>NZ_CP108707.1:5492500-6075000 GCF_045162695.1 Streptomyces sp. NBC_01003
GGTACCCGCTGTGAAGCGTCAAACATTGAATCAGGCGATGCTAAGTCCGTGAAGCCGTTCCGGACCCTTCGGGGAAAGGAAAGTGGTGGAGCCGACGGACCAGACTTGTAGTAGGTGAGTGATGGGGTGACGCAGGAAGGTAGTCCAGCCCGGGCGGTGGTTGTCCCGGGGTAAGGGTGTAGGCCGTGTGATAGGTAAATCCGTCACACATTAAGGCTGAGACCTGATGCCGAGCCGATTGTGGTGAAGTGGATGATCCTATGCTGTCGAGAAAAGCCTCTAGCGAGTTTCATGGCGGCCCGTACCCTAAACCGACTCAGGTGGTCAGGTAGAGAATACCGAGGCGTTCGGGTGAACTATGGTTAAGGAACTCGGCAAAATGCCCCCGTAACTTCGGGAGAAGGGGGGCCATCACCGGTGATTGAATTTACTTCATGAGCTGGGGGTGGCCGCAGAGACCAGCGAGAAGCGACTGTTTACTAAAAACACAGGTCCGTGCGAAGCCGTAAGGCGATGTATACGGACTGACGCCTGCCCGGTGCTGGAACGTTAAGGGGACCGGTTAGTGCACTTTCGGGTGTGCGAAGCTGAGAACTTAAGCGCCAGTAAACGGCGGTGGTAACTATAACCATCCTAAGGTAGCGAAATTCCTTGTCGGGTAAGTTCCGACCTGCACGAATGGCGTAACGACTTCTCGACTGTCTCAACCATAGGCCCGGTGAAATTGCACTACGAGTAAAGATGCTCGTTTCGCGCAGCAGGACGGAAAGACCCCGGGACCTTTACTACAGTTTGATATTGGTGTTCGGTTCGGCTTGTGTAGGATAGGTGGGAGACTTTGAACTCTGGACGCCAGTTCAGGGGGAGTCGTCGTTGAAATACCACTCTGGTCGTGCTGGATGTCTAACCTGGGTCCGTGATCCGGATCAGGGACAGTGTCTGATGGGTAGTTTAACTGGGGCGGTTGCCTCCTAAAGAGTAACGGAGGCGCCCAAAGGTTCCCTCAGCCTGGTTGGTAATCAGGTGTTGAGTGTAAGTGCACAAGGGAGCTTGACTGTGAGACCGACGGGTCGAGCAGGGACGAAAGTCGGGACTAGTGATCCGGCGGTGGCTTGTGGAAGCGCCGTCGCTCAACGGATAAAAGGTACCCCGGGGATAACAGGCTGATCTTCCCCAAGAGTCCATATCGACGGGATGGTTTGGCACCTCGATGTCGGCTCGTCGCATCCTGGGGCTGGAGTCGGTCCCAAGGGTTGGGCTGTTCGCCCATTAAAGCGGTACGCGAGCTGGGTTTAGAACGTCGTGAGACAGTTCGGTCCCTATCCGCTGTGCGCGTAGGAATATTGAGAAGGGCTGTCCCTAGTACGAGAGGACCGGGACGGACGAACCTCTGGTGTGCCAGTTGTCCTGCCAAGGGCATGGCTGGTTGGCTACGTTCGGAAAGGATAACCGCTGAAAGCATCTAAGCGGGAAGCCTGCTTCGAGATGAGTATTCCCACCCCCTTGAGGGGTTAAGGCTCCCAGTAGACGACTGGGTTGATAGGCCAGATCTGGAAGCCCGGTAACGGGTGGAGGTGACTGGTACTAATAGGCCGAGGGCTTGTCCTCAGTTGCTCGCGTCCACTGTGTTGGTTCTGAAACCACGAACAACCCCACGTTTGTCACAGAGCGTGGTGCGGTTGACAGTTTCATAGTGTTTCGGTGGTCATAGCGTGAGGGAAACGCCCGGTTACATTCCGAACCCGGAAGCTAAGCCTCACAGCGCCGATGGTACTGCAGGGGGGACCCTGTGGGAGAGTAGGACGCCGCCGAACTATTTTTGATAAAAAGCCTCATTCCCCGAGTGAAAACTCGGGGAATGAGGCTTTTTTGCGTTCCCGACCATAAAGGAAGCCGCAGATTCACGCCGGCTCCACCAGCTTCGCGTCGTACGCCACGATCACCGCCTGCACCCGGTCCCTGGCGCCCGTCTTCGCCAGGATGCGACTCACATGGGTCTTCACCGTCGACTCGGCCAGGTGCAGGCGCGCGGCGATCTCCGAATTCGTCCAGCCCCGGGCGATGACCGTGAGGATCTCGCGTTCCCGGTCCGTGAGGGCGGCGATGCGCGGGTCGGGGCCCTGGGGTGCGTTCGTGGCCGGCAAGTGCTGGACGTACGCGTCGAGGAGACGGCGCGTCAGGCTCGGGGCGACCACCGCGTCGCCCGTCGCGACCGCCCGGATCCCGGAGAGGAGTTCCTCCGGCAGCGCGTCCTTGACGAGGAAGCCGGACGCTCCCGCGCGCAGGCCGTCGTACGCGTACTCGTCGAGGTCGAACGTTGTGAGGATCAGGACCCGGGTGCGGGCGCCGGACCCGACGATGCGGCGCGTGGCCTCGATGCCGTCGAGGCCCGGCATGCGGATGTCCATCAGGACGACGTCCGGGTGGAGGCGTGCCGTGAGGCGGACCGCCTCGGCGCCGTCGCCCGCCTCGCCGGCGATGGTCAGGTCGTCCTGGCTCTCCAGCAGCATGCGGAAGCCGAAGCGCTGCATGGGCTGGTCGTCGACGATGAGCACGCTGGTCACGGGGAGGGTTCCTTCGGGAGGTGGAGATGGACGCGCCAGCCGCCCGGGGGCGTGGGCAGCGGGCCTGCCTCAAGTGTGCCGTCGTAGAGGGAAGTTCGCTCGCGCATGCCGGTCAGGCCGCGTCCCGCGCCCGGCTCCGGCGCCGGGCCTCCGCGGCCCGTGTCGGTCACGCTGACGCGCACCCCGTCGTCCCCGTACGTGACGTCTACGGCCGCGGCGGCGCCGGGACCGGCGTGCTTGAGCGTATTGGTGAGCGCCTCCTGCACGACGCGGTACACCGTCAGTTCCCTTCCAGGGGCGAGGGAGTCGGGGCGGCCGCGCAGCGCGAGGCGTACGGGCAGGCCGGCCGCGCGTACGCCGTCGACCAGCTGATCCAGGTCCGTGAGTGCCGGCTGGGGAGCCAACTCGGCTGTGGGCACGGCCTCTTCGCGCAGGACGTCGAGCAGACGGCGCAGTTCCGCGAGGGCTTGGCGGCTCGTCGTCGCGATGGCCTCCAGGGCCTGCCCGGCGCGCTCGGGGCTCTTGGCCGCCGCGTAGGAACCGCCGTCGGCGAGACCCGTGATGACGGAGAGGTTGTGGCCGATGATGTCGTGCATCTCGCGGGCGATGCGGGTGCGTTCCGCGGCCGCGGCGAGCCGGGCCTGCTGGTCGCGCTCGACCTCCAGGCGGCGGGCGCGCTCGACGAGGGACGACGTGTACTCCTGGCGGCTGCGGACCGCGATGCCGAGCAGTGCCACCAGGGTGATGGCCCAGACCTGCGGGACGATCTGCTGGTCCCAACTGCCCTTCGGATAGCGGGCGACGCCCACGACGACCGGCGCGATCGTCAGCGCGCAGGCGGCGGCAAGGAGCTTGAGGGGGCGGCGCAGCGCGACGTTGAACACGACGATGAGCTGGACCAGCGCCGCCTGGAGCAGGGCGCCCGTCCAGCTGTTCACGACACCTGCCGCCACCATCACCGCCAGGGCCGTCATCGGGCGCGTGCGGCGCCACAGCAGGGGCACGGTCAGAGCGAGGCTCAGGCACAGGATCAGCGGGCCCCGTACGTCGGTGTTGTGGGCGATGTTGCGCCAGCCGCCGCCCGCGTAGTCGATGACGGCGGCGGTCACGAAGAAGCCCGTCAGGTGCAGATCCCAGACGAGCGGGCGGCGCCGGTCGAAGGCGCGCACCCGCTCGGTGAGCCGCTGGACGTAAGCGGTGAGGGGGAAGGGGGCTCGCTCGGGCCCCTGGGTCCTGTCGTCCGTCACCTCGTCCGTCACCGCTTCATCCTCGTACGGGAAAGGGTTCCGCGGGGCGTCATACGTCGCGGCGCCTGAGGAGCAGGGCCGCGGCCGTGAGGACCGCGGCGGCCCACAGGGTCAGGGAGAGGAGCCCCATGGCGGGCGAGACCGCGTCGGCGAGCCGGGTGGCGGAGCCGAGGGCTTCGGCGGACTGGGTCGGGAAGTAGTTGATGGCGCTGTCCACGGCGTCGTACGGGAGCATGCCGAGGATCTCGGGGAGGATCATCACGCCGCCGACGAAGGCGCCGATCGCGGCCGGGACCGAGCGGAGCAGGCCGCCGAGACCGAGGGCGATCAGGCTCATCAGGGTGACGCCGGCGGCGTTGCCCGCGAGGGCGCCGAGGACGCCCGCGTCGGTGAGCGAGGTCGCCTTGTCGCCGTCGGAGAGCCAGATCTGTGCGACGAGGAACGTGACCACGTTCGTCACGAAGCTCAGGGCGAACGCGACGGCCGCGAACACGGCGGCCTTGGACCACAGGACGGGCGACCGGCGCGGGACCGCCGTCAGCGAGGCGCGGATCATGCCCGTCGAGTACTCGCTCGCCGTGACCAGGATGCCGAGGACGGCGACGCAGATCTGCGAGAGCTGGGTGCCGAGGAGGACGAAGACGACGGTGTCGATCTCGGAGTCGTCGCCGTCGTACGTCGAGCCCATGGTGACGCCGACAGCGAGGATGAGGGCGCTCGCGACGGCGAGGGTGATCCACGTGGAACGCAGGGTCCAGAACTTGTGCCACTCGGAGCGCAGCACGCGGGGCGTGGTGACGCGGTAGGGGACTGCGGTGGTCATGCTGCTGCTCCCGTCAGGGCGGTGGCCTGGTACTCGACCGAGTCGTGGGTGAGGTCCATGAAGGCCTGCTCCAGAGAGGCGGTCTGCGGGGTGAGCTCGAAGAGGGGGATGCCGTGCGTGGCGGCGGCGCGGCCGATGTCCGGGGCGTCGGTGCCGCGGACGTGCAGGGTGTCGGGGGACTCGCCGGTGACGTCGACGCCGGAGGCGCCGGACAGGAGCTCGCGCAGGCGTACGGCTTCGGGCGTGACGACCTTGACGTAGGCCGCGCCTGACTCGCGTACGAGGTCCGAGACGGTGGTGTCGGCGAGGAGGCGGCCGCGGCCGATGATGATGAGGTGGTCCGCGGTCAGGGCCATCTCGCTCATCAGGTGCGAGGAGACGAGGACCGCACGGCCTTCCGCGGCCAGGGACTTGAGGAGGTTGCGGACCCACAGGACGCCCTCCGGGTCGAGGCCGTTGACCGGCTCGTCCAGGATGACGGTGGCCGGGTCGGCGATGAGCGCGGCCGCGATGCCCAGGCGCTGGCCCATGCCGAGGGAGAAGCCCTTCACGCGCTTTCCCGCGACCTCGGTGAGGCCGGTGAGCGCGAGGACGTGGTCGACGCGGGAGCGCGGCACGCCGTGCGTGTGGGCGAGCGCCATGAGGTGGTGGAACGCGGTGCGGCCCGGGTGGATCGAGCGGGCCTCCAGGAGGGCGCCGACCTCGTGCAGCGGCGCGGCGTGTGCGGCGTAGGCGCGGCCGCCGACGGTGGCGCGGCCCGAGGTGGGGGCGTCGAGGCCGAGGAGCATGCGCATGGTGGTGGACTTGCCGGCGCCGTTCGGGCCGAGGAAGCCGGTGACGGTGCCCGGGTTGACCGTGAAGGTGAGGTCCTGGACGACGGTCTTGTCGCCGTAGCGTTTGGTGAGTCCGTGTGCCCTGATCGTCATGCTTCGAAGGTAGAAAAAGGGGCCGGGACGGGGCGTCCGACCGTGGTCCGGAGCTGCGGAAAACGCGTAGTACCCCGGTACGACGGTCCCGTAGGGTCCGGCCCATGGAGCCTGCCGAGAAGTACGTCGTACGTCCTGTCCGGTCACAGGAGTGGGAGGCGGTGCGGGAGATACGGCTCGCGTCCCTGCGCGATCCGGCGGCGCCGATCGCCTTCCTGGAGACGTACGAGACCGCGCTCGCGCGGCCCGAGGAGCTCTGGCGGGAACGGGCCGGACGGTTCGAACTCGACGGCTCCGCACGGCAGTTCGTCGCCGAGGGAGCGGACGGCCGGTGGTGGGGATCTGTGACCGTGCTGGTCGAGGAGGCCGGTGCGCCGCTCGCGTTCGGCGAGACGAGCGACGTGCGGCAGGCGCATCTCGTCGGCGTGTACGTGCGGCCCGAGCACCGGGCGAGCGGCGTGACCGAGGCGCTGTTCCTGGCGGCCGTGGAGTGGGCGCGCTCACTGGAGGGCCTGGAGCGGGTGCGGCTGTACGTGCACGAGGACAACGCGCGGGCGCAGGCGTTCTACCGGCGGTTCGGCTTCGTCCCTACCGGGGCGAGCGTGCCGGTGCCGTCGGACCCGTCGAAGTACGAGTACGAGATGGTGCTGGAGGGATCCGGGGACAACTAGGCCTGGGGAACCGGGAGTTCTGCGTGCGGCCAGCGGGCCCGGCCCTGTTCCCGGGAGCGGAGGAGGGCCAGGGTCGGCAGACCCCGGTCCGCTCCGGTGGACAGCAGCTCCGGCAGCTGGGGAAGCGGAGCCACCGCGGCGACATCGTCGAGGACGAGCGCCATTGGTGGGTCGAGCCGACCGGCAGATGACCGTTCGGCCATGCGCCGGCCGTGCTCGACCACGCTTGAGGCGAGGGCCGTGAGGAGGGGCATCGCGCCCGGGTCCGACTTGGGATCCTCGATGGCTTCACCCACCACATAAAGCGTGCCCCCTTCGTTCACGAAGGAATCCAGGGTGAGCGCATCAGTTCGGTTTGGGGTGCAGGCCTCGCGGATGTGGACAGAGAACAGCGAGGACAGAGCGCGCGCCGTCAACTCCTGGGCCATGTCCCGGCGTTCGAGATGAGAGGTGAGCGCGGCCTCCAGCTCGCCCGCGGCGCCGGCCGCGGCCTTCGGGCTGGTACGCAGAATGCGTACGGCCTCCTGGACCTGACTGCCCTGCGCCCAGCGGTGCACGTGCCGGAAGGGCTTCGCGTCCACGGCGGCGGCGTGCAGAAAGCTCCGCAGCAGCGTCTCGGCCGTGTCGGCGGTGGCCATGTCGAGTTTGGCGGTGGGCCGGATCGGGGCGAGGAGCGCGGCCGCCCGGGACGCGGCCGTGGGCTTGTCCTCGCAGCCCTGCGCCGGGTTCCAGTGGAGGCGGGCCGGGGTGTCGCACAGATGGGTGGGGTCGTAGACGAGGACGGGGCCGAGCTTCGACCGGGCGTCCTTGGTCTCGGCCCAGACACTCGCCGACGACGTGACGACGAGGACGGGACCCTCGGCGTCCCGGATGGCCTGAATGGCCCGGGGAGCCCGGGTCTCGGCGGGGCCGAGGACGACGGGGCCTCGGGGGGCGGGGACGGCCATGGGGGCGGCGGCCGGTGTGACGGGACTCGCGAGGTGCTCGAGATGCTCGTGGTGCTGGTCCTGCGCGTGGCGATGGTCGTGCTGGTCGTGCGCGTGACTGTCAGGGGGTTCCGCCCCAGCCGCCGGGACGACCTCCGAGACGGTGGCCCGGGGAGCGGGCGTGACCGCAGGCGCCGGTTCGGCCGACGGAGCGGCAGCGGCCCCCGCCCGGCCCCTCCGCCGTACGGCCCGCCACCGCGCCAACGTCCCCGCGACGAACACCGCGAGCACGATCAGCACGAGCACCTGGCCGATGAAAAGGCCCCAGAACAGCCCGTACCCGGAGAGCTGCCCGTCGGGGGTGTCCGGCCACGCGCCCGGCAGGTCGTGCGGGCGGCCGATGAGGGAGCGCATGGCCACCGGCGTGTGGCGGATCGTCACGCCGTCCGGCCAGGCGCCCTTGGCGAACAGACCCGACAGGCCCGTCGCCGTCCACACCATGACGGTCATGCCGAGCAGGAACGCGAGCACGCCGAGGAGCAGCCCGTCGGGAACGCCGCGTTCCCGTTCCCGCGGGGCGGGGCCACCGCGGCCCCGCTCCCCGTACCTGTCGTCCTGCTCGTAGGCGTCGTGCCGCCGCATCCCGCTCTCGCTCTCGCCGAGCCCCACAAGTAACTTCCCAGGCCTCAGGCCTCAGACCTCAGACCTCAGGCCACCGTCGACTCCGACGAGTCCTTGTACCGGTCGCCCATGTGCTGTTCCACGAACGCGGCCGCCCGTTCCTCCGCCTCCAGGTCGGCGGCGCGCATCGCGTCGTCGTCACCGAGCGTCTCGGCGGAGGACTCCGTCATGGCGCGGTCGGTGAAGACCAGGGGCCGTTCCGTCTCGGTGATGAGGTGCTTCACGACCTGGACGTTCCCGTTCACGTCCCAGACCGCGATGCCCGGCGTCAGCGAGGGGATGATCTCCACGGCCCAGCGTGGCAGGCCGAGCACGAGACCGGTGGCCCGTGCCTCGTCGGCTTTCTGGGCGTAGACGGTCCTGGTCGACGCCATCTTCAGGATCGCGGCCGCCTCCTTGGCCGCGGCCCCGTCCACCACGTCACTGAGGTGGTGGACGACCGCCACGAACGACAGGCCGAGCCGCCGCCCGAACTTCAGGAGCCGCTGGAACAGCTGCGCCACGAAGGGCGAGTTGATGATGTGCCACGCCTCCTCCACCAGGAAGATGCGCTTCTTGCGGTCCGGCCGGATCCACGTGTGCTCCAGCCACACGCCCACGATCGCCATCAGAATCGGCATCGCGATGGAGTTGCGGTCGATGTGGGAGAGGTCGAAGACGATCAGCGGGGCGTCGAGGTCGATGCCGACCGTCGTCGGACCGTCGAACATGCCGCGCAGGTCACCGTCCACGAGACGGTCGATGACGAGGGCGACATCAAGTCCCCATGCCCGTACGTCGTCTATGGCCACGTTCATCGCTTCCGCCGACTCGGGTTCCGGGTGGCGGAGCTGCTCGACGATGTCGGTCAGGACGGGCTGGCGGTCGACGATGGTCTCGTTGACGTAGGCGTGCGCGACCTTGAGGGCGAAGCCGGAGCGCTCGTCGAGGCCGTGCCCCATGGCGACCTCGATGATCGTCCGGAGCAGGGCGAGCTGCCCGGTCGTCGTGATCGCCGGGTCGAGCGGGTTGAGCCGGATCCCCATGTCCAGAGCGGCCGTCGGGTCCAGCCGGATGGGAGTTATACCCAGCTCCTGGGCGATGAGGTTCCATTCGCCGACCCCGTCCTCACCCTGCGCGTCGAGGACGACGACCTGGCGGTCCTTGAACCTCAGCTGCCGCAGGACGTACGTCTTCTCCAGCGCCGACTTGCCGTTGCCGGACTCGCCGAGGACCAGCCAGTGCGGGGCGGGCAGCTGCTGCCCGTACAGCTGGAAGGGATCGTAGATGTAGCCCTTGCCGGAGTAGACCTCCCGGCCGATGATGACGCCCGAGTCGCCGAGCCCGGGGGCGGCCGTCGGCAGGTAGACCGCCTGGGCCTGGCCCGTCGACGTACGCACAGGAAGCCGGGTCGTCTCCACCTTCCCGAACAGGAAGGAGGTGAAGGCGTCGGTGGCCATGGACAGCGGATCCCGCATCTCAGAGCCCTGCCTCTACCGTCGGATGCCGGTCGCGAACGGCAATGTGTTGACGAAGGCCCGGTGGTGCTCGCGGTCGCACCACTCCAGCTTCAGATAGGACTTGCCGGCGGAGGCGCGGATCGTGCGCTTGTCGCGCGCGAGGCTCTCCGGGGAGCGGGAGGAGACGGTGATGTAGCCGACGAGGTTGACCCCGGCCGCGCCGCTCGCGAGGTCCTCGCCGCGCTGGTCGAGGCGGGTGTTGGCGGCGACGTCGCGTGGGTCGACGGTCCGGTTCATCTTGGCGGCGCGGCTGGCCTCCGCCTCGTCGTTCGTCTTCTCGGTGAGCATCCGCTCGATGGCGACCTCGGTGGGTTCCAGGTCCATCGTGACGGCCACGGTGCGGATGACGTCGGGGGTGTGGACGAGGAGCGGCGCCAGGAAGTTCACGCCGACCGGCGTCATCGGCCACTCCTTCACCCAGGCGGTGGCGTGGCACCAGGGCGCGCGCGTGGACGACTCGCGCGTCTTGGCCTGGAGATACGTCGGCTCCATCGCGTCCAGCTCGGCCGGCCAGGCATTGCGCTTGGTCATGGCCTGGATGTGGTCGATCGGATGATCCGGGTCGTACATGGAGTGCACGAGCGAGGCGAGCCGCCCCTGCCCGAGCGGCTGGCGCACCCGGATGTCGGCCTCCTGGAGGCGCGAGCAGATGTCGGTCAGCTCGCGCGCCATGACGACCGCGAGCCCGGCGTCCCGGTCGACCTTGCGGCCGCTGTGCGGACGGGCCGCGCGCGCCATGGCGTGCGCCTCGGCGGCCAGCTCGCGGGTGTAGTGCATGCAGGCCACGAGGTAGGCGCGGTGCTGCTCGCTGCTCGTCGACACCATCGACTGGAGCTGGTTGTACGACTGCTGCAGCCAGCCCGGCGTGCGGTCGTCACCGCGCACGGCGACGTCCTTGGCATGCGCGTCGGGGTCGGCGGGGAGCGTGCGGGCGAGCATCTGCAGCCGCGTGACGAAGCCGTCCCCGTTCGCGACGTGCTTCAGGAGCGTCCCGAACCGGTCGACCAGCGCCTCCTGGTCCTCGCTGTCCCGCAGACCGACACCCGGGCCCTCGATCTCGATGGCGGCGGTGACGGTCCGCCGGTCGGCGTGCAGCAGCACGGCGATCTCGTCCGGCCCGAACGGCGCGGCCAGCCAGGTCAGCCGGCCGATGCCGGGCGGCGGCCCGATCTCCACCTCGCGCCCGTCGAGCCGCACCCCCGCGTCCATGGCCCGCGACCGGTACGTCGTGCCGCGCTTCAGCTGCCGCTTGTAACTGCGGTTGATCTCGAACCACTTGTAGAAGGTGCGGTGCTTGTACGGGATGTAGACGGCCGCGAGCGCGATCAGCGGGAAGCCCAGGAGCAGCATGATGCGCAGGGACAGGGCGGGGACGAGAAGCCCGCACATCATGCCCAGGAAAGCGCCCCCGATGATGAGGGCGATCTCGCCGGTCTCGCGGTTCCTGCCGACGATGGCGTTCGGCCGGGCACGGCCGATCAGATACGTACGGCGGGGCGTGACCGATGGGGACACATGGGACTGGGTCGTCAACGCCCTGCACCTCCTTGCCGATTGCTGTTGCCGGTGTTCCCGCCGCTACGCGTATTGCGCGCGTGCGGCGTGCTCGTGGGACTCGTACGGGGCGGAGGTGCGGCGGAGGGGACAGATCCGCCGCCACCGCCACTGCCCCCGGAGGAAGGGCGTGTGCTGTGTGCGGCCACGCCTCCCGACACGGGGTTCGCGGGGCGGGCCTGGGACTGGCCGCCACCGCTGCCGCCGCCACCGTCCGCACGGGCGCTGTGCGTCTTGATGCCCTGCGAGACGAGTGCGGCGGGTGAACTGATCACTGCGGCGGCCTTGTTCTCGGCGCCGCGCATGATGCGGTTGTTACGGCCGTTGGCGATCTCGTCGCCGAAGCCGGGTACGAAGCGGTAGATCATGCCGCTGGCGAAGATCGCGAGCAGCACGATGGCGAGACCGGAGACGACGGCGGCGAGGGAGTCCGGCCCTTCCGACCCGGACAACGCGCCGGCCAACCCGAGCACGATGACAATCACCGGTTTCACCAGGATCACGGCGATCATCACGCCGGCCCAGCGGCGGACGTGTCCCCACAGGTTCTTGTCGACGAGCCCTGCGTAGACGACGATGCCGAGCAGAGCACCCACGTACAGCAGCACGGCCCGCAGATACAGCTCCAGGTACAGCACGCCCGCGGCGAGGATCGACACCAGCGAGACGACGATCAGCATGATCGGCCCGCCCCCTATGTCGTCGCCCTTCTTCAGCGCACCGGAGAACGTCCCGAAGAACGCGTCCGTCTGATCCCCCGTCGCCTTCGCCAGCACATCCGAGACACCGTCCGTCGCGGATACGACGGTGTAGAGGATCAGGGGCGTGAACGCGGACGCGATGACCGTGAGCCAGAGGAACCCGATGGCCTCGGAGAGGGCGGTACCGAGGGGGACGCCCCGGACCGCCCTCTTGGCGACGGCGAGCAGCCACAGCAGCAACGTGAGAATCGCCGACGCCGCGAACACGATGGCGTACTGCTGGAGGAACTTCGGGTTGGTGAAGTCGACGTTGGCGTTCTGCTTGATGGACTTGCTGAGCATGTCCACGGTCCAGGACGCGGCGTCGGCACAGCCTCTGGCCAGGGAGGAGAGGGGGTCCAGGGGGTTGGTGGTGCCGGGGGGTGTGGCGGGGGTGCCGCCGCCGGATCCGGCCCTTCCGTTGCCGCGTTCGCAGTACTGCTTGGCGGGTCCGACGATGAGGTCGCACTTGTCATCGCCAGGCGCCGAGTAGGCACGGGTCGCCAGCAGGACGGTTGCGGTCTGGACGGCTGCCGCGGCGCCGGCGAGCTTCAGCAGATGGCGACTACCGGGCATAGGTGAACCCTCCGTACTGCTCAACGGCCTTGGCGATCTCGTCGGCCGACGAGATCTTGTTGTCGCCGTTCACAGGGGACGGTCCGTCCTTCTGGGAGAAGCTCTCGACCTTCCAGTCGCCGTCCGTCCACCGCAGCTTCAGAGTCATCGTGAACCAGTCGTTCGTGACAGGGTTCTTCGCGCTCTCACCGGCTGTACCGAAGGCACCCGTGCACCAGACCTCTGCGGTCGCCGTGCCGTCCGAGTACGCCGTGGTCTTGGTCCCGACCGGGACGGTCCGCGACACATAGGTCTGGCCCGCCGGCGCGTTGCCGTTCGTGTCCAGTCCGAGTTGGCTGAGGAAGGCAGTGGAGTACGCCTTGTCGAACTTGGCTTCCAGCCCGGCGACCTTGTCGGAGACGAAGAGCTGCCTGACGATCTCGGACCGGCGCTCCGGCTTCAGGATGTCGGCGGAAACCAGGGCCACCGCATAATTCGCCGCAGCGCTCTGCGCCCCCTGCTCGTCATGCGCGAACCCCGAAGCGACCGGCTTCGTCCCGGTCGCCGCCGTCGCGGAAGCGCCCGGCTTCTTCCCGTCGCCGCCCCCCGAAGAGGACTCGTCCCCACCGCGGTTCGCGAAGGCGATAGCAGCGATGAGGAGCACCACCACCCCGACCACCGTGATGAGGCTGCGCGATGACGACCTGGCGGGTCTGCGCCCGTCGCCGTATCCGTCGCCCGGCCCGCCCTCCGGCAGGCGCGTGCGGGTCTGGCCCGTGCCGCCGTAGAGGCCGTCGTCGTCGTTGCCGTCGCCCGGACTCATCCCGCGTACGCCCCCTCAGGCTCGTGCTGAACCGCCACGTACGACGGTAGCCGCGCGGCTTTCCGCGCGGGCGCGGTGTGGTGACTCGACATCAGGGAGTTGCAACCTCAGTGCAGATGAGACCGGAGCGGGCGGAACAGGGGCTAGATCGCCATGCCGTACACGATGGTGAAGAGCGTGCCGAGTGAGCCGATGATGAATACGCCGGTCAGGCCTGCGACGATGAGGCCCTTGCCCTGCTCGGCGCTGAATGTGTCGCGCAGCGCTGTCGCGCCGATCCGTTGCTTGGCCGCGCCCCAGATGGCGATGCCCAGGCACAGCAGGATCGCCACCGCCATCACGACCTCGACCATGACCTGGGCTTCCTTGCCGAGGTTCTGGAATGGGCCCCAGTCGGGGGCGATCCCGCCGATGATGGTGTCGATGTTGCCCTTGCCGGCTGCCAGCAGCATGTGTAACTCACCGCCCCATGTGGGTAGTTCTGTCGCCCCCGCCGCAGCGCAGAGGTCAGGCCCATTCTTGCCCAGATCGCCGCGGATGCCTGCCGACTTGGCGCCATTCCTTGGCTGAGTTCCAACGTCTTCACATGGTTGCGTATACGAGGGAACGTATGGTCACTCTGTGTATCACGCTGCGTCACTCCGGGCAATGAACCTCAAGTCTGTGCCGTGACCTGAACGGTGACGGTTCGTTGGCCACTCACTGAACGTCGTGCGGGGGCGTGGGGTGAATTGTCCACGAAGATCCCTCCGCCGTTCGCGGCGGGCGTCAGGACATCGTCAGAACACCGTCAGGGCAGGTGAAACAGCCCTTCCACCCTCAGTGGCGTCTGTGAGCGTTGTGGCTTTCCCGTGTGGCGCCCTCTGTCGGTCTGGCCGAGCGGTGCGGCTGCCGTACGGGACAGCGATCGCACGGGGAGACGGTGGACATGGCGTGGGACGAGTGGGAGCAGCTGAAGGCCGAGGCACTGGCCCGGCGGCAGGGCCATATGCAGCTGAACAGTCTGGCCCCGGCCGGTGGCCCCGGCGGTGGTGACGTCGGCACCCTCAAGTCGAGTACGTCGAGGAAGAAGGCCGCGGTCAAGGTGTTGCAGGAGGACATCAGGCCGGGGACGGACAAGGCGGGGGGCCACGCCGACGAGTCCTCGGGCTCGACGGTCCGGGAGTTCTCGGGCTGGGACACCGGTTCGGGGCTGAAGGGCGCGCACGCCGAGTGGGAGTTACAGGTCGAGGGCCTGAAGGGCCGCCTGGGCCGGGACCAGACGGCGCTGGAGCAGACCAAGCAGCACTTCCAGTACGTCGACCACGGAGTGAAGAGCCGGGCGGACCAGGTCGACACGGGGCGCGCCGGCCGGCGCGAGGCCTAGGGGCGGGGGACGCACATGCTCACGTATCAGGACGTCATCGCGGTCAATCTGAGGTCGCTGACGACGACGGCCAAGGACTGGGACGACATGGCCGACGGATTCGAGGATCTGGAGACGCTCTACAGGAATCAGGTGGAGTCCGTCGCGAACGACGGCAGTTGGGTGGGGGTGAGCGCGGGCGCCGCCTCCTCGCAGTTCACCGGGACGCGGAAGCAGTACGCGGACGCCCAGGTCGAGGCGCGTGCCGTCGCGTCGATCCTGCGCGACGCCCACGGGCAGTTCTCCCGCCTCATCGGTCATGTCGAAGACCTGGTCGAGCAGGCGAAGAAGGCCGAGATGCCCATCAACAACCAGGGTGAGGCGGTCTACGACTACAGCAAGCTGACGCCCAACCGGCACGACGAGGACTATCCCTCCCTCGTCTCGCAGTACAAGAAGGCCGAGGCGGCCTGGACGAAGAAGATCAAGGATGCCGTGCAGGCTGTCGACGACGCGGACCAGGGCGTGAAGCTCGCGCTCCACGATGCGGCAGGCATCAAGAGCTGGTTCGAGCGGGCCATGGATCCGCTGCACGGCATGGAGCACGGCTTCAACGGCGACGCCGTCGGTGACATCGAGGTCGTCGAGGCGCGTGAGGCCAAGCAGTACGCGGACCGGATCCTCGGGGGCGAGAAGCCGGACGATCTGGAGGAGTGGAAGCGCCTGATGCGCGACAACTCCGACGACCCGGTGTTCAGCCGGACGTTCCTGGACTCGCTGGGCCCCGACAAGACATTGCAACTGACCAACAAAATAGACGACTTGGCGTATTTCGACGACAAGAAGAACAAGAACGACTACCTCAACATCAACGGCGGCATAGCCGATTCGCTGGCCACCGCAACCCGCGTACCGGATTTCAAGGACGCGAACGGCAAGCACATTCCGTTCGGCACCGCCGCGTACAACGACGCTTTCAAGGGCTGGCAGAAAACATCGGATGCCGGCTTCTACAACAAGTGGCGCGACGCTCTGCATGAGCGCGGCGACGACAAGTACGACCTCAAGGCGGCGGGCGAGAACGTCGGCGTCGGCTTCAAGGGGCACGACCAGCAGGTCCGCGGATACCAGAGCCTCGCCACGCTCATGGAGCAGGGCCACAAGGACTTCTCGCCGCAGTTCGTAGCGGATGTCACGGACGACATGATCTCCATGGAGAAGAAGGACCCGGACATCTGGAACCTGTACGGCACCTTCGACGGGAAGGGCGGCGACGGCTGGTTCGCGAACGACCCGGTCGACGGAGCGCTCGGCGTCATGTCGCGCACCCCCGAGGGAGCCGCCGGCTATCTGGACCCCGGCACGGACGAGGGCAAGAACCGCTTCGACTACCTCCTCGGCAAGGGCGAGGGAAGCCGGGACTGGCAGGTCGTCAACGACACCAACTGGCAGGGACCAGGGGGAAACGTCGAGGTCGACGCGGGCGAGAGCTCGGACACCGACAACCGCAAGGGCCTGGGCGACGCGCTGACCGCGGCGGCGACGGGCATCGATCCGTCGGGAGCACCACACGGCCCGACCGCACACACGGCCGCCAACGACCGCGTTTTCCAGGCCGCGCTGAGCACGCTGTCCGGACAGGGCGACGACATGCCGTCGGCATTCCGGGACGACATGGCGAAGATCATGACCAGCCATGGCGACGAGGTGTATGCGGCGATGTCCGACGTCAGCGGCAAACACTCGACGCTGGATCAGGAGCAGGTCATGGAGATGACCAAGCAGATATCCCGGAGCGAGAACTCGTACGGAATGCTGCACGAGGGCATGAACTACGCCATCGTCGACAGCTTCCACGACCGCTCAAGAGCGCCGGAGGACACGCTGGACTCGGCGGGCTACGCCGTCGGCTTCATGGAGGAAGCCCGGTACAACGCGCTGAAGGGCGACCAGCACGACTACACCTGGGACAAGGCGTGGAGCTACCACGGCTCTGGAGCGATCCTCAACTTCATCCCCGTCTACGGCGACATCGCGCAACGCGGAGCAGACGTGGTCACCACCGCCTGGATCATGGACGAGCAGGAGCATCAGGCGCAGCGGCTGACGGACGACAGCACATCGACATACGCCACCCGGCGAAATCAGCTCAACGAGCTGGCTGATCAGTGGTACTCCGTCAATTCGAGCTGGGCTCTGGACGAGACCGGTTACTCCTTCCAGGACGGGGTCTACAAGAAGATCGCCGCAGCAGCGAACGACGGAAACGACATGGCCGACGGAATCGCGGGAGACCATTAGTGAAGACGACGACCCGCTCGGCGCTGCTTCTGGCCGCCCTCGCGATGACGACCACCGGGTGCGGCAGCGGCTATGCCGTCCCCGAGACGTTCTGCGATGCCGCGGTGAAGAAGGACGACCTCTCGCCGCTCCTGCCTGAGGGAGAGAATCTCAAGAACAAGCGGGTGAAAGCGCGGTCGAAACCAGGCGCCTTCTGCTCTCTGAGCGTCGACGGAACCCGCATCCTGTACGTGGCCTATCAGCATGACGACGCCCCACTGCTTCCGGAGAACCGCAGGGCGGTGATCCAAAGACTGGAGCGGGCAGCCGCGCGAAATGTGTCGTTCCCGGGCCAGGCCGTCATCGGGAGCAACGGTGCAGAAGTCAGCGCCAAGTGCGGTGATCCCACGCCCTACTTGACTTTCAACGTCCAGTTCGCAGGGGATCGCGTGGAGGATTCGAGCTCCGGCTACAAGAAGCTTCAGCGCTTCCTGGACGACTTCGTGCCGGCTGTGACGAAGAAGGTGGAGTGCACGGCGGACAGCTGACCGGTCGGGGCCGGACCAGTACGTTCGTCAGGCCGCAGGAGACGGCCGCCGGGCATCTGCGGGCGTACTTCGACCAGCCGTTGGAGCTCTCGCACTACCTCGCGGCCGAGCGGCTCGTCGCCGACACGTAGTTGAGCGGGGAGCAGCGGGCCGCCATCGTCGCCGAGCTGGTGCGGGCGATGGTCGGGTCGGGGGGACCGGGTGACGTGAGGTCCGGGCGTGCGTGATTCGGACAATCCGGGGGGTGCGTCCTCGCCATGAGGGCCGGTGAGAACCCTGCCCACCTACACTGAGGCCCGGCGTACTACCGGGCTTCGAGGGGCGGGTGACGGTGCGTAAGGCGTGGGTCGTCGGGGGTGCGCTCGCCGCCGGGGGGACCGGGTTCGTGACGCTGCTCGTCGTCGGTACGTTCATGGCCGCCGGCTCTCTCGCGAGCGGTGTCGGCAAGGGGGCCGTGGGGCTCGCCAAGGGCGCCGTGCCCTCCGCGTACCAGTCGATCGTGCAGGAGTGGGGGAACCTCTGCCCCGCGATCAATCCGGCGCTGCTCGCCGCTCAGCTGTATCAGGAGAGCGGGTTCAACCCGAACGCGAAGAGTCCCGCGAAGGCGCTCGGCATAGCGCAGTTCATCCCGGGGACGTGGGCCGCGCACGGGGTCGACGGTGACGGGGACGGGGACCGCGACATCTGGGATCCGAAGGACGCCATTCCGTCCGCGGCCTCGTACGACTGCTCGCTCGCGAAGTACGTGAAGGACGCGCCGGGCAATCAGACCGAGAACATGCTCGCCGCTTACAACGCGGGCGCGTACGCCGTCATCAAGTACGGAGGCGTACCGCCGTACCGCGAGACGCAGAACTACGTGAAGACGATCACGAACCTGGAGAAGAGCTTCGCGCGGCCGGTCGGGCGTGTGCAGCCGTCGCAGCAGGCGGCGGGCGCCATCTACTACGCGCAGAAGAAGCTCGGGACCGAGTACCTGTGGGGCGGGAACGGGACCGCCGATCAGGGCGGCCGGTTCGACTGTTCGGGGCTGACGCTCGCCGCGTACCGGGAGGTCGGGATCGAGCTGCCGCGGGTCGCGAACGACCAGTACAACGCCGGGCCGCATCCCAAGCGGGACGAGCTGCTGCCGGGGGACCTCGTCTTCTTCTCGGACGACCTCACCGACAGCCGCGCGATCCGGCACGTCGGGATCTATGTGGGCGGCGGCTACATGATCGACGCACCGCGGCCGGGTGCCGTGATCCGGTTCGACCCGGTCGACACACCCGACTATTTCGGGGCGACGCGGGTGACCGAGGATGGTGCGAAGGCGGTGCCGAGCGAGAGGCCGGCTGGGAACACCGAAGTGTGACGTGGCCGGAACTCTCCGTCAGAGCCCTGCCCTGAGCTGCGGCTTCGTGTCTCTCTTCGATAACGTCTGCGTGATCATTCGGTGGAGTGCGGAACGAAGGAGAGGGGACCGTGCGTTCCTTTTCCTGAGCCGATCGCGGATCGACGAAGACCGCGGAGCAATGACCACGGGGGTGGACGAGCGGCGCACGACAGTGTGCGCCCACTGAGCAGCAAGACGAAGGGGCCGCGGCGAGATGGCTGGACTGGCTGGACTCTCGGCACTCGGGGCCTCCGGGTCCAACCCCGACGTCGGTCTGCTCTACGACATCAACGGCCTGGCGAAGTCCGCCCCCGGCTGGGTCGACAGCGCCATGGCGTTCGTCGGTGAGTACGGTCTGCTGCTCGCGCTAGTGCTGCTCACCCTGTGGTGCTGGTGGGGCGTGCGGAAGCGGGACTCCCTCGACGACGCCGCCTCGTCCGTCGCCTCCGTCGTATGGGCCCCGCTCGCGGCCGGCATCGCCGTCCTGGTGAACGTGCCGATCCGCAGTTTCGTGGAACGGCCCAGGCCCTTCACCGACCACGAGGGCCTCGACGTCCTCGTCGACGGCAAGTCGGACTTCTCCTTCGTCAGTGACCACGCGACGCTCGCCATGGCCATCGGCGCCGGTCTCTTCGTCGCCCACCGCAAGTTCGGGCTCATCGGTCTTGGGCTCGCGGTGCTCGAAGGGTTCTGCCGGGTCTTCATGGGCGTGCACTACCCGACCGACGTCGTCGGCGGATTCGCCCTCGGCACGGCGGTGGCACTGCTCCTGTCGCCGCTCGCGTCCGCGCTGCTCACCCCGCTGGCGCGCGCCGTCGGGCGGACGACGAGGCTGCGGTGGCTGGTGTGGTCGCCTAGCCCTGCCTCGTCGGCTCGGGAGACGGTGGAGATTCCTGAGCCGCGGGAGTCCGAAGAGCGGGATCTGGCCGCTTAGCCTCTTCTGCTGCACGTCGGCACAGGATGACGGTGCCGCCGGCCGCGGCGGCGAGCGCCACGGCGCCGGACGTGACCGCGAGGGGGCCCGAAGCGGGGTGGTCCGAGTCGTCGTCGGTGACGGCGGCGGTCGTGGCGCCCAGGGCGAACGCGGCGGCGGCGATCGCGAGGACGGCGGCTATGCGGGGTATCCGGGGTATCCGGGGCTTGTTCATGATCCCAGCGGAACCCTGCGGGCTGCTTCGGGCCAGTTGAGGGCGTGTTGCCTGAGCCGTCCGGGGGGGGGCTTGCCGCCGCAACGGTCGTGCGTCGGTGCCGGCCCGGTGGTGGCTGGGCGCGCGCACGCGGCGGAGCCGCAAATCGGCACAGCCCCGCGCCCCTCAGGGGCTCAGATCAGGGCGCGCTCAGATCAGGGCGCGCTCAATTGGAGGGCGCTCAGAGTGCCTGCGGGAACGTGAAGAACCGGTTCGGGTCGTACTGCTTCTTGACCGTCGCCAGGCGTGTGGCCGCGTCGCCGTAGTACGCCTTGCGCCAGTTCGTCAGTGTCGGGTCCGTGTAGTTCTGGTACGCCGCCCCCGACGCGTACGGCCGCATCGCCGCGTGGGCGGAATCGAGCCAGGCGCGGGCCGTGGAGCCGGACGTTCCGGCCTGCCAGGAGACGATGTACTGCGCGAGCATCCGGGAGCGCCGGTGCACGAACGCGGTGGCGGTCGGGTCGACGCGGTTGATCGCCCCGCCGAGCGCGGTCAGCGCGATGCTGCCGGCGCCCGAGGTGACGTTCTCCATCTTGGCGAACAGGGCGCGGATGCCGGCCGAGGAGATCGAGCGGTCGAAGAAGTCCGAGCGGGCCGCGTACGTCTCACGCCCCAGCGCCCCCTGCGTGCTGCGCCCCGGGGTGGTGCCCGGCAGATGGCACATCGTGTCCTCGGCGAACGCCGAGCAGCCCGCGTACACCTCCATCGACTCCTCGTAGGAGCGCCGCTTCAGGGAGACGTTCGACGCGGGGCCGGGGCCGCCGGGACCGTCGGCGAGGCGGTCGACGGCGTTCTGGAGCTCGCGGTACGTGCCGAGCGAGAACGCGGCGACCGAGATGGTCGGCCGGCCTCCGACGGCGTTCGCTATGTGGCAGGACGACCAGATCTCGTCGGGCTGCGAGGGGCCCCACTCCTGCCAGGCCTTCAGGACGGCGGTGGCCTTCGACCAGGGCCAGGTCATGTACGCGGAGACGGCCTGCGGGGCGGGGTGCGTGCGGAAGCGGAGTTCGGTGACCACGCCGAAGTTGCCGTTGCCCGCGCCGCGCAGGGCCCAGAACAGGTCCTTGTTCTCGCTCTTGTTCGCGACGACCTGCTTGCCGTCCGCCGTGATCAGCGTGGCCTGGGTGAGGCTGTCGCAGGTCAGGCCGTAGGCGCGGGAGACGACGCCGTGGCCGCCGCCGAGGGTGAGACCGGAGACGCCGACGGTGGGGCAGGAGCCAGCCGGGATGGTGACGCCCTTCGCGGCGAGCGCGCGGTACACGTCGATGAGCTTGGCGCCCGCGCCCACCACGGCCTCGCCTCCGGAGGCCCTGATCGCGGAGAGCTTGGACACGTCGAGGATCAGGCGGCCGTCGCCGGACGACCAGCCCGCGTACGAGTGGCCGCCGTTGCGGATCGAGACGGGGACGTGGTGCGCCCGCGCGTAGGCGAGCGTGGTGCGGATGTCGTCGGGGTGGGCGACGTAGGCGACGGCGGTCGGCTTCAGGCTGTCGAAGCGGGTGTTGTAGAGCTGGCGCGCGGCCGCCCACTTGGCCTGACCGGGGGTGACGAGGGTGCCGTCGAGGTCCTTGGCGAGTGCCTTGAGGTTCGCCGCGGCGGAGGCGCTCGCGCTGGTGGTGCGGATGGGCGCGCTGGTCGTCGCGCTGGGCTTGGTCCGCCCGCCGGCCCCCGCCGCGCCGGTGCTGCATGCCGTGGCCGCGCCTGCCGTGACGGTGGCCGCGCCGACTGCGATGAACGTACGCCGATCCATGGACGCCTCCCGTTGTTTCCCGGGGTACGAGACGTCTTTGGGGAGCGCGGGGTTCCACGCCGGGCGGTCGGGTCAGGGGCGGGTCGTGTGTTCCTCGGCGTCGCTTCTCGCCTTCGAGCGGGCTCTGCGGGAGGGGCCGCGCCAGCCGCAGGTGCAGCGGGCCATACAGAAACGGCCTTGTTCGGCCGTGGTCGTCTGGTGAGTTTCGGGGAGTTCGGACTGCTCTTGTGCCACACCTCAACGGTACGCGTGACGGGTGCAGGCAACTGTCGTTATCCGGTCGACAGAGGGGCCGCGGACGCTCGGACCGACAGGGCTTGGGGGCAGACAGGCGATGGTGCAGCACGGACGCGCAGCACGGGCGGTCGCAGCGGCCGCGGCGGTCGGAGTGATGGGCCTCACCACTGGCTGTTCGGCCGCCGCCGAGGCGGACAACGAGAGCCCGGCCGACTCCGCCGCCGCCGTCCACGACGCGGCCGACCGCCTGGTCAGGGAGGGCAGTTCCAAGGCCCGTACGTCCATGGAGATGGCGAGCGGCGGGACCCGCGTCACCATCAGGGGCGAGGGCGTCTACGACTACCGGGCGCGCGTCGGGCAGTTGAAGGTGGTGCTTCCGCAGGATCCTTCCGGCGCCGAGGAGCACCGCCCCATCACCGAGCTCCTCGCGCCCGGCGCCCTGTACATGAAGAACCGGGGCGCGGGGGTGCCCGCCGACAAGTGGGTGCGGGTCGAGACGGCGTCCATGTCGGACGGGAACCTGGTCACGGGCGGGGCCACGGATCCGCTGGCCGCCGCCGAACTGCTGCGGGGCGCGCGCAAGGTGACGTATGTGGGGGAGAGCGAGCTCGCCGGGACGGACGTGCGGCACTACCGCGGGACCGTCGACATGGCGGCCGCCGCCCACGCCGCCTCCCCGGCCGGCCGGCCGGCCCTGACGGCCGCGGCGAAAGGGTTCGCCAAGGATCAGGTGCCGTTCGACGTGTACCTCGACGACGAGGGCCGGATCAGGAAAGTGCGGCACCGGTTCAGCTTCGTGAACACGACGAAGGTGACGACTGCGGTGAAGGGGAACGGGAAGGGGAACGGGCAGGGCGGAAAGAGGGACGTCGTCGATGTGGCGTCCACCACTCTGCTCTACGGCTTCGGGGTTACGGCGAATATCGAACTTCCCGACACAAAGGACATCTTCGCCGGGAAGATCGCCGAGAATTAGCCGTCCGGAAATGGTCCGTCCGTGCCATGCGCAGTGCGTAGGCCGCTCCCTACTCTAGGAAGTCGGTTACGGCTACGGCTTACGGCTGGAAGAGGTGATGAACGTGGCTCCGGTGGGCGGCACGGCGGTTCACGACCACGTCGCCCTCGCCGAGATCGAGCTGTGCGGTGAATTGATCATCGCGGCTTCGGCCGCGGATGAGGACCGGCTCAGTGCGGACCGTATCGACGAGGTGCTGAGGGTCGCCGACGAACGGTGGCCCCGGGGCGAGGGGTTCCGGGAGTCCTGAACCCGTGAGGGGCGCGGCCGGTCGTCCGGCGCGCCCCGGCTCCGGGTCACGTATCTCACAGGGCAGGGCGCGCGGTGCACGTCCCGGGCGTCTCAGGTGCGCAGCATCCGGGCGATCGCCTTCGTCGCCTCCTCGACCTTCGCGTCGATCTCCTCACCGCCCTTGACCGCCGCGTCGGCGACGCAGTGGCGCAGGTGCTCCTCGAGGAGCTGGAGCGCGAAGGACTGGAGAGCCTTCGTGGAAGCGGAGACCTGCGTGAGTATGTCGATGCAGTAGACGTCCTCGTCGACCATGCGCTGCAGGCCCCGGATCTGGCCCTCGATGCGGCGCAGGCGCTTGAGGTGCTCGGCCTTCTGGTGGTGGTACCCGTGGATGCCACGATCGTGGTCCGTCACGGTCTCACCGTCGTGGTCGGTCACGATCTCGGTCGCTTCCGTGGTCATCGCGTCCTCCCGTTGTATACCCCTAGTGGGTATATGGTACCGAATTTCGAGGGGGTCCGACGGGTTCGCGGGACCCCGTGCTCATCACAGTGCCCGATGGGCGACACTGGGGTATTGCCGGTTAGCCGTGGCCGGATGATGCGCCTAGCATCAGCCTGACCGAATCCAAAGCACCCCGAGGACCCCACGTGCGCTTTCGTCTGACCCCCAGGGAGACGAGCTTCTACGACATGTTTGCCGCATCCGCGGACAACATCGTCACGGGCTCGAAACTCCTGATGGAACTGCTCGGGGCGGATTCCTCCGCCCGGGCCGAGATCGCGGAGCGGATGCGGGCAGCGGAACACGCCGGTGACGACGCCACCCACGCGATTTTCCACCAGCTGAACTCCTCGTTCATCACGCCCTTCGACCGCGAGGACATCTACAAGCTCGCGTCGTCCCTCGACGACATCATGGACTTCATGGAGGAGGCCGTCGACCTCGTCGTCCTCTACCAGGTCGAAGAGCTTCCCAAGGGTGTGGAGCAGCAGATCGAGGTTCTGGCGCGCGCGGCCGTGCTGACCGCCGAGGCCATGCCGAACCTGCGGACCATGGACAACCTCACCGAGTACTGGATCGAGGTCAACCGGCTCGAGAACCAGGCCGACCAGATCCACCGCAAGCTGCTCGCGCAACTCTTCAATGGCAAGTACGACGCCATGGAGGTCCTGAAGCTCAAGCAGATCGTGGATGTGCTCGAAGAGGCGGCGGATGCCTTCGAGCACGTGGCGAACACGGTGGAGACCATCGCCGTCAAGGAGTCCTGAGGCCTTCTCATGGACACCTTCGCACTGATCGTGACGATTGGCGTCGCGCTCGGATTCACGTATACGAACGGCTTTCACGACTCGGCGAACGCCATCGCCACGTCGGTCTCGACGCGTGCGCTGACGCCTCGGGCGGCGCTCGCGATGGCCGCGGTGATGAACCTCGCCGGTGCCTTCATGGGAAGCGGCGTCGCCAAGACGGTGAGTGAGGGGATCATCGCCACTCCCGAGGGCGGCAAGGGGATGGGCATCCTCTTCGCCGCGCTCGTCGGCGCGATCATCTGGAACCTGGTCACCTGGTACTTCGGCCTGCCGTCCTCGTCGTCGCACGCGCTGTTCGGCGGCATGGTCGGCGCGGCGCTCGCCGGCGGGACGGCCGTCTACTGGTCCGGCGTGCTCGACAAGATCGTCATCCCGATGCTCACCTCGCCGGTGATCGGTCTGATCGTCGGCTATCTCGTCATGTGCGCGATCCTGTGGCTGTTCCGGCGGTCCAACCCGCACAAGGCCAAGCGCGGCTTCCGTATCGCGCAGACCGTGTCGGCGGCCGGCATGGCGCTCGGCCACGGTCTCCAGGACGCGCAGAAGACGATGGGCATCGTGGTGATGGCCCTCGTCATCTCCGGGCACGAGACCTACAGCGACCCGATCCCGGTCTGGGTCAAGCTCGTCTGCGCGCTGATGCTGTCCCTCGGTACGTACGCGGGTGGCTGGCGCATCATGCGGACCCTCGGGCGCAAGATCATCGAGCTGGACCCGCCGCAGGGTTTCGCGGCGGAGACCACCGGTGCGTCGATCATGTTCGGTTCGGCGTTCCTGTTCCACGCGCCGATCTCGACGACGCACGTCATCACCTCGGCGATCATGGGCGTCGGCGCCACCAAGCGCGTGAAGGCGGTCCGCTGGGGCGTCGCCAAGAACATCGTCCTGGGCTGGTTCATCACGATGCCGGCCGCGGCGCTGGTCGCGGCGGGGAGCTTCTGGATCGTGAATCTGGCCTTCGGCTAGTACGCAGTCTTCGTACGAAAAGAGGGCCCGCCCCCCGGGAGCCAGGGGGCGGGCCCTTTGCCTTGCGGTGGCACCGCCATGCAGCACCGCAAGGAGCTGGTGGTGTCTAGCCGAAGCGGCCCGAGATGTAGTCCTCGGTGGCCTGGACCGACGGGTTGGAGAAGATCCGCTCGGTCTCGTCGATCTCGACGAGCTTGCCGGGCTGGCCGACCGCGGACAGGTTGAAGAACGCCGTGCGGTCCGAGACGCGGGCCGCCTGCTGCATGTTGTGCGTCACGATGACGATCGTGAAGCGCTCCTTGAGCTCGCCGATCAGGTCCTCGATGGCGAGGGTCGAGATCGGGTCGAGGGCCGAGCAGGGCTCGTCCATGAGGAGCACCTGGGGCTCGACCGCGATGGCGCGGGCGATGCACAGACGCTGCTGCTGGCCGCCGGAGAGGCCGGAGCCGGGCTTGTTCAGGCGGTCCTTGACCTCGTTCCAGAGGTTGGCGCCCTTGAGGGACTTCTCGACGACGTCGCCGAGCTCGCTCTTCTTGTACGAGCCGTTCAGGCGCAGGCCCGCCGCCACGTTGTCGAAGATCGACATGGTGGGGAACGGGTTCGGGCGCTGGAACACCATGCCGACCGTGCGGCGCACGGCGACCGGGTCGACGTGGGTGCCGTAGAGGTCTTCGTCGTCCAGGAGCACCTTGCCCTCGACGCGGCCACCGGGGGTGACCTCGTGCATGCGGTTCAGGGTGCGCAGGAAGGTGGACTTGCCGCAGCCGGACGGGCCGATGAAGGCCGTCACGGAGCGGGGCTCCACGGTCATCGAGATGTCCTCGATCGCCTTGTGGGAGCCGTAGTACGCGGTGAGGCCGCTGACGTCGATTCGCTTGGCCATAACTAATTCACTTCCAGATGCCGCGTCAGCGGCCGGTCTTGGGGGCCTTCCAGCGGGCGATGCCGCGGGCCACCAGGTTGAGGATCATGATGAAGGCGATGAGGACGAGAGCCGCCGCCCATGCACGGTCGTACGCCGCCGGGCTGCCGCCGCTGTTCTGGTACTGCTGGTAGATGTACAGCGGCAGCGAGGACTGGGGTCCCTGGAACGGGTCCGTGTTGATGAGGGGGTTGCCCCAGACCAGCAGCAGTACGGGCGCGGTCTCACCGGCGATACGGGCGATGGCCAGCATCACACCGGTCGTGATGCCGCCGATCGACGTCGGCAGGACGACCTTGAGGATCGTGCGCCACTTCGGTACGCCGAGCGCGAGGGAGGCCTCGCGCAGCTCGTTCGGGACGAGCTTGAGCATTTCCTCGGTGGAGCGGACGACGACCGGGATCATCAGGATGGACAGCGCCATCGATCCGGCGAAGCCGGAGTAGCTGAAGCCGAGGATCAGGATCCAGAAGCTGAGGATGAACAGGCCCGCGACGATCGACGGGATGCCCGTCATGACGTCGACGAAGAAGGTGACCGCCTTGGCGAGCTTGCCCCGGCCGTACTCGACCAGGTAGATCGCGGTGAGCAGGCCGATCGGCACGGAGATCACGGTGGCGAGGCCGACCTGCTCCAGGGTGCCCATGATGGCGTGGTAGATGCCGCCGCCGGGCTCGGCGTCGGTGACGACGCCCATCGAGTGCGTCAGGAAGAAGACGTCCAGGACCTTCACGCCGCGCGAGACGGTCTCCCAGATCAGGGAGACCAGCGGGATCACGGCGAGGATGAACGCGACCCACACGACGCTGGTCGCGACGCGGTCCTTGGCCTGGCGCTTGCCCTCGACGGCGGTGGCGATGCCGTACGTGCCGAGCACGAACAGGACCGCGGCGATCAGACCCCACTGGATCTGGCTGTCGAGTCCGGCGCCCAGGCCGATCGCGCAGCCGAGCGCGATGGCGCCGACGGCGATGGCGTACGGGGACCAGCGCGGCAGGCGAGCGGCGCTGAGGGAGTTGGTGCCGGGGGCCGGCGGGGTGATGGTTGCGTTGCTCATGCGTTGGCCCCCGAGTACTCCTTGCGGCGGGCGATGATCGCGCGGGCCGCGCCGTTCACGACCAGCGTGATGATGAACAGGACCAGACCGGAGGCGATGAGCGCGTCACGGCCCTGCTCGGTGGCCTCGCTGAACTTCGCGGCGATGTTCTGTGCGAAGGTGCCGCCGCCCGGGTCGAGCAGGCTGGCGTTGATCTCGAAGCTGGGGGAGAGGACCGTCGCGACGGCCATGGTCTCGCCGAGCGCGCGGCCGAGGCCGAGCATCGAGGCGGAGATGACGCCGGAGCGGCCGAAGGGGATCACCGACATGCGGATGACTTCCCAGCGGGTGGCGCCGAGCGCGAGTGCGGCCTCCTGGTGCATCAGGGGCGCCTGCCGGAAGACTTCACGGCTGACGTTCGTGATGATCGGGAGGATCATGATCGCGAGCAGGATGCCGACGGCGAGGAGGGTGCGCGGGGCGCCGCCCTGCCACTCGAGGATGCCGGTCCAGCCGAAGTAGTCGTTGAGCCAGCTGTAGAAGCCGGTGAGGTGCGGCACCAGGAAGAGGGCGCCCCACAGGCCGTACACGATGGACGGTACGGCGGCGAGCAGGTCGACGACGTACGCGATCACGCCGCCGATCTTCTTCGGCGCGTAGTGCGTGATGAACAGCGCGATGCCGACGGCGATCGGGACGGCGATCGCCATGGCGATGACCGAGGAGACGATCGTGCCGAAGGCGAGGACCGCGATGCCGAAGACCGGCGGGGTGGCGTTGGCGTTCCACTCGAAGGTCGTGAGGAAGTTGCCGTCGTTCTTGGACAGCACCATCGAGGCGCGGTAGGTGAGGAAGGCCGCGATGGCGGCCATGATCACCAGAAGCAGGATGCCGGAGCCGCGCGAGAGACCGAGGAAGATCCGGTCACCGGGGCGGGTGGCGCCGCGGGCCGCGCGCTTTTGCAGCGTGGGCGGGTCGGCGGAGGCGGGTGGAGCAGTCGTCTTTGTGGATATATCCATGGGGTTCTCCGGTCTGCGGAGCCGCGGTCGGGCGGCTCCAGGCGGCGATGCACCGGACGGTGCGGCCCGCCCCCGGTCGGGGACGGGCCGCACACTGGGTCAGCTCAGGCTCGCGACGGTCTCGCGGACCTTGGCGTTGATCTCGGCGGGGATGGGCGCGTAGCCGAGGGCCGCCAGGGAGTCCTGGCCGTCCTGGCTCGCGATGTAGGTGAGGAAGGACTTGGTGGCCTTGAAGGTGTCGGCCTTGTTGCCCTTGTCGCAGACGATCTCGTAGGTGACGAGGGTGATCGGGTAGGCGCCGTCGGCCTTCGTCGCGTAGTTCAGTTCGAGGGCGAGGTCCTTGCCGGTGCCCACGGTCTTGGCCTCGGAGATCGCCTTGGTGGCGTTCTCGACGGTGGCCTTGACCGGCGCCGAGGCGCCCGTGTCGAGGTCGACCGTCTTGATGCCGTCCTTGGCGTAGGAGAGCTCGAAGTAGGAGATCGCGCCGGCGGTCTGCTTGACCTGCTGGGCGAGGCCGGAGGAGCCCTGCGCCGACTGGCCGCCCTTGGCCTGCCAGGCCTTGCCGCCCGAGTACTTCCAGTCCGCCGGGGAGGCGGCCTTGAGGTACTTGGTGAAGTTGTCCGTGGTGCCGGACTCGTCCGAGCGGTGGAACGCCTGGATCTTGGTCTTGGGCAGCTTCGCCTTGGGGTTCAGCTTGGCGATGGCCGCGTCGTCCCAGGTGCTGATCTTGCCGTCGAAGATCTGGGCGAGGGTCTTGGCGTCCAGGACCAGGTTGTCGACACCCGGGACGTTGTAACCGACCGCGATCGGGCCGCCGACCATCGGGAGGTCGATGCCCTGGCCGCCGCTGCAGATCTTCTTGGAGGCGGTGACCTCTTCGGGCTTCAGCGCGGAGTCCGAGCCGGCGAAGGCGACCTGGCCCTGGGTGAACGCCGTGACACCGGCGCCCGAACCCTCGGGCTTGTAGTTGATCTGAACGTCCTTGCACTCGGCGGTGTACGCCTTGACCCAGGCCTGGATGGCGTTGGCCTGCGCGGAGGAACCGTTCGCGAGGAGCTGGCCCTTGACGTCGTCGCACTTGATGCTGCCGGCCTTGGCCGTCGGGCCGCTGCTCGAACCGCCGTTGGCACTCGTGTCGTCCGAGCCGCACGCCGTGAGGGCCAGGGCGCCGGAGACGGCGATGGCGCCGAGGGAGAGGGCGCGGAGCCGGTTCTTGCGCTGAAGCTTCACTTTCGGATGTTCCTTCCAGGAGCCGCCGGTCGGAAATCCGGGACGGCGTGCGAAGTCTGTTCGTTCCAGGTAGGCGGTGCGGTGTTCGCCCTTGTGGGTGACTCGCACCGTGTAAGGCCGAAATTAGGCAGGACAGGTGAAGCGACCGATGGGCATGAGTGAACGGCGGGTGAACCTCGGCGGTCGGTGCGGTGAGGTAATGTGTGACGTTTTGTGACGACGCGGATACTTACTGCGACTATGCCAGGTGGAGGGCGTTGAGCAGCGCGTCGACGAGCGTCTTGTCACGGGGCTGGGTCAGACGGTGACGGGCGGCGGCCGGGGCGAGCCAGGCGACGCGGTCGACCTCGCGGTTCGGCGTGAACCCGCCGTCCGTCGCCTCGGCGGCCCAGTAGTCGACCCGCTTGGGCCGGCCCCTCGCGATGTAGCGGGTGGTGGGGAGGCGGGCGCCGGGAGTGCACTGGAAGCCGGTCTCCTCCGCCACCTCGCGCAGCGCGGCCGCGAGGGCCTCCTCGCCGCGCTTCAGCTTGCCCTTGGGGTGCGACCAGTCGTCGTACTTGGGCCGGTGCACGAGGCAGATTTCGAGTGGCGCCTCCCCTGCTCGATCGAAGTCGAGAGCTTGGGGAACGTGGTCGTCGGAGGAGCGGCGCCACAGCACGCAGCCGGCCGCGCGGATCGTGTCGTCGCCGCTGTTCATGTGGTGTGGACCGTCTCCTTCAGCCAGGCCCGCTGGAACGCGAAACGGGCCGCTTCCACCTCGTGGCGCTGGTCGGCGTGCAGGACGCCGAGCGCGTAGGCCGTCGCCGGGGCGATGCGCGGGGTGCGGGCCGCGTGCGCCGCGGCGGCCGCGGCCTCGGCGGCGTCCCGGTGCCGGTCGAGCGCGGCGGCCGCCTCGGTCTCCGCGTCGGTCGGCCCGCCGCCGGGTCCGCACGGCACGACCTCCTGGGCATAGCGGTGCAGCCGCAGCAGGAGGCGTACGTGGTGCCAGGGCGCGTCCTGGGACGGGGGCGCCGTGTCGGCGGTGAGGCCCTGGACGAGGGCCTCCGCGTTGTAGGGGTGGCCCGCCCGGTGGAGGGGGAGCGCGGTGACGGCCTCGGCGAGGCGGGACTCCGCGGTGGCGGCCAGCGCGTCGAGGTCGGCCGGGGCGGCGCGCAGCGGGACCTCGCTGGCGAGTACGGCGACGTTGTCCGCGACCGCGTGGAAGCGGGACGAGCCGAGTGCTTGCAGCGCCGTCGAGTGGGCTCGGGTCCGGGCGAGGGTGAGCTGGCGCTCCAGGAGGGCGCCCGCCTTCGCCGCGCCCACGGTCAGATTCCCCGAGGCCGTGTTCTCGTTGCGCGGCAGCTGGGCCGTGCCCACCCGCCCGGCGAGAGCCGCGGGGGCCTGGGCCGGGACCACGTGCGCGCCGGAGAGCCGGTGCAGCGCGGAGAGCAGGCGCTCCAGGCGGCCCGCGTACGCGTGTTCCTGCGCCAACGTGCCCGACAGCCACGCCAGTTCGGGGCGCAGCGCGTCGGACCACTCGGGGTCGAGGAGGGGACGGAACGTGTGGAGCGTGCCGCTGATGCGGCGGGCCGAGCGGCGCAGGGCGCGCGCCGCGTCGGCCGCCTCCTCGGCGGTTCCCCCGGGTGCGGCGCCGCCGCTCTCGCGGTGCTGCCGCAGGGAGCGCAGGAACTCCGTGGCCTGCTCACGCAGATGGGCCGCGACGACCTCGCCCGCCGAACCCTCCGCTCCCGCTGTCTCAAGGTGTTGCTGTGCCACGCCGGCGCCTCCGGGCGTCTATGAGCATCTCCTGTACGTTCCGCAGGGGCCGGCCCTCCGCGTCCTTGGCGTGCCGGACCCAGTTCCCGTCCGGTCCCAGATGCCAGGAGGCGGTGGTGTCGGACATCCCCGTCTCCAGGAGCCGGTTCAGGGCGCCGCGGTGAGCCGGGTCGGAGACCCGGACCAGGGCCTCGATGCGGCGGTCGAGGTTGCGGTGCATCATGTCCGCGCTGCCGAACCAGACCTCGGGCTCGCCGCCGTTGCCGAAGGCGAAGACCCGGGAGTGCTCCAGGAAGCGGCCGAGCACGGACCGTACGCGGATGTTCTCCGACAGGCCCGCGACGCCCGGCCGCACGGCGCAGATGCCGCGGACCCAGACGTCGACGGGTACGCCGGCCTGCGCCGCCCGGTACATCGCGTCGATGACGGCCTCGTCGACCATCGAGTTGACCTTGAAGCGGACGTAGGCGGGGCGGCCGGCGCGGTGGTGCTGGACCTCGTTGTTGATCCTCGAAATGAGGCCGTCGCGAAGGGACTTGGGGGCGACGAGGAGACGGCGGTACGTCTCGCGGCGCGAGTAGCCCGACAGCCGGTTGAAGAGGTCGGAGAGGTCGGCGCCCACCTGCGAGTCGGCGGTGAGCAGGCCCAGGTCCTCGTAGAGGCGGGCCGTCTTCGGGTGGTAGTTGCCCGTGCCGACGTGGCAGTAGCGGCGCAGCGTGTCGCCCTCCTGGCGCACGACGAGCGACAGCTTGCAGTGCGTCTTCAGGCCGACGAGGCCGTATACGACATGGCAGCCGGCCTCCTCCAGCTTGCGCGCCCACTTGATGTTGGCCTGCTCGTCGAAGCGGGCCTTGATCTCGACGAGGACGAGGACCTGCTTGCCGGACTCCGCGGCGTCTATCAGCGCGTCGACGATCGGCGAGTCGCCCGAGGTCCGGTACAGCGTCTGCTTGATCGCGAGGACGTCCGGGTCCGAGGCGGCCTGCTCCAGGAACGCCTGCACGGACGTGGAGAACGAGTCGTACGGGTGGTGGAGCAGCACGTCCCGCTCGCGCAGGGCGGCGAAGATGTCGGGCGCGGACGCGGACTCGACCTCGGCCAGGTCGCGGTGGGTGCCCGCGATGAACTTGGGGTACTTCAGCTCGGGCCGGTCGAGGCTCGAGATGCCGAAGAGGCCCGTGAGGTCCAGGGGGCCCGGCAGCGGATACACCTCGGACTCGCTGATCTTCAGCTCGCGCACGAGGAGATCGAGGACGTAGCGGTCGATGGTCTCCTCGACCTCGAGCCGCACCGGCGGGCCGAAGCGGCGCCGCATGAGCTCCTTCTCCAGCGCCTTGAGGAGGTTCTCGGCGTCGTCCTCCTCGACCTCCAGGTCCTCGTTCCGGGTCAGCCGGAACATGTGGTGCTCCAGGACCTCCATGCCGGGGAACAGTTCACCCAGGTGCTTGGGCGCCGAGATGACGTCCTCGATGGGGACGTAGCGCTGCGGCGAGGCCTCCAGGAAGCGGGAGAGCAGCGGCGGCACCTTGACGCGCGCGAAGTGGCGGTGCCCGGAGACCGGATTGCGCACGACGACGGCGAGGTTCAGGGACAGGCCGGAGATGTAGGGGAACGGGTGCGCGGGGTCCACGGCCAGCGGTGTGAGCACCGGGAAGATCTGCTGCTTGAACAGCGTGAAGAGCCGGGACTGCTCCTTGTCGGTGAGCTCCTCCCAGCGCACCAGGTGGATGCCCTCGTCGGCGAGCGCGGGGGCGACGTCCTCCTGGAAACAGGCGGCGTGCCGGGCCATGAGCTCGCGCGAGCGGTTCCAGATCAGCTCGAGAACCTCACGGGGCTGGAGCCCTGAGGCCGAACGGGTGGCGACGCCCGTCGCGATACGGCGCTTGAGTCCGGCCACGCGGACCATGAAGAACTCGTCCAGGTTCGACGCGAAGATCGCCAGGAAGTTCGCCCGCTCCAGGAGCGGGGTGTCCGGGTCCTCGGCCAGTTCGAGTACGCGCTCGTTGAAGGCGAGCCAGCTGCGCTCCCGGTCCAGGAAGCGGCCCTGGGGCAGCTCGGCGCTGTAGTCCTCGAACTCGTCGGGGTCGGCATCGATGTCGGCCGTGAGCTCGGGGAGATCGGGTTTGAAGTCACCGCCTGCGACGGTGTGCGGGCGGTGCGCGGCTATCGAGCCGACGGACGGCTGCGCCTGCCGGTCGGAGGCCTGGTCCTGGGCGTTCTGCTGGCTCATGGACCCATTCTTCCGCGCCTGGACCACGATGGGCGCGTCGGAGAGCGCGGGCGTGAGGCGGAGTCTCCCGTTCGGGGAGCGCTCCGCCGGTGCCCCGGTGGGGTCGGGCGCGGCGGGCTGCATTCTGTGAGGGTGGCAAGCCCGTCTGAATGGTTGGTTACGGCGACATGACGTGCGGGGCATGGTGGGGCGTCCCGGGGACGTCCTCAGACGCCCCGGCATGCCCCGCGGTCGCCTACGGCCGCAGATTCCTGCGCAGGAGGGCGAAGACCGCCGTCACCGTGAGTGCCGTCAGGCCGAGAAGGATGCCCGTTTCGACGAGCTGGAGCGGCCAGAAGTGGGAGGACGGCTGGAACTCGCGGTAGAAGCCGGTGACATCGTGCTGGGCGAGGCAGTTCGTGCTGTCGCGGCACAGGGGGTCGGCGATGTGGGCGCCGCTCCCGGTGACCGCGCCCTCGTCGAGGAAGAGGCCGGTGAAGCCCCGGTAGCCCTCGCGGACATTCCCGGTGACGGTGACGGCGGGCCACAGGCGGCCCCGGATCTCGCCGAGCGCGGTGATCACGATGCCGGTGAGGGCGAGCGAGACGCACATCGACGTGATCACGCGCCGGGAGATGAACGCGACCAGGGCACCGAGTGCCAGGCCGAGCAGCGGGAGCGCGACGGCGGTCGGGCCGAGGACGCCGTAGATGCCCTCGGTGAACCACTGGTTCGAGGGGAGGCTGCTCGCCTCCGACGCCACCAGGCGGCGCAGCGCCACGAGGATGCCGGTGCCGACGACGAGGAACGCTGCCGGGACGGTGAGCTTCGTCGTCAGCCAGCGGGCCGGGGAGACGGACTGCGTCCACGCGAGAGTGGCCGTGCCGCGCTCCAGCTCGCGGCCGAAGAGCACCCCGCCCGCGAAGGCGGCCGCGATCGCGGGCACGAGCGTGATCAGGCTCGTGGTGAGCATGAGCAGATACTCGTACCTGCCCGCTCCAGGACCCGTGACGGTGCAGGTGTTCGTGACGCCCGCGACGCACCTGCCGGCGATGTGCAGCCCGGAAAAGCCCGGCCCCCACAGCCACAGCAGCATCGCGGCGGTGATCGCGACGTAGGCGACCCACAGCCACAGGGCGAGCCGGTGCACCTTCAGCACGGTCCAGGTCAGCCCGGTCGAAGGGGAGAAGGTGGCGGTGCTCATGCTGCGGTCTCCTTCTTCGGCCGGTGGGTGTTCTTCGGCTGGTACCGGCGCAGGACGAGGAACGCGCCGACGACGGCGAGCGCGGTCAGGGCGAGCAGGATGCCCGTCTCCGCGAGCTGGCGGGGCCAGTAGTCGGGCGAGTGGAGGTAGGTGCGGGTGAAGCCGGTGATGTCGTGGCGGTCGAGGCACTTCTGGCTCAGGTAGCAGCCGGGGTCCGGGACCTTCGCGCCCGAGGACGTGATCGCCTTGCTGTACACGGGGAGTTCGGGCTGCAGGCGCGAGAACGGTGAGTGCTGGAACGGCCAGTTGTTGCCGCGCAGCGCGCCGGCCAGGAACTGCACGACACCCGCGACCGCGAAGGCGGGCAGCATCCGGCGCAGGACCAGGGCGGCGAGCACGCCGACCGCGAGGCCGAACAGGGCGGTCGCGACGGTGGCGGGGCCGATGGAGAAGGAGAACGAGCGGGGGCCGATGCCCGCGACCAGCAGGTGGTTGTGCGCGTTCCACACGAGCCGGTACAGGATGACGATCAGGCCCGTGCCGACGCCGACGAACACCGCGGGCACGGCCAGCTTCACGGCCAGCCAGCGGGCGGGCGACATGGACTGCGTCCACGCCAACTGGGCCGTTCCCTGCTCCAGTTCGCGTGCGATGAGCGGTCCGGCGGCGAACACGGCGATCGCGCACGAGGCGATGCCTATCAGCGAGGACGGCTCGTAGAAGAGCGAGTCGAACGAGCCGCCGATGAGGATGATCCGGGCCGGCCCCTGGAACGCGTTGTCCTGTGCCCCGGCGTAGCCGAACATGTCGAACGCCTTCTGTGCCGCGCTCGCGCCCGGTCCCCACAGCCACAGCAGCAGGCCCGCGGTGATGACGACGTACGCCGTCCATACCCACAGCGCGGTGCGGTGCAGGCGCAGCACGGTCCACACGAGGCCGTCGGGGCCGGGCATCCGGCGCCGGGCTGGCCCCTCGGCGGGACGCTCGAGGACCGGGGTCGTGGAGCTCATGCCGTCACCGCCACGGCGGACGCGGCCGTGCCCGGAGTGATCAGCGCCGGGGCAGCGGGGTTGCGCAGATGGGCGAGGATCAGTTCCTCCATGGACGGTTCCTGCGCCTCCCAGGCGCTGTCGAGCGGTCCGTCGCGGCGGATCAGGGCGGTCAGTCCGCGGCCGGCGGCGCGGGACTCGACCACGGTGTGCGGAGCGAGGTCGGCGGCCGAGCCGCGCCCGGTGACCAGGCTGTGCGCGGCCGTCAGGTCGTCGATGCCGCCGCCGAGCCGGATGCGCCCGGCACCCAGGAGCAGCAAGTGGTCGCAGGCGTCGGCCAGTTCGGCGACGATGTGCGACGACATCAGGATGGTGGTGCCGTGTTCGGCGGCGTCCGCCATCAGCGTGCCCATCAGCTCATGGCGGGCCAGCGGGTCGAGGTCCGCCATCGGCTCGTCGAGGAGCATCAGCTGGGGGCGCTTGCCGAGCGCGAGGGCGAGCGCGACGCGGGTGCGCTGGCCGCCGGAGAGTGAGCGGACCCGGGCCGCGGGGTCGAGGTCGCCCTGCTCGATGATCCTGTCGGCGTACGCGGCGTCCCAGTGGTCCGGGTTCAGTTCGGCGCCCATGCGCAGGGTGTCCGCGATGGAGAGCTGCGGGTACAGCGGCTTGTCCTGCGAGAGGTACGCGACGCGGTCGCGGTGCACGCCGGGGGCGGCGCCGAGGACGGTGAGGTGCCCCGAGCTGGGACGCAGGAGCCCGGCGGCGATGGCGAGGAGGGTGGACTTTCCCGCCCCGTTGGGCCCGACCAGGGCGCTGATCCGCCCGGCGGGCAGCCGGAAGGAGCACGTGTCGAGGGCGGCCCGGTCATGGCGGCCGTAGCGCTTGCCGAGCCCTGTCGCCTCGATGGCGACGGCCGGGGTGGTGCTGGTGGAACTCACTGGTCCCCCTTCGGGAAGTTTTCGTCCAGTACGGCGCCGAACAGGGCGGCCGCGTCCTCGCGGTCGAGGCCCGCGGCGCGGGCGCGGCGGGCCCAGTCCGCGAGTTCGGCCCGCAGCGGGGAGTCGGCCGGGGCCGCCGCGCCGAGCGTCCTGCGGACGAACGTGCCGAGACCGCGGCGGGCCTCGACCAGGCCCTCGCGCTCCAGCTCGCGGTACGCCTTGAGCACGGTGTTCGGGTTGATCGCGGTGGCTTCGACGACCTCGCGGGCCGTGGGCAGCTTGTCGCCGGGCGCCAGCAGGCCGAGGCGCAGGGCCTGCTGGGTCTGCTGGACGATCTGCAGATAGGTGGCGACGCCGCTGCGCCGGTCGATCCGGTACTCGACCACGTTCTTCAACACCACCCTTTCACTAATCAAGTAGTGAAAGGGTGGTGCAAGAGAGGGGCAGTGTCAAGTGACGACTGCCCCTCGGGTGCTGCCGGCCCGTGTCCTGTTCCTCTGCGACCGGCTACGACTCCGTGCGGTACATCAGGTCCGTCTCGTGCGTGACGAAGCCGAGGCGCTCGTAGACCGTGACCGCCGGCTTGTTGTCGGCGTCCACGTAGAGCATCGCCGTCGGCATGCCCGACGCCGCCAGATGCCGCAGGCCCACCGCCGTGAGCGCCTTGCCGAGGCCGCCGCCCTGGTTGCCGGGCGCGACCCCGACGACGTACACCTCGCCGAGCTGCTCCTCCGCGTGGACCTTGGTCCAGTGGAAGCCGATGACCTCGCCGTCGCCCTCCCGTACGGCGAGGAAGAAGCCGGCCGGGTCGAACCACGGCTCGGCCTTGCGGTCGTCCAGGTCGCGCTGGGTCAGCGAGCCCTGCTCGGGGTGGTGGGCGAACGCCGCCGCGTTCACCGCGAGCCAGGCCGCGTCGTCCTCGCCGGGCACGAAGGTCCGGATGACGACGCCCTCGGGCAGCACCGGCTCGGCGAGCGGGGGCCCCTCGGCCAACGGGCGCCGCATCTGGCGCAGTTCACGGAACAGGGTCAGGCCGAGGACCTGCGAGAGGTGCCGGGCCGCCGAGTGGCCGCCGTGCGCCCAGACCCGCAGCCGCTTGCCGGACGCGCCGAGCAGCGCCGAGCCGAGCGCCCGCCCGTGCCCGTGCCCGCGGTGCGCGGGGTGCACGACGAGTTCGGCGGCCGGCGCCTCGACCGGGTCGGTGTCCTCCAGCTGGCCGTACCCGATCAGCTCGCGGTCGACCTTCAGCAGGAAGTGGCGCACGCCCTCCCTGGGGCCGCCGCGCAGTTGCAGCCTGCCCTGCTCCGACACCGCCTGCTGCCCGTCGGCACGGGCGGCGTCGACGAGGATCTCCAGGACGGCTTCCGCCTGGTCGGGAGTGAGGGCGGTGAGCGTCTCGATCTGGCGGTCGGGGGAGGTGGGCACGGCATCGCTGGTCATGCACAAGAGGGTACGGCGACGGGCCCGCGCCGGGCTCGCGGCGGGTGATGGCAACCAGCCCGTAACCGGCAAACACCTGTTGTGCTACGCGCGTTGACCCTAGGCTGCCGACTTGGTCACGGCACACCGCCACCACCGCCGCCTCACAGCACCCACACAGGGGGACGTACCCATGACTCCGCTGACACCGCACAGGCCCGGGCGCCGCGCCGCATCGCGGCTACTCGCCGCGGCGGCCGGGCTCGCCACCGTCGGCGCGCTCGTCGCGGCGCTGCCCGCGAACGCCACGCAGGACCGGCACCACGGGGACAAGCACCGCCGCACGGTCGACGTGCAGCTGCTCTCCTTCAACGACTTCCACGGCAACCTGGAGCCGCCGGCCGGCTCCTCGGGCCAGGTCACGGAGAACCTGCCGGACGGCACGACGAGGAAGGTCGACGCGGGCGGCGTCGAGTACCTCGCGACGTCCCTGCGGACGGCCAGGAAGAGCCACCCGTACAGCGTCACCGCCGCGGCCGGCGACCTGATAGGGGCCAGCCCGCTGCTGTCGGGGCTCTTCCACGACGAGCCCACCGTCGAGGCGATGAACAAGCTCGACCTGGACGTCACGAGCGTGGGCAACCACGAGTTCGACGAGGGCGCCACGGAGCTGGCGCGCATGCAGAACGGCGGCTGCCACCCCAAGGACGGCTGTTTCGAGGACGGCAGGAAGTTCCAGGGCGCCGACTACCCCTACCTCGCCGCCAATGTGACGAACGAGAAGACCGGCAAGCCGATCCTCGCCCCCTACTGGGTGTGGAAGCACAACGGCGTGAAGATCGGGTTCATCGGCGTGACCCTTGAGGGCACCCCCGACATCGTCTCCGCGGACGGCGTCAAGGGCCTGAAGTTCCACGACGAGATCGAGACCGTCAACAAGTACGCCAAGATCCTCGACGAGCAGGGCGTGAAGTCGATCGTCACGCTCATCCACGAGGGCGGCGTGCCGGCCTCCGGCTCGTACAACTACGACTGCGACTCCCCGAGCGGCGGCGCGGGCATCTCCGGCCCGATCGTCGACATCGCCAAGGGCATCTCGCCGAAGGTCGACGCGCTGGTCACCGGCCACACGCACAACGCGTACGTCTGCACGATCCCCGACCCGTCCGGCAAGCCCCGCATGGTCACTTCGGCGTCCTCGTACGGGAAGCTCTACACGGACACGACGCTGACGTACGACCGCCGCACCAAGGACATCGTGCGTACGTCGGTGAAGTCGGCCAACCACGTGGTGAGCCGCACGCAGCCGAAGGCCGCGGACATGACCGCGCTCATCGGCCGCTGGAACAAGATGGCCGCGCCCGTCGCGGGCCAGCCCGTCGGGTTCATCTCGGCGGACATCCCGGGCCGCGGCGCCGCCTCGCCGGAGGCGCCGCTCGGCGATCTGATCGCGGACGCGCAGCTCGCGCACGCCAAGACCCTCGACCCGAAGACCTCGCTGGCCCTGATGAACCCCGGCGGCGTGCGCTCCGACCTCGTGTACAAGGCGAGCGGCAGCGAGGGCGACGGCGTCGTCACCTACGGCGAGGGCTTCACCGTGCAGCCCTTCAGCAACACCGTGAACCTGGCCGACCTGACCGGCGCGCAGGTCATCGCCGCGCTCCAGCAGCAGGTCAGCGGTTCCAACGAGTCCTCGCCGAAGATCCTCCAGCCGTCGGCGGGCCTGACGTACACGCTCGACATGACGAAGACGGGCGCGGCCCGGGTCGTCGTCGACTCCATCAAGCTGAACGGCGCCGCGATCGACCCGGCGGCGACCTACCGCGTCGCGATGAACTCGTTCCTCGCGGGCGGCGGAGACGGCTTCGCCGCGCTCGGCCAGGGCAAGAACCCGCTGGTCGGCAGCGACGACCTGAAGGCGCTCAACGACTATCTGACGGCCAACTCGTCGGCCACGTCGCCGATCGCGCCCCCGAAGGCGGACCGGATCACGATCGTGAAGTGATGGCTGTTACGTGAGGGTTGTGACGATCCTGAAGTGACGTATCGCACGGCCCGGCGGGCAGTCGAAACCGGTAGTTACTGGGAGTAAAGCTTAGCGGTGGGGTCGGTTCGTATGGTGAAATCTCACGATGCGTTCCCCCCACCGCATAGCCATGTCCACCGACCCGTCAGATGCGTGGACGGAGGAATCCGTTCCATCCGGCACTGTTTCATCGGGCGCCGTTCCACCCGGCGCCGCTCCGCCGAATCCCTACGACGAGCTGGGCGCCCTCGCGGACAACCCGCTCGACGAGTTCCTCCACGAGGAGGACCCCGAGGCGGGCCCGGACGACCAGCCCTGGTCCAGGCCCAACCACCGCCGCGGCAGCCGCCGCCGCAACCGGTTCGCCGGGCTCCCGCTCGCCACGAAGGCCGTCGTCGGGATCCTCGTCCTCGCCGCCTTCGTCACCCTCGCGGACCGCTGGGCCCTCCTCTACGCCGAGCACCGCGCCGCCGACCGGCTCAAGGACCAGCTGCACCTGAGCGCCGCGCCCGAGGTCGACATCGAGGGCTTCCCGTTCCTCACGCAGCTCGCCGACCGGCGCCTGGACGAGGTGAAGGTGACCGTCCCCGACGTCGCCGCGAGCCGTGTCTCCCTCGCCAAGGTCTCCGCGACCATCCGCGACGTACGCATCGACGGCAACGGCCTCACCGATGTGCGCGGTGCCCGCATCGGCGGCATGACCGGCGAGGTCCTGCTCGCCTTCGACGACCTGAACCGCGAACTCGGCGCCTCCCAGGTCACGTTCAGCGGACAGGGCCGCGACCGGGTCCTCGCGCGCGGCACGCTGCCCGTCGCCGGACACGACCTGAAGGTGCGCGCCGACGCCACGATCCGGCGCATCGGTGACACCGGCATCGCCACCGACATCGGCGGCATGCGGTTCGACATCGGCGACCTCGCCACCTACCGGCCCGGCACCCGCCCGTCCGAGGGCCTGCACCTGAGCCGCCGTTCGGTGACGCGCCTCGCGACCGAGACCGCCAGGGCGAAGGCCCTGCTGTCCGTGCCGTCGCTCGTGCACCGGCTCGGCGTGCCCGACTCGGCGGTACGCGCGGCGCTGCGCAGCGACCGGCGCCTGAGCGAGCTCACCGGCTCACCGCGCTTCGTGCACCAGCTGATGTCCCTGAACCTGGTCGACCTCGCGCTCGCGCACCCGGCGCTCCTGAAGAAGTTCGGCCTCGACCCGGCGCTGCTCCAGGGCCTCACCCGGCTCACCCGCCCCGAACTCGCCGACCGCCTCTCCCTGGCCTTCCGCCTGCCGAAACTGCCGGGCGACGGGATGGGCGACGTCCGGCTGAGCGACGTGAAGGTCGAGAAGGACGGGATCCGGGTCGGGCTTACGGGGGAGGGGCTGGGCTTCGAGCGCTAGGGCCCCCCTAGGGCGTGTCCAGCGCGCCTTCGGGGACCTCCGGCGGAGGCGTCGGGGCGCCCGGCAGCTGCACCGTCGCGACCGTGCCGCCACCCTCCGCGGCCCCGAGCTCGACGGTGCCGCCGCAGCTCTCCACCGTGCGCGCCACGATCGACAGGCCCAGACCCGAACCCGGCAGCGCCCGCGCGCTCTGCGAGCGCCAGAACCGGTCGAAGACGTACGGGAGTTCATCGGCCGGGATGCCGGGACCGTGATCGCGCACGGTCAGCCGGCCGCGCATGAGGTGGACCTCGATCGTGCCCTCGGGCGGGCTGAACTTGACCGCGTTGTCGAGGAGGTTCACGATCGCGCGCTCCAGCGACGCGGGCTCGGCCCGTACGTACCAGGGCGCCAGCTCGGAGGTGATCGTCAGCTCGGGCCCGCGCAGCGCGGCGCGCTCCAGCGCGGTGCGGACCGTGTCGTGCAGGGCGACGACCTTGAGGGGCGCGTCGCCGGCCGTCAGGCCCGTACGGGACAGCTCCTGCAAGTCCCCGATGAGCGCGGCCAGTTCGGTCATCTGCGCCTTGAGCGAGGCCATCAGCGCCTTGCGGTCGTCCGGCGGGATCGCGCGGCCCGTCTCGTCGCTGCGGGTGAGCAGCTCGATGTTGGTGCGCATCGAGGTGAGGGGCGTGCGCAGCTCGTGCCCGGCGTCGGCGATGAGCTGCTGCTGGAGGTCGCGCGACGAGGCGAGCGAGGCGGTCATGGAGTTGAAGGACGCGGACAGCCGCGCGATCTCGTCGTCTCCCTCTACGGGGATGCGCACGGTGAGGTCTTCGGTCCGGGCCACGTGCTCGACGGTGTCGGTCAGTTCGTCGATCGGGCGCAGCCCTGTGCGGGCCACCCACAGTCCGGCGGCGCCCGCGCCGACGACGCCGATCCCGCCGATGATCAGGAGGACCAGCGCGAGGTTGTTGAGGGTCTTGTCGGTGTCCGTCAGGGGCACGGCGACCGTGAGAGCCAGGTCCTGCACCACGGCGCGCGCGGGGCCGTCGGTGACCGCGGCGCGGGTCATGACGCGCAGGGGCTTGCCGTCGCTGTCGACGCCGTTGCGGAAGTAGACGCGGTCGGCGTCGCCGTGCTTCGCGATGTCCTGGTCGCTGGAGGCGGCCTCGACGGTGCCGAGCGAGGTCGGGGCCACGCACACCGTGCCGTGGCTGTCGACGACCTGCACGTAGTACACCTGCGGGCGGCCGAAGCCGTTGTTCTCGGCGGTCGTCGTCGTGCAGTTGGCCACCAGCTGGGCGTACTGGGCGGCGGGCGCGCCCGGGATGGCGTCGCGCAGGTCGTCGTCGAGCTTGCTGTACAGCTGGTCGTGCACGATGAACCAGCACGTCACCGACACCGCGGCCACGGCGAACGCCACGGCGACGGCGGACAGCACCGAGAGCCGTGACCTGAGGGGCAGCTTCCGGAAGTAGCGGACGACCCGGTTCATTCGCTCCCGCCCGAGCGCAGCACGTACCCCACACCCCGCACCGTATGAACGAGCCGCGGCTCGCCGCCCGCCTCCGTCTTCCGGCGCAGGTACATCACGTACACGTCAAGGGAGTTGGAGCTCGGCTCGAAGTCGAAGCCCCAGACCGCCTTGAGGATCTGTTCGCGGGTGAGGACCTGGCGCGGGTGGGCGAGGAACATCTCCAGGAGCGTGAACTCCGTGCGGGTCAGTTCGACGGGGCGCGCGCCGCGCGTGACCTCGCGGGTCGCGAGATCCATGCGCAGGTCGGCGAAGGACAGGACGTCGCCCGCGTCGTCCGCCGGGCCCGCCGCCGAGGCGTAGGCGCTGCGTCGCAGCAGCGCCCGTACCCGCGCGAACAGCTCGTCCAGTTCGAACGGCTTGACCAGGTAGTCGTCGGCGCCCGCGTCGAGCCCGGTCACGCGGTCGCCGACGGTGTCGCGGGCGGTGAGCATCAGGATCGGCGTCCTGGACCCGCCGGCCCGCAGCCGCCGGGCGGCCGTGAGGCCGTCCATGCGCGGCATCTGGATGTCGAGGACGACCAGGTCGGGCTGGTAGGCGGCCGCCTTGCCGAGCGCGTCCGCGCCGTCGACGGCGACCTCCGTGCCGTAGCCCTCGAAGGCGAGGCTGCGCTGGAGCGCCTCGCGGACGGCGGGTTCGTCGTCGACGATGAGAATGCGCTGGGGTTCGCGGTCGCCTTCGGCGGGGCTCATGGGCGGGCTTCCTCGGGGGTGCGGACGGTGGTGGGGGCCGGTATCAGCCTCGCACGGTGGCGCTGCGGGTGGGCGCGGCGCGGCGGCGCGCGGCCGGGGTCAGCTGCCGGAGGTGCCCCCGCTGCGCAGCGAGTCGAGGTCGGCCTTGACGGTGTTGACGGGGATGGCGAAGCCGAGACCGACGCTGCCCGCGCCGGACGATCCGGACCCGCTGTCCGAACTGGCCGAGTACATCGCGGAGTTGATGCCGATGATGTTGCCGTTCATGTCGATGAGGGCGCCGCCGGAGTTGCCGGGGTTGAGGGAGGCGTCGGTCTGGAGGGCCTTGTACGTCGTCTTGGACGAGCCCGTGTCGCCGTTGAACTGCTGCCCGCCGAACTCGAACGGCCACCGGCCGTCGCTGCCGCCGCCCTGTTGCTGCTGCTGTTCCTCGTCCGTGGAGACGGTGACGTCGCGGTCGAGCGCGGAGACGATGCCGCTGGTGACGGTGCCGGTCAGGCCCTCGGGGGAGCCGATGGCGACGACCTCGTCGCCGACCTTCACGTTGTCGGAGTCGCCGAGGGACGCGGTCTTGAGGCCGGACGCGTTCTTCAGCTTGATGAGGGCGAGGTCCTTCTTGGCGTCGGTGCCGACGACGTCGGCGGTGTAGGTCTTGCCGTCGCTCGTCCGCACCTTGACCGTCGAGGCGCCCGAGACGACGTGGTTGTTGGTGACGATCTCGCCGTCGCTCGTGATGACGACGCCGGAGCCGGTCGAACTGCCCGCGTTCGAGGTCGCGCTGATCTCCACGATGGCGGGGCTGACGGCCTCGGCGACACCGGCGACGGTGCCCCTCTTGCTGGTGGGTACGACGCTCGCGCCGGCGCTGGTGGACGTGGAGTCCTTGCCGGTCAGCTCCTGGAAGGCGTACGCGGTGCCGCCGCCCACGGCCGCGGCGGCGATGGCGACCGCGGCGAGAAGCCCGAGCGGGCCCTTGACCCGCCGCCGGCGTGCGGGCGGCGCGGGGGAGCCCTCCGGTACCGGAGCGGGCCACATCGCCGAACCCGGGGCGGCGTTCACCGGCTGCGGCGGGTCGTAGGCGGGCGGGGGCGGAAACGCGCCGCCCGCCTCGGGGGTCCCCGGATACGAGGACTGCGAGTGCTGCTGCTGGCCCTGGGGGTACTCGCCGCTTCGGCGGAAGCTCTCGGTCATGGCAGTAAGCCTGTGCCGTGTTCATGAGAGCCACCTGAGCGTGCCCTGAGAGTCCCGCGAGAACCCTGTTTGCCCGAAATAAAGGCGCCCCGGGAAACGGCGGGTTGACGGGGGGTGAGATACGGGAGGGCGCAGGAACAACTCTCACCTGCCTGCTGTGAAGGTCGTGTGTTCAGGGGGCCGTGGGATCTACGATCCGTGCGCCGGAGGGGGGTCTGCGGCGGTACCTGGGGGCTGAGCCCGATTCTTCGTGTGCTCTGTGTCCGGTACCGGCCGTGGTGTGCGTCGTGACGCCCCTTCTCGGGCCCTGAAGCCACTCTTCACACCAGGAGCCCTGAGTGATACCTGCCCTGCGCGACCGCTGGAGACGCCCCGCCACGGCGTTGTCCACGGCCGCTCTCGCGCTGGCGCTGAGCTGCGCCGGCGCCCTGGTGGCGCACCCTGCCACCGCGGCCGACGATCCGCCCGTACTGCCCGACGCGAGCGTCGCCCGTACCGCCGATCCGGCCCCGTCCGCCTCCGACGCCGAACTGCGCAAGCGGGTCGTCGAGGCCGCGAAGACCCAGGCGACCCCGGAGACGAAGCCCAAGAGGACGCCGTTCATCATCGGCGGCACCGAGACGGCGATCTCCTCGGCGCCGTGGATGGTCCAGCTCTCGTACTACGACGCCGCGTCCGGCGACGGCTACTTCTGCGGCGGCACCCTCGTCGCCCCGAACAAGGTCCTCACCGCGGCGCACTGCGTCGCCGGTCTGGACTGGGTGAACAACGGCGCGGTCGTGGCCGGCACCGCCGGCCTGCTCGACAGCGCCCAGGGCACCGTCGCGGGCGTCTGGCGCCAGTGGAACCACCCGCGCTACAACGCCGAGACCATCCAGAACGACATCGCGGTGCTCACCCTGGACCGTCCGCTGGAGGACCAGTGGGCGAAGGTGGTCCAGAGCAACGACACCGCCTCCTACAAGGCGGGCACCTCCGCCACCGTCTACGGCTGGGGCCTGACCTCCGGCGCCGAGGACGCCGACCTGTCGGCGACCCTGCGCAAGGCGACCCTGCCGATGGTCTCCGACTCCACCTGCAACACCGCGATGCAGTCGGTCCTCGGCGAGGACGACTTCATCGAGGGCTCGATGTTCTGTGCGGGCACCCCGGCGACGGGCGCCGACGAGGGCACCAAGAGCCCCTGCAGCGGTGACTCCGGCGGCCCGGTGGTCGTCGGTGGCCGTGTCGTCGGCATCGTCTCGTGGGGCGTCTCCGGCTGCACCGCGCAGGGCGCCTACCCCGTCTTCACCAAGGTGTCCTCGTACGTCTGGGCGGCCCAGCCGCGCATCGACGACACGGACCTGAGCTTCGACGGCCGGGCCGACCTGCTGGCGCGCACCCCCTCCGGGGGCCTGTTCGAGCAGGACAGCAAGGGCACCTCGCTCGCCACGCGCGCCTACCAGAGCGCCGGCTGGCAGACCGCGAGCTGGGCCCTCCAGGCCGACCTGGACCGGGACTTCTTCCAGGACCTGATCATCCGCGACAGCACCGACGGCAAGCTGTACCGCAGCTACTACAACCACGCGTCGGACGCCTTCGAGTGGATGCAGATCACCTCGGTGTGGGGCGGCTACAAGTCGTACGCCATCCCCGGCGACATGACCGGTGACTCCCGCCCCGACCTGGTCGCGGTGGACGCCGACGGCTCGACGTACCTCTACCCGGGCAAGGGCAACGGCGAGTTCTACGGCAAGGTCAAGGTCGTCGACAAGGCCTGGAAGGGCGTCAAGATCTTCGGCCGCGGAGACCTGACCGGCGACGGCAAGGCGGACCTCCTGGTCCGCAACAGCTCCGGCGTCCTGTACCTCTACCGGGGCACGCAGGTCGAGAAGGCCCCGTTCGCGGCGCGCATCCAGGCGCGTACGGGCTGGAACTTCACCTCGTACGTGACGAACGGCGACGTGACCGGCGACGGTATCGCCGACGTCATGGCCCGCGACTCGGGCGGCACGCTCTGGCTCTACCCGGGCACCAACAAGGCGTCCGCGGACGTCTTCGGCGCGCGCAAGAGCCTCGGCACCGGATTCAACCAGTACAACCTGATGTTCTGAGCACGTGTTCCGAGTGACACGCAGCACGCGCGCGTCGGTCCCGCGGTTCGGGGGCCGGCGCGCGTTTCTGTGCGGTCAGGGGCAGCCGCAGGACTGGCGCACGACCAGCCGCGAGGGGAACACCTTCAGGCGCTCACGCCGGGACCCGGCGACGCGCAGCGAGTCGTCGAGGACGAGGTCGACGGCGGACCGCGCCATCGCCGAGCGGTCCGATGCGACCGTCGTCAGCGGCGGATCCGTCAGACCCGCCTCCTTCACGTCGTCGAACCCGGCGACGGCCAGCTCGCCCGGCACATCTATCCGCAGCTCGCGCGCGGCCCGCAGGATGCCGAAGGCCTGGTCGTCCGTGGAGCAGAAGATCGCCGGCGGCCGCTGGGGCCCGGCGAGCAGCTCGAGCCCGATCTTGTACGCGTCGTAGCGGTTGTACGGCGCCTCGAACAGCCGGCCCTCGGTGGGGAGTCCCGCCTCGTGCATGGCCCGGCGCCAGCCCTCGACGTGGTCGGAGACCGGGTCGCCGACGGACGGCGTCTCGGCGGTGCCGCCGAGACAGGCGACGTACGGGTGGCCGTGCTCGAGGAGATGGCGGGTGGCGAGCTGGGCGCCGCCGATGTCGTCGATCACGACCGCGACGTCGTCGATCGCCTCGGGCCGCTCGTGCAGCAGGACCACGCGAGCGTCCCAGGCCTCGATCTCGGCCGCGGCCAGATCGTTCAGGCCGTGGCTGACGAGGATGAGGCCGGACACCCGCATGCCGAGGAAGGCCCGCAGATAGTGGACCTCGCGCTCCTCGACGTAGTCGGAGTTGCCGACGAGGACCATCTTTCCGCGCTCGGACGCCGCCTGTTCGACGGCGTGCGCCATCTCCGCGAAGAACGGCTGGCGCGCGTCCGGCACGATCATGCCTATGAGGTCGGTCCGCCGCGACGCCATGGCCTGGGCGACCCGGTCGGGCCGGTACCCCAGCTCCTTGATCGCGGCGAGTACACGCTCGCGCGTGGCCGGGGCAACCGGCCTAGGTCCGTTGTTGATGACGTAGCTCACGACCGCGGTCGAAGTACCCGCCAGTCGCGCCACATCATCCCGAGTCACCTTGGCCACGCGCGGAGTCTACGCGGATGGACCTACCGCTGGGCAGGGCGTCCGGCGGCGGCCTGGTGACCGCCCGCCCGGGGCTGATCGACCGGCTCCCGCACGGCACGGGAATCGGCCCCGGAGTCCGTGTTGTCGGCCTGTTCCGCGTGTGCTGCGTGCTCTGCGCTGTCCGGCTTCGGAGCGGCCGCCTTGGCCTTCGCCGCGTCCGCCGCCCGCTCGACCTTCTCCGGCGTCACGAAGCGGTAGCCGACGTTGCGCACGGTGCCGATCAGCGACTCGTGCTCGGGCCCGAGCTTCGCGCGCAGGCGCCGCACATGGACGTCGACGGTGCGGGTCCCGCCGAAGTAGTCGTAGCCCCACACCTCCTGGAGCAGCTGGGCGCGGGTGAAGACACGGCCCGGGTGCTGCGCGAGGTACTTGAGGAGCTCGAACTCCTTGAAGGTCAGGTCGAGGACCCGCCCCTTCAGCTTCGCGCTGTAGGTGGCCTCGTCGACCGACAGATCGCCGTTGCGGATCTCCATCGGGGAGTCGTCGGCGACGATCTGCTGGCGGCCCATCGCGAGCCGCAGCCGTGCCTCGACCTCGGCGGGTCCCGCCGTGTCGAGAAGTACGTCGTCGATGCCCCAGTCGGCGGTGACCGCCGCGAGGCCGCCCTCCGTCACGACGAGGACCAGCGGACAGCCGGGCCCGGTGGAGCGGAGAAGCTGGCACAGGCTGCGTACCTGCGGGAGGTCGCGGCGCCCGTCGATGAGGATGACGTCGGCACCGGGGGTGTCGACGAGAGCGGGGCCCTCGGCGGGGGCGACCCGCACGTTGTGCAGCAGCAGGCCGAGAGCGGGGAGCACCTCCGTCGACGGCTGAAGGGCATTGGTCAGGAGCAGCAAAGAACTCATCGCGTCCCACCTGCCTGGGTCGTCCTGCGGTCGTGCACGTTTCGCTCGCCCATAACGTCTGGTTCCTCCTCGGTCCCTGCGAGGACGTTTACGGCACTGCTTCGTACTGCTTGTTCGTACTGCTTTGCACTGCTTCGGGCCCCGCGCCCTGGGGCCCTGCGCCGTGCGGTCCGCGTTCGTATACAACGCGGTCCGAAAGCACAAAAGGACCCGGGGGCTTCGCTGCCCGGATCCTCTGCCAAGGAGAATAGCCCACATGAGTTCCGGTCGGGCAGGTCAAGACGCACGTTCTTCTGTGCAGCCGATCACTGCGCGCTCACGGCGTGTGATGCTGCGCACGCGGGACGGTGTGCCGATCGAGGCCGCCTACGACCCCGGGCCAGGGCCTGCCGGGGGCCCGGTGATCGTGGTCGCGCACGGGTTCACGGGCGATCTGGAACGGCCGCATGTCCGGCGTGCGGCGGGGGTGTTCGCGCAGCGTGCCGCCGTGGTCACGTTCTCGTTCCGGGGGCACGGGCGGTCGGGCGGGCGGTCCACCGTCGGCGACCGGGAGGTACTCGACCTGGTGGCCGCCGTGGAGTGGGCGAGGTCACTCGGGCATGAACAGGTGGTGACGGTCGGATTCTCGATGGGCGGGTCCGTCGTCCTGCGGCACGCCGCGTTGCACAGGGGGCGCACGGAAGCGCGGTCCGACGCCGTCGTCGCGGTCAGTGCCCCGGCCCGCTGGTACTACCGCGGGACCGCGCCGATGCGGCGCCTGCACTGGCTGGTGACGCGGCCCGCCGGCCGGATCGTGGGCCGCATCGGGCTCCGCACCCGCATTCACCCACACGAGTGGGACCCGGTGCCGCTCTCGCCGGTCGAGTCCGTGCCGCTGATCGCGCCGACGCCGCTCCTGATCGTGCACGGCGACCGGGATCCGTACTTCCCCCTCGACCACCCGCGCATGCTGGCCTCGGCCGCGCCCGGCGGGGCCGAGCTGTGGCTGGAACCGGGCATGGGCCATGCCGAGCACGCGGCGGACGACGGGCTCCTCGCGCGGATCGGTGGCTGGGCCACGGCATCATGGACGACGACAACCGCCGAATAGACCGTATGGACAGACCGCATGGGAGGAGCGCCGCACATGGCCAACGGAACCATCCGCTACTGGGCCGCGGCCAAGGCGGCCGCCGGTGTCGCCGAGGAGCCGTACGAGGCCGAGACGCTGGCCGACGCGCTGGAGGGCGTGCGTACGCGACACCCCGGTGACCTGGTGCGTGTCCTGCAGCGGTCCTCGTTCCTCATCGACGGTGACCCCGTCGGCAAGCGCGGGCATGAGACGGTACGGCTTGCCGAGGGCGGCACGGTCGAGGTGCTCCCGCCGTTCGCAGGAGGGTGACCGCGATGAGTAACGAGCCGTACGAAGACGAGTACGGGCAGCAGCAGCCGCCCCAGCAGACCCAGCACTGGCAGGGCCAGACCTGGGACACCCAGGCCCAGTCGACGTATCCGCCGCCCCAGGGATTCGAGCCCGGCCAGGCCGAGTACGGGCAGGCCGCGTACGGGCAGGCCGCGTACGGGCAGGGTCCGGTGAGCCGGACCGGCGGCGAGCAGCACGCTTACGGCGACCAGCAGGCGTACGGCGGTGACCAGCACGCCTACGGCGATGACCAGCAGGCTTACGGCTACGGGCAGGGGCCCGCGGTTCAGACGCCCGGTGGCCAGACTCCGCCGCCCGCGCATGCCGCGTACGGCCAGGCGCCCCAAGCCCCCGGTGCCGATCAGCAGACGCAGGTCTTCGGGACGGTGGCGGCGGCCCAGCCGCTGCCCGTGGCCGAGCCGGAGGCCGCCGGTTACGGGCCCGCCACCGTCACCGGCAACGCCCGCGTCACCGACGCGCAGCGCGCCCGTGCCGAGGGGCGGTCGCCGATCATAGAGCCGGGGATGCAGCCCGCCGCGCTGACCGCGCTGCTCGGGCTGCTGCTCGCGGGCGGTGCCGCGGTGGGCCAGTACGCGCTGCTCGTGCCGCTCGTGCTGCTCCAGGCCGTCACGGCCGCCGGCTGGTTCCGGCTCAACGGCATGTGGCCCGCCCGGCAGGGCATCGCGCTCGCCTTCGCGGGCGGCCTCGCCGCCGACGCCGCGCTGCTCGTCACCGGCCGGGAGCACGCGCCCGCCGCGATCCTCGGCACCCTCGGCGTGTGGGTCCTGCTCACCCTCGTCCTCCAGCTCCGCAGCCACGCGGCCCCGGACGAGCGCATGTACGGCCTGATGGCGACGGTCGCCTCCGCGGCGCTCGCCATCGTCGCGACCGGACACCTCGCGGCCGACCCGGACGCCGTGACCGTCGGCGCTGTGGCCGTCGCCGTCGCCGTCCTCGCGCGGGCGCTCCCGCTGCCGACGCCCGCCTCCGTGGCCGTCGCGCTGCTCGCCGCCGCGGGCGCCGGCATCGCCGCCGGCGGCGTGACGGACATGGGATCAAAGGGCGCGCTCCTCGGCCTCGGCGCCGGTGTCTGCGCGCTGATCGGCCACCGCGTCGCGAGTTACGACTATCCGTCCCGCTTCGTGCACATGACGGCGGGCGTGGCCCTGCCGCTGGCCGCCGCGGCCCCGGCCGTCTATCTGCTCGGGCGGGTCGTGGGCTGAGCGTCGGGCGGGCGTACGGCCTGTCACAGCTGATCGACAAGAATCGGGCCGGGCCCCCTTCGCGGGGGTCCGGCCCGTACTCTCGCGATCAGGAACTGTCGTCCAGGTGGGGGGAAACACCGGGTCATGCGTGCTCTGCGGATACTTCTGATCGTCGTCGTGATCCTGGGCGGCCTGTTCGTCATCGCCGACCGGGTCGCGGTGAACTACGCGGAGGGCGAGGCGGCCGACCGCGTGCGCACCAGCGAGGGCCTGGCCAGTACGCCCGACGTGTCCATCAACGGCTTCCCGTTCCTGACCCAGGCCGTGGGCGGCACCCTGGACGACGTGGAGATCGGCATCAAGGACTACGACGCGAAGAGCGGCGGCGAGTCGATCCGGATCGCCGATCTGAACGCCGAGATGCACGGCGTTCGGTTCAACAGCAGCTTCAGCTCCGCCACCGCCGACTCGGCCACCGGCACCGCCCGCATCTCCTACGCCGAGCTGCTCAAGGCCGTCAAGAAGCAGGACGCCGCCCAGGTCGCCCCGGGCGTGACGGCCCGGATCGAGGGCCTCTCCTACGGCGGCGGCGACAAGGTCAAGGTCAAGGTCACCGTGCACACGCCGGTGGGCACCCTGCACCCCACCGTCCTCAGCTCGATCAAGGTCACCGACGGCAAGGTCTCGGCGCGTGCCGACAGCCTGCCCAAGGCCGGCGCGCTCGACCTGGCCGAGGGCCGGATCCGCGCCGTCACCGACTTCCAGCAGGCGATCGACGACCTGCCGGCCGGGATCGAGCTGGACCGGGTCGAGGCGGTCAAGGACGGCGTCGAGATCTCGGTGAAGGGTTCGAAACTCGACCTCGTCGGGTAGCCACCGGGAAACGGCGCGTCCGCACTGCGAGACGACGCCGTCCGCACAGCAGTGATCGGCGGAGCCGCAGCGGCCCCGGAGCCCGAGGCGAGCGGCTCCGGGGCCGCGCTCATCTCGTATCGTGGACGATCGCGTCTCAGGATGCGACACGCCGGTGACACGGCCGCCCGTGCGTACCTACGATCGGTGGCATGAAGCGACAGGCGGATCTCACGAAGCGGCGGGCAGTAGACCTGTGCCGCGTCGCCGCCATGCTCTGTCGCACCGCCTGAGCGGGACGGCAACTCCCGCTTCCCCAGGCCCCTTTGAGGCCTCCCCTCGCGCGCGCCGAATGCCGTCCCTGCCTGCATGCAGGGACCGTGCCCGCACTCCCGCACCCCGCCGCAACTGCCCCGGAGGAGAAAAACATGAGCCGCAGCGACGTCCTGGTAGACGCCGACTGGGTCGAGGCGAACCTCGACAACCCGAAGGTCGTCATCGTCGAGGTCGACGAGGACGCTTCGGCGTACGACAAGAACCACATCAAGAACGCCATCAAGGTCGACTGGCAGCAGGACCTCCAGGACCCGGTCCGCCGCGACTTCATCGACCAGGCCGGCTTCGAGAAGCTTCTGTCCGCGCGCGGCATCGCCAACGACGACACGGTCGTCCTCTACGGCGGCAACAACAACTGGTTCGCGTCCTACGCCTACTGGTACTTCAAGCTCTACGGCCACGACAGCGTCAAGCTGCTCGACGGCGGCCGCAAGAAGTGGGAGCTCGACTCGCGCGACCTCGTCGCCGAGATCGTCCAGCGCCCCGCCACGGAGTACAAGGCCAAGGCCCAGGACACCTCGATCCGCGCCTTCCGTGACGACATCGTCGCCGCGATCGGCAGCCTGAACCTCGTCGACGTGCGTTCGCCCGACGAGTTCTCCGGCAAGCTCCTCGCCCCGGCGCACCTCCCGCAGGAGCAGTCGCAGCGTCCGGGCCACGTCCCGTCCGCGCGCAACATCCCGTGGTCGAAGAACGCCAACGACGACGGCACGTTCAAGTCGGACGACGAGCTCAAGGCCCTCTACGAGGACGAGCAGGTCGACCTGGCCAAGGACACCATCGCGTACTGCCGCATCGGTGAGCGCTCGGCTCTGACGTGGTTCGTCCTGCACGAGCTGCTCGGCCAGGCCAACGTCAAGAACTACGACGGCTCGTGGACCGAGTACGGCTCGCTCGTCGGCGTGCCGATCGAGCTCGGCGCCAACAAGTAACCCCGCCCGACCCCCTGACAGACCTGACCGACCTTTTTGGAGAAGCACATGTGTGGAGCGAAGGCCGGCGGCCCCGACGCCTCGACGATCAAGCCCGGTGAGACCACCATCCAGGGCCAGGTGACCCGCGACGGCGAGCCCGTCACCGGTTACGTGCGCCTGCTGGACTCGACCGGCGAGTTCACGGCCGAGGTCCCCACCTCGGCGACGGGACAGTTCCGTTTCTACGCGGCCGAGGGCACGTGGACGCTGCGCGCCCTGGTCCCCGGCGGCTCGGCGGACCGTACGGTCGTCGCCCAGACCGGTGGTCTCTCCGAGGTCGCCATCGCCGTCTGACGCGGCTCGCCGTGTGACGGCGGCGCAGATACGGCCGGAGGGCCGCACCCCAGGGGGTTGGACGCTTTCTGGATCGGGTGCGGTCCTCCGGCTTTTGTCGTGGGGCCGTGGGTCGACGACCGTCACTCCGAGGCCCACGAGGGCGGCGTCCACCGCGTCTACCTTTGATCTTGGCCAGTGCTCCGCCGCTCATGGCGGGGGTGAAGGCGATCTCGGAACTGTTGTGACCCGCACCGCACGCACGGGTTCGCAGCGTTGTCCTCAGCCGGCAGGGCGCCGCTGGTTCTCGATGTACTGCTTGACCCGGTTGGGCCACGCCGGGAGAGCACTTCAAATCCAGCAGGACCGAACTCACCGGAACTCACCACCGTGCGAATGCGAAACGTTGTGCGTACCGCGGCCGCGTCGGCCGCCGCCCTCGTCACCCTTTCCGGCTGCGGCGGCTCCGCCGGGCCCGCCGCCGTCGGGCCGGGCGAGCGGAGCGTCTCCGTCGACAAGGGCGACACGTTCACGCTCGAGGTCCCGGCCAGCCCCGCCCTCGGCCAGAACTGGTACCTGGCGAGCCCGCGCCCCGACAAGGGCGTCGTCACGTACCAGGGCAGGCGCGAGGAGGAAGACGGGGGCGACGAAGACCTCATCGGCAGTGGCGACGGCGCCCAGTTCTTCGACTTCAAGGCGCGCGCGGCCGGGACGACGACGGTGAAGCTGCTGTTCTGCCCGAACGGCCTGTGCGGGAGCGCCGCGGAGGTCGGCGCGAGCCCGGTCCCGACGGCCACGACCACCACGGGCCCGACGGAGTCGGACGACGAGGTCGCCTACTACGTCTACACGGTCACCGTCCGCTGACCTGCACGGGAACAGAACGGCGAACGGAACGACGGACCGGAATGACCATGGTCCACGGCCGCGCACCGCGCACCGACGACGAGGTGCTCGCCGCCACCGACGTCCCGACGCTGCTGCGCCACGGCCTGGCCCGTGACACCTTCCGCACCGCGCTCTTCGGCGACGGCGCGATCGCCGCCGCCGTCACCCTCGATCGGCTCGGCGTGCTGCCGCGCTCGGTGACGTACGTGGCGGAGATCGTCCGGGCCGGCGGCCCCGCGTATACGGCCGCGCTGCCCGAGCCGCTGCCGTCACGTGAGGCGTCCGCGTGCCTGCGTGACTGGCTGGAGACGGCGGCGCGGGCGGCAGAGGCGCCGGGTGACGAGACGCGGGCGGCGCGGTGGCTGGAGACGGTCGCGGAGATCGTCGCGATGCGCCGCGCCGGCCGGGACGAGGGGTCTCAGGGCCCTAGGGGCCTGGGGTCCCAGACGCCGCTCCCCGCCGCTCCCTGATCCGGCGGCCTGATCCGAACGAGAGGCCCTAGTAGTCTTCGGGCCGCTTCTTCCCGTCCAGCTCGTCCCACCACTCGTCGGACTTCGCGTCCCCGGACGGGTCGTCCCACCAGCGGTCGTCGGGGCCGCGGCGGTTGGCGACGATCGCCGCGACGGGCGGAATCACCATCGCCACGATGCACATCGCCACGGCGGCGGGCACGGACCAGAGGCGCACGACGGCCCAGGCCAGGACGAACAGGCCGATGCAGAGGCCCATCATGGCGAAGTACAGATGACGACGCCGCGAGTACATGCTTCAAGCGTAGGTCCGCTCCGCGTCAATAGACGAGCGCCTGCGTCCCGTCCGTCATCGCCTCCTGCACGAAGACCTGCGCGCCGGCGATCCGGACGCCCTCGATGACGTCCTTCTCGGTGATCTCGCGGCGGGCCGCGCACTGCGTGCACAGCGTGATCCGCCCGGCCGCCAGGATCGACTCGATCAGGTCGGGCAGCGGCGCGGCGTGCGGCAGCTCGAACTCGGCGGCGCGGCCCGGCAGCGCGAACCACGACGACTCGCCGGTCAGCCAGAGCGAGACCTCCACCCCGCTGGCCACGGCCACCGCCGCCACCGTGAAGGCCTGCGAGCAGCGTTCGGGGGCATCGGCCCCCGCGGTCACCTTGATCACGAGCTTGTTCGCCATGGCTGAATCGTAATCAAGGCCGGCACAACCACGTGCGTGGCCTGTGGGTCTCTTGTGCGCGCGGATACGGAATCTGCGCTTCATATTCCATTCGAGTTCTGTGGGGGGACCGTTGGAAGACACAGAAGTATCGGAAGACATAGAAGTAAGCGACAGGGACGAGCACGCCGACGTCGGTGAGAGCCCGGCCCGCAGGCCGCGCCGCCGCGGCCGCACCGCCCTGCTGATCGCCTGCGCCGCGGCACTGGGCGTCGTCGCGGGTACGTGCGCCGGCTATGTCGTACAGGCCGGGCGTGCCCCGGACCCGCTGCCGCCGCTGTCCCAGCCGGTCGTGCCGCAGTCGAAGGGCAAGGCCCCCGAGCCGCTGTCCGCCGCGCGGGACCGCAAGGTCCGCACGGACGGCGATCTGCGCAAGCTGCTGGTCAAGAGGCCCAAGGGGGCCACGGATCTGCCGAATGCCCTCACGCCGGACCGCTGGCAGAGCGTCCTGGAGATGGCGGAGATGTACACGCATTCCGACACCGTCTTCACCCAGCTGGTCGAGGCGGATTTCCGGCGTGCGGCGCTGGACGGGTGGCGGGAGGACGGAACGATGGTCAGCGTCCGCCTGAGGCAGTACCGCGACGAAGCGACCGTGGCGTCCGCCGAGGCCGCCCTGTATGAGCAGGGCTGGGCCGAGGGTCGTCACCCGTCCACGGTCGGCCGCGCCATTCCCGGTTCGGGCACAGGCCAGGTCTATGTCCACGCGCAGCCCGAGCGGGAAGCCGGATACATACCGCTGTACACCGCCGAGGCGTACGCGTCCCGGGGCGACATCCTCATGGAGGTCTCGTTGGTGGGCCCCCGCCCGATCAGCAAGAAGCGCGCCATGCAGGTGGCCCGACAGCAGTGGGAGCGCCTGTGATGAGCGACGCGGACACCACGCCCGGGGCCGTGCCGGCCGACGGGGCAATCTCTTCCGGGGCCGTGCCGGCCGACGGGACGACCCCTCCCGAGGCCGTCACGCCCGGCACCCGCCCACCCGGAGACCGGCGCCGTCGCCTCCTCACGCGCGTCGCCGTGCCCGTGCTGCTGCTCGGTGTGGTCGCCGGTGGTGTCGGCTACACCGTGGTCCGGGTCGAGGGCGCCGACCGGGACGCCGGGGCCGCCCGCTACAAGTTCCCGGATGCGCCCCGCGACAACTCGGCGCGGGACAAGGGGCGTACGGGCCTGAAGGCCTCCCTGCTCCCGATGCCCGAGGGATACCGGGCCGGGCCCGACATCGCCGGGTTCGGCGCCGACACCGAGCTCAGCGGCCGGCAGGCGGCCGCCCTGCGCAAGCAGTCCCTGCGTTCGCTGCCGCTCAAGGAGCGGCGCCGGCTGGAGGGGGAGTTCGACCGGCAGGAGATCAAGGGCATGGCGATGCGCAGCTACGCGTCGGGTAACCGGGCCGACGGCGGCATCGTCGTCACCATCTCGCTGTCGCGGATGGGCAACCGGCAGGACGCCCGGGAGATCTCCCGGTTCCAGTCGCGCTTCGCCGAGGCGATGACGGTGTTCCGCAAGGGCCCGAAGATCAAGGGTCACAAGGACGCCGGCTGCTTCCTGCCACCCGCGGACAAAGAGGAGAAGCTCGACATCATGGTCTGCTCCGGATACAGCGGGGACGTGCTGGTGAGCTTCACCGCGTACGGGACGAAGGACGGCCTCGTCTCCTCCGGCGAACCCGCCGAGCTGATGCGTGAACAGCTCGACGCCGTCGAGTCGCCCGGGGAGGCGGTGTGAGCGCCGAGACGATGCCGACCGACGCATCCCTGCCCCTGCCCCTGCCCGTGCCTTCGGCTGAGCCCGCACCCGCAACCGCCGCCCCCGAGCAGGCGCCCAAGGACCGCCGCGTCCTGCGCGCCGTGCTGCGCTGGACCTCCGCGGTCGTCGTTTTCGGCGCGCTCGCCGGGGCGGCCGCGTACGGCGTCACCGAGCAGCAGCGCACCCGCCTGCCGGGCCTCGCCACGGCCTCGGACGGGCGCTGGACCTACCCGGAACTGGTGCGCCCCCCGCTGCCCGAGGGCAGCCCGGCCCCCTTCGCCGAGGCCAACTCCGCGCAGGCGCACTACGCCGACCCGCGCGCCCTCGTACTGAAGGCCCCCGAGGGCGCCCGGCCCGACCCGGGCGTGAAGACCGACGACGGCTGGGTGCCCAAGTCCGCCCTTCTCGCGCAGTTCATGAAGGAGGAGCGCGAGGAACTGGGCCAGGACCTGACCGACGCCGGCCTGCGGCACATCGCCGGGCGTGGCTGGATCATGCCGGACGGGAGCACGACCCGCGTGTTCCTGCTCCACTTCGGCACCGGAGCGGCCGCCCAGGAGTTCTCCGACGGGCTGGTCGGCACCTTCGCCCCCGTCCGGCAACTGGCGGGGACCGCCGACGCGGCCCTCGACGAGTCGTACCCGGACGACGCGCACGTCAAGAACGTCACGGAGTACGTCTACGACGAGGCGCGACCGCGCGGCGCCGAGCATGTGCGCAGCGCCTATCTGGTCGCGGGCGACACGGTCGGCCTGGTCGTCCAGTCCCGCAAGGGCACCGCCCCCGCCGTCCCCTTCCGGCAGGCGGTCGTCCTGCAGAGCCAGCTCCTGGGCTGAGAGCCTGGGGGCACAGGCTCTGTGCGGCCCGCACCCCGCTTGGGTGACCTCATCGAGAGAGCCGGGCCCCACCCGACTAAAGTGGGGTCCGGCTCTGTACCGACCACCGCTCACCGAGGAGCACCCCGTGCTTGAGGCCTTCTTCTCCGCTCTCCTTGTCCTGGTCTGCGTCGGCGTTCTCGCGTTCGCCGGGCTGACCGTGAAGAAGCTGTACCAGGGCCAGCGCTGACCCCCACCAGAGAGACGCTTCGCAGACCATGATCGAGATCCCGTCCGACCTGCACCCCGACCTCGTCCCCCTGGTGTTCCTCCTCGGCAACTGGGCGGGCGCGGGTGTCACCGACTTCCCCGGCGCCGAGAAGGCGAACTTCGGGCAGGAGGTCTCCTTCACCCACGACGGGCGGGACTTCCTCGAGTACCACTCGCACACCTGGATCCTCGACTCCGAGGGCAACAAGGTGAAGCCCCTGGAGACCGAGTCCGGGTTCTGGCGGATCGACAAGGACCGCAAGGTCGACGTCGTCATGGTCCGCGACGACGGCGTCGTCGAGATCTGGTACGGCGAGCTCGCCGACCAGAAGCCGCAGATCGACCTGGTCACGGACGCCGTCGCGCGCACCGCGACCGCGGCACCGCACACCGGTGGCAAGCGGCTCTACGGCTATGTGAAGAGCGACCTGATGTGGGTCGGCGAGAAGCAGACCCCCGGGGTCGAGCTGCGCCCCTACATGTCGGCCCAGCTGAAGAAGGTCGTCTCCCCGGACGACGTGGCCGAGATGGCCCGCAACCTGCCGGACCTGCCCGACGACGGCATCGCCTTCTTCAAGTAGTCCGGTCGGCCCAATGGTCCGGTAGTCCCGAAGTCCAGCAGTCCAGAAGTCGTTCCCGGCAAGTGGACCTACACTCGGCGGTGTGGTGAGCACCGACTGGAAGAGCGACCTGCGGCAGCGCGGCTACCGGCTGACGCCTCAGCGTCAGCTGGTCCTCGAGGCCGTCGACACCCTCGAGCACGCGACCCCCGACGACATCCTCTGCGAGGTGCGCAAGACGGCGTCGGGGATCAACATCTCGACCGTCTACCGCACCCTCGAGCTGCTCGAGGAGCTGGACCTCGTCAGCCATGCCCACCTCGGGCACGGCGCGCCGACGTACCACCTCGCGGACCGGCACCACCACATGCACCTGGTCTGCCGGGACTGTACGAACGTGATCGAGGCCGACGTCAAGGTCGCCGCCGAGTTCACGGCGAAGCTGCGCGACACCTTCGGGTTCGACACCGATCTCAAGCACTTCGCGATCTTCGGCCGCTGCGCCGACTGCTCCGAGCGGGACGGCGAGGAGATCGAGGGCGGCGACGCATCCGCCGCCCCGCAGGAATAGACGAATCCGCCGCCCCGCAGGAATAAGCGCGTCCGTGTGCTCGTCGTAGTGTCTGTGAACATGAAGAGCCCCCTCCTGTCCCTGCCCGGCGCCGTTCCCGCCGAGGGCGTGGACGAAGGCGTCGCCGCGCACTACGGCGACCTGTTCCGCGAGCAGCGCACCCTCGCCGACGGCAACGGCCTCGTCGACCTCTCCCACCGCGGCGTCATCACCGTCACCGGCGACGACCGGCTCGCGTGGCTGCACCTGCTCCTCACGCAGCACGTCAGCGACCTCCCGCCCGGCCAGGCCACCGAGGCACTCGTCCTCTCCGCGCACGGCCACATCGAGCACGCCCTGTACATCGTCGACGACGGCACCACCACGTGGGCGCACGTCGAGCCCGGCTCCCAGGAGGCGCTGATCGCCTACCTGGAGTCGATGAAGTTCTTCTACCGGGTCGAAGTCGCCGACCGCACCGAGGAGTTCGCCCTCGTCCAGCTGCCGGCCGGTTCGATCGCGCAGGTCCCGGACGGCGTCGCGGTGCGCGAGACGGCGTACGGCCGCGACGTGTTCCTGCCGCGCGCAGACCTGGAGGCGTACGCGGAGCGGAACGGGCCCGCGATCGGGCTCCTCGCCCACGAGGCGCTGCGCGTGGAGAACCACCGGCCGCGCCTCGGCTTCGAGACCGACCACCGCACCATCCCGCACGAGCTCGGCTGGATCGGCACCGCCGTCCACCTCCAGAAGGGCTGCTACCGCGGCCAGGAGACCGTCGCCCGCGTGCAGAACCTCGGGAAGCCTCCGCGCCGCCTCGTCTTCCTGCACCTGGACGGCAGCGATGTGCACCTGCCCCCGCACGGCGCCCCCGTCCGCCTCGCGTCCGACGGCCCCGAGGGCCGCAAGCTGGGCTTCGTGACGACGTCCGTACGCCACCACGAACTCGGCCCGATCGCGCTCGCCCTGGTGAAGCGGAACGTGCCGGTGGACGCGGACCTCATCGTGGACACGACCGCGGCCGCGCAGGAAGTCGTCGTCGAGCCCTGACACGCCTCAGGGGTCGGGCTACATCTCCAGAAGCACCGTGAACGGGCCGTCGTTCGTCAGGGACACCCGCATCTGCGCCCCGAACCGGCCCGTCGCCACGGTCGCCCCAAGGGCCCGCAGCTGCGCCACGACCTCGTCGACCAGCGGCTCGGCCACCGGTCCGGGCGCCGCCGCGTTCCAGGTGGGGCGGCGGCCCTTACGGGCGTCCCCGTAGAGCGTGAACTGGCTGATCACCAGGAGCGGGGCGTCGATGTCGCTGCACGACTTCTCGTCGGCGAGCATCCGTACGGACCAGAGTTTGCGGGCCAGTTGGGCCGCCTTCTCCTTGGTGTCCTCGTGGGTGACCCCCACGAGGACGCACAGCCCCTCGCCCTTGATCTCGCCCACGACTTCGTCTTCCACGACGACGCTCGCGCCGTCCACTCTCTGCACCACTGCACGCATACGAACCATCATGCCGTGCGCCCGAACCGCCCATCCGGGGCGGATTAGGGGCACTCGTGCACAGAGCGGCCACTCGGAGTGGCACGATGCTCGGAGTCGGTCTTTGAAGCCCGGCCGGGCGCGGGACGCCTGGCACGCACGCTCGCGGCGTTGCCGAAAAGCCCTAGTAGCTCCGCTACGAGGACTTTCCGGCGCCTTGCGATCGCGCGCACCAGACGCCCCGCGCTGATCCGGCCGGGGTTCAAAGACCGACTCCCACACGCGGTGCACCGCGTCGGTCCGGTCGAGGGGACGGTAGGGACGCAATGAGCCACACATCGAGCATCGGGCAGCCTCCAGGGACCCCCGTTTCGTTGACGCACGCCAGTCGCATCACCGGCACGAACCGCCTCAGCACGGCGCGCCCTCCGAAGCAGCGGGTCGCCGGCCCCGACCTCCCGGAGCCACCCGGGCACGACCTGTCCGCGCTCCGGCTTCCCGAGCTGCGCACACTGCGCCGCGACGCCCAGCAGGACGAGGCCGACCTGAGCTACGTACGACGGCTGCTCCAGGGCCGTATCGACATCCTGCGGGCCGAGGTCGCCCGCCGCAGGGACCCCGAGGCGCCGGTCGTGGACCGGCTCTCCGAGATCCTCACCGACAAGGCCGGCGGGCACCGCTCCTCCGCCCGCCACGTCACCCTCGGCACGCCCCGCAGCGAGGAGTACCGGGGCCTGGCCGCCGAGATGCTCGCCGAGGTCGAGCTGTCGGACCTGGACGCCCGAACGGACGATGAGCTGCACACGGCGATGGGCCGCCTCGTGCGCTACGAGCAGCAGGTCTCGCGCCGCCGTCACCTGCTCCAGTCGACGGCCGACGATTGCAGCGCCGAGATCGCCCGCAGGTACCGTGAAGGCGAAGCACAAGTAGACGACCTGCTCGCGTGACGCGGCCGCACCGGTGACCCCGGTGGCCCGCTGCGGGGCGGGTCTGTCCATGGCCCGCCATGGACCCGCCCCGGAAGGCCACCGATGTCCCCCTCCTCCGCCGCCGCCATACCCCCGGTCCTCGCCGAGGTCGTCCGTTCCGGCTTCGTCGAGGGCCATCACCGAGGCAGCCTGGTCGTGCTCGCCGCGGACGGGACCGTGGAGCTCGCCCTGGGAGACGTGACCGCTCCCGTCTTCCCCCGCTCGTCGAACAAGCCGATGCAGGCGGCGGGCGTGCTGCGCGCGGGCCTCGACCTGTCGGGCGAGCGGCTCGCGCTCGCCGCCGCAAGCCACTCCGGTGAGATCTTCCACCGCGATCTCGTCCAGAAGATGCTGTCCGAGCACGAGCTGACCCCGGCCGACCTCCAGTGCCCGCCCGACCTGCCGCTCGACCCGGTCGAGACCGAGACGTACCTGGCGGCGGGCGCCGTACGGGACCGGGTCACGATGAACTGCTCCGGCAAGCACGCGGCGATGCTGGCCGCCTGCGACCTGAACGGCTGGCCCAAGGACTCCTACCTGGACCCCGGCCACCCGCTCCAGAGGCTCATCCACGAGGTCGTGGAGGAGGCCGCGGGCGAACCCGTCGCCGCGGTCGGTACGGACGGCTGCGGGGCGCCCCTGATGGCCATCAGCCTCACCGGCCTCGCCCGCGCCTTCCGGCACTTCGTGCTCGCCCCCGAGGGCTCGGCGGAGCGCCGGGTCGCCGACGCGATGCGCGCGCACCCCGAGTACGTCGCCGGTACGCGCCGCCCCGACACGTGGCTGATGCGCGAGGTGCCGGGCACCCTGTCGAAGATGGGCGCCGAGGCGGTCCAGGCCGTGGCGCTCCCGGACGGGCGGGCGCTCGCCTTCAAGATCGACGACGGCTCGACGCGGGCCCTCGGCCCGGTCCTGGCCCGCGCGCTGCGGATGCTGGGCGTGGACGGCGAGGTCGTGGCCCGCATCGGCGCGGCGCCGCTGCACGGCGGCGGGGGCGTCGTGGGGGAGATCCGGGCGGTCTTCCAGGCCCCGCTGCCAGACGGGACGGGGGCCGCGCGGTAATCGGGTGGCCTCGCCCCGCGGACCCCGCTTAGCGTGACGGGATGACTCGCGACGACATCGACGTACGGCCGATCACCGATGACGAGTTTGCCGACTGGTCCCGGGCGCTGAACACCGGCTTCCTGCGGAGTACCCCCGACTCGCGGGAAACCCTCGACAAACGCAGGGAACAGGCGCGCGGCTCCCGGGTCCTGGGCGCCTTCGACGGCGGGCGCTGCGTCGCCACCTTCCGCTCGTTCCCGCAGGAGCTCACCGTGCCGGGCGGCGCGGCCGTCCCCGCCGACGCGATCTCCAACGTCACGGTCAGCGCCACCCACCGTCGGCGCGGCCTGCTGAGCCGGATGATGGCGGCCGACCTGGCCGACGCGAAGGCCCGCGGCGACTTCGTCGCGACGCTCATCGCCGCCGAGTACCCGATCTACGGCCGGTTCGGCTTCGGGCCCGCCACGTCGCTCATCGAGTGGGCGGTGGACGTGCCGCGCGCCGGTCTCGACCCGCGCCGGCCGGTGCCGGACGACGGGGGCCGTATCGATCTCGTCGACGGCGAGGAGGTCCGAAAGACGGGCCCGGAGCTGCACGAGCGGCTGCGCGCGAGCAGGCCCGGCGCCGTCGACCGCGACGGGTACTGGTGGCGCCGCAGCACCGGACTCCTCGAAACCCCAGAAGAGCCCTGGAAAGAGCCCTTCTACGCGGTCTACCGCGCGCCGAACGGCGAGGCCGAGGGCCTGATCGTCTACACCGTCGACGACAACTGGGGCGACACCAAGCAGCCGCACAACACGGCGACCGTGCGCGACCTGATCGCCGTCACCCCGGCCGCCGAGCGTGCCCTGTGGCACTACGTCTGCTCGGTCGACTGGATCGCGACCGTCCGCACGGGCTACCGGCCCCCGGACGACCTGCTGCCGCACCTGCTGCCCGACCCGCGCGCGGCCCGCGTCGTCACGCACGCGGACTGGCTGTGGGTGCGGATCCTGGATGTCGTAAGGGCGCTCGAGGCGCGTACGTACGCGGGGACGGGATCGCTGGTCCTCGAGGTCGGCGACGCGGCCGGCCTCTCCGGGGGCCGCTACCGGCTGGAGGCGGAGCCCGGGGGTGCGGTGTGCGCGCCGACCTCGGAGGAACCCGAACTCACGCTGGACGTGAGCGAGTTGGGGACGCTGTGGCTGGGCGACGAGTCCGCGGTGCGACTCGCCGCGCTCGGCCGCGTCAGGGAGGAGAGGGCGGGCGCCGCCGCCATTGCCGACGCCCTGCTGCGTACGTCCAGGCGCCCGTGGTGCCCGGACATCTTCTGAGGCGCATGTGCTGAGACGCGTCTTCCGAGGCGCATTTACTGAGGTGTGCTGTGGTGCTCCGGCGCGCTGTGACGCCGTGGCGTGACCGGGCTCCCGGCTCCCCTCCGGAAGGGAGCCCGGTCAGCCGCTCTGGGCCAGCAGCATCACGAGGATCACGGCCCCGATGCCGCTGATGAGGTTGTTCTTGGCCTTGAGGCCGATGGAGAGCGCGACGAACGCGATGATGCCCATCGGCCCGTACTTCCACTGGATCAGCTGCTCGAACCCGATGGCGAGGGCTGCTACGGCGATGGCGATGAACGGCATGTCTGGTCCCCCTTCAGTTCGGGAGTGATGACCAACCGGGCCAACCCTTGAGGATGTCCGACCATATGGCTCAAGTTGGCAACCAACTCCACTGAACTTATCTCCGCCCAATGCCGACTCATAACCACCTTTCCCTCAACTCCCCAAAGATGGCGGGAAGTTGTAGGGTTCGTCTGTGGGTTCGGAACCTGCCGCGGTCCATGGCCACCAGGAGCCGCCGGCGACGTATCGCCAGGTGGCCGACGAGCTGCGCGCCCGGATCAGGGCGGGCCGGTTGCGGCCGGGTGAACGTCTGCCGACCCAGGCCCGCCTCGCCGACGAGTTCGGCGTGGAGCGCGCCGCCGTGCGCCAGGCCCTGCGCGTCCTGCGCTCGGAACACCTGCTCGCCGATGTGTCCAAGAGGGCCCCGGCCACCGTCGCGCAGCACACGGGCCTCGTCCTCACCGGCCCGGGAGCGCCGCCCCAGCCCACGATGGTGGGGCTCGGCCCGCGGGTCACCGCCGCGTTCGGCGCCCGGCACGTCCAGATCGACGCCCTCTGTCTGACCGCGGTCTCGCTGACGCTCGCGATGGGTGAGCCGCTCCGTCAGATCCACGCCGGCCGTTCGAATCCGGCCAAGGTCGACGTCCGCGTCCTGCTGCCGAGCCGCGACATCGACCTCGCGTTCCCGACGCGGGTGGGCGCGGCGGACGCCCGGCTCCAAAGGAACTGGCTGGCGCAGCGCAACGCGCAGGGGCAGGTCCTGCGCCACAACCTCCTCGCCCTGCGCTCCACGCACGGGATCGACGTCCACGTCACGTTCAGGGCACTGCCGTTCACGCCACCGATCAAGCTCTATCTGCTCAACGGCGGCGAGGCGCTGTTCGCGTACTACACACTGACGAGGCGGGACGAGCAGATCGACCAGGAGTACCTGGAGACGTACGGGGTGCAGGGCACGCGGTCGATGCTCTTCCCGTTCGAACAGGGGCAGGGGCAGGGACTGCGGGAGACGACGTTCGTCGAGCAGTCCCATCTGTGGTTCGACAGCCTCTGGAACACGATCAGTTCGGACCTTACGCTCACGCCGTGAGGGCGCGGGGGCCCGCCTGTGTCAGAGCGCGGGTCCGGCGATCATCAGAGCCAGGAGTACGGCGCCGACGGAGCTGCAGGTGGGGCTCTTCGCCTTGACGCCGATCGTGAGGAGCAGCAGGCCGGTGATCCCGACGGGACCGTAGCGCCACTGGACCAGCTGCTCGAAAGTGATCACGAATACGGCGGAGAAGAAGGTGAGGACGGGCATGGTGGTTCCTCCTTCGGCCATCTTGCTCCAAGTTGGTAACCAACTACGATGAAGTTGTCCCCACTTGGTCGAGGTCGATAAACAACTCCTCAACAACTCCCGCCAAGTGATGGTTAGTTGTAGCGTTTGGTTGTGACCCAGGAGAGCGTTGCAGTGAACGGCAGCAGAAGGTCCTCACCACAGGAGATCGCCGACGTCCTGCGGGAGCGCATCAAGGTGGGTGAGCTGCGCGCGGGCGAGCGGCTGCCGACGCAGGCGGAGCTGGCCGAGGAGTTCGGCGTGGAGCGCGGCGCCGTACGCCAGGCCCTGCGCTCCCTCCAGGAGGACGGCCTGCTCAGCAACGTGAGCAAGGGCAGCCCGCCGAGGATCGCCGAGCAGGCCCCGGCCCGCGACGAACCGCAGCGCACGATGGTCGGCCTGGCGCCGCGCCTGTCCGAGGCGTTCGCGTCGCCGCAGGTGCGGATCGACGCCGTCTGCCTCACCGCGGAGACCCTGATGCTGGCGCTCGGCGAGCCGCTGCGCTTCATCCACGAGGGCCGTATACGCCCCGACTCGGTCGACGTGCGCATCCTGCTGCCGGGCAAGGACATCAATCTCGCCTTCCCCGTATCGGTCGAGGACGCCGGAGCCGGGGAGGGTGATGTCGTGCACCAGCGCTGGCTCGACCAGCGCAACGCGCAGGGCCAGGTCCTGCGCCACAATCTGCGTTCGCTGCGGTCCTCGCACGGCATCGACGTACGGGTCACGTTCCGTGCGCTGCCCTTCACTCCGCCGGTCAAGCTCTACCTGCTCAACGGGAATGAGGCGCTCCTCTCGTACTACCTGGTCACGCGGCGCGAGGAGGAGATCGAGAGCGGCACGCTCGACATGTACGACACGCTCGGCACGGAGTCGCTGCTGTTCTCGTTCGAGAAGCGGGCCGGGCAGCGGGACACGGCGTTCGTGGAGGAATCGCAGAAGTGGTTCGACGCCCTCTGGGAAACCATCACCACGGACCTGACACTCTCCTAGTGACTTCTGATGCAACGAAGCAGACTGTTCCGGTGGCTGAAGCGACGGAATCACTGCGGGAATTGATCAAAAGGGCGCGCTTCGTGCTCTTCGACTTCGACGGGCCGATCTGCCGGCTCTTCGCCGGGCACTCCGCGGAGCGGGTGGCCGTCGAACAGGTGCGGTGGCTCGAGGAGCGCGGGCTGCACGGTCTGCTCACCGAGGAGGAGCGCGCGGAACCGGACCCGCACGCCGTCCTGCGCGCCGTCGACCGCCGGCGCCCCGGCAGCGACCTGGTCGTCGAGCTGGAGGAGCGCCTCACCCAGCAGGAGCTCACGGCGGTGGCCTCGGCGTGGCCCACGCAGTACGCCGACCCGCTGATCAGGACGTGGTTCGCGGTGGGCGCCCACCTGGCCGTCACGACGAACAACTCCCCGGCGGTGGCGTCCCGCTACCTGGCCACGCGCGGCCTCACCAGTTGCTTCGCCCCGCACATCTACGGCCGGACCCAGGACCTCCACCTCCTGAAGCCCCACCCGCACTGCGTACAACGCGCCCTCGGCGCCCTGGGGGCGACCCCCGAAACGTCCCTGATGATCGGCGACACCCCCTCGGACTTCGAAGCGGCCACAGCGGCGGGCATCGCGTTCCTCGGCTACGCCCGCAACGACCGCAAGGCAAAGGTCCTGAGGGAGGCGGGAGCGGAGGTGGTGGTGTCGTCCTTGGAGCCGGTGCTGGGGGTGTTGCGGGAGCGGGGCTGACGGCTTCAGGCGCCTCTTGGAGCATGCACGCATGGTGCGACTCCGTCTGGAATGTGATCGCGGAGCGGGAGGCGACGGGTCAGGCCACTGCTCCACTCAGCTCCGGTCAGGCCGCTGCCCGGCGCGTTCAGTCAGCGATTTCGCACGGACGGCGCGAGTGGTACGTGAGTGGGTTCTGGGATGCTGCCGCCTGGCGGAGTACCGTACTCCTCCTCTTCAATAACGCTGGTGCTACTCCTGGCGAAAGAATGGGCGATGGCAACGGACCCGACCACGACAGCCTGGCGACGTGCTGTCGCATTGAGTGGTGGCGAACAGTCAATCGAAGGTCCGCTCAAGGGTTACCACCATGAAACATATGTCCTCCCTTTTCTGTGTACGGGTGACCTGTCCCGGACCGGTCGGTGGAAGTGCCGGGAACCTCGCAGCGGCCTCTTCTGGTTCGACCGCCGGTGCTTCGAATCGGAGGAAGCCCTGCTCGACGCCCTGGCGGGGCGCGTCTCACGCATTCCCGAGGTCGTCGAGGTCGAAGGTGCCAGGCTGCAGCAGTTCATCGAGGGCAGCACGCTCGGGTCCCTGGAGAAAAGAGGGGAGCCCGCGCCCTCGGATCTGAGCGGACAGCTGGGCACCCTGTTTCGCGAAATGGCCGAGGTGCGACCCGATTCGCTCTCCATTGCCAGAAAGTGCACAAAAGAGGACCAGGCGCCGGACGGGGACTCCGCTGAATTCCTGGAGCGGCTGATCAGGTTCACCGAAAAGCAGGTATACGAAAAGAACCTGGAGCGGTTCGGCGGACTCTTCGGTCACCTGGGTCTGGACGGTGAAGCCTTCACGCGCCTGCGGAAGCATGTTCTGGGGCTGGTGGAGCGGCCCTTCTGTCTTCTGCACGCGGATCTCCACCGCGAGAACCTGATCGTGGACCCGTCATCGCGGCTCTGGGCGATCGACTGGGAACTGGCCATGTTCGGTGATCCCCTGTACGACCTCGCAACGCATCTGTATCTCATGCGATACCCGCAGGCGCAGGCGTCCGGCGTCATCACCTCTTGGCGCAGCAGTGTCGAGGACGTCAGGAAGGGAAGTTCCCAGGGCTGGGAGAAGGACCTTCCGCTCCTGATCGACTTCAAGAGGGCGCAGTCGGTGTACACGGATGTGATCAGGTCCGCGACGAAGCTCAGTGCCTCGCCGGCCCGCGACGGATCGCTGCTCTGGCTCACGGCCGTCAAACTGCGGAGCATCGTGTCCGCGGCGGCTGTCCCCTTGGGTCTGGAGTCCGTCCCCTCCGTTGCCCGGATCGCCGAAGGGCTGGCTCGCTGGCTCACCGGCCGCTGAGGCCGGCCGCATGGACCGGCGCCGGTGCTGCCCGCTGTCCCGCCCCTTCGCGCGGGGGTGGTGACCATGGGCGGCACGGGATGCGTAAAACGGGATGCGTAAAGGGGGATGCGTGGCGCGCGATGGGGGAGCCGATGGCAGAGGTGTCGCGTGGCTGAAGGATCTGGCGCGGTTCGAGGTCCTGGCGGGGCGCGGACGGTGCGGAGGGCGTCGCGATGTGGACCAAGCATTTCAACGACCTCTGGACGCTTGCTTCCGTTCCGCCCTGGCGGCAGTCGTGACCGCGACGCCGGCGCGGTGAGGCGGGCCCGCCGGCTCTGCGTACCCTTCGCCCTATGAGTGGCGAGACCGGTGCAATGGGCCTCCGTGAGCGGAAGAAGCGGCGGATGTATCAGGCGATCTCCGAGGCGGCCATCGGGCTGTTTCTGGAGAAGGGGTTCGACAAGGTGTCCGTCGCCGAGGTCGCGGCCGCCGTCGAGATCTCCAAGCCGACCCTTTTCCGGTACTTCCCCACCAAGGAGGACCTGGTCCTCCACCGGTTCGCCGATCACGAGGACGAGGCCGCGCGCGTCGTCGCCGGGCGGGGCGAGGGCGTGACCCCGCTCGCCGCGCTGCGGGCGCACTTTCTCGACGGGCTCGAGCGGCGCGATCCGGTGACCGGGCTGAACGACCACCCCGCGGTACTCGCCTTTCACCGGCTGCTCTACGGCACCCCGTCGCTGGTCGCGCGGGCGTACGGGTACCAGGAGCGGTCGGAGAAGATCCTGGCGGGCGCGCTCGGCGAGGGGGTCAGGGCGGCGCTCGGGGCCGGGCAGATCTTTGCCGTACAGCGGGTTCTCGCCATGGAGAACTGGCGGCGGATCGCCGAGGGAGAGAGCGCCGACGCGGTGTGGCCGGATGCGGTGGAGGCTGCCGAGCTGGGGTTTCGGCAGTTGGAGCGGGGGCTTGGAGCCGGGGGTGGCGCATAGCGCTCGCCACGCAGGTCGTGAAGTCGGGTAAAAAACGTTACCTGGTTGCGTTATTCTCGTCCGGTGACCGCTTCCGCCGATCTCCGTGCCCTCGTCCAGGAACGCCACCACCACGACCTCTGCCGCGCCGCCCTCGCCGCGATGATCGAAGGCGCCGACGAACAGGTGATCGTCGGCGAGAACGCCTCCGCCTCCGGGGCCGATGCCGAAGTGCTCGGGTACCAGCTGCGCAGCAAGGCCAAGGAACTGCACGAACTGCCCGAGGTCCCGCTCTTCTTCGGGCGCCTCGACTTCGCGGACGGTGACGGCGACCACGCCGGGCAGAGCTACCACGTAGGACGGCGCCGCGTCAGTGAGCACCCGGCCGCCCCGCCCCTCGTCGTCGACTGGCGCGCCCCCGTCTCGCGCGCCTTCTACCAGGCCGGACCCCAGGAACCGCAAGGCGTCGCGGTCCGGCGCCGCTTCGGATGGGCCCCCGCCAGCAAGGGCGACTCCGCCGATCTGACGGGCCTGGAGGACGAGTGGCTCACGGTGGAGGGCGAGGCCGAGGAAGGGTCCGGTGCCGCTCCCACGTCTGGCTCCGGTGAGGGCAGCCGTATCGTCGCCCGCGAGATCGAGCGCCCCCGCGTCGGCCCCATGCGCGACATCGCCGCCACCATCCAGCCCGACCAGGACGACCTCGTCCGCGCCGATCTCGGCACCTCGGTCTGTGTGCAGGGCGCCCCCGGCACCGGCAAGACCGCGGTCGGCCTGCACCGGGCCGCGTACCTCCTCTACACCCACCCTCAGCGCGTCCAGCGCGGCGGACTCCTCATCCTCGGCCCCAACCGCACCTTCCTCACCTACATCTCGGAGGTGCTGCCCGCGCTCGGCGAGAGCGGCGTGCGGCAGTCCACCATCGAGGAGATCCTCGTCGAGGAGAGCAGTACGGCGGTGGCCAGGGCGCGGACGTACGAGGACGCCGGAGCCGCGGCAGCCGTGAAGCACGACGCCCGCATGGCCGACGTCCTGCACCGCGCCCTCTACTCCCGCGTACGGCCCGAGGCCGCCGCCGACTCCCTCGCCATTTTGGACGGTTCGTACCGCTGGCGGGTGCCGGCCGGCGTGCTCGGGCGGATCGTGGCGGGTGTACGCGAGGAGGAGCCCCCGTACGCGATCGGGCGGGAGCGCGTACGCAGTCGGGCCGTGCGGCACCTTCAGGAGCAGGCCGAACGCAGGTCGGGACCGGTGAACAACCTCTGGCTGCAGAAGGTCGGCAGGGCGCGGCCGATGAGCGCGTACGTCGACGCGGTGTGGCCCAGGGTGCGGCCGGAGGAGGTCGTCGCCGGGCTCCTCGGCGACGCGGACGCTCTCGCCGCCGCGGCGGACGGGATCCTGGACGCCGACGAGCAGCGGTCGATCCTGTGGGCGAAACCCCCGCGCTCCTTCCGTTCGGCCTCCTGGTCGGCGGCCGATCTCGTACTCCTCGACGAGGTCGCCGGGCTCCTCGAACATCCCGCCGGATACGGGCACATCGTCATCGACGAGGCACAGGACCTCTCCCCGATGCAGGCCCGGTCGATCGCCCGCCGCGCCGCGTACGGCTCGCTCACCGTCCTCGGCGACCTCGCGCAGGGCACCACCCCGTGGGCGGCCCGCACCTGGGGCGAGCTGCTCGGCCACCTGGGCAAGCCCGACGCCCTGATCGCGCCCCTGACGACGGGGTTCCGCGTCCCCGGCGCGGTCGTCGCCCTCACCAACCGCCTCCTCGGCATCCTCGACGTGGACGTGCCGCCCGCCCGTTCCCTGCGCCAGGACGGCGAGTTGAGGATTCGTGAGACGGGCGACGTCATCGCGGAGACCGTCGACGCCGTGCACGAGGCGCTGGCGTACGAGGGGTCGGTGGGCGTCGTTGCGGCCGACGAGGAGACGGTGCAGCTGTTGCGAACTGCCTTGACCGGCAAGGGCATTGAGGTGAGCGGGCCGGATGATCCGCGGGCTCGCGTGACCGTCCTCGGGGCCTTTGTCGCCAAGGGCCTCGAGTACGACCATGTCGTCGCCGTCGAGCCGGCCGCCGTCGCCGAGGCCGAGCGCCGCGGCCTGCACCGGCTGTACGTCGTCCTGACCCGCGCGGTCTCCCGCCTCGACGTCGTGCACAGCCGGCCACTGCCGTTCGGGCCGGACGCGGCCTGAGCCGCCCGGGCTCACTTCGGGATGTCGAGCGCCGTCCCGTAGAGGCGGGAGACGCGGAGCCTGATCACCACGCGGCGCTCCTCGACCAGCTGTGCAAGGAACTCCGCCTCCTGCTCGGGGTGGTCGAACCCCGGTGTCATGGCGAGTAGTTCGCGTCCGACGGCGTCGCCGGGCGAGGCTGTCACCTCCGACACCTCGGCCTCGCCCTCGGCGACCGCGAAGGACCACACGTCGGGGCCGCTGACGTGCAGCGCGGCATGCGGGTCGGTCCGCAGTCGGCGGGCCTTGAGCCGGTCGGCCGTGGTGGAGACGCGCACGACGCGCTCCTCGGGGCTCCAGTGGTAGAGCACGGTGGACAGGTGCGGGTGCCCGGTGCGCCGGACACTCGCCAACGTTCCGAACCGGCTGCGGGAGAGCAGCAGTTGGAGCTCTTCGTCGGTGAGGATCCGGGGTGCGGGGCCACTCTTCGCTGTCATGACGCCTCCGTCGGTGGGGTGTTGTGGTGGTGCGCGGGTGGGGCTGATCAGGCCGTCGTGCGGGGCCTGCGCAGCACCACGTAAGCGATCAGGAACGCGGCGACGAGCAGACCCGTACCGACCGTGAAGGCCAGGTGGTAGCCGCTGGTGAGGGCCTCGGCGCGGGTGGCGCCGTGCGCGGTGAGCGAGCGGGTGCGGGAGGCGGCGAGCGTGGAGAGCACGGCGACGCCGACGGCCATGCCGATCTGCTGGGTGGTGTTGAAGAGGCCGGAGGCGAGCCCGGCGTCGGCCTCGCTCGCCCCGGACATGCCGAGCGAGGTCAGCGCGGGCAGGGCGAGGCCGAAACCCGCCGCGAGGAACATCACCGGGAGGATGTCGGTGGCGTAGTGCGCGTGCACGGGGACGCGGGTGAGGAGTCCGAGTACGCCGATGAGGAGCACGATCCCGGTGAGCAGCACGTTCCGTTCGCCGAAGCGGGCGCCCAGGCGGGCCGAGACGCCGAGGGAGACCGCGCCGATGACGGCGGCCGCGGGGAGCATGGCGAGGCCGGTTTCCGCGGCGTCGTAGCCGAGGACGTTCTGGAGGTAGAGGGCGACGAGGATCTGGAAGGAGAAGAGCGCGGCGACCATCAGCATCTGGACGAGGTTGGCCCCGGCGACGCTGCGCGAGCGCAGGATCCGCAGTGGCATGAGCGGCGTGCGGGCCCTGGCCTGCCGGACGAAGAACCCGGCGAGCAGCAGCGCGGCGACGGCCCCGGTCCCGAGCGTGCGCGCCGAAGTCCAGCCGTACTCCTCGACCTTGACGACGGAGTAGATCCCGAGCATCAGACCGCCGGTGACGAGCAGCGCGCCGGCCGTGTCGGCGCCGGCCCTGAGCCCGAGGCCGCGGTCGCGGGGCAGGGCGGGCACGGCGACCGCGAGGGCCGCGAGCCCGATGGGCAGGTTGATGAAGAAGATCCAGTGCCAGCTGAGCGCGTCGGTGAGCACGCCTCCCAGGACCTGCCCTATCGAGGCCCCGGCGGCGCCGGTGAAGCTGAACACGGCGATGGCCCTGGCTCGTTCGCGGGGTTCGGTGAACAGCGTGACGAGGATGCCGAGACTGACGGCGGACGCCAGCGCGCTGCCGACGCCCTGGAGGAACCTCGCGGCGATCAGGAGCTCGGGGCTCGTGGCCACGCCGGCCAGGAGCGAGGCCGCGGTGAAGACCACCGTGCCCGCGAGGAACAGCCGCTTGCGTCCGACGAGGTCGCCGAGCCGCCCGGCGAGCAGCAGCAGGCTGCCGAACGCGATCAGGTAGGCGTTGACGACCCAGCTGAGTCCGGCCGGGGTGAACCCGAGATCGCTCTGGATGGCCGGCATCGCCACGGTCACGATGCTGCCGTCGAGGACCGTCATCAGCATCCCCGTGGCCAGGACACCGAGGGCCGGCCACCGGGAGCGCTGGGGGGCGAGGAGCGCCGGAAGGGCGCGGAGTGGTGCGGAAACGGCAGCCATTTACGGTCATCTCCTGATCAAAGGGCCACTGCGGGAGCCGCTGCGGGCCAACAGGAATGACCGTAGCAGATAGTTTTGTTGCAGACTATCTTTTACGGGCGCATGTGGAGATGGGTCGGGGAGTGGGGTGCTGGGAGGGGTGGGGGCTAGTGCTGGCGCGCCCTCCGGGGGGCCGGGTGCGTGCTCTCGGGCGGGGCGGCCAGGTGGCCGTCGACCAGGGCGTTCAGCGCTCGCAGCAGAACCTCGCGCTCCGTCTCGGGGAGCGAGCCGAGCGCCTCCTCGTGGACGTGGTCGACGATGGCCTGGCTCTCCACGGCGGCCTGCGCGCCCTTCTCCGTGACCGCGATGATCCTCGCCCGCCGGTCCCGCGCGGACGGGCGCCGCTCGGCGAGGCCCGCCTTCTCCAGGGCGTCGACCGTCACCACCATCGTGGTCTTGTCCATGTCGCCGATCTCCGCGAGCTGCGCCTGCGTGCGCTCCTCCTCGAGTGCGTGCACCAGTACGCAGTGCATGCGGGCCGTGAGGCCGATCTCGGAGAGGGCCGCCGCCATCTGCGTACGCAGCACATGGCTGGTGCGGTCGAGCAGGAAGGAGAGGTCCGGTTCGGTGCGGGTGGGTGCCATGGAGGTCATGAGTGCCAGGGTAGCGAATTTGATCCGTTGCGGATTATCTGTTGCGGTTGCGCACTCGTGGCTTTGCGGGCGGTACGGCGAGTGGCCGTACGGGGACCCGGGCCCCGCCGTACGCTGGCAGCGTGACGCTCGATGACCTCGTACGGCTGCGCCGGGCCCGGGACATGATGGACCGGGACTACGCGCAGCCCCTCGACGTCCCGGCCCTGGCGCGCGCCGCGCACATGTCGCCCGGCCACTTCTCCCGCAGCTTCCGTGCCGCCTTCGGCGAAACCCCGTACAGCTATCTGATGACCCGCCGTGTCGAGCGGGCCAAGGCGCTGCTGCGGCGGGGTGATCTGAGCGTGACGGAGGTCTGCTTCGAGGTCGGCTGTACGTCACTGGGGTCGTTCAGCTCGCGCTTCACCGAACTGGTCGGCGAGACCCCGAGCGCGTACCGGGCCCGCGGTCATGAGCCCGGCGCGGTCATACCCGCGTGCGTCGCCAAGATCCTCACCAGGCCGGTCAGGAACGGACCCGTGGGCAGTGCTCAGGTCCTCGACGGAGGACCGGAAGTGGGCCCTGGCGCGTAGGGCCTTTCGTTCGGGTCGGGCCGGGCTCGCGCCGCCTTCCGGGTGGCATGGCGCACTATTGCAAGCAGTCGCTTGCAATAGTTAGCACCGGCGAGGCACTATCGGAACATGGCATCGCTCAACGTCGGCAATCTCGGTGAGTACCTGCGCGAGCAGCGCCGCAGTGCGCAGCTCTCGCTCAGGCAGCTCGCCGATGCCGCCGGGGTGTCCAATCCGTATCTGAGCCAGATCGAGCGCGGTCTTCGCAAGCCGAGCGCGGAGGTTCTCCAGCAGGTAGCCAAGGCCCTGCGGATCTCCGCGGAGACGCTGTACGTGCGGGCCGGGATCCTCGATGCGGAGCGGGACCGGGAAGAGGTGGAGACGCGTGCCGTCATCCTCGCCGACTCCTCGCTCAACGAACGCCAGAAACAAGTGCTGTTGCAGATCTACGAGTCCTTCAGGAAAGAGAACGGGACCGAGGCACAGCACAACAGTCAGGAACACCTCGCCGACGGCCCCCGCACGGCCGGGGACAGCGGTGCCGAACCCTCAAGCTGAAGCCGATGTGATCCGGGAGGACCACGCCATGGCCATCACCGACGACCTGCGCAAGACCCTCAGCAACCCGACCCCCCTCTACTTCGCCGCCGGCACGGCCGAGCTCGCCTACCAGCAGGCGAAGAAGGTGCCCGGCATCGTGGAGCAGCTGCGTGCCGAGGCCCCGGCCCGGTTCGAGGCCGTGCGCAACACCGACCCGAAGGACGTTCAGGAGAAGGCGGCCGGCCGCGCCAAGGAGGCCCAGGCGGTCATCCAGGCCAAGGTCAACGAGGTGCTCGGCACCCTCGACACCGACCTGAAGAAGATCGGCGAGACCGCTCAGGACCTCGCGCTGCGCGGTGTCGGCGTCGCCGCCGAGTACGCCGTCAAGGCCCGCGAGACGTACGAGAAGGTCGCCGAGCACGGCGAGGAGACCGTGCGGGCCTGGCGCGGTGAGGCGGCCGACGAGATTCTCGAGGTCGCCGAGGCCGTCGAGCCGGAGGCGGAGCCCGTCGCCGTGGCCGACCAGCCGGCCGCCGCGAAGCCCCGGCCGGCCGATGCGTCCGCCACGAAGCCGGTGGCGGCGAAGAAGACCCCGGCCAAGAAGACGACGACCGTGAAGAAGACCTCGCCCTCCGCGAAGTAGCGGCACGGCGGGGTAAGGAAAGCGGTACGGAGCGTACCGAGGGGCGGGCCGGGCACTTACCGAGTGTCCGGCCCGTTCACCGGGTACGGTGACCGCGTAGGACTGATCTGACTCGGGTGGTGGGCGTTGTGCTGATGTCGGCTTTCGGCGGCTTGATGTGGCTGCTCTACACCGCCATGCTCGTGCTCGCGGTGGTTGCTCTGGTGATGGCCGCGTTCTCGCGCGAGGACGCGTTCCGCGCGGCGGACAAGCAGAACAAGATGTTCTGGCTGATCATCCTCGGTATCGCGGTCGCGGTGAATCTCCTGATCCCGATGCTGTTCCTCCAGCTCGCGGGGCTCGTCGCGACGATCGTCTTCTTCGTGGACGTGCGGCCCGCGCTCCAGCAGGTGTCGGGCGGCGGCCGGGGCCGCCGTGGCGGCGGCTCCAGCAGCGACGGTCCGTACGGCCCGTACAACGGCGGTCGCTGAGCCCTCCGGCTCCCGGGGCGCGGTCAGCGCCCCGGTTCAGGGGCTATTTCCCCCGGTCCAGGAGGACGACGGCCACGTCGTCCGTGAGGTCGCCGCCGTTGAGGTCGCGGGCCTCGTTCACCGTCGCGTCGATGAGTTCCTCGCCGCGCAGTCCCTCCGCCAGCCTGCGGCGCACCATGTCCACCATGCCGTCCTGGCCGAGGCGCTGCTTGCCGTCGCCGACCCGCCCCTCGATCAGGCCGTCCGTGTAGAGCATCAGGCTCCACGTCGGGCCGAGCTCCACCTGGCGGCGCGGCCAGCGGGCGCGCGGCAGCAGACCGAGCGCCGGGCCGTTGTCCTCGTACGGGAGCAGCTCGGCGGTCGGGGTCCCGGCGACGCGGGCGGAGCCGGGGACCCGGGAGTACGTCGGACGGGAGATCAGCGGCGACGGGTGCCCGGCCAGGCACAGGCCCGCGCGGCGCCCGTCGGGGGAGATGTCGACCGTGCACAGCGTCGCGAAGATCTCGTCGTCCGACCGCTCGTGTTCGAGGACCTGCTGGAGCGTCGAGAGCAGTTCGTCGCCGCACAGGCCGGCGAACGTCAACGCTCGCCAGGCGATGCGCAGTTCGACGCCGAGCGCCGCCTCGTCGGGGCCGTGCCCGCAGACGTCGCCGATCATGGCGTGCACTGTGCCGTCGGGCGTACGGACGGCGTCGTAGAAGTCGCCGCCGAGCAGCGCGCGGGAGCGGCCGGGGCGGTAGCGGGCCGCGAAGCGCAGCGGGGAGCCGTCCAGGAGCGGCGTCGGGAGCAGGCCGCGCTCCAGGCGGGCGTTCTCCTGGGCGCGCAGGCGGGACTCGGCGAGCTTGCGCTGGGCGACGTCGGCGCGCCTGCGCTCGACGGCGTAGCGGACTGCGCGGCCGAGGAGGCGGCCGTCCAGCTCGTCGCGGAACAGATAGTCCTGGGCGCCGACGCGCACGGCCTCGGCGCCGCGCTCGGCGTCACCGGATGCGGTGAGGGCGAGGACGGCGTGCCGCGGCGCGAGACGCAGGACGTGCCGGAGTGTCTCCAGCTCGTCGGTGTCCGTGGCCGCGCCGGGCGCGGGCAGGGCGAGGTCGAGCAGGATGCAGTGGACGTCGTCGGTGAGGAGCCGCTCGGCCTCGGTGAGGTTGCGGGCGGTACGGACGCGGATCGGCTTGCCCGCCGAGTCGGTCAGTTCGGGCACGCCGAGGGAGGCGGTGGGGTCGTCCTCGATGACGAGGAGCGTCAGAGGGCCACCTCCGCCGCTCTGGGCGCCGGAGGCCGTGGGCTGCCGGGGCAGCGTGACGGGCGGCGGCGTCGGCACAGTCGGAGCCTGACCACCTTCCACGGCCGGGATCGCTCTCTGCCGCGGTACGGGTACGGGCATCGCTCGGTTCCTTCCCTCCCCCCGAGGGCGTGGTGGAGCGAAGGATCGTCGCACCACCGACGGTGGACCTTAGCGGTAGGCGGCCCGGCAACGGAATGGTGAGAGGCAAACCGCCACTGTCATATGCCGCATCAACTAACGGAATTGGGCACGCCAAAGGGCCCATCGGCCCTTTCGGGGATGACGAAGGTCACGTCGTTTCACTGCAACCGGAGGCATCGGAGTGCGGTGGGTCACGTGGCCCAGCTCACGACAACCGGCCCCGCGCGGACCTTTACGCGTCGGGGCGGACGACCCCGAGAATCGTCATGGAGCCCGCGCCCGCGACCGTGACGTTCCGCCCGGGCCGGGGGGCGTGGACGATCGCGCCGTCCCCTATGTACATCCCGACGTGGCTGGCGTCGTCGTGGTAGATGATCAGGTCGCCGGGACGCATGTCCTTGATGTCGATGTGCTTGAGCTGCTTCCACTGCTCCTGCGAGGTCCGCGGGATCGGCCGTCCGGCCGCCGACCAGGCCTGCGAGGTCAGGCCCGAGCAGTCGTACGAGCCGGGTCCCTCGGCGCCCCACACGTACGGCTTGCCGAGCTGGCCGGTGGCGAACGCGACCGCCTTCTTGCCCCGCGCCGACGCGCTGCCCTTGATGTCCTTGAGGACCCCCGAGCTGAGCCAGGCCGTCTGCTGCTTGTACTCGGCCTGCTGCTCCAGCTGCTTCAGGCGCTCCCGCTCCTTCTTCTCGAGCTGCGACTCGAGCTTCTCGGCCTCCGCGATCTTGCTCTTGATCTTCTTCTGCGCCCGGGCCTTCTCCATGCGGTTGGCCTCGAGCTTCTTCCAGTTCCGCGTGGCGTCCTGGGCGTACGTCTGCAGGTCCTCCTGCGTCCGGGTCAGCTCGCCCATGAGTCCCTTGGTGGCGTGCTGCCCCTGCCGCATCCGGTCCGCGCCGTCCAGGAACCGCGAGGGGTTGTCCGAGAGCATCAGCTGCGCCTCCGGCGGCATCCCGCCGTTGCGGTACTGCTGGCGGGCCGCGGCGCCCGCGCGGGACTTCAGCCGGTCCAGCTTCTTCTGGCCGGCGACGATGTCCTTGGCCAGCTGGACGATCTGTCCCGACTGCTTCCGGGCCTTCTCCTCGGCCGCGTTGTACGCCTCCGTGGCGACGGCCGCGTCGTGGTAGAGCCCGTCGAGCTTGGCGCGGACCGCCTCGAGGTCCGGGCCTCTGTCTGCCGTTGACGGCGGCGCGGGCCGCGCGGGACTCGCGTACGCGGCGCCCGGCGCCGTCAGTACGGTCATCGCGCTGACCAGTGCCACGGCCGCCATGACTGTCGTGGTCCGCTTGCTCATCGCGCTCCGCCCCCAAGCAGTGAAGACTCGCCAGAACTGATTTACCGTCAGTAACTTACGGATGCCCTGGGGATGGTGCCATGGCGGCGCCGAATGTGACAGACCCGGGCAACAACTCCCCATCCGCTCCCGGCCCGTCCCCTCAGCCCCGTACGCCCCTTCCCGCATCGTCTGACGTACGACCCTGCGAGATCGTTCCCTCCGGCTCCGGGCGGTTCGTCGTCAGCCCCGTGGCGCCAACGCCCCCCAGGCGACCGTCACTTCCCCCTGCCGCCACCGCGCGGGCCGGTCGAGCACCGGCCAGTCCGCGCTCAGCGCCCGTGCCGTCCGGATCCAGCGCTGCCGCGCCCCGTACGAGGCGTAGGGGGCGGCCGCCGCCCAGGCGCGGTCGAAGTCGCGCAGGAAGGCGTGGACCGGCTCGCCCGGCACATTGCGGTGGATCAGCGCCTTGGGGAGGCGCTCGGCGAGGTCTGAGGGGCGGTCGAGGGAGCCGAGGCGCGTCGCGAAGGTGACCGTGCGCGGGCCCTCCGGCCCGAGCGCCACCCACACGTGGCGGCGGCCGATCTCGTCGCAGGTCCCCTCGACCAGGAGCCCGCCGGGCGCGAGCCGCGCGGTCAGCCGCCGCCAGACCTCGGCGACCTGGTCCTCGTCGTACTGGCGCAGCACGTTCGCGGCCCTGATCAGGAGCGGGTCGTGGGGGAGGGGCACCTCGAAGCCGCCGTGCCGGAAGGTGAGGCCGTCCCGTTCGTAGGGGAGGGCGGCGGCGACCCGCGCGGGCTCGATCTCGATGCCCACCACACGCGTGCGTGGCGCCACGGTGCGCAGCCGTTGGAGCAGTTCCACCGCGGTCCAGGGCGCGGCGCCGTAGCCGAGGTCGACGGCGACGGGGTGGTCGGCGCGGCGCAGGGCGGCGCCGTGCGTGGCCGCGATCCAGCGGTCCATGCGGCGCAGGCGATTGGGGTTGGTGGTCCCGCGTGTGACCGTTCCCACGGGGCGGGACGGGGGGCGCGGGCTCATGGCTACGAGGGTATGCGCCCGGGTCCGCGGTCCCGGGGTTGAGTCCCCGACGGTAATGATTCGGCAAAACGGAAATGGAGCGGAGAGATCAGGTGTTGCAGCCGCAGAAGGAGGGTTCGCGCCCGGGCTCCGCGCCCGCGGTGACGGGCCCCCGAAGCCGTGCCCGCAGCAAGGAGGACCGCCACGTGAGCCAGTACGTGTCCAGGCTCCGCCGTTCCGGGGCCTCGTCCCAGCGGCTCAGGTTGCCCGGCGCGCACCGCAGACCGCGTCGGGTCGCCATGCTGAGCGTGCACACGTCACCGCTCCATCAGCCCGGCACGGGCGACGCGGGCGGCATGAACGTCTACATCGTCGAGCTCGCCAAGCGCCTCGCCGCGATCAACATCGAGGTCGAGATCTTCACGCGCGCCACGACCGGCACGCTGCCCCCGTCCGTCGAGCTGTCGCCCGGTGTCCTGGTCCGGCACGTGGACGCGGGCCCGTACGAGGGCCTCGCCAAGGAGGAGCTGCCGGCCCAGCTGTGCGCCTTCACGCACGGCGTGATGCAGGCGTGGGCGGGCCACCGGCCGGGCTACTACGACCTCGTCCACTCGCACTACTGGCTCTCCGGTCACGTCGGCTGGCTGGCTGCCGAGCGCTGGGGCGTCCCCCTCGTGCACGCCATGCACACCATGGCCAAGGTCAAGAACGCCGCGCTCGCCGAGGGCGACACCCCCGAGCCCGCCGCGCGCGTCATCGGTGAGACCCAGGTCGTCCGCGCCGCCGACCGCCTCATCGCGAACACCGCGGAGGAGGCCGACGAGCTCGTCCGCCACTACGAGGCCGACGCCGGCAAGGTCGCGGTCGTCCACCCCGGCGTGAACCTGGAGCGCTTCTGCCCCGCCGACGGCCGCGCCGCCGCCCGGCACCGCCTCGACCTGCCCCAGGACGCCCTCATCCCGCTGTTCGCGGGCCGTATCCAGCCCCTGAAGGCGCCGGACATCCTGCTCAGGGCCGTCGCCGTCCTCCTCGACGAGCGGCCCGAGCTGCGCTCGCGGATGGTCGTGCCCGTCGTGGGCGGCCCCAGCGGCAGCGGTCTGGCCAAGCCGGAGGGGCTGCACAAGCTCGCCGCCAAGCTCGGCATCGCCGACGTCGTCCGCTTCCGCCCGCCGGTCGGGCAGGACCAGCTCGCGGACTGGTTCCGCGCGGCATCCGTCCTCGTCATGCCGTCGTACAACGAGTCCTTCGGGCTCGTCGCCATAGAGGCGCAGGCGGCCGGTACGCCGGTGATCGCGGCCGCGGTCGGCGGTCTGCCCGTCGCCGTGCGCGACGAGTCGACCGGCTTCCTGGTCCCGGGCCACGACCCGACGGCGTACGCGCGCCGGCTCGGCCAGTTCGCCGATCATCCACAGCTTGTGGACAGCATGGGCGCCGCGGCGGCGGCGCACGCGCAGGGCTTCGGCTGGGACACGGCGGCCTCCGCGACGGCCGATGTGTACACGGCGGCCACCTACGAGCACCGCCACCCCCGTCACGTACCCTCGCTGCATGGCTGACAGCACCATGGCCGGCGCGGCGGCGGTCATCGAGCAGGTCCTCACCGAGGCCGAGCTCGAGTGGGAGAGCCCCGAGCCCGGCTCGTCGTACGTCGTGAAGCTGCCCGGGACGCGCAAGCTGTCGACGACGCTCTCGCTGCTCGTCGGCAAGCACTCGCTCTCGCTGAACGCGTTCGTGATCCGGCACCCGGACGAGAACGAGCAGGGCGTCCACCGCTGGCTCCTGGAGCGCAACCTCCGTCTGTACGGCGTGAGTTACGCGGTCGACCAGCTCGGCGACATCTACCTCACGGGCAAGCTGCCCCTCGCGGCCGTCACCCCGGACGAGGTCGACCGCCTCCTCGGCTCGGTCCTGGAGGCCGCGGACGGCGCGTTCAACACGCTCCTCGAGCTCGGTTTCGCGAGCGCGATCCGCCGCGAGTACGCCTGGCGGGTGTCGCGCGGGGAGTCCACGCGCAACCTTGACGCGTTCACGAATCTGACCCAGCGCCCCACCAAATAGCCCTTCCCTCCCGCCCGTTGACTGTTGCATGCCCCCTTCCGCCGCGGGGGTCGCCGTGGCATGCTCGCGACCGACGCGGACATGAACAACGTTCACATAGTTGAACGTATGGAATCGTGTGGAGGGTGGCGGCGGTGGAGAACCTCAGCAGACGCGGGTTGTTGGGCAGCGCGATCGCGGTGGCGGCCATGACGGCGACGGGAACCGGCGCGCGGGCCGCCACGGCCCGGTCCGGTGAAGTGCCGCCCATCTGGCACGAGTTCACCCGCACCCCCTATACGCACCCGCAGATCCCGTACGTCGGCCGGGCCGGATACCGCGTGGGCCGGCACGGCTTCGCCCGCCCCCGCGTCGTCGCCGACGTCGTACGCGACTACGGCGCCCGGCCCGACGGCTCGGCCGACGCCGCCCCCGCGATCAACCGTGCCCTCGCCGACGCCGGACGGGCCGGCGGGGGCACGGTCCAACTGCCCCCGGGCAGGTACCGCATCGACGACCTCATCCGCATCGGCCACTCCGGCGTCGTCCTGCGCGGCGCGGGCAGCACCCGCACCAAGCTGTACGCGACCCGCAGCCTCACCGAACTCATCGGCGTCTACGGCTCCCGCTACGGCGGCGACAAGTCCAGCTGGTCCTGGGCGGGCGGCCTGGTCTGGCTCTGCCCCGAGGACCGCTTCCGCACCCTGACCGACGCGATCAGGGCGAAGGCCTGGCCCTTCGAGGGCTGGACGGGCAACAAGCGCGACGAGTGGGACACGCTGACGGCGGTCGAACCGGCCACCCGCGGCTCCTGGTCGGTGACGGTCGCCGACGCGACCCGCCTCTCGCGCGGCGACCTGGTCCTCCTGCGCCTCGCCGACGACCCCGGGCACACCCTCCTCGAACACATGGCGGGCGGCGGCCCCGGCCCCGAGGCGTACTTCTGGGACGACAAGACCAAGCTGACCTCGTACGTCCCCTACGAATGGCCCGTACGGATCGAATCCGTGCACGGCCGCCGCGTCACCTTCGAACGCCCGCTCCCCCTCGACGTACGCCCGGAGTGGGACCCGCGGCTGACCACGCACGCCGGCGCCCTGACCGGCTCGGGCGTCGAGGCGCTGACCCTCGAAGCGGTCGAGACCCCGCAGTCCCAGCACCTCCTCGACAAGGGCTACAACGGCGTCGCGTTCCAGTGCGCGTACGACTGCTGGGCCGACGACGTCACCGTCCGCCACGTCGACAACGGCTTCGGCCTGGTCGCCGCGTCCGCCTGCACCCTGCGCCGCACCCGCGTCGCGGGCCGCGGCTCGCACCACCCGTACTTCTGCCGAGAGGGCTCCCACGACAACCTCGTCGAGTCGTTCACGATCGAGCAGCGCACCGTCCCCGCCCCCGCGGGCACGCAGCTGCACGGCATCAACGTCGAGGGCCTGTCGTCGTACAACGTGTGGTCGCGCGGCGAGATGGAGATGGGCGCGTTCGACTCGCACCGCGGCATGCCCTTCGCGAACGTACGCACCGACATCACGGTGAACAACGACGGCCGGCACGGCGGCGACGCGTCGGCGGGACCGCTCTTCGGCGCGCGCTTCGCACACTGGAACATCCGCGTCACGAACCAGCGCGCCGGGCTGATGCGCCTCGACGGACTCGCGCCGTACAGCGCGACCGTCGCCGTCAACACGGTCCGCGAGTTCGACCAGATCGATGTCCCGGACTTCACCGGCGACCTGCATGCGCGGCTCGAGCTGTACGGCGACGGGGTGTCGGACACGGTCCGGCCGTGGAACCTGTACGACGCGCAGCGGTCGTCGGTCAGGCAGTGAACGTCGGGCGGTGAGTGTCGGGCGGTGAGTGTCAGGCGGTGAGCTCGGGCTCGGTCCCGGTCTTCTCGGGGCTGGTGACGGGTGTGACGGGGTGTTCCTCCGCGGGCAGCCCCCGCATCAGGATCCAGTACCCGGCCGCCGCGACCGTCCCGAGCGCCGCGCAGCCCGCCCACAGCCACTCCGCGCCGAACCGGTCGATCGTCACGCCCGACGCGAGCGGGGCGACCAGGGCCGCCACCGACCACGACATCGCGTACATGCCCTGGTAGCGGCCGCGCCCGTGGGTCGGGGCGAGCCGCGCCACGAGGCCGGACTGCGTGGGTGCGTTGACCATCTCGCCGAGGGTCCACACGACGACGATCAGGGCGTACGCGGCCATCGACCCGGCGAACGCGGTGAGCGCGAAGCCGTAGCCGATGAGGAGCGAGGAGACCGTCAGCAGTCGGCCCGCGTCGCGCTTCTCGATGAAGCGGGTGAGCGGGATCTGCAGCGCCACGATCACGATGCCGTTGACGGCGGCGACGAGCCCGACGTCCGAACTGCTCAGCCCCGCCTGCCCCATGACGATGGGCAGCCCGGACGAGGACTGCGTGAAGACGACGGAGATGAGGAACGAGAGGCCGACCATCAGCATGTACCGGCCGTCGCGCAGGACGGTCAGCATCGTCACGTCGGCGACGGGCGCCGCGTCGGGCTTCGGGTCGGCGCGCTCGGGCCGCGACTCGGGCACCTTCACGAACACCAGGACCGCGCAGGCCAGCGTCATCGCGGCCTCGAGGAGGAAGCCGGCGGCGTAGCTGGCGGCGACGAGGAAACCGGCGTAGACGGAGGAGACGGCGAAGCCGAGGTTGATGGCCCAGTAGTTGAGCGAGAACGCCCGCACGCGGTCCTTCGGCGCGACGATGTCGGCCATCATCGCCTGCACGGCGGGCCGCGACGCGTTCGAGGCGACGCCGAGCAGGAAGCCGGTCACCGCGATCCCGGCGGGGTCGCGCACGAAGGCGAGGACGGCGACGGTCGCGGCGGTCGCGAGTTGCGCCGTGAGGAGGGTGGGCCGCCGCCCGATCCGGTCCGCGAGCACCCCGCCGAGCACCGACGCGATCATTCCGCCGAGCCCGATGAGCGCGGCGACGAGACCCGCGAACGACGCGGAGAAGTGGCGCTCGGTGGTCAGGTACAGCGCCATGAACGTGAGGACGAAGCCGCCCAGGCGGTTGATCAGGGTGCTGGTCCACAGCCACCAGAACTGGCGCGGCAGACCGGACACACTCTCGTGTGCGGCCCGTCTGAGAGCGGTGACGGACATCGGGACGGATCCCCCCTGGGAGTGCTGGTAAGCGGCGCAGCTGGTATCCGAAACTTACGGGGGAGGGGGCCGGGGGAGCCACTCAATTGACGGCGGCCGTCAATCGTCGGCGGGACCCGTCTCCGTCCCGTCGGACCCGTACCGTCCGGCCCGTGACCGGGCGCGCCGGGTGCCGGAGGCTTGGATTAGGCTCGGAGCCATGGCCGACGCACCGTACAAGCTGATCCTCCTCCGCCACGGCGAGAGCGAATGGAACGCGAAGAACCTGTTCACCGGTTGGGTGGACGTCAATCTCAACGAGAAGGGCGAGAAGGAGGCAGTCCGCGGCGGTGAGCTGATCAAGGACGCAGGCCTGCTCCCCGATGTCGTACACACCTCGCTCCAGAAGCGTGCGATCCGCACGGCCCAGCTCTCGCTGGAGGCCGCGGACCGCCACTGGATCCCCGTCCACCGCTCGTGGCGCCTGAACGAGCGGCACTACGGTGCGCTCCAGGGCAAGGACAAGGCACAGACGCTGGCCGAGTTCGGCGAGGAGCAGTTCATGCTCTGGCGCCGCTCGTACGACACCCCGCCGCCGCCGCTGGCCCGCGACGCGGAGTACTCCCAGTTCAACGACGCGCGCTACGCGACCCTCCCGCCGGAGCTGCGCCCGCAGACGGAGTGCCTCAAGGACGTCGTCGTCCGCATGCTCCCCTACTGGTTCGACGACATCGTCCCGGACCTCCTGGACGGCAAGACGGTCCTGGTAGCGGCCCACGGCAACAGCCTGCGCGCCCTGGTCAAGCACCTCGACGGCATCTCCGACGCCGACATCGCGGGCCTGAACATCCCGACGGGCATCCCGCTGTCCTACGAACTCGACGCGGACTTCAAGCCCCTGAACCCGGGCGGCACCTACCTGGACCCGGACGCGGCCGCGGCGGCGATCGAGGCGGTCAAGAACCAGGGTAAGAAGAAGTAGCGGAGCTGCTCGTACGATCTTGCCCCTGAGCTGCGCGTTCTGCGCGGCTCAGGGGCATTTTCATGGGGTGGGCCGTGTCCCGGGCGTCACCCCGGAGTTCGTCACTGCGCCGCCGGCTGTGCCGGGAGGTTGAAGACGTTGGACGGGGAGATGATCTTGGTGATCGCCTGGCCGACGAGGGTGCTCGGCTCCGAGTTGTCGTGGTCGATGTCCGTGTTCAGGACCACCACGAGGGTCGCCTTGGCCGACGGCAGGTAGATCGTCAGGGACTCGTAGCCCGGCAGGGAGCCGTTGTGGCCTATCCAGCCCTGGACGTTGAAGATGCCGAGGCCGTAGCCCGCGCCCGGGATCGTGGTCTTCGGGGTGATGAGGCGCTGCCTCTGCGTGGCGGGGCTGATCATCGTGTCGCCGTTGGGGAACGTGCCGGTCGCGACCGTGGGTGCCCAGATCCGCAGGTCGTCGAGGGTGGAGATCATCGCGCCTGCCGCCCAGCCCCAGGACAGGTTCCAGTCGGTCGAGTCCTCGGTCTTCCCGCTCGCGGTCTGGTTCGTGTAGCCCTGCGCGTGCGGCTCCGGGAACTCGTTGCCGGTCGGGAACAGCGTCTGCTTCATGCCGGCGGGCGTGAGGATGTTGTCCTTGATGTACTCGTCGAGGGGCCGGCCGCTCTCCTTCTCGACGACGAGGCCGAGCAGGATGAGGTTGGTGTTGCAGTAGTAGAACTTCTCGCCCGGCGAGAACAGCACGGGGTGCTTGAACGAGTAGTCGAGGAGCTGCTGCGGCGTGAACGGCCGCTCCGGATCGGACGTCAGCGCCTTGTAGAAGTCTTCGTCCTCCGAGTAGTTGAAGAGTCCGCTGCGCATCTCGGCGAGCTGGCGGATGGTGATCTCGTCGCCGTTGGGGACCCCGTCGACGTACTTGCCGATCGGGTCGTCCAGGCCGACCTTCTTCTCGTCGACCAGCTTCAGGATCGACGTGACGGTGAACGTCTTGGTCTCGCTGCCGATACGCGTGTGCAGGTCGGGCGACATCTTCTGGCCGGTGCTCTTGTCGGCGACACCGAAGGACTTCACGTACTCGCCCTTGTCCGGCGTCCACACGCCGAAGGTCACGCCCGGCACATTGGCCTCACGCATGACCTTCTGCACGGCCGCGTCGAGTTCCTTCTCCACGGCGGGAGTGAGCTTCTGGACCTGGCCCGCAGCTGCCGACCCGGAATCGGACGGGGAGGGCGGGTCGGTGGCCGTGACGGCGGCGGCAACGGATGCCGTTGTCCCGAACGCGGCCCCACTCGCGGCCGGCAGCATCAGCATTCCGACCGCGGTGACGGTCACGGCCCCCCTGCGCATCCGTCCGGTCGAGTGCGTCATGGGCGTGCTCCAGCCAAGAGGAAGACCCGAAGGACAAAACCCCACGACCATCGTAGGTCGACATGAGTACCCGGTCGCGTCGAGCGGGCAGGGGCCAACGGGCACAAGGCGATGCCCGGCCGGGGCGGGCGTGCCGGCCCCGTCAGCCGACCCCGCGCAGATAGACCCGGCTGCTCCCCGCACCGACCGGATGCACGGCCACCCCAAGGGAGTTCAGCTCGCCGGCGCAGGGCGCGCACACGGGTCCACCGCGCACATCCGCAAGCGTCTCCGGCTCCTTGAGCCCGAGGTGCGCGAACGGCGTCATGGGCTTCACCGAGTGCGTCAGGGGCTCTGCGCGGTGGGTGAGAGGCTGCTCGGGGGCGAGCCGGTCCAGGAACGCGTCGACGCGCGCGGTTCGCAACGTAAAGGACAGAAGAAGCCCGTCGTCCTGAAACCCGTCCTGACAGCCGGCACGCCGGTCCGTGGCGTCAGCGGGGATCTGTACGTGCATCAGGTCGCCGACCTCGTTGGGGGCCACGCCCGACTTCCAGTTGGGGACTTGCGGACGCGCATCCGCATCACGTGCGGTGCCGCCCGAGCAGCCGGTGAGCACGACGAAGGCTGCGAGGACCTGCGCGCCGGCGGACATCCCTCGCATGGGGAGCATCGATGAACCCACCTTTCCCCGTGGCGTGTTGGCCGGATGCGTCGCCTCAGCCTCTCAGACACCGGCGCGCGGCTCAGCCGGTCGCCGTCACGCGGTCGCTGTCATGCGCTCGCAGAAGTCGACTCCGGCGTCACCCCCGACTCCGTCTCCGTCCCCGACTCGGTCCCCGTCTCCGTCACATCGCTCTCGCCCCGCACCGCCACCCTCCGCGCCCACACGTAGTACACCGGCGCCGTCACCACCAGTCCCACGAGCCACGACAGGTCCGCGCCGCCGAGGGGAGCTACCAGTGGGCCCGTGTACAGCGACGTGGCGACGTAGGGGAGTTGGACCGCGATGCCGATCGCGTACGACGTCAGGGCCACCGGGTTGAAGCGGCCGTAGCGTCCGCCGTCGGGTGCGAAGAGGTCGCCGAGTGCGTAGCGCCCGCGGTGGACGAGGTAGAAGTCGATCAGGTTGATCGCTGTCCAGGGGACGAGGACGACGAGCAGGACCAGTACGAGGTTCACGAAGCTGGAGACGAAGTCGCTGGACAGGGCCGTCGCGATGATCAGCGCGGCCACGAGGACCACCGCGGAGACGACGCCGCGTGCCCTCTGGCGTGGGGTCCACGCGGGGCGGAACGTCTGGCAGATGGTGATCAGCGACAGCACCGCGCCGTAGAGGTTGAGCGCGTTGTGGTTGATGACCGAGAAGAGGAACAGGAGCAGCACGACCGGCCCGAAGGCGCCCGCCGCGCTGTCGAAGCCCGCCACCGTGTCGTCCGTGCCGGGCGACGCGAGGCCGATCACCGTGCCCGCGAGGAAAGGCAGCATCGAACCGAGACACGAACCCCAGTACGTGGCCCAGAAGGTCGACGCCGTACGGACGGTGCGCGGCAGGTAGCGCGAGTAGTCGGAGACGTACGGGGCGAAGGCCAGCTGCCACAGGGCGCTCAGGGACACCGTCGCGAGCCAGCCCGCGAACGTGAAGGAGCCCGCTGAGAAGAAGCCGTCGGGCAGGCCGCGCCCGACCACCACGGCGAGGCCGACCAGTACGCCCGCACCGAGCACCCACGTCGCTATCTTGTTGAGGGTGTGGATGAGGCGGTAGCCGACCCAGCAGATCAGGGCCGAGCCGAGCGCCCCGAGCACGATGCCCGCGTCGACCGGCACCGCGGGCGCGAGGCCGTGCAGGGACTTGCCGGCCAGGATGATGTTCGAGGCGAAGAAGCCGATGTACATCGCCGCCGCCACGACCACGATCAGCAGGGCGCCCACGCTGCCGAACTGCGCCCGGCTCTGGATCATCTGCGGGACGCCGAGCTGCGGGCCCTGCGCCGAGTGCAGCGCCATGAAGACGGCGCCGACGAGCTGGCCGACCAGGATCGCGAGGACGCTGGACCAGAACGACTGGTGGAACACCTGGACGCCCATGGCGCCGGTGACCAGCGGCAACGGCGCGATGTTCGTGCCGAACCACATCGTGAACAGGTCACGGACGCGGCCGTGGCGCTCGTTCTCGGGGACGTGGTCGATGGTGTGCTGCTCCACCGAGGGAGATGCGGAAGCGGAAGCAGCAGGGGACGGGGACGGGGACGGGTCTGTCATGTGGGACTCCCTGTCTGGGCGGGGCGGGGGGAGTACGGGGGCGGCGTCGGTCGGGGGAGTCTCGCGACGGTTTCGGTCAACGGTCAAACATCGATTTCCCGGGAGTTACATCTGATTTCGAGATGCAGACAGCTCGCGGGCGCCCGGGGCACAATCCCGCCATGGCCAAGGACGCGAACTTCACCCTCGTGCAGCTGCGGTACTTCCTCGCCGCCGCCGAGCTCGGCAGCATGACCGCCGCCGCGCACCGCATCAACGTCTCGCAGTCCGCGGTCTCCACCGCCGTGCACCATCTGGAGCGCGAGCTCGGCGTGCAGCTCCTGATCCGCCGGCACGCGAAGGGCCTGGAGCTGACGGCCGCGGGGGAGCAGTTCCTGCACGAGCTGCGCGGCTTCCTCACGCACGCCGACGAGCTCGCCGAGTCGGCCAGGAGCCTGGGCGCCGACCTCGTCGGCGAGCTGGCCGTGGGCTGCTTCCAGACCCTCGCCCCGTTCTATCTGCCCCGCCTGCTGAGGGAGTTCGGCGAGCGCCAGCCCGCCGTACGCGTCGAGGTCGTCGAGGGCGACATCCCGGCCGTGCAGGAGAGCCTGCGCACGGGCGCCTGCGAACTGGCGCTGCTCTACGACATGGATCTCGACGCCGACATCGAGTGCGAGGTCCTCGCGATGGCCCCGCCCTATGCCCTCGTCCCCGAGGGGCACCGGCTCGCGGGCGGTGGCCGGGCCCGTCTCGCCGACCTCGCGGACGAGCCGATGATCCTGCTCGACCTGCCCGCGAGCCGCGACTACTTCCGCTCCGTCGCGGCCAAGGCCGGCGTCGAACCGCGCATCAGCCACCGCACCCGTAGCTACGAGACCGTGCGCGCCCTGGTCGCCGCCGGATACGGCTGGTCGCTGCTCAACCAGAGGCCCGCGCACGACCGCACCTACGACGGGTCGAGCGTCGTCGCCCTGCCGCTCGCCGACCCCCTGCCCGCGCTCCCCGTCGTCCTGGCGAAGCTGCGCGGGGTCCGTCTGACAGGCCGCGCGCAGGCGTTCGCGACGGCCTGCAGGGAGGCTTTGCGCGCCTGAACGACCAGCTCAGGCCGAGCATCTCCAAAACAAATGCAGTAGCGCTAAAAGATCTGTTGTACGGATGCAGGTCCCGGCTCCCATAGTGGTCGCACCACAGCCCACTCGCTCCGAGGGAGGCCGCTCGTGACCATTGCTCCGGACCAACTCCTCACATCCCGCCAGGACTTCGTGGCCGCGATGGGGAACGCCGCGACGGGCGTGACCGTTGTCTCCACAGAAGGACCGGCCGGTCGCTTCGCCCAGACCGTCTCCGCCATGTGCTCCGTCTCCGCCGACCCGCCCTCGCTGCTGGTGTGTGTGAACGAGCGGAGCCCCCTCGCCGCGGCCGCCGTGCGCAACGGCGTCATCGCCGTGAGCGTCCTCGCCGCCGGCCAGGCCCACGTCTCCGACGTGTTCGCGGGCCGCCCCGCCCGCGGCAGCGGCCCGTACGACTTCGACAGCGCCGAGTGGGACGTGCTCGCCACCGGCGCCCCCGTCCTGCGCGGCGCGGCCGCCGCCTTCGACTGCAGGCTGGCCGACTCGGTGACGCAGGGCACCCACCAGGTCCTGTTCGGCGCGGTCGTCGCCTCCGCGGTGTCCGGCGCGCACCCCCTCGTCCACCACGCCCGTACGTATGCCACCCCGAGCCCCCTCAACTCCCTCAAGGAGCACGGCGCATGATCCGCACCGGAGACCAGTACCGCGAGTCGATCCGCGACGGCCGCGACGTATGGATGAACGGCGAGAAGGTCACCGACGTGACCACGCACCCCGCGTTCAAGCCGCTGGTCGACATACGCGCCCGGATCTACGACATGGCGCACGACCCGCAGACCCGGGACTCCATGACGTACAAGGACGAGACGGCCGGTGAGGTCAACGCGATCCAGCAGAAGCCGCCGCGCACCCGCGGGGACTGGGACGCGAAGCGGGCCGCGACGGACGCCGTGCTGAGCGACGTCGGCGGTGTCGTGACCCGCGTCGGTGACGAGACGATCGGGGAGGTCTGGTCGCTCATCGACGGCCAGGACGTCCTCAACGCGATCAACCCCGCGTACGCGGAGAACGTCAAGCGGCACATCGACCACGCGCTGTACGCCGACCCCTTCCACGTCTCCGCGAACACCGACCCGAAGGGCGACCGCTCCAAGCGCCCCCAGGACCAGGACCCGGACATGCTCCTGCATGTGGTGCGGGAGACGGACAGCGGCATCGTCGTGCGCGGCGCCAAGTACGAGACGGCCGCCGCCTACTCGAACCAGGCGTTCACGAAGCCGACCATCGCGAACTGGGGCGACTCCGAACTCTCCGACTACGCCCTCGGGTTCATCGCCGACATGGGCTCGCCCGGCCTGAAGTACATCTGCCGTACGGGCTTCGCCGGTACGAAGCCGCCCGCCGACTACCCGGTCTCCAGCCGCTTCGACGAGGTCGACACCCTGGTCGTCTTCGACGACGTCGAGATCCCCTGGGAGAACGTCCTCTTCTACCGGGACACCAAGGCCGCCACCTTCATCCGCGCCACGCTCCACCGCTACAGCGCGTTCGCGTTCACGCAGCGCAATCTGCGGCTCGCGGACCTGATGATCGGCGCCGCGCTGTGGAACGTGAAGCAGACCGGCCTGGAGAAGCAGCAGGCCGTGCAGGAGAAGCTCGCGACGCTGGCCTGCTACCGCGAGGGCATCAACGCGCACCTGACCGCGTCCATCGCGATGGCGGAGCCCAGCCCCGGCGGGCTCCTCATGCCGAACCAGTCGCTCCTGTACACCGGCCGCGTCCTGGCCTGCTCGCAGCTGCACGAGATGATGCACATCGCGCGCGAGCTGTGCGGCGGCCAGATCTGCATCACGCCCGACAAGGCGTCCTTCGACCACCCGGACACCAAGCCGTGGCTCGACAAGTTCTACTCGATCAACGAGCACTGGGTCGCCGAGGACCGCCGCAAGCTCCTCGCGTACGCCCGTGACCTGCTCAACTCGGACTACGCGGGCCACCGTCTGACGTTCCAGCTCTTCGCGCAGTCCCCGCCGTTCGCGCACCTCGGCGCGGTGTACCGCAACTTCGACTGGGAGGGCCCGCTCGACCTGGTGAAGGACGCGGCCGGGCTCAGCGACAACGTCCTCGGCACGCTCGGGAGGACGGCCAAGTGACGACCCACCAGCGCATCCGCCCCTTCAACACGGCGGACACGTACCCCGAGCAGGACCTGTCCAACGACCTCGCGCAGGCGGTCGTCGCCGACGGCACCGTCTATCTGCGCGGCCAGATCGGCCAGGATCTCGACACGCGCGAGAACGTCGGCGTCGGGGATGTCGCCGCCCAGGCCGAGAAGGCCATGGCGAACATCGCGATCCTCCTGGAGGAGTCCGGCAGCCGCCTGGAGGACATTGTCAAGATCACCGTCTATCTGACGGACATCCGCTTCCGCGAGCCCGTCTACCGCGTCATGGGCCGCCGGCTGAAGGGCGTCCACTACGTCTCCACGGGCCTGGTCGTGTCGGCGCTGGCCCGCCCGGAGTGGCTCGTCGAGATCGACGCGACGGCCGTCATCCCGAAGGAGCGCCGATGACGTTCTCGATCGCCGCGCGGTGTCCGCGCACGGGCCGGTTCGGGGTGGCCGTCACCTCGTCCTCGCCGGCCGTCGCCGCGCGCTGCGCGCATGTACGGCCCGGAGTGGGTGCGGTCTGCTCGCAGAACGTCACCGACCCGCGCCTCGGCGCCCGCCTGCTCGACCTCCTGGAATCCGGGGTGCCCGCAAAGACGGCTGTGCGTGAAGTGGCGGCCCAACCCCACTCCGAATGGCGTCAGTTGACGGCCGTCGGCGCCTCCGGTCCCGGCGCGGCCTTCTCGGGCGCGCGGACCCTCGGCACGTACGCGGAGGCGGTCGGCCCCGACGCCGTGGCCGCGGGGAACCTCCTGTCGGGCCCCGGCGTCCCCCGGGCGGTACTCGACGCCTTCACGGGCGCGGACCCCGAGGCTCCGCTCGCCCGCCGCCTCGTCGACGCCCTCACGGCGGGCGCGGCGGCGGGCGGCGAGGCGGGACCCGTCCACTCGGCCGGACTCCTCGTCGTCGACGTACAGCAGTGGCCGGTGACGGACCTGCGCGTCGACTGGACCGAGGGCGACCCGATCGCCGAGCTCGCGCACCTGTGGAAACTGTGGGAGCCGCAGCAGGAGGCGTACGTGCAGCGGGCCCTCGCCCCGGACGCGGCGCCGAACTACGGCGTGCCGGGGGACGAGTGAGGCCCGTGCGCGAGGCGGTCGCGAAGGCGGCACCCGAACTCCTCGCCCTGAGCCACCGCATCCACGCGAACCCCGAGGTGGCGTGGGAGGAGGAGAAGGCGGCGCGCTGGACCGCGTACGCCCTCGACGACCTCGGCTACGACGTCGTGACCGGCACCGCGGGCCTGCCCACCGCCTTCACCGCCACCGTCGGCAGCGGCCCGCTCCACCTCGCGATCTGCGCCGAGTACGACGCGCTGCCCGGCCTCGGCCACGCCTGCGGGCACAACGTCATCGCGGCGGCGGCGGTGGGCGCGGCGGCCGGACTCGCTTCGCTGGCCGACGAGTTGGGCCTCAAGGTCACCGTCTTCGGCACCCCGGCCGAGGAGGGCGGCGGCGGCAAGATCCTCATGCTGGAGCGCGGCGCCTTCGACGGGGTGCACGCGGCGATGATGGTGCACCCGGGGCCCGCGGACGTCGCCGAGGCCGACCCGTACGCGGTCGCGCACCTCAAGGTCCGCTTCCACGGCAAGGCGGCGCACGCGGCGGCCTACCCGGAGCAGGGCCGCAACGCGGCGGACGCATTCACGGTCGCCCAGGTCGCCATCGGCCTCCTGCGCCAGCAGCTCCCCTCCACGACGCGCGTGCACGGCATGGTGACGCGCGGCGGGGAGGCCCCGAACGCGATCCCGGAGCTGACCGAGGGCCGCTGGTACGTGCGCGCGGGCAGCCTTGAGGAACTGTCCGCGCTCCAGCCGCGCGTCGAGAGGTGCTTCGAGGCCGGCGCGCTCGCCTCGGCCTGCGACCTGGAGATCGAGCCGGAGTCCCGCCCGTACTCGGAGTTCCGCAACGACGCCGCGATGCTGGCCGCCTACCGCCGGGCGGCCGAATCCCTTGGCCGTACGTTCGACAGCTCCGGATCCCCGGCGGCCCGGATGAACCGCGCCTCCACGGACATGGGCAACGTCTCCCGCGTCCTGCCCGCCATCCACCCCTACCTGGGCATCAACTCGCTGCCCGCGGTCAACCACCAGAAGGAGTTCGCGGCGGCGTGCGTCACCCCGGACGCGGACCGGGCGGTCCTCGACGGCGCGCTCGGCATGGCGCTCACCGCGGTGGCCCTCGCGGGCGACGACGGCGAGAGGGCCCGGCTCACAGCTCCGGGCAGCCGGTGACCGTCCGCGCGTAGCCGAGGAGCAGGCGCCGGGCGACGTCCGGCGTCAGCTCGGCGTTGCGGCTGACGATGTGCAGCCCGTAGCCGTCCTCCAGCGCGACGAGGTTGCGCGCGAGGTCGGCGACGGGCTCCGTGAGCGTGAACTCGCCGACTGCCGCGCCGACTTCGAGCACGGTCGCGTACAGGGCGACCTCGCGCGCGAAGAGCGACGCCATCAGGGTCGCGTGCCCGGAGCTGCGGTCGGCGCGCCGGTGCAGCTCGAAGAGCAGTCCGTGGACGGCGTCCCCCGAGCCGCCCGGCAGCCCGCTCCCCACGAGAGCCCGCAGCCGTGCGGCGGCCCCGGTCGCCCCGTCCACGGCCCCCTGCCGGGCGGCGAGATAGCGCTCCACGGCGCCCCGGTGCACCTCCAGGACCAGCTCGCCCATCTCCGGGTAGTAGTACAGAACAGACCCCGCCGACATCCCCGCCTCGGCGGCGATGTCCTTGATGCGCAGCCCCTCCAGGCCCCGATCGGCGATGGCGCGCCCCGCCGCGTCGACGAGGGCCTCGCGGCGCGCCGTCTGGTTCTTCGGTCTCCCAGGCTTGTTCCCCATGGGTTAATTCTCTGTTACTCGGTTCAAATAAATCAAGTTCCTTGCGTTCAGGGCATTGACGACCCGGCATCCCATTGTTTGAATCCGATCTCAAAGAAATAGAGGGGAGCCGCCGTATGAACACCTACGCAGACTGGCAGCGCCGAGCAGCCGAACTGACGCCACGTACCAGGGCGTTCATCAACGGCACATGGACCGAGTCGCAAACCCGAGCCACCTTCCCCACCACCAACCCGGCCACCGGCAAGGTCACCGCGCACGTCACGCGCGGCGAAGCGCCCGAGATCGACGCGGCGGTCCGCGCGGCCCGCGCCTCCTTCGAGGACGGCCGCTGGTCCCGCACCGACCCGGCGGCCCGCAAGCGCGTCCTGCTCAGGCTCGCCGACCTGATCACCGCCAACGCCGAGGAGCTGGCCCTCCTCGACACCCTCGACATGGGCAAGCCGATCGCCGAGTCCTACGGCACGGACGTGCCCGGCGCGGCCGGCGTCTTCGCCTGGTACGCGGAGGCCGCGGACAAGCTGTACGACGAGATCGCGCCGACGCCCCCGGGCAGCCTGGCGACGGTCCGCCGTACTCCGCTGGGCGTGGTGGGCGCCGTGGTCCCGTGGAACTTCCCGCTGGACCTGGCGAGCTGGAAGCTGGCGCCGGCCCTCGCGGCAGGCAACAGCGTCGTACTCAAACCGGCGGAGCAGTCCCCGCTGTCGGCGCTGCGCCTGGCCGAACTGGCAGCGGAGGCAGGACTGCCCGATGGCGTACTGAACGTCGTCCCCGGCACGGGTGACACCGCGGGCCGGGCCCTCGGCCTGCACAAGGACGTCGACACGCTGGTCTTCACGGGCTCGACGGAGGTCGCCCGCCGCTTCCTCTCCTACTCCGCCGAGTCGAACATGAAGCAGGTCTGGCCGGAGGCGGGCGGCAAGAGCCCGAACGTGGTCTTCGCGGACGCGGACCTGGACGCGGCGGCAGAGCGCGCGGCCTGGGGATTCGCGTACAACGCGGGCCAGGTCTGCTCGGCCAACACCCGCCTTCTGGTGGAGAGTTCGATCGCCGACGACTTCACGGCCCGCGTCGCGGAGCACGCGGCACGCTTCGTACCGGGCGACCCCCTGGACCCCGGCACGAACCTCGGCCCGCTGGTCGACGAGGCCCAGGCGACCCGGGTCCTCGCGGCGGTCGAGGCATCGGGCGGCAAGGTGATCACGGGCGGCACGCGCGACGGCGCCTACCTCACCCCCACGATCGTCACCGGCCTGCACCCCGATGCGCCCCTGGCCCGCGAGGAACTCTTCGGCCCGGTCCTGACGGTCCACGCCTTCACCGCGGAGGAGGAGGCGATACGCACCGCCAACGACTCCCCGTACGGCCTGGCGGCCTCGCTGTGGACGAGGGACCTGGCCCGCGCCCACCGCGTCTCGGACGCCCTGCACGCAGGGACGGTCTCGGTGAACACGGTCGACGCGCTGAGCCCGCTGACGCCGTTCGGCGGCTTCAAGCAGTCGGGCCACGGCAGGGACCTGTCGCTCCACTCGCTCGACAAGTACACGGGCCTGAAGACGACGTGGATCACGTACGCGTAGCCGGGCCCGACCGAGACCGCCCGGACAACTTCCCACCCTCTCCCGAAGGGACGAACACCATGACCCTCACCCCCGCACAGCAGCTTGCCGCCATGGACCGGGCGCACATCATCCACCCCTACCTCCCCGGTACCGCCGAGGAACGTGTGGTGATGACGGAGGGCAAGGGCTGCCGCCTCACCGACGCGGAGGGCCGCAGCTACCTCGACGCGACGGGCGGGCTCTGGCTCGCCCAGGTCGGCCACGGCCGCAAGGAGATCGCGGACGTGGCGCACGCGCAGATGCAGCAGCTCGAATACTTCACGAGCTTCTGGGAGTTCTCGAACGACAAGGCGATCCAGCTGGCCGAACGCCTCAGCACGCTGGCCCCCGACAACCTCAACCACGTCTACTTCACGTCGGGCGGCTCGGAGGGCAACGAGGCGGCCATCAAGATGGCCCGCTACTACCACCACCGCAGGGGTGAGGGCTCCCGCACCTGGATCCTGGCCCGCGACAAGGCGTACCACGGCATCGGCTACGGAGGCGGCTCGGCCACCGGATTCCCGGTCTACCACGAGGGCTTCGCCCCGATGATGCCGCACGTCAGCCACCTGACGCCGCCGTGGCCGTACCGCACGGAGCTCTACGGCAACGCCGACCCCACGGACTTCCTGATCGCCGAACTGGAGGGCCGCATCGCGGAGATCGGGGCCTCCAACATCGCGGCGATGATCGGCGAACCCATCATGGGCGTGGGCGGCATGCTGGTCCCGCCGGCGGACTACTGGCCGCGCGTGCGCGAGGTCCTCGACCGCCACGGCATCCTCCTCGTCTTCGACGAGGTGGTGACGGCGTACGGCCGCGTGGGCGAATGGTTCGCGGCCCAGCACTTCGACGTGAAGCCGGACATCATCACCACGGCGAAGGGCATCACGTCGGGCTACACCCCGCTCGGTGCCCTGCTCGTCTCCGACGGGGTGACGGAGGTGCTGCTCCAGGACCACGGCTTCCCGATGGGCTACACGTACAACGGCCACCCGGTGGCGGCGGCGGTGGCCCTCGCGAACCTGGACATCATCGAACGGGAGAACCTCCTGCCCCGAGCGATCACGATGGGCGAACACCTCCACACCCAACTCACCGATGAGCTGGGTGACTTGCCGATCGTGGGGGAGATCCGCTCGGTGGGCATGATGCTGGCGGTCGAGCTGGTGGCCGACCGCGAGACCCGCACCCCCCTCCCCCTGAACCCGGCCCGCATGCCGCACGACGTGATCCGCAAGGAGACGGGCGTCATCGTCCGCGACTCGGCCCACAGCCTGGTCCTGTCCCCGCCGCTGATCATGACGGAGCAGGAGGCGAAGGAGGCGGCCACGGCGATGCGCTCGGTCCTCGAACGCACGACACCGACGGGCGAGATCACCAAGTAGCCCCCGGGCCCCCGCACCGAGTGCATCAGTCGCGCCCCACAGCCACCCGCACGGTCCCACCCGTCCCCAGCCCCGAGGACACAGACGTGCCCGACCACAAAGAACAAGCAGCACCACCACCAAGCACCGCCGCCGTGGAATCCGCCGCCGTGGAATCCGCCGCCGCGGAGTCCACCGGCGAAGAAACCACCCCCACCCCCAACCTCCACAGAAGCCTCCGCCGCTTCGACATCACGGCGATGGCCGTGGCGGCGGTGATCTCCTTCGACACGGTGGGCCAGATCGCGACGGGCGGCGGAGAGGCGGTGACGTGGACGGCGGTCATCGCGGTCGCGTTCCTCGTCCCGTACGCGCTGCTCTTCGCGGAGACGGGCGCGGCCTTCCCCCAGGAGGGCGGCCCCTACGTCTGGGTGAAACTGGCGTTCGGCCGGCTGACGGCGGCGGTCACGACGCTCTTCTACTGGGTGACGAACCCGATCTGGCTGGGCGGCTCGCTCGTCTTCATCGCGGCACAGACGTGGGACGGCTTCGTGTTCCGCCTGGGCCAGGGCACGTTCGCGGACTACGCGTTCAAGACGGTGTTCATCTGGACGGCGATCCTCACGGCAGTGGTCTCGCTGCGCAAAGGCAAATGGATCACCACGGCGGGCGCGGCGGCCAAGGTCCTCGCGCTCACCGTGTTCACGGCGACGGCAGTGGCGTACGGCATGGCACACGGCTTCCAGGGCCTGACAGGAACGGCGGACGACACCACAGCCGCCACTACCTTCAGCCCCACCACGGCGGGCTTCCTGGCCCTGGTCCCGGTGCTCCTCTTCGCGTACGTGGGTTTCGAGGCCCCGAACGCCGCGGGCGAGGAGATGCACAACCCGCAACGCGACGTCCCCACAGCCCTCGGCCGCTCCGCGGCGATCGCGGCGGCCTGCTATCTGCTCCCCGTACTGGCGATCCTCTCCGTGGTCCCGCCCGGGAAGGTGACCGGCATCGGCGGCTTCATGGAGGGCGCGCAGACCATCTTCACGATCTACGGAGGCGCAAGCGGCGCACTCCTGAAGGCGACCGCGCTCCTCTTCGTCTTCGCGCTCCTCACCCAGGGCAGCGCATGGATGATCGTGAGCGACCGGATGCAGGCGATGGCGGCGGCGGACGGCGGGTTCTTCAGCCGCAAGCTGGGCGCGTTCCACCCCACGCTGGGCACACCGGTGCGCACGAACCTGCTGTCGGGGGCGATCGCGACGGTGTTCATGGTGGCGGCGATGCGGCTCGCGGACGGCGACGCGGCGGCGGTGTTCTCGGTCGTCCTGACCGTCGCGGTGACGACGCTGCTGCTCTCGTACCTGACGGTGATCCCGGCCCTGGCGGTCCTGCGGCTGCGCCACCGGGACGTACCTCGCCCCTACCAGGTCCCGTTCGGGACGAAGGGGTTCATGATCTGCGCGACGCTGGTCTACGCGTGGATCCTGACCGGCTCATGGACGGCCCTGTTCCCGGGCACGCTGGAGGCGCTGCTCGGGATTAGGTACGACTTCCACGGCACGTGGGGGGTGTCACGGACGGCGTTCGAGGCATTCACGCTGGGCACGGTCGTCGCCCTGCTCCTCATCGGCACCATCGGTCACGCAGTGGCCGGCGCGGCGAACGACCGCGCGCGCGTGCGCCGTTGACGCGCCCGCCGGGCTGGGCATGAACTGGGAGACAGGCAGTTCGCCCTGAGGAGGGAACACCATGGCCGAGTCCCCCACCCCCGAAGCCATCGCAGAGCAGCCCACGGAAGTCCCGCAGCCGCACCGGCTGGTCCTGCTAGGCGCCTGCGGCTGCGGCTCGGGCTGCGGCTGTGGCTGCCAGTCGGGCGCGCCGTGCCAGTGCGGCGGCTGCTCGGGCTGACACGACGGAACATGCCGGGGGCCCCGCACCAGACAGGTGCGGGGCCCCCGGCAGACAGGCCCCCCGAGAGGGGCCCGGCTCAGCTGCCGTCGACAGGCTGCGGCTGAGGCGCCTGGATCTCGTCGGCGTGCTCACCGGTCACGAGATACACCACACGCTTGGCCACGGAGACCGCGTGATCGGCGAAGCGCTCGTAGTAACGGCCCAGCAGGGTCACGTCCACGGCCGTCTCGATGCCGTGCTTCCACCGGTCGTCCATCAGGTGCTGGAACAGCGTCCGGTGCAGCAGGTCCATCTCGTCGTCGTCCTGCTCCAGCTGGAGCGCGAGATCGACGTCCTTGGTGATGATGACCTCGGCGGACTTCGCCATGAGCCGCTGCGCCAGCTGCCCCATCTCCAGGACGGTCGCGTGCAGGTCGTGCGGAACGGCCTTGTCCGGGAACCGCAGCCGGGCGAGCTTGGCGACGTGCTGCGCCAGGTCACCGCTGCGCTCCAGGTCCGCGCTCATCCGCAGCGAGGTCACGACGATCCGCAGATCCGTGGCGACGGGCTGCTGGCGCGCGAGCAGGGCTATCGCCCGCGCCTCCAGGTCATGCTGGAGATCGTCGACCTTCTGATCCCCCGCGATGACACTCTCGGCCAGCTTCAGGTCGGCGTCGAGCATGGCCGTGGTGGCGCGCCCGATCGCCGACCCGACAAGGCGGGCCATCTCGACCAGGCCCTCGCCGATCGAGTCAAGTTCCTCGTGGTACGCGTCACGCATACAACTGTCCCTCTCACTCACTGCGGGGCTGCTGTGCCCCACGCTCCCACGTTCGGCCCTGTACGCGTCCGTTTCCGTCACCCCAAATGAATCACCTCTGTATCCAAGGTGAACTCTGGGCGACGAGTGTTCGAGCTACCACTCGGACGGCTGTGGGCAGTGCTGACAGGGCGCATAACCTGGAGGCATGGACGTGAACGCGGCGGTCGCCGCAGCGGCAGCGATCGCCGGGGTGTGCACCGGCGTGATCGCCATGCTGGCGTTTCGCTGGAGCGAACGCGACCAGAAACGCCCCACCCGTACTTCCCTGCACACGGACCCGGTCCTTCCGCCCGGCGTCGACACCGTCCTCTCCGTACTGCGCTCCTCCGCCGTCGTCCTCGACGAGGCGGACAGCGTGGTCAAGGCCAGCTCGGCGGCGTACGCCCTCGGCCTGGTCAGAGGCGGCAAGCTGGCCGTGGAGCCGATGCTCCTCATGGCCAGGGACACCCGCCGTGACGGGGAGATACGACAGGTCGAGCTCGACCTGCCCCGCCGCGGCACCGGGCGCGGGGACGCCCTCGCGGTCTCCGCGCGTGTGGCCCCCCTCGGCTCCCGCCTGGTCCTGCTCCTCGTGGAGGACCTGACGGAGGCCCGCCGCATCGAGGCGGTCCGCCGCGACTTCGTGGCGAACGTGAGCCACGAGCTGAAGACCCCGGTCGGCGCGCTCAGCCTCCTCTCCGAGGCGGTCATGGACGCGTCGGACGACCCGGAGGCGGTGGAGCGCTTCGCAGGCAGGATGCAGATCGAGGCGACCCGCCTGACGAACCTGGTCCAGGAGCTCATCGACCTGTCCAGGGTGCAGAACGACGACCCGCTGGAGGACGCCGAGCCGGTCCGCGTCGACGAACTCGTCGCCGAGGCGATCGACCGCTGTCGCCACCAGGCCGGCACGAAGCAGATCACCATGGCCGCGGGAGGCACCGCGGACCTCCAGATCTGGGGCAACCGCGGCCAGCTCGCCGCGGCTCTCGGCAATCTCGTCGAGAACGCCGTCAACTACAGTCCGGCCCGAACCCGCGTGGGCATAGCCGCGCGCCGGGTCACCGCACCCGGCGGAGACCTCATAGAGGTGGCGGTCACCGACCAGGGCCTCGGCATCTCCGACAAGGACAAGGAACGCATCTTCGAGCGCTTCTACCGAGTCGACCCGGCCCGCTCACGGGCCACCGGCGGCACCGGCCTCGGCCTCGCCATCGTCAAGCATGTGGCTGCCTCGCACGGCGGGGAAGTCACTGTGTGGAGCTCCGAAGGCCAGGGCTCCACGTTCACCCTGCGGCTGCCGGAGGCAGGCGCGACCCGCGACCGCGGCCCAGGACACGTAGGCGGCGACGCATACGGACACCACGTCGGCAACGACGCCGACGGGCCCGACGAGACAACCGCATACGATCCCATTCCTGCCGCCCCGGAGGTCCTTCCGTGACCCGAGTGCTCGTCGTCGAGGACGAGGAATCCTTCTCCGACGCCCTGTCGTACATGCTCCGCAAGGAGGGTTTCGAGGTCGCCATCGCGGCCACCGGCCCCGACGGTCTCGACGAGTTCGAGCGCAACGGCGCCGACCTCGTCCTGCTCGACCTGATGCTGCCGGGCCTGCCCGGCACCGAGGTCTGCCGCCAGCTGCGCGGCCGATCCAACGTCCCGGTCATCATGGTGACGGCCAAGGACAGCGAGATCGACAAGGTCGTGGGCCTCGAGATAGGAGCCGACGACTACGTCACCAAGCCCTTCTCGTCCCGCGAGCTGGTCGCCCGTATCCGCGCGGTCCTGCGCCGCCGGGGCGAGCCCGAGGAGGTCACCCCGCAGGCCCTGGAGGCCGGCCCGGTCCGCATGGACGTGGACCGCCACGTCGTCACGGTCTCCGGCTCCAAGGTCGACCTGCCCCTCAAGGAGTTCGACCTCCTGGAGATGCTCCTGCGCAACGCGGGCCGCGTCCTGACCCGCATGCAGCTGATCGACCGCGTGTGGGGCGCGGACTACGTGGGCGACACCAAGACCCTCGACGTCCACGTCAAGCGCCTGCGAGCGAAGATCGAGCCGGACCCGGGAGCCCCGCGCTACCTGGTGACGGTGCGCGGCCTGGGTTACAAGTTCGAGCCGTAAACCGCCGGGTCACGGCGGTGGCCCAGCCGCGGAACGCCGAAGGGCGGGATCCCCACCGGGGGTCCCGCCCTTCGGCGTTGCGTACGTACGTGATTACTGCCCGGCGGCGGCGCTGCCCGAGGCCGACTCGGACGGCGAGGCGGAGCCGGACGGGGTGGCCGACCCGGAGGGCGTCGCGGAGCCGGACGCGGACTCCGACGGCTCCGAGCTCGGCACGGCCGGGATCTCGCTCGGCCCCCACTTCTTGAAGTAGCTCTCGGCCGGCACGACGAACGACTGGATCTTGACGGCGCCCGTGGTGCTGAACGTGAAGGTCAGCGCCCGCACGTCACCGTCGAGGTCGGCGGTGCGGCTGTTGGGCAGCTGCGCGGAAGCGTTGTCCTTGCCGCCGAGCACGAGGGAGCCGCCGGCCGGGATCGTCACGGTCTTCTTGCCGTCGGCGGCCGACAACTCGGCCTTCTTGTCGACGCCGTCGAGCACGATCGAGTCGAGGGTCTGGGCCTTGGAGCCATTGTTGAAGAGCGTCGCGGTCACGACGGCCGGACCCGTGGACTTCAGGTCGGGCTGCGTGATCACGGTGGCGTTCTGGATCCGGATGTCCCCGACGGAGGTCTCCGCGTTGTCCGGCTTGACCCCCAACGTCTGGGCGTTGTTTCCGGCGCCGCACGCGGCGAGCGAGGCGATCGAGAACGCGAGGACGGCGGCGGCGAGGGTGCCGCGTCGAAGGCTGCTGCTCACGGCGGCGGCAACTCCTAGAACGTGGGCGGTAAGGGTCTGGACGCCTGGACGGGTGTAAAGCCGCCCTAAGGGTCTGTCAGCGGGCTCAGGTTACCGAGCCGTTCGCGCGCCGCTGCACCCGACCCGCCCCTAGGGAGTTTCGGATGGATCCCGGCCCCGGCCGATCCTCCGCTCCGACCGGGCCGAGTACCTCCGGCCCCGCCCGCGATCACACCCCGCCGGCCCCCCCTCGGCCCCTCTCACCTCACCTGACATGACGGGCCGCATTGGCCTCCCGTTCACCATTCGCATAAGTGTCCCGGGAGAGCACCTGCGGATTTCCGGTAAGGAATGCATGGCGGTACGGAAAATTGATCACCCCTCACGGTGATCAATTCCGGATTCGGGTCGCACGCGCCTCCGGCTCACCGAACGGAGTAGCGGAAGTGCAGCGCTTCGAACCGCGCGAAACGGGATGTTCCACCCCCTGCGGACGCCTCCAGGTAGGTGTACGGTGCGCGTTTCGTCTCCGCCGGAGAGCCGCTCCGACCTGCGAATACCCCCTTCCGCAAGCCCTCCGCAGCACGTTCCGGTTGTTGTTGTCAAGCCCCGAGATATGCCCTGACCTGCGAAAACGCCATTCAGAAGACGCCGTTTCCGTGTTACCCTGGATAGCCACGGAAGGGGTACCTGTCACATGACGTTCAAGGTTGGCGACACCGTGGTCTATCCCCATCACGGGGCCGCGCTGATCGAGGCTATCGAAACTCGCCAGATCAAAGGCGTGGACAAGACCTACTTGGTGCTGAAGGTCGCGCAGGGTGACCTGACGGTGCGTGTGCCAGCGGACAATGCGGAGTTCGTCGGCGTACGTGATGTGGTCGGTCAGGACGGTCTCGACCGGGTCTTCGAGGTGCTTCGCGCGCCGTACGCCGAAGAGCCCACGAACTGGTCGCGCCGCTACAAGGCAAATCTCGAGAAGCTCGCCTCCGGCGATGTCATCAAGGTCGCGGAAGTCGTCCGTGACCTGTGGCGTCGGGAGCGTGAGCGCGGACTGTCCGCAGGTGAGAAGCGCATGCTCGCCAAGGCACGGCAGATCCTGGTGAGCGAGCTCGCGCTCGCTGAGAACACGAACGAGGACAAGGCCGAGGCCCTGCTCGACGAGGTTCTCGCGTCCTGACGCGTGCCCTGACCGGCACGCGGCTGCGACAAGAAGTCCCGGGTGAAAGCCCAGGCGCATGAATAATGCCGCGGTGCCCGCTGACCCCCTGATGGTGTCGCCGGGCGCTGCGGCATGTTCGTACCCGCACTCTGTGCCTACTCGTGGTGCCTACCCGCTTGACTCAGCTGGTGTGCCGGGCCCGGGCAGCTGGCTCGACCGGATGTCACGGAAGGGGTCCGGTCAAGGCGTCGCGCCCGGCACTGGTGTTGGCCATACCCACCTCGGTCGAGCACACAAACCTGAACGGAAGCGATGTCTGACGAAACGCGGCCCTCGCGCACCGCGGCCGTGATTCCGGCCGCCGGCCGGGGCGTACGCCTCGGTCCGGGCGCCCCCAAAGCACTCCGCGCGCTCAACGGCACCCCGATGCTCATCCACGCTGTCCGGGCGATGGCCGCCTCGCGGTCCGTCTCCCTCGTCGTCGTGGTCGCCCCGCCCGACGAGGCGTCCGCAGCCGAGGTGAAGACCCTCCTCGCCGACCACGCGCTGCCCGAGCGGACCGACTTCGTCGTCGTACCCGGCGGCGAGACCCGCCAGGAGTCCGTGAAGCTCGGCCTCGACGCCCTGCCGCCCGGCATCGACGTCGTCCTCGTCCACGACGCGGCCCGCCCCCTGGTGCCCGTCGACACGGTCGACGGCGTCATCGAAGCCGTACGCGAAGGCGCCCCCGCCGTCGTCCCCGCGCTGCCCCTCGCCGACACCGTCAAGCAGGTCGAGGCCCGCACCGACGGCGGACCCGAGCTCGTCGTCGCGACGCCCGAGCGGGCCCGGCTGCGCGCCGTGCAGACCCCGCAGGGGTTCGACCGCGCCACGCTCGTGCGCGCCCACGAGACCGTCACGGACAACGTCACGGACGACGCCAGCATGGTCGAGCAGCTCGGCGAACCGGTCGTCGTCGTGCCCGGGCACGAGGAGGCCTTCAAGGTCACCCGCCCCCTCGACCTCGTGCTCGCCGAGGCCGTACTCGCCCGCAGGAGGGCCAACGATGGGTTCTGAGATGCCGGTCGTCCCCCTCGTCGGCATCGGCACCGACATCCACGCCTTCGAAGAGGGCCGCGAACTGTGGTGCGCCGGACTGAAGTGGGAGGGCGAGGGCCCCGGCCTTGCCGGGCACTCCGACGCCGATGTCGTCGCGCACGCCGCGTGCAACGCGCTGTTCTCCGCCGCCGGGCTCGGTGACCTCGGCGCCCACTTCGGCACAGGCCGCCCCGAGTGGTCCGGTGCCTCCGGGCTCACCCTGCTCACCGAGGCCGCCCGCATCGTGCGCGAGGCGGGCTTCACCATCGGCAACGTCGCCGTCCAGGTCATCGGCCCCCGGCCGAAGATCGGGAAGCGGCGCGAGGAGGCGCAGAAGGTGCTCTCCGACGCGGCCGGCGCCCCCGTCTCCGTCTCCGGCGCCACCACCGACGGCCTGGGTTTCCCCGGCCGCGGCGACGGACTCGCGGCGATCGCCACGGCCCTGGTCGTCAGGACGGGCTGAAATACCGCTCCGGGCGCGGATGTTGGCGCAGTATCGGGTACTCGTACAGGCACCCCCAAGGAGTGAGGTTCCATGTCCGCCCAGCTGTCCGACGAACTCAAGGCGTTGCTCGACACCCCCGTCTTCATCACAGTTGCCACCATCCAGCCCGACGGGAGCCCGCAGGTGTCGCCTGTCTGGGTGAAGCGGGACGGGGACGACGTGCTGTTCTCCACGACCGTCGACCGGCGCAAGGAGAAGAACCTGCGCCGCGACCCCCGCGTCACCGTCGTCGTGCAGCCCGCCGACAACCCCTACGCGTACGCCGAGATCCGCGGCAGCGCCGACCTCACCACCGAGGGCGGCCAGGAGCTCATCGACGAGCTGTCCCTCAAGTACACGGGCAAGAAGTACGCGGAGTTCAACCCCCGCTCCGCGGACGACGCCGAGCGCGTCGTCGTGCGGATCACCCCCCGCAAGGTCGTCGGCCGGGTCTGAACGGTGGCCTGACACCCGTCACAACGTCACGGTTGTGCCCCGTGGCCCCCAAGGGGTCGCGGGGCACTGCCTTGGGCCCACTACCCTGGAGGAGTGACTATTCGCCTGCACGACACCAGCGCCCGGAAGATCCGTGACTTCGTCCCGCTGACACCGGGTTGTGTCTCGATCTACCTCTGTGGCGCGACCGTGCAGGCCGCTCCGCACATCGGGCACATCCGGTCCGGCCTCAACTTCGACATCATGCGCCGCTGGTTCACGTACCGCGGCTACGAAGTGACGTTCGTGCGGAACGTCACCGACATCGACGACAAGATCATCAAGAAGGCCGCCGAACAGGGCAGGCCCTGGTGGTCGATCGGGTACGAGAACGAGCGCGCGTTCAACGACGGCTACACCGCCCTCGGCTGCCTGCCGCCCACGTACGAGCCGCGCGCCACCGGTCATGTCACCGAGATGGTCGAGATGATGCGCGGCCTCATCGAGCGCGGCCACGCCTACGAGGCGGACGGGAACGTCTACTTCGACGTGCGCTCCTTCCCCGGCTACCTCGAGCTGTCGAACCAGGACCTCGACGAGCTGCGCCAGCCCTCCGGCGACGGCGAGACCGGCAAGCGCGACCCGCGCGACTTCGCCATGTGGAAGGCCGTCAAGCCCGGGGAGCCCAGCTGGGAGACCCCGTGGGGCCGCGGCCGGCCCGGCTGGCACCTGGAGTGCTCGGCGATGGCCCACAAGTACCTGGGCTCCGCCTTCGACATCCACGGCGGCGGCATCGACCTGATCTTCCCGCACCACGAGAACGAGATCGCCCAGGCCAAGGCCTTCGGCGACGAGTTCGCCAAGTACTGGGTGCACAACTCGTGGGTCACCATGAGCGGCGAGAAGATGTCGAAGTCCCTGGGCAACTCGGTCCTCGTGTCCGAGATGGTCAAGGACTGGCGCCCGATCGTGCTGCGCTACTACCTCGGCACCCCGCACTACCGCTCGACCATCGAGTACAGCGAGGAGGCCCTGCGCGAGGCCGAGTCCGCGTTCGCGCGGATCGAGGGCTTCGTGCAGCGCGTCACCGAGCTGGCCGGGGGCGTCGTCGCCCCCGCCGACGAGGTGCCGCCCGCCTTCGCCGAGGCCATGGACGACGACCTGGGCGTGCCGCAGGCGCTCGCGATCATCCACACCACCGTCCGCCAGGGCAACAGCGCCCTCGCCGCCGACGACAAGGAAGCCGCCGTCGCCCGCCTCGCCGAGGTCCGCGCGATGCTCGGCGTCCTCGGCCTGGACCCGCTCGACCCGCACTGGGCCGGCGAGACCGAGCGCGGCGAGGACCTGCACGGGGCCGTCGACACCCTCGTACGGCTGGTCCTGGAGCAGCGCGAGTCCGCCCGCGCCCGCAAGGACTGGGCCACCGCCGACGCCATCCGCGACCAGCTCGGCCAGTCCGGGCTCGTCATCGAGGACAGCCCGACCGGGCCGCGCTGGACGCTCGGCCCGCGCTAGACCTGCGCGAATGTGCCGCTCGGGCCTCCGGGCGGCACACTTCATATACGTACGCACATACGCATCACACAGACAGGTAGATCATGGCCGCGAACAACCGCCGCATGTCCGGCAAGAAGGGCGCGCAGGTCGGCAGTGGCGGCCAGCGACGCCGGGGACTCGAAGGCAAGGGTCCGACGCCGCCCGCCGAGGCGCGCAAGGGACACAAGAAGAACCGCATCGCGGGCGCCAAGGCCAAGCAGGCCACCCGTCGCCCCGCGACGCTGAAGAGCCGCGGCGGCAAGGGCACGTCCGAGATGGTCGTCGGCCGCAACTCCGTCGTCGAGGCGCTGCGCGAGGGCGTGCCCGCCTCGATGCTCTACGTCCAGCAGTTCATCGACAACGACGAGCGGGTGCGCGAGGCGCTCCAGCTCGCCGGTGAGCGCGGCGGCATCCACCTGATGGAGGCCCCCCGCCCCGAGCTGGACCGCATGACGAACGGCCTCAACCACCAGGGCCTCGTCCTCCAGGTCCCGCCGTACGAGTACGCGCACCCGGAGGACCTCGCCGCCGGCGCGTACGACCAGGGTGAGGACCCGCTGATCGTCGCCCTCGACGGCGTCACCGACCCGAGGAACCTGGGCGCCGTCGTGCGTTCCGTCTCCGCGTTCGGCGGCCACGGCGTCGTCGTGCCGGAGCGGCGCGCGGCCGGCATGACCGCCGGTGCCTGGAAGACGTCCGCGGGTGCCGCGGCCCGCACGCCCGTCGCCCGCGCCACGAACCTGACGCGCGCTCTCGAGGGCTACAAGAAGGCCGGCATCGCCATCGTCGGTCTCGCGGCCGACGGCGAGCACACCGTCGGTGACCTCGAAGCCCTCGGCGGGCCCGTCGTCATCGTGGTCGGCAGCGAGGGCAAGGGCCTGTCCCGCCTCGTCGGCGAGACCTGCGACTACCGCGTGCGGATCCCGATGCCGGGCGGCACCGAATCCCTCAACGCCGGTGTCGCGGCAGGCGTCGTCCTGTACGAGGCGGCCCGCCGCCGTTCCTGACCGGGTGTCCGGGCCGCGATCTTGACGCGGTCCGGACATTTGCACGCGCTCAAGGCAGTGTCCTAAACACACATCACTCGGTTAGATGAGTGTGGACACCAGAACACCCCGCACACCTACGGGGGACCGCTCGCCCGGATTCGGCCCCGGATTCGATTCCGGATTCGACGACGGTCCCGCGCTGAGCATGGTGAAGGTGCCGTGCGATCCCGCGCAGGTCGTCGTCAATCACGCGAGTTTCCGCGTGCAGCTCCCCCGGGCGCAGCAGGCGCAGTCTCCCCGCATCGGCCGGCACCTGGGCTCGCTGGACCAGACCGCTCGCATCCCCGTCGTCGGCGCAGCCGCCGCGCGCCGCCGCGCCCCCGTCGTCTGGAGCGGCCGGTCCGCGCCCGGCGACCCCGGGGCCACCGGTCTCCTCCAGGCGGCCCGCAGAGCAGGCGAAGGCACGCTGCCCCGGCACGACTTCGAGGGCGGGGAGGGCGGCGCCACCCAGGTCATCCCGCGCATCGACCTCGACAGCGACCTCAGGGACGACGCCACGGGCGAACTGCCCACGGTCGCCGCGCAGGGCACCCGCCTCCTCCCGCAGATGCGCCAGTCCGGCAGCGCCTTCGAAGAGCCGTCGTACGTGGAACCCCCGTACGACGACGGCGAGTTCAGCGACGACGAGTTCGACGACGGGGCCGGGAGCAACGCCTCCCGGCGGCACGGTGCCGACCCGGTTCGGCACGCGTACTACCCCGGCCGCCGGATGAACCTCGGCGTCGTCCTCCTCCCGCTGCGCGTCTTCCTCGGCTTCATCTCCATGTACGCCGGCATGGGCAAGCTCTGCGACCCCGTCTACTTCGACGGCGGCGACCGCGGCTCCATGGTCAAGTGGCTCAACTCGCTGCACCCGTGGGCCCTCGCCGAACCTCTGCGCGACTTCGCCCTCCAGCACCCCGTCGGCGCCGGGCTGTGCATCGCCTTCCTCCAGGTCGTCGTCGGCGTGCTCACCGTGCTCGGCCTCTGGCAGCGCGTCGCGGCCGTCTTCGGCGTACTGCTCTCGGCCGCCCTCATCGTCACCGTCAGCTGGAAGACGGTGCCCGCCTACGACGCGCCCGACATCATCTACCTGGCCGCCTGGTCCCCGCTGATCATCGCGGGCGCGCCCGTCTACTCCATCGACGGACGTCTCGCGGGCGGCGCCTGGCGCCGGCTCGGCCCGCGCGCCGAACTGTGGGAGCTGCGGCGGTACGTGCTGCGCCGCGGCACCGTCGTGACGACCGTGGTCGTCGGCCTGACCCTGCTCATCGGCTCGCTGCTCGGCGGCGCCGTGCGCGAGGCGGGCCGCGTCACCGCCCCGGGACCCGGCGAGGCCCCGCGCAACGAACTGCCCGGCTCCCCGCTCCCGTCGGAGCCCGGTCGCAAGCAGCACCGCTCGCAGAGCCCGTCGGCGTCCAACGCGCCCACGCAGGGCGCCACTTCGGCGAAGCCCTCCGGCGCGGCGAGCACGCCGGGATCCGCCCCGGCCGCGGGTACCGCCGGCGGCGCGGGCCAGCCCAGCCAGACGCAGGGCACCGGCCAGGCGCCCCCGCAGTCGGCCCCGCCGGCCCAGCAGCCCCCGGCGTCCAGCAGCGGGCCCGCCTCCAGCGGCGGCACGGGCACGGCCGGCGGCACCGGTACTGGTGGTGGCACCGGCGGGTCGGGTGGTTCCGGCGGTGGCGGCGGCGGGGACGAGCCGGGGGGTCTCCTCGGCGGAGTACTCGGCGGCTGACCACACCCCGTAGAAGCCTGAAGGGGCCCGCACACGCTTTGTGTGCGGGCCCCTTCCCGTATCGGGACACCGGACATCCGGACATCCGGACATTCGGACTTCGGGAGACCGGGAGACTGGGAACGGCGGGCTCAACGCCCCAGCGCGGCCAGCTCCTTGGCGGCCTCGGTGAGGTCCTTCGCCGTGTCGATGGCCCTCCAGTACGCGCCCTGCGGGATGGGGAAGCCGGCCAGGCGCTTCGCGCGGGCCAGGCGCGGGAACGTGGTGCGCTCGTGGTCACCGCGGTCCGGGAGCCGGCCCGTGAAGTCGGGGGAGAAGACGTAGACACCCGCGTTGATCAGATACGGGGACGGCGGGGCCTCGATGAAGTCCGTGATGTGGCCGAACGCGTCGGTCTCCACGGCGCCCCACGGGATGCGGGGGCGGGCCAGGGCGAGGGTGGCGGTGGCGTCGCGCTCGGCGTGGAAGTCCGCCATCTCGCGCAGCGAGAACCGGGTCCAGATGTCGCCGTTCGTCGCGTACCAGGGGCGGTCGGGGTGCGGCAGGTGCGCGGCGGCGTACTTGAGGCCGCCGCCACGGCCGAGGGGTTCCTTCTCGACCACCGTGGTCACACGCAGCGGGAGTTCGGCGCCGTCGAGCCACTCCTGGAGCACTTCGGCGAGATGCCCGCAGGAGACGACCGCGTCCGTCACGCCCTCTTCGGCGAGCCAGGCAAGCTGATGGCCGATGATCGGGGTCCCCGTTCCGGGGATCTCGACCATCGGCTTGGGCCGGTCGTCGGTGTAGGGCCGCAGGCGCGAGCCCTGGCCGCCGGCCAGGACGACGGCCTGTGTGGGGTGGTGCTGGCTGTGCGTGTGCGGGTCCTGGGCCTGGGCGCTCGTCATGCCCGCACTGTACGTCGGCCCCTTCCCGGCCGGCCGTGAGGGCGTCAGCCGCGCGCTGCCGTGGCGACGCCCGTCGCGAACGCGGTGTCGCAGACGGGGCGGGCGAAGGACTGGGCGCGGGAGGGACCGTAGGCCTGCACGGCGGCGCGGCCCAGGGCGCGGGCGATGTTGACGCAGTGCTTGGCGAGGGACGGCCGCTCGTGCATCTCCTGCTGGAGGTGGGTGAGGGCGATACCGGGGTCCTTGTCCTGGAGTTCGAGCAGCAGCTTGTCGCGCAGGACGTCCTGGGGGGCACGCGACTTGGCGCGCGCCGAGACGTTCTGCGAGGAAGCGGTGAGGATCGAGTCCGGTGAACTCCCGGACCAGTTCACTCGGGTGACCGCGAGTGTGCCGGAGAGCACCAGCATCACCGGCAGGACGAGAGCGAGGGTGCGGCCGACGCGGCGGGCGGGGCCCCGGCCTCGGCGCGGCTTCTGGGTGTAGTTGGCGGAGTGCGTCACGCGAGTGAGCGTAGCGGTCGGTGATGATTTGGCGACATTTAGTCACTCGGTCGAGGGATGGGCAATCCGGTTTTGATTCCCGCGTGTTGACGTACGGGGTCGAAATGGCCGGTGTGCCGGGGTATTTGTCGACAACACCGGCTGCGTTTCGGGTGGGGGAGCGGCCGGGAACGCGGGGAGCCCCGCACCGAAGTGCGGGGCTCCACAGCGGAACAGGCGGTGTGTCAGTCGGTGAGGCGCTCACCGGTCGACGAGGAGAAGACGTGGGTCTCGCCCGGACGCGGCACGACGTGGAGCTGGGTGCCCTTTTCGGGGACCTGGCGGCCGTTGACCCGGACGACGAGGTCCTTGGCCTCGCCACCGACCTGCGCGGTGCCGTAGACGTAGCCGTCGGCGCCGAGTTCCTCGACGACGTTCACCGAGACGGCGAGGCCGGCGGGGGCGTCCTCGGTGTCCTTGGAGAGGGACTTCGCGGCCTCGCCGCCGCCCGCCTCGACGATGTCGAAGTGCTCCGGGCGGACGCCGACCGTGACGGTGCGGTCACCGGCGTCGGAGGCGGCCTTCAGCGCCTCGCGGTTCACCGGCACGACCGAGTTGCCGAACTTCACGCCGCCGTCGGTGATCGGGACCTCGACCAGGTTCATGGCGGGGGAGCCGATGAAGCCGGCGACGAAGAGGTTGGCCGGGCGGTCGTACATGTTGCGCGGGGTGTCGACCTGCTGCAGCAGACCGTCCTTGAGGACCGCCACACGGTCACCCATCGTCATGGCCTCGACCTGGTCGTGGGTGACGTAGACGGTGGTGATGCCGAGGCGGCGCTGCAGCGACGCGATCTGCGTACGCGTGGACACACGGAGCTTGGCGTCGAGGTTCGACAGCGGCTCGTCCATGAGGAAGACCTGCGGCTCACGCACGATGGCGCGACCCATGGCCACACGCTGGCGCTGACCGCCGGAGAGCGCCTTCGGCTTGCGGTCCAGGTACTCGGACAGGTCGAGGATCTTCGCGGCCTCTTCGACCTTCTGGCGGATCTCGGCCTTGTTCACGCCGGCGATCTTGAGGGCGAAGCCCATGTTGTCGGCGACCGACATGTGCGGGTAGAGCGCGTAGTTCTGGAACACCATGGCGATGTCCCGGTCCTTGGGCGGCAGGTGGGTCACGTCGCGGTCGCCGATGCGGATCGCTCCGCCGTTCACGTCCTCGAGACCCGCGAGCATGCGCAGGGAGGTCGACTTGCCGCAGCCGGACGGGCCGACGAGGACGAGGAACTCGCCGTCCTCGATCTCGATCTCCAGGCCGTCGACGGCCGGCTTGGTGGAGCCCGGGTAGATCCGGGTCGCCTTGTCGAACGAAACAGTAGCCATGGCTGTTAAGCCCCCTTCACCGGCAGGAACGTGCCGGACGATCCGAGTAAAGGTGGTGATCCACCGCAGCCGTTGCCGCAGTGGTGTAGTCCACACGGGTGAACTGTTTCTGGACGGTACCTGTCCGGTGTCGGGTCTGTCAGTAGCCGGAGCGAAGTGACCTTCGACGAAATATTCGACGGGGTGCCGCCCGTCGTTGGTTACACTGCTCGGGCTGCTGCCTCCTTAGCTCAGTCCGGCCAGAGCAACGCACTTGTAATGCGTAGGTCGTCGGTTCGAATCCGACAGGGGGCTCCATCGGAAACCCCAGCTCAGACATCGTCTGAGCTGGGGTTTTGCCTTTTACTGGATACGGCGGCGGCGTCGTGCACGGGCCGCGTGGCGGTCCCCAGTCTCAGTTCTAGTCTCAGTCGCGTGCCTAGCCGTCTGTTCCGGGGCGGGCAGGAAGGCGTCTCCCATGCGGCGCATGGCGTCCTTCGAGAGGTGTGACCTGCCTTTCACGTAGCGCCGTGTCTGGCTGATCTGGGTGTGTCGGAGGATTTCCATGATGGTCGGCATGTCCACGCCCAGCTCGTTCAGGATCGTTCCGGCGGTATGGCGGCTCCCGTCGTAGAGGCGGCGGTCACCGATGCCCGCCTCCGCCAGTAGCTCCTTGAACTCTCCCCAGTCGTCGCGCGGATCGATGGGGCGTCCGTCGGGGTGGGTGAACACGGCCTGGTGCTCCTGCCAGAGTTCGCCGGCCGCCACCCGTAGTTCGTCCTGCTGCGCCTTGTGGGCGAGCAGATAGGGGATGAACGCCGGCGGGATCGGCACCGGGTTCGTGCTCTTCTTGGTCTTGGGGCGAGTGAACGCCAGACCTCCGCCCTTGCGCTCGGGGCAGATGCTCGCGTGCTTGACGCACGTCTTGGTGCACGGCTTCGGGCAGCCCCGCTTGTATCCCTTGTGCGTGGCGCAGTCCGGCGGGCAGGGCGCGAAGCGGTGCAGGCGCGCTCCGCAGGCGTGAGCGTCACCGCAACCGTGCCGCCACGTGAGCCGCTGCAACTGCCACCGAGGGTGGAACAGCTCCGCCTCAAGGTCGACGTACGGCCACCGCAGTCCCAGGGTCTCGCCCTGCCGGAACCCCATGCCGACCCCGACGATCCACCGCATAAACGTGGGCCGCTTGGCCGCCGCTTCCAGGAACGCCTTTGCCTCTTCCTGAGTGAACGGGTTCGCCTCGGTCTCGTCGATGCTGGGCGGATCGACCAGGGTGGCGACGTTCTCGCCGATCATCCGCCGGCGGTGGGCAATCTTCAGGGCCCGCGACAGGATGCGGTGCACCTTGACCACGTGCGACGGGGCGCGCCCGGCATCGAGCATCGCCCGGTACATCTGCTCGAGATGCTCGGGGGCGAGCTTGTCGATGCGGTGCTTCCCGACGCCGGGGATGATGTCGTTGCGGGTCTTGGACCAGTAGTCGTCCAGCGAGCGGGGCTTGAGCTTCAGGCTTGCGATGTCGGTCAGGTAGGTCTCCATCCACTGTCCGACCGTGGGCTTACGGCCCGCCTTGGTCGCGCGACCCTCGTCACGGAGCTTCTCCAGTTCACGGACCTTGCGGCGCACTGCCGGTTGGGTGCGGGCCATGCGGTGCCGGCGGTCGGGGCTCCCGTCGGGTAGGACGCCCATGGTGACGCGGCCGTGCCACCAGCCGTCATCGCCGAAGTAGATGGTGGATTCCAGGTTCGACTTGCGGGGGCTCATCTGTTCCTCCATGCGAGAGGCGCCCCGAGCGGAGTGCTCGGGGCGCCTTTGGTGCGGGCTGTGGTCAGTTGGGCAGCGTGGCGAGGCTCTCGACGTACGCCTCGATGTCCGCACGTCGAAGACGGCGTGTGCGGCCCAACTTGATGTACTTCAGGGAGCCTTCGGCCATCAGCCCGTAGACGGTGGAGCGGCCGATGGCGAGGGCTTCAGCCGCCTCCTCGGGCTTGTACAGGAGTCGGTCGACCGGGGCGGCAATCGCGGTGCTCATCCGGGGTGCCTCCAGGGCAGTTCGGCATTGCCAAGGGGAGTTGTGGGCGGGTCCTGGACCGGTGTGTGTCCGAAGCTTGGATTTCTGCGTCACCGCGTCATCTGCGTCATTTAGGGCTTTGACCTGCGGGTTTGGGTGACACGGCAGATCGGGGCTGCGTCACCCGTGCGTCACCGGCTGCGTCACCGCTGTCGGCGCAGGCCAGCGGACGTTTTCCGGCCCGGGTGACGCAGGTGACGCAGCGTCTTCCTACTTAGGACAAAGGAAGGGGCTGCCTGTAGTACTTGGGTGCGCCTTACAGAGCGAAGAACGAGGGGTGTCCGTCGAATCGGCGCTCCTCGTCAGCAAGCCCTACGAGGAGCGGCGGGCCTACGCCACCGCGTGCAAGATCTGGCCGGACGTGACGTGGGTGAGCGCCTCTGCGCGCATGACGTTCGCGGAGTACGTCGACTCGATCCAAGACGCGCGGCTCGTCATCGACATGCTCGTCGGGGCGCAACAGCGACTCGTGGTCTATCCCGAGCAAGGGTTCATGATCTGCCAAGAGATCCCACATACCGTTATGGAGGCGTTCGAACGCCTCAGGGCTGAAGGATTCACGAGCCGACTGATCCCAGGCCGCGTCGCATGAGGCTGCTCTTCCACGACCTCACAAGCCATCTGAGGGTCAGGGGCGCCTGACGCAGGAGCGCGTCGGCGCAACGCTCTTGAGGCCTGGTCGGTGGCGCGGGCGCGGTAGAACTTTCCCTACGTCATCAAGGCCCGCGCACAGCGCGGGCGCGCGCCGCCTCTGCGGCGCGGCCTGCCTCCTGTCTCCGCCCCGGCTGGCCGCGCCCGGCGGCGCGCTCGCGGCTGCGGGCATGAAGTGGGAGACACCCTCTGTAGCTGGGGCGGTCGGCTCCACGACTTTAGCCAGCCACTTTGGCGCGAGCCTCGAAGATCATGGCCCCAACGTCGTGCTTTACCGGGCAGGTCCACAGACTGCCCGACGCGCCGGAGGCTTACGGGGCCATGATCACTCGCGCCAAAGCAGCTCCCGGCCAGAGTCGCTACGCCGACCTACGCGATACAGTGCCCGCCGTTCCGCACCAGCGACCAGGAGAATCCCGTGTCGATGTTCTCAGGCAACGATCTCGGCCCTCTGCCACCACTGGGCGGAACCGTCGACTCCCGCCCGCGTCCGGGTTCCCCAGGCGGCCTCATGCGACGCTGTGCCGCTGTCGCCATCGACCTTCCCCTCGCCATGGCCGTCGTCCTAGGCCCGCTTCTCGCGCTGGACCGGATACTCCAGGCCCTCGCCGTCCCGGACGACCGGGCGGGAACCATCTGGCTCACTGCGGCCGTCGCGTGGTCGTGTGTCTTCGTCCTGGGCTACTCGCCGGTGTGCGTCTCACGCTGGGGTGGCACCTTGGGCAAGCGTGTGATCGGTGTGGAAGTGGTCCGCACAAGTGACGGCGCACGGCTCGGCTATGGAGCCGCAGTCCTGCGGCACATCATCAACCTCGTGGTGACGACTGTGCCGGTATTCCTTGCCGCCAACGTGTCCGCGATCAACCTCAGTTCGAACCGCCAGGGCATACACGACAAGGCCGTCGGCAGTGCGGTGATCCACCGCAGGTAAGGGCGGGTCCGATCGGCGACTGTTCCAACCCAGCGGCGTGCGTTCGGGGTCGGGGAGCGTCTGGTCGGTGGATTGCGGGCGGTATGACGGTGTGTCTGTACGGCCGCCCAGGGTGCGTGTGGCTTGATCGTCGGGCGGTCCCGGCAGGGGCCTGAACACCAACCGACGTCCGTGGCACGTGCTGAGTGCCGCGCTCTGTGTCGAGGAGTCCCCATCGTGAGACCGACCCTGCAACATGCCATGTTCCCTCGACGTGGCGCGGGAGCCGCGGGTGAGCGGAGGCGCCCGGCTGCCAGGCGTGCTGCGGTCCTGCTCGCCACGGTGGCGCTGCCGGCGGCCCTGGTGGTGCCCACGGCCACGCCCGCCGCGGCGGCGCCGACGACCGTCACCTTCAACGCCGGCGCCAACCAGCCCTTCACCGTCCCGGCCGGCGTCACCCAACTGACCGTCACCGCCACAGGCGCCGCAGGCCAAAACGCGCCTAACGGTGGCACAGGCGGGAACGGCGCCACCGTCACCGGCACTGTCACCGCCACCCCGGGCAACACCCTGTTCGTGAACGTCAACACCGGCGGCGGAGACACCAGCGCCAACTACCCGGGCGGCATCGGCGGCGGTTCCAGCGACGTCCGCACCTGCAGCTCGGCCAACGTCAGCTGTGTCCTGACCGGCGTCCCCGGCACCGACCCCCGCCTCATCGTCGCGGGCGGCGGAGGCGGCGGCGGTTACGGCTTTGACCCCCCTTACAACAACCCGGAGGCCACCGGCGGAGACGCTGGCAACACCGGGGGCGACGGCGGCGACAGGCCGGAGGGCGGCGTCGGCGGTGGCGGAGGTACTCAGACCACCGGCGGCACCGGCGGAGCCACCTGCCTGATGTACCCAGGCAGCGCCGGCACCGACGGTGCGGCCGGCGCCGCCGGCACCGGCGGCACCGGCTTCGGGGGAGGCGGCGGAGGCGGCGGCTGGTTCGGAGGCGGCGGAGGCGGCGGCTGCAGCGGCATCGGCCCAGCTGGCACGCTGGGTCCTGGTGGTGGCGGTGGCGGGTCGAACCTCATGCCCGCCGCCGGTACCTCCGGACCCGCCACCGGGTCGGCGCAGGTCACCATCACCTACGAACCGGCCCCGGCGACCTGCGCGACCGCCACGGCCACCATCACCGGCACCAACCGCAACGACGTCCTGACCGGCACTCCCGGCGACGACGTGATCTTCGCTCTCGCCGGGAACGATGTGGTCGACGGCCGCGGCGGCAACGACCTGATCTGCGGTGGTGACGGCAACGACTCCCTCACCGGCGGCGACGGCAACGACCGCGTCGAGGGCGCCAACGGCAACGACTCCCTCATCGGCGGCAACGGCAACGACACCCTCATCGGCGGTGACGGCAACGATTCCTTGTCCGCCGGCGCCGATAACGACGCCAACGATGGCGGACCCGGCAACGATGCTCTCAACGGCGGTTCCGGGAGCAACACCAACAACGGCGGAACCGGCCACAACAGCTGCACCAACCCCACCACCGGAACCGGCTGCAACACCTGATCAACGATCACCAGAAACGGGCCCCGGCACGTCCCTCGCCGCAGCGGCGACCGACGCACGGGGCCCGCTTCAACGCTTTGTCCATCCGAGGCAAGTAAGCCTGCTCGCACGCGGAGCCGAGTCCAATGGCAGGCGTTCAGCAGTGAAGTACCGCAACCCAGCAGCCGCCCCCGAACGGGGCATGTTGCGTGACATCAATAGCTGACATCAACAGAGGCGTACAACCGCGCACCGCGGCACACCCGTGATCGGTGGACGAGCCGACAGATTCCGGCAGGCGAGCCGTTCGTGATGGTGCTGCACCCGCCTACGGATCAGAAGGTTGCAGGTTCGAATCCTGCCGAGTGCACACAGGTGAGAGGCCCCCGGAGAGATCCGGGGGCCTCTTGCGTTATGCCCGTACGGCGGCGAAGTCGTACACGGCCCATTCGGTCAGTGGGACGTATCCGATTCGCTGGTAGAGGGCGTTGCTGGTGGCGTTGGCCGGGTTTGCGTACAGGGCGACCTCCTTGGCGCCTGCGGCCAGGGCGGCTCGGGTCACCTCGACCGTCACAGCGCCTGCGTAGCCGCGACCGCGCAGGTGAGCCGGGGTGTAGACGGGGTCCACCCGGACCATGCCGCCGACCGGCGAGGTCATGCCCGCCATGGAGACCGGGGTGCCGTCGGGGGTCTCCCAGAACGTGTAGTGCTTGTCGCCGAAGCGGGTGCCGGCCCAGGTGTCGGCGTCGATGGTGACGTCTTCCCCGACGTCGGCGGCGAACTCGCGGTGCCAGCGGAAGAGTTGCTCGCGGTCCTGCTCGCCCACGCGTCGGCCCCGGCCCGCCGGGACCGGCTCCGGTGGGGCGCACGAACGTCCAGGCGACCGCCCCGGCCCATGGTCGGGGCGGTCGCGCGTCCCCGCCATACCGAATGTGGCGAACTGTCATAATGCGTCCAATTCTGTCAGTCCGGTCGAGAGGATTGCTGTGACTATCTGTCAAACCGTGAGGGGGGTGGGCGCGCAGGAGGCCCTCCCGTCGTCGGCGCCGCCTGGTCCTCGAGTGCGTCGCTCGTGGCGGGGTGGGTTGCTGCGGGCGCTGGTGGCAGGTCTCGTCCTGGTGGCCGGCCTGGCCCTGCCCATGGTGGCCCCACAGCCCGCCCAGGCCGTGCCGCCCGGCACCTACGCCTACGTCGCCAACTTCCAAAATGCCACGGTGTCGGTGATTGACACAGCGACGAACGCGGTGGTGGTCACGGTTCCCGTCGGCGATACCCCGTGGGGAGTGGCGGTGTCGCCGGACGGCACCCGCGCCTACGTCACCAACCGCGCCGATGCCACGGTGTCCGTGATCAACACCGCGACCGACACGGTCGTCGCCACCGTCCCCGTCGGCCTTGAGCCCCTGGGGGTGGCGGTGTCGCCGGACGGCACCCGCGCCTACGTCACCAACGGCGGAGACGACACGGTGTCCGTGATCAACACCGCCACCAACACGGTCGTCGCCACCATCCCCGTCGGCGATGCTCCCCTCGGGGTGGCAGTGTCCCCGAACGGCACCCGCGCCTACGTCACCAACTTCAGCGCCAACACGGTGTCCGTGATCAACACCGCCACCGACACGGTCGTCGCCACCATCCCCGTCGGCGACTTCCCGTTCGGGGTGGCGGTGTCGCCGGACGGCACCCGCGTCTACGTCACCAATTCCGACGCCGACACGGTGTCCGTGATCAACACGGCGACGAACACGGTCGTCGCCACCATCCCCGTCGGCGATGTGCCCCAGGGGGTGGCGGTGTCGCGGGACGGCACCCGCGCCTACGCCGTCAACGCCGACGCCGACACGGTGTCCGTGATCAACACGGCGACGAACACGGTCGTCGCCACCATCCCCGTCGGCGATGCACCTCGAGAGGTGGCGGTGTCGCCGGACGGCACCCGCGCCTACGTCACCAACGCCAACGCCGACACGGTGTCCGTGATCAACACCGCCACCAACACCGTCGTGGCCACCGTCCACGTCGGCGACCTCCCGTTCGGGGTGGCGATCGGGGTCGTGCCGGCGCCGGCGCTGACCTGCGCGACCGCCACGGCCACCATCACCGGCACCAACCGCAACGACGTCCTGACCGGCACTCCCGGCGACGACGTGATCTTCGCTCTCGCCGGGAACGATGTGGTCGACGGCCGCGGCGGCAACGACCTGATCTGCGGTGGTGACGGCAACGACTCCCTCACCGGCGGCGACGGCAACGACCGCGTCGAGGGCGCCAACGGCAACGACTCCCTCATCGGCGGCAACGGCAACGACACCCTCATCGGCGGTGACGGCAACGATTCCTTGTCCGCCGGCGCCGATAACGACGCCAACGATGGCGGACCCGGCAACGATGCTCTCAACGGCGGTTCCGGGAGCAACACCAACAACGGCGGAACCGGCCACAACAGCTGCACCAACCCCACCACCGGAACCGGCTGCAACACCTGATCAACGATCACCAGAAACGGGCCCCGGCACGTCCCTCGCCGCAGCGGCGACCGACGCACGGGGCCCGCTTCAACGCTTTGTCCATCCGAGGCAAGTAAGCCTGCTCGCACGCGGAGCCGAGTCCAGCGCCAGGCGTTCAGCAGTGAAGTACCGCAACCCAGCAGCCGCCCCCGATCGGGGCGGCGAGAACCCGGCCAGCTCTGGTAGATCTACCGACCTTCGCCGTGGGGGCTAAACAATGAAGCCGCGCAGGGACCATCCCGCGCTAGTGGACTGCCGCGGAGTGAACACACGGAGCACAGCGCCCCGAACCAAGGTCACGTAGGGGCCTCATCGCGTTCGGGACGGAGAGGTCGTAAGGGCAGTCCGTCGGCACGCCGGCAGACCGATTCGGTTTCGGGCGCTTCCCGGGGCACTCGCCGTGCTGGGCCGTCCGTGGGCCGTGACGCAACGGCGGCCGCACATGGGTCAGTCTCAGTTCTAGTCTCGATTGCTACCTAATCCGACGTGGTCTGCACCCGTCCATGAACGTCCGGCACATCACTTGACCTGCGAGGCGAGCCCCCTCCTGGACACCCCCGGACCGTCGTGGAACAAGCCCGGACAGCTTGTAATGCGTAGGTCGTCGGTTCGAATCCGACAGGGGGCTCCATCGAGGTGAAGGCCCAGGTCACAGGTGTGGCCTGGGCCTTCGTCGTTGCTTGTGCCCGGTGGGGGCTTGTCAGCTGCGGCCGGCCACCTTGTCCGCGGCGCGGGCCAGGCGGGAGGAGTCCGTCGTGTGGGTGGTGAGTTCGCGGTGGTCGGCCGCGTTGTAGGTGGCGTACATGCCGTGGACGCCCAGCCAGCGGAAGGGTTCCGGCTCCCACTTGCGGACCTTGTGGTTGACCCAGGGGAGGGTCGTGAGGTCGGTGGGGCCGGACTGGCCGGAGTCCTGCTGGACCAGGTCGCGCAGGGTGCGGGCGGCGAGGTTGGTGGTGGCGACGCCCGAGCCGACGTAGCCGCCCGCCCAGCCGAGGCCCGTCGCGCGGTCGAGGGTGACCGTGGCGCACCAGTCGCGGGGGACGCCGAGGACGCCGGACCAGGCGTGGGTCACGGCGACGCCCGCGAGCTGGGGGAAGAAGCGGGTCAGGAGCGTGGTGAGGGACTCGATGGTGGCGGGCTGGGTGCGGCCGTCGTTGTCGGTCCTGGAGCCGTAGCGGTACGGCACGCCCCGGCCGCCGAGCGCGATGCGGCCGTCGGCGGTGCGCTGGGCGTACATGTAGGCGTGCGCCATGTCGCCGAGGGTCTCGCGGCCCTCCCAGCCGATGGACTCCCACTGGGCGTCGGTCAGCGGCTCCGTGGCGATCATGGAGGAGTTCATGGGGAGCCAGGTGCGGCGCTGGCCCTTGAGGGACGCGGTGAAGCCCTCGGTGCAGCGCAGGATGTAGGGCGCGCGGACCGTGCCGTACGGGGTGACGGCGTGCTTCGGCTTGATCTCCGTGACGGGCGTCGACTCGTGGATCGTGACGCCGAGGGCCTCGACGGCCGCGGCCAGGCCCTTGAGGAGCTTGACGGGGTGCAGGCGGGCGCCGTGCGGGGTCCAGGTCGAGCCGACGGCCCCGAAGACGCGGACGCGCTCGGCGGTCTCGCGGGCGCCGTGCAGGGTGCGGTCCTTCTCGCCGTACGCGAGCTCCGCCGCGTGGAAGGCCTTGAGGCGGGCCAACTGGGCCGGCGTGTAGGCGATTTCGAGTACGCCGCCCTGGTGGATGTCGGCGTCGATCTCCTCTTCGGCGGCCGCGCGGATCACCTCGGAGACCGTGTCGTTCATGGCTTCCTGGAGGCGGACGGCCGCGTCGTGGCCGTGCAGCTTCGCGTAGCGGTCGCGGCCGGCGATGCCGTTGTAGAGCCAGCCGCCGTTGCGCCCGGACGCGCCGTAGCCGCAGAACTTCTGCTCCAGGACGGTGATGCGGAGGAAGGGCGCGGCCTTCTTCAGGTAGTAGGCGGTCCACAGGCCCGTGTAGCCGCCGCCGACGATGACGACGTCGGCGGACGCATCGCCCGGCAGGGGCTCGCGGGCGGTGGGGATGCCGTCGTCCGCGTACCAGAACGATATGCCGCCATTGACGGTGGCCTGGGTGCCGTGGGTGCCGTTCTTGCTGCTCATGGCCCCGGACGTTAGCGCTCCGCAGGGGGGTTCGGGCAGGGGGGACGGCCGCCTTCCTGGGTTTGGGGGTGGTCGTTCCGCCTCGCTGTCCGGTTCCGCCGCAGGAGCGTCAGGGGGTTCAAGGGCTCGCCCCGGTCGCGTACGAGCGGGTGGCAGGCCAGGCCGATGAGGACCGAGACGAAGTGCCCCAGGTCGGTGAAGGTGCGGCCGGTGAGCAGCGGGCCGCCGTAGACGATCAGGACGACGCCCAGATAGACGTAGCGCGAGGGCGGGGCGAGCCGGTACGTGAGGACGCCGACGACGCCCGCGAGCGCGTAACTCACCCCTACGTCAAGGGTGTCGACCGATGAGGTGGGCGCATGGCCCTCGCGGATCGCCCACAGCAGCGCGCCCTCGCTGATCAGCGTCGCGAGGACGTGCGCCGCCCCCGCGACGGCCAGCCAGCGCCAGGTGTCGAGCCAGCGCTCGGCCTGCGCGTGGAACACCGTGTAGAGGACGGCGTACGGCCACCAGCTGCTGTTGTCGATCCAGAACAAGGAGGCGACGAACACGCGGACCGGGTTCGTCGACAGCTCGTGCAGGTTCGTGGAGCGCTGGCGCAGGAACTCGTGCTCGAAGTGCGGGTCCATGTGGTGCATGGCGACCGTGGTGAAGAACAGGGCGGCCAGCCAGAGATAGGTGCCGGGGGCGTGCCGTACGTACGACCACACGGCGAGGAGGAAACGACGCATGGACTGCATTCAGACACGCACGTAGGGTCGTTCGGGTGATCGACATTCCGGACGGCCTGGTCGAGTCCCAGTACACCCACGCGGGTGACCCCGGTCGCGCCTTCATCGCCGGGCTCCCCGCGCGCGTGGAGGAGTTCGTCGAACGCTGGGATCTGCGCGTCGACGGGCCCGCGATGCATGGCATGGCCGCCCTCGTCGTGCCCGTGGTGCGGGGCGACGGGACGCCCGCCGCGGTCAAGTTCCAGGTCCTCGACGAGGAGACCGAGGGTGAGCCGGTCGCGCTGCGCGTCTGGGACGGCGACGGCGCCGTCCGGCTCCTCGACCACGACGACGCCACCGGCACGATGCTCCTCGAACGGCTCGACTCCGGGCGGATGCTGGACTCCGTGGAGGACTCCCGCAAGGCCGTCCTCGTCATCGCCGAACTGCTCGCCCGGCTCACGTCCGGGCCCGCCCCGGAAGGGATGCGGCGGCTGGCCGACATCGCGGCGGACATGCTCGCCCAGGTGCCTTCGGCGCTCGCGGCCGTGGCCGACCCGGCCGACCGCGCGCTGCTCGCGGACTGCGCGGCGGCCGTGCGCGAGGTCGCCGGCGAGGCGGGCGACCGGCTGCTGCACTGGGATCTGCACTTCGAGAACGTGCTGGCCGCCGCGCGGGAGCCGTGGCTCGCCATCGACCCGAAGCCGCTCGCGGGCGATCCGGGCTTCGACCTGAAGCCCGCCATCGACAACCGCTTCGACGCGGACGAGGTGGTGTGGCGGTTCGACGCGATGAGCGGGGTGCTCGGGCTCGACCGGGAGCGGGCGCGCGCCTGGACGCTCGGGCGGGTGCTTCAGGACTCCCTGTGGGAGATCGAGGACGGGCGGCCCCTGGCGCCGGACCACATGGAGACGGCTCGGAGGCTGCTCGGGCGGTGAGCGGACCCGTGCGGGGCGGGACGCGGTGACTGGTCGGCCTGCGTGCGGGGCGAGCCGCCGCGGTGAGGGGTGAACCGGGCCGTCCGGGCCGTCCCGCGGTGAGGGGCGAACCGGGCCGTCCCGCGGTGACTGGTTAGCCTGCCGTCATGATTCGTACCGCCACGCTCGCCGATGTCCCCGTCATCCACGCCATGGTCCGTGAACTCGCCGACTACGAGAAGGCGCTGCACGAGGCGCGGGCCACCGAGGAGCAGCTGCGCGAGGCGCTGTTCGGGGAGCGGCCCGCCGCGTTCGCCCACATCGCCGAGGACGACACGACGGGCGAGCCCGTCGGCTTCTGTCTGTGGTTCCTGAACTTCTCCACCTGGCGCGGGGTGCACGGGATCTACCTGGAGGACCTGTACGTACGGCCCGAGGCGCGCGGCGGCGGCCACGGCAAGGCCCTGCTGACCGAACTGGCGCGGATCTGTGTCGAGCGCGGTTACGAGCGCCTGGAGTGGTCGGTCCTCGACTGGAACGAGCCGTCGATCAACTTCTACAAGGCGCTCGGCGCGGCGCCGCAGGACGAGTGGACGGTGTACCGGCTGACGGACGGGGCGCTGGCGCGGCTCGGGTCGTAGCGCGCTCAGCCGGCCCAGCGCGCCCTTGGACCCGGGCTGCGGGTCACGGGATCAGGACCACCTTGCCGATCGTGCCGCGGTTCTCCAGGGCGCGGTGGGCCGCGGCCGCCTCGGCGAGCGGGAAGCGGGTCACCGCAGGACGCAGGCGGCCGGCCTCGGCCTCCTTCAGTGCGGCCAGTTCCAGCGTGCGGACGGGGTTGTCGCCGCCCGCGCGCCGCATCATCGGCGGGCCGAGGACCTGTTCCTGGGTGATGCCGCGCCGGGTGAGTTCGTCCGCGGAGAAGGTGAGGGGCTCGCCGTCGTGCAGGCCCTTGCCGGACCAGCCGAAGACGACGTGCACGCCGCCGGGGCCGAGCAGGTCCACGGCGGCCAGGCCCGCGTCGCCGCCCACCCCGTCGAAGACGACGGTCGCGGTGCGGCCGCTGAGGAACCGGCGGACCTGCTCGGGCCAGTCGGGGGCGGTGTAGTCGACGGCCAGGTCGGCGCCGTTCGCGCGGACGCGGGCCACCTTCTCGGGGCCGCCCGCGAGGCCGACGACGGTGGCGCCCGCGTGCTTCGCGTACTGGACGAGCAGGGTGCCGATGCCGCCGGCCGCGGCCGGGATCACGGCCACCGACGCGGGGCCGAGCGGGGCGAACTGCAGGATGCCCATCGTCGTACGGCCCGTGCCGATCAGGGCGACGGCCTCGGCGAAGTCCAGGCCCGGCGGGAGTTCGTGCAGGCGGGCCGCGTCGATGACGGCGAGCTCGGCGTAGCCTCCCGGGGCGAATCCGAGGTGGCCCACGACGTGCTTGCCCAGCCAGGACGCGTCGGTGCCCTCGCCGAGCGACTCGGCGGTGCCGGCGACCTCGCGGCCGGGGACGGTGGGCAGCGCGGGCGGCTCGGGCGCGGGGCCCTTCATGCCCTCGCGCAGGGCGGTGTCCAGGAGGTGCACGCCGGCCGCGGCCACGGCGATCCGGACCTGGCCGGGGCCGGGCAGGGGGTCGTCGGTCTTCTCGTAGGTGAGGTTCTCGGCGGGGCCGAAGGCGTGCAGTCGTACGGCGTGCATGGCGGGCTCCCTCGGGCGTACGGCCTCTTGCTGGGCCAGGTGTGCACCACCTTTCAACCTCAAGCTCACTTGAGGTCAAGTGCAAGGGTCAGGCCGCGCGGAGACCCGGGCGGGACGCGGTGAGCGCGAGTGTGGTCGCCTCGATGGCGCTGTTGAACGACACCTCGGAGAGCACGCCGGGCGCCGCGACCTGGTCACCCGCCAGATAGACGCCGTCCCCGCGGTCGATCGCGGGCCGGTCCCGCCAGGTCGTGCCGGGCAGGTCGACCGCCCCCGTACGCCCGTTCGCGAGCGCGTCCCTGCGCCACATCACACGGTCGCGCCAGCCGGGGAATCCCAGGTCGAGCAGGCGTTCGGCGCGTGCCGTGCCGTCGGCCTTCGACTCGTGCGGCGCTACGGGGACATGGCCCTGGACGAGCTGCTGCCCGTGCGGCGCCAGGCTCCGGTCCTGGGCCGTGAACCGCTCGAGCCAGGCCGGGAAGTCGAGCCCGGACACGGCGAAGGCGTCGCCGCGGCGGGTGCGCACGGCCAGGTCGATCAGCGTCGTACGGCCGCTGTCCCACGTCAGCGACGAGTCCCCGAGGAGGCGGCGCGCCGAGTCGAGGGACGTCGCCACGATCACCGGGCCGCCGCCCGTCGGGAGGGTGTCGACGCGGGACAGCGTCTCCACGCGCACGCCCAGATTCCAGGCGCGGGCCGCCATCCGGTCGATCACACAGGCCCAGCCGCCGCGCGGATAGTGCGCCTCTGGCGGCACCTTCGCGGCGCGGCGCAGGCGCTCCTGGACGAAGGTGGCGGACAGGGCGCCCGGGTCGTGGTGGAAGAGCGCGACGGACGTGTAGTGGGCGGCCGCGCGGGCCCCCTCCTCGCCGACGTGACGCGTCGCCCACGTCATGAAGTCCAGGTCCACGGGCGCGTGTTCGGACCGGTGGCGAAGGAGGCGCAGGAGGGCCAGGGGCGGGGTGCGGCGCAGGGCTCCGCGGTGGTGGAAGCGCAGGCGGGAGCCCTCGACGGGCGGGATCGGGGCGAGCGGGCCGAGCAGGTCGCGCTGCTTGAGCCAGGTCCAGTGCGGGCCGCCGTTGTAGAGGGCGTGCGGTCCGTCGTGCGTGCGGTACGGGCCTTCGGCGGTGCGGGCGCGGCCGCCGAGGGTGTGGTGCGACTCGTGCACGGTGACGCGAGCTCCGGCCTCGGCGGCGGTGACGGCCGCGGTGAGGCCGGCGAATCCGCCGCCGATGACGGTGAGGTCGGGCTTGGTCGTTGCCATACCGCTCTTCCCTTCGGGCTGCTTTTGTCTGTACGACGGCCGCGGGTGGCGGAATGTGACATGGGCGGGGGAGAGGCGGCGGTCACCGACTGTCAGTGGGGGCGGGCAGCATGGGGGCATGGCGGAGAAACGAGTGGTGCGGTCGGCGAAGTCGTCGTCGGCGAAACCGGCGGCGGTGAAGAGGGCGCGGCGGCCCGAGGTGCGGCTGCCCCCGCTGGCGCCCTGGACCGGCGGCGACCTCGAGCCGGACGGGGACTACGACGGGGTGGAGTTCACGGCGGCCGACTTCACCGGGCAGGACGGCGGGGGCGCCCGCTTCATGGACTGCGCGCTCGACGGGTGCGCGCTCGACGAGACGCGGCTGACCCGCGCCCGGATCCTCGATTCCACGCTGACAGGGATACGGGGTGTGGGCACGGACCTCGCGGAGGCGACGCTGCGGGACGTCGAGGTGGTGGACGCGCGCCTCGGCGGGGTCCAGCTGCACGGGAGCGTGCTGGAGCGGGTCGTGGTGCGCGGCGGGAAGATCGAGTACCTGAATCTGCGCAAGGCGCGCCTGAAGGATGTCGTCTTCGACGGGTGCGTGCTGGTGGAGCCGGACTTCGGGGGCGCGCGTCTGGACCGGGTCGAGTTCCAGGGCTGTGTCGTGCGGGGTGCGGACTTCACGGGCGCCGTTATGGCTGACGTGGATCTGCGGGGCGTGGCAGAGCTGGGGATCGCCCGCGGGGTGGACCGGCTGGCGGGGGCGGTCATCAGCCCGGCCCAGCTCTTCGACCTGGCACCGGCGTTCGCGGCGCAGATCGGGGTGCGGGTGGAGTAGCCGGGGGGGGGCTTGTGTGCGTCTTTTCCGGGGCTAGCGCTCGTCCGGGACGCGGGGGAAGCGGGCCTGCAGGTCCCAGATCGCCGGGTTGTCCGCCAGGTCCTCGTGCAGGTCGGTGAGGTCGGCGATCAGGTCGTGCAGGAAGTCGCGGGCCTCGCGGCGCAGCGCGGTGTGGGAGAACGTCAGGGGCGGCTCGTCGGCCTCCATCCAGTCGGCCTCGATGTCGACCCACCCGAAGCGGCGCTCGAAGAGCATCCGGTCCGTCGACTCGGTGAAGTCGAGCTCGGCGTACTGCGGCCTCGACGCGCGGCTGCCGCGCGGGTCGCGGTCCAGCTGCTCGACGATGTCGCACAGCGCCCACGCGAAATCCAGTACCGGCACCCATCCCCAGGCTGTGGACAGCTCCCGGTCGGCCTTGGTGTCGGCGAGGTAGACGTCGCCGCAGAAGAGGTCGTGGCGCAGCGTGCGGACGTCCGCACGGCGGTAGTCCAGCTGGATCGGGTCCGGGAAGCGGCGGGAGAGGGCGTAGCCGATGTCGAGCACGTAGCTGATGGTGTCACGGGCGGGAGGTGGTGCCGTCCATGGGCGGGAGGTGGTGCCCGCACGGCTGCCGAGGCCACCACGGTCGCCGTCGCAGCAGTCGCCGTGCTCAGCCCAGCAGCCGCTGCTCCTTCGCCACCGCCACCGCGCCCGCCCTCGTGTCCACGCCGAGCTTGTCGTAGATCCGGCCGAGGTGGGTCTTCACCGTCGCCTCGCTGATGAACAGGGCGCGGGCGATGTCCCGGTTGCCCAGGCCCTGGGCGAGCTGGGCGAGGATGTCGCGCTCGCGGTCCGTGAGGGACGGGCGCGGGCTGCGCATGCGGGCCATGACGCGGCTCGCGACCGGCGGGGACAGCGTCGTACGGCCCTCGGCGGCGGCCTGGATCGCGGCGAACAGCTCCTCGGGACGCTCCGCCTTGAGGAGGTAGCCCGTGGCGCCCGCCTCGATGGCCCGGGTGATGTCCGCGTCCGTGTCGTACGTGGTCAGTACGAGGACGTGCGGGTGCGGGCCCGCCTCGGGCGGCGCGGTCGTGATGCGCCGCGTCGCCTCCACGCCGTCGATGCCCGCGCCCAGCTGGAGGTCCATCAGGACGACGTCCGGCGTCAGCTTCGCGGCGAGCGCCACCGCCTCGTCGCCCGTGCCCGCCTCGCCGACCACCTCGATGCCGGGCGTGCTGCCGAGCAGGGCGAGCAGTCCCGCGCGCACCACCACGTGGTCGTCGCAGACGAGCAGTCGTACGGGGTCACTCACGAGGCCTCCAGCGGAATCGCCACCGACAGCACCGTGCCCTCGCCCGGCGCCGACTCGATCGTCAGGGTGCCACCCAGCTGCCGCGTGCGCGCCCGGACCGCCGGGAGGCCGTGCCCGCGCACGCCGCCCTCCCGCGGGGGCTCGGGCGTGAAGCCGCGGCCGTTGTCCGCGATGTCGAGGACGACCTGGTCGCCGAGGTGCGTCAGCGTGATCGCGGCGGCCGTCGCGTCCGCGTGCTCCCGTACGTTCGCGAGGGCGCCCTGCGCGATTCTCAGCAGCGCGGACTCGACCCGGTCGGGCAGCGGCGCCGGGGTGCCCTCCGCGTGGAAGCGGACCGCGAGCCCCGCCTCCGACTCCCGCGCCGCCAGCGTCCGCAACGCCTCGTCCAGGCCGCCGCCCGCAAGGTCCGCCGGCGCCAGGTCGTGCACGAACCGGCGCGCTTCCACGAGGCCCCGCTCGGTCACCGATTCCGCTGTCCGCACATGGGCGCGGGCCCGCTCGGGGTCGGCGTCCCACAGCCGGTCCGCCGCCTGGAGCAGCATCTGCTGGCTGGAGAGGGACTGGGCGAGCGTGTCGTGGATCTCCATCGACAGGCGCTGCCGTTCGGCGAGCGTGCCCTCGCGGCGCTCCGTCGCGGCGAGTTCCCTGCGGGTGCGCCGGAGGTCGTCGATCAGGGCGCGCTGGCGTTCCGCCTGGCGCTCCATGTGGACGAAGACGGCGGTCGCCAGGGCCGCGACGGCCGGCGGCGCGAGCAGCAGGTTCGGGTCGAAGTTCCCCGCGAGGCGCAGCTGAGCCGCGACGACGAACACCGTGAGCACGCCGATCAGGACGAGCGCGGCGCGGGCGGGCAGGGTGCGCAGGCCCGTGTAGAACAGCGGGACCGCGCACCAGGCGAAGCTCGGCGCGAGGACGACGAGGACCACCCACACGGCGACGACCAGGGCTAGCCAGGTGAGGCGGCGCGGAGTGGGACGGGTGCCCCGGCCCGGGCCGAGCGCGGGGCCGAGCACGTACAGCGCGGCCAGCACCACGGACAGCGCGATGATCCACGGGGTGCGGGCCTCGCCGGGGTGGCGCAGCAGGAACCGGGCGAGGGCTCCGCCGAGCAGCAGGAAGAACGCGGCGTGCATGACCGCGGCCAGCCAGCGGGCGTCCGGATCCCGCGTCTCGTGTCCCACGCCCGTACCCCTCTCCGCTTCCGCCGCTGCCCGGCTGTCGCGCCGCGGAAGCTTCCGCCGCTGTGCCGTGACCGCACCGCTCTCGCGCTGCTGAACTGGTCAAACACCCCCATTGTGGCCCCCTCGGGCGGTACGCGGGTCAACCGATCGGCTGACCCTGACGTCAGCCGAGCCGCGCTCCGGTCGCAGCCGGTACGTCGACGGTGCGGGCCGGTTTCCGGCCGGAGGATCGATAGCAGAGCGACTCACCGACCGCCTCTGACCGACCCGACCGCCTCCAAGGAGCACCCGTCATGAAGAAGATCTCGAAGCGCGCCCGTGTCCTGACCGGTGGCGCCGTCCTCGCCGGCGTCGTCGCCGGTACCTTCGGCGCGGTCTCGGCCAGCGCCGACGCCCCGGCCGTGGCCCCCGCCGCCGTGACCGCGGACGCCCCGGCCAAGAACCTCACCCAGTCCACGCACCTGACGACGGCCGCCGCCACGAAGGCCGCGCAGGCCGCCCTCGACGCCGCGAAGAAGGAGAACCAGCGCGTCTCCGTCGCCGTCGTCGACCGCAACGGCAACACGATCGTCACCCTCCGCGGCGACGGCGCCGGCCCGCAGTCGTACGAGTCCGCCGTGAAGAAGGCGTTCACCGCGGTGTCCTGGAACGCGCCGACGTCCGAGCTCGCCAAGCGCCTCGAGCAGGCCCCGAACCTGAAGGACATCCCGGGCACCCTGTTCCTCGCGGGCGGCGCGCCCGTCGCGGCGAACGGCGCCCCGGTCGCGGGCATCGGCGTCGCGGGTGCGCCCTCGGGCGACCTGGACGAGAAGTTCGCCCAGGCCGGTGTCGCCGCGCTGAACCGCTAGGGCCTGTCGTTCGGATCAGCCGGGCTCGCGGGGTCTGGCACGCACTCCCCCTGCTCGTCTTCGCTCGAGCAGGGGCCCCCAGCGTGTCGCCTCAATCCCCCGCCTGGCAGCTGCACGCCCCCCAAGCTCTCGACTGCGCTCGAGCAGGGGGACCTCCATGACCCCGCTCCCTGATCCAGCCCGAGCCGGACGAAGGACCCTGGTAACGCCATGACCCCCGTGGAGGCGCCTGCCTGTTGGCGGGCGCCTCCACGGCGTTCGCCCCTACGATCGCTCTGTGCCCCGTAGCCCACGAAGTGCCCCCGCCCCCGCGCTCGCCCTCGTCCTGGCCCTCGGCGCCTGTTCCGCCGCCGGTGTGCACGGCACGCCCGGTGCCGCGGGCGTGCGGGACCCGTACTTTCCGAAGCTGGGCAACGGCGGCTACGACGCCACGCACTACGACCTCACCCTCGATGCCGACCGGCACCGGCTGACCGGCACCGCCGACATCACCGCGAAGGCCACCCAGGACCTCAGCGCGTTCAATCTCGACCTCAAGGGCCTGACGGTCGACGGCGTCACCGTCGACGGTCGGAAGGCCCGGTTCGAGCGGGCCGGGCACGAGCTGACGATCCGTCCGGCCGAGACGCTGCGGAAGGGCTCCGCGTTCCGCACGGTCGTGCGGTACTCCGGGAAACCCGTGACCATCACCGACCCGGACGGCTCCGAGGAGGGCTGGCTCCCCACGCAGGACGGGGTTCTCGCGCTCGGCGAGCCGACGGGGTCCATGGCCTGGTTCCCCGGGAACAACCACCCCTCCGACAAGGCGTCCTACGACCTCCACGTCACCGTCCCCAAGGGCCTGAAGGCCGTGTCCAACGGGGAGTTGACGAAGGAGCGGACGGCCGGCGGGCGGACGACGTTCGACTGGCATGTCCCGCAGCCCATGGCCGGCTACCTGGCGATGCTGGCGATCGGGAAGTTCGAGACCAAGGCCTACAAGACGCCCGACGGGCTGCCCGTGTACACCGCCGTGGACCCGGTCGAGGCGGCCGCGAGCGCCAAGGTCCTGGCCAAGATCCCGGCCGTCATGGCGTGGGAGTCCAAGACCTTCGGCCCCTATCCCTTCTCCTCCACCGGCGCCGTCGTCGACCGGCACGGCGACGCCGGGTACGCGCTCGAGACCCAGAACCGGCCCGTCTTCCCCGGCACCCCCGGCCTCGCCACGCTCGTCCACGAGCTGGCCCACGAGTGGTACGGGGACTCCGTCACGCCGGAGTCATGGCGCGACATGTGGCTCAACGAGGGCTTCGCGACCTACGCCGAATGGCTCTGGGAGGAGCAGCACGGCGGCGACAGCGCGCAGAAGACGTTCGACTCCTACTACGCGAAGGGCCGCGGCAACCCGATCTGGGCCTTCCCGCCCGCCAAACCGTCGGGCGCGGCGCACATCTCGGATCCGCCCGTCTACGAGCGCGGCGCGATGGTGCTGCACAAGATCCGACAGACGGTCGGGGACGCCAAGTTCTTCGAGCTGCTCAAGAGCTGGCCCGCCGCGCACCGTTACGGCAACGCGGACACCGCCGACTTCACCGGGTACGTGGAGAAGGAGAACCCGGGCAAGGATCTGCAGCCGGTCTGGGACGACTGGCTGTACGGAAAGGGAAAGCCGGGCCACCCGTAGTCCGGATGGCCCGGCCGAACCTCCTTGCGGACCGGGCTACTTCACGTTCACCGCGGACCACGTCGCCGCGACGGCCTGCTGCTCGGCGCTGTTCGCGCCGTACAGGTCGCTCGCCGCCTGGAGCGTGGCGGTGCGGGCGGCCGCGTAGTTCGTCGTCGACGTCATGTACGTGGAGAGGGCCTTGTACCAGATCTGCTCGGCCTTGGCCCGGCCGATGCCCGTGAGCGAGGAGTTGTCGGAGGTCGGGGAGTTGTACGTGACCCCGTTGATCGTCTTCGTGCCGCTGCCCTCCGAGAGGAGGTAGAAGAAGTGGTTGGCGACACCCGACGAGTAGTGCACGTCGAGGTTGCCGACCTTCTTCGACCAGTAGTCCGCTGAGGAGCCGTCCTTGCTGGGCTGGTCCATGTAGCGCAGCGGGGTGCCGTTGCCGCGGATGTCGATCTTCTCGCCGATGAGGTAGTCGCCGACGTCGCTGCTGTTGTTCGCGAAGAACTCCACCGACGTGCCGAAGATGTCGGAGGTGGCCTCGTTCAGGCCGCCCGACTCACGGCTGTAGTTGAGCTTCGCGGTGGACGCGGTCAGGCCGTGGCTCATCTCGTGGCCGGCCACGTCGAGCGCCGTGAGCGGCCGCTGGTTGTTCTGCCCGTCGCCGTACGTCATGCAGAAGCAGGCGTCCGACCAGAAGGCGTTGACGTAGGCGTTGCCGTAGTGGACACGGGAGTACGCGGCCTTGCCGTCGCCCGCGATGCCGTTCCGGTTGAACGCGCTCTTGTAGTAGTCCCACGTCTCCGCGGCGCCGTACGCGGCGTCGACCGCGGCGGTCTGCCGGTTCGTCACCGTCCCGTCGCCCCACTGGTCGTCGGCGTCGTGGAAGAGCGTGCCCGTGCCGGACGTCCCGCCGTTCAGGTCGTACGTCTTGTGGCCGCCGCGCCCGCCGTCGGTGAGGTCGAACCCGCCGCCGGCCGATGCGGTGCTGCCGACCGAGACGGTGCCGCTGTACTCGCTGGTGCCGGTGCCGTTCTCGATGCCCTCGTACGAGTACAGCTTCTTGCCGGTGGCGGCGTCGGTGACGACGTGCAGCTCGCTCGGCGTCCCGTCGGCCTGAGTGCCGGTCACGACCGTCTCGTAGGCGAGGACCGGCTTGCCGGAGGCGGCCCAGACGACCTTGCGGACGTTCTTCGCGGCGGCGCTCTTGGCGTCCGAGACGGCGAGGGCCGACTTCTTGGCGGCGGTGGGGGCGAGGGAGGCGTCCGTCGACGCCACGGATATCGCGCCCTTGTGCGCCTTGGAGACGCCCTTGAGGTCGCCGTTCTTCGCGGTGTGCGTGACGAGGTCGCCGCCGAGCACGGGCAGACCGTCGTAGGTGCGCTCGTAGCGGGTGTGTGTCGTGCCGTCGGCGTCCTTGACGACATCGCGGGCGACGAGCTTCTCCCCGCTGCCGAGCCCGAGTCGGCGGGCGGCCGCCGGGGCTTCGGTCTGTGCGTCCTTGAGGGCCGTGGCCCGCTGGGAGGCGCTGAGCGGAACGGCGGTGGCGCCGGCGGTGCGGTCGGCGGCGGTCGCCGCGGTGCCGCTCTGCAGAGCCAGGACGACCATCGCGGCCGACGCGGCGAGCGCGGTGGCCCGTGCGGCAGTCCTGCGGCCGGCGGTGCGGGGAGCGGGGGAGTGGCGTGTCACTCGGAACTCCTTCTGTGTCCAACGACCCGTGGGTGATGACCCGTCGGGGGTGGGGGGCGCGGAGGAGAGAGTGACACCAGGTGCACTGTGTTTGACAGGGCGCCGTCAAAGATTTAACAGTTCGTGTCCGAATGCAGGTGGTGGCTATCCGATATTTGCCGCTTGGCAGGGAAGCGTCGGTGGGGAGAGTGCTCGCCGAGCGCACGCAGAAGGGCCCCGGCCGGATATCCCCCGGCCGGGGCCCTTCAACTGCTGTGCTGCGGCGATGACTCCGCTCAGGTCAGACGTTCACACCGAAGTCCTGCGCGATGCCGACGAGGCCCGACGCGTAACCCTGGCCCACCGCGCGGAACTTCCACTCCGCGCCGTTGCGGTACAGCTCGCCGAAGACCATGGCGGTCTCGGTGGCGGCGTCCTCGGAGAGGTCGTAGCGGGCGATCTCGGTGCCGCCGGCCTGGTTGACGATGCGGATGAACGCGTTGCGCACCTGGCCGAAGTTCTGCGAGCGGTTCTCGGCGTCGTAGATCGAGACCGGGAAGACGATCTTGTCGATGTCGGCCGGGAGGCCCGCCAGGTTGACGTTGATCTGCTCGTCGTCGCCCTCGCCCTGGCCCGTGACGTTGTCACCGGTGTGGACGATGGTCTGGTCCGGCGTCGCCTTGTTGTTGAAGAAGACGAAGTGGCCGTCCGAGTAGACCTTGCCCTGCGGGTTCACCGCGATCGCGGAGGCGTCGAGGTCGAAGTCGGTGCCGGTGGTGGTGCGGACGTCCCAGCCGAGGCCCACGGTGACGGCGGTCAGGCCCGGAGCCTCCTTGGTGAGCGAGACGTTGCCACCCTTGGACAGGCTTACTGCCATTGTTGGGAGTCCTTCCCTCGTTAGCGATGCGTGCGCTTCGTAGACGAAGCTACTCGTACCCCTATGAACGCCAAGGGGGGATCCAGGGTTCCAGGTGTCTTTACTTTCTTTACCCGCTTTACCCGGGATGGGTGTGCCGCTCCACCCGCGATGGGTGTATCGCCGGGAAAAGGGGGTGACGCGGTGCGTGTCCAGGCGCGACCATGGAACCCATGTCCGGTCCTTACTTCATCCGCGGCTCGGTGGTCCTTCCGGAGGCCGAGCTCCTCTGGCGATTCTCGCGGTCGTCCGGGCCGGGCGGCCAGCATGTGAACACCAGCGATTCCCAGGTCGAGCTCCGCTTCGACCTCGCCAGGACCGAGGCGCTGCCCGAGGTGTGGAAGGCGCGGGCCCTGGAGCGGCTCGCCTCCCGACTCGTCGACGGTGTCATCTCCGTACGGTCCTCGGAGCACCGCTCACAGTGGCGCAACCGCGAGACCGCCGCCGTGCGCCTCGCGTCCCTCCTCGCGGAGGCCACCGCCCCGCCGCCCAAGCCCCGCCGCGCGACCCGCATCCCCCGGGGGATCAACGAGCGCCGCCTGCGCAACAAGAAGGCACGGTCGGACACGAAACGGGGTCGGTCGGGGCGCGGCTGGGACTGAACGGCCTCAGGGGGTGCGGGCGTCGGGCATCAACCCAACTGCCGGTACTTCCCCTTGAAGTAGGCCAGCGGTCCGCCCTCGTCGCCGGGCAGTGACGCCGCGAGCACCCGGCCGATCACCAGCGTGTGGTCCCCGGCCGTCACCCGCTGCTCCGTGCGGCACTCGAGCGTCGCGAGCGCGCCGCCCACCAGGGGCGCGCCGGCCACCTCGCCGCGTACGTACGGGATGCCCTCGAAGAGCAGGCGGTCGCTGATGCGGCCCTTCATCGCGAAGCGGCCCGCGATGTGGCGCTGGCTCTCGGAGAGCACGGACACCGCCCACAGGGGCTGTTCGTCGAGCAGGTCGTCCATGCGGGAGCCGTTGCGCAGGCTGACGAGGACGAGCGGCGGGTCGAGGGAGACCGACAGGAACGCCGTGGCCGTCATGCCGACGTCCTCGCCCAGAGGAGCCGACGGGTCGTCCGGGTCGAGCGGCACCTCGCGCGCGGTCACCAGGACCACGCCCGCGGCCAGTCGGGACATGGCGGCGCGGAACTCGTCGTTGCTCACCCCCTCAGCATGCCCGGCCGGGGCGGGCGCGGGGACGAAAGCGCCAGTGGGGGATGTGGCGGTCGTGGGGGTCGTGCGGGCGGTGGGGGAGAGCGGGGGATTCTTCAGTGGCGGGGGAGTCTTCAGCACGTCTCGACGCTAGCTTCGGTGCCGTGCCCGCCGCATCGGGCCTTGGGCCGAGTCCGGTCCTAGGACCTGTGGTGGATCTCGTCCGGATATGGAGGTGTTCAGGGGTGTTTTCCGTTCAGGAAGTGCAGGGGGCGTGCGCCGGAGCGCTCCTCAACCCTTCATCTCCTCCTGTGACTTGAGTCACAGGAGCCATATTTTGTTGACCCTGTGTACCGGGTGGACAGCTCGCTGTGATTCAGTGGCGGAGACACTGCAACAAGAGCGTGCATACGCACGTGCGGAATCGGCGATGAGAATTCTGGAGTGCTGTCGAGGTCTCGGGGAGAGCTGAGCATGGAGACCGAGTCGGAGCCGTACGTCCGTCTTGCGACCCTGCGGCAGCTTCACCAGGTGATGGCGGACATGAACACCGCCCGCAGCCTGGCCGACACCCTGCAGACGGTCTCCGACGGAGTCGTGAACGGCCTCGGATTCGAGCTGGCCTGCGTCAATCTCGTACGCCCCGACGGTGACCTCGTCGTCGCCGCCTTCTCCGGCGACTCCTCCGCCGAAGCCCTCATCACCGGCCGGGTCGGCTCCCGCGCCTCCTGGGACCGCCGCCTGTCCATGGGCGAGGCCTGGGGCGACCTGCGGTTCATCCCGCACACCGAGGGCTGGGTCCTCGACGAGGACGACGTACCGCAGTGGTTCACCGACGGGCCGCCGCCCCGCTTCGAGGACGAGTGGCACCCCGCGGACCGCCTCTTCGCCCCGATGTACGCCACCGGCGCCTCCGGCGGCGAACTCCTCGGCGTGATCTCCGCCGACCGCCCGCGCAACGGCAGGCGCCCCGGCGCCTGGGGCCGAGAGGCCCTGCAGATGTACGCCTTCCAGGCCGCCATCGCCATCAGCAACGCACGGCTGCGCGCCAACATGCAGCGCGCCCTCGTCCGGCTCGAACGCGAGCAGCAGGCCCTGCGCGCCAGCGAGGAGTCCTTCCGCCAGGCCTTCGAGTACGCGCCCAGCGGCATGGCCATCGCCGAGATGGGCGGCGACCAGCACGGGCGGCTCCTGCGCACGAACGACGCCCTGTGCCGGCTGCTCAGCCGCCCGGCGTCCGCCATGCGCCGCTACTCGTTCTCCGACCTCGTCCACCCCGAGGACATCGGCACGCTGCTGCGCACCTCCGCCGAGGGCGGCCGCGCCGAGCTGCGCCTCGGACGGCGCGACGGCACCTATGTGTGGGTGTCCCTGCGGAACTCGGTGGTGGCCGACGCCGCCGACGGGCCGCGCTTCCTGCTCACCCACGTCGAGGACATCGAGGAACGCAAGCGCCGCGAGCTGCATCTCGCGCACCGCGCGTCCCACGACTCCCTCACCGGCCTGCCGAACTCGGCGGAGCTGCGCTCCCGCCTCTCGGCCCGCCTGTGCCGCCGCCCCCAGCTGCCCGAGCCGAGCGCCGTGGACTCCCTGGACGCGGCGTACGGGGACCGCGCCGGCGGCTCGTACGACACGAACGGGCACGGATTCGACTTCGCGGGGGCCGCTGCCGCCGTGGCCGAACAGCAGAACGGCGGGTCCGGGCCCTCCGGCGGGATCTACGACGACTATGGCTTCGATCACCACGTCCACATCGACGCGCCCGAGGGGGAGACCGACGACGGCACGAAGGGCCTGGCGGTCCTCTTCTGCGACCTGGACGGCTTCAAGTCGATCAACGACCGGTTCGGGCACCACACCGGAGACGTCGTCCTGATCGAGGTCGCACGGCGACTGACCAGCGGTGTCCGTGACGGGGACACCGTCGCGAGGCTCGGTGGCGACGAGTTCGTCGTGCTCGCCGACGGGCTCGGCCGGGCCGACGCAGAGGACCTCGCCGTCCGTCTGCGGAACGCGATCATTCCACCCATCCGGGTCGACGGAAGAGCGGTTCGTGTGGGCGCGAGTTTCGGCATCGGCTGGGCCCACTGCGGGATGACGGCCGACGAGGTGTTGAAATCCGCTGACCAGCGGATGTACATCGAGAAACGGTCGCGTGCCAAGCAGCACCGACGGGCCGGATGATCTCCTTCCGCGGGTATCGGTGAGGTCAACGCCACCCCTTCGGACCACTCCCACCGGGTACGCTCGCCGGGTAAGCGATACGTAGGGAGTGATCAGGGATGGCGCCCGCTGACAACGGCGAGGGCACGCCCGGGGACGACGATCCGTTCGGCTATCTGTACGCCGACGGGCAGGCGGCCGGGGCGACACCGCCCAGCGGGGGCGGCGGCTACGGCTACCCGGGTCCCCGGTCCTACCACCAGGTCCGGCCGGTCGGTGAGCGCCAGTACGGGCAGCAGCCGCAGCAGGCGCCGACCGCCGCGTACGGGCAGGCGCCCCCGCAGCAGCAGCCCCAGGGCTACGGCCAGCCGAACGCGCACTACTCGGCCCCCGAGACGCTGCCCGGTGGCGCGCCGACCACGGTGACGCCCATGCAGCACGGCGGTGGCGGCGGCCGGGGTCGCGGGCCCAACACCAAGGGCCTCCTCATCGGCGCGCTCGCCGTCGTGGCCGCCGTGGTCATCGGCATCGGCGTCGCGGTCCTCGGCGGCGACTCGAACGACGACGCGAAGGGCGGCGACGCGGGCGGGCAGCCGTCCGGCGGCTCCCAGTCGGTCCAGCCGAGCGAGACGGCCTCCAAGCAGGCCGACAAGCCGGTCAACCTCCCGAAGACGGACGCCAAGGCGCTGAAGCTCGAGGGCGGCACGGCCACCGCGTCGGACGTCCCGGGCGCCAAGGCCGACGGCGGCACCTATGTGGCGGGCTTCAACCAGGTGGGCGCCAAGCTCACCTGGACGGTCAACGGCATCCCGAAGGACGGCGCGTACAGCCTGCGCGTGAACTACGGCGTGCCCGGCAAGGACGCCAACGCGACCATCACGGTCAACGGCAAGGCGCAGACCCGCCCGCTGAACATGAAGAACTTCTCCGGTGCCAAGGAAGGCGACTGGGAGAAGGGCTGGACCAACACCTGGTCCGTCGTCCAGCTCAGCAAGGGCACGAACGCGATCACGATCTCGTGCGAGCAGGGCAACCAGTGCGACGCCAACTTCGACCAGATGTGGCTCGTCAAGGGCACCAACGGCTGAGCGACACAGCCGGTGACACAGGCAGGGCGGCAGCGGCCGGGGCGGGAGCCCTAGGCCGCTGTCGTCGTCTGTCGGGTCACCGCGACCCGGCCGAGCAGTTCCTCGTACGCCGCGCGGTCGAACTCCCCTGCCACCGGCGCCAGTACCGTCGCCGCGGACAGGGCGACCGCGCGGGCCAGGCGGTCCGGCCACGGCAGGTCTTCCACGTAACCCGAGAGCAGGCCCGCGACCGCCGAGTCGCCCGCGCCCGTCGGGTTGCCCTTCACGCGGTCCGGGGCCGGGGCGCGCCAGCTGCCGTCCGGGGTGACCGCGAGGAGGCCCTCCGGGCCGAGTGAGGCGACCACGGAGTGCGCGCCGCGGCGGCGGGCGTCGCGGGTGGCGCGCAGCGGCTCGTGGGAGCCGGTGAGCTCGGCGAGCTCGTCGGAGTTCGGCTTGATGACGTCGGGGCGGGCCGCGAGCCCCCGGCGCAGGGGTTCCCCGGACGAGTCGAGCAGCACGGGCACGGACGCGGCGCGGGCCGCGCGGACCAGCTGGGCGTACGCGCCGACGGGGACGCCCGGCGGGAGGCTGCCGCACAGGGCCACCGCGGACGCGGACGTGAGCAGCTCCTCGTAGGCCTCGGTGAACGCGGACCACTCGGCGGGGGCGACGAGCGGGCCCGGCTCGTTGAGCTGGGTCGTGTCGCCTGACGCGCCGTCGACGACGGCGATGGTGCGGCGGGTGGCGCCCGCGACCGGGACGAGCGCGTCCCGGATGCCGGGGGAGCCCAGGAGCTGATCCCTGAGGGCGCGGCCCGTGCCGCCGCCCGCGAAGCCGGTGACGGTCACGTCGTGGCCGAGCGCGGCGAGCACGCGCGCGACGTTGAGGCCCTTGCCGCCGGGGCGTTCGGTGACCTTGGTGACGCGGTGCGACGCGTGCGGGCGCAGCGCCGGCACGTCGTAGGTGATGTCGAGCGCGGCGTTCAGTGTGACCGTGAGGATCACGAGACCCCAGCCCACCCCTCAGTTCGGGACTACCTTCAGTAACGCGGCCTGATCATGCCAAAGACCGGGCGGTAGGCCCAGACCTCACGCGAGCTGGGGTTCCACGATCCACCGGCCCTTGCGCATGACGCCCTTGAGGTCGAAGTGCTCGTCCAGGACGACGAGGTCGGCGTCCTTGCCGGGCTCCAGCGAGCCCACCCTGTCGTCCACGCCGAGCAGGCGGGCCGGGTTGGCGGAGATCGCGCGGACGATGTCCTCGACGGGCAGCTTGTCGACGGTGGCGGCGCGCTTGAACGCGCGGTCCAGGGTGAGCGTCGAGCCGGCGATGGAGTTGCCCTCGACGAGCCGCGCGACGCTGTCCTTCACCTCGACCTCCAGGGTGCCGAGCATGTAGCGGCCGTCGCCGAAGCCCGCCGCGTCCATGGCGTCGGTGATGAACGCGACGCGCCCGCCGCCCACATGATGGAACGCCAGCTCCAGGGCGGCCGGGTGCAGATGCGTGCCGTCGTTGATGAGCTCGACGGTGATCCGCTCGTCCTCCAGGAGGGCCGAGACGGGGCCCGGGGCGCGGTGGCCTATGGCCGGCATCGCGTTGTAGAGGTGCGTGGCGACGGTGGCGCCCGCGTCGATGGCCTCGACGGTCTGCTCGTACGTGGCGTCGGTGTGGCCGATCGCGGCGATCACGCCGTGCTCGGCGAGGAGGCGTACGGAGTCGATCCCGCCGGGGAGTTCGGGGGCGAGGGTGAGCATCTTGGCCTGGCCGCGCGCCGCGTCGAGCAGCTTGCGGACCTCGGCCGGGTCGGGGTCGCGCAGGAGCGTTTCGTCATGGGCGCCCTTGCGGCACGGGGAGATGAACGGGCCCTCGAAGTGGATGCCCGCGATCTCGCCCTGCTCGGCCAGCTCGGACAGCAGGCCCGCGCGCTGGGTGAGGAAGTCCGTCGCGCCGGTGACGAAGGACGCGACGACCGTCGTGGTGCCGTGCAGGCGGTGCGTGCGGACGCCCTTGAGGATGTCGTCGATCGATCCCGAGGTGAAGGAGGCCCCGCCGCCGCCGTGGTTGTGCATGTCGACGAAGCCGGGCACGACCCAGTGGCCGGTCAGATCGGTGGAGGGGGCGCCGGCCGGCGCGCTGCCGGCGATCCTCGCGCCGTCCACGATCACGCGTCCGTTCTCGACGACGCCGGCCGGCAGGACGACGCGGGCGCCGGAGAGAACATTCAGAGCGGCCATCAGGCGACTACCTCCGTGGAATCGGTGGACTGGGCGAGCAGGTCCCAGGCGAGCAGGCCCGCGCCCAGGCAGCCGGCGGTGTCCCCGAGGGCCGCCGGGACGATCGTGGGCAGCTTCTGGAACGTCACGCGTTCCTCGACAGCGGCCCGCAGTGGTGTGAACAAGGTTTCCCCCGCCTCGGCCAGACCGCCACCGATGATCAGGGTGCGCGGGTCCAGCAGAGTGAGCGCCGTGACGAGCCCGTCGGCGAGCGCGTCCACGGCCTCCAGCCAGACCTGCCGCGCCCTGGGGTCCCCGGACTCGACGGCCTTGGCGCAGTCCGCGGCGTCCGCTTCCGGGTCGCCGGTGGCCTCGGCCCAGGCGAGCGAGACCGCCGACGCGGAGGCGTAGCGCTCCAGGCAGCCGCGCTGCCCGCAGCTGCAGTCCGTGCCGCCGGGGCGTACGACGATGTGGCCGATCTCCCCGGCCGAGCCGTGCGCGCCGGGTTCGATGCGGCCACCGATGCCGATGGCGCCCGCGATGCCCGTACCCAGCGGCACGAACAGAAAGCGGTCCGCGCCCTTGCCCGCGCCGAGCCGCCCCTCACCGAGGCCGCCGGTGCGCACGTCGTGACCGAGGGCGACGGGGATGCCGTCCAGCCGCTCGCTCAGCAGCCTGCGCATCGGCACGTCGCGCCAGCCGAGGTTCGACGCGTACAGGGCGATGCCGTGCTCGTCGTCGACGATGCCGGGCACCGCGACGCCGGCCGCGGCGGCCGGCTCCCCGAGGTGCTCCTCGCCGTACGCGCGCAGGTCGGCGGCGAAGCCGAGTATGGTCTCGACGACCGCGTCGGGTCCCCGCTCGCGGCCGGTGGCGCGCCGCGCCTGGTGGAGCAGGGTGCCGTCGGCCCCGACCAGGGCGGCCTTCATTCCGGTGCCGCCCACATCGAGGGCGATGACGTGTCTCACGGGTACAGTCTCGCGCCTCAACCCGCGAGAGGTCTAGTCCACTTGCATGGATCTTGCGTCGATGTGTACGGATGATGCGTTTCCGCTTTCCCGGCGAAGGCCCGTTGCGGGTGCGAAACCGGTGTGGTGTAGACCTTATGACCGGGCCTCGTGAACATTCCGGGTCCGAAATCGGGATGAGCGACTTCAAGAGGGTGGGAAACCGGCTGTGCAGCGGCGCATGACAGGTCTGACGGCGGCGGTGGCCGCGCTCGGCATGGCGGCGACGCTGGCCGCCTGCGGAGGCCCCGGCTCCGACGACGTGACCCTGAAGCTGGTGGCCGCCGACTACGGCGACTCCCCGGCGAACAGCTCCCAGAAGTACTGGGACAAGCTGGCCGCCGCCTTCGAGAAGAAGAACCCCGGCATCAAGGTCGACGTCAGCGTCTACTCCTGGAGCGACGTCGACGCCAAGGTCAAGAAGATGGTCGCGGACGGCCACGCGCCCGACATGGCGCAGATCGGCGCGTACTCCGACTACGCCGCGAGCGGCAAGCTCTACAGCGCGAACGACCTGCTCTCCATCCCCGTGCAGTCCGACTTCCTGCCGCAGCTCGCCGCCGCCGGAGAGGTCTCCCGCGTCCAGTACGGCATGCCCTTCGCGTCCTCCACGCGGCTGCTGTTCTACAACAAGACCCTCTTCGACAAGGCCGGCCTGACCCCGCCGCAGACCTGGGCCCAGCTCCAGGCCGACGCCAAGGCCCTCAAGGCGCGCGGCGTGAAGATCCCCTACGCGCTGCCGCTGGGCCCCGAAGAGGCGCAGGCCGAGACCATGATGTGGATGCTGAGCGGCGGCTCCGGGTACACCGACGACGTCGGCACCTACAGCCTCGACTCCCCGCAGAACGTCAAGACCTTCGAGTGGCTGAAGAACGACCTGGTCGGCCAGGGCCTCACGGGTCCGACGCCGCCCGCCAAGCTCGATCGCGCGCAGGCCTTCGCGGCCTTCACGCGCGGTGACGTCGGCATGCTCAACGGCCACCCGACGCTGATGCAGATGGCCGCCAAGAAGGGCGTGAAGTTCGGCACGGTGCCGATGCCCGGCATCAACGGCAGGACCCGGTCGACCATGGGCGTCGCCGACTGGATGATGGCGTTCCGGCAGAACGGCCACAAGGACCAGATCGGCAAGTTCCTCGACTACGTCTACAGCGAGAAGAACGTCCTCGACTTCTCCCGCGAGTACGACCTCCTGCCGGTCACCAACTCCGCGTCGGACACGATGGCCGACGACAAGCGCGACCAGAAGCTCTGGAAGTTCCTCGGCGAACTGCAGAACTCGGAGCTCTACCCCGTCGGTAAGACCTCCTGGGCCCAGGTCAGCGCCGGCATCAAGCGCGAGATCGGCACGACCGTCGGCCCCAACGGCAACCCGGGTGCCACCCTCGGCCGGCTGGAGCGGGCGGCCGACGCGGCGGAGAACGCGGAGTAGCGTCGCTGCCGTGAGCGAACCGCCGTACGCAGAGCCCGAACCGCCCGCCGAGGACGCGGCGGATGCGCCGCCCGTCGGCCTGTCCCCCCGTGAGCAGGGCGTTCTCGCCCTGGAGCGGCGAGGGTGGGCGTCGGCCGGGGCCAAGGAGCGCGCCGTGCGCGAGGAGCTGGGCCTCGCCCCGGTGCGCTACTACCAGCTCCTCAACGCGCTCCTCGACGACCCGAGGGCCCTCGCCCACGACCCGGTCACGGTCAACCGGCTGCGCCGAATACGGCAGGCCCGCCGCGAGGAGCGCTGACCCGCCCCGCGCATCGGGAGTACGGTCCGCCTCCCGCGGATAGGCTCGGCGCATGGGCAGCCCACAGCAGCACGACCTGCCGTCGCCTGTGACCTCCGCCGGGCGTGACGGCCTCGACGCACTCCTCTCGGACCCCGCGCGGGCCGTGATCGCGCTCGACTTCGACGGCACGCTCGCGCCGATCGTGCCCGACCCCGAACAGGCCCGGGCGCACCCGGACGCCGTCCGCGCGCTCGCCGCGCTGGCACCACAGGTCGCCTCCGTCGCCGTGATCACCGGCCGCCCCGCGGGCGTCGCCGTGCGCCACGGCGGTTTCGCGGGCGTCCCCGGCCTCGAACACCTCGTCGTTCTCGGCCACTACGGCGCCGAGCGCTGGGACGCCGTCACCGGCACCGTCCACGCCCCCGCCCCGCACCCCGGCGTCGCGGCCGTCCGCGCCGAACTGCCCGGAGTCCTGGAGTCCGTGGGGGCCTGGCGCGGCACCTGGGTGGAGGAGAAGGGCCGTGCCGTCGCCGTCCACACGCGCCGCGCGGCCGACCCGCAGGCGGCGTTCGAGGCGCTGCGCGCGCCCCTGTCCGACCTCGCGGCCCGCCACGGCCTGATCGTCGAGCCCGGCCGCCTCGTCCTGGAACTGCGCCCGCCCGGCATGGACAAGGGCGCGGCGCTCACGGCGTACGTACGCGAGGTGGGCGCGACGTCGGTGCTCTACGGGGGCGACGACCTCGGCGACCTGCCCGCGTTCACCGCCGTCGACCAGCTCCGCAAGGACGGGGTGCCGGGCCTTCTGGTGTGCAGCGGCAGCTCGGAGGTCACGGAACTGGCCGAACGGGCGGACATCGTGGTGGACGGGCCGCAGGGAGTGGTGGGACTCATGTCGGACCTGGCCCGCGCGATCAGCAGGCCCTAGGGCCTGTCGTCACATTCCCGCCTGCCTCGCGGCGTCTGGCACGCACATCTGCGGCGTTGTCGTCGGTTGCCGACGCTCCGCGTCGACGCCCTCCTCCGCCTTGCAGCTGCACGCACCAGACGCCGCGAGGCCCGCCCTCTGGGCGGACGACGGGAATGTGACGACAGGCCCTAGCCCCCCAGCGCCCGCAGCGCGTTCAACTGGTCGAGGAACCACTGGGCGGGCGGCAGTGCGGTCGCGGCGGCGGCGAGCCGCTTCGTGCGCTCGCCGCGCTCCCCGCCGCCCATGACCAGCGCCGCGTGCAGCGCCTCGGCCGTGGCCGACACGTCGTACGGGTTCACCACGAGCGCGTCCTCGCCCAGTTCCTCGTACGCCCCCGCCTCCCGCGACAGGACCAGCGCGCACCCCTCGTCGGAGACGACCGGGACCTCCTTGGCGACGAGGTTCATGCCGTCCCTGATCGGGTTGACCAGCGCCACGTCGGCCAGCCGGTACGCGGCCAGGGAGCGCGCGAAGTCGTCCTTCACATGGAGTGCGACCGGGGTCCAATTCTCCGTACCGAAGCGGGAGTTGATCTCCTCGGCGACCCGGGACACCTCGTCGGTGTACTCCCGGTAGACCGCCAGGTCCTGCCGTGACGGGTAGGCGAAGGCGACGTGCACGACCCGCTCGCGCCACTCGGGGTGCTCATCGAGGAGGAGCTGGTACGCGCGCAGGCCGCGCACGATGTTCTTCGACAGCTCCGTGCGGTCCACGCGGACGATCACCTTGCGGTCCGGGTCGCCGATCTGTGCCCGCAGCGCGGCCAGCCGCTCCTCGACGTCGGGGCGCCGCGACCGCTCCCGCAGGAAGTCCGCGTCCGCGCCGAGGCCGTGCACCCCGATCTCCGTACCGGACGTGCCGCCCACCACGGCCTCGCAGCACGCCGTGAACGTGTCCGCCCAGCGCCGCGTCAGGAACCCCAGCCGGTCCGCGCCCAGCATCCCGCGCAGCAACTGCCCCGCGACGTCGTCCGGCAGCATCCTGAAGTAGTCGACCGGCGCCCACGGGGTGTGCGAGAAGTGCCCGATGCGCAGGTCGTCGCGCAGCTCGCGCAGCATGCCCGGCACGAGCGCCAGGTGGTAGTCCTGCACGAGGACCGCCGCGCCCGGCCCGGCCTCCGCGGCCAGCGCCTCGGCGAACGCCCGGTTGTAGGCCTCGTACGACGCCCACCGCGCACGGAACTCGGGCCCGAAGACCGGCTCGAGAGGTGTCTGGTACAGCATGTGGTGGACGAACCAGAGGACCGAGTTCGCGATGCCGTTGTACGCGTCGGCGTACACCTCGGGGTCGATGTCGAGCATCCGCACCCCCGGCTCTCCGACGCCGCGCCGTACCGCCTCGCGGTCACCCGCGCCGAGGGCCGCGCACACCCACACCGCGCTCGTGCCGTCCGAGTCCTGCCCGATCGCGGAGAGCCCGGAGACGAGCCCGCCCCCGCCGCGCCGCGCGTCGAGCGTCCCGTCGGCCCCGAGCTCGTACGAGACCGGACCGCGGTTGGACGCGACGAGGATCTGTGCACCCTGCGTGGAAGCCATACGGGCAAACGTAGCCCGGCCCGTAAACGCTCAAACGTACGGCCGGACTCCGTGGGAGCCCGGCCGTATACGATCCGCCGTTCGTCTGTCCTGATACCTACCCCCGCGCGTCAGCCACGCCGGCTGCGCGCCGCCGCCACCGCGAGGACGCCGAGCCCCCACAGGGCCGCCGCGAGACCGCCGTACAGGAGCGTGTGCGAGCCGCCGGTCGTGGCCAGCTCCGAGCCGTGCGCAGGCCGGTGCGTCCCGTGCGACTCCCCGGGCGGGCCCGGGCGGCCCTGCTGCCGCCTGGCCGTGATCACCGACGTGCACGGGTCGTTCCCGACGCGCCGGGCCTTCGGGCAGTTGGTGCGCGGAACGTTCGCCGTCACGGTGATCACGGTGGTCCCGCCCGTCGTGCAGGACGCCTTCACACGTTGCGTGATGACGACCTTGCCGTGGGTGGCGACGTCACCCTTCCAGACGTAGACGGACCCCCGCTTCGTGACGGTCCCGGCGGAGGCGGCCGGGGCCGAGCCCGCCGTCACGGGCCACTCGACGGTGGCGCCGGTGCGGTTCCTGGCGGAGAAGTCGGCGATCGTGATGGTGTTCCCGGTCTCCTCGCAGGGCGGCACGACGGGCCGCTCCGGCACGCTCGTGATGCGCAGGGCGGGCGGCGCCGGGGGCTGCGGCTTCTCGATCCGGGGGGCGGTCCCGCAGCTCGGGTCGGTGCTGCCGGCTTCGCAGTTGGAGAGCGGTGACTGCACCTCGAAGCCGCCCGGCAGCTTCCCGTCGCCACGGACCGGGTCGTGGACCTTCACCGAGTACGTGATGGTGGCGGTCTTCCCGGCCGGGATGTCGCCGGTGTAGCCGATCCTCGGCGCGGTGTACGCGACGTGGCCGAGGTCCGTGCGCACGTCGCCGTTGTACGTCGCGTCGTCGAGGTTGCCGGTCAGGTCGTCGCTGAACGTGGCGTTCGGGTAGTCGAGCGAGCTGATGTTCTTCGCCTTCACCGTGTAGGTGATGGTGTCGCCGGGGCCCGCCGCCTTCGGGCTCGCCGTCCTGGTGACCTCCAGGTCGGGGACCGGGACGGACAGGGCGAGCGCCGAGGGGACGTACGTGTCGCCCCTGGTGGTGAACATCAGCTCGGTGGAGGTGGCGCCCGGCGGGACGGTCCCGTCGGGGAGCTCGAACTCCTTCGCGTCGACGCTCAGGTTGTTGACCGTCTTCGGAGCGACGGCGCCGTCGTCCTCGCTGGTGAAGAAGTTGTTGATGTTGCCGGTGTGGGCTTCGGTGACGTTCTTGCCGTCGACCAGGAACCGGTCGCCCGGCGTGTTCCAGTCGCCGTCGTAGGTGGTGACGCCGGCCCGCACCTTGCCGTCACCCGCGCGGTGGAAGCCGTTCACGCGGATCGTGGTCGCGGGCGAGGCGGAGCGCTGGAGGACGTGCCCGCCGTAGACGTACACGTTGCGCCGGCCCGGGGCGTACGTGGAGTTCGGGGCGTCGTACTTGTAGACGACGGTCATCGACCAGCCGGCCGCGCAGCCCTTGCCGTTGGGCGCCCAGACGCCGCCGACCGCGACGGGGACGGGCGCGCCGGTGCCGGTGACGCCGGCGAACATGCTCGTGACGTCGGCCTCGCCCGTGTAGTAGTGCGGGCCGTAGGTGGCCGCCGGGTCCCGGACCAGGTCCTCGGTGGAGACCTTCGCCGCGGCTCTGCCGTTCACGGCGATCACGGGCATGGCGGCGAGCGGGGCGCTCGGCGAGGGCTCCACATCGGCGCCGGAGATGTCGCACCGCGCGAGCTGCGCGCCGCTCGGGCCCTTGTACGTGCCGTCGTTGCCGCCGAAGAACAGGCGGGCGTACGCCACTTTCGCGCCCGGCGGGATCGTCACCCGGCCGGTGCTCGAGCCGTAACCGGCCTTCGTACCGGCCGTGTTGACGCGACGCATCACGAACGTGTTGTTGTTGTCGCTGCCCCGGCCGTCGGTGGCGGCCGCGCAGCGCGCCGCCAGGTCGGCCGGCGCGGCCGGACAGCCCATGACGGTGTTGCCGATGGTCACGAAGTCGCCGTACAGCGCTTCGACGTAGCGCTTGGTGAACGGGGTGACCACGTCGGCCGAGGCGGGGGTCGCGACGCCGAGCGCCGTCAGCGCGCTGGCCGTGGCGACGAGCGCCCCGGCGGTGCGGGTCGCGGCTGCGCGCAGCCGTCGCCCACCCGAAACTTGTCTGAGCCACATAAAGGGCAATGTAGGCAAAACATACGATTGTCCCCGGCTACGCCACGCGGCGCTCCGCGTACTCGGTGATTTCGGTCATCGGGGGGCGTTCCTCGGTGTCCACGTCGTGCGTGCGCGGCTCGAATCCCTGTTCCCCGCGCTCGAACTGGGTGAGCACGGGACGTACGAGGTGACCGCGCGCGAGCCGCAGCTGTGCTGTGCGGTAGATGGCCGCGGCCATACGCCCGAGCGCCTGCCCGTCCTGGTGCCGGTGCTTGCGCACGCCGACGTCGACCTGCCCGAGCGCGTCCAGGCCCACCGTGTGCAGCGCGTCGACGAGAAGGCCCAGCTCGACCCCGTAACCGACCGGGAACGGCAGGCGCTCCAGGAGCGACCGGCGGGCCGCGTACTCGCCGCCGAGCGGCTGCACGAACCCCGCAAGGAGCGGCCAGTGCAGATTCAGGAGCGGGCGCGCCACCAGCTCCGTGACCCGGCCGCCCTGACCCGCGGCGGACCCGAGCGGACGGTCGTACATCGCCTTCACGAAGTCCACGCCGGGATCCGTGAGCAGCGGACCCACGATCCCCGAGACGAAGTCCGCGGAGAACTCCTTCAGGTCCGCGTCCACGAAACAGACGATGTCGCCGCTCGTGACGAGCAGCGAGCGCCACAGCACCTCGCCCTTGCCGGGCACGGCCGGGATCCTCGGCAGGATCGCGTCCCGGTGCACGACCCGCGCCCCGGCGGCCCGCGCGACCTCGGCCGTGCGGTCCGTCGAACCCGAGTCGATCACCACCAGCTCGTCGACCAGCGGCACCCGCTCCGTCATCAGGGCGCGCCGGATCTCGGCGACGATCTCGCCGACCGTCTCCTCCTCGTTCAGCGCGGGCAGCACCACGCTCACCGAGGTGCCCGAGGCGCGCTTCGCGGCGATCAGCTGAGGGAGCGGGCGGTCCGACACCGACCAGGAACGCCTGCTCAGCCAGCGCTCTACTTCTTCCAGCACGGTGCGCGGCTCCTCACTGTCTGAACTGTCTGATCACGAACTGTGATCCATCTCGCGGTTCGGACGACTATCTCAAGCGTCCAGGCCTTCGGTTACAGTCTTGAACAACGCCGGTGACCATCGCATGTCGGGGTCGCCGCCGCGCTTGAGTGATCAAGCGTCAGCTCAACAACCGAATAGCGCTCATCCAGAGGGACAGAGGGATACGGCCCGTTGAAGTCCCGGCAACCCTCCCGCCGACCTTGCCGAGGTCCAGGTGGGGAAGGTGCCAATTCCGTCTCGTGGCGAGATGCGCCGCGAGGAAGATGAGGAGAAAGGGCCTCGCCATCATGGCTGCGCAGACTGTCGCCACCACCACTTCCGTTGATCTCGGACCCGCCTCGGCGCTTTCCTGCCGCGAGTGCGGCACCAGCTTCCCGCTCGGACCGATCTTCGCCTGTGCCGAGTGTTTCGGGCCGCTCGAAGTCTCCTACGACCTGCCGACGGGCGACCCCGAGTCGCTGCGCAAGGAGATCGAGGCCGGACCCGCCAACATCTGGCGCTACGCCCCTCTCCTGCCCGTCCCGGCCGACGTCGCCGAGAAGCCGAACCTGAACCCCGGCTGGACCAAGCTCGTCAAGGCCGACAACCTCGCCCGTGAACTCGGCGTCGAGCAGGGCAAGTTGTTCGTCAAGGACGACTCCGGCAACCCCACGCACTCCTTCAAGGACCGCGTCGTCGCCCAGGCCATCGAGGCCGCCCGCGCCTTCGGCTTCACCACTCTGTCCTGCTCCTCCACCGGCAACCTCGCCGGCGCCGTCGGCGCCGCCGCGGCCCGCGCCGGCTTCCGCTCCTGCGTGTTCATCCCGCACGACCTGGAGCAGGGCAAGGTCGTCATGGCCGCGGTCTACGGCGGCGAACTCGTCGGCATCGAGGGCAACTACGACGACGTCAACCGCTTCTGCTCCGAGCTCATCGGCGACCCGCTCGGCGAGGGCTGGGGCTTCGTCAACGTCAACCTGCGCCCGTACTACGGCGAGGGCTCCAAGACCCTGGCGTACGAGATCTGCGAGCAGCTCGGCTGGCAGCTCCCGGACCAGCTGGTCATCCCGATCGCGTCCGGCTCCCAGTTCACGAAGATCGACAAGGGTCTCCAGGAGCTGATCAAGCTCGGCCTCGTCGAGGACAAGCCGTACAAGCTCTTCGGCGCCCAGGCCGAGGGCTGCTCGCCGGTCTCCGTCGCCTACAAGGGCGGTCACGACGTGGTGCGGCCCCAGAAGCCGAACACGATCGCCAAGTCGCTCGCCATCGGCAACCCGGCCGACGGCCCGTACGTCCTCGACATCGCCCGCCGCACCGGCGGCGCCGTGGAGGACGTCAACGACGAGCAGGTCGTCGAGGCGATCAAGCTCCTGGCGCAGACCGAGGGCATCTTCGCGGAGACCGCGGGCGGTGTGACGGTCGGCGTGACGAAGAAGCTGATCGAGGCCGGCCTGATCGACCCGGCGCTCACCACCGTCGTCCTCAACACCGGCGACGGCCTCAAGACCCTCGACGCGGTCGCCGAGACGTCCCAGGCGACCGCCACCATCCGCCCGAGCCTGGACGCGTTCCGCGACGCGGGCCTCGCCCACTGAAGACCCCGCGAAGACCCGCGACACCCGCGACACCCGCACGGAAAGGCTGCAGCCCGACATGAGCGTCAACGTCCGCATCCCCACCATCCTGCGCACCTACACCGGCGGCAAGGCCGAGGTCCCCGCCGAGGGCGCCACCCTCTCCGAGGTCATCGCCGACCTGGAGAAGAACCACACGGGCATCGCGGCCCGCGTCCTGGACGACCAGGGCAAGCTGCGCCGCTTCGTCAACGTGTACGTCAACGACGACGACGTGCGCTTCGAGCAGGGCCTCGAGACGGCGACGCCGGCAGGCGCGGGCGTCTCGATCATCCCGGCCGTCGCCGGAGGCTGACCGTCGAGCACAGTGCCGGCGGCTGATCGCCCGGCCTGACGAGGCCACACAGAGTTACCTGAATTGCCCCCTCCGCAAGAGAAGCGGAGGGGGCAATTCTGTAGGGTTGAGCGCGGTAGAGTTGGGAACCGCGCTTCGTGCTTGTGCCGAGCGCATATATGAAGTCGGCCCCGGTCCGACAAGAAGTAGCCAAAGTGCCCAGCCCTTATCGGGTGTTCGTGGCATTTGTCGGGCCCGAGTTGCCCCGGAATCCAATGGCTCCGCCGCTTTCTACCGCTCTGCCGTGCCCAGATTTCTCGTCCGATTGACCTGTTGCAGACGGCAGTTGGGCAGATACATTCAGCCGCGGTCGACGCGTTCCGGCGCACACCCCCAACCAATGGGGGGTGAGGTCTGACCCGGGTCCGCGAAGTGCGGGCCTGTGCAAGGGCCAGTAATAGGGGAGTTAGTCATGGCTCAGGGCACCGTCAAGTGGTTCAACGCGGAGAAGGGGTACGGCTTCATCGCGGTCGACGGTGGTGCGGATGTATTCGTCCACTACAGCGCCATCCAGATGGACGGATACCGCACCCTTGAAGAGGGTCAGCGAGTCGAATTCGAGATCTCGCAGGGCCAGAAGGGTCCGCAGGCGGACATGGTCAAGCTCGCCGTCTGATCTCGGCGCGATCGGCCACCGACACACTCACGCCGAGAGGCCCGTACCCCGCGAGGGGTACGGGCCTCTCGTGCGTGCGCGCACACCCCGCGCACGCCGCCCGCGGGGACCGCGCGTCTGCCGGAGGCGCTTGCACTCTCCTAGGTCGAGTGCTAATCATTGCGTTAGCACTCTGAAGGTGAGAGTGACAGAACTTGGATCGGGTCGGTGAGGCTCGCAGGCCGGGTGGGGCAAGGAACCACACGGCACGCAGGCCGTCCGTCGCGGGCACCAGCACGGTCCGTTTGCGTTTCCACCCCGTCCGGGAGGACCACTTCACATGGCCAAGATCATCGCGTTCGACGAGGAGGCACGGCGCGGCCTCGAGCGCGGCATGAACCAGCTCGCCGACGCCGTCAAGGTGACCCTGGGCCCCAAGGGTCGCAACGTCGTCCTCGAGAAGAAGTGGGGCGCCCCCACGATCACCAACGATGGTGTGTCCATCGCCAAGGAGATCGAGCTCGAGGACCCGTACGAGAAGATCGGCGCCGAGCTGGTCAAGGAGGTCGCGAAGAAGACGGACGACGTCGCCGGTGACGGCACGACGACCGCGACCGTCCTCGCTCAGGCGCTCGTCAAGGAAGGCCTGCGCAACGTCGCGGCCGGCGCCAACCCGATGGCCCTCAAGCGCGGCATCGAGAAGGCCGTCGAGGCCGTCTCCGCCGCCCTGCTCGAGCAGGCCAAGGATGTCGAGACCAAGGAGCAGATCGCTTCCACGGCCTCCATCTCCGCCGCCGACACCCAGATCGGCGAGCTCATCGCCGAGGCCATGGACAAGGTCGGCAAGGAAGGCGTCATCACCGTCGAGGAGTCCCAGACCTTCGGTCTGGAGCTCGAGCTCACCGAGGGTATGCGCTTCGACAAGGGCTACATCTCGGCGTACTTCGCCACCGACATGGAGCGTATGGAGGCGTCGCTCGACGACCCGTACATCCTGATCGTCAACTCCAAGATCGGCAACGTGAAGGACCTCCTTCCGCTGCTCGAGAAGGTCATGCAGTCCGGCAAGCCGCTGCTGATCATCGCGGAGGACGTCGAGGGCGAGGCCCTGTCGACCCTGGTCGTCAACAAGATCCGTGGCACCTTCAAGTCCGTCGCCGTCAAGGCCCCGGGCTTCGGTGACCGCCGCAAGGCCATGCTCGGCGACATCGCCATCCTCACCGGTGGCACCGTCATCTCCGAGGAGGTCGGCCTCAAGCTGGAGAACGCCGGTCTCGACCTGCTCGGCCGCGCCCGCAAGGTCGTCATCACCAAGGACGAGACGACGATCGTCGACGGCGCCGGTGACAGCGACCAGGTCCAGGGCCGCGTCAACCAGATCCGTGCCGAGATCGAGAACTCGGACAGCGACTACGACCGCGAGAAGCTGCAGGAGCGCCTGGCGAAGCTCGCCGGCGGTGTTGCGGTCATCAAGGCCGGTGCCGCGACCGAGGTCGAGCTCAAGGAGCGCAAGCACCGCATCGAGGACGCCGTTCGCAACGCGAAGGCGGCCGTCGAGGAGGGCATCGTCGCCGGTGGCGGCGTGGCCCTGCTCCAGGCCTCCGCGGTCTTCGAGAAGCTCGAGCTCGACGGTGACGAGGCGACCGGCGCCAACGCCGTGAAGCTCGCGCTGGAGGCCCCGCTCAAGCAGATCGCCGTCAACGGTGGTCTCGAGGGTGGCGTCGTCGTGGAGAAGGTCCGCAACCTTCCCATCGGCCACGGCCTGAACGCCGCGACCGGCGAGTACGTCGACATGATCGCCGAGGGCATCCTCGACCCGGCGAAGGTCACGCGCTCTGCCCTGCAGAACGCCGCGTCGATCGCCGCGCTGTTCCTCACCACCGAGGCCGTCATCGCCGACAAGCCGGAGAAGGCCGCCGCGGGCGGCGCTCCGGGCGGCATGCCGGGCGGTGACATGGACTTCTGAGCCTGACGGTTCAGCCTGTCCTTTCCGAGGGCGGCACTCCTCTTCACGAGGGGTGCCGCCCTCGGGCGTTCCCCGGTCGGTTTTCCTTGCCCGCCCGGTGATCACGGGTTAGGGTCCCCGGGCATATGTCAGGGGATCGGGGCGGGTGGGGGACATGACCGACAGCGACGACGTGCCCAAGAAGGGCATGAACGAGTGGGGACAGGCGATATCGGCCGTGGCGCTGGTGGCCGCGCTCGCCATCGGGTTCTGGGCGATCGCGAAGACGGACGCCGAGAGCAGCGCCGAGCCGAAGCCGGCGACCTGCTCGGGCGGGGAGGCCGAGAAGGGCGCGAAGGCCGGTGAGACGGCGGGGCAGGTCTCCGGCGCCCGACTGTGCGGAGTGCTCAACCGGCGGGACCTCGCCGAACTGCTCGGCACACCGACGGAGATCGCGAAGTCCGCGTCGGGCAGCGCGAGTTCGATCAAGACGGCCGGTGGACGCGAAATTGCCACGCCCTCGGCGCGGGTCGAGTTCGAGACGTACACCGTGACGCTGGAGGGCACCTACGACGGCCATCCGGTCGCCGACACCGCCGGTCTCTTCGGGGACACGCAGAAGCGGCGGACGTTCCTGGGCCACCGGGCGGTCCTCTACTCGGACCGCACCATCAGCATCAGGTTCCGCCTCGACGGCAGCGATTCGAGCAGCGCTCCCGGGGTCCCGGCCCGTGTCCTGTCCGTGGCGCAGCACGCGAAGGACAAGGGTGGCTCCTTCGAGCTGTCGCTGTGGCGCTCGGACGGTGCGGTGCCGGACGACACGGTGCTGTTCCAGGTCGCCGAGAAGGTGCTGCCGAGGATCCCGGGGTGGGCGGCCGCCGAGTGACGGCCCGCGCACGGTGAGCTTCGTTCGGTCGGTGCAGGTCGGCGTGTGCGTGCCAGGCCCCGCGACCGTGACACGATCCGCCTGACAGGCCCTAGAAGCGCGGGACCGGCGATTCCTCGTAGCTGGTCCAGGCTTCGCGGCCGGCCTGGGCCGCGCTCTGGGCGGCGGTCTGCGCCTGGTGGAAGGTGCGGGACGCCAGCTTGGTGGGCGGCACCTCCCAGGTGCCGGTCCAGTTGCGGCCCGCGCGGACCAGTTCGAACACGAGCAAGCCGACACCGGCCGCGCCGATCAGCATCCCGGCGCCGGTCAGCGCGGCGCCGATGGTCAGCCGCCCCTGATCGGGACGGAACTCGGTCCAGGAGATCTTCGAGAACGTGCTCTCAGCCATAAATTCAGGATGCGGGAGTGTGCGCGCGGGCGCATGTGGAGCGCCGGGCGCCGTCAGGGCGCCTCAGTGGTCTCTCCAGGGCAGCTCCCGTCGTCGACGGTGAAGTCCACGGCGTCGTACCCCATCGCCTTGGGCCGCTGCACCGCATGTACGTGCAGGCAGAAGGCGATGTCGGTGCCGCGGGCCTTGACCGAGAAGTCGGCGTCCTCGGTGCCGCCGTACCAGATCGTGGATTCGGGCGGGTCGGAGGCGAGGGCGACGGTGAGGGCGTCTTCCGGGCCGTGCCCGTGCTGCGCGATGTCCTGCGTCAGGATGTCCTCGTAGAGCCCGGTGTCGGTCCCCGGCCCGGTCCTGTCCTCCGACAACTGCGCCGTCGCGCCCGTCACCGCGGTCCGCAGGTCGTCACCCTCCCAGCCGCCCCGGAAGAGGTCCGGGTGGTACAGCGCGTAGAGCCCACCCGCCGCGAACAGCAGCGAGCCGACGATGAGAACGCGGCCGACGGGGTTGTGCGGGTTGTAGACGTACCGATTGGTGCCCCAGCTGCTCCGGACGAGGACGCGATCGTCGTCCGGGTGTTCGCGGTCGTGGCTCATGTGGCCATTCTGGTACAGCAGTTGAGGCCGGTTCATCCCCGCGCCCGGGGCAGCGCCGCGCGCAGTGCTGCCGCGCGGGCGTGGACCTGGGTGGGTGGCAGGTGGACCGGAGGGCGGGCGGGCGCCGTTTCGCCTCTGCACGGGCCGCACTCGCCGCCGCGCAGGGCTTCCGGGCGGCCTGGCGCTCCGCACTTGCCGCATTCCAGTACGCGCAGTGCCGGACGGGGAGTGGGGCGTTCGGGCGGCAGCTTGGTCGTGAGGCGGCTACGGATCAGGGCGGCCGGGCTGTGGACAGGGGCGGGGAGGCCCGCGGTGAGGGCCTGGATCAGGTCCCGTTCCGTCGCCCCGCTCTCGAACCAGCGGTCCGCCAGCGGCTCCAGCTCCGCGCACTCCGCCGCCGAGAGGGAGAGTGCGCCGTTCTCACGCCCCAGCGCGGCCAGGAGGACGAACGCGCGGCTGCGGGTGGGGGGTTGGGGCGGGCTTCCGCCATGGTCCGTTACGTCGCCTGCGGCGAAGCTTGCCCACCAGTCATCCGTGCGGGGTGTTCGCGAGAACCACGTTCGGGTCACCCAGCGCGCGCTGCCGCTGCCCACGATGTGCTCCCGGCCCCGGCGCAAGTGCCCGGCCCGGCGCAGGTTGTTGAGCGCGGCGCGCAGGGCGCACTGGCCGTACGGGAGGTGCTTGGCCAGGGTCTTCACCTCCTTCTTGCGAGGATGCCCAGGCGTTCACGCCGGGGAGGGATCGCATCCCGGTGCCGATGCGCGGAGCGCCCGCATGGCCGCCCGACGGAGCCGGGGCATGCGAACACGCGTACCGGTAGTCGCTGGTTGGAGTGGCGATCGCGGGATCGAGGTACGGGTGTGCGGCCGTCGTACGTACGGTCTCACCGCAAGGCGTCGGCGGGCTGCGGTCTTTCGGTCCGAGGGTCGTGGAGGGGGTGAGGGTGTGACGGGATCGGTGGCGGAGGAGGGTGGGCATGTCCGGTGGACGTTCCGCCTGCGTGTGTCGTCCACCGCACTGGCCGCGCTGAGGGACGAGTGGGACCGGTGTCGGTGGGTGTGGAACGAGTGCGTGGCCAAGTCACAGCAGGTCCACGCCTGGAACAAGACCCTGTCTGCGGGCGCCGGCATCCAGACGTGCGGTCCGGCGCAGCTCGACAAGATGCTGACCGCGGCCCGCGCCGGGACTCGTTGGCTGGGTGAAGGCAGCTCGGTGCCGCAGCAGCAGATCATCCGCGACTTCGGGAAGTCGCGGGCGAAGGCGCACAAGGACATCCGTGAGCGCCTTCCCCAGCGGCAGCGGGCCGGGATGCCGGGGTGGAAGAAGAAGCGCGAGGCCGCGGTGAGCCTGAACTATACGAAGCGCGGATTCCGCCTGAAGGGCGGCCGTCTGCATCTGGCCGGGGGTATCGTCCTGACGCCTGTGTGGTCGAGGGACCTGCCCGCCGAGCCCTCCTCGGTGCGTGTGTATCAGGACACGGTGGGGCACTGGTACTGCTCGTTCGTTGTCCCTGCACCGGCGCAGCCGATGCCGGAGACCGGCCGGGTGATCGGTGTCGACTGGGGCGTGAAGGAGACCGCGACCACCACCTCCGACGCCCACGACCTCCCGCACGCCCAGCACGGCAAGAAGGCCCAGGGCAGACTGTCGCGGTACGACCGCATGATGGCCCGCCGCAAGCCGAAGAAGGGGCAGGCCGGATCGAAGGGCTACCGGGAGGCGAAGAAGTGGCGGGCGAAGACCTACGCGAAGATCGCCCGGCAGCGGCAGGACACCGGCCGCAAATGGGCCAAGCGCATGGTCCGCGACCACGACGCCATCGCGGTGGAAGACTTCCGGCCCAAGTTCCTCGCGAAGTCGACGATGGCCCACAAGGCCGCTGACGCGGCGATCGGCGCCACCAAACGGGCCCTGACCGAGATGGCCCGCAAACATGGCCGGATCGTGCACCTCGTCCACCCGGCCCACACCACCATGGACTGCGCGCACTGCGGAGCGAGAGCCAAGCACGCACTGCCGCTGTCGGAACGAACGTATACCTGCACCGCGTGCAAAACCGTCTCCCCCAGAGACAAGAACTCCGCCCGCGTGATGCTCGTCCGGGCTGGTCTCAACCCGGCTGACACTGACGGCGTAAGACCCCCGGGAGCACTGCTCCCGGAGGCCGCCCGAGTCAGGAATCCCCCTCATTCATGAGGGGGGGGATTCAAGCTAGAGCGTGGTCACCCTGCGTGGCAAGCCGGACCCGAAAAGTGATCGCGTCCGCCAACTCGCAGAGAGGGAAGGTGGGTTGAGACCCGCCTCCCGTTCCTTGAAAAGAGCGCTCGGGGCTGGTGGCTTGAGCTCCGAGTGAGCTTGTGGCCCGAATCTGCCGAACTTTGCCGAGATCGGCCGCAGATAGCTGTGAACCGGGGGGTCGGCCCTGGCTGACCCCGCCCTCGACCAAAACATTGGCAGATCCCGGCCAATCAGCCTCGCTTCTGGGGCAACTCCTCTGGCACCCCAACCCCCGCTCGCCCGCGCCCTACCGCGACCGCAGCCTCCCCCGCCTGTCGCTGCCGCTTCTTCTTTGTGGTTGGTCATCTGCGTTGCCGCGAAAGAGACCGGGTTGCTGAACTCGTACCCCCCCAGCCACGCAATCTGCTTGTGATCTTGCGCCACTGCCGGGGCGGGCGGGCGGACACGCCCTAGCGCTCTCCCTTGAGATCCGCGATGAACGCGGACCAGGCGTCCGCCCGGAGCACGAGCTTCGGGCCGTCGGGGTTCTTGGAGTCGCGGACGGGGACGAGGCCGGGGTGGTCGTGGGTGACTTCGAGGCAGTTGCCGCCGTCGCCAGCGCTGTAGCTGGATTTGCGCCAGCTGGCCGAGGCGAGATCAGGCTCGGGGTTCGTGATCTTCATGCGTGTAATCCTCTGCCACTGAGGAGATCAGGGCCAGGGACTGCCTCGGGGTGAGTGCGTTGGCCCTCAGTAGATCGTAGGACAGTTGGTGGCGGGCAACCGTGGCCGGATCGTCCAGGAGTAGGCCGACAGCGGGGGCCTCGATGTAGGTGAGCGGGGGTGCGTCGTCAAAGTGCATCAGCTTGAGCGGGCCGTGTAGAGAGGCGTGGCCGCCCGCTGTGAACGGGAGCACTTGGACGACGATCCGGCGCTTGCGCATCAGGTCGGCGATGTGGCGCAGATTGTCGGCCATCACAGCGGCTCCGCCGACCCGTCGGCGCAATGCGGCCTCGTCCAGAACGGCCCACAACACAGGCTTTGTTGGATTGTCGAGGAGGCGAGTGCGCTCCATGCGGGCGGTCAGGAGCTTCTCGATGACCTCGTCCGGCGCCGTGGGCTGGAAATCGAGGAAGACTGCGCGGGCGTAGCCCGGGGTCTGGAGCAGGCCGGGGATCAGCATCGCCCCGTACTCCAGGATCGAGGTCGCCAGGGCCTCTGCCTCAGCCGTCTCCGCGAACTGAACAGGGTGCTTCGACTCGTTCGCCTTCACACCGTGCCGGACGAAGAACCCCGCCGTCCCCAGCGCCTCGTCCAGCCGTTCCGCCATGTCCGGCAGGATCCTGCGCGTACCCGCCTCCATCTGGCCGACGTACGACCCGCTCACGAACAGCAGCTCGCCCAGCGCCTGTTGGGTCAGGCCCGCCCGCTCTCTCGCGTGGCGGAGTTCCTCGCCGACCATGACGCGGCGGGAGGCGGGGTCGAGGTCCTTCGGTCCGGTCACCTGCATCGACTCCCAGAGCAACAAAGGGTTTGTTGGGCCGGTGGCTCTGGAAAGCGTAGAGCCGATCCCGTCACGCTGGGTGGTGAAAGCGGAACTTGGCGTGAAGGAGCGGGCGATGGTGGTGCGGGACGCGGAGCGGCTGCGGGTGGTCGAGGAGACCATCGCTCAACTGCGGGCCGAACTGGGGGTGTTGGGCGTGCTGCTGCCGTCCCTGCGGGTCGACCCCGTGTCGGCGGCGGGGGAGGTCGGCTATCCGCTGGTGGACCTGGGGTGCGTGAACCTCGATACGGCGATGCGGCTGGTCGCCGTACTGCATGACAGGCGCGGCGTGTGAACATCGGCGCGTACGTGATCGACGTACGGGACGGACGCGTCGGGCAGGTCATGGGGCGCGAGGGCGGTTACGTGCAGTTGCGGCCGCCCGGCGGCGGGCGCGAGTGGGACTGTCCGCCGGAGGCGGTGGAGCCGGCGCCCGTCGCGGAGGAGCTGCGGGCGCGGGTGCGGGTGGTGAACCGGGAGGGGCGACTGCCCTGATCAGTTACGAGCCTCTTCGGGCGCGGGGATGAGGCTGTGCAGCGCCTCCTGCTGGGCGGCGCCGACGAACTGGGCGATGGCGTCGGTGACCGTGGTGGCCAGGGCGGCCGAGGTCTGTCGCAGGAGGGTGCGGGCCTTGTCGGTGAGGGCGACCTCGACGCCGCGCTTGTCGCCGCAGGCCGAGGCGCGGGTGACGAGTCCGGCGCGCTGGAGCAGGGCCACCTGGTAGGTGAGGCGGGTCTTGGGGCGGCCGAGCAGGTCGGCTATGCGGGTCATGCGGACGCCGCCTTCCGTGGACTCGCCCTTCTCCTCCGCGAGCAGGCACAGGATGAGGAACTCGTCGTGGGAGACCCCGAGTTGCTCCTTGACGACGGAGCGCAGCCGCTGTTCCACGCCTCCCGTGGCCGCGAGCAGCAGCATCCACGCGCGCAGCTCGGGCGGCAGCAGGCCGGCGCCCGCGCTCGGACAGCCGGACGGGCTCTCGTCGGGTTCTGCCGCGTCGTCGCTCATGGGGTCAGAGTTTACCGGTTGTCCAAATTTGCCCTACCGGTTGTGCAAATTTGGATCAGTGGCTACCGTGGGGCACGAGTGGTCCAAATTTGGATTACTGAGCTCGGTGATCCGTGCTCAGTGATCAGCAACCGAGTGATCAGCAACCGGGAGAAGTCATGACCGTCGCCGTGGAAACGGGGCAGTGGCAGCTCGACACCGACGCCTCCACCGTCGCGCTCAAGCACCGCACCATGTGGGGGTTCGTCACCGTCAAGGGCGCCTTCGGTGTCGTCGGCGGGGGCGGTGAGGTCCGGACGGACGGGACCGTCACCGGAGCCGTGGCCCTGGACGTCGCCTCGCTCGACACCAAGAACGCCAAGCGCGACACCCATCTGCGCTCGGCGGACTTCTTCGACGTCGAGAAGCACCCCGAGATCACCTTCGAGGTGCGGGGTGTCGAGACCAGTGCGGACGCCACGGCGCAGGTGGACGGGCGGCTGACCGTGCGCGGTGTCAGCAGGCCGGTGTCCGTACCGGTGCGGCTGACCCGGGAGGGCGCGGACGCGGTCACGCTGGCGGCCGAATTCACCGTGGACCGGTCGGAGTTCGACATGGGGTGGAACCAGCTGGGGATGCTGCGCGGGCTGACCGCCGTCGCCGGGTCGCTCCGTTTCACGCGGGTGCCGGGCGGCGTACAGGAAAGCTGAGAGCCGGGGCCCGTGCGGGCCCCGGCTCTCAGGGAGTGAGTGGCCGGTCAGACCTTCGCGGGTTCCTTCGGTTCCGTCGTGCCCGCGAGGGCCGGGGCCGGGGACTCGCCCGCGGCGGCCTGGGAGTCCACGTTCAGCTCCACCAGCATCTGCTTGCTGAAGCCGAAGAAGTACGTGGCCGCGAAGCCCACGATGTAGCCGACCAGGAGGCCCGCTCCGTAGATCGCGACCGTCGTGCCGAGGCCCTTGTTGCCGTCGAGGAGGGGGAACAGGGCCCAGCCCGAGGGGCCGATCGCCGTCGAGCCGACCTTGTCGCCGATCATCGAGAAGAAGCCGACGAACGCGCCGCCCGCCGCGCCGCCCACGCACGCCGTGATGAACGGGCGGCCGAGCGGGAGCGAGACGCCGTAGATCAGGGGTTCGCCGACGCCGAGGAAGCCTGCGGGGAGCGCGGACTTGATCGTCGTACGGATCGACTTGTTGTGCTTGAGGCGCTTGAACACCGCGATCGCACAGCCGACCTGGCCCGCGCCCGCCATGGCCAGGACGGGGAGGAGGACGGTGTAGCCCTGCTGCTCGATGAGCGTGGTGTGGATGGGGATGAGGGCCTGGTGCAGGCCCAGCATGACCAGGGGGAGGAAGAGCCCGCCGAGGACGAGGCCCGCGAAGGCGCCCGTGTTGTCGAGGAGCCAGTTCGCCGCGGTGCCGATGCCCGTGGAGATCTCACCCGCCACGAACATCAGGCCGAAGATCGTGACCAGGCCGGAGACCAGGACCGTGACGGTGGGCGTGACCAGCACGTCCACCGCCTCCGGGACCCACTTCCTGCACCACTTCTCGACGTACGTCGCGAGAACCGCGGCGCCCAGCGCGCCCAGCACGCCGCCCTGCCCGGGCGAGAGCTTCTGGCCGAACGCCTCGATGTTCGCGACGCCCGCGTACACGATGATCGCCGCGACCGCGCCGCCCAGGATCGGCGTACCGCCGAACTCCTTCGCCGTGTTGTAGCCGACGAACACCGCGATCAGCGCCATGAAGCCGGAGGCGATGGCGGCCAGGGCGGGGGTGACGCCCGGCAGCCAGTGCAGGTTGATCAGCAGGCCGTTGATGCCGGCGATGATGCCGCAGCCGATCAGCGCGGGGATCAGCGGCACGAAGATGTTCGCGATCCGGCGCAGGAACAGCTTGAACGGGGTGGCGTTCTTCGCCTTACGGGCCGCCTTCAACTCGGCGCCCTGGGCGGCGAGTTCGTCGGCGGTCACCGCGTGCGGCTCCGGTGCGGCCGTCTTGCCGTCCTGCACCAGCTCCTCGAACTCCGGGGTGACCCGGGAGACCTTTCCCGGTCCGAGGACGATCTGGTACGTCTCGTCGTCGACCACGCCCATGACGTCGGGCAGCGCCTTCAGCGCGTCCTCGTCGACGAGAGCACGGTCGGCGAGACCGAGACGGAGCCGGGTCATGCAGTGGGCTACGGACGTGATGTTCGATGCGCCGCCGACGAGAGGAAGGATCGCGGCGGCGATGGCGCGGTTCTTGGAGTCAGCCATGGTCGTGGTGCCTTGCTGTGCGTGGTGCGTGGGGGGTGGAGCCGTACGGGACTACGGGGTCTTGGCCGAGGCCTGGAGCGCGGCGCGCAGATGACCCTTGCTGTCGGTCAGGAGACGGGCGGCCGTCGGGCCGTCGACCGAGCCGAGGATCACGAGGATGGCGTTCTTCACCTCCCCGTCCGTCGCGGCGAGCGCGGCCTCGATGGCGGCGTCGTCCGCGCCGGTGGCCAGGGCGACGATCCGGCGGGAGCGGGCGCGCAGCTTCTCGTTCGAGGCGCGCACGTCCACCATCAGGTTCCCGTACGTCTTGCCGAGCCGGATCATGGTGATCGTCGACAGCATGTTGAGGACGAGCTTCTGGGCCGTGCCCGCCTTCAGCCGGGTCGAACCGGTGAGGAGCTCGGGACCGACGACGACCTCGATGCCGTGGTCCGCGGCCGCCGCGAGCGCGCTGTCCGCGTTGCAGGACAGGCCGATCGTGAGGGCGCCCCGGCCGCGCGCGTGCTCGACCGCGCCGATCGCGTACGGGGTGCGGCCCGAGGCCGAGATGCCGACCACGACGTCGTCCGCCGTCAGACCCAGCGCGTCCAGGTCCTGGGCCGCGAGCTCCTTGGAGTCCTCGGCGCCCTCGACCGCCTTGACCATGGCGCTCGGGCCGCCCGCGATCAGGCCGACGACCTCGCTCGGGTCGGTGTTGAAGGTGGGCGGGCACTCGGACGCGTCCAGTACGCCGAGCCGGCCGGCCGTGCCCGCGCCCGCGTAGACGAGGCGGCCGCCGCGGGCCATCCGCTCGGCCGTGCCGTCGATCGCGGCGGCGATCTGCGGGAGCTGCTCGGCGACGGCGGTGGGGACGCTCGCGTCCTCGCCGTTCATGATCTGCGCGATCTCCACCGTCGACAGCCGGTCGATCTCGGAGAGCTCCGGGCGGAACGCCTCGGTGGTGAGCGTGGCGAGCTGGGCGCGCAGTTCGCTGTAGTTGTCGGCGGCGTCGGTCGTGGAGGTCATGACGTGTGCGGCTCTTTCCGGTGCGGCGGTGGGGTCCGGTGCGGCAGTGGCTTCGGGGTCGGGCGTGCGTCGCCCTAGCGGGAGCCGCGCGGCGTGTGACGGTGCGCGAGCGCCTCGTACGAAGCGGACAGGGCAGGGGCGGCCGTCTCGTACGTACGCTGCGCGACGCCCACGAACAGGCAGTCCACGACGAGCAGCTGACTCGTGCGGGACGACATCGCGGCGGGCCGCAGCTCGCTCTCGCGGGCCGTGGACGTGGTCAGTATGTGGTCGGCGTACTGCGAGACCGGGCCGTCGGGGCGGCCGGTGATCGCGATCGTGGCGGCCCCGTGCTCGAAGGCGACGCGGAGCGGCTCGATCACGTCGCCGGTCGATCCCGAGTGCGTGATCGCGATGGCGACGTCCTTGGCGCGCAGCTGCACGGCGTTGGTGATCGCCAGGTGCGTGTCGCCGTGGGCGTGGGCGATCAGCCCGATGCGCAGGAGCTTCTGGGCGAGGTCCTGGCCGACGAGACTGGACGCGCCGATGCCGTAGATGTCGATGCGGCGGGCGCCCGCCAGCGCGTTCACGGCCGCGCCGAGCTGCACGGTGTCGAGTCCGGCCGCGGTGTCGGCGAGGGTCTGCTGCTCGTCGTACGCGAGCTTCGCGACGACGTCGGCGATGGGGTCGTCGACCGCTATGTCCGCGGTGACGGCGGGGGCGCGGCCCGACTGCTGCTGGGCGGCGAGCCCGGCGAGGGCGAGGCGCAGGTCCCGGTATCCGGGGTAGCCGAGGAGGCGGGCGGTACGGACCACCGTCGCCTCGCTGGTGCCGGTGAGCTCGGCCAGGCCGGTGACCGTGAGGGCCGCGCAGCCGGCCGGGTCACCGGCGACGGCCTCGGCGACCCGCTGCATGGAGCGGGTCATCGACGGCGCGAGGGTCCGCACCTTGGCCGCGAGGGCGGCCGGGGCGGGCGGCGCGTCGCCTGCGAAAATTTCCTTCACGTTGCTGGTCACGTTTGAAAGATATTTTCAGGGGGGTGCGGCGTCAAGAGTCCCTCGGCTGTGCCGTACGGCACGTCTTCCCGGCCCCTCCGGCCGTGTCGGGGGTGGGTGGGCGCGTACACCGAGGGAGGACAATGGCTACATGGAGATCAGCCCCCTGGAACAGGCGCTGCACGCGGCCCGCGCCCTCGTACTCGCCGACCTCGGCTCCGGCGAGATCGCCCACGCCGACGTCGTGTCCCTCGTCGAGGACTCGATAGTGCACCGCCGCTGGTGGGTCGAGCAGTGGCCGGAGGGGGTCGACTACATCGCCGGGCTCGTCGCGCAGGACGTCCAGGACGGACTCCTCGAACGCGCCGGCCGCTGGCCCCTGTGCCCGGTGTGCGCCTCCGGCGAACCCCACGCCCTCGATGTGGAACCGGAGTTGGGCCCCGACCCGCACTGGGTGTGCAGCGAGGCGGGCGTGGTGGTGGCGCCCGTGGGGTCCCTCGGTACCGTCGGGCGATGACCGTCTACATCGATCCGCCGACCTGGCCCGGGCACGGGCGCATGTGGTCCCACCTGGTCAGCGACGTCTCCTTCGGCGAGCTCCATCTCTTCGCCGAGCTGCTCGGCGTCCCGCCCCGCGCCTTCGAGCGCGACCACTACGACCTGCCGTCGCACCGCTACGAGGACGCGGTGCGGGCCGGGGCCGTGCAGATCGGCTCGAAGGAGCTGGTGCGCAGGCTCACCGAGGCGGGGCTGCGGAGGCCGAAGGGGCGTCCTGCGGTGGGGAGTTGAGGCCCGCCTTGGAGGATGTGGCGATCACCTTCGTGGTCGACCGGTGCATGCGCAGTGACACCGCCGTCGCGCCGATCGCCGTGACCGTCATGGCGGCGCCCGCCCACGCCGTCGCCGGGTAGCCGAGCCCCGCGTCGATCACCGTGCCGCCGAGCCACGGCCCGCCCGTGTTGCCCAGGTTGAACGCCGCCGTCGTCGTCGCCCCCGCGAGTGTGGGGGCCGCGCCCGCCACGTTGAACATGCGGGCGTTCAGCGCCGGCGCCGTATAGAACGCCGAGAAGCCCATCAGGAACGACAGCACCACCGCCGCCACCGCGAACCCGCCGAGCAGCGCCAGCGCCACCAGGAACACCGTGGACGCCGCGATCCCGCTCAGCAGCACCCCGAAGAGGTGTGCGTCCGCGACCCGGCCACCGACCGTCGTCCCCACCAGCGCGCCGACGCCGAAGAGCGCGAGGACCGTCGGGACCCAGCCCTCGTCGAGGCCCGCCACATCCGTGAGCAGCGGCGACAGATAGCTGAACGCGCAGAACACGCCGCCCGCCGCCAGCGCCGTCACCGTGATCGAAAGCCAGACCTGGCTGTCCCGGTAGATCGCCAGCTCGCGCCGCGGCTGCGGCTTCTGGGCCGGGAGCGGGATCCGCGGGATCAGCGTCACCACCCCCACCAGCGCGATCGCCGAGGCCACGCCCACCGCCCAGAACGCCGCCCGCCAGCCCAGACCGTCACCGAGGAACGCGCCCGCCGGGACGCCCAGCACGTTCGCGATCGACAGACCGCCGATCATCACCGCCATGGCCCTCGCCCGCTGCGTCACCGGCACCAGGCCGATGGCCACCGCCGCGCCCACGGCCCAGAAACCCGCGCAGGCCAGCGCGCTCACGACCCGCGACGCGAACAGGACCGCGTACGTCGGCGCCAGCGCGCCCGCGACCTGGCCCAGGCCGAACACCGAGATCAGCGCGATGAGCGCGGTGCGGCGCGGCAGGCGCAGCGTCGCCACGGCGAGCAGTGGCGCGCCCACCACCATGCCGAGCGCGAAGGCCGATATCAGCAGGCCCGCCTGCGGGATCGTGACGTCCATGTCGTCGGCGATCGCGGGCAGGATGCCCGACAGCATGAACTCGGACGTGCCCAGCGCGAACACCGCCAGGCCCAGGATGTAGACGGCCGGCGGCATGCGGGTGGGGGCGTCCACAGGGGCAGCCGCGGCGGCGTCCGCGGGGTCTTCGGCGGGGTCTTCGGGAGCTTTCCGAGCAGAGTCAGGCATGACGTGACACAACGCGACGCAGCGTTGCTCAAATTCCCAACAGTTCGTACGCGCAGAGGTCCTCTGTCGTCGGAATCCGTACGAAACCGGCCCGCTCCAGTACCCGTTGGGACGGGCCGTTGTCCAGGTCCGTGTTGGCCGTCACCGCGGTGACGGCCGGCTGCGACAGCGCCCATGCCGCTATCGCCCGCACTGCCTCCGTCGCGTAGCCCCGGCCGCGCGCCCCCTGCGTCACGTCGTAGCCGATCTCGACGCGGCCCTCCTCGTCCGGCGCGCTGTGGAAGCCGATCCCGCCGACCGCGCGTCCGTCCTCGGTCCGCACGATCGCGTACGTTCCCCAGCCCTCGCGGTACGTGCCCGCCGCGTGCGCCTTCACCGTGATCCCGGAGCCGGTCCGGGTGCCGTCCGGTGCGTCGCCGTCCAGCCAGGCGAAGCCGCCCGACCCGCTGTCCGCGTTCAGGTCCCTGGCCGACTCCAGGGACAGCTCGTGCAGGCGTACGCGGGCGGCCGCGATGGTGAGGAGTGTCATGGGGCGAGGATGCGGCAGCCGCTCGCGCCGATCAACCGGTTTGGGGAGTCAGCAGGTCAAGCTCCGCCGTGAGGTTCTCGCGGGCCGGCTCCTCCCAGTGCGCGGCGCCGTACGGGGTGCGGAACAGGCGGGGCAGGGCGAGGAGTTGGTGCAGGACAGCGGCGCGGCCCTCGCGGAACGGTTCGTCCGGTACGAAGCCGTACTCCTCCCGGACCGCCGCCGCGTAGGCCGCGTACGCGTCCGGGGCCGCCGCCAGGATCGCCAGGTCCGCGTCGCACAGGACCTCGCCGTTGTGGTCGTCCTCGTCCGGGTCGTGCGTCACCGTGAGCAGGACCAGGCGGCTCACCTCGTCGATCTGCCGGTCCGTCAGGCCCACTTCCGACAGGGCCCGTTCGGCCAGGCGCGCGGAGCGCTCCTCGTTCGTCGAGCGCTCGGGGAGGTACACCGCGTCGTGGAACCAGGCCGCGAGGCGGACCAGGGCCGGGTCGTCGGCGTGGCCCTCCAGTACGTCGATGTGGTCCAGGACCGCCTTGAGGTGCGTCGTCGTGTGGTAGCGGCGCTGTGGCTCCGACCAGCGGGCCAGGAGGTCGTCCGCGTAGGCGTCCGGGCTAGTGGGTGTGGCTGTTGTGCGCTGGGCCGTGGCGAGTGTCTCAGCCCAGGCCTTCCTCAGGTCGTCCGGCATGCGGCGACCCTAGACCCTGCCGGTGAACCTCGTCGGCAGGCCCCGTCGGCACTCACTGGTCCGGGGGTGGCTCGTACGGGCCTGATCGTCTCTGTACGCCGGCCTCCTCGTCGTACTCGCCCAGAAGGACCACGCCGAGCGCCGAGGTCACGATGACCTTGGCCGCTCGCAGGACGTTTCCGAGGCGGTGGGGGTGGTGGGTTTCTGTGGCTGCGGTGGCACCGTGAGTGAAGGTCATGGTCGTCATGCCTCCATAGTGGAATACGGGCATTCAGTGCACATCGGTCCGGAGGTGTAGGTTGCGGCGGCGGGCGTGCGTCCTTGGGGTGACTCCGTCCCCTAGGGCCCTCACGGCTCCCCGGAAAACGGGAAATAAATGTGTTGGTCGCGCGTTGGGGCGGGAGTAAGGTGGTCCGCCTTGCCCGCCTCCCTCCGTGGAGCGCCGCCGCCCGGACGGAAACCGGCCGGCTGCCGTGTGTAACCGAACCCCCCCCGGAGCCCGGAGGCATCGCCCGTGTCCCTCGACGACCCGCTCTCCCGCGAGCGCGCCCACCTCACGTCGTCCCGTTCCGCCCTGCGCGCCATGCGCGAGGACGTGGAATCCCTCGACATCGCCGACGTCACCGCGAACTGGGTGAACGCCGCCGTTCTGCAGCGCCAGATCGACGACCGGATCAAGGCCCTGGCCGATCTGTCGCACACCCCCTTGTTCTTCGGGCGGCTCGACTACCTGCACGCCCCCGGCGCCGACCAGGCGGAAGGGGCCGGCGGCGAGCGGTTCTACATCGGGCGGCGGCATGTTCATGACGCGGTCGGCGATCCGATGGTCATCGACTGGCGCGCCCCCGTCTCGCAGCCCTTCTACCGCGCCTCGAAGAAGGACCCGATGGACGTCGGGCTGCGCCGGCGGTTCGGGTACACGGGCGGGGACCTCACCGCGTACGAGGACGAGCGGCTGTCCGATCCCGCCGAGGCCGAGGCCGAGGCCGAGGTCGTGAGCGCGCTGCTCCAGGCCGAGATCGAGCGCCCCCGCGTCGGGCCCATGCGCGACATCGTTGCCACCATCCAGCCCGAGCAGGACGAGATCGTGCGGAGCGGGCTCTCGGGGTCCGTGTGCGTCCAGGGAGGGCCCGGTACAGGAAAGACCGCCGTCGGCCTCCACCGTGTCGCCTATCTGCTGTACGCCCACCGCGAGCGGCTCGCCCGCACCGGGACCCTGGTCATCGGGCCGAACCGGTCCTTCCTCCACTACATCGAGCAGGTGCTGCCCGCGCTGGGTGAGCTGGAGGTCAAGCAGGCCACCGTCGACGACCTCGTCGCCCATGTGGAGGTGCGGGGCTCTGACGGCGCGGACACCGCCGTGGTGAAGGGTGACGCGCGGATGGCCGAGGTCCTGCGGCGGGCCGTGCGGTCGCACATCACGCTGCCCGTGGAGCCCGTCGTGGTCGTGCGCGGGTCCCGGCGGTGGCGGCTGCCCGCGTACGAACTGGAGGAGATCGTGCGGGAGTTGATGGCGCGCGACATGCGTTACGGCGCCGCCCGCGACGCACTTCCGCAGCGCATCGCCCACGCCGTCCTCGTACAGATGGAGCGGTCGGGAGAGGCGCCCGACGACCGTGTGCAGGACGCCGTGGCCAGGAACGCGGCCGTCAAGGCCGCCGTGAAGGTCCTCTGGCCCGCCGTCGATCCCGCGAAGCTCGTGCTGCGGCTGCTGTCCGACGCCGAGTTCCTCGCCGAGCACGCGGAGGGTGTCCTCAGCGAGGAGGAGCAGAAGTGTGTGCTGTGGGAGCGGCCGGCGCGCAGTGTGCGGGCCGCCAAGTGGTCCTCCGCCGACGCCGTGCTGATCGACGAGGTCACCGATCTCGTGGCCCGTACGCACTCCCTCGGGCATGTGGTGCTCGACGAGGCGCAGGACCTGTCGCCCATGCAGTACCGGGCCGTCGGGCGGCGCTGCACCACCGGGTCCGCCACCGTCCTCGGCGACCTCGCGCAGGGCACGACGCCCTGGGCCACGCGCAGCTGGGCCGAGGCGCTGCGGCATCTGGGCAAGGAGGAGGCCGTGGTCGAGGAGCTGACCGTCGGATTCCGCGTGCCGCGCGACGTCATCGCGTACGCGTCCCGGCTGCTGCCCCACATCGCGCCCGGGCTCGCCCCGGTCTCGTCCGTCCGTGAGAACCCCGGCGCCTTCGAGGTCCGGGGGGCTGCGCGCGGGACCGACGACGTGGTCGCCGCGTGCGTCGAGGCGCTGGAGCGGGAGGGGTCCGTGGGCCTCATCGCCGCCGACGCCCGCGTCCCGGACCTGGCCGCGGCCCTCGCGGACGCCGGACTCACGTATCTGGGCCCCGGCGAGGAGACCACCGCGCAGACCCGTCTCACCCTCGTACCGGCCTCGCTCGCGAAGGGCCTCGAATACGACTACGTGGTCCTCGACGAGCCCGCCGCCGTCGTCGACGGCGAACCCGACGAGCGGACCGGACTGCGGCGTTTGTACGTGGCGCTGACCCGAGCCGTCTCCGGTCTGGTCGTGATCCACGCCGCGGAGCTGCCGGAGCAGCTGGCGGGGTGACGGCCGCCGGACACCCCTAGGGTCTTTCGTTCGGATCACGCCGGGCTCGCGGGGTCTGGTGCCGTACCTCGCGGCGTTGTCGTCAGTCGCCGACTCCCCCAAGCTCTCGGCTGCGCTCGAGCAGGGGGGACCCCCATGACCCCGCTCCCTGATCCGGCCTGATCCAAACGAAAGACCCTAGGCCCCGGAGTCGACCGCCTCGCGCCACGTGCGGACCGACTCCGTCGACACCGGGGCCGTCCAGCCCCGGGGGCGGGCCGCGCCGCCGATGTGGAAGGCGTCGATGCCCGCCGCCTTCAGGCGCGGCAGGTGGTCGAGGCGGAGGCCGCCGCCGACCAGGATCTGCTGCTCGTAACCAGGTTCGCCCGAGCGGGCCGCCTCTGCCGTCAGGACGTCGAGCCCGGCGTCCACCCCGTCCGGCGAACCGGCCGTCAGGTAGGTGTCGAGGCCCGGCGCGTGCGCGAGGTGCTTGCGCAGGGCGCCGCGGTCCGCGGTCCGGTCGATCGCGCGGTGGAACGTCCAGCGGCAGCCGTCCAGCTCGGCCGTGATCCGTTCGACCGCCGCGAGGTCGGGGCCGCCCGCCGGGTCGAGGAAGCCGAGCACGAACTCGTCGGCCCCCTCCGCGCGCAGCCCGCGCGCGGTCTCGGCCAGCGCGTCCAGGTCGCCCGCGGCGAAACCGTCCGCGAGCCGGATCATGACCCGCAGCGAGATGCCGACGGCCGCGCGGATCCGGCCGAACGTCTCGCGCGACGGGGTGAGCCCGTCCGCCGCCATGTCGGTGACCAGCTCAAGGCGGTCGGCGCCGCCCGCCTGGGCCGCGACGGCGTCCTCGGCGTCGAGCGCGATCACCTCCAGGACTGCACGCTTGCTCATGGGACCCCTTTGTCGGTTGCGAAGGCGGGTGCGGATGCGGTGGTGGCCGGGCCCCAGGGCCTGTCGTCACAACAGGCCTAGAGGTCTAGTCCAATAGGCCAGCCTACGCGCAGACGGCCCGCGCCGACAGACGATCAGTGGCCGTGCCCCTGCGAATGATCACCCGCGCTCTGCCCGGCGTGCACCGTGAATTCCGCCGTCCGCACGGTGCCGTTGTGCTTGAAGTCCAGGAAGAGGCGGTACGTCCCGTTGCTGGGCGCCGTCGCCGTGAACGAGACCTCCGGCCCCGGCCCGCCCTTGTTCGGGTGGACGTGGAGATACGCGAGGTCTCCGGAGCGCAGGGCGACCAGATGCCCGTACGCGCCGAGATAGGGCTGGAGGTCGGTGACCGGCTTGCCGTTCCTCGCGACGCTCAGGGTCAGCTCGCTCGCCGAGCCCGCGCCGAGGTCCCCGCCCAGCCGCACCTCGTAGCCGTCGCCGGCGTCGGTGGTCCGCGAGGCTGCCGGGAGGTCTCGGGGTGCGTACTTTCCGGTGACCGACAGGTCCGCCCCGAGGGTGAGGCCCTCCTTCTCCGCCTGCGGGGCGAAGTCGGCGAAGACCCGGTAACCGCCCGCCTTCGGCAGCTCGACCGGCGTCTTCCAGGTGCCGTCCGCCGCGCGGGCCGGGTGCAGATGGCGGTAGACCGTGAGGTCCCGCGAGGCCACGATCAGGTGCAGCTGCTTGCCGTGCTTCGTCCGGTACGCGGTGACCTTGCGGCCCGTGTCGTCCTTCGTGATCGCGAAACTCAGCTCGGTGCGCTCGCCGGCGGCGATGCGCCGGGTCCGCAGGTCGAGCGTGTAGCCGCGCTCGGAGATCTGCAGCCCGCCGGGGACGGCGGCGGCCGCGGTGTCCGATGCGCCGTGGCCGGCGTGCCCGTCCTGCGCCTTCTCCGTACGTCCTGTCTCCGCATGCCCTCCCGCCGCATGCCCTCCCGCCGCATGCCCTGCCTCCGCATGCCCTGCCGTCTTCTGTTCGCCCGCGGCTATGGGGTCGACGCCCTTGCCCACCCCGTACGCGGTGCCGAAGGTCGCGGCGACGGCGGCTGCGAAGGCGGTGATCTTCAGTCCGGTCTTCATGACGGCTCCTGGTGTGCGGACGGTGCGGACGGTGTCGGTGTCCGGCGAATGATGGTCGACGATACCCCTGGGGGGTATGAAGTCAAGTGGCGGGAACGCTTGCGTTGGATACCCCCCATGGGTATAGATTGGATCTCGTAAGCGATACCCACCCCGGGTACCGGAGCCAGACCGCAACCGAGGAGGCCTCATGTCGGCGCACCCAGCCGCCACCGCGCCCTCCGCCGCCCAGGCGGCAGAGGTGGAACTCGCCATCGGCGGCATGACCTGTGCCTCGTGCGCCGCCCGGATCGAGAAGAAGCTGAACCGGATGGACGGCGTGGCGGCGACCGTCAACTACGCGACGGAGAAGGCGAAGGTCACCTTCGCCGACGGGGTGGCCGTGGCCGACCTGATCGCGACGGTCGAGGCCACCGGGTACACGGCCCAGGAACCGCCCCGGACCGTCGAGGAAAAGGCGGAGGAAGCGGAATCGGACGGGTCGGCCGACTCGCTCGCGCCGCTCCGGCAGCGGCTGATCACCGCCGTGGTGCTGGCCGTGCCCGTCGTGGCGATGGCGATGATCCCCGCCCTCCAGTTCGAGTACTGGCAGTGGCTGTCCCTCACGCTGACGGCGCCCGTCGTGACGTACGCGGCCTGGCCCTTCCACAAGGCCGCCTTCACGAACGCGCGGCACGGCGCCGCGACGATGGACACGCTCATCTCCGTCGGGACGTCGGCCGCGTTCCTCTGGTCGGTGTGGGCGCTCTTCTTCGGAACCGCCGGCATGCCGGGCATGACGCACGCCTTCGAGCTGACCATCGCCCGCAGCGACGGCGCCGGGAACATCTACCTGGAGGCCGCCGCCGGAGTCACCGCCTTCATCCTCGCCGGGCGTTACTTCGAGGCCAGGTCCAAGCGGAAGGCCGGCGCGGCGCTCAAGGCGCTGCTCGAACTCGGGGCCAAGAACGTCACGCTCGTGCGCGAGGGAGGACGTGAAGAGACCGTCCCCGTAGCCGAGTTGAAGGTCGGCGACCGGTTCCTCGTACGGCCCGGCGAGAAGATCGCGACCGACGGCGTCGTGGTCGAGGGCGCTTCCGCCGTCGACGCCTCGATGCTGACCGGCGAGTCCGTGCCCGTGGAGGTCGCAGTCGGGGACGCCGTCACCGGCGCGACGCTGAACGTCGGCGGACGCCTCGTCGTCGAGGCCACCCGCGTCGGCGCCGACACCCAACTCGCCCGTATGGCACGCCTCGTGGAGGACGCGCAGAACGGCAAGGCCGCCGCGCAGCGCCTCGCCGACCGGATCTCCGCCGTGTTCGTGCCGGTCGTCATCGGGCTCGCGCTGGCCACGCTCGGGTTCTGGCTCGGCAACGGCGCCGGGATCACGGCCGCCTTCACCGCGGCCGTCGCCGTCCTCATCATCGCCTGCCCCTGCGCCCTGGGCCTCGCCACACCGACGGCGCTGATGGTCGGCACGGGACGCGGCGCGCAGCTCGGCATCCTCATCAAGGGCCCGGAGGTCCTGGAGACCACGCGCGCGGTCGACACGATCGTCCTCGACAAGACCGGAACCGTCACGACCGGCCGGATGACGCTGCTCGCCACACACGTGGCGGACGGCACGGACACGGGTGAAGTCCTGCGTGTCGCGGGGGCGTTGGAGCACTCCTCGGAGCACCCGATCGCGCAGGCCATCGCCGACGGGGCCCGCGAGAAGGTGGGCGAGCTCGGCGCCGTCGAGGACTTCGCGAACCTTCCCGGGCTCGGCGTGCAGGGCATCGTGGACGGCCACGCCGTACTCGTCGGCCGCGAAAAGCTCCTTGCCGAGTGGGAGATCCGGCTGCCGGTGGAGCTGGAGCGGGCCAGGGCGGAGGCCGAGGCGGCGGGGCGCACGGCCGTCGCGGTGGCCTGGGACGGGGAGGCCAGGGCGGTCCTCGAAGTCGCGGACGCGGTGAAGGAGACCAGCGCGGAAGCGGTACGGCGACTGCGGGCCCTCGGCCTGACACCCATCCTCCTCACCGGCGACAACGAAGCCGTGGCGCGTTCGGTGGCCGCCGAGGTCGGTATCGACGAGGTGATCGCGGAGGTCATGCCGCAGGACAAGGTCGACGTGGTGAAGAGGCTTCAGGGCGAAGGGCGTTCCGTGGCCATGGTCGGCGACGGCGTCAACGACGCGGCGGCCCTGGCGCAGGCCGACCTGGGGCTCGCGATGGGCACGGGCACGGACGCGGCGATCGAGGCCGGCGACCTGACGCTGGTCCGGGGCGACCTGAGGGCGGCGGCCGACGCGATCCGCCTGTCCAGGCGGACGCTGGGGACGATCCGCACCAACCTGTTCTGGGCGTTCGCCTACAACGTCGGCGCGCTGCCGCTGGCCGCGGCGGGCCTGCTGAACCCGATGATCGCGGGCGCGGCGATGGCGTTCTCGTCGGTGTTCGTCGTGGGCAACAGCCTGCGGCTGAGGAACTTCAGGCCGCAGTCGTAGCGACAACTGGCAAGGCGAGGGCCCGTCCACACACGGTGGACGGGCCCCGCTTGCTGACGGTCAGCTGCCCTGCTCGCCCGCGAGGAGTTCGTCCGCGTCGACGATCCGGTACGCGTAGCCCTGCTCGGCGAGGAAGCGCTGGCGGTGCGCCGCGAAGTCCTGGTCGATGGTGTCGCGGGCGACGACGGAGTAGAAGCGGGCCTCGTGCCCGTCGGCCTTCGGGCGCAGGACGCGGCCGAGGCGCTGTGCCTCCTCCTGCCGGGACCCGAAGGTGCCGGACACCTGGATCGCGACCGTGGCCTCGGGCAGGTCGATGGAGAAGTTGGCGACCTTGGACACGACGAGCACGGAGATCTCGCCGTTGCGGAACGCGTCGAACAGCTTCTCGCGCTGGGCGTTGCTGGTCTCGCCCTTGATGACGGGGGCGTCCAGATGCTCGCCCAGCTCGTCGAGCTGGTCGATGTACTGCCCGATGACGAGGGTCTGCTCACCCTGGTGCTTGCGCACGAGGGCCTCCGTCACCTTCCGCTTGGTCGCGGTGGTGGCGCAGAAGCGGTACTTCTCCTCGGCCTCCGCGGTCGCGTAGGCGAGCCGCTCGCTGTCGGTCAGATTGACGCGCACCTCGACACAGTCGGCGGGCGCGATGTAGCCCTGGGCCTCGATCTCCTTCCACGGAGCGTCGAAGCGCTTGGGGCCGATCAGCGAGAAGACGTCCGACTCGCGCCCGTCCTCACGCACCAGCGTCGCCGTGAGGCCGAGGCGCCGCCGGGCCTGGAGGTCGGCGGTGAACTTGAAGACGGGCGCGGGCAGCAGATGCACCTCGTCATAGATCACGAGCCCCCAGTCGCGGGAGTCGAAGAGCTCCAGATGCGGATAGATGCCCTTCCGCTTCGTGGTCAGCACCTGATACGTGGCGATGGTGACGGGCCGGATCTCCTTCTTCGTCCCGCTGTACTCGCCGATCTCGTCCTCGGTCAGGCTCGTCCGCTTGACCAGCTCGTGCTTCCACTGCCGGGCGGAGACCGTGTTGGTGACGAGGATGAGCGTCGTCGCCTTGGCCTCGGCCATGGCACCGGCGCCCACCAGCGTCTTACCGGCGCCACAGGGCAGCACGACCACGCCGGACCCGCCGTGCCAGAAGCCCTCGACGGCCTGCTTCTGGTACGGGCGCAGCGCCCAGCCGTCCTCCGCGAGATCGATCTGGTGCGCCTCGCCGTCCACGTAACCGGCGAGGTCCTCGGCGGGCCACCCCAGCTTGAGGAGCGTCTGCTTGATCTGGCCGCGCTCCGAGGGGTGCACGGCGACGGTGTCGGCGTCGATGCGGGCGCCGACCAGCGGGGCCACGCGCTTGGAACGGAGGATCTCCTCGAGCACCGGCCGGTCCGTGGTGGTCAGGACGAGGCCGTGCGCCGGGTGCTTGGACAGCGTGAGACGCCCGTACCGGTCCATGGTCTCGGCGATGTCGACCAGGAGCGCGTGCGGGACGGGGTAGCGGCTGTACTCGACGAGGGCGTCCACGACCTGCTCGGCGTCGTGGCCGGCGGCCCGCGCGTTCCACAGCCCGAGCGGCGTCAGCCGGTAGGTGTGGATGTGCTCCGGGGCGCGCTCCAGCTCGGCGAAGGGCGCGATGGCGCGACGGCAGGCGTCGGCCTGGTCGTGGTCGACCTCCAGGAGCAGCGTCTTGTCACTCTGGACGATGAGCGGTCCGTTCACGTGTATCCCTTCCACCGCGCTCCGCGAGGCGCGGGGCCAAACGTCCAGTGTGCCGCATGGCGCGTACGAACCGCGTACGGTCGGCCGCCGACGACGGGACGTGGGGGCACGGACCCCGGCGTCAGGCCTCGGCCTCCAGCTCGGCCACCCCGGTCACCCGGTGCAGCGGATACGTCCGCACCTCGTCCGCCGTGTGGTCGTACGCGGTGACGAACCCGCCCTCCACCCGGATCGGGGCGATCACGCGCTGGCTGGCGGAGCCCTCCGCGTTCACATAGCCGATCCACACGGCCTCACCCGTCAGGACGGCTGCCTGCATCGTGGCCAGCGTGTCCGCCGCGCTGGTGCGGGGAAGCGCCCCGCTCTGCTCGCCCGGCGCGTGCTTGCGCGGCGTCGTGGAGGCGAGGTCACCCGCGCGGATCGCGCGCACGGCGGCGGTCAGGAGCGTGCCGTCCGGGACGGGCGGCCCCTCCGGGACGGGCTCGGGGGCGCTGCGCGGCGGAGTGCGGTGGGCGTGGGCGCGGGTGATCAGCACATCGCCCTCGGGAGTCTCCGCGGCGGGCGCGAACCCCATCTGCCGCAGGCCCTCCAGGAGCGCCGCGGGGTCGGCCTGCGCGGCGAGGACGGTCGGCGCGAGCCGCCGCAGGCGCAGGGCGGCGGAGCGCTTGTCGGCGAGGATCTCGCCCAGGAGCACGTCGTCGTCGCAGCGCACGTACGCGGAGGCGGCGCCGATGCGCAGATGCCCGTGCTTACGGGCCACGTCGTCGATGAGGTACGCGAGGGGCTGCGGGACGGGCGTACGGGAGTGCGTGTTCAGGAAGTCGTGCAGGTCGGAGGCGGTGCGGCCGGAGTCGAGTGCGCGCCGTACGGACCCGGGGGTGAACCGGTAGACGGTCGCGCCGCCCTTGGACTCCACGTCGGCGAGGACGGAGAGCGCCTCGGCGAGGGGCCGTTCCAGGGGCCCGGGGGCGACCGCGGTCAGGTCGGCCTGAAGAAGGACATGGTCCAGCGGCTCGGGCAGCAGCGGAGCGAGCAGAGCGACGGCGGCCGCCTCCGCATCAGTCGTGACACCGTCCTCAAGGAGCGCCCGCCCATGCTCGGACAGGGCACCCCGACCCGTGAAGCCGAGCAGCTCCGCCTCCGTGAGGGTCCACCGGGCGATGCGGGCGCGCAGGTCGTCGGGGTCACCGGCCTCGTCGGAGGAGGCGGCGGCGCCGCGCAGGGGCCGCTCCCAGCGGAGCCGGGCGAGGAGGGTCTCGGGAGCCGGGGAGGCGCCTTCGGGCAGCTCGGAGAGGAGCGCGAGCACGCGGCGGCGGACCTCGGGGGCGGCCGAGCGGTCGAGGTGCGGCCCGAGCACGGAGAGGGTGCGCCCGGCGGCGGCGACGCCGCCGTCGCGCCCGGCGACGAGCCCGGGTGTACGGGTGGCGGGGAGCCAGGCGGCGACGAGCCGCGCCCAGCGCTCGGCGGCGGGCTGCTCCAGCCAGTTGTCGTAGGCGGGCGTCGCGGCGTACTGCTCGTCGGCCTCGCCGTCGGACGCGATGAGCCCGGCCGCGTAGGCGAGTTCGACCCAGAACGCGGCGAGGGGCTCGGTGGTGTCGAGGGCGGCGGCGGTGCGCTTGAGGTCGCGCACGCTGAGCCCGCCGGCGCGGAGAACGGCGGGCCCGCCCTCGTCCCAGTCCTTGAGCAGCTCCTCGACGGTGGCGAGCGCGGTGTAGGCCTGCCCGGCGCCGGTCGCGTTCACGACGGTGGGGCGGTGGGTGGCGGCGGGTTCGACGGCGGGGGGTACGGGTTCCAGGGCGCGGTGGGCGCGTCCGCCGCGCAGGTGGAGGGCGGCCTCGCGGGGCAGCACGACGGTCCCGGGGGCGGTCGGCAGGAGGAGTCCGCGGTCGAGGAGCCAGCGCAGATGGGCGGCGGGCTCGGCGGTGACCTGGCCGTAGGGCGGGCCCCAGACGAGCCGGGAGAGGACCTCGACGGCGTCCGCGGGCGCCTCGTCGAGGAGGGCCGACATGCGCGGCCGGTCGGTGAAGAGCGCGGTCAGCGAGGCGACGGCGGAGACCGGGTCGTGCGTGGAGGCGAGGCCCGCGGCCGTCACGATCTCCTGGACGCGGCCGGGGGACATGCCCGCGGTGGCCTCGGCGACGGTGGGGCCGAGGCCGGTGGGGGAGGGCCGCTGGGGTGCGGGGGCGAGCAGTTCACGGGCGGTGCGCACGAGGCGGAGCCGGTCGTCGGGCCCCCAGAGCAGGGCCTGTTCGCGCAGGGCGGCGACGGCGTGCGGCAGAGCGGCGGAGACCGTACGGGCTTCCGCTCCCGCGTCGTCACCCTCGTCCCCGGCGAGCAGGGCGAGGAGGGTGCCGTACGTGGCGGGTTCCGGGGCGACGGCCAGCGCCTCCGCGGTCTGGAGCGTGAAGCGGTCCAGGTGCTCGAGCGCACGGATCACGGAGGCGCGGGTGCCCGCACGGGTGGCGAGCTGCGTGAGGTCGCCGGGAACGGGGTTGAGCAGATCGGGGCGGGCGCGCAGGAGTGCGCCGAGGGAGGCGTCGTCGCGGGCGCGCAACGCCTCGGCGAGGGACCGGGGGGCCGTACTCCCCGTCCCGCTCCCGTCCTCGGCGGCGCGGTCCGGCTCGTGAGTGCTCATCCGGGCCACGGTAGCGCCTGACCGGCCCGCCGGGCGGCGGCCCCGCTGGGCCCGGAAGAGGCCCCCGGTGCCGCGCCGGGCACGGTAACGTCGTAAAACGGGTGAACGAACCGTCAACACCGCCACCCCGGAGGGGACTTCGTGGGGATCGAGAGCGATCAGCTCGTCTTCGACTATCTGAGCCGGGTCGGCGACCTGGCCCAGCAGCGTCAGCTGCCCTCCGGCACACGGATGCGCCTGGTGTCGGAACTGCGCAACGAGATCGAGACGCGGCGCGCGAAAACGACGGTGGACAGCCCGGCTGCCGTGCGCCGGATCCTGGAGCGCCTCGGCACGCCGGACGAGGTGGTGATGGGCGCGGGCAGGGGCCGCGGTCCGGCGGAGCCGGAGGCGCCGCGGGCGGCGGTGCCCGTGCAGAGGTCGAAGGAGCAGCGGCCCAAGGAGCCCCGTCCGAAGGGCCTTCGGCGGATCGTGCCGGGCCCGCGCGCGCAGCCGCAGGAGGACGAGGAGGTGCGGGACGCGCCGTCGCCGCCGCATCTGGCGGGGACGGACGAGCTGGGGGAGCCGGGTTCGGAGCCGGACTGGTGGCGCGTGGACAGCAGCCCGTTCGGCGTTGCGGACAGCGTGCCGGGATTCGTGGGCGGCGTCGAGATCCCGGAGATACTCAAGCCGCCGGGCAAGGACGACCCGCTCCTGCCCAAGGCACGCAAGGCCGTGGCCGCGACGGAGGACGAACTCCCGGACGACGAGCCGGAGACGGGCACGGAGAAGACGTCCCGGGGGCGCCGCCTCCCGTTCCTGCCCGGCTGGTCGAACCCGCTCCTGCTGCTCGCCGCCGCGCTCCTCGTGGCCGGCGCGGTCATGGGCAACTGGTTCGCGCTGGGCCTCGGCTGGATCATCGCGTACGGGTCGCGGCGCCTCAGCGTGGGCGAGTCGAAGGTGGCCGTGCTGTGGCTGCCGGGGCTCGCGGTGACGGCCGGGCTCGTGTGGCTGTGGGGCCGTAACACCGGGCGTTGGGGCGAGCCGATCGCCGACGGGCGGATGAGCGACGCGATCGGCACGACGTGGCCGTGGGTGGTGCGGGGGGCGGCCGTCGCCTCCGCGCTCTTCGTGGTGTGGAGATCGCAGCGGCAACGGCCGTGACGCGAGGGCCTGTTACGCGGTGAGGTCCTTCTGGAACTCGTCGAGGATCTGGTGCGCGGCGGTGTAGCCGATGCCCGCGATCCACAGGTTGTCGTCGACCTCGAAGACCTTGCCGTCCCTGGACGCCCTGAGGTTCTTCCACAGGCCGCTCTTCATCGTCCGGGTCGCCTTGGCCTTGCCCGGGTCGCCGTAGGTCGAGGTGAAGATGACGTCCGCGTCCGCGAGGTCGATCTTCTCGGGGCTCACGTCGTACGAGAACCCGTCCTTGGCCTTGTCGGTGACGGCGGGGCGGCCGACGCCGAGGTCGGCGAGGATCGAGCCGATGTAGTTCTGCCTGCCGTAGATGCGGATGTCGGCGCCCTCGACGAAGCGGACGAAGTTGATGTCCGTCGCGGCGGCCTTCTCCTTGCCGCCGATCGCGGCGGTCGCCTTCGCGACGTGCGCGTCGTAGTCGGCGATGACCTTCTTCGCCTCGGCCTTCCTGCCGAGCGCGTCGGCGTGGACCTGGAAGTTCTCCTTCCAGGCGGTGCCGGTGGACTCCGTCATCACGGTCGGGGCGATGGCGCTGAGCTGCTCGTAGCGGGCGCCGTCGCGGACCTTGCTGGTGAGGATGAGGTCGGGCTTGAGGGCGGCGACGGCCTCCATGTCGGGGTTGGCGATCTCGCCGACCTCCTTGATGCCCTTCACCTCGTCTCCGGGCAGGTACGAGGGGAGGCCCTCCTCCGTCGCCGCGTGGGTCGCGCCGACGGGCTTCACGCCGAGGGTGAGCGCGGAGTCGAGCTCGCCGGTGTCCAGCACGACGACGCGCGTGGGGTGTTCGGGCACCTTCACGTCACCCATCGCCGTACTGACGGTGTGCGTCTTCGGGGATGTCGAGGCAGCCGCGTCGGAGCCGGAGTCCCCGCCGGACGAGCCGCAGGCGGTCAGGGCCAGGGCGCCGGTCAGGACGAGCGCTCCGGCGGTGAGGGCGCGGTGGTCGCTGCGGGTCATGTGGCTGCCTTCCGGGAGAGGGAGTCGGACGGGGCGGCGGGCCGGGCAACGGACCGTCCGCCGGGCCGGGCGTCGGCCTGCCAGGGGGCGCCGGGCACGATCAGCGGCGAGCCGGTCACCGGGTCGGGGACGACCACGCAGTCCAGGCCGAACACCTCCCGTACGAGGTCCGCCGTGACGACCTCGGCGGGCGGGCCCTCGGCGACGATGCGGCCGGACTTCATGGCCACGAGGTGGTCGGCGTAGCGCGCCGCCTGGTTGAGGTCGTGCAGGACGAGGACGACGGTGCGGCCCTTGTCGTGGTTCAACTGGCTTACCAGGTCGAGGACTTCGACCTGGTGGGCGATGTCGAGATACGTGGTCGGCTCGTCGAGGAGCAGCAGTTCGGTCTCCTGGGCGAGCGCCATGGCGATCCAGACGCGCTGGCGCTGGCCGCCGGAGAGCTCGTCGACGGAGCGGTCGGCGAGGGCCGCGACGTCGGTGCGTTCCATGGCCTCGGTGACGGCGCGCTCGTCGGCGTCGGACCACTGCTGCCACCAGTGCTGGTGGGGCTGGCGGCCGCGGGCCACGAGGTCGGCGACGGTGATCGCCTCGGGCGCCACGGGCGTCTGCGGCAGCAGCCCGATCTGCTGGGCGATCTTCTTGGTGGGCAGCCTGGTGAGCGCTTCGCCGTCGAGGAGTACGGAGCCGCTCTTCGGCTTGAGGAGCCGGCCGAGGGCGCGCAGCGTGGTCGACTTGCCGCAGGCGTTGGGTCCGACGATGACGGTGACGCGGCCGTCGGGGACGGCGAGGTCGAGGTCGTGGACGACGGTGCGGTCCTCGTAGGCGAGGGTGAGCGCGCTGGTGCTGAGCCGGGTCACCGGTTTCCTCCCGTGCGGCTGCGGATGATGAGCCAGATCAGGTACGGCGCCCCGACGGCGGCCGTGAGGACACCCACCGGGAGTTCGGTGGGGGAGAACAGGCGCCGGGCCAGCAGGTCGGCCACGACGACGATGAACGCGCCCAGGAGCGCCGAGCACAGGAGCGGGATCTGGGCGGTACGGGTCACCCGGCGGGCGATCTGCGGGGCCAGGAGCGCGACGAAGTCGACGGGCCCGGCGGCGCCGGTCGCGACGGACGCGAGGACGACGCCGAGCAGGACGAGGCCGAGGCGTACACGGCCGAGGCGGACGCCGAGCGCGGTCGCCGTGTCGTCGTCCAGGGCCACGGTGCGCTGGGCGCGCGCGGCCCACGCGACGAACGGGACGAGGACGAGGAGGGTCCAGCCGAGCGGGGCGGCCTCCGCCCAGCCGCGGCCGTTGAGCGAGCCCGTCATCCAGATCTGCGCCTGCTGGGCGACGAGGTAGTCGCCCTTCGTCATGAAGAGCGTCGTCACCGACCGCAGCGCGATGGCGAAGCCGATGCCGATGAGGACGAAGCGCGTCGCGTGGAGTCCGCCGCGCCAGGCGAAGGCGTACACGAGGAGCGCCGCGAGGAGGCCGCCGAGTACGGAGAGGTAGGGCAGGACCGCGTACGACGTGACACCGAACGTCATCGCGCCGACGGTCAGCGCGCTCGCGCCCTGGCTGATGCCGATGATGTCGGGGGACGCGAGGGGGTTGCGGGCGACGGTCTGGATGAGGGCGCCCGCGACGCCGAACGCGGCGCCGACCAGGAGGCCGACGACCATGCGGGGGGCGCGCAGCGTGCCGACGACGAGTTCGTCCGGCGACGGCCGGCCGGTGATGACCCTGAGGACTTCGCCGGGGGCGATGAACGACTCGCCGACGCAGAGGTAGGCGAGGCAGGCGGCAGCGAGGAGGACCACCAGGGACGCGGCGGCGACGGCGGCCCTGCGGTGCAGGAGGAAGGCGGCGCCGCCCGCCCGGACGACGGAGTACCCGGCGGGGCGGACCCGGGGCGCGGTGGTCGTACTCATGCGGGAACCGCCTTGCGCCGGACCAGGGTGACGAGGAACGGGACGCCGATCAGCGCGGTCATCACGCCCGCGGGCACCTCGCTCGGCGGGAAGACGACGCGGCCCACGGTGTCGGAGACGAGGAGCATGACGGGGCCGATGAGGGCCGCCATCGGCAGGACCCAGCGGTGGTCGCTGCCCACGACGGCCCGGGCTATGTGCGGAACGGCCAGGCCGATGAAGGCGATCGGACCGGCCGCGGCCACTCCGACGCCGGTGAGGACGGTCGCGCCGAGGCCGCCGACGATCCGTACGGTCGCGACCCGCTGGCCGAGGCCCTTGGCGACGTCCTCGCCGAGCGCGAGCGCGTCGAGGCCGCGCGCGACGGACAGCACGAGGAGCACGCCGACGACGAGGAACGGCCAGATCTGGCCCACGATGTGCGCGTCCCTGCCGGACAGCGAGCCCACCTGCCAGAACCTGAACTCGTCCATGGCGGACGCCTTCGTGGTGAGGACGGCCGTGGTGACGGAGACCAGGAGCGCGTTGATCGCGGCGCCCCCGAGCGCGAGTTTCACCGGCGTCGCGCCGCCGCGCCCGCTGGAGGCGATGGCGTAGACGGCGACGGACGCGAGCGCGGCGCCCGCGAACGCGAACCAGACATAGCCGGTGAGCGTGTGGATGCCGGCGAACGCGATCGCGAGGACGACGCCGACGGACGCGCCCTGGCTGATGCCGAGGATCCCGGGGTCGGCGATGGGGTTGCGGGTGATGCCCTGGAGGACGGTCCCGGCGAGGGCGAGCGCGGCGCCCACCATCAGGCCGACCAGCGTGCGCGGCAGCCTCAGGCCCCTGATGACCTCGGCGTCGTCGCTGTGGCCGCCGTGCACGAGCGCGTCGAGGACCGCTGACGGGGCGATCGCGCGGGCGCCCACGGCGAGGCTGAACAGGACCGCGAGAACGAGGGCCACGAGCGCGGCCGCCGTCCAGACGATGCGTCGCCGCGCGGCGGGGGCGGCTGAGATCTGACCCATGGACCAATCCGAGGTTGGTAAGGCTTGGCTAAGCGGCAATCGTACGCCCAGGCACAATGGCTCCTATGGGTGCATACGAGAGCGCGAACGGATCAGCTTCGGGACCGACGGTCGGCTTCGACCTCGACATGACGCTGATCGACTCACGGCCGGGAATCAGGGACACGTGGCTGGAACTCGCCCAGCGCACCGGCGCGCAGCTCGACGCCGATCTCATCGTGACGCGGCTCGGCCCGCCGCTGGAGCAGGAGCTCGCGTACTGGTTCCCCGAGGAGCGGATCCCGGAGATGGCCGACCTGTACCGGGAGCTCTACCCGGCACACGCCATCACCGGGACGTACGCGATGCCGGGCGTGCACGAGGCCGTCGCCGCGGTGCACGCGGCGGGCGGCAGGGTGATCGTCGTGACGGCGAAGTACGAGCCCAGCGCGAAGCTCCACCTGGAACACCTGGACATCGCCGCCGACGAGGTCATCGGCAATCTGTGGGCCGAGGGCAAGGCGACGGCGCTGCGCGAGCACGGTGCGTCCGTGTACGTCGGTGACCACACCGGCGACGTGCGCGGCGCCCGCGCCGCCGAGGCGCTGTCCGTCGCGGTGACGACCGGGCCGTGCGACGCGGCGGAGCTGCGCGAGGCCGGCGCGGACGTGGTGCTCGCGGATCTGACGGAGTTCCCCGCCTGGCTGGAGGCCTACGTCGCCGAGCGGGCCTGACGGCGCTGCACGGCGATCCCGCGCAGCACTCCGGCCGCGGAGATCAGGAAGCCGACGCCCATCAGCATGCACACCGCGTAGGCGACGGGCGGGAACGGGTCGGTTCCGAGGAACAGTGGGGCCATCGTGGCCAGGGTGGCCACGGCTCCGACGATGAAGACGATGCCGCCGGCCTTGACGAGGCGGTCGCCGGGTCCTGCGGAATTCGCTTGGGTTTTGTCACGCACCCGACCAGGGTAGTTCCCAGCGCGAGGGAACAATCCGGGTTCCTCGGGCCGTCTTGTCACCGGCTCCTGGACCATTAGCCTGGTGCCGGCGGGTCGGGCGGCCCGCTGCAGTGCTATCCAGAGCCGTTTTCAGCGCCGTTCTTCATCGCTCGGAACGGCATGACGAGTACGAGGACGAGGACTTCACGTGCCTACCGGCAAGGTCAAGTGGTTCAACAGCGAGAAGGGCTTCGGCTTCCTCTCCCGCGACGACGGCGGCGACGTCTTCGTGCATTCCTCCGTACTTCCCGACGGCGTGGACGCTCTCAAGCCGGGCCAGCGTGTCGAGTTCGGCGTCGTCGCGGGACAGCGCGGCGACCAGGCGCTCTCCGTGACGATCCTCGACCCGACCCCGTCCGTGGCCGCGGCACAGCGCCGCAAGCCGGACGAACTGGCCTCGATCGTCCAGGACTTGACGACGCTCCTCGAGAACATCACGCCGATGCTGGAAAAGGGCCGCTACCCGGACAAGGCCTCCGGCGCGAAAATCGCGGGCCTGCTGCGGGCGGTGGCCGACCAGTTGGACGTCTGACCGCGTTACGGGAACGCGAGCGCACCCGGGCCGAGGGCGGGCACAAGGCCCTCGGCCGCAGCGCGAGTCAGCGGACCGCGGATCGCCGTGGCCCCGCTTTTCTGCCGCCCTCGCGCCGCTTCGCAGGCTTCGGGCGGCTGTGCCGGACTCCGTCCGGCCGGTGCGTTCAGGGGAATGACAGGGCGCCGGGGGGAAGTGCGGGGACCAGGCCCTCGGCCGCAGCGCGCGTCAGCAAGCCTCGGATCGCCGCGTATCCGTTCTCGCCGAGGTCGGCTGTGAACTCGTTGACGTACAGGCCGATGTGCTGGTCCGCGACGGACGGGTCCATCTCCTGGGCGTGTTCGAGGACGTAGGGGCGGGAGGCCTCCGGGTCGTCCCAGGCCATGCGTACCGACGTGCGGACCGTGTCGGCGAGTTGGCGCAGGCGGTCCTCGCCCAGGCTCCGCTTCGCGATGATCGCGCCGAGCGGGATGGGCAGCCCGGTCGTGTTCTCCCAGTGCTCACCCATGTCGGCGAGGGAGTGCAGACCGTAGTTCTGGTACGTGAAGCGGGCCTCGTGGATGACGAGTCCGGCGTCGACCTTGCCGTCCCGCACGGCGGGCATGATCTCGTCGAACGGCATCACGACGACCTCGCCGACCCCGCCGGGCACGACGTCCGCGGTCCACAGGCGGAACAGCAGGTACGCCGTCGACTTCTCGCTGGGGACGGCGACCGTCTTCCCGCTCAGGTCGACGCCCGGCTCGCGCGTGAGCACGAGGGGGCCGCAGCCCCGGCCGAGCGCGCCGCCGCAGGGCAGCAGCGCGTAGTCGTCGAGGACGTACGGCAGGACGGCGTACGACACCTTCAGCACGTCGAAGTCGGGGGAGCGGCGCTCGGCGACGCCGTTCGTGATGTCGATGTCGGCGAAGGTCACGTCGAGGGCGGGCGCCCCGGGGACGCGGCCGTGGGCCCACGCGTCGAAGACGAACGTGTCGTTCGGGCAGGGCGAGAAGGCGATCCGGAGTTCTTCGGGGTGCGTCATGTGCGGTTCCAACTCTCCAGTACGGGCGCGGACTTCCCGAACGCTTCGGTCAGCGCCGCGAGTGCGTCGCCGATGCGCCAGGCCGCGCGGTCGCGGGGGCCGACGGCGTTGGAGACCGCGCGGATCTCCAGGACGGGCACGCCGTGCGCGGCGGCCGCCTCGGCGACCCCGAAGCCCTCCATCGCCTCGGCGGCGGCGCCGGGGTGACGGCGTTGCAGTTCGGCGGCGCGGGCCGCGGTGCCTGTCACGGTGGAGACGGTCAGGACGGTGCCGGTGAGCGCACCGGTGGCCGCGGCGACGTCCCGTACGAGGGAGGGCGGCGGGCGGTGCGTGACTGTGCCGAAGCCGAGCTCGGTGACGGGCAGGAAGCCGTCGGGGGTCTCGGCGCCCAGGTCGGCGGCGGTCAGCGCGTCGGCGACGACGACGGAGCCGAGCGGGGCGTCCGGCTGGAACCCGCCGCCGATGCCGGCGGAGACGACCAGGCCGTACGGCCGCCCCGACAGGGCGGCGGTGGTGAGGGCGGTGGCGGTACCGGCCGCCGCGGCGGCGGGCCCGACGCCCACCGCGACGACATCGACGGCAGGGTGCGCGGCGCCCGCCTCGGACAGGCCCCTGGCCACCGCGTCCCGCTCCGCGGGGACGGCGGTGGCGATCAGGACCCGCCCGCTGTCCGTCAGGCGTCCTTCTTGAGCTTGAACGACCACAGGCCGGTCGCGTTCGAGCCGCTGCCCTCGACGATGGAGACCGTCGTGGAGCTGCCCGTGGCGCCGTACTGCTGGTTGAAGAACACGCTGCCCGGGACGGTGCGGTAGGTCTTCTTGCTGGCGTCGGTCAGCGCCTGACCGTTCATCAGCAGGGTCCAGCCCTTCTTCGCGATGTCCGGGTCGACGCCGAAGCGGACCGTCGCGTCGGGGTCGACCTTGATGGACTTGATGTCCTTGTTCTTGAGGCAGTCCTTCAGCGCGGTGGCGTCCAGGGCCTTGCCGTCGTTGTAGCAGGCTGCTTCCGACGTCACCGTGGAGCGGCCGACCGTGATGGTCGCCAGCGGCGTCGGCTTGTCGCAGGCCGAGAGGACGAGCAGCCCGGCAGCGACGGCGCCGGCGGCTGCCACGGTGCGGCGGTTGCGCACGGTGAAACGCAGGGAGGTCATGCGGGCAGGCTATCTGGCGGCCCGCGCACACTCGCCATGCGGGTGCGGCGTGCCGCATGCTCACGCCATCCGGGGCGGATCTCCGGCTCTCCCGGCCGTCCCTCACGCCACGCGGCTGCGTGCCTGGCCGCCGTGGCGCGCGGCGGCCAGCAGGCCCCGTACGGTCGTCAGCCAGCCCGTTCCGACGATCGCCGCGGCGACACCGAGGCCCAGTGCTCCGTTCAGGGGCAGCGCGATGCCGATGGCGCCGCCGAGGACCCACGCCATCTGGAGGAGGGTCTCGGAGCGGGCGAACGCGGAGTTGCGGACCTCCTCGGGGACGTCGCGCTGGATCAGGGCGTCCAGGGACAGCTTCGAGAGGGCCTGCGCGAACCCGGCGACGGCCGCAAGGCACGCCGTGAGGAACGCGGTGAAGAACAGCGCGGCCGTGATCGCCACGCCAAGGACCACCGCCACCACCGTCACGATGATGATCTCGGGCGCCCGTGATTTGAGCCATGCCCCGACGGCCGTGCCCAGCGCGTTGCCCGCGCCCGCCGAGACGCCGACGATGCTGAGCGACACGGCGGCGCTCTGCCCCGACATGGGGTGCTCGCGCAGCAGGAACGCCAGGAAGAAGATCAGGAAGCCGGAGAGGCAGCGCTGCGAGGCGTTGACGAACAGCGCGTGCGTCACGGCCGGGCCGACCGTGCGCAGACCGGGGCGCTTCTGCTTGGTGGCCTCTTTGTGCGGCCCGTGCAGATGCTGCTCGTCGGCCGCCAGGAGCGCCTTCCCCTCGCCCTTCGCGGAGTCCACCTTGTGCGGCAGCTGGAAGGACAGCACCATCCCCGAAATGAAGATCACAAACGCGCCGTAGAGGGGCCAGCGCGGCCCGAGCAACTGGAGCCCGGCGCCGACCGGCGCGGCCACACCGGTGGCGAGGAGTCCGCCGAGCGTCACCCGCGAATTGGCCTTGACCAGGGAGAAGCGGGGCGGCAGCAGGCGCGGCACGACGGCGCTGCGGACCACTCCGTACGCCTTGGACGCCACCAGGACGCCCAGCGCCGCCGGGTACAGCTCCACGCCGCCGCTGACCACCGCCCCGGACAGGACGATCGCGAGGAGCGCCCGAGCCAGCATCGAAGCGGCCATCGCGGCGCGCCGCCCGTGCGGCAGCCGGTCCAGGAGCGGCCCGATGACGGGTGCGAGGAGTGTGAAGGGCGCCATCGTGATGCCGAGGTACAGGGCGACGCGCCCGCGCGCCTCGTCCGTCGGTACTGAGAAGAACACCGTGGACGCGAGCGCGATGGTGATCATGACGTCGCCGGCGCCGTTCACCGCGTGCAGTTCGATCAGTTTTCCCAGACCCGACTCGCCCGCGCCGTGCGCGTGGGTCGCTTTGCGAATCCCGCGCGCCGTACCGGTGAACGGCAGGTGCAGGGCGCGCCCGAGCCCGCGGACCGCCCTGAGCACCGGGCCCGATCCGCCTGCTGCGCGCGCCGACGACCTCGCGGAAGTCACTCAGCCATAGTGCCCCCGGAAGGTGGTGACTAGTGCCGATATCGGCTGAGCGGGTCGCCGGTACGACCCCCCGGAACCGCCCCGCCGCGTGGTGCAGGACACAGCTAGTTGTACGTCGGTGTGGGCGCACGGGCCGGGAGAAGGTAGCGTGCGTAACGCGCCTGCGGCAGCTGTCCTCGGCCGCGCGCCTCTCGGTCATCCCGCAGAATGGGTGACGTAGGTGCGCCCGAGGGCGTTCGGGCGCGGACGTCGACGCGGCCCCTTGGTCCGCTCCGTCCGTACCCCCGCGCAAGGGTGGCGCACTCGTGAGACGGCGTAGGAGAGAAGCGATACCTGTGAGCGCAGCGACAACGCGAAGCCGCACCCCTGACCGTCTGTGCGCCGAGGCGGTAGGCCTCGCGCGGACCGCGGCCGAGGAGGCCGCCGCGCCAGGAGTCGTGGGCGAGCACGTCGACGTCGTCGTCGAGGGCGACCGGGTGGTCACGCATCTCTTCGAGTGCAAGGAGTTCGGCTACCGCGGCTGGCGGTGGGCCGTGACGGTCGCTCGGGCCTCCCGCGCCAAGGTCGTCACCCTCGACGAGACGGTTCTGCTGCCCGGCCCCGACGCGCTCCTCGCCCCCGAGTGGGTGCCGTGGAGCGAGCGGCTGCGGCCCGGCGACATGGGCCCCGGGGACCTGCTCCCGACCGACGCCGAGGATCTTCGGCTCGAGCCCGGCTATTCGGGTGAGGACTTCCCGCCGCCGAACTCCGCGGTGTCCGAGGAGATGGCCGAACTCGTCGAGGCGGAGGACGCCGAGCTGACGGTGGGACCGCCCGCGGAACTGCCCATCGCGCCCGAGCGCGGCTCCATCGCGTCGGTCGCCGAGGAGCTCGGCATGCGGCGCGCCCGGGTCCTGTCCCGGTACGGCCTGCACATCGCGGCAGACCGCTGGGACGAGGCGTACGGGGCGAAGACGCAGATGGCCCAGGCGGCGCCCGCCACCTGTGTGTCCTGCGGCTTCCTCGCCCCGATCGGCGGCTCGCTCGGCCAGGCCTTCGGCGTCTGCGGCAACGAGTTCTCCCCGGCGGACGGCCGGGTCGTCTCCCTCTCGTACGGCTGTGGTGGCCACTCCGAGGCGGCCGTCATGCCGAAGCCCCCGCGCCCGGCCCCGCCGGTGATCGACGAAACGCGCGTGGACCCGTTCCCGCTGCGCCCGTCGGCAGACTCGGGCTCGGTCCCGACGACCCCGGACGGCACGGAGGACCTCGGCCACTCGTAGCCCTCGCAGTTCTCTTTCCGCGAGCGCGGTAGCGTCTGCGTCGCCAGGGTTGGCCTGGGTGAACGGCAGAGGGAGACCACACCGTGAGCGTGAGCAAGATCGTGCGCCCGGCAGCCGAGGGGATGGACCCGTTCGGGACGGCCCGTCTGCGGCGTGGGCTGCTCGATGCCTGGGCAGGCAGCCCGGCCCGCTTCCGTGAGGACGCCAACGCCGAGGAGGACCTCGCCCTCGGCGGCTACCGCGACCGTCTTGTCGTCGAGCTCGCCCAGAACGCCGCCGACGCCGCCGCCCGCGCCGGTGGCACCTCAGGTGGTCGCTTCTCCCTGACCCTGCGCGACGGTGTGCTCGTCGCCGCGAACACCGGCGCGCCGCTGGACGCCGCCGGTGTCGAGTCGCTGTCCACGCTGCGGGCCTCCGCCAAGCGTGAGCAGAGCGACGGCGCGGTGGGCCGGTTCGGCGTCGGGTTCGCCGCCGTCCTCGCCGTGACCGACGAGCCCGCGGTCGTCGGCCGCACGGGCGGGGTGCGCTGGTCGCTCACCGACGCGCGCGGACTCGCCGCCGACACCGCGCGGCACAGCCCCGGCCTCGGCGACGAACTGCGCCGCCGGGACGGCCATGTGCCGCTGCTCAGGCTCCCGTTCGCCGCGGAGGGCACCGCCCCGGACCCGTACGAGACCGTCGTGATCCTGCCGCTGCGCGACGCCGCGGCACAGGCGCTCGCGGCGCGGCTCATCGACGCCATCGACGACACGCTGCTCCTCGCCCTGCCCGGCCTCGACGAGGTCGTCGTGGAGACCGAGTCCGGTACACGCATCCTGCGCCGCAGGACCGAGGGACCGTACGTGGCGGTGGACGACGAGCGCGAGGACGCCGTGTCCGGCAGGCGCGAGAGCGTCACGACCCGCTGGTGCGTCCTCACCCGCAACGGCCCGCTCGAAGCCGCACTCCTCGCCGACCGGCCCCTCGAAGAGCGCCTGCGCCCGCACTGGTCCGTGACCTGGGCCGTGGCGGTGGACGCGGACGGCGCCCCCGAGCCGCCCCGCAGCGCGCCCGTGCTGCACGCGCCCACCCCCAGCGACGAGCCGCTCGGCGTGCCCGCGCTTCTCATCGCGTCGTTCCCCCTCGACACGACCCGGCGGCACGCCGCCCCCGGGCCGCTCACCGACTTCCTGGTGGAGCGCGCCGCCGACGCCTACGCCGAACTCCTCGCCGGGTGGCGCCCGGTGAGCCCCGCGATCCTCGGCCTCGTGCCGGGCCCGCTCGGCCGGGGCGAGCTGGACGGCAGCCTCCGCGGCGCGATCCTGGCCCGGCTGCCCCGCACCGCGTTCCTGCCGCCCGCGCTGCCGCGCACGAAGGACGACGCCGACGGGCTGCCCGAGACGCTGCGGCCGCGCGAGGCCGAGGTCGTCGAGGGCGCCGGCGCCGAGACCGTGAAGGTCCTCGCCGAGGTCCTGCCGAGCCTGCTGCCCGCGGGCCTGGAGCGCCGCGTCGAGCTGCGGACCCTGGAGGTCGCCCGGGTCCCGCTGACGGAGGCCGTCGACCGGCTCGCCGGTCTGGAGAAGGAACCGGGCTGGTGGCGGCGCCTGTACGACAGCCTCGCGGGCGTCGACCCGGACCGGCTCACCGGGCTTCCGGTGCCGCTGGCCGGGGGGCGTACGACGATCGGGCCGCGGCAGGTGCTGCTGCCCATGCCGGACGCGACACCGGCCGAGACGCTGGCCCGGCTCGGCCTCAAGGTCGCCCACGTGGACGCCGCGCACCCCCTGCTCGAGAAGCTGGGCGCGCTGCCCGCGACGCCCCGCGCCGTCCTGACGACCCCTCAGGTACGGGCGGCCGTCGCCGGTTCGCTCGACGACGACGCCTGGTCCCTCGACGACGACGGCCCGGTCGGCGTGGACGAACTGGCCGAGCTGGTCCTCACCCTCGTACGGGACGCGAATCTGGAGCCCGGGGACGAGCCGTGGCTGGGCGCGCTCGCGCTGCCCGACGACGAGGGCGAACTCGCGCCCGCCGGTGAACTCGCGCTGCCCGGCAGCCCGTTCGCGCAGGTCGTCCGCGAGGGTGAGCTCGGCATGGTGGACGGCGACCTCGCCGAGCGGTGGGGCGAGCAGCCGCTCGCCGCATGCGGTGTCCTTGCCGGGTTCGCCCTGGTCCGCGCCACCGACGTGGTCCTCGACCCGGACGAACTCGACCCGCGCGAAGGCGACTTCGCGGAGCCGGACGACGCGGGTCTGCTCGACGCGGTCGACGTGTGGTGCGAGGACGTACTCGACCGGCTGCCCGACACTCCCGTGCCGCCCGTCGCCACCGAACTCGTCGCCGTACGCGACCTGGACCTCGTCGACGACGACCGCTGGCCCCAGGCCCTCGCCCTTCTCTCCCGCCCGCCGCTGCGCGACGCCCTCACCCAGCCCGTACGGGTCCTGCTGCCCGACGGCACGCACGAGATTGTCCGCCCGTACACGGCGTGGTGGCTGCGTGACCACCCCGTCCTCGACGGCCGCCGGCCGGCCGGTCTGCGCGCGGCCGGCGGTGACCCGCTGCTCGCCGGGCTCTACGACCCGGCGGACGCGACCGGCTTCGAGGACGAGCAGGTGCTGCGCGCACTCGGCGTCCGCACGTCGGTCGCCTCGCTCCTCGACGAGCCGGGCGGCGCGGCCGAGCTCCTCGACCGCCTCGCCGACCCGGAGCGCGAGGTCGGTGCGTCCCAACTCCACGCCCTGTACGGGGCGCTGGCCGATCTCGACCCGGAGCAGGTGACCCTGCCCGACGAGCTGCGGGCCGTGGTGGACGGCGAGGTCAGGGTCGTGGACGCGGCCGACGCCGTCGTCGCGGACGCGCCCGATCTGCTGCCCCTGGCCGGCGGTCTTGCGCTGCTGCCGGTGAGCCCGGGGCGGGCCGCGGACCTGGCGGAACTGTTCCAGGTGCGGCGGCTGAGCGCGACCGCGGACGCCGAGGTCACGCAGGAGGGTGCCGAACACCCGGTGCCGGAGTCCGTACGGACCCTGCTCGGGCCGGCGACCCCGCAGGCGTACGTCGAGCACGAGGAGCTGTTCGTCGCCGGGGTGGAGGTCGACTGGCGGCGCACGTCCGACGGCACGGTCCACGCGTCGACCCTGGAGGGCGTGGCGGCGGGCCTGGCGTGGGCGGCGGCGCAGTGGCCGCGCCGCTTCGAGGTCGCGGCGCTGCTGGAGGACCCGTCGCGCACGGCGGAGCTGGCGCGGGACCGCTGGTTCGACTGAGGCGGTGAGGGCCGGCGCGCCCGAACCGTAACGGGGAGGCCGGGGTTGCGTAAACCGGTCACAAAATCTTCATCTCCCGTACAACCAGCCCCTCCTGTCGCATGTCTGATCTTGCGAGCCAACAGGCTCCTAGATCACTTGGGTCCCGCGTGACGGCACCAGCACCGCGGGACCCCTTCTCCAACTTGGGGAACACATGCGTATTCGTGCCACTGTGGCCGCGTCTCTCGGCGCCCTGGCCCTGACGGCCATCGCAATCCCGGCCGCGCAGGCCGCTGATCACTCCGGTGTGCGCGGCGCCGCGTCGCAGGCCACCACGTTCGCCGCGAAGGCCACCTCGCAGACGGCGAAGGCCACTGCGTTCTCGGCGGCGTCCGCCTCGGACGACCAGGTCGGCGACACCGCCATATCGAACGTCGTCGTCAACGGCGGCAAGGACGTCGTGCTCGGCACCACCGCCACGAAGACCATCACGGTCACCTTCACGGCCACGGACGACTCCGGTATCGACACGAGCACGGGCTATGCCGTCCTGTACCACGGCACGGACATGGACAACTCCGACGCCGGGGCCGTCCCCAGCCAGCAGGTCGGTGACGCGACCAACTGCAAGACGACCGGTGCCACCACCGCGACCTGCACGATGACCATCACGATCGACCCGCGCGCCAACCTCGCCAACTACGCGGCCGGCTCGTGGAAGACGTGGGCGATCGCGGGCGGCACGGACGGCGACTACTCCCAGAAGGAGAACGCCAAGACGTTCAGCGTCAAGCGTTACTCCAAGCTCACCACCAACGCCTCCCCCGAGCCCGTCACCAAGGGCAAGACCATCACGGTCACCGGCTCCCTGACGCGCGCCAACTGGGACACGAGCAAGTACATGGGCTACACCAAGCAGCCCGTGAAGCTCCAGTTCAAGAAGAAGGGCGCCGCCAGCTACTCCACCGTCAAGACGGTGACGTCGTCCTCGACCGGCGGCCTGAAGACCACCGTCACCGCCGCCTCCGACGGTTACTGGCGCTACTCGTTCGCCGGCACCTCCACCACCCCGTCCGTGACGTCGACCAGCGACTTCGTCGACGTGCGCTAGTCACACGGGAAAGCGGCGGTCGACCCAGCGCCAGACGAATTCCAGGGCGACCGCCGCCACCGCCGCGATGCCGACCGCCGTCCACGGCATCGACGCGCCCACCAGCTTCAGCGCGAAGAAGTCCTGGAGCCACGGCACCACGAGGACGAGCAGGAACGCCGCGCCCATCGCGGCCACCAGGCACACCCGCCACCACGTGTAGGGCCGCGCGATGATGGCGAGCACCCACATCGAGACGAGGAACAGCGTCAGCGTCGCCGAACTCGTCTCGGCGTCGAGCGCGCCGGATCCCGTGTAGTAGTGCCGGGCGATCACGTACGTCACGAAGGTTGCGGTCCCGGCGACGACGCCGCCCGGGATCGCGTACCGCATCACGCGCTTCACGAACTGCGGTCTGGCGCGCTCCGTGTTGGGCGCGAGAGCCAGGAAGAACGCGGGGATGCCGATCGTCAGCGTCGACAGCAGCGTCAGGTGCCGCGGCAGGAACGGGTACTCGATCTGGAAGCAGACCACGAGGACGGCGAGCAGCACCGAGTAGACCGTCTTGACCAGGAACAGGGACGCGACGCGCGTGATGTTCCCGATGACGCGGCGGCCCTCGGCGACGACCGACGGCAGCGTGGAGAAGCTGTTGTTGAGGAGCACGATCTGCGCCACGGCCCGGGTCGCCTCCGAGCCCGAGCCCATGGAGACGCCGATGTCGGCGTCCTTGAGGGCGAGCACGTCGTTCACGCCGTCGCCCGTCATCGCGACCGTGTGCCCCTTGGACTGCAGCGCGCCGACCATGTCGCGCTTCTGCTGCGGGGTGACGCGGCCGAACACCGTGTTCTCGTCGAGGGCCTTGGCCATCCCGGCCTGGTCGGCGGGGAGCGTACGGGCGTCGACCGTGTCCTGCGCGCCCGCGAGGCCCAGCTTCCCGGCGACGGCGCCCACCGACACCGCGTTGTCCCCGGAGATGACCTTCGCGTGGACGCCCTGGTCGGCGAAGTACCGCAGCGTGTCCGCCGCGTCGGGCCGCAGCCGCTGCTCCATGGCGACCAGGGCGACGGCCTTGGCGCCCTCCTTGACCGCCGGGTCGTCGAGGTCGGCGCGGGCGCGGGCGAGCAGCAGGACGCGCAGGCCCTGGTGGTTGAGCTCCTCGGTCTCGGCGAGCACCGGGTGCCCGGCCGGCAGGAGTACGTCAGGCGCGCCGAGCAGCCACGCGCTGGCGGTGCCGTCGCCCTCGCTGAACGCGGCGCCGCTGTACTTGCGGGCCGAGGAGAAGGGCAGCGACTCGGTGCAGCGCCACTCCTCGCTGTCGGGGTAGGCGTCGATGATCGCCTGGAGCGAGGCGTTGGGCCGCGGGTCGGACTCGCCGAGCGCGCCGAGGACCTTGCGTACGTAGCTCTCCTCGGCGTCGCCGAGCGGGCGCAGCTCGGTGATGTCCATGCCGCCCTCGGTGAGGGTGCCGGTCTTGTCGAGGCAGACGGTGTCGACGCGGGCGAGGCCCTCGATGGCGGGGAGTTCCTGGACGAGGCACTGCTTGCGGCCGAGGCGGATCACGCCGATCGCGAAGGCGACGGAGGTGAGCAGGACGAGCCCCTCGGGGACCATCGGCACGATGCCGCCGACGGTCCGCGCGACGGAGTCCTTGAAGTCGTTCTCCTTGACCACGAGCTGGCTGATGACGAGGCCGATCGCGGTCGGGACCATCATCCAGGTGACGTACTTGAGGATGGTCGAGATGCCGGTGCGCAGCTCGGACTGGACGAGGGTGAAGCGGCTGGCCTCCTCGGCGAGCTGCGCCGCGTATGCCTCGCGGCCGACCTTCGTCGCGGTGAAGGCGCCGCCGCCGGCGACGACGAAGCTGCCGGACATGACCGGGTCGCCGTGTTTTTTGACGACGGGGTCGGCCTCGCCGGTGAGCAGGGACTCGTCGATCTCCAGGCTGTCGGCCTCGGCGCACACACCGTCCACGACGATCTTGTCGCCGGGGCCGATCTCGATGAGGTCGCCGAGGACGATCTCGGAGGTGGAGATCTCGGTGGCCTGCCCGTCGCGCCGGACCGTCGGTTTCGCCTCGCCGATGACGGCGAGTGAGTCGAGGGTCTTCTTGGCACGCAGCTCCTGGATGATGCCGATGCCGGTGTTCGCGAGGATGACGTAGCCGAAGAGGCTGTCCTGGAACGGCGCGACGAACAGCATGATCAGCCACAGGGCGCCGATGATCGCGTTGAACCGCGTGAAGACGTTCGCGCGGATGATCTCGGTGGCCGAGCGGGAGCTGCGGACCGGTATGTCGTTGACCTCGCCGCGCGCGACGCGCTCGGCCACCTCGGCGGTGGTGAGCCCCCTCGCCCGCTCGGGGACCGGCACCGGGTGGACCGGGTCCAGCTCGGCGCCCGCGTCGATGTGCGTCATGCAAACGACAGTACGGGCGGATTTGCGGCTTCACCCCTCGGGTGCGCCAAAGATCCGACTCGGGGAGGACGCGGCGGCGAGGGGGCCGGTCCCGTGGTGGTACGCGGGCGGTGCGCCGGCCGCTACTCGGGTGCCGGGCCCGCCTCGGCGGCCGCGCGCTTGAGCGCCGCGTCGCGCCCCCGTACGTACCAGATACCGATGAGTCCGAGCCCGGCGCCGGCCAGGCAGGTCCAGATCCACCAGGTGTGACCGTGGTCGTCGAACCAGCCGTAGAACGGCAGCTGCACCAGGAAGAGGACGAACCACAGGATCGTGCCGCCCGTGATGGTGGCGACCACGGGCCCTTCAAGGGGCTCGGGTGCCTCGTGCTTGGGGGTCCACTTCTCCATGGGCACAGCTTACGAGGAGCACGAAACGACATCTTCAGTCACCCCGGAACCCTTATGGGTCAAGTGTCTACGCGCGGAGATAGCCATTTCTTGCTCATATGTTCATACTGAAACGGCCTGAGTCTGGCCACTTCTGTTCGTAGAAAACGCCAAACAGCACCCCCACCAGCACACCGATTCAGAGGTCATCCATGTCCAGCTCGGCCCCCGCACCGGTCGATCTCACCGAGCCGCCGTCGGCCCCCCAGAACGGCCTCGACCGCTTCTTCAGGATCTCCGAGCGGGGCTCGACGGTCAGCCGCGAGATCCGCGGCGGCTTCGCCACCTTCTTCGCGATGGCCTACATCATCGTGCTGAACCCGATCATTCTCGGCAGCGCGAAGGACATGTACGGGCACCAGCTCGACAACGGCCAGCTGGTCACCGCGACCGCGCTCGCCGCCGCCTTCACGACCCTGCTCATGGGCGTCATCGGCAACGTCCCGATCGCGCTCGCCGCCGGACTCGGCGTGAACACGGTCGTCGCCCTCCAGCTCGCGCCCCGCATGTCGTGGCCCGACGCGATGGGCATGGTCGTCCTCGCGGGCTTCGTCGTGATGCTCCTGGTGGCGACCGGCCTGCGCGAGCGCGTCATGAACGCCGTGCCGCTCGGCCTGCGCAAGGGCATCGCGATCGGTATCGGCCTGTTCATCATGCTGATCGGCCTGGTCGACTCGGGCTTCGTCTCCCGCATCCCGGACGCCGCGCACACCACGGTGCCGCTCCAGCTCGGCGCCGACGGTCACCTCAACGGCTGGCCCGTCCTCGTCTTCGTGCTCGGCGCGCTGCTCACCCTCGCCCTGATCGTGCGCAAGGTGCCGGGCGCCATCCTGATCTCCATCGTCGTCATGACACTCGTCGCGATGGTCATCGACGCCGTCGCCAACGTCCCGAGCTGGGGTCTGACGACGCCCAAGTGGCCCGGCAACCCGGTCGAGATGCCGGACTTCGGGCTGGTGGGCCAGGTCAGCCTGTTCGGCGGCTTCGACAAGGTCGGCATGCTGACCGGCATCCTCTTCGTCTTCACCGTGCTGCTGTCGTGCTTCTTCGACGCGATGGGCACGATCATGGGCGTCAGCGACGAGGCCAAGCTGACCGACAAGAGCGGTCAGATGCCCGGCATGAACAAGGTCCTCTTCATCGACGGCATCGCCGTCGCCGCGGGCGGCGCCTCGTCCTCGTCGGCCACCACCTGCTTCGTGGAGTCCACCGCCGGCGTCGGCGAGGGCGCACGCACCGGCTTCGCCAACGTGATCACCGGCGGTCTGTTCGCCGTCGCGCTGTTCCTCACGCCGATCGCCACGATGGTCCCGTCCCAGGCGGCCACGCCCGCGCTGCTCGCGGTCGGCTTCCTGATCCTGTCGGGCTCGATCGGTGCCATCGACTGGAGCGACTACACGATCGCCATCCCGGCCTTCTTGACGATGGTGATGATGCCGTTCACGTACTCGATCACCAACGGCATCGGGATCGGCTTCATCAGCTTCACCCTGCTGCGGGTCGCGGCGGGCCGCGCCCGTACGGTGCCGGTCGCGATGTACGTCGTCGCGGCGGTCTTCGCCTTCTACTACCTGATGCCGGCGCTGGGTCTGACCTGAGCGCCCTGAAGGGGCGCCAGGGGCGCGGGGAACTGCGCGACCAGCCACAGACGGCCCGCGGGCGGAGGGGTCACGCCGCCCCGTAGAACTTCTCTGTCTCCTCGACGGACGTCGCAAAGCGTTCGTCGAAGTCGTCTCGAATGAGCGTCCGGACCACATAGTCCTGGACGCTCATTCCTCTTTTGGCGGCGTGGGTCTTGAGCCGGTCGAGCAGCTCACCGTCTATCCGCAGGCTGAGCACTGTCGATCCCATGCGCAACAGGGTCGCGGGCCCCTGTCCGCCCGTGTGTCACTTTTCGTGGCCACATCACTCATACGGGTGACGGAGGGGGTCTCGGAGGATTCAGTGGGGGGAGTCACGGGAATCCGGTTGGTCTTTAGAGAGAGTAATGAGTTAAGCTAAGGACATGCCGGACCTCTCCCATGGTGACGACGCAGCCGCAGTGAACGCACTGCGCTCAGCGGTGATGCGCCTGTCGCGCCGACTCAAGCACCAGCGGGTCGACGAGTCGCTGAGCCCCACAGAAATGTCGGTGCTCGGCACCCTCGCCCGCTGCGGCAGCGCGACTCCGGGCGAACTCGCCCGCAAGGAGCACGTGCAGCCGCCGTCGATGACCCGCATCGTCGCGCTGCTCGAAGCCAAGGGGCTCGTCCGGCTGGAGCCGCATCCCGAGGACCGGCGACAGAAGGTCGTCACCTCCACCGAGCAGGCCGAGGCCATGCTCGAAGAGAGCCGCCGCAAGCGCAACGCGTGGCTGGCCTCGCTCGTGGAGAACCTGGACGAGGACGAGTGGGCCAAGATCCGCGCCGCCGCCCCCGTCCTGGAGAAGCTCGCCCACCTGTAAGGCCCTTCGGGGCGTACGTTGACCTGCCGTTCACGGCCGCCAAGGAGGCGAACCCGCATTGAGTACGGGATCCGGAGCAGACTCCGCCCCCGCACCAGCCGCCCTCGACACGACCGACCGCCCCCGCAAGAGCTCGATGTTCAGCTCGCTGAAGATCCGTAACTACCGGCTCTTCGCGACCGGGGCCGTCGTTTCCAACACCGGCACCTGGATGGCCCGCATCACCCAGGACTGGCTGGTGCTCAGCATCACCGGCTCCTCGGCCGCCGTCGGTATCACCACGGCCATGCAGTTCCTGCCGATGCTCCTGTTCGGCCTCTACGGCGGCGTCATCGCCGACCGTTTCGCCAAGCGGAACCTCCTGTTCGTCACCCAGGGCGCCATGAGCCTGTCCGGGCTCTTCCTCGCCGCGCTCACCCTCACGGGGAACGTCCAGGTCTGGCACGTCTACCTCGCGGCCTTCTTCACCGGCCTCGTCACCGTCGTCGACAACCCGACCCGCCAGTCCTTCGTCTCCGAGATGGTCGGCCCCGACCAGGTCCGCAACGCGGTCAGCCTGAACTCGGCGAACTTCCAGTCGGCACGCCTGATCGGTCCCGCGGTCGCGAGTGGACTCACCGCTGCCGTCGGTCCGGGCTGGGCGTTCCTCGCCAACGGCCTGTCCTTCCTCGCCCCGCTCACCAGCCTCTGCCTGATGCGCACCCGCGAACTTCACCACACCCCGCGCGCCCCGCGCGGCAAGGGCCAGCTCCGTGAGGGCCTCAACTACGTCTCCAAGCACCCCGAGCTGATCTGGCCGATCGTCCTCGTCGGCTTCGTCGGCACGTTCGGGTTCAACTTCCCGATCTGGCTGAGCGCCTACGCCGACGACGTCTTCCACGGCGGGGTCGGAATGTACGGCGTCTTCAACACGCTCATGGCCCTCGGCTCGCTGGCCGGCGCGTTGCTCGCCGCGCGGCGCCGCTCCACCCGGCTGCGCGTCCTCGCCGGAGCCGCGGTCGGCTTCGGTGTCCTGGAGGTCGTGGCCGCGTTCGCGCCCGACGTCTGGGTCTTCGCGCCGCTGATCGTGCTGCTCGGCATCCTCGGCCTCACGGTCAACGTGACCGCGAACTCGTCCGTCCAGATGGCGACCGACCCAGAGATGCGGGGCCGCGTCATGTCCCTGTTCATGATGGTGTTCACGGGCGGTACGCCGCTCGGCGGGCCCCTGTTCGGCTGGCTCGCCGACCAGTACGGGGTCCGGCTCAGCTTCGCCATCGGCGGCCTTGTGTGCGCCACGGCCGCGCTCGGCGTCGGACTGATGCTGGCCCGCGCCGCGAACCTGCGGCTCAAGCTCGACCTGCGCCGGGGACGGCAGCACGTCCAGTTCGTACCGCGCGAGCACCTGGCCACGGCGGCGTGAGCCGAGAGGCCTGACCGTCAGACGCGCCGGGCCAGGACCTGGCCCGGCGCGTGCCGTCGAGCGCGGTGAATGAACGATTAGGTGCGGGCGAAGCCGTTCGGCTCGTGGAACGCGACGCTTGCCGTCGTCGCCCGCTTGACGTCCTCTTCAGCCCGGAGGATGGAGATTCCGGTCCGTACCGCTGCGCGGTACCACCACGGGTTCCTGTTTCACTGGCCTCTGCCGACCGGTGAGGGTCGGTCTTACAGGGCCTCCGCAGGCCTGACTTCCCGCCCGTCCGGCGGTAGGTCCGACAACTCCGTTGTCGGACAAGGTGACGTTAGCAGCGCGGCTGCGACCCTTCGGGCCGCTACAAGCGGGATGCCCTTCACTCCCACCCTGAAGGGTGGATCACTGGACAAGAGTTCGGATCCATGGCGCCGTCGAACCGGCCGAGGATCACGGGAATGTCCCCGGTGCCGCCCTTTCTGATCTCTATGCGGGGACACTAACCCGGTGAGACTTTTCGCAGCGGTGCTTCCGCCGGACGAGGCGCTGGCCGAACTGGCGCTTGCCGCCGACCAGTTGAGGGACTCCGAGGGGGCCGAGGGACTGAGGTGGACCGGCCTCCCCGGCTGGCACTTCACGCTCGCCTTCTACGGGGAGGTGCCCGAGGAGACCGTGCCCGAACTGTCGCGCCGCCTGGAAAGGGCGGCGGCCCGCACCGCGCCCTTCCCGCTCGCCCTGCGCGGCGGCGGGCACTTCGGGGACCGGGCCCTGTGGGTGGGCGCGTCCGGTGACGTGGCGGCGCTGCGGCGCCTCGCCGAGCGGGCCGGGGCCGCGGCCCGCAAGGCCGGACTCGACACGGAGGACCACCGCCACTACCGGCCGCACCTCACGCTGGCCCGTGGCTCCGGCACCGTCCACCTCAAGCCGTACGCGGCCGCCCTCGACTCCTTCACCGGCGCGCAGTGGACGGTGGGTGAGCTGGCACTCGTCCGGAGCAGGCTGCCGAGGTCCGGGGTGCGCGGCGAGCAGCCCCGCTACGAGAAGGTCGGCGGCTGGCCGCTTTCGGCCACCGGTTAATCTCGAAGCGTGGACCCGAAGAGCCGTAACCGGATCATGGCCGTTGTGCTGGTACTGATGTTCGCCGTCGTCGCAGTGGCGGCCGCGGTCGGAAAGTGACCGCGGCCGCACCGCGCCGTACCCGCAGCCGCGCGGCTACCGGGCCACGCGAGACCCCGGCTCGACCGGGCGACCGCCTCCGGTGACGGCCCCGGGCTCGGGCTGTGCCGTCCCGGGGGGCGACCCCCGGACCCCAGGCCGTTCGCGGCGCGAGGCTCCCGCTCTACCAGGCGAACGCCTCCGGTGACGGCCCCGGGCCCGGGCTGTGCCGTCCCGGGGGGCGACCCCCGGACCCCAGGCCGTTCGCGGCGCGAGGCTCCCGCTCTACCAGGCAAAAGCCTCCGGTGACGGCCCCGGGCCCGGGAAGATCTCGTCCAGGCCCGTGAGGACCTCCTCGCTCAGTTCGAGCTCGACCGCGCGCAGCGCCGAGTCGAGCTGCTCCGAGGTGCGCGGGCCGACGATGGGACCGGTGACGCCGGGACGGGTCAGCAGCCAGGCCAGCGCCGCCTCGCCGGGGGCGAGGCCGTGCTTGTCGAGCAGGTCCTCGTAGGACTGGAGCTGGGCGCGCGTCTCCGGGTTCGCGAGCGCGTCCGCGGCCCGGCCGCTCGCGCGACGTCCGCCCTCGACCTCCTTCTTGACGACCCCGCCGAGCAGACCGCCGTGCAGCGGCGACCAGGGGATGACCCCGAGGCCGTACTCCTGCGCGGCCGGGATGACCTCCATCTCGGCGCGGCGCTCCGCGAGGTTGTAGAGGCACTGCTCGCTGACGAGGCCGAGGGTGCCGCGGGCGGCCGCCTTCTCGTTGGCCTGGGCGATCTTGTAGCCGGGGAAGTTCGACGATCCGGCGTAAAGGATCTTGCCCTGCTGGATCAGGACGTCGATGGCCTGCCAGATCTCCTCGAAGGGGGTCTCGCGGTCGACGTGGTGGAACTGGTAGATGTCGATGTAGTCCGTGCCCAGCCGCTTGAGGCTGGCCTCGACGGCGCGGCGGATGTTGACCGCGGAGAGCTTGTCGTGGTTGGGCCAGGGCGAATCGGTGCCCGCGCCGGCCATGTTGCCGTAGACCTTCGTGGCCAGGACCGTCTTGTCCCGCCGGTCGCCGCCCTGGGCGAACCAGCTGCCGATGATCTCCTCGGTACGGCCCTTGTTCTCGCCCCAGCCGTAGACGTTGGCGGTGTCGAAGTAGTTGATCCCCGAGGCCAGCGCCGTGTCCATGATCGCGTGGCTGTCGGCCTCGTCGGTCTGCGGGCCGAAGTTCATCGTGCCGAGAACGAGCCGGCTGACCTTGAGTCCTGTGCGTCCGAGCTGCGTGTACTTCATGAGTCCCAAGCCAACGGCGTGGAGTGGACTCTAGGCAAGGCCCCCGCGCGAGGCGCCCACCGGACCCCACGCCTGACGCATCGCCAGGGCGAACGTGTCCGCGAGCTTGCGCTCACCGCTCGCGTTCGGGTGCGTGCCGTCGTACGTGTCCTGGTGGATGTCGTACGACTCCGGCACCGACGCGAGGAGCAGGGGGGAGGGGCCCGAGTCGAGGTCGGCGACCGCCTTCGCGAGGAGCGTGTTGAAGTGCGCGACCTCCGCGGCGAACGGCGCGTCCGTCTCGGCGCGCACGTTCGGGATGACCGGCAGCAGGACCATCCGCACCCGCGGGTTCGCGGTGCGGGCCCCGGCGACGAAGCGGCGCACGTTCTGGGCGGTCTGCTCCGCGTTCGTGTAGAAGCCGAGGTCGATCAGGCCGAGCGAGATGAGCAGGACGTCGGTGCGGGCGAGCGCGACCGCCTCCTCGATGACGGGCGCCATGTGCAGCCAGCCCTCGCCCCAGCCCGCGAGATGGTTGCGCGGGAAGGCGGGGTCCGCGTCCGCGTAGTCGTGCGACACCGGGGCGTTCGCCGTCTTGTCGTGGAGCGTCTCGCGCGGCCCGGCGATCTCGAACGCGCCGTCGCCGTACGCGGCCCGCAGATGCTGCCACATCCGGTAGCGCCAGGTGAGTTCGCCCGCGCTGCCTATCGTCATCGAGTCGCCGACGAATGTGAACCTGAGCATCCGCTCATCATTGCGGATCAGGGGCGGGTGGAGTGTGTGACGCTGAGCACGCCCTGGCAAGCTGGGGGGCATGCGTTCGTTTCTGGGTGCGGCCGGAGCCGCCGTCGTTCTCGCGTTCGGTGCCACCGCTCCCGCCGTGGCGGACGACCCCGGCAGCGACGGGTTCACCATCAAGGACCCGCGGATCACCGAGTCCAGCGGCCTGGCCGCGTCCCGGCTCCACCCGGGCATCTACTGGACCCACAACGACAGCAGCGACGGCGCGTACCTGTACGCGGTCGACGGCAGGACCGGCGAAACCGTCGCCACCCTCACCCTGACCGGCGTCGGCGCCCCGCGCGACGTCGAGGCCGTCTCCATCGGCCCCGACAACAACCTCTACGTCGGCGACATCGGCGACAACCTCGGCGGCAAGTGGTCCCACGTGTGGATCTACAAGCTGCCGGAGCCGAAGGAACTGCGCGACCAGACGGTGCGGGCGACGCAGTTCACCGTCCAGTACGCGGACGGGCCCCGCAACGCCGAGGCGCTGATGGTGCATCCGAAGACCGGCCGCGTCTACATCGCCGAGAAGAACGAGGACGGCGGCGGCCTCTACGAAGGGCCCGAGAACCTGTCCGCGTCCGGCACGAACGTCTTCCGCCGCGTCTCCGGGATCGACCTGTGGGTGACGGACGGCGCGTTCTCACCCGACGGCGAGCACCTCGCCCTGCGCGGCTACTTCGGCGGGATCTCGTACGCCTGGAAGGACGGCAAGCCCGAGCGCGACGGGCAGTTGAACGTGCCGATGCAGCCGCAGGGCGAGTCCGTCACCTACACCGCCGACGGAAAGACGCTGCTCTACGGGAGCGAGGGCAAGGGCAGCTCGGTGGAGCCCGTGCAGGCCGCGGACGGGTCGGGCTCAGACTCGAAGTCGCCCTCGGAGGACGGCGATTCGGGCGACGGGCGCATCCACACGGGCCTCAGTGCGAGCGCGGTCGGGCTCATCGCCGTGGTGATCGCCGTGTTCGGGATCGGGCGGCTGCTGCGGCGGCCCAAGAAGTAGTCACTCCTCGAGGACCCGTACCTCGTAGTGCAGCGTCCTGTCCCGCTGCACCTTGTGCGCCAGCGGGACCGCGACGCCGTGCATCACCGGGTGCTTGTGGCGGAGCAGTTTCGCCGCGTGCCTCGCCTCCTCGCCACCCTCGTCGAGAAGCCGGACCCGGGCCTTGAACTCGGGGCCCGTGGGGGCGCCGCGCAGGGTGGAGGGGGCGATCTCCACCTCGGGGTCGCGGCGCAGACGCTTGACCTTCCACGCCTTGCCGTACGTGCGGAAGTACGCGTGGTCACCCTCGACGACGAGGTTCACGGGGGTGCCGACGCCCGTGCCGTCCTTCTTGTGGGACGTGAGCAGGACCGTGTACTGCTTGACCAGGGGTGCGAGCACTGGGCTCGTCGGTTCAGTCGTCATCCCTCCATAGAGGCACTCCGCGGGCCTCCTGTCACCCTTTACGCCTGACGCCGATGGGGCGCCCGGCGTAGTGCCGGGCGCCCCATCGACGTAGAACAGGTGTGACTAGAGCTTCTCGATCACGTAGTCGATGCACTTCGTCAGCGCCTCGACGTCCGCCGGGTCGATCGCCGGGAACATCGCGACGCGCAGCTGGTTGCGGCCCAGCTTGCGGTACGGCTCCGTGTCGACGATGCCGTTGGCGCGCAGCACCTTGGCGACCGCCGCCGCGTCGATCTCGTCCGAGAAGTCGATCGTGCCGATGACCTGCGAACGCTTCGCGGCGTCCGTGACGAACGGCGTCGCGTACTTCGAGTCCTCGGCCCAGCTGTACAGGCGCGTCGACGAGTCCTTGGTGCGGGCCGTCGTCCAGGCGAGACCGCCCTGGCTGTTCATCCACTCCAGCTGCTCACCGAGCAGGAACAGCGTCGCGAGCGCCGGGGTGTTGTACGTCTGGTTCTTGCGGGAGTTGTCGATCGCCGTCGGCAGCGAGAAGAACTCCGGGATGTGGCGGCCCGACGCGTGGATGCGCTCGGCGCGCTCCAGTGCGGCCGGCGAGAACGCCGCCAGCCACAGGCCGCCGTCCGACGCGAACGACTTCTGCGGGGCGAAGTAGTAGACGTCCGTCTCGGCGATGTCGACGGGCAGGCCGCCGGCGCCGGAGGTCGCGTCCACCAGGACGAGGGCGCCCTCGTCGGCACCGGCCACGCGCTTGATCGGGGCGGCGACACCGGTGGAGGTCTCGTTGTGCGTGAGGCCGTACACGTCGACGCCCGCCTCGGCCTGCGGCTCGGGGTGCGTGCCGGGCTCGGAGGCGATGACGGTCGGCTCGGCCAGCCACGGGGCCAGCTTCGAGGCCTTCGCGAACTTGGACGAGAACTCGCCGAAGTTCAGGTGCTGCGACTTGTTCTCGATCAGGCCGTGCGTCGCCACGTCCCAGAAGGCGGTGGAGCCGCCGTTGCCCAGGATCACCTCGTAGCCCTCGGGGAGCTGGAAGAGGTCCTTGACCCCTTCGCGCACCCGGCCGACCAGGTTCTTGACCGGGGCCTGGCGATGGGAGGTGCCGAGCAGGGACGTGCCGGTGGCGGCCAGGGCGTCCAGCGCCTCCGTGCGCACCTTGGAGGGGCCCGCGCCGAAACGTCCGTCGGCGGGCTTGATGTCAGCGGGAATCTGGATCTCAGCCACGGGGCGAGCCTAGCGGCTCGCGGGAGACTGGAATCACCGTGTCCGCCCGGTGAGACTCACGGTCCCGCCACGGGGCTCCGCCCCGGACCCCGCGCTCCTCAAATGCCGGAGGGGCTGGATATGCCCGTCCTGGACGGGTCGGCCCTCAGCCCAGAAGCCGTACCGGCAGCTCGAACAGGTCGTTCTGCGTCACTACCGGCTTGTGGCGCAGGGACGTGGGCGGGACGGCGAGGGTGAGGTGGGGAAAGCGGGCGTACAGCGCGGGCAGCGCCACCGCCGCCTCCAGGCGGGAGAGCGCCGCGCCCGGGCACACATGGGGGCCGTGGCCGAACGAGATGTGGCGGTTCGGGGACGTGCGTGTCACGTCGAACGCGCCCGCCGTCGGGCCGTGCGCCTGCTCGTCCCGGCCGATGGCCCCGTACGACACGATCAGCGCGTCGCCCTTCGCGATCACCTTGCCGCCGACCGGTACGTCCTCGGCGGCGAAGCGGATCAGGACGTGCGACGTCGGCGTGGAGTGGCGCAGCGTCTCCTCGACCACGGCCTCCCACGGGACGTCGCCGGAGAGGACCTGTGCGAGCTGTTCGGGGTGGGCGGACAGGTTCACCACGGCGTTGACGATCAGCGAGATCGTCGTCTCGTGGCCCGCCGCGACCATCAGCTGGAGCGTGGAGACGATCTCCTCGTCCGTGAGCCGGTCGCCGTCGTCGCCCGACGCCAGGATCAGGGCGCTCGTCAGGTCGTCGCCGGGCTCCGCGCGCCGGGAGGCGACCGTGGCGGCCATGATCCCGGCCAGCTCCGTCAGCGTCGCGACGACCTCCGCCGGCGGGGTCTGCGTGGAGAAGAACTTCTCGAACAGGACCTTGAGGCGGGGGAGCGCCGAGTCGTCGATGCCCATGAGGTCGGCGATCACGTACATGGGGAGGGGGTAGGCGAACGCGGCCTTGAGGTCGACGGTGGTGCCGTCCTCGGCCAGGGCGTCCAGGAGCTCCTCGGTGCGCAGCGCGATCCGGTCGCGCATCAGCTCCACCCGGCGGGGCGTGAGGGCCTGCGCCACGAGCGTGCGCAGCCGGCGGTGGTCCTCGCCGTCGACCGTCAGCATGGAACGGCCCGGGTTGGCGAGCCCGATCAGCGGCCAGTCGGCCGGGATCTCGCCGCGCCGCCACGCGCCCCACACCTCGATGTCCTTCACCAGGCGCCGGTCCGTGAGGAGTTGACGCGCCTCCGCGTGGTGCGTGACCGCCCATACCGGTACGCCGCCCGGCAGCTCGGCCTCGGCGAGGGGTCCCGCGGCGCGCAGCGCGGCGCTCTCGGCGTCCAGGTCGGTGACGAACGGGTCGAGGGCTATGCGGGGCATGGGAGTTGCTCCTGTCGTGGCGAACTGTTGTCGTTCCCGGGGGAGATGCATGCTGGGAGGCATGGCTGCCACCGTGGGAAACCAGGACCCGGAAGGTATCGCGAGGGCGTTGCGCGGCGTCGTGCGCGGGGAGGTCGACTTCTCCGCGGCCGCGCGGGCGCTGATGACCATGGACGCGTCCAACTACCGGAGAGTCCCCGTCGGGGTCGTGGCGCCGCGCGACGCCGACGACGTGGCGGCCGTGCTCACGGTCTGCCGGGAGCACGGGGTGCCGGTCGTGGCGCGCGGGGGCGGTACGTCGATCGCGGGGCAGGCGACCGGGACGGGCGTCGTCATGGACTTCACGCGGCACATGAACCGGATCGTGTCGGTCGACCCGGAAGCACGAACTGCCGTGGTGCAGCCGGGAGTTGTTCTCGACCGGTTGCAGGAAGCGGGCGCGCGGTACGGACTTCGGTTCGGGCCCGATCCGTCTACGCACAGTCGATGCACTGTGGGCGGGATGATCGGGAACAACTCGTGCGGGTCGCATTCGGTGGCCTATGGAACGACTGCTGACAATATCTGTTATCTGTCATCTGTCATCCGTCAATCCAACGGTGATTTTCGTCAGCGCACCCTGGGTCGGGGCTGGCAAGGCGCCCCCGACTCCCTCCGCCCGCTGATCGAGGGTGAGTTGGCGCTTCTGCGCACCGGCTTCCCCGACCTGCCGCGTCGTATCTCCGGGTACGCCGCCGACGCCCTGCTCCCCGAGAACGGTGTCGACCTCGCCCGTTTCCTCTGCGGCACCGAAGGCACCCTCGGCATCGTCACCGAGGCGACCGTCCGGCTCGTCGAAGCGCCACGCGCGCGTGCCCTCGCGGTGCTCGCCTACGCCGACGAGAGCGCCGCCGCCGAGGCCGCCGCGGGGCTCCTGCCGTACAGGCCGCTCACCGTTGAGGGCATGGCCGCCGACCTCGTACGGGAACAGGCCGGCCTGCCGAAGGGCGGCGCCTGGCTGTTCGTCGAGACCGGCGGCGACACCCCGGCACAGGCACGCGCGCGTGCCGGGGCGATCGTGCGGGCCGCGGCCGACGGCACGACGGACTCTCTGATCGTGGACGACCCCGCGGGCCAGCGCGCCCTGTGGCGCATCCGCGAGGACGCCTCCGGCACCGCCACCCGTATGCCCGACGGCACCGAGGCGTGGCCCGGCTGGGAGGACTGCGCGGTGCCGCCCGCCCGCCTCGGCCCGTATCTGCGGGACTTCAGGGGGCTCCTGGCGCAGCACGGCCTGCGCGGCACCCCGTACGGGCACTTCGGGGACGGCTGCATCCACGTACGCATCGACTTCGACCTGCTCAGCGAGACCGGGGTGCGGCGCTTTCGGCACTTCTCCGAAGATCTCGCCGAACTCGTCGTCGCGCACGGCGGATCGCTGTCCGGGGAGCACGGCGACGGGCAGGCCCGCGCCGAACTCCTGCCGAAGATGTACGGGCCCGAGCTGGTGGACCTCTTCGGGCGGATCAAGGACGCGTGGGATCCGGACGGTCTCCTCAACCCCGGCATTCTCGTACGCCCCGCCCGCCTCGACGAGAACCTGCGTTTCGCCGTCCTGCCGCGCGGTCCCGTCGACGTCGAGTTCGCCTACCCGCACGACGGCGGTGACTTCTCCGCCGCGGTACGCCGTTGTGTGGGTGTCGCCAAGTGCCGTACGGAATCCGCCCCATCGGGTGGTGTCATGTGCCCGTCCTTCCGGGTGACCGGCGAGGAGACGCACTCCACGCGCGGGCGCGCGCGCCTGCTGCACGAGATGCTCGCCGGCGAGGTGGTCACGGACGGATGGCAGTCCACGGAGGTACGGGACGCACTCGACCTGTGCCTGTCGTGCAAGGGGTGCCGCACGGACTGCCCGGTCGGCGTCGACATGGCCACGTACAAGGCGGAGTTCCTGCATCACCACTACGAAGGGCGCAGGCGGCCCGCGGCGCACTACTCCATGGGGTGGCTGCCGCGCTGGCTGCGGGCCGTGCACCACGCGCGCGTGGCGGGCGTCGTCAACACCCTCGCGCGCGTGGGGCCGTTGGCCGACCTCGGCAAGCGGCTCGGCGGGATCGCCTCGGAGCGGAAGATTCCGCGGGTCGCCCCCGAGACGTTCAGCGCGTGGTGGCGGCGGGATCTGCGGCGGCGGGTGCAGGTGGCCCGGCGGGGCGGGGCGGCGCGGTTCGGGGGCGACGGGCCCGAGGTGGTCCTGTGGCCGGACACGTTCACGGAGCATCTCGCGCCGCAGGTCGGGCGGGCCGCCGTGCGGGTACTCGACGAGGCGGGGCTCTCCGTGCTGCTGCCCCCGACGCGGGTCTTCGACTACAGGCCGGACGGGCTGGCGGCGGTCGCCGGGCTCCTTCCGTCGCGGCGCGGCCGCGTCTGCTGCGGCCTCACGTACGTCTCCACGGGCCAGCTCGACCGCGCCCGCGCCGTCCTGCGCCGCACCCTCGACCTGATGCGGCCGGTCATCGACTCCGGGCTGCCCGTCGTCGTCCTGGAGCCGAGCTGCGCCGCCGCGCTCCGCACCGATCTGCCGGAACTGCTGCCCGACGAACCCCGCGCCCGCCGCCTCGCCGACTCCGTACTGACATTTGCCGAGGCCCTGGAGCGGTTCGCCCCGCACTGGGACCCGCCCCGCGTAGACCGCCCCGCCGTCGGCCAGACCCACTGCCACCAGCACGCGGTCCTGGGTGACGCCGCCGAGCGGAGGCTGCGGGAAAGGGCCGGCCTGGAGGGCGAGTTGAGCGGGGGATGTTGCGGCCTCGCGGGCAACTTCGGCTTCGAGAAAGGGCATTACGACGTGTCGGCGGCCTGCGCGGAGGAACAGCTCCTGCCCGCCGTCCGTGCCGCCGACGACGGGGCCGTGGTCCTCGCGGACGGCTTCTCGTGCCGCACACAGCTGGAGCAGCTGGAGCGGGAAGGCGGCCGGCCGGGGAGACATCTGGCCGAGGTGCTCGCGGAGGCGTTGGGGTTCAGTTCGTAGGGCGCGCGCCGGCGGGCGGCATGGCCTGCGGGGTGAGTTCGTAGGGCGCGTTCCGCCGGGCGGCATGGCCTGCGGGGTGAGTTCGTAGGGCGCGTTCCGCTGGATGGCATGGCCTGCGGGGTGAGTTCGTAGGGCGCGTTCCGCTGGATGGCATGGCCTGCGGGGTGAGTTCGTAGGGCGCGTTCCGGCGGGCGGCATGACCTCCGGGTCACTCCGTAGGACGCGTTCCGCCGGACGGTACGACCTCGTGGGCGAGTTCCACCAGGTCCCGTACGGCGGGGTGACGCGGGCCGGCGTCGCGCCAGGCGAGTACGACGGGCAGGTCGGGGGCGTCGGTCAGCGGGACGTAGACGACGCCCGGGTGCGGGTGCATGCCGGGCGTGGCCGTCGTCGTGACGCCCACCGCGCGGTCGGCCGCGATGGCCGCGAGCCAGTCGTCCGTGTTCGCCACGGTGATCGTCGCGGTGGGCCGGGCGGCGGGCGGCCAGAGGTCGAGGGCGGTGGTGCCGGAGACGGTGTTCACGGCGATGGTGTGGCCGGAGAGGTCGGCGAGTGTGAGCGCGCGGCACGCGGCGAGGGGGCTGTCGGACGGTACGGCCGCGACCCGGCTCTCCGTGTGCAGGAGCTCGGTGACCAGGCCCGGCGCGTCCACGGGCCCGCGCAGCAGTGCCACGTCGACGGCGCCGCGGGTCAGTCCGGCCGTGCGGTCGTCGATGCGCAGGAGTTCGAGCGGCACGTCGGGGTGCCGCTCGCGCCAGCGCCGCAGCAGGGGCGTGGTGTACGGGCCCGCCGCCGACCAGGCGTGCCCGAGCCGCAGCGGGCGCCGCACGGCGCGGACGGAGTCCAGGGCGTCCTCGAACGCGGCGACGGCGGCCGCCGCGCTCTCCTGGAACGCGCGCCCTTCGGCGGTCAGGGCGAGGTGGTGGGTGGAGCGGTCGACGAGCCGTACGCCGAGCGCGTCCTCGAGGGTCGCGAGGGTGCGCGAGACGGCGGGCTGGGTGAGGCGGAGCCGGGCGGCGGCGCGTGTGACGTTGCCCTCCTCGGCGATGGCGAGGAAGCAGCGCAGATGGCGCAGCTCCAGCGAGTGGAGGGCATACGGACCGCTCATGTCTGCGGAGCATAACGGGAGCGCAGTCGGCATTTCACGGACCGCGCGCGGCGGTCTTAGCGTGGCAGGTGGGCTTGCGTCGCGCTGAACGTGCAGGCGGTGGCACGTCAGCCGTAAAACGTGTCCACGATCATGACGTGGTGTACTACCTTGGACGGTGGAGTCCACCCTATTGAACTGTGGGGGGTGGCGGTGAAAGGGAAGGCTCAGGCGTGAACGTCTCACGGACCGATCGGGCGGCGACCGGCGCCGACGCGGCGGTCGCCGCACTGGTGCAGCCGGAGGCCGCGGTGGCGCAGCCGGAGGTGGCGGGCGCTCCCGCCGCACCCGAGGGTGCCGCGCCGAACGGCTCCCGCTGGGGCGCGCTCGGCCCGGTCGGACTCGTGCTCGGCGGCTGTGTGTCGGTGCAGTTCGGCGCGGCCGTCGCGGTGTCGCTGATGCCGCGCGCCGGTGCGGTGGGCGTGGTCACCCTGCGCCTGGTGTTCGCCGCGATCGTGCTGCTCATCGTGTGCCGGCCGAAGCTGCGCGGTCACTCGCGCGCCGACTGGGGCACCGTCGTCGCCTTCGGCGTCGCCATGGGCGGCATGAACATGCTCTTCTATCAGGCGGCGGAGCGGATCCCCCTGGGCCCGGCCGTCACCCTGGAGGTGCTCGGCCCGCTCGCCCTGTCGGTCTTCGCCTCCCGCCGCCTGGTCAACGCGATCTGGGCCGGCCTCGCGCTCTGCGGCGTCTTCCTCCTCGGTGGGGGCGGCTTCGGCGGACTCGACCTGGTCGGCGCGGCCTTCGCCGTCTCGGCGGGCGGCATGTGGGCGGCATACATCATCTTCAGCGCCCGTACGGGGCGCAGGTTCCCGCAAGCGGACGGGCTCGCCCTCGCGATGGCGGTCGCGGCCGTGCTCTCCCTGCCGCTCGGCATCGCGGCGTCCGGCTCGAAGCTCGTCGTGCCGACGACGATGGCCCTCGGCGCGGCCGTCGCCGTCATGTCCTCGGTCCTCCCGTACACCCTCGAACTCCTCGCCCTGCGCCGCCTGCCCGCGTCCACCTTCGCGGTCATGATGAGCCTCGAACCGGCCATCGCCGCGCTCGCCGGATTCCTCATCCTCGACCAGGCCATGTCCGCCCTCGGCGCCCTGGCGATCGCCCTGGTCATCGCGGCCAGCATCGGCGCGGTGCGCACACAGGTGGGCCGGGGGAGGGCGAAGATGCCCGAGCCGGAGGCCAAGAAGGTGCCCGCGTCGGAGGACAGGGGAATGCCCGCGCCGGAGACCAAGTAGGCCGAGCGTCAGGTTGGTTGACGCGCGGGTGCGGCGGACGTCGGTGGAGGGCTGAGCAGAGCCCGCCGACGTCCGCCGCACCCGTTTTGCATCGCCTCCCCCTGGCCACTTTTCATACAAGCACGCTTGATTGTTTCTCCGGGCGCTGCCATGCTCCGGGGCACGCCGTCGTGCCCCGGAGGGGAGCGCATCGTGTCCGACCCGTTGGCCGTGCTCGAGGACCTGCGCAGTGAGAGCGCCGAACTCGACCGGATCGTCAGTGAGCTGAGCGAGGACCGATGGGCCCTCGCCACGCCAGCGCCCGGCTGGAGCGTGGCCCACCAGATCGCGCATCTGGCCTGGACCGACCACTCCGCCCTGCTCGCCGTCACGGACGCCGACGCGTTCGCCGCCCTCGTGCGGGACGCCGTCGCCGCGCCCGACGCCTTCGTCGACGCGGGGGCGGAGGAGGGCGCCGCGCTGCCGCCCGCCGAACTGCTCGCCCGCTGGCGCGCGGGCCGCGAGGAACTGCTCCGAGCCCTGGTCGCCGCCCCCGCAGGCACGCGTTTCCCCTGGTACGGGCCACCCATGTCGGCCGCCTCCATGGCGACGGGCCGCCTCATGGAGACCTGGGCCCACGGTCAGGACGTGGCCGATGCGCTGGGCGTCGAACGCAAGCCCGGCGACCGGCTGCGGCATGTGGCCCGCATCGGGATCCGGGCCCGCGACTTCGCCTTCACCGTACGCGGGCTGACTCCGCCCGCGGAGGAGTTCCGCGTCGAACTGACCGCCCCCTCCGGCGACCTGTGGACGTACGGGCCCGAGGGCGCGGCGCAGCGCGTGACGGGATCCGGGCTCGACTTCTGCCTGCTGGTGACGCAGCGGGCGCACCGCGACGACGTCGACGTACGGGCCGAAGGTGCCGACGCCGACCGGTGGCTGGACATCGCCCAGGCCTTCGCGGGACCGCCGGGACCGGGGCGTGAGGCGAAAGGGGCCGGGCGGTGACCGAGGACGTACTGCGCATAGGCAACGCCTCCGGCTTCTACGGCGACCGCTTCGACGCCCTGCGCGAGATGCTCGAAGACGGCCCCCTCGACGTCCTGACCGGCGACTACCTCGCCGAACTGACCATGCTCATCCTGGGCCGCGACCGCCTGAAGGACCCCGCGCGCGGCTACGCCCGCACGTTCCTGCGCCAGCTGGAGGAGACCCTCGGCCTGGCGCTCGACCGGGGCGTGCGGATCGTCGCGAACGCGGGCGGGCTCAACCCGGCCGGACTCGCCGACGCGGTACGGGAGTTGGCGGGGCGGCTCGGCCTCCACGCGCGCGTGGCGCACGTCGAGGGCGACGACCTCTCCCCGGGTGGGCGCTTCCCGGGCGCCCTCGCCGCCAACGCCTACCTCGGCGGCGCCGGGATCACCGCCTGTCTCGCCGCCGGCGCCGACATCGTGGTCACCGGCCGCGTCACCGACGCCGCCCTGGTCACCGGGCCCGCGGCCTGGCGCTTCGGGTGGGAGCAGGACGCGTACGACCGGCTCGCGGGGGCCGTCGTCGCCGGGCACATCCTGGAGTGCGGGACCCAGGCGACGGGCGGCAACTACTCCCGCTTCGCCGGGCGGGCCCGCGATCTGCGGCGCCCCGGCTTCCCCCTCGCCGAACTCCACGCGGACGGCTCCTGCGTCATCACCAAGCACCCCGGCACGGGCGGGCTCGTGACCGTGGGGACGGTGACGGAACAGCTCCTCTACGAGACCGGTGGCGCCCGGTACGCCGGGCCCGACGTGACGGCGAGGCTGGACACCGTACGGCTCACGCAGGAGGCCCCGGACCGCGTCCGTGTCGACGGCGTACGAGGCGAGGCCCCGCCCCCCACCCTCAAGGTCGGCCTCAACCGGCTCGGCGGCTTCCGTAACGAGGTCGTGTTCGTGCTGACCGGTCTCGACATCGAGGCCAAGGCGTCGCTCGTACGGGAGCAGATGGACGAGGCGTTCGATCGTGCCAAGTCCCGCCCTGCACACGTGACGTGGGAGCTGGCGCGCACGGATCGGGCGGACGCGGACACCGAGGAGACCGCGAGCGCGCTGCTGCGGCTCGTCGTCCGGGACGGCGACGCGGACGCGGTGGGCCGCACCCTCAGCAGCGCCGCGATCGAACTGGCACTCGGCAGCTACCCCGGCTTCCACGTGACGGCCCCGCCCGGGAAGGGCGCGCCGTACGGGGTGTTCGAGGCGGCGTACGTGGACCGGGGAGAGGTCGAGCAGGTCGCCGTACTGCCGGACGGCGAGCGGAAGTTGATCACGTACGGCGGCCCTGCACGCGCGCTGACGGACGTGGAAGAACCACCCCTGCCCGCGCCCCTGCCGCCCGGCCCCACCCGGCGCGCCCCCCTCGGCCTCGTCGCGGGCGCCCGCAGCGGCGACAAGGGCGGGGACGCGAATGTGGGGGTGTGGGTGAGCGGGAGCGGGGGCTTGGACGGCGACTGGGCCGGAGCCGGAGCCGGAGCCGGAGCCGGAGCCGGAGCCGGGGACGAAGCCGGAGCCGGGGGCGAAGCCGGAGCCGGGGACGGGGACGAGATCGGGGACGAGGCCTGGCGGTGGCTCGTGCATGAGATGACAGCTGACAGATTTCAGAATCTGATATCTGAAAGCCGTCATCTGACAGTTGTCCGGCACGTGCTGCCCAACCTCCGCGCCCTCAACTTCACCATCACCGGCCTCCTCGGCCAGGGCGTCGCCTCCCAGCACCGTTTCGACCCCCAGGCCAAGGGGCTCGGCGAGTGGCTGCGCTCCCGTCATCTGGACATACCGGAGGTGCTCCTATGACCGTTCTCGCCTCGGCTCTGGACGTCGGCGGTGCCGACTTCGCCGCTCACCGCGAGGCCATGATCGGCAAGCTCGACACGCTCGACGCCGAGCACGCCAAGGCGCTCGCGGGTGGCGGCGAGAAGTACGTCCAACGGCACCGTGAACGCGGCAAGTTGCTCGCCCGCGAACGTATCGAGCTGCTTCTCGACCCCGATACGCCCTTCCTCGAACTCTCCCCCCTCGCGGCCTGGGGCAGCGACTACGCCGTCGGCGCCTCCCTAGTCACCGGCATCGGCGTCGTCGAAGGCGTCGAGTGCCTGGTCACCGCGAACGATCCGACGGTGCGCGGCGGAGCCAGTAACCCCTGGTCACTGAAGAAGGCCCTGCGCGCCAACGAGATCGCGTTCGCCAACCGGCTGCCCTGCATCAGCCTCGTCGAGTCCGGCGGCGCCGATCTGCCCTCCCAGAAGGAGATCTTCATCCCGGGCGGCGGCATCTTCCGCGACATCACGCGCCTCTCGGCCGCCGGGATCCCCACCGTCGCCGTCGTCTTCGGCAACTCCACCGCCGGTGGTGCGTACATCCCCGGCATGTCCGACCACGTGATCATGGTCAAGGAACGGGCGAAGGTCTTCCTGGGCGGGCCGCCCCTGGTGAAGATGGCGACCGGCGAGGAGAGCGACGACGAGTCGCTCGGCGGCGCCGAGATGCACGCCCGTACCTCCGGGCTCGCCGACTACTTCGCGCTCGACGAGCGGGACGCGATCCGGCAGGCCCGCCGCGTCGTCGCCCGTCTCAACCACCGCAAGGCGTACGCGGATCCACAGCTCGTGGAGCCGCCCAAGTACGACAGCGACGAACTCCTCGGCATCGTGCCCGGCGACCTCAAGGTCCCCTTCGACCCGCGCGAGGTCATCGCCCGGATCGTGGACGGCTCCGACTTCGACGAGTTCAAGCCGCTGTACGGGTCGAGCCTGACAACCGGCTGGGCGTCCCTGCACGGCTATCCGGTCGGCATCCTCGCCAATGCGCAAGGGGTTCTCTTCAGCGAGGAGTCGCAGAAGGCCGCCCAGTTCATCCAGCTCGCCAACCAGCGCGACATCCCGCTCCTGTTCCTGCACAACACCACCGGCTACATGGTCGGCAAGGAGTACGAGCAGGGCGGCATCATCAAGCACGGCTCCATGATGATCAACGCCGTCAGCAACAGCCGCGTGCCGCACCTCTCGGTCCTCATGGGCGCCTCGTACGGGGCGGGTCACTACGGGATGTGCGGGCGGGCCTTCGATCCCCGCTTCCTCTTCGCCTGGCCGAGTGCCAAGTCGGCCGTGATGGGACCGCAGCAGCTCGCCGGTGTCCTGTCGATCGTGGCCCGCCAGTCCGCCGCCGCGAAGGGGCAGCCATACGACGACAAGGCTGCCGAGGCGGACGCGGCGCTGCGCGCGATGGTGGAGCAGCAGATCGAGTCCGAGTCCCTGCCGATGTTCCTTTCCGGGCGGCTGTACGACGACGGGGTCATCGACCCGCGCGACACCCGGACCGTGCTCGGCCTGTGCCTGTCCGCGATCCACACGGCGCCCGTGGAGGGCGCGCGCGGTGGATTCGGCGTGTTCCGGATGTGAGGCCCATGACCACGCGAATGATCACCTCTGTACTCGTCGCCAACCGCGGCGAGATCGCCTGCCGCGTCTTCCGTACCTGCGCCGAGCTGGGCATCCGGACCGTCGCCGTGTACTCGGATGCCGACGAGAACGCCCTCCACGCGCGCGTGGCCGATGCCGCCGTACGGCTTCCGGGGGCGTCGCCCGCCGAGACGTATCTGCGCGGCGACCTGATCGTGAAGGCCGCCCTGGCCGCGGGCGCGGACGCCGTGCACCCCGGCTACGGGTTCCTGTCCGAGAACGCCGGCTTCGCGCGCGCCGTCGCCGACGCGGGCCTGACCTGGATCGGTCCGCCGCCCGAGGCGATCGAGGCGATGGCGTCGAAGACGCGCGCCAAGGAGCTCATGGGCATCGAGCCCCTGAAGGCCGTCACGGACAAGGACCTGCCCGTCCTTGTGAAGGCAGCCGCAGGCGGCGGCGGGCGCGGCATGCGTGTCGTACGTGAACTGGGCGAGCTGGACACGCAGTTGGCTGCCGCCGGGGCCGAGGCGCTGAGCGCCTTCGGGGACGGTGAGGTGTTCGTCGAGCCGTACATCGAGGGCGGCCGGCACGTCGAGGTGCAGGTCATGGCCGACGCGCACGGCACCGTGTGGGCGCTGGGCACCCGCGACTGCTCGCTCCAGCGGCGGCATCAGAAGGTCATCGAGGAGGCGCCCGCACCCGGTCTCACGCCTGAACTCGAGGCGTCTCTGCGGGAGATGGCCGTGCGCGCCGCACGCGCCACCGACTACCGGGGCGCCGGAACCGTCGAGTTCCTCGTCGCCGACGGCACGGCGCACTTCCTGGAGATGAACACCCGCCTCCAGGTCGAACACCCCGTCACCGAGGCCGTGTTCGGTGTCGATCTCGTGGCGCTGCAACTACGCGTCGCCGAGGGCGAGCCCCTGGGTGAAGAGGCGCCCGTCGCGCGCGGACACTCGGTGGAGGCCCGTCTGTACGCGGAGGATCCGGCCGCCGGCTGGGCCCCGCAGACCGGCATGCTGCACCGGCTGTCCGTCCCGGAGGCCGTACGCCTGGACACCGGGTTCACCGACGGCGACCCGATCGGGGTGCACTACGACGCGATGCTCGCCAAGGTCGTCGCGCACGCGCCGACCCGCGCCGAGGCCCTGCGCAAGCTGGCGGGCGCCCTGGAGCGGGCCGTCGTGCACGGCCCGGTCACCAACAGGGAGCTGCTCGTACGGTCGCTGCGGCACCCGGAGTTCACCGCGGGCGGCGCGGACACCGGGTTCTACGACCGGCACCTGGCCGCGCTCACGGCGCCGGACCCGGACCCGTACGCGCCGCTCGCCGCGGCCCTCGCCGACGCGCACGGCCGCTCCCGGTTCGGCGGCTGGCGCAATGTGGCGTCGCAGCCGCAGGTCAAGCACTACCGCACCGAACCCGACGGGACCGAGCACGAGGTGCGCTACCGGCACACCCGCGACGGTCTGGCCGCGGACGGAGTGCGCGTCGTGCGCGCGACCCCGGCGCTCGTCGTGCTCGAAGCGGACGGCGTGGTGAGGAAGTTCGACGTCGCGGTCCATGGGGAGCGCGTGTATGTGAACGGCACCGCGCTCACCGCCCTGCCCCGCCTCCCCGAGCCCGTCGCGCGCCAGGAGCCGGGATCCCTGCTCGCGCCCATGCCCGGCACCGTCGTCCGGCTCGCCGAAGGGCTCGCCGAGGGCGTCACGGTCGCCGCGGGGCAGCCCCTCGTCTGGCTGGAGGCGATGAAGATGGAGCACCGCATCACCGCTCCCGCCTCCGGCACGCTCACCGCCCTGCACGCCGCGCCCGGCCGCCAGGTCGAGGTCGGCGCCCTGCTCGCCGTCGTACAGGAGGATCAGTCGTGAACGCTCCCGTCCTCGAATCCGAGGAGCATCAGGCCCTGCGCTCCGCCGTCGCCGCTCTCGGCAGCCGCTTCGGACGCGACTACATGACCCGCGTCGTCCGCGAGGAGGGCCACCCCGAGGAGCTGTGGGCGGAAGCCGCGAAGCTCGGCTACCTGGGCGTGAACCTGCCCGAGGAGCACGGCGGCGGGGGCGGCGGCATGTATGAACTGTCGCTGGTCCTTGAGGAGTTGGGCGCATCCGGTGCGCCCCTGCTGATGATGGTCGTGTCGCCCGCTATCTGCGGAACCGTCATCTCCCGCTTCGGGACGCCGGAGCAGAAGGCAGCCTGGCTGCCGGGGCTCGCCGACGGCAGCCGCACGATGGCGTTCGGGATCACCGAGCCCGACGCGGGCTCCAACTCGCACCGCATCACGACCACCGCCCGCCGCGACGGGGACAGCGGCGACTGGATCCTGTCCGGGCGCAAGGTGTTCGTGTCCGGCGTCGACATAGCCGATGCCACCCTCATCGTGGGCCGCACCGAGGACGCGCGTACGGGCAGCCTCAAGCCGTGTCTGTTCATCGTGCCGCGCGACGCCGAGGGCTTCGGGCGGCGGCAGATCGACATGGAACTCCAGGCGCCGGAGAAGCAGTTCGAGCTCGTCCTCGACGACGTACGGCTCCCGGCCGACGCGCTCGTCGGCGACGAGGACGCCGGCCTGCTCCAGCTGTTCGCGGGCCTCAACCCCGAGCGCATCATGACGGCCGCGTTCGCGATCGGCATGGGCCGTTTCGCGCTGGCCAGGGCCGTCGGGTACGCGAAGGAGCGCACCGTCTGGAAGTCGCCCATCGGCGCGCACCAGGCCATCGCACACCCGCTCGCGCAGGCCCACATCGAGCTGGAGACGGCCCGGCTGATGATGCAGAAGGCGGCCCATCTGTACGACGCGGGCGACGACATCGGGGCGGGGGAGGCCGCGAACATGGCCAAGTACGCGGCCGCGGAGGCCTGTGTGCGGGCCGTCGACCAGGCGGTGCACACGCTCGGCGGCAACGGCCTCACCCGCGAGTTCGGCCTCGCCTCGCTCATCACGGCGTCCCGGGTCGCCCGCATCGCTCCCGTGAGCCGGGAAATGATCCTCAACTACGTGTCCCACCAGACCCTGGGGCTGCCCAAGTCGTACTAGTGACCTGAGCCGCAGATTCGTGCCCCTGGGGGTGTCCGGCGGGTCATGGCCGGGCTCACCCCGTGGGGCGCCGTGAAGTACGTCATAGTCCCGTCGGCGGATCGTGCCGGTCTCTTCGGGGTTGTCGTCGGCAACGGCCCACCCCCGTAGGTGAATCCGAGGGCGCCCCGTCGACCGTCCGGCGGGTAGGCCGCCCCCCGGCCGCGGCAGGGCAACTTAGGTAACCCTTTCCATCGGCTGGGGGTGCCTGGTACTGATGGTCGGGTTCTGCTCAGCTCGTCGGAGGTCCCGCCATGAACCAAGACAATTCCCCTGGCCTCATACCCTTCACGATCGACCTGACCTTCGAGGAGGCCCGGCGCCGTGCCGAGGTCGTGGCCGCGCTCGGCCCCGACTGGGATCCGGCGGCCGTCCTGCGGGGTGAGGACGAGGCGCACGCCCTCCTCTACTCGGGCCTGGACGCCGAGCAGCAGCGCACCTACGACCTTCTGGTGGCGGCCGGTGTCCTGCCGGGAGAGGGGCAGGGTCGTGCGGCTTCCCATTGATCCGCAGGCGGACATCGCCCGGCGCGCCTGGGTGGCCTGCCCCGTCTGTGACGACGCCCGCCACTGTGCGCCCTGCGCCGAGCGCCGCAACTGCCGTGAGCACTGGCGCTACCTGATCTCCAACAAGGGGCCGGTCCTCCACCTCCAGTGCCCGCAGTGCACCCATATGTGGTCCCTGAACACCCGGCCGGGCGTGACCGGGCCCGACGGCAGAACGCTCTGACCCGCGACCGGACGGCCGGAGCCTGTTTCATGCAGGCACGCTTGATTGTTTCTGCGGCCGCTGCCACTCTCTGAACGTCGCACCCACGTGACTGGAGAGGGGCCGTGCCGCGCGCCGCCTCGGGAAAGCTCCTCCGCCGACAGCTCAGGGAGATTTCGTGAGCACTGCCAAGCCCCTGGTCCACTCCTCGCACGAGCGCGGGATCACCACCCTCACCCTCGACTCCCCGGCCAACCGCAACGCTCTCTCGGCCGCGCTCGTCGCCGAGCTGGCGGACGCGCTCACGGCGTGCGGCAAGGACGACGCCGTACGGGCCGTCGTCCTCACCCACACCGGCAACACGTTCAGCGCCGGCGCCGACCTGAAGTCCCCGCCCCCGCCCGATGCCCTGGTCGGGCTCCTGCGGCAGATCGTCGCGCTCGACCGGCCCGTCGTCGCGCGGATCGCCGGTCATGTGCGGGCGGGCGGGCTCGGCCTGCTCGGGGCGTGCGACATCTCGGCCGCCTCGCACGCCGCCTCGTTCGCGTTCACCGAGGTCCGCATAGGGGTCGCGCCCGCCGTCATCTCGCTGCCCCTGCTCCCGCGCACCGACCCGCGCGCCGTCGCCCGCTACTACCTGACGGGAGAGCGCTTCGACGCCGCGGAAGCGGTCCGCATCGGGCTCCTGACGGCGGCGGGCGACGACGTCGACGCGGCCCTCGCCCCCGTCCTCGACGGGCTGCGCAGGTCGTCCCCGCAGGGCCTGGCCGAGACGAAACGGCTGCTCACGGCTAAGGTGCTGGAGGCCTTCGACCGGGACGCGGCCGACCTGAGCGCGCTCTCGGCCCGGCTGTTCTCCTCCGCACAGGCAAGCGAAGGGATGACGGCCTTCCTCGAACGACGGGATCCCGCATGGGTGCTGTGACCTCATCCGGTACGGCTGTGGAGCGCGCCCCCAAACAGGACCGCAGCCGCGCCACCCGCCTACGCCTCCTCGAAGCGGCCGTGTCCTGCCTCGCCGAGCGCGGCTGGTCGGGCTCCACGGTCTCCGTCGTCGCCGAACGGGCGGGCGTCTCGCGCGGCGCCGCCCAGCACCACTTCCCGACCCGCGAGGACCTGTTCACCGCCGCCGTCGAGTACGTCGCCGAGGAGCGCTCGACCGCGCTGCGTGCCCTGCGTCCCCGGGGCCGCACCGAGGTCGTCGCCGCCCTCGTCGACCTGTACACCGGCCCGCTGTTCCGGGCCGCCCTGCACCTGTGGGTGGCGGCGTCGAACGAGCCGCAGCTCGGCGGCCGCGTCACCGAACTCGAGGCCCGAGTCGGCCGCGAGACCCACCGCATCGCCGTGGAACTCCTGGCCGCCGACGAGTCGCGCCCCGGCGTCCGCGAGACGGTGCAGGGGCTCCTCGACATGGCGCGCGGCCTCGGCCTCGCGAACCTCCTCACCGACGACGGGCCACGCCGCGAGCGGGTCGTCGCGCAGTGGGCGGCGATCCTGGACGGGGCACTGGGGTGACGCGGGGCAGATGACGTACGCGAACGGCGCCGCACGGAAGACCGCGCGGCGCCGCTCGCTGTGCCGAGGGAAGTACTCAGCCCGAGATGTCCCCGTACCCCTCGATGTCGCGCGGGTCGCGGGTGCCCGGGCCGATGTAGCGGGCCGAGGGGCGGACGAGGCGGCCCGTGCGCTTCTGCTCCAGGATGTGCGCCGACCAGCCGGCCGTGCGGGCGCACGTGAACATCGACGTGAACATGTGCGCCGGGACCTCCGCGAAGTCCAGCATGATCGCCGCCCAGAACTCCACGTTCGTCGCCAGGACCCGGTCGGGCCTGCGGGCGTGCAGCTCCGCGAGGGCCGCCTTCTCCAGCGCCTCGGCGACCTCGAAGCGCGGGGCGCCCAGCTCACGGGCCGTGCGCCGCAGCACGCGCGCGCGGGGGTCCTCGGCGCGGTAGACGCGGTGCCCGAAGCCCATGAGGCGCTCGCCCTTGTCGAGGGCACGGCGGACGTACGCGTCCGCGTCGCCGGTGCGCTCGATCTCCTCGATCATGCCGAGGACGCGGGAGGGCGCGCCGCCGTGCAGGGGGCCCGACATGGCGCCGACGGCGCCCGAGAGCGCGGCCGCGACATCGGCGCCCGTGGAGGCGATGACGCGCGCGGTGAACGTGGAGGCGTTCATGCCGTGCTCGGCGGCGCTCGTCCAGTACGCGTCGACGGCGGCGACATGCTTCGGGTCGGGCTCGCCGCGCCAGCGCTTCATGAACCGCTCGACGACGGTGTCCGCCTTGTCGATCTCGCGCTGCGGCACCATCGGCCGGCCCTGTCCGCGGGCCGACTGGGCGACGTACGAGAGGGCCATGACGGCGGCGCGGGCGAGGTCCTCGCGGGCCTGCGCCTCGTCGATGTCGAGCAGCGGTTTCAGGCCCCACACGGGCGCGAGCATCGCGAGCGCGGACTGGACGTCGACGCGGATGTCGCCGGAGTGGACGGGGATGGGGAACGGCTCGGCGGGCGGCAGGCCCGGGTTGAAGGCCCCGTCGACGAGCAGGCCCCAGACGTTGCCGAACGAGACATGGCCGACCAGATCCTCGATGTCGACGCCCCGGTAGCGGAGGGCGCCGCCCTCCTTATCCGGTTCGGCGATCTCCGTCTCGAACGCGACGACTCCCTCGAGGCCGGGCACGAAGCCGGGGACAGGGCCGGGGTCAAGGCCGGGGTCGGACATCAGGCGGCTCCTCTGAATGTGTACGACTCTGCGTCTGTACGACTCTGCATCTATCTGTACGACGGTGGACCGCGGTGGTGGCGCGGCTCCGGGGGCTCGCGGGCCGGATCGGTCACCCCGGTGATGCCCCGTTCGGCAGGCGGTCACCCAACCGAAGGGGCGGCGGGACCGACGACGATATCTGCTGGTGCCACCCTTGGGGAGAGTCCGCGGCACTCAGTGCCACTCAGTGATGAACTCCACGCGCCCGACTGCCCCATGCGTACGGCAGGATGACCGCGTGAGCGACCACCACGACCACCACGCGCCCCCGAACCCCGCCGTCATGCGTGCGCAGTACCGCCCGCCGGGTGAGGGGCTCCTGGAGGAGGACGTCCCCGCGCGCCCGATGGAACTGTTCGAGCTCTGGTTCAACGAGGCCTCGCGGGCGCGCGGCGTGCTGTACGAGCCGAACGCGATGGTGGTCTCCACGGCGGACGCGGCCGGCCGGCCGAGCTCGCGCACCGTGCTGCTCAAGGCCTACGACGACCGGGGCTTCGTCTTCTACACGAACTACGGCTCCCGCAAGGCCCGCGACCTGGCGGCGAACCACGAGATCGCACTGCTCTTCCCCTGGCACCCGATGGCCCGCCAGGTCATCGTCTCCGGCACCGTCGCCCACACGAGCCGCGAGGAGACGGCCGCGTACTTCCGCTCGCGTCCGCGCGGCTCCCAGCTCGGCGCGTGGGCCAGCGCCCAGTCACAGGTCCTGGCCACGCGCGCCGAACTCGACACCGCGTACGCCGAACTCGCCGAGCGCTACCCGGAGGGCGAGAACATCCCGGTGCCCGACCACTGGGGCGGCTTCCGCGTCACCCCGCGCACGGTCGAGTTCTGGCAGGGCCGCGAGAACCGCCTCCACGACCGGCTCCGCTACGTCCACGAGCCGTCCGGCGCCTGGCGCGTCGAACGCCTGGGCCCCTGAGCCCGGGTCAGCCGGTACGAGGTTCCGCCGCTACGAGGTGAGCACGCTGTCCAGGAAGGGCTCGATCGCGGAGCGCAACGCCTCCGGCCGGTCGTAGTGCACGAGATGCCCGGCGTCCGCGATCTCCGCGTACTCGCCCCTGGGCAGGACGCGGACCATCTCCTGCGACTCGGCGCGGCCCAGCTCGCCGTCGAGGCCGCGGACGACGAGGGCGGGGCAGCGGACCTGGGCCAGCTCCTCCCAGTGCGCGTCGTAGACCCACGTGGCCCGGGAGGCGAGCATCTGCCGGTGGTCGAACACGGGCCGCCAGCCGTCGGGGCTCTCCGCCATGACCTCGGCGTAGAACTCACCGCGCGAGGGCTGGGGCCGCTCCACCCACGGGTCGTCCTCGCCGAACCACTTCCGTACGTCGCCGAGCGTGGCGAAGGGCAGGGGCCAGGCGTCGAACCAGTCCTCCCACTCCCGCTGGGACGCCGCCCCGAGCGCGGAGGCCCGCATATCGCAGATGATCACGGCCCGTACGAGGTCGGGGCGGCGCGCGGCGAGCTGCCAGGCGGTGAGCGCGCCCATGGAGTGGCCGATGACGACGGCGGGCGCGAGGCCGAGCTGCACAAGGGCGGCCTCGGCGTCCTGGATGTACGCCTCGCGGTCGTAGGGACCCTCGGGGGGTTTCTGGCTCTGGCCGTGGCCGCGCTGGTCGAGCGCGACGGCACGGTGGCGCTCCGAGAGCCAGCGGGCGGTGCTCGCCCAGTGCGAGGCGCGGCCCATGAGGCCGTGCAGTAACAGCACGCCGGGGGACTGGTCGACCTCACCCGTCTTGGGAGGGTCGGCGAACTCCCACGCGGCGAGGCTCACGCCGCCCGCCCCGGTCACGTCGATGCGCCGCACCATAGGCCCTGGCACCCCCTTTTGGTCGCGCCTGCAGTCGCGTACCCGCGCACGCTATCGAACTCTTTTTCGAAAACGCGGTCGTTCTCGGCAACACCCCTCGTTCGAGTGACCTCCCTCAAGGGTTGATCGCCGCCGCCGAGGGGAGATCTTCAGCGGGAGGCGGACCGCTCGGGGAAATCGGTCCGAAGGGGATGACCCTGGGAGCTCGGGGCTCCGGGTCAGCACAGGGGAGGACAGGCCCCGGCGCCGCAAGGCGCCGGGGCCCTCTGTCTGAGTGCGCCCTGTCTGAGTGCGCCCTGTCTGAGTGCGCCCTGTCTGAGTGCGCCCCGCCTGGGTACGTCGGCACATCGTCCTGCCCCCTCCCCGCCCGCGCGGCCGGACCGGTGCGGACCCGAAACCGAGACGGTCAGGAGTCCTCAGGTCATATGCCTCTCGCGACAGCCTTGCACGCAAAACGTCCGCGCGCTGCGATTCCACGCAGTGAATCTTGGTTTCTGCGAGAGTTCTCGGGGAAGGCGGTCACGTCCCAACTGTGCCTGTGGGAACAGGAGTTGACGCGTCAGTAAGTTGCCCGGATGCCTTTTGTCGCGCCCGGCGCCCGGCTCAGCGCTTGGCGACGAACACGTGCGAGGCGACATCCGCCACCAGCTCCGCAGCCTCGCCGCTGCTGCCCACCAGGACCCCGCCCGGCGACGCCGTCACGCTGACCACGGAGCCCGGCTGGATGCCCGCACGCCGCAGCGTGTACATCAGCTGCGCGTCCGTCTGGATCGGCTCGCCGATCCGGCGCACCACGACCGTCTTCCCGTCCGTGCCCGGGTCGAGGTCGGCGAGGGACACCATGCCCTCGTCGAGGAACGGGTCCGCCCCGTCCTTCTCGCCCAGCTCCTCGAGCCCCGGGATCGGGTTCCCGTACGGCGACTCGGTCGGGTGCCGCAGCAACTCGAGGACACGGCGCTCGACCGCCTCGCTCATCACGTGCTCCCAGCGGCAGGCCTCGGCGTGCACCTGCTCCCACTCCAGGCCGATCACGTCGACGAGCAGGCACTCGGCGAGGCGGTGCTTGCGCATGACACGCGTGGCGAGCCGGCGGCCCTCGTCCGTCAGCTCCAGGTGGCGGTCCGTGGCGACGGCCACCAGGCCGTCGCGCTCCATGCGGGCCACGGTCTGGCTCACCGTCGGGCCGCTCTGGTCCAGCCGCTCGGCGATCCGGGCGCGCATGGGGACCACACCTTCCTCTTCGAGTTCGAGGATGGTGCGGAGATACATCTCCGTGGTGTCGATCAGTCCGGACATACGTGCCCCTCGATTAGCTCTGCTAGCTCACCGCTAGCTCGTGCGCTGGCCCTGAACCCAATTCTGACGCATAGCGCCGACAACCGTGCCGCGCCGGGGGAACCGGGCTCCGTACGGCAGGGACGTATTGACAGGGCACTGGTCCGGACCGCAACGTGATGCGCGGCACGCGGGCAGTAAGGGACGACGAAGGGGCTCCGCCGATGAGCGACAGCAAGCTGGCCGGTCAGTACCTCGACGCCGCGATCGGCCTGCTGAGGCGGGTACGCGACGAGGAGGACCGCAACATCGCGGCCGCCGGCACGCTCATCGCCGACACGGTCGCCGAGGGGGGCCGGCTCTTCGCGTTCGGCGCGGGGCACTCCTCGCTCGCCGCGCAGGACGTCGTCTATCGCGCGGGCGGTCTCGCCCTGATGAACCTGCTCTCCGTACCGGGGGTCGTCGGCGTCGACGTCATGCCCGCCACGCTGGGCTCCGCCCTGGAACGTGTCGACGGGCTCGCGGGCGCCGTCCTCGACACCAGCCCGGTCCGCGCGGGCGACACCCTGGTGATCATCTCGCTGTCCGGCCGCAACTCTCTGCCCGTGGAGATGGCCATGAACGCGCGCGCACTGGGCCTGCGCGTGATCGGCGTGACGTCCGTGGCGTACGCCGAGGAGACGAAGTCCCGCCATGTGTCGGGGACGTTCCTCAAGGACCACTGCGACATCGTCCTCGACTCGAAGATCGAGGTCGGCGACGCGGAGCTCACGTACGACACCGTCGACGCTCCCTTCGGGCCGGCCTCCACGATGGTGGCCAGCGCGCTGATGCAGGCCACCATGGCGACGGCCGCGGCCGACCTCGCCGACCGCGGCATCCAGCCGCCGCTCCTGCGCTCCGGGAACGTGGACGGCGGCCACGAGTGGAACGGCCGCGTCTTCAGCGAGTACGGCGACCGGATCTTCTACCGGCACTGACGCCTGGCGCGCGGCTACCGGTCGAGCACCCTCGCCAGGTCGAGCGTCCCGGCGATCCGGGCCGCGACGCTCTCCGCGTACGTGGCGTCGGCCCGCTCGAACTGCGTACGGCTGGGCCCGCGCAGGAACGTCACCACGCCCAGCGTCCGCGCCCGGCTGCGCAGCACCGCGCACAGGGCGTGCACCGTGCCCTCGGGCCACTGTCTCGCCTCGGCCCACTCGCGCGCCCGCGTGGCGTCGCGCCCGCTCGCGCCGGCCCGCACCGAACCCGTGCGCTCCACGCACTGCAGCGCCGGGTGGCCCTCCAGATAGCGCACGGGCAGCGTCGTACGGGACACCAGCAGGCTCGGCCCCGGCGCCCCCGAAGGCGTCGCGGCGGCCCGCGCCAGGCGTACCGGACCCGTACGTTCCCCGTCGGCCTGCTCGTCCCCGACCACCAGATCGATCAGCGCGTGGTCGGCGAACCCGGCCAGCGCGAAGTCGAGATGGACGGTCGCCGCCTCCGCCGGGTCCTCGCACTCGGCGGCGGCCCGCGAGGCCCGGTGCAGCTGGTTGGCCCGGAACCGCAGCTGCGCCGCCTCCTGCTCCGTCTGCTTGGCCTCGGTGACGTCCTGGAACAGCCATCCGACGCCCAGCGGTACGGGTTCCTCGGTCAGCGGTGAGGCGAGCCGCACGAAGCCGCTGCGCCAGCACCTTCGCGCGTCGCCCTCCGGGAGCCGCACCGTCACCCACAGCTCGGCGGGGGCCGGTGGCGCGCCCTCCGCGAGCACATGGGCGAGCGCGCTCTCCAGCTCCTCGACGCCCTGCGAGATCAGGTCGCCGAGGGGGCGTCCGAGCAGCGCGGTACGGCCGGAACCGAGGGCCCGGGCGGCGTGCACGTTCACGACGGCGGGCCGCAGGTCGGCGTCGACGAGGACGACTCCCCAGGAGGCGTCCTCGAAGAGGGCCTCGCTCAGGGCGATCGACCGCTCCAGGTCGATCTGTGTGTGCACCTCGCTGAACGCGCAGTACAGCCCGGCCGGCTTGCCGTCGGGCCCGCGCACGGCGGAGGACTGTGTCCGTACGAGGACGCGCCCGCCGTCTTTGGTGAGCAGGGCGAATTCGTGGACCTGCCGGCCCGGCGCCCGCATCGCGGCCATCAGCCGGGCCTCGACGTCGTCGGCGTCGGCGCTGCGCACCGCCCATCCGGAGAACCCGCGCCGTCCCACGGCCTCGGCCGCGGACCAGCCGAGGATCCGCTCGGCCTCACGGTTCCAATGGGTCACGATCCCGTCGGCGTCGAACGCGCAGAGCGCGGCGTCCATCCCGTCGAGCAACGCGGCGAGAAGATCGGCCCCGTCCCGCTCGGGCTCGTCGGGCCCGAGCTCGTCGGTGGTCCCACTACGCCGGGAAGCACTCACCTGGCACCCCCTGCAGGCTGTGTCCGCGTGTTCCGCACTTCAGATCATTCAACTCGAACGTGACGCAGCACACACGGAGTTCGGGGAAATCGTTGCGTCCCGGAGATCCGGGGGGAACGTTCCGTCCTTGATCACAGCGTACGACCTCGCGGACGGGCCCAGTGGCGGGCCCGTTAATTCGCTTGAAGGCTCCCCGGACCCTTTTTAGAGTGGGGGTACACACGAAGGGAGGTGGTTCGGCAGATGTATGAATACCGGACGCGTGAGGTGACTGCGGGCTAGCAGCCCGGCGTCGCATCTCGATTTCGGCGCCGGACCAGCACGTGAGAGATGCGTGCAGCCGGCCCCAATCCCAAGCAGTCACCCGACCCGCGAGCCGCCGGTACGTCCGGCCGGCTTCCGCCCGTCTCGTACGGGAGGAGACCTGGCTCGCGGGTCGTCTGCGTGTGAGCACGACCCGCGGGCGCACAACCCACGAGCCGAGGACCCGCGCGCGGTGGATCAGGTGAAGACGACCGTCCGGCGCCCGTTCAGCAGGATCCGGTGCTCCGCGTGCCACTTCACGGCGCGGGCGAGTGCCTGGCACTCCACGTCGCGGCCGATCGCCACGAGCTGGTCCGGTGTCACGTCGTGGCCGACGCGCTCGACCTCCTGCTCGATGATCGGGCCTTCGTCGAGGGCGGCCGTCACATAGTGCGCGGTCGCGCCGATCAGCTTCACGCCTCGCGTGTGTGCCTGGTGGTACGGCTTGGCGCCCTTGAAGCTCGGCAGGAACGAGTGGTGGATGTTGATGATCCGGCCGCTCAGCTCCTTGCACAGGTCGTCCGAGAGGACCTGCATGTAGCGGGCCAGGACGACCAGTTCGACACCCTCCGCGCGCACCAGGTCGAGGATCTGCGCCTCGGCCTCGGGCTTGTTGTCCTTCGTCACCGGGATGTGGTGGAAGGGGATGTCGTACGACTTCACGAGCTCGGCGAAGTCCGTGTGGTTCGAGACGACCGCCGCGATGTCGACCGGCAGGGCGCCGATCCGGGTGCGGAACAGCAGGTCGTTCAGGCAGTGGCCGAACTTCGACACCATCAGGACGACGCGCATCCGCTCCGAGGAGCGGTGGATCTGCCAGTCCATGTGGAAGGAGTCGCCGACCGCGGCGAAGCTGGCCCGCAGCTTCTCCGCGGTGACGGGCGCGTCCGCCGAGAAGTGGACCCGCATGAAGAACAGGCCCGTGTCGTGGTCGCCGAACTGCTGGCTGTCCTCGATGTTGCAGCCGGTCATGAAGAGATAGCTCGACACGGCGTGCACGATGCCCCGCTTGTCGGGGCAGGAGAGAGTCAGGACGTACTGCTCGCCGCCGGCGACGCCGGACGCGGGGGACTGCTCATTCATGCAGGCAAGGGTCCCATACACGTAACCCGCGCCGGGCCGCCGTCCCGCTGGTCGGACGGGCTCGCGCGCTCAGGCCGCCCGCGTCATGATCCGCAGGACCTCGAGCGTGCGGGGCGCCGCGTCGGGGTCGTCGCCGTCGCTGGTGGCGAGCACGACGTGCGCGTCCCGCGCGGAGTGCACCGCTTCCGGCCACGCGTGGTGGTCGAGATAGGCGGAGACGGGGGCGTCCGGGCCCACCTGGTGCATGATCCGCAGCACGCGCAGCACCGCGGTGTCGACGAGCTGCGCCTCCTGGGCGTCCCGGAAGATCGTGCCGACGTACTTCTCGGCGGACCAGTTGTCGAGCCAGGTGTCCTCGACGAGGCGGTACACGGCGTCGGTGACGTCCCCGAACCCGTCCACGCCCGCGAGCCAGACGTCCCGCTGGAACGCGGGGTCGGAGAGCATGTGCAGCGCGGAGCGCACATTGCTGCGCCAGCGCCACCACGGCATGTCGTTGAGTGGCATGCCGCCCATGGTGGAGGAGCGACGGCCGCGACGGGAAGACTTCTCCGAGCTTTGCACGGTCATCGATCGTACGTGCCGTCCCCTTCGGCCCGACCTGCCCCCCGTAATTCACCTCCGCGTCACCGCACGTTGACCGCAGGTCACTCGCGGGTTAGGGATGCGGCGGAATCGTGCAGGTTCATGACTGGCCGGCGCCGCACCATCACCCCGCGCACCTCGCGCTCCCTCCGTTCCACCGTGCTTTCGGCGGCGGTGTGGGCGGCTTGTGCGTCGCTCGTCGCCGGCTGCGGGCTCGTCTCCGACATCACCGGGAGCTCCAAGGACCCCATCACGGTGATGACGTGGGCGCCCGAGAAGACGCAGGCGACCAACATGCCCGGCATGCCCGCCATGGCGCGCGCCTACGCGCGCTGGGTCAACGCCCATGGCGGCATAGGCGGCCGCGACCTCAGGGTCATCACCTGCAACGACAACAACGACACCGTGGGCGCCGCCCGCTGCGCCAGGGACGCCGTCGAGCAGCAGGCTGTCGCGGTCGTCGGCTCCTACAGCCAGCACGCCCGCTCCTTCCTCGCCCCGCTGGAGTCCGCCGGCATCCCGTACATAGGCGGCTACGGCGTCACCGACGAGGAGTTCGCCAGCCCCCTGTCGTATCCGGTCAACGGAGGCCAGCCCGCCCTGATGGCCGGAAACGGACGGCAGCTGGCCGCCGCGGGCTGCGACCGCACCTCGCTCGTGCGCCCCGACACCGTCGCCGGCGACCAGCTGCCGCTGCTCCTCGACACGGGCCTGTCCGCGGGCCGCAACGGGGCCTTCGACGTGCGCGCCGCCGAGGACGCCACCGACTACACGGAGCAGGCCCGCCAGGCGCTCCTGCGGGCCGGCGCAGACCCGACCGGGAAGGGCTGCGTGACGGCGGTCCTCGGCGACCGCACGGACACGTTCTTCGACTCGTTCCGCCGCACCCGCGACTCGTATCCGAAGGTGCGGATCTCGACCATCCTCGGCAGTGTCGACCAGACGGTCATCGACCGCTCGGGCGGCAAGTCGGGCGTCTACGAAGGGGCGTACGTCACCGGCTGGTACCCGGTGGCGACCGACCGGCGGTGGGCGACGATGCGCAAGGTCATCAGCGAGCAGGCGTTCGGCGACAACCGGATCGACCCGGCGGATGCCGGCGTGCAGACGACCTGGATCGCCTACACCGTCCTGAAGCAGGTCATCGAGTCACTCGGCAACGGTGACGTGACGTCGCACACGGTGCGTGACGCGCTCGACGGCGGCCTGAAGGTGCGTACGGGCGGGCTGACGCCGACGCTGAGCTGGCGCTTCGAGGACATGATTGCGGCCCGCGGCTTCCCGCGGCTCGTCAACGCCGACGTCACCTTCCAGGTGGTGCGCGACGGGCGGCTCGTGGCCGCGCGCCGCGGACTCGTCGACGTGTCGAGGACGCTGGAGGCGACCCCGATGGGCTGAGCCCGCTCGGCCGCCTCCGTATCGGCTAGAGCTGGAACGGCTTGCGCTGCGGAAGGTTCCACTGCGTCGCGATGGTGTTCCACAGCTTCGACGCCTGGGTCTTCTGCGTGGAGGCCGTGCCGCTCGCCTGGTCGCCCGCGCGGCGCTGCGGGGTGGGCTTGGCGCGGCCCTTGTGGCAGCCGCCCTTGCCCGCGACCTGGTCGGCCCACGCCGCGTAGTGGCTGTCTGCGGAGGCGGACGCCTGCCAGGCCTTGGTGAGGGACTGCGTGAGCGCCGCGTTGCTGGGCAGCTTGTCCACTTCGAGCGCGGCGAGCCGGGTGACGAGCCCGGTGCGCTGGGTGGCGGCGCCGCGCAGGTCACTGGCGGCCTTGCCGAGGTCCTTGCAGGCGCCGATGTTCGCGACGGCCCTGATGACCGTGTCGCGGCTGTTGTTCGAGTCGGCGAGGAGCTTGTCGAGCGCGACGGCCTGCGCCTTGGCGGGGTCGGCGGGCGTCGGTGACGAGCTGCCCGGCTCGCCGGTCGCGGCGGCCGGCTTGGCGTCGTCGCCCTTGTTCTCGTCGCCCCCGCCGCTGATGAGGGCGCCCGCGCCGATGCCGACGACGAGGATGCCGACGCCGATGGCGGCGATGAGCGGCACCTTCGAGCCGGTGCGGTTCTGGCCCTTGCGGGCCGCGGCCCGCCCGGTGGGCTCGTACGGGCCCTGCGGTTGCGCGGCCGGACCGGGTCTTCCCGGTCCGCCCGGTCCGCCCGGTCCCGAGGGTCCGCCGGCGTGCGGGTCGAAGCGGGGCATCTGCTGCGTCGAGGCGGGCGCGTCCGGCTCCGGCTCGGTGCGGAAGAGGCTGTCGAACTCGGCCGGGGGCTGCCGGTCGCCGGGAGCGCCGGGGCGGATGCCGTAGGGCGCGCTCGGCGGCGGCGAGGGCACGGGCGCGATGTACTGCGTGGCATCGCTGTCGGTGCCCGCGGGCGGCATGGGCATGGAGCCGTACGGCTGGTGCTGCTGGTGCTGCTGGTGCTGCTGGTGCTGCTGGGGCTGCTGGGGCGGCAGCGGGCCGGGTGCGTTCGCGCGGCCCAGGTACTGGGTGGCGTCGGCGGGCACCTCGGGCGGCAGGGCCCCCGGAGCGACCGGCGCGATGTACTGCGTGGCGTCCGCGTCGGAGGGCGCGGTGGGGGCCATGTACTGCGTCGCGTCCGAGGCGGAGGCGGGCGGCAGTGGCGCGGAGCCGTACGGGGCGGCGTCCGTCGGCAGCGGGGCGGCCGGGGCTCCGGCGGGCGGCAGCTGCGCCGAGTACTGCTGCTGTGGTGCGGCCGGGGGCAGCGGGGCCGCGGCGTGCGGCGCCTGCTCACCCGGCAGCGCGGGCGACGCGGACGGCGCGCCCCACTCGTACGTGGGCATCGGGCCGCCGGAGGCCGCCTGCGCGGACTCGGGGCCCCACGGCTGGCCCCAGGGGCTGCCGCCCGAGGGGGCGACGTGCGACTGGTCGCCGAAGGTACCCGGCAGCAAGGGCTCGCTGCCGTCGGCGGGCAGCACGACGCCTTCGTGTGCCTGCCGCACCGAGGGAAGGTGCGGATCCTCGCCCTGTCCGCTCTGCTGCGTCACCGGGACTCCTACGACTGGGGGACCTTCGGAATCGTCGGCTCACGCTACCGGGTCCCCGCACACACGTGCCACGCAGCTCAGAACCCCACAGCCTCCCCACACCCTCAAGTAACAAAACAGGCCTGCGGAACGCTGATTAGCGCCCTCCCCAAGCGGGTTGAGGCGTCCGTCACACAAGCTTCACCCGTACGTCTCCTGCGCGCCGCTCACCAAACTTCACGCTGCCTGAAGATCAAGGCGCGCACCGAACTCCCGCACCACGGGTTCGTCCCGGTACGGCTCAAGGCGCTGCCTGAAGTCGTCCAGGTACTCGGCGCCCCGGTTCGAGCGCAGCGTGCCGAGGAGTTCCACCGCGCGCGTCCCCGTCTGACAGGCCTGCTCGACCTCGCGCTGCTGCACCTGCGCCGTGGCGAGCAGCACCAGACCGATCGCCCGGCGCCGCGCCCGCGACTGAGGATGCCCGGCCAGGGACGCCTCGGCCTGCCGTCGCGCCGCCTCCGCCTGCCCCAAGTCCCGGTAGCAGTGCGCCAGTTCGTCCGCGAGATACGCCGCGTCGAAGTGCGCGATCCAGGCCGGGTCGTCGCCCGAGCCCGGCTCGGCCCGCTCCAGCGCGGCCAGCGCGCTGCCCGCCACCGCCTGCGTGGCCCGCGCGTCCCCGAGCAGGGCGTGGCCCCGCGCCTCGGCCGCGTAGAACATCGCCTCCGCGCGCGGGGTCACCCGCCCGCGCGTCCCCTCCTGCGCCGCGCGCGCCAGCTGGGCGATCTCGCGCGGGTTCCCGAGCTGCGCCGCCAAGTGGCTCATGGACGCGGCCAGTACGTATCCGCCGTACCCACGGTCCCCGGCGGCCTGGGCGAGGCGCAGGGACTGGATGTAGTACCGCTGGGCGAGGCCCGGCTGTCCGGTGTCGACGGCCATGTACCCGGCCAGCTCCGTCAACCGGGCGACCGCCGCGAAGAGTTCACGCCCCACGGCCTCCCGGTACGAGCCCGCGAGCAGCCCCGACACCACGCTGTTCAGATAGTGGACGACCACCGGCCGCACATGCCCGCTGCCGTACTGGTGGTCAAGGTCCGTCAGCGCCTGGGTCATCGCCCGCACGGCCGCCACGTCCGACGCCCCGACCCGCGGCCCCGCCGACCGAGCGACCTGCGAGTCGGGTACGGAGATCAGCCAGTCCCGGCTCGGCTCGACCAGCGCGGACGAGGCCACCGACGACCCGGACAGGAAGTCCCTGCGCCCCACGTCGCTGCGCCACAGCTCGCACACCTGCTCAATGGCGCCGAGGACGGTCGGCGAGAACTGGAGGCCGACGCCCGAGGCGAGGTTCTTGCCGTTGGCCATGCCGATCTCGTCGATCGTGACCGCGCGGCCGAGCTTGCGGCCGATGGCCTCGGCGATGATGCCGGGCGCCCGGCCGCGTGGCTGCTGTCCGCGCAGCCAGCGGGCCACCGACGTCTTGTCGTAGCGCAGGTCGAGGCCGTGCTCCGATCCGCACATGTTGACCCGGCGGGCCAGCCCGGCGTTCGAGCAGCCTGCTTCCTGGATGAGCGCCTGCAGCCGTTCGTTGGGCTGTCGCGCTACGAGAGGCCTTGCGGCCATGGCGTACCCCCTGTGTGCACCGTGGACCATCGGGCTGGCTCGGGCAGAGCCCGCCTTGAGGTGATCAATGCCCTGAGATCAAACGGAAGATGCGCCACAAAGAAGGGCAAACACAAGCAAGAGCCCCAACTGGTAGCCGGTCGGTGGACAACACCCTCGTCTGGTCCTCCGGGCTGGCTACCCCCCTGCCGGGGCCATTCCTCCCGCGCGCCCCCGCCCATGCATCCATGCGCCCCACGTGCAGGATCGGTGCCGCAGGCCCCCGCGCGCGTGCGCCCGTAACCCCGGCTGGCGGCGGGAGTTGAGAACGTCGTGGAAGAGACCATCGGAGTCACCTCGGCAGTCACCTCGTCCGTCACCTCGCCTCCCCTGATCCCCAAGCAGCGCGGGGAGACCCTCCTCGACGCCGCCGTGCGCTACGCGGAGGAACGCCACTGGGACGTGTTCCCCGGCACCTGGCTGGAGGTCGACGAGGGCAGGCAGCACTGCTCCTGCGGCGACGCCAGGTGCGCGGCCCCCGGTGCCCACCACGCCCGCGAGGACTGGGCGAACCAGGCGACCGGGAGTGCGACCGCCGCCCGCCGGCTGTGGTCCAAGCACCCCGCCGCCTCGATCCTGCTGCCGACGGGCCGCACGTTCGACGCGATCGACGTGCCCGAGACCGCCGGGTTCCTGGCCCTGGCCCGCATGGAGCGCATGGATCTCACTCTCGGCCCGGTCACCTGTACCCCCGACCGCCGGATGCAGTTCTTCGTCCTGCCGGGCGCCGCCGCGAAGGTCCCCGACCTGGTCCGCAAGCTGGGCTGGCCGCCCGCCTCCCTCGACCTGGACGCGCTCGGCGAGGGCGCCTACGTCGCCGCGCCGCCGACCCGCTTCGGCGCCCGGGGCGCCGTCCAGTGGGCCTGCCGCCCCACCGCCGCGAACCGCTGGCTGCCCGACGCCGAGGAGCTCATCTCCCCACTGGCGTACGCGTGCGGGCGGGAGGGCCGCCGGTAGAACCCCGGCAGTGACCCGCGCGGCCACGTATCGTGCGATGGGGGTCCCCCCTGCTCGAGCGGAGCCGAGAGTTTGGGGGACGGTGACGGCGACGAAGGGCGGCGGGCGGCACAGTGACCGAGGCGGGGACCGAGGCCGGGGCACCGGCCGTACGCGTAAAGGACCTCTGGAAGACGTTCGGCCGGAGCGTCGCCGTCGCGGGTATCGATCTCGCCCTTCCCGCGGGCAAGTTCATCGGCCTCGTCGGGCCGAACGGCGCGGGCAAGACGACCACCCTTTCCATGGTCACCGGCCTGCTCCGGCCCGACCGGGGCACCGTCGAAGTCGTCGGCCACGACGTGTGGCGCGACCCCGTCGAGGTGAAGGCCCGCATCGGGGTACTCCCCGAGGGCCTGCGTCTGTTCGAGCGGCTCTCGGGGCACGAACTCCTCGCGTACACGGGCAGGTTGCGCGGCCTGCCCGGCGCCGAGGTCGACAAGCGCGCCGCCCAGCTCCTCGACGTGCTCGACCTCGCCGGGGCCCAGCACAAACTCGTCGTCGACTACTCGACCGGCATGCGCAAGAAGATCGGGCTCGCCGCCGCGCTCCTCCACAACCCCGAAGTCCTCTTCCTGGACGAGCCGTTCGAGGGCGTCGACCCGGTCTCCGCGCAGACCATCCGCGGAGTCCTGGAGCGCTACACCGGCTCCGGGGCGACCGTCGTCTTCTCCTCCCACGTCATGGAGCTCGTCGAGTCGCTCTGCGACTGGGTCGCCGTGATGGCCGCCGGCCGCATCCGCGCACAGGGGCCCCTCGCCGAAGTGCGCGGCGACGCGCCCTCCCTCCAGCAGGCGTTCCTCGAACTCGTCGGCGCGAACAGCCGCGACACCACCTCCGACCTGGACTGGCTGGGAGGCGGCAGCCGGTGACCACGACGACCGTCACGCTGGTCCGCCTCAAGCTGGCGCTCCTGCGCAACGGACTGCGCGGCTCCACGGGCCGCCGCGCCGCCTACATCGCCACGCTCGTCGTCGTACTGCTCGTCGCCGCGCTCCAGCTCATCGGCCTGATCGCCCTGCGCGGCAGCACCCACGCGGCGACCCTCTGCGTCATCCTCACCGCCGTACTCGCCCTCGGCTGGGCGGTGATGCCGCTCTTCTTCCCCTCCGGCGACGAGACCCTCGACCCGACCCGCCTCGTCATGCTCCCGCTGCGGCCACACCCCCTCGTACGGGGTCTGCTCATCGCGTCCCTCGTCGGGATCGGTCCCCTGTTCACGATCTGTCTCGCGGTCGGCGCGGTGATCGCCCTGGCGCACGGGGCCGCTGCGTCCGCCGTCGCGGTCCTGGCCGTCGCCCTCACCCTGCTCACCTGCGTCGCCCTCGCGCGCGCCGTGGCCGCCGCCAACATCCGGCTGCTCACCAGCCGCAAGGGACGCGACCTCGCCGTCCTCAGCGGGCTCGTGATCGCCGTCGGCGCGCAGGTCGTCAACTTCGGTGCGCAGCGGCTCGGTTCGTCCGGCGGCCTCAGGGCGCTCGATCCGGCGGGCGACGTACTGGCCTGGATCCCGCCCGCGTCCGCGATCGGCGCCGTCGACTCCGTCAGCCACGGCTCGTACGGCGTCGCGGCGGCCCGCCTCGTCCTGTGCGCGGCCGCACTCGCCGGACTTCTGTACGCGTGGCAACGCGCCCTGACACGTCTCATGACGTCCCCCGACGGCTCCACGCTCCAGGCCGCCGAACCCACCCGCCGCAGGCGCACGTCCCGCGGCCCCCGCCTCCTGCCCGACGGCCGCACGGGCACGGTCATGGAGCGCGCCCTGCGCTATGTGTGGCGCGACCCGAAGACCAAGGCGGCCTGGGTGACGTCCCTCGCCATCGGCCTGATCGTGCCGGTCTTCAACGCCCTCCAGGGCACCGGCTCCATCTACTTCGCGTGCTTCGCCGCCGGAATGCTCGGCATCCAGATGTACAACCAGTTCGGGCAGGACACCTCGGCGTTCTGGATGGTCGCCATGACCATCTCCTCGCCGCGCGACGCCTACGTCGAACTGCGCGGCCGCGCCCTCGCCCTCCTGACGATCACCCTGCCGTACGCGACGCTGGTCACCGTCGTCACGACCGCGCTGCTCGGCGACTGGCGGGCCCTGCCCGAGGTGCTCGGCCTCTCCTTCGCGCTCCTCGGCGCGATGCTCGCCACCGGCGCCTGGTCGTCGGCCCGCTTCCCGTACTCGATCCCGCAGGAGGGCTACAAGAACGTGGCCCCGGGGCAGGCGGGCCTCGCCTGGATATCGATCTTCGGCGGGATGGTCGCGGCGGCCCTGCTGTGCGCGCCCGTCATCGCCCTCGCGATCTGGCTGCACGTGTCGGGCGCCGAGTCCGCGACCTGGCTGCTGCTGCCGATCGGCGCCGCGTACGCGGCGGGGATCACCCTGGCGGGCCTGCGCCTGGCCGCCCCGCGCACGGCGGCCCGCCTGCCGGAGATCCTCGCGGCGGTCAGCAAGGGATGACGCGTGCCGCAGGGCGTGTCCCGCGTATCCCCTGGAGCGCGTCACATCCTGCTGAGCGCCGCCGTCGCGTACAGGACGTCGTGGATGGCCTCGCGGTCGCCGTCCTGTCCGGCGGCCGCCTCCTCCGGGGTGACGTGACCGGCCGCCAGGCGGCAGAACTCGGCGCCGTCCAGGGCGACATGGGCGACCTCGCGCTCCGCCGAGCCGACCGCGCCGGGCGAGTCCAGGGCGATGAGCCACTCGCCACCGCCCGCCCCCTCGACCTCGAGGCGCAGCGTGCGGCCCGGCGCGCCCGCGGCGACCAGGCCGCGGGCCGGTGCGGCGAGGCCCGCGCGGCGGCGCCCGGCGAGGGAGTCGGGAAGCAGCCGGGCCGCCAGGTCGATCATGCGGTTCAGATGGCGGGCCGACGGCGGCTCGTACGGGTAGTCCACCGCCTCGGCGATGTCCTCGGCGTGCACCCAGCACTCGAAGGCGCGGTCCAGCATCGAGTCGCGCAGCGGCAGGGTGAAGTCCCCGTACGGGACCGCCAGTTGACCCGACGAGCGGGTGCGGCCCGAGGAGCCGCTCGGGTCGGCCGCGAACGACACCGTGCGGATCACGGCGTGCGACTGCTCGCGCCAGGGGCCGCGGACGGCACGGGTCGGCGGGAAGTGCGAAGCCTTCCAGAACGTCTCCGTGCGGCTCTCCGGCGTGCGGCGCTCCTCGGGTGCGACGCCGAACAGCGGGTCGTCGAGGCCGAGCGCGACGGCGACCAGGCCGTCCACGCTCATCAGGTGCGCGAGGACGCCGGCGACGGTCGTCTTGCGGCTGACCCGGTCGTCTCCCTCGTACCAGCGAAGCCGTACGGGCGCGTGCCACTCGGAGTCGCCGATGTCCTTGAGCAGGGCGTCGAGGCGGGCGGTCTCCGCGTCGTACGGGGTGGCCCACTCGGGGACCGGGATGCGGGGCGGGCGGCGGGTGAGGCAGCCCTCCAGGACGCGGGAGCGCAGCATCGGGTCGAGGTCGAGGCTCTCCTCGGAGTGCAACAGGCCCACGGCGTCCCGCAGCCGCAGCGCCTCCTCGGCACACGGGCCGCAGTCGCCGAGGTGCTCCTCCACGGCGACGCTCTCCGCGGCCGAACACGCGGCGAGCGCCCACGCGCCGAGGAGGGACTTGAGGACGCGGTGCTCCAGGACGAGCGGCTCGGGGACGTGGTCCGGCAGCGGGCGCCGGGTGTCCTCCACGGAGGAGCGCGGCGTCGGTATCCGGGCGCTCGCGGCGGCGTCGGAAGGCCCGGCACCCTCGAAGCCTTCGGGTTGCCCGGAGCCGTCGGGGTTGTCGGGGTTGTCGGGCTGGTCGGCGTTGCCGAAGGGGCTGGGCCCGCTCACAGCGCCCTCCCGTGTCCGGGAGATCCCGGCGGGGTGCCGGACGTGCCGCTGTCGTGGGCCGTGGACAGGAGCTGGAGTCCGAGGCGCAGGCGGCGGCGCGCCTCGTCCTCGGTGACGCCGAGGTCGACCGCGGTCTGGCGGTAGTCCCTGCGCTGGAAATAGGCCAGCTCCAGCGCGGCGCGCAGCGGGGCGGGCATCGAGGTGACGATGTAGTCGGCGCGGGCGGCGGCGGAGGCGTGCCGCACCTTGCGCTCCAGGTCCTCCGTGGTGCCCTCGCCGCTGCGGACGAGGGCGGCGGACTCGGTCTGGCGCAGGCGGTGGACCGCGCGCCGGTGGGTGAGGGTGGCGATCCAGGAGCGCAGGGGCCCCTGCTTGGGGTCGTACGCGTCGGGGTTCTCCCAGACGTGGGTGAAGACGTCGCGCGTGATGCGGTCGGCCGCGGCCTCGTCACCGAGCACGCGGTGCGCGAGCCCGTGCACGAGTGACGCGAAGCGGTCGTACAGCTCACCGAGCGCCGCGGCCTCCCCGTGCGCGAGCCGCTGCTGCATCCTCCGGTCCCACCGGGTCGGAGTCTCCTTGGCCATGCGGCCCCCTCACCGTGTGCGTTCTCTCGAATGTAGTCGGACGCGCCGACAACGCACCTGCCTTTGCGCCAAAGGTCGACATGGCCGGATGCGGATGGTAAGGAGGCGGTCACGTTGCGCGGACCTTTGGCGCCGAAAACAGGTCAAAATCCGATCACTTAGGCCTTAACCGGGCCATATGTGATACGTGTGCGGTGGTGTTTCAGCACCCCGCGGTCGGGCAGCCGCGAAAGAAGACAACCGTAAGCAGAGGTTCCGGATCAACGGGAGGAGTGGCGCGTGACGCTCAGGGTGACCGAGGGACAGCAGGGTGGCTGGGCCGTCGTGCGGGTGTCGGGCGAGATGGATCTCGCCACCTCTCCCGCGCTGCGCCAGCAGGTGCACGACGCGGTCGCGGACGGCCGGCACAGCCTCGTCCTCGATCTCTCGCAGGTCCTCTTCTGCGATTCGAGCGGGGTCGGCGTACTGATCGCGGCCCGTCGGCTGATGCGTTCCTGCCGCGGCGAGCTCCGGCTGATCCTGCCCGCCAAGGGGGCCGAGGACGGCTCGCACGTCAACCGCGTCCTGTCGGCGCTCGGCGTGCGCCGCCTCTTCGAGGTGTACCCGGACGTGCTGAGCGCCGTGAACGACGAGGCGTCGCCCCTCTCGGCCTGACCGCGCGGATCCGACCGGCGCAGACCCGTGCGTCCGGGCGGCCTGGCGCGGAAGTTGTTGCGGAATTTTTCCGGTCTTGGCACAAGCGTCGCTGTGAGGGCCCCCGGCGCCGCTCCACGACGTACGCTCCCTGGCGAGGGGACGGGCAGGACCCGTACCACCACCGATGCGAGAGGCGGCAGAGGGGACATGGACCACGCCGAGAGCACCGATCACGCCGAGTACGAGCGCAGGATCGCTGCCCGCTTCGCCGGCTTCGACCAGGACGGCAACGGCTACATCGACCGCGAGGACTTCGTGACCGCGGCCAAGGGACTGCTGGCCGAGTTCACCACGGCGGCGCGCTGCGACAAGGGCCAGGCGCTCTACGCGGGTGCCGAGGCCTTCTGGCAGGGCATGGCAGGCATAGCGGATGTGGACGGCGACCAGCGCGTCTCCCGCGAGGAGTTCGTGACGGGCGCGGTGAAGCGGCTGCGGGACAACCCGAAGCGGTTCGCGGAGATCGCCCGCCCCTTCCTGCGGGCCGCCATCGCCGTCGCCGACCAGGAAGGTTCCGGTATCACCCCGGCGGCAGCGGAGCGCATCCTGCGCGTCCTCGGTGTCGACCCGTCCGTGGTGGGCCCGGTGGCCGCCGCGCTGGACTCGGACGGCGACGGGCGGATCTCCGAGGAGGAGATCGTCATCGCGTTCGCCCACTACTTCACCGTTCCGGAATAGCGTTCACCGGTCCTGTTTCCGAATAGCGCTCGCGCAGCTTGTACTTGAGCACCTTGCGCAGGGTGTCGTTGCGCGGAAGGGCGTCCACCAGTTCCAGCTGCTCGGGCAGCTTGTGCGTGGACAGCCCTTCCGACCGCAGATGGGACGCCATCGCCTCCAGGGTCAGCGGCTCGGTGCCGTCGCGCTGGACGACGACCGCGCACACCCGCTCGCCGCGCTCGGGGTCCGGGAGCCCCACGACCGCCGCGTCGCCCACCGCGGGGTGCGCGTGCAGCAGGTCCTCGATCTCCTTCGCGGAGATGTTCTCGCCCTTGCGGATGATGATGTCCTTGGCCCGCCCGGTGAGCACCAGATGCCCGGTGTCCCTCACATGCCCGAGGTCGCCGGTGACGAGGAACCTGTCGCCGTCGAACGCGGCAGCCGACTGCACGGGGTCCAGATAGCCCTGGCAGACGGCCTCCCCGCGCAGCCTGACCTCGCCGTCCACGCCGTACGGGAGCTGCTTGCCGTCCGCGTCCGTGACCCGGATCTCCATGCCCTCGGGGGGCTTTCCCTCCGTCGTCGCGAGGTTCTCGGCGGTGTCGTCGGGGGCGCCCATCGTGATCATGGGGACCTCGGTCATGCCGTACCCGTGGGTGAGCTGACAGCCCATCTCCCGTACCACCGCGTGGTAGATCTCGGGCGGCTTGGGCGCGCCGCCGCCCGCGAGGAGCCGCAGCGTCGGGATGAGCCGGTCCTCGGGGGACTTGCGCTGTTCGGTCAGGAACATGGAGTAGAAGGCCGTGGAGCCGCCCGCGACGGTCACTCCGTGCCGCCGGTAGCCGTCGAGAGCGTCCGGCAGCGCGAACTGCTCGAACATCACCGCGGGGAACCCGTACAGGAGCAGCATGACCGTGTAGTCGGGGCCGGCTATGTGCGCGAAGGGGAACGCCATCGAGCCGACGTCGGACGCCGACAGGTGCAGGGCGTGCGCGAGGCAGGAGCCGCCGGCGATCAGTGAGCGGTCCGTGTGGAGGACGCCCTTGGGGTCGGAGGTCGTGCCGGAGGTCCAGTAGATCCAGCGCACGGCCGTGCCGTCGGCGGGCGCGGGCGGCAGTACGGAGGGATCGCCGTCGGGCAGCGTGTCGTAGGCCTCGAAGATCCCGCGGGCGCCGAGGCGCCGGGCCATCTCCGTGTGGTCGAAGCCCCGCCACACGCCCGGGGTCGCGAAGAACTCGGCCTTCGACTCGCGCAGCGCGAAGCCGACCTCGCGGTCCCGGTAGAAGGGGATGACGGGGGACTGGACGGCGCCGATGCGGGCGAGCGCGAAGGAGAGCAGCGCGGTCTCGATGCGGGTCGGTAGCTGCCAGGCGACGACCGTGCCGGGGCGTACGCCCATGTCGTACAGGCCGGCGGCGACCCGCTCGCCGCGCTCGCGTAGCTCGCCGAAGGTCAGGCGCCGGTCGTCCTCGGCGTCGGGGGCGGACTGGATCAGTACGGGGGTGTCGGGGGTGAGGGCGGCGCGGCGCTCGATCAGCTCCCAGAGCGTCCCGGCGGCGCCCAGGGCGTGTGCGGTCTCGTTCACTGCTCCCCCTCGAAACGGCAGACCGTACCTGACGGTTAGTCAGATCGTGCGCAGAGCGTAGAGCGCTGCGCCTTGTCGGTCCAGGGGTGCGGGGCTAGCCTGCTATCTGACGACCCATCAGAAACGCCATCAGAAACTGTCAGGTGAGGGGACACGATGGACCCGATGGAACTGCCCCGGATCATCAGCGTCGACGACCATGTGATCGAGCCCGCGCACCTCTTCTCGACCTGGCTGCCGGCGAAGTACCGGGACCGGGGGCCGCAGCCGCTCACGGCCGGGATCGGCGAGCTCGCCTACGTGGCGGGCAAGTACCAGATCACCATGGACCCGGACGGGCCCCCGACGGACTGGTGGATCTACGAGGACCTGAAGTTCCCGTACAAGCGCAACATCGCCGCCGTCGGTTTCGACCGCGACGACATGACCCTCGAAGGCATCACGCGCGCGGAGATGCGGCGCGGCTGCTGGGACCCGAAGGCCCGCCTGGAGGACATGGACCTCAACCATGTCGAGGCCAGCCTCTGCTTCCCCACCTTCCCGCGCTTCTGCGGCCAGACGTTCGCGGAGGCCAAGGACAAGGAAGTGGCGCTCGCCTGCGTGCGCGCCTACAACGACTGGATGGTCGAGGAGTGGTGCGGCGACAGCGGGGGCCGCCTCATCCCGCTCTGCATCATCCCCCTGTGGGACATCGACCTCGCCGTCGCCGAGATCCGGCGCAACGCCGCGCGCGGCGTCAAGGCCGTGACGTTCTCCGAGATCCCCACCTACCTGGGGCTCCCGTCGATCCACTCCGGCTACTGGGACCCGTTCTTCGCCGTGTGCCAGGAGACCGGGACGGTCGTCAACATGCACATCGGCTCCAGCTCGCAGATGCCCGCCGCGTCCCCGGACGCCCCGCCCGCCGTCCAGGCCTCGCTCAGCTTCAACAACGCGATGGCGTCGATGATGGACTTCCTCTTCTCCGGGGTCCTGGTGAAGTTCCCGACGCTCAAACTCGCCTACTCCGAGGGTCAGATGGGCTGGATCCCGTACGCCCTGGAGCGCGCGGACGACGTCTGGGAGGAACACCGGGCCTGGGGCGGGGTGCGCGACCTCATCCCCGAGCCGCCGTCGACGTACTACTACCGCCAGATGTTCTGCTGCTTCTTCCGCGACAAGCACGGGGTGGCGTCCCTCGACGTCGTCGGCCGGGACAACGCGACCTTCGAGACGGACTACCCGCACGTCGACTCGACCTTCCCGCACACCAAGGAGGTCGCCCTCGACCATATGAAGGGCCTCGACTCCGAGACGGTGTACAAGCTCATGCGGGGCAACGCGATCCGCATGCTCGACCTGGACCTCGACAGGTAGCGGGCCGCGCCGTGGATCTGACGTACACGGACGAGGAAGAGGAGTTCAGGGCGCGGCTGCGGGAGTGGCTCGCGTCCGTCCTGCCGGGGCTGCCCCCGAAGCCGTCGCCGAACGACTGGCCGGGCAGGCGCGCCTACGACCTCGGCTGGCAGCGCAGGCTGTACGACGCCGGGTACGCGGGCCTGCACTGGCCCGCCGACGCGGGCGGCCGCGGTGCCACGCCCACGCAGCACCTCATATTCCTGGAGGAGACCGAGAAGGCGGGCGCGCCCTACGTGGGGGCCAACTTCGTCGGACTGCTGCACGCAGGGCCGACGATCGCGGCCGAGGGGACACCGGAGCAGCGGGCGCGCTGGCTGCCGCCCGTCCTGCGCGGCGACGAGGTGTGGTGCCAGGGGTTCAGCGAGCCCGACGCCGGGTCCGATCTCGCGGCGCTGCGCACGCGCGCGACACGGGACGGCGACCACTACGTGGTCAGCGGGTCCAAGATCTGGACCTCGCACGCGGAGGTCGCCGACTGGTGCGAACTCCTCGTGCGCACCGACCCGGCCGCCCCGAAACACCGCGGCATCTCCTGGCTCGCCATGCCGATGGACTCGCCCGGGATCACCGTACGACCGCTGCGCACGCTCGCCGGGTCCGCCGAGTTCGCCGAGATGTTCCTCGACGACGTACGCGTCCCGGTTTCCCACCGGGTCGGCGAGGAGAACGACGGCTGGCGCGTGACGATGGTGACGCTGTCCTTCGAACGCGGCACCGCGTTCGTGGGCGAGGTCGTCGCCTGCCGCCGCGTCCTCGGCGAACTGGCCGCGCAGGCCCGTAAGAACGGCCGCTGGGACGACGCCGTGCTGCGCCGCAGGCTCGGCCGCCTCAACGCCGAGTTCCGCGCGCTGTGGCGGCTCACCCAGTGGAACGTCAGCGAGGCGGAGCGGGCGGCCGGCGTCCCCGGCACCGGCGGCTCGGTCTTCAAGCTGCGGTACTCGCACGCCCGTCAGGAGCTGTTCGACGCCGCGGCCGAGGTGCTCGGCGTCGCGGGCGCGCTCGACACGGACCAGGAGTGGACCCTCGACCGCCTGTCGTCCCTCTCGTACACGATCGCCGCCGGCACCTCCCAGATCCAGGGCAACATCGTCGCCGAACGCATCCTCGGCCTGCCGAAGGACCGGCCCGGCCAACGGCCGAAGGATCTTCAGAAGGGAGGGCGGTGAGCATGCGCTTCCAGCTCACCGACGACCAACGCGCCCTGCGCGACGGCGTACGGGACCTGCTCGCCGGACGCTTCGACCGCGACGCCCTGCGCGCCGCCGTGGACACGCCCGGGCACCTGGACCGGGCGCTGTGGCGGGCCCTGGGTGACGCGGGCTTCTTCGCCCTGTGTCTCCCGGAGGCGGACGGCGGCGTCGGCCTGGGGCTGCCCGAGGCCGTCCTCGTCTTCGAGGAGGCGGGCCGGGTCCTGCTGCCGGGCCCGCTCGTCGCCACGCATCTCGCCGCGGGCACCGTGCCGGGCGCCGCCGCCGGCGAGGCCGTCGTGACGGCGCCCGCCGGGGAACTCCTCCCGTGGCGGGACGCATCGGACGTCGTCCAGGGCGACGCGACCGGCGCCGTACCCCTGGCCTCCGTCGACCCGCTCACACCCCTGCACAAGCTGCCGGGCCCGCACGCGCCCCGCAGCCCACGGGCCGTACTCCTCACCGCCGCCGAGCAGCTCGGCTCCGCCACGCGCACCTGCGAGCTGGCGGTCCGATACGCCCGCGAGCGCGAGCAGTTCGGGCAGCCCATCGGCGCGTTCCAGGCCGTGAAGCACCTGTGCGCCCAGATGCTCGTACGGGCCGAGCTGGCCCGTGCGGCCGTGTACGCGGCGGCTGTCACGGCCGACCCGGTGGAGACCGCCGCCGCCGAACTGCTCGCCGACGAGGCGGCCGTGCGCAACGCGCGCGACTGCGTCCAGGTGCACGGCGGCATGGGCTTCACCTGGGAGGCAGACGTGCATCTGCATCTCAAGCGGGCCTGGGTGCGCGCCGGAACGGGCCGTACGGCGCGCGAGACGGAGGAGGAGCTGGCGGCGGCGCTGTGACGTCCGGGGCCCGCGCTCAGCGCGGGGGCGAACCCATGTACGGACGGTCACGGAACGTCGATATCGGGTTGTGTCCTGCGCGGGACTCGTCACGGCACGGAGTCGGGGTCCCGCTCGGGTACCTTGTGTGGGATGCGAGTGGTTCCGAGTCCGAGCCATCCCGGTGTTGCCCCTGAGGCGGCTCCGGATCCGGCGATGCGCGCCGTTCGCAGCGCACGGGAGGGCCGCACGCCCGCCCGTTCGACTCCCCGCAGGGCGCGTCGCACAGTATGGCGCACGCGTACTCCTTCGCGCTGGAATATGCCCGAAGCGCTTGTTGGGGTGACTGTACGTCAACCATGCTGTCTCCCAAGGGGATCACGGTCCGTGAGCTCCTTGACTTGTCACAGTCCCGAGGCGATGTGTCCGCCGGTTCGGATGGTGTGAGCGGTGCAGGTGCTTCAAGTTCAGCTGGAGGTCGGGGCGGATCCCGCAGAGGTGGGGCGAGCCCGCAGGTGGGCGCGCTCGCGCCTCGCAGGGTCAGGGATAGAGGCCGATGAGCCACTGGCGGAGACGCTCATCCTGATCGTCTCCGAGCTCGTCACCAACGCCGTGGTGCACACCGGTTGTCCGGCCGTCCTGCGCATGCTGCTGCCGGGCGTCCCGGCGGAGGCCAGCGCCGGCACGGTGCGCGTGGAGGTGGCCGACGCCAGCGACCGGCCCCCCGCGCCGCGGCACGCCGACGGGGATGAGACGAACGGCCGCGGCCTGGAACTCGTCGACGGCCTGGCGGACCGCTGGGGCTGGCGGCCCGAGGGCACGGGCAAGGCCATCTGGTGCGAGATCGACCGCTGCGGCGCGCAGGGCGCGGGGGCGGGGACGTATCAGGGGATGGCGTACGAGGCCGTGTAGTTCCGCCTCCCGCTGCGTCAGTTCCGCCTCCCGGTGCGCCGGCGTGCCTCGGCGCGCGTCGGTTCGCGCCGGGCGTGCGCTGTCACAAACATCACATAACTGGCAAATCTCCTTGCGGGTGTTGACGCCGGGTGTCCGTTTGATCACGCTTGTGGTCAGCGATTCGTGGCGAGGGGACGCCAAGGGTTCCGGTGACGGGAGCCCTCGGTGAGTACGGGTCGTGCCGCGGCGGGCGGCTCTCCCAGGGGCCGGGGGAGCAGGGCCCGGGCGCCGGGGGCCGGACGGCGGTGCGAGCGCATCGCCGCCCGGCCCTGAACTCCCTTACGGGACCGGCCTCTTGACGCCTAAAGGATCGCGACCGGGGCCACGGGTGTGCCCGTGCCGCCCACGAAGGGCTCGGGCATCGCCGACAGCAGGAACGCGTAGCGCGCATCTTGTGCACAGGCTGTGGACAAGTTCTCCAGATTCCAGTTCTGGCCCTGGATCATGCCCATTTCGACCAGGTCGAGGGCGTGCACCGGCAGCCACAGGTTCTCGTGCTCCGGCGGGAAGATCTCGAAGGTGAGGGTGTCGTTCGCGACGGCGGCCACGTCGCGCGCGTGGAACCACTCGGGCGTGCGCACGGACAGGCCGGGGGACGGATAGCCGTACGCGTGCTTGTCGCCCGCGAGATACGTCTGGATCTGGCCGGTGCGGACGAGGACGATGTCGCCGGCGCGGACGGTGACGTGGCCGAACTCCTCGGCCTCGGACAGGTCTTCGGGCGTCACGGCGTGGTCGCCCGGCAGCCGGTCCACACCCTTCGCCGCCGCGACGTCGAGCAGGACGCCGCGCGAGACGATGTACGGGGCCTTGTCGATGCCGCTGAACCGCGCGCCGCCGTGCGCCGTGATCGTGTCGGCGGGGCGGCCGTTGTAGATCCGGCCCGAGTGCGAGATGTGCGTGAGGGCGTCCCAGTGTGTGGCCGCCTGGAGCCCCATGGTCACCGCGTCGTCGCTGGTGGCGACGGTGCCGGGGCCGAACAGCTCGTGGTTGATCTGGACCATGGTGTGGAGCGGGTTGACGCGGCCCGGGATCAGTCCGGTCTGCACCCCGTCCTCCTTGAGGGGCAGCGCGAGCGGTACCCGGTGGCCCGTGCGGACGGTCGACGCGGCCTCGCGCACGACCTCGTCGGTGACCAGATTGAGCGTGCCGATCTCGTCGTCGGCGCCCCAGCGGCCCCAGTTGTTGACGCGCTTGGCCATTTCGTGGAACTCGGCAGGCAACGACATGAGTGCTCCCCGGGGCTTGTCTTCCAGTATCTGACGAGTCATAGAATCTAACGGTCCGTCAGAAACCGCGGGAAGGGGCCGGACGTGGGGAACTTCTTGGCAGGCAAGGTGGTGGCCGTCACCGGGGCCGGGCGCGGCATCGGCAGGGCCGTCGCGCTCGCCTGCGCCGCCGAGGGCGCACGGGTCGTCGTCAACGACTACGGGGTGTCCATCGAGGGCGGCGAACCGGCGAGCGAGATCGCCGAGTCCGTCGTCAAGGAGATCGAGGCGGCCGGCGGCGAGGCCGTCGCCGTCGCCGACGACATCTCGACCATGGCGGGCGGTCAGCGGATCGTCGACGTGGCGCTCGCCCGGTACGGGCGGATCGACGGCGTCGTGTGCGTCGCCGGGATCCTGCGCGAGCGGATGCTGTTCAACATGTCCGAGCAGGAGTGGGACCCGGTGGTCGCCACGCACCTGAAGGGCACGTTCACCGTGTTCCGGGCGGCGTCCGCCGTCATGCGCAAGCAGGGGTCGGGCACGCTCATCGGCTTCACCAGCGGCAACCACCAGGGGTCCGTGGCGCAGGCCAACTACAGCGCCGCCAAGGGCGGGATCATCTCGCTCGTGCGCAGCGCCGCGCTCGGGCTGCACAAGTACGGCGTCACGGCGAACGCGGTCGCGCCCGTCGCCCGTACGCGGATGTCGGCGAACGTGCCCATGGAGCTCAAGGAGATCGGGGAGCCGGAGGACGTCGCCGCGCTCGTCGTCTATCTGCTCAGTGAGCGCGCCCGCGCCGAGAAGATCACCGGGCAGGTGTACACGATCGCCGGGCCGAAGATCGCGGTCTGGGCCCAGCCGAGGGAGCTGCGTTCGGGCTACGCGGAGGGCGGCTGGACGCCGGACAAGATCGCGGACTTCCTGCCGGGCACCGTGGGCGTCGATCCGATGCCGATGCTCGCGCAGCTGGAGGCGATGGCCGAGGCGGCCGCCGCGAAAGCGCGGCCCAATCAGTGACGTCGAGGCCGGGGGCGGAGGCGCGTTGTGGAGTTCGGGTTCGGGGATGAGGACGAGGCGTTCCGGCGGGAGGCCCGCGCGTGGCTCGCGGAGCACCTCACCGGCGAGTACGCCGTCGCCCGGGGGCGCGGCGGGCCCGGGAGCGAGCACGAGGACGCCGGCGTACGGCGGTCCTGGGAGCGGGAGTTGGGCGCGTCCGGGTGGATCGGGCTCGGCTGGCAGCGCGGCGGGTACGGCAACCGGGTCGCCTCACTGACCCAGCAGGTCGTCTGGGCCGAGGAGTACGCGCGGGCCCGCGCGCCCGCACGCCACGGGCACATCGGCGAGAACCTGCTCGCCCCGACCCTTATCGCGTACGGCGACGAGGAGCAGCAGCGGCGCTTCCTGCCGCCGGTCGCCTCCGGCGAGGAGTTGTGGTGCCAGGGCTACAGCGAGCCCGGCGCCGGTTCCGACCTCGCGAACCTGCGCACGACCGCCGTACGTGACGGGGACACGTACCGCGTCACCGGGCAGAAGGTGTGGACGTCGCTCGCGCACGAGGCCGACTGGTGCTTCGTGCTCGCGCGCACCGAGGCGGGCTCGCGGCGCCATCACGGCCTGTCGTTCCTCCTCGTGCCGATGGACCAGCCGGGCCGGATCGAGGTGCGGCCCATCCGGCAGCTCACCGGCACGAGCGAGTTCAACGAGGTGTTCTTCGACGGGGCGCACGCGCGCGTGGAGCACGTCGTCGGCGGCGAGGGGAACGGCTGGCGGGTCGCCATGGGGCTGCTCGCCCTGGAGCGCGGTGTCTCGACGCTCGCCCAGCAGATCGGGTTCGCCGCCGAACTCGCCGAGGTCGTACGGACAGCGGTGCGTACAGGCGCCGCCGAGGACCCGCTGCTCAGGGACCGCCTCGTACGGCAGTGGGCCGAGCTGCGCGTCATGCGGTTCAACGCGCTGCGCACGCTCGGCGGCGCGCAGGACCCGGGCGCCCCGAGCGTCGCCAAGCTCCTGTGGGGCCGCTGGCATCAGCGTCTGGGCGAACTCGCCCTCCAGGCGCGGGGCGCGCTCGCCGCCGCCGGGCCCGGGGACTGGACGCCTGACAGTCCGTACGAACTCGACGCCGCACAGCGGCTGTTCCTCTTCAGCCGGGCCGACACGATCTACGGCGGCTCGGACGAGATCCAGCGCAACATCATCGCCGAGCGCGTGCTCGGGCTGCCCAGGGAGACGAGGGAGTCGTCATGAGGGGTGTCGTGTTCGACGGGGTCCGGGCCGACGTGGTCGACGATCTCGAAATACGCGATCCGGGGCCGGGCGAGGTGCTCGTCGACGTCGCCGCCGCCGGGCTGTGCCACAGCGACCTGTCGGTGATCGACGGGACCATCCCGTTCCCGGCGCCGGTCGTGCTCGGACACGAGGGCGCGGGCGTCGTGGAGGCCGTCGGCGCGGGCGTCACGCATGTGGCGCCCGGGGACCATGTGGCGCTGTCCACGCTCGCCAACTGCGGCGCCTGCGCGGACTGCGACCGGGGGCGGCCGACCATGTGCCGCAAGGCGATCGGGATGCCCACGCAGCCGTTCTCGCGGGGCGGCACACCGCTCTACCAGTTCGCCGCGAACTCCTCGTTCGCCGAGCGGACCGTCGTGAAGGCCGTGCAGGCCGTGCCGATCCCCGCCGATATCCCGCTGACGTCGGCCGCGCTCATGGGATGCGGGGTGCTGACCGGCGTCGGCGCCGTCCTCAACCGGGCGCGCGTCGACCAGGGCGACACCGTCGTCGTCATCGGGACCGGCGGGATCGGCCTCAATGTGCTCCAGGGCGCCCGGATCGCGGGCGCGTCCCGGATCGTCGCCGTCGACGCGAACCCCGACAAGGAAGCGGTGGCGCGGCAGTTCGGCGCGACGGACTTCCTGACCTCGGCCGCCGGGGTCAGGGACGTCCTGCCGCACGGCGCCGACCACGTCTTCGAGTGCGTCGGCCGCGTCGAGCTGGTCCGGCAGGCCGTCGACCTCCTCGACCGGCACGGCCAGGCCGTACTCCTCGGCATGCCGGGCGCCGACGCGGAGGCGTCCTTCGTCGTCGCCTCGCTCTTCCTCGACAAGTCCATCCTGGGCTGCCGCTACGGCTCTTCGCGGCCCCAGCGCGACATCAGGCTCTACGCCGACCTGTACCGCCAGGGCCGGCTGCTGCTCGACGAGCTGGTCACGCAGACGTACCCGGTCGAGGACTTCGCGAAGGCGGCACAGGACGCGCGGCAGGGGAGGGTGGCGCGGGGGGTGCTGGTGTTCTGAGCTGGGCCTACGTGTCTTGAATCGCGCCCTGCATGGTCGTGGCGTGGAACGTGCGGCGGTACGCCGTCGGCGTCACGCCCAGTGCCGCCTGGAGGTGCTGCCGCATCGACTGCGCCGTGCCGAAGCCCGACTCGCGCGCCACCTGGTCCATCGACAGGTCGCTCGACTCCAGGAGGTGCCGGGCCCGCTCCACCCGCTGCTGGGTGAGCCACTGGCCCGGGCTGACGCCGGCCTCTTCGCGGAAGCGGCGCGTGAAGGTGCGTACCGACATCGCCTCCTGGGCGGCCAGGTCGCGCAGCTGGAGCGGTTCGTGAAGGCGGGCCAGCGCCCAGGCGCGCGCCTTCGTCGTCGTCGCGAGCTGGGGTTCGGGGACGGGGCGGTGGATGTACTGGGCCTGCCCGCCGTCGCGGTGGGGCGGGACGACGGTGCGGCGGGCCACCTCGTTGGCCACCGCCGTGCCGTGGTCGCGGCGGACCAGGTGCAGGCAGAGGTCGATGCCCGCGGCGACGCCGGCCGACGTCAGGACGTCCCCGTCGTCGATGTACAGGACGTCCGCGTCGACCTTGATCTTGGGGAAGAGCCGCTGGAAGTGCTCCGCCGACGCCCAGTGAGTGGTCGCCGGGCGCCCGTCCAGATAGCCGGCCGCCGCGAGGACGTAGCTGCCGGTGCAGATCGACACCATCCGCGTACCGGGCCTGACCTGCGCGAAGGCCGCCGCCAGCTCGTCGGTGAGTACGCCCTCGTCGAGGACGGGGCCGCGCTCGTACGACGCGGGCACGACCACGGTGTCCGCGGTGGCGAGCGCCTCCGGGCCGTTTCTGATCAGGACGGCGAAGTCGGCGTCCGTCTCCACGGGGCCGGGTTCCCTGACCGAGCACGTCACGACCTCGTAGAGCGCCCGGCCCTCGGTGTCCCTGGCGCGGGTGAAGATGCGCTGGGTGATGCCGAGTTCGAAGGGGAGCACGCCGTCGAGGGCCAGGACGACCACACGGTGGGGGCGCTGCGTCCGGGGCGCGGGAGTCTCGGGCATGGCCCCGAGTGTATGGCCCGATCCTAGCGAAGGCTGTCTTTCGGGCCACTCGTCCTGGGCGGGCCCGTGATCCGATGCTGTCTGCTGTGACGCACACAACCGACATCGACGCCGCGGCCAAGGGCTCGCCCGGCGCGGGCGCATCCCGTCCGCCCCGGCCCCGTCCCCGTATCCACCGCGCCTGGTTCGTGGCCGCCGTCACCTTTGTGACGATCATCGGAGCCGCCGCCTTCCGGTCCCTGCCGGGGCTCTTGATCGACCCGCTGAACGAGGAGTTCCACTGGTCGCGCGGCACCATCGGGCTCGCCGTCTCCATCAACCTCGCGCTGTACGGGCTGACCGCGCCCTTCGCCGCCGCCCTCATGGACCGGTTCGGCATCCGGCGCGTGGTCGCCGTCGCCCTGGTCGTCATAGCGGCCGGCTCCGGCCTGACCGTGTGGATGGACTCGGCCTGGCAACTCCTGCTGTGCTGGGGCCTGCTCGTCGGACTCGGCTCAGGGTCGATGGCCCTCGCCTTCGCCGCGACCGTCACGAACCGGTGGTTCACCGCCCGGCGCGGGCTCGTCACCGGGATCCTCACGGCCGCTTCCGCGTCGGGGCAGCTCATCTTCCTGCCGCTGCTCTCGTGGATCGTCGAGGCGCACAAGTGGCGGCCCGCGGCCGTGACGGTGGCGCTCGCGGCCCTCGCCGTCGTGCCGTTCGTGTGGCTCCTGCTGCGCGACCACCCGGCCGACGTCGGGACCACCCCGTACGGCTCCGCGGAGTTCGTCGAGAAGCCGCCGCCCGTCACCGGGGCCGCCCGCCGCACCTTGGACGTGCTCTTCAAGGCCGCCCGTACGGGTCCCTTCTGGCTGCTCGCCGGGACGTTCGCGATCTGCGGCGCCTCCACGAACGGGCTCGTCCAGACGCACTTCGTACCGGCCGCGCACGACCACGGGATGCCGATCACCGCGGCGGCCTCGCTGCTCGCCGTGGTGGGAGTCTTCGACGTCGTCGGGACCGTGGCATCGGGCTGGTTCACCGACCGCTTCGACCCGCGGCGGCTGCTCGCGGTGTACTACGCGCTGCGCGGGGTCTCCCTGCTGTTCCTGCCGATGCTCCTCGCCCCGTCCGTCCACCCGCCGATGATCTTCTTCATCGTCTTCTACGGGCTCGACTGGGTCGCCACCGTGCCGCCCACCCTGGCCCTGTGCCGTGAGTACTACGGCGCGGACAGCGCGATCGTGTTCGGCTGGGTGCTCGCCTCGCACCAGGTGGGTGCCGCGCTCGTCGCCTTCCTCGGCGGCGTCGCCCGTGACACGTTCGGCTCGTACGACGTCGTCTGGTACGCGTCCGGCGCGCTGTGCGCGGCGGCGGCCCTGATGGCGCTGGTCATCCGGCGCCGGAACGCCGATGCCGATGGCCTCCTGGTGGCCGACCTCGCCTGATCAGTGCTCGAAGCGGCCGAACGCGCCCTTGTGGAACAGCAGCGGGGACGCCTCGCCCTCCGCCGTCCCGAGCGCCTCCACCCGGCCCACCACGATGAGGTGGTCCCCGCCCGTGTGGACCGCGTGGATCGTGCAGTCGACCCACGCGGGCGCGCCCGCGAGCCGCGGCGAGCCCGTCACCGGCGCCGCGTCGTGCTCGACGCCCGCGAACTTGTCCGCGCCGCTCACCGCGAAGGACCGGCACAGCGCGCCCTGGTCCGCGCCCAGGACGTTCACGCAGAAGACGCCGGCGCTCGCGATGCGCGGCCAGGTCGTGGACGTACGGGCCACCATGAACGCCACCAGCGGAGGGTCCAGGGAGAGCGAGGAGAAGGACTGGCAGGCGAAACCGGCCGGGGCAGCGCCGGGATGCGGGGGCGGCGCCGTGACGACCGTGACGCCGGTGGCGAAGTGGCCGAGGACGCGGCGGAACTCGCCTGGGTCCAGCGGCGCTCGTTCGTCCTCGCCCACGGCCCGTAGCTCCGGACGCGGCAGTGCGTCCACCGGTTCGGCCGACATGGGCGCACCGACCGACCGGAGGTACCTGACCACCGTGGCTGCCATTCCTGCGTGTCCCATCACACCCACGATTGAAGCTGACGGAGCGTCAGATGGGAAGTGGGCGTACGACCTTGATGTTGAGGTCGTAACCGCCGAGCGCGTCCGCGATGCCCAGGAACAGCAGCGCGAAGTGCTCCTGGCCGCGCGCCGTCCCGACGCCGCCCAGGTCCAGATGGCGCGACTCGGGCCGGCCGAGGTCCGTGAGCAGGGCGGCCCAGGTGACGGGACGGGGTGCCCGGGGCGGATGTCTTACGCTCCCGTCGCACCGTCCTCCCGCTCCTTACCGCCCCTCCTCACCGCCCCTTGTACGTCGGGTCGCGCCGCTCCTTGAAGGAGGCGACGCCCTCCTGCGCGTCCGCCGTCGTCATGTTGATCTCCTGTGCCGTCGCCTCCGCCGCGAACGCCGTCGCGCGGTCCGACTCCAGGGAGGCGTTGACCAGTTGCTTGGTCATGGCGATGGCCCGCGTCGGACCGCTCGCCAGGCGCGCCGCCCACTCCTGGGCCGTCTTGCGCAGCTCCCCGTCCAGGACCGTGCGGTTGACCAGGCCCAGGCGTTCCGCGTCCGCGGAGGAGAGCGCGTCGCCGAAGAACATCAGCTCCTTGGCCCGCTGCGGCCCGATCAGGCGCGGGAGCAGATAGGCGCCGCCCCCGTCCGGGACCAGGCCCCGGCGCGCGAACACCTCGATGAACCGGGCCGATTCAGCGGCTATCACCAGGTCGCAGGCGAACGCCAGGTGCGCGCCGATGCCGGCCGCCGTCCCGTTGACCGCCGCGACGACCGGCTTCTCGCAGTCCATGACCGCCGCGATCAGGCGCTGCGCGCCCAGCCGGATCGTGCGGGCCACGTCACCGGGCACGCGCGGCCCCGAGGCCGGCGCGCCCCGCAGGTCCGCCCCGGCGCAGAACCCCCTGCCGGTCGCCGTGAGGACGACGGCGCGCACGTCCGGGTCCGCGGAGGCGCTGTTCAGGATGCCGATGATCTCCTCGCGCTGGTCCCAGGTCAGCGCGTTCATGGCCTCGGGACGGTTGAGCGTGATCCAGGTGACGGCGTCGGCGGTGGTGCACTCGATGGTGGCGGACATGACCTCTTCTTCCGGTAGACGGGGGCTCAGTGGCAGACGGCCAGCGCGTCGAGCGCCACCGCGCCCTGGCCCCGGGGGAGCACCATCAGCGGGTTGATGTCCAACTCCGCGAGTTCGTCGCCCAGTTCGAGGGCCATCCGCTGGACCCGCAGGACGACCTCCACCAGCGCGTCCATGTCCACGGGCGGCGCCCCCCGCATCCCGTCCAGAAGCGGCCTGCCCCGCAGTTCGTCGAGCATCGCCCGCGCCTGGTCCTCCGCGAACGGCGGCACCCGCACCGCCGTGTCCCGCAGCACCTCCACGAGTACGCCGCCCAGGCCCACCGTCACCGTCGGGCCGAACAGGTCGTCCTGCGTGACCCCGACGACCATCTCGACGCCCCGCTCGACCATCTGGCAGACCAGGACGCCGTCCAGGTCGAGGCCCTCGTAGCGGGCGATGTCGGTGAGTTCCCGGTAGGCGTCCCTGACCTGGCTGGCCGAGGTCAGGCCGACCTTGACCAGGCCCAGGTCCGACTTGTGGGCCAGCCGCGCCCCGGACGCCTTCATGACGACGGGGTAGCCGACCTGCCCGGCCGCCCGTACGGCCGCCGCGGCGCTGGTGACGAGCTGCTCGCGCGGTACGCGGATGCCGTACGCCCGCAGGAGCTGCTTCGCTGCGTGCTCGCTGAGCTGGCGGCCCGGGCGCATCAGGGCCTGCGCCTTGCGGAAGGAGGGGGAGGGCGTGCGGGGCGCCTCGGTGAAGGGCGAGCGGTAGGCGGCCGTGAACCGGTGGTGGTCCAGATAGGCGCGCACGGCCGTGATGCAGTTCCCGAACGTGCGGAACGTCGCGAGGCGTGAGGAGCCGAGAAGCGTCTCGCGGTAGGCGTCCTCGGTGCCGAGGGGCGAGCCCCAGACGACGCAGATCAGCTTGTCCGTGCGCTCCGCCGCCTCTGCCAGGTCCCGGGCCAGCTTGTCGCTCATCGGGGGGAACGGGCCGGTGATCGGGCAGATCAGGACGCCAATGGACGGGTCCTGGAGGATCGACTCGATGATCTTGGGGCCGCGCCAGTCGCCCACGGGGTGGCCGCCGTTGTCGATCGGGTTCGCGACGTTGAGGTACTCCGGGATCCACTGGTGCAGCTCCTGCTGCTTCGTCTCGGACAGCGCCGGCAGGGTCAGTCCCGCGCGCGTGGCAAGGTCGGCGAAGTGGGCGCCGGTGCCGCCGGATATCGAGTAGACCGCCACGCCGTCGGCGCGCGGGGGCCGCGCCCGCGCCAACAGGGCCGCCGTGTCCTGGAGTTCGTCGAGTCCGTCGACCCTGATCACGCCGAACTGGCGCATCGCCGCGTCCACCACCGTGTCCGCGCCGGTCAGCTTGCCCGTGTGCGAGGCCGCCATGCGGGCGCCCGTCTCGGTGCGGCCGACCTTGACGGCCACGACGGGTACGCCGTTGCGCGCCGCGCGGTCCGCCGCGAGCAGGAAGCCGCGCCCGTCCTTGAGGCCCTCCACGTAACACGCGATCGCCCCGACCTCCGGGCGCTCGGCGAAGTACGAGATGAAGTCCGCCGTCTCCAGGTCCGCCTCGTTGCCCGTGGGCGCCCAGTGCGAGAGCCGTACGCCCAGCTCCTGCATCGTGTAGAGGGGGCGGCCCTGGTGGCCGGACTGCGTGATCAGGGCGATGGCCGGCCCTTCGAGGTCCTCGCGGAACTCGGAGAACGCGTTCAGGTTGGTGTTCGGGCCGAGCAGGCGCATACCCGAGCGGCTGACCGCCGCGGACAGGGACGACTGCGCGGCCGCTCCCTCCTCGCCCGTCTCGGCGAAGCCCGACGCGAAGGCCACCGCGAACTTCACCTTGGCCTGGGCCAGTTCCTCGATGACCGGCAGCGGGTCCGAGATGAGGAGTACGGCGAGGTCGACGGGTTCGGGCAGCGCGGAGACGCCCGGCGAGCACGGGATGCCGAAGACGGTCTCGCGGGTGGGATGCACGGGGTGGAGGCGGGCGCCCACGCGCTCCGCCCACGCGATCAGCTGCCGCGTGATGCCGGTGTTCGGGCGGCCCTCGGCGTCGGACGCGCCGATGACCGCTATCGATTCGGGCCGGAAGAAACGGTCCAGGTCGGGCACCTCGCGGTGCAGTGGCCTGCCGCTCACGTCCAGGTCGTCCGCCCTGCTGTGCACGGCGGGTGCCGGCTGCTCTCCGCAGGCGATCGTGCGGGCCCGGCGGGGGTCGGTGGTCAGGGTGCCGTATGTCGATCCAAGCATCGGGTCCGCCCGCTCCTCGACTGGTGCTCACGTAACTGACGTAGTGTCAGATTACTGAACTGACGCTGTGTCAGGAACAGGGCTGCACGCAAAGGCTCACATGGCGCTTTGGTGTTCGTGGCGGTACGTGGCGTGTTGTCGTCGTGGCGTCCGGTCTTCGTAAGGACTGGATATGAGTTCTGGGATCGAATGCGTGACCTCCCACGAGTGGTGTCGTTGATCGGATGACAGCACCAGAGGTGGTGGGGAGGGCCAGTGAGTCGTAGGGTGCCGCTTGCTGTGGGCGAGGCCGCTCGGACCGCTGGTGCCCCTGGCCTGCTGCGTACGGGTGTTGATGAGAGGTCCGGTGAACTCTTGCCCGCGCCTGTGCTGGCGGAGCGGGTTAGCTGGTGTGCCGCTCTGGTGGCAGGTATTAGCGCGGGGCTGCTGGCCGGGCACTGGAACGCCGCTGATGTTGATGTGCTGGCCTCGGGGGAGGATGCCGGGGGTCGGCGTCTGCCGTCGAATGCGTGGATGGCGCTGCGCCGCCTGGGCTGGACCGCCGTGCCGGATGAGGGCGTCAGGGTCAATGACCGGATCGTGCGCATGGCGCAGGAGCAGGCCGGACGCATATTGCGTGCGGTGAAGTGGCGTGCCGACCTTGCCGCAGGGGTTCTCGGTACGTGGCCGGCCGATCCGGCTAAGCGGACTGCGGGGGAGTGGGACGTGGTGCGCGATGCGGTGCCTGGGGGGCGGTCTGTGCCGTCCAGTGCCATCGTCTCCCGGACTCGACAGATCGCCGCGTTTGCGAGGAAGCATGGCCGGATGCCGGTCGATCTGTTCGAGGTGGAGGCCGCGCCCCGCGCTGCACGGATGCTGCTGCTGGCAGCATGTGACGGGCAGCAGGCCACGATCGAACGGGCCGATGGGTCGGAGCGGGCGCTGCTGCGCCTTCAGCTGCCCACCCGGCGCGACCCGCGGTCGTACCGGGACTGGACCTGGGTGGCCTGCTCGATCAAGCTGCCCCCGACGATTCCTCCGGGTGCGGTGCTGCACCTGCCCACTCTGCGCATCCGTGAGGGTCGCGTCCGCGCTGATCTCGCGTTCAGCTACCCAGTCGCGAAGGCCGCCCGTACTGGTCACCGGGTTGCGCTGGGGGTGGACTGGGGCCTGAACACTCTGCTGTCCGCAGGGGCGGCTCGAGTGCACGACGACGGTCGGATCACCACCCTCGGCGCCGGAGGCATGTTCCGAGCTGCCGGAGTTCTGGCGAAGCAGCACCGCCTGCGCCGCGAGAGTGAGTACCTGCACGCCAAGGCCGACCACTACCAGCGGCTCACCAGCGGCGACGAGAAGCATGCGTTGACCGCCAAGTGTGCGGTCCTGGCCGCGGAGATGAGGTACGTCCGCGACCGGCGTTCGAACCTCAACGATGCCCTGGCATGGGCTGCCGCCCGCTGGACCGTCGACCAAGCCATCGCCGCCTCGGCCACAGTCATCTACATCGAAGACCTCCGCTCGATGGAAGCGCGGGGCATGGGACGCAGCGTCAACACCCGCCTCTCCCAACAGGTGCGCGGGAAGATCGTGGACCGCATGCAGCACCTCGCCGCCGAAGTGGGTATCGCCCTCGTCACCGTCCCGGCCCGCAACACCTCCAAACACTGCCCCCAGTGCCTCGTTCCGCTGCGGCACCGCAAGGCACCCGACCGCCCCACAGCATCCGGCTGGAAATGGGCTATCTGCCTGTCGTGCCGCTGGCAGGGTGACCGCGACCAGGGCGCGTGGCGGCGTATCGCCGCCCGTGGCCTGACCCATCAGGCCAAGACCGTCACCGACCGCACCGCGGGCACGATGTCGATCCGCACGGTCGTGGACAAACTCGAGGCGAGCGCGGTCATCACGCCGAAGACCAGCCGGAACGACCGGTCCAAGACCGGACCCACCCGGCGACAAGCAACACGCCCCACGCCCAGGCGACGCAGGGCACCCTCCCCCACCGGGCCGCAAGGACTGGCGGGCAAGCGTCCGGAGGGACACGCTCACACGGACCGGCCCCAGCTGCCCCGCGCAGTCCACCGGCACCAGGGCGCGACGACGACCAGCAGACCCGCCAAACGGCACCAGCCGCGAGGGACAGCACTGGGTGCGGGCTTCCACTTCCACGCCCATGCCACCCCTCCACGGTGGGGAGATCCGCTGCCGGACCCTAGGTCCGACATGCGATCGCTCAGCTGATCAGAGACGCTGTTACGGGTGTTCCCCTACAGGGCCTGGTTCGAACGGATGGATACGGTCACGGTCATGACCCGTACGATGATGAACCTCGCTCTCATGAGTGGCAGCGTGCGCGCCGGATCGACCGATACCCCGTCGCGCGGACGCGGTTGAAGGTCGCGGAGCCGTGGGCCAGGTCGGTTGCCCACGAGGGCATGGGGCTGCTTCCGCATTTCAATCTCGATGACGATCACGAGCCGCGGGACCGGGAAGGGGTGCGGCTGCGGGGGTGGTCGCGAGTGCCGATGCTCTGCTGATCTGCACGCCCGAGTTTGCAGAGGATCTGCTGGGGTCCTTCAAGAATCCGCTCGCTGGACCGTCGACGGCACGGAGATCGTGGGCAAGCCCGGGGGTGGATCAACACCTCCTCCTCGCCGACCGGGGGCCGAAGGGGCCTGTTGCGTCTTGCGCACCGTCCTCGGCTACACCGGTGCCGTCGTCGACGCCGCTTGTGTACCGGTGCCCGTGGAGCGGCGTGTGGTCGAGGGCGGGGTTGTTGTGGACGGCGGGGTGCGGGCTGCGGGCGCGGACGTTGACGAGTGGTCTTCGGACGTCTGGGTTAACTGGCGATCGCCTTCGCGATCTTCCGTGCGTCCAGGGCCAGTTCGCGGAACATGCCGCTGATCGGGTTCGTGTAACCCGTGAAGTAGAGGCCGGGCGCGGCGGGATCGGTCCGCCGGCCGTGCGTGGTCGGGCGGCCCCGGTCGTCCAGGACGCCGAGGCGACCCACCAGGTCCTCCAGTGCGCGGCGGTAACCCGTCGCCGCGATCACCGCGTCGGGGGCGATGTGCGTGCCGTCCGCCAGGACCACCTTGCCGCCCTCGAACGATTCGACGGCCGCGACGGGTTCGACCCGGCCCGTGCGTACAGCGTCGATCAGGCCGACGTCCTGCACGGGGATCGCGCCCTCGCGCACCCGCGAGTAGAGGCCGGTCGTGGGTCTGGGCAGGCCCTGTTCCGCCAGGTCGGGCACGCTGAGCTTCGCCATGGGGCGGGCCAGGCGGTCCACGATCGCCACCGGCAGCCTGCGGCACAGGATGCCGGTCCGCTGCGCGGGCCAGCCCGCGGTGGACCGGCGCACGATGTGGGGCGCCGTGCGGACCGCGAGCCGGACGCGGGATGCGCCGCCCTCGGCGAGGTCCACGGCGATCTCGGCGCCGGTGTTGCCGACGCCGACGACCAGTACGTCACGGCCCGCGTACGGCGTCGCGTTGCGGTAGTCGCCCGCGTGGAGGAGCTCGCCCGTGTACGAGGGGCGGCCCGGCCAGTCGGGCAGGCGCGGGGTGTGGTTGTAGCCCGTGGCGACCACGACGGCGCTCGCGGCCAGTTCGCGGCCGCCCGAGGCGCGTACGAGCCAGCCGTCCTCCGTGCGTTCCACGCGCGAGACCGCCACACCGGTGACGATCTCCAGCTGGTGGTACTCGGCGTACTTCTCCAGGTAGCGCACGACGTCGTCGCGGGACACCCAGCGGCCGAAGCGGCGCGGGATCGCGAGGCCCGGAAGCCCGGAGAGCTTGCGGGTGGTGTGCAGGTGGAGGCGGTCGTAGTGGCGGCGCCAGGACGCCCCGACGTGCTCCGACTTCTCCAGGATCACGGCCCGTACGCCCCGCTCGCGCAGCGCCGCGGCCGCGGCGAGGCCACCCGGGCCGCCCCCGATGACGTACACGGGGCGGTCCTGGTTGCGTGCGGCGGGCGCGGGGGTGGTGACCATGAGTGCGAGCGTAATCACGGTTCGATTTGATGGGTCTCGGTCAAGACCGGAATCGGTTGCGAATTCATCACGGCGTACGCCCCTTGCGGTGGCGCCCCCACGTGCGCTGAACTGACGTCCCGTCAGCAACGGAGAGGAGGGCCCCGGTCGTGGACTCGATCTGGCTCGACGGCGTCGAATGGCTGGCCGTGCTGCGCATAGGCCTCGGACTGTGGTGGCTGGAGAGCTGGCGGCACAAGGACAAGAAGGGCTGGTTCGAGCGGGGCACCGGCATCGCCTGGGCCGCCGACGTCGCCGCGAAGCACCGGTGGAACGCCGTGCGCAGCGGCTTCGGCGCGGTCGTCACCCCCCGGCCGAAAGTGATGGCGTACATCGTCGTCTACGCCGAACTGGCCCTGGGTCTCGGGCTCGTGGTGGGCCTGCTGACACCCGTGGCCCTCATCGGCGGGCTGCTCCTGAATCTCCTGTACCTGGTCCTGATGATCCACGACTGGGCCGAGCAGGGACAGAACGCGATGATGGCCCTCATCTCGCTCGTGGCGCTCTTCGCCATGTCCTGGCAGGCCTGGTCTCTCGACGCGGCGATCGGACTCTTCCTGTGACTCTTCCCGCGACCGTACGGTTCGACCTGCCCGAGCCCGACGCCTTCACCCGCCCCTACTGGGACGCGGCCGCCGGCGGGACGCTGCTGCTGCGCCGCTGCCGCGCGTGCGAGCGGGCCCATCACTATCCGCGCGAGTTCTGCCCGCACTGCTGGAGCGAGGACGTGACATGGGAACGGGCGTCCGGGACGGCCGTCCTCTACACGTGGTCCGTCGTCCACCGGAACGACCTGCCCCCCTTCGGCACCCGCACCCCGTACGTCGCAGCCGTCGTCGACCTCGCGGAGGGCCCGCGGATGATGACGGAAATCGTGGACGCGGAGGGCGACGAACTGCGCGCAGGAATGCCCCTGGAGGTCACCTTCCGCCAGGTGGAGGGCTTCTCCGTCCCCGTATTTCGCTCGCGGACATGAGGGGACGGGCGGCACCATGCGGTCATGACAGAGAGCCCCGCTCCCCCGCCCGGCTGGCACCTCACCGCTGACGTCGACGACTTCCTCGCCCGCGCGGGCGACTACCTGCGCGCCGAGCCCGCCCTGCACACGGTCGCCCTGAGCGTCACCGCGAGCCTGCGGGAACGGGGGCCGGCGGTGTACGGGGCGCGGGGGCAGCTCTTCGGGGTGCTGTACGGGCCGGACGGCCGCGTGAGCGGGACGTTCCTGTGGACGAAGCCCTTCAGGCTCAGCATCAGCCCCCTGGACAGGGAGCAGGCCGACGCGCTCGCCGTCGCGCTCCAAGGGCGGGCGCTGACCGGCGTGTTCGGGGTCGACGCGGCCTCGGCCGCCTTCGCCGACGCCTGGCAGGCCCGTACGGGAGCACGGGCCCACCGCGCCGTCGAGCAGCGCCTCTACCGGCTCGGCGACCTCACCCCGCCCCTGCCCGCGCCCGCCGGGCGCCCCCGTGTCGCCACCGCGGGCGACCGGGAGCTGCTGGCCCGGTGGCATGACGCGTTCGCCGCGGACACCCGCGCTCCGGGCGGCGCAGCGGGCTCGCGGGAGTGGGCCGACGAGCGGATCTCGTACGGCGGCGTCACCCTCTGGGAGACCGAGGACGGTGTGCCCGTCTCCATGGCCGGGGTGACCCGCGAGGCCGCCGGAGCGGTCCGGGTCGCGCCCGTCTACACACCGAAGGAGCTGCGCGGACGCGGGTACGCGGGAGCGGTCACCGCGGAGGTCAGCCGCGCCGCGCGGGCCGCGGGCGCGAGCGAGGTGCTCCTTTTCACCGACCTCGCCAACGCGACCAGCAACGGCCTCTACCTGCGCATCGGCTACCGTCCCGTGCGGGACTTCGCCGTCCACACCTTCACCGCCCCCGAGAACGGCTGACAGCTCATGACCGACACCCCTGAGATACGTGGCCACGGACTGCTTCTGCGGGCCTGGCGGGCCGGGGACGAGGGGGACGCCGCCGCCGTGCTGCGCGGCCTCGGCGACCCCGAGTTCCTGCGCTGGAACACCCCGCTCACCCCGGTCGACGACCTCGCCGGCGCCCATGCATACCTGCGCTCACGCGAGGAGGCGCTCAAGAGCGGCGAATCCGTGTCCTGCTGCGTCACCGACGAGAGCACGGGGGAGGTGCTCGGGCACATCGGCATCAACGCGATCATGCCCGAGTTCAGCACCGCCCACGTCGGCTACTGGGTGCTGCCCGAGGCCCGCGGGCGCGGGGTCGCGACGCGTGCGCTGAGCCTCGCTTCGCGGCTGGCGTTCGGCGAACTCGGCCTCCACCGGCTCGAACTGGGGCACGCCCTCGGGCACGAGGTGTCCTGCCGGGTCGCCGAGCGCGGCGGATACCGGTACGAGGGCACGCTGCGGGGGGCGATGTTCGAGGCGGGGCGGCAGGACGCCTTCCGTGACGCGCACCTGCACGCCCGCCTCGCCTCGGACCCCGAGCCGCCGGTGGCGTGAGCCGGCCGCGTCACGGCCAGAGCAGCTCCCGTACCCAGCCCGTCTCCGTGCTGCGGTACCTGAGGCGGATGTGGCGGCGGCGGGTGTCGCCCTGGAAGAACTCCACCTCGCGCGGGGCCAGCGCGTACGCCGTCCACGTGGGGGCGGGGGCCTTCGGGTCGGCTTGAGCACGCTCCCAGGCCGCGACCGACGCCCGCTCCAGCTCCTCCGGTGAGCCCAGGACGTCGCTCTGGTGGCCGACCAGGGCCGCGGCCAGCGCTCCCGTCGAGCGGACGTGCAGGTCGGCCTGGCTCACCTCGGGGGACTCCGTGGTGACATCACCACGAACACGGATCTGGCGGCCCTGCGACGGCCAGTAGAAGCCGAGCGCGGCCCGGGGGTGCGCCGTGAGCTGGCGGCCCTTGGCGCTGCCCGCGTGGGAGGCGAAGTGGAAGCCGTCCTCGTCGGCGCCGTGCAGCATCACCGTACGGACGTCGGGCAGGCCGTCCCCGTCCACCGTCGCCAGCGACATGGTGTGCGGCTCGGTCTGGCCGGCGGCCACCGCCTCGGCGAACCACTCGACGAAGAGCGGCAGCGGGGCGGACGGGGCCGCGGACGGGTCGAACGCGGGCAGTTCGGTGTCCCAGACGCGCAGGGACTTCAGGATCTCTTGCAGTTCGGGCATGCACCGATTCTCGCGGTGAACGCGAGCGCCCCGCCGACCGGTCCGTCCGGAGGGCGGGGCGACGCGTACGACAGGCGAGTCCCGTCGGATGAGTCGCGTCAGATGAGGTCCATCGCCGCGACCTCGTCCGGGCTGCCGTAGCTGACCGGGCCCTGGAAGCGGCGGCGGGCCGTCGCGAACCACCACACCGTCGCGATCACGAGTACGGCGACCAGGGCGATCGGCGCGTAGTTGAACGACGTCGCGTTGATCGGGGACGCCTGCGGCAGCATGAACAGGACGCTGCTCGCCACGATCCAGACCACCGCGATCGCGGCGACGGGCTTGCCCCAGCGGCCCAGGTTCCACGGCCCCTGCTGGAAGTCGTCGTGGCGCAGGCGCAGATAGATCGGGACGGCGTACGCGAGGTAGAGACCCACGACGTTCACGCTCACGATCGCGGTGAACGCCGTGTGCGACCACCAGCCCGGCACCACGAGGACCAGCGAGCAGGCCGCCGCGAGCCACACGGCCTTCACGGGCGTGCGCGTGCGCGACGAGACCGAGTGCCACCAGCGGGAGCCCGGCATGGCGCCGTCACGCGAGAAGGCGAAGATCTGACGGGTGTTGCTCGTCATGTTGGCCAGGCCGCAGAACAGCATCGAGCCGATCACGATCAGCAGCAGGAGCTTCGCCGTCGTCATGCCGAGCGCGTCGATGAGGATCTGCACGGGCGGCGCCGACGCGCTCGCCTCCGCCGCGTAGTCCCCGATCGCGAAGACGAGGGCCAGCATCAGGATCAGGCCGGTGACGGCGGAGTAGCCGATCGCCCGCATGATGCCCTTGGGCGCGTTGACCGTCGCCTGGACCGTCTCCTCCGACATGTGGAAGCTGCCGTCGAAGCCGGTGAACGTCCAGCTGGTCACGAGGAGGCCGAGCAGGGCCGCGTAAATCCCGTTGGAGAAGCCGGTGTTGTTGGTGAACTGCGTGACGACCGACGCCGACTGGTGGTGGTCCGGTACGGCGATCAGCGCGACCACGATGATCACCATGCCGACGAGGAGCCACCACACGGAGATCCGGTTCACCAGTGCCACCAGTTGCACCGTGTACGTGTTGGCGAGCGCCTGGAGCAGCAGGATCACCGCCGTGATCAGGACCGTCTGCTGCGCCGTCGCGTGGTACGACGGCCACTGCATGACGACGAACGCCTGGATGAACGTCGCCGCCGCGTAGCCCGTCGCCGCCGTGCCGCCGACCTGTCCCACGAAATTCAGCCAGCCCGTGTACCAGGACCAGGCACCCTTGTGCCGTTTCGCCAGCTTTCCCGCCGAGAAATAGAGCGCCCCGCTCGTCGGATACGCCGATGCAATTTCGGCCATCGACGCTCCGACGAAAAGCACCATGGCCGCGACGGCTATCCAGCCGAACACGAGGATGCGCGGCCCGCCGGCGTTCATTCCGAACCCGAAGGAGGAGAAGATGCCGGAGATGATGTTGATGATCGTGAAGGAAATCGCGAAATTGTCGAACGCCTTGAAGCGCCGGGTCAGCTTCCGCGGGTAGCCCATCGCGTGCAGCGTCGCGTCGTCGTCGAGCGCGGCGGCGGGCCGCCCGGATCTGGTGGGGGACGTGGGGGGAGTGGGTGCGCTGGTCAGGGGGTCGGACACAACCTCGGCCTTCCGGTGTGGGGGAATTTCCGAAACCTGTGGGGCGGGTGGGGGTCAGGTGCCGTGGGGGACCGGCAGGCCGCACGCGCGCCGCGCCCTGCTGAGCTGTTCCCCGGGGTCACCGAAGACGCTCCACGGCATGCGGGACGCGTACGGGCCCATGGCCGTGAGCACCGCCCGCGCCTCGAAGACGCATTGCGCCATGTGCAGCGCGTGCGCCAGATACGCCAGGTCGAGCACCGGCGTGAAGCGGTAACCGGCCACCTGCGGCAGCCAGTTCCGGTACGCGCCGAGGGCCGTCGCCTTCCACTGCGGCTGGTCCCAGGTGTGCTCGGCGAGGAGGTGCGCCGGGTTGTGGCCCTCGACGAGGGTGACCAGGGGCAGCAGGCGCAGCGGCGACGAGGCCGGGGCGCGCTGGCTCAGATACGCGGCCACGTCCCAGGCCGCGTTCGCGGTGCCGCCGTGCCGGGTGAAGAAGAACGCCAGGAACTGGTGGTGGGCCTCGCGGTGCCAGGGGTCGAGGCGCGTGACGTGCTCGAACTGAGCCCAGGGGCCGCGGGGCTCGGTGAGCAGGCCCTGCGGCGCGCGGTCGCGGGGCCGCTGGAGGCGGGCCATGGAGAGCCGGGCGGCCCACGGGGTGGGGTCTTTGGGCGCGAGGTCCGCGGCCCGGTCGCAGGCGGCGAGCGCTATCCGGCCGAGCGCCCCGATGCGCCGGTCGTGCGACTGGGCGGCGCGCAGGGTCCGGAACACGGCGACGCGCGCCCACAGCAGGGCGGCGTCGGGGCCGGGCTCCTCCTCCAGCCAGCGTTCCGCGAGGTCGGAGTCGGCGGCGACGGAGGCCAGGACGAGGGAGCGGTGGGCGCGCAGTCCGAAGTCGCCGTGCGTCTCCTTGAGGACCGAGTGCGCGCCGAAGTAGCGGCCCGCCTTTAAGTCCGTGCAGGCCCTGGCCAGCTCTCGGTCGTCGGCGGCGGGATGCCAGACGTACTGTCCTTCGAACGAGCCGGCGGTCATGCTCCCCTGCCACTGTTCTGCTTTTCCGTACGGACGACGGGGAGCACCCTACTCAGGATCATGCCCTACGGAAACTGTGTATCCGAAATAACAGGGTCCGGGTTATTTATGACGCGGCGCGCGTCTCACGATCCGATTTCGGGTTCGCGAGCGGTTTATTGAAATTGCAAATTTATTGTGCCGGTTCCCCGTTTCTTATGGACGCGGCCTCCTGGACTAGGCCTCAGGATGTGCCGAGCACCACCGTTCCCGATGAGCAGAACCATCCGCCCGTGCCGGACGCCACCGCGAGCCGCGGCAGCCGCCCGCCCTCCTTGCGCACCTGGCGCTCCCCGGCCTCGCCCCGCAGCTGTCGTACCGCTTCCACCAGCAGGAACAGGCCCCGCATTCCCGGGTGTTGGGCCGACAGGCCACCGCCGTCCGTGTTCGTGGGGAGCCCGCCGTCCCGCAGCAGCCGTCCCTTCTCCACGAACGGTCCGCCCTCGCCCTTCGCGCAGAACCCCAGATCCTCCAGGGTCACCAGCGTCATGTACGTGAAGGCGTCGTAGATCTCCGCGAGGTCGATCTCGTCGGGCGTGACGCCCGCCCGCTCGAAGGCGAGCTTTCCGCTGACGGCCGCCGGGGACACGGTGAAGTCGTCCCACTCGGACATCGTCGTGTGCGACACGTACTCGCCCGAACCGAGCACCCACACCGGGGACTTGGCGCAGTCGGGGAGCAGGTCCTCGGCGACGAGCAGCACGGCGGCGCCGCCGTCCGAGCGTATGCAGCAGTGCAGTTTGGTGAACGGGTCCGCGATCATCGGCCCGTCGAGCACGTCGTCCACGGTGACCGGGTCGCGGAACATGGCCTCCGGGTTCAGCGCGGCGTTCGCCCGCGCCTGCACGGCGACCTCGGCGAGCTGCTCAAGGGTGGTGCCGTACTCGTGCATGTGGCGCCGCGCCGCCATCGCGTACTTGGCGATCAGCGAGTGCCCGTACGGCACCTCGAACTGGAGGGGGCCGCGGGCGCCGAAGCTCAGGTTCGACGTGCGCCGTCCGGCCTTGATGTCGGCGCGGGCCGTCGACCCGTAGACGAGCAGGACCGCGCGGGCATGGCCCTGGGCGATGGCGTCCGCCGCGTGCGCCGCCATCACCTCCCAGGTGGAGCCGCCGACCGAAGTCGAGTCCACCCAGCGGGGTGTGAGCCCCAGATACTCGGCCACCTCGACCGGCGCGAGGATGCCGAGGCCCGCGCTGGCGAACCCGTCGACGACGTCGGGGGTGAGTCCGGCGTCGGCCACGGCGCGGCGGGCGGCCTGGGCGTGCAGGGCATAGGGAGTGGCCTCGTCCACGCGGCCGCAGTCGGAGAGGGCGATGCCGGCGATGGCGACCCGGCGGGAACCGTGAAGTGCGGCAGTCATGAATCTGACGGTACATCAGATCGACTGATCCGCCAGAGGGTCTCTCTGTGTGTACGCCCGCGCACACCTCTGCACTTACGTCTGTGCATACCGCTGTACATACCTCTGCGCATATCTCTGTGCATCCCGTCCCCGCCGCCCTAACATGACGCCCCGTCAGAACAGGGGGTCCGGGGTCGCCGGACCCCGGGGAGGAGCCCGTATGGACGCCGCCTTCACCGCGGAACAGGACGAGATCCGCCGCACCCTGCACGAACTCATGAACAAGCGCTGCGGCCCAGAGGACGTCAAGGCCGCGGTCGGCACCCCCGCCGGCTACGACCCGGCCCTGTGGGCGGCCCTCGGCGGTGAACTGGGCCTGCCCGGCCTGGCCCTCCCCGAGCAATACGGCGGAGTCGGCTGCGGGACCACCGAACTGGCCCTGGCCTGCGAGGAGTCGGGCCGCGCACTGGCCCCCACTCCGCTCCTGGCCACGGCGGCGCTCGCCGCCCCGCTCGTCCTCGCCCTCGGCACCGAGGCCCAGCGCGCCGAACTGCTGCCCCGCATCGCCTCGGGCGCCCTGACCGCCACCCTCGCCGTACCCGGCGAGGGCCTCGCCACCGCGCTGGGCCTGACCGGCGACAATCGCGGCGACTGGTCCGGCGGTGGCCGCGCGGGCGGCGTCCAGGCCAGGCAGGACGACCGCCATGACGGTGGCTGGAGGCTGTACGGGCAGGCCGACCAGGTCCTCGACGGACACAGCGCCGGCCTCCTGATCGTCGCCGCGCACACCGGCGGCTTCGCCCGCTCACGCACCCTGCTCTTCCTCGTGGACGGCGACGCGGAGGGAGTCGTCAGGACCCGCCAGACGTCCCTCGACGAGACACGCCCCCGCGCCCGGGTCGAACTACGGGACGTGGCAGCCGAGTTGCTCGGCTCAGGAGAGGGCGGGGGCGGCGAGGTGGCCGGCGTCCTCTCCGCCATGGGCGACGCGGCCGCGACCGTACTGGCCGCGGAAGCCGTCGGCGCCGCCGAGCGCGCCCTGGAACGGACCGTCGAGCATGTGCGCCAGCGCGAGCAGTTCGGGCGGCCCATCGGCTCCTTCCAGGCGGTCAAGCACCGCCTCGCGGACGTCTACGTCCAGGTGCAGGCGGCGCGCTCCGCGGCGTACTACGCGGCCTGGGCGGCGGGCTCCGGGAGCGGCGAACGGACGGGCGGTCTCGCTCTCGCCCAGGCCCTGGAAGCGCTGCGCACCGCAGCGTCCGAGGCCGTCCAGCTGCACGGCGGCATCGGCTTCACCTGGGAGCATGACGCCCACCTCTACCTCAAGCGCGCGACCGGCGACGAACTCCTCTTCGGCCCCGTCCACCTGCTGCGCGCACGCGCCGCGGAATCCGCCGAGCTCTTCACCCGCCAGGAGGCGACCGCCTGATGGCACCACCCGGAGCAAGACTGCTGCAGAAGGTCTCGTCGACCCGCGCCTTCGCCCGCGTGGCCCCCCACTTCATCCCCGCGATGGACCGCACCGTGCACCGGCTCACCCGGGGAAAGGTGCTGCTCAGCGCCCAGATGCTGCCGGGGGTCATCCTGACCGCGCGCGGCGCGAAGAGCGGACTGCCACGGCGTACGCCACTCGCCTGCATGCCTGAGGGCGAGGCGGGCACCTGGCTGCTGATCGGGTCCAATTTCGGCCGCCCGGGACACCCCGCGTGGACGGCGAACCTGATGGCCCACCCGGACGCCGACATCAACTGGAAGGGCGAGGACATCCCGGTCACCGCGCGGCTGCTCGACTCCGGCGAGCGGGCACAGGCCTGGGCGGCGGTGCTCACGTTCTGGCCGCCGTACGCGAAGTACCAGGCGAGGGTGGAGCGGGAGATCAGGCTCTTCCGGCTGGTGCGCCGATAGGGCGGACCAGCGGCAGGAACTGCAACAGCGGCGGCTCACGTGAGACGCGAACCGCCGCTGCTCGACAGGACCGGGAAACCCGAAGGACCGCTTCGGGGTTACTTCGTCGGCTTCTTGCCGGTGACGCCCAGATGCACCAACAGGGCCAGATTGGGCTTGAGTTCGGCCTGCTTGACGCCCCAGGTCTGGAAGCCCTTCTGATGGGAGGCCACTGCCGCGAGCATCGCGACGAGCGAACCGGCCATCGCGGCGGGGCTCACGTCCTTGTCGACCTTGCCCTTGGCCTGGAGCTCCTTGACCGTATCCGTAAGGGAGTTGTTCACGGAGTTCAGGATCTTCATGCGGATCTTGTAGAAGCGCTTGTCGCCCTCGGCCGCGCCGAGGTCGACGACGCGCAGGATCGCATCGTTCTTTCGCCAGAACTCGAGGAACCCGTCCACGAGTTCCTGCGAGGTCTGCCAGCCGGCCTTGCCGACCCACGAGCGGCCCTCGAGGAGCTGGGTCAACCCGGCGCCCTCCGTGGCCATTTGCTCGGCAATCTCCAGGACGGCACCCTCGACGTCCGGGAAGTACTGGTAGAAGGTCGCCGGTGAGGTGCCTGCCTTCCGGGCCACATCAATGACTTTGACGTCCCGGTAGGGCGAGGAGCTGAGCATCTCGCCGAGGCACTCCAGCAGCTTCTGACGCGTCGCCTGACCACGCCGTCCGGCCACTCGGCCGTCGACGGTACGTACTTGTCCTGTCATGCCGTCAGCTTACCGAGGGGTGATCGGAGCGCGATTCGGCCGACTGCAAATGGGGTTGGGGGCTCCGGCACATGGGTTGATGAGGGGCCGCCCGGGGCTTTTGCGCATGTGGGGGCCGGTGGGATCGCACACGTTATCAACAGCCTGTGGAAAACTCCGTGGATAAAATTGGCCAAGTGTTCGAATTGAACGTGTCGCCGGCCCGCGGACGCGGCACCCTGCCACCCAGGGGACACCCGTCCCCATAGTGACGTACGGCACACCTGCGTACGGCAGGTGAACAGGAAGGACGCAGGCCGATGGAGTTCGCCGAGGGCGCCCCCTGCTGGGCCGACGCCGCGCTCCCCGACGTGGAGTCGGGCAAGCGCTTCTACGGCGACCTCTTCGGCTGGACCTTCGACGAGGGCGCGGGCGCGGAGTACGGCTACTACACGCAGGCCTACAGCGGCGGCAGGAGCGTCGCCGCCCTCGCCCCGGACCGCGACGGCCGCACGCCCACCGGCTGGACCGTCTACTTCAAGGCCCGCGACGCGGAGACGCTCGCCTCCGCCGTGCGGGACGCCGGCGGGCGGCTGCTCGTCGAACCCCTCTCCATCGGCCCCTTCGGCACGATGGCGCTCGCGGCCGACCCCGAAGGCACCGTCTTCGGTCTCTGGCAGCCCGGCACCCACATCGGCTTCGAGGTGCAGGGGGAACCCGGCACGTTCCGCCGGACCGAGCTCCACGCGCGCGACAGGGCGACCGTCGCCCCCTTCTACGCGTCGGTCCTGGGCCACGGCGCCACCGACCTCGGCTCATCCATCGCCACTGGCGACGCCCCCGCCCACTTCCTCGTCCACTTCGCCGTCACCGACTGCGAGGCCACGGCCGACGCCGCCACCCGCCTCGGCGGCCGCGTAGAGGAAGAACCGTTCGACACCGCGTACGGACGCGTGGCCGTCCTCACCGACAACCAGGGCGCCGCCTTCGCCCTCCACCAAGGCTGAACGGGTCCCTCCGCGCCCCTCCCACTCCCTCCCGCTCCTCTTCCTCCCTCGCGGAATCCACCCGTAATGCGGCACCTCTCCCGTGACACCCCGATTTGCCCCCGGGTTCGCAACCGGAGGCCCGTACAGGAAGAATCGGGGTGCGTGCCGCCGTAGCGCTTCGGTGGTGAGACGCTGACCGGGGACTGTGCACAGCGACCCGGTCCCGTACGGGGAGGCAGGCAAGTGGTGGATCAGCTGACGCAGCACGATCCGAGGCGGATCGGCCCGTTCGAGGTCCTGGGACGGCTCGGCGCCGGTGGCATGGGACTCGTCTATCTCGCGCGCTCGGCATCCGGCCGGCGCGTGGCGATCAAGACCGTGCGGACCGAACTCGCCGAGGACCAGCTCTTCCGCGTCCGCTTCACCCGCGAGGTCGAGGCGGCCCGCGCCGTATCCGGCTTCTACACGGCAGCCGTCGTCGACGCCGACCCGCGCGCCGCCGTGCCGTGGCTCGCCACCGCCTACGTCCCCGCGCCTTCCCTCGAAGAAATAGTGAACGAGTGCGGGCCGCTGCCGGCCCAGGCGGTGCGCTGGCTCGCCGCCGGAATCGCCGAGGCCCTCCAGTCCATCCACGGCGCGGGCCTCGTCCACCGCGACCTGAAGCCGTCGAACGTGCTCGTCGTCGAGGACGGCCCCCGCGTCATCGACTTCGGCATCGCGTCCGGCGTCTCCAACACCCGCCTGACCATGACGAACGTCGCCGTCGGCACCCCCGCCTACATGTCGCCCGAGCAGGCCAAGGACTCCCGGAGCGTCACCGGGGCCTCCGACGTCTTCTCCCTCGGCTCCACCCTCGTCTTCGCCGCCACCGGACACGCCCCCTTCCACGGCGCCAACCCCGTCGAGACCGTCTTCATGCTGCTGCGCGAAGGCCCCGACATCGAAGGACTGCCCGCCGAGCTGCGGCCGCTCATCGAGTCCTGCATGAAGATGGAGGCACCGCTGCGGCCCTCGCCCGCGGACCTCCAGGCCCAGCTCGCCCCGCACCTCTTCGGCTCCGGCAGCGACGACAGCGGCACCGCGTCTGCCTGGCTCCCCGAGCGCTCCGTCGCGCTCATCGAGGAACGCAGGGGCGGACGGCCCCCGGTCAAGAGCAGCGGTCCCGGCCGCGGCGGCAGCGGCGGACGGGGCGTGCACGGCGGCTCGCCCGGCCCCATGCCGGCCATGCCTGCCCAGCCCCCCGGCCCGCCCCCGTCCCACGCCCCCGGCACCGGCGGCTGGCGCCCCACGCCCGTACCCCCACCCGTCGCCGCCACCTCGGGCCTCGCACCCGACGCCGGGCCCGTCCGCCTGGCCGGGGCGCAGGTCCCGATCGGCCCCGGCCCGCGCGTCGCCGACGCCCGCGCCGCCGCGGTGAAGGCACCGCCCGCCGACGCGGGCCTCGCCGCGTCCTGGTCCCGCCCCAAACCAGGCGTCAACGGCGCCCCCGATCCCGTGATCCCTGCCCCGGCCCCCGAGGCGGGCGCCGCCTGGCGGCCCTGGCGCTTCCGCATGTCGAACGACGTGTGGGGCACCCCGTCCGTGGCCGGCGACCTCGTCTACGTGACCTCTTTCGAGGTACACGCACTCGACGTGTCCACCGGCCGCCGCCGCTTCAAGACGCGCGACGTCGCCTGGTCCATGGCCGTGGCCGACGGCCGTATCCACGCCTCCGACGGCCCCACCCTCTACGCGCTCGACGCCCGCGAGGGACACGACCTGTGGCGGCTGCAGACCGACGCCTGGGTGTACTCCCTCAAGGCCGACCGCGGCACCGTCGTCACCGGCACCCGCGGCGGCGGCGTACAGGCCTGGGAAGCCGTCAACGGCGACAAGCTGTGGGAGATCACCGGCGCCCAGACCGACTTCGAGTCCCCCGAGGCCGGACCCGTCATCCACGACGGCACCGTCTACGTCTGGAAGGACGCCCGGCTCCGCGCGCTGGAGGCCCGGACCGGCGAGGAGCGCTGGTCGTACCCGATCGGCGACGCGGCCTCCTGCGGCGGCGTCCCCGTCCGCCTCACCCAGGCCTCCGACGGCTACGTCTACGTGGCCGCCGGCACCCGCGTCCTGGCCGTCGACGTCGCGAGCGGCCACGTCCGCTGGCACTTCGAGGCGCCCGCCGTGTTCCTCTGTCCGCCCGCCTTCGCCCCCGGCCCGGCCGTCACCGGCGGCGGTGTCTACCTCGCCGACCACCTCGGCACCGTCTACGCCCTCGACGCCACCGACGGCCGCGACCGCTGGCGCATCGCGACGGAACCCCGCCCCTCGTCCATCGAGCCGGTCCTCGTCTCGCACGGCCACGTCCACGTCGGCAGCGGCCAGGGCCTCTACACCCTCGACGCCGTCACCGGCACGCCCAAGTGGCGCTTCCAGGCGGGCGGCGAGGTCGTCGGCTCACCCGTCGTCGCCGACAACCGCATCCACTTCGGCGCCACCGACCACCTCCTCTACACCCTCAAGGCCGACGACGGCCGTCTCCGCTGGAAGCTCGCCACGGGCGGCGAGATCACCGGCGCACCCGTGGTCAAGGACGGCGTGGTGTACGCGTGCAGCAAGGACCGTTGCGTGTACGCACTGGACGCGGAAAAGGGCACGGGGACGGCCTCGGCACGCTAGGGCCTCTCGTTTGGATCACGCCGGGCTCGCGGGGTCTGGCACCGCACCTCGCGGCGTTGTCGTCGGTCCCCGACTCCCCCAAGCTCTCGGCTGCGCTCGAGCAGGGGGGACCCCCATGACCCCGCTCCCTGATCCGGCCTGATCCAAACGAAAGCCCCTAGGGCTTGTCGGTCGGCCTGTCACCCGGGTGCCGGCCAGGCTGCTCACCCGGCTGCTCGTACGGCTCGGTCGGCCTGTCGCGAGGCTGCTCGTACGGCTGCTCGTACGGCGCCGTCTCGTCGTGCCGCCGCTCCTCCTCGTACCGCTCGTCCTCGTAAGGGGGCTCCTCGTAAGGGGGATCCGGATACGGGGGCTGCTCGGCGTACGGCTGCATCGGGCCCTCCAGCGTGTGCTGGGGACCGTCGAGCGTGGGTGCCGGCGGCGGGACGGGGTCGGTGAAGTGCGTGGGCTCCGGGCCGGTGTCACCGGCGTACCCCTGGTCCGCGTCCTCGGGGAGCCGCTTCTGCCGCCCGCTCATCACGGCCGCGCCGAGCAGCAGCAGTACACCGCCGACGGCGGCGCCGGCCACCCCCAGACCGAGCCCGGAGCCGTCACCGGCCACCACCATCTGCCCCTCCGCCTGCCCCACCCGCACTATCCACAGCACGGTGAACGCGAGCACCACCACGCCCGCGAACGCGACGAGCAGCCGCGACCGCAGCACGACACCGATCAGCGTCGCGGCGGCGGCCACCACGAACGGCAGGAAGAGGGAACCGAACAACTCCGCACGCGCGTCCGTCACTCCGGCACCCGTGAACAGGTCACCGAGGCGGTAGTAGCGCCCGTGACGGCCGTCGTACCACGCACGGAAGGGGCTGGAAACGGCGGCCGTCGCTCCGAGGAGAGCGAGGATCGCCCCAAGGACGTTGCGGACCATGCGCAGCCTCCTGAGTGCGGCCAGGTTCGGCTCTCGGTCCCGACGCTACGCCGGGAGCACACCCCTCGCCACGCGGCGCTGCTACGGTGTCGGGTCGCCAAAAGGAACGCACGGATCACCATATTTTCGGGGGAGCAGAAGGATGTTGCGACGAGGACTGAAGCTCACGGCAGTGGCGGCCGTGGTCGTACTCGCACTGACCGGATTCTCGACGGGCCGCGGGCACGGTTCGGGCAAGAGCAGGGGGCACAGCAGCAGCAGTAGCAGCGGAGGCGGCTGCTCCAGCTCGAAGCAGAACCACGGCGGCGGCTACAACGGTTCACACCACAGCGACTACGACGATGACGACTACGACGACGACTCGTACGGGTCGTCGGGCGGGAGCGACACCACGCCGACCCCGACGTCCACGGCCGCCAACACCGGTGACGCCACGTTCGTGATCGTGGACTGCGCCGGACCCGACCGCAGGGCCGGCAAGCGGAGCCGCGCCTCGAGGAAGGCCGACTCGACAGTGAGCGTGCGCGTCACCTCCCTTAAGGCGAGCACGTACGACTTCGGCATCTCGGTCGAGCTCCTGGACGCCCGCGGCAACCTCGTCGAGAACGTCGACGAGAGCGTGACCCTCGACGCGGGCGAGACCAAGACCGTCACGCTCAGGATGACGGTTCCGAGCAAGGCGTCGAAGGTGAGCAAGTGCGCTAACCCGTGGGCGACCACGGTCTGACCTCGTTGGTCACCCGCTCACTTGCTCACCGCACCCGGAAGTCGCCCGAGCGCCTTGTGGCGAACAGCTCCGCCTGCCGCTCCGGAGGCAGATTTCCCAGGGCGATCAGCTGCGGCGCGTGCGCGAGGGCCTGCGTGCGCGCCGCCTCCTTGGCCGCCCACACCGCCCGCACCGTGCCCTGCACGGCCTCGGTCGGATACGACGCGATCGTCTCGGCGCAGCGTACCGATGCCGCCAACGCACCGCCGGGCTCGGTGAGTTCGGACACGAGCCCGGTCTCGTGAGCACGCCGGGCCGAGATCCGCTCGGCGGTCCCCATGAGCGCCATCCGAGCCACCTCGCCGAACGGCATGCGCTGGGCGAGGTGGATGGTCTCGTAGGCGCTGACCATGCCGTAGGTCGTATGCGGGTCGAAGAAGGTGGCGCTCTCGTCGGCCACGACGAACTCGCTCTGGCCGATGAGATAGAACGCCCCGCCGCACGCCATGCCATTGACGGCGGCGACGACGGGCTTCCACAGGTCATTGGCCTTCGGCCCGACCGCGACGAGCGGATCGTCGATGCTGTACGGGGACTGCGGCTGCGGCACATCGGCGTCGCGGTCGATCCCTGTACAGAAGGCCCGCTCACCGGCGCCGGTGACGACGACGGCGCGCACGGAGTCGTCGAACCTGAACCCCCGCCACACAGCGGCGAGTTCATCGGCGGTCGCCAGGTCGATCGCGTTGTGACGCTCGGGCCGGTCGAGGGTGACGACCGCGACCCCGCTCTCCTTGTCGGTCTCGACGCGCACGCTCACGGCCGCTCCAGAACCCAGCGCGGCATCGTCACACCGTCGACGTCGGTGAAGACGACCTGCACCTTGGCGCCGATGCGCAGCCGCGCGGGGTCGACGGAGTTCAGGGCCGCGTCGGCGGAGGCCACCAGATTCCCGACGAGCCGGATCCGCGGGGCGTCGGCCAGCTCGACGATGATCGCGTTGTACGGGGCGACGGCGGCGTACGCGGGCAGCAGCGGCGGATGCGGAACGACGTAGGACCAGATCCGCCCGCGCCCGCTCATGAGCCGCCACTCACTCTCGAACGACCCGCAGTGCGGGCAGCACGGACGAGGCGGAAACCGCAGCTCACCGCAGGTGGGGGAGGCGCAGGACTGGATGCGGAGCTGGGATTGGGCGGCGTAGTGCCAGAAGGGTGCACCGTCGTCATCGATGACAGGTGACAGATAACAGATTTCAGATTCTGTCATTGGTCAATCCAACTTCCCTTTTTGTCAGTTGTCAGTCCGACTCCGTGAGGGGAGGGGCGGTCAGGGCTCCCGCCCCTCCACCGCCCGCCTCTCCACCGCCCGCTCCTCACGCCCCCCGCAGCAGCAATGCCGACGTAGGTACCCCCTCGCCCGCCGTCACCAGGCATGTCCCCGCGCCCGGTACCTGTGCCGTGCTGATGCCGCGTAGCTGTTTCACGCCTTCGTTGATCAGGTTGAAGCCGTGGACGTACGCCTCGCTGAGGCCGCCGCCGCCCGTGTTCAGCGGCAGGCGTCCGCCGATCTCCAGCGCCCCGCCCTCCGTGAACGCCCCGCCCTCGCCCCGCCCGCAGAACCCGTACCCCTCCAGGGACAGCGGGATCAGTGGCGTGAACGCGTCGTAGATCTGGGCGACGTCCACGTCCTCCGGCCCGAAGTCGGCCTGCTTCCACAGGTGTCGGGCGGCGGTCCAGGCCGGACCCGTCAGTGGATCGTCGTTCCAGTAGTTGACCATCCCGTGGTGCTGGGACGGCAGCCCCTGCGCGACCGAGTGCACGTACACCGGCTTCTGGCGGCAGTCGCGCGCCCGCTCGGCGGAGACGATGACGCACGCCAACGCGCCGTCCGTCTCGAGGCAGTTGTCGAAGAGGCAGAGAGGCTCGCTGATCATGCGGGCCGTCATATACATGTCGCGCGTCAGTGGCCGCTCGTACATCATCGCGGCCGGGTTCTGGTTGGCGCGGTTGCGGCAGGCGAGCGCGACGTTGAAGAGGTGGTCCCTGGTCGCCCCGTACTCGTGCATGTAGCGCCGCGCGAGCATCGCTATCTCGTCGGCGGGGCGCAGCAGCCCGTACGGGCGGGTCCACTGCGCCGGCGTCGGCAGCTGGACCGCCGTGTTCTTCCACGGGCGCGGCCCCGACCCCCGCTTGCGCGAGCGCCAGGCGACCCCGACACTCGCCTGCCCCGTGGCGACGGCGGCGGCCAGGTGCGCGACGGTCGCGCACGATCCGCCGCCCCCGAATCCGACCTTGCTGAAGAAGGTCACGTCCCCCGCACCGACGGCCTTGGCGACCTCGACCTCGTCGGTCTCCTCCATCGTGTACGAGGCGAAGGCGTCGACCTCGGACGGCGCGATCCCGGCATCGTCGAGCGCGGCGAGAATCGCCCGGCACGCCAACGTCTTCTCGCTCTCCGGGAGTTGTTTGCCGAAGGGCGTCTGCCCGATCCCCACTATGGCCGTCGCGTCCTTGAGCCCCGCCATCGCAAGCCACCTCCGCGCGTCGTGATGCCACCACGATCGTCCCGTCTGCTGACAGCGCGTCAGGCTACCGTTAATCTGACGGATAGTCAGCTACGGGTCGGCTACGGGTGTGGAGGTCGTGCGATGCGCGGGGACCTGGAGTGGGGCACCGTTCCCCAACTGGTGCGTGCGGCAGCCGAACGGTACGGGGAGCGTGAGGCCGTCGTCGAGGGCCGTACACGCATCTCGTACGCGGAACTCGGCGACCGCGTCGAACGAGCCGCCGCCGCGTGCATCGCGAGCGGCGTCGAACCCGGCGACCGGGTCGCGGTCTGGGCGCCCAACACCCTCGACTGGATCGTCTCCGCCCTGGGTGCGGTGACCGCGGGCGCCGTCCTCGTCCCCCTCAACACGCGCTTCAAAGGCGCGGAGGCGGCCTACATCCTGGCCCGCTCCCGCGCGAAGCTCCTGTTCGTGACGGGCACGTTCCTCGGCACGTCGTACGTGGCGTCCCTGCGCCGGGCGAACGCCGAACTCCCGTCTCTGGAACAGGTGGTGGTCCTCGCCGACACGGCCCCCGACACCTCGCCCGCCGAAGAGGACCCACGCGTGTGGCGGACCTGGAAGGACTTCCTGGCGGGCGGCGAGGGAATCGCAGGCGAGACGGTCCGGTCCCGCGCGGCGGCGATCGCCCCTTCCTCGCCCTCCGACATCATCTTCACCTCGGGCACCACGGGCCGCCCCAAGGGCGCGGTGATCACCCACGCCCAGACCCTGCGCGGCTATGCGATCTGGTCCGATCTGGCCGGCCTCCGCGAAGGCGACCGCTACCTCATCGTGAACCCGTTCTTCCACACCTTCGGCTACAAGGCGGGCATCATCGCCTGCCTGATGCGCGGCGCGACGATGGTCCCGCAGCCCGTCTTCAACGTGGACACGGTCCTCGCCAACATCGCCGCCGAGCGCATCTCCGTACTCCCCGGCCCGCCCACGCTCCACCAGTCACTCCTGGACCACCCGAACCGCACCTCCCACGACCTGTCGGCGCTACGACTCGTGGTGACGGGCGCGGCGGTGGTCCCCCTCCAACTCGTCGAGCGCCTCCGCTCCGAACTCCACATCGACACCGTCCTCACCGCATACGGCCTCTCCGAGGCGAGCGGCATCGTGACGATGTGCCGCCGCGGCGACGAGGCGTCGGTGATCGCGTCGACGTCCGGCCGGGCGATACCCGACACGGAGGTACGCGTCGACTCGCCCGGCCCCGGCGAACCCGGCGAGGTCCTGGTCCGCGGCTTCAACGTCATGAGCGGCTACTTCGAGGACGAGGTCTCGACGCGCGAGGCGTTCACGGAGGACGGCTGGCTGCGGACGGGCGACGTGGGCGTGCTGTCCGACTCCGGAAATCTTCGTATCACCGACCGCATCAAGGACATGTTCATCGTCGGCGGCTTCAACGCGTACCCGGCCGAGATAGAACAGCTCCTCGGCCTCCACCCGCACGTGGCCGACGTCGCCGTGATCGGCGTCCCGGACGGCCGGCTCGGGGAGGTCGGCAAGGCGTACGTCGTACGGCGCCCGGGTTCCGTCCTCACGGCCGACGACCTGATCGCCTGGTCCCGCCGCGAGATGGCGAACTACAAAGTGCCGCGAGCGGTGGAATTCCTGCCCGAACTCCCGCGCAACGCGAGCGGGAAGGTGGTGAAGGGGGAGTTGCGGGGCCGGTGAGGTCGTGTGCTGCTGCCGCCGCTCGCTCCGGCGGGCGGCAGCAGAGTCCCGGTGATGGAGAACTGGCGCATCCTGCGCTGGGCAGCGAACAACAAGGCAGACCCGGGTAACGCCGCCTGAGTCTTCGGCCCCTGAGCGGCACGGCCGGCTACCGCGCGCTGTCCGGTGTCCAGCGAAGCGTCATGTCGGGCAGGTTCTCCATATTGCGATCACCATCGCTGGTGTCGAGGACGGTGAAACCGTGGCGCTCGTAGAAGGCGCGGGCATCGGTGTTCTGCTGAAAGACGTGCAGGGACACCCCCTCAGGACTGTGCCGCCTCACCTCATCGAGCAGTAGCGTGCCGATTCCCTGCCGACGGACGTCCGGACGCAGATAGAGGTCTTCGAGCACGTCACCGTCAAGAGCCGCATAGCCGGCGATCTCCGCGTCACGCACCGCGACCCAGGTACGACATTGCTTGAGCAGGATGTCCCGGACCCATCGGGTCACCTGCTCGTGATTCCGCTTCTGCGGGGGCAGATAGGGCATGGTCGCCGACCGAGAGGTCATGTGGATGCGGGCGATCACGCCTGCATCCGCCTCCGCCGCGCATCGGATACGAGTCTTGCCGTCATCGCTCACGTCGGGAACCTACAAGGCCGGCCAAGACTCGATCCACCGGTTAACCCGCTGAAGCGGGACGTCAGTGAGCCGTTGCGGCCATCTGCCCCGGACGCGCAGCCCGACGCATCGCCTGCCGCGCACCGGCACCTTGATGGGTCAGAGGGGACAGCGGGGGCGGGCGGGTATTGGCGGATATGGGTCAGGGAGGGGGCGCTGTGGCAAGGGCTGGGTGGCCGGGATCTGCCGATCACTGCTCTCTCGCTGAGGGTCAGCGCTTCAGGTCGGCTACGAAGGCTGCCCAGGCGGGGGTACGGAAGAGGAGGACGGGGCCGCCGGAGGGGGCGGTTTTGGAGTCCCGGACGGGGACGAGGGCGGGGTGGCCTTGGGCTACCTCGACGCAGAGCCCGCCGTCGCCGTTGCTGTAGGTGCTCTTCGTCCAGTGGGCGGCGCCGGGGAAGGCCTCGGCGATCTCGACGCATTCGCCGCCCGTTCCGTTGCTGTAGCTGCTCTTACGCCAGCGGGCGGCGCTCAAGTCGATCTCAGTGCTTGCCATTTCGATAGTCCTCTGCCGCTGCCTGGATCAGGGCCAGGGTCGCCTCTGGCGGCAGTGCGGCGGCCCTGAGCAGATCGTACGACTCCCGGTACTGCTTCACGAGGGCCGGATAATCGATGAGTTGGCCACTGTGCAGGCTCTCCGCGTACACCACCGGTGGCGCATCCGAGAAGGTCATGATCCGGGTCATGCCCATCATGAACGGATGGGCTGCGGCGGTTTCCGGAACGATCTGCAAAATGGAGCGGCTTGCGTGGACCACTTCCGCGATGTGATCCAGTAGTTCGGCCATCTCGTCGCCTGGGAGGACACGGCGACGGATCAGAGATTCGTCGAGGATCGCCCAGAACGAAGGGGGGTTCTCGGAGTCGAAGAGCCCTGCCCGCGCCATGCGGGCCGCCACCTTCTCTTCGACCTCTTCGCCCCTGGCCCGGGGCATGGCCGCCTGCACGATCGCGCGCGCGTACGCCGCCGTCTGAAGCAACCCAGGCACGATCATCGGCGCCCAGTCCTCGATGGTCTCCGCGTGCTGTTCCATCTCGGCGACATCCGCGAAGTACTCCGCGTGACCCGACTGCCGCGCCTTGCGTGCATCTTCACAACGCCGTTGGAAAAAGCCGTCGGTACCGAGCTTCTCGTCCACGTGCCTGGCCAGGTCCAGGGGCATACGGCGCTCGCCGCGCTCGATCTGACTGAGGAACGGAACCCCACGGAAGCTTCCCTCTGCCAGTTGTTCGAGGGTGAGCTCCGCGAGTTCCCTCTTGAAGCGCAATTCGGCGCCGTAGAAGGAGGGGACGTTCGCCGAAGCGTCGGGATTCTTGCGGGAGGACACAACTCACCACCACCGTTTGCCAGTTGCTCTGCGTAACCCAAACCCCTTTCACGCTACGCCGCCCACCGTCACTGTGTGACTGATTCGTCACGGAGTGCACTCGACGGGAAGGCGTACGCATGCACCACCAAACCCCCACCGCTGCCGGCGCGAAGGTAGTGAGCCCGCCCGAACTGGCCGTCGAGCTGCTCGCCGTCCCGAAGGCCGTGCCTGAGCTGCGCAGAGCGGTGCGCGGGCACTTGGGTGCGGCCTGCTCCGAAGTGCAGCTCTGTGTGAGCGAGTTGCTGGGGAACGTGATCCGGCATGTGGGGGAGGGGACGCCGGTTCGGGTGCGGGTGGCGCGGGTGCAGGGAGCCGGGGTCCGGGTCGAGGTCACGGATCCCGACCCGCGCGTCCTCCCCGTGCTGCTGCGCGCGACGGGGGAGGACGAGTCGGGGCGGGGCCTCGTACTGCTGGATGCGGTGGCACTGCGGTGGGGCGTGGAACAGGGCGCGGCGTCGAAGACGGTGTGGTGTGAGGTCGAAGCGGGGGAGGAGTAGTGCTGCTCGCGCTGCTGGGGCGGGTGCTTGCGTGGCTGTTGCCGGGCGGGGGCACCCGACGCCGGGCCGTCCCGGCGGCGAGGCCGGTGCCGGTCGCGCCGCCGCCCCCGCGTGCGCGGCCCCGCAGCCCGTACGCTCGCGAGGCGGCGGCGGACTACCGAGTCGATGTGTCCGACGAGCCGCTGACCCGCCCCTACTACCGCCACTACCGCCCGACGGAATCCATGTGCGCCGGTTGACCGGCTTGGCCTGAGCGAGTCGCCTCGCCCGGACATGACTCGGCCGCGACGGCTCCCCCTCCGCGCCGCCGCGGCCGATCCCCGTCGGGAAGAAAGTCTTAGGCGTCCTTGGGCGGCGCAGGCATGGAGTTGTCCATCGTGGTGATGGTCTCGTCCTTGGGCGGCGCAGGCATGGAGTTGTCCATCGTGGTGATGGTCTCGTCCTTGGGCGGCGCCGGCATGGAGTTGTCCTGCGTCGTGAACTGCGGGTCCTTCTTCTTCTCAGTCATGAGCTTCTGTCCTCTGCTGTTTCGACGAGTGAGGAACGCCCGCCCAGAAGCTCCCCCGAGGGCCGCTGGACGGGCGTTTCGGAGCCGCACACACTAGCTGGCTGGGCTCCTGGCCAGACCGTCTGCCCCCCGACGCGACGGTGTGACACGTATGAGAGTGCCGGGCAGCGATAAACGAATGCTGAACGCCCGCAACTGACCCATGTCAGTGCCGTCATTCACGCTGCCGTGGCGGGCCTGAGCAAGTTGCGTGCCTCATCGGCTTCGGGGGCCCCGTTCTGTTCGTAGAGACCGAGTGCCTCCTGCCAGCAGACCCGCGCCCGGTCTGCCTGCCCCAGGGCAGAGAGCGCCCGTCCCAGGAGTGTCAGGACATTGCCCCGCATTCGGTCACCACCAATACAACCCAGGGCGAGGGCTTGTTCGGCGTGCTGAGCTGCTTGTGGCGGGTGCTGGGCGGCGAGGTGTGCAGCGGCGATCCGGAAGTGGGTTGCCCCCTCCCAAAGACGCTGGCGATGCTCGGTAAAGATGCCCAGAGCGTCGGAGAACTGGCCGAGAGCCTCGGCGTGACGGCCGGCGTGAGTCAGGGCCACGCCGAGGGCGTAGTGCCCACTGGCACGACGCATCGGCTTGCCCAGCTCGGCGTGTACTGCCAGAGAGTGCTGGGCGATCTCGACCGCCCTCGCGACGTCGCCCATACCGAGATAGGCGCGCGAGAGATTGGCCAGCGTGACAGCTTCGCCGAGTCTGTTGCTCGCCGCGCGGTGGCCCTCGATTGCCTGGTCGAAACAGGCCTTCCCGTCCGCGTACTGGTGCTGGTGCAGCGAGACGAGGCCCCGGTCATTGGCCACCCAGCTGATCGCGGTCGTGTCTTCCGCGCTGGTTGCGTACTCCATGGCGAGCTGTGCCTGCTCCGCTGCCTGCTGGATACGTCCAGAGACAAGGAGGACGTTGGTGAGTGTCGTCCGCGCCCTGCCCTCGGCGCGAGCGTCTCCCGCAGAGCGCGTGGCACCACACATCGCTCTGGCCGTCGTCTCGTACTGGTGGGAGTTGGCCCCCGATTCGGTCAGGTCTTTCGCCGCCCACAGCAGATCCACGGCCCGCCGCAACCGGTCCGTGCCCGCGGCCTGTCGCACGCAGGCCAGCAGAGCGGCAGCCTCGGTATAGAGCCAATCCAAAGCAGCGGCCCCTTCGGTGAACCGCAGCCCCGCGTACTGCGTCGCCTCCAAGTGATCCACCAGGCGATCCCCCGGCCGCTCTATCGCATAAACCCTGGCCGCCGTAGCCAGATAAAAGTCCAGCAACCGAGACATAGCCGCCCCCCGCTCCTCCGGCGGCAGTTCATCCCGTTCCGCGCACGCACGCGCGTAGAGCCGGACCAGGTCGTGGTAGCGGTAGCGGCCGGGTGCGGCGGATTCCAGCAATGAGGTGTCGACCAGTGACTCCAGGAGGTCCTCGGTCGACTCGACCGGCAGGTCCAGCACCGCCGCTGCCGCCGCCAGGGAGATGTCCGGGCCGTCCGCGAGACCCAGCAACCGGAAGGCGCGGGCCTGGGCCGGCTCCAGTTGGCCGTAGCCCAGTTCGAACGTCGCCTTGACCGCCAGGTCGCCCGCCTGGAGTTCGTCGAGGCGGCGGCGCTCGTCCGCGAGCTTCGCCGCGAGGACCGAGACCGTCCATGTGCGGCGGGCCGCCAGGCGCGACGCCGCGATGCGGATCGCCAAGGGGAGGAAGCCGCAGGCGGCGACCACGTCCAGGGCCGCTTCCCGTTCCGAGGCCACCCTCTCCGCGCCCACGATCTTCGTGAAGAGCTGGAGCGCCTCCTCCGGCGACATCACGTCCAGGTCCACGAGATGCGCGCCCACCAGGTCGACCATCCGTACGCGGCCCGTGATGAGCGCGGCGCAGCCCTCCGTGCCGGGGAGCAGGGGACGGACCTGGGCCGCGTCGCGGGCGTTGTCCAGGAGGACCAGGACTCGGCGGCCGTCGAGCGTGGAGCGGTAGAGCGCGGAGCGCTCCTCCAGGGAGTCAGGGATCGCCGAGTCCGCCGTGCCGAGCGCGCGCAGGAACGAGCCGAGGACCGTCTCCGGTTCCGCCGCGCGTGAGCCCGCGCCCTGGAGGTCGACGTACAGCTGGCCGTCGGGGAACGAGGGGCGGGCGGCGTGGGCCACGTGGACGGCGAGCGTCGTCTTTCCCACGCCGCCGATGCCGGCCACCGCCGACACCGCCATGACCTGGCCCTCCCCGTCGGGGGAGGAGGCCGAGGACAGGATGTCGCGCAGCTCGGTCACGAATGAGGAGCGGCCCGTGAAGTCCGGGACCGTAGCGGGGAGTTGGGCGGGCCGGAGGGGCGCCGCAGAAGGTTCCGTCGCCGGGGCGGACGGTTCCGCGAGCGCCGGGTCGGCCTGGAGGATGCGCTGCTGGAGTTCGGCGAGGCCGGGGCGCGGGTCGACGCCGAGTTCGTCGGCGAGGAGGCGGCGCGTGTCGGCGTAGACGGCGAGGGCCTCGGCCTGGCGGCCGGAGCGGTAGAGGGCCAGCATGAGCAGTTCGCGCAGGCGCTCGCGCAGGGGGTGCGCCGCGGTGAGGGCGGTGAGTTCGGAGACCGCCTCCGCGTGGCAGCCCTGCTCCAGGTCCATGTCGAGGCGGGATTCGAGCAGGCCGAGGCGCCATTCCTCGAGGCGGGCGCGCTGGGTCTCGGCGTACGGGCCGGGGATGTTGGCGAGAGGCTCGCCGTCCCACAGGGCCAGCGCCCGGTTGACCAGCTCGCGCGCCTTGCACAGGTCTCCGGCGCCCCGGGCCTTCTCGGCGTCGGAGCGCAGCGCCTCCGCCGCGGCCAGGTCGAGCGCGTCGCCGCTGACGGAGCGGATCGCGTAGCCGCCGGACTCGCTGACCAGGACGCCGGGGTCGAGGATCTTGCGCAGGCGGGAGGCGTACGTACGGACGGCGGCCAGGGCCTGCGACGGGGGCTCGTCGCCCCACAGGGCGTCGATCAGCTCGGCGGCCGTCGCCGTGCGGCCCTCGCGCAGCAGGAGCGCCGCGAGCAGGGCGCGCTGCTGTGGTGAGCCCGTGGTCAGGAGCTCGTCGCCGCGCCAGGCGCGCACCGGGCCGAGCACGCTGAAGCGCAGGCCCACCGGGACCTCCGTGGCCTCGGGCAGCTCGGTGCTCCCGGCGCCCTCGGAGGTCCCGGCGCTCCGCTGCTCCGGTACCCGCGGTACACCGTCCATCGCTGCCCCCTGCCGCACGCGTCAGATCCAAAGACGACGAGGCCAGTTTGCCTTGTTCATGGCGGATGCGTCAGCCGCGCGAGACAGCCATCACAGACACCTCACCTCATGTCCCCGCCGTCCAGAGAGCTGACGGGTCGTCAGATCAGCGCTACCGTGGTCGACATGGAGACCAGTGAGAGCAAGGAGAGCCCCCAGGGCTTCCCGCGGATCATTTCGGTGGACGACCACACTGTGGAACCGCCCGGCGTCTGGCAGGACCGCCTCCCGGCCAAATACCGGGACGAGGGCCCGCGCATCGTGCGCGCGCCCCTGAAGGAGATGACGTTCCTGGGCGGCAAGTTCGCGCCCGTCATGGGCGCGCCCGGGGAGGAGGGGCCGATCGGTGACTGGTGGGTCTACGAAGACCTGCACCGGCCCCTCACCCGACTCGACACCGCCGTCGGATACGACCGCGACGAGATCAAGCTCGAGGTCATCACGTACGAGCAGATGCGCAAGGGCTCGTACGACGTGCCCGCTCGGCTCGCCGACATGGACGTCAACCACGTCCAGTCCGCGCTCTGTTTCCCCACCTTTCCGCGTTTTTGCGGGCAGACGTTCACCGAGGCCAAGAACCGGGAGCTCGGGCTGCTCGGCGTGCGCGCGTACAACGACTGGATGGTGGAGGAGTGGTGCGGGCCGCAGGCGCAGGGGCGGCTCATACCGCTCACCCTCGTCCCCCTCTGGGACGCCGAGCTGGCCGCGGCAGAGGTGCGTCGCAACGCCGCCCGTGGCGTGCGTGCCGTCGCGTTCTCCGAGATACCGCCGCACCTGGGCCTGCCGTCCGTCCACACGGACGAGTGGGACCCCTTCCTGCGGGCCTGTGACGAGACCGGCACCGTCATCGCCATGCACATCGGGTCGTCCAGCAAGATGCCGTCGACCTCGCCCGACGCGCCGCCCGCCGTCGGCTCGACCATCACCTTCGCCAACTGCTGCTTCTCGATGGTCGACTGGCTGATGAGCGGCAAGTTCGAGCGCTTCCCGAACCTCAAGATCATGTATGCCGAGGGTCAGATCGGCTGGATCCCGTACATCCTGGAGCGCGCGGATGTGGTCTGGGAGGAGAACCGCGGCTGGGGCGGCGTCGCCGACAAGGTCCGCAAGCGTCCCTCCGAGTACTTCGCCGACCACGTCTACGGCTGCTTCTTCGACGACGCGTTCGGGCTGAAGAACCTCGACGCGATCGGCGTCGCGAACGTGCTCTACGAGACCGACTACCCGCACTCCGACTCCACCTGGCCGAAGTCGAAGGAGGTCGGCGAGGCGCAGATGGGGCACCTGGACGCGGACGTCGTCGAGCGCATCGTGCGCGGCAACGCCATCGACCTGCTGGGGCTGACCGGCGACGGGCTCTGGGCGGGGCAGGGTGGTGAGTGACCCCATGAAGTCCGGGACGTCGCACCTCGCCTACGGCATCCAGCTCCCCATCCAGTCCCAGTCCACGATGTACGCCGAGGGCTGGGAAGCCGGGGCAGGCGCCGCCGACCTCGCCGAGATCGCCCGCACCGCCGACCGCACAGGCTTCGACTACATCGCCTGCTGCGACCACGTCGCCATCCCGCGCCGCCTCGCCGACGCGATGAGCACCGTCTGGTACGACCCGGTGGCCACGCTCGCCTACCTCGCGGGCATCACCGAGAACGTGCGTCTCATGAGCCACGTCGCGATCGTCGGCCTGCGCCATCCGCTGGCGACCGCCAAGCAGTACGCCACCCTCGACCACCTCTCCGGGGGCCGCCTGATCCTCGGGGTCGGGGCAGGGCACGTACAGGAGGAGTTCGAGGCGCTCGGGGTCGACTTCGCGCGGCGCGGGGCCGTGCTCGACGAGGCCTTGGACGCATTGAAGGCGGCGCTCGGGCCCGAGGAGTATCCGTCGTTCAAGGGGGAGCGGTACGCGTTCGAGGGGCTCGGGCAGCGGCCGCGTCCCGCGCAGAGCCGCGTTCCCGTGTGGGTGGGCGGCTCCTCGGCTCCCGCTGTGCGCCGCGCCGCCGTGAAGGGGGACGGGTGGCTGCCGCAGGGGGACACGCGCGAGCAACTGCCCGGACAGATCGCGAAGTTGCGGCGGTTGCGGGAGGAGGCGGGCATCGAGGCTCCCGTCACCGTGGGAGCGATCGCCGAGCCCCTGTACGTGGGCGAGCCCGCGTGGCATGTCGGCCGGCGCACCCTGTCCGGCGCCCCACAGGCCCTCGCCGAGTCGCTGCGCGCGTACGGCGCGATGGGCGTGCACCAGATCCAGGTCCGGTTCCGCTCCCGGAGCCTGGGTGAACTCACCGACCAGATGGCGGCGTTCGGCGCCGACGTCGCTCCGCACCTGAACGACTGAGCACCTGAACGGCCAGGCAACGACCAGGCACCTCACCGATTGGGAGTACCGGCATGGGCAAGCTGGACGGGCGCGTCGTCGTCATCACGGGCGCGGCGCGCGGGCAGGGCGAGCAGGAGGCGCGGCTGTTCGCCGCGGAGGGCGCCAAGGTGGTGCTCGGGGATGTCCTGGACGACCAGGGCGAGGCGCTCGCCAAGGAGATCGGCGGGCTCTACGTCCATCTGGACGTGAGCCGCGAGGACGACTGGGTGGCCGCTGTCGCCGCCGCGAAGAAGGCGTACGGGAAGATCGACGGGCTCGTGAACAACGCGGGGATCCTGCGGTTCAACGAGCTGGTGAGCACGCCCCTGGACGAGTTCCAGCAGATCATCCAGGTCAATCAGGTGGGCGCGTTCCTCGGGATCAAGACCGTCGCGCCCGAGATCGAGGCCGCCGGCGGCGGTTCGATAGTGAACACGGCCTCCTACACAGGGGTGACGGGCATGGCGTACGTCGGCGCGTACACCGCCACCAAGCACGCCATCGTGGGGCTGACGAAGGTGGCGGCCCTCGAGCTGGCCGCGAAGAAGATCCGCGTGAACGCCGTCTGCCCTGGCGCGATCGACACCGCCATGAGCAATCCCTCGCAGCTGGACCCGGGTGCGGACACCGAGGAGGCCTCGCAGGCGCTCGACGAGCTGTACCGCAAGCTCGTGCCGCTGGGGCGGGTCGGGCAGCCCGAGGAGGTGGCGCGGCTCGCGCTGTTCCTCACCTCGCAGGAGGACTCCGCGTACATCACGGGCCAGCCGTTCGTGATCGACGGCGGGTGGCTGGCGGGCGTCAGCGTCCTGTGACGTGATCTGACGCTGCATCAGGTATTGACGCTGCACGGGCACGGTGAAACAGTCGGCACATCGAATCTGACGGTACGTCAGAAAGAGCGCAGGAGCTTCTGACGCAGCCGCCGGTCACAGACAGGGGACGGTGAACCTCCTTGGAATTCGGGCTCTTTGTACAGGGATATGTGGGCAAGCGGGCCGAGACCGACCCGCTCGCCGAGCACAAGGCGCTGATGGAGGAGACCGAGTACGTCATCCAGGCGGACAAGTCGGGCTTCAAGTACGCCTGGGCGTCCGAGCACCACTTCCTGGAGGAGTACTCGCACCTCTCCGCCAATGACGTCTTCCTCGGCTACCTCGCCCACGCCACCGAGCGCATCCACCTCGGCTCCGGCATCTTCAACCCGCTCGCCCAGGTCAACCACCCGGTGAAGGTGGCCGAGAAGGTCGCCATGCTCGACCATCTCAGCGAAGGCCGACACGAGTTCGGCAGCGGGCGCGGTGCGGGCAGCCACGAGATTCTCGGCTTCATACCCGGCGTCACCGACATGAACTACACCAAGGAGATCTGGGAAGAGACCATCGCCGAGTTCCCGAAGATGTGGCTCCAGGAGGAGTACGTCGGGTTCAAGGGCAAGCACTGGCAGCTGCCGCCGCGCAAGATCTTCCCCAAGCCGTACGGGAAGGCGCACCCCGCGATGTGGTACGCGGCCGGCTCCCCGCCCTCGTACGCGATGGCCGCCAGGAAGGGCCTCGGCGTCCTGGGCTTCAGCGTCCAGAAGGTCTCCGACATGGAGTGGGTGCTGGAGCAGTACAAGTCGAACATCGGCAAGGCGGAGCCCGTCGGGGCCTTCGTCAACGACAACGTCATGGTCACCTCGACCGCGATCTGCGCGCCGACCCACGCGGAGGCCGTACGGATCGCCGCGTCCGGCGGGCTGCACTATCTCCAGTCGCTCGTCTTCCGCTACCACGACACGTTCCCGCGGCCCGAGGGCTTCCCCGTGTGGCCCGAGACGCTGCCCGAGTTCAACGAGGAGATCATCGAACTCCTCATCGCCGAGGAGCTGCTGATCTGCGGCGACCCGGACGAGGTGCTCACGCAGTGCAAGCGGTGGGAGCAGGCGGGCGCCGACCAGCTGTCGTTCGGCATGCCGATCGGCATCTCCAAGGAGGACACGCTCCAGTCGATCAAGCTCATCGGCGAGCACGTCATTCCGAAGATCGATACGGATCCGGTGCACCGGACCACGCGCTTCCGTGAGGCCGTCTGATCCGGCCGGTCACCCATGGACCGCCCCGGCCCCTCCCTTCCCGGACGGGGGCCGGGGCCCTCCGGGGTGCGGGTTCCATGGGTGACCGTCTCGGGGCTGCGCCCCGGACCCCCTGTCGCCCTTCGGGCTCGTCCTCAAACGCCGGACGGGCTGGATGGGGCCCGAGTCCCCGCTACCCCCGCTACCACTCACCCTTCAGGAGGGGGACGACCCCGTGCTCGACCATCTGATCAAAGGCGCGACCGTAGTCGACGGGACGGGAGCCCCCGCCTACGTCGCCGACGTGGGGATACGTGACGGTCGTATCGCCGTCATCGCCGAGCCGGGGGCCGTGACCGAGCCCGCGGGCAGCAGTGAGGACGCGCGGGGACGGATTCTCGCGCCCGGCTTCGTAGACCCGCACACCCACTACGACGCCCAGCTGTTCTGGGACCCGTACGCGACACCCTCCCTGAACCACGGCGTGACGACCGTCGCGGGCGGCAACTGCGGCTTCACGCTCGCGCCGCTGCACCCGGAGCGGCCCGAGGACGCCGACTACACGCGGCGGATGATGTCCAAGGTCGAGGGCATGTCGCTGGTCGCCCTCGAGGAGGGCGCGCCCTGGAGCTGGAACTCGTTCGGTGAGTATCTCGACGCCCTCGACGGGCGGATCGCCGTCAACGCCGGTTTCATGGTGGGGCATTGCGCGTTGCGCCGGTACGTGATGGGCGCGGACGCGGTCGGCGGGCAGCCGACGCCCGAGCAGCTCGAGCAGATGCTCTTCCTGTTCCACGAGGCGATGGACGCGGGCGCGTGGGGCTTCTCGACCACCCAGTCCTCGACGCACTCGGACGGTGACGGGCAGCCGGTCGCCTCGCGGCACGCGCGGCCCGAGGAGCTGCTCGCGCTGAGCCGGGCCGTCGCCGAGCACGAGGGCACGCAGATCGAGGCGATCGTGGCCGGGTGCCTCGACCAGTTCAGCGACGACGAGATCGACCTGTTCGTGGAGATGAGTGCCGCCGCCGGGCGGCCCCTGAACTGGAACGTCCTCACCATCGACGCGGCCGTCCCCGAGCGGGTGCCGCGCCAGCTGATCCCCAGCGAGCGGGCCCGCAAGGCCGGCGGCCGGATCGTCGCGCTGACCATGCCGATCCTGACGCCCATGAACATGTCGCTCGGCACGTTCTGCGCCCTGAATCTCATCCCCGGCTGGGGCGAGGTCCTCTCACTGCCGGTCGACGAGCGGATCGCGAAGCTGCGCGACCCGGACGTGCGGTCCGAGATGCTGCGGCGCGCGGACAGCAAGGAGGCCGGTGTCTTCCGGCGGCTCGCCCACTTCGGGCGGTACGTCATCGGGGACACGTACTCGGAGGCGAACGAGGGCCTGACCGGGCGCGTGGTGAAGGACATCGCGGCCGAGCGCGGCCAGGAACCCTTCGAGTGCCTCGTCGAGATCTGCGCCAACGACCGGCTGCGGACGGTGCTCTGGCCCATGCCCAGCGACAACGACCCGGACTCGTGGGCCCTGCGCGCCGAGACCTGGAGCCACGAGGACGTGCTCCTCGGTGGGTCCGACGCGGGGGCGCACCTGGACCGGATGTGCGGGGCGCCGTACACGACGCGCTTCCTCGGGGACTGTCTGCGCGGGCGGAAGCTGGCGGGGATCGAGGAGGCGGTGCGCATGCTCACCGACGATCCGGCGCGGCTGTTCGGGCTGCGCGAGCGCGGCCGGATCGAGGAGGGCTGGCACGCGGACCTCGTCCTGTTCGACCCGGAGCGGATCGACGCGGGCAAGGCCACTCTCGTCCACGACCTGCCCGGTGACAGCCCGCGCCTCGACTCGAAGGCGATCGGCATCAACGCCGTGTGGGTCAACGGCGTCGAGGTCATCCGCGAGGACGTCGTGACCGGGGCCGTGCCCGGGACGGTGCTGCGGTCGGGCCGCGACACGAGGACGGTGTCCACCAAGTGACGCGTCAAGTGGACGATTCCCAGCGGCTGTTCATCGGCGGCGAGTGGACGGAGCCGGACGGCGGGCACTACGAGGTCGTCGACCCGGCGTCGGAGGAGGTCGTGGGGCTCGCCCCCGAGGCGTCCCGCGCGCAGGTCCACGACGCGGCGTCGGCGGCCCGCGAGGCCTTCGACTCGTGGTCGCGCACGAAGCCGGAGGAGCGCGCCGCGATCCTGGACCGGGCCGCCGACGTGATGCAGCGCGACTTCGCGGCGAACGCGGAGCTCGCGCAGGCGGAGAGCGGCGCGACGAGCGGGACCGCGCGCGGCATGCAGGTCGCGGTGGGCGTGGCGCGGTTCCGCCGCTATGCGAAGGGCGCGCTCGAACCGGTCGAGCAGGCCCTGCCTCCGCAGATCAGCGAGGCCGGACCCATGGGGAAGGCGGGCGTCCTCGGGGCGCTCGCCGTACGGCAGCCCGTCGGTGTCGTCACCTGCATCACCTCGTACAACAACCCGTGGGCGAATCCGGCGGGCAAGGTCGCCCCGGCACTCGCCATGGGAAACACGGTCGTCGTGAAGCCGGCCCCGCAGGACCCGCTGTCGGTGTACCGGATGGCGGCCGCTCTGGAGGAGGCGGGGGCGCCGCCCGGTGTGGTGAACGTGGTCAGCGGGACGGCTGTGGACGTGGGTGAGGCGGCCGTCGACTCGCCGGACGTCGACATGGTCAGCTTCACCGGCTCCACCGCGGTCGGCCGGCGCATCGGTGAGGTGTGCGGGCGCGGCATGAAGCGGCAGCTGATGGAGCTGGGAGGGAAGGGCGCGGCGCTCGTCTTCGACGACCTGGACGAGGCGGGCCTCGCCTCGGCGGTCGCGGGCATCGGCACGACGTACGCCTTCTACAGCGGGCAGATCTGCACGGCGCCGACGCGGGTGATCGCGCAGCGCGGGGTGTACGAGGCGCTCGTCTCGAAGCTCACCGAGTACATCGGCTTCATGAAGGTCGGGGATCCGAGGGCGCGGGGGACGGTCGTCGGGCCGGTCATCTCTGCGGCGCACCGCGACCGCGTCGAGTCGTACGTCGAGCTGGGCCGCAAGGAGGGTGCGCGGGTCGTCGCGGGCGGCGAGCGGCCCGCCCTCGACAAGGGCTTCTACGTCGCTCCGGCGCTCCTCGCGGACTGCACGAACGACATGCGGGTCGTGCGGGAGGAGATCTTCGGTCCGGTCGTGGTGGTGGTGCCCTTCGACGAGGAGGAGGAGGGGGTGGCCCTCGCCAACGACAGCGAGTACGGGCTCATCGACTACGTGTGGTCGGGGGACGTGGCTCGGGCGTTCCGGGTGGCGCGGCGGCTGCGGGCCGGCGGGGTAGGCGTGAACACGGTCGGCCGGAACATGGAGGCCCCGTTCGGCGGGTTCAAGCAGAGCGGGGTGGGCCGGGACGTGGGCTCGTACGCGCTGCACGCCTACAGCGAGCTCCAGTCGATCGTCTGGCAGGGGTAACCGGCAGAAACATCACACGGAAAATTTTGAACCCGGCAAAACGGGCACCGCTGCGATTACCGAATATCGGACGCCGACGGTTATTCCTTCCGATGAATGGGGTTAACCTGAACATGCCTTGAGGGCGTGGGATGGTTACGTGAATCGGCCATCGATTCAAAGGTGGCCGGTTTCAGGTCTTGTCCCCCTTATGCGGAAACCGCAGCATTTAACGTCCTGTTCATGACTGAGCTGGACGCGCGGCCGACACGGGCTGCCCACGACACGGCAGGCGGCGCCCCCGACGGGGGCGTCCGCAGCAAGGGCCTCGGCGGGAACTCCGTCGGGCTGGTCGGCAGCGCGGTCATCGGCATCTCGACCGTGGCGCCCGTCTACTGCCTGACCTCGACGCTCGGCTCCACGGCCGGTGAGGTCGGCCTCCAGATGCCCGCCGTCTTCCTGGCCGGGTTCCTGCCGATGCTGCTCGTCGCCTTCGCGTACCGCGAACTGAACAAGGCCATGCCGGACTGCGGCACGTCCTTCACCTGGACCGTGAAGGCCTTCGGCCCGCGCGTGGGGTGGATGTGCGGCTGGGGCCTGGTCATCGCGACGATCATCGTCCTGTCCAACCTGGCGGGCGTCGCCACGTCGTACTTCTGGCTCCTCGCGGGCGAGATCACCGGCAATACGTCCATCGGCTCCCTGGACGACAACAAGGCCGTCCACATCGTCACCTGCCTCGCCCTCATCGCCGCCGCGACAGCGATCAGCTACCGCGGCATGACCGCGACGAAGGGCGTCCAGTTCACGCTGGTCGGCCTCCAGCTCGTCGTGCTCGCCGTGTTCGTCGTGATGGCCGTCGTGAAGGCGGGATCGGCGGACTTCCCCACGTCCGTGCCGTTCTCCTGGACGTGGCTCGACCCGTTCTCGGTGAAGTCGTTCGGCGCGTTCACCGCGGGCCTGTCCCTGTCGATCTTCATGTACTGGGGCTGGGACACCTGCCTCACCGCGAACGAGGAGACCATCGGCAGCGAGAAGACGCCCGGCCGCGCCGCCCTCATCGCGATGGTCGTCCTCGTCGGCTCCTACCTCGCCACCGGCGTCGCCGCCCAGATGGTCGTCGGCTCCGGCGGCAAGGGCCTCGGCCTCGCCAACCCCGCGACGTCCGACAACGTCTTCGCCGCCCTCGCGGGCCCCGTCATGGGCCCCACCCTCGGCATCCTGCTCTTCGTCGCCGTCCTCGCCTCGGCCGCGGCCAGCCTGCAGACCACGTTCATCCCGGTCGCCCGCACCGTCCTCGCCATGGCGACCTACGAGGCGCTGCCCGCCTCCTACGCCCGCGTCCACCCGCGCTTCAAGACCCCGGGCCGCGCCACGGTCACCGCGGGCGTCGCCACCGGCGTGTTCTACACCGTCATGACGCTGGTCTCCGAGCACGTACTCGTCGACACGATCTACGCGCTCGGCCTCATGATCTGCTTCTACTACGCGCTCACGGCGTTCGCCTGCGCCTGGTACTTCCGCACCGAGCTGCTGCGCTCGCCGAGGGACTTCTTCTTCAAGGCGCTCTTCCCGGTCCTCGGCGGCGTCCTGCTGTCCGCCGTGTTCGTGAAGACCCTCGTCGACATGTGGAACCCGGCCTACGGCAGTGGCTCCTCCGTCCTCGGCGTCGGCTCCGTCTTCGTGATCGGCGTGGGCCTGCTGCTCGTCGGCTTCGTGATCATGCTGGTGATGGGACGGCGCAGCCCGGCGTTCTTCCGCGGCGAGGTGCTGACGCGGGAGACGCCGGTGCTGGTCGTCGAGGACTAGGCGTTGTCGGCCCAGGGCCTACTTGCCGAGGAACACCGGGTTCGTGAACGCGGTGAGCGCCCCTGGCAGGCCCGGGACCGTCGCCGGGTGCCGGACCTCGGCCCGTACGTAGGCCGCGTACGACGCCGTCGTGCGCCACTCGGCCGTGCCCGACCCGGACTCGGGGAGCGCCGGTGCGGTGAACAGGGTGCCCTGGTCCGTGACCAGGTGGAGCGTGCAGCCCGGGGCGCCCTTGACCTCCAGGCGGACGGTGACCGGCGCGTCGGGGTCCACGTGGAGGCGCTCGCCGATGCCGGCGTGCTCGCCGCGCGAGCCGGACGCCGTGAACGTCAGCTCCACGGACTTCGACTCGGCGACGTAACTGCGGCCCGCCTTGATGCCCGCCTGGATGGCCTCGCGGGTCAGGTCGTCGGCGAGGACCACCGTCTGCGGGCCGCCGATGCGGTCCGGGTCGCGGTGGGCGTCGCTGTTGCCCATCGCCGGGATCCACTCCCGCGAACCCCGCACGGACGCCACCAGCGTGTTGTCCCAGTCGGCCAGGGAGACCTCGTCCTCCGCGGTGTACGCGCCGTTCCACACCTCGACTGCGTCCGCCTCGCCGAAGCCGAACTTCCAGTTGCAGCCGATGCAGGTGGCGTGCGGATGCGCCGGCACGACCAGGCCGCCGGCCCGGCGGACCTCGCGCGCGTACTTGCCGAAGCGGTTGTCGCGGGCACGGTAGCGCCAGTCGACGAAGGTGCCCGGCTCGGTGCCGAGCGCCACCACGTGCCCGTTACGGGTCGTGATCTCCTCGCCGACCATGATGAGCAGGTCGTCGCCCGCCTGGTCGGCCCAGTGGGCGTGCGACGAGTGCGTGTTGTGGTCGGACGAGTTGATGAAGTCCAGGCCCGCCTCGCGCGCGAGCGCCGCGATCTCGGCGGGGGTGCGCCTGCCGTCCGAGTACCACGTGTGCAGATGGCAGTCCCCGCGGTACCAGGCGCGGCCCCGGCCCTTGGCGCGCGTGGGCGGGTACACCGGTCGCGGGGTCTCGCCCTGCTCGCCGTACGTGAGCGTGACGGTCAGCTCGTACGGGAGGCCCTCGGGCGCCACCGTGTACGGGCCGAGCGCGATGTGCCAGGTGCCCGCGCGGACCGGACCCGGGATGTAGCCCGGCGTCGCGTCGTCGGCCCGTACGAAGAACTCGGTGCGCGCGCCGCCCGACCAGCCGCGGAAGCCCTTCCCGCCGAGCGCGGTGCCCCGTTCGTCGAACACCCCGATGTCCAGGGCGTTGTTCTGCGTGCCGGCCGGGACGGTCGCCTTCGTGTAGGTGTACGCGACGTGGATCTCGCGGACCCCGCGCGGCACCTCGACCGGCACGTAGACGAAGTCGGGCGCGCCGGGCGGCAGCGTCCCCTTCACGGTCCGTGTCGCCTTCGTAGCCTTCGTACCGTCCGCCGGTGTGCGGCCGTCGGCCGCGCTCGCGAAGCTCACACTGCTCAACGTAAGCGCGGTGGCCGCTCCCGACACGAACAGCGCGCGTCTTCCCATGCCGGTCGTGGTGTGGTCGTCCTCGCACATGCTGCGGCTCCCAGGGGTCTGGTGACATTCCGTCTGTGACGTGGGTGGTGCAGGCAACTCTGGTATTGAGCCGTGAACTCCCCTGGAAGGGAAGGGGATCGGAGTCTTACGACTGTCCCTGCCGGGGAGTCCATGGACTCCTGGGGGAGGGCCGGGTAGTAATGCCCCCATGCGGATCTCGACCACGATTTTCCTGACCGACGAGACCATCACGCCTGTGCGGCTCGCGCGTGAGCTGGAGCAACGCGGGTTCGCCGGGCTGTATCTGCCCGAGCACACCCATATCCCGGTGGAGCGGGCGACGCGGTATCCGGCCGGGGGCGACCTGCCCGCCGAGTACGGCCGCACCCTCGACCCGTTCGTGGCGCTCGGGCAGGCCGCGGCCGTCACCGAGCGGCTCGGGCTCGGCACCGGCATCACGCTGATCGCCCAGCACGACCCCATCGACCTGGCCAAGCAGATCGCCACCCTCGACCACCTCTCCGGCGGCCGTTTCACGCTGGGCCTCGGCTTCGGCTGGAACGTCGAGGAGGCCGCCGACCACGGCGTCGAATGGCGCACGCGCCGTGAGCTCGGCCGGGAGCGCATGGGCCTCATGCGGGCCCTGTGGGCGCAGGAACCGACCGCGTACGAGGGTGGGTTCGGGGTGTCGGTGCGGGCCAGCCACGCCTACCCGAAGCCGGCGGGCGGCGCGCCCCGCACCCTGATCGGGGGAGCGGCGGGCCCCAAGCTGTTCGCGCACATCACCGAGTACGCGGACGGCTGGCTGCCGATCGGCGGGCGCGGACTGACCGAGTCGATGCCCGTGCTGCGGGCCGGCTGGGAGGAGGCGGGCCGCGACCCGGCGGACCTGCACGTCGTGCCGTACGCGGTGCTGCCGAGCCCGGGCAAGCTCGCGCACTACGCGGAGCTCGGCATCGACGAGGTCGTCCTCCAACTGCCCCCGGCGGACGAGACTTCGGTCCTCAAGATCCTCGACGAGTACGAGCAGTACCTGTAGGCAGTGCCTGTAGTCAGTCTCCAGGATCTGGCCAGAACGGGCGGCGGGCGCGGGTGAAACGTGTACGTCGCGTGATCCCGCGCACGTCAGCGCGGCGCAGACGTTGTCGGCGGGCGCTCGTATCCTCGGGAGCATGAGTGATCCGGAGGCTGTACGACCCACTGCCAACGCGATGCGCCGCGCGTTGAAGCGGTCCCGCGACGGCGTTGCCCTCGACATGGCCGAGGCGGCGGTCCTGCTCCAGGCCCGCGGCGACGACCTGCGGGACCTGACGGCGTCCGCCGCGCGCGTGCGCGACGCGGGCCTGAAGGCCGCGGGCCGTCCGGGCGTCATCACGTATTCGAAGAAGGTCTTCATCCCGCTGACCCGGCTGTGCCGGGACAAGTGCCACTACTGCACGTTCGTGACCGTCCCCGGGAAGTTGCGCCGGGACGGCCACGGGATGTACCTGTCGCCGGACGAAGTCCTAGACATCGCCCGCCGCGGCGCCGAGATGGGCTGCAAGGAAGCCCTGTTCACGCTCGGCGACCGGCCCGAGGACCGCTGGCCCGAGGCCCGCGAGTGGCTGGACGCGCACGGGTACGACGACACGCTCGCCTATGTGCGCGCCATGGCGATCCGCGTCCTTGAGGAGACGGGACTGCTCCCGCACCTCAACCCCGGCGTCATGACGTGGACCGACCTCCAGCGCCTCAAGCCGGTCGCGCCGTCCATGGGGATGATGCTGGAGACGACGGCGACGCGCCTGTGGTCGGAGCCCGGCGGCCCGCACCACGGCTCGCCCGACAAGGAACCCGCCGTCCGGCTGCGGGTCCTGGAGGACGCGGGCCGGTCGAACGTCCCGTTCACCACGGGCGTCCTCATCGGCATCGGCGAGTCGTACGAGGAGAGGGCCGACTCGCTCTTCCAGCTGCGCCGTATCCAGCGCAGCTACCACGGCATCCAGGAAGTCATCGTCCAGAACTTCCGCGCCAAGCCGGACACGGCGATGCGCGGCATGCCGGACGCCGAGCTGGAGGAGCTGGCCGCGTGCATCGCGGTCGCCCGCCACATCCTCGGCCCCTCGGCCCGCATTCAGGCCCCGCCGAACCTGGTCGACGAGGAGTACGCGCTCCTGATCGGCGCCGGAATCGACGACTGGGGCGGGGTGTCCCCGCTGACCCCGGACCATGTGAACCCCGAGCGCCCCTGGCCGCACATCGACGAACTCGCCGCGAAGACCGGCGAGGCGGGCTTCGAGCTGCGCGAACGCCTCACGATCTACCCGGAGTTCATCGAGCGCGGCGAACCGTGGCTCGACCCGCGCCTCCTTCCGCACGTACGGGCCCTCTGCTCCGCCGACACGGGCCTCGCCGACGAGGGCGCGCGCCCCGAGGGCCTGCCCTGGCAGGAGCCCGACGAGGGCTTCACCGCCACCGGCCGCACGGACCTGCACCGCACCATCGACACGACGGGCCGCACGTCCGACCGGCGCGACGACTTCGACGACGTGTACGGCGACTGGGAGGCGCTGCGCGAGCAGGCCGCGCCCGGCATGGTCCCGCAGCGCATCGACAGCGATGTGCGCGCCGCGCTCGCGACGGCGGCCGACGACCCGACGAAGCTCACCGACGACGAGGCGCTCGCCCTGCTGCACGCGGACGGCCCGGCGCTCGACGCCCTCTGCGGCATCGCGGACGACATCCGCAAGACGGTGAACGGCGACGACGTCACGTACATCGTCACGAGGAACATCAACTTCACGAACGTCTGCTACACCGGCTGCCGCTTCTGCGCCTTCGCGCAGCGCCGCACCGACGCGGACGCGTACACGCTCTCGCTCTCCCAGGTCGCCGACCGCGCCGAGCAGGCGTGGGACGTGGGCGCGGTCGAGGTGTGCATGCAGGGCGGCATCCACCCCGACCTGCCGGGCACGGCCTACTTCGACATCGCGAAGGCGGTGAAGGAGCGTGTCCCCGGCATGCATGTGCACGCGTTCTCCCCGATGGAGGTGGTGAACGGCGCGACGCGCACGGGCATGTCCATCCGGGACTGGCTGACCGCGGCGAAGGAGGCCGGCCTCGACTCGATCCCGGGCACGGCCGCCGAGATCCTCGACGACGAGGTCCGCTGGGTCCTCACCAAGGGCAAGCTCCCCACGGCGACATGGGTCGAGGTCATCAAGACGGCCCACGAGCTGGGCATCCGCTCGTCGTCGACGATGATGTACGGGCATGTGGACCAGCCCCGCCACTGGCTCGGCCACTTCCGCACGCTCGCCGGCATTCAGCAGGAGACGGGCGGCTTCACGGAGTTCGTGACCCTCCCGTTCATCCACACCAACGCGCCGGTCTACCTGGCGGGCATCGCGCGCCCGGGCCCGACGACCCGGGACAACAGGGCCGTCACCGCCATGGCCCGCGTCCTCCTGCACCCCCACATCCCGAACATCCAGACGAGCTGGGTGAAGCTGGGCACGGAGGGCGCCGCGGAGATGCTGCGCTCGGGGGCGAACGACCTGGGCGGCACGCTGATGGAGGAGACCATCTCCCGTATGGCGGGCTCCAGTTACGGCTCGTACCGCTCCATCAAGGACCTCATCACGATCGCGGAGGAAGCGGGCCGCCCGGCGAAGCCGCGCACGACGCTGTACGGGGAGGTCCCGGAGGAGCGGCAGCGCGCGGCGACGGCCTCGGACGGTCACCTGCCGGAACTGCTGCCGGTGCTGGGGGACTGAGCGGGGCTTCTTGTGCGGGAGGGGGTGCGGCAACCCACGGACTCCTGGGTTGCCGCGTCCCCGGCTGCTGTCGTCTACCGTGCGCCGAGGTCCTGCCCCAACTGGGCGTTCTTCTCGGGGACATGGACGGCGGCGGCGCCGAACGACGTGATGCCGCTCGTGGTGAGCCCGCCGGTGGCCCCGCGCAGCACCCACGCGGCGCCGGAGTCCGTGTACGTGCCGTCCTCCAGGGGAGCGGCGGCGGTCAGGTCGGCCTTGCCGTCGCCGTTCAGGTCGGACAGGACGACCTGCTGGCCGAAGCCGTCGCCGGTCTCCGAGGCGCCGGGCACGGCGGTCGTGGACTGGTTGAAGGCCTGCGAGCCCGTGCCGGACAGGCCACCGCGGCCGCCCTTGAGCAGGACGACACTGCCGGCGTCCTTGATGTTGCCGATGGCCTCGCCGGGCACGCCGACGGCGATGTCCGCGAAGCCGTCGCCGTTCACGTCACCGGCGGAGATGTCGGTGCCGAACATGTCGCCGCTCTCGCCGACCCCGGGCACACCGGACGTCTCCTGCGTGATGGTCTTCGTGCGGGTCGTCGAGGGTCCGTCCGCGGTCCCGTACATGACGAGGACGGTGCCCTTCTCGTACGGGATGTCCTCGTAGTTGTCGCCGATGTCGTGGACGACGAGGTCGCCGTACCCGTCACCGTCGACGTCACCGACGGCACCGCGGAACGACGAGGTCAGCGACTTCGCGGTGTGCGAGACCCCGTCCTTCCCGCCCTTCCAGAACTTGCTGGCGTACGCCATCTCCTCGAAGCCGTGGCTCGTCACGATGTCGTCGGCGCCGTCCCCGGTCATGTCGCCGACGACGATGTCGGCGGGGCCGAAGGTCTGGCTGGTGACGATGGAGTCCTGGCTTGCCGGCTTGCCGCTGGCGCGGTCGAAGGGGCCGTAGGAGATGGTCATCCCGGCGTTGTCGTCGTCCGGGTCGTCGCTGCGCGGGTAGTCGTCGGTGACGAGGTCGCGGTGCCCGTCGCCGTTGAAGTCGCCGACGGCGAACATCCCGGTCGACGTGGGCAGCGCGACGCTGCCCTGCCCGCTCAGCCCGGCGGCCGAACCCCACAGCACGACGCTCGGCGAGCCGCCGAGCCCGGCGACGACCAGGTCGGTGTACGAGTCCCCGTCGAGGTCCCCGCTGGTGACGCGCTCCCCGAAGTAGCCGCCTTCCTCGGCCGCCCCGGGTATCCCGGTGGTGGAGCGGGTGAAGACCTTGGAGTTCGCGATGTCCGGCCCGTTCTTCCCGCCGTAGACCACAGAGACGGCCCCGGCGGTCTCCTTCCCGGACACGGTCGCGCCCGGCGCCCCGAGCACGAGGTCCCCGTACCCGTCGTGGTTGAAGTCCGTGGCGGGGACGCGAGGCGGAACGGGTGTGGCAGCGGCGGCGGTACCGGCGGCGGACGCGAGTCCGAGCGGCACGGCGAGCGCGGTGACGGCAAGGGCTGTGACGAGAGAGCGGCGCACTGTTCCCATCCTTCTTGGTGTCCTGTGGGGGTGTTCTTGGTTACGTGAAGAAAGACGGGCCACCCAAGGAAAACGTTGTACGCGCCCCGGAGTGCGTACGTCCCAAGCCTGTAACAGCGCATGCCGAGGCCCTCGTTCGGGACGTGCGGCACACTGAAGGGCAGGGATCTGGCGGTGACGGGGAGGGGTGTGCGCCGTGGGCGCTTCAGGGCCGTCGATGCAGGAGTTGATACGTCGACGCAGGCGCGCGGGGTTCGTGGGCCGACGAGACGAACTCACCGCGTTCCGGGGCAACTTCGAGATACCGGTGGACGACGAGCGGCATCGGTTCCTGTTCCATGTCCACGGCAACGCCGGGGTCGGCAAGACCTTCCTGGTGCGGGAACTCGAGCAGGTGGCGCGCGAGCGCGGCGCGCTGACGGCGTACGTCGACGAGGCGGTGGGCAGCGTTCCGGAGGCTCTGGCGGCGCTCGGCTCACAGTTCGCCGCGCAGGGTCACCGCCTCAAGGACCTCGACCGGCGGCTTGCCGCACACCAGGAGCGCCGTCACGAGGCCGAGTCGGCGTCCGCTGCGGCCCTGGTTCCGGAGCAGTCCGAGCCCGCCTCGCCCTCGGCGGGCAGCATGGCAGTGGCACGGGCGGGCCTGGTGGGTCTCGGACTCGTGCCGGGCGTCGGAGCATTCGCCGGGGCCGTGGACCCCGCCCCGCTCGCACGTGGAGCCGACCGGCTGAAGGCGGGCCTCAGCGCTCGGCTGGGCAGCCAGGAGGACGCGCAACTCGTCCTGGCGCCGGAGAAGTCCCTGACCCCGGTCCTGCTCACCGAGCTGGCACACATCGCCGCTTCCGTGCCGTGGGTCGTGCTGTTCTTCGACACGTACGAGCGGACCGGGCCGTTCCTGGACGGGTGGCTGCGGGACGTGATGACGACAGAGCGGTACGGGACGCTTCCCGCGAACGTCGTGGTGACCACCGCCGGCCAGCGTGACTTCGATGCGTCGCGATGGGGCGGCTACGCCGATTACGTGGGGAACATCCCGCTCGAACCCTTCACGGAGGCCGAGTCGCGCGGCCTGCTCGCGGACAAGGGAGTGGTCGCCGAGCCGGTCGTCGAAGAGGTGCTGCGGCTGACAGGCGGCCTCCCCGTCCTGGTCTCCACCCTCGCCGAGAGCCGGCCCGCCGACCCTGACGACGTCGGCGACCCGAGCCCCACGGCCGTCGAGCGGTTCCTGAAGTGGGAACAGGACGAGGTGCGGCGCGCCGTCGCCCTCGCCTGTGCTCTTCCACGCCGCCTCGACGCGGACGTCTTCCGGGCCGCCGTGGGGTGCCCGGACGACGATGCCGCGACGCTGTACGGATGGCTGCGCGGACTCGCGTTCGTCAGCGACCGGGGCGACCGGGTCCAGTACCACGGGGTGGTGCGCTCGCAGATGCTGCGGCTGCAGCGCCATCAGTCGCCGCGGGACTGGGCGGATCGGCAGACGCGGCTCGCGGAGACGTTCGGCGCATGGCGGGCGGAGGCGGAGGCGGGACTGTCCGGGTCCGACGCGTGGTCGGCGAGGAGCTGGCGCGAGCTGCGCCTCGCCCAGTCGTACCACCTGCTGTGCGCGGGCCCCCGCGCCGCGCTGCCCGGCGTCCTGCGGGAGGCCGTCGACGCGATCGACGAGGGGGAGTCCGTCGGACGGGCCTGGGCGCAGATGATCGCGGAGGCGGGGGACGACGCGGGCGCGGACACCGTGGCCGAGTGGGGGCGTGACCTGCTCAGTGCCCTGGAAGCGGGAGGGACCGTCGCGGCCCTGGGGCTGCTCCTCGACCGGGCGGCGCAGGACCCCCGGACAAGGGCGCTCATCCGGACGGTACGTGGCCGGGACCTGCGCCACGAGAGGCAGTTCGAGCGCGCGGTGGCCGAGTACGACCGCGCCATCGAGCTGGACGCCGAGCAGGCGAGGGCGTACTACGGTCGCGGCTACACCCGACTCATGCAGGGCCGCAGCGAGGACGGCCTCGTCGATCTGGACCGGGCGGTGGAACTCGAACCGGGTGACGTCGACTTCCTGATCGGACGGGCGGAGGCGCACTGGCTCCTGGACCACCTCCAAGAGGCACTGGCGGACGCCGACCGCGCCCTGGAACTCGGCTCGGGGGAGCACGAGGCCCTGGTGATCAAAGGGCTTTCCCTGTGCGACCTGGAGCGCAACGACGAGGCCCTCGACGCCCTCAACCGGGCCATCGCCATGGAGCCGACCGACTCGCGGGCGCTGACGTACCGGGCCAAGGTGTGGCGGGACCGGGGCGACGACACGCGGCACTGGGAGGACCTGGACCGTGCGCTGAGCGCGGGACCGGACGACACCTGGGTGGCCCTCCAGCGCGGCGAACACCTGCGCCTCGCCGGCCGCTACGCGGAAGCTCTCGCGGAGTTCGACCGGGCCCTGGGCATCGACGACGCGTATGCCGCCGCCTACGCGAGCCGGGGCGTGACCCATCACGCGACGGACCACGACGAACTGGCCCTGCGCGACCTGGACCGGGCGATCGAACTCAGCCCGGACTACGGGTGGGCGCTGGTGCAGCGGGCCAGGGTGAGGAACGCGCGCGACGAGACGGCGCGGGCCCTGGCGGATCTCGACCGCGCGGTGGAGACCCAGCCGGACAACGCCTGGTTCCGCAGGGAAAGGGCGGAGACCCTTCGCCAGGAGGGCCGGTACGAGGAGGCCCTGGCCGACTTCGACGTGGCTCTCGGCCTGGACGGTACGGACGAGGTCACGCATGCCCGCCGGGGAGTGACCCTCAGGAGCCTCGACCGCACCGCGGAGGCGCTTACGGCTCTCGACCGGGCCCTCGAACTCGACGCCGACTACGTATGGGCACTCGTCCACCGGGCGAAGACGTCGCATCGCCTGGACGCACCGGACCGGGCGATGGCAGACCTGGACCGCGCGAAGGAACTGGGGCCGTATCTGGCCTGGGTGGCCGTCGAGCGCGGCGAGGTCCTGCGCATGACCCGGCGGTACGTGGAGGCTCTCGCCGAATTCGACCGGGCGATCGGACTGGACGCGGAGTACGCGCAGGCCCACGCGTGCCGAGGCATGACCCTCTACCCGCTCGACCGTGACGACGAGGCGCTGGCCGCGCTGAGCAGATCCCTGGAGCTGGACCCGGACTACGCCTGGGCGTGGGCGCAGCGAGCCGAGGTGAACCGGTATCTGCGTGACTTCCCCCAGGCCCTCTCGGACGCCGATCGGGCGGTCGAGCTCGACCCGTCGTCCGCCTCGTATCTCGAGATTCGCATCAACGTGTCGCTTGCCGTGGGCCGCCTGGACCAGTCCTGGGCGGATCTCGCCCGGCACTCGGAGCTGGGCGGAGACCGGGGGCAGAACCATCTCGCTCGCGCCGTGATCCATCTGTACCAGGGGCACGCGGAGCAGACTCTGGGGGAGCTGGGGCAGCGGGGACCGGTCGGCGACGGGACGGACGGCCCCGCACTTCAGGTTGAGGTCTACGCGCTGCGCCTGCTCGGGAACCTGCCCGCGGCACGGCGAGTGGCGACGCGGCTGCGCACACAGGACGTCGTGGCCGGGAGCATAGAACTCGCCCTCACCGCCGGCGTCGGTGACGTGCACGCGGCGGAGGCGTTGTGGCGGGACGCCGAGCAGCTTGCGGCGGTCCCGGAACTCGCCACCCATGTGAAGGATCAGAGCCTTCTGTTGCTGCGTTCCGCGGCTCTCGCCGACTGGCCTGCCCTGGACAGGCGTCTCGCCGAGCTGTTGGCCTCCGGCGCGGCCTGGGACGACCTCACCGAGATCGCCCTCGCCCTGACGGAGCTCCTCAACAGTCCAGGCGCGGACCGCACCCGCCTCGCCCCCCGTCTGGCACGGGTCGTGGCGGCAAGGGACGCCGTTCAGGAACGCTATGCCGAGGAGGGCGGCCTCCGTGAGTTCGGCCTCCTCGGCGGACGCGGCCAGGAAACCCGCTAACCGACCAGCAGGTCCTCGCGCAGGTCGCGTACGTCGCGGTGGCTGAGGCCGAGGGACTTGTCCAGGTAGTGGTCGAACGTGCCGTAGCGGCTCGTCACTTCCTGGAAGCCCGAGTTCAGGTACTCGGGGCGGACGTCCAGCAGCGGCTTGTACACGGCGGCCTGCGCGGGCGGCATCGCGGCGAGCATGGCCGCGTTCTCCTTCGCGCGGTACGTGTTGCTGGCCAGGTAGTCGGCCGTCACCGTCTCGCGCGGCACGCCGAGCGCGGTCAGGAGCGTGGCGTTGGCCCAGCCCGTGCGGTCCTTGCCGGCCGTGCAGTGGAACAGCGTGTTCGCGCCGTCGGCGTCCGCGATGCCCTGGAGGACCGTGGTGTAGGCCTTCTGCGCGGTGGGGGCGGAGACCATGGTCTTCTCCGCGTCCACCATCAGCTGGGCGGCGGCCTCCGGCGACGCGGGCAGGCCGGACAGGCCCCCGAGGTCGCCGAGCACGTCCGCGACGACGTAGCGGGAGCCGGCGGGGACGCGGTCGGGCGCGGAGGTGCGCTCCTGCTGCGTACGCAGGTCGTAGTCCACGGAGATGCCCAGGCGCTTCAGCTTCGCCAGGTCCCGGTCGCTGAGCTTGTCCAGGGACGCGGTGCGGTAGATCTCGCCCATCCGCACCCAGTGCCCGTCGGTGGTGCGGTAGCCGCCCGCGTCACGGAAGTTGACACCGCCGTCGAGGCGTATCTCGCGGTCCGCGAGGTGCAGGCCCTGGCCACGGTCGGGCACCAGGTCGAACCACTGGCGGTCGGCGGCGGGCAGGCCGCGCACGGTGACCTTGCCGGTCGAGCCGCCGGAGGCGACGGTGCGGCCGCCCGCGCGGACCGCCACGTGCCGGACGCCGGGCGCCTTCCACTCGACGGTGAAGGAGGAGCCGTCCTCGGACGCCATCACGGTCGCCGCCGTGAACGGGATGCGGTGGTGCGCGGTGTGCCCGTCGTGGGAGGCGGGGTGCGCGGCGGCGACGGGGGCGGAGAGGCCCACGAGGAGGGCGGCGACCAGGGCGTACGAGGAGGCCCTGACACGAGTCATCTGCGTCATGGTGCGGATGTTCCGGGCGCCCGGCGATGTACACGCCAACACACGGTGAACACCGCACGTCGGACGGCGGTCGAGCGGCGCCGCGCCGCAGGTCCCCGGGCCGCGCCCCAGGGCTTCGTCCGGTTTGCGGAAGAAAAGCGGGTGAATTGGCCTCAAGGGCGACTTCGCCTGCGCCACTTCGGCTCTCAACCGCGTACGCCCCGTCGATTACAGTGCTGCGCAGCCGTCGCACGCGTAACGAGACCCGGAGGGGAGCTCCCCGTGGCAGCCCCACTGACCCCCAAGCAGGGGGGACCCTCATCGGCCGTATGGGGCCGCGCCGAGCAGCAGGATTTCCGCAGCCGGGTCCGCGGCACGCTCATCGGGGCCGCGCTCGGCGACGCCCTCGGGGCGCCGCTGGCCGGGCTCTCCCTGGAGGAGGTCCGGGCCGCGCACGGTCCGCAGGGACTGACCGACCTCGCTCCCGCTCACGGGCGCCGCGGCGCCGTCACCGCCGCCACCCAGCAGGCGCTCTTCACCGTGGACGGCCTGATAAGGGCGCAGGTGCGGCGCGACACGGGCGCCTGGCATCCGCCGACCGACGTGCACCGCGCCTACCTCCGCTGGGCCGCGACCCAGCGCGACTGGGGCCCGGACGAGCGCCGCAAGGAGGACGGCTGGCTGGCCCGCGAGGAGTGGCTGTACTCGCGCCGCGGCCCCTCCCGCGACTGCCTCCTCGGACTCGGCAACGACGTCATGGGGACCCTGGAGAAGCCGAAGAACGTGGCCGCCGCCGGATCCGCGCCGGCCGCCCGCTCGGCCCCGTTCGGGCTGCTCGTCGGCTGGGAGCCGCAGCTCGTCTTCCAGCTCGCCGCCGAGTGTGCGGTCCAGACGCACGGCGCGCCCGCCGCCTACCTCTCCGCGGGCGCGTACGCGGTCCTGGTGCACGGTCTCGCGCGCGGCGAGAGCCTGGACGGCGCCGTGCAGCGCGCGCTCGTCCTGCTGGCCGCGCGCCCGGGGCACCAGCCGGTCACGGACGCGCTCAAGCACGCGCTCGGCGCGGTCCGCCAGGGCATGCCGTCGGCCGCCCGCGTCGACGAACTCGTGGGAGACGGGCTCGCGGAGGGCGTGCTCGCCGTGGCGGTGTACTGCGCCCTGGTGGGCGAGGACATACGGCACGGACTGTGTCTCGCGGTGAACCACGGCGGCCCGTCCGAGGCGACGGGCGCGCTGTGCGGGGGCCTGCTCGGCGCCCTGCACGGCGAGACCGCGCTGCCGCCGGGCTGGGTGACCGAGCTGGAGGGCCGCCCCACGGTCCTGGAGCTCGCCGACGACTTCGCGATGGAGATGACGCAGGGGCCCGCCCTGCACAGCCCCGCGGCGTCCTCGCCCGGGTGGCTGGCCCGCTACCCGAGGGCGTGAACGCCGAAGCGCCGGACCGGCTGTGATCAGCCCGCCCGGCGCCCGGTGAGGAACGAGTCCTACGAGAGCCGGCCCGGCGGCTGCGTGCCGACCGCCCCGTCCTGCGGCTCCGCCGGCGCGGGAACCGCCGCCGCCCCGGTGGACCCGTCGTCGTCCGTGTTGATGCGCTCGATGAGCGCGTCCCGCTCCGGGGTGTCCTCCGGCTTGAGGTAGCCGATGAGGATGTAGAGCACGAGCGAGACGGCCAGCGGGATCGACACCTGGTACTCGAGCGGCACACCGCCCTCGACGTTCCAGCTGATCGGGTAGTTGACCAGCCAGAAGGCGAGCAGACCCGCGGCCCAGCTGGTGAGCGCCGCCGTGGGACCGGACTTGCGGAAGGTGCGCAGCAGACCCAGCATCATGGGGATCGCGATCGGGCCCATCAGACCGGCGACCCACTTGATGACGACGGTGATGATGTCCTTGAACGTGGGCGAGTTGACCTGTGTGGCGACCGCCATGGACAGACCGAGGAAGACCACCGTGGTGAGGCGGGCGGCGAGCAGCCCCTTGTTCCCGACCCACTGCTCCTTCGCCTTCTTCGAGACCGCGGGCGCCACGTCACGGGTGAAGACGGCGGCGATGGCGTTCGCGTCGGAGGAGCACATGGCCATCGTGTGCGAGAAGAAGCCGACGATGACCAGACCCAACAGGCCGTGCGGCAGCAGCTGTTCGGTCATCAGGCCGTACGAGTCCGAACCGTCCGGCTTCTGCGCGTGCACCAGGAGCGGCGACACCCACATGGGGAAGAAGAGGACAACGGGCCAGACCAGCCACAGGATTGCCGAGAGGCGGGCCGAGCGCGTGGCCTCGCGGGCGGAGCCGGTGGCCATGTAGCGCTGGGCCTGGTTGAGCATGCCGCCGTTGTACTCGAAGAGCTTGATGAAGAGGAACGCGAGCAGGAACACCGTGCCGTACGGGCCGACGAGCGGCTTGCCGTGGCCCGCGAGCTCGGGCTCGTCCCAGACGCCGAAGATGCCGCCGAACGGGCCGAGCTTGGAGACGACGGCGACGAACATGGCGACACCGGCGATGAGCTGGATGATGAACTGCCCCAGCTCGGTGAGCGCGTCGGCCCACAGTCCGCCGATGGTGCAGTAGATCGCCGTGATGACGCCGGTGATCAGGATGCCCTGGTTGATGGAGATGCCGGTGAAGACGGACAACAGGGTGGCGATGGCGGCCCACTTGGCGGCCACGTCCACGATCTTCAGGAGCATGCCGGACCAGGCGAGCGCCTGCTGGGTGCCCAGGTTGTAGCGGTTCTTGAGGTATTCGAGCGGGGAGGCCACGTGCAGCCGTGAGCGCAGCCGGTTGATGCGCGGTGCGAACAGCTTCGAGCCGATGGCGATGCCGAGCGCGATCGGGAACGACCACGTGACGAACGACGTGACGCCGTACGTGTACGCGATGCCTGCGTAGCCGGTGAACATCACCGCGCTGTAGCCGGACATGTGGTGCGAGATGCCGGACAGCCACCAGGGCATCTTGCCGCCGGCCGTGAAGAAGTCGGAGACGTCGTCCACACGCTTGTGGGACCAGACGCCGATCGCGACCATGATGCCGAAGTAGCCGATGAGCACGGCCCAGTCGAGACTGTTCATTGAGCCCCCTCCAGGGGTCTGGTCCTACTTGTGAACGCCGTTCATGGTGTGGGGAGTCGAAGGGCCAGGACAACGCACCGGATGGTCAAGGGACAGTAAAATCGTTCTACTTATTGACCTGTGTTCATGTCCATGAACTGAGATGGGGGCAAAAAGGACCGCACGGCGGTGGGTGCCGTGCGGTCGGGTCCTGGCCGGTGGTGCGGAACTACCGCATCAGCTCACCCGCGTTGACCAGAAGCGACTGGCCGGTGATGGCCCGCGCCCGGTCGGAGGCGAGGAACACGGCGGCGTCCGCCACGTCCCCGTCCGTGGCCAGTTCGGGTAGCGCCATCCGCTCGGTGAGCCGCCCCAGGACCTCGTCCTGCGATACGCCCTCGGTGTGCGCGGTGAACTGGACGTACGCCTCGACCGGCGGCCCCCACATCCAGCCGGGCAGCACGGTGTTGACCCGGATGCGGTGCGGGCCGAGCTCGCGGGCCATGGAGTACATGGCCGAGGTCAGTGCGCCCTTCGAGGCCGCGTACGCGGCCTGCCATACCTGGGAGGGCGCGGCGACGGCCGACTGCGTGCCGATGACGACGACGGAGCCGCCCCGCTGCTTGAGTGCGGGCAGGCAGGCCCGGGTCATGCGCAGCGTGCCGAGCAGGTTCACGTCGATGACCTGCTGCCACGTCGCGAAGTCCGCGTCCTCGAGACCGCCGAAGTAGCTGTCCCAGGCGGCGACGTGGACCACGGCGTCGACTGAGCCGAACCGCTCGCGCGCGAGCCCCGCCAGCGCCTCGCACTGGCTCTCGTCGGTGATGTCCGTCGCCGCGTACGCGGTGTGCGTACCGCCCGGGTCGATCTCCGCGGCCGACTTGGCGAGGTTCGCCTCCGTGCGCGCGCCGAGCACGGCGTTGCCGCCGTCGCGCACCACGGCCGCGGCGACCTGGTGGCCGAGCCCGGCCCCGACCCCCGACACGACCACTGTCTTTCCGTTCAGGAGCATCCGGTCGCCTCCCGGCTATGGCAGTTCTTCTGACGGGGCGTCAGAGTAGGCCCGTCCGGTGGAGGAAGGAAGGGGAGCGTCGTGAGCGAGGACACGAGGAGCGAGGTGTACGCGGAGCTGGCATCGGTCGGCCCGTACGGGGTGCGCCCCGGGCACGCCCTGATCACCATGGTCGAGCCGCACCCGGGCCATGAGTACGCGTACAACCGCTGGTACGAGGACGACCACTACTACGCCGGCGCGATGGCCATGCCCTGGATGTACTCGGGGCGCCGCTGGGTGGCCACGCGCGAACTCCAGGTGCTGCGCTACCCGGAGAAGTCGGCGGTCGCGCAGCCGGTCACCGCGGGCTGCTACATCTCCACGTACTGGATCACCGACGGCCGCTACGACGACCACATGAAGTGGACCGTCGGCATCAACAAGCGGCTCAACCGGGACGGGCGCGTCTATCAGGACCGCACGCACGTCTTCACCGCGTTCCAGGACCACGCGGCGACCGTGTACCGCGACGGGGCGGCCGGACCGCGCGACTACCACGCACTCGACCACCCTTACCGGGGTCTGGTCGTGGAGGTCATCGACGCCGAAGGGCCCCAGCAGCGCGACGAGTTGCTGGAGTGGCTGCGCTCGCGCCACCTGCCGAAGCGGATCGCGGGCTCACCGGCGGCGATGGTCACGGTCTTCCGCCCGACGCCGCTGCCGGGCGACCGGATGTCGTACGTGAAGCAGGTCGAGGGCGTCGACACCCGTCTGACGCTCCTGTGGTTCCTGGAGGCGGACCCGGCGGACTGCTGGGAGGGCCACTTCACGGGCCTGGACGCGGCTGTTCACGAGTCGGGTCTCGGCCGCGTCGAGCTCGTGGCGCCGTTCATCCCGACGATCCCCGGCACCGACACGTACGTGGACCGGCTGCGCGGGTGACCCGCTGAAAAAAGCCGAGCCCCCTCGGCCAGGACGGCGGGCCAGTCGAGAGGGCTCTTTCAGTACCGCAGTGGTGCTCTGTTGGTGCCGAAACGGTGCTGTGGTGCCGAGTTGGTGCTGTGCTGCGATGGGGTGCTCTCCGATGCCTCAGGCGGCGTCGAAGGCGCCCCGGCCGACCTCGGTCACGAAGGAGTTCCATGAATCGGGGGCGAAGCCGATCGAGGGCCCCTCGGGGGCCTTCGAGTCCCGCACCGCGATCGCGTGCAGGAGGGGGGACTTGACCTCGACGCACGCGCCGTTCCCGGTCGAATAGGAGGACTTGGTCCAGGAATTCGTGCCGCCCTGCTGAATTGCCATTTTTTGCTCCGGTTTAGCCAGTGGTCGAATCGCTGTCACCGCTCCTGTGAAGCGGATTGCGCCAACGTGGTGCTTGATGGCGTGATCGACGCTACTCGCCAACATCGGTGCGCGAAGAGGCCATTCACTCGACCGGATGGCATATTCCAGTGGGGTCTTCCGCCCCGCCGCGGCGAAGGTGTACCGTGCGGCACTTTTCTCGCGGGGGGCGGATTCTGTCCCTCTGGACCACCTTTGGATCTCCCCTAGACCGGTTCCTGGAGCGCGTATTCCTGGGCGATCTTCGCGATGAACTGTCGGGATTGTTCCACATTCAGCGCTTGTGCCCGCAGGTGCTCGTACATCACGCTGTACTTCTGCACATCGTTGGCCTTTTCCAGATAGAGATCACTGGTGACGCCCTCGATGTAGACGACGCTCGAATCCGCGGCGTCCGGGAACTCCAGAATCGCGTACTGGCCGTTCAGGCCCGGATGCGCGCCCATGTCGAACGGAATGACCTGCACGGTCACATGCGGCAGCTGAGACTGCTCGACCAGGTGCTCCAGCTGCTCGCGCATGACGGTCCGGCTGCCGACGACGCGGCGCAGCGCCGACTCGTCGAGCACGGTCCACAGGCGCAGCGGGTTGTCCGGGGCCGCGATGCGCTCCTGGCGGCGGACGCGGACCTGGACGCGCTTGTCGATGTCGGTCGGCGTGGTCTCCGGGAGGGCGCCCGTGATCAGCGTCTCCGCGTACGCCCGGGTCTGCAGCAGGCCCGGCACGACCTGCGGATCGTAGACGCGCAGGCTCGCCGCGTCCGTCTCCAGACCGATGTAGACGCTGTACGGGATGTCGCCGAAGGAGTGCCACCAGCCCTGCTGGCGGGAGTCCTTGGCCATTTGCATCAGCGAGTCGACGATGCGATGGTCCTCGACCTCGTAGACCCCGCACAGGTCGCGGACGTCGCGCTGGCTGATGCTGCGCCGCCCGTTCTCGAGCCTGCTGATCTTCGACTGTGAGACCAGGAGCCGCTCGGCCACCTCTTCGGCGGTCATGCCTTTGAGCTCGCGGAGCCGGCGCAGCTCCTGGCCCAACCGGCGTCGCCTGACGGTGGGATTGACATTGGACGCCACGGGACGTGCACCTCCGGCTGCGTGCCTTGTGATTCTTTGCGTATCTTGCGAATCTGCTGCTCAGCAGATTGCCACCCTGGGCTTCATACCGCTGGGAAACGGCGGATATGCGCAGCGGACACGACAGTTGGGCACGTGGCCGGACATGCGGCCGTGGCGGGACGGGTGGCAGTGGCCGGACATGCGGCCGCGCGGGGTGCCGGTCCGTGTCGTCGTCCCGACGTCCGGATCCGGCACCCCGCGCGGCTCAGCGGCTCCCGGACCGGTCTCTGGGGACTGCGGTGCGGCGCTGTTGCGGTGCGGGCTGTTCAGTTGGTGCGGTGCTGATACTCGCGGTCCTGCCGGTGTTCTTGCTCAGTGCGCCACGGCACGGGCCATCGACCCGTGATGCGGCTGCATCGGAACCCTGCCGGGCTCCGGCGCTCCCCTGCCCGGCGGGGCCGGGCTGCGGCGTGGCTGAGCGGCCACACCGTTCTGGACGTCCATCACGGCGTGCGCCACGAGGCCGCCCATGGGGTCGTGCCTGATCAGGTCCCGCAGCCGGGAGCGGGACGATCGTCCCTCGTTCCCCGGATACAGGTGCTTGCCGAGTCCGACCGCGTGGGCCAGTGCGGCGAGCGCCGCGGTCCGTGGGTCCGGCGGTACGCCGGTACGGATCGCGCTGTCCAGCCGGGACTTGATCTCCCGGCTGATGGCCGTGTCCGTCGCCTGGTAGCGAGTCGTCGGCAGCACTCCGCACATCTGGCCGGCCACGGCATGGACCATGCCGCACCTTTCCAGATGCGAGAGATACGTCTGGCGCAGCCCCAGTCGGGGCCCGCCGATCCAGTGCACCGCGCGTACCGGGGTGCCGCGCCTTCGCAGCAACTCCAGTGCGCAGTCCAAAGTCGGATCTCCGGTCGGCCGTGGTGCCACCACGGCGATACGATCCCCGTCTGGGGCTATCCGTCCGGCCAGCGCCAGCTCTACTAGCTGTGCTCCGGCCAGACCTAGGTCGAGCGACTGCGGCTGCGCTGTGGTACCCGTGGCCGGGTCCAGAGCGAGCAGCAGAAGCTCCTCCGGAATTGTTCTGCGGCTCCTGCCCATCCATGCCTCCCCGCGTGGATGAATGACAGGGTGACCCCTCTCACATTGGTCTGTCGAGGGTGCGTGGGTGCTTTGTACGGGAACCAGTAGCTATGTCGTTCTCGTCTACCACGTGGGTGAAGCCCCCACACAGGACACTGGTACATGGTTCGGACAGCAGCGGCGTAGCGCGTGGCGCGTAGCGAGGAGGCATCGGTGGCGGGGACCCCCGACAGGTCGAAGCAGCAGGAGTCGTCGGGAGGACCGACCCCGGAGGAACGGGACCCGAGGCTCGCGATGGCGAGGCAGTCGCCGGAGCGGGTCGATCAGGCGACGGCGGTGTTCTCCGTACGGGACGTTCCGGCGGCGGGGACGGGTTCCGGTTCGGCGGAGGATTCTGCGCCGGATCCGGACTCGGACTCCGACTTGGGCTCGGACGCCTCCGGCGCGGAGGGCTCGGGCGCATCGGATTCCGGGGCGGACCCGGAGCCCGAGGCGGGTTCCGGGGACGGTACGGAGCCGGGTTCCGGCGACGAGCCGGGCGACGCACGCCTGCGTGCCGCTGTGGCGGCCTGGGTGGCGGGTCCGCGGGACGGTTCCGCCGATGAGCCCGAGGCGGCCGGTGCGGGTGCCCCTGACGCGGCGGAGGGCGACCGGGACGCGGACGCCCCCGAGGCGGACGAGGCGGACGCGCCGGAGGCGGCCGACGACGCCGCTGAGGCCGACGGTGCCGAATCGGGTGACGACGAGGCGGACGCCGCTGAGGACTCGGCCGACGCCGACGCCACGGGCGCGCCCGAGGCGTCCGACGACGGCGCGGACGCCGAGTCGGCCGACGCTCCCGAGGCGACCGCCGACGACGCCGAGCCGGCCGATGCCCCTGAGGCACCGGAAGCCGGGGCGTCCGACGCCGACGCGGAGCCGGCCGACGAGGCCGAGCCGGCCGATGAGGCGAAGGCTGGCGCTGAGCCGTCCGACGTCGCCGAGCCGGCCGATGAAGCGAAGCCGTCCGACGAGGCGGAGGCTGACGCCAAGCTGTCCGAAGAGGCCAAGGCACCCGCCGACGCCGAGCCGGCCGACAAGGCCAAGCCGGCCGACAAGGCGAAGCCGGCCGGCGACGCCAAGCGCACCGACGCGGAAGCCGAGCCCCCAGCCGTCGACCAGGCCACCGCCGTCTTCAAGGCCGTCAAGCCGCCCGTCGATCAGCCGACCCAGATGCTCAAGTCGCTCGGGTCCAAGCCCGCCGGTGCCGGCAAGGCCGAGTCCGATGCCGAGCGCACCAGCAAATTCGTACCGCTCAAGGGGTTCGACTACGGGGTCCCGGCCAAGCCCAAGGCACAGCCCAAGGCGGAGCCCACCGCGCCGCCGGCGAAGCCCTACGTCGGACCCGAGCGCACCACCCAGCAGCCGCTCCCGCCGCTGCCCCCGCTCGACCTCCTGGCCGAGCTCACGAACACGCCGCCGCCCGCGGAGACCCGGGTCCGCACGGCCGTGCGCAGGGTCAAGATCTGGACGCCGATCGTCCTGCTGCTCGCCGTCCTGTTTGCGGTCGTACAGACCGTAAGGCCGCTGCCCGCGCCCACGCTGGCGCTGACCGCCAAGTCGACGTTCGCGTTCGACGGGGACAAGGTGTCGCTGCCGTGGCCCGCCGAGGGCCAGGGCTCGATGGACGTCAGCGGCATCGGCTCGATGGATCAGTTCGGCGAGCAGAAGCCCGTACCGATCGGGTCCGTGGCCAAGGCCATGACGGCGTACGTCGTGCTCAAGGACCACCCGCTGCAGGCGGGCAAGGACGGACCGTCCATCGACGTGGATGCGAAGGCGGAGACGGAGGGCGGCTACGACTCCGAGGGCGAGTCGACGCTGAACACCGTCAAGGAGGGCGACAAGCTCAGCCAGAAGGACGCCCTGTCGGCCATCATGATTCCGTCCGCGAACAACATCGCGCGGCTCCTGGCCCGTTGGGACGCCGGTTCCGAGGAGGCGTTCGTCAAGAAGATGAACGCCGCCGCGAAGGACCTCGGCATGACCGGCACGACGTACACGGACCCGTCCGGGCTGAAGGAGACGACCGTCTCCACCGCTCGGGACCAGGTCAAGCTCGGCAACGAGCTGGTGAAGATCCAGGCCCTGATGGACATCACCAAGCTGCCGACGTGGAAGGACCCGTCGGGCAAGACGTGGCAGAACTACAACCGCCTCGTCCCGTACAACAACGCGGTCGGCGTGAAGACCGGTTCGACGACCAAGGCCGGCGGCAACCTGCTCTTCGCCGCCACGAAGGACGCCGGCGGCGAGACCGTGACGGTCGTCGGCGCGATCCTCGGCCAGCACCGGGCGCCGATCATCGACACCGTCAACGCGGTCAGCAAGACGGCGATGCTCGCGGCGCAGGACGCGGTGAAGGCGTCGACGATCCTGAAGAAGGGCGACGTCGTCGGGTACGTGGACGACGGGCTCGGCGGGCAGACCCCGGTCGTGGTGACGAAGAACGTCTCGGCGGTCGGCTGGGCGGGCCTGACCGTGAAGCTGGAGCTGGCGGACGGTGCCAAGGGTGCCGTCGTCCCGCACAGCGCGAAGGCCGGTACGAAGGTCGGCGAGCTGAAGGTCGGCGACGGTTCCGGTGGCGCGGTCACCGTCCCGGTCGCCCTCCAGAAGGACCTGACCGAACCCGGCTTCGGCGCGAAGCTCACCCGCGTCGGCTGACGTCCCGGCAGGTCTCACGCAGAAGCGCCCCCACGGCACACAGCCGTGGGGGCGCTTCTCATTGCCGGCCCCCTCAAAGGGACCCGCTCACTTCTCCTTCGGCGGCACGCACTTGGGTGCCGTCTTGCCGGACGGCCCCCCGTACCGGGAGCTGATCCGGACGTCGCCCGGCTCCTTCACCGTCAGGCGCGTGAACTCGCCCTCCTCGCGCAGGCACCCGTCGTCCGCCCACAGCCACGGCGAGTACGCGATCCGCACGATGATCGAGCCGGCCTTCGGCATCCGTACGACGAGGTTGGCGCCGTCGGAGCGGACCACCGAGCCGGGGGAGTCCACCAGCGGAACCGCGTTCTTCACGCGGTAGATGTGCCAGTTGGCGTCCTGCCACACCGATTCGAGGTAGTCCGGCTTGCTGGACACCAGCTTGTGCTCCAGCTCCGCGGGGCCGTCCGGCTCGCCGTTGTAGACGACGACGAAGCCGACCGCCCACTCGGAGAGCCAGGCGTGGTACGACGCGGAGGAGAAGGCGCCCTCGGGTACGTCGGTGCCGCCGTGTCCCTCGTAGAAGAGCCGTCCGCGTTCGACGTCGGCCTGCCGGTTCCAGCCGCGCGCCATGTTGATGTAGGGCGCGAGGACGGCCGCCTCGCGGTGGTCGCGGGCGGGGACGACCTCGACGCGGGTGCGTTCGGCGCCGAGTTTCTTCAGCGTGGAGACGACGCCGTCCGTCTTGACGGCCCACTCGGGGACCTCGGTGTTGGCGACGACGTCGGCGATGGTCTTGCCGGACAGCCAGCCCAGGGAGAGGACGATCGCGACGACGCACATGACGCGCTGGCGGTGGAGCGGGAAGTACCGGCCGCGCCGGCCGTCGTAGCGGGGCCCGCGGTCGCGGTTCATCACGGCGGCGAGGATCAGCGCGGGCGCCACGATCTCCGTGAGCCGCTCCACGTTCGTGCCGATCGGAGTGGCGATCAGATAGGTGAGCACCACGCCGAGCGCGTACACGGCGGTGCCGAGGCGCACCACGCGCCAGGCGCGCGGCGCGCACACCAGGACGACCGCGCACAGGATGACGGGCGGGAAGATCCGCTCGAACGGCATGGGCTGTTCCCCCTTGAACGGGAACAGCCAGGTCGTCACGCCCACGATCAGGACCGGCGGCAGGATCAGCGACAGGGCCTTGCCCCACTGCCGGTTCAGGAGCCACGCGGCGCCGGCCACGACGAGGAAGAGCCCGGCGACGGGGCTCGCCATCGTGGACAGCGCGGCGCACACCGTCGCGATGACGATGCGCCGGCCGTTCATGTGCGCGAGGACGGCGGCGAGCCCGAAGGCCACGCCCAGCATGAACGTCGAGCGCCCCGACACGACCTGGCACCACAGCGAGAACCCCACCACGAGGGCCGGCCACAGTGGTCTTCGGATGCCGGTGCGCTCGACGATCGACGCGGCCAGCCAGGTCGACGAGACGCCGGACAGGAGCGTGACGGGGACGACGCCGAACAACGCCATCAGATAGGGCGAGATGAGGCTGTAGTTGGCGATGTGGAGGCCGCCGTACCAGAACAGGTTGTACGCGGAGCCGGGGTACATCCTGGCGAACTCGGCCCAGGCCACCTGTGCCGCGAGGTCGCCGCCGCCGGTGGCCAGGAACGCCAGCCACAGGACGTGCAGCGGCAGTATGCAGGCGGTGACGAGCAGGGCCGTCCGGTGGCGGCCGTGCCACGGCTCGGGGATGTCCGGGGACCGGCGCGCGCGTGCCGCAGGGGGTGGAGACAGTTCGGCAGAGGCCACTGCGGCGTTCCGTTCCGGTCGGACGGGCAATTGTGTTCGGATAGACGCTAGCCGTGGCCCGAGAGTTGGTTGACGCGCCCCTGATATTCACGGCAAATCTACGCAGGGCCGTCGGCCCGCGACGCGGCTACGCGCAGATGTCGTCCGGCGCGTGCGCCTGCCCCGAAGGGCCCGACAGCGGTCCGGCGATCCGGCTGCGGACGGTCTCCAGCTGCTTGAGGAGCGTGTCGAGCGTCGTCGTACGCGGGTCCTGGAAGTACGTCAGGACGGCCCGGTAGAACGCGTCGCGCAGCACGGGCGGCATCACGTCCGACGCGTCGAAGCACAGGGTGTCCGCGTCGAGGGTCAGATGCGAGGCGACGGTCTCGCCGGTCGGGTCGTCCGGCTGGGGGTCGCTCGCGTCGGGGAAGAAGGGCCGCAGGTGCGGCTGCGTGGCCCGCGACCAGGTCTTGCGGCCGTCCTCGCTGGTCAGGAGCGTGACGAGGTCCTGCGCCGCCTGGTTGTCGGTGAGTACGGCGGCCATGTCGCCCGACACCTCGTACGCGTCGTCGTACGCGGGCTGCCCGTGCAGGAACGGGGCGGCCGGCTCCACGCGCAGGGTGTGGTCGCCCATGGCGCCCGGGTAGAGGGAGCGGATGAAGGAGCCCTGGTGTTCGTGGGTGCAGCCCGGGAGTGAACCGCCGAGGAGTCCGCGCTTGATGGCCTTCGGGTCCTTCGGGTCGGGTGTGCCCTCGAACGACATGGTGAGGGAGTCCTCGACGGACTCCTTCGACCGTGGGCCGAGGATCTCGGACCAGGTCGTGAAGGCCCGGCGCACGGCCGCGTCCTTGTCCCAGTGGAGGCGGCCGGTGGCCCACCGCGTGTAGGTGTCGGGGCCGGCCTGGTGGAGGAGGATGTCCTCGATCCAGTCGGTGCCGGGCCAGCCGGAGGTTGCGTCCGCGGCCATGCCCACGCACCAGTTGGGCGCCTTGGCCCCGGTGCTGCGCTTGCTCCACACGATGCTCTTGAGGTTGACGCGCAGCGGCACCCAGTAGGTGCGGCGCCTGCCGTCGAGCGTGAGGGTGGGGAACCAGGGCGGGTAGCCGCGTTCGGCGGCCTCCGGGGACAGCGGCTTGAGTTTGCGGTCGGCCGCGTACTCGGTGAGCTCGCCGATGCTGTTGAGGATCGCGACGTCGGGCGGGGCGCCGGCCTCCAACTGCGCTACGAGGGTCTCGCGCAGGGAGCGGGTGCCCTTGTAGACGTAGTGGTCACCGCTGCGGTGCGACAGGCGGGCGAGGGCGGCCTCGAACGCCGCGCCCTCGTCGCCCGTCCACGGCCCGAGCACGACGACGGTCCGGTGCGCGTCGCCGCCCGCGCAGCCGCCGGTGAGCGCGGTGAGGGCGAGCAGGCAGGCGGCGAGCGCCAGCCGCAGCACCCTGTTCCGGCGCCTCATACGGCGGTCCCCGGGCGCCTCACGAGCAGATACTCGCGCCGGTAGGCGTGGAGGGTGGCGCCGATGACGCCGGCGACGAGGAGGCCGGCGGGCGCCGCCCAGGGGGCCACTGCGTCGAGGGCGGCGAGCCGGCGGTTGTCCAGGACGTCGTCCATCGAGTCGGCGAGCGTGACGATGACGCGGTGGTGGTGCGGGTCGAGCGGGTCGGTGCGGTGCTCCTCGAAGGCGACCTCCGTGGACGGCGAGGTCACCGCGTACAGGCGGCGGGCGATCGGCACGGTGTCCTCCTGGGCGGCGTACGCGTACAGCCCGCTGAGGGCGATCACGGGCACGGCGAGCAGCGGCAGCGCGGCGGCGAGCAGGGGCGGGCTGGCCAGGATGCGGAAGCGGATCCGCAGGAAGCGCAGGGTGCGCCACAGGCCGGCGGTCAGCAGCACGAACGCGACGGCCGACACGGCGGCGGCGGTGACGGCGGCGGGGCCGAGCGTGGCGCGCTCCTCCAGGCGGTGGCGCAGGGCGCGTTCGAGATCCGAGATGCGGTCGACGACGGTCGTCGCCTCGCTGCCGGTGACGGGTGCGCAGCGGGGGTAGGGGGCGTAGCGGCCGGTGGCGGGTTCGTAGGGATCGAGGCGATCGGGCGAGCAGAGCATGCTCTGGGCGTAGGAGAGTCCGGCCCTGTACAGGGACCCGTCGGAGACGTTCGTCTGGGCCCAGGCGATCCAGCGCTCGTAGCCGTCGACGAGGCCGGAGACGACGTCGAGCTCCTGGCGCTCGGCCGCGGTCAGGGCGCCGCTGCGCGAGACCTGGCTGAGGTCCTGGGCGGCGCCGGTGATCCGGGAGCCGTAGCGGGGGCTGAGCCCGCTGAGTTCGACGGCGTCCCCGGCGCCGAGGCTCACCTCGGCCTCCCGCTGGGCGATCCGCAGCGAGATCCGCGCGTCGGCCAGGTCTCTGAGCGCGGGCGCGATGTGCGTGCGGATCGCGGCGGAGTCGTCGCGCAGGGACGTGGCGGTGAAGCCGAGTCCGGAGAAGGCGATGGCGGCGAGGAGGGGAAGGGCGACGAGTCGGTCGTGGAGGTAGGCGCGGTTACGGGGCGGGGCCGCCGCGGGCTTCGTGGCCCTTGCCGGCGGGGCCCACACGTACCGCCACAGCACGCGTACGCCCTTGAGTGCGGCGCTCGCGAGGCGCCTGGCCCACTCACCCGCCCGCCTCGGCGTGGGGGTCACCGGTCCGCCGCCGGTCGCCGCCCGGTGAGCCGCGGGCGGGTCGGCCAGGTCCTGTCGCGGCGGTGCGACAGTGCGAGCGGTCTGACCAAGTAGGCGCGGTCCAGGAGGCGTTCGGCGACGACCTCGCCGTGCGGGCTGTCGGAGCGGGCGGCCTGCCGGGCGAGCGCCCGGTAGAACTGCGAGAGCTGACGCCTCAACTTGTCTTCCGTGGGTGGGAATTCGAGCCGCCCGCCCGAGTCCCGGGCGTCTTTGTCACGCCGGCCCGCCGCTTCCGAGAGCCGCGCGAGCGCCTCCTTCCCCACCTTCCCGTCCGCCACGAGGCGCTGCGCGGCCTCCCACACCTCGGCCTTCATCCGTACGCGGGCCTGCTCGTCGGTGAGCCCGTGCTCGTTGAAGAGCCGGGCGAGCCGGGTGAGCGCGGTGCGCAGGCCGTCGGCCGTCGTCGCGTACTCGACGGCGATGCGCACGGTCGCGGTCCGCGCCCCCGTGCGGTGCCGCGAGTGCTGCGGCACCGCGTCGAGCGCCTCGATGGCGTACGTGTCGGGAGTGGCGCCCCCGAGCGCGAGGCGGGCCCGCGCCGCGCCGAACGCCGCGCTGCCGAGCGAGGGGTTGCGCAGCCGTACGGCCTCGTAGAAGGTCAGCGCCTCGTGCCAGTGGCCGAGCCGCTCGGCGCAGTGGCCGAGGGCGAGCTTGGGCGCGTACTCGCCGGGGATCGCGCCGTAGACCTGGTCGAAGTAGTCGCGTGCGGACGCCGCGTCGTCGTCGGCGAGGTCGAGGAGGCCGCGGTGCCAGTCGATGCGCCAGTCGTGCCTCGACAGTTCGTGCCCGATGCCGTCGACGGCGCCGCGCAGCTCCTCGGCGGCGGCCTCCAGGTCCGGCCGTTCGCCCTCCGCGCGTTCGGCGCGTACGGCGACGCGCAGCCGGAGCCTGCACCGCAGGAGCCGTACCTCGGGGGAATCCCGCCAGTCCCCGGTGTGCTGGAGGAGCGCGGCGGGGTCGGCGTCGGCCAGCCGGCTGAGGCCGTCGTGGTGGGCGTCGTGCGGGTCGGGGCGCGGCACGGGCAGCCGGCCCGCGACATCGGCGGCGGACGGCGGCTCGTGCAGCGGGGCGGGCGGGGTGCCTCTGGCGGGGGTGGCCCAGCGTGGCAGGACCGGCGCGACGCCGAGCGCTCCGTCCAGGGCGTACGGCGACTGCATGAACAGCGGCGACGGCTCGAACGTCTCCTGCCCGGTCCGCAGCGATCTCAACTCACGGAACACACCACGCAGTTGATCTGCCATCTCGTCCGCGTCCGCGTACCGGTCGGCGGGTTCGGGGCGGGTGGCGCGGCGCAGGGCGCGGGCCAGCGAGACGAGGCCGAGGCCCTCCGGCGCCGGGGTGGTGGTCAGCGCTGCGGCCTGCGCCGTCACCGGGTCGCCGTCGTGCATCCGGTCCAGGGCGCCGAGTTCGGCCAGCGAGTGGGGTCCGATGCCGAGTCCGCTCAGCGTGCGCAGTGTCTCGCCCAGGCTGAACAGGTCGTCGCGCGGCGTCGACGCGCCGGCCAGGGCGGGCGGGGCGAGGGGCACGTTCGGCGCACGGAAGCCCTCCGTGGTCAGGCCGGACGCGCCCTCCTCGCGGATGGACCCCACGTCGATGACCTTGGTGGTGGCGCCGTCGTGCATCACGTTCTGCGGCTTCAGGTCGCCGTACACCTTGCGGGGTGCGGGCCGCGCGTGCAGATGGTCGAGCGCGGACAGGACGCGCAGCCCGTACGCGAGCACGAACTCGTGGAAGCGGGCGCCGCCGAACCGGTCCGGGTCGTGCCGGGCCAGCGCCCGGATCTCGTCGAGGTTGAGCCCGTCGACGTACGGCAGGACGAGGAACGGGCCGACGCGGGCGTGGCGGCCGTAGTTGAAGACGGGGATGATCCCGTCGTGGTGGAGGTCGGCGAACGCCTGCCGTTCGTCCTCCAACGAGCCGAGCCGCGAGGCGAGTTGTTCCGGCCGCAGGGTCTTCACGGCGACCTCGCGGTCGTCGACCTTCTTGTCGAGCGCGAGATATACGTCGCCCATGCCGCCGCGCCCGAGACGCCGTACGACCTGGTACTGGCGGGCCAGTAACTCACCCTGTTCCAGGGCTGATTCACCGGGACCCTCGGCCCGGCCCCGGTCGTCGCGCGGTCTGACCTCGGGCAGTGCCGTCGGATCGGGCCCCTCGTCGGGCAGCGTGACCCAGGCGTCCCGCGGCCCGTCGGGAGGCGGCATCACGAACAGCGGACCGGAGGACGCCGTCATCGGCCGCCCCTGAATTCTCCGGTTGCTCCCGCGTCCCCCTGCATGCTGCCTCAGGATAGGGGCGCGGCGTCCGGATGGCGCCCGTGTGTATGCCTCCGACCTGATCGTGGAATGGAGGCCCCGGCCAGTGACGACGAGAACCGGCGCGAGACCGTACGCCGCCCTCAACCCTGCCCTGATCCGCTCCAGCCTCGCCGTCGCGGAACGCCGCGCGGACGCGCTGACCAAGTACTTCTACGCCCATCTGTTCAAACACAACCCCGGTGTGCGGGCCATGTTCCCGGAGTGCATGGAGGAGCAGCGCGACCGCCTCTTCGCCGCCCTGACCATGGCGATCCTGAACCTCGAGGACACCGACGCCCTCGTCGACCACCTGCGCACGCTCGGCTTCGACCACCGCAAGTTCGGCACCCGCACCGAGCACTACCCGGCCGTCGGGCGCAGCCTGATAGCGACCCTGAAGTTCTTCTCGGGCAGCGCCTGGACGCCCAAGACGGAGGCGGCCTGGCGCGCGGCCTACGAACTCATCTCCAAAATCATGATCGCCGGAGCGCAGTCCGTGCCGGAGTCGGAACCCGCCTGGTGGGACGCGGAGGTGCTCCGCCACGAGCGCCGCGCCGAGGACATCGCCGTCCTCACGGTCAGCCCCGACCGGCCGTATCCCTTCGTTCCGGGCCAGTACGCGACGCTGACGGCCCCCGAGGCACCGCAGGTCTGGCGCCCGTACTCCATCGCGAACGCCCCGCGCGCCGACGGCACCCTCGACTTCCACATACGCCGCGTCGAGGGCGGCCTCCTGAGCAGCGCCCTGGTCGACGAGGCCGCCCCGGGAGGCTCCGTCCGCCTCGGCCCGCCCCTGGGCACGACGACGCTCCCCAAGGCCCCGCAGGGGGAGCTGCTCTTCGTCGCCGGGGGGACGGGCTGGGCGCAGATCAAGGCGCTGATCGAGGAGTTCGCCGTCTGCCGCGGCTCGGCGACCGCCACGTTACTCATCGGCGCCCGCACGGAAGACGACGTGTACGACCTCGGTGTCCTGGAACTCCTCGGCGGCGCGCACCCGTGGCTGCGGCTGGTCGGCGCGCTGCCTCGGCGCGACCGGCTCGACGCGGACGCGACGCTCCTACGGGAGTTGACGCGATACGCCACCGCCCAGAGCCTGCGGCACGCGCCCGCCGAATGGCCGCACGTCTACGTCAGCGGCCCCTCGGCCATGGTCGACACGGTGGAGACCCAACTGGCCATGCTGCACCGCGTACCGCCCGACCGGGTCCACCACGACCCGCTGGTCCGCCACGACACGGGGGAGCGCCCGGAGACGGCGGCGGAGTGGTTCCTGATGAAGCGTGAGGTTCCCTGGATCAGGCCTCGTCCGTGACGACCTCGTACGTGACGGGACCGGCGGTGACGGAGTCCGCCGTGACCGGACCGGCGGTCAGAGGCAGTGGACGGGGATGCGCTGGACGAGGTTGTTGGCGAAGCCGCCGCGGTTCCACGGCTGCGTGAGCGGCTGGGTGCGGCCGGTGGAGTCGGTGGCGCGGGCGCCGAGGACATGGGTGCCGGGCACGGCGGTCCACGGGGCCTGCCAGCGCAGCCAGGCCGCCGCCTGCCTGTCCGACGGGTCCCCGTCCAGCGCGGCCTCGCTCCACGTGGCGCCGTCGTCCGTGGTCACGTCGACCCTGGTCACGGGGCCGTGCCCGGACCAGGCGCGGCCTTCGAGGAGTACGGGCCCGGGGCGGACGACGCGGGCCCGCGACATGAAGTCGGGGAACCCGGGCGGGATCATCAGGGCACGCGGCAGGATCTTGGTGACGGGCTCGCCGGGATCGTCGGCGTCCCACCGGAAGCGGTACGCGACCGCCTGCTGGAACCCGTCGAACGGGGCGTCGACCAGCGTGATCCCGCGCAGCCACTTCACATGCGCCATGCCGTACCAGCCGGGGACGACGAGCCGCAGCGGGTAGCCGTGCTGCGGCGGCAGGGGCGCGCCGTTCATGTCGTACGCGACGAGTACGTCACCGGAGGCCACCGCGACGGGCAGGCTCCGCCGGTAGTCCTGCTCGACACCGCGCTCGACACCGTGGTCGGCGCCGGTGAAGACGGCCTCGACGGCGCCTGTGTCCACCCCGGCCTCGTCGAGGAGGACGCGCAGCGGCACGCCGGTCCAGTCAGCCGTGCCGACCGCCTCGACCAGCCAGGGCTGGCTTATCGGCCGGGGCGTGAGCAGGGCGCGGCCGTTGCCCGCGCACTCCAGCGTGACGCGGCGCGTGACGGCGGGCAGGGACCGCAGGGCCGCCAGGTCGAGGGTCAGCGGCGTCCTGACCAGGCCGTCGACCGTGAGCTGCCAGTCGTCGGCGTTTGCGGCCGGGATGTCGTAATGGACGAGGACGTAGTGCAGGCCGGGCGGGGTGACGTCGTAGCGGAGGGCTTCCAGGGGGAGGCCGTGATTACGCGCGGCGAGCGCGAGTTCATCGGGGGTGATGCCTTCGCCCAGGCCGGCGAGCCGGCCGGGACGGCTGACGCCGCCGAGATCGTCCGGCCCGTCCATGACGTGGTCCGATCCGTCCATGACTCAGTCCGATCCATCCATGTCTTCATGGTGCTCCGCGATTGCGGGGCCTGCCGGGCGGGCGGATCCTGGAAGTGTCAGCCGGCGCTCGATGAGGTGTGTCGGTGGCTGACGGGGGCCCGCACGCCGGCGCACGAACCGCTCACCGACGCCGCCGAGAGGCGGAAGGACGGGACGGGGGGACAGCGGTCCGCGTAGCGATGCGTCCCGTCGAGGAGCGCCATGAACGACACCGACACGGATATCGATACCGGCACTGGCAGCACCGCCCCGGACCCCGCCGCCACGGACGTCGTCACTCTGATGCGAACTGAGCTGCGTGGCCCGGTGATTGCGCCGGGCGACCCCGAGTACGACGAAGCGCGCAAGATCTACAACGGGATGATCGACCGGCGGCCGGCCGCGATGGTGCGCTGCTCGGACGCGGCGGACGTCATGGCGGCGGTCGACTTCATCCGCGACCACGGACTGGAACTCGCCGTACGCGGCGGCGGCCACAGCGGCGGCGGCCTGTGCCTCGTCGACGACGCGATCACGATCGACCTGTCACCGATGCGCTGGGTGCGTGTCGACCCCGCGCAGAAGACGGCGTGGGTGGGCGGCGGCAGCCAACTCGGCGACCTGGACCACGCGGCGCACGCGTTCGGCCTGGCGATACCCGCCGGAATCCAGTCGACGACCGGCATCGCGGGCCTGACCCTAGGCGGCGGTCACGGTTACCTGACGCGCAAGTACGGCCTGACGATCGACAGCCTCCTCAGCGTGGACATGGTCCTCGCGGACGGCAGCTTCGTCACGGCGAGCGAGACCGAACACTCCGATCTGTTCTGGGCGTTGAGGGGCGGCGGCGGAAACTTCGGCATCGCCACCGCGTTCCGGTTCGAGCTGCATCCGGTGCACACGGTGGGCGTCGCGCTGACGCTGTGGCCGGTCGAGAGGACCCGTGAAGTCCTGGAGTGGTACCGGGAGTTCCTGCCGGAGGCGCCCGAGGACCTGAACGGCTTCTTCGCCGCGCTGACCGTGCCGCCGGGACCGCCGTTCCCCGAGGAGATCCACGGCCGGAAGATGTGCGGGGTGGTGTGGTGCTGGACGGGAGACCTGGCCCGTACGGACGAGGCGATCGCGGCGGCGGCGGAAGTGGGTCCGCCCGCCTTCCAGTTCACGGCACCGATGCCGTACCCGGCCCTCCAGGCGATGTTCGACGAGCTGCTCCCCAAGGGCCTGCAGTGGTACTGGCGCGGCGACTTCTTCGACCGCATCACGGACGAGGCGATCGACGTACACGCCAAGTTCGCCGAGAACCTCCCCACACCGCTGTCGACGATGCACCTCTACCCGGTGAACGCGGCCGCGTCCCGGGTCTCCGAGGACGCGACGGCCTGGGGCTACCGGGAAGCGGTCTGGTCGGGCGTCATCGCGGGCATCGACCCGGACCCGGCGAACGCGGAGGCGGTCAAGCAGTGGGCGAGGGCGTACTGGCACGACCTGCACCCGTATTCGATGGGCGGTTCGTACGTGAACTTCATCGGCGAGGACGAGCATCAGGACCGCGTCCATGCGACGTACCGCCACAACTACGACCGCCTGGCGGAGGTCAAGCGCAAGTACGACCCGAGGAACCTGTTCCACGCCAACCAGAACATCGAACCGGCGGCGGGGGAGGCGGCCTAGGAACTCATCGCGCAGCCGCCCCTCCTCGACGAACCCGAGCCGGCGCTGGTTTGCGAGCGAGGCCTCGTTGCGCGCGAAGACGCGTGCCTCGCACGTGTGAAAGCGCCGCTCGCCGAACATGTGGCGCAGCACCATCACGACGGCCTCGCCGGCGTACCCCGCGCGCCGGTGCTGGCCGGATCTTCCTGGCCGTTTTCCCCGGCGGTTTTTCCTGGCCTTTACGGGCGACCGGCGAGGAAGCCGGCCACCGCGGCGCGGAAGTCGGACGGGGCTTCGACCCACGGAAGGTGTCCGGCGCCGCGCAACACCTTCCGCGACACCTGAGGCAGGGCCTGTTCCAGCGAATCGACCGCCCAGCGCGGCCGGATGTCCTCCGCCCCGTCCACGATCAGCGTCGGGACATCCAGCCTCTCGCAGGCCGCGCGCAGGGCCGGCGTTCCGCATGTGCGCTTGGTCTCGGCGTTGATGGCCGCGTTGGATTCGAAGTTCACGCCGAGCCAGGGTGTGGCCATGTGCTCGGCGTGATCGAGCGCGCGTTCCCGTTCGCTGAAGTCCGCCGACCACTGCAGCACCGAGTACTCACGGTCTTCCGCATCGTCACGCTCCCGGCTCCTCAGCGCTTCCCAACGGCTGAGGTGAGTCCCGAGACCGGCCCGCAGGTTGTGCTTGTACGCCCCGTGCCAGGTGGCACTCGGATCGATTCCGGTGCCGGAGACGTAGACCAACTTGCTTACGCGGTCGGGATGTTCCAGTGCGAAATGCAACGCCAGCTGGGCGCCCCATGAGTGGCCCAGCAGCGCCATCCGGGCCAGCCCGAAATGCCGGCGGACGGCGTCCAGGTCGGCCACGGAGCGAGCCACCGAATACGGTCCGCAGCGCTGTGATCGGCCGCATCCCCGTTGATCCCAGCGATGGACTGTGGCTGTGTCCGACAGCAGGTCGGCCACATCCCCGAAGGTGTCCCACAACCCGGGGCCGCCATGGCAGAACACCACCGGGGCACCCGTACCAACCCGGGTCGCCCAGAGTCGGACCCCGTCTTCCGCCACCACCGTCTCGTCCATGCCCATGCCCATGAGTCTGGCGGAGCCATTTTGTGGTCGGTGCCGAGACGTCGCTGGGTCAGGAGTTCCTCGGGGAACCAGACCTCGTGGCGAGGCTGGTCGAGGACCATGGTCGGCGCGACTGCCGGCAAGCTCGGACGGTGATCGAGTGGGGGAGGGGCCGCCACTCATCGCGAACGCCCCGATGAGTCCTTGCCGCGGCATTCGCCGTGCGATGCCCCACCGATCGGTGGGATTGCTGCATTCCCTGCTGTGCTGCACAGAACAGCCGCCCACGATCCCCGCTCAGGAGCGAGGTCGGGCGGTGTCTGCCAGGTAGCCCAACTGGTGGGACGTAGCTGTGTCGATCAGCGGTCGACACGGTCTTCCTTGCTTCCATTGGGCCAGGAGGCCTATCAAATGAATGACGAGCGACAGCAGGACACCCGCTCCCGACGTACCGCGTCCCGGCGTGGTGTGCTGGCCGCGGTGGCCCTTGCGCCGACATCTGCCGCTGTGCCAGCTCGGGCCCACCCCCTGCCTTTCGGACCTAAGAGACGCGCTCTGGTCCAGCCGGTGATGACCAAGCTGTCGGACTGGGCGGACGTGGGTAAGGCTCTTGGTCGCACCGGTGACATGAGGCGGTTCATGTACCACACGGCCTTTCCGCGCCGAGACCTCAAGGTCTTTTCCCGAGGCGTTCGGATCAAGCCTGCCCTCGCTCTGGGCACGCACGTGTCCTTCGTCCGGTACGCAGACCACGGCACGCTCATGATGGGGGACACCGTCGTCACCGAGCGTGAGCTGCAGCATTTCTGTGACGTCCTGCAAAAGCGGGGAATCATGCTGACCGCCGTCCACAAGCATCTGCTGGCACATGATCCGGATGTCTGGTGGGTTCATCTGCATGCTCACGGCCACGATCCAGTCGCTGTAGCTCGCGGTGTACGCGCGGCATTGGACTCCACAAGTACCCCGTCTGCCGAACCCGTCACCGTCTCGCCGCCCGTCGACCTGGACACTGCCTCGATCGATGCCGCCATGGGCGTCAAGGGGGCTGTCAGCGGCGAGATCTACACGTGCACCTACATCCGCCGCGAGACCATCGCCGACGGCAGTTTGGCCTTGCCTCCGGGGCTGGGCGCCACCACCTCCGTCAACTTTCAGCCGCTCGGCGGCGGAAAGGCCGCGGTCAGCGGCGATCTGGTCATGATCGCCAGCGAGGTCCAGCCCGCCCTCGTGGCCCTGCGGCGCGGCGGGGTCGAACTCGTCGAGGTGCATCACCACCACCTCAATGACGACCCTCACCTGTTCTTCGTCCACTACTGGGCTGTCGGCGATGCCGTCAGGCTCGCCCAGGCCATTCGCCGGGCCGTGGGCGTCACCAACGTTGTACCGATGCCTGGAGTCGCCAGCTAGGAGCGCGTCCCAGCAACAGGACTGTCCAACCAACTGTGCACAGTCCCCCACGGCAGCCCGAGGCGGGGTTGTCCCGGTGCCGGACGGACAAGTACCCGTCGATCAGGGCCTGCTGGGCCTCGACGCGGTCTCCCTCGTGCTCCTCGAGCGTGGTGGCGTGGTGCTCGGCCAGTTCGCCGACCGCGTGGATGACCGCCTCGTCGATCAGAGCCTCCTTGGAGGCGAACTGCTTGTAGAAGCCGCCGTGCGTCAGGCCGGCCGCCTTCATCAGATCCGCGACGCTCACGCCCGTGCCCTGTTCGCGGAACAGCTGCGAGGCCCGCTCCATGACCTGCCGGCGGTTCGCCTGTGCCTGTGCATGTGAGACGCGCCCCATAGGGCAACTCCTTTTTGGATGTCGGCCGACATCTATCGTACGGTCTATTTAGATCACTCACATCATCTATTTTGGGCGCTCCCCTTCCCCTCATCCAAGGGCGCGCCCCCTTCACGGGAGACACTTCATGGCCACTCGCCTCGGCCCGGCCGCCGAAGCCGACCTGACCACCGCCTCCTCGACCGCGCCACCGGTCCGGCTCTGGCTCCAGCCGGCCGTGATCGCCCTGGTCGTCGTGGCGGCCTTCGTCGGCTGCTACGTCGGTCTGCAGCGCAACCCCCAGCCGCACCAGGTGCCGGTGGCTGTCGCCGGGCAGGAGCTTTCGGGCGAGATACGCCAGGTCCTCGGTGACAGCGTCGATGTCCATCCTGTCGCCGACGCCGCCACGGGGCGGGCTGAGCTGGAGCGCCGCGATGTCGTGGCCGCGCTCAGCGGCCGCGCGGACTCCGACCGGTTGCGCCTGGAGGTCGGCGGAGCCAACGGGCAGTCGACGACGACGGCCGTCAAGAGCCTGATCGGCGCCTATGCCCACGGGTCGAGCCAGCGCCTGACCACGGTGGACGTCGTCCCGTTCGCCCGTTTCGACTCCCGTGGACTGGCCGGGTTCTACATGGCGTTCGGCGTCACGCTGGCCGGCTTCGTCCTCGCCCAGAACGCCCTCGGGCTCGCGAACCGTCTGCACCTGCGCCACCGGTTCTGGCTGCTGTCCGGCGTCTCTGTGGCCATCGGCATCGTCGCCACCGTCATCGCCGGACCCATCCTCGGGGCGGTGCCCGCGCCGGTGGTGCCGCTGGCCTTCGGCTTGACCCTGCTTGCCGCGGCAGCCGCGTTCACCACCAAGCTGCTGGGCACCTACCTCGGCCCGGTCGGCGTGCCGGTCGCCACCCTTTTGCTGCTCACGGTCGGCAACTCCACCAGCGGAGCCACCATCGGCCCGGACCTCCTGCCCTCCGCAGCTCGCGCCGTCTCCGCCCTGCTGCCGCCGGGCGCGGCCGTCCGCGCCGTGACCGACCTGAGCTACTTCCACGGCGCGCAGGCGGTGCAGCCATTGGCCACCCTCGCGCTGTGGGCGGTGATCGCCGCGGTCCTGGTGAGCCTGCGCCCCCACCTGAGCCGGCGGCGCACTCGAGTGACCACCTGACCCACGGTCAGGGTGAAGGTCGTGCCACAGGCGGGCCACTGCGGTGCCCGCAGGGTCCTTCTCGAACACCGAAGGGCCGGCCGGGAGAAACCCCTCCTGAGCTGGCCCTCCTCACTGGACCCCCGGCAGGATTCGAACCTGCGACACCCGCTTCAGGAGCGAGGGTTGTGATCACAGGCGTAACCCGCGGACTCCCCGTCTCAGGCTGAGTCGGCCGAACCACCCCTGCGGACCCCGGTTCCCCGTGAGTCCCCGTCCGTTCTGGCACGAGAGTGGCACGACAGAGTGCGGCGCCAGGGATGCCTTACATGGCCCAGAACCTGATCGGCCCATTCGCCTGGACGGTGCACTCAGCGCACATCACCTGCTGCGGGACGTCGGCTGATGCCCCTCCAGGCCTGTCACGTACCCAGCGCGCAGGAGGAGAGCCATGAACCGGCGTGTCGTCTACACACGTGGCGGGTCGCCCGCCGACGTCCTGACCGTCATCGAGGAGCCGGAGCCGGCAGCGCCCGGGCGAGGCCAGGTCCTCATCCGCACCACGGCCTTCCCGGTACACCCAGGTGATCTCCACCCCATCGAGACCTACCCGGGGGAGGCTGTGGAACCGGTGACGCCGGGCATTGAGGCCACCGGCGTGGTGGAGGCGATCGGCCCAGGCACGCGCGTGGCACCGGGTGTCGAGGTCGGCGGCCGCGTGACGGTCTTCCCCCAGCCGGGGTCCTGGTCCCAGTGGTTCGTTGCGGATGCCGAGGCGGTCGTCGCCGTTCCAGAAGGGTTGCCGGACGAGGTCGCTGCACAGATGCTGGCGAACCCGCTCACCGCGGTGATGCTGCGACGCGAGGCGCAGGAGCATGTTGCTTTCGGTTACGACGGCCTTCTGGTGCAGACTGCCGCGGGTTCGTCGGTCGGGCGGCTGGTCACAGGCGTGGCCCAGTTCCACAACTTCGCGCTCATCAACATCGTCCGCAGTGAGCGCGGCGCCGCCGAGCTGCGCAAGCGGTTCCCGGATGTGCCGGTGGTGGCGACGGAACATCCGGGCTGGGCCGACGAGGTCCGCAAGGCGGCCGGAGGCCGTCCGGTGAGTGTGGCCCTCGACCCGATCGGAGGGAAGATGGCGGGCAGCCTTGTGGACCTCCTGGCGCCGGGCGGGAAGCTGGTCAGCTACGGAATGATCGCCGAGGAGCCGATCTCGGTGCCTGCGTCGACGCTGGTGAGTAAGTCCCTGACGCTGCAGGGCAAGAACATCATCAGCGGGTGGCCTTCGGAGGCATCCCCCGAGAAGCGGGCATCCGACATCGCCACCGCGAAGCAGATCGCGCTGGCGCTCACGGACCAGTTCGACGTGGCCGCCACGTACGGCCTCGGCGAGCTGGCGGACGCCGTGGCGCACGCGGTACAGCCTGGCAAGGTCGGCACCGTCCTCGTCCGCCCCTGGTAGCGGCGGCGGAGACCGGTGGAGTCTCCATGACTGAGTCAAGGGGACGGGCGCCGACCATCAGCGAGGACGGCGCCCGTGCCGGCCACAGGCTTTGCGGTCCTACGTCATCCTCATCAGGCCGATCATGGGGGGCTTGTGGGGTTGGCCGACCCGCTCCGGTACTCGACCGACCGTCCGCTGAGGTTCGGTGTCGACCGCCTGTGTCCGCCCGAAGTTGCCGGCGTCCGGCACCGTTGATGTCAGCCGTCGATGTCAGGCGACACTGCCTGGTCGGTTACGGACGGCGGTAGGCGGCACGGTCGGTTCCGGGTACCGGGTACCGAGGCCAAGGGTCCCGGGCTCACGTGCCGGGGGAGCGGAAGGCGACTTGCCGACGGGCGGCCTCGTCGATCTCGTCGAGGGTGAGGAGAGGGGTGGCCCGGGTGTGGAGGGCTCCGCTGGCCTTGACGGTGAGGCTGACGGCGGCCATGGAGACCGGGTCGGGGAAGTCGACGATAAGCACGATGTCGTCCTCCCCGAAGGCGAAGTACATGGCCTCGACCTGCCCGCCGAGGTTGGTGACGACATGGTCGACGGCAGCGCGACGGCTACTCGCGCCTTCCTTGAGCAGGCCCTTGGTGCCCTCGGGCGTGTAGGTGGCCTGGATGAGGAACTTCGGCATAGGGATGCTTCCTGCCCATCGTTTGTCCGGTGTGGAATGGCCTTCCCGCTGTCACATCGGCCGCTACGCGCGGAACGGCTGGGTTCACTCGTTAGAACATGAACTTTTCCGCTGACCGCGGCATCATGAATTGCAGTGGTGGCTCTGTCTGCTGACGGCGGGGTGTCAACCGACGGTCGGTCAAGCAGCGGCGAAGAGACCTTCGCCTTCCCTGCACGGGCTACGCGCCGGATTCCACCGGTTGGGCCGGCACGTGAGAGCGGCGAGCCCCCTTTGTCTGTGCCCCGGCAGGATTCGAACCTGCGACACCCGCTTCAGGAGCGAGGTTGGGCGGTTGCTGGGGTGAGCTGCGGTGACGTGTTCCAGGGCAGCTTCCGGCGAGAGCGCCGGGATTGTCGGTGAGTCTCCGTGGGTCCCCGCTCGTTCTGGCACGGCGGTGGCACGGTTTCAGTCGCCCTGGAACCACAGATAGCTGCCGGGAGTGCCTGCGCACTGAGGTAGTTGTGTCCCGCCGCCCGGTCGGGCCTGAGGGCGCCGGTCATTCCGGCCGACCCGATGGACGGCGCGCGGTTGCTCCGTTCGCACGATCTGATGCGCGCCCCCGGCTCAATGCCGGCTGCGGACCGCGAAGACCGGCGACCATCTGTTGGACCGGCCTGCCAGGGAGTCCTGAGCGGTTCGCCCATCATCGAGCCGGATAAAAAGCAGGGCCATTTGACCCATTAATCATTTATATAGATCGTGTCGAATTCTTCCATTTCGGCGAAACCACCCGGAGAGGCCGCAATTCGGTTGCCTTTCTGCGTAATATGCCAGCCGCAGAATCTTATTCTGCGCGGCTGGGAATCTCCATGATCATTCTCCCCAAGGAGTTGCCCCCTCAATGACGCTGAATATCCCTGACGCGCCTCTTCGGCGCACATTTTCCGTGTGGGTCGCGGCGGTGGCGGCCGTGGTGCTCGCCGCTGCCCTCCTCGCGATGTCGCCGACACGCGCACAGGCTGAAGCCAACCCTGTGGGCCTGGGCACAGCGGCCGATTTCGGAGTTCTGGCCGGCTCCACAGTCACCAACACCGGTTCCACGGTGGTCAACGGTCTCAACGTCGGCGTGAGCCCGGGGACGGCCATCACCGGGTTCTTCCCTCCGACCCCGCCCCCCTCCGGCATTGTGACCCCGCCCGGGGTTCAGCATGCTGGCGATGCCGAGGCGGCCCAAGCCAAGGCCGACCTGACCACGGCGTACAACTCGGCCGCCGGACAGACTTCGCCGGATGAGGTGTACACCGACGATCCCCATGAGTTCGGTGACCAGACGCTGATGCCAGGCCTCTACAAGGCGGACGTCTCCGCCGGGATCACCGGCACACTCACCCTGGACGCCGAGAACAACCCCGCTGCCGTCTGGGTGTTCCAGATCGGTTCGACGCTGACGACGGCAGAGAACAGCACAGTGAGTTTCATCAATGGCGCCTCGCCGTGCAACGTGTACTGGCAGGTCGGCAGCTCGGCCACGCTCGGTACCAACTCCACGTTCGTGGGCACCATCCTGGCCCACACCTCGATCACCGCCACCACGGGGGCGAACATCAACGGCCGACTGCTGGCCGGTGCGGGCCCCAGCGGTAACGGCGCCGTGACGCTGGACTCCAACACGATCGGCCTGTCGGGTTGTGGGTCTGCCACGACGGGTGAGACCACGGGCGCCACGACCGGCGCCACGACGGGTGAGACCACGGGCGCCACGACCGGCGCCACGACGGGTGAGACCACGGGCGCCACGACCGGCGCCACGACGGGTGAGACCACGGGCGCCACGACCGGCGCCACGACGGGTGAGACCACGGGCGCCACGACCGGCGCCACGACGGGTGAGACCACGGGCGCCACGACCGGCACCACGACGGGTGAGACCACCGGCGCCACGACCGGCACCACGACGGGTGAGACCACCGGCACCACGACGGGTGAGACCACGGGCGCCACCACTGGCGAGACCACGGGCACCACCACCGGCGAAACGACCGGTGAGACCACCGGCGAAACGACCGGCGAAACCACAGGCAGCCACGACCACGACTGCAAGCCCGATAAGCACAAGGGGTATGGCGACAGCGGCTATGGCGGCAAGGACGACGGCTACGGCTGTGATGCTGCCTAGCGCGATCGTCGGCGCGGCACGGAGCGAATCCCGCACGACCTGCGGTTCGTGAAGGCGTAGCTGCATCACGTGATGGAACCGTCCGGCGGGGTGCCTGCTCGGGGGCAGCCGCCCGCGTGCGGGAGTAGGACAGGCGGCGCGCGGCGCGGATCGTCAACGATTCCGTCGCGCGCCGCCGGTAAAAGTTCAGGAGAAGCAGGTGAGAGAAGTCGAGACGGACAGGCCGGATGGGCCCGTACAGGGTGGCGTGGCATCAGCGGATGCAGACGAATCGGACCGGACCGAGGCTGAGCCGACTGCACAGAACGGGGGCGGGAGCCCCCTTGCGCTCCAAGGGCCTGCAGAGCCGCCCGTCGCGCTGAAGGCCGGAGTTCGCATCGCCGTGGTCCTGTGTCTGGCGACCGCACTGACGCACGTGCTCCTGGTATTCCTGCAGGTGGCACCACCGAATCCGCTCTCCCGGCAGTACAGCCGGCAGGTCAACGCCTGGGTCTTCCCGTTGTTCGAGCAGAACTGGCAGCTCTTCGCCCCGGACCCGGAGTCGGTCAACCGGCAGATTTCGGCAAGGACCATGCACACCGCCCCCAACGGCACCACCCAGGTCAGCGGCTGGTTCGATCTGACCGCCGTCGACACAGCCGCAGTGAAACACGACCCCTTTCCGAGCCACACAGCGCAGAACATGCTGCGCCGGGCCTGGAATTCCTACCTCAAGACGCACGGCAGCGACGACCACCCGCGCTCGCAACGCGCTCTGATGATCCAGCAGTACCTGCGCAACATCGCAGCGGATCGCGTCGCCGCCCATCGTCACGGCGCATTCGAGTCCATCCAGCTGCGGGTGATCATCCTGCCCATCGCCGGGCCGTCCGCAGCGGGCGGCCCCGGTCCCGGCGCGGCCGCACCAAGGCCCGCCGGCACCCGTTACCTGCCCTGGTGGAAGGTGGCCCGCCATGCAGCAGGCTGAGCAGACATCGACTTCGGCGACATCGCCGTCGCGACCCGGACTCGGCGACGAGCGGGCGAGCGCACGCACGCCGCAGCGAATGCCCGTCCGCATCGGTATGCTCCTCACTCTCCTGCTGGAGCGGCCCATCTCCCTGTACGCTGCGGCGGTTCTGCGCATCGGCTACGGGTTCCTCTACCTCGCCTTCCTGCTACGCGAGTTTCCCCACCGCAACGAGATCTGGGGTCCCGGCTCACCGTGGACGCCGGCACTGGCCAGGCAACTCTTCGACCAGACCGGGTGGGCCAGCATCCTCACGCTGTCCGACAGCCGGGCCTACTTCGACGTCTGTTACGCGGCAGCCCTCGTCACCTCCGCGCTGTTCATGTTGGGCTGGCGGACCAGAGCGGTGTCCGTGCTGTTCGCGGTCGTAGTGACGTCGTTCCACGCCAGGGCGATCTACCTGACGGACGGAGGGGACACCCTCATCCTCCTCGTGGTCCTCTACCTCGTCGTCACCGCATGCGGCCGACGCTGGTCCCTCGACGCGCGCAGGACCCGGCTCCGAGCATCCGCCGGCAAGGCAGTCCGGCTTCCGCTGGACCAGGCATCCGGCGAGCTGCGACGCCACCTCCGCGACGCGCGGCTGACAGTGATCACCGTGCTGCACAACTGCGGCATGCTCGTCATCGCCGCACAGGTCTGCTTCCTCTACGGATCCGCAGGCCTGTACAAGGTTCAGGGCGCCGCCTGGGACAACGGCACCGCTCTCCACTACGCCCTGAACCTCGACGTGTTCCAGCCCTGGCCTGGGCTCTCCGCCATGGCGGACGAACACGACGTACTGCTCGCCATCGCCTGCTACCTGACCGTGCTGTTGCAGGTGGCTTTCCCGTTCGTCCTGTTCGGCAGGCTCAAGTACCCCGTGTTGACGATGCTGTTGGGCATGCACGTGGGTATCGCGGTGTTCCTGGGCCTGCCGCTCTTCTCCGGCGCCATGATCGTCGCGGACGCCGCGTTCCTCCCTGACCGCTTCTACCGGTCTCTGGGACGGCTGTGGCGACGCCCCGTCCGGGGCTCGGGATCCGGAGGAATGGCCGACGCGTCCCGGGCGCCCCGCGCACTGGTACCTGCTCAGAGCGAACGGGCCGGCTGAGGCGCCACCCTCACCCCACTCACCCCCAGCTCCCATCCCGTCCGCTCGGCTTTGCCCGGGTCGATGGTGGACGGGACGGGAGCTCCTCAGCGCAAGCCACGACGGCACCCGCGCACGGCGCCCCCTACGGGCAACATTCACGCCGCGTCCGGTGCGAGCCTGCGAGAGCTGATGACGCGGATGGGTCACAGCACGCCTCGTGCAGCGTTGATCTATCAGCACATGGTCAACGGGCGTGACCGAGAGATCGCTGATCGGCTCGGCTCGATGATCCGCGAGATTCGGGGCGACGCGGAGGCTCAGCGGACCTTCTGGCACGCGTGTGGCACGACCGTGATCATGACGAAGGGCCAGTTCGAGAGGATCAAGCCTCCGAACTGGCCCTTCTGTCGGTGCCCCCGGCAGGATTCGAACCTGCGACACCCGCTTTAGGAGAGCGGTGCTCTATCCCCTGAGCTACGAAGGCGGGGATCTGTCAGAAAACGTGTCCGAAAGTCTGCCGAGGTGGGCGGACTGCTCAGGCGTGCTTGGCGACAGGTCGTGGTGGCAGCCCGTGAGGGCGCAGCCACCGCGGTCAGTGTAGCGGGTGGTGCCTGATCCGAGGGCGGAGAGATGCGCGTACGGGCTCAGGCCGCGGGCGCGTGGGTGATCTTGGCTCGGGGGACGGAGTCGCTCAGCCGGGCGCAGCCGATGTGGATCAGCAGGGACCCTCCTGTGGGGCTGGCGGCGGCCGACGTGGGTGTCCGGCGGGATCTGCCTCAGGTGCTCGGTGCGGTCCCGGTTTCGCCGGCTCGCGCCCACTGGCCGGCGAAACCGGCACCGTTGTCACGGATTCAGGTATCCATCAGTGGCAGACCGGGCAGCACCTTCTCGATGGTGATGGGGAAGTCGCGCACACGCACGCCGGTGGCGTTGAACACCGCGTTCGCGATCGACGCACCGGCCCCGCAGATGCCCAGCTCGCCGACGCCCTTCGCGCCCAGGACATTGGCCTTGTCGTCGTACCCGTCAAGGACGACCGCGTCGACGTCGGGGACGTCGGCGTGCACCGGCACCAGGTATTGCGCGAAGTCCCGGTTGACGAAGGCGCCGGATCGCAGGTCGACCACGGCCTCTTCTTCGAGCGCCGCGCCGGCTCCCCAGATCATGCCGCCCATCAGCTGCGAGCGAGCCGTCTTCGCGTTGAGCACGCGGCCCACCGAGAACACGCCGAGCATCCGCCGCAGACGGATCTCGGCGGTGTCCGCGTCGACCCCCACTTCAGCGAAATGGGCCCCGTAGGTGTTGATCGAGTAGTCCGTGTAGTTCGGATCATCGCCCATGAAGCGGGTACCGCCCTCCGCCTCGAACCCTTCCGGACGGTTGCGCGCGACGATCTCGCTCAGCGCCTCGGACGCTCCGCCGACAACCACGTTGCCGTCCGAGAACACGGCGTCTGCCGGGTCCAGGCCATGCAACGGCGAGCTCGTGTCGCCGCGCGCCGCGGCCAGGAGCTGCTCGCGCAGGGCCATACACGCACCATGCACCGCATTGCTCGAGCTGGCGGCGCCCCACGAGCCGCCGGACCCCCAGCTGGTGGGAAACTCGGAACGCCCGAGCTCGATCCGCACCCGATCGGGCGGCAGTCCGAGCCCCTCGGCCGCGACCTGGGTCAGGACGGTGTACGTGCCCGTGCCGAGGTCGGTCATGTCCGACTGGACGACGGCGGTGCCGTCGGCCTCCAACCGCACGCGCACCGCTGTCGGCCCTTGGAAGTGCCCACGGATGGCGGCCGACATGCCGTAGCCCACCAACCACCGCCCGTCGCGCACGCTCGCCGGACTGGCGGGGCGGTGCTCCCAGCCGAACCGGCGCGCGCCTTCGCGCAGGCAGTCGACCAGGTGCCGGTCGCTGTACGGCACGTCTCGCTCGGGATCGACGGTGGGCTCGTTGAGGATCCGCAGCTCGACGGGGTCCATCCCGAGCGCATGCGCCAGCTCGTCCATCGCCGACTCGACCGCCAGCATGCCCGGCGCCTCGCCCGGCGCGCGTACGTCCGTCCCGGGCGGCAGATCGAGCGGCGCCAGCCGGTGGCTGGTCAACCGGTGGGGCGCGGCGTAGAGGCTGCGGGTCGTGGCGGCGGTCTGCTCGGCGTACTCCACGTCGGGGTTGGTGTGCATGGTGACGTCATGGGCGATCGCGGTCAGCTGTCCGTCCTGCTCCGCGCCCAGTCGAACCCGCTGGCTGGATGTGGGGCGGTTGCCGACGAGCTGGAAGATCTGCTGCCTGGTCATCGCGACCTTGACCGGTTGGCGCAGCTCGCGAGCGGCGAGCGCGGCCAGGATCGTCTCGGAATGGATGCCCAGCTTGGAGCCGAATCCCCCGCCGACGAAGGGGGTGACGACGTGGACCCGCTCCGGGTCGATCCGAAGCGTGGCGGCGACCGAGGCCCGCGCCGCGTCGACGATCTGGCAGCTGACATAGACGGTCAGGTCCTCGTCTCGCGGTTCCGCCAGACACGCGTGCGGTTCCATCGGCATCGAGAGCTCGTACGGCGTCGTGTACTGCTGGTCGACCTTGACCGCCGCGCTGTCGAACCCGGCATCGAAATCACCGACCGCGGTGTCGGTGGGGAGACCGGCGTTCACCACCTTCGGGATGTACACCTCGTCTTCCTGCTCGGCGAAGTTGAAACGTCCCCGCCCGCCGGTGTACTCGACTTCGACCAGATCGGCCGCCGCTCGGGCCTGCTCGAAGGTCGTGGCGACGACGAGTGCCACCGGCTCGCCGTAGTAGTGGATGTCGGGGCCGGTCAGCACCGGCTGGGCGCGCCAGTATTCGAAAGGAATGGACTCATCACGGACACCCTGCGTGGGGGCATTGTGATGGGTCATCACCATCTTTACGCCGGGTGCGCGTTCGGCGCTCTCGGTGTCGATCCGGGTGATGCGGCCTTTGCCGATCGTCGCGCCCACGATGAACCCGTAGAGAGGTTGGCCGGCCCCCCACTGCTCGTAGGCGTAGGTGGCCCGGCCTGCGACCTTCAACGGGCCGTCGACGCGGTTCAGAGCTTGCCCGATCATTTCGTCTCCTCAGCTCGCCCGGGCCGCTTGCGCCAGCGTGCGGCACAGCGTGCGCCTGGCCAGCTCGATCTTGAAGTCGTTGTGCCCCTGCCCCACGGCGTCGCGCATCGCGGCCTCGGCGGCGGCGCGATAGGTGGCCATCGTGGCGGGACGGCCGGTCAACGCGGCCTCCGCCTCGATGGACCGCCAGGGCTTGTGCGCCACACCGCCGAAAGCCACCCGCGCCTCGCTGATCGCTCCCTGATCGGTCGAGACGACAGCCGCCACGGAGACCAGCGCGAACTCGTACGACGCCCGGTCCCGCACCTTGCGGTAGATCTGCCGGCCCGACGGGGGCGGGGGCAGGAGCACGCTCGTGATCATCTCGCCAGGACGCAGCACGGTCTCGATGTGCGGCGTGTGGCCCGGCAGCCGGTAGAAGTCTGCGATGGCGACGCGGCGTACCGACCCGTCGGCGTCGAGCAGTTCGATCTCCGCCTCCAGCGCGGTCATCGCGACGGCCATGTCCGAGGGGTGGGTGGCGATGCAGGAGGCATCGGCGCCGAGGATCGCGTGAATCCGGTTGAATCCGCCGATCGCCGAGCATCCGGAACCGGGATTCCGTTTGTTGCAGCCCGCAGCCGTGTCGTAGAAGTAGGGGCAGCGAGTGCGCTGCAACAGGTTTCCCCCGGTGGACGCCTTGTTGCGCAGCTGGCCCGAGGCTCCGGCCACCAGTGCCTCCGACAGCACCGGGTAGCGGGTACGCACTCGGGAGTCGGCGGCCACATCGGAATTCGCCGCCTGGGCCCCGATACGCAGTCCGCCGTCCGGGAGCTCCTCGATGTCCCGCAACGGAAGCCGACTGATGTCGACCAGGTGGCTGGGCTTCTCGATGTCGAGCTTCATCAGGTCGAGCAGATTGGTGCCGCCGCTGATGAACTTCGCGCCGGTTCTGGACACCGCTGCGACGGCGGCCTGTGCGTCCGTCGCCCGCTCGTACGTGAAGGATCTCATTCCGGGTCTCCCACAGCGATGCCACGGATGGCCGCGACGATGTTCGGATAGGCGGCGCACCGACAGATGTTGCCGCTCATCCGCTCGCGGATCTCCTCATCGGTCAACGCGATCCGCGTCGAGGTCACGTCAGCGGTGGCGTGGCTGGGCCAGCCCGCCTCCACCTCGGCGATCATGCCGACAGCCGAACAGATCTGGCCGGGAGTGCAGTAGCCACATTGGAAGCCGTCACGCTCGACGAAGGCACGTTGCATGGGGTGCAGGCCATCGGGATCGCCCAGGCCTTCGATCGTCACGATCTCGTCGTCCTCATGCATCACGGCGAGCGTCAAACAGGAGTTGACGCGCCGGCCGTTGATCAGCACCGTGCAGGCGCCGCACTGCCCGTGATCACACCCCTTCTTGGTCCCGCTCAGGCGCAGGTGCTCGCGCAGCGCGTCGAGCAGCGAGGTCCGAGGATCCACCTCAAGCCGTCGCACCTGATCGTTGACATTCAACTCGATCGCCGAGAGCTGGGCCGTCTCGCCCTGGCTCCGCCCTGCGGCGCCCGTATCCAAATCACTCACCACAGCCCGCCTTCCTCGCTGGGTGCGGGTGTCACCCTGGATATGCGTCGCCCCTGTGGGGCGCACTTCTCCTCAAGATCTCGCAGAAACCGATGCACCGCGCGTCGGAAGGCGCTCAACCGCGACCGCCTCACTCGACCGGGCGCTTCCGCGCGGCAGCCCGGCGCACATCCCGCGCAGCCACTCCGCGGACCGGCGCGGGGCGGCGAAGACGGGCCGGCGGCGTGTCCGTGCAGGAGGTCTCGGGGAAATCCTGGGGAAGCCCCTGTGGCACGCGCCACCGGCGACGTAGCGTCCGTAACGCTTGTAGATCGGGAACGAAGGCCAGTAGATCGGGAACGAAGGCCAGTAGATCGTGAACGAACGCCTGTAGATCGTGTTCGGCCAGTTGGAAGGGGCCTTGTCCATGGAGCCGCAATCAGCCGACCCCGTCGTCGACCTGCTCACCTCGCCCGGTGCCCCCTTCGCCGTCGTGCGGAGCGAGAGCGGTGAGCTCGAGTACGCCGACGGGCCGCGGACCCTGCGTGAATTCGTCGAGACGACCTGGGCCTTCGGGGATACGCCCTTTCTGATCGCCGGGAGTGGGCGGCTCAGCTACGGGGAGTTCTTCGCCGAGGCCTGCGCGCTCGCCCGTCGGTTCGTCGACGTGTACGGGCTGCGGCCCGGTGACCGTGCGGTGGTCGCCATGCGCAACCACCCCGAGTGGCAAATCGCCTTCTGGGCCGCCCAGTTGGCGGGCCTCGTCGCCGTTCCGCTCAATGCCTGGTGGACCGCCGACGAGTTCACGTACGCCCTCGACGACTGTGAGCCGGGCGTGCTCCTCGTCGACGGCGAGCGGCTGGAGCGCGTCGAGCCGTGGCTGGCCCGGAAGGGTGGGCCGCGGCCTTGGACCCTTGTCTTCCACCATGACGGCGACCTCCCCGACGACCGCTTCGAGCGGTACGAGGACCTGCCCGCCGCCGATCCCTCGCTCGGGCCGCCCGATGTCGACGTTCAGCCCGACGACGACGCCACCATCATTTACACCTCCGGGACCACCGGGCGGCCCAAGGGCGCCGTCGCCACGCACCGCGCGCATGTCGGGGCGATCGCCAACCCCCGCTATTTCGCGGCCGTTTCGGCCTTGCGGCGCGGGCAGATTCCCGGGCAGGGGCCCACGCCCGTCGCGCTGCTCACCTTCCCCTTCTTCCATGTCGCCGCGTTCACCGGCTTCTACGCGGCGATGGCGGCCGGCGGCACCCTCGTCCTGCTGCGCAAGTGGGACGCGGCCAAGGCGCTCCAGGCGATCGGGGAGCACGGGATCACCAACTACGGCGGTGTGCCGGCGACCGCGCTGCAACTGCTCGACGCCGCCGAGGCCGCGGGTGACGACATGCCGACGCTCGCCATGTTCAACACCGGAGGCGCCGCCGCGCCGCCCGACCTCGTGGCCCGGCTCACCGCCCGGTTCGGGGAGCGCGTGGAGCCCCGTAACGGATACGGGCTGACCGAGACGCTCGGCGGCGTCACCGCCAACTTCGGCGCGGAGTACCGGGCCCACCCGGAGAGCGTGGGCAGGCCCGCGCCTGCCGTGGAGGTGCGGATCGCCGGGCCCGGCGGCGAGGCTGGCGCCGACGGTGAGGTGGGGGAGCTGTGGCTGCGCGGGCAGTCGGTGATCCGCGGTTACTGGCGCGACGAGGCGGCGACGGCCGCGGCGTTCGCGCCGGGCGGCTGGTTCAGGACCGGGGATCTGGCGACGCTGCGGGACGGGCGGGTCAGCGTGGTCGACCGGATCAAGGACATGGTGATCCGGGGCGGCGAGAACGTGTACTGCGTGGAGGTGGAGGCCGTCCTGCACGACCATCCGGACGTCCTGGACGCGGCGGTGCTCGGTGTGCCGCACCCGGTGCTCGGCGAGGAGGTCGCCGCGGTCGTGCAGGTGCGGCCCGGGTCGGAGCTGGACGCCGACGCGGTCAGGGCACACGTCGCCAAGTCGCTCGCCGCGTTCAAGGTGCCGGCGCACGTGCTCCTGCGGGACGCCCCGCTCCCGCGCAACGCGACCGGCAAGCTCCTCAAGCGGGAGCTGCGCGGACCGGTGGGGGAGGCCGTCCACCCGGCGCCGGGTACCACCCCGGCCGGCTCCGCATAGGCGACGTCACTTCCGCGTGACCAGCACCCGATAGCCGCCCTTCGGATCCGCCCCCGCGACCTTGATCTTCACCCCTGTCTTGGGGTCCTTGAAGGTCTCGCCCGGGGTGAACGCGGCGTCGGAGAGTTCCGCGTGGACGTTCGGGCTGCGGGTGCAGCCGCCGCTGTCCTTGGTGGCGTCCTCGACGGTGATCGGGCCGAGGCCGGTGTCGACGTCGGCGTTGACCCGGTAGATGAGGACGCCGGGCCGGCACACCGTCTCGTCGTTGCCCTTGCGCGTGCGGACCTCGATCGCGAACCCCGTCTTCGCGGTGAGCGGTGCGAAGATGAGCTTCGGGCCGCCCTTGAGGCCGAGCGGGGACAGGGCGTGCTCGCTCGTGCCGTGCGCCGACACGCAGGTGACCTGGTTGTCGGCGAGCCAGCCCAGCTTCCACTTGTGCCAGCCGAGGAGGTCGTTGCCGGCGCCCCAGTCCTCGCTCATGATGTCCCAGTGGCCGACGGCGCCGCCGCCGTCCTGGGTGTAGAGGTCGGGCAGGCCGAAGGTGTGGCCGTTCTCGTGGGGCAGTACGCGGTAGCCGGTCTCGGCGTACGAGCCCGAGCCGTCGTCCTGGCGGCTGTACACGAACGACGCGTTGGCGACGTGGACGCCGTCGGCGACCGGCGCCTCGTGGTTGCCGGCGAACGTCACGGACAGCACGGTGTCCAGGGCGGAGGGGCCCGCGTTCGGGGTGACCAGGATGTTGAGCAGGTCGTAGTCGCGGAAGTCCACGTCCGGGTCGGCCTTGGCCACGATGTCGTCGACCAGGTCGCGGTAGCCGGGGTCGAACGGGGCGCCCCGTTCTATCCCGTACTCGGCGAACGTCTTCGGCATGCGCAGCCAGTGCTTGATCGGCGCCTCCGGGCGGTAGTCGAGCTTCCCGTACGAGGCGGTGCGGAACCAGTCCTTGGTCTGCGGGAAGAACTCGCCGAGGCGGTCGAGCGCGGTGCCCTGGCCGGGGGCGTCGGAGAAGTCGACCATGAGGTTCAGGGCGTGGACGGTGCCCGTGGAGCGTGCGTAACCCGGCTGTGTGGGCACGCCTTCCGACATCTGTACGCCCAGTGCGCCCTGGATCATGCAGGGGTTCAGCGCGGCCGGCCGGGAGAGGGACGCGGGGCCCGAGCCGGACGGGGACGGGGACTGTTCCAAGAGGCGGCCCGTACTCGCAGACGTGGTGACGGCGAGGGCCACGGCGGTGAGCCCCGCGAGCCCCGCGCTGCGCCGGGCCCTGCGTATGCGCTGCCGCAATGAGATCGCCTCACCCTCGGTCCCCGGCAGTCCCGGAAGCGGGCTGCGTCCTTCGATCACCCTGTGACGGGGTGTGCCGGGCCGCTCGTTGAGTGCGCCGATCGTGGGGTTTTCGGCAATGTGGCCCAGGTCACACGAATGGCGGGAAATAACCGGGGAGGCCTTCCCCGTTTAGCCCTGTGTCCGCAAGAAACGGGGACTTGCTCCCCGGAACGAGCAGACCTCGGAGAATGACCGCAACGTCCGCCGGAAGGAGCCAGAACCGTGAGTGCCGCAGCCGCCACCACTGCACCCGCGACGGGGAAGCGCGTGCCCAAGCCGCGCGCCGACGCCCTGCGCAACCGGGAGCGGATCGTCGCTGCCGCTCGCGAGATGGTCGTCGAGTTCGGGGCCGAGGTGCCGATCGACGAGATCGCCCGCCGCGCGGGCGTCGGAAACGCCACGGTCTACCGGCACTTCGCGGACCGCGCCGACCTGCTCCGGCACGTCGTCCTCTCCGTCATGGACAGCGTCACCGAACACGCCGAACGGGCGCTCGCCGTCGCGGACGCCGACCCGGACGCCTCCTTCGGAGCGCTGCGCACGTTCGTGCACGCGGCCGCGGACGAGCGGATCGGCGCCCTGTGCCCGATGCTCACGGCCGGCTTCGACAAGGACCATCCCGATCTGCTGGCCGCCCGCGACCGGCTCGAGGCCGGCACCGAGGGCCTCATGGAGCGGGCCCGCGCGGCCGGGCAGCTGCGCACCGACATCGCCGTCGGAGATCTGATGGTCGCCCTCTCCCAGCTCACCAGGCCCCTGCCCGGCATCGCCTGCCTGGACATCGACCGCTTCGTCCACCGCCATCTGCAGCTGTTCCTCGACGGCCTGATGGCACCGGCCCGCTCGGAGCTTCCGGGTGCGCCCGCGACTCTGGAGGACCTCCGGCAGGCCTGATCCGCCCGCGCCCCGCCGCCGTCGGCTCGCCGGCGGAGCCCACAGACATCTTCAGCAGCTTCCGTAACACCCGATATTTCACGCTTATTCGAGACTTGGAGTGCCGTCGTGGCTACCCCTTTGCCAAAAATGGATCTGCCCAAGGCAGACCCCATGCGCTGGAAGGCACTCGTCTTCATCGCGCTCGCCCAGCTGATGGTCGTGCTCGACGCGACCATCGTGAACATCGCCCTGCCGTGGGCCCAGCAGGACCTCGGCATCTCCGACGGAAACAAGCAGTGGGTCATCACGGCCTACGCGCTCGCCTTCGGCGGACTGCTCCTGTTCGGCGGCCGCATCGCCGACATGTGGGGCCGTAAGCGGACCTTCGTCACCGGCCTGCTCGGCTTCGCCTTCGCGTCCGCGCTCGGCGGTGCGGCCCAGGGCGAGGCCATGATGCTCGGCGCCCGCGCCCTCCAGGGCGTGTTCGGCGCGCTGCTCGCGCCCGCCGCGCTCTCCCTGCTCGCGGTGATGTTCACCGACGCCAAGGAGCGCGCCAAGGCGTTCGGCATCTACGGTGCGATCGCCGGTGGCGGTGGCGCCGTCGGCCTGATCCTCGGCGGCTTCCTCACCGAGTACCTGGACTGGCGCTGGACGTTCTTCGTCAACATCCCGTTCGCGATCATCGCGGCCGCGGGTGCCTACTTCGTCATCCGTGAGCCGGCCGGTTCCCGTAACCGCTCGTCGCTCGACATCCCGGGCGTCGTCCTGTCGACCCTCGGCCTGGTCTCCCTGGTCTACGGCTTCACGCGCGCCGAGTCCAACGGCTGGTCCGACGCCATGACGGTCGGCCTGTTCGTGGCCTCCGCCGTGCTGCTGCTCGGGTTCGTCTTCACCGAGTCCAAGGTCCGCTCGCCGCTGCTGCCGCTGCGCGTCCTGCTCGACCGCAACCGCGGCGGCGTCTACATGTCGCTCGGTCTCGCCGTCATCTCGATGTTCGGCCTGTTCCTCTTCCTGACGTACTACCTCCAGGTCGTCCGCGGCTACTCGCCGGTGACCACCGGCTTCGCGTTCCTGCCGATGATCGTCGGCATGATCACGGGCTCCACGCAGATCGGCGCCCGGCTGATGACGCGGGTCCCCCCGCGGCTGCTCATGGGCCCCGGCTTCCTGGTCGCGGCGCTCGGCATGCTGCTCCTGACGCAGCTGGAGATCGACTCCTCGTACCCGTTCCTGATCCTGCCGGCGCAGCTGCTGCTGGGCCTCGGCATGGGTACGGCGTTCATGCCCGCCATGTCCCTGGCCACGCACGGTGTCGAGCCGCGTGACGCCGGTGTCGCCTCCGCGATGGTCAACACCTCGCAGCAGGTCGGCGGCGCGATCGGCACGGCCCTGCTGAACACGATCGCCGCGTCGGCGACCACCGCCTACGTCGCCTCGCACGCGGCCGGCGCCACCAACGCCAAGCTCCTCCAGGCGCAGGCCATGGTGAACGGCTACACCCACGCCATCTGGTGGGCCGTCGGCATCCTGGCCGTGGCGGCCACGATCGCCCTCACCCTCATCAACACGGGTGTCCCGGGCAGCGCCGCCCCGAAGGCCTCCGGTTCCACGGAGGACGCGCAGGACGAGGTGCAGATCCCGGTGATCGCGCACTAACCCCAACCAGCCCCGAAGCAGATTCAGGGCACTACCGGAGCCAGGGGAGATCCGCCCCCGCCTCCTTCGGCTGAAGTCCCTCGGCGACGATCCTCATGATCTCGCCGAGGGACTTCTGCTGTTCCGGGGAGAGCCGGTCGAAGAGCGCCTGCCGCACGGCGGTGACATGGCCGGGCGCCGTCCGCGCCAGGACCTCGTGCCCCTCGTCCGTGAGGCACGCCAGCTGGCCGCGCTTGTCGGACGGGCAGTCCTCGCGGCGCACCCAGCCGTTCTTCTCCAGGCGCGCGATGGCGTGCGAGAGGCGGGAGCGGGTGATCTTCGCGTTCATGGCCAGCTCGGTCATGCGCAGGCGGCGGCGCGGCGCCTCGGAGAGCTGGACGAGCAGCCCGTAGTAGATGTGCGGCATGCCCGCGTCCCGCTGGAGCTGGCGGTCGAGGTGGTCCTCCAGCAGCGTGGTCGCATGGAGATACGCCTGCCAGGTGCGCTGCTCCTCGTCCGTGAGCCAGCGAGGGGCTTGGGTGGGTGCCGTCGTCATGGGGTCCACTGTACGTACCTCCTTCTTGAAGATTAAACAATTGGGCACTACTCTGTCAGTACAGCTTGAGGTTTCAAGTAATTCGTTCCGGGGTCCCGTCGTCCAGGAGTGTCGCCATGCGTATGCCCGCTCTCTACCTCAGCCACGGCGCGCCGCCGCTCGCCGACGACGACCTGTGGACCGGCCAGCTCGCCGCGTGGTCGGCCGAACTGCCGCGCCCCAGGGCCATCCTGATGGTCTCCGCGCACTGGGAGGAGGCCCCGCTCGCCCTCGGCGCCACCGAGACGGTGCCGCTCGTCTACGACTTCTGGGGCTTCCCCGAGCACTACTACCAGGTGCGGTACGAGGCCCCCGGGGCCCCCGAACTGGCCGATTCCGTACGGAAATTGCTGCACGGCCCCGGCATCCCGGTCCAGGACATCCCGGAACGTGGCCTCGACCACGGGGCATACGTCCCGCTCGTCGAGATGTACCCCGGCGCCGACATCCCGGTCCTGCAGATCTCCATGCCGACGCTCGACCCGCAGAAGCTGATGGACATCGGGCGCAAGCTCGCGCCGCTGCGGGACGAGGGGGTCCTGATCGTCGGCTCGGGCTTCTTCACGCACAACCTCGCCGCGCTGCGGCAGGGCGGGGTCCCGGCCTGGTCTGCCGAGTTCGACGACTGGGGGCACCGCGCCCTGGAGAGCGGCGACGTCGACGCCCTGCTCGACTTCACCCGAAAGTCCCCGGCCGGGCAGCTCGCCCACCCGCGCACGGAGCACTTCGCTCCGCTGTTCGTGACGATGGGGGCGGCCGACGCCTTTGGCGGGCTGGATGGGCAGCGGAGCGTCATTGACGGGTTCTGGATGGGGCTGGCCAAGCGGTCGGTGCAGTTCGGCTAGGTGCCGCTCGGTCAGGTGCCGCTGTTGACCGGGCGCTCGTACCAGGCCACGTCCCAGTAGCGGCCGAACTTGCGGCCGACCTCGCGGTACGTGCCCACGTAGGTGAAGCCGAAGCGGGCGTGCAGGCGGGCCGAGGCCTCGTTCGGCTGGGTGATGCCCGCGTACGCGCGGTGGACGTCCTCGCCCGCGAGCGCCTCGAAGAGCGCCTTGTAGAGCAGGGTGCCGATGCCGCGGCCGCCCGCGTCGGGCGCGCAGTAGGCGCTGACCTCCACCGAGGTGTCGTACGCCGCCTTCGGGCGGAAGGGGCCCGAGGTCGCGTAGCCGAGGATGCGGCCGGAATCGCGCTCCTGGGCAACCAGCAGCCGGTGCCGGCCGTCTTCAAGGTGGGAGAGCAGCCACGGACGGCGCTCCTGCGGGGTGAAGGCGGCCGTGTCGAAGGTGATCGGCGTCTCGCGCACATAGTGGTTGTAGAGGTCGGTGAGCGCGTCGAGGTCTGCTTCGACGCCGGGCCTGACCAGCACTTCTGTGGAATCCGTCACCTTGTGGACCTCTCTGTGTCCGGCCGATCGCGGCACAGGGTACTGCATGATCACGAAAATCGATGGGCACCTTGGGAATTCTGTCCGGATTCCAGTCGTTGTTTCCATCGGATGCAGGGCACCCGGGAGGGTGTGCCTGGCACCACAGGACCACAGGACCTGTCCACCGCAGGCCCCCGCCCACCATCGCAAGGGAGCACGCATGGCAACCCGTGCCGTCGCCCGTCGTAAGTCCGCCGCCTCCGGCGAGACCGACGGCGCACGCAGTGTTCGCGCCGTAGGCGGCGAGATCGCCGACCGCGACCTGGTCGGCATGTACCTCGACGAGATCGCGCGTACGCCGCTGCTCGACGCCGCCAAGGAAGTCGAACTTTCCCAGACCATCGAGGCGGGCGTGTACGCCCGGCAGATCCTCGACGGCGAGGCGGAGAGCGAAGCCGCGGGCAAGGCGTCCCGCGAGGAGCTCGAAGCGCTCGTCGCCGCGGGTGAGCGGGCCAAGGACGTCTTCATCAAGTCCAATCTGCGCCTGGTCGTGGCCGTCGCGCGCCGCTACCCGAGGAGCGGTCTCCCGCTCCTCGACCTCATCCAGGAGGGGAACGCGGGCCTGGTGCGCGCGGTCGAGAAGTTCGACTACCGCAAGGGCTTCAAGTTCTCCACGTACGCGACGTGGTGGATCAGGCAGGCCATCACGCGCTCGATAGCCGACCAGTCGCGCACGATCCGGCTCCCCGTCCACCTGGTGGAGGAGCTGGGCCGCATCCGGCGCGTGCAGCGCGAGTTCAACCGGAAGAACGGGCGGGACCCCGAGCCCGAGGAGATCGCCGCCGAGCTCGACTCCAAGCCCGCTCGCGTCGTCGACGTCCTGGACTGGGCCCGCGACCCGGTCTCGCTGAACATGCCGGTGGACGACGAGGGCGATACCCAGTTCGGCGACCTTCTGGAGGACACGTCCGCCGTGTCGCCCGAGCAGTCCGTCCTCACGCTGCTGCGCAGCGAGGAGCTGGACGACCTCATCGGCCGCCTCGACCAGCGCACGGCGTCCATCATCAAGATGCGGTACGGGATCGACGACGGCCGTGAGCGCACGCTCACCGAGGTCGGCAAGGAGCACGGGCTGACGCGCGAGCGGATCCGGCAGATCGAGAAGCACGCGCTTCTCGAGCTCAAGAAGCTGGCCCGGGACACCGGGTTCGATGCCGCCGCGTGAGGTTCCGGGGGCGGCTGCCCCCGGGCCCCGCGTCCCTTGCCCTCAAGCGCCGGACGGGCCGGTTTTCACCGGCCCGTCCGTAGCGCGGGCGAGACGGCTGCTCAACTCCCTGAGATAGTCCGCCAGTTGGTCCGGCCCGTGCACCGTGAACTCACAGTCCACCAGCGCGAGCCGCAGCGCCAGCCACTCCACCGAGTCGGTCGCCGTCGCGCGCAGCCGGCACGTTCCGTCGGGCTGCGCCTCGGGCGCGCCGAGCGCCGAGGGCAGCCGCGCCACCACGAAGTCCGCCGGCGCTTCGAACGTCACATCGATGTCGTACGAGGGTCGGCCGCGCCCCGACATGGAGCGCCGCAGATACTCCGCCGCGTCCCCCGTCGGCAGCTCCCGCGGAGCGAACCGCGCACCCGTGGCGAACGGCTCCGCGACCCGGTCCACGCGGAAGGTGCGCCAGTCGTCCCGGTCTATGTCGTACGCCACCAGATACCAGCGCCGCCCCGTCGACACCATCCGGTACGGCTCCGTCAGACGGCGTGACTCCGTGCCGTCGCCCGAGCGGTAGCGAAACCTCAGCCGCTCCTGCCCCGCCGTCGCCGACGCGAGGACCGTGAGCGTGTCCGTCGCGATGGACGCCCCGTCCCCGCCGGTCAGCGGCATCGTGGCGGCCTGGAGCGTGGAGACCCGGTGCCGCAGGCGCGAGGGCAGCACCTGCTCCAGCTTGGCGAGGGCCCGTACGGACGCCTCCTCCACGCCCTCGACGGCGTGCCCCGCCCCGGCCCGCAGACCGACCGCGATCGCCACCGCCTCCTCGTCGTCCAGGACCAGCGGCGGCAGCGCCTTGCCCGCGACCAGGCGGTAGCCGCCCTCCGCGCCCATCGACGCCTGCACGGGATAGCCGAGATCACGCAGCCGGTCGACGTCCCGGCGCACCGTGCGCCGCGAGACGCTCAGGCGCGCGGCGAGCTCGCCGCCGGGCCACTCGCGCGGGGTCTGGAGCAGGGAGAGCAGTTGAAGCAGCCGGGCCGGGGTGTCGGTGGTCATGGTGCGTCCCCTCTCGTTCGCGTCCCGTTATCGTGTCCGTCCCGTTCGCGGCGCCCTCGCTCGTGGCTTTCGCGGCGCATTCGTTATCGGGAGATTCCAGGGTGCGCGCCATATAGGACACAGCCTGACCTACATGCCTCCTAGTCTCCCCGTATGACTTCACCCGTGACCACCCCCGACAGGCGACGCTGGTTCGCCCTGGCCATCGTGATGACTGCCGCCTTCATGGACCTGGTCGACGTCACGATCGTCAACATCGCGATCCCGTCCATCCAGCGCGACGCGGGCGCCACCGTGAGCCAGGTCCAGTGGATCACCGCCGGCTACGCGCTGGCGTTCGCCGCGGGCCTGATCACCGGCGGGCGGCTCGGCGACATCTACGGCCGCAAGCGGCTCTTCCTGATAGGGATCGCCGGCTTCACGCTCGCCTCGGCGCTCTGCGGCTTCGCCGCGAACCCCGAGATGCTGGTCGCCTCGCGCATCCTCCAGGGCGGCATGGCCGCGATGATGGTGCCGCAGGTCCTGTCGATCGTGCACGCCACGTTCCCTGCGGAGGAGCGCGGCAAGGTCTTCGGCCTCTTCGGCATGATCGTCGGCCTGGGCGCGGTCTCGGGCCCACTGCTCGGCGCGCTGCTCACCGAGTGGAACCTGTTCGGTCTCGAATGGCGCCCGATCTTCCTGATCAACCTGCCGGTCGGCATCGCCGGACTGCTCCTCGGCCGCAGGTTCATCAGCGAGTCCAAGGCGCCCCGCGCCCTCAAGCTCGACCTCGTCGGCGTCGTGCTGGTCACGCTCGGCCTGCTCATGCTGATCTACCCGCTTACGCGTGGCCGCGAGCTGGGCTGGCCCGTGTGGGGCCACGTCGTGATGGGCTCCAGCGTCCTCGTCTTCGGCGCGCTCGTCGCGTACGAGAAGTACAAGACGCGGCGCGACGGTTCGCCGCTGGTCGAGCTGTCGCTGTTCAAGGTGAAGAGCTTCGCTGCCGGTATCGCCGTGCAGGTCGTCTTCGGTGTCGCGCTCGGCGTGTTCTTCCTGGTGTGGACGATGTACATGCAGGTCGGCCTCGGGTGGACGGCGCTGCACGCGGGCCTGACCGGCGTGCCGTTCTCCATCGCCGTGTCGGCGGCGGCCGGAATCTCCGTACAGAAGCTCGTGCCGAGGTTCGGGCGCAAGGTGCTCCAGGCCGGCGCGCTGGCGATGATGACCGGGGTGCTGCTCTACATCTGGGAGGCCGGGCGTTACGGCACCGGGATCATGTCCTGGCAGATGGCGCTGCCGCTCGTCGTGATGGGCGTCGGCATGGGCCTCATCGTCGCCCCGCTGACCGACGCGGTGCTCTCCGGCGTGCCGCGCGAGCACGCCGGTTCGGCGTCCGGGCTGATCAACACCACGCAGCAGATGGGTACGGCGCTCGGGCTCGGCCTGGTCGCCGTGGTGTTCTTCGGGACGATCGACGACCACCTCGTGCCGGCCGAGGTCGGCCAGGCGTTCATCGACGCGTTCCGCAACTCGCTCTGGTACGTCACCGGCGTGCTCGCCGTGATCTTCCTGCTGATGTTCGCGCTGCCGGGGCGGCCCGCGCAGCACGTCGAGGGGGGCGCGCAGGACGCGGACCCGGCGGCCGGACCGGTGGAGAAGGCGCCGGAACTGGTGTAGTTCCCGCGGGACTTCGAGTGGGCGGGCCCCCGCGCTGCGGCGCGGGGGCCCGCCCATCTGCCGTTCAGTTCGCCGAGCGCATCTCCGCGCGGCTCGCCGTCGTGTCCAGGGTCTGGAGCACCTCGCGCGGATCGCCGCCCCGGACGACCGCCGAGCCGATGTCCTCGCGGATCGCGGCCCGCACGTCGGGCCAGGACGCCTGGTTCACCGGCTGGAACTCCGCCCGCGGCATCTGGTCGATGAACTTCCACAGCGGGCGCTGCGCGGAGTCGGAGCGCAGGGAGTCCGACGCGGAGGCCGTCACGGGCAGCGCCGCCTGGCCGCCCCCGTACGTCCTGGCCGACTTACGGCTGTAGAGGTACGTCAGGAACTCGCCGCACTCGGCCTTGTGGCCGTTCTGGTTGAACGCGAGCAGCCAGTCGCTCAGCCCGACCGGCGCCGCCGCGCCCCCGTCCCGCTGCGGGAACGCCGCGTGCGCGTAGGGGACCTTCGCCTGGTCGGCGGCGCCCATCAGGACCGGGTGGGCGATCATCATGCCGATCTGCCCGCGCAGGAACTGCTCGTACGCGGCCGTCCGGTCGAGGAGCTGCGGCGCGGCGCCCGCCAGGCCCTCGCCGACGAGGCGGTCGCGCAGCCAGGTCAGCGTCTCGATGTTGCTGGTGGTCGCGAAGTCGTAGCCGGTGACGCCCGCGTAGGTGCCGCCGCCGGCCAGCAGCCAGGCGAGGGCCTCGTCCTCGGCGGCCTCGGGGCCGAGCTGGAGCCCGTACGGAGTCTTCACGCCGATCGCCCTCAACGCCTTTGCCGCGGCGTGCAGTTCGTCCCACGAGGTGGGCGCCGAGACGCCCGCCCGCTCGAACAGCTTCGTGTTGTAGAAGAGGCGCGGCGTGCTCGCCATGAACGGGATGCCGTACTGGACGTAGTGGGCCGTCCCCGCCTGCGTGAACGACTGCGTGAAGTCGGCCTGTGTGGGGATGTCGAAGAGCTCGGACACCGGGTAGAGCTTGCGCTGGTCGGCGAACGTCGCGAAGACGTTGGACTGCGCGATGTCCGGCGCCTTGCCGTCCTTCACCCGCTGGGCGAGAGTCCGGTCCAGCTTGGCGAACGGGATCCGCTCCACATGGACCGTGACGTCCGGCTTCACCTTCTTGTACGCCTTGACGACCTGGTCCCACTGGTCGCCGATCGAGGATCCGACGCTCTGGTCGTAGCTCGCCACCATCAGCTTGAGGGAGGCCTTCGACGAGCCGGAACCGCAGCCGCTGAGCCCGTAGGCCGCGGCGCCGGTGAGCCCGGCCGCCTGAAGAAGGAAACGTCGCCGCCGCACTGCTCTCGCCCACCCCTTGGTTGCACGCCAGGTCGGTGGCAGATTCTGCCACATAGGCATACCATGACTTCATGCCCGGTAGCTCTACGACTGAGACGCTGACGGAACGACGCAAGGCCGCCACGCGCCTCGACATCGCCCGCACGGCGGCGGCGCTCTTCGTGGAGGACGGCCTGCGCGCCACCCGCGCCGAGGACATCGCCCGCGCGGCGGGGGTCGCCCCGCGCACCTTCTACCGCTACTTCGCGACCAAGGAGGAAGCGGTCGCCCCGCTCTTCGCCGCGGGAGCCCAGCAGTGGGCGGAGGCCGTTCGCGACGCCCCGGCCGCGCTGTCCGTGCCCGAGGCGCTGCGGCACGCGGTCGCCCGATCGCTCACCGCGGACGACGCGGCGAACGTGGAATCCCTGGAGTGGGTCAGGTCCCTGCTGCGCATGGCGGCGGAGAGCCCGGCTCTGCAAGCGGTGTGGGGCACCGCCTGCCACGCGTCGGAGGCGACGCTGCTCGCGGTGCTTGCGGAGCGGGTGGGGGTGATCGCTTCGGGTGCTTCGGGTGCTTCGGGTGCTTCGGGTGGCGCTGGTGACTCGGGTGACTCGGGTGCTTCGGGCGCTTCGGGTGGCGCTGGTGACTCGGGTGGCTCGGGTGCCTTGGGTGGCTCGGGTGGTGCCGGTGATTCCGATGGCTCTGGCGCTCCTCAGGCCCCCGCCTCGCTCGCCCTGCGCATGGCCGCCGGGGTCGCCTGCACGGCCATTCGCGTAGGCGTGGAGACCTGGGCCGCGAGTGACGCCCCGGCGGACGGCGAGCTCGGGCCCGCGGCGCTCGCCGCGCGCTGCCTCGCCTCGCTGGGCGACTTCCCGTGGGCCCCCGCCTGACCCTCCGTCCACGCCCGCACCTCTCGAACTCCCTTGTTCCACCCTCGACTTCTTCTGGAGCAACCATGAACAACCTCACCGGCAAGACCGTCCTCGTCACCGGCGGAGCCCGCGGCATCGGCGCCGAGATCGCGCGCCGCGCCGTTGAGGCCGGTGCCAACGTCGTCGTCACCGATGTCCTGGAGGACGAGGGCAAGGCCCTCGCCGCCGAGCTCGGCGACCGCGCCCGCTTCATGCGGCACGACGTGACGTCGGAGGAGGACTGGACGGCCGCCGCCGCGTTCGCCACCGCCGAGTTCGGCGGGATCGACGGCCTGGTCAACAACGCGGGCATCTCCACCGGCCAGCCCCTGGAGACGGAGACCGTCGAGCACTTCCGCAAGGTCCTCGACATCAACCTCACCGGCGTCTTCATCGGCATGAAGACGGCCATCAACGCGATGAAGGACAACGGCGGCGGCTCCATCGTCAACATCTCCTCCGCCGCCGGCCTCATGGGCCTCGCCCTCACCGGCTCCTACGGCGCCTCCAAGTGGGGCGTGCGTGGCCTGACCAAGCTCGCCGCGGTGGAGCAGGGCACGGCGAAGATCCGCGTGAACTCGGTCCACCCCGGCATGATCTACACCCCGATGACGGCCCAGCTCGGCATCCAGCAGGGCGACGGGGGCTACCCGAACACCCCGATGGGCCGTGTCGGCGAGGCGGAAGAGATCGCCAAGGCGACCGTGTTCCTGCTCTCGGACGACTCCTCGTACGTCACTGGCGCCGAGCTCGCCGTGGACGGCGGCTGGACCACGGGCCCGACGGTCAAGTACGTGATGGGCCAGTAGGCGCCCCAGGCACCCCCGAAGGGCCCGGTTCTCCGCGAGGAGGCCGGGCCCTTTTGCCTACCGGGTGGGACGTCGGAGGCAAACGGACATGTACGCACCGGAGCGTCAGCAGGAGATCCTCCGCGCTCGCCGACTCCGCCGAATACGGGCAGCGTCACTTCGCCCGAACCGTGCTACTCGGGCCGAATGTCGTCCAGACTGTTGACGATTATTACGGACGGCGGCTGCGCGGGTGCAGGTACCTGAATGAGAATGGGGACATAGGCTATATCGCCGTGCCTGAACTCGGCTTTCGCTGAAAATCGGTAGCATACGATCGCGTTCGGACTGCTGCGCGTCGCATAACACTGAAGCGTCGACTTCGTTGGCGCAGCCTGCGATTTCTGTGACAGGGAACCTGATTCACTCGCTGATGCGCCCCATTCGCCGAGCGCCAAACAGCAGGTGGCTGCGGCTATAACGCTGACACTCCGCAATGCTGCCTTCTTCATCCTCATCACCCCGAAAGCTGCGAGTGAACTGAGTTGTTCTATCGTCGCATGCCGGCAAGAGACGCGCGAGGCGCTTAGGGTCCGTCGCGCGTGAGCGCGTCCTGCGCCTGGCTTCCTCGACCCAATGTGAGGCACCCGGACCGAAGTGGTCCGGTTCGAAGTGCCACTCCGAAGTGCCACTCCGAAGTGCCACTTCGAAGGACGCGCGCCTCAAAACGCCTGGATGGCCGCTGGATAGAAGTGCACACAGGCGACCTATATGGTGACCCCGCATTTACACGCTGTGCCGACACCGTTTCGGGAGCGTTAATTGAATGACCGCTGTCGTAGAGACCCAGGAACTTCAGAGCTCGTAAAGGCTCTTGCTGGAGTTACCCGGATGATGTGCTTCGACCTGGGCGGCCCGATCCGTGCGCGGCCGGCTCTTCACCAGGACCGAGCGCGAGAACGGCCGGCCCGGGTGCTCGGCGCCTCGTTCATCACGGAGGGTGCGCGATCCCGTTCGCCGCGGCGGACCCGCTGCGCGTCATCCCCGCCTCGATGGCGGCCGGCGCGGTAACCGGCGCCCTGTCGATGGCCTTCGGCTGCACCCTGCGCGCCCCGCACGGCGGCATCTTCGTGGTCCTGAAGGGGATGCGGAAGTCCGGCCCCGAGGGCGGGGGGCGGGTGACGCATCCGCGGTGAAGGAAGACGAGCCGAAGATACATACCGGTAGCCGCCTGACAGTTCGGAACTGTCCACTCATGCGAGATACGTCACGGTCCGGGATCAAAGTCCCGGACCGTGGTGTTGACTGGGCCCATGCCTGAGCACCTGTCGTACTTCCAGCAGATAGGCGTGGCGTTCCTCGCGGCCGCCACCGTGGTGTGGGTGGTCGGTCTCGTCCGGCTGGTCCGCCATGTGGGCTGGGGCGCCGAGCGGCCCCTCGCCTCGCTGCCGGGGCAGGGCGGGCCGCCCGCTCTGGAGTCCGCGCCGCTGACGCCGGACGAGCGCGACGCGTTCGCGGGACTGGTACGGCAGTTCAGCCGCCGATAGTTGCCGGCCGGGGGCTGTACGCGGCTAGCCGCAGCTGGGGCGGGAGCGGTCGGTGGCGCGGCGCTTCATCGCCGCGCGGGCCTCGTCCTGTGTGGCATACACCTCGCACATGTGACGGCCGTCCGGCGTCGCCGTGTGCTCGATCTCCCAGAGGCTGATCTCGCTGCCGTCGTGCAGCAGGAACGCGTGCTCGTACAGCGTGAATCCGAGGCGCGGGCGGCCGAACGCCTGCGTGATCTGGTGCGCGCACGCGGTGTGCAGGAGCCCGGCCGTGCCGGGTCCCGGGCGGTCCTCGTTCTCCGCACGGCGCAGCAGGCGGCGGGCGTGGTCCGCCGAGTCGTCGGCCGCGTAACTGCGGCGCGGCTCGGGGATCGACGGGAGCTGGAGCGGGAGCGGCAGCTCGAAGTCGGGGGCGGCCTCGCGGGGCAGCGGGAGGCGGTCCGTCGCCAGGTGCAGGTCGTCCTCCGAGGTGTACACCTCGTGCTGGGTCCCCCGGCCGGGCAGCGTGTTGTGGACGAGCTCCCACAGGGTGAGCGCGCTGCCGTCCGCGAGCAGCCACGTGTGCCGGTACGTCTCGCGGTGCAGGCCCGCGCTGTGGTGCGCGGAGTGCAGCGAACTGTCGTACGCGAGCGCGCAGTCGAGGCGGGCGAGCGCCTCGTCGGGCAGCTCGAAGGAGTTCAGGGCCCGGCCCAGCAGGCGTCCGAGGTGCTCATCCGGCTGGTGCGTGCCGTCCGGCTGACGCGACTCGTGCGACTCGGGTGGCTCGTACGCTGCGGTGTCGTACGGAACGCTCAAGGCATCTCCCGGCGTTGCTACATGTCACCTTGTGGGTGCATACCGTAGCCCCTAGGTCGGACATCATGTCCTCGAAATCAGAAACGAGCGGGCCGCGCGGGGAAGTTCCCGCGCGGCCCGCTCTTGTGCCTGCTTTTTTCGGCGGCCCGCTGTTCGGGTGCCTGCCTTTCGGCGGGCGCCCGTGGGGCTCAGGGCGGGCTCAGGCCGCGCTGCCCGCCGTCCACTGGCTCCACGACATGTTCCAGCCGTTGAGGCCGTTGTCGGGCGCGATGGTGGTGTCGGGGGAGTGTTCGACGGTCACCACGTCACCGACGAGCGAGTTGTCGTAGAACCACTTGGCGATCGTCGCGCCGCCCGCGCCCTGGACGTCCGCGAGGCCGATGCAGCCATGGCTGGTGCCGGAGCGGCCGAAGGGCGGATTGCCCTTCGGGTACCAGTAGTTGCCGTGGATGAATGTCCCGGACGAGGACAGGCGCATCGCGTGCGGGACGTCGGGGATGTCGTACTCGCCGCCGAAGCCGACCGTCGAGCCGTTCATCCGGGTCTGCACGAACTTCTCGGAGATCACCATCTGCCCGTTGTACGTGGTGTGCTGGGCGCTGCCGGCCGAGATCGGGATCGACTTGATGGTCTTGCCGTCCCGCACGACCGTCATCGTCTGGGTGTTCACGTCGACTGTGGAGACCTGGGAACGGCCCACGGTGAAGCTGACCGTCTTGTTCTGGACGCCCGTCACGCCGTTCGCGCCCTCCACGCCGTCCAGGTCGATCTTCATCGTGACCTTGGAGCCGGCCTTCCAGTACTCCTCCGGGCGGAAGTCGAGCCGCTGCGCGCCGAACCAGTGGCCCACGATCTGCTGGCCGCTGCTGGAGGAGACCGTGATGTGCGACTGCACGGCCTTCTTGTTCGTGATCGCCTTGTCGAACGTGAATGAGACCGGCATGCCGACGCCGACCGTGGTGCCGCCGTCCGGCGTGTACGTGCCGATGAAGCTGCCCGACGTGGTGACCGTCGTGAAGATCGAGTTGGCGGCGGCGGGGCGGCCCTCGGAGTCCTTCGCGGTGGCCGAGATGCGGTACTTCGTCCCTCGCTCCAGCTGTTCCTTGGGCTTCCACGCCGAGCCGTTGGCGGTGAGCGAGCCGGGCACGGTCTTCCCGCTGTCGGGCTCCGTCATCGTCACGTCGGTGAGCTTGCCGGACTTGACCTTCACGCCCGTCGCGTTGATGGACGCGCCCGTCGAACCGTCCTTGGCGGAGATCGTGATCTGAGCGGCGGACGAGCCCTTGTCCTTGCTGTCGCCGTTCTTGCCGTCTGCGTTCTCCGCGCTGGCGTTGCCGCCGCAGGCGGTGAGGGCGAGCGCGCCGACGGCGAGCGCGGCCGTCGCCACCAGGACCCGCCGCGCGGTGTTCCTGCGGCCCCGCTCGGGCTGCCGGGGATGCTGCTGGTGCGCGGCTGTGTCCGGGGTTGTCACGAGATGCTCCAGGATTCGTCAGTTACTCCAGTGTGGGTAGAGAGGGAGAACTGACCGGAAAGGTTCCTTCGGGGCGATGTGAACGGAGACACAGGTCACGTCAGGAACCGGGCGGGCCGCCCGCTACGTGAGGCCTGGGCTCCGTAAGTCATGGGGCGCCCTGGGTGTCTTGGCGCGCCCCGTGCCTCAACTCCCGTACAGATCCCGGTACGAGAGGAACGTCCCGCCCGGCCCCCGCACCGAATCCGCCGTGAGCACCGCCCGCACGATCGCCCGCGTCACCATGTCCGCGCCCGCCGCGAGGATGTCGTTCAGCGCGAGGGGGTTGGCCTCGTCGAGCGGGCGGGCGCCGGTCGCGACGGCGAAGACGGTGTCCCCGTCGTTGAGGAGATGCACCGGACGGACGGCTCGCGCGATGCCGTCGTGAGAGGTGCCCGCGAGCTTGTGCGCCTCGGAACGGGTGAGCACCGCGTCCGTGGCGACGACGGCGAGCGTGGTGTTCATCGGCGGCGGCGCCTGTCCGGCGGCCTCCTCCTTGGCCTGTGCGATCCGTTCCCGCGCCGCCGCGTGCGCCTCGGGCGAGGGGTGCGGGTACGGGTGCGGGTGCGGTTCGCCGTTCCGCGCGGAGGCAGAGGCGGAGGCAGAGGCGGAGGCGGAGTCCGGGTCGAAGAGCTGCCCGTAGAGCGCGCCCGTCGCCGGATCGACCGCGGAGCCCACCGCGTTGGCCACGACCAGCGCCGCGACCGTGATGCCCGAGTCGAGCACCGTGCTCGCCGTGCCCACGCCGCCCTTGAGCCCGCCGATCACCGCGCCCGTGCCCGCGCCCACCGAACCCTCCGCCACGGGCGAGCCCGGTGCGGAAGCGGCCGCCGCCTCCACCGCTACGCGGCCCGTCGCCGCGTCAGGCCTGGCCCCGAACTCCCCGCCGCGCCTCAGGTCGAAGACGCACGCGGCGGGGACGACCGGCACCACCTCGCGCGGCCCGGCCCCCACCCGTACGCCCCGGCCCTGCTCCTCCAGCCACGCCATGACACCCGACGCGGCGTCCAGGCCGTAGGCACTGCCGCCCGTCAGGGTCACGGCGTCGATGCGCCGGACCACGTTGCGCGGGTCGAGCGCGTCCGTCTCTTTCGTGCCCGGGCCGCCACCGCGCACGTCCACGGCAGCGGTCATCCCGCCCTCGGGCGCGAGCACCACCGTCGTCCCGGTCAGCCAGCCGCCCTCGCCGGTGCGGGTGGCATGACCGACCCGCAGGCCGGCGACATCGGTCAGGGCATTGCGCGTGGGCGTCGTCATACGGCATGCGTATCACGTGAGTTGGGCCCCGGGGCCGCCTCCGCGCGGGCCCCAGTGCCGGGCGCCGGGCCGCGTGCGCGGCCGTGATCCCCGCGGCCGTCAGCGTGATCCCCGCCGCCTCGGCTCGCGCAAAGCACGAGCTCGGCCTGCACACCGCCCTCGGCACCTCGGGCTTCCTCGGCGTGCGCGCCACCGACGCGCTGCCGCGGGGTGTCGACCTCGTCCTGCTCGACCGGCACCTCGGGCTTCCTCGGCGTGCGCGCCACCGACGCGCTGCCGCGGGGTGTCGACCTCGTCCTGCTCGACCGGCACCTCGGGCTTCCTCGGCGTGCGCGCCACCGACGCGCTGCCGCGGGGCGTCGACCTCGTCCTGCTCGACATCAAGTCCTGGGACCCCGAGACCTACCGCAAGGTCACCGGACGCCCCCTGCGCCCGAGCCTCGACTTCGCGTATCGCCTCGCCGACCTCGGCAAGAACGTCTGGGTGCGCTTCGTCCCAGCGCCCGGCCTGACCGACGAACCGGAGAGGAGCGAGGGCGTCACTGCCTTCGCGGGCTCCCTCCGCAGCGTCTCCCGCGTCGACGTCCTGCCCTCCCACAGGCTGGGTGAGCCCAAGTGGCAGGGCCTCGGCAAGCCCTTCCCGCCGCACGACACCCCGACGCCCACCCGCGAGCAGCTGGCCACGGCCAGGAACATCTTCACGGAGCACGGCCTCACCACGGTCCGAACGGCCCGCACCTCGGCAGCCGGCCCCCCGACGGACGTACGCTGGAGGCATGAGCACCGCCCCCGCCCCCGAACCGCGCGATCCGAAGAACGCGCTGGTCTTCGACGATCCGCTGAGCACGCAGTCCTCGGACGACACGGACCGAGGGTGGGGCGAGCGGCCCACCACCGGCGGCGACAGCGCCGCCGACCTGGCACGCTTCCTCGACGAGAAGCCGCCCCACCACCTCTGAGCCGAGGCTACTGCTCGCTGTGCCCAGAGCCGCGCTGCGCCACCAGGGCGTCGCGGATCTCCTTCAGGACCTCCAGCTCGGACAGCTCGACGACCTCCGCGGCGCCTTCCTTCGCGGCATCCCGGGCCGCCTTCTTGGCCAGGTACTTGGCCATCGGCAGCACCATCAGGAAGTACACGACCGCGGCCGTGATCAGGAACGTGAGAGTGGCGCTGAGCACCGTGCCCCACAGGATCTCGATGCCGTCGTCGCCCGGGCACGTGCCCTTCAGGCACGACTTGTAGCCGTCCAGGTCCTTCGTGCCGAATGCGCCGACCAGCGGGTTGATGACGCCCTTCACGACGGCGTTCACGATGTTGGTGAACGCGGCTCCGATGACCACCGCGACAGCAAGGTCGATCACATTCCCGCGCATCAAGAAGGCTTTGAAGTCCTCCCACACGCTCGGCTTCTTCTCGCTCACCAGAAGGCCTCTCTTCACTTGTGCAGGACGTGGAGCAAACAGTTCCGCAACCTACGACAGCGCCTGGCGGGCCTGTCCAATTCGCCAACTCGAACGAGGGACTTGACTTCGAAACCGTGCGGACCGGCCCGTCCGGGGGCCCGAAAATGATCACCACAGCGTCACCGCCAGCCGCGAGGTGGCACCGGCCCCGGCGATCCGCGCCGCCGTCGCCCGAGGCACGGACAGCACGACCAGCGCACCACCCTCCGCGACAGCATCGCCGGCCGACTCGGGCGACTCCGGTACGGAGCTGACCCGCGCCCCCGCCGCCACGACCCTGCCCCCTTGGCCGCCGGAGCCCTGCCCATCACCGGCGCCGACGCCGGCTCCCGCGCCCGCCGCCACGACGTCGACCCGGTCGCCCGGCCGCAGCAGCCGCACCGCCGCCGCGTCCGCGATCCGCACCGGCGCGGACACCATCACGACCGACCGCCGCACCCGCTCCCGCCCGGACGCGGACTCTGCGGAGCCGGACCCGGCGCCGGACGACCCCGCCCCAGATGACCCAGCCCCTGAAGGCCCCGCCACCACCACCGCCGCCGTCACGGCGAGCCCCGCGGCGACCGCCCGCCGCCGGTGCCGGCCCGCACGGCGAGCCCGCCACCGCCCACCGCGCACCCGCAACGGCGCGAAATGCGGGACCTCGCACGTCGGGGGAGTGCTGAACGGGGACATGGGCGACCACCACCTGGATCGAGAGGCATCGAAAGTCTCGGAACGCGACGCAAGCTCGAAAGCTCGCCTCGCGCTCCACGATCCAGGCCCGCGTCGATTCCCGCTGAGCCCCGTGTACTACTCGCCGGTTGTGGACAACTCCCTCACCTGAAGGCGAAGTTCAGCCACCCTCCCCGCTGGTTACGGCAGCACGATCCCCGGATCCATCCCCCCGAGCGCCCTCATGCACAGGCAGTCCCGCTCGCCCTTCGCCGGCAGCTCCGCCACCGCGTCGAAGAGCACCGCCCGCAGCCGGTCCACATTGGCGGCGAAGACCTGGAGGACCTCGTCGTGCGAGACGCCCTCGCCCGACCCGGCGCCCGCGTCGAGGTCGGTGACCAGGGTCAACGACGTGTAGCAGAGCTCGAGTTCACGCGCGAGCATCGCCTCGGGGTGGCCGGTCATGCCGACCACCGACCAGCCCTGGGAGGCGTGCCAGCGGGACTCGGCGCGGGTCGAGAACCGCGGCCCCTCGACCACGACGAGCGTCCCGCCGTCCACCGGCTCCCAGTCGCGTCCGCGCGCCGCCTTCACGGCGACCCGGCGCCCGGCCGGACAGTACGGGTCGGCGGGCGACACGTGCACGACGTTCGGCACACTCCCGTCCGCCAGCGGCTCCCCGTCGAAGTACGTCTGCGCGCGGGCCTTCGTCCTGTCCACGAACTGGTCGGGCACCAGGAGCGTCCCCGGTCCGAGCTCGGGCCGGAGTCCGCCCACGGCGCACGGGCCGAGAACCTGCCGGACGCCCACGGAGCGCAGGGCCCAGAGGTTGGCGCGGTAGTTGATGCGGTGCGGCGGCAGATGGTGGCCGCGGCCGTGGCGGGGCAGAAAGGCGACCTTCCGGCCCGCGATCTCGCCGAGGAAGAGCGAGTCGCTCGGCGCTCCGTAAGGGGTGTCGACCTGGACCTCGGTCACGTCGTCCAGGAACGAGTAGAAGCCGGAGCCGCCGATGACTCCGATCTCGGCCGCGACCTGTGTGTTCGCCTTGTTCGCCGTGCCCGGAACTGTATTCGCCATGTCCGGCACAGTATCCGCCCGGGAACGCCGAAAACCCTGTCGTCACAGGACGACAGGGTTCCGTAAGAACTTGGCCGAAGCGGCCGAGCGGCCTTAGGCGGCGGAAGAGCTCGAGGACGAGCTCGAAGAAGAAGACGAAGCGGAGGCCGAGGACGTCGACGCGGAGGACGACTTGGAGTCCGAGGACGAAGACTTCGTGTCCGAGGTGGTCGACTTCGCGGACGACGACGCCGGCGAACTGCTCGACGAGGAGCCGCGGCTGTCGTTGCGGTAGAAGCCCGATCCCTTGAAGACGATGCCGACCGCCGAGAACACCTTCTTGAGGCGTCCGTCGCAGCTCGGGCACACGGTCAGGGCGTCATCGGTGAACTTCTGCACCGCCTCGAGGCCCTCGCCACACTCGGTGCACTGGTACTGGTACGTCGGCACTTGCTTCCTCCTGGCACTCTCACTCGATGAGTGCTAACGACAATCCATAGTGACGTATTCCGCGAGATCAGTCCACTGACACGGGCACTCGGTGACCGATACCACGTGCCACGGTCCGGCCGGTCGACGGCGGGACGAGGCGGGACCGCAGGGTCGCGAGGAGCAGTACGGCGAGCACTGTGCCGCCCATCGGGACGAGGAATCCGGCGCCGTCCCAGAGGCGGTCCTCCAGCTGGCCGGCGACCGTGACGGCCGCTGCCTGGCCGAGCGCAACCGCGCCCGTGAGCCACGTGAAGGCCTCGGTGCGGGCGGTCGGCGGGACCAGCTTCTCGACGAGCGTGTAGCCCGTGATCAGGGCCGGGGCGATGCACGTGCCCACCAGCAGGCCGATCCCGGCGAGCAGCAGCACCGACTGCGCGGCCCAGAGGCCGGAGGCGGTCACGGCGAGCGCGGTGTAGGCGAGCAGGAGTCGGCGCTGCGGCGCGATCTTCCAGGCGACGGCTCCGCAGACGATGCCGGAGAGCATGTTGCCCGCGGCGAACGTCCCGTAGAGGACACCGTTCAGGCCGGGCTCGCCGATCGACTCGGTGAAGGCGGCCAGGGCGACCTGCATGCCGCCGAAGACGGAGCCGATGCCGAGGAACGCCACGATCAGGACGCGTACTCCAGGGATCCGCAGCGCGGAAACGTGCTCCACGCGTGCGTGGATCTCGCCGGCGGTGCGGGAGGGCTGGGGCTGCGTGCCGCGCTGCGCGGCGAACAGGAGGCCGCCCACGAGCGTCAGGGCCGCCTCGGTGACGAGACCGGCGGCGGGGTGCACACCGGTACACAGGGCGGTCGCGAACAGCGGGCCGAGGACGAACGTGAACTCGTCCGTGACCGACTCGAAGGCGGCGGCCGTGGTCATGAGGGGCGAGCCCTGGAGCTTGACGCCCCAGCGGGCCCGCACCATGGGACCGATCTGCGGGGTGGAGGCGCCGGTCGGGACCGCCGCGACGAACAGGGCCCACAGGGGGGCGTCGGTGAGCGCGAGCACCGTCAGCAGGAGCACGGACGCCGTGTGCAGCAGGACGCCGGGCACGAGGACGTCGCGCTGCCCGAAGCGGTCGGCGAGCTTGCCCGTGAAGGGGGCGAACAGCGCCATGGAGACGCCGGTGGTGGCGGAGACGGCGCCGGCGGTGCCGTACGAGCCGGTGGTGTGCTGCACGAGCAGGACCGTCGAGATGGTGAGCATCGCGAACGGCTGCCGGGCGGCGAAGCCGGGGAGCAGGAACGTCCAGGCGCCGCGGGTGCGCAGCAGTCGGCCGTATCCGGGGCGCTTGTCGGTGACCGTGGCCGTGTAATTCTCTGGCACGGCCCTTGCCTTTCTGCCGCCTGGTAGCGCTGCCCCGGTAGGGGTGTGCGCCGAGAGCCGTCCTCATGCGCCGGGAACCGAGTGATACCGGGGTCCGCGCCAGGAGGGCCTGGGCCATGCAGGGTATGCAAGGGAACCGCGGCCGCTTTGCGGTCGCGCCGGCTCTACATCAGGCAGAGTCGGTGGAACTTCAAGTGTGTACCGACCATGCTAACGGCCGGACGGGCCGCTTTCTTCCGCGTAGCGGAACTTCATCCACCGGTCATCGACCCGCCATCCACCCGCCGGCTCCCTCCCTGAGCCCCGGCGCCCCTGCTCTCCGCGTACGCGCTACGGCGCTACTGCGCCCGCCGTGCGCGTGCCGGGCCGCCGTTTCCCGCCAGCCATCCGGCCAGCTTGCCGCCCTGTGCCACGGCCCGCAGCCGGGCCTCGGCCTTGTCCCGTACCTGGTCCGTCGCGACCACGAGCAGTTCGTCGCCGTGCCGCAGGACGGTCGTCGGCAGCGGTACGAAGGACTGCTTCTCGCGCACGACGAGCGTGACGGCGGCGCCCGGGGGCATTCGCAGCTCGCTGACCTCGACGCCGTGCATCCGGGACTCCTTGGGGATCGACACGGACAGCAGATGTCCGCGCAGCCGCTCCAGAGGCGCCGATTCGATGCCGAGGTCGGCGGCGGAAGCGGAGTCGCTGCCCAGCCGCAGCTTCCGGGCGAGCCAGGGCAGCGTCGGTCCCTGGATGAGCGTGTAGACGACGACGAGGACGAAGACGATGTTGAAGATCCGGGTGCTGTCCTCGACGCCGCTCACCATCGGGATGGTCGCCAGGATGATGGGCACCGCGCCGCGCAGTCCGGCCCAGGACATGAGGGCCTTCTCCTGCCAGGGCATCCGGAACGGCAGAAGGCTCAGGACGACACTGAGGGGGCGCGCCACCATCGTCAGGACGAGGCCGATGAGGATCGCGGGCCATGCGTCGTCCACGAGGTCGTGCGGGGTGACGAGCAGGCCGAGCAGGACGAACATGCCGATCTGCGCGATCCAGCCGAGCCCTTCGGCGAAGCCGCGGGTGGCGGGCCAGTGCGGCAGTTTCGCGTTGCCGAGGACCATCGAGGCGAGGTAGACGGCGAGGAACCCGCTGCCGTGGGCCATGGCTCCGGCGGCGTACGCGGTGACGGCGATGGCCATGACGGCGATCGGGTAGAGGCCGGAGGCGGGCAGCGCGACGTGCCGCAGGCCGAGGGAGCCGAGCCAGCCCACCGCGATCCCGATCGCGGCGCCGATCGCGAGTTCGAGGGCGATCTCGCCGATGAGGGCGTACCAGTGCTCGACGGATCCCGCCGTGGAGAAGGCCACCACCAGAATCACCACAGGGGCGTCGTTGAAGCCGGACTCGGCCTCGAGGACGCCTGTCACGCGGGACGGCAGCGGCACCTTGCGCAGCACGGAGAAGACGGCCGCGGCGTCCGTCGAGGACACCACCGCGCCGATGATGAGCGCATGCCGCCACTCCAGGCCCACGACGTAGTGCGCCCCGGCGGCCGTCACACCCACGCTGACGGCGACGCCGACCAGCGACAGCATGACGGCGGCCGGCAGCGCCGGTTCGATCTCTTTCCACTTCGTGCCGAGGCCGCCCTCGGCCAGGATCACGACGAGGGCCGCGTAGCCGATGACCTGCGTCAGTTCGGCGTTGCTGAACGACACGTTGCCGACGCCGTCCTGACCCATCGCCACCCCGATGCCGAGGTAGAGGAGCAGGCTCGGCAGACCGCTGCGCGAGGAGATGCGCACGGCTGCGACGGCGATCAGCAGGACCAGCGAACAGACGAGCAGGAGCTGGTTGAGGTGGTGGACAGTCAGGGGCTGTTTCCTTCCTCCGAAGGTCGTACGGGATGGCCCGTACGGATGTACGGGACGCTGCGGAACGACCAGGTACTTCGTTACCTTACCTAACCGTTAACGCTTTCTTGACGCCCTCCAGGGTGACCTCGGGCGGGTTGGGGCCCCGGGTTCTTGACACCGCGTCCGAGGCCGCCGTGCCCTGCGCCTATGGTTGCTCCAGCGCTCCGTGACCCCACAGCCCGCCTGCAGCCCGCTCTGCCGCTCGCGAAGGACAGCAAGGACAGCGATGCCCTCGAACACCAACGCCTCTTCCGGCCATTCGTCCGGCAAGAAGAAGAAGGGGCGCAGAGCCCGACTGATCGTGATCGTGCTGGTCCTGGCCATTGTCGCGGGCATCGGTTACGGCACGTACTGGAGTATCAGTACCGTGCGTGACTCCTTCCCGCAGACAAAGGGCTCGATCAAGCTCGACGGGCTCTCCGGTCCCGTGGACGTCAAGCGGGACTCCTACGGGATCCCTCAGGTCTATGCCTCGTCCGACGAGGACCTTTTCATGGCCCAGGGCTATGTGCAGGCACAGGACCGCTTCTGGGAGATGGACGTCCGCCGCCATATGACCTCCGGCCGGCTCTCCGAGATGTTCGGCAAGAGCCAGGTCAAGACCGATGAGTTCCTGCGGACGCTCGGCTGGCACCGGGTGGCGCAGAAGGAGTACGACTCCAAGCTCTCGCCCGAGACGAAGAAGTACCTCCAGGCGTACGCCAAGGGAGTCAACGCCTACCTCGCCGGCAAGGACGGCGGGGACATCTCCGTCGAGTACGCGGCGCTCGGGTTCACCAACGACTATGCGCCCCAGAAGTGGACGCCGGCCGACTCCGTGGCCTGGCTCAAGGCGATGGCGTGGGACCTGCGCGGCAACATGCAGGAAGAGATCGACCGCTCCCTGATGACGAGCCGCCTCGGCCCGCAGCAGATCGCGGACCTGTACCCGGACTACCCGTACGACCGGAACAAGGCCATCGTCCAGTCCGGCTCCTACGACAGCGCGACCGGCTCCTACGGGGAGGGCTCCGGCGGGTCCGGAAATCAAACCGGCACGGGAACAGGCACCGGAACGGGTACCTCCACAGGCACCGGAACCGGCACCGGCACCGGCACGCAAGGCGCCACCGGCACCGGTCTCGCGGGCAACACCGAGGCTCCCGACGGCCTCCAGAGCCAGCTGACCGGGCTCTCCGACGCCCTGGACCAGGTCCCCGCGGCCGTCGGCCCGAACGGCAACGGCATCGGCTCCAACTCGTGGGTGGTCTCCGGAGCGCACACGATCACCGGGAAACCGCTGCTCGCCAACGACCCGCACCTGTCGCCGCAGCTCCCGTCGGTCTGGTACCAGATGGGCCTGCACTGCCGGAGCCTGTCGGCCTCGTGCCAGTACGACGTCACGGGCTACACGTTCTCCGGGATGCCCGGCGTGATAATCGGCCACAACCAGGACATCTCCTGGGGCATGACGAACCTGGGCGCCGACGTCACGGACCTGTACCTGGAGAAGCTCAACAGCGGCGGCGGGTACCAGTACGACGGCAAGACGGTGCCCTTCGAGACCCGCAAGGAGACCATCAAGGTCGCCGGCGGCGACGACAAGACCATCACCGTCCGCGAGACCAACAACGGTCCGCTGATCTCGGACCGGGACGACGAGCTGGTCAAGGTCGGCAAGAAGGCGAAGGTCGACGCCGCTGCCCCCGACCGGGGTGACGGCTACGGGGTCTCGCTGCGCTGGACCGCGCTGACCCCCGGCAAGTCCATGGACGCCGTCTTCGAGCTGAACAAGGCGAAGGGCTGGACCCAGTTCCGCAAGGCCGCCGCCGACTTCGAGGTGCCCTCGCAGAACCTGATCTACGCCGACACCAAGGGCAACATCGGCTACCAGGCACCCGGCAAGATCCCGGTCCGGGGCAAGGGCGACGGTTCGCTGCCCGCGCCCGGCTGGGACGCCGAGTACCGCTGGAAGAGCTACATCCCGCAGTCCGCGCTGCCGTACGAGTACAACCCCAAGCGCGGCTACATCGTGACCGCCAACCAGGCCGTCATCGACAAGGACAAGTACCCGTACCACCTCACCTCCGACTGGGGCTACGGCACGCGCAGCCAGCGCATCACCGATCTGATCGAGTCGAAGATCGCCGGCGGCGGCAAGATCTCCACCGACGACATGCGCACCATGCAGATGGACAACAGCAGTGAGATCGCCAAGCTGCTCGTGCCCAAGCTGCTCAAGATCGACGTCTCGGACAAGTACGTCCGCGAGGCGCAGAAGCTCCTGGAGAACTGGGACTACACCCAGAACCCGGACTCGGCGGCGGCCGCGTACTTCAACTCGGTCTGGCGCAACATCCTCAAGCTGTCCTTCGGCAACAAGCTCCCCAAGGAGCTGCGGGTCGAGGGCCAGTGCCTGAGCGTGGAGCCTGCCGGTGACACCGGCCCGGCGGACGAGGACCGGCGGGTGCGCGAGTGCGGCGAGCGCGACGCGGACTCGGCGCAGCCGGACGGCGGCGACCGCTGGTTCGAGGTCGTCCGCAAGATCATCAACGACGAGAACAACGACTGGTGGAAGGCCCCGGCCACCCGCACCGACGCCGAGACCAAGACCCGTGACCAGCTGTTCGCGCGGGCCATGGAGGACGCGCGCTGGGACGTCACGGCCAAGCTCGGCAAGGACGTCGACACCTGGAGCTGGGGCCGGCTGCACCAGCTGAGCCTGAAGAACCAGACCCTCGGCACGGACGGGCCCGGCTGGCTCCAGTACGTGCTCAACCGCGGCCCGTGGAAGCTCGGCGGCGGCGAGGCGGCCGTGGACGCGACCGGCTGGAACGCGGCCGGCGGCTACGGCGTCATCTGGGTCCCGTCGATGCGCATGGTGGTCAACCTCGCTGACCTCGACAAGTCCAAGTGGATCAACCTCACCGGCGCCTCGGGGCACGCGTTCAGCGCGCACTACACCGACCAGACGGAGAAGTGGTCCAAGGGCGAACTCGTCCCGTGGGTCTCTTCGGAGAAGGCGGTCGGCAAGAACACGAAGGACACCCTGGTGTTGCGGCCCTGACGACGGGCGACACCTTCTGAAAGGGCCCTCCACGCACGCGTGGAGGGCCCTTTCACGTTCCTGAGGGCAGGCCGCTCGTTCCTGAGGGCAAGCCGCTCGCCAGGCCGCTCAGCGAGCCCCTCACCGGAAGCGGCGCACTCCCGAAGGCGTCACCACGGCGTGCACGGGACGGTCGTGCGGCTCCTCGGGGACGCGCTCGACGACCTCACCGTCGTACAGGAGCACCACGAGCGCCGGATCCGCGTCCGCGCGCCCGAGCCGCGCGAGGACCCGGTCGTACGAGCCGCCGCCGCGGCCGAGCCGCATGCCGCGCCCGTCGACGGCGAGGCCCGGCAGCAGCACCGCGTCGGCCTCCACGACGGCCTCCGTGCCGAGCGGCTCCCCGGAGGGCTCCAACAGGGCCATCTTTCCCGCATGTTGCACGCGCGCCAGGGACCCCTGTCCGTCGTAGGCGCCCCAGTCGAGGTCGTTGTCGTCGAGGAGTACGGGAAGCAGGACGCGCACCCCGCGCGCGTGGAGCGCGTCGAGCAGTGCGCGGGTGCCCGGTTCACGGCCTACGGAGACGTACGCCGCGACGGTCCGTGCCCCGGCCAGCTCCGGAAGTTCAAGGGCCCGAAGGGCGAGCGCCCCGGCCGCCGTCTCGACGTCATCGGCGGGCAACCCGGATCTCACCTGGAGGAGTTCTGCCCGCAACGCGTTCTTGTCAGCCTTTGACAAACACATAGCCAGCTCACAAACCCCTCATATAGGCACCAAGTTAACTGGAAGCCAATCTTCCGCCCAGACGCTACGGATATGGTTCACCGCATGACTGAGTCGCACCCCAGGATCAGCAAGGCTGTCATCCCCGCCGCGGGCCTCGGCACCCGGTTCCTGCCGGCCACCAAGGCAACGCCCAAGGAGATGCTGCCGGTCGTCGACAAGCCGGCGATCCAGTACGTCGTCGAGGAGGCCGCGGCTGCCGGTCTCGACGACGTACTGATGATCACAGGCCGCAACAAGCGGCCCCTGGAGGACCATTTCGACCGCAATTACGAGCTCGAGTCGGCTCTCCAGAAGAAGGGCGACGCCGGCCGCCTCGCCAAGGTCCAGGAGTCCAGCGACCTCGCGACCATGCACTACGTCCGCCAGGGCGACCCCAAGGGCCTCGGCCACGCCGTCCTGTGCGCGGCCCCGCACGTCGGCCAGGAGCCCTTCGCGGTCCTCCTCGGCGACGACCTGATCGACCCGCGCGACCCCCTGCTCGCCCGCATGGTCGAGGTCCAGGAGCAGCGCGGCGGCAGCGTCATCGCGCTCATGGAGGTCGAGCCCTCGCAGATCCACCTCTACGGCTGCGCCGCCGTCGAGGCGACCGAGGACGGCGACGTCGTCAAGATCACCGGCCTGGTCGAGAAGCCCGACCCGGCGGACGCCCCGTCGAACTACGCGATCATCGGCCGCTACGTCCTCGACCCCGCGATCTTCGACATACTCCGCCGGACCGAGCCGGGCCGCGGCGGCGAGATCCAGCTCACCGACGCCCTCCAGCAGCTCGCCGACGACGAGAAGGCCGGCGGCCCCGTCCACGGCGTCGTCTTCAAGGGCCGCCGGTATGACACCGGGGACCGCGGCGACTATCTGCGTGCCATTGTCAGACTCGCGTGCGAACGTGAGGACCTGGGCCCGGAGTTCCGGACCTGGCTTCGCAGTTACGTCACCGAGGAGATGTAGCACCTTGAGCAGCACGACCACGCACGTCACCGGTCAGGAGCACGTCTGGTCGGTGGCGGAGCACCTGGAGGACATCCTCGCCACGGTCCGCCCGCTGGAGCCCATCGAGCTCCAGCTCCTCGACGCACAGGGCTGTGTCCTCGTCGAGGACATCTCGGTGCCCGTCTCGCTGCCCCCCTTCGACAACAGCTCGATGGACGGGTACGCGGTCAGGGCCGCCGACGTGGCGGGCGCGAGCGAGGACTTCCCCGCGGTGCTCACGGTCGTGGGGGACGTCGCCGCGGGCCGGGCCGGGCTGCTCCACGTGGGGCCCGGCCAGGCCGCCCGCATCATGACCGGCGCCCCGCTCCCGCCCGGAGCCGAGGCCGTCGTCCCCGTCGAGTGGACCGACGGCGGCCTGGGCGAGGGCCCGGTCTCCGGGATGCGCGCCCACAGCGCCGCCCCCGAGGGTGCCTCCGGCGAGGTCCGCGTGCACCGCCCCGCCGAGGCACGCGCGCACGTGCGCGCCAAGGGCAGCGACGTGAAGGTGGGCGACCGCGCCCTGGAGGCCGGCACCGTCCTCGGCCCGCCCCAGATCGCCCTCCTCGCCGCGATCGGCCGCGGCACCGTACGAGTGCGCCCGCGCCCGCGCGTGGTCGTCATGTCCACCGGCAGCGAACTGATCCAGCCGGGCGAGGAGTTGGCCGAGGGCCAGATCTACGACTCCAACAGCTTCGCCCTCACCGCCGCCGCCCGCGACGCCGGAGCGATCTCCTACCGCGTCGGCGCGGTCGCCGACGACGCGGAGACACTGCGCTCCACCATCGAGGACCAGCTGATCCGCGCCGACCTCATCGTCACCACGGGCGGCGTCAGTGTCGGCGCGTACGACGTCGTGAAGGAGGCGCTGACCTCCGTCGGCGACTCCGAGGACGAGACCGGCATCGGCGCCGGCAGCGGCGTCGAGTTCCGCAAGCTCGCCATGCAGCCGGGCAAGCCCCAGGGCTTCGGCACCATCGGCCCCGAGCACACCCCGCTCCTCGCCCTGCCGGGCAACCCCGTCTCCTCGTACGTCTCCTTCGAGCTGTTCGTACGCCCCGCGGTGCGCACCCTCATGGGCCTGCCCGCCGCCGATGTCCACCGACCGTCGGCCCGCGCGGTCCTGAAGTCGGCCAAGGCCCTCAGCTCGCCCGCCGGACGACGCCAGTTCCTGCGCGGGACGTACGACGCCGAGGCCGGGACCGTCACCCCTGTGGGGGGCACCGGATCCCACCTCGTCGCGGCGCTCGCCCACGCGGACGCGCTGATCGTCCTGCCCGAGAAGACCACGTCGGCCGAGCCCGGTGCGGAAGTGGACGTGGTCCTCCTCGGCTGAGCGCGCCGTCCGCGCGATACCGTGTCGCGCACAGCAGGCCGCGCGCCGCACCGCGGCCCACGGACCGGGAGCGCCAGAGCACCATGAGCAGTTCGCAGGACCGACTGACGCACATCGACGAGGCGGGCGCGGCCCGCATGGTCGACGTGTCCGCCAAGGACGTGACCGCGCGCACCGCCCGTGCCAGCGGCCGCGTCCTCGTATCGCCCCGTGTGGTGGAGCTGCTGCGTGGCGAGGGAGTGCCCAAGGGCGACGCCCTCGCCACGGCGCGCATCGCCGGGATCATGGGTGCCAAGCGCACCCCGGACCTCATCCCGCTCTGCCACCCGCTGTCGGTGTCCGGGGTGAAACTGGACCTGTCCGTCGCCGACGACGCGGTCGAGATTCTCGCCACGGTGAAGACCACGGACCGCACGGGCGTCGAGATGGAGGCCCTGACGGCCGTCTCGGTGGCCGCGCTCACGGTGATCGACATGGTGAAGGCCGTCGACAAGGGCGCCGTCATCACGGACGTACGCGTCGAGGAGAAGACGGGCGGCAAGTCGGGCCACTGGACCCGTCCGGAGGCCGGGGAATGAGCCCCTACCGCGCTCTCGTCGTCACCGCCTCCAACCGCGCCGCCGCCGGGGTCTATGCCGACACCGGCGGCCCGCGGATCGCGAAGGGCCTCGAAGCCCTGGGCTTCCAGGTCGACGGGCCGCAGGTCGTGCCCGACGGGGACCCGGTGGCCGAGGCGCTGCGGGCCGGCGTCGACGCCGGGTACGACGTCATCCTCACCACCGGCGGCACCGGCATCTCGCCCACCGACCGGACCCCCGAGGCCACCCGCAGCGTGCTCGACCACGAGGTGCCGGGCATCCCCGAGGCCATTCGCGCGTTCGGACGGGAGAAGGTGCCCACGGCCGCGCTCTCCCGAGGCCTCGCCGGCGTCGCGGGACGCACGCTGATCGTGAACCTGCCCGGGTCGGCCGGCGGCGTCAAGGACGGCCTCGCCGTACTGGGTCCCCTGCTGACCCACGCCGTCGACCAGCTGCGCGGCGGCGACCACCCCAGACCCGACGGGGGTGCGAGCTGAACACCCCATCCTGGCCGGTCGAGCTGACGGACGGTGACGTCTGCCTGCGCCCGATAAAGCTGCGCGACCAGCGGGCCTGGCGCGAGGTCAACCGCCGCAACCGCGACTGGCTGCGCCCCTGGGAAGCGACCATCCCGCCGCCCACGCCCAGCGGCCCCATCGCCCACCGTCCGACGTACCGTCAGATGGTCCGCCATCTGCGCGCCGAGGCGAGCGCGGGGCGCATGCTGCCCTTCGTCATCGAGTACCAGGGGCGCCTGGTCGGGCAGTTGACGGTGGCCGGGATCACCTGGGGCTCGATGTGCTCCGGCCATGTCGGCTACTGGGTCGACGAGTCGGTGGCCGGGCGCGGAGTGATGCCGACTGCGGTGGCGCTCGCGGTCGACCACTGCTTCCGCACCGTGGGCCTGCACCGCATCGAGGTCTGTATTCGCCCGGAGAACGGGCCGAGCCGCAGGGTCGTCGAAAAACTCGGATTCCGCGAGGAAGGGCTGCGGCCCCGCTATCTCCACATCGACGGCGGCTGGCGCGACCATCTCGTCTTCGCGCTCACCGCTGAGGAGGTCCCAGAAGGCCTCCTGAGCCGCTGGCGTCACAAGCGTGGCGGCAACGCCGCTGGTCCGGGTGGTCCGAGCACCGCGGAGCGGCCGGGCACTTCGCCAAAATAAAATAAGTGTTCGAAATTGATCGGAGATCGTCCGGCGCAGGCATTAAATTCGCTCGACGGGCGGCGCGTTGATGCCTCAGTCGGAAAAAAAGTTCGAAATATCAGCCAGATCGTGCGACACACCGGCGCAATTGGCGGATGGCCTCACGCAAACCCCTCTACCGTGTGAGGCGTGAGCAGCAGCGGCCTCATCTACGCAGTCATCGTCGGGGCCTGGGCCGCCTACTTGGTGCCGATGTGGCTCCGTAGGCAGGACGAGCTGAACGAGGCCCGTCCGACGGAACGCTTCAGCACCGCCATCCGGCTGCTGTCCGGACGGGCGGGCATGGAGCGCCGATACGCCAAGGACCTGCAGGCGCGCTCGCCCGAAGGGGAGGAGCAGCGCAGCGACCCGTCCGTCCCGGACGCGGCCACCGACTCGGTGGACGTCCGGGCCTTCGCCGCGCCTCCGGTCCGCGGCGAGCGCAGGAGCGAGAACCGGGAGGCCCGCCACGAGCGGCACCCCGGATCCGAACCCCGCCCCGAGCCCCGGCCCCAGCCCAGGACCTCGCCCGCCCGGCAGACCCCCGACCGCCGGGTCTCCGCCCGGACCGCCCACGGTGAGCCGACGCACGACCGGCCGAACCGTGACCGGCCCGCCGGCGACCCGCACACGAACGGCAGGTCGGCAACCGGACGCGGCCCCGACCGCCAGCCGTCGGACCGCCAGCCGTCCGACCGTCCGCAGTCCGAGCGCTCCGCGTCCGAGCGGCAGGCCGCCTCGGCCGACGCCGCCGCCCGTGCCCGCCGCTCCAAGGTGCTCGCACGCAGGCGCCGTACGACCGTCATGCTCTTCCTCGCCTTCACGGCCGGCGCGGTCGTCGCCGCCGTCGGCGGGCTCGCGTTCCTGTGGGCGCCCGCCGTGCCCGCCGTGCTGCTCAGCTCGTACATCTTCTATCTGCGGGCCCAGGAGCGGCGTCGCTTCGCGTACACGATGGACCGGCGCCAGGCCGAGGTCGCGGCGCAGCGGCTGCGCGAGCGGCAGCCCCGCAGGCGGCAGCCCGCCGCGGGCCGGGCCGCCGCGGAGGAGGCCGAAGAGGGGCCTGCGCCAGAGGTGGCGACCGACCCCGGTCTTGAGGCGCTCGCGGCCGACCGGCGCGCGCTCGTCGAGCAGACCGACCACGCCGAGTGGGTCGACCAGCAGCGCGAGCGCCAGCGCGGCCCCGGCCACGGCGACAGCTGGGATCCGGTCCCGGTGCCCCTGCCGACGTATGTGACCGCCCCGGTCGCCCCGCGCGCCACGGGCAGCGTCGACCTCGGCGCCCCCGACGCGTGGAGCTCGGCCCGCTCCAGCACGGCGGGTGCGGCGCAGCAGGAGCCGGACGGGCGCACCGGCGAGGAGCCGGCAGCGGCGTCCGGGGACTGCGACGGCGCGGACGAGACGGGGGACGAGCGCTGTGACGCCCGCCGGGCCGCCTCCGCGCGCCGGTCGCGCGAGCGCGGCCGTACCCCGCTCTTCGACCAGTACGACGACGGCGGCCGCCCCCGCGCGGCCAACGAGTGAGACCCGTTCGGAACCACCCTGGCTGACCAGCCAGGACCGGATTTCCGAGCACCCGGATCGGGATGCTAGAGTTTCACTCGTTGCAAGGGCCTGTGGCGCAGTCTGGTAGCGCACCTCGTTCGCATCGAGGGGGTCTGGGGTTCAAATCCCCACAGGTCCACCGCAATTAAGAGCCCCACCGGATTCGTCCGGTGGGGCTCTTGCCTTGCCTGCTCGCTCCCTCCCCGTGGCACCCTTTGCGCGATGTCGCGCGCGTCACAGTGCCTTGGCGAAGCAGCGGCTCAGTTCCTCGAAGCGGTAGTGGCCGAACTTGGTGCAGGGCGTGTAGCCGCTCGACGCGTAGAGGGCGATGGCCTCCGGCTGCTTGAGGCCCGTCTCCAGAACCATGCGGGAACGGCCGGCTGTGCGGGCGTCGTCCTCCAGGGCCGCGAGTATGCGCCGGGCCAGACCCAGCCCTCGCGCCTCCGGTGTGACGTACATCCTCTTCAGCTCGGCGTCGCCGTCCGAATATCCCTCGTCGTTCTGGTCCTGCGTGCGCCAGCCGCCGGTGGCGAGCGGGGTGCCCCCGTCGTCGTACGCGATCAGGTAGAGGCCGCGCGGGGTGTCGAACATCGTCGGGTCGAGTGGGGTGACGTCGCCTTCGTCGCCGTAGCGCTCGGCGTATTCGAGCTGGACGCGGTCGTTCAGCTTGATCGCATCGGGGTGTCCGAAGGAGACGCGCTGGAGGGTGGGCGCCATGGGCTGGATAGTCATGCCAAGTATCGTATCTCTATGCTGACGGATGCGGCCGTTCGTTTTAAGTGTGCCGGTATCGTGCCCTGGTGCTGACTGTGACGAGTGTCAACGTGAACGGGCTGCGGGCCGCCGCCAAGAAGGGCTTCGTGGAGTGGCTGGCCGGGACCTCCGCGGATGTCCTGTGCCTCCAGGAGGTGCGGGCCGAGCCGGAGCAGCTGCCCGAAGAGGTGCGCGAGCCCGACGGGTGGCACGTCGTGCACGCCCCCGCCGGTGCGAAGGGGCGGGCCGGTGTGTCCCTCTACACGCGCCGCCGGCCGGAGCGCGTGCAGATCGGCTTCGGGTCCGAGGAGTTCGACGGGAGCGGGCGGTACGTGGAGGTGGACCTCCCCGGTGTCGTCGTCGCCAGCCTCTATCTGCCGTCCGGTGAGGTCGGGACCGAGCGGCAGGACGAGAAGATCCGCTTCATGGGCGAGTTCCTGGCCTATCTGAAGGGGCTGCGGGAGCGGGCCGCCGCCGAGGGCCGCGAGGTGCTCGTGTGCGGCGACTGGAACATCGCCCACCGCGAGGCCGACCTCAAGAACTGGAAGGCCAACAAGAAGAACTCCGGCTTCCTCCCCGAGGAGCGCGACTGGCTCGGACAGGTCCTCGACGAGGCCGACGGCGGCTACGTCGACGTGGTGCGCTCCCTGCACCCCGACGAGGAGGGTCCGTACTCGTGGTGGTCGTACCGGGGGCGGGCCTTCGACAACGATTCAGGGTGGAGGATCGACTACCACCTTTCGACGCCCGGGCTCGCCGGACGGGCGGTCAAGGGGTTCGTCGAGCGGGCCGCCACGCATGACGAGCGCTGGTCGGACCACGCGCCGGTGACGGTCGTCTACGAGTAGGCCCTTCAGGCGGGAGTGGCACCGGAGTCACGAGCAGGCCTGCGTCACAAAGTCCGGTAGAGGGCTGTCCCCGCGTCCGAGTGGCGTGGCAGATTTTGGCGCGCGCGTGCATGGTGAATGATCCGAGGGGTCAACCGGCAACCGTACGGGGGGACTTCATGGTCGCGTTTCCTTCCAGGCGTCGTGTGCTGCTCGGGGCTGCCGGGGCCGGGTTTGCGGCTGTGGTGGCGCCGGGGGTGGCTCGCGCGGTGGCCCTGGGGGCGCCTGCGGTCATGGTCACCGAGCAGGCGAGCAAGCGGGTTCTTGTGCTCGATCCCGGGCGGTCCACCTGGGATCCGGCGGCCGATCCTTCCTGCGTGCGGTGGGAGTTCTCGCCGGTCGGGGATCCGCGGTACCGGGATCTCGTGCCGGACGAGAGCTGGGTGTACCCCGCCGAGGCCAAGGTGCGGATGCATCGCGGGCGGACGTATCTGCTGACCACGGCGTCGTTCGGGTTCGCGGCCGTCGTCTCGTATCCGTCGGGCCGGCGGTACTGGGGTGCGACGCTCGGGCCCGGCGACGATCTCTTCAACCCGCACAGCATCGAGATCCTGCCGGACGGGAACGTGGCCGTCGCGTGCAGTACGGGGGCGCTCGTAAGGCTCTACGCCGCGTCGCTCGGTCCGCGCTCGGAGCGGTTTGCCGAGGTGACGCTGAAGGGCGCGCACGGGCTGCACTGGGACGCCCGGCGTGAGGTGCTGTGGGCGCTCGGGGATGACGAGCTGGTCGCGTATCGGGTGGGTGGCAGTCGGGTGCGGCCCGCGCTGACGCGCCTTTCGTCGGTGGGGCTGCCGGTCGCCAAGCCGGGGAAGTCGCCCGGCGGGCACGACCTGTTCCCGGTGGCGGGGCGCCCGGGGCGGCTGTGGGTGACGACGAGCGCTTCCGTGTTCCAGTACGACATCGCGGGCGGGGCCTTCGTGCAGGACTTCGCCGGTGCGGCCGAGATCGCGCGGCCCGGGGTGAAGGCGATCGGGAACGATCCGCGGACCGGGCAGGCGCTCAGCACCGTGCCGGAGAGCGGCCTGGGTGAGACGTGGTGGACGACGAAGGTGAGCGTGCACCGGCCGCCGGCCTCGTACACCCTCGTCAACGGCGGGATCTACAAGGCGCGTTGGTGGTTGCCGAGGTAGGCGGAGGTCTGCCTACTCTTCCGGCTTTCTGGCCAGGGTGCGGTCCAGGGCCAGGGACAGTTCCGCCTCGACCACGCTCTTGGCGAGCGGGCGCAGGCGCTGGAGGTCCTGTTCCGACGCGTGGGAGAGGACCAGGTCGGTGAAGAGTTCGGCCAGGTCCTCCGCGTGGGCGCGGACGCGCTTGGCGGCCGCGAGGACGTCGGCGAGCGGGACACCCTCGCGGACCAGGGCGGCCGATACGTCGAGCAGGCGCCGGCTGACGTGCACGATCTCCTCGCCGTCGACGCCGACGTAGCCGAGGTCCATCGCGGCTTCGAGGTTGTCCGGGGTGACCTGGCCCGCGAAGTAGTCGGCCAGCTCCTCGGGGGTGAAGCGGACGGGGGTCTCCTCGGACGGTTCGCCGAGGCCGAGGAGTTCACCGACGTCGCGGCCGCGGTCGAAGGCCTCGGAGAGTTCGGCGATGCCGCTGAGGGTGTGGCCGCGTTCCAGGAGGGCGGCGATGGTGCGCAGGCGGGCCAGGTGGCTCTCGTCGTACCAGGCGATGCGGCCCTCGCGGCGCGGGGGCGGGATCAGCTTGCGTTCGCGGTAGAAGCGCAGGGTGCGCACGGTGATGCCGGCCTCCCGCGCGAGCTCCTCCATGCGGAACTCCCGGGTGCCGGGGTCTTTCGCCGTCGCCCTGGCCACGTCCTTCGCCACTTCCTTCGCCACATGAGAACCCTATGTTGTACCGCCGGTAACTTTCGTGGTCCCGACCCCTACCCATCAGTACGCACCTGCTCTACGCTCCCCATTGCGCCAGTGTTCACTGGCAGGGTCGCGCGGCAGGGAGGCGCCGGGATGACTGAGCACGAGCATGAGCACGTACGGGTGGCGGTGATCGGGTCCGGGTTCGGCGGCCTCGGGGCCGCGGTCCGGCTGCGGCGCGAAGGCGTCACCGACTTCGTGGTCCTGGAGCGGGCGAGCGCCGTCGGCGGCACCTGGCGCGACAACAGCTACCCGGGGTGCGCGTGCGACGTGCCCTCCCATCTGTACTCCTTCTCCTTCGCGCCCAACCCCGACTGGCCGCGCACCTTCTCCGGCCAGGAGCGCATCCGGGACTACCTGGAGGGCGTCGCCGACACCTTCCGGCTGCGCCCGCACATCCGCTTCGACCACGAGGTGAAGCAGGCGCGCTGGGACACCGAGAAGCTGTGGTGGGTGGTCGAGACCTCGCAGGGGACGCTCACCGCCGACGTCGTCATCTCGGCGACCGGCCCGCTGTCCGACCCGAAGATGCCGGACATCAAGGGCCTCGACGCCTTCCCCGGCAAGGTCTTCCACTCCGCGCGCTGGGACCACGACTACGACCTGCGCGGCAAGCGCGTCGCCGTGATCGGCACCGGCGCCTCCGCCATCCAGATCGTGCCGGCCATCCAGCGGGACGTGGCGAAGCTGACGCTGTTCCAGCGCACCCCGCCGTGGGTCATGCCGCGCGCCGACCGCGCCATCACCGGCGCCGAGCGCTGGCTGCACCGCCGGCTGCCGTTCACCACGCAGGCCCGCCGCGGACTGCTGTGGGGCATCCGTGAGCTCCAGGTGCAGGCGTTCACGAAGCGGCCCAACGAGCTGGGCCTGGTCGAGCAGCTGGCCAAGCGCAACATCCACCGGTCCATCAAGGACCCGGCCCTGCGCGCCAAACTCACGCCGAACTACCGCATCGGCTGCAAGCGCATCCTGCTGTCCAACGCCTACTACCCGGCCCTCGCGCAGCCGAATGTCGACGTCGTGGCCTCCGGGCTCAGCGAGATCCGCGGCTCCACGCTGGTCGCCACCGACGGCAGCGAGGTCGAGGTCGACGCGATCGTCTTCAGCACCGGCTTCCACGTCACGGACATGCCGATCGCCGACCGGGTCGTGGGCGCCGAGGGGCACACGCTCATGGAGTCCTGGAAGGACGGCATGAAGGCGCTGCGCGGCGCGACGGCGGCCGGGTTCCCGAACTTCATGACCGTCATCGGGCCCAACACCGGCCTCGGGAACTCCTCGATGATCCTGATGATCGAGTCCCAGCTGAACTATCTGGCCGACTACGTACGCCAGTTGGACGTGCTCGGCGGCCGCGTCGCGCTCGACCCGCGTGCGTCTGCCGTGAACGCGTGGAACCGCCGCGTGCAGGACCGGATGGAGCGCACGGTGTGGAGCTCCGGCGGCTGCAGCAGCTGGTACCTCGACGAGAGCGGCGTGAACACCACGCTGTGGCCGGGCACGACGACCGAGTTCCGGTCCGCCACGCGCCGGGTCGACCTCGGCGAGTACGAGGTGGTCCGGGCGCCGGCGGCCAAACCGGCCGCGGTACCCGCAGCACGTACGAAGAAGGGCCGTGGTGGCAAGGTGGAGGCGGGAGCGGCATGAGCAGGCTGATGCATGTGGTGAGTGGACCCTACGCGCCGCCGGCGGCCGCGCGTGAGCTGACGGCGGTCTCCGCCGACGGCGCCCGGCTGCACGTCGAGGTGCACGGAACCGTCGACGATGCCGCGGCGCCCACCGTGGTGCTCGCCCACGGGTGGACGTGCTCGACCGCGTTCTGGGCCGCGCAGATACGTTCCCTTGCCGCCGACCACCGGGTCGTCGCGTACGACCAGCGCGGCCATGGGCGCAGTCCGGCGGCGCAGGCCCCGTACTCGACACAGATGCTCGCCGACGACCTGGAGGCCGTGCTCGGCGCGACGCTCGCGCCGGGTGAGAAGGCCGTGCTCGTCGGGCACTCCATGGGCGGCATGACGATGATGGCCGCGTCGCAGCGGGCGAAGTTCCGCGAGCACGCGGCCGCGGTCCTGCTGTGCAGCACGGGCAGTTCGCGACTGGTGGCCGAGTCGGCCGTGCTGCCGCTGCGGCCCGGGCGGCTGCGGACCCGGATCACGACGGCCGTGCTCGGTGCGAGGGCGCCGCTCGGGCCCGTCACGCCGCTCGGCAAGAAGGTCCTGCGCTACGCGACCATGGGCCCGGGGTCGTCGCCGGACAAGGTCGAGGCCTGCGCCCGCATCGTGCACGCCTGCCCCACCAAGGTGCGCCACCACTGGTCGCACGTCCTCGCCGAGCTCGAACTCGACGACGGTGTGGCCGAGTTGCGGGTGCCCACGGCGGTCATCGCGGGTACCGCCGACCGGCTCACACCCGTCGTGCACGCACGTCGCCTGGCGGCGACGCTGCCGGAGTGCGTGGGGCTCACCGAACTCACCGGTCTCGGGCACATGACGCCCGTCGAAGCACCCGACCTGGTCACCGAGCGTATCCGCGAACTGGCCGAGTACGTCACGAACGACGAGACGAACGACGAGTTGAAGGGAGCGGCATCCGCATGAGCAGGGTCAGTCTCGAAGGACAGGTAGCGGTCGTCACGGGCGCCGCACGCGGCGTGGGCGAGCTGCTCGCGCGCAAGCTGGCGGCGCGCGGCGCCAAAATCGCGCTGGTCGGCCTGGAGCCGGACGAGCTGAAGGCAGTGTCCGAACGCCTCGACACCGACAGCGACTTCTGGCACGCCGATGTCACCGACCATGTCGCGATGGCGCAGGTCGCCGAGGAGGTCAAGCAGCGCTTCGGCAAGGTCGACATCGTCGTCGCGAACGCGGGCGTCGCCAACGGCGGCCCGTTCCTCGACTCCGACCCGGTCGCCTGGCGCCGCGTCATCGAGGTCAACCTGATCGGGTCCGCGGTCACGGCGCGGGCGTTCCTGCCGGTGCTCATGGAGAGCCGCGGGTATCTGCTCCAGATAGCGTCGCTCGCCGCGATCACGCCGGCGCCCATGATGACCGCGTACTGCGCGTCGAAGTCGGGCGTCGAGGCGTACGCGCACAGCCTGCGCGCCGAGGTCGGCTACAAGGGCGTACGGGTCGGGGTCGGGTATCTGTCGTGGACCGACACCGACATGGTGCGCGGCGCCGACCAGGACGACGTGATGCGCGAGCTGCGGCAGCGGCTGCCGTGGCCGTCGAACAAGACGTATCCGCTGGGCCCGGCCGTGGACCGGATCGTGGCGGGCATCGAGCGGCGGTCCTCGCACGTGTACGCGCAGTGGTGGCTGCGGGGCATGCAGGGCATCCGCGGATATCTGCCCGGGGTCATCGGGGCGGTCGGGCAGCGCGAGATGCGGCGGTTCGAGCCGCGCCTGAAGAGCGTCTCGACGGGGCTCGTCGGGGCGGGCGGCGCTGCTGACGAATCGGTAAGGGGTGGCTGACGGTCCCTCAGCGGCTCTGACCTGCGGTTTCGAGGGTTGAGTACGGTCCGTCACTGATCGAAATGCGCGCTCTGTCCTGGCATGTAACTCTGGTCGAGGCCCGACCCCCTCACCCAAAAACGGGAGTGAAATCGCATGGGCATGAAGGACCAGTTCCAGGACAAGGCCGAGCAGCTCGCCAACCAGGCCAAGAAGCGGTCCGGTCAAGGCCAGGACCGCCGGGACGAGGCGAGCACGCGCTCTCCGCAGACTCAGGGCGGCGTTCGTGAGCGTGGCTCGCAGTCCGAGGACTCCGAGCGCCGGCGGCAGGAAGCGCAGCACAGGGTCGATCAGGACTACGACGCCTGACGCTTCGCTTCGCTGAGCCAGTAGTACGAGGGCCACCCGGGACGCCGGGTGGCCCTCGTTGTTTGGTGTGTGGGCCGGCGCCTGAACGGTGCTTCAGCTGCCCACAGTTGTCGGTGACTGATGGCGCGAGTGGTCGGGGTCAGCGCGGCGGGAGCTTCGGTCGGGCGTGGTTCGGGGTGTTCGTGTAGTCCGGGGGAGTTTTGGCCGGGGATGCCACCAGGAGGTCCAGGGCCAGATAGACCGCGTCGTCGAGTTGGGCGTGGCGGCCCTCCGCCCAGTCCAGGGGGGTGCGCAGGACCTCGAAGTCCGGTTCCACGCCCTTGTTCTCGATCGACCAGCCGTACTCGGGGAACCAGGCCGCGTTCATGGGGACCGTGATGACCGTGCCGTCGCCGAGTGTGTGGCGGCCCGTCATGCCGACGACGCCTCCCCAGGTGCGCTGGCCCACGACGGGGCCGAGCCCGAGGAGCTTGAACGCCGCGGTGATCATGTCGCCGTCGGACGAGGTCGCCTCGTCGGCCAGGGCGACGACCGGACCGCGCGGGGCGTTCGACGCGTACGAGACGGGCTGGGCGTCGCGGGTCAGGTCCCAGCCGAGGATCTTGCGGGTGAGCTTCTCGATGACGAGCTCGCTGATGTGGCCGCCCGCGTTGCCGCGCACGTCGACGATGAGGGCGGGCCGGGAGACCTCCATGCGCACGTCACGGTTGAACTGCGCCCAGCCGGAGCCGCCCATGTCGGGGATGTGCAGATAGCCGCAATGGCCGCCGCTCAGCTCCCGTACCACCGCGCGGCGCTTGGCCACCCAGTCCTGGTAGCGCAGCGGGCGCTCGTCGATGAGGGGGACGACCGCGACGCGGCGGGGGCGGCCGTCTCCCTCCGCGGGCCGGAACGTCAGCTCGACCGTCGTGCCGCCCGAGCCCGCGAGCAGGGGGAACGGGCCGGTGACCGGGTCGACCGGGCGCCCGTCGACATGCGTGAGGACGGCGCCCTCGCGGATGCCGCTGCCGGCCAGCGGGGAACGCGCCTTGGAGTCCGACGAGTCGCCGGGCAGGATACGGACGAGCTGCCAGCCCTCGTCGCGGTGCACGAAGTTGGCGCCGAGGAGGCCCTGGGCGCGCTGGTAGTGGGGCGGGCCCTCGTTGCGGCGGGCGGCGGCGACGTAGGCGTGCGAGGTGCAGAGTTCGCCGAGCACCTCGCGCAGCAGGTCGGCGAACTCGTCCGGGGACGCGACCCGTTCGACGAGCGGCCGGTACTGGGCGAGCACCGCGTCCCAGTCGACGTGGCACATCTTCGGGTCCCAGTAGTAGGCGCGGATGATCCGGCCTGCCTCGTCGTACGCCTGGCGCCACTCGGCGGCCGGGTCGACCTCGTGCAGGATGCGGCGCAGGTCGATCCAGACGGTGCTGTCGCTGTCGCCGGCCTCGGTGGAGGGGACGGCCCGCAGGTCGCCCTCGTCGACGACGACGAGGCGGGTGCCGTCGCCGCTGACCGCGAACCAGTCGAGGTGGGTGACGAGTTCGGTCTTCTTGCCCTTGCTGAGGTTGAAGTACTCCAGGGTGGGGCGGCCCGAGGTGTCGGCCGGGTTCACGAACGTCTCGCCGAGCGCGCCGGAGATCGGCCAGCGCAGCCAGACGAGGCCGCCGCCCGAGACCGGGTACAGCGCCGAGTACTTGGAGGCCGAGACGGGGAACGGCACGACACGGTTCGCCAGGCCCTCGATCTCCACGCTCGGCGCCCCGTCGGCCCCCGAGTCCTCGGTCGGGTCGAGCCCGCCGGCGGCCGTGCGCCCGTGGGGTGAGAGGGCGAACGGGGAGGGCGTCGCGGACGACAGCGGTACGAGGTAGGGGCGGCAGCCGAGCGGGAAGGACAGGTCGCCCGTGTGCACGTCGTAGACCGGGTCGAAGCCGCGCCAGGAGAGGAAGGCGAGATAGCGGCCGTCGCGCGTGAAGACCGGATTCTCGTCCTCGAAACGGCCGTTGGTGACGTCGACGATCGTCCGGTCCTTGATCCGGGCCATCTTGATCTGCCGCAGGGAGCGCCCGATGCCCGGGTGGGACCAGGTGAGCCAGGCGCCGTCAGGCGAGAAGGCCAGGTCGCGCACGGGCCCGTTGATCGACCGGATCAGCTCGATGACCCCGTCCCCGGTCTGTTCCCCTCCCCCTTCTTCTTCCTCCTCGGCCGTGTCGATGAGCAGCAGGCGGCCGTCGTTCGACGCGATGGCGAGGCGCTCGCCGTCCGGGTCGCTGACCATTTCGAGGACCCGCCCGAGCTCCCCGGACGCGAGGCGGCGCGGCTCGCGCTCACCACTCGCGCGCGGCAGGTACGAGATCTCGATCGCGTCCTCGCCCTCCGCGTCGGTGACGTACGCGACCTGCCCGCCGGAGCCGAGCATCTCGGGCTGCCTGACCCGCACGCCCGGGGTGTCCGCGATGGTCCGGGCGGGGCCGTCGCGGTGGGTGAGCCAGTACAGGCTGCCGCGGACGACGACGGCGCTGGCCCGGCCCGTCTCGTCGACGGAGAGCCCGTCGACGTGATGGGCGGCCGGCACCTGGTAGGGGCGGCGCCCGACGCGCGGGCCGCCGAGGCGCACGTCCAGCTTGCGCGGCACGGAGCCGGCGGAGAGGTCGTCGATGATCCAGAGGTCGCCGGCGCACTGGTAGACGATCCGGGTCCCGTCGCTGGAGGCGTTGCGGGCATAGAACGCGTCGTGGTCGGAGTGGCGGCGCAGGTCGGAGCCGTCGGGCAGGCAGGAGTACACATTGCCGATGCCCTGGTGGTCGGAGAGGAACGCGATGCGTCCCGCCACGAACATCGGTGCCTCCAGATGCCCGTCCAGGTCGGCGACGAGCTGCTCGCCGTGCAGCCACAGGCGGCCCTGGGCGCCGCCCCGGTACCGCTTCCAGGCGGCCGGCTCGTGCGGGGGAGTGCCGGTCAGGAGCAGGGTCTTGCGCTCGCCGTCGATCTCGGCGACCGCGATGTCGGAGACGGGGCCCCAGGGCAGCCTGCCGCCGGGGGAGCCGTCGGTGGGGACGTCGTAGGCCCAGGTGAAGTACGAGAAGGGCTGGCCGTGCGAGGCCACCGCGAGGATGACGGTCCGCCCGTCCTTGTCGGGCGGTGTCCAGCCGCGGACCTGGGTGTCCGTACTGCCCCAGTAGGTGAGCCGCCGGGCGGGTCCGCCGTCCACCGGCGCAAGATGGATCTCGGGGTCCAGGCTGCGCCAGGTCGTGTACGCGATGTGGCGGCCGTCCGGTGAGAACCGTGGGCTGCTCACCTTGGTCCGGTCGACCGTGACCCGCCAGGCCCGGCCCGGCCGGTCGAGCGGGGCGACCCAGAGGTCGTCCTCGGTCTCGAAGCAGAGCCGGTCCTCGTGCAGATGGGGAAACCGCAGGTACGCGTTGTCGCTCACCTACCCATGCTTTTCCGCTGAACGGCCCCCGGCAACTTGTGGTTCGCCCGCTTGCGGGTGCGGCTTGTGGCGCAGGACACGTACGAAACGGTTTCGTTTCGTTAAGCGCGGTCGTACAGTACTTCTGTACGAAACGGTTTCGTACGCACTGTCTGGACCGGAACAGGAGTGACCCATGGCTGAAGCCGCGACGACGCGTCGCAGCCGGATCACGCCCGAGCGCGAGGCCGAGCTGTACGGCGCCGTGCTCGAACTGCTCCGCGAGGTCGGTTACGACGCCCTGACCATGGACGCCGTGGCCGCCCGCACCCGGTCGAGCAAGGCCACGCTCTACCGCCAGTGGGGCAGCAAGGCCGAGCTGGTCGTGAAGGCGCTGCGGCACCAGAAGCCGTCACGCCTGAGCGAGATCGACACCGGGTCGCTGCGGGGCGACTTCCACGCACTGGTCCTCCGTGAGGACGACTGCGAGATGGCCCAGGGGTCCGCGCTGATGCGTGGCCTGGCCATGGCGGTCCACGAGAACCCGGATCTCCTGCGCGCCTTCCGCGAGCTGCTGATCGAACCCGAGATGGAGGAGCTCCGGCATGTGCTGGCGCGCGCCGTCGACCGGGGCGAGATCCGTGCGGACAACCCGGCGCTCGACTACGTCCTCCACATGATCGTCGGCGCCTTCACGGCCCGGACCCTCATCGACGAACAGCCGCCCACCCAGGCCTTCGTCGCCTCCTACATCGACGCCGTGGTCCTCCCCGCTCTCGGCGCCTGACCTCTCCACCCAAGACCCGTCACACCCAAGTTCCTGACGCGACCGCTCACGTCGTCGGGCTGATCCCTCCTGCCCCCATACGACTGACGGGGAGTACGCCCTCGTGGCCACGTTCCTCTACAAACTCGGCAAGCTCGCCTTCCGCCGAAGGCACTTCGTCGCCCTGATCTGGGTGGCGCTGCTCACCCTCGCGGGGGTGGGCGCCGCCTCCGCGCCCACGGCGGCGTCCAGTTCCTTCTCCATCCCGGGGACGGAGGCCCAGAAGGCCTTCGACCTGCTCGACCAGCGCTTCCCGGGCTCCAGCGCCGACGGCGCCACCGCGCGCGTCGTCTTCCGGGCGCCCGACGGCGAGAAGATCACGTCCGCGGCCAACAAGGCCGAGGTCACCAAGACCGTCGCGGACCTCGGGTCCGGTTCGAAGGAGGTCGCCGCGGCGGCCGACCCGTTCGTCGCGAAGACCGTCAGCAAGGACGGCACGATCGCGTACTCCTCGGTCTCCTACAAGGTCTCCTCGATGGAGCTGAAGGACGCCGACCGGGACGCGCTCCAGAAGACCGTCGACGAGGCGCGCGACTCAGGGCTGACCGTCGAGGTCGGCGGTGACGCGCTCCAGGCCATGCCGGAGACCGGCGCCACCGAGATCATCGGTGTGGCGATCGCCGCCGTCGTCCTCGTGATCACCTTCGGCTCGCTCGTCGCGGCCGGGCTTCCGCTGCTCACCGCGCTGATCGGCGTCGGCATCGGCGTCTCGTCGATCACCGCGCTGGCCAACGCGCTCGACCTCGGCACCACCACCTCGACGCTGGCCATGATGATCGGCCTCGCGGTCGGCATCGACTACGCGCTGTTCATCGTCTCCCGCTTCCGCGCCGAGCTGGCCGAGGGCCGCGACCGCGAGGAGGCGGCCGGACGGGCCGTCGGCACCGCGGGATCCGCCGTGGTCTTCGCCGGTCTGACCGTCGTCATCGCCCTCGTCGGGCTCGCCGTCGTCAACATCCCGATGCTGACGAAGATGGGCATCGCCGCCGCCGGCACGGTCGCCATCGCCGTCCTCATCGCGCTCACCCTCATCCCGGCGCTGCTCGGCTACGCCGGCATTGGGGCCTCCCCTGCTCGAGCGAAGCCGAGAGCTTGGGGAAGGGTCCACGGCCGCAAGGCCCGTAAGGCCCAGGCCGCCGAGAAGAAGCCCGAGCCGAAGACGAACATGGGCACCCGCTGGGCGCGCTTCGTGCTGCGCCGGCCGGTGGCCGTGCTGCTCACCGCGGTGGTCGGGCTCGGCGTGATGGCCGTGCCGGTGTCCTCGCTGGAGCTGGGCCTGCCCGACGACGGGGTCCAGCCCACCGACACCACGCAGCGCAAGGCGTACGACCTGCTCTCCGAGGGCTTCGGGCCCGGCTTCAACGGTCCGCTGGTGGCGGTCGTCGACGTGAAGCACTCGCAGGACCCGAAGAACGCGGTCGCCCGCGTCTCCAAGGACATCGCGGCGACCGACGGCGTCAAGACGGTCACCCCGCCCGCGTTCAACAAGGCCGGTGACACGGCGACGATCACCGTCGTGCCGTCGTTCAAGCCCAGCTCCACGCAGACCGAGGACGTCGTCCACACGATCCGCGACAAGGGTGCGGACATCAAGGCGGACACCCGCGCCGAGGTCCTGGTCACCGGCACCACGGCCATGAACATCGACGTGTCGCAGAAGCTGAACGACGCGCTCGTGCCGTACCTGGCGCTCGTCGTGGGCCTCGCGTTCCTGCTCCTGATGGTGGTCTTCCGGTCGGTCCTGGTCCCGCTGAAGGCGGCGCTCGGCTTCCTGCTCTCGGTGGTCGCCGCGCTCGGCGCCGTCGTCGCGGTCTACCAGTGGGGCTGGCTCGGCTCGCTGTTCGGCGTGGAGCAGACCGGGCCGATCATGTCGATGATGCCGATCTTCATGGTGGGTGTGGTCTTCGGCCTCGCGATGGACTACGAGGTCTTCCTCGTGACGCGCATGCGAGAGGCGTACGTCCATGGGGAGCGGCCCGCGCAGGCCATCGTCACCGGCTTCCGGCACGGGGCCCGGGTGGTCACGGCGGCGGCCGTCATCATGATCGCTGTCTTCGCGGGCTTCATCGGCTCAAGCGAGCAGATGGTCAAGATGATCGGCTTCGGGCTCGCGATCGCGGTGTTCTTCGACGCGTTCCTGGTGCGCATGACGATCGTGCCGGCCGTCCTCGCGCTGCTCGGCAAGCGGGCGTGGTGGCTGCCGAAGTGGCTCGACCGGATCCTGCCGAACGTGGACGTGGAGGGCGAGGGCCTGAAGGCGGTCTCCGGCGACGACTCCGCGGAGGAGGACCGGGAGCTGGTCCGCGTGTGACCGGGTCCCAGCCTTGACCGGCAGTTCGACCGGCTCTCAGTGAGCCACCGGGGTGGCGGCCGTGTACGTCCGGCGAAGGAAGCGCACCAGTGCCTTCTTCTCGAACTGCACGACCGCCACCCCTTTCGGCGAGTGGAACTCCATGACGGCCTGGACGCGGCCGCACGGCCAGATGTGGACGTCGCCCACGGTGGTCGGGGCGCGCAGCCCCTGTTCCAGGAGCTCGCGGGTGAAGTACCAGTCACCCTCTTCGGGGACGGTGACGTGGATGCGGCCGTCGTAGCTCAGGACCGCGGGGACTGCCGGCGTCTCGTCGGGGGAGTCCGTGACGATGTGGGCTGGTGCGTACTGCTCGACGTCAGACATCGGAGACTCCTCGCCGTCTTTTGTGCGTACTGTCATCTAATGTCCCATATAAGCCATATGTCCGGCTATGCATCCAGGGTTTGATTCGGTCTTAATCGTGCGCCCAGCGCTCTTGCAACCAGTTCGCAACAAGGCACTATCATCGAACGGTCAACCAAGCCTGTCGTGTGCCCCGAAGCGGAGCTTTCACCCATGCATGTCCCCGACGGATTCATCAACGCCCCCGTATCGGCGGCCGCAGGTGTCGTCGCCGCGGGCGCCGTGGCCGTCAGCCTCCGAGGCGCGCGGCGCGAACTCGACGAGCGGACGGCCCCCCTCGCGGGCCTGGTCGCCGCGTTCATCTTCGCCGTGCAGATGCTGAACTTCCCCGTCGCGGCGGGCACCAGCGGCCACCTCCTGGGCGGCGCACTGGCCGCGATACTCGTCGGCCCCTATACCGGCGTCCTCTGTGTGTCCGTGGTGCTCCTGATGCAGGGCGTGCTCTTCGCCGACGGCGGGCTGACCGCGCTCGGCGTGAACATCACCGACATGGCGATCACCACGACCGTCGTCGCCTACCTCGCCTTCCGCGGCCTGGTGAAGGTGCTGCCCCGGGGGCGCCGCTCCATCACCGTCGCCTCCTTCGTCGCGGCGCTCCTGTCCGTCCCGGCCGCGGCCGTCGTCTTCACCCTGATCTACGCGATCGGCGGCACCACCGACGTCTCGATCGGCAAGGTCGCCACCGCGATGGTCGGCGTGCACGTCCTCATCGGCATCGGCGAGGCCGTCATCACCGCGCTGACCGTCGGCGCCGTCGTCGCCGTCCGCCCCGACCTCGTGTACGGCGCCCGCGGCCTGCACCGGCCGCTCAAGCTCCGCGTCGGCGGGGAACTCGTCGACGCCCCGGACACCGCGCCCGCGCCCGTCGCCGCACGCTCCCACCGCAAGGTCTGGATCACCGGTCTCGTCACCTCCCTCGTCCTCGCCGGCTTCGTCTCCTTCTACGCCTCCGCCAACCCGGACGGCCTGGAGAAGGTCGCCCACGACAAGGGCATCGACACGAAGACCGAGAAGCACGCCTCCGACGGCTCCCCGCTCGCCGGCTACGGCGTCAAGGACGTCGGCGACGCCCGGCTCTCCGGCGGCCTCGCCGGCGTGATCGGCGTCGGCGTCACCGTCGTCGCGGGCAGCGGCATCTTCTGGGTGCTGCGCAGGCGCCGCACCGCGGACACCTCCCCGAGCGAGATCACGGAGACCGTCTGACATGGGTGCGGGGCACGCGCACAAGCTCTACCGGCACGGGCACTCGCCCGTGCACGGCCTGCCGCCGCACACCAAGCTCGCCGCCGTCTTCTGCTTCGTGATCGTGGTCGTCTCCACGCCCCGCGAGGCGATGTGGGCGTTCGCCCTGTACGCGGTGCTGCTCGCGGCCGTCGCGTACGCGGCCAGGGTCCCGGCCGCCTTCCTCCTCAAGCGGCTCCTCATCGAGATCCCCTTCGTCGCCTTCGCCGTCCTCATGCCGTTCGTGGCGCAGGGCGAGCGCGTGGATGTCCTCGGGATGTCCCTCAGTGTCAACGGCCTGTGGGGCGCCTGGAACGTCCTCGCCAAGGGCACCCTCGGCGTCGCCGCGTCCGTCCTGCTCGCCTCCACGACGGAGCTGCGCGAACTGCTGCTCGGCCTGCAACGGCTCAAGCTGCCGCCGCTCCTGGTCCAGATCGCGTCGTTCATGATCCGCTACGGCGATGTGATCACCGACGAGATGCGCCGCATGAAGATCGCCCGGGAGTCGCGCGGCTTCGAGGCGAGCGGCGTGAAGCACTGGGGCGTCCTCGCCAAGTCCGCCGGAGCCCTCTTCATCCGTTCCTACGAGCGCGGCGAGCGCGTGCATCTGGCCATGGTCAGCCGCGGGTACGCCGGATCGATGCCGGTCATCGACGACGTGAGCGCGTCCCGCACGCAGTGGTCGTACGCCCTCACCCTCCCCTGTGCCGCTCTTGTCGTCTGTCTGCTGGGATGGCTGCTGTGACTGTTTCCCCCGCCTCGCTCTCGTCGCCTTCCCTCGCCTCTCTCGAGGTCAGCGGCCTCGCCTACGCCTACCCCGACGGGCACCAGGCCCTCTTCGGCGTCGACCTGACCATCGGCCGCGGTGAGCGCGTCGCCCTGCTCGGGCCCAACGGCGCGGGCAAGACGACCCTCGTGCTGCATCTCAACGGCATCCTCACCGGCGGCGCCGGCACCGTGACCGTCGCCGGTCTGCCCGTCGGCAAGCAGCACATGGCCGAGATCCGGCGCAAGGTCGGCATCGTCTTCCAGGACCCCGACGACCAGCTCTTCATGCCGACCGTCCGAGAGGACGTGGCCTTCGGTCCCGCCGCGGCCGGGGTGAAGGGGCCCGAACTCGAGGCCCGCGTGCACAAGGCCCTCGCCCAGGTCGGTATGGCCGACTTCGCCGACCGGCCGCCGCACCACCTCTCCTTCGGGCAGCGCCGCCGCGTCGCGGTCGCCACCGTCCTCGTCATGGAGCCCGAGATCCTCGTCCTGGACGAGCCCTCGTCGAACCTCGACCCGGCCTCGCGCCGCGAACTCGCCGACATCCTGCGGTCGTTGGACGTCACCGTCCTGATGGTCACGCACGACCTGCCGTACGCGCTCGAACTCTGCCCGCGCTCGGTGATCCTCAGCGAGGGCGTGATCGCGGCCGACGGGACGACCGGCGACCTCCTCGCCGACGAGGACCTCATGCGCGCCCACCGCCTGGAGCTCCCCTTCGGCTTCGACCCGAAGTCCGTGAAGGTCTGAGCGGCCGAGGAATCCTCAGCGATCCATGGCTGTTGCACCCGATGTGAGTGACATGAACGGCACAGTGGCCACCGGGTTCGAACCGGTCAGGGACGCCTTCGCGCACAACTTCGCCGCGCTCGGCGAGCGCGGCGCGGGCGTGGTCGTCTACCGCGACGGACACAAGGTCGTCGACCTGTGGGCCGGCACCCGCGACGTGAGCGGCGGCGCCCCCTGGGAGCGCGGCACCGCCCAGATCATGCGCTCCGCCACGAAGGGCGTGGCCGCCGCCGCGCTGCTCCTCCTGCACCAGCGGGGAGAGCTCGACCTGGACGCGCCGGTCAGCGCCTACTGGCCCGAGTTCAAGGAGCACGGCAAGGAGCACGTCCTCGTCCGTGACGTCCTCGCGCACCGCGCCGGGGTGCCCGCGCTCGACCGCCCGCTGACCCCCGCCGAGGCCGCCGACCCCGACACCGGCGCCGCGGCCGTCGCCGCCCAGGCCCCCGCCTGGGAACCCGGCACCGACCACGGCTATCACGCGCAGACCTACAGCTGGCTCACCGGCGAGCTCGTGCGCCGCGTCACCGGCCGCACCGTCGGCGCCTGGACCGCCGAGCACATAGCCGCCCCCGTCGGCGCCGACCTCTGGGTCGGGCTGCCCGACGCCGAGGCGCACCGCGCCGGTCTCATCGGCCCCGTCGAACCCCCGGCAGTGCCCGGCGGCGGCCTGCGCACCCGCCCCAGGAAGAACGTCGCCGACGCGTACTCCGACCCCGGCTCCCTCACCCGCCGCGCCTTCGGCGCCATCGCCCCCGCGCCCGACGAGAACGCCCCGGCCTACCGCGCGGCCGAGCTCCCCGCCTCGAACGGCGTCGGCACGGCGGAGGGACTCGCCCGTTTCTACGCGTCCCTGATCGGCGAAGTCGACGGCGGTACCCGCCTGTTCACACCGGACACGGCTCAGGCGGCCCGCACGGAGGCGTCCGAGGGCGCCGACCGGGTCCTCGTCGTCCCGACCCTCTTCGGACTCGGCTACATGCTCCACGGGGTCGCCTCCCCCCTCCTCGGCCCCGGCTCCTTCGGCCACCCCGGGCGGGGCGGTCCGCTCGGCTTCGCGGACCCCGAGTCCGGGATCGCCTTCGGGTACGTCACGAACGGCATGCAGAAGGGCGTCACCGCCGACCCGCGCGCTCAGGCGCTGGTACGGGCCGTGCGCGCCTCGCTCGCCGGATAACCGCCGTGTGCCCCGGACGCGCGCCGGGTAGCGTCGGCCCATGAGGCGCTTCGAGGGGTACGGGGTCATGATCACCGGCGCGGCGCGCGGCATCGGCGCCGCCACCGCGCACAGGTTCGCCGCAGAGGGGGCGCAGGTCGCCGTCACCGATGTGGATCCGCAGGCAGCCGAGAAGACAGCTGCCGGGATTCGCGAACAGGGCGGCGCGGCAACGGCGTTCACCTGCGACGTCTCGTCACGCGAGTCGGTGGAGGCGGCGGTCGCGGCCGTCGTGGAGGAGTTCGGCCGCCTCGACGTGCTCGTCAACAACGCCTACGCGTGTGCCCCGGACGCCGCTCTCTTCGAGGACGAGCCCGACGAGGTGTGGGCCCGCGACCTCGACATCACGCTCACCGGCGCGTACCGCTGCTGCCGTGCCGCGCTGCCGTACCTGGTGGCGTCGGGCCGCGGCGCGATCGTGAGCATCGGATCCGTCAACGGCCTTCAGGACTACGGCAATCACGCGTACAGCGCCGCGAAGGCGGGACTCGGTTCGCTGACCCGCACCCTCGCCGGGCACGCGGGCCCGCGCGGCGTCCGCGTCAACCTCGTCGCGCCGGGCACGGTGCGCACCCCCGCCTGGTCGGGCCGGGGCGCCGCCCTGGACGCCGTCAGCGGCCTCTACCCGCTGGGGCGGGTCGGTGAGCCGGAGGACATCGCGGCGGCCGTCACGTTCCTCGCCTCGCCGGACGCGGCATGGATCACCGGGGTCACACTCCCGGTCGACGGCGGCCTGACCTCGGCGAGCCTGGGATTCCGCGCCCAGCTCCAGTGACGCACCGCTCAGCCCGCGGTGTGCAGCATCAGCCCGATCCCCGCCACCATCAGCCCCGCCGCCACCATCCGCGGCGTCCCGAAGCGCTCCTTGAAGAACACCGTCCCGATCGCCGCGCCCACGATGATCGACGACTCGCGCAGGGCCGAGATCGGGGCGAGGTCCGCCCGTGTCTGCGCCCACAGGACGAGCCCGTACGCGGACACGGACAGCGCAGCGCCGAGCAGCCCGACCGCCGCGAACGGCCGCAGCCGGGCGGCCAGTTCACCGCGCCACGTCCAGGCCGCGTAGACGGGGACGCCGAGGCCGCCGAGCATCATCAGCCACGCGATGTAGCCGAGCGAGTTCCCGGAGGCGCGCACGCCGAGGCCGTCCACCACCGTGTACGCGGCGATGGACACGCCCGTCGCGACGGCCGCCCCCACGGCCGCCCAGTCGGGCCTGCGCCCAGAGCCCCGTATGCCCCACAGCGCGAGCCCGGTCAGGCCCGCGCACGAGACCGCGACGCCCGCCGCCTGCCAGCCGTCGGGGATCTCGCCCGCGAACACCGCGGCGAGCACGGTCACCACGAGGGGCGCCGTGCCGCGCGCGATCGGGTACGCCTGGCCGAAGTCGCCGAGCCTGAACGACCGCATGAGCAGGGCGTAGTAGGCGACGTGGAGGAGTGCGGAGAAGATCAGATACGGCCAGGCCGCGGCGTGCGGGAACGGCACGAAGGGCGCGCACACGAGCCCGATGAGCGCGCCGCCGCCCGAGATCAGCGTGAAGCCGACCAGCTTGTCGGTGATGTGGTGGGCGATCGCGTTCCAGCTCGCGTGCGTGACGGCCGCGAGGAGCACGGCCGCCGCGACGAGTGGGGTCACTGAGCGCTCTCGCGCACGTCCACGAGGGTCGCACCGGCGTGTGTGATCAGCGACTTGGGGTCCATGGGGAACACGGCGTACGGGGTGCCGGCGGCGGCCCACACGGTGTCGTGGTCCAGGAGTGAACGGTCGGCGAGGACCCGGGTCCTGGTGAGGTGTCCGAAGGGCGGGATGCCGCCGATCGCGTATCCGGTCGTCGCGCGCACGACGTCCGCCTTGGCGCGGGTGACCTTCTCGGCGCCCAGCTCGCGCCGGACCAGCTCCACGTCCACCCGCGACGCGCCGTCCATCAGCACAAGCACCGGAACATTGTCCGCGGCGAAGATCAGCGACTTGCAGATCTGGCTGAGTTCGCAGCCGATCGCGGCCGCGGCCTCCTGCGCGGTCCGGGTCGCCTCCGGGAAGCGGCGGACGAGCGGGAGTACGTCGGCCAGGCCCAGCTCGGTGAGGGCCTCGGCGAAACGGGGGTGCGCGTGGGTGGCGGCGGATGCGGCAGGTTCCGGGGTGCTCATGGCGGCACCGTAGCGCTCCGTGTACCCGCCACGCGACCAGGTATCGCCCCGACGTTCAGTCCCCGGCGAGCAGCATCTGCCGCACCACGGGACCCGCCGAGTCACCGCCGTGGCCGCCCTGCTGGACGACCGCCGCCGAGGCCAGGTCACCGCGCCAGGCCGTGAACCAGCCGTTCGGCTCCTTCTGCCCGTCGACCTCCGCCGAGCCGGTCTTCGCGCCCATGTCGGTGCCGAGCCCCGACATCGGCTCGACCGCCGTACCGGCGACCGCCGTGTAGTGCAGCAACTCGCGCAGGGCGCTCACAGTCGACGGGGACAGCTTGCGGGACGCCGTGGCGAGCGTGCGGTGGTCGAATTCGGGCGAGACGAGGTAGGGCTGCTTGAACTCGCCCGTCTTGGCGGTGGCGACGACCGACGCCATGTTGAGCGGGTTCATCCGCACCCCGCCCTGCCCGATCAGCGAGGCCGCCATCTGCGCCTGCGACTGCACCGGGACCGCGCCGTCGAAGCTGGGCACGCCGATCGACCAGTTGTCGCGGCCGAGCCCGAAGACCTCCTGCGCCTGCTTCGTCAGGTCGCCGTCCTCCAGCTCCTTGGCCTGGCTGATGAAGGCGGTGTTGCACGAGCGCGCGAAGCTGGCCCGGAACGTGCCGTCCTTGATCTCGAACTTGTCGTCGTTCTGGAACTTCCAGCCGCCGTATGTCACGTACTTGGGGCACGGGTGCTTCTTGTCGACGCCCGCGAGGTTCTTCTCCAGGAGCATCGACGACGTCACGATCTTCATCGTGGAGCCGGGCGCGAGGGAGCCCTGGAAGGCCGTGTTGAAGCCTTCGGGGCGGGAGTTGGCGACCGCGAGGATCTCTCCGGTCGACGGCTTGATGACGACGACCGAGGCTTTCTCCCGCTTGGCGACCTCGCGTTCGGCGACGGCCTGCGACGTCGGGCTGATCGTCGTACGCAGGGTGCCGGGCGTGCCCTTGGCGAGCGTGACGAGCGTCTTGTCGGGCGTGTGCTCGCTCTCCTTGCCGCTCTCCTTGTGGACGACGCGCAGCTCGATGCCCGCCGTGCCGCCGGCCTTCTTGCCGTACTTCTCGCGCAGCCCGTCGATGACGGTGCCGAGCGAGGGGTACTCGGCCGCGGTCAGCTCGTTCCCGGAGCGGTCCGTCGCCTTGATCGGGGGGTCACCGGCCGCGCCCGTGACGAGCCGGTCACCGTCCTTGAGGTCCGGGTGCACGACGGACGCCTGCCACCCGACGAGCGGCTTGCCGTCCTTCACCCTCCGCACGACGGTCAGTTCGGAGCCGTACGCGAACGGCTTCGACTTTCCCCCGTACGAGACGGTCGCCGACACCGCGAACGGCATCTTCGCCCCGGCGCGCTTCCCGGGCGTCAGCTTCACCCCGGACAGATGGGCGTCCTTGCCGTACGAGGTGAGGGCGGCCGTCGCCGCGGTGGCGTCGTCCGTGGCGGCCGCAGCCTTCGCGGTGTCGCCCGCGGCCCAGGCGGTCAGGAACCGGTCGGCCGCGGTGCGGACCTCGGCCGCGGTGACGGGACCCGTCTTGACGTGGGGCTTGTCGTCGGCCGCGGTCGTCCGGTCCGAGTCGCCGCTGAAGAGGGCGTAGGCGCTGACTCCGGCGCCGAGCACCACGACGGCGACCACGCCGCCGATCACGGCCGCGTTCGCCTTCTTGCGCTCGGGTTGCCTGCCTCTGCTGCCCACCGGTCCTCCGTCGTTGCCTGTCTGCCCGGTCCACTGGGTTCCTCGCGGACGGCTCAGACTAAGGCGTCTTGATAAGTGCCCCCGACGTCGGCTCAGCTACCCGCCCGTAGCACCGCCGCCACGATAGGGCCCGCGGCGTCGCCGCCGTGGCCGCCCTCCTCGGTGACCGCGGCCGCCGCGACATCCCCGCGGTAGCCGGTGAACCAGCTGTTCGACTTGGTCTGGCCGGTGACCTCGGCCGAGCCGGTCTTGGCGCCGATCTCCGGGCCGAGACCCGCCATGACCTGTGCCGCGGTGCCGACCGTCGCCGTGCGGTACATCATCTGCCGCAGTTGCGCGGCGGTGTTCGGGGGCAGGCCGCGGGCGGTGGCGAGCTCCCGGTCGTCGACGGAGCGCGGCACGATCACGGGCTGCCGGAAGACGCCCGTCTTCGCGGTCGCCGTGACGGACGCCATGTTCAGCGGGTTCATCTGGATCTGGCCCTGCCCGATGGCGTTGGCCGCGCGGTCGGGTCCGCCGGACGCCGGAATCTTGCCGTCCGCGGACGCGATGCCGGTCTTCCAGTTGTCCTGGCCCAGACCGAAGCGGTCCTGCGCCTCGCGCGTCAACGACTCGTCCGTCAGCGGCTTCTCGTCGATGAGCTTCACGAACGCCGTGTTGCACGACCGCGCGAAGCTGTCCGCGAGGTTGGCGCCCTCGTTGGCCTTCATGCCCGGAAGGTTGTGGAACGTCTGGCTCTGCCAGGTCGCGGTGTCCGGGCAGGGCGCGGGGCTGCTGACCGACGCGACACCGTTGTCGATGAGCATCGCCGTGGTGACGATCTTCATCGTGGAGCCGGGGGCCTGCTCGCCCTGGAAGGCGGCGTTGAAGCCGTCCTGGCGGTGGTTGGCGACCGCGAGGACCTGGCCCGTGCTCGGCTGCACGGCCACCACGGACGACTCGTCGAAGCTCTTCACGGCCTTCTCCGCCGCCGCCTGCGCGGTCGCGCTGAGCGTCGTGTGCAGCTCGCCGGCCCTGCCCTTCACGAGCGTGAGCAGCGTCTTGGTCCCGGCGTCCTCGTTCTCGGGCTGGATGTACGTCTCCACACCCGCGCGGCCGCCGGCCGAGTCGCCGTACTTCTCGCGCAGCTGGTCCAGGATCGGCCCGAGCGAGGGGTACTTCTCCTTCGTCAGGACGGCGCCCGAGCGGTCCACGGCCTCGATCGGCGGCGCCGAGGCCTCGCCCGTGACGAGGGTGTCGCCCCTGCGCATGTCCGGGTGCACGACGGACGCCTGCCAGTCGACCAGCGCCCGGCCGGTGTTGAGCCCCCGCACGACCTTCAGCGACGAGTCGTACGAGAGGGTCTTCTTCTTCCCCTCGAACGACACCGTGGCCTTCACCTCGAACGGCACCTGCGCCCCCGAGGGCGCCCCCGCCGTCAGCGTGGTCTGCGTGACGTGCGCGTCGTCGTGCCAGCCGGTCAGCGCCGAGAGCGCAGACTCCGCGTTGTTCGTGTACGTCGACGCGGTGCCCGGGTCGGACTTCGCCCACGCCGCGAGGAACTTCTGCGACACGTCCTTGATATCGTCCGCCGTCGGCGGCCCGGTCCTGCGCGGCGAGGGTGCCCCCGCCGTACTCGATCCGCCCGAACCGGTCACGGCCGTCACCACGTTGTACGCGCCGTATCCCGCGCCCCCGACCATGATGGCGAACACCCCGCCGATCACAGCCGTCTTGGCCCCCTTGCGCATGCTGCGTCCCCTCCCCAGGTTCCGGTGGGGAACTTTAGGCGGCAGCCGTGCCCGGTGTGACGAGAGTGCGCAGATGTTGTCCGAACTTGTCCGAACGGAGACCGCTTGCGCGGGGTCGGGTCGTCCGAGGTCAGACCCAGGAGTCCAGCCACATCCGGGACTGCCAGGAGTGGAACGGGATCGCCTGGCCGGTATAGATCGGCCAGAAGTAGACGAAGTTCCACACGATCAGCAGCACGAGCACGCCCGCGCCCGCCGCGCCCACGACTCTGCGCCGCTCCCCGGAGCCCGGTGGCCCGAGGATCGCGCCGACCAGCATCGCGACGGCGAGACAGAGGAAGGGCACGAAGACGACCGCGTAGAAGAAGAAGATCGTGCGTTCCTGGTAGTTGAACCAGGGCAGATAGCCCGCGGCGATGGCGCACGCGATGGCTCCCGCCCGCCAGTCGCGGCGGAAGAACCAGCGCCACAGCAGATACAGCACGGCGAACGCCGCCGCCCACCACAGCAGCGGGGTGCCGAGCGCGAGGACCTCGCGGGCGCACTTGTCGCCCGCGTCGGCCGGGCAGCCGTCCTTGCCGGGCAGCGGGGACTCGTAGAAGTACGAGACCGGCCTGCCGTCGACGAGCCAGCTCCACGGGTTCGACTGGTAGATGTGCGGGGAGCTGAGCCCCACGTTGAACTTGTAGACCTCGTGCTCGTAGTGCCACAGGCTGCGCACCCAGTCGGGGAACAGCCAGGTCCAGGAGCCGCCCCGGCCGTCGGTCGCCGCCCAGTTGCGGAAGTAGCCGCCGGTCCCGTCGGCAGGAGAAAGGATCCAGCCGAGCCAGGACAGGACGTATGTGCCGACCGCGACCGGCACCGTCGACAGGAACGCCCAGCCGAGGTCCCGCTTGAGCACGGTGACGTACGGCCGGCCGGCCCCGGCGACGCGGCGCGCGCCGACGTCCCACAGGACCGTGAGGATGCCGAACGCGGCCACATAGATGAAGCCGTTCCACTTCGTGCCCGCGGCGAGACCCAGGCACAGGCCGGCCAGCAGCCGCCACGGGCGCCAGCCGAGGCGCAGCGTCTCGGCGATGTGCACGTCGGGGCGCGGCACGCCGTCCTCGCCCCTCGGGAGCGCGGCAGCGAGCTTCCCGCGCGCCTTGTCACGGTCCACGACGAGGCAGCCGAACGCGGCGACGACGAAGAACACGAGGATCGAGTCGAGGAGCGCCGTGCGGCTCATGACGAACGCGAGGCCGTCCACGGCGAGCAGCAGACCGGCCAGGCAGCCGAGGAACGTCGAGCGGAACAGCCGCCGCCCGATGCGGCACACCAGCAGTACGCACAGCGTGCCGAGCACCGCCGTCATGAACCGCCAGCCGAACGGGTTGAATCCGAACAGCCACTCGCCGATCCCGATGACGTACTTGCCGACCGGCGGATGCACGACGTACGCGGCGTCGTGCGGGATCGGCACATGACCGTCGGTCTTGAGGATCAGGTCGTTGGCGTTCTTGTCCCAGTTGACCTCGAAGCCGCGGTGGATCAGCGCCCACGCGTCCTTCGCGTAGTACGTCTCGTCGAATATCACGGCCTTCGGGCTGCCGAGATGCCAGAACCGCATCAGGCCCGCGACCAGCGTCACGAGCAGCGGACCGAGCCAGCCCGACCAGCGCGTCACGCCCCGCGCGACACGGTCGGAGAGGCCGAGCGTCGTCCACAGCCGCGACGACGGCGGCGCGTACGGCGGCACGAGCCGCGTGCCCACGTCGCCTCTGGGCCGCGCCACGTGACCGAACCGCCGCAGCCGGCGCTCCCACGTCGACGGCTGCCGCCCCTCGCCGGGGTTCTGGCCCGGCGGGGCGCTGGTCGAGGGCGAGTGCGGCGAGGACGCAGTACTGGTCACCGCGCCATCGTAGGGAACGTCCTTGTGCGAGTCCCGTGTGCGGCCCGACCGAGTCGGCCGGTCCCCGCCCCTGCGAGGATGGATCCGTGACATCAAGCCCAGAATCCCCCGGAACGCTCGTGCTCGCGGGCACGCCCATCGGAGACGTGTCGGACGCGCCGCCCCGGCTCAGCAAGGAGCTGGCCGGCGCCGACGTCATCGCCGCCGAGGACACCCGCAGGCTGCGGCGCCTGACGCAGGCGCTCGGGGTGACCCCGGGCGGGCGCGTCGTGTCGTACTTCGAGGGGAACGAGTCCGCCCGCACGCCCGAGCTGGTCGAGGCGCTAGCGGGCGGGGCCCGGGTGCTGCTCGTGACCGACGCGGGGATGCCGTCCGTGTCCGACCCCGGGTACCGGCTCGTCGCGGCCGCCGTCGAGCGGGACATCAAGGTCACCGCCGTGCCCGGTCCGTCCGCGGTGCTCACCGCGCTCGCGCTGTCCGGGCTGCCCGTCGACCGGTTCTGCTTCGAGGGCTTCCTGCCCCGCAAGGCCGGCGAGCGCATGGGCCGGCTCAAGGAAGTGGCGGAGGAACGCCGCACCCTCGTCTATTTCGAGGCCCCGCACCGCCTCGACGACACCCTCGCCGCGATGGCCGAGGCATTCGGCGCCGACCGCAGGGCGGCCGTGTGCCGCGAGCTCACCAAGACGTACGAGGAAGTGAAGCGGGGCCCGCTCGGGGAACTCGCGAAATGGGCCGCTGAAGGCGTACGCGGCGAAATCACCGTCGTCGTCGAGGGTGCCCCGGAGAAGGGCGCGGAGTCACTCGACGCCTCCGAGCTGGTACGCAGGGTGCAGGTGCGCGAGGAGGCGGGGGAGCGGCGCAAGGAAGCAATCGCCGCCGTGGCCGCCGAAGCGGGGCTACCCAAGCGCGAGGTCTTCGATGCCGTGGTGGCGGCAAAGAATGCCGCTCGGGGCGCCCCATCGGAGGGCAAAGGACTATCGTGAAAAGCAAAGCGCAGGCCGAGCATCGGGCCTCTTCCGATAAGGAAAGGCCAAATCGGATCCAATAGTCGACAGGCCTGATGCGATCGCGCCGGGAGAAGCGTCCACTGGTTGAAGGGACGCACCCGTCCCACGCTTCAGGGTGGATGTAATGCCCCGCCCGGAGGTGCCTTGTCCAGCGGACAAGAGGAGCAGGCATGAGTGAGATCGCAGGCGCCGTACCGACACCGGCCGGTGCTGCCGCACCCCAGATACCCAACCGGAGCGCGGCCACAGCCATCGCCCACGAGTCGTACGCCTTCGCCTGCATGCGGTGCGGTCACGGCTGGGAGCAGAGTTTCGAGATCGAGCACCACATCGACGGCGACGGCGCCGAGTTCGTGATGTACGTGGTGGGCGGCGAGCGCGTCCCGTCGCCGCTGACCCGGCCCACGTGCCTCAACTGCGGCGGCCATGTCGTACGGATCATGAGGGCGGGGCGGGTCTCGTCGATCCGCGGCGTGATGGAGCGCGAGGGAATCATGCCGGGGGAGCAGCGCGAGGGCGAGGACCACCCCGCGAAGGGCCACCCTGCGAAGGACCACCCCGCCAAGGACCACCACTGGCACCTCTCCGACCTGCTGCATCCCTTCCAGAACCGCAAAACCGACTGAGCACCGACCAAGCGCCGACTGAGCACAGGCTGAGCGGTAACCGCACCCCGACGACCCCGGTGACCCCGGCTTCGTAAAATCGGGGCATGAGCTCTGACCGTTCGAAGGACGTCACCCCGCCGCCGCTGCCCGCGCCCCTCACGGTGCCGGTCGCCGACTCGCACACCCACCTCGACATGCAGTCGGGCACGGTGGAGGAGGGCCTCGCCAAGGCCGCGTCGGTGGGTGTGACGACCGTCGTCCAGGTCGGCTGCGACGTGAACGGGTCCCGCTGGGCCGCCGACACCGCGGCCGCGCACCCGAGCGTGCACGCCACCGTCGCCCTGCACCCGAACGAGGCGCCCCGCATCGTCCTCGGCGACCCCGACGGCTGGTCGCGGCAGGGGGAGCGGCCGGCCGGTGGCGACGCGGCCCTCGACGAGGCGCTCGCGGAGATCGACCGGCTCGCGGCCCTCCCGCACGTCAAGGGCGTCGGCGAGACCGGACTCGACCACTTCCGTACGGGACCTGAAGGCATCGCCGCGCAGGAGCGCTCCTTCCGGGCCCACATCGAGATCGCCAAGCGGCACGGCAAGGCGCTCGTGATTCACGACCGCGACGCCCACGACGACGTGCTGCGGATCCTCAAGGAGGAGGGCGCCCCCGAGCGCACCGTCTTCCACTGCTACTCCGGAGACGCGGAGATGGCCCGGATCTGCGCCGAGAACGGCTACTTCATGTCGTTCGCCGGGAACATCACCTTCAAGAACGCGCAGCCCCTGCGCGACGCGCTCGCCGTCGCCCCGCGCGAGCTCGTCCTGGTCGAGACCGACGCGCCCTTCCTGACCCCCGCGCCCTACCGCGGACGGCCTAATGCCCCGTATCTCATTCCGGTCACGCTGCGCGCGATGGCCGCGGTGAAGGGCCTCGACGAGGACGCCCTCGCGGCGGCCGTCTCCGCCAACACGGCCCGCGCCTTCGGCTACTGAACGACCACGCTCCCGGGACGGCGCCCGGCGGGTGAGGCCGGCAACGCGTCGCGACACAGCGTAGTGGCGATGCTTTGGAGAGTGACGATGCTCCGCTAGGTTCTCCTCGCCCGATCCGGACCCAGGAGCGTCGTCGTGAGCAATTCGCCGTACGGGACGTATGAGCCGCAGGAAACGCTCGACGCGCTCGGGACATACGAGCCGCCGCCCGGCCCGCAGCCTTACGGGGACGCCTACCGCCCCGGCTACGAGTCGATGGAGACCCAGCCGGCCTGGCAGGTGCCCGAAGTACTGCTGCCGCTCCAGTCCGCCCCGGCCGCGGGGCGCGCCGAGGCCCGCAGGGCGGCCCGGCGCAGGAAACGGCCCGAGCGGCCCGAGACCCTCAGACGCCTGCTGCCGCAGGCCCTCGTCGTCGTGTTCCTGGCCGGCGGCACCACCGCGTTCGTCGCCGCCGACAAGGCGGTCCAGCTCAGCGTCGAAGGCAGGCCGCGCACCCTGCACACCTTCGCGGACGACGTCAGTGAGCTGCTCGCCGACGAGGGGGTCGACGTCGGCCCGCACGATGTCGTCGTGCCCGCCCCCGGCACCGCCCTGGCCAGCGGGGACGAGGTCACCGTGCGTTACGGCAGGCCCGTCCACCTCACCATCGACAGGGAGCGCCGCCGGGTGTGGACCACCGCGGGCACCGTCGACGGCGCGCTGCACCAGCTGGGCGTGCGCGCCGAGGGCGCTTACGTCTCCACGTCCCGCTCCCGCCGCATCGCCCGCGACGGCCTCGCGTTCGACGTCCGCACGGAACGCAGCGTCACGGTCATGGCCGACGGGCGCGAGCGCACCATCCGTACCAACGCCGCCACCGTCCGGGACGCCGTGGACGAGGCGGGCATCTCGCTGCACGGCCAGGACACCACGTCCGTGCCGCAGGACAGCTTCCCGCGCGACGGGCAGACGATCACCGTCATGCGGATCAAGGGCAGCAAGGAGGTGCGCGAGGAAGTCATCGAGTACGCCGTGGAGCGCACCCAGGACCCGACGCTGTTCCGCGGCACCGAGGTCGTCGAACGGGCGGGCCGCCAGGGCGCCCGCCGCGTCACCTACGCCCTGCGCACCGTCAACGGCGTCAAGCAGAAGCCGCGCCGCATGAGCGCCGAGGTCGTGCGGCGGCCGCGCAGCCAGGTCGTGAAGGTCGGCACCAAGCCGCTGCCGCCCTCCGTCGCAGGCGCCGACGGCCTGAACTGGAGCGGGCTCGCCCGGTGCGAGTCCGGCGGGCGCCCCGCCGCGACCGACGCCACCGGCACCTACGGCGGCCTCTACCAGTTCGACGTACAGACCTGGCACAGCCTGGGCGGCGGCGGCCGGCCCCAGGACGCGTCCGCCTCCGAGCAGACGTACCGGGCGAAGAAGCTCTACGTGCGGCGCGGCGCGAGCCCCTGGCCGCACTGCGGGGGCCGCCTGCACGGATAGGGCCTGTCGGTCGGATCAGGCTGGGCTCGCGGGGTCCGGCAGGCACTCCCCCGAGCTCTCGGCTCCGCTCGAGCAGGGGGACCCCCATGACCCCGCTCCCTGATCCAGCCCGATCCAGACGAAGGCCCCGGGCTCCCGCGGGGCCCCGCGGTCCGGTCGGGACCCGGCCGCGGCGCCCCGTACCCTGAGACCGTGAGCACCACTGATCCCCAGGGCCCCCTGCTTGGCCCCGCCGACATCCGCGAACTGGCGGCAGCCCTGGGCGTGCGGCCCACGAAACAGCGCGGCCAGAACTTCGTCATCGACGCCAACACGGTCCGCCGTATCGTCCGCACCGCGCAGGTCACCCCCGAGGACAACGTCGTCGAGGTCGGCCCAGGCCTCGGCTCGCTGACCCTGGCGCTCCTGGAGGCGGCGGCCCACGTCACCGCCGTCGAGATCGACGACGTGCTCGCCGCCGCGCTGCCCGCGACGATCGGGGCCCGCCTCCCGCAGAAGAAGGACGCCTTCTCGCTCGTCCACTCCGACGCGATGCAGGTACGCGAACTGCCGGGCCCCGCGCCCACGGCGCTCGTCGCGAACCTGCCGTACAACGTCGCCGTGCCGGTCCTGCTCCACATGCTCGACACCTTCCCCACCATCGAGCGCACGCTCGTCATGGTGCAGGCCGAGGTCGCCGACCGCCTCGCCGCCGCCCCCGGCTCGAAGGTCTACGGCGTCCCGTCGGTCAAGGCCAACTGGTACGCGGACGTGAAGCGCGCCGGCTCCATCGGGCGGAACGTCTTCTGGCCCGCGCCGAACGTCGACAGCGGCCTCGTCGCCCTGGTCAAGCGCGCCGAACCCGTGGCGACCACCGCCTCCAAGCGCGAGGTCTTCGCCGTGGTCGACGCGGCCTTCGCCCAGCGCCGCAAGACCCTGCGCGCCGCCCTGTCCGGCTGGGCCGGATCGGCCGCCGCCGCCGAGGCCGCCCTGGTAGCGGCCGGTGTCTCCCCGCAGGCGCGCGGCGAGGCCATCACGGTCGAGGAGTTCGCACGGATCGCGGAGAACAAGCAGTGAGCGTGACGGTACGGGTCCCCGCCAAGGTCAACGTCCAGCTCGCGGTGGGCGCCGCCCGCCCCGACGGCTTCCACGACCTCGCCAACGTCTTCCTCGCCGTCGGCCTGCACGACGACGTCACGGCGACCGCGGCCGGCGAACTGACCCTCACCTGCGAGGGCCCCGGCGCGGACCAGGTCCCCCTCGACCGGACGAACCTGGCGGCCCGCGCCGCGATCGCGCTCGGCGAGCGGTACGGGATCGAGCCCCGCGTCCACCTCCACATCGACAAGGACATCCCCGTCGCCGGCGGCATGGCGGGCGGCTCCGCGGACGCGGCCGGCGCGCTCGTGGCCTGCGACGCGCTGTGGGGCACCGGCGCCACCCGGGACGAACTCCTGGAGATCTGCGCCGAGTTGGGCAGCGATGTGCCGTTCAGCCTGGTCGGCGGGGCGGCGCTCGGCACCGGACGCGGCGAGAAGCTTCAACTCCTCGATGTGGGCGGGGAGTTCTGGTGGGTGTTCGCCGCCGCCGACGGGGGGCTCTCGACGCCCGCCGTGTACGGGGAGTTCGACCGCCTCGCCGAAGGCCGCGCCGTCCCCGAGCCGGAGGCCTCGCCCGCCCTGCTCGACGCGCTGCGCTCCGGCGACACGACGGCGCTGGCCGCGACGCTCACGAACGACCTCCAGCCCGCCGCGCTCTCCCTCTTCCCCGCGCTGAAGGACACCCTCGACGCGGGCACGGCGGCGGGCGCCCTCGCGGGCCTGGTCTCCGGCTCGGGCCCGACCACGGCGTACCTCTGCGCGGACGAGGCGTCGGCGCAGGCGGTAGCCGCTGCCCTCACGGCGTCCGGCACCTGCCGCTCCGTACGGGTCACGACGTCTCCCGCGCCGGGCGCGACGGTCGTCCAGCGCTGACGCAGCCGGATGTACTCACGGGTAACTGAGTACGTCCGCGCTGCCGGCCACCACGGGCGCTGCGGCACCGTGGTCGCCATGACCACCGACACCACGAGCGCCCGGCACCGGCGCCGCAGACGCCGCATCGGCAGCGCCGTCGTCCCGCTCGGCGCGATCGCCCTCGTCGGGCTGCACTCCGCGCTCGCCACCCGCGGTCACCTCCTGCCCCCGCCCGCCGGTGGCGGCTGGCAGGGCAGGGTCGTACGGCCGCGCGAGGTCGCCGCGGTCCTCAGCCGGGCAGGCGCAGGTCCCCGCAGCCGTGCCGCCCGACGGCGCGCCGCACGAAGGCCCTGAACGCGGCCGTCGCGAACTTCTCGTCGTGGGGCGCGCCCCCGCACCCCCGTCCGTCCCGCCCGTGTCCGGGCCGTCACAAGAAGGCGCACGCTGTCGGACCCCTCGCGGCGACTACGCTGGAAGACTGATCCATCCCCTTGTCAGGAGCGAAATGGCAGTCAACCTGGTCAATGTCGAGGCAGTCAGCAAGGTGTACGGCACCCGTGCCCTGCTCGACGGCGTATCGCTCGGCGTGTCCGAGGGGGACAGGATCGGTGTCGTCGGGCGTAACGGCGACGGCAAGACCACCCTCATCCGGATGCTCGCCAAGCTGGAGGAGGCCGACACCGGCCGCGTCACCCACAGCGGCGGCCTGCGCCTCGGTGTCCTCACGCAGCACGACTCCCTCGACCCCGAGGCGACGGTCCGGCACGAGGTCATCGGTGACCTCGCCGACCACGAGTGGGCGGGCAACGCCAAGATCCGCGACGTGCTCACCGGCCTCTTCGGCGGACTCGACCTGCCCGGCTTCCCGCAGGGCCTCGACACGGTCATCGCCCCGCTGTCCGGCGGCGAGCGCCGCCGCATCGCGCTCGCGAAACTCCTCATCGGCGAGCCCGACCTGATCGTCCTCGACGAGCCCACCAACCACCTCGACGTCGAGGGCATCTCCTGGCTGGCGGGCCACCTCCGGGCCCGCCGCTCCGCCCTCGTCTGCGTGACCCACGACCGCTGGTTCCTCGACCAGGTCTGCACCCGCATGTGGGACGTGCAGAAGGGCGACGTCTTCGAGTACGAGGGCGGCTACAGCGACTACGTCTTCGCGCGCGCCGAGCGCGAGCGCATCGCGGCGACCGAGGAGACCAAGCGGCAGAACCTGATGCGCAAGGAGCTGGCCTGGCTGCGCCGCGGCGCCCCGGCCCGCACCTCCAAGCCCCGCTACCGCATCGAGGCGGCGAACGAGCTCATCGCCGATGTGCCGGAGCCGCGCGACAAGAGCGAGCTGATGAAGTTCGCAAGCTCCCGGCTCGGCAAGACCGTCTTCGACCTCGAGGACGTCACCGTGCAGGCCGGGCCCAAGGTCCTCCTCAAGCATCTGACCTGGCAGCTCGGCCCCGGCGACCGCATCGGCCTCGTCGGTGTGAACGGCGCCGGCAAGACCTCCCTCCTGCGGGCCATGGCGCAGGCCGCCCGCACCGGCGGCGAGGAGCAGCCCGCGGCCGGCCGCGTCGCCGTCGGCAAGACCGTGAAGCTCGCCTACCTCTCCCAGGAGGTCGCCGAGCTCAACCCCGAACTGCGCGTCATCCAGGCCGTGCAGCAGGTCCGCGACCGCGTCGACCTCGGCAAGGGCCGCGAGATGACCGCGGGCCAGCTCTGCGAGACGTTCGGCTTCAACAAGGAGAAGCAGTGGACGCCCGTCGGCGACCTCTCCGGCGGTGAGCGCCGCCGCCTCCAGATCCTGCGCCTCCTCATGGACGAGCCGAACGTCCTCTTCCTCGACGAGCCGACGAACGACCTCGACATCGAGACCCTCACGCAGCTGGAGGACCTCCTCGACGGCTGGCCCGGCTCCATGGTCGTGATCTCCCACGACCGGTTCTTCATCGAGCGCACCACGGACCGGGTGTTCGCGCTGCTCGGCGACGCCACGCTGCGGATGCTGCCGCGCGGCATCGACGAGTACCTGGAGCGCCGCCGCCGGATGGAGGAGGCCGTCGCCGCCTCGATGACGGCCGCCGCCCCGGCCCCCGCCACGGGCACGCCGGACAAGACGGTGTCCGCCGCCGACGCCCGCGCCGCGAAGAAGGAACTCCAGAAGATCGAGCGGCAGCTGGACAAGATGTCCGAGAAGGAGACCAAGCTGCACGCACAGATCGCCGATAACGCCACGGACTTCGCGAAGGTGGCCAAGCTGGACGGCGAGCTGCGCGAACTGGTCGGGGAGCGCGAGGAGTTGGAGATGCGCTGGCTCGAGCTTGCGGAGGACGCGTGAAGCTCCCGTAACAGACCCATCACGGGCCGGTGCTCCCTTGGGAACAGGGGAGCGACCGGCCCGATGTGCTACTGCACAGGGTGATAGAAAGGGCGCTCTAGGTTGCCTGAGAACGACCAGAGAACGTCCTGAAATCGACCAGGCGAGCAGACACATCAGTGAAGACGGGGGGAGCGCTGATGACTCAGCCGCCCAACCAGCCGCCGCAAGGCGGCTTCGGAGCACCACAGGATCCGCAGCAGCCACCGGCCCAGCCGCCGCAGCCTCCGGGCCGGCCGCCGCAGACGCCGCCGGCCCCGCAGCCCGGATACGGCTACCCGCAGCAGCCGGGCCCGTACGGCCAGCCCCCGCAGGGCGGCCCCTACGGTCAGCCCCAGCAGCCGGGTCCCTACGGACAGCCGCAGCAGCAGCCCGGACCGTACGGCCAGCAGCCCCAGTACGGCTATCCGCAGCAGCAGCCCCAGTACGGCTACCCGCAGCAGCAGCCTCCGTTCCCCGGTGGCCCCGCGGGCCCGGGTGGCGGCGGCAAGAACCCCTTCAAGGGCCGGACCGGGATCATCGTGGCCGCCGCCGTGGCCGTCGTCGTGATCGCCGGCGGTGTGGTGTGGGCGGTCGTGGGCGGCGGTGACGACAAGAAGAAGGACCCCGTCGCCGACAAGAGCCAGGACCCCAAGCCCACCGGCTCCGCGCCGGTCGACCCGGGTGACGGCTCCGGTGACGGACGCGACGGCAAGGAGGACCTCAACGCGGGCCGCCAGGCCGGTGAGTCGAAGGTCCTCTGGTACAAGACGGCCCCCAAGGCCCCCGGCGACGGCGCGGACGCGCCCGGCATGTGGGTCACCGACACGCTCGCCGCGAAGGCGGTCTACAACGAGCTCGTCGCGTACAACATCTCGGACGGCAAGCCGAGTTGGCCGACCATCAAGCTCCCGCAGAAGATCTGCGGCGCCAGCGTGCAGAAGTCGGACGACGACAAGGTCGCCATCGCGTACATGAGCGGTGTCACCGACCGCGCCAAGTGCAACCAGGTCCAGCAGATCGACCTGAAGACCGGCAAGAAGGACTGGGAGAAGAAGATCCCCGAGGGGGACCTCTTCGACGGCACCGGCAGCGGTGTCGAACTCACCTACGCGGGCAGCACGTTGATGGTCGGCCGCCAGATGTCCGGCCTCGGCCTGAGCGTCAGCGACGGCAAGCAGCTCTTCGAGAAGAAGAAGTACGGCGCGGCCTGCTTCCCCGGCGCCTTCGCCGGCGGCGAGCGCCTCCTGGCCGTCTCCTCCTGCGGTGCCTCCACGGACAAGGAGCACGACGAGATCCAGGAGCTGGACCCGGCGACGGGCAAGGCGAAGTGGACCAAGCCGTTCCCCAAGGGCTGGAAGGTGGCCCGCGCCTACTCCGTCTCGCCGGTCGTCCTCTACCTCACCAACGAGGACAAGAAGCAGTGGAACATCACCACGCTGAAGAACGGCAGCAGCGCGGTGCGTTCCGAGGTCTCGGTCGACGAGGACTTCGCGCCCGAGTGCGGCTGGGCCATCCTCGACCGTGACCTCCAGGGCTGCACGGGCGTCGCCGCCGACACCAACACGCTGTACCTGCCGACCAAGGCGACCAGCGGCAGCGCCAACGAGGTCGTCGCGATCAGCCTGGAGAACGGCAAGGAGCGCTGGCGCGCGAAGTCGCCGGTGGCCCAGAACATGCTGCCGCTGAAGACCGAGGGCGGCGCCGTGATCGCCTACGTCAACGCCTCGTACGACGCCGGAGGCAGGGTCGTGTCGATCGCGACGGCGGGCTCGCACGCGCCGAAGACCCTGCTGCAGAACCCGGCGGGAACCGCGCAGATCGAGAACGGCTTCTACTCCAAGGCGGTCGACTACGTCGACGGGCGCTTCTACATCTCCACGACGCGCCTGTCCGGCACGGCCAAGGGCGAGGAGAAACTGATGCTGGCGTACGGCAAGTGACCGCCGCACCCCCAGTGACCGCCCACCGCACCGCCGCCCGCTCCTTCTCCCCGTCACCCGAGGTACAGACGTCATGACGCAGCCGCCCCAGCCGCCCAACGAGCCGCCGCAGGGCCCGCCGCAGGGCCCCCCGCCGGTGGGCTTCGGCAAGCCGCAGGATCCCCCGTCCGGAGGGTTCGGCGCACCGCAGGATCCCCCGCCCGGAGGGTTCGGCGCGCCCACGCCGCCGCCCCCGCCCGCGCAGCAGCCCGGCTACGGCTACCCGCAGGCGCCCCAGACCCCACCCCCGGCCCAGCCGCCGACGCCGCCGCAGGGCCAGCCCGGGGGCTACGGCCACCCGCAGCCCCCTGCCCCCAACTACGGCTACCCGCAGGCCCCTCAGGGCCAGCCGCCGACGCCCCCGCAGGGCTACGGCTACCCGGGCCAGCAGCCGCCGCAGTACGGCGCCTACCCGCCGCCCGGCACCGTGCCCATGCAGGCGGCGGGCGGCGCCGGCAAGAAGATCAGCTCCCAGATGATGATCATCATCGGCGCTGTCGTCGCGGTCGCCCTGATCATCGGCGGCGGCGTCTGGTACTCGGCGTCCTCGGGCGACGACAAGACCGACGCCAGCACCGCGGGCCCGACCGGTGGCACCGGCGGCAAGGGCGGCGACGAGAACAAGGGCGGCTCCGGCGGCACCACCACCGGCGGCGCGAGCAAGGAGAAGGTCCCGGGGAACACCAGCTCCCAGGTCCTCTTCCAGCTGCCCCAGCACGAGGTGCCCAAGGACGAGGTGTTCAGCACCAAGGGCTCCTGGCTCACGGACACGACGTACGCCAAGGCGGGTGTGGGCGAGATCAACGGCTACGCCGCGGACACCGGCAAGAAGTCCTGGACGCTCCCGCTGCCCGGCCAGACGTGCGGCGGGGCCCCCGAGGTCACCCAGGACGGCCTGAGCGCGGTCATCAGCGAGGAGGCCCCGCGCAAGCCCAAGGAGTACGACTACCAGCCGTGCACCAAGATCACGGTCTTCAACGTCGACACGGGCAAGAAGCTGTGGACGAAGAGCGTCGGCACCGGCGGGCGTGACATCCCGTTCAAGGAGCTGTCGATCACCGGCTCCACGCTGGCGGCCGGCGGCGGCTACGACGGTGGCGCGGCCCTCGACATCAAGTCGGGCAAGATCCTGTGGCAGCCGCAGGCCGGCTCCTGCGAGGACCTCGGCTACCGCGGCGGCGAGCAGCTGGTCGCCGTCCGCAAGTGCGGTGACTACGGCGACGAGAAGCACCAGGTGCAGCTCCTCGACCCGGCGACGGGCAAGCCGAAGTGGACCTACAAGATCCCGGCCGACGTGAACGTCATCTCCGTCGTCTCCAGCAAGCCGGTCACCTTCGTGATCGCCACCGGCGAGGAGGTCGAGATGTCGGACCTGTTCTCCCTCGACGACACCGGCAAGCTGCGCGCCAAGGTCTCGCTGGAGAAGGACCGTTACGACTTCGACTGCGACGTCAGCGCGATGCACGGCTGCCGCGGCATCACGGTCGGCAACGACCGCGTCTACATGCCGACCCGCGAGCACGACGGCGGCGGCACGTCCGGCCAGACCAACGAGATCGTGTCGTTCTCCCTGGCGAACGGCCAGCTCACCGGTGACCGCGTCGACGGCGGGGAGTACACGCTCTTCCCGGTCCGCATGGACGGCGGGAACGTCCTGGCGTACAAGGACGGCCCCTACGACAAGGGCGCCGAGATCGTCACGATCGACCCGAAGACGCTGAAGCAGAAGACGCTCCTGGTCACTCCGGCGACGGAGACCGTGACCAGCGTCATCAGCAGCATGACCCCCACCCAGTCCGAACTGCTCTACACCAACGGCAGGCTGGCCATGGGCAAGGAACTCATCTCCAAGCCGTATTCGGCGGACGAGAAGGAGTACGAGGCCGTGGTCTTCGCGGCGAAGTAACTCCGGAGCCGCTCATCGCGGACTCAGGACGGCCCCGCACCCTCACCGGGTGCGGGGCCGTCGGCATATGCGCCCGCCGCCGAGAGATTCCGGCATTCCGGGTCACTTCTCACCAGTAGGGGAAGCGCAACGCCGAACGAGCGTGTAGCTTCCGGGAGATGGAGGAGGTCGGGGAGTCGGGGGGCTTTCCGCACCGAGGGGGTTCTGGGGGTCCCACGGGATCCCGGGGGATGTGGGGGGGTGGCTCTATGGGTGTGCGGCTCATGGTGGTCGACGACCATCGACTGCTCGCCGAGGCGCTCGCCTCGGCTCTCAAGCTGCGCGGGCACCGGGTGCTCGCGGCGGCCGCGCCCGCCGCGGGAGCGGCCGAGCTGGTGATCCAGCGGGCGCCCGAGGTCTGTCTCATCGGTACGGCGACGCCCGCGGAGCCGGGCATCTTCGACCCGATCGTGCGTATCAAGCGGGAGCGCCCGCAGGTGGCGGTGGTCGTCCTCGGGCCCGTGCCGTCACCGCGCGGGATCGCGGCGGCGTTCGCGGCCGGCGCCTGCGGCTACGTACGGCACGACGAGCGGATCGAGGGGGTCGAGCGCGCCCTGATGAAGGCGCGGGCGGGCGAGGCGGCCGTGGCGCCGCAGCTCCTACAGGGAGCCTTCAGCGAGCTGCTCAACCCGGCCGCGCAGCCCGACGACGAGGGGCAGCGGCTCCTGCAGATGCTGACGCCGCGTGAGGTCGAGGTCCTGGTCCGCGTCGCGGACGGCGAGGACACCCGGCTCATCGCGGCCGGAATGGGCATCGCCCCGAGCACGGCCCGTACGCATGTGCAGCGGGTCCTGATGAAGCTGGGCGTCGGCTCGCGCCTGGAGGCGGCGGCGCTGGCCGCGCGCACGGGGCTCCTCGACCGGGCGGGGCCGGTCCCGGCGGCTCCGGGCGTGCCGGATCCGGAGTCCTGAGCTAGAGTCGGTCTCGTGCTCGTCACCGCGACTCGTGGTGTGCGGGCCGTGCGTCGGTGGTCCAAGGAAAGGCGCCCCGCTTCCTGCGGGGAGATGCAGGTGCAAGGCCTGCTCGGCGCTCCACTCCAAGTCCCGTCCCGCTTCGGCGGGGCGGGACTTGTTTCGGTTACGGGGTGGGGCTCCGGTTCGCTTGCGGGCAGTTCCGGAACCATGCGGCCGAAGACGGCACGGGCATGGTCGGAGGTCTGCGACAAGCCCGGCACGTGATGGATGACCACCTCGTGCAGGAACAACGCGTGGTGCTCCGCTTCGGCCACGTCGGGGAAGACCGGCGGCGGTTACCCCGCGGTACTCCTCCCGCCGGCCGCGCGTGCGATCAGTGGCCATCACCACCAGGGCGTCGATCAATTGCCCGTCGCCGCAGGCGGAATGAGAGGCAGGCCTTCGGAGCTCGAAAGGGCCGGAGGCCACCACCCGTGGATGATGGCCTCCGGCCCGGGGCGAAGGGCTTACGCCTCGCCGTCCTGCGGTACCGGCGGAGCCGTCGGCCGCAGCTTCAGCCACACCAGGAAGAACAGCCCGAGGGCGAGCATGCCGAGGCCCGTCCACAGGTTGATGTTGATGTTCTCGGCCTTCTTCAGGTCGGCGTCGGACGCCGTGATGCCGGCGATCGTGACGATGACCCCGTACACCGCGAACAGTCCGCCGATGATGCGCCGGATGTCGAAGAGCCGCGCCGCCGTCGCCGACTTGCGTTCCAACTCGGAGACTTCGTTCTGGAGTTCAGACATGAGGGTTCGCGCCTCCGATCAGAGGGAGAAGGGGACGTAGCACAGCGCGGCGAGGACGATCGCGCCCCAGCCGAGCAAAGCGGGCTTGCGGTACCAGGCGTCGTCGCCCTCGGCGGGCGGCTCCTCCAGGCCCGGCGCCGTCGTCCCGTACACGAGGCCCGCGAGCTCGGCCTCCGGCTTGGGCGCGGTGAACAGCGTGACGACGACCATGACGACCGCGCCGGCGACGAAGCCGACGATCGCCGAGACGAAGTTGGCGCCCTGGTCGGTCGGGATGTCGATGACGCCCTGCTTGTAGATCCAGAAGTAGTTGACCATCGCGGCGGTCGTGCCCGCGAGCAGGCCCCACACGCCGGACTTCATCGAGGCGCGCTTCCAGAACATGCCGATGATGAAGACGACGAACATCGGGACGTTGAAGAAGGAGAACAGCGTCTGCAGGTAGCCCATGATGTTCGAGAACGACGAGGCGATGAACGCCGTGCCGATCGAGGCCAGGACGCCGACCGCCGTGATGAGGCGGCCGAACTTCAGGTAGTAACCGTCGGGCTTGCCGGTCTTCACGTACTTGGCCCAGATGTCGTACGTGAACACGGTGTTGAAGGACGACACGTTCGCCGCCATGCCCGCCATGAACGCGGCGAGCAGACCGGTCACCGCGATGCCGAGCACGCCGTTGGGCAGCAGCTCCTGCATCAGGTAGGGGATCGCGTCGTTGTACGTCAGGTCCGAACCGGCCATGCCGATCTTCGGCACCAGCACCGCGGCGACCATGCCCGGGATCATCACCAGGAAGACGATGAAGATCTTCGGGAACGCGGCGATGAGCGGGGTGCGCTGAGCGGCCGAGAGGTTCTTCGCGGACAGGGCGCGCTGCACCTCGGCGAAGTTCGTCGTCCAGTAGCCGAAGGAGAGCACGAAGCCCAGGCCGAGGATGATCGTCAGCCAGTTCGCGCCGAGCGGGTTGGCCTCACCGATGCCCGTACCGCCCCAGGCCGAGAGGAAGTTGTCGCCGTGCGCGCTCTTCAGGGAGTCGGTCATGCCGCCCCAGCCGCCGACCCGCTTGAGGCCGATGATGCAGAGGGGGATGAGCGCCGCGAGGATCACGAAGAACTGGAGGACCTCGTTGTAGATCGCCGAGGAGAGTCCGCCGATGGTGATGTACGCGAGCACGAACAGGCCGGCGACGACGATGGCCAGCCACTGCGGCCAGCCGAGCAGCGCCTCCACGACGATCGACAGGGCGTACAGGTTCACGCCCGCGATCAGGATCGCCGCGAAGGCGAAGAGTATGGAGCTCAGCAGGTGCGCGCTCTTGTCGAACCGCTGGAGCAGGTACTCGGGGACCGAGCGCACCTTGGAGCGGTAGTAGAAGGGCATCATCACGAGGCCCAGGAAGACCATCGCCGGGATGGCGCCGATCCAGTACCAGTGGACGACTGAGACGCCGTACTGCGCGCCGGTCGCTGCCATGCCGAGGATCTCGGTGGCGCCCAGGTTGGCTGCGACGAACGCCAGACCGGTGACCCAGGCGGGCAGGGAGCGGCCCGAGAGGAAGAAGTCGAGGCTGGTCTTCACGGAGCGCCGGGCGGCGAAGCCGATGCCGAGGACCACGACGAAGTAGATCGCCAGGATCGCGTAGTCGAGGCCGTTGGTGGGCAGCCGGAGCCCCGCGGCCAGGGTTTGTGTGGGGGACAGCATGGAGAACTCGCTTCGTTGCGCGAACTGATCAGACCGGAACCTACGCGTCTATGTTCAATAAATGAACACTTCTGCTGAGGTTCTTTGTTTGATTGTGATGCGAGTGACACGCCACGCACCGAAGGATGCGTCCGCGGCCTTGACCATCCCGTTGAAGCGTGCTTTGTTATGTTTGATTATGTTGAGTTGATGCGAATGAGGAGCATCGGACGTGAAGAAGACGTCGACCCGGCTCGCCGACGGTCGCGAGCTCATCTACTACGACTCGCGTGACGACGTCGTGCGGGACGCGGTGGACCGGCGTCCGCTGGACCCCGTCGCCTGCTCCTCGCAGGTCCGCCGCGACCCCCTCCTCGGGGACAGCGTCGCCATCGCCTCGCACCGCCAGGCCCGCACCTACCACCCGCCGGCCGACGAGTGCCCCCTGTGCCCGTCCGAGGGCGACCGGCTCAGCGAGATCCCCGACTCCTCGTACGACGTGGCGGTCTTCGAGAACCGCTTCCCCTCGCTCGCCGGGGACGCCGGGCGCTGCGAGGTCGTCTGCTTCACCTCCGACCACACGTCGTCCTTCGCCGACCTCACCGAGGAACAGGCCGGACTCGTCCTGGATGCCTGGACCGACCGCACCGCCGAGCTGTCCCACCTGCCCTCCGTGGAGCAGGTGTTCTGCTTCGAGAACCGCGGCGCCGAGATCGGCGTCACCCTCGGCCACCCGCACGGCCAGATCTACGGCTACCCCTTCACCACCCCGCGCACCGCCCTCATGCTGCGCTCGGTCGCCGAGCACAAGGAGCAGACCGGCGGCCGCAACCTCTTCGACGACGTGCTCGCCGAGGAGCGCACCGGCGAGCGCGTCGTCCTCGAGGGTGACCACTGGGTGGCGTTCGTCCCGTACGCGGCCCACTGGCCGTACGAGGTGCACCTCTACCCCAAGCGCCGCGTGCCCGACCTGCTCGCCCTCGAGGACGGCGCGCGCACAGAGTTCCCTCAGATTTATCTGGAACTCTTGAGGCGCTTCGACCGGCTCTTCGGAATGGAGGAGTCCCCGACGCCGTACATCGCCGCCTGGCACCAGGCGCCGTTCGGCACCTTGGACGACTTCCCCGGCGTCCAGCGGGACGACTTCGCCCTTCACCTCGAGCTTTTCACTATCCGCCGCACTTCCGGCAAGCTGAAGTTTCTCGCGGGTTCCGAATCCGGCATGAGTGTGTTCATCAACGACGTGCCGCCGGAGACCGCGGCCGAGCGACTGCGAGAGGTAGCGAGTACATGAGCGGGAAGTACCTGGTCACCGGCGGTGCGGGATATGTGGGCAGCGTGGTCGCGCAGCACCTGGTCGAGGCGGGGCACGACGTCACCGTCCTCGACAACCTCTCGACCGGGTTCCGCGAGGGCGTGCCCGCCGGGGCGACGTTCGTCGAGGGCGACATCCGCGACGCCGCCAAGTGGCTCGACCCGTCCTTCGACGCCGTCCTCCACTTCGCCGCGTTCTCCCAGGTCGGCGAGTCCGTCGTGAAGCCCGAGAAGTACTGGGACAACAACGTCGGCGGCACCATGGCGCTCCTCGCAGCGATGCGCTCGGCGGAGGTGCGCAAGCTCGTCTTCTCCTCCACCGCGGCGACGTACGGGGAGCCCGTCAGCACCCCCATCACCGAGTCCGACCCCACCGCCCCCACCTCCCCGTACGGCGCCTCCAAGCTCGCCGTCGACCACATGATCACCGGGGAGGCGGCCGCGCACGGCCTGGCCGCCGTGTCGCTGCGCTACTTCAACGTCGCGGGCGCCTACGGCAGCTGCGGCGAGCGCCACGACCCCGAGTCGCACCTCATCCCGCTCGTCCTCCAGGTCGCCCAGGGCCGGCGCGACGCGATCTCCGTCTACGGCGACGACTACCCGACGCCCGACGGCACCTGCGTGCGCGACTACATCCACGTCGCCGACCTCGCCGAGGCCCACCTGCTCGCCCTCGACGCCGCCCGCCCCGCCGAGCACCTCATCTGCAACCTCGGCAACGGCAACGGCTTCTCCGTGCGCGAGGTCATCGAGACCGTCCGCCAGGTGACCGGCCACCCGATCCCCGAGGTCACCGCCCCGCGCCGCGGCGGCGACCCGGCCGTCCTCGTCGCCTCCGCCGCCACCGCGCGCGAGCGCCTCGGCTGGAACCCGTCCCGCGCGGACCTCGCGGGAATCGTCGCCGACGCCTGGGCCTTCGCCCAGGCACGCCAGGAGGGGTAAGTCATGTCTGTCGCCTCGCAGTTCAGCGATCTGTACGGATACGAGCCCGAGGGGGTCTGGGCCGCGCCCGGACGCGTGAACCTCATCGGCGAGTACACCGACTTCAACGAGGGCTTCGTGATGCCGCTCGCGCTGCCGCACACCGCGGTGGCCGCCGTCGCGCGCCGCACCGACGGCGTCCTGCGGCTGCACTCCGCGGACATCGACGCGCCGATCGCCGAACTGCGGGCCGACGAACTGACCCCGCTCTCCGAGTTCGGGCAGGGCGGCTGGGCCGCGTACCTGGCGGGCGTCGTATGGGCGCTGCGCGAGGCCGGGCACACCGTCACGGGCGCCGACATCCACCTCGCGTCGACCGTGCCGACCGGCGCGGGCCTGTCCTCGTCGGCCGCACTCGAAGTCGTCACCGCGCTCGCGCTCAACGACCTCTTCGAACTGGGGCTCACCGGGCCCGAGTTGGCGCGGATCGCGCAGCGTGCCGAGAACGACTTCGTGCGCGTGCCCTGCGGGATCATGGACCAGATGGCGTCGGCCTGCGCCACCGAGGGCCACGTCCTGCACCTGGACTGCCGCGACCTGTCCACCCGCCAGGTCCCCTTCGACCTGGCCGCGCAGGGCCTCCAGCTGCTCGTCGTCGACACCCGCGTCAAGCACGAGCTGGGCGACGGCGCGTACGCGGAGCGCCGCGCGGGCTGCGAGGAGGGCGCCCGCGCGCTCGGGGTCTCGCACCTGCGTGACGTGTCGTACGCCGAACTGCCCGCAGCACTCGCCAAGTTGGCGGACCTGACCGACGAGCGGGTCGTGCGCTACGTCCGCCACATCGTCTGCGACGACCACCGCGTCGAGCGGGTCATCGAGCTTCTCGACGCCGGTGACGTACGGGCGATCGGCCCGGTCCTCACCGAGGGCCACGCCTCGCTCCGCGACGACCTGCGCATCTCCTGCGCCGAGCTGGACCTGGTCGTGGACACCGCGAACGCGTCGGGCGCGCTCGGCGCCCGGATGACCGGCGGTGGCTTCGGCGGCTCCGCGATCGTCCTGGTGGAGGAGTCGGACGCGGACGCGGTGACGAAGTCGATCACGGAGGCGTTCGCTTCGGCGGGCTGCACGGCCCCGCGCGTCTTCCCCGCGGTCCCGTCGGCGGGAGCCCACAAACTCACCCCAGCCGCTTGGTGAGCGTGAACTCCTTGATCCCTGGCGGGTAGTCGGGGCTGTGCCCAATGGTGCGCTCCGCGCACGGGCGCACGATTCGCGGCGTGGGCCGGGTGTGTTCACCCCAGCCGCTTGGTGAGCGTGAACTCCTTGATCCCTGGCGGGTAGTCGGGGATCACGCACATCAGCTCGTAGCCGTGCTGGCGGTAGAAGCCCGGCGCCTGGAAGTCCCATGTTTCCACTCGGGCGCCGTGGCAGGCGCGGTCCTCGTGGGCGATGCGTTCCGCCTCCGCGAGGAGGCGGGAGCCGAGGCCCTTCGCGCGGTGGCGGTCGTCCACCCAGAGCAGGTTCACGTGAAGCCAGGTCGCCCAGGTGTGCCCGTCCAGGCCGCCGGCGATCTCGCCGCTCTCGTCCAACGCCCAGACCTGGAGCGGCACTTCACGGTCGTCGGGCGTCCCCCGCAGCGACCTGAGCTCCGCCGACGCCGCGGTATTCGCCTCCCGCAGCCGGAAGTGAAGAAGATCGCGCCGCTGTTTGTCGACTTCTGTCTCAATACGAAACATACGCCTCACCATAAACGCGCAGGCCAACCAGTTCTGCAAATTGCCTTCCGCTCCTGGCCCGCGGCCCTACTCTGAGCACAGCGCCGGTGGGGGCCGGTGCTGATCAGGGGGCGAGACAGCCGGGTACGACGCCCGGAGCGGGGGGGGCGGTACGAGCACGGCGGCGGCCGTGCGGCCGCGACGACCTGCCTCTTCGGGCGCCGTACCCGTGCCGGACAGCCTCCCGGCGCCGGGGAATCCCCTGCTCCGCGAGGAGCTTGGGGGAGGGGGTTATACACGTGGTTCGCATCCGAGTCCTGGTCGTCGACGACCACCGCATCTTCGCCGAGTCGCTCGCCGCGGCTCTCGCCGCCGAGCCCGACGTGGACGTGTCCGCGGCCGGCAGCGGCCCCGCCGCACTGCGCTGCATGGACCGCGCGGCGGCGGAAGGGCGCCGGTTCGACGTCCTCCTCGTCGACGCCGATCTGGGAGCGGCCCTGCACGGCCCGCGCCCGGCGACGGCAGCGCCCGACACGGCGCCCGGCCAGGACGGCCTGGTCGACGGGATCTCCCTGGTGGCGGGCGTCCGTTCGGGCCAGCCCACCGTACGGACCGTGGTGCTCGCCGAGAAGGACGACCCGCGCCGCGCGGCCCTCGCGCTCCAGGCGGGCGCCTCCGGCTGGGTCGCCAAGGACTGCTCGCTCTCGCGGCTGCTCACGGTCATCCGGGGCGTCCTGCGCGACGAGACGCATCTGCCGCCCGCCCTGCTCACGAGCGTTCTGCGGGAGCTGACCGCGGCCCGCAAGCACCGCACCGACTCCGAGCGCCTGGTGGAGTCCCTGACGCCGCGTGAGCGCGAGGTGCTGCGCTGCATGGTCGCGGGCCTCGGCCGCAAGGCGGTCGCCGAGCGCCTCTTCCTGTCCCCGCACACGGTCCGTACACACATGCAGAACGTGCTGGGCAAGCTCGGGGTCCACTCCACGCTCGCGGCGGTGGCGCTGGCGCGCAGGGCCGGGGTCGGGCCCGCGGACCTGGAAGCGGCGTCCTAGGAAGAACCCGTACGACGGGGGCCCAGGGACTGACGGTCCTAGCCGGGGATGTTGTCGAACGGCGCGGTCAACTTCCGCAGCAGGCCCGCCAGTTCGCCGCGCTGGGTGCGGGACAGCTCCGCGAGGATCGCCCGCTCCTGCGCGAGGAGGCCGGCGAGCGCCTGGTCGGCGCGGTCCTGCCCCTCGGTGGTCAGTCGCACCAGGACGCCGCGTCGGTCGCTCGGGTCGGGGAGGCGCTCGACGAGACCCTTCTTGGCGAGCCGGTCGATACGGTTCGTCATCGTGCCGGAGGTGACGAGGGTCTGCGTGAGGAGCTGTCCGGGGGAGAGCTGGTAGGGGGCACCGGCCCGCCGCAGGGACGTCAGTACGTCGAACTCCCACGGCTCCAGCTGGTGCTCGGCGAAGGCCAGGCGCCGGGCCCGGTCAAGATGACGCGCCAGCCTGCTGACCCGACTGAGCACCTCTAGGGGCTCCACGTCGAGGTCAGGGCGCTCTCGACGCCACGCTGCGACCAGCCGGTCGACCTCGTCCTCCATGACGATCAGTCTAGTGGGTCCCTCGACATGAAGTCTCTTGAATTCAACTATCTTGACATCGAGATAAATCCGGGAGGATCCTGGCCGCCATGAGCACACCTACCTGGGACCCCCAGCAGTATCTCCGCCACGCGGACCACCGCACCCGTCCCTTCGCCGACCTCCTCGCCCGCGTCAAGGGCGACCCCGCGAGGATCGCCGACCTCGGCTGCGGCGCGGGCAACGTCACCGCCCTGCTCGCCCAGCGCTGGCCGAAGGCGAGGATCACCGGCTACGACAACTCCCCGCAGATGCTGGAGAAGGCCGCGGCCCACGCTACCGACCTCCTCGACTTCGCCCCCGCCGACGCGGCCACCTGGACCCCCGCCGAGCCCTTCGACCTGATCGTCTCCAACGCCCTGCTCCAATGGGTCCCCGGCCACACCGACCGCTTCCCCGACTGGCTGGCCGGCATCGCCCCCGGCGGCACGTTCGCCTTCCAGGTCCCCGGCAACTTCGACGCCCCCAGCCACGTACTGATGCGCGACCTCGCCCGGTCGGCGCGGTGGCGGGACCGGCTCGGCGACACACTGCGCCACGCGGACGCCGTCCACACCCCCGAGCAGTACCTGAACCAGCTCACCGCGCTCGGCTGCGACGCGGACGTCTGGGAGACGACGTATCTGCATCTCCTCCAGGGCGAGGACCCGGTCCTCGACTGGGTCAAGGGCACGGGCCTGCGCCCCGTCCTGACCGCCCTCGCGGACGACCCGCAGGCCACGGACGAATTCCTGACCGCCTACCGCGCCCAGCTCCGCACCGCATACCCCGCGACACCGCAGGGCACGGTCTTCCCCTTCCGCCGCCTGTTCGCGGTGGCCCGCAAACCGGCGGACGCCTGATGCTCCGGGCCCTGGACCACGTACAGCTCGCCGCCCCCGCGGGATCCGAGGACGCGCTGCGCCGGTTCTACGGGGACGCGCTCGGCATGACGGAGTCGCCGAAGCCCCCGGCGCTCGCGGCGCACGGGGGCTGCTGGTTCGAAGCGGGCCAGGTGCGGCTGCACCTGGGAATCGAGCGGGCCCCCGCCGGAGGCGGAAGCGGAAAATGTCGCAGTCGGCCGGCCCGCAAGGCCCACCCGGGGCTGCGGGTCACGGGGATCGAGACGTACGCGGCGCGGCTCGTGGCGCACGGCGTGAGGATCACCTGGGACGGGGACCTGCCGGGCCACCGCCGCTTCTACGCCGACGACCCGGTGGGCAACCGGCTCGAATTCCTCGAACCGGTCGCGCCCTGAGCCTGCGTGAGCCGAGACCCGGTCCGGTGGCGGGACACGCCGCCTCAGTGCGCATACATATCATCACGAAGCATGTGTTATTTGGTTATGAATACACATACGCGACGCAACGTGATCGCTGCCTCGCTCGCGGCCGTCGGTTCGGCAGCCCTGTCAGCCTGTTCCGGTTCCGGGGCCGACTCCGCGGCTCCTCACTCCGGGTTGACTCCTCACCCGGAGTCCGCTCCCCGTCCCGAGCCCGGTTCGCACGCGCGGACCGGGCTCTCAGACCACGGCAGACGCCCCTTCGTCCCCAAGGGGCCCAAGGGATACGTGAACCCGTCCGATCCCGAGGTTCTCGCTGCCGAGCGGGCCCGCGGGTCCGGCCCCCTCCGCAGGTACACGCTCACCGCCGCCGAGACGTCCCTCGACCTCGGCGGGCCGACCGTCAGGTCATGGGCGTACGGCGACTCGCTGCCCGGCAGGGAGGTCCGCATCACCGCGGGCGACGTCCTCGATCTCACGCTCGCCAACCACCTGCCCGTGGCGACGACCCTGCACTCGCACGGCGTCCGTATGCGCTGCGACATGGACGGCGTACCGGGCCTGACCCAGAACTCGATCCAGCCCGGCGCGGACTTCCACTACCGCTTCGCCGTGACGCACCCGGGCACGTACTGGATGCACTCGCACTCGGGACTGCAACTCGACCGCGGTCTGTACGCCCCGCTGATCGTCGAGGACCCCCGTGAGCCCTTGTCCTACGACAAGGAGTGGGTCGTCGTCCTCGACGACTGGGTCGACGGCGTGGGCGGCTCCACCCCGGACGGCGTGCTCGCACAGCTGCACCACGGCAGCGCGCGAATGGGCATGGACATGGGGGAGGGCGCCGAGGGTGACGGTTCCGGTCGCGACAGGTCCGGCGGCGCGCACACCTCGGGCCGCGGCAGGCCCGCCGGCCCCGACCGCGTCCTACGGCACTCCGGCAGCCGTCTGCTGCACAGTGTGGGCGGCAATGTCGACTACCCGTTCTACCTGGTCAACGGCCGCCTCGCGCAGGCTCCTTCGGTCTTCCGGGCCCGCCCCGGGGACCGCGTCCGGCTGCGCATCATCAACGCCGGGGGCGACACGGCCTTCCGGGTGGCACTGGGTGGCCACACGATGACGGTGACGCACACCGACGGCTACCCGGTCGAACCCATGGAGACGGACGCGTTGCTGCTCGGTATGGCCGAACGCTACGACGTGCTGATCACCGCGCAGGACGGGGTGTTCCCGCTGGTCGCGTTGGCCGAGGGTAAGGGCGCGAAGGCCCTGGCCGTCCTGCGCACCGGCAGCGGGGGCGCCCCCGGGCCCGGCGTACATCCGCAGGAGCTCGACGGCCGGATCGTGCCGGCCACACGCCTCGTGCCCCAGGATTCCGTAGCCCTCAGCGACCGCCGACCGGACCGCGAGATGCGCATCAAGCTGACCGGCGGCATGAGGAGATTCGACTGGGGCTTCGATCACCGGCCCTACTCCATCGAGCAACGCCGCCCTATCCGGAAGGATGAGCGGGTCCGCCTGGCCCTCATCAACACCACCGACATGTGGCACCCCGTGCACCTGCACGGCCATACCTTCGCCCTCAGTGGCATCGACGCATGCGGAGCCCGCAAGGACACCGCCTACGTGCGACCGCACCGCAAACTCGTGGTCGACTTCAACGCCGACAACCCGGGCCTGTGGATGCTCCACTGCCACAACCAGTACCACTCCGAATCCGGGATGATGACCATCCTCGGCTACCAGAAGTGACGGCGAAGTCCCGGACCGCAAGGTGGTCTAAGCCTTGCGCCGCCCGATCAGGTGCGGGTTCGCCTCCATGCCGTCCAGGCCGTGCCACGCCAGATTCACCAGGTGCGCCGCGACCTCGGCCTTCTCCGGCTTACGGGCGTCCAGCCACCACTGGCCCGTGAGCGCGACCATGCCGACCAGCGCCTGCGCGTACAGCGGCGCCAGCTTCGGGTCGAAGCCGCGGTTCTTGAACTCACGGCCCAGGATGTCCTCGACCTGCGTCGCGATGTCGGAGATCAGCGAGGCGAACGAGCCCGTGGACTGCGGGATCGGGGAGTCGCGGACCAGGATGCGGAAGCCGTCCGTGTACTCCTCGATGTAGTCGAGGAGCGCGAAGGCGGCCTGCTCGCACAGTTCGCGCGGGTGCCCGGCCGTCAGGGAGCTGGTCACCATGTCGAGGAGCTGGCGCATCTCACGGTCCACGACGACCGCGTACAGGCCCTCCTTGCCGCCGAAGTGCTCGTACACCACCGGCTTGGAGACCCCGGCCTTCGCCGCGATCTCCTCCACCGACGTGCCCTCGAAGCCCTTCGCGGCGAAGAGGGTGCGACCGATCTCGAGCAGCTGCTGGCGGCGTTCCGCACCGGTCATCCGGGTGCGGCGCGCGCGCCGGGGCTTGTCGTTGCCGGCTGGGCTCGCAGAGTTCGGATCGGTCGCCACGGGCTCCATCATGCCGCGTCAGCGGCCTGCGGCTTGCGGCGGGACTCGATCCGCTCCTTCGACGGCCAGCGCACGTCACGCGCCCAGCCCAGCTGCTCGAACCAGCGGATCAGCCGCGCGGACGAGTCCACCTGGCCGCGCATCACACCGTGCCGCGCCGACGTCGGGTCCGCGTGGTGCAGGTTGTGCCACGACTCGCCGCACGACAGGACGGCCAGCCACCACACGTTGCCGGACTTGTCACGCGACTTGAAGGGCCGCTTACCGACGGCGTGACAGATCGAGTTGATCGACCACGTGACGTGGTGCAGCAGCGCCACCCGCACCAGCGAACCCCAGAAGAAGCCCGTGAACGCGCCCCACCACGACATCGTCGCCAGGCCGCCGATCAGCGCCGGCAGAGCCAGCGAGAGCATCGTCCAGTAAATGAACTGACGCGAGATCGCCCTTATGGCCGGATCATTCACCAGATCGGGTGCGTACTTCTCCTGCGAAGTCTGCTCCTCGTCGAACATCCAGCCGATATGCGCCCACCACAAGCCCTTCATCAGCGCGGGCAGCGTCTCGCCGAACCGCCACGGCGAATGCGGGTCACCCTCCGCGTCGGAGAACTTGTGGTGCTTGCGGTGATCCGCCACCCAGCGCACGAGAGGACCTTCGACCGCCATCGAGCCGGCGACCGCCAGAGCGATCCGCAGCGGCCGCTTCGCCTTGAAGGAACCGTGCGTGAAATACCGGTGGAAGCCGATCGTGATGCCGTGGCAGCCCAGGTAGTAGAAGAACACCAGGAGGCCGAGGTCGAGCCAGCTCACACCCCAGCCCCAGGCCAGCGGCACCGCCGCGACCAGCGCCAGGAACGGAACGGTGATGAAGAGCAGCAACGCGAGCTGCTCCAGCGAACGCTTCTGCTCACCGCCGAGCGTGGCGGAGGGCAGCGGAGCGCCGCTCGAATCGCCCGACGACGCCTCCGGGGCGTCATCGATCAGATCGGGGCTTGGTGTCATGGGGCGTCCCCTGGGGGGTCGAGGGTTGCGAGAGGGCCGAGAGCCGGGGAGTCGTGCTGGGTACTTTTACTACGCGTCCGTAACCTACGGCGTCGTAAGTATGGCAGCGCGCAGGCGAGCGGCAAGAGGCCCGCAAACGGCCCTCACGGACGGACACCTATCCTTGGAAACGGTCGGACAGCGCGGTCCGCTCTGTATCTCCACCCGGGATTCATACCCGGTTCCCCGGGTTTCCCTCCCAGACGTGCTTCAACACTGCAAGGAGCCGCACCTGTGAGCAGTGCCGACGACCAGAGCCGTGAGGCCACATCCAGCGCCGAGCTGCGCGCCGACATCCGCCGACTCGGCGACCTCCTCGGCGAGACGCTCGTACGCCAGGAGGGCCCCGAGCTCCTCGAACTGGTCGAGAAGGTCCGCCGCCTCACCCGGGAGGACGGCGAGGCCGCCGCCCGCCTGCTCGGCGACACGGAACTGGAGACCGCGGCCAAGCTGGTCCGCGCCTTCTCGACGTACTTCCATCTGGCGAACGTGACCGAGCAGGTGCACCGTGGCCGCGAGCTGCGCGCCCGCCGCGCCGCCGAGGGCAGCCTCCTCGCCCGCACCGCCGACCGGCTCAAGGACGCCGACGCGGAGCACCTGCGCGAAACGGTCCAGCACCTGAACGTACGGCCGGTGTTCACCGCCCACCCGACCGAGGCCGCCCGGCGCTCCGTCCTCAACAAGCTGCGCCGCGTCGCCGAGCTCCTCGAGACCCCCGTCATCGAGGCCGACCGCCGCCGCTACGACACCCGCCTCGCCGAGAACATCGACCTGGTGTGGCAGACCGACGAGCTGCGCGTCGTACGCCCCGAGCCCACCGACGAGGCGCGCAACGCGATCTACTACCTCGACGAGCTGCACGCCGGCGCCGTCGGTGACGTCCTAGAGGACCTCACCGCCGAACTGCAGCGCGTCGGCGTCACCCTGCCCGACGCCACCCGCCCCCTCACCTTCGGCACCTGGATCGGCGGCGACCGCGACGGCAACCCGAACGTCACACCCGCCGTCACCTGGGACGTCCTGATCCTCCAGCACGAGCACGGCATCAACGACGCCCTGGAGCTCATCGACGAGCTGCGCGGCTTCCTGTCGAACTCGATCCGCTACACCGGCGCCACCGAGGAACTCCTCACCTCCCTCCAGAACGACCTGGAGCGCCTCCCGGAGATCAGCCCCCGCTACAAGCGCCTCAACTCCGAAGAGCCCTACCGGCTCAAGGCCACCTGCATCCGGCAGAAGCTGGAGAACACCAAGGAGCGCCTCGCCAGGGGCACCGCGCACGTGGACGGCCGCGATTACCTCGGCACCGGCGAGCTCCTCCACGACCTCACGCTCATCCAGACGTCCCTGCGCGAGCACCGCGGCGCCCTGTTCGCCGACGGCCGGATGAACCGCACCATCCGCACGCTCGCCGCGTTCGGCCTCCAGCTCGCCACCATGGACGTACGCGAGCACGCCGACGCCCACCACCACGCGCTCGGCCAGCTCTTCGACCGGCTCGGCGAGGAGTCCTGGCGCTACGCCGACATGCCCCGCGAGTACCGCCAGAAGCTCCTCGCCAAGGAGCTCAGGTCCCGCAGGCCGCTCGCCCCCTCGCCCGCCCCCCTCGACGCCGCGGGCGAGAAGACCCTCGGCGTCTTCCACACCGTCAAGCGCGCCCTCGACGTCTTCGGACCCGAGGTCATCGAGTCGTACATCATCTCGATGTGCCAGGGCGCCGACGACGTGTTCGCCGCCGCCGTCCTCGCCCGCGAGGCCGGACTCATCGACCTGCACGGCGGCTGGGCCAAGATCGGCATCGTGCCGCTCCTGGAGACCACCGACGAGCTGCGCGCCGCCGACGTCATCCTCGACGAGATGCTCGCCGACCCGTCCTACCGGCGCCTCGTCGCCCTGCGCGGCGACGTCCAGGAAGTCATGCTCGGCTACTCGGACTCCTCCAAGTTCGGCGGCATCACCACCTCCCAGTGGGAGATCCACCGCGCCCAGCGCCGGCTGCGCGACGTCGCCCACCGCTACGGCGTGCGCCTGCGCCTCTTCCACGGCCGCGGAGGCACCGTCGGCCGCGGCGGCGGCCCCTCGCACGACGCGATCCTCGCCCAGCCGTGGGGCACCCTCGAGGGCGAGATCAAGGTGACCGAGCAGGGCGAGGTCATCTCCGACAAGTACCTCGTGCCGTCCCTGGCCCGCGAGAACCTCGAACTGACCGTCGCCGCCACCCTCCAGGCGTCCGCGCTGCACACCGCGCCCCGCCAGTCCGACGAGGCCCTCGCCCGCTGGGACGCGGCCATGGACGTCGTCTCCGACGCCGCGCACGCCGCGTACCGCAAGCTGGTCGAGGACCCGGACCTGCCGACGTACTTCCTCGCCTCCACCCCGGTGGACCAGCTCGCCGACCTGCACCTGGGCTCGCGGCCCTCCCGCCGCCCCGGCTCGGGCGTCTCGCTCGACGGCCTGCGCGCCATCCCGTGGGTGTTCGGCTGGACCCAGTCGCGGCAGATCGTGCCCGGCTGGTTCGGCGTCGGCTCCGGCCTCAAGGCACTGCGCGAGGCCGGCCTCGGCACCGTGCTCGACGAGATGAGCGAGCACTGGCACTTCTTCCGCAACTTCCTGTCGAACGTCGAGATGACCCTCGCCAAGACGGACCTGCGGATCGCGCGGCACTACGTCGACACGCTCGTCCCCGACGAGCTGAAGCACGTCTTCGCCGACATCGAGGCCGAGCACGAGCTGACCGTCCGAGAGGTACTGCGCATCACCGGCGGCCAGGAACTCCTGGACACACAGCCGGTGCTCCAGCAGACCTTCTCGATCCGTGACGCCTACCTGGACCCGATCTCGTACCTCCAGGTGGCCCTGCTCAAGCGCCAGCGCGACGACGCGGCCGCCGGCAACGAGCCGGACCCGCTGCTCGGACGGGCACTCCTGCTCACCGTCAACGGCGTCGCGGCGGGCCTGCGCAACACCGGCTGATCCGGTCCCGCACGACGACGAAAGCCTGAAGGGCGCCTCCCGACGGGAGGCGCCCTTCAGGGCTTTCATCCGCTACGGACAACCGGCGCGAGGCGGGCCGCTCAGCTCTGCCGGCCGGCCGCCCTGCGACGCCGCACGAGCAGCGCGCCACCGGCCGCCACCAGCAATGCGGCGACCGTGGCCAGCAGGCCGACGGGCGCGCTGCTGCCGGTCTCCGCCAGATCGCCGCCCGTCTGAGAGGACGGCTTCGAGGACGCCTGCGACGACGGGGCCGTCGACGCGGGCTCGACCGCACCCGGCGACGCGGAGCCCGACGCGGACGCGCTGGGCTGCGCCGTCGTGCTCTCGGCCGGGGACGCGGACGGCTTGCCGCCCGGGTTCTCGTTGCCGTTGTCCGAGGAGCAGTCCGTCCAGAACACCTTGTGCTTGGCCGAGCCGTGCTCGCCGTCGAAGTTCCAGAACAGCTTGTAGTGCCCGTCGGGCAGCGACAGATCGTCGGTGCGGCCGTGTCCGTCCGAACCGAGCGTCAGCGAACCGGACTTGACCGTCTCGCCCTTCGCGTCGGCGGTCGGCGCCCAGGCCTCGATGTGCCAGTCGACCGCCTGGCCGTCGTCGAAACCGAAGGCGTCGAGGTAGAAGGTGCAGACGTGGGGCTCGTTCTTGCGGAGTTCGTCCCCGGTCGTGGCATCGTGGATCTTCACGGTGCCGTTGTCGCCGTGGGCGCCGGTGGCGTATGCGGAAGGGGTGAGCAGCAGCGCGGCGGAAGCCGCCACTGCGATCGCGCCTGCGGATGTGAGGGTGCGCATGGGCCGTCCATCTTCGGATGAGATGCGAGTGACAGGAAAGCCTGTGGGGGGCCTGAGAGATAGGCGCTCAGATTCCTGTGGCCGTGACACCCCGTCAAGCCAAAGTTCGCCCCGTGTGTGCTGTCTGTAGCGCCATGCCGGAAAAGTCACGCATAACGATCGGAGAAACCCGGGCCCTCGCGGGCGGTACGAGCCTTCACGCCGTCAGAACGAGAGCGCCACGAACGACGCCGTCAGGAGCACCCCGCCGACGCACGCCGAGATCCACGCCAGCCTCTTGCGACGCAGCCCGCCCGCGATCACCACCGCGGCCAGCAGCAACGCACCGCCCAGCGGGACCCACGCGTGGAAGAACCCCGCAGCCCCCGTGCGCACCACCTCGCCCGTGCCAGGCTTCACCACCACGGGGATACGCGCGCCCTTCTTCTCCGTGATCGACCGGTCGATGACGACACGGGCGCGGGGCTGCGAACCCGGCGACAGAGGGGCGTAAGGGCCGGTGCACGTGTCGTCGGTGCACCGCGTCACCGTCATCGTGCCGCGCTCACGGCCCTTGCTGAGCATCACGTGCTGCGCCGACGCCCAGGACGCCCGGACGCCCGCGATCAGGATCAACAGGGCCACGATGGCCATCGCGGCCCGCCGGGTGTACGAGAGCATGGCGGCGATCCTTGGCCATGGCCCCGCGAAGAGTCAAGAAAAGCGGGCAGGTCCCGGTCGAGATGCCCGTGACCTGCCGAGATGCCCGGTCAACTCACTCGACAGGTCAGGAGTTGTACGCGCTCTGCGCCCGCTCCAGACCCTCCGTGACCAGACACTCCACCGAGTCCGCCGCCCGGTCCACCAGGTAGTCCAGCTCCTTGCGCTCCGTCGACGAGAAGTCCTTCAGAACGAAGTCCGCCACCTGCATACGCCCCGGCGGACGCCCGATCCCGAACCGCACCCGGTGATAGTCCGCACCCATCGACTTCGTGATCGACTTCAGACCGTTGTGCCCGTTGTCGCCACCGCCCAGCTTCAGCCGCATCGTCCCGTAGTCGATGTCCAGCTCGTCATGGATCGCCACGATGTTGCCGACCGGCACCTTGTAGAAATCCCGCAGACCCGTCACCGGACCACCCGACACATTCATGAACGACATCGGCTTCGCCAGGATCACCCGGCGGTTCTGCGGACCCGGCGCACCGATCCGCCCCTCGAGCACCTGCGCCTGAGCCTTCCCGGCCCGCTTGAACTTGCCGCCGATCCGCTCCGCGAGCAGATCGGCCACCATGAAGCCCACGTTGTGCCGGTTCATCGCGTACTCGGGCCCGGGGTTCCCGAGACCCACGATGAGCCAGGGGGCAGTGGCATCGGTCGTCATCGGGACCGCGTCTCCTCACGTACAACAGACGGACACGAACATGAAAAAACGGGGTGGCGGGCCGCAGTGGCCCGCCACCCCGTCAAGCAGAGCGTACGGCTCAGGCCTCGGCGCCCTCGGCCTCGGCGGTCTCCGCAGCCGGCTCCTCGGCCTGCGCGGCCAGGATCTGGATGACGACCGCGTCGGGGTCCGTGACCAGGGTCGTACCGGCCGGCAGCGTGACGTCCTTGGCGTGGATGGCGTCGCCGCCCTCCAGGCCCGCGATGGACACGGTGACGGAGGTCGGGATGTGCGTGGCCTCGGTCTCGACGGAGAGCGTGTTCAGCACGTTCTCGACGAGGAAGCTGCCCGGAGCCAGGTCGCCCTCGGTCTCGACCGCAACCTCGACCGTGACCTTCTCGCCCTTCTTGACGGTCAGCAGGTCGACGTGGACCAGGTAACCCTTGATCGCGTCACGCTGGACGGCCTTCGGGATCGCCAGCTCGGTCTTGCCGTCGATGTCCAGGGACAGCAGGACGTTCGCGGTACGCAGGGCGAGCAGCAGCTCGTGGCCCGGCAGCGTCACGTGAACCGGCTCGGCGCCGTGACCGTAGATGACACCGGGAACCTTGTTCTCACGGCGGACGGCGCGGGCAGCACCCTTGCCGAACTCGGTACGGATCTCGGCGGCAAGCTTGATCTCAGCCATGTGCACTCCTCGTAGAAGAAGGGGATGGGGGTCCCCCCTGCTCGAGCGAAGTCGAGAGCTTGGGGGCGGTCACCCGGCCACGAACGGGCCTGCTACGAAGAGCGCGTCGATAACGGACCGCCGCACATAACAGTGCGGCCTCCCTCGCCGAGCAACTCCGTGAGTCTACCCGGCGGGAAGGCCGCCCCAAAATCGATCTAGAAGAGCCCCAGAGCCCTCAGAGCGACTACGCCTGCTCCTCGAACAGGCTCGTCACCGAACCGTCCTCGAAGACCTCACGCACCGCACGCGCGATCGTCGGCGCGATCGACAGCACCGTGATCTTGTCCAGCTCCAGCTCACCAGGCGTCGGCAGCGTGTCCGTGAACACGAACTCGCTCACCTTCGAGTTCTTCAGACGATCCGCCGCCGGACCCGAAAGCACACCGTGCGTCGCCGTCACAATGACGTCCTCCGCACCATGCGCGAACAACGCGTCCGCCGCGGCACAGATCGTGCCACCCGTGTCGATCATGTCGTCGACCAGGACACACACGCGCCCCTTCACATCACCGACGACCTCGTGCACGGTGACCTGGTTCGCCACGTCCTTGTCACGACGCTTGTGCACGATCGCCAGCGGCGCGCCGAGACGGTCGCACCAGCGGTCCGCCACACGCACACGGCCGGCGTCCGGAGACACCACCGTGAGCTTGGCGCGGTCGACCTTCGCCCCCACGTAGTCCGCCAGGATCGGCAGCGCGAACAGGTGGTCCACCGGGCCGTCGAAGAAGCCCTGGATCTGGTCCGTGTGCAGATCGACCGTCAGAATGCGGTCCGCACCCGCCGTCTTCATCAGGTCGGCCACCAGACGCGCCGAAATCGGTTCACGTCCACGGTGCTTCTTGTCCTGACGGGCGTAACCGTAGAACGGCACGATCACCGTGATGGAGCGGGCCGACGCACGCTTCAGCGCATCGATCATGATGAGCTGCTCCATGATCCACTTATTGATCGGAGCCGTGTGGCTCTGAATCAGGAAGCAGTCGGCACCGCGAGCGGACTCCTGATAGCGGACATAGATCTCGCCATTGGCGAAGTCGAATGCCTTGGTCGGAACGATCCCGACACCGAGAGCGTGCGCGACCTCCTCGGCAAGCTCGGGGTGGGCGCGGCCGGAGAAGAGCATCAGTTTCTTCTCGCCGGTCGTCTTGATCCCGCTCACAGCACTTGTCTCCTCAGACGCGTTCTTCCGCCGCTGCGCCCGCTCGTCCCATTAGCAGCGAGGCAGCCGAATCGTGTGCACCTATCACGGTACGCCGTGTCGGACGCACCTGTTTCCGGTCAGCCTTCGCTGCCGGCCCCCCGGGACGCCTCCTCAGCCGCCTTCGCAGCCGCACTCCCCGGACGCTTACGGGCCACCCAACCCTCGATATTCCGCTGCTGGCCACGGGCCACGGCCAACGAACCCGCCGGCACATCCTTCGTGATCACCGACCCCGCAGCGGTGTACGCACCGTCCCCGACCGTGACAGGTGCCACAAACATGTTGTCCGAACCCGTCTTGCAATGCGACCCGACCGTCGTGTGGTGCTTGGCCTCGCCGTCGTAGTTCACAAAGACGCTCGCAGCACCGATGTTCGTGTAGTCACCGATCGTCGCGTCACCGACGTAAGAGAGATGCGGGACCTTCGTGCCCTCGCCGATCGTCGAGTTCTTCGTCTCGACGTACGTACCGATCTTGGCCCTGAGACCCAGGCGGGTACCGGGGCGCAGATACGCGAACGGGCCGACCGACGCCCCCTCGCCCACCTCCGCGCCATCCGCCACCGTGTTGTCGACCCGCGCCCCCGCACCCACCCGCGTGTCCGTCAGCCGCGAGTTCGGACCCACCTCGGCACCCTCACCCAGCCACGACGCACCCAGCAGCTGCGTACCCGGATGCACGATCGCGTCCCGCTCGAAGCCCACCGTCACATCGACCCACGTCGACGCCGGATCCACGATCGTCACACCCGCCAGCATCGCCCGCTCCAGGAGCCGGTCGTTCAGCGTGCGACGCGCCTCGGCCAACTGCACACGGTTGTTGATACCCGCGATCTCACGGTGGTCGGCGGCGACCGAGGCACCCACGCGATGGCCCGCCTCCCGCAGGATGCCGAGCACGTCCGTGAGGTACTCCTCGCCCTGACTGTTGTCCGTACGCACCTTGCCCAGCGCATCCGCCAGCAACGCACCGTCGAACGCGAACACACCCGAGTTGATCTCACGAATCGCATGCTGCGACTCACTCGCGTCCTTGTGCTCGACGATCGCCGTCACCTCACCCGACGCCCCGTCCCGCACGATCCGGCCGTAACCGGTCGCATCCGGAACCTCGGCCGTCAGCACCGTCACGGCGTTCCCGTCACCGGTGTGCGTCGCCGACAGATGCTTCAGCGTCTCGCCCGTCAGCAGCGGAGTGTCACCGCACACCACGATCACCGTGCCGTCGACAGCGCCACCGAGCTCCTCGAGCCCCATACGCACGGCATGCCCCGTACCGTTCTGCTGCTCCTGCACGGCGGTACGGGCGTCCGGATCGATCCCGGCGAGGTGCTCACGCACCCGGTCCCGCTCGTGACCCACGACGACGACCAGGTTCTCGGGGCTCAACTCCCGCGCGGCGGCGAGCACATGCCCGACGAGCGAGCGCCCACTGATCTCATGCAGGACTTTGGGTGTGGCCGACTTCATACGGGTGCCCTCACCCGCTGCAAGAACGACGACGGCGGCCGGGCGGGGGCTGTTGGCGCTCACGGGTGTGCCCTTCGGCTTCGGATGCTTCATGGGGGGACATCCGCAGGATACCGGGGCGTTGTGGGGCGGAAATGGGGGCGGGGCCCGACCTGGTGGTCGGGCCCCGCCTCACCTGTGCTCCCGGGGAAGGAATCGAACCCTCATTCAATGGACCAAAACCATTTGTCCTGCCATTAGACGACCCGGGATGGTTCGTCCGCTATGTCCGAATCTGACGATCCGTACCGCGCGCGGACAACACTATGCCGTACCACCAGCCTTCAATGCGACGGTACAGATCGGCCCCCTGGAGAACGCGCACGAGCAAGCAGCCGTGATAGTCCGCGCCCACACGCTTGCGGTTGGTCTTCGGGTTGTGCTTTTTGAGTGAGGTCTTGCCGAACTGCGAGGGGTCGGCGCCGACCAGGGTGGCCCAGAACTTCTCGGCCGTCGCGATGTCGGCGGTCTCGTGGATCTGTACGTGGAACCTCAGTCGCTCCGGGTTGACTCCAAGGAGGCGGAGCCACGCCAGGTAGACCTGGATCATGTCCGGATCGCTGTTGACGAAGTCGACTCTTTCCTGGCGGCGATAGGCCTTCGCCTTCGAGCCCTCGGACCAGTAGAGCCCGACTCCCACCAGGAACAGCTCGCGGTCGGACAGGGTCCCGACCTCGTCGGCCGCCGCCTGCCTGGTCTGCTGGCGTCCTGCTTCCCGGCGCTGGAGGGTGGCTTCCCAGCCGCGCCTCGCGATCGCCGAAGCCTCCTCACGAGTGCGCTTGCGTTCCGGCTTCGGCAGATCCCGTACCCAGAGCGAGATCGAACCCTTCGAGCATCCGAGCTCGACCTGGATCTGGTCGTACGTCCATCCCTGGAGCCGTAGCTCCCGTGCCCGGTCCCGTAGGTCGTCCTTTGCGTTGGGGCGCTTCGTCCATTCCGGCGCGGGCTCACCATCGAGCAATCGGTTCAGGATGTCGTTGTTGTCGATGAAGAGGCGGTCCCGGATCTGGCGGCGGCTTAGCCCCTCCCGCCGCAGCGCGACCGCCCGCTCCCGCAGTCCCTCGAAGTCCGTGTATTTGCCTGTGGTCTGTGTCATAGGCACAGGCTCGTTCGGGATGGGGGCGGGTGGGTCGTATTTGCATATGGACCAACAGTTCGAGGGATACCGGCTGGTTTCGCTTCTGTTCGATTGGTGCCCGTGGCAGAGGGCTGTCGCGGAAACTCACCGGAAAAGGGGCACTCCCCGCCCGTAGGCTGGACGGCATGACCACGACGGGGGAAATGCACCGGACGGCCGGGGGGCCGTGGTGGTGGGAGCGGCGGCGTAGTGCCGTGCTCGATGTTGGGCTGGCCGTCGCGTCGGCGGTGGAGTGCGGGGTGGAGGGGGTCGGGTTCGCGCGGGACGCCGGGGTGCCGGCGGCCGTGGGTGTTGTTTTCGGGGTGCTTGCCGGGGCGATGCTGGTGCTGCGGCGGCGGTGGCCGATCGCGGTGGTGCTGATCGGGGTCGCGGTGACTCCGGCCCGGATGGGTGTGCTGCTGAGCGTGGTGGGTCTGTACACGCTGGCCGCGTCCGAGATGCCGCGGCGGATCATCGGTGCTCTGGCGGGGATGTCGTTCGTCGGGACGCTGATCGTGTCGGTGGTGCGGGCGCAGCAGGACGTGGGGCACGGGAATCTCGTGCGGGTGGGGGACTGGTTCGTTCCGTTCGTCGCCATCACGACGTCGTTGGGGGTGACGGCTCCGCCGTTGCTGCTGGGGCTTTATGTCGGTGCGCGGCGGCGTCTCATGGAGAGTCTGCGGGAGCGGGCGGATTCGCTGGAGCGGGAGCTTCAGTTGCTTGCTGAGCGGGCGGAGGAGCGGGCCGAGTGGGCGCGGGGTGAGGAGCGGACGCGGATCGCTCGGGAGATGCATGACGTGGTGGCGCACCGGGTGAGTCTGATGGTGGTGCATGCGGCGGCGTTGCAGGCGGTGGCCCGTAAGGATCCGGAGAAGGCCGTGAAGAACGCGGCGCTGGTGGGGGATATGGGCCGGCAGGCGTTGACCGAGTTGCGGGAGATGCTCGGGGTGATGCGGTCGGGTGGCGGTGGGCGTGAGCCTGGTGCGGGGGTGCCGTTGGCGGCGGTGGGTGTGGCGGCTGCGGCCGCGGCGTCGCGGGCTGTCGATGAGGAGGACGGGCCGTCTCTGGGTGATCTGGATGAGCTGGTGGGTCAGTCGCGGGCGGCGGGCATGGTGGTGGAGCTGCTGGTCGAGGGTGATTCGCGGTCGTATGTGGCGGCGGTGGAGCAGACGGCGTACCGGGTGGTGCAGGAGGCGCTGACGAACGTGCACAAGCATGCGGCGGGTGCGAAGACGTATGTGCGCCTGGCTCACCGGGTGTCGGAGTTCGCGATGCAGGTGGAGAACGAGCCGCCGGATGTGGATTCGGCGGCGGGTGTGCGGCTGCCGAGTGGGGGGAACGGGCTGGTCGGCATGAAGGAGCGGGTGACGGGCCTGGGTGGCGTGTTCGTGTGCGGGCCGACGGATGCGGGTGGGTATCGGGTGTCTGCGGTGTTGCCTGCGGCTTAGCGCTTGCGGTGGGGCGAGGCTGCCGGTGGTTCGCGCCAGCGTGGGCGTGGCGGGGCCGCGCCGGGATGTGCGTGCTCGCTGTTCTGCGGGGTGTCGTCACCGGGCCGGTCACCCGCGTGTGGTGCCGGCGGCTCCGCGCGCACATCCCGGTACATCCTCTTGTGTCTCGTACGTGCGTGGCGGCCGGTGGGGCCCGGGGGCGTTTGCCGTTGTGCGCCGGTGCTCTAGGCGGTCAGGCGGGTGGGCCGGGTGCCGTTGATGAGGGTTTCCAGGGCGTGGTCGATGTCGGGGCCGAGGTACCAGTCGCCGCTGTGGTCGAGGGCGTAGACGCGGCCTTCGGTGTCGATGGCGAGGAGGGCTTCGGAGCCGGATTCGGCGCCGAGGGGGCAGACCTCGGTGTCGAGGGCGCGGCCGAGGTCGCCGAGGGTGCGGGCCATGTGGAGGCCGTGGAGTGGGTCGAGGTGGGGCTGGGCGGGTGCTATCTGGCGGCCGGGGCCCTGTGGGGTGAGGTGGAGTCCGCCGAATTCGGCCCAGGCCTCGACGGCGGCGGGGAAGACGGTGTGGCGGTGGCCTGCGGGGGATACGTGGGTGCGCAGGGCGTCGGCCCAGAATTCGGCCTGTTTGATGTCCCAGCGGCCGGGCTGCCAGCCGGCGGCGCGCAGTGCGGCGTCGACGGGTGCGGTGAAGCGGGTGCGGTCGGCGGTCATGTGGGGTGGCCTCGTCCTGTTCTGCTGCTGCCTGCGGTGGTGCGTGGGTGTTCTGGTGCCGGTCAGCCGGTGGTGTCCGTGGCCGGGTCCACGACGTGGACGCCGAAGTGGGCGGTGAGCGCGGCGCAGGCGCGGCAGGGGCGGGCGAAGCCGCCGTGCAGGGGGTCGCCGTCCTCGCGGATGCGGCGGGTGGTGAGTTTGGCGTGTTTGAGGGCTTTGCGGGCTTCGCCGTTGGTCATGGGTTTGCGGCGGGCTCGTTTGGAGCGTTCCTCGTCGGCGGCCGTGAGGTGGCGGGAGATGAGGATCGTTTCGGCGCAGCGTCCGGTGAAGCGGTCGCGCTGGGCGCTGGTGAGGGTGTCGAGGAAGTCCTGGACGAGTGGGTGCAGGGCGGGGGCGTGTTCGCCGCGGGCGGCGGTGCTGGTCAGTGTGGTGCCGCGGACGGAGAGGGCGGCGGCGACGGTGGGCAGGATGCCGTCGCGGCGGTGGCGCAGGGCCGGGGCGGGCGCGTCGTCGGCGCTGCTCCAGCCGACGCGTGGGTCGCCGGAGGTGCCGTCGGCGGTGGCCGGGTGCCCGGTGTCGGGCTCCTGGGCCGGTACGACGGCTGTGTCGGATGACGGTGCGGTGCTGCTCTGCATGTGGTGCTTCCCCTCCTGCAATCCCCCGGGTTGCGTGCACAGACTGCCAAATGCGGCCGGTGGTGCGGAAGCTGGGGCGCGGCGACACGCGGGAGCGTGGGCTCATCGTCACGGTGGGGTGACTGCTGGTCATGGAACCGGAGGGCCGGTGACCGGTGTCGTACAACCGCATAGGCTGTCGCTATCCGCGATCCATAACAGTGCCGCAGGGGGCAACCGCCATGACGACAGGTCGGCTCGGGCAGCAAGCCGCGCCGCCGAACGCGGCCTACGCCGGGCAGGTCGTGCACTTCCCGGACCCGGTCCGTGCTGCGCGCCATCCCAGGGGCGTACGGATCGACGGGAACGGCTATCCGGATTTTTCGGCCTACGCGCGTGCCGCGGCGGAGATCGCCGAGCCCCCGGAGGGGTTCGGGGTCGATGAGCTGCGGTTGACGGACTATGTGTCGGCGAACGCGGCGTTGGCCGCGGCCGGGCATGACTTGTGGGACACGATCGTGCCGGTGGCGACGCCGCACGGCTGGACCTGGCATCACGTGCCGGGCAGTCGTCGCATGGAGTTGGTGCCGGTCGAGGTGAAGGCGCTGTTGCGGCATCACGGTGGTCTCGCGACGGCTGCGGTGGATCACGGCAAGCGGGGGACGCGTCCGTTGCAGGAGACGCGGCCGGCGCATTTCGGGCTGCCGAAGTCGTCGGTGGCGGTGACCGAGCAGCAGGTCCTGGGTGTCGAGGAGGACCTGGGGTACCGGTTGCCGGGTGCGTACCGGGCGTTCTTGAAGGCGGCGGGCGGGTGCGCTCCGGTGGGGGCGGCGCTGGACGCCGAGCTGGGGCTTCTGGTGGACCAGCCGTTCTTCACGGTGCGGGACGAGGCCGCGGTCAACGATCTGGTGTACGTGAACAAGTGCCTGCGTGATCACCTGACCAAGGACTATCTGGGTGTCGGGTTCGTGCAGGGCGGCATTCTCGCCGTGAAGGTCAAGGGTGACCGGGCGGGTTCGGTGTGGTTCTGCGCGTATGACGACGCGCGGGACAGCGGGGACACGGCCGGGTGGTCGGTCGCCGAGCGGGTGGAGCGTCTGCTGCTGCCGTGCGGTGACGACTTCGACGCGTTCCTGGCCCGGCTCGCGGGCAATCCGCCGGAGCTGGAGACGGTGGCGAACCTGATGGTGGACGGCGGTTTCGCGAGTGCGGTCGACGCCTCTGGCGCCGCCGTGCCGGCTGCTTCGGCTGTTCCGGACGAGGGGTGAGTGTCCGATGGTGACGTTCGCGCAGGCGCAGGAGCGCGCCGAAGAGTGGATCAACGGGGATGTGCCCGGCTATCAGCACCGTGAGGTGCGGGTGCGGGAGTTCGAGCTGGGGTTCGTGGTGTGGGCGGAGGACCGCGAGGGTGGTCCGGTGTCCGACGGCGGGCGCCAGCGGCTCGTCATCGCGCGTGACAGCGGGGACGCTTCGCTGTGGCCGGGGCTGCCGGTGGGTGAGGTGATCCGGCGGTACGAGGAGGAGTACGGGCTGCCGGAGGCTTCGCCGGAGCCGTCGGACGCGCCGCCGGAGCGGGTGGATCTGAATCAGACGTCGTTCCTGTTGAGCCCTCCGGAGTGGCTCCAGGAGGCGGCGGACAAGCTGGGTATTCCGGATCGGCGGGGGGATGCGTCTTCGGCCGGCGGGTCCGGCGCGTCTTCCGGGGCTGGTGCTGGTGCTGGTGCTGGTTCGGGTTCGGGTGCCGGTTCCGGTGCCGTGTCCGGTACGGGTTCGGGTGCCGTCTCCGGTACGGGTTCGGGTGCCGTCTCCGGTTCGGGTTCGGGTGCGTCCGTGCCTGGGCCGGCCGCCCCGGCGCCGGTGGCCGCCGACGCGGGCAGTGGCGCGACGCCGTGGCCCGCTTCGCCCGGGGCGCCTTCCGGGGCGACTCCGTGGGCCGGTACGGACACGAACGCGGACGAGGAGGAGGACCGCTCGGTCGCGCCTCCGGCGACGGTGTTCGCGCCGCCGCTGGTGGACGAGGGCGACGTGCCTGCGCCGACCGCCTCTCCTGAAGCCAAGACGGCGCTGATGTCGGGCGGCAGCCGGCTCCCGCGCACGTCGGTGGCCCCGGCGTTCGACGGGCAGGCTCCCGCCGCTCCGGGCACCGCGACGCCGGGCGCTCCTGACGCGTACGGCTACCCGCAGGGTCCCGGCGCGCAGCAGACTCCGCCGCCCGGCGCCCCGCCGAACTACGGCTACCCGCAGGGGCCGGGCACTCCGCCTGCGCCCGACGTGCCGCAGGCGCAAGGGAGTTCGCAGGGCGGGCAGACTCCGCCGCCCACGTACGGCTACCCGCAGGGTCCCGGTGTGCAGCAGACACCGCCGCCCGGCGCCGTGCCGAACTACGGCTACCCGCAGGGGCCGGGCCGGCAGCAGACTCCGCCGCCGGGTGCTCCTGACGCGTACGGCTATCCGCAGGGTCCGGGTGCGCAGCAGACTCCGCCGCCGGCGGCCGGGCAGGACGCGGCCGGGCGGCCGCTCGCGCCCGGGGCCGGCGACATCGCCGACGCCGCGACCAGCAAGGCGCAGGGTCCGCCCCGCGGTGCGCGCGGTGGTGGCGTGACAACTCCGCCGCCGCCGGGTGCCCCGGGCACTCCCGGCGCGCGGCCCTCGGGGCCCGGCGCTCCGGGTACCCCGGCGGGCGGCTACGTTCCGACGCAGCTCGTTTCGCAGCTCGGTCCCGACGGGCCCGAGGCCCCGCCCGCTCCGGGTGGTACGCCGCCCGGCGGTGTGCACCACGCCGCGACGATGCTGGCCGACCCGAGCATGGGTGGCCCCGGCGCGCCCAAGCCGCCCGGCGCGCCCGGCACTCCGGGGGCTCCCAAGCCGCCCGGTCCGCCCGGCGTGCCCGGTGCGGGTGCCCCCAAGCCGCCCGGCGCCCCCGGAACTCCCGGTGTGCCGCAGCCTCCCGGTCCGCCCGGCGCCCCCGGGGGTACGCCGCCCGGTGGTGTGCACCATGCCGCGACCATGCTGGCCCAGCCGGGTCCGGCCGGTCCCGGCACGCCGCCCCCGCCGGCGGCGCCCGGCGTGCCCGGTGCACCTGGTGCGCCCGGGGCTCCCGGTGGCGGTGTTCATCACGCCGCGACGATGCTGGCCGGTCCCGGTCAGGTCGGTCCCGGTATGCCTCCTCCCGCGCCGCCGCAGGCGCCGGGCGGCATGCCGATGCCGCCGCCCGTGCCCGGGCAGCAGGTTCCGGGTGGTCCGCCCCCGGCCTCGTACGGGTATCCGCAGCCCACCGGTCAGCCGACCGTCGGGCCCGGCTACCAGGCCGTGCTGCGCTACCGCGCGCCCGACGGTTCCGAGCAGCAGCTGATCCGCCGCTCGGCGCCCGGTACGCCGCACCCGGAGTGGCAGATCTTCCATGAGCTGCGCGGCATGAACGTCCCGCCGGACCAGGTTCTGGAGCTGCACACGGAGCTGGAGTCCTGCGAGCTGCCGGGCGCGTACTGCGCCCGCATGATCCGTGAGCAGTGGCCGCAGGCCAGGATCACGTCCATCGCCCCGTACGGCAGGGACCACGCGTCGCGCCAGCAGGGCATGCAGCAACTGATCGCGCACCAGGGCGAGTTGCACCAGGTGGCGGACGGTCCGGCGCGGCTCGCGCCGGTGCGTGCGCCGCTGCCGCCCGCGCAGCCGATGCCGCCGGTTCCGCCGGAGGCGGTCGGGCAGGAGCTGGCCGCTGCGTTCGGTCCCGGGGTGTTCCGGTTCGACCAGCGGGCCGTCTCCCGTCAGGGCGTGCCGGACCTCGTGGCGCACACCCTTGTCGTGGCGGGGCTGCCGGCCGACTTCGGGCCGTTCTTCTGGGCGCAGGCTCAGCCGGGCCGTCCGGTGCCGACGCTCGCCGAGCTGGCGCAGGAGCGGGGGGTGCAGCCCGCGGCGGACGCGGGTTCGTACCTCGTGATGGGCAGTGACTTCGGGCGGGCGATCTGCGTCCAGTACGGCACGGCGAACATCGTGGCCGTGCCGGTGGAGGCGGGTCCCGGCGGTGCGCCGGTGCCGCCGCAGTTCGTGAACACGGGCCTGCCCGAGTTCGCGCGCAGTCTCGCGGTGCTCGGCCGGATGTGGCCGCTGCGGTTCGGGCTCAACCAGGAGCAGGCGGGCCGCTGGACCGTCGACTTCCAGGCGCAGCTGGCTGCCGTCGACCCGGCGGCGCTCGCGTCGCCGGAGGGCTGGTGGTCGGTGCTGCTCGAGCAGATGTGGGACGGCCTGCTGTAGCCCGTCGGCAGCAGAGAAGTCGAGGAGAGGCGCGCGACCGTATCGGTCGCGCGCCTCTCCTCTTTCTCTGTGGGCCCTCTTTCTCTGTGCGTCTTCACGGACGGGGCAGGGTGTGAGCTGCCTCGCTCCCCGGGCTCCCGATTCCGACTTTCGGCCATATTTGGCGCATCCTTGTCGAGTGGGTTGGGTGGAGTGTCTTGTTTTGAGCGCTTCGGCTCGATCGAGTGCTGGGTAGGAGAGCCGAAGCGGCTAAGAGGGGAATCAAGGATGAGCAGCGGTACGTCGGTGTCGCCCCATGGCTTCGTCTCGGGACGGGGCCGTGGCTACCGTCCCGGGCCGGTGGACGCGCTGGCCGCCGAGCTGTCCGGGGCCCGCGACGACGCCCGCGAGCGCGCCGCCCTCCTGGCCGCCCAGGTCGAGGAGCTGGAGGCCGAGGCGCAGCGGCTGCGCCTGGCCGTGAGCCAGCTCGCCCCCCAGACGTACGAGTCCCTCGGTGACCGCGCCCGCGAGATCCTCGCCCTCGCCGAGGAGGAGGCGGACGGGGTACGGGCGTCTGCCGCCGATTCCGTCCGGCGGATCACGGCGGACGCCGAGGCCGGTGCGCGGGAGACGCGCGAGGCGGCCCGCGCCGCGGCCGACGTCGTACTGGCCGAGGCCGAGCAGTGGGCCGACGAGCGGCTGAGCGCCGACCGGGCCACGGCCGACGGGGCCCGCGCCGCCGCACGTGACGAGGCGAAGGCGTGGCGCGAGGAAGCGCTCGCGGCGCTGGACGAGGTGCGGGAGCGGACCCGGGCGACCCTCGCCGGTCAGGAGAAGGGCCACGCCGAGCGGCGGGACGAGGCCGAGCGGGAGATCGCCGGGCAGGAGGCCGCGGCGGACGCGCGGGACGCGGAGCGCCTGGCGCGGGCCGAGGGGCGTCTTGCCGAGGCGCGGCGGGCGTTCGCCGAGACGGAGGAGTCGGCCCGGCACGGCCAGGAGGACGCCGAGGCCCGCGCCGCGGAGCTCCTCGCGGAGGCGACCCTGCACGAGGAGGGCGTGGGCCGCGAGACGGAGCGGGTGCTGCGCGAGCACGGCGAGAAGTGGGACGAGGTCCGCGCCCACATGGACCACGTCCGCACCACCCTGGCCTCCCTCACGGGCCGGAACCCGGGCGAAGAGGCGCCGTAAGCGCCGAGGTCACGAGCCGCGGCCACGCCGACGAGGCGTCGTACGCGCTGCGGTCACGGGCCGAAACCTGGGCGACGAGGCGTCGTACGCTCCGCGGTCACGAGCCGCGGCCACGCCGACGAGGCGTCGTGCGCGCAATCGCTCCCGAGCCACGCCCGCCGCGACGGGGACGCCGTGAGCGGGCAGGATCCTTGCCGAAGGGACGTCGTGAGCGGGACGCCGTAAACCGGCCGAGCCTCCGCCGCCACGCCCGCCGCGACGGGACGCCGTGAGCGGGACGCCGTAAAACGGCCAAGCCCCCGCCCGCCGCGACGGGGACACCGTGAGCGGGCCGGATCCTCGCCGACAGGACGCCGTAAACCGGCCGAGCCTCCGCCCACGGGGCGCCGTAGGCGGGCGGCGCGGCCCGTATCGCGCCCTACCTGTCCTCCCCCCGCGGCGCCTGCCGTGTCACGCCCGCCAGGATCCACGCCTCCACCGCCTCGTACTGGCGGCGCTGGTCATCGGCTGTGCGGCGGCCGGAGGCCATCGTGCCGAGCCAGCCGAAGAGGAAGCCGAGCGGGATCGAGACGATGCCTGTCGTGGTGAAGGGGAACCAGTTGAAGTCCTGGCCCGGGAACGCCGAGGTGGGCGAGCCCGACACCAGGTTGGTGCCCGTCATCAGGACGAGGCAGGACGCCGTGCCGCCGAGCAGCGTCCACAGCAGGCCCGTACTCGTGTAGCGGCGCCAGAACAGGCTGTAGACGAGCGCGGGCGCGAGCGCCGAGGCGCCCAGGCAGAACGACAGCGTGATCAGCGGCTGGAGGTTGTAGTGCTGGACGAGCGTGGCCAGGAGGATCGCGGGCACACCGACGGACAGCGCCGAGACCCGGGCCAGCGTCATCTCCCTGCGGGCGGTGAGCGGCGCCTTGCGGTGCGCGAAGACGTCGTGCGCAAGGGAGTTGGCGCAGGCCAGGATCATTCCGGCGACCGAGGCGAGCAGCGTGAGGAAGAGCGCCGTGGTGACCGTGGTGAACACCAGTGTCTCCGCCGTGGAGGCGTCCGCGCCGAACGCGGCCCGCGCCCCGAGCAGATACGCGGTGTTGCCCTGCGGGTCGGCCGCCGCGACGGCCGCCCGGCCGAGGAGCGCCGTCGCGCCGAACCCGACGACCGCGATGATCAGTACGAAGAGACCGACCGCTGACACCGCCCAGGACATCGAGCGGCGCACCTCACGCGCGCTGCGCGCCGTATACATGCGCATCGTGACGTGGGGCAGGCACGCGCCGCCGAGGACGACGGTCAGCTCCGAACTGATCATGTCCAGGCGGGGGTTGGCGGTGCCGGCGAACTGGAGGCCCGAGTGCAGGAAGGCGTCTCCCACGCCGCTGGCCTGCGCGGCCTGTGAGGCGAGCGCGCCCGGGTTCCAGTCGAAGCGGTACAGGATGAGGAGGGCGACGGCGAGGCCGGAGCCGAGGAGCATCACGGTCTTCATGATCTGGATGAGAGCGGTGCCCTTCATGCCGCCGATCGCCGCGTAGCTGATCATCAGGGCGCCGAGCGCGATGACGCAGCCCGTCTTGAACCCCTCGCTGGTGAAACCGAGGACGAACGCCAACAGATCGCCCGCGCCCGCAAGTTGGACGAGCATCAGCGGGAGCAGCGCCGCGAGGGTGGAGGCGCACGCGGTGATGCGTACGGCGCGTCCCGGCAGGCGGCGGGCGATCACGTCGCCCATGGTGAACCGGCCCGCGTTGCGCAGGGGTTCGGCCAGCAGGAACATCAGGAGCATCAGGGACAGGGACGTGCTCAGGGCGAGGACGATCCCGTCGTAGCCGGTGAGCGCGATGATGCCGCCGGTGCCGAGTACGGTCCCCGCGGAGATGTAGTCGCCCGCGATGGCGAGGCCGTTGCGCATCGGGGTGAGGGAGCCGAAGCCGGTGTAGAACTCGTCGAGGTTGTCGCGGTCGGGGCCCGTCATCACGCACAGGAGCAGCGTGATGGTGGCGACCGCGGTGAAGGCGACCAGGGACATGCCCTGGGCCGAGTTGCTGAAGTCCGTCATCGGAAGTTCCCCCCGGCCGTTCCGGGAGCCGGATGCTGGTCCAGCTCCGCTTGTCTGCGCAGCCGGTGGGCGAGCGGGTCGACTCGGCGGCGGGCGGTGTACTCGTACAGCCAGAGCGCGAGCGCGGTCACCGGGAGCTGGCACAGGCCGAGGAAGAGGCCGGTGGAGAAGCCGCCGGGGAGCGTGCCCGTCATGAGGGAGGGCGCGAACGCCGACAGGACGAGGAAGAGGGTGAAGTAGCCGAGGGCGGTGAGCGTGGCGACGCGGCGCTGCCAGCGGTAGGCGCTGCGCAGGAGCCGCAGGTCACTGTGGTGGCCGAGCGCGGGGTGGCGGGGGAGCCGGTGCGTGGGCGCGGGCGGTGGGGGAGGGGGCGCCCAGGGGTAGGTGAGGGCGGGGTCGGGCTGCTGTGGGGGGTGCGGTGGTTGTCGGGGGTACGGCTGCTGGTGTTCGCCCGGGTACTGGTTCCCGTACTGGCTCTGGCTCGGGTTGCCGTACTGGTTCCGGTTCTGGTTCCCGTACTGGCTCCGGCCCGTGGGGAAGGGGCCCTGCGATGGCTCGTTCTGGTGGTCGGAATATGAGCGGTGCGGTGTGTCGGACATCCCGGTTCTCCTTGCGCGGCTTGGGTCCGCCGGGGATTGCGGACGCAGGGAGCGAGAGGGAGCCGGAACGTTACTCGTAGGTAGGCGCTTTCTGCGACGGTTCTGGCGAACTGCTCAGTCGGTTTGTTGTGAGAGGGGTGAGTGCTGCTGATGCGCATCTTGTGAGCCAAGTGAGTTGTCTTCGGCCCCTGATGCCGTCCCGTCCCTCCGCTCGCCGCCTCGCTCGCCGTCCTGGTCGATCACCGGGAAGCGTCGTGGCGCGAGGCACAGCAGGACGACGAGAGCGAGCGCCGCCGCGCAGGCCGCACCCACGTAGACCGAGTCGACGGCCGCCGCGACGGCGCGCCGCAGCCGGTCCGGGTCGGCCACCGAGGCGGGGTCCTCAAGGGCCTTGGCCACCGAGTCGAGGGAGCCGGCGCCGCCGAGGCGCCCGGCGAGCACGGTGTTGGCGACGGCGCCGAACAGCGCGGCGCCGATCGTCTGGCCTATCTGCCGGCAGAACAGGACGGAGGCGGTCGTCGTGCCGCGCTCGGCCCACCCGACGGTCGACTGGACCCCGATGATCAGGGGCAGTTGGAAGAGGCCGAGTGCCGCGCCGAGGAGCAGCATGACCAGCGCGGGCTGCCAGGCGGCCCCGGGGTAGGGGAGCAGCGGGAACGCGAGCAGGATGAGGAGCGCGGCCGCCATGCCGACGACGGCCGTGTTGCGGAAGCCGATCCTGCCGTACACGTGCTGGCTGAGGGCTGCGGAGACGGGCCAGCTCAGCGTCATCACGGAGAGCACGAACCCGGCGGCCATGGGTGCGAGTCCGAGGACGGCCTGCGCGTAGGTGGGCACGAACACGGTGGGAGCGACCATCAGGAGGCCGAGTGCGCCGAGCGCGAGATTGACGGCCGCGATGGTGGGCCGGCGCCAGACCCAGCCGGGGATGATCGGCTCGGCTGCGCGTCGCTCGATGGCGACGACGGCGCCGACCAGCGCAACTCCCGTACCGAACAAGGCGATCGACGGCGCGGAGAGCCAGTGCCAGGCGACGCCGCCCTGGACGAGCGCGGTCAGGAGCACCCCGCCGCACGCGAACACGGCGAGCGCTCCGGCCCAGTCGATGCGGGCGCGCGGCCCCTTCTCCCGTACGGGTTCGTGGAGATGGCGTGCGACGAGCCAGAGGGCGAGCGCGCCGATCGGGATGTTGATGAGGAAGATCCAGCGCCAGCCCGCGTACGAGGCGAGGAGCCCGCCGAGCGCAGGGCCCGCGACGGCCGAGGTCGCCCAGACCGTCGACAGCCGGGCCTGGATGCGGGGGCGCTCCTTGAGCGGGTAGAGGTCGGCGGCGAGGGTCTGGACCGTTCCCTGGATGGCGCCGCCGCCCAGGCCCTGGACGACGCGGAAGGCGATGAGCGCGCCCATGTTCCAGGAGCCCGCGCACAGGACCGAGCCGACGAGGAAGAGGATGCTGCCGCCGATGAGAACGGGCTTGCGGCCGAAGGTGTCCGACAGCTTCCCGTAGACCGGCAGCGTGACCGTGACGGCGAGCAGATAGCCCGAGAAGAGCCAGGAGAAGACGGAGAAGCCGCCGAGGTCGCCGACGATCTGCGGGACCGCCGTCGAGACGATGGTGGAGTCGAGTGCCGCCAGTGCCATGGAGAGCATCAGCGCGGCGACGACCGCGCCCCGGCGCCGGTCCTTCCCCGTGCCCGCCTGCGTGCCCGCCTGCGATGTCGCGCTGCCCACCGGATTCCTTCCCCCTGCATCTATCCCGCCCCCGACACCATCTCACTTGACCCTGCCGCGGCGGGAGGGTGGAGCGTGACTGCGCAGGAAGGTGGAGCGAACCCCTAGAGGCGCTCCACCGTTGGGTGGACTCCCCCTAGGGGGACCTCCGTACTACGGACAGGGGACGGTTCGTCCCCCCGGAGGACGAGGGGAGTGGGGGGTTCTTCCTACCTTCAAGGGGTGGGGTTTTCCCCCGGGAAAGACGGTGACCCGCACCAGGGCGCCGGGCCACCCCTCGCCACCAGACTGAAGTGCGTCGCACACACCTGACATTCCGCATGACCGACATAGGAGACTTACCGTGACAACGGCTGTGACCATTCCCAGGACCGGGGGCACTGGAGGGCAGACGGCCGTCGCCGCACGGGCGCGGCAGGTCGTCAAGGCCTACGGCTCGGGTGAGACCCGCGTCGTCGCGCTCGACCACGTCGATGTGGACATCGCCCGCGGCCAGTTCACCGCGATCATGGGCCCCTCGGGGTCCGGCAAGTCCACGCTGATGCACTGCCTCGCCGGCCTCGACAACGTCACGTCCGGGCAGATCTACCTGGACGAGACCGAGATCACCGGCCTCAAGGACAAGAAGCTCACGCAGCTGCGCCGGGACCGGATCGGCTTCATCTTCCAGGCGTTCAACCTGCTGCCGACGCTGAACGCCCTCGAGAACATCACGCTCCCCATGGACATCGCGGGCCGCAGGGCGGACAAGGAGTGGCTGGACCGCGTCGTGCGGACCGTGGGCCTGGCCGAGCGCCTCAAGCACCGGCCCACCGAGCTCTCCGGCGGCCAGCAGCAGCGCGTCGCCGTGGCCCGCGCGCTCGCCGCCCGGCCGGAGATCATCTTCGGTGACGAGCCGACCGGAAACCTGGACTCCCGCGCCGGCGCCGAAGTGCTCGGCTTCCTGCGGCAGTCCGTCGACGAGCTCGGCCAGACCATCGTGATGGTCACCCACGACCCGGTCGCCGCCTCGTACGCGGACCGGGTGCTCTACCTCGCGGACGGCCGCATCGTCGACGAGATGCTCCGCCCCACCGCGGACGCCGTCCTCGACCGCATGAAGGACTTCGACGCGCGGGGGCGCACGTCATGAGTGCGAACACCGTGATGAAGACCTCCCTGCGCAACTTCTTCGCGCACAAGGGGCGCATGGCCCTGTCGGCCGTGGCGGTCCTGCTGTCGGTGGCGTTCGTGTGCGGCACGCTCGTCTTCACCGACACGATGAACACGACGTTCGACAAGCTGTTCGCGGCGACGTCGTCCGACGTGACGGTCAGCCCGAAGGCCGCCAGGAGCGAGGGCAGCGACACCGGGCGCCCCGAGTCGATGCCGGCCTCCACCCTCACACAGGTCAAGCGGGCCGACGGCGTCAAGTCGGCCGAGGGCGCGGTCAGTTCGATGAACGTGACCGTCGTGAACGCGGACAACAAGAACATGGGCTCCGAGAACGGCGGCCCCACGATCGCGGGCAACTGGACGCGGAACGACCTGCGTTCCATGGACATCACCTCCGGCCACGCCCCGCGCGGGCCCACCGAGGTCATGGTCGACTCCGACACCGCCGACAAGCACCACCTGAAGATGGGCGACGAGCTGCGCACCATCGCCGCCACCGGTGACTTCAGGGCGAAGATCGTCGGCATCGCCTCCTTCAAGGTGACCAACCCGGGCGCGGCCGTCGTCTACTTCGACACGGCCACCGCCCAGCGCGAACTGATCGGCCAGAGCGGCCGGTTCACCCAGATCAACGTCGCCGCCGCCACCGGCGTCAGCGACACCGTGCTCAAGAAGAACGTCGCGGCGTCCCTCGACGGCCCGTACAAGTTCCAGACGCAGAAGGAGACCGCGGACGCCAACCGCAAGGACGTCGGCTCCTTCATGGACGTCATCAAGTACGCCATGCTCGGCTTCGCCGGGATCGCCTTCCTCGTCGGCATCTTCCTGATCATCAACACCTTCTCGATGCTGGTCGCCCAGCGGACCCGCGAGATCGGCCTGATGCGGGCCATCGGGTCGAGCCGCAAGCAGGTCAACCGCTCGGTCCTCGTCGAGGCGCTGCTGCTCGGCGTCTTCGGGTCGATCGTCGGCGTCGGCGCGGGCGTCGGACTCGCCGTCGGCCTGATGAAGATGATGTCCGCGGCGGGCATGGACCTGTCCACCGAAGACCTGACCGTCAAGTGGACGACCCCCGTCGTCGGGCTGCTCCTCGGCATCGTCGTCACCGTCTTCGCCGCGTACGTTCCGGCCCGCCGCGCGGGCAAGGTATCGCCGATGGCGGCCCTCAGGGACGCCGGCACCCCCGCCGACGTCAAGGCGGGCGTGGTCCGCGCCCTGATCGGTCTCGTCCTCACGGGCGGCGGCGGCTTCGCGCTCTACACCGCCACACAGGCCGCCAAGGCGAGCGAGGGCTCCCTGTGGCTCGGCGTCGGCATCGTCGCCACGCTCATCGGGTTCGTCGTCATCGGACCGCTCCTCGCGGGCGGTGTGGTGCGCGTCATCAGCGCCGTACTCCTGCGGATGTTCGGCTCCGTCGGCCGCATGGCCGAGCGCAACGCGCTGCGCAACCCGCGCCGCACCGGCGCCACCGGCGCGGCCCTGATGATCGGCCTCGCGCTCGTCGCCTGTCTGTCCGTCGTCGGCTCCTCGATGGTCGCCTCGGCCACCAGCGAGCTCGACAAGTCCGTCGGCGCCGACTTCATCGTCGAGGGACAGAACGGGCTGAAGCCGCAGGCCGCCGAGGCTCTGAAGAAGGCCCCGTACGTCTCGCACGTCACGGAGGTCAAGTACGTCAAGACGAAGCTGACCACGCCGGGCGGCACGAAGGAGGACGAGGAGCTCGTCGCCGCGACGCCCACGTACGCCCAGGACCTGCGGCGCGAGACGACCGCCGGTGAGCTGTCGGCGGCGTACGGGAAGAACGCGATGTCGGTCGGCTCGGAGTTCGCCAAGAAGAACCACCTCGAGGTCGGCGACACCATGAACGTCGCCTTCGAGCGCGGCCGCACCGCCGACCTGAAGATCGCGGCGATCACCTCGGACGACACGACGTTCGACAAGGGCGCGATGTACATCGGCCTCGCGACCGCGAAGCAGTACGTGCCCGCCGGGCAGCTGCCGCTCAACGGGATGATGTTCGCCAAGGCGGACTCCGGCAAGGCCGACCAGGCGTACAAGGCGCTGAAGGCGTCGGTCGCGTCCGACCCGACGGTCCACGTCAAGGACCAGACCGACTACAAGCAGACCCTGAAGGACCAGATCGGCCAGCTCCTCAACATGATCTACGGGCTCCTGGCCCTCGCGATCATCGTGGCGGTCCTGGGCGTCGTGAACACGCTGGCCCTCTCCGTGGTGGAGCGCACCCGGGAGATCGGCCTGATGCGGGCCATCGGCCTCTCGCGCCGGCAGCTGCGCCGCATGATCCGTCTGGAGTCGGTGGTCATCGCCCTCTTCGGCGCACTCATCGGCCTCGGCCTGGGCATGGGCTGGGGCGCGACCGCCCAGAAGCTCCTCGCCCTGGAGGGCCTGAACGTCCTGGAGATCCCCTGGCCGACGATCATCGGCGTCTTCATCGGCTCGGCCTTCGTGGGCCTGTTCGCCGCCCTGGTCCCGGCGTTCCGGGCGGGCCGGATGAACGTACTGAACGCGATCGCGACGGAGTAGCCGCGCGGGGCGATGCGAACGGGGGAATGTGGGGGAAAGGGGACGGCGGCCCCGGAGTGTCCTTCCCGGACACTCCGGGGCCGCCGTGCGCCCTGGGGACCATGAACGCGATCCGCGAATGATCCGCACGCGGGTGTCGGCGGCACGTCGTAGTCTGGAAGACCCCCGGCCCGTTCGACGTGTCGGGCGGTTCGCGTTGCCCACTCCCCGGGATGGAAGCCCTTCATGAGCCTGCACGGTCTGCTGGACGCCGTAAGTCGAGACCCGGCGCTCGCCGAAGCGGTGAAGGCCGCCACCGACGGGCACCGCCCCCACGTCGACCTCGTCGGCCCGCCCGCCGCGCGGCCCTTCGCGGTGGCTGCTCTCGCCCGGCGGACCGGGCGGACCGTGCTGGCCGTGACCGCCACCGGGCGGGAGGCCGAGGATCTGGCCGCGGCGCTGCGCTCGCTGCTGCCGCCGGACGGCGTCGTCGAGTACCCCTCGTGGGAGACGCTCCCGCACGAGCGGCTCTCGCCGCGCTCCGACACCGTGGGCCGTCGGCTCGCCGTCCTGCGCCGCCTCGCGCACCCCCGCACCGACGACCCCGAGACCGGCCCGGTCTCCGTTGTCGTCGCCCCCGTCAGGTCCGTGCTCCAGCCGCAGGTCAAGGGGCTCGGCGACCTGGAGCCCGTGGCGCTGAGGACCGGCCAGAGCGCCGATCTGAACGCGATCGTCGAGTCGCTCGCCGCGGCCGCCTACGCCCGGGTCGAACTCGTCGAGAAGCGCGGCGAGTTCGCCGTGCGCGGCGGCATCCTCGACGTCTTCCCGCCGACCGAGGAACACCCCCTGCGCGTCGAGTTCTGGGGCGACGACGTCGAGGAGATCCGCTACTTCAAGGTCGCCGACCAGCGCTCCCTCGAAGTCGCCGAGCACGGCCTGTGGGCGCCGCCCTGCCGCGAGCTGCTGCTCACCGACCAGGTGCGCGAGCGGGCCGCCGCCCTCGCCGAGGAACACCCCGAGCTGGGCGAACTCCTCGGCAAGATCGCCGAGGGCATCGCCGTCGAGGGCATGGAGTCCCTCGCCCCGGTCCTCGTCGACGACATGGAGCTGCTGCTCGACGTGCTGCCCGAGGGCTCCATGGCCGTGGTGTGCGACCCGGAGAGGGTGCGCACGCGAGCGGCCGACCTGGTGGCCACGTCGCAGGAGTTCCTCCAGGCGTCGTGGGCGGCCACGGCCGGCGGCGGCGAGGCCCCCATCGACGTGGACGCGGCGTCCCTGCGGTCCATCGCCGACGTCCGCGACCGGGCCCGCGAGCTGGACATGATGTGGTGGTCCGTCTCCCCGTTCGCGGCCGACGAGGAGCTTGGCTCCGACACCCTCAAGCTCGGCATGCACGCCCCCGAGTCGTACCGCGGCGACACCGCGCGGGCGCTCGCCGACACCAAGGGCTGGCTGTCCGACGGCTGGCACACCATCTACGTCACCGAGGCGCACGGCCCCGCAGCCCGCACCGTCGAGGTGCTCGGCGGCGAAGGCGTCCCGGCCCGCCTCGACCAGGACCTCACCGAGCTCACCCCGGCCGTCGTGCAGGTCTCCTGCGGCTCCATCGACTACGGCTTCGTGGACCCGGCCCTGAAGCTGGCGGTCCTCACCGAGACGGACCTGACCGGCCAGAAGGCGGCGGGCAAGGACGGCCAGCGCATGCCGGCCCGCCGCCGCAAGACGATCGACCCGCTCACCCTCGAATCCGGCGACTACATCGTCCACGAGCAGCACGGTGTGGGCCGCTACATCGAGATGGTCCAGCGCACGGTCCAGGGCGCGACCCGCGAGTACCTCGTCGTCGAATACGCCCCCGCCAAGCGCGGCCAGCCCGGCGACCGCCTCTACATCCCCACCGACCAGCTGGAGCAGATCACCAAGTACGTCGGCGGCGAGGCCCCGACGCTCCACCGCCTGGGCGGCGCGGACTGGACGAAGACGAAGGCCCGCGCGAAGAAGGCGGTCAAGGAGATCGCCGCGGACCTGATCAAGCTGTACTCGGCGCGCATGGCGGCGCCCGGCCACTCCTTCGGCCCGGACACGCCCTGGCAGCGCGAGCTGGAGGACGCCTTCCCGTACGTGGAGACCCCCGACCAGCTCACGACCATCGCCGAGGTCAAGGAGGACATGGAGAAGACGGTCCCGATGGACCGCCTGATCTGCGGCGACGTCGGCTACGGCAAAACAGAGATCGCTGTTCGCGCAGCCTTCAAGGCCGTCCAGGACGGCAAGCAGGTCGCGGTCCTCGTGCCCACGACCCTCCTCGTCCAGCAGCATTTCGGGACGTTCTCCGAGCGCTACTCGCAGTTCCCCGTCAACGTACGGGCGCTGTCGCGCTTCCAGACGGAGACCGAGTCGAAGGCCACCCTGGAGGGCCTGCGCGACGGGGCGGTCGACATCGTCATCGGCACGCACCGCCTGTTCTCCTCCGAGACGAAGTTCAAGGACCTCGGCCTCGTCATCGTCGACGAGGAACAGCGCTTCGGCGTCGAGCACAAGGAGCAGCTGAAGAAGCTCCGCGCGAACGTCGACGTCCTCACGATGTCCGCGACCCCCATCCCCCGTACGCTCGAAATGGCCGTCACCGGCATCCGCGAGATGTCGACGATCACCACGCCGCCGGAGGAGCGCCACCCGGTGCTCACCTTCGTGGGCCCGTACGAGGAGAAGCAGATCGGCGCCGCCGTGCGCCGTGAACTGCTGCGCGAGGGCCAGGTCTTCTACATCCACAACCGCGTCGAGTCCATCGACCGCGCGGCGGCCCGCCTGCGCGACATCATCCCCGAGGCGCGCATCGCGACGGCCCACGGCCAGATGTCCGAACAGGCTCTGGAACAGGTGGTCGTGGACTTCTGGGAGAAGAAGTTCGACGTCCTCGTCTCGACGACGATCGTCGAGTCGGGCATCGACATCTCGAACGCGAACACCCTCATCGTCGAGCGCGGCGACAACTTCGGCCTCAGCCAGCTCCACCAGCTGCGCGGCCGCGTCGGCCGAGGCCGCGAGCGCGGTTACGCGTACTTCCTGTACCCGCCGGAGAAGCCGCTCACCGAGACCGCGCACGAGCGTCTCGCCACCATCGCCCAGCACACGGAGATGGGCGCGGGCATGTACGTGGCGATGAAGGACCTGGAGATCCGCGGAGCGGGCAACCTGCTCGGCGGCGAGCAGTCGGGCCACATCGCGGGCGTCGGCTTCGACCTCTACATCCGCATGGTCGGCGAGGCGGTGGCCGACTACCGGGCCGCCGTCGAGGGCGGCGTAGAGGAGGAGCCGCCCCTGGACGTCAAGATCGAGCTCCCGGTCGACGCGCACGTCCCGCACGACTACGCGCCGGGTGAGCGGCTCAGGCTGCAGGCCTACCGCGCCATCGCCTCCGTGAACACGGAAGCGGACGTCAAGGCGGTCCGCGAGGAGCTCACCGACCGTTACGGCAAGCTGCCCGAGCCGGTCGAGAACCTGCTGCTCGTCGCCGGCCTGCGCATGTTCGCGCGGGCGTGCGGCGTCGCCGAGATCGTCCTCCAGGGCAACAACATCCGCTTCGCCCCCGTGGAGCTGAGGGAGTCGCAGGAGCTGCGCCTCAAGCGCCTCTACCCGGGCACGGTCATCAAGGCGGCCGCGCACCAGGTGCTCGTCCCGCGCCCGAAGACCGCGAAGGTGGGCGGCAAGCCGCTCGTCGGACGCGAACTCCTGGGCTGGGTCGGGGAGTTCTTGACGTCGATCCTCGGTTCGTAGAGTCTCGCGGGACGGGCCCGGGGCCTGTCCGGGGCGGGGTGAGTGCGACGAGGGGACGGTCGGTCATGTCCGAGAGCGCTGAGGTCGGGCCCGGCAGGGTGCGCCAGATGTGGCACCTCATCGAACCGCTCCACGCGGTGCTGTACTACGCGCCCGAGGCCTTCGAGGAGGCGGCCGGGCTCGGGTTCCGGACCGATGAGCGGTGGCCGAGCTACTTCGCCTGGCGTGCCGCCCCGCTGGGCACCGCCGGGCCCACGCGGGTGGCCTCGGCGTTCTACAGCTTCAACCCGGACATGGTCGCCGAGCACGTACCGGCGGCGTGGGGGACCGCGGCACCGGACGCGGTCCTCGCGGGACGGCTGCGCTCCGTCGACCGCGCGTACCGCACGCTCTTCGGTGAGCGGCTCGGCGGCCCCGAGTTCGCCGAGGCCGCCGAGCTCGCCCGCCGGGCCGCCGAGGCGGTGAACGCCGAGGGCCGCCCCCTGGCCGCCGCCAACGCCGAACTGCCCTGGCCCCAGGCGCCGCACCTCGTGTTCTGGCAGGCGGCGACGGTCCTGCGCGAGCACCGGGGCGACGGTCATCTCGCCGCACTGCTCGCGGCCGGCCTCGACCCGGTCGAGGCACTCGTGTCGTTCGCGGCGGTGGGCGCCGCTTCCACGCAGACGTTCACCAGCCGGGGCTGGAGCCAGGACCAGTGGGACGCCGCGCGGGAACGGCTCGCCGCACGGGGCCTGTTGGACGGGACGGGCTCCGCCACGGAGGACGGAAAGGCCCTGCGGGCGGAGGTGGAGGAGCGTACGGACGAGCTGGCCGCCGCACCGTGGCGCACGCTCGGGGCGGCGGACACCGCCAGACTCTCCGACCTCCTCGGTCCCCTGTGGGTGGACGTCCTCGGCTCCGGACTGCTGCCGTCGGAAACAACACTCGGCATCGGGAAGGTGTGAGCGGGAAGGCGTGAGCGGGAGGTGCGACCGGGAGGTGTGGCTGCTTCCGCGCGCTTCGGTGCGCCCCGGTAACGCGGGCGTTCACCCGATACGGTGACACCCGAACCGGACTAGCAGGGGGGAGCGTCGTGATGCGAGGCGCTGGGCGAGCCGTCGCCGCCGTACTGGTGACCGTGGCCGTCGCCACGGGCTGCACCGTGGAGCAGCAGGGCGGGTCGGGGTCCGGGCCCGAGTACAAGGCGGGCAGTGCGCTCGACGCCGTGAACTCGCTGACCGTCAAGGGGCGGGCGCCCAAGACCGGTTACGACCGGGGCCGCTTCGGCAGTGCCTGGGCCGACACCGATTCGAACGGCTGCGACACCCGCGACGACATACTCAAGCGGGACCTGACGGGGGTGAAGTTCCGCGACGGGCGCTGCACGGTCGTGTCGGGGACGCTCGCCTCCGACCCGTACACGGGCAAGGAGATCGCCTTCGCGCGCGGCCGCAGCCAGGTCGACATCGACCATCTGGTGGCCCTCTCCGACGCCTGGCAGAAGGGCGCACAGGGGTGGGACCCGAGCAAGCGCATCGCCCTGGCCAACGACCCGCTCAACCTCCTCGCGGTCGACGCGGGCCCCAACCGCAGCAAGGGCGAGGGCGATACGGCGACCTGGCTGCCGCCCCGCAAGGGGTACCGGTGCACGTATGTCGCCGGGCAGGTCGCCGTGAAGAAGAAGTACGGGCTGTGGGTGACGGCCGGTGAGCGGGACGCCATGAAGCGCGTGCTGTCCGGCTGCCCGGACCAGGCGCTGCCCACGGGCGGGAACCCGACGTCGGCGCCGGAGCGCTTCCACGCGCGCTGAGCCTTCAGGCCCGGTCAGCCGTCCATCTTGTCCAGGTCGACGATGTCCTTGTCGGCCGGCGGCGCGGCCTCGACCGGCTTGTCGTAGTCCGAGAACGTGAGCGAGCCCGGCTCCTTGGCGGACTTGGTGACGAGCTTGAGCACGTACGGCTTGCCCTCGGTCGCGACGTAGAGCGTGTACTCGTCCTTGCCGTCGGTCTCGGTGACCGTGAACGCGGGCGTGCCGTCGACCGTCGTCGCCCTGCCCTTGCGGGCGAGGGTGTCATTGCTCTTGAACTCGGCGAGCAGCGAGTCGAGGTCGCAGAACGCCGCCATGTCCTTGGCGTCGGGGCTGTCCGCCTTCGACTTCATCCAGCGCCCCGCGAGCATCTTCACGACGGCGTCGGTGTCCGCCTTGGACTCGCCCTCGCTCTGGGCGCGCAGGAACGCCTCGTCGGACTTGAGATACATGGTCGGGCCCGTCTTGATCAGGTCGACCCTGCCCTGGCCCTTCATGCCCATCGAGCCGGCGCACTCGCCCTTCCTGTCGAGGGCGACGTCGAGGGTGATCTGCCCGCCCTCCCCGTCGGCCGCGTTGCCCTTGATGGTGAGGGACGAGGCGCCGCGGGTGGCCTTCATGGCCTTGTTGGCGATGTCCGGTCCTGACAGGTCGGCGAAGGGGGCCTTGGGCTTGTCGCCCGACCCCGCGGCGTCACCGGGGCCGCCGGGCCCGCACGCGGTGAGCGAGACGGCGGCCGTGACGACGGTGAGGCAGAGAGCGGCAAGTGTGCTGCGGCGCATGGGAGTTCCCCGGGAAGTGGTTGAGGTGGTGGAGGCGGAGCGGTTGTGCAGGGCCGTCAGAAGTTGCCGTTGGTGATGATCTCGCCGTCGGCGTCGTAGACCGTGACCAGGCCGTTCTTGCTGTCCTTCCAGTCCGCGAACGCGGAGGCGATCAGCTTGGAGGGGCCGGAGCCCTCGCCCGTCAGGCCGCCGGTGAAGTCGGTGTAGACGTCGGCGCTGTCGAGGATGTCGTTCTGCTGGTCGGCGCCCTGGACCTTGAGGACGTGGGCGACGGCGTCCTTCTCCTTGGGCGTGCCGTTCTTCGCCACGAAGGCCTTGAACTGCTCGGCCTGCGAGGCCTTCGACGCGCCCTTGTCGCCGGCGTCGGACTTGGCGGCGTCATCGGACTTGCCGGCCTTGTCGCCCGCGTTCTTGTCCGCGGCGGCGGAGGTGCCGCCGCCGTTCCCCCCGTTGCCGTTGTCGCCGTCACCCGAGTTCGCCGATACGACGCCGATCACGACGATTCCGACGACCGCACCCAGCGCGACCTTGGTCTTCATGCCCATGGCTGATCCCCCCACAGAAGGCGGCCCCGATTCCGGCGGCCGCTCGTTTCGATGAGTCAATAAGAGCAGAGCTTGTGAACCGAGTCAACACGCTTCACGAAGTCGAGTGTGTACACGCTCGTGAATGGGGTGCTTACGCGTTCGCGGGTATGCTCGGCGCCACAGTCATGTGGGGGAGCCGAGGGGAGCACGCCGGGTGCAGGACAACGCCACTGAAGTGACCGCGGCCGGGATCGCCCGGCTCGCGGGGGTCGGCCGCGCCGCCGTCAGCAACTGGCGCCGCCGCCACCCCGACTTCCCCAAGCCCGTCGGCGGCACCGAGACCAGCCCCTCCTTCGCCCTCACCGACGTCGAGAACTGGCTGCGCGAGCAAGGGAAGCTCGCCGAGGTCCCGCTGCGTGAACGCGTCTGGCAGCAGCTCGCCGGACACCCCGCGGGCCCCGGCGTCGCGCTCCTGCACACCGGCTGCGCCCTGCTCCTCGTGCACGACCGGCCCACCGACTGGCTCGAACTCGCCGCGGTCTCCGACGAACACCTCGCCCAGCGCCTCCCGGCCGCCCTCGACGACGTCCTGACCCCGCGCTTCGGCCCCCGCGACGAGCGCGCGGTGCGCCTGCCCGACACGGGGCTCCTGCCCTCGGTCCCGCTGCTGCGCGGCGCCGCCGAACTCGCCGCGGAACTGGGCGCCCGTCAGACGTACGAGTTCCTGCTCGGCCGTCATCTCGACGCCAACCCGCGCCAGTACACGCTCACGCCCACGGGTCCCGCCCAGCTCATGGCCGCCCTCGCCGGATCCGCCCGCACCGTCCTCGACCCGGCCTGCGGCACCGGCGCCCTGCTGCGCGCCGTACGCGACCTCGCGCCCGAACCGGACCAGCGCCTCTACGGCCAGGACAGCGCCCCCGACCTGGCCGCCCTCACCGCGCTGCGCCTCGCACTCGGCACCCCCGCCGCCACCGACGGCGCCACCGTGCGCACGGCGGCCGGCGACACCCTGCGCGCCGACGCGTTCCCCGACGTCCGCGCCGACGCCGTCCTCGCCCACCCGCCGTTCAACGAACGCAACTGGGGCCACGACGAACTCGCCTACGACGCCCGCTGGGAGTACGGCTTCCCGGCCCGCACCGAGTCCGAACTCGCCTGGATCCAGCACGCGTTGGCCCGCCTGCGGGACGGCGGCACCGCCGTCCTGCTGATGCCGCCCGCCGCCGCGTCCCGCCGCTCGGGCCGCCGCATCCGCGCCGACCTCCTGCGGCGCGGCGCCCTGCGCGCCGTGATCGCCCTGCCCGCGGGCTCCGTCCCGCCCAACAACATCCCGCTCCACCTGTGGGTACTGCGCCGGCCCGGCGCCGGCGCGCCGCCCGCGCCCGAACTCCTCCTCGTGGAGACGACCGGCGGCGGCCCGGCCGGCTCCGGCGACGGACGCGACAAACTGCCGTGGGAGCAGGTCCAGCAGGCCGTGCTCGACGCCTGGCGCCCCTTCGACCGCGACGGCACCATCGAGGAACTGCCCGGCATCGCCCGCTCCGTGCCCGTGATCGAGCTGCTCGACGACGAGGTCGACCTCGCGCCCGCGCGCCGGCTGCCGCCCCCGGCCGCGGGCGGCGGCGCCGAGGAGCTCGCCGCGGTCCGCACCCGCCTCGGCGACACCCTGCGCCTCACCGCCGACCGCGCCCCCGACACCCCGCCCGCCGCGCAGTCCCCGGCCCGATGGCCCCAGACGACGGTCGGTGAACTCGCCCGTGCGGGCGCCCTGTTGCTCCGGACCACCACGGCGACCGCGGCGGCATCGGGTCCCGCCACCGGCGGCACCGCGCGCGTGCCCGTCCTCACCGACCACGACGTCCTCGCCGGAACCGCACCCTCCGGCTCACCCCAGGGCGGGGACGAGGAGCCCGTACTCGTCGAGGCGGGCGACGTCGTCGTGCCCCTGGCCGGCGGCGCGGTCGTCCGCGTCGTCGACGAGGCCACCGCGGGCGCCGCACTCGGCCGCGGCCTGACCCTGCTGCGCCCCGACCGGGCAGCCCTCGACCCCTGGTTCCTCGCCGGGTTCCTGCGCGGCACCGCCAACAACCGGCAGGCCAGCAGCTACGCGTCCACCGCCACGCGCCTGGACGTGCGCCGCCTCCAACTGCCGCGCCTGCCGCTCGCCGACCAGCACCGCTACGGCGAACGCTTCCGCGCCCTCGCCGAGTTCGAGGACGCCCTGCGCCAGGCCGCGCGCCTCGGTGAACAGCTCGTGCGGGGCCTGCACGACGGACTGACGGACGGCACGCTCGGCCCCGAGTGACACGTTTGACATCCGTACGACAACGGTTCCGTACAACCCGGCGCGGGTTGTCGGAGTCGGCCTATACGCTCGACACACTTAAGGACCCGTCAGCAGGAGCAGCAGGAGAAGCCATGCACGGCCAGGGCTACATGCCACCGCCACAGCGCCCGTCGCATGGCGTGCAGATCGGATTGCGCGTCCTGTTCGTGGCGCTCACGGTGCTGAGCTTCGGCTTCCTCGCGTGGACGGCGCTGCTGCGCCTCGCGCTGACGACGCGCAGCAGGACGGACTGGATCATCTTCGTGTCCGGCGCCGTGCTCCAGGCCGGCACGATCTCGCTGCTCGCCACGGACCCGGGCGTCGACGAGTTCACGACGTGGCGGGGCGACGCGGGCATGACGATCCTCCTGATCACGCTCGCCGGAGTCGTCTCGTACTACCTGGTGGCCGACATCCGCCACGGCCGCAAGGAGCGCCTCGGGTTCTACGGCGGCGGCTACGCGAACGGATACCAGCCGCAGCGGCTGCCGCTCCAGCAGCAGCCGCTCCAGCAACCGCCGCACCAGCGGCCCGCGTACGGATTCCCGCAGCAGCAGCACTACGCGCCGCCCACGCCGCCGTCGACGCAGCCCGTGCACGACCAGCTCACCCAGACCGCGGGCCCGGCCCCCACACCCGTGCCCACCCCCGCACCGCAGCCCCAGGCGCCGCCGCCCCACCGCATCGACCAGGTCCGCGCGGAGCTCGACGAACTCAGCGACTACCTGCGAAAGCAGGAAGGCGGACGGTGACCCACCCCCTGAACGCGTCCGGCGGACAACTCGTCGCCGGGCGCTACGAGCTGTCCACCCTCATCGGCCAGGGCGGTATGGGCCAGGTCTGGACGGCGTACGACCAGCGGCTCGACCGGCGCGTCGCCGTGAAACTGCTGCGCCCCGACCGCGTCGCCGGCCAGGAGGCCGACGAGCTGCGCCGCCGCTTCGTCCGCGAGTGCCGCGTCACGGCCCAGGTCGACCACCCCGGCCTGGTCACCGTCCACGACGCGGGCACCCAGGGCGAGGACCTCTACCTCGTCATGCAGTACGTCGACGGGGCCGACCTCTCCGACCACCTCGCCGAGCACGACCCCTACCCGTGGCAGTGGGCGGTCTCCGTCGCGGCCCAGCTGTGCGCCGTCCTGTGCGCGGTGCACGCCGTGCCGATCGTGCACCGCGACCTCAAGCCGCGGAACGTGATGGTCAAGCAGGACGGCACCGTCACCGTCCTCGACCTCGGCGTCGCCTCCGTGCTCGACACCGACACCACCCGCCTCACCCACACCGGCTCCCCCATCGGCAGCCCCGCCTACATGGCACCCGAACAGGCCATGGGCGGCGCGGTGGGCCCCTACACGGACCTGTACGCGCTCGGGGTGCTGCTGCACGAACTCCTCAGCGGAGACGTCCCGTTCGCGGGCTCCACCGCCCTCGGCGTCCTGCACCGCCACCTCTACGAGCCGCCCCTGCCCGTCCGCCGGCTGCGCCCCGAGGTCCCCGAACCCCTGGAGGCCCTCGTCCTGCGCCTGCTCGCCAAGGACCCGCAGCACCGGCCGGCCTCCGCCCAGGAGACGTACGAGGCCCTGCTCCCGCTGCTGCCCGCGCGCGGCGTACCGAGCGGCGGCCCGCTCGACCCGACCCGCCCCTTCCTTCGCCCGCACGCCCCCTGGCCCGACCGCGCCCGCACCCCCGCCCCGCAGCCCGCAGCGCCCACGCCCCACACCGACAAGCCGGACGTCGCGGGCGCCGTCGACGAGGTCAAGCGCCTCCTCGGCGAGGGCCGCATCACCCAGGCCGTCGACATCCTCGGCGCGATCCTGCCCGCCGCCGCGGCCCAGCACGGCGAGCACTCACCGGTCGTCCGCACGCTGCGCAAGCAGTACGCCGCCACGCTCATGGACGACGGCCAGTACCGCCGCGCCCTGCCCGAGCTGCGCCGCCTCGCCGACGAGCGCGCCACCGAGGCGGGCCAGGCCGACCCGCAGTCCCTCCAGTTCCGCTACGAGGCCGCGCAGTGCCTGGAACAGCTCGGCGAACCGGCCGCCGCGCTCGCCGAATACCGGGCGCTGCTCCCGTACTACGAGAACCAGTACGCGACGACGGACATCACGCTGCCCCTCGAAGTCCGGCGCCGCATCGGCCACTTGCTCCTCGCGCTCGGCGACCGGGCCGCCGCGCACGACACCCTCGTACGCCTCCTGCACGACGCGGAGCGCCTGCACGGGCCGGGACACCCCTTCCCGACCGAAATCCGCCGCACCTTGCAGTGGCTGGGGCAGGTCCGGGGCTGAGCCGGGGCGGGCCGGGCGCGGGGGAGTGCCTCAACTCCTGGCGAATCGTTGGGTCGAATAGGTGGCCGAGAGCACGGCCACTGCCTAACATCGATCACCGCCGGACTTTGTGCACCGACGCACAAACTCGTCGCAGGGAGGCCCACCTTGCACCGCCGCAAGAGCAGCAACAGCCGCCGCACCGCGCTCGTCCTCTCCACCGCCGCCGTAGCCGCGGTCCCGCTCCTCACCGCCTGCGGCAACGACGCGCATCCCGGCGCCGCGGCCGTCGTGGGCAACGGCCGTATCACCGTCTCCCAGCTGGAGAACCGGGTGAACGAGGTGCGCGACGCCCAGCAGGCCGCCACCAAGAACGACCAGCAGTACGAGCAGGCCATCGCCAAGTCCGGCAGCCTCACCCGGAACACGCTGCACTCCATGGTCTTCGACCGCGTCCTGCACCGCGCGGCCGCCGACGCGGGCGTCACGGTGACCCGCAGGCAGGTCCAGGAGCGGGAGGCCGCGATGGCGCAGCAGGCCGGCGGCGTCCGGCAGCTCGAGCTCGCCCTGCTCCAGCAGTACAACATCGCGCCCGAGCGCATCGCGGACAGCGCCCGCACCGACCTCGAGGTGATGGGCCTTGCCCAGAAGGTCGGCGCGAACATGCAGTCCCAGTCCGAGACCGACCAGGCCCCCTTCTGGAAGGCGCTCGCCCAGGCCTCCAAGGAGCTGAACGTCGACCTGAACCCGCGCTACGGCACCTGGGACATCGCCAAGAGCCATGGCCGCGCCGACGCGAAGACGCCCTGGGTGCGCGAGGTCACGTCCCCGAAGACGGACCAGCAGACGGCGTAGGGCCTCTCGCCCGGTGCGCGGCAGGCGGCCTGGGTTACGTTCGAGGCGTGAACGCCGAGAACGCACCCGCCGCCGCCCCGACCGGCCGCATCGTCCTGCTCACCACCAGCCACCGCGTCGCGCCCGGCCTGCTGTCGTGGTCGGCCTGGCAGCTCCTGCACGCCGCCGACGAGGTGCTGTGCGCCGACGCCGCGCACCCGCAGCTGCCGTATCTGCGGGAGGCCGGCATCGAGGTGCGGGAGGCCGCGCCGACTGCCAGTGAGCTCGTCGACGCCTGTGCCGGGGGCCGCACCGTCGTGGTCGTCGCCACCGCCGAGGGCGACCGGCGCCTGACCGACGGCCTCGCCGCGCTCGCCGGGTCGGGCCGCGTCGCGATGCCCGACCTGGAACTGCTCCCGGCCTCCTACGACCTGCCGGGCGCCCGCCTCCTCGACCTGGTCCAGGTCATGGACCGCATCCGCCGCGAGTGCCCGTGGTCCTCGCAGCAGACCCACAAGGGCCTCGCGAAGTACGCGATCGAGGAGGCGTACGAACTCGTCGAGGCGATCGAGGACGGCGACCGGGACGAACTGCGCGAGGAGCTCGGGGACGTGCTCCTCCAGGTCGTCTTCCACGCCCGGATCGCCGAGGAGGCCTCCGGCGAGGAAGGGGACGAGGCGTTCTCCGTGGACGACGTCGCCGGCGGCATCGTCGAGAAGCTCATCCACCGCCACCCGCACGTCTTCGGCGACGACACGGCGCTCACGCCCGAGGACGTGAAGGAGCACTGGCTGCGCACGAAGGCCGTGGAGAAGCAGCGCGAGTCCGTCACGGACGGGGTGCCGGTCGGCCAGCCCGGCCTCGCACTCGCGGCGAAGCTGGGGTCCCGCGTCCGCACGGCCGGCCTCGACGTGCCGGCGCCGGGCGGCGACGGCGTCGGCTACGAACTGCTCGCCCTCGCCCTGCGAGCCGAGTCCGACGGAGTCGACCCGGAAGCAGCGCTGCGGGCGGCGGCCCGGGCGTACCGGGACGCGATCCGCGCGGCGGAGGGGCTGGGGGATCAATGAGCGGTGAACTCCACAGGCAGACTCCGTAGCCCGCGCATGATGAGCCCTCCCCGCCATCGCAGATCGGCAGGATCGCCTGCCAGCTCAAGATCCGGCAGGCGACGCAGCAGCGTTTCGATGGCGGTACAACCCTCGAGGCGGGCCAGCGGTGCCCCGAGGCAGTAATGGATGCCGTGGCCGTAGCCGAGGTGCTGGTTGTCACTGCGGGAGAGGTCGAGGTTGTCGGGGGTGTGGAAGCGCGCCGGGTCCCGGTCGGCAGCGGCCAGTACGACCAGCACGGGGTCGCCGGTGGCGATGGGCTGCCCCCCGATGGTGAGCGGTTCGGTGGCGAAGCGCCATGTGGCCAGCTCCACGGGCCCGTCGTAGCGGAGTAGCTCTTCGATGCCAGTGGTCAGCAACTCTCGCTCGCCGCGACGGAACGACTCCTGGAGGCGGGCCCGCTGCTCAGGGTGGCGCAACAGTGTGTACATGCCGTTGCCGATGAGGTTGATGGTCGTCTCAAACCCTGCGAACAAGAGTACGAAACACATCGCGACGGCCTCGTTCTCGGTGAGGTGCTCACCGTGGTCCGAGGCGCGGATGAGGCCCGAGATGAGGTCATTGCCAAGGTCGTTGCGTTTGCGGTGGATGAGCTCGGCGAGGTAGCCACGGATCTTCTTGACCGAACGGCCGACCCCGCCGCGCGGGCCTCCTCCATGCCGGATCATCATTCCCGCCCAGTCGCGGAAGTCGTTCTGGTCCTCGCTCGGGACGCCGAGCAGGTCGCAGATCGCGTAGATGGGGAGGGGGAAGGCGAAGTCGTGGATGAGGTCCGCCTTGCCCTGCGCCGCGAACTGGTCGATCAGGTCGTCCGTCAACGCCTGTACGCGGGGGGCGAATTCCGCAATACGCCGTGGAGTGAACGCCTTGGAGACGAGACGGCGCAGCCGTGTGTGGTCAGGCGGGTCGATGTTGAGCAGATGGGTCATGAGGTTGGCGCTGCGCTCGCCGGGGATGCCGGTTTTGCTCTTGCCCTGAGCATCCTCGGCATGGTGTTCGGGATTCTTCGACAGTCGGCTGTCCGCGAGGGCTTGGCGGGCGTCGGCATAGCGAGTCACCAGCCATGCTTCGACCCCGCTGGGCAGCTTTGTTCGGTGGACGGGCGCGTGCTCGCGCAGCCACGCATAGGCGGGATACGGGTCGGAGGCGAACTCCCAAGTGAAGAGTTCGGGTGCGGCGTTCGGGGCGTTCACCAGACGACCGTATAGGGAGTCGTTCGGGGCGGCGCGACCGCGAATCCCGGAGCGGCTTTGGCGTAGTAAAGGCTGCTGCGGCAATTATGCGAATTCCAGGATGACTTGGGCGGACAGCGGTTAAATTTGCGGCAACACAAAGGCCCCGAAGCTGGCTAGAGCTCCGGGGCCGCACCAGCCGTGAAGGGGCTGATGTGACCAAACCTACAGCTGCGCCCGCGCCCACGTGCGGATGACGGTCGGCGGCCGCCGGTCCCTGTCGTCCGGGCAGCCTTGATGCTCCGGGTCTCCACGAGGGCACAGGCGACCGCGTACGGACTCGACGCGCAGGAAGAGGCGGGGCGTGCCTACGTCAGCAACAGGCCGGGGTGGACTCTCCCGCCCGATCTGATCTTCCGGGATGAGGGCGTTCCGGGAACAGTCGTCGACCGTCCTGGAATGCGGGAGCTCGAAGAGGCCGCTCGGCGGGGTCGCGTCGATGCGATCGTGGTCCACAACTTCGACCGCGTCGGCCGCACTGGTGAGGCGTTCTGGACGTGGATCTGGGCGATGGAGGACCTCGGCGTCGACTTCGTGTCCGTAACCCAGGACATCGACACATCCACGCCGCTCGGGCGACGGCAGTTGCAGTTCCACGCGATGACGGCTGAGGCCGAATGGAATCTGGTACGTGACCGCACGCAGGCTGGTCGCCAGCAGAAGGCCCTGGCAGGTGGCTGGCCGTGCGGCCCGGCCCCGTGGGGGTACGCCATCGAAGGCCGCGGCCGTCGAAGGTCCGTACTGGTCGTTGACGACGGCGAAGTGAGCGTCGTCCTCAAAGCGGTGAGTCTCATCGTGGACGAGGGCAGGAGCGTCTCGGCCGCAGCCGGAGAGCTGAATCACTTCGGGCTCCTGCCGCGCAGCGGCCGGCCATGGACGGTCGCCAATCTTCATCGGCGCCTCACCAGTCCGTCCTTGCTCAAGGGTGAGGTTGTGTTCCGTAATCCGGCAGGCACGGGCACAAACCGAACCAAGCTGGACGCGGACGGACTTCCTCTTCATGGGGACAGCGTGACGATTTCCGTTCCTCGGATCATTTCAGCCGACCGGGCCAAGGCCCTGAGCGATGCCATGGAGAAGAACGGGCACCGCGTGCATGCGGCCGCTGGGGTCTATCCGCTGAGCGGCCGGATCGTCGGTCGGTGTGGACACCATTACGTCGGCGCCTACCGCAACTCCGATGACACTCGGTACTACCGGTGCGGTGGCGGCAACAACGGCAAGGGCAGGCGCACGGGGTGCCGTGATCCCTACCTGACGGCCCTCGATGTCGAAGAGTCGGTCCGGGCGGAAATCGTGACGTTCCTCGCCGACTTGGAACACGTCGAGAAGGCTGCCGCTGCCTTGATCAAGCCCTCTCCCGGGGACATCGGCAAGCAGCGGGAACGAGTCGCCGGCTTCGAGTCGGCTCTCCAGGAGAAGGAGTGGGCTGTGGCCCACGCCGCGGCTGATCTGGCTCGCCGGCCCTACCTTGACCCGACTGTGTTGGAAGCTGCTATGAGGCAGCTCAAGGAGGACGTGCGGACCGCCGCGATGCTGCTCGCCAAGGGGAGGGAGGTTCTTGCGCGACAGATGGAGATGGAGGCCGACGCCGAGAGGGTCATGGATCTCATCGCGACCGCACGAGGGAACGCGCGAGTTGGCCGAGACGGAGTGGCGGGACGTGGTCGCTCTGCTGAATGTCAGGGTGCGACCGCTCGGGGAAGTGCGGAAGCGGAGCGGGGTCAAGTGCAAGGTGACCGACTGGCATGACCGGACGGGCATCCTCGTGCCCGATGAGGTGCTGGTGGCGAGGTGGCCAGCCGTTGAGGAAGTCATGAGGTCCTTCTTTCCGCGCCCCCAGTTCGCGCGAGGTGCCGTGTGTATCCGGACCCAGTTGAACGGCATTCTCCACCGGCTGCGTACTGGCTGTCTGTGGGACGAACTCCCCGAACGGTACGGCTCGTGGCAACTGGTCAAGGACAGGCAGAACACGTGGTTCAAGAAGGGCTTCTGGCCGGTTCTCGTCGAGCATCTGAACTCTGCCGGGGGAGGTACTCGGGTGCGGAGAGAGGTCCAAGTACCTCCCTTGGACATTACGTGGCATAGCTGACAGTGCCGACGGCGCCGACCTTGTGACTCACCTATTGCGCACACTTCCGGTCGAATTCACGCCGCATCAGGAGGGCCCGGACCGAGCCCTCTGACTGACGGACCGTCAAGACTGTGACTTTCACGTGATCTCTGCTGCATCGACTTGTGACAAGTGTTCGACTCCCGCTACGTTCACCAGTCATCGCGGCACCACCTGCCGCAGCATTCCCCGAGCCACCGAAAGGCGCCTCCATGCTCACCGGGAACGGTCGTCACCGTCGCCCCCGCCAGGCTCCCGCGCTCATCGTCGCCGCGGGAGTGGCCGGCTCCGCCATCGCGATCCCTCTGCTCGGCGCGACCAGCGCGAGCGCCGCGTCGACGGCCACCTGGGACAAGCTCGCCGAGTGTGAGAGCGGCGGCTCCTGGAGCGCCGATCCGGGCAACGGCTACTACGGCGGGCTCCAGTTCTCCCAGGAGACCTGGGAGAACTACGGCGGCCTCGACTTCGCGCCGCGCGCCGACCAGGCCAGCCGCTCGCAGCAGATCGCCGTCGCCGAGAAGGTCCTCGCCGACCAGGGCCCGAGGGCGTGGCCGGTCTGCTCGGTCACCTCGGGACTCACGGCGGACGACGCCGCCGCCGACGTCGACCCCGGGGCGGCCCTGCCGACCCCGTCGGCCGGTGACTCCGGGAGCGACGACGCCGCGAAGGAGGACGCGAGCGGCGAGCCGTCGGACTCCGCTTCCTCGGGCGCGAAGGACGACTCCCGAGAGAAGAATCATGACAAGTCGGGTGATACCGCAGGTAACACCTCGGATGACTCCAAGGGTGACAAGTCCGAGCGGGACGGCTCGACTTCGACTCCCGCGACACCCTCGCCGGAGACCTCCGCCGACTCGGACGCGGCCACCCCGCCCGCCTCCGGCCGACACCGCGGCGACGCCGCCGCGGACGACACCGCAGACTCCTTGCGCGCCGACGACGGCTCGGGCCGCCACGCCTCACGCGGCGATGAAAGCGGACGTAAGCAGGCCAATCAGGACGAAGGCGCCTACACCGTGCGCGCCGGCGACAACCTCTGGGACATCGCCGACACCCATGACGTGGACGGCGGATGGGCCGCTCTGTATGCCGAGAACAAGAAGACGGTGGGTGCCGACCCGGACCTCATCCTTCCTGGTCAGAGTCTGGATCTTGGGCTCGAATCGGGCGAAAAGTAGCGGCAGTTCGGGCTGAATGTCCGCTTTGGTGAGAGTGAGAGATGGGTCTCAAAGGCCCTGATCGTCTTTGAAATTCAGGCGATCCACTGCTTACGGTCATCACCGCTCGCCACAGCGGGCCCCGTCGGATGTCACGCCGAATCCTGCCAATGTCCGTACGGGAACAGTCGTCGCGTAAGCGCCGTAGGCAGGAGCGGGGGACCCAAGGTAAGTGCCGGCCCCGGCCGTTGAGAGACGGCCGAACGACCGGCTTGGGGTTAAGTCGCACGCAGGACGTGCGACCGGGCACTCATCCGGCCCGAACCCGACAGCTCACCTCGTAGGCGTCGGTGAGGGGATCTCTCGATGCTGTTTTCCAGCAAGGGCAAGCACCGCCGCCCGTCCAAGGCCGTTCGCGTCGCCACGCTCGCCGGTGTCGCCGGTGCCGCTGTCGCCGTCCCGCTGATGGGTGCCACCGGCGCCTCCGCCGCCACCGCCTCCGAGTGGGACGCGGTCGCGCAGTGCGAGGCCGGCGGCAACTGGTCGATCAACACGGGCAACGGCTACTACGGCGGCCTCCAGTTCTCCTCGTCCACGTGGGCCGCGTACGGCGGCACCGCGTACGCCTCCACCGCCGACAAGGCCTCCAAGGCGCAGCAGATAGCCGTCGCCGAGAAGGTCCTGGCCAGCCAGGGCAAGGGTGCCTGGCCGAGCTGCGGCGTGGGTCTGTCCGCCGCCTCGACCGGCTCCGCCCCGGCCGCCACCCCGCAGCCGGAGCGCAAGGCCGAGCAGCCGACCACCCGCAGCCAGGAGCGCACGGCGCCTGCCGCGAAGCAGGAGTCGAAGAAGACCGTCGAGACCCCGACCGGCAAGAAGGTCAAGAAGGGTGACGGCGAGTACAAGGTGAAGGCCGGCGACACGCTCAGCACCATCGCCGAGGAGCACGGCACCAAGGGCGGCTGGGCGAAGCTCTTCAAGCTGAACAAGGACATCGTCGAGGACGCCGACCTGATCTACCCGGGCCAGCAGCTCCACCTCAAGTAGGTAATGGAGGCGGCCCCAGGCTGCTCGGGTACCGGCTTTCGGCGGACGGCCGGTACCACGCCAGGTTTCCCCCAAGGACCCCCCGCCCCGGGTGCGCATTCCCCCGTCGCGCCCGGGGCGGGGCTTTGGTGTGTGAGGGGTCCTGGGCTTTCGTCCGTTGTCGGCCGAGACTTTTTGTTCCGTTCGGAAACAATTCGCTCTCGGTTTTGTCCACGGGCCGGTCGGTCGGCAGGGCGATGCCCGGAGCCGGATAGGCTCAGGTGTTGCCGGACCATGCGGCCCGGCGTAGTTGCGTCACATCCCAGAAGGAGATGCTCGTGCCGTCCATCGACGTCGTCGTAGCCCGGGAAATCCTGGACTCCCGAGGCAACCCCACGGTCGAGGTCGAGGTCGGCCTCGACGACGGCAGCACCGGTCGTGCCGCTGTCCCGTCCGGTGCGTCCACCGGCGCGTTCGAGGCCATCGAACTCCGCGACGGTGACCCGAACCGCTACCAGGGCAAGGGTGTCGAGAAGGCCGTCCTCGCCGTCATCGAGCAGATCGGCCCGGAGCTCGTCGGCTACGACGCCACCGAGCAGCGCCTGATCGACCAGGCGATGTTCGACCTGGACGCCACCGACAACAAGGGCTCGCTCGGCGCCAACGCCATTCTCGGCGTCTCCCTCGCCGTCGCGCACGCCGCCTCCGAGGCCAGCGACCTGCCGCTGTTCCGCTACCTCGGTGGCCCGAACGCGCACCTGCTGCCCGTCCCGATGATGAACATCCTCAACGGTGGGTCGCACGCCGACTCCAACGTCGACATCCAGGAGTTCATGATCGCGCCGATCGGCGCGGAGTCCTTCTCCGAGGCCCTTCGCTGGGGCGCCGAGGTCTACCACACCCTCAAGAAGGTGCTGAAGACCAAGGGCCTGTCCACCGGCCTGGGCGACGAGGGCGGCTTCGCCCCGAACCTCGGCTCGAACCGCGAGGCCCTCGACCTCATCGTCGAGGCCATCAAGCAGGCCGGTTACGTCCCCGGCGAGCAGATCGCGCTCGCCCTCGACGTCGCCGCGTCCGAGTTCTACAAGGACGGCAAGTACGAGTTCGAGGGCAAGTCCCGCTCGGCCGCCGAGATGACCGAGTACTACGAGGAGCTCGTCTCCGCGTACCCGCTGGTCTCCATCGAGGACCCGCTGTACGAGGACGACTGGGCCGGCTGGAACGTCATCACCGAGAAGCTGGGCGACAAGGTCCAGATCGTCGGCGACGACCTCTTCGTCACCAACCCCGAGCGCCTCGCCCGCGGCATCGAGGAGGGCTCCGCCAACGCCCTGCTCGTCAAGGTCAACCAGATCGGTTCGCTGACCGAGACCCTGGACGCCGTCGAGATGGCCCAGCGCAACGGCTTCAAGTGCATGATGTCCCACCGCTCCGGCGAGACCGAGGACGTCACCATCGCCGACCTCGCCGTCGCGGTGAACTGCGGCCAGATCAAGACCGGCGCCCCGGCCCGCTCGGACCGCGTCGCCAAGTACAACCAGCTCCTGCGCATCGAGGAGATCCTCGACGACGCCGCGGTCTACGCCGGCCGCAGCGCATTTCCCCGCTTCAAGGGCTGAGCCACACAGGCTTCGGTAGAAGCGTCGTACGTACGTCCCCGCACCCGGTCCCGTACCGTGTGCGGGGACGTACGCACGTAAAGGGGAGGCGCGAAGATGGCCGGGAGAGTCCGGGACAGGGAACGTGACCGGTTCTCCACCGCGACCCGGCTGCGTCTGCTCGGCGAGCAGACCGCCGAGCGCGTCTACCGCTCCCAGACCAGACGCCAGGCCCGCCGCTCCCGCCTCACCGGCCGCGCGGCACTCCTGGCCCTCGTCCTGTGCACCCTGGTCGTCGCGCTCGCCTACCCCATAAGGCAGTACGTCTCCCAGCGCGGGGAGATCGCCGACCTCCAGCGCCAGCAGCAGGAGGCCCAGAGAAGGGTCGACAGGCTGCGCGACGAGAAGGCACGCTGGCAGGACGACTCGTACGCGGAGCAGCGGATCCGCGACCGGCTCCACCTGGTGATGCCGGGCGAGACCGGCTACATCGCGCGCGACCCCGACGCGGCGAAGCGCACCCGCTCCGAGCACGGCGCGGCGGGCCGGCCCTGGTACTCGAACGTCTGGGACGGCGTCGACAAGGCCGACCGCCCCGACAACTGACCTGTCTCACCAACGCCCGAAGCCGAAGCCGAAGCCGAAGCCCCAAGCCCCAAGTCCCAAGCCCGAACCCGTAGTACCTCCACCGAAGTTCACTGAAGGAAAGCCCCCAGGCATGGACACGCCCCCGCCCCAGACCGAGCCGACCACGCCCACGGACGCCGACATCCAGGCGTTCAAGGAGCAGCTCGGCCGCCCGCCGCGCGGCCTGCGGGCCATCGCGCACCGCTGCCCGTGCGGCAACCCGGACGTGGTCGAGACGGCCCCGCGCCTCGAGGACGGCACGCCCTTCCCGACGACGTACTACCTCACGTGCCCGCGCGCCGCGTCCGCGATCGGCACCCTGGAGGCGAACGGCGTCATGAAGGAGATGACGGAGCGCCTTCAGACGGACCCCGAGCTCGCGGACGCGTACCGCAAGGCGCACGAGGACTACCTCGCGCGCCGCGACGCCATCGAGATCCTCGAGGGCTTCCCGAGCGCGGGCGGCATGCCGGACCGGGTGAAGTGCCTGCACGTCCTGGTCGGTCACTCCCTGGCCGCGGGCCCGGGCGTGAACCCGCTCGGCGACGAGGCCATCGCGATGCTGCCCGAGTGGTGGGCGAAGGGCCCGTGCGTGTCGGCCGCGCCCGAGGAGGGCGAGTGACCCGCGTCGCCGCCGTCGACTGCGGCACGAACTCGATCCGCCTGCTCGTCGCCGACGCCGACCCCGTGACGGGCGAACTCGTCGACCTGGACCGCCGCATGACGATCGTGCGGCTCGGGCAGGGCGTGGACCGCACGGGACGGCTCGCGCCCGAGGCGCTGGAGCGCACCTTCGCGGCCTGCCGCGAGTACGCCGAGGTCATCAAGGCGCACGGCGCCGAGAAGATCCGGTTCGTGGCCACGTCCGCGTCCCGCGACGCCGAGAACCGGGACGACTTCGTGCGCGGGGTCATGGACATCCTGGGCGTCGAGCCCGAGGTCATCACCGGTGATCAGGAGGCCGAGTTCTCCTTCACCGGCGCGACGAAGGAGCTGACGGGCCGGGCCGACCTCGACAAGCCCTACCTGGTCGTGGACATCGGCGGCGGCTCGACGGAGTTCGTCGTCGGCGAGGACACGGTCGTGGCCGCGCGCTCCGTCGACATCGGCTGCGTCCGTATGACGGAGCGCCACCTCGTGGGGGCGGACGGCACGGTCACCGACCCGCCGACGCCCGCGCAGATCGAGGAGATCCGCGAGGACATCGTCGCGGCCCTCGACCTCGTGACACAGACCGTCCCGCTGACCGCGGCCCGCACGCTCGTCGGCCTCGCCGGCTCCGTGACGACGGTCGCCGCCCTCGCGCTCGGCCTGAACGAGTACGACTCGGTGGCCATCCACCACTCCCGTATCTCCTACGAGCGGGTCGCCGAGCTCACGGACTGGCTGCTGACGTCCACGCACGACCAGCGCTCCCTGAACCCGGTCATCCACCCGGGCCGTGTCGACGTCATCGCCTCCGGCGCACTGGTGCTGCGCCTGATCATGGAGTGGATCGGCGCCAAGGAGGTCGTGGTGAGCGAGCACGACATCCTCGACGGCATCGCCTGGTCGATCGCCTAGCCCTTCCAAGGCACCAGCCCTTCCAAGGCGCCCACCCCCTCCAAGACCCCTCGCCCGGCCTCTTCCTGGAGGGGGCGACACGCTCCGGCGACACCCCGTCGGGAAAGTTCGTGAAGTTCTTCACAAGGAATTCGGCCCCGTTGGGCGAGGTTCCGGGTCAGATGGCCCGCGGAAGGGGGTCCTGGGGCCCTGGCGGTCGACGCGGGGGGTGTTCCAGGCTTGTTACGGACAGATGAACCGGGCGAGTGGTCCACCCCCGCCAAATGCCCGGAGCGGCAGCTCAACAGGGGTGTGGAACGACCGGCGTTACACCGTGGTTCCCCGCTGGGGCCATGACGTCCGTCACGTGGGCGGCGAAGTGTAGCAGAGGCCCTCTCCATGCTTGTGAAGGGGCGCACGAGCGACCCCCTCCGGACAGGTGGATACTCGATGGCATGAGCACCACGGAGCGTCCCAGGATCCTCGTAGTAGGCGGTGGGTACGTAGGCCTGTACGCAGCACGACGCATTCTCAAGAAGATGCGTTATGCGGAAGCGACCGTCACGGTCGTGGACCCGCGCTCGTACATGACTTACCAGCCCTTCCTCCCCGAAACCGCCGCCGGCAGCATCTCGCCGCGCAACGTCGTCGTCCCGCTGCGACGCGCTGTGCCCGGAGCCGAGATTCTCACCGGCCGGGTCACCACCATCGACCAGGACCGCAAGGTCGCCACGGTCGCCCCGCTCGTCGGCGAGGCGTACGAGGTTCCCTTCGACTACCTGGTGATCGCGCTCGGCGCGGTCTCCCGCACCTTCCCGACGCCGGGCCTCGCCGAGGTCGGCATCGGTATGAAGGGCGTCGAGGAGGCCATCGGCCTGCGCAACCACGTGCTCGAGCAGCTCGACAAGGCCGAGTCCACGACCGACGAGGAGATCCGCCGCAAGGCGCTCACGTTCGTGTTCGTCGGCGGTGGCTTCGCGGGCGCCGAGACGATCGGTGAGGTCGAGGACCTGGCGCGCGACGCGGCCAAGTTCTACAAGAACGTGAAGCGCGAGGACATGCGTTTCGTGCTCGTCGACGCCGCCGACAAGGTGCTGCCCGAGGTGGGCCCCGAGCTCGGCACGTACGGCAGGAAGCACCTGGAGTCCCGCGGTATCGAGGTCTACCTGAAGACCACGATGCCGTCCTGCGTCGACGGTCACGTCGTGCTCAGCAACGGCCTCGAGGTCGACTCCAACACCGTCGTGTGGACCGCCGGCGTCAAGCCGAACCCGGCCCTCGCGCGCTTCGGTCTCCCGCTCGGCCCCCGCGGCCACGTGGACACCCAGGCCACCCTCCAGGTGCAGGGCAGCGACTACATCTGGGCCGCGGGCGACAACGCCCAGGTCCCGGACCTGGTCGCCGTCAAGAACGGCACGCCGCCCGAGCGCGCCTGGTGCCCGCCGAACGCCCAGCACGCCATGCGCCAGGCCAAGGTCCTCGGCGACAACGTGGTCTCCGGCATGCGGGGCTTCCCGCAGAAGGAGTACAGCCACGGCAACAAGGGCGCGGTGGCGGGTCTCGGCCTGCACAAGGGCGTCGCGATGATCGTCATGGGCAAGATGAAGATCAAGCTCAAGGGCCGTCTCGCCTGGTACATGCACCGTGGCTACCACGGGCTCGCCATGCCGACCTGGAACCGCAAGACCCGTGTGATCGCCGAGTGGACGCTCAACATGTTCCAGAAGCGCGACATCACCGCGCTCGGTGCCCTCGAGTCTCCCCGCGAGGAGTTCTACGAGGCCGCCAAGCCGGCGCCGGCCCCGGCCGTCGCCGAGGCTCCGAAGGTCGAGGAGAAGGCCAAGGCCTCCTGACCTCGGTCCAGTAATACCCCTGAAGGGGCGCTCGCCATCCGTGGTGCGAGCGCCCCTTCGGCGTTCCCGGAGCCGCCCGGGGGCACCCGGAAACCGACCCGGCACGCCGATATGCGTGGCAGCTACATGTATTTTGCCGATCCGTAACGCAGTAACGGGACTGCGAGAGCGCCCCGTTGGTGTTTACGTGGTGTTGGACGATTCCGGGATCGTCTCCCATCACGGAGGTGTGCGCCATGCAGGACGCCGCACAGCGGCTGAAGAACCTCGCCGAACAGCTACTCGGAGTACCGCTCCCCGTCAGGCTTCGCGCCTGGGACGGTTCGGAGGCCGGGCCGCCCGCCGGACCCACTCTCGTCGTACGCAACCGCCGCGCCCTGCGCCGCCTGTTGTGGAAGCCGGGAGAACTCGGCCTGGCCCGCGCCTGGGTGGCCGGTGACCTGGATGTGGAGGGCGATCTGTACGACGCCCTCGGCCGGATGGCCGGACTCATCTGGGAGCGCCCCGAGGACGACAGCAGGAGCCTCGTCGAGGCACTGAAGGAGCCCAGGGTCAGGGCCGCCGTCGCCGAGCTGGTCAAGCTCGCCGGCCCCTTCCTGCCGCCCGCCCCGCCCGGTGAGGAGATGCGCAGGCACGGCCGCCTGCATCTGCACACCAAGCGCAGCGACCGACGGGCCATCAGCCACCACTACGACGTCGGCAACGACTTCTACGAGCTGGTGCTCGGCCCCTCGATGGTCTACTCGTGCGCGTACTGGGACTCGCCGGACGGCACCCTCGAGGACGCCCAGCGCGACAAGCTCGAACTCATCTCCCGCAAGCTCGGCCTGGCGCCCGGTCAGCGCCTGCTCGACGTCGGCTGCGGCTGGGGCTCCATGGCCATCCACGCCGCCCGCGAGTACGACGTCAGCGTCGTCGGCGTGACGCTGTCGCAGGAGCAGGCCGCGTACGCCCGTAAGCGGGTCGCCGAGGAGGGGCTCACCGACCGGGTGGAGATCCGGGTCCAGGACTACCGCGACGTGCGCGACGGGCCCTTCGACGCGATCTCGTCCATCGGCATGGCCGAACACGTCGGCTCCGAGCGGTACCTGGAGTACGCCGAGGCGCTCTACGCCCTCCTCAAGCCGGGCGGCAGGCTCCTCAACCACCAGATCGGCCGACGCCCCCGGAAGGACGAGTCGACGTACGAGGTCGACGAGTTCATCGACGCCTATGTCTTCCCGGACGGGGAGCTCGCGCCGGTCGGCACGACCACCGGGCTCCTGGAGCGGGCCGGCTTCGAGGTCAGGGACCTGGAGGCGATCCGGGAGCACTACGCGCTCACGCTGCGCCGCTGGGTGGCCAACCTGGAGGCCGCCTGGCCCGCGGCCGTGAAGTTCACGAGCCCCGGCCGGGCCCGCATCTGGCGCCTGTACATGGCCGCGTGCGCGCTGAGCTTCGAGCGCAACAAGATCGGGGTGAACCAGATCCTCGCCGTGAAGACGCCCCTGTCGGGCGACCCGGGTATGCCCCTGCGGGCGCGTACCTGGAACTGACGGCCCGGACACACGGATGGGGCGCACCGGCACTCGGCCGGTGCGCCCCATCCGCCGTATCGCTACTCCGACTTGATGGCCGCGAGCATGTTCAGCCGCGCCGCGCGGCGGGCCGGCCACAGGGCCGCCAGGATGCCGACGAGGGCGGCCAGCGCGAGGAAGATCCCGATCCGGCCCCAGGGCAGGACCAGCTCGTACGTCGTCAGGGACGTCGCCATCAGCTTGCCCGCGGCCCAGCCGAAGAACACGCCGAGGCCGACGCCGAGGACGCCGCCGAACAGCGAGATCACCAGGGACTCCAGGCGCACCATGCGCTTGATGCCCTTGCGGTCGAGGCCGATCGCGCGCAGCATGCCGATCTCCTGCGAGCGCTCGAAGACGGACATGGCGAGGGTGTTGATGACGCCGAGGACGGCGACGATGACCGCCATGGCGAGCAGGCCGTAGAGCATGTTCAGCATCAGCGTGAACATCTTCGAGATCGCGTTGGAGATGTCCTGCTTGTCCTGGACGAGGATCGCCGGGTTGTCGCCGAGCGCCTTCTCGATGCGGTCCTTGGCGGCCGCGGACGTGCCGCCGTCGGTCTTCACCATGACCTGCATGTCGGACGGGTCCGTGACGTGCGGGGTCAGGACGGCGGAGTCCAGCATGATGCCGCGCATCATGTCGTTGCCCTCGTAGACCCCGGCGACGGTCAGCTGCTGCTTCTTGCCGTCCTCGAAGTTCGTGGTGAACGTCGAGCCGGTGCGCCAGCCGTGGTCCTTCGCGGTCTTGTCGTCCACGACGACGTCACGGCCGCCGATCCGGAAGGTGCCGCTGTCGACCTTGAGGTCGGTCAGCGAGCCGATGGTCGCGCCGTTGACGCCGGTCAGGAACTCGGTCTGTCCGTCGATGCGCGAGGGCGAGTTGCTCAGGCCGCTGGTCTCGGTGACGCCGTCGACCTTGGCGAGCTTGCCGGCGACCTCGGGGGACAGGGAGTTCATGTTCGCCATGGAGACGACGTAGTCGGCCTTGAGGGCGGACGACGCCATCTTGTCGATGGCCTGCTGGGCGCTGCCCGCGATGACCGTCATGCCGGTGATCAGCGTGAGGCCGATCATCAGGGCGGAGGCGGTCGCGGCGGTGCGGCGCGGGTTGCGGACGGCGTTCTGGCGGGCCAGCTTCCCGGAGATCCCGAAGACGCGCAGGACCGGCCCCGCGGCCGCGATCAGCGGGCGCGAGAGCAGCGGGGTGAGGACGAAGACGCCGATCACGAGGAGGCCCGCGCCGAGGCCCAGGGGGGCCTGCGCCGACGTGCCGTCGCTCATCGTCGTGGCGTAGAGGGACGAGGCGATGCCGGCCGCCGCGAACAGCGCGCCGATCGTGTTCCGTACGACGAGGGAGCGGGTGGTCGCCGTGGCGTGCACGCTGCTCATCGCCGCGACCGGCGGGATCTTCGCGGCGCGGCGGCCGGGCAGCCACGCGGCCAGCATCGTGATGACGACGCCGACGACGAGGGACGTGGCGATCGTGCCGGGCGAGATCACGAGCGGCCCGTCGGGGATCTGCGCGTCGGTCGCGCCCATCAGGGAGCGCATCCCGGCGCCGATGCCGATGCCCGCCACCAGACCGGTGACGGCCGCGACCGCGCCGACGACGAACGCCTCCGCGAGGACGGAGCGCGTGACCTGCTTGCGCGAGGCGCCGACGGCCCGCATGAGCGCGAGTTCCTTGGTGCGCTGGGCGACGAGCATCGTGAACGTGTTGGCGATGATGAAGACGCCGACGAAGAGCGCGATCCCGGCGAAGACCAGCAGGCTCGACTTCATCGAGCTCATGCTGGAGGAGATCTGCTCGGCCTGGTCGTCGGCGAGCTGCTTGCCGGTCGTGGTCTTGGCCTGGCCCTTCGGCAGGGCCTTGTCGAGCGCGCTCCGCAGGGCGGCCTGGCTGGTGCCGGCGGCGGCCTTGACGTCGATCTCGTCGTACGAGCCCGGCTTGTGCAGGAGCTGCTGTGCGGTCGCCGTGTCGAACAGGGCGAGGCTGCCGCCGGCCGCGACGTTGCCGTCCTCGGTGGTGAAGATGCCGGTGACGGTGGGCGTCAGGACGGGCCCGTCGATGGACATCCGTACGGTGTCGCCGACCTTGTAGCCCGCGCGCTTCGCGGTCTGCGAGTCGAGCGCGACCTCGCCCTTGCCACTGGGCGCCCTGCCGCTCTTGAGCGGGTAGCGCGGGTCGTTGTCACCCCAGTAGTTGGCACCCTGGGTGGAGAAGCCGTTGCCGACGAGCTTGCCGTCCTTGTCGGCGACGGCCGCGAAGCCGCTGACGACGCCGATGGCGGACGCGGCGCCCGGCGTCTTCGCGGCCCGGTCGAGGGTGGCCTGCGTGAGCTTCGGGTCCTTGGCGACCTTGTCGCCCTTCGACTCGGCGATCTCGGGCGTGACGGCGACGTCGACCTGGTCGAAGCCCTTGGCGGAGCTCTTCTGGAAGGCGTCGGAGATGGTGTTGGTGAAGACCAGGGTGCCGGAGACGAAGGCGACGCCGAGCATGACGGCGAGCACGGTCATCAGGAGCCTGGCCTTGTGCGCGAACACATTGCGCAAGGCGGTACGGAACATGGGTTTCTCAGTCCAGGGGTACGGCGACGAGGCGTCGGGGCGGCGTCGGGGCGGCGTCGGGGCGGCGGCTGTGCGGCGGCTGTGCGGGCGGGCGTCAGCTGGTGCGGCCCTTGGCGTCGAACTGCTTCATCCGGTCCAGGACCGAGTCGGCCGTCGGGGCGTACACCTCGTCGACGACGCGGCCGTCGGCGAGGAAGATCACGCGGTCCGCGTAGGCGGCGGCGACCGGGTCGTGGGTGACCATGACGACGGTCTGGCCCAGCTCGCGTACGGAGTTGCGCAGGAAGCCGAGGACCTCGGCGCCGGAGCGCGAGTCCAGGTTTCCGGTCGGCTCGTCACCGAAGATGATCTCGGGCCGGGAGGCCAGCGCGCGGGCCACGGCCACGCGCTGCTGCTGGCCGCCGGAGAGCTCCGAGGGCCGGTGGCCGAGCCGGTCGGACAGGCCCACCATCGCGATCACGTTCTCCAGCCACTGCTTGTCGGCCTTGCGGCCCGCGATGTCCATGGGGAGCGTGATGTTCTCCAGGGCCGTCAGGGTGGGCAGCAGGTTGAACGCCTGGAAGATGAAGCCGATCTTGTCCCGGCGGAGCTTGGTGAGCTGCTTGTCCTTGAGGGAACCCAGCTCGGTGTCGCCGATACGCACGGAGCCCGACGAGAAGTTGTCGAGGCCGGCGACGCAGTGCATCAGGGTCGACTTGCCGGACCCGGAGGGGCCCATGATCGCGGTGAACTCGGCCTGGCGGAAGTCGACGGAGACCCGGTCGAGGGCGACCACCTGGGTCTCGCCCTGTCCGTAGACCTTGGACAGATCCGTGGCGCGCGCGGCCACTGCGGTGGCCTTGCCGGCGATGGGGGTGGTGGTCACGGAAGGGTGCTCCTGTCGGACGACGGGTGGGGACGGGGTCCCGTTGGAGGGACCTCTCCATCGTCGTGGCCGTCGAGGGCCGTGAAGTCAGCCGCTGTTCCGGTTCCTGGGGGCGACTTCGGGGGGACCGGAGCCGCCCGGGTCATACCTGGGGATGACCCACGACCCTGAGAGCGAAGATCACCGCGGGAGGTGAAATCCCGTCAATCCACGGTGACGGGGGCGAGGGCGCCAAGGGCCGTGGAAGGGCCTGCGGCATGTGCTGATGGCGGCTACCGTGGTCTGATGCACCCTCAGACGTCAATAAAATAAGACAACATCGAGCGGACGTTCCGCTGTTCGGGGGATCTGTCCCGATAGGCTCGGAACCTCGTTGCGGAGCCCACGACCTGCCCGGATGGTGGAATGCAGACACGGCGAGCTTAAACCTCGCTGCCCCTTCGCGGGCGTACCGGTTCAAGTCCGGTTCCGGGCACCTCCCACTTCCCCCTGCCGCTCCCGGCCGAGCCGTTTCCTGTCGCCGCGTGCTGATCGAATCCGATCGCCGCGGCTTTTTCTGTGCCCCGGTGCCGTTTTCTGCGGCCCGGAACCGTTGACAGCACATCGAGCCGGGCGGAGACTCCGCTGAGCACATTATGAACGAAAGTTCACCACGCGAACAAGGCTGAACGAAAAAGAAGGTACCCATGCGCACCACCGTCGGCATCATCGGAGCGGGCCCCGCCGGACTGCTCCTTGCCCGGCTCCTGCACAACGCCGGAATCGACTCCGTCGTTCTGGAGAGCCGCGACCGCGCGTACGTCGAACAGCGCCAGCGCGCCGGGATCCTGGAGCAGGGCACCGTCGACGTGCTGCGCGCGGCGGGCGCGGCGGAGCGCATGGACCGCGAGGGCCTCCCGCACGACGGCATCGAGCTGCGCTTCGACCGGCGCCGCCACCGCGTCGACTTCCCCGCCCTGACAGGCGGCAGGTCCGTGCTGGTCTACGCCCAGACCGAGGTGTGCAAGGACCTCATCGCCCTCCAGCTCGCCGAGGGAGGCCCGCTGCTCTTCGAGGCGGAGGCGGTGGCCGTCGAGGGCGCAGAGACCGACCGCCCGAGCGTCCGCTTCCGCCACGAGGGCCGCGAGGACGTCCTCGACTGCGACTACGTCGTCGCCTGCGACGGCTCGTGGGGCGTGGGCCGCAAGGCCGTACCCGCCGACGTCTCCCAGGTCTTCGAGCGCACGTACCCCTTCGGCTGGCTCGGCATCCTCGCCGATGTCGCCCCGTCCCACGACGAGTTGGTCTACGCCCGCCACGACCGCGGCTTCGCCCTCCTGTCCATGCGCTCCCCGTCCGTGACCCGCGCCTACCTCCAGGTCCCCGAGGCGACGAACGCCCACGACTGGAGCGACGAGGAGATCTGGGACGAGCTCGACCGCCGCCTGGAGACCGCCGACGGCTGGAAGCTGGAGCGCGGCGCCATCACCTCCAAGTCCGTCACCCCGATGAGGAGTTACGTCCACGAGCCGATGCGCCACGGACGGCTCTTCCTCGCCGGGGACGCCGCCCACATCGTCCCGCCGACCGGCGCCAAGGGCCTCAACCTCGCCGTCGGCGACGTCGTCACCTTCGCCCGCGCCCTGACCCACCGCCAGAAGACCGGCTCCACCGAGCTCCTCGACGCCTACTCACAGACCTGCCTGCGCCGCGTCTGGCAGGCCGAGCGGTTCTCGTACGCGATGACGACGATGCTGCACCGCGCCCCCGACGCGACGCCCTTCGACGACCGCATCCAGCGCGCCCACCTCGACCGGATCACGGCCTCGCCCGCCGCCGGGACCGACCTGGCCGAGGGCTACACGGGCTTCCCCCTCGACTGAGCCCGCACCACCGCACCGTCCACGAACCGCCGCACACCCGTCCCCGCGTACCCACGACGAAGTGAGTGCTCATGTCCCCCGACACCTCCCACGGCACCGCCATATCCTCCCCGCCCCGCACCTTCAGGGCCGTCGCCCCCGTCATCGCCCTGTGCTGGCTCGTCGTCTTCTTCGACGGCATGGACGTCAACATCTACGGCGCCGTCATGCCGCACCTTCTCGACGACAAGGGCTTCGGCTTCACCGCCTCCACCGCCGGCACGATCGGCTCCTGGACCACGTTCGGCATGCTGATCGGCGCGCTCGGCTGCGGCACGCTGACCGACTGGCTCGGCCGCAAGCCGATGGTCACCGGATCCGTCGTCCTCTTCTCCGCAGGCTCCGCCGTGTGCGCGCTCGCCCCGAGCGCCGCCGTGTTCGGCGGGGGCCGCTTCCTCGCCGGGCTCGGCCTCGGCGGCCTGATGCCGATCGGGCTCGCGATCGTCGCCGAGTTCGCCCCGCCCCGCAGGGCCGCCCTCGCCACCGGCCTGATGATGACCTCGTACCACGCGGGCGGCATGGCCGCGACGGGCCTCGGCCTCGCGCTCGGCCCCGACCACGGCTGGCGCGTCGTCTTCTGGGCCGGCGTCATCCCGGCCGTCATCGCCGTCCCCCTCGTCCTGAAGTGGCTGCCCGAGTCCCCGGCCGTCCTGTTCGCCAAGGGGCGTACCGCCGACGCGAACGCCGTCGCCGCCCGCTACGGGCTGCCCGAGCCGACCCGCGCCGAGGCCCCCGCCGCCGGCGCCAAGGGCCGCTTCGCCGCCGTCGCCTCGCTCTTCGCACCCGGCACCCGTGCCGCGACCCCGCTCCTGTGGGTCGCCTCCTTCGCCGGCCTGCTCCTCGTCTACGGCGTCTCCACCTGGCTCCCCGAGCTGATGCGAGCCTCCGGCTACTCGCTCTCCTCGTCCGTCACCTTCCTCATGGTGATCAACGCGGGCGGAATCGTCGGCATGCTCGTCGCGGGCCGCGCAGCCGACCGGTTCGGCGCGGCCAAGGTGTCCGCGCTCTGGTTCGTCCTGACAGCCTGCGGCGCCTTCCTGCTCCGCGCCCACCTGCCGCTCGGCGTCGCGTACGCCCTGGTCTTCGTCACCGGCGTCTGGCTGTTCTCCGCCCAGGTCATGGTCTACGCGGCCGCCCCTTCCGTATACACGCCCGGCCAGCGCGCCACCGGCCTCGGCTGGATCACCGGCGTGGGCCGCACCGGAGCCGTCGTCGGCCCCTGGCTGGGCGGCGCGGTCGTCGCCGGAGGCAACGCGGGCCTCGGCTTCACCACCTTCGCCGCGGCCGCGGTCCTCGGCGCCGTCGCCATCTCCCTGGTGCCACTCGTTCGGCGGAACACCGGGCATGCCCCGGACGTTGCGGGTAACAGGATGGGAAAGATCCTCCCTGAGCACTAGGCTGGGATCTTTGCCTGCCTATTACCCTTGAGCGCAAGGCCGCGCAGGGTGGCCATGGAGGAGTGAGATGAGGAGCAGTAACCCGGTCTTCTCGCGACGGGGGTTCAGCCGCGACAACGGCTACGCGGGCTTCAACGCGCAGCCGCAGGCCGGGGGACCCGCAGTCGGCACACAGGGGAACCCCTACGCCGGCAACAACCCGTACGCGCAGAATCCCTACGCACAGCAGGACCTGCAGTACGGCGCTCCGCCGCAGGCCCCGGCCACCACCGGCCGTATGACGATGGACGACGTCGTCATGCGCACCGCCACCACCCTCGGCGTCCTCGTCCTGACGGCCGCGCTCGCCTGGGCGCTGCTGCCGGTCGACACGGCGAACATCAACAAGTCGTACGGCATCGCGATCGGCGCGGGCCTCATCGCGATGGTGCTGGGCTTCGTCCAGGCCTTCAAGCGCAAGGCGTCGCCGCCGCTCATCCTGGCGTACGCGGCGCTCGAGGGTGTCTTCCTCGGCGTCCTGTCGAGCATCGTCGACAACTACATCGCGAGCGGTGCGGCCATGCAGGCCGTGCTCGGCACGATGGCGGTCTTCGTGGCCGTCCTCGTCGCGTACAAGGCCGGCTGGATCCGCGTCAACCGCCGCTTCTACGGCTTCGTGATGGCCGCGGCCATGGGCTTCATCCTGCTCATGGCGGTGAACCTGCTGTTCGCCGTCTTCGGCGGCGGTGACGGCCTCGGCTTCCGCAGCGGCGGCCTCGGCATCGTCTTCGGCATCATCGGCGTGCTGCTCGGCGCGTGCTTCCTCGCTCTCGACTTCAAGCAGGTCGAGGACGGCATCGCGTACGGCGCCCCGCGCGAGGAGGCCTGGCTCGCGGCCTTCGGCCTCACGATGACGCTGGTCTGGATCTACCTCGAGTTCCTGCGCCTCATCGCGATCCTGCAGGGCAACGACTGATCAGCCGGCAGTAGTACCTGAAAGGGCCCGCGCACCTACGGTGTGCGGGCCCTTTCATGGGTGCGGTGACGGGTGCGGCTGTCGTGGGGACGGTCGGGTCGGGGGTGGAACGCTCAGCCCAGGCGGCGGGCGGCCCGCCGCAGGTCGTACTCGTGGATGATCGCCTTGGCGTGGCCGTACGCGAGGTCGTGCTCCCCGCGCAGCCAGCTGACCTTGTCTTCGAAGCGGAGGAAGCACGGGCCTTCCTCGACGGTGCGCAGCCAGTCGGAGATCTCACGACCGGTGCAGTGGGGGATGCGAGCCAGCAGATTCTGGTGGGTCTCCTGCGAGAACACTTGGGACATCGGCGCCTCCGGACGCATTGCGATGTAGCCGGTCCTTCAGGCCACCGTGCCTGAGCGTTCGGTTGTTGGCAACAGTCCGGGGAAGGCGCATAGGGTCGCGGCATGCTCGATACGACGCCGTTGACGGACGCAGTGGACCGATTCGCCGACCGGCTGCGCGCCGCGCCGCAGAGCCGGCTCCAGCGGGGGGCCGCCGCCGAGGCGCTCGCCCTCGCCAGGGAACTGTCCGCCTGGGCACAGCGACTGGAGGACCCGGAGGGACCCGTACGGGAGATGCCGGACGCCGGGATGTTCGCCGGGTCCGACCAGATCACCGTCGCCGCACGCGATCTGTCCGTCGTCCTGGAGGACACCGCCCAGCTGACCCAGGCGCTCGCGCTCGTCGAGGAGGCACAAAAACGCGCCGGGGTGTGAGCCGACCCGGCGCGTTCTTCGATGTGTGGAGGTGGAAGCGGAGCGGGGACGCTCAGACGGACGCTATGACCCGGTCGGCCAGGATGTAGACGTTCTCGCGGCCGCAGGCGAACGTGAGCGCGTACGCGCCAGAGACACCCGAGCCGCCCAGCAGCACGGGGGACTCGCCCTCGCGCAGCGCCGCGGCCAGCTGCTCCGCGGTCTCGCGGTGGCCGGGGGTCATGCAGAGCGTCGTGCCGTCCACGAAGACGTACACGTCGAGCGTGCCGAGCGGGCCCGGGCGCACATCGGCGAGCGCGGTGCGGGCGTCGGCCAGCTCCTCCAGACACGCCACCGTCCGCTCGTGGTCGCTGCTCCCGCCCGAGACGGGCGACTGCACCGGCACGAAGTCGGGGTGCGAGGGGTGACGGCGACGGGCGGCCGCGAGCTCCGCGGATTCCCCCGCGAACTCGTCCGCGCCCGCGTCGGCCGGCTCCACCACGGGCTCCAGGCCCGCCGCGAGACCCGGCTCGAGGCCCGCGAAATCCGCCTGGCGCGGCATGAACAGATCGTCACCGAGTCCCAGCGCGCCACCGAGCATGGACGGTGCGTCGGAGGCGTCCCGCGCCTCCTGCGCGGCCCAGAAGGCACGCGCCTCGGCGAGCTCGCGCTCCCGCTCCTCGGCGAGGGCGTCGGACACAGCCGCGCGTATCTCCTCGGTGTCGGGCGTGGTGCGCGCGGCGGGCACGCCACGACCGGCGCCGATGGCGCGGTCATGGGCGAGCTCGTCCCGCAGTTCGGTGATCTGCCTGCGCAGTCCGTGGACGGTGTGCAGGGCAGCGGCGCCCACGGCCGTGGCGGCGGCCGTGGCGATGAGCAAAGCAAGAGGCATGGCGCTCACTGACGTACTCCCGGTTTCAAGTCGACCCCCGACTTCCTACATCAGCTTGAAGCCTGGACCATCCCGCTGTCAGTGCATTACGTCACGAAATGGACAGCTCTTTTGGTCGGGTGTTTAGGGGTGTTATGCCCTGGGAGCCCTGCTGACCTGCAAAAACCGTCTCCCCCAGGAGATACGTCACATCCTGGGGGAGATTGGATCACGATTCAGCAGAGACGCAACCCCGCCCTCGGGTCACCAGGTTCAGCTGAGGCGCTCGATGACCATCGCCATGCCCTGGCCGCCGCCGACGCACATGGTCTCCAGGCCGAACTGCTTGTCGTGGAACTGGAGGCTGTTGATCAGGGTGCCGGTGATGCGGGCGCCCGTCATGCCGAAGGGGTGGCCCACGGCGATCGCGCCACCGTTGATGTTCAGCTTGTCCTCGTCGATGCCGAGGTCACGCGCCGACGGAATGACCTGCGCGGCGAACGCCTCGTTGATCTCGACCAGGTCGATGTCGCCGATGCCGAGCCCGGCGCGCTTCAGCGCCTGCTTCGACGCCTCTACCGGGCCGAGGCCCATGATCTCGGGGGACAGGCCCGAGACGCCGGTGGAGACGATGCGGGCGAGCGGCGTCAGGCCGAGCTCGCGGGCCTTCGTGTCGGACATGATCACAAGGGCCGCGGCGCCGTCGTTGAGCGGGCAGCAGTTCGCCGCCGTGACCATGCCGTCGGGGCGGAACACCGGCTTCAGGCCCGAGACGCCCTCCAGGGTGACACCCGCGCGCGGACCGTCGTCCTGCGAGACGACCGTGCCGTCGGGGGTGGTGACCGGGGTGATCTCCCGCTCCCAGAAGCCGTTCTTGATGGCCTGCTCGGCCAGGTTCTGCGAACGCACACCGAAGGCGTCCATGTCCGCGCGCGTGACGCCCTTCGTCCGCGCCAGGTTCTCGGCGGTCTGGCCCATCGCGATGTACGCGTCCGGGACGAGGCCGTCCTCACGCGGGTCGTGCCACGAGGCGCCCTCGGACTCCGCGACGGCGGCCGTACGGGCCTCCGCCTCGGCGAACAGCGGGTTGTGCGTGTCCGGCAGCGAGTCCGAGTTGCCCTTCACGAAGCGCGACACCATCTCGACACCGGCCGAGATGAAGACGTCGCCCTCGCCGGCCTTGATCGCGTGCAGCGCCATGCGGCTGGTCTGCAGCGACGACGAGCAGTAGCGGGTGACCGTACATCCCGGCAGGTGGTCCATGCCCATCTGCACGGCCACGATGCGGCCCAGGTTGTTGCCCTGCTCGCCGCCGGGCAGACCGCAGCCGAGCATCAGGTCGTCGATGTCCCGCGGGTCGAGCTCGGGGACCTTGGCCAACGCGGCCTGGATGATCGTGGCGGTCAGATCGTCCGGGCGCAGGTCCTTGAGGGACCCCTTGAAGGCGCGGCCTATGGGAGAGCGGGCGGTCGAGACGATCACGGCTTCGGGCATCACGGCTCCAAGGGGTCTACGCGTACGAGCTATTCGCCTACCAGCTGGGAAGTTACCTTTACGTACTGTCCGGGTCACCGGTGTGCGCGTGTGACTCCCACCGCATTTTTCTAAGCGCTTGCTCAGGGCTCCGCCGGGGTAGGAGGAGCCCGGCGCGGGGTGCCACAGGGCCCTAGATGTTCAGCGGTGTCGGGTCCTGCGTCGTCAGACGCCGGCGCCTACGACGCTTCAGCAAAGCCCACGGCCCCCTCGGACCCGTCGGCATCGCCGCCGTCACCTCCGTGCCGCCCTCTCCCGCCGCCTGGGCCGCCGCCCTGGCCACCGGCAGGAAACCCTCGCGCCGCGACACGTCCGGACGCTCCTCCTCCGGCCACAGCCCCAGCGACGCGCACAGCGTCGGCAGCACCGCCATCGCCGCCGTCGCGTACCCCTCCGCCGACGGGTGGAAGTTGTCGGGACCGAACAGCTCCCGCGGGTTCGCCTGGAACTCCGGGCCGAGCAGGTCGCCCAGCGACACCGTGCGGCCGCCCTGCTCCACCGTGCCGATCGTCTGCGCCGCCGCCAGCTGCCGCGAGGCCCGCCGGGCCAGATACCGCAGCGGCTGATTCACCGGCTCGATCGTGCCCAGATCCGGGCACGTCCCCACGACCACCTCCGCACCCGCCGTACGCAGCCTGCGCACCGCCGCCGACAGATGGCGCACCGAGCGGGTCGCCGGCATCCGGTGTGTCACGTCGTTCGCGCCGATCATCACGACGCACACGTCGGGCACCCAGTCCGGATCCGAGAGGATCACCGCGACCTGACGGTCCAGATCGTCGGACCTGGCGCCCGGCAGCGCCACGTTGCGCAGCTCCACCGGCCGCTCGGCCACCGCCGCGAGCCCCGAGGCGAGCAGCGCGCCCGGGGTCTGCCGGGCCCGGTGCACGCCCTGCCCCGCCGCCGTCGAGTCACCCAGCATCGCGAACCGCAACGGCTCCGTCTCCGCCAGCTCCGCGGCCGGGCGCTCGGCGAAGCCCCTCCCGTAGAGACCGTTCGCGGACGGGACCTGCACGCCTCCCCTGTTGTGGTTGCCCACCTGCCGCTTCGCCAGTTGGACCTCCGCGATCACCAGACCGACCGCGGCCGCGCCGACCAGACCGATACCGCCGCCGCCGTACGCCGCGCCCGCGGCGATCCGCCGTGCCACCCTCGCCCTCGACATACGTCGCAGCCACCTGCCTCTGCGTAGTCCTTTTCAGCCGTACATCCAGTCATTGCCCCGTAAGCACGGTCGGCCAATCGCAACAGGCGATGATGGGGCGGCACTCGGCTTACGCTGACCGCACATCACATCGCGGATCCCTCACAGATCCATCGCAGCCCGGAGACAACGGTGCAATTCCACGACTCGATGATCAGCCTCGTCGGCAACACCCCGCTCGTGAGGCTCAACAGCGTGACCGAAGGCATTCAGGCAACCGTCCTGGCCAAGGTCGAGTACTTCAACCCCGGCGGTTCGGTGAAGGACCGCATCGCCCTGCGAATGATCGAGGCGGCGGAGGAGAGCGGCGCGCTCGAGCCCGGCGGCACGATCGTGGAGCCGACCAGCGGCAACACGGGCGTCGGCCTGGCCATCGTGGCCCAGCAGAAGGGGTACAAGTGCATCTTCGTGTGCCCCGACAAGGTCTCCACGGACAAGATCAACGTGCTGCGGGCGTACGGCGCGGAGGTCGTCGTCTGCCCGACGGCCGTGGACCCGGAGCACCCGGACTCGTACTACAACGTCTCCGACCGGCTCGTGCGTGAGACGCCCGGCGCCTGGAAGCCGGACCAGTACAGCAACCCCAACAACCCCCTCTCGCACTATCACTCCACCGGCCCCGAGCTGTGGGAGCAGACGGAGGGCAGGATCACGCACTTCGTGGCGGGCGTCGGCACGGGCGGCACGATCTCCGGCACCGGCCGCTATCTGAAGGACGCGAGCGAGGGCCGCGTACAGGTCATCGGCGCCGACCCGGAGGGCTCGGTGTACTCCGGCGGCTCCGGCCGCCCGTACCTCGTGGAGGGCGTGGGCGAGGACTTCTGGCCGACGGCGTACGACCGCACGGTCGCGGACGAGATCGTTGCGGTCTCCGACAAGGACTCCTTCCAGATGACCCGCCGCCTCGCCAAGGAGGAGGGCCTCCTCGTGGGCGGCTCCTGCGGCATGGCCGTAGTGGCGGCCCTCCGCGTAGCGGAACGCCTCGGCCCGGAGGACGTGGTGGTGGTCCTCCTCCCGGACAGCGGCCGCGGCTACCTCAGCAAGATTTTCAATGACGAGTGGATGGCCGACTACGGCTTCCTCGCCGACACGGGCACGAGCGCGCGCGTGGGCGACGTGCTCCAGGACAAGGAGGGCGGCGCGCTGCCGTCGCTCGTCCACATGCACCCGGAGGAGACCGTCGGCGAGGCCATCGAGGTGCTGCGCGAGTACGGCGTCTCGCAGATGCCCATCGTGAAGCCGGGCGCCGGCCACCCGGACGTGATGGCGGCCGAGGTCATCGGGTCCGTCGTCGAACGGGAGCTGCTCGACGCCCTGTTCACGCAGCGCGCCTCGCTCGGCGACCCGCTGGAGAAGCACATGTCGGCCCCGCTGCCGCAGGTCGGCTCGGGCGAGCCGGTGGAGGACCTGATGTCGGTGCTCGGCTCCGCGGACGCCGCGATCGTCCTGGTGGAGGGCAAGCCCAAGGGTGTGGTCAGCCGCCAGGACCTGCTGTCCTTCCTCGCGAAGAGCGCGAGCAGCGGGAAGTAACGGGAGCGGGTTCGTGCAATCGGTACGAGCGCGACACGTGCGCGCAGCACCCGCTTAACACGGGTCCGGCACATTGGTGGGTGTCGGCAGGGGTGGGAGCGGCTCCCCGCCCAGGCCGGCACCGTAGCGGCGTCAAGGACCTCCGGAGCGGCTCCCGGACCTCCACGGACGCCTGCGGACGCGGTGACCCGGTCCTGACCCGGTTCCGTGTCCTTCGCGGGGACCGCCGTCGTCCCGCCCCCCGTTCACGGGGGTGCGGCGGTCCCCGCGCATCACTCTTCCGAGCATTCCTCTATTCGACGAACAGGCCCCGTTCCGCGGCGCGCACGTCGAATTCCTCCAGGCGGGCCTGCGCCTCGGGCAGGTTGTCGCACATCGCTTCCAGGAGTACGCGGCCGAGCAGCATCGGTGAGCACGCCGTGTCGAAGGCGAGGCCCTCGCCGACCGCGGCGGGCAGGAGCAGGTCCGAGTGCTTGGCGACGGGGGCGAAGGCCGAGTCGGCGACGGTGATCACGGTGAGGCCGGCCGACTTGGCGTAGGCGAGCGCGTCGACGACTTCCTTGGGGTGGCGGGGGAGCGCGAAGCAGAGGAGCGCGGTGGCTCCGGCGCGGACCGCGGCGTCGACGCGGTCCGCGAGCATCGTGCCGCCCTCGTCGAGGAGCCGTACGTCGGGGTGGACCTTCGCCGCGAAGTACGAGAACCCGTAGGCCTGGGAGGCGGCGGCGCGCAGGCCGAGGACGAGGAGCGGGCGGGAGGCGGCGAGGAGGCGGCCCGCGCGTTCGATCGGGGCGGGGTCGGCGAGGAGCTGGGCGAGGTGGCGCAGGTTCTCGATCTCGGCCTCGACGGCCTGCTGGTACTCGTTGGCCGAGGCGGGGGTGGCGGGTTCGGCGGGGGCGACCTCGCGCAGGTGTTTGCGCAGGGCGGGGTAGCCGTCGAAGCCGAGTGCCACGGCGAAGCGGGTGACGGAGGGCTGGCTGACTCCCGCGAGTTCGGCGAGTTCCACGGAGGACAGGAACGGGACGTCGGCGGCGCGGCGCACCATGCAGTGCGCGATGCGGCGCTGAGTGGGTGTCAGGCGGTGGACCTCGAAGAGCTGTTGCAGTCGTGCGGCAGGGCTGTCGTTCATTCCGTCCCCCCAGGGCGGTCTGATCCGGCTGTGGTGGATGTGGCGGCCGGTCCGTCTGTTCCGTCGGCGATGCGGGTGAAGCTGTCGAGGAGTCCCGCCGCGGCCCGGGTGACATCTTCCGTCAGGGGGCGGTCGGTGGCGTCCTGGTCGAGGACCGTATCCGCGAGGGCGAAGGCGCGGCCGACCGGGAGTTCGGGGTCGGGGCGCATGTCGCGCTGGCGCAACGCCCGTACGGCGGCGACGAGTTCGCAGCCGACGACGAGGCGGTAGGCCTCACAGATGCGCAGGGTCTGGCGGGCGGCGAGGGATGCGAAGCTGGCCTGTTCCTCGACGCCGCGGGAGAGGACCGCGTGACCGAGTGACGCGGGGGCGGCGAAGGCGCGCAGGTCGCCGAGGGCCGCTCCGGCCGCGTATTCGAGGATCATCACGCCCGAGGAGGCGGGTTCGCCGTCGGCGAGGAAGGGGCGCAGGCGGGTGTAGGCCGGTTCGTTGAGGGTGGACAGGCGTGAGGTGGAGAGCCGGGCGACCTGGGCGACGGCGAGCCTGAAGTGGTCGAGCGCCAGGGCGAGTTGGGCCATGTAGAAGCCGCCGTGGTGGTAGGCGGCCATGTCCTGGGGGGAGATGAGGGGGTTCTCGGCGGCGGCGTTGATCTCGACGGTGAGTACGTCTTCGAGGGCGTCGGCGGCATCCTGGGCGGGGCCGTGGATCTGGGGGACACAGCGGAAGCCGTACGGGTCCTGGATGCGGCCCAGCGGCGGGGTCGGGCGTTCGGGGGCCCCGAGGATCGCGCGCATGCGGGCGGCGACGGCGTACGAGCCGCGGTGGTGGCGGGCCTCGTGGACGGGCAGGGCGTACGCCTCGTAGGAGCCGTCGACGGCCAGCAGGGAGAGTGCGGCGACGAGCTGGGTGGCGGAGATCAGGTCGCGCAGTTCGTGGAGTGCGAGGGCTGACTGGCCGAGGGTGAGGGCGTTGCTGCTGATGAGGGCGAGGGCGTCGTTGTTGTCGAGGGGCTGGGCGTCGGGGGCGTCGTCGCCGCGCCAGGGGTGTTCGCCGGCGAGGGCGAGGCCCATCTGGGCGAGGGCGGCGATGTCGCCGGTGCCGACGGAGCCGAACTCGTTGACGACGGGGTAGGCGCCGGTCTCCAGGGCTTCGCAGAGCGCGGTGACGACGGTGGGGCGCAGCCCCGCGCCGCCGGCGAGGAGCTGGTTGGCGCGGACGGCTAGCATGGCGCGGACCTGCCGTGCGGGCAGCTCGTCGCCGATGGCGCCGGCGTGGCTGCGGAGCAGGCGCAGGCCGTGGTCGGCGGCGGCCTCGGTGGGCACGTCCTCGTTCCGGTTCGCGCCGACGCCGGTGGAGCGGCCGTAGACGCGGCCCCAGGCGGCGATCTCGCGGGCGGCGTTCCAGGACTCCTCGACGCGCTTCATGGCGTCGGTGCCGGGCACGGGCCTGGCGGTGGAGTCGGCCAGGCGTACGACGTCGGGCACGGGGAGACCGTGTCCGTCGAGCACGACGACGGGCGTGGGGCCCGGGGTGGCCATCATTCGGGGCTTACCCGCAGTGTCCGCGATGTGAGACGACATAGTGCGCCAAACCCTCCTCAACCGGACGTCTTGTCTCGTTCCTCGGCCGCATTAACCAGCGATTTACCTGGCGATGTGCGCCGGGGCATTGACAACTTATTCAGATACAGAGAACTCTGCATGACGATATGCAGCCCGGGCAAGGGGACTCCACATGATCCAGTTCGATACGGTCCACAAACGCTTCCCGAACGGCACGACGGCAGTGCACGACCTGACGCTCGACATGCCGGAAGGGGGCGTGACCGTCTTCGTCGGGTCCTCCGGTTGCGGCAAGACGACCAGTCTGCGGATGATCAACCGGATGGTCGACCCGACCTCCGGCACCATCCGCGTCGGCGGCCGTGACGTCCTTGAGCAGGACGCGGCCGAGCTGCGCCGCTCCATCGGGTACGTCATCCAGCAGTCCGGCCTCTTCCCGCACCGCACCGTCCTCGACAACATCGCGACGGTGCCGCTCCTCCTCGGCTGGGGCCGGCGCAAGGCGCGGGCGCGGGCGGCCGAGCTCCTGGAGACCGTCGGCCTCACCGCCGAGGCCGGCAAGCGCTACCCGCACCAGCTCTCCGGCGGCCAGCAGCAGCGCGTCGGCGTGGCCCGCGCGCTCGCCGCCGACCCGCCGGTGCTGCTCATGGACGAGCCGTTCGGCGCGGTCGACCCCGTCGTACGCACCCAGCTCCAGGACGAACTCCTGCGCCTCCAGCAGGAGTTGAACAAGACCATCGTCTTCGTCACGCACGACATCGACGAGGCCGTACGGCTCGGCGACCGGATAGCCGTCTTCCGCACGGGCGGTCACCTCGTCCAGTGCGCGCCGCCCGCCGAGCTGCTGGCCCGCCCCGCGGACGACTTCGTCGCCGACTTCCTGGGCGCCGAGCGCGGCCTGAAGCTGCTGTCCCTGACCACGCTCGCGGACGTCGGCCAGGGGCCGGCCCCGGAGGGCACCGGCTGGGAACTGGTCCTCGACGCGGCCCGCAAGCCGCTGCTGTGGCGCGACGAGGGCACCTCCGCCGAGGTGCCGGTGCGCCCGCTGCGGGACACGGACTCGCTCCTGTCGGCGCTGAACGAGTCGCTCGCGGCGCCCGGCGGCCTCGTGGCCCGGGTCGACGCGGACGGCGTCCTGACCGGCGTCACGTCCCGCGACGAGATCCACGACCGCGCGGGCCTCGCCCACATAGCCGCCGGCACCCGCGTGGACGCGCCCGAGGCCGCCGACGACGCGGGCGGCACCAGCGACGCCGCCGTCCACAAGGACGACACGGACGTCCAGAAGGACTCGGACGTGGCCTCATGACCATCGACTGGTCCTGGATATCGGAGCACACCTCCGACCTCACCACGCTCACGCTCTCGCACCTCCAGGCAGCGCTCTCCGCCGTCCTGCTCGGCCTGGTCATCTCGCTGCCACTGGCCGTCGTCGCCCATCGCGTCAAGCCGCTGCGCGGCTTCCTGCTCGGGTTCTCGAACGTCCTGTTCACGATCCCGTCGATCGCGGTGTTCGTCCTGCTGCTCCCGGTCTCCGGCCTCACCCGCACCACCACGGTCATCGGCCTGACGATCTACACGCTCGTGGTGCTCCTGCGGAACACCGTCGAGGGCCTCGACTCGGTGCCGGCGAAGACCAAGGAGGCCGCGAAGGCCATGGGGACGCGCCCGCTGCGCACCCTGCTCACCGTCGAACTGCCGCTCGCTCTGCCGGTGATCATGGCCGGGGTGCGGATCGCGACCGTCATGGCGATCTCCCTGGTCTCCGTGGCGACGTACATCGGCGACGGCGGGCTCGGCCAGCTGTTCACCGACGGGTTCCAGCGCAACTTCCCGACCCCGGTCATCGCCGGCGTCGTGCTGACCCTGCTCCTCGCACTCGCCGCGGACGCGGTCCTCGTCGCCGTGCAGTACGTGCTGACCCCCTGGACCCGCCGCCGGAGGAGTGCCTGAGATGTACGAGCTCTTCAAGAACCTCGGCGCGTGGCTGGTCGACGGCGACCAGTGGGCGGGCCCCGACGGCATCGGGCACCGCCTCGCCGAGCACCTCCAGTACTCGCTGCTCGCCACGCTCATCGCGGCCGTCATCGCACTGCCGCTCGGCCTGCTCATCGGCCACACCGGGCGCGGCGCGTTCCTCGCGATCAACCTGTCCAGCTTCGGCCGCGCGCTGCCGACCGTCGGCCTGGTCGTCCTCGTCTTCCTGGCGAGCGGCCTGTCCATGTGGCCGGTCTACATCGCGCTCGTCGCCCTCGCGGTCCCGTCGATCGTCACCAACACGTACGCGGGCATGTCCGCCGTGGACCCGGAGGTCAGGGACGCGGCGCGCGGCCAGGGCATGCGCGGCCACCAGGTCCTGTTCCAGGTGGAGCTGCCGCTCGCGATGCCGCTGATCATGACCGGCCTGCGGCTCGCCCTGATCCAGGTCGTCGCGACGGCGACCATCGCCGCGTACGTCTCCTTCGGCGGCCTCGGCCGCTACGTCTTCGACGGGCTCGCCCAGCGCGACCTCGTGCAGGTGCTCGGCGGTGCCGTCCTCGTGGCGGTCGTCGCCGTCGTACTCGACCTCGCGCTCTCCGCACTGCAGCGCGCCCTCTTCCGCCACCGCCCCGCCAAGTCGGCCTAGGAGCACGCAAGATGAACCGCAGGACTGTCATCGGCGGCCTGTTCGCCGCAGCCTCCGTCCCCGCGCTCGCCGCGTGCAGCGGCGGCATCACCACTCTCGACGGCCAGGGCTCGGGCGGCGGGGGCGGCGGCTCCAGCAAGAACGGCGTCACCATCGGCACCGCCAACTTCACCGAGAACCAGGTGCTCGGCTACCTGTACGCGGCCGCGCTCGAAGCGGCCGGTGTGAAGACGAAGGTCCGCCCCAACCTCGGCACCCGCGAGATCCTCATCCCCGCCCTCGAGGGCGGCGACATCGACCTGCTCCCCGAGTACCAGGGCGCCCTCCTGCACTACCTCGACCCGAAGTCGACGGCCACCGAGGAGGGCGAGATGCAGAACGCCCTCGCCGTCGCCCTGCCCAAGGGCCTGCAGATCCTGCCCTACGGCCTGGCGGAGGACTCCGACGCGTTCGTCGTCACCGCCGAGACGGCGAAGAAGTACAAGCTGACCTCGCTCGCCGACCTGGCCGGGCACAACGGCAAGCTCGTCATCGGCGCCGCCCCCGAGGTGAAGAAGCGCCAGGTGGGTGCGGTCGGCCTGAAGGACGTGTACGGCGTCGAGTTCAAGGAGTTCAAGTCCCTCGACTCGTCGGGGCCGCTGGTCAAGGGCGCCCTGAGGAAGGGCGACGTCGACGTGGCGAACCTCTTCACCACCGACACGGACATCGTCGACAACCACTGGGTCGTCCTCACCGACCCCAAGAACCTCGTCCCCGGCCAGCACGTCGTCCCGCTCGTCGCCGACCGCAAGGCCGACTCGACGGTCCGCAAGGCGCTCGCGCGCCTGGGCAACGTACTGACGACGGAGCAGCTCACCGAGCTCAACCGGCAGGTGGACAAGGACAAGAAGGATCCCGAGGACGTCGCCGACGCGTACGCGCGTCAGCACGGGATCAGCAAGGGCTGAAGGAGAGTCGGATCATGGCCGAAGCACTCGTGGAGCGGCGCTCCATCGACGTAGTCCCCGACGAGGAACGTCACGGCACGGCGTTCTCGCAGTTCACGCTCTGGCTCGGCGCGAACCTCCAGATCACCGCCGTCGTGACGGGCGCACTCGCCGTCGTCTTCGGCGGGGACGTGGTCTGGTCGCTCGTCGGTCTGGTCGTCGGCAACCTGCTGGGCGGCGCCGTCATGGCGCTGCACTCGGCGCAGGGCCCCAGGCTCGGCCTGCCGCAGATGATCCAGTCCCGCGCCCAGTTCGGCGTGCGCGGCGCGGTCGTCCCGCTGCTCCTGGTGATCCTGATGTACGTCGGGTTCTTCGCGAGCGGCAGCGTGCTCGCCGGGCAGGCCGTCGGCGAGCTCACGCACACCGGCGACACCACGGGCATCGTCGTGTTCGCCCTGGTCACCGGAGCGATGGCGACCGTCGGCTACCGCGTCATCCACGCGCTCGGCCGGGTCGCCAGCATCGTGTGCGCCATCGCCTTCGTCTACCTCGGCATCCGGCTCCTGGACCGGGTCGACCTCTCCGCGCTGCTGCACGACGCGCACTTCGACGCCCCGATGTTCCTGCTCGCCATCTCGCTCTCCGCGTCCTGGCAGCTCGCCTTCGGCCCGTACGTCGCGGACTACTCGCGCTATCTGCCCCGCACGACATCGGCGAAGTCCACGTTCTGGTGGACGCTGTCGGGGTCGGCGATCGGCTCGCAGTGGTCGATGACGTTCGGCGTCCTCGTCGCGGCGACGGCGGGCGCGAAGTTCCTCGACAACCAGGTCAGTTATGTGGTCGGCCTCGGCGGCGCCGGACTCATCGCCTCGTTCCTGTACTTCGTGATCGCGCTCGGCAAGCTGACCATCAACGTGCTCAACACGTACGGCGGCTTCATGTCGATGGTGACGAGCGTCAGCGGATTCCGCGGGCAGAAGGTCCTCTCGCAGCGCGCCAGGGCCGCGTACATCGCGCTGATCATGATCGCGGGCACGGCGGTCGCGCTGGTCGGCAAGGACAGCTTCCTGTCGTCCTTCAAGGACTTCCTGCTGTTCCTGCTGACGTTCTTCACGCCCTGGTCGGCGATCAACCTGGTCGACTACTACCTGATCTCCAAGGAGCGGTACGACATCCCGGCCCTCTCCGACCCGCACGGGCGCTACGGGGCCTGGCGCTGGGACGCGCTCACCGTGTACGCGGTCGGGCTCCTCGCGCAGCTCCCGTTCCTCGCCACGCACTTCTACACGGGCCCCCTCGTCGAGCCGCTCGGCGGCGCCGACATCTCCTGGATCGTGGGGCTCGTGGTGCCGGCCGTCCTGTACTGGGCCGTGGCCCGGCGCAACACGGCGCACATCCCCGAGCGGACGCTGCGTGAGCCGGTGGCGGCGGAGTAGGGGCCGGCCCAGGGACAAGAGGGGGGCTAGCCCCACTGTCACGGCGGGATTCGTTCCGTACCGTAGGCCGGTATGGAAGCCCGTGACGCCGAACTCAAGAAGGAACTCGACGCCACCCTGCACGCACGCAGGGAACTCGGCGAAGAGTACGAGTCCGCGCTCGTCGACTCGTTCCTGGACAAGGTCGAGCAGCGCCTCGACGGTGCCGTGGACCGCCGCGTGCGGCGGCAGCTGGCGGAACAGCAGATGGTCGTCGCGCGGGGAGCGCGCTCCCCGCGCGGCGACAGCGACAGCTGGGGCGAGCGCTTCGGCTTCGGCGTCGTCTCCCTGGTCCTCGCCATCCCGCTGTCCGCGATCGCCGTCGTCAACGCCGATCTCCCCGGCCTGCTGATCGCCTGGACGGGCATCGTCGGCGTGAACGCGCTGCACGCGGTGCGGGGGATGCCGAGGTTCGGGTCGCGCAAGGAGCGAGACTCCTCGGACTGGGAGGACTGAGCCCCCGCGCGCGGGGGACGCCGCACCCGGCGGGGCGCGGCGCCGTCCCTGAGCGGGCGGGAGGGCCTGGAGGCTCAGACGTCCAGCTCCGCCTCGATCTTCTTCAGCTGGTGGCGTGCCATCGCCAGGTTCGCGCGGCTCGAGTCGAGGACCAGGTACAGGAAGAGGCCGTTGCCGGAACGCCCCGACAGCAGGCGGATCAGGTGGTACTGGGTGCCGAGCGTGATCAGGATGTCCTCGATCTCGTCCTTGAGGCCGAGGTGCTCCATGGTGCGGAGCTTCGCCCGTACGACGTCGGTGTTGCCCGCGGCGGCCACTTCGAGGTCGAAGTCCTTGCTGCCGCCGATGGTGCCGAGCGCCATCCCGCTCGTGTAGTCGACGAGCGCGGCGGCGGTGGCGCCTTCGATCGAGGTGACGGCGTCCTTGAGGGAGGCTTCGGTGTTGGCCATGGTCGGTCCTTTCGAGGGATGCGCGTGTGCGGTGGAGTCGGTCAGGAAGCGGACGGGGGCGGTACGGGGCGTGTCGGCAGCCGCTGTTGCCGGGGCGACGGCCGTGGCTGGCGCCGGTCGGGCGCGGGCCGCGGTTCGACGAGTGTCAGGACGTCCGCCACGAGTTCGCCGATACGCGCCCCGGAGCGGCGGCCCTCCAGGTGCAGGCGGCCGACGCTGACCTGGTCGTCCGCGAGCAGCGTCAGGACGGCTGACGGGCCGGCCGCGTAGGTGGCCACATAGCCGTGGGTGCCGCGCACGAGGAGTTCGCGGAGGTCGCCGCGCCCCGTCGCGTCGGCCATGCGCAGGGCCACACCGAGTGAGGCGGCGGTGAGCGCGGCGATGGACTCGGCCTCCACGCCCGGGGTGTCCTGGGCGAGGACGAGCCCGTCGACACCCGCCGCGAGCGCACCCGTGAGGCGGGGCATGCGAGCCCTCAACCGGTGCAGTTCTTCGAGGACTTCTGCCTCGGCCGTCATCAGCTGTCTCCTCTCGGCACGCTGGCGGAGCGCGCGTCTCACAGGGCCTCCAGCGCGTCTCTGAGGCGGCGTAACAGGGCGACATCGGCGTCGGCCGACGCCGCGCCCGCCCAGGCGGGCACGGCCGGGGCGGGCGGCAGCGGACGCGGCGCCGCAGCCCGTACGAGGCCGGCGGCGGCGAGCCTGCGCAGATCCACCAGGGTGTGGAAGGCGGGCCTGCCGAGGACGTGGGAGATGTCGGCCGCGGTGCGCGCCCCGTCCACCAGGGCGAGCACCGCGTGCTGGCGCGGCGGCACGGCGGGGCTGTGGCCGCCGCCGTCCCGTTCGAGGGGCGCCGTGTCGGTCGCGGCGTCGGGCCGGATGCCGTGCAGCAGCTCGCGCCGGCGCAGCGTCTCGGCCTCCACGGACGCGACGGAGACGGGGTGGACGGTGCCGAACCAGTGGGCGGCGCCGTAGCGGAAGCGGGCCGGGGCGCCGCTGGGCGCGAGGGCGAAGAACGCGGCGTCGTAGAGGGCGCCCAGGTGGCACAGTTCGAGCGCGCCGTCGGTGAGCCGGCCGCTCTCCACGAGGTACCGGCCGACCCGCTGCCGTGTCCCGGCCGCGTCGACGGCCTCCCACCAGCCGTCGGGGTGCAGGGTGCCGCCGGTGGTGAGCAGGACGTCGATGCCGGGCGTCGCGGGGCTCTCGGCGTGCACGACCTGTCCGTCGGCGAGGTAGAGCGTGCCGCGGTCGCGCAGCAGGGCGCCGGTGGCCCGCTCCTCGGCGAGGCGGCGCAGCATGGGGGAGACCCCGGCCGGTGCCGTGGTGTGCCCCTCGGCCCTGGCCGCTGCCGTCGCGGTCACCCGAGCACCAGCCGGTCCGCCATCTCGCCGAGCCGGATGCGGGACAGCGCCAGGTTGCCCTGTTCCCGGTCGAGCCAGAGATGGAGGAAGACGCTGCTGTCGAACGTGGTCCGCACGAAGCGCAGCACGTGATAGCCGTCCCGGCTGGTGACGATGACGTCCTCGACCGGCGGCTCGCCGGCGGACCAGTCGGCGCCGCCGGCGGGTGCGAAGGCGCGGTGCTCGGCTGTCATCCGGGCCAGCTCGGCGGCTTCCGCGGCGGTCGCCTCGTGGTCCCCGTTCGGCGAGTCCCCGACGGTGCCGAGGGCGAGCCCGCTGGTCCAGTCGACCACGGAGGCACCCCGCGCACCGGGCAGCCGCATGGCTTCCAGCAGGCACTCGTCGATTCCGGGCACACCGGACTCCTCCCGTACGTGACGTTCGGCCGTGTGCACGACGTTACGCAACGTACGGAGGCCAGGTGAGGGTTCTGGCATTTTCCAGTGGAACATGCGTGGAGCTACTAGAATCCGCCAACCGGCTTGATATCCGCGGGAGTCGGGGGCATCGAGCATCCCCGGCAGAGCCCCCGCAGGTCCTTGTGCGCAGTGCGCGAAGAACATCAACTACCTTCCTCGTCCGATAGATTGATGGGTTATCAATCCATGACCGGCAGGGCGAGGGGACAGATGGTGCGGCACTTCGGTGAGCTGGAACGGGCGGTGGTCCTGATCGATCCCGCGCTGCCGGACTCTGTACGCGAGGGGCTGGAGAAGATCACCGGCCGCACCGTGGCACGCTACGACGCGTCGTCCGCGCCGGATCCCGGGCAGCCCGTCATCCACGTGGGCCCGGTCCTCCCGGAATCGCTGCGCGGAGGCCGACTCCGCTGGTTCCACAGCACCAACGCGGGCATCGACGCGCTCCTCGCTTCCGGAACCTGGCCCGAGGGCGCGCTCCTCACTCGCACCGTGGGCCGCATGGGCGAGCGGATCGCGCAGTACGTACTGGCGTGGATCCTCGCCGAGTGCCAGACCGTCCCCTCCTTCCTGGAGCAGCAGCGGCGCGCGGAATGGCGCCGCGTCCCCTCCGAACTCGCCGCGGGACAGCTCGCGTTGGTCTACGGCGCGGGCCGCATCGGCGAACGCGTCGCGGCATACCTGCGCGGCTGCGGCATCCGCACCCTGAACGTCGCGCGGACCGCCCGCACCCTGCCGGACGGGGGTGAGGTCGTGACGGCCGAGACGGCCGACGCCCAGCTCGGCCGGGCCCGCTGGTTGGTGTCCACGCTCCCGCTGACCGCCGGTACGGAGAACTACTTCGGCGCCCGGCGCTTCACCGCCCTGCGCGGCGCCACCTTCCTCAACACCGGCCGCGGCGCCGCCGTCGACCTCGCCGCGCTCGCCGCGGCCCTGGACGAGGGAACGGTGCGTGCGGCCGTGCTCGACGTGCTGCGCGAGGAACCCGCGGCGTCCGACGACGTGGTGTGGCGGCTGCCGCGCACCGTGATCACCTCGCACTCCGCGGGCATCACCGCGCCCGACGACGTCTGCACCGACTTCGCGGCCTGCTGGGACGAACTGCGAAAGGGGCGCACCCCCGCGCTCGCCGTGGACCCAGGCTGTGGCTACTGACGGCCGCAAGGCCGCGAGCTGTACGTGTATTGCTGGGCGAAGGAGTACGCGCCGGTGTCGAGCGCGGCGGCGTGGTCGCCCTGTTCGAGCCGGGGCAGGTCGTGGTTCTCGGCGAGGAGGTCGCCGGCGAAGCAGGCGGGGCCCGCCACGTCCTGGGTGACGGGCCGGCCGGGCTTCGGGTGGCCCGCCGGACGAGGGCGTCGAGGCGGGCCAGTTCCTGAGGGTTGTCCGCGTTCACCGGGATGCCGAGCGCGAGGGCCTCGCGCAGTTCGGCGGGGGTTTTCGCGGGGGAGTCGATGACGGTGCGGGCGGGGGCCCTGCCCGCGGCCCGGGCGAGGGCCGGCTCGCCGGGGCTCGCGACCTCCGCCCGGATGCCCTCCCCGTGCAGCAGCCGCCGGACCGGTGCGAGTGGTGTCGCCTTTACGGCGAAGGCGTGCAGGACGGGTAGTGCCGGGTGCGGTGACCTCATCGAACGCGACGCGGCCGACGCGCGGACCCCGGTGACGTCGAGCAGCCCCGCGACGGGTGTGGCGGGGCTGACGAGTCCCTGTTCGGCGGTGGCGCGAACGCCCTGGTCGCGGCGGGTGGCGGCGTCGCACTTCAGTGCCTGGTCCGCGGTCATGGGGCCAGGCGACCCCCTATGTCCCGCACCGCAGCGGGCCAACCTGCCGCGGAGATGTATTGACTAGCTCTATTCAGAGCGCCAGGATGTGAATATTCACGGCAACAGTTTCTAGGAGGCAGCCATGTCAGGACCCCGCCCCGTACGAGCCCCGCGCGGTACGGAACTGAACACCCTGGGATGGCAGCAGGAGGGCGCCCTGCGGATGCTCATGAACAACCTCGACGCGGAGGTTGCCGAGCACCCCGACAAGCTGGTCGTCTACGGGGGCACCGGCAAGGCGGCCCGGTCCTGGGAGGCGTACGACGCGATCGTGCGCACGCTCAAGACGCTGAAGTCGGACGAGACCCTCCTCGTGCAGTCCGGCAAGCCGGTCGGTGTCATGCGCACCAGCGAGTGGGCGCCGCGTGTGCTGCTCGCCAACTCCAACCTGGTGGGCGACTGGGCGAACTGGGAGGAATTCCGCAAGCTGGAGGCCGAGGGCCTGACGATGTACGGCCAGATGACGGCCGGTTCGTGGATCTACATCGGCTCGCAGGGCATCGTCCAGGGCACCTACGAGACCTTCGGCGCGGTCGCCCGCAAGAAGTTCAACGGCACTCTCGCCGGGACCATCACCCTCACCGCCGGCGTCGGCGGCATGGGAGGCGCCCAGCCCCTCGCGGTCACCATGAACGAGGGTGTCGCCATCTGCGTCGACGTCGACGAGACCCGCATCGACCGCCGCATCGGCACCCGCTACCTGGACGTGAAGGCCGACAACCTGGACCACGCCCTGGAGCTCGCGGTCCAGGCCCGTGACGAGCGCCGCGGCCTGTCCATCGGCGTGGTGGGCAACGCCGCCGAGATCTTCCCGGAGCTGCTGCGCCGCGAGGCCCCGATCGACATCGTCACCGACCAGACCTCGGCCCACGACCCGCTGGCCTACCTGCCGGTCGGCATCTCGGTCGAGGACTGGGACAAGGAGCGCGAGGCCGACCCGGCCGGCTTCACCGACAAGGCGCGCCACTCGATGCGCCTCCACGTCGAGGCCATGATCGGCTTCCTCGACCGCGGCGCCGAGGTCTTCGACTACGGCAACTCCATCCGCGACGAGGCCCGCAAGGCGGGCTGCGAGCGCGCCTTCGACTTCCCCGGCTTCGTTCCGGCGCACATCCGCCCGCTGTTCGAGGAGGGCCTCGGCCCGTTCCGCTGGGCCGCCCTGTCCGGCGACCCGGAGGACATCGCCAAGACGGACAAGGCGATCAAGGAGCTGTTCCCGGAGAACAAGCACCTGCACCGCTGGATCGACATGGCCGCCGAGCGGATCGCCTTCGAAGGCCTGCCCGCGCGCATCTGCTGGCTCGGCTACGGCGAGCGCCACCTGGCCGGTCTGAAGTTCAACGAGATGGTCGCCTCCGGCGAGCTCTCCGCTCCGGTCGCCATCGGCCGTGACCACCTGGACTCCGGCTCGGTCGCCTCCCCGTACCGCGAGACCGAGGCCATGAAGGACGGCTCCGACGCCATCGCCGACTGGCCGCTGCTCAACGCCCTGGTCAACACGGCCTCCGGTGCCTCCTGGGTCTCCATCCACCACGGCGGCGGTGTCGGCATGGGCCGCTCCATCCACGCCGGCCAGGTCTGCGTCGCCGACGGCACGGAGCTGGCCGCGCAGAAGATCGAGCGCGTCCTCACCAACGACCCGGCGATGGGCGTCATCCGCCACGTCGACGCGGGCTACGAGCACGCGATCGAGGTCGCGGCCGAGCGCGGGGTGCGGGTGCCGATGCGCGAGGGTGACGACGCGTGACGAGTCCTTCCTTCGGCGAGATGTGGCGCGACCTCGCGCCCATCGGCCGCAACAACGAGAGCGGCGGCTACCGCCGCTACGCCTGGACCGCCGCCGACACCGACTGCCGGGCCTGGTTCAAGGCACAGGCCGAGTCCCGAGGCCTGACCTACGAGCTCGACCGCAACGGCAACCAGTGGGCCTGGCTCGGTGACCCGGCCGCCGGGGACGCCGTCGTCACCGGCTCCCATCTGGACTCCGTACCGGACGGCGGCGCGTTCGACGGGCCCCTCGGGGTCGTGTCGTCCTTCGCCGCCCTCGACGAACTCCGCCGCAGGGGAGCGGAGTTCACGCGCCCCCTCGCCCTCACCAACTTCGGTGACGAGGAGGGGGCCCGGTTCGGCCTGGCCTGCGTCGGCTCCCGCCTCACCGCGGGCCGGCTCACTCCCGAGCAGGCGGCGCAGCTGCGGGACGGCGACGGCGTCAGCCTCCCGCAGGCCATGGAGCGGGCGGGCCACGACCCGGAGGCGATCGGCCCCGACCCCGAGCGGCTCGCGCGCATCGGCGCCTTCGTCGAGCTGCACGTGGAGCAGGGCCGCGCCCTGGACCTGTCCGGCGACGCCGTGGGCATCGCGAGCGCGATCTGGCCGCACGGCCGCTGGCGCTTCGACTTCCGCGGCGAGGCCAACCACGCGGGCACCACCCGTCTCGTGGACCGCCGCGACCCGATGCTGTCGTACGCGCAGACCGTCCTGGCGGCCCGCCGCGAGGCAGAACTCGCGGGCGCCGTCGCCACGTTCGGCAAGATCTCCGTCGAGCCGAACGGCGTCAACGCCATCCCGTCCCTGGTCCGGGGCTGGCTCGACTCCCGCGCCGCCGACCAGCAGACCCTCGACACGGTCGTCACAGCCGTCGAGAAGGCGGCGCGCGAGTACGCCGACGCGCACGGCATCGACCTGGAGACGGTGCGCGAGTCGTTCACGCCGGTCGTCGAGTTCGACCACGCGCTGCGCGACGAACTCGGCCGTATTCTCGGCATTCTCGGCACCGACGACAAGCTCACCGTCCCGGTCCTCGGCACCGGCGCGGGACACGACGCCGGAATCCTCGCGGACTCCGTGCCGACCGCCATGCTGTTCGTGCGCAACCCCACGGGCGTCTCGCACTCCCCGGCCGAACACGCCGCGGAGGACGACTGCCTCGCCGGGGTGAACGCACTCGCCGACGTACTGGAGGGCTTGGCGTGCAGGTGACGTACTGGCTGGAACATGCCTGGCTCGACCCGGAGGTCGAGCCGGGCGTGGTCGTCGAGGTGTCGCAGGACGGCCGCATCGCGGACGTGCGCACCGGTGTCGACACCCCGCCCCCCGGCGCGACCGTGCTGCGCGGCCTGACCGTCCCCGGCCTGGCCAACGCCCACAGCCACGCCTTCCACCGCGCCCTGCGCTCCACCGTCCAGGTGGGCTCGGGCACGTTCTGGACGTGGCGCGAGGTCATGTACTCGGTCGCCGACCGGCTGACCCCGGACACGTATCACGCGCTCGCCAGGGCGGTGTACGCGGAGATGGCGCTCGCCGGGATCACCACCGTCGGCGAGTTCCACTATCTGCACCACGCGCCGGGCGGCACCCCGTACGACGACCCGAACGCGATGGGCGAGGCCCTGATCGCGGCCGCCGCCGAGGCCGGCATCCGCATCACGCTCCTCGACACCGCGTATGTCTCGTCGGCCATTGGAGACAAGCACAGCGGCAAGGAGCCCGACCGCCACCAGCGGCGCTTCTCCGACGGCACCACCGAGGCGTGGGCCGAGCGGGCCACGCTCCTCAAGGGCCGCGACCACGCACGCATCGGCGCGGCGATCCACTCCGTGCGGGCCGTCCCCGCGGACCAGCTCGGCACGGTCGCCGAGTGGGCGAGGACGCGCGGCGCGCCCCTGCACGTCCACCTCTCCGAGCAGACCGCGGAGAACGAGGCGTGCCTGGCCGTGCACGGCTGCACGCCGACCCGGCTCCTCGCGGACCACGGCGTGCTCGGCCCGAACACCACGGGTGTCCACAACACGCACCTCACCGACGAGGACATCGCCCTGCTCGGCGGTTCCGGCACGGGCACATGCATGTGCCCCACCACGGAACGCGACCTGGCCGACGGCATCGGCCCCGCCGTCGCCCTCCAGAGGGAGGGCTCACCGCTCTCCCTGGGCTCGGACAGCCACGCCGTCATCGACCTCTTCGAAGAGGCGCGGGCGATGGAGCTGAACGAGCGGCTGCGCACGCGCACCCGGGGCCACTGGACGGCGGCGGCCCTGCTGCGCGCCGCCACGGCCGACGGGCACGCGGCGCTCGGCTGGACCGACGCCGGACGGATCGAACGCGGGGCCCTCGCCGACTTCACGACGGTGGCCCTGGACTCCGTACGCACAGCGGGCCCGCTGCCGCGCCTAGGGGCGGAGACAGCGGTGTTCGCGGCGTCGGCCGCGGATGTCCGGCACACGGTCGTGGGCGGCCGCCATGTGGTCCGTGACGGGCAGCACGAGCTGGTCGGGGATGTCGCGGGGGCGCTGACGGCGGCGATCGGGGCGCTGCGGGGGTAAAGCTGTCCCCTCCCCCAGCCCGCCCCTTCCCGAATGTCCTCAGACGCCGGACGGGCTGACACCACAGCCCGTCCGGCGTCTGAGGTTTCCCCACCCGCGGAGAGGAACCATGACCACCACCGTCATCACCAACATCGGCTCCCTGGTCACCAACGACCCGGCCCAGGGCGACAGCCCTCTCGGTCTCGTCGAGAACGCGGCCGTCGTCATCGAGGACGACCGGATCGCCTGGGTGGGGCCGCAGGCGAAGGCGCCGGCAGCCGACGCCACCCACGACGCCGAAGGCCGCGCCGTCATCCCGGGCTTCGTCGACTCGCACTCCCACCTGGTGTTCGCGGGCGACCGCACCCAGGAGTTCAACGCCCGCATGTCGGGCCGCAGTTACTCCGCCGGAGGCATCCGTACGACGGTCGCGGCCACCCGCGCCGCCACGGACGCGGAGCTGGAGGCGAACCTCGTCCACTACCTCGCCGAGGCGCTGCGCCAGGGCACGACGACGTTCGAGACGAAGTCGGGCTACGGCCTGACCGTCGAGGACGAGGCGAGGGCGCTGCGCATCGCGGCGCGGCACACCGACGAGGTCACCTACCTCGGCGCGCACATCGTGTCGCCGGACTACGCGGACGACCCGGCCGCCTACGTCGCGCTCGTCACCGGCGAGATGCTGGAGGCCTGCGCCCCGCACGCCCGCTGGGTCGACGTCTTCTGCGAGAAGGGCGCCTTCGACGGCGACCAGGCCCGCGCGATTCTCACGGCCGGCCAGGCCCGCGGCCTGCACCCCCGCGTCCACGCGAACCAGCTCAGCTACGGGCCCGGGGTCCAGCTCGCCGTCGAGCTCGACGCGGCGAGCGCCGACCACTGCACGCACCTCACGGACGCGGACGTCGACGCCCTCGCGAACGGCTCCACGGTCGCGACGCTGCTGCCGGGCGCGGAGTTCTCGACGCGCGCGCAGTGGCCCGACGCCCGTCGTCTCCTGGACGCGGGAGCGACCGTGGCGCTGTCCACGGACTGCAACCCGGGCTCGTCGTTCACGTCCTCGGTGCCGTTCTGCATCGCCCTGGCCGTACGTGACATGGGGATGACGCCGGACGAGGCGATCTGGGCCGCGACGGCGGGCGGCGCGCGGGCGCTGCGCCGCGACGACATCGGCCGCGTGGCGCCGGGCGCGTACGCGGACCTGGCCCTGCTCGACGCGCCGAGCCATGTGCACCTGGCGTACCGGCCGGGCGTGCCGCTGGTGTCGGCCGTCTGGCGGCGCGGAGTGCGTGCCGCCTGACCGGGCACACACGCCGTCTTCGCACGCACAAGCCGCCTCCGCGGACTCGGCGCGGAGGCGGCTTGTGCGTGCGAAGACGGCGGAGGTCAGTCGGCCGGCGTGACGGCTATTCCTCCAGCGTGAGGCCCTTGCGCAGGCGGACCAGCGTGCGCGAGAGCAGCCGGGACACGTGCATCTGGGAGATGCCCAGCTCGTCACCGATCTCCGACTGCGTCATGTTGGCGACGAAGCGCAGGGAGAGGATCTTCCGGTCCCGGGAAGGGAGTTCGGCGATCAGGGGCTTCAGGGACTCGACGTACTCGATGCCCTCGAGCTCATGGTCCTCGTACCCGATGCGGTCCGCGAGCGCGCCCTCGGAGTCGTCCTCCTCGGGCTGTGCGTCCAGGGAGCTGGCCGTGTAGGCGTTGGAGGCGGCCATGCCCTCGACGACCTCGTCGTTCGTGATGCCCAGGCGCTCGGCGAGCTCGCCCACCGTCGGTGCGCGGTCGAACTGCTGGGCGAGTTCGTCGCCCGCCTTGGCAAGATCGAGACGAAGCTCCTGGAGCCGCCGCGGAACGCGGACCGACCAGGACGTGTCACGGAAGAAGCGCTTGATCTCGCCGACGATGGTCGGCATCGCGAACGTGGGGAACTCGACGCCACGGCTCAGCTCGAAGCGGTCGATCGCCTTGATCAGGCCGATCGTGCCGACCTGGATGATGTCCTCCATCGGCTCGCTGCGGGAGCGAAACCGGGACGCCGCGAACTTCACCAGGGCGAGATTGAGTTCAACCAGCGTGTTGCGGACATACGAATACTCGTGGGTGCCCTCTTCGAGGGACTCCAGCCGCCCGAAGAGCGTTTTTGACAGGGCCCGTGCGTCCCGGGGAGCCACCTCGTCGAAAGGCGGGATCTCCGGCAGGTCGGCCAGGTTGTCGAAGGCCTCGTGTTCCGGTGGGGGTGTCGACGTCGACGCCTGGTCAGTACGCGATTCGTCGAGCCGGGGTGACATGATGTCCTCCATCGTTCTCGGCATATGGCTGCCGATGCCAATACGTGCACTGCGGTGTGCGGCGCCTCCGTAGCCGGCCGTGGTTGAAACTGTCCTTACTAGGCCTACCCGCTTTTACACTCCGCTTGCAAGTGCGTTCTGTCAGTAAATGTCCGATTCCTAGGGGTTGTTCGGGTACCGGAGGGCGTAGCAAAGGCGTAATGTTCGAGGGCGTCAATGAACAGCCACGACGGTCGAGAAGACTCGGAAGAGAGAGACGTCATGGACCGCGGGACAGTCGGCAGCGCACATCGGGGCCGGCTTCTGGTCGAGGTGCGGGAAGAGGGCGCCAGCGCCGTCGTGACTCCGGTGGGTGAGCTGGATCACCACACCGCCGATCTATTGCGAGAACCCCTGGAGAGCTGTCTCACCGCCGGATTCTCACGGCTGGTGATCGACTGCTCACGGCTGGAGTTCTGTGATTCGACCGGGCTCAATGTGCTGCTCGGTGCCCGCCTCAAGGCGGAAGCCGCCGGCGGTGGAGTCCATCTGGCCGGGATGCTGCCCGTGGTGGCCCGGGTCTTCGAGATCACCGGCGCGGAGGCCGTCTTCACCGTCCATGAGTCGCTGGACGCGGCTCTCGGCGACTGACGGGACGCGTACGCAGGTGAAGCACGGAAGTTACGCGTCAGTTGTCTCTACGTGATCGAGGCGTTACCAGCGTCACACTGACCATGCCGAACAAGTGGGTGTTCCCGCGGATCGGCCGGGCAGGAGACATGCTGGGTCCCACGCCGGACCGCGCCGCCACGGCGGATCATTTCCACACATCACACGTCAAGAGTCTCGGTGAGGTGAAGTGCTGATGAGCACCACCCGGCCTTACTCGCCGGGCGACCGCGGCCCGGAGCCGGAAGCCGCCGGTGATACCGGTGGCACGTCAGGTCTGTCCCCCGCCGACGTAGGGCGGACAGCCGGGCATCAGAGCCGCAGGCTGAACCTGGTCGGGGCGGCCGGCATCGTCCCCCTGGCCCGTGACTTCACCCGTGAGGCGCTGCACGCATGGGGCTGGATGCCGGCGGACACCGCCGACCGGCGGGCCGCCGCCGAGGATGTCCTGCTCGTCGTCTCCGAGCTGGTCACCAACGCCTGCCTGCACGCCGAGGGCCCCGACGAGCTGCGCATCTCCTGTGACAGCAAGGTGCTGCGCATCGAGGTCTCCGACCGGGGGGCCGGGCAGCCCGCGCCCCGGACCCCGCACCGCGCCGGACGCCCCGGCGGGCACGGGATGTTCATCGTGCAGCGCCTGTGCATGGACTGGGGCGTCGTCAGGGCCGCGGGCGTCCCCGGTAAGACCGTCTGGGCCGAAGTCGGGGCGCCCGCCTGACCGGACCCCTTGGGGGGCTTGGGGTTACCCCGGGTTCGTACGTCTCTTCGCACGCGCCGGATCCCATCGGATCCGGCGCGCACTTATGTCTTCCCTCGACAAGGTCCCCGGCGTACCTTGAGCGCCCAATCTGATGTGCCGTCAGTAACTTGGCGCGTGCAACTCAGGAACTCCCGGCATGAGGGGAACTCGAGGTGTCGTACCGGACGTACCAGAAGCGAACGGCAGGGCTCGCGCTCGCCGCGGCCCTGGGCTGTGGCGCGGCTTCCACGGTGCTGCTGGCCGCACCCGCAGCCCACGCCGATGTGCAGGACGTCAACTACCAGTGCAAGACGCCGATCGGGAACAAGGGAGCGGTCTCCCCGATCGACATCAAAGGCGTGAAGAGCGGCAGCGGCTACAAGATCACCATGTCCTTCCAGAAGGGCGTCTCGTCCAGCCCGGTCGAGCTCGGCAAGGGCGCGATGAAGCCCAGCGCCGTCATCAAGCTGGGCGGCGCGGAGAGCGGCTCCCTGCCGGTGTCCGGGCCGCCGAACGCGGAGGCGATCCCCGCCAACACCCCCATCAAGATCAGCGACTTGTCGGGCACCTACACACCGGCCAAGAGCGGCAAGGTCACCTTCACGGCGGGTGTCCTCACCATCAAGGCGCTCGGCACCACGACCACGTGCACACCCGCGAACAGCCCGAAGCCGTCACTGACCCTGGATGTCAAGTCGGCCGGGGGCGGCGGCACTTCGGGCGGATCGTCGGGCGGCTCGCAGAGCACCCCGTCAGGCGGCGAACTGCCGCAGACCGGACCCGAGGACTCCGCGATCGCGCTCGGCACCCTCGGCGGCACGGTGCTGCTCGCGGGCGCGGCGGGCGTGCTGTGGCTGACGCGGCGCAACCAGGCGGCGCGCTGACCTCGGCGGCCGTGCCCGTCCGACACCCGTACGCGAACCTGGAGCCGCCGATGCCGTCCAGTCCCCGGGCCCGCGCCCGCCTTCGCGCGCTGTGCGGGGCCGCCGTCCTGCTGACCGCGGGGGCGGGGGTCCCGGCGGCCGCGGCAGGTACGGCGCCCGCGTGGTCGGTCGCCCCGTCGGCGGGCGGCGGCACCAGGCCCGCGACGGACGGGCGCCCCTACTTCTACGCGGAGGGGGTGCCCGGCACCGTGCTCCAGGACAAGGTGGCCGTCACCAACCCCGGCGGCCGCCCCCTGACCGTGAAGCTGCGGGGCGCCGACGCCGACAACACCGGCACCGGCGCCCTCTCCCTGCGCACGAAGTCGACCGACACGGGCGCGTGGATCACCTTCGCCCGGCGCGAGGTGAAGATCCCGGCGCGCACCCGCGCCGAGGTGCCCTTCACTGTCACCGTCCCGGCCGACGCCACACCCGGCGACCACCCCGGCGCCGTCGTGGCGAGCGCGAACGGGCGCGACACCGGGGTCAGCGTCCATCTGCGGGTCAGCGGCCCCACCCTGTCGGCGCTCACCGTCGAGCGGGTGCGGGTCACCGGCGGCCGGATCTCGTACGACCTCGTCAACCGCGGCAACACCGTCCTGACGCCGAGGCTGGCCGTCCGTGCCGACGGCGTACTCGGCCGGGCGCTCGACCGGCGTCCGCGCACGCTGCCGGTCGAGCTGCTGCCCGGCCGCCGCGTCACCCTCAGCGAGCCCTGGAAGAACGCCCCCGCCCTCGACTCGGTCCGGGTGCGGCTCACGGTCACGGCCGGGGGCGGCGCCCACTACGAGGCGACGGCGACGAAGCGGTTCGTGCCGTGGGCGGCGGTCGCGGGAACGTGCGCCGTGATCCTGGCCGCCGGGGGCGCGGCCTTCTGGCTCGTACGCCGACGGCGGCATGCGGACGGCGAGAACGGCGCGGACAGCGGAAGCAGCGAGAACGGCGCGGACAGCGGGAACCACGGGAGCCAAGAGATCCAAGAGATCCAAGGGAGTTGGTCATGAACCGCCGCCACCGCTGCGGGCCCCGGCTGTGGGCGGCAGCGCTCGTCCTGGTCACCGCGCTCGGCCTTGCCGCCCTGCCGCAGCTGACCGCCGCCGCCTCCGCCGCGGAAGGGCCGGCCGTCACGCTGTCCAAGTCCCAGGCGGGGACGGGCGGTTCGATCACGGTCAGTGGCTCGGGCTGGCGCTCGAAGACGCTGCTCATGATGCTCATCTGCGGCCAGTCCGAACCCGGCAAGGGAGTCATCGGCGGCACCAACTCCTGTGCCAACGCCGACGGCCGCGCCGTCACCACCGGTTCCGACGGCACCTTCAGCAAGAAACTCCCGGTCGCCGAGCCGCCCGTGCCCTGCCCGTGCGTCGTCCACGTGGCGACCGTCACCGGCGACAAGGCGCAGGCGGACGCGGTGCTCAAGGTCGCGGGCCATCCGGTCAAGGCGCTCCCCGCGCAGGCGGGCGGCGGGAAGCTGTCCGTCCTCACCGATACGCGGCTCGACGGTTCGAGCGGCGTCCTGACCTGGTTCGGCGCCCCGGCGTCGCGCACGTTCGTCTTCACCGTCGGCAACGTCGGCTCGGCCCCCCTCAAGGACCCGGTCTTCCAGGTCGGCACCTCCCACGGCGTGTTCGCCCCGCAGTGGGAGGACCAGCAGTGGCGCGGCACGATCGCCCCCGGCAGGAAGGCGCAGATCAAGCTGCCCGTCGAGCTCACCTCGGGCGCGCACGGCAACTACCTGGTCTCCCTCAAGTTCGGCGGCAAGGTCCTCGCCGAGCAGCCGTGGGGCGTGGGCCGCCCCTGGGGCGTGACGCTCTTCTGGATCCTGCTCTGCGTCGTGATCCCGGCGGCGCTGTTCCGGATCGGGATGGCAGTCGTGGACCGCGTACGGCCCCGGCGGTCCGGCGGGGCGGGACGTCACCGCAGCGGGCTGCGCCTGTCCGAAGTGACGGCGCGGCTGCCGAAGTTGACCCTCCCGGAATCGTCCCGCCGCTCCACGGACAAGGACCCCGGCCCCGCCAAGGCTTCTACTTCTACGGCCCTGCCCTGGTTCACCCCGGACACGGATCCGGGCGCACCGGCCGGTCAGCTCTCCGCACCGTCAGACAACAGCCCGACAACGAAGGGAAACACGTGAGCACCCAACGGAGAGTGAGCGCGGCCGGCGTCGCCCTGATGCTGGGCGGTGCGGGCCTCCTGCTCGCCGCCGCACCGGCACAGGCCGCCGAAGTCGCGTACAAGACCGAGTGCATCCCGCCCGCGATCTCCGGCCTGCCGCCCGTGGAGGGCACGACCAAGGTGGAGATCACGGCGCCCGCCGAGGCGAAGGTGGGGGACGAGGTGGAGGTCGTCTGGAAGACGACACAGGCCGCGTCCAGCAACCCGGACGTCCTCGACCTCGACAAGGACACGGTCAAGCCGACCGGCACGGTGAAGGTGGGCGGCGCGCAGACCGCGGACCTGGCGGTGGAGGGCGAGCGTTCCAACCCGCCGATCAAGAAGAACAGCCCCATGGTGCTCTCCGACATGAAGGGCAAGATCAAGCTGACGGCGCCCGGCGAGGTGACGCTGACCCCGGACAAGTACAACATCAACGTCAGCAAGCCGATCTCGACGGACACCAAGTGCTCGCCCAAGGAGACGGTGAAGCCCGGCGCGACCATCAAGGTCACCGACGCGGGCGGCGCGACCACGGGCGGGCTGCCCACCGGCCTCCCGACGGGCCTGCCCACCGGGCTTCCCACGGGCCTGCCGACGGGCGGCACCAGCGGAGGCGGCTCCAACGGCGGTTCCTCCGGTACGGGCGGCAGTGACACCGGTGGCAGCGACACCGGTGGCAGCGGTGGCGGGAAGAGTGACTTCACCGGCAAGGAGGTCCAGATCCCCTACAAGTGCAAGACGCCCATCGGTGACAAGGACGCCACGTCGCCGGTGCAGATCAACGCGAAGAAGGACGGCGGGAACTACGGCCTCACGGTCCAGTTCAAGAAGTCCGTCATGGACAGCCCGGCCGACATCCCGAAGGACTCGGTCAAGCCGTCGATGGAGGTGAAGCTGGGCGGTGCCGACAAGGGCACCGTGCATGTGGAGGGCCCGACGAACGCGGAGCCCATCAAGTCCGGTGAGCCCATCAACATCCCTGACCTGACGGGCACCTACAAGCCGGGCGCCGACGGCAAGTCGACCCTGTCACCCGGCGTCCTCACGGTGAAGGCCCTCGGTACGACGACCACTTGCACCCCGTCGAAGACGGAGGTCTCGCTGGAGATCGACACGGCGGCCCAGCCGGGCGGCGCGGCAGGCGGCTCGGGTTCGGGCTCGGCCGGCGGCTCGGCGGGCGGCGCGGACACCTCCGGCGGCCTCGCGGAAACGGGCTCCTCGAACGACGGCATCCTGCGCGCCCTCGGCCTGGTCGCGGGCACGGTGATCCTGCTGGGCGGAGCGGTGTTCACGTTCCTGCCGCGGCGGCGCGGGGTGAGCTGAACGAACAGCTGAGCCAATGGGCCCGGGGCGCGCACGGTCGCCCCGGGCCCATGTCGGCTTCCCCGGGCCAGTAGCTTCTTGACCCTCACACCGTGTCAGGCGGTCAGCTCGGAGACATCATGTTCACCATCGGAGACTTCGCCCGGCACGGCCGCGTCTCGGTCCGGATGCTGCGTCACTACGACGCGACCGGCCTGCTGCGCCCGGCCCACGTCGACCCTGCGAGCGGCTATCGCTACTACAGCGCTGCTCAGCTCGCCCGCCTCAACCGGATCATCGCGCTCAAGGACCTCGGATTCGTCCTTCAGCAGGTGCAGGACATCGTGGACGAGAGGGTCGGTGTCGAGGAGCTGCGCGGCATGCTGCGGCTGCGGCGGGCGGAACTGGAGTCCGCAAGGGCTGCCGCAGAGGCACGGCTGGTCCAGGTCGAGGCGAGGCTCCGAGCGATCGAGAGTGAGGGGCACATGCCCACGAACGACGTTGTCATCAAGAGCGTCCCCGCTGTCCGGGTGGCGGAGCTGACCGCGACCGCCGCAAGTTTCGGGCCCGAGGACATCGGCCCGGTCATCGGGCCGCTCTACGACGAGCTGTTCCGGTGCCTGGGCTCGGCGGGCATCACCCCCACGGGCCCTGGAGTCGCGTACTACGAGGACGCCCCGGAGGGCGGCGGCAGGATCAGCGTGCACGCTGCCGTCCAGGTCTCCGCCCCTCTTCAGGACGGCGCCTTCCGTGTCCACGACCTGCCGCCCCTCGGCCAGGCGGCGACCATCGTGCACCGCGGTTCGATGGACACCGTGATCCCCACCGCCCAGACCCTGGCCCGCTGGACCGATGCCAACGGCTACCGGTCGAACGGTTACCCCCGCGAGGTCAACCTGGAGTGTCCCGAGAACGCTGACGACTGGGTGACGGAATTGCAGGCACCGGTGACCCGGGCCTGATCAATCGCCGTCCGCGACAGCAAGGCCCCCACGGCTGAACCCGCCGGGGCGTACAGCGCAAACGCCGAAGGGCCGCCGCACCGATTCCGGTGCGGCGGCCCTTCACACGCGTACAGGCCGAGCGGAGTGCGTCAGTGCACGTCGCCCATGAGCTCCTTGACCTTCTTGCGGTACATGAAGACCGCGCCACCCGCGATCACCGCGAGCGCGGCCTCCAGGGCCACGACGCCCGAGCCGTTGAGGTCGGCGCCGTACGTGGAGAGCAGACCCGTCACCGCGTCGCCCGCCGTCACCGCGAGGAACCAGACACCCATCATCTGGGAGCCGTACTTCGCCGGGGCCATCTTGGTGGTCACCGAGAGGCCGACCGGGGAGAGGGTCAGCTCGCCGACCGTCTGGACGAAGTAGATCAGGACGAGCCACCAGGGGCTGACCTTGCCGTCGCCCGCGGCCGTCAGCGGCAGCAGGAAGACGAAGAAGGAGATACCGACGAGGACCAGGCCCAGCGAGAACTTGGTGACCGTGCTCGGCTCCTTGCCCTTGCGGGCCAGCGCCAGCCAGATCATGGCGGCGACCGGGGCCAGCGCCATGATGATCACCGGGTTCACGGACTGGAACCAGGAGACCGGGAAGTCCCAGCCGAGGACGCTCGTGTTGGCGTGGCTGTCGGCGAAGATCGACAGGGTGGAGCCACCCTGGTCGTAGATCATCCAGAAGACGGCGGCGGCGACGAAGAACCAGATGTAGCCGGAGACCTTGGACTGCTCGGTGCTCGTCAGTTCCTTGTCGCGCTTGATGCGGCCGAGGACCACGATCGGGACGATCAGGCCGATCAGCATGAGCGGGACCATCACCCAGTTCAGGGTGTAGGTGCCGGTGCCCACGAGGATGCCGTAGAAGACGACCGCGACGAGCAGCCAGATCATCGACTTCTTCAGCGTGGCGGCACGCTCGGCGGCGTCCAGCGGCTTCGGGACGACCGACGACTTCTCCGACAGGTGGCGGGTGCCCAGCAGGAACTGGCCGAGGCCGATCGCCATGCCGACCGCGGCGAGCGCGAAGCCGAGGTGCCAGTTCACGTTCTGGCCGACGGTGCCGATGACCAGCGGCGCGGCGAACGCGCCGAGGTTGATGCCCATGTAGAAGACGGTGAAGCCGCCGTCACGGCGCGGGTCGTCGGCGCCGTTGTAGAGGTGGCCCACCATCGTCGAGATGTTGGACTTCAGCAGACCCGAACCGACGGCCACGAAGAGCAGACCGACGTAGAAGACGCCGTTCGACGGGACGGCCAGCAGCAGGTGACCGAGCATGATCACCGCACCGGCGATCGCGGTCGTCTTGCGGGGTCCCCACACACGGTCGCCGAACCAGCCGCCGGGCATGGCGAGCAGGTACACCGTCGAGACGTAGACGGAGTAGATGGCGATCGCGGTGCCCGCGTCGAGGCCGAGCCCCTCGGGGGCCACCAGGTACAGCGGAAGCAGGGCGCGCATGCCGTAGTAGGAGAAACGCTCCCACATCTCGGTCATGAACAGAGTGGCCAGACCGCGAGGGTGGCCGAAGAAGGTCTTACCGCCGGAGGGTGCCCCGGTGGATTCCTTCGTCAGGCTGGTCGCCATGGAAGTTCCTTGCTGGTACGGGTCGCGGGTCGTGGGTGACCGCGCGGCCAGTGAGGGGGGTGGCCGGCACCGGGACCTGCCGTCCTCCACCCCACGCCCACAGGGGATCACCTCCGCGTGCGAAGACGCTTACGGAGACCAGGTACGGCTGTCCCGGGATCCACACCCCGTGCGCGACTTCGCGTCCGGGGCCCGGCCCACAGGTCATTCCTTCAACGCTGGCGGTGACCAGCTCACACATGAAAGAGACCTTCGCAGCGCGTACGCTCAAAGGCCTTCTTTAGTGCATCAGGCGTTCGGTCACCATACGACACGACAGTGCGGCATATGGAAGGACTTGAGAGATGGATCACAGGCCCTGACGGAACCGTTCGCGCGGATTCGAAGGCGTCCTCCAGGATCTCATCCCACAGCCGCAGGTCCGCCCGGCCAGGTCACGGCCCTGCCGGATCACCTCCCGGCGGCCGTCCGGCGCGGACTACCATCACTGCATGACCCGTGTACTGCTCGCCGAGGACGACGCGTCCATCTCGGAGCCGCTGGCCCGTGCCCTGCGCAGGGAGGGTTACGAGGTCGAAGTGCGTGAGGACGGCCCGACCGCGCTCGACGCGGGACTTCAGGGCAGCATCGACCTCGTCGTACTCGACCTGGGGCTGCCCGGCATGGACGGCCTGGAGGTCGCCCGGCGGATGCGCGCCGAGGGGCACACGGTGCCCGTCCTCATCCTGACCGCCCGCGCCGACGAGGTGGACACCGTCGTCGGCCTGGACGCCGGCGCCGACGACTACGTCACCAAGCCGTTCCGCCTCGCCGAACTGCTCGCCCGCGTACGGGCCCTGCTGCGGCGCGGCGCCGCCGAGCCCCAGCAGCCGCCCGCCACGCACGGCGTCCGCATCGACGTCGAGTCGCACCGCGCGTGGATGGGCGACGAGGAACTCCAGCTCACCGCCAAGGAGTTCGACCTGCTGCGGGTCCTGGTGCGCGACGCCGGCCGGGTCGTCACGCGCGACCAGCTGATGCGCGAGGTCTGGGACACCACGTGGTGGTCGTCGACGAAGACCCTCGACATGCACATCTCCTGGCTGCGCAAGAAGCTCGGCGACGACGCCGCCAACCCGCGCTACATCGCCACGGTGCGCGGCGTCGGCTTCCGTTTCGAGAAGAGCTGACGTACTGGTACAGCTATGCGCCGCCGTCTGATCAACTCCACGCTCGCCGTCGTGCTCGTCGTGATCGCTGTCTTCGGGGTCTCGCTCGTCATCGTCGAGACCCGCACGATCACCAACAGCGCCCAGGAGCGGGTGGACTCCGAGGCGGTCCGGCTCGTCAGCATCGTCGACAGCCGGCTCCTCGGTGACGAAGAGGTCACCGGCGCGATCCTGAGGAACCAGGTCGGCCCCGACCGGTACGCCAGGATCGAGCTGCCGGGGCGCGCCCCCATCGAGATCGGTGAGCGTCCCGAAGGGGAAGTCATCCAGGCCACCGCCAAGGGCGAGAAGGGCGAGACGGTCACCGTCGAGGAGCCCCGCTCCTCCGTCACCCGCGAGGTCGGCCGCACGCTGCTGATCATCGCCGGGGTGGCGCTGCTCGCCGTCATCGCCGCGGTCCTGCTCGCCGTACGCCAGGCCAACCGGCTCACGTCCCCGCTCACCGACCTCGCGTCCACCGCGGAGCGCCTCGGCTCGGGCGACCCCCGCCCGCGCCACCGCCGCTACGGGGTGGCCGAGCTGGACCGGGTCGCCGACGTCCTCGACTCCAGCGCCGAGCGGATCGCCCGCATGCTGACCGCCGAGCGGCGCCTGGCGGCCGACGCCTCGCACCAGCTCCGTACGCCCCTCACGGCGCTCTCCATGCGCCTGGAGGAGATCACCGTCACCGATGACCTGGACACGGTGAAGGAGGAGGCGACGATCGCCCTCGCGCAGGTCGAGCGGCTCACGGACGTCGTGGAGCGGCTGCTGACCAACTCGCGCGACCCGCGTACGGGGTCCGCGGTCTCCTTCGACCTGGACGAGGTCATCAAGCAGCAGCTGGAGGAGTGGCGCCCGGCCTACCGCAGCGCGGGCCGCGCCATCGTCTCCTCGGGCAAGCGGCATCTGAAGGCCGTGGGGACGCCGGGCGCCGTCGCCCAGGTGCTCGCCGCGCTGATCGAGAACTCGCTCATGCACGGCGGTGGCACGGTCGCGCTGCGCACCCGAGTCATCGGCAACCAGGCCGTCGTCGAGGTCACGGACGAGGGTCCCGGGGTGCCGGGGGACCTGGGGGCGCGGATCTTCGAGCGGACCATCAGCGGCCGCAACTCGACGGGCATCGGCCTCGCGGTCGCCCGCGACCTGGCCGAGGCGGACGGGGGCCGCCTGGAGATGCTCCAGACGAATCCGCCGGTGTTCGGTCTGTTCCTGTCGCGTACGCCGCTGAAGAAGCCGGCGCCGGGTGAGGGGACGGAGACGGTTCGCTAGCCGGCCGGCTGGTGAGCGGTCCCGGTCAGCGGTGGGTGCGCTGGATGTCGGAGCGGCGGTCCTCGCGCCCGTCCCGCCCGTCCCCGGCCTCCAGGAACGATTCGGCGCGGGCGACGGCCTCGCGGCCGGGCATGGTCTTGAAGACCCACGTGCGGTACGACCAGAACCGGAACAGCGTCGCGATGCCGATGCCGACGAACTTGAAGACGTTGCGCTGCAGCGAGCTGTCCCAGCCGAAGCCGTAGATCGCCATGTACAGGACGCCGTTCTCGATCACCAGGCCGACCGCGCTGAACGCCAGGAACAGCGAGAGCTCCCGCGTCCGGCCACTCTTGTCGCGGTCACGGTAGGTGAAGTAGCGGAACCCCACGTAGTTGAACGCGATGGCGATGACCGTGGCGATGATGTTCGCCCGCACCGCCTGAAGGTTCGTGGTGTGCCACAGAAAGTTGGAGACGCCGAAGTTCACCAGGGTTCCGAGCGCGCCCACGGCACCGAATTTGGCGACCTCGCGACCGAGCCGGTCGAGCCGCGCACGCCAAGTGGCAGGTCCGTTCATCGTGCTCGCCCCAGCCCCCGTAGTTCCGATATATCGACTCAGTCATGCTAACCAGGCGGCAGGTCGGGCGCCTGGGGACGCCTAATCCTGGCACCGCGGCGTGGCCGATACCCTGGGGGTGTGACGTTCCCGGTAGTCGGCATGGTCGGCGGGGGGCAGCTCGCTCGTATGACACACGAGGCGGGCATCCCGCTCGGCATCAAGTTCAAGCTCCTCAGTGACACTCCTCAGGATTCCGCGGCGCAGGTCGTCAGCGATGTCGTCATAGGCGACTATCGCGACCTGGACACGCTGCGTGACTTCGCGCGGGGCTGTGACGTGATCACCTTCGATCACGAGCACGTGCCCACGGAGCACCTGCGGGCTCTGGAGGCGGACGGTATCCCCGTGCGCCCCGGACCCGAGGCGCTGGTGCACGCCCAGGACAAGGGTGTGATGCGCGCGAAGCTCACTCAGATCGGCGCTCCCTGCCCGCGCCACCGCCTCGTGAAGGACCCTGCCGACGTGGCGGCCTTCGCGGCGGAGGGCGCCACCGACGGCGGTGACGGGTTCCCCGTGATCCTCAAGACGGTGCGCGGTGGCTATGACGGGAAGGGGGTGTGGTTCGTACGGTCCCTGGAGGACGCGGCCGAGCCCTTCAAGGCCGGCGTCCCCGTCCTCGCGGAGGAGAAGGTCGACTTCGTACGGGAGCTCGCGGCCAATGTCGTCCGCTCCCCGCACGGCCAGGCCGTGGCCTACCCCGTCGTCGAGTCCCAGCAGGTCGACGGCGTGTGCGACACGGTGATCGCGCCCGCCCCCGGCCTCGACGAGAACCTCGCCCTGCGCGCCGAGCAGCTGGCGCTCGGCATCGCGAAGGAGCTCGGTGTCGTCGGGCACCTCGCGGTCGAGCTCTTCGAGACCCGCGACGGCCGCATCCTGGTCAACGAACTGGCGATGCGCCCGCACAACTCCGGCCACTGGACCCAGGACGGGGCCGTGACCTCGCAGTTCGCGAACCACGTCCGCGCCGTCCTCGACCTCCCCCTCGGCGACCCGCGCCCGCGCGCCCCCTGGACGGTCATGTGCAACGTCCTCGGCGGCGACTACCCGGACATGTACTCCGCGTACCTGCACTGCATGGCCCGCGACCCGAAGCTCAAGATCCACATGTACGGCAAGGACGTGAAGCCCGGACGCAAGGTCGGCCACGTCAACACCTACGGCGACGACCTGGACGACGTGCTGGAGCGCGCCCGTCACGCAGCCGGCTACCTCAGAGGAACGATCACCGAATGAGCACGTCCCCTGTCGTTGGCATTGTCATGGGTTCCGACTCCGACTGGCCCGTCATGGAGGCCGCCGCCCAGGCTCTCGACGAGTTCGAGATCCCCTACGAGGTGGATGTCGTCTCCGCGCACCGCATGCCGCGCGAAATGATCGCGTACGGCGAGCAGGCGGACGGCCGCGGCCTCAAGGCGATCATCGCGGGAGCCGGGGGAGCCGCCCATCTGCCGGGCATGCTCGCCTCCGTGACCCCGCTGCCCGTCATCGGCGTCCCGGTCCCGCTGAAGTACCTCGACGGCATGGACAGCCTGCTGTCCATCGTGCAGATGCCCGCGGGCGTCCCCGTCGCCACCGTCTCCGTCGGCGGCGCGCGCAACGCGGGCCTCCTCGCGGCCCGCATCCTCGCCACGCACGACGAGGAACTCCTCGGCCGCATGCGGGAGTTCCAGCAGGAGCTGAACGACCAGGCCACGGAGAAGGGCAAGCGGCTGCGCGCCAAGGTCGACGGCGCGTCCGGCTTCGGCTTCGGGAAGTGACCGCGATGACCACCTCCCTGGAACGGGCCCGCGCGATACTCGCCGACTTCCCCGTCGTCGACGGCCACAACGACCTGCCGTGGGCGCTGCGTGAGCAGGTCGCGTACGACATCGACGCGCGGGACATCGCCGTCGACCAGAGCGCGCATCTGCACACCGACCTGGCCCGGCTGCGGGCCGGCGGGGTCGGCGCGCAGTTCTGGTCCGTGTACGTGCGCTCGGACATGGCGGGTGACGTGGCGGTCAGCGCCACCCTGGAGCAGATCGACTGCGTCCAGCAGCTGATCGAGCGCTACCCGGCAGACCTGCGCCGCGCGCTGACAGCCGCCGACATGGAGGCCGCCCGCACCGAGGGCCGTATCGCGTCCCTCATGGGCGCCGAGGGCGGCCACTCCATCGACAACTCGCTGGCCACGCTGCGCGCGCTGCACACTTTGGGCGTGCGCTACATGACGCTCACGCACAACGACAACATCGCGTGGGCGGACTCGGCGACGGACGAGCCGGGCGTCGGCGGACTCTCGCCCTTCGGCCACGAGGTCGTACGGGAGATGAACCGGGCCGGCATGCTCGTCGACCTCTCGCACGTGGCGGCGACCACGATGCGGGCCGCGCTCGACACCTCGGTCGCGCCGGTGATCTTCTCCCACTCGTCCTCGCGCGCGGTGTGCGACCACCCGCGCAACATCCCGGACGACGTGCTGGAGCGGCTGCCCGCGAACGGCGGCGTCGCGATGGCCACGTTCGTGCCGAAGTTCGTCCTCCAGGCCGCCGTCGACTGGACGGCCGCCGCGGACGAGAATCTGCGTGCGCACGGCTTCCACCACCTGGACACGTCGCCGGAGGCCATGAAGCTCCACCGCGCGTTCGAGGAGGCGCGCCCGCGTCCGGTCGCCACCGTCTCCACGGTCGCCGACCACCTCGACCACATGCGCGAGGTCGCCGGCGTCGACCACATCGGCATCGGCGGCGACTACGACGGCACGGCGTTCCTGCCGGACGGCCTCGGCGACGTCTCGGGCTACCCGAACCTGATCGCGGAGCTCGTCGACCGCGGCTGGTCGGACCCCGACCTCGCCAAGCTGACCTGGCAGAACGCGGTACGGGTCCTCGGCGCGGCGGAGGACGTGGCCCGGGACGAGCAGTCCCGCCGCGGTCCGTCGAACGCGACGCTGGAGCAGCTCGACGGCTGAACGGCCTGTCCAAAACCTCCGGAGTGCTTCCGCTCCGGAGGTTTGGGCGGCCCGGTGTCGCCCGAACGCGCCGCCCACCAGGTGGCTGCGGGCCCATGCGTGTGACGGTGAACTTTACTGCCGACACCGTCGACGCCCGGAGCTTTGCCATGGCAGACCTGCAGGACGAACTGACCGCCACCGCCGAGATAGGAGAGCTCGACGAGCTCGCCTCACCGACCGAGGAGGCTCCCGAGCCCCCTGCGGACGACAGGCTCGCCCGCGCCCGTGCCCTCCTCACGACCCACCCCGTCGCCGACGGCTACTGCGGTCTGCCCGCAACGCTGCGCACCCTGCCCTGGTACGACCTCGAACTGGGCGACAGCTCGGTCGACACCGACCTGCCCCGGCTGCGTGACGGAGGTGTCGGCGCCCTCCTGTGGACGCTGCGCCCGCTGCCCGGCACGGCGCACTCCGAACACCCGGTCACCGCGGTCCTCGAACAGCTCGACCTCGCCAAGCAGGTCGTGGCCGACCACCCCGAGGGCCTGCGCCTGGCCCGCTCCGCCTCCGAGTCGTGCGACGCCCGCGACTACGGCCGCATCCCCGTCCTCATGGGCCCCGCACCGGCCGCCGCGATCGGGGACTCCCTCGCCACGCTGCGCGCCCTGCACACGCTCGGTCTGCGCGTGCTCACCCTCACCGGCACCTCCTGGGCCACGGAGGCGGGGCTGACCCGGTTCGGTGACGAGGTGGTGCGCGAGATGAACCGGATCGGCGTCCTCGCCGACCTCACCGGCGCCTCCGTGCGCACGGCCCGCCGGGTCCTCGCGCTCACCAAGGCCCCGGTGATCCTCACCCACTCAGGGGCCCACGCCCTCAACAGCCACCCCGACAACGTCCCCGACGATCTGCTCGCCGACCTCGGCGCGGCCAAGGGCGTGTGCCTCGTGCCGTGCTCCGCGGAGCGCACAGGACCCGAACTCGGCGACGTCGCCGACCATCTGGACCATGTGCGGCGGGTGGCGGGCCCGGAGTCCGTCGGCCTCTCGGGCGGGTACGACACCGGAGCCGTGCACCCGGACGGCCTCGCCGACGTCTCGCGCTATCCGCACCTCATCGCGGAACTGATCGGGCGGGGCTGGCCGGACTCCGATCTGGCACAGCTCACGTGGGGCAACGTCCAACGCGTGCTGCGCGAGACGGAGTTCGCGGCACGAGCGGCCGCGCTGCGCCGCCCGCCGTCGACGGCGAGGATCGAACTCCTCGACACCTGACGGGCGGCCGGGGGAGCGGACTCAGCAGGCGCACAGGCAGAACGGGTGCCCTGCCGGGTCCGCGTAGACCCTCCAGGTGCGCGAGCGGTCCTCCGCGTCGAGGACCCTCGCGCCCAGGGCCAGCACGCCCTTCTCCGCCGTGTCGAGGTCCTCGACCGTGAGGTCCAGGTGGAACTGCTGCGGCCGGTCGGGCGCGGGCCAGGACGGTGCCACGAAGTCGGGCGCCGCCTGGAACGCGAGCGGCCGGCCGCCCGGCACCTCCGGGTCGACCCACGTGCCGTCGTCGCTCGTCACGGTGCCGCCGAGCACCTCCGCGTAGAAATCGGCGAGCGCGCGCGGTTCGGGACAGTCCAGGACGACGACACCCAGCGTGGCGAGAGCCATGACATCTCCTCGGTGTGAGGGTTACCCGTAGAGGCGTGCATGAGGTAACCGCGTTACTGCATGCTCCCGCACACGACAGGCTCTGGGGCCTGTCGTCGGATTCCCGCCTGCCCGGCGATGTCGACAGGCTCTAGGCGGCGGGGCGGCCCATGGCCCGGTACGTCCAGCCGGCCTCGCGCCACAGCACCGGGTCCAGCGCGTTGCGCCCGTCGAGGATCAGCCGCGTGCCGGCCAGCGCGCCGAGCGCCGCCGGGTCGAGCTCGCGGAACTCGCTCCACTCCGTCAGATGCAGCACCACGTCCGCGCCCCGCACGGCCGCGTCGGCGGACTCCGCGTAGCCGAGCGTGGGGAACAGACGCCGCGCGTTGTCCATGCCCTTCGGGTCGTAGACCGTGACCTGGCCGCCCTGGAGGTGGATCTGCCCGGCGACGTTGAGCGCCGGTGAGTCGCGTACGTCGTCGGAGTCCGGCTTGAACGTGGCGCCGAGCACCGCGACCCGCTTGCCCAGGAACGAACCCCCGCCGAGCGCCTCACGGGTCATCTCGACCATCTGCCCGCGGCGCCGCATGTTGATGGAGTCGATCTCGCGCAGGAACGTCAGCGCCTGGTCCGCGCCCAGCTCACCGGCGCGCGCCATGAACGCCCGGATGTCCTTGGGCAGACAGCCGCCGCCGAAGCCGATCCCGGCCCGCAGGAACTTGGACCCGATCCGCTCGTCGTAGCCGATCGCCTCCGCGAGCTTCGCGACGTCACCGCCCGCGGCCTCGCAGACCTCGGCCATCGCGTTGATGAAGGAGATCTTCGTCGCCAGGAACGAGTTGGCGGCCGTCTTGACCAGCTCGGCCGTCGGGAAGTCCGTCACCACGAACGGCGAGCCCTGCCCGACCGGCGTCGCGTACACCTCGCGCAGGGTCTTCTCGGCGCGGTCGCTGCGCACACCGACCACGATCCGGTCCGGGTGCAGGGTGTCGCCCACCGCGAAGCCCTCGCGCAGGAACTCCGGGTTCCAGGCCAGCTCGACCTCGCCGCCCGCGGGCGCCAGCTCCAGGATGCGGGCCGCGAGGCGCTCGGCGCTGCCGACGGGCACGGTCGACTTGCCGACGACGAGCGCCGGCTTGCCCAGGTGCTTGGCCAGCGACTCCACCGCGGCGTCGACGTACGACATGTCGCAGGCGTACTCGCCGTGCTTCTGCGGGGTGTTCACGCACACGAAGTGGACGTCACCGAACTCGGCGACCTCGGCCCAGTCCATGGTGAAGCGCAGCCGCCCGGTCGATCCCTCGATCCCGGCGACGTGCTTGCGCAGCAGTTCCTCGAGACCGGGCTCGTACATGGGGACCTCGCCCCGCGTGAGCATCTCGATCTTCTCGGGCACGACATCGAGCCCCAGCACCTCGAAGCCGAGTTCGGCCATGGCAGCGGCGTGCGTGGCGCCGAGGTAGCCGGTGCCGATCACGGTGATCTTCAAGGCCATGAGAGCTCCAGAGGTGTACGGCTGCAGTGCGGCCCCGAGCATAGTCGGGCGTGACGCGGGCCCTCACGGGGCCTGTTTCCGCTGTCGCGTAGCTCACGTATCCCTCTGGTGGGCAGACGCATAAAATTTGGGTTACTTAACGGTAATTAGCGTCTTTGGAGCGTGAGACACCTTGGCAGGATCGCCTGAATTCGACCTGTACCGTCCGGCCGAAGAGCACGACATGCTCCGCGAGTCCGTGCGGGCCCTGTGCGAGGCCAAGATCGCGCCGTTCGCCGCGGCGGTGGACGAGGAGGCGCGTTTCCCGCAGGAGGCCCTCGACGCCCTCGTCGCGAACGACCTCCAGGCGGTGCACGTACCGGAGTCCTACGGGGGCGCCGGAGCCGACGCCCTCGCGACCGTCATCGTGATCGAGGAAGTGGCCCGCGTCTGCGCGAGCTCCTCCCTCATCCCGGCCGTGAACAAGCTGGGCTCGCTGCCCGTCATCCTCTCCGGCTCCGAGGAGCTGAAGAAGAAGTACATGACGCCGCTCGCCAAGGGCGAGGGCATGTTCTCGTACTGCCTCTCCGAGCCGGACGCGGGCTCGGACGCCGCGGGCATGAAGACGCGCGCGGTCCGCGACGGCGACTCCTGGGTCCTCAACGGCGTCAAGCGCTGGATCACCAACGCCGGCGAGTCCGAGTACTACACGGTGATGGCCGTCACCGACCCGACCAAGCGCTCGAAGGGCATCTCCGCCTTCGTCGTCGAGAAGTCCGACGAGGGCGTCTCCTTCGGCGCCCCGGAGAAGAAGCTCGGCATCAAGGGCTCCCCGACGCGCGAGGTCTACCTCGACAACGTTCGCATCCCCGCCGACCGCATGATCGGCGAGGAGGGCACCGGCTTCGCCACGGCGATGAAGACCCTGGACCACACCCGCGTCACCATCGCGGCCCAGGCCCTCGGCATCGCCCAGGGCGCCCTCGACTACGCCAAGGGCTACGTCAAGGAGCGCAAGCAGTTCGGCAAGCCGATCGCCGACTTCCAGGGCATCCAGTTCATGCTCGCCGACATGGCGATGAAGATCGAGGCGGCCCGCGCGCTGACGTACCAGGCCGCGGCCAAGTCGGAGCGCGGCGACGCGGACCTCACCTTCCAGGGCGCCGCGGCCAAGTGCTTCGCCTCGGACGTCGCCATGGAGGTCACCACGGACGCCGTCCAGCTCCTCGGCGGCTACGGCTACACCCGCGACTACCCGGTCGAGCGCATGATGCGCGACGCGAAGATCACGCAGATTTATGAAGGCACGAATCAGGTCCAGCGGATCGTGATGGCCAGGAACCTGCCGTAACAAGGGTTTCGCTGCGCAGGAGATCCTGGGCCGGTACTGGGCTGACACTGACCTCGGGGCCGCTTCTGACCTGCACAGACACCACGGCCCCCGGCGTGATGCCGGGGGCCGTTCGTGTCTGAATTCCGGTGTGGCCGGTCAGGGCAGGATCTCGACGTACCCGTCGGTTCCGTGCACGCGGATCCGCTGCCCGTCCCGGATCAGCCGGGTGGCCTGCTCCACGCCCACGACGGCCGGCAGGCCGTACTCCCGGGCGATCACCGCGCCATGGGTCATCAGGCCGCCCACCTCCGTCACCAGTCCTGCGATTCCGACGAACAGCGGCGACCAGCTCGGGTCCGTGAAGGCCGTGACGAGGATGTCGCCCGCTTCGAGATCGGCCTTCGCCATGTCGAGGATGACGCGGGCCCTTCCCTCGATGGTCCCGGCGGAGACAGGTACGCCGATCAGGGCGCCGTCCGGCACGTCGTCGCGCCGGTACGCCCCGGTGACGGCCTCGCCGTCCGATGTGAGCACCCGGGGCGGGGTGAGCGCGTGGTACGACCGGAACGCGTCCTTGCGCTCCTCGATGAGCCGGTCGTCCACCTGGTTCGAGCGCACGACGTCGCGGAGTTCCTGGAACGTGAGGTAGAAGATGTCCTCCTTCTCAGGAAGCACGCCCGCCTGCACGAGGCGCCCGGCCTCCTCCAGGAGGGCCTGCTTGTAGACGAAGTAGCGGCTGATGATGCCGTACTTGGGGTACTCCCGGTACCCGATGAAGGTTCTGACCCGGTCGATCATCCGCTTGGTCTCGTCGGCCTTCCGGTCCCCGTCCGGCAGGGCCCGCAAGCGGGACAGCACGTCCTGTTCCTTCTGCTGCGCCTTCTGCCGCCCCTGCTCGAAGCGCCGCTCGGCGGCGCCCGGCCCGAAGTTCCTGACGTTGTCGAGGATCACGGGCACGAGCGTGGTGGGGCGCTCGCGCCAACGGGGCCTCGTGATGTCGATCTCGCCGACACAGCGCATGCCGTACCGGTCGAGGTAGGCCTCGACGGCGTCGCGCGCTTCGGTCCCGCCCGCGACTTTCGCCAGCTCGTCCAGGAAGGCTGTGTCCCCGGCGTAATCGGCGTTCTCGACGCCCTGCAGGAACGTCACCACCTCCGGCCGCGGGCGGATCACGTCCGCGACGTCGAGCAGCGCAAGGCCCATCTCCGACGTGATGTTGTCGGGGGCGGACAGGGTCAGCGTGTCAGCCGCGTTCTTCTCGCCCAGCCACTCCTGCAGCTGGTCGTTGAGCCACCAGGTGGCCTCCATCCCCGCCATGATCGCCTGAAAGCTCAGCGGATCACTGAGGACCCGCTTGTGCTCCTCGAAGGCCTCCAGCAGGAAGTCGAACAGCGCCGGTCCGGTCTTCGTCCGGACGTCGCGCTCCAGGGCGGCGATGGACACCTCGCTGCGCTCGATCAGCTTGGTGACGACGGCCGGATCGGTCTCGATCGGGGCGGGCGCACCGCCGGCCGGCGGCCCGCCGGGGCCCGCGTCCGGGAGCGACGGGACGAAATCGTCGCGTTCGAGGACGGTCTCCAGAGCGTTCCTGATCAGCGGATCGCCCTTCCCCATGGCGTCCAGGAGGCCGGCGCGGCTCGCGGGTGAGGCCAGGCGCCGGGTGACGTCGACGAACAGCCTCCCGCCGGCCTCGTGCATCGGCACCATGGCCGTCAGCTGCCACATGGAGAACCCCAGGGGCTTCATGGGGTCGGTCATCATCTGCCCATGACCGACGGAGACGTAGACGTGATTCTCCTGGTCGCCGGCCTCGGGGACGGGGAACAGCGTCGTGATCGGCCGGCTCTGAACGATCTGGAAGTCATCGTCGGCCAGGCACCATTCGATGTCCTGCGGGCGCCCGAAGTGCGCTTCGATCCGCCGCCCGAGCTGCACGAGCCGCACGGCCTGAGCGTCCGTCAGCGCCGGCTGCTCCTGCCGCTGCGAGTCGACCGCCACTTCCTGCGTACCGCCGCCGGGCAGGGCGTGAACCGCACGCTGTTTGGCGGCGATCGCCTTGGCCACGACCTCGCCGTTTCGCACCTTGAAGACGTCCGGGTTCACCAGGCCGGAGACCAGGGCCTCGCCGAGGCCGAAGCCGGCGTCCACGGTGGCGACCTTCCGGTTGCCCGTGACGGGGTCGGCCGTGAACAGGATGCCGGCCGCATGCGGGAAGACCATCTGCTGCACGACCACGGCCATGTGGACCGTACGGTGGTCGATGCCGTTGCGCTGGCGGTAGGTCACGGCCCGCTCGGTGAACAGCGAGGCCCAGCACCGGCTGACGTGCTGGAGGATCGCCGTCGGCCCCATGACGTTCAAATACGTGTCCTGCTGGCCGGCGAAGGAGGCCGTGGGCAGGTCCTCTGCCGTCGCGCTGGACCGGACGGCGTAGGCGGCCTGCTCGCCGGGCTCGCCTCGCCGGCCGAGCGCGCGGGTGATCGCCGCCGCGAGATCGTCCGGGACGGCGATCCCCTCGATGGTCCGGCGGATCTCCGCGCTGAGCGTGCGGATCGCCTCCCGGTCGTCCGGGTTCAGGCGCGACAGCTGATCGAGCCGCTCGTCGATCGACGCTTCCGCCATGACCCGCCGGAAGGCGTCCGTCGTGACGCAGAAGCCGTCCGGGACGCGGACGCCTTCGATCCGCGACAGCCCGCCCAGGTGCGCGCCCTTGCCACCGACGACCGCGACCTGCGTCTCGCCGACCTCTTGAAGATCCAACACGTACCGCTCACTCATCGCGTCACCTCCGAGGCAGCCGTGCTCCGTTGTACTGCGGTGGCCGATCGAGTCACCGGCGCCTCTCCCACTCCGTCGGACCTCTTGCCGAGCACCCCCGCACCTCCGCGCCGGGCACCCGCAACTGCAGGCCGCCGATTCTGCGCCATGACCTGGGCCTTGCGGCAAGTCCCCCACCGCGCTATAAGTTGAGAGTGGCAAGGAGAGGGCTCTCCTTGCCTTTGTTTTTTTGCCGTCCAACGGCAGGCGGGACGACTCTTCAGGAGCAGACCGGACGCGGATGGGTGGACGAGCACGGCAACGTGATCGGCGCCGAACGGCCGGAGAGGACCGGGGCAGCAGACCCGGGTCGGAGATCCGGCCCCGGTCCAACTGCCCCGTTTCTTACGTCAGTTGCCCGACACCGTCACCGGCGCGTCGTCCTTGAGCTCGCCCACCAGCTGCTTGACCTTGGTCTTGTCCCAGACGAGGTTGCCGTTGACGGAGCCGGAGACCGGCATGTTCATCGACTTGCCGTCGCCGCCGGTGACGCCCTTCATGGCGAAGAACATCGAGCCGAGGTCCCACAGGCTCATGTCCTTGTCGACGACGAGCGAGTCGAGGCCCGCCCCCATCGTCGGGTAGAGCTTGAACGGGTTCAGGACCGTCGACGGGGTGGCCACCTGGTGGGCCAGCGCCGACAGGAACGCCTGCTGGTTCTTGGTGCGCTGGAGGTCGCTCGCCGCGAACGCGTGGCGCGTACGGACGAAGGCGAGGGCCTGCTGGCCGTTCAGCGTCTGCTTGCCCTTCTGGAAGTCGGCTCCGGACCACTTGTCCTTGAAGCCCTCCTTCAGGTTCATCTCGACGCCGCCGACCGCGTCCACGATCTTCGCGAAGCCGCCGAAGCCGATCTCCGCGTAGTGGTCGATGTGCAGCCCGGTGTTGAACTCGACGGTCCGCACGAGCAGTTCGGGGCCGTCCTCCGCGTACGCGGCGTTGAGCTTCACCTGGCGGCCCTGGTTCGGGTAGAGCTTGCCGGAGTCCGAGCCCTTGTAGGACGGGATGGTGACGTTCGAGTCACGCGGCAGGGAGATCATCGTGCTGCCGTTGTCGCCGGTGTGCAGGATCATCATCGTGTCCGTGCGCTTGCCCTCGGCGGACCCGGTGTGCAGCTTCTTCTTCTCCTCGTCGGACATTCCGGCCCGGCTGTCCGTGCCGACGATGAGGTAGTTGGTGCCCTTGCCGGTCTCGGGCCGTTCGATGACCTTGGAGAGGTCGACGTCGCGGTTGAGCTTCGAGTCGGCCCAGAAGTACGTGCCTATGCTCACACCGAGGAACACGACGACGAGGGTGAGGACGGCCCACTTGATGCGCCGGCGCCAGTTCGGCCGCGGCCGCGGGGGCGCGTAACCGTCGGCCGGGTCGTTGTCGTTCGGTACGTAGCCGCTGCCGCCGCGGCGCCCGCCGCCACCGCCGTAGACCTGGCCGGTGTTGTAGCCGCTGTCGTACTGGTCCCCGTAGCCCTCGCCGTACGAGGGCTGCGCCGGCACCGTCGGCCGGGGCGGCGCGGAGCGGCGGGAGCCGCCGCCCTGTCCGCGCTGCACGTGCGGCATCGCGCGGGCGCCCTCGGGGCGCGCGCCGGCACTGCCGCGACCGTAACCGCGGTCGCCGCCCTGACTGTCGCCCCAACCCTCTGGCCAATCATTCATGGCCACAGTGTGCCGTCCGGTGCTGTGTGCCCCACAAGGGTGGGTGGGGAATCGGACCCGGGCTGTTGCAGAGCTGACACAAAACAACCCGTGTCCTGCCCGGCATAAGGTGGAGGCCATGACAGACCAGGCCCGCGGCACGGAATCCGAAATTCCGGGTAAGCCGACCTCAGCTTCCCGTACGACGTTGTCGCACATCATGACCCATAACGACACCAACCTGCTCGGAACGGTACATGGTGGCGTGATCATGAAACTGGTCGACGACGCGGCGGGCGCCGTGGCAGGCCGGCACTCCGGCGGCCCCGCCGTCACCGCCTCCATGGACGAGATGGTCTTCCTGGAGCCGGTGCGCGTGGGCGACCTGATCCATGTGAAGGCTCAGGTCAACTGGACGGGCCGGACCTCCATGGAGGTCGGGGTCCGGGTCCTCGCCGAGCGCTGGAACGAGTCGACGCCGGCGCAGCAGGTCGGCTCCGCCTACCTCGTGTTCGCCGCGGTCGACGGCGACGGCAAGCCGCGCTCGGTGCCGCCGGTCCTGCCGGAGAGCGAGCGCGACAAGCGGCGCTACCAGGAGGCCCAGATCCGCCGCCAGCACCGGCTCGCGCGCCGCCGGGCGATCATGGAACTGCGGCAGCAGCGCGCGGCCGACGGCATCGAGGACTGAGCCCTTCCGGAGGCGGACCGGCGTCAGCCGCACACCACCTGGTCCCCGGTCACCGCCCCGAACTCGCCCTGGCGCGAGTCCTCGGCCCGCACCGCGCGCACGGCCTTGAAGTCCGGGCCGGCCAGCACCTTCAGTACCGCACCCTGTCCCTTCACCGCCTGCAGCTGCGCCCCCGGCAACGCCGTCGCCAGCGCCTTCGCCGACTGGTCCCAGCGCGGGTCGTAGAGGATCGCCGTGTGCTGGGCGGTGCGCTGCACCGCGTTCATCGGCGTACCGCTCGTGCGGAACCCCGTCCCCCGCAGCCCCGCGTCCACCTTCCTGCCGAGCCCCGGCGTCATCGTGCCGTTCTCGACCTGGACGCGGATCTGCTGCGGGGCGACGCCGACGACCGTCTCCTTCTTCTTCGTGTGGTGCACGGCGAGCGGTTTGTCCTCGCGCAGCGCCTTGAACAGCTTCGTGGACTTCGCCGGGTCCCACTTCACCGTCGAGCCGATGCCCTTGACCGGGAAGCTGGCTTCGCTGATCGGCACGGTCGTGAACTCCGACGACGACGGCGAGAACCCCTGCATCGCCTGTCCGAGCCCGACCATCTGGTCCGTGCCGAACCCCTTGTCCGCGCGCACGGAACTGAGCAGCGTGTGGGCCACATCGCGGAATTTCACCGGGTTCAGGAGCACCCCGGACGACGTGGCCTTCGCGATGAGCGCGGCGAGGAAGCGCTGCTGGCGCTGCATCCGGCCCAGGTCGCCCGCCCCGTCGGTGTGCCGGGCGCGCACGTACTGGAGGGCCTGGCCGCCGTCGAGCGTGTGCGTGCCGACGGCCATGTCGAGCCCGGTGTACGAGTCCTTGAGCGGATGCGCCGTGCAGATCTCGACGCCGCCGAGCACGTCCACCGTCTTCATGAAGCTGGTGAAGTCGACCTCCATATAGTGGTCGATCTTCACGCCGGTCATGTGCTCGACGGTGCGCACGGTCAGATGGGGCCCGCCCTCCGCGTACGCCGCGTTGAGCTTCACCGGGTGCTGGTGGTGCTGCTCGCCCGTCGTCTGGTCGGTGTGCGGGGGGATCTCGGCGTACGAGTCCCGGGGCAGGCTGACGATGCTCGCGCGGTCCTTGTCGGCGGAGAGGTGCACGATCATGATCGTGTCCGTGCAGTGACAGGGAGCTCCGCCCAGCCGGTACTGCTTCCTCTCCGCCGGGGTGATCTTGTCGCGGCCGTCGGTGCCGACGAGCAGCACATTCATCCCGTGGCCGCCGGAGGGACGGTTCTTCATGTCCTTGAAGGGGTCGATGCGGTTGATGTCCGTGTCGAGCCCGGTGACGATCGCGTGCCCGATCCCGGCGGCCGCGAGCACCGTGACCGAGACCGTCGTCGCCACCCGCATGGCCCACCGCGGCTTCCTCCTCCGTACGGGGGCGGGCACGGGGGGACGATGGCGCTCCTGCCGTGGGGGACGCGGCGGGCGTGCGGGGGAGCGGGTCGGCGGAGTGGGCACGTGGGGACACCTCCGAGAAGGTGGGCGTGGGATCGCGAGCACCGTAGGCCCATACGATCTCCTGCCCGCGGCAGTGACCACGGCGGCGCGCGCCGGTGTCCCCCATTAGCGGTAACGTGACGCCTGATGAACGCGAATTCCGACAAGCAGCTTCCGCCCGTATCGGTGATCATGCCCGTCCTCAACGAGGAGCGGCACCTGCGCGGAGCCGTCGAGGCGATCCTGGCGCAGGAGTACGGCGGCGAGATGGAGGTCGTGGTCGCGCTCGGCCCGTCCTCGGACCGCACGGACGAGATCGCCGCGCAACTCGTCCGCGAGGACCCCAGGGTCCACACCGTGGCGAACCCCACGGGCCGTACGCCCGCGGCGCTGAACGCCGCGATCGAGGCGTCCCGCCACCCCATCGTGGTGCGCGTCGACGGGCACGGCATGCTCTCGCCGAACTACATCGCGACGGCCGTCCGCCTCCTTGAGGAGACCGGCGCGCAGAACGTCGGCGGCATCATGCACGCCGAGGGCGAGAACGACTGGGAGAACGCGGTCGCCGCCGCCATGACCTCGAAGATCGGCGTCGGGAACGCGGCCTTCCACACGGGCGGCGAGGCCCAGCAGGCCGAGACCGTGTTCCTGGGTGTCTTCCGGCGCGAGGCGCTCGAACAGCAGGGCGGCTACAACGTGGAGTTCATCCGCGCCCAGGACTGGGAGCTGAACTTCCGCATCCGCGAGGCCGGCGGCCTGATCTGGTTCTCGCCCGAGCTGAAGGTCTCGTACCGGCCGCGGCCCAGCGTGAAGGCGCTCGCCAAGCAGTACAAGGACTACGGCCGCTGGCGCCATGTCGTCGCCCGCTACCACGAGGGCTCGATCAACCTGCGCTACCTCGCGCCGCCGGCCGCCGTGTGCGCGATCGCCGCGGGTGTCGTCGTGGGCGCGCTCGTGACGCCGTGGGGCTTCGTGATCCCGGGCGGCTACCTGGCGGCCATCGCGGCCGGTTCGGTGCCGGCCGGCAAGGGGCTGCCGCTGAAGGCGCGCCTGCAGATCCCGGTCGCGCTCGCCACGATGCACATGTCGTGGGGCTGGGGCTTCCTGACCAGCCCGCGCTCCCTCGCGAAGAAGGTCATCGCGTCGCGCCGCCCCGCGGTACTCAGCGAGGCGTGAGCCTTACGTCTGCCGGCTCCGGGGCCGAGCAGCTCGGCCCCGGAGCTTTGGCCCGTGTCACCAGGTGAAGTTCTTGTTCACCTTCATGCAGGCCTTCTTGTCCGACCCGTTGAGCGCGAGCGCGGTGTCCGGGGTGGTGTCGTCGTCCTTCGAGGACTTCGGGTAGGTGTTCCCCTCCCGCCAGTCGTCGCCCACGATGAGCGTCACCCCTGAGACGCCGGTCGACTGCTTCACCGAACTCAGCGGAACACCAAGGGACTTGGCGACCCGCTGGGCATCGCCCTCCAGGTCGACGCTCGGGAAGCGGATGACCGTCTTCTCCTCGCTCAGCGACACCGACTGGTCGGCGGACGCCTTCGTGAAGCCCTTCGTGGCCAGGATCTGAGACACCGTGCTCGCCCGGCCCGACACCGCGGGCAGCTCCGCCGTCCGCGTGCCGTTCTGCACCTGCACCGCGATCTCGCCGTCGGGCGCCGCCGGGTCGTCCGACTCCTTGGGCGGCGCCTTCTTCTTGTCCTTGCCGTCCAGGGCCACGTCCTCGCGCACAAGCCGGAACAGCTTTTCCGCGTCGCCCGGCTTCGGGGCCACGCGCACGCCCACGTACACGAACGGCATCGTCGTCATCGTGATGCGGTCCGGCGCGGGCTTCTTCAGCTCGTTGCTGAGGTCGTAGAGCTTCTTGACCGTGTCGAGGCCCTCGTCGACGCGGAGCGCCTTGGTGGCCTCCTCGGCGAGGGTGCGCAGCTTGCCGGGGTTGGTGATGGTGGCGTTCTCCCGCATCTGGCGCACCATCGAGTTCATGTACATGTGCTGCGCCTTGGTACGGGCGATGTCGCTGCCGTCCTCGAAGCCGTAGCGCGTACGCAGCCACTGCAGAGCCTGCTTGCCCTTGACCGGGTGTGTGCCCTTCGCCAGCTTCAGGCCCGAGCCGTGGCCCTCGCTGTCCTTGGAGAGGATGTTGGCGTCCACGCAGACCGGTACGCCGCCGATCGCGTCCGCCATGGAGACCACGCCCGCGAAGTCGACCATCATGAAGTGGTCGATGTGGATGCCGGTCAGCAGTTCCCAGGTGGCCACCGTGCAGCCGGGGCCGCCGCGGCCGAGCGACGTGTTCGTCATCTGCCGCCCCACCGTGGCCGGGTACTCCTTGCCCGTCTTCGGGTCGGTGCACTTCGGCAACTGCAGCAGTGTGTCGCGCGGCATGCTCACCACCGACATGTTGGTGCGGTCCGCGGACAGGTGGACCAGCATCTGCACGTCCGCGAGCGGTACGCCGCCGAAGGTCTCCTTGGCGCCGCCGAGCTTCTGGTTGGCCTTGGTGTCCCGCGCGTCCGAGCCGATCAGCAGGATGTTCAGCGGGGTCTGGCCCGCCGCGTTCGGCGTCGGCTTCGCCGCCTGGTGCTCGCCGATGTTGAGCTTGTCCGTCTTGATGTTGCTGTTGAGATGCTCGTACCAGAGATAGCCCGCTCCCGCGGCGCCGAGTATCAGTACGGCGAGAGTGATCGAGAACCAGCGCAATATCCGGTGTCTGCGGCGCCGCGGGCGCGCGCCGCCGCGCCGGTGCCCGCGCGGCCTGCCGCCGTCACCCTGCCCTTTGCCCTGCCCCTGTCTGCCCTCGGGCCCCCCGGCCTCGTGCGGACCGGCGCCCCGGCCCGGATCACCCGAGCCGACCCGCTGACGGTCCTGTGCTCGCGGCCCGTCCCCACGCACACTGCTCTGCCTCATGCCCCACCCCTCCCGCCCCCGGCCTACACCTCGGCCGCCCCGATCCTGTCTGTTAGACAGTCAAGAGGCGGCCGAGGTTGGTCACTTGGCGCACACAGTCTTGTCCGCTGTCGCCTTCTGGATGTCCGCCGGCGCCTTGGCCGGGGCGGCGATGGGTGTCCCGGCCTCCTTGAAGTCGGCTCCGAGGGTCAGGATCATCGCCGGCAGACCCTGGTCGTTCTTCTCGCTCTTGCCGGGCTTCATGGCGGACGAGGGCAGCCCCATGATGTCGGCGAGCTTGCGGGCCTGGTCGGCCTGGTCCGGCGAGTACTCGAGCGTCGTCTTCGGCAGCTTCTTCGGCGCGTTGCCCAGCTGGCTCGACTTGAGGACGCCCTCGTTGTTCTGCAGCCACGTCAGCGTCGCCTGCGCGGCGCCGACGGTCTCGCTGCCGTTGTAGATGTCGACCCGGACCTCGGAGGCGTCGGCGCGGGAGCCCTTGAGCAGCGCGTCCTGCTTCGACTTGGCGGCCTTCTTGTCCTTCGCCACCTCGGTCAGGGACACGTCGTCCTGGAGCATCGCGAACAGCGGGTCCGCCTTGGCCGGGTTGACGACGACCGTCGCGTGGACCTTCTCGGCGGGGTTGTCTATCACGGGCAGCGTGGTGAAGGTGATGTTCTTCGGCGGCACCTTCTTCAGCTCCAGGGCCACGTCCTTGAGCTCGGTGAGGCTTCCTATCCCGCTGTCCACGGTCAGCGCCTTGGTCGCCGCCTCGGCCAGGCCCGTCAGCTTGCTCGGGCTGGTGAGCGTGTCGCCGGAGCTCATCTTGCGCATCAGCGATCCGAGGAACTGCTGCTGCTGCTGGATGCGGTCCAGGTCGCCCTGGTTGCCGAAGCTGTGCCGGGTGCGCACGAACGCGAGGGCCTGCTCGCCCTGCACGGTGTGCTTGCCCTTGGAGAGCTTCAGGTGCGAGTCGGGGTCGTCGACGTCCTTGGCGAGACAGATGTCCACACCGCCGACCGCCGTCGTCAGCGTCTTGACGGCGTTGAAGTCGGCCATCATGAAGTGGTCGGGCTGAACTCCCGTTATGGCCTTGACCGTTGCCATCGTGCAGCCCGCGTCCCGGCCGCTCTGGCCGAGGCTGGTGTTGAAGCGGGTGTCAGGCGTTCCGCCGATCGTCTTCAGCACCCCGTCCTCCCTCACCTTGCAGTCCGGGATGTCGGTGATGAGGTCGCGCGGGATGCTCAACGCGGTCGCGTTCGAACGGTCCTTGGCCACATGCAGCAGGATGTTGGTGTCCGCGTGGCCGACGCTGTTCTTGTCGCCGTAGCCCGCGTTGCCCTTGCCGGTGCGCTTGTCCGTGCCGATCAGCAGGATGTTGAACGCCTCGTCCTTGCTGAAGCCGTTCTTCGCGCCGACGACGTCCTGCTTGTCGATGTTGCCGTCGAGGTGGCGCAGATAGAGATACGCCCCGCCCGCGCCGGCGACCAGGACGAAGGCCATGACGCCGCCCGTCCACAGGAGCGCCTTCTTGCCCTTGGACTTCTTCTTGCTCTTGGACCGGCGCCTGCCGGCCGGCTCCGGCTGCGGGGCCCGCCGCCTGCGCTGGCCGGGCACTTCGCGGCTGTCCTGTTCCTCACGGGACCTGCCGTTCTGCCGGGTTTGCCCGGTCTGTCCCCGTCGCCCGGTGGGGCGTTGGGAAGACCTGCGAGGTCCGGGTACGGCCGACTGCCCAGAGGAAGGGTTCAGTCGCAGTTCGTAATCGCCGGTGTTCGGGTTGAGTACCCACTGGTCTGCGGGGTCGATGTTGTCCGCCCGCCCACGGCCTTGCGCGTCCACGGTTGTCTGCATCCTCCGTCGGGGCCACGCGGCGCCTTGTCCCCCTCAAGAAGGCGCTCGGTCAGTCGGTAAGCAGTGCGCGACCGTCGTTGGCCGGGTGCACCGGATCGCTCACACTATCCGCCCAGTTCAGCGTCGAGCGACGGTGGTGACAAATTACACTTCCCTACAACTGGGCAATCCGTCCTATTTCTTTGGACGTGATGCGAACCCCTTGGGTATCGCTTTACCCGCAGGCATCCTGAGCGGCTGTGTTGCCGCGGAACGTGGGGGCCGGGGTGGGCGACGAACCGGGTGACGAACCGGACGACCCGGACAATGCGAAGGGGTCGCCGGGCTTCTGGGCGCTCCGGCCGGCGCCGCCCTCGCCGTCGTCGAATCCGTCGTGCTCGTACGCCCTGTTGTCCGTGCCCGTGGTGTCCGTGTCGGAGCTGTCCGTGCCGGAGCCGTCGGAGGAACTCTGGGTGGTGCTCTCCTGCGGTGTCTTCCTGGCGACCACCACGGGGGCGTCGGTGCGCAGTTGCGTGAAGAGCTGCTCGGCGGCGGGCTGGACGAGCTGGTCACGGTTGGCGTTGAGGACGTAACTGCGCCGCGGCACCGTCAGGAATTGGACGCGTTCGGTCGGAATGTTCCGGATGCCGCGTACGAGGTTGTAGAGGCCGCGCAGACTGGCGAGCCCGGGGTCCGTGGTGAGGGACGAGGTTCCCGCGTCGAGCACGGGGTACAGCTTCGCCGGGTTGAGCAGCACCTGGTTGCTCTGCACTTTGTTCACCAGGGCGCCGAGGAACTGCTGCTGGCGGTCCATCCGGTCGGTGTCGCTGCCGTTGCCGAGGCTCTTGCGGGCCCGCACGAAGCCGAGCGCCTGCTCGCCGTCGAGGGTCTGCTTTCCCGCGGGCAGCTTGAGGCGCGCGGCGCGGTCGTTCATGGGCTCCTTGAGACACACCTCGACGCCGTCGACGGCGTCGACCATGTCCTTGAACCCGCTGAAGTCGACGACCATGTGGTGGTTGATGCGGATGCCGGTGAGCTTCTCGACCGTACGGATCGTGCAGGCCGAACCGCCTTGCTCGAAGGCGTAGTTGAACATCGAGAACATGGGGCCGGTGCGGGTGCCGCCGTGTGCGCGGCAGCTCGGTACGTCGACCATCAGGTCGCGGGGCAGCGAGACCGCGATGGCGCTTTTGTGGTCGGCGGAGATGTGCAGCAGGATCGTCGTGTCCGAGCGCTGGGTGCCCGAGTCGCGGCCGTACTTGCGGTTGTCGGCGCCGGACCGTGAGTCGGAACCGATCAGCAGGATGTTCTGCGCGCCGGCCACGAGCGAGGTGGGCCGCTCCTTCTCGTAGCGGGCGAGCTCGGCGGCCGCGTCGGTGTCCTCGGTGATGTTCCCCTGGAGCTTCTCGTAGACCGCCCAGCCGGCGCCGCCCGCGGCGAGCACCGCCACGCCGACGCCGATCGCCGTGTACCGCAGCCAGCGCTTGTGCCGCCGGGCCGTGCCCGCTCCCGTGGGGGACGAGCCCGCGCCCGGCCCGTGCATGACCGGCCCCGCGGCGTCGTCGCCGGGGTGCTGCGGTTCCGGGGGCGTGCCTGCGGGATCGGTCACGTGAGTCCACCCCTCATGGCGACGACGGTGCGCAGGTGCGCCCCTTCGACCATCGCCCGGCGCGGCGCCCGGGGCCCGGCGGCCCAGGGGTGGACGGGGCCGAACGGGTGACGCCGGCCCGGGTGTCTCAGCGCGCGGTCGCCGAGACCCGCTCGTTCTCCACCCGCTTGGCCAGGGACTCCTCGTCCAGGCCGTCGAGGTGGCGGCACAGGACGACGGAACCGCCGGTGGCGAGCGGCGCGTAAAGACCCGCGCTCAGACCGCGCCAGGTGTCGTACGGGAGTCCGGACAGCAGGCGCGAGCCGGGGCCCGTCAGGCCGAGGTCCGTGGCGTCGGCCCGCGCCTTCTCGACGACCTCGGCGCCGGTGAGCTCGGCCCCCGCGACGACGAGCGCGGGTTCCTCCGGGTCCACGGGTGCGAACGGGGCGAAGCGGTCGCCCTGCCCCGGTACCTCGACCGCGTAGTCGACGAAGCCCTCCGGCGGCTGCGGGAAGCGGCCGCCGAGCGGACGCAGCGCGAGCGCCACCCGTTCCCCGGAGCAGGCGCGCGCCTTGTCCAGGGAGTCGGGGCCGCTGACGACGATGTCGGCGGCGGCCGGGTCACCGCCGACATCGGCGACGACTCCGACGGACGCGCACGCGAGCAGCCAGACGGCGCTCTGCCAGTGCGCGGGCAGCAGCAGCGCGAGCCGGTCGCCGGGCTGCGCGGCGAGGTCGCCCTGGAGGAGATTGGCGGTCTTGGCCACCCAGTTGGCGAAGGTGGCCACGGACAGTTCGACGCGTTCGCCCGTGGCGTCGTCGTAGAAAGTCACCAGTGGGCGTCCTGGATCGGCGGCGAGCGCGGATCGCAGCAGGTCGGCGGGGGTGCGGTCGGTGGCGTTCACGGGCGCAAGGGTACGCGGGGCGCGCGGCGGTGTGGGGCCGACCGGGGGAACCACACCGTCGTGTCGGCCCGATGTGCCGTCAATTCCCCTGCCCACCAATGACACTTCCCGATGGACAGATATACACCACTATGTCCACGATCATTGGCATGCGTGGATTCCTCACTTCCTCGATCGGCGTCGCGTCCGCGGCAGCCCTCACCCTTCCGCTCGCGCTGTCCTCCGGAGCCGGGGCAGCCACGACCCCTTCGGCCGCCAGAGCCCTGACCGCCGAAGCCGTGTCCGGCAGCACCCAGTCGCTCCCCCTGACCGTCCTGCCTCGCGACCGCGACCTGCGCGCCCCAGGTGAACAGGGCCTGCCCCGGCGCGATGTGCGCCCCTTCTCGCTCGTCGGCGTCGTCTGGAAAGACCCGGCCTTGGCGCTGGAGGGCAGCGTCCAGGTGCGTACGCGCGCCACGGGCACCGCCCGCTGGTCCGGCTGGCAGGACGTCGAGACCCACAACAGCGACCATGCCCCCGACCCCGGCACGGCCGAGTACGACTCGGGCCGGCTGCGCGGAGCCACCGCCCCGCTGTGGGTCGGCGCGTCCGACGGCGTCGAGGTGCGCGTGCGCCCCCAGGCGGCCCCGGCACACCGGACCGCCGGATCCTCCGCGAACTCCGCGAACTCCGCCGCTCAGGCCCCTCTGCCCAAGGGCCTGCGCCTCGAACTGGTCGACCCCGGAGAGGAGCCCCCGCCCGCCGGCGAGCCCGCGCCCGGCGATGAGCCCGTGCCCGGCGGCGCCCCCGTCGAAGACCCCCGCTCCGGCGTGCTGACCGCCGAGTCCGCCGCCGCCTCCGCCGTCAACGCCGACCTGGCCCCCCTCGGCGCCGACGCCATCCCCGCCCTCGGCAAGAAGGAGACCGAGAGCGAGTTCATCGAGGCCGGCGGCGGCGAGGCCGACGCGAAGGTCGGCCCCTACATCGGCCCGCGCCCGCGCATCGTCACGCGCAAGGGCTGGGGCGCCGACGAGAACCTGCGCGAGCGCGAATTCGGCTACACCTCGAAGGTCAAGGCGGCCTTCGTGCACCACAGCGCCACGGGCAACAGCTACAAGTGCTCGCAAGCCCCTTCAGTCATCCGCGGTATCTACCGCTACCACGTGAAGAGCATGGGCTGGCGCGACATCGGCTACAACTTCCTCGTCGACAAGTGCGGCAACATCTACGAGGGCCGCGCCGGCGGTGTGGCGAAGCCGGTCATGGGCGCCCACACCCTCGGGTTCAACACGAACAGCATGGGAGTCGCGGTCCTCGGCACCTTCGACTCCTCGAACCCGCAGGCCGCCGCGGTGGACGCCATCGCCCGCCTGACGGCCTGGAAGCTTGGCCTTTACGGGGTGAATCCGAGCGGTAAGACATATCTCACGTCAGCCGGTGGCAATCTGTACCCCAAGGGGAAGAGCGTACGACTGAACGCGATCTCGGGGCACCGGGACGGCTTCGCGACCGAGTGCCCGGGGCGCCGCCTCTACGACAAGCTCGGCACCGCCCGGTCCACATCGGCCAGTCTCCAGGGCCGCTGACGCCCGGCCGCACCGCACAGTCTGCATACACTGGCCGGCCGAAAGGCAGTTCGACCGGCCCCAGCAGGAAGCAGAGACGACAGGTGACAGAAGCGATCCTCCTGGTCGGCGGCAAGGGCACCCGACTACGACCGCTCACCGTGAACACACCCAAGCCGATGGTCCCGGCGGCGGGCGTCCCGTTCCTCACCCACCAGCTGGCCCGGGCGAGAGCGGCGGGCGTCGAGCACATCGTGCTCGCCACCTCGTACCTCGCCGAAGTCTTCGAGCCGTACTTCGGCGACGGCTCACGCCTCGGACTGCATCTGGAGTACGTCACCGAGGAGGAGCCCCTCGGCACCGGCGGTGCGATCCGCAACGTCGCCTCGCGGCTCCACTCGGGACCCGACGACCCGGTCCTCATCTTCAACGGGGACATCCTCACCGGCCTCGACATCCGCGCCCTGGTGGACGAGCACGAGACCACCGGCGCGGACGTCTCCCTGCATCTGTCCCGGGTCGAGGACCCGCGGGCGTTCGGCCTGGTCCCCACGGACGCGACGGGCCGGGTCAAGGCGTTCCTGGAGAAGCCCCAGACGCCCGAGGAGATCGTCACCGACCAGATCAACGCGGGCGCCTACGTGTTCCGCCGCTCGGTCATCGACACGATCCCCACGGGCCGCCCCGTCTCGGTGGAACGCGAGACGTTCCCCGACCTGCTGGCGTCCGGCGCCCATCTGCAGGGCATGGTCGACTCCACGTACTGGCTGGACCTGGGCACCCCCCAGGCCTTCGTGCGCGGCTCCGCCGACCTCGTCCTCGGCCGCGCGCCGTCCCCGGCCGTCCCCGGCCGGCGCGGCGACAGCCTCACGCTGCCCACCGCCTCGGTCGCCCCCGGCGCGAAGCTCACGGACGGCACGGTCGTCTGCGAGAACGCGACGGTCGGCGAGGGCGCCCGCATCTCGGGCAGCGCGGTCCTCGCCGGCGCGACGGTCGAGGCGGGCGCGGTCGTCACCGACTCCCTGATCGGCCGCGGCGCCCACGTGGGCGCCCGCACGGTCCTGACGGGCGCGGTGATCGGCGACGGCGCGACGGTCGGCCCGGACAACGAACTCCAGTCGGGCGTACGGGTGTGGTGCGACGCCCGGATCCCGGCGGCGGCGGTGCGCTTCTCCTCGGACCAGTAGGGGTCGTCTCCTCGGACCAGTAGGGCCCGGCGAGGCCGACCCCCTACGCTGCAAGGAGCACCCCACCACCCGACGAGGACCCCTTGGCCGGCCGATACGCCCCCCGCCCCACGCGCACCACGGTGCGCGGCGGCGAGACCGTCGTGCCCAGGGCCGTCCTGCCGCGCCCGGCGACCGCGGCGCAGACCCGCCGCTGGACACCCAAGGGCCCGTTCGACCTGGGCCTGACCCTGGGACCGCTGCGCCGGGGGCCCGCCGACCCCGCCTTCCGCGTCACACCGGACGGCTCGGTCTGGCGGGCCACCCGCACGCCCGAGGGCCCCGGCACCCTGCGCGTGGCCCTGCGCGGCACAGCCGCCGAAGCGGAGGCATGGGGCCCGGGTGCAACCTGGCTACTTGCCCAACTTCCGCAACTTCTCGGTGAGTTGGACGAACCCGAGGTGTTCGAGCCCCGCCACCGGCTGGTCGCCCACGCCCACCATTACCGGCCGGGTCTGCGCCTGCTGCGTACGGGTCTGGTCATGGAATCGCTGATCCCGTCGATCCTGGAACAGAAGATCACGACGGAGGAGGCGTACCGCGCCTGGCGGATCCTGCTGCGTACGTACGGCACCCCGGCACCCGGCCCCACCGCCGGGCTCGGCCTGCACGTCATGCCGGAACCCCGTACCTGGTCGCTCATCCCGTCCTGGGAGTGGCACCGCGCGGGCGTGGACAACAAGCGGGCCTCGACCATCCTGCGCGCGGTGAAGGTGGCCCGCCGTATGGAGGAGGCCGCGGCGATGACCCCGGCCGACGCCCGCGCCCGCCTCGAACTGATCCCCGGCATCGGCCCCTGGACCTCCGCCGAGACGGTCCAGCGCAGCAACGGAGCCGCCGACGCCGTGACGACCGGCGACGTCCATCTGCCGGGCATCGTCGGCTACGCGCTCGCCGGCAACCGCGACGCGGACGACGCGGAGATGCTGCGGCTCCTCGCCCCGTACGAGGAGCAGGGCCAGCGCCACCGCGCGGCCCGCCTCATCCTCCTCAGCGGCCGCACACCCCCGCGCAGACAGCCGAAGATGCGCCGCACGAACATCGCCGACTGGTAACCGGTCCTCCAGGGCCCGTCTTCAGATTCCCGCCTGCCCCGCGGCGGACGAGGGGAATGTGAAGACAGGCCCTAGGGGGTGTCCGGCGGATCATGGCCGGGGTCGAGACGCCTGGCACGGCACCTCGCCGCGTTGCCGAAACGTCCGAATAGCTCCGCTATTAGGACGCTCCGGCGCCTTGCGATGCACCGCGCCAGGCGCCGCGACCTATCCGACCCTGATCCGCCGGACACCCCCTAGCGCACGACCACGAAGTCACCGGCGTCGCGCGCCGGGCGCTCCGCAGGTGCGACGGCCGCGTGCCCCACGGCCACGGCGCCCATCGGGTCCCACTCCTGCGGAAGCCCGAGCACCTCGCGTACGACATCGCGGCAGAACATCGTCGACGACACCCACGCGGAGCCGAGCCGCTCACCGGCGAGCGCGACCAGGAAGTTCTGCACGCCCGCGCCGGCCGCGACCACGAACATCTCCCGCTCGGCGGCGTCCCGGCGCGCGTGCCCGTACGTGTGCGATCCGTCCATCACCATGCACGGCACGACCAGATACGGCGCCTGGCGCAGCACGTCACCGCGGCGCACGCGCTTGGCGACGGACTCCTCGCTCTTGCCGTCGCGCCGCAGATCCTCGATCCACGCGTCCCGCATCGCGTCGAGCAGCCGCACGCGCGACTCCTCGGATTCCAGGAGCACGAACCGCCACGGCGTCGTGTGGTGCGGGGCGGGCGCGGTCACGGCCGCGGCGACCGCGCGCCGCACGGCTCCCGGGTCGACCGGCTCGTCCGTGAAGGCCCGCACCGTACGCCGCTGGGTCACGGCCTCCCGTACGGCCTCGGACGTGCCGAGCCGGAACATGTCGTCCCGCGCCACGCGCACCAGCTCGCGCGCCCCGGTGCCCTCGCCCACCACGTGCGCGAGCCCGCGCACGACGGCGACGGGCAGCCCGGCCGACTTGCCCTTGACCAGGTCCCCGGCGGCGGCCAGCTCGTCCGCCGTGGCGACGACCGTGGCGCTGAGGGGATTGCCGTACGCGTCCGTGCCGCCGCGCAGGTCGTCGAGGACGTGCACGCCCGCGGCGCCGATGGCGACATCGGTCAGGCCGTTGCGCCAGGGGCGGCCGAAGGTGTCCGTCACGACGACCCCGACGTCCACGCCGAGCGCGTCCCGCAGCCCGTCCCGGATCGCCGCGGCCGACGCGTCGGGGTCCTCGGGCAGCAGCAGCACCGTGCCCGCGGGCGTGTTCGACGCGTCGACGCCGGCCGCGGCCATGACCAGGCCCAGCTTGTTCTCGACGATGCGCAGGGGGCCGCGGCGCGCGACGACCCGTACGGTCTCGGCGTCTATGGCCGCCTCGCGGTCGGTGGCCTCGACGATCCGGCCCTCGGCCTTGCTGACGATCTTCGAGGTGACCAGTAGTACGTCCCCGTCGACGAGGCCGGGCTCGGCGGTGGCGATCAGCTTGGCGAGGTCGTCGCCCTCGCGGACCTCGGGGATGCCGGGGAGCGCCCAGGCACGGAAGGAGGGAGCGGAGGGAGTGTCACTCACGCGCGGACCTCCTCCGCGAGCGTGAGCGCCTCACGCGCCATCTGCGTCGTCGCGTCCAGGTCGGACATCATCAGCGGCACCGCGCGGCAGCGGATGCCCGCCGACTCGACGCGCTCCACCGTGCCCGCGTCCACCGTGTCGACGAGCCATCCGTCGAGCAGCCCCGACCCGTAGTGCTCGGCGACCGCGGCGGCCGTCGAGTCGACACCCACGGCGGCGAGGACCTTGTCGGCCATGCCGCGCACGGGCGCGTCCCCGACGATGGGCGACAGGCCGACAACGGGCACACCGGCTTCGGCGATGGCCTCGCGGATGCCCGGCACGGCGAGGATGGTCCCGACGCTGACGACGGGGTTGGACGGCGGGAAGAGGATGACGTCCGCCTCGGCGATGGCCTCCAGGACACCCGGCGCGGGCTTGGCCTGCTCGGCGCCGACGGGCACCACGGCGTGCGCGTCCACAGAGGCCCGCAGCTTCACCCAGTACTCCTGGAAGTGCACGGCCCTGCGCTCCCCGTCGAGGGTCACCGCCACATGCGTCTCGACGCGGTCGTCGGACATCGGGATGAGCCGCACGCCGGGCTTCCAGCGCTCGCACAGCGCCTCGGTGACCGCGCTGAGCGGATAACCGGCGCCCAGCATCTGCGTACGGACGATGTGGGTCGCGAAGTCCCGGTCGCCGAGACCGAACCACTCGGGCCCCACCCCGTAGGCGGCCAGCTCCTCCTTGACCAGATACGTCTCGTCCGTACGTCCCCAGCCCTGCTCCTCGTTGATGCCACCGCCGAGCGTGTACATCACCGTGTCGAGGTCCGGACAGACCTTCAGGCCGAAGAGATGGATGTCGTCCCCGGTGTTGCCGATGACCGTGATGACCGCGTCGTCCGGCGCCGCCTGCTTGAGACCGCGAAGGAACCGGGCACCACCGATGCCGCCTGCCAGAACCACAATGCGCATGTGTCCAGCATCGCAGGCGGGTACGACACTTCGTCAGGCGGTCACGGCATCCTGCGTGGCGTCGCTGACGCAGCGGGGGGCGTGCATGGGCATCTCGGTGAGCCCGGGGTAGTACACGTGGAGGCTGACTGCGGGCTCCAGCGCGTCGTTGACGACCTCGTGGACGTAGCCGGGGGCGAAGACGCGCTGTGCGCCGGGCGCGAGGGTGCGGGCGCCGCGCTCCGAACGCTCTGTCAACTCGCCCTGGAGGACGGTCAGTATCCCGGAGGAGCGGCCGTGGTCGTGCAGACCGCTGCCCTGTCCGGGCACCCAGGACAGGAGCCAGACCTCGTAGCCGGGGCCGGTCTGGAGCCGGTGGTACCAGCGGCTGGCGGCGTCGTACTCGACGAGGTGTTCCCACCGGCCGCGGTCGGCGGCGATGGAGCGGGCCAGGCCGGCGAACTCGGCGACGGTGGCCGGGTGCTCGCGCGCGGGCTGGAGCAGGTGGGGTACTTCGAGGATGTCGCCGGCGATCTGCAGGTCGCTGTCACTGTTCATGGGTACGGGGGTTCCTCGGCGGAGTGCGGGGTGCGGTGTGCTGGGGGTGTCGCTGGACGGCGCCCGGCACGGATGAACTGCCGGGGGAGTGGAGCGCGGTGGAGCGAGGAGATTCAGCCGGAGCGCGGTGGGCTCAACAGCTGGGACAGCAACAGCAACAGCGCGCGTGGGCAGCACCGAGGGACCCGGGTCGGGTCACGGAAAGCGCCAAGTTCGCGAGCATGCCCACCAGCACACCGGTTCATTCCTCCTCTGTCAACTAGGTGTCCGGATTGTGGGATATGTTTCACCTCATCCGGTTGTCGTGCCAGGCGAAAGGTTTGTTCAGCTTCTGGCCGGGACACATGGCGCATCAACCGGGCGCACAAACGCCGTCGCGCTCCCGTGATCCGAATGTGATCCGGAACGCTCCGGCGCCGCTCCCGGAACGGGGTCAACGCCCCAGGCGTCCACCCCTGCAGAGGCCCGCGCGAGGTCTGCCGGAGCTCTTGGGGGAGCGACGGCCGGGATGAGCCTCTGGCAAGTGTCAAGGTTTATGCCGATATGAACACTTTCCGCATACCCTTGGTTCCGCAGAGTGAATAAGGGGCCCAATAGCAGATCTCGGCTTGACTGGCCCGGATCGGCACACTTGTAATTTCACTCGTGTCGTTCAGCCGAAAACGGTAGCGGCAGCATCACGGGGACGCACAGACGGACGAGGGGCGCACTATGACCGAGTCGTTTCAGCAACTGCTGGTCGAGGACGCGGAAGAGGAACTCGGCTGGCAGGAGCGCGCGCTGTGCGCCCAGACCGACCCCGAGTCGTTCTTCCCGGAGAAGGGCGGCTCCACCCGGGAGGCCAAGAAGGTCTGCCTCGCCTGCGAGGTCAGGTCCGAGTGCCTCGAGTACGCACTGGCCAACGACGAGCGGTTCGGCATCTGGGGCGGCCTCTCCGAGCGGGAGCGGCGCCGTCTGAAGAAGGCCGCCGTCTGAGCCGCTGTCGGAGCAGCCGTCCGAAACGACGAGAACGACAGGCCTCGGCAAGGACCGCAGCAGGATCCACCGAGCACCGCCCCAAGGACCGCAATAAGGACGCCGTCCGAAGACTCTTTTCCGCGTAGCGATCGGCCCGTCGCCCTGGGTTGTCCACAGGGGGCGGGCCGTCGTTGTTGTCAGCCGTTAGTGTGGGGCCCCGTCCGAGACGACCCAGCGCCCCCGCAGGGCACAGGCGTCCACCGCAGTCCAACGAACCGGGGCCCGTACCTCGATGTCCGTGCACAGCCATTCGGCAGGCCAATTCGACACTGCCGCAGCCGCGTTCAACCCGGGGCACGCCGCAGGGCCAGACCCGACCCGGCCACCCGAGTTCCCCAGACATGTCGTCACCGCCGTGCTCGTCTCCCACGACGGAGCGCGCTGGCTGCCCGACGTCCTGTCAGGACTGCTCGGCCAGGAGCGCCCCGTACAGAACGCCGTAGCCGCCGACACCGGCAGCGCGGACGCCTCCGCCACGCTGATCGCCGACGCGATCGGCGACGAGCGCGTTCTCCACCTGGCCCGGCGCACCGGCTTCGGCCAGGCCGTCGACGAAGCGGCGCGCACCGCGGGAGTGCTGACTCCCGAGGAGCTGCCGTACCTCAAGCGCCCCAGCGGCTGGGACCCCGTCAGCCGCACCTGGCGCGACGACGCCTACGACATGCCGGAGCTCCCGCACGGCGAGCCCGAGCAGTGGCTGTGGCTCCTGCACGACGACTGCGCGCCCGAGCCCGACGCGCTCGCCGAACTCCTGCGCGTCGTCGAGAACGAGCGCGAGATCGGCAACGAGGTCGCCGTCGTCGGGCCCAAGCTCCTCGGCTGGTACGACCGCAGGCAGCTCCTCGAGGTCGGCGTCTCCATCGCCAACTCGGGGCGCCGCTGGACCGGCCTCGACCGCCGCGAGCAGGACCAGGGGCAGCACGACCACGTGCGGCCCGTCCTGTCCGTGTCCACCGCGGGCATGCTGATCCGGCGCGATGTCTTCGAACAGCTCGGCGGGTTCGACCGCAGGCTGCCCCTGATGCGCGACGACGTCGACCTGTGCTGGCGCGCGCAAGCCGCCGGCCACCGCGTCGTCATCGCCCCCGACGCCGCCGTCCGGCACGCCGAGGCATCCTCGCGCGAGCGCCGCACCGTCGACTGCGTGGGCCGCACGGCGACGTCCCCGCACAAGGTCGACAAGGCCGGCGCCGTCTACACCCTGCTCGTCAACGCTCGTACGGCCGTGCTGCCCTGGGTGCTCCTGCGCCTCGTCATCGGCACGCTGGCGCGCACGCTCGCGTACCTCGTCGGCAAGGTTCCCGGCCAGGCGCTCGACGAGATCACCGGACTCCTCGGCACCCTGCTGCGGCCCGAGCGGATCCTCGCGGCCCGCCGCAGGCGCGGCAAGGGAGTGGTCGACGCCAAGGAGCTGCGGCCGCTCTTCCCGCCGCCGGGCGCCACGGTCCGGCTCACCGTCGAGCAGGTCGCGGGCAGCGTCTTCGGCGCGTCCGACCCCGAGATCAACGCCGCGGGACGCCACGGCAGCGCCGTCGAGTCCGGCCCCGGCGGCGACGACGCGGACTTCCTGGAGATCGAGCAGTTCGCCCGCCTCAAGCGCATCGCCCGCAAGCCGGGACCGATGCTCTTCGTAGTGCTGCTGTTCGTCTCGCTCATCGCCTGCCGCGCGCTGCTCGGCGGCGGGGCGCTCGCGGGCGGCGCGCTGCTGCCCGCCCCGGGTGACGCGTCCGCCCTGTGGTCGCGCTATCTCGACGGCTGGCACCCGGCCGGCACGGGCGGCACGCAGTCCGCGCCGCCGTACCTGGCGGTCGTCGCCGCGTTCTCCACGCTCCTGTTCGGCTCGACCGGACTTGCCGTCACGGTGCTCCTCGTCTGCTCGGTGCCGCTCGCCGGCTTCACCGCCTACTTCGCCTCACGCCCCCTGGTCACCTCGCGCCTGCTGCGGGCGTGGGCCTCGGTCGCGTACGCCTTCCTGCCCGCCGCCACCGGCGCGCTCGCCGGAGGCCGGATCGGCACCGCGGTCCTCGCGATCCTGCTGCCGCTCATCGCGCGCGCGGGGTTGTCCGCCAGCGGCTTGATGAACCACGCGGGGGCGCGCGGCAGCTGGCGCGCAACCTGGGCGTACGCCCTCCTGCTGACCGTCACGACGGCCTTCACGCCCATCGTGTGGCCGATCGCGCTCGTCCTCGGCATCGCGCTCCTCGCGGTCCGCCGCGGCGACATCACCGCGTACGGGCTCCGCTTCCTGGCCGCGCTCGGCACCCCGCTCCTGATGCTCGCGCCGTGGTCCCTGACGCTGCTTCCGTTCGGCTTCTTCAAGGAGGCGGGCCTCCCGTACGGCAAGGGGTCGGCGTCCGCGCTCGGACTGCTCGGCGCCTCGCCCGGCGGCTCCGGCACCCTCGGTGGACTGCTGCTCATCGGCATCGTCCTCGCCGGGCTCGCCGCGCTCCTGCGCACCGAGCGCCGCCCCGCCGTCCTCACCGCCTGGGCGATCGCTCTGGTGGCCCTGGTCTTCGCGGCCCTGTCGAACAGTTCGGCCTGGGCCGGGCCCGCGACCCTCGTCTACGGCATCGCCCTCCTCGCCGCCGCCGTGCTCGGCGCCGAGGGGGCACGCTCGCGCGTGGCCGAGCAGAGCTTCGGCTGGCGGCAGCCGGTGGCGGCCCTCATCGCGTTCGCCGCGGTGGCCGGACCGCTCCTCGCCGCGGCGGGCTGGATGATCCGCGGGGCCGACGGCCCTCTGGAGCGCCGCGACCCCACCCAGGTGCCCGCGTTCGTCGCCGAGGAGAGCGACACCCAGGACCAGGCCCGCACCCTCGTCATGGACAGCGACTCGGCCGCCAGGGTGTCGTACACGCTGGTCCGCGGCGCCGGCGCGCGCCTCGGTGACGGCGAACTGACCGAGGCGGGCGGCAGCAACAAGAAGCTCGACAAGGTCGTCGCCAACCTCGTCGCCGGCTCCGGCGCCGACCAGGCCGACCAGCTGGGCGGCTTCGCCGTGCGCTACGTCCTCGTACGCGCGGGCGCGCCCCGGCAGATGAGCCGCGTCCTCGACTCCACGCCCGGCCTGTCCCGGCTCAGCCAGCAGGACGGCACTGCCCTGTGGCGGGTGGACCGGCAGGTCTCGCGCGCCGCGATCGTGTCCGGGTCCGACGAGCCGCAGCCCGTCGCAGCGGGCCCCGTCGAACTGCACACGAAGATCCCCGAGGGCAAGGCCGGCCGCGTCCTGCGCATCGCCGACACGGCCGACGAGGGCTGGACGGCGACGCTGGACGGCGCGCCCTTGACGAAGACGACCGTCGACGGCTGGGCGCAGGGCTTCGAACTGCCCGCCACGGGCGGCCGCCTGGACGTCACGTTCGACGCGCCGATCTCGCACGCGGCCTGGCTGTGGGCGCAGGGCGCGCTCGCTCTCGTCCTCGTGGTGCTGGCCCTGCCGGGCCGGCGCAGGGACGTGGACGACGACCTTCCCGAGGAGCCCGTCGTGCCCGCGCAGGCCGTCGAGGGCGAGGGCCGCAGGGCCCGCCGCCTGCGTGCCCAGGCGGAGGCCGAACAGGCCGCGGCCGAGGGCACGGACGGCGCGGTACCGCCGCCTTCGGAGGAGGAGCTGGCCGCGGCCGGTGTGCCGCAGCAGCCCTCGTACGGCGAGTGGGACACCCCCGCGTACGCGCCCGCCGAGTACGGCCAGTACGCCGAGGGCGACCAGCAGCAGTACCAGGGCGGCTCCTATCAGGGCACGTACGACCAGACCCAGCAGGCGGACCCCTATCAGGCGGACCCGTACCAGGCCGGCCAGTACGACCCGTACGCCTACGGGGGCACGTACGACGCCCAGCAGCAGTACGGGCAGCAGGCCTACGACCCGTACGAGCAGCCGCAGCCGCCCGCGCAGCCGCCGCACGGCACCGACAGTGAGCGCCCCGACGGGAGCCAGCAGTGAACCGCACCACCCTGTCCCTGATCGCCGCGGCCGGGGCCCTCGCCGCCGTCACCGGTTTCGCGGCGGCCACCGCGCCCGGCAGCGGCGACGGCGACTCCGCGAAGGCGGCCGCGCGGCTGCCGGTGGAGCGCTCCAGCCTGCTGTGCCCCGCGCCGAGTTCGTCGGACCTCGCCGAGACCGCGTACACGTCGTACACACCCGCCTCGAAGGAGTCCGGGAGTTCCGGCGAGGCCGCCCTGACGCCCGCCACGCGCGAGCTGACGGACAGCACCGGGAGCGGCAGGGACAAGGGCAAGGCCGACAAGCCCGTGCTGTCCCCGCAGAAGCCGGGCAAGCCCGTCGCGGGTGAGTCGTCGGGCGCCGAGTCGCCCGCGCTCGTGGGCAGCGCCGACGGGAATCTCGCGCCCGGCTGGACCGTGCAGCAGACGACGGAGGTGGCCGCCGGCACCGGCCGCGGCCTACTCGGGGTGAACTGCTCGGCGCCCGACACCGACTTCTGGTTCCCGGGCGCCTCCACCGCCAAGGAGCGCAGCGACTACATCCACCTCACGAACCCGGACGACTCGGCCGCGGTCGTCGACGTCCAGCTGTACGGCGCGAACGGCGCCATCAAGTCCGATGTGGGCGAGGGCATCCAGGTCCAGCCGCACTCCAGCGTGCCGGTCCTGCTGTCCACCCTCACCGACAAGCCGCAGACGAACGTCACACTCCATGTGACGGCCCGCAGCGGCCGGGTCGCCGCCGCCGTCCTCGCCGCGGACGACAAGCTCGGCGGTGACTGGCTGCCGGCGTCCGCGGACCCCGCGGACACGGTCATGCTGCCCGGCATCCCGAAGGACGCCACGAGCGTGCGCCTGGTCGCCTTCGCCCCCGGCGACAACGACGCGGACCTGAAGGTCCAGCTGGCCTCCCCGACCGGCCGCATCAGCCCGGCCGGGCACGAGAGCCTGCACGTGAAGTCGGGGATGACGGCCGCCGTCGACCTCGGCGACGTCACGCGCGGCGAGGCCGGATCCCTCGTCCTGACCCCCACGGGCGACTCGGCCCCGGTCGTGGCCGCCCTGCGCGTCGTGCGCGGCAAGGGCGCCGACCAGGAGTCGGCGTTCATCCCGGCGACCCGGCCCGTCGGCGCGCGGGCGACCGTCGCCGACAACCGCGCGAAGGGCTCGACGCTGTCGCTGACGGCCCCGGGCGCGGCGGGCACGGTCAAGGTGACGGCGTCGGCGGGCACCGAGGGCGGGACCCCGGTCTCGAAGACGTACACCGTGAAGGGCGGTACGACGACGTCCGTGCAGCCGCCGGTCCCGGCCGGGCTCAAGGGGTCGTACGCCCTGACGGTGGAGCAGGTGTCGGGCGGGGAGGTCTACGGCTCGCGGATGCTGGACGTGCCCGACCGGGACGTCCCGGGAGTCCCGATGTTCACGGTCCAGACGCTCCCGGACGACCGGGGGATGGTCTCGGTGCCGCACGCGGACCAGGACCTGTCGGTACTGCAGAAGTGACCGAGGAGTGGCCCGGTCCGCCGGGTCACTCCTCGTCGCCGTAGCGCGGATCCACCGTCTCCGGGGACAGGCCGAGGAGCTCGGCGACCTGCTCGACCACGACCTCGTGCACCAGGGCCGCGCGCTCGTCGCGGCCCTTGGTGCGGATCTCGACCGGGCGGCGGTAGACGACCACGCGCGCGGGGCGCCCCTCGCGGGCCGCGATCGTGCCGCCCAGGGGCACCGCCTCGTCGCTCCAGCCCTCGCCGGCCGGGCCGACGGCGGGCACTTCGAGGATCAGGAAATCGATGTCGGCGAGCTGCGGGAAGCGTCGCTCGAGCCGCTCCACGGAGTCCTGCACCAGATCGGCGAACCCCTCGGCCCGGCTCGCGGAGAGCGGCACCTGAGGAGGGGCGACGGGCCCGCGCATGCCCCTGCCGTGCCGGTCGCGGCGACGGGGAGGCTTCGGCTCTGCGGCAGGGGGCGGTACGGGGTTCTCCATCACTGACGCAGCGTAGTCCTCCCGCCGACGCACCTGCCCGCGCCGGCCCGCACGGAACCGGCATGTCGCTTCCTGACCGATCAAGCCAAACTTGGGCGCGATTCCGCGTCTCTCCCGGACCGGTGGCCTCGCGGCTCCTGTCGGTATTTGCCCCGAGTGGTGACCGCGTTCACCACGGACGCGGGGCGCACCACCCCCGGTCCGCGCAGGTCAGCGGCGCGCTCCCGGAACCCGGTGTGCGCCGCTGCGCACCACGACACGGTGGGGTGACCTCCCGGGGAGTCGTCGCGGCCCGCTCAAGAGTGCGGTACCGTCCAACGCTGTGAGCCCTGTACGTCGCTGTTCGCGCACCGCTTGCGGCCGTCCCGCCGTCGCGACGCTGACGTACGTCTACGCCGACTCGACCGCGGTCCTCGGCCCCCTCGCCACCTACGCCGAACCCCACTGCTACGACCTGTGCGCCGAGCACTCCGAGCGCCTCACCGCCCCGCGCGGGTGGGAGGTCGTCCGGCTCGCCGACAGCTCCGGCCCCTCGCGCCCCAGCGGCGACGATCTGGAGGCCCTGGCCAACGCCGTGCGTGAGGCGGCTCGCCCGCGGGAGCGCGCGGCCGAGGCGGGCGGCGGCCCCCGCACTGCGGACCCGATGGAGGTCGCGCGCCGCGGCCATCTTCGGGTGCTGCGCTCACCGGACAACTGAGCCGGACGCCGCCCGGCAGCTGGATTCGGACTTCGGTTTCCCCTTTACGGAATCTCCTTGGTCCCACGCATTGACCTGAGTTTGTTGCGGACACAACAATTTCGCCACCCAGTGCCCGGGAGGCGCCCGTGTTCGTCCAGCAGCTTGAGCCCGTGGCCGGATCGCTCGGTCTGTCCGCACTCGTCGCGACCCTGCCCCTAGTCACCGTGCTCGTCCTGCTCGGCGCCGTCCGCATGAAGGCCCACCTCGCGGGCCTCATCGGGCTCGCCGCGGCCGCCCTCGTCGCCTGCCTCGCCTACGGGATGCCGGTCGGCCAGACCGTGTCGAGCGCCGCACAGGGCGCGCTGTTCGGGCTGTTCCCCATCATGTGGATCGTCGTGAACGCCCTGTGGGTGTACCGGATGACCGTCCGCACCCGGCACTTCGACATCCTGCGCCGCTCCTTCGGGCGGCTGTCCGACGACCCGCGCATCCAGGCCCTCGTCATCGCGTTCTGCTTCGGCGCGCTCCTTGAGGCGCTCGCCGGGTTCGGGGCGCCCGTCGCGATCTGCTCCGTGATGCTCGTCGCGCTCGGCTTCGACCCGGTCAAGGCGGCCGTCGTCGCCCTCGTCGCCAACACCGCGCCCGTGGCCTTCGGCGCGATGGGCACGCCCGTCGTCACCCTCGCCCAGGTCACCGGGCTCCCGCTCGACTCCGTCGCCTCCGTGGTGGGCCGTCAGACCCCGCTGCTCGCCCTCGTGGTGCCGCTGGTCCTCGTCTGGCTCGTGGACGGGCGGCGCGGCCTGCGTGAGACCTGGATACCCGCCCTCGCCTGCGGAGTCGCCTTCGCCGCCGCCCAGTTCGCCGCCTCGAACTACGTCTCCGCACAGCTCGCCGACATCGGGGCCGCGCTCATCGGCGCGGGCGCTCTCGTCGCCGTGCCGCACGCGCGCAGGCCCGCCGCCGAACCCGTACGCGCCGCCGTCCTGACCGGCGTACGCAGCGAGGAGCTCGACGAGGACGACCCGCGGCCCGAAATCCTGCGCGCCTACGCCCCCTACGCGCTCATCGTCGTCATTTTCTCGATCGCGCAGATCCCCGCGGTCAAGGACTGGATCGCCAAGGCGACGCGCGTCTTCGACTGGCCCTTCCTGAACGTCGCGAACCCCGAGGGCAAGCCCGTCGGCGGCAATCTCTTCACCCTGCCGCTCGTCTCCACCGGCGGCACACTGGTCCTCCTCGCCGGCGCGATCACGGCCGCTGTCATCGGCGTCCACGCGCGCGTGGCCGTACGCGAGTGGCTGGCGACCGTGTACGAGCTGCGCTTCGCGATCCTCACCGTGACCAGCGTCCTGGCGCTCGCCTACGTCATGAACCTCTCCGGGCAGGCCGCCACCATCGGGCACTTCGTCGCCGCGGCCGGCGCGGGCCTCGCGTTCCTGTCGCCCGTACTCGGCTGGTTCGGCGTCGCCGTCTCCGGCTCCGACACCTCCGCCAACGCCCTCTTCGGCGCACTCCAGGTCACCGCCGCCCAGCAGTCCGGCCTGTCACCCGAACTGCTCGCCGCCGCGAACAGCTCCGGCGGCGTCCTCGGCAAGATGATCTCCCCGCAGAACCTCACGATCGCCTGCGCCGCCGTCGGGCTCGCGGGCAAGGAGGGGGACCTGCTGCGCAAGGTGCTGCCGTGGAGTGCGGGACTCCTGCTGGTGATGTGCCTGATCGTGATGGCGCAGAGCTCGGCGGTCCTCGGCTGGATGCTGCCCTGACAGCTGACTGTCAGTCCGTACGGGTAGTTTGTGCTGTCCGAAGCGGACTTCAGGAGAGTTGGGTGACCGTGGCTGCTGATCTGTCGCAGATCGTCAAGGCGTACGACGTACGCGGAGTGGTCCCCGACCAGTGGGACGAGCGCCTCGCCGAGCTGTTCGGCGCCGCCTTCGTGCGCGTGACGGACGCGGCGGCGATCGTCGTCGGACACGACATGCGGCCCTCGTCACCCGGCCTCTCCCGGGCCTTCGCGCGGGGCGCGGCCGCCCTCGGCGCCGACGTGACAGAGATCGGCCTGTGCTCCACCGACCAGCTGTACTACGCGTCGGGCGCGCTCGACCTGCCCGGCGCGATGTTCACGGCCTCGCACAACCCGGCCCAGTACAACGGCATCAAGATGTGCCGCGCCGGCGCCGCCCCCGTCGGACAGGACACGGGCCTCGCCGACATCCGCGAACTGGCCGAGAAGTGGCTGGAGACGGGCGCCCCCGAACCCGCCGTGAAGGCGGGCACACTCACCCGGCGCGACACCCTCGACGACTACGCGGCCTATCTGCGATCCCTCGTCGACCTCACGGAGATCCGCCCCCTGAAGGTCGTCGTCGACGCGGGCAACGGCATGGGCGGGCACACCGTCCCGACCGCCTTCGCGGGCCTGCCGCTCGACCTCGTCCCGATGTACTTCGAGCTCGACGGCACGTTCCCCAACCACGAGGCCAACCCGCTCGACCCGGCGAACCTCGTGGACCTGCAAAGACGCGTCCGCGAAGAGGGCGCCGACCTCGGCCTCGCCTTCGACGGCGACGCGGACCGCTGCTTCGTCGTCGACGAGCACGGCGACCCCGTCTCCCCGTCCGCCGTCACCGCCCTCGTCGCCTCCCGCGAACTGGCGAGAAACGGCGGCACGGGCACGATCATCCACAACCTGATCACCTCCTGGTCCGTCCCCGAGGTCGTGAAGGAGCACGGCGGCACACCGGTACGCACGCGCGTGGGCCACTCCTTCATCAAGCAGGAGATGGCCACCTCCGGAGCGATCTTCGGCGGCGAGCACTCGGCGCACTACTACTTCCGCGACTTCTGGAACGCGGACACGGGCATGCTCGCCGCGCTCCACGTCCTCGCCGCCCTCGGCAGCCAGAGCGGCACCCTGTCCGCCCTGGTCGCCGAGTACGACCGCTACACCGGCTCCGGCGAGATCAACTCCACGGTCGCCGACCAGCACGCCCGCCTCGCCGCGATCAAGACCGAGTACGCCGGCCGGGACGGCATCACGCACGACGAACTCGACGGCCTGACGATCACCTCCGCGGACTGGTGGTTCAACGTCCGCCCGTCCAACACGGAGCCCCTCCTGCGACTGAACGCGGAGGCCAGGGACGAAGCCACCATGACCAAGATCCGCGACGAGGTCCTGGCGATCATCAGAGCCTGACCACGGCCACACCCGCCGGGACTCCCGTCCGAGCAGCCGTGCCCCCGCCCCCGGCGGTACGCTGACCAGGCCGCACGCACACACATTCATACCGCCGAAGGGACACCTCATGCCGCTCGAAGCCGGCCTCCTGGAGATCCTCGCCTGCCCGGCCTGCCACGCCCCCCTCAAGGAGGCGGACGCCGAGCTGCTCTGCACCGGATCGGACTGCGGCCTCGCCTACCCGATCCGCGACGGCATCCCCGTACTCCTCGTTGACGAGGCCCGCCGCCCCGCATAGGTCCCACCCAGGCCCCACAGGGGCCGTCCCGGAGGCTGACACCATGCTCGACGAATCGCTGCTCGACGCCCCCGAGGCCCTCGCCAGGGTCGACCGCCGCGGACTCCTGCGCGGCGCCGCCGAGGCCGGCGCCCGCGTCCGCACCGCGGTCCGGCACGCCGCGGAGGCCGGGATCACCCAGCTCAAACCGGACGGCCGCCCGCGCGCCGTCCTCTTCGCGGGACCCGGCCTCGCCGCCGGCTGCGTCGCCGACCTGCTCAACAGGCTCGCCGGTGCCTCCTGTCCCGTCGCGCGCCTGCGCCCCACCGGAGTCGCCCCCGCAGCGGGCGCCCTGCGCTGGGAGCTGCCCGGCTGGGCGGGCCCCGTGGACCTCCTCCTCGTCGCGACCACCGACGGCACCGAGCCGGGACTCGCCCTCCTCGTCGAGCAGGCCTACCGGCGCGGCTGCACCATCGTCGCCGTCAGCCCCGCGGGCGCCCCCCTGAGCGAAGCCGTCTCCGGGGCACACGGCCTCTTCGTACCGATGGCGACCGCCCCGTACGAGGACGACGAACCCGCCGCGGCCTCCGCGCCCGGCGCCCTGTGGGCCCTGCTCACCCCGCTGCTCTCCCTCCTGGACCGCACCGGCCTGCTCTCCGCACCGGCCGAGACCCTGGAGAAGGTCGCCGACCGCCTCGACCAGACCGCCGAGCGCTGCGGCCCGGCGATCGCGACCTACAGCAACCCCGCCAAGACCCTCGCCGCCGACCTCGCCGACGCACTGCCCCTGATCTGGACCGAAGGGCACGCCGCGGGCCCGGCAGGCCGCCGCTTCGCCGCCGCGCTCGCCGAACTAGCCGGCCGCCCGGCCCTCGCCTCCGACCTGCCCGAGGCGCTCCCCGCGCACGGCCGCCTCCTCCTCGGCGACCTCGCGGGCGGCGCCGACCCCGACGACTTCTTCCGCGACCGGGTCGACGAGGCGCAGCCGATGCGGGTCCGCGTCGTCCTCCTGCGCGACCGCCCCGGCGGCCTCACCGCCGCGCCCGCCGCCCGCGAGCTGGCCCTCGGCCACGACACCCCGATCAGCGAGCTCGAGCCCGAAGAGGGCGACGAACTGGAAACACTCGCCGAACTGATCGCCGTCACGGATTTCGCCGCCGTTTACCTCGCGCTCGCCTCGGGCGCATGACGTGGACCAGGCCGGTCCGAACCACCGGCCGGCCCCTGACCCGCGTACGGAGAAGAACACCTGATGGACCGCCTCACCAACACCGTCCGCCCCTACGCCTGGGGCTCGACCACCGCCATCCCGCACCTCATCGGTGCCGAGCCGACGGGCGAGCCGCAGGCCGAGATGTGGATGGGCGCCCATCCGGGAGCCCCCTCGCGGACCGGGCGCGGCCCGCTCAACGAGGTGATCGACCAGGCCCCCGAGCGTGAGCTCGGCCCGCAGGCCGCCGCGAAGTTCGGCCCTCGCCTCCCCTTCCTCCTCAAAATCCTCGCCGCGGGCGCCCCGCTCTCCCTCCAGGTCCACCCCGACCTCGCCCAGGCCAGGGAGGGTTACGAGGCCGAGGAGCGCGCCGGCGTCCCCATAGACGCCCCGCACCGCAACTACAAGGACGCCAACCACAAGCCCGAACTGATCTGCGCCCTCACGCCGTTCGAGGGCCTGTGCGGATTCCGCGCCCCCGAAGAGTCCGCACGCCTCATCGAGGGCCTCGGCGTCGACTCCCTCAAGCCCTACGCCGACCTGCTGCGCGCCCACCCCGAAGAGGCCGCGCTGCGCGAGGTCCTGACGGCCGTACTGAGCGCGGAACCCGAGGACATGGCCGCCACGGTCACCGAGGCCGCGGCCGCCGCCGAGCGCCTCGGCGGCGACTACGCGCCCTACGCCGGGCTCGCCCACCACTACCCAGGCGACCCGGGCGTGATCGCGGCCATGCTGCTCAACCACGTCCGTCTCAACCCCGGGGAGGCCCTGTTCCTCGGCGCCGGAGTCCCGCACGCCTACATCGACGGCCTCGGTGTAGAGATCATGGCCAACTCGGACAACGTCCTGCGCTGCGGCCTCACCCCCAAGCACGTCGACGTCCCCGAACTCCTGCGCATCGTCCGCTTCGAGGCCACCGACCCGGGCATCCTGCGCCCCGAGGCGTCCCCCGACGGCGAAGAGGTCTACGAGACCCCCATCGACGAATTCCGCCTCTCCCGCTACACCCTGCCCGAGGGCGCAGCCGCGCACGACGTGACCGCCGAGACCCCGCAGATCCTGCTCTGCACCGCGGGCACCGTCCGCGCCGGCGAACTCGACCTCACCGCAGGGCAGTCGGCGTTCGTCCCCGCAGGCGAAAAGGCCGAAGTGTCCGGAGCCGGCACCCTCTTCAGGGCAACCGTGGTGGCCTGACGCGCCTCAGCCGTCCCGGGCTGCAACAATGACCCACCGCAAAGGGTGGGCAAAGCCCGGGACGGCGTACGCGGACAGATCCGTATGAGCTGTGGCCCGGGACCGCGTACGAAGGGACATCGGGAACACATGAGCGCTTCAGGCGGCACAAAAGCGATCGTGGCGGCACTCGCCGCCAACCTCGCGATCGCGGTAGCGAAATTCGTGGCGTTCCTCTTCAGCGGCTCGTCCTCGATGCTCGCCGAGAGCGTCCACTCGCTCGCCGACTCCGGCAACCAGGGCCTCCTGCTGCTCGGCGGCAAGAAGGCCCAGCGCGAGGCGACCCCGCAACACCCCTTCGGCTACGGCCGCGAGCGCTACATCTACGCCTTCCTCGTCTCCATCGTCCTCTTCTCGGTCGGCGGCATGTTCGCCGTCTACGAGGGCTACGAGAAGATCAAGCACCCGCACGCGCTCGAGAACTGGTACTGGCCGATCGGCGTCCTCGTCTTCGCGATCATCGCCGAGAGCTTCTCGTTCCGCACCGCCATCAAGGAGTCCAACGAGCTGCGCGGCAAGCTCACCTGGTCCCAGTTCATCCGCCGCGCCAAGGCGCCCGAGCTGCCCGTCGTCCTCCTCGAGGACTTCGGCGCGCTGATCGGTCTCGTCCTCGCGCTCGCCGGCACCGGCCTCGCCCTCGCCACCGACGACGGCCTCTGGGACGGCATCGGCACCCTGTGCATCGGCATCCTGCTCATCGCCATCGCGATCGTGCTGGCCGCCGAGACCAAGTCGCTGCTCCTGGGCGAGTCCGCGGGCATCGACGACGTCAAGAAGATCGAGACCGCGCTCGTCGACGGCGACACCGTCACCGGCGTCATCCACATGCGCACCCTCCACCTCGGCCCCGAGGAACTCCTCGTCGCCGCCAAGATCGCCGTCCAGCACGACGACACGGCCACCGAGGTCGCCAACGCCATCAACGCCGCGGAGGCCCGCATCCGCGAGGCCGTCCCGATCGCCCGCGTGATCTACCTCGAACCGGACATCTACAACGAAGCGGCCGCCTCGGCGGGCACCAACCCGGCCAACTCCCCGGCCGGCCCGGCCTCTGACAGCCCGGCCCCCGACAGCTCGGAACCGGACGCCGACTGACCCTCCCGCTCACGCCGGACCCGGAGGCGGGCTGGGTCCGGCTGGGCCGATCGGTGTAGATTCGTCTCTGAGCCAGACGTCGCTGCTGATGGCGGTCGGGCGGCCCGCACGACGGGCCGGCCGAGGGAGAGAGGGCCTCCGACGGACTGCGCTGCGAGCGCCGGGCACTCGTATGTCCATCGCTGCAGACCAGCCATGCCCACCTCGACCCACCACCACGAGGAGCAAGCTCCCTATGACGACTGTCGACAAGCGACAGGACCAGGACTTCAAGGTCGCCGATCTCTCCCTGGCCGCCTTCGGCCGCAAGGAGATCACCCTCGCCGAGCACGAGATGCCCGGCCTGATGTCCATCCGCAAGGAGTACGCCGCCACGCAGCCGCTCGCCGGCGCCCGCGTCACCGGCTCCCTGCACATGACGGTGCAGACCGCCGTCCTCATCGAGACCCTCGTCGCCCTCGGCGCCGAGGTCCGCTGGGCCTCCTGCAACATCTTCTCCACCCAGGACCACGCCGCCGCGGCCATCGCCGTCGGCCCGAACGGCACCCCGGACAACCCCCAGGGCGTCCCGGTCTTCGCCTGGAAGGGCGAGACCCTGGAGGAGTACTGGTGGTGCACGGAGCAGGCCCTGACCTGGCCGAACACCCCCACCGGCGGCCCGAACATGATCCTGGACGACGGCGGGGACGCCACCCTCCTCGTCCACAACGGCGTCCAGTACGAGAAGGACGGCAAGGTCCCCTCGGCCGACACCGCCGAGTCGGACGAGCACCGCGTCGTCCTGGAGCTCCTCAACCGCACCATCACCGAGGGCTCGCAGAAGTGGACCCAGCTCGCCTCGGAGATCCGCGGCGTGACCGAGGAGACCACGACCGGCGTCCACCGTCTCTACGAGATGTACCGCGACGGCACCCTGCTGTTCCCGGCGATCAATGTGAACGACGCCGTGACGAAGTCGAAGTTCGACAACAAGTACGGCTGCCGCCACTCCCTCATCGACGGCATCAACCGCGCCACCGACGTCCTGATCGGCGGCAAGACCGCCGTCGTGTGCGGCTACGGCGACGTGGGCAAGGGCTGCGCCGAGTCGCTGCGCGGCCAGGGTGCCCGGGTGATCATCACCGAGATCGACCCGATCTGTGCCCTGCAGGCGGCGATGGACGGCTACCAGGTCGCGACGCTCGACGAGGTCGTCGACAAGGCCGACATCTTCGTCACCACGACCGGCAACAAGGACATCATCATGGCCTCGGACATGGCCAAGATGAAGCACCAGGCGATCGTGGGCAACATCGGCCACTTCGACAACGAGATCGACATGGCCGGTCTCGCGCAGACCCCGGGCATCGTCAAGGACGAGGTCAAGCCGCAGGTCCACACTTGGACCTACCCCGACGGGAAGGTCCTCATCGTCCTTTCCGAGGGCCGCCTGCTGAACCTGGGCAACGCGACGGGCCACCCGTCCTTCGTCATGTCCAACTCGTTCGCGGACCAGACCCTGGCCCAGATCGAGCTGTTCACCAAGCCCGACGAGTACCCGACCGACGTCTACGTGCTCCCCAAGCACCTCGACGAGAAGGTCGCCCGCCTGCACCTCGACGCCCTCGGCGTGAAGCTGACGACGCTGCGCCCCGAGCAGGCCTCGTACATCGGCGTAGAGGTCGACGGCCCGTACAAGCCGGACCACTACCGCTACTGATCCCGAGCGGACCCCGGTGCTACGCAGGCCCCTCGCACTCCGGTGCGGGGGGCCTGCCCCGTACCGGCCCGGCATCCCGCACCACCCGACGTCCGCACGACCCCGAAGGACCTCGAGAGCCCCTCATGCCCCGCGGCCGCTATTCGCTCCACGACACCCACGACCACACCCCCCTCGGCGAAGAACACTTCCACTGCGCCCCCGGCCCCTCCGGCTGGCGCTACGTCTCCCAGACCATCACCCCCTCAGGCGAGCACGCCGGCTCCGTCGACCTGGCCATCGACGAACTCGGCCGCCCCATCCGCCTCGAACTCAACTCGGCGAGCTGGCAGGTACGAGGAGCAGCCATCGACGGCGTCACCTGGGTACGCACCGACCCCACCGGCACCCACGCCACAGAGGGAAACGCCCCCGCCCACGCCTTCACCGGCACCTCGCCGGCCTTCCTCGTCGCCACCGCACGCCTGCTGCGCCTCACCCCCGCTTCCCCCGCGACCCGCGTCCGCCTGGTCCGCTTCACCGACCCGGTCCTGGCCCCGCTCACCCTCGACCAGTCCTGGGCCCTGCTGAAAACAGAAACACACGCCACTGACAAAGGGCCTCTGAACGTCGACGAATACCAGGTCACAGACCTGGACACGGGGGAGCAGCAGGCCGTCCACCTCGCCGGCGACGTGGTGCTCGCCGCCCCCGGCATCGAACTCGAACACCTCGAATCCCCGCCGTCGACCTTCGCCTGAGAAGCGGCGGCCCCGCGTCAGGCAGGCGGCACGAAACCGGTGCCCGGCCCCTCGTCCTCGCGAGGACTCGCAGCCGCGACATCGGGAGTGGGCGGCGCAGCAGCCGCGACAGCAGGACCCACGGGCCGCCCGACCGGCGGCGCAGCACCCGGATACACCGGCCCCGGCCCGCCCACCGGAGCCGCGCCCCCCGCCACCCCGCCGAACGCCCGCCGCGCATCCCGCGACTGCCGCTCATGCACCACCGCGGCCAGATACGCCGCAGGCGGCACATCCCCCGGCGCCGGAGCCCCCGTACAAGCCGCCAGATCACCGGCAAGCCGCTGAGCCATCGAATGGCCCACCTGCGGATCCAGCTGCCCCATCCGCGTCAGATACGACCGGACCGCCAGCCACAGCCCGTCCGGCACCCCCGACAGATCGAGCCCGGAGAACCGCCCCACCAGCCACGGCGGCGGCGGAGGCACGAACCGCGCCGGCCCCGCCGGCACCCGCTCCCGCACGACGAGCGTCCCCGCGAACACGTCCCCGAGCCGCCGCCCCCGCTCGGACACCAGCGACGCAATGCACGCGACCACCCCGAACGTCATGAGGATCTCCACCACTCCGACAGCCCCGCGCACCAGCGCATGCCGGAACCGGATCGGCCCCCCGTCGTCCCGCACCACACGAAGCCCGCACGCCAGCTTGCCCAGCGAACGCCCATGGCTCAGCGTCTCCACCGCAATCGGCACCCCGACAAGCACCAGCAAAAACGTCGCCACCGCCACCGCGGCGGCCGCCGCCTGGTCCAGGGAAGAGGTCGACGCCACGATCCCCATCGTCACCACGATGTACACGGTGAACGCCACGACAAGATCGATGACCACTGCCAAAGCCCGACTGGGCAGTTTCGCGGGGCGCAGCTCAAGAGCCACCGCCTCGCCCGTCACAAGCTCACTCACGCCGGCCGTCCTTCCCTGCCCTGCCCTCGGAACCGCCAGTCTGCCAAGCTGAGGGCACATCGCGCCGCAGAGGTAGCCGCAACAACAGCAGCCGAGGAGCAGCCGACCCGATGGACCTCGACGTCTTCGTGTCCGCCCACCGAGCCGAGTGGGACCGACTGGACGCGTTGCTGCGCCGCAGGCGCCGCCTCACCGGCGCCGAAGCGGACGAACTCGTCACGCTCTACCAGCGGGCCGCGACCCACCTCTCCCTGATCCAGTCCAGCGCCCCGGACCCTCAGATATCCGGCCGCCTCACACAATTGGTGGCACGCGCGCGTAGTGCCGTGACAGGCACCCGTCGCGCCTCCTGGCGCGACGTGACCCGCTTCCTGACCCAGGGCTTCCCCGCTGCGGTCTACCGCTCCCGCCACTGGTGGGTCCCCGCCGC
>NZ_CP108707.1:6080000-6720000 GCF_045162695.1 Streptomyces sp. NBC_01003
ACTATGGTTAAGGAACTCGGCAAAATGCCCCCGTAACTTCGGGAGAAGGGGGCCATCACCGGTGATTGAATTTACTTCATGAGCTGGGGGTGGCCGCAGAGACCAGCGAGAAGCGACTGTTTACTAAAAACACAGGTCCGTGCGAAGCCGTAAGGCGATGTATACGGACTGACGCCTGCCCGGTGCTGGAACGTTAAGGGGACCGGTTAGTGCACTTTCGGGTGTGCGAAGCTGAGAACTTAAGCGCCAGTAAACGGCGGTGGTAACTATAACCATCCTAAGGTAGCGAAATTCCTTGTCGGGTAAGTTCCGACCTGCACGAATGGCGTAACGACTTCTCGACTGTCTCAACCATAGGCCCGGTGAAATTGCACTACGAGTAAAGATGCTCGTTTCGCGCAGCAGGACGGAAAGACCCCGGACCTTTACTACAGTTTGATATTGGTGTTCGGTTCGGCTTGTGTAGGATAGGTGGGAGACTTTGAACTCTGGACGCCAGTTCAGGGGGAGTCGTCGTTGAAATACCACTCTGGTCGTGCTGGATGTCTAACCTGGGTCCGTGATCCGGATCAGGGACAGTGTCTGATGGGTAGTTTAACTGGGGCGGTTGCCTCCTAAAGAGTAACGGAGGCGCCCAAAGGTTCCCTCAGCCTGGTTGGTAATCAGGTGTTGAGTGTAAGTGCACAAGGGAGCTTGACTGTGAGACCGACGGGTCGAGCAGGGACGAAAGTCGGGACTAGTGATCCGGCGGTGGCTTGTGGAAGCGCCGTCGCTCAACGGATAAAAGGTACCCCGGGGATAACAGGCTGATCTTCCCCAAGAGTCCATATCGACGGGATGGTTTGGCACCTCGATGTCGGCTCGTCGCATCCTGGGGCTGGAGTCGGTCCCAAGGGTTGGGCTGTTCGCCCATTAAAGCGGTACGCGAGCTGGGTTTAGAACGTCGTGAGACAGTTCGGTCCCTATCCGCTGTGCGCGTAGGAATATTGAGAAGGGCTGTCCCTAGTACGAGAGGACCGGGACGGACGAACCTCTGGTGTGCCAGTTGTCCTGCCAAGGGCATGGCTGGTTGGCTACGTTCGGAAAGGATAACCGCTGAAAGCATCTAAGCGGGAAGCCTGCTTCGAGATGAGTATTCCCACCCCCTTGAGGGGTTAAGGCTCCCAGTAGACGACTGGGTTGATAGGCCAGATCTGGAAGCCCGGTAACGGGTGGAGGTGACTGGTACTAATAGGCCGAGGGCTTGTCCTCAGTTGCTCGCGTCCACTGTGTTGGTTCTGAAACCACGAACAACCCCACGTTTGTCACAGAGCGTGGTGCGGTTGACAGTTTCATAGTGTTTCGGTGGTCATAGCGTGAGGGAAACGCCCGGTTACATTCCGAACCCGGAAGCTAAGCCTCACAGCGCCGATGGTACTGCAGGGGGGACCCTGTGGGAGAGTAGGACGCCGCCGAACTATTTTTGAAGAAAACCCCCGTAACGGATGAGAATCCTGTTACGGGGGTTTTCTGCGTTGTGTGCGAGTCTCAGGTCGGTCCCTTTTCAGGGACCGACCTTTTTTCGTGCATTCAGAGCCGGCCCGCTGCCTTCAAAGCGAGGTAGGCGTCCGCCAGTGCCGGCGCGAGGCCATTCGGGGTGGCGTCGACGACCGTGACTCCTCGGCGGATGAGCAATTCCGCCGTGCGGCGGCGTTCCGCTTGGGCCTGGGCCGCGGCGGCGGCGTCGTAGACCGCTTCGGTGTTTCCGCGGGAGCCGGCCATTTCCGCGATCGTCGGGTCCGCCACCGAAGCCACCAATACGGTGTGGCGTTTTGTGAGGCGGGAGAGGACCGGGAGGAGGCCCTCCTCCACCGGAGCCGCGTCGAGGCTCGTGAGGAGGACGACGAGTGAGCGGCGGGGTGCTGTGTGCAGGACCGCTGCCGTCAGGCCGCGGGTGTCCGTTTCGACGAGTTCCGGCTCCAGTGGGGCCATGGCGTTGACCAGGGCGGGCAGGAGTTCGCCTGCCGCGCGGCCCTGAACCAGGGCGCGGATGCGGCGGTCGTAGGCGAGCAGGTCGACCCGGTCGCCGGCCCTGGACGCCAGTGCGCCGAGGAGGAGCGCGGCGTCCATCGAGGCGTCGAGGCGGGGTGCGTCGCCGACGCGGCCGGCGGAGGTGCGGCCCGTGTCGAGGACCAGAAGGATGTGGCGGTCGCGTTCCGGGCGCCAGGTGCGGACCGCGAGCGTGGACTGGCGGGCGGTGGCGCGCCAGTCGATGGAGCGGGTGTCGTCCCCGGGAACGTACTCGCGCAAGCTGTCGAATTCGGTGCCCTCGCCGCGCGTCAGGACGCTGGTGCGGCCGTCGAGTTCGCGCAGGCGGGCCAGTTTCGAGGGCAGGTGCTTGCGGCTGTGGAACGGGGGGAGGACGCGGACCGTCCAGGGGACGTCGTGGCTGCCCTGGCGGGTGAAGAGGCCCAGCGGGCCGTACGAGCGGATCGTCACCCGGTCGGCCCTTCGGTCACCCCTACGGGTGGGGAGCAGACGGGTGGTGATGCGGCGGCGTTCGCCCGGGGGGATCGTCACGCGGTGGCGGGATGCCTCGACCTCGGTGCCGGGGAGCCAGCTGCTCGGTGGCCAGGCGTCGCGGAGCTGGGCGCGCAGGGGGCGGCGCGAGGGGTTGGTGACGGTGAGGGTGACGTCGGCCGGGTCGCCCAGGCGTACTGCGGTGTCACCCGAACGGGTAAGGCGCAGGCGTCGTACCGGGGCGGCCAGGGCGAAGTCGCAGGCGCAGGCCAGGGCCAGGGGGGTGTTCACGGCCAGGATGCCGGTCCAGCTGGGCTCCCAGATGCCTACGGGGAGGGAGCCCAGGGCGGCGAGCAGGGCGGTGCGTCCGGTGAGGGCCATGGGGTGCGGAGCCTTGCGTCAGCGGGGAACGGGGACGTGGGCCAGGATCGCGTTGATGACCGAGTCGGGCGTGACGCCCTCCATCTCGGCCTCGGGGCGGAGCTGGATCCGGTGGCGGAGCGTGGGCAGGGCGAGTGCCTTCACGTCGTCGGGGATGACGTAGTCGCGGCCCGTCAGCCAGGCCCAGGCGCGGGCCGTGGACAGGAGCGCCGTCGCGCCGCGCGGGGAGACGCCCAGGGTGAGGGACGGGGATTCGCGGGTGGCGCGGCAGATATCGACGACGTAAGCCGTGATCTCGGGGGAGATCGAGGTCTTCGCCACGGCTGCCCGGGCGGTTTCCAGGTCGGCGGCGGTGGCTACGGGGCGTACGCCCGCGGAGCGCAGGTCGCGCGGGTTGAAGCCCTGGGCGTGGCGGGTCAGGACGTCGATCTCGTCCTGGCGGGAGGGGAGGGGGACCGTGAGCTTGAGGAGGAAACGGTCCAGCTGGGCCTCGGGGAGGGGGTACGTGCCCTCGTACTCGACGGGGTTCTGCGTCGCTGCGACCAGGAAGGGGTCGGGGAGCGGGCGGGGGGTGCCGTCGACCGTGACCTGACGTTCCTCCATGGCTTCGAGGAGGGAGGACTGGGTCTTGGGCGGGGTGCGGTTGATCTCGTCCGCGAGGAGGAGGTTGGTGAAGACGGGGCCGGGCTGGAACGAGAACTCGGCGGTGCGGGCGTCGTAGACGAGGGAGCCCGTGACGTCGCTCGGCATCAGGTCCGGGGTGAACTGGACGCGCTTCGTGTCGAGTTCGAGGGAGGCGGCGAGGGCGCGTACGAGGAGGGTCTTGGCGACTCCGGGGACGCCTTCGAGGAGGACGTGGCCGCGGCAGAGGAGCGCCACGACGAGGCCCGTGACCGCGGGGTCCTGGCCGACGACGGCCTTGGCGATCTCCGCGCGCAGGGCCTCCAGAGACGCCCGTGAGCTGCGGGGATCTCCGGTGGGCCCGGCGTTGTCAGTGGTCGGGGCCATCATGAGTGGCGTACCTCTCTTTCGAGGGCGTCGAGTTGGTCGGCGAGGGCTATCAGGGCCGCGTCGTTGGCGGGCGGCGGGCCGAAGAGGAGGGGGCGTGGGTCCTGGCCGGGGGCGTGGAGTGCGGCGGTCAGGGCGGGGAGCAGGGTCTCGGGCGTGTGGGCCTGGGACGGGGGGACGCCGATGAGGGGGGCGAGGCGGGTGCGGGTGGCGGTGCGCAGAGCGGAGGCGGCGCGGTCGCGGGCGTTGGCCTTGCGGTAGAGGCGGGCGCGGCCTTCGACGGCTTCGGAGGCGCGGATCGGCACGGGGAGGCGTTCGGGGACCAGCCGGCCGAGGCGGCGGCCGCGCCAGAACGCGGCGAGGACGGCCGCGATGAAGAGTTGCAGGGTGCCCCAGAACCAGCCCGAGGGGAGCAGGTCGAAGAAGCTGCGGCGCTCGGAGTCGGTGGCCGCGGCGTCGTCGGAGAGGGAGGGGAGGTACCAGACCAAGTGGGGGCGGGAACCGAGGAGTTGCAGGGCGAGCGAGGCGTTGCCGTGCTTGTCGAGACGTTCGTTGAGGAAGATGTCGGGGGCGCCGATGAGGACAGTGTCGCCGCCCTTGGCCTCCGGCAGGCGCAGGAGGGTGGGGAGGCTTTCGCTGCGATAGCAGGTGTCGGCGTCCGTGGGGTACGTGGCGTAGCGGCGGCCGCCGGTCTCGGCGTCGCCGGCGCGGCGGGCGTCGGACAGGGAGCAGCCGGGGCGTGCGAGTGCGTCGAGGCTGGGGGCGGGGTCCGCGGTGACGTCGGGGGCGAGCGTGTCGAGCGAGGGGGCGGCGGGGGCGATCAGGACGGTGCGGCCGCCGGAGTCGGTGGTGGCGGCGTGCAGTTGGGCCTGCTGGCGGTCGGTGAGCAGGTCCGGGGACGCGACGAGGAGGGTGGTGTCGGGGCCTGCCGCGTCGCGGGCCTCGGCGGTGGTGGTGACCACGCGCGTGGAGACGCCCCGGGCGGCCAGGAGTTGGGCGACGGCGCGGCTGCCGGCCGGGTCGGCGGAGCGCGGGTCGAGGCGGCCGTGGGCGGCGCCGGAGCGGACGAGCGCGATGACGACGGCGGCGATCACCAGGATCACGGCGGCGATGAGCAGGCCGCGCGTGCGGGTCCAGAGCTGGCGTGGGGTGCGGGCCGTGGAGGTGGCCGAGGGCTGCTCGCCGGGGTTCGCCGGTGCGGCGGAGTCCTGTGCGTTCGGCGGGGTGGCGGCGGGGGCCGCGGGGTGCTGGGTGGTCACTCGGCGGCTCCTCGGGGGGAACTGCCGGTGAGCGTGGGCGTGGTGCGGTCCACCTCGGTGTCGAGCGTGGTGAGGCGCTCGTACGTCTGCGGGGTGGCGGTGCGGCCGCCGTATGTGACGTCGTCGAAGTCGCGGGCGGCGGTGCGCAGCCGGTCCGTGTGGGCGGGCAGGGTGCGGCCTGCTTCGGTGGCGGCCTCGTCGGCGGTGCGGCCGGGACGCGGGTCGAGGAGTGCGCGCTCCTCCAGGGAGCGGACGATGGCGCGCATCCGTTCCTGCACGGCCTGGGTCCAGTGGCCCTGGGCTGCGTGTGCCTCGGCGGCCGCGCGGTGTTCGGCGGCGCTGCGGGGGCGGTCGTCGAAGAGGGCGGCGGTGGAGTGGGATGAGCGGTGCGGGGTGCCCAGGCGCCACCACAGGGCGAATGCGAGGGCCACGACCGCGAGCACGATGACGAGCAGGCCGAATCCGCCGCCGGGGGTCGCCCCGGCGGCGGCGGAGAACAGCTTGTCGAGCCATTCCCAGAAGCGGTTGAGGCCCCGCTGGAGGAGGCTCGGGTCGTCCTGGTGGTACGCGGGCTCGGACAGTTCGCGCCGGGCCGCTTCCCGCGCGGGGTCGCGCGGGATGGTCACCGGTGGTTCGTCGCCGCCGGTGCGCGAGCGCAGCGCGGCAGCCCAGAGCACTCCCCCCGCCGGGCTCACCGCATCAGCTCCCCGGGGTGGGGCCGGTGGTGTCGCCGTAGCTCTGGAGGCCTGCCGCGCGGCCGAGTTCGAGGTCGAGGGCCTCGCGGCGGATGCGCTGGTCGATGTAGAGGAGCACAGTGACGCCCGCCGTGATCGGGAACGTGAGCATGGAGCCGATCACGGAGCCGACGCCGGTGACGATGAGGAACGTCCAGCCGAGGTCGCCGGTGCCGCCGTCGAGGAATCCGCTGACGCTTTCGCCGCCCATGGCATCGGCGAGGAAGGTGAACGGGATGACGATGATCGACGAGACGAGTCCGGCGATGATCCCGGCCAGCAACTGGATGCCGAAGACCCGCCACCAGGAGCCGCGGACCAGCTTGGCGGAGCGGTTCATGGACTTCAGGATGCTTTGCTTCTCCAGCATCAGGGCGGGCGAGGCGAGCGAGAAGCGGATCATCAGCCAGATCGCCAGGACGGCGCCGCCGAGGGCGCCGAGGGCGATGAGCGGGGCGCCGGCGTCCGAGGAGCCTATGACGGCGACGAGGATGCCCGGCAGCATGCAGACGAGCAGGACGGCGGCGGCGATGAGCGGCAGGAGGAGCGTCAGGCCGGCCAGCTTGAGGAGCTGGGGCTTGGCGTCCTTCCATGCCTCCCCGGTCGACACGGACTTGCCGAGTACGGCCCGGCTGGTCACGGTCGTGAGCAGGGCCGTGGCGACGATGGTGCCGAGCAGGTAGACGATCTGGACGACGCCCGAGCTGACCAGGGTGTCGCCGACGGCGCGCGTCAGTTCGCTCGCCGTGGCGCTCGGGTCGTCGAGGGCGTCCATGTTCGTCGAGTTGTTCAGGACGAGACCCTGGAGGAGGACGATCACGATCTCGATGAGTACGGCGACGGAGAGCGAGATCCCGAGGACGGTGCGCCAGTGCGCGCGCATCGTCGACACGGCGCCGTCCAGGATCTCGCCGACGCCGAGCGGGCGCAGCGGGATGACACCCGGCTTGGCGGCCGCGGGCCTGCCCTGCCAGGAGCCCCATCCGGCGCCGTAGCCACCGCCCGGGCCGCCGTAGCCGCCACCACCGCCGGGGCCCGCGGGGCCTCCGGGCGGTCCGCCGCCCCAACCCTGGGCGGGAGGCGACGGAGGGGGCGGGGCCTGGCCCTGGCCGGACGGGGCGGACCACTGCGCGGGCGGCGGCTGCTCCTTGGACCACTTCGGGTCGGGAGCGGCGTCCTTGCCGTCCTGGGCAGGCTGGTCGTCCTGGCCGTCGGAGGGGGCGGATCCGGGCGAGGCCCAGCCCGGAGTGTCGTTCATCGTCGCTCCTTCACGGTGCCCGGCCGCGGTCGCGGCGGCAGCTTGGCGCCCATCGTGCCACGGTGTGGCTCCGAGTTGACCGGGTGCCGTATGGGCTGCACACCTTCAATTGTCCGCCGGGTACGGGGCAGACTGGGCGGATGGCTGATCAGTACGCGCAAACCGGCGACGACAAGCGGCCCACCGACATACCCGTACTCCGATGGGAGGAGCCGGCCGAGGGGCCCGCGCTCGTCCTGCTCGACCAGACCAGGCTGCCCGTGGAGGAGGTCGAGCTGGTCTGCACCGACGCGCAGGGGCTCGTCCAGGCGATCAGGACGCTCGCCGTGCGGGGAGCGCCAGTCCTTGGCATCGCGGGGGCGTACGGCGTCGCCCTGGCCGCTGCACGGGGGTTCGACGTGGACGAGGCGGCGGTCGCGCTGGCCGGCGCGCGCCCCACAGCCGTTAATCTCGCGAAGGGGGTGCGCCGGGCCCATGAGGCGTACAGGGCCGGGCTCGGGGCCGAGGGGGACCGGGAGCGGGCCGCCCGGGACGCGCTCGCCGCCGCGCGGGCGCTGCACCGGGAGGACGCCGAGGCCAGCACCGCCATGGCCGGGCACGGCCTCGCACTGCTCGACGAGCTGATGCCGGGCGGACAGCACCGGATCCTCACGCACTGCAACACGGGGGCGCTGGTCTCCGGGGGCGAGGGCACCGCGTTCGCGGTGGCGCTCGCCGCGCACCGGGTGGGGCGGCTGACGCGGCTGTGGGTGGACGAGACGCGGCCGCTGCTCCAGGGTTCGCGGCTAACCGCGTACGAGGCGGCGCGGGCGGGGATGGCGTACACGCTGCTCACGGATAATGCGGCGGGGTCGCTGTTCGCGGCCGGTGAGGTGGACGCGGTGCTGGTCGGGGCCGACCGGATCGCGGCGGACGGTTCCGTCGCGAACAAGGTGGGGACCTATCCGCTCGCGGTTCTTGCCAAGTACCACCATGTGCCGTTCATCGTGGTGGCGCCGGGTACGACCGTGGACCCGGACACCCCCGACGGAGCGTCCGTCGAGGTGGAGCAGCGGGCCGGACATGAAGTGACGGAGGTCACGGCACCCCAGGTGCCGATGGCCGGGGTTGAGGCGGGATGCGTGTTTCCGGTGGCTCCACTGGGGACGCAGGCGTACAACCCCGCATTCGATGTGACGCCGCCCGAGTTGGTGACGGCGATCGTCACAGAGTGGGGAGTGGTTTCCCCTGTGACAGCTGAAGGACTGGGCGAGCTGTGTGCCAGGTCACGCCAGGTAACGATTAAGTAATGGGATGATGTGGCCTATGAAGGGACGAGTCCTTGTCGTCGACGACGACACCGCACTGGCCGAGATGCTCGGCATTGTGCTGCGTGGTGAAGGTTTTGAGCCGTCGTTCGTAGCTGACGGCGACAAGGCGCTGGCCGCTTTCCGTGAGGCCAAGCCGGATCTGGTCCTTCTGGACCTGATGCTTCCCGGCCGGGACGGCATCGAGGTGTGCCGCCTGATCAGGGCGGAGTCCGGGGTGCCGATCGTGATGCTGACCGCGAAGAGCGACACGGTGGACGTCGTGGTGGGCCTCGAGTCGGGCGCCGACGACTACATCGTGAAGCCGTTCAAGCCGAAGGAGCTCGTGGCCCGTATCCGGGCGCGGCTGCGGAGGTCCGAGGAGCCCGCGCCCGAGCAGCTCGCCATCGGCGATCTGGTCATCGACGTGGCCGGGCACTCCGTGAAGCGTGAGGGGCAGTCGATCGCGCTGACACCTCTGGAGTTCGACCTCCTGGTGGCGCTCGCCCGCAAGCCGTGGCAGGTGTTCACGCGCGAGGTCCTCCTCGAGCAGGTGTGGGGCTATCGGCACGCGGCCGACACCCGCCTGGTGAACGTGCATGTGCAGCGGCTGCGCTCGAAGGTCGAGAAGGACCCCGAGCGTCCGGAGATCGTGGTGACCGTCCGTGGCGTCGGTTACAAGGCCGGACCGAGCTGACGTGTCCCGCGACAGTGCCGCTCCGGCACCCGGGGGGCCGGGAATCCGCTCGGGGCGGCCTGTGGGACCGACGGCCGGGCGTGGCTCCGTGCTGCGCCGGGTCCTCGACGGCGGTCTGCTGCTCCAGGGCGGGATGAACGGCAGCCCCGTGCTGCGCCTGTTCACGCGCTGGGTGCGGCGGCCGCTGCTGCCCGCCAGGCGCCTGTGGCGGCGCAACATCCAGCTCAAGATCGTGGTCACGACGCTGCTGATGTCGCTCGGTGTCGTGCTGCTGCTCGGCATCGTCGTCATCGGCTCCGTGCGCAACGGCCTGCTCGACGCCAAGGTGAAGGCGTCGCAGAGCCAGGCCGAGGGCGGCTTCCGGGCCGCCAAGGACAAGGCCGACACGGCCGCGGCCGGGGCGCGCGACGGGGCGACGACGGACAGCCGCGCCCCCCTGACCCCGAACAACTGGATGAGCGAGCTGGTCACCCAGCTCTCCTCCGGCGGCCAGAGCGCCTTCGACGTCGTGACGCTCAGCCCGCCCGGGGCCGACAGCGGCGACAGCGTGCGCGGACCGCGGGCCTCCGGCGGCGTCCTCGACCCCAGCGTCCCCGACGACCTGCGCGAGCGGGTCGAGAAGATGACGGGCGCGTCCCAGGAGTACACGCGCATCGTCTACGAGGACGGCAAGGACTCGCAGCCCGGCCTCGTCATCGGCAAACAGATGACAGACCCGAAGGGCCACGCCTACCAGCTGTACTACCTCTTCCCGCTCACCCAGGAAGAGAAGTCGCTCGGCCTGGTCAAGGGCACGCTCGCCACGGCCGGACTGTTCGTCGTGGTGCTGCTCGGCGCCATCGCCTGGCTCGTCGTACGGCAGGTCGTCACGCCCGTACGGATGGCAGCCGGCGTCGCCGAAAGGCTCTCCGCGGGACGCCTCCAGGAACGTATGAAGGTCACCGGCGAGGACGACATCGCCCGGCTCGGTGAAGCCTTCAACAAGATGGCGCAGAACCTGCATACGAAGATCCAGCAGCTGGAGGATCTGTCGCGGATGCAGCGGCGCTTCGTGTCCGACGTGTCGCACGAGCTGCGGACACCGCTCACGACGGTGCGCATGGCGGCCGACGTGATCCATGACGCACGCGTGGACTTCGACCCGGTCACCGCGCGGTCGGCGGAACTGCTCGCCGATCAACTGGACCGGTTCGAGTCACTCCTGTCGGACCTCCTCGAGATCAGCCGCTTCGACGCGGGAGCGGCCGCCCTGGAGGCCGAGCCGATAGACCTGCGGGAAGTCGTACGGCGTGTGGTGGGCGGCGCCGAGCCGCTCGCCGAGCACAAGGGCACGCACGTGCGGATCGTCGGGGACCAGCAGCCCGTGGTCGCCGAGGCGGACGCGCGGCGCGTGGAGCGCGTCCTGCGCAACCTCGTCGTCAACGCCGTCGAGCACGGCGAGGGCAGGGACGTGGTCGTGCGGCTCGCCGCGGCCGGCGGCGCGGTCGCCGTCGCCGTACGCGACTACGGCGTGGGCCTGAAGCCCGGCGAGGCCACCCGCGTCTTCAGCCGCTTCTGGCGCGCCGACCCGGCACGCGCGCGTACCACCGGCGGCACGGGCCTCGGCCTGTCCATCGCCCTCGAGGACGCCCGGCTGCACGGCGGCTGGCTCCAGGCGTGGGGCGAGCCCGGCGGCGGATCGCAGTTCCGGCTGACACTGCCGCGGACGGCGGACGAACCCCTGCGCGGGTCCCCGATACCGCTGGAGCCGGAGGACTCGAGGCGCAACCGCGGCCTGAGCGAGGCAGGGCTACCGCTCGGCGGGGGCGCCGGCAAGCTGGCGACGGTCCCGGCGCAGGCAGTGGGCACGCCCCGCGTGCCGTCGCCCGTACCGGCGAAGGAACCGGCCGCGCCCCGGTACGCGGTCGACCCCGCGGCGCTGCCCGGGAACGGCTCGCGGGTCGTGGCCCGCGGTGACGCGGCCGCACCGGCGGCACGCAGTCAGGACACCGGGGGTCCGAAGGGACCCTGGGACGAGCAGGCCGGACCGGCCGAGGGGACCGGCGGCAGCGGCGAGGGAAGCGGGGGCGGGCGTGCGTGGTGAGCGGGGGCGGCCACAGTTGGCCGGACGGCGGCGCAGGCTGCGTACAGGTGTGCTGCTCGGCTGCGGCGCACTGGTGCTCAGCGGCTGCGCGTCCATGCCGGACAACGGCGGACTCCAGGCCGTGGAGGCGTCACAGCGGCCCGACTCGCAGGTGCGCGTCTTCGCGATGCCGCCCCGCGAGAACGCCGGGCCCGTCAGTATCGTCGAAGGCTTCCTCGAAGCGCTGACCAGCGACGATCCGCAGTACACGATGGCGCGCAAGTACCTCACGGAGAAGGCCGCCAAGGGCTGGCACCCGGAGGAGCGCACCACCGTCCTCACGGACGGACCGAGCACGGGACAGGCGAGCAGGCCGAGCGCCGGCGACGAGGGCCGTACGTTCAGACTGAGCGGCCATCAGGTCGCGTTCGTGGACCAGCAGCAGGCGTACCGGCCCGAAGGCACCTCGTACAGCAAGACGCTGCACCTCGTGCAGGAGAACAGTCCCAAGGGCAAGCAGTGGCGCATCGACGGGCTGCCGCAGGGCGTCGTCCTCGGGCAGTCCGACTTCCAGCGCATCTACCAGTCCGTCAACAAGTACTACTACGCGCTGGACGAGTCCCCCGGCGGCGCGGAGAGCGGTGGGGGATCGGGATCGGGTTCGACCAGCCGTCAGAAGAGGCTGGTCGCCGACCCCGTGTACGTACGCCAGTGGATAGACCCCCTCACGCAGACGGTGCGCGCCCTGCTTTCGGGGCCCACGCACTGGCTGAACCCGGTCGTGACCACGACGTTCCCCTCCGACACGCGGCTGCGCAAGGGCGTGAAATCGCTCGCGCCCGACGACGAGAACAATCTGAAGGTCCCGCTGAACGCAAAGGCCGACCACGTCGGGCAGGCCCGCTGCAAGGAGATGGCCGCCCAACTCCTGTTCTCCCTACGGGATGTGACGTCGGCGAACGTGTCACAGATCGAGCTCGAACGGTCGAACGGGTCGCAGTTGTGCGTCCTGAGCGAGAGCGGTGCCGAGGCCCTCGTGGAACCCCGCACCTCCGGGTCCGCCGACGACCAGTACTTCCTGGACGACAAGGGCAGGCTCGTGCAGATGTCGGGCGCATCCCGCACCACGAAGGACCCGGAGCGGGTGCCGGGGCCGCTCGGCGACGGCGAGCAGCGGATGCGCTCGGTCGCCGTCTCGCGCGACGAGACGCAGGCCGCGGCCGTGTCGAACAACGGGAGCGCCCTGTTCGTCGGGTCGTTCGTGTCGGGTGCTTCGCTCGGCGACGCGGTCGTACGCAGCAACGCCAAATCCGAGAAGGACCGGCTCACGACGCCCAGTTGGGACGGGCTCGGCGACCTGTGGGTGGCCGACCGCGACCCGAAGAAGCCGCGGCTGCTGATGTTCGGCCGGGGCATGGCGGACGAGATCCACGAAGTCGACGTCTCCGGGCTCGACGGCGGGCGGATCGAGGCCGTGAAGGTGTCGGCCGACGGGGTGCGGATCGCGCTGCTCGTGGCCGAGGAGGGCAGGACCACGCTGCGGATCGGACGGGTCGAACGAGACTCCGGGCCGGACGGCAAGCTGTCGGTCTCGGTCGACGAACTACGCGCCGCGGCACCCCAGATGGAGGAGGTCACGGCCATGTCGTGGGCCGGCGGAAGCCGTCTCGTCGTGGTCGGACGCGAGTCCGGGGGCGTGCAGCAGCTGAGTTACGTCCAGTGCGACGGCTCGGCGCCGACGGGGCAGGCGCTGCCCGGCCTGACGGGCGTGAAGGAGATCGCGGCGTCCGAGGACGACCGCCTGCCACTCGTCGCCCACTCGGACGACGGGATCGTCCGGCTGCCGCCGGGGCTGCCGTGGCAGACGGTGCTCAAGGACGGGACAGCGCCGGTCTATCCGGGGTAGGGGCTGGGGACGCGGCGGCCGTGAGACGCGCCGTGCTCCCCTCTCGCCGGACGGAGTTGAGTCCTCCGATTGCAACGAAGTGTGCACGTCCGGGAGTTGTCCACAGGCAGTTATCCACAGGGGTGGTCGCAGGGCGCCCCTGTTGGCACAGTGGTGGACATGCGGGGGTGGTTGCAGGACCTCGGAGATCTTGTGCTGCCGGCCGAGTGTGGAGGCTGCGGTCGGCCGCGTACGACGCTCTGCGCGCGCTGCGGGGACGCCCTGTGGGGCGGCGCGCCGGGCCGGGTGCGGCCGAACCCTGAGCCGCCCGGGCTGCCGGTGGTGCACGCGGCCGCTCCGTACCAGGACGCGGTGCGGGCCGTACTGCTCGCGCACAAGGAGCGGGGGGCGTTGGGGCTCGCGGAGCCCCTGGGCGCGGCCCTCGCGGGGGCGGTGCGGGCGGGACTTGGCGAAACGGGGGATGGGGGAGGGGGCGGGGGTGGGGGTGGGGGCCCCGTAGACAGGCGTACACGGGCAGCTGGGCGCACCCAGGCAGATGCGCATACGCCACGAGACATGCGCACACAGGCGGATGGCGTCCGCACCCCAGTGAGCGCGCGTACCCAAGAAGCCGTGCGCACCCAATCAACCGCCCGCACCCAATCAACCGCCCGCACTCGACCCGGTGCCCGCCCCCAACCCGGTGCCCGCCCCCAACCCGGTGCCCGCCCCCAACCCGGCCCCCGGCCCGAACCAACCGCCCGCTCCCAACCGCCCGCCCGCTCCCAACCGCCCGCCCGCCCCCAACCAACCCCGCCACCCCCTCCCTCCACCCCCGTCCTCCTGATCCCCGTCCCCTCCGCTCGGAAGGCTGTTCGGGCTCGGGGGCATGATCCTGCGCGGCGGATTGCGTATGCCGCGGCGGCTGAGCTGCGTCGGGTGGGGGTTCCCGCGAGGGTGTGCGCCGCGTTGCGTCAGCGGCGGGTCGTCGCCGATCAGGCCGGGCTCGACGCGCGACGGCGTCTGGCCAATCTCGCCGGTGCTCTGGAGGTGCCCGCGGGAGCGCGTGCGCTCCTCGCCTCGGGTGGCCGGATCGTGCTGGTCGACGACGTCATGACTACGGGCGCCTCATTGGCGGAGGCGGCCCGCGCAATACGTGCCGCAGTGGCCGGGACGGCAGAGGATGAGAGCGACGGGATCACGCCGGGATGGGTGGAAACTGCACGGGAATTGCCCGCGCGCAACTCGATCAGTGCGGCAGTGGTTGCAGCCTCTCCGGGTTCTTTCGAAATAAACCGGAACTGAGCGTAAACCTGCGTCGTTGCAGGTGGTGAGGGGGTCATTTCACCTGAATGGAGGTACGCGTCAGTAGAGGGTGACGGCATCCGTCCGGGCGAGATATGTTCGGTTGTGAGGAATGGCGGACGCCATCCCCAGCAATCAGGAATGCCAGTGTCGTGGGCGCTGCAGGTTTTTTCGGCAATCACCCGCGATGATGGGGTGTAGATCTTGTCCATGGGGGAGGAGGAGGTGGAAGTCGCCGAGTCAGAGACTTCGGAAGTGGCCGGAGTCTGGTGCAACAGGGAGATGCTCCGCCGATGGAGCGGGGCGATCCGGGAACGGAGTTCTGCGTGGACATCGTCGTCAAGGGCCGCAAGACCGAGGTGCCCGAGCGGTTCCGCAAGCACGTGGCCGAGAAGCTGAAGCTGGACAAGATCCAGAAGTTCGACGGCAAGGTGATCAGCCTCGACGTGGAGGTGTCCAAGGAGCCCAACCCTCGACAGGCCGACCGCTGCGACCGCGTAGAGATCACACTCCGCACGCGCGGCCCGGTCATCAGGGCGGAGGCGGCGGCCAGCGACCCGTATGCGGCGCTCGACCTGGCAACGGACAAGCTCGAGGCGCGCCTGCGCAAGGAACACAGCAAGCGGTCCACCCGCCGCGGGAGCGGCAGGCTCACTGCCGCGGAAGTCCCCGATGTCGTCGCCACGGCGACTCTGAACGGGGACGGCTCGGTGGTCAACAACGAGGAGCCCGGCGGAGTACCGACCACGAGGATCGGCTCCCTCGAGGTCCAGGGCGAAGGCCCGCTCATCGTTCGCGAGAAGACGCACGTCGCTGCGCCCATGTCACTCGACCAGGCGCTCTACGAGATGGAGCTGGTCGGGCACGACTTCTACCTCTTCGTCGACTCCGAGACCAAGGAGCCCAGCGTCGTCTACCGGCGCCACGCCTACGACTACGGCGTGATCCACCTCAACACCGACCCGATGGTCACCCAGGCGCAGTCGTCCGCAGCGGGCGGGGCGCTCGGCGGCTGAGGTCGGCGGAACCACGCGGCTGAGCCCGCGGGAGACAGCCGTGAAGGGTGCCCCTGGGAGCGCGTGCGCCCCCAGGGGCACCCTCGTGCTGCCGCTCTGTCACCGCACCGGCGCCAAGGCATGAAATCATGGCCGGGCCGGGTCAACCGGTGTGCCGCTGCCTCCGGTTGGCGTGGCACAGGAAGACGGGCCATGGCCTTCAGGGGGAGGAACGATGGCGGACAGCTTCGGACCGATGGGGGACGAGGGCGCCGGTACGGCCGGTGGCGGTGTCCAGGGCATGGGCCCGGACGAGAGCGCGCCGCGCAAGGAGCCGATCAGGGTCCTGGTGGTGGACGACCACGCGCTGTTCCGGCGCGGGCTCGAGATCGTTCTAGCGGCCGAGGAGGACATCCAGGTCGTCGGCGAGGCGGGTGACGGCGCGGAGGCCGTGGACAAGGCGGCCGACCTGCTGCCCGACATCATCCTGATGGATGTGCGGATGCCCAAGCGCGGCGGGATCGAGGCATGTACCTCCATCAAGGAGGTCGCCCCCAGCGCCAAGATCATCATGCTGACCATCAGTGACGAGGAAGCGGATCTCTACGACGCGATCAAAGCGGGCGCGACGGGCTATCTGCTCAAGGAGATCTCCACGGACGAGGTGGCCACGGCCATTCGCGCCGTCGCCGACGGGCAGTCGCAGATCAGCCCCTCGATGGCGTCGAAGCTCCTCACCGAATTCAAGTCGATGATCCAGCGAACGGACGAGCGGCGTCTCGTTCCGGCGCCGCGGCTGACCGACCGTGAGCTGGAAGTCCTGAAGCTGGTCGCCACGGGCATGAACAACCGCGATATCGCGAAGGAACTGTTCATCTCCGAGAACACCGTGAAGAACCATGTGCGCAACATCCTGGAGAAGCTCCAGCTGCACTCCAGGATGGAGGCCGTGGTGTACGCGATGCGGGAGAAGATCCTCGAGATCCGGTGACGGCCACCGGGTGACAGTGGTCGGGTGACAGCGGTCAGCCGAGGGCGGTGACCAGGGTCGGCTTGAGTTCCGGGGCGTCGACGCGCTCGATCCGGACCGCGTCGCAGCCCACCCACTCCGCCGCCTCCCGCAGCGCCTGCGCCACGGCCGGGACCGCCTTCGGGCCGTCCAGGGAGACCTGCCTGGCGACCAGCGTGCTCCCGTCGCGCGCGGGGTCGACGCGGCCCACCAGGTGCCCGCCCGCGAGGACCGGCATCGCGAAGTAGCCGTGTACCCGCTTCGGCTTGGGGACGTACGCCTCCAGGCGGTGCGTGAAGCCGAAGATCCGCTCCGTGCGGGGCCGCTCCCAGATCAGGGAGTCGAAGGGCGAGAGCAGCGTCGTACGGTGGCGGCCGCGGGGGGCGGTGTCGAGCGCCTCCGGATCCGCCCACGCCGGCTTTCCCCAGCCCTGCACGGTCACGGGAACCAGGCCCGCGTCCTCGACCACCGCGTCGAACTGCTCGTGCTTCAGGCGGTGGTAGTCCGCGATGTCGGAGCGCGTGCCGATGCCGAGGGACTGTCCGGCGAGGCGGACCAGGCGGCGCAGGCACTCCCGGTCGGCCAGGTCGTCATGGAGCAGCTCGGCCGGGACGGCGCGCTCCGCGAGGTCGTACACCCGCTTCCAGCTGCGGCGCTGTGTGCACACCACCTCGCCGTACATCAGGGCGCGCTCCACGGCGACCTTCGCCGCGGACCAGTCCCACCACTCGCCCTTGTTCTTCGCGCCGCCCAACTCCGTGGCCGTGAGCGGGCCTTCGGTGCGCAGCTGCTTGATGACCTGCTCGTACGCGCCGTCGGGCAGGTCGTGGTGCCAGTGCGGGCGGGTGCGGTAGGCGCGGCGGCGGAAGGCGAAGTGCGGCCACTCCTCGATGGGCAGGATGCACGCGGCGTGCGACCAGTACTCGAAGGCGTGCGGCGCGCCGGCCGTGCCCGGGGTCCAGTACGCGTCCTCGACCGTTCTGCGGCCGACCGCGCCCAGGCGCGCGTACGGGATGAGTTCGTGCGACCGGGCCAGCACCGAGATGGTGTCGAGCTGGACGGCTCCGAGGTGACGGAGCACGCCGCGGACCCCGCCCTTGCGGTCCGGCGCGCCGAGGAACCCTTGAGCCCGCAGCGCGATGCGGCGGGCCTCGTCGGCGGAGAGTTCGGCGGCGGGGCGCGGCGTGGTCGTCATGCCCCGAACGATAGGGCGCGGCACTGACAGTCGGGCCTGGCCGGCGGGCGGGGGCCGGCGCCGGAAAGCGTCACGCCGGCGCCGGGAGGTAGGGCAGCACTGCCGGGATGCCGAGGTCCGAGGGGAGGAGCGAGGCGACCCAACAGTCTCGCAGCACGCCCTTGTTGGGTAGGCCCGCCCGCATGACGCCCTCCACGGTGAAGCCGGCCTTCTCGGCGACGGTGCGCGAGCCGACGTTGCCGACCTCGGCGCGCCACTCCAGTCGCGTACAGGCCAGGTCGGTGAAGGCCCAGCGGGCCAGGGCGAGGACCGTCTCGGTCATGTAGCCGCGGCCGCGGTACTCCTTGCCGGTCCAGAAGCCGACCTCCCAGGCGCCCGCGCGCGGGTGGTGCAGGCTCGCGGCGGCGATCACGGGGCCGTCGTCCTGGAGCCGCACGGCGAAGGTGTACTCCGTGTCGGCCCGCCAGCCGTCCGGGACCATGCGGCCGACGAAGTGTTCGGCGTCCACGCGCGCGTAGGGCGACGGGACGGTGGTCCAGCGCTGGATGTCGGGGTCCTGGGCCGCGAGATACACCTCGTCGGTGTCCTCGGCGGTGAACGTGCGCAGCCGCAGGCGGTCGGTGGTGAGTGCGACGGGTTCCATCGGCCGATTCTGCTCGTAGGCCGACAATGGCGCCAGCAGATATCGCGGGGTGAGCGCGCTGTTACCTTTCGCAGTCGGGGTGCACAGCTTCGTGCGGCACCTTGAGCGGTCCTCGTGCGTTGTCCCTGTGGCTGTGGTTACGGCAGACCTCCCGGCGCGCCGGGGTCCTCGCATACGATGGCCGTTGCTCTATACCGTCACACCCGACCGTGCCAGGCCCGACCGGCAAGGAGACCAACCCCCGTGTCCGTCCTCTCGAAGATCATGCGTGCAGGCGAAGGCAAGATCCTGCGCAAGCTGCACCGCATCGCGGACCAGGTCAACTCCCTCGAAGAGGATTTCGTCAGCCTCTCCGACGCCGAGCTGCGGGCCCTCACCGACGAGTACAAGGAGAGGTTCGCCGACGGCGAGAGCCTCGACGACCTGCTCCCCGAGGCCTTCGCCACCGTCCGCGAGGCGGCCAGGCGCGTGCTCGGCCAGCGTCCCTACGATGTGCAGCTGATGGGTGGCGCCGCCCTCCACCTCGGCTACGTTGCCGAGATGAAGACCGGTGAGGGCAAGACCCTCGTCGGCACGCTCCCGACGTACTTGAACGCGCTGTCCGGCAAGGGCGTTCACCTGATCACGGTGAACGACTACCTGGCCGAGCGCGACTCCGAAATGATGGGCCGCGTCCACAAGTTCCTCGGCCTCAGCGTGGGCTGCATCCTGGCGAACATGACGCCGGCGCAGCGCCGCGAGCAGTACAACTGCGACATCACGTACGGCACGAACAACGAGTTCGGTTTCGACTACCTCCGCGACAACATGGCGTGGTCCCAGGACGAGCTCGTCCAGCGCGGCCACAACTTCGCGGTGGTCGACGAGGTCGACTCGATCCTCGTCGACGAGGCCCGTACGCCGCTGATCATCTCCGGCCCCGCCGACCAGGCCACCAAGTGGTACGGCGACTTCGCGAAGCTGGTCACCCGCCTGAAGAAGGGCGAGGCCGGCAATCCGCTGAAGGGCATCGAGGAGACCGGCGACTACGAGGTCGACGAGAAGAAGCGCACCGTCGCCATCCACGAGCCCGGCGTCGCCAAGGTCGAGGACTGGCTGGGCATCGACAACCTCTACGAGTCGGTGAACACCCCGCTCGTCGGCTATCTGAACAACGCCATCAAGGCGAAGGAACTGTTCAAGAAGGACAAGGACTACGTCGTCATCGACGGCGAAGTCATGATCGTCGACGAGCACACCGGCCGTATCCTCGCCGGCCGCCGCTACAACGAGGGCATGCACCAGGCGATCGAGGCGAAGGAAGGGGTGGACATCAAGGACGAGAACCAGACGCTCGCCACGATCACCCTGCAGAACTTCTTCCGCCTCTACGGCAAGCTCTCCGGCATGACCGGTACGGCCATGACCGAGGCCGCCGAGTTCCACCAGATCTACAAGCTGGGCGTCGTCCCGATCCCGACGAACAAGCCGATGGTCCGCAAGGACCAGGCCGACCTGATCTACCGCACCGAGGTCGCCAAGTTCGACGCGGTCGTCGACGACATCGCCGAGAAGCACGAGCAGGGTCAGCCGATCCTCGTCGGTACGACGTCCGTCGAGAAGTCGGAGTACCTCTCGCAGCAGCTGTCCAAGCGCGGTGTGCAGCACGAGGTGCTGAACGCGAAGCAGCACGACCGTGAGGCGACGATCGTCGCCCAGGCCGGCCGCAAGGGCGCCGTCACCGTCGCCACGAACATGGCCGGCCGAGGCACTGACATCAAGCTCGGCGGCAATCCGGACGACCTCGCCGAGGCGGAGCTGCGCCAGCGCGGCCTGGACCCGGTCGAGCATGTCGAGGAGTGGGCCGCGGCGCTGCCGGCCGCCCTGGAGCGGGCCGAGCAGGCGGTGAAGGCCGAGTTCGAGGAGGTCAAGGACCTCGGCGGGCTCTACGTCCTCGGCACGGAGCGGCACGAGTCGCGCCGTATCGACAACCAGCTGCGCGGCCGTTCCGGCCGTCAGGGAGACCCGGGCGAGTCCCGCTTCTACCTGTCGCTCGGTGACGACCTGATGCGTCTGTTCAAGGCCCAGATGGTCGAGCGCGTCATGTCGATGGCGAACGTCCCGGACGACGTGCCGATCGAGAACAAGATGGTCACGCGCGCCATCGCGTCGGCCCAGTCGCAGGTCGAGCAGCAGAACTTCGAGACCCGGAAGAACGTCCTCAAGTACGACGAGGTCCTCAACCGGCAGCGTGAGGTCATCTACGGCGAGCGGCGCCGCGTCCTGGAGGGCGAGGACCTGCACGAGCAGATCCAGCACTTCATGGACGACACGATCGACGAGTACATCGGCGCGGAGACCGCCGACGGCTTCGCCGAGGAGTGGGACCTGGACCGGCTGTGGGGCGCCTTCAAGCAGCTCTACCCGGTGAAGGTCACCGTCGACGAGCTGGAGGAGGCCGCGGGTGACCGCGCGGGTCTGACGGCCGAGTTCATCAGCGAGTCCGTCAAGGAGGACATCCACGCGCAGTACGCGGCGCGTGAGGAGCAGCTCGGCTCCGAGATCATGCGTGAGCTGGAGCGCCGCGTGGTTCTCTCCGTCCTGGACCGCAAGTGGCGTGAGCACCTCTACGAGATGGACTACCTCCAGGAGGGCATCGGCCTGCGCGCCATGGCGCAGAAGGACCCGCTGGTCGAGTACCAGCGCGAGGGCTTCGACATGTTCACCGCCATGATGGAGGGCATCAAGGAGGAGTCCGTCGGCTACCTGTTCAACCTGGAGGTCCAGGTCGAGCAGCAGGTCGAGGAGGTCCCCGTGCAGGACACGGCGCCGTCCCTGGACAAGCAGGACGCGGTGCCCGCCGGTGTCGGCCGTCCCGAGATCCGCGCCAAGGGCCTCGACGCCCCGCAGCGTCCGGACCGCCTGCACTTCCAGGCGCCGAACGCCGAGGGCGGCGTGGACGAGATGGACTACGTCACCGAGGACGGCCCGGCGCGCTCCGAGGCCGACGGCCTCACGCGCGCGGAGCGTCGTAAGCAGCAGAAGGGCGGGCGCCGCCGCAAGAAGTAGTGTGCGGCGCGCTGTGAACGAGCGTGTGTGAAGGGGCCGGGCACGGGATGCCCGGCCCCTTTCGTCGGTGTCGGGGCGGGACAGCAGGGGCGGCCGGAACGCCGACGGTCGGAACACCAGGGCCAACGGGTATGCGGGCATGACAGGCGTGACGACGCCGGACCGGGTTGAGGGCTGCGGGTGCGGTGGCGGTGCGGAGCGAGCACGCGGCGGCCAGGCGCCTCGCCGGGCGGGTTCTGCCTCGGGTGCCGGCGCGGGCCCGGGATCTGGTCGACGGGGAGTTCGGGGCGACGACGCCTTTCGGCGATCTCCCTGACGATGTACGGGAAGTGGAAATCGCGCGTACCCCGCCTCGCGGTGCAGGGCTTGCTCGCCCGGGCCGCGCGGACGGCGGGCCGAGGAGGGCGTGCCGCTGGACGCCGTCGTGCGGACGTATTTCGGGGGCGCCCCGCCCAGCCACTGGGCGCAGATCCTCGACCTGGCCGGCATCGGAGACCCGCGGGCCACCGTCAACCCGTACATCGCTCTGCTCGTTTCGGGTACGGCAGCGGCCGAGCCGGACGTGAAGCCGGCCGACTACCTCACGCCCCAGGGCATGAAGGTCCTCGGGGTGGCCCGCGACGGCGGTTGCCTCGCCGAGGTGTTCAAGGCCGGCGAGGGGCTACGCCGACTTCGTGTACGGGACGCCGCGCAACGGAGCGCCCGAACTCGCCGCGCTGCCGGCCCGCCACGCCGAGCCGTTTGTCACCCGCTACCGCGAGCTGGTGCTGATCGTGCAGGGCGCCGCGGATACGACGGTGCCGGCTGTCACCTCAAAACTCGCCGCGCTGCCGGCCCGCCATGCCGAGCCGTTCGTCATCCGCTACGGCGAGCTGGTGCTGATCGTGCAGGGCGCCGCGGATACGACGGTGCCGGACGTCACCTCAAAGGAGACCGCGGCGGCACTGGAGCGGGCCGGGACCCGGGTGACGTACACGTCGTACGAGGGCGTCGACCACCCCTCGCTGCCGGTGGCCGCGCTGGACGAGGTCGACGCGCTGACAGCGGCGGGGATCACGCCTCGCTGTCGCGGGGCGGGCGTCCGCTCATTTCGACGGCCGTGCAGAGCCAGCGGTGGTCGTCGCCCCGGTGCAGGCGGAAGGCGAGGGCGTGCAGCCGGGGGCCCGCGCTGATCCGGGCGAAGACTTCGTAGACGCCGGGTTCGGGCTCGTAGTGGCCGATGCCGCGGACGACGGGCCGGCGTCCCCGGTCGTTGAAGGGCTGGTTCTCGGCGAGCCGGATCAGGGCGTCGTAGAGGGATCCGGCGAAGTGGCGGGAGGCCCAGTGGACGGGGCGCTGGCCGCTGAGCATCAGCAGGAGGCGCTCGGTGAAGAGCTCGGCGGGGTGCGGCGGCAGCTGGGGCGGGACGCGTACGGGCCGCGCGCCGGGGCGCCTCGCGTCCTGCCTGCCGGGCGGTCGGCCGCCCGGGGGCCGGGTCGTCCTGGGGCGGCGGCGCGGCTGGTCCATCACCTTGCGCAGCGGCGGCTCATGGGCGGTGGGCTCGTGCATGTCTGGGTCCCCGTTCGGCGTCCGACCGGTGGATACCGATCGGTAACTTCGCTTGGGGATCTTGTACGTGTTCTGCGGCTCCGCCCACAAGGCCGCGGGGGCCCGGAGAGGGTGGTCGCGAGGATCACCTATCCGGGTGACCGGACGGCGGACGAGGCGTGCGCGGACGGGCCTCGGGAGGGTCATGCAGGGGCCCGGTGTGGACGTGCGCACAGGGGGCGACCGGCACCCCGAAGGGGGACCCCCGCACGTATCCTGAAGCCCCTCTCGCCGACGAAAGTGGCCAGCCATGCGCGTGTACGTCCCCCTGTCCCTGCCCCGTCTCGCCGAGGCGCACAAGGCGGGCGAACTGGGGCCCGGACCGCTCACCGCGTACGCCGTGACGCCCGCGCTGCGCGAGTGGTACGTCTCCGACGACATCGAGGAGCTGGAGTACGCGGCCCTCAGCCGCGCGGCGGCGGCGTCGCTGCGGCTGATCGCCGGGGAGCCGGACGCGCCCCGCAAGCGGGTCGTGGTCGCCCTCGACGTGCCGGACGGCGCCGCCGTGGCCGACCCGGACCGCGGGCTCGACCCGGGAGCGCTCGGCGAGGTGCGGATCGCGAACGCGGCCCCCCTGGCCAAGGCGGCGGCGGTGCACGTGGACTCGGCCGACGCCGAGAAGGACGTGACCGCGGCGGCCGCGGCGCTCGGGGCGGCGGACCAGGGCGACGACGACGCGCAGTTCGTCGTCGACGGCGCCGAGGACCACGAGCTCCTCTGGTTCGCCACGCAGGAGATCCCGAACCTGCTCGGCCTGAGCGGCTGACCTGCGCGAACGTACGATTGTCGGTCCCGGCGGGTACGTTCTTGGCATGGGGAAGCACGCAGCCGGAGCACACATCGTCTGGGACTGGAACGGGACGCTGTTCCACGACAACGACGCCGTCATCAGCGCGACGAACGCCGCCTTCGAGGAGGTCGGACTCGAGCCGATCACCCTGGAGCGGTACAGAGAGCTGTACTGCGTGCCGATCCCCCGCTTCTACCAGCGGCTGATGGGGCGGCTGCCCACCGAGGCCGAGTGGGAGCGCATGGACACCGCCTTCCAGCGGCACTACACGTTCCACCGCACGGCCTGCGGGCTCGCCGACGGGGCGGAGCTGCTCCTCGCCGGCTGGAGCTCGGCGGGCCGCAGCCAGTCGATCCTCAGCATGTACGGGCATGACGAACTCGTCCCGCTGGTACGGGAGTTCGGGATCGAGTCGCACTTCCTGCGGGTCGACGGGCGCACCGGCCCCTCCGGCGGCAGCAAGGCCGAGCACATGGTCCGCCACCTCGGAGCGCTGGTCGGCGCGGGGGTTGCGCCGGAGCGCACGGTGGTGATCGGGGACGCTGCCGACGACGCGGTGGCGGCGCTGCACGCGGGCGCGCGGGCCGTGCTCTACACCGGCGGATCGCACAGCAGGGCCAGTCTCGAAGGCGTGGGGGCGCCGGTCGTGGACACTCTCGCCGAGGCCGTCGGGGTGGCGGAACGCCTGGCGGAGTGAGCGAATGCGCTCACGCTCCGCTGCCGGCTGCGTACGCCGACATGCGTATACGGCTCCGCGCCGATACCGATGCCCGGGCGTTCCCGCGCACGTCAGGCCGGGGGTGTGCCGTTCCCCGGGTGGTCCGGCGCGGCGGAGCGCCGGGCAGCAATCCGGCCAACTCCCTCGGCTGTCGTGGCAACGGGGCTCCGTCGTGTCGTCCAGGAGCGCCATGCGTGGTGGCTGCCCTCGTCGGCGGGGCAGCCACCCACCGTCCCGTGAGGCCCCTCGGACCCTCAGGTCACCGGCGCCTTGGCCCGCAGCACCGTGAGGAACTCCCGCATCCACCCCGAGTGGTCCGGCCAGGCGCGCGACGACACCAGCGTCCCGTCGACGACCACTTCTGCGTCTCGGAAAGCCGCGCCCGCGGCCTGCATGTCGGGCTCAAGCGCCGGATACGCCGTGACGCGGCGCCCGCGCAGACCGTCGACCGCCGCCGTCAGCAGCGGACCGTGGCAGATCTGGGCCACGGGCTTGTCCGCGTCGAAAAAAGACTTCAGGATCTTGCGCAGCTCCGGGTCGTTGCGCAGATACTCGGGGGCGCGGCCGCCCGGGATCACGACAGCGACGTACTGTTCGGGCTCGACCTCGGCGAACGCGAGATCGGCGGGCCAGGTGTAGCCGGGCTTCTCCGTGTACGTGTCGAACCCCGGTTCGAAGTCGTGGACGACGAACTGCAGCTTCTTGCGCTCCGGGGCGGCGATGTGGACGTCGTAGCCCTCCTCGCGCAGGCGCTGGTAGGGGTACAGGACTTCCAGTGACTCGGCGGCGTCGCCGGTCACCAGGAGGATCTTGGGTGCCATGGCTGTGCGCTCCCCTCGGAGCCTTCGGGCCGGGGTGTCTCCTCCTCAACGTGGACCCGGCCGGACCGTAAGGCAACCCCCCGACGCATCCATCCGCGTTGCTGTCCCTGTGCAGAGTGTCAAAGTTCGACCGCTGTATTTGTACACATACGGCTCATGACGACTCCCGGGGGAGGGGCGATAGCCTTGACCCGTGATCAGCGCGATATCTCGCGGGGGCATCGTCGCCCCCTGCCCGCGCCGGGAGCACACGGAGATCTACATCCGTGCCCGGCGCTCCGCTGACCATTCCCTTCGGGACGGAACATGGATGCCGTCGCGACTCCGGGCAGGAAATACGCCAAAAATGGCGGATAACCGCCCGCTCATCTCTCATCCCGGCATACCGTCGACATCGACCGGAGACCCCGCGTCGTGGCGTTGTGCCGCATCACTTTCTTCAACGTCACGCAACGGCGCGCGACAGGAGCCAGAGGACAATGCAGACCAAGCTGGACGAAGCCAAGGCCGAGCTGCTCGCACGGGCTGCCCGGGTAGCTGAGAACAGCCCGGCTGGGGGCCATCTCCCGGCCGGGACGAATGGCGAGGGGGCTCCGGACCAGGAGTCCGTGCTCGCGTTCCTCCAGCGCTACTACCTGCACACCGCCCCCGAGGACCTGGCCGACCGCGACCCGGTCGACGCCTTCGGTGCAGCCGTCTCCCACTACCGGCTCGCGGAGGTCCGCCCGCAGGGCACCGCGAACGTCAAGGTCCACACGCCGACGGTCGAGGAGAACGGCTGGACCTGCAGCCACTCCGTCGTCGAGGTCGTCACCGACGACATGCCGTTCCTGGTCGACTCGGTCACCAACGAGCTGTCCCGCCAGGGCCGCGGCATCCACGTCGTGATCCACCCGCAGGTCACCGTGCGCCGCGACCTGACCGGCAAGCTCCTGGAGGTCCTGCCCGCGGGCAGCGCCACCGACGGCCACGACACGCTCACCGAGTCGTGGATCCACGTGGAGATCGACCGGGAGACGGACCGCGCCGACCTGAAGCAGATCACCTCCGACCTCCTGCGTGTCCTGTCCGACGTCCGTGAGGCCGTCGAGGACTGGGAGAAGATGCGGGACTCGGCGCTGCGTATCGCCGACGACCTGCCCAGCGAGCCCACCGCCGACGACCTGCGCGCCCAGGACGTCGAGGAGGCCCGCGAGCTGCTGCGCTGGCTGTCCACCGACCACTTCACCTTCCTCGGCTACCGCGAGTACGAGCTGCGCGAGGACGACTCGCTGTCCGCCGTGCCCGGCACCGGCCTCGGCATCCTGCGCTCCGACCCGCAGCACGGCGGCGACGACCACCACCCGGTGAGCCCGTCCTTCAGCCGGCTGCCCGCCGACGCGCGCGCCAAGGCCCGCGAGCACAAGATCCTCGTGCTGACCAAGGCCAACAGCCGCGCCACCGTGCACCGCCCGTCGTACCTGGACTACGTCGGCGTGAAGAAGTTCGACGCCGAGGGCAACGTCATCGGCGAGCGCCGCTTCCTCGGCCTCTTCTCGAGCGCCGCGTACACGGAGTCCGTCCGGCGCGTCCCGGTCGTGCGCCGCAAGGTGCAGGAAGTGCTGCGGGGCGCCGGATTCTCGCCCAACAGCCACGACGGCCGCGACCTGCTCCAGATCCTGGAGACGTACCCGCGCGACGAGCTGTTCCAGACCTCGGCCGACGAGCTGCGCGCCATCGTCACCAGCGTCCTCTACCTCCAGGAGCGCCGCCGGCTGCGGCTCTACCTGCGCCAGGACGAGTACGGCCGCTACTACTCGGCCCTCGTCTACCTGCCGCGCGACCGCTACACCACCGGTGTCCGCCTGCGGATCATCGACATCCTCAAGGAAGAGCTCAACGGCACCAGCGTCGACTTCACGGCCTGGAACACCGAGTCGATCCTGTCCCGGCTGCACTTCGTCATCCGCGTCGAGCCGGGCACCGAGCTGCCCGTGCTGACCGAGGCCGACACCGAGCGCATCGAGGCGCGGCTCGTCGACGCCGCCCGCTCGTGGGCCGACGGCTTCGGCGAGGCGCTCAACGCGGAGTGCGGCGAGGAGCGCGCGGCCGAGCTGGGCCGCCGCTACTCCGGCGCCTTCCCCGAGGGCTACAAGGCCGACCACTCGCCGCGCGCGGCGGTCGCCGACCTGGTCCACCTCGAAGCGCTCAAGCGCGGCGAGAAGGACTTCGCGCTCTCGCTGTACGAGCCCGTGGGCGCGGCCCCCGGCGAGCGCCGCTTCAAGATCTACCGCACCGGCGCGCCGGTCTCCCTGTCGTCCGTCCTGCCGGCCCTCAACCGGCTCGGCGTCGAGGTCATCGACGAGCGCCCCTACGAGCTGCGCTGCTCGGACCGGACCACGGCGTGGATCTACGACTTCGGCCTTCGCCTGCCGAAGTCGCTCAGCGGCAACGGCGACTTCCTCGGTGACGACGGCCGCGAGCGCTTCCAGGAGGCCTTCACGGCGACCTGGACCGGCGCCGCCGAGAACGACGGCTTCAACTCCCTCGTCCTGAGCGCCGGTCTGAACTGGCGGCAGGCGATGGTGCTGCGCGCGTACGCCAAGTACCTGCGCCAGGCCGGTGCGACGTTCAGCCAGGACTACATGGAGGACACCCTCCGTAACAACGTCCACACCACCCGCCTCCTGGTGAGCCTCTTCGAGGCGCGCATGTCGCCGGAGCGCCAGCGGGCCGGGACCGAGCTGATCGACGGGCTCCTGGAGGAGCTCGACGGTGCGCTCGACCAGGTCGCGAGCCTGGACGAGGACCGGATCCTGCGGTCCTTCCTGACCGTCATCAAGGCGACGCTGCGGACGAACTTCTTCCAGAAGCGCGACGACGGCACGCCGCACGAGTACGTCTCGATGAAGTTCGACCCGCAGGCCATCCCCGACCTGCCCGCGCCGCGCCCGGCCTACGAGATCTGGGTGTACTCGCCGCGGGTCGAGGGCGTGCACCTGCGCTTCGGCAAGGTCGCGCGCGGTGGTCTGCGCTGGTCCGACCGGCGTGAGGACTTCCGTACCGAGGTCCTCGGGCTGGTCAAGGCGCAGATGGTGAAGAACACCGTCATCGTGCCGGTCGGCGCCAAGGGCGGCTTCGTCGCGAAGAACCTGCCGGACCCGAGCGTCGACCGTGACGCGTGGCTGGCCGAGGGTGTCGCGTCGTACAAGACCTTCATCTCGGCGCTGCTCGACATCACCGACAACCTGGTGGCCGGCCAGGTCGTGCCCCCGGCGGACGTCGTGCGCCACGACGGGGACGACACGTACCTCGTGGTCGCGGCCGACAAGGGCACGGCGACGTTCTCCGACATCGCCAACGCGGTCGCCGAGTCGTACAACTTCTGGCTCGGTGACGCCTTCGCCTCCGGCGGCTCGGCGGGCTACGACCACAAGGGCATGGGCATCACCGCCCGTGGCGCCTGGGAGTCCGTGAAGCGGCACTTCCGGGAGCTGGGCACCGACACGCAGACCGAGGACTTCACGGTCGTCGGCGTCGGCGACATGTCCGGTGACGTGTTCGGCAACGGCATGCTGCTCTCCGAGCACATCCGCCTGGTCGCCGCGTTCGACCACCGGCACATCTTCATCGACCCGCGGCCCGACGCGGCCACCTCGTACGCCGAGCGCCGCCGCCTGTTCGACCTGCCGCGCTCCTCGTGGGCCGACTACAACAAGGAACTGATCTCCGCGGGCGGCGGGATCTTCCCGCGCTCCGCCAAGGCGATCCAGCTCAACGCGCACATCCGCGAGGCACTCGGCATCGAGTCGGGCGCCGCGAAGATGACGCCGGCCGACCTGATGAAGGCGATCCTGCACGCGCGGGTCGACCTGCTGTGGAACGGCGGCATCGGCACGTACGTGAAGTCGTCCGCCGAGTCGAACGCGGACGTCGGCGACAAGGCCAACGACGCGATCCGCGTGGACGGCCAGGACGTGCGGGCCAAGGTGATCGGCGAGGGCGGCAACCTCGGCGCGACCCAGCTGGGCCGTATCGAGTTCGCGCGCAGCGGCGGCAAGGTCAACACCGACGCCATCGACAACAGCGCGGGCGTGGACACCTCCGACCACGAGGTGAACATCAAGATCCTGCTCAACACGCTCGTCACCGACGGCGACATGACCGTCAAGCAGCGCAACAAGCTGCTCGCCGAGATGACCGACGAGGTCGGCGCCCTGGTCCTGCGCAACAACTACGCGCAGAACACGGCCCTGGCCAACGCGGTCGCCCAGGCGCCCGACCTGCTCCACGCCCACCAGCGCTTCATGCGCCGCCTGGTCCGTGAAGGGAGCCTCGACCGGGCCCTGGAGTTCCTGCCGACGGACCGGCAGGTCAAGGAGCTGCTGAACACCCGGCGCGGCCTGAGCCAGCCCGAGCTGGCCGTCCTCCTCGCGTACACGAAGATCACGGCCGCGCACGAGCTGATCCAGACGTCGCTGCCGGACGACCCGTACCTGCGCAGGCTCCTGCACGCCTACTTCCCGCAGGCGCTGCGCGAGCGGTTCACCGAGGCGGTCGACGGGCACGCGCTGCGCCGCGAGATCGTCACCACGGTGCTGGTCAACGACACGGTGAACTCCGGCGGTTCGACGTTCCTGCACCGGATGCGCGAGGAGACCGGCGCGTCCCTGGAGGAGATCGTGCGGGCGCAGCTCGCCGCGCGCGAGATCTTCGGCCTCGGCGAGGTCTGGGACTCGGTCGAGTCGCTCGACAATGTCGTCGCCGCGGACGTCCAGACCCGGATCAGGCTGCACTCGCGCCGCCTGGTCGAGCGCGGCACGCGCTGGCTGCTCAACAACCGGCCGCAGCCGCTCCAGCTCGCCGAGACCATCGACTTCTTCCGCGAGGGCGTCGCCCAGGTGTGGTCGGCCATGCCGAAGATGCTGCGCGGCGCGGACGCCGAGTGGTACCAGTCGATCCTGGACGAGCTGACCGCAGCGGGTGTGCCGGAGGAGCTGGCCCAGCGGGTCGCCGGGTTCTCCTCGGCCTTCCCGACGCTCGACATCGTGGCGATCGCCGACCGCACCGGCAAGGACCCCCTGGCCGTCGCCGAGGTGTACTACGACCTCGCGGACCGGCTGTCCATCGCGCAGCTGATGGACCGGATCATCGAGCTGCCGCGGACCGACCGCTGGCAGTCGATGGCCCGCGCCTCGATCCGTGAGGACCTGTACGCGGCGCACGCGGCCCTCACGGCCGATGTGCTGGCCGCCGGGAACGGCGTGTCGACTCCGGAGCAGCGCTTCGACGCGTGGCAGGAGAAGAACGCGCCGATCCTGGCCCGCGCGCGGACGACCCTGGAGGAGATCCAGAGCTCGGACGCCTTCGACCTGGCGAACCTGTCGGTCGCGATGCGCACGATGAGGACGCTGCTGCGCACGCACTCGTAGGGTCCGCTCGAAGCGGCGGGGGCGCCCCGCACCGGAACTCCGGTGCGGGGCGCCCCCGTTTCACTTTCCGGACTCTTTCCGTTTTCTTCCCCTTCTCCGGCCGGCCTCTTGACCGGTTCTGGCCTGATGGACCGCGCGCCCAATCGGTTGCTCCTGGGGGCGCGTCGGTCCCATGAGGTTCGTCATAAGCCATCAACTCGGGCATTACGTCTAAAGTGGACCCGATTGTCAGATCGGCGGCGCGCGGCGGAGAGGTCGGGAAGGGTCCATGACGGAAGCGATTCTGCTGGTCGGCGGGCTGGGCACCCGGCTGCGGCCGCTCACGGTCAACACCCCCAAGCCCATGGTGCGCGCGGCCGGAGTCCCCTTCCTGGCCCATCAGATCGCCCGGCTCGCCGGCGCGGGCGTGCGCCACATCGTCCTCGCCACCTGCTATCTCGCCGAGGTCTTCGAGCCGTACTTCGGCGACGGATCGGCGTTCGGGGTCCACCTCGAGTACTCCGTCGAGTACGAGGCGCTGGGGACCGGCGGCGCGATCCGGCACGCGGCACGCCGCCTGGTCTCCGCTCCCGAGGAACCCGTCCTCGTCTGCAACGGCGACATCCTCACCGGCCTCGACGCGCGCGCCCTCGTCAACCGGCACCGCGAGCGCGAAGCCGACGTCACCCTCCACCTCGCCCGGGTCGACGACCCCCGCGCCTTCGGGCTCGTACCGACCGACGCCGACGGCTGCGTGCTCGCCTTCACCGAGAAGCCGCAGACGCCCGAGGAGATCGTCACGGACCAGATCAACGCGGGCTCCTACGTGTTCCGCAGGTCCGTCATCGACCACATCCCCGCCGGGCGGGCCGTCTCCGTCGAGCGCGAGACGTTCCCTGGCCTGCTCGCCGCGGGTGCCTATCTGCACGGAATGGTCGAGGACTCCTACTGGCTCGACCTCGGCCGGCCCGAAGCCTTCGTGCAGGCCTCCGCCGACCTCGTGCGCGGGGTCATCCACTCACCCGCCGTGCCCGGTGTGCGCGGCGAGTCCCTCGTACTGCCCGGCGCCAAGGTCGCCGCCGACGCCTGGCTCGCCGAGGGCACCGTCGTCGGGGCGGGCGTCCGGGTAGGTTCGGGGGCCGTCGTCCACGGTTCCGTGCTGCATGACGGCGCGACCGTGGGCGCCGGTGCCTATGTCAGGAAGAGCCTGGTCGGCGCGGGTGCGCGGATCGGGCGGCGCTCCGTCCTGCACGGCAGCGTCATCGGTGACGGCGCCCACGTCGGCGCCCACAACGAACTGCGGAACGGAACCCGGGTGTGGTGCGAGGCCGTACTGCCCGACCGGGCCGTCCGCTTCTCCTCGCTCGCCGGAGAAGGGCTGACCGAACAGTGAACACGAACTCTCCCGACATCGGGGCCACACCGGCCGTCGCCAGGCCACTGCCCGACGACTGGGCCCGGACCCCCCTCACCGTCGTCATGCCGACGTACAACGAGGCGGGCAACCTGCCCGGCATGGCCGACGCCCTCATGGCGCTCCCCCTCCCGGGCCTGCGCCTCCTCGTCGTCGACGACTCCAGCCCCGACGGCACCGGCGACATCGCCGAGCGGTACGCCGAGCGGCACGGGCACGACCGGATGAGCGTCCTGCACCGCGCCGGCAAGGAGGGCCTCGGCCGGGCCTACGCGGCCGGCATGGCGCGGGCCGTCGCCGACGGCGCGCGCTACGTCCTCCAGATGGACGCCGACGGCAGCCACCCCACCGACAAGGTGCCCGCGCTCCTCGGCACCGCCCTCGCCACCGGCGCCGGAGTCACCATCGGCAGCCGCTACGTCCAGGGCGGCACGCTCTCCGAGGCGTGGGGCGTGCACCGCAGGCTCCTGTCCCGCTGGGCCAACACCTACGCGGGCACCATCCTCGGCACCCGCGTCCGCGACATCACCGGCGGCTTCAACCTGTGGCGCGAGGACGCGCTGCGCGCCATCGACCTGGCGTCCGTCGACAGCGCGGGCTACAGCTTCCAGGTCGAGATGAAGTACCGCGCGGTGCGCCGCGGCTTCGGCGTCATAGAGGTCCCCATCCACTTCGAGGACCGCACGGTCGGTGAGTCCAAGATGAACCTGATGGTGCAGCTCGAATCCGTCACCATGCCGTGGAAGCTGCGGGCGAGGGCGCGCCGATGACGGTCCAGACCGCGGCGCGCGAGGGGCCCGTTGCCGCTCCCGTCCGGGTCCGGGTGCGCCGCCTGTCCATGGAGGTCGCCAAGTTCGGCGTCGTCGGCGGCAGCGGCGTCGGCGTCAACTTCCTCGTCTTCAACCTCCTGCTGCACGGCATCGGCCGGGCCCCGATGACCGCGACGGTCCTGGCCAGCTGTGTCGCCATGGGCACCAACTACCTGGGCTTCCGCTTCTTCGCCTACCGGGACCGCGCCTCGCGCACCCGCCGCCAGATCACGCTATTCTTCGGCTTCAGCGCGCTGGGCGTCCTCATGGAGAGCGTCCTGTTCTACGCCGGATATCACGGCGCCTCGATGACGGGACCGCTCGCGTCGAACATCGCCAAGGCACTGTCCATCGTCCTCGCCTCGGCGTTCCGCTTCCTCGTCTACCGGACATGGGTCTTCCAGCACGATGCGCGCCGCGAGTAACGCGGCCCTCAGGGCCGCGGCCCCGCTGGTCCTCCTGCTGGTGGTCGCTCTGCTCGTGGCCGTCGCGATCCGGCTGCCCTGGGCGGGCGACCTCGGCATCCACGCGGCCACCGTCGAACGCCTGCGCCACGATCTCCTCGACCCGGGCAACCCGCTGGTCGACGAAAAGACGCCGAGCCCGTACTACTCACCGTGGACGGTGTTCCTCGGCGTCGTCGCCGACGTCACCGGCCTCGGCACCTTCACCGTCCTGCGCATCGCCGCGCTGATCTCGCTGACGCTGCTCGTGACCGGCGTGTGGCGGTTCACCGGCACGTTCACCGAAGCGTCCGCGAGCCGCACGCGGCGCACGGCGATCACCGCGCTCGTCCTCCTGTGCCTGCTTCTCCTGTGGGGCACGAGCCTGTTCAACTGGAGCGGCTTCCTCGGCCTCAATTCCCTTTCCCTGACCCTCTCCTACCCCAGCACCTTCGCGCTCGGGCTGTCCTTCCATCTCTGGGCGCTGCTGCGCGGGGCGCTCGCGCGCGGCTCGGGCATGCCCGGGTTCCTCGGCCTCGGACTGCTGTGGTCCGTGATCCTGCTGAGCCATCAGTTCTCGGGCGTCGTCGCGTCGTTCGGCGCCCTCGCGATGGTGGCCGGGGCGCGGCCCTGGCCGGCACGCGCGGTGTGGGCGCGGCTCGTGGCCGGGCTCGCCCTCGGCGCGGTCGTGCTCGCCGCATGGCCGTACTACTCGTTCTTCGGCCTCTTCCACGCGCAGAGCCTGGAGGAGATCCACCAGGCCCTGTACCGGAACCTGCCCGGCCGGTACTGGCTCCTGCTTGCCGGCGTGTTCGCGCTCGCTCTGCGGTGGCGCAGGGACCGGCGCGATCCGCTCGTGGTCTTCTTCGCGCTCGGGGTGCTGATGTTCGCGGCGGGCCGGGTGAGCGGGCACTACTCGTGGGGCCGGGCCCTGCCGGCCGCCGTGATCCCGGCGCAGGTCGCGGCGGGCCTGGAGGTGTTCGGGGCAGAGCGCAGGGCGGTACGCACGGCGTTCGCGGCGGTGCTCGGTGCGGCGCTCCTCGCGGGCGCGTGGACCCAGTCGGGCGTACTCGGCTACGTCGTCCCGCGAGACGTCCTGCCCAAGCCGCTCGCCGACCGCTACAAGCCACCGTGGCGCGGCTACCACTGGGTGACTCCCTGGGTGAAGTACGGGGACGTGGTCCTCGCCACGGACTTCCCCGCGCGCCAGATCCCCGCGTACGGGCCCTACACCGTGGCCCCCGGCTACCCGGACTTCTTCCTGCCCGACGAGGCGGCCCGCACCAGCGCCGTCGGGACCTACTTCGCCCCCGGCACCGAGCGGGCCGCGCGCCTCGACGTCCTGCGCCGCTACGAGGTGCGGTGGATCGTGAGCCACCGCGACGACGCGGGCCTCGCCGCCACCGACCCCGCACTGCACAAGGTCACGACGGGCCCGGGCGGCCAGACCCTGTACGAGGTCGTCGGCGACCCGGGCTAGGGGGTGTCTTCAGATTCCCGCCTGCCCCGCGGGCGGACGACGGGAATCTGAAGACAGGCCCTAGCGCAGCGCGCTCCTCACCAGGCGTACGGCGTTCCGTACGCGCCCGTCCGAAGCAGTGGCCAGCCTGCGCGCCACCGGGTGCGTCACCAGGGCCGTGAGCCCCGCCGGCTCCCAGCGGATCTGGAGACGCCCGCCGCCCCTGCCCTCCGGCTCCAGCGTCACCCGGTGCGGGGCCGCCCCCGAGTGGTACCCGACACGCGCGGTGAGCGCGGGGAAGACCAGCGGCGCGAGCAGCACCGCGGTGTTGCGCAGGCCGTGGTCCTGGAGCTGGAGCAACGGATGCCGCACGCCGTCGAAGCCGTGCACCGGGAGCGGGGCCGCCGCCAGGTCGAGCCGCACCCGGCCCTCGAAGACGCCGGGCCGCACCGGGTCGAGCCGCAGCCGCGTCGTCATACGGCGCCGCCCCGGCGCCACGACCAGCGAGGCGACGTGCGGGCCGACGGCGAGGCGCAGACCGGGATCGTACGTGCGCACCGACAGGTCGACGCCGGCGCCGGGGCCGCGCTCGATCCGCGTGATCTCGTGCCGGAACTGGGCGCCGGGGAACGGACGCGAGTACAACTCCTGGTCGGACAGGTCGAGTTCAGCACGCGCCTCGTCCGACGACGGGACCACTGCCCCCCAGTAGACGGCACCGGACGCGTCCGTGGCCGTCTCGCGCGGGGCCACCACATGGCTGAGCCCGCGCGCCGCGAGCCGGGCGTCGGAGAGGCGGCCGTCGCGCACCAGTTGCAGGACGACCCGCTCGGGGCGCGGCAGCCGGGCGTACGCGCCCGGGGACAGCGTCGCCAGATACGGGTTCACGATCTCGGCGAACCCGGCCAGCCACGCGTCGTCCCGGTAGGGGAGATCGCCCGCGTACATCCGGAAGTCGTGCTTGAGGAACTTGTAGTCCTTGTCCTCGCGCACCCCCGTGTGACCGCCCGCCGCGAGGAAATCGTCGATCAGTTCCTGCACGTGGACGCGGTCGCGGACGTTGGTCAGCTTGTGCCGCTGGTTGGAGATCGACGCGGAGTCCGCCTCGGCGAACGGGGCGATGTACCAGCGGTAGACCGGCTCGGGGATGACGGTGAAGGACTTCGCGAGGCAGTACGCCTGCGCCGAGAACAGCTGGTCCTCGTAGTGGATGCCCTCGGGGAAGCGCAGCTGGTTGCGGTCGAGGAACTCCCGCTTGTACATCTTGCTCGTCGACAAGTGCTCGAAGAACAGGCCGGGTTCGGCGTCGATCCCGTCGACCGTGCGGCGCTCCGCGACCAGGTGCGGCATCCACGTCGACGTGCGGCCCGTGTCGACGCGGATCCGTTCGACCGCGCCCATCGCGAAGTCGATCTCCCGCTCCCGGTGCGCCGCGAGCAGCAGCTCCACCGATTCCGGGGGGAGTTCGTCGTCGCTGTCGAGGAACATCAGATACGGGGCGCGGGCGATGTCGAGCGCGCGGTTGCGGGGCGCGCTGCACCCGCCGCTGTTCTCCGGCAGACGCAGGTAGCGCACCCGCGGGTCCGCCGCGGCGAGGCGGCGCGCCACCTCGGGGGTGGCGTCCGTCGAGTGGTCGTCGCTGATGACGACCTCGATGTTGCCGTGCGTCTGGGCCAGGACCGAGGCGACGGCGCGCGGCAGCCGCCCGGCGTCGTTGTAGACGATGACGGTGACCGTGACGTCGGGCGTGATCGTCCTCGTGGGCGTGGTCATCGGCGGGCTGCCTCCTCGGGGGTGGGCGCGGGGATGCGCTCGTCGACGGGGATCACCGGGGGCAGTGCCGCCTCGCTCTCGCCGAGGAAGACCCGGCGTACGACCCGCTCGGCGGCGTGACCGTCGTCGAACTCGCAGAACCGGCGCCGGAACGCGGCCCGCGCCTTCCCCGACGCCTCGTCGCGCCACGCGCCCGAGGCGAGGATGTCCGTCAGCTCGTCCTGCGTACGGGCGACGGGCCCGGGCGCCTCGGCGATCAGGTCGAAGTAGATCCCGCGGGTCTTCGCGTACATCTCCCAGTCGTCCGCGTAGATCAGGATCGGGCGGTCCAGATTGGCGTAGTCGAACATGATCGACGAGTAGTCCGTGACAAGGGCGTCCGCGGCGAGGCAGAGGTCCTCGACCGGGTCGTACGTGGACACGTCGATGACCCGCCCGCTGCGGCGCAGGTCCGCGAGCGGCGAGCCCGCCCCGTCGTAGAAGTAGTGGCCGCGCACGAGGAGGACGGTGTCGTCGCCGAGTCGGTCGGCGAGCGCGGCGAGGTCCAGGCGCGGGGTCCAGGAGCCCTCGTAGTCGCGGTGCGTCGGTGCGTACAGGACGGCCCGCCGGCCCGGCGCGATGCCGAGGCGGTCACGGACGGCGCGGATGTCGGCGGCCGTCGCGCTGTAGAAGACGTCGTTGCGCGGATAGCCGTACTCCAGCGGGACGTAGTGCGTGGGGTAGGCGCGCTCCCAGATCCGCGTGGAGTGGCTGTTCGACGTGACGCTGTAGTCCCACTTGTCGACGCGGGCCAGGAGCTGGCGGAAGTTGAGGCCCTTGGACGCGGTCGGGTACTCGATCTGGTCGAGGCCCATGCGCTTGAGGGGCGTGCCGTGGTGGGTCATGACGTGGACGGCTTCGGGGCGCTTGACCACGGCGTTCGCGAAGTTGACGTTGTTGACGAGGTACTTGGCGCGGGCCAGGACCTCCCAGTAGCGGCGGGAGCCGGGCACGACGTGGTCGGTGCCGGGGGGCAGGAGCGGCGCGTCGGCCGCGCGGACCACCCACACCTGGTGGACGCGCGGCGCGAGTTCGGCGAGCTTCGCGGCGATCGCGCCCGGATTGCAGGCGACCCCGCGGTCCCAGTACGCGGAGAACACGGCCAGCTCCGGGTCCACGGGCCGGCGCAGCTCACGCCGGTAGCGGTGGTCGCGGACCTTCGCGCCGATCCGCCGCTTGCGCTCCCGGGCCGCGGACTTCAGGGCGCGCCGCTTGTGGTTGACGCTCTGGAAGGCGCGGTACCGGGAGTACGCGTCCTCTTCGAGCAGACGGCGCCGGATGCCTTCGAGCCCCGCGGGCCTGCGGTAGCCATCCGGCCGCCACGCGACGGCCGCGCGCGAGGCCCGGCGGAAGAACTCGCGGCCCACCGGCTCCGGCATCCCGGCGCGGGCCACGATCCGCATGCACTCGGTCGCCATCACGTCGTAGAGGACCGCGCGGGGACCGGTCGGCGTGCCGAGGCCGGCCATCAGGCGCTGGAGGTCCTCGTACAGGCCGACGGTCGCGTAGTACTTCTCCGGGGTGAGCGGCGGCAGGCTCGTGGGGCGCAGCCTGCGCTCGTCGAGGACCACGTGCGGGAGCGCGGTGACGCGGTCGGCGAGGACGAGGGCGGCGCGGGCCGCGAACCGCTCGTCGGTGGCGGCCAGTCGGCCGCGGTGGTCCCGCCAGAACGCGGCGCGCAGGGCACGGTTCCCGAGCAGCGGGGTGACCCGCAGCAGGTCGGGGCAGTCCGCGAGAGGCAGATCGCGGCCGCCCGCCCTGGCGAGCAGACGGGCGTCGGGGCCCGGGACGCCGGAGGTGCGCCAGTTCGAGTGCACATGGTCGGTGAGTACGACGTCCACGCGGTCGGCGCCGTCCGGGAGACCCGCGACCCGGTCCCGCAGCGCCCGCAGCGCGCCCGGGGGCACGCGGTCCTTGGCGTGCACGAACAGCAGCCACTCGCCCGAGGCCCGCTCGCCGCCGGCCGCGCGGGCCTCCTCGTCGGAAGTGCCGCCGGGCAGGGCCAGAACGGTGACGCTGCCCGGCACGTCGGTGGTCGGCGCCGGATCGTCCACGGCGGCGACGACGAGCTCCGCCCCCTCGGGCAACTGGCCCGTCACGCTGTCCAGGCAGTCGGCGAGATGCCCCTGCACGTCCCGGCCGTACACGATGACGCTGAGTTCCTGCACGGTCTCCGTCCCTTCTCCTCCTGGCGCACCATAGTGTCACCAATCGGATAAAAGGGATAAAGGGAGTGGGCCGCCCGCATCGGCCTCAGGCGGAAACGGCGACCTTGGCCTTCTTCGGTTCCGCCTTGCCGTCGTTCGGATTGGTGAACGCCTCGTACGCCTTGAGGACCTCGTCCGTCGGACCGTCCATGCGCAGCTCGCCGCGCTCCAGCCACAGGACCCGGTCGCAGGTGTCGCGGATCGACTTGTTGTTGTGACTGACGAGGAAGACCGTGCCGGCCTCCTTGCGCAGCTCGCGGATGCGGGACTCCGAGCGCTTCTGGAAGGACCGGTCGCCGGTGGCCAGGGCCTCGTCGATCAGCAGCACGTCGTGGTCCTTGGCGGCGGCGATGGAGAACCGGAGCCGGGCGGCCATGCCGGAGGAGTAGGTCCGCATGGGCAGCGTGATGAAGTCGCCCTTCTCGTTGATGCCGGAGAAGCCGACGATGTCGTCGTAGCGCTCGCGCACCTCCTCGCGGCTCATGCCCATGGCGAGGCCGCCGAGATGGACGTTGCGCTCGCCCGTGAGGTCGTTCATCAGCGCCGCGTTCACGCCGAGCAGGGACGGCTGGCCATGTGTGAAGATCCGGCCGTTCTCCGTCGGCAGCAGCCCCGCCACCGCCTTGAGCAGCGTCGACTTGCCCGACCCGTTCGTGCCGATCAGGCCGATCGCCTCGCCCTTGTAGGCGGTGAACGACACCTTCTTCACCGCGTGCACCTTGCGCACGCCGGCCCGCGCCTCGGCCTTCTTCCGCCCGCCGATGATGCGGCCGAGCGCGGCGGTCGCGGTGCCGCGGCCCGCTCCCGTGCCGTTCACGCGGTACACGATGTCGACGTTGTCGACGATGACGGTGGGGATCCGCTCCCCGGAGGTGTCAGCCACGGCCGTACGTCTCCTCTGCCTTCCAGAAGTAGATGAACCCGCCGACGCCCGCGACCAGCGCCCACCCGGCCGCGATCGCCCACACGTGGTGCGGCAGATGACCGCGGTGGAAACTGTCGATCAGGGCGAAGCGCATCAGGTCGATGTAGACGGCGGCCGGGTTCGCGGACAGCAGTACGTGCACGACGTGCGGCAGGTGCTGGTTCTTGAGCACCTTGTCGATGCTCCACATCACGCCGGACGTGTACATCCATGTACGCAGCAGGAACGGCATCAGCTGCGCGATGTCCGGCGTGCGCGCGCCCATCCTCGCCATGACGAGGGCCACGCCGGTGTTGAAGACGAACTGCAGCAGCAGAACCGGCAGGACCAGGAACCAGGAGAGGGCCGGCGGAACGCCGAAGCAGAGCAGGATCACCACCAGCGCGCACATCGAGAACAGCAGCTGCTGGAGCTGCTGGAGCGCGAACGACACCGGCAGCGCCGCGCGCGGGAAGTGCAGCGCCCGTACGAGACCGAGGTTGCCGGAGATCGCGCGGGTGCCCGCCATGATCGAGCTCTGTGTGAACGTCCACACGAACACGCCGGTGACCAGGAACGGCACGTAGTCCGGCACGTTGTGCTTCGTGCCCATCAGTACGCCGAAGATGAAGTAGTAGACCGCCGCGTTCAGGAGCGGGGTCGCCACCTGCCACACCTGGCCGAGCTTCGCCTGGCTGTACTGCGCCGTGAGCTTGGCCGTCGCGAACGCGGTGATGAAGTGGCGCCGCTGCCAGAGCTGGCCCACGTACTCCGCGAGGGTCGGGCGCGCGCCGCTGACCGAGAGGCCGTACCGCGCGGCCAGCTGCGCGGGATCTTCCACCGGGGCGGTGGCCGCCGGCGGGGGAGGTGTGTCGACTGCCTGACTCACATCCGCTGCTTTCGCTCAAAGGGTCGGAGACGTCGGAACGGGCCCGTATCGTCGTGACGCGAGCGTAGGGCGTCGCGACGTCGGAACGCAACCGTTTCGTCGTAACGCCGTAAGCTGTTCACCATGACGACCAACGCCGACTCCTCCCCCGAGCTCTCGGCTTCGCTCGAGCAGGGGGGACCCCCATCGCCAGCGCGTCGCCGGGCCCCCGCAGGGGCAGCAGTCCTCCGTGAGGATGTGACCGACGCCATCAGGGCAGCCGTCTTCGAAGAGCTCGCCGCCGTGGGCTACGCCCGTATGTCCATCGAGGGGATCGCGCGCCGCGCGGGCGTCGGCAAGACAGCCGTCTACCGCCGCTGGCGCTCCAAGCTGCACCTGGTCCTGGACCTGGTCTCCGCCATAGCGGTACAGGGCCTGCCGGCCCCGGACACGGGCTCCCTGGAGGGAGACCTGCGCCTCCTGTACGAGGTGACGTCCCGGGCCCTGAGGCATCCGGTCGCCGGCCAGATCATCCCCGACCTCCAGGCCGAGGCCGCCCGCAACCCGGAAATCGCCGAGGCCATGCAGAAGGCACTGCGCGAGGGGCAGCACGGGGTGGCGAACGGCATCGTCCGCAGCGCCGCCGCACGCGGGGAGGTCAGGGCGGACCTTGACGAGGACCTCGCCCTCGACCTGATCTCGGGCCCGCTGTACTGGCGCGCGGTGGTGGTACGGACGCCGTTGCCCAAGGGGTACCTGGGGAAGCTGGCTTCGGCTACGGCGGCGGGGTTGAGGGTGCTGTAGCTGTAGCTAGCGCTGGGCTGCGTAGGTGATGAAGGCGGTCCAAGTGGTGGGGGTGGCGGTGAGGCGGGGGCCGTCGGGGTTCTTGGAGTCGCGGATGTGGATGGTGGTGGGGGTGGGGGCTACTTCGATGCAGTCGGCCTCGCTGCTGTTGCTGCTGTAGCTGCTCTTGCGCCAGTCGAGGGCGACCTCGACGCAGTCACCGTCGTTGCCACTGCTGCTGTAGCTGCTCTTGAACCAAGACAGCCCGGAAGCATCTTGCGCGGAAGCCTTGCGGATCATGTTTCTCCCAGCAGTTGCTCGATGAAGGCCAACGTCTCCCGAGGGGTGAGAGCCTCGGCCCGGATGATGCCATACCGCATTTCAAGGATGCGGAGTTGCTTCATGTCGGTCACGGGGCGGCCGCTGAACGCTCCCTCGGAGCGCCCCGTCGCTGTGCCGTCGTTGAACTTCGGCAGCTCCGGGGGATTGGCAGATCTGGGCCACCATTCGCCGAAAAGCCCGCACATTCCCAATTCCGCCGGCATCAGCCGCGGCGGCGCCCTGGCCACAGCAGATGCCCGGTTTGGATCACCTGTCCGGGTCACGTCCGGACGTCCCCCGAGCGAGAGACGCCCGGTGGGGGTAGGTCGTTTCGCGCAAGGCGACCTTGGGATCCATGAGGAGATCAGCTATGTACGCAGTGATTCGGCGTTACGAAGGCGTGACTGACTCTGCCGAGGCAGGACGCCGAGTGGACGAGGGATTCGTGCCTCTCCTCCGCCGAGCCCCCGGTTTCGTGGCCTACTACTGGGTGGACGCCGGGAACGGAGTGATGGTCTCCACCAGCATCTTTGAAGACCAGTCCGGGGCCGAAGGGTCGATCGACCTGGCGGCGGACTTCGTACGGGACAACCTCTCGTCGCTGCTCCCCAACCGTCCTCAGGTCACGGCCGGCCCGGTTGTGGCTGCTGGGTAGCGACCTGCGAAGTCACGGAACTCCGGCCAGAGCCTTGGAATGCCCGGCTCGACCGGGCCCCGGCGGCCGTCGGCTCGTCGGCGTCGGCGGGGCGGTGACGAGCGCGGCACCGGGCATGACGCCTGGGCCGGACCGGGAACCTCTCCCCCCGGATCCTGCGTGCCCCTTCATGTGCTGTCGGGCGAACGGAGGGGACCGGATGAGAGCCCGGACGATGGTGAGCATGGCGGTGACGGCCTGCGTTGCGCTGATGGCGTGCGTCGCGTGCGGTCCGGAGAATTCCAAGGAGGACGCGGACGCCAAGCCTTCGCAGTCGTCCGCGTCCACGCGGGCAGGAGAGCCGTCGGTCACGCCGTCCGCCTCCGCTCGGACCGAGGAGCCGTCGGCCACCCCGACAGGCGACCAGCCAGCGCCCAGGACGAAGGCGGGCGCGATCAAGCGGTACGAGCAGTACCTCCACGCCCTGGGTCATGAGGACATCGACACGGTCTGCGAAGTGGCCGGGCCCGCCGCGAAGAAGGCACAGGACCAGGGGCTCGGCCCGTGCAAGTCGACGTACGCCACCGTGTTCCAGATGATCTCGCCCGCGCAGAAGAAGGCGCTGCGGACGGCGACGGTCGACCCGCAGCGCGTCGTGGTGCGTAAGCCGGACAAGATGGAGATGCCGGTCGCAGCGGTCAGGTCGTCAGCCACCTTCTCCGAGAGCGACCTCGGCAACTACACCCTGGAGTACCTCAAGACCGACTGGTACATCACCGACTGAACCGATCGCTCTTCGTATCGCCGGGTGGCCGCGCTCGACGGGACGACGGAGGTGTCGAGCCCCGTCGGGGGGGCGACCGTGATCGGGAGCCGGCACCCGGCTTCTACGGCTGGTTCAGCCCGTGACCACGCTGAGCGCCGGGTAGGTCTTCGGCTTCATTGGGGCCCGCGCCGAACGGGACTCACCTCACTGCGGTCCCGTGCACCCGGACCCAGCCCTGCCACGCCGACTCGACCATGTCGCGTACGTCGCGCTTCGCCGTCCAGCCGAGCTCCGTCGCGATGCGGTCCGCGGAGGCGACGACGCGGGCCGGGTCGCCGGGGCGGCGCGGGGTGACGACGGGGTCGGTGCCGTGGCCCGTCGTCGCGTTGATCAGCTCGACCATCTCCAGGACCGAGACGCCTTCGCCGCGGCCGATGTTGAGGGTGAGGTCCGTGCCGGGGGCCTCGCCGGAGAGGCGGCGGGCGGCGGCCACGTGGGCCTCGGCGAGGTCGACGACGTGGATGTAGTCGCGTACGCAGGTCCCGTCCGGTGTCGGGTAGTCCGCGCCGAAGATCCGCGGGGCCTCGCCGTCGGTGAGCCTCTCGAAGACCATCGGTACGAGGTTGAAGACGCCGGTGTCGGCCAGTTCGGGGATGGCCGCACCCGCCACGTTGAAGTAGCGCAGGGAGGCCGTGGCGAGGCCGTGCGCCCGGCCCGTCGCGCGGACCAGCCACTCGCCGGCGAGCTTCGTCTCGCCGTACGGGCTCATCGGCAGGCACGGGGTGTCCTCGGTGACGAGGTCGACGTCGGGCATGCCGTACACCGCGGCGGACGAGGAGAAGACGAAGGACGGGACGCCGCCCGCCGTGACCGCCTCCAGGAGGACGCGCAGGCCCTCGACGTTCTCGCGGTAGTAGTGCAGCGGCAGCTCCACCGACTCGCCGACCTGCTTCTTCGCGGCGAGGTGGACGACGCCGGTGATGCCGTGCCCGGCGATGGTGCGCGCCACGGCGTCCGCGTCCAGGGTCGAGGCGACTACGAGGGGTACGCCGTCCGGGACGCGCTCGGCGACGCCGGTGGACAGATCGTCGTAGACCACGGTCCGCTCGCCCGCCTCCTGCATGGCGCGGACGACGTGCGCCCCGATGTATCCGGCACCGCCGGTGATCAGCCAGGTCATGTCGGTACAGGGTCCCCTCGGTCGAGTCGGAACGTTCGCGTGCGGTCGGCGCTCTAGTGAACCAGTCGGTTGAGGCGGCCGCGCGCTACCGCCAGGGCTCCGCGTACGCCCGGTGCGAGGCGTACGGCGAGGGCGCCGGAGTGGGTCGCGTACGGATGGGCGAGCAGCACGCCGTGGCGCAGGCTCGGCAGGGCGGTGCGGCGCAGGAGGCCGGGGCCGGTGACGGCGTGGGCGCTCGCGTCGCGGCTCGTGCCGTCCGCGAAGTTCACGTGGAGACGCAGGTCCCAGGTGCCGGCGGCGAGCGCGGACAGGTCGAGGGACGTCTCGGCCTCCCAGGTACCGGCGTCGCGCCCGGGTACGAGGGTCACGGTGCGGCGCCTGGCGGGGCGGTGGCGCCGGCGGTCGATGACCTCGATGCCGACGGTGGCGGGGCCCGCCTCGGCGACGCGCCCGTACAGGTCGTGCAGGCGCAGCCGCAGCCGTGAGCCACGCGCGCGTGGCCGCAGTTCCGCCTCTATGGCGATGGGGAGGAGGCCCATGGGGCGTACGAGGAGGTGCTCCAGGGTCACCTGGGGGAGGTCGTCGGACCAGATCGGCGTGCCGTCCGCGGCGCGTGCGTAGGGCGGGCGCAGCCGGGCGGGGCGGGCCGCGACCTCCTTGAGGCGGGGCAGGTCGCGCGGGTGGTCGGAGGCGAGGATGACGCGGGCGACGACGCGGCCGGGGGCAGGCGCCGCGTCGATGTCGGCCGTGTCGAACGTGGCGAGGTAGGCGCGGGTGCGGTCCCACCACTCGGCGCGGTACTCGGGGCTGCGCAGGTCGAGCTCGCGGGCGTACATGCGCAGGCTGTGGTCGAGGAAACGGGTGCGGGCCGCGCGTGCCAGGCGCTTGTGCGAGGCGGTCAGGAGGATGTCGACGGACTGGCGGTGCGCCTCGATGCGGCCGGTCCAGTTGTCGAGTCCGGCCCGGTCGAGGGAGAGCGACAGGCGGTCGGCGTCGCGGCGCACGTTCCAGATGTAGACCGTGTCGGGGACGAGCGCGATGCGCGGTCCGGCGGCGAGCACGCGCGCGGTGAACACGAAGTCCTCGTAGACGAAGCGGCCGTCGGGGAAGCGGATCCCGTGCTCGCGCAGGAAGCCCGTGCGGTAGAGCTTGCTGACGCAGAGGGTGTCGTGGACGAGGCGGGGGCGGCGCTCCGGGTGGGGGACCACGGCCGGCTTGGCGTACAGGTCCGGCTGCCACGGGATGTCGCGGCCCGAGGGGAGTTCGCGGCGCACGCACAGGCCGGCGGCGACCTCGGTGCCGTGGGCGAGCGCCGCGCCGAGCAGGGCGTCGACGGCGCCGGGCGGCAGCACGTCGTCGCTGTCCAGGAACATGACGTACGGGGCCGAGGCAGTGTCGATGCCGTCGTTGCGCGGGGTGCCGCAGCCGCCGCTGTTCGCGGCGCGGCGCACCACCTTCAGACGTGGCTCGTCCTCCGCCATGTGCCGGAGCAGCTCGCCGCTGCCGTCCGTCGAACAGTCGTCGACGGCGATCACCTCGCGGACCGCGGGGCCCTGGGAGAGGGCGGAGCGTACGGCGTCGGGGACCCGTGCGGCGTCGTTGTAGCCGATGACGACGACGGAAACCTGTGACTGCGGGGGCGACGGCTGCTGGGGCTGGGGCTGCACTGCTTCCACAGAAGGAAATCCTAGGCGTTTGCGGTAATTGTCCGGTAAGTAAAGTTCCTATGCCTCTGATCCCTTCCAGAGGGAACGGAACGAGACGACGGCAGCTCCGAGGAGCAGGCCGTTGCGCGCCAGCATCAGCAGCGAGCCCGTCCAGCTGGCGGCCTCGACGTCGCGGTACAGCACCGGGTACGCGAGCGCGCTCAGGCCGGCCGCTGCCACGACGAGTGCGGCGACGAGGCGCTGGGTGGTGTGGCGCGAGGTGAGGCAGACCGCGGCGAGCCCGAGCAGCCAGATCAGGTACTGCGGGCTGATCACGCGGCTGGTGACGGTGAAGAGCAGGACGGCGCAGAGGGCCGCGTCGAACGGCGTCGCGGGGCTCCAGCTCACCGCCCGCAGCCGCCAGAACATCAGCAGCACCGCCGCGACGGCGGTGAGTACCAGGGAGGCCGAGGCCACCGCGCCCACGTGTGGGCCGACGTACTCCATCGCCCCGAACTGGTAGCGGATGTGTCCGGACCAGCCCGCCCGCCGCGCGAACGACAGGACCGTGCCGCCCAGCGACTCGATCTGCACACCCCGCTCGCCCTGGTGGCGCAGGAACGAGAACGGCGAGCGGAACGCGACCGTGAGGGCCAGCAGGATCGCGACGCCGGAGGTGAGCGCCGCCGTCCACGCCTCCCGGCTGGTACGTCCCCGGGGCGTGCCGAGCAGAGTGAGCGCCGGCCACACCTTCACCAGCGCGCCGCACGCCGCGAGCACGCCGCCCGTGCGCGGGAACCGCCCCATGAACAGCAGCGCGAACACGGCGAGCGCGGTGACCTCGATGTCGTAGCGGGCCAGCGGGATGTGGAGCAGGAGCGGCAGCCCGGCCACCCACAGCCAGGCGCCGCCCGTACTGCGTCTCGGCCGCGCGCCGGTCCGGGCGAGGGTGAGCGTGACCAGGGCGTCCGTGGCGAGCGTGAGTGCGACGAAGGCCTGGAAGTACGTGAGGCCGGGGATCAGGCCGGGTGCCAGGAGGACGGGGCCCGCGCCGGGCGGGTACTGCCACATCGAGTCACCGGCGGGGAAGGAGCCGGCGGCGAGGGGGGCGTACCAGCGGGCGTACAGGGTGTGCACCTCGTGCGCGACGCCTCCGACGCCGAGCGGGGCGCGCTCGTCCGTGACGAGCAGGGCGAGCATCGCGGCGCGGGTGGCCAGCCAGGTCAGGGGGAGGGCCGCCCGTGCGAGGGGTCCTGGGCGGACCCAGGTCGCGTGGACGGGCGCTGCGGTGGTGGGCGGCTGAGTCTGCGTCACCTGCGCGAGCGTACGAGCGAATGCCCGCATATCCGGTGATAATCACCATAATGCGGCTTTCGTGTCGGGCCGGAGCGGTGCCGCATCCGGCGCCGGTGGCCCGCTATGCGTCCAGTACCGCCCCGTCCAGCGCCGTCGTCAGGCGGTCCAGGCGGGCGCGCATGTCCTCGATCTCCGCCAGGTCGAACCCCGTCGCGGCCGCGATCCGGCGCGGCACCAGCGCCGCGCGCTCCCGCAGCTCGGTGCCCGCGCCGGTCGGCCGGACGTTCACCGAGCGCTCGTCGCGCGCGCTGCGCTCCCGCTGGACGAGGCCGGCCGCCTCCAGTCGCTTGAGCAGCGGCGACAGCGTGCCCGAGTCGAGCCGCAGCCGCTCCCCGAGCCGCTTCACGGGCAGCTCGCCGTCCTCCCAGAGCACGAGCATGACCAGGTACTGGGGGTAGGTCAGGCCCAGATCCTTGAGGAGCGTGCGGTAGACGCCGCCGAACGCGCGCGACGCGGCGTTCAGGGAGAAGCAGATCTGGCGGTCGAGCCGCAGGAATTCCTCGTCGCCGGGCGTCTCGGTCGTCTCGGTGGTCATGGGTCCAGGGTAACCGGGATACCTCGGTGCACAACTTGGTTGTGCACAACTGAATTGCGTGCTCTACTTGTATCCGTCAGCGCAGCACGTACTCCACCGCGGACGTCACCGCGGCCCCACCGCAGGAGGATGTTTTTCATGGAAGCGATCTACACCGCCGTAGCCACCGCCACCCACGGCCGTGACGGCCGTGCCGTCAGCTCCGACGGCCGCCTCGACCTTCAGCTGGCCATCCCCACGGAGATGGGCGGCGCCGGCGGTCAGGGCACCAACCCCGAGCAGCTCTTCGCCGCCGGGTACTCCGCCTGTTTCGCCAGCGCGCTCGGCCTGGTCGGCCGCGCCGCGAAGGTCGACGTCAGCGACGCCGCGGTGACCGCCGAGGTCGGCATCGGCAAGCAGGGCGAGGGCTTCGGGCTCGCGGTGACGCTGCGCGTGGAGCTGCCGGAGACGGTCGACGCCGAGACCGGCCGCAAGCTCGTCGAGCAGGCCCACCAGGTCTGCCCGTACTCGAACGCGACCCGCGGCAACATCGACGTCGACCTCGTCGTCGAGTAGGTCGCGCAGGTCGAGTAGCCGGCGGGAGCGCAGGGCCGGTCGGCAGGAGCGTGCGGCGGTGACGCGCCGGCCCCGCTCCCGTTCGTCGGGAACGGGGCCGCCGGGTCCGGTCCGGTCGCTCCGGTCGGCAACTGCGCCTTCGCCCACCCGATCGGGTGATGCGAGGTCTTCGACGGTCGGGCGGCGCGCCTCACTGTCGCCAGGCGTTATGTCCCGTTTACTCGCCACCATCCCGCGCCGCACGCATGATCCATGACGGCAAGGCTGCGTCACAAATCGGATCATTTGGGACAGGATCGGCGGGTGCGCATCTCTTCGGACGGTCCGCGCGGCCGCACTCCCAGGGCCCTTCCCGCCGCCGCACCCGCCGTGACCGCGGTCTTGCTGCCGGGCCTGGTGATGGTGGGCCTCGGACTCTGGGGGCTCGATCGCGGCACGATCTGGCGGGACGAGGCCGCGACGATGCTCGTCGCCACCCGCACCCTGCCCCAGATCCACCATCTCCTCGGCAACATCGACGCCGTCCACGGCCTCTACTACGTACTGATCCACTTCGTGCTCGGCGGGCAGACCGACGCCTACCTGATACGACTGCCGTCCGTCTTCGGCGCGGCCGCGGCGGCCTGCCTCGTCGCCGCGCTCGGGATCCGCCTGGCCCGGCCCCGCGTGGGCCTGTGGGCCGGACTCCTGTACGCCGCCTCGCCGTTCACCGGCTACTACGCGCAGGAGGGCCGCTCGTACGCGATCGTCGCGGCGGGCGCCGCCGCGGCGACGCTCATACTCGTCCACTGCGTACGGCATCCGTCGTGGCCCGCCTGGGCCGGGTACGCCGCGCTCGTGACGGTGACCGCGTGGCTCCACGAGTTCGCCGTGCTCCTCCTCGCCGCGCACGCCGTCACCCTCCTCGTCTCACGCGCCGCCCCCGTGCTGTGGCGGGGCTGGGCGCCCGCCGCCGCTGCCGCCGTCCTGCTCGTCCTGCCCCTCGCCGACGAGGCGCGGGGGCAGAGCTTCCAGGTGGCGTGGATCCGCAGGCCGGGTTGGGGGGACGCGGAGGCGTTGCTGCGGCTCGCCGCAGGGCACCCCGGTGCCGTCTTCAACACCACGCTGGTGCTCGCTGCCGCCGCGGTGCTCGCCCCCTCGGTCCGCCGGGGGGCGTGCGGACTCGTGGCGGTCGCGCTGCCGCTGGCCGTGGTGCCGCCCGCGCTGCTGCTGACCGTCTCGCAGTGGCAGCCGCTGTACGCGCCGCGCTACACGTTCTTCGCGTTCGCCGGGCTGCCCCTGCTGGTGGCGGCCGGCGGGGACGCGGTCCTGCGGCGCCTGCCGCACCGGGTGCGCCCGTCCCGGTACGTCCAGGTGACCGCCGGGGCCGCACTGGTCGCGGTGGCGTTCTGGATGCAGTTCCCGGCGCAGCTGCGCGAGCGGTCGCCCGAGAGCCGCAGGGACGACTTCGGGTCGGTGGCGCGGATGGCGGAGCGGGACCTGCGGCCCGGTGACGCGCTGCTCTACCTGCCGAAAACCGGCCGGCGCCTGACGGAGACGTATCCGCGCGCCGTGGCCGGCGTGCGCGACGTGGCCCTGAAGTCGACGGGCGCCCGCTCCGGAACCCTGTACGGCGTGGACGCGAGCCCGGCCGAACTGCGCGCCCGGATGGCGTGCCTGACCCGCGTCTGGGTCCTCTTCGACGCGGAGGCGGGCCGCCCCGGCTGGCGCACCGACAACGCGATCGAACTCACCAAACTCACGCTCCTGGAACGGGACTTCACCCCCCTCGCCGAGTCGAGACGCCGCAGCGGGGTGCTGCGCCTGTACGAGCGTGTGGGCGGCCCGGCGCCCACGTGCGCGACCTCTGCGGGGCCGCCTGCCGGGGCGACCGCCGCGCCCACCGAGCCCACGCTGGAGTCACCGTGAACGCCATGCTCCTCGCCCTCCTCGACAACCGCCGCCCCGGCCGGGCGCGGACCGTGCCCGCCGCACGCGCCTCGCCCGCGTCCGGCATGCGCCGGTGGGCCGACCCCGCCGCCGTCCTCGCCGCGACGGCGCTGATCGCGGTCAGGGCCGCGGGACTCGGGCGCTGGATCGTCGACGACGCCGCCGTCACCTTCGCGTACGCGCGCAGCATCGACGAGGGCCTCGGCCCGGTCCAACTCCCGGGCGCCGCACCCGTGGAGGGCTACTCCAACCCGTCCTGGCTCGCCCTGATGGCCCTCGGCCGCAGACTCGGACTCTTCGACCACGGCGCGTTCCTGGGCGTCAGCGACCTCGTGCTCTACCCGAAAGCACTCGCGCTGCTGTGCACGGCCGGCACGCTCGCGTGCATCGCGTGGACGGCCCGCGCCGTGCTCCCCGGCCGCGCGTGGGCGGTAACGCTCCTGGCGGGCACGGCCCTCGCCACGAACCTGTCCTACGTGGCCTGGTCCTTCTCGGGCCTGGAGAATCCGCTGTACGGGCTGAGCGCCGCCGCGATGGCCGCGCTCCTCGTCCGGGGCGTCACCCGCGGCGACCTCACCGCCCCCCGCACCGCGGTTGCCGCCGCCACGATCGCCCTGCTCGCCGCGCTGACCCGCCCCGACGGTGCCGTACTCGCGGGCGCCTACCCCCTCGTCCTGGCCCTGTTCGTGCGCCGGCGTGAGCTGCCCCGCTCGGTCCGCGCGCTGGCCCTGCACGCAGGTGTCGTCGCCGTGCCCTATGGAGCGTTCCTGCTGTGGCGGCACGCCGTCTTCGGTCTGTGGGTGCCGAACACCGCGGTCGCCAAGGCGCAGCAGACCCCGCGACTCGCCCAACTCGCCCAGACCGGCGACCTGTTGACGTACGCCGGCTGGGCCTTCGCGCTGATCGGCGCGCTGTGCGCCGGTGCCGTCCTCGCGCGGCCCGGCAAGGGGCGGCGGGCCCTGGTGGCGCTGCTCGCGCCGCTGCTCCTGTCGCTCCTCGCGTACGGGGTGCTCGGCCGGGACTGGATGGCCCTGTACCGGTTCGCGACGCCGGTGTGGGTGCTCGCGGCGGCCGTCGCCGCACTGTCGGCCGTAGTGCTGTGGGAGGGGGAGGGGACACGCGGCCGGGCCGTCCTCGCCGCGGCGCTGACCGGCGCGCTGGTCCTCGCCCACGCCGGACAGGCCGAGCGCGAGGCCTCGTTCAGGGCTCACCCGACGCTCTCCATGTGCTTCGTCGCGGAACGCTACGGCCAGGTGTTCAACACGTACGCCGAGCGCCTCGGCCTGCGCCACGCCACCGTCGCCCTGCCCGACCTCGGCGGCACGCTGCTCACCACGCGGCTGCGCGTACTGGACCTGGCCGGCCTGACGGACCGCCGCATCGCGAACGCGTACGCCTCCGGCGACACGAGCGCCCTGCGTGACCATGTCCTTCGCGCCGAGCGCCCCGAACTCCTGCACGTCCACGCGGCCTGGGTGGACAAGCCGGGCCTGACCCTCGCACGCCTGGCGGACGCCGGGTACGTCCCGCTGTACCGGCAGCAGAACGGCGGTGACTTCGTCCGGGCCGGCGCCGTCCCGGACCCGGCCCGGATCACCGCCGTACGCGCCTGGGCCAAACCCCGCCTCGACCACTTGATCGCAGACCAGGACCACACCGGCGCCTGCGGCGCCACCCTCACCCCGGGCCAGGGGGCTGCCCTGTGACGATCACGCAGCTTCCCGCGCCCGCCCAGGCAGAGCCCTGCCTCGACCACCGGCGCCACAACTCTCACCCCGGGCCAGGGAGCCGCCCCGTGACGGACACGGTTCCTCCCGTGCCTGCGCGGGCCGGCCACATCAACGCCTGCCGCGCTCCCCTCACCCCCGCGCAGGGAGCCGCCCTGTGACCGCCACTCTTCTCCCTGCTGCTCCAGCCCGCCCCCGCAGCGCGGATGCGCGCGCGCCGCGGCTCGATTCGCTGACCGGGATGCGCTTCGTCGCGGCCCTCGCCGTCTTCGTTCACCACACCACCGGACTCGCCCCGGGCAGCGGTCTCGCGCAGGCGCCCGTGCTCTTCCCGTACTCGACCATGGGTGTCAACGGCGTCGGGTTCTTCTTCGTGCTGTCCGGGTTCCTGCTGGCCTGGGGGCACCGCCCCGGCACGCGTCGCGGTCTCTTCTACTGGCGTCGCGCCGGCCGCATCTGGCCCGCGCATCTCGCCGCCACGATCCCGTGCATCTGGGTGTTCCATCTCTGGGGCGGCGTGCCCACGGACGCGTTCAGCTTCGTCACGTCGCTGCTGCTCGTGCAGACCTGGTTCCCCGGCGTCGTGCCGATGTTCCCGGGCAACGGCGTGGCCTGGACGCTCAGTGTCGAGGTGTTCTTCTACCTCCTGTTCCCGTGGGTGATCGGCCCCGCGCTGCGCCTGCGCACCCGCACCCTCGCGCTCCTCGCGGCGTCCGGTCTCGCCGCCATGTGGGCCGTCAACTGGTGGGCCGCCGCGCACCTTTCGCCCTTCGCCCGCGAATGGGTCATGCGCCACCCGGTGACGCGCCTTCCCGAGTTCGCGGTCGGCCTCGTGTGCGCGATCGCCCTGCGCCGCGGCCACCGGATCGCCCTGCGCCCGGCCGCACTGCTCGCCGCCTCCGCCGCGTACACGGCCGTGTACTGCCACCGGACCGGCTGGTTCTCGCCGGACACGGTGGGCCAACTGGAATGGACTGTGCGGCCGCTCGTCGCCGTGTTCTCGGCGCTCTTCATCGTCGTGTACGCCCAGCGTGAGCTGTCCGGGCGCCGCGGAGCGCTCTCTTCGCGCCCCATGGTGCTGCTCGGCGCGTGGTCGTACGCGTTCTATCTGCTGCACCAGACGCTGAACCGGTACGTGCAGGACACCTGGGGCCGGATGCGGCCCGACAACTCCGCCCTGTTCACGCTGTGCGGACTCGCCGTCGCGGTGATCGCTCTGTCCTGGGCACTGTTCACGTACGTCGAGGAACCGGCCAGAAAGTGGTGGTCCCGGCACACGCCGCGCCGTCTCGCACGGTGACCCCACGCGGACATGCGCGTTGAAAAGCCATCAAGTCACCCCAACCCCCTTGATGGAGGCCGCCATGCACCAGTCCGCGTACGAACAGATGGAGCTCTGTGTCCGGAGCTACCTGCCGCGCGGGCGGCGGCTGCGGGTGGTCGACCTCGGCGCGCGGGTCTCGGACGGGCAGGTGCGCACCCACAAGTCGCTCTTGGAGGGGTACGACACCGAGTACGTCGGCGTCGACGTGCTGGAGGGGCGCAATGTGGACGCGGTGATGGCGAAGCCGTACCGCATCCCGGTTCGCTCCAACAGTGCCGACTTCCTCATCTCCGGCCAGGCCTTCGAGCACATCCCCTTCTTCTGGGCCTCGATGCTGGAGATCGCCCGGGTCCTCAAGCCGGAAGGCACCGCGTTCATCACGGCCCCCTCGCGCGGCCATGTGCACGACGCGCAGGACTGCTGGCGCTACTACCCGGACGGGATGCGCGCCCTCGCCGCGTACACGCGTCTCGAACTGCGCGAGGCGTACACCGACTTCCCGCCGATGAAGGGCATCCGGCACGCCTACGGCAGCATCGACGTCAAGCACGCCTACTGGGGCGACACCGTCGGCGTCTTCCGCAAGCCGGCCAAGTACCCGCGTCTGACCATGGCGTTCGTGCGCTCGACGACGCGCTGGTGGGCCAATCGCGTCGGCGGTGTCGACGGAGTGCCGCTGCCGACGCCGCTCGCGGGACGGGAGCGGTGCGGCCGGCCGCTGGCCTTTCCCAAGCCGACCGGCGCATCAAATGGTGAGAAACGCCTTCGGGTTGACGAAAAGTGACATGCGGAACAACGCGGACGTAAGGTGCCGCGCATGGCATGGCGAAGCGCAGTGAATGGCGTCATCAAGCAGCTCACCGGGTACCAGCTGACCCGCGTACCGGTGCCCGCTCCCCGGCAGGCCGCCCGCGCGTTTGAGCCTGCTCCGGCGGCGCAGGCGCCCAAGCCGACGCCGAAACCCAAGGGCCTGGTCCTCCCCGAGGACTACGACGACGAGGCGAAGACCATCATCCGTGCGGTCAAGCCGTACACGATGACCTCACCGGAGCGGCTCAACGCCTTCATCCTCGCCACCCGTCACATCGTCAGGCACAACATTCCCGGCGACATCGTCGAGTGCGGCGTGTGGCGCGGCGGTTCGATGCAGGCCTGCGCCAAGACCCTCCTCTCGCAGGGCGACACGGAGCGCGGCCTCTACCTCTTCGACACGTACGAGGGCATGACGCCGCCCACCGAGAAGGACCTCAGGCGCGACGGCAGATCCGCCGAGGAACTGCTCGCCGCCCAGGGCAAGGACCGCCCGATCTGGGCCGTCGCCACCCTCGACGACGTCAAGTCCGGTTTCCAGGGCGTTCCTTACCCCGCCGACCGGCTCCACTTCGTACAGGGCAGGGTCGAGGACACCGTCCCCCAGCAGGCCCCGGAGCAGATCTCGATCCTGCGCCTCGACACCGACTGGTACGCCTCCACCAAGCACGAACTCGACCATCTCTACGACCGGTTGGTGCCCGGCGGCGTCCTCCTCATCGACGACTACGGCTACTGGCAGGGCTCGCGGCAGGCCGTCGACGAGTTCCTGGAGAAGACCGGCGAGCGGCTGCTGCTCCTGCGCATGGACGAGGGGCGCATCGCCGTCAAGCCCTGACCCCGGCCCGTACCCCCGTGCCCCCGCACCCCCGACCCGACCGATCCCGCGCAGCGCGGCCGCCCGCCGGCCCGCTGCGCGGGATCGCTCGCGTGATCACCCGAACGGCTCAGGCGTGGTGACCCGGATCCACACGGCCGGTTGTTAACCAGTAGGTCCTCGCGGGTCGCGCAGCCGTGCCCGTCAGTTCTCCGGAAGGAATGTGCGCAGCGCATGACACCACGACTGACCGTCGTCGTCCCCATCTACAACGTCGAGGCGTACCTCGATGCCTGCCTGGAGTCGCTGGCCGCACAGACCATGCCCGACCTCGAAGTCGTGATGGTCGACGACGGCTCCACCGACGGGAGTCCGCTGATCGCCCGCGCCATGGCCGGGCGCGACCGGCGCTTCCGTTACGTCGGGCAGGGGAACGCGGGCCTCGGTGCGGCGCGCAACGCGGGTGCGGCCCTGGCCACGGGCGCGCATCTCGCCTTCGTGGACAGCGACGACGTGGTGCCGCACGACGCGTACGAGCGCATGCTCGACGCCCTGGAGCAGTCGGGCTCCGACTTCGCCACCGGCAACGTGCACCGGCTGCGCGTCGACGGGACGACCGAGCAGTCGGCCATGTTCCGCAAGGTGATGGGCTCCGACCGCTCCGCCACCCACGTCACCCGGTACTGGGGCCTGCTCGGGGACCGCATCGCCTGCAACAAGGTGTTCCGCAAGGACTTCTGGGACCGCCACGCGTTCGCGTTCCCCGTGGGCGTGCTCTTCGAGGACACCCCGGTCATGGTCCCTGCGCACTTCCTCGCCCGCAGCGTCGACGTCCTGTCCGGGCCCGTCTATCTGTGGCGCGACCGGGACGGCTCCATCACCAACCGGCGGGCGAGGCCGCGCGCCGTCGTCGACCGCACCGCCGCCGTCCGCTCGGCCAGCGGCTTCCTCGGGGACAAGGCGCGCGAGACGGCCGGCACTCCGGAGGCCGCGGGCTGGCTGGAGGGCAAGCGGCGTTACGACGCGACGGTGCTCGCCGGGGACCTGTGGCTGTTCATGGAGGCGCTGCCGCTCGGCGACGCCGCGTACCACGAGGCCTTCCTCGACTACGCCAACTCCTTCGCGGACACCGTCGACCCGGCCGTCCTCGCCGGGCTTCCGCTGGCCCTGCGCGTCAAGTGGCAGCTCATCCGGGAGCGCCGCCTGACCGAGCTGCTCGCGTTCATGACGTACGAGAAGAGCAACGGCACGACGTTCGTGGCGCGCGGGCCGCGCCGGCGCCGGGCGCAGTTCCCGCCCGTCACCGGGCCCCTGCCGCGCGGCGTGACCGCGCTCCGCAAGACCGATCTCCCGCTGAAGTCGCACATCACCGAGGCGTCCTGGGACGAGGACGGACGGCTGCGGCTCAAGGGCTTCGCCTATGTACGGAACCTGCCGGCGGGCCGGGTCGAGGCGCGCGCCAAGTTCGCGTGGCTTCGGGCGGGCAAGCGGCGTGCGGTGCCCCTGAAGGTCCGTACCGTCCGCTCCCGCGAGGCGACGTACCGCTCCAAGCAGGGGCTGCACAGCTACGACCGGTCCGGGTTCGAGACGGTCATCGACCCGGCGCGGCTCGTCACCAAGCGGCCGAGCACCGTCTGGAACCTCGAGATGGCCGCGTTCGGAGGCGGCCTGCTGCGCACCGGACCCGTGCGGATGGGCGGGCTCGCCGAGCTGCCCGTGCGCTACCTGGACGACTTCCTGCGGATCACTCCCCGGCTCAGCGCGGGCCGGCTCCGGCTGCGGGCCGAGCGCGTGAAGGCCCGGCTCGTGCGCCACGAGGAGTCCGGCGGCACCCTCAGGCTGGAGGGGGAGCTGGCCCCGGGAGCGCCCGCCGACCTCAAGGCGCTGCGCGTCGAGAACTGGCACACCAAGGAGGCGTACGACCTCCCCGTGGAGCGCTCGGGTCGCGCCTTCACCGCCGAGCTGCGCCTCGACCTGATCGCGGATACCGGGACCGACGACTCCGGCGCGCCCCGCAAGACCGATCCGTGGGGCGTCGGCCTGGTGCGCGGGGACGACGAGTGGCAGGCCCTCGCGGTCCGCCCGGACACCCCGGCGGGCCGGCACCCGCTCGGCGCCGGGCGCGAACTCCTCGTGCTCGCCAACGCCGCGGGGAACGTCGAGCTGCGGAATCAGACCGTACGGCCGCTCGTCGACACCCTGAGCTGGGGCGAGGACGGGCGGCTCACCGTCGGGGGCAGCTTCCCCGAGGAGTCCGGGACGGCGTGGGAGCTGCTGCTCCAGCACAGTGGCCACGACGAGGAGGCCGTCCTTCCGGTCGAGGTGTCCGGCGGGCGGTTCGACGCGGCGCTGTGTCCGGACGCGGTCGCGGGCCCCGCCGGAGTCCTGCCGCTCGCCGAGGGCCGCTGGTACCTGTTCCTGCGCGAGCCGGGCGAGACCGACTCCGGCCGGTACCGCCAGGTCCATGTCGCGCCCGCCCGGCACGAGAGCCTGCCCCTCGTACGGTCCCTGGGCGGCCGGGACTTCAGCGTCGGGCGCCGCTACTACGACCGCCTCGTCATCGGGTCGGGATCCGGCCTCGCCGTCACGGAGCGCGGCGGCGCCCAGCAGGGCGCGCTGCGCACCCGCTACGCGTCCCTGCGCGTCGAGCCCCGCACCGACACGGTCCTGTACTCCAGCTTCGACGGCCGTCAGTACTCGGACTCGCCGCGCGCCGTGCACGAGGAGCTCGTCGCCCGCGGCGAACCCCTTGAGCATCTCTGGGTCGTGCGCGACCAGCAGGTCACGGTGCCCGCGAGCTGCCGACCCGTGGCCCTGTGGAGCACCGAGTGGTACGAGGCCCTGGCCCGCAGCCGCTACGTCGTCACCAACACGCAGTTGCCCGACTGGTTCGAGCGCGCCGAGGACCAGTACGTCGTACAGACCTGGCACGGCACCCCGCTCAAGCGCATCGGCCGCGACCTGGCGGACAGCCCGTCCGGCGACCAGCGTTACATCGCGACGCTGCCGGAGCGCGCCGCGCAGTGGAACCTGCTCGTCTCCCCGAACCGTTTCTCCACCCCCGTCCTGCGGGGCGCGTTCGGCTACCACGGCGAGGTCCTGGAGTCCGGCTATCCGCGCAACGACCTGCTGCACGCGGCGGACCGCGCGAAGGTCGCCGCCACGGTCCGCGAACGCCTCGGCATCCCCGAGGGCAGGCGCGTCGTCCTCTACGCCCCCACCTGGCGCGAGAACCAGCCGCGCAGGGGCGGCCGCTACGGGCTCGACCTCCGCCTCGACCTGGCGGCGGCCGAGCGGGCCCTCGGCGAGGACCACGTCCTCCTCGTGCGCCGCCACTACCTCGTCGGCGGCACCGTCCCGGGCGCCGCGTCCGGCTTCGTGCGCGACGTGACCCGTCACCCGGACGTAGGTGAACTCCTGCTGATCAGCGACGTGTTGGTGACCGACTACTCGTCGCTGATGTTCGACTTCGCGCAGACCGGCCGGCCGATGCTCTTCCACACCTACGACCTCGACCACTACCGGGACACGCTCCGAGGCTTCTACTTCGACTTCGTCGCGCAGGCGCCGGGACCGCTGCTCACCACCGGCGAGGAGGTCGTCGAGGCGCTGCGCGACCCGGCCGCCGCGACCGCCGGGCACCGGGACGCATACCGCCGCTTCCGCGAGGTGTTCTGCGACCTGGACGACGGACGCGCCGCCGCGCATGTCGCCGACGCCATGCTGCCGGGAGGCCGCCGATGAGCACGCCCGAGGTGTACGACATCAGCTGCGTCGTCGTCTGCGGCACGGACGCCGCCGCCCTGCGCGCCACCGTGCGGTCCGTGCTCGACCAGACCCTGGCCGCCACCGAGGCCGTCCTCGTCACGGCCGGGGCGGACGAGACGGCCGCGTCGCTCGCGGCCGGCGACCCGCACCGGATCCGGCTCGTCCACGCCGGTGCCGAGAGCCCGGCGTGCGTCCTGCGCGACCTGGGCCTCGCCGCCGCCCGCGGCCGGTACGTCATGGTCGCCGCCCCGGGCGAGCGGCTCGAACGGCACGCCTGCCGCAACCTCTTCGAGGCGGGCCGCCGCACGGACGCCGACCTCGTCGCGGGCCGCTGGGACAAGGCGCCCGCCTGGCACAGGGAGCTGCACGCCAGGTCCCGCGTCGTCGAGGACCTCGCGGACGCGCCCGAACTCGTCACGCGCGACAGCCTGAGCGCCGGGTTCTGCGTGCGGCGCGGCGCACTCGGCGCGCTGTCCGGCGCCGGACGGGCCTCCCTCGGCGTGCGGGCCGCCCTCGCCGCCCGGCGCATCGCGCTCGTCCCGAACCTGATCACCACCGGATGTGCCCCGGCCGACCCGGTACGGGACCTGCCCCGCGCCGCCGACGCCCAGCGCGGCACGCTGGAGCTCCTGGACGGCGACGCCCTGCGCGCGGCCCGCGAGAGCGCCTTCCTCACCGACCACGTCATCCCGTGCGTCCGCGCGTTCGTGGCGCTCGGCCCCGAAGACCGCCGGGAGGCGGCGGACTCTCTCGCCCCGAGCCTGCGGGGCCTCGTCACCCCGGACGCGCTGCGCGCTCTGCCGCCCGTCGAGCGCATCGGCGTACAACTCCTCGTCGACGGGGACGCCGACGGCGTGCAGGCCGCCGCGTACGCCCTGGCCCGGCCCGGCACCGTCGTCTCCCCGCTCGTCATGACGGGCGGCGGACGTGTCCGCTGGAGCGCGGAACACGCCGACGACGACACGTTCGACGTCACCGAACTCGGCCACCAGTACCGGCAGTTCACCGACCTCCGTCTCCTGAACCGCGTCACACACTGCCTGCGCCAGGGCGCGGTGCTTGCCGTCGAGGGGCGGCTCGTCGTGCCGCTCGGCCTCCTGGACGACCGGCCCGCGCTGGCCGCCCGCCTCGAGGTCTCGGTCCGCGACGGCCGTGCGCACACGCTCTCCGTGCCGGTGGCAGACGTACGCCAGGAGGACGGGGGTGTCGTGTGGCGGACCGAGCTGCCCCTCACCGGGGCGCTGCGCCCGCTCGGCATCGGCGACCGCGTATGGGACCCGCGGCTCGTCCTCACCGTGGACGGCGTTCCCGTCACCACCGACCTGGTCGCCGACAAGGCGTCCGTCCCCACCCGGGCCAGCGCTCTCCCGGCCCGCCCCCGCCTGACGCGCCTCACCGCCGACACCTGGCAGCCCTACGTCACGGCCAAGCACCACCTGGCCGTCTGCCTGTTGCCGCGCCGCCGCGCAGCCCGCACCGCCCAGACCGTCCTGCACTACGTCACCCACTTCAGGCCCGCCCGCAAGCTGAAGCCCGTACTGCGTGCCCTGGACAGGAAGCGCGAGGCGCTGCACTCCCAGCGGGTCAAGCTGCGCGTGTACCGGCGGATCCTGGCCAGGCTGCCCGTCAGCAAGGGCCTCGTCGTCTTCGAGAGCCACATGGGCAAGAGCTACGGGGACAGCCCGCGCGCCGTGCACGAGGAGCTCCTGGCGCGCGGCGCCCGGGTGCGCTGCGTCTGGTCGTACGCCACGTCCCCCGCCGGGTTCCCGGACGGCGCGCGGCTCGTGCGCCGCTGGTCCTGGCGCTATCTGTGGGCCCTGGCCCGCGCCGAGTGGTGGGTCGACAACCAGGGTTTCCCGCACGCCCTCGACAAGCCGCGCCACACCACGTATCTGCAGACCTGGCACGGATCCGCCTACAAGCGCATGGGGTTCGACGAGGCGCGGCACAGGACGCGGAACGCGCCCGAGCGCGAGAAGCTGCGGCGCGCGGTCGGCCGGTTCGACCACTTCATGGTCCGCTCGGAACACGACGTGCGGACTCTGGCCCACGCGTACCGCATCCCTGAGGAGCGGCTGCTGCGCGCCGGATACCCGCGCAACGACCGCCTCGTGGAGGCCCGCGGGCGCGACGAGCGCGAGGGCCGCTTCCCGCGCCCGGCGCCCGCCACGGAACTCGGCATCCCGGACCACCGCACGGTGGTGCTGTACGCCCCCACGTTCCGCGGCGTACCGAAGAAGGGGCGGGCCGTCCAACTGCCGCTCGATGTACGGGAATTCGCCGAGCGCTTCGGCGACACGCACGTCCTGCTCGTGCGCGCCCACTACACGGAGGCGGCGAGCCTGCCCGTCACCCCGCCCGGCACCGTCATCGACGTCTCCGGCCACCACGACGTGAGTGAACTCCTCGTCCTCGCCGACGTGTTGATCACCGACTACTCGTCGATCATGTTCGACTACGCCCTTCTCGACCGGCCCCTCGTCCACTTCGCGCCGGACCTCGATGCCTACGCGGCCGACCGCGGCACCTACTTCGACCTGCGGACGACCGCTGCCGGGCCCGTCGTCGAGACGCAGGAGGAGCTGCTGCGGACCCTCGACGGGCTCAAGGCGGCCGACGGCGAGTGGCAGGCCGCGCGCCGCGCGTTCGCCGCCGACTTCGGCTCCTACGACGACGGCGGCGCCGCCCGCGCGGCCGCCGACCTCATCCAAGGGAAGAAGGGCTGAGCATGACCGCATCGACCACCGCGACCGCCCCGCGCACGGGCCGCGACCTCTTCCTCGTCGCCAACACCGTCGACGAACTGGGCGGCGTCACCGCCTGGACCCACCAGATGGCCCGCCTCTTCCAGCGCGCGGGCCACCGCGTCCACGTCATCGGCGTCCACGAGGCGGAGCTCAAGCTCACCCTCCCCGCCGACCTCGGCTACGACGTGACAAGCCTCTACCGCGCCCACCCCCCGACCCCGCGCCCCGTGCGCGGCCTCGCCCGCCTCAACCCCGCCGCGCACCGCCGCGAAGCCGCACGCCTCGCGGAGAGGGGGCGCGCCGTCGCCCGCCTCTCGGAGCTCTTCCGCGCCGCCCGCCCCGGCGCCGTAGCCGTCGTGACCCAGGTGTGGCCCATGGAATGGCTGCGCGAGGCGGACACCGCGGGCCTGCGGATCATCGGCATGAGCCACGAGTCGTACGCCTATACGCGGGCCTGCCACCGCTACCGGTCCGTCAAGCGGAACTACCCGTCCGCCGACCGCTGGCTCGCCCTCACCCAGGAGGACGCCGACGACTGGATCGCCGACGGCATGCACAACGTCGGCGCCATGCCGAACGCCCTCGCCCACCTGCCCGAGATCCCCTCGCCGCGCACCGCGAAGGTCGTGTGCAGCATCGGCCGCCTCGCCGACCAGAAGGGCATCGACATGCTCGTCGACACCTGGGCCGAGGTCGCCCCGCGCCGGCCCGGCTGGACCCTGCGGATCTACGGTGCCGGGACCGACGAGCCGGACCTGCGGCGCCAGTGCACCGAGCTGGGCCTCGACGGCTCGGTGGAGTGGATGGGCCGCACGGACGACGTGGCGGGGGCGCTCGCCGGGAGCGCCGTGTTCGTCCAGTCGTCGCGCGGCGAGGGTTTCCCCCTCGCGCTGATGGAGGCCATGGCGAGCGCCGTGCCGTGCGCCGCGTTCGACTGCGCGCCCGGGGTGCGGGAGATCGTGCGCGACGGCGAGGACGGCCTCCTCGCGCCTCCCGGCGACACCGCCGCCCTCGCCGACCGCCTCCTGCGCCTCACCGGCAACCCGCGACTGCGGGACGCGATGGGGGAGCGGGCCAGGGTCAATGTGCAGCGGTTCTCCGAGGAGCGCGTCCTGGAACGCTGGGAGGAGCTGTTCGACCTGTTGGAGCGGTGAGGCCCGGCCCCGCGCCTTCCGTGCTCAGGCGCGCGGGCCGACCCGTTCACCCGCGGGCTCCTGGCGCGGCCCGGCGAGCGGCACCTCGCGCACGGACCGCGCCTCCTCGTCCTCGCCGAGCACGACGTGCCGCACGACCCGCTCGGCCGCCCGCCCGTCGTCGTACGGGCAGAAGCGCTCGCGGAACGCGGCCCGCAGCTGCGCCGAGCGCGAGCCGCGCCAGTGCCCCGTCGCGAAGATGTCGATCAGCTCGTCCTCGCTGCGGGCGACGGCGCCGGGCGGGGACGTGCGCAGGTCGAAGTACGTGCCGCGCGACGCCTCGTACGCCTCCCAGTCGTCGGCGTGGATCACGATGGGCCGGTCGAGGTTGGCGTAGTCGAACATCAGGGACGAGTAGTCGGTGACGAGCGCGTCCGCCGCAAGGCACAGCGACTCGACGCTCGGATGGCCGGAGACGTCGACGACACGGCCGGTGCCCTGCTCGAAAGGTGTCTGGTGCAGCGGGTGGGCGCGGGTCAGGACGACGAAGTCCGTGCCGAGCCGGCGCAGCACCCGCTCCAGGTCGAGAGCGCAGCGCTGGGTGCGGCGGTAGTCGCGGTGGGTGGGCGCGTACAGGATCGCCGTCGTGCCCTCCGGGATGCCGAGGCTCTCGCGGATGCGGGCCATGTCCCGCGAACTCGCCCGGTGGAAGGCGTCGTTGCGCGGATACCCGTACTCCAGCGTCGTGTACGCGGACGGGTAGACGCGCTCCCACACGAGGGTGGAGTGCCGGTTGGCGGACAGGACGTAGTCCCAGGTGTCGACGGAGCGCAGGAGCTGGTCGAAGTCCTGGCCGCGGGCCGCCGCCGGGTGGTCCTGGAGGTCGAGGCCCATCTTCTTCAGGGGCGTGCCGTGCTGCGTCTGGATCACGACCTGGCCGGGGCGCTTGACCAGCCTGCGGTCGAAGTCGACGTTGTTGACCAGGTACTTGGAGCGGGCCAGCGCCGTCCAGTAGGCGGCGGTCCCGGGACTCAGGGCGCGGGTGCCGGACGGCAGGGTGTGGTGGTGCTCGGGCCCGGCGATCCACGCGGTGGCGACATGCGGCGCGTACGCGCGGAACGCGGCTTCCAGGGCCCCCGGGTTGCAGCCGTAGCCGCGCCCCCAGTAGCTGGAGAACACGGCCCGGTCCGCGCGCACCGGGAGCCGCAGCTGCACGCGGTAGTGCGCCTGGAGGACGGCCGCCCGGGCCGTACGCCGCAGCCGGCCCGTGAACCCCCGGACCCGCCGCACGAGACGCATCGCCGCGGCCAGCGACCGGTACGTGCGGTGCGAACCGAGCCGCACCAGGCCGTGCCGGAGGCGGTCGCGGGCGGCGACGGACGCGCCCGGGACGCGGTAACGGCGGTAGTGCGCGCGGGCCCTGCGCAGGAAGTCGGGGCGGGCGCCGCGCGCCAGCCGGTCCGGGTTCGTGAACACCGTGGCGAAGTGCTCGACCATCCGCCGGAACAGCAACGGGCGCCACGCGTCCGCGAGGTCGGGGTGAGCGTCGAGGAACGCGAAGACACGGTCGTACTGGTCGAAGACGTCGAAGTGCTCGTGGGACGTGGTGCCCAGGATGTTGCCCCGGCGGCGCTGGCGGTAGTGGACGCAGACCCGGTCGAGGGTGGCGATCGTCCGCGCCGACATCAGGACCGGATAGGTCCAGGGGGTGTCCTCGTAGTAGCCGGGCGGGAAGGCGAAGCCCTGCTCCTCGATGAAGGCGCGCCGGTACGCCTTGTTCCAGACCACCATGAGGAGTTGGAGGATCTCGGGCCGGTCGGCGAGCGCGAACGGCGCCGGTCCGTCCTGTGTGAGACGGTCCGCGTACTGGTTGCGCACGGCCTCGCCCGTCCAGTACGTGCGGGCGTAGTCGTAGACCAGGACGTCGGGGCCGCCGGTCTCCTCGATGCGGTCCGTGATCGCCTGGAGCGCGCCCGGCGTGAGGGTGTCGTCGCTGTCGAGGAAGAGGACGTAGTCCCCGGTGGCGTGTTCGAGACCGGCGTTGCGGGCACGGCCAAGACCCACGTTCTCCGGCAGACGCACCGTCCGCACCCGCTTGTCCCGCGCCGCGAACTCGTCGGCGATCGCGCCGCTCGCGTCCGGCGAGCAGTCGTCGACCGCGATCACCTCAAGATCGGAACATGACTGTTCCAGGACGGATTCGAGGCACGCGTGCAGGTAGGCCTGCACCTTGTACACGGGGACGATGACACTGAACCGGGGCAAGACGCATCCATGGGTCGGCACGGGCATACTGCCCGGCAACGGCCGATGGAGTGATCCGGTTACGCCAGATGTGGCATACGAGGGACCCCTCGGTAGCCGAAGAGGGGCGAACCGTGACCGGTCCGCCCCTCAAATCGCCTGCGGATGCGGCTATTTCACCGCTCCTGCCATCACACCGGACACGAATTGCCGCTGGAAGGCGAAGAACACGGCCAGCGGGATCACCATCGAGATGAAGGCGCCGGGCGCCAGGATCTCGATGTTCCCGCTGAACTGCCGCACCTGCTGCTGGAGCGCGACCGTCAGCGGCTGCGAGCCGGAGTCGGAGAAGATCAGCGCGACCAGCATGTCGTTCCACACCCACAGGAACTGGAAGATGCCGAGCGACGCGATGGCCGGGCCGCCGAGCGGCAGGACCACCGTCGCGAAGAGCCGCGCCTCTCCCGCGCCGTCGAGCCGTGCCGCTTCCAGGAGTTCACGGGGGATCTCCGCGAAGAAGTTGCGCAGCAGGAAGATCGCGAACGGCAGCCCGAAGCCGACGTGGAACAGGATGACGCCGATGATGCTGCCGAAGATACCGATCTTCCCGAAGAGTTCGGACAGCGGGATCAGCGCCACCTGCACCGGCACCACGAGCAGCCCGACGACCGCCATGAACCAGCCGTCTCGGCCCTTGAAGTCCATGCAGGCGAAGGCGTATCCGGCCATCGACCCGATGATCACGACGAGGAGCGTCGCCGGGACCGTGATCCAGATCGTGTTGAACAGGGCGTGGGTGATCTCGTCCTTCTCCAGGAGCGTCTGATAGCTCTTGGTCGTCAGCTGGGCCGGGGCGGTGAAGACCTTCCACCAGCCCGACGCGGCGATGTCCGTCGGATCGCGGAACGAGGAGACCAGCAGCCCGAAGGTCGGCACCAGCCAGAACAGGCCGACCACGAGCAGGAAGGCACGCAGCGCCCCACCCGCCGCGCCGCTCGCGATCCGGGCGGCGAGCGAACGCTTGGCGCGCACGGACGTGTCGAGTGCGGTCACCGCTGACGCTCCTTCCGCAGCCGGCGGATGTTGACCCACATCACCGGGAGGACGAGCAGCAGGAGCAGCACGCCGATCGCGCTGCCCGCGCCGAAGTTCCCCTGGCCGCCGAACGCGGACAGGAACAGCTGGAGGGCCAGGACGTTGGCGTCGTCCTGGGAGGGCTGCGGCGCGATGATGTAGATCAGGTCGAAGATCTTCATCACGTTGATCATCAGCGTGACCAGGACGACGGTGAGGACCGGCGCGAGCAGCGGCACGGTGACCTTGCGGAACACCTGCCACTCGTTCGCCCCGTCGACGCGCGCCGCCTCCAGGAGGTTACGGTCGATGCCCGCGAGCCCGGCCGCGATCAGGACCATCGCGAAGCCGGCCCACATCCAGGCGTACGCGCCGATGATCGACGGCGTCACCAGGGTCGGTCCGAGCCACTCGACGCCGTTGTAGGCGGTCGCGAAGTTCGAGCCCGGGAGCCGGAGTTGGGCTCCGTCGGCCGACTTGGGCAGGGTGAAGGTGCCGTCGTCGCCGCTGGTGGCGGACGCGACGACCTTGCCGCCCTTCACCGCCTCCACCTTGACGCCCTTCAGGGCCTTCTCGCCCGCGTCGACCGCGCCCTTCTCGCCGCCTCCGCCGAGCTTGAAGTCCAGCCAGACCGTCCCGGTGACCTTGTCGCCCCCGGCGCTCGCCGGCTTGGCGTTCTGCGGGTTGCCGGGCACCTTGTCGGGTGCGATACCGACGAGCGGCAGGAACGCCGGGGTACCGGCCTGAGCTGTCTGCTTCGTCGTGAACGAACCGCCGCCGGACGCCTTGAGGTCGCTGCCGATGGCAGGGCGCGCCTTGGGGTACACGGAGGCGTCGGCGAACGCGTCGTGCACGGACGTCACGATCGCGTTGGCCGCGCCCTGGTTCGGGTCCTGCTCGTAGACCAGGCGGAAGATGATGCCCGCCGCCAGCATCGAGATCGCCATCGGCATGAAGACGATCAGCTTGAACGCGGTGCCCCAGCGCACCCGTTCGGTCAGCACCGCGAAGATCAGGCCGAGCGCCGTGCACAGGGCCGGCGCCACGGCCACCCAGATTGCCGTGTTCCTGACCGCGATCAGCGTCTGGTGGTCGCGGAAGATGTCGCTGTAGTTGTCGAGGCCGACGAATTCCGAGCCGCCGGAGTCGTAGAGGCTGCGCCAGACCGAGTACCCGATCGGGTAGACCACGAGCGCGCCGAGCAGGACGAGCGCGGGCAGCAGAAACAGCGCCGCCACCCACGGCCGGGTCCCGATCACGCTCTTGCGCGGTGTTCCGGACGGCGCCGGCGGCAGTGCGCCGGCGCCCCCCGCCTTCGCCACGGAGGACGACATACCGCGCCGTCAGCCGTTCTTGTACGCCTTGGCGGCGTCGGCCTCGAGTTGGCGCTGGGTCCCGGCGACGTCCTTCGGGTTCTTCAGGAAGTCCTGGAGGCCCTTCCACTCGCCGACGCCCTGCGTGCCGCCGAACGCCGCGGGCGCCTGGTCGGACATGTCGAAGCGGAAGTCGTCGCCCGCCGCGAGCAGCGCCTTCGCGATGTCCCGGGTGACCGCGTCCTTGTACTTGGCGGTGTCCATCTCCTTGTTGGGGGAGATGTAGCCGCCCTGCGCCGCCCAGATCTCGGCCGCGTCGGTCGAGGAGAGGAACGTGACGAGCGCCTGGGCGCCCTCGCCGCCCTTGAGCGCCACCGCCACGTCGCCGCCGCTGACCACGGGGGCCTTGTCGCCGACCGCCGGGAACGGGAAGACCTTGGCGTCCGTGCCGACCTTGGCCTTGGTGTCGGCGTTGATGTTGGCGGTCACGAAGTCGCCCTCGTAGACCATCGCCGCAGGGGTGTCACCGGAGAACGTCTGCGTGACGGACTTCGGGAACTCCGTGGCGAGCGCGCCCTTGCGGCCGCCCGCGATCAGGTCGTCCTTGCCCCACAGCTCGGCGAGCGTGGTCAGCGCCTCCTTCACGGAGGGGTCCGTCCACTTGATCTTGTGGGTGGCGAGCTGGTCGTACTTCTCCGGGCCCGCCTGGGAGAGATAGATGTTCTCGAACCAGTCGGTGAGCGTCCAGCCGTCCGCGCCGCCGATGGAGACGGCGGGGGAGCCGGCGTCGGACAGCGTCTGCGCGGTGGACAGGAAGTCGTCCCACGTCTTCGGGGTCTTGGAGATCCCGGCCGCCTCGAACGCGGCGGTGTTGTACCAGACCAGCGACTTGTTGGCGGCCTTCACATAGACGCCGTACTGCTTGCCCTTGTACGCCCCGAGGTTCTTCCACCCGGCCGAGAAGTTCTTGTCGACCTGGGCCTGCGCGTCACTGCCCAGCGGCTTGATCCAGCCCTTGTCGGCGAACTGGTGCAGCACGCCGACCTGCGGCAGGAACGCCACGTCCGGCGGCTTGCCGCCCTCGATCTTCGTACTGAGGAACGTGGCGGTGTTGTTGCCCGTCGGCACGAAGTTGACCTTGGCGCCGGTGCGCTTCTCGAACTCTTTGAGGACCTTGGTGAAGTTGTCCTGCTCCGGCCCGGTCCAGACGGCCGCGACCTCCAGGGTCTGCCCGTCGAGCTTGGGCAGCTTGACGGAGGCGCTGCTGCTCTCGCCGCCGCCGCTCGTGTCCTTGCCGCTCTTGTCCTTGCCGTCCCCGCCGCCACAGGCGGTCAGTGTCAGCGCGAGGGCGCCCGCGGTCAGAGCTGCCGCTGCGGCTTTCGCGGCCCCGGACGTCCTCGACGCCCTTGATGTCGTGCGTGTACGAATGCTGCGCATCGCTGCCCCGTTCTCGTCCCGAACGCTGAACGTACGCACCGAACGCTGAACGTACGTATGTGCGCTGTCCCGTGGCGTCTGGTTCTACGCCCGGCCAGGGAGGACAGGCAAGGGCGCCTGCGGTGTCAGCTCCAAGATCGTGACGGGGTCGTGATGTCGGCCTCGAACATGGGGAGTCGGAAATTTCCGGGCCGTCCTGCCGGAGGTCCCGTCACAGAAGCGACGGCACCTCCTGCGCCGCGACGGAACGGGCGGCCCGCTCCAGCGCGCTGGCCAGCAGGGCGAGATCGGTCGGCCCGTTCCCCAGCTCCCTCACGGGGCGCCGGGTCGGCGGGTCGCCCATCCGCGTCCAGTCGAGCTGCACCACCGTGGGCCGCTGCGTGGCCGTACGGGGGATGCGCCCCGTGACCCGGCCCGCCTGGAACGCCAGCTCGCGTCCGTCGGCGCCGGAGAGCCGGCCGCGGCCGGGCGCCGGGTCGTCGGGACCGGCCGACGGGGCGTCGAGCACGACCCGCAGCGCCACGCCCCACGCCGGCTCGGAAGCGGACGCGCGGGCCGCGACCAGATGCACCCCCAGGCGCTCACCGTCCCGGACGACGGCCTCCAGGGCCCGTACGACCGATCCCGCGGCGGGCCGCCCCGGCGAGCCGAGCGGGGGTGAGAGCAGCGCGTCCAGGTCGTCCACCAGGACCACGAGACGGGGCAGGGGCGGGGCCGGATCGGCCTCCTTGCGGGCGGCGGCGGGCCGCAGGCGCAGGGTCGAACTGGGCGGCGTGTCCAGGTCCCCGGCGCCCTGGTCGGCCGTGCGGGTCGGCGCGGGGCGCTGGGCGACCATCCGACCCGAGACCTCGCGCTGGGTGTGCCACTCGGCGAAGTGCCGGCGCCCGAGCAGCTCGGCGCGGCGCTTCAGCTCGGCGGCGAGCGACTGGGCGAACTCCCGCATGCGCACCGGATCGTTGGCGGCCAGATGGGTCGTGACGTGCGGCAGGTCCGTGCAGACGCGCAGTCCGTCGCCCCGGTCGGCGCCGCCGGTACCGTCCCGCCCGTCGACGAGGACGAGCCCGAGCCGGTCAGGACGCTCGGCCGCCGCGAGCGACGCGGCGATCGAGCGCAGCAGCTCCGTACGGCCACTGCCCGCCGGGCCCTCGATCAGCAGATGGGGGCCCTCGGCGGCCAGGTCCACGACGACCGGTCCGCGCGGTCCGGCGCCGAGCACGGCCCACGCGCGCCCGCCGAGCGCCTCCGTGTCGTCCCCGGCGGCGGCCCAGCGGGCCATCAGGGAAGCGGGCGTGGCCCGCGCGAGCCCCAACTCGTCCAGGAGGCGGGCGATTTGGGGCAGCGGTGCGGAGACTCTGGGGTGCGGCTCGCTGGGGCCGCTGTCGGTGCGCAAGGGGGCGAGGGCCCGCGCGAAGCGCTCGGCCCAGGCCACCGACACCGCGTCGATCGCGGCGACCGTGCCGTGCCCGACGACCTGGCCGTGCGACGTCCGCATCAGCCGCAGCGCCGTCGCCACATCACCGCTGAGCAGCGCGACGGCGCCGCACGACTTGAACGCGGGCGACACGGCGCACGCCATTTCATAGGTCTGCGTGACCGGCGACGCGGGCGAGGACGCGGGGGCCTCGGCGAGACAGATGACATGGATCCCGGCCCGGCCGCCTTCCGTCGCGAGCCGCACGGTGGCCTCGCGCAGCCCGGCCGATCCCGGGTCCCCGTCGACGACGAGGACGGTCAGCGGGCCGGTCCAGCGGTGCCCGGCGCCGGGGCCCTGGGGCGGCCAGGTCTCCTCGGCGGCGGGGTGCCCGGCGGGGTGGTCCGTCGTGCGGCCGTCCCGGTCGGCGGTGGGCCTGAAATCGGCGTGGCCGTCCGCCGGGGTGTCGCCCGGCCGGCTCCCCGCGCCCTCGTGCCCGTACGGCCCGGGCATCCGGCCACCGCGCTCGCCGGCGTCTGCGGCTTCACCCGAACGGGACCTCGGCACCATGGGGCCGAAGCCGGCCGGCTGCTGCCCGGCGCGGGCGGCCGTCGTCCCGGTGTCCGGGTGGCGTGACTCGTCGGCGATGTGGTCGTCGAGGCGGCGCAGGAGCTCGCCCGTGCGGGCCACGGCCTGCTCGCGGTCGTACGCCAGGAGGAGCCGGCAGTCCTGGCCGTGCGCGGGACGCAGATGGGGGAGCCAGCCGAGCCAGGACCACTCGGCGGCCCGGTCCTGGACGCTGCGCGACCGGTCCGTGCTGACCAGGACGATCTCCAGGGCGTCCGGCGAGTGCAGCGCCGCGAGCTGCGCGACGACGGAACGGGCCACGCCCGACAGCCGCGCCCGCGGCCCGGCGAGACCGAGCGCGCCCGCCTCCCGCAGCCCCACCGTCACCGGGACGCCGGGCAGCAGCCCTGTGCGGTCCGGGGCCGTCCGGTCGTCCGTGCCGAGCCGCACCGCGAGCGCCTCGGGGTGCTCGGGGCCGCGCTCCCAGAGCCGTGGCCCCGGGCCGAGCGCGGTGAGCAGCAGCGCGGCCGCGTCGGGCCAGGACTCGGAGGATCCCCTGGAGGAGGGGGCGAAGGTCTCGGGGACGTGCGGCGGCGGGCCGTGGTGGGCGCCGGTGTCGTACGGGGACACGTCCTCGCCCGTACGCCCGCCGGCCAGGCGCCGCGCCCAGGCGCCGAGCCCGCCGCGCCTGCGCTGCTCGCGCGGCACGGGTGTCCCGCGCGCGGGGGTGATGGTCGGCGTGCTCTCGGCGGCGGGCGGCCCGGCCTGCTCGGGCACGACGGGGCCGGATCCGGCGGCGAGCGCGGCGGGCCCGTACGCGTGCCGGGTCTCGCCCGCGAGACCGGGCTGGGAGGAGGGGGCTTCGGAGTCGCCCGCGTCCGGGGCCGTCACGCGCACGTGGCCCTCGCCGTCGGGCGCCGTCCGCAGCACGGGCCCCGGAGAACCTGAGGAACCAGTGAAAGACGAGGAACCCGCGGCGCCCTCGGGGGCCAGCCGCAGCGTGGACTCGCCGAGCCGCAGGAGCGCGCCGGGGGCGAGCCGCGCGGGGCGGTCGCCGACAGGGCTGCCGTCGACCGTCGTCCCGTTCGTCGAGCCCAGGTCCGTGACCGTCACCCGGCCGTCCGTGCCGAGCGTCACAGCGCAGTGCATCCGGGACACATCGGGGTCGTCGAGCGCGACATCGGCGTCCGCGGAGCGGCCCACGCGGATCTCGCCGCCGTGCAGCAGATGCACACCACCCGCGTCGGGCCCCGCCACCACATGGAGCTGCGCCGTCGCGCCCTCGATCTCGGGTCCCGGCTCGGCGGGAACACCCAGGGACAGCACGGCCCCGTCGGTCAGCGGCGGCTCGCCCAGCGTGCAGCGCTGCCCGTCGAGCCGCTCGGGTCCCGCATAGAGAATCGCCGTGCCCTCGCCGCCCGCGACGGCCGTCACCAGGGCGGAGGCCACCGCGGCGAGCGCGGTGCCCGCCGGGGCGGTCACCAGCACGTCGCACGACGCCGCGCGGTCTTGCGGGTCGGGGCGCGTCCCCAGGGGGTCTACGACGGTCAGCCGGATCTGCATCGCGTCAGCGGTCCCTTCTGCGCGGGCGCCCGGGAAGGGGCTGCACCGCGGTCACCCCACCGCAGATCCCCCACCGCACAACGGGCACGTAGGCCAGTACGAGAGGCATCCTCGCACTTGCCACCGACAACACGCCCGTCGGCCACCCGTAAGTGATCTTGATTGGTCGGCTCTGCCCGCAAAAGTGCCTGCATGATGCCGCTTGGGACCGCTCACCCCCTTGCCGGCGGCAACCAACAGCCCACCCCGAGCGTCTTTCCGTCGAACGCGGCTGTGGCGGGCGGGGAGTCGCGGAAGATCAACAGACAGTGGGTTGTTCGACGGCACTACAGTGGGTCGGAACACCCAAGAACGAGCAAGACCAAGCAGTACGCCAGTACGCAGCAAGCAGGGAGCGCATGACGTGCGGCCGGTAGGCAGTAAATACCTGCTCGAGGAGCCGCTCGGACGCGGCGCCACGGGCACCGTCTGGCGGGCCCGCCAGCGGGAGACCGCGGGGGCCGAGGCGGCCGTCGCCGGGCAGCCCGGCGAGACCGTGGCGATCAAGGTCCTCAAGGAGGAGCTCGCCAACGACGCGGATGTCGTGATGCGCTTCCTGCGCGAGCGCTCCGTGCTGCTCCGCCTGACGCACCCCAACATCGTGCGCACCCGCGACCTGGTCGTCGAGGGCGAGCTCCTCGCCCTCGTCATGGACCTGGTCGACGGCCCCGACCTGCACCGCTACCTCCGCGAGAACGGCCCCTTCTCCCCGGTGGCCGCGTCCTTGCTGACCGCCCAGGTCGCGGACGCGCTCGCGGCGAGCCACGCGGACGGCGTCGTGCACCGCGACCTGAAGCCGGCGAACGTCCTGCTGAAGCAGGACGGCGGTGAGATGCATCCCATGCTCACCGACTTCGGCATCGCCCGCCTCGCCGACTCCCCGGGCCTGACCCGCACCCACGAGTTCGTCGGCACGCCCGCGTACGTCGCGCCGGAGTCCGCCGAGGGCCGCCCGCAGACCAGCGCGGTGGACATCTACGGCGCCGGAATCCTGCTGTACGAGTTGGTCACCGGCCGGCCCCCGTTCTCCGGCGGCTCCGCGCTCGAGGTCCTGCACCAGCACCTGAGCGCCGAACCGCGCCGCCCGTCCACCGTGCCCGACCCGCTGTGGACGGTCATAGAGCGCTGCCTGCGCAAGAACCCCGAGGAGCGCCCCAGCGCCGAGAACCTCGCCCGCGGCCTGCGCGCCGTCGCCGAGGGCATCGGCGTGCACGCGAACTCCGCGCAGATCGCGGCGGCCGAGGGCGTCGGCGCCCTCCTGATGCCGGACCCGGCGCCCGCGCAGGTGCCGGGCGTGCCCGGCGCGGCCGACCCGACGCAGGTCCTGCCCAGCAACGCCGGCTCGTACGACCCGAACGCGGCGACGAGCGTCATGCAGTCCACCGGCACCGGCGACGCCGACCCCACCTCGGTCCTGCCGAACCGGGGCGCCGCCGACCCGACGGCCGTCATGCCGCCGGTCCCGCCGCACCAGCCGGGCGCGAACCCGGACGACCCGCACCCCTGGCAGAACCAGATGCGGGCGGCCCGCGACCGCAACGAGCAGACGCAGGTCCAGTACCTGAACCCGAACGAAGACCCGCTGCGCCGCCGGCCGCAGCGCCAGCAGGGGCGCCCGCAGCAGCCGCCCCAGCAGCCGCAGCAGCAGTACGCGCCCCAGCAGCCCCGCCGGCAGCAGCCGCACCCCCAGCAGCAGCAGTACGCGCCGCAGCCCCAGCAGCAGCAGTACGCGCCGCCGCAGCAGCCCCGCCAGCCGCAGCCGCAGGCGCCGCAGCGTGAGCCGCGGCAGCCGAGGCAGCGCAGTGCGAACCGGATGAAGATCCCGGGGCTCGGCTGCCTCAAGGGCTGCCTCTTCATGATCGTCATGCTGTTCGTGGTGAGCTGGCTCGTCTGGGAGTTCACCCCGCTCCAGGACTGGATCGGCACGGGCAAGTCCTACTGGGGCCAGCTCTCGTCCTGGTACCACACGGTCTCCGACTGGGTCGGCGACCTCGGTGGCGGGGGCTCGGGCAGCGGCGGGTCCGGCGCCTAGCGGGTTCCGGCAACTGAAAAACGCCCCACGGCCCCGCTTCAGCCGTGAGGTTGGAGATTTGTCGACTTCCGGGGGTGATTTCCCCCGTGGATGTGATGCTTGGCGTCCGAGCCGCGTAGCTTGGGCGCCAACACGCGTCTGTAGGAGCAGTCTTGGCACGGAAGATCGGCAGCCGGTACACCGCGAACCAGATCCTGGGACGCGGCAGCGCCGGCACGGTGTGGCTGGGCGAGGGACCCGAGGGGCCCGTCGCCATCAAGCTGTTGCGTGAGGACCTGGCCTCCGACCAGGAGCTCGTGGGCCGCTTCGTCCAGGAGCGCACGGCCCTGCTCAGCCTGGACCACCCGCGCGTGGTCGGCGTCCGTGACCTGGTGGTCGACGGGAACGACCTCGCCCTGGTCATGGACCTCGTACGCGGCACCGACCTGCGCACCCGCCTCGACCGCGAGCGGCGCCTGGCCCCCGAGGCCGCGGTCGCCATCGTCGCCGACATCGCGGACGGCCTCGCCGCCGCGCACGCCGCCGGGATCGTGCACCGCGACGTGAAGCCGGAGAACGTCCTCCTGGACATGCAGGGCCCCCTCGGCCCCGGCGGCTCCCACCCGGCGCTCCTGACCGACTTCGGCGTCGCCAAGCTCATCGACTCCCCGCGCCGCACCCGCGCCACGAAGATCATCGGCACCCCGGACTACCTCGCCCCCGAACTCATCGAGGGCCTCCCGCCGCGCGCCGCCGTCGACATCTACGCCCTGGCGACGGTCCTGTACGAGCTGCTCGCCGGCTTCACGCCCTTCGGCGGCGGCCACCCCGGCGCGATCCTGCGCCGGCACGTCACGGAGACGGTCGTCCCGCTGCCCGGCATCCCCGACGAGCTGTGGCAGCTCCTCGTCCAGTGCCTGGCGAAGGCGCCCGCGTCCCGTCTGCGCGCCTCGGAGCTGGGAGCCCGCCTGCGCGAGCAGCTGCCCCAGCTCGCCGGGATGGCGCCCCTCGACGTGGACGAGCCGGACACCGAGCCCGACCCGGAGCCGGAGGCCGCCCCGGCCGCGCCCGAGGCGCCCGCCGCCCGCCGCGGCGCCGTCCCCCTGGTCCCCGGCGCGACCCCGGCCGACTCGAACAGGGACACGCACACGTCGATGCGCGTCCCGGCCCCCGACGAGCTGGCGGGCGGCGCCCGCGGCACCGCCCGCGCCCCCGCGCGGCCGGCGCACCCCGCCCCGGCTCGGCCCGCCACCGCGCCTCCGCCCGCCGCCGCAGGATCACCCTCGGCGTCGCCGGAGCCGTCCTGGTGGCGGCGGCCGGCATCGGCACGTGGGCGGCCGTGGGCGGCGACGACGCGGACGCCACCCCCGGCAAGGACCCCGGACAGTCGGCCCCCGCCTCCCCCTGAGACGGCCCGGCAGAGCGCCCGGACCCGGCCCCGCGGCCACCAGGACCGGAGCACTTGCCCCAGCCGTTACGCTGGTGTCGTGGCAGTCGTCGACGTATCCGAAGAGCTCAAGTCCCTCTCCTCGACCATGGAGTCGATCGAGGCCGTCCTGGACCTCGACAAGCTGAGGGCAGATATCGCCGTGCTCGAGGAGCAGGCGGCCGCACCGTCCCTGTGGGACGACCCCGACGCGGCACAGAAGATCACCAGCAAGCTGAGTCACCTCCAGGCCGAGGTGCGCAAGGCGGAGACCCTGCGCGGCAGGATCGACGACCTGAGCGTGCTCTTCGAGATGGCCGAGGAGGAGGACGACCCGGACACCCGTGCCGAGGCCGAGTCCGAGATGACCTCCGTCAAGAAGGCGCTGGACGAGATGGAGGTCCGCACCCTCCTGTCCGGTGAGTACGACTCCCGTGAGGCGCTGGTCAACATTCGCGCCGAGGCGGGCGGCGTCGACGCCGCGGACTTCGCCGAGCAGCTCCAGCGCATGTACCTGCGCTGGGCCGAGCGCCACGGCTACAAGACCGAGGTCTACGAGACGTCGTACGCGGAAGAGGCCGGCATCAAGTCGACCACCTTCGCCGTGCAGATCCCGTACGCGTACGGGACGCTCTCGGTCGAGCAGGGCACGCACCGCCTGGTCCGTATCTCGCCCTTCGACAACCAGGGCCGCCGCCAGACGTCCTTCGCGGGCGTCGAGGTGCTCCCGGTCGTCGAGACGACCGACCACGTCGAGATCGACGAGTCGGAGCTGCGCGTGGACGTCTACCGCTCCTCGGGCCCCGGCGGCCAGGGCGTGAACACGACGGACTCCGCGGTCCGCCTGACCCACCTGCCCACCGGCATCGTGGTCTCCTGCCAGAACGAGCGCTCGCAGATCCAGAACAAGGCGACGGCCATGAACGTTCTGCAGGCCAAGCTCCTCGAGCGGCAGCGTCAGGAGGAGCGGGCCAAGATGGACGCCCTCAAGGGCGACGGCGGCAGCTCCTGGGGAAACCAGATGCGTTCGTACGTCCTGCACCCGTACCAGATGGTCAAGGACCTCCGGACGGAATTCGAGGTCGGTAATCCGCAGTCGGTGCTCGACGGCGAGATCGACGGTTTCCTCGAAGCGGGAATTCGCTGGCGCAAGCAGCAGGAGAAGTAACCTCAGGCCTTTTCCAGCTTTGTCGACAAGGCAACTGCCGCCCACCGGGCGGCAGTTGCCTTTTACGTCACAGTCACATGTCCGTACGTCGGTCAACTCCCTAGATTTCGGGCATCACGTACGCAACGACCTTGACGCTGACATGAAAACTGGGAAGGCTGACGCGTGGCATGCGTATCAGTGGGACGCGTGTGCACCGGGGGGCGGGTCAGCAGTGGCCGACCACCCCCGGGCAGCCCCCGTCCCGCGCGCTGCTCCATCAACGATTAGCTACTGGGGGTAGCAGGCAGATGACCAAGAAGACGCGCATCCGTGTCGCGCGGATAGCAGCCGGTGCGGTGATCGCGGCGGGTGCGTCGCTGACCGCCGCGGGCGCCGCTTCGGCCCTCGACATCGGCGTCAACCTTCCGGGCGCCGGCGTGAACGTGCACGCGGGCGAGGACGGTGTCGGGGTCGGCGTCGGTATCGGCGGCGACGAGGACCCGACGGACCCGCCCACCGACCTCCCGACGGACCCGCCCACCGACCCGACGGACCCGCCGACCGAGGACCCGACCGACCCGCCCACCTCGGAGCCGACGGACCCGACGGAGGAGCCCACCGAGCCGACCGAGGACCCGACCGCACCGACCGAGGACCCCACCGACCCGGGTAACGGGAACGGCGGCGGCAACGGTGGTGGCGGCGGCCACCACGGCGGCGGGAACGGCAACACCGACCCCGACGGCGGCAACAACCCGGTCGAGCAGGGCCAGGGCAAGGACAGCCTGCAGGACACCGGCTCCGTGCCGGCCGCCCAGCCGGCCCAGAACGGCAAGTCCGGCGGTGAGCTGGCCGAGACCGGCGCCGCCGAGACCACGTTCCTGCTGATCGGCGCCGCGACGATGATCGCCGGCGGCATCGGCTTCCGCCTGCTGCCCCGCCTCGTCGGCGGCGGCCGCACGGTTGCCTAAGCAGCCGTAGGCGCGTACGTCCTGTACGTCCGCACGTAACGCGAGAAGGGCCCGGAGCGTCGCTCCGGGCCCTTCCTCGTGTCCTAGACGGTCTGGTGCGCGAGGAGCGCCACCGCCGCGATGAGCACAGCCACCAGGGCTATCAGGGCCATCGGGTGAAGCCCCGCGAACGGGCTCTCCTGCTGAAGCCGCTCGCGGTTCGCCCGGCACACGGGGCAGCGGCCCTCGCTCACGGGCGCCGCGCAGTTCGCGCACACCAGCCGGTCATAGGTCATGCGCTCTTCCTCCTCCCGCGCGGCGGAGCCGCCACAGCGTAATTCTCTCCGCTCAACGCTCCGGGGACCGCAACCGTTCCCCCTACCACTGTGCCAGCTTCCAGGGATTTCGGCGCGCCTCCCCGAATGCTGCCCCTTTGGACCCGTTCCGTTCCCGCCATGACCCGGCCACGACCAGGCAATCAACGGGACAAAACGCTCATCCAAGGACGCCGACTGCGCCGCGGAGCCCGGTTCGCGTATGGTCACGCACACCTACCCCCGTCGCCCACGATGCACCGAGGCGCACCCGTGATCCGATTCGACAACGTCTCCAAGGCCTACCCCAAGCAGACCCGGCCCGCCCTCAGGGATGTGTCCCTCGAGGTCGAGCGCGGCGAATTCGTCTTCCTTGTGGGATCTTCCGGCTCCGGAAAGTCCACTTTCCTGCGGCTGATCCTGCGCGAGGAGCGCACCAGCCACGGCCAGGTGCACGTCCTGGGCAAGGACCTGGCACGACTGTCCAACTGGAAGGTGCCGCAGATGCGCCGCCAGCTCGGCACGGTCTTCCAGGACTTCCGGCTCCTGCCCAACAAGACCGTCGGCGAGAACGTCGCCTTCGCGCAGGAAGTCATCGGCAAGTCCCGAGGCGAGATCCGCAAGTCCGTGCCCCAGGTGCTCGACCTCGTCGGCCTGGGCGGCAAGGAGGACCGGATGCCCGGCGAGCTCTCCGGTGGTGAGCAGCAGCGCGTGGCCATCGCCCGCGCCTTCGTGAACCGCCCCAAGCTCCTGATCGCCGACGAGCCGACCGGCAACCTCGACCCGCAGACCTCGGTCGGCATCATGAAGCTGCTGGACCGGATCAACCGCACCGGGACGACCGTCGTGATGGCCACCCACGATCAGCAGATCGTGGACCAGATGCGCAAGCGCGTCATCGAGCTGGAGAAGGGCCGTCTCGTCCGCGACCAGTCGCGCGGCGTCTACGGCTACCAGCACTGAGCCCCGTGAGCACCAGAGCACTGAGAAAGGCCTGAGCAGACGCCATGCGCGCCCAATTCGTCCTGTCGGAGATCGGCGTCGGTCTCCGCCGAAATCTCACGATGACCTTCGCGGTCATCGTCTCGGTCGCCCTCTCACTCGCCCTGTTCGGCGGCTCGCTGCTCATGCGTGACCAGGTGAGCACGATGAAGGGCTACTGGTACGACAAGGTCAACGTCTCGATCTTCCTGTGCAACAAGGGCGACGCCGAGTCGGACCCGAAGTGCGCCAAGGGAGCCGTCACCGCCGAGCAGAAGCAGCAGATCGTCTCCGACCTGGACAAGATGCCGGTCGTCGAGAAGGTCTCCCACGAGTCGGCGGACCAGGCGTACAAGCACTACAAGGAGCAGTTCGGCGACTCCCCGCTGGCCAGCTCGCTGACGCCGGACCAGCTCCAGGAGTCGTACCGGATCAAGCTCAAGGACCCGGAGAAGTACCAGGTCGTCGCGACCGCCTTCGACGGGCGTGACGGGGTCCAGTCCGTGCAGGACCAGAAGGGCATCCTGGACAACCTCTTCGGACTCCTCAACGGCATGAACTGGGCGGCGCTCGCCGTGATGGCGCTGATGCTCGTCGTCGCGCTGATGCTGATCGTCAACACGGTGCGCGTCTCGGCGTTCAGCCGCCGCAGAGAGACCGGCATCATGCGCCTGGTCGGCGCGTCCAGCTTCTACATCCAGATGCCGTTCATCATGGAGGCCGCCGTCGCCGGAGTCATCGGCGGTGTGGTCGCCTGCGGCATGCTCCTCGTGGGCCGCTACTTCATGATCGACCACGGTCTGGCGCTCTCCGAGAAGCTGAACCTGATCAACTTCATCGGCTGGGACGCGGTCCTGGCCAAGCTGCCGCTCGTCCTCGCGATCGGCCTGCTGATGCCCGCGATCGCCGCTTTCTTCGCGTTGCGCAAGTATCTGAAGGTGTGACAAGACTCCCCGGAGTTGCAGGGCGCCGTGCGGCTCAACGAGCCGTACGGCGCTTCGCGTTGTCCTAGACTCACCGTCATGTCAGGCCCCGAGTTGTTCTCCCGGCCCCGCCGCTTCGGCCGCGGGGCGGCCCTGACATTGGTCTTCGCGAGCGTCCTCGCGACCGGCGTCGCGACGGGTTCGTGGAGCGCCGACGGCCACAAGTCCGAGGAGCTTCCGGCCGGTTCGGCCGCCGGCGCCGGACACGAGGACGTGAGAGACGCGGCCGCCGGGGCGATGGCCGACGGCAAGTCCCCTACGCAGGCTGCCGAGGAGGCCGTCAGCCGCAGCGGCGACCGCTGGGGCGCGGTGTACTCGCAGGGTGAGTACAAGGAGTTCGAGCAGGAGCTCGACGGCCAGTACACGGGCGTCGGCCTCTGGGCCCGGCGCACGGCCGACGGCCGCATTGAGGTCTCCAAGGTCGGTTCCGGGTCCCCCGCGGCCCATGCGGGCGTGCGCCCCGGCGACCGGCTCCGCACCGTCGACGGCCGGCCCGTCGACGGCCGCCCCGTCACCGAGGTCGTCTCCCTGCTGCGCGGCGAGCACGCGGGGACGGCGGTCCGCCTCGGCCTGGCGCGCGGCACGCGCGCGTGGACCGAGACCCTGCGCCGGGCGAACCTCGCCACCGAGTCCGTCAGCGTCTCCCGCCTCCCGGGCGGCACCGTCCTGATCAAGGTCGCGGCCTTCACCAAGGGCTCGGGCGAGCGCGTACGGTCCGCCGTGCGCGACGCCCCCCACGGTGACGGCGTCCTCCTCGACCTGCGCGGCAATTCCGGCGGCCTGGTCACGGAGGCGGTCACCGCGGCGTCGGCGTTCTTCGACGGCGGGCTCGTGGCGACGTACGACGTACGCGGACGGCAGCGCGCCCTGCACGCCGAGCGCGGCGGCGACACCTCCAGACCTGTGGTCGTGCTCGTCGACAGCGGCACGATGAGTGCGGCCGAGCTGCTCACCGGGGCCCTCCAGGACCGCGGCCGCGCGGTCGTCGTGGGCTCGAAGACCTTCGGCAAGGGTTCGGTCCAGATGCCCAGCCGGCTCCCCGACGGCTCCGTCGCCGAGCTGACCGTCGGCCACTACCGCACCCCCACCGGCCGCGGTGTCGACGGCCGGGGCATCACCCCCGACCTCGAGGCCGACGAGGGCGCTCGACAGCGGGCCGAGACAGTATTGAGTGGCCTCGGGGACCCCTCGTAGTGCGAAAATGGCTGCACTATGGCTAAGGGAATGTTCGTACCGAAGGAATCACAGCCCAAGCAGGGCGCGTCCGGGAAGTCCGGCAAGGACAAGGACGGCAAGCGCAAGATCGTCGCGCAGAACAAGAAGGCCCGGCACGACTACGCCATCGTCGACACGTACGAGGCGGGCATCGTCCTGACCGGCACCGAGGTGAAGTCGCTGCGGCAGGGCCGCGCCTCGCTGGTCGACGGCTTCGTCCAGATCGACGGGAACGAGGCGTGGCTGCACAACGCCCACATCCCCGAGTACAGCCAGGGCACCTGGACCAACCACTCCGTGCGCCGCAAGCGCAAGCTGCTCCTGCACCGCGAGGAGATCGACAAGCTGGAGTCGAAGTCCCAGGAGACCGGGCACACGATCGTGCCGCTGGCGATCTACTTCAAGGACGGCCGGGCGAAGGCCGAGATCGCGCTCGCCAAGGGCAAGAAGGAGTACGACAAGCGGCAGACGCTGCGCGAGCAGCAGGACCGCCGGGAGTCGGACCGCGCCATCGCGGCGGCGAAGCGGAAGCAGCGGGGCGCGTAGGTGGTCGGCCCGCGGGAATAGGCTGGCACCGTCGTGTGTTGGTCACGTACGATGGCATCAGCACCTCACAGCGGGTGTGTGGGTCGGAAGACCTGATTTGAAAAATCAACATGGGGATGATCGGTTTCGACAGCGGCTGTCGAAGCAGGGGAAGCGAGCCGAGGAAGCGGCAATGATCTCGTAAACCATATGTCGCAACCAATAATCGCCAATTCCAAGAGCGATTCCCAGTCCTTCGCCCTCGCTGCCTAATAAGCAGTGACTGAAGGACCCTAAAAGGGTGTCAGCCCGGGGGTGTTCCCGACCCGGATCCTGGCATAATCTAGGGAACTAAACCGCCGAGCCCGGTCACGGGGTTCGGTGGGAAATCAAACAGTGGCTGAGCCCGTCGGAGACTTGTTCGCGTGATCTCCGGGGCTGAGAAAATCGAAGCGAACTGCGCTCGGAGAAGCCCTGATTCTGCACCGTTGGACGCGGGTTCGATTCCCGCCATCTCCACAAACCCCATGTGAGACAAAGGCCCGGCTGACACACAGCCGGGCCTTTGTCGTTGTGTGGCCCGGCTCCATATCGGGGGTCCCGGCCCGGCTCTACGGTCCCTCCCCATGACACCGACCAGAGCCGCAACACCCCCACGTCTCATGTTCGTGGCCCTCATCGCCGCTCTACTCGCCACCCTCCTTTCCGTCTTCCTGCCCGCGCCCCGCGCCGACGCCGCTGCGGCGATCCAGGAAGTCACCGGCTTCGGGACCAACCCCGGCGCCCTCAAGATGTACCGCTACGTGCCCGATGGGCTGCCCGCCGGGCGACCGGTCGTCGTCGCCCTGCACGGATGCACGCAGAACGCCTCCGGCTACGGCACCGGCAGCGGCTGGACCGAGCTCGCCGACCGGTGGGGCTTCTCCGTCGTGCTGCCGCAGCAGCAGTCCGGGAACAACGCGTCCTCCTGCTTCAACTGGTTCCAGGCCGGCGACATCGAACGCGGCCAGGGCGAGGCCGCCTCCGTCGCGCAGATGGTCGACCGCCAGCTCACCGACGCCTCGGGCGACCCCGCGAAGGTCTACGTCACCGGGCTGAGCGCCGGCGGCGGCATGACCTCCGTGATGATGGCCGCGTACCCCGAGAAGTTCGCCGCCGGAGGTGTCGTCGCCGGGCTGCCCTACGGGTGCGCGGCCGCCGCCGGGTCGCCGTATGTGTGCATGTACGTGGGTGCCACGCAGACCGCACAGCAGTGGGGCGACCGCGTGCGAGCGGCGCGGCCCGGGTATGCCGGGCCCTGGCCGCGGCTGACCGTCTTCCAGGGCAGTGCCGACTACACCGTGAAGCCCGTGAACATGACCGACCTGATGAAGCAGTGGACCGACGTCCAGGGCACCGATCAGGTCGCCGACGTCAGCGACAGCGTGGCCGGGTATCCGCACCAGGTCTTCCGCCGGGCCGACGGGAGCGCGGCCGTGGAGACGTACAGCATCACGGGGATGGGGCACGGGCAGCCCGTCGATCCGGGGAGCGGGGCCGCGCAGTGCGGGACCGCGGGCGCCTACATCCTCGACGTGAACCTGTGCGCGGCCTACGCGATGGGCCGCTCGTGGGGACTCGGCTGACGCACCCTGTCCCCGGGCGCCGCGATCGGGGATGCTCCTGAGGCATGAGTAGACCCGACGGACCTGTGAGACGACTCCTCAATCCCCTTGCGCGTCAACGGCGTTACCTCGTCTGGCCCGCCCTCGTCGCCCTCGCGGCGGGCCTCACCTGGGGCTCACCGGCCGGTGCCGACGGCGACAGCACCGGCCTCCCCGAGGCCATCGACACCATCCTCGGCGACCCGTCCATGGAGGGCGGCGCGGCGAGCGTCGTCGTCGCCGACGCCAAGAGCGGCGACATCATCTACCAGCACAATCCGACCGGACGCCTGATGCCCGCGTCCAACACCAAGCTCCTCACCTCGACCGCCGCGACGGAACTCCTCGGCACCGGCTACCGGTTCACCACCGACGTGCTGGGCGACGGGCGGCGGCGGGGGAGCGTCCTCGACGGCGATCTGTATCTGCGCGGCACCGGCGACCCGACCGCCCTGGCCAAGGACTACGACGAACTCGCCGCCGAGGTCGCCGCTTCGGGCGTGAGGTCGGTCAGCGGTCGCCTCGTCGCCGACGACACCGCGTTCGACCGTCAGCGGATCGGCCGCTCCTGGGCCGCCGACGACGAGTCCTCGTACTACTCGGCGCAGATCTCCGCCCTGAGCGTCGCGCCCGACACCGACTACGACACCGGGACGGTGATCGTCGAGGCCACGCCGGGCGCGAAGGCGGGGGACAAGCCGAAGATCACCGTCACGCCGAGCACTCATTACGTGGACATCGACGTGCGGGCCACGACCGTCGCGGCCGGCGGTGACGACAGCCTCACCGTCGAGCGGCAGCACGGCACGAACACCGTCACCGTCAGCGGCACGGTTCCCGTCGACGGGGGTGCCACGAAGGAGTGGGTCACCGTCTGGGAGCCCACCGGTTACGCGGCCTCCGTCTTCCGTGACGCGCTCGCCGCGCACGGCGTGAAGGTGTCGGGCGGCACGAAGCTCGGGCGTGCCACCCCGAAGGGCGCCGTGCGGCTCGCCACGCACGACTCCATGCCCCTGAAGGACCTGCTGATCCCGTTCATGAAGCTGAGCAACAACATGCACGCCGAGATCCTCACCAAGGCCATGGGCGCGAAGGCGACCGGCCGCGCGGGAACCTGGGACGACGGGCTCGCGGCGATCAGCGGCTATCTGAAGGGCGTCGGCGTCGACACCGGGCGGCTGCGCCAGGCCGACGGGTCCGGGCTCTCCCGGATGGACAACATCCCGGCGGGCCAGCTCGCGAAGCTGCTGCTCGCGGTGCGCGCCGAGCCGTGGTTCGGCGACTGGTACAAGGCGCTGCCGGTGGCCTGCGACCCGGACCGGTTCGTCGGCGGGACGCTGCGCTCGCGGATGTGCAGGACACCGGCCGCGCTCAACGCCCGCGGCAAGACCGGCTCCCTGACCGGCGCGTCCGCGCTCTCCGGCTACGTGAAGGACGCCGGGGGACGTGAACTCGTCTACAGCATCGTCCAGAACAACTACCTGGTCGACTCGGTGAAGCCCCTTGAGGACGCGATCGTGGTGACGCTCGCGAAGTCCGGCGCGGACGCGGCGGTGGCGGTGAAGCCGCGCTCCCTGCGCTCCGTGCCGGTCTCCGAACGCAAGGGCGACCTGGAGTGCTCGTGGCGCAAACCGGCGGTGTGCTGACGGCTGCGGGTGACTACGTACGGTCGCGTGCGCCGCTGCGTACGTAACCGATGAGCGCGAGTACGAGTGCGCACGCCGACGCGGCGGCCGGGACCGCGTAACCCGCGGTGGGGCCGAGGCGCTCCACCGCGGAGCCGCCCGCCGCCGCGCCGCAGGCGATGCCCCCGAGCAGGCCGGTCACGGCGAGGGTCATGCCCTCGTTCAACTGGCCCTCGGGGGTGCGGGCCTGGACCAGCGTCATGCCCGTGACCATCGTCGGGGCCGTCGCCATGCCGGCCACAAGGAGAGCTCCGGCGACCACGAGGAGAGAACCGGTGAGCGCCGCGAGCAGGGGGAGGGTCAGCAGGACGGTCATCGCGGCGACGCACCACGGGTGGCGCCGCGCCGCGGGACCTGCGGGCCGTACGGCCCCGTAGACCAGCCCCGCCACACAGGAACCGGCGGCCTGGAGCGCGAGGACCGCGCCGGCCGCCGCCTTGTGGCCGCCCTCGTCCGCGAACGCGATCGTGACCACCTCCATCGAGCCGAACACGGCGCCGGTGGCGAGGAAGGACGTCAGGAGAACGGGCATCCCGCGCGCGCGGAGGGGCGATTTCGTGGCCGTGCGCCCATGGGTGGGCGGTTCCGTGGCGCGCTGCGCGGCGAAGACCAGTACACCGGTGAGCAGCAGGACCGCGCCGATCAGGGTGCCGGCCTCCGGGAACAGCGAGCCGCACAGGAAGGCGGCGAGCACCGGGCCGAGCATGAAACACAGCTCGTCCGCCGCCTGTTCGAAGGAGTTCGCGGTGTGCAGGGCGGCCGGGTCGCCCTTGAGGAGATGGGCCCAGCGGGCCCGTGACATGCCGCCCGTGTTGGGCGTGGTGGCCGTCGCCGCGTAGGCGGCGAAGAGGGTCCAGCCGGGCGCTCCGTAGTGCACGCAGAGGAGGAGCGCGAGCGATCCGCAGACCGCGACCGCCGTGGCGGGCACGGCGACCCTGGCCTGCCCGTACCGGTCCACGAGGCGCGCCGTCCACGGGGCGACGACCGCGGTCGAGGCCATCCCGGTCGCGGTGACGGCCCCGGCGAGCGCGTACGAGCCGCGCGCCCCGGCGATCATGATGACGGCGCTGACGCTGAACATGCCCATGGGGAGCCGGGCGAGGAGGTTCCCGAGCGTGAAGGCGAGCGCGCCGGGGGTGGAGAGCAGTCGGACGTACGGGGAGCGGCTGGGCTGTGGCGGGGCGGTGGAGGCCGGGGGAGCGGTGGCGGGCTCGGATATGGCGTCGGGCATGTGATCAGCGTCGTCGTGGGCCGCGCGCCCGGTCCAACACCTTCTCCGTACCGATTCACGCGCCCGCGTTGTAAGTTCGCCGGATGCCCGACCAGCCAGCCGCGCCCGGCACGCCGGCCCCCGCCCACCTGGAGCCCCGGCTGCTGCGCGCCTTCCTCGCCGTCGCCGAGGAGCTGCACTTCACCCGCGCCGCCGCCCGGCTCTACGTCGCTCAGCAGGCCCTCAGCAGGGACATCCGCCGCCTCGAACGCGAGCTGGGCGCCGAGCTGTTCGCGCGGAGCACACGCCAGGTCGCCCTGACCGCGGACGGTGCGCGGCTGCTGCCGTACGCGCGGCGGGTCCTCGATGCGCAGGACGAACTGCTCGCTGCCTTCGCGCGCCGCCCGGCAGCGGGGACGCGGCCGCTGCTCGTCGACGTGAACAGCCCCGGCCTCGTCTTCGAGCGCATCCTGGAGCGGGCCCGCGAGTTCGCCCCGGAGTGCGAGCTGATGGCCCGCTACGAGAGCGGCCTGACCGGCGCCGCCGCCGAGATGACGGCGGGCCGCCTGGACGCGTCGTTCGGGCGGTACGCGGGGCTCGACCCGGCGGTGCGGGCGCGCCTCTCGCAGCAGCCCGTGCGGTACGAGCCGATGACGGTGGTCCTGCCCGAGGACCATCCCCTCGCCGCCCTGGACGCCGTGCCGCTCGCGCGGCTCGCGGGCGAGACGGTGTACGCGGGCGCGGGCAATCCCCGTACACCGGAGTGGACCGACCTGGCCGGGCGGCTCTTCGAGGGGCGCGGGATAGCGGTCGCGCCCCCCGTGCCGCTCGCCGTGGGCGTCGAGGAGTTCCGGCGGATCATGGCCAAAACGGGGACTCCAGTGCTCGCCGCGGGGGACTTTCCGGCCATGGCCGGCTCCGTCGTGCGGCCCCTGACCGACCCCGTACCGCTGTCACCTGTGTCGCTGGTGTGGCCGACGGGGCTCGTGCACCCGGGGATCGACGCGCTCCGTGCGGCGGCGGCCACGCTCGCGGAGGAGAACGACTGGCTCCGTAAGCCCTCAGGCGCCTGGATTCCCGGCATAGATGCACTCATCATGATGAGTCCGGACTGAGGATCGGGCGCGGCTGTCACCCGCGTGCGCTACATTCATCGTCCGAGCGCATTGTGATAAGGGGGCGCTCGGATCGGGTGGGGGCCCGGTCCGAACGACGAGTGCTCGGTACGTCGTGCGTGCACCCATGTTCATGTCCTTGGGGGGATGTGCGTACGGTGGAACATTGGCGAGAAAATGCCTTTTCTGGGCAGACTCACGATCCTAATGAAGTAACGGTCCAACTCGACGGCGCAGGACGCCAGTTGGACGAGCTCATCGCTGCGCGGCGCGAGGGCGCCGGCGCGGCCGACAAGGAAGTCCCGGTCTTCGTGGACGACTCGGGTCGGCGTAACCGCAGGTACCGCCGCTTCGGCGCGATCGTCGGGATGATCTGCGCGGTCTACGCCGTGGTCATCGTGGCGACGCTGCTCTCCGGAAACTCGAACGCTCCCTGGCTGCCCATCACGGGCCAGGACCGCGACAAGCCCGCGGGCAAGGTGGACACGCCGCCGCTGCCGGCCGACCCGGCGGCCGAGCCGTCCTCGTCGACGGGAGCCACGGCCGGTCCCAGCGCTTCCGGCACGGGAGCGGCGTCCAGCGAGCCGGGTGCCGGCTCGTCGACCGGGCCCGAGGGCAGCGAGAGCGCCAAGCCGGACGACAAGCCCGGCAAGTCGCCCGACCCGAAGCCGTCCGGCGGCCCCGGCAAGCCCGACCCAGGTCACTCGCCCGACCCGGGCCCCGGACCCTCGGAGGAGCCCAGCTCACCGGGCCCCGGCGAGCCGTCCCCGTCGGACAGCGGACCGCCCGTCGAGCCGACGGAGTCCCCGGCCCAGGGCGGCACCGAGATCGTCGCGGCGCCGCCCGTCGAGTCGCCGGTCGCGTCCGTCGACCCGAGCCAGAGTCCGGCCGGACCGTCATCGGCCTCGTCCCCGGAAAGCGGCATCCTGTAAATGTCCTCCCGCCCACGCAGCAGCCGCAGGGCGCCGCGTCGCCGCCGCCTGCCCATGCGCTATCTGCTTCCGTCGCTGCTCCTTGTCGCCCTGCTCGCGATGCTCATGCTCCGCGGGTACGTGCACAGCGAGATCCTCGCCGACCACCGCATCCAGCCGCCCGCCGCCACCGATCACGTCCCCGAGAAGATCCTCGAGGGCGGACCCGTCATCGACACGCGTGACGGGCGCGAGACCGGCATGAGCGTGCCCGAGCACCGGCTCGTCCTCACCTTCGACGACGGCCCCGACCCGCAGTGGACCCCCAAGGTCCTCGACGTCCTGAAGGAACACCACGCGCACGGCGTCTTCTTCGTCACCGGCACCATGGCCTCCCGCTACCCGGACCTGGTCAAACGCATGGTCGACGAGGGTCACGAGGTCGGCCTGCACACCTTCAACCACCCCGACCTCTCGTACCAGTCCAAGAGCCGCATCGACTGGGAACTCACCCAGAACCAGACGGCCCTGGCCGGTGCGGCCGGCATCCGCACCTCGCTGTTCCGGCCGCCGTACTCCTCGTTCGCCGACGCCATGGACAACAAGTCGTGGCCGGTCACCAAGTACATCGGCAGCCGCGGGTACATCACCGTCGTCAACAACACCGACAGTGAGGACTGGAAGCGCCCCGGCGTCGACGAGATCATCCGCCGCGCCACGCCCAAGGGCGGCAAAGGCGCGATCGTCCTGATGCACGACTCCGGTGGCGACCGCTCGCAGACCGTCGCCGCCCTCGACCGCTTCCTGCCCCAGCTCCAGGGCCAGGGATACGACTTCGTCAACCTCACCGAGGCGCTCGGGGCACCCAGCGCCCACACGCCCGTGCACGGTCTCGAACTGGCCAAGGGCAAGGCGTGGATCTACGCCGTCGACGCCTCGGACAACGTGACGGACGTCCTTGCCGTAGGACTCGCGATCATCGGCGTCCTCGTCTTCACCCGCTTCGGCCTGATGCTCCTCCTGTCCGGGGCGCACGCCCGGCGCGTGCGGCGCCGCGGATTCTCCTGGGGGCCGGCCGTCACCGAACCGGTGTCGGTCCTGGTCCCGGCGTTCAACGAGGCCAAGTGCATCGAGAACACGGTGCGTTCACTCATGTCGAGCGAGCACCCCATCGAGATCATCGTCATCGACGACGGCTCGACCGACGGCACGGCCCGCATCGTCGAGAATCTGCGCCTGCCGAACGTCCGGGTGGTCCGCCAGTACAACGCGGGCAAGCCGGCCGCGCTCAACAGGGGCCTGGCCAACGCCCGGTTCGACCTGATCGTGATGATGGACGGCGACACGGTCTTCGAGCCGTCCACCGTCCGCGAGCTCGTCCAGCCCTTCGGTGACCACCGCGTCGGCGCGGTCGCGGGCAACGCGAAGGTCGGCAACAAGGACTCCCTGATCGGGGCCTGGCAGCACATCGAGTACGTGATGGGCTTCAACCTCGACCGCCGCATGTACGACATGCTGCGCTGCATGCCCACGATCCCCGGGGCCGTGGGCGCCTTCCGCCGCAGCGCCCTGGAGCGCATCGGCGGCATGAGCGACGACACGCTCGCCGAGGACACCGACGTCACGATGGCGCTGCACCGGGACGGCTGGCGCGTGGTCTACGCCGAGAAGGCCCGCGCCTGGACCGAGGCCCCGGAGTCGGTCCAGCAGCTCTGGTCCCAGCGCTATCGGTGGTCGTACGGCACGATGCAGGCGATCTGGAAGCACCGCCGCTCCGTGATCGAGTCGGGCGCCTCCGGACGCTTCGGCCGCATCGGGCTGCCGCTCGTCGCCCTCTTCATGGTCCTCGCGCCGCTCCTGGCGCCCCTCATCGACGTCTTCCTGCTCTACGGCCTCGTGTTCGGCCCCACGGAGAAGACGATCGTCGCCTGGCTCGGCGTCCTCGTCATCCAGGCAGTCTGCGCGGCGTACGCCTTCCGGCTCGACCGCGAACGCATGACCCACCTCATCTCACTCCCGCTCCAGCAGGTCCTGTACCGGCAGCTGATGTACGTCGTGCTGCTCCAGTCCTGGATCACCGCGCTCACCGGCGGCCGGCTGCGCTGGCAGAAGCTGCGGCGCACCGGAGCGGTGGAGGCGCCGGGGGCGATTCCGCGCCAGCGGGCGTCGCGCGGCAACGATCGGAGGCCCGTCGCATGACGTATCCCACTCCCGCCACCGGCGGCCAGAGCGGGTTCCAGCAGACGCGGCGCCTGCCGCAAGTGCCGTTCCCGCAGGTGCCGTTCACACCGGAGCCGGCGCCGGCGCCCGCGCCCGTTCCGCCCGCCCCGCCCGCGCAGGCCGCCGCGCCCAAGAAGCCGGGCCGCGACCGCTATCTGGACCTGCTGCGCTCCATCGCGCTCGTCCGCGTCGTCGTCTACCACCTCTTCGGGTGGGCCTGGCTGACGGTCCTCTTCCCGTCCATGGGCGTGATGTTCGCGCTCGCCGGATCGCTGATGGCGCGCTCCCTGAGCCGGCCCGCGATCGGTGTGATCAGGGGCCGTATCCGCCGGCTCCTGCCGCCCATGTGGGCGTTCAGCGTCGTCGTCCTCGCCCTGCTCTTCCTGGGCGGCTGGAACCCCGGCAAGGACCCCGACAGCGGCGGGACCTGGGGCTGGATCAGCCTGTTCAACTACTTCGTGCCCGTCGGGGCGCCGTCGTTCCCCTGGCACCTCGGCGACAAGGCGGGCCTCCTGGAGGACACCTGGCCGTCGCAGGCCGCGGGCCCGCTCTGGTACCTGCGGGCCTACCTGTGGTTCGTCATCGCCTCGCCGCTGCTGCTCCGGGCGTTCCGCAAGGTGCCGTGGGCGACGCTGCTCGCGCCGCTCGCGCTGACGGCCGTCGTCGGTACGGGCATCGTCACCATCCCCGGCGAGACGGGGAACGCGGTCACCGACTTCGCGGTCTACGGCGGCTGCTGGGTCCTCGGCTTCGCCCATCACGAGGGCGTCCTCGCGAAGGTGCCGCGCTATCTCGCGGTGTCCTGCTCGGCGATCGTGATGGCGTTCGGACTGTGGTGGGCCTCGGGCCATCTCGGGCCGGACGGCTGGGACCTGAACGACATCCCGCTGGCGCAGGCGACCTGGTCCTTCGGGTTCGTCGTCATCCTGCTCCAGTACTCGCCGTCCTGGCAGGAGCTGCCGGGCCGGCTCGCCAAGTGGGACAAGCTCATCACGCTGTCCAACAACCGCGCGGTCACGATCTATCTCTGGCACAACATGCTGATCATGGCCACGGTGCCGATCATCGACCTCGCGTACAACCTGCCGTTCATGGAGGACGCGAGATGGAGTGGCGCCCTCGACTCCACGTACATGCTCTGGATGTTCGTGCTGACCTGGCCGCTGATAGCGCTCGCGGTCCTCGGCACGGGCTGGATCGAGGACCTGGCCGCCAAGCGGCGCCCGCGGCTCTGGCCGAACGGCGTCAAGAAGCGGGCACATAGTCGCTAGACGGGGTTGTGCGGCCGGTGGGGGTGGGGGAGGTTGGGGCGTGAGCGACCAGTGACCGTATGACCACGAGGGGAACCCGGACCGACATGACACAGCCTCCCGGCCAGCCGCCGCAGGACGGATCCGGGCACCACCCGGCGTACGGGCCGCCTCCCGGCCAGCCTCAGGCGCCGTCCGGCGGCGGGCAGGACAACCCCTACGCCGGCGCGCCGACCCCGCCACCGGCTCCGCCGCAGATACCGCAGACCCCGCCACCGGCACCGGCCCCTCAGGGCCGGCCCGGCTACGGGGACCAACCCGCTTACGGGGACCAGCCCGGCTACGGCGACCAGCCCGGATACGGCGCTCAGCCTCCCTACGGCCAGCCCCCGCAGGGCCAGCCCCCGCAGGGCCAGCCCCCGCAGGGCCAGCCCCCGCAGGGCCAACCCCCGCAGGGCCAACCCCCGTACGGCCAACCTCCGTACGGGCAGCCCCCGTACGGAGGGCAGCTGCCCTACGGCGGGGGTGCCTATCCGCCGCCCCCGCCACCGCCGGGCGGCAACACGCGCCGGACCGCCGTCATCGTCGGGTCCGCGGTCGTCGCGCTCGTCCTGATCGTCGGCGGGATCTTCCTCGCCACGAACCGCGGAGGCGACGACGACAAGCCGAAGGCGAAGGACTCCGTGTCCGCGGAGCCCACCGCGTCGGACGGGCCCTCCGACGAGCCCACGACCGAGGACCCCGCCACCGAGGACCCCGTCGAGGAGCCGAGCGATCCCTCGGGGACGGCGGAGGAGCGGCCCGCCGGGTCCACCGGCTATCAGGGCCAGTGGCAGGACGAGCAGGCCAGGACCCTCACGGTCGGCGACAAGGTCGCGACCGGCACGGCCAAGGGCAAGTACAGCGTGTCCTACATCGACGCGGGCGGTAAGGGCATCTGCACCGGCATCGGGGAGAACCGCAGCGGCGGGGCGTTCCGGATCGCCGTCAAGTGCATGGGCAAGGACACCGGCGACGAGGTCTTCGGCGCGAACCTGACGCAGGCCGACGACGTGGTCACGCTGAAGTGGGACAAGGGCGGCTCGGCCAGCCTCAAGTGGGCGGGCACCACGACCTGACCCACGCCCCACGACCTGATCCATGCCCACTACCTGACCCACGCCGTGGAGCGAAGCTCACCGCCGGGCCCCGCGCCCGGTGAGAGCAACGTTCCCCGGCGGTCACGGTGCGGCACAGCGCGGTAATCCCGCCTCCCTACGTTCGAGGTCATCAGCCGAGAACCGTGACCCTGGAGGCGTGTGATGGCAGCCCGGAGTTGGATCCAGAGGTGGGATCCGGAGGACGAGATGTTCTGGTCGCGCGAGGGCGGCGAGAAAGTCGCGCGGCGCAATCTCGCGTTCTCCATCCTGTCCGAGCACATCGGGTTCTCGATCTGGACCCTGTGGTCCGTGATGGTGCTGTTCATGGGGCCCGAGTACGGCATCGACCCGGCCGGCAAGTTCTTCCTGGTCTCGATGGCCACGATGGTCGGGGCGGTCGCACGCGTGCCCTACACCTTCGCCGTCGCCCGCTTCGGCGGCCGGAACTGGACGATCATCGCGGCGAGCCTGCTCCTCATCCCGACGGCCGCCGCGTTCGTCGTGATGGAGCCGGGGACCTCGTACACGACGTTCATGGTGTGCGCGCTGCTCACCGGCGTCGGCGGCGGCAACTTCGCCTCGTCGATGACCAACATCAACTCCTTCTTCCCGCTGCGGAAGAAGGGCTGGGCGCTCGGCCTGAACGCGGGTGGCGGCAACATCGGCGTCCCCGTCGTGCAGCTCGCCGGGCTCGCCGTGATCGGCGCGAGCGGCGGCCCGCGCGTGCTGCTGGGGATCTACCTCCCGCTCATCGCCGTGTCGGCGATCTGCGCCGCGCTGTTCATGGACAACCTCGCGACCGTGAAGAACGACACCGGCGCGGCCAAGGAGGCCGTGCGCGATCCACACACTTGGATCATGTCGTTCCTCTACATCGGGACGTTCGGGTCGTTCATCGGCTACAGCTTCGCGTTCGGGCTCGTCCTGCAGACGCAGTTCGGCAGGACGCCGCTCCAGGCCGCGTCGATCACGTTCATCGGGCCGCTGCTCGGCTCCCTGATCCGGCCTGTGGGCGGCCGGCTCGCCGACCGGTTCGGCGGCGCCCGCATCACGCTGTGGAACTTCGTCGCCATGGCCGCCGCCACCGGCGTGGTCGTCCTCGCGTCGACGCAGAAGTCGCTGCCGCTGTTCACCACGGCGTTCATCGCCCTGTTCGTGCTCACCGGGCTCGGCAACGGTTCGACGTACAAGATGATCCCCGGCATCTTCCAGGCCAAGGCAGCGGCCAGGGGGCTCGCGGGCGAGGAGGCCGCGGCGTACGGGCGGCGTCTGTCCGGGGCCTCGATGGGGCTGATCGGGGCGGTGGGCGCGCTTGGCGGGCTCGGCATCAACCTCGCCTTCCGCCAGTCCTTCCAGACCGCGGGCACCGGCACGGCCGCCTTCATCGGGTTCCTCCTCTTCTACGCGGTGTGCTTCGCCCTCACCTGGGCCGTATACCTTCGCCGCCCGGCCAGCGCGGAGGCTCCCGTGCAGGCCGCTGAGCCGGAGCCCCGGCTCAGCTACGCGGAGGTGTGACGTAACACCGCTGACATCATGGGGAACCGAGCCCGTCACGGGACGTTGACAGGCTCGGTCGACCCCGGCAGATCCACCCGAGCGGGACGAGAGCCACATGTACGACGCACAGCAGGGCCCCTCGGCGGGGCAGCACGGCCCCCTCGCGGGCTTCACGGTGGGCGTGACCGCCGCGCGCCGGGCCGACGAGCTCGGCGCGCTGCTCCAGCGGCGCGGCGCCGCCGTCCTGCACGCGCCCGCGCTGCGCATCGTCCCGCTCGCCGACGACAGCGAGCTCCTCGCGGCGACCAAGGAGATCGTCGACCACGCGCCCGACGTCGTCGTCGCGACCACCGCGATCGGGTTCCGCGGCTGGGTCGAGGCCGCCGACGGCTGGGGCCTGGGCGAGGCGCTCGTCGCCCGGCTGCGCGGCGTGGAACTGCTCGCCCGCGGGCCCAAGGTCAAGGGCGCCGTCAGGGCCGCCGGGCTCACCGAGGAGTGGTCCCCGTCGTCCGAGTCGATGGCCGAGGTCCTCGAACGGCTCCTCGACGAGGGCGTCGACGGCCGCCGGGTCGCCGTCCAGCTGCACGGCGAGCCGCTGCCCGGCTTCGTCGAGGCGCTGCGCGAGGCGGGCGCCGACGTCGTGGGGGTGCCGGTGTACCGGTGGATGCCGCCGGAGGACATCGGGCCTCTCGACCGGCTGCTCGACGCGACCCTCACGCGGGGCGTGGACGCGCTCACGTTCACCAGCGCGCCCGCCGCTGCGTCCCTGCTCTCCCGGGCCGAACTGCGGGGCCGGCTCCCGGAGTTGCTCGCGGCCCTGCGCCACGACGTCCTGCCCGCCTGCGTCGGCCCCGTCACCGCGCTGCCGCTCCAGGCCCACGGTGTGGACACGGTGCAGCCCGAACGTTTCCGCCTCGGGCCGCTCGTCCAGCTCCTGTGCACCGAACTCCCGGGCAGGGCCCGTACGTTGCCGGTCGCGGGCCACCGCGTGGAGATCCGCGGCCAGGCCGTCCTGGTCGACGGCGACCTGCACCCCGTACCGCCCGCCGGGATGTCGCTCCTGCGCTCCCTCTCGCGCCGCCCCGGCTGGGTGGTCCCCCGCGCCGAACTCCTGCGCGCGCTGCCCGGCGCGGGCAGCGACGAACACGCGGTGGAGACGGCGATGGCCAGACTCCGTACGGCCCTCGGCACCCCCAAGCTGATCCAGACGGTGGTCAAGCGCGGCTACCGCCTGGCCCTGGACCCGGCGGCGGACTCCAAGTACGGGACGGACTGAGTCAGTTCGGCGTGCGGTGAACGCTGTGCTCGTCGAGGTCCGCCAGCAGGCCCGCGGCGGCGGCGAAGTCCTTGTCGTCGTGGAGCACGACGAGGCCGTGGTGGGCCGCGGTGGCGCAGATGAGCCAGTCGACCGTCGACAGACTCCGGTGGCGGCCGCGCTGGGCGAGTCGGTACTGCGCCGTTTCGACCCACTGCCAGGCGTTCTTGGGGACCGGCGCGTCCGGGTAGAGGCTGCCGAACATGTCGGTCATCGCGTCGTACTCGTCGAGGTCGCGCGCGGAGCGGCGGAACTCGGTGCGCTGAGGATGGCAGGAGGCGATGGTGCCCTCCTCGATCTCACGGCTCCAGGCGTCGTTGAGCGACCGGTCACGCTGGAGCCGCCACACCGCCGTCGAGTCGATCAGGTACCGCAGCACGTCAGGCGGTGCCCTTCTCGGCGGCGTGCAGGCGCCAGAAGCTCTCGTCGTCCCAGTCCTGGGACGCCTTGAAGTGCCGGAGGCGCGCCTCGGCACGGCGCTGGCGCTCCACGTACTCGCGCAGCGCGAGGTTCACCGTCTCCTTCTTGGTGCGCGCGCCGGACAGTCGCATGGCCTCGGCGAGAGCCTCGTCGTCTATGTCGATCTGCGTCGCGGCCACCGGGCACCTCCATGGGAAATGTGGGTCACATACAAAGGTAGCCCATGCTCCATACATTGCGCGCCGGCGTCCCGGGCCGGCGCCGTCGGTGAACCCTTCGTGAGGGGCCCGGTACCAGGGGTTCCGGCGGTGCGTGCGTGCGGGCACTGTAGGGGGATGGCATCGCCATCGTCCTCGTCCTCGTACGAGCTGCGCTTCGACTCCGGGCGCAGTTCGCTGGATCTCCTGGCCACGGCGCACCCCGACGAACGGCTCGACTCGGTGGCGCGGTTGCGGGCCTGGCTGGTCGGCTCGGGGCTCGTGCCCGCGGACACGCCGCTGCGGGACGCCGACGCCGTCTGGCTCGCCGCGATGATCGAACTGCGCGGCCATATCGGCCAGTTGGTGCGCGGCGAACTCGACGGCAGGCCCGCGTCCGCCGCCCTGGAGCGGGTCAACGCCCTCGCCCGCGCGGCGCCGCCCGCACCCCGCGCGACCCGCGGCACCGACGGCACCCTCGCCAGGGCCCTGCACGCCGACCCCGGCTGCGGCGAGCTGCTCGCCGCCGTCGCCCGTGACGCCGTGGAGCTCCTCACGGATCCGGTCGCCCGCTCCTGCCTGCGCCGCTGCGAGGGCGACAGCTGCCCGATCATCTATCTCGACACGTCCCGGGGGCGGCGCCGCCGCTGGTGCTCCAGCGAGGTGTGCGGCAACCGGGAGCGGGTGGCGCGACACCGGCGCAGGGCGGCACTCGCCCGAGCCTGAAGATCACCCGAAGGCCTCCCCGAAACCCTTTTTGGCATGTCCCGGCAGATCGATTGAACACATCGCGGACCTCTTACGTACTGGGGTGCGTCCAGCCGAGCGGCGACACAGCCGGAACGCTCAACCAGGGGACAGCGGAGGTAGGCGTGCGCAAGGATTCCGCCGTGGCCGATGAACGCCCGCCGAGGGCACGACATCGCGCGCCGCAGCCTCCTGAGCCCGACGAGGAGCTGATGCGCGCGCTCTACCGCGAGCACGCGGGTCCACTTCTGGCCTATGTGCTCAGGCTGGTGGCGGGAGACCGGCAGCGCGCCGAAGATGTCGTACAGGAAACGCTCATCCGTGCCTGGAAGAACGCCGGTCAGCTCAACCGAGCGACCGGTTCGGTACGCCCCTGGCTGGTGACGGTCGCCCGGCGCATCGTCATCGACGGCCACCGCAGCCGGCAGGCCCGGCCGCAGGAGGTCGATCCGTCGCCGCTGGAGGTCATCCCCGCGGAGGACGAGATCGACAAGGCGCTGTGGCTGATGACTCTTTCGGACGCGCTCGAGGACCTGACGCCCGCCCACCGCGAGGTTCTGGTGGAGACGTACTTCAAGGGGCGTACGGTCAACGAGGCGGCCGAGACACTCGGTATTCCCAGCGGAACGGTGCGCTCACGGGTGTTCTACGCGCTGCGTTCCATGAAGCTGGCGCTGGAGGAGCGGGGGGTGACGGCATGAGTGCCTCGTACGACGACTACGGACCGCATGGGTCCGGTGACGTTCACGAGACGGTCGGCGCCTACGTGCTCGGTGTCCTCGACGACGCCGAGGCGAGCGCCTTCGAAGCACATCTGGCGGGCTGCGAGCTGTGCGCGCGCCAGCTGGAGGAGTTCTCCGGCATGGAGCCGATGCTCGCCGCCCTCGCGGACATCCCCGAACCGCAGGGCACCCCCGCCAGAGAACGCCTCGGCGCGCAGCTCGGAGCCCGCCCGAGCGACCAGCTCGCCGGCCGGCTCTTCGACGAGGTGGCGCAGAAGCGGGCCCGCAAGCGCCGCCGCGGGATGTACCTGGTGGCGGCCGCCGCCGCGCTGATCATCGGCGGCCCGCTGACCGTGCTCGCCGTGAACGACGGCGGGACGGACAACGTCGCCGAGGGGGCCCACCCCACCAGCCCCGCCGAGGACGCCTTCTTCAACCACATGGACGAGAAGGTCAAGGCGACCGACGCGATCACGAAGGTCACCGCCACCATCGGCATGGAGAAGAAGGCCTGGGGCACCCACACCGTCCTGGAGCTGAAGAACGTCAAGGGCCCGCTGAAGTGCTCCCTGATCGCGGTCGGGAAGAACGGCCAGCGCGAGACGGTCACCACCTGGTCCGTCCCGCAGTGGGGTTACGGCATTCCCAACAGCAAGCACGAGGTCTCGAAGGAACCCCTGTACGTGCACGGGGGCGCCGCGTTCGAGCGCAACGACATCGACCACTTCGAGGTCGAGACCCTCGACGGCAAACGCCTCGTGGAGGTCGACGCGTAGCCCCGGCAGCCGGATGCGTAGCCTCCCGGGCCTCCCTTCGCGTACCTTTGACGGCTGCCCAGCACGTCAGAAGGGGGCCCGGTGGCCGCTCAGGCTCATCAGCAAACCGCGCTCGACCAGGACCGCGATTCCGTACGGGATCGCGAGATCGGCGTCGAACAGGAACACCTCGACCAGGTGTACCGCCGGCTCGAGGAAAAGATCCACGAGGCCGAGTTCCTGATGAACGACGCGGCCAAGCGGGGGCAGGTCGGCACACCCGGCGCCCTCGCCGAACGCGACGCCCAGGTGTTCCGCGCGGGGATCCACCTCAACCGTCTCAACAACGAGTTCGAGGACTTCCTCTTCGGCCGGATCGACCTGCTGCTCGGCAAGGACGGCAAGAAGGGCCCCGACGGCGCGTACACGGCCGTGGAGCCCGCGGAGGGGTCCGTGCGCGAGGACGCGGACGGGAAGCGGACCGCCGACATCGCCGAGACGCTCCACATCGGCCGGATCGGCGTCCTGGACGCCGACTACTCGCCCCTGGTCATCGACTGGCGCGCGCCGGCCGCCGCGCCCTTCTACCGCTCGACCCCGGTCGATCCGGGACGGGTCGTACGCCGCCGGGTCATCCGCTCCAAGGGCCGCAAGGTGCTCGGTGTCGAGGACGACCTGATGCGCCCCGAGCTGACCGCGTCCCTCGACGGCGAGCAGCTGCCCGTCATCGGCGACGGCGCCCTGATGGCCGCCCTCGGCCAGGCCCGCAGCCACACCATGCGCGACATCGTGGCGTCCATCCAGGCCGAGCAGGACCTGGTGATCCGGGCGCCCGCCGCCTCGGTGACGTACGTGGAGGGCGGCCCCGGCACCGGCAAGACGGCCGTCGCCCTGCACCGCGCCGCGTATCTCCTCTACCAGGACCGGCGCCGGTACGCGGGCGGCATCCTGATCGTCTCCCCGACCCCGCTCCTCGTCGCCTACACCGAGGGCGTCCTGCCCTCGCTCGGCGAGGAGGGCCAGGTCGCGATCCGCGCGGTCGGCTCGCTGGTCGACGGCCCGGAGGCCGCGGTCTACGACTCCCCGGCGGTGGCCCGCGTCAAGGGCTCCTCGCGGATGCTGCGCGTCCTGCGCAAGGCCGCGCGCGGCGCGCTCGAAGCGGGCACGGCCGCGAAGGAACCGTCGCAGGGCACGGGCCAGCTGGCCTTCGGCGAGGAGCCCGACGACGACGCGGCGGCCCCCGCCGAGCAGCCCACCCGCCTGCGCGTCGTCGCCTTCGGCCGCCGCCTGGAGCTGGACGCCGCCGACCTGGCGAGGATCCGCCAGAACGCGCTGAGCGGCACCGCCCCCGTCAATATGCTCCGCCCGCGCGCCCGCAAGCTCCTCCTGGACGCCCTGTGGTCGCAGTCCGGCGCGGGCACCCGCCACAGCGACCCGGAACTCGCCGCGGAGCTGCGCTCGTCGTTCGACGACGACATCACCTCCGAGGACGACTTCATCCGTTTCCTCGACGCGTGGTGGCCCGAGCTGACCCCGCGCGGGGTCCTCGCCGCGATGGGCGACGAGCGCCGCCTCGGCCGCTGGGCGCGCCGGATCCTCAACCCCGGCGAGGTCCGCAAGGTCGCCCGCTCGCTGCGCCGCGACGCCCTGTCGGTGCACGACGTGGCGCTCCTGGACGAGCTGGACGCGGTACTCGGCACACCGTTGCGCCCGAAGAAGAAGCGTGAGTACGACCCCCTTGACCAGCTCACCGGCCTCGAGGAGCTGATGCCGGAGCGCCACGAGACCCAGCGCGAGCGCGCCGAGCGCCTGGCCCAGGAGCGCACGGAGTACGCGCACGTCATCGTCGACGAGGCGCAGGACCTCACGCCCATGCAGTGGCGGATGGTCGGCCGCCGCGGCCGGCACGCGACCTGGACGGTGGTCGGCGACCCCGCCCAGTCGTCCTGGTCGGACCCCGACGAGGCGGCCGAGGCCCGCGACGAGGCCCTCGGCTCCCGCCCGCGCCGCCGCTTCACGCTCACCGTGAACTACCGCAACCCGGCCGAGATCGCCGAGCTCGCCGCCAAGGTCCTCGCGCTCGCCATGCCGGGCTCCGAGTCCCCCTCGGCGGTCCGCTCGACGGGCGTGCGCCCGCGGTTCGCGGTCGTACGGGACGGCCTCGGGCACACCGTCCGCGAGGAAGCGGCGCGCCTGCTCGACCAGGTCGACGGCACGGTCGGGGTGGTCGTGGCGATGAACCGGCGGGACGAGGCGGCGCGTTGGCTGGCCGGGCTCGGCGACCGCGTGGTCGCGCTCGGCAGCCTGGAGGCCAAGGGCCTGGAGTACGACGCGACGGTCGTCGTGTCGCCCGCGGAGATCGCCGACGAGTCCCCGGCGGGTCTGCGCGTCCTGTACGTGGCGCTGACCCGCGCCACGCAGCAGCTCACGGTCGTCTCGGGCAGCCGCGACGAACCCGACGCGGACGGGGTGCCGGACCTGCTGCGTGAATGAGTTCGAGGGATGGGAATTGCCTTACGGGGATCCTTTGTTACCTTGGACGTGGCACCGGCTCGATCCAAGCCCCCGGGCCCAACCTTCGTCGCTACGAGCGACCACTTGCCGCGAGGCGAGCATGGCGGGCCGGTGTCATCAACGTAGGAAGAGGTCCACGTCACCTGACGTGGACCTCTTTCTGTTTCCCATCACTTCTCGTATGGTGGAAACAACTTTCCGAAAGTGCGCGACCGGGGTGCTGTCCTGGCGGTGAACAAAACGTTCGCAATCCGGGGCGGCTACCACGTACTCGGCGGTAGGTGCGACGATCGGACGGAAAAACAGCAGCAGCCACACGGTGAAAGCAGAGGAAGTCGGCCATGGCAACGGCGCCCAGCGTCTCCTACTCGATGACGGTCCGCCTTGAGGTGCCCGCCAGCGGAACAGCGGTATCCCAACTCACGACGGCCGTGGAGTCCCACGGAGGCTCGGTGACCGGTCTCGACGTGACGGCGTCCGGCCACGAGAAACTCCGGATCGACGTCACGATCGCCGCGAGCTCCACCTCGCACGCCGACGAGATCGTCGAGGGCCTGAACGGCATCGAGGGCGTCGTCCTCGGCAAGGTCTCCGACCGTACGTTCCTGATGCACCTCGGCGGCAAGATCGAGATGCAGTCGAAGCATCCCATCCGCAACCGTGACGACCTGTCCATGATCTACACGCCGGGTGTGGCCCGCGTGTGCATGGCGATCGCCGAGAACCCCGAGGACGCCCGGCGTCTGACGATCAAGCGGAACACCGTTGCGGTCGTGACGGACGGCTCCGCCGTGCTCGGCCTCGGCAACATCGGCCCGATGGCCGCCATGCCGGTCATGGAGGGCAAGGCGGCCCTCTTCAAGCGCTTCGCCGACATCGATGCCTGGCCGATCTGCCTGGACACCCAGGACACCGACGCGATCGTCGAGATCGTCAAGGCCATCGCCCCCGGTTTCGCCGGCATCAACCTCGAGGACATCTCCGCCCCGCGCTGCTTCGAGATCGAGGCCCGCCTGCGTGAGGCCCTCGACATCCCGGTCTTCCACGACGACCAGCACGGCACGGCCATCGTCGTCCTCGCCGCCCTGACGAACGCCCTGCGTGTCGCGGGTAAGGCCATCGGCGACATCCGCGTCGTCATGTCCGGCGCGGGCGCGGCCGGCACGGCGATTCTCAAGCTCCTGATCGCGGCCGGCGTCAAGAACTCGGTCGTCGCCGACATCCACGGTGTCGTGCACGCGGACCGCGCGGACCTCGTCGACGCGAAGGCCGATTCGCCGCTGCGCTGGATCGCCGACAACACCAACCCCGAGGGCCTCACGGGCACGCTCAAGGAGGCCGTGCGCGGCGCCGACGTGTTCATCGGAGTCTCCGCTCCGAACGTGCTCGACGGCGACGACGTGGCGGCCATGGCCGAGGGCGCGATCGTGTTCGCGCTCGCGAACCCCGACCCCGAGGTCGACCCCGCAATCGCCCGCCAGACGGCGGCAGTTGTGGCCACGGGCCGCTCGGACTTCCCGAACCAGATCAACAACGTCCTCGTGTTCCCGGGCGTCTTCCGTGGCCTCCTCGACGCCCAGTCGCGTACGGTCAACACGGAGATGATGCTGGCCGCCGCGGCCGCCCTGGCGGACGTGGTGAGTGAGGACGAGCTCAACCCGAACTACATCATTCCGAGCGTCTTCAACGACAAGGTCGCGGGCGCCGTCGCCGGAGCGGTGCGTAACGCCGCGAAGGCCGCCGGCGCCGCTGTGACAGGCGCCACGGCCCCCTGAGGCCCGGCGCGTCGCGGAATGCGGGGCCCCTGGCTGCCCTCTAGGGTGGCCGGGAAGCACGGCCCCGACCCCGCCCCAGTCCGGGACGGCGACGCATTTCGGTGACCCCCGAGGACGCCGGATTGGCTTTCCCGCCGCTGGTGGGGGCAGGATGCGTCTTCGGGCGCGAGGGTCTGAAGACGGACCCGGGTCCGGGGCCTGACCGAGGACCCTGGCAGCATCGGCTTCGCTGTGCCCAACATGCGGCTCCGCCGCGTGGCACGCCTCAACGGCAAGAAGAACACGGGAGTACAAACATGAACCGCAGTGAGCTGGTGGCCGCGCTGGCCGACCGCGCCGAGGTGACCCGCAAGGACGCCGACGCCGTGCTGGCCGCGTTCGCCGAGACGGTCGGCGAGATCGTTGCCAAGGGCGACGAGAAGGTCACCATCCCCGGCTTCCTGACCTTCGAGCGCACGCACCGTGCCGCTCGCACCGCCCGCAACCCGCAGACCGGCGAGCCGATCAACATCCCGGCCGGTTTCAGCGTGAAGGTGTCCGCGGGCTCCAAGCTCAAGGAAGCCGCCAAGGGCAAGTAAGCCAGGCAACAGAAGGGGCGGCCACCCGGTTCGGGTGGCCGCCCCTTCTGCGTTGTTGCGGCGCTCAGGAAGGCGTCAGGAGCCTCCTGTGGCTAGCCCAGTGCCTTGCCCGGGAGCTCGACCTTCGCGCCGAGCTCCACGAGCTTCTCCGTGCTGTGTCTGTCCGGGGGGTGCCCCCCGGACAGACAGCCGGCTTGTGGCTAGCCCAGTGCCTTGCCGGGCAGCTCGACCTTCGCGCCGAGCTCCACGAGCTTCTCCATGAAGTTCTCGTAGCCGCGGTTGATCAGGTCGATGCCGTGGACGCGGCTCGTGCCCTGGGCGGCCAGGGCCGCGATCAGGTACGAGAAGCCGCCGCGCAGGTCGGGGATGACCAGGTCGGCGCCCTGGAGCTTCGTCGGGCCCGACACGACCGCGGAGTGCAGGAAGTTGCGCTGGCCGAAGCGGCAGTCCGAGCCGCCCAGGCACTCGCGGTAGAGCTGGATGTGCGCGCCCATCTGGTTCAGCGCGGACGTGAAGCCCAGACGGGACTCGTAGACCGTCTCGTGGACGATGGACAGGCCCGAGGCCTGCGTCAGGGCCACGACGAGCGGCTGCTGCCAGTCGGTCTGGAAGCCGGGGTGGACGTCCGTCTCCAGGGCGATCGACTTCAGCGAGCCGCCCGGGTGCCAGAAGCGGATGCCCTCGTCGTCGATCTCGAAGGCGCCGCCGACCTTGCGGTACGTGTTCAGGAACGTCATCATCGAGCGCTGCTGGGCGCCGCGGACGTAGATGTTGCCCTCGGTCGCCAGCGCGGCCGACGCCCACGACGCGGCCTCCAGACGGTCCGAGAGGGCGCGGTGCGTGTAGCCGCCGAGCTTGTCGACACCCGTGACCCGGATGGTCCGGTCGGTGTCCATGGCGATGATCGCGCCCATCTTCTGCAGTACGCAGATGAGGTCCTCGATCTCGGGCTCCACGGCCGCGTTCGAGAGCTCGGTCACGCCCTCGGCCAGCACGGCCGTCAGGAGGACCTGCTCGGTCGCGCCGACCGACGGGTACGGCAGCCGGATCTTCGTGCCGCGCAGCCGCTGCGGGGCCTCCAGGTACTGGCCGTCGGCCCGCTTCTCGATGGTCGCGCCGAACTGGCGGAGCACCTCGAAGTGGAAGTCGATCGGCCGGCCGCCGATGTCGCAGCCGCCGAGGCCCGGGATGAACGCGTGGCCGAGCCGGTGCAGGAGCGGCCCGCACAGCAGGATCGGAATGCGCGAGGAGCCGGCGTGCGCGTCGATGTCGGCGACGTTGGCGCTCTCCACGTGCGACGGGTCCATGATCAGCTCGCCGGGTTCCTCACCCGGGCGGACCGTCACGCCGTGCAACTGGAGGAGGCCGCGTACGACCCGGACGTCACGGATGTCCGGGACGTTGCGCAGCCGGCTCGGCTCGCTGCCGAGCAGCGCGGCGACCATGGCCTTGGGCACGAGGTTCTTCGCGCCGCGGACACGGATCTCGCCCTCCAGCGGGGTTCCGCCGTGGACAAGCAGTACATCGTCGGTGACGGTCATGAATCTCGCGTTCCGATGAGATGGACAGGACAGATGGGCAGGACCGCAGGGCGGAGCCGTCGGGCGAGGCCTTTCGGGCCGGGCCGCTGGGCGGGCCAAGGCATAAGCCTAAGGGCCGCCTACCCTCCTTCTGTAGGCCCAAGTGCACAGGGCGGGCGTCATGACTTCGCTACAACACGAAATGTGGCTAAACGGGCGCGGAGGGTTACCCTCCGGGGGCGGTTCACGGCGCGCGCCCCGGGCGCGTGAGGCGTCTCTGAGCTGGGCGCACCCGGGAAGGGTCATTGACTCCCCGCTCGGCGGCAAGATGCGGGATCATGTCTGGCATGACCGAGGTGTCCTCGCTCACAGGGCGGCTGCTCGTGGCCACACCCGCCCTCGCGGACCCGAACTTCGACCGGGCGGTCGTGCTGCTCCTCGACCACGACGAGGAGGGCTCGCTCGGCGTCGTCCTCAACCGGCCCACGCCGGTCGGGGTCGGGGACATCCTGGAGGGCTGGGGCGAGCTCGCCGGGGATCCGGGCGTCGTCTTCCAGGGCGGCCCGGTCTCGCTCGACTCGGCACTCGGCGTAGCGGTGATCCCCGGCGACGAAGGGCCCCTCGGCTGGCGCCGCGTCCACGGCGCGATCGGCCTCGTCGACCTGGAGGCCCCTCCCGAGCTGCTCGCCTCCGCCCTCGGATCCCTGCGGATCTTCGCGGGGTACGCCGGCTGGGGCCCGCGCCAGCTGGAGTCCGAGCTGACCGACGGCGCCTGGTACGTCGTGGAGTCGGAGCCGGGAGACGTCTCGTCGACGGAGCCCGAGGGCCTGTGGCGCGCGGTACTGCGACGCCAGCGCAGCGACCTGGCGATGGTGGCGACGTACCCGGACGATCCCTCGCTCAACTGAGGCCGCCGGCCGGTGCCGTGATCGACGGAAATCGGGCGTGTGGGCCCTTCACCCCGAGGCCGCTGCCCCTTCTCCCGGCGCTTAAGTACCCTTGGCCTTTATGAGCACTCTTGAGCCCGAGCGCGGGACAGGTACGGGGACCCTCGTAGAGCCGACGCCGCAGACGTCGCACGGTGACGGCGACCACGAGCGCTACGCCCACTATGTCCAGAAGGACAAGATCATGGCGAGCGCCCTCGAGGGGACGCCGGTCGTCGCGCTCTGCGGCAAGGTCTGGGTGCCGGGCCGGGACCCGAAGAAGTACCCCGTGTGTCCCATGTGCAAGGAGATCTACGAGTCCATGGGCGCCGGCGGCGACAAGGACAAGGGCGGCAAGGACAAGAAGTAGAGGCAGGGAGCAACAGGGCGAGAGGCGGCGGTTCGCGCCGCTGCGGAAGGTTCCTGAGGCTGCTGCGAAAGGCCCCCGAGGTGCGCATCTGTCGCGCCATGGGGGCCTTTGTGCTGCCTGCGCGACCGTTGCGCTCAGTGGTCTGGACCTCCTAGCCTCCTCTGTGTTGTGCACAGCAAAACCGCCATTGCGTATGTTGCAACGACTCTTCGGAGGCTGCCCCCATGAAGCTCCCCGTCCGAATGGCCTTGCCCCTGGCCGCACTTGCCCTCGCCACCGCCTGCGCCCCCGGGACGTCGGACAACGGCTCCGCCGGGGACGACAAGAGCGGGACCCTGCGTGTCTGGCTCTTCCAGGAGGTCAACAACCAGCCGAAGCAGAAGGTCGTCGACGCGGCCGTCGCCGCCTTCGAGAAGTCCCACGAGGGCGCCGACGTCAAGGTCGAGTACATACCCGTCGAGACCCGCGCCGAGAAGATCAAGGCCGCCTTCAACGACCCGAAGAGCGCGCCCGACGTCATCGAGTACGGCAACACCGACACCGCCGGATACGTCAAGGACGGCGGCCTCGCCGACGTGACCGCCGAGTTCGGCGCCTGGTCCGAGGCCAAGGACACCGACCCGACGGCCAAGGAGTCCGTGACGGTCGACGGAAAGATCTACGGCGCCCCCTACTTCGTCGGCGTGCGCGCCCTCTACTACCGCACCGACGTCTTCAAGGACCTCAAGCTCGGTGTCCCGACGACGCAGGCCCAACTCGCCGCCACGGCCCGGAAGATCCACAAGGCGAAGCCGGACCTGTACGGCCTCGCGGTCGGCGGCGCGTACACGTACGGCGCGATGCCGTTCATCTGGTCCCAGGGCGGCGAACTCGCCGAGAAGAAGGGCGGATCGTACGAGTCGGCCATCGACAGCCCGGCCGCGCGCAAGGGCATCGAGGCCTACACGTCCCTCTTCGGCGGCGACAACTGTCCCGCGGCCAAGTGCGCCGGCATGGGCGGCAACGACACCGTCACCGCCTTCGCCTCCGGCAAGGCCGGCATGGCCATCGGTGGCGACTTCAGTCACCAGGCCATGGAGGACGGCAAGGTCAAGGGCAAGTACGCCGTCGTGCCGCTGCCGGGCGCGGACAAGGGCGACATCGCCCCGGCCTTCGCGGGCGGCAACAACATCGGCGTGCTCAAGAGCACCTCGCACCGCACGCTCGCCGTGGACCTCATGAAGAGCCTCGCCTCGAAGAAGACGCAGGGCGAACTCTTCGACGCGATGGGCTTCCTGCCCACGTACACGGACGTCCGCGAGAGCGTCGCGAAGAAGGAGCCCTTCGTCGCGCCCTTCATCAAGACCCTCGGCGCCGGCGCCAAGTTCGTGCCCGCCTCGCCCGCGTGGGGTCAGATAGACGCCTCGCTCGTCCTGCCGACCATGTTCCAGGAGATCGTCAGCGGACGTAAGGACGTGGCGACCGCCTCGCGGGACGCGGCGAAGAAGATGGACACCGCCTTCCGCACCGCGGGCTGACCGCGTGGCCACCACCACCGCCCGCCGCACCGGCGCCTGGACCCCCTGGCTCTATCTCGCCCCCGCCCTGCTCCTCCTCGGCGGGCTCCTCGTCTACCCCGTCTACCAACTCGGCCTGATCTCGTTCCTCGAATACACCCAGGCCCAGGTCAGCGGCGGCGAACCGACCACGTTCCAGGGGCTCGGGAACTACGCGACGCTCTTCGCCGACGAGCAGTTCTGGCAGGTGCTGCTCGCCACGGTCCTGTTCGCCGCCGCGTGCGTCGTCTCCACCCTCGCCGTCGGCTGCGCCCTCGCCGTCCTGCTCACCCGCGTACGTGCCCTGCCCCGGCTCGCCCTGATGCTGGCCGCGCTCGGCGCCTGGGCGACGCCCGCCGTCACCGGCTCGACGGTGTGGATGTTCCTCTTCGACCCGGACTTCGGCCCGGTCAACCGGGTGTTCGGGCTCGGCGACTTCTCGTGGACGTACGGCCGCTACAGCGCCTTCGCACTCGTCCTGCTCGAAGTGGTGTGGTGTTCCTTCCCGTTCGTGATGGTCACCGTGTACGCGGGTATCAGGACGATCCCGGAGGAGGTCGTCGAGGCGGCGGCGCTCGACGGGGCCTCGCAGTGGCGGATCTGGCGCTCGGTGCTCGCGCCGATGCTGCGGCCGATCCTCCTCGTCGTCACCGTCCAGTCGGTCATCTGGGACTTCAAGGTGTTCACCCAGATCTACGTCATGACGAACGGCGGCGGCATCGCGGGCCAGAACCTCGTGCTCAACGTGTACGCGTACCAGAAAGCCTTCGCGTCCAGCCAGTACAGCCTCGGCTCGGCGATCGGCGTCGTCATGCTGCTGATCCTGCTCGCCGTCACGCTCGGCTACCTGCGGATCCTGCGCCGCAGAGGGGAGGAGCTGTGAGCTCCGTACGTGCTGCGAGTCCCGTACGCGCGGTGAGCTCCGTACGGGTCCGGGTCCGGGTGAGGGTGCGGCGGCCGTGGCGGCTCGCCGCCGAGGCATCCGCTCTCCTGATCGCCCTCGTCGTCGCCTTCCCCCTCTACTGGATGGTGCTCGGCGCCTTCAAACCGGCCGGGGAGATCGAGTCGACCGAGCCGAGACCCTGGACGCTCGCACCCTCCCTCGACTCCTTCCGGCGCGTCTTCCAACAGCAGGAATTCGGCCGGTACTTCCTCAACAGCCTGATCGTCGCGGGCACCGTCGTCGTGCTCTCCGCCCTCGTCGCATTCCTCGCGGCGACCGCGGTGACAAGGTTCCGGTTCAGGTTCCGCACGACGCTTCTCATCATGTTCCTGGTGGCGCAGATGGTGCCCGTTGAGGCCCTCACCATTCCGCTCTTCTTCCTCATGCGGGATTTCGGGCAGCTCAACACGCTGGGTTCACTGATCCTGCCGCACCTGGCGTTCTCGCTGCCGTTCGCCGTGTGGATGCTCCGGGGCTTTGTGAAGGCCGTCCCTGAAGCGCTTGAGGAGGCGGCGTACATCGACGGCGCGAGCCGCACCAGGTTCCTCTGGCAGATCCTTTTCCCGCTGGTCTTTCCCGGCCTCGTGGCGACCAGCGTGTTCTCGTTCATCTCGACCTGGAACGACTTCCTGTTCGCGAAGTCCTTCATCATCAGCGACACCTCGCAGTCGACCCTGCCCATGGCCCTGCTCGTCTTCTTCAAACCCGACGAGAACGACTGGGGCGGCATCATGGCGGCGTCGACGGTAATGACCATTCCGGTACTGGTCTTCTTCGTACTCGTACAGCGGCGCCTGGTCTCCGGGCTCGGCGGCGCGGTTAAGGACTGATGTCAGTGACTTCGGCAGAACTCATTCCCGCACCCCGCCGGACGGCGCCCGGCGACGGCCTTCACGAACTCGGCGACGCCACCACGATCGACGCCGGCGCGGGCACCGAGGGCGTCGCTCGCTGGCTGCGCTCGGCCGTCGGAGCGGCCACCGGCCTCCCCCTGAACGACGCCGACAGCGGCACTGAGCTGCGCGACGGCGGCACCCGTATCGAACTGCGCGTCGACCCGGAACTCGGCCCGGAGGCCTATCGGATGACCGTCGACCGGCGCGCGATCCGCGTCGAAGGCGGCAGCGCGGCCGGTGTCTTCTGGGGAGCCCAGACGTTCCGTCAGCTCCTCGGCCCGGACGCATTCCGGCGCGCGCCCCTCGAAGCGGGCCGCACGTGGACCGTCCCCACCGGCACCGTCGAGGACGCCCCACGCTTCGCCTGGCGCGGTCTGATGCTGGACGTGTCACGCCACTTCATGCCCAAGGACGGAGTCCTGCGCTATCTCGACCTGCTCGCCGCGCACAAACTGAACGTCTTCCACTTCCACCTCACCGACGACCAGGGGTGGCGCGTCGAGATCAAGCGCCACCCCAAGCTGACGGAGCACGGAGCCTGGCGCGCACGCACGAAATTCGGCCACCGCGCCTCACCCCTGTGGGACGACCGTCCGCACGGCGGCTTCTACACGCAGGACGACATCCGCGAGATCGTCGCGTACGCCGCCGAACGGCATATCCGCGTCGTCCCCGAGATCGATGTCCCCGGCCACTCCCAGGCGGCCATCGCGGCCTATCCGGAACTCGGCAACACGGACGTCGTCGACACCGCCTCGCTCACCGTCTGGGACAACTGGGGAGTAACCCCGAACGTACTCGCACCGACCGACCACACCCTGCGCTTCTACGAGGGCGTATTCGAGGAACTCCTCGGCCTCTTCCCCGCCGACGTCTCGCCGTTCATTCACATCGGCGGCGACGAGTGCCCCAAGGACCAGTGGAAGCAGTCGCCCGCCGCGCAGGCCCGGATCGCCGAACTCGGCCTGAAGGACGAGGACGAGCTCCAGTCCTGGTTCATCCGGCACTTCGACACCTGGCTCACCGAACGCGGCCGTCGCCTGATCGGCTGGGACGAGATCCTGGAGGGCGGCCTCGCGCCCGGCGCCGCCGTGTCGTCCTGGCGCGGCTACCAGGGCGGCATCACCGCCGCCCGCGCCGGACACGACGTCGTCATGTGCCCCGAGCAGCAGGTGTACCTGGACCACCGTCAGGCGCCGGGCGACGACGAGCCGATGCCCATCGGATACGTCCGCACGCTTGAGGACGTCTACCGCTTCGAGCCCGTCCCCCCGCAGCTCACCGAGGACGAGGCGCGGCATGTCCTCGGCACCCAGGCCAACGTGTGGACCGAGGTGATGGACGGCCAGGACCGCGTCGACTACCAGGTGTTCCCGCGCCTGGCCGCCTTCGCCGAGGTCGCCTGGAGCGCCCTGCCCGCACCCGCCGAGCGCGACTACACGGACTTCCGGCGCCGGATGACCGCCCACTACGCCCGTCTTGACGCCCTCGGCGTCGGCTACCGCCCGCCCACAGGGCCCCTTCCGTGGCAGCAGCGACCGGGTGTGCTCGGACGCCCGATCGAGGGGGCGCCCCCGAACGTGTGAGACGCCCGCCGTACGCGTGCCCCGGGGCCCCGGCCCTGGGACCGTGGGACCGCACGAAAAAGCCTTACAAAAATCACCGAAGAGCGGCAATGCGCGCTGACCGGTGACCAGGGGCGAAATCTACCCATCTCCCTGGTCCTCGGGGCGAAAGCCTCCTAGCGGACCCCCTCGCCGGGCCCCCGGGAAGATGTGCCAGAGTTGCCACGTCCGGCCTGTCAGCACGTACCGTACGGCGGAACAGGCGTAACGGCGCGAACGACGGTTCACAAGCCGAAGCCGCCGGGCGAAGTGCCGGACATCGGGAAGGGGCAGCCGGTTTGACCACGCACGCTACGCAGGCCGTGACGCTCCCGGGCTCGCTGGACGAGGCCGTGGCAGCACTCTCCGCCATGCCCGCCGCGGTCCCGGTCGCGGGCGGCACCGATCTGATGGCCTCGGTCAACGCAGGACTGCTGCGCCCCGCCGCCCTCGTCGGCCTCGGCCGCATCAGCGAGATCCGCGGCTGGCAGTACCAGGACGGTCACGCCCTGCTCGGCGCCGGCCTCACCCACGCCCGCATCGGACGCCCCGACTTCGCCGCCCTGATCCCCGCCCTCGCGGCCGCGGCCCGCGCCGCCGGACCTCCCCAGATCCGTAACGCGGGCACCCTCGGCGGCAACATCGCCTCCGCCGCCGCGACCGGCGACACGCTGCCCGTCCTGGCCGCCCTCGAAGCGACCCTCATCATCGCGGGCCCCGGCGGCGTGCGGCGCGAGGTCCCCGTCTCCCACCTGCTCGCGGGTATGGAGATGCTCAGCCCGGGCGAGCTCATCGGCTTCGTGCGCGTGCCGCTCCTGCACGCCCCGCAGACCTTCCTCAAGGCCACCGGCCGCACCGGCCCCGGACGCGCCCTCGCGTCCGTCGCACTCGTCCTCGACCCCGCGAGGCGCGGCGTGCGGTGCGCGGTCGGCGCCATCGCGCCCATGCCGCTGCGGCCCCTGGAGGCCGAGCAGTGGGTGGCCTCGCTCATCGACTGGGACGGCGAGCGGATGCTCGTGCCCGAGGCGCTGACCGCGTTCGGCGAGTACGTCGCCGCGGCCTGCATCCCCGACGCCGCCCCGGCGCCGGACGGCACCCAGGAACAGCTGCCGCCCGCCGTACTGCACCTGCGGCGCACGGTCGCCGCGCTGGCCCGACGTGCACTTGGGAGGGCGCTGTCGTGACTGACGAGCACAACCATGGTGGCCACGGTGGTCACCAGGGCGGCGGCTGGGAGCCGCTGCCCCAGGGCGACTACGACGCGGACGCCACCGCCTTCGTGCAGCTCCCCGAGGGCGGCCTCCCCGACGTGCCGCTGGCCGCGCCGGGACACGGCTACGTACCGCCGCAGATCACCATCGCGCCCGGCGGCCCCGCGGCGACGGACCCGGCGGCGACCGGCGTGTGGGTGCTGCCACCCGACGTGACGGGGGCGCAGGCGGCGCCCACGGGGGCGGCTACGGGTGAGGTGCACTGGCCCGAACCTGCCGAACACGCCGAACCGGCCGCTCCGGAGGCGATGCCTTCGTACGGCCACGGGGCCGGGGCGACCGGGCAGTGGAACTTCTCGGACGTCGAGCAGCCGCCCGCCCACGAGCACCCGGTGGCCGAACCGGCCGGGCACACCGGGCAGACCGGGCAGTGGTCGATCCCGGTCATCGCCGAGGGGGATCTTCCGGACGAGTCGGGCGAGTTCACCACGTCGTCCATCGCCGCGCAGTGGGGCCGGACGCCTCCGGCGACGCTGCCGGGGGGTGCGGTTGCGCCCTGGGCGGCGGAGGAGTGGGCACGGGAGCCGGCGGGGGAGCTTGAGCCTGAGTTCGCGCCCGAGCCGGAGCCGGTGCCGGCGCAGGGGGACGCCAACGACGTACGCGACGCACATGACGTACACGACGCACATGATGAACGCGACATACGCGGCGAACGCGACGTGCACGGCGAACCCACGCCGGTCGGGACCGTGGCCGACGAAGCGCACGCGTTCGCGGACGTCGCCGCCGAGTCGGCGGAGGAGCCGGTGCGGGTGCCGGCCGCCGAGGCTTCTGAGGTCCGTGAGGCCCCGGAGGCTCCTGAGGTCGACGAGGCCCCTGTGGTCGCCGAAGCCCCCGCCCCCGAGGACGCCGTCCCCGACGAGCCCGACTCCGACGCCGTGGTCGCCCCCCTCCACGACGACCACCCCCTCGCCTCCTACGTCCTGCGGGTCAACGGCACCGACCGCCCCGTCACCGGCGCCTGGATCGGCGAGTCCCTGCTCTACGTCCTGCGCGAGCGCCTCGGCCTCGCCGGGGCCAAGGACGGCTGCTCGCAGGGCGAGTGCGGCGCCTGCAACGTGCAGGTCGACGGCCGCCTCGTAGCCTCCTGCCTCGTGCCCGGCGCCACCGCGGCCGGGAGCGAAGTACGCACGGTGGAGGGCCTGGCCGCCGACGGACAGCCCTCCGACGTGCAGCGCGCCCTCGCCGGCCGCTGCGCCGTCCAGTGCGGGTTCTGCGTGCCCGGCATGGCGATGACCGTGCACGACCTACTCGAGGGCAACCCGGCCCCCACCGAGCTGGAGACCCGGCAGGCGCTGTGCGGCAACCTGTGCCGCTGTTCCGGCTACCGCGGGATCCTGGACGCCGTACAGCAGGTCGTCACCGAACGCGAGGCGTCCGCGACGAGCGGAACCACCGCGACGGGCTCGACCACCGCGACGGGCTCGACGGGGTCGACGGCCTCCGCGGGTGACGCCGGGGGCGGGGCCCGCATCCCGCACCAGGCGGGACCCAGCGCGACCGAAGGTATTCAGGACGGAGGCCTGGCGTGAGTGACGAAGCAGCAGCCACCGCGCCCGCGGCCCCCGTGGCCGAGCCGCTCCCGCACGGCCTCGGGGCGTCCTTGCCGCCCGCCGAGGCGCGCGCCAAGACGGAGGGCACCTTCCCGTACGCCGCCGACCTGTGGGCCGAGGGCCTGCTGTGGGCGGCCGTCCTGCGCTCCCCGCACCCGCACGCGCGGATCCTCTCCATCGACACCACCCACGCGCGCGAGATGCCCGGTGTGCGGGCCGTCATCACGCACGAGGACGTCCCCGGAGCGCCCCTGCCCGGCCACCGTGCCGCGGACCGCCCGGTGTTCGCCTCCGACGTCGTACGCCACCACGGCGAGGCCATCGCGGCCGTCGCCGCCGATCACCCGGACACCGCGCGCATGGCGGCCGCGGCCGTCATCGTCGAGTACGAGGTGCTCGAACCGGTCACCGACCCCGAGCAGTCCTTCACCGCCGAGCCGCTGCACCCCGACGGCAACCTGATCCGCCACATCCCCCTGCGCCACGGCGACCAGGACGCGGTCGGCGAAATCGTCGTCGAGGGTCAGTACCGCATCGGCCGCCAGGACCCGGCCCCCATCGGCGCCGAGGCCGGCCTCGCCGTACCGCGCCCCGACGGGGGAGTGGAGCTCTACATCGCCTCCACCGACCCGCACGGCGACCGCGACCTCGCCGCCGCCCGCTACGGCCTCGAACCCGAGCGCGTGAAGGTCGTCGTCACGGGCGTGCCCGGCGCGACCGGCGACCGCGAGGACCAGAGCTTCCAACTCCCGCTCGGACTGCTCGCGTTGAGGACCGGCTGCCCGGTCAAACTCACCGCTACGCGCGAGGAGTCCTTCCTCGGCCACACCCACCGCCACCCCACCCTCCTGCGCTATCGCCACCACGCGGACGCCGAGGGCAAGCTCGTCAAGGTCGAGGCGCAGATCCTCCTCGACGCGGGCGCGTACGCCGACACGTCCTCGGAGGCGCTCGCCGCCGCGGTCTCCTTCGCCTGCGGCCCGTACGTCGTCCCGCACGCCTTCATCGAGGGCTGGGCGGTCCGCACGAACAACCCGCCCTCCGGCCACGTACGCGGAGAGGGCGCCCTCCAGGTCTGCGCCGCGTACGAGGCGCAGATGGACAAGCTCGCGAAGAAGCTCGGCATCGACCCCGCGGAGCTGCGCCTGCGCAACGCCATGGCGACGGGCGACGTGCTCCCGACCGGGCAGACGGTGACGTGCCCGGCGCCGGTCGCCGAACTGCTGGGCGCGGTACGGGACTTCCCGCTGCCGGAGCTGCCCAGGGACACCCCCGAGGACGAGTGGCTGCTGCCCGGCGGCCCCGAGGGCGCGGGCGAACCGGGCGCGGTGCGCCGCGGCGTCGGCTACGGCCTCGGCATGGTGCACATGCTCGGCGCGGAAGGCACCGACGAGGTGTCGACGGCGACGGTGAAGGTCCACGACGGCGTGGCGACGGTCATCTGCGCCGCCGTGGAAACCGGCCAGGGTTTTACTACTTTGGCGAGGCAGATCGTCCAGGACACCCTCGGCATCGACGAGGTCCAGGTCGCCCCGGTCGACACGGACCAGCCGCCGGCCGGCCCCGGCTGCCGCGGCCGCCACACGTGGGTCTCCGGCGGAGCGGTCGAGCGCGCCGCGAAGATGGTCCGCACCCAGCTTCTCCAGCCCCTGGCGCACAAGTTCGGCATGTCCACGGAGCTGCTCCAGATCGCCGACGGCAAGATCACGTCGTACGACGGAGTCCTGTCGACGACGGTCACCGAGGCGATGGACGGCAAGGAACTGTGGGCCACGGCCCAGTGCCGCCCGCACCCCACCGAACCCCTCGACGCCGACGGCCAGGGCGACGCCTTCGTGGGCCTCGCGTTCTGCGCGATCCGCGCGGTGGTCGACGTGGACATCGAACTCGGTTCGGTGCGGGTCGTGGAGCTTGCGGTCGCCCAGGACGTAGGCAGAGTGTTGAACCCGGCCCAGCTGGCGGCCCGTATCGAAGCGGGCGTCACGCAGGGCGTGGGCGCGGCCCTCACGGAGAACCTCCGCACCCCGCGCGGCCTGGTCCGCCACCCCGACTTCACGGGCTACGCACTCCCCACGTCCCTGGACGCCCCCGACATCCGCATCGTCAAACTGGTCGAGGAACGGGACGTGGTGGCCCCCTTCGGAGCGAAGGCGGCAAGCGCGGTCCCGGTGGTCGCATCCCCGGCGGCAGTGGCCTCAGCGGTCCGCGCGGCCACGGGCCGTCCCGTCAACCGCCTGCCGATCCGCCCGCAGGCGGCGGTGGTGACGTCGACGGCGACCCCGGCCATGGCGACGTCAACGGAGTGAAGCTCCAAGCCCCCATTACCCATTGCCCGTTGCAACTTGTGACGTGACGTGTCGTTGTGTGACGCGATGTCGATGGACTCTGCAACGGGCGGCGTGTGAACTGACAGTGCGTTTGGCTAGAGTTGTTGTCGAGACTTCGTAGACGAGGGCGCCGGCCGATGACCTTCGGCGGGCGACGCGACGGGGCGAGCGGTCTGAACGACGCCGGCCACCGCCGCTCGACGAGCGGTCTGTACGGGACACGGGGACGCGGGGAACGGGGAGGACGCGATGGCAGAGGCAGCGGACAAGGGCGGCGGCAGCGACGGCTCGCCGTGGGCCTTCTTCGGCGTACTCGGAGCGGTGGGGGCGGCTCAGGCGGCGGTGGGCGAGGTCGTCACCGAGCTGGAGTCGTTCACTAAGTTCCAGCAGCGGGTGGATGAGCTGATCAAGGATTTGAAGGAATCCCCTGCCGGTCCCAGGAAGGTCGGCCAGGAGGCCCTGGCGCGAGCGAAGTTCGGTGGCGGGCCGAAGGGTTGGCACGAAGCGGATGGCGTGTCCTCTCAGTACGACACGGTGATCACAGATCTGGAAAACCTCTCGAAGCTTCTCTCGGACTCGATAGAGGCCATGGGTATCGCCGTCCTGGCCTCCCACAAGGGTTACAACAACGTGGACATGGACGTACGGCGGCGGATGGCCGCGATCAGCGCCGAGGCCACCCACCACTGGGGTGGTGAGTACAACCCGGAGAAGGAGAAGCAGGAGTCGGAAGGAAAGTCCAAGGGGGCGGCTCACGCCGACGGGTCGGACAAGCCCGAGAAGGACACCAATAAGGGCTACAAAGCGGGGAATGCGTAATGGCCGGACAGGGCAAGAAGACTCGGTTCGACGGCATGACGCACGAGCAGATGCTGGCCTGGCTGGATGAGGCGGACGCCGGCACGGTCCAGGCAGCGGCGGACAAGCTTGCCTCCGCAGCCAAGGAGATCCACAGCATCGCTGAGGAGCTCAAGATCCGTCCCCAGTGGGTGAAGTGGAAGGGCGAAGGCGCCGATTCGTTCCGTGTGTGGGCGGGCAAACTGGCCAACGCCACCGTGGCGTTGGGCGACTACAGCCAAGACTCGTCGAAGTGGCTCGGACACGCGGCCGAGGCGATCGGCAAGGCCAAGACGTCGGTCCCGCGTGACAAGAACGTCGACGCCAACATTGACTCGGCCCGCTCCGCGCACAACGACCCGGACGCGCAGACGATCCTGTCGAAGAATATGGCGGTTCGTCAGCAGACCGCAGACGAAATGGAGAAGCTGGGGCAGGCGTACTCGCTCTCCACCTCGCAGATGGCTGCGGCGAGGAAGCCGGACCAACTCAAGTTCCCGCCTCCGCCGACGGACATCCAGGACCCGGACCGCGCGAAGCTGGACGGGGGCGGTTACCGACAGCGACCGGGAACCGGCGCTCAAGGAGCAACTGACGGGGGTGCTTTCGCCTCGGGTGGCGCCCACAGCAGCGGTGCGAGCCCGGCAAGCCACGCCACCGCGACGGGTAGCACGGGAGTCGATCGCGGGGGTCTGGAGAACGCGCCGTTGCCCGCTGCGCATGGGAGCGTCGCACCTCCCGCACGCATGGGCGTCGACTCTGTCGGTGTTCTTCCTGAAACTTCGCATACGCCCTCACCGACGACGAGCGGCCCACCTGTAGGTCCGAACCCGGTCAACCCCGGGCCGAGCGGAAATCCCGCTCCGGGTCTCATCCCGCCCGTCGCCTACGGAAATGGCGCAGGCCGTGGGCCAGGCCCTGCTGTCGGTTCTGCACGCGGGCTCTCCCCTACAGCCGGTGGCGGCAGTACGCAACGACCGACCAGTCCGACGGCGTCCGGCGCCACAGGCCGCCCGTCGAACACCGGTGGGCGCGGACCGATGATGCCTGGCCAGAACCAGACAGCCGCAGGGCGTCCCGGCACGCCTGGACGTTTGCCGACCACCAATGGAGTGGCGGGCGGCCGCCCGCAGCCCGCAACGGGCAGACCCACTACAAGCATTCCGCGCGGCAAAGTCATGGGCGGCGAAAGCGCCACTGGCGGGCGCAACGCTACGACAGGTCAGGGTCCGGTAGGCGGCAGCAGGCCCAGTACGACGGGAGCGGGCCCTCGCGGGGGCACGGGTCGGCGAGTCGGCGGAGCGACTGGAGACAACGGCGGAATCGTCGGCGGCCGGGCGCAGCAGCAGAGTCGTGCCAATGCCCGCACCTTCAGTTCGGGTGGCTCCGGCTTGGTACGCGGTCAGGGCGGACCGAACAGCACATCGTCCGACGAGTCACAACGCTCAGGCCAGACAGGGCGCAGCGGGGTGCCACCGCATGGCTCCCGTCCTGGACCCGGCCGCGACGAGAAGCCGGAGGAGCGTCCTGGCTACGTCACGGAGGACGAGCAGACCTGGACGCCGGACGACCGGCGTAACGTGCCCTCGGTAGTCGACGATCCCGCGAAGAACAGCGAAAGGTAGCGCATGACCACCACCAGCTCACGTCGCAGACGCCGCAGCACAGGCGCTTCGGCCTTCCTGGGCCTGCTGTTGGTGGGTACCGCGACAGGTCCCGCTCACGCGGACACCACTCGGTCCGAGCAGTGGTTCCTCGACACCATGCATGCCGAGAGCATGTGGAAGACGAGTACCGGCGTGGGCATCACCGTCGCGGTGATCGATACAGGCGTGGACCCCCAGAATCCGGACCTCAAGGGCCGGGTTCTGCAGGGCAAGGATCTCGCCGAGGGGCTGTCGGGAGACGCACACACCGACTACGACGGCCACGGTACGGGTATGGCCGGTCTGATCGCGGGCACCGGAGCGTACAGTGGTGGCCAGGGTGCCTTCGGGCTGGCGCCGGGCGCCAAGATCTTGCCGATCCGACTGCCCGACGGCTCGAAGGCCAACAACGGAGCCGCCGCGGACGCCCAGTTCCTTAAGGCCACCTCTACCGGCATTCGCTATGCCGCGGACCACGGTGCGAAGGTCATCAACGTCTCGCAGGGTGTCGAGGATGATTCGGAGCAGCTGACGGAGGCCGTCGAATACGCCCTGAACAAAGGCTCGTTGGTCTTCGCCGCGGTAGGGAATACCGGAGACGCGGGCAACGATGTCCAGTTCCCTGCGGGTACGCCGGGCGTTGTGGGCGTGGGCGCGGTGGGCAAGGACTTGAGCAAGACAACGGAATCGCAGCACGGCACGCAGGTGGACATGTCGGCTCCGGGCGACAAGATGCTGCATGCCTGCGGTGGCGGGACCGGGTTGTGCGAGACACACGGCAGCAGTGACGCCAGCGCATTGGCGTCCGCGAGCGCGGCCCTGATCTGGTCCAAGCACCCGGACTGGACGAACAACCAGGTTCTCCGGGTCATGCTCAACACCATCGGTGGCCCCGTGGACGGCGCGAAGCGCAACGACGGCATCGGTTATGGAATCGTCCGCCCCCGCATCGCCCTGAAGACCCCCGGCGACCCCGGCCCGGCCGGCAAGTACCCGCTGCCGGACTACCCGGTCGTGGCATCCAAGCCACCCGCTGCCAAGCCCTCCAAGGGCGCCCAGGCCCCGGACGACACCAACTCCGCCGCGCCGGCCGCCGCGTCCCAGGGCGACGACAGCAACACCCCGCTCTGGATCGGCATCGGCGTGGGTGCCGCCACCCTGGTCGCCGCGGGAATTGCCATCCCGGTCCTCCGTAACCGCAGGCGCCGCAGCGCCCCACAGCCGCCCGCATACCCGCACGCCCAGGCTCCCGGTTCCGGGCAGCCGCCGTATCAGGCGTACAGCGCGCCCCAGAATCACGCCGGCAGTCACGACCCGAACTCGTTGTACGGCGGCCCGCAAGGACCGGGCCCCTCTGCGTGACAGCGACATTGATGGACGGGCACCGGACACGTTCCGGCAGGCTCCAGCGCGTAGCGGCAACCGCGGCCCTCGGCCTGTTGCTGGCGGGTGTCGCCGCCGCCCCCGCTCACGCGGAATCGATCCGATCCCAGCAGTGGTACCTGGACCGAATGCACGCCGAAGAGATGTGGAAGGTCAGCACGGGTAAGGGCGTTACCGTCGCCGTCATCGACACCGGGGTGGACTCCACAAACCCGGACCTCGTCGGCAGAGTTGTGCCGGGTTTGGACCTCGCGCCCCGTTCGCCTGGCGACGAGCGGACCGACTACGACGGGCACGGAACCGGAATGGCCGGTCTGATCGCGGGGACCGGCGCGTACGGCGGTGGGCGAGGGGGGTTCGGACTGGCACCGGGCGCCGAGATCATGCCCATTCGCATTCCTGATATCAATGACGCGAACAGCCGGGGTGAGCTGGCGACGAAGGACAACCCTGTCTTCGCGAAGGCCATTCGCTACGCGGCCGATCACCACGCCCAGGTCATCAACGTTTCCCAGGAGTTGATTGAAGGCTCGTCCGAGTTGACCGCGGCGGTGAAGTACGCCATGGGCAAGGGGTCCCTGATCTTCGCGTCGGTGGGCGAGGGCGGTGACGTCGGCAGCACCCTGAACTACCCGAGTGCAACGTCTGGCGTAGTGGGCGTCGGTGCTGTGAATAAGGAAATTTTCGCGACCGCCACGTCTCAGAAAGGCGAACAGGTCGACGTATCCGCCCCCGGTGTCGACATGGTTCACGCGTGCGGGACCAAGATGAGCAAGACCGGCTTCTGTAAAACGGCCGGGACGGGAGACGCCACTGCCCTTGCTTCCGCCAGCGCGGCCCTGATCTGGGCCAAGCACCCGAACTGGACCAACAACCAGGTGCTTCGGGTCCTGGTCAACACCAGTGGCGGTCCGACGGACGGCTCGAAGCGTAACCACGCCATCGGATACGGAGTCGTACGCCCGCGCATTGCCCTGCCCCAGCCCGGCAACCCCGGTCCGGCCGGCAAGTATCCGCTGCCGGACTTCCCGGTTCCCGAGGTGATCACGTATCCGTCACCGAAGGCATCGGGCGCTGCGGCGCAGACCGCCGCCGAGGAGAGCGACAGCGACGCTTCGCTGGGGATCGGAATCGGCGTAGGCGCTGCTGTGCTGATCGGCGCGGGCGTCGCCATTCCGTTGGTTCGACGTCGTCAGCTGCGTGCGTCGCCGCCCCCGCCACATGTGCCCAGCCCGCCGCAGTCTCCCCAGTACACCCCGTGGCCCGCCCCGAACCACCCCGGCGGCGGGACCCCGTCCAGCGGACAGTAGGAGCCCGAGATCAGAAGACCGACAGAGCCGTGACCGAGTTGCCGTGTTGCACGAAGACGCGATTGCCGCCCGCCGCCACGTCGAGGTAGTCCGTCTTGGGCAGGTCGTACGCCCACCTGGCCTTGCCGTCCTCGATGTTCATGGTGCTGACCTGCGCAGAGTCTTCCCTGTACAAGTAAGCCCACAGGCCGCTTCCTTGACGTAGTACAGGGCTGAAGTAGCTCGCTTCACCCAGCGTCGACCAGACCTCGGATCCGTCCTTCATGAGGATGCGCCGGGTGTGGTCCCCGTCGTTGGCGTAGATCGAGTCCCCGTACACCAAGGGCGGCCCCCACGCCCTCGCGCCGAGGCGATACGGGGGCTGGGACTCCCACAGCTTCTTCCCGTCCCGCAGGCGACGCGCCGTCAGGGGCTCGCCGTTGAGGTAGACGACTCCCTTGTGGACGGCCGGAGCGATGTCCAGATCCGTCGTCTGCGGGAACGACCACACCGGATGGCCGTCGCCGGTGGCCATGGTGAGGATGCCGCCGTCGTCCCCCACGAACACCAGTAGCCCGTCACCGATGACCGCCCGGTACTGGACCTTTCCGCGGTATTCGGCCGGGAACTTCGACGTCCAACGGATCTTTGCGTCGGAACGGCTGATACTGCGCAGCTGGTCGTCATCGGTGAGTACGTACACGGCTTCGTCGTCCGCGGCGACGAGCGCTTTCGCCCCCGCCGACCGGCACGTCCACTTGGGTCGGCCGGTGGAGGCGACGAACGTGTGGAGCGTTCCCTGCCCGTCGGCCATCGCCACCAGCTGGTCCGACAGAGAGAGGCACCCGGCCTTGACCTGCGCCTCGGGCACCGTCCACCGCCGCTTTCCGTTCCTGACGTCGTGCGCGCTGTATCCGCCGCTCACGGACGCGAAGACGATGACGTCCCGTACGGCAAGCAGGCCCCCGTGTGCGGCGTCCATCACGTCGGCTGCGTTCCACAGGCTTGTGGGCTTGCCGCCCGCCCCGGTGTCGAGCGTGGCCTTGGGCGTGCGCACCGGCGGCGGAGCGTAGAAGGGATCCTTGCTTTGCTGTGCTTCCTTCTTCCTCCGCGCGCCCAGCCACCAGGCGGTCCCGCCGCCTCCTGCTGCCAGTACCGCGCCGCCTGCGGCGAAGCCGGTGATCAGCCGCCGCCGGGTCAGGTTCGGGGCGTCCTCCGGCGAGACCTGAGTGGTCAACTGCCGTGCGTCGGCCTCGCGTCCCTTGATCGTCTCGGCGAGTGGCCCGTGCCGCCAGACCCGACGGGCCTTCCCGGGCTCTTCGAATGCGGTCGTGATCTGGCCCGGCGTGGGCCGTGCCGCCGGATCCTTGGCCAGGCACGGAGCGATCAGCGTTGTCAACTGCGGTGAGATTCCGTCGAGGTGGGGCTCTCCGTGCACCACCTCGTACTGGACGGTGGCGACATGCCCGCCGCCGTACGCCGGCCTGCCCCCGGCCGCGTAGACCAGGACCGCGCCCAGCGAGAACACGTCCGCTGGGGGCGAGACGCGCTGTCCGAGGACCTGCTCGGGCGCGCCGTAGCCGGGGGTGACCGGGACCTGGCCGGTGGTGGTGAGGGTGAGGCCGTGCTCGGGGCGGGCGATTCCGAAGTCGATGACGCGCGGTCCGCTCGACGTCATGACGATGTTCGGCGGCTTGAGGTCGCGGTGGATGAACCCGGCCGCGTGGATGTCCGCGAGGGTGCGGGCCAGCGAAGCCGCGAGGGCCCGTACAGCGGATTCGTCGAGCGGGCCGTGAGAGGCAACGGCCCGGTCGAGGGTCGGCCCGGCGAGGAACTCAGTGGCGATCCACGGGCGCCCACCCTCGGTCTGCGCCCCCAGCACCGCGGCGATTCCCGGACTCCGTACGGCGTGCGCGGCCTGTGCCTCGCGGACGAAACGATGTGCCAGATGGGTGTCATGGGCGAGTTCGGGACGTAGCACCTTCACGGCCGCGAGCGTCCCGGCGTCGTCCCGGCCGACGTAGACCTTGCCCATTCCGCCCTCGCCCAGGACGCCGAGCAGACGGTACGGGCCGAGGCGGAGGGGGTCGCCGGTGCCGAGGGGATTCATGAGGGCTGGCTTTCTGGCGTAGGGGAGAGGGCGTTATGGACGGGTCATGTGAGTGGGTACGCGGCCACGGAGTTGGCTGCGACCGCGATGATGACGCCGTTCTGCTCGTCACCGAAGAACCGCTCGCCGGAAGTGACATAGGTCCGAGCGACGGTGTGTGAGGTGAGGCTGATGGCTCTGAGCGTCACCCCGTTCTTGTAATACGCGTACCGGGTGCCGATCACGGGACGGCAGGTCGTGAAGGCATTGCCCGCGAGTTCGCTCTTCTCCGCCCATCGCTGCTTTCCGGTGCGCGGGTCCACGGCGACCAGGCCGGCCCCGTCCACGGCTGCGTACAGGACACCCGATTTGAGGGCCGGGGGGCTGTAAGTCTCTCCGTACCCGTGGGCAGGCCGGGAGTTCCAGACCTGCCGACCGTCACGCAGGCGCAGGGCCCGCAACTGCCCGGCGCCCAGGTAGACGAGAGAGTCGTCCGCCGCGATGCTCTCGCGTACGGTCTCGGGGTCGTCGACGGGATAAGGCTCGTCCCAACTGACCACACCTGTACGGGAGTTTCGTATCACGACCCGTACGGAACCCTCCTCGCGCTCCTGAAACGTAATCAGGCGGTTGCCGACGACCTGCGCCGAGAGGAAGTGCAGTCGCTTGCTGTCGTCGGGCCGCGACGGCAGAGGCCGCGCCCACAAGGTCTTGCCGGTGTGGCCGTCCACGGCCCGAAGGGTCCATTTCTGGCTCGCGCGGAACTCGCCCGCGCCACTGGGCGGGTCCGCGCCGTCCCCAACCGCCAGGTAGAGGACCTCGTCGGAGACGCACAGAAGCTGGTTGCCCCTGAGACGGCCGTTGCTGTCGGAGAGGCGGGCGACCGTGGCGAGCACTCCGCCGCCGTCGCTGCTCACGCTGTGAATCTCGAGTGGGGGTTGCTTCTGCTTCGAGTCCGGGTCGGGCTCCTCGATGCGGTACACCTTGCCGTCGGCCACGGCGTACTGCCAACTCCCCGCTCCGCTGATGACGCTCCACTTCGCGACGCCGGTGCGCGGTGCAAGCCCGGCGAGGCCTCCGCGGTCCATGAGGACGGTGCCCGGAACGGGATGAGGAACGAGCGGGCCGAGTTCATGCTGGCGGTCGCGGTCCGAAACCTTCCACAAGGGGGCGAGCCCTGTCGTCCGCTTGGCGGTCGCGCCGTCATTGGCCTGCGCACCGTGAGGCCCGGGGCTGGCTTCCGCCCCGGACTGGCCACGCCAGTACCAGAACCCTCCTGCTGCCGCGGCGACGCCTGTTACGCCACCACCTCCGAGGGCCAGGAACCGACGCCGCGAGACGGCGGCCGGCTTCGTAGGCACCAGTGGGGGAGTTCCCTCAGCAGGCGCCGCCATCCTTCGCGCCACCACCCCCCACACCTCACTCGCCCGACGCCCGATCTCCGCTAGGAGCGTGTCCGGGAGATAGTCGGCGAATTCGCCGCTGCCGTCGTGGAGGTGGGTCGCGATCTCGGCCGTGGTGGGGCGCAGGCCCGGGTCCTTGGCGAGGCAGCGTGTCAGCAGGGGGACGAGCGCGGGCGGTACGTCGCCGAGATCCGGCTCCGCGTACCGCACCCGGTACAGCAGGTCCGCCGGCTGGCCCTGCCCGAACGGGCCGTGGCCGGTCGCCGCGAAGACCAGGACTCCCGCGAGTGCGAACACGTCGCCGGCCGCGTCGTGTTCCTGCCCGGTCGCCTGCTCGGGGGACATGAAGGCGGGCGTGCCGACGGCGGCGCCGGTCCGCGTGAGCCGGGCGTCCCCGATCGCCCGGGCGATTCCGAAGTCGATGACCTTCGGCCCGTACGCGGTGACCATGATGTTGGACGGCTTGAGGTCGCGGTGGACGACATCGGAGCGGTGCAGCTGCCCGAGGGCGTTGGCGAGCGCGGCTCCCAGAGCCCGGACCGACGCCTCCGGCAGGGGGCCGCTCCACTGGACGGCGTCGTCAAGCGGCGGGCCGAGCACGTACTCGGTGGCGAGCCACGGCGTCTCCGCGTGCGGATCGGCGTCCACAACCTGAGCCCCGTACCGGCCGCCGATGACGCGCGCGGCATCGACCTCCAGACGGAAGCGGGTACGGGAATCCGGATCGGCGGCGATGCGCGCGTGCATGGTCTTGAGCGCGACGGTACGGCCGCGGGCCGTGCGCCCGAGATAGACGGTGCCCATGCCGCCGCTGCCGAGGCGGGCCAGGAGCCGGTACGTGCCGAGGGCGACGGGGTCGTCGTGCGTGAGAGGGGAGGGCATCGGTCGCTGTCAGTCCTGAGGGCGGGCGGTCGGGGCGAGCGCGTCGGGCTCCGACGCGAGCAGCGCCGCCGACTGATGCGCGATGGCGGCGATGACGCGGGCCGGCAGCCAGCCGGGCCCCAGGAGGGCGGTGGCGCGTGACCCGGTCTGCGTGGCGACGGGTGATGTGGAGGCCGGGGTGAACGCCTCCTGCAATTCCGCGAGTTGAGGCCGCTCGCCCGGGTCGCGTGCGAGGCACCGTCCGATGACAGTCCGTAGCGCCGGCGGCAGCTCGTCCCGTTCCGGGGCTGTGGTGCCGGTTGCGGCGTACGCGAGGGTCGCGCCGAGCGCGTATACGTCGCCCATGGGGCGTGGCCGCCCGCCCGCGGTCTGCTCCGGCGGCAGGCTTCCCGGGTCGAGTCCGGGGAGACCGGAACGCGCGGTGCCGTCGGGAGCGGCAGCCCGTACGGCTCCGAAGCAGGTCAGACGGGGGCCGTCGGCAGCGAGGAGTACGGCGGCGGGGGAGACGCCCGCGTACGTCAGGTTCTGTCCGTGCGCGATGGCGAGGGCCTCGGCGAGAGCGGCACCGACGGCGCGGACGGTGCGCTCGGGGAGCGGGCCGCCGTGCACGGCGAGCGCCGTGGGCAGAGGCAGCGCGGGCACGTACGGGCGGGCGTGCCATGGAGCGTCCCCGGGCTGGGTCAACTCCGTGGCGGGCGAGACCCATGGCCCCACTAGGTACCGGGAGGCGTTGGCTTCGACCATGAAGCGTTGGGCGTCGGCGCCGGCGAGCGGAACGCTGAGGAGAACGGTCCGGTCACCGTCCGCGCTACGGGCGATGTAGCGGGTCTCGGGGACGGGGGCGGCGCCGCGGGAGGAGGGGGCGTCGAGGCGGGTGATGACGGTGTAGGGACCTGTACGCCGAAGGGCCTGACCGCCGCTCCTCACCCCTACCTCTGGCGTGCGCATATGCAACTGTCCCCCCGTCCGTTTCAACTGCTCGGCGAGACTACTAGAGGGGCGGAAGGGGGCTGAACGGGCAGCTGGTGGGGTGGTTGGGCTGCGGTGTACAGAACGATCGCACCGGCACCGCAACCCTCCTCGACCGGCCGCCGCGAGACCGGAGGCGGCGCCCTCACCCGACGTCAGGCGCCGCCTCCGGCAGGTTCTCCGCGTCGGCGCACTGCCGGATGTCCTGGGCGGCGTGCCGGGCGGTGTCGGCGGCGAGCGCCGCCGCGCTGGCGCGTACGGCGCCGTCCTTCATGTCTGTTCCGCTGCCGCCTACGCCGACCGTGACTGACAGAAGTTCGTCGCCGCCCGAACGGACCGGGCAGTTGACGAAGAGGTGGGCGCCAGAGCCGTTCAAGTACCCGATCGCGTCCCCGAGCATCAGCGGCGTATGGCCGGACTTGCGGGCATCGCGCTCGGCGTCGGCGCGGGTGTAGTCGCCACCCTGGAGCAGCCGGTACTCGACGTCTACCTTCGCCCCTCCGCCGCTCAGCAAGCACTGTCCAAGTGCCCAGCCCCGCATGGCGTCCTGACTGTGCCCGGCGGAGGCGAACTTGTAGGCGTTCCGCTCCTGGAACTTCTCGCCGTGCTCAGGCATGAGGTCCTTCACGGCCGCGCCGGGCAGCGACTTTTCGCACACCTTCCCGGGTACCGCCACGGCGGGCTCCTCGTCGGGCCACAGCAGCCAGACGCCTGCCCCAGCCGCCAGAACCAGCAGAACGCCCACGACGACGGCGGTGACCCTCCAGGGGCGGCCGCGCGCCGGGAGGGAAGCCGTCGCGGTGGGGGCTGTTTCCGTCATGTCCTCATCCTGTGGACCTGTACCTGGCGTGCGCACGCGAAACCGATCCCCCTGCTTGCTTCAAGAATCCTGCGAGCGTGATGGTTATGAGCGTTGGTGAAGAGTACGCATCCCAGAATGGTTCAACTTCGAGTCATCTATCGCACGCTGCTCCAGCCCATGGTGCCCACCACCGCTCCAGCCAACCCGCCTCTTACCATGATCGGCATGGCAGGGGCTGATTTTTATGAAGATTCGCACAGTATCTATGCAATTGAATTGCGAATAAAAGCACTCAACTCGAATCACGGGCAATATCGGACATTGCTCAATCGTTGGCAATGCTTGTGAGCGAGTGTGGTGGCTCGCTAGGTTGGCGTGGAGTGTGACTGGTCCTAGTACTCGGCACGGGGGAGCGTCCGGGTGGCATGGGAAGAGTGGGAGCAGCTCAAGGCGCAGGCTACTGACCGGAGTTCAGCCCATATGCGGCTGAATCAACTGGCAGACGTGGGCGGTAGCGGTGAGCAAGGCCTGATGGTCTATCAAGATGATCTGGGGGCTGTCGGGCATGAGGCTCACGAGCTTCATGGTGATCTCCATGCGCAGGCGGACATCGACGGCATGGGTGCGGACAAGCACGGCAACGGTTCCACGACGCGGGCCGCGGCCGAACTCAAGGCGCAGAATTTCGCGATGGGTGGAGCGCTGTCGCAGACCGTCAAGACGTGGGGCAGCCAGGTGGAGTCGCTGCTGCAAGCCTGCGCCCATATTTCGAACCACCTGAACTACTCCAAGAAGGCTCATGCTCACGACGACGCGATGATCGCGGCGTCAGTGAGGCACGCTGACGGTTCGACCATGTCAGTGTCGGAGCTCAACAAGTACTTCAAGTAGCGGGGGCTGCTGTGTCAGGCGTCACGATGACGGACCTTGCGGAAGTTGATCTCAGCAAGCTGGAGGCCAGCGTCGCCGACTGGAAGACAGTAGTAGGCAGACTGAAGGATCTGGCGGACAGAGCCGAGAGGGGCCTGCAGGCCAAGGCGGAATCCGCACGATGGACCGGAGTGAACTCGGATGTCACGCGGGCCTTCGTGGGGAAGACGGCCAAAGAGTTCCGGGATGCTCATGCCGAGGCAGACAGCATTTTCAAGGTTCTTGACGACGCCCACACCGAACTTGTGGGTATCCAAAAGAAATTGAAAACGGCCATCGGGAGCGAGGCGACGGAACTTGGCGTCAAGGTCGAGGACTACGGAAATCAAGACGGCGCCGCGACGATCCACGTCTTCTTCCCGCATGATCGCACCACGGATGACAGCCACACTCAGGATGAGCTCGACAAGGCCCACGGTTTGGCGACCCATATCGCCAACCTCGTAGCTCACGCCCAAGAAATCGACGCCTCTGTTACTCGGGCGCTGCAGAAGAGCTACGGAAAGGACAAGCACGACTTCGGGCATGAGACGTACGCATCCCTGGATGACGCTGAGCAGCAGCGCGCCACGGAGTTGGCCAAGCTCGGCCCGAAGATGAGCGACAAGCAGTTCACCGAGTTCAACTCCATCATGAAGTGGAACGCGACCGACGCAGACTTCACCACCGCCTTCTACAAGTCCCTGGGTGGGCCTGAGAAGACCCTTGAGTTCTACGGGCGCATGTCCCTCGATGGCACCGACGGGGACGACAAGAGCCGGCTGGCCTTGACCCGGCAGCTCCAGCACAACATGGGAACTGCGCTCGCCACTGCGACTGACTCTCACAACAAGCCGCATCTGTCGGACAGTTGGAGGTCTCAGTTCATGCGTCTGGGCACCAAGTCGATAGAGCTTGAGCCCGGCGCCATGAATCAGCCGTACGGCTATCAGATCCTCGGCGGTCTCCTGCGATACGGAGAATACGACCCAAAGTTCATCAATCCCATTGCGGAACACGTGGTTCAGCTGCATCACAAGGACCCGAACTTCTTCATGATGAACAAGCCGGAGAGCAGGGCTGACCTCGACTATGGGTTCAATCCTTCCGGAAAGGACGGGGCGGGTTACGACCCGTTGGGCAGCGTGCTGGAGGGTCTCGGGCACAGTCCGGCAGCGGCAGAGCAGTTCTTCTCGGACTCGTACACACCTACGGTCTACAACGAGGACGGCACTGTCGCGCACGGAAAGAGCCTTGGCTACACGTACTTCGACGAGCTGACCAAAAAGGACTTCAAGTGGCCGGCCGACACACTGGAAGGGCCGGGCGCCGCTGGTGACGAAGACATGAAGCGGGTCCACGGGTACGGAAAGGACGCATTGGGGCACGCGCTGGAGGCTGCAACGACAGGCGTTCCCTACGGAAGCGACGGCCCGACTCCGCCGCACTCCGAGAAGGGCGCGGCGATCTTCCACAACATCGTCGAACGCTACGGGACCAGTCCAGCAGATCTCGATGACTCTCCGATGCGGGACAGTCTGGGGAACATCACTGCCGACTACATGCGGGACGTCCAGGGTGGTTTCAAGGGCGATCCCTCCACCGTGGCCACGCATGGCGCGAGCGCTAATCTTGGAGCGGCTGTCGGAAATAACACTGGTGGGCTCCCTCCCGAAGCTCTCAAAAACTTCCTGACTGCAGTTGGGAAGGACCCTGATGCCAATGGCGCTATCCTCGCTTCGCAGCAAGCTGTCACAGCTGAGTTGGTGAATGGAGCGATCAAGGATGGGCAGGGCTACGGCTATGTCTCCGACAACGTCGGAAATGAGACCCAGCCGGGCGCGCGTATTGCCGGAATAATGGCGCAATCCCGCGGTGACGCGATCTACGACGACAAGATCGCCGACGACGCAAAGTTCAACGAAGGGCTGGGCACGGCGGATAAGTGGGTCGGGCGGATCATCGGGATGGGGGTGGGCAAGATCCCCGTTGCGGGTGATGCCGTGGGTTGGGTCACCGAAGACATCCAGGAGTCCGTGGTGTCGAACTACACCAGGGATTCCAGTGCCCAGGCCAGCATGGACAAGGACACCTACATCGAAGGGCAGCAGGCGTCGTCAGCGCAGGCCATTTATGACGCTACGAAGAGTGGTGCCCTCGAGGCGGGATACTCCGCAGACCGGGCTGACACGCTTGCCGAGCATGCGAAGAACGAGGCCCTTGCCAGCTACGGGCTCGGGATGCAGGGGGCGGGGAGAAAGTAGATGAATACGGTCCCGAAGGTTCGGCGATTCCGTAAGTCGTGGCTGCTTGCCGGGCTCTCGGTATTGGTCATCATTGTGGGGGTGCTTGTCTGGTCCTCCCGGTCTTCCGGCAAGAAGGTAGTGGCGATCCCTGGCAGCGTGTGCCAACAGGCATTGCCGAGTAGTGACATTAAGGCGCTCTTGCCCAAGGAGGGGGAGGAGTTCAAAGAGGTTCCGATAACTACAGGATTCGCGCTCCCGGCGGAACCCTCCGTGCATGGGGGTGGAGGGAGTTGTGACCTGTCTGGGGGCGGACAGGCGATCGGGATTCAATACAATCTCCTCCTCGATGGATATCCGGACGAAAAGATTCAGAAGGATGCGGCACGAGCGGGCTTGAGGGCCCTCAGTCTCGGTGAGGCGAAGGGGTACGTGGGGCAGGTCAAAAGGCACCCGAAGGATCTAACGACTGCCTCTCTGTACATGGACTGTCCGAAGCCGGAGGTCCGCGACAGTAAATACGTGCTCAATGTAGCCGTCACGAGGACGGGAAACCGTGCCGATGCAACCACGCGTCAGCACGTGGTGTCCCTGATTTCGGAAGCCACACGCGTCGTTGCCCGGGAAATCCTTGGCTGTAAGGACGCGGGGAGGTTGCCCAATGGCCCTGCCAAGGTCGAGCGGTGAGCTTCCCTCCATGAGGGTCCCCCCACCAATTTCCGCCGACAGTTCGGGTCCACAGTTGGTCTGGCTGGCGGGAGTGAGTTGACGTCCCCATGTTGGCAGCGGAGGCCCACGCGTCGTTGCCCAGACGTCACTTGCAGTCGGACGAAGCGCGAACGGCCTGTGTGTACGAGGCGATGAGTCGCTTCATGGCAGCTGCGTCACCATCAACATCGGACGCGAAGACTTGGATGACAGAGAAGAGAGCCTGTTCGGGATGTATCGGGTCGGCGCAGCCTTCAATGCGTCCCACTGCGCCCGTGCGCGAGTACATGTAGCGACTGTCATCCGTCAGGGTCCCGTCGTCCGTTTTGGCGTTAGAGTTGGCCATTTGGGCGACGCTATCCTTCTGTCCTGCCCAGATCCGACTTGAGACAAGGGCGACTTTTCCGTCAACCGAGACTCGGCAGCGATTGGTTCCACCGTTCGGAGTCGCCTGTTGCACAGTGACTTCCTTTCCGGCTGGAAGGAATGAGGACCAGTCTCCCTTCCCTGTGGGGATGCCGCACAGTGAACTCGGGAGCGTGTATTCCTTTTCCTTCTCGCCGGAACAGCCAGCCACTGTGATGGCTGCGGTGACGAAGACCGCCGGTAGGATGCGACGGTGCATCTTTGAATTCTCTCTGAGGTATAGACTGTGCAAGTCCTTTGAGCCCTTCGTGCTAGTCGCGTGAGAGGGGTGAGGTGTTAATTTCAGTATGAAGAATTAGTCGGCTAGATATCTGTTTGCAGATCCGCGCCCGTTGCTCGAACGTTTGTCTCGGCCATATTGAATCCGTCCCGGGCGCCAGTGCGCGCCCATTCACCGACATCGGGAAGGCTGCGGTGATTCGCCTTGGCTGCTTCTTCTGCCGCGAGCTCCGTGTAACGGAGGTTCCTGTCCATGCCATTCTCCCAATGCTCTCCCATGGCTTGGCCAGCATTGCTCTTTTCATCTCCCTCGGCATTCTTGAAGAGCTCTTCGAGAATCATGCTGCTGGCTGTTCCGGCAGCGCCGCCCACTGCGGCACCGGCGACAGGGCTGGCGATGAGGGCAGTTCCGACTCCGGTTACTGTACCGACGGTGCCGGAGGCCAGGTTTTTCCACTGAGCGACGGAGTGGTCGTACGCCTTGTCGCTCACGTCCGCGGGGCCAGCAACCGCTTCCTGGCGGCCGATAGCGAGAGTGCCCGATAGCTCTCCCGAACCGTAGGCGATTTGCTCAACCGTGAACTTCGGGTCCGTCGAGTAGCGCTGATCTGCGGGGAGGTCGGGGTTGAGGTGGTACTCCATAAGGTTGCCCATGTACTTCTTCTGGCCAACCTCGACAGCGGCGTATCCCTCGGGATTTTGTCCGACAGACATGAGGAATCGAGTCACATCGCGGTGATCCGGTGTGGCAGTTGTTCCCGAGATGGGGAATAGGCGATCCGTGTCCCCGTCCGGGTCGTCCGTCATGGCTCGATTCATGTCGGGGAGATATTCGGAGGCGATCTGCCCCATGCTGTCCGACATGTAACTGTGTTCCGTCAGACGCGTGTTGTCGTCCGAGATGGATGAAACAATGCTCTCGAACAACTTCGCCTGCCCTGCGTTGTGAGCAGGTGTGTCCAGCGTCGGAATTTCACCAGCTGGATGTCCAGTCGTGGCGGCTTCCAACGCCAGTGCCAGATTGTTCCGCCCGGTATTGATCTCGTCGCCGTGGGAGTCGGTTTCTTCCGGCCACTCCCGCTCCTCGAACAGGTACTGGAAGTTGGACAGTTCCTTCTTGCCCATCTTTCCGTCGCCGTCCGTGTCGTGCTCGAACGGGTTGCCCGGGTCATTCTTCGAAATGTACTGCTCGTTGAAGAAGTCCGCAGCCGCGTCAGGGCTGTTGGAAATACCCTTCAGGTAACCCGTGAGTGGATCCGACCCGCTGTCCTCGCCGATCCGGTTGAGCATCTGGCCGGTGCCGAGTTGTTGCCATGCCGTGTTGTCGTGTTCGCCATTGCCGGTGAGCTTGCGCTCGGTGGCCATGAGTTTGGTGCCGTAGTCCTTCATGAACTGGTCGTCGTAGTCACCAGTTCGCATCAGGTTGCTCATGACCTGGAAGCCCATGGGGCCGCCTCGGTCGCCGTGGATGGGCTTGTCGCCGAGAGCGATGACGTTCCGCCGCCAGTCGTCCATCGCGGTCGAGTCGCTCTGCGAGGCGTGGGCGAGAGTCATGCCCAAGTTGCGCTGCATGTCGTCGAGTTGGTTGAGACGATCGCGCCCGATTTCCCAGTTCACGTTGGGGTCGTTGATGCCGGCCCAGAACTCCATGGTCTTCTGTGGGCCGAGCGTGGTGGCGAACCGCTCTGAGAACAGTTCGTCGTTCTTGTACTTCTTCAACCCGGCGTTGATCCGGTCGAAGTCCTTGACCGTGAGGTCCTCGGGGTTCTTCCTGGCGATCTTGGCCAGCTCTTCGGCCGCCTTGATGGCCGCCGCAGCCTCGTCCCGGTTCTTGTATTTCGCGTCGGAGAATCCAAGCTCACTCTGATCGGCGATCGCCGTCAGTACCTTGCTGGCCGAACTGTCGCTTTCAGCCGCCTGGTTGAGGATCTTCTGGACCTCGTCCCGGAGCGCGGTGACCTCGCTCTGGTCAGGTTCGGGCGGCGTGTGTCCCTTCGCGGCGCGGACCGTGAACCCGCCGTCGCCGGTGGAGGTGACCGTCAGGTGCTTCTTCTGGCCCCGGCCGATGGCGTTCTTCAGATCCTCCTGGTACCCCTTCAGCTCACCTACGGTGTCGGCGAGGATGCTGTGGATCGTCTTGGCCTGGGTGTGAGCATCAGCGAACTCGCCGGCAGTCTTACCGACGAACTCCTTGGTCATCTGGGCGTTCATGCCCGCCCAGATGGCCTTGTTGGCGGCTTTGTGCAGTCCGTCTTCAGCCTGAGTCTCCAGCTTCTCCAGGTTGCCGACGAGCAGGTTCCAGTCCCCTACGGCGTCATCCAGCATCTTGAAGTTGGCGTGGTAGAGCGCGTCGAAGTCCATCAGGCTCAGTCGTCCTTCTTCTCGCTCGGCTTGCCGTAGTACGCGGGGTTCGGTTTCCCGGCCTTCCCCACGCGCTCGTCGAAGCCCTGGTCGAGCGTGTCGATGCTGCTCATCGTGCGGCGGATGTAGTCCTCGTCCCCGTTGTGGATGGACTGCGTCCTGTGGAGATGGTTCGAGATCTGTGCGCAGGCGTCCAGGAGTGATCCGAGTTGCTTCTCCCAGCGGTTCGATACGTGCTGAAGCCCCGCTGCGAGGTCGAAACCTTGCTGCTTGAGGTTGCTCGCAGCCGAGTTGCTACTGGAGTTGGCCACCTTGCCTTCACGGCCGAGGTGCTCGAAGAGGGAGTGCGCCTCCCTGCCGATCTTCTCCAGGTCGGCGTTCTTGACCTTCAGGTCCCCGAACGTGCCGGCGCCTTCGGGGGCCACGTGATTGATCTGCATCTGCGTAGACCGCCGGGCCTCCGCGTCGGTCTTGAGTTACTCCCACTCTTCCCATGCCATGGGTGAGTACCTTCCCCCGTGCGCGCTGTGCGTCCCGTGCGTCTGGTTGCTTTCGCGACTGCCGAATGTGCCGACTGCGATCAACCTAGCAACGGAACTATCAAGATCACATTGTGCGATCGTGATCTGGCGGGAACTGTGTGTGAGCGCGCGGGGTGTGGCGTGAGTGGTGCGTGGGTCAGTGGTAGCGGGGGAGCGTGTCTGTGGGGATTGTCCAGTCGGCGATGGTGACGGTCTCGCCGTAGACGAAGTCCTTGCGGGTCGCGTAGCGGGGGCCCTCGAGGGTGGGGTGGATGTCCGTCATTACGGCGCCGGTGCCCGTTCGGGGATCGAAGATCACGTAGGCGGGATGCCCAGGAGTGGGTAGTCCCTCACCTTGCTGCCCCAGTCGTTGTCCGGGTTGGAGCGTGAGACGACCTCGATGAGGCGAGCAGCGTGCGTGGATCGAATGCGCCCTCGCCCTCCATGTCGGCCTCGGCGATCACGATGACGTCCGGGCGGCGCAGGATCTGGTGGGGCTCGTCCTCTACGTCGGGGATTCCTATGTATAGGGCAAGTGGCCGACCGTCAAGAATGCTCCAGCCGGCCGAAGGGGCGTCGGCGGCTGAGTGAGGAAGGCGTACGGCCTCCGCTGAGCACTCGCCGTCCAGTGGTCACTGCTGAAGCCGTATCTGTCTGAGGCCATGAAGAAAACAGGGTTGCAATTGAGATTGAGCGCAGTGAGGTTCCGGCTCGTATGGCGGCAGCGGAACGTGGTTCGTTTGGCTGCCCGTAGCGTTTCCGCAGAGCGTCGCCTCGGATGGCTGGTGAGGTTGAGGACCGTCAACTACCGACCCTGGATCGGAATGCGTCCAGCGTCATGGTTTTGTCCGCGCTCGGCAGTGTGATGGTCCTCCTCTTGCCGAAGTCCAGATAGGTCGTGCTGCTAGTGCGGCCGTTGCGGTTCGACTTCTGCTTCAGCAGATACGCGGGGTCCTTGGTGCTGACGTAGTACGTGTCCGCAGCCGATGCCGACGCGGACACCTTGACGGCACGGGTCGGGGTGCCATTCACCGTGGCGTCATCGGACGGGGCATAGTGTCCGGTGGGGGACAGCGCGAAGTACGCGTCGCAGCCCTGCCCCGACTTCGTGGTGACATATACGTCGTCCAGGTCGGCGGGGACGGTGATCTCCTGGCCCTGCTGCTTCAGGCTCGCGGCGAACAGGTTGGAGCTGATGTAGGTCACGCCGCCCTGGCAGTACATGTTGCCGCCGATGGTGCCGCTGACCTGGATACGGAGACCCTGCTGCGGGTTCCACGTCATGCGCTGGAGGGCTCCGTCGTACGCAGTCGACGTCCCGATCGCGCTGAAGGGCGTGGTGCGCATCGTCTCGTTCACGGCCTCAATTCGCGCGGCGGCCGAACCGCCTGTCGCATCCTCGGCGGCAGACGAAGCCGATGGGGACGAGGAAGTGGACGTCGCACCGGAGTTGCCGCTGCAGGCGACCGCCCCCGCCAGGAGCAGGGCGGCCACGGCTGCTGTACGCAAGGGGGAAGCCACAAACGGTCCCTTCTGTTAGGGGAGTGTGACGCGCGGGCACGAGTGGGTGTCGGCCGTTGCGTCGAGGAAGTTCTGGAACGTGGCCTTCTTGATCTCCGCGTATGCGACCCCGGCGTGGTCGACGCTGTCGAGCAAGGCTCCTTCGTACGCGACGTTCCAGTGCGCGGCGAAGTACACGTCACTACTGCCACAGTGCAGTACGGCCTCGTCGATCGTGGCAACCCCCTGGTCGCCAGGGAGCGTTTCGAAGCTGTCCGCATCCTTCCGGGCCGCCTCGACGAGATTCTTGTCCGACGTCGCGGCAAAGGACACGGCCGCCTTGGCCGAGCCCGACATGGGCAGGTCACACGCCCAGGTGTGGGCACTTGCGTTGTTCACCCGCTCCCGGTCCGGTTCGGCCCGGGAGACGAGCACGGCCTTCTTGGGCAGGGCGAAGCCCTGCACTCCACACACGTTCTGGACATCTGTCGTCCGCGAGGCGGACGGGGCGGCGAGATCAGGTGTGGCCGAGAGCGCCGACGTGCTGCAGCCAGCCTTTTCGGCGACCTGTCGGGCCGAGCGGTTCAGCAGCCGGGCCAGGCCGGCCGGGTCCGCCGCCCCCTTCCCCACCTTGGCCTCAACAGTCGCCACCGCGCCGTCCCCGGCACGTATGACCTGGCTGCCCTGGAGGCCGCCGACCTTGTCCCAGCAGGACTTCGGCAGGACGACGTACCCGCCGTCCTGCGACACGGCACCGGTCACCCCGTCCCTGAAGTAGGACCGGGCGGCAGGGTTCTTCCAGACCCCGGTCGTGAAGGGGAACACCCCTTGCTCACTGGCCGTCCTGAGGGTCACCTGCTGGTCGTCGCCTCCGATGAAGCGGCTGGTGCGTTCGATCGTGCACGTGAACTCAGCCCGTTGCGTGTCGTCTTGCGCGTGTACCTGCGACAGGCGGCCGGTGGAGTCCAGAACGGCCTGCATCTCCCCGCTACCCAGCTGGCCGCCACAGAACGAGTCCGCGCCGAGAAGATTCGTGTTCCACCAGCAGTACGAGGAGGTGAGCGCGGCCACCAAGGCCAAGGCGCTCGCCGCGACGAGTACCGGCTTCTTCTTCCGCGTCTGGGCTGTCATGGTGCTGTCTACCGGTTCCTTGCGTCGGGCCGTGCGGAGGTCGGTGTTCCACATATGTTGATCAGGTACGGGACCGCAGAGCCTCGTACGCTATCTGCCTGCCGTCGACATAGCTCTGCCGGGCCTCTCCGGCCGCAGCCTCGGTGGTGGTGTGGTCCATGTGGCGCTCGCTGCCCCACTTGTCGAAGTAGCGGTCGAGTTGGTCCTGCGCGACGTCGTTGCCCCGGCTCAGCTCCTCCTTGGACAGTGAGCCTTCCTCTGCCTGGACACCGGCGAGATAGTTGTTGAGACCGACGTCGACGAGGCGCTGGGCTCCGTCGCCGATGACAGGGATGCCGGTGATCATGCCGCCGCCGATGTGGTAGCCGTAGAAACGGTTGTCCGTGGCAGCGCCGATCTTGTCGTCGTGGACGTCCATTTTGACGTCTCCGCCGACCGCGTTGAGCGCGCCGGTGACCTCGCCGAACTTGCGGGCCTCGTTGGTGGCGGCTGTCGCGCTCGGGAAGTCCTTGTCCATCAACTCTTCAGACATGTAGCCCTGTTGAGCGTGATAGATGCGCTCGAAGTTGGTGGTGTCGTCGGCTTCGGAGACGCCGCGCATCATGCGGATCAGGCTGCTGCGGCTGTTCTGGATCTGAGAGTCGTCGCCATGTCCGTAGATGCCTTCCTGGCCGGCCCGTCCGCCGGGCGCGTCGCCGTCGATGATGTCGACGGCATCCGGTGAGTAGTCGGCCAGGGCCTGGGACAGCGGGTCACGCATGGCCGCGTAGTCGTCCTGGCCCAGCACCTCGTCGGCTTTGCCGATCCGCGGGTGCTTGGGGTCCTCGCCGTACTTGCCGTCGGCATCGCCGTAGTCGATGAGGTTGATCGCGTCGTGCATGACGCGGGTCTGCGCGGCGGTGTGCCGGCCGAGTTCGTCGCCGTCCCCGCCCGGTACGTTGCCGGTGGCGCCGGCCGACAGGGCGAGGCCGAGGCCGGTGCGCACGTCCTTGTCGAACGTGTCCCTACCGGTGGTTTCCGTATTGCCGGTCCAGTTCGAGGTGTCGACGTGGTCCCAGTCCCGCTCCTTGAGCAGGTACTCGAGGTTGTCGTTCTTCCCGTCCGGGCCCGGGTCGAGGAAGCTCGTGGTCGTGGCCGGGTCCTTGGACATGACGCCGAGGACACCGTCTAGCGGGTCGTTGGCGAACCAGCCGTCGTCCTTGCCGCTGAAGTCGCCGCGCAGATCCCAGACATCGGGGTTGCCGCCCTGACTCTTGTCCTCGGCGGCCCGGATGTCGGTGGCCATGTCCTTGAGGAACTGCCCGGAGTAGCCGTCGCCCTGTTCCATGAGTGTCACGAGGCTCTGATATCCGCGCACCTGCTGCCCGTGTCCGGTGCCGACCTTGATCTCGTCAGCCGCGACGTCGAGGTCGAATTTCTGGACACCGGCCTTCTGCAGGTCGGAACGGAATTTCTTGTAGAACGCCGAGTTGGTGTCCTTCGTCCCCACGGCAAGGGAGTTGGCCAGGTCGTCCTGGAGCCCTGCGTACGTCCCCTTGTCCTTGCCCCCGTGACTGAGGTCGCTGAGTTTGTTGGCGAACTTGATGGTTCCCGACGCTCCCAGGTTGTCCAGGAACATCTGGTTGAACTCTTTGTTCTTGGCGTTGTCGCGGAAGGCGCGCTGCGCCTCCTTGATCTCCTGCGGGCTGGCGTCGCCGGAGTTGATGCGCGTGGTGATGTCGGCGAGCTCGTCGGCCTCGTATTTCTCGATGTCGCCGCTGGCTTTGCCGTTGAAGCCGTTCATGGTGCCGTCGGTGACGTCCGAGTCGAGCACGACCCCCTGGAAGGCGATCTCGACGCCTTTGTCCGCGTCGTTGACGGCTTTGACCGCGTTGTCGATGCGGTCCTGCCAGGAGCCGACCGCCTTCTGCACGCTCTGCTGGTAGTCGGGGTCATGGTGGATCGCGTTGCGTTCGCCCTCGGTCAGTTTCTCGTAGTCGTACGTGACCACGCCCTGATCCGAGACCTTCATCCCGGCCTTGACCGCCTCGTCATGGGCGGCCTTCAATTTCCCTTTGAGATCCACGTATTGGCCGTGCGCGTCGCGCAGAATCGAGGCGACGGCCTTCGCCTCGGTCTGTGCGTACTGGAACTCGCGCAAAGTGACGTCGAACCGCTCGCGGGCCGTCACGGCGCTGAACCCCTGCCAGCCGTCGCCCATGGAGATGCCGTGCACATCCCGCTTGTAGGCGACCTCCTGGTCATGGAACTTCTTGGCCATGCCGTCCCAGCTGGTGGCGGCCGTGGTGAGCGTGCCGAGATCCGTGGTCATGATCTCGTGGTACGTAGGCATGTCTGGTCCCCCGTGGAGTGAGCGTTATGCGAGCGGGCGGCGCTCTGTCAGTACCGGTCGAAGGCTGACGGCGTGGGCACGCCCTGCACTCCCGACCGCACGCCGAAGTCCTTGTTCGTCAGCAAGATGTTCGTGCTGCGCAGCGAGGCTTTCTCCGATCCGAGCCGGTTCATCAGCGTCTGCACCTGCTCGCCCCATGTTTTGTGGGCCTTCTTGAGCGAGGACGACATGAGCCAGCCGTGCCCATCCTTGGCGTCGAACGCCTTCACCACCCCGGACGTCTCCTCGTCCGAGTAGTCGCCGGCCTTCTTCGTGTCCGGCTCGATGTGATCCTCGATGGCCTTCGCCGCGGCCTTCTTCTGCGCGGGGCTCGATACCAGATTCTGCTGACCGCTCGGGGGGCCGTAGAAGGTGGGGCCGGGAGGGCCGGTCGTGCTGCTCGGGTCGGCGGGTATCTGGTTGAGCTGCATTCCGGTGGAGGCGTCTGACTGCCCTGGTCCAGTCCCTGCCATGTCCGAACTCCCCCTTAGTGGACGGTTTTTCAATTGATAGCGAGGCTAACAAGTGGCCTTCGGTTGGGGAGCTCAGGTTACGGTTGTTGACGGGATCCATACAGCGCGACGCTCTGGAACGCGTGGCGTACGACGGCGAGTCAGCCGTCCAGGCATATCGAGTCGCCGCTCGGCGCTCCTTGCCGACCTCAAAGTGGCGACGTTGGTGGTGATGCGCGAGGAACTCACAGGAAGATTTCGGGCGGCGGTCGCGCGTAACGCCGGAGGTGTCTGACCTCAGGCGTAGCGCGGAAGGTTGTCAGTCGGAATTGTCCAGTCGGCGATGGTGACGGTCTCGCCGTAGACGAAGTCCTTGCGGGTCGCGTAGCGGGGGCCGGTCGGGGTTGTGTGGATGTCGGTCAGGACCGAGCCCGAGCCTGTGCGTGGGTCGACGATTACGTAGACCGGGATGCCCATCGCGGGGTAGTCCCGCATCTTGCTCACCCAGTCGTTCTCGGGGTTGGAGATTGAGACGACCTCGATGGCAGCCAGCAGCGAGCGCGGATCGAATGCACCCTCGCCCTCCGTGTCGGCCTCGGCGATCACCATGACGTCCGGGCGGCGCAGGATCTGCTTGGGCTCGTCCTCCACATCGGGGACTCCTGTGTGAGCCACCAGGTTGTTTGGCGTGGCCTGTTCGAGGCGTTTCCTGATGCGGAGCACTGTCAGCTCGTGGGGACCGTTGGGAGTCGCAGCGTCGTGAGTGATCCCCTCCTTTGTGATCTCCCACTTGCCGGGAATCGCGGCGTCCAGCCTGGGGAGCAGCTCCCGCATCGCCAAGTAGGCCTCAAAGTCCCGTTGTTCGTCAGACATGGTTACGCGGCCTCTGCCTGGCAGGTGCGGCACGCGGCGCACTTACCTGGCTCTGGGGAGCGGAATGCGCGGTCGCAGCCGTCGCAGTTCTGGAGTGGGGCCGGGCGGGGTGGGGGTGGCGTCGTTGGCAAGCGGGACGGTAGGGGTGGTGGGAGGAGCTCTGTCAGGCGGTGGGACAGGAGGGCTGCCGGGTTGCGGAGGGGTTCCGGTGGGAGGCCGGCTGTGAGGGTTCGGCGGATCGCCTCCGGCGTGATGCCGCGGTCCATCCATGTCGTCACCGCGGGCGCCAGGCGGTGTACGTCGCGAGTTGCGAGCAGGAGACGGGGGTCGTACCGGCGTAGGTCCGCGAGGAGTGACACGGCCGGGTCGGAGGAGGTGGAGGGCGTTGAGTGCTTGGGGGTCGCGACCGGTGGTGTTGAGGGGGTGATTGGCAGATTTGGGCGCGGGGGAGTTGCCGGAGTGTGGGGCTTCCGCGAGGGCTTTGGCCTTGAACTGCCAATCATTGCTGGTGGGTTGTTGTACGACGTCGTGCGCGTGATCACTTGGCCTGAGGCCAGGCGTTCGCGGGTTCGGGTCAGGTAGCCGTGTGCTTCCAGTTCGCGTAACGCCGCTGCGATGCGGACCTCGCCCTCCGGGAAGCGGGCCGCCAACGTCTTGATCGTGGCGCTGGCTCCGCGTGGGAGTGACTGGATGTGGGCCGCCAAGCCGATGGCTGTGAGGGAGAGTTGGCGGTGCTGGACCAGGTGGTTGCCGACGATCGTGTAGCGGTCGACATGGCGGCGGTTGATGTGGTGGATTCCGCCGGCGGGGGTTGTCCCTGAGGGAACATCCGGCTCGGCGCACGGGGGCGCGTTAAGCTGCTGAACAGCCATCGGGAAGGTCTCTGCTTCCTGCGTGGTCAGGCCCTCGCACTGGGATTGCCGTCCCGGCGAGGGCCGATGCATGTGTGGGGTTGTTTCGCTGAGACTGGTGCGTGAAGCAGCCTGTACGCAAGCCGAGTTGGGCGTGATCACCCTTGTGGGTGAGGTGCGGGTTCGGGGTTCTTGGATTGCGTGCTTGCTCTCCGGGGGTGGTTGCTGATGCCTCCATCTCTTTCGTTGTTCTGCTTCTGTGCGTGGGGGCTGGCTTTCGTGGGCTGAGGTTCGGGGCGGTGAGGCGTCCGCGTATGCGGCGGGGTGCAACCTATCCAGGGCCGTGGTCGGGCTTCAGTCTGTGAACGTCAGGCTCAGTCAGGCTTCGGTCGAGCGGCAGCGGGGGTTGGGGGAGGTTGGGGAGGGTTCTCTCCCCGGGTTCTTTGTCTTTGATCGCGTGACTGGCCGCGTATTGGGCCACCGCGTCGTGAAGATCTCGATGTGGTCAGGACGGCTTCGATGCTGCCAATTCGGCCCATACCGTCTTAGTTGGGGGTGGGCCCAGCTTCGTACCCCAGGCGTCTGCCAGTGCCTCGACCAGGAGCAGGCCGTAGCCCGGATCGCGCGGTGTTGTGTCTCCTCGTGCGTCCGTCACCTCGATACGCAGCGTGTCCGTCGGCGTGAGCGTGAGTGTCAGGCGGAAGTCTCTGCCCGGTACGCGTCCGTGAGTGATTGCGCTGTTCGCCAGTTCGGTCACCAGTTGCTCCGCTGTCTCGAACGGGCAGGTCCAGTCGGGGAGTTGCTGGACTGTGAGGCGGCGGGCGAGGCGTGCGCCACGGGGCGTTGCCGACAGGCGGATCGTGAAGGTGAGTTCGCCGTTCATGTCACTCAGCGTGATCAGCCACACCTGCTCTGAACAGTGATTCCGTCGATGCGTACGGTGACTGTCCAGTGGCTGTGCGGGCTTGTACAGGGCGTCAATCGTGACGTGTTGGGCATCGGGGTCGTTGGGGGTCGGCACCTCGGAGGAGGGCGTAGGGCGCATGAGGGCGACTGCGGACAGTGGCGATGGGTCGGAGGGCGCGGCCGGGTGGGACGTTGATCCGGACAACGATTCCGTAGCGTTGGCCGAGGCCCTCGGACGGCAGCTTCGGATGTGACGGGAGGCCGCGGGGCTGCGCGCTGCCGAGTTCGGGGCTCGGGTGGGGTACGGGGAGAACCAGGTCTACAAGTTGGAGAGCGGGAGGCGAATTCCGCGTCTCGAGTTCCTGGTGAAGGCCGATGAGGTGCTGGGTGCCGGCGGGAAGATCGCGGCCATGGCGGACGACGTTGCCCAGGTTCGGTACCCGAAGAGGGGCAGGGAGCTGGCGAAGCTTGAGGCGCGGGCGGTTGAGCTGGCTCTGTGCAGCAACCACAACGTCCATGGGCTGTTGAGTAGTGAGCCCAGCGACTGCGTCGAAGTCTCCACCACCTCGATAGCCGTCCATATCTGTGACTCCAAGGACGCCCAGCACCCGCACCTCTCGGTCCCCCGGGTTGTCCGGGCGGCGTTCGTCGCCTCCTGCTGAACCGTCACCAGCCCGGCTCGCCGTCCCCGTCGTAGTCGTAGCCGTACTCGTCGTGGTGGCGCGTGCATGTGCCTTCCGCGCGGATGACCGGCTTGCCTGAGTAGTAGTCGGGGGCGAGGGACAGCTTTGTGCCGTGCTCGTCGGTTGTGCTGATGCCGGGGAGGCCGTGGCCCGGTTCGTCTTCGGCGGGGGATGCGATGTTCTTCACCGTGCGGCCCTGCTTCACCCATTCGGCCGTGAGGTTCGCGAGCGCTGTGAGGTAGCCGGTGCGGTCGCCGAACTCGACCCTCCAGGTGTAGATCGGCTGGCCCCGGGTGACGCCGGTGTCGTCGAAACCGAAGTCGTCCACGCAGGACGTGCTGCCTTCCTTTTCCGCGTACGGCTCTGTCAACGATGCGGGTGACAGCTGCGCGTATGCGTCTTCGCCTGCCTGCTTCGTGTCCTGGACGTGCCGGCCGAAGGCGGAAGCCGATCTGACGGGGCCGCCCTCGAGCGACTCGCATGCCTTGGCCATAAAGCCGATGAGGGCGACGAACACGAGGGCTGTCGCGATTGATGCCCACTGCCCTCGGCTGATGGTGGCGCCGGTCCCAGCCCGCTTCGCGCGGCTCGGGGAAGGGGGCTGGGGCGGCGGCATCGTCTGCATGGAGACGATCAAAGTCGTCGGAGGGACGTGGCGGCACCGTCGAGGTACTCAGACGTGGCGCGTGCGGGTGCTCATGAGCGCTGGTGCCGGGTGCCGGGTGCCGGGTGCCGGGTGCCGGGTGCCGGAGTGCCGGAGTGCCGGGATTCCGCGGCCCGGGCGTCAGGAGTGGACGTAGTACTCGGTCGAGCAGGCGCGTACGTAGTGGTTTTCCAGGCAGGCCTTCAGGCCGTAGTCCCGGTCCTCGGGGGGCCTCCCTGGCGGTCCGAGCCCGGTGACGGCTTGCCGTTCGTGCTGACCGTGCGGCCGGTGGTGAGGATGCCCTTGACGTAATAGCCGTCCGACCGGTCGTCGACCGCGCACAGTGTGTCGCCGTGGAGATCACCACCGGTGGGAGGTGGCTCCGGCGAGAGGGAGAGGTGCCGCTGGCGTGGCTGCACGGCGCGGTGAGGTCTTTGGCGCGGCCGTGGCGCCACCACTGCCGCGCGACGTTGGCCGGCGCGGCAGCGGTGACAATATCCCCCGATATCCCCCGTTGTGTGAGCCGGTTCGACCCGGCTCACGCCCCCGTACACCCATGCGCGACGCACTAATGCTCCTTGTCGCGCATTAAGGTGTGGCCACGCTATCCGGAGCCGGTCGGCCGCGCAAAGCGAATCCGGCAGGAATCGTCCTGACCGCACGTGAAGATCTGGTGACCGTCGGATCGGTCTCCGGTGGGGGTCCGGCTTGGGGTCTGCCCGGCGGCTCGGCGTTTGCCTTGGTGCCGCGGCGTCTAGATTGGCGTCGATGACTGAGCGACCACAGCACGGCTCCGCCCGCCCCGGCGGACGCACGGCCCGCACCCGCGCGGCCGTCCTCGCGGCCGCGCTGCACGAACTCGACGAGACCGGGTTCGGCGCGCTCAACCTCGACAAGCTCGCGGCGCGTTCCGGTGTGCACGTCTCGACGATCAGGCGCCGCTGGCGCAGCGTCGAGGGGGTCGTCGTCGATCTGATGGCCCAGCACAGCAAAACGATCGCCACGCCGGACTCCGGTGAGTTCCGTCAGGACCTGTACGAGCTGGCCGAGGCCATCGCCGGGTTCCACGCCCTGCCGCGCAGTCGCAACCTCGTCGAGGCGATGGTGGCGGCCGCCGCGTACGACCCTCACATCGCGGATCTTGTCCGCGGCGCTTTCGTCGCGCGCACCGAGGTCGTGACGCAGTTGGTGCGTCGCGCCGTCGATCGGGGCGAGGTTCCTCCGGATACGGATGCGTACGAAGTCATCGCGGCGCTGAGCGCACCGTTCTACTACCGGTTGCTCATCATGCGCGGGGACATCGATGAGCGGCTCGTTGCTGCGAGCGCCGAGGCGGCATATCGGTCGGCTTGTGGTGGGGTGTTCGGTGGGGTGGATGGCGAGGAGGGGACTGAGTAGGCCGGAGGTGCCGTTGCTGGCGACCGAACGACTCCGGCCGAACCGGTGCGGCCTCGCGGCGCCGCCCGCACGGCTCATTCATGGCGATGACCAGCGCAGACGTGTGTGTGACGGTCGCGCGCCGGGCGTGCAGATCGAGCGAACTTCGGCCATCTGAGGGCCCGCGTCCGCTCCTGTGTACTTACTGTTGAGTACGAGGGCCGCCCGGCTTCCCCCGTGGTTGGGCGGCCCTCATCCGCGACTTGGCGACTCTCATTCCGTTTGCGTAAGGCCCGTGATCATCCGGCGGCCGCCTGGTGGAGTTGCAATGGTCCACGCCTATGGTGAGGCGGCACTGCCGCGTCACGGGGGTGGCAGGAGCGGTCGGTGGGGCCCCGTATCTGACACGGGGCCCTGTACGACCGACGTGATGTTCGCTCTTTGGGCTCGATGACGGTGAATGCCCAGCCCCACATTTGCAGCCGGCGTCATGGCTGCCTGACTCGTGCGACCGGCGTCATGACCGCGTTCGCCTGCGAGTCGCCCCTCGTCCAAGCCCTCGCCGACCGCCTTCCGCATGCCACGCACCCTCGCTTCGGCCCCTGTGCCCGTACCGGCTTGGGCGGGGTGGTGATTGCGGGCCCGTGCGGGGTCGTACTTTGGGGGAGCGAACTTTGCGGAGAGAGGACGGCAGCGGTGACGACAGGTGAGTCTTCAGGTCGCCAGGATCCGGCGGATGGGCCCGAGCCCCGTTCTTACGAGCCCGGACCTTCCGCCGGGAAGCTGATTCTCTTCGTGGCGGTGTTTGTTGCGTTTGCGGTGATTGTTGTGGGCGGTGGCGTGATTCTTACGGCTGGGGGTTAAGGAGTCAGGGTGGTGTGCAGCCCACGGTCTTCATTGTGGTCGGCATGTAATTTCGCATGAACTTTTCAATATCGCTCCTAAGGTGTGGAACTGATCCTTCTTGGGTCAACCTTAGTGCGATGGTGAAATGATCTCCCTTGCCTCTTTCGCATCGAGTGGTGGCGATTGCTCCGTTATCGCCGATGGCTGCGGACTCGGCCAAGCGCATCCGAGTGGGGTCCCACAGGCCGGTGATAGAGTCATCGGGTGAGGCGAACTTCAGTGGGTCGATGGAATCCGGGTGCCAGGAGAACTGGAACCTGAGAGCCCTGTCCTTTCCGACACTCACGATGCACCATGCTGACCCGGATTCCCCCCAACCGGAACTGCGCCATTCAGACACCTTTTCGGTGGGATCCAACAGTGGTTCGATAAGGTCCTTGGTGACCTCTGTGCCACAGATGGATTTTGGGGGATCGACGTGTTTTGCGCTGCAGGAAGTCAATGTGGCGACGGACGAGAGAGTGGCCAGCGCGAGTGGTCCAGTCAGTTTTCGATTGAAGCTCACTTGCTTGCCTTCCCCGAAACGCCACGCGCGCGCTCGATTCCTGCGCTCGCAGCCTGCTCCGTGTAGTGGCGTAGTTCGTAGGGGGCCTCCCCGCCGTTGCCGTGCACTTTCCACCACTCTTCAGTGATAGCCATCAGCTGCTTGTTCCTGTTTCCGTATTCCGCGATTGCGGCGTCGGAAGATTTTTCGTCCAGCTTCTCTTGCTCGTCAGCAAGCCACTTCTCTGTCACGTAGTCGACCCCCGCCTGAACTTCATCGCCACCCACGGGGATGTATCCGATAGCTTGGTCGACCACCCACTTGTGCTTGAACTCGGCAACCTTTGGGTCGCCCTTCGCCTCAACGCTGGCTTGCTCTAGGAACCCCATGGTTCGACCCGCTTGAATCAGAGAGTCCTTTGGGTGTTCTTGGTTGGAGGCGTGAATATCTGAGACGATGGAGTGGTTAATTCCGCTGTTGAGCGTCGCGTATGAGCCCTGATCTTTGGAGATCTGCTTGACGACTTCATAGAGTTCATCTTGCTTCAGTCCGGGTTCCGCCATATCGACGTTGCTCGCCGCCGCATGCACCGTATCCCCGTGATTGACCAGAATCTTCGCCATGGGCTCTCGTAGTGACGGCGGGAACTTGTCTCCCTCGTCCGACAGGTACTTCAGCGACGACTTGAACACCTTGTTGTTGTCCGCGGAGTGCTCGACGTACTTCGCGTTCGGGTCCGATGGGTCCAGGCCCGTCGCTCCCGCCTGTAGCGCCGCCGCGAAGCCGGCACGGGTGTCCGTGTCCAGGGACGGGGTGTAGACCGTCGCCTTCGGCGTCTCGTTCGTGTGCAACGCGATCTTCCAGTCGCGGTCGTGCATCAGGTACTTCATGCGGTCGTCGTCATTGAGGTAATGCGCGGCCGTGGCCGGCTCGTGGCTCATGATGCCGAGTACGCCGTCGACCGGGTCATTGGCGAACCAGCCGTTCCGCTTTCCGCTGTATTCGCCCTTCAGGTCCCAGATTTCCGGGTTCTTCTTCTCGGCCTTGATCATGTCGTCGCCGAGGTCCTCGAGGAAGTCGCGCCCGTACCCGTCACCGTGCTGCATGAGCGTGACCAGCGACTGGTATCCGTGGACCTTGTCCAGCCTGGCTGCCTGGAATTCGGTCTCGTAGCGCGCGACTCCCGCCTTCCGCATTTCCGTCCGCCAGTCCTTGTACCACTTGGAGTGGGAGTTCTTGGTGGCTGTCGCGAGGGAGTTGGCGAGGCCGGTTTCCAGGGAGTTGTATTCGGCGGCGTGCCGGGGGTCGGTGACGTGGGCGAGGTCGCCCAGGTTGTTGGTCAGGCGGATCGTGCCGCTCGGGCCCAGGCTGTCCAGGAGGGTGCGGCTGAATACCGGATCGTGGCTGTTGTCGCGGAACGAGCGTTGGAGTTCCGCGAGTTGGTTCGGCGTGAGTCGTTCGCCGTTGGCGAGTTTGTGGGCGGATTCCTTGGCCGCTTCCACCTCGTACTTTTCGATGTCGCCCTTGGCGCGGGCGTTGAAGCCGTTTCCCGTGCCGTCGGTGAGGACGGAGTCGAAGACCGCCGCGCTCAGGGCGATCTCGACGCCCGTATCGGCGTCTCCGACCGCACGCACCGCCTTGTCGATGCGTCCCTGCCAGGACGCGACCGCCCTGTGAACCTCGGCCCTGCTACCGGGGTCGTGCAGCGCAGAGCCCGACTCGCTCGCCGCCGCGCGCTCCTCGTCGTACGCCACCACGCCGCGATCCGAGACCCTTATCCCGGCTTTGACGGCTGCCTCACGCTCGGACCTGAGTTGGCCGCGCAAGGTGGTGAACTGCGCGTGAGCGTCTCGGAGGAGTGAGGCGATCGCCTTGGCCTCTGTCTGGGCGTTCTGGAATTCGTGGAGCGTTACGTCGAAGCGCTTGCCGGCCGCGTCGGCGCTCAGGCCGGTCCAGGTCGAGGGGGATGGCGGGCCGGGCGTGATGCCGTGCACGTCCCGCTTGTAGTCCGTCTCCCGCTTTCCGAATTCCTTCGCCATACCGTCCCAGCGGTCGGCCGCCGTGGTGAGCGTGGCGAGGTCGGTGGTCATGATCTCGTGGTACGTGGGCATGGGTCGGTCCTCGTGCGTCGGTCGGGTCTGGCCGTACGGCGGTCAGTAGCGGTCGAGCGATGACGTCGTCCGGACCTGCGCCCCTACACCGAAGTCCGTTCCCTGGAGGAGTGCCGTGGTGGCGCGCAGGGACACCTTCTCCGAACTCAGCCTGTTCATGAGGGACTTCACCTGATCCCCCCAAGCCTTGTGTGCCTTCTTCAGGGACGACGACGTGACCCAGCCGTGCCCGTCCTTCGCGTCGAACGCCCGGACGGCGGCGCCCGTGTCCTCGTCCGCCCACTCGCCCGAGCGGCGCGTGTCGGGCTCGATGTGGTTCTCGATCGCCCGTGCTGCGGCGCGCTTCCGCGCGGGCGACGAAGCGAGGTTCTGCTGCCCCTGGGCAGGTCCGATGACCATGATGTTGATGTCCTCCCCGTGTGTCCGTGCTCGCATCCCGCGTTTCGCCCAACTGCCTTGCGGCGAGGCGGGATTCTGGGAAACGACGGACCGGACGCGCTGGTCACCCCACGTCCGGGTGATCAGTGGCGCAGCCCGGCAGCGGGCGGGTTGGAGGGGTGTCCGTCTCGGGTGACGCACTTCGTCCGGCTTGACGGAGCACCGCGATGCCGTGCCCTCTTCTGTGGTCCACGAGGCCCCTGGCGCAACGCCGAAGGGGCGCCCCGCCGAAGCCGGGCGCCCCTTCATGAGCGTGCTGGTCGAGGCCGTGACCGGAATCGAACCGGTGTGCTTCGCTTTGCAGGCGAATCCCTAAACCACTCGGGCACACGGCCGAACTGAGTTCGGAACAAGCTCCGTTGAACTCGATGTCTTGACCGTATGGCCCCTGGGTCGCCGCGCCAAGAGGGGCGCGTGGGTCGCAATGCGACTGCCATACGGCGTTCATGGTCGTACGACCAAGGGACCAGGCGAAGGGCGACTCCCGACAGGGGTCAGTGGCCCTTGAGCCCCTTACTCTGAGCCGTATGACCGCCCTGGAACCGCGTGACGACGCCGATGTCGTCGCCACCTCGACCCCGCCCCCGACCGCTCCGACCACCCCGACCGCTCCGACCACCCCGCCCGGCGTCGGCGTCCTCAGCCGTTCCTACCGGTCCCTCAGTGTCGGCATCGTCTCCGTCGTCCTGCTGATCGCCTTCGAGGCCACCGCCGTCGGGACCGCCATGCCCGTCGCCGCGCGTGAGCTGGACGGGGTGTCGCTGTACGCGTTCGCGTTCTCCGGGTACTTCACGACGAGTCTGTTCGGGATGGTGTTCTCGGGGCAGTGGGCGGACCGGCGCGGTCCGCTCGGGCCGCTGGGGGCGGGGATCGCCGCGTTCGCGGTGGGGCTGCTGCTCGCCGGGACCGCGGGGTCGATGTGGATGTTCATCGCCGGGCGGGCCGTGCAGGGGCTCGGGGGCGGGCTCGTCATCGTGGCGTTGTACGTCGTTGTCAGCCGGGCCTATCCGGAGCGGCTGCGGCCCGCGATCATGGCCGCCTTTGCCGCGAGCTGGGTGGTTCCGTCCGTCGTCGGGCCGCTCGCGTCAGGCGCCGTGACCGAGCACCTCGGGTGGCGGTGGGTGTTCATCGGGATCCCGGTTCTCGTCGTGTTCCCGCTGGCGCTCGCGCTGCCGCAGATCCGGCGGCGCGCGTCGGGGCCCGCGGAGGGAGCGGCGCGCGGAGCAGCCGACGGCCGTCGCATCCGGCTCGCCCTCGGGATCTCGCTCGGGGCAGGTCTGCTTCAGTACGCCGCCCAGGACCTGCGGTGGATCTCGCTCCTGCCCGGCGCGGTGGGCGTGGCCCTGCTCGTGCCGGCGGTGCTCGGGCTGCTGCCCCGCGGGACGTACCGGGCCGCCCGCGGGCTGCCCGCCGTGGTTCTCCTGCGCGGTGTCGCCGCCGGGTCCTTCATCGCGGCCGAGTCGTTCGTGCCGCTGATGCTCGTCACGCAGCGCGGGCTCTCGCCGATGATGGCCGGGCTCTCGCTGGCGGTGGGCGGGGCCACGTGGGCGTTCGGGTCGTTCCTGCAGTCGCGGCCGCGCTTCGAGCCGTATCGGGAGCGGCTGATGGCGGGCGGGATGGTGCTGGTGGCGGCGGCCGTCGCCACGGCGCCGAGCGTGCTCATCGAGGCCGTGCCGGTGTGGATCGTCGCCGTGGCGTGGGGCTTCGGGTGCCTCGGGATGGGGCTGGTCATCTCGTCGACGAGTGTGCTGCTGCTGGAGCTGTCGGCGCCCGAGGAGGCGGGGGCCAACTCGGCCGCCCTCCAGATCTCGGACGGGCTGTCCAACGTGGTGCTGCTGGCCGTGGGGGGAGCGGCGTTCGCTGCGCTCGGCGGCGGTGCGGTGGGCTCCGCCCACGAGGTGGCCTCGGCCGGCGGCGGCGGATCCCATCCGGCCGCCTTCGTCGCGGTGTTCCTGCCGATGGCGGCGGTCGCCCTGGTGGGGGCCTGGGTGGCTACGCGCGTGAGGTCCGCGTCCCGGCCTCCGGCCTGCTGAAGTAAACGGGTGCCTGACGTCGGGTGCCTGAAGTCGAGCGTCTGAAGCCGGGCGTCTGAAGCCGGCCGCCTGAAACCCGGCCCTGAATCCAGTCGCCCGAAACCGGCCCCGAAACCCGTCGGACGCCCGGCCGGACGCGCTCGCTCCGCACGGCCCCCCGGACATACGCCCCGTGTCGCTCCTGGACGCGCTCTGTACGGCCCCCGGACGCACCCCGTACGGCCCCCCCGGACGTGCGCCGTGCGGCCCCCGGACGTGCGCCCCGTGTCACTCCTAGACGCACTCCGCGCGGCCCCCGGACGCACCCCGTACGGCCCCCCGGACGTGCCCCGGACGAGCGCCTCGTGTCGCTCCCGGACGCGCTCCGTGCGGCACGCGAACGCGCTCCGTGAGACCGACTGTGAAACGGGTCGCATCGCGCGGCGCCCCGGTGCCGTTCCCCCGCTGACCCGACCACCCCACCGGTAGGGTGGCCCGGTTGTCGTACGTACCCCGAGCGTCAAAGTGCGTACCTCCAGCGTCAGAAGCCTGCGTCAGTACTCCGCAGCCTGCGTCAGCATCGCGCAGCCCGCACCCGCGCCCGTACCTGCGTCAAAACCGGAGACCGTGACTACCACCGCCGCCGCCACCGCCTCTTCCGCCTCCTCCCACCACCTCTCACCCGCCTTCCCCGGCCGCGCCCCCTGGGGCACCGCGGGCAAGCTGCGTGCCTGGCAGCAAGGGGCCATGGAGAGGTACCTCCAGGAGCAGCCGCGAGACTTTCTCGCCGTCGCCACCCCGGGCGCCGGCAAGACGACGTTCGCGCTCACCCTCGCTTCCTGGCTGCTGCACCACCATGTCGTGCAGCAGGTGACCGTGGTCGCGCCGACCGAGCACCTGAAGAAGCAGTGGGCCGAAGCCGCCGCGCGCATAGGGATCAAGCTGGACCCGGAGTACAGCGCGGGGCCGCTCAACAAGGAGTACCAGGGCGTCGCCGTCACGTACGCGGGTGTGGGCGTGCGGCCGATGCTGCACCGCAACCGCAGTGAGCAGCGCAAGACCCTCGTCATCCTCGACGAGATCCACCACGCCGGTGACAGCAAGTCGTGGGGTGAGGCGTGCCTGGAGGCCTTCGAGCCGGCCACCCGCCGCCTCGCCCTCACCGGTACGCCGTTCCGCTCCGACACCAACCCCATCCCCTTCGTCCAGTACGAAGAGGGCAAGGACGGCATCCGGCGGTCCTCCGCCGACTACACGTACGGCTACGGCAGCGCGCTCGGCGACGGCGTCGTGCGGCCCGTCATCTTCCTCTCCTACAGCGGCAACATGCGGTGGCGCACGAAGGCCGGCGACGAGATCGCCGCCCGGCTCGGCGAACCCATGACCAAGGACGCCATCAGCCAGGCCTGGCGTACGGCCCTCGACCCGCGCGGCGAGTGGATGCCGAGCGTGCTGCGCGCGGCCGACCAGCGGCTCACCGAGGTCCGCAAGGGCATCCCGGACGCCGGCGGTCTCGTCATCGCCGCCGACCAGGACTCCGCCCGCGCCTACGCCAAGCTGATCCGGGAGATCACCGGCACGAAGCCCACCACCGTCCTTTCCGACGACACGGGCGCGTCGAAACGGATCGACGACTTCTCGGCGAGCAACGACCGCTGGATGGTCGCCGTCCGCATGGTGTCCGAGGGCGTCGACGTGCCCCGCCTCGCCGTGGGCGTCTACGCGACGACCATCTCGACCCCGCTCTTCTTCGCGCAGGCCGTGGGCCGCTTCGTACGTTCGCGGCGGCGCGGCGAGACCGCGTCCGTCTTCCTGCCCACCGTCCCCGACCTCCTCGGCTTCGCCAACGAGATGGAGGTCGAGCGCGACCACGTGCTCGACAAGCCGAAGAAGGACGGGGAGGAGGACCCCTACGCCGAGTCCGAGAAGGAGATGGACGAGGCGAACAAGCAGGAGGACGAGGACACGGGGGAGCAGGAGCAGTTCTCCTTCGAGGCGCTCGAGTCCGAGGCCACGTTCGACCGGGTCCTCTACGACGGTGCCGAGTTCGGCATGCAGGCGCACCCGGGCAGCGAGGAGGAGCAGGACTACCTCGGCATTCCCGGGCTCCTCGAACCCGACCAGGTGCAGATGCTGCTCCAGAAGCGGCAGGCCCGGCAGATCGCGCACAGCAAGAAGAGGCCCGACAGCGAGGCCGATCTCCTCGAGATGCCGGCCGAGCGGCGGCCCGTCGTCTCGCACAAGGAGCTCCTCGAACTCCGCAAGTCGCTCAACACGATGGTCGGCGCGTACGTGCATCAGAGCGGGAAGCCGCACGGCGTCATCCACACCGAGCTGCGGCGGGTGTGCGGGGGGCCGCCGAGCGCGGAGGCCACGGCCGGGCAGTTGAGGCAGCGCATCGCGAAGGTCCAGGAGTGGGCCACCCGGATGAAGTGACGTCCCTCAAGGGGCGTTGCGCGGGCGTCTGTCACCCCTGGGGTTCATGGGGCTCGCGCCGGGCCGGGTCGCGCGCGCCGGGAAGCGTGTGCGCTACGTGCAGAGGTGGTGCACGCTCCGTTGATCGTGCCCCGCGTAACGGGGCAATCGGTACAGGTCAGGATAGTTACTGCCCGGATTCTGGACGGAGTCTTCCGCTGAGCGGGACGACCTCGCTACATTCCCGGCAACGCACACGCCCCGTGGCAGAGCCGCCGCGGAGCGCAGCCGGTGCGCCATGCGCCTCCGCCCGGGACCATCCGAACCGGGTCGATTGCCGACCGGCGGCCTCTGACGCGCGTCGCCCACGGGACCGGCGTCGCAACCGCCGCGGAGGGGGCCGCCGCCTTCACCACTAAGGAGTGGGCGTCGTGACCGCGGAGACCTCCCAGACGCTCGACCGGGGACTGCGTGTCCTCAAGCTGCTCGCCGACACCGACCACGGGCTGACGGTCACCGAGCTGTCCAACAAGCTCGGCGTGAACCGCACCGTCGTGTACCGCCTGCTCGCCACGCTCGAACAGCACGCCCTGGTCCGCCGTGACCTCGGCGGCCGGGCGCGGGTGGGGCTAGGCGTGCTGCGCCTGGGCCGCCAGGTGCATCCGCTGGTACGGGAGGCTGCGCTGCCGGCGCTGCGATCCCTTGCCGAGGACATCGGGGCCACCGCGCATCTGACGCTGGTCGATGGCTCGGAGGCGCTCGCCGTGGCCGTCGTCGAGCCGACCTGGACGGACTATCACGTGGCGTACCGGGCCGGTTTTCGGCATCCGCTCGACCGGGGGGCCGCGGGCCGCGCCATACTCGCTGCGCGGCAGGGGCTGGTGCCTGAGCCTGGTTACACGCTGACCCATGGGGAGCTTGAGGCCGGCGCCTGTGGCGCTGCGGCGCCGTTGGTGGGGGTGAGCGGGGTTGAGGGAAGTGTGGGGGTTGTGATGCTTTCGGACTCCGTCCCTGAGCGGGTGGGGCCGCGGGTTCTTGATGCGGCGCGGGAGGTTGCCGACGCGTTGCGCTAAGCGCGCTGCGTGCCGGTTATTTGTGCGGGGTATCAGTGCCGGGGGTTTTGCGCAGTTCCCCGCGCCCCCTATCGGCGGTCCGTTGTCTTCTGCGGGTTCGTATCGGCTATGTGCGCAGTTCCCCGCACCCCTCTGGGGCGCCCTCGTCCCGCCTGGCCCTCGCGTTAGATTGGGCCCGTGCTTCTCTCTCGGATTTCTCGGACCAGGGCCCTTGCCGTTTGTGCTCTGCCTGTGGTGGCTCTGCTTGGTGTGGCGGGGTTTGCGCCGTTGCCGTTCGCCATCGCTCAGCCGGGGCCGACCACCGATGTGCTCGGGGATTCGAAGGGGAAGCCCGTCATCGAGATCTCCGGGGCGCCCACCCGTGACACCTCGGGGAAGCTGCGGATGGTGACGATCGTGGCTACGGGGCCCGACGCGGACGTGAGCCTGGGCGACGTCGTCGACAGCTGGTTCCGTACGGACCGTGCCGTCATGCCCCGCGACGCCGTATACCCCTCGGGCGACTCCACCAAGGAGATCGAGCAGCACAACCTCGGCGAGATGAAGAAGTCGCAGGACTCCGCGACCGAGGCCGCGCTCGGCTTTCTGGGCAAGTCCCCGAACGAGGTGAAGGTGGACCTCCAGCTCGCCGACGTCGGCGGGCCGAGCGCGGGGCTCTTCTTCTCCCTCGGCATCGTTGACAAGCTGGACGGCAACGGCAGCGGGGGCGATCTCACGGGCGGCCGTTCCATCGCCGGTACGGGCACCATCACCTCCGGCGGGAAGGTCGGCGCCGTCGGCGGGGTGTCGCTCAAGACGCAGGCCGCCTGGCGCGACGGAGCCAAGGTGTTCCTGGTGCCGAGGGCGGAGTGCGGCGACGCCAAGGCCGAGGCGCCCAAGGGCATGCGGCTGATCCCCGTGACGACGCTCCAGGGCGCGGTCTCGGCGCTGACGGCTCTGGACAAGGGTGACGGGAGCAAGGTCCCCAGCTGTTAGACCCGGGGCCGGCTCACTCCGTCACGAACCCCTCCTTCACCAGCCAGTCCTTCGCCACGCTGTGCGGGTCCTGGCCGTCGACGTCGACCCTCGCGTTCAGCTCCTGCGCGACCGTGTTGTTGAGCTTCTTCGTGATCGGCTCGATGACCTTCGCCATCGCCGGATACTTCTCCAGGGACTTGGTGTTCATCTCCGGGGCCGCGTTGTAGTTCGGGAAGAAGTGCTTGTCGTCCGCCATCACCCTGAGCTTCATCGCCCTGATGCGGCCGTCGGTCGTGAAGACCTCGCCGAAGGTGCAGGTGCCCTTCGCGGCCTGCGTGTAGATGATCCCGGTGTCCATCTGCGTGACGTTCGCGGTCGGGATCTTCATGCCGTACGCCTTCTCCATGCCATGCAGCCCGTCCGCACGGTTGGCGAACTCGCTCTCCACGCACAGCGTTACGGCCTTGGGGTTCTTCTTGGCGAGGGCGGCCACGTCCGAGAGGGTCTTCGTGCCGTACTTCTTGAAGTTGGCCTCGTTCATGGCCAGCGCGTACGTGTTGTTGAGCTCGGACGGCGGCAGCCAGGTGATGCCGTTCTTGAGGTCGGCGTCGTGGACGGCCTGCCACTGGGCCTGCGGGTCGGCGATGGGGTGGGAGTTGCCCAGGTAGGTGATCCAGGCCGTGCCCGTGTACTCGTACATCCCGTCCGCGTCACCGCTCTTGATGGCCTCGCGGGCGCCGATGGAGCCCTGGATGCCGGTGCGGTCGAGGACGTCGGCACCGGCCGCCTTGAAGGCGATGCCCATCATGGCGCCGAGGATCAGCTGTTCGGTGAACTCCTTGGACGTGACGGTGATATTGGCGCCCTTGAGCGGCTCGCCCTTGCCGATCGAGCCCGGTTTCACGTCGTCGACCAGCGGGCTGCCGCTGGTCAGTCCGCAGCCTGCGAGCAGGGACGCGACGAGGCCCGCTGCCGCCGCCGCACGGTACGTACGCCTCATGTCCGCACCTCCAGTCCGCGTGGCCGCAAAAGGAGTTCGGCGAGCGATGCCAGCCAGTCCACGAGCAGGGCCAGCGCGACGGTCAGGATCGAGCCGAGTACCAGGACCGGCATGCGTTGGTTGGTGATGCCGGTGGTGATCAGGACGCCGAGGCCGCCACCGCCGCCGAACGTGGCGAGGGTCGCCGTGCCGACGTTCAGGACGAGCGCCGTGCGCACGCCCGCGAGGATCAACGGCACGGCCAGCGGGAGTTCGACCTTGGTGAGGACGCCCAACGGTGACATGCCGATACCGCGCGCCGCTTCGAGGAGTGTGGGGTCGTTCGCCTTCAGGCCCGCGATGGTGTTGGAGAGCACGGGCAGGATCGCGTAGATGATGATGCCGATCAGGGCCGACCGCCGGCCGATGCCCAGCCAGATCACCAGCAGGGCGAGCAGGCCGATCGCGGGGGTGGCCTGGCCCATGTTGGCGAAGGCGAGGGCGACCGGGGTCGCCTTGCGGAACATCTTGCGGGTCAGCAGGATGCCCAGCGGGATCGCGATGATCAGCACGAAGAACGTGGAGACCACCGTCAGGTAGATGTGCTGCTTGACGAGCTTCCACACCTGACCGCCGGAGATGGCGTTCTCGGTGATCGTGTCCAGGGTGGCCTGCTGGAACCAGATCCAGGTGGCCAGCAGCACGACTGCGATCACGGCCGGCAGGAACGTGAGCTTCTGCCAGGAGATCCGGCGCTTCTCGCGGACCGGCGGCGGTGGTGGCGCCTCCTGCTCGGCCTCGCCCTCGTCGCGGAACGCGACGCCCTTCACCTCGTGCTCGCCCTCCGGACGCTTGTCCGGAGGCGACTTGGGGGTGTTCACGCCTTCAGTCCCCCCTCGCCTTCCTGTTCCTGATGGGTCTGCTGGGCCCGCAGCTCCTCCAGTTCGTGCTGGTGCTCCACGGCTTCGAGCCGGTCGGCGTCCAGGAGTTCGTGCACGGAGTTCATCAGCGTCTCCATGTCGACGACGCCCTCGTACTCACCGCGCCGGCCGGTGACCGCGACGCGTCCGGCGTTGTCGGTCAGGACCGCTTCGAGCGCGTCGCGCAGGGTCGCGTCCCGGGTCACCGTGTCGTGCACGAGGGTGCCCGCGCGGGCCAGCGACCCCTTGGCGCGCATCAGGTCGCCGCGCCGCAGCCACTTGTAGGGGCGGCGTCGCTTGTCGAGCAGGAGCAGTTCGTTGGTGCCCGCGTCGCGCAGCTTGTCGAAGATGGTCTGGAGGGGGTCGTCGACCTGGACCGTCGGGTAGTCGGTGATCTCCACGTCCCGTACGCGGGTGAGGTTGAGGCGCTTGAGGGCGGCGCCCGCGCCGACGAAGCCGGACACGAAGTCGTCGACGGGGTTGGTGAGGATGGCCTCGGGGGTGTCGAACTGGGCGATGTGCGAGCGCTCGCGCAGGACCACGATGCGGTCGCCGATCTTGATCGCCTCGTCGAAGTCGTGGGTGACGAAGACGATCGTCTTGTGCAGCTCGCGCTGGAGGCGGATCAGCTCGTCCTGGAGGTGGTCGCGGGTGATCGGGTCGACCGCGCCGAACGGCTCGTCCATCAGGAGTACGGGCGGGTCGGCCGCCAACGCCCGTGCCACGCCCACGCGCTGCTGCTGACCTCCGGAGAGCTGGCGTGGATAGCGGCCGCGGAACTCGGCAGGATCGAGACCGACCAGGTCCAGCATCTCCTCGACGCGCGCCTTGATCTTCGACTTGGACCAGCCGGTCATCTTCGGGACCAGGGCGATGTTCTGCGCGACCGTCATGTGCGGGAAGAGGCCCGAGGACTGGATCGCGTAGCCGACCTTGCGCCGGAGCTTCACCGGGTCCATGTCCGTGACGTCCTCGCCACCGATCCTGATACGGCCGCTGGTCGGCTCGATGAGCCGGTTGATCATCTTGAGGAGGGTGGTCTTGCCGCCACCCGAGGGTCCTACGAAGACGACGGTCTCGCCCGCCTTGATCTCCAGGCTGACGTTGTCCACGGCGGGCGCGGCGGATCCGGGGTAGCGCTTGGTGAGGTTCTCCAGCTCGATCGTCGCCCCGGTCGTGGAGCCGGGCTCCCCGGCGCCGCCCTCGGCGGTGGCGGTCGCCGTGGCGGCGGCCGTGGGGGTCTCGGGCAAGGAATCAGACACGGATCCCCCTCGGGATGGTCATGCGGCCGATGAGGACGTACGCGGCGTCGAAGAGGAGCGCGAGGATGATGATGCCGACCGTGCCCGCGAGCACCTGGTTCAGTGCGTTCTTGCTGCCCAGGGACGCGATGCCGCGGAAGATCTCGTTGCCGAGCCCGGGTCCGGACGCGTAGGCCGCGATGGCGGCGATGCCCATCAGCATCTGGGTGGAGACCCGGATCCCGGTGAGGATCGGCGGCCAGGCGAGCGGCAGCTCCACCTTGGCGAGCCGGGCCATGCGGGACATGCCGATGCCGCGCGCCGCGTCGATCAGGGAGGGGTCCACGCCCCGCAGGCCCACGATCGAGTTCCGCACGATGGGCAGCAGCCCGTACAGGGTGAGCGAGATGACCGTCGGCGGGACGCCGAGGCCGACGATCGGGATGAGGAGACCGATCATGGCGAGCGAGGGGATCGTCAGGATGGTCGAGGTCGTCGTGGTGGCGAGGTTGCCCGCCCACTCGCTGCGGTAGGTGACCACACCGATCACCACGCCGATGACGGTCGCGACGACCATGCACTGGAAGACCACGCTGGCGTGCTGGTAGGCGTCCGCCAGCAGCTGCTGATGAGCCGCGCTGATGTAGTCCCAGAAGTTCACGGGCCGCACCTCCTTGCGCCGGGCTGTCGTCCGGCCGGCTTCAGCCGGTGGTCCGGGGTTGTCCCCGGGAAGACGCAGCGCCGGCACTCACCTCGTCCGGGCGGACGCCGCGAGCGTCGAGGACGTGCGCGTCAGGAATCCGACGAGGCCTGCTCCACGAGCGGGATGATCCGCAGCGGAACGGGGTTCTCCATGACGATCGCGGTGGAAGCCCGGACGATGCCATCAAAACCCACGACCCGGTCGATCACCCGCTGGAGATCGGCGTTCGAGCGGGCCACGAGACGGCACAGCATGTCGCCGGTGCCGGTCGTCGTGTGGAGTTCGAGGACCTCGGGGACGGTCGTCAAGTGCGCCCTGACGTCGGGGCCTTGGCCCTGCCGGATCTGCAGCGTGGCGAACGCCGTGACCGGATAGCCGAGGGCCGCCGGGTCCACCTGAGGTCCGAAGCCGCGGATGACTCCGTTCGACTGAAGCCGGTCGAGGCGCGCCTGAACGGTGCCGCGCGCGACCCCCAGGCGCCGGGACGCCTCCAGCACCCCGATACGGGGCTCGCGCGCGAGGAGCAGGATCAGCTGCCCGTCCAGATGATCGATCGCCATGCGGGCCTCCGGGGTGGTCATCCTGTACAGATCGCCCGCCCATATTGACGATCCGCTGAGCAGATTGACCACCGGAATCACAAACTATTGCGCACCTTGTGGTTCGGAGGGAGCCTCGGGCCATGGCAGCTACTTCTGCGAACATCCAGACCACCCCCGACACCGCGCGCGAGGCCGACCCCTTCCCGGTGAAGGGAATGGACGCGGTCGTCTTCGCCGTGGGCAACGCCAAACAGGCCGCCCACTACTACTCGACCGCCTTCGGCATGAAGCTCGTGGCCTACTCGGGCCCGGAGAACGGCAGCCGTGAGACGGCCTCCTACGTGCTCACGAACGGCTCCGCCCGCTTCGTGTTCACCTCCGTCATCAAGGTCTCCACCGACTGGGGCCACTTCCTCGCCGACCATGTGGCCGAGCACGGCGACGGCGTCGTCGACCTCGCCATCGAGGTCCCGGACGCCCGCGCCGCGTACGCGTACGCCGTCGAGCACGGCGCCCGCGGCATCACGGAGCCGTACGAGTCCAAGGACGAGCACGGCACCGTCGTGCGCGCCGCGATCGCCACGTACGGCAAGACCCGCCACACGCTCGTCGAGCGCACCGGGTACGACGGCCCGTACCTGCCCGGCTTCGCGGCGGCCGAGCCCGTCGTCGCGCCGCCGGCCAAGCGGACCTTCCAGGCCATCGACCACTGCGTCGGCAACGTCGAGCTCGGCCGGATGAACGAGTGGGTGGCGTTCTACAACAAGGTCATGGGCTTCACGAACATGAAGGAGTTCGTGGGCGACGACATCGCGACCGAGTACAGCGCCCTGATGTCGAAGGTCGTCGCCGACGGCACGCTCAAGGTCAAGTTCCCGATCAACGAGCCCGCCATCGCCAAGAAGAAGTCCCAGATCGACGAGTACCTGGAGTTCTACGGCGGCGCCGGCGTCCAGCACATCGCGCTCGCCACGAACGACATCGTCGAGTCCGTACGCACCATGCGCGCCGCGGGCGTCCAGTTCCTCGACACCCCCGACTCGTACTACGACACCCTCGGCGAGTGGGCGGGCGAGACGCGCGTGCCCGTCGAGACCCTGCGCGAGCAGAAGATCCTCGTCGACCGCGACGAGGACGGCTACCTGCTGCAGATCTTCACGAAGCCGGTCCAGGACAAGCCGACCGTCTTCTTCGAGATGATTGAGCGGCACGGCTCGATGGGCTTCGGAAAGGGCAACTTCAAGGCGCTCTTCGAGGCGATCGAGCGCGAGCAGGACAAGCGCGGCAATCTCTAGGGGCACTCCGTAGGTACACGTCCTAGGCTGGTCCCATGGCCAGGATCAATGACGTGGGCGGCATGACAGGGTTCGGCGCCATCGACACCAGCGACGACGCCGAGCCCTTTCACGCGGACTGGGAGGCGCGCGTCTTCGCCCTCCAGCGCGCGCTCCTCGTCAAAGGGGTCTTCAACCTCGACGAGTTCAGGGACGCCATCGAGACGATGCCGCCGGGCGAGTACCTCGCGGCCTCGTACTACGAGCGCTGGTTCCACGCGATCCGCACGCTCCTCGAACGCAAGGGCGTCATCGAGGAAGGGGCGCTGCGCGATGACTGACCGGTTCGCGGCCGGCGCCCACGTCCGCACGTACCCGCACGACCCGCCGCACCACACGCGCCTGCCGCGGTACGCCCGTGGCAAGCGCGGCGTCGTGGTCGAGCCGGAGGGCCGGGCGCCGCTCGCCGACGTGCGTGCGCAGGGGCGGGACGACGCCCCCGTCGAGATGATCTACGCGGTCCGGTTCGCGGCGCGCGAGCTGTGGGGCGAGGGCGACCACCACGTCGTACTCGACCTGTCGGAGAGCTATCTGAGGGAGGCCGAGTGATGTCCGGTACGCACGAGGACGCGGTGATCTCCCGTCAGGTTCGGCGACTGGAAAGCCTGTTGGAGGCACAGGGCATCGTCGGGGGCGACACCGTCGACGAGGTCATCGACGGGTTCCTGGCGGGCGCCTCGCCCGTGAACGGCGCGAAGGTCGTGGCCCGCGCGTGGACCGACCCGGCCTACCGCGAGCGGCTCCTCGCCGACGGCACCGCGGCGGTGGGTGAACTGGGCTTCGCCGCCGGGGGAGTTCAGAAGCAGCGGCTGCGCGTCGTCGAGAACACCGCCGACACCCACAACGTCATCGTCTGCACGCTGTGCTCCTGCTATCCGCTGCGCCTGCTCGGGCCCTCGCCCGGCTGGTACAAGAGCGAGGCGTACCGCTCCCGCGTCGTGCGGGACCCGCGCGGCGTCCTCGCCGAGTTCGGCGTGACACTTCCGGAGACCGTGGACATCACGGTCTGGGACTCCAGCGCGGAGACGCGGTACATGGTCCTGCCGAGGCGCCCCGCGGGAACGGACCGCCTGAGCGAGGCGGAACTGGCGTCCCTGATCACGCGGAACGGGCTCATCGGGACTGGTGTGATTTAGCCGGGTGTGCTTCAGGGAGCCGGGGTTACGCGCCTGGGGACTTGGGCGCCGGAGGTGCCTGCCGGGACGACGGCTTGGCCGGGGCCGGGGCTGCCGGAGGCGTGGCCGGCGGGGCCGCGGACCTGGGCGGCGCGACAGGGGCGGCCGGGCGCGTCGCGGGGCTTTTGCTCGCCGGGCGCCGGGCTGCGGGGCGCTCGGGGGCCGAGCTCCGGGGCGCCGCATGGGGAGACGGAGCCGGGTTCGCCTCCGTCTCGGGCCCGTCGGCCGACGGCTCGCCCAGCGCGGTCAGCGCCTCCTTCGCGAGCGGGGCCAGGAGCGGCGAGAACGCCGGGTTGATGCGCAGTGCCTCGCCGATGTGCCGGCGGGCGGGCCCGTCCAGCTCCAATTCCCTCTCCACTTCCCCCCGGTGGTAGGCGATCAGCGCACTGCGTACGGTGCCCCCGTGCTCCGGGTCCGTCGCGCGCTTCGCGTACTTCAGCGCCTCCTTGTCGTCGCCCGCCTTGTGCAGCGCCCAGCCCAGCGCGTCCGCGGTCTGCACGCTCGGCGCCCGCTCCCACTCGGCCCGCAGCCGGGTCACGGCCGCCCGCGGGTCCCCGTGGTCCGATTCGAACCGGCCGAGGAGGAGCGAGTCGTCGACCCCGTTCGCCCCGTCCGCTTCCACCCGCTTCCGCAGCAGGTCGTACTGTGCCTTCGCCGCGTCGCTGAACCCGATCGACTGGTACAACTCGCCCATTTCCAGGGCGTATTCGGGCCGCGGGCGCTTGGTGAGCGCGCTCCGGTACGCCTGGACCGCCTCCGTCGTACGGCCCAGCGACGCCAGGGCGCGGCCCTTCCCGGCGAGCGAGGCGTCGTGGTCGGGGTCTGCCGCGAGGGCCTGGGCGAAGTAGTTCAGCGCCTCCGCGGGCTTGCCCCGCTCCCACGCGAGCTCACCCACCCGGTGCAGACACGCGGCCTGCTCGGACGGCGTCGAGGCGAGTGCCGCCGCGTCGGTCAGCGTCGCGAGCGCGTCGTCACGCCAGCCGCGGTCCCGGTAGACCTGCCCCTCGCGTGCCATCACGGCCGCGCCCGAGCGCAGCTCCGTCAGCTTCTTCAGGGTCCGGTCCACTGCCTTGTAGTCCCCGAGCTGCCCGTAGGTGTCGATGAGCAGCGGATACGTCGTCCACCGCTTCGGCGCCAGCTTCACAGACGCCTCGCCCCACTTCTTCGCGGCGCGGTAGTCGTGCCGCGCGTTGGCGAGCGCGGCGAGCCCGTTCAGGGCGTCCACGTTTCCGGAGGGCCGCGTCTTCAGCGAGGTCCGCAGGGCGCGCTCCGCCTTCGGGTAGTACGCCGAGTCGGCCGTCCGCAGCCCCCGCTCCACGTAGGCGGCCCCGAGCACCGCCCACGAGCGGTCGTCACGCGGATGGGCCCGCAGATACGACTCGCGCTCCCCGATGAGCGCCGTCAGATCGGGCAGCGACGCGGTGGCCCCCGCGGCCGCCGCGTCCATCGCCCGCCCGGCGGACCCCGGCGCGGGCGGCGTGGCGCGCTCCGGCGAGGCGGGCAGCACCAGCAGGACGCCGCCGAGCACCACGGACCCCGCGACGGTGCCGATCAGCACGCGCTTCACCAGCGGGGACAGTCGGCGCCCCGGCTCGGGACCAGTGGCCGTAGCCGGCCGTTCCGCTTCGGTCTCCTCGGTCTCCTCGGTCTCCTCGGTCTTCATGGCGCACACTGTGCGTGAATACGAAGAGCACATCACGGCAACATCCCGGCACGTGAAGGCCGTCTCAGACGGGTTCACACCGATGGCCCCGAGTGCGACGCTGTGATCATGAGCCGCACACTCACCGAACGACTTCAGGAAGGCCTCCCGTCCGGGGCGGTCCTCACCGACCCCGACGTCACGGCCTCGTACGCCAACGACATGGCCAGCTTCTGCGACGCGGGCGCGCCCGCCGTCGTGGTGCTGCCCCGCACCGTCGAGCAGGTCCAGCACGTGATGCGCACGGCGACCGAGCTCCGCGTGCCGGTCGTCCCGCAGGGCGCCCGCACGGGCCTGTCCGGCGCGGCCAACGCGTCCGAGGGCTGCATCGTGCTGTCCCTGGTCAAGATGGACCGCATCCTGGAGATCAGCACCGTCGACAGGATCGCGGTCGTCGAGCCGGGCGTCATCAACGCCACGCTCTCCCGCGCTGTCAACGAAAAGGGCCTCTACTACCCGCCGGACCCGTCCAGTTGGGAAATGTGCACCATCGGCGGGAACATCGGCACGGCATCGGGCGGCCTGTGCTGCGTGAAGTACGGGGTGACGGCGGAGTACGTCCTCGGGCTCGACGTGGTCCTCGCCGACGGCCGGCTCCTGTCCACGGGACGCCGCACCGCCAAGGGCGTCGCGGGCTACGACCTCACGCGTCTGTTCGTCGGCTCCGAGGGCAGCCTCGGCATCGTCGTACGGGCCACGCTCGCGCTCAGGCCCGAGCCGCCGCAGCAGCTGGTCCTGGCCGCAGAATTCGCCTCCACGGACGCCGCCTGCGACGCGGTCTGCAAGATCATGGAGGGCGGTCACGTTCCGTCACTGCTCGAACTCATGGACCGTACGACCGTGAAGGCCGTCAACGCGATGGCGAACATGGGGCTGCCCGAGACCACGGAGGCGCTGCTCCTCGCGGCCTTCGACACCCTCGACCCGGCCGCCGACCTCGACGCCGTCGGCGCCCTGTGCGAAGCCGCGGGCGCGACCCAGGTCGTCCCCGCCGAGGACGCAGCCGAGTCCGAACTCCTGCTCCAGGCCCGGCGCCTCTCCCTCACCGCGCTCGAAGCGGTCAAGGGCACGACGATGATCGACGACGTGTGCGTGCCGCGCTCGAGGCTCGCCGAGATGCTCAGTGGCGTCGACCGTATCGCCGAGAAGTACGGCCTGACGATCGGCGTCTGCTGCCACGCGGGCGACGGCAACACGCACCCCACCGTCTGCTTCGACGCCCAGGACGCCGACGAGGGCCGGCGGGCCCGCGAGTCCTTCGACGAGATCATGGCGCTCGGTCTCGAACTCGGCGGGACCATCACCGGCGAGCATGGCGTCGGCGTCCTCAAGAAGGAGTGGCTGGCGCGCGAGCTCGGCCCGGTCGGCATCGAGATGCAGCGCGCCGTCAAGGCGGCCTTCGACCCGCTCGGCCTGCTCAACCCGGGCAAGCTCTTCTGACGCCCGCCACTCCTGGTTCGTCCCTCTGCTCGCGTCCACCCCCGTGGGACGCGTGCTCACTCACCGTCCTTCGACTCGTCCGAGGGCCACGGGTCGCGCAGCCACAGCTCGTCGACGCGGCCCGGGGTGGGGGCGAGCAGCTCGGCGAGGCCGTCGTCGATGCCGAGCCGCTCGGACTCAGAGCCCGGAGGGACCACCCGCAGCGTCCGCTCCAGCCACGAGGACACAGCGGCGGCGGGCGCCTCCAGGAGCGCGTCGCCGTCCGGTGAGCTCAGCGCCATGAGCACGACGCTGCGGCGGTCGACCTTCGTCGGCCACACGCGCACGTCCCCGTGCCCGCACGGCCGGAACACCCCCTCCACCAGCAGCTCGCGCGCGAACGTCCAGTTGACCGGGTTCTCGGAGCCGATGTGAAAGGCGATGTGGACGGCGTACGGGTCGTCGGTCCGGTAGGTGAGCCGGGCAGGGACGGGGATGCTGCGATCGGGCGACAGGACGAGCCTCAGCTCGAGTTCACGTTCCACCACGGTGTGCATGTCGTGCGTTTCCTCTCCTCGTACGGGTCGTGCGGGGGCCCGCGAGAGCGGGCCCGTGCAAGGAGAGAGGGCGAAGGGCGCGGAGCATTACGCGAGTTCCGGAAAGTTTTTCCGGCGTCCCCGGAAAGTGGTCCGTACGGGCGGACCCGCCCGGTGGCGGGCGGTGGTCTGATAGATGTGGACCCCCAACAAAACCCCCGAGCAGATACGGGACGACGGACATGAGCGCCCCAACTCCGGCCCCCGGCGACGACAGGCCCCGCGACGGGTACTACCCCGACCCGTCCATTCCCGGATATGTCCGGTACTGGAACGGTGCTGCGTGGGTGCCGGGCACGAGCCGCCCGGCCCCGTCCGACGGCGAATCCCTCGCCGCCCCCGCCGGGGTGACCCCGGCCCCCACCCCTTCGCCTTCTCCTTCTCCTTCTCCTGCGCCTCTGCCCGTCGAGGAGACCGGCCCGGTCTTCCTCGACGAGGAGCCGGAGCGGTACTCGGACGAGCCGGCCGCACCCGAACCCGCCACGGCGTGGCAGGCGGACGCGTCCCGCCAGACCGGCTTCGGCGGCGAGCAGGACCGCCGCGTGTCCTGGGGCGCCGACCCGCGCGTGCCTGCTCCGCCGCAGGAGGAGCGCACGGACGGCGCGCTCACGGCCCGCCCCGCACAGCCGGAGCCCCCAACGGCGCCCACGGACGGGACGGTCACGTTCCGCCGACCCACCTCGCCTGTGGACCGCCCCGAGGGCACGATGACGATGCGAGCGCTGTCAGCTCCGCAGGTGCCGGGCCGGCAGCTGCCTGCGGCGCAAGGGCCTGTGGTGCAGGGTCAGGGGCCGGCATCCCAGGAGGCGGCCGGTCGGCACGCGCAGGGCCACCAGGGTCAGCAGGTTGAGGGCCACCAGGCCCAGCAGCCCGCGCCCCAGCAGGCCAACTCCCAGCCTCAGCCCCAGCCCCATCAGGGCTTCGCCCCGCAGGGGCCGGCTCAGCAACCCCCGGCCCACCAGGCGCAGGCTCCACAAGCCGCCCCGCTCCAGCCCCACGCGCCCCAGCCCCACGCGCCCCAGGCCGGTCGCCCGGGTACGGTCCCGCCGCAGGCCGCTGCCGCCTCCGCCACCCCCATGACCTCCGGTCCCGGCGGCGGTTCGCCGTCCTGGGCGCAGCAGGTGCACCAGCTCGCCCAACCCGGTCGGTCCGGGCAGCTCGGCCAGTCCGCTCAGCCCGCCGCAGGCGAACCCGCGGAGCCGGAAGGCCCCGTCACGCCGTGGAAGCCCGTGGCCAACGACCCGTTCCTGGCGGCAGCCCAGGCGCAGGCGTCGGCGCGGCCCGCCGGGCCCGGCAAGCGTCTCGCGGCACGGCTCATCGACACGGTGGTGCTCGGCGCGGTCACCGCGGTGGCGGCCGTCCCGCTCGGCACCAAGGCCGTCGACCACATCGACGGGAAGATCGACGCGGCGAAGGCGTCGGGCCGCCAGGCCACGGTCTGGCTGCTGGACGGCACGACCGGCGCCTACCTCGGCATCGTCCTCGCCGTCCTCCTCGTCGCCGGTGTCCTCTACGAGGCACTGCCGACCGCCAAGTGGGGCCGCACCCTGGGCAAGAAGGTGTGCGGGCTCCAGGTGCGGGACATCGAGGAGCACGCGGCGCCGACGTTCGGCGCCGCGCTGCGGCGCTGGCTGGTGTACAGCGTGACGGGCCTGCTGGCCATCGGGGTCGTCGGCGTGCTGTGGTGCCTGTTCGACCGGCCGTGGCGCCAGTGCTGGCACGACAAGGCGGCCCGTACGTTCGTCGCGGGCTGACCCCGGCCGTCCCGCCGGCCACCGCACGGGCGAGCCGTCGTACCCCGGACGGCGGCTCGCCGGATGCGGAATCGGGGGGTTCGCGGTCGACTCGGGCCATGAGCACCGAACCGCCGCCCCCCGGATCAGGCCAGCCCCCGGAAGACGACCCGTTCAGAAAGCCGCCGCCGTCCCAGAGCGGCGGTGGCTCACCGTACGACGGCCCGCAGGACCCGTACGGGACTCCCCAGGACCCGCAGAACCCCCAGGGCCCCCAGAACCCCCCGGGCCCGGGGAACCCGTACGACTCCGCGCCGCCCCCGCCCGGCGGCACCCCACCGCCCCCGTACGGCGGCGGTGGTGGAGGAGGCCCCTACGGGGGTGACCCCTACGGGAGTGACCCGCTGGCCGGGATGCCGCCCCTGGCGGACAGCGGCAAGCGCGTGCTCGCGCGGATCATCGACATCATCCTGGTCAGCATCGTCGTGGGGCTGCTGTCCTGGGCGTTCGGGGTCGCCGAGTACCAGACGAACCCCGACAAGATCGAGTACGGCAAGCAGTTCGGCCAGTCCGTCCTCGCCGCGGTCCTCTACATCGGGTACGACACGTTCATGACGGCGAGGACCGGCCAGACCCTGGGCAAGCGGCTGCTCAAGCTGCGCGTGGCGAACCTCAACGACGGGGCCACGCCCAGCGTCCAGACCAACCTGGTGCGCGCCGCGGTCCTGTGGCTGCCGGCGGTGTTCTGCTGCGCCTGCATCTGGACCGCGATCTGCGGCGGCTGGAGCTTCTTCGACAAGCCCTACAAGCAGGGCCTGCACGACAAGGCCGCGAAGACGGTGGTGGTCAGCACCGGCTGAGCAGACGCGGGGCGGTGTTTCCGGCGGGTCCGTGGATCACGGGCCCGCCGGTCCGCGTGTGCCGGACGGCGCGACCTCGTACACGGACTCGGGGGCGGCCTGCGGGGCGGCCGCGGGCACGACGGCCCGCTGCACGGGCACCCGCTCCTCCGTGACAACCCCGGCGTCGGCGGCCCCGGGTGCCGGCGCGGCGGCGGGCCGCTTCGGCAGGGGGACCGTCAGCGCCACGAGGAGACCGAGGCCGAGTGCGGCCAGGGCGATGACCGCGACGCCGAGACCCGAACTCGTCTGCGACAACAGCAGCATGGCGAGTGTCGAGAAGATCACGGTCGCGGAACCGTAGGCGAGCTGTGCGGCAGTCGGACGCGGCATGGCGTTATCCGTCCTCGGGACAGCGGATGCTTGCTTCACTGGCGTATAGCAGGAGCCATTGGCAGCTGCATATGTAAGGGGTGCGGAGCCGGGTCGACTTGGCCGTGGCGCGCCGTCAAATGACTCTAATCCGACGCATGCCCGAGGAGAACGGGCGGTAAGCGTGACCTAACCCACGGTGCCGGTGCACGGGGGGCGCACGGAGTCATCGAGTCCACGAAGTGGACAGTTCGGCGCGCCCGTTGGGGGAAGTCCGCGTCCGGATATCGGTGCCGCGCCACTGCATAGTGCACTTCGGTTGCCCCAGTCAAGGTCTGTTATTTCTCCTTCACCTCCGGTCAAATAGCGTCACTTGTGATACGTGGCTGATAGGCCACGGAGGAGGGGAACCATCAAGTGACCACCAAGAGACGGGCGTTGAGATCCGCCGCCGTGCTCGTGACGCTGGCCGCGACCGCGGCTGCCGGATCGGTCCTCGCGACGGGCGCCCAGGCCGACACCCCGGCCGTAGGAAGCTCCACGTCGCACGGCAAGACGTACGGGGGCAAGGGGCACGTCATCGGCGGCCCCTTCAGCCAGCGGATGGAGCAGCAGCGCAAGACGGCGCTGGAGCAGGTGCTCTCCGGGAAGTCCAAGGTCGTCAAGCGCGACGGCTCGCAGGTCGTGCGCCTCGGCAAGGACAAGTACGTCGAGCTGGGCCGGGAGCGGACCGACAAGATCTTCACGATCCTGACGGAGTTCGGCGACAAGGTCGACAACACGACGCTGGTCGACCGCGCCGACGACGACACGCCTGACCTGAAGCCCAAGTACGGGGGCACGCCGGGCCCGCTGCACAACCAGATAGCGGAGCCGGACCGTGCCAAGAACAACAGCACGGCCTGGCAGAAGGACTACAGCAGCAAGCACTTCCAGGACCTGTACTTCGGTACGGGCAAGGGAGTCGACTCGCTGAAGACCTACTACGAGAAGACGTCGTCGGGCCGGTACTCGGTCGACGGTGAGGTCTCGGACTGGGTCAAGGTCCCCTACAACGAGGCCCGTTACGGCTCCAACTACTGCGGCGCCGACAACTGCCCGAACGTCGAGGACCTGGTCCGCGACGGCGTGACCGCGTGGGTCGAGGAGCAGAAGGCGGCCGGCAAGTCCGACGCCGACATCAAGACGGACCTCGCCCAGTACGACCAGTGGGACCGCACGGACCACGACAACGACGGCAACTTCAACGAGCCCGACGGCTACATCGACCACTTCCAGATCGTCCACGCGGGCGAGGACGGGTCGGCCGGCGGCGGCGCACAGGGCGGCGACTCCCTGTGGGCGCACCGCGGTTACGCCTACGGCCGTGACGACGGCGACACCGGCCCGACGGGCTTCAAGGCGGGCGGCACCCCGGTCGGCGACACCGGCATCTGGGTCGGCGACTACACGATGCAGCCGGAGAACGGCGGCCTCGGCGTCTTCGCCCACGAGTACGGCCACGACCTCGGCCTGCCCGACCTGTACGACACCACGTACAGCGGCGAGAACTCGGTCGGCTTCTGGTCTCTGATGTCGGCGGGCTCCTGGCTCGGCACCGGCAAGGACTCCATCGGCGACATGCCGGGCGACATGACCGCCTGGGACAAGCTGCAGCTGGGCTGGCTCAACTACGACAAGGCCAAGGCGGCGACCAAGTCGACGCACACGCTGGGTGTTTCGGAGTACAACACCAAGCGCAAGCAGGCCCTCGTCGTCGAGCTGCCCGAGAAGAAGAACGTCACCACCGAGATCGTGAAGCCCACCGAGGGCGCGAAGCAGTGGTGGTCGGACTACGGTGACGACCTCTCCAACACCCTGACGCGCCCGGTCGATCTGACCGGCAAGTCGAAGGCGGCCCTCGAACTCGACGGCTGGTACGACATCGAGAAGGACTACGACTACCTGTACACGCAGGTGTCCACGGACGACGGCGCCAGCTGGAAGACGATCGACGGCACCGCCGACGGCGTCACCATCCCGCGCGACGGCGGCGACAAGCCGGCCCTGACCGGCGTCTCCGGCAAGTTCCAGCACCTGGTGTTCCCCCTGGACGCCTACGCGGGCCAGAAGATCAGCGTCCGCTTCCGCTACAAGACGGACGGCGGCGCCGGCGGCATGGGCTTCACCGCCGACAACCTCACCGTCAAGGCGGACGGCCAGGCGCTGTTCACCGACAACGCCGAGGGCGACGACAACGGCTGGACCGCGCGCGGCTTCTCGCGCGTCGGCGCCTCCGTGACGGGCGACTTCCCGCAGTTCTACCTCGCGGAGAACCGCCAGTACGTCTCCTACGACAAGACCCTCAAGGTCGGCCCGTACAACTTCGGTTGGCGCGACGGCGGTGCGAAGAACGACTGGGTCGAGCACCTCGCGTACCGCCCCGGCCTGATGATCTGGCAGTGGGACACCTCGCAGCGCAACAACAACGTCGGCCAGCACCCCGGCAAGGGCCTGATCCTTCCGGTCGACTCCCACGCCAAGCCGCTCAAGTGGGCCGACGGCAAATACATCACCAACAAGCTCCAGCCGTACGACGCCCCGTTCAGCTGGTTCCCGAACAAGGGCTTCTCGCTGCACAAGCTCGGCGTCGAGACCAAGATCCCGGCACAGCTGGGCGTCCCGGTCTTCGACGACCACAAGGGCACGTACTGGTACAAGGAGAACCCGACCGGCAGTGTCCAGACAACTGACACCAACACCCGGATCTCGATCGTCGGGCAGCCGCTCGACGGCTCGTCGATCACGGTGAAGGTCGGCCCCTCGGCGAAGTAGTCCACATCGCCGCAGGTCAGAGCATGATCGGCCGTCGCCCTCTAGCGGGCGACGGCCGATCGTGTTTAGGTGCGTCCTGTGGGTTTCTTATTGACACTACGTCTCACGGGGGTGTGACAGTCATGTCCGCAGGAGGGTTCTGCAAGCTGCCGAACGGCACCGTGGTGGTGGCGCTGACCGTGCCAAGCCCGTCGCCGGACGACGGCGCGGTACGGGTCCTGGTGCACGCGGCGAACCGCGCCCGCGCCCTGACCCGGCTGCGCAACCTGGGCCTGCGGGCGATCTACCTGAGGGGCAACGCGGAGCCCCCCACACCGGACGAGATCACGGCGGTCCTGCACCACCCGGACGGGCTCCTCTGGCGAGCCGCCCCCCACTGCACGGCAGGCGAACTCTGGCACCCGATCAGAGCCCTCCTGAGACCGAGACAGCCCGGCCGGGCCGGCTACTCCAGCTCAGCCTCCACCCCGGCACCCAGCCCCTCCGGCGTTTGAGAGCGGCCTCCACCATCCAGCTCCTCGGGCGTTCGAGGAGCGGGGTCTGGGGCAGAGCCCCAGGCCACGCGGCGGAGCCGCATATTGATACGGCCGGGAAGGGGCGGGCTGGGGGAGAAAAAGCTCAGACGACAGGCTTACCTCTGAGCTCGACCCCGGCGCCCCGCATCTCATCCAGCGCCGCCGCGGTGGTCCCCGCAGCAACCCCCGCCGTCAGATCGAGCAACACCTGAGCCCGAAACCCCTCCCGCACCGCATCCAGCGCGGTAGCGCGAACGCAGTGGTCCGTGGCGATTCCGACGATATCCACATCGGTGATCCCCCGCGCACGGAGCCAGTCCGCCAAGGACACCCCGTTCTCGTCGAGCCCTTCGAACCCGCTGTACGCGGCCGCGTACGCCCCCTTGTCGAAGACCGCGTCGATCGCGCCGGACGCGACGACGGGCGCGAAGTTCGGATGGAACCCGATCCCCTCCGTGCCCGCCACGCAGTGCGCGGGCCAGGAGTGGACGTAGTCCGGGGACTCGGAGAAGTGGTCACCGGGCGCGATGTGGTGGTCGCGGGTGGCCACGACGTGCCGGTACCCGGCGGGCGCCTGCCCGATCAGCTCGGTGACGGCCGCGGCCACGTCGGCCCCGCCCGCCACCGCGAGGCTGCCGCCCTCACAAAAGTCGTTCTGCACATCTGCGACGATCAAGGCGCGGCGCATAGCAGGTGTCCTTCGGCTGGGAGACTTCGAGCGTAGAGACTTGAAGTCCGTTGCGGGAGGGGGCATTTGAGTGTCAGAGGGGCGTGTTCACCAGATACTCCGTAGGGATCACCGCTTCTCCGCGTGACAGCTGGGTCGCGGACAGCGGCAGCCCGCCGAGCGCCTCGACGTGCCGCTCGCGTACCGAGTCCAGCGGCTCGCGCGCGACGACCGTGCCGCCCTTGACCAGCTCGACCAGGAGCTGCCGGTCGACGAGCTCGGCCGGGACGGGACCCGTGCCGATCACCTCGGCCTCGGCGGCACCCTGGTCGTCGCGCCGCCGTGCGGCCCACTTGCGCCCGCCCACGGACGTCTTCGCGCCCATGGACTTCTTCGCCACGGGCAGCAGCTGCGCCTTCGGGTCGGCGGACTCGGCGCGCGCGACGAGCTTGTAGACCATGGAGCACGTCGGGTGCCCCGAGCCGGTGACCAGCTGTGTTCCCACGCCGTACGCGTCAACGGGCGCGGCCGCGAGCGAGGCGATGGCGTACTCGTCGAGGTCCGAGGTGACGACGATCTTCGTCTCGGTGGCGCCGAGTTCGTCGAGCTGCCCGCGCACGCGGTGCGCGACGAGCAGCAGGTCCCCGGAGTCGATGCGCACGGCGCCGAGCCCGGGCCCGGCGATCTCCACGGCGAGGCGCACGGCCTCCGTGACGTCGTACGTGTCCACGAGCAGGGTCGTGCCCTCGCCGAGGGAGTCGACCTGGGCGCGGAACGCGTCGCGCTCGGTGTCGTGCAGCAGCGTGAAGGCGTGCGCGGACGTGCCGACCGTCGGGATCCCGTACCGGAAGCCGGCCGCGAGGTCCGAGGTGGTGGCGAAGCCGCCCACGTACGCGGCGCGGGACGCGGCGACGGCGGCCAGCTCGTGCGTGCGGCGCGCGCCCATCTCGATCAGCGGCCGGCCGGCCGCGGCGGAGGCCATGCGGGAGGCGGCGGCGGCGATCGCCGAGTCGTGGTTGAGGATGGAGAGGACCACCGTCTCAAGGAGGACGCACTCCGCGAAGGAGCCCTCGACCCGCAGGATGGGGGAGCCGGGGAAGTACACCTCGCCCTCGGGGTAGCCCCAGATGTCGCCGCTGAAGCGGTAGGCGGCCAGCCGTTCGAGAGTGGGCTCGTCGATGATGCCGCGCTCGCGCAGGAAGCCCAGTTCGCCGGCGTCGAACCGGAAGTTCTCGACGGCGTCCAGCACCCGGCCGGTGCCCGCCACGACGCCGTAGCGGCGGCCCTCGGGCAGCCTGCGCGTGAAGACCTCGAAGACCGAGCGCCGGTCGGCCGTGCCCGCCTTGAGCGCGGCCTGGAGCATCGTGAGCTCGTAGTGATCGGTGAAGAGCGCTGTCGACGGAACATCCACCGGCAGGCCAAGGTCCGCTGTGTTCATAGCCGGGATGCTACCCCCAATTAGCGTCAGTGTGACGATTTCCGGTGCCCATTTGTGCGGTCGCCGCCCCCTAGTGGCAGCATGGGCTGTGTGACGGCTCCTGCACCCCTAGAGATCGAACGCACCGAGTCGGCGGAGGAGACCTTCGCCGTGCCCGAGCCGGACGTTCCCTGGATCACGCTCGTACACAACGACCCGGTCAACCTCATGAGTTACGTGACGTATGTCTTCCAGACGTACTTCGGGTACTCGAAGGACAAGGCCACCAAGCTGATGCTCGACGTGCACCAGAAGGGCCGTGCGGTCGTCTCCAGCGGGTCCCGCGAGGAGATGGAACGCGACGTTCAGGCCATGCACGGCTACGGTCTGTGGGCCACCCTTCAGCAGGACCGCAAGTAGCGCACGCAAGCAGCGACGGAGTAGCGACGCACCTGATGCCAGGACACTTCGAACCGATTCCCGGCGGCGGCGCTGCCGTCGCGCTCGACGAGGTCGAGATCTCGATCATCCGCTCCCTGGCGGTCCAGCTCCTGGAGCTGATCGGCCCCGGGCCCGGCGGGGACGCGTCCGGCGACCCGCTCGCCGAGCTCTTCGCGGAGGGCCCGAGCGAGCCGCCGTCCGACCCGGTGCTCCAGCGCCTCTTCCCCGACGCCTACGGCGGCCCGGGCAACGAGGAGGCGACGGTGGACAAGGCGGACGAACAGCGCGCGCACTCCGCCGAGTTCAGGCGCTTCACCGAGAACGACCTGCGGGCCGGCAAGCGCGAGGACGCGCTCGCGGTGATCCGCTCGCTGGACGCGCTGACGTCCGCGGGTGAGGGGGGAGCGGTCCTCAAGCTCTCGCCCGAGGAGTCCGTGCGCTGGATGCGCGCGCTCAACGATCTGCGCCTCGCGATCGGCACCCGCCTCGACATCACCGACGAGGAGGACTCGGATCTCCTCTACCGGCTCCCCGACGAGGACCCGCGCAAGCCGATGGTGATGGCCTACCTGTGGCTGGGCGGCCTCCAGGAGACTCTGGTCGAAACCCTTATGGCCTGATCTGTCGGGATATATCGAGCGGACTCCAAGAGTCCGTATGTAAGCGCGTTCGCTCAGCGGTTGCTCAATTCCGGATAACGATCCTGTCACTTGAGCGGTCGCGTATGCCATACGAGGGGCTTTTTGTCCGGTTTTTCCAGTGGTGTGTGCCACACGTGGCTTTCTCGATCAGTGTTGCCGCCGTGATAAATCTTCACGACCGCCCGACGGACGCCACCCCTGTCTCGTCGGGTGCGCCCCGACCGGCAGACCGCCGGTAGGCACAGCTCCATCCATCCAGGGGCCCAGAACCCCGAGGATCGTCACAGTCGATCCGAGCCACAGCGGCACGGATCGGCATGGAGAAAGGCGCAACACCATGACCTCAGTGCAGGTCGGCAAGCAACACGACGGCAATGAGGCCGTGCAGGCCCCCGGCGAGTCCGGTGAGGGCGAGGGTTACCAGCGCGGTCTCGGTGCCCGCCAGATCCAGATGATCGCCATCGGCGGCGCCATCGGGACCGGCCTCTTCCTCGGCGCGGGCAAGGGCATCTCGAAGGCGGGCCCCAGCCTGATCCTCGCGTACGCCATCGCGGGCCTCGTCATCTTCTTCATCATGCGGGCGCTCGGCGAGCTCCTCATGTACCGACCCGTCTCGGGCTCCTTCTCGGAGTACGCGCGTGAGTTCATCGGCCCCTTCGCGGGCTTCGTGACCGGCTGGACGTACTGGCTCTTCTGGGTCGTCACCGGCATCACCGAGGTCACCGCGGCCGCCCAGTACATGAAGTACTGGACCCACGACAGCGTCCCGCAATGGCTCACCGCGCTCGTCTTCACCCTCATCCTCTACGCCGTGAACCTGATCTCCGTGAAGCTCTTCGGTGAGCTGGAGTTCTGGTTCTCGATGGTGAAGGTCACCGCGATCGTCGGCATGATCCTCATCTGCGCCGGCATCCTGACGGTCGGCTTCTCCGACGCGGGCGACACCGCCTCCGTCACGCACCTGTGGTCCGACGGCGGCTTCTTCCCGAACGGCATCGGCTCCACCCTCATGACCCTCCAGATGGTCATGTTCGCCTTCCTCGCCGTCGAGCTCGTCGGCGTCACCGCGGGCGAGTCCAAGGACCCGAAGACCGTCCTGCCCAAGGCCATCAACACCGTGCCGTGGCGCATCGCCGTCTTCTACGTCGGCGCACTGATCATGATCCTCTCGGTCGTGCCGTGGACGAACTTCCAGCCGGGCGTCTCCCCGTTCGTCGCCGCCTTCGAGAAGATGGGCCTCGGCGTCGGCGCCGCCATCGTCAACTTCGTCGTCCTGACCGCGGCTCTTTCGTCCTGCAACTCCGGCATGTACTCCACCGGCCGCATGCTGCGTGACCTCGCGCTCAACGGCCAGGGCCCGAAGTTCTTCACCAAGCTCACCAAGTCCGGCACGCCCCTCATCGGCACGACGGTCTCCGCCGCGATGATGCTGGTCGGCGTCTGGATCAACTACCAGTGGCCCGGCGAGGCGTTCAACTACGTCGTCTCCTTCGCCACCATCTCCGGCATGTGGGCCTGGATCGTCATCCTGATCTGCCAGATCCGCTACCGCATCAAGGCCGACCGCGGCGAGCTGCCCCAGTCCTCCTTCAAGGCTCCCGGCGGCATCATCCCCAGCATCCTGGCGCTCGGCTTCATCGGCATGGTGATCGTGCTGATGGGCATCGACAAGGACGCCCGCGTCTCGCTCTACTGCGCGCCGCTGTGGGCCGTCATCCTCGGCATCTCGTACGTCGTCCTGCGCAGCCGCAACCCGCAGAGCGCGGCGTTCGCGAAGCGCAAGCAGCCGGAGCACTCCGAGCAGTCCAAGTAGTTCAGTAATCCAGCAGTCCAGCAGTCCAACAGTCCGGGGCAACCCCCCGCGTCTCAGCATCCGGGCCCTCCCGTACCGCACTCCGGTACGGGAGGGCCCGTCTGCTTATCCTGAGCCCCATGCTGACCCTGACCCAGGCCCTCCACGACCAGATCGTCGCCCACGCGCGCGCCGACCACCCCGACGAGGCGTGCGGCGTCGTCGCGGGACCGGTGGGCACCGGCCGGCCCGAGCGCTTCATCCCGATGCTCAATGCCGCCCGCTCACCCACGTTCTACGAGTTCGACTCGGGCGACCTGCTGAAGCTGTACCGCGAGATGGACGACCGGGACGAGGAGCCCGTGATCATCTACCACTCGCACACCGCGACCGAGGCCCACCCCTCCCGCACCGACATCACGTATGCGAACGAGCCGGGCGCCCACTACGTCCTCGTCTCCACCGCGGACACCGACGACGCGGGACCCTTCCAGTTCCGCTCGTTCCGGATCGTCGAGGGCGTCGTGACCGAGGAAGAGGTCGAGGTCACCCCGTAACCCGGCCTCCCCGATCCCGTACCTGCCCCAGCCGCGTCCCAGCCATCGGACGGATATCGACCACATGGTGAGATCACACTCGGGGGTCCCGGGCGGGAATCGATACGATGACCCCATGGTTCTTCACGACGTGAGCGACAAGACGCCGGGCATGCTGCTCGTGGCGCGCCTTCACGTCGATCTGTGCCGCCTCGCCAGCGCCATCTGTCCCAACCCCTGACGCGTCCCCCGCACTGCTTCGCAGGTTCCGGGACCGCTGCGGCGGACTCCGTCCGCCGGTCCGACGAGTCGTGGGCACCGCTGTTTCAGCGCACGCCAAAGCCCTTCCGTACCCTCCCCTGTTACTGGAGTCCAGCCATGGCCATCGAGGTCCGCATCCCGACCATCCTCCGCACCTACACCGACGGCCAGAAGTCCGTCGAGGGCAGCGGGGACACGCTCGCCGAGCTCTTCGCCGACCTCGAGACCCGCCACACGGGCATCCAGGCGCGCATCGTGGACGGCGAGCAGCTGCGCCGCTTCGTGAACGTCTACCTGAACGACGAGGACGTCCGCTTCCTGGACGGCATCACCACCAAGCTCGCCGACGGCGACAACGTCACGATCCTGCCGGCCGTGGCCGGCGGCATGGCCTGATCGGGATGCGGTACGACTCCCCGCTCGCCGCGGTCGGCAACACGCCCCTGGTGCGGCTGCCGCGGCTCTCGCCGTCCGAGGATGTACGGATCTGGGCGAAGCTCGAGGACCGCAACCCGACCGGCTCGGTCAAGGACCGCCCCGCGCTCCACATGATCGAGCAGGCCGAGAAGGACGGCCGGCTCACCCCCGGCTGCACCATCCTCGAGCCGACCTCGGGCAACACCGGCATCTCCCTTGCCATGGCGGCCCGCCTCAAGGGCTACCGCATGGTGTGCGTCATGCCGGAGAACACCTCGCAGGAGCGCAGGGACCTGCTCGCGATGTGGGGCGCCGAGATCATCCCGTCGCCCGCTGCGGGCGGCTCCAACACGGCCGTCCGCATGGCCAAGGAACTGAGCGCGCAGCACCCGGCCTGGGTGATGCTCTACCAGTACGGCAACCCGGACAACGCGGGCGCCCACTACGCGACGACCGGCCCCGAGATCCTCGCCGACCTGCCGTCCGTCACCCACTTCGTCGCGGGCCTCGGCACGACGGGCACCCTCATGGGCGTCGGCCGCTACCTGCGCGAACACAAGCCGGACGTCAAGATCGTCGCCGCGGAGCCGCGCTACGACGACCTGGTCTACGGGCTGCGCAACCTCGACGAGGGCTTCGTACCCGAGCTGTACGACGCCTCCGTCCTGACCACCCGCTTCTCGGTGGGCTCCGCGGACGCGGTGACCCGCACCCGTGAACTCCTCCAGCAGGAGGGCATCTTCGCGGGCGTCTCCACCGGAGCGGCCCTGCACGCGGCGATCGGCGTCGGCCGCAAGGCGGTCGCGGCCGGGGAGTCCGCCGACATCGTCTTCGTGGTCGCCGACGGCGGCTGGAAGTACCTGTCGACCGGCGTCTACACGGCGGCCACGACGGAAGAGGCGATCGAGACGCTGCACGGCCAGCTCTGGGCGTAAGCACGAATCGTCGAAGCGGGGGCCGGGCCGGCAGCAATGCGGCCCGGCCCCCGCTCTCACGTCAGCCCGCGTTCACGTCAGCCGGCCGCCGTCACCGCGCCAGATACCGGACCTGATCCCACACCACCGGATCCAGCACCCCGGCCCTGCGACGGAAGTCCCCCTCGGGAACCTCACGGAGCTCATCCGTCTCCAGGAAACTCGGCCTGCCCTGCGCGTCGCCGACCGACCCGGGCGGCAGCGCGATCACCCCGGCCCGCTCGTCGTGATACTTGCTGGTGATCTTCGCAACGCGTACTCGCCGCCGGTGCACGGCCAGCACGAGGCACGGCCTGTCCTTGCCGCCCGGCCCGTCCTCGTACGGCACCTGCGCCCACCAGATCTCGCCCGGCTGCGGCCGCGTGGCGCGAGCGCGCGGTCCCCGCGGCGGGCGGGTCCGGCCGCCGGGCCGACGACGGTGCCCGCGACCCCACCCGTCGACGAGCGTCGCGACGAGCGCGAGCAGCAGCACCGCGGCGAGCGCGAGCCACCATGACGTGTCCATACGGACGACGGTACCGGTGGCACCCGCGCGACGCCGCACCCGACGCACGCCCCCCGAACCGGTGACAGCACAGGTGAGTTCTCCCACAACGGCCCACGACTGAGGAGCGATCGGCCCTTTTGCGCCTTACGCTCGACGGACCGCTCGACCCCTCTTCCTTCTGTTCCCATCCCGCTCTCTGACTGCCAGCGCGGAGGTTCCGGCTCTTATGAAGCTCACCGTCGTCGGCTGCTCGGGGTCGTTCCCGTCCGCGGATTCGGCCTGCTCGAGCTACCTCGTCGAGGCCGACGGCTTCCGGCTGCTACTCGACATGGGCAACGGCGCCCTGGGCGAGCTGCAGCGCCACTGCGGTCTCTACGACCTCGACGCGATCTTCCTCAGCCATCTGCATGCCGACCACTGCATCGACATGTGCGGCTACTTCGTGGCGCGCTACTACCGCCACGACGGCGGCCGCTGCGCCCCGATACCGGTCTACGGCCCCGAGGGCACGGAACAGCGCCTGACCACGGCGTACGCGGACACGCCCTCCGCCTCCTCGATGAGCGAGGTCTTCGACTTCCACACCGTGAAGCCGGGCTGGCACGAGATCGGCCCGTTCACCGTGCGCACGGAGAAGGTGTGCCACCCCGTCGAGGCGTACGGCATCCGCGTCGAGCACGGCGGCAGGTCGCTCACGTACTCCGGCGACACGGGCGCGTGCGTCGCGCTCGAGGAACTCGCCGCGGACAGCGACCTGTTCCTGTGCGAGGCGGCGTTCACGCACGGCAAGGAAAACATCCCCGACCTCCACCTCAACGGCCGCGAGGCGGGCGAGTCCGCGGCCCGGGCCGGTGCCCGCCGCCTCGTCCTCACCCACATCCCGCCGTGGACGGACCCGCAGGCCAACCTCGCGGACGCCCGCGCCGTGTACACCGGACCGGCCGAACTGGCCGCGCCCGGGCGGGTGTACGAGATCTGAGCCCGGCATGACGAAGGCCCCCGGAACCGATTCGGTTCCGGGGGCCTTCGCCGTAGTGCGGAGGGCTACTTGCTCTCGGCCTTGAGGATCTCGGCCAGTTCCTCGTCGGACTCACGGCCCGGCGTAGGAATGTTGAACTTGGTGATCGCGAACCGGAAGATCACGTAGTAGACCACCGCGAAGCAGAGGCCGACCAGCGCGAGACCCCACGGGTTGGTCGCGATGCCGAGGTTGAGGAAGTAGTCGACCGCGCCGGCGGAGAAGCCGAAGCCGTCCTTCATGCCGAGCCCCCAGGTCAGCGCCATCGAGACACCGGTGAGCACCGCGTGGATCGCGTAGAGGGCCGGGGCGATGAACATGAAGGTGAACTCGATCGGCTCGGTCACACCAGTGACGAACGCGGTGGCGGCGAGCGAGAACATCATGCCGCCGACGACCTTGCGGCGCTCGGGGCGGGCGCAGTGGACGATCGCGAGGCAGGCCGCCGGGAGGGCGAACATCATGATCGGGAAGAAGCCGGTCATGAACTGGCCGGCGCTCGGGTCGCCCTGGAGGAAGCGCGCGATGTCGCCGCTCTTGCCCTCGTACGTACCGGCCTGGAACCACGGGAACGAGTTGAGGAGGTGGTGCATGCCGATCGGGATCAGCGCACGGTTGGCGACACCGAAGATGCCGGCGCCGACCGCGCCCGAGCCGACCAGCCACTCACCGAAGTTGTGCAGACCGGCGCCGAGCACGGGCCAGATGAGACCGAAGACGATGCCGATGACCAGGCCCGCGAAGGCGGAGAGGATCGGGACGAGGCGGCGGCCGCCGAAGAAGCCCGCCCAGTCGGGCAGCTTGGTCCGGTAGAACTTCTGGTAGAGCAGGGCCACGACGACGCCCATGACCACACCGCCGAGCACACCGGCGTTGACCGGCGCCTCGTTCATGACGATCTTGCCGTCGACGACGGCGGCGACCTTCGGCAGGTTGCTGTCCGTGAAGGTGGCGAGCACCTTCTGGAAGACCAGGTAGCCGGTGACGGCCGCGAGCGCGGTGGAGCCGTCGGACTTCTTGGCGAAGCCGATGGCGATGCCGACGCAGAACAGCAGCGGCATATTGTCGAGCAGCGCACCGCCGCCGGCCGACATGTACGACGCCAGCTTGGTGATGAAGGTGGGGAACGAGTCCTTGCCGAGCATGTCGGGGTGCCCGAACCGGACCAGGAGCGCGGCGGCGGGCAGCACCGCGACCGGCAGCATGAGGCTGCGGCCGATGCGCTGCATGACAGCCATCGCGCCCGCGCCCTTCTTCTTGGCGGCCGCGGGGGCGGCACTGGCCGTGGTCACAACATCCTCCAGTAGGCAAGGCGCCGCCCGGGGGACAGTTGGGGACGGCGGCGTCTCGGGAACCCGGCCCTGCGGCCGCGTGGTCTACACCACTCAGTGGTGTAGACCTGTTGTAGCACGGTGAAGGTCGTATAAGGAACCCGCTCCTTCCCGGGATCCATGTGCGCTCAGTCATATGCGGCAGCGCGGAACAAAACCCCCGGACCAGGAGGTCCGGGGGTCTTGGTGGCGTGGAGGGGGAGTGGGACGTCAGGCCTTCGTGACGTCCTCGACCTGATCCTCGGGCTCGCGGCCCGGCGTCTTCAGGTTGAACTTGGTGATCGCGAACCTGAAGATCGCGTAGTAGACCACCCCGAAGGCCAGCCCGATCGGGATGATCAGCCATGGCTTGGTCGCCAGGCTCCAGTTGATGACGTAGTCGATCAGCCCCGCCGAGAAACTGAAGCCGTCGTGCACACCGAGCGCCCACGTCACCGCCATCGACACGCCGGTGAGTACCGCGTGGATCGCGTAGAGCACCGGCGCCACGAAGAGGAACGAGTACTCGATCGGCTCGGTGATGCCGGTGACGAACGAGGTCAGGGCGACCGACAGCATCAGGCCGCCGACCACCTTGCGGCGCTCCGGGCGCGCGCAGTGCGTCATCGCCAGGCACGCGGCCGGCAGCGCGAACATCATGATGGGGAAGAAGCCCGAGGTGAACTGGCCCGCGTTCGGGTCGCCCGCCAGGAACATGTTGATGTCACCGTGCACCTCGGTGCCGTCCGGCTTCGTGTACGTGCCGAACTGGAACCAGATGGGCACGTTCAGGAACTGGTGCAGGCCGATCACCAGCAGCGCGCGGTTGGCGACACCGAAGATGCCTGCACCGAGCCAGTCCAGACCCACGAGCCAGTCGCTGAAGCTCTCCAGGGCGTCGCCGATCGGCGGCCAGATCCACAGACAGGTCGCGGCGACGGCGATGGCCACGAACGCCATGATGATCGGGACGAGCCGGCGGCCGTTGAAGAAGCCCAGCCAGTCGACCAGCTTCGTGCGGTGGAAGCGCTGCCAGAAGAACGCGGCGAGCAGGCCCATGACGATGCCGCCGAAGACACCCGGGTTCTGGTAACCGAACGGCACCACCGCGCCGTCCGGCCCCGCGCAGCCGGTGACGACCGCCTTCGCGCCGGGGCCGCAGTCCACGGGGAACTGGTGCAGGACGTTGTAGTAGACGAGGAAGCCGACGACCGCCGCGAGCGCCGTCGAACCGTCCGACTTCTTGGCCATGCCGATCGCCACACCGATGCAGAACAGCAGCGGAAGACCGAGCGCGCCGTCGAGCAGGGCGCCACCGGCGCCGACCATCACCTTGGAGACATCGGTCCACCCCAGGCCCTCGTCGCCGAAGACGTCCGGCTGGCCGAGCCGGTTGAGGATGCCCGCCGCGGGCAGCACGGCGATGGGGAGCTGGAGGCTGCGACCCATCTTCTGCAGACCCTGGAAGAGGTTGCTCCACGGGCTCGGTCTGTAGACGGCCGCGCTGTCGGCGCTCATGGGCGTCCTCCCGGAACAAGCCGCTGTGGCAGTACGTTTGGCGGTCGTGGGAAACTGGTGTAGACCAGTTGCGGGACGGGTCGGCCGGCGCCGGCCTGTGAGGGCATGGCGCCGTGATCGTCATCATTCGTCACGGGCTGCATGACCGCTCGTGAAGATGGTCCAACCGTGGGTTACCGTGACAAAGCGGGCCCATGGCGGGCCAAGAGAGAAGTCAGGGAGAACCACATGGCCACCAAGGCTGAGAAGATCGTCGCCGGGCTCGGCGGGCTCGACAACATCGAAGAGGTCGAGGGCTGCATCACCCGCCTGCGCACCGAGGTCATCGACCCGAGCAAGGTCGACGAAGCCGCCCTGAAGGCCGCCGGCGCCCACGGAGTCGTCAAGATGGGCACCGCCATCCAGGTCGTCATCGGCACCGACGCCGACCCCATCGCCGCCGACATCGAAGACATGATGTGAGAGCCCGGCAACCCGCCTAGGCACCACGACGAAGGCCCCGCACCGGACACCCGGAACGGGGCCTTCGGCGTTTTCGCTAGGCTCCCTCCCATGTCTCGTATCGACGGCCGCACCCCCGAACAGCTCCGCCCCATCACCATCGAACGCGGGTGGAGCAAGCACGCAGAAGGCTCCGTCCTCGTCTCCTTCGGCGACACCAAGGTCTTCTGCACCGCCTCCGTCACCGAAGGCGTCCCCCGCTGGCGCAAGGGCAGCGGCGAAGGCTGGGTCACCGCCGAGTACTCGATGCTCCCGCGCGCCACCAACACCCGCGGCGACCGCGAATCCGTCCGCGGCAAGATCGGCGGCCGCACCCACGAGATCAGCCGCCTCATCGGCCGCTCGCTGCGCGCCGTCATCGACTACAAGGCCCTCGGCGAGAACACCATCGTCCTCGACTGCGATGTCCTCCAGGCCGACGGAGGCACCCGCACCGCCGCCATCACCGGCGCCTACGTCGCCCTCGCCGACGCCATCACCTGGGCCCAGGGCAAGAAGCTCATCAAGGCCGGCCGCCAGCCCCTCACCGGCACCGTCTCCGCCGTCTCCGTCGGCATCGTCGGCGGCATCCCCCTCCTCGACCTCTGCTACGAGGAAGACGTACGCGCCGACACCGACATGAACGTCGTCTGCACCGGCGACGGCCGCTTCGTCGAGGTCCAAGGCACCGCCGAGGCCGAGCCGTTCGCCCGCGACGAACTCAACTCCCTCCTCGACCTTGCCGTTTCCGGCTGCGCCGACCTCGCCACCGCCCAGCGCGCGGCACTCGAGGCCACCCTGGAAAGGTAAAGAGCACGCCAAGTAGGGTGGCAACCCGAAAGACGTCAACTGCGTCACTACGGACGGGCGCACGGCATCTCGCCGTGCGCCCGTCCGTACACAAGGGGAGGACCGTTCCATGGCCGCGCGCCCGCGACACCGTCGCCGCATCGCCGTACTCGCCGCCACCGCGGCACTCATCGCCGTACCGGCCGCCGCCGGCTGCGGCGCGCTCGACAAGGCGCTCGACTGCGTCCAGACCGCCGACTCCATCGCCGACAGCGTCAGCGACCTCCAGCAGGCCGTCGAGAACGCGACGAACGACCCCGCGCAGGCCGACAAGGCGCTCGACTCCATCGACAAGAACCTCGACAAGATCGGCGACAAGACCGACAACGCCGACGTCTCCAAGGCCGTCGACGACCTCAACACCGCGGTGGGCAACGTCCGTACGGCCATCAAGAACGGCGACGAAACCCCCGACATCACCCCCGTCACCGACGCCGCCGGCGAACTGACCAAGGTCTGCACGCCGTAACACCGGCGCGATACTGGTCCCCATGACCCGCCTCATCCTCGCCACCCGCAACGCCGGCAAGATCACCGAGCTCAGGGCGATCCTCGCCGACGCAGGCCTGCCCCACGACCTCGTCGGCGCGGACGCCTACCCCGACGTCCCCGACGTCAGGGAAACCGGCGTCACCTTCGCCGAGAACGCCCTCCTCAAGGCCCACGCCCTCGCCCAGGCCACCGGCCTGCCCGCCGTCGCCGACGACTCGGGCCTGTGCGTCGACGTACTCGGCGGAGCGCCCGGCATCTTCTCCGCCCGCTGGGCCGGCCGCCACGGCGACGACAAGGCCAACCTCGACCTCCTCCTCGCCCAGCTCGGCGACATCGACTCCGACACCCACCGAGGCGCCCACTTCGCCTGCGCCGCGGCGCTGGCCATGCCGGACGGCACGGAGCGGGTGGTCGAGGGTCAGCTGCGGGGAGTGCTGCGGCACGCGCCGGCGGGTTCGGGGGGCTTCGGGTATGACCCGATCCTGCAGCCGGACGGGGAGACGCGGACGTGCGCGGAGCTCAGCGCCGCCGAGAAGAACGCGATCTCGCACCGGGGGAAGGCGTTTCGGGCGTTGGTGCCGGTGGTGCGGGAGCTGTTGGGCTGAACGCAAGCAGGCCCCGCACCTACGAATCAAAGGTGCGGGGCCTGCTTTTCCTGTGCGCCCGGTCGGATTCGAACCGACAAACACGACCACCTAAAGATCGCCGCTCAGCCCTTGGCGTACGGGCGCTCATGCCGCGGCCTACTTTACTGGGCCGAGCCGCCGGTCGGTACGGAGCTCTCTATTGCGAAGCTCGCCGTCGGCCGCCTCTGCACCAGGTGCTGGTGATTGCATGGCAGTTGGGGCAGAGCAACCGCAGGTTCTCTCGCCGGTCGTCGCTCCAGTCGCCGCTGATGTGATCGATCTCCAGCGTCATGGGCTTGCCGAGCCACTCAGCCCCGACCCCGCACTCGGTGCACTCCTCGGGTACGCCGATTTCGCGGAGCGCCCGACGGAGCAGCAAGGTTCGGGCTCGGCGCTTGCCCTCATGGCGGACCAACACATCCTCCGCTCGCTTGAAGGGGGTCGGTCCTGGCTTCCCGCGCTGATGACCTTGGCCCAGGAAGTGTGAGGTATCGATGCCGTACTCGCCGGTCAGCTGAGGGAACAGCGCGCGCAGGCGCGTGTTGTCCGGGCGTTGTAGCAGTCGAAGAGTTCCCGCGACCGAAGTGGACCGAGCGACGGCCAGTCGTAACTCGTTCTCGCTGGGTAGGCCTCCATGCCGGCGGCCTACTTGAGGGAAGTGCGAGACGTCGATGCCGAAGTGCTCGAAGCGCTTGTACAAGTGGCGCTTGAGATTGGCGTACGGCTGAGTGCCGAAGAAGGTGATGACCTCGTCGAGGCTTGAGCACTGCTCGGCCGCTTGAGCCAGCCGCTCGCGGGTGTACTGCACGCCAGTGCTCATGACGCGTCGCTTCTGACGCGTCCCTTGCCGCGTCCCCGGTAAGTGTCCGTCGTCGAATGGCAGTTGGGGCAGAGAAATCGAAGGTTCTCAAGGCGGTTGTTGCGCCAGTTGCCGTCGACGTGATCGACCTCCGGAGGGAGCGGATGGCCTCGCCACACGGGCGGCGTACCGCAGAGCGCGCATTCCTCGGGTACTCCCGACTCCGTCATCGCCTTTCTGAGCCGATCGCTCGGGATGCGCCGGGCCTGAGTGGCCGACTGCTCGACGAGCAGACCCTCCGGCGTTCGAGGGTGCCACGGCTTCCCGCGCCGGGTCGGTACCCGGAAGTGCGAGGTGTCAATGTCGTACGCCTTGATCCGGCGGCTGATGTGCGTGTGGTGACCGCCGACCACCTCAAGTCCGAGATGACGCAGCACCTCGCACATGTTCGTCGAGGCCGAGACCGCTGCCTGGAGGATCTCTCGCGTCCACCGAACCCCCTCGCGCTCGAAGTGCGAGATGTCCACGCCGAGCTTCTTCATCCGCTTAAGGACATGCCTTCGCGCCGAACTCCTCGGGTCCACCCCCAGCCTCTCCAGCGCCTCCGACAGTGTCCGTGCCCCCTGGGCCGCCACTTCCAGGCGTTCCTTCGTGTACACACTGGTCCCCACTGGACCCCTCCGCTCTGGTCACGCGTTCGTGACCTCGCACGGACTAACGATCCGAAAATCGGACTGTCACGCACGGAATGCGGAACGACCCGGTCCGGTGCCCGGGGAAGGGGCAGCGGAGCAGGCCGTCCGGAGGGGCAGGTCAGCGGGTCAGAACTTCGGTGCCCGCGCCTGGGACTCCACCAGTTCTGCCGCCTCTTCCTGTGTCTCCACCGACGGCGGGGAGCCCGCCAGGGGCTGCTGGGCCGTTTCCTTCATGCAGGCCACCGCGATGACGCCGACCAGGGCCGCCGCCATGGCGTAGTACGCGGGCATCATGTCCGAGCCCGTGACGCTGATCAGGGCCGTGATGACCAGCGGGGTCGTGCCGCCGAAGAGGGATGCCGAGAGGTTGTAGCCCACGGAGAGTGAGCCGTAGCGGACCTGGGTGGGGAAGAGGGCCGGGAGCGCCGCCGACATCGTGCCGAGCATGCAGACCAGGGACAGGCCCAGGAGCAGCATGCCGAGCGAGACCGCCCACAGGGCGCCGTTCTTGACCAGCAGGAACGAGGGGATGGAGAGGAAGAAGAAGCCCAGCATCCCGGCCATGAGGAGCGGCTTGCGGCCGAAGCGGTCGGAGAGTTTGCCGACCTGGCTGATGACCAGCATGAGGACGAGCATCGTGGCGATGAGGATGAGCAGTCCGTGGGACTCCTTGTAGCCCATCTCGTCGGACAGGTACGTCGGCATGTACGACAGGAGCATGTAGTCGGTGATGTTGTAGGCGCCGACCAGGCAGATGCACAGGATCAGCGTCGGCCAGTAGTCGCGGAAGATCTTGGCCAGGTCGCCCTTCGCGGTGGTCTCGACGTTCGACGCGGCGTCCGAGGCCCGGTGCGAGGACTCGTCCTCCAGTTTCTGGAAGGCGGGCGTCTCGTCGAGGCGCAGCCGCAGATAGAGGCCGACGAGGCCGATGGGGCCGGCGACCAGGAACGGGACGCGCCAGCCCCAGGACTCCATGCCTCCGCTGCCGAGGAGGGTGGTGAGGATGGTGACCAGGCCCGCCGCGCCGACGTAGCCGGCGAGGGTGCCGAACTCCAGGAAGCTGCCGAAGAATCCGCGGCGTTTGTCGGGCGCGTACTCGGCGATGAACGTCGAGGCGCCGCCGTACTCGCCGCCCGTGGAGAAGCCCTGGACGAGGCGGAAGAAGATCAGCAGGACGGGTGCCCAGAAGCCGATGGTGGCGTACGACGGGATCAGTCCGATGGCGAACGTGCCGATCGCCATCAGGATCATCGTCGTCGCGAGGACCTTCTTGCGGCCGATCTTGTCACCCATGGGGCCGAACACCATGCCGCCGATGGGCCGCACCAGGAACGAGACGGCGAAGGTCGCGAAGGAGGAGATCAGCTGGACCGTCGCGTTCCCGGAGGGGAAGAAGACGTGGCCGATGGTGACGGCGAGGTAGCTGTAGATGCCGAAGTCGAACCACTCCATGGCATTGCCCAGCGAGGCGGCCTTGACGGCCCGCTTCACCGCGGCCTCGTCCGTGACGGTGATGTCCGTGCGGCGGAGAGGCGGATTCTTCCTGCGCTTCACCGCGCGGAAGAGGGCGCGGTGGCGTTTGACCGCCGCTGGGTCGGCGGCGGACCCGGTCTGTTCGGGGTCGAGTACGCCCGACATGGAGTGTTCCCTTCTCTGGACGCGAAGTTCCACGGGATCACTTGCTCGAAGGTGGCGATCGCAAACGGAAGTCCCCTTCGAAGGGGACTTCCGTCACATCTGCGCGTACCCGGAAGGCCTGCGGTGATCCGCGGCCGACGGGTCAGATTCCGAGATCCTTGATGATCTTCGCGACGTGGCCGGTGGCCTTCACGTTGTAGAGGGCCCGCTCGACCTTGCCGTCCTCGTCCACGATGATCGTGGAGCGGATCACGCCCGTCACCGTTTTGCCGTAGAGCTTCTTCTCGCCATAGGCGCCGTAAGCCTCGAGGGTCTCCTTCGAGGGGTCGGCGAGGAGCGTGACCTTGAGGTTCTCCTTCTCGCGGAACTTGGCGAGCTTCTCCGGCTTGTCCGGGGAGATGCCGATCACGTCGTAGCCCGCGCCCGCGAGGACGTCGAGGTTGTCCGTGAAGTCGCAGGCCTGCTTCGTGCAGCCGGGGGTCAGGGCGGCCGGGTAGAAGTAGACGATCGTCCTGCGGCCCTTGTGGTCGGCGAGGGAGACCTCGTTGCCGTCCGCGTCGGGCAGCGTGAAGGCGGGGGCGGTGTCGCCGGTCGTCAGTCGCTCGCTCATGGTGGGACTCCTCGTACGGGATACGGGTACGGGACCCGAGCGTAATGGGGGTGCCGTGGGGTGCGACGTCCGCCGAGCTGACAGACTGTCCACGACCAGTGCCATAACAGCGACCATGGAGGCAGCGCGGTGTCGGACACGTCGAGAACGTCGGATGCGCGGACCCCGGCGCAGATCGAGGCGGACATAAAGCGCCGTCGCGAGGCGCTGGCCGAGACGCTCGACGAGATCGGGGTGCGGGTGCACCCGAAGACGATCGTCGGCGACGCGAAGGCCAAGTTCGTCTCGAGTGTCGACCACTCCGTCGGGCGTGCCTATGTGGGTGCGAACCGGCTGGTGTCGGATGTGAAGGCGCAGTTCGTCTCCGAGGAAGGTGCGCCGCGCGTGGAGCGCATCCTCCCGGTGGCTGTCGTCGTGGTCGGTCTCGTGGGGCTGCTCGCCGTGACCGCGCGGCGCCGCAAGCGCTGACCCTTCCTGCGTACGGGCGTGGCCGCGGCAGGTAGGTTTCGGGGCGTGAGCGCCAACAGCGAGAAGAACAGCACCCAGCACGACAAGCTGCCCATCCGCATGCTGCACGACCGTGTGCTCGTACGGCAGGACACCGCCGAGGGTGAGCGGCGCAGCGGCGGCGGCATCCTGATTCCGGCGACCGCGGCGGTCGGGCGGCGCCTGGCCTGGGCCGTCGTGGTGGCCGTCGGGCAGAACGTGCGGACGGTGGAGCCGGGTGACCGGGTGCTGTACGACCCGGAGGACCTGGCCGAGGTCGAGGTGCGGGGCGTCGCGTACGTGCTGATGCGTGAGCGCGATCTGCACGCGGTGGCCGCGGACCGCTTCGAGGGTTCCCAGGACTCGACGGGGCTGTACCTCTAGACCCGCGCGGCTCGTACTCATTGCGTCGCTCAAGGGCTGGTGACCGTTGTCACCAGCCCTTTTGCACGTTCTTTGCTACCTTTGAGGGACCCCGACGAGACGCGCCGTACCGGGTATCGCAAAGACGACGCACCCCTGTTGATCCAACTGACGGAGGTGCCTGTCATGGCCTGGGTTCTTATCGTGATCGCCGGTTTTCTCGAGGTCGGCTGGTCGATCGGCATGAAGTTCACGGACGGGTTCACCCGGCTGTGGCCGAGCGTGTTCACCGGCGCGGGCATCGTCGCCAGCATGGTGCTGCTCTCCTACGCCGCCAAGACCCTGCCGATCGGTACGGCCTACGGCGTGTGGGTGGGCATCGGTGCGGCCGGTGCGACCGTCGTCGGCATGCTGGCGCTCGGTGAGCCGGCGACGGCCGCGCGGATCTTCTTCATCGTGCTGCTGATCGTGGCGATCGTGGGTCTCAAGGCGACGTCGGGCCACTAATGGGTCTCAAGGCGACGTCGGGCCACTGAGGGGCGCTGTCGGTCGTCCAAGGGGCACCGTCACTCGTCGGAGTCGGGACCGCGGGTGAAGTCCGAGTCACCGAAGAGTTCGTTCACCGGTCCTGACGGTGGGTTCGGTTCCTCTGACGGAGTCTCGAGGGTGGGCTCCGCCGGCGTGGACGGTTCGGTCGGGGGGCCGGACGACGCCGGTTCGGACGGCGGTTCGCTGGAGGGCTCGCCGGTGGTCGGTTCGGTGGACGGTTCGTCCGGTGCGGCCGAGGGGATCTCGGGCTGTTCGGCGCCGGACTCCAGGTCCAGGTCGAAGTCCTTGGCGGGGCTGCCGTTGAGCGCGGCCTTGGTGAACTGGGCCCAGATCTGTGCCGGGAAGCCGCCGCCGTTGATGCGGGACAGGCCGAGCGCCCCGTACAGCGGGGTGTGGGCGCCGGTTGAGGGGTTCTGGCCCATGACGGCGACGACGGTGGCGAGGTCGGGGGTGTAGCCCGCGAACCAGGCCGCCGTGTCCTCCTCGGCGGTGCCGGTCTTGCCGGCGGCGGGCCGGTCCGCGGCGAGGGCGGCGGTGCCGGTGCCGCCCTCGACGACGCTCTGCAGGACGGACGTGGTCGTGTCGGCGGACTCGCGGGTGACGGCGCGCTCGGTGGTGTGCTCGGGCAGGTCGATGCTCTCGCCGTCCTTGGTGACCTCGGCGACGATCGTGTACGTGGCGCGCCTGCCGTGGTTGGCGAGGGTGGCGTACGCCTCGGTCATGTCGAGGACGCTGGCCGTGGACGGGCCGAGCGCGATCGAGGGGGACTCGGTCAGGTCGGGGGTGTTCTTGGGGAGGCCGAGGGCGATCGCGGTCTGCTTGACCTTGTCGGGGCCGACGTCGACGGCCATCTGCGCGTAGACCGCGTTGACGGACTTGTCGGTGGCGGTGCGGACGGTGATGGGGCCGTAGTCGACGGTGTCCTCGTTCTCGGGGGCGTAGTAGCCGCCGCTCCAGCCTTCTACGGGGCGTGCGTTGGTGCCGTCGTAGACGGTGTTCGGGGTGATGGTGCGGCCGTCCTGGGTGGTGGAGGCGTTCTCCACGGCCGAGGTGAAGACGAACGGCTTGAACGTGGAGCCGACCTGGTAGTCGCGGCGCGTGGCGTTGTTGACGTACTGCTTCGTGTAGTCGATGCCGCCGTACATCGCGAGGACCTTGCCGGTCGCGGGGTCGATGGCGGCGCCGCCGGCGCGGACGTTGCGGTCGGCGGCGCGGTTCTCCTTGTCGAGCTGGGACATCAGCTTGTCGTCGACGGCCTTGACGAAGGCGTCCTGTTTCTTCTTCTGGAGCGTGGTGGTGATGCGGTAGCCGCCGACGGCCAGGGTGTCCTCGTCGATGATGCCCTTGTCCGTGAGGTAGTCCTTGACGGCCTGGACGAGGTAGCCGCGCTGGCCGGACATCCCGGCGGGGCCCTTGGCGTCGTCGGGCATGGGGAACGTCATCTTCTGGCGGTCGGCCGCGCTGAGCCAGCGCTCCTTGACCATGCCGTCGAGGACGTAGTTCCAGCGGGCGACGGCCTGCGCCTTGTTCTCGGGGTGGGCGATGACGTCGTACGAGCTGGGGGCGTTGAGGAGGGCCGCGAGGTAGGCGCCCTGTGCGGTGGTGAGGTCCTCGACGTCGACGCCGTAGTAGGCCTGGGCGGCGGCCTGGATGCCGTAGGCGTTGCGGCCGAAGTAGCTGGTGTTGAGGTAGCCCTCGAGGATGTGGTCCTTGCTCTCCTCGCGGTCCAGCTTGATCGAGATGAAGAACTCCTTCACCTTGCGGGTGATGGTCTGTTCCTGGCCCAGGTAGTAGTTCTTCACGTACTGCTGGGTGATCGTCGAGCCGGACTGCTTGCCCTTGCCGGTGAGGGTGTTCCAGGCGGCGCGGACCATCGCCTTGGGGTCGATGGCGGACTCGTTGTAGAAGTCGCGGTCCTCGGCGGCGAGTACGCCGTGCTGGACGGCTTTGGGGATCTGGGAGAGGGAGACGTTCTCGCGGTTGATCTCGCCGTCGCGGGCGAGCTGGCTGCCGTCGGCGTACAGGTAGACGTTGCTCTGCGCGGTGGCGGTGGCGTTGGCGGGCGGGATCTTGACGAGGACGTAGCCGAGGGCGAACAGGCCGATGCACAGGAGCAGGAAGCCGAGGATCGTGCCGAGGGCCATGCGCCAGGTGGGGATCAGGCGGCGCCAGCCCGTGCGGCGGGGGCGTTTGGGTCTCGCCGGCTTCCCGGCCTTCCCGGCGTTCCCGGACTCTGCGGCCTTCGGCTGCTGCGGCTCGTCGCTCATGCCCTGTGGAACTCCTGTTTCCCTCCGTACGTCACGTACGCCTCGTACGGCTCTTTACTTCCTGCCGGACACTCTGGCATCGATGGGTGGTGCGGCCGGGGCGTGGCACGCGCCGAGGGAGCCGAAAATGCGTGGCACGGTACACCCTGCTCCCACTAGGCTCCTGCGCTTTGGTCCAGAACGGAAGACGAGGGCGGGAGTTTGTCCGTGGGGACTTTCCGGCTGTACGCGGCCGTCGCCGCCGGAGGGTTCCGGCGCTACGCGACGTACCGCTCGGCCACCGCGGCGGGCGTGTTCACGAACACCGTCTTCGGGTTCATCGTGGCGTACACGTACATGGCGCTGTGGGACGAGCGGCCGGGGCTCGGCGGGTACGACCAGGCGCAGGCGCTGACGTATGTGTGGATCGGGCAGGCGCTCGCGCAGGCCCTGTCGATGTTCAACGCGGGGTTCGCCGTCGACATGGTGGCGCGGATCCGCAACGGCGACATCGCCGTGGATCTGTACCGGCCCGTGGACCTCCAACTGTGGTGGCTGGCCGGGGACTTGGGGCGGGCTGCGTTCCAGTTGTTCAGCCGGGGTCTGGTGCCGCTGACGGTGGGCGCGCTCGCGTTTCCGCTCGCGCTGCCGGGCGATCCGGTGGTGTGGCTGGAGTTCCTGGGGGCGGTGGTGCTGGCCGTGGTGGTGAGCTTCGCGATCCGCTATGTGCTGGCGCTGAGCGCGTTCTGGCTGCTCGACGGGTCGGGTGTCCTGCAGTTCGGGGGTCTGGTGGGGATGTTCTTCACGGGGCTGCTGCTGCCGCTGAACGCGATGCCCGGCGCGCTCGGCGACATCGCGCGGGTGCTGCCGTGGGCGTCGCTCCTCCAGATGCCCGCCGACATCCTCCTCGGCGCCCGCTCCGGCGCGGCCGAAGTCCTCATGGCGTACGCCTTCCAGGCCGGGTGGGCGGTCGTCCTGCTCGCCGCGGGCCGCCTCCTCCAGTCCTCCGCGACACGCAAGGTGGTGCTTCAAGGTGGCTGACACCGGCGGCATGGGGAGCGTACGGGTCTACGGCCTGATCGCCGCGATGTGGATCCGCTCGACCCTGGTCTACCGCACGTCGTTCGCGGCCGCGGTCCTCACCAACTTCCTTGTCACGGCGCTCGATTTCGTCGTGATCTGGATGATGTTCTCGCAGGCGACCTCGATCGGCGGCTACAGCTTCGCGGAGACCGCCTTCCTGTACGGGACCGCCTCCGTCTCCTTCGGGATCACCGCCCTCCTGCTCGGGAGCGTCGACGATCTCGGGCTGCGGGTGCGCGACGGCTCTCTCGACGCGTTCCTGGTGCGCCCCGCCCCGGTGCTCGTCCAGGTCGCCGCGGACCGTTTCGGCCTGCGCCGCCTCGGCCGTTTCCTCCAGGGCGCCCTGGTCCTCGGCTGGTCCCTGACGCGCCTCGACGTCGACTGGACGCCCGCCAAGCTGCTCCTGCTGCCGGTGATGCTGCTGAGCGGCGCGGCGATCTTCGGCGCGGTGTACGTGGCGGGGGCGGCGTTCCAGTTCTGGGCGCAGGACGCGGCCGAGGCGCAGAGCGCGTTCACGTTCGGCGGGCTGACGCTGCTCCAGTACCCGCCGACGGTGTTCGCCAGGGACTTCGTGATCGGCGTGACGTTCGTCGTGCCGCTGGCCTTCGTCAACTGGCTGCCCGCGCTGTACGTGCTCGGCCGCCCCTATCCCATCGGCCTGCCCTGGTGGCTCGCCTTCACGCCGCCGCTGGTGGCCGCCGGGAGCTGCGCGCTCGCGGGTCTGGCCTGGCGCGCGGGTGTCCGTTCGTACCGCAGCACCGGGAGCTGAAGGCGTATGACTGAGAACTTCATCGAGGTCGACGGCGTGGAGAAGGTCTTCGACGTGCGCAGGAAGACGGGCCTGCTGCGGCGCGAGCGCCATCAGGTGCGGGCCGTCGACTCGCTCACCTTCAGCGTGCCGCGCGGCGAGATGGTCGGCTACATCGGGCCGAACGGCGCGGGCAAGTCCACCACGATCAAGATGCTGACCGGCATCCTCACGCCCAGCGCGGGCCGGCTGCGGGTCGCGGGCATCGAGCCGTCCCGGGAACGGACGCGGCTCGCGCGGCGGATCGGCGTGGTGTTCGGGCAGCGCACGACGCTGTGGTGGGACCTGCCGCTGATCGACTCGTACCGGCTGATGCACCGCATGTACCGCATCCCGGACGCCCGCTACCGGGCAAACCTCGACCGGTGCGTCGAACTCCTTGAACTGGGCGGCCTGTTGGACACGCCGGTACGGCAGCTCTCCCTCGGGCAGCGCATGCGTGGCGACATCGCGGCGGCCCTGCTGCACGACCCCGAGGTGCTCTACCTCGACGAGCCGACCATCGGTCTCGATGTCGTCTCCAAGGTAAAAGTGCGGGGATTCCTGCGGGAGTTGAACGAGGAGCGCGGTACGACGGTGCTGCTGACCACGCACGACCTGACCGACATCGAGCAGCTGTGCAAACGCGTCATGGTCATCGACCACGGCCGCCTGATGTACGACGGGCAGCTCGCCGGCCTGCACCAGGTGGGGGAGAGCGAGCGGACCCTCGTGGTCGACCTGGAGCGTGAACTGCCGCCGCTGGAAGTGGAGTTCGCGCGGGTGGTGAAAGTGGACGGGCCGCGCCAGTGGCTGGCGTTCCCGGCCGCGCAGTCGGCGGCGCCGCTGGTCGCGCAGATCGCGGCTCAGTACCCGCTGGCGGATCTGTCGGTGCGGGAGCCGGACATCGAGTCCGTGATCGCCCGGATGTACGCCCGTGAGGAACCATCCCTGGGAGGAACGGCCGCGCCCTCGTAGGCTGGTCCCATGACGGACGAACGCCCTGAGCGCCCCGAGCCGAACGACCTGCCCGAGCTGCGGGCCTCCGACGCCGACCGGGACCGGGTCGCGGAGGTCCTGCGGGACGCCCTCGCCGAGGGGCGCCTGGACATGGAGGAGTTCGACGAGCGGCTCGAGGCCGTGTACAAGGCGCGTACGTACGGCGAGCTGGCGCCCCTCACGCGTGATCTGCCGGGGGCGGGCGCGGCGGCGCCGGAGACCCCGGTGAGCTTTGTGAAGGAGCCGCAGCCCGAGGGCGCGCTCGACTGGCGGACGCGGATCGGCGGGGAGGCCACGTCCACGTGGGCGCTCGCGTTCTTCGGCGGGTTCGGCCGCAAGGGGCGCTGGACGGTGGGCGAGAGGTTCACCTCGTTCGCGATGTTCGGCGGGGGCGAGATCGATCTGCGGGAGGCGCGGTTCGCGTCCCGCGACGTGGTCATCAACTGCTTCACGATCATGGGCGGGATCCAGATCAAGGTGCCGCCGGAGCTGGATGTCACGGTCAAGGGCTTCGGCATCATGGGCGGCGTAGACGACCGGGCGTCGGGCGAGGGCACGCCGGGCTCCCCGCGGGTCGTCGTGCGGGGGTTCGCCCTGATGGGCGGCGTCGGCGTGGACCGCAAGGCGAGGCGCGAGGAGCGTCTTCGCTTCAAGGAGGAGCGCCGCCAGGACAAGCTGGACCGCATGGCCGCGCACCTCGAGGCGCTGGAGGGGCACCGCGAGCGGCACGCCGAACGCCATCAGCTGCGGCACGAGCGCCACGAGGAGCGGCGCCAGCGCCAGTGGGAGCGGGCGGAGGAGCGCCGCGACAGGCGTGAGCGGTAGCGCACCCGCGCCGTGAGCGGTGGTGCAGCCGGGCCGGGCACTACAGCTCGGCCGGCGTCGACCCCTTCAGCGTCGTCAGGTTGAACGTGTCCGCCATCCTGCGGAAGCCGGAGTCGCTCGGGTGCAGGTGGTCACCGGAGTCGTACGCGGGCAGGAGCTTGCGCGGGTTGTACGGGTCGCGCAGCGCCTTGTCGAAGTCGACGAACTCGTCGAAGACCTTGCCGGAGCGGATCTGCGCGTTCACGGCCTGGCGCACGCCTTCGAGGCGGGGCTCGTAGCCGCGGTGGCCCTGGAACGGCATGAGCGTCGCGCCGACCACGCGCAGGCCGCGCGTGTGCGCCTGCCGGGTCAGCTCCCGCAGACCCTCGACGATCTTGTCGGGGTCGTTCTGGTGCGGGTTGCGGAGGATGTCGTTGACGCCGAGCGCGATCACGACGGCCTTGACGCCTGATCGGTCGAGGACGTCCCGGTCGAAGCGGGAGAGGCCGCTCGGGTTGTTCGCGGGGCGGCCGAGGCCGTCGGACAGGATGCGGTTGCCGCTGATGCCCTGGTTGACCACGCCGTAGCGGGCCGCGCCGTTCTCGTCGCGCAGCCGGTCGGCGAGGTCGTCCGTCCAGCGCCGGTTGGCGCCCACCGTCGAGGTGACGCCGTCGGTCAGGGAGTCGCCGATCACGACGACGGTGCCGTCCGACTCGTTGCTCAGCACGTCGAGCGCGGTGACGTAGCGCCAGAAGGGGGTCTGCTGGGTGAACGGGGCGCCGGTCGCGTCCTCCGCGCGGTCGCCCTGGGCGACGTACGACATCTGGCGGGCCTGCGGGTGGTAGGTGACCGGGCCCGACGGGGTGGGCGAGTAGGTCGTGACGAGCATGTCCGCGTCGTGCGGGACGTGCAGTCGAACGGCGTCGCTCATGGCCTGGGAGCCGGCCGGGATCACGACCGAGGTGTTGCCGCCGAAGGTGAGGCGGCGCAGGGTGCCCGCCGCGGCGGCCGGGGTGTTGGGCGCGGCCGCGACGGCGATCGAGGCGTGCGTGATGCTGAGCGGCTGCTGCCCGAAGAGGTTGGAGAACGTGATGCGGGCACTGGTGCCGCCGATGCTGGTGTGCACGACGTTGCGCACGGTGCGGCCCGCGAGGCCGTCGGTCTCTGTGCCGGGCTCGCCGCCCGCGGGGGAGGCCGACCAACTGCCCGACCAGGTGCCGGTGGAGGCGGGGGCCGCCGAGTTCTGCGGGTGCCGGGGGCCCGCGCTGACCGTGCTGTCCGAGCCGTCGAAGGCGCCGGAGACGCCCAGGTATATGGCGGCCGAAATCACGACGACCAGGGCCGCGACCGCGGCCAACAGGGCATAACCGTGGCGCTTGGTCATGCGGGGGTGTCTCCTCGGGCAGCGGGAGCCCCGAGGCTCCGGTGTGATGATCCCATGATGCGTCATGGGTCGGGAGGAAGCCGACACTGCCCCCCTCCGCCTTTTGAGACGCCGGGAACTTGTCGTCCGTTCCGGGAGTCGGTCAGGTAGGGACAATGTGTGAGAGGGATGACACGGGGGACTTCCGGGTGAGCGGACGTGTGACGGGCGGAGTGAGCTGAGTGGACGAAGTGGAGGACGCGAAGCGCGCGGCGGCCGCGCGCGGCACGCAGGACTTGGAGGAAACGGGCGAAGCGGGCATGAGTGAGCATGCCCGCGCGGGCGGCTCCTCATTCGGTACGCGGCCGGCCCCGTTCAGCGCGGGCCCCGGCTCGTTCAGCCCCGCCGACGTGGAGAAGCAGCGCGGCGTACGCCGGATGAAGACCACCGCCACGGGCCTGCTCCTGCTCGTCGCCGTCATCTACGTACTCGCCAAATGGGGGCAGAACTCCGGCGCCGGCGCCTGGGCGGGCTATGTCGCCGCGGCCGCCGAAGCGGGCATGGTCGGCGCCCTCGCCGACTGGTTCGCGGTCACCGCGCTCTTCCGCCGCCCCCTCGGCCTGCCCATCCCGCACACGGCGATCATCCCCACCAAGAAGGACCAGCTGGGCGTCTCGCTCGGCGAGTTCGTCGGGGAGAACTTCCTCTCCTCCGACGTCGTACGGCAGCGGCTGCGCGCCGTCGGCATCGGCAGCAGGTTCGGCACCTGGCTGGCCGAACCGGAGCACGCCGACCGGGTGACGGCCGAGCTCGCCACCGCCCTGCGCGGCGCCCTCACCGTGCTGCGCGACTCGGACGTCCAGGCCGTCGTCGGCGAGGCCATCACGCGCCGCGCCGACGCCCAGGAGGTCGCGCCCGGCATAGGCAAACTGCTGGAGAGGGTCGTCGCCGACGGCGGCCACAAGCGGGCCGTGGACCTCGTCTGCGCACGCGCCCACGACTGGCTGGTGCGGCACGGGGACTCCGTGATGGACGCGGTGCAGGGCGGCGCCCCCGGCTGGACCCCACGGTTCGTCGACAAGAAGATCGGCGACCGCGTCTACAAGGAACTCCTGCGCTTCGTCACCGAGATGCGCGACATGCCCGGGCACCCGGCCCGCGGCGCCCTCGACCGCTTCCTCGGCGACTTCGCCTCCGACCTCCAGTCCGACACGGACACGCGGGCGCGCGTCGAGCGCCTGAAGTCCGAGGTCATCGCCCGTCCCGAGGTCCAGGACCTGATCGCCTCCGCCTGGTCCGCGGTGCGCGCCATGATCGTCGCGGCGGCGGAGGACGAGCGCAGCCAGCTGCGGCTGCGGGTACGGGCCTCGCTGCTCTCCCTCGGCTCCCGGATGGCGACGGACGAGCGCCTCCAGGACAAGGTCGACGGCTGGGTCGAGGGCGCGGCCACGTACGTCGTGACGACGTACCGCAAGGAGATCACCTCCCTCATCACGGACACCGTGGCGGGCTGGGACGCCGAGCACACCTCGAAGAAGATCGAGGCGCACATCGGCCGTGACCTGCAATTCATCCGGATCAACGGCACGGTGGTGGGCTCGCTGGCAGGGCTCGCGATCTACGCGGTGTCGCGGGCACTGGGGGCGTGACCGCTTCGCTGCCCGCCTGGGTGGAGCGGCGCACCGTCAGCGCCAGCAGCGCCGCCCCCGCGCACAGCGCGCCCGCGCCCACCCACACCGGGTCGTACGAGCCGAAGGTGTCCCGTGCCATCCCGCCCGCGAACGCCACGGCCCCGGCCCCGACCTGGTGCGCGGCGCTCACCCAGCCGAACACGACCGGCGCGTTCGCCCCGTAGTGGGCGCGGCACAGCGCGATCGTCGGCGGCACGGTCGCCACGTCGAGCAGCCCGAAGACGACGGTGAACGCGACGAGCGGCGCGTCCACGGCCGACGTCAGGAGCAGCGGCAGAGCGAGGAGAGTGAGGCCGCGCAGGGCGTAGTACACGGCGAGCAGGCGGCGCGGATCGGCGCGGTCCGTCAGCCATCCGGACGCCACCGTCCCCGCGACATTGAAGATCCCGATCAGGGAGAGCAGCGACGCGGCGACCGTCACCGGCATCCCGTGGTCGTGGGCGGCGGGCGCGAAGTGCGTCCACATCACCCCGTTCGTCGAGGCGCCGCAGACGGCGAAGGTCCCGGCGAGCAGCCAGAACGGGCCGGTGCGGGCGGCGCGGCCGAGAGTGCGCAGGGCGTGCCGGGCGGCGCCCTCGGTACGGCCGGCGGGGCGAGCGGTGCCTTCGGTTCGGCCCAGGTCCTTCCGCGACTCGCGCACCGCGGCCCACACCACCGGCAGCGCGCCGGCCGCCGCGAGCGCGAGTGCCGCGGCGGCGGCCCGCCACGAGTACGTGTCGATCACCCACGACAGCGCGGGCAGGAACACGAACTGCCCCACCACGCTCGCCGCCGTGAGCAGCCCGGTGACGAGCCCGCGCCGCGCGACGAACCACCGCTCGGTGACCGTCGCTGCGAACGTCGTCGCGGTCGCCCCCGTCCCCAGGCCCACCAGCACGCCCCAGTACATGACGAACTGCCAGGGCGCGGTCATCGTCGTCGCGAGCCCGGCCCCGGCCCCGACGAGGCACAGGGCGCCGACGGCGACGCGCCGCATCCCGAGCCGGTCCATGAGCGCCGCCGCGAAGGGGGCACTCCCCCCGTACACGACCATGTTCACGAGCGAGCCGAGCCCGACGGACGCCCGTGACCAGCCGAGATCCTCGTGCAACGGCCCGACGAGCAGACCGGCGAGCGTGCTGAACGCCCCGGCCGTGACGATGGCGAGCGCGGCACCGGCGGCGACGGTCCAGGGGGACCGGGGAATCTTGCGATACGGCCTCATGACTTCACCCTGCGACGGAGGCGCCCGGCGCCACGACTGGCCAGATGGCCATGACATGAAAGAATCCGGCCATGCCTCCCGTAAGGCCCGCAAGGCCCGCGACCCCGGCGCCAGACGGTCGCCGAACCGTCGCCGTCCTCGTCCGCGACGGCGTCCTGCCCATGGAACTCGGCCTGGTCCACCAGCTGTTCGGCACGGCGCGCTCCGCGACGGGCGAGCCGCTCTACGACGTCCGCACCTGCGCCCCGCGCCCCGGCAGGATCCGTACGGACGCGGACTTCCCGATCTACGCGGAGCACGGCCTGGCGACGGTGGCGGCCGCGGACACGGTCCTCGTACCGGCGTCGCACGAGACGGACGAGGGCCTCGGGCCGGACGGCCTGCCCGAGGAACTGGCTGCGGCGCTGATCGGGGATGCGGCCCTGCGTGGGGCGGAGGAAGCGCCAGGACCCGGCCCGCACTCCCACGCCGGCCCCCGCCGCATCGCCTCCATCTGCACCGGCTCGTTCGTCCTCGCCGCGGCCGGACTCCTGGACGGCCGGCGCGCGACGACGCACTGGATGTCGGCCGATCTCTTCGCGCGTACGTTCCCGTCCGTGACGGTGGACCCCGGCGTCCTGTACGTCGACGAGGGCCGGATCCTCACGTCCGCGGGCGAGGCGGCGGGCATCGACCTGTGCCTCCACATGATCCGCCGCGACCACGGCGCGGCCGTCGCCGCGGAGGTGGCGCGCCGCACGGTGGTGCCGCCGCACCGGGAGGGCGGCCAGGCGCAGTTCATCCAACGCCCCGTGGAATCAGAGGGGTTGACGTCCACGTCCGCGTCGCGCGCGTGGGCCCTCGCCCGCCTCGCCGAGCCCCTCACCCTCGCCGAGCTGGCCGCGCGCGACGCCATGTCCGTCCGCACGTACAGCCGCCGCTTCCGGGAGGAGACCGGCCTCACCCCGATCCAGTGGCTGACGCAGCGCCGCGTGGACCGCGCGCGCGAACTCCTGGAACAGACCGACCACACCGTCGACCGCATCGCGACGGATGCGGGCTTCGGCACGGGCACGTCGCTCAGACAGCACTTCCAGGCGGGCCTGGGGGTGTCGCCGGGCGCGTACAGGTCGACGTTCAGGGGGAGGTGAGGGGCAGGCGAGGGGGGGAAGTGAGGCGGTCGGCGGGAGAGCGGGTAGGGACATGAGTATGCGTACTCTGTCGCCCCCCGCGGCCCGTCCCGGAACCTCGTAGCCATGACCGCCGGAACCGCAGCAGCACGTCTCCTGAGGCCTCTGCCCCGCAGCCCATGGCCGGAGCGCTGGCTGACCCGCCTGCTCCTCCTGGGCCTGTCCACAGCGGCGTACGTCCTGTGCATGCCCTGGGACCTGCGCAACCGTCCGGAGACCCCCGGCTCGATCAACGAGACCACCCCGGTGACGAACCTGGGTGTCACGATCCTCGCCGTGGCCCTCCTGGCCCTCGGTGCGTACGCCGGCCGTCGCGACCGCCTTCCGCTGGCGGTCCTGCTGGTGGCGGCCCCGCCGATCGTGCTCCTCTACGCGTCGTTCGCCTCCCACCCCGACCCGGGAGGCATCTTCCCGTGGCAGCTGGTGTGGTGCTTCTTCTCGCTCGTGATGGCGGGGGCGGTGCTCATCGCGGCGGCGGTCGGACGCACGTTCCGCGAGGATGACCGGTAGTCCGCGTACCGCCCCGACACGACCTCATCGCCCGGGAGCCCCGATGACCATCCGCAGGATCGTCCCGAACCTCACGACGAAGTCGCCGGAGTCGATGGCCGAGAACCGCGGCTTCTACGGCCTGCTCGGCTTCGAGGAGGTCATGCGCCTGTCTACCGGGGGAGCGGGAGACCCCCGGACCCCCGAGGCCTGGGTGATGACCCTCGCGTCCCCCTCCAACCCGACCGCCCAGGTCAGCTTCCTCACCCACGACGAGACCGCGCCCGTGATCCCGGACCTCAGCGTGGAGGTCGAGGACGTGGACGCGGTCTACGAGCAGGTACGGGCATCCGGCGCGAAGATCGTCCACGACCTCCGCGACGAGGAGTGGGGCGTGCGCCGCTTCTTCGTACGGGACCCGGAGGGGCGAGTGGTGAACGTGCTGGGGCACCGGGGCGCGTAGCCCCCCGTAGGGGTCCGGCCTAAGCGGTGTGGCGGTCGGCGAGTGCCCAGGACGCGGCGGCGACACCCCCGGCGACCGTGAACACGGCGGGCCAGGCGCCGAGCTTCTTGGCGAGCGGGTGCGACCCGGCGAAGGCGGCGACGTAGGCACCACCGAGCACGGCAGCCACCTTGCCCCCGGCGGCCTGCCGCCACTGGGCTCCGGCCGCGACTCCCGCGGCGGCCAGCACGACGCCGCCGAGCTGCCGCTTCTTGGTGAACCGGGCCACGGCGTACCCGCCGACAATCCCGCTCGCGGCCACTGCTGCCGCCGGTACCTTCGCCATCGCTGCCTCGCTTCTCCGTCATGTGCGGCCCGGGTGGACGTGGACCGATTCGAGGCTAACGCGCGGGATTGCGGCGCCTGCGGGCAGGCCGGTCCTCGGCCGGTCCTCCGTGAATGCGGGGGGCGAGGGGGCCGTCGCGAATGGCCCGCGGTGCTCTAGAATTCCTGTGCGATCAACGGGGGTTGAGCGCCACATGTGACCGGGGGAGCGGTGTGATGGGCGATCCAAAAGATCTACGGGTTCCGCCGGAGAAGCTGACCAAGCTCGCGGACGACCTGGACGGCATGCAGGACCACCTGGACAAGCAGGTGAAGCGCATGGACACGATCGTCGACAGCATCGAGGCGGGCTGGAGCGGCCCGGCGTCGACGGCGTACCGGGGATTTCACCGGGCGGCGGCCGAGGACGCCGTACGGATCCGCGAGGTGATGAAGGTCCTGGAGCAGGCGGTCCGCATGAGCCGCGACGGCTTCACGGAACTCGAACTGGACAAGCTCGACCAGTTCCGCCGGATCCAGGTCAACGTCGATGTGGCGGGCGAGGCCGACAAGCTGTCCACGCCGAACGTCGAGGCGCCCGCGCCGCCCTCACGGCCGCGCAGCGGCCTGGACAGCTTCTGATCCGGCGGGTCCACGCACTCGCCTTCGCCATTCGCCATTCGTCATTCACCACTCGCCGCCGCATCCGTACGCAGCCGTGGACCGGAAGCCCGTACGCGGATGGGGCCGAAGCAGTAGCCGTAGCCACAACTCGTAGCCGTACGCCACAACTCGTAGCCGCAGACGTGCACAGCGACAAGGGGGATCCGTGCCGCCCAGCGACGCCGACGACCACATATCGGTCGCCTTCACCACCCTCCACCACCTCGCGGTGGAGCTCGAGGACATCCTCAAACAGCTCAACGGGCGGATCGACGACCTCTACGAGCGCGTAGAGCCGGTCGTCCTGTCCTGGCAGGGCGAGGCCCGGGAGATGTTCATCGACAAGCTCGACGAATGGGACCACTCGGCGCAGGATCTCCAGGCGGCCCAGAAGTGGCTGCACGAGATCGTGACGACGGGCCACATCAACTACGCGGCGGCGCACCGGGCGGTCCTGCGCGGCTGGGGCGTGGCCTGATGGGGACGCCGGCGCCGAGCAGCGGCACCATCGACGTCAAGCCGTCCACGCTGCACCAGGTCGCGGGCGGGTTCGCGGGCGAGCAGACACCGTTCGACAAGGCCGCCAAGAACCTGATCAAGGAGCTCAAGGAGTACCCCGACGCGGGCGGTTACGGCACGGCCCCGCAGGCCTTCGCCGCCTCCTACCTCAAGGCGGCCAACCGCTACCTCGAGGTGTGGGCCAAGGCCGTGGTCAGTATCGGGGGCGCCGCGGTCGGCTTCGCCACCACCGCGAACAACTACTCCAAGGCGGAGGCCGCCAACGACGCCTCGGGCAAGACCAAGCCCCAGACGCAGCCCCCGCCCGTCGTCATCGACAAGGTCCCGAACTACGGGTCGGTCCCCGACCTGAAGTGGGGCGACGACGACGGCGGAGACGACTTCATCCGCTCGCTCCTGGAGTGCATTCCCGACGTCGTCTGGCACCTCATCCGCCCGCTGCTCGAACATGCCTTCCGCTGGGGCAAGGTCGCCGAGGTCTACCCGTATCCGCAGCAGCACTACCTCAACTCGCTGTCGCAGTCCTGGGCGGACATGACGAAGGCGCTGTCGTGGGCCGAGGGCAATCTGACGGGCCAGATGTACGGCATCACCCAGCAGAGCAACAGCGAATGGCACGACGCCATGCGCCAGTTCTGCAGCTCGCTGTGGGGCACCACGGCGTGGGGCAAGCAGACGGCGAGCTACGAGTGGAAGCACGACTCGGCCGCCAATCAGAAGCCGAGCCACCCGGTCATGTCCGTCCTGTTCGACACCGCGATGAAGATCAGCGACTTGCTGCGCGAGTTCGCCGAGGCGGCGGTGTACGTGAACGGCGAGGTGTGGGACATCTACTTCGACGCGGTCAAGAAGGCCGTCGGCGACATCGACCTCAGTGACGGCGTCGACCTCAAGGACCTCAAGGAGGGCGCGAAGGGTGTAGGCCGTTTCCTCAAGGGCCTCGCCAAGGGCGGCGCGGAGCTGAGCGTCGAGATCACGCTCAACATCGACACGGCCGCGCTCAACCGCGTCGTGGAGGAGTACAACCGCCGCGTGAACGCGCTCTGGCCCCGACTCGACGCGCTCATGGAGGCGTTGGACGAGGCGCACCGAGCCGCTCCGACGTACGCGGCGGAGGAGGCCCGTGCGGAAGCCTTCGGTGCGCGCTCGCTGAACGACTACAAAAAGGAGCACCACTTCACCGTTCCGGGGCAGGACCCGGACAACATGTTCTACCCGCTGGACCTGGCGAATCAGGAAGGTCTGTACGACAGCCATCCCATCGACAAGCATGTAGGTCTCACCGACGATCAGCTGAGAATGCGGTTGCGCGACCAAACCGGCGCACCGGCCGCGTCGACGTTCAAAGATCTCGCGTCCGCCCAGAAATTCACCACCGCGGCGATCGAGGACATCAACAACGCCGACCGCATCGCCAAATGGATCGAGAGCGTCGAGAAGAAGATCCAGAACAACCCGAACTACGACCCGAACAAATCGGAGATCCAGCCTCCGATCTACAAGGAATTCGCGGGTCAGTCCACGGGCCGCAGCGTCTCGCGTGACAACTATGATACTGACGGCATGAGTGCCAAAGCCGACGACAAGAGCTGGGTTCAGGTCCGCCTGATCTACAAGGAAGGCCTTCACCCGCCCTTCATCGTGCTCACTGCCATGCCGCACAAGGGACCCTAGGAGAGGTGGTCAACGTGCAGCCCTTCCCTGCCTCATTGTTCTCGGACGGCCCGGCGCCGCGACTCCTCGGCCTCGCCATCAAGGCGCAGGAGTCCAAAGGCGAGCTGTCACTGGACGACGAGATCCGGCGCTACATCCGCACCGTCCGCGGCAACTGGATCGCGAACTGGAACTGTTCCGTGTACACGGCTTCCGGAGTTCTTGAATTCACGGCGGATTCCGTGGAGCGCTGTGAAGGGCTGGCCCCCTTCCCGCCGGAGTTCCGGGAAAAGACGGAGCGAGCCGCCGGCGACGTGAACCCGGCGGAGTATCTGCGTATGCTCGCCGAGATCGTACGAATCCTCGACCGCGAGCCCTCGCCCGAATACAGTGAACTTCCCATGGCGGGCTGGGAGTTCCAACTGACCTTCCCCTATCTCTTCGGGTTCGACGCGATCCTCATGGACGAAGGGGATCAGGAATTCGCGGAGACGGTCCGGGCAGCGGTGACGAACGAGCACCCCTATTGCGCTGAGGGCGCCGCGGCCTACACCACCGAGGCGCAGCGCGCGCTGGTCCTCTTCCCGGGCCCGGACGCGCTCAAGTCGCGCCTTTACTGGGCGACCCGCGACCGGCTCCAGGAACTCATCGCCACCGTCAACGACCACATGCAGCGGGAGCACTCATGACCGCACACCCGACCCGCTCCGCCACCTACCCCGACCGCGAGACCGCGCAATGGGCGACCCAGCAAGTGGTCACAGCCAACGAGCAGCACATCCACCGCTGGCTCGCGCAGTCGACCCGCTCCCGCCTCGCCATCGAGGCCGCGTGGCCGTCCCGCCCGGACCCGGTCGGCCGGGTCCTGCTCCAGGCGATGATGCTGGCGGGCCGCGAGCCGGTCGACGTACGGGCCGCGCGCGTGATCCTCAAGCGGGACGACGCGAGTCGGCACGGCTTCGTCGTGCACGCCACGTTCCCTGTCTACCTGTAACCACTTGTCACCACCCGTAGAGGATGCCGCAGCCGTGCCCATGAATCCCCTCGAACACGACCGCCGATACGGCGAGTTGGACCAGGTGATGCGCGCGTACGTCGGCCAGCCGGCTGACGACACCGAGGACAAGCCGGGCGTCGCCCTCACGGCCTACCTGCGCCACACCTGGCACACGCGCCCCTGGGCCCTGGCCGCCGCCGAAACGCAGCTGCGCGAGTACTCCCGTAACCCTCCGGGCCGAGTGCGCCTGCGCCTGGGCGAGTTCTACTCGGTCCCCGACGTAGGCCTGCCCGAGGGCGACCTCCAGGGCTGGCTGACCATCCTCGCCGACCACATCAAGCAGAGCATCGAAGAAGGCGAAGTCCCGCCCCCTTCAGCCCCCTTGACCCACTGGGAGTGGCGCGCCCGCTTCCCGGAGGCGGCGCAGTTCCTCGGCGGCTGGTTCTCCCAGGACATGCCGGACGAGTTCGCCGACCATGACGCGGCGACCACGGACTACATCACCACCACCGACCCCCACCTCAAGGCGCGCCTGGCAGGAGAGCTCAACGAACTGCTGGCCCTGCCCCTGGACGAATCGGACTACGCGCTGGCGCTGGCGGAACTGGGCATGGAGGTCGACCCCCCGTCGCCGTACTCCCCGAGCGGCTGGTTGGCGCGGGTGGCGGAGCAGGTGGGCGGGGGAGGGTTCGTGGCGGATTACGGGGAGGGGAGGGGGCAGGACGGAGAGTAGGGCCTCGCCCGCACTCAGCCGCCGCTGTAGCCAGGGTTCCGCAAGCAGTCGGTGACGACGCCGACGTCGAGAACGGTGAAGTCCCTGTTGCTTTCGGGGTGTTCACGGTGCGCGGAGACATGGGCGCTGCCGGAACCGGGCCGGGTCACGCGGACGGCGACCTCGTCGTCCCGCTTCTCCTTGTTGCCCGACCGCTTCCACCCTTTTCCCTCAAGCCGCGTGACGACTTCGCGAACGAGCTGGTCGGGGGAGCGCGAATCGGAGGCGCTGAGGATCACGCTGACGTCGGCAGAAGCCACGACCTGAGCGTCATCCATGGAGTCCCCGACGAAGTCCTGAGGGTGGCAAGCACTGCTGCCGCCACCGAACTCCTCGGGCTTACTGCCGGGATCGACGGCCTTGGCCGCGTCGTAGACGTCCGGGTACATGGAGTCCATGGCTTGCCGGTACGTGCGCTGGGCCGGGTCGACCTGAGTCGAGCAGGCGGTCATCGCGCCGGCGAGGGCGAGGAGAGCGGCGACGCGGAGCCCCCGGCGGTGCGTGGGGATACGGCTACGGGTACGGGCATAGGCACGGGAGGGAGCCATGCCCCAATCCCAGCGCAGGGCCGCGGCCGGGACACGGGGACGGGTACTCATCTCACCCTGAGTAGGGGCGGCCGGAGCATCGCCGACAGGAGCTTCAGTCGTCAGTCCGGATTGGTCGCCGACGGACGTCAAAGCCCAGGCAAGTTACGGGAGTTCGGCGCCCCCACCAGGCACGGAGCGCGACCGAACCGGCGCCCGGACAGGTCCGTCCGGCTGGGTGCTACTGTCCCCGCCATGTCCGAGACCATAAGCACCACCAAGACCGAAATAGACGCGATCACGGCCGAGTTCTTCGGCGCGTTCGACAACCGGGGCGGCAGTGAGGCGGACGTCGACCGGATCCGCCGGCTCACGATCCCGGGCGCCGTGATCGTGAGCACCGGCCCGGCGACCACGGCCTACACGGTGGACGAGTTCATCGAGCCGCGCCGGAAGCTCCTGTCGGACGGCCGGCTGGTCGAGTTCTCCGAGTGGGAGACCTCCGAACACACCGAGATCGCGGGCGACATCGCAGCGCGCTTCGGCGAGTACCGCAAGTCAGGCGTCATGAACGGCGAACCGTTCGAGGGCGGCGGCACGAAGTCCATCCAGTTCGTCCGCACGCCGGAGGGCTGGCGCATCGCGTCGTTCACTTGGTACGACCAGCCTTGACGGACGCTGGGCGGGAACCGGGCGTCAGCTGGTCGCCGATGGAGACGTGCGGCCGCAGGGTCCGATCGACGAACTACTCAGACACCCGCCCCAGTTGTTGCTAACTCGAACACGCCACGTCGGGTGGCCGATGAGTGGTCGATTCACCGAGTGAGGGCGCGCGGACGTACCTCTGTTGGCAGCCCGTGAACGAAGGCGCTCCAAGCAGAGCCCTCGACCGCGATGCAGCCATGGCCTATGCGTGCGGAATCTCGTACCAGGATGCCGCCGCTCACGCAGGCCGCCTCGACGCACTCGTTGCCGCTGCCGCCGCTGTACGTGGACTTGAACCAGCGAAGCTGCTGCTGCGGATACGAGTTCATCAACTCTCCTTGAAGGCCTGCCGGATGAGGGCGCGAGACGCCTCCACGTCGAGGGCCTGTGCGCTGAGGTACTGGAATGCCAACCTATAGCGGGCCAGCTCTTCAGGCTTCTCCATGAACAGACCGCCTCCGGCAAGGATGTCCAGGAAGACGACGTCGAGTTCGGGGGTCGGTCCGCCGAGAACGACGAAACTGCCTACGGCTGCGGCGTGCGCGCCGGTGGAGAAAGGCAGGATCTGAAGCGTGACGTGGGGGAGTTCCCCGACCGACAGCAGATGTTCGAGCTGGCTGCACATGACGCCCGCGCCTCCGACACGACGACGGACGGCTGCTTCGTCGATCACGGCCCAGATGTGGGGCGGATCCTCACGGCGCAGGAGTTCTTGGCGCTTCATGCGGATGTCGACCATGTGCCGTACTTCCTTGTCGGAACGCCGCATCTCCGATGCCCTGTGGACCGCTTCTGCATAGTCCCGGGTCTGGAGGAGTCCGGGGATGTACATGCAGGCGTAGTGGTCCTCGTGCGTCACCTCGTCCTCGAGAGTGAGCATCAGGTTCATGGACTCCGGCACGGGGTCCGCGAGAGACCTCCACCATCCCTGGATCCTGGCGCCCTTGGCGAGATCGACCAGCGCTTCACGCTCGGCGTCCGTGGCGTCGTACTGCCGGCAGAGCGCGTCCACGGCCGGCCATTTGACGGCCCCCTCCTTCCGTTCGTACCGACTGAGGGTGGCTTTGGAGATGCCGACCAGAGCGCCTGCCTCCTCCAGGGTGAGGCCTTTGCGCTCCCGAAGGCGGCGCAGGTCCGCGCCGAGCTGACGCCTGCGCGTGGTGGGGCCAACTGCCATGTTTTCAGCCCTTCATGTGGATCTCCCCGCCGAGCGTGCCCCGCTCACGGGCGTGACGGCAAGAGGGCGCGTGCTGAGCATGATGTGCGCTGTCGTGCCCCGCGCGCCCCTTTGGTGAGAGTTCCATTTCGGAAGTTGCGCTGAAACCCTGGAGGCAGCTGGAACGCGACAGGCGAACCAGGTTTCTCTGGCGAGGAGTTGATGGCATGGGTGGCTGCCGCTGCGAGGTCGAGCGCAAGAGCTGGGAGCTTGCCTTCCTGGCCGAGCCGGAGGAAGTGGCCGGTATCCGGAACATCACGCGGATACACCTGGAGGCCTGGGGTCTTCCCGATCAGATCGAGGCGGCCCAGCTGTGTGTCAGTGAGCTGACGGCGAACGTCATCACTCATGTCGGTCCGGGTACGCCGACGACCCTCGCCGTCTCCATGAACGGCACATACCTGCGCATCGAGGTTCACGACCCGGACGCACGGGCGCTGCCCACGCTCCTGTCGTCGGATGCCGACGCCGAGTCCGGCAGGGGGATGGCACTGGTGGACGCGTTCGCCGATCGTTGGGGCGTCGTACCGCGCGCAGACTCGAAGATCACGTGGTGCGAACTGGCCACTGATCTGTCTGCCCCGAAGGGCCATGCCGGCGGGCTGCGTGTGACCCGGGCCGAATCACTGATCGCTCTGTACGGGGAGGCCGGCGTACCAAGAGAAGCCCCACGCACTCGCCTGGGCATCGCCCTCGCGGAGGAGACCGTGATCGACGTGATCACGGACCTCCTCCACTGGTTACGAGCCCACGGCCGCGACCCGGACGAGGTGTTGGACCGGGCTCAGGGGCACTTTGACCCTGAGGTCCTCGGAGGGGGATCTAACCGAGTAACTCGAGACCTACATTGCGCGCCGCTCCAGCAGGTGGGGGGCGATTTCGTCGACGATCTCGGGGGGATGTTGGGCGTAATGAATGAGGAATAGCTCGTCGCGCGCTCGGGTGCAGAGCACGTGGAACTGACTGCGAGTGGAGGCGCTGCTCGGGTCCTCGGCATAGGCATCTAGATCGGGAACGAAGAGAATGTCGAACTCCATCCCCTTCATGCTCGCCGCATGGATGACGTGGACCCGGTGCGAGGAGAAGTCGACGACGGATCGATTGATGTCGCCGGATACGTAGGACTCGACGGAGGTGGCGAGGCCGTGAAGGGCCAAGTCTCGGTGGATCTCGCGTTGCAGTTGCGTGCTCCTGCAGACGATCCCGATGGTGCGGTCCTGGTGGGCGGTGATGAACTGCGCCAGTTGTGCCAGAAAGGCTGGCTCGTGCGGGCACTGCAGAAGCACAGGTCTTTCACCAGAGCGCTCTGGAGGGGCCCCGAGGGCTGATGCGGGACCGACGTGAAAGGTGTTCGCGAGGAGCGCGATCTCTCGGGTCGTCCGCAGATTCACCGGGAGTGTGATGACACCGTCCATGGTCTTGAGCGCTCGATCGATGGCATCGAGACCTGTCTGCTCCTCGCCGATGCCCAGGCTTTCGTCCGCGAAGACCGTGATCTGGTTGGGGAGAAAGCGACAGAGCCGGTAGAAGCCCGGAGGGAGTTCCTGTCCTTCGTCGATGACCAGATCGTCGATCCTCCTCGGGGGCCTGTCGAGACACTCGTCTCGCATCGACTCCCAGTCGTAGCTCCATTCGCCACTCCCGTCGCTGGGCGGATCGCATGCAAAGTTGTCATTCCAGAAAGTGCGCAACCAGCGATGGAAAGTGGTGACGCGAATGCCTTCGCCGAGGCGTGCCGAGGCGTGTGCAGTGTGCTGACTCAGCAGATTGGAGTGGGTGACGAGGGCGGTGGGCCTGCCAACGGTTGCCAGGGCCCAGGCCCGATATACGGCGGCGACCGTCTTGCCGGAACCCGCGGGCCCGGTGATCAGGTGGCGCCCGTCGAAGGGAAGGGTGACGGCAGCTTCCTGTTCGGGTGTCAGGTCCAGAAGCGGTGGCAGGGTCACGGTGTGCCAATCGCCGCAGCCGACTCCTCGAAGGCCGCCTGGATCACCGGTCGGAAGAAGCCCTCGACCTGGCCGTCGCCGATGAGCAAGGTGCGATCCAGCAGAGTGTTCCCGATCTCGCACGAAGTCTCGGGAAGCAGCGTGCACGCATGGCAGGCCGCTCTGTTGAGATTGGCGAGAGACCGCCCCGTGGAGTCGGAACAGAGCGGGTCCTGCGAGCACCATTGCGCCGACTCCAGCAGGCGTACCACGGTGTCCGTCAGGTGTGGAGGCTTCCCTTGTCGGACCAAACCGCCCAGTGTCCCCTCCGAGTCGCCGGCCGCCGTGTAGACGAAGACGCCTGCTTGTGCGGGGTGTCGACTTCCTCGCGCATGGCTCCTCGCATAGATCCGCTCGCGGAGTGACGCGGCGTTGTATCCGCTGTCATAGGACAGCTGGCGGATGAGTTGGTGGGCCAGCGTGTGCAGCATCACGTACCGAGGGAGGAGCCGCGGTCCAGTTCGCTCCCGGCAGCGATCCTGTTGGAATGACGCCTCGAGATTGTTCCCCATCTGACCGACCCAGTCATGGACGCTCGCCAGGTTTTCCCACTCGCACAGGGCATCCTCGTCGAGTGAGACGAAGAGCCCCTCGCCGTACGACTCCACAGCGGGCAGCCATTGCGCTCTGGCCACGGGATTGACGGAAACCAGTCGATCGCGGTCGTCCGACTCGATGCGAGTGAAGCCTTCGAGCGCTCGGACCTCCCGGATGCGTGTCGCGGCGACGACGCGATCGATCCGTTGGTGGAGAAGTGCAATGGAGGGAGGATCGTCCGCTCGCGAACCCAGGTCCACTCGCGCGACCTCGAACTCCCGCGACGAGACAGACCTCGGGTCGGTGCTGGTGAAGGCTGCCCATTCGCCGATGCTGAGGTCGTCCTGGGCATCGTTGCTTGTCTGTCCTGCGGATCTGTCGGCAGCATCGTCCTGGAGGAGTCCACGGACAAACTCTTCGTCGACATCGCAGTCCTCGGAAATAACTTCGACGAAGGCGCTGGCGGCGGGGCCGTCCGGTGCGCTCACGAGTCTGGGCCACAGGCGATGGGTTGTCGCTCTCAGAGCGTCGGCCTCGTCATCGTCACTGTCCTCCGGCAAGGGTATTTCGATGGCAGAGTGCACGACCGGGAAGTAGACGTTTGAAGCGCCACGCTGGATAACCCGCGGGGTCTCCTCGCATTCAACCTGCTCATCCCCCTCGACCTGCCACGGGTGAACTCCAGGGCAGACCACGCCGAGGCGATTCAGAATGCCCTTCTGAGTGATCCCTTCGAGATTTCGATCGGCGCCGCACGCGAGGCACTTGATGCGCAGCGAGTCGAGGCCGGAGGAGTCCGGAGAGGCGACGAAGGAGAGCTGTCTGACCTGGCACTGCCTGCGATCGTGGCCTTCGGCCTGCCAGTGCGCCCAGCGCCGCCAGTCGATGTCCGCCATGTGCCCGTCACGGCAGACCTGGACGAAACGCATGGGTGCGAGCTGCGGGGAGTCGGAACACCGCGCGCAGCGCGGCGCCTTGTTCCTCTCCTCCCTTTCGGCGACCCAGTAGTTCATCCTTCGGCACTTGGGACAGAACAGCCATCGGGGAAAGCGCACGTACACCGGGCCGACTCGCGAGACGTACTGCGCTTTGCCCGCTGGGATCACCGGGGCTGAGCGAAAGCCGCTGACGCCGAGCTTTCGGGCGAGGCGGGGCGACTCCACCGGCTCGCCCTTCCTGCCCCAGCTCCGGGCGTCGGCCGCGACGAAGGATTCGCCTCGGAGGTCAACGATGCCGCCAACTCCGAAGGGGGTGACCGTCTGCGTACGCCGGATTCTGCGCCTGTTGTCCTTCACTGTGCCCCCTTGACTTCCACCAGGCAGTCCCTGTCGACGTTTCGCATGGACTGCGCTGTTTCCCAGAGACCTTCATTCGGCTTTCCGAAGTCCGTCAGCAGTGCATCGTGGCCCTGTCCCTGGGGTCGGTAGTAGAGCCGCCCCCCGTTGCCCAGCGCAGAGCGGGCCTCCTGAAGCCATTCGTCGATCAAGGAGTTGAGGTCCTCCTCGGTGGCGTCGGCCTCGCCAGGGTCGGAATCACGTACGTGACGCAGGATGCGGTTCCGTATCGCGTCGAGGTCGTCGCGGTGATCCACGATGTCTCCAGCCCTGTCCTCGGCGCTGAGGCCGAGGCCGTGGCGGACGAGGATCGTGAGTACGGCGTGCAGGGCGCGTTGCCTGGACGGCGGTGACCACGGGGTGACGCTTGTGGGTTCCACGTGCCGATAGAGAGAGGAGTGGTAAGCCCCGAACGACTCGTAGTGGGATCGATCTCGGGGCTTGGAAGACCGGAAGAGCGTCACGATCAGACCGGGAACCAGCCGTCGTCCTACACGGCTGGTCGCCTGGATGTACTCGGACGTGGTTTTGGGCTGCCCATTCATGATCATGAGCCCGAGTCGGGGTACGTCGACACCGACGGAGAGCATATTGGTGGTCGCAAGGAAGGAGATGCTGTCCTTCTCGGTGAAGGGTCGGCCGAGTCGGTCGAGCAGCCCAGGCTGGGCGGCACGAGGGATGTTGCTGGTCAGTTCGACCACACTGTTGTCCGGCAGATCACGACGGGACGATTCGTCACGGGTGAGGTGGGAGAGTCGGGCTGGGATGTCGTCGCGGGCGATGGTGACCGTACGGCCCAGCTCGCGAAGGCTGTTGTGGTATGCGACAACAGTCCAATACGCGTCACACAGTTCGGTCCGGTCGGTGACGGACCTAGGAGCCTGGAGCGTCGCGGCCCCGGTGTGGACCGTCGCAGTTGCTGGAGTGTGCCCCTGGGCCATGACACCTACGTACAGTCGTCCCGGCCGCGTTTCGTCCGGCGAGGCAAAGTAGGAGTGGCGGGCGTCGAGACCGGCCGGTGGGAATAGTTGGGTCTTTCGGCCGAACAGATTGCGGACCTGCTCTTGTGACCGTCGGATGGTGGCCGTCGACGCGATGACCTTTGGCTTGACCCCCTCCCAACCGCACAGTTCCAGGACGGCCGACTCGTACAAGCCAACCGTGGTCCCCAGCGGACCGGCCAGGAGGTGCAGCTCGTCCTGGATCACCAAGGAGGGCCTGAGACGACCCCGGGCGCCGAAGATGCGCCCGGCCTTGGGCTCCCAGGCGAGGCGGGCGAACTTGTCCACCGTCCCGAGGAGAAATGTGGGTGGATGCTCGTAGATGTGCTGGTCCACGACTGCGACTGGAAGCCGTTCGTGAAAGACGCAGGTGTCGCGGGGGCAGTTGAATGAGAAGGAGAGGTTGTCTGCCTTGATGCCGTAGTCACTGTCGCGGGTGTAGCGCTCCGGGACGATCTCGGTGCCGCACCATGGACAACGTTCGAGCAAGAAACGGTCGTCGGGCTCGTTGAGCTGCTTCAATTCGCCCAGTTCGCCGGCGGCCCTCGCGTAGGAGTTCGGAGTTGTCTCCTGGCCGACCCAGAGGCCAACGGTGATGGGTTCGCGGCCCAACCGGCGGGCCTCGGTTCCGTCATGGCCGAGCCTCATGTACTCAAGGGCGCAGATCGCTGTGGCTGTTCGCTGGAACTGCTGAGTGGTGAGGAGGCTGAGCGTGTATCGGCTGATGACGGCGGTTCCACCACCTGCGGCCCCGTAGTGCAGTCGACGCCATGCAATCTCGAAGCAGGCAGTCAGCAGGTATGCCTCGGTTTTGCCACCACCAGTGGGAAACCAGATCAGGTCGACGGTCTCGCGGTCGTCGTGGTTCGGGTTCATCAAGCCATCGACGACGAGTAAGAAGAACGCGAGCTGAAACGGGTGCCAGGCCGCGGTGCCGTCAGGCTCGGAGACTTCTACCACGTCCTCGTTCCGACGTCGGCGGGTGCCCGCCAACTCACGCCGGGAGTGCAGCATTTGGAGAGCCATGGCGCGATTTGCCAACCGGAACGCTTCGCGCGCATGCTCGCCCTCGCGGGAGTCTTCGGTGAGGGCGATTACCCCCGACTCCATGCGCTCGACCGCGGTCAGAACGCGGTTCAGAACACGTGCGGCTGGGGGCTGTGCCCAGTTGAGGAGCTTGGACGCATCGACGACGCGTTCCTCGTACCAATCGCGGTAGCCGGCGACGAATGATTCCAGCTCGACTCGGAGGTCCTCCGGCGCGAGATCGGGTTCGGACAGCCGGGACAGCTTCAGGACCGGCAGGTCGGACGGGCCGTCCGGACGAATGTGTGGGACCGTCTTCTGCGGCATGACCTCGGCGCGAAGCGATGTGACCGGGACGCGGCTGTCGTCCCACTCCACGGCGCACCCGTGACCCACGGCCCGCGTCACAACATGCCGATATTGGACGCGTAGTTCCTGCTCTTCGGGGTCGCGGCTGTTGAGCCGAGTGCTCGGGTACTCGAGTACTTCCCCGTTGACCGTCGTGGCCTCCAGGCCGGCCTGGAAGAGCATCAGGCTCCAGGAGTCCCGAGGCTCTTCCTCTTCGTGATGTGCATTGGACAGCACGCAGGTCACCAAGTGGCCGGAGCCGTGTGGGCGCCAGCGGACAAAGAGTTGGGCGTGACCGTTGAGGACGGGTGTGCCGGTGGAGGAGCCCACGGAGACCGCAACGGTCTCGGTCTGCTGCGGTAGCCGGTTCCACTCTCTGCGGCGCCCAGTGCGTACGGTCTCGTAGCGAGCGGCTGAGCATTCCACCTCGATGCTTGTGGCATCGGTGAAGAACGAGAATCCCATCGACGACGGCAGCCATGCGTTCGCCTCGGCAACCGGGTCGTCGGCGAACCCGTCCTCTTCGCCGAGCCCGACCGCGCTCTCCGCATCCTCCTGCTCACCGGCGGCCGAGGTGTGGGTGTGCAGGTCGGTACCGCGTGGATACAGCGTCCCCATGAGGTAGCGACGATCCGGGGGGTCGACCAGGGTTTCGTCCTGGCCCGCCGAGGGTCCCACCAACTGGCGCCGCAGATAGGCCACGAAGTCGTCGCGGTGATTGGCGAGTTCCTCCTCCGTCGCCCTCACTTCACGCCACCGTCCTTCTTCAACACGGCGATCCCAATCTCCCGCAGACGGCGCCCCACTCCGGGCCGTGTTGCGATCCACAGCTGTGCGCGGGCCCGCGTCCAGGCGACATAGACCGCGTCGAGCCGTCCTTCCAGCGCATCGGGTTCCATGTCGATCACACAGACAGCGCGGTTCTCAAGCCCCTTGAAATCGGCCACCGACGACCAAGTGATCCGTGCGCGCGGTGCCCCTGTAGCGATGGTGTCGGCGTAACGCTCAATCTTCCCGATCCGGCGAGACTGGCGGGCCGAGGTGTTCTCCCAGTCGCCGGTCGACGACAGGAGGGTGATATCTCCAGGGGCCAGGCCCTCGTCGATGAGCCGATCCAGGTAGGCGTCCAGTGCCTCGGCCTCGTGCTCCTTCGAACGGACATCGGCGAACAGCACGTGTTCCCCCTGACCAGCTTTGGCGACCCCAAGGTCGGCACCGGTGTAGGTCTGCACCTGCGTCACGATCTGCTCGGTGTTACGACAGTTCCGGCCGAGAGAGGAGGTCGTGGCTCCCAAACCGCGGAGATAGGTCCACGCCTCGTGGTCGTATCTCTCCGGTGTCAGGACTTGGTTGTTCTGGTCGAGCATGAAGATCCAATGTCCTTGCTCGAGTCCTCCTTCGGCCAATTCGTCGAGCTTCCCCAGGCCTTCGAAGTTCATCAGATCCTGTGCCTCGTCCACGATCAGCTGGTCGAAGGAACGCCCGTGCACCTCGTGGAGCCGCTCGTAGGGCAGGACCGTGACGGACTCGTCGGACAACACGTGAGCCACATGCTTGGCCAGAGGAGGGCTGGCGCAGGTGAACAGGACGCTGCTGTGAGTCGACTTGCGGCGGGCGGCCTCCACGGCCAGGAAGGTTTTGCCGGTACCCGCCCCGCCCTTCCAGATGAGCCGTGGATTTTCGGCCAACTCGTCGATCTTGTCGAACTGCTCCTCCGTCAAACGCTCGAACTCGACTTCCAGGTCTGTGATGCGCGAGCGCAGGTTTGGTACAAGGTCGAAATCCGGCCGTACGGCACGCACGATTTCCTTGCGTAGAGCCGCAGGAAGCGGGGAGATGGCCGACCGGTTCCGCCCCTTGTTGCGCCAGTACTTGCCAGCCCGCCGGATCGCCGATTCAAGGCCTCGCCCTCCGTCGTACGCCGTCTGACCCAAGTACTGCTCCGGGTCGTACGAGGTCATCGGCGGCAGGTCGACATTCGGGGTGATGACCAGATAGCCACCGACGGCGTCCCGTGCGCGAAGGCCGCCGACGGACTCTCTCAACTCCCGTTCCAGCTCGTGCATACCCGAATTAGCCTGCTCGAAGGGGCCTTCGGGACGCAGGTCCACGCGCCCGTCGCGTCGCTCGTAGCGCCAACTGCCCTCATGGTGGGCGATGCGCCCGCCCTTCACTTCGATGAACAGGATGAGCTGCGGCGTGACCACCACGAAGTCGATCTCGCCAACGCGCTTGTAGCGGTGCGAAGGCAGGTGGACGGAGTACAGCGCCACGCTCTCCTGGTCGGGGATGGCTTTGAGGGCAGCGAAGACGCTGCGCTCGGCGTGGCTCCCGGTCCTGTTCGAGATCCCGCTCGGAATGGTTCTCATCAACTCTCCCCGTGGCCGCGTCAACAAGGTCAAGATAGCGATATGAACTGAGCAGGAACACAGTGGTCGTTGTGGGGGGCGAGATGGGTACCGAAGGTCGGCGCCGCATCAATGGCGGTGACCGTACCGGTGGTTGGGATCGAACCGTTCGACTGTTGCGGCGCTTCCGGGCCGAGGGCGCGGCACTGGACGTAGCCGTATCGCGGGTGGCTGTTGCCGCGCTTCTCGATGAGTGGAGCGAGAGCGCGCTCGCCGAGGCGATGCGGTCCGAGGGCTGGACGTCGACTCCCACGCAGTTGCCCGTACAGAGGCGCGGCCAGGAACAGGAGCCTCTCGACGAGCCGGCGTCATTGGCCGGAGAGGAGGACGCCGACGGCGTAGATGTCGAACTCCTCGAGGAACCCGATTGCGTCGGAGAGGAGCGCGCGGAGGTCGACCACGCGAGCGCCCGCGTTGCCGCGCGAGAGCTTCTGGCCAACGACCGCTGGGACCGGAGACCGCACAAGCGGATCCTCACCGCGGAGGAGGAGGTGGGTCTCTTCCTCCTCGTTCGCCAGGGGATGCCGCTCACCGGAGATCTCCCCAAGGGACATCTGCGTGACCTTCCGCGAGCCGGCGAGGCGAGACGGGCATACGAGTCGTTGGTGGCGCACAACATGGGGCTCGTGTACTCCGTGGCGAAGGGAATGGATCCCGGCGACGACCTCGACAGGGACGACGTGGCGCAATTCGGAGTCTTCGGGTTGATCAGGGCGGTGGAGAAGTTTGACGTCACGCGGGGCTTCAAGTTCTCCACCTACGCGACGAGTTGGATCAGGCAGTCGTCAGATCGAGGAGTTGTCGACAACGGGTTCGTGATGCGACTGCCCGTGCATGTGCGCGACTCGATCAGGAAGATAGCCCGAGCGCAGCGGCAGTTGCGACATGAAGGGGCGGAGCCTGATGTCGTCGACATTCAGAAGGCGACAGGCCTACCCCACGACAAGATCGTCTCGTACTTGAAGCTGGCGCAACGCACCAAGTCGCTTGACGCCCTCATCGAAGTGGGATTCCCCGAGTCCGCCGTAGTCGGCCATGAGGCAGCGTCGGCCACACCGTATGTCGCGTTGCGTCAGCATTTTGCATTGGAGGAACTTCGGCCCCTGCTTGCGGTGTTGAGCGAACGGACCCTGTCGGTGATCATGCACCGGTATGGGCTGGTCGATGGCGAGCGGTGGACTCTCGAAGAGGTGGGGCAGCTCTTCGGAGTCACGCGCGAACGGGCGCGCCAATTGGAGTCGCAAGGCTTGCAGGACATGCGGATTGCCCTGGGTGTCGAGCCGGACACCTCCGCAGCGGCGAAACGGCGCGAGAGAGCGCGTCGGGCATGGGAGGCGGCGGGTCGTGAGATCGCGCCGCGTAGAACTAGGCACGGTCGTCGCGCCTGCCATCACATCAATGCAGGTCCGGAACGTAGTGTGATGACGGGAGTTGGGGATGCGCAAGGAGCGGAGCACGTGGTGACTGTGGAACCGGAATCATTCGGTCATTGGCTCAGGGCACGAATGGACAGCCGGGACATCGGCGAGGTCGAGCTCGCCGGACGGCTCGGAGTCACGCTCTCCCTAGTCGCCTCCTGGTTGGATGGTCGGTCAATTCCGGACGACGGCATGCGAGCGGAGGTTGATTCGCTGCTGAACGTCGTCGATGGTCCCACCCGAAATCCGGACGAGCGAGGAGACCTGGAGAAGGTTGGCTGGTACCACCGGCCCGGTCACCTGGACGGTGGTCGGGAATATGGAAATGCCGCAGCGTTCGCCTTCGATGCCGATGTCGAGGTACTGGCCCGAGAGGCCACCCAGAACAGCCTCGACGAGCGCCTTCCCAACGCGCGACCGGTTCGAGTCCGCTATACGTTGCACGAGCTGACCGGGGAAGCACTCGCGCGCTTCCGAGAGGCCCTCCACTGGGACGACCTCATTCCGCACTATCAGACCGCGGCCACGCAGGATCAGAAGGTCGGGCGGGTCATCGCGGCCGGGCTGCGCGATATGTCCGAGCGTGATCGTCTGGTCCTGTTGAGGGTCGATGACTACAACGCCTCCGGCCTGACGGGCGACGACTACGCGACGGGACGCTTTGCCGCCGTAGTGCGACGCCAGTTGGACAGTCACAAGTCGGGGAGCGGAGCCGGAGGTTCATATGGCCTCGGCAAGGCGACGCTATGGGCGACCAGCCGACTTGGCCTTGTCCTCATGAACTCCACTCTGTCGGAGCCGCACGAAGGCCGCACCGAACGACGGCTCGTTGGGCGACTGGATCTACCATGGCGTGAGGTCGACGGCAGGCCGTGCGCCGGGCCCGCTTGGTTCGGACGGCCGGACCCCGGTTTGGGCGAGGCGAGCGTTGCGCGCTCATGGTGGGCCGACGAAGAGATGACCGAACGCCTTCACCTCACACGGGAAGGTACTGAGCCGGGCACGTCCTTCCTGATCGTCGGAGCTCACGATGTGGCGAGCCTCGTCGAGGCCACCGGGGCGTCGGACGACGAGTCGCTTGAGGACGACGAGAGCGTGCATCTCATGCACAAGCGCCTCGTTCTGGCCCTCGGACGTAACTTCTGGGCTGCGATGACCCCAGGTGCGAACAAACAGCCACTGCTGGAGGCATCGGTTCGGACGCTGCGCAACGGTGTGGAGATCATCGAGGAGGAGCAGGTCGATCCCAGCGTTGCCCAACCATCCCGTACTCGTGCGCTCCGGGCCTACCTGGACGGTACGACTGTGGAGCGCCTGACCGAATCCGGTCAGGTCGCCATGGTCAGTGTTCCGTTGAAGGTTCCGGATCTGGTGGGACAAAAGAGTGGTGGCGAGCACCGGGCCGTGCTCCTCGTGACCGCGGCAGATGACGCCGACGGCAAGCCGAATACCGTGGTGGCTATGCGGGGCAACCGCATGACAGTCAAGACCAGCAGGGTCCCTGAACTGGCTGTGGGCACGAATTTGTTTCAGGCGGTGTTGCTTGTCGGACACGCCGCAGGGGACGAGGCGCCGTTCAGTGACGAAGCGGAGGCGTTCCTCCGTACGTCGGAGCCGCCGGAGCACAACAAGTGGGGGCAGACGGAAGAACTACGGCTGCGCTATTCGCCTTCTGCGTACCGCCGCATCGCGGCCCTGACCCGTGACACGAACAGGGCTGTGCGTGAGCTGATTGTTCTGCCCAAGGCGAAGCGGGGAGCCGGCACCGATCGATTGCGCAAACGCCTCGCCGTGGGTGGCAAAAAGGTCGCTCGCGTCAGTGTGGAGGCCGGCCTGCCGACGCTGGACGACATGGACGCCAGGATCGGCGACGACGGCGCATGGTGTGTCACGGCCGAGGTCAGAGTCCCTGCCGGAGGCGAGTCCTGGCAACTCATTCCGGTGGCCAAGCTGGACGTGAGGTCGGGGCCTCGGCCAGTGGTGTCGTGGTCCGAGCTGGTGGCCGTGGACGGCTGTGAACTGGTCGACGGAGCCCTGCACTTCACACCCGGAGCGCGCCGGGCCACCTTCCGAGGGACGACAGACGTGTCCACGCATCCGGTGCGGACATCCCTCACGGGCCTTGTCGTCGAACTCAGAGCGGGCATGGGAGAGAAGGCATGAGGGCCTATCCGTACAAGAGGCTCTCGGGCGTTGTCGCTCTGCGGGTTACGGCCGTGTCCTTGCGAGGGCCCGGCGACAGCCGAGAACAGCTCGATACGAGCGCCTTTTCGGTGGTGGAGAGAGTGGTTGCCCTGGGGTTGGCCGAGCAGGACGACTGGGAGACTGCTCGCCTGAAGCTGTCTGCCACCGTTCCTTCCAAGGCGACTGAGACCAACGGACATTGGTCCGACGTATCGGTGGTAGCCGTGCTGACGGAGAAGGCCACCAACACGCGGACGACGGTACAGCTGGATTCCGGGACCGAGAGCGGGCGTGAGTGGACGGGTTCGTTGGAGTTGTGTCGCGCCGACCATCTGGAACGTGCCACTCTGTCCGTCCATGTGGTCGCCACGGTCGACGGCGTTCCGGGGCGAGTGATTGCTTCGTCGGAGCCGGAGAAGGAGTGGGCCGTCGACATGACGGCCGAGGCGCCCGTGCGGCAGCGTGAACTAGATGTCGTAGAGGTCGGTTTCCGCGAGGGACCTGCTTGGCTGCGGCCCTTCCGGGATGTGCCCTGGATCGTGGACACGTCCGGTGAACTTCCTGCCGTGCGAGTGAACACCGACTTCGACGGCATCACGGAACTGGTTGGAGGAGACGGCACCTCGGTCGAGGGCATGGTCAGGGACCTGCTGCTAGCGCAGATGTGCACGGACGTATGGACTGCCGTGTTTCACACGGCAATCGGTGACCTCGAGATCGAAGACGACGGCACACCTCTCTTCCCGGACGATTGGCGAGGGGAAGTGCTCCGCGAGATGCTGCCGGACGTCGTACCGGGCCGTTCTGTGGAGGAGGCGCTGCGGGACGTCCATCGGCGCCGCACCGGAACCTCTGGGTGGGTCGATTTGCAACCCCGTATCCACTTCGCCGCCACCCGTAGGGCGGAAGTGCCCAAGGCCTTGTCCACCACCATTCGTGGTCTGGACCGACTCCACCAGGGGAACGACACATGACCGACCGCCCAGCTCACTTGCCCGAGCGTCTCGCGTGGCTCTCCGATCTCAACGCTGCCCAACACCTCACCGAGGGCTTGCTCACGGGCAAGGAAGACGTTCCCGCAATAGCCCTGAACAAGAGCGCCGAACGGCTGCCCGGTGATGAGGCTCGCACCGAACTGGCCCCGGTGCGCGACTTGGTCGACGACGCGATGCGAATGTGCTCGGACGGCAGGCCGACCCAGGCCGACGCCTGGCTCGCCCCCCGGCTCCACGCGACCCTGCGACTCAGCCGCCGAGAAGCCGCCGATCGCAGGTTGTGGAACTACCTCGCGTTGGGCGTGGCCCCTGACTATGTCGTCTGGCGTCACATGCCGGAGCCGAAACAGGACGGGAAGCTGCCGAGCGTCGCGGCCTCCCGGTTTCGCGGCGCCCACTACACCCAGGCGTTCGCCCGACTGTGGTGGGCGGCGGAGCTGTTTCGGAATGGACCCGACTACGGGCCTGCGGTTGTCGCCTGCAGCCATCAGGACATGCTCAACACAGCGCTGAGGCTCGATGCCATTGACCATCGGCCGACGGCTCAGGCGATGGTGCGTCTCATCGAACGGGGCACCGTGAGGATCGGGCGGGAGATCAACGCACTGGCCGGCGTGGTCAACACCTCCGCGGCCACCCTGATGTACGACGTCATCGCGCCGGACGTCGAAAAGGGAGCAGCGCCGCTGCAGTACTGGATCGAGGCTGCGGAATCGGCTGGGGTGACGAGTCGCACGCTGCTTCCCGAAGGTCCGGAGGAGGTGCCCGCACCGGAGCAATCGGTGGATCGACTCGTCGACTACTTCTCGGAGCTCTTCCAGGATGCCCCGGTTCGTGGACGGCCGTTTCCTGAGGCGCAGCTCGACAGATTCGAGGGTGTGTCGCTCGACAAGAAGGAGATCAGCTGAGAAGCGTTTCCTTGCGGGGCTGCCACGCGGCGAGTTCCTCGATCGTTGCCTGCGACGGCGCTCCCCAACCGAGCGCCGTACTCAGGACGTGCAGGGCGAGCCGCGGGGGAACGGCATTGCCGATCTGTTGTGCGGTGTCCGTGCCCGACCAGGGATAGGTGACTGGGAACGACTGCAGGAGGCCTGCTTCGGTGAGCGAGAAGCGTCCGAGATCGGTCCCGTCCTCCGACACGAGACGATTACGGGAGACCTTGCCTGTGACCGTGGCCGACGGCTGGCTGGAGTGCCGCCTGCCACGGGCCTTGGGGTCACCACCGGTGCCGTAGTTGGAGACCACCACGAATGGTTCGGTACGTCTGGGTAGCACGTCGCGCATGGCCACCCATGGGGCGAGGTCCGGATTCCCGAGGGTCGGCGCGACGCCTTTGCGATAGGGCTGATGGGTCGGCGTCGGCAGTTCGGCACGGCCCGTCCTGCGCGCCACCAACACTGCTCGCCTGCGCGTCTGCGGCACCCCGAACTCCTCGGTGCGCAGGACGCCACAGGTCGCTTCGTACCCTTCGCCGCGGAGCGCCTCGGCAAATGCCTCCCACACCGGGAGTACTGCGGGGACCTGCTCCAGGACCACTGCCTCATAGGGGCGCAGGCCCGGGTCGTCAATGGCTTCCAGCGCCCAGCGAAGCGGCTCCAGAACAAGTCCGGTTCGCACATCCTTGAGCTTCTCAAGATCGGTGTCGATCTTGGCAGCCTTATCGCGATCGACTACCCGCTGAACGAATTCGAGAACTGCGTCCAGGGCACGACGACCACTTCCGGAGCCGGCTACGGTGAAAGTCTGGCAGGGAGGGCCACCGGTCAGGACATTTGCCATCGGAAAATCGCTGGGCCTGGACTTTCGCACGTCGCCCTGGACGGTTTCCATCCCGGCACTGAGTCGTGTGGCGCACGCGCCTGGGTCCCACTCGATGCCGGTGGCCTTGACTCCGAGAACATCAGCCGCAACATCCAAGCCTCCCGGACCGGCAAATAGATCCACGATGCGGAAATCCGAATCTGCAGGCTGGGGAGATTGTGATGGTGCGCTGGTCATGGGATTGAAGTGTAGCCGGCAGAGGGCCATGCTCCACCCGCCCGTCGCTGCCTGGGATGCGGCCCGGTCGTCAGGCATCAAGGGTCTGGGCGCTGGCGGCGCCGAGTGCCCTGCCGACGGGTGGGGGCGAAGCGTGGCCGATCTGCCGGTAGCGGGATGTCTTCCGGTCGATGACCTGCCAGTCCGGGGGAAAGCCTTGGAGCGGTGCCGCCTGTGGGGACGTGATCCGGACCACGCCTGTGGGGCCGGCCGGCACCCAAGTTCCGGACGAAGTCGGGGTTGGGTACGCCGTCGGCGAGCGAAATGGCATTGGCTCCCATCCGGGCCCATGCGCTCCGGGTGCCGGTCGGCCCGAGATCGCGCCGTCTCTGTTGGCTGAGATACCCACGAGCGTCGGTGCCACGCATGCAGCCTTGGTCGCCCAGGCGTCGACGTCGGGCCAGCCGCCTGCCGTCATCGACTGCCGTAGGGCGGAACCGACGAAGACGTGTTCAGTGACGTTCGGCACCGGAGGTCGGAACAGGGCAAAGTTCGGCTCGTGCAGGGCGAAGAGAACCCCTTGTCTGCGGATCTGCGGCATGCCGCATTCGGCGGCGTTCAGAACAAACCATCGGAATTGATAGCCGAGGTGCTCCAATTGTTTGCGTATAAATTCGCAGAGATCGTCGAATTGTGGATCACCGGCGAGACCAGGGACGTTTTCGAGGGCGCTCGGATGCACCTCGCTCGCCAGCCACAGAGTGGCCTTCAATAGCCGCGCTCGTACTGGTCCCCGGCTCGCTCGACCGAAGCCGCCGATTTCACGCGGGGCAGCCCGACGGCCAACAGGCCGACGTCATAGGAATATGGATGATCCCGAGCGAGGAAATCCAGGAAGTCCTCCAGTACGTTCCAGGCGGGCCGGTTGGTGCAGGCATCCGCGTCTCGCTCTATCAGGCCCACCGGCAGGAAGTCGTCCTGTTCGAGCCCCAGAGCCTGCCCGTCCGGACCGGGCACAGACCTCGAGCAGGGACAGCGACGCCTTGGACACCCACCTATACGGCCCTCCAGTCCGTCCTGCGGTCGTGGACGTACCACTGGGGAAGGTGCCCGTCTGAGGCTGGCGCATGCTACTTGGCATCGATGATGGCCATGCCTTCGCGGGATTTGTCGATCGTGGTGAAACGAACCACCCTGCTGTCGTCGCCGCGCGCCGTCTTGGGTGCGATGAAGCAGAAGGACATCACGACCTTGCTGGGATCGGCGACTGCCCCTTCGCCGATCGACTCCGCGTTGACCGCCTCCACGATGGGATAGATGGCGATCACGCCGCGACGTTCGGTCGCCCAGCGCTCAGTCGTGGGGTCGTCGCACGAGGGAAGGGCACCCGCGACCCGAAGAAGCGCCGCGCGATGGCGCGGGTTGCTGATCGCGCCGAACAGGGGATCGCGGCGTCGTTCCAGCCCAAAGCAGGAGTACTCCCGTCCATCGCTGGCGAGTGCCAAACGCCCTCCGGACCGAGTGTGTTGAGGTGCCACCACGAACCAGTCCTTGAGCTGCTCGGGAGATTTGCTGATCTCCTTGAGGTAGGCCAGATGCGGGTCGAATTCGCTGCTGCCGGGGAGCCATCGTGCGGAATCCAGTACGTCGACCATCTCGTCGGCGGGGAGCACTCCGGAGAACGCGTCGAAGCGGTGGACGCGCCCGAGCTCGGGAAAGTGATAGGCGAAGGTGCCGGTGTCCGTCAGGCGGTCGAGCACAGGCTTCCACAGCTGTGTGTTGTGGCGCAGATCGACGGACTTCTTGGGGAACGCCGTCGGTTCCTCCCAGCGCCCTGCCGAACGGACCTCCACAAGCTTCGTGTTGTACATCTTGTTCGTGCTGGCGGGCTTGAGCCAGCTCAAGTGCTGTGAGACCAAGGGCGGAACCTGAGCTGGCGTCACCTGAGGCCTGCCATCCACCAAATCGGCGTACTGGTGCAGTTCTGCACGGAACGTCTCCTCGTCCCGACAGATCGCCTCGAAGGCCTCGTACAAGTCGATTTCCTTCTTGCCCATCGTTTCCTCGCGCCCGAGGTAAAGGCGAACCAGATCGCGATAGCCGTTGCGGAAACCGAACCAGCGACCCATCTGCATCAGCGTGGAGGCATTGTTGGTGCGGCGTCGGTAGTAAGTGATCGTGAGCCCCTCGACGGTGAAGCCGCGGGCGAGCTTCTGGCCACCGATGAGGATTTTCCAGATGGCGCGCTTGTCGAAATCGGCCTCGCCAGTCTCGATGTCGCTGTCGCCGTTGACGACGATGATCGGTTGGTCGTCTCCGCCGATGCGGATGGCCGCCGCGCCGATGTAGGGGGTGAGGTCCTCGAACGTCGACGGCACCGCGTAGCCATCGGCGCGAACATGCGAGACAGGTAGGAGATCGGTTTCGAAGAGCTCGCGCAGCCTCTCGCGGCCGGACGGGCCTGTGTAACCCGAGTTCCACCACAACTTAGTGACTCTGCCGAGGAGTTCACGGTGCTCCGCAGTGCGGACCGACTCGTGGATCAGCATGGTGTGGTGCTGGAAATGACGGTCCCCGAGCCCGCCCTTGTCCTCACGGTAGAGCTTCATGGCGGCGGTGAGCACGAACATGTCCACCGCACGTTGCAGTGCGGAGTTGTCGTCTTCGGACGACAGGGCGATGTCGCGAACGTGTGCCTTCTCATTGGAGTTGGCGAAGGTGCGCTCGTCGGCCGGGACTGGTGAGTCGAGGTCGTGGAAGTCCTGGACGCCCATGTATCCGTCGGGACGCGGCAGGGAGACGATGAAGTCCTTGGGGAAGATGTCCTCGGTGTCACTGGGGTCGACGAAGACGTTGGCGAAGGGCGTCGCCGTGTAGCCGACGTACTGGGCGCGCGGGAGTATCCGCAGAAGTTCGGAGATCTTTTCGTTGATGGCGGTTCGGTCGGCATCGGGCTTGTTCGGGTTGGCCGTGTTGACCGATGCCTCGTCGGACTCGTCGTCGATGATCAGTACGGGGATTTCCGAGAGCGGAGTCTTGATCTTGTTGAGATCCTTCACCAGCCTCGCCAGGACGGATTTGTTCTTCTTGGCGACCATGAGCCGGGCCGAGGCTCGGTGCAGGTTGCGCGGGTTGTGGAGTGGGAGCGCCGGTTCCTGCTTTTCGAACTCGAGGGCCACGATGCCCTGAAGGAGGCTCTTGTAGTCGTTATCCCGCGTTGTCATCCGAACGATGTCGAACCCACCCAAAGCGGATGGCAGGCCACCGTGGGTCAGGAACTTTCCCTTGGACCAGGCGGGGTCATCGGCATAGTCGGACTCGTACTCGGCTGCTCCACGCAGGATGTTCTCGCGACCGACAAGCTCCATGTCCAGGCGTCGCTGAGTCTGGGCACGCAGGAGATTGAGAGTGCCGCCGAGCACGATCACGAGGCGGTATCCGGCGTCCACTGCCTTGGCGATGACACCGGTGAAGTTGGCGGTCTTGCCGGACTGCACGTATCCGACGACCAGGCCCTTGGACTGATATGCCTCTTCGGAGGTCGGGTCGGCCAGACGCTCGACAACTCGGTCGGAGGCGGCATCCAGGTTCGCGACCGCTGTCTCCGGCCAACCCTTCGATGACAACAGGCGGCGGTATGCGGGCCAGTACCAGCTGTAGCTCTGCTGCGACTGGGGCTTGTACCAGGGGGTGAAATCCTCGCTGATGACTACGGGGCCCGCTGCTTTGAACACCGGGACGAGTGTGTTGAGGAGCTTGCTTGTTTCCTCGCTGACCCCCAGCAGGCCGAGCACTGCGGCGCGCCGCTCGTCGGTGCGCGGCTCAGTATCCGACCAGGGCGGGTTTTCAGCGTAGTCCCACTGCGTGAGCTGCTTGCGCCACAACTCGACGAGTTGGTCCGTGGCATGAGACGTGTAGAGGATGTTTTGGAAGTCCTCTTCGTTAGCCTGAACCTCCCCCTCGGGGCCCACGTCCTCTGCCTCGTATGCGAGCGCGCGGGCGAGATTCTTCGGACGGCTTGCCTGCATGCTTGCAAGGGCCGACCTATGCAGGGTGAGCCGGACAGTGGCTGCGGTGTTGCTCATCGGAGGTTCCTCGAGCCTAGGGGAGCCGGAAGTCGGCGAAGGATGAAGGGGGTTGGGGCGATGCGGGCAGGTCTGTGACATCGATCGTGTACTGCACCGAGGAGATCCGCTCACGTGCGGCCTCGGGGAGTACTGACATGTCCAGCCGTGGCAGTCCGGCCGCATTGAGCAACAGAAGCGGCGAGCGAGGCGTCCACCGCTCGTCGTCCGGCGCATCATCGGACCATCCGGCCAGGGACAGTTGGCGGTCCAGCTCGCTCAACGAGGCCGGAGCATGTTCGGCGACTTCCGCACGGACAGCTCTTACGCATGCGGCCAGCGTCCGGCCGCTCGTGCCGCCACGGGTGAGATGCAACGAGGCGAGCCACAAAGGGCGTTCCGAAGTCGGAGTGAGCTGGCCGACTCCGTGGATGGTGTGCCGTCGATGCTCGGAGGCGGTGGTCTTCACCTCGAGGTCGTGTCCAGGGAGGCCGAAGTCATGCTCCTCTCCACTGGGCCCGGTCCAGGACTCGATGGCAGGTGCCCAGCCGTATTCGGTGGAGAGGGAGCGGAGCACAGCAAGTTCGCCGATGAGGCCGATACGTTTCTCCACGCCGAGGCCCCGAGGTTTGTCGAGTAGTGCCTGCCATGCCCGCACTGTCTCCGCGTATGCCTGATCGAGACTCCGGTCGTGGGTCACGATCCGATCCGACACCGCGCAGAGGAAGTCGTGGAAGTCCCGGATCAGCTCCGATTGAGTGGTGCGGATACGGGCGTAGCGCTTTGCCCGGTCGGCGAGCTGATCGATCCGAATTGTGGGGAGAGAGCCACGCGGCGGACGGTCGTGCCTGCCCAACTCGACGTGTAGCGCGATGTCCTGGCCACCGTGCTCTATGACGTACGAGACCTGGGGATGCGCATCTGCCGGCGAGAGCGGGAACACCGCCGCCTGTCCCGTGCCGAGATAGTGCTCGACGTCCGACCACAGCACGTGCGGAGCCGTTGCACGATCAGTCATCGTCGCCCACCCGATCGAGCTCCGCGCGTGCGGCGGACACCAGAATCGACTGCCACAGTTGCAGGTTGTCCTTCTCCCGGCTGCCGCTGTATTCCTTCTCGAAGACTTGGTGCAGCAGGACGTACATCAGGGACTTGAGCAGGGGCGCATCGTTGAGTCCGCCGCGTCGACCACCGAGGATCGCCGGGCGGTAGTGCTGGTTCAGAGCGATAGTGCGGTTTTCGCGGTCGATGTCGAAAAAGACGCTTGTGTCGAGCTTCTGCCAGCGGACCGCGATCGGGTCCTCGTAGGGGATGGCCGGCAACTCTTCGGCGATCGTCTCGCGCACTGCCGGATCAAATCCCTTGCCCGCCGGGACGACCGGCTTCCGCGTGGTGCCTGACCGCTTGCGTGCATCGCGGTATGTGGTATCCGCCTGGGTCAAGTACTCGAGAAAGCTGTGTCCTTCGGAGTCGGTCGACTTCTCCAGCGCTGAGGTGAATTCCGGCGAAGTTTCGACTCCGGCCTTCTTCACGGTGAGCCGGAAGACGTCACTGCGTGACGGGGGCAGATCGACGGCCACCCGCGCGAGGGAGAGGTGCTGTTCGGGCTGCCGGAAGTTGTTCCAGCCACCGGCCTGCACCAGGCGGTCGTTGCGATAGAAGTAGAAGCCTTGGCGGTCGATGACGGAACCGACGGCCTTGTATTCGTCGATGTTGGACTTTGGAGTCCAGACATGGGCTTCCAGATCGACGTCGCCGATCGAGGGCACGGACGCGGTGTACCGGCGGGGGTAGTCGGGATGGCCGCTCACCGGGTAGCCGAATGGATTCAGGGGCTCGACGCCGAAGTCCAGATAGACGGTGCCGGTGCGGACGTCCTCGACGGCGATCGTGATGTTGAAGTTGTCGCGTGACAGGAACCGGTGCAGATAGAGGCCGAGGTGCAGGCCGAGCTTGTTGATGGTGCGGTGAAGGTAGCGGTCCGTCTGCCCACCGCCTCCGTGCTTGGGAAAGTCCTTCACGCCGTCCCACCGGATGACGGTGCCCTGCCAGACGATGGGACGGTCCGCGTACCGGTCGAGGAGAGTCTGGGCGTAGTTCGGTTCGACGATGTCGCACTGGAACCCGGAGACCGCACGTTCCATCAGCCAGCGGCGGCCCGCGGTACGGGTGCGCTTGGTGGTGCTGACGACGGTTACGGATGCGGCATGGCTGAGCGAGGCGGACTTCAGCCCCGTGCCGAACATCCCGAGAGCGTTGGCTGCGTAGTCGCGGCGGCCACCGACGGTCATCGCGACATCCAGATCCTCGTCGCTCATCCCCCTCCCGTCGTCCACGACCAGGAGGCTGACGAGCTCGTCGCCGTCCCTGAGGAAGTGGATCACAACATCCTTCGCGCCAGCATCGATGGAGTTGTCGACGAGGTCGGCGATGGCTACCTCGAATCGGTAGCCCTGGCTGCTGAGCGCCTCCATGTACCGCGCATCAGGCGGGAGGTGCTTACTCCCTGCGGTGGGGACGTCGAACTGCCAGTCGGTGGTCATTGCCTCGCCTCGGGAAGTCCTAGAAAATTGTACGATCAATGGTGACCGTAGTGCACAGGTCGGACAACCAGATAGAAGTCCCGAATGATGAACCTTGCCGAATCGCGCTCTAGGAGCGGACGCGCGGATGGCGCGGCGAATCGTCCGAGGCTCCTTTGGCTTCGGCCACGATCCGGGCAACGACGCTTGGGTCTTCGTGTTCCCAGAAACGCAGCACCGTCCAGCCTGCTTCCCTCAGGAGCCGGGTCGTCTCGAGGTCACGCGCCATGTTCTTGTCCAGCTTGGCTCGCCACCACTCGGCGTTGGCCTTGGGCTGAGTTGCGTGTTCGGGGCACCCGTGCCAAAAGCAGCCATCCATGAAGACCGCGATCCTGGCCTTCCCGAAGACGATGTCGATGGTGCGGCGCGGCATCCCGGGCACAGGCACATTGACTCGATAGCGCAGCCCTGAGGCGTGCAGGAGGCGCCGCACCGCGAGCTCAGGAGCTGTGTCGCGGGAACCCTGACGGCTCATGCGGGCCGAGACGGAGGGGGAAGATGGGGCTGCGTTGGGCATACCTCCAATTATCCGACCAGACACGATGTATGGCCGCGTGGCCAGAGTGAGGCCCTCACGAGAAGCCCCAACCCAACCCAGCCCACACCGCTGGCTACGTCTGCAGTTGGGCGGTACGTGCGTGGCGCGGCCATCCTCCGGGTTGCTCAGCTCGTAGCTGGCTATGCCCTTGAGGCCGAGAGGTGCGGTGAATGCCAGCGTTCAAGGGTGCCCGGCGGTATGTCTCAGCCTCGGATGCAGTGGTGAAGCCCATCGGTGGGCCTCGTGCCGGATTTGGGGTGGGTGGGGTGTCGTATGGCACCTAGGGCGACAGCAGCTCGAGCGTCAGCCCGCGCTGGCCGTCGGCCTCAGCTGCCCCCGGGGCCACACCCCGGCTCTACTCCACCCCATGACACTCCCCATACATCCGCCCCGACCCGCACCAGCACTCCGCCCCCCGCTCCGGCGGCCACGGGATCGCGCGGCCTCGGGCCGCCAGCGTCGTGGCGTACTGCGGTAGCAGCGACGCGTCTGTGGGGGACGAGGACTCCGACGCTGCGAACGCCTCGTACGACGGGACCGTGCCCGCGACGATGCCCAGGTTCGGTGTGCCCGAGGCCGCGAGTTCGCGGAGGGAGGACTCTATGGTCGACAAGTGCTCTTCGTAGGACGGGTATTCGGAGGTAAGGGTCGGGTACGCGGCCAGTAGTTCCGTCAGCTCCGTCGACGGCCAGTGCAGTACCGCCACCGGGAACGGGCGGGACAGGGCCTGCCGGTACGAGCCCAACTCCGCGCGCAGGCGCAGGATTTCGGCCTTCAGCTCCGCCGGGTTGTTCGAACCCAGCGCCCACGTCCGCTTCGGGTCGTGGAGTTCGTCCAGGGACACCGCGGCCCGGTGGACCCGGTCGGCGAGGGCGTCCCACTCGTCGTGATCCGCGCCGATCAGGCGGCGTACGCGGTGGCGGCCCAGCAGGAGCGGATGCGTCTCGTACGGCGGGTTCGTGCGCTCCGCCTCCGGCAGGAGCAGCGTCAGGGCCTCCGTGAAGGACTCGTGCGCCGCTTCGAGTTCGTCGTGCGACTCCAGGGCCTCCGCCACGATCACGTACGCGGCCGGGTCTCGCGGGGCCGCCGTCCGGATGCCCGCGATGATCGCGCGGGCCTCCGCCTCGTGGCCGTACTCCCACAGATTCGCGGCCATCAGGGCCTTCACCAGATGCGGCTGCTCCAGCTCGGACGGCGGTCCGGCAATGAGGCCGTCGTACAGCGAGGCCGCGCGCTGGCGGGCGTCCGCCAGTTCGTAGTGCGCCGCGGCCTGGAGGAGCAGCTGCTCGGCGTCCTCCGGGTACAGGCCGGCGATGCGCTCCAGGCGCTCGGCTTCGGCGATGTGGTTGACAGGGTCTACAGGCTCGGCGGGCGTAGCAGGCGTGTCGGGGCGCATGGGTGACACCGTACTGCCGACCACCGTCAGTGGCGCCAGGTCACCACAGGCTCGCGTAGCCGTTGCTTTCGTTCAATACGTACGCCATACGCCCGACCACCACGGCCAGCGTGCCCGCCCACAGCGCCGTCCCCGTCCACAGCCAGGCCACGCACGAGCGGTAGCGGCCGTCGGTGTCCAGGGCCGCGAGAGCGGGGTGCGCCGGGTCGAAGCGGACGCGTACGCGGCGGCCCTCGGGGAGCGCGTGGGCGCCCACCTCGTCGGGGAGTGCCTGTTCGTGTGCCGTGCCGTCGGGCGCCGTCCAGCTGACCACCGGATGCAGCACCGCGTACGACGCCTCGTTCGACGCGACATGGCCCGTCACGATCGCGTCGACCACCGTGCCGGTGCTGCGCCGGAGCGTCTCGGTGACGAGTTGCAGCACCTGTGAGACGGCCAGGACGAGTCCTGCGATGAAGGGGATCAGTGCGAGCAGCCAGAGGGGACCCATGGGGCGCGAGCTTAGGGTGCCGGTCCTTTCACTGGTGACTTCCCTGGTGAGTTACGGAGGCAGGGCCTATCTTGCGGCCGTGCGCGAGCGGAAGTGGGAGTGGCGACGGAAGCGGGACGGGGAGCGGGACCGGGAGCGTCGGCCGGTCGTCGTGCGGCAGGGGCTGCACGCTGGACGCCGTGCGTCCGGGCGGCGCCCCTCGGTTCTGCGCGCGGGACGCCGCGCGTTCGGTCGCCGCCCCTCGGCCCTGCGCCCCCCGCAGGGTCGCCGCCCCTCGGCCCTGCGCCGCACCTTGTGGACCGGCGCCGAGGTCACCGTCACCCTCGGGGTCGTCCTTCTCCTTCTCGTCGTCCATCAGCTGTGGTGGACGAATCGCGAGGCCAGAGCCGGCGCCGAGCGCAAGGTGCAGGCGCTGGAGCACGAGTGGGCGGCCACCCCCGCGGACGGGCGGGGTGACGGGGGCGAGGGCAACGCCTCGGATCCGGCCGGTGACGACACCGCGGCCGGCTCGTCGGGCGAGGGGGACGGTGGCGGGTCCGGGGGCCGGACATCCGTCGACTCCACGTCCTCCTCCCGGGAAGCGCCCCGCTGGGACCAGGCCTACGCCGTCCTCACCATCCCCCGCCTCGGCCTCACCGTTCCCGTCGCCGAGGGCGTCGGGAAGCAGAACGTCCTCAACAAGGGCTATGTCGGCCACTATCCGGCCACCGCCCAGCCCGGCCGTGCCGGGAACTTCGCGCTCGCCGGGCACCGCAACACCCACGGGGAGCCCTTCCGGTACATCAACCGGCTGCGCAAGGGCGACGAGGTCCGGGTCCGTACCCGCAGCGCCGAGTACACGTACGTCGTCGACAAGACCCTCGCCCAGACCTCCGCGCGCGACGGCGGCGTCATCGCGGGCGTGCCGCGCAGCGAGGTCGTGCGCGGTGCCGGGTACAGCGAGCCGGGGTACTACATCACGCTCACCACCTGCACGCCCGAGTACACATCCAGGTACCGGCTCGCGGTGTGGGGGAAACTGCGGTCGATGCGGCCCCGGTGAGCGGGTGGCCGAGAAGGCGCCCCTTCATCCGACCGGGACCCATCCTGTATAACGGGCAGAACGCCACAACACGTGGGCACGGACCGAACAGCGGGAAGGAGGGACGCCGGACATGACGCGCACCTGGGGCACGGCCCTGCGGCCCGCCGCCCTGTTGCTGTTCCTCCTCGTCGAGACCGTTCTCGTCGACACCGGCAGCCTCACCGCCGCCGTCGCGCTCGCCGCGACCGCCGCCGCGGGCTCCGCGCTCGCCGTCTGCTCCCTGCTCTCCGCGCGCTGCGCCCCCGCCGTGCCCCGCACCCGGGTCCGCACCACGATGCGCGACCGTGAGCAACGCACCGCGTTCCTGCCGCAGCGCGATCCCGACGCCCGCGGGCGCAGCCGACCCCGAGCACCCGGCCGTCTCCTCCTGACGGCCGCGTAGGGGACCCGCTCCACCCGCTCCACCCGCAGTCCCCCAAGGGGACCGCAGTCCCCCTGCGGGCCGTCACGCCGATCGGCCGCCCTTCCCGGCGGTCTTCCGATTCCGGCACGACGGGACCCCCGGAGGGCTCACCCATGTCGACGTTCATGTCTGTCTTCGCCAGCCTGGTCGAGCACATCGCCGACCTGCTCGACCCGCTCTTCCACGCCTCGGCGACCGCAGCGGCGATCGTCCTTTTCACCGCGTTCGTACGCCTTCTCGTGCACCCCCTGTCCCGGGCCTCGGCCCGCGGGCAGCGCCAGCGCGCCAAGCTCCAGCCGCGCATCGCCGAGCTGCGCAAGAAGCACAAGAAGAACCCCGAGAAGCTCCAGAAGGCGATCATGGAGCTGCACAAGGAGGAGAAGGTCTCGCCGCTGTCCGGCTGCCTGCCGAGCCTCTTCCAGCTCCCCGCCTTCTTCCTGCTCTACCACCTGTTCTCGAACGGCAGCATCGGCGGCGAGCCCAACGCCCTGCTCGGCCACACCCTCGGCGCCGCGCCGCTCGGCGGGCGCTTCAAGGACGCGCTCGCGGACGGCGGGCTCTTCGGCGCGCAGGGCGTCGTCTATCTGGTCCTGTTCGCGATCGTCGCGGCGGTGGCGAGCTTCAACTACGGCCGTACGAAGCGTCAGATGGCGGCCCAGCCGATGCTGCCGGCCGCCGCGGACGGGCCGCAGGCGCCGGGCGCGGGCGCGATGGCCTCGATGACGAAGATCATGCCGCTGATGTCGTTCATGACGCTGTTCACGGTGGGCTTCGTGCCGCTCGCGGCCGCCCTGTACGTGGTGACGAGCACGACGTGGAGCGCCGTCGAGCGGGCCGTCCTGTACCGCGACATGCCCTCTGCCGCGGCGCTTGCTACTGCCGCGGTGGGGGTCCCCCCTGCTCTTTAAGAGTTTGGGGGAGGTCCAGTCCGTGAACGAGGTATTGCGGACTGGACGAGGACCTTGGACGATCGACCAGTCCTCCGATGGCTGCACCCGTCGCGAGGTCCCTCCTCGATCAAGGGAGTCTCAACCATGAAGCTGCTGCGAGTCGGTACCGCTGGGGCGGAGCGCCCGGCCCTGCTCGATGCCGAAGGTGTCCTGCGTGACCTGGGCGGAGTCGTCCCCGACATCGACGGGGAGCTGCTCGCCGACGACGCGGCGCTGGGGCGCGTACGGGCCGCCGCCGAGTCCGGCGAGCTGCCCGTGCTCGACGCGGACGGCCTGCGGGTCGGCCCGCCGGTCGCGCGGATCGGCAAGGTCGTGTGCATCGGCCTGAACTACCACGACCACGCCGCCGAGACCGGCGCCGAGCCGCCGTCGGAGCCCGTCGTCTTCTTCAAGGCGGCGGACACGGTCGTCGGCCCCGACGACACCGTGCTCGTACCGCGCAAGTCCGTGAAGACGGACTGGGAGGTCGAGCTGGCGATCGTCATCGGGCGTACGGCGCGCTACCTGGAGTCGCACGAGGAGGCCCTCGCGCACATCGCCGGGTACGCGGTGGCGCACGACGTGTCCGAGCGCGAGTTCCAGATCGAGCGCGGCGGCACGTGGGACAAGGGCAAGAACTGCGAGACGTTCAACCCGCTGGGCCCCTGGCTCGTGACGGCGGACGAGGTCGCGGACCCGCAGGCGCTCGGCCTGAAACTGTGGGTGAACGGCGAGCTGAAGCAGGACGGCTCGACGGCCGATCAGATCTTCCCGGTCGCCGAGGTGGTCCGGTACGTCAGCCAGTTCATGACCCTGTACCCGGGCGACGTGATCAACACGGGGACGCCGGCGGGCGTGGCGATGGGGCAGCCCGAGCCGAAGCCGTACCTGCGGGCCGGGGACGTGGTGGAGCTGGAGATCGAAGGTCTGGGGCGGCAGCGCCAGGAACTCAAGGACGCGTAAGCGCTCCGCTGGGTCAGGTGGGGAACTGCGGGGACCCTCGGTCGTTTGTCGGCCGCGGGTTCGTCGTGGCTGAGCGCGCAGTTCCCCGCGCCCCTTATGGGGGGCGCCTGTCTAGCCTGTGATGAAGAGGTCCAGGGCCTTGACCACCAGTGCGTGGTCCTCCAGCTGGGGGAGGCCGGAGACCACCACCGCTCCGATGACTCCCGCGCCCTCGACGGCCAGCGGGAACGCGCCGCCGTGCGCCGCGTACGTGTCCAGGTCGAGCCTGGACGAGTCCTCGAACGTCGTGCCCTTCGCCCGGAAACGGGTTCCGACCAGCAGCGACGAGCAGGCATAGCGCTCGACGACGCGGCGCTTGCGGGCGATCCACGCGTCGTTGTCCGGGGTCGAGCCCGGCAGCGCCGCGTGGAAGAGCTGCTGGCCGCCGCGCGTGATGTCGATCGCCACCGGCGCCTTGCGCTCCCTGGCCAGCTCGACGAGCAGCGAGCCCAGCTCCCAGGCGTCCTCGTAACCGAACTTGGGCAGAACCAGGCGGCGCTCCTGCTCCTCGATCTCCTCGGCCGTCGGCGCGTTCACAGCGTCACCGTCACACCGTCGCGGGCCGAGCGGCGGGCCGCCTCCAGGACGTCGAGCGCGGACGCTGCCTGCTCGGCGGTGACCGGGTTCTCGCCGGTGCCGCGCAGGGCGGCGGCGACGGCCGCGTAGTACGCGGGGTAGGCGCCGGGGAGCGTCTCGACGGGGCGTCCGCCGCCGGTCAGCGGGGATTCTCCGGAACCGATCCGGCCCCACATCGACTCGGGCTCCACACCCCAGGGCTCGCCGGCCGCCGGGATCGTGCCCTCGCGAAGCACTGCCTCCTGCGGGTCGAGGCCGTACTTCACATAGCCGGCCTGCGAGCCGAGGACGCGGAAGCGCGGGCCGAGCTGGGCCGCGGTCGCGGAGACGTACAGGTGGGAGCGGACGCCGTTCGCGTGCGTGATCGCGATGAACGTGTCGTCGTCGGCCGCCGCGCCCGCGCGCCGCACGTCGGACTCCGCGTAGACCGAGACGGCCGGGCCGAACAGGACCAGGGCCTGGTCGACGACGTGGCTGCCGAGATCGTAGAGGAGACCTCCGATCTCTTCCGGGTCGCCGGACTCGCGCCAGCCGCCCTTGGGCTGCGGCCGCCAGCGCTCGAAGCGCGACTCGAAGCGCCAGACGTCGCCGAGCTCGCCGTCCGCGATCAGGCCCTGCAGAGTCAGGAAGTCGTTGTCCCAGCGGCGGTTCTGGAAGACCGAGAGGAGCAGGCCGCGCTCCTCGGCGAGGGCCGCGAGGTCGCGCGCCTCGGCCGCGGTGCCGGCGATCGGCTTGTCGACGACGACCGGGAGGCCCGCCTTGAGTGCGGCCGTCGCGATCGGTACGTGCGTCTTGTTCGGTGAGGCGATGACGATCAGGTCGAGCTCGTCGGCCAGGGGCCACAGCTCGTCGGGCGTCGCCACGAAGCGGATGCCGTCACCGAAGGAGGCGCGGGCCTGCGCCTGCCGTTCCGGGTTCGAGGTGACGACCGTGTCGAGTACGAGGCCGTCGGTCGCGGCGATCAGCGGGGCGTGGAAGACGGAACCCGCCAGGCCGTAGCCGACGAGACCGACGCGGAGGGGGGAGCCGGTGGCCCCAGCCGTACCTGATGTCATGCCTTCAGTCATGCATCCACTTAAGCAACGGTGTTGCCAAAGTGCAAGCGGAATGGACAATGGGGGAGTGAACAGGGCTAACTCCGGGGTCAATCTGGCGGTGCTGCGAGGCCATAACGCCGCACTCGTACTCGATCTGCTGCGCACGGCGGGCGACGAGGGCATCAGCAGGCTCGAACTGGCCGAGCGCACGGGCCTCACCCCGCAGGGCGTCAGCAAGATCACGGCGCGGCTCCGGGAGCAGGGCCTGGCGACGGACACCGGCCGCCGCGCCTCGACGGGCGGCAAGCCCCGCACCGTCCTGCGCCTCGTGCCGGACGCGGGGCACGCGGTCGGGCTCCACCTGGACCGCGACGAACTGACGGCGGTCCTGGTCGACCTCGCGGGCACGGTCGTCGCCGAACGCCGCTCCCCGCTCGCCTTCGGCGCGGGCGGCGACGCGGTGGTGGGGGCGGCGGCGAGCGAGGTGGAGGCGCTGCTCGCGGACGCGGACGCGGATGCGGACGCGGGCGGAGGGGACGCGGATGCCGGAGATCCGGGCCGCCCCTACGCACAGGACCCCTACGCACAGGACCCTGGCGCGCAGGACCCTGGCGCGCAGGACCCCGTACATCCAGAACCCCCCACCCCCCGAGTCCTCGGCGTGGGCGTCGCGCTGCCCGGGCCCCTCGACCACTCCTCCGGCGTGCTGCACCGCGTCACCGGGTTCCCCGAGTGGGACGGGTTCCCGCTGCGGGACGCGCTCGCGGAGCGGCTCGGGCTTCCCGTGGTCGTGGACAAGGACACCAACGCGGCCGCGCTCGGCCTCGCGCTCGCCGGGTGCGGCGACGCGTTCGCGTACCTCCACCTCGGTACGGGGCTCGGCGCCGGACTCGTCCTGGGTGGCGCGCCGTATCGCGGGCCGCACACGGGAGCGGGCGAATTCGGTCACCAGGTGATCCAGCTGGACGGCCCGCTCTGCGGCTGCGGCAACCGCGGCTGCATCGAGGCACTCTGCCTCGCGGCGGTCGCCGCCGGATCCTTCGACGAGGCCGCGCGCGTGCTCGGCGAGGGCGCGGCGAACATGGTCGGCCTCCTCGACATCGACCTCGTCCTGCTCGGCGGGCGCACGGTCGCAGCCGCCGAGGAGCGCTTCGTCGAAGGGGTGCGGGCGGTGCTCGGCGAGCGGGCGCGGCGCGGCGGCACGGTCGAGGTCCCGGTCCTGCGCGCGCCCGGCGCCGCGACCGCGGTCGTCGAGGGCGCCGCCCAGCTGGTCCTCGCACCCCTGTACGGCCGGGCGCACGGTCACTTCCCGGCCAACCGGAATGACAGAAATCTGAGCTGATCGAGCGGAATCGCTCGTGCATCGGGCCGTACGGGGCCCTGCCGGCCCGGCACGCGGCGCGTCGCGCGTGACACGGTCGCGGTGGCAGTACCCTTCCCGCCCCGCGATCACAAAGGCTCCTCATGCGACCGCGTATCCCGCTCGCCGTCACTGCCGTGGCCCTGACCTCCGTGGTGACGGGCGGCCCCGCCCTCGCGGCCGACCCGGTCCCGGCCGGCTCCGCCCCGCTCGAGCCCACCTGCGCCGGCCAGTACCCCGCCGACTTCCCGATCGGCACCCGGATCCGCGGCGGCCCCACGACGTACCACCCCGGCGGCGGCTTCCGCACCTGGTCCCTCGACCTCACGAACAGGACCGATGCCGAGTGCGCCGGCATCCACCCCGTCCTCGTGCTCATCGACAAGAAGCGGACGCTGGCGACGCGGCAGATCCAGCTGGAGTTCTCCGACGGCAAGCGCCACCACCCCGTGCACTTCGAGCGGACCGAGTGGGACGAGAACGTCGGCGTCTTCGACGACGGCTTCCCCGGCTTCCGGGTGGGCCCGGGCAAGACCGTCACCGTCCGGGCCCGGCTCACGTTCACCTCCGACGCCGAGCCGAACAGCGTCGTCGCCAACGCGGCCGTCGTGCAGCGCCGGGACGACGACGGCGACTGGGTGGGGGAGTCGGGCGACTACCGGTTCACGCTCACCGACGACAAGGAGGGCGAGCAGTCCGGAAGGCGCCCCGGCGAGCAGCGCGACGAACCTGACGCCGGGGACGACGGCCTGCTGGAGCCCGGCCGCGACAGCGGCACCGCGAGCGCCCGTCCCACGCACGGGACCGGCCCCACGGACGGCCCAACCCACGGACCCACCACAGGCCCTACCACCGGCTCTACCACCGGCCCCCCGACCGGCAGCGACCCAGGCGCCGGCACCGGCACCGATGCAGACACGGGCGCAGACGCAGACAACGGGGCCGACCCGGGCGACCTCCCCCTCGCGCCCGACGAGCTCGCGCGGACCGGGCCGCCGCGTTCCCTGCGCGGAATCGGCCTCGCGTCCGGCGCCCTGCTCATCGGCGGCGCGGCCCTCGTGGCGGGCTCCCGGTGGCTGCGCACCGACCGCGGGTGAGGGCGGATTCCGGCCACGCCGCCCGCCGCGCGCACCGCGCTCCCGGACGGCCCCCGACACCCCGTTAACAAATGTCTGCGAACATCCCTGGGTGGATTACCCGAACGACCAGGCACCTGGCGCACCCGTACGCGCCGGCATCCCCGAGCACGGCCGCATCCCGAAGTACTACGCGGTCAAGGCCCATGTCTCCGCGCTCCTCGACGAGCTGGGCGAGGGCGAGCCGCTGCCCACGGAGCGGGATCTGGCCCTGCGCTTCGAGGTGGCGCGCGAGACCGTGCGCCAGGCGCTGCGCGAGCTGCTGCTCGAAGGGCGCCTGCGCCGCCAGGGCCGGGCGACGGTCGTGGCCGGGCCCAAGCTGGAGCAGCCGCTGTCGATGGCCAGCTACACCGAGGGCGTGCGCCGCCAGGGCCGCCGCCCGGGACGTACGCTCATCGGCCTCGACCGCTTCCCGTGCCCGCCCGCCCTCGCCGACGAGATCGAGGTCGAGCGGGGCGAGCCGGTGTGGCACATGGAGCGTGTGCTGCTCGCCGACGACGAGCGCGTCGGCCTGGAGAGCACCTATGTCGCCGTGGCGCGGATGCCCCGCCTCGACGTCGACTTCGACCCGGACTCGTCCTTCTACACGTATGTGCACGAGCGGCTCGGGATCGAGTTCGGGTCCGCCGACGAGCGCATCGAGACCGTGCTGGCCACCCCGCGCGAGGCTCTCCTGATCGGCACGCCGCCCGCGCTGCCGATGCTTCTCATTCACCGGGTGTCGTCCGACACGAGCGGCCGGCCCACGGAAAGGGTGCGGACGCTTTACCGGGGGGACCGGTTCTCGTTCACCACGCGTTTGGGCAACTGACCGCCGGGGGGCGGCAGTTGACCCACTTCAGTAACGAAAGCGTAACGGGTCTAGGCCAACCTTGGGTGGCCGTTCACCGTCCCGTTGCCGTGCGGACCGGTACGGGTCATCCGCCCCGAGGAGCGTGGCCGCCGTGAGAGAGAAGACCGACCCCATACCCGCCGTGCCCCTGGGAGCTGAGAGCTGATGGCCAGCGGCATCCGCTTCGACAAGGTGTCCGTCGCCTACGGCGCGAACACCGTCCTCCACTCCCTCGACCTGACGGTCGAGCCCGGCGAGGTCATGGCGCTGCTCGGCCCGTCGGGCTCCGGCAAGACGACGGCCCTGCGTGCCGTCGCCGGATTCGTGCGGCCCGCGTCGGGCCGCGTCCTGATCGGCGACCGCGACGTCACGGACCTGCCGCCCCACCGGCGCGGCATCGGCATGGTCGTCCAGCAGTACGCCCTGTTCCCGCACCTGCGCGTGGAGGACAACGTCGCCTTCGGCCTGAAGGCCCAGAAGGTCGCCAAGGCCGAGATCCCCGCCCGGGTCACCGAGGCCCTCGAGATGACCGGCATGGCGTCCTACGCGAAGCGCTACCCGCGCGAGCTGTCCGGCGGACAGCAGCAGCGGGTGGCCATCGCGCGGGCCCTCGCCATCCGGCCCGGGGTGCTCCTGCTCGACGAGCCGCTGTCCGCGCTCGACGCGCAGCTGCGCTCCGGCATGCTGGCCGAACTGGCCAGACTCCACCGCGAGCTGCCCGACGTGTCGATCCTCTACGTCACCCACGACCAGGTCGAGGCGCTCACCCTCGCCGACCGGATCGCGGTCATGGACAAGGCGCGGCTCCAGGACTGCGGGACGCCGCAGGAGCTGTACCGCAGGCCCCGCACCGAGTTCACCGCGTCCTTCGTGGGCAACGCCAACCTCCTTCCCGTACAGGTGGGTTCGGGGTCGGTGTCCTTCGCCGGCGCCCAGCTGAAGGTGCCCACCGGCGACGTCGCCTCCGGGGTGTCCGCCACGCTGTGCGTGCGCCCCCACCTCGTCGGACTCGGCGACGGGCCCAACGCCCTCACCGGCTCCGTGTCCGAGGTCCAGTGGCGCGGCTCCACCCACCGCCTGTACGTCGACGTGGACGGGCACCGGCTCAAGGCCGACCTGCGCGAACTGCGCACCCCGCCCGCGCTCGGCGACGAGGTCACCGTGCACTTCGCACCCGAGGACGCGGTGCTGCTCTCGGCCGGGGTGAGCAAGGATGGCTAGCGCCACGCTGAGCACGCCGGTGAGCAAGGCCACGAAGCCCCGCAGGGGGACGCCGAAGTGGGTGTGGGCGCTGCCGCCCGTCGCCGTACTCGCCCTCGTGTTCCTCTACCCGCTCGCCCTCGTCGTGCAGCAGTCCGTGCAGCCCGACACCGGCGGCACCTCCCTCAAGCCGTACGCCGACGTCTTCGCGTCGTCCGCGTTCCGGGAGGCACTCGGGACGACGGTGTGGCTGGCGGTCGGGGCGACCGTCGGATGCCTCGTGCTCGGGTTCGCGCTCGCGCTCGTCATCGCGTTCGTCCCGTTCCCCGGCGGGAAGGCCGTCGCCAAGTTCATCGACGTGTTCCTCTCCTTCCCGTCCTTCCTCATCACCCTCGCGCTGCTCTTCGTGTACGGCTCCGTGGGCATGGCCAACGGACTGTGGACGGACGTCACGGGCGCCGCCTCCGGGCCCTTCCAGTTCCTCACCACCCCGTGGGGCGTGCTCCTCGCCGAGATCACGTACTTCACACCGTTCGTGATGCGGCCCCTGCTCGCCGCGTTCTCGCAGATCGAGACGGCGCAGCTGGAGGTGGCGTCCTCCCTGGGCGCGAAGCCCGCCCGCATCGTGCGGCAGGTCATCCTGCCCGAGGCGCTGCCCGCGCTCGCCGCCGGCGGCAGCCTCGTCCTCGTCATGTGCCTCAACGAGTTCGGCATCGTGCTCTTCACCGGCGCCAAGGGCGTCACCACGCTCCCGATGCTCGTGTACAGCAAGGCGATCCTCGAGTCCGACTACCCGGGCGCGTGCGTGGTCGCCGTCGTCAACGTCCTGATCTCCGTGGGCCTCTACGGCCTCTACCGGGTGGTGAGCCGCCGTGCTGGTGCATAGCCGTAAGGGCAAGTGGGCCACCTGGGTCCTCTTCTTCGCCCTCTTCCTGCCTCTGTTCGCGCTGCCGCTGCTCGTCATCGTCGCCGCGTCGTTCGCCACGAACTGGTCGAGCGCGTTTCCGACCGGATTCACCGGTGGCCACTACCAGGCCGCCACCAGCGGCGCGTCCCTCCAGGCGCTGACCACCAGCCTGGTCACCGCCGTCAGCGCCAGCCTCCTCGCCCTCCTGATCGGCACCTGGGCCGCGCTCGCGGCCGCCGCGCTGAAGAAGGGCGGGCGCAGGGTCCTCGACGCCCTGTTCATGCTGCCGGTCGCCGTACCGTCCGTCGTGGTCGGCCTCGCCGTGCTCGTCGCGTTCTCCAAGCCGCCGATGGTGCTCAACGGCACCCGCTGGATCGTCATCCTGGCGCACACGATTCTTGTCACGGCGTTCGCCTATCAGTCGGTTTCGGCCGCGATCGTACGACTTGACCCCGCGTACGAACAGGCCGCAGCGTCACTCGGCGCCCGCCCCTCGTACGTCCTGTGGAAGGTCAAGCTGCCCCTCCTGCTGCCGTCGCTGAACGCGGCCGCGGGACTCTGCTTCGCCCTGTCCATGGGCGAGCTGAGCGCCACGATGATGCTCTACCCGCCCGACTGGATGCCGCTGCCCGTGCAGATCTACGCGATCACCGACCGCGGCTCCCTGTTCACCGGATCGGCGATCTCCGTGATCCTCATGGCGACGACGCTGCTCGTCCTGCTGCTCGTCTCGCGGATCCGCACCAAAGCCTCTTACCGCTGACCCCAATACCCACATCGCTGCAAGGAGTTCACCTCGCCATGCGCAGAAACATGCTCAAGCCGATCGCCGCCGTCACCGGAAGCCTCGCCCTCGCCGCCACCCTCTCCGCCTGCGGCGGCAACTCCGCCGCCTCCGACGAGAAGTCCGTCACCGTGTACAGCGCGGACGGCCTCAAGGGCGAGAACGGCGACGGCTGGTACGACCAGGTCTTCAAGGACTTCACGAAGAAGACCGGCATCAAGGTCGAGTACGTCGAGGGCGGCTCCGGCGAGATGGTGCAGCGCGCCGCCCGCGAGAAGTCGAACACCCAGGCCGACGTCATCGTGACGCTCCCGCCGTTCATCCAGCAGGCCGACGGCAAGGGCCTCCTGGAGAAGTACACGCCCCAGGGCGCCGACCAGGTCGACGGGGCCGACAAGGCCGCCGACGGCACCTGGACCTCCGTCGTCAACAACTACTTCGGCTTCATCTACAACAAGAAGGACCTGAAGACGGCGCCCACCACGTGGGACGAGCTGCTCGACGGCAAGTACAAGAACAAGCTCCAGTACTCCACGCCCGGCGTCGCCGGCGACGGCACCGCTGTTGTCGTCAAGGCCATGCACGACTTCGGCGGCAAGAAGCCCGCCATGGACTACCTGAAGAAGCTCCAGGCCAACAACGTCGGTCCGTCCGCCTCCACCGGCAAGCTCGCCCCCAAGGTCGACAAGGGTGAACTCCTCGTCGCCAACGGCGATGTGCAGATGAGCTTCGCGCAGTCCAAGACCATGCCGAACCTCGGCCTGTGGTTCCCGAAGAAGGCCGGCGGCAAGCCGACCTCGTTCGCCCTGCCCTACGCCGGCGGCCTCGTGAAGAACGCCCCGCACAGCGAGAACGGCAAGAAGCTCCTCGACTTCATGCTGTCCACCAAGGCGCAGCAGCAGGTCAGCTCCATCGGCGGCGGCTTCTCCGCGCGCAAGGACGTCAAGGCCACCGACGAGAACGCCATCGCCCTCTCCAAGGTGATGGACGGCGTCGAGATCTTCGAGCCCGACTGGAACGACATCGACAAGAACCTCCAGACGTACGTGGAGGACTGGAAGTCGGCGACCGGCAGCTGACCTGCCGCCGCTCACGCAGGCTCGACGGGGTCAAGATCAGCACGTCCTGATTAGGCTGGGGGCCGTCGGCACAGAGTGGTCCCGGCGCCCCAGCTATTTCTTGACCCCAGTGTTTTCTTGTATGGCAGGAGACCGGCACATGGCAGAGCGCAAGCCCATCGAATCGTGGCTCACCGACATGGACGGTGTGCTCATCCACGAGGGCGTGCCGATCCCCGGCGCCGATGCCTTCGTCAAGAAGCTCCGTGAGTCGGGCAAGCCCTTCCTGGTGCTGACGAACAACTCGATCTACACCGCCCGCGACCTCCAGGCCCGGCTGACCCGCATGGGCCTGGAGGTGCCGGTCGAGAACATCTGGACGTCGGCGCTGGCCACCGCCAAGTTCCTCGACGACCAGCGCCCCGGCGGCACGGCGTACGTCATCGGCGAGGCCGGCCTGACGACGGCGCTGCACGACATCGGGTACGTCCTCACCGACCACGACCCGGACTACGTGGTTCTCGGAGAAACGCGCACCTACTCGTTCGAGGCCATGACGAAGGCCGTCCGCCTGATCAACAACGGCGCCCGCTTCATCTGCACCAACCCGGACGAGACCGGCCCCTCCACCGAGGGCCCGCTGCCCGCCACCGGCGCCGTCGCCGCGCTGATCACCAAGGCGACCGGCAAGCAGCCCTACTTCGCCGGCAAGCCGAACCCGCTGATGATGCGCACCGGCCTGAACGCGATCGGAGCGCACTCGGAGAGCAGCGCCATGATCGGCGACCGCATGGACACCGACGTCCTCGCGGGCCTGGAGGCCGGGATGAAGACCTTCCTCGTCCTGACCGGGCTGACCGGCAGGGCCGACGTCGACCGTTATCCCTTCCGGCCTTCCGAGGTCGTCGATTCCATCGCTGACCTGGTCGAACTCGTCTGATTCCGCTCCCGGGGCGGCCTTTTCCGGCGGCCCCGGGATGCGGATCGGGCCTGCGCGCGTGACCCTTCCAATACAGGAGGTTCACAATGCGTAGAGAGATGTTCGCTCTCCGTGCCATAGGGGCGGCAGCCGTTCTGGTGACACTGCCCGTCGCCGCCGCCCACGCGGAGGGCGGGGAATCCGACGGATCCACCGGTTCCATAACCGTCACCCCGTACGCCCCCGCCCCGGGGACCCAGGTCGACCTCAGGGTCTCCGGTTGCAATGATTCCAAGGGCAAGGTCTACTCGGACGCCTTCGAGACGCCCGGCGACCTCGCCCGGTCCGCCGACCGGCCCGCCCTGACGACGCGGGCACGCATCCGCTCGTCAGCGACGCCCGGGGTCTACGAGGTCAAAGTCACCTGCGACGGCGCCGACGGCAAGGTCAGGGGCAGCGTCCAGGTCCTGCAGCCGGGCCGGCCCACACCGACCCCCACCGCGCCCGTGCACGCGGGCGGCGGCGGGACCGCGCAGCTCACCGCGGCCCACACCACCGAGATCGCCTACGGTGCGCGCGGGGAGGGCCCCAGCACCCGGCACGTGGTGATCGGCCTGGTGCTCGCGGCGGTCGCGGCTGTGGCCGTGGCCTTCCGCAGCGCCCGCCGGCGCCGCTCCGAGTGAGCGGGGCCGATCATGGCTGACGGCGAACGACCTCATGGCAACGGGCGGCTCGTGACCGGAGTGGCCTGGGCCGTACTGTTGCTCGGCCTGTGGGTGTGGGGCCGCGAAGTCACCGATTTCCACGGCCTGTCCGCGCCCACGACCGGCGACGCGGCGGCAGTGGGACGGCCGCTCGGCATCGAACTGCCGCCCGCGCACAAGCCGATGTCGATGTCCGGCGCGAAGCCGCAGAGCATCGACGTCTCCGCACTGAAGATCGAGGCGCCGGTGACGGTCAGCGGCCTCGACGGGGCCGGCGCGATAGACCCGCCGCCTTTCTCCGAGGCAGGCGTCGTCGGCTGGTACGGCGGCGGCGCGAAGCCGGGCGAGCGCGGCACGGCCCTGCTCGTCGGGCACGTCGACACGGACACCCGGCCCGCCGTTTTCTACCACCTCAGCTCGGCCAAGCCGGGCGACAAGGTGCGCGTAGGGCGGGACGACGGCTCCGTCGCCGAGTTCACCGTCGACGACGTGCAGGTCTTCAGCCGCGCGCGGTTCGACGCGAAAAAGGCGTACGGGCAGCGGCAGTCCGGCCGGGCCGAGCTGCGGCTGATCACGTGCGGCGGCTCCTTCGACCGGGCGTCGCACACCTATACCGCCAACGTGGTCGTGTCCGCGTACCTCACCGGAGTGACCAACGCGCCCGCGGCCGCGAGCTGACAACGACAACAACGACAACAACGCCGGCAGCGCTGACAACCTGGCCCGGCCGGCGACCCGCTCCCCCCGGGGGAGCCGCCGGCCGGGCTGGTCCTCGACCGCGCGCGCTCGGGCTGCGGGAGTAACCCGGCGTCGGCGCGGGAGGTCGGGAGAGAGACCTGCCCTCTCGGAGAGGTGGTGCCGGCGGGGGCTCGGGCCGCTCACGACGACTGTAGAGCGGATGGGCGACGTGGCCTAGAGGCTGTTTGATGCCAAGTCCGGATGCGCTCGCTCACCTGGTGAACACCGAACGCGGGGGCTGTAACAGGTATTTGACGAACCCTGTCCGCCCTCGTGGTCGCGGTGGCCCGTATGCCAGGATTGAGAGTCGTACAGGGCACCCAAGGGGGAGTGGATGTACCGCAAGGACGCAGGCCGCGTACGCGGTGTCGGCGCCTGGGGGGTGAGGGCGGGAGCGGCGGCCGTGGGGGCGGCGCTGCTGGTGTCCGGTTGTTCCTCCGGGGACGGCAAGGACAAGAACGGCTCACCGTCACCCGTGAAACAGCAGCCGAAGGGGTCCGACCCGTACTGGGTCAACCCGGACGGCAGCGCAGCCAAGCAGGTCGCCGCCTACGAGAAGTCCGGCAAGAAGGACGACGCCGAGCAGATCCGGAAGATAGCCGAGCAGCCGAGCGGCGAGTGGATCCTCCCGGAGAACGCGGAGGACCAGGCCCGGGGCTACACCGAGGCGGCCGACAAGGCGGACCGGGACGCCCTGCTCGTGCTCTACAACATCCCGCACCGCGACTGCGGCCAGTTCTCCAAGGGCGGCGCGGCCGACGGGAACCAGTACCGGGCGTTCATCGACAGTGTCGCCAAGGGCATCGGCGACCGGCACGCGACGGTGATCCTGGAGCCGGACGCCGTGCAGCACATGGTGGACAACTGCACGCCGGAGGAGTTCCACGAGGAGCGGTACGACCTCCTCAAGGGCGCCGTCGGCAAGCTCAAGTCCCTGAAGAACACGACGGTTTACCTCGACGCGGGGAACGCCGGCTGGGGCAAGCCGGACCAGATCTTCCAGCCGCTCCAGTGGTCCGGCATCGACCAGGCCGACGGCTTCTCGGTCAACGTGTCGAACTTCTACACCACCGAGGACTCCGTGAAGTACGGCAAGGAGCTCTCGGCGAAGGTCGGCAACAAGCCGTTCGTCATCGACACCAGCCGCAACGGGAACGGGCCCTACACGGGCGGCGATCCGGACCAGCGCTGGTGCAACCCGCCCGGCCGTGCGCTGGGCGAGGAGCCCGGCACCAAGACCGGCGACCCCCTGGTCAAGGCGTACCTGTGGGTCAAGCGGCCCGGCGAGTCGGACGGCGACTGCAAGGGCGGTCCGAAGGCGGGCGCCTGGTGGCCGGAGTACGCGATCGGGCTCGCCAAGGCCAGTAAGTAGGGCCGGCGGGAAAGCAGAAAGGGGGTGCGGGGCTTCGGCCCGCACCCCCTTACGTACGTTCCCCTACGGCACGTGCACCCACTGCGCCTTGCTGGGCGTGCCCTGATCGTCCGTCACGAACAGCATGTACCAGCCCGACTCGACCAGGCTGCTGTCATTGGGGACGGTCACCGTGACGCTGTCCTTCGACTTCTTCAGGTCGAGGGCGATCGACGTCTGGTCGACGTCCGTGACGTGCGTGGACGCGCTCGGCCTGATCAGCCGGGCCGTCCTGATCGCCGTCGCGTGGTCCGACCTGTACGTCGCCGTGCCGCCGCGCGCGACGGTCTTCGTGCCGCCGCTGAGCGTCGGCCGCGAGTCCTGGTAGAGATACGGCGGCGTGTAGATCTCGATGCGCTGCTCGAAGACGCCGGGCTTGGTGTTCGCCTTGTCGGCGTAGAGCGAGTCCGAGCCGAAGAACATCACGCGGCCGTCGGGCAGCAGGATCGAGCCCGAGTGGTAGTTGCGGCCGACGAGCGGGTCGGCGACGCGCTTGAACGTGTTGGTCTTCACGTCGTACAGCCGCGCCTGGTGAATGTTCGAGTCGCCTCGGCCGCGGTAGTCCTCCGAGCCGCCGGACACCAGGACCGTGTCGTCGGGGAGGGTGGAGGACTGCGGGTAGCGCGTGCCCTTCTCCAGCTCGGGGCCGTCGACGAACTTCGGGTCCTTGGCCTTCAGGTCGACGATCCGCGTCCTGCGGCTCGACTCCTTGGACTCGCCGACCCCGCCACCGCCGACCACCATGTAGCGCTGGTCCTGCGCGGGGGGCAGCTCGACCGTGCCGGCGGTCTCCATCAGCTTCGGGTCGCTCAGCCCGGGGATCTTCCGGAACTTGTTGGTCTCGAGGTCCCAGATGCCGGGCGTGCGGCCGACGTTGTCGGGCCCGTAGCCCGCGTTGGCGCCCGAGTAGAAGATCTTCCCGTTCTCCATCTGGAAGAGGGCCGGGTAGGTCGGGAACTGGCGGATCCCCTTGGTGTACGTCCACTTCCTGGTCTTCGGGTCGTACGTCTCGTTCTTGCCGGGGACGAGCTGGCCGATGTCGTCGAGCCCGGAGACCGAGAGGACCTTGCCGTCCGAGAGCGTGGTCAGCGTCGGGTACCAGCGCGCCTCGTTCATCGGGTCGACCTTGATGTACTTCTCGGCGACCGGGTCGAACTCGTAGCTGTCCCTGATCCCCTGGAAGTCCTTCTTGTCGAGGGCGAGCTTCTGCGCGATGCCGTAGACGTTGCGCGCGTCGGCGCCCTTGAGGCCCTGCACGCGGTAGTTGTCCTGCGTGCCCGTCTCGTACTTCGTGCCGCTCTTCTGCGCCTCGACGTAGACCCGGCGGATGCCCGGGTCGTTGCGCAGGAACTTGCCCGTATTGGGGTCGAAGACCTTCTTCGCCCGCTCGATGGTGATGTTCTCGCTGGTGACGAAGGTCTTGCCGTTCTCCTTGCCGGTGAATCTGGATCCCTTGGGGATCGTCTTCGGCTCGTCCGGGTCCTCGTTGTGGACGATCATCAGGCCGCCGGCCTTGGTGACGTCGCCCTTGAGCTTCTCGTAGCTCTTGGTGCCGCCCGCGATGAGCAGATTGCCGTTGGCCAGCTGGGTGTGGCCCGTGCAGAACAGGTCGGTGGGCGTGGGGATCTTCTTGATCGTCCCCTTCACCGGGTCCCACAGCCGGGTGTCGAACTTCTTCGCGTCGAAGTTGTCCTGGTTGTTCCCGGAGCCGGCCACGAGCAGGATCTTGCCCGTGTGCAGCAGGGCGGCGTGGATGGTGTTCTGCCGGTACTCCTCGGGGAACTCGACGATGTCCCACTTGCCGTTCTCGGCCTTGTACTCGGGCTTGTTGATCTTGTAGTCGTGGTACTTGGCCGACCCGAACCGGTAGAGCCACGGCCCGTTCATCCCGGCAAGCGCTAGCACCACCACCGAGCCGATGGCTATGCGTCGGGCACGGCGGCGGCTGGCACCGTCTTTCACTTGTTACGTCCCCCCAGGGAAATCTGCATGGTCTGGTCGTTGCCCCCGCCTGCGGCCCATGCGGGCTTCTGCTGCGGCACGCTGTGCGGCTGCGGATGCGGCGGCTCGGACGTCTCGGCGGCGGGCGGCTTCGGCTTCTTCCTGTCCTGGCGCAGCATGTACCGCCAGGCGAACATCGGCAGCGCCGTGATCAGCAGGGCGAAGCAGGCCCAAGTGATCATCGCCGGGTGCGAGTGCCCGTACACGAAGCCGGCGGCGATCGACCCGGCGAAGACGAGGATGAAGTACCAGTGGTACCGGAAGGTGCCGAACCACCGGTCGGGGCTGGCCGAGTCGCCCTTGGGCGTGACGACGAACTTGCTCTTGCGGCGCAGCACCGCGTCGAACAGGGCCTTCGCGTACAGCGGCGCGGACAGCGCGGACATCACCATGCCGGCCACACCGCCGGAGCCCTCGGGCTCGTGCGGCGAGACGTTGTGCCGGCGGTTCCAGATGTAGAGGCCGATCTGCAGCGCCGATGCGTTGCCGTACAGCATCAGCCAGATCGTCGGGTCGATGTTCACGCCGGACGCGCCGAGACCGAGGAACAGGGCGCAACTCAGCGCCGCCAGAATCCAGTTCATGGCGGACATCGGGTAGAAGATGATCATCATCGTGTAGTTGAAGAGCTTGCTCGGCGGGAGCGAGAAGAAGCCCTTCCAGTACTGCTTGAGGATGGTCTCGTACGTGCCACGCGACCAGCGCATCTGCTGCGTGAAGAAGTCCGTCCAGGCGCTCGGGCCCTCACCGACGGCGAGCACGTCCGGCGTGTACACGGACCGCCACTTCCTGCCGGTGGCCGGGTTCTTGGCGCGGTGGATCTCGAAACCGGTCGCCATGTCCTCGGTGATCGAGTCGTACAGACCGCCGATCTGCTTGAGGGTCTTGATACGGACCGCGTTCGACGTGCCGACGAACATCGGGGCGCCGTAGGCGTTGCCCGCGCGCTGGATCAGAGCGTGGAAGAGGAACTGCTGCGACTCGGCGGCCTTGGTGACGAAGTTGTCGTAGTTGCCGTACACCTGGGGGCCGATGACGAAGCCGACGTCCGGGTCGCGGAAGAAGCCGAGCATCCGCTCCAGGTAGTTGGGCAGCGGCACATGGTCGGTGTCGACGGAGGCGAAGTAGTCGTAGTCGTCGCCGTGCGCGTCCAGCCAGGCGTTGTAGTTGCCGTGCTTGGTCTTGGCGCGGTGCGGGCCCTTGGCCTGGTTCCACCGCGCGACGCCCTTGCGGGAGAAGTGGTGCACGCCGAGGCGCTCGCAGACCGCCTTCACCTCGGGGTCGTCGCCCTCGTCGAGGAGCCAGATGTGCAGCAGGCCCCGGTGGCGCAGCTTGACCGCCGCCTCCAGGGTCTTCGTGACCATCTCGATCGGCTCCTTGCCGGGCACGAACGAGGTCAGGAACGCGACTCTCGTGCCGGTCTCGGGCACCACCGGGATCGGGTCACGGGCGACGAGCGTGGCGTGCGCGTTCGACAGCACGTTCATGCAGCGGAAGAACTCGATCAGGCCGATCGACACCAGCATCACGACGTCGAGCGCGGGCAGGAAGTCGTACGCCGGGTAGTCCCGCTGTGTCCAGTGCTCGGGCTGGAGCAGCCAGAAGAGCAGCACGAGGGAGAGCAGCGGCGCGGCGCCCAGCATCAGCGCGGCCCGCAGCCGGTGCGGCTCCTGCGAGAGCAGCGAGCGGTACTGCACCTTGTACGGCTTGCCGGGTTCGGGCTGGGTCAGCGGGCCCGCGAGCCGGCTGTAGTGCTCGTAGTCGTAGCGCGGCAGTGTCTTCTTGATGCGCCGGAAGCCGCCGGTGCGATGCGGCGGCACGCGTAGCTGGGTGGTCTGGGACGGATCGAAGTTCTGCCGGGCGCCCGTCGGCGTCGACGTCATGAGTCATTCCCCCCGCACGCAAGTCACTGCGTGGTCGTCGGTCATCCGTCCGGTTCGGTCCCCCTCGACCTTGCCGGACGTGTCAGTGGCAGGCCACCATCCCCCGTCTAAGACTGAGACGACGACCTTCCGGTTGCATGATGCCCCCCTCGGCATCGCTTCATGAACGGGGCCCCCACCCCTGAATCGAGCGCAACCGGCGCCGGCCGAGTGCCGGCCCCAACTGCCGTGTACCGCCTGCCTCATCGGAGCCAATTGCTCCAGGACAGGGTTCTACGCACCTCATCATGATCGCAAGGGCGATACGAAGCGAAACAAGCTGTTTACCGGTCATACGCGAGATTTGGTGCGCCTGTTGGGGCGGATGGGGCGCGCCGACGTTGCCCACGGGGCGCGCGCCGGGGGCTCAGGTGTTACGCATCGGGCGCGCGCCGGAGCGTTCGCCGGGGGTGCCCGCGGGGCTGCTTGCCGGGGTGCTCAGGTGTTGCTCGCCGGGGGTGCCCGGGGTGCTCAGGTGTTGCTCGCGGGGCGGTCGCCGCGGGTGTCCGCCGGGGTGCTCAGCCGGGCGCGGATGTCGCCGAAGTGCTCCCTTATGGCGCGCTCCGCCCGCAGCGGGTCGCCGGAGCGCACCGCGTCGACGATCTCGCGGTGCTGGAGTCCGGTGACCTTCGGGTCGTGCGGGATGGCGACGAGGTCGGTGCGCACGCGGTGGAAGGCGTCCCAGAACGCCTCCATGACCTCGCCGAGCAGCGGGTTCCCGAGGCCGCGGTAGAGCGTTGCGTGGAAGGCGCGGTCGGTGCCCGGGCTCACGGCGCCGTCGGCTGCGGCCTCGGTGTCCATGCGGTCGACGAGGGCGTCCAGTTCGGCGAGGTCGGTGTCGGGGACGCGGCCGGCGAGGCGCGCGATGAGGCCGGTCTCGACGGCCTCGCGCAGTTCGAGGAGCTGGAGCAGGCTGTCCTCGCCGCGGTAGTGCCCGGCGACGGTGCGGAAGGTGAGCCCCTCGATCATGGGGGCCATGGACATCGGCCCGACGTACGTGCCGAAGCCGTGCCGGATCTCCACGATGCCCATCGCCTGGAGAGCCTTGAGCGCCTCGCGCACGGAGTTCCGGCTGACGCCGAGGAGCTCCATCAACTCGGGCTCGGTGGGCAGGGAGGCACCGGAGGGAAGCCGCCGGTCGATGATGAGCTTTTTGATCCGCTCCTGGAGGTCGCGCGCCATGGCCCCACGTTATCGGCAGGAACGGCGTCCGTACGCCCCCCGAACAGCAGAAAGACTCCCGCTTACGCGGAGGGTCCGGCAATGAGTGAATGCCCCCCCACTCGCGTGGAGGGCATTCGCTGTGTCTGTGCGCCGTCGGGGACTCGAACCCCGGACCCGCTGATGCTGTGTCTTCTCGGGGGGTGCCCCCCGGACCCCCAGCCGCCTTCGCTGAGTCGGGGCGGGCCGGTAAATAGCGAATGCCCCCCACTCGCGTGGAGGGCATTCACCGTGTCTGTGCGCCGCCAGGGACTCGAACCCCGGACCCGCTGATTAAGAGTCAGCTGCTCTAACCAACTGAGCTAGCGGCGCCTGCTGACCTGGAGAACTCTACCCGAATCCCTGAGGTGCTCCGGACCACCACGCCCGTCCCTATCACCCCATTTGTCCGTTAAGTGCATCATTTGGATCGTCAACATGCGATATCACCGGAGAGTTGAGAGGCTTCCGTTTGTACTGATAGTTGGACATTTCATTCTGGAGTGTGAGGGGAATCGCATGGAAGCTCCGGTGTTCGAGGAATTCGATCCTGTGAGCGACTGTGACTGCCCGGGGTGCCTTCACTGGCGGCGTGCCGCCGGGAGCTCCGCGTCGTCGCTGACGATCGGGCTCGGCGGCCACCCCGCCGCCCACGGCGCCCGGCGCGCCCTCGTCCTCGCCGCCGCGGCCGGCACGGTCATCGGCGGCGCGCACACGGTGCCCGCCGTCGCGGCCGCCCACGGACCGGCCAGGCCGGGGCTGCCGTCCTCGGACGAGCCCCCGACCCCGCAGGGCGGTACGGGCCCGCTGCACGGACCGGCGGGCAGCCCGGCCGCGCCTCCGGGGCAGGTGACCGGACTGCCGGCCACGACCCGCGCGGCGATCATCAACCGGGCCAAGCTCTGGATCACCGCCAAGGTGCCGTACAGCATGGTCAAGTTCTGGAGCGACGGCTACCGGCAGGACTGCTCCGGCTTCGTCTCCATGGTGTGGAAGCTCGGCAGCAACGAATGGACCGGGAGTCTCAACAAATTCGGGACGCGCATCACGCGCGAGCAGCTCCAGCCCGGTGACATGCTGCTCTTCCATAATCCGTCGGACCCTCAGAAGGGCTCGCACGTCGTCATCTTCGGCGGCTGGACCGACTACACGCACACCTACTACATCGCGTACGAGCAGACGCCGCCCCGCACCCGCAAGCAGTCCACGCCCTATGCCTACTGGAGCAACTCGTCCCGCTATGTGCCCTATCGCTACAAGGGGCTGAAGCAGGAGAAGATCGCGGTCGGCGGTTCGGCGTCGACGGAGTTCCCGGGCCTCAAGTCGTTCGGTCCCGGGACGGACAGCGCGAACGTCACGCGGCTCGGGAAGATGCTTGTCGACCGGGGCGGCAGCCGGTTCTACAGGACCGGGCCCGGGCCGCGCTGGGGTGAGGCCGACCGGCTCGCCACGCAGGCGTTCCAGCGCGCGCAGGGCTGGACCGGCACGGAAGCCGACGGCCTGCCCGGCCCCAAGACCTGGGCCTATCTCGTCGGCGGCAAGGGCAAGGACATCCCGCCCACCACCGGCGCTTCCGGCCTCGGCTCCGCCCCGTCCAAGGTGCCGCACTATCCCGGGCGCGGCATGTTCCGGCCGGGCGCGAGCAACGCATACGTCACCCAGCTCGGCAGGCAACTCGTGAAGAAGGGGTTCGGCAAGAACTACACGAAGGGCCCGGGGCCCCGCTGGGGCGAGGGCGACCGGCGGGGCGTCGAGGCGTTCCAGCGGTCCCAGGGCTGGCGCGGCGGCGCGGCCGACGGCTACCCGGGGCCCGAGACCTGGCGACGGCTCTTCTCGTGATCGCCCACCGGCCGGCCGCCGGCGGGGCGTGAGGCACCGCCGGCCGCACGCGGCCCCGGGGGTGCGCGGCGACTCGCCTCGCCGCATGCCCCGAACCCTCCGGCCCCGCCAGGCCGGAGGTCATCGCGGATGTACGGATCCAGCACGGAGGCAAGGATGAGTACGACGACGGAGCGGCCGGAGGGGCCCGAGCTGCCCGCGGAGGCCGACGGCGGCGATGCGCGGGACGGTCACGGGGTGCCCGAGGGCTTCCCCGCCGCGGGTTTCGACGAGCCGGGGACCGAGACGTCCGGCGGCCACCCCACCCGGCTGATCCACAGCGAGTCCACCACGGAGATCCCGGTCCATCTGCTCTACCGGGACGGGTCCGAGGCCGTCTCGGTGCCGCTGCCGCCGGCCATTGTCGCGCGCAGGCAGAGCAGCGGCAAGGAGCCGCGCGTACCGCGCCGGATGCCGCCGCGACCGCCCTCGCGCCCGGAGCCGGTCGTCGACCCGGAGCTCGTCGAGCGCCCCGGACGCACGCTGCCCGGATCGCTCGGAGTCCTCGGCGGCCTGGTGGGCGCGGCGGGCGGCGGAGTGTCGCTGTGGTGGGGCGGGGTGCTGCCGCACATCACGGCGCTGCCCGCTCCCGCGGGCGCGCCGCCCGGGCCCGTCCAGTGGGCGGCGGTCGCGGGCTTCGCTCTCGCCCTGTTCGGGTTCGGCGGTCTCGCGCGCGGCCAGACCGGCACGGCGTGGGTGCTCACCCTCTTCGGCCGCTACCGCGGAACCGTCCGCCGCACCGGCCTGATGTGGGTGAACCCCCTGCTCCAGTGCCGTCGTACCGACGTACGCCTGCGGCACTGGCGCAGTGAGGCGATGTCCGCGGTCGACGCGAACGGGGTCGCCCTGCGCGTCGTCGTCCTCGTCGTGTGGCGCATCAAGGACGCCGCGCGCGCCGCGCTCGCCGTCGAGAACCACCAGGAGTATCTGCGCGAGTGCGTGGAGGCGGCGATGGCACGGGTGCTCTCGCAGTTCCCTGTCGACGCTCCCCCGGCCAACGCCGGGGGGACCCCCATCCACCAGGACGCCCCGACCCTGCGCAACGCCGAGGCCGTCGGCGACGCGCTCACCCGGCAGCTCGCCGCAGACGCGGCGCCCGTCGGCATCGAGGTGTTCTCGGCGCAGCCGACCAGGATCGAATACGCGCCCGAGGTCGCCGCCGCGATGCAGCGCCGCCGGATCGCGGCGCTCGACGCGCAGCACCGCGACAGCGTGCTCACGTCCGTGGTCGACTCCGTCGAGGACACGGTGACGCGGCTGACGACGCGCGGTCTGGTCGAGTTGGACGACTACGAACGCAAGGCGCTGGTCAAGGATCTGACGGTGGCCTTCTACACCGGCCGGGGCGGCGACGGGTCGTAGAGTCCCCGCCCATGGGGATCTCGAGACTGACGGCCGAAGCCTGGAAGCTCACCGCGTCGGGCCCGCGTGTCCTGCTGGGGATCGCGGGCCCGCCCGGCGCCGGGAAGTCCACGCTCGCGCGGGCCCTCGTGGAGCGGATCGGCGAGCAGGCCGCGTATTTGCCGCTCGACGGATTCCATCTGGCCAACGCCCAGTTGGAGCGCCTCGGGCTGACCGACCGCAAGGGCTCCGAGCCGAGCTTCGACGTGCGGGGGTACGTGGCGCTGCTGCGCCGGGTCCTCGACGACACCGCCGCGGACATCTACGTACCCGATTACGACCGCACGCTGCACGAGCCCGTCGCGGCGCGGCACGTGGTGTCGCCGGCGGCGCGGCTCGTCGTGACCGAGGGGAACTATCTGGCGTGCGACCTGCCGGGCTGGCGGGAGGCGCGGGAGCTGATGGCGCGGTGCTGGTATGTCGAGGCTCCGCCAAGAGTGCGTCAAGTGCGGCTTGTGGAGCGGCAGTTGGCGGGCGGGCGGGGCGCGGAGGGGGCCCACGCGTGGGTGGCCGGAAATGACACGCCGAACGGGGAGCTGGTCGAGACCTCCCGGGGGAGATGCGACAGGATCCTCTCCACTATTGGTATGGACATGTTCAACTCCCGGCAATAATCTGGGGTCTGGTCTAGACCTGATCTAGCGCTGTGCGCACGGCTCACCGGAACTCCCCCACGTTCTCCAGGAGCGGCAGCATGCGAAAGAAGATGTACGCGGCCCTGCTCGGCCTCACCACCGCCGGGGCCTTCGTGCTCTCGTCGGGCGGCGCGAGCAGCCACGGCTACACCGACCTCCCCATCAGCCGGCAGAAACTCTGCGCCGACGGCACCGTCACCGGATGCGGCAACATCCAGTGGGAGCCGCAGAGCGTCGAGGGCCCCAAGGGCTTCCCTGCCGCAGGCCCCGCCGACGGGACGATCTGCTCCGCCAACCACGGAGAGTTCGGCGCCCTCAACGGCGCGAAGGCCCCCAATGGCACCGCCTGGCCGACGACCAAGGTCACCGCGGGGGCAAGTCAGACCTTCCGCTGGCAGTTCACCGCGCGGCACTCCACCACGGACTTCCGCTACTACATCACCAAGAACGGCTGGGACGACAGCAAGCCGCTGACCAGGGCCGACCTGGACACCGCGCCGTTCCTGACCGTGCCGTTCAGCGGGCAGCCCCCGGCCACGCTCTCGCACACCGGCACCCTGCCCTCCGGCAAGAGCGGCCACCACGTGGTCCTCGCGGTGTGGACGATCGCGGACACGGCCAACGCGTTCTACGCGTGCTCGGACGTTCAGTTCTGAGCCTGTCTTGAGGCTCCCGGGACCCTCGCGCGGGTACGTTCCGTGCACGCCGTTCCGACCGGGGCGGCGTGCACGGAACGTGGTATCGGGGGATGGCCATGCAGGTGTTGTTCTTGATCGTGCCCGTGTTCATCGCGTCGGTGGCGATCTTCATGGCGGTCGCGCTGACGCGCCGCTCGATGCAGATCAGAAGGGCATGGGCGAGCGGCCTGACCGCAGAGGCCCGCTGCCTGCGCGCGTTCACCTCGACGAGGCGTGACGACGACGGCTTCCGGAGCACCACACAGCACCACGTCTACGAGTTCACGGCCGGTGACGGACGCCCCGTCAGATTCGAGGAGGCCAACGGACCCGCGACCACCGTGCAGGGCGATGTCGTGATGGTGTACTACACCGCCGACCGCCCCGACCGTGCCACGGCGCAGGCACCGGCCCCGGTGCGAGCCGCGGCGGGCATGGTGTTCCTGCTGGGCTTCCTCGGTCTCGTCGTCGCCTTCTGCGTATTCTTCGTGGTCGTCGCCGCCGAGATGCCCTTCTGACCCGAGGCCCCCATGGATGCCGTCTTCCACATACTCTTCCCGGTCCTGATCCTCGTCCTGATCTGGGCCGGCTACGCGATCGTCCGCAGGAGCAACGAGCGCCAGGCCGCCTGGCAGAGTGGGCTGACCGCGCGGGCGCGGGTCGTCCGGGCCTATGTGACGGTCCAGGTGGTCAACAACATCGCCCGGCGGATCCAGTGGCACGAGTACGACTTCACCACCGCCGACCGGCGCGCGATCCGGTTCAAGGAGTCCGGTGGGCCGCCGAGCCGGGCCGTCGGTGACGAGGCGGTCGTCTACTACACGGTCCAGCAGCCCGACAAGGCCACCGCGTCGGAGCCGAGTCCCGGCAAGGACGCGTTCGGCATGATCTTCGGCCTCGTCGTCATCGTCGTGACCATCGGCATACTCATCAACGTCATGGCCCAGTACGGCTGATCCGCCGCCGAGGTCTCCACTTCTGACGATGCGTCAATTATGGTGCCCGGTCATGGGTCCCATGAGGCGTACCGTCGCGGAACTCGTACAGGAGCGTTGGGGTGACCACCGCCCCGGACTGTGGTGCGGGGACCAGGTCCTCAGTCATCACGAGGTGGCTGCGGGCGCCGCCGCCCGGGCCGCGCTCCTCGCCGACCTGCTGCCCAGGGGAGCGGAGCCGCACATCGGCGTACTCCTCGACAACACCCCGGAGTTCCCGCTCTGGCTGAGTGCCGCGGCCCTCGCGGGCGCAGCCGTCGCCGGCGTCAACCCGACTCGGCGCGGCCCCGAACTCGCCCGCGACATCCTCCACACCGACTGTCGCGTCCTCGTCACCGAGCGGTCTCATCTGCCACTGCTCGACGGGCTCCGACTCCCGGGCGTACGCATCCTGGTGACGGACTCCGACGCCTACGGTGAACTGCTCGCGCCGTACGAGGGAGCCAAGCCCGACCCTGTGCGCGCCACACCCGAAACCCGCATGCTGCTCTACTTCACCTCCGGCTCCACGGGCGCGCCCAAGGCCGCGATCTGCTCGCAGGGGCGCCTTGCGGCGGCCGGACAGTCGCTCGTCGGCCAGTTCGGCGTGCGCCGCGACGACGTCCACTACATCTGCATGCCGCTGTTCCACGGCAACGCGGTGATCGCCGACTGGGCGCCGGCCGTCGCGGCGGGCGCGGGCGTGGCGCTGCGGCGCCGGTTCTCGGCGTCCCGCTTCCTGGGCGACGTACGGGCGTACGGGGCCACGTACTTCACGTATGTCGGGCGGGCCGTGCAGTACATCCTGGCCACCGACGAGCGGCCCGACGACCGGGACAACCCGCTGCGGATGGGCTTCGGCACGGAGGCGGGGGCGGTGGACGCGGCGCGGTTCGCCGAGCGGTTCGGGGCGCGGCTGGTGGAGGGGTACGGGTCGTCCGAGGGCGGCGCCGCCATCCAGCGCTCGGCGGGGACGCCGGCCGGGGCGATAGGGCGGGCGACACCGGGGGACGACCTGGCCGTCGTCGACGCGGCCACCCGTCGGGAGTGCCCGCCCGCGGAGTTCGACGCGGACGGCCGTCTCCTCAACGGGGCGGCCGCGATAGGGGAGTTGGTCAACCGGGGCCGCACGCCCTTCGAGGGGTACTGGCGCAACGAGGACGCGCACGCACAGCGCGTACGGGACGGCTGGTACTGGACGGGGGACCTCTTCTACCGCGACCGCGAGGGGTTCCTGTACTTCGCGGGCCGCACCGACGACCGGCTCCGGGTCGACAGCGAGAACCTGGCGCCCGCGATGATCGAGAACATCCTCGCCCGGTACGAACACGCTGCCGCGGTCGCCGTGTACGGCGTGCCCGACCCGGTGGCCGGCGACCAGGTGATGGCGACGCTCGCCCTGCGCGGGACCGACCCGGCCGAACCCTTCGACCCGCTCGGCTTCGCCGAATTCCTGCTCTACCAGGCTGACTTGGGGACGAAGATGGCGCCTCGCTTCGTCCGGATCGTGGGGCGGATGCCGGTCACCGCGACGAACAAGGTGCACCGGGTGGGGCTGCGCCGCGAGGGGTTCCGGTGCGCGGACCCCGTGTGGTGGCGGCCGCCGGGGGAGAGCGGGTACCGGAGCCTCACCGATGCCGACGTCACGGCGCTCTCGGAGGAGTACGCGGCACACGGGAGATCGGAGCTCCTGGACCGGTGAGGCGTGTGCGCCTCGGCGTGTGCCCCTTTGGGGCTGCTCAGGCGAAGGCCGCCGCGTTGCGGGCCGCCCACTGTGCGAACGTGCCGGGCTCGCGGCCGAGCAGGGTGCGGACGTCCGGGCTCACCCGCTGCTCGGTGGGGAGCGGCGAGCCGAGGATGTCGAGCGTGCCGTCCACCACCGGCTCCGGCATGAACCGCGTCATGAAGGCGCGGGCCTCCGCGCGGCTCAGTTCGGTGAACCGCACCTCGGCTCCGATCGCCTCGCCGAGCGCCGCGGCCTGCTCGCGCGGTGAGACCGCCACCGGTCCCGTCAGCTCGTAGGCCCGGCCCGCGTGACCGTCCTCGCGCAGCGCGACGGACGCGACCGCCGCGATGTCCGCCGGGTCGACGACCGGCAGCGCCACATCGGCGAAGGGGGCGGCGACGGTGCGGTCGGCGCGGATGGAGTCGGCCCACGCGAAGGCGTTCGAGGCGAAACCACCGGGGCGCAGCAGCGTCCAGTCCAGACCCGACTGTCGCACGGCCTCCTCGAATGCGTGCAGCCTGGCGTGCGAGACGGCGTCGGGCCGCGTCACCGCTCCCTGCGAGGAGAGCAGGACCACACGGCGTACACCGGCCGCCTTCGCCACGGCGAGCACGGCGGCCGGCGGCTCCCCGGCCTGGTGCAGCTCCGCCCCGATCAGCAGGAACAGCGCGTCGGCCCCCTCCAGCGCGGGCCGCAGGCTGTCCGCGTCGCCGACGTCCGCCTGTACGTGGTGTACGGGCAGGTCGGGCGCGGGGCGGCGGGACACGGCGGTGACCTGCTCGCCGGCGGCGGTCAGGGCGGCGACGAGCGGACGGCCGACGTTCCCGGTGGCACCCGTGACAACGATCATCTTCAACTCCCTTGTACTGAGGGGGCTTTGGTGCCCCGCTCTGTTCTCGAAAGCTAGCATCCTGAGTAAAGTAGGTACCTAGAGGAAAGTGACTTTCCGGGAGGGCTGTATGAGCGGCAGTGCATGGCGGAAGGACGGGGGGCCCGAGCAGGCCTGCCCGATCTCGCCGGTTCTCGACATCGTCTTCAGCCGCTGGACCACGCCGATCCTGTGGGCGCTCAACGAGTACGGCACCCAGCGCTTCGTGCAGCTCCAGCGCGCCATCGGCACCATCACGCCGAAGGTGCTCACGCAGCGCCTGCGGCAGATGGAGCGCGACGGACTCGTCGTGCGCACGTACTACCCGGAGGTGCCGCCGCGGGTCGAGTACGAGATCAGCGACCTGGGCCGCAGCCTCGCCCCGCTGTTCGCGACGCTGGCCGAGTGGTCGTCCGGGCATCTGCCCCTGGTCGAGGAGGCGCGGGAGAGGTTCGACGCGGGGGAGGGGGCGGGGCCGGCCCCGGTCACCGGGCCGTCCCCAGCCGCTGGGCCCGCCCGGTGACCTCCCTCGCCGCCTCCCTGCGCGATCCCTCCTACCTGCGCGGCAGCGCCCCGTGGCGTGCCGCCGGATATCTCGCGGGAGGGGTGCTCGTCGGGGCGCCGCTCCTGGTCACGTTCGTGACGCTCGGAGTCGCGGGCGCCGTGCTCTCCCTCGTCCTCGTGGGGCTGCCGCTGCTCGCCCTGCTCGCGCTCGCCGGGGTCCCGGTCGGGGCGCTGGAGCGGCGCCGACTGCGGCCCGTGACCGGCGATGCGGCGCCCAGCCCGCACCGCACACCGGCCGAGCCCGGCGCCACGGCCTGGCTGCGGCTGCGCCTCGGCGAACAGGCGACCTGGCGCGAACTCGCTTACGCCGCACTCCTCGCGCTCGTCCTGTGGCCGCTCGACCTGCTGGTCCTGCTCTGCACGATCGGCCTCGCGGGGGCGGTGGCGGCGGCACCGGTCCAGCTGGTGAGCGCCGGGCACGACACCCGGGTCGTGAAGCTGTGGCTCATCGACTCCTACTGGCAGGCCGGCCTGTGCACCGTCGCCGGGCTCGCCCTGCTGGCGGTGCTCCTCTACCCGCTCGGCGCCTACGCCGCCGCGCGGGCGGCGCTCGCCCGGCTGCTGCTCGCGCCCCGCGAGACGGAGGAGGAGGCGCGGCTCGCGGAGGTCACCAGGTCGCGAGCGCGCCTGGTCGCCGCGTTCGAGGCCGAGCGGCGCCGCATCGAGCGCGACCTGCACGACGGCGCCCAACAGCGCCTGGTCGCCCTCACGATGAGCCTCGGACTCGCCCGCCTCGACGCCCCCGCGACGGGACCGCTCGCCGAACGCATCGCCACCGCGCACGACGAGGCGGGCCAAGTGCTCGTGGAGCTACGGGAGTTGATCCACGGAATCCACCCTCAGGTCCTCGCCGACTACGGGCTCGCGGCCGCCCTCGACGACGCCGCCGACCGCTCGGCCGTCCCCGTCGACACCCGCATCGACCTGCCCCGACTGCCCGGACCCGTCGAATCCGCCGCCTACTTCGCGGTGAGCGAGGCCCTCGCCAACACCGCCAAGCACAGCGGCGCCGGCCGCGTCCTCCTCACCGCACGCCACGAGCGCGGCCGGCTCGTCATCGACGTACAGGACGACGGACGCGGCGGCGCCGATCCCGCGCGCGGCAGCGGGCTCACCGGACTCGCCGACCGGCTCGCCGTCCTCGATGGCACACTGACGATCACCAGCCCGGCCGGCGGGCCGACCGCCCTGTCCCTGGAGATCCCGTGCCCAGCGCTCTGAGAGTGGTCCTCGCCGAGGACGCCGTGCTGCTGCGCGAGGGTCTGGTCGGCCTGCTCGCCCGGTTCGGGCACGAGGTGGTCGCCGCGGTCGGTGACGCGGACGCGCTGCGCGCCGCCGTCGCCGAGCACACGCCGGACCTCGTGCTCACCGACGTACGGATGCCGCCCGGCTTCCAGGACGAGGGCCTGCGCGCCGCGCTCGCCCTGCGCGCGGACCGCCCCGGCCTGCCGGTCCTGGTCCTCAGCCAGTACGTGCAGCGCTCGTACGCGGCCGAGCTCCTCGACACGGGCGACGGCACCGGCGTCGGCTATCTGCTCAAGGACCGCGTGGGCCAGGTCGAGCAGTTCGTCGAGGCGGTGGAACGGGTCGCCTCCGGCGGCACGGTGGTCGACCCCGAAGTCGTACGCCGGCTGCTGCGCCGCCGCCGCGACCCGCTGGAGCGCCTCACCCCACGGGAACGCGAGGTCCTCGCCCTGGTCGCCGAGGGCAGGTCGAACGGAGCGATCGCCCGGGACCTGGTGGTGAGCGAGGCGGCCGTCGGCAAGCACATCGGCAACATCCTGGGAAAACTGGACCTGCCCCCGGCGGACGATACGGACACTCATCGCAGGGTGCTGGCCGTGCTGGCTTACCTGCGGGCTTGAGGGGCGGTGACCCGAACCCTGGGGGTGTGGGTGGCAGAGCCCCCACAACGCGCGGCGCAGCCGCGCGGAAACAACCGGATCCCCGGCCGCCTTCGCTGAGTCGGGGCGGGCCGGTGAATAGCGAATGCCCCCCACTCGCGTGGAGGGCATTCACCGTGTCTGTGCGCCGCCAGGGACTCGAACCCCGGACCCGCTGATTAAGAGTCAGCTGCTCTAACCAACTGAGCTAGCGGCGCCTGCTGACTCGAAAATAATACCTGGTTCTGAGGGGTGCTCCTGACACGCCCGGGCGGGTGCCTAGATCGCCAGGGAGAGCAGGACCGGGGCCGCTCCGCGGTTCAGTGTGTTTGCCGCGTGGTGCAGGCGGTGGGCGTGCTCGATGGGGAGCGAGAGGGCCAGTGCGCCCACTGAGGAGCCGGCCGTGAGCGGGACGGCGGCGCACACCGTGCCCACCGCGTACTCCTGGAGGTCGAGGACCGGCACCGTCGCCGGCTGGGCGTCGAGCTTGGAGAGCAGGACGCGCTCGTTCGTGATCGTGCGCGAGGTGAGGCGGGCCATCTTGTGGCGGGAGAGGTGGTCGCGCCGCGCGTTGAGGTCGAGCTGGCCGAGGAGGCTCTTGCCGATCGCGCAGGCGTGCGCCGCGGAGCGGAAGTCCACCCACTCGTTGACCGCGGGGGTCGTGGGGCCCTGGGCGAGCTGGGTGATGCGGATCTCGCCGTCCACGTACCGGCTGAGGTAGACCGCCGCGCCCAAGGTCTCGCGCAGCCGGTCGAGGGTGTGCTGGAGGCTCGTGGTGAGCGCGTCCTCGCGGCCCTGCGCCGAGCCGAGGCCGGTCAGCGTCTCGCCCGTGACGTACGCGCCGTCGGAGGTCTGCTCCACGTACCCCTCGCGGCGCAGCATGCGCAGCAGTGGGGCGAGCCGGCCGGCGGGCAGTCCGGTCTCGTTGCTGAGCTCGGTGTCGGTGACGCCGGCGCCGCGTCGTGCGACGGTTTCGAGCACACGAAGGGCGTGCTGCACCGACTGGTGCTGCGCGATCGGCTCGTGCTTCAGCGCCACGGCATCCCCCTGCAAGGACCGGTTCCGGACAGCTGGCCTCGGTCCACGATAGCTGTCAAGGGGCCTTTGTGGGGCGCCCGTTGGCGACTTTGGTGGCGCGCTCCGGGCCTGTCAGCAGGAGCGCGCCACCCTGGCATATGCCAAAGTCATGCCCCAGGTTCGGGACCACGGGACTTAGCGGACCTCACCGGTCGTGGTCACAGAACCGCGCTGAGAAATTCCCGCGTCCGCTCGTGCTCCGGATCGCTGAAGATCTTCTCCGGCGGCCCCGACTCGATGACCCGGCCTGCGTCGAACATCAGGACCTGGTCCGAGATGTCCCGGGCGAAATTCATCTCGTGAGTCACGCAGAGCATCGTGATGTCCGTGGTGTGTGCGATGTCGCGCAGCACGTCCAGGACGCCGGCGACGAGCTCCGGGTCGAGCGCGGAGGTGACCTCGTCGAGGAGCAGTACCTGCGGGCGCATCGCGAGGGCGCGGGCGATGGCGACGCGCTGCTGCTGGCCGCCGGAGAGCTGCGTCGGGTACGCGTCGCAGCGGTCACCGAGACCGACCATGTCGAGCAGCTCGCGGGCGCGCTGCTCCGCCTCGTCCTTGGAGAGGCCGAGCACGGTGACCGGCGCCTCCATGATGTTGCGCAGGACCTTCATGTTCGGGAAGAGGTTGAACTGCTGGAAGACCATCCCGATGTTCTTGCGGACCTCGCGGATGTGCTTCTCGCCGGCCGGGACGAGTTTGCCGCCCCGGTCCTCGTGCGTGAGGAACTCGCCGTTGACCTTGATCGTGCCCTCGTCGGGCTTGATCAGGGTCATCAGGAGCCGCAGGATCGTCGTCTTGCCGGAGCCGGACGGGCCGATCAGCGTGACGTGCTTGCCGGAGTCGACGGAGAAGTCGAGCTCGTCGAGGACGGTGTTCCCGCCGAAGCGCTTGACGACCTTGTCGAAGCGGATCAGCTCGCTGCCGTCCACCTTGGGGTTGGCCTGGTCTACGGGGAGGTTCGGGTCAGCGGACAAGACGTCGCTCCAGGGCTCGGAGGAGGAGGGAGGAGGGGTAGGCGATGACGATGAAGGCGACACCCACGACCGTGAGGGCCTCCGTGTACTGGAAGGTCTGGGCCGCTTCCAGGCGGGACCGCTGCAGCAGTTCGAGCACGCCGATCCCGGCGAGCAGCGGGGTGTCCTTCAGCATCGCGATCACGTAGTTGCCGAGCGCCGGGATCACGCGGCGGATCGCCTGCGGCAGGATCACCGCCGTCCACGTCCTGCCGTACGGCAGGCTCAGCGCCCGTGCCGCCTCCCACTGGCCGACGGGCACGGCCTCGATGCCCGCGCGGTAGACCTGCGCGGTGTACGTCGAGTAGTGCAGGCCGATGGCGACGATGCCGGTGGTCAGGGCGGAGAACTGGATGCCCCACTCCGGCAGCACGAAGTACAGGAAGAAGAGCTGCACGAGCAGCGGGGTGTTGCGGACGAACTCGGTGACGATGCCCACCGGCCAGCGAACGAAGCGCGTCGGTGCGCGGAGGGCGAGCGCCCAGATCAGGCCGACGCTGAAGGAGATCAGCGAGCCGAGGACGAGGGCCTGAAGCGTGACGAGCACGCCGTCCCAGAAGTGCGGCATGAAGTCGGCGACGGCCGACCAGTCCCAGGTGTCGGAAGCGGTGGTGATCACGCGCCGCCACCTCCCGCGCTCGTGGGAACGGGTGCGGTCTCCGTCGTCTGACGGATGTTGAGCTTGCGCATGATGCCGATTCCCGGGTCAGGGCGCTGGCCGATACCGGCCTTGGTCTTGCGCTCGAGCGCGCGCATCCCGCGCGTGAGCAGGAAGGCGATCACGAAGTAGATGACGAGGGTGATCGCGTAGATCTGGGCGCTCTCCTGGGTGGCGAGGCGTACCAGGTACGCGGCGAAGGACACGTCACCGATGCCGAGCAGCGAGACCAGAGCGGTGCCCTTGAGGAGTTCGATCAGCAGGTTCGAGAACGGCGGGATCATCTCCGGCACGGCCTGCGGCAGCATGATCAGCCGCATCCGCTGCCAGGGGGTGAAGCTCAGCGCGACCCCCGCTTCGCGCTGGGCGGGCGTCACCGAGTTCAGCGCGCCGCGCACCACCTCGGCGCCGTACGCGCCGTAGGACAGGCCGAGCGCCAGGACCGCGGCCCACATCGGGACCAGCGACCAGCCGGCGAGCTGCGGCAGTACGAAGAAGATCCAGAACATCAGGATCAGCGCCGACGTGCCGCGGAAGACCTCGGTGTAGAAGCCCGCGACGAAGCGCACGATCCACAGCCTGTGGGTGCGGGCCGTGCCCACACCGAAGGCGACGACGGTCGCGAGGGCCGCGCTGTACACGGTCAGCTGGATCGTGATCCAGATGCCCGGAAGGACCCAGTGTTCCCACAGTCCCGCTGTCATTTGCACAGCTCCTCTGCGGTCAGCTTCGTCATCTCGGCATGCGTGAAACCGAACGGCCGCAGGATGCGGAAGAGTTCGCCGTTCGCCTTCATCTTGTGGATCTCCTTGTTGAAGGCGTCGCGCATCGCGGTGTCGTTCGAGCGGAACGTGAACCCGCCGCCGTCGACGTGCTTCTTGCCTCCGACCAGGGGCGCGAACGGCTCGGTGTGCTCGGCCTTGCGGCTCTTCTTCGTCACCTCACGCGTGGTGAGGGCGGTGCCGGCGAACACGTCGATGCGTCCCGCCTCCACGGCGTTCAGGCCGGCGACCTGGTCCTGGAGGATGACGATGTCGCTCTCCTTGTAGCCCGCCTCGACCGCGTAGGCGATCTCCGCGTAGCCGGTGCCCGTGCCGAGCTTCGCCTTCGCCTTCACGCAGTCCGCGTAGTCGTGCAGGTCCTTCGGGTTGCCCTTGCGGACGATGAAGGAGTCGAGCATCTGGTACTCGGGGTCGGAGAAGATGACCTGCTGGCAGCGCTCCTTGTTGATGTACATCCCGGCCGACACCACATCGAACTGCTGGGTCTGCAGGCCGGGTATCAGGGAGCTGAAGTCGGTGGCGACGGGCTGGACATGGCCGACACCGAGCCGTTTGAAGATGACCTTGGCGAGTTCGACTGCCTCACCGGTGAACTCGCCGTTGTCGTCGATGTAGCCGTACGGCACCTCGCCGGCGATCCCGAGACGCACCGTGCCCTGCCCCTGGAGCCGCGCGAGCGTGTCGCCGTTCGGGACGCGGCTGCAACCAGCGGCCCCGAGGGCGCCGGCCGCGCCGAGAGCGGTGGCACCGATGAGCAGAGATCGTCGGCCTATGCCCTTTCTGTTGCTTCCTAGGCTTCTTGTTCCTTCTGTGACATTCCAAATAGGTGGAGCCATGGGCGCGCGGCTACCCGACTCGACACGACCTATGCGTATCAATTCAAGCCCCTGATGCGAGCGGGGCGCCCTTGACCCAGGGGGGACCATGGGGCTGAACATGGAGGGCATGGCCGACCGATACATCGAAGTCTCCCTCGCCAAGCGGGGAGTTCAGTGCACGGCAAAGCTGCTCGACGACCGCGCTCCGCTGACCTGCGCGGCGGTGTGGGACGCGCTTCCACTGGGCTCCGACGTCTACCACGCGAAATACGCGCGCAACGAGATCTACGCCCTTTTCCCGGCATTCGCGGACCGGGAACCACCCCTGGAGAACCCGACCATCACCCCCATTCCGGGGGACCTCTGCTATTTCTCCTTTTCTGGTACGGAACTGGGGACCCAGGCATACGGCTATGAATCCGGCGCCGAGCTGAAGCCCGGCGCCGCCGTCGTCGACCTCGCCCTCTTCTACGAGCGCAACAACCTGCTGATCAACGGCGACGTCGGCTGGGTCCCCGGCATCGTCTGGGGCCAGGTCGTGGAAGGCCTCGACCGGATGGCCGAGGCCTGCCAGGACCTGTGGCGCGGTGGCGCGCTGGGCGAGACCCTTGCCTTCAGGCGAGCGTAGGCGCCGGAATTCCGGCGATCCCCGCCTCGTACAGGCTGTGCGCGGCACGCAGGACCAGCGCGTCCGCGTGCCGCGCGCCCACGATCTGCAGCCCCACCGGCAGCCCGTCCGCGTCCACCCCCACCGGGACGGTCGCGGCCGGCTGCTGCGTCAGGTTGAACGGGTACGTGAACGGCGTCCACCCCGTCCAGCGCCGCAGCCCCGAGCCCTTGGGCACCTCGACGCCCGCCTCGAACGCCGTCAGTGGCAGCGTCGGCGTCACCAGCAGGTCGTACGTCGAGTGGAACCGGCCCATCCGCCGCCCGAGCTCGGCCCGCACGTCGACCGCCGCGAGATAGGCGAGCGCGCTGTACCCGGACCCCTGCGCACAGATCTCGCGCAGGCCGGGATCGAGCAGCGCGCGCTGCGCGGGCGAGAGGTTCTGTGTCACGCGCGCCGCCCCGCTGAACCACAGCGTGTGGAAGGCCTCCACCGGGTCCGTGACGTCCGGATCGGCCTCCTCGACGTACGCCCCGAGCCCCGCGAGTCCCTCAACGGCCTTGCGGACCGCCGCCGCGACCGCGGGCCGCACCGCGACCTGCCCGCCGAACGACGGTGAGAACGCGACGCGCAGTCCCCGCACCCCGCCGCTCAGCCCGTCGCGGAAACCGCCCTCCACCGGGCCGAGCTGCGACCAGTCACGCCAGTCCGCCCCGGTGATCACGTCCATCATCAGCGCCGCGTCGGCCACGTCCCGCGTCATCGGCCCCACGTGCGAGAGCGTCCCGAACGCGGACGCGGGATAGAGCGGCACCCGCCCGTACGTCGGCTTCAGGCCGAAGATCCCGCAGAACGCCGCCGGGATCCGCACCGAGCCGCCGCCGTCGGTGCCCAGGGACAGCGGCCCCGCCCCGAGCGCCACCGCCGCGGCGCTGCCGCCGCTCGATCCGCCCGAGGTGCGCGAGAGGTCGTACGGGTTGCGGGTCACGCCCGACAGCGGCGAGTCCGTGACGCCCTTCCAGCCGAACTCCGGCGTGGTCGTACGGCCCACGAACACCGCGCCGTGCTCGCGCAGCCGCGCCACGGACGGCGCGTCCTCGTCCCACGCGCCCTCGGCCCGCACCGTGCGCGAGCCGCGCAGCGTCGGCCCGCCGCGCATCAGCAGGATGTCCTTCACCGACACCGGGACCCCGTCCACCAGGCCCTGTGGCTCACCTCTGCGCCAGCGCTCCGCGCTCGCCTCCGCCTGCGCGAGGGCGGTCTCCGCGTCGAGCCGCACGAAGGCGTTGACCGCGGGATCCACCTCCTCGATGCGGCGCAGGACGGCCCGCGTGGCATCGACGGGGCTGAACCCGCCCTTGCGGTAGCCGTCGACGAGCGCTTCCGCGGTCAGCTCGGTGAGCTCGGTCATCCGCTCTCCTCAGGTCGGTCCGGGAGTGCCGATCCAGGACGTGATCATTCAGATCGGTCAGTGTCCGGGGACATACCCACGTTTCTTGTCGACCACGTTCGGAAGCGGCTCCCCGGACGCCCATTTCTCGTAGAACTCCACGAACTGGCGCGACAGTTCGTCCCGCCAGCCGACGATGTCGCCGCTCATGTGCGGGGAGACGATCAGGCCGGGCTCCGTCCACAGGGCGCTGTCCCGCGGCAGCGGCTCGTGCTCGAAGACATCGAGCGCCGCGCCCGCGATCCACCGCTTGGCCAGCGCGTCCGCGAGGTCGTCCTCGACCACGAGCTGTCCGCGGCCCACGTTGATGAAGCGGGCGGACGGCTGCATCATCCCGAAGAGCCGCGCGTCGAACATGCCGCGCGTGTCGTCGGTCAGCGGCGCCGCGCACACCACCCAGTCCGCGCGGGCCATCAGCCGCCCGAGGTCCGCCGGCCCGTGCACTCCGGCCCGCGCGGTGCGCCCGACCAGCGCCGTCGTGATCCCGAGCGCCTTCAGCGTCGCGACGATCGCCCGGCCGATCGGCCCTGAACCCACCACGCAGGCCCGGGTGCCCGAGACGCGCTGCGTCTCACGGTGGCGCCACTCGCGCTCGCCCTGGAGAGCGAGGGTGCGCGGAAGGTCCTTCGCCATGGCCAGGACGAGCGCGCCCACGTACTCGGCGATCGGCTGGTCGAAGACGCCGCGCGCGTTCGTCACGACCGTGTCCGAGGCGGCGAGTTCCGGGCACATCAGCCGGTCGACGCCCGCGCTCGCGGTGTGCACCCAGCGCGGGCGAGGGCCCTCGCCCGGCCAGGCGCGGCGCACCGCGTCGGACAGGAAGTCCCAGACCAGCAGCACGTCGGCCGAGGGGAGTTGGGCGGCGAGCGTCGACTCGTCGGCGTGCACGACGTGCGCCCGGCCCATGAGCCGGCCCAGGCGCGGCGGGGGGTCGTCGTCGAGCACCAGCAAAGTCACTTCAGACACGTTCGCTCCGGTCGTCGGGCCGCGCACTGGGGGTCATCGGGCCGGGAATCTGGCTGGTCGTCGAGCCGGTCATCGGGCCGGTCATCGGCAGAAACCGTTTCGCAACGAGGGTCCGCTTCATTGGTAGGAAAAAGTGCGGATTGACCACGCTGGCACCCGAACCTACCTTCGTCAACAGAGGCACTTTTCCGTTGCCCCCGCCCTGTCCCGACGTCCCGGCCCGCCGGCCGGCTCTCCGCAGCATCGTCTCGAACGTCTCAAGAGACTTGGGGCCTGTCATGGACGTCTCCTTCCTCGGCGGACCGCACCCGCAACGCGGTGTCGGTGTCGTCGCACCCTTCGACTTCGCCCTCGACCGCGAGCTGTGGCGCTGGGTTCCAGACGAGGTGTCACTGCACCTCACCCGTACCCCGTACGTGCCCGTCGAGGTCAGCCTCGACCTGGCACGTCTGGTCAGTGAGCACGAGACCCTCGGCGAGGCGGTGCGCGCGCTGAGCGCCGCCGAACCAGAGGTTCTCGCGTACGCCTGTACGTCGGGCAGCTTCGTCGGCGGCATCGCGGGCGAACGCGCCATGTGCGAGGCGATGTTCCGGTCGGGCGAACGCCCCTCCGTCACCACGTCGGGAGCGCTCCTCGAAGCGCTCACCGAGCTGGGCGCCCGCCGAATCGCCCTGGTCACCCCGTACACGCGGTCGGTGACCGAGTCGCTCGAGGAGTATCTGGCCGAGGCCGGCATCACCGTCACGGGCCGCGCCTTCCTCGGCCTGACCCGGCACATCTGGAAGGTGCCGTACCGGGACGTGGCCGACATGGCCAGGGGCGCCGCCCGCCAGGACGCCGACGCGCTGTTCATCAGCTGCACGAACCTGCCGACGTACGACGTCATCCCGCAGTTGGAGGCCGAGCTGCGGATCCCGGTGATCTCAGCCAATCAGGTCACGGTGTGGGCAGCGCTGCGCAGGCTGGGTACCCGTGCCGTGGGGCCGTATCAGGCGCTGCTCGACGAGTCGGCGCGCCACTGGCCGGCCCCCGAGCTGCCGCAGATGCCGCAGGAACCGGCCCATGAGCTGCCGGAAGAACAGGAAGGGTGGGCATGACCGCAGTCGGATTTCTCTACCCGGGACACTCGGCCGAGGACGACTATCCGCGAATCGAAATGCTGATCGACAGCGATGTGAGGCTGTCGGTCGTCCACACGGACATCGGTGAGGACGCGCACCGCGTCGACGCGCTGATCGAGATGGGCTCCCCGCAGCGGCTCGCCGCCGGTGTCGAGGAGCTGCGCCTGTCCGGCGCCGAGGCGGTCGTCTGGGCGTGCACCAGCGGCAGCTTCGTCCGCGGCTGGGAGGGCGCGCACGAACAGGTGCGGGACCTGGCCAGGGCCGCGGGCCTGCCCGCCTCCAGTACGTCGTTCGCGTTCGCCCACGCCGTACCGGAGGTCGGCGCGCGCAGCGTCGCCATCGCGGCGACGTACCCGGAGGACGTGGCGGAGCACTTCCGTACGTTCCTGAAGGCGGGCGGCATCGAGGTCGTCTCGGTGCGCGGCAGCGGCATCATCACGGCGGCCGAGGTCGGCACCTGGGGCTGGCCGGAGGTCAGGGCGATGGCGAAGGCGGGCGATCACGCGGACGCGCAGGCGCTGCTCCTGCCGGACACGGCCCTGCACACAGCGGCCTACGTCCGTGACCTGGAGCAGGAGCTGGGCAAGCCGGTCCTGACGGCCAACCAGGTCACCGTGTGGGAGGCACTGCGGCTTGCGGGGCGGCGGGTGAACGCGCCGGCGCTCGGCGCGCTCTTCACGAAGGAGCCGCTGGTGCAGGTCTGAGGCTTGTCCGGCGTCCGGATCAAGGTGTCCGGAATAAACCGGAGCCATCCTCCGTTAAGTCCGGGCGCAGACAGCACCGTACTTACAGGAGGACTCAGTGGCCGGAAACGACGAGATCCGGGCAACCGCCCAGGGCGCCGCCCCCGTGCCCCTTTCGGTCCTCGATCTGGTGACCGTCGGCGCCGGCCGCACCGCCACCGACGCCCTCCGCACCAGCGTGAAGATCGCCAAGCTGGCCGAGAACCGCGGCTTCAACCGCTACTGGGTCGCAGAACACCACTCCATGCCCGGAGTGGCGTCCTCGTCCCCGGCCGTGATCCTGGCCCATCTCGCCGCCCACACCGAGCGCATCCGCCTCGGTTCGGGCGGCGTCATGCTGCCCAACCACGCGCCCCTGGTCATCGCCGAGCAGTTCGGCACCCTGGAGGCGATGGCCCCGGGCCGTATCGACCTCGGCCTCGGCCGCGCCCCCGGCACCGACGGCGCGACGGCCGCCGCCCTGCGCCGCACGGACCGGCTCAACGAGGGCGCCGACGACTTCCCCCAGCAGCTCGCCGAGCTGACCCGCTTCCTCGACGACGACTTCCCGGACGGCCATCCCTACGCCCGCATCCACGCGGTCCCGGGCCCGGTCCAGGCGACGTCCCCCGGCGGCGTGCAGTCCCCGCACCGCCCGCCCATCTGGCTGCTCGGCTCCTCCGGCTTCAGCGCCCGTCTCGCCGGCGTCCTCGGCCTGCCCTTCGCGTTCGCGCACCACTTCTCCGCGCAGAACACGGTCCCGGCCCTCGACCTCTACCGCGAGTCCTTCAAGCCGTCGGCGGTCCTGTCCTCCCCGTACGCCCTCATCGGCGTCTCCGCGCTCGCCGCGGACGAGGAGAAGGAGGCCCGCCGCCAGGTCCTCGCGGCCGCCCTCAACATGGTCCGTCTGCGCACCGGCCGCCCCGGCCTCGTACCGACCCCCGAGGAGGCCGAGCGTTACGAATTCAGCCCGATGGAGCGGGAGTTCGTCGACAGCTGGAACTCGAACGTCATCCACGGCACCGCCGACGAGGTCCGCGCCGGCCTCGACGACCTGCAGAAGCGCACCGGAGCCGACGAGCTGATGCTCACCGCCAACGCCCACACCGCCGAGATCCGCCTGCGCAGTTACGAACTCGTCGCCGACGCGTACGGGCTGCCGCAGGCCTGACCCGGCCGACCGGGTGCCGCCTCGCACGGGGGGAGGCGGCACCCCGCGTTCCTTCCCGACCCGTCGGGAGGCGTCAGGAAGCCGTCAGCAGCGCGGAGATACGATCCGGCGCCACCGGGCGCGAGTACAGCCAGCCCTGGCCCGTGTCGCAGCCGATCTGGCGCAGGCGCGCGGCCTGCGCCGCCGTCTCCACGCACTCGGCGGTGACCGTGAGGCCGAGCCGGTGCGCGAGCTGCACCATGGCCTCGACGATCACGGCGTCCGCGGGGGTCGCGTGCTCGCCCCCTTCGTCGTACTGGAATCCGCGCACGAACGAGCCGTCCAGCTTCAGGACCGACACCGGGAGCCTGCTCAGGTATGCGAGGTTCGAGTAGCCGGTGCCGAAGTCGTCGATGGCGATGTGCACGCCCATGTCGCTGAGCGACTGCAGGGTCTGGAGGGGGCGGCCCGCCGAGCCCATCACCGCCGACTCGGTCAGCTCCAACTGCAGCAGTTCCGGGGCGAGTCCGGTCTCCGCGAGGACCTCGGCGACATCCGCCACCAGGTCCGAGTCCCACACCTGACGCACCGCCACGTTCACGCTCACATAGACCGGCGGAGTCCGGGGGTGCTCCAGCTGCCAGCTGCGCGCCTGCCGGCACGCCGTACGCAGGATCCACCGGCCCAGCTGCACGATCGAGCCGTCCTCCTCGGCCAGTCCGATGAACCGATTCGGCGTGAGCATTCCGAACTGGGGGTGATCCCAGCGCACGAGCGCCTCGACGCCGCGCAGCACCCCGTCGCCCAGATTCACCAGCGGCTGGTACTCGAGGACGAACTCGCCGCGCTCCACCGCGGGGCGCAGGCTCGACGACAGGGCCTGTCGGGTCATCCGGTGCGCGTTGCGCTCCGGGTCGAAGAGCGTCCAGCGCGCCTTGCCGTCGGCCTTCGCCCAGTACAGCGTGGTGTCCGCGGCCTGCATCAGGCCCGTCGCCGTCGTGCCCTCCATGCGCCGCTCCACGACCCCGATCGAGGCCGACACGGCGAGCCGCTGCCCCGACAGGTCGAACGGTTCCTGGATCGCCCGGAGCACCGATTCGGCGAGCGCCGAGAGCTGTTCCGTGCCGGCCGAGTCCTCGACGAGCAGCGCGAACTCGTCGCCGCCGAGCCGCGCGACCAGCGGGGCCGCCGCCCCACGGCCGTAGCCGATCCGGTCGGCGCAGCGCGTGAGGCGCTCGGCGACGGCGGCGAGCAGCCGGTCCCCGACGCCGTGCCCGAGTGAGTCGTTGACCGCCTTGAACCCGTCGAGGTCGAGGTAACACAGCCCGATCCGTCCGCTGCCCGCCCCGTCGTACGCGCCCGCCTCCAGCGCGGCGGAGAGCCGCTCGAAGAACAGCGTGCGGTTCGGCAGCCGGGTCACCGGGTCGTGCATCTGCAAGTGCCGCAGCCGCGCCTGGAGTTCACGGCGGGCGCTGATGTCGGCGAGGGAGAGCAGCACCGTACGGCCGCCCGGCACCGGCGAGACGGTGACCTGGACCCACACGGAGTGCCCGTCGGGGTGCTTGATCCTGCGGGTGCACGTCAGCCGCGCCTGCCGCCCGCGCAGCACCTCGCGGTACGTGTGCCAGGTGCGGGAGTCGGACGCCAGGTCCACGAGCTCCGCCGCCGTGCGTCCGGTGAGCCCGCCGGGGTCCTCCACGCCGAGGATCGCGGCGAGCGCGGCGTTGGCGGTGACCACCTGGCCCTGGCGGTCCACGACGGCCAGGGCCAGGGGTGCGGCGAGGAAGGCCGAGAGGTACGGGGCGGGCGGGGACGCCGGCGGGGGAGGGGGTTCGAGGCCGAGCGCCTCGTGGGCCCGGGCGTCCTGGCCCGCGCGTACGGAGTCGGGGGCAGGGGCGTGCGAGGGCGCCGCCACCGCTGCGGAACTCTCCGTGACGGCGCGGCGGGTGGAGTCGGGTGCCGCGTCGGCCGCGGTCGTCGGCCCTTCGGACATTCCGCTCACCGCTAGCTCCCGCAGTGCAGTCGTTCCGGGGGTCCGGGAGGGTTGCTCCCGGGTCATCACAGCCTGAGTGGCGAACGGCCTTCGCAGCCGGGCCCGCGCAGGAAAGTGTGCCGATCATAGAGGCAGCCCCGAGGCGCGAGCCAGCCTTGCCCGCCCGATCCGCCGGTTCGGCGGCATCCCGGGGTAGCCGGCAGATCGTTTCTGCTCGTGCCCGGCACAGCTTCTGGCCTCCCGCGATCGCGCGTGACGTTCTGTGACCGCCCGGGGTGTCGCCTCCTCACCCGACCGGGCCAGATAAACAGGGCGTAGTAGTACAAATCCCCACACTCTGGGTTGGGTGTCCCGCTTTCCCGATCCGGAGGTCGACTTGCCGCGTCCGCTGCCACCCGGGGGAGTGGAGAGACCGCGCCTGCGCACCGTCGGTGCGGCCCTCACCGCGCTCACCGCCATGGCCGCCACGTCACTGGTCGCGGGTCCCGCGATTTCCGCCCCCTACGCGGGGCCCTGCAAGCTGGAGCGCACGGCGGCCCACCACTCGGAGGGCCTCGACACCTGGAACAGCGCCTATCCGCGCCCGGTCAGGACCCTCGACGCGGTGATGGTCTTCCTCTCCTTCCCCGACGCCCGGCCGACGACGACCCCCAAGGAACTCACGGCCGACTACTTCCCCGCCACCAGCGACTTCTACGACCGGGCCTCCTACGGGAAGTTCCACCTGGTCCCGCACCCGCAGCGCCGCTGGCTCCGCATGCCGCACAGCTCGACCTCGTACGCCATAGAGCGCGACTGGGACGCCGCGCACCGCGGCGCCTATCTGCGCGACGCCCTCGCCACGGCCGACCGGCACACCGACTTCAGGAAGTTCGACGTCGTCTACTTCATCGCCGACCCCGACGCCCCGGGCGTCGACTCGGACGCCACGAAGGTCGTCAACTTCGACAAGCCGATGCGGGCCGACGGTACGGACATCAAGCGCATCGTCACCGTCTTCGAGCAGCACCCGCCCGACCGCAACGTCCTCGCCCATGAGACGGGCCACGTCTTCGACCTGCCGGACCTCTACCATCGGCCGACCGACGGCAAGGGTGACTGGGACACGTATGTCGGTGACTGGGACGTCATGGGCAGTCAGTTCGGGCTCGCGCCCGACTTCCTCGGCTGGCACAAGTGGAAGCTGGGGTGGCTGGACCGGCGGCAGGTGGTGTGCGTGACCAGCAGCCGGCGGGTCACCCTCGAACCCCTGACGTCCGCGCCCGCGCGGCCGGGCGCGGCGCCCGGAACCAACGGGGCGCCGTTCGGCGCGGGCTACGGGACGAAGCTGGCCGTCGTGCGCACCGGGGAGGACAGCGCGATCGCCCTGGAGGCCCGCAGCGCCGACGGCAACGACGCGGCGACGTGTTCCGAGGGCATCCTCGTCTACCGGGTGCGCAGCGAGACCGCCTCCGGCAGCGGCCCGGTCGAGGTGCTCGACGCACACCCCGACACGGACGCGTGCTTCGGCGACTCGGTGTACCCGGCGCTCGCGGACGCACCGGTACGGGTGGGCGAGAGCTACAGGGTGCCGGGCGAGAACGTACGGATCAAGGTCGAGGGGCGTACGCGGTCGGGGTCTTGGACGGTGAAGGTGGGTGTGGGCAAGGGCTGAACGCCTTCCGGGAAGGCACCGGCATACGCAAGACGCCCCTCGCTCTCGCGAGGGCCTTCGCTGTGTCTGTGCGCCGTCGGGGACTCGAACCCCGGACCCGCTGATGCTGTGTCTTCTCGGGGGGTGCCCCCCGGATCCCCGGCCGCCTTCGCTGAGTCGGGGCGGGCTCGGCAACAGCGAAGGCCCCCACTCTCGCGAGGGGCTTCTTACCTTCTGTGCGCCACCGGGGACTCGAACCCCGGACCCGCTGATGCTGTGTCTTCCCGGGGGATGACCCCCGGACCCCCAGCCGCCTTCGCTGAGTCGGGGCGGGCCGGTAAATAGCGAATGCCCCCCACTCGCGTGGAGGGCATTCACCGTGTCTGTGCGCCGCCAGGGACTCGAACCCCGGACCCGCTGATTAAGAGTCAGCTGCTCTAACCAACTGAGCTAGCGGCGCCTGCTGACGTCGTAGACCTTAGCATCCTGATCCGGGCCAGGAAAAATCGATATCCGCACTGAAGGTTTGGCGCTCGCGCGGGCCGCGCGGACGCAGGCCCAGAGGAGTACCTCGGGTCCCGGCAGCCATGGGTGGCGGGTGTCGGGGGCGACCACCCAGCGCGAGTCGGCGCGTGGTCCCCCGGCGTGGCCGGTGCCCCCGGCCGGCGCCGGGACGGTCACCGCGTCGCCGCTTCCGTGGCACAGCAGCGGCGGCACCGCCGGGCCCCACTCCTCCCACTCCAGGAGCGAGGGCAGCCGCTGAGCGGTGCCGGGGGCCGTGAACAGGAGCATGCGTCCGCGGTGCGCGGCGACCGGGCCGGAGCCGGGGCCGTCCTCCCAGAGCGCGTCCAGCATCCGGCGCCCGAACATCGACGGCACGTTCACCACGTCGAAGGCGGTACCGCAGGGCAGCACCACGGGGGCGTCCGGCCGTGACTCCCAGAACGCGAGGGTGCTGCGCGGATACGTTCCCGCCGAGGCCAGCCAGGCGGCACCCTCCCGGGTTGCGCCCGCGATGTCGAATCGGTCGGACCGGGTCAGCCGGCCGGCGCTGTTCTGAGAGTGTGTGGCGCTCATAGCACTTACATCTACCTGCCGTGACCGCGCGACTTCCCAGGGTTGCCGGAAATGGGGACAGGAGGGGGCGGGGTGGAGTATCTTGCCCCCTGGCATATGCCAAATGATCTTTACGGGTGCGGTTGCATTGCTCCCGCGTTCCGCTACGGCCGGTTCTCGGCCGGCCCGCGCATCAGGTCGCGGCCGAACTCGACCATCTTCTTCGCGTAGTCCTCGGTCCACTGCGCCCGCTCGGCGATCGCCGCGGGCGTCAGGCGGTCGAAGCGGCGCGGGTCGGCGAGCTGGGCCGCCGCCAGGGCCTGGAACTCCACGGACCGGTCGGTCGCGGCGCGGAACGCGAGCGTCAGCTCCGTCGCGCGGGCAAGCAGCTCGCGCGGGTCCTCGATCGCCTCCAGGTCGAAGAAGTGCTCCGGGTCCGCGGCGGCCTCGGCCGGCTCGAAGAGCAGCGGGGCCGGACGCATCCGCCTCTCGGTACGGGCCCGCTCGGGCTCGGCCATGATGTTCCTCCTCGTACGGTGTGCAGCCCCACGTCGCCGCCGGGGCCACCTTCTATTCTCCGCAGGCCCGCAAGAGCGCCCTCCCACCTCAAGGCGTCCACCCCACCCGGTGTTCCGCGAGGCGGGCCAGTACCGCGTGATTTGCCTCCCAGCCATCCGGGAATTTCACCGTGACTCCCAGCTGGACCGGTTCCGTCGACGGGTGGTCGTCCAGTAGGGCCGGGACGCCCGCGCGGCAGACCACGATGCACGCGTGGCGGTGGCGGGAGGCCAGGACGCAGAGGCGGCCCGTTTCCAGGTGGAACGCCGTCGCGTCGGGGCGGCCCGAGAGCGGGTGCAGGACGACCGTGACGTCGAACTCGCGGCCCTGCAGCCGGTTCGCCGTGTCCACGGTGACGTCCGTGACGCCGAGGTCCGCGAGCGCCGAGCGCACCGCCGCGGCCTGGTCGCGATGCGCCGTGCCGACCGCGATGCGGTCCGCCGTGAGGGGGGACGGGTCGGGGCCGCGCTCCGAGATCGTGGCCCCGCCGCGGTCCAGCAGGCGCCGTACCACCTGAGCCAGGGCCCGTACGGCCTCGGGGTCGGTGCGGGGCGTGTGCCTCGCCGGGAGTTCGAGCAGGCCCCAGCCCGACTCCGCCGCCTCGTCGATCACCCGGTCCGGGCCCGAGCCGTCGGACGCGACCTCGAACCCCAGGCTGCGGTCGCCGTGGTCCGTGCCGCTGCGGAACGGCGTGTACGGGTAGAACGCGCCGGAGACCAGCGGCGCGGCGGACGCCGGGAGGCGCCAGGAGACCGGGAGCCGGTGCTGCGGCAGCTCGGGATTGTGCGCCAGGAGCGTCGTCACGGCGGACGCCGACGGGTCGTACGACAGGCCCGCCCACTGCTCGGCCCCGACGATCGCGAACGGGTCCAGCTGGCCCGGGTCGCCCACGAAAAGCGCCCGCTCGAACAGGCCCGCCACGGCGAGCAGCGCGTCCGAGCGCATCTGGTACGCCTCGTCGACGATGGCGTGCTGCCAGGGGGCGATGTCCTTGACGTGCGCCCACTTCGCGGCCGTCGAGATGACGACCGGCAACGGCGCGAGATCACCGGCCTTGGTCGACTTGCGCACGTTCGCCAGGTCGTCGAGCGCCTTGTCGTACGGGTCGGGGTCGCTGCTGTGCAGGCGCCCGACGGGCAGCTCGGGGTTCTTCTCGGCGAGGCGCAGGACGAGGTCGTCGACCTGCGCGTTCGTCTGCGCGATGACCATCAACGGGCGGCCCGCCTCGGCCAGTTCGAGCGCGGCCCGGACCACGAGCGTCGACTTCCCGGCGCCGGGCGGGGAGTCCACGACGATGCCGCGGGCCGTGCCGTGCAGGGTGTCGCGGAGGATGTCGTCGGTGGCGCGGCCGGCCGCCGCCCCCGGGTCGAACGGGGTGTCGCCGCTCGTGCCGGAGCGGCCGAGCGCATGCGGTGCGGCCGTCACAGCAGATCCTCCGTGGTCACGGCGTCCGGCGCCTCAGGCACCGGCACACCCGAACTGTCCGTACGCGGCGGGCCGCCGTGCGTCCACGGCGTCTCCTCCGGGTCCGGCAGCTTCGGACCGCCCCGCTGCTCGTGCTCGAAGAGCGTGAAGCACACCTGGTCACCCTTCTCCGGGACGGATCCCGGCTCCGGCTCCTTGCCGCGGCCCATCTTGTCCAGGACGCGCAGGACGACCCCGCCCTCGGCGTCGTACGACACGAACTCCGCGGACTGAGGCTTGCCGTCGAGCGAGCGGTACACCTTCGTGCGCTCGCCGAGATGCGGCACGTCGTCGGTGCGGACGGTGATCAGGGGGCGCGGCCGGTTCTTCTCGTTGTACGCCGGGACCGACTCCGTCACCTCGCCCGCGAACGCCTCCCCGGTGAGCCGGCGGCCCGCCATGACCAGCGGGTCGTCGAGCGCCTCCTGCGCATCCAGCCTGGCCTGCTCGCGCTCGCGCGTCGCCAGCTTGTTGGCCGCCGTCACCGCGTCGTCGCGTCGCGGCTGCGGCGGCTCGCCCGCGGCGACGCGGTCCCGGTGGCCGGTGAACGACCAGCGGTCGCGCGTCCAGCGCTCCGCGGCGCGCGGCCCCTCGGGGAGCGTGCACAGCGCGTCCAGGCCGCGCCACACCGCGTCCCACGTGGGCCGGGTGCGGCTCTCGACGAGTGCGTGGATGTCGCGCTCGGCCGCCGTCAGAGCGGCGAGCCTCGCGTCCGCCTCGATGCCGTCCTCGGCGGCGGCCAGCAGTGTGCGGGCCTTGTCGTAGCGCTCGATCGCGGGCGCCAGCAGCTTGTTGTCGAACGCGGGGTCGGTGGCCGGGCCCGCGGGCGGGCAGACGAGCTGGCCGTCCTTGTCCCGGGCCAGCTCGGCGCGGAGCGCGGCCTCGGCGCCCGACGTGCCCTCCGGGGCCTCGATCCAGGCGAGCAGCGCGCCCAGATGCTGGTCCTCCAGAGTGGACTGGCCCGTCGCCCAGTGCCGGGACAGCAGGTCCGTCATGGCGAGCAGGAGCGCGGAACCGGGAACTCTGGCCCGCTCCCCGAAGTGCGTCAGCCAGCGGCCAAGGAGCGGGACGTGCGGCGGGGCGGGATAGGGCGCCTCGGGCTCCTGCTCGGCGGTGCGGCGGAACCGCATCGAGCGCCCGAGCAGCCGCACGAACTCGATGCCGGACCGGCTCGGCAGGATCAGCTGGGGCGCGTCCGCGCACAGCTCGACCTCCACCTTGACCCGTTTTCCGGTCGTCGGGTCCGTCTCGGCGCGCTCGGCGGCCTCGACGTCGGCCGCGAACCCGTCGACGTACGGCAGGACGATCCCCGCCAGCTCGGCGAGGAACGCGAAGCGCAGGTCGCGGTCGCGGGGCTGCGGCACCACGAGGAGCCGGGGCGAGGTGCGCTCCGTGCCGACGAGCGCGCCGAGCGGAGCACCCGCCTCACCGGCCGTGATGAGCGGGACCAGGACTAGGGGCCGCTGCGACAGATGGCGGTGCCGCACGGTCGCGACCGGCTGGGCGCGCCCGCTCCGCACGGCCTCGAGACGGGCCAGATCGTTGATCAGCGGCATGCCGGCGCCGCCTCTCCGCGCGTGCCGAGCGCCTCGGCCCGCAGCCGCGCTGCCCGGCGCAGCGCGGCGACCGCCGGGTCCAGCGGATCGCCGGAGTGGCCGTGGGCCGCCGAGAGGACCTCGTCGACCGTGGTCAGACCGCCCAGCTCGGCGCGGAGGCCGCGGCCGAGCGCGGTGACCGCGCCCTCCTCACGGGCCCGGTCGCGGCAGTGGAACGCCAGCTCGCACGCGGCCAGGCACTCCGGCGCGTACGTCGCGGGCACCGACTCGACCGCTGCCGTCAGTTCCTCCGCGGGCCGCGTGACGTCGAAGCAGGTTCCCTCGGGCAGCGCGTCCGCGATGTCCTCGATGCGGGTGAGCCGCTCCAGCTGCCGCCGCGTCACCGACAGCTGCTTGCGTACGTCGACGGCGGACGCCGCCGGAAGGTTGCTGAAGTCCTTGGGGCAGACGAGCAGGATCCGGTGCCTGACCTCGGGCGCCGGGTCCAGGTGCCCGGCTACCCGCTCGAGCGCCAGCACGTACACCGCGGCCTGGCGGGCCGCGGCGCCGACCTTCGCCGCGTCCGCGCTGCCGTCGATCATCGGGAAGGACTTGATCTCGACGACCGTCCACGTCCCGTCGGGGTGCACGACCACCGCGTCCGGTTCGAGGAAGGCCGGGGTGCCCGCGACGTCGAGCGCGAGCATCGGGTGCTCGAGGAACGTCCAGGCGCCGGAACCGGCCGCCTCCGCCGTCGCCTCGCGCAGCGCGAGCGCCGTACGGGCCGTGCGGCCCTCGGGTCCGACCGCCGTCAGATCCGGCGTACGGGCCTCGCCCGGCACCGGCGCGGGCCCGCCGCCCATGCGCTCGTGCACGAGCCGGAGCAGCTCCGCGCCCCCGTCGGCCTTGACCTTCGCCTCGAACGCGTTCCCCCGCATGAACGCGAACTGCGACTGGCCGAATCCGGACGGCGCCCCGAGCGCGTCCGCGAGCCGCGCCTTGTCGACGCCCGCCCCGTCGAGCAGCGCGCGCCGCCGGCACCCGGGGTTCGCCGCGAGCGCGGCCAGCGCCCGCGCGTCGAGCGCCCGTGGCGGTATGTCGGCGCCACGCAGCTCAGCGAGCTTTCCCCAAACTCTCGGCTTCGCTCGAGCAGGGGAGGCCCCAATCCGCAGTGCCGTCCCCCGCGTCGGAGGAGCGGGCACCCGGGCCGCCGCCCGGTCCTGCACTGACCTTGCGCTGTCGGGGAATTCGCTCACCCGCCGAAGTCTGGCACTCCCCACTGACAATCGAGGACGCCGCCGTGGAGGCCGGGGCGGGAGAAGTGTGGCCGGGCCGTGCGGAACCGGCCACGGGCGCGCTGCGCACCCGGGCCCGCACGAGGTCCGCGGCCCGCGTCACGCGCCGGCTCACCAGGAAGCCGAGGCCCATCACGGCGACCCCGGCGAGCGCGTCGAAGAAGTAGTGGTTCGCGGTGCCCATCACCACGAAGGCGGTGATCAGCGGATAGGCGACACCGGCCGCCCTGACCAGCGGCGTACGGCCGTGGCGCCACAGCATGACCCCGCACCACACCGCCCAGCCGACGTGCAGGCTGGGCATCGCCGCGTACTGGTTGGTCATGCTGCCGAGCCCGCGCGGGGCGCTCGCCTGGCCGCCCCACCAGCCCCACGAGCTGTACTGGGCCATGGTGTCGACGAAGCCGTGGCCGGGGGAGAGCAGGCGCGGCGGGCAGGTCGGTACGAGGGCGAAGCCGATCAGGCCGATCAGGGTGGACGTCATCAACCAGGTCCGGGCGGCGCGGAAGTGGACGGCGCGGCGGCGGAAGAGCCAGATCAGGATGCCCGGCGTGACGAGGTAGTGCAGTGAGGCGTACCAGAAGTCGGCGGGGACACCGATCCAGGCCTCGGAGGTGAAGAGACGGTTCAGCGGGTGTTCGAGGTTGAGATGGAGTGCCTTCTCGGCCCGGAGTATCGCGAGGCCGTGGTCCACGGCGTTCGACACCTCCCCGCGCACCATGAGCCGGCCCGCCGAATAGGCGGCGTACACCAGCAATATCACCGGCAGTTCGGTCCACCAGCGCAGCCGGTCGCCCTCCGTCGCCGCAGTGGGCGGTGCCTCGGTCTGCGACATCCGGCCGCTCCCCCTTAACTCCGTGTACGGCGGCCCGTGGCCATGTGGCTCACTTTACGGTGTATGTGTCCGCCTGAAAGGGGCGCCTCCGACCCACGAAGACGCAACGATCACCCGGGAGGTTGCCTGAATCCCGGGTGAGCGATGATGGAACGAACGGGCGCGCCTGGCCTGACTTATCGGTACATGGCAGCCCTTTTCACCCGCCCTCGGAAAGGTCACCCATGGCACCGCGCATCCTGTTGGCCCGGCATGGACAGACGGAATGGTCACTGTCCGGGCGGCACACCGGCAGGACCGACATCCCCCTCCTCGAAGAGGGACGGCGCGGCGCGAAACTCCTCGGTGAACGGCTGCACCGGTCGCCCCTCGACGGACTCCCCGGGGCCGAGGTGCGCACCAGCCCGCTCTCCCGCGCGCGCGAGACCTGCGACCTCGCCGGCTTCGGCGACCGGGCCACCGAGTGGGACACGCTCATGGAGTGGGACTACGGCGCGTACGAGGGGCTGACCCCCGCCCAGATCCAGGAGCGGCGCCCCGGCTGGTTCATCTGGCGCGACGGAGTCCCCGAGGGCGAGACCTTGGAGCAGATGACCGCGCGCGCCGACGAGGTCGTCGCCTGGGCCAGATCCGAGAACCGCGACGCCCTGGTGTTCGCGCACGGCCACATGCTGCGCTCCATCGGTGCGCGCTGGCTGGGCCTCCCGCTCGACTTCGCGGCCCGCATCCGCCTCAACCCGACGTCCCTGTCGGTCCTCGGCTGGGCCTACGGGGATCCGGCGATCGAGTCGTGGAACGACATCGGCCACCTCGCGGGCCACGAGGGCTAGGGGGTGTCCGGCGGATCATGGCCGGGGTCGCGCCTGACCGCCGGACACTCCCTAGGGCCTCTCGTTCGGATCACGCCGGGCTCGCGGGGTCTGGTGCCGTACCTCGCGGCGTTGTCGTCAGTCGCCGACTCCCCCAAGCTCTCGGCTGCGCTCGAGCAGGGGGGACCCCCATGACCCCGCTCCCTGATCCGGCCTGATCCAAACCAAGACCCTAGGCGGCAGCGGCGTCGGTAGGGCTCACGCCGTGCGCGGTGCCGAGGCGTGCTGCTCCAGGAACGCCGAGACGCCCGACGCCCTGCGGTGCGGAAGGAGCACGCGCGCGGTGGTCGCCAGCATCGACTGGATGCGCGACGACTGGACCTCGGTCAGCAGGTGCAGGACCCGCATCCCCGCGGACGCGGCCTCGTCGGGCTGTCCGGCGCGCGCGAGGTCGTCGGCCAGCTCCGCCGTGTACAGGGCGATGTTCCGGGTGAAGTGCGGGTCCTGGAGGGCGGCTGCGCGGCGCGCGTGCCGGGCGGCGCGGGTCCAGTCGCCCAGCGCCGAGTAGCACTGCGCCTCCAGGCCCTCCAGCTCGGCCTCGCCGTAGAACGTCATCCACTCCGGGTCGTCGTCCGACCGCCCGCGCGCGAAGAGGGCCTGCGCCCGGGCCAGCGCCCGCTCACACCCCGTACGGTCCCCGAGCCCCGCCCAGCCGCCGGCCTCGCGCAGCGCGAGCAGCGAGAGCAGTCTCGGCGAGGCCAGCTGGGCCGCGACGCGCGTGGCCGCCTGCGCCGCCCGCACCGCCTCCCTCGGCCGCCCGGCGTCCCGCGCCAGGAACGCCGTGTTGCAGAACGCGTGCGCCTCAAGAGCCGGGTCGCCCGCCACGCGCGCGGTGGCCAGCGCCTCCGCATAGTGCGAGCGCGCGTCGTCGAAGCGGCCCGAGTCGTGCGCCAACCAGCCGACGGAGATGGCCAGTTCACCCGCCCCGGCCTGGAGCCGCTCGGCCGTGCCGGGCGCCGCCGTCCCCGCGTCGAGCAGCGCGAACGCCGTACGCAGCGGGGCCGCGGCCCTCTTGTAGAGCCCGTCGGCGCCGTGCCGGTCGTCGAGCAGCCGGATCCGGCGGATGGCCTCCTCGACCGCGCCGACACCGGCCTGGGGCGCCGCACGCCCGCCGTGGCCCGCCGCGGTCGACTTCGCCGCGTGGGCTGCCGTGCCGTCGGCCGCGATGCCCAGGGGCGCCAGGGAGGCGATGGCCACGGTGGCCGTCCCTCCGGTCATGAATGCGCGACGCCGCACGTCGCTCTCCTCGTCGTGGTGCGGGTACTCGAACTCGGTGTGCGCGAGGGGTACGGGATCTGCGGGGCGCGCCGCCCGGCCGCGTACGGCCGAGCGGGGCGCGAACCCCATGTCCGTGAGTGAGCGCCCGGGGAACATGTGCAGGAACACCCGCTCGTACGCGTAGTTGGGACAGCGGATCTCGCCGGCCTCCACCCGCCCGATGTAGCGCGCGTCGCAGCTGACCCGCTCGCCGATCTCCCGGGCGGCCCTTCGCACCGCGGCCGCGAACTCGCCGGGAGAGCGCTGCCCACGCAGCCGCCTGAAGGCGAGATTCGGCCGCGGGGACTGCGCTGACGATGCCACCGGTGACGGCGTCATGACCGGGCCCTCTCGTGCGAACCGTGCCGGATCACCGGGGAGTTGGGTCTCTGTGGGCCCTGGTGCAACCCCTGTTCCGACGGGGCACGAAGGTACCTGCTGTAACGACCCCGACACGCAGTGTTTGGCTACAAACCGGATATCTCACCCCGCATCCGCCATGAAGTGCCATCCTTTGCGGCGGCGTACCGCCGTAGCTGTTGACGCTTACGGGCGTTGAACCTTGCGGGGCCGGAGCGGTCGCGTTCCGGTCGTGCAACCCGTACGCGAGAGCGAGGAGGGGCTGACGTGTTGGAGGCATCACTTTCGACGGCGCGGCACCGGCCGACCCAGGACCACAGCGCGCCACCCCGCGACAGCACGTCCTGCGACGTGGTGACCGTCCCGGCCCGGCAGGGCCTCGAAGCGGTCGACATCCTGCGCCGCGGCGCCACCGAGGCCGTCGGCCCGGTCCTGCACGACGGGGACTGCGACACCCTCGGGTTCCTCGTGCCGCCCGGCACCGCCGACGGCTGGGACGTCCCCGGCAGCGCCTGCACCCACACCCCCGCGTCGCCCTCGCTGGAGCGCGACCTCGGTGCGGGCCCCGTGCCGCCCGCCCCCGTGGAGGGCGGCGGCTGGCTGCTCCCGCCCGGCGAGGCCGAGCTCGTCACCGACCCGACGGTCCTGAGGGCGGCGCTCGGCGAGGCGGCCCGCATGATCGAAGCCGCGGACAACTGCCGCTGAGGCCGCCTGCCGGGCGCCTGTGGACCCTGGCTCGGCGGCCGCTGGGCCGACTGGCCGCCGCCCGTCGATAATGGACGGATGGCAAGGTCAAGGGCAAAGAACAAGCAGGCCGGAGCGGCCCGTGGCGGCCGGGAGGCCGTCGTCGAGGCCGTCGACGGCGGGCTCGCCGAGCTGATGCCCGACCGGGACCGGCCGCGCGGCTGGACGCTGCTCGTGGACGGTGCCCCTCAGTCGCATGTCGATCTCGGCGATCCCGGGCATCTCGAATTCGAGTACCAGCGCAGGATCGGCCATGTCATCGACCTCGCCGTGGACAAGGGCCGCCCCGTGCACGCCGTGCACCTGGGAGGCGGCGCCTTCACCCTCGCCCGCTACATCGCCGCGACCCGCCCCCGCTCCACCCAGCAAGTGGTCGAGCGCGACGAGGCGCTCATCCAACTGGTGCGCCGCGAACTGCCGTTGGACCCCGGCTCCCGGATACGCGTCCGCGCCGGTGACGCCCGCGAGGGTCTCGCGAAACTCCCCGACGGCTGGGCCGACCTCCTGATAGCCGACGTGTTCAGCGGAGCGCGTACGCCCGCGCACCTCACCAGCACCGAGTTCCTCACCGAGGTACGCCGTGTGGTCAAGCCCGACGGTTGCTACATCGCCAACCTCGCCGACGGGCCGCCCCTCGCGCATCTGCGCGGTCAGATCGCCACCGCCGCGGCCGTCTTCCCCGAGCTCGCTCTCGTCGCCGACCCGGCCGTCCTGCGCGGCAAGCGTTTCGGCAACGCCGTGCTTGTCGCCTCCGGCCGGGTGCTGCCCGTTGCCGAACTGACCCGGCGCGCGGCCGGTGATCCGCACCCCGCCCGCGTCGAACACGGCAGGTCCCTCTCGGACTTCACCGGGGGAGCCGGTGCCGTCAGCGACTCGGATGCCGTCGCTTCGCCCGCTCCTCCGCCTTCCGTTTTCCGGTAGACGTTCAGTACTTGGCGACTTCCACACTCGGCGCGTGGTCGTGCCACGTACAGAACACCGAGACCTTGTCCGTGCCCGAGGTGAACTCCACCCTGATCCACGTCGAGTCCTTCCACACCTGCACCGACCAGCCGGCCGCGGGTGTCGCAGACACCAGCGTCGCCGAATCCTTGCCCAGGTCGAACACGGCACGGCCGCCCTCCGTCGCGTAGCCCTTCACCGTGCCGGACGCCGACGGAGACGCGGGCGGCTTCGCGGAGGTGCTCGGATTCGCCGGGCGGCTCGGGGACGGGGTGGCCGAGCCAGGGGAGTGTGACGGCTTCTGCGATGCGGAGCGGGACGGAGACCCTGACGGTGACGGCTCCGGGCGGTGCGTCGACGACGACCGCGCCTCCACCGCTCCCGCGGCGATCGGCACCGCACGCGGCGGGTCGTACGCCGTGCCCGCCATCACCGTGTGCACGCCCCACCACGACAGCGTGACGGCCGCGCCGGTGGCCAGCAGCCAGGCCGCCGTGTGAACAAGTCCTCTGCGCATGGGGTGCATCGCGGCCATACTGCCGCACCCGCCCCACACGTGTCCCGGGGGGACCGGGGTTGCCCCGGACCTGGGCGGAAGGAGGACCGGGGTCCACCGTATGGCGTACGGTGCCGCCCATGGCAAGTGTGCTCGTGGTCGAGGACGACCAGTTCGTGCGCTCGGCCCTCATCCGGCACCTGACCGAGGCCTCCCACACCGTACGGAGCGTCGGCACGGCCCTGGAGGCGCTGCGCGAGGTCGCCCATTTCCGTTTCGACGTCGTCATTCTCGACCTCGGTCTGCCCGATCTGGACGGATCCGAGGCATTGAAGATGCTGCGCGGCATCACCGACGTACCCGTGATCATCGCCACGGCCCGCGACGACGAGACCGAGATCGTCCGGCTCCTCAACGACGGCGCCGACGACTACCTCACCAAGCCGTTCTCGCCCGAGCACCTGTCCGCCCGCATGGCCGCCGTGCTGCGCCGCGCGCGCTCCAGCGCCGCCGCCGAGCCGCCCTCGCGCCTCCTTCAGGTCGGCGGCCTCGCGATAGACCCGCTGCGGCGCCAGGCCGAGCTGGACGGGGCGCGGCTCGATCTCACCCGGCGCGAGTTCGACCTGCTCACCTTCCTCGCGGGCCGGCCCGGCGTCGTCGTACCCCGCAAGGAACTCCTCGCCGAGGTGTGGCAGCAGTCGTACGGCGACGATCAGACCATCGACGTGCATCTGTCGTGGCTGCGCAGGAAACTGGGCGAAACGGCCGCCCGGCCGCGCTATCTGCACACCCTGCGGGGCGTCGGCGTGAAGCTGGAGCCGCCGCGGCCGGAGGGCGGGCCGGCATGAGGTGGGCCCTGGTCAAGGTGTGCCTCGCCGTCACGGCCATGGTTGTCGTCGCTTTCGCGGTTCCTCTCGGCCTCGTCATCAAGGAGATGGCCAGGGACCGCGCCTTCTCGAACGCCGAGCGGACCGCCGCCGCGATCGGGCCCACCCTCTCCATCACCACCGACCGTGACGAACTGACCCGCGCCGTCGCCTCCACCGAGGCCGGCGCCGACGGCCGCATGGCCGTGTACATCCCGGCCTCCGGTGGCGCCCCGGCGATCCAGGTCGGCACGTCCCGCGCCGGTGACGGGCACGTCGGCCTCCGGCAGGCCACCGTCGCCGATGTGCCCGGCGGGTCCGTGTGGCTCCAGCCCATCGCCGTCAGCGCCGGCATCGCCGTCGTCGAGGTGTTCGTGCCGGAGTCCGAGGTCACCAACGGCGTCGCCACCGCGTGGCTCGTCCTGGCCGGCGTCGGCATCGCCCTCGTCATAGGGTCCGTCGCCGTCGCCGACCGGCTCGGCGTACGCATGGTGCAGCCCGCCCGGCGGCTCGTCTCCGCCGCGCACGATCTGGGCGAGGGGAAGCTCGGGGCGCGTGTTCCGGAGGACGGGCCCACGGAACTTCGGCTGGCGGCCGTCGCGTTCAACTCCATGGCCGATCAGGTCGTTCAACTGCTCGCCAACGAGCGGGAGCTGGCGGCCGACCTCTCCCATCGGCTGCGTACGCCCCTCACCGTTCTGCGGCTCAACGCCGTCTCGCTGGGGGAGGGCGCCGCCGCCGAGCAGACCCGTGCCGCCGTCGAGCAACTGGAGCGCGAGGTCGACACCATCATCCGTACCGCCCGCGACGCCAAGCCGCAGACCGCCGCCGCGGGGCCGGGTGCCGGGTGCGATGCCGCCGAGGTCATCCGTGAGCGCATGGACTTCTGGTCCGCGCTCGCCGAGGACGAGGGGCGCAAGGTGCGCGTTGCCGGCGTCGACCGGCCTGTGCGTATCCCCGTGGCCCGGGGGGAGCTGGCTGCCGCGCTCGATGCGCTGCTCGGAAATGTCTTTCGGCATACGCCCGAAGGCACCGCCTTCGCCGTCGACGTGCACAGCGGCGAGGACGCCGTGATCGTGCTCGTATCGGATGCGGGGCCCGGGATTCTGGACCCGGACGCCGCGATGGCCCGTGGGCGGGGCTCCGGCAGCGACGGGTCCACCGGGCTCGGGCTCGACATCGTCCGTCGGCTCGCCGAGTCGACCGGCGGTGATGTGCGCATCGGGTCCTCCGTGCTCGGGGGGACCGAGGTGCGGATCTGGGTGCAGCTGGACGGGCGGGGGCCCGGGTCCGGTGGGGCTGTGCGGCGCGGGCACCGGGGCGGGGTGCGGCGTGGTCGGAAGCGGGGGGCCGACGCCGGGTCCGGTGCCGCTGTGTAGTCGGGTGGGACCTCATCGTTTCGGGATTGGTCTCTACCTTTAATCCGTTCCGATGGCTTCCTTAAGCCCTCCATAAGAACCTCAACCGCCGGTACTGGTGCCCCATTTGCCGGGTTCCGGATCGCTAGCGTGCTGCCGCACCCCCACCCCCGTACAGCTAAGGCAGGCACGCGATGAGCAGCACGCACCGGCGCAGGGTCAGCGGCAGGAACAAGGCGATAGGCGGGCTCGTCGCCGCGGCCGTCGTGGGCGGCGGCGCCTTCCTGTTCTCCGGTACGGCGCAGGCCGCGGGCGTCGGCGCCGCCTACACCAAGACCAGTGAGTGGTCCGGCGGGTACACCGCCCAGTACGTCGTCAAGAACGACTCGGACAAGGCCCAGTCGGACTGGAAGCTGGAGTTCGACCTGCCGTCCGGCACCAAGCTCGGCTCCCTCTGGAACGCCGAGTCGTCCGTCTCCGGCTCGCACGTCACCGTGAAGCCCGCCTCCTGGGACAAGGAAGGCATCGCCGCCGGGAAGTCCGTGACCGTCGGGTTCGTCGTCACCGGTGACTCCGATCCGGCCGGGTGCCTCATCAACGGGGCCAAGTGCTCCGTCGACGACGGTGCGACCCCCGAGCCGAGCGGTCGCCCCACGGAGTCCGCGACGCCCACCCCGAGCGCCTCCGCCTCGGCCACCGCCGAGCCCACCGAGACCTCCACGTCGACCGCCGGCCCCTCGCCGTCCTCGTCCTCCGGTACCGGGTCGGGCTCCGCGGCCGCCGGTGGGTTCGCCCCGTACGTCGACACCTCGCTCTACCCGAAGTTCGACCTGGTCGCCTCCTCCAAGGCCACCGGCGTCAAGGAGTTCAACCTCGCCTTCATCACCTCCGGCGGCTCCTGCACCCCGAAGTGGGGCGGCGTCACCGACCTCGGCAGTGACGAAGTCGCCGCCCAGATCGGCGACTTGAGGGCCGCAGGCGGCGATGTGCGAGTCTCCTTCGGCGGCGCATCCGGCACCGAGCTGGCGCAGGCATGCTCCTCGGCCTCCGACCTCGCGGCGGCGTACCAGAAGGTCATCGACCAGTTCAAGCTCACCAAGGTCGACTTCGACATCGAGGGCGGCGCCCTGCCGGACACCGCCGCCAACACCGAGCGCGCCCAGGCCATCGCCACGCTGCAGAAGAACAACCCGGACCTGAACGTCTCCTTCACGCTCCCGGTGATGCCCGAGGGCCTCACGTCCGACGGCGTGAACTTCCTGAAGAACGCCAAGTCCAACGGCGTCTCGACCGACCTCGTCAACATCATGGCGATGGACTACGGCGCCTCGTACAGCGGCGACATGGGCACGTACGCCGAGCAGGCCGCTACCGCCACGCAGGCGCAGATCAAGAGCGCGCTCGGGCTGTCCGACGCGGCTGCCTGGAAGGCCGTCGCGGTCACCCCGATGATCGGTGTCAACGACGTCTCGTCCGAGATCTTCAAGGTCGACGACGCCACGCAGCTGGTCGCCTTCGCCAAGGAGAAGGGCCTGGGCGGTCTGTCGATGTGGTCCGCCACCCGCGACAAGGCGTGCGAGGGCGGGGCGTCCAACTCGGCCCAGCCGACCTGCTCTTCGATCGAGCAGTCGGCCAACGCCTTCCAGAAGGCCTTCGCCTCCTTCAAGTAGCCCCCCGCGGGAAGCTGCGCGCCCCGGCCGGATCCTTCTCCCCCCACTCGGCCGGGGCGCGCGTTCGTGCGTCGGTTCGCTTCGGGTGGTGCCCCGCTTCGGTGCAGTTCGCTTTTCGGGTGCGCCGCTGCTGTGCCGGGTTGTCCTTCGGGTGCGGGGCGTCCCCTCCCGTTCCGTACGCGGCTGACCGCCGGTGCTACTTCTGCGGTGGGGGCGGGAGCGTGTTGCTGCGTGACGCTTGTGCGTACCAGTGCGCGCTCGACTTCGGCGTACGTTTCTGGGTCGCGTAGTCCACGTGGACCGCCCCGAAGCGCTTCTCGTAGCCGTACGCCCACTCGAAGTTGTCCATCAGCGACCAGAGGTAGTAGCCGCGGACGTCCGCGCCGTCCTTGATCGCGCGGTGTACGGCTGACAGGTGGCCGTGGAGGTACGCGATGCGCTCCGGGTCGTGGACCCGGCCGTCCGGGTCCGGCTTGTCGTCGTACGCCGCGCCGTTCTCCGTGATGTACAGCGGCAGGCCCGGTGCCTCCCTGGTGTAACGCATGATCAGGTCGTGCAGGCCCGTCGGGTCGATCGTCCAGCCCATCTCCGTGCGCTCGCCCGGGGACTGGTGGAACGCGATGTCATCCGCTCCCGGCCAGGGGGAGTGGTCGCTCGCCCCGTGGCCGTCGGATCGGGTTGTGGGTGCCGACGGGGCCGCGGAGACGAGGGACGGGGTGTAGTAGTTCAGGCCCAGCGCGTCCAGCGGCTGGTGGATCGTTGCCAGGTCTGTGCTTTCCACGAAGGACCAGTCCGTGATGCGTGTGGTGTCCGTGATCAGGTCCGCCGGGTACTCCCCGTGCAGCATCGGGCCGTGGAACACGCCGTTGGCCAGGTTGTCGATGCGTCGGCGGGCGTCGTTGTCGGCGGCGCTGGTGGGTGAAAGGGGCCTGACGGTGGAGGAGTTGAGGCTCACTGCTACTTCTGCTCGGGGTGGCAGCGTCTGGCGCAGGGCCTGTGTCGCCAGGCCGTGGGCCAGGTTGAGGTGGTGGGCCGCTCGGAGTGTTGCCGCCGGTTCCGTCCTGCCCGGGGCGTGCACGCCCGAGCCGTAGCCCAGGAACGCGCTGCACCAGGGCTCGTTGAGCGTGATCCAGAAGTCCACCCGGTCGCCCAGTGCCTCCCCGACCATGCCCGCGTACTCCGCGAAGCGGTACGCCGTGTCGCGTGCCGGCCAGCCGCCCGCGTCCTCCAGCTCCTGCGGCAGGTCCCAGTGGTAGAGGGTCAGGGCCGGCTTGATGCCCTGGGAGAGGAGTTCGTCCGTCAGGCGTCGGTAGAAATCCAGGCCCCGCTGTACCGCGGGGCCCCGGCCCGTGGGCTGCACCCTCGGCCACGAGACCGAGAAGCGGTACGTGGCCAGGTCCAGGTCCTTCATGAGGGCCACGTCATCCCGGTAGCGGTGGTAGTGGTCCACCGCCATGTCGCCCGTGTCACCACCCGCCGTCCTGCCCGGCGTATGGCTGAACGTGTCCCAGATCGACGGCGTCCTGCCGTCCTCCCTCACCGCCCCCTCGATCTGGTACGCCGAGGTCGCCGCTCCCCAGAGGAAGTTCGGCGGGAAGGCGGGGGAGGGGGTGGATGTGGGGGCTGAGGTGGTGGGGGTTGCTGTGGGTGTGTTTGTAATGGGCCTAGGCATGGAAGCGCTCCCATCGGTAGGAAGGTGTGGGGTGGGGCCGCCGCTCGCGGCGACCCCACAGAAGTCAGCCCTTTACCGCGCCCTGCATGATGCCGCCCACGATCTGCTTGCCGAACAGCAGGAACGCGATCAGCAGTGGCAGCGTGCCGAGCAGGGCGCCGGCCATGATCACCGAGTCGTCGGGGATGTAGCCGGTGCCCAGTTGGTTGAGGGCCACCTGGACCGTCGGGTTCTCTCCGTTGAGCGCGATGATCGGCCACAGGAAGTCGTTCCACGCCATCACGAACGTCAGCAGCCCGAGCACCGCCATCGCCGGGCGCGCCGCCGGGAAGACCACGTGCCAGACGACCCGCAGACTGCTCGCCCCGTCGACCCGGGCGGCCTCGATGAGTTCGGTGGGCAGCGCCTGGACCAGGTACTGGCGCATGAAGAACGTGCCGAAGGCGCTGACCAGGGTCGGCAGGATGACCGTCTGCAGATGGTTGGCCCAGCCCAGGTCCGTCATCCACAGGTAGAGGGGGACCACGGCCAGTTGGGGCGGGACCATCATCGTGCCGATTGTCATCAGCAGGAGCGCCGTGGAGAAGCGGAAGCGAAGTTTCGCGAAGGCGAAACCGGCGAGTGTGGAGAAGAGGACCGTCCCGATGGTGATGGTGCCGGCCACCAGGATCGTGTTGAACATCGCCGCGCCCATGCCCGCTTGGTTCCAGGCTGTTTCCAGGTTCTTGAACAGGTTGCCGCCGAACCAGAACGGCGGTGGCGTCTGCGCGAGGCGGGCATTGGTGCGTGAGGCCGCGATCGTCGTCCAGAGCAGGGGGGCCAGTGACAGTGCGGCGAACAGGGTGAGGATCACGTAGGTGAGGGGTCCCGCGTGCAGTTGTCTGCCCGCGCCCGTCATGCGTGTTCGGCGCCGGCCCGAGGTGTCCCCCTGCTTCGCAACCTGAGGGAGCGTCACATCAGTGGTGGTCATTGGGACTTCCTCAGCCGTCGGGAGATCAGCAGGTTGACCGCGGCGATGACCAGGAGGATCAGGAACATCGACCAGGCGATCGCGGACGCCTTGCCGAGGTTGCCGATGATCCAGCCCTGGTCGTACATGTACAGGCCGAGGGTCTGGTACTGGTGCTCCGAGCCGCCCTTCGTGCCGCTGACCCCGCCGAACAGCAGAGGTTCGCCGAAGAGCTGGGTCGCGCCGATCGTGGAGACGACCACGGTGAACAGGATCGTCGGGCGCAGCATCGGAACCGTCACATGCCGGAACTGCTGCCAGCGGCTCGCGCCGTCCAGGGCCGCCGACTCGTAGAGGTCCGCCGGGATCGCCTGCATCGCCGCCAGGTAGATCAGCGAGTTGTAGCCCGTCCACCGCCAGATCACGATCGAGGAGACCGCGAGCTGCGAACCCCAGTCGGACTCCCGCCAGTTGACCGGGTCCATGCCGAGCAGGTCCAGGAACCAGTTGATCATTCCGCTGTCCGGTGCGAACAGCAGGACGAAGACGAGCGTCGCCGCCGCCACCGACGTGGCGTACGGGGTGAGCATGACGACGCGCCACACGGTCGAGCCGCGCAGCCGGTAATGGAGCATGTGCGCCAGCCAGATCGCCGCGATCAGCTGGGGAACCGTCGAGATCAGGCCGATGGTGAACGTGTTCTTCAGGGCGTTCCAGAAGAAGTCCGAGGCGAACAGGTTCTTGTAGTTGTCGAGGCCCGCCCAGGTCTGCGTGTCCAGCGAGGAGAGCTGGACGTGGTGCAGCGAGTACCACGCGGTGTAGAGCAGCGGTACGAGGGAGAAGGCGCCGAAGATGATGAAGAAGGGGGAGATGAACGCGTACGGCGACGCCTTCATGTCCCAGCGGTACAGGCGGCTGCGCCAGGAGTCGACGCCCGCCGGGCCCTTACCGCGACCCCGAGCGTCCCGCGCCGCGCCCGGCTCCTGCGAGCCGGGCGCGGCGTCGGCACTCGGCGCGGACTGCGCGAGAGCCTCGTCGGAGCTGGTCACTGGCCGAGCACGTCCTTGACCTCCTTGGTCGCGGCGTCCCAGCCCTGCTTCGGGGACTTGCCCTTCTGCTCGACCTGGAGGATGCCGACGTCGGTGATCGCGGTGCCGATCGGCTGGTCCTTGATGCCGAAGACCTGGACCGGGATGGTCTTCGCCGAGTCGGAGAAGATCTGTGTCAGGGGCGCGTCCGAGAAGAACGTCGTCGTCGCGGCCTGCGGCTTCAGGCTGCCGTACGCCGACGGCGTGGACGGGAAGCTGGCCTGCTTGGCGAAGACCTTGGCCTGCTGCTCGGGCGCGGTCAGCCACTTCGCGAAGGCGATGGCCTCCTTCTGGTGCTTGCTCGCCGTCGGCACGCCGATGAACGAGCCGCCCCAGTTGGCCGCGGTCGGCGCGGCCGCCACGTCCCACTTGCCCTTGCCGGCGTCACCGGACTTCTCCTGGATGTAGCCGAGCATCCACGCGGGGCAGGCCACCGTGGCGAAGGTGCCGTTGGCGAAGCCCTGGTTCCAGGTCTGGTCGAACTGCTTCAGCTTGGCCGACATGTTGCTGGTCGCTACCTCCATGGCGGCGTTCCAGGACTTCTTCACCCCCGTGGACTTGTCCCAGATGACGCTGCCGTCCTTGTCGTAGTACCGCTGCTCCTCGCCGCCGAGCGCCGCGTTGTACACGGAGGACGCGGAGTCCACGTACTTGGTCTTGCCCGGCGCCTTCTTCATGTACTGCTTGCCGAGGTCGACGTACTTGTTCCAGTCGCCCTTCCACTGCGCGGCGAGCTTGGTGCGGTCGGTCTCCAGACCGGCCTTCTCGAACAGGTCCTTGCGGTAGCAGATCGCCATCGGGCCGACGTCCGTGCCGAGCCCGATGAGCTTGCCGTCCTTGGTGGTGGCCTGGGCGTTCTTCCAGTCCAGCCACTGCGACTTGTCGACCTCCTTGCCGAGGTCGACGAACTTGTCGGCCTGTGTCTGGACGGCCTCCGTGATGTTGCCGACCTCGATGGCCTGGACGTCGTCGGTGCCGGATCCGGCCTGCAGCCTGGTGAGGGTCTTCGGCCAGTAGACGTCGGTGCGGGTGGTGACGTTCTCCTTGATCGTGATGTTCGGGTGCAGCTTCATGTACTCGTCGTAGAGCCCGGCCTGCTTGTAGCCGAAGACGCCGAACGTGCCGATCGTGACCGTGGTTCCGCCCTTGCCGTCGGCGCCCCCGCTCGAACCGCCGTCGGATCCTGCGTCGTCATCGCTCGCGCACCCGGCGAGCAGCCCTGTGGCCAGGGCGGCGACGACCGCAAAGGTCATCGCGCGTCGGGACGTACGGGCAGTCGTGCGCATTGCATCCTCCAAAGAACTCACTTGCTCTGAAGTGCCAACCCCGGCCAACTGCCTTGCTGGACCCGTTCGTTCACGTGCGGCTCGGGCGGGGAACGTGCGGCTTCTGTATACGTCCAGTAGAGTGGGAGCGCTCCCACCGGTGATGTGTTGAAGAGTCGTCGCTCGGCCCGGGGGTGTCAAGACACCCGGCAGCGACAACTTGGCGCGGTTATAGGGCTGTTAGATTCCGCGTGAGACTTGGGGAGGCAGAAGTCATGGCGGCTCGCGGCACACACAGCAGGCGTCCGACTCTTGAGGAGGTCGCCGCCCGCGCGGGTGTGGGCCGGGGCACGGTCTCCCGGGTGATCAACGGATCGCCCCGGGTGAGCGACGCGACCCGCGCCGCGGTCGAGGCCGCCGTCGCCGAGCTCGGCTACGTACCGAACACGGCGGCCCGCGCCCTCGCCGCCAACCGCACCGACGCCATCGCCCTCGTCGTGCCCGAACCGGAGACACGTTTCTTCGCCGAGCCCTACTTCTCCGACATGCTGCGCGGTGTCGGCGCCCAGCTCGCCGAGACCGAGATGCAGCTCCTGCTGATCTTCGCGGGCAACGACCGGGAGCGGCAGCGCCTCGCCCAGTACCTCGCGGCCCACCGCGTCGACGGCGTCCTGCTGGTGTCCGTCCACGCCGACGACCCGCTGCCCGATCTGCTCAGCCAGCTGGAGATCCCCGCCGTCATCAGCGGCCGCCGCTCCGCCGCCGAGACGCTGCCCTCGGTGGACTCCGACAACTTCGCGGGCGCGTACTCGGCCGTCGAACACCTCCTGAGCCGCGGCCGCACCGCCATCGCCACGATCACGGGCCGGCTCGACGTGTACGGCGCCCAGCGCCGCGTCGACGGCTACCGCGCCGCTCTCGGCGCGGCCGGCCGCGAGGTGGACGAGCGGCTCATCGTGCCGGGGGACTTCACTGAGGAGGGCGGCCGGCGCGCGATGACCGAGCTGTTGGAGCGCTGCCCCGAAGTGGACGCGGTGTTCGCCGGGTCGGACGTGATGGCGGCGGGCGCCCGCCAGGTGCTGCGCGAGGCGGGGCGTCGTATCCCCGACGACGTCGCCCTGGTCGGCTACGACGACTCGGCGATCGCCCGGCACATGGACCCGCCCCTGACCAGCGTCCGCCAGCCGATCGAGGAGATGGGCCGCGCCATGATCGACCTGCTCCTCGCCGAGATCGCCGACCGCCGCCCGGTCGCGTCCCGCGCACTCGACGGCCGCCGGCTGGTCCTTCCGAACGAGCTGGTGGAGCGCGCTTCGTCCTGAGGGGTGCGCGTCGGGCTCAGGCGTGCGTGTCGTCCTGAGCGGCGCGGGGCGCCACAACGATCAAGGCCCCGGTTCTTTCGAACCGGGGCCTTGATCGTTCAGGGTGAGTGACGGGACTTGAACCCGCGGCCACCTGGACCACAACCAGGTGCTCTACCAACTGAGCTACACCCACCATGTCCGGTCGTTTGTGTTTCTTCCGACCGGCCGAGAAAAAGTGTACAGGGTCCGAAGGGGTGCTCGCGCACGCCTTTTCCGGACCCCGTACACAGGGGACGGAAACGCGGTGCGAGGTGCTATTCCGCAGGCGGCGCGTGCTTGGCCGCGATCTTCTTCGCGGTGTCGGAGTCGGGTCCCGGCTGCGGGACGAAGACCGCCTCGCGGTAGTAGCGCAGCTCGACGATGGAGTCGCGGATGTCGGCGAGCGCGCGGTGGTTGCCGTTCTTTTCCGGACTGTTGAAGTACGCCCTCGGGTACCAGCGGCGCGCCAGTTCCTTGACCGAGGACACATCGACGATCCGGTAGTGGAGGTAGTCCTCCAGCGTCGGCATGTCCCGGAGCAGGAAGCCGCGGTCGGTGCCGACCGAGTTCCCGCACAGGGGCGCCTTGCCCGGTTCCTTGACGTGCTCGCGTACGTACGCGAGGACCTGCTCCTCGGCGTCGGCGAGCGTCGTGCCGCCCGCGAGCTCGTCGAGGAGGCCCGAGGCGGTGTGCATCTGCCGCACCACCTCGGGCATGGTCTCCAGGGCCTCGGCGGGCGGGCGGATCACGATGTCCACGCCGTCGCCGAGTACGTTCAGCTCAGAGTCGGTGACCAGTGCGGCCACCTCGATGAGCGCGTCATTCGCCAGCGAGAGCCCGGTCATCTCGCAGTCGATCCACACCATGCGATCGTTCATGCGCCTTACCCTACGGCGCACTCCTCTGCCCGGGCAGACTCGCGCGCCCCGCCGCATACGCGTCCGAGCTGGGTTTGCCCGGATCTGTCGGCAGTGAGGCGGTGGGTCCCGGGTAGGTTCCGGCCGCCGCGGTGCGCCGTGACTGGGCCGGGACCGGGGTCTCCGGTCCCAGCGCCGCCGCGATCTCCACCGGCTTCTCCGGCTGTGGTCTGCGGGCCCGGTAGGCCGCGCGGTACGCGGCCGGGGATGAGCCGAGCTGGCGCCGGAAGTGCCCGCGCAGGGCGACCGGCGAACGGAAGCCGCAGCGACCGGCGACCTCGTCGACCGAGTAGTCGGAGGTCTCCAGGAGCCGCTGGGCCTGCAGCACCCGCTGGGTGATCAGCCACTGCAGGGGGGCGCTCCCGGTGAGGGAGCGGAACCGGCGGTCGAAGGTGCGGCGGCTCATATAGGCGCGCGCGGCGAGGGTCTCCACGTCGAACTGCTCGTGGAGGTGCTCCAGCGCCCAGGCGACGACCTCGGCCAGCGGGTCGGCGCCGATCTCCTCAGGTAAAGACCTGTCGAGGTAGCGCTCCTGGCCGCCGCTGCGGCGCGGCGGGACCACGAGTCTGCGGGCGAGCGCTCCGGCCGCCTCGTTGCCGTGGTCCGTGCGCACGATGTGCAGACACAGGTCGATGCCGGCCGCGGTTCCGGCGCTCGTCAGGACGTCACCGTCGTCCACGAAGAGCTCGCGCGGGTCCACGTGGACCGACGGGTAGCGCTTGGCCAGCGTCGGCGCGTACATCCAGTGGGTGGTCGCCGGTCGGCCGTCGAGCAGGCCGGCCGCGGCGAGCACGAAGGCTCCGGTGCACAGTCCGACGATGCGCGCGCCTTCCTCGTGCGCGCGGCGCAGCGCGTCGAGGGCCTCCTCCGGTGGCGGCGAGGTGATCGACCGCCACGCGGGCACGACGACGGTGCCCGCCCGCGAGATCGCGTCGAGCCCGTGGGGCGCGGTGAGTTCGAGGCCGCCCGTCGTGCGGAGCGGGCCCTCCTCACCGGCGGACACCAGCAGCCGGTAACGCGGTACCCCGGCGTCCTGGCGGTCGATGCCGAACACGGAGAGCGGAATGGAACTTTCGAAGATGGGTCCGCCGCTGAACAGCAGCACCGCGACTATTTCCCGGCGGCGTCGCCCGGAAAGCTTCCGAGCTGCGGCCTCCGGCGCAGCAGTGGAGTCGTGGCTCATCCCGCTAAGCCCCCCTCGGTGGTCGCGGCGCCCTTTGTAGTGTGACGGGCTTGTCGCTCCAGCACGTTTCCCCTCGGTCCTGCAGAGTCCCCCGCCGATGGACAGTCATGATCGAATCTACTGTGTCCGGTGGTCCCGTCGTGACCAGTTGAGGATCCGGCAGATTGTCGACATGGCAACTTGGCGTGAAGCATTCGATCACGAAGCGTGGCACTCAGGGGCGTTGCAGGGAAGTGCGCCTCAACTCAGTGGCCGGTCCCCGTAGGGTGCAAGCGCCTTCTACGGTCCTTTCATGCCTGGTGGCACGGGGGTTGGAGGCGGGTGACGGCAAGAAATGCATGGCCGGGCGAAGTTGGCTGAAAATATACGTGGTAGTGCGCGGGAACCAGTCAGCCCTCCGGCGCACATCATCCCGTGCGGCGACCGCCCTTGCGCGCCCCCGGCACCGTTCCGCCGCGCCGGCCCCTGTGGTCGCAGGACCGTACCGGAGCCGGCCGCGCCGCGCCCCGTTCGGACTGGCGCAGCAGCACCCGGCAGACCCCGGTCACCGCGGCGAGCCCGAGGGCCGCGCCCATCGCCCCGGCCAGTGAGATCCCGTATCCCACCAGGACGACCGGGACCAGGACGCAGCTGAACGCCGCCCAGCGGACGACGTCGCTCACCGTGTCCGTGCCGGACGTCTGCGTCGCCTCCCGCCGGCCCTCGGGCGGCAGCTCCTCGCATGGGGCGTCGGCGGACGGGTACACGATGGACGGTCCGGGCACGGCGCGCTCCCTGTTGCTGTGGGTACGCACGTTCAACGCGTGGTCGTGCGACCGGTCACTCGGCCGAACCGGGGGTGCCGGTACCGTACCCAAACCGTCTGTACGGGGCAGCAACCATTGCCATACGGGCGCGGCCTCGTGCATGCTCCCCTGAACGCCGCGGAGCGTGCGCTTAACCGGGCAGACGACTCTGGGCAGAGGAGGAGTGTCGCCGTACCCTTGGGGGTATGGGCTTGGGAAGATGATTCCCGGACACAGCTCCGCCGCTCCCTGTCGTCCCTCCACCGAGGATCCGTCGAGGATCCAGAGGACCTAATCGCCGAGATACCCATGGCCGGTCACGAATTCCCTGAACCCGCGGACCGCAAGCGGCAGGTCGCCGATCCCACGGCGACCCCCCAGGCGGCGGAAGAAACACGTCAGTCCTGCGATCCCGCCTTCAAGCACGGAGTGGTCGTCGGCTTCGACGGCTCGACCTCCAGCGAGCGGGCCCTCGCCTACGCCATCGGCATGGCGCACCGTTCGGGCTCCGGCCTGATCATCGTCCACGTCGCCAACCGGCTGCCCACCACGGTGTGGGCGGGCTGCGAGCCGCCGGTCTTCGTCGATGTGCCGGACCACCGCACCGAGGTGCTCGGGCTCGAGCTCGCGTGTGCGGAGTATCTGTCCGAGGTGCCCTGGATTCTCGTCGAGCGCGGTGGCGACATCTGCCACGAACTCGAAGAGGTGGGCCGGGAGTACGAGGCCGACGCGATCGTCGTCGGCTCCACGCACGGGATCGTCGGCCGGATCTTCGGCTCGGTCGCGGGACGGCTCGCGCGGCGCGCCAGGCGCCCGGTCATAGTCATCCCGTAACTCCCTTGAGCCCGAGGTGAGATGGGCGAATCCTACTCGCGCGTAGAGGTGCTTTGTGCCTTTGTGAAGGGTACATACCGGTCGCTGGACCATCGCAGGGCCCAGTACCGCGCGCAGCACAACTGCACCCGCACGAAGGGAGCCCGCCGTGGACAAAGACGTCTCCGCGGGAAGCACGACCTCCACTCTCGGCCATCTCGCCCTGGGACTCACCCTGTTGGCCTTCGGCCTCGGTCATACCGAAGTGATCGACGGCGTGACGGCCGCGAACGCCGTATCCCTCGCGACGTACGTCAGTGGCATCGCCCTGTTCGTCGCCGGCCTGCTCGCCTACCGAGCCAGTGACGCCTCGACGGGTACGGCCTTCGCCGCGCTCGGCGCGTTCTGGTTCACCTGGGGCGTCACGGCCGGCGATCCCATGTCGGCCAACGCGCAAGGGCTGTTCCTGCTTCTCTTCGCGCTGCTCGCCCTGAGCCTGACCCTCGGGGCCGCCGGCTCCGGGACTCTCGTGCGCGCGGCGTACGGGGCGCTGTGCGTGGCCCTGCTGCTGCTCGCCGTGGCCGCGTTCGGTGACACGGCCGGGCTCGCCAAGGTCGGCGGCTGGTTCGCCGCGGTGGGCGGGCTGCTCGCCTGGTACGCGGCGACGGCCGCGCTGGGCGGGCTGCCCACGGCCCTGCCGGGGCGTGCTGCCGGCCGGGGGGTGACGGCCACCGGCTGACAGCTGCGGGCCGGGGGAATGGGCGCCCCCGGCCCTCCGTAAAGAACGGGTCCCTGTGCGCTTGGTGGCGCGTATGGGGACCCGTTCTTCTTTACTCGCAGCTTCTGTACTCGTACTGCGGGGGCTGCCTACTCGACCGTGACGGACTTCGCCAGGTTGCGGGGCTTGTCGATGTCGCGGCCCAGGGCCAACGCCGTGTGGTAGGCGAGGAGTTGGAGCGGGATGCCCATGAGGATCGGGTCGAGCTCGTCCTCGTTCTTCGGGACGACGATCGTGCGGTCGGCCTTCTCCTGCTCCTGGTGCGCGACCGCGAGGATGCGGCCCGAGCGGGCCTTGATCTCCTCGAGGGCGGCGCGGTTCTTCTCCAGGAGGTCGTCGTCCGGGACGATCGCGACCGTGGGGAGCGCCGGCTCGATCAGGGCGAGCGGGCCGTGCTTCAGCTCGGAGGCGGGATAGGCCTCGGCGTGGATGTACGAGACCTCCTTGAGCTTGAGCGAGGCCTCGCGGGCGACGGGGTAGCCACGGACCCGGCCGATGAACATCATCGAGCGGGCGTCGGCGTACTCGTCGGCGATCTTCTTGATCTGCTCCTCCTGCTCCAGGATCTGCGTGATCTGCCCGGGCAGCTTGCGCAGGCCCTCGATGATCCGCTTGCCGTCGGCGACGGACAGGTCGCGGATGCGGCCGAGGTGGAGGGCGAGGAGCGCGAACGCGACCGTGGTGTTGGTGAAGCACTTGGTCGACACGACGCAGACCTCGGGGCCCGCGTGGACGTACACACCGGCGTCCGACTCGCGGGCGATCGCCGAGCCGACGACGTTGACGACGCCGAAGACGCGGGCGCCCTTGCGCTTCAGCTCCTGCACGGCGGCGAGGACGTCGTACGTCTCACCGGACTGGGAGACGGCGATGTACAGGGTGTCGGGGTCGACGACCGGGTTGCGGTAGCGGAACTCGGAGGCCGGCTCGGCGTCCGCGGGGATGCGCGCCAGCTCCTCGATCATCTGCGCGCCGATCAGGCCCGCGTGGTACGAGGTGCCGCAGCCGAGGATCTTCACGCGGCGCACGCTGCGCGCCTCGCGGGCGTCGAGGTTGAGGCCGCCCAGGTGCACGGCGGAGAAGCGCTCGTCGATGCGGCCGCGCAGGACGCGGTCGACGGCCTCCGGCTGCTCGAAGATCTCCTTGTGCATGTACGTGTCGTGACCGCCCATGTCGTACGAGGCGGCCTCCCACTCGACGGTGGTCGGGGACGCGGTCGTGCGCGTGCCCTCCGTCGTGTAGGTGCGGAAGTCGTCGGCCTTGAGGGTGGCCATCTCGCCGTCGTCGAGGGTGACGATCTGGCGCGTGTGGGTGACCAGGGCGGCGATGTCCGAGGCGACGAACATCTCCTTCTCGCCGATGCCGAGGACGACCGGGGAGCCGTTGCGGGCCACCACGATGCGGTCGGGGAAGTCGGCGTGCAGCACGGCGATGCCGTACGTGCCCTCGATCAGCCGGAGCGCCTCGCGGACCTTGTCCTCGAGCTTCTCGGCGGGGGAGCGGGCGATGAGGTGGGTGAGGACCTCGGTGTCCGTCTCGGAGAGGAAGGTGACGCCCTCGGCGGTCAGCTTCGCGCGCAGGTCGGAGGCGTTGTCGACGATGCCGTTGTGGACGACGGCGACCTTGTTGTCCGCGGACATGTGGGGGTGCGCGTTCTCGTCGGACGGTGCGCCGTGAGTGGCCCAGCGGGTGTGGGCGATGCCCGTGGTGCCCTTGAAGCGGGCGGGCACCTTGGCCTCCAGGTCGCGCACGCGGCCCTTGGCCTTCACCATTTTCAGGCCACTGGCCTTCGGGCTGGTGATGACGACGCCCGCGGAGTCGTAGCCGCGGTACTCCAGGCGCTGCAGTCCCTCGAGCAGCAGTGGTGCCACGTCACGCTTACCGATGTAACCGACAATTCCGCACATATGTGTACTGATCCCCTCTAGCCGTAGACGATGCGCCGAAGCTGCCGCAGGGACAGCTCGGGCGGCGCGACCGCGCGGTACTTCAGGTCCGCCGAGATCCGTTCGAAGATCTCCGCGTTCACCAGGCCCTGACCCTGGAGTTCGCGGTGGCGGCGACGGACGAACATCTCGGTCGTCTCGTCGAAGTAGGCGAGCACGTCCTGGATCACCCGCAGTGCCTCGCCCCGGTTCAGGGGCGAACTGCGCGTCAGGTGATCAACAAGTTCGTCGTGCACTCGGATGATCCTGGAGGAAGAGGGGGCCGTTCGCAAGAATTCTGCCCGATTTCGGGCAGGGGTGCGTCGTCCGGCATGGGTGCTGGGGTTCTTGGGACAGCTGTGGTCAAGGCTTGAAGGGCGCCATGCCGCTTGTTCGGCGTGCGTTCACATGCCGTATCCGGCCGGGATGAGTGACCCGAGCAACTTTTCTGGTCATGGACATTCCCCGCATGGGCGTACCCGAGCAGCTCGCCGACCGGAGCCTGGCCGAGCAGCACGAGTACCTGCGCAGCAAGTTCTCCCGCCGCACGATGATGCGCGGCGGCGCCGTCACCCTGGGCGCGATCGCGGGCGGCGCCTTCGTACCGGGCGCTGCGAGCGCCTCCGTTCCCACCCAGGCCGGGCGGACCCCCGGCCACGTACCCGCCGCCCAGAAGGTCGACGGCGCGCTCGTCGCGCCCTTCGCCCGCCACCTCGCCTACGGCACGGACGCCCGTACCGAGATGACCGTCTCCTGGCAGGTCCCGGTCGCCGTCAAGAACCCGTACATCCGCGTCGGCGTCCACCCCTGGGACCTCTCGCGGAAGATCGAGGCCGAGGTCCGGCCCCTCTACACCCCGGCCGGGGTCGGCACCGGCGCCGACCACACCCAGTACTACCTCCACGCCCAGCTGACCCGGCTGCGCCCCGGCACCACCTACTACTACGGCGTCGGCCACGACGGCTTCGACCCGGCCGCCGCGCACCTGGCCGGCACGCTCGGCACCTTCAGGACGGCGCCCTCGCACGGCGAGCCGTTCACCTTCACGGCCTTCGGCGACCAGGGCGTCAGCTACCACGCGCTGGCCAACGACAGCCTGATCCTGGCGCAGAACCCGGCGTTCCACCTGCACGCCGGAGACATCGCCTACGCCGACCCGTCGGGTTCGGGCCAGACCGGCGACACGTTCGACGCCCGCACCTGGGACCAGTTCCTCGCCCAGACGGAGTCCGTCGCCAAGCAGGTGCCGTGGATGGTCGCGTACGGCAACCACGACATGGAGGCCTGGTACGCGCCGCACGGGTACGGCAGCCAGCAGGCCCGCTTCACCCTGCCGGACAACGGCCCCGACGCGAAGAACCTGCCCGGCGTCTACTCCTTCGTGCACGGCAACACGGCGGTCATCTCGCTCGACGCCAACGACGTGTCCTGGGAGATCCCGGCCAACCTCGGCCTGTCCGGCGGCACGCAGACCTCGTGGTTCGAGCGGCAGCTGAAGAAGTTCCGCGCCGACCGCGACGTCGACTTCATCGTGGTCTTCTTCCACCACTGCGCGTACTGCACCGCCACGAGCCACGCCTCCGAGGGCGGCGTGCGCAAGGAGTGGGTGCCGCTGTTCGAGAAGTACACCGTCGACCTCGTCATCAACGGGCACAACCACGTCTACGAGCGCACCGACGTGCTCAAGGGCGACCGGGTCACCAAGGAGCTGCCGATCGGCGGCACGGCGTACCCCGAGACCGACGGCGTCGTGTACGTCACCGCGGGCGCTGCGGGACGCAGCCTGTACGCGTTCCCGGTCGACGACACGTACGAGGGGCACGAGAAGGAGGTCGACCCGTTCGCGTCGTTCGTGGTCCAGCCCGACGGCAGCAAGAAGGACATCACCGTCGACTGGTCGCGCGTGCGCTACACGAACTACTCGTTCCTGCGCGTCGACGTGGAGCCGGCGCCGGCGGGCCACACGGCGAAGCTGACGGTGCGCGGCCTCGCGGAGACCGGTGAGGAGATCGACCGCTTCGTCATCGCGCGCAAGGTGCGGCGGGGCTGAGGCCACGGCAGGGCCCGCCCCTTCGGGAAGGGGCGGGCCCTGCGCCACATCCTCCTCGGTGCCGCGCGCTTCGCCGCGCTGAACTCCTCGTCCGTCAGCACCCCGGCCCGGCGCGGCTCGCCCAGCGCACGCAGGCGCCGCCAACACGGCTGACGGAACGGCCAGTTCACCCAGGGTTTCTGTCGTCCACCCCGGTAAGAATTGGTCTACACCCTTGACCCGCTCATGGGGCGGACGGTACCCATGGTGACTGTTCGGCTGCACAGATGTGAAACCCCCCGCGATCCACGACCCAGTCGCTCGTCGAAGGGACCGTTTGTGAGACAGCAACAGAAGCAGCGCCGCAGGACCGCCCGGCTGTTCGGGTCGCTGCTGCTCGTCGCGGCCGCGGGGGTGTCCGCCGTCGGCGCCGCCCCGTCACCGGGTGCGGGATCCGCCGCCGCGACCCCGCTGGGCCAGGTCGTGCCCGCTCCGGCCTCGGTGGCCGCGGGCGGACCCGCGTACGAGATCACCTCGAAGACGCGGATCCGCGTCGAGAAGGACTCGAAGGAGGCGCGGCGCGTCGCGGGCTATCTCGCGGACGTCCTCCGGCCCTCCACCGGCTATCGGCTGCCGGTCACGGGTGACGGCGGACGCGATGGCATCCGGCTCGAACTGAGCAGCAGGGCGCAGGACTTGGGAGCGGAGGGATACCGGCTCGTGTCCGGTCGCGGCTCCGTCACCATCACCGCCCACAAGGCCGCCGGTCTCTTCCACGGCGTGCAGACCCTGCGCCAGCAGCTGCCCGCCAAGGTGGAGAAGAGCAGCAAGCAGACCGGGCCGTGGCTCGTCGCGGGCGGCACCATCGAGGACAGCCCCCGGTACGGCTACCGCGGCGCCATGCTCGACGTCTCCCGCCACTTCTTCGGCGTGGACAAGGTCAAGCGCTACATCGACGAACTCGCCCTGTACAAGGTCAACAAGCTGCATCTGCACCTGAGCGACGACCAGGGGTGGCGCATCGCCATCGACTCCTGGCCGAAGCTCGCCACATACGGCGGGTCCACGCAGGTCGGCGGCGGGCAGGGCGGTTACTACACCAAGGCCCAGTACAAGGAGATCGTCCAGTACGCCGCCTCGCGGTATCTGGAGGTCATACCCGAGATCGACATGCCGGGCCACACGAACGCGGCGCTCGCCTCGTACGCGGAGCTGAACTGCGACGGTGTCGCGCCGCCGCTCTACACCGGCACGAACGTCGGCTTCAGCTCGCTGTGCGTCAACAAGGACCGCACCTACGACTTCGTCGACGACGTGATCCGTGAGCTCGCCGCCATCACGCCCGGCAAGTACATCCACATCGGCGGCGACGAGGCGCACTCCACCAGCCATGAGGACTACGTCACGTTCATGGACAAGGTGCAGCCGATCGTCGCCAAGTACGGGAAGACCGTGATCGGCTGGCACCAGCTGACCGGCGCCACCCCGGCGAAGGGCGCCCTCGCCCAGTACTGGGGTCTCGACGGGACCAGCGCGGCCGAGAAGGCGCAGGTCGCGGCGGCGGCGCAGAAGGGGACGGGGATCGTCATGTCGCCGGCCGACCGTCTCTACCTCGACATGAAGTACAACAAGGACACCCCGCTCGGTCTCGCCTGGGCCGGGTACGTCGAGGTGCAGCGCTCGTACGACTGGAACCCGGGCAGCTACCTTCCGGGCGTTCCGGCATCGGCTGTTCAGGGCGTCGAGGCGCCGCTGTGGTCGGAGACCCTGTCGACCTCGGCGCAGGTCGAGTACATGGCCTTCCCGAGGCTGCCGGGTGTCGCCGAACTCGGCTGGTCGCCTGAGGCCACGCACGACTGGAACACGTACAAGGTGCGGCTCGCGGCGCAGGGCCCGCGCTGGGACGCGCTCGGCATCGGCTACTACAAGTCGGCGCAGGTGCCCTGGCCCGCCGGGTAGGTGACAGCAGGCAGGTGAGTGGGGCTCCCCGACCCGCGACGCGGTCGCTATGGACTGCAGCGTCTCGGGGAGCCCCGCTCACGTCTACGCGATCGGGTTCGGCAGTGTCCCGATCAGCTGCAGGGCCCCCGCCGGGTCCGCGAGGTCCACCATCTGCTCGTTGTTACGCAGCTGGAGCCGGTTGAGGCAGGACAGCGTGAACTCCGGGGCGAACATGTCGTACTGCCGGAATTTGTCGGCCAGTTGGGGCGCCGACTCCTGGTAGTCGCGGACGCAGTCGGCGACCGCCCGCCAGAACGTGTCCTCGTCGAGCACGCCCTCCGTGACCAGGTTCGCCGCGAGGAAGCGGAAGAAGCAGTCGAAGACGTCCGTGAAGACGGACAGAAGCTTCTGGTCGTCGGGGACCTCGACCCGGATGCGGTCGACGCCCGGCGGGAGGACCGCGTCGGGGTCCATGACCGCGATCTCCTCGGCGATGTCCTTGAAGATCGCCCGCTGGACGGTGCCGTCCTCGCTGAGCACGAGGATGACGTTCTCGCCGTGCGGCATGTACACGAGGTCGTACGCGTAGAAGCTGTGCAGCAGCGGCGTGAGGTACGACCGCAGGTAGGGGCGCAGCCACTCGGCGGGGGACAGGCCCGAGCGCTCGACGAGGGCCGCGGCGAACGAGCGGCCGTCGGCGTCGACATGGAGCAGCGACGCCATCGTGGTGAGGCGCTCGCCTTCGGCCAGGGACGCGACGGGCGACTCGCGCCACAGGGCGGCGAGCATTTTGCGGTACGGGGAGTAGCGGTCGGTCGCGGCCTCGTACTCCAGGTGCCGGTAGCCGACGGCGGCGCGCTCGCGGATGATCGTCAGGCCGGTCGCCTTGAGGACCTCGTCGTTCTCGATGAGCTGCGCGAGCCAGTCGTTGATGGCGGGCGTGGCCTCCATGTACGAGGCCGAAAGGCCGCGCATGAAGCCCATGTTGATGACGGACAGGGCCGTCTTCACGTAGTGCCGGTCCGGGTGCGAGGTGTTGAAGAACGTGCGGATCGACTGCTGGGCGAGGTACTCGTCGTCGCCCTCGCCCAGGAGCACCAGGCGGCGCTGGGCGACCTCGGCCGCGAAGGTGACGGACAGCTTGTTCCACCACTGCCAGGGGTGGACGGGGATGAGCAGGTAGTCGTCCGGGTCCAGGCCCTGGGCGGTGAGCGTGGCGGCGAACCGGGCCAGGGTCTCCTCCCCGAGCTCGGCGCGCAGGTGGGACTCGTAGTCGAGCCCGACACCGGCCGTGAACGCGGCCCGCTCCCGCGTCGCCGCCAGCCAGATGAGCCGGATGGGGCTCGCGGTCTCCGGGGCGTACGAGAGGTACTCGTGGACGCCGAAGCCGAGCCGGCCGTTGTTGGCGACGAAGCAGGGGTGGCCCTCGGTCATGCCCGTCTCGATCTCCTGGAAGGAGCCGTCGCGGGCGAGGGAGGCCGCGGTGACGGGGGTTTTGGCGAGCTTGTAGCAGGTGCCGGAGAGGGTGGAGGAGATCTCCTCCAGGTAGACCGGCAGGATCGCGTCGCTCAGGCCGAGCGAGGTCTTCAGCTCGATGAAGAACTCCAGGGCGCTGAGCGGGAGTTCGGAGCCGTCGCGGTGGCGCGAGACGGAGTCCGCGGACACCTGCCAGTGGTCGAGGCGCAGGCGGCGGGCGGTGAAGCGGTACTCGGTCGCGCCGTCGTCGGAGCGCACGGCGTACCTGTCGTCGCCGAGGGGCTCGGGCGACAGGAGGCGCTCGTGGGCGAACTCGGCGAGTGCCTTGCGGATGAGGAGGCGGTTGGCCTCGGCCCAGCGCTCGGGGGAGAGGTGGGTGACGGCGTCGGAGAGCGTCATACGGCGGCCACCCCCGCGGCGGCGAGGAACTGCTCGCGTGTGCAGAAGCTCAGCAGCGCCTGCTTCTCCGGCTTCTGGATGACGCGGTCGGGGACGAAGCCGACGGCCTCGTTCAGGGCGTGCACGGCCTTGTTGCGCACGTCGGGCTCGACGACGACGCGCCGGGCCGCCGGGTCGGCGAACAGGTACTCCATCACCGTGGTGATCACGGCGCGGGTGAAGCCGGGGATGCGGACGTCGCTGGGCGCCGTCAGGAAGTGCATGCCGACGTCGCCGGGATCGGGCTCGTACAGGCCGACGAGTTCGACGTGCGCCGGGTCGTAGCGCTCCATGAGGAAGGCGGGCTCGCCGTCGTGGAGGCCTATGAACGCGTCGTGGTGCTCGGCGGCGGCTATCGCCATGTACTCGCGCTCCACGTCCTGCAGTTTCGCGTCCTGCATCAGCCAGAACGCGGCCTTGGGGTCGGTGACCCAGCGGTGCAGCAGCTCGGCGTCCGCGACGGGGTCGAGGGGGCGGATACGGAAGGTGCCGGTGGGGGAGCCGGTGGGGGTGCTCATGCGGCGAACTCCTGGAACGCGATGGTCTTCTCTACGGGGTAGTACTCGGTGCCGAGCAGCTCACGGATGATGTACGCGTTGCGGTACGCGCCCATGCCCAGGTCGGGCGAGGTGATCGAGTGCGTGTGCACGCCGGCGTTCTGGACGAACACGCCGCGGCCCGTGGTGTCGACGGAGTAGTTGCGGGCGAGGTCGAAGCGGCCCCGGCTGTCCCAGTTGAGCCGGTCGCGGACCGGCTCGAGGAAGGCGGGCGTCTCGTACCTGTAGCCCGTGGCCAGGATCAGGCCGTCGGTGCGCAGCTCGAAGTCCTTTCCCTGCTCCTCCTGGCGCAGGCCGAGCGTGTACGTGCCGTTCTCGTAACTCGCGCTATGAAGCGACGAGTTGGTGAGCAGTCTGGTGGGGACGGGCCCGGCCAGGTTCTTCTGGTAGAGCAGGTCGAAGATCTCGTTGATGAGGTCGCCGTCGATGCCCTTGAAGAGGTTCTTCTGCTGGGTCTCCAGGCGGTAGCGGGTCTCCTCGGGCAGCGCGTGGAAGTAGTCCACGTATTCGGGGGAGGTCATCTCCAGCGTCAGCTTCGTGTATTCGAGGGGGAAGAAGCGCGGGGAGCGGGTGACCCAGTTGAGGCGGTAGCCGTGGACGTCGATCTCGCTGAGGAGGTCGTAGTAGATCTCCGCGGCGGACTGGCCGCTGCCGACGAGGGTGATCGAGTCCTTCTGCTGGAGCTCCTGCTTGTGGTGCAGATAGCGGGAGTTGTGGATCGCGTCGCCGCCGAGGCCCCGGCAGGGCTCGGGGATGTGCGGCGGGGTGCCGGTGCCGAGGACGAGGCGCGGCGCGCGGTACGTCTCGCCGCCCTCGGTGCTCACGACGTACACCTCGGCGCTCTCGTCGTACGAGACCTGCGTGACGGTCGTGCCGAAGCGGATGCTGGTGAGTTTCGCGGCGGCCCAGCGGCAGTAGTCGTTGTACTCGGTCCGCAGGGGATAGAAGTTCTCGCGGATGTAGAAGGAGTACAGCCGCCCCGATTCCTTGAGGTAGTTCAGGAAGGAGTACGGGGAGGTCGGGTCGGCGAGCGTGACCAGGTCCGACATGAACGGGGTCTGGAGGTGGGCGCCTTCGAGGAACATCCCCGAGTGCCATTCGAAGTCCGGCTTGGACTCCAGGAAGACACCGTTCAGTTCGGCTATCGGCTCGGTGAGGGCGGCCAGGCCGAGGTTGAAGGGGCCGAGGCCGATCCCGATGAAGTCGAGGGGATCAGGGGACTCAGGAAGCTTCGACAAGGTTCTCTCCCAGGTACTGCTCGGCGTGGCCGACGATCAGATCGAGGACCGCGACGATGTCGTCGACGGTGGTCTCGGGGTTGAGCAGGGTGAACTTCAGGTAGTGGCGACCGCCCACCTTGGTGCCCGCCACGATGGCGTCGCCGGAGGCGAACAGGGCCTTGCGGGCGTACAGGTTGGCGCGGTCGATCTCGGCGGGGTCGGTGACGCCGGCCGGGATGTGGCGGAAGACGAGGGTGGACAGCCGCGGCTCGACGACGACGTCGAACCGGGGGTCCGCGGCGAGCAGCTCCCAGGCCTTGCCCGCCAGGTCGCACACCTCGTCGAAGAGCTGCCCGACACCGTCGGCGCCCATCACGCGCAGCGTCATCCACAGCTTGAGCGCGTCGAAGCGGCGGGTCGTCTGGAGGGACTTGTCGACCTGGTTGGGGATGCGCTCGGTGACCATGCGGCGCGGGTTGAGGTAGTCGGCGTGGTACGTGGCGTGCCGCAGGGTGGCCGCGTCCCGGACGAGGACCGCGCTCGAACTCACGGGCTGGAAGAACGACTTGTGGTAGTCGACGGTGACGGAGTCGGCGCGCTCGATGCCGTCGAGGAGGTGCCGGTTCCTGACGGAGGCGAGGAGTCCGCAGCCGTACGCGGCGTCGACGTGCATCCAGGTGCCGTACCGGTCGCAGAGCTCGGCGATCTCGGGGAGCGGGTCGATGGAGCCGAAGTCGGTGGTCCCGGCGGTGGCGACGACCGCCATGGGCACGAGGCCCTCCTCGCGGCAGCGCTCCAGCTCACGCGCGAGGGCGACGGTCTGCATCCGCTTGTCGCGGTCCACGGGGATGGTGACCACGGCGTCGGGCCCGAGGCCGAGGAGTGTGGCGGACTTCTTGACGCTGAAGTGGCTGACCTCGGAGGCGAACACCCGCATTTTCGTGGGGTGTTCGGCGTTCTCGGACTTGGTCTCGTCGCGGGCGAGGAGCAGCGCCTGGAGGTTGGACTGGGAGCCGCCGGAGGTGAAGACGCCGTCGGCGGCGGGGCCGAGGCCGATGCGGCTCGTGGTCCAGTCGATGAGCTTGCGCTCGATCAGGGTGCCGCCGGCGGACTGGTCCCAGGTGTCGAGGGAGGAGTTGACCGCGGAGAGGACGGCCTCGCCGACCACGGCCGGGATGACGACCGGGCAGTTGAGGTGGGCGAGGTAGCGCGGGTGGTGGAAGTAGACGGCGTCGCGGAGGTAGACCTCTTCGAGCTCGTCCAGGGCGGCGGTCGTGTCGAGGAGGGGCGTGTCCAGGTCGACGGCGTCGATCCGGGGCGAGAGCTCGTCGACCGTGACCCCGGTGAACGGCCGGTCCGTGGTGGCGAGTTTGGCCGCCACCCGCTCGATTCCCTCGGTCACGGAACGGCGGTAGTGCTCCGCGGTCGTGTCGTTGAGCAGGTGCGAGCGCATGGACGGTCCTCCGGGTGGGGGGCAGGAATGCGGGTGAGCGGGAAGACGGGCGGCATGGGAAGAGGGGCGAGGCCCCAGCACCCAATTTAGGTTAGCCTAACCTAAGTTGTACTGGCGACCCCGCCCCTCTTCAGTGGCCGGAACCTGCTGCCGGTCAGCCCTCGGCGGCCGCCTCCTGAGCCTCGGCGACGCGCAGCCCGTCCTCGCTGAGCCCCTTGCGCCAGTAGCCGACGAACGTCACCGACCGCTTGTCGTAGGCGCGTTCGCGCACGAGATGGCGGCGCAGCTCCTTCATCGTTCCGGACTCGCCCGCGAGCCAGGCGTACGGACTCGACGCGTCCGGCAGTTCGGTGGCGCGGATCGCCTCCAGTGCGGACGGCGCTTTCTCGTCACGCACGAGCCAGGTGAGGGTGACGTCGCCCGCGGTCTCGACGGCCGGGATGTCCTCGCGGTGCGGGACCTCGAGCCAGACGTGCGCGCGCAACCCCGGAGGCAGCCAGGCGAGGATGCCGAGGGCGGCGGGCAGGGCGGTCTCGTCGCCCCACATCAGGACGTGGTCGGCGCCCTCTTGGGGGCGGCAGCGTACGGCCGTGTTGTCGGCGACGGCCGGGCCGAGGACCGTCACGCGGTCACCGGGCTTCGCCGCCTCGGCCCAGACGCAGGCGGGACCCGCGCCGCCGGGGCCGTCGTGGTGGAGCACGAAGTCGATGTCGATTTCGCCGGGTTCACCGGGCGCGCGGCGCTGCCCGCTGACCGTGTAAGAACGCATCACGGCGCGCACGTCGTCCGGGAGCGCCCGGTACGCGGCGTGCCAGGCGCGGCCGTCGTCACCCGGCTCGGCGGCCGGCAGGACGGGGGCCTCCTGGCCCGGCTGCGGCAGGAACAGCGACAGGCTCTGGTCGCGGCCTCCGGCGTGGAAGTCCACGAGGTCGGGACCCGTGAACGTGACGCGCTGCAGCGACGGACCGAGCCGCCGCGTCCGCGCTACCTGGAGGTCGAAGAATCGGAAAGGTGCGATCGCGGGCGACTCGGTCGTCGTCATCTGTGTCAGCCGACCTTCTTCGCCTTCTCGATGGCCTCGGCGAGGTCCTCGAGGATCGGGGCGCACTTGGCGTACGAGTAGATGGGCTCGGTGACGCGCGGGATGACCTGGCCGGCCTTGACGGCGGGCAGCTTCTTCCAGGTGGCCTTGTCGCGGTCGAGGTCCGCGGGCTGGATGGTGGCCGTGCGGTTGTCCATCATGATGATGTCGGCCGGGTACTTGTCGATGTTCTCCCAGCTCAGGTTCTCGAACCAGCCGCCGGACGCCTTCTTCGCCTTCTCCGACGGCTCGACGAAGTTCACGCCGAGCGACTTGAGGTACTCCAGGTCGGCGGAGAGGTTCGTGCCGGAGACGTAGAAGATGTCCTGGCTCGCGGAACCGACGAGGACCCTGATCTCGGGGTGTGCCTTGGCGGCCTTGCGCAGGCGCGCGGCCGCGGTCTCGAAGCGCTGCTTGGCCTTGACGACCTTGTCGGCCTTCACGTCGGCGCCGAGCGACTCGGCGAGGGCGAGCAGGCGCTGCAGCGGCTGCGTCATCTGGCGGTCGTAGACGGAGATGCCGACGCTCGGGGCCAGCTTGAGGATCTTGTCCTTCGACTCCAGCGGGACGGACCAGAGGGTGCCGGCGGTGTCGTACACGGTGGTGACGAGGAGGTCCGGGGCGAGGCCCGCGTACTTCTCGATGTCGAAGCGGCCCCACTCGTTGCCGATGATCGTCACCTTGTCGACGTCTATGTCGCCGGCCTGGACGTCGGCCTTGCCGGCCGAGGTCTTCGTCGGGCCGAAGACGCCCTTGCACTCGATTCCGTAGTCCCACAGGGCGGCGGCGACGCTGGTGAACGCGACGACGTTCGCCGGGACCTTGTCGGCCTTCGCCGTCGTGCCGCGGTCGTCCTTGAAGGACCAGGGGCCGGACTTGGCGCTGCCCGACTTGGCGCCCGAGCCGCTGTCCTTGGAATCGCTGCCGCAGGCGGCGAGCGCGGCTCCGAGACCGAGGGCGCCGCCCGCGGCGAGGATGCCGCGACGGGTAGGGGTGGTGAGACGGGCATGGGGCATGACAGTGGCTGCTTTCGTGACGAACGGAGGGCCGCTGGCCGGATTCTGGCTTAGGTTAACCTAACCTAACCTAAGCTGTTGTCCAGAGGGCCCCCTCGCCGCCGCCCTCTCAGCCCGTCAGGCCCAGCTCCCTCGCGATCAGCATCCGCTGCACCTCGCTCGTGCCCTCGCCGATCTCGAGGATCTTGGAGTCGCGCCACATGCGGGCCACCGGGTACTCGTTCATGAAGCCGTAGCCCCCGTGGATCTGCGTGGCCTCGCGCGCGTTGTCGACCGCGATCGTCGACGAGTAGAGCTTGGCGAGCGCCGCCTCCTTCTTGAACGGCTCCCCGCTCACCAGCCGCGAGGCCGCGTCACGCCACGCGAGGCGGGACGTGTGCGCCTTCATCTCCATGTCGGCGATCTTGAACTGGATCGCCTGGTACGAGCCGATGTTGCGGCCGAACGCGTGCCGCTCCTTGGCGTACTTCACCGACTCGTCCACGCAGCCCTGCGCCAGACCCGTCGCCAGCGCGGCGATCGCGATACGGCCCTCGTCCAGGATCCGCAGGAACTGGGCGAATCCGCGGCCCTGTTCGCCGAGCAGGTTCACCGCCGGGACCCGCACGTCGTCGAAGTGCAGCTCACGCGTGTCCGACGCGTTCCAGCCGACCTTCGAGTACGGCGCCGCGACCGTGAAGCCCGGCGTCCCGGACGGCACGATGATCGAGGAGATCTGCGGCTTGCCCTCGGGGGAGCGGCCGGTGACCGCCGTGACGGTGACCAGACCGGTGATGTCCGTACCGGAGTTGGTGATGAAGCACTTCGTGCCGTTGATCACCCACTCGCCGGTCGCCTCGTCGACCCTCGCCGTCGTACGGGTCGCGCCCGCGTCCGAGCCGCCGTCGGGCTCGGTCAGGCCGAACGCGCCGAGGATCTCGCCGGAGCACAGCCGCGGCAGCCACTCGGCCTTCTGCTCCTCGGTCCCGAACAAATGGAGGGGCATCGCACCGAGCGAGACGCCCGCCTCCAGCGTGATCGCCACGGACGAGTCGACGCGCGCCAGCTCCTCAAGGGCGATCCCGAGGGCCAGATAGTCGCCTCCCATCCCGCCGTACTCCTCCGGGAAGGGCAGCCCGAACAGGCCCATGCGTCCCATCTCCCGCACGATCTCGTACGGGAACTCGTGCCGCTCGTAGAAGTCGCCGATCTTCGGGGCGACGACGTCGTGCGCGAACTCCTCGACGGTGCGGCGGAGTTCTTCGTGCTCGCTGCTCAGGCGGTGGTCCATCTTGTTCACTGCTCCTGTAGGGGCTGTGCCGTCTTCACGAGGGCGCGGACGGTGCGGGACGGGCTGGGCCGGCCCAGCTGCTCGGCCATCCACGCGCTGGTGGCGGTGAGACGGCCGAGGTCGACCCCGGTCTCGATACCGAGGCCCTGAAGCATCCACACGAGGTCTTCGGTGGCGAGATTTCCGGTGGCGCTCTTCGCGTACGGGCAGCCGCCGAGGCCGCCCGCGGAGGCGTCCACGGTGGTCACTCCGTGCTGGAGCGCCGCAAGGGTGTTGGACAGGGCCTGGCCGTACGTGTCGTGGAAGTGCACGCCGATCGCGTTCGTTGGCACGCCCTCCTCGTTGAGCTCGGCCAGGAGCGTCTGGACGTGGCCCGGCGTCGCGACGCCGATCGTGTCGCCGAGACTCAGCTCGTCGCACCCCATGTCCATCAGGGCCTTGGCGACCCGGACGACCTGGTGGACCGGGACGGCGCCCTCCCAGGGGTCCCCGAAGCACATGGAGAGATAGCCGCGCACATGTGCCCGGCTCTCCTTGGCGCGGGTCACGACCGGCTCGAACATGGCGAGCGCCTCGTCCACCGTCCGGTTCAGATTGGCCTTGGCGAACGACTCCGTGGCGCTGGCGAACACGGCTACGCGACGCGCCCCGAGCGCGAGGGCCCGGTCCAGACCCCGCTCGTTCGGCACGAGGACGGGCAGGTGCGGGCGGGCCGCGCCTTCGAAGTTCCGGAGCATCGGGAACAGGGCTTCTGCGTCGGCCAGTTGGGGCACCCACTTGGGGTGCACGAAGCTGGTCGCCTCGATGGTGGTCAGGCCCGCGGCCGCGAGGCGGTGGATGAACTCCGCCTTCACCTCCGTGGGCACGGTCGCCTTCTCGTTCTGCAGTCCGTCGCGCGCGCCGACCTCGTGGATCCGCACGCGCGCGGGCAGATCCTGGGAGGCCACGACCATGGGCAGGGCGGTGGGCGTGGGGGAGGCGGGGGATGCGGGGGTGCTCATGCCGTCGTCTCCTCGTGCGGTGCGACGACCGCGAGGATCTGGTCCATCGCGACGGTCGTGCCCGGTGTGACGTCCAGTTCGGCCACAGTGCCGGCGTGCGGGGCGGAGACGACGTGCTCCATCTTCATCGCCTCGACCACCAACAGGCTCTGCCCGGCGACCACTTCGTCCCCTACGGCCACCTTTACGACGGTGACCGTGCCGGGCATCGGGGCGGTGAGGGAGTCGGCGCCGGAGTGCCCGGCGCCGGTCAGCGAGGCCGCCACCGGGTCGAAGTCCTGCACGTGCCAGGCGTCGCCGTCCCGGCCCAGCCAGTCGCCGGCGCGGTGGAAGGTGTGGGTGAGGCCGTCGAGGTGGACCGTGACGCTGTCGGCGCCGACCGTGCCCGTGCCCTGCGCCCGGCGAGTGACGGGCTCAAGTCCCGCGACTCGCAGGTGCAGGTCGAGCGGTGCCGGTTCGCCTCCCAGGCGCCATCCGCTGGGGACGGAGAAGGGGTCCGTCCAGCCGTCTCCCGAAGGGGCGAGGCGTGCCGCGCGTACCGCGGCCGCCGCCTCGTACACCTCCTCCGGCACCTCCCCGGAGACCAGGCCGTCGGCCTCCCGCTCCACGAGTCCCGTGTCCAGCTCGCCCGCCACCACCGCCGGGTGCGCGAGCAGCCGCCGCAGGAACCCGGCGTTCGTCGGCACGCCCAGCGTGACCGTCTCCGCGAGGGCGGCGCGCAGCTTGCGCAGGGCGGTCGCCCGGTCCGGGCCGTACGCGATGACCTTCGACAGCATCGGGTCGTACAGGCTCCCGACCTCCGTGCCCTCGCTGAGCCCCGAGTCGGTGCGCACCCCGTCGCCCTGCGGCTCGCGCAGCGAGACGACCGTGCCGCCCGACGGCAGGAAGCCGCGCGAAGGGTCCTCGGCGCAGATCCGGGCCTCGACCGCGTGCCCGGTCAGCGCGATGTCGCCCTGCGCGTACGGGAGTTGCTCACCGGCCGCGACCCGCAGCTGCCACTCCACCAGGTCGACGCCCGTGATCAGCTCCGTGACCGGGTGCTCCACCTGGAGGCGGGTGTTCATCTCCATGAAGTAGTACGAGGACGGGTCGTTGCCCGGCACGATGAACTCCACCGTGCCCGCGCCGCGGTACCCGCACGAGCGGGCCGCCTGCACCGCCGCCTCGCCCATCGCCGCGCGCGTCGCCTCGTCGAGCAGGACGCTCGGCGCCTCCTCGATGATCTTCTGGTGGCGGCGCTGGAGGGAGCACTCGCGCTCGCCCAGGTGGATCACGTGCCCGTGGCCGTCGGCCAGGACCTGGATCTCGATGTGCCGGGGGCGGTCGACCCAGCGCTCCACGAGGAGCGTGTCGTCGCCGAAGGAGGCACGGGCCTCGCGGCGGGCGGCCGCGATCTCGTCGCCGAGCAGCGCCTCGTCACGGACCAGGCGCATGCCCTTGCCGCCGCCGCCCGCGGACGGCTTGAGCAGTACGGGCATGCCGATCTCCCGTGCCGCGTCGGCCAGTTGGGCGTCGGTCAGGCCGCTGCCGGACGAGCCGGGCACGACCGGGACCCCGGCCGCCTGCACGGTCTCCTTGGCGCGGATCTTGTCGCCCATGAGGGAGATCGCGTCGGCGGAAGGGCCGATGAAGACGAGGCCCGCGTCGGCGCAGGCCCGTGCGAAGGCGGCGTTCTCCGCCAGGAATCCGTAGCCCGGGTGGACGGCCTGCGCGCCCGTGCGCGCCGCCGCTTCGAGGAGCCGGTCCACGCGGAGATAGCTCTCGCCCGCGGGCGGCGGCCCGATGCGGACCGCCGTGTCGGCCTCGCGCACATGGCGGGCGTCGGCGTCCGCGTCGCTGTACACGGCCACCGAGCGGATGCCGAGCGCCCGCAGCGTACGGATGACGCGGACGGCGATCTCGCCGCGGTTGGCCACAAGAACGGTGTCGAACATGCTCATGGGGTCCCTCCCCTCACATCCGGAAGACGCCGAAGCCGCCGGACTTCTCCGGCAGCGGCGCGTGGGCACAGGCGGTCAGGGCGAGGCCGAGGACCTGCCGGGTCTCCAGCGGGTCGATCACGCCGTCGTCCCAGAGCCGGGCCGTCGCGTAGTAGGCGTTCCCCTGCTCCTCGTACTGGGCGCGGATCGGCGCCTTGAAGGCGTCCTCGTCCTCGGCGGGCCACTGCTCGCCGCGCGCCTCCAGCTGGTCGCGCTTGACGGTCGCGAGGACCGAGGCGGCCTGCTCGCCGCCCATCACGGAGATCTTGGCGTTCGGCCACATCCACAGGAAGCGCGGCGAGTAGGCCCGGCCGCACATCGAGTAGTTGCCCGCCCCGTACGACCCGCCGACGACGACGGTCAGCTTCGGCACGCGGGTGCTGGCGACGGCCGTGACCATCTTGGCGCCGTGCTTGGCGATGCCGCCCGCCTCGTAGTCCCGCCCCACCATGAAGCCCGAGATGTTCTGCAGGAACACCAGCGGGATGCCGCGCTGGTCGCACAGCTCGATGAAGTGCGCGCCCTTCTGGGCGGACTCGGAGAACAGGATGCCGTTGTTCGCGACGATCCCGACCGGGTGACCGTGGATGCGGGCGAAGCCGGTGACGAGGGTCTGCCCGAACTCCGCCTTGAACTCGGCGAACCGCGAGCCGTCCACCACACGCGCGATGACCTCCCGCACGTCGTACGGGGTGCGGGAGTCGACCGGCACCGCGCCGTACAGCCCCGCCGGGTCGACCTTCGGCTCGCTCGCCGGGGTGACCGACCAGGGCAGCTCGCCGCGCTCCGGGAGCGTCGAGACGATCGTCCGCACGATCCGCAGCGCGTGCGCGTCGTCCTCCGCGAGATGGTCCGTGACGCCCGAGACCCGGGAGTGCACCTCGCCGCCGCCCAGCTCCTCGGCGGTGACGACCTCGCCGGTGGCGGCCTTCACCAGGGGCGGGCCGCCCAGGAAGATCGTGCCCTGATTGCGCACGATCACGGCCTCGTCGCTCATCGCCGGGACGTACGCCCCGCCCGCCGTGCACGAGCCGAGGACCGCGGCGATCTGGGGGATGCCGGCGCCCGACATCCGCGCCTGGTTGTAGAAGATCCGCCCGAAGTGCTCGCGGTCGGGGAAGACCTCGTCCTGCATCGGCAGGAAGGCGCCGCCCGAGTCCACCAGGTAGACGCACGGCAGCCTGTTCTCCAGGGCCACCTCCTGGGCGCGCAGGTGCTTCTTCACCGTCATCGGGTAGTACGTGCCGCCCTTGACCGTCGCGTCATTGGCGACGATCACGCACGCGCGGCCGCTGACCCGCCCGATCCCGGCGATCACCCCGGCGGCCGGGGCCTGGTCCCCGTACATCCCGTCGGCCGCCAGCGGCGCCAGCTCCAGGAACGGGGAGCCCGGGTCGAGCAGTGTGTCCACGCGGTCGCGCGGCAGCAGCTTGCCGCGCGCGGTGTGCCGGGCGCGGGCCCGCTCGCCGCCGCCGAGCCGGGCCGCGGCCAGCTTGCCGCGCAGCTCGTCGGCCAGCGCCTCGTGCGCCGCCTCGTTGGCCTTCCAGGCCTCCGACGCGGGATCCGCCGCGCTCGTCAGCTCCGGTGCCTCCTGCATTGCGCAGTCCCCTCGATCGGCTCTCGCTCGGTTAGTGAGCGTTAACGCGTTTCCCTCAGGTTAACGACCGCTAACGTCGCTGTCTAGAATTACCTTCATGGCCACCAGAACCGACGCCCCCACCCGCCGCGAGCAGATCCTCAAGGAGGCCGCGCGGCTCTTCGCCGAGCGCGGGTTCCACGGAGTCGGCGTCGACGAGATAGGCGCCGCGGTCGGGATCAGCGGCCCCGGGCTCTACCGCCACTTCGCGGGCAAGGACGCGATGCTCGCCGAGCTGCTCGTCGGCATCAGCGGACGGCTCCTGACCGGCGGCAAGCGCCGGCTCGCCGAGTCCGACGGCGGCGACCCCGAGGCGCTGCTCGACTCCCTCATCGAGGGGCACATCGACTTCGCCCTCGACGACCGCCCCCTGATCACCCTGCACGACCGTGAGCTGGACCGCCTGCGCGACAGCGACCGCAAGCTGGTGCGCCAGCTCCAGCGCCAGTACGTCGAGCTGTGGGTCGAGGCGGTGCGCGAGGTCTATCCGGGCCTGGTCGAGCAGCCCGCGCGTGCCGCCGTGCACGCCGTCTTCGGCCTGCTCAACTCGACCCCGCACCTCGGCAGGTCCGGCGGACTGCCCGGCCGCGAGGCGACGGCGGGCCTGCTGCACCGCATGGCGCGCGGGGCGTTCGAGGCCGCCTAGGGGCCTGTCGTCAAGTTCCCGTCGTCCGCCCGCGCGGGCGGGCCGGGCGTGATGTGCGTCTCTGGACGCTCCAGAAACTGGCGGGTAACGTACGTCTGAGCAAGCGCTTAGTCGTGCAGTGATGCCGTTTCCGAAGGAGCAGGTCGTGCGCCGTACCGTTTACAACGAGGACCACGAGGCGTTCCGGGACACCATCCGCGCCTTCATCGAGGCCGAGGTCGTGCCCGTCTACGACGAGTGGTTCGCGGCCGGGCAGGCCCCGCGCGACTTCTACTACAAGCTCGCCGAGCTGGGCGTCTTCGGCATCCGCGTGCCCGAGGAGTTCGGCGGCGCCGGCATCGACTCGTACAAGTTCGAGGCCGTGATGTACGAGGAGACCTCGCGCGCGGGTGTCCAGTTCGGCGGCTCCGGCGTGCACGTGCTGCTCGGCCTGCCGTACATCAAGATGCTCGCCACCGACGAGCAGAAGAAGCGCTTCCTGCCGAAGTTCGTCTCCGGCGAGGAGATGTGGGCCCTCGCGATGACCGAGCCGGGCACCGGCTCCGACCTCGCGGGCATGAAGACCACCGCCAAGCTCTCCGAGGACGGCACGCACTACGTCCTCAACGGCGCCAAGACCTTCATCACCGGCGGCGTCCACGCCGACAAGGTGATCGTCTGCGCCCGCACCGACGCGCCCACCGCCGAGGACCGCCGCCACGGCATCTCCCTCTTCGCGGTGGACACCAAGTCCGAGGGCTACTCGATAGGCCGCAAGCTCGACAAGCTCGGCCTGAAGACCTCCGACACCGCCGAGCTGGCGTTCGTCGACGTGAAGGTCCCCGTCGAGGACCTCCTCGGCGAGGAGAACAAGGGCTTCTACTACCTCGGCCACAACCTCGCCTCCGAGCGCTGGGGCATCGCTTTCGGCGCCTACGCGCAGGCCAAGGCCGCCGTCCGGTTCGCCAAGGAGTACGTCCAGGAGCGCGCCGTCTTCGGCAAGCCCGTCGCGTCCTTCCAGAACACCAAGTTCGAACTGGCCGCCTGCCAGGCCGAGGTGGACGCCGCCGAGGCCGTCGCCGACCGTGCTCTCGAGGCCCTCGACGCGGGCGAGCTGACCCCCGCCGAGGCCGCCAGCGCCAAGCTGTTCTGCACCGAGGTCGCGCACCGCGTCATCGACCGCTGCCTCCAGCTGCACGGCGGCTACGGCTTCATGAACGAGTACCCGATCGCCCGCCTGTACGCGGACAACCGCGTCAACCGCATCTACGGCGGCACCAGCGAGATCATGAAGACGATCATCGCGAAGGACATGGGCCTGTAACCCACCCGTCCATCCGCCTTCTGTAGAACTGGCTGTATGAATCAGGCACTGGAGTCCCTGCTCGATCTGCTCGACCTCGAGCGGATCGAGCAGGACATCTTCCGCGGGCAGTCCCGCTCCGCCGTCGTCCCCCGGGTCTTCGGCGGACAGGTGGCGGCCCAGGCGCTCGTCGCCGCCGGGCGCACCGTCCCCGGCGACCGGCACGCCCACTCGCTGCACGCGTACTTCCTCGTGGCCGGCGACCCGGGCGCGCCCATCGTCTACACCGTCGACCGGATCCGCGACGGGCGCTCCTTCACCACGCGCCGCGTCGTCGCCGTCCAGCACGGGCAGCCGATCTTCCATCTCTCGGCGTCCTTCCAGACGTACGAGGACGGGCTCGAGCACCAGGCGGCCATGCCGCCCGCGCCCGACCCGGAGACGCTGCCCACCGCCGCCGAGATGCTGCCGCGCTACGCCGACGCGTTCGTCGAGCCCGGCGTCGCCGAGCGGCTCCTCGAAGCGCGCGAGGCCGTCGACCTGCGGTACGTGGACGCGCCGCCGTTCGGCAGTGTCGGCACCCCGCAGGAGCCGCGCTCGCAGGTCTGGTTCCGTACGAACGGCAAGCTCGACGGCGTCATCGACGAGCCGCTGCTGCACGTCTGCCTCGCCACGTACGTCTCCGACATGACGCTCCTGGACTCCGTGCTGCTCGCGCACGGGCGCGGGGGATGGGCCGTGGGCGACGTGGTCGGCGCCTCGCTCGACCACGCGATGTGGTTCCACCGGCCGTTCCGCGCGGACGAATGGCTCCTGTACGACCAGGAGTCGCCGTCGGCCTCGGGCGGGCGCGGCCTCGGCCAGGCCCGCATCTACACCCGCGACGGACAGCTCGCCATCTCCGTGATCCAGGAGGGCGTCGTCCGCGTCCCGCGCTAGGGCCTCGCGTTCGGATCAGGCCCGCGTGGTTCGCGGCGCGTGGCGAACGGACATACCGTCACCTGCATGGGCACGAGCGCTGAGCAGAGTGGGACGGCCGGGGACACGGAGGAGAACGGCGGGGGCGAGAGCGTCGTCACCGTTCTCGTCGCGGCCGCGGCCAACCTCGGGATCGCCCTAGCCAAGGCCGTCGCCGGCATCATCAGCGGGTCGAGCGCCATGCTCTCGGAGGCCGCCCACTCGGTCGCCGACACGGTCACCGAGGTGCTGCTGCTCACCGCGCTGAAGCGGAGTGAGAAGCCCGCGGACGAGGAACACCCCCTCGGCTACGGTCCCGAGCGCTACATCTGGGCCATGCTCGCCGCCGTCGCCACCTTCGTCGGCGGCGCCGTCTTCTCGATCTACGACGGCATCCACACCCTGATCGCCGGCGAGGAGCTCGGCAACCCGCTCATCTCGTACATCGTCCTCGCCCTCGCCTTCCTCCTGGAGGGCTTCTCGCTGCGTACGGGCATCAAGCAGGCCCGGGGCGAGGCCGAGCGCATGGGGGCGCCCGTGGGCCGGTATCTGCAGCGCACGCCCGACACCGCCGTCAAGGCCGTCGTCATGGAGGACTCGGCCGCGCTCGTGGGCCTGGTCCTTGCCGCGGGCGGACTGCTCGGCGGTCAGCTCACCGGCTCCGGCGTCTGGGACGCCATCGCCTCCCTGTGCATCGGCGCCCTGCTCCTGTACGTCGCCTGGGTCCTCGGACGGTCCAACGCCGAACTCCTCATCGGGCGCCCGCTGCCCAAGCCGGCCCGCCTGGAGATCCGCGAAATCCTCGCGGGCGTCGAGCACATCGAGGCCGTACTCGAACTGACCACCCTGGTCCAGGGGCCGCGCGAGGCGCTCGTCGCGGCGAAGGTCGATCTGCGCGACACCTCCACCGCCGCGCAGATCGAGTGGGCCTGCGAGGAGGCGGCCCGCCGGCTGCGCGAGCGGTTCCCGAACGTGACCCGGGTCTACCTCGACCCGACGCCCGGCTTCGCGCAGCGGCGCGAGGAGAGGCTCAACCCGTGGGGCTGAGGCCCGCCGCGTCGAGGAGGTACGCCGTCATCGGGTCGTAGTGGCGCGGGCTCGTGACGTGGTCGTCGAGCGGCACCGTCACCTGAAGGGTGCCCTCTGCCTCGCCGATGAACAGCGCCGGGTCGTTGCAGTCCGCGTAACCGATGGAGTCGATCCCGCGCTGGCCCGCGCAGCCCGCCCAGCCGTGGTCGGCGACGACCAGGTTCGGCAGGGGGCGCTCCTCGCGCTCCAGGCCGTCGAGGATCCGCGCCATGGGGTCCGGGGAATGCGTGTGCCACAGCGTCGCGCCGCGCTCCAGCATCGCCACGTCCGCGAACTGGAAGACCATGCCCTCGTCCGTGGAGAGGCCCTCGGGGATCACGAGGATCTCGCAGCCCGCCGCGCGCAGCGCCGCGGCCGTCGCGCGGTGCACGTCGAGGAGGCCGCCCGGGTGCCCGGTCGCGAACAGGACGCGCTCCTTGCCGGCCGCCGCCTTGCGCAGCCGGGCGCCCATGCGCTCCAGGGCGTCGACCGTGAGCTGCGGGTCGATGGTGTCCTGGCCGAAGCGGTACTCGGGATCGTCGTTCACGCCGCAGCGCTCCGCCATCACCGCGAGGACGTCCTGCTCGTCGGTCCAGCGGTCGCCGAGCTCCAGGCCGAGCCAGTAGTGGCGGTCGCCGTTCGCGAGCCTGCGGTAGTGGGAGAGGTTGTTGTCGCGGGGTGTGGCCACGTCGCCCGCGATGCGGGTCCGGATCAGATGGTCGACGAGCGCGGCGCGGCTGGGGGTCCCGGGTATCGGCATGCACCCCATTGTGCCGTCGGGCGCGGTGACGGGCCCCGATGTCCCGGGGGGTGGGACGGGCGTCACTCTGCGTGGCGCAGAGCGAACCACAGCTCCATGCGCACATCGGGGTCGTCCAGGTCGGTGTCCAGGAGCGTCGCGCACTTCGCGATGCGCTGACGCACGGTGTTGCGGTGGACGCCGAGCGCGGTGGCCGTACGGTCCCAACTCCCGTGCAGGGAAAGCCAGGTACGCAGCGTCTCGGTCAGCGCGGGCGTGTGGGAGATCGGGGCGAGGAGCGTCCGGGCGTGGGCCGTCGCCTCCCCGGGGTCGAGGAGCGAGGCGAGTCCCCGCGCGTCCGCGTGGTGGTGGACGAGCGGGGCATGGGTCGCCCTCGCCCGGGTCAGGGCGCGGGACGCCTGCGCGTCGGCCGCCGACAGGTCGTCCGTGGGAGCCGCGCCGCTCACCCCCATCACCCAGCCCTCCTGGGCGACGACCTCCTGGTCCGCGGGGAGCAGGGCGCGTACGAGGGAGTCGGTGGTGTCGACCAGGGGCGTGCCGAGGGAGACGGGCGGCGGCGACGGACGGTCCGGCGCGGCGTGGACCACCCGCCACGTGCCGTCGCCGAGCAGCGCCGCGACGCCGGCCGGCTCCTCGCCGAGCAGGAGCCGGACCAGGGCCGCCGAGCGCGCCGCCTCGGCCGTCGTCTGGTGTTCGCCCGTGAGCAGGGAGAGCAGGACCACCGCGACCCCCGCGATCGTGTGGTCGCCGGGGTCGCGCCGCCCCACCGCCGTCCCCAGCGCGTAGCCCTGGCCGCCGCCCAGCGCGTACGCCGCCAGATGCGCGCCGCCCACCGTGTCCGCCGCCGACGTGGGGGCGGGGAAGAGGCGCGTCTCGCCGGGGCGCACGATCCGCATCAGCTGGGCCATCGCCGCGCTCACCTCGGCCGTCGGCTCGGGGCCCGCCCGGCCGACCTCCGAGCCGTCCGGCGCGGTGAGCACCGCCCAGCCGCCGGTGCGCTGCGCCAGCTGCCGCAGCACCGCGGGCACCGGGTAGGGGCGCGCCGCCGCCGTTGCGAGGCCCTGCTGCGCCTCGCTGACGCGGCGCAGTTCCGCGTGGCGGGCCTGGGCCATCAGCTGCCACACCGCGCGCGTCACCCCGCTGAAGGTGGAGTGCGGCGGCACCTCCAGGAGCGGCAGGCCGTGCCGCTCGCAGGCCTCGACCAGGGCGCGCGGCACCGTGTCGTGCACCGGCGCGACCCCGAAGCCGAGCGCCGCCCCGCCCGCCGCGACGATCCGCGCCACGTAGTCGTCGTAATAGGGACCCGTGCCCGCCGACTCCGTCGCGTGCACCCCGGCGGTCAGCAGCAGCTCACCGCCGAGCAGGTACGGGTACGGGTCGGCCATCTCGGACGTGTGCGCCCAGTGGATCACCGTGTCGGGGCCGACGGGCGGGCCCGCGATCTGGCGCAGGCCCAGGTCCTCGCGGGCGAGCAGCGCGGTGAGCGGCACCGGCGGGGTGGGCGGAACGGCCGGTGCGGGGGGTCCTGAGGGGCCCGCCGGCGGCCGGGTTGCGTCCGGCATGGTGGATGTTTTCTCCATCCAGTCGCGGGAGAGTGGATAAAAAGTACACTTCAGCGTTGCTTTCAGGCCACCTAAGGTCGTGCCGACCGCAGGCCTCGGGTACGGGCGGATGTCCCCACGGCCGGTCAACCACCCCCATCTGCACGACACGCCACCGAGGTGCGCGAAGGAGGGCCCTATGGCCGTCGACTACACAGTGATCGTCGTCTATCTCGCCGGCATGCTGGCCATGGGCTGGTGGGGCATGCGCCGCGCCAAGTCCAAGAGCGAGTTCCTCGTGGCGGGCCGCAGGCTCGGCCCGATGATGTACTCCGGCACCATGGCCGCGATCGTCCTCGGCGGCGCCTCCACCATCGGCGGCGTGGGCCTCGGCTACCAGTACGGTCTGTCCGGCGCGTGGATGGTCTTCACCATCGGCCTCGGCCTGCTGGCGCTGTCCGTGTTCTTCTCGGCGCGCATCGCCCGCCTGAAGGTCTACACCGTCTCCGAGATGCTCGACCTGCGCTACGGCGGCCGGTCCGGGCTCATCTCCGGCATCGTGATGTGGGCGTACACGCTGATGCTCGCCGTCACCTCGACCATCGCCTACGCCACGATCTTCGACGTGCTGTTCGACATGAACCGCACCATCGCGATCATCCTCGGCGGCTCGATCGTCGTCGCGTACTCGACGCTCGGCGGCATGTGGTCCATCACCCTCACCGACATGGTGCAGTTCGTGGTGAAGACCATCGGCGTGCTGCTCCTGCTGCTGCCGATCGCCGTCATCAAGGCCGGCGGCTTCAGCGAGATGAAGGCCAAGCTGCCCACCGAGTACTTCGACCCGCTGGGCATCGGCGGCGAGACGATCTTCACGTACGTGCTGATCTACACGTTCGGCATGCTGATCGGCCAGGACATCTGGCAGCGCGTGTTCACCGCCCGCAGCGACAAGGTCGCCCGCGTCGGCGGCACCGTCGCCGGCACCTACTGCCTGGTCTACGCCGTCGCCGGCGCCGTCATCGGCACCGCCGCGAAGGTCATGTACCCGAAGCTGCCCAGCGCCGACGCCGCGTTCGCGACCATCGTCAAGGACGAGCTCCCCATCGGTGTGCGCGGCCTGGTGCTCGCCGCCGCGCTCGCCGCCGTCATGTCGACCTCGTCCGGCGCGCTGATCGCCTGCGCGACCGTCGCCAACAACGACATCTGGTCGCGGCTGCGGGGCGCCATCAAGCCCTCCGGCGGCGACAAGGACGCGGCGCACGACGAGGTGAAGGGCAACCGCCTCTTCATCCTGATCATGGGCGTCGCGGTGATCTGCATCGCCATCGCGCTCAACAACGTCGTCGAGGCGCTGACCGTCGCCTACAACCTGCTCGTCGCCGGGCTCCTCGTGCCGATCCTCGGCGGCCTGCTGTGGAAGCGCGGCACCGTGACCGGCGCCCTCGCCGCCGTCTCCGTCGGCGGACTCTCCGTCATCGGCCTGATGTGGGGCTACGGAATCCTCGCCAACGAACCCGTCTACTACGGCCTCCTGCTGTCCCTCGCCGCTTACGTCATCGTCTCCCTCGCCACCAAGCCGACCGACGCAGCGGTGCTCGCCGCCTGGCGCGAGCGGCTCGCCGGGCGCGGGGCCGAGGCGCAGACGGACGCGGAGCCGGTCACCGCCACTCAGTAAAGTCGCAAAGTGCTGCGTAGCCCCGTCAAGGGCTACGCAGCGCCAAGAAGCGTAGGAAAGAAGGCAATGCCCATGAGCAGCAACGAGACGCCCCGCGGTCCGGTCGACTCCTCCCGCGTGCCGCGGTACGCCGGTCCCGCCACCTTCGCCCGGCTGCCCCGCCTCGACGAGGTGGGCACCACGGACGTGGCCGTCGTCGGCGTGCCCTTCGACACGGGCGTCTCGTACCGGCCGGGCGCCCGCTTCGGCGGCAACGCGATCCGCGAGGCGTCCCGGCTGCTGCGCCCCTACAACCCGGCGCAGGACGCCTCCCCGTTCGCCCTCGCGCAGGTCGCGGACGCCGGTGACATCGCGGCCAACCCGTTCAACATCAACGAGGCCGTCGAGACGATCGAGGCCGCGGCGGACGACCTGCTCGGCACGGGCGCCCGCATGATGACGCTCGGCGGCGACCACACGATCGCGCTGCCGCTCCTTCGCTCGGTCGCCAAGAAGCACGGCCCGGTCGCGCTGCTCCACTTCGACGCGCACCTCGACACGTGGGACACGTACTTCGGCGCCGAGTACACGCACGGCACGCCGTTCCGCCGGGCCGTCGAGGAGGGCATCCTCGACACCTCCGCCCTCTCCCACGTCGGTACGCGCGGTCCGCTCTACGGCAAGCAGGATCTGACCGACGACGAGAAGATGGGCTTCGGCATCGTCACCTCGGCGGACATCTACCGCCGCGGCGCCGACGAGGTGGCCGACCAGCTGCGTCAGCGCATCGGGAACCGACCCCTCTACATCTCCATCGACATCGACTGCCTCGACCCGGCGCACGCGCCCGGCACCGGCACCCCCGAGGCCGGCGGCATGACCTCGCGCGAGCTCCTGGAGATCCTGCGCGGCCTGTCGTCCTGCAACCTCGTCTCCGCCGACGTCGTCGAGGTCGCCCCGGCCTACGACCACGCGGAGATCACGGCCGTCGCCGCCTCGCACACCGCCTACGAGCTGACGACGATCATGTCCCGTCAGATCGCGCAGAGCCGCGCGGCGAAGTAGTCCCGGTCGGGTTGTGGGCATTCGTTCCGCAGGGCGGGACGGGTGGGCACAACCCGACCATCGGGCCGCACCCGACCGACCACGCCACGCCCCGAGGGACCCATGACCCACGACCACGACCTGGAACTGCTGCCCACCGAGGCGCAGACCGCAGCCGCGCTGAACCCGCCGCCCGGCCGCAACGGCGGCGACCTCGTCGTCGAGACCCTGCACGGCCTCGGCGCCTCCACCGTCTTCGGGCTCCCCGGCCAGCACGCGCTCGGCATGTTCGACGCGCTGCGCCGCTCGGACCTGCGGTACGTCGGCCTGCGCGTGGAGAACAACGCGGGCTTCGCGGCCGACGCGTACGGGCGCGTGACCGGTGAGGTCGCGCCGCTCCTGCTCTCCACCGGCCCCGGCGCGCTGATGTCGCTCGCCGCGCTCCAGGAGGCGGCGGCCGCGTCGGCGCCGGTCCTGGCCATCGGCAGCCAGATCCCGGTCGCCGGGCTCGGCGGCGGACGCCACGGCTATCTGCACGAACTCCGGGACCAGCAGGCCTCGTTCCGGGACGTGGTCAAGTCCGTCCACACCGTGCGGACGCAGTCGCAGATCCCCTCCGCGATCGCCGCCGCCTGGGAGTCCGCCCTCACCGCGCCGCACGGCCCGGTCTGGGTGGAGATCCCGCAGGACGTACTCCTGGCCGCCACCACCCTGCCGGTGGTGACGGCGATGGACGCGACCCCGCGCGACCTCGTGCCCCGCCCCGAACTGACCGCTGTGGCAGCCGACTTGCTGTCGCGCGCCGAACGTCCCGTGATCATCGCGGGCGGCGGCGTCGTACGGTCGGACGCGAGCGGCAAGCTGGTCGCGCTCGCGGAGAAGATCAACGCCCCGGTCGTGTGCACCTTCGGCGGCAAGGGCGCGTTCCCCTGGGAACACCCGCTCTCGCTCCAGTCGTGGATGGAGGACCGCCACACGACGGACCTCCTGGAAGACGCGGACGTCCTGCTGGTCATCGGCTCAGGCCTGGGCGAACTCTCGTCCAATTACCACACGTTCGCGCCGCGCGGCCGGGTGATCCAGATCGAGGCGGACGCCGGAAAGCTGGAGTCCAACCACCCGGCGCTCGGCATCCACGCCGATGCGCGCCTGGCGCTCTCGGCGCTCCTGGAGACGGTCGCGGAGCGGCACGACCCTTCGGTTCCCGAGCGGGTCGCGGCCCTTCTCTCCGCGGTCCGCGAACGCCTGGACGGCCAGGACCTGGCCGTCGAGCGCGAGATCCTGGGTTCTGTGAGGGCTGCACTCCCGGCCTCCTCCCCCTCCTTCTGGGACATGACGATCCTCGCCTACTGGGCCTGGTCGGCGTGGCCGGGAGCGCTGCACTCGGCGCAGGGCGCGGGCGGCCTCGGCTACGGCTTCCCGGCCGCGCTCGGCGCAGCCGCGGCCGACCCGTCGAAGCCGGTCCTCGCGGTCTCGGGCGACGGCGGCGCGATGTACTCGATCGCGGAACTGGCCACGGCGAAGCAGTACAACCTGCCGGTGACCTGGCTGATCGTCGACGACGGCGGTTACGGCATCCTGCGCGAATACATGACGGACGCGTTCGGCGAGGCGACGGCGACGGAGCTGTCCCGCCCGGACTTCGTGGCGCTGGCCGAGTCCTTCGGGGTCCCGGGCGTACGAACGTCCCCGGAGACGCTGCGCGCCGACCTGGAGAAGGCACTCGCGGAACCGGGCCCGTCGGTCGTGGTGCTTCCCGCACTGCTGAAGATGTTCGCGCCTACGCATCTGGGCTGAGGCGATCAGCCGATCGGTCGTTCACGCGGCGGCCCCCGGGAGATGTCTTTCCGGGGGCCGTCGGCGTTTTTGGTCCCTGGTCCGCCAGGGGTTGCGTCTACGGGGTGCCGAGCAGTTCCATGACGCGTTCACGGATCTTGTCGGAGAAGTTCGAGGCTTCCTGCGCGTTGCCTCCATGTTCGGCGACCCTCGGGATCTGCCATTCCGAGAAGAGCGGGGCGAACCAAATGAGGCGGACGAAGTCGGCGTGCAGGGCCACGCCTTCCTCGATCTCGATGCCATGCAGCAGCCGCACATAGCCCTCTGCGAGGGCGGCGTCGAACTGCCCGTCACGCAGCTTGCCGAGCACTCCGTCCTCGTCGTCCCAGGCGAGGTCCAGTGCTTCCAGTACGGCCGGGTCTGAGTGCTTCATGATGGTGGCCAGTATTCAGTGATCGCCGCCGGTGTTCTGCGCCGAGATGTGTCGCGATTCGTACAACCCTTCGCCCCGACCCAAGAGTCATGTGAGGCGAGTGCGCCGGAGGCGTGCTCGTTCAGTTCCAGGGGGGACCCACATGACTCACCGAATATCCCTGCGCACCCGCGCGCTCCCGGCGGTGCTCGCCGCCGGCGTCCTCGTGCCGCTCGTCGCCGGCGTCGCGCCCGCTGCCGCAGCGACGACCCCGCAGGTCACCTGTACCTCCGGCAAGGCAGGCCTCGCCGCGAAGCTCCAGAAGGACATCACGGCCGCCCTCGCGACCCGTAAGGGGACCGTCGCCGTCGGGCTCCACGACCGGACCACGAACACCACGTGCTCGCTTCGGGCCACGTCCTCGTACGACTCCGCCAGTGTCGTGAAGGTGACCGTTCTCGCCACGCTGCTCTGGGACGCCAAGAAGACCAACCGGTATCTGACGACGCGCGAGGCGAACCTCGCCACCGCCATGATCACCAAGTCGGACAACGCGGCCACCACATCGCTGTGGAAGCAGCTCGGCACCACCAAGGTGAAGGGCTTCCTCAAGGCCGCCGGGATGACGCGGACCGTGCCGGGGTCCGGCGGCTACTGGGGGCTGACCCAGATCAACGTCCAGGACGAGCAGAAGCTGCTCTCGCTGGTCACCGCCAAGAACTCCGTCCTCAGTGACAACTCCCGCGCCTACATCCTCAAGCTCATGGGGAAGGTCGTGTCCTCGCAGCGGTGGGGGACCCCGGCCGGCGCGCCCTCGTCCGTCGCCGTGCACGTCAAGAACGGCTGGCTGCAGCGCTCCACGTACGGCTGGCGCGTGCACAGCATCGGGGCCTTTCAGGGCGGCGGTCATGACTACACGATCTCTGTCCTGACGCATGGCAACAGCACTATGAGTTATGGCGTGGACACGATTCAGGGGGTCGCGCGGGTCATACACAAGGACCTGACGCCGACTGCGCCCGCGGCGTCCCGCTACACCCCGACCAGCACGCCCAAGGAGGCCTTCGTCGCCGTACCGCAGGGCTGACCGGCCGAGGACCAAAGGACGGGGGGAACTCCGTCCTTGGTCCCGGTCCGCTCCCCGATTTGTTGCGGCGGGATGAAATCCGCCGTTCTCCGCGTTGGGCCTCTCGGCAGGTCAGGACAACAGGAGGCGGACACGTGGCGGAGCAACGGGGCTGGGGTCGGCGTCTCGCCGGGTACGCGTGGCGGTACCCGAAGGACGTCGTGCTCGCGCTCGGGGCGTCCCTGGGCGGCATGGCCGTCATGGCGCTGGTGCCCCTGATCACCAAGGTGATCATCGACGACGTGGTCCAGGACCACACCCGCTCAATGGCCCCGTGGGCGGGCGCCCTGATCGGCGCCGCCCTCGTCGTCTACGTCTTCACCTACATCCGCCGCTACTACGGCGGCCGCCTCGCACTCGACGTCCAGCACGACCTGCGCAACGAGATGTACGGGACGATCACCCGCCTCGACGGCCGGCGCCAGGACGAGCTGTCCACCGGCCAGGTCGTCGGCCGGGCGACCAGCGACCTCCAGCTCATCCAGGGCCTGCTCTTCATGCTCCCGATGACCATCGGGAACGTACTGCTCTTCCTGATCTCCCTCGTGATCATGGCGTGGCTGTCCCTGCCGCTCACCCTCGTCGCGCTCGCCGTCGCCCCCGCCCTCTGGTTCATCGCCAAGCGCAGCCGCTCCCGCCTCCACCCCGCCACCTGGTACGCGCAGGCGCAGGCCGCCGCCGTCGCCGGGGTCGTGGACGGGGCCGTCTCCGGCGTGCGCGTGGTGAAGGGCTTCGGGCAGGAGGACCAGGAGACCGGGAAGCTCAGGGAGGTCGGGCGGCGGCTGTTCGCCGGACGCCTGCGCACCATCCGCCTGAACTCCAAGTTCACCCCCGCACTCCAGGCGGTGCCCGCGCTCGGCCAGGTCGCGATGCTCGCCCTCGGCGGCTGGCTCGCCGTCCGCGGCCAGATCACGCTCGGCACGTTCGTCGCGTTCTCCAGCTATCTCGCCCAGCTCGTCGGCCCCGTCCGCATGCTCGCCATGGTCCTGACCGTCGGCCAGCAGGCCCGCGCCGGCGTCGAGCGCGTCCTCGAACTGATCGACACGGAGCCGTCCATCGAGGACGGCAAGAAGGAACTGCCCGCCGACGCCCCCGCGACCGTCGAGTTCGACGATGTCTCCTTCTCCTACGAAGGTGCCGACCGGGCCGTCCTGGACGGGCTCTCCTTCGAGATCCCGGCCGGCCAGACCCTCGCCGTCGTCGGCTCCTCCGGCTCCGGCAAGTCCACCGTCTCGCTGCTCCTGCCGCGCTTCTACGACGTCACGCACGGTGCCGTCCTCGTGGGCGGCCACGACGTGCGCGAACTGACCCTCGACTCGCTGCGGGCCGCCATCGGGCTCGTGCCCGAGGACTCCTTCCTCTTCTCCGACACCATCCGCGCGAACATCGCGTACGGCGCCCCCGACGCGAGCGACGAGCAGATCGAGACCGCGGCCCGCGCCGCCCAGGCCGACCGCTTCATCGCCGAGCTCCCCGACGGCTACGACACGACCGTCGGCGAGCACGGCCTCACGCTCTCCGGCGGCCAGCGCCAGCGCATCGCGCTCGCCCGCGCCATCCTCACCGACCCCCGCCTCCTCGTCCTCGACGACGCCACGTCCGCCGTCGACGCGCGGGTGGAGCACGAGATCCACGAGGCGCTGCGCGGCGTCATGGCCGGCCGCACCACCCTCCTCATCGCCCACCGCCGCTCCACCCTCGGCCTCGCCGACCGCATCGCCGTCCTCGACGGCGGGCGCCTCGCCGCGATCGGCACCCACGAGGAGCTGGAGGCCGGATCGGCCCTCTACCGGCGCCTGCTCACCGACCCCGACGAGCTCGGCGGGGTCTCGCCGGGTCACGTCGCGCCCGCGCTCCCCGACGAGGACACCTCGGTGCGCGACGAGCTGGACGCCGAGTTCGACGCCGAGCGCGGGATCACGCCCATCCTGTGGACGGGCGACCGAGAGCCCAAGGACACCGCGCTCTCCGGGATGCCCGCGACGCCCGAACTGCTCGCCCAGGTCGACGCCCTGCCCGCCGCGACCGACGTCCCGGACATCGACGAGGCGCGCGCGGTGACGCCCGAGGAGTCGTACGGGCTGAGGCGCCTGCTGCGCGGATTCGGCGCGCCCCTGCTGATCAGCCTCGCCCTCGTCGCCCTCGACGCCGGCATGGGCCTGCTGCTCCCCGTACTGATCCGGCACGGCATCGACGAGGGCGTCTCGCAGCTCGCGCTCGGCGCCGTATGGGCGGCCGCCGCGCTCGGCCTCGTCACCGTCCTCGTCCAGTGGTGCGCGCAGATCGGCGAGACCCGCATGACGGGACGCACCGGCGAGCGGGTCCTCTACTCGCTCCGACTGAAGATCTTCTCCCAGCTCCAGCGGCTCGGACTCGACTACTACGAGCGGGAGTTGACCGGGCGCATCATGACCCGCATGACGACCGACGTGGACGCCCTGTCGACGTTCCTCCAGACCGGCCTGGTCACCGCCTTCGTCTCCGTCGTCACGTTCTTCGGCATCATGGGCGCCCTCCTCGTCATCGACGTCCAGCTCGCCCTGGTCGTCTTCGCGACGCTCCCGCCGCTGATCGTCGGCACGTTCTTCTTCCGCCGCTCCAGCGTCAAGGCGTACGAACTCGCCCGCGAGCGTGTCTCGGTGGTCAACGCCGACCTCCAGGAGTCCGTCGCCGGGCTGCGCATCGTGCAGGCGTTCCGGCGCGAGCGCTCGGGCGCCGCACGGTTCGCCGAGCGCAGCGGCGCCTACCGCAGCGCCCGTATCCGCGGCCAGTGGCTGATCTCGGTGTACTTCCCGTTCGTTCAGTTCCTGTCGTCCGTCGCCGCCGCCGCGGTGCTGATGGTGGGCGCGGGCCGGGTCGAGGCGGGCACCCTGACGACCGGTGCGCTCGTCGCGTACCTCCTCTACATCGACCTGTTCTTCGCGCCCGTGCAGCAGCTCTCCCAGGTGTTCGACGGCTACCAGCAGGCCACCGTCTCGCTCGGCCGCATCCAGGAGCTGCTCCAGGAGCCGACGTCCACGAAGGACGCCGACGAACCCCTCGACGTCCTCTCCCTGCGCGGTGACATCGCCTTCGAGGACGTGGACTTCGCGTACGGGGCCGCGGACGAACAGGAGGCGGCACTCAGCGACGTGGCCCTGCGCATCCCCGCCGGGCAGACCGTCGCCTTCGTCGGCGAGACCGGTGCGGGCAAGTCGACCCTCGTCAAGCTCGTCGCCCGCTTCTACGACCCGACGGCGGGCCGCGTCACCGTCGACGGCACCGACCTGCGCGACCTCGACCTGACGAGCTACCGCCACCGCCTCGGCGTCGTGCCGCAGGAGGCCTACCTCTTCCAGGGCACCGTGCGTGACGCCATCGCCTACGGACGCCCCGACGCGACCGACGCCCAGGTGGAGGCGGCGGCCCGCTCGGTCGGCGCGCACGAGATGATCGCCACCCTCGAAGGCGGCTACCTCCACGGGGTCGCCGAGCGCGGCCGCAACCTGTCGGCAGGGCAGCGGCAGCTCATCGCCCTGGCCCGCGCCGAGCTCGTCGACCCCGACATCCTGCTGCTCGACGAGGCGACCGCCGCGCTCGACCTCGCCACGGAGGCCCAGGTCAACCAGGCCACAGACCGCATAGCGGGCAAGCGCACCACCCTCGTCGTCGCGCACCGGCTCACCACCGCGGCCCGCGCCGACCGGGTCGTCGTGATGGCGGACGGGCGCGTCGCGGAGGACGGCACGCACACCGAGCTCCTCGCACTCGGCGGACGGTACGCCGAGCTGTGGCGGACCTTCGCCGGCGAGCCCGAGCCCGAGGCCGAGATCAGCTCTTCGCTGTGACGGGGGATCGGTGCAACCACCGGCCCTGTGTGCTGCGTCCGTTCATCAGTACGCTGTGGCACACGTGACTGGAGGGGCGACGGTGGGTGGAGGCATGAGCGAGGGCGGCATACGCAGACGGCTGGCGGCCGCGGCAGCAGTACTGATCTCCTCGGCGCTGCTGGCCCTCGCGGGGCCGGCCGTCGGCACGGCGCAGGCCGCGGCGATCTGCCCCGGCCACAAGGTGCGCACCCTGCCGTTCTCCACCGGCAGGACGGTCCTCTACCGCAGCGGCAACTACCTCTGCGCGTACACCCTCACCAAGCGCGACGGCGTACGGCAGAAGATGTCCGTCAGCGTGCAGGCGCGCGGCAGCAGGCCGGTTCAGGACAGCGGGCGCTACATGCACCACGCGGGCCCGGTGACCGTCCACACGGGCCACCGCTGCGTGTGGGTGAGGGGCACGGTCGGCAGGGCCTCGGTGAGCTCGGGCTGGATCCTCTGCTGAACGCGCGCCCCGTGCGCTGACAGAACACCAAGAACCCCTGACAGAACAGATGTTCCTCCGCTAGGTTCCGGTGCGCATCTGTGTTCTACAGGGGAGTATGCATGCGCAACGCGCTGAGATGGCTGCTCGCGCTCGTGGTGCTGATAGGCACCGTGAGTACGGCCACAGCGGCCACCGCCGCTCAGGCCCGGCCGGCGGCCGCCGACACCAGTACCGATATCAAGGACCGGCTCCTCGCCATACCCGGCATGAGCCTGGTGGAGGAGAAGCCCTACACGGGCTACCGCTACTTCGTCCTCAACTTCACCCAGCCGGTCGACCACCGGCACCCGTCCAAGGGCACCTTCCAGCAGCGCATCACCGTGCTGCACAAGGACGTCAGCCGCCCGACGGTCATGTTCACCAGCGGCTACAACGTCTCCACGACGCCCAGCCGCAGCGAGCCGACCCGCATCGTCGACGGCAACCAGATCTCCGTGGAGTACCGCTTCTTCACCCCGTCCCGGCCCGCGCCGGCCGACTGGTCCAAGCTCGACATCTGGCAGGCGGCCAGCGACCAGCACGGCATCTACCAGGCCCTCAAGCCGATCTACGGCAAGAACTGGCTGACCACCGGCGGTTCCAAGGGCGGCATGACGGCCACGTACTACGAGCGCTTCTACCCGCGCGACATGGACGGCGTCGTCGCGTACGTCGCGCCGAACGACGTCGTGAACAAGGAGGACTCGGCCTACGACGACTTCTTCAAGACGGTCGGCCCGAAGGACTGCCGCGTGGCGCTGCAGAACGTGCAGCGCGAGACGCTGGTGCGCCGTGACGCCCTGGAGAAGAAGTACGCGGACTACCTGAAGGCCAACAACTACACCGTGGACACGGTCGGTTCGCTGGACAAGGCCTACGAGGCCACGGTCCTCGACCTGGTGTGGGGCTTCTGGCAGTACCAGCCGTCGCAGACGGCGTGCGCCGAGGTGCCCGACGCCGCGACGGTCACGGACCAGGCGCTCTTCGACTACGTCGACGCGGTCGGCGGCTGGTCCTCCTACGCGGACCAGGGCCTCACCCAGTACACGCCGTACTACTACCAGGCGGGTACGCAGCTCGGCTCGCCCGACATCAAGCAGCCCTGGCTGGGCAACCTGTCGCGCTACGGCTACCAGCCGCCGCGCAACTTCGTGCCGAGCTCCATCCCGATGAAGTTCCAGCCGTCGGCTATGCGCGACGTGGACTCCTGGGTGCGTCACCACGCGACGCGGATGCTGTACGTCTACGGCTCCAACGACCCGTGGGGCGCCGAGCGGTTCCGCCCCGGCAAGGGCTCGACGGACTCGTACGTGCTCACCGCCCCCGGCGCCAACCACGGGGCGAACGTCGCCGGTCTGAACGCCGACGACAAGACGTTCGCCACGGAGCGGATCCTGAAGTGGGCCGGCGTCTCCGCCCCCGCCGCGCAGGCCGCCAAGCCGCTGGCCCCGTACGACGCCAGGCTCGACAAGCGTGACGTCCAGCGCGAGCTGACCCTGCGGCCCTAGCCGCAACCGTCGGGTCTACACCCGGACCGCGCATCCCACCGGTTCGGACCCGCCCAGCGTCACGTACAACGCCGTGAGCGCAGGGCACTTGGCGCGGTCGGCCGCCGCGGCGGCCACCCGGTACTGGGGTTTCTCGGTGCCGGAGCCGTCGCAGGCGGTCTCGCGGACCTGGCCGCGGCCCGCCGAGTACACGCAGTCCCCGACGATCGTGCGGGGCCCGCCGCCGCCCCCCGGATCGCCGGGGTGCGGCGGCTCCAGGTTGCGCATGCAGGCGTGGCCCTGCGGGATCTCCCCATCGCCGTTCTCGTCCAGCGCGGGCCGGTTCTCGCTGATGTGGAGGACGAAGTCGGTGTGGGCCGGGCACATGGGCCCGGCCGCCACCTTTCCGTCGTAGCGGGCGGTGACCCGCGCCACCGCCCGCTCGCTTCTGCACGGCACCTCGGTGAACGTGTCGAGCCCCCGCGAGCTGCACTCGTCCACGGCGAGGAACACCGCCCCGTACCCCGACGGTGACCGGCTCGCCCCCGGCGAAGGTCCGCCGGACCTCGCGTCCGGCGACCCCTGACACCCCACGAGCGTCGCGGCGAGCAACGCCGCGCACACCGCCCCCACCCACCGCGCCCAGTTCCACGCAAGCATGGCAATCCCCCCGATACACACCTCAGCGTGACCCGCCGGGGCGGGCGCACGCCAGGTGTGCAGGGTGGTTTGGGTCACTTGGGGGTGGTGCGCCGGGTGTGCGGCGTACGTCTAGTACGACAACCCGTAGCCGATCGGATACAGCACCTGCGTCGGATCGTCGGCCCGCTGGACGGGCACGGGCAGCTTGCCCCGCGGCCTGGCCCGGCCCGCGATGACCCGGACCGCGGCCCGCAGTTCGACGTCGGTCCACGAGTACGCGGCGAGCGAGGCCCCGACGCCGGGCACCTGCGCGATGTCGTACGGGTTGCGGATCGCGACCGCGACGACGGGGACGCCGGTGGCGGCCAGGGCGTTCACGAGCCGCTGCTGACCGCTGCCCGCAGTGACGTTGTACGTGCCCACCAGTACCGCGTCCTTGCCCTTGGCGGCGGCCACCGCCTCGTCGATCTTCGCCTGGTTCGGCGCGGTCCCGGTCGACAACACCGTTGCGGTGAAGCCGAGTTCGGTCAGTGCCTGGCCGAGTGTCGTCGTGGGCGGGCCCGTCGTGCCGGAGGGCGAGGCCGGGTCGGCACCGACGACCAGGATGTTCCTGTGGGTGCGCCGCGACAGCGGGAGCAGCCTGTTCTTGTTGAGCAGGAGCGTCGTGGTGGCCTCGGCGATGCGGTCGGCGGCGGCCAGGTGGTCGCGGGTGCCGACGGTCTTGTCGACGCCGCGGCCGGTGACGTACGGCTCGTCGAAGAGGCCCAGCTTCTCCTTGAGGCGCAGGACGCGCAGGATCGACTCGTCGAGACGCGCCTCCGTCAGCTCGCCGTTCTTCACGGCGTCGAGGACGGCGTTCCAGGACACCTCCAGGGAGGGCGGGTTGAGGAGCTGGTCCACGCCCGCCTTCAGGGCGAGCACCGGCACGCGGTCGTCGCCGTACTTGTCGCGTACGCCCTGCATGCCGAGGGAGTCGGTCACGATGAGGCCCTCGAAGCCGAGTTCCTGGCGCAGGATGCCCGTCATGATCGGGTGCGAGAGCGTCGCCGGGTCGCCCGAGCCGTCGAGGTCGGGGACCATGATGTGCGCGGTCATGATCGAGTCGATGCCCGCGGCGATCGCGGCCTTGAACGGCGGGGCGTCGATCTGCTGCCACTGCTCGCGCGTGTGCGTGATGATCGGGAAGCCGAAGTGGCTGTCGGTGGCGGTGTCGCCATGGCCGGGGAAGTGCTTGGCCGTGGAGGCGATGTCGCTGCTCTGGTAGCCCTTGACCTCGGCGGCGACCAGGCCCGCGACGGCCTCGGGGTCGGCGCCGAAGGAGCGCACGCCGATGACCGGGTTGGCCGGGTTGATGTTCACGTCGGCGTCGGGCGCGTAGTTCTGGCGGATGCCGACCGCGCGCAGTTCGGCGCCGGCGATCCGGCCCAGGGTCCGGGCGTCGGAGCGGGAGCCGCCCGCGCCGATGGCCATGGCACCGGGGAAGAGCGTCGCGGGCTCGCCGACGCGACAGACGATGCCGTGTTCCTGGTCGGTGGAGATGAGCAGCGGGATGCGGCTCGGCTGGGCGAGGCCCGCGCGCTGGATGCCGTTCGAGAGGTCGGCGATCTGGTGCGGGTCCCGGGTGTTGTGCGCCCAGGTGAAGTAGATGATGCCGCCGAGCTTGTACTTGTCGATCAGTTCGGCCGCGGTGCGGACGCCGATCTCGGCGAGGTTGGCGTCGATGTCGGCCTGGTCGGGGTCGGTGGCGGAGTGGCCGTAGACCCGCATCACGAAGAGCTGGCCGACCTTCTCCTCGAGGCTCATCCGGGAGATGAGCTGCTTGAGTCGCGCGTCCTTGCCCTTGCGTGACGCGTCGTCGGCCTGGGCCGGGACGCCGGACAGGGTGACCGCGGCGGCGCCCGCGGTGGCGGCGGCGAGCAGGGTGCGTCTGGACAGGCTGTGGTGCACGTGCGCACTCCTTCCGGAGGAGAACTGGTGATCCATGCCCTGAAAGAAACTTCCGAGGGTCACGAATATCCGGAAAGTTTCTGCCAGTCAAGGGTGCGCGCAGCCGGGGTGGCAGAAGGGTGAGGACAGGGGCCGTCACCGGCGCAAGGGAGGGGGCGCGCCGGTGACGGCGTGCTGTCGGCCGCAGGCGGCGGAGAGGGTGGTCGGCGTTCGCAGCCGGCAGCGAGGCCGACACCGCTGTGCGGAGACTCTCCGGCAGCACGCCGTTCTGACGGAGCGGTGCGCGGGCGGGTTCCCCACTTCCCGGGGATTGACGGAAAGTGGTGCGCCGGTGAAACCAGGGGATCGGCAGTGCTGCTGAGTGCCGGTCAGCGGGCGTCAGCGGGCCTTGTCCGGCTGGTCCGGCTGATCCGCCACCCGGGTGGCTTCCCCCCACCGTTCCCGCAACGTCCGCACCGCCTCCGCGATGGCCGGCCTGCGCGACGCCCCCGTCCGCCACAGCGCGTACAAGTGCCTTACGGGCATGGGGTCCAGGGCCACCGCGACGACGCCGTCCGGCAGCGGGCCGCGGCCGAGCCGGGGGATCAGCGCCACGCCGAGGCCGGCCGCGACGAGCGCCGTCAGTGTCGGGTTCTCCTCGGCCTGGTGCCTGATGTCGGGCTCGAATCCGGCCGCCCGCAGCGTCCGCACCAGCCAGTCGTGGCAGACCCGCCCCGGCGGCTGCGACACCCACCGCTCGCCGCCGAGCTCCTCGCGGCGCACCGCGGCACGTCCCGCGAGCGGATGCACGGCCGGCACGAGGAGATCGCACAGGTCGTCCCCGATGGCGGCCTGCTCCACCCCGGCCGGTGCCGGCAGCGGGGCGATGTCCCAGTCGTGCGCCACGGCCATGTCGACGGCCCCCTTGGCGACCAGGTCGACCGACAGGTGCGGGTCGACCTCCGTGAGCCGCGCATCGAGCGCGGGATGCCGTACGGCGAGATCCGCGAGGACGGACGGCAGCAGGCCGCGGGCCGCCGAGGCGAACGCGGCGATCGTCAGGCGTCCCGCGGGCAGCCCGCGGCGCTCCTCCAGATCCGTCTCGGCGCGCTCGACGATGACCATCAAGTCCTGTGCGGTGCGGGCGAGTTCGACGGCCTCGTCGGTGAGGCGCACGCCCCGCCCGTGCCGTTCGAGGAGTACGGTCCTCGTCTCCCGCTCCAGCTTGGAGATCTGCTGCGAGACCGCGGACGGCGTGTAGCCGAGCGCCGCCGCGGCGGCCCCGACGGTGCCGTGCACGGAGACGGCGTGCAGCGCGCGCAGCCGCTGGAGATCGAGCATGCCGGCCTCCCGGTGGGCCTCGGGCAGTCATGATGCCTCGGGCACTCATGACGCCTGGGACATTCATTAGCGTTACTGAATTCAACCATGCAGACATTCGCGCTGGTGCTACACGGTCGTTGCCGGTGATCCTCGACGCATGGCTCCCACGCTCCCTATGCGCCCGTCCCACATCGCGCTCGCCGTCCTGGTCACCGCCGTCTGGGGCGTCAACTTCGTCGTCATCGAGGTCGGCCTCGACCACTTCCCGCCGCTGCTCTTCTCGGCCCTGCGCTTCCTCGTCGCGGCGCTGCCCGCGGTGTTCTTCGTGGGGCGGCCGAAAGTGGCGTGGGATGGGGTCTCCCCTGCTCGAACGAAGTTGAGAGCTTGGGGATGGGTCGTCGGCGTCGGACTGGCGCTCGGCGTCATGAAGTTCGGGCTGCTCTTCGTCGGCATGAACCAGGGGATGCCCGCCGGGCTCTCTTCCCTCGTCCTGCAGATCCAGGCCGTGTTCACCGCCCTGTTCGCCTTCGTCGCGCTCGGCGAACGTCCCGGCCGGATCCGCCTGGCCGGCATGGTCGTCGCGCTCGCCGGGATCGGCGTCGCGGCCGTCGACGAGGGCGCGAGCGGCCCTTTGCTCGGCTTCACGCTCGTCGTCGTGGCCGCCGTCGGCTGGGGCGTCTCGAACGTCCTCACCCGCAAGGCGGCACCGTCCGCCCCCTTCACCTTCATGGTGTGGACCTCGGCCGTCCCCGTCCTGCCGCTGTTCGCGCTGTCCCTCGCCTTCGAGGGCTGGGATCGCGACAGCCGGGCGCTCGCGTCGCTCGACTGGACCGGCGTCGGCATCATCGCGTTCGTCGCGTGGGTCACCACGCTCTTCTGCTTCGGCGCCTGGAGCTTCCTGTTGCTCAGCTACCCCGCCTCGTCGGTCGCCCCGTTCACGATGCTCGTCCCGGTGTTCGGGATGTCGTCCGCCGCGCTCTTCCTCGGTGAGAGCGTCAGCCCACTGCGCTGGTGCGCCGCCGCGCTCCTCGTCGGCGGTGTCGCTCTCGCGTCGCTCGCGCCCGCTCCCCGGAACCGGGCCGTCCAGCGTGTGGACACTCCGGCGCCCGCGCTGCCCGTCGAGGACCATGAAGCGCATGCCAGTCGTTGAGATCCCCGGTTCCAAGTCCGTGACGGCGAGGGCGCTGTTCCTCGCGGCGGCCGCGCAGGGCACCACCACCCTCGTGCGCCCCCTCAGCTCCGACGACACCGAGGGCTTCGCCGAAGGGCTGCTCCGGCTCGGTTACGGCGTCGAACGCGGCCCGGACGCCTGGCACATCGAGGGCCGTCCGACCGGCCCCGCCACGACCGACGCCGACGTGTACTGCCGCGACGGCGCGACCACCGCCCGCTTCCTGCCCACGCTCACGTCGGCCGCCACGCACGGCACGTACCGCTTCGACGCCTCGCCCCAGATGCGCCGCCGTCCCCTCGCTCCGCTCAGCAGGGCCCTGCGCGACCTGGGTGTGGACCTCCGCCACGAGGAGGCCGAGGGGCACCACCCGCTCACGGTCACGGCGGGCGGGGTGGAGGGCGGTGACGTGACCCTGGACGCGGGCCAGTCGTCCCAGTACCTCACCGCGCTCCTGCTGCTCGGCCCGCTGACCAGGGCCGGCCTGCGCATCACGGTCACCGACCTGGTCTCGGCGCCGTACATCGAGATCACCCTGGCGATGATGCGCAGCTTCGGGGCCGAAGTCCGCCGCGACGGCAACGTGTTCGAGGTCGCGCCCGGCGGCTACCGCGCCACCACCTACGCGATCGAGCCCGACGCCTCGACCGCGAGCTACTTCTTCGCGGCGGCTGCCGTCACCGGCGGCGAGGTCACCGTCGAAGGACTCGGCAGGAACGCGCTCCAGGGCGACCTGGCGTTCGTCGACGTCCTGCGGCGCATGGGGGCCGGGGTGACGACGACGGCGGACCGCACCACGGTCACCGCGCCCGGCCCCGCGGGCCTGTCCGGCATCACGGTCAACATGCGGGACATCTCCGACACGATGCCGACCCTCGCGGCGATCGCGCCGTACGCGAGCGGCCCGGTCCGCATCGAGGACGTGCACAACACGCGCGTCAAGGAGTGCGACCGCCTGGAGGCCTGCGCGCAGAACCTGCGCGGGCTCGGGGTGACGGTCGCGACGGGACCCGACTGGATCGAGATCCAGCCGGGCACCCCCGCCCCGGCGGAGATCACCACGTACGGGGATCACCGCATCGCGATGTCCTTCGCGGTGACGGGCCTGCGGATCCCCGGCGGGGTCACGTTCGACGACCCGGGGTGCGTACGGAAGACGTTCCCCGACTTCCACGAGGCGTTCGCGAAGGTGTTCGGATAGTCGTTCGGATGGCCGCCCGGCGGGCTATGCCGACTCGTTGAGCAGCCGGGCGAGATGCTCACGCCCGGCCGTCAGGAGCCCGGGCAGCGGGGCGGCGTCCGGATACCAGCGCTTCTCGTACTCCCAGCACAGCCACCCGTCCCAGCCCTCGCGGCACAGCACGTCCACGACCTCGGTGAGCGGCAGCACGCCCGCGCCCAGCGCGAGCGGCGTCGTGTCGTCGGCGCCCGCGATGTCCTTCACCTGTACGTAGCCCAGGTGCGGGGACAGGGCGGCGTACGACGTCACGGGCTGCTCGCCGCCGAGCCACGTGTGCATGACGTCCCACAGGGCGCCGACCTGCCGGTGCCCGACGGGGCCGAGCACGCGCATCGCGTCGGCTCCCGTGCGGTGCGAGTCGTGGGTCTCCAGGAGGATGCGGACGCCGAGGTCCGCGGCGTACTCGGCGGCGGTGCCCAGGCGCCGGGCGGCCGTCGCGTCGGCCTCGGCGTGGCTCTGCTCCGTGCCGCCGCCGGGGAAGACGCGTACGTAGGGCGCGCCGACGTCGCGGGCGAGTTCGAGGAGTGACCTGATCTCCGCGATCACCGGTTCGTCCTCGCCGGGAGCGGCCACGCGCGCGTACCCGGCGAGCCCGAGGATGTCGACCCCGGAGGCCTTGAACTCGGCGGCGGCGTCGGCCCGTTCGGTGGGTCCGAGCCCCGGGTGTACGGGTTCCTCGGGATGGGCGCGCAGCTCGACACCGTGATACCCGTGCTCGCAGGCGAGCCGCACGACATCGGCGAGGGGAAGCCCGGGAACCCCGAGCGTGGAAAAGGCCAGTTTCATGGCGGGGACGCTACCGGGCCGCGGGGCGGGGTCAAGGGGGCGCTCGGCGCGGATGCGGCGGCCGGGTGAAGAGGCCGCGCGAGGAACCCGGTGACGGCGCGACACCTGACCGGCCCGGCCCAATCCCCCTGCCGCGCCAAGCTTCGGCAACGTCCCTGCCATGCGGGTCACGGCTTGGCCAAGCCGATTCCGTGCGTTGGCCACGTATTCATCGCCCGCCCCGTGCGGGCCTCACCTCGGCCCTGGACAGTGGCTCACCGGAACGCACGTGCCCCCGCACACCCGTGGACACATGGGGCCCCAACCGCCTCTCCGTCCAAGGGAGTTCATGGTCGTCCGTCGCATGAAGGGATCCCCATGCCCGAGGAGTTCACCCGTCGCAGGCTGCTGGGTTCGGCCGCCGGCGCGCTCGGAGGCGCCGCCGCCCTCTCGCTGCTGCCGCCGAGCGTCCAGAAGGCCGTCGCCGCGGGCCCGCCGCGGCGCGGCTCGCTGCGCGACATCGAGCATGTCGTCATGCTGATGCAGGAGAACCGGTCCTTCGACCACTACTTCGGTACCCTGTCCGGCGTCCGCGGCTTCAGCGACCCGCGGGCCCTCAAGCTGGACACCGGCCGTTCGGTCTTCTATCAGCCGGACGCGGTGAACCCGAAGGGGTACCTGCTCCCCTTCCACCTCGACACGCACAGCTCCAGCGCCCAGGCCATCCCTTCCACCAGCCACGCCTGGTCCGTCCAGCACGAGGCCTGGAACGGCGGCAGGATGGACCGCTGGCTGCCCGCCCACCGCAAGGCGGACGGCGCCAACGGCCCCTATGTCATGGGCTATTACACCCGCGAGGACATCCCCTTCCAGTTCGCCCTCGCCGAGGCCTTCACCATCTGCGACCACTACTTCTGCTCGGTCTTCGGCCCGACCTGGCCCAACCGGCTGTACTGGATGACCGGTTCGATCGACGCGGGCGGCACGCAGGGCGGCCCGGTCCTGTCCAACAAGGCGCCGACGCCGTACCGCTGGAAGACGTACGCCGAACGCCTCCAGGCCGCGGGGGTCAGCTGGAAGGTCTACCAGCAGGACGACGACTACGGCTGCAACATGCTCGAGCAGTTCCAGGCGTTCAAGGACGCGAAGCCCGGCTCCGACCTCTATGAGCGCGGGGTACGGCCGCAGCCCGAGGGCACGTTCGAGGACGACGCCCGGGGCGACCGGCTCCCCGCGGTCTCCTGGATCACGCCGACGAGCTATCAGTCCGAGCACCCGGACTACCTGCCGGCGGCCGGCGCGGACTTCGTCGCCTCGAAGATCGAGGCCATCGCGTCCAACCCGAAGGTCTGGGCGAAGACCGCCTTCATCCTCAACTACGACGAGAACGACGGCCTCTTCGACCACGTGCCGCCGCCGACGGCGCCCGCCGGGGCGGAGGGCGAGTACGTCCAAGGGCTGCCGGTCGGCGCCGGGTTCCGGGTGCCCGCCATCATCGTGTCGCCCTGGACGGTGGGCGGCTGGGTCGCGAGCGAGACCTTCGACCACACCTCCGCCCTGCAGTTCCTCGAGCGGTTCACCGGCGTCGAGGAACCCAACATCACCGACTGGCGCCGTGACGCGTTCGGCGACCTGACGTCGGCGTTCCGGTTCTCCGACAGCAGGCCGCACGCCCCGCGCCTGCCCGACGACACGGCGGAGCAGCTGGAGAAGGCGAAGCAGGAGGTCGCCACACTCCCGAAGCCGACGCTCCCGGGCGCGGACCAGCACTTCCCGCACCAGGAGAGGGGTCGTCGCCCGCAGGTGTGAGGGTCAGGGGAGATCCGGGTGGGTGAGCGGATGCAGGCCCCGCTTACCCGCCCGAGCCCGACGCCCTGGACGGCACCCCCGTAGACCCGCGCACCATCAACTCCCCCTGCACCACTGCCATCCCCCCGGCAGGAGCCGCCTCGCGGCCCATCGCGATGCGGCCGGCACGGGCTCCCGCCTCCGCCAGTGGCAGCCGGACCGTGGTCAGGGCCGGTACCGCGTCCACGCTGAACGGCAGGTCGTCGAAGCCGGCCACCGACACGTCCCCCGGAATGCTCAGGCCCGCCTCCCGCAGCGCGGCGCACGCGCCGAGCGCCACCGTGTCGTTCGCGGCGACCACCGCCGTCAACGACGGTTCGCGGCGCAGGAGTTCGACCGTCGCCTCGTAACCGGACCGCCGGTCGTACGGGCCGTGCACGGTCCACCCGGCGTCGTCGGGCACGCCCCGCGCCGCCAGCGCCGCGCGATGTCCCTCCAGGCGGTGGCGGGTCGTCGTCCGTTCCTCGGGGCCCGCGATGTAGCCGATCCTGCGGTGGCCGAGGTCGAGCAGGTGGTCCGTGAGCGCCCGGCCGCCGCCGCGGTTGTCGAAGGCGAGCGCCACCGCGTCCGCGTCCGGCACGGGTGGCCGCCCGCACAGGACGACCCGCGTCCCGGCGTCCGCGAGCCGCCGCAGCTTCCCGGAGATCGCCTTGGCGTGTTCGGGGTCCTCGACGGCGCCGCCCGTGAGGACGACGGCCGCCGCTCGCTGGCGCTGGAGGAGCGTCAGATAGGTGAGTTCGCGCTCGGGCGACCCGCCGGTGTTGCACACGACCGCGAGCCGCTCGCCACCCGCGCGCCCGCCGGGCCCCACGATCTCGGACTGCACGGCCCCCGCCATGATCCCGAAGAACGGGTCGGCGATGTCGTTCACGAGGATGCCGACCAGGTCGGAGGTGGCGGCGGCCAGGGCGCTGGCCGGCCCGTTCAGCACGTAGTCGAGGTCGTCCACCGCGCGCAGCACCCGCTCGCGCGTGGCCGCGGCCACGGGGTAGTTGCCGTTCAGCACGCGGGACACGGTGGCGGGGGAGACCTGGGCGCGTGCCGCCACGTCCGCCAGGGTCACGGTCATCGCATCATCCTCCGGTCGGCCGTCCGGTGCCCGTCCGGCCTCGCATCCCGTTTCATCAGCACCCGGTCTTGTCCGACCGGCTGTGCAGAGGCTAGCTTCTTCCCGTGTAGAAAGCGCTTGCTACGACGAGCGTGTTCTCCATCGGCGTCTCGGTCCGGTCAGTACGAATCTGTACGAAGGGAATCTCGTGACACGCAAGACGGTGCGCATCGCCATGAACGGGGTGACGGGGCGCATGGGCTACCGCCAGCACCTCGTCCGCTCCCTCCTCGCCCTGCGCGAACAGGGCGGCCTCGACCTCGGCGACGGCACGGTGCTGTGGCCCGAGCCGGTCCTCGTCGGCCGCCGTGAGCACGCGCTGCTCGCGCTCGCCGAGCAGCACGGCCTCGACCGGACGAACGTCTCCACCGACCTGGACGCCGTCCTCGCCGATGACACGGTCGACATCTACTTCGACGCGCAGGTCACCTCCGCCCGCGAGGAGGCGCTCAAGAAGGCCATCGCCGCCGGAAAGCACCTCTACACCGAGAAGCCCTCGGCGACGAGCCTCGAAGGCGCGCTCGAGCTGGCCCGCCTGGCCAAGGCGAAGGGCATCAAGCACGGCGTCGTCCAGGACAAGCTGTTCCTGCCGGGCCTGCTCAAGCTCAAGCGCCTCATCGACGGCGGCTTCTTCGGGCGGATCCTGTCCGTGCGCGGCGAGTTCGGCTACTGGGTCTTCGAGGGCGACTGGCAGGAGGCGCAGCGGCCGAGCTGGAACTACCGGTCGGAGGACGGCGGTGGCATCGTCGTCGACATGTTCCCGCACTGGGAGTACGTGCTCCACGAGCTGTTCGGCCGCGTGACCAGCGTGCAGGCGCTGGCCTCGACGCACATCCCGCAGCGCTGGGACGAGGGTGGCAAGCCCTACGACGCGACCGCCGACGACTCGGCGTACGGCATCTTCGAGCTCGACGGCGGCGCCGTCGCGCAGATCAACTCCTCCTGGTCGGTGCGGGTCAACCGGGACGAGCTCGTCGAGTTCCAGGTGGACGGCACGGAGGGTTCCGCGGTCGCCGGGCTGCGCAACTGCCGTGTCCAGCACCGTGCTTCGACCCCGAAGCCCGTATGGAACCCGGACCTGCCGGCCACGTACTCCTTCCGCGACCAGTGGCAGGAGGTCCCCGACAACCAGGAGTTCGACAACGGCTTCAAGGCGCAGTGGGAGCTGTTCCTCAAGCACGTGTACGCCGACGCGCCCTACCGCTGGGACCTGTTCGCCGGCGCCCGCGGCGTGCAGCTCGCCGAGCTCGGCCTGAAGTCGTCGGCGGAGGGCCGCCGCCTGGACGTTCCGGAGATCAGCCTGTGACGATCCGACTCCCCGGCCCCGGCGGTTCGCTGCGCGCCTACACCCCGCGCGCCGAGCCCGCCTCCTTCACCACGGGCGCCCCTCTCGTCTCGCGGACCGTCTTCTCGGCCGCGCACGTCGTCGCGGACCCGCTCGCCGATGCGGGCGCCGTCGACTGGGACGCCACGCTCGCCTTCCGCCGTCATCTGTGGGCGCACGGCCTGGGCGTGGCCGAGGCCATGGACACCGCCCAGCGCGGCATGGGCCTCGACTGGGCGGGCGCGGCCGAGCTGATCCGGCGCTCGACCGCCGAGGCGAAGTCGGCCGGCGGCGCCATCGCGTGCGGGGTGGGCACCGACCAGCTGTCCGGGCCCGCCACGCTCGCCGAGGTCCGCGCGGCCTACGAGGAGCAGCTCGCGCTCGTGGAGGGGACGGGCGCGCAGGCGATCCTCATGGCCTCGCGGGCCCTGGCGGCTGCGGCGTCCGGACCCGAGGACTACCTCGATGTCTACGGGCATCTGCTGCGCCAGGCCGCCGAGCCCGTCATCCTGCACTGGCTCGGCCCGATGTTCGACCCCGCCCTGGAGGGCTACTGGGGTTCGCCGGACCTCGACGCCGCCACCGAGACGTTCCTCGACGTCATCGCCGCGCACCCGGACAAGGTCGACGGCATCAAGGTCTCGCTCCTGGACGCCCGGCGCGAGGTCGAGCTGCGCCGCCGCCTCCCTCGGGGCGTGCGCTGCTACACGGGGGACGACTACAACTACCCCGAGCTGATCGCGGGCGACGAGCAGGGGTTCAGCCATGCGCTCCTCGGCATCTTCGACCCGCTGGGCCCGCTCGCGGCGGAGGCGGTGCGCGTCCTCGACACGGGGGACACCGCCAAGTTCCGTGAACTGCTCGACCCGACCGTCGAGTTGTCCCGGCACCTCTTCGAGACGCCGACCCGCTTCTACAAGACGGGCGTCGTCCTGCTCGCGTGGCTCGCGGGCCACCAGTCCCACTTCGCGATGGTCGGCGGCCTCCAGTCGGCCCGCCCGCTCCCGCACCTCGCCCGCGCCTACGAACTCGCCGACGGCCTGGGCCTGTTCCCGGATCCCGCCCTCGCCGAGACCCGGATGAAGTCCCTGCTCAGCGTGTACGGAGTCGACCAGTGAGCCACGCACTCGACCGCTTCTCCATCAACCAGATGACCGTCAAGCAGCTCGGCCTCGAAGAACTCGTCGCGGCCTGCGCCGAGTTGGACGTCCCGGGTGTCGGCCTGTGGCGCGAGCCCGTGCAGACGTACGGGGTCGAGGCCGCGGCGAAGCTCGTACGGGGCGCGGGGCTCGCCGTCACCACGCTGTGCCGGGGCGGCTTCCTCACCGCGATCGACCCGGACGCGCGCGTGCGGGCCCTCGACGACAACCGCGCGGCCGTCGACGAGGCGGCGGCCCTCGGCACGGACACCCTCGTCCTGGTCTCCGGCGGCCTCCCCGAAGGCAGCAAGGACCTGCACGGCGCGCGGGAGCGGATCGCCGACGCGCTCGCGGAGCTCGGCCCGTACGCCGCCGAGCGGGGCGTCCGGCTCGCGATCGAGCCGCTGCACCCGATGTACGCCTCCGACCGCTGCGTCGTGTCGACGCTGGCGCAGGCACTCGACCTGGCCGAGCGCTTCCCCGCCGAGCAGGTCGGCGTCTGCGTGGACACGTACCACATCTGGTGGGACGACCAGGCGCCCGCGCAGATCGCGCGCGCGGGGGCGGGCGGGCGGCTGCACGCCTTCCAGCTGGCCGACTGGACCACGCCGTTGCCCGAGGGCGTCCTCAACGGGCGGGGCCAGATCGGCGACGGCGCGATCGACATGCGCGCGTGGCGCGGCCTTGTCGAGGCCGCCGGATACACGGGGCCCATCGAGGTGGAGCTGTTCAACGACGGGCTGTGGGCGCGCGACGGGCGCGAGGTCCTCGCTCAGACGGCGGACCGCTTCGTGCGGCACGCCGGCTGAGTCTTCCGGGCGGGCGGCCTCCTACAGGGGGCCGCGGCCCGCCTTCCTGCCCGCGGCCCGCTTGGTGAAGACCGCGAGCACCACCGGGACCAGGAGCTCGATGACCCGTGTCGCCGTCGCGGGCGGCAGGCCCGTCTTCTTCGCGACGGCGGTCGCGACGGGCCGGCTCATCTTCGCCAGGATCCCGGCCATCAGGCCGCCGCCCGCGAGGCCGCCGAGCCCGCCGAAGGTGGCGACGCCCTGCAACGGCCGCTGCTCCTCGGTCTCGGCGAGCGCCTGCCGGACCTCCTCGGCCTGCTGGGGGTCGGCCGTGGCCTTCTCCCTGAGCCCTCCGGAGAGCTCGGAGACGGTGGTGCTCACGACGTCCTGCGCGCCCGCCGCGTCCGTACCGAGCAGCCCGGCGATCTCGCTCAGCCGGTCGTCGCCGAGCTCGTCGAGTACGTCCTTCTGCAGGGACGGTTCGGCAGATCCGGTGTTTTCACTCATGCCCGAAACGCTACGTCTGCCCCACTCTGTCGGCACCCCGAAAAGATTCCGGGCCGACAGTGCAACCCTTTCCGCGATTTGCGGGTCGTATGTGGCATCAGGACTTCTGGAGGGGGATCCGGGGGGATCGCGGGGGTTCTGATGGGGAGGGGAAGCGTCAGGGGGCCCGGTCCGCCGACCGGGCCCCCTTTTGCGCGCCTACAAGCAGGACCTGTTGCACGCCTACAAGCAGGACCTGCTGGCCTGCCTAGAAGAAGACCCCGCAGCGCAGCAGCACATTCGCGTACGGCCGCGCCTCTCCCGTACGGACGACGAGCCGCGCGCCCCGCGAGAGCTCCTTCAGCTCCTCGTGCGGGACGAAGGCGAGCGCGGGCAGCCGCTCCGCGAGCAGCCCCGCGGCATCGGGGTTCGCGGCCCGGATCTCGGCAGCGGCCGTCCCGCCCTCCACGACCAGCTCGTCCAGGAGCCCGTCGAGGACCTCGGCGAACGACGGGACACCGGCCTGGAACGCCAGGTCCACGACCCGCGGCCCCGCCGGGATCGGCATGCCCACGTCGCACACGAGCACGCCGTCGCCATGGCCCAGCTCGGCGAGCGCGCCGGCCAGGTGGCGGTTGAGTATTCCGGCCTTCCTCACAGCGCCGTGACCTCGGCGGTCGTCGGGTACGACGCCTGCGCGCCCTCCTTCGTGACCGCCGCGGCGCCGACGCGGGCCGCGAAGGCCGCTGCGTCAGCGAGGCTCTGGCCCGCGCCGAGGTGCCATGCCAGGGCCGCCGTGAAGGCGTCCCCCGCACCGGTCGTGTCCACGGCCGTCACCTTGACGGACGGCACGCGGCGCGTCCCCGTGCCGTCGGCCACCAGCGCGCCCTCGGCGCCCAGCGTGATCACGACGGAGCGCGGTCCGAGGGCGAGCAGCGCCGACGCCCAGTCCTCGGGTCCGCCGGTGACGTCCGCGCCGAGCACGACCCGCGCCTCGTGCTCGTTGACGATGAGCGGGTCGCAGGCCGCGAGGACCTCGGCCGGCAGGGGAGCGGGCGGGGACGGGTTGAGGACGAACCGGCTGCCCGGCGCCAGGGCCCGTACGACCTCCGCGACCGTGTCGAGCGGGATCTCCAGCTGCGCCGAGACAACCCGCGACGCCCGGAAGAGGCTGCCTGCGGCCTTGACGTCCTGCGGGGTGAGCCGGGCGTTGGCACCCGGTGACACCACGATGCTGTTGTCCCCGGACGGGTCCACCGTGATCAGGGCGACCCCGGTGGGCGCCCCGCCGACGAGGACGCCGACCGGGTCGACGCCCGCCGACTTCATCGAGTCGAGCAGCAGCCGCCCGTGCCCGTCGTCGCCGACCCGCGCGAGCAGCGCCGTACGGGCTCCGAGGCGCGCGGCGGCGACGGCCTGGTTGGCGCCCTTGCCGCCCGGGTGGACGGCGAGGTCCGAGCCGAGGACGGTCTCCCCGGCGCCGGGGCGGCGCTCGACGACGGTCACCAGGTCGGCGTTGGCCGACCCCACCACCAACAGGTCGTAGTCGTGCATCGCTGTCACTTTCTCCGTCTTCTCCGTGTTCTCCATGGGCGACGCGGAACTCGCGACGGTCACTTGAAGCTCGCGACGTTCTTCGAGGTGACGACCTTCACCGGCACCTTGACCATCTGTGCGACCTTCTTGTCCTTCGCCGCCCTGACCGCGTTCTGCACGGCGATCCGGCCGAGCTCCTTCGGCTGCTGCGCGACGGACGCGTACAGCGTGCCCGCCTCGACGGCCTTGAGGCCGTCCGGCGTGCCGTCGAAGCCGACGACGGCGACGGACTTGCCGGCCTTGGAGCCGAGCGCCTTGATCGCGCCGAGGGCCATCTCGTCGTTCTCGGCGAAGACGCCGTCGACGCCCGCGTTGGCCTGGAGCATGTTCGTCATGACGTCGAGGCCCTTGGTGCGGTCGAAGTCCGCGGGCTGCTTGGCGACGACCTTGATGCCGGGGTACGCCTTGATGCCCTCGGCGAAGCCCTGGCCGCGCTCCCGGCTGGCGGAGGTGCCGGCCGTGCCCTGGAGGATCACGATCTTCCCGCTGCCGCCGAGCTTGTCGGCGAGGGTCTTCGCCGCCTGGCGGCCGCCCGCGACGTTGTCGGAGGCGACAAGCGTGGCCGTCTTCGCCTTGTTGACGCCACGGTCGGCGGCGACGACGGGGATGTCGGCCTTGTTGGCGCCGCGCACGGCGGGACCGACGGCGTCGGAGTCGACAGGGTTCACGATGACCGAGCTCATGCCCTCACTGGTGAAGTTCTGGAGCTGGTTGGCCTGCTGGGACGCGTCGTTCTGGGCGTCGGTGACCGTGAGCTTGACGCCCTCCTTCTTCGCCTCGGCCTGCGCGCCCGCCTTCATCTGTACGAAGAAGGGGTTGTTCAGCGTCGAGACGGACAGGCCGAGCTTGGTCGACGTACCTGAAGAGCCGTTGTTCCAGAGGGAGATGCCGCCGATGACCGCCGCGGCGACGACGGCCGCGATGGTGTACTGGGCGGCCTGTTTGCGCTTGGAGCCGCCGGGCCCGGACGCGGCGCCGGTGGCCGTCGGGGTCGCGCCCGCCTTGCGGCGCACGGTGTCGAGGAGCACGGCGAGCGCGATGACGACGCCGATGACGACCTGCTGCCAGAACGCGGACACGGAAAGGAGGTTGAGGCCGTTCCTGAGCACGGCGAGGATCAGCGCGCCGATGAACGTGCCCGACGCCTTGCCGACGCCGCCGGACAGCGAGGCGCCGCCGATGACGACCGCGGCGATGGCGTCCAGCTCGTAACCCTGCGCGGCCTGCGGCTGCGCGGAGGTCAGACGCGAGGCGAGGACGATGCCCGCGACCGCGGCGAACAGGCCCGACAGGGCGTAGATGACGACCTTCTGCCGCTTGACGCGCAGACCCGACAGGCGCGCCGCTTCCTCGTTGCCGCCGATCGCGAACATGGACCGGCCGATGAACGTACGGCCAAGGATCAGCGCCGTGATCAGCCCCATGACGATCATCACGAGCACCGGCACCGGCAGCCAGCCGCCCAGGGTGTCCCCGACCCGCGAGACGGACGACGGGAACGGGATCGGGCTGCCCTGCGAGATGACGAGCGACAGACCACGCCCCACCGACAGCATCGCGAGCGTCGCGATGAACGGCGGGAGCTTGCCGTACGAGATCAGCGCGCCGTTGACGAATCCGCAGGCGATGCCGGTGACGACGGCGAGGATCACGGCGATCCACACCGGGACGCCCTCACTGGTCGCGGCCCACGCGAGGACCGTCGCCGACAGCGCCGCCACGGAGCCGACCGACAGGTCGATGCCCGCCGAGACGATGACGAAGGTGACGCCGAACGCGAGGATCGCGGTCACGGCGGCCTGCACGCCGACGTTGAGCAGGTTCTGCGTGGTCAGGAAGTCACCGGACAGCAGCGACATCGCGATGACCAGGACGACCAGGGCGCTCAGCGCGCCGTTGTCGAGCAGGACGCGGCGCAGGCCACCCGCGCCGGCCGTGCTGCTCTTGAGCGTGTCAGTGGCCACGGGAGCCCTCCACTTCATTGTGTTCGGGGGTGGTTGCCGGGGAGGCGGCGGTGCTGACGGCGAGCGCCATCACGGAGTCCTGGGTCGCCTCGCCGGCAGCGAGTTCGCCCGCGATCCGGCCCTGCGCCATGACGAGGACCCGGTCGCTCATCCCGAGGACCTCCGGCAGATCGCTGGAGATCATCAGGACGGCGTGCCCGGCCGCGGTGAGTTCGTTGACGAGCTGGTAGATCTCGACCTTCGCGCCGACGTCGATGCCGCGCGTCGGCTCGTCGAGGATGAGGACCTTGATGTCGGCGAGCAGCCACTTGCCGATGACGACCTTCTGCTGGTTGCCGCCGGACAGGGTCCGCACATGCTGGCCGAGCCCGGCCATGCGCACGCCGAGCTGCTCGGCCATGCGGGCGGCCGCGACGCGCTGCGACTTGCGGTCCACGAGGCCCGCGCGGGTCGCCGAACGCAGGGTGACCAGGCCCAGGTTCTCCTCGACGGAGGCGTCCAGGAGGAGGCCCTGCCCCTTGCGGTCCTCGGGCACGAGCCCGACGCCGGCGGCCATCGCCGCGTTCACGTCGTGCCGCGGCAGCCGCGCGCCCGCGACCTCGACCGTGCCCTTGTCGTACGGGTCGGCGCCGAACACGGCACGGACGACCTCGGTACGGCCCGCGCCCACGAGGCCCGCGATGCCGACGACCTCGCCGGCCCGCACCTCGAAGTGCACGTCGTGGAAGACCCCGTCGCGGGTCAGTCCCTCGACCCGCAGCAACGGGGCGTCCGTGGCGTCGAGTCGGGGCCGCTCGCGCGGGTACTGCTGCTCGATGCTGCGGCCCACCATGAGCCGTACGAGCTCGGCCTCGGGGGTGGACGCGGGGACCTGGCCGACGCTCCTGCCGTCGCGGATGACCGTGACGCGGTCGCCGAGCGCGGCGATCTCCTCCAGGTGGTGGGTGATGAAGACGACGCCGACGCCGTCCTCGCGCAGCGCGCGCACGATCCCGAAGAGCTTGTCCACCTCCTCCGAGGTGAGCACGGCCGTCGGCTCGTCCATGATCAGGACGCGGGCGTCCAGGCTCAGAGCCTTCGCGATCTCGACCATCTGGAGCCGGGCGATGCCCAGTTCGCGCACCCGGGCGCGGGGCGACACCGTCAGGCCGACGCGCCGGAGCAGCTTCTCGGCGTCGGCCTCCATCTTCTTGCGGTCGATCATCCCGAGGCGGCGCGGCTGGCGGCCCAGGAAGATGTTCTCGGCGACCGTCAGATCGGGGACGAGGTTGAACTCCTGGTAGATGGTGGCGATCCCGAGCCGCTCGGCGTCCTGCGCCCCGTGGATACGGGCCTCCTGGCCGTCGACGACGATCCGGCCCGCGTCGGGCCGGTAGGCGCCGGAGAGCATCTTGATGAGGGTGCTCTTGCCCGCGCCGTTCTCGCCGAGCAGTACGTGCACCTCGCCGCGGCGCAGATCGAAGTCGACGCTGTCGAGCGCGACGACGCCGGGAAACGTCTTGCGTATCCCCTCGATGCGCAGCAGCTCGTCGGCCGGCTCGGCCGGCTCCTGGCCGGGCCGCTCTTCCGGGTTGCTCACGGGTTCCTCCTCGTTGAGGTCGTGGCGGTGGGGGTGTCTGTGGGAGCCGTGGGGGCCGGGGTCCGGGCCTCAGAGGTCCCCGCCTCGCCGCAGGACCGGCGGACGACCAGACGCGCCGGCAGCGTCACCGACTGCGGGGGCCTGCCCTCGATGCGGTCGATCAGGGCCCGTACGGCGGCCCGGCCGAGGTCCTTGGTCGGCTGGGCGATCGCCGTCACGGGCGGGTCGGTGTGCACGAACCAGGGGATGTCGTCGAAGGCCGCGAGCCCGATGTCGTGCGGCACGCGCAGCCCGGCGGCCCTGATCGCGTCGAGCGCGCCGAGCGCCATCAGGTTGTCGGCGGCGAACACGACCTCGGGCGGCTCGGACAGGGCGAGGAAGCGCTCCGTCGCGCGCCGGCCGCTGTCCGCCTGGAAGTCGCCCTGCCCGATGTAGGCGTCCGGCAGTGCGATCCCGAACGCTGCGAGCGCCTCGCGGAACGCCTCGACGCGCTCGCTGCCCGTCGTGGTGGCGGCGGGCCCCGCGATGATGGCGAGGCGGCGGTGGCCGAGGGCGTGCAGATGGGCCACGAGGTCGCGCACGGCGGCGCGCCCGTCGGACCGGACCACGGGCACGTCCACGCCCGGGATCCAGCGGTCGACGAAGACCATCGGCGTACCGGCCCGAGCGGCCTCCAGCATCAGCGGCGAGCCGCCGTCGGTGGGGGAGACGAGGAGGCCGTCGATGCGCCGGTCGAGGAGCGTGCGTACGTGGTGGTCCTGGATGTCGGGCTGCTCGTCCGCGTTCCCGATGATGACGCTGTAGCCCAGCGCGCGGGCCTCCTCCTCCACGGAGCGGGCCAGCTCGGTGAAGTACGGGTTGAGTACGTCACTGATGACCAGGCCGAGCGTGCGGGTCTGGGCGGTGCGCAGGGAGCGGGCCACGGCGTTCGGGCGGTAGCCGAGCGACTCGACGGCGCCGAGCACGCGTGCGCGGGCGTCCGGACTCACGGACGGGTGGCTGTTCAGCACCCGCGAGACCGTGGCGACGGAGACACCCGCCGCCGCGGCGACGTCCTTGATGCTCGCCATCGCGGGACCACCTCCTTGTGGCTGCAGGGACCGGAACGGGTTCCGGACCCTGGTGCGCAACGGGGCCGACATCTGGTCCGAGACTTGGTCCGACACCGTCATGGAATCGATTACACGGAGGATTGGAATCGATTACACGGGCTCTTGGCAACCCCCGTTCCGCTTGTCGAGACCGGATCGTGATGTGCGCCGCCGTCGCGGCCGCTGCCGGACGGGCGTGTCAGTGGCGCGTGAGACGCTGGCGGAAGCCGGTCACGCAACCCGCACGGAAGGGGCACACGCCCGTGAACCACGCACAGCTCACCGCGCTCGGCCGGGCCCTGCGCCTCCTCGGCGAGCACGGCGAGGGCCTCAGCACCGACACGCCCGACAGCAAGCTGCACGAGATGCGCGCGGACGTGAAGCGCGCGCTGGACCTCGTCGAGGACTCCGTCACGGGCGACGCCCCCACCACCCGCTGCCCGGAGCACCCGACGGGCCCGGTCGACGAGAACGCGCAGGACCTGTGCCTCCTGTGCGAGACCCGCCGCCGCGTCGCCCGCCGCTCCGAGATCAACGGCGCGTACCCCGCCAGACCCCGGCAGGGCGAGGCCGCGGACGCCCCGTCGATGTCGCGGTACGGCATCCGGGAGGACCGCCCGCAGCCCCAGCAGCGCTGGCTCCCCGAGAAGTGGAACGGCCAGGTGTGGCAGCTGTGCGGCACCCCGCGGCACGACCGCAGGGAGGCCGAGCACTATCTCGCGGCCCAGCGCAGGGAGCCCCGCGCGGCCTCGGCGTACCGCCTGGTCCACGCCTTCACGGACTACGAGGTGGTGCGGGTCTGGGGCACGCCCGTCAAGGTGGACATCGAACCCATGGGCGGCCTGTAGTCCGTAATCGGGGCACCGCTCCCCGGGTGTCCGACCCCACCGGTACGGTCGCCTCATGCCGAACGCGGGGATGGCGGTGCTCGAGGGAGTCCTCGAGCGGATCACATACGCCAACGAGGAGAGCGGGTACACGGTCGCCCGCGTGGACACCGGCCGCGGTGGCGGCGATCTGCTCACCGTCGTCGGCGCGCTGCTCGGCGCGCAGGCCGGCGAGTCGCTGCGCATGGAGGGCCGCTGGGGCTCCCACCCGCAGTACGGCAAGCAGTTCACCGTGGAGAACTACACGACGGTCCTGCCCGCCACCATCCAGGGCATCCGCCGTTACCTCGGCTCCGGCCTGGTCAAGGGCATCGGCCCGGTCTTCGCAGACCGGATCACCCGTCACTTCGGCCTGGACACCCTCGACATCATCGAGCAGGCGCCGGCGCGCCTGATCGAGGTGCCGGGCCTCGGCCCCAAGCGCACGAAGAAGATCGCCGACGCCTGGGAGGAGCAGAAGGCCATCAAGGAAGTGATGGTCTTCCTCCAGAGCGTGGAGGTGTCCACGTCGATCGCGGTGCGCATCTACAAGAAGTACGGCGACGCGTCGATCTCCGTCGTCAAGAACCAGCCCTACCGGCTCGCCTCCGACGTCTGGGGCATCGGCTTCCTCACCGCCGACCGCATCGCGCAGTCCGTCGGCATCCCGCACGACAGCCCGGAACGCGTCAAGGCGGGCCTGCAGTACGCCCTTTCGCAGTCCACCGACCAGGGCCACTGCTTCCTGCCGGAGGAGCAGCTGATCTCCGACGCGGTCAAGCTCCTCCAGGTCGACACGGGCCTGGTCATCGACTGCCTGGGCGAGCTGGCGGGCGAGGAGGAGGGCGTCGTGCGGGAGCGGGTGCCGGGCCCGGAAGGCGGGGAGGAGCTGGTGACCGCGGTCTATCTCGTCCCCTTCCACCGCGCCGAACTCTCCCTGTCCGCCCAGTTGTTGCGCCTCCTGCGCACCGACGAGGACCGGATGCCGGCGTTCCGGGACGTCGCGTGGGACAAGGCCCTGACCTGGCTCGCGGGGCGTACGGGGGCCGAGCTCGCGCCCGAGCAGGAGGAGGCGGTGAAGCTCGCCCTGACGCAGAAGGTCGCCGTCCTCACCGGAGGGCCCGGCTGCGGCAAGTCGTTCACGGTCCGCTCGATCGTCGAACTGGCCCGCGCCAAGCGGGCGAAGGTCGTCCTCGCCGCCCCCACGGGCCGCGCCGCCAAGCGCCTGGCCGAGCTGACCGGCGCGGAGGCGTCCACGGTCCACCGCTTGCTCGAACTCAAGCCCGGCGGTGACGCGGCCTACGACAGGGACCGGCCGCTCGACGCCGACCTCGTCGTGGTCGACGAGGCGTCGATGCTGGACCTCCTGCTGGCCAACAAGCTGGTCAAGGCCGTGCCGCCGGGCGCCCATCTGCTCTTCGTGGGCGACGTCGACCAGCTGCCGAGCGTCGGCGCGGGCGAAGTGCTGCGCGACCTGCTCGGTGACGGCAGCCCGGTCCCCGCGGTCCGCCTCACCCGCATCTTCCGCCAGGCCCAGGAGTCCGGCGTCGTCACGAACGCGCACCGCATCAACGCGGGTCAGCACCCGCTCACCCAGGGCCTCAAGGACTTCTTCCTGTTCGCGGAGGAGGACACGGAGGAGGCGGGCCGGCTCACCGTCGATGTCGCCGCCCGCCGCATCCCCGCCAAGTTCGGCCTCGACCCGCGGCGCGACGTCCAGGTCCTCGCCCCGATGCACCGCGGGCCGGCCGGTGCCGGCACCCTCAACGGCCTGCTCCAGCAAGCCGTCACGCCCGCCCGCCCCGACCTCCCCGAGAAGCGCTTCGGCGGCCGGGTCTTCCGCGTGGGCGACAAAGTCACCCAGATCAGAAACAACTACGAGAAGGGGGCGAACGGCGTCTTCAACGGCACCGTCGGCGTCGTCACCTCCCTCGACGCGGACGAGCAGCGGCTGACCGTACTCACCGACGAGGACGAGGAAGTCGTATACGAATTCGATGAGCTGGACGAGCTGGCTCACGCGTATGCGGTGACGATCCACCGCTCCCAGGGAAGTGAGTACCCGTGCGTCGTGATCCCCGTCACGACCGGCGCCTGGATGATGCTGCAGAGGAATCTCCTCTATACGGCGGTCACTCGGGCCAAGAAGCTGGTGGTGCTCGTCGGTTCACGCAAAGCGCTCGGCCAGGCGGTGCGCACGGTCTCCGCGGGACGGCGTTGCACAGCGCTCCGTTTCCGGCTCTCCGGGGGCACATCCTTCGGTTTGGTAACTTTCGATCGATCAAATAAGTCGGAAACGTCACACGGGCTTTCCGGAAGCGGGGCGAAGGGGGCAGGATGAGCAGGTTCGCGGCACTCAGTGCCGCGAATAGGCCCAATGGTCGACCCCGAGTGCACTCTGCTGGGCCAAGTGGGGGATGGTAGAGACAGTCAGGGCACCTCGAAGAAGAGGCACTACGTCGGTGAGGGATGACGTGAGCGACAACTCTGTAGTACTGCGGTACGGCGATGGCGAGTACACCTACCCGGTGATCGACAGCACCGTCGGTGACAAGGGCTTCGACATCGGGAAGCTCCGGGCTCAGACCGGTCTGGTGACCCTCGACAGCGGATACGGCAACACCGCCGCCTATAAATCCGCGATCACCTATCTCGACGGTGAGCAGGGCATCCTCCGGTACCGCGGCTACCCGATCGAGCAGCTGGCGGAGCGTTCCACCTTCACCGAGGTGGCCTACCTGCTGATCAACGGCGAGCTTCCGACCGTCGACGAGCTCTCCACTTTCAAGAACGAGATCACCGGGCACACGCTGCTCCACGAGGACGTCAAGCGCTTCTTCGACGGCTTCCCGCGTGACGCCCACCCGATGGCGATGCTGTCCTCCGTGGTCAGTGCGCTGTCGACGTTCTACCAGGACAGCCACAACCCGTTCGACGAGCAGCAGCGCCACCTGTCGACGATCCGGCTGCTCGCCAAACTGCCGACGATCGCGGCGTACGCGTACAAGAAGTCGATCGGCCACCCGTTCGTCTACCCGCGCAACGACCTCGGCTACGTCGAGAACTTCCTGCGCATGACGTTCTCGGTGCCGGCGCAGGAGTACGACCTCGACCCGGTCGTCGTCGCCGCGCTCGAGAAGCTGCTCATCCTGCACGCGGACCACGAGCAGAACTGTTCGACGTCCACCGTGCGTCTGGTCGGCTCCTCGCAGGCGAACATGTTCGCCTCGATCTCCGCCGGTATCTCCGCGCTGTGGGGCCCGCTGCACGGCGGCGCCAACCAGTCGGTCCTGGAGATGCTCGAGGGCATCCAGGCCAACGGCGGCGATGTCGACTCCTTCATCCGCAAGGTGAAGAACAAGGAGGACGGCGTCCGCCTGATGGGCTTCGGCCACCGGGTGTACAAGTCCTTCGACCCGCGCGCCAAGATCATCAAGGCCGCGGCGCACGATGTCCTCTCGGCCCTCGGCAAGGACGACGCGCTCCTGGACATCGCGCTCAAGCTGGAGGAGCACGCGCTCTCCGACGAGTACTTCGTCTCGCGCAACCTCTACCCGAACGTCGACTTCTACACGGGCCTCATCTACCGGGCCATGGGCTTCCCGACCGAGATGTTCACGGTCCTGTTCGCCCTCGGCCGGCTGCCGGGCTGGATCGCCCAGTGGCACGAGATGATCAAGGAGCCGGGGTCGCGCATCGGCCGCCCGCGCCAGATCTACACCGGCGAGGTCCTGCGCGACTTCGTCCCCGTCGAGGCCCGCTGATCCTCGGCCGGGGGTCCGGGGGTTGCTCCCCGGGTCGGCACAGCACCGGCGAGGTCCTGCGCGACTTCGTCCCCGTCGAGGCTCGCTGATCCTCGGCCGGGGGTCCGGGGGTCGCCCCCGGGTGTGCACAGCCCGCGCTGCGTGACCGCACACCACGCAGCGCACCCCGCGTAGAGCGGGAGCGGAAGTGAAGAGAAAGCGGAAAGCGCCCCGCTGCCAGTCCCCCCACGGGCCGGCAGTCGGGGCGCTTTCCTTTGTCCCGGTGCGGATTCCCCCCACGGGATCCGTCCGGGCGTCTATGGCGCGGTCTGCCGGGACGCGTACACGGGAGGGCCGCTCAAGCTCTCCGTGGCACGTGTCCCGGCCAACGCAGTCGAGTCCGTCCCCCAAGACGGCCCCGGTCAACACAGAAACGCCCCCCAAGACGTTCCTGCATCGCCTCCTTAGACTCACGAGAACCTCAAATGGTTACGTTCAGATCACTGTGATCTGCGTCTCTCGCATATGTCCTGATCATGCGCAAGAGACCCCATATGTAGATCGAGGTTCGGACGTGAGAATGCTGCGGTTGTGATGTGAGGCGAATGTGAAGACCCCTTGATGATGGGCCAGAGCAGGGGCGATGTGAAGTCCTTCCAGAAAATGGGCCCTCACCTTCAGGAAAACGTCCGCAGCCGGAGGCTGTTCGTCACCACGAAGACCGACGAGAACGCCATCGCGGCGCCCGCGATCATCGGGTTCAGGAACCCCGCGGCGGCCAGCGGCAGCGCGGCCACGTTGTAGCCGAACGCCCAGAAGAGGTTGCCCTTGATCGTCGCGAGGGTGCGGCGGGAGAGCCGGATCGCGTCGGCGGCCACGCGCAGGTCCGCGCGCACCAGCGTCAGGTCGCTCGCCTCGATCGCGGCGTCCGTGCCGGTGCCCATCGCGAGCCCCAGGTCGGCGGTGGCGAGCGCCGCCGCGTCGTTGACGCCGTCACCGACCATGGCGACGGTGCGCCCCTCGGCCTTCAGACGCCGGACCACGTCGACCTTCTCCTGAGGCAGGACCTCCGCGTACACGGCGTCCTCGGCGATCCCGACGGCCCGCGCCACGGACTCGGCGACGATCCGGTTGTCGCCGGTCAGGAGCACCGGCGTGAGGCCCAGCGCGCGCAGCTCCGCGACGGCCTGGGCGCTCGTCGGGCGGACCGCGTCGGCGACCGTGATGACACCCCGTGCCACCCCGTCCCACCCGACGGCGACGGCGGTACGGCCCGCGGCCTCGGCAGCGGTCTTGGCGGCGGCGAGCGCGGGCGGCAGGGTGATCCCGTGCTCGGCGAGGAGCCGCTCCCGGCCGACGAGCACGTTGTGCCGGTCCACCACGCCGCGGACGCCGAGCCCGGCGAGCGCGGTGAAGCGGCTGACGGCGGGCAGCGTTCCGGCCCGGTCGGCGGCGCCTTCCGCGACGGCACGGGCGACGGGGTGCTCGGAGGCGTGCTCCACGGCCCCGGCCAGTCGCAGCAGCGTTTTCTCCTCGACGCCCTCGGCGGCGTACGCGTCCTGGAGCGTCATCCGGCCGGTCGTCACCGTGCCGGTCTTGTCGAGTACGACGGTGTCGACGCGGCGCGTGTTCTCCAGGACCTCGGGCCCCTTGATGAGGATGCCGAGCTGGGCGCCGCGGCCGGTGCCGACCATGAGCGCGGTCGGGGTCGCGAGGCCGAGCGAGCAGGGGCAGGCGATGATCAGGACGGCGACGGCCGAGGTGAACGCGGCGGTCACCTCACCGGTGGCGAGCAGCCACCCGGCGAACGTGCCGAGCGCGATGACGAACACCACCGGCACGAACACGCCGGCGATCCGGTCGGCGAGGCGCTGCACCTCGGCCTTGCCGGTCTGCGCGTCCTCGACGAGGCGCGCCATGCGGGCGAGCTGGGTGTCGGCGCCGACGCGGGTCGCCTCGACGACGAGCCGCCCGCCCGCGTTCACTGTCGCGCCGGTCACGGCGTCGCCGACGGTCACGTCCATGGGCACGGACTCGCCGGTGAGCAGAGCGGCGTCGACGGCTGAGGTGCCCTCGACGACCGTGCCGTCGGTCGCGATCTTCTCGCCGGGCCGCACGACGAACCGGTCGCCAGGCCCCAGCCGCCCGACCGGTACGCGCACTTCCGCGCCCGAGGCGTCCAGTACCGCGACGTCCTTGGCGCCGAGTTCGAGCAGGGCGCGCAGGGCGGTGCCGGCGCGGCGTTTGGAGCGGGCCTCCAGATAGCGGCCGAGCAGGATCAGGGTGACGACGCCCGCGGCGACTTCGAGGTAGATGGTGGAGGAGGTGTCGGTGCGGTCGACGGCGAACGTGAATCCGTGCCGCATCCCGCTCATCCCGGCGTCGCCGAGGAACAGGGCCCACAGCGACCAGCCGAACGCGGCGAGTGTCCCCACGGAGACGAGCGTGTCCATGGTGGCCGCGCCGTGCCGTGCGTTGGTCCAGGCGGCGTGGTGGAAGGGGAGCCCGCCCCAGACGGCGACCGGGGCCGAGAGGGTGAGGGAGAGCCACTGCCAGTTGTCGAACTGGAGGGCGGGCACCATCGCCAGCAGGACGACGGGCAGGGAGAGCAGCGCGCAGACGACGAGGCGCCGGCGCAGCGGGTCGGTGGGGTCGGGTTCGGCGCCCGTTCCGCTCCTGGTTTCCGTGCGGACCTCGACCGGGGTCACATCGCCGGCCCCGCCCGGATGACCGTCCGCAGTGGCTTCGACCGCCTCCTCACGGACGACCGCCTCCTCATGGACGACCGGCTCCTCCCGGACCACCGGCTCCGCCGTGTACCCGAGCTTCCGCACCGTCGCGACCAGGTCGGCGACCTCGACCCCGGGCGCGTACGCGACCCTCGCCTTCTCGGTCGCGAGATTGACCGTCGCCGTCACGCCGTCGAGGCGGTTGAGCTTCTTCTCGATACGGGCCGAGCAGGAGGCGCAGGTCATCCCGCCGACGGCGAGCTCCACCTCGGAGAGCGGCCCGGCCGTGGCGTCCGTGAGCGTGGTCATCGTGGTTCTTTCCAGGGGCGTACGGGACTACCGCCGAGCGTACGACCACGGGCGCCGGGCCGTGGTGGGCGGCCCGGCGCTCCCTGAAGTCTCAGGCCCTGCCGGCCAGCTCGTAGCCCGCCTCGTCGACGGCGGCCCGGACTTCCTCCTCGTCGAGGGGCGCCGCGGAGACTACGGTCACCTGTCCCGTGGAGGCCACGGCCTTCACCGACATGACGCCCGCCAGCCCCGAGACCTCGTCCGACACCGCGCCCTCGCAGTGGCCACAGGTCATGCCGGTCACCTGGTACACGGTGGTGACGGCTCCCTCGGCGCTCCCGGCGGCGTCCGAGTGGCACGAACCGCTGGGCGAGCAGCAGGAACCGGTCGACTCGGTGCCGATCTGGGGGAGCTCGGTCTGGGCGCTCATGTCGTTCTCCTTGTCGAAGGCCGCGTGCGTCCCGGTCTGCGCAGGCGTGCGGCGTACCGTGCGAGTGAGGCGCCGGGGCATCCCCGGGACCTCCTGACACTCACGACTGTATACCCCTAGGGGGTATTTCTCCAAGAGGGGCCGTGACGGGCGAGTGACCGTACCCAGGCGATCCCCGCGAGCGAGATGATCACGAGACCGCCCACCGAGAAGAGCGTGAACAGGTGCTTCTGGGTGCCGGTCGGCTGCGGGATGTAGCCCTCGGTGAAGAGCGTGAGGGGCAGGTCCGTGTCGGTGAGCCGGGCGACCGTCCAGATCGCGATGCCGTGCATGGAGTCCCACAGAGCGTGCAGCAAGGAGACGCCCAGATACGTGAGCACCACCGGCGCCGCGAAGCGACAGCGCCCGTTCGGCCTGCGGAAGGCCAGCAGGACGGCGCCGGAGATCGCCGTCCACAAGCCGTGCCCGAACGGTGCGAGCAGCCCGCGCAGCACCTCCGTCTCCAGGAGTGCACGCAGGTCGATGCCCTGCGTGCCGACAGCCGCGTCGAACGCGTGGCCCGCACTCTCGAAGGCCGCGAAGCCGAACCCGACGGACGCGCCGAGGACGAGCCCCGCCCGCAGCCCGCGCACCCGGGGCTGTGTGCGCAGCACGTACATCAGGGCGGCGAGCTTGACCGCCTCCTCGGTCAGGCCGACCCCGACGGACATCCATGGCGAGGGGTGCAGCAGGTAGTACTCCATGACCGAGGCGCCGAGCACCCCGAGGACGCCGCCGACGACGAAGCAGCCGAGCACCAGGCTCACGCCCAGGTCGCGCGCGTGGCGCTCGTACGCCCACAGCACGAAGGTGCCCGGGGCGAGGAAGCTGCCGAGCAGGATCAGCGTCGGCAGCAGCGTCGTGTTCCTGGTCGCGAACGTGACGACGGCGGTCAGGGTCCACAGGGCGAGTCCGCCCCACAGCCAGTGCTTCCACAGTCCCGCCCGGATCTGCGGCACGGACGACGGGGGCCGCTTGGGGCCGGGGATGCGGGCTCGGGGCGCGCCGGGCGGCTGTGCTTGAGTCACGGCAATTCCCTCTGAGTGGGGAAGATTTGTGACGGAGTTTACGTAGATGTGGGTTTTGTCGCACCGTGAGTTGGTGCGGGGGCGCAGGCGTGATGACCGGGCCGGGGGCTACGTTCGTCCGGTCGGGTGACGGCTGGTCGGAAGTGAGGCACGAGGGCGATGCGGGCTGTGGTGTTCGAGAAGTTCGGGGAGCGAGCCGAGGTCCGGGAGGTGCCCGATCCGGTGCCCGCGCCGCACGGCGTCGTCGTACGGGTCGAGGCGACGGGCCTGTGCCGCAGCGACTGGCACGGCTGGATGGGCCACGACCCCGACATCCGGCTGCCGCACGTCCCCGGGCACGAACTCGCCGGAGTGGTCGAGGCGGTGGGCGCCGACGTGCCGGACCGGCGGCCGGGCGACCGGGTCACCGTCCCGTTCGTGTGCGCCTGCGGCACCTGCGCGTCCTGCGCGGCCGGCGACCACCAGGTGTGCGAGCGCCAGACCCAGCCCGGCTTCACGCACTGGGGCTCCTTCGCCGAGTACGTCGCCCTGGACCACGCCGCCGTGAACCTGGTGGACGTACCGGACGAGCTGTCGTTCGCGACGGCGGCGGGGCTCGGCTGCCGCTTCGCGACCGCGTTCCGCGCCGTCGTCGCGCAGGGCCGGGTGGCCGCCGGTGAGTGGGTCGCCGTGCACGGGTGCGGAGGCGTCGGCCTGTCCGCCGTGATGATCGCGGCGGCGAGCGGGGCGCGGGTCGTCGCGGTCGACGTCTCGCCCGCCGCACTGGACCTCGCCCGCACCTTCGGCGCCGCCCACTGCCTGAACGCCTCCGAGGTGCCCGATGTGGCCGCGGCCGTAAGGGAGTTGACCGGCGGCGGCGCGCACCTGTCGCTCGACGCGCTCGGCTCACCCGTCACGTGCGCCGCCTCGGTGGGCAGCCTGCGGCGCCGGGGCCGCCATGTGCAGGTCGGCCTGCTGCCGCAGGACCCGGCCGTCCCCATGAGCCGGGTGATCGGCCTCGAACTCGAACTCCTCGGCAGCCACGGAATGGCCGCGCACGCCTATCCCCAGATGCTGGAGATGGTCCGCGCCGGGGTACTGCGCCCGGACCTCCTGGTCACCTCCACGATCACCCTGGACGCGGCACCCGCAGCGCTCGAAGCGATGGGCACGACGCCCGGCGCGGGCGTGACGATCATCGAGCCGTGGGCCTGAGCCCTCTGACTCCTGGTCAGGGCCGCCCGCCGTGCTCCGCCCACTCCGGGGCCAGTACCGACATCAGTGTCGAGTCGTACCACTGGCCGTCGCGCAGTACCGACTGCCGGGCCACGCCTTCCTCGACGAAGCCCGCCTTCTCGTAGACATGGCGGGCCCGTTGGTTGTGGCTGAAGAGGTCCAGGGCGATGCGGTGCAGGCCCAGACGCTCGAAGCCGTGGCCCACGATGAGGCGGACCGCCTCGGTGCCGAGGCCCCGGCCGCGTCCCGCGGGGCCGACGAGCGTGCGGAACGTGCAGCTGCGGTGGTCCGGGTCCCAGTCGTACAGGACGACCTCACCGACGAGTCGGCCCGTGGCGCGGTCGGTCACCGCGAGGTCGAGGCGGTCGGGCTGCGCGGAGCGTGAGCCGTACCAGGTGCGCAGGAAGTCCAGGGTGAGCTCGTTGGACGGGTCCCCGGTGAAGTGGCGTACCTCCGGGTCGTCGATGATCTCGGCCATCGTGTCCGCGTCCGCGGCGGTGAACGGCCGCAGGACGGTTTTCTCGCCGGTCAGCACCGGCTTGACGGAGAAGCCGGCGGCCAGGGGTTCTTGGGTCATGCGGGGATTGTCCGGAGCGCCGGCCGCGCGCGGCAATCGAATAACGCGGGCGCCGCCCCGCACGGTGGCATGCGTGTGGGGCGGCGCCGGTGCGGTGGTCACTGATTGAGGCCGCGGTTGCGGGGGCGGGAGGCAACCCAGGCGCGGACGGTGTCCACGTACCAGTACGGCTTTCCCGCCTCCACGTGGTCCGGCGGGGGCAGCAGACCGTGCTTGCGGTACGAGCGCACGGTGTCCGGCTGGACCCGGATGTGCGCGGCGATGTCCTTGTACGACCAGAGCCTTCGGTCGGTCATCTGTGGCTCCTTGCTGCGGGTGCCGCAGCGGCGGCTCGGGGTGGCCGTCGAGGGAGCTGCGGCGCGAACGCTGGCGATCAGTCAGCCTGTGCCCGGACAACGACCCGCCCCGAGCGGAGGCGAGGGGCTGTCGACGGGGTGTGACGCAAGACCCGCGTATACGAGACATGTGTGACAGGAAGCGGGTGTTTGTGACGCGAGTGACGCATTCGCGGCGCACGGAAGGTGCGCGCGCCCGGGTGATCGGCCCCCTGAGGAATCCCTACACCCCGCACGACCTCAGATATCCCCTGGTGCGGCGCGCGATGGGCAGCGGGCGGTCCGGCTCGCACGGGTACATGTCCTGCTCGACGATCGCGAAGAGATCGACGTCCAGACGCTGGGCCGCCGAGATGACGGGCTCCAACGCGGGCTCCCCGGCCGGGGGTTCGCACATCACGCCGCGCGCCACGGCGGGCCCGAACGGGATCCCGCCCGCGCGGACCTCGGCGAGCACGGCCGGGTCGACCTGCTTGAGGTGGAGGTAGCCGATGCGTTCGCCGTACGTCTCGATGAGCTTGACGCTGTCGCCCCCGCAGTACGCGTAGTGGCCCGTGTCGAGGCAGAGCGAGACGAGGTCCTGGTCCGTGGAGTCGAGGAAGCGGGCGACGTTCTCCTCGGAGTCGATGTGCGTGTCGGCGTGCGGGTGGACGACGGTCCGCAGGCCGTACCGCTCGCGGACCTCGTGGGCGAGCCGCTCGGTCTGCGTGGTCAGGTCGCGCCACTGCGCCGCGGTGAGCGAGGAGTCCTCGATGACCTCGCCCGTCTTGTCGTCGCGCCAGAACGCGGGGATGACGACGAGGTGCCCGGCGCCGGTCGCGCGCGTGAGGTCGGCGATGGCCGAGACGTGCTCCCATGTCGCGTCCCAGACGCCGGGGCCGCGGTGCAGGCCCGTGAAGACGGTGCCCGCCGAGACCTTCAGGCCGCGCCGTCCCGTCTCCTCGGCGAGCACGGCCGGGTCCGTGGGCAGATAGCCGTACGGGCCGAGCTCGATCCACTCGTAGCCCGCTTCGGCCACCTCGTCGAGAAAGCGCCGCCAGGGGACTTGGCGGGGGTCGTCGGGGAACCACACGCCCCAGGAGTCGGGTGCCGAGCCGATGCGGATACGGGGTGACATCGTCGTCATGGAGCCAGCCTTCAGGGCGCCGCGGACGAGTGTCAAGACGTGGTCCGAATGTCCGGACAAAATGTTGACAGGGTCTTGTGGCAGGGCTAGACCTGAGCCTGAGACCGCCGAAGGGGCGCGCGCCCCGCCGAAGGGAATCCGTATGCAGCCCAGTCCCGGCGAGCCGTACGACCTCATCACGATGGGCCGGATCGGCGTGGACCTCTATCCGTTGCGGACGGGCGTGCCGCTGGCGGAGGTGGACACGTTCGGCAAGTTCCTGGGCGGCTCCTCGTCGAACGTCGCGGTGGCGGCGGCCCGGCTCGGGCGCCGCACGGCGACGGTCACCCGCACCGGGGCGGACCCCTTCGGGGAGTATCTGCACCGCCGGCTGCGGGAGTTCGGCGTCGACGACCGCTGGGTCACGCCCGTGGCAGGCCTGCCGACGCCCGTCACCTTCTGCGAGGTCTTCCCGCCGGACGACTTCCCGCTCTACTTCTACCGCCTGCCGAAGGCGCCCGATCTGGAGATCCACACCGCCGAACTCGACCTGGACGCCCTCAGGGCGGCCCGGGTGTTCTGGATGACGGGGACCGGGCTGAGCGAGGAGCCGAGCCGCTCGGCGACGCTGGCCGCGCTGGCGCACCGGGCGAAGGCGGGCATCACCGTCTTCGACCTCGACTGGCGGCCGGCGCTCTGGGGAGATTCGGCCTGGGAGGACCCGGAACAGGCGAGGCCCCACTACGCCGAGGCCCTGCGCCACGCGACCGTCGCCGTGGGCAACGTCGACGAGGTCGAGATCGCCACCGGCGAGCGCGAACCGGCCGCTGCGGCCCGGGCGCTGCTCGACGCCGGGGTGCGCCTCGCCGTCGTCAAGCAAGGACCCAAGGGCGTACTCGCCATGAGTGAGGACGGCGCGTACGCGGAGGTGCCGCCGCTGCCCGTCGACGTCCTCAACGGGCTGGGCGCGGGCGACGCGTTCGGCGGCGCCCTGTGCCACGGACTGCTCGCCGGCTGGGAGTTGGAGAAGGTCATGCGGTACGCGAACGCGGCGGGCGCGATCGTCGCGTCCCGCCTCGAATGCTCGTCGGCGATGCCCACCCCCGAAGAGGTAGAGGCCGCACTCACGGCGGGAGAGGTCCGATGAGCCGGGCGGGCAAGGTCGGCGGAAGCAGCCCGGGACACGTTCCCGAGCGGAGCGGCCGGGGTGTGAGCGTCGATCCCCTGAAGCTGGTGCGGCTGCGGGCCCACCATCCCGAGGCCGTCGCCGAGGCGGCGGCGCGGCGGGCACGCAGGCCGCTGATCACGCACGACGCCGGGCGCCTCCTGATCGTCGCCGCCGACCACCCCGCGCGCGGCGCCCTCACCGTGGGGGAGCGGCCCTTCGCCATGGCCGACCGCGCCGACCTCCTCGGACGGCTCTGCCTCGCCCTGTCGCGGCCCCGCGTCGACGGGGTGCTCGCCACCGCCGACATCCTCGACGACCTGCTCCTGCTGGGCGCGCTCGACGGCAAGGTCGTCCTCGGCTCGATGAACCGCGGCGGGCTCGCCGGGGCCTCCTTCGAACTCGACGACCGGTTCACCGGACACCGGCCCGCGGACCTGCACCGGCTGCGGTTCGACGCCGGCAAGCTGCTCCTGCGTATCGACTACGACGACCCGGGCTCGCTGCGCACCATGGAGTCCGCGGCCCGCGCCGTCGACGAGATGGCGGAGCTTCGCCTGCCCGTGTTCGTCGAGCCGTTCCTGTGCCACCGCGACCCTGCGCGCGGGACCCTGCGCAGCGACCTGAGCGCGGAAGGCGTCACCACGTCCATCGCCATCGCCTCCGGCCTCGGCGGCAGCTCCGCGTACACCTGGCTCAAGGTGCCCGTCACCGACAACCCCGACGACATGGCGCGCGTCATGGAGACCTCGACGCTGCCCGCGGTGCTGCTCGGCGGCGATGTGGGGGACGACCAGGATGCGGCGTACGAGAAGTGGCGGCACGCGCTCCAACTGCCCACCGTGCAGGGCCTGGTGGTGGGGCGCTCGCTGCTCTACCCGGCCGACGGGGATGTGGCGGGCGCTGTCGACACCGCCGCGTCGCTGCTGTAGGAGGGGACGGTGACGAACGCGAAGGACCCCATGAACCCGTACCTGCCCCGGGGGAGCGCCGCCGACGGGCCCTACGCCCTGGCCGTCGGCCCCGAGCGGGCCGGCTGGTCCCGTGCGGGGCTGCGAGTGATCGAACTGGGACCCGGACAAACGCACGATCTGGACACCGGCGAGAGTGAATGGATCGTGCTGCCCCTGACAGGTGGTTGCACGGTGCGCACGGAAGGCCGGATCATCGAACTGCTGGGCCGGGAGAGCGTGTTCGGCGGGGTCAGCGACTTCGCGTACGTGCCCCGAGACGCCCATGCGCAGATCGCCTCCGGCGCGGGAGGCCGCTTCGCCCTGGCAGGAGCGAAGTGCGAGCGTCAGCTCCCCGCCCGCTACGGCCCCGCGCCGGAGGTTCCCGTCGAGCACCGAGGCTCCGGCACCAGCGCCCGCCAGGTGCGCAACTTCGCCTCCGCCGATGCCTTCGAGTGCGACCAGCTCATCGCCGTAGAGGTGATCACGCCCGGCGGCAACTGGTCCTCGTACCCGCCCCACAAGCACGACGAGCACCGGCCGGGCGTCGAGACCGAGCTGGAGGAGATCTACTACTTCGAGATCGAGGGGCCCGGCGGGTACGGGTACCAGCGCGTCTCGCCGTCCAGGCCCGGCGGCACCGACCTGCTCGCCGAGGTCCGTACGGGCGACGCGGTCCTCGTCCCCGACGGGTGGCACGGCCCGTCTATCGCGCAGCCGGGACACACGATGTACTACCTGAACGTGATGGCGGGACCGGGCGAGGAGCGGGAGTGGCGGATCTGCTTCCACCCCGATCACCTGACGGAGGGATACCGATGACGCGGCTCACCACAGCACAGGCGCTCGTACGGTTCCTGTCCCGGCAGTACACCGAGCGCGACGGCGAGCGGCGCCGCCTGATCGACGCGACCTGGGGCATCTTCGGACACGGGAACGTCGCCGGGATCGGCCAGGCCCTCCTGGAGTACGCCGACGACATGCCCTACCACCAGGGCCGCAACGAACAGGCCATGGTGCACGCGGCCGTCGGCTTCGCCCGGCAGAGCGGCCGGCTCTCGGCGCAGGCCGTGACCACGTCGATCGGGCCCGGCGCCACCAACCTCGTCACCGGCGCCGCGCTCGCCACGATCAACCACCTGCCCGTCCTGCTGCTGCCCGGCGACACCTTCGCGACCCGGCCCGCGGACCCCGTCCTCCAGCAGCTCGAAGTCCCTTACGCGGGCGACGTGTCCGTCAACGACTGCCTGCGCCCCGTCTCCCGCTACTTCGACCGGATCACCCGGCCCGAGGCACTGATCCCCGCGGCCCTCGCCGCGATGCGCGTCCTCGCCGACCCGGTCGACACGGGCGCGGTCACGCTCGCGCTGCCGCAGGACGTGCAGGCCGAGGCGTACGACTGGCCCGACGCGTTCTTCGACGAGCGGGTGTGGGGCGTGCGCAGGCCCGCGCCCGACCCGCGCGAGCTGGACGAGGCCGTCCGCGCGGTGCGCGGCGCGCGCAGGCCGCTGCTCGTCGCGGGCGGCGGCGTCCACCACAGCCGCGCCGAGGAGGCGCTGAAGGAGTTCGTCGGCGCGACCGGCATCCCCGTCGCGTCCACCCAGGCCGGCAAGGGCTCCCTGCGCTGGGACCACCCGTCGGACGTCGGCGGCATCGGCCACACCGGCACCGCGACCGCGAACGAACTCGCCCGCACCGCCGACCTCGTCATCGGCGTCGGCACCCGCTACACGGACTTCACGACCGCGTCCGGCACCCTCTTCGGCGGCCGCGTGCGCTTCCTCAACCTCAACATCGCGGCCTTCGACAGCCACAAGATGGCGGGCCTGCCCCTGGTCGCGGACGCCCGCACGGGCCTGGAGGAGCTCACGGCCGGGCTCCGCGGCCACCGCGCGGAGCCCTCCTACGTCATGGAGTACACCGACGACAAGGAGCGCTGGGAGTACCGCGTCGACGCCTGTTTCACGGTCGACGACGACCTGGTGCACCCGACCCAGCCGCAGGTGCTCGGCGCGCTCGACGAACTCGTCACCGAGGACGACATCCTGATCAACGCGGCCGGTTCGCTCCCCGGTGACCTGCACAAACTGTGGCGCGCCCGGTCCCGCGACCAGTACCACGTCGAGTACGGCTACTCCTGCATGGGCTACGAGATCCCGGCCGCGATCGGCGTGGCGCTCGCCGCGCCGGGCCGCCCGGTGTGGGCGCTCGTCGGCGACGGCACGTATCTGATGATGCCGACCGAGATCGTCACCGCCGTCCAGGAGGGCATTCCGGTCAAAGTGGTCCTCCTGCAGAACCACGGGTACGCGTCCATCGGCGGGCTCTCGGCCTCCGTGGGCGGCGAGGGGTTCGGTACGGGCTACCGCTTCCCGGCCGCCGACGGCACGTACACGGGCGCTCCGCTGCCCGTCGACCTCGCGGCCAACGCGGCCAGCCTCGGCATGACGGTGCTGCGCGCGAAAACCGTCCGTGATCTGCGGGAAGCCCTCGCGGCGGCGCGGGCGGCGGACGGTCCCACATGTGTCTACGTGGAGACCGAAACGGCAGACACAGTGTCGGGCGCGCCCCCCGCGCAGGCGTGGTGGGATGTGCCCGTGGCCGAGACAGCGACGCGACCGTCGGCGGTCAAGGCCCGCGAGGAGTACGACCGGCACGTCACCGCTCGGCGCCGCCGGCTGTGAAACACCCGAAACACCCGTAGGACCCCAAAGGAGCTTGCCCTCATGACGACCGACGTCAAGACCGTCAACCACTGGATCGGCGGGAAGACCGTCGAGGGTGTCTCGGGCAATTACGGCCCGGTCACCGACCCCGCGACCGGCGCTGTCACGACGCAGGTCGCCTTCGCCGGCGTCGACGACGTCGACGCCGCGGTCGCCTCGGCCAAGGCCGCGTACGCGACGTGGGGCACCTCGTCCCTCGCCAAGCGCACCGCGATCCTCTTCAAGTTCCGCGCGCTGCTCGACGCCAACCGCGACGCGATCGCCGAGCTGATCACCGCCGAGCACGGCAAGGTCCACTCGGACGCGCTCGGCGAGGTCGCCCGCGGCCTGGAGATCGTGGAGCTGGCCTGCGGCATCACCGTGCAGCTGAAGGGCGAGCTGTCCACCGAGGTCGCCTCGCGCGTCGACGTGTCGTCGATCCGTCAGCCGCTCGGCGTCGTCGCCGGCATCACGCCGTTCAACTTCCCGGCCATGGTGCCGATGTGGATGTTCCCGCTCGCCATCGCGTGCGGCAACACCTTCGTGCTGAAGCCGTCGGAGAAGGACCCGTCGGCGTCGATGAAGATCGCCGAGCTGCTCTCCGAGGCCGGTCTGCCCGACGGCGTCTTCAACGTCGTGCACGGTGACAAGGTCGCCGTGGACCGCCTCCTGGAGCACCCGGACGTCTCGGCCGTGTCCTTCGTGGGCTCGACCCCGATCGCCCGCCACATCCACACCACCGCCTCCGCCAACGGCAAGCGCGTGCAGGCGCTCGGCGGCGCCAAGAACCACATGCTGGTCCTGCCCGACGCCGACCTGGACGCCGCCGCCGACGCGGCGGTCTCCGCCGCGTACGGCTCCGCGGGTGAGCGCTGCATGGCCATCTCGGCCGTCGTGGCCGTGGGCTCCGTCGCCGACGAGCTCGTCGCGAAGATCAAGGACCGCGCCGAGAAGATCAAGATCGGCCCCGGCAACGACCCGACCTCGGAGATGGGCCCGCTCATCACCGCCGCGCACCGCGACAAGGTGGCGTCCTACGTCACCGGCGCCGCGGCCGATGGCTGCGAGGTCGTCCTCGACGGCACCGGCTTGCGCGTAGAGGGCCACGAGGACGGCCACTGGATCGGCCTCTCCCTGCTCGACCGCGTCCCCACGACCGCCAAGGCCTACCGGGACGAGATCTTCGGCCCGGTCCTGTGCGTGCTGCGCGTCGACACGTACGAGGAGGGCGTGGCGCTCATGAACGCCTCGCCGTTCGGCAACGGCACCGCGATCTTCACCCGGGACGGCGGCGCCGCCCGCCGCTTCCAGCTGGAGATCGAGGCGGGCATGGTCGGCGTGAACGTGCCGATCCCGGTGCCGGTGGGCTACCACTCCTTCGGTGGCTGGAAGGACTCGCTCTTCGGCGACCACCACATCTACGGCAACGACGGCACGCACTTCTACACCCGCGGCAAGGTCGTCACCACGCGCTGGCCCGACCCGTCCGACGCCCCCGCGGGCGTGGACCTGGGCTTCCCGCGCAACCACTGAGGTCCACCAGCACCAGGTGCCCCGGCCGCTGTGCAGCGCGGCCGGGGCACCTCTGTATGCGCCTCTGTATGTGCCCGGGGCGCCGGGAGAGTGTCCGGAGTGCGGACGGATTCGGACGGACTTCGGAGCGGGGGCTGCGGTTCCCGTACGTAGGGGATGTATCGGGTGTCCCAGTCGACACCATCCATTCACCTGGGAAAGCAAGGTCATTAATCCGGGCGACCTGATGGAATCCATCTGTTGCGTCGAACCGGCTTGGAAGTGGCCGTAGTTGGATCAAGAGCCCGGTGCGGAATCCGCAGCTAAACGGCCGTTGACGTTCCGGATTTCGCACGGTGCAATGACGCGCCGGGAGCGGATGAACAACCCCCCCCATCGCGACAGCCCTTCGGAGGCGATAGCGCTCCCGGCCCGAGTACCAGAAGCATCTGCACCACGAGTCGATCGGAACCGCTCCCCCATGTCCGACACGCTTCGCACCAGCCCCTCGACCGTCACCGAGGAGCCCCTCGCGCCCCTCGGCAACACGGCCAGTCCCCAGAAGCTCAAGCGTTCCATCGGCGTCGTCGGCGGCACCCTGCTCACGCTCTCGTGCGTGACGCCCGCCTCCACGCTCTTCGTGGTCGTCCCCGACCTGTTCTCCTCGCTCGGCACCGCCACCGCGCTCACCATCGGGATCGGCTCGCTGCTCTGCATAGCCGTCGCGTTCTGCTACTCGGAGCTGGGCACCCTCATCCCCAGCGCGGGCGGCGAGTACGCCATGGTGTCGACGCTCGCGGGCCGCCTCGCCGGCTGGCTCGTCTTCGTGCTCTCGCTGCTCGTGGTCATGATCGTGCCGCCCGTCATCGCCATGGGCACCGCGGACTACCTCGCCCCGCTCGTGCACCTGCCCGCCGCCGGCGCCGGAGCGGGCGTCATGCTCCTCGCCACCCTCGCGGGCCTGCTCGACCTGCGCGCCAACGCCTGGATCACCGGCATTTTCCTCGTCCTCGAGGTCATCGCCGCCGGAGTCGTCGCCGTCCTCGGCTTCTCGCACTCCGAGCGCGGCGCCGGATCCCTGGTCGACCTGCACGTCACCGGGGCGGGCGGCCACACCGACACCGTCACCGCGATGCTGATCATCTCCGGGCTCGCCATCGCCCTCTTCATCACGCAGGGCTTCTCGACCGCGGTCTACCTCTCCGAGGAGCTGGAGAACCCGCGCCGCAACGTGGCCCGCACGGTACTCCTGACCCTCGCCATCTCCACCGTGGTCATCCTGGTGCCGGTCGTCGCCATCACCATGGGCGCCCCCGACCTCGCCGCCCTCACCAGCGGCGACATCAGCGGCATGGTCGAGGCCTGGTCCAACTCCGCCGTCGGCACGTTCGTCAGCCTCTGCGTCGCCCTCGCGATCATCAACGCGGGCATCGTCATGGTCATCCAGAACTCCCGTGTCCTGTTCGCCTCCGCCCGCGACAAGTCCTGGCCCGAGCCGGTCAACAACGCGCTCTCCAAGCTCGGCCGCTTCGGCTCCCCATGGGTCGCGACCCTCGTCGTGGGCGTGCCCGGCGCGGCCCTGTGCTTCGTCAACCTCGACACCCTGTACGGCGTGACCGGCGTCTCCGTCACCGGCATGTACCTCCTGGTCGCCGTCGCCGCCCTGCTCGCCCGCCGCGGCTCCCACCGCGACCAGCCGGCCTGGCGCATGCCGCTGTGGCCCGCGGTGCCGGTGGTCCTGATCGCCGTACTGGCCTACATCCTCAGCCAGCAGGAGGTCTCCTACCTGCTGTGGACCGGCGGCATCACCGCCGTCGCCACCCTCTACTGGGCGCTCTACCTGCGGCCGCGCAAGGACACCCGCTGGCTGGTGTCGATCCCCGAGGACGCGCAGGCCTGAGCATCACCCGGGCTCGGCTCGCACGAACGACCACTCGATGACGGCGCACCCACCGCCGTCCTCGCCGCCCGCGCCGCGATACGTCGCGAGCGCGGGCTCGTTGTCGGTGTCCACGCCGACCCACATCCCGTAGCAGCCCCGCTCCCTGGCCAGCGTCGCCAGCGCCTCGACCAGGGAGCGGCCGATGCCGCGGCGCCGGTGCGCCTCGGCCACCGACAGCTCGTACAGGAACATCTCCACCCCCTTGTCCGGGTGGACCGTCTCGATCCCGCTGACGAAGCCCACGGGCTCGTCGCCCTCGTAGGCCAGGAAGAGATGATGGCCTGGGGCCCGAAGGAAGCGAGCCGACAACTCGGGAAGGGCGGGCCCGTCGAACAGGGGCCCGGCAGCGGTCAGTTCGTCGACGGTGCGCGCACGGCGGATGTCGGATTTCTGCATGACGCTTCGTACCACGAGCGGTGTACGCGGGGGCGGGACCCTACTCCTCAGGGAGGTCCGGCGGTTCAGCCCGGGGGCTGCCCCCGTTGTCGGCGGTCGCCCGTACCGTTGACGCATGGATCTACGACTGACCGGTCCGCGGGCCAGGCCGCGGCGGTGGGCGGCAGCCGCCGCGGCCGTCGTGGTGCTCGCGGGCGCCGGTACCTGGACGGCCGCGGCCGCCTCGGACGACGCGCCCCCCGTGCAGCGCCGCGACACGGTGATGGACACGGGCGGAGCCAGGATCGACACGTCGTACTTCACGACGCCCGGCTCCGAGCGCCGCCCCGCCGTCCTGCTCGCCCACGGCTTCGGCGGCAGCAAGGACGAGCTGCGCGCCCAGGCCGAGGGCCTCGCCCGCGACGGATACGCCGTGCTGACCTGGTCGGCGCGCGGCTTCGGCCGCTCCACCGGCAAGATCGGGCTCAACGACCCGAAGGGCGAGGTCGCCGACGCGTCCAGGCTCATCGACTGGCTGGCGAAGCGGCCCGAGGTCCAGCTCGACAAGAAGGGCGACCCGCGCGTCGGCGTCACCGGCGCCTCGTACGGCGGCGCGGTCTCGCTGCTCGCCGCCGGGTACGACGACCGGGTCGACGCCATCGCCCCGCAGATCACGTACTGGAATCTCGCCGACGCGCTGTTCCCCCAGGGCGTCTACAAGAAGCTCTGGGCCGGGCTCTTCATCAACACCGGCGGTGGCTGCGACCGGTTCGAGCCGCAGCTGTGCCGCATGTACGAGCGGGTCGCCGAGGCCGGGAAGCCGGACGCCGCGGCCCGCGCACTCCTCGAAGAGCGCTCGCCGATCGCCGTCGGCAAGCGCATCAAGGTGCCCACGCTCCTGATGCAGGGCCAGACCGACTCCCTGTTCCCGCTCGGCCAGGCCGACGCCGCCGCCAAGGCGATCCGGGCCAACGGCGCGCCCGTCGACGTCGACTGGATCGCGGGCGGGCACGACGGCGGTGACCGCGAGACCGGACGCGTCGAAGCCCGCGTCGACTCCTGGTTCGACCGCTATCTGAAGGACGACAAGGGCGCCGACACCGGCCCCGCCTTCCGCGTCACCCGCACCGGAGGCATCGACTCCACCGACGGCGCCGCCCAGCTGCGCGGCGCGAGCGGCGACACGTACCCGGGCCTCGCGAACGACCCCCGGCGCGTGCCCCTGACCGGGCGCGAGCAGCGCGTCACCAATCCCGCCGGCGCGAGCCCGCCCGCCATCTCGAACCTGCCGGGGCTCGGAGGTGGTGGCGGCGGACTCGGCCAGCTGTCCTCCCTCGGCGTCGGCCTCTCCCTCGACTTCCCCGGGCAGTTCGCCCGCTTCGACTCGGCGCCCCTGCGCGACGACCTGCGCATCACCGGGTCCCCGAAGGTGACGGTGCACGTCGCCTCCGACAGCGACGACGCGGTCCTGTTCGGCAAGGTGTACGACGTCGGGCCGGGCGGCGGGTCCCAGCCCGTGCTGCCCTCCCAACTCACCTCACCCATAAGGGTGGTGGGCTCCGGAGCCGACGGCGGCAAGGACGTCACCCTCACGCTCCCCGCCATCGACCACGAAGTGCAGAAGGGCCACCGGCTGCGCCTCGTCCTGTCCTCCACGGACCTCGGCTACGCGTCCCCGACGCACCCCGCCACGTACACCGTCTCTCTCAAGAGCGACCTTTCCGTGCCCACCGCGCCCGCCGTGCGCACGGCGGCATCGCCGCTGCCCGCCTGGGTGTGGTGGCTGCCTCTCGCCGGTGTCCTGGCGGCGCTGGCCCTGCTGCTCACCGGCCGCCGCCGCGCGAGCGCGGGAGCCCTCGACCCGGAGCTCGCCGAAGTCCCGCTCCAGATCACCGACCTGAGCAAGAAGTACGCGAAGTCCGCCGACCGGTACGCGGTCCGTGACCTGTCCTTCCGCGTGGAGAAGGGCCAGGTCCTCGGCCTCCTCGGGCCGAACGGCGCGGGCAAGACCACGACCCTGCGCATGCTCATGGGCCTCATCAGGCCCGACGGCGGCGAGATCCGCGTCTTCGGGCACGCCATCAGGCCGGGTGCGCCCGTCCTGTCGCGGGTCGGCGCGTTCGTCGAGGGCGCGGGCTTCCTGCCGCACCTGTCCGGCCGCGAGAACCTGGAGCTGTACTGGGCAGCCACGGGCCGCCCCGCGGAGGACGCCCACCTGGACGAGGCGCTGGAGATCGCCGGGCTCGGCGACGCCCTCGCCCGCGCGGTGCGCACCTACTCGCAGGGCATGCGCCAGCGGCTCGCCATCGCGCAGGCCATGCTGGGCATGCCCGACCTCCTCATCCTCGACGAGCCGACGAACGGCCTCGACCCGCCCCAGATCCGCGAGATGCGCGAGGTGATGATCCGGTACGCCGCCGCGGGCCGCACCGTCATCGTCTCCAGCCACCTCCTCGCCGAGGTCGAGCAGACCTGCACGCACCTGGTCGTGATGGACCGCGGGCGCCTGGTGCAGGCGGGACCGGTCGCCGGCATCATCGGCTCCGGCGACACCCTCCTCGTCGGGCTCGCGGCGGACATCTCCGACGCGCTGGTGGAGAAGGTGGAGGCGCTGCCCGACGTGGAGTCGGCGGCCCGCGCGGACGGCGGACTCCTGGTACGGCTCGCGGCTCCCGCGCACGCGGGCGTCCCGGCCACGGTTCCGGCGGCGGCCGCCACGGCGACCGCGGTGGCGACACCCGACGGTCCGGCACAGTCCGCGGCCCTCATGCCGCCCTCCGCCGACCGGGAGATGGCCGCCGCCAGACTCCTCACCGAGCTGGTCCGCCTGGACGTGCCGGTCGCATCCCTTGGCCCGCACCGCCGCCTCGAAGACGCGTTCCTGACCCTGATCGGAGGCGAAGCCGGATGACCGCGCTCGTCGAGTCCACCGAGGTGGCGCCCGGATACCGCGCGCGCCGGACCCTGCCCCTGCGGGTCGAGGCCGTACGCCAGCTGAAGCGGCGGCGCACGCTCGTCATGGGCGCCGTCCTCGCCCTGCTGCCGTTCGTCCTGGTCGTCGCGTTCGCCATCGGCGGCGACCCGGGCGCGCGCAACGGCCGGGTGACGCTGATGGACACGGCCACCGCGTCCGGCGCCAACTTCGCCGCGACGTGCCTGTTCGTCTCGGCCGGGTTCCTGCTCGTGATCCCCGTGGCCCTGTTCTGCGGGGACACGGTCGCCTCCGAGGCCGGCTGGTCCAGCCTGCGCTACCTCCTCGCGGCGCCCGTGCCCCGCGCCCGCCTCCTGTGGAGCAAGCTCACCGTCGCGCTCGCCCTCAGCCTGGCCGCGATGGTCCTGCTCCCCGTCGTCGCCCTCGCGGTCGGCACGGCCGCGTACGGCTGGGGCCCGCTGGAGATCCCGACCGGCGGCGCGCTCCCCGCGGGCACGGCGGCGCAGCGGCTGCTCGTCGTGATCGCGTACATCTTCGTGTCCCAACTGGTCACCGCGGGGCTCGCGTTCTGGCTGTCGACGAAGACGGACGCGCCGCTCGGCGCGGTCGGCGGCGCGGTCGGGCTCACCATCGTGGGCAATGTCCTCGACGCGGTGACGGCGCTCGGCGACTGGCGCGACTTCCTGCCCGCGCACTGGCAGTTCGCGTGGGCGGACGCCATCCAGCCGCGCCCGGAGTGGGGCGGCATGATCCAGGGGACGGCCGTCTCGGTAACGTACGCCGTCATCCTGTTCGCCCTGGCCTTCCGGGGATTTCGCCGCAAGGACATCGTCTCGTAGGTCTCCGGAGGATCACCTTCCGGCCTCGGCGGGCCCCCTCCGTAGCCGCATCGAGATTCATCCGCAACGCCTCCGACTGCTCGTTCCGGCCGTCTCGGACGTCACATTCACAAGTGCTGACGCACGATCGGCGAACCGAGGGGGCACGGATGAGGCCTGACAGCGAGCACCGGGCAGAGGACCGAGACCGTACGCGGGCATCGGCGCGGGCGCGAAGGCGGCCGAGGACGCGGGGTCGGGGGAGGGCGCGGGCCGCCGGGCTGGTCGCGGCGGCGCTCGTGGGCGGGCTCCTCGTCACCGGGTGCGGCGGCGGGAGCGACGGTTCCTCGGCGGAGCGCGGCAAGGCGCAGCGCACGGGCCCGCTGCCCGCGCCCGCCCCGGCCCGCCCGTCCGCACCGGCGACGCCCGCGCCGGGCACCGAGGCCGACGGCGAGCAGCGCGACATCGCGCCGACCCCGTCCCCGACGCCCGCGGACTACCTCTCCACGTTCGCCCTCGACGTCGACACCGCGTCGTACGGCTACGCCCGCCGCACCCTCGCCGACGGGCGCCTGCCCGACCCGAAGACCGTCCGGCCCGAGGAGTTCATCAACAGCTTCCGTCAGAGCTACCCGCGCCCCGAGGGCAACGGCTTCTCGGTGACGGCCGACGGAGCCCGCGCCGGCGACGAGGGCTGGTCCTTCCTCCGGGTCGGCCTCGCCACCGGCCCGGCGGCCCCGGCGTCCGAACGCCCGCCCGCCGCGCTCACCTTCGTCATCGACGTCTCCGGCTCCATGGCCGAACCCGGCAGGCTCGACCTGGTCAAGCAGTCCCTCGGCGTCATGACCGACCAGCTGCGCTCCGACGACTCCCTCGCACTCGTCACCTTCAGCGACACGGCCGAGACCGTACTGCCGATGACCCGCGTCGGCGGCGCCCGGGGACGGGTCCACGACGCGATCGACGGCCTGGAGCCGATGTCCTCCACGAACCTCGACGCGGGCGTACGCACGGGGTACGACACCGCGGTCGAGGGCGCGCGGCCCGGCGCCACCAACCGCGTCGTCCTGCTCTCCGACGCACTCGCCAACACCGGTGAAACCGACGCCGACGCGATCCTCGACCGCATTTCCGACGCCCGCCGCGAGCACGGCATCACACTGTTCGGCGTAGGCGTCGGCAGCGAGTACGGCGACGCCCTGATGGAGCGCCTCGCCGACAAGGGCGACGGCCACACGACCTACGTCTCCACGCCCGAGGAGGCCCGGAAGGTCTTCTGCGACGAGCTGCCGCAGAACATCGAGCTGCGCGCCCGCGAGGCCAAGGCGCAGGTCGCCTTCGACCCGGGGACCGTGCAGAGGTTCCGGCTCATCGGCTACGACGACCGCCAGGTCGCCGACGACGACTACCGCAACGACCGCGTGGACGGCGGTGAGGTCGGCCCCGGCCACACCGTGACGGCGCTGTACGCGGTACGGCTGCGCCCGGGCGCGAGCGGCCACGTCGCCACGGCGGGCGTGCGCTGGCTGGACCCCACCACGCGCGCCCCGCACGAGGAGACGACCCAGATCGAGGCCTCCGCACTGGACACGGACGTCTGGCGCTCCAACCCCGGCCTCCAACTCACAGCCACGGCAGCCTATTTCGCCGACTCCCTGCGCCAGGGGGCACTCCCCGGAGCCCCCACGCTTCCCCAACTGGCCTCACGCGCCGACAAGTTGGCCCGCTCGACGGAGGGCAAGGACGTGCGGCAGCTCGCGGAAGCGATACGCAGGGCCGACGAACTGCAGATCTGAGTCCGTGTCCGAGTTTCGTGCGGATTGGAGAAGCTGTCATTTCGCCCTGTAAGTTCTGGGTGAATATCGAGGCAGAGTAATTGGTCGTCGAATGGGTCGGCGTAAATTCTGTGTGAAGGGCGGTTCTGTTCCTGAAGGGTGATGAGAATCGAACTCAGACGTAACTGATCGAGTTCTCATCCAATGTGGCAATTCCGGGGCTGGGGCCCGCGTAATGTTTTCCGTGTCGAAGCCGAACAGGGCTTACGGCAAACGGAAAAGCGTCACCGAGAAAGGGACAATCCTCATGAGCTTCCACAAGGTCGCCCCCGTCAAGAAGACCCGCAAGCCCGGCGCGAAGCCGGCCGCTGCACACCAGGCCGCGCCCAAGCCGAAGCGCCAGCCCCGCCGCCGTCCGGTCGGCAACAAGGCCGGCAAGGACTGCTGAACCGTGCCGCCTCGGCCGTGTTCCCGGTTCGGACGGAGAGAGTTGAGAAAGTCGGAGGAGTCGGATGGGTCGGGGGAGTTGGTGGAGTTGGTGGAGAATAAGAGCACGGGTGCTCGTCAGGCGTTCCGGCGTTTCTGGCCGTTGACGCGTGGTGACCGCAGATGGCTGGTCCTGATCATTGTCTGCGTCGTGGTCGCCGCGCTTGCCGAGACAGCCTCGATCCTGATTTTCGCGAATCTCACCGACCATGCGCTGGCTGCGGGATCGCTCTCCGCATTCTGGGTGCCCGCCGCGCAGTGGCTCGGTGTTGCCGTGATCGGCGCAGCGGTCGGGTATGCCGGAAACTCGCTCGCCGTGTGGACCGCGGAGCGGTTCGTCCTGCGGCTGCGCGCCGGCGCGTTCCGTCATGTGCAGGGGCTGCCCCCGCACTTCTTCCAGAAGCACCGGCAGGGCGATCTCGTCGAGCGGCTGACCGGTGATGTCGAGGCCATCGAACAGATGGTGGTGTCCGGCGTGGTCGGCACCGTTTCCGCGTTGTTCTCCACCGTCTTCTACGCGGCCGCTGCCCTCTGGCTTCGCTGGGACCTTGCCCTCGTCACCTTCCTGCTCGCCCCCCTCTTCCTCATCGCCGCCCGCCGCTTCGCCGGCCGCATCAAGTCCGCGGCCCGTGACGAGCGCACCGCCGACGGCGCCATCACCTCGGTCGTCGAGGAGTCCCTCGGCAATGTCGTCCTCACCCAGGCCTACAACCTGCGCCGGGACGAGGAGCGCCGGCTCGACCGGGAGGCCCGTGCGTGGCTGCGCGCCTCCGTGCGCGGCGCCCGCGCGAGCGAGCTGTACGAGCAGTTCGTCGAGGTCGTCGAGACGCTGTGCGTGCTGGCCGTCATCGGATTCGGCGCCTGGGAGATCGCCGCGGGCCGTATGACGCTCGGCGATCTGCTCGCCTTCGCGGCCTTCATCGGCTACCTCTATCCGCCGATCCGCAACCTCGGTCAGCTGGGCCTCACGCTCACCGCCGCCACGGCCGGAGCGGAACGGATCCAGGAGGTCCTGGACGCCGAGCCCGCCGTGACCGACCCCGTCTCACCCCGCCCGGCCTGGCCCGTGCACGGCCGCATCACCCTTGAGGGCGTCTCCTTCCGCTACCCGGACGCTCCCGCGGAATCGCTGACCGACGTGTCACTGACCGCCGAGCCCGGCGAGCTCGTCCTGATCACAGGGGAGAGCGGAGCCGGCAAGTCGACCCTCTCCAAGCTGCTGCTGCGCTTCTACGACCCGACGGCGGGGACCGTACGCCTCGACGGGGTGCCGCTCGCCGACGTACCGCTGGAGTTCCTCCGCGAGAACGTGGCCCTGCTGCCCCAGGAGACTCTGATCCTGCACGGCACCATCCGCGAGAACATCGCCTGCGGCCTCCCGGGCGCCGGCGAGCGGGAGATCCGGCAGGCCGCACTGGACGCGGCCGCCCACGAGTTCATCACCGACCTGCCCGAGGGCTACGACACCCGGATCGCCCCGGGCACCGCCGCCCTCTCCGGCGGTCAGCTGCAGCGCATCGCGATCGCCCGTGCCATGCTGCGCGGCGCCCCCGTCCTCGTTCTCGACGAGCCGACCGCCGGACTCGACGCGCTGGCCGCACGACGCGTGGTGCAGCCGCTGCGCCGGCTGATGGCGGGCCGTACGACCATCGTGATCACCCACGATCTGGCGCTGGCGCCGGACGCGGACCGCATTCTCGTCGTGGACTGCGGCCGTCTCGTGGAGTGCGGTACGCACAGGGAACTCCTCGCCCGGGACGGGGCGTACGCGCGGCTGCGCAGCGCTTAGGGGAGCGCCGCCCCCCGGGCCGTCACCCACAGCTCGTACCACTCCTCGTGGGTGAGTTCGGGGGCGCGGCGGGCGGCGTCGGCGCAGGCTCGGATGCGGGACGGGTTCGCGGTGCCGATGACCGGGGCGATGCGGGACGGGTGGCGCTGGAGCCACCAGAGGATGATCGTCTCCGGGGTGGTGTTCTTCTTCTCGGCGAGGTCGGCGACCAGTCGTGCCGTGGCGTACTCGGCGGGCGTCGCCTCGCGGCCCGTGTAACTGCCCTGGGCGAGCGGGCCCCACGCCTGGAGGCGGATCCCGTGCTCGGCGCAGTGTTCCAGGGTGCCGAGCGGGAAGCCGTTCGAGGCGGCCTCGGGCGTGTTCACCAGCACCCCCGCCTCCACCCAGTCCCGGCTCTTGAGGCTCATCTCCAGCTGGTTGGCGACGAGAGGGAAGTCCAGGTGGGACTGGAGGTGCGCGATCTGATGGGCACTCATGTTGGAGACGCCGAAACTCCGTACGAGGCCCTGCTCCTGGAGCGAGGTGAGGGCCTTGGCGACATCGCCCGGGTCCGCCAGCGGGTCGGGGCGGTGCAGCAGCAGGACGTCGACGTGGTCGGTCCGCAGCCGGGTCAGGCTCTCCTCGACGCACCGCACGATGCGGGCGCCGCGCAGGTCGTACACCCCCGGACGGTCGCCGTCGGCGAGGCGGATCCCGCACTTCGTCTGTACGGTGATGCGCCCGCGCAGCCCGGGCGTCCGGGCGAGCACCTCGCCGAACACGGCCTCGGCCTTGCCGTCGCGGTAGATGTCGGCGTGGTCGAACGCGGTGATGCCGCTGTCCAGGGCCGCCTGTACGGCGGCCTCGGCGGCGTCGATGTCGGAGGGCCGGAAGGGCGCGGAATCCCAACTCCCGCCCAGCCCCATGCATCCGTAGATCAGCCGGTCCTGGTCGGTGTGCGCGTGCGGTGGTGTGGTCACACAGGCAGCGTAGGCCGCGGACTCACGGCTTGGGGATGTCGAAGTAGCGGTTGAGGCCCGCGGCGAGCCCGGCATCGCCGGTGATCCTGACCTTGCGCATCATGAACATCAGGACGGGGCTCTGATTGCCCGAGACCAGCTTCAGGAAGTCCGCGTCGCCCATGGTGAGCGTGACGCGGGGCGTGGCGTCCGAGCGGCCCTCGGTGACCGTGCAGGTCCCGTCCGCGATCGCCGTCTCGTACACGGCCTCTTCCTGGTCACCCGCGCTCGTGACCTTCCAGCGGATCAGCGCCTGGAGCGAGCCCGCCGTCTCCGGCCTGAACTGCCGCTCCATGCGTGCGAAGACCTCTTTCAGGATGCGTGCCCGCAGCTCGCCGTCCCGGGCGATCCCGTCGATCTCCTTGGCGGACAGGCCCTTCACGATCTTCGCGAACTGCTCGGGCGTTACCGCCGAGAAGTCGAGGTCGGCAATCCCGTCGCGCGTGCCGGTGCCCTCGCCCATGGAACCCTCCGTGTGCCGAAACTGCTTACCATTCAGTAAACTTACCAATCGGTAAGGTTACGGCCGGGGCAGATGGGCTGACAAGCGTGACGGGTATAACGGGCGATCCGCCAGAAGGCTACGGGGAGCTCGCGGAGCGTCCCGGGGCGCAGGGTGACGGTCCGGGCGCCCCCGCCGGACGCCGGCGCCGTGTCCCGCGCCGCGAGCGCGAGCAGCAGATGATCGACGTCGCCGTGCGTGTCTTCGCCAAGCGCGGCTACCACGCCGCGTCCGTCGACGAGATCGCCGAACTCGCGGGCGTTTCCAAGCCGATGGTCTATCTCTACCTCGACTCCAAGGAGGGTCTCTTCCTGGCGTGCCTGCGCCGGGAGTCGGACCGGCTCGTCGCCGCGTTCCAGGGGGCGGCGCGCGCGGGCGGCGAGCCCGAGGAGCGTCTGTACGCAGGCCTCGCCGCGTTCTTCGCGTTCGTCGCCGGACACCGTGACTCCTGGGTCGTCCTGCACCGGCAGGCCTCCGAGCTCGGCGCGGCCATCGCCGCCGGGGTCGCCGAGGCACGCCGGGCCGTCATGGCCGAGGTGGCCGGCCTGGTCGGGGACGGCATCGCGGACAGCGGCCGGGAAGCCCCGCTCGACGCCGAGGGCGCCGACTTCGTGGCGCACGCGCTCGTCGGGGCAGCGGACTCGCTCACCGACTGGATGGAGCGCCACCCCGGCCGGTCGCCGGACTCGATCGCGCTGCGGCTGATGAACATGGTGTGGGTGGGGATGCGGCACGTCCTCGACGGCGAGGTCTGGACCCCGCCCGACGCCTGACCTCTGGGGCCGTCCCTGGGTCGCTTGCGTCGGCTGATCGCGTCCGGCTCATTGAATTTCCTTTACGCGTGGGTAAGTTGACGCCCGGGTAAGTCTGCAAGTCTGCGTGGGACGAGCGAGACGCAGGGATCACGTCAGCCGCGACCTGGAGCCGTCATGGGCGTACGCAAGGATCTTCAACGGGCACAGCAGCGCAGCGACTTGACGGACCGGGCCACCGTCGAGACCGTCAAGGACGAGCACGGAACCGTGCGCGAGGTGCGCACGGCCGCCCTCGCCGCGGACCCCGGCGGGAGCACGCCCGCCGACATCCCCTTCACGAACGCCGTCGAGGCGCCCGATGCCGTGGTCCTGCGGCGCAGGGAGGGCGAGCACTGGCGTCCCGTCACGGCGGCGGCCTTCGCGCGTGAGGTGACCGCCGCGGCCAAGGGCCTGATCGCGGGCGGCCTCGAACCCGGCGGGCGAGTCGCCCTGATGTCCCGTACACGCTACGAGTGGACCGTCCTCGACTTTGCCATCTGGGCAGCCGGCGGGCAGACCGTGCCCGTCTACGCCACGTCGTCGGCCGAGCAGATCGAGTGGATCGTCCGGGACTCGGGCGCGCGCCATCTGATCACCGAGACCCCCGAGAACACAGCCACTGCGCGGGCCGCGCTCGCCGCGCTGCCCGAGGAGGAGCAGCCGCGCTGCTGGGAGCTGGACGCGGGAGCGGTGCTCGAACTCGCCACCCTGGGAAGGGAGATGGACGACGAGGAGGTGACCAAGCGGCGCGCCGCCCTCACCCCCGGCACCGTCGCGACCGTCTGCTACACCTCCGGGACCACCGGGAAGCCGAAGGGCTGCGTCCTCACCCACGCGAATCTGCACGCCGAGGCCGCGAACACGGTGGAGCTGCTGCACCCCATCTTCAAAGAGGTGACCGGACAGGTGGCCTCGACGCTGCTTTTCCTGCCACTGGCGCACATCCTCGGCCGCACCATCCAGATCTCCTGCATGCTCGCCCGTATCGAACTGGGCCACTGCCCCGGCATCAAGCCGGACGAGCTGCGGCCCCAACTTCGTTCGTTCCGGCCGACGTTCGTGGTCGGAGTGCCGTACCTCTTCGAGAAGATCCACGACACGGGCCGGGCCACCGCGGAGAAGCTCGGCCGCGGCGCGTCGTTCGACCGGGCCGACCGGATCGCGGTGAACTACGGCGAGGCGCACATGGCCCGCTTCCTCAGCCGCGGCAAGGGTCCCGACGGCATGGGCCCCGACGGCAAGGGCCCCGACGGCAAGGGCGGCCCGTCCCTCGGTCTCCGCCTCGCCCGCGGCCTCTACGACCTGCTGGTGTTCCGCCGTGTGCGCAAGGAGCTCGGCGGACGCCTGCGTTACGCGATCAGCGGCGGCTCCCCCCTCGACCGGCGCCTCAACCTCTTCTTCTACGCCGCCGGAATCCTCATCTACGAGGGGTACGGCCTGACGGAGACCAGCGCCGCCGCCACGATCACCCCGCCGCTCGCCCCGCGCCCCGGGACGGTCGGCCTCCCGGTGCCGGGCACGGCCGTGCGGATCGCCGACGACGGGGAGGTCCTCATCAAGGGCGGCATCGTGTTCGGCGCGTACCGGAACAACCCCGAGGCGACGGGGGAGGTGCTCGACGGGGGCTGGTTCGCCACCGGTGACCTGGGGGCCCTCGACGAGGACGGCTACCTCACCATCACCGGCCGCAAGAAGGACATCATCGTCACGTCCGGCGGCAAGAACGTCTCGCCGGCCGTCCTGGAGGACCGGCTCCGCAGCCGCCCGCCGGTCGGCCAGTGCATCGTCGTGGGCGACAACCGCTCCTACGTCGGCGCGCTGATCACGCTGGAACCGGAGGCGGTCGCGCACTGGCTGTCCGTACGGAAGATGCCCGCCGACACCCCGATGGCCGATGTCGTCCGTGATCCGCGGATGATCGCGGCGGTGCAGGAGGCCGTGGACTACGCGAACGAGGCCGTCTCGCGGGCCGAGTCGATCCGTAAGTTCGCTCTGGTGGAAGGCGAGTTCACCGAGGACAACGGGCTGCTCACGCCTTCCCTGAAGATCAAGCGGCATGCGGTCGCGGCCGCGTACGAGCGGGAGATCGAGGCCCTCTACCGGGGCTGATCGCCCGTCTCGGGGACCGGGACCGGGGGCGTTCGACGGTGCGCCCGCATATGAGTTCGGCGGGCGCCGAAGGAATTTCCGGAGCCACGTGTGTGGTCATGCCTGTTTCCTTTGGCTGGGGTCCTTCGAAGACTGCTCGCACAGAAATCTCGCGACGCCGTCTCACGAAGACATCCGGTGAGGCTTCTGGCTCATCAGGTGAGGCTTCCGGCTGAGGGCAGAGGGGTTCGTTGCCGAATGAGCGTCGCAGCGGCGCATGGAAGGGTGATGGTGCGGGAATTCAACGGCGATAAAAGCGCCTTCGTATTCCCGTGGGCGGCGGGGAGCGCGCCGCGGGGAAAGCGAAGTATCCTCGTGAAATGCGTATCGGAGAGCTGGCGCGGCGTACCGGAGTTCCGGTCCCCACCATCAAGTACTACTCGCGCGAGGGCCTGTTGCCCCCGGGCGAGCGCACCAGCCCGAACCAGGTCGCGTACGACGATTCCCATGTCCGCAGGCTCAAGCTGATCCGCGCCATGCTGGAGGTCGGCGGCCTGTCCATCGCGGCCGCGCGCGACGTCCTGTCCGAGGTCGACTCCCCGACCCGCACGGTCCACGGCATGCTCGGCGTCGCCCAGTCCGCGGTGACCAGGGCCGCCGTCGAGCGGGGCACCGACGAGGACCGGGAGCGGGCCGAGGGCGAGGTCCGTGAGCTGGTGATCCGGCACGGCTGGGTGGCGAAGCCGGAGAACCCGGGCTGGCAGGCGCTCGTCCAGATCGTGCTCACCTACCGCGACCTCGACCGGGGCGACCTGCTCACCCTGCTCGACAAGTACGCGGCCGCGGCAGGGGAGTTGGCGGTCGCCGAGCTCGGCGCGCTCGCCGATGTGCCGAGCGCCGACGGCAAGGTCGAGGGCGTCGTCCTCGGCACGGTCCTCGGCGACGCGGCCATGGCGGCGCTGCGCCGAATCGCCCAGGAGGACGCCTCCGGCCGGATCGGCGGCGGGCGCAAGCACAGCGCGTAGCCCCCGCAGGCTCACCCGGCGTACGCCGACAGCGGTGCCACCGGCGCGAGATGGTGCACATGGGCGGGCGGCAGATTCCCGAGCACCGTCTCCGTGCGGAACCGGTGCCGGTCCAGGGTCCGCCCGACGACGGCCTGCACCGCGAAGGTCCGCTCGCGCGCCGCGCCCGTCGTGAACACCCGGCGCAGCTGCGGCATCCCCGCGTACGCGAAGAACGACAGCGTGCCGCCGGGGCGTAGCGCAGCGAGCAGCCGGCCGAATATGTCCGCGACCGTGCCCGCGTCGAAATTGGCGAACGGCAGCCCGCACACGATGGTGTCGTAGCTCCCCAGATCGTGCTCTTGCACGAGCCCGGTGAGCAGCCGCACGCGCTCGTCGCCGCCGTGGTCGCGGTGCAGGAGTTCGGCGAAGCGGGGGTTGGCCTCGACCAGGTCGAGGGTGTCCAGGGCGCCCAGCGAGGCCCTGATGCGCCGGGTCACGGCGCCCGTGCCGGGGCCGACCTCGAGGACGGCGCGGGCGCGGCCCGGGCTGGGGATGACATGGCGGGTCAGGGCCCGCGCCAGCAGGGGGCTGCTGGGCGCGATGGCCCCGGTGTCCCGGCGGGTGCGGGCGAACTCTCGGAGGAACAGCGTCACATCGGTCATGGCCACCTGCGTCGTAGTGATAGTGAAACTATCGATAGCGTAAGTTACTGTTGAAGCCCAGGACAGGCCCAGCCGCTGCCCGCAGCGCCGCTAGTGGGCCTCTGACCTGGGAGCACGCCTCGCCAAAGAGCCGGCACATGCCTCCAAAGAGGCATCGGGCCCAGGGAAAGGGAGACCGATGGACTTCGCCTCACTCGTGTCGTGGGTCGACTTCACGTCCGGCCTGTCCACCCGGATGTCGGGCGCCGCCTGCTGGGCGTACGCGATCCTCGCGGTCACCACGCTGCCGCCCCTGCTGCCCAACGCGGTGCTCCTGATCACCGGTGGGATGCTCGCCGCGCGCGGCGAGATGTCCCTCGTCCTGGTCCTGCTCTCGGTGGCCGGCAGCGCGCTCGCCGGCGACGTCCTCATCCACCGCTTCGGCTGGTTCGCCGGCCGCAGGGTGCGCGGCGGCGGCGCGGGGCGCGGACGCAGGGGCGAGCTGTTCGACTGGGCCGCGGCGCGGGTGCGGCGCGGCGGCATCCCGTTCGTCGTCGGCGTCCGCTTCCTGCCCAGCGGGCGCCTCCTCGGCGGGCTCGCGGCCGGCGCGGCGCGCTACCCGGCCGGCAAGTTCGCGATCGGCGCCGCGCTCGCCGAAGTCGTCTGGGCCGCCTGTTCGGTGGGCGTGGGCTACTTCGGCGGGGCGGTCAGCGACGACCCCGTGCACTCCGTCGCGATAGGCCTCGGCCTGTCCGTCGCCGTCGGCGCCGTAGCGGCGCTCGCTCAGCGCAGGGCTACCGCACGGGCGGCGAATGTCTCGAAGGGGGCATAGCGCAGTCTCCGTAACGCGGATGTCGGACGCACACGTTTCCTGGAAAGTCTCATAAATCGTGCGCTGAAGGCCGAAATGTATTTTCGCCGACCACCGCAGACGTCACGCGGCATAGACGTTTGCCACACGCCATTTGATTTATTCAGGGAGACAGAAGTGTTTGCCGCTATCGGAAAGTTCACCGCGCGGCGCCGGAAATGGGTCGTCATCGCGGCAGCCGTCTTCACGCTGTTCGCCGGCGTGTGGGGCACCGGGGTCTTCGGCTCGTTCACCGGCGGAGCCGGCTTCGACGACCCGGCCGGCGAGTCCGTCCAGGCCGACAAGGTCCTCGACGGCTCGCTCGGCCGCGAGTCCAACGACCTCATCGTGCTGTACGAGTCGAAGGAAAAGGGCGCCACGGTCGATTCCTTCGGCACAGCAGTCCGTGCCGCGCTCGACGATGTCCCACGCGCCGACATCGCCCGCCTGGACTCGTTCTGGCACCCCGGCACCCAGAACCCGAGCTCCTACGTATCAGAGAACAACCAACAGACCTACGCCACCGTCCAGTTCACCAGTGGCGACGACCAGGAGCAGGTCGAGGCACTGGAGAAGATCAGGGACGACTTCGCGGCCGACGGAGTCACCGTCCGCTACGGCGGCGTCGCCGCGATGACCGACCAGGTCAACACCCTCACCGGCTCGGACATCGCGCGTGCCGAAATGCTCTCGGTCCCGATCCTGCTGATCCTCCTGGTCCTGATCTTCCGCAGCGCGATCGCGGCGCTCCTGCCGCTGGCCGTCGGCTCGTTCGTGGCGCTGGGCTCCTTCGTCGTGCTCCGCGTCCTGACGATGTTCACCGAGATCTCCAGCACGGTCATCAACGTCATCACGATCCTCGGCCTCGGCCTGGCGATCGACTACGCGCTCTTCCTCGTCAACCGCTTCCGCGAAGAACTCCACGCGGGCGCCGACGTCGACAGGGCCGTGGAGCGCGCCACCGCGACTGCGGGCCGCACGGTCGCGTTCTCCGGCATCGCCGTGGCGATCTCGTTTGCCGGACTGGCCTTCTTCCCCTCCCGCTTCCTCTCCTCGATGGGGTACGCGGCGGTCGCCGTAGTCGCGTTCGCGGTGGTCGGCTCCCTCACGCTGCTCCCCGCCCTCCTCCGCTACACCGGGCGCAGCATCGACAAGTGGCGCATCCCGCTGGGCAGGAACCGCGCCCCCAAGCCGGAGAACGAGGGCCGCTGGTACCGCACGGCGCACGCGGTCATGCGGAAGCCGCTGATCTCCTCCCTGGCGATCGTCGCCGTCCTCGTAGGACTGGGCGCACCGCTCCTGGGCGTCAACTGGGCACGCCCCGGCGAGTGGGTGCTGCCCTCCGACGCGGACGCGAAGGTGGTCGGCAAGACACTGGCGTCGGACTTCGGCACAAACCCCGCACAGATCATGACGTCGGTGGTCCAGGGCTCCACCGGCCCCGTGGACCGCGCCGAAGTAGCGACCTACGCAGCCGAGTTGGCCACCGTGGACGGCGTAGCCTCGGCGACCCCCACGGCGTTCGAGGGCAACGACGCGCGCATCACGCTCCGCTACACGCCGGACGCCATGTCCCACGCCGCGCAGAGCATGGTCCACGACCTGCGCGCCACGGCGCCCCCGGCCGGCGCGGACGCACTCCTGACGGGTATGCCGGCGTCCCGGGCCGACATCGTCGGCATGATCGGCGACCGCCTCCCGTGGATGGCCCTGTTCATAGCGGTCGTCTCGTTCCTGGTCCTCTTCATGGCCTTCGGATCCCTGCTCCTCCCGCTCAAGTCGGTGATCCTCAACCTCCTTTCGCTCCTGGCCGCGTTCGGGGCGATCAAGTGGATCTTCCAGGACGGCCACCTCTCGGGGCTCCTCGGCTTCGAGCCGATCGGCGCGGTGGACGCCAATTTCCCCGTCCTGGTGGTGGCGATCGCGTTCGGCCTCGCGATGGACTACGAGGTGTTCCTGCTCTCCCGCGTCCGCGAGGAGTGGGAGGTGAGCGGCGACCCGGTCGAATCCGTGGCGCTCGGCGTCCAGCGCACAGCCAAGATCATCACGAGCGCGGCGCTGCTACTCGTCGTGGTCGTCGGCGGCTTCATGGCCTCCTCGATCCTCTTCATGAAGATGATCGGGGTCGGCCTGGTCATCGCGGTCCTCGTGGACGCGACGATCGTACGAGGCCTGCTGGTGCCCGCGACGATGGCGCTCCTGGGCAAGTGGGCCTGGTGGGCACCGGCCCCGCTGGCCCGCTGGTGGGCGAAGTACGGCTTCCGTGAGTCCTCGGCCCCGCCGCCCCCGCCGGCGCCCGCACCGGCACCGCGCTCAGAGGCGCTGCGGTGACGTTGCACTCCGCAGGGCGGGCGGGTGAGGCGCCGAGCACGGAGGCGCCCGGCCCGGCCGCCCCCGAACCGGGATTTCGAACCCACGACTTCTTCTTCTCGAAGCAACGTGGGTGTGCCCGTCACATCGCCGAGTGGGCCGTCGGCAGCGTCCTCGTGCCGCTCGCCGCCTACGTCCGGTGCGTCGATCGGCAGATGCGGCACACCTGTGGCGGCTTGAAGTGGCCGGGGATCTCCCCAGTCCCGATCTCCGGGGGCGAGGCTTCTGCGTGTCGCGCCCGGTGCGCCCCCTGCGCAGCAGAAAGGCCCTACCGAAGTAGGGCCTCAGAGAGGCGCCCCCGGCAGGACTCGAACCTGCGGCCAAGCGCTTAGAAGGCGCCTGCTCTATCCACTGAGCTACGGGGGCCGGTGTGTGGCCGGTGGCTCGGGACGGATGTGGGGGAGATCCGTGACCTTGCCGGGACCAAGGATAGGGCTCCCGGATCCCTGTCCCTGCTGCTTCGCCTCCGTGGCACGATGTGGAGGTTCGGTGAAGCGGTCCTGATAATCGCAGGCAGGTACGAATCTTGCACCGCTTTTGGCGTCTCACGCCCCGGGTGTTGTGCACTCGTTATGCCTGCGCCCCAGTCGTCCCTTCCGTCCCATGGACCGGATGGGCCGCATCGGCGCGCAGAGACGTCCATATGCTTCAGAAAGCCGCCAAAATTGGGCATTCTTCGCATGTGGTGACCTTGGACGTACGGCCTCAGTTGCTCGACGCACTCTCCGCGCTGCGCGACCGCGTCGCCGCCGCGCGCTTTCCCCTCCCTCTCCCGGAAGCGCCGCGTGCGCGTGCCAACCGGGTGGAGCTCCTCGCGCAGCTCGACGACTATCTCGTGCCCCGGCTGAAAGATCCCGAAGCCCCGTTGCTCGCCGTCATCGGCGGGTCGACCGGGGCCGGGAAGTCGACCCTCGTCAATTCCCTCGTCGGGCGGAAGGTCAGCGAGGCCGGTGTGCTGCGGCCCACGACCCGTACCCCCGTACTCGTGTGCCACCCCGAGGACCACCGCTGGTTCTCCGGCGCCCGCGTCCTGCCCGACCTCACCCGCGTCTGGACGCCCCGCCGCCCCGACGACATCGAGCTCGGCGCCGCCGCCCCCGCCGACGACGAACACGTCCTGCGTGTCGAGACCTCCGGCAACCTGCCCCGCGGGCTCGCCCTCCTCGACGCGCCCGACGTCGACTCCCTCGTCGCCCGCAACCGCGTACTCGCCGCCCAGCTGATCAGCGCCGCCGACGTCTGGATCATGGTCACCACCGCCTCCCGCTACGCCGACGCCGTGCCCTGGCACCTGCTGCGCAGCGCCAAGGAGAACAACGCGACCCTCGTCACCGTCCTCGACCGCGTGCCGCACCAGATGGTCGCCGAGGTCTCCCGCCAGTACGGGGCCCTGCTCGCCAAGGCCGGACTCGGCGACGTACCGCGTTTCACCGTCCCCGAACTGCCCGAGTCCACCGGCGGCGGGGGCCTCCTGCCGGCCACCGCCGTCGCCCCGTTGCGCGCCTGGCTCAGCCACCGCGTCCAGGACCCCACCGCCCGCTGCACCGCCATCGCCCGCACCGCCAACGGAGTCATCGACTCCCTCCGGGTCCGCACCCCCGGACTCGCGGGGGCGGTCGCCTCCCAGTACGCCGCCGCCCTGCGCCTCACCGCCACCGTCGACGAGACGTACGCGAGGGAGCACGCGCGCGTGCTCACCCGGCTCCAGAGCGGCGGTGTGCTCGCTGGGGACGCCCTCAAGCGGTGGCGCAGCTACCCCCTCGACTGCGCGCCGGTCGAACTGCTCGACGCGCTCACCGAGAGCCTCGGCGCGCTCCTCCTGTGCGCCGTCACCGCCGCCGACGAACGCATCGACGAGGCCTGGCACCGCGACCCCGCGGGCGCCGCGGACGGACTCGCCGACCGCGACCCCGACCTGGAGACCGCGGAGCACCGCATCGGTATGGCCGTACGCCGCTGGCGCCGCATGCTCGAGGAGTACGCGGAGGAACAGGTACGCATCCTCGACACCACTCCGCCGCCCGACACCGAACTCGTCGCCGCCCTCCTTGCCACCGCACTCCTCGGCGGGAACCGCGCCCGCAGCGCCGGCGAGAGCCTCGCCGAACGCATCGGTGCCCAAGGGGCCCTGCGCCTGCGCGACCGGGGCGGGCGGCTGCTCACCGAATACCTGGACAAGGTGCTCGCCGTGGAGCGCGACCGCAGGCTCGCGCCGCTCGACGCACTCGACGTACATCCCGAGTCCCAGGCCGAACTGATCGCCGCGCTGTCCGTACTGCAGAAGGAGAGGTGACCGCGGTGACCGCCGTCACGGATCACACGGACCACACCGAGCACGCCGAGCACGCCGAGCGCACCGGGCACACCGAGCGCACCGGGCACGCGGAGCGCACCGGGCACGCCGGGCACGCCGAGCGCACCGAGCACGCCGAGCGCACCGAGCACGCCGGGCGCACCGAGCACGCCGGGCGCACCGAGCGCACCGAGCACGCCGATGGCACGGAACCGGCCGGGCGCGTGGATCCGCCCCGGGAGGACGTGGACGGCTCCGGCGGCGGCGCCTGGGACGACGGGCTCATCGCCCGGCGCGTCGCGGACTCCGGTGTCTTCGACGTGGAGGCCATGCCCGACTCGTACGCCCACGAGGACGAGCTCCAGGGCGCCGACGCGGTGCTCGTCGAGCGCCTCGACGCGCTGCGCGAACTCGTCGGGCTCTCCCGGGCCCGCGTCGACGGCGCGGCCCTCGCCGAGGCGGGCCACGTGCTCGACGAGGCGGCCGCCCGGCGCAGGCTCTCCGTCCGGCACACCGTCGTCGCCATCGCGGGCGCCACCGGCAGCGGCAAGTCGACTCTCTTCAACGCCCTCGCGGGCGTGCCCCTGTCCGAGACGGGACTGCGCAGGCCCACCACCTCCGCACCCATCGCGTGCAGTTGGACGGACGGCGCCGCGGGGCTCCTCGACCGGCTCGGGATCCCCGGCCGGCTGCGCCGCCGCCCGCTCCAGGGCCAGGGTCCCAAGGACGTGGACGCGCCGCTCAAGGGGCTTGTCCTGGTGGACCTGCCCGACCATGACTCGGCGGCCGTCGAGCACCGTCAGCAGGTCGACCGGATCCTCGCGCTCGTCGATGCCGTCATCTGGGTGGTCGACCCCGAGAAGTACGCCGACGCGATGCTGCACGAGCGCTATCTGCGGCCCCTCGCCGGCCACGCGGAGGTCACCTTCGTCGTTCTCAACCAGGTGGACCGGCTGCCCGGCGAGGCCGCCGACCTCGTACTCGACGATCTGCGGCGCCTCCTCGACGAGGACGGGATCGCGCTCGGCGAGCACGGCGAACCGGGCGCGACCGTACTCTCCCTTTCCGCGCTCACCGGCGACGGCGTCGATGAACTGCGCGAGTCCCTGGACCAGTTCACGCGCGAACAAGGCGCCGCCGCCCGCCGGATCGCGGCCGACATCGACGCTGCGGCGCTGCGGCTGCGGCCCGTCTACGCGACCGGACGCAAGAGCGGGCTCAGCGAGGACGCCCGCGAGGAGTTCACCGACCGGCTCGCCGACGCCGTGGGCGCCGAGGCCGCGGGACAGGCGGCCGAACGCGCCTGGCGCCGCAACGCCAACAAGGCGTGCGGCACCCCCTGGCTGCGGCTCTGGCGCTGGTACGAGTCCCAGCGCAGCCCGAGCGACACGCTGACGGTCAGGCCCTTGCCCTCCGACGACGAGGCGACGGCGCGCCAGCGCGTGGAGCACGCGGTGCGCATCGTGGGCGAGCGGGCGTCGGCGGGGCTGCCGGGGCCGTGGGGGCAGGCGGTGCGGGAGGCGGCGACGCGGGGGGCCGAGGGGCTCCCGGAGGCGCTCGACGACCTGGCGGTCTCGGCGGGGTCGCCGCCGCCTCGGCTGCCGAGGCCCGGCTGGTGGCCGGTCGCGGTCCTCGCACAGGTCTCCATGACGATCATTCAGGTCATCGGCGGGCTGTGGCTGTTGGGGCAGATCATCGGGGTTCTCGATCCGAATCTCGGAGTCCCGGTGCTGCTGATGCTGTGCGGCATCATCGGCGGACCGTGTGTGGAGTGGTCGTGCCGGATGGCGGCCAAGGGACCGGCGCGGCGCTACGGGCTCGACGCGGAACGGCGCCTTCGGGAGGCGGCGGCGGGGTGCGGGCGAGCCCGCGTCCTCGATCCGGTGGCCGCCGAGCTGCTGAGGTACCGGGAGGTCCGGGAGCAGTACGTGAAGGTGACGGGGTGACCCCCCGCGGACGTGAGTCGCCACCTGGACGGGTGACGGGGAATTCCACAACTGGCCGGTAGAACACAGGCACCAGCGGGCTCGTCCCGGTACAGGCACTCTGAGATCGCGGCCCGGCACCGACCGGGAACGCGGTACGGACGAGGCCGTGCGGGACGGGCCCGCACGCGTCCGTGCGCAGGGGAGGGGTGGACCGACATGAGCGAGACGACGGTGACGGTCGTGGGGAACGTCGCGACGACGCCGGTGTACCGGGAGCTGCCGAAGGGGCCGGTGGCGCGGTTCCGGCTCGCGGCGACGGCCCGGCACTTCGACCGGGTGCGCAACGAGTGGGTGGACGGGCACACGAACTTCTTCACGGTGTGGGCGTGGGGCACGCTCGGCACGAACGTGCAGGGTTCGCTGTCCATCGGCGAACCGGTGCTGGTCCAGGGGAGGTTGCGGGTGCGGGACGAAGAGCGGGGCGGGCAGCACTGGACGTCGGCGGACATCCAGGCGTCGGCCGTCGGGCACGACCTGTCGCGCGGGACGACCGCGTTCCGGCGGAGCCGGCAGACCCGGCCGGGGCGTCAACCGGACGGCGACGAGCCGTCGTTCGAGATCGAGCCGCAAGGGGAGGGCGAACCTCAGCAGGGCGAGCAGGGCGAGCAGGGCGAGCAGGGCGAGCAGGGCCAGCAGGGCCAGCAGGACCAGCAGGACCAGCAGGACCAGCAGGACCAGCAGGACCAGCAACAGAGCGAACGGCGAGAACCGGCCGTCGTCGGCTGAAAGAAGTCGCTGAGCCCTCGGATCGCGGCTCGGCCCGAATGCGGCCCGAAGTGCGGCTTATCTGCGAATGAACACCGGTTCCGTGCCGTTGATTTGTCGATAACCCGGGGCTGTAATCATTAGCGGCGATAACGATTCCGAGTCGGATCGCCTCGTACCGCTCTGACCTGGGGACTGTGGTGCGCGGCTTCCTTAGGATGCCGGGCGTAGCCCACGGGGCCATTGATTCGGATGTCTGCTCAAGCGTCTGATTCACACATCGTTCTGTCGGCGGGACGTCACCCCCCTCGTGCCAATGTCTCCCGCCTGAAGGGGAATTCTGTGTTCTCTGCGGTATCTGTGTTGTCGGCGGTCACCCCACGCGGGCGGGGCGCCGCCCGCCTCGCCGCGGCGGCCCTGGTCTCCGGACTCGTGGCCACCGCCGCGATATCCGGCGCTGGTGCGGCCTCTGCGGACGAGGTCCCCCAGCAGCAGGGCGGCGCGACCGCCACGATCGGCGGGCTCAAGACCTACGGTCAGGCCGTCATCCACGACAACGGCAAGGACCAGCCCGTCTCCGCCGGACTGTTCGAGATGTCCGTCGACAACGGCGGCACGCTGCAGACGTACTGCATCGACATCCACAACCCGACCCAGCGGGACGCCAAGTACCAGGAGACCCCCTGGAGCGGCACGTCGCTGAACGGGAACGCGGACGCGGGCAAGATCCGCTGGATCCTGCAGAACTCCTACCCCCAGGTCAACGACCTCGCCGCGCTGGCCCGCAAGGCCGGCGCCGGCAGCCTCACCGAGAAGGACGCCGCGGCCGGCACCCAGGTCGCCATCTGGCGCTACTCGGACGGCGCGGACGTGGACGCGGTCAGCCCCGCGGCCGAGAAGCTCGCCGACTACCTGCAGAAGAGCGCCCAGCCCCTCGCCGAGCCGAAGGCCTCGCTGAACCTGGAGCCCTCCGCCGTCTCCGGCCGCGCCGGTGACCGGCTCGGCCCGGTCACGGTCCGTACGAACGCCGACAGCGTGAGCGTGACGCCGCCCGCCGACGCGGCCGCCAGCGGGGTCAAGGTCGTCGACAAGGACGGCAAGCCCGTGACGTCCGCCGCCGACGGCGGGCAGCTGTTCTTCGACGTGCCCGAGGGCGCCGCCGACGGCACGGCCGCGCTGACGGTGCAGGCGTCGACGACCGTGCCGGTCGGCCGGGCCTTCGCCTCCGAGACCCGCAGCCAGACGCAGATCCTCGCCGGTTCCAGCGAGTCCACGGTCTCCGCGACCGCCACGGCGAACTGGGCGAAGAAGGGCGCGGCCCCCGCGTTGTCGGCGCAGAAGAACTGCGACAAGAGCGGCGTGGACATCACGGCGACCAACAAGGGTGACGAGGCGTTCAACTTCGAGCTGATGGGCCTTGAGCACACCATCGCGGCCGGCGCCTCGCAGACGGTGACGATCCCGTTGCAGGAGGACCAGGCGTACGACTTCACGATCAAGGGTCCGAACGGCTTCGAGAAGCGGTTCAAGGGCGTCCTCGACTGCAAGACCGAGAGCACCGCGGGCGGCAGTGAGCAGCCGTCGTCGCAGCCCAGCCCGGCCTCCGTGGGCGGCACCGGCACCAAGGCCGGCGACCTCGCCGAGACCGGCAGCTCGAACGCCACCCCGCTGATCGCGGGCATCGCCATCGCCCTCGTGGTGATCGGCGGCGGCGCGGTCTTCCTGGTCCGCAAGAAGAAGACCCCGACCCAGGACTGACCCCCACCACGCCTGACCCCGGCCCCGGCCCGCCTCCACGGCGGCCGGGGCCGTATGCGTTCCCGGCCGCACCCGGAGCGTCACGAAGAGTGACGCACACCACGCGGTTTCCCCCATGGGGTGGCGGTCAGGCAAGATGGGGTGTTACTTGCCGAACGAGGGCATGAAACAGCCCCTCACCAGCGGGTTTCCCGTCGATGAGGGGCCGTGTCAGGCGGCTTGGGCCGTCTCTGGGCCGTCATGGGCGTGACCGGCGGCCCGGTACATGGCGCTGATGGCTTTCCGGGTCCGGGTCTCGCTGCTCGGCATCAGGTGCGTGTACACGCGGAGCGTGAACCCCGGATCGCTGTGCCCGAGGTAGAGGCTCAGCGCCTTGATGTTCTCCCCGGCATCGAGGAGGACCGAGGCGTAGAAGTGCCGTAGGGCGTGCATGCCGTGTTCGCGGGCCGCCGCGTACCGCTGCCCTTTCTCGGGAACTGGGATGATCCCGGCGTGCGCCAGCGCGGGTTTCCACGATTGATCGTTGAACCCGTTGCTCCACAGTGCAGCGCCGATACCGCTCGTGAAGACGAGCCGATGCGTAACCCTCGGCCCGGTCGGCGTCAGCCAGGGCAAGGTCACTTCAACCGGCGGGAAGCGCTCCATGTGGCCGGCCAGCGCCGCCGACACCTCAGGGTCCAGCGGCACGTCACGGAGCTTGCCGCGCTTGGGCGGCGCGAAGACCAGCGAACCGCGGACCTTCTTGACCTGCTGCCGCACGTAGAGCCAGCCGAGATCACCGAGGTTGTCGACCGCCAGACCGAAGATCTCGCCTTGACGGAGTCCGCAACCCGCGCCGACATCCGCCACGGCCCGGTAGCGCTCAGGCAATCCGGTCCGCACGGCAAACACCTGCGAAGCCGACCATGGACGGACGCGTGTCGGCGCGGGACGCGGCGCCTTGACCGATCGAGCCCGACAGGGATTTGAGGCGAGCAGACGGTCATCTACGGCCGCCGTGAGCACGGAGGAGACCGCATCGAAGATCAGACGCCGGTACGAGGCTGACGTCACGGCATCTTCGAGCTGACGATTCCAGTCTCGGATGTGCTCCGGCTGGAACGAACCGATCGGGCGCGTTCCCAGGTAGGGCAGGGCATGAAGTCGTAGGCGGCCCTCGACTGCGGCCCGGCTAGTCAGGTCGGTGGTCAGTGCCGCGATCCATCGTTCGGTGTACTCGCGGAAGGTCGTCCGACCGGCACGCGGGTCGATGTACTGGCCGCGAGCCATGTCAGCCTCAATGTTCGTCAGCCACGCGTCGGCCAAGCGCTTCTGTTTGTCCGGGAAGCTCTTCGACTTCTCGGTGCCGTCCGGGCCGACGTAGCGGGCGCGGTAGCGGAGACCCATGCCGTACCGATCGCTCTTCACCTTGCGGGTCTTGCCGTCCGCTCCGGTCTCGACCTTGTACCAGCGGTCTTGGATGTGTCCGGCCATCAGGCGGCAGCCCCTTCCTGCAGGGATTCGACCCAGGTTCGGACGTCATCCGGGTCGTAGCGCAGGTGCCGGCCGACTCGGAAGCCGCGGGGACCGACGCGCTTGCGACGCCACTGGTAGACCGTTTCGACGCTGGGCAGGTCGAACATCTCCACCAGGTCGTCAGGCGTCAGGTAGCGGACGGGGAGCCGTGTTGCCATGGTCACCACTCCCTCTCGTCGGGGGCTGCTCGAAGTTCTTCCCGGGCGGTTTCGCGGTTGTGCTGGAGGTCTCGGGCGATGGTGGCGGCGAGGGCGGATTCGCCGGGTGTGTGGCCGTGGCCGGCGTATTGCCAGTCGGCCAGGACGAGGACGGTGTCCGGTTCGAAGTCGGGCGTGCCGAGCGCTTCGCGTTCTTGGGCGGCGCGGAAGTCGGCGCGGGCCTGGCGGAGTTCGCCGAGGGTGGTCGAGTAGCGGCGGGACTTGGAGGAGAAGTGGCCGCGGAAGCCGAGCATGTGGGCCCAGGCCCAGAGGCGGCGGTCCGGGTAGAGCGGGTCGAGGTGCTTGCAGGCTTCGATCAGGCGGCGGGCGTGGTCGGGGACCTGGTGGCGGTCGAGTTCGGAGAGTTCGCCGATGCGGCGGTCGAGGGTGCCCGTGTTCTCGGCGGCCTTGGTGGCGTATTTGGCGACGTAGGAGGCGACGGCCTGTTCAGTGATGTCGGAGCCGTCGCCGAAGGCCTTGACGGGGCGTACGTCGAGTTGCTTGCCCCAGCGGAAGGTGCGGGCCGGTTGGTCGTCGGCGGCCGGGACGGACACGGACGTGTAGCTGTGGGCTGCGGCTGCGTGGATCGCGTCGGTGAGGAGCGTGACCGTGGCCCAGGACGGCGGCGGGGTCTCGGGGCCTTCCGAGCCGTCGATGCGGATCACCGCGTGGAAGTGAAGGGCGCCGCGCTTCTGGAACTCGGCGACTTTTCCGTAAGAGAGGCGGGCCGACTCCTTCAGCTCCCGTTGGGAAAGGCCGGCGCGGGCCGCGATCTCGCGGCGTAGGCGGGTCGTGAAGCGCATCCACAGGTCGCCTGCGTGGTTGTTGAAGAGGACGGCGGCGGCGTAGTCATACGTCGCCGGGTCGAGGGCTGTGCCCAACGTTGAGGCGTCGGAGGCGTGGCGGGTGCCGCAGCGGCAGACGCCTCGGTCGGGGCGGTTGTGGACCGGGCCGAAGGAGGGGGCGGTGAGGGTGGTGAAGACGCGGGGGTGGTCGCGGACCGTGGAGGGGATGTCGCGGTCGTCGTCTCCGGCGAGGCCCGCGCGGATGAGGTGGTAGGTGTCACCCGCGTACGTCCAGGCGCAGGAGGGGCAACGGGAGGCGCGGCGGTTGCCGCAGGCGAGGCGGAGGCGGCTGCCGGGTTCGGTTTCGGTGGAGTAGTGGTGCAGCGTCTCGCCGGTGGTCTTGTCCTTGGTGAGGGTCCAGCCGGTGAGGTGGATGGGGTCGGAGCAGCCGCCGGTGCGGCGAATCTGGTCCTGCCAGCGGTCGAAGTCGGAGGCCGAAGCCACCCTCAGCAGGTCGCCGAGGGTGATCGGGTCGAGCAGGGCATCGGGCATGGGAGCCCTCTCGTGCCCGTGCGGAGAGCGGGTCCGGTGGGCCATGCTTGTGGTTCCTTCCGGTTCTTGGATCGGTGGGGGCACGGCTCCCGGGCGGTGGATGCTTGGCGGTATCAGGCCGCCCGGGGGCCGGTCAGCGGCGCTTGGTGTTGCTGTTCATGAGCGAGCGGATGACGAGCGCGGTGATGGCGGTCGATCCGGCGGTGATGGCGACCGCGAGGAGTAGCGAGACCAGGACGGCGCCGAGGACCAGGACGACGGTCGTGCCGCCGACGACGAGGGTGATCAGGCCGCCGGACGTGAGCTGAATCGTGGGGCGGGCCGAGGTCGGAGCCGGAGCGGTGGTCGTGGCCGGGGCGTGGCGCGTGATCGTTGTCGGCTCGACCACGGCTGGCGGGGTGACCTGACCGGTCGGGGCGGGCATGGCTGGGACGTTGGGGCGCAGCAGCATCGGAGCGTTCTCCCTTCGGTGTGCGGTTACTTGACGGCGGTGTCGATGGCCGGGGCCAGGAGGCTGTCGGCGAGGAGGTAGCCGCCGAGGAGCAGGAGGGCGACGAGCCACCAAGGCGGGCGGATGAGCTTGATGCCGACTACGCCGACGCAGGCGACGAAGAACCAGAGCGGGACGTCCATGGGTGTCTCCTCAGCGGACCTTGCAGCGGTGGGTGCGGGCGGCGAGCTGGGCGGCGGACTGGCTGGAGTAGTCCGAGGACCAGCCGCAGCGGTCGGCGGTGCACACGGCGGCGTGCTTGGTGTGGCCGTGGCGTTCGCGGTGGGTGCCGATCTGCACCGGGCCGATCTGCATCACCGAGTGGAAGTGGTCGTGAGCGGGCACGGTGGTTCTCCCTTCAGGTCAGGCGAGTTGGGCGGCGATGGCATCGGCCAGCTGGGGCGGGACACCGAGGCGGGACCGCAGGGTGTCGGTGTCGATTGCGGAACCGGTACGGGTCTGGTAGTCGTCGGCGACCTTGCGGGCGTGGGCGACGAGGGCTGCCGGGACGGCGGGGGCGGAATCCGCGGGTTCGGCGGCGGCCGGTAGGGCTGGGGCTTCCTCGCGGGCCGGGGTCTCGACGGCTTCCGGGGTGGGAGGAGTCGGCTCCTGGATCTCGGGTTCGGGGTGTGGGGCGGCCGTGGGTGCCGGCGGAACCGGCGCGGTCGGTGTCGGAGTGGTGGTGTGGGCGAGGAGCGTGCCGCCGAGGAAGGCGATCGCGGGCCATCCGGAGACTCCGATCCGGAGCCAGGCGGGCGGGTGCTGGATGTCGAGCAGTCCGGCGGTGGCGATGTTGGCGCCGAGCGAGGCGAACAGCGCGACGGCGAACCAGCACCAGGCGAGTCGGGAACGGCGGTCGGCGCGGAGTCGGCGCCAGGCGGCGACCAGGAGCAGGTCGACGCTGACCGGGTAGGCCCAGGCCTTCCAGCCGTCTTGTCCGGCAGCGGCGGCCAGGTCGTGGAGGTGGGCGAAGGAGAGGGCTCCGGCGATGACGGCCTGGACGAGGACGGCGTCCGGGCGGAGCACGGTGCGGGCCGCCATGGGTCAGTCCTCCGTGGGGTCGTCGCTGTCGCGGTACGGCATGGGTGGCAGGACCCCGATCGGGAGGGACAGGGCGAGCGCGGGGGCGAGGACCTGGACGAACGCGGCGTCGGTCTCGTAGCGCCGCTCGTAGAGGTCGAGCGCGCCGAGGAGGGCGGCTGTGCGGGCGAAGTCCTCGTTGGCGTCCATGGGTTGGCCTCCTGTTTTCGGCATGGGCGGGGTATGGAGCTGACGCGGGGCGGTCGCGCCGACCGTGGAGCGGAGGGGGTCAGGCCGTGACCGGGGCGGCCTTGGTGAGCGGCACGGTGGCCGGGGAGGACGCGGCGACGGCGGGCCGGAAGGCGGCGAGCGCGGGAAGGTCCGGGGCGCGGTCGGCGTGGGCGTTGCAGAGGTTCACGGCGTCGCGCAGCGAGGTGTGCGGGGCGCGGATGCGGGTCCAGCCGCCGGTCGAGTCACCGGCGACGGCGATGCCGGGGGTGTCGGGTGAGATCTGGATGGCGGCGATCACGGCGTCCGGGGAGATGTCTCCGAAGGCCATGTTGGCGCTGGTCTCGTCGTTGACGCGGTGGGCGGTGCGGCCGGTGAGCTGGGCGCGGAGCATGGTGATGCCCTTGCCGAGTTCAGAGCCGAAGCGCTGTCCGCAGATCTCCAGGTAGACGCCGGCCGCGCGGCCGAGCTGGGCGAGGCGGACCAGCGCGGTGATGATGCGGTCGCGGCGCTTCTCCTCGTCCCTGCTTGCGAAGAGGGCGAGTTCGGCGACCTCGTCGACCAGGACGACGACCGGGGTCGGGCGCAGGTCAGCGGGCAGGTCCCAGATGTCGGCGGCGATCTCCGCGTCCGGGACGCCGACGCTGACGCGCTGTTGGGCGCGTATGAGCTGGTAGACGTCGGCCATGTGGGCAACGAGCGCTTCGAGGAGGTCGAGCGCGGTATTCGGGTTGTCGGCCAGCGCCGAGAAGCGACGGGCGAGCGGGAAGAGTTCGACTCCCTGTTTGCAGTCGATGCCGACCAGGGCGACGTCGAGCGGGGCGAGGCCGCAGACGAGGTTGCGCTGGTAGACGGACTTGCCGGACTCGGTGGCGCCGAGGGTCAGGCCGTGCGGAACCGCGCGGTAGTCGCGGTAGTGGATCGCTCCGTCCTCGCGCAGGGCGACCGGGACGCGGAGCGGTGACGTGCTTCCGGAGGTGCTGGGGGCGGGCATTTGGACACGCTGGAGGACGTCGTAGCCGGTCATCCGCAACTCCACGACCCCGGAGCGGAGTTCACGAGAGCTGACACCGTGCATCCCGAAGGAGTGGCGGAGCCGGTCGGTGGCGGCGGAGAAGTCGAAGGCGTCCTGTCCGGGGCGGAGCTTGAGCCGTAAGACGAGGCCAGTCCGGGTGGGGCGTAGGCGCAGGATGCGCGGTGAACGCGACTCCGGAACCGGCCGGTTGGCCATCCGGGCGAATGCGAGGCGCCAGCGTGAAGGCGGGACCGTGAGCCCGCAGGCCTCCATCACAGAGGCATAGCGGACCAGGAGCCGCACCGACGCCAGTAAGGCGCCGAAGCAGAGCCAGTACCAGGCGGGGCGCCGCCACCGCAGAAGACCTGCGGCGACGGCCACCACCACGAGCATGATGACGAGGAACTCGCCCATGATCAGGCCACCTTGGCCTTGGCCGCACCGGCGATCAGTGAGGTGACGGCGACGGCACGGAAGGCGATGCCGTGCCGCTTCTGGCCGTTGAACTCGTTCTCCCACGGGCGGGCGATCAGGCCGGTGAGCGCGACCGGGGTGCCCATGGTCAGCTCGTCGGAGACGCCGGTCTCGGGGACGGTGACGGACAGGATCTCCACCTCGTCGTTGGCCGCGAACATCACGTCCACGGTCATCAACTTGCCGCCGGTCTCGGCATCCAGGGCGATCTCGCCGGTCCGGCGGTCCTTGATCTTGGTCTGCGGGGTCTTGGCGACCATCACGGTGGCGGTGGAGGTGTCGACGGGGATCTGACGCACAGCGGATCACTCCTATATAGAGGCTGGACTCCGTCACTCATGTACATGAGTGACATGAAGAAGAGTGCAACACTCCTATACATGAGTCAACCCGCCGCGACAGATAAGTCACGGCGGGCTGTGAGGAGTTGAGCGTGCGTCAGTCGGCTGCGGGGATCCGGTACTCGAAAACGAACTGGTCAGCGGCCATGAGGGTGTCGCACACCTCGACCACGCGACCTTCGGCCGTACGAGCCTCACGGATCAGGTGAACCACTGGCGCACCGGGGCTAAGCGCCAGTTCGGATGCCTCCGCCTTGGAGGCCGGCCGCGCTTGCAGCGTCTCGACGAACTCGGCGAACTCGTGCCCATGGTCTTCGAGTCGGGCGTAGATGCCGCCACCGCCGGGGTTCTCGGCGAACAGCTCGGGGATGTCCTTAACGACGTCCCACGGGAGGTAGGAGGAGGCAGTCTCGACCGGGGTGCCGTTGCGGAAGTAGAGGCGCCGACGCGCGAGGACCTGAGTGCCGGCCGAAACACCGAGGCGCTCGGCCGCATCCTCCGGGGCCTCCATGGGCCCGATGTAGAGCACGCTGACCTTTGCTGTTGCGCCGGACTGCGCGGACTCGGCGAGGTAGGCAGCCTTGCCGCCCTGGCGGTGCGCACGGCGGAAGCGATCCGAGGAGCGATGCCGCACCGGCGGCCGGTCCTTCACAATCGAGCCCTTGCCGTGCCGGGTCTCCACGAGCCCACTGGCCCGCACCTCGACCATGGCCTTACGAATCGTGCCGCCCGAGACCTCGTAGCGGTCGACCAGCTCCGACTCACTCGGCACCATGTCTCCGGGCTTGAGGACTCCGCCCCTGATCTGCTGAACGATGTCTTCAGCGATCTGCACGTACCGAGGTACGGCCCTCCCCTCTCCTGCTGCAGTTCCCATAGTCCTTCTCTTCCTCCTATGCTCCTGTACATGAGTAACAGCGCCAAGGAAGGCCAGTCAACGCCACTGCACTCCGTGTCCGTAGCCGGAGTGGTGGTCCGCGATGACGGCCGACTGCTGGCAATCCGCCGCGCGGACAATGGCACCTGGGAGCTCCCCGGCGGCGTACTCGAGCTCGACGAGACCCCGGAAGCAGGCGTACGCCGCGAGGTCTGGGAAGAAACGGGCATCCACGTCGAGGTTGACGAGCTGACCGGGGTCTACAAGAACACGACCCGAGGCATTGTGGCCCTGGTGTTCCGCTGCAAGCCCGCTGGCGGTGTCGAGCGAACGTCGAGTGAGTCGACGGCCGTTGAGTGGCTGACACCCGACGAGGTCACGCAGTACATGGCCGAGGTCTACTCGATCCGGCTCCTAGATGCCCTTGATGGTGCCGGCCCTCATGTGCGGAGCCATGACGGCAAGCGCCTGACCCCGGCGCGATAGAACTTTCCCTACTTCATCAAGGCCCGCGCACGGCGCGGGCGCGCGCCGCCTCTGCGGCGCGGCCTGCCTCCTGTCTTCGCCCCGGCTGGCCGCGCCCGGCGGCGCGCTGCGTGCATGCGGGCAAGGGCGGGATGTTCCTCGCGGGTCAAGAACGATGCCTCCGGCGGGGGATCGGCCGGCACCGGGTGGGAGGGGGCGCCGTTCCCGGCCGCGGGCACATCGTGGCGAGCGTGGGGGCTCCCATCCCGTCCACCGTCGACCCAGGCAGAGCCGAGCAGACGCGGCCCATGGCGTCCAGGTCGTTCGTACAGTGGCGCGCTCCACCTGGACGCCATGAACCACGCCCGCTCCACGGTGTGTGGGTCGACGGCGGACGGGATGGGAGCCGGGGTGAGTGGTGGGTAGAGACCAGCTTTCGGCGCACCTAATCTCACATTCGAACTTCAATGCAAAATGCCGATAGAGGCTTCCAGTATTCGATTACAGGAAGAGGATTAGGGCGACCACCACAATTAATAGAAGGAAAGGGCTAGCCACCGCCTTACGCAGTTCCCGTTCACCTTTCCCGGGGAACATAGGGTCGTCGCCCTCGTCAGTGAATTGGGCTGATGGAGCAGCGTCACTGGTCAGAATGCCACCTGCATCCCGAATCAGCGCCGCAGCCGCCTTCACGTCGCCCGATTCTTTTAGCATCTCATCTACTTTGGCCAACATCTCAGGTGATGAGACCGCCAACTTTCTTACGTTTCGCTTAGTCTCGTCGTCGATCGCTTCATTGTTGATGATCGTCTGAAATACGTTGCCATTATTGTGTTGAATGTACTGATCAATCGCCGTCTCGGCCACGGTCCCCTCCATCGCACTTAGTGTTGCTCGCCAGTGCGGGCGCATGGCCCAGGCTCAGGTGAAAAGATGAAGTGCACTCACCGTCGCTTCTGGATTGCCCGAGCGGGCCAGCCAGAATAAGCGCAATCAAGACGGCGGCGGCAGCCGAGACGGTGGCCACGCCGACCCGGGCAAATGGATTAAGAGCCTGGCCGATCGTCTTTACTAAGGTGGGCCATTTATGTGTGACCCATAGCACGAACACCACGCCAATTAGCGCGAACACGACAACTCTGTCTCGCACAAACGATCCGACATGCTCATCGGTGGATAGCCGTACTAGTCGCCCCAATAGCCATTCGAGGCTTGGTAACACATAAGGGAAATAGTGATTGATTAGGTCAACCCCAACCAATATAAAAAAGATGGCCAATATGGTGCCGAGTACATACTGGGCTATCCCAAGCCAACCTGTATTGCCGCCAGTCGGGAGTCTCACTTCTTACCGTCGCGGTAATTGTTCTGCGACACGGTCCCGTTGTTTGTTTCAATGAATTGTCCGTTGACGGTCACGCCGCCAGACCGTGCGCCACGAGGGGGCTGAGGCGCGTTGGCGGCGCCACCGTCCGGCTGCGACGAGCGCGGGGCGTTGGTGGTGCCGCCATCGTTCGTGTTGCTGGCAGGGGGCGAGGAGTCGGGCGCTCGGTTGTCAGTGGGGCGTGAACGTGTCCAGCGAGCGGTGATCACGGTACCGCCGACCACAGCCGCCCCTCCGATCAACGCGACAACGATTTCGACCATGGAGTCCCCCTGAGCGTCCGTGAAAGGTCGACAAAACTCTACCCAATAGAGGTAGTTGATGCCCTGGACATCCCGCAATGAGGCTGGACGGGCTGGCTAGCGAGAGTCCGACGGCCTGACAACCGCGACGCAAGACCGCAACGACTATGTGCGCCAGCGGGTCGTCACTGCAGGTGACAGGCAGGTCAAACCAAGGGCAGCGAGTGCATCGTGCACCCTTGCGGCCGATCGCCGTGGCGAGCCCCCATCCCTGGACCGGGCGCGAGCGCGATAGTTCTGGAAGCGCTGACCTGAGGTGGCGCGCCAGATTGCGGCGCTGCGCCGTCGCCGTCTGGCGTCTGATCGCACCGCGCACCGGTGCCTGCGACGTTACCCGCCCTAGCCGCGACGGCGTACGGGACGCCGTCGATCAGTACATCCTCGGGCCGGCGGCCAACACCATCACCATCGACTTCGCCCTCGAAGCCAAGTGCTACGCAGCCACCAACTCTGCAGGAGTCAGGGAAGTCTCCCGCCTCATCTCCCGCATACGCCACCGCAACTTCGGCGTCCTCATCACCACCTCCTACTTCCACAAACAGGTGCAGGAAGAGGTGCACGAAGACGGCCATCCCATCGCGCTCGTCTGCGGGAAGGACGTGGTGGACGTCCTCCGCCAGCACGGCCACACCACCTGATTGCGGTCCAGCGCTGGCTGGAGCAGAGCTTCCCCAAACTTCACATTCTATAAGCGGTACTGCTGGGCGGTAGCTATCATCTCGGCATGACGTCCTCTCGATTCAGGAATATCCTAAACGCGGCAAAAGAGTCTCCGGGCGATGCCGTCACGTTCCTCACGATCGCAGCAATTGCCGTGGTCACACTACTCGACATGTTTAATATTGTTTCTCTCGGCCAGGAATTCTTGTCTGCAGCGGCCATCGTAGTTTTGAGTTCATTTCTAGTAACGCTTCTAGCTAGCAAGAAGGCCGCTGTCGCACAAAAGGGAGCGCTGCAGAATGTCGTAACTGATCTAGGCGCTATCAAGCAAGATATTGAAATCCGAGGTGCGGGGGCTCATGTGATCGAGATCCCCCGGGAGGAAATCGGAAGGCGCCTTGATGAACTCCTGGAATCGGCAAGTTCATGGCACTTTCGCGGAGGCCTAGGGGGCTGGCAGCGAAGCACTGCCCTTCCTGCCCTAGCGAACGTAATGAATCAGGATATCTCGTACGTGATGCATATCCTAAACCCAGCCAACGAGGACTTGTGTAGTCGCTACGCTAATTATCGCGCGAGCGCGGGCCAACGGACCGGAACTACAGACCCCCAGAGTGTCCGTGACGAGCTGCTTGCACTTTTGTATGCAGCGGCCTGGTATCAGCAACGCACTCGTGTAAATCCTGAGATCTCATTCCTTTCTAATTACAGCCCGCTCCGCTACGACTTGAGCAACGCCGGACTGATTGTCACCGTACCGGACATGCAGGAGCGGGCCATTTACGCTCCGGCGGGGGGATGGTATTGCACTTCGGTCCGGGATGAGCTGGGACAAGCCGGCAAAGGGCTCCCTACTGTCGTACTGCCGTCCGACGAGGGCATGTTCCCGCATCAGTGGAGAGACGTCAGGGCACAGCACGTTATGGACGCGCTCGAAGCTGTACGAGTTCGACCCAGCAGAAGCTCAGATCAGCCAAGCCAACCCCTCCTAACCGGCTGGGCCGACAGCCAGAATCTCGATTTCGAGAAAATCGCGCAACTACCCTTCAAGGGGAGGTCAAATTAAAATGGACCCACTCCGGCATGCAGTCAATGTGATGCGATCAGGCTCAGAAGGTGAGCGTGTTTCGCTCGACGCTCGGGAGCTGCTTGGCTTTCTCGCCAATGGACCGGATAGCTTCAGTGCATTTCGACACCCTCTCGGATTTGTGCACGCCGAGCTCACCGGACTTGTTGGTGAAATGCCGAAGGGTGCACGGGTGCGCATGCATGTGTGGACGGAGTCCACTTCAGGCGGCGATGCACTCGGCCTAGTTCACGATCATATGTGGCACCTGGACAGTATGGTGCTAGCTGGCCAGCTGACTGATGTTGCAATTAGGGCAGTTCCTGACCCTCGTGGGACTCACGATGTAATTCGAGTATCGTACGGGGAGATAAATGACTTCACTTACGAAGGGAGAGCGCATCTACAAGAGGTCAATCGTCGCCACGTGACAGCCGGCCAGATTTATCGAATCCCATCCAGGTCAATTCATGAGACCCTAATTACCCAAGCACCTGTCGCCACACTACTCATTACGCAAGATGATTCTCTCGACGATCCTGGTCCGCTCATCTTCGCCCCTCATCCGGCTGAGCGCCTGGGGACGGCCACTCGGGAACCCGTTTCACCCAACGAAATTTCTGCGCTCTATAGGAGTGTGGCCGCCATTGGAGGAAAGCAATAATAGGCAGTATCGCCGAGGAGAAGCCTTATAGGCGCCTTCCAGCGATTGGGATACTGCGGGTGAGCTAGGCGGCTTGAGATATCAGCAGCTACGTCTTACGCGAGCGTTACGGCACGCGACGCGCCGCCAAAGCTATACACCCACCCGAGGTGCACTCCAGTGATGCCCTGCCTAACAACGGCCAGTTGGCAGGGCTCTCCTGAGCCGAACTGTGGTGGAGGGGGACGTCTGGAGGTGTCTTCCACTGCACCTCGCCGTGGATCGTGGATAACAAAGCCCGCACGGCGATTTCGTGCTTCTGCCGAACGCGGGTTGGCGGACAGCGGTACTCAGGGGTAGACCCGCAGGCGCCACAGACGGTGGACTGAGTCCGCTGTCTGTCAACCTCCCCCTTGCACTTCTGCTGATCCGTCTGGTGCCTCCCCGAGCACCTGTTGAGGCGCGGACTACCCGTGGACGAAATCCCCGGCGTCGACTCTCTACCAGCGGCTGACCAGCAGGAACGGTCGAAGCGCACGGGCCCTCCGGAGCTGTGACCCGGGGCGGTGGCGAGGTCCCGTTCGACAACGCTCGTTGGCGTCAGCGAGTGTCTCTACCAGGATTGGACAGCAGCAGGTCGACGCGTGGGCGGTGCCCGTAGGGGCGGTGATGAGGCCGTAGATAACCCGAACTCTCAAACTCATGGCCCTGGTTGCGGTCGGCGCTGTGTCTGAGCATTGCGGAATACCCTCGGTGCGGGCTCATGCTCTTCGTGAACTCACTGCGAGTGCGCGTTTCAGGTAGGAGAAACTTCTCAACTCGCCCGTCGATCAGAAGACCGGACAGAAGCAAACATCGATTTCGATCACGCGGGAGCCCAGGATCAGTAGATGGTATATCGGCCTTTTTGAAAGGGCAGAGGGGGGCACTCTGCAATCTTCCGCCAGGGGCGTCCGCCGCAGTCGGTGGCACTTTCAAGTGTCACGACGAAAATCTGTTCAGGATTGGCCGGGATTCCGCGAACCTCAAACTCTGATTTCCCGTTTCGGATCTCTTGGCGATACACCCCCTCCGCGTCTCGATACTCGGCTTCAAAAGCAAATCTGCAATCCTCGATACCGGAGGAAACTTCAGCATACAGCCCCCCGGGCGTTGCGCCGTTGCCTAGATCTATTTTTTTGTGTGAGAAATAAGGCTTACCCATGTACGGGCCCGGGGCTAGGGCAATAGGGGTTTCTGGCCTGGATAGGTTGAAATGCATTCCGTCGTAGGCGCCCCCACCTTCCAGTCGGACCAAGATCACCGTCTTCGCCGCGGCGGGGCTGCACTTCAGCTCCTTGGCCCGCAGGGCCGTGATCGCCAATCCTGCGGTCCTGTCGCTGAAGAAATCCATAAGCCAAGTCGTAGTGTACCCGTCGGACTCGGGTAGGCCGGGCATCTCCAGTCCTCGACCCTTGTGGGACGCTACGATTTTCTCAAGGTCCTTCGAATCTAGTGAGCCACTATTCCCTTTGAGTAAGAATTTCTTCTTTTCCGCCAGGGTTAGGGGTTGGTCCAAGATGTACGCGGAAGGGATCGCGTCTTTATCCTCACGGATGGATGATGTAAAAGCCGATCCTTCCCGGTCCACGCTGTCTTCGGCCTCCTTCGCGTGGCGGGTTGTCTGCTCGGCTGAAATGTAGTCGAGTCCATAAGAGAAAGCCCAGGCCGCAAGCGCAAGTAATAGAAGGGTCAGCAGAGTCCACAGCACCTTGCGTCTTCGCTGATCTGGTGAGATTTCCAGCGTTCCGGGAACTACTGCATCGATGATCACGTCCCGTCGACGCGGCGTATTCGCTGGTGGAACGGGTGAGGTAGGCGACGGCGTGGGTGACGGCGGCGCCGTTGAGGAGGGTGTCGAGGTGGACACCACCGTTGAACCAGTCGTAGTTGTGGTTGACGCAATGCTTGCGCTCTGTGGGGGCAAGTTTGCTGGGGTGGCTCCATCGCCTGAGGGTTGGCCTGCTGAAGCGTCCGAACTATGCATAATGCCCTCGCGAGTGGAGTGGCCGACGAACCGGGCGTACATGATGCATGAGGACGGTTGGTCGACTCAACGGCTACACAGTGAGGTGGATCGGTCACGGTGACCGTGTTCGCGTCATGGGCATGACGTGCTGGCGACGCTTTCTGGACTGCCACAGCCTTCAGGAGCGCACAGCAGGGGCACTCGCTGGACCGCTCCTTGGCGTTCATGAGCCGGCTGGCTAGGCGCCGCCCCTCCGTGGACCGACGGAGAACGGTAAGCCGTCGCCATGGTCCTGACCAGCTGGAAGACGTGGTATTCAAGCGCCCTCACGGAGCCGAGTGCTCATGGTCGGCCGGGTAGGTCTTTACCGGCGCGCACGCAATCGCCACGATCAGGGGTTCCGTTGGTGCGTCCAAATAGCGTGATCCAGCTCCCACGGCTTGCAACCCAGGCGTGCTGCTGCCTCAGTGAGCAGCCGGATCGCGTCAGACGAAGTCACCGTCCTTTGCAGCACCACTCGCAGCCATCCAAGAACCATGCGGTCCGGCTTGATCAGGCCGTCGTCTCCCAGGAGCATCCACAGGTAGGAGAGTCGCGCTCCGGAGCCGTGGCCGGCCACGCTCGCCATGGCTTGTTCCACGAGCTTCAGCCTGTTCGAGTCGACGAGTAGAGCGTTGGCGTTGGCGAGAGTTTCGATGCCGTTGGCGACCAGGATCTCGGCGTATCTGCGGGCGGCCTCCACCTTCAACGGAGCAGTCAGGTTTGCCCGTGTGCGCTGCTTGTTCTGCAAGACCTGTGCGGAGAAGGCCACTTCACCTTCGATCTGGACGTGCGTCACGAAGTCGCCGAGGGGTTGTTCGTCGAGGACCGGGAGATGCGCGCTGCTTACAAGCGGGTCTGATAGCCCTGCCCAGGTCACGTAGCGGTAGCAGGTTGGAACCGTGTGGCGCTCGTAGTGCGCGTTAATGGAGAAGACGGCGTCCAGGACGCACAGAGCGGTGTGGGCCCATCGTGGGCCTCGCGGCTCGATGGCAAGGTGCCCAGCACTGTCGGTGACGCGGCTTATCTCGTCCATCGATTCCCCCGGTGATGAAGCGGAGCGTCAGTGTTGCACGCGGCACTGACAGTGCTCCGAGGTTCGTTCGCATGCCGCGATTCGCTCGACACGCCTTGGATCCCTGTCGAATGCGTGTCGAGACTCCTCGCGAGTATTCGGTGGGCCAAACTGCCGCACAGGGCAGCACCCTGGTCACCGCAGAGCGCACCAGCCCCTTCTAAGCATTTGGTCGACGGCTTCCTTCGTCGACCGGAGGGCCAAAACAGCAGTGACGGAGAGCCCGGGCTGTTCCCGATGCTCTCCGTCGTCCGTGCGTGGGTTGGCTAGACGAATGCTGATGCCGGCAGTCTGGGGCCCTCATCGCCTCGTTCTGGGTCGGCGGAGTCTGGCTGCGACAAGCGCTGGCCCCGGCTTGCAGCGACTCTGAGAGTTGTCCTCAGAGCTCCCGCGAGGTCCGTCGCCACGGCGCGCAAGTCGCCCGATGCCACCTTCTCCGCGGTGAGTAAGTCTGATGCCTGGTCTAGGAGTTCGGCAGCCATCCCCAGTTGGATGGCTTCGGTGTTGTCGGCCAGGCGGGACAAGTAGCCGTTGGCGTCGTCAGTGCTCAAGTAGCAGGCCCTGCCCTCAGGGTCCGACCATGGGAGGAGCCGCAGTTCGTTGGGTGACGTCATCGTTCCCTCTTCCTCTCTTCGGGCACGGGGTGGGTGATGAAGTAAGCGTCTGCGCGGTGGCTGGGGAGGACCAGGAGTGCTGCCTCGACCACGCGACCCGTTCCGTCGATCGCTACGCGAGTGATGTCGAGGACGGCGAGGGTGGAACTGATCTGGAGGATTTCCACTTCCTCGGGCGTCGGCAGGCGTGCTGCCAGGCGTTCTCGGATCTCTGCCAGTGGTGGGCAGGGAGCCGCCGGTTTCGCCTCGAAGTTCGCGCACGAAGGCGGCTCACAGGGCAGGTTCCGCTCCTGCAGATCGCGCGGCACGTAGATCCGGGCAAGGCTGTGTGGGGAGGTCCCCTCATTGCGAACGCAGAGGAACAGAGTGAGTTCGGTGTTGGCCGGCACCCGCAGAAGAGGGATCAGATGTCCTTGCGCCTGGAGGTGGGTGGTGCGGACGGTCGCCCGAAGTACCGAGTCGATTGGGCTGGCCACAAGGGGTTTTAGACCCCCGCCGACGTACGTGAGACGGCGGGACGTGAGGGCGACGAAGTTCCCCTTGCCTTGGGTCTTCTCGATGAGGCCTTCGCTCTGCAGGAGTGCCAGAGCGTTCCGCAGCGTCGACGTACTCACTCCGTACCGGGAGGCGAGTCTTGTCTCGGACGGGAGGCGTTCGCCTGCTTTGAGCTGGCCGGTCGTGATCTGACTTCGCATGTCGTCGGCGATGACTTGGCGTCGGGAGGGCACGGTGTCAGTCACCGCCTTCCCAGCACTCGGAGGGCGATCAGCCGAGTCCGCGAGTGCATGGTCAGGAGCTCCCCGGAATCGAACCGGAGTTGTTTGGCTCCTCCGGGGAGTTGAACCAGATCGGCTACGCGGTGTGGACTGCCGCCGACTTCGATGACGTCACCGCGCCGGACGCTTGCCATCGTGATCTCGACAGGTGCAGCCACCACGCCGCTGAGCGCCCACCCCCTCATTGGGGCACCTCTTGCGCACTGCCTCCGTCGGTCATCAAATGGCAACCACAACTGCACGTCTCGTAGATCAGAGGTGCGTCGATCACGGGGGTGGCGGGGAATGGTTCAGCACACGCACCGTGGGTGCCGATCCAGCACGCGGTCGACCTGTAGGGAACGGTCGCTCCGTACGTGATGCCAGGGGGCTGGCCGGGCGGCATCAGAAGGTCCCTGCCAGTACGACGAAAGCCAAAGGCGGGATACGCCATGCGCCGGTGCGGTGACCGGTACGGCAGCTACGGTTGAACACGCTGATCAGCTCCTATCGCTGACTGCCAGGCCCCCGGACCTCACCCGTCGCGGGGGTCTCTGTATGTACGGCGGCCCATAACGTGCGGCCGTTGAGGCTGTTGGCCAGGAGCCCGAATCGGTCGGCCTCCGCCATTGCTTCCAGGGCCACCCGCCACTTCTCGGCGGGGAGCGAATCCGGTACCTCCGCTTCGATCACCAGGTGACGGGCGTGCTCTGTCACGCGGGGAGTAAGTCCGAGCGCGATCAGTCGGGCGGCGATGTCTTCGGCGCCTGCACCCGAAGCAGCAGACACAGCTCCGCCCCCGTCACTCGTCGATCACTCTCGGTCAAGCTAGTTAACTAGATTAGAGCTAGTGGACTAGATTTTCCATATGTCTGAGCAGCCGCCGTACCTCCGCATCGCTGACGTGCTCCGACGTCGGATCGCGGACCAGGAATGGGTGCCGGGGGACCGGCTTCCCTCCCGCGCCCAGATCGCCGAAGAGTGCGGCGTCGGTGAGAACGTGATCCGCCGGGCCCAGGAGTTGCTGATCTCCCAAGGCGTACTGGAAGGCCGTGCGGGATCCGGGACGTATGTCGCCGCACCACGTCAGCGCGTGCGCGTTGTCCGCTCCTCGGCGCGTGAGCAGCCCGACGGCTCCCCGTTCCGCGCGGACATGAAGGCCGCGGGTAAGCAGGGTGACTGGGAGAGTCGTACCGAAGCCAAGGTGCCGGCGCCTGCCGAGATCGCGGTGCGACTCGGCGTCTCTGAGGGCGATCTGTGCGTCCGTACTGTTTACGAGTTCCTGGCCGACGGCAGGCCTGTGCAGCTGTCCACGAGTTGGGAGCCGTACGACCTCACAGCCGGGACGCTCGTCGTTCTCCCCGAAGGTGGGCCGCATGCGGGGGCGGGAGTCGTGAATCGGATGGCGGCGATCGGCGTCACCGTCAGCCACGTCGTCGAGCAGCCGGAGCCGCGCCAGGCGAGCGCCGAGGAGGCGTCACTCCTCGGTATTCAGAAGTCCGCCCTCGTGACACACATTCGGCGCACCTACTACAGCGATCAAGGACGGCCCGTCGAGACAGCCGACATCGTCGTACCCGCTGCCCTCTGCGAGATCGTCTACGAGGTTCCCATCGGGCGTCAGTGAGATCGTTCCCGGGCCGTCACTGGGCCGTGCGAGGTTGCCCGAGGGTGACCAATGGCGACCAACAGTGACGGCTCTGCTGTGGTGGACTCGGGTCGAACGCCCAGTTCAGGGCCTCAGGCGCATACGGGTTTCCATCCAGGGATGGACGTCAGGCAAGATGGGGTGTATCTGCCCACACATCGATTGCCGGACGGTTTCTCTTGGCTGAGTTCATCTACACCATGCGCAAGACGCGCAAGGCGCACGGCGACAAGGTGATTCTGGATGACGTCACCCTGAACTTCCTGCCCGGCGCGAAGATCGGTGTCGTGGGTCCCAACGGTGCCGGTAAGTCCACGGTGCTGAAGATCATGGCGGGCCTCGAGCAGCCGTCGAACGGCGAGGCCTACCTCTCGCCCGGGTTCAGCGTCGGCATCCTCATGCAGGAGCCGCAGCTCGACGAGTCGAAGACGGTCCTGGAGAACGTGCAGGACGGCGCCGCCGACACCATGAAGAAGCTCCACCGCTTCAACGAGGTCGCGGAGCTCATGGCGACCGACTACTCGGACGCCCTCCTCGAGGAGATGGGCAAGCTCCAGGAGGACCTGGACCACGCCAACGCGTGGGACCTGGACGCGCAGCTCGAGCAGGCCATGGACGCCCTGGGCTGCCCGCCCGGCGACTGGCCCGTCAACAACCTCTCCGGTGGCGAGAAGCGCCGCGTGGCGCTGTGCAAGCTCCTCATCGAGGCCCCCGACCTGCTGCTCCTCGACGAGCCCACCAACCACCTCGACGCCGAGTCGGTGAACTGGCTGGAGCAGCACCTCTCCAAGTACGCGGGCGCCGTGGTCGCCGTGACCCACGACCGCTACTTCCTCAACAACGTCGCCGAGTGGATCCTCGAGCTGGACCGCGGCCGCGCGCTCCCCTACGAGGGCAACTACTCGACGTACCTCGACAAGAAGGCCACGCGCCTCAAGGTCGAGGGCCGCAAGGACGAGAAGCGCGCCAAGCGGCTCAAGGAAGAGCTCGAGTGGGTGCGGTCCAACGCCAAGGGCCGCCAGACCAAGTCCAAGGCCCGTCTCGCCCGCTACGAGGAGATGGCCGCCGAGGCGGACAAGATGCGGAAGCTGGACTTCGAGGAGATCCAGATCCCGCCGGGCCCGCGCCTGGGCAGCATCGTCGTCGAGGTCGAGAACCTCTCCAAGGCCTTCGGCGACAAGGTCCTCATCGACGACCTGTCGTTCACGCTGCCGCGCAACGGCATCGTCGGCGTCATCGGTCCGAACGGCGCGGGCAAGACCACGCTGTTCAAGATGATCCAGGGCCTCGAGACGCCGGACAACGGCTCGATCAAGGTCGGCGACACGGTCAAGATCTCCTACGTCGACCAGAGCCGCGCCAACATCGACGCCAAGAAGACCCTCTGGGCCGTCGTGTCGGACGAGCTCGACTACATCAACGTCGGCCAGGTCGAGATGCCGTCGCGCGCGTACGTCAGCGCCTTCGGCTTCAAGGGCCCGGACCAGCAGAAGCCGGCCGGCGTCCTGTCCGGCGGTGAGCGCAACCGCCTCAACCTCGCCCTGACGCTCAAGGAGGGCGGCAACCTGCTGCTCCTCGACGAACCGACGAACGACCTCGACGTCGAGACCCTGTCGTCGCTCGAGAACGCGCTCCTCGAGTTCCCGGGTGCGGCCGTGGTCATCTCCCACGACCGCTGGTTCCTGGACCGGGTCGCCACGCACATCCTCGCCTACGAGGGTGACTCCAAGTGGTACTGGTTCGAGGGCAACTTCGAGTCGTACGAGAAGAACAAGATCGAGCGCCTCGGCGCGGACGCCGCGCGCCCGCACCGTGCCACGTACAAGAAGCTGACGCGAGGCTGATCGTGCGTCACATCTACGCCTGCCCCCTGCGCTGGTCGGACATGGATGCCTTCGGGCATGTCAACAACGCTGTCTTCGTGCGGTACTTGGAAGAAGCGCGGATCGACTTCATGTTCCAGCTGGCGCCCGGGGACGGGTCGCCGTCGTTCTCCGGCGGGTCCGTCGTGGCCCGCCACGAGATCGACTACGTACGCCCGCTGGTGCACCGGCACACGCCGGTCACCATCGAGTCGTGGGTGACGAAGATCGGCGCCGCGTCGCTCACGATCGCGTACGAGATCAAGGACGAGGACCAGCTCTACGTGCGGGCCTCGACCGTGGTTGTGCCGTTCAACCTGGAGGCGCAGCGGCCCCGGCGGATCACCGCCGAGGAGAAGGCGTACCTCCAGGAGTACATGGACGACAGTGCCGACAGCGGCTCGGGGGCGCTGGCCGCATGACGGCACCCGTGCTGCACTTCGCCGACGCCGGGGAAGGGGCGGACCTCGCCGCCTTCCTCGGCCGGCTCGTGCACTACGACCGGGCCGCCGCCGTGCGGCTCCAGGCGGGCGGACAGGCGCTTGCCGTCTTCGGGCGGCCGCCGTCGTTCGAGGTGCTCGCGATCCGCACGGCCCGCCTCCTGAAGCCGTACGAGTACGGGCTCGACAGCTCGCTGGACGTGACCGTGTCGGCCGGTGAGCTGCTCGAGTCGATCGACGAGGCCGCCGGGACCGCGCGCGTGCCCACCGCGGTGACCGGTCCTCCGTGGGCCGGTGTCCTGCCCCCGCGCGGCGGCTGGGAGCTGGTTCCCGGCTTCCCGGACGTGGACGTCGTACGCGGGCTCGTACGGGCCGCTGTCGCCGAGTTCAAGGCGCGGGTCGACGAGTTGGCTCCCGATGCGCGCACGCGCGCCGAACTGGACCGGACCGGGCACGAGATCTGGTCACGGACCATCGGCGACACCGGGGTTCCGGTGCGGGCCGCCCACGCGGCCCAGTCCCTCGGATTCCTCCGCGGGGACGCGCTCGACCTTCTCAGCAGCGGCTCGTGGCTGCGGCTGCGCACGGCCTACGGCTCCGTGGCGCTGCGGCGCGGCAATGGGATCTCCGGCCTCTCCGTGTCGCCCGTCTGACGACCGCGCCGGACACCTGCCTCCCGGTACGGATCAGGATCAGCCCGGCTCGGTGTCGTCCGGCCACACCCCGATGTGGTCCTCCTCCAGCTCCAGGAGCACCCGGTCCCGCATCCCCAGCGCCCGCGTGTGGTCCGCGGGGAGCTGGAGCCGGCCCGCGCGGTCGAGCATGGCGTACTCCCGCGAGATCAGGGACTCCTGGCCCGTGGCCGCGTCGACCTCCGTGCGGCGCAGGACCTCCGTCGAGGTGCGGCCGTCGCGGATGGCGACGGTGCGGCGGACCTCGGAGGCGACGGCCTGGTCGTGCGTGACGATCACGATGGTCGTGCCCAGCTCCTCGTTCGCCGTGCGGAACGCGGCGAAGATCTGCTCGCCCGTGTGGGAGTCCAGCTCGCCGGTCGGTTCGTCGGCGAGCAGGACCGACGGCTCGTTCGCGAGCGCCACCGCGATGGCGACGCGCTGCTGCTGGCCGCCCGACAGCGCCTGCGGACGCCGGTCGCGACAGTCGCCGACGCCCAGCAGATCGAGGAGTTCCACGGCCCGCCGGGACTTGTGTGAGCGCTTGGTGCCGCCCCTCAACTGCATCGGGAGCGCCACATTCTGAGCTGCCGTCAGATAGGGGAGCAGATTGCGGGCCGTCTGCTGCCAGACGAAGCCGACGATGTCCCTGCGGTAGCGCAGGCGCTCCTTCGCGCCCATCGTGAGCAGGTCGCAGCCCGCGACCTTCGCCGCTCCCGCCGTCGGCTCGTCGAGCCCCGCGAGGATGTTCATCAGCGTCGACTTGCCGCTGCCCGACGCGCCGACCAGAGCCATCAACTCGCCCTCGCGCACCAGGAGATCGAGCCCCTGGAGCGCCTGCACCTCGACGCCGTCGGTGGAGAAGATCCGCACCAGCCGGTCGCAGGTGATCAGGGCGTCATGGCCGTACGCGGGCTGGTCGCGGCGGTCCGCGGCGCGCCGTTCGAGATCGGCGAGGGTGGGGTCGGTGGTGGTCATGAGGTCTCTCCCGGTGTCCCTTCGGCCCTCGCCGTGGCTGATCCTGTTGCTGCCGTGAGGTCGTGGTCGTATGCCTGCCCGCATCGGTTCATGACGTTTCCCCCGCTCTCAACTCCCGTACGAACCCCCGCCGTCCGGTCCACCAGGCCTGACCGGCCGCCACGGCCGTGGCGAGCAGAACGACGCCCAGCGCGGGCAGCAGGAGCGACAGGGCGTCGGTGCGCAGCTGCGCCACCGGGCCCCCGCCGCCCGCCGACGCCAGGGCCAGCCCCGTCAGGTCGAGGCCCGGCGCGAGGAGCCGGATCGCGGCCCACCCCGTGAGGGCGCCACCCGCCGCGGCCAGCACGGCCTGGGGGAGCGCTTCGAGGATCAGCAGGCGGCGGGCCTGGCGGCGGGTGAGGCCCATGGTGCGCAGGCGCGCGAGGAGCGCGGTGCGTTCGGGGGCAGCGCGTGCCAGGGCGAGAAGCAGGGTCAGGGCCGCGTAGCCCGCGCCGATGACGACGGCCGCCGAGTAGACGCGGGCGGCGCCGGTCTGGAGGGGCGAGTCGACGTACCGGGCGCGTTCGGTGGCGCGCAGCCGCACCGACACCTCGGAGCCCGCGGCCTTGCGAAGGGCGGGCCCGTCGATGTGGTCGCCGGTGACGAGGAGGGAGCTGGGGAGGTAGTGGGATGCGATGCCCTGGTTGGCCTTCTGGCCGACGCCGACCCGGCGGGCCAGGGCCGTCCGGTCGACCACCAGGAAGTCGTCGGACAGCGCGGGCGTGGTCGTACGGACCTCGGAGATGCGCAGCACGATGTCCTCGCCATCCATCAACAGCGAGAACGGCCCGGTCCCGAAGACGTCCCGCATCGAGGGGGAGGCCAGCGCGGGGAGCGGGGACGCGGCGGTGCCGGGCCGCGCGGCGTTCGTCGTCAGGGCTCCGGCGGGGAACGGCCCGAGGTCCGTACGGGCGGCCAGGCGCGCGTACGACGCAGTGTCCACGGCCGCGAGCGGCACCTGGCGCCGGCCGTCCTTCGGCGCGGCGTCGTACCGCAGCGTGAGTGGCGACACGTCCCGCACCCCGGGGATCTTCCTGACCTGTCCGGTGAGTGCGGTGGGCAGCGCGGAGCCGGACTCGACGCGGGCGTCCGCCCCGGTCGCGAGGACCGCCGCCCGGTCCCGTTCGTGATCGATCCCCGCGAGGACCGAACCGCCGAACGCGGCCGTCGTCAGCGCCGTGAGCAGCGCGAGCAGCGGGAGTACCGCCGTACCGGCACCGGCCGTCGCGCGGCCCGTCCTCGCGAGCGACAGATAGCCGACGACGCCGCGCAGCCGGCCTGCCGGGCGGGCCAGCCAGCGCAGCGGCAGCGGATACACGCGCACGAGGACGAACGCGGCGACGACCCCGACCAGGACCGGCGCGAGCGCGACCAGGCTGTCCCCGCCGTCTGCCGTCCCCCGGCGGCGCAGCGCCACGATGGACGCGACGGCCAGGACGAGCAGGGTGAGTTCGGCGACCGTGCGGCGGCGCGAGGGGCGGGCGTGGGCGAGGTCGTCGCGCGCGCCGCCCACCTGGACGCGGCGGTGCGCGGCGGCGGCCCGCAGGGGCAGCGCGAGGCACGTGAGCAGGACGACCCCGGCGGCCGCGAGCACGGCGGGCTGCCAGCGGCCGTGCCGGACCGCGACCAGCGCGAGCGCGAGTCCGGCGGCGCCCGCGGGCACCGCCACGACCGCCGTCTCGGCGAGCAGCCGCCCGGCGAGCCCGCGCACCGAACCGCCGCGCGCACGCAGGACGCTGAACTCGGCACGGCGCCGCTCGGCGGCCAGGCCCCCCGCCATCAGGAGCACGATGCAGGCCACCGTGCCGGTGCCGTACGCGGCGACGGAGACGACCGGGCCGATACGGGACCGCAGTTCCTGGTAGCCGGTGATGAACTCGTCGAGTCCCGTGGCGACCTCGGTGTCGCCGCCCGTGGCCACGCGCACCGCGAGCAGACCCGGGCCGTCCTCCGTATAGGCGAGAGCGGACTTGAGGGCGGGCATGGTGCGCGCATCGAGGGAGCCCAGGTCGGGCGCGAGCTGCCAGAATCGCTCGGGGTCGCCGGCCGTGCCGAGCAGCGCGGGCGCCGCGTCGGGCGCGAGGAGGAGCCCGCCGACCCAGTAATCCGACGGAGGTCTCCCGTGGGTCTGGTGCAGCGACGGGGCGGCGAGGACCGGAACGGCCGCCCAGTACGACGCCTTGGGGTCCCGCACCTTGAGGACACCGGTGATGCGCACGGACACGTAGCCCTTCATCAGGGCGGGCACATGGATGACCGAACCGGGCTTGATGTGCAGCGCCTTCGCGGTCGCGGTCGTCACCGCGCCCTCCACCTCGGTCGTCTCCCAGGTGACCTTGCCCGCCGCGCGCGGCAGCCGCCCCGCAGCGACCGTGCTGTGCCGGGCGAGGCCGCTCTGCGCGGAGAGGGTGAACTCGGCGGGCAGCCCGTCGGGCCGCGGCAGCCACATGTCGGTGGCCGCCTTCAGCAGCGTGGTGGTGCGCAGCCCGTACGAGGATTGCGCCCTGTCCACGGCGAGCGGCGCGCGCAGGGAGTCGAGGACGTCCTCGTACGCGGTGCTCATGGACTCGGAGCGCATCAGCTCGTCCCGAGCGACCGACTCCTGTCCGGAGCCGGCCTGCGCGGTGAGCGTGAGGACGGTGCGCGGGGGCGCCTCGGCCGAGACCGCGTGGCGCAGGCCCGCGTCCTCGTAGTCCTCGACGGCCCGCGGGAACACGGCGGCCAGGAAGGAGGTGAGGGCGACCAGGAGCGCGAGCGCCCAGGCGGCGCCGCGCGCGGTGCGCACACGGGTGCGCACCCAGGGGGCGACGGTCGGTGGCGTCATGTCACTCACTCCCCTGGCGGCGCAGTGTGACGGCGGCGTCCGGCGGCCGGCGCAGGGCGAGGCCCGCGGTGATCAGGACGGGCGTCACCGCGACGCCCGCGAGGAGCAACAGGACCTGCCCCCACGGCAGTTCGATCAGGACCCGGGGCATCGGCTGGACGGCCTGCCCGGTCAGTACGACGAGCGGTACGACGGCTCTCGTGAGAAACGTCCCGAGGGCCAGTCCCACCAGGAGGGCGAGCGCGACCAGGATGCCCTGCTCGGCGGCGACGAGGCGGGCGAGCTGACGCCGGGGCGCGCCGAGCGCCCGCAGGATCGCGAACTCGTTGCCGCGCTCGCGCATCGAACCGGCAGTGTTCACGGCGAACCCGATCGCGGCGAGGAGGGCGGCGGCGACGGCGGCCGCGGCGAGCGCCGACTGCGGTCCCGCGCCGAGCGGGTCGTCGCGCAGCGACTCGGCGATCTCGGACCGCACGACGACCTGCGCCGGCTCGGCGTCGGGGCGGGCGCGCAGCGCGGCGGCGGCCTCGGCACTGCGGCCGGGCTCGGTGCTCAGCCACCACTCGCCGGGCAGGGCGGGCTCCTTGTGCCGGTCGGTGAGCGCTCGGTTCAGGGCGCGCAGATCGAGCAACAGGGCGCCCCCGTCAGCGGACTTGGGGCCGGTGGCCGTCTCGGTGGTGGTGTCGGCCCCGGCCTCGGGTCCCGTGGTCGGCAGGGCGCGTACGCTCGCGGAGATCCGCACCTTGAGGGGCGAGCCGTTGACGGGGACCGCGACGGTGGACCCGACCTTCGCGCCGGACGAGCGCAGGAAGCGGTCGGTGGCCACGGCCGTGACCTCCTTGACCGCGGGTCGCTTCGCGGTGAGCCGGACGCTCATGCTGGGCGCCGCCCCGAACGGGATGTCCAGCGGATTGAGCTGCCCGGTGTCGAACCCGACGGACACCTGGCCGCCCGACAGACGTTCGAGCACCGGGGTGCCGGGCCGGGTGCCACCGTTTCCTTCCGAGCCCCCCTGCGCGGACGCCCGCCACCGCGTGCCCAGCTTCAGCGACTGCTGCACCCCTGCCGCGTTCACGGACCGCAGTCCCTCGAACGTCAGGCGGTGCTTCACGGTCTCGGTGACGGGCTGGTCGATGTCGAGGGCCAGGCCGGTCAGGGTCAGCGGCGTCGCGGGCCGGTCGAGGGAGAGGGAGCCGCCCCCGCCGAGGCTCATGGCGAGCCGGTGCGCGCGCCCGTCGGCGGGCAGGTCGTCCAGGAACAGCTGGTACGGGATTCCGTAGCGGTCCTCGACGGTCGCGGTGACGCTGCCCTTCACATCGGACGGCGAGGCGGCGTGCGGACGGGCGGGCGTGCTCAGCCGCAGGGTGAGGGAGGCGCCGGTCGCGTCGGCGGGCAGTACGACGCCGGGGGAGCGGTCGCGGCCGCCGGTGCGCAGCGACGACAGCAGCCGCGAAGGGGACTTCTCCGACAGGTCGTCGCGCAGCATCAAGTGGTCCGTGGCGTGCGCCGTGTCGAGGGCCAGGAGCGTCGTTTCCCGGCCTCCGCTCAGGGGCATCGTGGCGCGCACGGCGGGCGCCGCGTCCCGTACGCCGGGAGCCGCCGCGTAGACCCCGGCCTGGCCGAGCCCGCCTCCCGGTGCGAGGACGCGGAGGGAGGCGCCCGCCCGGAAGTCCGCCTGGTCCTCCTGCGAGCGGTTCCAGGACGCTCCCTGCCCGATCGCCAACATGCCCATGGCGACCGCGAGTACGAGGAGCAGGACGGGGCCCGCGCCGCGCAGCGGGCGGCGGCTGAACTGCCAGCCCGCGAGCGCCGCCGGCAGCCCGCGCCCGCCGGCCGCGCGCCGCTCCGCGAGCTTCGCGGCGGGCGGCAGCAGCCGCAGCGTCAGGACCGTACCGGCGAGCAGGGCCAGGGCGGGGGCCGTGACGAGGAGCGGGTCGATGCCGAGGGTGCCCGAGGTGTTGCTGCTCAGCGCGCCCGAACCGGACGTCTGCCGGTCCAACTGCCAGTACGCCACGGCCGCGATGACCAGGAGGCCCACGTCGGCGCCCGCCCGCAGCGGCGCCGGCAGCGACCTGGCGCGGCCGCGCTCGGGACCTGCGGCGCTCAGCGAGGGCACCGTCACGGCGAGCGCGCAGCCCACCGCGACGGCCACGGCGACGAGCCACACCCCGCGGCCGGCCCCGACGTCGAGCCGCAGCCCGATCCGCGACAGGGCACCCCAGGAGGACAGCAGCCGGATCAGCGGGCCTGCGAGGAGCGGTGCGCACACGGCCGCGGGCAGCGCGAGCAGCAGCGCCTCGATCGCCGCGAGCGAGGTCACCCGGGCCCGCGAACCGCCGCGCGCCCGCAGCATCCACGTCTCGCCCGCGCGCTCCGTGCTCAGCAGCCGGGCGACCAGGAGCAGCGTGTACGTGGCGAGCAGGACGAGCTGGAGCGCGACGATGAGGAGGGTGGAGCGGGAGACGAGCAGGGCGCGCTCCGCCCGGTCGAGGGTCTCCGGCAGCGACGTGTTCACCCCGGTCGTGCCCGCGAGCGCCTTCTCGCGCAGGAGCGCCTTGGTGCCTTCGCGGGCGCCGGTGCGCAGCGCGTCGATGTCCGCCGTCGTCACCGACGAGAAGTCGGCGGACGCCAGCCAGGCCGACTTCCCGGCGGAGACCCGGCCGGCCGCGAGGGCGGAGGGGGCGGCGAGCAGGGGCCCGTACGTCGTGAAGGAGATCTTCTGGATGCCGCGGCCGCCGAGGTCGTCGAGCTTCCAGTAGGGGGCGGTCGGCCTGACGGGCCGGTACACGCCGGTGAGCACGACCGACACCGTGGGGCCGCCGAGGCGGTCCTTCAGCGTGAGCTTGTCGCCGGGGTGCAGCTTCAGCTGCCGGGCGGCGGTCTCGGGGAGTGCAGCCTCGACGGGCGCCTCGGATCCGTGTGGCGCCTCGGATCCTTGCGCCGCCTTGGGGGCGCGGCCCTTCGTGATGCGGACCTCGCCGCGCTCCAGCGCCGCGAACTGGGTCAGGTCGGGGTTCCCGGAGCGGGCGGCCGGCGGCTGGAGCGAGCGCGGCAGCGCGTACGGGCCCGACCTCATCAGCGTCTGCACGCTCACCGGCAGCCCGCCGAAGATGTCCCGCGCCCCGGAGCGGACCGCGGCGTCCGCCGCCTCGCGGCCCTCGGCGGGCACATCGGCCTTGACCGTCAGCGCCGTGGTCGCGGCGTCGCGAGTGCGCAGGCTGTTCCGCAGAGCGGCGTCACCGATCGCGCCCGAGAAGGCGCTGAGCATCGCGAGAACGGACGTCGTCAGCAGGACCGCGAGAAGCGCAGCGGTCAGGAGCAACCGGTGCGCGCGCACCCTGAGTAGGACAAATCCCGACACCCCTGCCCCCGTACCCGCTCTGCGCCGCACATCCCCCGAAAGTCTGTCCGGATGCTTTCAGAGCGAACGGAGTTGGGGAAGGGGTTTGAACCGGATATCGGCGGTGCCACATCGGATAACGGCGTATCGGACAGCGGCGTATCAGCCCGCCGTGTTCACCATCGAAGCCGCGGCATACGTCAGGTAGTTCCAGAGCGTGTGTTCGTGCTCCTCGGGCAGGCCGAGCTCGTCGACCGCGGTCCGCATGTGCCGCAGCCACGCGTCGTGCGCCGCCCGGTCCACGGCGAACGGCGCGTGCCGCATCCGCAGACGCGGGTGGCCCCGGTTGTCGCTGTAGGTGCGGGGACCGCCCCAGTACTGCATCAGGAACAGCGTGAGGCGCTCCTCGGCCGGACCCAGATCCTCCTCCGGGTACATCGGCCGCAGCAGCGGGTCCTGTGCGACCCCCTCGTAGAAGCGGTGGACCAGGCGCCGGAAGGTCTCCTCCCCGCCGACCTGCTCGTAGAAGGTCTGCTCCTGAAGCGTGCCGCGCGGAATCTCGGTCACGTCGGTGGGCCTCACAACTCTCGCTCGGGTCACCCCGATGCCTTTCCGGCCGGGGGTCCCGGGGTGGTCCCCCGGGAAATGCAGCACGTGTCCATCGTCTCAGACGACCGGGACGAGGACTTGAGGCTTAGGCCCTGCCCGCCGGCCCTGCCCTTCCAGCACCGGAGTACACCCCGGACGGGGGCTCGCTCTTACGTCCCCGGCACAGCACAGTGGACGTATGGGCGCACAAGGCACGGACCCGGAGGCGGGAGCCGAGGCGGCGCGGGCCGCGCTCGTGCGGGAGATCGCCGTGAGCGGGGCCTTCGACGGCGACCCGGCCTGGCGCGAGGTGTTCGAGCAGGTCCCGCGCCATGTGTTCGTGCCCTTCTACTACCTTCCGGCGCCGACCGGCTATCGGCGGCTTTGGCGCGAGGACCCCGACCCGCGGCAGCGGGAGCGCTGGCTGCGCGGCGCCTACGTCGACGAGCCGCTCGCCACCCGGGTCCGCGACGGAGAACTGGTCTCGTCCAGCAGCCAGCCGTCCCTGATGGCGCGCATGCTCATCGAGCTGGACGTCCACGAAGGGGACCGCGTCCTGGAGATCGGCGCGGGCACCGGCTACAACGCCGCGCTGCTCGCCCGCCGCGCAGGCGACGAGAACGTCACCACGGTCGACCTGGACCCGGAGATCACCGAGACCGCGCGCCGGCACCTCGCCGCGGCGGGCTTCCGGCCGGCCGTCGTCACGGGCGACGGTGCGACCGGCTGCCCCGAGCACGCCCCGTACGACCGGATCATCGCGACCTGCGCGCTGCGGGCCGTGCCCAGTGCCTGGCCCGCGCAGTGCAGGCCAGGGGCGCGCATCCTGGCGCCCCTCGCGACCGGTCTGATCCTGCTCACGGTGCGCGAGGCCGGCCAGGCCGAGGGACGCTTCCTGCACACGCCCGCCTACTTCGTGCCCCTGCGCGGAGCGACGCAGGGCGAGGAACCGGTGCAGCACATCGGCGGGCTGCCCCGCAGGGTCCTCGCCGACGAACTGTTCCGGTTCCTGCTCTCGCTGACCGCGGGCCGGCTCGACCCGCACGAGGCCCTCGCCCTGTGGGAGCGGGAGGGACGGCCCGTGCGGGAACGGTTCGGCATCACGGTCAGCGGCGAGCACGAGTGGGCCTGGCTGGACGACCCCGAAGGGCCGTACGCCTGGTCACTGCGGCCGGACCGGATGTAGGCGCAGCGGGGCTAGCCCCGGTGGATCGTGATCGTCGTCCAGGCGCCCACGTGCACCCGGTCGCCGTCCTGGAGCGGCACGGGGACGAAGGGCTGGATGGGCTCGTCGCCGCCGTTGACCGTGGTGCCGTTCGTCGAGTTCTGGTCGACGACCGCCCATGATCCGTCCGGCTGCTGTACCAGCACCGCGTGCTGATGCGAGACGCCCGGGTCCTCCGGCGGCACCGACAGATCGATGTCGGGGGTGTCGCCCGTGGAGTGGCGGCGACGGCCGATCGTCAGCTGGTTCCCGGTGAGCCGGCGCTGCTGCTCGGGCGAGTACGCCGGCAGGTTCAGGCCCGAGGCCTCGGGCCCGCTGCGGTGCATCATCGCCATGAAGTACTCACGGTCCGGGCCGATCGTCGCGCTCCAGGAAACCGGCTGCTGCTGGAAACCCTGGGGCGCCTGAGGGGCCTGGGTCTGCTGCGGCGGCGGGAAGCCCTGCGGGCCGCCCGGCGCCTCGGTCGCACCGGGACCCGGACCCTGCTGCGCCGGGGCCGACGGGGGCGAGAGCACCCAGTCGTCACCGCCGCCGAAGGACGGACCCGATGGACCCGGGGGAGGCGGCGGACCCTGCGGGCGGCCGGTCTCCTGCGGGAACGCGGGCGGGGCGGGCGGACCCGGCTGCTGGAACGCCTGCGGGGCCGCCGGCGGACCTGGCTGCTGGAATGCCTGCGGGGCGCCACCCGTGCGGGGGCCCGGCGGGGGCGGCGGGCCCTGCGCCGGGTCGCCGCCGAACGGCGGGATCGGCTCGGCGGGCCGGTTCATCTGTGAGGGCCGCGAGCCCTGGTACTCGAACGAGTCACCGGGACCGGGCGGCTGCTGCTGGAAGCGGAGCGCCGGGTTCGGGCCGACGGGACCCTGACCGGGACCCTGACCAGGACCTTGGCCGGGGCCGGGCATCGGCGGGTTCGGCGCGGCCGGCGTGTAGGACGTGGCCGTGTTCGTCAGGAAGTTCCACCGGCACTCCTCGCAGAACGGCGCGCCGCCCTCACGGGGCGTGCGGCACTGCGGGCACAGCTCGGGGCCGGCGCCGGGCGGCGGCGGAGCGGGCTGCCCCGCGTTCCCCGGCGGCGGGTAGCCGTAGCCGGGAGGCGGGGTCTGACCGCCCGGGGGGTAGCCGTAACCGGCGGCCGGGGGCGGCGGCGGAGGGGGCGGGGGTACGGCACCGGCCATGCGGTGACCGCAGACCTCGCACCAGTCGTCGGAACCCGACTGGTGTCCGTTCGGGCAGGTCGGCATGTCGGCGCTTCCCCCTCCGTTACTTCGCTACGTCATCACTTCTTGACACGGACAGTCTTCGTGGACCGGGTCTCGAGGGTCATTTCGTCAGCCTCGGCGACCTTGGCCTTCAATCGAACAGTACCTTCCGCGGCGTCGACCACGTCCACCACCTTCGAGAGCAGTTTGGCCGTATCCGCGTTCCCGGAGGCCGCGGCGAGCTGCACCGCGCGTCCCAGCTTGGCCGTCGCCCCGTCCGCGTCGCCCGCTTTGCGGGCATCCAGACCCTGCTGGATGACCTGTGCCAGTTCCGCCTGACCCGTGTAGTGCGCGACCTGCGGATTGATCGACGTGGACGCCGTCATGTCGTCCGTCCACACGGCCCGTACGAGTCCCTGCGCCAGGTTCTGCACGCCGCCGTCGGCCCCCGGGATCACCAGCGAGACGCGGCCCGCCAGCATCTCCTGGCCGAGCTCGGCGTTCGGGACCTGTACGCAGACGTGGTAGTCGCGGGACTCGTCGCCCCACGAACCCGTCGGGTAGTCGCCCGCGCGGGGTCCCACCTCGACGCGACGGTCCGTCAACTCCTCGACGGTGGGCGCTACTTGCTTCACGAACTTGATCTCGGCGCCGAGCGGCGTCCACAGCCGCAGCGAGACGTCCGCGACCTCCTTGCCCATCGCCGTCTCCATCATCCGCGTGAAGTCGGCGGCCAGGCCCGCCGGGTCCGCGACGATGTCGGCGCTGCCGAGCATGGCCGAGGCGATCCCCGTGACCTCCTTGACCTCCCAGTCCGTCCCCACGCCGCGCGCGTCACACGTGAAGCGGCCCGCGCACGCGTCGAGCGCGGCCTTCAGGTCATCGGGCGACTCGTGCTCGTTGCGCCCGTCGGTCAGCAGGATGCCGTGCCGTATCGACACGTCGGCGGCGGACAGGAGCCGGTCGGCGAGGCGCAGCCAGGTGCCGATCGCGGTGCCGCCGCCCGCGGACAGCTTGCGCAGGGCCTGCTTGGCCTGGTCGCGGGTCTGCGCGTCGGCGACCGCGAGCCGGCCACCTCCAGGGAAGACCTCCTTCGCCACATGCGTCCCGCCGATCACGGCGAAGTGCACACCGTCGCGCAGGGTGTCGATCGCGGCGGCGGTGGCGTCACGGGCGTTGCGCATCTTCGTCGGCGGGTAGTCCATCGAGCCCGAGCAGTCGACCATCAGCGCGACCGCCGCGTCGGCCCCCCGGCCCGCGGCGTAGAACTGCGGAGCGGCCACCGCGCCGCCGCCCGTCGACGTCACGGTCACGATCGCGTTGACCTCGCGGCCGCCCTCCGGCAGGAACTCGTTCTGGTAGACGTCGACCGAGAACTGCGGAACGTTCGACTTAGAGAACTTGGCCATGGTTGTTGGTCCCCCCTGCACCTTCGTGCACCTACGTGGAACTTCCCCGACGACCCGGCGACTTCCCCGCGCCGCCCGGCCTACGCCGATCCTGCCCCCGCGGGCGGCACGGGGAACGGCAGCACGGCCACTGTTACGTTGTCGTGGCCGCCGCCGTCGAGCGCGTGGCCCACCAGGACCTGGGCGCTGTGCAGCGGACGGTGCGCCGCGTCGGCCGGGATGACGCCGGCCATCTCCTCCGCGGTCTCCGCGTAGTTCCACAGCCCGTCCGTGCACACCACGACCACACCGGGGCGGTCCGGCTTGAACGAGGCCGTGTGCGGCTCCAGTTCGTAGGCGTCCGCGCCGAGCCAGCCCGTGATCGCGTGGGCGCGCTCGTCCGCGTACGCCTCCGCCTCGTTCATCAGGCCCGCCGCGACCATCTGTGCCGCCCACGAGTCGTCCTCGGTGAGGCGGGCCGCGGGGGCCGTGCGGTCGTCGGGCACCCAGTAGGCGCGCGAGTCGCCGACCCAGCCGACGATCAGCAGGTCCTTGGCGACGATCGCGCCGACCAGCGTGCACGCGGGCGCGTTCTGGTGCGGGGCGTGCTCACGGGCCGAACCGGGCTCCTGCGCCAGGACGTTGACCGCCTCGGCCGCCACGACGATCGCGTCGTGCATGGCCTGCTGCGGATGCGTGCCGCGCGGCAGCGACTCCAGGAGCGCCTCGCTCGCGGCGCGCGACGCGGCGAGGGACGCCTCGTCGGGGCGGGTCGCCGAGGAGACGCCGTCGCAGACGATCGAGACGACGGACGGCGTCCCGTCGGGCAGTGCGGCCGACGTGATCGCGAACGCGTCCTCGTTGCGGTGGTGGCGCAGCCCCCGGTCGCTGACCGCGGCGACCGCGCCCAGCTCCTGCTCCATGTGATCGCGCTCGCGCGGCTGCGCGTGCCCGCAGTTCTCGCAGTAGCCGTCCCGGTCGACCTGCCCGGCGCGGCACGCCACGCAGAGCTTCGTGCCCGCGGGCGGGGTCGCGAGCGACTCGGGCGGCACGGTACGGGGATCGGGGGCGGGCAGCGTGTAGTCGCCGGCGGCGGACTCACCGGCCTGCTCGGGAACCCCGTCGAAGCGCACGGCCGACGGCAGTTCGGAGCCGCCCGAGTCGGTGCCCTGTAGGTCGGTGGGCAGATGCACGGGCGCCGGGGTGTCGGAGCTGTCGAGCTCGGGGGCGGAGGGCCAGTCCACGGCGGGATTCTCCGCCGGCACCGCGCCGTCCGCGGCCGGCGTGACCGCCGGCAGGCCGTCCGGCGGGGCCGGCACCGCCGACAGGTCGTACCCGCACGCGCCGCAGAAGCGGTCACCCGACTCGAGGGGCTCCTCGCAGCTGGGGCACGTCGACATGGCCGTCGGCCGAGGCATCTGCGACATCAACTCACACCCACGTCCGTGGACGGTAACGGTTCGCCCGCTCCACCAGTTCGATCCTCTCCTCGCCAACCTGAGCGAGCCTGGCCAATGTCCGGTACGAGCGCTCGAGGCCGAGACGCAGCCCCCGCTCGTCCAGATCGTTCCCCAGCACCAGTGTCCTCACGGGTCCCTGGCGCGGAGCGGAACCTTGACTACCGGAGAGTACCCAGTCGAGCGCCGTGCCGAGGACCTCGGTGGACAACCGCTCCCGGCGCACCGCGTCGAGGCCGAACCCGTCCAGCGCCTCGACCTGGCCCGCCGCGGCCGTCAGGTCGTCGAGCAGCGGCCCGTGCGCGGCGGCCGCCTCCGCCATCCGCCGCCGGAGTCTGGCCCGCACCGCGGCGACCCGGGCCGCCGTGTAGTGGATCGACGACTCCGGTACGGACTCCAGGGTGCGCACGGCGCCGTGCCGGTCGCCCGCGGCGAGCTGCACCCGGGCCAGGCCGAACGCGGCGCTCACATAGCTGGGGTCGGTGGCCCAGACGAGGCGGTAGTACTCCGCCGCGTTGTCCAGTTGGCCGAGCACCTCCGCGCACACGCCGAGCGCGAGCTTCGGGGCGGGCTCACCCGGGAACGCGTCGTAGATCGCGTCGAACGACAGGGCCGCGTTCGTGTGGTCGCCGGTCGCGAGCGCCGCGACCCCGCGGTACCAGACGACCCGCCAGTCGTCCGGGTGCTGTGCCTCCAGCTCCGCCAACGCATGGGCGGCGGAGACCAGTTCACCCATTTCGAGGCGGGCCCGCAGCTCGCGCAGGCGCAGCTCCAAGGAGGTGGCGGGCGCGGCGCGCAGCGCGGTGATGAGCTCGCCCGGCGCGGACGCCATGAGCCCCGCGAGGAACCCGGCGTTCGGGTCGCCGGGGTCGACCCTCGGCACGGGGAGGGCGAGCGCGGTGGCGGCGGCGTTGAGGGGCTTCACCAACGAGGCGGGGGCGCCAGGGGTACCCGGGGCGCCGGGGAGTGCGGCGGTCGCGCTGCCCGGCGCCCCGGCGGGTGCGAGGGCGCCCCGTCCCTTCCGTCGCACCGGCTCCGCCCGTACCCCGAACCGCGACACATCGCCCGTCAGCTGCGCGAACAACTCCGTGTCCGTGACCTTGACCTCGGGCCCGAACAGCGTCGAGAGCGCAGGCCGCGGACGGCCCGTCTGGAGGGCCACGACCTCGCGCAGTACGCCGGTGAGCTGCTCCGCCATCTCCTGCGCGGACGCGAACCGGCGGGCGGGGTCGGGGTCGGTGGCGCGTACGAGGAGCCGGTAGAACGACTCGTACGTGCGGAAGACCTCGATGCTGTCGGGGTCGGGCAGGGAGTCCGCGAAGACGTTCGTGTAGCCCTGGAAGTCGAAGGTCAGGACGGCCAGTGTGCGCGCCACCGTGTACAGGTCGGAGGCGACCGAGGGGCCGACGTCCGCGACCTCGGGCGCCTGGTAGCCCACGGTCCCGTAGATCGCCGACTCGTCGTCGTCCATCCGGCGGACCGCGCCCATGTCGATGAGCTTGAGCTGGTCCTCCGTCTGGATCGCGTTGTCGACCTTGAAGTCGCAGTACAGGAGGTTGCGGCTGTGCAGGTGCCCGAGCGCCTCCAGCGCCTCGATCCCGAACGCGCAGGCCTGCTCGACCGGGAGCGGGTCGCGCTTGCCGGTCGGGGTGCGGCGCCCGTTGGCGATCTCCTTGAGGGACTTGCCGCCTACGTACTCCATGACGATGTAGCCGTCCATGGAGCCGGTGCGCAGGTCGAGGTGCTCGACGAAGTTGTAGATGCGGACGATGTTCGCGTGCTCGATCTCGGCGAGGAAGCGCCGCTCCGAGATCGCCGCCGCCATGGCGTCCTGGTCACCCGTGTCGAGGAGGCCCTTGAGGACGACCCAGCGGTCGGAGACCGCGCGGTCCACGGCGAGATAGACCCAGCCGAGCCCGCCGTGCGCGAGGCAGCCCACCACCTCGTACTGGCCGTGCACGATGTCGCCCGTACGCAGCTTCGGCACGAACGAGTACGGGTGGCCGCACTTCGTGCAGAACCCCTCCGTGCGGCCCGGGCGTTCGCCGCGCGCGCGGCCCACCGGCGCCCCGCAGTCCGAGCGCGAGCAGAATCGCTTCCGCTCGGGAACCTCGGGGTTCTCCTGCACCATCGCCCGCGGGTCGGGCCGCGGCACGTCCGGCACCTGGACCAGGCCGACGCCGAGACGCCCGCGGCCCGACGACGCGGCCGAGGCGCCCGAACTGCGCACCGACACCGACCGCGACGTCGACTGTCCCGACAGGGAACGCGACAGCCGGCCCGAGACCGACCGGCGCGACTGCGAGGAGCGCGACGAGGAGCGCGAGCTGGCCCGCGACGACCGCGAACTGCTGCGCGCACTCGAGCTGTTGGAACCCCGGCCGCCGCCCGTGATGCCCGTCGGCGACGACCCCACCATGCCCGTCGGCGAGACCACCGGGGCCAGACCGCAGGTGTCGCAGTACAGCTCCCCGCCGCCCACGTCCTCGTACGAACCCACGCACCCGGGACGCTGGCACTGCCGCTGCTCGCTCATGATTCCCCCCTCCGGTCGGCGGGACCGCCCTGTTCGGGCACCCGCGGGACCAATACGTCGGCGGCCGCCCGCTGGTACCGCAGGACCGCGTCCTCGGCCGCGCGCAGATCGCAGGGCGCGCTCCACAGCATCCGCCGGGCCGCGTCGTAACGCTCCACGAGCAGCGGGTCCTCGGCGAACCCGAGCCGCGCCACCTTCGCCTTGTAGGCGTCGAGACGGCCGCGCAGCTCGGCACGGACCGCCAAAGGCTGTGTGACTTCCGTCAACGACTCGCGCGCCCGCAGGAGTTCGTCCTCGGCCTTCGTCTCCAGACTCTCCAGAAGCGGTGAGAGCCGGTGCCACTGGGCGGATCTGCGGTACTCGGCCGCCGTCGCCAGCTGCTCCTGGAGCGCCGTCGGCGGGCCGCTGACCGCGGGCACCTCGAACGCGGCGATCTTGGCGAGGACCTCGCCGCGCGCGGACCGCGCCTCGGCGAGCGTGCGGTCGGCGCGCGAGAGGACGTCCCGCAGCCTGCCGAGCCGGACCTCCGCGTCCTGCCGCACGGTCAGCACCGCGTCGATCTCGCGGCGCACCTCCTCCAGCGCCTGCGCCTCACGGTCGTACGCCGTCGTGTCGGGCCGGCCGCCGCCGGGCGCCGAACTGCCGGGTGCGGAACGCCAGTACGCCAGCGGATCGGACACGACGTCCTCCCGCAGCCGCGTCAGCGCGTGCGTGATCCGCTCCAGGTCGTCGCCCGAGGGGTGCTCACCCGGCCGTACGCCGACGGAGTGCGCGAGCTGACGCGTGCGGCCCAGCTCGGCGGCGAGGAGGTCTATACGGGCGGGCAGCGCCGACCAGACGGCGTCGGCGGCGACCACCATGTCGAGCGAGCTCGCGTACAGGTCGTTCATCCGCTCGACCAGGGCGGCGAGCGTGAACCGGTCGCTGAGCCGGGCGGGACCGGTGAGCGACGCGGGCGTCGAGGGTCCGCTTCCGGCGACGGTCACGCTCTCGCCGCGCAGCAGCTCGGTCAGCTCGACGAGGTCCTCACGGCTCGACCAGCGGCGCCGCGCCCGTATCTCACGGGCGGAGCGCAGGGCGGCCGTGTACGCGTCGAAGTACGTCCACAGCAGGGTGATCGCCTGGTCCGCGGCGGCCCAGCGCTCATGGGTGGTGCCGGTCAGCCGCGCGCCTTCGAGGAGTCTGCGGCCCGCGTGGTCCTGGAGGGCGAACAGCGACGTCTCGATCGCCTCGTGCTCCGCGCCGAGCCGCGCCAGCGCACGGTCCACCTCGTCCCGGTCCATCACCGGACCGGGGGGTCCCGTGACGCCCATCGATCACCTCTCCGTTCACATCGATGCCACCGGCTGCCGCCGGCCGCCGCTGTGCAAAGTGCCGCAAGCAGCGCCCGGCCGGGGCTACTTGTACTTCGGTGCGGGCGGCCCGGAGGCCGCGCCGAGACCGTCCTTGAGCCACGCGTCGTACGAGTCCTGCCAGCCGCCGTCCTTGCGGAAGTCCTCCAGGACCTGGTTGACCCGGCGTACCAGGTCGTCCGTGCCCCGCTTCATCGCCACGCCGTAGAACTCCTTGGTGAACGGCGTGCCCTTCAGCTCGACCGTGGGGTCCTGCGCGGCCTGGCCCGCGGCGAGCGCGCTGTCCGTGACCACGGCGTCCACCTCGCCGAGCTGCAGCCTGACGAGGCAGTCCAGCTGGTTCGGCACCGTCGTGGAGATGTCGGCGCCGGGGGCCAGCGTGCCCGCCTTCCGGTCCGCGTCGAGCCGGTCGAAGGCGGTCGAGCCGGCCGCCGTGCAGATCCGCCTGCCCGCGAGCGACTTGTCGTACCCCGTGATCGAGGAGGTCTTGGGCGCAAGGACCTGCTGCCCGGTCTGGAAGTACGCCGTGGAGAAGGCGACGTCCTTGAGCCGCTCGCAGCTGATCGTCATCGTGCGGACGACCATGTCGACGTTCCCGTGCTGTATCGCCGGGATGCGCTGGTTGGTCGGGATCGCGCGGAACCGGATCAGGTCGCGGTCGCCGAGGATCTTCTGGGCGATCTCGTGCGCCAGGTCGATGTCGAAGCCCTCGAGCTCGCTGGACTTCTTGTTCGGGTCGCGGTAGCCCCAGTGGTAGCTGTTCTGGTCGACGCCGACGATGAGGTAGCCGCGCTTCTTGATGGCCTTGACCGCCGCCCCCGACTCGCTCCCGGACGGCGAGAGGCTGCGCTCCGGTTCGGTGCAGTCGTCGGCTCTGGCCTGCACGCCCGTGGCCAGACCGGGGCCGCCGACGCCCGTGCTGCCGTCGCCGCCGGCGCCCCGGGTCAGGGGGAGCAGCAGCGCGAAGACCGCGGTCAGGGCGCAGGCGACCGCCATGGCCGCCACACCGCCCCAGCCGCGCAGGCTGATCCGCGTACGCCGTGCGCTCATCGCTGTCCCGCCCCCTCTCACCGGTACTCCGAAAGCCTGCGCCCGATGCCGAGCACGGCGCCCGCCGCGCCGAGGACGGCGAGCACGGCGGCGCCCACCGGGAGCCCCGTCATCGCGCCGCGCCCGTCGGTGGCCGCCTGCTTGAACTCCGCCTGCTCGTGCGTCAGGGCGGACTGCAGTTCCTTGTCGACGTTGTCGAAGCACTCGCGGGTCGGCTTGTCGTGCGCGGAGCCGATCACCTTGTCGAGCGCCCCCTGGTAGTTGCCCGCGTCGTCCTGCTCGCGGGCGTCCTTGTGGCGGTCCTGCCACACCCGCATGTTGTCACCCGCGGCCAGGACGGGCCGCTTGCCGTTGCTGTCGTCGGCGAGCTTCGTCGCGTCCCCGAGCTTCGTGGCGAGCGTCTTCATCTGGTTCTGGTAGTCCACGTCGAAGGCGTCCTTGGCCACGCCCTTCACCTCGACGGTCTCGGCGCCGCGGCTGACCAGCGTCAGATTCTCGTTGCCCCGCGCCTTGAGGGAGGCGATGCGGGCGTCGTGCAGCACGTTCAGCGAGCGGACCCCGTGGTCGTACGACTCGTGGAGACCCGCGCGGGCGACGCTGTGGCCGACGACGAGCCAGAGGAGGACGACCGTGGACGCGGCCGTCGCCGCGACCAGGCCGTGGTTGAGCACGCGGTTCGTGCGGCGGTAGTTGCGCCGCTGGGCCCAGGCGAGCGCGCCGAGCGCGACGACGCCGAGGCCGATCGCGGCCCAGGGGTAGGGCGTGGCGCTGTCGTAGTCCGAGCGGAGCCGCTCGTTCTCCTTCTTGTACAGGTCCTCGGCCGCGGGGAGCATCTGCTCCTGCATCGTCTCGTTCGCGTACCGCAGGTAGGCGCCGCCCAGCGGGAAGCCCTGCCGGTTGTTCGCCCGGGCGCGCTCGATGAGGCCCTTGTACTGCGGCAGCAGCTTGTTCAGCTTCGAAATGGCGGCCGTGGAGGGGGAGTCGGGGTCCGAGTTCGCCGCCGCCGTCACGAGCTTGTCCGCGGCCGTCCTGATGTCCTTCTCGTACCGGTCCCGCGTCTCGGCCGGCTCCTGGCCGCCCGCGAGGAACCCGCTGGACGCCGCCGTGTTGGCGTCGGCGAGCGAGCGGTAGATGTCCGCCGCGTCGGCGCTCAGGGGCTGGCTGCTGTGCAGGACGTCGTCCGCGGCGGCCGAGCGGTCGGTCATCTGCCAGGCCGTGACCGCGCCGAACGCGACGACGAGCAGCGCGAGCACGGCGCCGATGATGCGCAGGCGCCCCGGCTCCGTCGTCGCGGCGGCGCGCACCCGGTCGACGCCCTCCGCCCACGCGGTGCCGCGCGCGGGCGCGGCGGGCTCCGGGCCCTGCGCGTGCGGCGGCCGCACCTGCGGCGGCACGGACGGCATCGTGGGGGCGCCGACCGTCCCCGGCGGCGCCGCGCTGCCGTTCGGCGGTCTGTTCACTCGACCTCCCCCATGGTCATCGGTCCGTCACTTCCGTCCGGCGTGCGGGGAGCGCGGGCGAAGGTGCACGGCCGCAAGTATTGCCGCAGGGACCGGCATCCGCACAGCCATTGACTGGATCTTGTTCGGATCGACGTGTGAACACACCGGACCGCCCCCTCGCACGCTGTCGTGCAGCCCCTGCCCTTGAACACGTGAGACGAATCCGATCGGTTCCCTCCCCGCGCGCCGGTCACAGCAGGGCGGTGAGCCGCTCCAGGCTACGGCGGCCCTCACGGCGCACCCCCACCGGGACGAGCGCGGCCCGCCCCGGCACCCGTACCCCGCCGGTGAACGCGACCCGGGTCCCGTCCCCGTCGGGCGCCGCCGCGACGCCCAGCAGCAGGAACCGGCTCTGCAGCCAGCACCAGCCCGGACGGTGCACCCCGCGCAGCCGGGCCCGCATCCCGTACTTACTGATGGCCAGCGCCTCCACGCGCTCCCCGTCGCGGCGCAGCACACGCAGCCCCCGCATATCGGGTGCGATCCGCCCGAACTCTCCCTCCAGGTCGCTCAGAAGAGCCCACACGCGCGCGTACGGGGCGTCGACGCGCCCCTCGGTGACATGGGCGCCGCCGATGCCGGACGCGAGCGCGTGCAGTCTGCGTACGGGGTCGAGGTCCGCCCGGGGCCATTGCGGCCGCTGTGGTGGCTGAGGGGGCTGGGTCATGAGGTCCACGCCTTCCGGAAGGTGTCACGGGCCCGGGACAGCCGGGACTTGACGGTGCCCACGCGTACGCCCAGCAGCTCGGCGGCGGCGCGCTCGTCGAGACCCTCCACGTCGCGCAGGACGAGCACGGCGCGGTGCTCGGGGGAGAGCCGATCCAGTACATCCCGTATGTCTGCGGCGAGTTGGTGGTCGCCGCGCGCGGGCAGAGTGCTCAGGTCGGCCGGGACCGCGAGTGCCGAACGCCGCGCCATGCGGACCGCCTCGCGCACGGCGATGGCGCGGACCCAGCCGCGTACGGCCGCCGGGTCCTTGAGTGAGCGCAGTGAGCGGAACACGGCGACCAGCGCCTCCTGGGCCGCGTCGGCGCCCTGGTCGAGCGCGATCGGTCCGCAGATGCGCCCTACGTAGGGGGCGAGTTCGTCCAGGAGAGTGGCCATGGCGAGGGTGTCGCCGCGCTGGGCGGCCCGCACGAGGCGTACGGTCGCGGCCCTGTCATCGTCATCGGACACGTACGGCATCTTCCCCGTGCGTCACGGGCTCCGGCCGGGCGACCCTGACCGCGGCCGCCGCGAGACCCGCGCAAAGCGGCGTGTACGCGCCCAGGTTGAGCCAGTAGAACGCGGTCTCGGGGTCCTTGGTGAAGAGCCAGTAGACCCCCGCGAGGCCTCGCAGCGAGAGGCCGGCGGCGACGGCCCACGTGCCCAGGCGCAGCAGGGTGTGCGGGCGGTCCAGGCGCGCGCGGGCGACGACGACGCCGCTCGCCGTGAACAGGGCGGTGGCGAGCGGCAGCAGGACGGGCGGGGTGAAGGGCACGTCCGCGCCCAGGACGGCGTACGACAGGCTCTTCACGTCGTGCGCCGGCCAGGTCGACCCGGTGGACCAGCAGAGGTGCAGCAGGGCGTCGCAGCTCAGTACGGAGGCAATGAGAGTGGCGGCGCGGCGGGCGGTGCGGTCGGTGGGCATGGGTGCGTCCTCCGGAAGGTGCGATGAGTGACCGACACCCTCCAGAGGACGCGTCCCGGCGAAACGTTCCCGACGACTTCGGTCAGCTTTCGAAGTGCGCCCGCACGCGCGCGTGCACGTCCTCGTCCGCCCCCACGGCGTCGAGGCCGAGCAGTGCCGCGCCCAGGACGGGCCGGGCGGTGACCACGCGCGGGACCGCCTTGGGGGCGCGCGCGGTGAGCATCTCCCGTATCCGGTCGTCGAGTTGGGGATGGCGCGCGGCGAGCACCGAGCCGCCCAGGAGCACGGGGGTCTCCTCGTCGAGCAGGCCGAGCCGGTCCAGGGCCACCACGGACATGGCCACGACCTCGTCGCCCATGCGGTCGATCAGGGCGCGGGCCACCGGGTCGCCGTCCGCTGCCGTCGCGAAGAGCACCGGCGTCAGCTCGTGCCGTCGCTGCACCGGGATGCGGCCCAGGTGCAGCGCTTCGATCAGCGCGTACATGGAGGGCAGCCCGAAGTGCGCGGGCAGGGAGCGCATCAGGGCGGTCGCACCGCCGCGGCCGTCCTCGGCGCGGGCCGCGTACCAGAGGGCCTCCTCGGCGAGACCGCCGCCACCGCCCCAGTCGCCGGAGATCTTGCCGATCGCGGGGAAGCGGGCGGTGCGCCCGTCGGGCAGCATCCCGACGCAGTTGATGCCGGCGCCGCACACGACGGCGACGCCGCGCGGCTCGGAGTCCTTGAGGAGCCCGGCGCGCAGGACGGCGAAGGTGTCGTTGCGTACGTCGACGGAGGCGGCCCAGCCGCGAGTGCGCAGCTCCGCCGCCAACTCCCTTTCCTCGACCGGGAGATCGGCGTTGGCGAGACACGCCGAGACGTGTCCCACCGTGGTCGTGCCCGCCTCGGTGAGCGCACGGTCGACGGCCTCGGCGAGCACGTCGACGGCGGCCTCGATGCCCACCTTGGGCGGCTGGAACCCGCCGCCGCGGGCCGCGCCGACGACGGTGCCGTCGGCCGCGACCACCGCGACGTCGGTCTTGCTGTTGCCGGCGTCGATCGCCAGCACCCAGCCGTTCACAGAAGAGCTCAGGCCCACGCGAGGTGCTCCCGGTTGTGGGCGATCAGCTCGTCCGTGAGCTGCTCGGCGTAGTCGATCTGGCCCACCAGCGGGTGTGCGAGCAGCGCCTTGAAGACGCGGTCACGCCCGCCGCGCAGGGCGGCTTCGAGTGCCAGGTCCTCATAAGCGGTGACGTTCGCGATGAGGCCCGCGTACAGCGGGTCGAGCGCGGGCACGGCCAGTGGCGTCGCCCCCTTGCCGTCGACCGCCGCCTGCACCTCGATCACGGCGTCGTCGGGCAGGAACGGCAGCGTGCCGTTGTTGTACGTGTTGACGACCTGGTACGGGGAGCCTCCGCCGCCGAGCAGCGACGCCGCCAGGTCCACGGCCGCCTCGCTGTAGAAGGCGCCGCCCCGCTTGGCGAGCAGCTCCGGCTTCTCGTCGAGCGCCGGGTCGCCGTACATCTCCAGCAGCTCCCGCTCCATCGCGGCCACTTGGGAGGCGCGCGACGGCTTCGTGCGCATCTCCCGCACGACCGCGTCGTGCTGGTAGTAGTAGCGCAGGTAGTAGGAGGGCACGACCCCGAGGCGGTCCACGATCGCGCGCGGCATGTGCAGGTCCTCGGCGATGGCGTCGCCGTGCTCGCCGATCAGGCGCGGCAGCACGTTCTCGCCGTCCGGGCCGCCGAGGCGGACGCCCAGCTCCCAGGTGAGGTGGTTGAGGCCGACGTGGTCGAGGTGGACCTGTGACGGCGTCACGTCGAGCAGCCGCGCGAACTTCCGCTGGAAGCCGATCGCGACGTTGCACAGACCGACGGCCTTGTGCCCGGCCTGGAGCAGCGCGCGGGTCACGATGCCGACCGGGTTGGTGAAGTCGATGATCCAGGCGTTCGGGTTGGCGCGGCGCACCCGCTCGGCGATGTCGAGGACCACCGGCACCGTGCGGAGCGCCTTCGCGAGGCCGCCCGCGCCGGTCGTCTCCTGCCCGACGCAGCCGCACTCCAGCGGCCAGGTCTCGTCCTGGTTGCGGGCGGCCTGACCGCCGACGCGCAACTGGAGCAGGACCGCGTCGGCGTCGGCGACACCGGCGTCCACATCGCTCGTCGTACGGATGACGCCGGGGTGGCCCTGCTTGGCGAAGATGCGCCGCGCGAGGCCGCCGACCAGTTCCAGGCGGTCGGCCGCCGGGTCGACGAGCACGAGCTCCTCGATCGGCAGGGTGTCCCTCAGTCGCGCGAATCCGTCGATGAGTTCGGGTGTGTAGGTCGAGCCTCCGCCGACCACAGCGAGCTTCATATCGGTTCTCAGCCCTTTACTCCGGTGAGGGTGACGCCTTCGACGAAGGCCTTCTGTGCGAAGAAGAAGACGATGCAGACCGGCGCCATCACGAGGAGTGTCGCGGCCATCGTCAGGTTCCAGTTGACGCTGTGTGCGGACTTGAAGGATTCGAGGCCGTACGACAGCGTCCACGACGCCGGGTTCTGGGCCGCGTAGATCTGCGGCCCGAAGTAGTCGTTCCAGCAGTAGAAGAACTGGAACAGCGCGATCGCGGCGATGCCCGGCTTGGCCATCGGCACGATGATCTTCAGCAGGGTCCGCAGCTCACCGCAGCCGTCGACCTTCGCCGACTCGATGTACTCCTTCGGGATCGTCAGGAGGAACTGACGCAGCAGGAAGATCGAGTACGCGTCGCCGAACGCCATCGGGATGATCAGCGGCCACAGCGTGCCCGACAGATGGAACTGCTGGGCCCACACCAGATACATCGGGATCACGATGACCTGCGGCGGCAGCATCATCGTCGAGATGACGAGGATCATCGCCGTCCGGCGGCCGCGGAAGCGGAACTTGGCGAGCGCGTACGCGACGGGGATCGCCGAGCACACGGTGAACAGCGTCCCGAGGCCCGCGTAGAGCAGGGAGTTCTTCCACCAGTCGAGGAAGCCGTCGGTCTCGAAGACGGCCTTGTAGTTCTCCCAGTGCCAGGAGTCCGGCCACAGGTCGCCGCTCATCGCCTGGCTGTCGCTCATCACGGACGTCAGGAAGACGAACACGAACGGCAGGACGAACAGCAGCGCGACGGCGATCGCGACGCTGTGCACGGCGATCCAGTGCAGGACGCGCTTGCGGCGGGCGCGTGCGGCGGCGGGGCCGCGCTGACGCGAGACGCCCGCGGGAGCAGCGGTCGGAGTGGGGGTGGGGCTGAGTGTCGTAGACGTCATCTTGATCAGTCCTCCGCCGCGAGCAGGCCCGAGCGCTTGCGCATGAGCAGCATGGTCACGGCCATGGCGATGGCGAAGAGCACGAGCGAGAGGACGCACGCCGCGCCGGTGTTGAAGTTCTGGAAGCCCATCGAGTAGACGAGCTGCGGGACGGTGAGCGTCGAGTGGTCCGGGTAGCCGGGCTGGATGACGCTGCCGGGGCCGATGGAGACGCCGGAGGCGATCTTTCCGGCGACCAGGGCCTGCGTGTAGTACTGCATGGTCTGCACGACGCCGGTGACGACGGCGAACATGACGATCGGTGTGATCGACGGCCAGGTCACGTACCGGAACTTCGACCAGGCGCCCGCGCCGTCCAGCTCCGCGGCCTCGTACTGCTCCCTGGGTACGTCGAGCAGCGCGGCCATGAAGATCACCATCAGGTCGCCGATGCCCCAGAGCGAGAGCATCACCAGGGACGGCTTGGCCCAGGCGGCGTCGTTGAACCAGTTCGGTCCGGTGATGCCGATGTGCGCGAGAACCTCGTTGACCGGTCCTGTCGACGGGTTGAGCAGGAAGACGAAGGCGACGGTCGCGGCCACCGGCGGGGCCAGGTAAGGCAGGTAGAAGGCCGTACGGAAGAGGCCGGCGCCGGTCTTGATCTTCGTGATGAGCAGTCCGAGGGAGAGCCCGAAGACCACCCGCAGGGCCACCATCACGACGACCAGCCACAGCGTGTTCCACAGGGCGGGACCGAACAGCGGCATCTGCTCGAAGACGTACTTCCAGTTCCGCAGCCCCACGAAGTCGGGCTTCTGGATCTGGTTGTAGTGCATGAACGAGAAGTAGACGGTGGCGATCAGCGGGTACGCGAAGAAGACGCTGAAGCCGATCAGCCAGGGGGAGAGGAAGCCGAGCGTACGCAGTCTGCGTCGCGCGGGATTGGACAGTGTCAAGGCCATGATGGGACTCCCGCTCCTCAGCTCTTCGACTGAAGGGTGTCGGCGTCGATCTGCCGGTCGAGCTCGCGCAGACCCTTCTCGAGGTCGTGGACCTTGCCCGCCTCGACCGAGTACGAGAAGTCCTGCAGCGAGGTGACGTACATGCCGCCGTTGGTGGAGGGCGGCATGACCTGGCTGTACTTGTTCTGCGCGATGTCCAGGAAGGTGCGGAACGTCGGATCGGCGTCCAGCTTCGGCGACTTGAGGGCGGCGAACGTGGACGGCACGTTGTGGATCGCGTTGGCGAAGCTGACGACCTGATCGGTGTCGGCGGTCAGGAACTTCACCAGCTCCCAGGCCGCGTTCTGGTGCTTGCTGCTGTGCGCGATGCCCGCGACGGTGCCGGTGAGATAGCCGCGCCCGTACGTCTCGGCCTGGTCGTCGGGGACCGGCAGCGGTGCCACGCCCCAGTCGAAGCCGACCTTGGCCTCGTTCATCATCAGGCCGCGCCACTCACCGTCGAGATGCATCGCCAGCTTGCCGTTCATGAACGCGTTCTGTGTGGACATCTCGTCACCGAAGGACGTGCGGAAGCGCTCCAGGGCGTTGTAGCCGCCCTGCGCCTCGACGAGCTTGTGGGCGGTGTCGAAGAACTTGTACGTCGCCGGGTCCTTCGCGAGCCGCGAGTCGCCCTTGGCGTCGAAGTAGGTGGGGCCCCACTGGGCGAAGAGCCGGTCGGGACTGTTCTGGTAAAGGCGGAAGTTCGGCATGAAGCCGACGCGCTTGTAGGAGCTGCCGGCGCGCTTCGTGAGCTTCTTTGCGTCGGCCTCGAACTCGGACATGGTCCGCGGCGGCCGGCCGATGCCCGCCTCCTTGAACGCGTCCTTGTTGTAGTACATCCCGTAGGCGTCGGCGAGCAGCGGCAGGGCGCACTGGTTGCCGTCATAACTCGTGTAGTCCAGGAGGGTCTTGGGGAAGACCTTCGCCTTGTCGAGGCCGCTCTTCCTCATGAACGGGTCGAGGTCCGCCCACATGCCGGAGTCGCAGTACTGGCCCACGTTGTTGGTGGTGAACGAGGTCACCACGTCGGGTGCCTTGTCGCCACCGGCCCGCAGCGCCTGGTTGATGGTGGCGTCCGTGACGTTTTCGGTGGACTCCACCCTGATGTTCGGGTGGAGCTTCTCGAAGCGGGCGATCGAGTCGTTGATCGCCTTCACCTCGCCGGGGGCCGACCAGCCGTGCCAGAACTTCAGCGTCACGGGCTTCGTCGGGTCGTCGTCGGCGCTGCCGACACTCGGGTTGGCGCAGCCGGACAGCAGCAGTCCGGCCGCGGCGAGCGCTACGGGCGCGCGCAGGGGTATACGCCATCGCGGCATGGCGAACATCCTTTACCTGTACGGGAGTTGGAGGAAGTGACGAAAGGTGGGGGAGGGGGAGGGGAGCGGGGTCAGACGTTGCTGGTGTCGAAGACGATGTCGCGGGCCTGGGTCAGCGCCGAGCGCAGGGCGCCGGTGAGGATCGGGTCGTCGTCGAGATCGCTGATACGCAGCTGGGGCCGCGGCAGGGCGAGCCCGGTGAGTTCGTCTTCGACGCGGACGCGCAGCGCCTCGCCGCCGGCCTGGGCCACCTGTCCCGACAGGACGACGAGCTCGGGGTCGACGACGGCGACGACGGCGGCGAGCCCGGTGGCCAGGCGGCGGGCCACCTCGTCGAGCACGGCGGGGTCGGCGAGGGCCTCGCCGAGGTCCTTGGCGCCCCCGGCAAGCAGCCGCACGGCGGGCGCGGCGACCAGACTCTGGAAGCCGCCCCCCGCGTCCTCGCCGGCGATCTCCTCCTCGCCGCCGCGCGCCAGCGGGGCGCCGGGCAGCGGCATGTAGCCGATCTCGCCCGCGCCGCCGGTCGCGCCCCGCAGGAGCACGCCGCCGAGCACGATCGCCGCGCCGACACCCTCGTCGACATAGGCCAGCACGAAGTCGTCGTGGTCCTGCGCCGCGCCCTCGTACTGCTCGGCGATGGCGGCGAGATTGACGTCGTTCTCGATGGAGACCGGGGTGCCGAGGACCTCGGCGAGCTCGGCGAGCAGGGTGCGCGAGTGCCAGCCCGGCAGATGCGGGGCGTACCGGAGCTGGCCGGTGTGCGGGTCGATGGCGCCGGGGGTGCCGATCACGGTGGCCGTGATGTCGTCGTGGCCGAGCCCGGCCCGCCGCAGAGCGCCGTCGAAGGCCTCGGCGACGAGCTGGGCGGTGCGGTTGCGCACGTCGTCGGCGACGGCGACGGCCTCGATACGGCAGCGGCCGCGCTCGGCGCCGGCGATGTCGGCGACCACGGCGGTGATCCCGGTGGGGTCCGCGGAGACGGCCACGATGTGGGCGGCGCCGGGGTGGATCTCGTACAGCACGGCGTTCGGCCCGGGCCGGCCGGTCTGGCTGCCCGTGGTGCGCACCAGGCCCACCGCTTCCAGCCGGCTGAGCAACTGGGAGGTGGTGGGCTTGGACAGTCCGGTCAGCTCCCCGATCCGGGTGCGGGTCAGTGGGCCGTGCGCGACGAGGAGGTCGAGGGCCGCGCGGTCGTTCATGGCGCGCAGGACGCTCGGGGTACCGGGGGTTCCCGGGGCCGTACCGGCCATGACCTGTCTCCTCGCAGCACTGTTAGGAAGGTTTCCTATTGGGTGCGAGGAACGTAAGCCGTGGGTGAAGGCGGCGTCAATAGGGTGCGGCCGGGCGGTGGCCAAGTCGTTGTCCCGGTCGAGCCCGCCCCGTGAACCGAAGCGGCGCGCGCCGTCGATAGAGGGGTTGTGAGACTGTTCCGCCCCATGGGGGGCCAGGGAGACGACGACTCGGACGCGGCGTTGCTGCGCGCCGTCGCCGGCGGGGACTCCGCCGCGATGGCCGCGCTCTACGACCGGCACGCCGGATGGCTGCACGCGCGGCTCAGCCGGCGGTGCGCGGATCCCGAAGTCGTCCGCGAAGTACTGCAGGACACCTTCGTCACCGTGTGGCGCTCCGCCGCCTCGCACCGGGGCGCGGAGGCCGGTGGCTGGCTCTGGGTGATCGCCGCACGAAGGCTCGTCGACGCACGACGGGTTCAGGAGCGCACCGAGCAGATCGCGTACGCACCCACGGCCGACGTCCCTTCCGTCGAGGAGCACGTGCTCGACGGGCTTGAGTACGGCGATGTGGGCACCGCGCTCGGCCGTATCTCGCCCGAGTTGCGTGAAGTGCTGCGCGCCACGGTCGTCGACGGTCTGACGACCCGGGAGGCCGCCCGCCTGCTCGGCATACCGGAAGGCACCGTGAAGACCCGGGCGATGCGGGCACGGCGTGAACTGCGCATCGCACTCGGCCAGTTGACGCCGATGGGAGGCACCGCATGAGCGGCGAACGGCACGGATCGGCTTGGCACGTCGGCGAGGAACTCGCCGCGCGCTACGCGGACGGGCTCCTGACCGAGACGGACGACTGGTCCGTGGAGAAGCATCTGGAGAGCTGCGGGGCGTGCGCCACGCGGGTGTCCCGGGCGGTACGGGCCGGGACCGCCGGGACCGAACTGGCGGAGATCCGCGCGGCCGTACTCGCCGATATTCAGGCGGAGTTGCCGACCGCCGTCGAGGGGGCCGCGTCGCCGCAGGGCCACTCCATGCCGACGGGGCCGCACCGCCCGCGACGTGGGCGGCTCCTGTGGGCCGCGGGACCCGCGCTGCGCGGCCCCTGGGCCCTGGCCCTGCTGCTCGTCGCCGCGGGGGCCGTCGGGCTGGGGAAGGCCGGAGGGTACGAGGCCGCCCGGCCCCTGCTGCTCGCCCTGGCCCCCGTGCTGCCGGTCGCCGGGATCGCCCTGTCCTACGGGCGGCACGCGGACCCGGCGTACGAGCTCGCCGCCACCTCGCCCTCGGGCGGGCTGCGGCTGCTCCTGACGCGCGCGGCCGCCGTCCTCGCAGTCTGCGTCCCGCTGCTCACCGCTGCGGGGCTGCTGCTGCCCGGCACGATGAGCGCGGGCCACGGCGGGCCCGTCCCGTACGAGACACGGGTGCCCGGCGCCGCCGCCTGGCTGCTGCCGGGACTCGCCCTGACGCTCGCGTCGCTGGCGCTCACCGCGTTCCTCGGCTGCCGCACCGCGACCCTCCTCGTCGGCGGCGGCTGGCTGCTCGCACTCGTGGTGCCCACGGCCGCGCGCGGCGACAGCCCCGGCCGCCTCACGGAACGGCTCACCGAACAGATCTCCCTCTATTTCGACGGAGCGGCGGCACAAGCGGGCTGGGCGGCCGCCATAGCGCTGTCCGGCGCTGTCCTCGCCGTCTGCCGCTCCGCATACGACCACCTGGAGAAGGCGTGAGCACGATTCGAGTGACCGGACTGACCGTCCGGCACCGCAAGGCCCCCGCCCCCGCGCTCGACGGCGTCGACCTCGAGTTCGGCCCCGGCGTCCACGGCCTCCTCGGCCCGAACGGCGCGGGCAAGACCTCCCTCATCCGGGTGCTCGCCACCGTCGCCGAACCCACCGGCGGCCGGGTGGAGATGCTCGGCGGCGACCTGCGCAAGCCGCGCGAGCGCAGCACGGCCCGACGCCAACTCGGCTATCTGCCGCAGCACTTCGGCTACTACCCGGGCTTCACCGTGCGCGAGTTCGTCGCGTACGTCGCCTGGCTGAAGGAGATGCCCGCCGCGCTCACGCCCGACGCGGTCGAGCGGGCCGTCGAGCGCGTCGGCCTGACGGACCGTATCGACGCGAAGATCAAGAACCTGTCGGGCGGCATGGTGCGCCGCGTCGGGATCGCGCAGGCCATCGTGAACGACCCGTTGGTGCTCCTCCTCGACGAGCCGACCGCCGGCCTCGACCCCGAGCAGCGGGTCGAATTCCGTTCGCTGCTCCGCGAGTTGGGTCTGGGAGCCACCGTCATCGTCTCCACCCATCTCGTGGAGGACGTCGCGGCGGCCTGCACCCAGGTGACGCTGATCGAGACCGGCCGGATCGCCTACCGCGGCACCCCCGCGTCCCTCGCCGCCCTCGGCACGGACGGCGACGAAGCCGACGGCAACGCCACCGAACGCGGCTACACGGCCGCCCTCCGAGGCCATCGCGCGGCCACGGCCGGAGCGGGCCGATGACCACAGACGTCCAGGCACCCGCCACCGCCCCACCGGCGCCGAAAGCACCCGGCCGCACCCGCCACCCCCTGCGCGCCGAGCTGCTGCGCGGCTTCGCCCCGTGGTCCGGGCTCGCCGCACTGCTCAGCGTGGGCGGCCTCATGGCGTCCAAAGCAGCCCAGTGGCAGGGCAGCTGGCCCGAGACCATGAGCAACCTGCATCTCGCGGCCGCCGCCTTGACCGTCCCCCTCGCCCTCGCTGCGGGCGCCTGGCAGGGCGGGCGGGAGCGCCGGACGCGGATGGGCGAGCTGAGGGCGTCGATGCCGCGGGGCCCGCTGGCACAGTTCATGGTCTGCGCGCTGCCCGTCGCGCTGTGGGTGATGGGCGGATACGCCCTCGCGGCCGTCGGCTCGCTGCTGGCCAGCCTGCCCTACACGTCCGCCGGACACCCCCTGCCGCTCGTGCTCCTCGGCGACGCGCTGACGGTCGGCGCGTGCGCACTGCTCGGGCATGTGGCGGGCCGGACGGTGCCGTGGCGACTCGCGGCCCCGGTGCTCGCCCTGGGCGGCTACGTCCTGTTCGGCCTCGCCTCCACTGCCGACTCCGCCGTCCGCTTCGTCGGGCCCGCCGGAGGGTTCCCGCTCGGCAGCACCACGGTGCCCGTGTGGTGGCAGCCCCTCGTCTTCGCCCTGTGGGGGAGCGCACTCGCCCTGACGGCGGTCCTCGCGCACACGGCGCGCCGTCGCGCCACCGCTCTCGTCCCCCTGGTGGCCGCACTCGCCGCGGCCACCGTCCTCGTACAGAGCGGGGAATCCATGTGGCAGCGCAACCCCCTCACCCAGCGCCAGGTGTGCGACGACTCCACTCCGCGCCTCTGCGTCAGCGCCGCCTACCCGGGGATGCTGCCCAAGGTGTCGGACGCCCTTTCGGGGCTCATGGGCCGCCTCGACGGCGTACAGAACCTGCCGGTCCGTTTCGAGAACCTGCCGGGCAGGCCGCACGAGGACGAGGCCGAGCTGCCTGACCTCACACCGATCGGCTGGGGTGTGGTGCGCGGCGAGCTGACCGACCCGCAGCAGTACGCGTGGGAGGCCGCCCAGAAGCTCGTACGCGATGACTGCCCCATGCCGAAGAACCAGGACCCACGGATCGACCGGACCGACGGGGCGGTCCTGCGCTGGCTGGCCCCCAACCCGCTGTGGGAGCAGATCCACCTCGCCGAGTCTCGCGGCGACAAGCAGCGGCGCGCCGCGTACCGCGCCGACGAGGCGGCTCTGGACCACCTCAAGGCGATGTCCCCCGAGACGCGCCGCGCCTGGCTGAGCCGCTACTTCGCGACCGCCCGCGACTGCGCCCCCGATCCGAAGGAGGTCCCGTCACTGTGAGTGCACCCCTGGCTCTCTACGCCCGCTCGCGGGGCCTGCCCCTCACGCTCCTCATGTTCCTGTGCGCGGCGCTCTTCACCCTGTGGGCCGGGACCCGGCAGGACGCGTTCCTCGACCCGTACCGCCGCGTCCCCCTCCTCACCCTGGCCCCGCTGCTCACCTCCGCCGCGATCGGCACCAGCCTCCATCAGCACGCGGAAGAACTGGACCGCACGGCGGTACGGCCCTGGTGGCGACGGCGGCTTGGCCATCTGCTGGTCCTCACCGGCCTCGCGGCGGCCGTCCTCGCCCTCGCGGTGCCGGGAGACACACACGTCTACGGGGCCCCGGCGATGACCCGCAACGTCCTCGGAGCCACCGGCATCACGGCCCTCGCGGCGGTCGTCATCGGGGCGCGGCTCAGCTGGCTGCCCGCGATGCTGTACTTCTCGACCGTCTATCTGTCGTTCTCGTCACCCCGCATGCGGGAGGCGACGGTCCTGTCCTGGCCCATGCAGACGGGGCCGCAGCGCGGTGCCTGGGCCGCGGCGCTCACGCTCTTCGTGCTCGGCGGCGCGCTCTACGCCCGACGGGGCGCACGGGCCGGGCACTGAGGCGGGCAACAGCCAGGCCGGTACGTCCTGCGGAGCCCGCAGAACGTACCGGTGAAAACAAGGACCCGGATCGATGGTCAGGCGGAAATGCCTTCGATCCGGGCCAGTGCCTCGTCCGCGCCGAACGGCTGCAAGTACGGCAGCCAGCGCGGGTCCCTATGCCCGGTCCCGATGATGCGCCAGGCGAGCCCGGTCGGCGGGGCCGGCTTGTGCCGCAGGCGCCAGCCGATCTCGACCAGGTGACGGTCGGCCTTGACGTGGTTGCAGCGGCGGCAGGACGCGACCACGTTCTCCCACGCGTGCTGGCCGCCGCGGCTCTTGGGAATGACGTGGTCGACGCTGGTTGCGACGCCACCGCAGTACATGCACCGCCCGCCGTCCCTGGCGAACAGCGCCCGCCGGGTCAGAGGAACGGGCCCCCTGTAAGGGACCCGGACGAACCGCTTGAGGCGGACCACGCTGGGTGCAGGGACAGTACAGGTTGCGCTGTGCATATAGGCGCCGGACTCCTCGAGGCACATGGCCTTGTTCTCGAGGACCAGAACGAGCGCGCGGCGGAGCGGTACGACGCCGAGTGGCTCGTACGACGCGTTGAGGACCAGGACATGCGGCACGGATGCCTCCTTGTACGCCGGCGGCGCGTGGCTCGCGCCGGGACGATCTGTAGTCAGTTTCCCCTCATGGCCTGCTCAAGCGCCACCATGTCCCGGTAACGGGCTGGGAGTGTTTTCGACCACACCCCCTTCATCCCCAGGTGAGGACGGCCTCTCCCTCGAACAAGACAACGATCCACACACAATGCCCCGTTAGTGTGGTGGGTCTGCCCGTAACTTCGTCTTTCGCGGGCGGCCGCTATGCCTGGAGGTTTCAGCCGTGATCTTGTCCGTCCTGTCGGCGTCCGACCCATCCTCGGACCCGACCACACTCAAGGACGCCCAGGAACAGGCCACCAACGCCGCCAGCTGGGTCGGGCAGAACTGGTCCACCTGGCTGGGTATAGGCCTGCGCATCCTGCTCATCGTCGTCGTCGCCGCGGTCCTGAGAGTGGCCATCCGGCGCGCCATCACCAAGCTCATCGAGCGCATGAACCGCACGGCGCAGGCCGTCGACGGCACGGCGCTCGGGGGCCTGCTGGTCAATGTGGAGCGCCGTCGGCAGCGCTCGCAGGCCATCGGCAGCGTGCTGCGCTCGGTCGCCTCTTTCGTGATTCTCGGCACAGCCGCCCTGATGATCCTGGGCACGTTCCAGATCAATCTGGCCCCGCTGCTCGCCTCGGCGGGCGTCGCGGGTGTGGCGATCGGCTTCGGCGCCCGCAACCTCGTCACGGACTTCCTGTCCGGCGTCTTCATGATCCTCGAGGACCAGTACGGCGTCGGGGACAGCATCGACGCGGGCGTCGCCTCGGGCGAGGTGGTCGAGGTCGGCCTGCGCGTCACCAAGCTGCGGGGCGCCGACGGCGAGATCTGGTACGTCCGCAACGGCGAGGTCAAGCGCATCGGCAACCTGTCGCAGGGCTGGGCCACCGCGAGTGTCGACGTCACCGTCCGCTCGGACGAGGACCTGGTCAAGGTCAAGGAGACCCTGACCGAGGTCGGCGTCGCCATGAGCAAGGACGAGCCCTGGAACGAGATGCTGTGGGGCCCGGTCGAGGTCCTCGGCCTGGACAGCGTGCTTCTCGACTCCATGGTCGTGGGCGTCTCGGCGAAGACCATGCCCGGCAAGTCCCTCACCGTGCAGCGCGAGCTGCGCTGGCGCATCAAGCTGGCCTTCGACGAGGCCGGGATCCGCATCGTGGGCCGCCTGCCCCTGCAGGTCGCCGACGAGGCCACCGCCGACCCGACGGCCGGCGTCTCGGCCCCGTCCGCCTACGCGTCGAGCACGTCCCCGCAGTCCCTCGCGGCCTCCCCGATCACGCCGCCGAACCTGGCGAAGTAACGGCGGCAGGCGTACGCCGGCCCGCTCGCGTCAGTCCGCGACCGCGTACGCCTCCACCGACCACAGCGAATAGCCGTACCGCGTGGCCCGCTTGTCGCCCTGGACCCGGACGAAGCGGGTGTCGCGGGCGTCCATGCGGACCGACTCGCGGCCCCCGTGGCCGTCCTTCACGGTCGCCGCCGTGCGCCACGACCTGCCGTCGGCGGACGTCTGGATCCGGTAGCCCTTCGCGTACGCGTCCTGCCAGGTCAGCACGACCTGGCCGAGGCGTACCGGCTTCGCCAGTTCGACCTGCCACCAGGCGCCGTCCTCGGCGGGCGACGACCAGCGGGTCTCCGGGTCGCCGTCGCTCGCGGCCGACGCCGGGAAGTCCGTGGTCTCGTCGGCCGAGGACGAGGGCCTGCCCTCGCGGGCCAGGTCCGGGCCCGCCGTACGCGGGTACGCCCGCACCGACACCGTGCGCGTCGTGCCGTCGAAGCTGACCGGCACGTCGTACGTGCCCGCCGGAGTGCCCTCCGGGACCGTGATGTCGACCGGGGCGCTCACCTGCGTGCCGCGCGGGAGCGAGGCCTGCGCGGGCAGCGTCACCTCGATGCCGTGCGGGCCCTCCGCGCTGAGGCGCCCCTCCACGGAGCCGGGCCGCTGCGGTGTCAGGCGTGCCGTGACCCGCCGCGCGCCGCCGCCGATCTCCGCGTCCAGCTCCGTGCGGGCCAGCTCGAACGAGGCGTCGGGGGAGTCCGCGTACCAGGGGACGACATGGCGCACGGCACCCTTCGAGGCGCCGGACACCCGGATCCCGTCCGCCCTTACGTCCTTCGGCCTGCGTTCGGTGAACCCGCTGTCGGTGAGCGTGCCGACGGACTTCCAGCCCTCGCCCGGCACATGGACCTGCACGGTGCCCTGCGTGCCGGGGTCCGCCAGGACCGTCACCGCCGTGAGCCGCCGCGCCCGCGGCAGCTTCGCCTCCCCGTCACGCGTCGCGTCCGCGCGACCCGTCCCCGCCCACGCCGCGTACGCCTTCTGCGCCCGGTCCAGGAACGGGTCCAGCACGCCCTTGCCGACGGTGACCTGACGGGACTCCAGCCCGGCGCGCTGTCGCTCCAGGAGCCGCGCCGCCCGCCATGCCGCCGCCCCGTCACCGCGGGCCTGCGCATTCAGCATGTCGACGGCCGTCTCCCCGGCCTCCCCGTACCGCGCCAACTGGTCGCTCCAGGGCCGCACTTCGGCGTCCACCGGCGTCGACTTGAGCCGCTCCGGCGTTCGCCGCATCACGGTGAACGCGTCCCGCAGCTTCTTCGCCGCCGCCTCGTACCGCGCGCGGTCGGTGAGCACCTTCGTACGGGAGTCCCAGAAGCCGGAGAGCACCGGCTTCAGATACGCGGACTCGTCCTCGCCGAGCACGGACGACGCGTCGTTGCCCGCCAGCGCGGCGAGTGCCTCACGGGTGCGCGCGTCACCGCCCGCCAGGTCGTCGAGCGCGGCCTTCCAGGACTCCTGCGGGCGGTAGTCGCGCGGGTTCCACGCGTAGTCCGCCGTCGTGAACAGCGGGATGCGGGAGGCCGCGGGCTGCTCCATCGCGTTGGCGAGCAGCGCCGCCGAACCCGTCGCCACCGCGGGCTCGCGGCCCGTGTAGGGACCGAGGAAGATGCGGTCCTGCGCGTAGTCGTTGACCGGGTAGTTGTCCATCGTGACGAGGCTGTGTCCGGAGCCGAACGCGGCCCGCGCGTCCGCCAGTTCGCGCCCGGTGATCGTGCGCGGGACCACGCCGACGCCCGTCCACGCCACCTCGACCCGGTCGTCGAGCCCGCCCGCGAGCGCCTCGCGGTACTCCGTGGACCCGTCCTGGTAGAACTCCGTCGGCATCAGCGACAGCGGCCCCGCGCCCGGGTGCCGCGCGGCGAGGTGCCGCGCCACCGCGTTCGCCACGCGCGCCTGCGCCCGCGCCGCCGCCTTCGGCCCCGAGCCGAACGTCTTCGCGTCCGCCTCGCAGTGCCACTCGCTGTACGACACGTCCTGGAACTGCAGCTGGAACGCCCGCACGCCGAGCGCCCACATGGCGTCGAGCTTGCGGTTCAGGGCCCTGACGTCGTCGTCCGACGACATGCACATGGCCTGCCCGGGCGCCACGGCCCAGCTCAGCGTCACGTGGTTGGCGCGTGCCCGTTCGGCAAGGGCCCGGAAGTCCGCGCGCTGGTCGGCCGGATACGTCTCGCGCCACCGCGCCTGCCGGTACAGGTCGTCGCCCGGCGCGTACAGATAGCGGTTCTGCTTGGTGCGTCCCATGAAGTCCAGCTGGTCGAGCCGCTGTTCACGGGTCCACGGGGTTCCGTAGAAGCCCTCCGTCATGCCGCGCACGGCCGTCCCCGGCCAGTCGCGCACGACGACCCCGGCGACCTTCCGCCCGTTCACCAGCTGCCGGAACGTCTGCACGGCGTGGAACAGGCCGTCGTCGCCGACGCCTTCCATGGCGACGGTGTCCCTGCCGTCCGTCCGCCCGGCGGCGAGCCGGTACCCGCCGGACGGCAGGTCCTTGCGGGCCGATGCGCCGAGAGCGCCGAGCGCCGTCTCGAGGCCCTGTCCGCGGCCGGGGCGGGCGTCCGCCGCTCCCCAGCCGTCACCGGACGCGGTCCCGGCGGCCACGGAGCCGATCCGCACCACGAGCGCGGGACCGCCGGGCACGGCCTTCTCGTCGTCGACCTCGGTGATGTGCCGGGCGCCTGCCCCGCGCAGCACGGTGCGCAGCGCGTCCACCGCGTACCGGTCGGCGCCGCGGCCGGTGACGAGGACGACCTCGTCGGTCACGGTCACGGACTCCGCGCCGGAGGCGGTACGCAGCGACTGCGGCCGGGGCCACACCGCGGGCGTTCCCGTGTCGCTGTCCCGGTCACCCGTGGAGAGCGTGGGCCCGGGCGGGGCCGCCACCGCTCCGGAGGCTCCCCCGAGCGCACTGGCGATGACGGCGACAGCGATGGCCGCCGCCCCCTTCCTGTGGCGCCGGAGCTGCACGGCTCACTCCTCGTTGGTCTCGGCTCGGTGGTGGGACCGGTCATGGGTGTCCCAGGGTGGCAACCGAGCCCACCATTTGCCGGGTCGGAGTGTCAACGGGAGTGGCCGTTGTGCCGCAATTGCCCGGCCGGGAGTGGCGGGAGGGGGGTGATTCGCGCCGCTCACCGGCCGAGTCCCGCCCATGGAACAGAATGTGACCAGTAACACGTTGTCGGGCCGTTCATGTCTGCCGCCGCGTTCGCTGGGTAGAGCTGCCGAGACCGTCGCCCACGAAAAGATCGACGACAAGACCCGCGAAGAACCGCGAAAAGGAGGCCTTCATGGCCGCATCAGCGCACCTTCTGCTCTCGGCCCTGTCCAAACAGGCGGACGTCATCCTGCCCGCCCCCGCCCTGCCGCTGCCGGACGAGTTCGCGTTCGGCGCCGAACTGCCCCTCACCAGCGAGCCGCCCCTCGCCGACACGCAGCCGCTGACCAGCGAGCCCGCCCTCATCGACGTAGCGCCCCTCACGAGCGAGCCGACCCCCTCGGGTCCGGTCGCGGGCCTGGACGCCTCGGGGGTCTAGGTGACGCTGGCCCGGCTCGCCGCGCTGCACGGGGTCGCCCCGTCCTACTCTCCGTCCCCCGGCCGCACGGTCGAGGCCCCGGACGCCGCGCTCGTCGCCGTCCTCGCCGCCCTCGGTGTCGACGCGCGCACCCCGGAGTCCGTACGGGACGCGCTGGTCGCGCGCGAGGCGGAGGCCGCGGCGTGGCTGCTGCCGCCGACGGTCGTGCTGTGGGCCGGTGAGGCAGCCCCGGCCTGGGCGCGGGAATTACCCGAAGGCGTGACGCTCGAGCTGGCCACCGAGCAGGGTGAACGCGTCGACGACTGGCGGCCACCCGGACCGGTACCCCTCGGCGTCCACCGGTTGCGGGCCACCGCCCCCGACGGGGCAACGGCCGACGCCCACCTGATCGTCGCCCCGCCGCGCGTGCGCGCCCCGGGCGAACGCACGTACGGGCTGCTCGTGCAGCTCTACTCCCTCCTGTCGGCGAAATCCTGGGGCATGGGCGACCTCGGTGACCTGGCCGACCTCGCGGCCTGGGCGGGCCGCACCGCCGGCGCCGGGTTCGTGCAGGTCAACCCGCTGCACGCGGCCGTACCCCGCGGAGAAGGACCCACCGACCCCTCCCCGTACCGCCCGTCGTCCCGCCGCTTCCCCGACCCGGTCCACCTGCGCGTCGAGGACATCCCGGAGTACGCCTATCTGCCCGACGCCGACCGCGACCGCGTGCGCGAGCTGCTCGCCGAGGCCGCCCGGCTGCGCGACGGAGTCCTGCACAAGGGTGCCCTGATCGACCGCGACGCCGTCTGGGACCTCAAGCGCCGCGCCCTCGACCTCGTCGTGCGCGTCCCGCTCAGCCCCGGCCGCCGCGCCGCCTACTGGGACTTCCTCGCCGAGCAGGGCGCGGACCTGGACCACCACGCCACCTGGTGCGCGCTCGCCGAGCGGCACGGCCCCGACTGGCACACCTGGCCCGAGCCCCTGCGCGACCCCGGATCCAGCGAAACGGCCGACGCCCGCACCGAGTTGATGGACCGCGTCGACTTCCACAGCCACCTCGCCTGGCTCACCGACGCCCAACTCGCCACCGCCCAGCGCTCCGCGCGCGACGCGGGCATGCCCGTCGGACTCGTCCACGACCTGGCCGTGGGTGTGCACCCGGAGGGCGCCGATGCCTGGGCCCAGCAGCACATCTTCGCCGCGGGCATGTCCATCGGCGCGCCCCCGGACGCCTTCAACTCCCGTGGCCAGGACTGGGGCCTGCCGCCCTGGCGCCCCGACCGGCTCGCCGCCGCCGGCTACGCCCCCTACCGCGCGCTCCTGCGCGGCCTGCTCGCTCATGCGGGCGCGGTCCGCATCGACCACGTCATGGGCCTGTTCCGGCTGTGGTGGGTGCCGGCCGGACAGCCGCCGACCGAGGGGGCGTACGTCCGTTACGACGCGGAGGCGATGCTCGCCGTACTCGCCCTGGAGGCCGGCCGCGCCGATGCCCTGGTGATCGGCGAGGACCTCGGCACGGTCGAGCCCGGCGTCCGCGAGGCCCTGCATGCGCGCGGCGTGCTCGGCACCTCCGTGCTGTGGTTCGAGCGCGACTGGGACGGCACGGGCCGCCCGGTGCCGCCGGAGCGCTGGCGTACGGACTGCGTGGCCACCGCCACCACCCACGACCTGCCGTCCAGCGCGGCCCGGCTGACCGGCGACCATGTACGGCTGCGCGACAGCCTCGGCCTCCTCGGGCGGCCGCTCGCGCGGGAACAGGCCGAGGCCACGGCGGAAGTCGCCGAGTGGACCGCCCTGTTCGCGCGCCTCGGACTGCTGCCCGGCGGCGGGGGACAGGGCCTGTCCGAGGAGGAGGAGATCCGTGCCGTCCACCGTTTCCTGCTGCGCACCCCGGCCCGCATGGTCGGCGTCTGGCTGCCCGACGCGGTCGGCGACCGGCGCCCGCAGAACCTGCCGGGGACCTCGGACGAGTACCCGAACTGGCGGCTCCCGGTCGCCGACGCCACCGGCCGTCCGGTCACCTTCGAAGGGCTCACGGCCTCGCCGAGGGCGCACGCGCTGATCGAGGTCCTGCGGTCCGGACTGCCCCGTACGGCACCCCCGGGCGCGCGGCCCGTTTAGGTGTTCGCTACGTTGGCACCGTGGACAAGAAGAACGCCCTGCGCGCCGGCGCCCTGGCTGCCGGTACGACGCTGATGATGCTGCTCATGACGTCCCCCGCGCTCGCGCTGGCGCGCGACGACGGCGACGACCCCGGTAAGGGCCTCTCCGTCATCGAGACCCTTGGCCTCTATGTCGTGGCGCCGATCGTGCTGTTCCTGGTGATCGCCGGCCTCGTGATCGTCGGTGACAAGTCCCGCAAGCCGCAGAAGCAGGGCTGACCACCGCACCTCTCACTTACGTCTTTGTCGAGGGCGTCCTCGTGTGCACCGTGCACCGAGGGCGCCCTCGGTGCGTTCCCGGTCCGTTCCGCGGTCGCTCGGCCGGGGAGTTCAGACGACGTCCGGCCGGGGCGTCCTACGGTCAGGGCGTCCTACGGCCGCTCGGCCGTCAGATAGCGCTGGAGGGTCGGCGCCAGCCACTCCACCATCTCGTCGCGGCCGAGCCCGACGGCGGGGCCGAAGCGCAGCACGTAGCGGGTGAGCGCGAGACCGAGGACCTGTGACGCGCAGAGCGCGGCCCGCACCGGGGCCTCGGTGGGGTCGGGGCAGACGCGCAGGGCGAGCGGCAGCGTCTGCTTCCTGAAGATGTCCTGCATGCGCTCGGCGCCTGCGGTGTTGGTGACGCCCACCCGCAGCAGCGCGGTGAGCACCTCGTTCTCCTCCCACAGGTCGAGGAAGTGCCGTACGAGGGTGCGGCCCATGTCGTCGACCGCGATCTCCTCGGGGTCCGGAAGCCGCAGGTCGAGGTCGATGGCCGCGGCGAAGAGGCCCTCCTTGTTGCCGTAGTAGCGCATCACCATCGACGGGTCGATCGCCGCGTCCTTGGCGATGGCGCGGATCGTGGCCCGCTCGTACCCGTCGGCGGCGAAGCGCTCGCGGGCCGCCGCGAGGATCGCGGTGCGGGTGGCGTCCGAGCGGCGTGCCTGCTGGGTGGCTCCTGTCATGCCAACAAACGTAGGCCAACACCTGTTGACAGTCCAGAGCGGGGCGCCTAAGTTTGCCAACAGACGTTGACCAACACTTGTTGGCCAACAAGTGTTGGCGATGGGCTGCCGGACCTGACCGGACCGAGCTCGCAGGCACCAGGAGGCCACCATGAACGGCACCACTCCTCGCACCGTGATCGTCGTCGGCTCCGGCCCCACCGGCCTGCTCCTCGCCGGCGACCTCGCCGCCGCGGGCGTCCCCGTCACCGTCGTCGAGAAGCGCCCCCACAAGATCAGCAACCTCTCCCGGGCCTTCGTCCTGCACGCCCGCACCCTGGAGCAGCTCGACGCCCGCGGCCTCGCCGACGGCATCGAGGCCAAGGGGCAGGCCCTCGACAGGCTTCAGCTCTTCGGCCGCCTCGCCGTCGACCTGACCGTCCTCCCGTCGCGCTTCCGTCACCTCCTGGTCCTGCCGCAGTACGAGGTCGAGGCCGCCCTCCGGCAGCGCGCCATCGACGCGGGCGTGAAGTTCGCGTACGAGACCGAGGTCACCGGCCTCACCCAGGACGCGGACGGGGTGACGCTCCAAGTCCGCACAGGGGGTGGTGAGTCGACGGCGCTGCGGGCCGCGTACGTCGTCGGCGCCGACGGCATGCGCAGCGCCGTACGCGAGAGCGTCGGGCTCCCCTTCCCCGGCAAGTCCGTGATCCGCTCCGTCGTCCTCGCCGACGTGAAGCTCGCCGAGGAGCCCGAGAACGTCCTCACGGTCAACGCCGTCGGCGACGCCTTCGCCTTCATCGCACCCTTCGGCGACGGCTACTACCGTGTCATCGGCTGGAACCGCGCGCGCAACGTCCCCGAGTCCGCGCCCCTCGACCTCGACGAGATCAAGGAGGTCACCCGCCTCGCCCTCGGCCGCGACTACGGGATGTACGAGGCCCGCTGGATGTCCCGCTTCCACAGTGACGAGCGCCAGGCGCCCGCGTACCGGGTCGGCCGCGTCCTGCTCGCCGGGGACGCCGCGCACGTCCACACCCCGGCCGGCGGTCAGGGTATGAACACCGGCCTCCAGGACGCCGCCAACCTCGGCTGGAAGCTCGCCGCCGTCGTCAACGGGCGTGCGGGAGAAGCGCTGTTGGACACCTACGAGGCCGAGCGCCACCCCGTCGGGAAGGCCGTCCTGCGCAGCAGCGGCGGCATCGTCAGGCTCGCGATGGCCAACCGCCCCTGGACGCTTGCGGCTCGTGCCGCCCTCACCACGTTCCTCGGCCGCGTCCGCCCCGCCCGCACCCGCTTGCTCGGCCAGCTCACCGGCATCGGCGTCGCCTACCCGGCCCCGCGCGGCGCGCACCGCCTCGTCGGCACCCGCGTCCCCGATGTCGCGCTCAAGGAGGGTCGCCTCTACGAGGCCCTGCGTCAGGGCATGTTCGTCCTGATCGTTCCCGAGGGCGCCCACGACAAGGGCGACGACCGCTACACCGTCACCCACTGGGCGGACGACCGCCGCACGGCGCTCCTCGTGCGCCCCGACGGCTACGTGGCCTGGGCGTCGGACGACGAGCCGGTGGACGGCGGCGCCATCTCCGCCGGCATCCCGGACGGCATCGACTCGTACTCGTTCCGGGCGTAGGCAGTCGGCCGGCGCCGGGACATCGGGGGCGGTCCGGCTTCAGGAGGGCTGTGCGCCCGCCATCAACTGACGCAGCAGGTCGGCGAGTTGGCCGGCCTGCTCCTTGTCGAGTGAGGCGAGCGCCTCGGTCTGCACGGCGAGCCCGGCGCCGACCGCCTCGTCGACCAGCGCCCGGCCCTCGTCGGTGAGGGTCACCTGGAGGCCGCGGCGGTCGTGCGGGTCGGGCGAGCGGCGCAGCAGCCCGCGCCGCTCCAGCTTGTCGAGCCGCCCGGTCATGCCGCCGGTGGTCAGCATCAGTGTCGCCGAGAGCTGACGCGGCGAGAGCGTGTACGGGTCGCCGGAGCGGCGCAGCGTGGCGAGGACGTCGAACTCGCCCCGTGCGATACCGAAGCGGGCGTACGTCTTGTCGATGCGGTCGCCCATCGCGCGCGAGATCCGGTAGACGCGGCCGAAGACCTCCATCGCAGTGGTGTCGAGGTCGGGCCTGACCTCGGCCCACTGGTCGATGATCGCGTCGACGGCGTCCTTGCTGCTGCTCATGGGGCGAGTATGCGACCCAGATCGGTCGGTCGCAAGAAAGTAGCTCTGCGGAAAGTAACTTTGAAGGAAGTGACTTGACGGCAAGTAGCTTACGGCTAAGCTACTTGCCGCGAAGCTACTTCTTCTCCAACCCATTTCGCCGCGGGGGGCGCCCGATGAAGACGAACAAGCGCAGCGTTGAGAAGGCGAACAAGCGCAACGGCGCCGTGATCGCGCTGACCGCGCTGGCCCCGATCTCCTGGGGGTCGACCTACGCGGTCACCACGGAGTTCCTGCCACCTGACCGCCCGCTGTTCACCGGGCTGATGCGGGCGCTGCCCGCGGGCCTCCTTCTGCTGGCGCTGGCGCGCACGCTGCCGCGCGGCGCCTGGTGGTGGAAGTCCCTGGTCCTCGGTGCGCTGAACATCGGCGCGTTCTTCCCTCTCCTCTTCCTCTCCGCGTACCGGCTCCCCGGCGGCATGGCGGCGGTGGTCGGCTCGATCGGCCCCCTCTTCGTCGCGGGTCTCGCGACGCTGCTGCTCGGTGAACGCCCCACACGGCGCACGCTGTTGACCGGCATCGCGGCCGCGCTCGGCGTCAGCCTCGTCGTCCTCAAGGCGGCGGGCGCGCTCGACCCGGTCGGCGCGCTGGCGGCGCTGGCCTCCACGGCGTCGATGTCCACAGGAACGGTCCTCACCAAGCGGTGGGGCCGACCGGAAGGGGTGGGCCCCCTGGCGCTCACCGGCTGGCAGCTCACGGCCGGCGGCCTCCTCATCGCCCCGCTCGCCTTCCTCGTCGAGGGCGCGCCCCCGGCGCTGGACGGCCGGGCCGTCGCGGGTTACGTGTACCTGGCGCTCGCCAACACGGCGGTCGCGTACTGGCTGTGGTTCCGCGGCATCGGCCGCCTGACCGCGACGCAGGTCACGTTCCTCGGCCCGCTCTCGCCGCTGACGGCCGCGGTGATCGGCTGGGCGGCGCTCGGGCAGGCGCTGACGCCGGTGCAACTGGTGGGCATGGCGCTGGCGTTCGGCGCGACGCTGCTGGGCCAGCGTCCGTCCCGGGTCGCCGCTGACTCCCCCTCCCCCTCTCGACCTTTCAGTTCTGCTGAAGAGAATGACCGAAAAGTTTCGATGGACCTGACGGGTGGGGAGCTGCGACGGTAGTCGGGTCGTAGCGAGATCACAGCTCAGGAGGGGATACGGGATGGCGGTCCTGGACCGGACGACCACCAGCGCCGAGAAGGCCGCATCGGGAGTCGGAGGAGCAGGCGGGCGCCGCGCGGGCACCGGGCTCGGCACCGGCCTCGCGCTCGCGCTGCTCGCCACGGTGGTCTGGTCGGGCAGCTTCGTCACCTCCCGCGCGCTGCACGACAGCGTGCCCCCGATCCAGCACGCGTTCTGGCGCTGGATCATCGCGATCGCGGCGGTGGCGCCGTTCGCGGCGCGCTCCGCCTGGCGGCAGCGGACCCTGCTCCGCGCCCACCTGCGCTTCCTGCTGCTCGCCGCGCTGCTCGGTGTGACCGTCTACAACACGCTCGTCAACCAGGCGGCGATGACGACGTCCGCCGGGAACATGGGCATGATCATGGCCGCGTCGCCGGTCCTGATGGCGGCGTACGAACGCCTCGGCGGGGCGCGGCTCGGGGCCCGCCGGGTGACCGGCACGGTCATCGCGTGCGCGGGTGTCCTGCTTCTGGTCAGCAAGGGCTCCCTGGCGCCGGACTTCACGGCGGGCGACCTGTGGGTGGTCGCCGCGGCGGTCTGCTTCGGCTCGTACAGCGCGCTGCTGCGGCGCCGGCCGGAGGAGATGGACGGGCCCGCGTTCCTCTTCGCGACGTTTGTGCTCGGCGCGCTGATGCTGCTGCCGGTGTTCCTCGTCAGCCTCGCCGTCCAGGGCGGCTTCGAGCCGACGGCGGCGACGGTCTCGCCCCTCCTGTACGTGGGTGTGGTCTCGTCCGCCGTCGCGTTCTTCGCGTGGAACAAGGCGATCGCCCAGATCGGCGCGGCCCGCGCCGGCGTCATCTACTACCTTCAGCCGGTGTGCGTGGCCCTGCTGTCGTACGCGGTCCTCGGCGAGGCCATGGGCGGGCTGCAGATCGCGTGCATGGCGCTGATCCTGGCGGGGGTGGCCCTCGGCTCCGCGGCCCGGGGCGAGACCCGGATACGTTGACCCCATGCGCGCCACCGACTGGGACATCAAGAAGCTCGCGATCCTGCGGGCCCTGCGGGACCGGGGGACCGTCACGGCCACCGCGCAGGCGCTGCTCATGACCCCGTCGGCCGTGTCGCAGCAGCTGACCAACCTGGCCAAACAGCTCGGCGTGCCGCTCCTGGAGGCGCACGGGCGGCGCGTACGCCTCACCGACGCCGCCCACCTCGTCCTGCGGCACGCCGAAGCCGTGTTCGCCCAACTGGAGCGCGCCGACGCGGAGTTGGACGCGTATCTGCAGGGCGAGTCGGGGGAGGTGCGGGTCGCCGCGTTCTCCACGGCCGTGCCCGCCCTGGTGGTGCCCGCCGTACGCGCCCTGCGCACCGCCCACCCCGGGATCGCGGTCCGCGTGCGCGAGGCCGAGGCCGCGGAGGCGTACGAGCTGCTCTCGGCCGGTGACGTGGACCTGGCCCTGTCGCTCGCCGCGCACGCGCCCACCGCGCGGGACCCCAAGTTCACGCGGGTGCCGCTGCTCGCCGACCCGCTCGACGTGGCACTGCCCACCGGGCATCCGCTGGCGGGAGCGGCGGGCCCGCGCCTGGCCGAGCTGGCCGGCGAACACTGGATCTTCGGCGGTTCCGGACCCTGGTCGGAGATCACGCGGGCCGCGTGCGAGGCCGCCGGGTTCGTGCCCGAGCAGGCACACAGCGCGGCCGGCTGGACGGCCATCCTGGCGATGGTCGAGGCGGGGATGGGCATCGCCCTGGTCCCGCGCATGGCGGCGGCGGGCCGAGAGGGCGTCGTGATGTGCGCGCTGGGCGAGGACCGGCCGGTCAGGCACGTGGTGGCGGCGGTGCGCAGCGGGTCGGAGGAGGCGCCGGCGGTGTCGAGGGTGCTGGAAGCGTTGAGGGAAGCCGCGGCGGAACGCTGATGTCAGGGCCCGACCATTCAGCTCACCTGAACGTACTTGTCGAAAAGTTTCGATGGACCTAAGGGCTCGGCGGGTCTGACAGTGGAGGCATGACGACATCCGACGCCACGCCGCTCGAAGCCCCCGAGGACCCGCACGCCAACGACGCCGCCCCCTACTCCGGCGGCGACCCGTACGCCGACTACCGCCACTTCGGCGACACCGAGAGCTACGCGGAGCTGGTGGACCTCGCCGACCGGCGCCTGGGCGCGGGAGTCATCGCCGCGAACGACGAGTTCTTCGCCCAGCGCGAGAACCTCCTCGTCCGCGAGCCCGCGGTGTTCGACCCCGAGCACTTCGGGCACAAGGGCAAGATCATGGACGGCTGGGAGACCCGCCGCCGCCGCGGCACCGCCGAGTCCCCCTTCCCCGCACCCGGGGACCACGACTGGGCGATCGTCCGGCTCGGCGCGCCCGGCGTGATCCGCGGCATCGTCGTGGACACCGCGCACTTCCGCGGCAACTACCCGCAGCGCATCAGCGTCCAGGCGGCGTGCGTGGAAGGTTCCCCGAGCCCCGAGGATGTCACCGCGGCCGACGTGAAGTGGGAGGAGCTGATCGCCCCGACGCCGGTGCGCGGCCACGCGGCGAACGGCTTCACGATCACGTCGGAACGCCGCTACACGCACCTCCGCCTCTGCCAGCACCCCGACGGCGGTGTGGCCCGCCTGCGCGTGCACGGCGAGGTGGTCCCGGACCCCGAGTGGCTCGATCTACTCGGTACGTTCGACCTGCTCTCGGTCCTCAACGGCGGTACGTACGAGGACGCGTCCGACAAGTTCTACTCCTCGCCGACGCAGATCATCCTGCCCGGCACGTCCCGCAAGATGGACGACGGCTGGGAGAACCGCAGGCGCCGGGTGCACGGCACGAACGACTGGGTCCGCTTCCGCCTCGCCGCGCAGGGCGCGATCCGCGCGGTGGAGATCGACACGGCGTACCTGAAGGGGAACTCGGCCGGCTGGATCGCCCTGAGCGGCCGCAACGGCGACACGGGCGAATGGTTCGAAATCATCCCCCGCACCCGCCTCCAGCCCGACACCCTCCACCGCTTCAAACTCGCCGCCCAGGCCATAGCCACCCACGTACGCCTGGACGCCTTCCCGGACGGCGGCGTAGCCCGGATGCGCCTGCACGGCTCCCTGACCGAAACGGGCCGCGACGCCCTGCGGGACCGCTACGGCCGCACCGAGGCCTGACCGACGAAGCGCGGCGGGGCATCCACTCGGCCCCGCCGCGTCGCACGGCGCGGGGCGCCCTGGGCGAGCGGCCGGCGCCCGCGGACGTGGCCGTCGCGGCCCGGCTCGACGGCCTGGTCGGAGAGTGGTGCGAGGACATGGAGCGGCAGTACGAGCCCCGCTGGGTGCCGCTGACGGCGCAGACGAACCTGCACACGCAGACCATGCTCGCGATCGCCCGCGAACTGGCCTGAGGACGCGGCAGGACCTGAGGACGCGGCAAAAGGGGAGGGGCGCCCCGCACGCGGCGGGGCGCCCCTCGTGGACCAGGTGGTGACGGACTACGCGTCAGCCCCCTGCGCCCGAAGCGCACGCTCCACGCCCGCCCGCGATTCCGACACCAGGCGGCGCAGGGCCGCGTTGGGTTCGGCTGTGGTGAGCCAGGATTCCGTTGCGTCCAGGGTGGGCTGGGAGATCTGGATCGCCGGGTACAGGCCGATCGCCACCTGCTGGGCCATCTCGTGGGAGCGGGACTCCCAGACGTCCTTCACCGCGGCGAAGTACTTCTCCGTGTACGGGGCGAGAAGGTCGCGCTGGTCGGTCTGGACGAAGCCGGCGATGACCGCTTCCTGGACCGCGTTCGGGAGCTTGTCGGACTCGACGACCGACGCCCAGGCCTCCGCCTTCGCCTCGGCGGTGGGGCGCGCCGCGCGGGCCGTCGCCGCATGGCGCTCGCCCGCCGCGGTCCGGTCCCGCTCGTACTCCGCCGCGATCTCCGGCTCGTCGTAGCGGCCGACCGCAGCGAGCCGCTCCACGAACGCCCAGCGCAGCTCCGTGTCGACGGCCAGGCCCTCGATCGTCTGCGTGCCCTCGAGGAGCGCCTCGAGCAGGTCGAGCTGCTCCGGCGTGCGGGCCGTCGCCGCGAACGCGCGGGCCCACGCCAGCTGGTGGTCGCTGCCCGCCTCCGCCGCCCGCAGGTGCGCCAGCGTCGCCTCGGTCCAGCTCGCCAGCGCCCCGTCGCGTCCCACGGGGGCCGCGTACAGGTCGATGGCCAGCTTCACCTGGCGGTGCAGGGACTGCACGACGCCGATGTCGGTCTCCTTGCCGATGCCCGAGAGGACCAGCTCCAGGTAGGCGCTGGTGGGCAGTTCGGCGTCGCGCGTCATGTCCCAGGCGGAGGCCCAGCACAGGGCGCGCGGGAGGGACGACTCGAAGTCGCCGAGGTGCTCGGTGACGAACGCGAGCGACTCCTCGTCCAGGCGGACCTTCGCGTACGACAGGTCGTCGTCGTTGAGGAGGATCACGGCCGGGCGGCGCTTGCCGGCCAGCTGCGGGACCTGGGTCAGCTCGGTGGCCGTGACGTCCAGCTCGACGCGCTCCACGCGCACCAGCTTGCCGCTGTCGTCGTCGAGGTCGTAGAGGCCGATCGCGATGCGGTGCGGGCGCAGCGTCGGCTCGCCCTTGGCGCCCGCGGGGAGCGCGGGCGCCTCCTGCTGGATGGCGAAGGACGTGATGACGCCGTTCGCGTCCGTCTCGATCTGCGGGCGCAGGATGTTGATGCCGGCCGTCTGGAGCCAGGCCTTCGCCCACGCGGTCAGGTCGCGCCCGCTGGTCTCCTCCAGCGCGCCGAGCAGGTCGGACAGGCGCGTGTTCCCGTACGCGTGGCGCTTGAAGTACGCCTGCACGCCCTGGAAGAACTCGTCCATGCCGACGTACGCGACGAGCTGCTTGAGGACGCTGGCGCCCTTGGCGTACGTGATGCCGTCGAAGTTGACGAGGACGTCGTCGAGGTCGCGGATCTCGGCCATGATCGGGTGCGTGGAGGGCAGCTGGTCCTGCCGGTACGCCCATGTCTTCATGGAGTTGGCGAACGTCGTCCACGAGTGCGGCCAGCGGCTGTCCGGCGAGTACGCCTGGCAGGCGATCGACGTGTACGTGGCGAACGACTCGTTCAGCCAGAGGTCGTTCCACCACTCCATCGTCACGAGGTCGCCGAACCACATGTGGGCCAGCTCGTGCAGGATCGTCTCCGCACGCACCTCGTACGCCGCGTCCGTCACCTTCGAACGGAACACGTACTGGTCGCGGATGGTGACCGCGCCCGCGTTCTCCATCGCGCCCGCGTTGAACTCCGGCACGAAGAGCTGGTCGTACTTGGCGAACGGGTACGCGTAGTCGAACTTCTCCTGGAACCAGTCGAAGCCCTGCCGCGTGACCTCGAAGATCGCGTCCGAGTCGAGGAACTCGGCGAGCGAGGGACGGCAGTAGATGCCGAGCGGCACGGACTGCCCGCCCGGGCCCTCGTACGAGGAGTGCACCGAGTGGTACGGGCCGACGATCAGGGCCGTGATGTACGTGGAGATGCGCGGCGTCGGCTCGAAGTGCCAGACGTCGTCCTTCGGCTCCGGGGACGGGGAGTTGGAGATGACCGTCCAGCCCGTCGGCGCCTTCACGGTGAACTGGAATGTGGCCTTGAGGTCCGGCTGCTCGAAGGAGGCGAAGACGCGGCGCGCGTCCGGGACCTCGAACTGCGTGTACAGATAGGCCTGCTGGTCGACCGGGTCGACGAAGCGGTGCAGACCCTCACCCGTGTTGGTGTAGGCGCAGTCGGCGACGACCCGCAGCTCGTTCGGCCCCGCCTCCAGGTGCTTGAGCTCGATCCGCGAGTCGCGGAACACGGAGGCGACGTCCAGCGAATGCCCGTTCAGGACGACCTCGTGGACCGCCGGGGCGACCAGGTCGATGAACGTGTGGGCGCCCGCCTCGGCGCTCTCGAACCGCACGCTGGTCACGGACCGGTAGGTGCCGCCCTCCTGCGCTCCCGAGAGGTCAAGATCGATCTCGTACGACTCGACATCGAGCAGTTTCGCCCGCTGCTGCGCCTCTTCACGGGTCAGATTGGTGCCAGGCACGCGGTCATCTCCTAGATCCGGTCTACGTTTGTGACGTTCCGGTCATCCTTCCACGAGGGAAGCGGAGAGCGCGATGTCCGTTTTCCGCCGGTGAACCCGCGCGCGCGGGACGAGCCTTGAGTACATGACCACGTACACGGCACAGCCCATCGCACCGGCCACCCTCAAGGAACTGCGGGACACCGACGACGCGGGGCGCCCCTGCGTCGCGTTCACCGCCACCAACGACGCGGCCGTGGGGTCCCCGCTGCGCTGTTGTCTGCGCTCCGTCGAGCCCGGCGAGCGGGTCGCGCTCGTCTCGTACGCGCCGCTGCGGCGCTGGAGCGAGGCCACGGGCGCGCACCCGGGCGCGTACGACGAGCAGGGACCGGTCTTCATCCACGCCGACGACTGCGAAGGGCCGGCGCCGGATGCCGGCGGCTACCCCTTCGACCGGCCCGGCGCCCTGCGCACCGTGCGCCGCTACAACGCCGAGGGGCACATCATCGGCGGGCGCCTCCTGGAGATCCCACAGGATGCGACGGCCGGCTTCGACGCGGCGTTCGCCGACGCGTTCTCAGACCCGCACGTGGCGCTCGTCCACGTGCGGGCCCTGGAGTACGGCTGCTTCCAGTTCGAGGTGCGCAGGCCGCAGCCGTAGAACGGCCGCGGGTCCGTAAGGGGCGGGCGTCCGGAAGGGGGCGGCCGTCAGCCCTTGAGCTCGGCCGCCACCAGCTCCGCGATCTGCACCGCGTTCAGAGCGGCGCCCTTGCGGAGGTTGTCGTTCGAGACGAACAGCGACAGACCGTTCTCCACGGTCTCGTCACCGCGGATGCGGCCCACGAACGAGGCGTCCTGGCCCGCGGCCTGGAGCGGCGTCGGGATGTCGGAGAGCGCGACGCCGGGGGCGCCGGCCAGGAGCTCCGTGGCGCGCTCGACGGACAGGGGACGGGCGAAGCGGGCGTTGATCTGCAGCGAGTGCCCGGAGAAGACCGGGACGCGCACGCAGGTGCCGGAGACCTTGAGGCCCGGGATCTCGAGGATCTTGCGGGACTCGTTGCGGAGCTTCTGCTCCTCGTCCGTCTCGTTCAGGCCGTCGTCGACGATGGCGCCGGCCAGCGGCAGCACGTTGAACGCGATGGGCCGCTTGTAGACCTGCGGCTCGGGGAACTCGACGGCGGAGCCGTCGTGCGTGAGCTTGTCCGCCTCGGCGACGACCTTCTGTGCCTGGCCGTGCAGCTCGGCGACGCCCGCGAGGCCGGAGCCGGAGACCGCCTGGTAGGTGGCGACGACCAGCGCTTCGAGGCCGGCCTCCTCGTGCAGCGGACGCAGGACCGGCATCGCGGCCATCGTCGTGCAGTTCGGGTTGGCGATGATGCCCTTGGGGCGGTCCGCGATCGCGTGCGGGTTGACCTCGGAGACGACCAGGGGAACCTCGGGGTCCTTGCGCCAGGCCGACGAGTTGTCGATCACGACAGCGCCCTGGGCCGCGACCTTCTCGGCGAGCGCCTTGGAGGTGCTGCCGCCCGCGGAGAAGATGACGATGTCGAGGCCCGTGTAGTCGGCCGTCGAGGCGTCCTCCACCGTCACACCGTCGATGACCGTCCCGGCCGAGCGGGCCGAGGCGAACAGGCGCAGCTCGTCGACCGGGAAGTCCCGCTCGACGAGAATCTTGCGCACGACCGTGCCGACCTGACCGGTGGCTCCGACGATTCCGACCTTCACAGGGTTTTCCTCCGTACGTACACGAACAGAACAGCGGGGGTGCCGCTCCATGATGCGTCTGTCCCCGGCGGCCTTGTCCAATCCATTGTGCGAGGTGCGGGACGCCACATTCATCCCCGTCTCACGGTGCGAACGTTTCGACCGGTCCCGGCGTCCTAGGGGAAACGCGGGAAAGCCAGGGGGAGGGGAGGGGCATTGCTGCGCAGAAGAACGCGCCGCGCGGAGGCGGCCGATCCGCTGGACGCCGCGCAGGAGGACCGGGTGCGGGCCGTCCTGTCGCTCGGCGGGGTACCGCACGGCGACCTTCAGGACGGCGTGCAGCAGGTGCGCCTGCGGCTGCTCGAACGGGCCGCGCGGGGCGACGAGGCGCCGCGCGACGTGTCGGCGTGGGCCGCCGTCGTCGCCTCGAACCTCGCGATGGACTGGCACCGGGCCCGCCGCCGCCAGGAACGGCTCGGCGAGCGCCTCGCCTCCCTGCGCCAGGAGCAGCGCGCGGAGGACGGCGCCGAGTCGCGGGTCCTCTCGCTGGCCGTGGCGCAGGGACTGGACGAGCTACCGGACGCCCAGCGCCAGGTCGTCGTCCTGCGGTTCTACGCGGATCTCCCGGTGCGGGCGATAGCCGAGGAGCTGGGCATCCCGGAGGGCACGGTCAAGAGCAGGCTGCACACGGCGGTACGGATGCTGCGGGCGCGGCTGCGCGAAGGGGAGGTGGTGTGACATGGAGCACGAGGACCGCGCGCTGATGCAGGCGCTCACGGGGGAGCCGCTGCCCCAGGAGGACGCGGCCGACCCGGAGACGGTGGCCGCCCATGGCGCCGCCGTGGCCGACGTCGCGCTGCTCGCGGAGCAGGTGCGGGGGATCGGGGACGCGCTGGCCGCGCGGGAAAAGCCGCGCCCCGCGCCGGTGGTCGCCCCGCGGCCCCGCCGCCGGCCCCTCGCCGTCGCCTTCGGGGCGCTCGCCGCCGCGTGCGCGGCCTCGCTGCTCGGCGGGCTCGTGTGGCTGGGCGTCAACACACCCGGAGACGTCGCCGACGACAAGTCGGCGGCGGACCACCGTGGGGCCGCGGACAGCGGGAAGCAGGGCGCGGACGTGACGCCGGAGGGCTTCGTGGCCTGCTCGCGGCTCATCGTCGAGGGCACCGTGGTCCGGGTCGAGCCCGTGCCCGGCGCGGCACGCGACACGATCACGCTGACCGCGACCCGCTACTACAAGCCCGCCAAGGGACCGGAGAGGGTCACCTTCCGGATGGATCACGACGTCGACCCGCGCCTGAAGCCGGGCGACCGCACGCTGATCAGCATTCCCAAGGGCGAGGAGTACCCGGACAACTGGGCCACGAAGGCCGAGGACCGCGCGTCCCTGCGCGACATGGTCGTCAACGCGCTGCCCGGCTCCCGCGCCCTGAAGTGCTCGAAGGCCCCCGGCCCGGGCGCGTGAGGGCTCGTACGGACGGGAGGGCGAGGGGAAGGACGGAAGGGAACGGCAAAGGTTGGGACGGAAGGCAACGGCGAAGGGCGGGCGCCCCCAGGACGCCCGCCCCCGCCGTTACCGGACTACCGGCTCACACCGTTACGGCGTGACCTTCTCGATCTTCACGCTGCCGAGCCCGGCGACCGTGCCGCGCCCGTTCAGGAGCTGCACCTCGCCGAAGAACTCGCGGCCCTCCGGCGCGGCCGCCGCGGCGACGACCTCGGCGGTGACCTGGGTCGTGTCACCGTTGCCGAGCTTCACGGACTTCGCCTCGTCGACCTTGACCTGGCCGAGCGTCGGGGAGAAGAACACGTCGCGGTAGTCGTACTCCGTCGAACCGGACGGGACCGAGTAGCCCACGACCTCGACCGTGTACGTGCCGGCGGTCGGCTTGCTGATGCTGACGGCCTCCTCGGAGTCGCCGTCGGCCGACTGCCCGACCTGGTTCCCGTCCTGGTCGTAGACCGTCAGGTCCAGGTCGGCGGCGTTGTCGGAGACGCCGCCGATGGCGACGTCCAGACGCTCGGCGCCCGCGGGGACGACGACCGTGGAGGTCTGCGTCTCCCCCTCCTTGACGGACGGACGCGCCGTCTTCGACGAGCCGAGCGGACCGCCCTTCAGCTTGCCGTCGAGCGCGGCGAACTTGTTCGTCACCTTCCAGGAGACGGCGGCCGGGGTGCCGACCTTGGCCTCGGGGACGGTCTGCACGGCCGGGTCGAAGGCCGCGCCGAGCACGGCGACGTCCAGCTTGTACGGGTTGTCGAGCTGCGGCGACGTACGGCGCGCCTCGACCTCGATCTCCCAGACACCGGCCTGCGGGTCCGCGTACGAACGCAGATCCGGGCGGCAGACGTTGTCCGGGTTGTAGTTCGGGTAGCAGCTCGGCGTCGACGTGTCGTCGACCGGGACCCCGTACGGGTGGATCGAGATGAAGCGGGTCTGGCTCTTGTCCTTCAGACCGCCCATCGCGACCTCGAGGGACTTCGCGCCCTCGGGGACCGTCAGGAAGTACGACTTCGTGCTGTTGCGCTGCACGGAGCCGGAGTCCGAGAAGGTGTACGACGGCTTCGCCAGCGGCGTGGCGACGACGACGGTCGCCATGACCTGCTGGTCGACGCCCTCGGTGCGCGGGTCGTCCACCTCCAGGATGGCGCTGCGCAGACCGGCGCTCTTCGGCGCGGCCTGCACCTTGACGGTGACCGGCTTGTTCAGCGGCAGCGAGACGGTGTCGTCGCCGACGATGCGGAACGTGGAGCCCGAGTTGTTCTTGAGGGACAGCTCGTGGCGGACCGCGCGGTCCGGGCCCGACGTGCGCGTGACGGTGACGTCGTAGGTCTTCTTCTGGCCGGCCTTGAGGCCGCCCTCGCGGTCGTAGATGCCGGTGCCGAAGCCCGGGTCCAGGAGCGCGTAGTCGATCGCGGTGTCGACCGGGGCCTTCACCGTGTAGGTGTGGGCGTCCGCGCCGCTCTTGATGGACTTCCAGGCGTCGACGATGTCGATGAGGCCGGAGCCCTCGGCGTACGCCTGCTCGCCGCTGATGTGCTTCGCGGTCGAGGTGAGCGCCGTGCGCAGCTTCGCCGGGGTGAGCGCGATGTGCTTCTGCTTGGCGGCGGAGAGCAGCAGGGCCGAGGCGCCCGCGGCCTGCGGGGAGGCCATCGAGGTGCCCTGGAGCATCGAGTAGCCGGCCGGCAGGCTGTAGCCCGCCTCGGCGACCGGGGCGCCCGGCAGCCAGGTCTGCGTCGTGTTGATCGCGGCGCCGGGCGCGGTGATCGTCGGCGTGAAGCCGCCGTCCTCACGCGGGCCGCGCGACGAGAACGGCATCATGGCGTAGCGCTTGGTCACGCCGGAGCCGTAGTTGGCGGCCCAGGTCTCCTTGGAGATGGACGCGCCGACGGAGATGACCTTGTCGGCGAGGCCGGGGTCGCCGATGGTGTTCGCGCCGGGGCCGGAGTTGCCCGCGGAGATCACGAGCTGGACGCCGTAGTCGTCGATGAGGCGCTTGTAGAGCAGCGAGCGCGCGTTGTTGCCGTCGTTGAGGGCGGGCAGGCCGCCGATCGACATGTTGACGATGTCGACGCCGCGCTTGGTGACGAGGTCGACCATGCCCTCGGTGAGCGCGACGTTGGTGCAGCCGCCGGACCAGGTGCAGGCGCGCGAGGACACGATCTTCGCGCCGGGCGCGGCACCGCTCATCTTCCCGCCGAACAGGCCGTTGGCGGAGGTGATGCCCGCGACGTGCGTGCCGTGCTCGGACTCGATGACGCCGATGTTGACGAAGTCGGCCTTCTTGCCCGTCCAGTCGCCGCCCAGCGGGTCCATCGGGACGTCCTTGCGGATCTCCACGACGAACGGGATCCGCTCGACGACGTCGGTCGCCGGGTTGTCCTTGCCGAAGTACCCGATCTGGTAGCCGTCCTTGTACGGCTTCATCGGGGTGTCGTCGGTGAAGTCGGCGTTGTCGTTCAGGTCGACGGTGACCGTGCCGGCCTTGGCGTCGTAGAGGACGGCCCAGGAGTCGGTGGTGTCGCCGTCGCGGTTCAGGTCGCCCTTGGCGTCGCCGCCGGTGGTGGCGGACTCCTTGAACGTCGAGACCTGGTACGCGCCGGCCGCGGCCTTGAAGGTCCGGCTGCCGAACGTGAACGTCGGGCCGGACACGTTCGTGACCATCGCGCGCCAGGTGGCGTCGCCGTCGACGAGCGGGTCGGTCGAGGTGACCCAGTCGACGATCTTGCGCTCGCCGGTGGTGGTCTTCTGGAGCGCCGGGTGACCGAGGTCCACACCGGAGTCGAGGATGCCGATCGTGACGCCGCGGCCGTCGCCCTTCGGGTTGTCCTTCACGAAGTCGACGGCGCCTGTCTCGAAGGACGGGTTGTACGGGTTCTTCGCCGGGGTGGACCTACCGGGCGCGGCGTACGAGCCCTCGGCGCCCTGCGAGCCCTCGGCGGTGTCGCCGGCCGGGGTCGGGTCGTCGAGCTCGATCTCGTGGCGCAGGTCGATGCCCTGCACGGAGGAGAGCTTCTCGGCCGCCTTGATCGCGGCGTCCGCCTTGGCGGTCGGCACGGTGGCGCGAACGTAGCCGAGCTTGTCGTAGGTCCGGCCGACGGAGCCGCCCTTGACGGCGTCGAGCTGGTGCGCGACCTGCTCGGTCGCGCCGGGCGCGGTGGCGACCATCATGGTCACGTTCTTCTCGCCGGCCGCCTCGGCCTGGTCGAGGAGCTGGGCGTCGGACGAACCGAGCTTGTCGCCGGCCGCCTTGACGGGTGCGTCGGCCGACGGGGTGGCGTCCGTGTCCGCGGAGTAGGCCAGGGGTATCGGCCCGGCTGCGGTGAGCGCTGCGACGAGGCCGGCCGCGGCCGCGAGCCGGGCCGCCCGTCTCGCTCCGGATATCGGTGCGCGCTGGGGATCGAGGGTCATCAGCATCCCTGTACGTAAAGGTCGGAAAGGGTCCGGAATTCGGTGCCGGATGACCGGTCAGCTTTACGTAAGTGGCGCCTGTTTGGGGAGAGTTGCCCGTGACGTGATCAGGGCATGGCGTACTTCCGCCATACGTCATCGCGGACAAAGCGGTACGTACGGGGAATCGCGCACGGCGGGGTGTGGCACACGCGCCCCGCGAGCGGCGCCGCCCGCCGCGTCATCGACCCGCACGTTCACCACCCCGACCCGCCGTGGACCGCATAACGTCACCGTGTGCACAGGGAACTGAGGGTCGCGGCCTACGCAGTCTGCGTACGGGACGGGCAGGTGCTGCTCGCCCGCTGGGTGGCCGGCGACGGCACCAGACGCTGGACGCTGCCCGGAGGAGGCATGGACCACGGCGAGGACCCGTACGACACCGTGATCCGCGAACTCGACGAGGAGACCGGCTACGCGGTCGAACCCGGCACCCTCCTCGGCGTCCACTCCGTCCTGCGCCGCTACCCGCGCAAGCTCGGCGCCGTCGCCGACTTCCACGGCCTGCGCCTCGTCTACGAGGGCCGGATCACCGGCGGCGAACTGCGCCACGAAGTGAACGGCTCCACCGACATGGCCGCCTGGCACGCCCTCGACGACGTGCGCCGTCTCGCCCGCGTCGAACTCGTCGACGTGGGCCTCGAACTGTGGCGCGAGCGGCCCGCCGCAGGCCACGTCTTCCCCGAAAAGTGAACACGGAGTGACCGGCTCCCCTCCGGCACAAGAGGCGTTCATGACCGCGCAGGGTGGTCGGTGATCCACGTGGCGTGATCGGCGTTGCCCGTTGCCGCCGCGTTAACGCGCAGGTCATTCCCGATGCCAACGATCCAGTACGAGCGGGTAGTTCTGCCACGGCGAGCGCCCCGCGACCACTGCCGACGCGTTAGCACTCGGGGAGACCGCGCCATGCCGCGCATACGCTCTGTCGCCGACACCGCTGCTTCAGCCACCGCCGCCAAGGCCGCCTCCATCGCCTCGGCACTCGACCGCCGCACCTTCCTCGCCGCGTCCGGAGCCGTCTCCCTGACGGCCGGGATCGGCTACGCACTCGGCCCCGGCACGGGCAGCGCGGCCGCGGGCCCCGCGTCCTCGGGTCCGGTCCCGGCCGCGGTCTCCCGCCGGGCCCCGGCCGCCCCGCTCGCGCCCTACACGCGCGGCACCACTCTCGGATCCGTCGCAGCCGCCCCGGCCGGCGCGGGCTACCGGCGCCTCGGCGACGGCCCCGCCTGGCAGCGCGTCGTCCGAGGTGACCTCGCGTCCGCCAAGTCCGGGCGCGAGGGCCGGCGCACCGCGCTCGCCGCGTTCGTCCAGTTCACCGACCTCCACCTGGTCGACGTACAGCACCCCCTGCGCTACGAGTACCTGCGCTCGCAGACCGCAAGCGCCTGGCGCCCCCAGGAGTCCCTGTCCGTCGCCGGGGCGGTCTCCCTCGTGGAGCGGGTCAACGCGCTGCGCGGGGCGCCCGTCACCGCGTCGCCCCTGCACTTCGTCATGACGACCGGCGACAACACCGACAACAACGCCAAGTCGGAGCTGGACTGGTTCCTGAAGGCGATGAGCGGCGGGCGCATCACCCCGAACACCGGCGACCCGCGCCGCTACGAAGGCGTACAGGACAGCGGCCTCAAGCTGTACTGGCACCCGGACGCCGCCCTGCGCGACGCCGACAAGCAGCTCGGCTTCCCCCGCATCCACGGCTTCCTGGACGCCGCGATCGCCGAGCTGCGCAGCCCGGGTCTCAACCTGCCCTGGTACTCGACCGTCGGCAACCACGACGCGCTGCCCGGCGGCTGCTACGCGCCCGGCGACTCCTTCTTCGCCGAATTCGCGGTGGGCGGGCGCAAGCTCATGGAGCTGCCGGACTCCGCAGGCAAGGCGATCTGGGACAACGTGAAGAACGGTGGCGACCCCAAGGGCCACGGCTTCAAGGAACTCCTCAAGTCCCAGGCCCGCCACATGCGTTCGGTCACCCCGGACGAGTCCCGCGCCCCCTTCACCCCGGCCGAGTACCTCAAGGCCCACCTCGACCCCGCGCACCTGGGCCCGGGCCCGCACGGCCACGGCTACACGCAGGCCAACGTCGACGCGGGCACCCAGTACTACGCCTTCCGCGTCTCGGACGACATCCTCGGCATCAGCCTCGACACGACGGACCCCGGCGGCCACTACGAGGGCTCCATCGGCACGGCCCAGCTCAACTGGCTGGAGCGCACCCTCAAGGACAACGAGAAGAACGGGGACTCCCACGTCCTCGTCTTCAGCCACCACACCAGCAAGACCATGCGCAACCTCCGCCAGGACCCGCACCACCCCGGCGAGACCCGGCACGGCGGTGACGAGCTCCTCGCGCTCCTCGGCCGCCACCGGAGCGTCCTGGCCTGGGTCAACGGCCACAGCCACAAGAACGCCATCACCCCGCACGCGGGCCCCGAAGGCCGCTCCTTCTGGGAGATCTCGACCGCGTCCCACGTCGACTTCCCGCAGCTGGCCCGCATCATCGAGATCACCGACAACCACGACGGCACGGTCTCCCTGTTCACCACGCTCATCGAGTCCGCGGCCCCGCACCGCACCGACTTCACCGACCTCAGCCAGACCGGTCTCGCGGCCCTCTACCGCGAACTCTCCTTCAACGCCCCCGGATCCCGCGCCACCCTCTCCGGCACCCCCGGCGACCGCAACACGGAACTCGTCCTGCGCAAGGCCTGAGACGCAAGGCCTGAGAACGGCCTGATCCCGCCCAACCCGATCATGGTCCTCAACCCCTGCCCGTGACACCTGAGTCCCCCAGGTCGACCGCAGCGCACACAGCTGCAGAACATCGGCGAGCGAAGGAGACACGGGATGTCAGTGCGTACCGGCCTGGTGGGTGTGGCCGTAGTGGTGTCGGTGACGGCGGGGGCGCTCGCGACCCCCGCTCTCGCCGATGCGCCGGCCAAGGACGGACACGGGGCGACGCAGCAGGCCATGGACGCCGCCGTCGCGGCGGGCGTGCCCGGGGTGACGGGGCAGGCGACGGACAAGTACGGGACCTGGAAGGGCACTTCGGGCCTCGGCGACCTGCGGACGGACACCCCGCGCGGCGACCGGGACCGCTATCGCGTCGGCAGCATCACCAAGACGTTCGTCGCGACGGTCCTCCTCCAGCTGGAGGCCGAGGGCAGGCTGAGCCTGGACGACACCGTCGACCACTGGCTGCCCGGCGTCGTCACCGGGCACGGCCACGACGGCAGGAAGATCACCGTCCGCCAGCTGCTCAACCACACAAGCGGGATCTACAACGTCACGGCGGACAAGGGCTTTCAGCAGACCGTCTTCTCCCGCGACGGCTTCCTGAAGCACCGCTACGACACCTGGTCACCCGGCGAGCTCGTGCAGGTCGCCATGGCCCACAAGCCCGACTTCGCGCCCGGCACGTCCTGGAACTACTCCAACACCAACTACGTGCTGGCCGGCATGATCGTGAAGGAGGTCACCGGCCACTCCTACGCGGACGAGATCCGCCACCGCATCATCGAGCCCCTCCACCTGCGCGCCACCAGCCTGCCCGGCACCACCGTCACCGTGCCGCGCCCGGCGAGCCGCGCCTACTCCAAGTTCCCCGACGACCCGGACAAGAAGACGTACGACGTCACGGAGCTCAACCCGACCCTCGCCTCGTCGGCCGGCGAGATGATCTCCGACTCGGCGGACCTGAACCGCTTCTACTCGGCGCTCCTCCGGGGCCGGCTGCTGCCCGCCGCGCAGCTCGCCGAGATGAAGAAGACGGTCCCCGTGCCCACGGGGAAGGGCGAGCCCGAGGTCGGCTACGGTCTCGCCCTCATGCGGCAGAAGCTGAGCTGCGGCAAGGAGATCTGGGGCCACAGCGGCGGCATCCACGGCTCCAGCTCGGATGCCGTGACCACACCCGACGGCCGCCACACCCTCGCGTTCAACTTCAACGGCGACTGGACGGGCGACAGTCAGGCCGTCGTCGAGGCGGAGTTCTGTCCCAAGTAGCTGACCCGGCCGACTGGGTCAGGGGCCGTGGCCCGGCGGTGTTCAGTGAGGCAGCACCATCACATACGCCGCCGGTTCCCGGTCCGCGGACGCCATCAGCGCGGTCCGTACGACCGTCGCCTGCTGTTCGAGGGACTCGCGCAGCTTGCGCGGCGTGATGTGGACGACGGTGATCCCGAGGCGCTCCAGGTGCTCGCGCTTGCGGGCGTACTCGGACCACTCCAGGCCGTCGCTCTCCTCCTGGAGCTCCGGGCGCAGCCCGTGCCGGGGCGCCCGCACGTCCAGCTCCACGGCGACGGCCTGGTCGGGCCAGTACGCGTCGACGCCGCCGAGGTGCGGCCCGCCGGGCAGGCGCAGGTCCACGTTCCACAGCGGGTCGGGCAGGCCGTACTCGCGCACCATCTCGTACATCCGGTCCTCGGCGATGGTGCGCCCCTCGGCGAGCAGCGAGTCCACGGCGTCGACGATGTGCGGGCGGGTGAGGAGCCTGGCCTGGTTCAACTCCCGTACCACCGCGGCGGGTTCGCAGTGCCCGCCGCGGACGGCCTCGGTGAGCAGGCGGCGTACCGCCCCCGCCTCCGAGAGCTGGGCGACGGCGTCCGCGAGGGCGCGCGGCACCGGCGCCACCGGCACCCCCGAGATCCGCTGTGGTGTTGGCATCCCGTGACTGCGCACGAGGCGCGCGAAGCCGGTCGAGCGCAGCCGCCGAGTGCGCGGCACCATGACATCGACCCGGTCGAGGGAGAGCAGCGGGGGAGCGGACACGAAGCGGTGCAGGGCGAGCGCGGCAAGCCCCGTGATCATCGCGTTGGCGTACGGGGCCTGGGGCGTGGTCTGCGGGGGGTGCGGCTCGCCGGGGGTGGTCTGCGTGGGCACGGCGACAGCGGTACGGGTCTGGGGGCGGCCCGCGTACAGGAGGACGGCGTGCAGCCGCTCGTCGGCGGTGGGCGGGCCGGGGTGGAGCAGATATACGCCGGGCAGGAGCTGCTGCCAGGGGCCGCCCGGCCTGCACTGCTCGTTCAGGGCCGCGGAGTTGACCCCGTGCGCCCTGAGCTGGGCGGCGCTCAGCACGCGCTGCCGGCAGTCGTCGAGGTGCTGGAGGGGGCGGGGGGACAGCGGGGTGTTGTGGTTCATGACCCGGCCATTCCCGGCGCCGCCCGGGCTCCTAACCCCTGTTACACGCCCGTCGACAAAAAGGGACAAGCCTGCCCTAAAGTGCGGGCGTTCGACTGCCGAGAAGGGCAGGTTGGGCGACGGGTTACGGCCGGAAGTTTCCGCGTTCGGTAACTCCCGGCCGTAGCAAGCCTGTTGTTCCCTCCGGTGCTACATCCCGGCCGTCGCGTCACACGCCTGTGCGCGCAGGGCGCGGGCCAGGTCGTCGCGGGCCTCCAGGACGAGACGGCGCAGCGCGGGCGCCGCGTTCTCGTGCGCCGCCAGCCACGCGTCGGTCGCGTCGAGCGTGCCCTGGGAGTCCTGGAGCGAGGGGAAGAGGCCCTTCACCACATCCATGCCGATCTGGATGGACCGCTCCTCCCACACGCGCTCGATCGCCGCGAAGTACCGCTCCGCGTACGGCGCGGTCAGCTCGCGCTGCGCCGGCTGCTGGAAGCCCGCGATCGTCGCCTCGACGAGCGCGTTCGACAGCGCGTCCGACTCGACGACCTGCGCCCAGGCCTGCGCCTTCACCGCCGCGGACGGGCGCGCCGCCAGGCAGCGCACCTGGTGCCGCTTGCCGGACGCGGTGTCGTCACGCGCCAGCTCCGCGTCGATCACCGACTCGTCGGCCTCGCCCGTGGAGGCGAGCGCATTCACGAACGACCAGCGCAGCTCCTGGTCGACATCGAGCCCGTCGATCTTCGCGGTGCCTTCGAGCAGGCCGCGCAGCAGCTGGAGATCGGCCTCGGCGGACGCGACCGAGGCGAAGAACCGCGCCCACGTCAGCTGGTTCTGGCTGGCCGGCTCGGCGAACCGCAGCTCCCGCAGGGCGCCCTCGGCGAGCTGCCGGCTGCCCTCGGCGCGCCACTCGGGCGCCGCGTAGTGCGTGACCGCCGAGTTCGCCCAGGTGTGCAGCATCTGGAGAACGCCGATGTCGCTCTCGCGCCCGGCGAACCGCAGCACGAGGCCGATGAAGTCACGCGCGGGCATGAGCCCGTCCCGCGTCAGGCTCCACAGCGCCGACCAGCACAGGGCGCGCGCGAGGGGGTCCGTGATGTCACCGAGGTGCTCGCGCAGGGTGGCCAGCGAGTTCTCGTCGAAGCGGATCTTGCAGTAAGTGAGGTCGTCGTCGTTGACCAGGACCAGCTCGGGCGCCTCCTCGCCGGCCAGCTCGGACACCACCGTGCGCGGTCCTTCGACGTCCACCTCTGCCCGTGCGTACCGCGTCAGCTCTCCCTCGACGGAGCGGCGGTACAGGCCCACCGCCACGCGGTGCGGGCGCAGTTGGGGATGCGACTCGGCGGCCTCCTGGATCACGGCCAGCTCGGTGATCCGACCCTCGGCGCTCAACGTCACCTGCGGGGTGAGGGAGTTGACGCCCGCCGTCTGCAGCCACGCCCGCGACCACGTGGCCATGTCGCGCCCGCTGGTCTCCTCCAGGACGGACAGCAGATCGCCGAGCTGCGTGTTCCCGTACGCGTTCTGCTTGAAGTAGCGCCGCGCGCCTTCGAGGAACGCCTCGCGCCCCACGTAGGCGACGAGCTGCTTCAGGACGCTCGCGCCCTTCGCGTACGTGATCCCGTCGAAGTTGAGCTTGGCGTCCTCCAGGTCGCGGATGTCGGCCGTGACCGGGTGCGTGGAGGGCAGCTGGTCCGCGCGGTACGCCCATGCCTTGCGGTTGTTGGCGAAGGTGATCCATCCGTTGGTGAACCGCGTCGCCTCGACCATCGAGAACGTCCCCATGAAGTCCGCGAAGGACTCCTTGAGCCACAGGTCGTCCCACCACTGCATGGTGACGAGGTCGCCGAACCACATGTGCGCCATCTCGTGCAGGATGACGTTCGCGCGCCGCTCGTACGACGCCTGCGTCACCTTGCCGCGGAAGATGAACTCCTCGCGGAACGTGACACAGCCCGGGTTCTCCATCGCGCCGAGGTTGTACTCCGGCACGAACGCCTGGTCGTACTTCCCGAAGGGGTACGGGTAGTCGAAGTGGTCGTGGAAGAAGTCGAGCCCCTGCTTCGTCACCAGGAACACGTCGTCCGCGTCGAAGTGCTTCGCGAGCCCCTTGCGGCACATCGCGCCGAGCGGGATCTCCAGCTTCGTACCGTCCTCGAAGACGCGCTCGTAGGAGTCCGTCACATAGTGGTAGGGGCCCGCGACGATCGCCGTGATGTAGGTCGAGATCGGCTTCGTCTCGGCGAACTTCCATACCCCGTCCACGAGTTCGCCCGAGCCGTTCGACCAGACCGTCCAGGCCCCGGGAGCCTGCACGCTGAAGCGGTAGGGCGCCTTGAGGTCGGGCTGCTCGAAGTTGGCGTAGACGCGCCGCGAGTCGGCGGGCTCGTACTGCGTGTAGAGGTAGACCTCGCCGTCCTCGGGGTCGACGAAGCGGTGCATGCCCTCGCCGGTGCGGCTGTAGGCGCACTGGGCGTCGACCACCAGCTCGTTCTCTGCGGCCAGGCCGTCGAGCGCGATCCGCGTCCCGTCGAAGACGGCCGCCGTGTCGAGGTCCTCGCCGTTCAGCGTCACCGCGTTCACGGACGGCGCGATCAGGTCCACGAAGGTCGCGGCGCCGGGCTCGGTGGCCCGGAACCGGATCGTCGTCACCGAGCGGAACGTCCGGGGCCCCTCGCCCTCGGTCTCGCCGATCGCGGACCGCAGATCGAGCTGGACCTCGTACCCGTCGACGGACAGCAGGCCCGCCCGCTCGCGGGCCTCGTCGCGGGAAAGATTCTCTCCGGGCACGGGCGGCACTCCCTTGTGACTCGACTGGCTGCACTTGTGGTGCGAACAGGACCGATCCTGCCATGTGCCCCTGACAGCTGACATCCGGGAATGGGACGCCGGGGCGTGGCGTTGGCGAGGAGAGTCAACGCCACGGAATACATGAGGAGAACCATGTCCGAGAAGACCCCCGTCGACTTCTGGTTCGACCCCCTGTGCCCCTGGGCCTGGATGACCTCACGGTGGGTCCTCGAAGTGGAGAAGGTCCGCGACATAGAGGTCAGGTGGCACCTGATGAGCCTCGCCGTCCTGAACGAGGACAAGCTCGACGACCTGCCCGACGAGTACCGCGAGCTCCTTGAGACGAAGGCCTGGGGCCCGGTCCGTGTCGTCATCGCCGCGCAGGAGGAGCACGGCGCGGAGGTCCTCGGCGACCTCTACACCGCGCTCGGCACGCGCATCCACAACGGCGGCGAGGGCCCCACGAAGGAGGCCGTCGCCGCAGCCCTGGAGGAGGTCGGCCTGCCCGCCTCCCTCCTCGACCACTGGGACGGCACGAAGTACGAGCCCGAGCTGCGCGCCTCCCACAAGGAGGGCATCGACAAGGTCGGCCAGGACGTCGGCACGCCCGTCATCGCCGTACCCGGCGCGGACGGCGAGCAGATCGCGTTCTTCGGCCCGGTCGTCACGCCGGCCCCCAAGGGTGAGGAGGCCGCGAGGCTCTGGGACGGCACGCTCCTGGTCGCCTCGGTCCCCGGCTTCTACGAGATCAAGCGGACGCGGACGCAGGGGCCGGTCTTCGACTGAGGTTCAGTCGAGGTCGGGGATCCGGAAGTCGTCGGTGAACGGGTTCTTGTCGAACGCCTTCCGCGGATGCCTGCAGCCTTCCTCGGTGCACAGGAAGTAGCCGTCGGCGTTCCTCTGGCCTCTGGTCTTCTTGAGCCATTCCCGCTCGGCCTTGTTCAAAGGCCGGTGGGGTCGGTCCTTGCCTTTGCACGTGTGGCAGTACATCGGTGTCGGGTCAGCCATGACGACACCATCCACCGGAAGCGCCCGTACCGAAAGACCCCCGCGAGTCATGTCCTCGCGGGGGTCTTTCCTTTGTCCGCCCGCCGTCGCGAAGGTTGAGAAGACGATCACGAGGCGGGACGCTTCAGCGGCTCAGGGGGCGACCAGCAGGTTGAACGCCCGGTCCTTCGCGGCCGTGTACCGCTTGGCGACGTCCTGCCAGTTGACGACGCGCCACATGGCCTCGATGAAGTCGACCTTCTGGTTCTTGTACTGGAGATAGAACGCGTGCTCCCACGCGTCGAAGACCAGGATCGGGACCGAGCCCTGGCCGACGTTGCCCTGGTGGTCGTAGATCTGCTCGACGATCAGGCGCCCGCTCACCGGCTCGTACGCGAGGACGCCCCAGCCGGAGCCCTGCGTCGTCGCGGCGGCCTTGGTCAGCTGGGCCTTGAACCCGGCGAAGGAGCCGAAGGAGGCGGTGATGGCGTCGGCGAGGTCGCCGACGCCGTCCGTGGCCAGCGGCTCGCCGCCGCCGTCGCCGGTCATATTGTGCCAGTAGATGCTGTGCAGGATGTGGCCCGAGAGATGGAACGCGAGGTTCTTCTCCAGGCCGTTGATGGCGCCCCACGACTCCTTGTCGCGGGCCTCCTCCAGCTGCTCCAGGGTGTCGTTCGCCCCCTTCACGTACGCCGCGTGGTGCTTGTCGTGGTGGAGCTCGATGATCTGCGGGTTGATGACCGGTTCGAGCGCCGCGTAGTCGTACGGAAGTTCTGGGAGCGTGTAAATGGCCATGTCCGAGTCCTCCGAGCTGCGTACTGCAGAGCTTATTGCAAGCAATGTGCAAGTGCAGGCTAGCAGCAGTAGTGGGTGGCGCAACGCGAAGGACCCCCGGGCCGGACGGCCCGGGGGTCCTCGGTGAGCTGAGGGGAATTACGCGGTGGTCGCCGCCCGCGACTCCGCCCTCTTCTGGCGTACGTAGCCGACGATCGCGAGCACGATGGTCAGGCCGCCCGTGTAGAACAGCTGCACGCGCGTGTCGTGCTCACGGGCCATCAGCACGAAGACGACGACCATCGCGACGAGCGCCAGGACCGTGAGGTACGGGTACGCCCACATCTTCACGACGAGCTTCTCCGGGGCCTCGCGCTCCAGCTTGCGGCGCAGCAGCAGCTGCGAGACGGCGATGAAGAACCAGACGACGAGGATGATCGCGCCGATGGTGTTGAGCAACCAGGCGAAGACGTCGTCCGGGCGCCAGTAGCTGAGCAGGACGCAGACGAAGCCGAAGGCGGCGGAGATCAGGACCGCGACGCGCGGCACGCCGCCGGTGACCTTGCCGATCGCCTTCGGGCCCATGCCGCGGGCGACCAGCGAACTGGCCATGCGGGAGGCGCCGTAGATGTTGGCGTTCATGGCGGACAGCAGGGCGACGAGGACGACCACGTTCATGATCTGGCCGGCGCCGGGGATGCCCAGGTGGTCGAGCGTGGCGACGTACGGGCCCTTGGTCGGGATCTCCTTCGCCGTCCACGGCAGCAGGACCACGACGACGGCCATCGAGCCGACGTAGAAGAGCGCGATGCGCCACATCGCCGTGCGGACCGCCTTCGCGACACCCTGCACCGGGTGCTCGGACTCGGCCGCGGCGATGGTGACGGTCTCCAGACCGCCGTACGCGAAGACCGAGGCGAGCAGGCCGACGATCAGTCCCTCCGTGCCGTTGGGCATGAAGCCGCCGTGGCCTGTGAGGTTGTCCATGCCGGGCGCGGAGACGTCGGGCAGGACGCCGAGGATCGCCAGTACGCCGATGACGAGGAAGAGCACGATCGCGCCGACCTTGAGCGTCGCGAACCAGAACTCGAACTCGCCGAAGTTCTTCACGGCCGCGAGGTTCGTGCCGGTGAACAGCAGCATGAACAGCGCGACCAGCGCCCACTCGGGCACGCCCGGCAGCCACCCGTGCACGATGCCGGCCGCACCGATCCCCTCCAGCCCCACCGCCACGCAGAGCAGGAACCAGAACGCCCAGCCCGCCGTGAAGCCCGCCCAGGGGCCGATGGCCCGCTCGGAGTGCACGGAGAAGGAACCCGAGGCGGGATACGCGGCCGACATCTCGCCGAGCATGCGCATCACGAGCATCACGAGCGCGCCCGAGATCGCGTAGGCGAGGATGATCGACGGGCCGGCGGCTGCGATCGCGGTTCCGGAGCCCACGAAGAGGCCGGCGCCGATCACACCGCCGAGCGCGATCATGGAGAGATGGCGCTGCTTGAGACCGCGTGACAGCGACGGCTCGGCCGGCGACTGGTCGATCGGCTGCGCGTCGACGGGCGACTGCGCGGACGTCCGAGACATGGATGTGCCCTGTTCATTAGCTGAGACGGGGGAAAGGCCCACAGTCTGGGCAGCGGCACCGGGTACTGGGAACAGCTGACCGGTATACGGACACGACGCTCACACATTGTGAAGGTTCAGGCACGCCGCGCGCGCAGTTCCCGCACTCCCGCGACGGCCACGACGAGCGCGGTCGCGCCGGTCGACCACAGGAGCTGCGGACGGGCCGTGTCGTCGGTCAGCATCAGCCCGATGACGGCCGCCATCGCGGCGAGCGTCACCCACGTCAGCCACGGGAACCCCCACATCCGCAGCACGAGCCGCTCGGGCGCCTCCCGCTCGATGAGCCGCCGCATCCGCAGCTGCGACGCGGCGATCAGCGCCCACACGAACAGCAGCACCGCGCCGACCGAGTTGAGCATGTAGAGAAAGACGGACTCCGGCCACTCCAGATTGAGCAGCACCGACACGAAGCCGAACGCGACCGACGCGAGCACGGCCCGGCGCGGCACGCCCCCGCCGCTCACCTTCAGCAGCGCGCGGGGCGCCTCACCGCGCTCGGCCAGCGAGAAGACCATGCGCGAGGAGCCGTAGAGGTTCGCGTTGAGTGCCGAGAGCAGCGCCACGAACACCACGATGTTCATGATCTGGCCCGCGGACGGCACCCCGATCGCGTCGAGCACGGTGACGTACGGGCTGATGCCCGCCTTCTGCGCCGTCCACGGCAGCACCGCCACGATGACGAGCATCGAGCCGACGTAGAAGAACAGGATGCGGAAGACCGCGCTGCGCACCGCCCGCGAGACCGCGCGCACCGGGTCGTCGGACTCGGCGGCAGCGATCGTGACGACCTCCAGGCCGCCGAACGCGAACACGACGGCGAGCACACCGGAGATGACGCCCTGCCAGCCGTGCGGCAGGAAGCCGCCCTGTCCGGTGAGGTTGGTGAAGCCGACCGGGTCGGTGTCGGGCAGCAGACCGAAGACCGCGAGCGTGCCGAGGATCAGGAACGCGACGATCGCGAACACCTTCAGGGCGGCGAACCAGAACTCGAACTCGCCGAAGTTCTTCACGGCCGCCAGGTTCGCCCCGGTGAAGACCAGCATGAACACCAGCACCCAGGCCCACTGAGGCACGCCCGGCGCCCAGCCGTTGGCGATCTGCGCCGCGCCCGTCGCCTCCACGGCGAGGACGACGACGAGCAGGAACCAGTAGAGCCAGCCGACGCTGAACCCGGCCCAGCGGCCGAGCGCCCGCTCCGAGTGCACGGAGAACGAACCCGACGCCGGCATCGCCGCGGACATCTCGCCCAGCATCCGCATCACGCACATCGCGAGCGTGCCCGCGATCAGATACGAGACGACGATGCCGGGCCCCGCGACCGCGATCCCGGCGCCCGAGCCGACGAAGAGCCCCGCCCCGATCACGCCGCCGAGGCCCAGCATCGTCAGATGCCGCTGCTTGAGTCCGCCTCCGAGCGGTTCCGGTTCGGACGGGAGCTGGTCGTGCATCGGCGGTTCGGACTGCTTTCGGGGCTCGCGCGGGTTTGGCAGGAACCTACAGTCTCCCCGGCGGCCGACCCTGCGTGCAAAACGGCCCGTTTCGGTGCTGGCCTCAGTGACGAGCATCACGCCAAGTCGCGCATGAGTGAGGCCCTTTGTGAAGAGTCCACCAACACCCGCCGTCACCCTTTGTCGAGCAGTGACCGTGATCGGGGATCGGCCCCTGGGATAGCGTCACGGTGTCCCAACCTGCCCTCACCCCCGCGGAGTCCCGATGAGTACGGCTGCCGTCTCCACCCGCCCCGGCAAGGTCCTGGCCGACCTGCTCCCCGCTTCGCGCACCCGCGACATCGCGCTCGTGCTCGGCGGCGCCGCCCTCACCGGCGTAGCGGCCCAGATCGCCGTGCCCGTGCCGGGCTCCCCGGTCCCGGTCACCGGGCAGACCTTCGCCGCGCTCCTCGTCGGCACCGCGCTCGGCGCCCGCCGCGGCTTCCTCTCCCTCGCCGTGTACGCGCTCGTCGGCATGGCCGGCATGCCGTGGTTCGCCCAGGGCACCTCCGGTGCGGGCGGTGCCTCCTTCGGCTACGTCATAGGCATGCTGCTCGCCTCCACCGTCGTGGGCGCGCTCGCCCGGCGCGGCGGCGACCGCTCGGTCCTGCGCACCGCGGGCACGATGGTCCTCGGCTCCGCGATCATCTACGCGGTCGGCGTGCCCTACCTCGCCGCCGCCACCGGCATGACCCTCACGCAGGCCGTCGCCGCGGGCCTCACGCCGTTCCTCATCGGCGACGCGGTGAAGGCGGCCCTGGCGATGGGCGTGCTGCCCACCGCCTGGAAGTTCGCCAACAAGTAGTTCTCGCCACGGGCGCTCGGCGCACGTTGCAGTTCCTCCGGAAGAGGTTCGCCGGGTCGTACGCGGCCTTCACATCGGCGAGCCTCTTCCGCGTCTGTGCGTCGTACAGCCCCTCGGTACGGTCGCTGCCGAACGCGAAGTTCAGGGACCGGCCCATCCGCTGCTCCTCGACCTGCGTGAACGCGAGGGCGTGCTGAGCGCGGACGGCCTCGCGTGGTCCGTGCCGTCCAGCGGCGACAGGATCCGCGCCAGCCACTCCGCGTCCCGGTACGGCACCGCGTCCGCGGCGGGCCTCGACAGGGCACCGCCCAGGTGGTTGATCTGCGCGACGTGTATGGAAGCCGCGTACGCGACAGCGGCCACGACGTCATCGGCGGAGGTTGCCGCGAAGATGGCGTCGGGCCGCTGGGCGAAACCGGTCTGGAAACCGGCAAGTTCCTCGTCGTACCCGGCGTCGCCGGGCCGCAGGACGAGCTGCTGTGTACGGATGTCGTCGGAGGTCATGCGGGCAGACTCTGCCCGCATGACCTGACACCCGCCGTCAGCTTTCCGCTGACACCTTTCCGGGGGGACCCGGAAGGGTCAGGCGGAGACCTGCTTCCGCTTCTGCACCTGCTCACGCACGAGCGCGATACCGACCACCAGGGCCGCCACGAGCAGCGACAGGACGACCTGCTCGCGGCCCGCGTCGTCGGTGAGCATGTAGACGAGCACGAACGAGATCATCGCGATCGTGGCCCACGTCAGATACGGGAAGAGCCACATCTTCACGACGAGCTTCTCGGGCTGCTCGCGCAGGATCATGCCGCGCATCTTCAGCTGCGTGAAGCAGATGACGAGCCAGACGAAGAGGGCGACGGCGCCGGAGGAGTTCAGCAGGAAGTTGAAGACGGTGTCCGGCCACTGGTAGTTGAACCAGACGGCGACGAAGCCGAAGACGACGGATCCGAGGATCGCGGCCTGCGGCACACCGTTCTTGCTCGTCTTCGCGAACGCCTTGGGCGCGTCACCGCGCTGGCCGAGCGAGAACGCCATGCGGGAAGCGGTGTAGAGCCCGGAGTTCAGGCAGGACAGCACGGCCGTCAGCACGATGACGTTCATGACCTGACCGGCGTGGGGGATGCCGATCGAGTTCAGGGCCGCGACGTACGAGCCGTCCTTGGCGATCGACTTGTCGTTCCACGGCAGCAGCGTCAGGACGATGAAGATCGAGCCGAGGTAGAAGACGCCGATACGCCAGATCACGCTGTTCGTGGCCTTGGTGACGGCACGCTGCGGGTCCTCGGACTCGCCCGCGGCCAGCGTGACGATCTCGCTGCCCATGAAGGAGAAGACGACCATGAGGACGCCGGTGAGGATCGACCCGGCGCCGTTGGGCATGAACCCGCCCGCGTCCGTCAGGTGCGAGAACCCTGCACCCGGGTTGTCCGAGCCCGGCAGCACACCGAACACGGCGAGCATGCCGATGATCACGAACGCGCCGATCGCGACGACCTTGATCCCGGCGAACCAGAACTCGAACTCGCCGTACGAGGCGACCGAGGCCAGGTTCGTCGCGGTCAGGACGACCATCACGATCAGGGCCCAGCCCCACTGCGGCACGGCCGGTATCCAGCCGTTGAGGATCACCGCGCCGGCGGTGGCCTCGACCGCGAGGACGACGACCCAGAAGAACCAGTACAGCCAGCCGATGGAGAAGCCCGCCCAGCGGCCGAGCGCCTGGTCGGCGTAGGCGGAGAAGGAGCCGGACGACGGCCGTGCGGCGGCCATCTCGCCGAGCATCCGCATCACCATGACGACCATCAGGCCGACGAGGGCGTACGAGATGAGGATGGCGGGTCCGGCCTTGGCGATGCCCGAGCCGGAGCCGACGAAGAGGCCGGCGCCGATCACGCCGCCGATGGCGATCATCGACAGGTGCCGGTTCTTGAGGCCGGCCTTCAGTTGGTCGGGACCGTTATTTCCGGTCTGACCGTTGTCAGGCTGTGAATCTCCAGGATTGTGGGGCGCCTGGTCGGCCTTCGCAAGGGAGGGTTGCGAGGTCATGGACGAATCCTTAAGTCTCGGGTCACGAGCCCACGCATTCAAACCCAGGGACGTACCGGACGGAAGACCTGACTCCGTATCGTGATTTTCGACTCCGAGACGTTTGCGCGTAAACGAACGGTGACAACGACCCGACCGCGCCGTGCCCGGGTGGGACGTGCCACACTCGGACCCATGCGCGTGTACCTCGGCTCGGATCATGCCGGCTACGAACTCAAGAACCACCTCGTCGAATGGCTCAAGGCCCACGGCCACGAGCCCGTCGACTGCGGGCCCCACATCTATGACGCCCAGGACGACTACCCTCCGTTCTGCCTCCGCGCCGCGGAGCGCACGGCGGCGGACCCGGACGCCCTCGGCATCGTGATCGGCGGCTCGGGCAACGGCGAGCAGATCGCCGCGAACAAGGTGAAGGGCGTCCGTGCGGCCCTCGCCTGGAGCGAGCAGACCGCCGCGCTCGGCCGCGAGCACAACGACGCGAACGTGGTCTCCATCGGCGGCCGCATGCACACGCAGGAAGAGGCGACGAAGTTCGTCGAGATCTTCCTCTCCACCCCGTACTCGAACGAAGAACGCCACACGCGCCGCATCGAGATGCTGTCGCGCTACGAGGAGACGGGCGAGCTCCCCGCGATCCCGCCCCACCACCCGCAGGGCTAATAAATACAGCCCCTTGGGGGTCCCCCCGGACGGAGTCTGGGGGAGTTTGAGGAGCGGGTCCGGGGCGGAGCCCAGGTCTTTCGGGAAGGGGCGGGCTGGGGGAGAAAAAATCCCCAACGCCCGCCCCCACCCATCCCGAGGAGAAGGACGACGTGCCAGAGGGCCACACCATCCACCGCCTGGCCCAGGACCACGCGGAGCGCTTCGCAGGCCGCCCACTAGGCGTACGCAGCCCGCAGGGCAAGTTCTCCGACAGCGCCGCACTCCTGGACGGCCTGGTCCTCGACGAAGTGGACGCTCACGCCAAGCACCTCTTCCTGGGCTTCGCGGAAACCGGCTGGATCCACATCCACCTGGGCCTCTTCGGCAAGTACACCCTCGGAGAGACCCCGGCCCCGCCCCCCACGGACACCGTCCGGCTGCGCCTGCTGAGCGACACGCACTACTCCGACCTGCGCGGCCCCACGACCTGCGCCCTGATCACGGACGCCGAGAAGCAGGCGATACACGACCGCCTCGGCCCCGACCCGCTCAGGAACGGCGACGACCCGGACCGCGCCTGGCACCGTGTCTCCCGCAGCCGCACCACCGTCGCCGCACTGCTCATGGACCAGAAGGTGATCGGCGGCGTCGGCAACGTCTACCGCGCGGAGGTCCTCTTCCGGCACGGCATCGACCCTTACACCCCGGGCAAGGACCTCACGCCCGACGAGTGGACGGCGATCTGGACGGACCTGGTGGCGCTGATGCGCGAGGGCGTCCGGCACAACCGCATCGACACCGTCCGCCCGGAGCACACCCCCGAGGCGATGGGCCGCCCGCCGCGCGTGGACGACCACGGCGGCGAGGTGTACGTCTACCGGCGGGCCACGATGCCGTGCCATCTGTGCGGCACGGAGATCCGCACGGCGTCACTCGCGGCCCGCAACCTCTTCTGGTGCCCGAGGTGCCAGCCGCCCCGCTGACCGGCGCCCGCCACACCCCGCCCGCTCAGAATCCGTGCGGCAGCCAGGGCGCGACGACAGACCCGAACGCGAGCGCCGCCTCGTCGACCGCGCCAGGACGCAGCTCCCGCACCCGCCCGGCCGCCGCCAGCGCCGCCGGCGACGTGTCTCCGAGATAGGCCGCCGCCAACTCCCGTACGGACAGGGCAAGATCGGGTTCGTCGTCCGTGCGCTTGCAGGACGCCCCCTTGGCGTCCCCGGTCAGCCGCCACCGCCCCGCGTTCCACGGACAGAACTCGTCCGTCACGTCCAGGACGACGTCGACCGGCGCCTGATACGTGCGGGCCTCCAGCGCGGCACCGAGGTCCACGAGCCGTACGTGCATCGAGTCCCGCAGTCGCACCTGGCACCGCCGGATGTCGCTGACGAGGGAGAACAGCGGATCGTCCACCGGCCGGTTGCGCGCCTGGACGGTCGACGTCAGGTCGATGTCCAGGAGGAAGCGCCACAGCGCCGCGTACGCCGCCGGGTCGAGCGCGTCGATGTGCCGCAGCGTGATCCGGCCCTTGGGCCCGGCTGCGTCCCACTCGGGCTTGTTGTGGAAGCGGACGTAGCCGACCGTCTCGCCGTCACGCTCGGCCAGCACGCACTGCATCGGCGACGCGCCCTCGCGCTCCGACGGCGCGTCGAGCAGCGGCAGCCGCTCCCAGCCGGGCCTGCGGGCGAGCATGCCGGGCCGGGTGCCGATCGTCCGCACGTACACGGCCTCGCACGCGGCGGCGGCCTCGGCGACGTCGGCGAACCGCAGCCGTACGTCGTCCGTCCCCGCCGGGGCGTTGATCCGCACCCGCGTCGAGTCGATCTCCACGCTCGCCTGCCGCGTCCCGATCCCGTACCCGAACCGGCCGTAGATCGCGGGCTCGGACGCGGTGAGCACGGCGAGCGGCTCGCCCCAGGACCGTACGTCGTCGAGCTGGCGCCGCATCATCGACGTCAGGACCCCGCGCCGCCTGTCCGTCGCCGCGACGGACACCATCGTGACGCCCGCCGCCGGGACCTGGGCCCCGCCCGGCACCGTCACCCCGAACGTGAACGCCCCCGCCGTCCCCACGCACCGGTCGCCGTCCCAGACGCCGATGGACCGGTCGAACTCGGTGAGGTCGTCCCACAGCGCGCGTTCCTCGGGCGCTTCGGGGACCCCTCCGAAGGCCAGCTCCAGCTTCGCGTACCACTCGTGCCAGTCGTTCTGGCGCAGCACCCGTACGTCCATCGTCATAACGCATCCCTACCAGGACACCGTGGACGAAGCGAGAGATTTTCCGCGCCCGCGGGAGGTGCCGGAAGGTGCCGGAAGGTGACTGGAAGAGGGACAAGTGGGACCTCCCGTGCGAAGCCCCTGGCCCGATGGATAAGGTCCACGAGCAATGGCAGGACGACGCGCGCAAGCCGAGACGTTTCCGGCCCGGATGAAGATGAGACTGCACCGGGCCCGCATCGGCCTGCGCAAATCGGGTGTCGACTACTTCCGCGGCGACGGTTCCGACTGGGTCGCCCTGGCGGGCCTGCTCCTCATGGTCCCGGTCATCGCCTGCGGCACCCTCCTCAACTCGGTCTGGTGTTCCCCGACGGCGCTCGTCCTGCCGATCGTGGCGGGCGGGCTGCTGCTGCGCCCGGCCAGCCTCCTCGGCCTGTACGCGGCCGCCGCGGCGGCGCTCATCGTGGAGTCCGTCAGGCTCGGCCCGTACGCGGAGGGCGCCGCCCGGGTCACCCCGGGCACTGTCCTGGTCGTGGCGGCCTGCGGTTTCTTCGGGCTGCTCATCGCCCAGTTCCGCAGCCGGGTCGGCGTGCCCTGGCGGCGCGGCGGCACGATGCTGTTCGACCTGCGCGAACGCATCCGCGTACAGAGCAAGCTGCCGCAGCTGCCCAAGGCCTGGCACCGCGAGATGGCGCTGCGTCCGGCCGGCGGCCAGTCCTTCTCCGGCGACTTCGTGGTCGCGGCCCGTACGAACGGCGGCCGCACCCTGGAGGCGGTCCTCACCGACGTATCGGGCAAGGGCATGGACGCGGGGTCCAGGGCCCTGCTCCTGTCCGGAGCCTTCGGCGGGCTCCTCGGCTCCCTGCCGCCGCACGCCTTCCTGCCTGCCGCCAACGGCTATCTGCTCCGGCAGGACTGGGACGAGGGCTTCGCCACGTCCATCCACCTCGTCCTCGACCTGGAGTCGGGCGACTACGAACTCTTCTCCGCGGGGCACCCGCCGGGCCTCCAGCTCAGCGCGGGCAGCGGCCGCTGGGAGGAGAAGGCCGCCGAGGGCCCGCTCCTCGGCGTCTACGACGGCGCCCAGTTCGACTCCATAAAGGGCTCCCTGCGCCCCGGCGACGTCCTGATGCTCTTCACGGACGGCCTGGTCGAGACGTCCGACCGGGACATCGCCGAGGGCATCGACCGCCTCACCGGCGAGGCTGACCGCTATGTCTCGGGCGGGTTCCACGGCGCGGCCTGGCACCTCATCGAAGCGGTGGCCAAGGACGTCAACGACGACAGGGCGCTACTGCTGATCTGCCGAGACGCGTGACGGCTCCGCCTGTGCGTTGATGAGGCTGCGGCGAAGCCGCATGCCTTCAGGGGCGCGGGGAACTGCGCGACCAGCCACAGAAGACCCGCACCCGGCAACGAAAGCTCGCCCCTAGGGTGCGGACCCACCCGTCACACCCCGGCGCCCGCTCGCTCATCGAGGGGCGCCCCATCCGGCCGCCCCCCTGGAAGGACCCGCGCGAGCCACTCCGAGCGGCCCGCCGCCATGGGTCCGAGGACGGCGAGCAGCAGTACATAACCCGCGATGAACGGCGACAGCCGCTCGTCCAGGCCCGCGCCCGCCGCCATCGTGGCGAGGATCAGGGCGAACTCGCCCCGGGCGAGCAGCGTCGTGGAGATGTTCGCGGCGGGGCCGGGCCCGAACCCGTACACGCGCGCCGCCCCGAGTCCCGCGAGCACGTTCATCACCAGCGTCACCGCGACGGCCGCGAGGACCGGCCACAGCACCGTCGGCAGGTCGCCCGGGTCGATGGAGAGGCCGAACGCGAAGAAGAAGATCGCGCCGAACGCGTCCCGCAGGGGGTGCACGAGCTTGCGGATGCGCTCGCCCGACGTGGTGGAGCCGAGCATCAGGCCGACCATGAACGCGCCGATCGCGTCCGCGACCCCGAACCACTCGGAGACCCCGGCGACGAACACGGCCGCGCCGAGGAAGGAGATGACGAGGAGCTCGTCGTCCTTGGTGTTGAAGAGGTGGCCCACGATGCGGGTGCCGAAGCGCGCCGCGAGCGCGAGCAGCAGGAGGAAGCCGAACGCCTTGCCGCCGTCCATGACCGCCGACGCGAGGCTGTCCGCGCCGGACAGGATCGGCTGGAGCGCGGCGAGGTAGAGGGCCAGGAAGATGTCCTCGACGACGATGATCCCGAGGATCGGCTTGGTCTCCGGATTTCCGAGGCGGCCGGTGTCGACCAGGACCTTCGTGACGATCGCCGACGAGGAGATGCCGAGGACCCCGGCGAGGACCAGAGCCTCGGAGGTGCCCCAGCCGAGGGCGAATCCGAAGCCGAGGCCCGCGCCGACGTTCAGCGCGAGGTACGTCCCGCCGGCGATGGCCATCTTCCGGCCGCCGGTCTTGAGGTCGTCCAGATGGAATTCGAGGCCGAGGTAGAAGAGCAGCAGGACCAGGCCGAGTGCGGAGAGCATCTCCAGGTCGTGCGGGTCGGCGACGAGCACGATGCCGGGTGTGTGCGGGCCGAGGAGGATCCCGGCCAGGATGAACAGGGGGATGGTGGGGAGTCCGATGCGTCCGCCGAGGCGGGCGAGGACGGCGGCGGCGAGAAAGGCACCGCCCATGGCTATCAAGGTGTCTGCATGTCCGATGGGTCCGTTCCTTCCGTTCTTGGCTTGGTCGGATGGCCGGCTTAGGTCAAGAGCGAGTCAAGAACTCGTCAATAGTTAGCTTACCAAACCATTTCCGCGGTCCGGGGTGGGGTTCTCCCCACCCCCGTTTCGCCAGCGGCCCTCATGGTCGGCGAGGCCCCTCGATCCGTACGTTCGAGACATCGAATCCGGCACCGTACGAGAGGGCGCTCATGGGCCTGGGCAAGAAGCGGCACGACGAGGCACCGCGTGACGACAGGTGGGCCGTCGACCTGCGCGGCGTCCGCCGTCAGTACGGCCGCGGCGGCGGCGCCGTGCACGCCCTGCGCGGCATCGACCTCGCCCTGCCCCGCGGCAGCTTCACCGCGGTCATGGGGCCCTCCGGCTCCGGCAAGTCCACGTTCCTGCAGTGCGCGGCCGGCCTCGACCGCCCCACCGACGGCACCGTCCACCTCGGCGGCACCCTCATCACCGGCATGAGCGAGAACAGGCTCACCGCCCTGCGCCGCACCCGCCTCGGCTTCGTCTTCCAGGCGTTCAACCTGCTGCCCTCGCTCACCGTCGAGCAGAACGTCGTCCTGCCCATGCGCCTCGCGGGCCACCGCCCCGACCGCCGCCGCGCCGCCGAGGTCCTCGCCCAGGTCGGCCTCGGCGACAAGGGCAAGCGGCGGCCGGGCCAGCTCTCCGGCGGCCAGCAGCAGCGTGTCGCCATCGCCCGCGCCCTGATCACCCGCCCCGACGTCGTCTTCGCCGACGAGCCCACCGGGGCCCTCGACACGACAACGGCCGCCGACATCCTGGGACTTCTGCGCACGGCCGTCGACAGCATGGGCGCCACCGTCGTCATGGTCACCCACGACCCGGCCGCCGCGGCCTACGCCGACCGCGTCCTGTTCCTCGCCGACGGCCGGATCGTGGACCAGCTGCACGGGGCCTCCGCGCAGGCGATCGCCGCCCGCATGGCGACCCTGACGGCCTCCGCCTACGCGGGAGCGGCCGCCTGACGGTGCCCAACGGCCCTGCCCGCGTTCAAGCCCGCGGCGTTCGGCGGCACCTTCGTCGCCGTCTTCGTCGCCCTGCTGATGGCCGCGATGACCGTCTCGGCCTGCGGCATCCTCCTGGAGACCGGAGTACGCGCCTCCGTCCCGCCCGAACTCCCCCGGACCACTCGGCTCCACCCACCGCCAGGTCATGCGCATGATCCGATGGGAGGCGCTCCTGGTCGCCCTGGCCGGCATCGGGCTCGGCACGGGCATCACCGTCGCCACCCTGGTGCAGATGATGAACGGCCTGACGGGGCAGTCCCCGTACATCCCGCCGCTCGTGTACGGCTCCTTCGCCGGGTCCGTCCCGGTTCTCGGGCCGGCCGCGACCGCTTCCGGCCCGGGTGGCCCTGCGCAGGCCGTAGGGTCGGCCGCATGCTGACCCTCGCCGAGGTGGAGGCCCTGGCACGCGGGGCCCACGCCACCCAGACGGACAAGGCCGGACGCCCCTACGCGGAACACCTGGAGGCGGTCGCCGAAGGTGTACGCGCCCGGGGCGGCGACGACGAGCAGATCGCGGCGGCCTGGCTGCACGACGCGATCGAGGACGACGCGCTCTCACCGCAGTGGCTGGCCGCGGCGGACCTCACGGACCGCACGAAGGCCGTCGTCCTCGCCCTCACCAAGCGCCCCGGAGAGCCTCAAGAGGCCTACGCGCAACGAATTCTGGCCACTCCTGGCGCGCTGCTGGTGAAGCAGTCGGACCTGGCCCACAACGCCGACCCCAGCCGCCTGGCGGCTCTGGACGCACCGACGAGAGACCGCCTGACAAGGAAGTACGCGGGGATGAGGGCTCTGCTGGGTATCAACGAGACCCCGTAGGCAACGCGCCCCTCTTGAGGGGCGCGGGGAACCGCGCGACAAGCCCTCACGCACCCGCACCCGCGCACCCGACAAACGGCGACTGCACCCTCAGGAGCGGGCCCGCCCGCGATCCCGCGCCACCTCGGCCGCGTCCTTCTTGAACGCCCACTCCATCTTCGGCTCCATCGCGAACCGGAACATGCGCTGGACCGGGGGAGTGCACAGGACCGTGATCAGGGAGGCCGCGACGACCGTCACGAACACCTCGCCCAGCGGCTTGTGCAGCCAGGCGTAGTCGTCGAACCAGCCCCAGAACCGCGAGCCCTTCGCGATGAAGCCGTGCAGCAGGTAGCCGTACAGCGTCCCCGCGCCCAGCACGGTGAACCACATCTTCCGCCGCGGCACCCACGCGAAGAAGCACGCGGTGAGGACGACCGAGCAGCCGAAGAGCGCGAACGTCATGACGGCACCGGCCCACCACGGCGCGCCCAGCTCCTGCGCGCTGTCGCGGTGGTAGAACCACGCCGACGTCATCCGCGGAGCGGCCCAGTAGGCCAGCACCAGGGCCGTCGCGAAGATCGGCACGGACAGGATCCGCACCTCACGCCGGCGCACCAGCTGGAAGTGCTCGGGCTTCAGGAACAGGCCGAGCACGAAGAAGGGGAGGAACTGCAGTACGCGCTGGAGGTCGAGGTCGTCGCCGATGTCGGGGGAGACGGAGGCGAGTACGGCGATGGCGACCGCGAGCGGCACCGGCCAGCGGACGATCTTCCACAGCGGGGTGGTGAGCCGCCACACGAACAGGGCGACCAGGAACCAGGTCAGATACCAGGGGTCGAGCAGGCTGAAGGGCTGCGTCGGATCGTCGTCCGCCCAGCGCTTGAAGAAGGTGTACGCGACCTCGAAGATCACGTACGGCACCGCGACCCCGGTGACGAGCCGCCGGAGCCGGTCGGGCCGCATGTCGAAGCTGCGGGAGAAGTAGCCGGAGATCACGATGAACGCCGGCATGTGGAACGTGTAGACGGTCATGTAGAGCGCCTCGGCGACGCGGCTGTGATCCGTCAGCGGTTCCCAGGAGTGGCCCATCGCGACCAGCACGATGGCCAGGTACTTGGCGTTGTCGAAGAACGCGTCCCGCTGTTTCGCGGGCTTGGCGGCCGGTGTGGGGGGAGCGGCTGCCGTATTCGGTGGCTGATGGGCGGGGGCCGTCTGTGCCGCAGGGAGCGGGGCTCGGGTGGGGGCAGCGCGGAACATCTGAGGCACCTTAGCGGCGCCCGCGGTATTTCGTAAAACCCTCACGTCAAATCCTCCTTACCGCGCGAGTACCCCCGATTCGGAGAAGTTGGCATAGCGATGGCGAAGTTTTCGCAGGTCTTTCGGCGGGACTTCGGGAGGCATCCAGATGAGTCCGTTATGACCACTCTCATCCTGATTAAATAGTGCATATCGGCCGCACTCGACCACCTCGGATGTGGCCCCCGCGACAATTCGAATTAACGACGAACAACACATGCGTGACCCCGCGTGCCCACGATGTGGACGTGCTGTGTGTGCATGGAAACGATCAGGCCGAATTGCCGGCCACAGGAACCCACGAAATTGCCCGGGGAACACGCGCTGATCATGTGCCCCAAGGGTGCGGGGCCGGCGCGCCGCCGCAGGGGAGTGGCCGACGATGCGTCACCCGCCGCATACGGAGGCCGTGTTGGTGGCACGATGGTTCTGGCGGGGGTGTGCGGGGTCGTACCCCCCGGGCCGGGAGAGCGGACCGACCTAGGGTGTGATCAGTGTGGCCATTTCGCTGTCAGTGGTACTGCTGTTGGCGATCATTCTCGTGGTGCTGATCCGGGGAGGGTCGATCAAGGCCGGACCTGCCGTGGTGGCGGTCCTGTTCGGGTTCTTCCTGGCTTCGACCGGAATGGCCGACGACATCCAGAGGTTCCTGAACTCGATAGCGGACACGATCAACTCGATCCAGTTCTGACCGCTCGGGAGTCTGTCCGGCCCAGGATGTGAAAAACCCCGGGCCCGGTTCTTGAGAACCGGGCCCGGGGCCACAAGAGCGGGCGACGGGAATCGAACCCGCGTAGCTAGTTTGGAAGACTAGGGCTCTACCATTGAGCTACGCCCGCACAGTTCGCGCCGCAGGTCGGTGACCGCGGCAACGGGAAGCATCGTAGCGGGTCGCAGGCCCTCGTCGCACACCGCATTCACTCCGCTCGTAATGCGGGAGCCGCACCGGCCGCGTGCATGTACCCTACGTGTCGCACCGACGGGGTGTGGCGCAGCTTGGTAGCGCGTCCGCTTTGGGAGCGGAAGGCCGTGGGTTCAAATCCCGCCACCCCGACCAGCGTCGCAACAGCAGCGTCTCAAGCGGTTGAACGCCTCCTCAAGATCGCGTTGTGGGACGGCTCCGGCTTGCCGTTACTATGCAAGCTGCGTGCCCGTGTGTCTCTTAACCGGGCAGGAACCCAGAAGTCAGCCCCCAAGGAGACCGAACCGTGAAGAGCGCCGTGGAGACCCTGAACCCGACCCGGGTTCGGCTCAGCATCGAGGTGCCCTTCGAGGAGCTCAAGGACAGCCTCGACGCGGCGTACAAGAAGATCAACCAGCAGGTCACGGTGAAGGGCTTCCGTAAGGGCAAGATCCCTGCCCGCGTCATCGACCAGCGGTTCGGCCGCGGTGCGGTGCTTGAGGAGGCCGTCAACGACGCGCTTCCGAAGTTCTACACCGAAGCGGTCAACGAGGCCGAGCTCAACGTGCTGGGCCAGCCCGAGGTCGACATCACGGAGCTGAAGGACGGCGAGACGCTGAACTTCACCGCCGAGGTCGACATCCGTCCCGAGATCGTGATTCCGGACTACTCCGGCATCGAGGTCGAGGTCGACGCCATCGAGGTCAGCGACGAGGACGTCGACAAGTCGGTGGAGCAGCTCCGTGAGCGCTTCGCCTCCACCTCCCCGGTCGAGCGGGCCGCCGAGGACGGCGACGTCGTCACGATCGACCTCGAGGCCAAGGTCGACGGCGAGGTGCTCGAGGACGGCGTCGCGTCCGGCGTCTCGTACACGATCGGCTCGGGCGAGCTCCTCGAGGGCATCGACGAGGCCGTGAAGGGCCTGGAGGCCGGTGGCGAGGCCACCTTCACCTCCGAGCTCAAGGGCGGCTCCGCCGAGGGCAAGGAGGCCGAGGTCACCGTCAAGGTCACCCAGGTCGCCGCTCGTGAACTGCCGTCCCTGGACGACGAGTTCGCGCAGCTCTCCTCCGAGTTCGACACCCTCGACGAGCTGAAGGCCGACAGCCGCAAGCGCCTCGAGAACATGAAGCAGTACGACCAGGCCACGCAGGCCCAGGAGCGCGTCCTGGAGAAGCTGCTCGAGCTGGTCGAGGTCCCCGTTCCCGAGAAGCTGCTCGAGGACGAGGTCAAGACCCGCAAGCACAACCTCGAGCACCACCAGCTCGGCCAGATGGGCCTCGACCTCGAGAAGTACCTCGAGATCCAGGGCAAGACGGTCGAGGAGTTCGACGCCGAGACCGCCGAGCAGGCCGTCAAGGGCATCAAGACGCAGTTCGTCCTCGACGAGCTCGTCAACAAGGAGAAGCTGAACGTCAACCAGGAGGAGCTCACCGAGCACCTCATGCGGCGCGCGCAGTCCTCCGGCATGTCCCCCGACCAGTTCGCCCAGGCCGTCGTCGAAGGCGGCCAGGTCCCGATGCTGGTCGGCGAGGTCGCCCGCGGCAAGGCCCTCGCGGTCGTCGTCGAGGCCGCCACGGTCAAGGACACGAACGGCGAGATCGTCGACCTCGAGGACGACGAGGACGAGTCGGCCACCGCCGGCGAGACCGTCGAGGCGGACGCCTCCGCCGACGCCGAGGAGAAGAACGAGGCCTGAGCCGATCCCGGCTCCGCACGCTTCACGGGCCCCCAGGACGCCGCCTCGCGGCACCCTGGGGGCCCGCCCCTTTCCCGCTGTTCCCGGTGCTGCCCGGCGGGGGGCTGTCGCGCAGTTCCCCGCGCCCCTGACGGGGCGCGACATGCGCTCACAGCGAACAGTTCCCCTTGCGGGATTCACCGAAGGGACCCGCGCGTTAGGGTCCATGAATACGAGGGCAGATGAGTCCCCGCAGCCGCCGCCGAAGGGCGGTGCGCAGGTGTGGGTTTCCGGCCCTCCGGATAAGACGCGAGACGGCGCGTTGCCGTCAGAGACGAGCAGGTGGATACGTGACGAATCTGATGCCTTCCGCCGCCGGTGAGCCGTCCCTCGGTGGTGGCCTCGGCGACCAGGTCTACAGCCGACTGCTCAACGACCGCATCATCTTCCTAGGCCAGCAGGTCGACGACGAGATCGCCAACAAGATCACTGCCCAGATGCTCCTCCTGGCCGCTGCCGACCAGGTCAAGGACATCTACCTCTACATCAACAGCCCCGGCGGTTCTGTGACGGCCGGCATGGCGGTCTACGACACCATGCAGTACATCCAGAACGACGTCGTCACCATCGGCATGGGCATGGCCGCCTCCATGGGCCAGTTCCTGCTGACGGGCGGCACCCCGGGCAAGCGCTTCGCCCTTCCGAACACGGACATCCTGATGCACCAGGGTTCCGCCGGCATCGGCGGTACGGCTTCGGACGTCAAGATCCAGGCCGAGTACCTGCTGCGTACGAAGAAGCGCATGGCGGAGATCACGGCCCGGCACTCCGGGCAGACCGTCGAGACGATCATCCGTGACGGTGACCGCGACCGCTGGTACACCGCCGAAGAGGCCAAGGCGTACGGCCTCATCGACGAGATCATCAGTGCCGCTACGGGTGTTCCGGGCGGCGGCGGCACCGGGGCCTGAAACCCCGGTTACGCGGTCATCCAAGCCCACCTCACCAGGACGGAACACCGACCATGAACAACATCCCCGGCAGCGGTCTGTACACCGGCCCGCAGGTCGACAACCGCTACGTGATCCCGCGCTTCGTCGAGCGCACCTCGCAGGGCGTGCGTGAGTACGACCCGTACGCGAAGCTCTTCGAGGAGCGCGTGATCTTCCTCGGCGTGCAGATCGACGACGCGTCCGCCAACGACGTCATGGCGCAGCTCCTGTGCCTGGAGTCGATGGACCCGGACCGTGACATCTCCATCTACATCAACAGCCCCGGCGGCTCCTTCACGGCGCTCACGGCCATCTACGACACGATGCAGTTCGTGAAGCCGGACATCCAGACGGTCTGCATGGGCCAGGCGTCCTCCGCGGCCGCCGTGCTCCTCGCCGCCGGTACGCCGGGCAAGCGCATGGCCCTGCCGAACGCCCGCGTGCTGATCCACCAGCCCTCCGGTGGCACCGGCCGTGAGCAGCTCTCCGACCTGGAGATCGCTGCGAACGAGATCCTCCGGATGCGTGAGCAGCTCGAGGAGATGCTGGCCAAGCACTCCACGACGCCGATCGAGAAGATCCGCGACGACATCGAGCGCGACAAGATCCTCACGGCCGAGGACGCCCTGGCGTACGGCCTGATCGACCAGATCATCTCCACTCGGAAGATGAACAGCGACGCTATCGCGTGACGTTCCGCTGTATCGTCTGCCGCTCCTTGGCACGGTTCACGTCAAAGTGAACCGTGCCAAGGGGGGCCCGAACGGGGGGCCCGGCAAGGTACCGTCGGATACAGGCACCAGGAGTCGCTTACGCGAGCGTCTCCCAGGCGAAGGGGAAGCACCTCGTGGCACGCATCGGTGACGGCGGCGATCTGCTCAAGTGCTCGTTCTGCGGAAAGAGCCAGAAGCAGGTCAAGAAGCTCATCGCAGGCCCCGGTGTGTACATCTGCGACGAGTGCATCGACCTCTGCAACGAGATCATCGAGGAAGAGCTCGCGGAGACGAGCGAGGTCCGCTGGGAAGAACTTCCCAAGCCTCGCGAGATCTACGAGTTCCTCGAGGGCTATGTCGTCGGCCAGGAGGCCGCGAAGAAAGCCCTCTCGGTCGCTGTGTACAACCATTACAAGCGGGTCCAGGCCGGTGAGAACGGCGGAGCCCAGGGACGCGACGACGCGATCGAGCTGTCGAAGTCCAACATCCTGCTCCTGGGCCCCACGGGCTCGGGCAAGACCCTCCTGGCCCAGACCCTGGCCCGCATGCTGAACGTTCCGTTCGCCATCGCCGACGCGACGGCGCTCACGGAGGCCGGCTATGTGGGCGAGGACGTCGAGAACATCCTCCTGAAGCTGATCCAGGCGGCCGACTACGACGTCAAGAAGGCCGAGACCGGGATCATCTACATCGACGAGATCGACAAGGTCGCCCGTAAGAGCGAGAACCCGTCGATCACGCGCGATGTGTCCGGTGAGGGCGTCCAGCAGGCCCTGCTCAAGATCCTCGAAGGGACCACGGCTTCCGTCCCGCCCCAGGGCGGCCGCAAGCACCCCCATCAGGAGTTCATCCAGATCGACACGACGAACGTGCTGTTCATCGTGGGCGGCGCGTTCGCCGGCCTGGAGAAGATCATCGAGTCGCGGGCGGGTGCCAAGGGCATCGGCTTCGGCGCGACGATCCACTCCAAGCGCGAGCTGGAGGAGAAGGACCAGTTCCGGGAGGTCATGCCGGAGGACCTGGTGAAGTTCGGGATGATCCCCGAGTTCATCGGCCGTCTCCCCGTCATCACCTCGGTCCACAACCTGGACCGCGAGGCGCTCCTCCAGATCCTCCTGGAGCCGCGCAACGCCCTGGTGAAGCAGTACCAGCGCCTCTTCGAACTCGACGGCGTGGAGCTGGACTTCGAGCGCGAGGCCCTGGAGGCCATCGCCGACCAGGCCATCCTGCGCCGCACCGGCGCGCGCGGCCTGCGCGCGATCATGGAGGAAGTCCTCCAGTCCGTGATGTACGAGGTCCCCTCCCGCAAGGACGTGGCCCGCGTCGTCATCACGGCAGAGGCCGTTCACTCGAACGTGAACCCGACGCTGATCCCGCGGGATGCGCGGGGGAGCGGTAGCGGGGAGCAGAAGTCGGCGTAGGCGGCACGGCAGGACACGACTGAGGGGCGCCCGGCGAGCTGATCGCCGGGCGCCCCTCAGTTACCCCCGCAGGTACGGGCGGTTACTCGGCGACGCGGACTTCCTTGCGGAGGTCGGCGGTGATCTTCGCGGAGTCGTCGAGACCGACGCCCTTGCCGCCTGCTGCCGGGACGCCCATGCCGATCGTGCTGTAGTCCGCCCACAGGCACATGTACTGGGTGTCGACCTTGCCTGTCGCGATGTTCTTGGCCTGCGCCTGCTGGCACTTCATCACTGCGCCGTCGAGGCCGTCCGGCTCGACCGTCTTCGCGTCGCCGATGAAGGTCATGCTCGGCTCCGACTTCTTCGCCTGCTCCTTCTTCATGCCGGCGAACGTGGAGTCGATCGCCGCCTCGGGGTCCTTCACCTTGCCGTAGATGCCCATGAAGGACACCGCCTTCGACGTGGCGACATCCGCCGCCGACGGCTGTGCGGCAGGGTCGCTGACGTCGATCGTCGAGTAGATGGCGCTGACGGCCTTCGCGTTCGTGACCCCGCTCTGCGCGAGGACCTTGGCGTCGCCCGAGGTGGCGTCCTGGGCGCCCTTGTCCTCGCCCATGCGCTTGTAGTCGCCCATCACCGTCGCCGGCGTCGTCAGCTTGTGCGGGCCGTCGTCCGCCACGGACGAGCCGCCACCCCCGAACATGAAGTACGCGCCCACGCCGATCGCCGCGACCACGGCCACCGCGCCGATGATCAGGCCCGTCTTCTTCTTGCCGCCCTGGGGCGGGCCGGGGGGCGGGGGGACCTGGCCGTAGGGGGCCTGGGGCTGCTGGCCGTAGGGGCCCGGCTGCTGGGGCTGGCTGTAGCCGCCGGGCTGGCCGTACGGCTGCTGCGGCTGGCCGTACGGGGGCTGCTGCGGCGGCACGCCCTGCGGGGCCTGCTGCGGGTAGCCGTAGCCGGGCTGGGGCGCGGCCGGGGGCTGCTGGCCGTAGGGGCCCGGCTGCTGCTGGCCGTAGGGTCCGGGCTGCTGAGGCTGCTGCCCGCCGTACGGGCCCGGCTGGTTGTAGCTCATTTCTGGGGTTCCCTCCCGATGCTTATGCGTTCCGAACATCCTGGCGGAAGGTGACCGTGTGTGGGGAACCCGGGGGCGGATCGGTGCCATGTTGTTGAAAGGTTGTTCCAGACGGCCGGGGCGGCCGCCGCGTCGCACGGGAATCCGGTTTCGGGTCACCCCTGCCGCGCCTCTAAACTGACCCGGTGACCGAGAACACTCAGCAGCAGAATCCAGCGCCCACCACCGAACTGCCGACCCAGTACGCGCCGGCCGAGGTAGAGGGGGCGCTGTACGAGCGCTGGGTAGACCGGGGTTACTTCACCGCTGACGCGAACAGCGAGAAGGAGCCGTACACGATCGTCATCCCCCCGCCGAACGTCACGGGCGCGCTCCACCTGGGCCACGCCTTCCAGGTCACGCTCATGGACGCCCTCACGCGCCGCAAGCGCATGCAGGGCTACGAGACGCTGTGGCTGCCCGGCATGGACCACGCCGGCATCGCGACCCAGAACAAGGTCGAGCAGCAGCTCGCCGAGGAGGGCAAGTCCCGCCAGGACCTGGGCCGCGAGGCGTTCACCGACCGCGTGTGGCAGTGGAAGGACGAGTACGGCGGCCGGATCCTCGGCCAGCTGCGCCGCCTCGGCGCGGGCCTCGACTGGTCGCGTGAGCGCTTCACGATGGACGAGGGCCTGTCGAAGGCCGTCCAGACCATCTTCAAGAACCTGTACGACGACGGGCTCATCTACCGCGCCGAGCGCATCATCAACTGGTGCCCGCGCTGTCTGACGGCGATCTCGGACATCGAGGTCGACTACCAGGACGACGACGGCGAGCTCGTCTCGCTGAAGTACGGCGAGGGTGACGAGACGGTGGTCGTCGCCACGACCCGCGTCGAGACGATGCTCGGTGACACCGCCGTCGCCGTGCACCCCGACGACGAGCGGTACGCGCACCTGATCGGCCGGCGCATCAAGCTGCCGCTCACCGACCGGACCATCCCGGTCGTCGCCGACACGCACGTCGACCCCGAGTTCGGCACCGGTGCCGTCAAGGTGACGCCCGCGCACGACCCGAACGACTTCGCGATCGGCCAGCGGCACGGCCTCGAGTCCATGACGATCATGGACGAGCGCGGTGTCATCACCGTGCACGGTCCCTTCCAGGGCCTCGACCGCTTCGAGGCGCGCTCCGCGATCGTCGCCGCCCTGCGCGAGCAGGGCCGCGTCGTCGCCGAGAAGCGCCCGTACGTCCACTCCGTCGGCCACTGCTCGCGCTGCAAGACCACCGTCGAGCCGCGCCTGTCGCTGCAGTGGTGGGTCAAGGTCGACACGCTCGCCCAGGCCGCCGGTGACGCGGTCCGCGACGGTCGCGTCGCGCTCCACCCGAAGGACATGGAGAAGCGCTACTTCGACTGGGTCGACAACCTCAACGACTGGTGCATCTCACGCCAGTTGTGGTGGGGCCACCGGATCCCCGTCTGGTACGGGCCGAACGGCGAAGTCGTGTGCGTCGGCCCCGACGACCCGATCCCCGGTACGGAGGCCGAGGGCTGGACCCAGGACGAGGACGTCCTCGACACCTGGTTCTCGTCCGGCCTGTGGCCGTTCTCCACGCTCGGCTGGCCGGAGAAGACCCCGGACCTCGAGAAGTTCTACTCGACCGACGTCCTGGTGACCGGCCACGACATCATCTTCTTCTGGGTCGTCCGGATGATGATGTTCGGCCTGTACGCCATGGAGGACCAGGTCCCCTTCAAGACGGTCGCCCTGACCGGTCTCGTCCGCGACGAGTTCGGCAAGAAGATGTCGAAGTCGAACCCGAACGCCGTCGACCCGCTCGACTGGATGGACGCGTACGGCTCCGACGCCGTGCGCTTCACCCTGGCCACCGGCGCCAACCCGGGCGCCGACGTGCCGATCGGCGAGGACTGGGTCAAGGCCTCCCGTAACTTCGCCAACAAGATCTGGAACGCGACGCGCTTCGCGCTGATGAACGGCGCGACGGTCGAGGGGCCGCTGCCGGCGCCCGAGGCGATGACCGCGACGGACCGTTGGATCCTGTCCCGGCTCAACAAGACGGTCGCCGAAGTCGACGCGTTCTATGACGACTTCCAGTTCGCCAAGCTCTCCGACGCCCTCTACCACTTCGCGTGGGACGAGGTCTTCGACTGGTACGTCGAGCTGTCGAAGACGACGTTCTTCGAGGGCGGCGAGCAGGCGAAGGTCTCCGGCCGCGTGCTCGGCGAGGTCCTCGATGTGACGCTGCGTCTGCTGCACCCGATCGTCCCGTTCGTCACCGAGACGCTGTGGACGACGCTGACGGGTGGCGAGACGCTCGTGATCGCCGAGTGGCCCAAGGACAGCGGCTTCCGTGACGCCGCCGCCGAGAGCGAGATCGAGACGCTTCAGCAGGTCATCACCGAGGTCCGGCGCTTCCGTGCCGACCAGGGCCTGCAGCCCGGTCAGCGCGTGCCGGCCCGGCTCGACCTCGGCGGGACCGCGCTCGCCCCGCACGAGGCCGCCATCCGGCAGCTTCTGCGTCTGCAGCCCGAGGGCGACGCGTTCTCGGCCACCGCGACTCTGCCGGTCGCCGGTGCGCAGGTCGCGCTCGACCTGTCCGGCACGATCGATGTGGCGGCCGAGCGGAAGCGGCTCGCCAAGGATCTGGCCGCCGCCGAGAAGGAGAAGGCCCAGGCCACGGGCAAGCTCGGCAACGAGGCGTTCCTCGCCAAGGCGCCGGACGCCGTCGTCGACAAGATTCGCGGGCGCCTCGCCAAGGCGGACGAGGACATCGCCCGTATCCAGCAGCAGTTGGAGCGGTTGCCTCAGGCCTGACGCGTCCGACGTGCCCTGACGCGTCCGACGTGTGCCTGATGTGTGGTGAAGGCCCCCCGGGATCCTCTTGGTTCCGGGGGGCCTTCGCGTTTCTCCGGGTGCCAGGGGCTTTACGTACGCAGTCCCAGGCGTTGCAGCTCAGCCTCCGCCAACGCGTCCAGCACCACAGGGTCCGCCTCTCGCCAGCCCTTCGCGAGGGAGCCGGGGCCGGGATCCGGGGGGACGTCCAGGTCCAGGTCCGGATCCATGTCCGGGTCCATGTCCGGGTCCACGTCCGGGTCCTGGTCCTGGTCCTGGGTTGCGTCGGGGGCGGCCGGGAGTAGTTCCGCCGTCGCCGCCAGTTCGTCCAGCGGGCGCAACAGCGCTCTCAGCGCCAGCAGTTCACGGCCGTCCTCCGTCGAGGCCAGCTCCTGCGCTGCCGCAGCCTGGCGCGTCCAGCGGATGCGGCGGGGCAGCCACACCGTGAGCATCAGGCCCACCGGGATCACGAAGAGCGCCGCCGCGCCCAGGACCGCGAGCGCCTGTGCGGCGGCCGGGCTCTGCGGGGCCGGTGCCGCGCTCACGATCCTGTCGCCCGCGTGGGCCACGCCCCGCAGCGCTCCGTCCACCGAGCTGCCGAGGAGCGGGATACGGGGGCGGTGCTGGGCCGGCTGGGACGCCAGCTGTGCCAGCCGGTGCGCCGCCAGCGCCGCCGCTGCCCACAGCGCGATCCACAGCAGGGCGGCGCCGTCGCCCAGGAGTTGGCGTGCGCGGCGGCCGGGGTTGTGTGCGTACCACATGGTGCGATTGGACCTTCTCCGTACGGGGGCGGGGGCGCACCGCGCCGGGGGGTCTCCCGGCGTCCCCGGTTCGGGTCAGCCCATCGCGGCCCCCACGCGCCCTTCCGTTCGGGCCACTTACGCCGCCGTAAGCAGGCGCTGGAGCGAGTCGAAGTCCTCCACGCACTTGCCGCAGCCCAGCGCCACGCTGTCCAGCGGGGCCTCGGCCGGGAAGACCGGGATGCCTGTGGCCTCCGCCATGCGCAGGTCCAGGCCAGGAAGCAGCGCGCCGCCGCCCGTCAGCACGATGCCGTGCTCCATGACGTCACCGGAGAGCTCCGGCGGGCACTCCTCGAGGGTCGCCCTGAGTGCCGAGACGATCGCTTCGAGGGGGGAGTTGAGGGCTTCCCGGATCTCCTGGGTGGTGAGCGTCGCCGTGTGGGGGAGGCCTGCCAGTCGCTGGCGGCCTCGTACCGTGAAGGTGCCCGTTTCGGAGAGTTCCTCGGCCGGAGCCGCGGAGCCGATGGCCAGTTTGACCGCCTCCGCGGTGCGTTCGCCGATCAGCAGGCCGTGTTCCTTGCGCACGTGGTCCGTGATCGCGTCGTCCATGCGGTCGCCCCCGACACGTAGGGACTGTGCGGTGACGATGCCGCCCAGCGAGATCACCGCGACCTCCGTGGTGCCGCCGCCGATGTCCACCACCATCGAGCCGCGCGCCTCGGCCACCGGGAGGCCCGCGCCGATCGCCGCGGCCATGGGCTCCTCGATGACGTGGACCGCCCGGGCCCCGGCTCGCTGTGCCGCGTGGACGATCGCCCGGCGCTCCACCGGGGTGACTCCACTGGGGACACAGATGACCATGCGGGTCCTGGGGCGGCGGCCCGGGACCGCCTTGCGGACGAAGTGGCGGAGCATCTCCTCCGCCGCCTCGTAGTCGCTGATCACACCGTCGCGAAGGGGGCGGATCGCGGTGATGGAGCCCGGGGTCCGGCCGAGCGTCTCCTTGGCCTCCGTGCCCACGGCGACGGTCGTCTTGTTCTGTTTCAGCGCCAGTACTGAGGGCTCATTGAGCACGATCCCCTTGCCGCGTACGTAGAGAAGAGTGTTGGCGGTGCCGAGATCGATGCCTATGTCCATGATCGTCAAGTTTGCAGGGTGATGCCGTGGTCCGGATGGACCAAGGTCCCGAAACGGACGGGCCGAAAGTCCTTGACCTGCCGGGTGGGGTGCGGGCCGGGCCGTGCCGGAGGTTCTCCGTAGACTGGCTTGTGTGAGTGAGCTCCCCCCGCGCGACAGCGGCGAATCCGACGGCTTCGACGACATCGTGGACGCCGAGACCGAGCGTGACCCCGATCTGGCACTGATCGAGGCCGGCAGTCGTACCCTCCGCACGCAGGGGGGTGCTCCGCAGGGGGACGGCGTGCCCGCGCGGCCGCAGGACCCCGAGGTGGCCGAGGCCCTGCGAGAGGTCGAGACCGAGCTCGCGGGGCGGTGGGGCGAGACCAAGCTGGAGCCGTCCGTCTCGCGCATCGCCGCTCTGATGGACGTGCTCGGCGACCCGCAGCGCGCCTATCCCTCGATCCACATCACGGGGACGAACGGCAAGACGTCCACGGCCCGCATGATCGAGGCGCTTCTCGGCGCATTCGAGTTGCGTACGGGGCGTTATACGTCGCCGCACGTTCAGTCGATCACCGAGCGCATCAGTCTCGACGGCGCGCCGATCGACTACGAGCGGTTCATCGAGACCTATCGGGACATTGCCCCGTATGTGGAGATGGTCGACCAGAAAGAGGAATTCCGGCTTTCCTTTTTCGAGGTGCTCACGGGGATGGCGTACGCCGCCTTCGCCGACGCACCGGTCGATGCCGCCGTCGTCGAGGTCGGGATGGGCGGCAGCTGGGATGCCACCAATGTGATCGACGCGTCGGTGGCCGTCGTGACGCCCATCGATCTGGATCACACGGACCGGCTGGGCTCCACCCCGGGTGAGATCGCCCAGGAGAAGGCCGGGATCATCAAGCAGGGCGCCACGGTGATCATGGCGCAGCAGCCCGTCGACGCCGCTCAGGTGCTCCTGAAGAAGGCCGTCGACGTGGACGCGACCGTGGCCCGCGAAGGGCTCGAGTTCGGCGTCGTCTCCCGCCAGGTCGCCGTGGGCGGGCAGCTGCTGACCCTGCGCGGGCTCGGCGGCGAGTACGACGGGATCTTCCTTCCGCTGCACGGTGCCCACCAGGCGCACAACGCGGCCGTCGCGCTGGCCGCCGTCGAGGCCTTCTTCGGGATCGGCGCCGAGCAGGCCCGGCTCCTCGACCTGGACACCGTCCGCCAGGCCTTCGCCGGCGCCACCTCGCCCGGCCGGCTGGAGGTCGTGAGGCGTTCGCCCACCGTGGTGCTCGACGCCGCGCACAACCCCGCCGGTGCCCGCGTCGCCGCCGAAGCCATCAGCGAGGTCTTCGACTTCAGCCGGCTGGTGGGTGTCGTGGGAGCGAGCGGCGACAAGAACGTGCGCGGGGTGCTCGAGGCCTTCGAGCCGATCTTCGCCGAGGTCGTCGTCACCCAGAACTCCAGCCACCGCGCGATGGACGCCGACGAGCTAGCTGCCATCGCGGTCGAGGTTTTCGGGGACGAGCGCGTGCAGGTCGAGCCCCGCCTCGACGACGCTCTCGAGGCCGCCATCACGCTGGCCGAGGAAGAGGGCGAGTTCTCCGGCGGCGGCGTGCTCGTCACCGGCTCCGTGATCACTGTCGGCGAGGCCCGGCTGCTGTTGGGGAAGGGCTGATCCGCTGTGCGCGTGCTGTGTTCATCGACCCTGATCGGTGAGTTCTTCGTCATCGGCTTCGCCGGGCTCGTCGCCATGAAGGACCCCGATCTGTCGGGCGGCGTCGTGTGGGGCGTGTGCGGGGTCGCCATGCTGCTGTCCGTGCTGCTGTGCGGGGCGCTCGGGCGGCGCGGCGGCATCGAGCTGGGGTGGGTGCTTCAAGCGGCGCTCGTCGCCAGCGGGTTCGTCGTGCCGATGATGTTCATCCTGGGTCTCTGCTTCGCCGGGCTCTGGTGGGCCTCCGTTCACTTCGGCCGCAGGATCGACGAGGCCAAGGCGCGGTGGGCCGCCCAGGCCGAGGCCGGAAGTAACACCGCGTAGCCGTGCCCGGTATCGTGCGGGCATCCCACGAAGATTTTGGAGCCGCACCATGAGTCAGCGCACCCTTGTCCTTCTCAAGCCCGACGCCGTCCGCCGCGGACTCGTCGGCGAGATCATCGGCCGCATCGAGCGCAAGGCCGGCTGGACGATCAGCGCGCTGGAGCTGCGGAACCTGGACCAGGACACCCTGGAGCAGCACTACGGCGAGCACAAGGGCAAGCCCTTCTACGAGCCGCTGGTCGCCTTCATGGCGTCCGGGCCCGTGGTCGCTCTCGTCGTCGAGGGCGAGCGGGTCATCGAGGGTGTGCGTCAGCTGGCCGGTCCGACCGACCCGATCGCCGCCGCGCCCGGCTCCATCCGCGGCGACTTCGGCACCATCGTGCGTGAGAACCTGATCCACGCCTCGGACTCGGAGGAGTCGGCCGAGCGCGAGCTGAAGATCTTCTTCCCTGGACAGGTGTAGTCCGGTCCGTGAGACCGTAAAGTTCTTTTTCTGACACTGCGTCAGTCACGGAGCGCTGCTGAACAGGGGCGGCCGGAGAAATTCGGCCGCCTTTTGGCATATGCGCCCCCATTGGGGGAACGCAACACTCCGTCGGCACGTCCCCATTAGCGGAGCGGGGATTCATCTGCTGACAATGGCGAAGACCCTCGCGCCGTGTTCGTGCAGGCGAGACTACGATGTAAGCCTCCACGCCACTCGCACCCACCTCGCCTACCTAACAAGCCATCAAACGCTCCACTTGGGAAGGCCAGACGAATCCTGATGGGGAACTCAATGTCGTTCATCGGCCGTGACATGGCTGTCGACCTCGGGACCGCCAACACGCTGGTGTACGTCAGGGGTCGCGGGATCGTACTCAACGAGCCGTCCGTCGTCGCGATCAACACCAACACCGGCGGCATCCTCGCCGTCGGTGCCGAAGCCAAGAAGATGATCGGCCGCACGCCCGGCAACATCGTCGCCGTGCGACCGCTGAAGGACGGCGTGATCGCCGACTTCGAGATCACCGAGCGCATGCTCCGCTACTTCATCCTGAAGATCCACAAGCGGCGCTACCTCGCTCGTCCCCGTGTCGTGGTGTGTGTGCCCTCCGGCATCACCGGAGTCGAGCGCCGCGCGGTCATCGAGGCCTCCTCGCAGGCCGGTGCCCGCCAGGTGCACATCATCGAGGAGCCCATGGCCGCGGCCATCGGCTCCGGCCTCCCGGTCCACGAGGCCACGGGCAACATGGTGGTCGACATCGGCGGCGGCACCACCGAGGTCGCGGTGATCTCGCTCGGCGGAATCGTCACAGCACAGTCCATCCGGGTCGCCGGGGACGAGCTGGACAACGCGATCATCCAGCACATCAAGAAGGAGTACTCGCTGCTTCTTGGTGAGCGGACTGCCGAGCAGATCAAGATCACGATTGGCTCCGCGTACGACCTCGACTCCGACGAACACACCGAGATCCGCGGGCGCGACCTCGTGTCCGGACTTCCGAAGACCGTCGTCATCTCGGCCGCCGAGGTGCGCAAAGCGATCGAGGAGCCGGTCAACGCGATCGTCGACGCCGTCAAGACAACGCTGGACAAGTGCCCGCCCGAGCTGTCGGGCGACGTCATGGACCGGGGCATCGTGCTCACCGGCGGCGGCGCCCTGCTGCGCGGCCTCGACGAGCGGCTGCGCCGTGAGACCGGCATGCCGATCCACATCGCCGAGGACCCCCTCGACAGCGTGGCGCTCGGCTCCGGCAAGTGCGTCGAGGAGTTCGAGGCGCTCCAGCAGGTGTTGGACGCCCAGCCGCGCAGATGACCTGACGCGAGACGTCCGCCGTACGAGTGCCTGCCACTTCGTACGGCGGATCGTTGATATATAGGCAAGGCGTAAGAATTCCCCATAACCTGCGGTGCCTCAGGGTTCCGCAGAATCCGATTGAGGAAGGCACGGCCGCCGCACGTGAGGGACACACGAGAGAGCCGGCTGCTCCTGGTGCTGCTGATCGCCATCGCGTTCGCACTGATCACGGTGGACATCCGCGGTGGGGAGGACTCGCCGGTCGACGGTGCCCGCCGGGCCGCCGCCAGGGTCTTCGGCCCCGTGGAGAACGGCGTCTCCAGCGCAGTCGACCCGATCGGCAACGCCATAGCTGCCGTCAAGGACTCCGGTGAGCGGCACAACCGCGTCAGCGAACTGGAGCGCGAGAACGCCGCCTTGAAGGCGAAGCTCGGCAGCGACGACCGCAACCGAAGCAAGATCCGCCAGTTCGACTCCATGCTGAAGACGGCCGGCGCAGGGCAGTACGGCATCAAGGGGGCCCAGGTCATCGCCATAGGAGCAGCCCAGGGTTTCTCCTGGACCGTCACCATCGACGCCGGCGCCAACGACGGCCTCAAGCGCGACATGACCGTCCTGAACGGGGACGGGCTCGTGGGGCGCGTCACCACCGTCGGACCGAACACCGCGACCGTCCTGCTCGCCAACGACCCCGACTTCACCGTCGGCACCCGCATGGAGCGCACCGACGAGCTCGGCTTCGCCTCCGGACAGGGCGACCGGCCGCTGCGCGTACAACTCCTCAACGGCAAGGCCGAGATCAAGAAGGGCGACCGTCTGGTGACCTTCGGGTCCCAGGCCGACAAGCCGTTCGTGCCCGGCGTGCCGGTGGGGCGTGTGGTGCGCGTCGATCCGTCCGGCGGCGACCTGACCCGGACGATCTATGTGAAGCCGTACGTCGGATTCACCAAGCTCGACGTCGTCGGCGTGGTCGTGCAGGCACCGCGCACCGATCCGCGCGACGAGGTGCTGCCGCCCAAGCCGGCCAAGCCCAGGCCGACGCCCACCGTGACCGTCACGGCCACGCCGTCCGGGCCCCCGGCCGACGCCAGCGGCATCGACGACGAGCAGTAGGAGCTGGATCCCATGCGCTTCAACCGGTTGCTGCTCTCCGCCCCCCTGGTGATCGTCGCCCTGGTGGTCCAGGTGTGCGTACTCGCCCGTCTCCAACTGCCCGGCGCCGTGCCGGACCTCGTGCTCCTGACCGTCGTCGGCCTCGCCCTCGTGTACGGCCACGTCGGCGGCGCGTTCATCGGGTTCGGCGCGGGTCTGCTCGCGGACCTCGCGCCGCCCGCCGACCACGCCGCCGGGCGCTACGCCCTCGTGCTGTGCGTCGTCGGCTACCTCGTCGGCCTCGCCAAGCCGGACAACGGCCAGCTCAGGTCGGCCTTCGGCCCGATGGTCGTGGTCGTCGCCGCGGCCGTCGGCTCGACCCTGCTCTACGCGGGCGTCGGAGCCCTCGTCGGTGACACCGCCGCCCGCCATGTGGGCATCGGCAGCCTGCTGTTCACGGCCGCGCTCTACGATCTGCTCCTCGCGCCCTTCACCGTCCCGTTCATCATCGCCCTGGCCAGACGCGCCGAGAACGATCCGCTCGCCGATTCCTCGCCGGGCGCCGGCAAGGCCACCGACGTCACCGCCGGCTGGCTCTCCTCCGGCACGGGCCTGCGCATCGGCAACCAGCGCGGCGGAATCCGCCTGAAGGCCGCCAGGGCGCGCACCGCGCGGGCAGGCCGCATCAAGGGGGTCAAGCGCCTGTGACCGCCGCGCACATCACCGCGTACACGCACTGAGAGGGGGAGGCAGCATGACCAACATTCCCGAGACCGGGCGGACCCCACGTGTCCAGATCCGGCTCGTCATCCTCCAGATCCTGGTCCTGTCCCTCCTGCTCACCCTCGGCGGCCGCCTCTGGTACCTCCAGATCCGCAACGGCGCCGAGTACGCCAAGGAGGCCTCCGGCAACCACGTCCAGCAGGTCGTCAGCCCCGCCGTGCGCGGCTCGATCCTGGACGCCCGCGGTGTGCCGATCGCCGACAACGAGACCCGCCTGGTCGTCTCCGCGTCCCGCACGGACCTGATGAAGATGCCCGACGACGGCAAGGCCGTACTGGCCAAGCTCGCCGACGTGCTGGGGATGAAGCCCAAGGACGTCACGGAGAAGGTCCGCCTCTGCGACGCCAAGACGCCGCAGCCCTGCTGGAACGGCTCGCCCTACCAGCCCATCCCGATCACGGACGAGGCCACGCCCAAGCAGGCCCTCCAGATCCGCGAGCGCTCCGAGGACTTCCCCGGCATCACCGCCGAGCCCGAGGCCGTACGCCGCTACGCGGGGCCGGGTGGCTCCAACACCGCGCAGGTCCTCGGCTACCTCTCGCCCGTCACCGACGCCGAGATCGAGAAGGCCAAGGACACCTCGTCGCCGTACCTGCGCTCCGACCAGGTCGGCCGCTCCGGCCTCGAGCGCACCTACGACAAGGAGTTGCGCGGCAAGGCCGGCGTCACCCGCTACGAGGTCGACAACCTCGGCCGCGTCATCGGGCGCGCCAAGAGCGACCAGGCCGAGCCCGGCGCCAACGTCGTCACCTCGATCGACGCCCGCGTGCAGGGCGTCGCCGAGCGCGAGCTGAACGAGGCGATGAAGGTGGCCCGCCAGCAGTTCGACAAGATCACCGGCGAGAACTACAAGGCCGACTCCGGCGCGGTCGTCGTCATGGAGGCCAAGACCGGCCGGATCGTCTCCATGGCGTCCGCACCGTCGTACGACCCGAACGTCTGGATCGGCGGCATCTCCGCCAAGGACTACAAGAAGCTCACCGGCAAGGGCTCCGACTACCCGCTGCTCAACAGGGCCATTCAGGGTCAGTCCGCGCCCGGTTCGACGTTCAAGGTGATCTCCACGGCCGCCGCGGCCGAAGCCGGCTACAAGTGGGACGGCGACTACCCCTGCACCAGCTCCTACTCGGTCGGCGGCCAGGTTTTCAAGAACTTCGAGGGGGAGAGCTTCGGCCCCATCTCTCTCGGCCGCGCGCTGGAAGTCTCCTGCGACACCGTCTTCTACGGCCTCGCCGACCGGGAGTGGAAGAAGGACGGCGGCATCAACCCGAAGGGGACCCCCAAGGACTACTTCTACAAGGCCGCCCACCAGTTCGGCCTCGGCAAGACCACCGGCATCGACCTTCCCAACGAGGTCACGGGCCGCGTCCCCGACCGCCAGTGGAAGAAAGACTTCTGGAAGGCCAACAAGGACGGCTGGTGCAAGACCGGCAAGAAGGACGGCACCTACGTCGAGAAGATCGCCTACGAGAACTGCCTCGAGGGCAACAAGATGCGCGAGGGCGACTCGATCAACTACTCCATCGGCCAGGGCGACACCCTCCTCACGCCGATTCAGGAGGCCATGATCTACGGGGCCCTCGCCAACGGCGGCACCGAGTACGTCCCGACCATCGGCAAGGCGATCATCAGCGCCGACGGCAAGACGGTCAGGGAGATCAAGCCGCAGGTCAAGGCCAAGCTCCCGGTCACCAAGGCGACCCTCAAGGGCATGGACGACGCCCTCGCCGGCGTCGTCACCCGCGGTACCGCCGCCTGGAAGTTCGGCGGCTGGCCCCAGGACAAGATCCCGCTGCACGCCAAGACCGGCACCGCCGAGGTCTACGGCAAGCAGACCACGTCATGGCTGGCCACGTACTCCAAGGACTACTCGGTCATCATGACGATCTCCCAGGCCGGTACGGGCTCCGGAGCCTCCGGTGAGGCCGTCCGCAAGATCTACAACGCGCTGTACGGCGTCGCCGCCGACGGCACGATCGACAAGAAGAAGGCCCTGCTGCCCGAGCCGGAGAAGAACCTGCCGAAAATCCAGCGGGACGGCTCGATCGACGCACCGACCATCAAGCCCTACAAGCCCGCCGAGCCGAGCCCGTCCCCCGAGCAGGAACTGGCGGCGGTCATCGGCACCCCGGTCAGCGGAAGGCGGGACTGACGCACCATGGCTGGCACCAACGGCTTCTCCGTCTCCGGGTACGGCCCCGAGCGCTCCACCCTCGCCCGGCTCATGGCCAGGGACTCGGTGCTGCGCCGCCTCGACTGGCCGATCCTCCTGTCGTCGCTCGCCCTGTCCCTCATCGGCTCGGCGCTCGTCTACTCGGCGACCCGCAACCGCACCGTGATCAACCAGGGCGACCCGTACTTCTTCCTGTTCCGGCACCTCATGAACACCGGCATCGGCTTGGCCCTGATGATCGGCACGATCTGGCTCGGCCACCGCACCCTGCGCACGGCCGTGCCGATCCTCTACGGCGCCTCGGTCTTCCTGATGCTGCTGGTGCTGACCCCGCTCGGCGACACGATCAACGGACAGCGCAACTGGCTGTCCGCGGGCGGAGTGTCGCTCCAGCCCGCCGAGTTCGCCAAGATCACGATCATCCTGGGCATGGCGATGCTGCTGGCCTCACGGGTCGACGCGGGCGACAAGCAGTACCCCGACCACCGCACGGTAGTGCAGGCGCTGGGCCTCGCTGCCGTCCCGATGCTCGTCGTGCTGCTCATGCCCGACCTCGGCACGATCATGGTCGCGGCCATCATCGTGCTCGGTGTGCTGCTCGCCTCCGGCGCCTCCAACCGCTGGGTGTTCGGCCTGCTCGGCGCGGGTGTGCTCGGCGCGATCTCCGTCTGGCGGCTGCACATCCTCGACGAGTACCAGATCAACCGCTTCGCCGCGTTCGCCAACCCGGCGCTCGACCCGGCCGGCGTCGGCTACAACACCAACCAGGCCCGCATCGCGATCGGCTCGGGCGGCCTCACCGGCACCGGCCTCTTCCACGGCTCCCAGACCACCGGCCAGTTCGTCCCCGAGCAGCAGACCGACTTCGTCTTCACCGTCGCCGGCGAGGAACTCGGCTTCGCCGGAGCCGGGCTGATCCTGCTCCTGCTCGGCGTCGTCCTGTGGCGCGCCTGCCGCATCGCCCGCGAGACGACCGAGCTCTACGGCACGATCGTCGCCGCCGGGATCATCGCCTGGTTCGCCTTCCAGGCCTTCGAGAACGTCGGCATGACGCTCGGCATCATGCCGGTGGCGGGCCTGCCCCTGCCGTTCGTGTCGTACGGAGGATCGTCCATGTTCGCCGTCTGGGTGGCGATCGGGCTGCTCCAGTCGATCCGCGTCCAAAGGCCCATGTCGGCGTAGGGAAGAGCCCGGTTTGCCGGCGGTCTGCCACTGGGTCTGCCCAGAATCCGGATTCGAGACTAAATTCGGTTCATGGCGGAGACGAAGCGCGAGATCGAGCGTAAGTACGAGGCGCCTGTGGCCGACGAAGGCTTCGGGCTGCCGGATCTGAGCCGTGTCGCCGGGGTCTTCGCCGTCATCGGCAAAGGCGTCGTCGACCTCGACGCCGTCTACTACGACACGGCCGACCAGCGCCTCGCGGCCGCCGCGATCACCCTGCGGCGCCGCACCGGTGGCGCCGACGCGGGCTGGCACCTCAAACTCCCCGTCTCCCTCGCCGAGGGTGTACGTGACGAGATCCGGGCCCCGCTCTCCGACGACGTGCCCCGCGACCTCACCGGCCTCGTGCGCTCCCGGGTGCGCGAGGCCGATCTCGTACCCCTGATGCGGCTGCGCTCCTCGCGCGACGTCCACGATCTCACCGGCGCCGACGGCGCGCTCCTCGCCGAGGTCAGCATCGACGGCGTACGGGCCGAGCGGCTCACAGGCGGGGCAGGCACCACCGCCTGGACCGAGATCGAGGTCGAGCTGGCGGACGGCGGCGACCCGGCGTTCCTCGGCAAGGTCGAGAAGAAGCTCCGCAAGGCCGGGGCGAGCCGCTCGGCCTCCTCGTCGAAGCTCGCGCGGGCCCTCACGGAGACCGGCATCGGCCCGCGCCCTCCCCGGCCCGCAGACGACCCCGAGACCCCCGCCGACCACCTCCTCGCCTACCTCAGGGCCCAGCGCGACGCGATCGTCGACCTGGACCCCGCCGTCCGGCGCGACCTGCCCGATTCGGTGCACCAGATGCGCGTGGCCACGCGCCGGCTGCGCAGCGCGCTGCGCTCGTACGGCAAGATCCTCGACCGGGCCGTGACGGATCCGATCGGCGACGAGCTGAAGTGGCTCGCCGGTGAGCTCGGTCTCGACCGCGACCAGGAGGTCCTGACCGAGCGGCTGACCGCGGCCCTCGACGAACTGCCGGGCGAGCTGTCCACCGGCCCCGTCCGCGCCCGGCTGCGCACCTGGTCGCGGGCCCGGCGCTCCGGATCGCGCCGCCATCTGATCGCCGTACTCGACGGCAAGCGCTATCTCGCGCTCCTCGCCGTTCTCGACGCACTCGTGGACGCGCCCCCACTGCGGAGCAAGCAGTCGAAGAACGCCCTGGCCAAGGCCGTGAAGAAGGACTTCAAGCGGCTCGCGGGACGTGTCGATGAGGCGCTCGCCGAGGATCCCGGCCCGGCGCGCGACCACGCCCTGCACGACGCCCGCAAGGCCGCCAAGCGCACCCGGTACGCGGCCGAGGTCGCCGCGCCCGCGCTCGGCGACCAGGCGAAGGACGTCGGCAAGCACGCGAAGGCGATCCAGTCCCTGCTCGGCGAGCACCAGGACAGCGTGATGGCGCGCGAGGCGCTGCGCGACCTGGCGGCGCAGGCCCACGCGGCGGGGGAGAGCTCCTTCACGTACGGGCTGCTGTACGGGCGCGAGGAGGCGCGCGCCGAGCGGGCCGAGGCGGAGCTGCCGCCGCTGTGGGCGAAGGCTGTCTCCTGGCCGAGTTACGCTTGACAGTCCTTGTCAGCTCACGAAGGTCCCGGGTATGCCTGCCGAAGCCGCAGAGTCGGTTTTTCCACAGCTCGAAGCTTTGCTCCCGCATGTGCAGAAGCCGATCCAGTACGTGGGCGGTGAGCTCAATTCCACCGTCAAGCCGTGGGAGAGCTCCGACGTCCGCTGGGCGCTGATGTACCCGGACGCCTACGAGGTCGGGCTCCCGAACCAGGGCGTCATGATCCTCTACGAGGTGCTGAACGAGCGCGAGGGCGTTCTCGCCGAGCGCACGTACAGCGTGTGGCCGGACATGGAAGCGCTGATGCGCGAGCACAAGGTGCCGCAGTTCACCGTGGACTCGCACCGGCCGCTCAAGGCGTTCGACGTGTTCGGGCTCTCCTTCTCCACCGAGCTCGGCTATACGAACATGCTCACGGCCCTGGACCTCGCCGGCATCCCGCTGGCGGCCAAGGACCGCACGATCGACGACCCGATCGTCCTCGCGGGCGGCCACGCGGCCTTCAACCCCGAGCCGATCGCCGAGTTCATCGACTGCGCCGTCATCGGTGACGGCGAGCAGGCCGTCCTCGACATGACGGAGATCATCCGCGCCTGGAAGGCCGAGGGGTGCCCCGGCGGCCGCGAGGAGGTGCTGTTCCGCCTCGCGAGGACGGGCGGCGTCTACGTCCCCGGGTTCTACGACGTCGAGTACCTGCCGGACGGCCGCATCGGCCGCGTCGTGCCGAACAGGTCCGGCGTGCCGTGGCGCGTCAGCAAGCACACCGTCATGGACCTCGACGAGTGGCCGTACCCGAAGCAGCCCCTCGTCCCGCTCGCCGAGACCGTCCACGAGCGGATGTCCGTCGAGATCTTCCGCGGCTGCACCCGCGGCTGCCGTTTCTGCCAGGCCGGCATGATCACGCGCCCCGTGCGGGAGCGAAGCATCACCGGCATCGGCGACATGGTCGAGAAGGGTCTCAAGGCGACCGGCTTCGAGGAGGTCGGCCTGCTCTCGCTCTCCTCCGCGGACCACTCCGAGATCGGTGACATCGCGAAGGGCCTCGCCGACCGGTACACCGAGGACAAGATCGGCCTGTCGCTGCCGTCGACCCGCGTGGACGCGTTCAACGTCGACCTGGCGAACGAGCTCACGCGCAACGGCCGCCGCTCCGGCCTGACCTTCGCCCCCGAGGGCGGCTCCGAGCGCATGCGCAAGGTCATCAACAAGATGGTCTCGGAAGAGGACCTCATCCGGACCGTCGCGACGGCGTACGGCAACGGCTGGCGCCAGGTGAAGCTGTACTTCATGGTCGGCCTGCCCACCGAGACCGACGAGGACGTCCTGCAGATCGCGGAGATGGCGGCGAACGTCATCGCCAAGGGCCGTGAGGTCGCGGGCAACGACATCCGCTGCACGGTCTCCATCGGCGGCTTCGTGCCCAAGCCGCACACGCCGTTCCAGTGGGCCCCGCAGCTGTCGTCCGCCGAGACGGACGCCCGCCTGGAGAAGCTCCGCGACAAGATCCGCGGCGACAAGAAGTACGGCCGTTCCATCGGCTTCCGCTACCACGACGGCAAGCCCGGCATCGTCGAGGGCCTGCTCTCACGCGGTGACCGCCGCATCGGCTCCGTCATCCGCGCGGTCTACGAGGACGGCGGCCGCTTCGACGGCTGGCGCGAGCACTTCAGCTACGACCGCTGGATGGCCTGCGCCGAGAAGACGCTGCCCGAGTTCGGCGTGGACGTCGACTGGTACACGACGCGTGAGCGCACGTACGAGGAGGTCCTGCCCTGGGACCACCTGGACTCGGGCCTCGACAAGGACTGGCTCTGGGAGGACTGGCAGGACTCGCTCGACGAGACCGAGGTCGAGGACTGCCGCTGGACTCCGTGCTTCGATTGCGGCGTGTGCCCGCAGATGGACACGCACATCCAGGTCGGCCCGACGGGCAAGAAGCTGCTGCCGCTGACCGTGGTCAAGTAGCTTTCGAACAGCGGGAGTTGAGGGGCCGGGACGCCGATGACGGTGTCCCGGCCCCTCACTCATGTCACGCCGTGATCGGCTTGTCGTCCACGCGGACGTGGTCGACCGCCCAGTACCAGTTGTTGCCCGCGTCGTACATGCGGAACTTCAGGGTGACCGCCTTCGCGCCCGCCGGCACCGCGAGTTCCTTCGTCACGAAGGTGTTCTCGGCGTCGTGGCCCGCGTTGTCGTTGCCCGTCGCGTCGGCGCTGTAGTAGAGGAGACGCGTCTCCTCGCCCGTGTCGAAGACCGCCGTCACCGCCGCCTTCTGCGGGGCCTCCTGGCGGTAGTGCGAGTCGAAGGCGACGTACAGCTTCGACGTGCCGGACGGGACCGGGACCGCGGGGGAGACCAGCGTCGAGTCGAACGTGCCCTTCGTCGACGGCGATCCCGTGTCGTCCCAGTCGTCCGGGTCGGCGACCGCGACGACGCCGAGCGCACGGCCGAAGCCGCCCCGGTCCTGACCCCCGGGTGACCAGGCCCGCTTGGTGTGGAACGTCCAGCCCTGGAGACGGGCGGTGCCCTGCGGCATACCGGCCGCGTTCACCACGGACCAGCCCTTCGGGGCGTTCGCCGTCCAGCCGACGACGCCCGAGACCGGCTCCAGCGCATCCGCCACCGACTCGAAGTCCTCGCCGAGCAGATGGCCCGCCATGGACGGGGCGGTACGCGCCGAGACCTCGCCGTCGGCCAGGACGAACCGCTCGCCGGAGCGGGCCCGCGCCGTCACAAGCAGCCGGTACGCGGACGTGCCCGACAGCTCGTCCGGGACCTGCACCTCCCACTCGGCGGTCGCCGACGCGCCCGCCGCGAGCGAGGCGGGCGGCGCCGAAACCGCCTTCACCGCCCAGCCCTTGGGCACCACCGGGTGCGCCTCGATCGCGGACACGGCGGTCGTCGCGTCGAACCGTGCGCGCACGCGGGCGGCCTTGCCGGGGACCAGGATCGCCTCGTCGATCGTGGTCGACGCGGCCTCGAGCGACACCGTGACACCGAGCGCGTCGGGCAGCCCCATCGCGGGGTCGGTGACGCCCTCGAGCTTGCCGGGGACCCGGCCCGCGTACCGGCGCAGGAAGCCGGGCTCGTCGCGCACGGTGACGGCCACGTCGTACCAGCCCTCGCGCGGCACGCGGATCCGGACGGTGCGGTGCGCGCCCGCGCCGACGCGGAACTCGCGGGTGCCGCCGCCGTAGGCCAGGTCACCGACGAGGAACGTGCGGGCGGCGCGGGCGTGGTTGGTGAGCTCGACGTCGGCGTCGCGGCCGTCGTCGGCGAGGTCCAGGTGCGCCTCGTACGAGCCCGCCGCGTCGCCGCGCAGCTGCCACAGGGCGCCGTTCGGCCCGTGGACGCGCAGGTCGTAGCCGTTGTCGCCGGGGCTCCACACGTCGGACAGCTTCGACTTGGGGCTCAGCGTGTAGTGCCTGGGCGCGATGCCGGGCTCGGGGTACACCGCGAGGACGGCGCCCTGACGGCCGTGGTTGGCCAGGTCCAGGGCGACCTTGCCGCCGCGCACGCGGGGCGTGACCCGCAGGTCGTACGGGGTGGGGCGGGCGGTGCGGCTGCCGCGCTGCTGCTCGGGCAGGAGCTGCGGCTTGGGCACGGTGGGGGCGGGCAGCTTGCCGGTGTCGGTGACCTTCTGGCGGTTGCCGCTGGTGTCGGGCAGCGTGGGCCACGACGGGTTCTTGCCGGAGAAGTCGAAGACGTCGGTGAGGTCGCCGGTGACCTCGCGGCGCCAGGGACTGATGTTGGGCTCGTGCACCCCGAAGCGCTTCTCCAGGAACTGGATGACGGACGTGTGGTCACACACCGTCGACGCCACGGCTCCGCCGCGCGTCCACGGTGACACGACGATCATCGGTACGCGCATGCCGAGCCCGAGCGGGAAGGGCCCCGCCGCCTTCGTCTCATCGGCGGGCAGCGTGTCGGACCAGGTCAGCGACCCGTCGGCACCCTTCACGCGGTACTGGCCCTGCTGGTTGACGGGCCGGTAGAAGGAGGAGCTGCCCTTGCTGACCCGGACCACGACCTCGCCGTCGGGCGTCACGGTCGACCGGCCGCGGCCCTCGGCGACCGGCGGCACGGGCGCGACCAGGTGGTCGTAGAAGCCGCCGTGCTCGTCGTAGTTCAGGATGAACGCGGTCTTGGCGAAGACCTCGGGGTTGTCGGCGAGCGCGGACAGCAGACGCGCCGTCAGATCCTCCCCGTGCGGCGGCGCGTAGCTGGCGTGCTCGGACAGGGCGGCCGGCGCGACGAGCCAGGAGACCTGCGGCAGCGTGTCGTTCTTCACGTCCTCCGCGAACGCGGCGACCAGCGCGTCACCCATCGCCCACGGGTCGTTCGTCTGCGCCGGGTCGCCGACCTTCTTCATGCCCTTCTCGTACAGCGCCTCGCCGGGCTTGGCGGCGCGGAAGGTGTTGAACCAGGCGAGCGCGTTGTCGTCGAAGTTCTCCTGCGCCTGGTACGTCTTCCAGGAGATCCCCGCCGCCTCCAGCCGCTCCGCGTACGTCGTCCACTCGAAGCCGGGCTCCTGGTTGTCGACGACGGCGATGTCGCGCACCGTGCCGCCGCTGGTGCCGGTCATCAGGTGCTCGCGGTTGGGGTTGGTGCTGGTCTCGGTCGAGCAGTAGTAGTGGTCGCAGATGGTGAAGACCGAGGCGAGCGCGTTGTAGAAGGGCATGTCGGCGGGCTCGTAGTAGCCCTGGCCGAGCCAGCCGCCGCCGCGCCGGGTGACGTAGCCGTCGGCTATGCCGTCGTTGCGGGCGTTCATCGAGTCGCCGAACCCGAAGGCGGCGGCGCCCTGCTGGTACGCGCTGGTGTGCGCGGCGTTCATCGCGAACGGCGCGAGCCAGCCCTCCGCGCGTGACGGGTCGGGCTGGTGGAACACGGGCTTGCCGTTGATGCCGCGCACGGCGGCGCGGTCACCGAACCCCCGTATCCCCTGCATCGTGCCGAAGTAGTGGTCGAACGACCGGTTCTCCTGCATGAACACCACGACGTGCTGGATGTCCTCCAGCTTGCCGGGCCTGCCCGGCGCGGCGAGCGCGGTGCGCAGGCTCAGCGGCAGCGCGGCCAGCACACCGGCGGCCGCGGCGCCGCCGATGAGAGTGCGGCGGGAGAGTTCGGGTCTGTCCTCGGGGTGCGGCGAGCTCGTGCTCATCGGGGGTGTCCTCCAACGTCCTTCTGCAAGCGGCCTGTTTGGCCCAGACCCGTTATGAATACGAGACAGAAGTGGCCGTGGCCAGAGGTGTGCGTGAAGTTCCCATGACGCGCATCCGTATGCCGCGCTCGGGCGTCTGAGAAGGCATGGACTGGGAGAAGCACCCGACGCCCGCGGAGCACGCGACCGCCGAACGCCCGCCCGAGGGCTGCCTCGTGGCCGCGATCCGCATCCCGGTGCGCATCGTCGTCCTGGTCCTCGTCGTACCGATCCGCCTGGCTTGGGACGCGGTCGCCGCCGGCGGTCGTGTCGTCTGGCGTCGCGGCCTCGTCCCACTGGCCCGCGCGTTGTTCGTGGTCCCGTGGGTGTGGCTATGGCGACGCGTACTCGCCCCGGTCGGCCGGGTGGTCGCCGTCGCGCTGACGTGGCTCGGCAAGGCGCTGTTCGTGTGGCCGTGGGCGGCGCTGTGGAAGTACGTGCTGGCCCCGGTCGGCCGGGTGGTCGCCGTGTCGCTGACGTGGCTCGGCAAGGCGCTCTTCGTATGGCCGTGGATTGCTTTGTGGCGCTATGTCCTCGCGCCGGTCGGGCGCGGGGTGCGGGCCGTCGCCCTGTGGGTGTGGTGGAAGGGCGTCGTCGCCTCGGTCGCTTGGTGGTACCGGTGCGTGATGACACCAGCCGGGCACGGGATCGCGTGGCTGGGGAGGGGGGTTTGGGCGGGCCTCGCTCTCGTGGGCCGGGGGATCGGGCATCTCGCCTCTGCGGTCCGGTCCGGGGTTGTCGGGGTGGGGCGCGGGATCGCCTGGCTGGCGCGGGGCCTCGCGGCGGCGGGCCGCGCCCTGGGGGCAGGAGTCGCCGCCCTGCTGCGCGCCCTCGTCGTCGTCCCCGCGGTGTGGTTCTACGCACACGCCCTGGCCCCACTCGGGCGCGGCACGGCGACCGCCGTCATCTGGCTCTCCAAGGCCCTCTTCGTCTGGCCCTGGGTCTGGTTCCACGCCCGCGCGCTCGCACCCGTGGGACGCGCAACTGCCCTTCTGCTCAAGCTGGTTGGGGCCAATCTCGCCCTCGCCGGCCGAGCGCTCGGCGCGGGACTGACCTGGCTCGGCCGGGGCGTGTGGACCGGGCTCGCGTGGCTCGGGCGGGGGGTCTGGGCCGTCGTCGTCACCCTCGTACGGTGGATCTTCGTCGTGCCCGCCGTCGCTCTCTGGCGCTGGGTTCTCGTGCCCGTCGGGCGCGCCGTCGTCGTCCTCGTACGGGAGACCGGTGACGCGCTCGGGCACGCGTGGCGTGTCGCCGGACACGTCTCCCGGGCCGTCGGCCGGCTCCTCGGCCGGCTCCTGCGGTGGATCTTCGTCGACCCGGTGCGCTGGGCGTACCGCACTGTGTGCACCCCGCTGGGACACCTCGTACGGGACTCCGTATGGCGGCCCGCGGCCCGGGCGGTCAAGGACGCGGGAGCCGCCGCGCGCCAGGCCCTCACGGCGGCGCGGGAGAGCGTGCGCCGGGCCAGGGCCGACGTCCGCAGGGCGCTCTTCGGAGCGAAACGGGCGGAGCCTCCAGCGCTGGTCAAGGACCGGCGGGAACCTGGCGCGCCTCAGGCACGTACTCTAGGTAGCAGTACGACCCCACTCACGAAGGACTAGAACACTGGGCAAGCGACAGCCCGAAGGCCCGCCGCCCGCACCCGCGGTGCAGCGCATCCGACTGCGCTACACCAAGCGCGGCCGCCTCCGGTTCACCAGCCACCGTGACTTCCAGCGCGCCTTCGAGCGTGCGCTGCGCCGCGCCGAGGTGCCCATGGCGTACTCGGCGGGGTTCACGCCGCACCCGAAGGTGTCGTACGCCAATGCCGCACCCACCGGCACGGGCAGCGAAGCCGAGTATCTGGAGATCGCGCTCACCGAAGCGCGCGATCCGGGAAAGCTGCGCGAGCTTCTCGACGAGTCGCTCCCCACCGGGCTCGACATCATCGAGGCCGTCGAGTCCCGCACCTCGGGCCTCGCCGACCGGCTCACCGCATCCGTCTGGGAGCTGCGGCTCGACGGCGTCGAGGCCGCTGAGGCCAAGGCCGCCGCGGACGCGTTCGTCGCGGCGGAGGCCGTCGAGGTCCAGCGAAGGACCAAGAACGGGATGCGGACGTTCGACGCCCGCGCCGCCGTCGTGAGCCTCGAGGCCGCCGAGGCCCCGCAGGCGCACGAAGACCGGGCTGATAGGCCGACCGACAAGGCCTGTGCGATACTGCGCCTGGTTGTTCGGCACGTGACGCCTGCCGTTCGACCCGACGACGTTCTGTCCGGTCTCCGAGCTGTGGCCGACCTGGCGCCGCCGGTCCCCGCAGCGGTGACCAGGCTGGCGCAGGGGCTTTTCGATGAAGAGACCGGCACGGTGACCGACCCGCTCGCGCCCGACCGCGAGGCAGTCGAGGCCGCACCTCCCGCAAGCGGGGGGAGCGCCGCAGCTGCCGCCGCGACGGCGCCGGTGCCAGGTTCCGCGTAAGGACGGTCGTCGAAGCGCCGCCCTCGTACTCGGGAGCCACCTGGGTCGGGCAGCGCACGAACCCAAGGACTTTCGCCAGGCCGTACGCACACATGGCGTACGGAACCGGCGAGAACAGACAGAGAGCTCCCGTGCGGCGCCCGCGCCCCGGACGGCGGCACCGCGCATGAACGCGCGAGCCGCGGACGTCACCGGACCAGGCGCGGCGCCCGGGAGCCTGACGGGAGATCCACCCGCATGCTTGAGCCGACCGAACCCACTGACACGTCGTCGTCCGGGGGAACAGACAACAACAGCCCCAGCGACACCCTGCCGCCGCGCCGCCGGCGCCGTGCGGCCTCGCGTCCCGCGGGCCCGCCCACGGGTGCCGCCGCTGACACCACCCAGGCCGTGACGGCCGCCGCCGACCCCGTCGCCGACGAGGCCGAAGAGACCGAGGCAAGCGCGGCCGCCGAGGCCCCCGCGCAGGACGCCGCACCCGCCGGGCGCCCGCGCCGGCGCGCCACCTGCCGCGCCTCAGCGCCCGCCGGCGCACCCACGACTTCCGACGCAGCCGAGAGCGCCGAGGCCGAGCCCGCTGCCGCCGCCGCGCCCGCCGTCGCCGCAGAAGAGACCGCCCCCGAGCCGGAGGCCGCCCCCGCCGGGCGCACCCGTCGCCGCGCCACGCGCCGCGTCTCCGCCCCCGCCGGTACCCCCGAGCAGGCCGAGGCTCCCGCCGTGACCGAGCCCGCCGCCGCGCCCGCGCCCGCGGTGGCCGCGGAAGAGACCCCCGCCGAGCCGGAGGCCGCCCCCGCCGGGCGCAGCCGCCGCCGCGCCACGCGCCGCTCGACCGCCCCCGCCGGGGCGCCCGAGCAGGCCGAGCCCGTGGCCGCCGCCGAGCCCGCCGCGGCTGAGACTCCCAAGGCGGAGACCCCCGCCAAGGCCGAGGCTCCCAAGACGGAGGCCCCCGCCGCAGCCGAGGAGGACGCCGAAGGTGGGCGCCGCCCCCGTCGCCGCGCCACCCGCAAGGCCGCGGTCGGTTTCTCCGAGCCCGCGCAGCGCTCCGCCAGGAAGGCCGCCACGCGCGCCGCCGCCGAGCCCGCCGCCGACGAGACCAAGGGCACGAAGGGTTCGCGCCGTCCCGCGCGGCCGTCCGTCGCCGTCTTCCAGGCGCCGGTCTTCGCCGAGCCGATGTTCCAGACCCCGGAGCGCGCTGCCGCGGCGGCAGCCGCCGAGGCCGCGGTGGAGGAGGAGCCGGTCGAGGCCGAGGCTCCCGTCGAGGCCGTGACCGTGGCCGACGTGGTCGCGGAGGAGACGCCGCGCCGTCGCCGTCGCCGTGGCCGCGCCGCCGAGGAGCAGCCCGCCGCCCAGGCCGCCGAGCCGCAGCGGCCCGCCGCCGTCGAGGAGCCCGCCGAGGCCGAGGACGCCGAGGGCGCCGACGAGGGTGACCAGGACCACGAGGACCACGACGAGCAGGGCGACCGCCCCACGCGCCGCCGGCGCCGCGGTGGCCGCCGTCGCCGTCGTGGTGACTCCGCGGACGCCGAGTCCGACGAGCACAACGACGAAGAGGCCGAGCACACCGACGAGGGCGCCGAGCACACCGACGAGGGCGAAGAGGCCGACGAGGACGACGAGCGCGAGGAGTCCGGCCCGTCCGGCTCCAGCAGCAGCCGTCGCCGCCGTCGCCGTCGCCGTCGCGCGGGTGACTCCTCCACCGACAGCGAGCCGGGCGACAGCGACCCCGAGCGCACGGTCGTGAAGGTCCGCGAGCCCCGCAAGCAGGAGGAGCGCGGCACCGGCGCCGACGAGGTGCAGTCCATCAAGGGCTCGACGCGTCTCGAGGCGAAGAAGCAGCGCCGCCGCGAGGGCCGCGAGCAGGGCCGCCGTCGTGTGCCGATCATCACCGAGGCCGAGTTCCTGGCCCGCCGCGAGGCCGTCGAGCGTGTGATGGTCGTCCGCCAGCACGGCGAGCGCACCCAGATCGGCGTGCTCGAGGACGACATCCTCGTCGAGCACTACGTCAACAAGGAGCAGTCGACCTCGTACGTCGGCAACGTGTACCTGGGCAAGGTCCAGAACGTGCTGCCGTCCATGGAGGCCGCCTTCATCGACATCGGCAAGGGCCGCAACGCGGTGCTGTACGCCGGTGAGGTCAACTTCGAGGCGCTCGGCATGGCCAACGGGCCGCGCCGCATCGAGACCGCCCTCAAGTCCGGCCAGTCCGTCCTCGTACAGGTCACGAAGGACCCGATCGGCCACAAGGGCGCCCGCCTGACCAGCCAGGTCTCGCTGCCCGGCCGCTACCTGGTCTACGTCCCCGAGGGGTCGATGACCGGCATCAGCCGCAAGCTGCCCGACACCGAGCGCGCGCGTCTGAAGACCATCCTCAAGAAGATCGTCCCCGAGGACGCGGGCGTTATCGTGCGCACCGCCGCCGAGGGCGCTAGCGAGGAGGAGCTGAGCCGCGACGTCGAGCGTCTGCAGGCCCAGTGGGAGGAGATCCAGAAGAAGTCGAAGCAGATCTCGACGAGCTCGCCGAGCCTGCTGTACGGCGAGCCGGACATGACCGTCCGCGTCGTGCGCGACATCTTCAACGAGGACTTCTCCAAGGTCATCGTCAGCGGTGACGAGGCGTGGGAGACCATCCACGGCTACGTCAACCACGTGGCGCCCGACCTGTCCGACCGCCTCTCGAAGTGGACCTCCGAGGTCGACGTCTTCGCGACGTACCGGATCGACGAGCAGCTCGCCAAGGCGCTCGACCGCAAGGTCTGGCTGCCCAGCGGCGGCTCGCTGGTGATCGACAAGACCGAGGCGATGATCGTCGTCGACGTCAACACCGGCAAGTTCACCGGCCAGGGCGGCAACCTCGAAGAGACGGTGACGAGGAACAACCTCGAAGCGGCCGAGGAGATCGTGCGCCAGCTGCGCCTGCGCGACCTCGGCGGCATCGTCGTCATCGACTTCATCGACATGGTCCTGGAGTCCAACAGGGACCTGGTCCTGCGCCGGCTCCTCGAGTGCCTGGGCCGTGACCGGACCAAGCACCAGGTGGCCGAGGTCACCTCGCTGGGCCTGGTCCAGATGACCCGTAAGCGCGTGGGCCAGGGCCTCCTGGAGTCCTTCTCCGAGACCTGCGTCCACTGCAACGGCCGTGGCGTCATCGTCCACATGGAGCAGCCCACGTCCGCCGGTGGCGGCGGCAAGCGCAAGAAGCGCGGCCGTGGCGGCAACGGCGCGGAGCACACGCACGAGCACGACCACGAGCAGGCGGCGCTCGAGACGGAGGTGGAGACCGAGGAAGAGGTCGCCGCCGAGGTCGCGGCGCCGGTCGCCCTGGCCGAGCCCGAGTTCGTGCCCGACGAGGAGCTGTACAGCAGCCCCGCCGAGGCGGAGGCCGCGGCCCGTGGTGGCCGTTCGCGCCGTCGTGCGACCCGCAGGGCGTCGGCTCCGGCCGGCGCGCCCAAGGGCGAGGCCGCCGCGAAGGAGACCGCGAAGGTGGAGGCCCCGCAGTTCGAGGCCGAGCCCGTCGTGGTTGAGCCGGTCGTGGCGGCGCCGGTCGTGGCGGAGCCCGCCCCGGTCGAGGACGCCGCGTCCAAGGGCCGTACGCGCCGTCGGGCGACCCGTAAGGCGACGGCCCCGGCCGGTTCGCCGAACGCCGCCGCCGAGGCCGAGGTGACCGTCACGGCGCCGGCCAAGCCCGAGCCGGAGCCCGCCGTGGCCGAGGAGAAGGCCGAGGCCAAGGCCGCTGAGGCCGAGGCGCCCGTCGAGAGCGCGGCTCCGGCCCGCCCGCGTCGTCGCGCCGTCCGCAAGGCCACCGCGCCGACCGCGTCCGAGGAGACGGCCGTCATGGTCGTCCCGTCGGCCACGGAGGCGCAGGCCGAGCCGGAGCAGGCCGAGTCGGAGGCCGCCGAGGAGGCGCCCGCCGCCAAGAAGGCGGCCCGTAAGACGGCCAAGAAGGCGACGGCGAAGAAGGCCGCCACCAAGAAGACCGCGGCCAAGAAGACGGCCGCGAAGAAGACGACGGCCAAGAAGGCGGCGACCAAGACCGCCGCCAAGAAGGCGACCGCGAAGAAGACCGTGGCGGCCGAGCAGCAGGCTCAGCCGTCCGTCTCCGCCGCGGCCGACGAGGCCTGAGCAACGCGGTAGATCCGGATCCGACGCCCCCGTTCCGCACGTGCGGAACGGGGGCGTCGGCGTGTCACGGGTCACGTCACACCACTGAGCCGCACCCTGCCTCTTGGAGGCCGGCCAACTACCTGTAAAACTCATGGAGTCGCACGAGTGAACAAGAACGATCACGCGACCGCGCGTTGGGGAGAACACGCGGCCCGTGAAACAGGGGAGGGGTACCAATGGCGCACGCGCGCCTGAGAGGCACGGGCCGTCACCGTGCCGTGAAGCCGGTCAAGGGCGGCAGACAGGTCGTGGCGCTCGCCACGGTCCTCTCGGCGGCCGGGATCCAGGCCACCGCGTCCACGGGAACCGCCGCCGCGGACACCCCGACGTGGACCGAGGGGCCGATCTTCAACGACCCGCACGGCACGACGGACCAGCAGTACGCGATCCGCACCAGGCTGATCCAGCTGACGAACGCGGCGCTGCCGGGTTCGGTGATCAAGGTCGCGGTCTACCACGTATGGGAGCAGTCGGTCGTCGACGCGCTCGTCGCGGCCAAGAACCGCGGCGTCAACGTGCAGATACTGCTCGACGAGTCCAGCGTCAGCGACCGCCCCACCAACACGTCGTACGCCTCGCTGAAGGCCGCCCTGGGCACCAGCCGGACGAACCCGTCCTTCGTGACGCTCTGCCCGGCGCACAAGTCCTGCCTGGGCGACCCCAAGTACGGCCAGTCGATCATGCACAACAAGTTCTGGCTGTTCTCCGCGGTCGAGGGCGCCACGAACGTCGTCGTGCAGACCACGTCGAACTCGACGCCGTCGGCGCACACGAAGTTCTACAACGACGCCCTGATGCTGCCGAACAACGGCGTCATGTACGAGGCGTACTCGGACTACTTCACGGAAATGACCGGCAAGAGCTGGTCGACGTGGGACTACCGCACCGTCAGCAACGGCCTCTACAAGGCGTACTTCTTCCCGCGGGCCGGCACGGTCAACGAGTCCGACACGATGTACTCGGTCCTCAACAACGTCGCGTGCTCCTACAAGGACCCCGTGACCGGCGCCGCGAAGAAGACCGTCATCCGGGCCGCGATCTTCAAGGTCACCCGCAAGCAGATCGCCGACAAGCTGGTCTCGCTGAAGAAGCAGGGCTGCACCGTCAGCCTCATGTACGCGGAGACCGACAGCGCCAAGAGCCTGGGCGGCCCCAAGGGGACGTGGGAGGGGCTGCACACCAGCGGCGGGCCCTCGCTGCGCTGTTTCAACGACGACCGGGACCCGCTGAACCCCGGCAAGAAGCTCACGACGCCGTACATCATCCACTCGAAGTACCTGCTGGTGGACGGCATGTACGACGGCAAGCGGAACAAGATCACCTTCACCGGGTCGCAGAACTACACGGGCCCCGCGCTGCGCGAGAACGACGAGGCGATCGTCAAGGTCGACGACGACTCCGTGCACGACGCCTACCGCGACCACTTCAACCGCGTGTGGAACGTCGCCTGGCCCGGCACGGCCGACGCCACGGACCTGTGCAAGGGCGTGAAGCCGCTGCCGCAGGACGGTGAGAAGCCGCCCGCGTAGCCCGCGCGCACCCGGCGGAAGGGGGCTGGTTTGACCCTTTCGGCGGGTGACCCGTAACCTTGACCGTCGGCGTCTGTTGAGCGCCGCACCCCTGAGCACCTCACCTCCCGGTCCGCCGGGGGAGGCCGCTCGTCCAATCCGGAACATCATGAGCCCTCGGGCACGTGTGAGCGGCTGGCTTCAGGGGTTTCGTTCCGAGCGAAAGAGAGATCCGCGTGTACGCCATCGTGCGCAGCGGTGGTCGCCAGCACAAGGTTGCTGTCGACGACATCGTTGAGGTTGACAAGATTTCCACTGCCAAGGTTGGCGACACCGTAGAGCTCTCTACGCTGCTCGTTGTCGACGGCGACGCTGTGACCAGCGACCCGTGGGTGCTGGCCGGCATCAAGGTGCAGGCCGAGGTCGTTGACCACCACAAGGGTGCCAAGATCGACATCCTTCGGTACAAGAACAAGACCGGCTACCGCCGTCGTCAGGGTCACCGCCAGCAGTACACGGCGATCAAGATCACCGGCATCCCCACGGCTGCGAAGTAAGGGACTGAGACAAGATGGCACACAAGAAGGGCGCATCGTCCACTCGGAACGGGCGCGATTCCAATGCTCAGCGGCTCGGTGTGAAGCGCTTCGGCGGTCAGACCGTCAACGCCGGTGAGATCCTGGTCCGCCAGCGCGGCACCCACTTCCACCCCGGCACGGGCGTCGGTCGCGGTGGCGACGACACCCTGTTCGCGCTGAACGCCGGTGCGGTGGAGTTCGGTACGCACCGCGGCCGCAAGGTCGTGAACATCGTTCCGGTCGCCTGAAACCCCTAGTTCCTAGGACTCAGGCTCCGTAGAGCGTTTTCGCGAGGGCGGACCTTGCTTGCCCGGCCAGAAGCTTCGGCTTCCGGATCGGGAAGCAGGTCCGCCCTTCGTGTGTTTCCAATAAACGCAGAGCAAAGACATTTCGTACTCCTCCGGCCTTTCGCCGGGGGAACCCCCAGGAGGCACTGAACCATGACCACCTTCGTGGACCGCGTCGAACTGCATGTCGCCGCGGGTAGCGGAGGCCACGGCTGTGCCTCCGTTCACCGTGAGAAGTTCAAGCCGCTCGGCGGCCCGGACGGCGGCAACGGCGGCCGTGGCGGTGACGTCATCCTGGTCGTCGACCAGTCGGTGACGACGCTCCTCGACTACCACCACTCGCCCCACCGCAAGGCCACGAACGGCAAGCCCGGCGAGGGCGGCAACCGCTCCGGCAAGGACGGCCAGGACCTCGTCCTGCCCGTGCCGGACGGCACCGTCATCCTCGACAAGGCGGGCAACGTGCTGGCCGACCTCGTCGGCCAGGGCACCACGTACGTCGCCGCCCAGGGCGGCCGCGGCGGCCTCGGCAACGCGGCGCTGGCGTCGGCCCGCCGCAAGGCGCCCGGCTTCGCGCTCCTCGGTGTGGCCGGCGACCTCCAGGACATCGTCCTCGAGCTCAAGACGGTCGCGGACATCGCGCTCGTCGGCTACCCGAGCGCCGGAAAGTCGTCCCTCATCTCGGTCCTGTCGGCCGCGAAGCCGAAGATCGCCGACTACCCGTTCACGACGCTCGTCCCGAACCTCGGCGTGGTGACGGCCGGCTCGACCGTCTACACCATCGCCGACGTACCGGGCCTCATCCCGGGCGCCAGCCAGGGCAAGGGCCTCGGCCTGGAGTTCCTGCGCCATGTCGAGCGCTGCTCGGTCCTGGTCCACGTACTCGACACGGCCACCCTCGAATCGGATCGTGACCCGGTCTCCGACCTCGACATCATCGAGGCGGAGCTCAAGCAGTACGGCGGCCTCGACAACCGTCCGCGCCTCGTCGTCCTCAACAAGGTCGACGTGCCGGACGGCCAGGACCTCGCGGACCTGGTCCGCCCCGACCTGGAGGCCCGCGGCTACCGGGTCTACGAGGTGTCGGCCGTGGCCCACAAGGGCCTCAAGGAGCTGTCCTTCGCCCTCGCCGAGATGGTCGCCTCGGCGCGTGCCGCCAAGCCCAAGGAGGAGGCGACCCGCATCGTCATCCGTCCGAAGGCGGTCGACGACTCGGGCTTCACGGTCGTGCAGGAGGAGGACGGCCTCTTCCGCGTGCGCGGCGAGAAGCCGGAGCGCTGGGTGCGCCAGACCGACTTCAACAACGACGAGGCCGTCGGCTACCTCGCCGACCGCCTCAACCGCCTCGGCGTCGAGGATTCCCTGATGAAGGCCGGCGCGGTCGCGGGCGACGGCGTGGCCATCGGCCCCGAGGACAACGCGGTCGTCTTCGACTGGGAGCCCACGGTCATGGCAGGCGCCGAGATGCTCGGCCGCCGAGGCGAGGACCACCGCATGGAGGAGCCCCGCCCCGCCGCCCAGCGCCGCCGCGACAAGCAGGCGGAGCGGGACGACGCGGAGCAGGAGTACGACGAGTTCAAGCCGTTCTAGGTCGTCGGGCGGTGCGAGGGCTGCCGTTGGCAGGCTCGGCCGACCGCACGGAGGAGCCCCGCCCGGCTGCCCGGCGCCGCCGCGACAAGCAGGCGGAGCGGGTCGGCGCGGAGCAGGAGTACGACGAGCTCAAGCCGTTCGGGTCGCAGCAACACCTTGTGCCGAACAGCTGAGCATGGGGAAGGCCCCCGGGAGAATCTCCCGGGGGCCTTCCCCATGCTCAGCCTGCGCGCGGAGCGCTACGCAGTGACCGTGTCGCCCGAATCCGGCTCCGATTCCAGGGCCTCGGCGAACTCGTCGGCCGTGTCCGTGCCGCGCTGGCCGGGGATCTCCGCCGCGAGGCGGGACTCCATGCGCACGCGTCGCTCGTCGGCCCGGGCGCACAGCGCGCGCACCGCGTCGTTGAAGCGGTCCAGGGACGGCGGGTCCGAGGGGCCCAGGAGGTGCTCCTTGAGCTCCGCGCGGGCCTCCGCGTGGGAATCCGTCTCCGGGGCGCGTACGGCCGCGAGAAGGGCGGGTACCTCCGTTGCCGCGGGCGTCAGGATCGTCGCCGCGCTGACCGTCGGGAATCCGGCGCGGAAATCGCCCTCGGTCATGCCGGAGGTGTTCGCGACGGCGTACGGCTTCTCGCTCGTCAGCCAGTCCGAGACGACCGAGGAGACGTCGCTGATGAGGACGTCGGCCTGGTTGAAGCAGGTGAAGATCGCCGGGCGGGCGTCCGTGATGACCAGGTGCTCCCACTCCGGGAAGGACGCCCAGTACGCGGCCTCCCACGCGGCGGTCGCCTCGGCGACGGCGGCCTGCCGGCCCCCGTCGGGCGTGCCCTGGAGCAGCATCCGCTCCATCTCGTCCGCGCTGGAGCGGAACGCGGTCGACGTCAGCTTGTCCAGCTCCGCCGCGCGGCGCACCAGCTCGGCGGCGGCCTCGGGGCCGGGCCGCGCGCCGGAGCGCTTCGCGGCCGCCTCGCGGACCATCGCCTTGATGCGCTCGTTCGCGGCGCCCGCGCGCGGGTCGACCGAGCCGGTCATCGGGTGCGGCTTGTAGAGGAGGCGCACGGAGTCATCGGCGAGCAGGTGCTTGACGATGTTCTCGCCGGCGAGAACCACCGACGTGTTGCCCGGGTTGCCGTCCCAGCCCTCCCACGTGGGGGCGTAGAGGACCGTCGTGTACGTACCCTGCGGCGCGCCGGTGGAGCGCTTGATGGGCGACAGCTGCGGGCGGCCGACCTCCACGACGTCCTTGTCCTCGACGCCGATGTCGGCGAGCTGGTAGCGCTCGCGGGCCGCGGGCCCGGCCACCCACACCTCGTCGTACGCCTTCGCGTACGGATTGCAGGAGGACAGCTTGTCGCTCTCGCCGTGGTTGATGAACGCGTGCTTGATCGTCGGGATGCGCAGGACCTGGGAGGTCTTCGCGGCGTTCGCCGGGTGCAGCACCATCTTCAGTGTCGAGTTCTCCAGGGAGAACATCGTGGCGACCTTCGGGAAGCAGATGATCGGCACGTCGGTCGCGTCGATCTTCTGGACCATGAACCGCTCGCGCAGCACGATCAGCGGCTTGCCGTCGACGTCGGAGAGCGTGGAGAGCCACATGTTCGCCTGGTACGCGGACGACGTGCCGCCCGAGAAGTACATCGCGACGGTCGGCTTGTAGTCGGCCAGCCAGCGGTCGAGCCAGGCCATGACCTTCTGCTCGCTCAGGGCGCGCTTCTTCGGGAGCAGCCAGGTCGCGAGATAGGCCGTGCCGCCGCCGAGCAGCACGATCGAGACACCGAGGCCGATGACGCCCCAGAGCGCGTCGGTGGTGGCCGCCGTGATCAGCAGGCCGACGGTGCCGGGGGCGGCGAAGCCGAGCAGGCGGTGACCCTGGCGGCGGGCCAGGATGCGCGGCGGGGCCGCGGACAGCCGCAGCTCCGACGCGTCGATGTTCCGCGTCACGATGGGCAGCGCGCGCGTGCGGCGCACCAGGACGGCCACGGCCTGGCACACGAAGTGCAGGGCGTAGAAGGCGAGCAGCGCGATGGTGAGCGGGCTCTGCTCGGCCAGCGGCTCGATGCCGTCGATGCGCAGGAGACCGACCAGGATCAGCATGTCGCGCAGCAGCTGCCGGACGGTGACATCGAAGCGGATCTTGCCGAGGAGGGAGAGCAGGCCGGGCTGCTTGTACTGGAGATACGTGTCGAGCGCGAGACCCGCGGCGCTCGCGGCGACGAACACCGGGACGTACGGGATCAGCGCGCTGACGAGCTGGGCCGTGTAGAGCGCGAACATCGCGAAGAGCGCTGAGAGCTGCACGACGCGGCGGGAGGCAAGGCCGGCGGAGGGCACTGGGCGGGGCTCCTGGCAGGGGGGATCGGATGGCGGGGGGAAAAGATTTGCGGGGGGTGTGCGGCATTCTTCGACGAAGGCCGACCACTGACCGTATGACTTTCGCGCCCTCGCTAGCAATCCTTCGTGACAGCAATCACCGTATAAAGGGGCAAAGACCCCAGGGGCTCTGGGCAACGATTCCTTCCGCGGCCTCCGGCGGAATTCCTCTGGCGTGAGCCTGCCGTCCGCCCCTCGGAACCCGGAGGCGCCGCGCCGTGCCGCTCACGTAGATTGCGGACCAGGGCCGTGGCCGGGACGAGGCCCACGGCCGGTCAGCACTGATGGGGAACGCACGTGTCAGCGGCAGGGCAGGACATGAGGCAGGGCGTGGCGGAAGCCCGCAGGATCGTGGTCAAGGTCGGATCCTCCTCGCTCACCACCGCCGAGGGCGGCCTCGACGCCGACCGGGTCGACGCCCTCGTCGACGTGCTCGCCAAGTCCCGCAGCGGCGGCGAGAGGGAGATCGTGCTCGTCTCGTCCGGCGCCATCGCCGCCGGGCTCGCGCCGCTCGGCCTGCGCCGCCGCCCCAAGGACCTCGCCCGCCAGCAGGCGGCCGCCAGCGTCGGCCAGGGCCTCCTGGTGGCCCGCTACACCGCCTCCTTCGCGCGCTATGGCGTCCGCGTCGGCCAGGTCCTGCTCACCAGCGACGACATGGCCCGCCGCGCCCACCACCGCAACGCGTCGCGCACCCTCGACCAGCTCCTCGCGATGGGCGCTCTGCCCGTCGTGAACGAGAACGACACCGTGGCGACGGACGAGATCCGCTTCGGCGACAACGACCGGCTCGCCGCCCTCGTCGCCCACCTCGTCCACGCCGACCTCCTCGTCCTCCTCTCGGACGTCGACGGCCTCTACGACGGCGACCCCGCCAGGCCCGGCAGTTCGCGGATCTCCGAGGTCCGCGGCCCCGCCGACATCGCGCACGTCAAGATCGGCAGCGCGGGCAAGGCGGGCGTCGGCACCGGCGGCATGGTCACCAAGGTCGAGGCGGCCGGGATCGCCGCCGCCGCGGGCATCCCCGTCGTCCTCACCAGCGCGGTGCACGCCGCCGACGCGCTCGCCGCCCGCGACACCGGCACGTACTTCCACCGCACGGGCCGGCGCAGTGCCGACCGCCTCCTGTGGCTCCAGCACGCATCCACCCCGCAGGGCGCGCTCACGCTCGACGACGGGGCGGTGAAGGCCGTCGTCGAGGGCCGCAAGTCGCTCCTTCCCGCGGGCATCGCGGGCGTCGAGGGCGAGTTCGGCGCAGGCGACCCCGTCGAGCTGCGCGACGCCACGGGGCGGGCGGTCGCGCGCGGCCTGGTGAACTTCGACGCCAAGGAGATCCCGCAGCTCATCGGCCGCTCCACCCGCGAGCTGGCCCGCGAGCTCGGGCCCGCGTACGAGCGTGAGGTCGTCCACCGGGACGACCTGGTGCTGCTGCGCCCCTGACCGCCCCGGCGCATTCGTGAAGATCCGGCGTCCGCACCGGGCGTAAACCGTGTAGACGGCCGAAAGCCGGGCCTCCCGCGGGGGACCTTCCCCAAAACCGCCCCACGAGGGCGCTTGGCCTGCTCAACTTTGTTGCAGGAAGTTCCGCACGACCATTGCGCAAAGGAGGCCGTCGTGAGACGAGCGCGCCCGGGGGCGACGTCCCGAGGGTCGGCGGAGCGGGCACTGACCAGCGTCGCGGCCGGCGAGTCGTACCAGGGCAGCGGGCAGGAGGAGAGCGTCGTGACGGAGGAAGGCCCCCGCCTCTGGCATGTCACTCTCAGCGTCTCCGGCGCCGACGCGCCCCTCACCGAGGTTCGGCGGGGACTCGAACAACTGGCGCACGACCATCCCTTTCTGCTGACGAGCCGGTACGCCGTCGACCATGCCGAGATCCGCTACTGGGAAGAGGCCCGCGACCTGCACGACGCGGCCGCCGTGGCGCTGCGCCTGTGGGGCGAGCACCGCCAGAGTTCCCAGCTCCCGCCGTGGGAGATCGTCGGCCTCGAGGTCATCGACCGCGACACGTACCACCAGCGCATAGCCGAGGGCTACGGGCCCCTGCCGGCCACCCCGGTCGGCGTACACCCGTTTTAGGTCACATCTCAGGGTTCGGAACAGCCGCCGGACGGCCCCGGCGCGCCCACTACCCTGCAGATATGACCTCGCTCTCGCCGTACGACTCGATGACCCCCGTCACCCAGGCCGCCTACCGCGCCCGGTCCGCGGCCGGCGTGATCGCCCCGCTGCCGCGGGCCGCGAAGGACGACGCTCTCGCCGCGATCGCCGACGCCCTCGAAGTGCGCACGGCCGAGATCGTCGAGGCGAACGCCAAGGACATCGCCCGCGCCCGCGAGGCCGGCACCGGCGAGTCGGTCATCGACCGCCTCACGCTCACGCCCGAGCGGGTCCGCGCCATCGCCGCCGACGTGCGCGACGTCGTCGCCCTGCCCGACCCGGTCGGCACGGTCGTCCGCGGCAACACCCTCCCGAACGGCATCGACCTGCGCCAGGTCCGCGTCCCGCTCGGCGTCGTCGGCATCATCTACGAGGCCCGCCCGAACGTGACCGTGGACGCCGCCGCCCTCTGCCTCAAGTCGGGCAACGCCGTTCTCCTGCGCGGAAGTTCGTCCGCGTACGAGTCCAACACCGCCCTCGTGCGGGTGCTGCGCGACGCGGTCGGCGGCTCCGGGCTGCCCGCAGACGCCATCCAGCTCGTGCCCGGGGAGAGCCGCGACTCCGTCAACGAGCTGATGCGGGCGCGCGGCCTGGTCGACGTCCTCATCCCGCGCGGCGGCGCCTCCCTCATCAAGAACGTCGTCGAGAACTCGATCGTCCCCGTCATCGAGACCGGCACCGGCAACTGCCACGTCTACGTCGACGCCCACGCGGACCTCGACATGGCCGTCGACATCCTGATCAACTCCAAGGCGCAGCGCCCCAGCGTCTGCAACGCCGCCGAGACCCTCCTCGTCCACCAGGACATCGCCGACGCCTTCGTGCCCCGCGCCCTTGCGGCCCTCGCCGAGGCCGGCGTCACCGTGCACGCCGACGAGCGCGTCCTCGCGTACGCCGAGGGCTCCAAGGCCACCGTCGTCGAGGCGACCCCCGAGGACTGGGAGACCGAATACCTCTCGTACGACATCGCGGCCGCCGTCGTGCACTCCCTGGACGCCGCGGTGGAGCACATCCGCCTCTGGTCCTCCGGCCACACCGAGGCCATCGTCACCACCTCGCAGCAGGCGGCCCGCCGCTTCACCCAACTGGTCGACTCCACCACGGTCGCCGTGAACGCCTCGACGCGCTTCACCGACGGCGGCCAGTTCGGCTTCGGCGCCGAGATCGGCATCTCCACCCAGAAGCTCCACGCCCGGGGCCCCATGGGCCTTCCGGAGCTCACGAGCACCAAGTACATCGTGACCGGCGACGGCCACACCCGGTAGTCGCGGGCATGCGGACGGGAACAAAGGGAATTCCCGCACCGACTGCCCAAAACGACCCCCCAGGTCTACTCTGGACGCGTGCCGGAGGACGTGGGGGGCACGCCGTTCCCTGACGGCTGGGAGCCCGACGACGACCGCGACCGCGGGGGTGCGGACGAAGAGTTCGCCTCCGTGGTCTTCGACGAGGACTTCGTGAAAGCCGCCGAGGTCCATGAACCCACCGCGGTCGAGCGGCTGCTCGCCGCGGCGCAGGCGCGCGCCGAGGCCCAGGAAGCCGAGGCACGAAGGGCCCGCACGCGTGGCTCCGCGGTCGACGACGACCTCTACGACGACGGGTACGGCCCCGACCCGCGAGGCGGCTACGCCCACGGCCCGGACGTGGACGACCTCTACGACCCCGATGTCGACGAGGACGGCTACCCGCGCCCCGGCGCCGCGAAGGTGCGCTGGCGCCGCCCCGTCGCCTGGCTGCTCGCCCTCGTCATGGGCATCGGCATGGTCGCGCTCGCCTTCACCGCCGTCTACCGCGGCGCCTCGTCGGGCGGCCGCCAGGACCGGGTCCCGCCGCCCGCGACGACCGAGCTGGAGAAGGGCTTCCCGATCACCCCCAGCGCCTCGGCCGACTACTCCCGGCCACCGGTCCCCGCGACCCCGCGGACCCCCTGACCACGGACGGGTACACCCCGTGAGCACAGGGTTGAGAACCTGTCGGAAGTTGTCGTGTACCAGGGCGTTTACCGGACCCCCGGCAGACCTACTCTGAAGGTATGGGCGAGCCAGGAGACCCACCGGAGGGGACCCCCGAGAGCGCTCCCGGCGGTGGTGGCGAGGACGAGTACCGATCCGTCGTCTTCGACGAGTCGTTCATCCGCGCTGCCCGGCTCCAGGAGTTCTCCGCGCAGGAGCGCATCACCGACCACGCGCCCGCCGTACGCCGGCGCCCCGGACTGCGCCGCGGCTTCACCCGGCAGGCCGTCATCCTCGTCATCCTGATCGTTGTCGCGTTCGGCACCGCGATCTACATGGGCGTACGCAACCCGTACCAGAGCCCCGCCACCGCCCGCCGGCCCGAACCGCTGCGCATGACCGTCATCCCGCTCTCGCCGCAGGGCAAGGTGCCCGGCGCCGCCTCGGTGTCCCAGCTCTACGAGCACAGCCCCGCCGCCGAGTTCAGGACGGCCGCCGAAGGCATCAACCTGCCCCCGGAGCAGCACACTTCGCACTTCTCCGAGAGCCAGGTCTACGCCGCCCTGACCACCGTCAAGGACTATCTCGTCGAGTCCTCGCTCGACCCCGACGTGCTCACCGGGAAGGCCGTGCGGCCCGTGCGGATCCTGCTCGACCCGCAGCAGCTCGACCAGTTCGACCGGAGCTTCGACCGGCCCGCCGCCGACGGACGGCACGAGGCCACCGGCTGGCTCGTCCGCTTCGACCCGAAGCAGGCCGAGCTCGCCGACACCGGGATCCGCGTCCAGGGCACCCTGCGCGCCACGGAGTCCGACGCGGACATCCTCGAGGTCGTCTCCAACCACACCTTCGTCTACGCGCTGCGCCCGGCCGGCGCCGCTTCCGACGCGAAGGCGTCCCTGTTCACCGTCCGCCGCGAGCTGCACTTCCGCTTCGACCGTGACGACCTGCGCATGCACCAGGCCGAGGTGCTCGTCAGCTATACGCAGGCCGGGCCGCTGTCCTGCTCCGTCGACTCGGCCGCCCATCTGCACCCGCTGCTCGCGGGGCAGGCACCGAAGGAGGGCGGCCCGGCCGGCACCGACCCGTACGCCACGGGCGGCACCGCCTCGCTGTGCGGTGCTCTCTCGCCGGGCGCCCAGCCTTCGCTCTGAGCCGCGCGGGACCTACTTGCCGTCCTCCGGCGTCCCGTGGTTGCCCGTGTTCGCGCCGCCGTTGCCGCCGCCGAACTTCCCGCGCAGCTTGCCGCCCAGGTCGCCCGCGCCGCCCGCGATGTCCGTGACCAGCTTCATCAGCGGGTCCTTGGAGTTGCGCATGTTGTCCGCGTAGTGCGAGGCCGACTGGCGGAACGAGTCGGTGACCGAGGTGTCCTTGTCCTCGGTGCGGCGCGGGTAGTGGCCGTCCATGATCCGCTGGTAGTCGCGGGTCGCGGCCCACTTCTTCAGCTCGGCCGCGCGGACCGTGGTGAAGGGGTGCGTACGCGGCAGCACATTGAGGATCTTCAGCACGGAGTCGCGCAGGTCGCCCCCGGCCTCGTACTCCTCGGCCTGCTTGAGGAACGCGTCCACGTTCATCTCGTGCAGATGGTTGCCGCCCGCGATCTTCATCAGGCCGCGCATCGACGCGTTGAGGTCCTGGCCGACCAGCAGGCCGGCGCGGTCCGCCGACAGCTCCGACTTGCGGAACCACTCGCGCAGCGCGGTGACGATCGTCATGATCGCGAGGTTGCCGAGCGGGATCCACGCGACGCGGAGCGCCAGGCTGGTCAGGAACAGCAGTATCGTCCGGTAGACCGAGTGGCCGGACAGTGCGTGGCCCACCTCGTGGCCGACGACCGCCCGCATCTCCTCCTCGTCGAGCAGCTCCACCAGGCCGGTCGTGACGACGATGATCGGCTCGTCCAGGCCGATGCACATCGCGTTCGGCTGGGGGTCCTGGTTGACGTACATCGGCGGGACCTTCTCCAGGTCCAGGATGTAACAGGCGTCCCGCAGCATGTCGTTGAGGTGCGCGAACTGGTCGTCGGAGACCCGGACCGAGTCCGACAGGAACAGCAGGCGCAGACTGCGCTCGGGCAGCAGCCCGCTGAGCGCCTTGAACACCGTGTCGAAACCGGTGAGCTTGCGCAGCGCCACCAGGGCCGAACGGTCCGCCGGGTGCTCGTACGCCCGCGAGGAGATCCCCTCGAAGCGCCGCCGCTGCCTGCTCGGTACGTGCTCGCGCTGGTCGTCGTTGCCGTCGTTGACGTCGGGCATGCGTCCCCCATGTTCGTGTGCCGTCGTGTTCGGTTGTGCCCCCGAGGAGGTCTCCACAGTAGGCGGAGATACCGTGGCGGGGCAGCACACTGAAGGAGCGAAACGCCATGGAGCACACACCCGACGCAGCCTGGCTCACCCAGGCGGTCAGCGCCGCAGCCTCCGACCAGCAGGGCGCGGGCAATCTGCTGCGCATCGTCATCGTCGTGGGCTTCCTCGGCAGCGTGTTCCTGGGCTGGTTCCTGCTGCGCGGCTACAAGCGCGACGACTGACAGCGCTGCGGGACGGACGCGCGTACGGCAGAGTCGGCGTGATCGCCGAGGACACCCCCGCATACGATGAGCGGGAAGTCTTTATCCAGACCTCATGTCACCACCCAGATCCCGACTCCCCATCCCGTCTCACCCGGATAGGTCCTGCTGACGATGAGCCTCCACAGCACCGCTGCCCAGCTGGCCACCCTCGCCGCCGAGGGCGGCGAGCACGGCGGCAACCACCCGAGCCTCAGCCCCTACCTCACCGGCGGCGGCGCCCTGTTCCTGCTGCTGCTGATGCTGTGGATCGTCACCCGCTTCAACCGGGACCGCTAGACCCTGACGGCGAAGGCACCCCGACCGGGCCAGTAGGCTCTGCACGCATGGGAGAGCAGGACATGCCTACCGGCCCGGTGAACGGCCCGGCCGGCGGCCCGGATCGGGCCCGGATCAGCACCGCCAAGCGGCGTCTCGGCGTCATGGGCGGAACGTTTGACCCGATCCACCACGGACACCTGGTGGCGGCCAGCGAGGTCGCCGCGCAGTTCCACCTCGACGAGGTCGTGTTCGTACCCACCGGGCAGCCGTGGCAGAAGGCGGACCGCTCTGTCACTCCGGCCGAGGACCGCTATCTGATGACGGTCATCGCGACCGCCGAGAACCCGCAGTTCTCGGTGAGCCGTATCGACATCGACCGCGGCGGGCCGACGTACACCACGGACACACTGCGCGATCTGCGCGCGCTCAATCCGGACTCGGACCTCTTCTTCATCACCGGCGCCGACGCCCTGGGTCAGATCCTCACCTGGCGGTACACGGAAGAACTGTTCTCCCTGGCGCACTTCATCGGGGTCACCCGGCCGGGCCACCCGCTGACCGATCCCGGTCTGCCGGAAGGCGGCGTCTCGCTCGTCGAGGTGCCGGCCCTCGCCATCTCGTCCACGGACTGCCGTGCGAGGGTCGCCAAGGGTGCCCCCGTCTGGTACATGGTCCCGGACGGTGTGGTGCGCTACATCGACAAGCGCGAGCTGTACCGCGGCGAGTGAGCCGAGAGGGGCACCGGTGAACGACCGATACGACGGTTACTCGGGCAGTTACTCGGGGGACGCGTCCAACACGTCCGACCAGTACGAGCTCGTCGGCTACGACGAGTACGGGCAGCCCGTGTACCGGCAGGTGCCCCAGCAGCCTGCGCAGTACGAGTACCCGCAGCAGTCCCAGGACCAGGGCTACGGCTACGACCCGTACGCCACCGGCCAGCAGCCGCCGGTGCCCTCGTACGACACGTACGACCCCTACGGGGCGGGTGCGCCCGCGCAGCAGGGACCGCCCCCTTCCTACGACCCCTACGGGACCGCCGCGGGAACGGGGCAGCAGCAGCGGGTCGAGGAGCAGACCGCGACCGCCCACATCCCGGCGCAGGCCGCTCCCCGGACCGAGCCCGCCGCGCGCGATCGACGTGACGGGGCGCCCGAGTACCAGACCGAGCAGTTCTCCTTCGTCGAGGAGCCGGACGAGAACTCCGAAGACGTCATCGACTGGCTGAAGTTCACCGAGTCGCGCACCGAGCGCCGCGAGGAGGCCCGCCGCCGCGGCCGCAGCCGGATCGTCGCCCTCGTCGTCGTCCTCGTGCTCTGTGTGACCGGCGGCGTCGGCTACCTCTGGTACGCGGGCAAGCTGCCCGGCTTCGGCTCCAAGGACTCCGGCAAGGGTGCCGCCGACACCGCGGGCCCGCAGAACCGCGACGTGATCGTCGTCCACATGCACAACACCAAGGGCGGCGGCACCTCCACCGCGCTGCTCGTCAACAACACCACCACCAAGCAGGGCACCACCGTCCTGCTCCCCAACTCCCTTGCCCTGACGGACGACGAGGGCAGCGCGACGACGCTCGGCAAGTCCGTCGACGGCGACGGGTCCTCCGGTACGCGCGAAGCCATCGACACGGTCCTCGGCACGGACGTCGAGGGCACGTGGCGGCTCGACACCCCGTACCTCAACAACCTCGTCGAACTCGTCGGCAACATCGATATCGACACGAACGCCGACGTCCCCGACCCGGCCGCCAAGTCCGGGAAGGACGGGAAGAAGGCGACGTCGACGTCCCCGCTGGTCAAGAAGGGGAAGCAGCAGACGCTGAGCGGCCCCATGGCGGTCGCGTACGCCACCTACCGCGCGCCCGGCGAGTCCGACACCGCGCAGCTCATGCGGTTCGGCCAGGTCATGCAGGGCGTGCTGCGCAAGCTGTCGTCCGACCCGCACGCCGCCACGGTCACCGTCCAGTCCCTCGCCCAGATCCTCGACCCCTCGCTGGGCGAGAAGGACCTCGGCGCGTTCCTCGCCAAGCTCGCCGACCGGGCCAAGGGCGGCGACTACAAGACCGCGCTCCTGCCCGTGCAGCAGGACGGCACCCTCTCCGAGCAGGCCACCGGCAGCGTCGTCAAGGACGTCCTCGGCGGCACGGTGAAGAACCCCGGCAAGGACGCCTCCGTACGCGTCGGCATCAAGAACGCCACGGGCGTGAAGACCCGCACGGAGAAGGCCAGGGTCACGCTGGTCAACGGCGGCTACACCTTCGTCGACGCCGGGACGGGCACCCCGGCCCAGGCCGCGTCGCAGGTCACGTATCAGGACGACGACCGCAAGCAGGACGCCGTCGAGGTCGCCAAGACCCTGGGCCTGCCGACGAGCGCGGTGCGCAAGGGGAAGACCGTGGCGAACGCGGACGTGTCCGTGGTCCTCGGGCAGAACTACACGGGCGGACAGTAGGCGCGCGCCCGGCCGCGGGGGCGCGCCTGTCCGGCCGGGCAATCCAGTAAGGGCCGTCGGCGGTCCGTGAGACCCTTGGGGTATCCCTTCAAGGGATTACTGCCCGCCGACGGAAAGCCTTGTAGTGACCGCCACTGACCGCTCCATCGAGCTCATCACCGCCGCCGCACAGGCGGCTGCCGACAAGCTCGCGCACGACATCATCGCGTACGACGTCAGCGATGTGCTGTCGATCACCGACGCCTTCCTGCTGGCCTCCGCGCCCAACGACCGCCAGGTCAAGTCGATCGTCGACGAGATCGAGGAGCGCCTGAACAAGGAGCTCGGCGCCAAGCCGGTCCGCCGTGAGGGCGACCGCGACGCCCGCTGGATCCTCCTCGACTACGTCGACATCGTCGTCCACGTCCAGCACAGCGAGGAGCGCGTCTTCTACGCCCTCGAGCGCCTGTGGAAGGACTGCCCCGAGCTGGAGCTTCCCGCGGACGCCAAGGCCACCCGCGGCAAGGCGGCGGAGCACGCCCAGGCGACGCAGGCCGCGGAGGAGGCCGGGGAGCTTCGCGAGCTGGGCGGAGAGCTGCGTTGACCGCCGCGGGGGCCGGCACCGGACCGGCCGGGGGACCGGCCCGCGGACGGCGCGTCATCCTGTGGCGCCACGGCCAGACCGCCTGGAACCTGGAGCGCCGCTTCCAGGGCTCCACGGACATCGGCCTGACCGAGGCCGGCGTCGCCCAGGCCCGCCGGGCCGCCCGGCTGCTCGCCTCGCTGAAGCCGGACGCCATCGTCGCGTCCGACCTCAGCAGGGCCTCCGCCACGGCCGCCGAGCTGGCCGCGCTCACGGGCCTCGACGTCACGCACGACGAGGGCCTGCGCGAGACCTACGCCGGTGAGTGGCAGGGCCTCACGCACGACGAGATCATCGCCCGTTACGGCGACCAGTACGCCGCGTGGAAGCGCGGCGAGCCGGTGCGCCGCGGCGGCGGCGAGCTCGAGACGGAGGTAGCCGACCGGGCCGCTCCCATCGTGCTCGGTCACGCGGAGAAGCTGCCGCAGGACGGCACACTCGTCGTGGTCAGCCACGGCGGCACGATCCGCACCACCATCGGGCGCCTCCTCGGTCTCGAGTCCCACCACTGGGAAGGCCTCGGCGGCCTCTCCAACTGCTGCTGGTCCGTCCTCGGCCAGGGCGCACGCGGCTGGCGGCTGCTCGAGCACAACGCGGGCACGCTCCCGGAGCCGGTGCTCGGCGACGACGACTGAGCCCCCGACGGGGGCCGGACGGCCGGATTTCACTTTCCGGCAGGTCGCAGGCTAAAGTTCTTCTTGTTCGCAGCCGCGCAGAGCGGGGAGAACGCAAGGGGCTATAGCTCAGTTGGTAGAGCGCCTGCATGGCATGCAGGAGGTCAGGAGTTCAATTCTCCTTAGCTCCACAGTCGAAGCGTCCGCTTCACAAAGATCCCGTCCGGGTAAGGGCGGGATTTTTTGTTACCCGGCACACTCTTTCCAACTGCCTTGAGGCGCTTGGTGTCCCGGGGGCGTATAGGTCTGCGGATGTGGTCCTCGTGTGTCGGTGTGTGCGTAAGTGCTGGCCGGAGCGGGCGAACTCGGCGCCGTGTCCGGACCGGTACGCATGCGTCGCTGACCGTGATGCTCCGGCCGTGGCAGAATCGGACGGCCGGTAGAGGGCCGCGTCCGAACGACGAAGTCGGCCCGACGGGAGGGAGAACGCGATGCCCGCGCGCATCACCGAGGCGGCCGACCGCCCCCTCGGCGTGACAGTGAGACCGGCCGAAGCAGCCCATTCCGGGCAGCACGTTCCTTCCCCCTCCTCTTCTCCGTCTACTTTCTCTTTCCTCGACTGTCCGTCCTGCGGCTCCTTCCACGTCGCGCAGATGCTCGGCGACAACGGCGGGATCTCGTACGTGTGCACGGCCTGCGGCCACAGCTGGAGCTGATCGATGGGTGCACACAGGAGGAAGTGCGACTGGTGCGGCAGCGGCACGCCCATCGTCAGGGACATGGAGCCGGTCAACCCCGACTACCAGTACTGGTGCGAGGAGTGCGCGCGGGCGCTGATCATAAAAGGCGACCCGATCGAGACGTATCGGGAACTGGAGGGTGAGCCGATCTACGGCCGGCTGCTCGACGAGCACTGCACGCTCAAGCGGTTCTATTCGTTCGCCACGGCCTGAGGGTGCCTTAAATTCGGGCAAATCGGGCCAGGGTGGAAACGATTTGGTGATGCACCGGGTGCCCGGTAATGTTGGCGTCGCCGCCGGGGAAACCGGGCGACACAGTGAACATGCGGCTCCGCCGCATGGACGCGAGGGGCTATAGCTCAGTTGGTAGAGCGCCTGCATGGCATGCAGGAGGTCAGGAGTTCAATTCTCCTTAGCTCCACAGTAGATGGACATGAAGACGGGCCACCCGAACAGGGTGGCCCGCTTTCGTATGCCGTCACGCAGCGCCCGCGGGCGTCAGCCGCGCCCGCTGCCCAGGGCCCTGCGCCCGCGGCCCGGCGGGAGCGCGGGCGGCAGGGCCGGACGGGCCGGAGCCGCCGCCGGGTCCTCCTCGATACGCAGCGCCAGCGCGGGGCACCGGCGCACGGCTCGTACGGCGCGCGCCTCCGAATAGCGCGCCACCGGGGCCTCCGCCACCGAGGGATAGCCGTCCGGGCCCAGCTGGATCAGCTCCGGGATGATGTCCGCGCACAGGCCGTGGCCCTCGCACAGCGTCCAGTCCACGGCGAGCCGCCGGCCGCTGGGGGACTCGCCCTGCGGCGCCTCCGTGTGCAGCGGCAGCACGCCCTGCACGGGGCGCCCGCAGCCGCCGCCCAGGACGTGCGCGGCGAGATCGTCCGTGAACGCCGAGATCGTCGACTCCAGGAACGCCGCCGAACCGTCCGGGTGCTTGCACGCGCCGCGCCGCTTCACCGCCCTGGTGACCTGCTGGAGGGCTTCGAGGGCGGTGGGGCCGCCGCCGTTCAGTACGTCCTCCAGGCCGCGCGCCGCCGCCGGCAGACCCAGATAGCAGGGACCGCACTGGCCCGCGCTCTCCGAGGCCAGCCACTGCGCCACCCGGAGCGCCTCGCCGAGCGGGCAGGTGTCCGGGCCTATCGGCAGGATCGCGCCCGCGCCGAGCGCGCCACCGGCGGCCTCCAGGGAGGCGCGGGAGACCACCGCCTCCTGCGCAGTGAAGGCGTCGAGCCACTTGCCGTGGTAGCCGCCCGTGAGCACGCCCTGGGGCATCGGCGGGGCGCCCGCGAGCTGGAGCACGTAACTCAGGGGCACCCCCGCCGGGACTTCGAGGACCATCGGGCGGGCGACGGCTCCGGAGACGGTCAGCAGGATCGTGCCGGGCTCGTCGCGCAGGCCCGTGCGGCAGTAGCGCTCGGGTCCGGTGCGGGCCGCTACGGCGAGCTGGGCGAACGTCTCGGCGTTCGACAGCAGCGTGGGCGCGCCGCCCACCCCGGAGTCGGAGGCGCGCACCTTGCGGCCCGGAGGCACCGGGGGGCCGCCGTCCGCCGAGCGGATCAGCGCGGAGGACTCCCCGGTGACCATGCGTACGGGGTTGCGCTGCACGCGCGCGCGGAGCGGGGCGCCACGGCGGTTGGACAGGCCCCTTTCGAGGAGCGCGGCCTGCATGGACGCCTCGGTGGAGTCGCGGGTCACGCCCACCACGAGCGTGCGGGCGCCGAGCGCCTCGGCGACCAGGAGCGCGCCGTCGAGGATGAGGTGCGGGGCGCGGTTGATCAGGACCGTGTCCTTGCGGCAGGCGGGTTCGTCCTCGCTGCCGTTGACCACGACGACGGGGCGCACCCCGCGGCGGATCGCGGACTGGGCGACGGCGCGCAGCTTCTTGGCGAAGGGGAAGCCGGCGCCGCCGCGGCCGCGCAGGGATATCTGCTCGGCCAGCGCGGCCAGTTGCTCGCCGCCCATCGGTTCGAGCGGGCCGTGCACTTTCAGATGCATGTCGAGGTCGAGTCGCTCGACCAGGTCGAAGCCCGAGGTGAGCTGGGGGAGACCGACGACGCGGACTTCGGGGACGTCGGGCAGCGCGGTGTTCACTGAATGCCTCCGGGCGGCGTGTTCCAGGGCTCACCCGCGGCGGGGGCCTGGAACGGGCCGGGCAGCGTTTCGGTGGCGGACTCTTCCTCGAAGCTCGGGATGCCGCCGTAGGGGGTGTCGAGAGTGGGGTCGTACGCCGAGGGGGGTGCCGGGGCGGGCGGCGGCGGGGACGGGGCCGGCCAGCGCTCGGGGGGCTCGGGGTCGACGAACGGGAGGGACTCGGTGGGCTGGAGGTCCAGGAGGGTCAGGGGCTCCCCGGGGGGCGGGTCGCCGAAGAGCGGGTCCACCGGGGCCGAGACCGCGCGGTAGGCGGCCGAGAAGCCGATGCCCGCGGTGGCGGGGCGCGGCTCGAACGCGGGGCGCGCCGGAGCCTCGTGGAGCGGTGGAATGTCGGGGGACGGCATGGGGAGCGGATTTTCGCGCGGCCGCGGCGGAGGCTCGCGGTTCACGTCGAAGCGGGCGTCGGACGGTGCGGGGCGGCCGGAGCCGCCGGGCAGCGGGGATCGGGTGACGTCCCTGCGGCGGGTGCCCTGCGTTCTGCCGTCGCCGTCGAGGAGTGCGAGGACGCGGGCGGCGACCTTGCGCTTGACCGGTCCCGGCGCCGCGCGCAGGGCGACCGCACCGCCCACAGCGACCAGGCACAGGCAGTACAGGACCACCACGTAGGTCTTCGGCTGCCGGCCCGCGTACAGACCGTGGATCAGCGCGGAGCACCAGGCGGGGTAGGCCAGCATGTGCAGGGCGCGCCAGCGGGAGGCGATCTGGGCGGGGGACGCGAAGGCCTTGCGCAGGGCGCCGGTGACGCCGGTGGTGACCATCAGGAGCCCGGCGAGCGAGCCGAGGCCGATCAGGCCCGCGCTGCCGGTCACGCCGAGCCCGAAGGGGATCAGTGCGCCGACCACGGACACATGGTCGAGGGCCAGCTTGACGGTGACGTGCAGGAGCAGGAAGCCGATCGAGGCGACCGCCGTGGCCCGGTGCACGCCCTGGGAGAGCAGGCGCTGGCGCGAGGTCAGGAACAGCCGGTCGGAGGCGACCAGGCCCCAGACGACGGACGCCGTCAGGGAGACCAGGGACAGCACCCCGGTGGTGAAGTCGAGCGCGGCGCGGAAGGCGTCGCTCCCGACGAGGACCACGAGGGGTATCAGCAGCAGTGCCGCCGCGCACAGGGCCCCTCGTGCCGTCCGGCTGGGTGCGGGGGACGGACGGATCCTGCGCCGGGGGCGCCGGGTGTTTCGAAGCTGGGGGAACGGATTCAGCGGTTGCCCGTTCGTCGGGGAGTTCAACGGGGAGTTCAGTGGAGGGTTCATGGGGGCGACTCCGAATGGTTCGGCAAAGTGGTCCCGCTGCCGCACTCTAGGTCGACCCATACCAGCCAGTACGAGGTTTGAGTTATCTCGTTGTTATCTATCGGAGGTGTGGACTTTGTGTTGCCCCGATAGGGGTCGGTACGCGGAGTAACCCTTGGCCCATGCACCTTCCGAAGGCCTCCCGTGGCCCGCCCGCAGCCCTACGAGGGGCTCCCCGCAAAGCCCGTCGCGGCCCGTGTGGGCCCTGCGGTACCCTGACGCCATGCGTGCCGTACGCCTTCTGCTTAGTGAGCCGCGCTGATCAGTCCCGACCGCTGACGAATCGCGGATCGGAATCGGCGCGGCGCCCCCTCCTGTGCGAGGGGCATTTTTGTTTGGCCAGCGCGGTCAGTTCCGTAAGCAGAGACGATCGATGGAGCTTTGAGGATCATGAGCGAGACGAATTCCGCTGCCGCTTCCGAGGTGGCCGCGCCGCACCGCTACACGGCGGCGATGGCCGCCGACATCGAGGCACGCTGGCAGGACTTCTGGGACGCCGACGGCACGTACGAGGCGCCGAACCCGAGCGGTGACCTGGCGGGGGACACCGAGGCGGACCGGGCGATGGCCGCCCGGCCCAAGAAGTTCGTCATGGACATGTTCCCGTACCCCTCGGGCGCGGGCCTGCACGTCGGCCACCCGCTGGGCTACATCGCCACGGACGTCTTCGCGCGCTTCCAGCGCATGAACGGGCACAACGTCCTGCACACCCTGGGCTTCGACGCCTTCGGCCTGCCCGCCGAGCAGTACGCCGTGCAGACGGGCACCCATCCGCGCACGTCCACCGAAGCCAACATGGTCAACATGAAGTCCCAGCTGCGCCGGCTGGGCCTGGGCCACGACAAGCGCCGGTCGTTCGCCACGATCGACCCCGAGTACTACAAGTGGACCCAGTGGATCTTCGTTCAGATCTTCAACTCCTGGTACGACGACGAGGCGAAGAAGGCCCGTCCGATCGACCAGCTGATCGCGCAGTTCGAGAGCGGTGAGCGCGCCGTACCGGACTCCACGCGCGCGTGGCACGAGCTGAACGCGGCCGAGCGGGCCGACGTGCTGAGTGAGTACCGGCTGGCGTACGCCTCCGAGGCGCCCGTCAACTGGTGCCCCGGCCTGGGCACCGTCCTGGCCAACGAGGAGGTCACCGCCGACGGCCGCTCCGAGCGCGGCAACTACCCTGTCTTCAAGGCCAAGCTGCGCCAGTGGAACATGCGCATCACCGCCTACGCGGACCGCCTGCTGGACGACCTGGACGCCCTGGACTGGCCCGAGGCGATCAAGCTGCAGCAGCGGAACTGGATCGGCCGCTCCGAGGGCGCCCGCGTCGACTTCCCCGTCGGCGACGAGGCCATCACCGTCTTCACCACCCGTCAGGACACCCTGTTCGGCGCCACGTACATGGTCCTGGCGCCCGAGCACGACCTGGTGGACCGGATCGTCCCCGCCGCATGGCCCGAGGGCACGCACGACGTCTGGACGGGCGGCCACGCGACCCCCGCCGAGGCCGTCGCCGCCTACCGCAAGCAGGCCGCCTCGAAGTCCGACGTCGAGCGCCAGGCCGAGGCCAAGGACAAGACCGGCGTCTTCACCGGCGCGTACGCGGCCAACCCGGTCAGCGGCGAGCAGGTCCCCGTCTTCATCGCCGACTACGTCCTGATGGGCTACGGCACCGGCGCGATCATGGCCGTCCCCGCGCACGACACCCGCGACTTCGCGTTCGCGCGCGCCTTCGAGCTGCCGATGCGCTGCGTCGTGGAGCCCTCGGACGACCGCGGCACCGACACCTCCACGTGGGACGACGCGTTCGCCTCCTATGACGCGCGGCTGGTCAATTCCGCGAGCGACCAGATCTCCGTGGACGGCATGGGCGTCACCGACGCCAAGGCGCGCATGACGGAGTGGCTGGAGCGCACCGGCATCGGCCGCGGCACCGTCAACTTCCGCCTGCGCGACTGGCTGTTCAGCCGCCAGCGCTACTGGGGCGAGCCCTTCCCGATCGTCTACGACGAGGACGGCGTCGCCCACTCGCTGCCCGAGTCGATGCTGCCGCTGGAGCTGCCGGAGGTCGACGACTACAGCCCCCGCACGTTCGACGCGGACGACGCCGACACGCAGCCCGAGACCCCGCTGTCCCGCAACGACGACTGGGTCCACGTCACGCTGGACCTGGGCGACGGCGCTGGTCCGCGAAAGTACCGCCGCGAGACCAACACCATGCCCAACTGGGCGGGTTCCTGCTGGTACGAGCTGCGCTACCTGGACCCGCACAACAGCGAGAAGCTGGTCGACCCGGCCATCGAGCAGTACTGGATGGGCCCCCGCGAGGGCCAGCCGACCGGTGGCGTCGACCTGTACGTGGGCGGCGCCGAACACGCCGTGCTGCACCTGCTGTACGCCCGCTTCTGGTCGAAGATGCTGTTCGACCTGGGCCACATCTCGTCGGCCGAGCCGTTCCACAAGCTGTACAACCAGGGCATGATCCAGGCCTACGTGTACCGCGACAGCCGCGGCATCGCGGTGCCCGCCGCCGAGGTCGAGGAGCGCGACGGCGCGTACTACTTCGAGGGCGAGAAGGTCTCCCGCCTGCTGGGCAAGATGGGCAAGTCCCTGAAGAACGCCGTCACGCCGGACGAGATCTGCGCCGAGTACGGCGCGGACACCCTGCGCCTGTACGAGATGGCGATGGGCCCCCTGGACGTCTCGCGGCCGTGGGACACGCGCGCGGTGGTGGGTCAGTTCCGTCTGCTGCAGCGCCTGTGGCGCAACATCGTCGACGAGGCGAGCGGCGAGGCCACCGTCGTCGACAGCGAGGACTCCGCCATCGACGGGACCACGCTGCGCGCCCTGCACAAGGCGATCGACGGCGTCCGCCAGGACCTGGAGGGCATGCGGTTCAACACCGCCATCGCCAAGGTCACCGAGCTGAACAACCACCTGACCAAGGTGGGCGGCCCGCTGTCGCGCAGCGTGGCCGAGCGCCTGGTGCTGCTGGTCGCGCCGCTGGCCCCGCACATCGCCGAGGAGCTGTGGCGCAAGCTGGGCCACACCGACTCCGTCGTCCACCAGGACTTCCCCGTCGCCGACCCCGCGTACGTCGTGGACGAGTCCGTGACCTGCGTCGTGCAGATCAAGGGCAAGGTCAAGGCGCGCCTGGAGGTGTCCCCGTCGATCTCCGACGAGGAGCTGGAGAAGGTGGCCCTGGCCGACGAGCGCGTCGTCGCCGCGCTGGACGGCGCGGGCATCCGCAAGGTCATCGTGCGGGCGCCGAAGCTGGTGAACATCGTTCCTGCCTGAGCGACGACCACTCCGTTCAGCCGGATCAGGGTTGTTCCCTACGGGCAGGTTGGGGGTTCCGCTGGAACCTCCGGCCTGCCTTTTCCGTTTACCGTGGAAGAGGCGGACGGACCGCCGACCTTGTCGGGAGGAGCGTCATGGGAGAGGCCGTGATCGCGATCGTGGCGCTCATGTTCGTACTGTTCCTGGCCCTGGGCGCGTACGTGACGGTGAAGGTCGTCGGCGCCGCCAAGCGCGGAGTGGACCGCACGGTCGCGCAGGCCCGCCGGTCCGTGGAAGACACGACGCTCAAGGCGCGGACCTTCGTGCAGCCGGGCGCGGCCGGCGAGCTCGCGCAGCTGCGGCTCAAGCTGCGTACGTCGATGAGGTCGACGCAGGACGCTCTCCACGCGCGCGTGGCCGAGGACGCCTCGCTCAAGGAGTCGCTGGACCTCTTCGGCCGGCTCAGCGTGCACGGCCACGAGCTGGACGACGACCTCAAGCGTCTTGAGACCGAGCCGGACAAGGCGCATCTCGCCGAGCTTCTGCCCGATCTGCGCAAGCGGACGGAACAGATCACCGCGTCGTCCGACTCCCTGCGCCGGGCGGCCAGGGACCGCGCCCACCGGATCGCCGACGACGACCTGGAATCCCTCAGCGCCCAGATCGACATCGAGGCGGGAGCCCTGCGGCACTGGACGACCGAACCGTCGCCCGAGCCTGCGCAGACGCCGCCCCCGTGGCCCGAGGCCCCGGCCCCTGAGCGCGCTGCCGCGCATCAGACCTGGCCGGGGACTCAGCAGGACGGACAGGCCGAGGAGCCCGACCGGCCCGCGCTTTCCCCCACCGACCCGCGCCCCGCCTATCCTTGGCAGAAGAAAGCCCGCCCGGAGAGCACGACTTGACGCGCGCCCGGGCCACCGGGGCCGGGCTGCCGTCCACGGGCCCGGGCAGGTAATCTCCAGCTCATGTCCCGCCATGTCGCGATCGTCACGGATTCAACGGCCTACCTGCCGCAGCGGACGATGGAGCGCCACGGCATCATCGCGGTCCCCCTGACCGTGGTCCTTGGCGACCGGGCCCTCGAAGAGGGCGCCGAGATCTCCACCCGCTCACTCGCCGAAGCCCTGCAGAAACGCCGGCCGGTGACCACGTCCCGGCCGAGCCCCGAGATCTTCGCCGCCACCTATCGCAAGCTGGCCGAAGAGGGCGCGACCAGCGTCGTCTCGCTCCATCTCTCGTCCGAACTCTCCGGCACCTACGACGCCGCGGTACTCGCCGCGCGCGAGGCGCCGGTGCCGGTCAGAGTCGTGGACACCGGCATGGTCGCGATGGCCCTCGGATTCTGCGCGCTCACCGCCGCCGAGGTGGCCGACGGCGGCGGCACGGTCGACGAGGCCGTGACCGCGGCGGAGAAGCGGGCCGCCGCCACGTCCGCGTACTTCTACGTCGACACCCTGGACTACCTCCGCCGCGGTGGCCGTATCGGCGCCGCCCAGGCCCTCCTCGGCTCGGCGCTCGCCGTAAAACCGCTGTTGCAGCTCGAAGGCGGTCGTATCGAGCTGCTCGAGAAGGTGCGTACCTCGTCGAAGGCGATCGCCCGTCTCCAGGAGATCGTCGCCGAGCGCGCGGGCACGAGCGAGGTCGACATCGCGGTGCACCATCTCGCCGCGCCGGACAGGGCGGCGACGTTCGCGGACAAGCTGCGGGAGCGGGTGCCGGGGCTCTTGGACCTGCATGTCAGCGAGGTCGGCGCGGTGATCGGGGCGCACACGGGGCCGGGGTTGTTGGGGGCGGTTGTTTCGCCTCGGTGAGGTGCCTTGCGGTGCGGTGCCCTGAGCCTGGGGGTTCTTGTGGGTGATGGAGTTATCCACAACTAGCCGGTTGTCCCCGGGAATTGAGCAAGATCACCGCGGATTCGGCGGAGTGCCTAGCGTTCGTGGCATGGCACTTGGATCAGCACTTTCAGAGACAGCAGCACTTTCAGAGACAGCAGTACGTTCGGAGACGCTCGAGACGGCTGCCGGAGATGTGGCGCCGGGGGGAGTGTCGGGGACGTGGCAGCGGCGTAGGCGTGTGCGGCGGCGCTATCGGCAGGCGTCGGCCGAGGCGTTGAGGCTGCGGGCGGAGGCGTTATTCGCTCAGGGGCGGGGCGGGCCGCCGGGTTGGTCCGGCGCGCCGAGTCTTTCGCCCGGTCCACCGGGTGTGCCGAGTTCGCCGGATCCGCCTGAGTGGGCGCGGCAGCCTCTTCCACGGTGGGCCGGGACGGTGTCTTCACGTCCTCCTCGGTGGGCTCGGGCGGATGTCGATGCCGATTCCGACGACGGCGGGGTCCGGGTGGTGGGTGCGGCGCCGGGGGAGTTCACGGAGGAGCGGGACGAACCGGCGGGCGAGGCCGAGAGGGATACGCCCTCGTGGCGGGAGCGGGCTGGGCTTGCCGTGCGGGAGCGGCTGCCGCTGTGGATGCAGACGCGGTGCGGGCTCGAGCGGCGGAGCGTGATCGCTCTGGTCGTGGTCCTGGTCGCGGCGGCGGGCTTCGCCGTGCACCACTTCTGGACCGGACGGGCTCAGCCGGTGAGCGCGCCCGAGGTGGTGCGATCGGCGGCGCCCGAGGGGGCGGCGGGTCAGCTCGACGCCGGTCGGGCTCCGGACGCCGGGCCGTCGGCACCCGCCCCGGCTGGGGCGTCGGCTGCGGGCGGGACGGACGGGCCGGCCGGGGCGGCTGCGGCGGGGATCGTCGTGGACGTCAGCGGGAAGGTGCGGAGTCCGGGGATCCATCGGCTGCCGGCCGGATCCAGGGTCGCCGACGCGTTGCGCGCCGCCGGAGGGATCCGTCCGGGGGTGGACCCCACGGGAATCAACCGGGCGCGACTGCTGGCGGACGGCGAGCAGGTGGTCGTGGGCGCACCGGCGGCACCCGGAGGGACCGGCTCGGGCGGTTCTGCGGGTTCGGCGAGTTCCGCCGGGACGGGTGCCGGAACCGGGGCTGCGGCGGGGCCGATCGGCCTCAACACCGCCACCGCAGAGCAGCTCGACACGTTGCCGGGCGTCGGACCCGTGCTGGCCCAACACATCATCGACTACCGCACCGAGCACGGGGGTTTCCGTTCCGTCGATGAACTGCGCGAGGTCAACGGCATCGGCGACCGTCGCTTCTCCGACCTCCAGAACCTCGTACGGCCATGAACGGCACGGGAGTTGCACCGCCCTCGGACCCCACTTCGGGTGACGCCGCCCCCCGGCGGGAGGGCCCGGCGGATCTCCGTCTCGTCCCTCCGGCGCTCGCGGCATGGGCCACGGCAGCGGTGACGCTGGACGCTCCGGCGGCGTGGGTGACGGCCCTGGCGCTGACCTGCGCGGCGGTGGCGGGAGTGTTGTTACTGGGAGGGGCGACACGGGGGCGGCAGGGGAGGACCGAGTCACCGTCCCAGCCGCGATCCCCAGCACCACTACCGCCCGCGCCCCCGTCCCCGGAGTTACGGTCCCCGCGACCCCGCCCTCCCCGCAGAGTGTTCTCGCTCCGGCCTCGTATGTCCGTGGCCGCCGTGCTGCTCTGCGTCGCCGCGTCCGGGGCCTCGGCCGCGCTGCACGGTGCGGATCTGACGCGCGGTCCCGTTCCCGGGCTTGCCCGGCAATTCGCTCGGGTGACGGTCGAGTTGGAAGTGACAGCCGATCCGCGGCTGTCGCGCCCCCGTGTGGAGGGGGACCACGCGGCTCCCTCGTCCGTCGTCATCGCCGCCGATGTGCTGAGAGTCGGCGACGCGGGGCGGGGCGGGCCCTCGGGCGTCGGGACGCGGGTGCGTACGCCGGTTCTGGTCCTCGTCGACGTGGACCGCGCCGCCCCGGGGAGGACGCCGTGGCTGTCGCTCCTGCCCAGCACGCGGCTGGTCGTGCACGGAGGGCTGGCGCCCGCGTCGGCCGGCGGCGGCCGGGTCGCGGCCCTGCTCCGCGTCGGACGCGACGAGAGCCCTCGGATCGTCGGCGCACCCTCCCTGGCTCAGCGGTTCGCGGGGAAGCTGAGGGGCGGGCTGCGGGAAGCGACCGAGGGGCTGCCGGCGGATGCCCGCGCGTTGCTTCCCGGGCTCGTGGTCGGGGACACGTCTCGTGTCCCGCCCGAACTGCACGAGGCGTTCGAGGCCACTGACCTCTTGCACCTGACGGCGGTCAGCGGGGCGAACTTCACGATCCTGCTCGCGCTGCTGATCGGTCCGCCCGGCACCGCGCACCGGGCGGAGCGCCGTGGCCTCGCCCCGAGGCTCGGGATCCCGTTGCGGGCGACCGCTCTGCTCGGCGGCGCGCTCACGCTCGGCTTCGTGATCGTGTGCAGGCCGGAGCCGAGCGTGCTCAGGGCGGCGGCCTGCGGGCTCGTCGCACTGCTCGCCATCGGCACCGGGCGACGCAGGTCCCTGATCCCGGCACTGGCCACGGTCGTACTGCTGCTGGTGCTGTACGACCCCTGGCTGGCCCGGAGTTACGGGTTCCTGCTGTCCGTCCTGGCCACCGGCGCGCTGCTGACCCTCGCCCCGCGCTGGAGTGCGGCACTGCGACGGCGGAGATGTCCGCCGCGCCTGGCGGAGGCGCTCGCGGCGGCCGGGGCGGCGCAGGCCGTGTGTGCGCCGGTGGTCGTGGTCATCGCGTCCCGGGTGAGCCTGGTGGCGGTGCCGTGCAATCTGCTCGCGGAGTTCGCGGTCGCGCCGGCGACGGTGCTGGGGTTCGCCGCCCTGGCCGCCGCGCCGCTGGCGATACCGGTCGCCAAAGTCTTCGCCTGGTGCGCGAGCTGGCCCGCCGGATGGATCGCGGACATCGCACGCGCGGGGGCCGCACTGCCCGGCGGAGGCGTGGACTGGCCCGGGGGCCCGAGCGGCGGGCTGCTGCTCGCCGTGGTCACCCTGGGCGTGGTCCTCGTGGGCCGCCGGGTGCTCAAGTCCCCGTGGGTCATGGGGATATGTGTGCTGCTCCTGATCCTCGTGGTCATGCAGCCGAGGCCCCTGACCCGGGTGATCACGGGGTGGCCCCCGCCGGGATGGCGGATGGTGATGTGCGATGTGGGGCAGGGGGACGCGCTGGTGCTCGCGGCGGGCGCGGGGGCCGGGGTGGTGGTCGACGCGGGGCCGGATCCGGTGCTGGTCGACCGTTGTCTGCGCTCGCTCGGGATCACCCGGGTCCCGCTCGTCCTGCTGACCCACTTTCACGCGGACCATGTCGCGGGTCTGCCCGGGGTGCTGCGGGGGCGCCAGGTGGGGGCGATCGAGACGACAGGGTTCGACGAGCCGCCGGAACAGGCGCGTTTCGTCCGGGGGTTGGCGGACGCTCGGCACATCACGATGACCCGGGCCGCCGCGGGGGAGCAGCGGCGGACGGGCCGGCTCGCATGGCAGGTGCTGTGGCCGCCGCCGCGACCCGCTCCCGACCCGGACGGCCCGAACGACGCGAGCGTCACCCTGCTGGTCCGCACTGTGGGCCTCACCCTGCTGCTCCTGGGTGACCTCGAACCACCGGCGCAGCGCGCCCTGTTGAGATCCCCCGCGGCGGCGGCCCTGCCACCCGTGGACGTTCTCAAGGTCGCCCACCACGGATCGGCCTACCAGGATCCGGTACTCCTGCGGCGGGTCGCGCCCCGTCTTGCCCTGATTTCGTGCGGCGAGGACAACCCGTACGGGCATCCGTCGGCGCACACGGTCGCGGAGTTGCGGGCCGGTGGAGCGGCGGTCCTCCGGACGGACCGGGACGGGGCGTTGGCGGTCACCGGATCGGGGCAGGACAGATCCGGTTCGGTCCGTTCCGGGGAGGCGTCGGGGGAGGGGGCGGGGCTCGGTGTGGTGACGGGTGGTTCGTGACAGGTGCCGCGCCCCTGCGGCTCCCGTAGCGTTACCGGCCGGTAGAAATGCCTCTGAGCTGGCGAAACGGTAAGCGGAATGACTAATTCAGGCATCTCTGTGCAGGCGGTGACAGGCAGTGACAGTCTCTGGCATTCCCGCGATGTGAGCCTGTGTTGCCCCGAATGCCGCAACGATGGTCGAATGCATCTTCGTTGATGATGGTGTCAAGCTGCACTGGGGTGTCTCGCACATGGTCGGCCGCTGGCTGGGAAACCGTACGAACCGGGCTCAACGAACAAGTCCCCTCGCGGGGGTGAGCGTGCCGCCCGGTGCGGGATTCGTCAGCTGCCGGGTGCTCGACCCCGTCAACGAGCCGGTGCGGGGCGCCGAGTTCGCGGTGAGCGACGCCATGGGGCGCACGGTCGTGCGTGGTGGGGCCGACCCGTTCGGCTCGTTCGTCGCGGCCGTGCCCGCCGGTGACTACCGGCTCGCGGTCACGGCGGAGGGCTACACGCCGTACCGGGGGAACGCTTCGGTCGGCGAGAGCGCGTACTCCTCACTCGGCGACGTCATGCTTCAGGTCGCCCAGCCGCCGGCCCTGCCCGACGCCGGGGACTGGGAGATCGAGGCGATGCACTCGTCGGTCGGGTTCACTGCGCGGCACATCGGACTGGCTCGGATCCACGGCCGGTTCAACACGTTCGCGGGCGCGCTGCGCATCGCCGAGCGGGTCGAGCGGTCCGCCATGCACGTGGTCATCGATGCGTCGTCCATCGACACGAACGTGAAGATGCGCGACGACCATCTCAGGTCGGCGGACTTTCTCGACGTGGACCAGTTCCCGACGCTCGAGTTCTACAGCGAACGGTTCCTGCACAAGGGCGGCAGCCGCTGGGCGATCACCGGCGCGCTCTCGCTGCACGGTGTGACCCGCACGGTCACGCTCGACGCGGAGTATCTGGGCCTGGGCAACGGCATGGAGGGGGAGACCCGCGCCGCCTGCCGCGCCACCACGGAGCTGCATCGCGACGACTTCACGGTCAACTGGCAGACGATGTTGGCCCGCGGGATCGCGGCGGTCGGTTCCAGCGTGAAGATCGAGCTCGACATCCAGATCGTCCCGAAGGGCTGACGCCCCGCAGCGTCCTCAACGGTCAGCCCTCGAAGGCCAGCCCTCAACTGCCGCCTCGATGCCGCCGACCCGATGCCGCTGCCCGGAGCCGCCGACCCGATGCCGCCGGGCTAAGGCGCCTCGAGCCAGCCCTCGTGCTCCGCGGCGAATTCGTCGAGTGAGGCGGGGTCGAGGCGGCCGGTGGGGTCCTCGATCACCACGAGCCACTGGGCGTCCTCGGCGTCGTCCTCACCGGCCAGTGCGTCGCGTACGAGCTGGGGCTCCTCGGTGACGCCGAACCGGTCGGGAAGCTCCTCGGCCACCTCCTGAGCGGCGTCGCGGTCGGGCAGCACCAGTACATGTCGAGCGTCGGTCACCCGGCCATTCTCCGGCACGGCGGGCGTTGTCAGTGCCGCGTGGGATGCTTGACCGCGATGGCCAGGAAGACTGCAACAGACGACGTGCTCGCCCCTGTCACCCTCGCCGTGGGGCAGGAGGACCTGCTGCTCGACCGCGCCGTGCAGCAGGTGGTGGCTGCCGCTCGCGCCGCCGACGCGGACACGGATGTGCGTGACCTCACGTCCGACCAGCTTCAGCCCGGCACGCTCGCCGAGCTGACCAGCCCGTCGCTCTTCGCCGAGCGCAAGGTCGTGGTCGTACGCAATGCGCAGGACCTCTCGGCCGACACGATCAAGGACGTGAAGGGCTACTTCGCGGCGCCCGCCGAGGAGATCACGCTGGTGCTGCTGCACGCCGGCGGCGCCAAGGGCAAGGGGCTGCTCGACGCGGCCCGCAAGGCGGGGGCCCGCGAGGTCGCCTGCCCCAAGATGACCAAGCCCGCGGACCGGCTGGCGTTCGTGCGCAGCGAGTTCCGGGCGACCGGCCGTTCCGCGACGCCGGAGGCGTGCCAGGCCCTGGTCGACTCGATCGGCAGTGACCTGCGGGAGCTGGCGTCCGCCGTCACGCAGCTCGGCGCGGACGTCGAGGGCACCATCGACGAGGCGGTCGTCGCCCGGTACTACACGGGCCGGGCGGAGGCCTCCAGCTTCACGGTCGCCGACCGGGCCGTCGAGGGCCGCGCCGCGGAGGCGCTGGAGGCGCTGCGGTGGTCGTTGTCGACCGGGGTGGCGCCCGTGCTGATCACCAGCGCGCTCGCCCAGGGGGTCCGCGCCATCGGCAAGCTCTCGTCGGCACGCGGCGGCCGGCCCGCTGATCTCGCCCGCGAGCTGGGGATGCCGCCGTGGAAGATCGACCGGGTGCGCCAGCAGATGCGCGGCTGGACGCCGGACGGCGTGGCCGTCGCGCTGCGGGCCGTCGCCGAGGCCGACGCGGGCGTCAAGGGCGGTGGGGACGATCCCGAGTACGCCCTCGAGAAGGCCGTGGTCACCATCGCAAGGGCCGCCCGCTCCCGCCGCGGCTGAGCCACACAGCCCCACCCCACACCCGCAAGCCCCCCACCCCACACCCGCAAGCCGTCCGGCCCACGCAAGCCGTCCGGCCCACGCAAGCCATCCGGCCCACGCAAGCCATCCGGCCCACGCAAGCCGTCCGGCCCACGCAAGCCGTCCGGCCCACGCAAGCCGTCCGGCCCACGCAAGCCATCCGGCCCACGCAAGCCATCCGGCGCACGCATGCCCCGGCCCACGCATGCCCCGGCCCACACGGGACCCCCGCCCACATACGCAGGCCCCCGCCCCTGCCACGCGCAGCCCCCACACACGCCAAAACCCCGCCCAGCCGTCCTGGGGAAGGACAGCCGTGCGGGGTCTCAGGTTCAAGCTCGATGGATCCGCACCCGCGTGGCGAACGCAGTCGCGTGCAGATCCGGGGTGCCGTCCGGGAGCGGAGAGAGAGGGCCCGCTCGGGTCCGTCCGGCGATCACATCAAAGGAGTGCCCGTCCCGTGAGGGAGTGGGTACTCAGCCCTTGAGGGAAGAAGCCTTGGAAGCAAGCGCCGACTTCTTGTTGGCGGCCTGGTTCTTGTGGATGACGCCCTTGGAGACGGCCTTGTCGAGCTTGCGCGAAGCCTCGCGCGTCAGCTCCTCGGCCTTCTGGGTGTCACCCGCGGCAACGGCCTCGCGGGCCTTGCGGATCGCGGTCTTGAGGGAGGACTTGACAGCCTTGTTGCGCTGACGAGCCTTCTCGTTGGTCTTGATCCGCTTGATCTGGGACTTGATGTTCGCCACGAAATGAGCCTTTTCAGGTTCAGGCACGCGAGCTCACGCCCACGTGCCGGTGATTTCTCTTGAGGTGCCTCGTGCTGAGAGGGCATGAGACACAGCTGTCAACGTTACCAGCCGTGCTCCGAGCGGCCCAAACCGGGCGCAGCCCCGCGTCCGTGGGACCATGGAACCTACGTATAGATCCGACCCGAGGCGACAGGCGCCTCAAGAGACAGGACCCTGCGTGCCCGCGACCCCTAACAATGTGCCCGCGCCGAGCCGTACCGCCCCGGCTCTGATCCGCAATTTCTGCATCATCGCGCACATCGACCACGGCAAGTCCACGCTCGCCGACCGGATGCTCCAGCTGACCGGTGTGGTCGAGCAGCGGCAGATGCGTGCTCAGTACCTCGACCGGATGGACATCGAGCGCGAGCGCGGCATCACGATCAAGTCCCAGGCGGTGCGCCTGCCCTGGGCCCCGAGCGAGGACCCGGGCAAAACCCACATCCTCAACATGATCGACACCCCGGGGCACGTGGACTTCACGTACGAGGTCTCGCGGTCCCTCGCGGCCTGTGAGGGCACGGTCCTGCTCGTCGACGCGGCCCAGGGCATCGAGGCGCAGACTCTCGCCAACCTCTATCTGGCGATGGAGAACGACCTCAAGATCATCCCGGTTCTCAACAAGATCGACCTGCCGGCCGCCCAGCCCGAGAAGTTCTCCGAGGAGCTCGCGAACCTCATCGGCTGCGAGCCGGAGGACGTGCTGAAGGTCTCCGCGAAGACCGGCATGGGCGTCGAGGCGCTGCTCGACAAGGTCGTCGCCGAGATCCCGGCCCCGGTCGGCGTCGCCGACGCGCCCGCCCGCGCGATGATCTTCGACTCCGTGTACGACTCCTACCGCGGCGTCGTGACGTATGTACGAGTCGTCGACGGCCAGCTCAACAAGCGTGAGCGGATCCGGATGATGTCCACCGGCGCCACCCACGAGCTCCTGGAGATCGGGGTCTCCTCGCCGGAGATGACCCCGGCCGACGGCATCGGCGTCGGTGAGGTGGGCTACATCATCACCGGCGTGAAGGACGTCCGTCAGTCCAAGGTCGGTGACACGATCACCTCCCTGCACAACGGCGCCACCGTGGCGCTCGGCGGCTACAAGGACCCGAAGCCGATGGTCTTCTCGGGCCTCTATCCGCTGGACGGCTCGGAGTACCCGGACCTGCGCGAGGCCCTCGACAAGCTGCAGCTCAACGACGCCGCGCTCGTCTACGAGCCGGAGACCTCGGCCGCCCTCGGCTTCGGCTTCCGCGTCGGCTTCCTCGGCCTGCTCCACCTCGACGTGATCCGTGAGCGCCTGGAGCGCGAGTTCGGGCTCGACCTCATCGCCACCGCGCCCAACGTGGTCTACCGCGTGGCCATGGAGGACGGCACCGAGCACACGGTCACCAACCCGAGCGAGTTCCCCGAAGGCAAGATCGACAAGGTCTACGAGCCCGTCGTACGGGCCACGATCCTCGCCCCCAGCGAGTTCATCGGCTCGATCATGGAGCTCTGCCAGACCCGCCGCGGCACGCTGCTCGGCATGGACTACCTCTCCGAGGACCGCGTCGAGATCCGCTACACGCTGCCGCTCGCGGAGATCGTCTTCGACTTCTTCGACCAGCTGAAGTCCAAGACGCGCGGCTACGCGTCCCTGGACTACGAGCCCACCGGCGAGCAGGACTCCAGCCTGGTCAAGGTCGACATCCTGCTGCACGGCGACAAGGTCGACGCGTTCTCCGCGGTCACGCACAAGGACGCGGCGTACGCGTACGGCGTGCGGCTGGTCGCCAAGCTGCGCGAGCTCATCCCGCGGCAGGCCTTCGAGGTGCCGATCCAGGCCGCCATCGGCTCCCGGGTCATCGCCCGAGAGACGATCCGCGCCATCCGCAAGGACGTCCTCGCCAAGTGCTACGGCGGTGACATCTCCCGTAAGCGCAAGCTGCTCGAGAAGCAGAAGGAGGGCAAGAAGCGCATGAAGATGGTCGGCTCCGTCGAGGTGCCGCAGGAAGCCTTCATCGCCGTGCTCTCCAGCGACGACAGCGGTACGAAGAAGAAGTAGGCCGGTCGTCACAGCAGTCCGGGGGCCCGTCGCGCGTCAGTGCGGCGGGCCTCTTGATTTCCCGGCATTGTTGTGCGGGCCTTTTGTGGGGGCCGTGTGTACAGCGGCTGTCGACAAGAAGTGACAGGCTGCGGCCCCTTACGCACCGGGCGACTGCGCTCTACTCTGATCACTGCTCGGTAGTTACTCGCCAGTTAAACAACAGCCGCCAACAGCCAGCCGCGCCCAGTCTCGCCGCGCTGCCGCGGGCCCCCGGAGGACGTCGTGAGCGACACACAGACCCTGATCGAGAACCGTCCGCCGTCCGTGGCGGCCCTCTTCCTGGAGCGCGTGGCGGCCACGCCGGATACCGAGGCCTACCGCTATCCGGTGCCATCGGCCTCCGGTGAGGGCCCCGAGGAGTGGAAGTCGCTGAGCTGGGCGCAGGCCGCGACGCGGGTCTACGCCATCGCGGCCGGCCTCATCGAGCTCGGCGTCCAGCCGGAGGAGCGGGTCGCGCTCGCCTCCTCCACGCGGGTCGAGTGGATCCTGGCCGACCTCGGCATCCTGTGCGCGGGCGCCGCCACGACCACCGTGTACCCGCAGACCAACGCCGAGGAGTCGGGGTTCATCCTCGCGGACTCGGACAGCAAGGTCCTGATCGCCGAGGACGCGGCGCAGCTGGCCAAGGCCCGCGAGCGCCGGGCCGACCTGCCCGACCTCGCCCATGTCGTCGTCATCGACGAGGCCGGGGTCGAGCCGGACGCCGCGGACCCCGAAGGCTGGGTGCTCACGCTCGCCGACCTGGAGAAGCGCGGCGCCGCCCACCTGGAGAAGAACCCGGACCTGATCAAGGAAAAGGTCGGCGCGATCACCGCGGACCAGCTCGCGACCCTGATCTACACCTCCGGTACCACCGGCCGGCCCAAGGGCGTGCGCCTCCCGCAGGACAACTGGTCGTACATGGCGAAGGCCATCGCCTCGACCGGCCTGGTCGGCCCGGACGACGTGCAGTACCTGTGGCTGCCCCTCGCGCACGTTTTCGGCAAGGTCCTCACCTCCGGGCAGATCGAGGTCGGGCACGTCACCGCCGTCGACGGCCGCGTGGACAAGATCATCGCGAACCTGCCCGTCGTGCAGCCGACGTACATGGCCGCGGTGCCGCGCATCTTCGAGAAGGTCTACAACGGGGTCGCGGCCAAGGCGCGGGCCGGCGGCGGCGCCAAGTACAAGATCTTCCAGTGGGCCGCCGAGGTCGCGCGCGAGTACGCGAAGGCCAGCCAGGACAACTTCCGCAGGACCGGTTCGGCCTCGGTGCCGTTCGCGCTCGGCGCCAAGCACAAGGTCGCCGACGCGCTCGTCTACTCGAAGCTGCGTGAGGCGTTCGGCGGCCGGCTGCGTGCCTGTGTCTCCGGCTCCGCCGCGCTCGCCCCCGAGATCGGCTACTTCTTCGCCGGCGCGGGCGTGCACATCCTGGAGGGCTACGGCCTCACGGAGACGTCCGCTGCGTCCTTCGTCAACCCCGGCGAGGCGTACCGCACCGGCACGGTCGGCAAGCCGCTGCCCGGCACGGAGGTGCGGATCGCGGACGACGGCGAGATCCTGCTGCGCGGCCCCGGCGTCATGCAGGGCTACCACGGGCTGCCCGAGAAGACGACCGAGGTGCTGGAGTCCGACGGCTGGTTCCACACCGGCGACATCGGTGAGCTGTCGCCCGACGGCTACCTCAAGATCACCGACCGCAAGAAGGACTTGATCAAGACGTCGGGCGGCAAGTACATCGCGCCCGCCGAGGTCGAGGGTCAGTTCAAGGCCGTCTGCCCGTACGTCTCGAACATCCTGGTGCACGGCGCCGACCGGAACTTCTGCACGGCGCTCATCGCTCTCGACGAGCCGTCCATCCTGGAGTGGGCCAAGGACAACGGCCTGGAGGGCAAGTCGTACGCCGATGTGGTCGCGGCCCCTGCCACGGTCGAACTGGTCGAGGGCTACGTCAAGGAGCTCAACCTGGGCCTCCAGAAGTGGCAGACCATCAAGAAGTTCAAGCTCCTGCCGCGCGACCTCGACATCGAGCACGGCGAGCTGACCCCGAGCCTGAAGCTGAAGCGGCCGGTCGTCGAGCGTGAGTACGGGCACCTGATCGACGAGATGTACGCGGGTTCACGCGAGAAGTGACGTCCCGCGTCGTCGCTTGAGGGATGCGTCGCGGCCTGCCCCTACGGTGTGCGGCCGCGGCGCATCTCCCGTAACAGCTACCCCATCCGTGTCACCTGGCGGCGCTGTTCGGCGGCGTCCGGCAGTGCGCCGGCGGTCAGTTCGCGTTAGACGGCGGACAGGCGGGCCGTCAACTCGGCGAACTGGAGCTGTTCGCGGGCGAGCATCCGCTCCAGCTGCTGATTCTCGCGGTGCAGGTCCACGAGGACGGTGACCTTCGCGCGGAGCACCCACGGGGCGAAGGGCTTGGTGAGGTAGTCCGTGGCCCCGTCGCGCAGCCGCGGAACGCGTAGCCCGCGTCCGTGTCCGTGCCCGTCAGGAAGATGATGGGCACGTCCTTCGTCTGGTCGAGCCGCTTGATGTTCGCCGCGGTCTCGAAGCCGTCCATGCCCGGCATCCGGATGTCGAGGAGGACGACGGCGAACCGCCTGCGCAGCGGCGCCTTCATTGCCTCCTCGCCCGAACGCGCCCGAACGCGCCCGAACGCGCCCGAACGCGCCCGAACGCGCCCGAACGCGCCCGAACGCGCCCGAACGCGCCCGCACGAGCGGCTCGTTGAGCGACGCCAGTACGGCCTCCAGCGCGACGAGGTTGTCCTCCATGACGTCGACCAGGAGGATGCTCGCGCGGTCGTCCGTACCGGCGTCGGTACCTATCGGGACAGTCATCGTGACAGTGCCTCATTCGATCGTCGGCGGGACCACCGGCTCTCCTTCCGCGTCCGGAAGTCCCAGGTCAGCGGCGTCGGCGGAGTCCCGGCCCCGTCGCTCCCACTGCCTTCGGGGTTCAGCAGGGCGAGTACGACCGAGAGCAGCTGATCCACGTCCACCGGCTATTGACCGCCTCGGTCACGTCTCGCCGGCTCCCGGACAGGCCCTGGGCCTTGGCGCGCCCGCCGAGCCGGCCCTCGGTGCCGACCTCGCGCGCCACCCGCGTCACCTCGCCCGTGAACAGGGAGAGTTGGTCGACCATTTTGTTCACGGCGCGGCCCAGGAGGCGTAAGTCCACCCGGAGCTGGAGGTTCCCGTCGTGCAGGTCGACCCGCTGCGTGAGGTCGCCGCCGGCCACCGCGTCACATCGCGCCGAGTTCGGCCGCCAGGCCCTCCCCGGTCTCCGGGGCCTTGGTGAAGTCGCCGTCCCGCGCCGACGTCATCGCGGCGGAAGCGCACGCAGTTCGGTGGCCTCGATCCGGCCCGGATCCTGAACACGTGTAGCACTGTTCTCACTCATGGTGGCCCACTTCGATAACTCGGTGCTTATGGGCGGGGCCGGTCTGTCACTCTGTCCGTGTCGCCTGAGGCGTCTTTGCCCGTACTGCTCAGGAGCCGCACCGTGGGGTCCATTCCGCTGCAACGGGAGACCACGTACGCCACCGACGAGCCCTCCCGTCCCCCGGGAGCACCGGCCGTCGTGCGGACCTCGCTGCCCGGAAACCCGCTGGCCCCGGCTGCCGCGCGCCGCTTCGTACGGGGTGCTCTCGCCGACTGGGCCGAGCTCGGCCTGACCGCCACGTCGGGCGGCGGCGACCGGCTCACCGACGACGCCGTGGTCGTACTCAGCGAACTCGTCACGAACGCCGTGGTCCACGCCGGCACCAATGTCGAGCTGCTGTGCCGCCTCGAAACCGGGCACCCCGACGACCCGGACGGCGCGTGCGCGCCCGCCGCCCTCGTCATCGAGGTCTCCGACCATCACCCCGCCCGCGCCGTCCGCAGCGACCGCATCGACATGGGCCCCGACACCCCCGAGTGCGGGCGCGGGCTGCGCCTCGTGGCCTCTCTCTCCGACGCCTGGGGCATCACGTACCAGTCCGGCACCAAGACCGTCTGGGCCCGTCTCCCCGTCGACGAAGCCGACCGGCGCGGCGACGACCCCGAGGCGTACCTCGGCGCAAGAACCTTTCAGCGCGGGCTGCGCGCCGCGGAAATACTGGCTCCCACGCCGCGCCGCTTCCCCCACGACCAGGACTGGGTCAACCGCGGCGCGCTCTCCTTCCTCGCCGAGGCCTCCGACCTGCTCGCCGGACAGCTCGACGAGGACCAGGTCGCCTCACTCGCCGGACAGATGCTGGTGCCGCGCATGGCCGACTGGTGCGCCGTCTGGCTCGACGACGAGGACGGCAGGCCCGACCGGGGCGCCGCCGACCGCGCGGGCCGCGGCACCGGCGCCCTCGCCACGCCCCGCCTCGCCCGCGTCTGGCACACCAGCGAGAACCGCATGGAGGAGCTCCGCAAGATCTTGGAGAAGGACCCGCCGCAGCCCACCGACGCGGCGCGCAGCGCGGCCGTCCCCGTGCCGTGGCCCTTCGAGAGCCTCGGCGGCGACCCGGCGGGCGCCGCGCTCGCCTACCGCCTCAGCGCGGGCGGTCGCGCGGTGGGCACCCTCCTCATCGGACGGGCCGGCCTGACGCGCTTCCCCGACGAGGTCACCGGCCTCGTCGAGGACTTCGCCCGCCGTGTCGCCCTCGCCGTCAGCGCGGCCCGCCGCTACACCCGGCAGGCCACCATCAGCCGCATCCTCCAGCGCGGACTGCTGCCCTCCGCCGTCGCGCAGATCCCCGGCATCGAGTCCGCGCTCGTGTACGAGCCGCGCGACGCGGGCGGCCCCGGCGGCGACTTCTACGACGTGTTCCCCGCCGGCGACGGCCGCTGGTGCTTCGCGCTCGGCGACGTCCAGGGAAAAGGCCCCGAGGCAGCCGTCGTCATCGGCCTCGCCCGGCCCTGGCTGCGGCTGCTCGCCCGCGAGGGGTACCAGGTCGCCGAGGTCCTCGACCGGCTCAACCGGCTCCTCCTCGACGACGCCACGGAGGCGGCCGACGCGGCGGCCCGCGCGCTCGCCGCCGCGGGCGGCCAGGGCCTCGCACCCGAGGGCGCGCCCCGCTTCCTCTCCCTGCTCTACGGGGAGCTGGTGCCCACCGAGGACGGGATGCGCTGCACCCTGGCCTCCGCCGGACACCCGCTGCCGCTCCTGCTGCGGCCCGACGGCCTGGTCGAGTGCGCCGCCGAGCCCCAGGTGCTCCTCGGCGTCGTCGACGATCCCGGCTATACCAGCGAGAGCCTCGTCCTCCACGACGGCGACACCCTCCTGTGCGTCACGGACGGGGTGACGGAGCGCCGGGACGGGCACCGCCAGTTCGACGACGGCGACGGCCTCTCCCACGCCCTCGCCGGCTGCACGGGCCTCACCGCACCTCTGCTCGCCGAACGGATCAGACGCCTGGTCCACGAATTCTCCGAAAGCCCACCGGACGACGACCTGGCACTGCTGGTACTGCAGGCCCGGTAGGTCCTCACGGCCGCGGCTGTGAGGACTACCTCGCGGCTGCGGGACAATAGGTCCATGCCTTCCGCACTTCCCGACGGTGAGCCCGTCCCCGATGACGGCGCGTTGCCCGCCTCCGCCCTGGCCGGGGCGGCGGAGCGGCCCCTCGGGTTCTATCTGCATGTCCCGTACTGCGCCACGCGCTGCGGCTACTGCGACTTCAACACGTACACCGCGACCGAGCTGCGCGGCTCCGGTGGTGTGCTCGCCTCGCGTGACAACTACGCGGACACCCTCGTCGACGAGGTCCGGCTCGCCCGCAAGGTTCTCGGCGACGACCCGCGCCAGGTGCGGACCGTGTTCGTCGGCGGCGGGACCCCGACGCTCCTCGCGGCCGACGACCTCGTGCGCATGCTCGGGGCGATCCGTGACGAGTTCGGGCTCGCGCCCGACGCCGAGGTGACGACGGAGGCCAATCCCGAGTCCGTCGGCCCCGCCTACCTGGAGACCCTCCGCGAGGGCGGCTTCAACCGGATCTCCTTCGGCATGCAGAGCGCCAAGCAGCACGTCCTGAAGATCCTCGACCGCACGCACACCCCCGGCCGCCCCGAGGCCTGCGTCGCCGAGGCGCGCGCCGCGGGCTTCGACCACGTCAACCTCGACCTGATCTACGGCACCCCCGGCGAGAGCGACGACGACTGGCGGGCCTCGCTGGAGGCGGCCATCGGCGCCGGGCCCGACCATGTGTCGGCGTACGCGCTGATCGTCGAGGAGGGCACCCAGCTCGCCCGGCGCATCCGTCGCGGTGAGGTCCCGATGACGGACGACGACGTCCACGCGGACCGCTACCTGATCGCGGACGAGGTCCTCGGCGGGGCGGGCTTCGACTGGTACGAGGTGTCGAACTGGGCCACCACCGACGCCGGGCGCTGCCTGCACAACGAGCTGTACTGGCGCGGCGCCGACTGGTGGGGCGCGGGCCCCGGCGCGCACAGCCACGTCGGCGGGGTGCGCTGGTGGAACGTGAAGCACCCGGGCGCCTACGCCGGACGCCTCGCCGAGGGACGTTCGCCCGGCGCCGGTCGCGAGCTCCTCTCGGACGAGGACCGGCGCGTCGAGCGCATTCTGCTGGAACTGCGCCTCCTGGAGGGCTGCCCGCTGTCGCTCCTGAAGCCCGCGGGCCGCGCCGCCGCCGGCCAGGCCCTGTCCGACGGCCTGCTCGAAGCGGCCCCGTACGAGTCCGGGCGCGCCGTCCTCACCCTGCGCGGCCGCCTCCTCGCCGACGCGGTCGTCCGCGACCTCGTCGACTGAGGCGGCTCGCGGGCGCTCCCTAGGCCAGGTCCGCGGGCAGCGTCACGAAGTCGATCAACTCCTCGACCCTGCCCAGGAGTTCGGGCTCCAGGTCGCGGTAGCTGTGCACCCGCGACAGGATGTGCTGCCAGGCCGCGCCGGTGTTCTCCGGCCAGCCGAGCGCCCGGCACACACCCGTCTTCCAGTCCTGGCCGCGCGGCACCCGGGGCCACGCCCGGATGCCCACGGCCGACGGCTTCACGGCCTCCCACACGTCGATGTAGGGGTGGCCAACGACCAGAGCGTGCTCGCCGGTGACCTGCGCCGCGATCCGTGACTCCTTCGAGCCGGGCACCAGATGGTCGACGAGGACGCCGAGCCGCGCGTCCGGCCCCGGAGCGAATTCGGCGACGATCGCGGGCAGGTCGTCGACGCCCTCCAGGTACTCCACGACCACGCCCTCGATGCGCAGGTCGTCGCCCCAGACCCGCTCCACCAGCTCCGCGTCGTGCCGGCCCTCCACATAGATGCGCCCGGCCCGCGCGACCCGCGCCCGCGCCCCGGGGACCGCGACCGACCCGGAGGCCGTGCGCGTGGGACGTACGGGCGCCGCGGCCACGGGACGTACGAGGGTGACGACCCGGCCTTCGAGCAGGAAGCCGCGCGGGTCCATGGGGAACACCCGATGCTTGCCGAAGCGGTCCTCCAGGGTCACCGTCGGGCCCTGGGCCGTCTTCTCGCAGCGGACGACCGCCCCGCAGAATCCGGTCGTGACCTCCTCGACCACGAGATCCACGTCCGCCGCCACCTCGGGCGCGGCCTGCTGCTTCTTCCAGGGCGGGGTGAAGTCGGGGGAGTACAGACGGCTCTGCGGGCCCGAAGGGCCCTCGTTGGAGGGGCGGTGGCGGGAGGCGGGTGGGAGCATTCTGCAGACGATAGGAGTACGAACTGCCGTGCGGTTACGACACGCCGAAACGCGCCGCCAGCGCGGCACGCTGCGCACGGACAAACGCCGCATTCACCGCGGCTCCATGCCCGGGGACGTACACGGCGTCTTCTCCGCCCAGTTCCAGCAGCCGGTCGAGAGCGGCCGGCCAACGGGACGGCACCGCGTCACGGCCCGCCTGCGGCTCGCCCGACTCCTCGACCAGGTCGCCGCAGAAGACGACCTCGGGCGTGCCCGGCACCAGGACCGCCAGGTCGTGCCCGCTGTGCGCCGGGCCCACGTTCGCGAGCAGCACCTGGAGCCCGCCGCCCAGATCGAGCGTCCACTCCCCGCACACCCGGTGCTGCGGCACGACGAGCACGTCCACCGCATCGGCCGCCTCGTCGTGCGGCACGCCGTGCGCGACCGCGGAGGCCCGCAGTTCGTCGCGGCCCCGCGTGAACACCGTGTCGATGCCCGCGGCGCCGTACACCTCGACGCCGGCGAACGCCGCCGTGCCCAGGACATGGTCGAAATGGGGGTGCGTCAGCGCGATATGCGTCACGCGCGCGTGCGGGCCGATGAGGCGCCGGGTGTCCGCCCGCAGCGCCGCACCCTCACGAAGTGATGAACCCGTGTCGATCAGCAACGCCGCCCCGTCGCCCACCACAAGGCCCGTCGTGCAGTCCCAGCCCGGCAGCCGGATCCGCCCCGCCCGAGCGGACAGCTCCTCCCAGCCCACCTCATTCCAGTCCAGGTCGTCCATGGGTCCGACGCTAGCGCCCTTGCCGGGCCCGTACCCACCGGCCGTACACTGACCCGGAGACCATTGGCACTCGGCCGCACCGAGTGCCAGCCGCGGACGACACAGCTGGAGGTGCGCGCGAATGCTCAGTGAACGCAGGCTCGAAGTGCTGCGCGCCATCGTCCAGGACTACGTGGGGACCGAGGAGCCGGTCGGCTCCAAGGCGCTCACCGAGCGGCACAGCCTCGGTGTCTCACCGGCGACGGTGCGCAACGACATGGCGGCGCTCGAGGAGGAGGGCTTCATCGCCCAGCCCCACACGAGCGCCGGGCGGATCCCCACCGACAAGGGGTACCGCCTGTTCGTGGACAAGCTGACGGCGGTCAAGCCGATGACGGGGCCCGAGCGCCGCGCCATCCAGAACTTCCTCGACGGCGCCGTCGACCTCGACGACGTCGTCGGCCGGACCGTGCGGCTGCTCGCGCAGCTGACGCGGCAGGTCGCCGTGGTGCAGTACCCGTCCCTGACGCGGTCCACCGTGCGCCATGTGGAGCTGCTCTCGCTCGCCGCCGCCCGTCTGATGCTCGTACTGATCACGGACACGGGCCGCGTCGAGCAGCGGATGATCGACTGCCCGGCGCCGTTCGGCGAGACCTCTCTCGCCGATCTGCGGGCCCGGCTCAACAGCCGGGTCGCGGGACGCCGCTTCGCGGACGTCCCGCAGCTGGTGCAGGACCTGCCGGAGTCCTTCGACGCGGAGGACCGCGGCACGGTCGCGACGGTGCTCTCCACTCTCCTGGAGACACTCGTCGAGGAGACCGAGGAGCGGCTGATGATCGGCGGCACCGCCAATCTCACCCGCTTCGGACATGACTTTCCCCTCACCATCCGGCCTGTCCTCGAGGCCCTCGAGGAGCAGGTCGTGCTCCTCAAGCTCCTTGGTGAGGTAAACGATTCGGGCATGGCTGTACGGATCGGTCACGAGAACGCCCATGAGGGACTCAGCTCCACCTCCGTGGTCTCGGTCGGCTACGGTTCGGGCAGCGAGGCAGTCGCCAAACTCGGCGTGGTCGGACCGACCCGCATGGATTACCCGGGAACGATGGGAGCAGTACGCGCAGTGGCACGTTACGTCGGACAGATCCTGGCGGAGTCGTAAGTGGCCACGGACTACTACGCCGTACTCGGCGTGCGCCGCGACGCCTCCCAGGACGAGATCAAGAAGGCCTTCCGCAGGCTGGCCCGTGAGCTTCACCCGGATGTGAATCCGGACCCGAAGACACAGGAGCGGTTCAAGGAGATCAACGCCGCCTACGAGGTGTTGTCGGACCCGCAGAAGAAGCAGGTCTACGACCTCGGCGGCGACCCCCTCTCGCAGGCGGGCGGAGGCGGGGCCGGTGGCTTCGGCGCCGGCGGCTTCGGGAACTTCTCCGACATCATGGACGCGTTCTTCGGAACGGCGTCCCAGCGTGGTCCCCGGTCGCGCACGCGCCGCGGCCAGGACGCCATGATCCGGCTCGAGATCGAGCTGGACGAGGCCGCCTTCGGGACCACCAAGGACATTCAGGTCGACACGGCCATCGTCTGTACGACCTGCAGCGGCGAGGGTGCCGCGCCGGGTACGTCCGCGCAGACCTGTGACATGTGCCGCGGTCGCGGCGAGGTGTCCCAGGTCACGCGGTCCTTCCTCGGTCAGGTCATGACGTCGCGGCCGTGCCCGCAGTGCCAGGGCTTCGGCACCGTCGTGCCGACGCCGTGCCCGGAGTGCGCCGGTGACGGCCGCATCCGCTCGCGGCGCACGCTCACGGTGAAGATCCCGGCCGGCGTCGACAACGGCACGCGGATCCAGCTCGCGGGCGAGGGCGAGGTCGGCCCCGGCGGTGGCCCCGCCGGTGACCTGTACGTCGAGATCCACGAGCTGCCGCACCCCGTCTTCCAGCGGCGCGGCGACGATCTGCACTGCACCGTCACCATCCCGATGACGGCCGCGGCGCTCGGCACCAAGGTGCCGCTGGAGACGCTCGACGGCCTGGAGGAGATCGACATCCGGCCGGGCACGCAGTCCGGCCAGTCGGTCCCGCTGCACGGGCGCGGCATCACGCACCTGCGCGGCGGCGGCCGCGGTGACCTCATCGTGCACGTCGAGGTCCTGACGCCGACCAAGCTGGATCCGGAGCAGGAGCGGGTACTGCGTGAGCTGTCGAAGCTGCGCGGCGAGGAGCGGCCCACGGGCCAGTTCCAGCCGGGGCAGCAGGGGCTGTTCTCGCGGCTGAAGGACGCGTTCAACGGGCGCTGATGGTGTGCGGCCGGGGGTCCGGGGGTTGCCCCCGGGCAGGCACAGTCAGCCGGGGCAGCAGGGGCTGTTCTCGTGGTTGAAGGACGCGTTCAACGGGCGCTGACCGAGCCCGGCGTACGCAAGAAGCAGGGACCACGTCCCCCGCATCACGCGTGGCACATGCCACGCGGAAGGGCCGATTCGGTCCGATGCGGGGGACGTGGCACGATGCGGTCATGTCCCCCACGCTGACCGATCTCTGTCACTATCCGATCGTGCAGGCACCCATGGCGGGCGGTGCGTCCTGTCCGCAGCTCGCCGCCGCCGTGTCGGAGGCCGGCGGGCTCGGATTCCTCGCCGCCGGGTACAAGACCGCCGACGGGATGTACCAGGAGATCAAGCAGGTACGGGGGCTGACCAACCAGCCGTTCGGCGTCAATCTCTTCATGCCGCAGTCCGAGTACGCGGACCCCGCGGCCGTCGCCGTCTACGCCAGCCAGCTCGCCGGTGAGGCCGCCTGGTACGACACGCAGCTCGGGGACCCGGACAGCGGCCTCGACGACGGCTTCGACGCGAAGCTCGCCATCCTCCTCGACGACCCGGTACCGGTCGTCACCTTCACCTTCGGCTGCCCGAGCCGCGACGTCCTCGACTCCCTCGCCCGCGTCGGCACCCTCACCGCCGTCACCGTGACCACCGCGGAGGAGGCGCAGGCCGCCCAGCGGGCCGGCGCCGACGCGGTGTGTGTCCAGGGCATCGAGGCGGGCGGCCACCAGGGCACCCACCGGGACAACCCGGAGGCCGACGGATCCGGCATCGGACTCATCGCGCTGATCGCCCAGGTCCGCGAGGCCGTACAGATCCCGATCATCGCCACCGGCGGACTCATGCGCGGCGGACAGCTCGCCGCGGTGCTCGCCGCGGGCGCCGACGCCGGACAGTTCGGCACGGCCTTCCTGGTCTGCCCCGAGTCCGGCGCCAACGTCCTGCACAAGCAGGCCATGACAAATCCGCTGTTCGTGCGGACCGAGCTGACCCGGGCCTTCTCGGGCCGCCCCGCGCGCGGCCTCGTGAACCGGTTCATGCGCGAGCACGGCCCGTACGCGCCCGCCGCCTACCCCCAGATCCACCACATGACGTCGACGCTGCGCAAGGCCGCCGCCAAGGCGGGGGACCCGCAGGGGATGGCGCTGTGGGCCGGGCAGGGCCACCGGCTCGCCCGTGAGCTGCCCGCCGGCCGGCTCGTCGAGGTGCTCGCGGCGGAACTGGCGGAGGCGAAGGGCGTGTTGGGCGCGCGGGGTGCCGCATGACGGCGCCGGTGTTCGTCGTCGACGAGGTGCCGTCCGCCGGAACGTTCGTGCTCGACGGGGCCGAGGGACGGCACGCGGTGTCCGTGAAGCGGCTGCGCGCCGGTGAGGACGTCGTCCTGACCGACGGTCGCGGGCGCTGGAGCGAGGCGGTCGTGGAGGCCGCCGAGGGCAAGGACCGGCTCGTCGTCACGGCGGGCCCCGCCCAGGAGGAGCCCGCGCAGGCACCCAGGATCACCGTCGTCCAGGCCCTGCCCAAGGGCGACCGGGGCGAGCTCGCCGTCGAGACCATGACGGAGACCGGCGTCGACGCGATCGTGCCGTGGCAGGCCGCCCGCTGCATCACGCAGTGGAAGGGCGACCGTGGCGCCAAGGCGCTCGGCAAGTGGCGGGCCACCGCGCGCGAGGCGGGCAAGCAGTCCCGCCGGGTGCGCTTCCCGGACGTCGCGGACGCCGCGTCGACCAAGCAGGTCGCGGCACTGCTCGCCGGGGCGGACTTCGCGGCCGTACTGCACGAGGACCGCGACTGCGACAGCGGCGCCCTCGCCACGGTGGAGCTGCCCACGGCCGGGGACATCGTCCTCGTGGTCGGCCCGGAGGGCGGCGTCTCGCCCGACGAGCTCGCCGCGTTCGCCGAGGCGGGCGCGCGCCCGTACCGGCTCGGGCGTAGCGTTTTGCGTACGTCGACCGCGGGGACCGCCGCGACGGCGCTGCTCCTCGGCCGCACCGGCCGCTGGTCCTGATCAACCCCCGAGGGGAACGCGTGGAACTCGCCCAGGTCAGACTCCTCGTCACCGACTTCCGTGCCTGTTACCACTTCTACGCGGACGTGCTCGGCCTCAAGCCGCAGTCGGGCGCGGAGGACGGCCCGTACGAGAAGTTCAGCCCCGCGACGGGTTCCGCCGGCATCGGGCTCGAGGACCGGGCGCTGATGGCGCAGGTCATCGGCGATCTGAGTGACGCCCCGGACGGGCACCGATCCCTCGTCGTGCTGCGGGTCGACGACCTGGACGAGTACTGCGAGCAGATCGTCGCGCGCGGCGCCGAGATCCTCCACGGGCCCGCGCCGATGACCGACCGGATGCGGGTCGCCCACCTCAAGGACCCCGAGGACAACATCGTGGAGCTCCAGGAGTGGCTGCTGATGCGCGGCTGACCCCCTCGCCGGCGGTGGCGTCGCGCAGCGGTCCGGGGCAAGTGACCAAACCTCCTGACCTGGCCGTGCGCGCGTGCCTAGGGTGATCGGGTGATACGGACAGCGCACTCTGGATATCTCCGGTTCCCGCATCTGCACGGCGAGTTGGCCGCCTTCACCGCCGAGGACGACGTCTGGGTCGCCCCTCTCGACGGCGGGCGCGCCTGGCGCGTCAGCGCTGACAATGTCCCCGTCAGCCATCCCCGGATCTCGCCCGACGGCACCACTGTCGCCTGGACGTCCACCCGCGACGGCGCCCCCGAGGTGCACATCGCCCCGGTCGACGGCGGACCCTCCAAACGCCTTACGTACTGGGGCAGTTCGAGGACGACGGTGCGCGGCTGGACCCCCGACGGTCAGGTCCTCGCGCTCAGCACCCAGGGCCAGGCGTCCCTGCGCCGCAGCTGGGCGAGGGCTGTCCCCCTCGACGGCGGACCCGCCACCACACTGCCGTACGGGCCCGTGGGCGACGTCGTGACCGGGCCGGGCGGGCAGGTCGTCCTGCTGTCCGCGCCGATGGGCCGCGAGGCCGCCTGGTGGAAGCGCTACCGGGGCGGCACCGCGGGGAAGTTGTGGATCGACCGGGCGGGCGACGGCGAGTTCGTCCGCCTCCACGAGGAGCTCGACGGGAACATCGAGTACCCGATGTGGGTCGGCGACCGAGTCGCCTTCCTGTCCGACCACGAAGGCGTCGGCGCCCTGTACTCGTCCCTCGCCGACGGCAGCTCACTGCGCCGGCACACGCCGCTCGACGGCTTCTACGCCCGGCACGCGTCGAGCGACGGCACCCGCGTCGTGTACGCGTCGGCCGGTGAACTGTGGATCGTGGATGCCCTCGACCGCGCGGAGGACGCCGCGCCGCGCCGCCTGGACGTCCGCCTCGGCGGGCAGCGCGTCGACCTCCAGCCCCACCCCGTCAGCGCCGCCCGCTGGTTCGGCGCGGCGGCACCCGACCACACCGCACGCGGCAGCGCCGTCTCGGTGCGCGGCGTGGTCCACTGGGTCACCCACCGCTCCGGGCCCGCCCGCGCGCTGGCCGCCCGACCCGGCGTACGGGCCCGCCTCCCGCGCACCTTCCGCGTGGAGGGCGAGGAACACGTGGTGTGGGTGACGGACGCGGAGGGCGACGACGCCCTGGAGTTCGCGCCCGCCACCGGCATCGCGCCCGGCGCCACCCCGCGCAGGCTCGCCGCCGGGCAGCTGGGCCGCGTGCTGAACCTCGCGATGGCGCCCGACGGCAGCCGGGCCGCCGTCGCCTCGCACGACGGGCGTGTGCTGCTCGTCGAGCGCGAGAGCGGTGAGGTCAGGGAGGTCGACCGCAGCGAGGACGGCGACGTGAGCGGCCTCGTCTTCTCGCCGGACTCGGCGTGGCTCGCCTGGTCGCACCCCGGCCCCTCGCCCCTGCGCCAGCTCAAGCTCGCCAACACCGCCGACCTGTCGGTGACGGAGGCGACGCCGCTGCGGTTCCGGGACTACGCGCCCGCGTTCACCCTCGACGGCAAACACCTCGCGTTCCTCTCCGCGCGCTCCTTCGACCCGGTCTACGACGAGCACGTCTTCGACCTCGCGTTCGTCGGGGGCTCTCGGCCGCACCTGATCACGCTCGCCGCGGCGACGCCGTCCCCGTTCGGCCCCCAGCGCCACGGCCGTCCCTTCGACACCCCGGACAGCCCCGCCGCCGAGACCCCCGACAGCGAAGGCACCCCCACCACCCGTATCGACCTCGAAGGGCTCGCCGACCGCATCGTCGCGTTCCCCGTGGAGGCGGCCCGCTACACGACCCTGCGGGCCGCCAAGGACGGCGTCCTGTGGCTGCGGCACCCGGTCCAGGGCGTGCTCGGCGCGTCCCGGGCCACCCCCGACGACCCCGACCCCAAGAGCGAGCTCGAACGCTACGACCTCGCCCAGCAGCGCATCGAGCACCTCGCCTCGGACGCCGACCACCTTGCCGTCAGCGGTGACGGCAAGCGCGTCCTGCTGTGGACCGACGGCAAGCTCAAGGTCGTACCGAGCGACCGGCGCGCCTCCTCCGACGACGACAGCGACACCAACATCACCGTCGACCTGAGCCGGGTCCGCCAGGACGTCGACCCCGTCGCCGAGTGGCGGCAGATGTACGACGAGGCGGGCCGCCTCATGCGGGACAACTTCTGGCGCGCGGACATGGACGGCGTCGACTGGGACGGCGTCCTGGAGCGCTACCGGCCCGTCCTCGACCGCGTCGCCACCCACGACGACCTCGTCGACCTCCTGTGGGAGGTCCAGGGCGAACTCGGCACCTCGCACGCCTACGTCACACCGAGCGGCGGCTGGAGCGGCGGCGACAGGCGACAGGGCCTCCTCGGGGCGGACATCTCCCGCCACGAGGACGGCAGTTGGCGCATCGACCGGGTCCTGCCCACCGAGACGTCCGACCCGCGTGCCCACGCGCCGCTCGCCGCGCCCGGGGTGGCCGTGCGCGCGGGTGACGCGATCATCGCGGTGGCCGGACGCCCCGTCGACCCCGTCACGGGTCCGGGACCGCTCCTCGTCGGGACGGCGGGCAAGCCCGTCGAGCTGACCGTCTCCCCGGCCGGCGGCGGCGACCCGCGCCACGCGGTCGTCGTCCCCGTCGCCGACGAGGAGCCGCTGCGCTACCACGCCTGGGTCGTCGATCGCCGCGCCCACGTCCACGAGCAGTCGGGCGGCCGCCTCGGCTATCTCCACGTGCCCGACATGCAGGCCCCCGGCTGGGCCCAGATCCACCGCGATCTGCGGGTCGAGGTGGCGCGCGACGGACTCATCGTCGACGTGCGCGAGAACCGCGGCGGACACACCTCGCAGCTTGTCGTCGAGAAGCTGGCCCGCCGGGTCGTCGGCTGGGACCTGCCGCGCGGCTCCCGCCCCTTCAGCTACCCGATGGACGCGCCCCGCGGCCCCGTGGTGGCCGTCGCCAACGAGTTCTCCGGCTCCGACGGCGACATCGTCAACGCGGCGATCAAGGCGCTCGGGATCGGCCCCGTGGTCGGTGTACGCACCTGGGGCGGCGTCATCGGCATCGACAGCCGCTACCGGCTCGTCGACGGGACGCTGGTGACCCAGCCGAAGTACGCGACCTGGCTGGACGGCTACGAGTGGGGTCTTGAGAACCACGGCGTCGACCCCGACGTCGAAGTGGTCGCCGCCCCGCAGGACCACGCGGCCGGGCGCGACCCGCAGCTCGACGAGGCCGTGCGCATCGCGCTGGCGGCGCTCGCCGAGAACCCGGCGCGCACGGCACCCGAACTCCCGCAACCGCGCGTACGGGAGTGAGGCCTGTCGCAGGAGGCAGGCGTCGCGGGTGGCCGCGGGCCGGATAGCATTCCCGGCGTAGTGACCGGACGGTGTGAGGAGACGTGATCGTGGCCGGAGAGCCGCAGGCCGACTGCCTGTTCTGCAAGATCGCCACGGGGGAGGTCCCGGCCACGCTGGTACGGGAGACCGAGACCACCGTCGCCTTCCGGGACATCAACCCGCAGGCGCCGACCCATGTCCTCGTCATCCCGCGCGTCCACTACCGCGACGCCGCGGCCCTCGCCGCCGCCGAGCCGCAGATCGCCGCCGACGTGCTGCGGGAGGCGGCCGAGGTCGCCGCCGAGGACAAGCTCGACAGCTACCGCGTCGTGTTCAACACCGGCAGCGGCGCGGGCCAGACCGTCTTCCACGCCCACGCCCATGTCCTCGGGGGCCGCGGCCTCCAGTGGCCCCCCGGCTAGCGGGCGCCGGGCAACGCGCCGTGTCCGTACGGGAATTGGTGGTGCTCGGCACCGCGAGCCAGGTGCCGACGAGGCACCGTAACCACAACGGCTACCTGCTGCGCTGGGACGGGGAGGGCATCCTCTTCGATCCCGGCGAGGGCACGCAGCGCCAGATGTTGCGGGCCGGCGTCGCCGCGCACGACCTCAACCGGCTGTGCGTCACCCACTTCCACGGCGACCACTCCCTCGGCCTCGCCGGGGTCATCCAGCGCATCAACCTGGACCGGGTGCCGCACCCCGTCACCGCGCACTACCCCCGCTCCGGTCAGCGGTTCTTCGACCGGCTGCGGTACGCCACCGCGTACCGCGAGAGCGTCGCGCTCGCCGAGGTGCCGGTGTCCGGCGAGGGCGGCGTGCTCGCCGAGACGTCGTCGTACACGCTGGACGCGCGCCGTCTCTCCCACCCCGTCGAGTCCTACGGCTACCGCCTCGTGGAGCCCGACGGGCGCCGCATGCTGCCCGACCTGCTCGCCGAGCGCGGCATCTCCGGGCCCGACGTGGGGCTCCTCCAGCGCGACGGGTCCCTGCGCGGCGTCACCCTCGACGACGTGAGCGAGGTGCGGCGCGGGCAGCGGTTCGCGTTCGTCATGGACACCCGGCTCTGCGACGGGGTGAACGAGCTCGCCGAGGGGTGCGACATGCTCGTCATCGAGTCGACGTTCCTCGACGGGGACCACCAACTGGCATCGGACCACGGCCACTTGACCGCCGGGCAGGCCGCGCGCGTCGCGGCCGAGGGCGGGGTGCGGCACCTCGTGCTCACCCACTTCAGCCAGCGCTACTCGGACCCCGAGGAGTTTGAGCGCCAGGCCCGCGCCGCCGGCTTCACCGGAGAGCTCACCGTGGCGCGGGACCTCGACCGCGTACAGGTGCCCAAACGTGTCTAATCCCGGGCGTACCATGCTCTGATGTCCCTCGCTTCGCTCCCCAAAGCCGAACTCCACCTGCACATCGAAGGCACCCTCGAACCCGAGCTCGCCTTCGAACTCGCGGCCCGCAACGGCGTCGACCTGCCGTTCGCCGACACCGAGGCCCTCCGCAAGGCCTATCTCTTCGAAGACCTGCAGTCCTTCCTCGACCTGTACTACGGCCTGATGGCCGTCCTGCGCACCGAGGAGGACTTCGAGCAGCTCGCCGACGCCTACCTCGCGCGCGCCGCCGCGCAGGGCGTGCGGCACGCCGAGATCTTCTTCGACCCGCAGGCCCACACCGCCCGCGGCGTGCCGATCGGGACCGTCGTCGAGGGCCTGAGCGCCGCCCTGTCGAAGAGCGTGGAGCGCCACGGCGTCTCCACCCGGCTCATCATGTGCTTCCTGCGCGACCAGTCCGCCGAGTCCGCGATGCAGACCCTGGAGTCCGCGAAGCCCTACCTCGACCGGATCGTCGGCGTCGGCCTCGACTCCGCCGAGGTCGGCAACCCCGCCTCCAAGTTCCGCGAGGTGTACGAGGCCGCGGGCGCGCTCGGGCTGCGCAAGGTCGCCCACGCCGGCGAGGAGGGCGACCCCTCGTACGTATGGGAGGCGCTCGACGTGCTCGGCGTCGAGCGCATCGACCACGGGCTCCGCTGCGTCGAGGACCCGGCGCTCGTCGAACGGCTCGTGCGGGACCGGGTGCCCCTGACGCTGTGCCCGCTGTCGAACGTGCGGCTGCGCGCCATCGAGGTACTCGAAGACCACCCGCTGCCGCGGATGATGGACGCCGGTCTGCTCTGCACGGTGAACTCCGACGACCCGTCCTACTTCGGCGGATACGTCGGAGACACCTTCCACGCCGTCCACGAGGCGCTCGCGCTCGACCACGAGCGGCTGCGCGAGCTCGCCCGCAACTCGTTCGTCGCGTCGTTCCTCGATGACGACGAGGAGCTGCGCTCGCGCTACCTCGCCGAGGTCGACGCGTTCGCGTTCGACGACTGACCGAGCGCCGCCGAGCCGCCCCGCGGTCCCGCCGTGGAGAACTCCTCCTGCGTCGGGGCCGGTTGGGGCGTGCTCACCGTGATCTCCACGACCGGCTGCTCGGCCGCGCCCATCTGCGGGACCGCGCCCGCCGGGGCGCCCGTCACGCCGGCCACCAGAGCGGCGGGGGCGCCGCCCCTCCTGCGGACCGTGCCGGGCCGCAGCAGCGGGCTGCCGCCCGTGTGCAGCGCCACCGCCGTGAGCGGCAGCGCCAGGACGAGCAGCGCCACGGCGAGCGTCGTGCCCATCGCCGGATAGCCCGCCGTCTGCGACAGGACGCTGCCGGTGAGCGGGCCGCAGGCCGTGCCGAGCGACGCCGCCGAGCCGACGAGGACCGCCCAGCGGCCGCGCGGGTCCAGGGACGCGGCCAGGCCGATCAGATACGACAGGACCACCGGGTACAGCGTGTTCCACGCGATCTCACCGGTCGCGAACGACGCGAGGTCGTCCGCGCGGGCGCTCACCACGATGCAGCACGCGATCAGCGCCGTGCCCGCGCCGATCGGGGCGGCGCGGCCGAGCCGGGACCCGAGCGCTCCCGCGCCGAGCACGCCCACGAGCGCCGTGCCGAGCGCCACCGCGAAGACCGCGCCGACGGTGATCTCCGTCAGGCCCGCCTGATCAGTGCCGATGCGGCTGCTGACGCCCCACAGGGAGTTCTGCGCCATCGACCAGCAGAGCATCGCGGCGGCCAGGACCAGGCCCGAGCGGCGGAAGGGGAGAGGGCTTGCGGGCCTGTGCTGCCCGGCGGAGGTGGGGAGCCCGGCGGTGCCGCTCTCCAGGCCGGAGGTCGCCGGCCACGTCGCCAGCGCCGTCAGTGCGATCGCCGCGAACGGGAGCGCATGACCCGTACCCAGATGCGGCATCGTCAGATACAGCGCACCCGCCAGCGCCGAGACGCTGAGCAGGCCCAGCGTCGACGCCCGGTGCGGGTCGCGCTGCCCGGCGATTCCCGTCGCGGCGACCGTCGTCGCCGTGCCCGAGCCGAAGCCGCCGGCCATCGCGCCGATGACCACCAGCGGTACGAAGGACGTCGCCGCGGCCGCGCCGTATCCGAGCGCCGCGAGCAGCAGGCCCGCTCTGGCGAGGGTGCGGGGGCCGGTGCGGTCCACACGGCCGGCGAAGGTGAAGCCCGCCGCGGCCGAACTCATCAGCAGCGCACTGCCGATGAGGCCCGCCTGCGCCGGGGGGAGATGGAGGCTGTCGCCCAGACGGCCCACGACGGTGGGCAGCAGATACGGGGCCAGATAACCGGCCGTGAAGAGGGTGACAAGGGGCCGGGGAGTGCGGCGGGACACGGGCGTTCCAAAGCGTGGCGGTGTACGGGGATCAGGGCATGCGGAACTACGGGGATGCCTGAACAGGCAAGGGGATTGGGGGGATGCGCCGGGGCTCGCGATACGAGGGGGCGCGGCCAATTTGTATCAAGCGCGGGGAGGGTGAAAACAGCTGGGCCGATGTGATCTGGGCCACGTTCTGTTTGGAGGGTAGGAGTGGGGGTAGGCGAGATCTTTTTTTCGAGGAAACAGGTGGCGACAGCGACCCCACTCCCGGGGCGCCGACTCCCGTTCCGTACGCCGTGCTACGCGCGTTGCCCATGGGGTATCAGGCACACTGTGCGGACCCTCACGACTCTGGGGAGCCCACCTTGAACTCCAACGATCCGGCGCATGTGGATCCGCTCGCCCGGCTGCGCACCCCCGACGATCCGCCCTGCGACGTCTATCTGACGGGGACCGTCTTCCTCGACATCATCTTCACGGGCCTGGACAGCGCCCCTGTGCGGGGGACCGAGTCCTGGGCGCGCGGCATGGGGTCCAGTCCCGGCGGAGTAGCCAACATGGCCACCGCCCTGGCGCGGCTCGGGCTGCGGACGTCACTGGCCGCCACCTTCGGGGACGACCACTACGGCGAGTACTGCTGGGACAGCCTGGAGCAGGGCGAGGGCATCGACCTGACGTCGTCGCGGACCGTCGCCGGCTGGCACTCGCCCGTCACCGTCTCCATGGCCTACGAGGGCGAGCGGACCATGGTCAGCCACGGTCACGAGCCGCCGCCCGAGGAACCCGCCCCCGACTGCCCCCCGCAGGCACGCGCCGCCGTCGCCTCGCTGGCCCCCGGGCTGAGCGAGCCCTGGATCGCCACGGCCGCGGGCCGCGGGACGCGGATCTTCGGTGACGTGGGCTGGGACGACACGGGCCGCTGGGACCTGGGCTCCCTCGACGACCTGTCACGCTGCGAGGCATTCCTGCCGAACGCCGAGGAGGCGATGCGCTACACCCGTACGTCCTGCCCCCGGGCCGCCGCGCACGCCCTGGCCGAATACGTGCCGCTCGCCGTGGTCACCCTGGGTGCCGAGGGCGCCTACGCCGTGGACGCCCGCAGCGGGGAGACCGCCTCCGTGCCCGCCATCGAAGTCGCCGCCCTCGACCCCACCGGCGCCGGGGACGTCTTCGTCGCCGGGTTCGTGACCGGGACGCTCGCGGGCTGGCCGCTGGCCGACCGGCTCGCCTTCGCCGGACTGACAGCCGCCCTGTCCGTGCAGGAGTTCGGCGGCTCGCTGTCCGCGCCCGGCTGGTCGGAAATAGCGGCCTGGTGGCGCCATGTGCAGGCCTACGACGACCAGGAGCCCGCGGCCCTGCGCCGGTACGCCTTCCTGGAGGCGCTGCTGCCCGAGGTGAGCCGGCCGTGGCCCTTGCGGCGGGCGGTACCGACGATCGGCTTCGGGCGGGGCGTCTAGCGAGAGGCCCCAGGCCCGGGGAAAAGTCCTACAGCGTTGTCGGTGCACCGTCGTACCCTGGGCAGTGCAAGGCTGTCGACGCGGGCGCGAGCCCCCGCACGAGGAGGATGAGCAGGCCTTCAGTGCCGGCCCATGACTCAGACACCCACCGCTCAGGCGCGAGCGCATTTCACGGTCCCGGCGAACCACCCCATGGTGACCGTCCTCGGATCGGGCGACGCGCTCCTTCGCGTGATCGAGAAGGCCTTCCCGGCGGCCGACATCCATGTCCGGGGCAATGAGATCAGCGCTGCGGGCGACGCGACGGAAGTCGCCCTCATCCAGCGCGTGTTCGACGAGATGATGCTGGTGCTCCGCACCGGACAGCCGATGACGGAGGACGCAGTGGAACGCTCGATCGCCATGCTCAAGGCGAGCGAGAACGGGGAGGGTGACGGCCAGGAGACCCCGGCCGAGGTTCTCACTCAGAACATTCTCTCGTCGCGGGGCCGGACCATCCGTCCGAAGACCCTCAACCAGAAGCGCTACGTCGACGCCATCGACAAGCACACCATCGTCTTCGGCATCGGTCCCGCCGGTACGGGCAAGACCTATCTCGCGATGGCCAAGGCCGTGCAGGCCCTGCAGTCCAAGCAGGTCAACCGCATCATCCTGACGCGGCCGGCCGTGGAGGCGGGCGAGCGGCTCGGATTCCTGCCGGGCACGCTCTACGAGAAGATCGACCCGTATCTGCGCCCCCTGTACGACGCGCTGCACGACATGCTCGACCCCGACTCCATCCCCCGCCTGATGGCCGCGGGCACGATCGAGGTGGCGCCGCTGGCGTACATGCGAGGCCGCACGCTGAACGACGCCTTCATCATCCTGGACGAGGCGCAGAACACGAGCGCCGAGCAGATGAAGATGTTCCTCACCCGGCTCGGCTTCGACTCGAAGATCGTCGTCACCGGTGACGTGACGCAGGTCGACCTGCCGAGCGGCACGAAGAGTGGTCTGCGGCAGGTCCAGGACATCCTGGAGGGCCTCGACGACGTCCACTTCTCGCGGCTCACCTCCCAGGATGTCGTCCGGCACAAGCTCGTCGGCCGTATCGTCGACGCGTACGAGAAGTACGACAGCCAGCACGGGACCGAGAACGGCTCGCACCAGGGCCGCGGCAGAGGGAAGTAGCAAGCACCGCATGTCGATCGACGTCAACAACGAGTCCGGAACCGAGGTCGACGAGCAGGCGATCCTCGACATCGCCCGCTACGCGCTCGCGCGGATGCGCATCCACCCGCTCTCCGAGCTCTCGGTGATCGTCGTGGACGCCGACGCCATGGAGCAGTTGCACGTGCAGTGGATGGACCTGCCGGGGCCCACGGATGTCATGTCGTTCCCGATGGACGAGCTGCGGCCGCCGTCGAAGGACGACGAGGAGCCCCCGCAGGGTCTGCTCGGCGACATCGTGCTGTGCCCGGAGGTGGCGAAGAAGCAGGGCGAGGACGCCGACACGCAGCACTCCATGGACGAGGAGCTCCAGCTGCTCACCGTGCACGGGGTGCTGCACCTGCTCGGTTACGACCACGAGGAGCCCGACGAGAAGGCCGAGATGTTCGGGCTTCAGGCGGCCATCGTGGACGGGTGGCGGGGTGACAAGGGCCTGACCGGTCCGTCCCCCGCGCCCACCGTGTCATGAGTCTTTCGCTCGTCGCGGGCGCCGTCGCCCTCGTCGTGGTCGCCTGGCTGGCGGCCTGCGCCGAGGCCGGCATCGCCCGCACCTCCAGCTTCCGCGCCGAGGAGGCCGTCCGGTCCGGGCGGCGCGGCAGCGGCCGGCTCGCCCAGGTGGCCGCCGACCCGACCCGCTATCTGAACGTGGCGCTGCTGGTCAGGGTCGCCTGCGAGATGGCCGCCGCGTCCCTGGTCACGTACGCCTGCCTCCAGGAGTTCGACGCGACCTGGCAGGCGCTGGCCGTCGCCATCGGCGTGATGGTCCTCGTCTCGTACGTGGCGGTGGGCGTCTCGCCCCGGACCATCGGACGGCAGCACCCGCTGAACACGGCCACGGCCGCCGCGTACGTGCTGCTGCCGCTGGCCCGGATCATGGGGCCCATTCCGCCGCTGCTCATCCTCATCGGCAACGCCCTGACCCCCGGCAAGGGGTTCCGGCGCGGGCCCTTCGCCTCCGAGGCCGAGCTGCGCGCCATGGTCGACCTCGCCGAGAAGGAGTCCCTCATCGAGGACGAGGAGCGCCGCATGGTGCACTCCGTCTTCGAGCTGGGCGACACCCTGGTCCGCGAAGTCATGGTCCCCCGCACCGACTTGGTCGCCATCGAGCGGTACAAGACGATCCGGCAGGCGCTCACGCTGGCCCTGCGGTCCGGGTTCTCCCGCATCCCGGTCACCGGCGAGAACGAGGACGACGTCGTCGGCATCGTGTATCTCAAGGACCTCGCCCGCAAGACGCACATCAGCCGGGACGCCGAGAGCGAGCTCGTCTCGACCGCGATGCGGCCCGCCACGTTCGTGCCCGACACGAAGAACGCGGGCGACCTGCTCCGCGAGATGCAGCAGCTGCGCAACCACGTGGCCGTCGTGATCGACGAGTACGGCGGCACCGCGGGCATCGTCACCATCGAGGACATCCTCGAGGAGATCGTCGGCGAGATCACCGACGAGTACGACCGTGAACTCCCGCCCGTGCAGGACCTCGGCGACGAACGCTTCCGGGTGACCGCCCGCCTCGACATCGGCGACCTCGGCGAGCTGTACGGCATCGAGGAGTACGACGACGAGGACGTGGAGACCGTCGGCGGGCTCCTCGCCAAGGCGCTCGGCCGGGTGCCGATCGCGGAGGCCTCGTCCGTCGTCGAACTGCCCGACGGGCGCGAGCTGCGGCTCACCGCGGAGTCCGCCGCGGGCCGGCGCAACAAGATCGTGACAGTGCTCGTGGAGCCGGTGGGCGAAGAGGGGAAGTGACGTCGTGACGCCGCAGGAGCTGCGCGACTTGTGTCTGTCGTTCAACGCGGCCGTCGAGGAGTTCCCGTTCAACCCCGACACGTCCGTCTTCAAGGTCCTGGGCAAGCTTTTCGCCCTGACGAACCTGGACGCGCGGCCCCTCGCCGTCAACCTCAAGTGCGACCCCGAGGACGCGGTGCGCCTGCGCGCCGACCACGAGGCGATCGTGCCCGGCTGGCACATGAACAAGCGGCACTGGAACACCGTGACCGTCGCCGAACTCCCGGACAGGATGGTCCGGGAGCTCGTGGAGGACTCGTACGACCTCGTGGTCGCCGGCCTGCCGAGGGCCGAGCGCCTCAAGCTCGACCGTGGCTGACGACGCCAACGCGTACCGCCGGCGGGAGTTGCGCGAGTTCCTGATGAACCGCCGCGCCCGGGTCACCCCCGCGCAGGCCGGCCTTCCCGACGGCGGGGCCCGGCGCCGCACACCGGGGCTGCGCCGCGAGGAGGTCGCCGTCCTCGCCGGGGTCGGCGCCTCCTGGTACCAGTGGCTGGAGCAGGGCCGCGACATCTCGGTGTCCCCGCAGGTCCTCGACGCGGTCGCCCGCGTCCTGCGCCTGTCCGGGGCCGAGCGGCGCCATCTGTACGTGCTCGCCGGCCTCAACCCGCCGCCCGCGTCCGCGGACCCGTCCGCCGTGGGCCGCGACGACGGCCTGCGCCGCATCATCGACACCTGGATGCCGTACCCGGCGCACATCGTCGACCCGTACTACAACTGCGTGATGTACAACGACGCGGCCGCGACGGTCCTCAACATGCGGCCCGACAACACGCAGAACTGCGTCCTGGACTTCTTCACCGACCCCGTCTACCGCTCCCGGAGCGTCAGTTGGGAGCGGAACGCGGCGACGGTCGTGGCCCAGTTCCGGGCGGCCTGCTCCGAGTACCCGGGCGACGAGGGCTTCCAGGAGGTCGTCGCCGCGACGAAGGCGGCGAGCGTCGAGTTCGCCGAGCTGTGGGAGCGGCGCGACATCGAGGCGGCCGGACAGATCCGCAAGGAGCTCACGCACCCCGTGGTGGGCGTCCTGCACGTCGAGTCGACGGCCCTGAAGGTGCCGGCCAGGCCCGACCTCACGATCATCCTGCACACGCCGCTGCCGGAGGCGGACACGGCCGCGAAGCTGGAGTGGCTGGCGACGCCCGAGGGGCGGCGTGGGGCCGTGTACCCCGTTGCCGGGTGAGCGTGACGGCGTTCCCTATGCTCACCCCATGACTGAGAGCAACGACCTCACCGCCGAGGACCGCAAGATCGTCACGCTGGCCCGCAGCGCCCGGGCCCGCAACGGCGTGCCCGAGGGGGCCGCCGTGCGGGACGAGACGGGGCGTACGTATGTGGCGGGGACCGTCTCGCTCGACTCCCTGAAGCTTTCCGCCCTGCGTACCGCTGTCGCGATGGCCGTGGCGTCGGGGGCGCAGTCGCTGGAGGCCGCCGCCGTCGTCTCCGGCGGTTCGGAGGTCGACGGGGAGGATCTGGCGGCGGTACGGGATCTGGGGGGCGCGGGTACGCCGGTGTTCCTCGCGGGGCCCGATGGAGTGGTGCACGGGGCCGTGGCCGCGGGCTGAGACAGCCTGGCCCCGGTCCGGAACGGCTACACCGCGTCCGGGCCCCGCTCGCCCGTCCGGACGCGGACGACGGTCTCCACCGGGACCGCCCACACCTTGCCGTCACCGATCTTCCCGGTCTGCGCCGCGCGCACGATCGCGTCGATGACCGGGTCGAGGTCCGCGTCCTCGACCACGACCTCGATCCGGACCTTGGGGACGAGGTCGATCCGGTACTCGGCCCCGCGGTAGACCTCGGTGTGGCCGCGCTGGCGCCCGTACCCGCTGGCCTCCGTGACGGTCAGGCCCAGCACGCCGAGCTCCTGGAGCGCGGTCTTCACCTCGTCCAGGCGGAACGGCTTGACGATCGCGGTCACGAGCTTCATGCGGAGGGCTCCTTCGGCGGGGCGGAGTGGGCGGTGTGCGGGACGGTGTGTCCGGCGTGGACGCCGTGATCGTAGGCGGTCTCCGCGTGCACCGTCTGGTCGAGGCCCGTCAGCTCCTCGTCGGCGGAGGCCCGGAAGCCCATCGCCCGGTCGATCGTCCTGCCGATCCCGTACGTCACCAGGAACGTGTACGCCGCGACGGTGAGCACGGCGACGGCCTGCCTGCCGAGCTGCCCGAACCCGCCCCCGTAGAACAGGCCCTCCTTGCCGCCGGTCATCGTGGCCGTCGCGAAAAGGCCGATCAGCAGGGTGCCGACGACACCGCCGACGAAGTGCACACCGACGACGTCCAGCGAGTCGTCGTAGTCGAAGCGGAACTTCCACGCGACGGCGTACGAGCAGACGACGCCCGCCACCAGACCCACCACGCAGGCCCCCAGCACGCCGACCACGCCGCACGCCGGGGTGATCGCGACCAGGCCGGCGACCGCGCCGGACGCCGCGCCGAACGTCGTGGGGTGACCGTCGCGCTTGTGCTCCACGAAGAGCCAGCCGAGCAGGCCGGTGCAGCCCGCGATCAGCGTGTTGAGGACGGACGCGGCCGCCAGGCCGTTCGCGCCGAGCGCCGAGCCGCCGTTGAAGCCGAGCCAGCCGAACCAGAGCAGACCCGCGCCCGTCATCACCATCGGCAGGTTGTGCGGGCGCATCGATTCCTTCTTGAAGCCGAGACGCGGGCCCAGGATCAGGCACAGGGCCAGACCGGACGCGCCCGAGGCGATCTCCACGACGAGGCCGCCCGCGAAGTCGAGCCCGCCGAGCGACTGCGAGATCCAGCCGCCGGGGCCCCACACCCAGTGCGCCACGGGAACGTATACGAGCAGCGTCCACACCGGTACGAACACCAGCCAGGCCGCGAACTTCGTGCGGTCCGCGACCGCGCCGCTGATCAGCGCGGCGGTCAGGAACGCGAAGGTGAGCTGGAAGGTGGAGAACAGGAACGTGGGGACCGTGCCGGTCAGGCTGCGCGGGCTGATGCCCGCCATGCCCGCGTGCTCCAGCCCGCCGATGAGGCCCGCGAACACGTCGTCGCCGAACGCGAGCGAGTAGCCGGCGACCAGCCAGACGACGGTGACCAGCGCGATCGACACGAACGACATCAGCAGCATGTTCAGGACGCTCTTCGTGCGGACCATGCCGCCGTAGAAGAGGGCCAGGCCCGGCGTCATCAGGAGGACGAGCGCGGTCGCGGCCAGCAGCCACGCGGTGTCGCCGGTGTCGAGGCCGGCGGCGGCGGCCAGCGGCGCGTTCTCGGTCTGCACGGGGGTCTCCTCGGGCGTGGGGGCGGACGACGAGCCTCACCGTCGCGCGTTTCCGTTCGCTGACCCGTGCGTTTCCGCGGTGTTTCGTGTTGCGCGGGGGTTTCCGGAGCCTCACGACGGACCGCCTTGCCCCGCAGGTGCGGCAGGGCGCGGTGGATCAGGGACAATGGGCGCCATGAGCGTTCGTACCCAGTCATCCGAGCCGTCCGGGGAAGCGTCCCACCGGGCCGGCTTCGCCTGCTTCGTCGGCCGCCCCAACGCGGGCAAGTCCACCCTCACGAATGCTCTGGTCGGCAAGAAGGTCGCGATCACCGCGGACCAGCCGCAGACCACGCGGCACACGGTGCGCGGCATCGTGCACCGGCCCGACGCCCAGCTGATCCTGGTCGACACCCCGGGCCTGCACAAGCCGCGCACGCTGCTGGGCCAGCGGCTCAACGACGTCGTGCGCACGACGTGGGCCGAGGTCGACGTCATCGGCTTCTGCCTGCCCGCGAACGAGAAGCTCGGCCCCGGCGACCGCTTCATCGCCAAGGAGCTCGCCTCCATCAAGAAGACGCCGAAGGTCGCGATCGTCACCAAGACCGACCTGGTCGACAGCAAGCAGCTCGCCGAGCAGCTCATCGCCATCGACCAGCTCGGCAAGGAGCTCGGCTTCGAATGGGCGGAGATCGTGCCCGTCTCGGCCGTCGGCGACAAGCAGGTCGGCCTGCTCGCCGACCTGCTCGTCCCGCTGCTGCCGGAGGGCCCCGCGCTCTACCCGGAGGGCGACCTCACGGACGAGCCCGAGCAGGTCATGGTGGCGGAGCTGATCCGCGAGGCCGCGCTCGAGGGCGTGCGCGACGAGCTGCCGCACTCCATCGCCGTCGTCGTCGAGGAGATGCTGCCGCGCGAGGACCGCCCGGCCGACCGGCCGCTGCTCGACATCCACGCCTTCGTCTACATCGAGCGCCCCAGCCAGAAGGGCATCATCATCGGCCCGAAGGGCAAGCGCCTCAAGGACGTCGGCATCAAGTCCCGCAAGCAGATCGAAGCGCTCCTCGGCACGCCCGTCTTTTTGGACCTGCACGTAAAGGTCGCGAAGGACTGGCAGCGCGACCCGCGCCAGCTGCGCAAGCTGGGGTTCTAGGCGGCGTATCGGGTGCGGGCCCGTGCGGCTCGTGCCTCGGGGCTCCGCCCCGGACCCCGCTCCTCAAACGCCGGAGGGGCTGAACGTGCGGGACCCGGGCAAGTTCCGTGCCCTTACGGCGTGCTCGGGGTCAGGTCCTGGAGGCCCACGACCCGCAGCAGTTCCAGGCGTTCGTACGTCTCCGTGCCCGGTTGGGCCGAGTGCACGACGAGTTGCTGGTCGTGGCCGTCGCTGAGCAGTACCTCGCAGTCGAGGTCGAGGACGCCGACCACGGGGTGGACGAAGCGCTTCGGTGACGGGCGGCGTACGACGACGTCGTGCGACTGCCACAGCTCCTCGAACTCCCGTGATCCGGCGCGCAGTTCGGCCACGAGCGCGGCCGGGCCCGGATCGTCGGGACGGGCCGCGGCGACCGCCCGCAGGCTCGCCACGTGGGCGCGGGCGTGTATCTCGTAGTCCTCGGGCGGGGACAGCGCCCGGCCCGCCGGGTCCGTGAACCAGGTGCGGATCAGGTTCTGCCCGGTGTGGTCGCCGGTCAGGGCCACCGACATCGTGTTCTGGGCGAGCATCTCGCCCCAGTCACTGATCACCGCCGCCGGCAGATCGTGCAGCCGGTCCAGGATCAGCAGCAGCCCCGGACGCACATGCCCGCAGGAGCGGCCGGGCCGGGGCGGCTCCTCGCCCGCCAGATGGAACAGATGGTCCCGCTCGGCGTCGTTGAGCCGCAGCGCGCGGGCCAGCGCGGTCAGCATCTGCCGCGACGGATGGGAGCCGCGGCGCTGCTCCAGGCGCGTGTAGTAGTCCGTGGACATCCCGGTGAGCTGCGCCACCTCCTCGCGGCGCAGCCCCGGCGTGCGGCGCCGCGGGCCCGCGGTCAGGCCCACGTCGGAGGGCGCCAGGCGGGCGCGGGAGCGGCGCAGGAAGTCGGCGAGTTCGGCTCGGTTCACCTCTTCAGGATCGCTCGGAACCATCTTCGTAACCAGGGAGCGCCAGTCCCTGGACAACCGCGTCTCTCCCACCGCGCCCGCCACTCGCGCAGGCTTCAGGCATGGCTACGGAACACGAGGAGGCGGCCATGCTGACACTGGTGACAGGTGCGACGGGCAAGGTCGGACAGCGGTTCGTGCCGCGACTGCTGCAGAGCACGGCGCCGGGCGACCAGGTGCGGGTGCTCGTACGGGACGCGGCACGCGGTGAGCGGTTCGCCGCGTTGGGCGCGGATGTCGTGGTCGGCGACCTGCGGGACGCGGACGTGCTGGGCAAGGCAACGGCCGGGGCGGACGCCGTGGTGAACGTCGCCGCTGCCTTCCGCGGAGTGCCCGACGAGGAGGCGCGGGCGGTCAACAGGGACGCCGCCATCGAGCTGGCCCGCGCCTCCGTGGCCTCGGGCGTGCGGCGGTTCGTGCAGGTCAGCACGGGTCTGGTGTACGGCTCCGGGCGCGGCAGGCCGCTGGTCGAGGACGACGAGACGGTGCCGGGCGGCCACCTGTGGGGCACCTACCCCGAGTCGAAGTGGGAGGCGGAGCGCGCGCTGCGGGCGATGGACGGCCTCGACGACCTGCGCATCGCCCGGCTGCCCTTCGTGTACGGCGACGGGGACTCGCACCTGGCCGACGTGACGCAGTACGCGCAGAACTGGCCGGCCATGCAGCGCCTGCACATGGGCCACCACGCGGATGTCGCCCAGGGTCTGCAACGCCTCCTGTACGCGCCGGGAGCGCAGGGCGTCTACAACATCGCCGACGACGCCCCGGTCACGATGGTCGACGTGTACCAGGTCAACGGCGTGCCGGTGCCGCCGGAGGCGTACGACAAGGTGGACCCGGACCCCTGGGCCGGCGTCATGTCGACGGCCCGCATCCGCCGCGAACTGGGCTTCCGCCCGTTCTTCCCATCCGTCTGGACGGCCCTGGACGCCGGCGCGCTGTAGAGCCCACCGGTCAGGCCACCGACCGGATCCGCCGCACCAGGAGCGCCCCCACGAGCCCGATCACCGCCGCCACCAGGTACAGGACGCGGTAGCCGCCGAGATACGTCACGATCGGCGCGGCGAGCGCGGGCGCGGCGACCTGGGGCAGCGAGTTGGCGACGTTGATGACGCCCAGGTCCTTGCCCCGGTCCATGGCCTTGGGCAGGACGTCCGTCATCAGCGCGAAGTCGACCGAGGTGAAGACGCCGAAGCCGATGCCGAGAACCGCCGCCGCGACGATCGCGCCCGGCCAGGTCTGCCAGCCGGCCAGTGCCGCCGTCGCCACTGCCATCAGGACGCCCGACCAGATCACGAAGGGCTTGCGGCGCCCCAGCCGGTCGGAGGCGACCCCGGCCACGACGACGGTGCACAGCAGGGTCACGCCGTTGACGGCGGTCAGGATCAGCACGCCCTGGTCGGGGTCGCCGTAGTGCAGGCGGTCGCGCAGGTAGTAGAGGAGGTAGAGGAGGACCAGCGCGTTGCTGAGGTTGATCAGGAAGCGGGTCAGCCAGGCCCAGCCGAGGTCGGGGTGGCGGCGGGGGCTCAGCCAGAACCCGGCCAGGAAGGTCCGCCAGGCCCACGGCGGCCGGTCCGCCGGGGCGAGCCGTAGGTCCGGATGGCGCAGCACGTACGGCAGGACGCCCACCAGGGCGAACACCGCGCACGCCGTGTACCCGGCGCCGACCCCGCCCACGACGGTCGCGAGCCCGGTGCCGACGACCACGCCCAGGATCTGCGCGGCCCCCAGCCAGCCGCCCACCGCGCCGCGCTGGAGCCGCGGCACCCGGTCGGGCACGGCCGCCGTCACCGCCGCGAACGCCGCGTTCAGCGTCAGCTGCACCAGGCACCAGCCGGCCGCCATCGTCCACACGGACCCGGCCCCCGCCAGCAGGAGCAGCGCGCACGCGCCGCCGCCCGCGCCCGCCACGATCCAGGGCGTACGCCGCCCGAACCGCGACACCGTACGGTCCGAGAGCGCGCCGAAGAAGGGGTTCGCGGCGAGCGACACCACGGCGCCCACCCCGGTCACCCACGCGAGCAGCGTCTCCTTGGACATGCCGGTGCCGGGCGCGAAGTCCTCGGCCTGGAGGGCGAGCAGGATCTGCAGGGGTCCGTACCAGCCGACCCAGATCGCCCCGTTGGCCAGCGACAGCGCGGCCGTCCAGCCGTGCCCGACCCGCTCGACGGGCTCGTCGAGCGCCGCGACGGCGGCCGTCATGCGCGCTGCGCCCGCAGCACGTCCCGCAGCCAGTGGTACGACGCCTTCGGCGTGCGCTCCAGGGTCGTGTAGTCGACGTGGACGAGACCGAAGCGGCGCGCGTAGCCCTCCGCCCACTCGAAGTTGTCCATCAGCGACCACACGAAATAGCCGCGCACGTCGACCCCCGCCTCAAGAGCGCGGTGCAGGGCCCGCAGATGGCCGTCCAGGTACGCGATCCGCTCCTGGTCGTCCACACCCTCGTAACTGCAGCCGTTCTCGGTGATGACGAGGGGCGGGAGCCGGTCGCCGTAGCGGTCGCGGAAGGCGAGGAGGAGCTCGGTGAGCGCTTCGGGGACCACCGGCCAGCCGAAGTCCGTGACGGGATACCCCTCGATCTCCCTCGGGGAGAAGGGGAGTTCGGGCGGCAGGGTGAGGCCGGAGAACTCCGTCGCCGCCCCCGCCGCGAGCGGCGCGCCCACCTTGGTCGGCTGGTAGAAGTTGATCCCGTACCAGTCGACGGGCTCCGCGATCACCTTCAGATCGGCGTCCACATCGCCCGGCATCAGGTCCCCGATGCCCTCCGGGTAGGCGCCGAGCAGCAGCGGATCGGCGAAGAGCCGGTTGAGGAGCACGTCGTAGAAGTCCGCGGCCTCGCGGTCGGCCGGGTCGTCGGAGGCGGGCCAGGTCGGGCCGTGCGAGTTCGCGATCCCGATGTCCGTGGCGCCGGCCGCGCGCAGCGCCCGTACGGCGAGGCCGTGGGCGAGGAGCTGATGGTGGGCCACGGGCAGCGCGTCGAACAGGAGCTGCCTGCCGGGCGCGTGCTGGCCGAGCGCGTGGCCGAGCAGGGTGTGCTCGGCGGGCTCGTTGAGGGTGATCCACTTCTGTACGCGGTCGCCGATCCGGTCCGCGACCTGGACCGCGTAGTCCGCGAAGAGCGACGCCGTGTCCCGCTTCAGCCAGCCGCCCGCCTCCTCCACGGACAGCGGGGTGTCCCAGTGGAAGAGCGTCGGCACGGGCTGTACGCCCGCCGCGCACAGCGCGTCGACGAGCCGGTCGTAGAAGTCGAGGCCGCCCGGCGACAGGACCCTCGGCCAGGAGACGGAGAAGCGGTACGCCCCCGCCCCGAGCCCCGCGATCAGCGCCACGTCCTCGCCGTAGCGGTGGTAGTGGTCGCAGGCGACGGCGGCCGTCGAGCCGTCCTTCACCCGCCCCGGCTCTGCCGTGAACGCGTCCCACACCGAGGGCAGGCGCGCGTCGACGGCGCCCTCGATCTGATGGGCCGAGGTGGACACGCCCCACAGGAAGTCGTGCGGGAACTGAGGTATCGGTTCGCTCGCTGCCATGCGCGCGATCATCCGTACCGGCGGTAACAGAAGTCAACGCCCGTGCGGCAAAAGGTCGTTGCGCACCCGAAGTGCCGCTACGCCCCTTCCTTCAGCACCCGCGAGATCAGCCCCCGCTGCTCGTCCGTGAGCCGCGGATCCGCGCAGTACACGGTCTTCCCGTCCACCGTGATCGTGTAGCTGAACCCGTCCGGCACCCCCACCGGCGGCGTGCCCCGGCCCCCGGCCAGCGCCTGCTCGGCCAGGGCATGCCACTCGTGGGCGTCGGCGCGGGCCGAGGTGTCGACCTCGGCCCGCCGCTCGATCCCGGCGAATCCTCCGGTACGGATGACCTGAATACGCATGGGACCTGTCTACTCCAGCGGCCGCCCGCTGCCCAGCCGGACGGCCGCCGAGCCCTGTGCCCGAGCCGGCCCTACTCCGTGGGTACGCCCACCTGCGACCAGGCCTTCTGGACGGACTCCAGCTCCTCGCCGTCCTTGTAGCGGGTGCGCGCCGCCTTCACCGTCAGCTTCGCGAAGTCCGCGAAGGACGCGTCCTGCGCCAGCTCCCCGCCGGTCAGGACGTCGTACCAGATCTGCCCGGCCCGCTCCCACGCGTTGCCGCCGAGCGCCACGGCCAGCAGATAGAAGGCGTGGTTCGGGATGCCGGAGTTGATGTGCACACCGCCGTTGTCGCTGCTCGTCCGCACGAAGTGGTCCATGTCGGCGGGCTGCGGGTCCTTGCCGAGGACGTCGTCGTCGTACGCCGTGCCGGGCGCCTTCATGGAGCGCAGCGCCTTGCCGGTGACGCGCGGCGCGAGCAGGCCCGCGCCGATCAGCCAGTCGGCGTCGGCGGCGCCCTGGCCGAGCGAGTACTGCTTGATCAGGGAGCCGAAGACGTCCGAGACCGACTCGTTCAGGGCGCCCGGCTGCCCGAAGTACGTGAGGTTCGCCGTGTACTGGGTGACACCGTGCGTCAGCTCGTGGCCGATCACGTCGACCGGGATGGTGAAGTCGAGGAAGATCTCCCCGTCCCCGTCGCCGAACACCATCTGCTCGCCGTTCCAGAACGCGTTGTTGTAGTCGTTGTCGAAGTGCACGGACGCCTTCAGCGGCAGACCGCTGCCGTCGATGGAGTCACGGGCGTATTTCTCCAGGTACAGCTCGAAGGTGGCGCCGAGGCCCGCGTACGCGCGGTTGACGGTCGCGTCCTTGCCGGGCTCGTCCCCCTCACCGCGGACCTTCGTGCCCGGCAGCTCGGTGCGGTGGCCCGCGTCGTAGAGCGTGCGGTGCGGCTTGTGCTCGACGGCGTCCGTGGGCGCGGCCACCGAGGGGGCGCCGATCACGGTGGTCAGGCGGCGGCGCGTGCGCTCGAGGGCGTCGCGTTCCAGGGTGCGGCGGGCCAGGGCGGAGAGGGCGGGGTCGCCGGAGCGGGCAGCCTTGTCGAGGATGTGGGGCGGCACGATGGTGCAGAAGACGGGCTCGAAGCCCGAGCGGTTCGCGGTCATTGCGGCAATGTGGCACTGCGTGACCTCACTGTCACTACCTGCAGCCAGGATTAATGAAATAGAGGTATTGATCACCTCTTGCCCGTTACCTGACGGCGATCCCGCATACTGATACAGACCCGCGTCCCTCGCACGGCTGGGCTAGGCTGCGACGCATCATGCGTTACGGGCTGCTTCTCCTTAGCTGCCGCGGCGAGGGCCTGTAGTCGAGGCCGACCCCCTCCCCGCGGAGTTCGGTGTTGCGCTCAGACCGTCGGCCGTCCTTCCGGACACACCCGAGGAGCCCCCGCACATGTCGAATTTCCAGCGCCCCACTTCCATGCCGGTCCACAAGTACGGACAGTACGAGCAGGTCGACATCCCCGACCGCACGTGGCCCGGCAAGCGCGTCACCGTCGCCCCCCGCTGGCTCTCCACCGACCTGCGCGACGGCAACCAGGCGCTGATCGACCCGATGTCCCCGGCTCGCAAGCGCGAGATGTTCGACCTCCTGGTCCGCATGGGCTACAAGGAGATCGAGGTCGGCTTCCCCGCCTCCGGCGAGACCGACTTCGCGTTCGTGCGGTCGATCATCGAAGAGGGCGCGATCCCGGACGACGTGACGATCTCCGTGCTGACGCAGGCGCGCGAGGAGCTCATCGAGCGCACGGTCGAGTCCCTGAAGGGCGCCAAGCGCGCCACGGTGCACCTGTACAACGCGACCGCGCCGACCTTCCGCGAGATCGTCTTCCGCGGCACCAAGGAACAGATCAAGCAGATCGCCATCGACGGCACGCAGCACGTCATGGACTACGCGGAGAAGATCCTCGGCCCGGAGACGACCTTCGGATACCAGTACAGCCCGGAGATCTTCACCGACACCGAGCTGGACTTCGCCCTGGAGGTCTGCGAGGCGGTCATGGAGGTCTACAAGCCGGGCCCCGGCCGCGAGATCATCCTCAACCTGCCTGCCACGGTGGAGCGTTCGACCCCGTCCACGCACGCGGACCGCTTCGAGTGGATGCACCGCAACCTGTCGAACCGCGAGTACGTCTGCCTGTCCGTGCACCCGCACAACGACCGCGGCACGGCCGTCGCCGCCGCCGAGCTGGCCCTGATGGCCGGCGCCGACCGCATCGAGGGCTGCCTGTTCGGCCAGGGCGAGCGCACCGGCAACGTCGACCTGGTCACGCTGGGCATGAACCTGTTCTCGCAGGGTGTCGACCCGCAGATCGACTTCTCCGACATCGACGAGATCCGCCGCACCGCCGAGTACTGCAACCAGATGGAGGTCCACCCGCGCCACCCCTACGCGGGCGACCTGGTCTACACGTCCTTCTCCGGCTCCCACCAGGACGCCATCAAGAAGGGCTTCGAGGCGATGGACGCGCGGGCCGCGGCCGCGGGCAAGTCCGTCGACGACATCGAGTGGGCGGTCCCGTACCTGCCCATCGACCCGAAGGACGTCGGCCGTTCCTACGAGGCCGTCATCCGCGTCAACTCGCAGTCCGGCAAGGGCGGTATCGCGTACGTCCTGAAGAACGACCACAAGCTGGACCTGCCGCGCCGCATGCAGATCGAGTTCTCGAAGATCATCCAGGCGAAGACGGACGCCGAGGGCGGCGAGGTCACGCCGAAGGAGATCTGGTCGGTCTTCCAGGACGAGTACCTGCCCAACTCCGAGAACCCCTGGGGCCGCATCCAGGTCAAGGCCGGGCAGAGCACGACCGACACGGACGGCGTCGACACGCTGACCGTCTCGGCCGACGTCGACGGTGAGGCCACCGTCCTGACCGGTACGGGCAACGGCCCGATCTCCGCGTTCTTCGACGCCCTGCAGGCCGTCGGCATCGACGCCCGCCTGCTGGACTACCAGGAGCACACGATGAGCGAGGGCGCCTCCGCGCAGGCCGCCTCGTACATCGAGTGCGCGATCGGCGACAAGGTCCTGTGGGGCATCGGCATCGACGCGAATACGACACGCGCGTCTCTGAAGGCCGTGGTCTCCGCGGTCAACCGCTCCGCACGCTGACCCAGGTCACCGGCATGTTCCCCGGCCCCGTCCGCCCTCGTGGCGGGCGGGGCCGCGTCGTATACCGGCCACGGTCCCGTGCAAGGTGATGACGCCGTATCAACAATGTGGCTAACATCACGCCCAACCAGGCGATGGGGCCTGGGGGTCGACGGAGGTGTGCGACGTGCTGCTGAATTGGGGACGAACCAGTCGTAACGGTCCCGGTGTTCCAGTGGCACGCGCCGGGGCCCGCCCCCTGTCGGGCCTCATCGGCGTCCGCACCGCGTGGACCACCGTCGGCGACGGCGAGTTCTTCTGTCCCGGCTGCGGCGGCGACCGCAACTACCGCCGCCGCACGGGCCGTCGCCGCTTCGTGCTCCTCGGCATCCCGCTCGTCCCGCGCGGCGCCACCGGCCCCGTCGTCGAATGCGCCGCCTGCGAGGACCGGTTCGCCGCCGACGTCCTCGACCACCCCACCACGCACCGCTTCTCCGCGATGCTCCGCGACGCCGTCCACACCGTCGTCCTCGCGGTCCTCTCCGCGGGTGGAGTCTCCTCCCGTACGGCCCTCGAGACCGCTGTCGCGACGCTGCGCGGCGCCGGGTTCGACGACTGCACGGACGTCCAGCTCGCCGCGCTCGTCGAGGCGTTGCTCACCGACGCGGGCCGCGTCCCCGAACACTGCGGGCCCGGCGCCGGACTCGCCATCGAACTCCACGAGGCCCTCGACCCGCTCGCCCCGCACCTCGCCCCCGCCGGACGCGAGTCGATCCTCCTCCAGGGCGCCAGAATCGCGCTCGCCGACGGGCCCTACACACCCGCCGAACGCGACGTACTCAGCACCGCGGGCGCCGCGCTCACGATGTGCACCGACGAGGTGTCGCAGCTCCTGGAAGCCGCCCGAACACCGTCGTGACGCCGTACGGCGCTCCCGTACTCCCCGGGGAGTAACGAGCCGCCGCACGCACCCCCGGCAGTACCCCGCACCTCGCCCTCACGCCCGACGAACCGAGGCCTCCCCGACGGGAGTCTGGAGACGTCCTGTCCGACCGGACGGCGACACCGGACACCGTGACATGAGGGAGGCCCGCCGATGGGGGGCGTACCGACAAAGAGGCGCCGGGCAGCCGTGCCCTGGACGCTGCTCGGCCTGTGGATCGTCGTGCTCGCGATCGCCGGGCCCTTCGCCGGCAAGCTGAGCGACGTCCAGCACGACCGGGCCGTCGACTATCTGCCGGCGAGCGCCGACTCCACGCAGGTGGCGAAGATCCAGGACGAACTGCCGGGCGGCGAGAGCACCGAACTCGTCCTCGTCTACCACCGCGACGGCGGGCTCACCGCGGCCGACCGCACCACGGCCGCCGCCCAAGTCGCCCGCATCGACCGGGGCTTCGACCTCACCGCCGTCCCGAAGGCCGTACCGTCCCGCGACGGCGCCACCCTCATGTACCCGGTAGCCAGCACCACACCGGGACACGACGAGAAGGCCCGTGACGCCTTCGTCAATGATGTGCGCGACATCGCCCACGACACCGGCGGCCTGAGCGTCGACACCGGCGGAGCAGGGGCGCTCGCCACCGACGCGAGCGAGGTCTACGGCTCGCTCGACGGCCCCCTGCTCTACACGACCGTCGCCGTCGTCGCGATCCTGCTCATCCTCATCTACCGCAGCCCCTTCCTGTGGCTCGTGCCGCTCGTCGTCGCGGGCATCGCCGACTTCCTGTCGATGGGCGTCGCCTACGGACTCCACCAGGCGTTCGGCACCACCGTCAGCGGCCAGAGCTCCGGCGTGATGACGATCCTCGTCTTCGGCGCGGGCACCGACTACGCGCTGCTCCTCGTCTCCCGCTACCGCGAGGAACTGCGCCGCATCGAGCGGCCCCACGACGCGATGCGCGCCGCCCTGCGCGGCTGCGGGCCCGCCGTCCTAGCCTCGTCGGGGACCGTCGCCGTCGGCCTGTTCTGCCTGCTCGCCGCCGACCTCAACAGCAGCCGCGGCATGGGACCGCTCGGCGCCGTGGGCGTCCTGTGCGCGCTCTTCGCCATGCTGACGCTGCTGCCCGCCGTCCTTGTCCTGCTCGGGCGGCGCGTGTTCTGGCCGCTCGTCCCTGCGTACGGCTCCACGCCCAAGGCCCGCAGGTCCCTGTTCGCGGCGATGGGCAGCTCGGCCGGGCGCAGGCCGCTGACCGTCCTCGCCTCCGGCGCCCTGCTCCTCGGGGCGCTCGCGCTCGGCGTGTTCAGCCTGCCCGGCAGCCTCAAACAGGAGGACACCTTCACCGACAAGCCGGACTCCGTCGTCGCGATGCAGACCCTCGCCGCCGCCTACCCCGAGCGCGGCACTCAGCCCATCAGCGTGATCACCCCGACGGGCCGCGCCGGCCGGACGCTCGCCACCGCGCGCGACGTGCCCGGGGTCGCCGCCGCCGAGCAGGTGCGCAGCGGACACGGCTGGACGGAGATCTCCGTCACCGCCTCCTCCCCGCCCCAGTCCACGGGCGAGACCACCACCATCGAGACCCTGCGCGACCGGCTCGACGGCAAGGGTTCGTACGTCGGCGGACCGAGCGCCCAGCAGCTCGACCTGAAGGACACCAACTCCCGTGACCGCAAGGTCGTCGTGCCGATCGTCCTGGCCGCCGTCCTGCTGATCCTCGTCGTGCTGCTGCGCAGCCTCGTCGCGCCGCTGATCCTGCTCGCCGCGGTCGTCGCCGTGTGGGGCGCCTCCCTCGGCATCGCCGGACTCGTCTTCGAGCCGCTGTTCGGCTTCCAGGGCACCGACCCCGGACTCGGCCTGCTGACCTTCGTGTTCCTCGTCGCCCTCGGCGTCGACTACGGCATCTTCCTGATGCACCGCATGCGCGAGGAGTCCCTCGCGGGCGCCGAACCGGGAGCCGCCGCGCTGACCGCGCTGCGCACCACGGGAGGGGTGATCGCGTCGGCCGGACTCGTCCTCGCCGCGACGTTCTCGGTCCTCACCAACATGCCGCTGGTGTCGCTCGTCGAGATGGGCTTCGTCATCGCGGTCGGCGTGCTCCTGGACACGTTCCTCGTCCGTACGTACCTGGTGACGTCGGCGAGCATGGCCCTCGGCCGTACGGTGTGGTGGCCCGGGCCGCTGTCCAGGAACCCGCAGCCCCTGCCACCGGCCCAGGAACCGGAACGCACCCTCGCGCCCGCACCCTGACCGCCCCGCGGACCCCACAGCGCCCCTCTCTTCCCGGAGGGGCGTCCTCCGCGCCCTCCTGACGGAAGATGAACCGGTGGACGTCAAACACATCCTGGTCCCGGGCCTCGGCCGGCGCGACGTCAGCGCCGCCCGGACCCTGCGCGAGGACGTTCTCCTGGCCGCCGCCGCGGCGGTCGCCGCCGTCGTGATCGCCCTGACGACGAGCGGCAACGGCCGTCACCCCGACGCGCTCGGCTGGGCCCTGCTCCTGGCCGCGCACGTCCCGTCGGCGTTCAGGCGGCGGGCGCCAGTGCGGGCGTTCCTCGGCCTCGTCGTCTGCGTCGCCCCGTACCACGCGCTCGACTACAACCACACCGCGCCGATGATCGTCTCCATGACCGCCCTCTACACGATCGCCGCGACAGGCCGCACCCTGCGCACCCTGTTCCTCGGCGCCGGCGTCCTCGGCATCATGCTCGGCGTCAAGTTCGCGGAGGGCATGACCGAGGGCAAGGAGGCGCTGCGGATCTCCGGCTGGATCGTCGCGTTCCTCCTGGTCGGCGTCATCGTCCGCGTCCACCGCCAGTACGTCGCCTCGGTCGTGGAGCGCGCCGAGCGGGCCGAACGGACCCGCGAGGAGGAGGCGCGGCGCCGGGTCGCGGAGGAGCGGCTGCGCGTCGCCCGCGACCTGCACGACCTGCTCGCCCACAGCATTACCCTCGTCGGAGTCCAGACGTCGGTGGCCGCCCACGTCCTGCAGGCCGACCCGGACCGCCTGGACCGCGCCGCCGTGGCCAAGGCGCTCGACGACATCGCCGAGACCTGCCGCACCGCACGCGGCGAACTGCGCGCCACCCTCGAAGTGCTGCGCGCCGGCCCCGACGACAGCCGCGGCCCGCTCCCCGGGCTCGACGGGCTGCCCGACCTCGCCGAGGCCGCCCGCACCGCCGGAGCCACCGTCGATCTGTCCGTCGAGAACATGGAGGCACCGCCCGCCGTGGGCGCCGCGGCCTACCGCATCGTCCAGGAGGCCCTCACGAACGCCGTCCGGCACGGCGGCCCCGGACTCACCGTCCGCGTCGGCATCCGCAGCCGGGGCGACGCCCTCCACCTGCGCATCGCGGACGACGGCGCACCCCCGCCCTCGCCCGACCCCGGCCCCGAACCCGACCGACCCCCGGGCTTCGGCCTGCTCGGCATGCGCGAGCGGGCCCGCAGCGTCGGCGGCACCCTCGACGCCGGGCCGCGCGCCCAGGGCGGATTCGAAGTCGCGGCGGTCCTGCCGACCGGGGGACACCCGTGACCGAGCCCCAGCCCGTGCGCGTACTCCTCGCCGATGACCAGACCCTCGTACGGGCCGCGTTCGCGATGCTCGTCGAGTCCGCGCCCGACATGGAGGTCGTCGGCCAGGCCGGCACCGGCCGCGAGGCCGTGGAACAGGCCCGCACACGCCGCGCCGACCTGATCGTCATGGACATCCGCATGCCCGACCTCGACGGCATCGAGGCGACCCGCCTGCTCGCCGCCGACGAGGACCTCGCGGGCGTCAAGGTCCTGATGCTGACGACGTACGACACCGACGAACACGTCGTCGAGGCGCTGCGGGCGGGCGCGTCCGGATTCCTCGTCAAGGACACCAAGCCCGCCGAACTCCTCGACGCCATCCGCACCGTCGCCGCCGGTGAGTCCCTGCTCTCGCCCGGTCCCACGGCCCGCCTGATCGCCCGCGTCCTGCGCGCCCCGGCCGAACCCGGTCCCGTCCCGCCCGGCCTCGCCGCACTCACCGGCCGCGAGCGCCAGGTCCTGACCCTCGTGGCGCGCGGCCTCACCAACACGGAGGCCGCCGACGTCCTCGGCCTCAGCCCTCTCACGGTGAAGACGCACGTGAGCCGCATCATGGGCAAGCTGGGTGCGCGCGACAGGGCCCAACTCGTCATCGTGGCCTACGAGTCGGGCCTCATCGAGCCGGGCGGCGCCTGAACGCGCGGCTACAGCGGCCCCGCCGCCCCGATCCAGCCCCTCCGGCGCTTGAGGAGCGGGGTCTGGGGCCACAGCCCCAGGCCACGCGGCGGAGCCGCACATCGATGCAGTCGGGAAGGGGCGGGCCGGGGGAGAGGGAACGCCCCTACAGCAACCCAGCCCCGGCCAGAAACTTCCCGACCCGCTCGACCTCGCCCGCGGACAACGGAATCTGCGGAGCAGCCGTCACCGGGCAGTCGATCACGCCCCGCAGATAAAGGGCCGCCTTGAACGCCCCGAGGGCGGACGAACTCCCGCCCATCCGCGCCGGATCCCCCACCCGCACCATCTGGAACAGCGCACACAGCCGCTCCTGCTCGATCCGCGCCCGCTCCCGGTCACCGTCCCGGCAGTACGCGTACAGCCGCGCGTACCCGGCCGGGTCGACGTTCCCGAGACCCGGCACCACCCCGTCCGCCCCCATCGCGAGCGCCGAGTCCACGGTCAGCTCCGACCCGGTCAGGACGCTGAACCCCGTGATGTCGGCGCGGGAGCGCGCCCCGATGAGGACCTCGCGGAACGCGCCCTCGTCACCGCTGGAGTCCTTCAGGCCGGCGAGCGTCCCGTCGGCGGCCAGGTCGAGCACGAGGTCCGCGCCCAGCTTGGAGTGCACCGACGCCGGGAGGTCGTAGGCGAAGACCGGCCGGCCGCAGCGCTGGGCCAGGAGCCGGAAGTGGCGGGCGATCTCTGCCGGGTGGGTGCGCGTGTAGAACGGCGCCGTCGCGACGATCCCGTCCGCGCCGGCCTCCGCCGCCGTACGGGCGTGGTCGAGGACGCGCAGCGTCGCCATGTCGATCGCCCCGGCCAGGACGGGCAGCTGGCCGGCGACATGACCGACGACGGTGTCGATGACCACTTTGCGGTGCCGGTCGGGCAGGAAGGCCGCCTCGCTCGTCGAGCCGAGCACGAAGAGCCCGTCGACACCACCCGCGACGAGGTGGTCGACAAGGCGTACGAGGGAAGCGACGTCCACCTCGTTGTCCGGGGTCAGGGGAGTGCAGACGGGCGGGACGACTCCGGCCAGCGGGGTGCGTGGTGTCATGAGACCTCCTGGACGAGTTCGTGCGTGGACTGGCCCTCGCGCACGGGATGGTGGCAGCGGAACCGGTGCCCGTCACCGCCCGCCTCGAACTCCGGCATCGCCTCCGCGCACACCGCGTCGGCCTTCCAGCACCGCGTACGGAACGGGCAGCCGCTCGGCGGATGCGTCGCCGACGGTACCGGGCCGACCAGCGGAATCGGGTCGATCGGGTCGAGCAGCCCGGGTGTCGCCGAGAACAGCGCGCGGGTGTACGGGTGCCTGGCCCGGTCGAGCACGTCCTCGGACGGCGACTCCTCCACGATCCGGCCCAGATACATCGTGATCACGCGGTCGCTCATGCGCCGCACGGTCTGGATGTCGTGCGAGACGAACACGAGGGCGAGACCGAGGCGTTCCTTCAGGTCGAGCAGCAGATTCAGGATCTGCGCCCGCACCGACACGTCGAGCGCGCTCGTCGGCTCGTCCGCCACGACCAGGGCTGGTTCGAGGGCGAGGGCACGGGCGATCGCCACGCGCTGGCGCTGCCCGCCCGACAACTGCCCGGGCAGCGCCCCGGCGAGCGCGCTCGGCAGTCCGACCAGGGACATCAGCTCCCGTACGCGCTCCTCGCGCGCGGCGGGCGTGCCACGGTGGTGGACGTCGAGGGGGTCGCGCAGGATCTGGCGGACGGTCAGGCGCCGGTTCAGGGCGGTCGACGGGTCCTGGAAGATCATGCCGACGCCTTCGCCGACGGTGGCGCGCCGCTCGCCCGGCTTCATGGTCCACAGGTCGCGGCCGTCCACGACGACTGTGCCGGACGTCGGGCGCTGCACCCCCACGAGGACCTTGGCGAGCGTCGACTTGCCGCAGCCGGACTCGCCGACCACACCGACCGTCTCGCCGGGCGCCACGGACAGGTCGGCGCCGGTGAGGGCGTACACCCGGTCGCGGGCGAACAGGCCGCCGGAGCGGGCCCGGTGCACCACGTGGGCATTCCTCAACTCGGCCACGGGATCCGTCACTTGACAACCTCGCTTCCCCGGGGAGCCGGAACCGTGGGCGGCGGGACCACCGCCGGATGGTGACAGGCCGACGCATGCCGCCGGCCGCCGAGCAGATCGGGCGCCGTCGTCCGGCACACCTCGCTCACCATCGGGCACCGGTCGGCGAACCGGCAGCCCGCCGGGAAGTCGGCCGGCGACGGCACGACGCCCCGGATCTGCGTCAGCCGGTCCGCCGCCGTCTCCAGCGAGAGGACCGAGCCGAGCAGGCCGCGCGTGTAGTGGTGGGTGGGCGCCTCGACGAGGTCCGCCGTCACGCCCGTCTCCACGATCTGCCCGCCGTACATCACGACCACCCGGTCCGTGACGTCGGCGACGAGCGCCAGGTCGTGCGAGACGAGGATCAGCGCGAAGCCCAGCTCCTCGCGCAGCCGCAGCAGCAGCTCGATGACCTGCGCCTGCACGGTCACGTCGAGCGCGGTCGTCGGCTCGTCGGCGACGATCAGCTTCGGGCTGCGGGACAGGGCCATCGCGATCAGGACGCGCTGGCGTTGGCCGCCCGACAGCTCGTGCGGGTAGCTGCGCAGGGTCCGCTCGGGGTCGAGGCCGACGAGGGAGAGCAGCTCGGCCGGGGTGCGCCGGCCGCCGCGGCGCACGACCTGCTTGAGCTGGGAGCGCACGGTCATCGCCGGGTTCAGCGAGGACAGGGCGTCCTGGTAGATCATCGCCATGTCGTGGCCGAGGAGGCGGCGCCTGGCCCCCATCGAGCGGCCGATCAGTTCCTGGCCGTCGAAGGTGACCCGGCCGCGGATCCGCGCGCCCTTGGGTTCGAGCCCCATCACGGTCAGCGCGGTCAGCGACTTGCCGCACCCCGACTCGCCGACCAGGCCGAGCACTTCACCGGGGCGTACGTCGAAGGTGATGCCGTCGACGATGTCCACGCCGCCGTGCCGCGCGTCGAAGCCGATGGCGAGATCGGTGACCTGGAGGACTGGGTCGCCCTCGGGCAGCGGCCGGGCGCGGGACCTCAGCCGGGCGGCGGCCTCGGTGAGTCCGGGCAGTTCGGGGACGGTGCCGCTGCCGGGCTTCGGCGCTTCGAGGCGGTCCGCCTCCGCGCCGGACACGTCCCGCGCGGCGGGCGCGGCCCACGCGTCGGACACGCCCTCGGACAGGATGTTGAGCGCCAGCACGGTGAGCAGCATCAGCAGGCCGGGGAAGACGGTCGCCCACCAGCCCCCGATCAGGACCATGTTCTTGCCGTCCGCGATGACACTGCCCCACGACGGGTCGGGCGGCCGGACCCCCGCCCCGATGAACGACAGCGACGCCTCGAAGACGATGGCCTCCGCGACCTGCACCGTGCAGAACACCAGCACAGGCGCAGCGCAGTTGACCGCGACGTGCCGCAGCACGATGTGCGGCGTCCGCGCCCCGATCACCCGCTCCGCCGTCACATAGTCCTCGCCGTACTGGTCGAGCACGTTGGCCCGTACGACCCGGGCGACCGGCGGAGTGAACAGGAACGCGATCGCGCAGATCAGTACGGGGATACCGCCGCCGAACACGGCGACGAGGACCGCCGCCAGAGCGATCCCGGGGAACGCCATCACGACATCGAGGCAGCGCATCAGCGTCTCGTCGACCGCCTTGCGCGACGTCGCCGCGATCGCGCCGAGCACCGCGCCCACCACGAGCGCGAGCAGCGTCGCGCCGAGCCCGATGGCGAGCGACCAGCGCGCCCCGTACATCAGCCGGCTGAGGATGTCGCGGCCCAGGCTGTCCTGGCCCATCCAGTGACCGCCCGACGGGTGCCCGGTGCCGTCGGTCTGCGACTGCTGGTCGAGCGGGTCATGGGGTGCGAGCAGCGGTGCGAACAGCGCCATGAGGACGACGACGGCGACGACGGCGACCGCGATCCGGGACAGGACGGGCAGCCGGCGCAGGGACCGCAGCCGGATGCCCGGCCGGGACAGCGCCTCGGCGAGCGCTTTACGGGAGGTGACCATCTAGCTCTGCGCCCCCCTGAGCCGCGGGTTGACCATCAGATACAGGATGTCGATGGCGAGGTTGACGACGACGAACCCGACGGCCGTCGTCAGGACGACGCCCTGGACGACCGCCGGGTCACCGTTCTTCACCGCGTCGATCATCAGCTTCCCCATCCCCGGCAGGGAGAAGATCGTCTCCGTGACGACCGCCCCGCCCAGCAGATACCCGACCCGCAGTCCGAGCACGGTCAGCGGATTGATCAGGGCGTTGCGCAGCACGTTGCGCCCCACCACGACGACCGGCGGAAGACCGCTGCCGATCGCCGTACGGACGTAGTCCTTGTCCAGCTCCTCGACCACCGCCGTACGCACGATGCGCGTCAGCTGCGCCGCGACCGGCAGGGACAGCGACAGCGCCGGGAGTGTCATGCACTTGAGCCAGCCGGTGAAGGAGTCCGCCGGGTTGATGTAGCCGCCGGTCGGGAACCAGCCCTGCCCGACCGCCAGATACTGGATCATCAGCAGCGCCAGCCAGAACCCGGGCGCCGCCACCCCCGTCAGCGACACGACACGGATGACCTGGTCGAGGAGCCGGTCGCGGTGGATGGCCGCCGTGACGCCGAGCACCAGGGACACGACGACCGCGACCGCGAGGCCGAGGAACGTCAGTTGGAGGGTCAGCGGCAGCGCGGTGGTCACCTGGTCGACCACCGGCTGCCGGGTCAGGGCGCTGACGCCCATGTCGCCCCGGACGAGATCGCCCACGAAGTGGAAGTAGCGCACGGGCAGCGGATCGAGCAGCCCGTTGCGCTCCCGGAAGTCGTGCAGCTGCTGAGGCGTCGGATTGGCGCCCTGGAAGAACGCCGACGCCGGATCGCTGTCCGAGAACCGCATCACGAGAAACACGAACAGGACGATGCCGAGCAGCAGCGGCACGAGCAGGACCAGGCGGCGGGCCAGAATTCTGGCGATCACGACCACGGGCACGAACTCCCTTGCGAGAAAGCCGCGTTACGCGGGCTTGGCCTTGAGCACGTTGATCCCGGGATAGGGCTGCGCCTGCACGCCGGTGATCTTCTTCGGGTCCCAGGCCGTCATCAGCTCGTTGTGCACGACCGGGTAGAGCACGGCCTGCTCGGCGACGATGTCGATGTACTCCTGGATCATCGTCTTCTTCTTCGCCGGGTTCGGCTCGCGCGTGGCCTGGTCCATCAGCTTGAAGAGGTTCTTGGCGTCGGAGCTGCCCGCCCAGCGCGCGTAGCCCATCCACAGGTTCGAGGGGCCGTAGTTGTAGTGCATGATCAGGTCCGCGTCGAGCCCGAACTGGTTGGGGTTCGAGGCGGCCGCCACGATCTGGTAGTCCTTCTTCTGGTCCATCTTCGTGAAGACGGCCGTGGTCTCCTGCGGGTCGAGCGTCGTCTTCACGCCGATCGCGTCCCACGACGCCTTGATCGTCGGCAGACAGTCCATGATCCACGACACGTTGACGGACATCAGGGAGATCGAGAGCCCGCTCACCCCGGCGTCCTTGAGGAGCTTCTTCGCCTTCTCGGGGTCGTAGTCGTACACCGTCTTCGCCGGCCGGTGGTCGGGGTTGCCCTCGTTCAGGAACGAACTCGCGCCCTTCCCGTGCCCCTTGAGCGCCACCTCGATCATCTTCTGCTTGTCGATGGCGTAGTGCAGCGCCTGACGCACCCGCACGTCGTCGAACGGCTTGTGCGCGGTGTTGAACATCAGGAAGAGGTTGTTCATCCCGGCCCCGCCCTCGACGGTGAGGCCGCCCTTCTTCAGCTGGGCGATGTTCGCGTACGGGATGTTGTCGGCTATCTGCGCGTCCGCGCTGGCGCCGGAGATCTTCGCGACGCGGGGTGCCGCGTCCACGATGGTCAGCCAGTTCATCTTCTTGAACGAAGCCTTGAGCGGCCCGTTGTAGTCCGGATACGCCTCGAAGGTGGTGTTCGTCTTCGGCTGGTGCGAGGTCTGCCGGTACGGGCCCGAGCCCACCGCCTTGCCCTTGGTCGCGTCGTCCCACGCGCCCGGCTTCGAGAACACGTGCTTCGGCATGATCTTTGCGAGGGTCAGCCGCGCGGCCCCGTCGGGGAACGGGAACTTGAGGACGAGCTCGACGGAGTCGTCGCCCGTCTTCCTGACCTCCTTGAGCCAGCTCTCGAAGAACCCCTTGGCCAGCGACTGCGTGCCCGGGTCGAGGATCCGGTCGAAGACGAACACGACGTCGTCCGCCGTGACGGGCTTGCCGTCGTGCCACTTGGCGCCCGCGCGCAGGGTGAACTTCCAGGATGTGGTGGCCAGTTCGGCGTCCGTCGGCACCTTCGTGGCGAGCGCCGCGTACGGCTCGCGCGTGATCGGGTCGGTGTCGAGGAGACCCTCGTAGATGTGCTGGTTGCCGGCCATGGCGAAGGCCGACGCGGTCTGCGTCGGGTCCCAGCTTCCGTCGTTGCCGTACCCGATGACCGCGGTCAGCGAGGATCCGCCGCCCTTGCCGCCGCCCGTGTCGTTGGTGGACTTCGGCCCGGACGAACAGGCCGACAGGGAGGTGGAGATGGCAGCGGCCGCGCCGAGGGCGCCGGTGTACTTGAGGAAAGATCGGCGGCCGGTCGGCTCGTGGTCGCTCATGGTGCCTCCAGAGAGGGAGATGCGCGGGAGATCCAACGTCCTACGTCTTGGTAGCGACGTGACCATAAGAGCGCCGGGAGGGCCGGTCAAGAGATCGCGCAGAGAAGCCCGGAGGGAAGCTTGGAGAGCCCCGGGCGGCGGGCGGGAAGAAGTTTGGTCCCGACATGGGACGTGGGACGTCTGCTGCGCCTACGATGCGGCGCATGTCTGAGGAGCCCAGGAATCCGGCGATCCGGCACCGCCGCGTCAGCCAGCAGGTCCAGCGCGCGGTCACACAGCTCATCCTGGACAGAGGGCTGCGGCCCGGCGAACTGCTGCCCACCGAGGCCGAGCTGATGGAATCGCTCGGCGTCAGCAGGAACTCCGTACGCGAGTCCCTCAAGGCACTCCAGGCACTCGACATCGTCGAGATCAGACACGGCTACGGCACCTACGTCGGCCAGGCCTCCCTCACCCCGCTCGCCGACGGCCTCACCTTCCGTACCCTGCTGCGCCCCGCCGCCGACGCGCACGCCCTCGCCGAGATCCTCCAGGTCCGCGAGATCCTCGAGGAAGGCCTGATCCGCAGGGTCGCCGCGGCCCCGCTCCCACCGGAGATCCTCGACCGGCTCGACGACATCGTCCGGAAAATGGCCGCCGCGGGTCAGGTCGACGAGCCCTTCGCCGACCTCGACAGGGACTTCCACGAGACCCTCTACGGCTCGCTGGGCAACGAGCTGATCCCGCAGCTCCTCGGCGCGTTCTGGAACGTCTTCGACCGCGTCGCCGGCGCGCGCTCCTGGTCCAGCGACCCCGATCCCGACGTCACCGTCAGCCGCCACCGCGACATCGTCACCGCCCTGCGCGCCCAGGATGCCGTCGGCGCGCAGCGGGCCATGGCCCATCACTTCCGGGGCATCGAAGCGCGCGCGGAACAGGAGACGAGAGGCGTCGAGTGAGCGCGCTGGATATCTGTGGAGTTACGCGCACACATTCCCCCGGCTTCAAACAGCATCGAGCATCCCAGTTCCGAATAGGGTGTTCGAATTCGGCCTCGCTACATAGAGCTCAGAGGTCGTTCCCACTCTAATTGGCGCGCGTACCCGCCGGGGCGGGAAGCGTGAAATCCGACGGCGGCGGGGAGCCACCTGACGTGGGCGGAACGGTAGCCCGGGCATGCGATCGGAGGTGCGGGAAGGGCTGGGCGAATACCCGCGCGGAGGTCGGGAATTGCCTCTCGCGTCACCCCGCCGACGATTCAGCGCCACGTCCCGTGTCTGCTCGTGGAATGGGGCCGTTGTTTCGGTTGACGCCGCCGCCCGCCGGGAAACGCACGGAACGTATGGACAGGAGCCAACGCCGATGAAGCCGCCAATCGGTTCTTACGCCGTCGACATCAGCACCGGACAGGTGGGCCGGGTCATGGGGCACGAGGGTCCGTACGTACAGCTCCGGCCCTTCGGAGGCGGCCGCGAATGGGACTGTGCCCCGGACACGGTGCGAGTGGCGACGACTTCCGAGCGGCTGCGGGCGGCAACGGCCTATGCGAACGCGAGGAGCCGCGGCGAGGTCCCCTGACTCCACCTTGACTCCACCTTGGGAGGTCCCTTGACCGCACCCCTTCGTAGGTCCCCGGCCCCCACCCCTTCGGCGTAGGCGAGAATAGGCGCATGAGCCTGTTCCGCGACGACGGCATCGTGCTGCGCACCCAGAAGCTGGGCGAAGCGGACCGCATCATGCTGTTTTCTCCCGGGGGGCGACCCCCGTACCTCCAGCCGGACACCCGTGGCGGCGCGCGATGAGTCTGTTCCGCGATGACGGCATCGTGCTGCGCACCCAGAAGCTGGGCGAAGCGGACCGCATCATGCTGTTTTCTCCCGGGGGGCGACCCCCGTACCTCCAGCCGGACACCCGTGGCGGCGCGCGATGAGCCTGTTCCGCGATGACGGCGTCGTGCTGCGCACCCAGAAGCTGGGCGAAGCGGACCGCATCATCACGCTGCTCACCCGCAATCACGGGCGCGTGCGCGCCGTGGCGCGTGGTGTGCGGCGGACCAAGTCCAAGTTCGGGGCGCGGCTCGAGCCCTTCTCGCACGTCGACGTGCAGTTCTTCGCCCGGGGCAGCGAGCTGATCGGGCGCGGGCTGCCCCTGTGCACCCAGAGCGAGACCATCGCCCCCTACGGCGGCGGCATCGTCACCGACTACGCCCGCTACACCGCCGGCACCGCCATGCTGGAGACCGCGGAACGCTTCACCGACCACGAGGGCGAGCCGGCCGTCCAGCAGTACCTCCTCCTGGTCGGCGGACTGCGGACCCTCTCCAGGGGCGAGCACGAACCCCACCTCGTCCTCGACGCCTTCCTGCTGCGCTCCCTCGCCGTGAACGGCTATGCCCCGAGTTTCGGCGACTGCGCGAAGTGCGGCCTCCCGGGCCCCAACCGGTTCTTCTCCGTCGGCGCGGGCGGCTCGGTTTGCGTCGACTGCCGGGTACCGGGCAGCGTCGTACCCTCACCGCAGGCTCTCATCCTCCTCGGCGCGCTCCTGACCGGCGACTGGGAGACGGCGGACGCGTGCGAGGCACGCTTCGTCAGAGAGGGCAGCGGACTGGTGTCGGCGTATCTGCACTGGCACCTGGAGCGCGGACTGCGCTCCCTGCGTTACGTAGAGAAAAGCTAGAACTGAGCTAGGGGAGAGCCCACATGGCACGTCGCGGAATCCTCGGACGGTCCCGCCGTGAGTACAAGACGCCCGAACCGCACCCGACGGGCGCGCGGCCGCCGAAGATCCCCGGCGAGCTGGTACCGGAGCACGTCGCCATCGTCATGGACGGCAACGGCCGGTGGGCGAAGGAGCGCGGACTGCCGCGCACCGAGGGCCACAAGGTCGGCGCCGAGCGCGTCATGGACGTCCTCCAGGGCGCGATCGAGATGGGCGTCGGCGCCATCTCGCTCTACGCCTTCTCCACGGAGAACTGGAAGCGCTCACCCGACGAGGTCCGCTTCCTCATGAACTTCAACCGCGACTTCATCCGCAAGACCCGCGACCAGCTCGACGAACTGGGCGTACGGGTGCGCTGGGTGGGCCGCATGCCCAAGCTGTGGAAGTCGGTCGCCCAGGAGCTGGAGATCTCCCAGGAGCAGACCAAGGGCAACGACAAGCTGACCCTGTACTTCTGCATGAACTACGGCGGCCGCGCCGAGATCGCCGACGCCGCGCAGGCCATCGCCGAGGACGTCAAGGCGGGCCGCCTCGACCCGTCGAAGGTGAGCGAGAAGACCTTCGCGAAGTACCTCTACTACCCGGACATGCCGGACGTCGACCTGTTCCTGCGCCCCAGCGGCGAGCAGCGCACCTCCAACTACCTGCTGTGGCAGAGCGCTTACGCCGAAATGGTCTTCCAGGACGTCCTGTGGCCCGACTTCGACCGCCGCGACCTGTGGCGCGCCTGCCTCGAGTACGCCTCCCGGGACCGCCGCTTCGGCGGCGCCATCCCGAACGAGGAACAGATCGCCAACAGCTGATCAAACGGCTGTGGGGGGTACTCGGAAGTACCCCCCACAGCACGCGAGAGAAAAACGGCACGCGAGAGAAAAACGGCGCTCAGCACTCCGCGGCGGCCCGCGCGCACTCCGAGCACGTACCGAAGATCTCCACCGTGTGCGCCACGTTCACATACTCGTGCTCCGAGGCGATCGCCTCGGCCCACTTCTCCACGGCCGGCCCCTCGACCTCGACCGCCTTGCCGCACACCCGGCACACCAGGTGATGGTGGTGCTCGCCGCTGGAGCAGCGCCGGTAGACGGCCTCGCCGTCGGACGTGCGCAGGACATCGACCTCGCCCGCGTCGGCGAGGGACTGCAGGGTGCGGTAGACGGTCGTCAGACCCACCGAGTCACCCTTGTGCTTGAGGACGTCGTGGAGCTCCTGGGCACTGCGGAACTCGTCCACCTCGTCGAGCGCCGCCGCCACGGCCGCACGCTGGCGGGTCGACCTGCCTCGAACCGGGGCTCCCACTGTTGCCTCCTCGGATTTACTGCCGGCGGCCCATTGTGCCAGGCCGCGCGGTGCCCGGGTCAGACCTTGGCCCCGGCCTGACCGGGGATCCGGCCCGGAATCGCGCACTCCGCCGGGTCACCGGCCGCGCTCGCCGCGGCCCGCGCCCTGCGCCTGGCCAGCGGCGTGGCGATCACGCTGAAGACGATGAACGCCGCGATGGTCAGCAGCACGATCGTCGCGCCGGGCGGGATCTCGACGTAGTAGTTGGTGATGGTGCCGCCCAGCGTAGTGGTGACGCCGATGGCGACGGCGATCGCGAACGTCGCCGCGAAGCTCCGCGTCAGCTGCTGCGCCGCCGCCACCGGGACCACCATCAGCGCCGACACGAGGAGCAGGCCCACGACGCGCATCGCGACGGTGACGGTCGCCGCCGCGGTCACCGCGACGAGCAGGTTCAGGACGCGCACCGGCAGGCCGGTGACCCGGGCGAACTCCTCGTCCTGGCTGACCGCGAACAGCTGCCGACGCAGACCGATCGTGACCAGGGCGACGAACCCGGCGAGGACACAGATCGCCACGAGGTCGCTCTGCGAGACCGTCGACAGCGAACCGAAGAGATAGCTCTGCAGATTCGCCGTGGAGCCGCCGGGGGCGAGGTTGATCAGCATCACGCCGCCCGCCATACCCCCGTAGAAGAGCATCGCGAGCGCGATGTCGCCGCGCGTCTTCCCGTACCAACGGATCAGCTCCATGATCACCACGCCGACCACGGAGACGGCCATCGCCATCCACACGGGCGACGTGGAGAGCAGGAAGCCGAGGCCGACGCCCGTCATCGCGACATGGCCGATGCCGTCGCCCATCAGGGCCTGCCTGCGCTGGACGAGATAGATGCCTATCGCGGGGGCGGTGATGCCGACCAGGACCGCGGCGAGGAGGGCCCGCTGCATGAAGGCGGAGTCGAGGAATTCCATGTCAGCTCAGCAGTCCTGTGCGTACGGGGGTGAGATCGGAGGTGTGCGGGTGGACGTGGTCGTGGCCCGGCAGCGCGTGCTGGCCCACCGCCTCGGGCGGTGGCCCGTCGTGCAGGACACAGCCGTCGCGCAGCACGACCGCGCGGTCGATCAGCGGCTCCAGGGGACCCAGCTCGTGCAGGACGAGCAGCACGGAGGCACCGGCCGCGACCTGCGCCCGCAGCGTCTGAGCGAGGATCTCCTGGCTCGCCAGGTCGACGCCCGCCATGGGCTCGTCCATGATCAGCAGTTCGGGCTCGGAGGCCAGGGCACGCGCGATCAGCACGCGCTGGTGCTGGCCGCCGGAGAGCGCGTCCACCGAGTCCTTGGCACGGTCGGCCATCCCGACCAGGTCCAGCGCCCGGCGCACCGCCTCACGGTCGGCCTTGCGCAGCAGCCCGAACCGGGCCCGCGACAGCCGCCCCGAGGACACGACCTCGGTGACCGTGGCCGGCACACCGCCCGCGGCGGTCGTCCGCTGCGGCACGTACCCGACCCGCGCCCAGTCCCGGAACCGCCGCCGTGGCGTACCGAAGATCTCGACCTCGCCGCTGCTGACCGGCACCTGCCCGATCACCGTACGGACGGCCGTCGACTTGCCCGAACCATTGGCGCCGAGCAGGGCCACGACCTCACCGCGGCGCACCGTCAGATCGATGCCGCGCAGCACGGGACGCGAGCCGAGCTCGGCCGTCACGTTGCGCAGGGCTATGACGGGCTCGCCGGCCTTCACCGATGCGTCCATGCCGCTGTCCTCCGTGGTCACTTGGCGCCGAGCGCCGTCTGCAGGGCCTTCAGATTCGAATCCATCACCTGGATGTAGTCGTCGCCCTTGGACTTGTCCGTGATGCCCTCGAGCGGGTCGAGCACATCGGTCTTGAGATGCGCGTCGCCCGCGAGGGTCTTCGCCGTCCTGTCGCTGACGAGCGTCTCGTAGAAGATCGTGGTCACCCCGTCGGCCTTCGCCATGCTCTGGAGATCCTTCACGCGCGCCGCGCTGGGCTCGCTCTCCGGGTCGAGACCGCTGATGGCCTCCTCGGTGAGCCCGTACCGCTCGGCCAGATAGCCGAAGGCCGCATGGGTCGTGATGAACACCTTCGAGCCGGTGTTCTTCAGTCCGTCCTTGAACCGCGTGTTCAGCCCGTCGAGCTTGCCGACCAGCGCCGCGGTGTTCTTCTTGTACGCCGCCGCGTGATCCGGGTCGGCCTTCTCGAATGCCTTGCCCACACCCTCGGCGACCTCGGCGTACTTCACCGGGTCCAGCCAGATGTGCGGGTCGCTGCCGCCCTCCGAGCCGTGCTCGTGGTCGTGCTCCTCGGCGTGCCCGCCGACCTCGGTGCCGTGCTTCTCCAGATGCGTCAGGGAGGCGGCATCGACCTTGGTCCTGATCCCGGACTGCTGGATCGCGTCGTCGACGGCCGGCTGGAGGCCCTTGAGATAGAGGGCGACACCCGCGTCCTGGAGCTGCGCGGTTTGCTTGGCGCTGATCTCCAGGTCGTGCGGCTCCTGGCCGGGCTTGGTCAGATTGGTGACGGCGACGTGGTCCCCGCCGATCTGCTCCGCGAGGTACTGCATCGGATAGAACGACGCCACCACCGCGAGCTTGCCGTCACTGTTCTTGCCGTCACCCGAGGAGGCGGAGCAGGCCGACAGGGCCGTGATGCCGAGCACGGTCACGGAGGCGACGGCGGCGGTGGGTATGAGGCGTCGTACGTTCATGACACTCATTTTCAACAAATCTGGAAACGATTGTCAACAAGCTGTCGTCGCGATCACACCGAAACGGGCATCCCACCCCAGCCCGGGCTCCGGACCCCCAACCGATTTGATCCGGAGCCCCACGCCGCCGGTAACCTGAAGCATTCGCATTCGCTCTGAAGCAGCAATCGCTTCGTCGTCGTCGTAATGAAGAGAGCACCGTGGCCGCCGACAAGATCGACACCATCGTCAGCCTCAGCAAGCGCCGTGGCTTCGTCTACCCGTGCAGCGAGATCTACGGCGGCCAGCGTGCCGCCTGGGACTACGGGCCGCTGGGCGTCGAGCTGAAGGAAAACCTCAAGCGCCAGTGGTGGCGCTACATGGTCACTTCGCGCGAGGACGTCGTCGGTATCGACTCGTCCGTGATCCTGGCGACCGAGGTCTGGCAGGCCTCCGGTCACGTCGCCACGTTCACCGACCCGCTCACCGAGTGCACCTCCTGCCACAAGCGGTACCGCGCGGACCACCTGGAGGAGGCGTACGAGGCCAAGCACGGCAAGCTGCCGGAGAACGGCCTCACCGACCTCAACTGCCCCAACTGCGGCAACAAGGGCACCTTCACCGAGCCCAAGCAGTTCTCGGGCCTGCTCTCCACGCACCTCGGCCCCACGCAGGACAGCGGCTCCATCGCCTACCTGCGCCCCGAGACCGCCCAGGGCATCTTCACCAACTTCGCCAGCGTCCAGCAGACCTCTCGCCGCAAGCCGCCGTTCGGCATCGCCCAGATGGGCAAGAGCTTCCGCAACGAGATCACGCCCGGCAACTTCATCTTCCGCACCCGCGAGTTCGAGCAGATGGAGATGGAATTCTTCGTCAAGCCGGGCGAGGACGAGAAGTGGCAGGAGTACTGGATGGAGCAGCGCTGGAACTGGTACACCGGCCTCGGCATGCGCGAGGAGAACATGCGCTGGTTCGAGCACCCGGCGGAGAAGCTCTCCCACTACTCCAAGCGCACCGCTGACATCGAGTACCGCTTCCGCTTCGGCGGCAACGAGTGGGGCGAGCTCGAGGGCGTCGCCAACCGCACGGACTACGACCTCTCCGCGCACTCCAAGGCCTCGGGCCAGGACCTCTCCTACTTCGACCAGGAAGCCGGCGAGCGCTACACCCCGTATGTCATCGAGCCCGCCGCCGGTGTCGGCCGCTCCATGCTCGCCTTCATGCTCGACGCCTACGTCGAGGACGAGGCGCCCAACGCCAAGGGCAAGATGGAGAAGCGCACCGTCATGCGCTTCGACCACCGCCTCGCCCCGGTGAAGGTCGCGGTCCTCCCGCTCTCCCGCAACCCGGAGCTGTCCCCGAAGGCCAAGGGACTCGCCACCGCGCTGCGCCAGAACTGGAACATCGACTTCGATGACGCGGGCGCCATCGGCCGCCGCTACCGCCGCCAGGACGAGATCGGTACGCCGTACTGCGTCACCGTCGACTTCGACACCCTCGACGACAACGCCGTCACCGTCCGCGAGCGCGACACCATGAAGCAGGAGCGCGTCTCCCTGGACCAGATCGAGGGCTACCTGGCGACGCGCCTCGTCGGCTGCTGAACCCAGGCCTGAACCCCTAAGGGGTCCCGCACCACAGAAGCGGCCCAGGAGCGTGCACATCGCGCTCCTCGGCCGCTTCTGTCGTTGCCGGGCGGCCGTGGACGCCGGCGAGACACACAACGCACCACAGAAACCACCCTGTTGATATTGCTCTTGCTGCACACTCCTTGCGGAACGCGCGCCCACAGGGGCCGCGGAGGAGGCGTCATGCTGCCGAACACCACCACGAGCAAGGTCAGCCGCTGGGACCAGCACGGCCGGGAGCACACGGTGCGGGTACAGCGCTCGGGCCCGCGCCGCACCATCAGATGCGACACCTGCGGCTGGCGAAAACCGGCCCAGTTCCTGCCCTGGCTCAAGGCCGAGGAGCACCTCGCCCAGGAGCACCAGGCGACTGTGGACCCGTCGGCCCAGGCGCCGCAGTAGGGTTGAATTGACACGGGGACCGGAGATCCCTAGAGTCCTCCGAGTTGTCACCCGGCCAGTCGGCCCCGCGACAGCACCTCCGCCGCTCAAGCGGCACCCAAACAAGCAGCACGATCTCCCACCGGGAGCGAATTCGGTACGCCCGAATTCAATTCACGGTGGACTCGGTGGCCCGATTAGGAGCCGCCGGGGGAATCCGCTAAAGTCTGGGACGTCGGAACGGCCCAACAGCCGGGAAGACAAACTCCCGCTGACTGGGAATCAGGCCCGAAAGGATCTGATAGAGTCGGAACCGCCGGAAAGGGAAACGCGAAAGCCGAAAGGCCGGAGCGGAAACCTGAAAGGCACCGAGGAAATCGGACACGAAAGAGTCTGATAGAGTCGGAAACGCAAGACCGAAGGGAAACTGCCCGGAGGAAAGCCTGAGAGAGTCTCTCGGGTGAGTACAAAGGAAGCGTCCGTTCCTTGAGAACTCAACAGCGTGCCAAAAGTCAACGCCAGATTGACAACCCCGGCCCACCTTTGGTGGGTTGGAGGTTCCTTTGAAAAAGTCCTCACTCCCACACCGGGGTGAGGCGCACTAGCGAGGACGCAGTGAATCGTGGGGATTATTCCTCCCGACGGTTCCGCTCTCGTGGTGTAGTCCCGATTACGGGAAAACATTCACGGAGAGTTTGATCCTGGCTCAGGACGAACGCTGGCGGCGTGCTTAACACATGCAAGTCGA
>NZ_CP108707.1:6722500-7615000 GCF_045162695.1 Streptomyces sp. NBC_01003
TGGGGAAGCCGTAGCGAAAGCGAGTCCGAATAGGGCGGTTCAGTAGCGCGCTCAAGACCCGAAGCGGAGTGATCTAGCCATGGGCAGGTTGAAGCGGAGGTAAGACTTCGTGGAGGACCGAACCCACCAGGGTTGAAAACCTGGGGGATGACCTGTGGTTAGGGGTGAAAGGCCAATCAAACTCCGTGATAGCTGGTTCTCCCCGAAATGCATTTAGGTGCAGCGTCGTGTGTTTCTTGCCGGAGGTAGAGCACTGGATAGGCGATGGGCCCTACCGGGTTACTGACCTTAGCCAAACTCCGAATGCCGGTAAGTGAGAGCACGGCAGTGAGACTGTGGGGGATAAGCTCCATGGTCGAGAGGGAAACAGCCCAGAGCATCGACTAAGGCCCCTAAGCGTACGCTAAGTGGGAAAGGATGTGGAGTCGCACAGACAACCAGGAGGTTGGCTTAGAAGCAGCCACCCTTGAAAGAGTGCGTAATAGCTCACTGGTCTAGTGATTCCGCGCCGACAATGTAGCGGGGCTCAAGCGTACCGCCGAAGTCGTGTCATTGCGATATATACCCCCAACGGGGATCGTGATGGGTAGGGGAGCGTCGTGTGCCGGGTGAAGCAGCCGCGGAAGCGAGTTGTGGACGGTTCACGAGTGAGAATGCAGGCATGAGTAGCGATACACACGTGAGAAACGTGTGCGCCGATTGACTAAGGGTTCCTGGGTCAAGCTGATCTGCCCAGGGTAAGTCGGGACCTAAGGCGAGGCCGACAGGCGTAGTCGATGGATAACCGGTTGATATTCCGGTACCCGCTGTGAAGCGTCAAACATTGAATCAGGCGATGCTAAGTCCGTGAAGCCGTTCCGGACCCTTCGGGGAAAGGAAAGTGGTGGAGCCGACGGACCAGACTTGTAGTAGGTGAGTGATGGGGTGACGCAGGAAGGTAGTCCAGCCCGGGCGGTGGTTGTCCCGGGGTAAGGGTGTAGGCCGTGTGATAGGTAAATCCGTCACACATTAAGGCTGAGACCTGATGCCGAGCCGATTGTGGTGAAGTGGATGATCCTATGCTGTCGAGAAAAGCCTCTAGCGAGTTTCATGGCGGCCCGTACCCTAAACCGACTCAGGTGGTCAGGTAGAGAATACCGAGGCGTTCGGGTGAACTATGGTTAAGGAACTCGGCAAAATGCCCCCGTAACTTCGGGAGAAGGGGGCCATCACCGGTGATTGAATTTACTTCATGAGCTGGGGGTGGCCGCAGAGACCAGCGAGAAGCGACTGTTTACTAAAAACACAGGTCCGTGCGAAGCCGTAAGGCGATGTATACGGACTGACGCCTGCCCGGTGCTGGAACGTTAAGGGGACCGGTTAGTGCACTTTCGGGTGTGCGAAGCTGAGAACTTAAGCGCCAGTAAACGGCGGTGGTAACTATAACCATCCTAAGGTAGCGAAATTCCTTGTCGGGTAAGTTCCGACCTGCACGAATGGCGTAACGACTTCTCGACTGTCTCAACCATAGGCCCGGTGAAATTGCACTACGAGTAAAGATGCTCGTTTCGCGCAGCAGGACGGAAAGACCCCGGGACCTTTACTACAGTTTGATATTGGTGTTCGGTTCGGCTTGTGTAGGATAGGTGGGAGACTTTGAACTCTGGACGCCAGTTCAGGGGGAGTCGTCGTTGAAATACCACTCTGGTCGTGCTGGATGTCTAACCTGGGTCCGTGATCCGGATCAGGGACAGTGTCTGATGGGTAGTTTAACTGGGGCGGTTGCCTCCTAAAGAGTAACGGAGGCGCCCAAAGGTTCCCTCAGCCTGGTTGGTAATCAGGTGTTGAGTGTAAGTGCACAAGGGAGCTTGACTGTGAGACCGACGGGTCGAGCAGGGACGAAAGTCGGGACTAGTGATCCGGCGGTGGCTTGTGGAAGCGCCGTCGCTCAACGGATAAAAGGTACCCCGGGGATAACAGGCTGATCTTCCCCAAGAGTCCATATCGACGGGATGGTTTGGCACCTCGATGTCGGCTCGTCGCATCCTGGGGCTGGAGTCGGTCCCAAGGGTTGGGCTGTTCGCCCATTAAAGCGGTACGCGAGCTGGGTTTAGAACGTCGTGAGACAGTTCGGTCCCTATCCGCTGTGCGCGTAGGAATATTGAGAAGGGCTGTCCCTAGTACGAGAGGACCGGGACGGACGAACCTCTGGTGTGCCAGTTGTCCTGCCAAGGGCATGGCTGGTTGGCTACGTTCGGAAAGGATAACCGCTGAAAGCATCTAAGCGGGAAGCCTGCTTCGAGATGAGTATTCCCACCCCCTTGAGGGGTTAAGGCTCCCAGTAGACGACTGGGTTGATAGGCCAGATCTGGAAGCCCGGTAACGGGTGGAGGTGACTGGTACTAATAGGCCGAGGGCTTGTCCTCAGTTGCTCGCGTCCACTGTGTTGGTTCTGAAACCACGAACAACCCCACGTTTGTCACAGAGCGTGGTGCGGTTGACAGTTTCATAGTGTTTCGGTGGTCATAGCGTGAGGGAAACGCCCGGTTACATTCCGAACCCGGAAGCTAAGCCTCACAGCGCCGATGGTACTGCAGGGGGGACCCTGTGGGAGAGTAGGACGCCGCCGAACTATTTTTGAAGAAAACCCCCGTAACGGATGAGAATCCTGTTACGGGGGTTTTCTGCGTTTAAGGGGTTGGTTCCCTTATGTGGCCGGACCCCTTTTCGGGGCCCGGCCGAATGCTGTGCGGGGATACAGTCAGGAATTCAGGCCGCGGAGGACGAGATCCGTGAGGGCCCTGAACTCCTCGTCGATGCCGGCCTTCTGCCACTCACCCGCGTATGCCGGATCGTGGAAGCGATTCGTCGCGTCGAATACCGCGCGGGCGGTCAGAGCGGGGTCGGGGTGAGGGAGGGTGAACTCCCCGCTGGCGATGCCGTCCTGAATGATGTGGTCGAGCTGCATGATCAGCTCACCGACGTGGAGTTCAACCACCCGGCTGTTCTCGCTGATCAGTACTTGGTAGGTGGCGAAAAGCTGCGGATCGTCGCCCGCCTTGCGGCGCTTGGCCGCGAACAGGGTCGCGAGCCATTGGCGCAACATGGCGGGCGACGTCAGCGAGCCATCTGTCATCAGCAGTTGCAGTTCGTTCGTGGTGCGGTCGAGCCAGCGCTTCGTGACCGCCTCGCGCAACTGTGCCTTCGTACCGAAATGCCGGTAGACGCTGCCGTGACTGACGCCGAGCGCGCGGGCCACGTCGACGACGTTCGCCTTGGCGGGACCATGCCGGCGCAACACCTCCTCGGTCGCCTCGAGGATGCGCTCGGTGGTCAGGGTCTCGGTTGCCATGATGCCGACCGTACCGGGCGGAGATCAGCGCTCGCTGTCGAGGTGTGCCATCTGCGCCTCGGGATAGCGGTCACCGGCGGCGGCACCGGCCGGGACGGCCTTCTCGATGGCGGCGAGGTCCGCCGAGTCCAGGGTGACGTCGAGAGCGCCGAGCGCCTCCGTCAGCCGGTCCCTGCGACGGGCGCCGACCAGGGGCACAATGTCGTCGCCGCGGCTGAGGACCCACGCGATGGCGACCTGCGCGACGCTGGCGCCCTTCTGCTCGGCGATCTTGCGCAGCGACTCGACGAGGTCAAGGTTGTGCTGGAGGTTCTCGCCCTGGAAGCGCGGGCTCATTCCGCGGAAGTCGTTCGCGGCGAGCTTGCGGTCCCGGCCGAAGTGCCCGGAGATCAGACCCCGCGACAGAACCCCGTACGCCGTGACGCCGATGCCGAGCTCGCGGGCGACCGGCAGGATCGCCTCCTCGATGCCGCGGGAGATCAGCGAGTACTCGATCTGCAGATCGGAGATGGGGGCGGTGGCCGCGGCCCGCCGGATCGTGTCGGCGCCGACCTCGCTCAGACCGATGTGCCTGACGTGTCCCTTCTCGACGAGCTCGGAGATGGCCCCGACGGTCTCCTCGACCGGTACGTCGGGGTCGATCCGGGCGATCCGGTATACGTCGATGTGGTCGACGCCGAGGCGCTGGAGCGAGTACGCCGCGAAGTTCTTCACAGCGGCCGGCCGGCCGTCGTAGCTGGACCAGCCACCGTCCGGGTCCCGGAGAGCGCCGAACTTCACGCTGGTCAGCGCCTTCTCGCGGTGTGCGGCGGGGGCGGTCCGCAGGGCCTCCCCGATCAGCATCTCGTTGTGCCCCATCGCGTAGAAGTCCCCGGTGTCGAGCAGGGTGATGCCGGCGTCGAGGGCCGCGTGGATGGTGGCGATGGACTCGCCCCGGTCGGCCTCGCCGTAGAGCGCGGACATCCCCATGCAGCCGAGCCCGATGGCGGAGACCTGAGGACCGGTGGAGCCTAGGGAACGGGGGTGGAGGGTGGGAGAGGTGGGGGGCATAGGGGGCTCCTTGGATCGGTGCTGCCAGTTCGATAGTTCGGTGTCTCCCTATCCACGATGACATGACAGCTGACAGATTTCAATATCTGTCAGCTGTCAGCTGTCAGCTGTCAGCTGTCAGCTGTCATCCGTTATCCGTCACCTGTCACCTGTCACCTGTCAGTCATGCGAGGGGTGGCAGCGAGCGCTGGGCAGCGCCGGGCAGCGCTGGGCACGCGGCGGGCAGCGCCGGGCGCGCCCGGGCACTCGGCCAGCTCCGGGCAGCGCCGCGTAGTCCCGCTCAGCTCACGACCCGTGGCAGCCTCAAGCTCAGTGCCGTTGTCAGGGCGATGCCTGCCAGTTGCACCAGCAGCGTCGTTACCAGCGCGTCTCGTGTGCCCAGGCTTGGGATCAGGGTGAGGAACAGGGAGCCGAGTGTGGCTACGCCGAGGGCCAGGGCCGACTGCTGGGTGGTGATCATGACGCCGCTGCCGACTCCCGCCCGCGACGCCGGTACCTCGGACAGGATGAGCCGGAAGAGTATGGGGAGTTGGAGTGCCTGGCCCGCGCCCGCGAGTGCGGCGCCCGGCATCAGTTCCAGGACGCCGAGGTCGGGCCAGGTTCGCCAGGCCGCGAGGGCGATCAGGGCGACGCCGGCCCCCTGGGCGATGCCGCCCGCGGTGACGATCCGGGTGCCGTAACGGGCGATGAGGCGCGGGCCCGCGAGGGACACTGCGAAGAAGGCGACGGCCATGGGCGCGAGGGCCAGGCCCGCCGGTACGGGGCCGAGGTGTTCGCCCTGCTGGAGCGCCACTGCGATCACGAACATGAAGCCGCTGAACCCGATGGAGAACGGCACGATCATGATCAGGCCGCGGCGCAGTGAGACCAGCGCGAAGAGACTGGGTGGGACCAGTGGGGTGCGGCCATGGCGGTCCGCACGGCGTTCCACCTGGTAGAAGGCGTACGCGATGAAGGGGAAGACCGCGAGCGAGAGCCACGTCCACAGGGGCCAGCCCGCCGCCCTGCCCTCGGTCAGGGGTGCGAGGAGCGTGAGCAGGGACGCGGCGAGGAGGACCGTGCCGGGGCCGTCGACCGGCTCGGGGTGCGGGGAGCGCGTCTCGGGGACGGCGCGGGTGGCCAGGAAGAGGCCGACGAGGACTACGGGCACGTTCACCAGGAACACGGACCGCCAGCCGGTCCCGAACACGTCTGCCGCGACGAGGACGCCGCCCAGGATCTGGCCGGCGACCATGGACAGGCCCGCCGTCGCCCCGTACAGGCCCATGGCCTTCGCCCGGCGCCGGCCCGTCGTCGTCGACTGGATGGTGGCGAGGACCTGCGGGAGCATCGCGGCCGACGCGGCGCCCTGCGCGACGCGCGCGGCCACAAGGGTCCAGGCGTCGGGGGCGAGGCCGCAGGCCAGCGAGGTCAGGCCGAAGGCGATCATGCCGCCGAGGAACAGCCTGCGCCGGCCGAAGAGGTCGCCGAGCCGTCCGCCGAGGACGAGCAGGACGGCGTACGCGAGTCCGTAACCGGCGACGACGAGTTCGAGGAGCGCCTCGCCCGCGGCCAGGTCGTGGCCGATGGTGGGCAGGGCGACGTTCACGATGAAGAAGTCGATGAGAGGGAGGGCCGCGCCTACGAGCACGGTGAAGAGCCCGAGTCCGCCGAGTTCCGGTGGGGCCGTGGCGGAGCGGGCGGTGGTGGCGACAGAGAGGGAACGGGTCCCGGTTCCGGTCATGGGTACCAGCGTCGTCGGGCGCTCAGACTGGTACCAGAGTGTCCTTATCCTGGTAGAAGGACTACCTGGCAACAGGCTCCGTGGCGCGGCAGGCTGGAGGCATGACCACGATGGCGCGGATTACTACGACGACTGCGGCAGAGGGACGGGCGCGGGCCGAGGCGGAGGCCGCGGCTCAGGCGAAGGCTGGAGGGCCCGGGCAGGTGGCGCCCCCGCTCGAGTCGCCCAAGCGCGAGTCCGAGATCCGGCGGCATGAGCTCGCCGACTTTCTGCGCAGCCGTCGCGCCCGCATCACCCCCGAGCAGGTCGGGCTGCCGCGCGGCCGGCGTCGGCGTACTCCCGGGCTGCGGCGTGAGGAGATCGCGCAGCTGTCCGCGGTCGGGGTCACCTGGTACACGTGGCTTGAGCAGGCGCGGGACATCCAGGTGTCGGTGCAGGTCCTGGACGCGCTGGCCCGCACGCTGCTCCTCGACGCGAGTGAGCGCGCGCATCTCTTCCAGCTCGCCGGGGCCGTCGATCCGTCGCCCGCGGCGCGCTGCCAGACGGTCACGCCGGCGCTGCGGCTGATGCTGGAGAAGCTGGAGCCGCTGCCCGCGTGCATCCAGAACAGCCGGTACGACATCCTCGCGTACAACCGCACGTACGGGCGGCTGCTGTGCGATCTGGACACGGTGGCGCCCGAGGACCGCAACTGCATGGTGCTGATCTGCACGAACGAGCAGTGGCGGAAGTCGTTCGTGTTCCTGGAGGACACGATCCGGCTGATGGCGGCCAAGTTCCGCGGGTCGATGGCCGGTCATCTGGGCGAGCCCGCCTGGGAGTTGCTGCTCAAGCGGCTGGAGGACGAGTCGCCGGAGTTCCGTGAGGCGTGGCAGCTGCACGAGGTGGTGGGCACGCGCAGCAAGACGAAGTACTTCCGCAACGCGCACGTCGGGCCGCTGTCCCTGGTCCACACCGATCTGTGGCTCGGCCCGGACCAGGGGGCCCGTCTGGTGACGTACACGCCCGCCGACGAGGAGTCCCGGGAGCGGCTCGACCGGCTTCAGGAGCTGGCGCTCGCCGTGGCCTCCTGAGTCTCCGGCTGCTCCGGCAAGGTGCCGGGCGGCCGGTGAGGAGGCCGACCTGGGGAACGGCCACGCCGTGGCCGGCGGCGGTCGCTTCAGGAGCTGGCGCCCGCCGTGGCCTCCTGGATTTCCGGCTGTTCCAGGCAGCGGGCGGTGCGCTGTGCTGTGGAGCGTGCCCAGCGGCCGCTGGTGAGGAGGCCGACCAGGAGTACGGCGAGGCCGCAGCCCACGATGATCCACCAGCCGCCGCGGCTCGCGTCGACGAACGTGGTCGCGTACGCCGATGTGCCGACGGCCCCCGCGACGCCCGACGCGAGGACCGCGCCGATGACGGCGACGCCGAGGGTCTGGCCGATCTGCCGGCTGGTGGAGGCCACCGCGGCGGCGACGCCCGCCTGGGCGCGGGGCATGCCGGAGACAGCGGTGTTCGTGATGGGGGCGTTGACGAAGCCGAAGCCGAGGCCGAACAGGACGTAGCCGATGAAGCGGGGCACGTTCGACGTCTCCGCCTCGAACGCGGCGAACAGGAGGCCGCTCGCCGTCATCGCGATGCCCGCGACGAGCAGCGGGATCCTCGGGCCGCGGCTGCCGACGATGCGGCCGGAGACCGGGGCGCACACCAGGGTCATGGCCGCCATCGGCAGCATCCACAGGCCTGCGTCCAGGGCGTTGAGGCCGCGTACGTTCTGCAGGTAGAGCGTCGAAAGGAACAGGAAGCCGCCGAGCGAGGCGAACGCGCTGATCGCTATCACCGTGGCACCGCTGAAGGGTGCCGAGCGGAAGAAGCGCAGGTCGATGAGAGGTTCGGCGCGGCGCGGCTCGTAGGCGATCAGCCCGATGAGGGCCGCGAGGGCGAGCAGCGCGAACGTCACGATGGTGGGGGACGTCCACCCCGCTTCGGGGGCCTCGATGATCGCGTACGTGAGTGAGCCGAGGAGCGCGATGACGAGGAGCTGCCCGATCGGGTCCGTGCGGCGCGGCCTGGGGGCGCGGGACTCGGGGACGTAGCGCATGGTCAGCAGGAGGGCGGCGAGGCCCACCGGCAGGTTGATCCAGAAGATGGAGCGCCAGCCGACCGAGTCGACGAGGACGCCGCCCACGATGGGGCCCGCGGCCATGGAGATGCCGACGACGCCGCCCCAGACGCCGATGGCCCGGGCGCGTTCGCGGGGCTCGGTGAACGTGTTGGTGATGATCGACATGGCGACGGGGTTGAGCATCGAGCCGCCGACCGCCTGGACCATGCGGAACACGATGAGGGACTCCAGGTTCGGCGCCACCGAGCACAGCACCGAGCCCACGGTGAAGATCATCAGGCCGGCCTTGAAGATCCGGCGTCGCCCGATCCGGTCGGCCGTCGAGCCCGCCAGCATCAGGAGCGACGCGAGGACCAGCGTGTACGCGTCGATGGTCCACTGCATGCCGGAGACGCTCGCGCCGAACTCCTTCTGCATGCTCGGCAGCGCGACGTTCAGGACGGTGTTGTCGAGGCTGACGATCAGCAGGCTCATGCAGCAGATCGCGAGGACGAGCATCCGCCGGCGGGGAGTCAGTGGGGGAGGCATGTATCCGACGGTAGCCCGACCGTGGGCGGGGGCGCCCGCCAGGTCGGGGACAACCCTGGGCGGGGCTGTCCGCCAGGTGGGGGACAATGGAGAACTGCCCCTGCCCGCCGCCCCACGATTTCGGAGAGCCCGCCCGATGTCCCAGCAGCTCACCATCGGTCCGCACCTCGTGCAGCCGCCCGTGGTCCTCGCGCCCATGGCCGGGATCACGAACGCGCCCTTCCGCACCCTGTGCCGGGAGTACTCCGGCGGCAAGGGCCTCTTCGTGAGTGAGATGATCACGACGCGGGCGCTGGTCGAGCGCAACGAGAAGACCATGCAGCTGATTCGCTTCGACGCGAGTGAGCAGCCCCGGTCGATCCAGCTGTACGGCGTCGATCCGGCGACCGTCGGCAAGGCCGTCCGCATGATCGCCGAAGAGGATCTCGCCGATCACATCGACCTGAACTTCGGCTGCCCGGTCCCCAAGGTGACGCGCAAGGGCGGCGGCTCCGCGCTCCCGTACAAGCGGAATCTGCTGCGGGCCATCCTGAAGGAGGCCGTCAGCGGGGCCGGGGACCTGCCGGTCACGATGAAGATGCGCAAGGGCATCGACGACGACCACATCACCTTCCTCGACGCGGGCCGGATCGCCGTCGAGGAGGGCGTCACCGCGATCGCCCTGCACGGGCGGACCGCGGCGCAGCACTACGGCGGCACGGCCGACTGGGACGCCATCGCCCGCCTGAAGGAGCACGTCCCGGAGATTCCCGTCCTCGGCAACGGCGACATCTGGTGCGCCGACGACGCGGTGCGGATGATGCGCGAGACCGGCTGCGACGGTGTCGTGGTGGGGCGCGGCTGCCTGGGGCGGCCGTGGCTGTTCGGCGATCTCGTCGCCGCCTTCGAGGGCACCGGCGCGCCCGCCGCGCCCGACCTGCGCAAGGTCGCCGACGCGATGGTGCGGCACGCCGGGCTGCTCGGCGAGTGGATCGGCGACGAGGCACGCGGTGTCATCGACTTCCGTAAGCACGTGGCCTGGTATCTGAAGGGCTTCTCGGTCGGTTCCGAGATGCGCAAGCGGCTCGCCGTCACGTCGTCGCTCGCCGAACTGCGTGCGGGGCTCGACGAGCTGGACCTCGACCAGGCGTGGCCCGTGGGCGCGGACGGGCCTCGCGGCCGTACGTCCGGCAACAACCGGGTGGTGCTGCCGGACGGCTGGCTCAAGGACCCGTGGGACTGCGCGGGCGTCAGCGAGGACGCGGAGCTGGACACGTCCGGGGGGTGACTGGTGGCGGGGGAGTTGTTTCCCCCGCTCCGCCCCACCCCGCCCCTTCCTGAAACCGGCTCTGCGCCCGGACCCCCGGACCCCCGGACCCCCGGACCTCCGGTCGCTCGAACGCCGCGACCGGCTAAAGGCCCCTGGTCGCCCAAAGACCCCGCTCGCTAAAAGACCGCCGTGAGCAGCGCGAGCGGCGCCGCCGCCGACCGTGACTCGCGCTCGCACGCGTGTGGGTAGGGGACGGGCGCCGGGTACGACTCCCGCGCGTACCCGGCGAGCACCTCGGGCAGCCGGTGGCCGGAGGCCGCTGCGGCCTCCACCAGCGCGTTCGCCACTGTCCGCGCCTCGTCGTGCAGTCCGTAGCGGGCGAGCCCGAGCGCGATCAGCGCGTTGTCGTGCGGCCACACCGAGCCCCGGTGGTAGGAGAGCGGGTGGTAGGCGGCCTGCCCCGCCGCGAGCGTGCGCACCCCCCAGCCGGAGAAGAAGTCGGGCTCCAGGAGACGCCGGCCGACCACTTCCCCGTACTCCTTGTCGAGCAGGCCCGACCACAGGAGATGGCCCGCGTCGGACGCCAGTGCGTCGACGTGCCGCCCCTCGCCGTCCAGGGCGAGCGCGGGGAACGCGCGGTCCGCCATCCAGAAGTCCCGCTGGAACCGGTCCCGCAGATCCGTCGCCGCCTGCTCCAGAAGGTCCGCGTACACCGGGTCGTCCCAGGCCGTGCGGGCGAGCGCGGCCGTGCGGCGCAGCGCGTCGTAGGCGTAGCCCTGGGCGCCCGCCGCCGTCACGGGTCCCGTGGGGCGGCTGCCGTCGGCCGAGCAGATGGCGCCCGGCGAGTCCTTCCAGTTCTGGTTGGCGAGGCCGCCCCGGTCGGCGCGGTAGACGAGATAGCCGCGTGAGGTGAGGCCGCCGTGGTCGAGCATCCAGCTGACGGCGGCCCGCGCGTGCGGTTCGAGGCGGCGGGCCGTGGCCAGGTCGCCGGTCCGGTCCGTGTACGCGCCGAGCAGGACGAGGAAGAGGGGCGTCGCGTCGACGGAGCCGTAGTAGCGGGCGAAGGGGACCTGGCCGAAGTGCGCCAGCTCGCCGTGCCGCACCTCGTGGACGATCTTGCCGGGCTGGGCTACGGCGCCCTCGGTGGACTCCGTGGCCTGCGTCGCGGCGAGCACCGGGAGCGTCGCGGCGGCCAGCCCCGGCCGGTAGGGGAGGGCGAACAGGGAGGTCAGGAGCGCGTCACGGCCGAGGAGCGTGAGGAACCAGGGGACGCCCGCACCCGGCACGCTCAGCCGCTCGCCGTCCGGGCCGGTGGCCGGGACCTGGAGCACGGCCAGGTCGGCCAGGCCCCTCGTGCACGCCGCTGCGAGTCCGGGCCAGGCGGCGGGCAGGGTGACGTCCCGGGTGAACTCCTCGGTGCGCGCGGCGAGTTCGGCCGCCGCGTCGGCGGGGGACGCGGGCACCGGGGTGCGGGGGGCGCCGTGCGGGCGGGCCGCGACGCGCAGGTTCAGGTCGGCCGTGCCGTGCCCGGCCAGTTCGAGGGACCAGACGAGGCGGCGGGCGCCGGTGCCGGTCTCCTCGACGGCGTCGGGCGCGGGTTCCGCGGTCACCGTGGTCGACGAGCGCCACTCGCCCCGCCGGTAGCCGAACCGGACGCCGTCCTCCAGGACCGACCGGGAGCGAACCGCGCCGGTCTTCGCGTACGTGCGGTGGTCGGCGCGCAGCTCGAACTGGTCGGTGAAGTCGGCGTCGACGGTCAACGCGAGTCGTACCGTCGTCGGCGCCGCGCGGTTGGAGACGACCCGCAGGGTCTCGACGAACGCGCCGTCCGCCACGGCCTGTTCGCGGAAGAGCGTGTACGCGGGCGGCTCCAGGCGGCCGCCGCGCGGCACCAGCACACAGCGGGCCACGCCTTCACCGGTGCCGGTCCGCCCGCCCGCGTCCCCGCCGGTCCGCCCGCCCGCGTCCCCGCCCGGCCGTCCGGCGGGCGTGAGCACCTCGGGTGCGGCGCCGTCCGCCGTGAGCTGCCAGCGGCTGAGGTGCCGGCCGTCGCGCACGAACAGGCCGTCGGGCGAGCCGGATCCGCGTACGCCGCTGATGTCGCCGCCGGGGCCGATCGCCGCGAACGTGGCGCCCCGCACGAGCAGTTGATGCTGTCGGTCCGTCATCCCCAGGTCCCTCCCTCGTGCCGCTCCTGCGGCTCCTGCAGCAGATCCAGGGCGAGCGCGGCGCTCCAGGCGAAGCCGCGCGCGCCGCAGCCGCGTCCCGTGTACGGATCCACGTATTCGGCGAAGGCCGTGTCGAGTGCCGTGCCGAGCAGCGCGGCGCGCAGGCGTTCGGCCTCCGCGTGCTCGCCATGGAGGCGCAGGCCGCGCTCGATCAGCCAGTTCGTGTTGAACCAGGCCGGTCCGCGCCAGTAGCGGTGCGGGTCGAAGGCCGGTCCCGTCAGGTCGTAACTCGGCACGAGCCGCACCGCGGTGCCGAGGCCGAAGCGGGGGCCGCGGGCGGTGCGCAGCAGTCCGGCGGTCACGTGCCGAGGGAGCGTCGGCAGGATGAGCGGGATCAGGCCCGAGACGCCGTACTCGGGGATCAGGGCGGGGGGTGAGGACCGGCCGGCGGTTCGGGGTGTGTCGTGTCCCGGTGCGCGGGACGGGTGGTGGCCGTCGGTCGCGCCGCGCAGGTCGCGGCAGAAGAACATGCCCGTCGCCGGGTCCCACAGGCGCTCGACCAGCGCTGCCGTGAGGCGTTCGGCGCGGGCGTGGCGGGCCGTGCCCGCGGCGCCGAGTTCGCAGGCGATGCGGGCGAGGGCGTGTTCGGAGGCGATCAGGAGGGCGTTGAAGGAGGGGTCCTCTACGGCGAACTCGCCCTGTCCGTCGGCGTATCGGCCGTTCCGGTAGTCCGTCGCGAGGCGCACGTACCGGCCGTAGTCGAGGTCGGTGGGGCGGTCGTCGGGCGCGCCGTGCTCCAGATCGGCGCGGCGGAACGCGCGCGCGGGCGCCGGGGCGATCCGGCTCAGCGGGGCGTCCCAGCACGGGCTGTTGTCCATGCCCTGTTCCCAGGGATGGATCACGCTGGCGAGGCCGCCGCCGCCCAGGTCCCTGCGGTGCAGGAGGTAGCGGTGCCAGGCCGCGAGCTTCGGATAGACGCGGGCCAGGAACGAGCGGGACCGGGACAGGCCCGGGTCGGCGCGGTGCACGAGCCAGGCCGCCAGCGCGTGCACCGGCGGCTGCACGATGCCGGAGGTCTGCACGGAGCGCGGCGCTCCGGCCGCCCGGCCCGAAGTGGAGGAGCGCCAGAAGTCGGGGCTGGGAAAGTAGGCGTCGAGAGGGACGGAGGGGTTGAACACGATGTGCGGCACCCGGCCGTCGCCCCACTGCGCTTCGAACAGCGTCTCCAGCTCCAACTGTGCGCGCAGCGGCGACACATGACGTGACCCGATGGCGACGAACGCGGAGTCCCACGACCACTGGTGCGGATAGAGGGTGCGGGAGGGGACCGTGGACGTGCCCGTCCAGTTCGTCTCCAGGACCCGTGCCGCCCGCTCGCGCAGCGCGGCCCGCTCGAGCGAGGGCGCGGCGACGGCATCGGGGGCGCGGCGGACAGCCGCACCGGTCCGCCGGGTTGTGCGGTCCACACGAACTCCCACGGTCTGTCAGTTAAGCCGTATCCAGCTTAGAGTTACGTCTACTTAACCAGCAAAACCCAATATGTAACGCGCAGTTGATGAACGCAAGCGATTGACGAACGCAAGGGGTGCGAATGGCCGGAGACCGGACGAGAGAGCGGCCGCGGAGCCAGGCGAGCGCCGGGGATCTGCTGCACCTCGTGCGCAGCGGCCGGGCGACCACGCGCGGCGCGCTCCAGGAGGCCACCGGGCTCTCCAGGGCCACCGTCGGCCAGCGCCTCGACCGGCTCTTCCGGGCGGGCTGGCTGCGTGAGGGGGCGGGCGCTCCGGCCGGGTCGCCGACGGGCGGGCGGCCCTCCCTGCGCCTGGAGTTCGACGACGCCCACGCGGTCGTGCTCGCCGTCTCCCTCGACACCCGGCACGCGCGCGCCGCCGTCCTCACCCTCACCGGCGAGCTGCTCGCCGAGCGCTCCGGCGCCCTGTCCGTCGACGAGGGGCCGGAGCGGGTGCTCGGCGCGCTCGGCGGCTGGTTCGCCGGGCTGCTGAAGGAGGCGGGGCGGACCGCGGACGCGGTGTGCGGCATCGGGCTCGGGGTCCCGGGTCCCGTGGACAGCGCCACGGGCCGCGTCGTGCAGCCGCCGATCATGCCGGGCTGGGACGGCTACGACATCAGGGGCCGCCTGAGCCGCGCCTTCGCCGAGCAGACGGGCGGCGGGGGTGATGTACGTGACGCGGGTGATGCAGATGGCGCAGGCGGCGTCCCCGTTCTCGTGGACAACGACGCCAACCTGATGGCCTACGGCGAGCAGCGCACCGGACACCCGGACTGCGCGGCGTTCGCCCTCGTCAAGGTGTCCACCGGCATCGGCGCCGGCGTCGTCGTCGGCGGCCGGATCTACCGGGGCATCGACGGGGGAGCGGGCGACATAGGCCATATCCGGGTGCCCGAGGGCGCGGGCACGCTGTGCCGGTGCGGCTCGTACGGGTGCCTGGCCGCGGTGGCCAGCGGGCGCGCCCTTGCGCGGCGGCTCACCGAGGCCGGGGTGCCGGCGGAGTCGGGATCGGATGTGCGGGAGCTGCTCGCCGAGGGGCACCCCGAAGCGGTGCGCCTGGCACGGGAGGCCGGGCGCAGCGTGGGTGAGGTCCTGGCGACGGTGGTGACCCTGCTCAACCCGGGGGTCCTGATGATCGCGGGGGATCTGGCCGGAACCCCCTTCCTCACGGGCGTACGCGAACTGCTCTACCAGCGGGCCCTGCCGCGCTCCACCGCTCATCTGGACGTGGTCACCGCGCGGCTCGGCGAGCGGTCTGCCCTGGTGGGGGCGGGTGCGCTGGTCGTGGAGCACCTCTACGCGCCGGACCGGGCGGAGGAACGGCTCGCGGCGCTCGGCCTGTGAACGCCCGCTTTGCGTCCGGATGCTGACATCGCGGGGCCCGGAAACGGCGTGATTCTCGCCACCCCTGATAGGGGTAGCGCTCAGATGAGCAACTTGAAGACGGCTGTACATTTCTAAGGCATGGCACTGAGTGCCACCGTTCGATCATTTACAACTTGAACTCACATGAGTAATGAGTCCGCTCACCTGAGCGATATTCGGGGTCTACGGGGGTTGTGTCTTCAAGAAGTGAAGGCAAGGAGCCGGGCGCCGCCACCTGTTAGTTACTTTCGATCTAGCGGCGGACGGGTGGTTACGGCCGTATGACGCACAAGTGGACGTACCCAGATGCCTTCGATCTGGGTATGTTCCTCGCCGTCAGGGCAGCCACCGAGTCATCGAGGAGTCGAGACCCGTGTCGGAAAACAAGGATCCCCACGTAGTGAAGTTCGTCTACGACTTCACCGAGGGAAACAAGGACCTCAAGGACCTCCTCGGCGGGAAGGGGGCGAACCTCGCGGAGATGACCAACCTCGGTCTGCCGGTTCCTCCCGGCTTCGTCATCACCACTGAGGCCTGCAAGGTCTACCTCGACAGTGGCGATGAGCCGGTGGCACTGCGTGACGAGGTGAGTGCGCACCTCGACGCCCTTGAGCAGAAGATGGGCAAGAAGCTCGGCCAGGCCGACAACCCCCTTCTGGTGTCGGTCCGTTCGGGCGCGAAGTTCTCCATGCCCGGCATGATGGACACCGTCCTCAACATCGGACTCTCCGACAAGTCCGTCCTCGGCCTGGTCAAGCAGTCCGGCGACGAGCGGTTCGCGTGGGACTCCTACCGCCGCCTCATCCAGATGTTCGGCAAGACCGTCCTGGACGTCGACGGAGAGCTCTTCGAGGACGCCCTCGACAAGGCCAAGGCTGCCAAGAAGGTCACGGTCGACACCGACCTCGACGCCTCCGACCTCAAGAAGCTGGTCACCCGCTTCAAGAAGATCGTGAAGACCGAGGCCGGCCGGGACTTCCCGCAGGACCCGCGCGAGCAGATGGACCTCGCCATCCACGCGGTCTTCGACTCCTGGAACACCGACCGCGCCAAGCTCTACCGCCGCCAGGAGCGCATCCCCGGCAACCTCGGCACCGCGGTCAACATCTGTTCCATGGTCTTCGGCAACCTCGGCCCCGACTCCGGCACCGGCGTCGCCTTCACCCGCGACCCCGCCTCCGGCCACCAGGGTGTGTACGGCGACTACCTCCAGAACGCGCAGGGCGAGGACGTCGTCGCGGGTATCCGCAACACCGTGCCGCTCGCCGAGCTCGAGTCGATCGACAAGAAGTCGTACGACCAGCTCATGCAGATCATGGAGACGCTCGAGACCCACTACAGGGATCTCTGCGACATCGAGTTCACGATCGAGCGCGGCCAGCTGTGGATGCTGCAGACCCGCGTCGGCAAGCGCACCGCCGGTGCCGCCTTCCGCATCGCGACGCAGCTCGTCGACCAGGGCCTCATCGACGAGGCCGAGGCGCTCCAGCGCGTCACGGGCGCCCAGCTCGCGCAGCTGATGTTCCCGCGCTTCGACGAGAGTGCGAAGGTCGAGAAGATCGGCCGCGGCATCGCCGCCTCGCCGGGCGCCGCGGTCGGCAAGGCCGTCTTCGACTCGTACACCGCCGTCAAGTGGTCACGTTCGGGCGAGAAGGTCATCCTGATCCGTCGCGAGACCAACCCCGACGACCTCGACGGCATGATCGCCGCCGAGGGCATCCTCACCTCGCGCGGCGGCAAGACGTCGCACGCCGCCGTCGTCGCCCGCGGCATGGGCAAGACCTGTGTCTGCGGCGCCGAGGACCTCGAGGTCGACACCAAGCGCCGCCGGATGACGGTCGGCGGGCAGGTCATCGAGGAGGGCGACGTCGTCTCCATCGACGGCTCCACAGGCAAGGTCTACCTCGGTGAGGTGCCGGTCGTCCCGTCCCCGGTCGTCGAGTACTTCGAGGGCCGCATGCACGCCGGCGCCGACGACGCCGACGAGCTCGTCGGCGCCGTGCACCGGATCATGGCGTACGCGGACCGCGTCCGCCGGCTGCGGGTGCGCGCCAACGCGGACAACGCCGAGGACGCGCTGCGCGCCCGCCGCTTCGGCGCGCAGGGCATCGGCCTGTGCCGCACCGAGCACATGTTCCTCGGTGAGCGCCGCGAGATGGTCGAGCACCTGATCCTCGCCGACACGGACGCGGAGCGCGAGGAGGCCCTCAAGGAGCTCCTGCCGCTCCAGAAGAAGGACTTCGTCGAGCTGTTCGAGGCGATGGACGGGCTCCCGGTGACGGTGCGCCTGCTCGACCCGCCGTTGCACGAGTTCCTGCCCGACATCACCGAGCTGTCGGTGCGCGTCGCCCTCGCCGAGTCCCGCCAGGACGCCAACGAGAACGACCTGCGCCTCCTCCAGGCCGTGCACCGCCTGCACGAGCAGAACCCGATGCTGGGCCTGCGCGGTGTCCGTCTCGGCCTCGTGATCCCGGGCCTGTTCGCCATGCAGGTACGGGCCATCGCCGAGGCCGCCGCGGAGCGCAAGAACGCCAAGGGCGACCCGCGCGCCGAGATCATGATTCCGCTCGTGGGCACCGTCCAGGAGCTGGAGATCGTCCGCGAGGAGGCCGAGCAGGTCATCGCCGAGGTGCAGGAGCAGACCGGCGTCGAGCTGAAGCTGGCGCTCGGCACGATGATCGAGCTGCCGCGCGCCGCGCTGACGGCGGGGCAGATCGCCGAGGCCGCGGAGTTCTTCTCCTTCGGCACGAACGACCTGACGCAGACCGTCTGGGGCTTCTCCCGCGACGACGTGGAGGCCTCGTTCTTCACGGCGTACCTGGAGAAGGGCATCTTCGGGGTCTCGCCGTTCGAGACCATCGACAAGGACGGCGTCGGCAGCCTCGTACGCAACGCCGTGGAGGCCGGCCGCGCCACGCGGCCCGACCTCAAGCTCGGCGTCTGTGGCGAGCACGGCGGTGACCCGGAGTCGGTCCACTTCTTCCACGAGGTCGGCCTGGACTACGTCTCCTGCTCGCCGTTCCGTATCCCGGTCGCCCGCCTCGAGGCCGGCCGTGCCGCGTCGACGTCGACGGGCAGCGACCACCGGTAGGAACCGGTCCGCAGAACTCCGGAGCCGTTGTCTGGGTGCCCGACCCTCACGAAAGGCAGCGGCTCCGGTGCACCGAAGGAGAGGGCGGTACCCCTTGTGCGGGGGGTGCCGCCCTTTCGTGTGGGCGGGGGCGGGCGCTCTTGGAAGTCGTGTGGGCGGGGCGGGCGCTCTTGGGAGTTCTGTGATGTCCGTTCCCTTGTGAGGCCCGGAAGGCAAGTGGTGTAGTCCAATGCATGCCTCCGAGTAACGGTACGACTTCACCGCGTCTGTCACGCCGCTCGTTCGTCATCGCCCTCGCGGTGACCTCGGCAGCCACCGCCCTGCCGCTCGGGCTCGGGTCCGCCGCCGCCCGGGCCGCGGGCGGGAGCGCGGCCAACGAACGCCCCGTCGTCATCCCCGCCCTCCAGAACTGGGCCGGATCCACGGGCCGCTACCGGCTCGAAGCGGGCGCGCCGATCGTCGTACAGGCCGCGAAAACGGGTGAACTCCTGTCGCTTGCCCGGCAGTTCGCCGACGAGATCGAAGAGGTCACCGGCATCAGGCCCGGCGCTCCCCGCGCCGGCCGCGGAGTGCGTGGCGGCCTGCGGCTCGTCCTCGACCCGGCCGACCGGCACGCGCCCGGCGGCGACCGGTACGCGGAGGAGGGTTACACCCTCACCGTCACCGCGGCCGCCGTCACGGTCACCGCACCCACCCGCACCGGCCTCTACTACGGCACCCGCTCGGTCCTGCAGATCCTCCTGCGCTCCGACGGCCGCCGCGAACTGCCCACCGGCACCGCGCACGACTGGCCCGACTACCGGCTGCGCGGCTTCATGCTGGACGCGGGCCGCCGCTTCTTCACCCCGGACTTCATCCGCGACCAGCTGCGCCTGATGGGCTGGTTCAAGCTCAACGACCTGCAACTGCATCTGAACGACAACGAGATCAGCCCGGCCGGCGGCGACTGGTCCAAGGCCTACGACGCGTTCCGGCTGCGCAGCGACAAGCCCGAATGGGCCGGGCTCGCCGCGCCCGACGGCTCGTACTCGCGGGGAGACTGGGACTCCTTCGAGGACACCGCGGCCGCCCACGCCGTCCAGCTCACCCCCGAGATCGACGCGCCCGCGCACGCCCGCTCCTTCGTGCGCTTCCGACCCGAACTCGGCCTGAAGGGCGGCAACTCCGACCACCTCGACCTGGCCGAGCCGGAGACGACCGCCTTCATGAAGAAGGTCTTCGACGAGTTCGCGCCCTGGTTCCGCAGCCCCGAGATCCACTACGGCGCCGACGAGTACACCGGCCCCGAGGAGCAGTACCGCGGCTACTTCAACGCGATGGCCGCCCACCTGCGCACCCTCGGCAAACACCCCCGCGCCTGGGGCAGCCTCACCGAGATGGCGCCCTCCGGCACCTCCGGCTACGACCGCGACGTCACCATCCACAGCTGGAACAACGGCTGGTACGGGCCCAAGGCCGCCACCGCCGACGGCTACGAGATCGTCAACACGAACGACGGGCTCCTCTACATCGTCCCGTTCGCCACCTACTACCACCCGCTCGGCCTCGACGGCCCCTATCTGTACGAGAGCTGGGCCCCGCACGTCTTCCCCGGCGACCAGAGCCTCCAGCCGCACGACCCGAAGCTGCGCGGCGCCATGTCCGCCGTGTGGAACGACCTCGTGCACGCCACGTACACCCAGCAGGCCGTCCACGGTCTGGTCGAGAAGACCTTCGGCACGCTCGCTCAGAAGATGTGGAGCGGGTCCGGAGCGGGCCTGAGCTACCGCGACTTCACGGCCGAGCTGCGGCGCGGTATCGCCGGACCCGGGCTCACCACCCTCACGCCCACCCTCGCCGAACCCGACCAGATCTCCCTGGACGCCCCCGCCACCGCCTCCTCCACGGCCGCGGGGTCCCGCCCCGCGTACGCCACCGACGGCAGCCCCGTCACCCGGTGGACCAGCGGCCGCGAGCGCGCTCCCTGGCTGGCCGTCGACCTCGGGCGGAGCCGGCCCGTACAGCGCGTGCGCGTCGAATGGGGGCAGGACCACGGCACCGCGTACGCCGTCGAGGTCTCCGACGACGGCGTCGCATGGCGCACCGTCGCCGAGCGCACCGGCCGCGACCGCGCGGGCTGGGACGAACTCGGCTTCCCGGCGACCGCCGCGCGCCATGTACGCCTGCGCGGCCAGGAGCGCGCGAGCACGCGCTACTCGGTGTGGAGCCTTCAGGTGTACGACATCCCCGACCTGGCGCTCGGCCGCCCCACCACCGCGTCCTCCGCCGAGACGGCCACGCTCACCGCGCCCAACGCCACCGACGGAGACCCGGGCACCCGCTGGGCGTCGAAGTACACCGACGGCGAGTGGATCGAGGTCGACCTGGAGCAGACCCGGACCGTGCGGCGGATCGTCCTCGACTGGGAGACGGCCGCGGGACGGGACTACGACCTCCAGGTCTCCGCCGACGCCACCGGCTCGTCCTGGCGCACCGTCGCCGCGCGCCGCGACCGCACCACCGCCGGGGTGGACACGGTCGACCTCGACGCCGTTCAGGCGCGGCGGGTGCGGATGCTCGGGGTGAAGCGGCAGACGACGTACGGGTACTCGCTCTACCGGTTCGAAGTGCGGGGCTGAGCACTCCGGGAGGGGAAACGGGGGTGCGGGGTTCCGCATCTACTGGCCGGTAAGTACAGTCGGGCACCCCCGTATCCCCTCGTCCAGGGAGCACAGCCATGACCGGCTGGAACGCGAGCGACATCCCCGACCAGAGCGGCCGCACGGCCGTGGTGACCGGCGCCAACAGCGGCATCGGCTACATCACGGCACGCGAGCTGGCCCGCAAGGGCGCCCACGTCGTCCTCGCCTGCCGCAGCGAGGCGCGGGGCACGGCCGCCCTCGACCGGCTGCGCTCCGAAGTGCCGGGCGCGCAGGCCGAGTTCGAGCAGCTCGACCTGGGTGACCTGTCGTCCGTGCGGAAGTTCGCCGGAGCGCACGCCGGCGGGGAGCGGCTCGACCTGCTGATCAACAACGCGGGCGTGATGGCGCTGCCCCTCGGGCGGACCGCCGACGGCTTCGAGACGCAGTTCGGCGTCAACCACCTCGGCCACTTCGCGCTGACCGGGCTGCTCCTGCCCCGGCTCCTCGACACACCCGGCGCCCGCGTCGTCAGCGTCTCCAGCATGTTCCACGTCCTCTCGGACATCGACATCGCGGACCTCAACAGCGAGCGCCGCTACCGGCGCTGGATCGCGTACGGCCGTTCCAAGACGGCGAACCTGCTGTTCATCCACGAGCTGGCGCGCAAGCTGGCGGCGCGCGGGTCCGACGTCGTCGCGGCGTCCGCGCACCCGGGGTACGCGTCCACGAACCTCGCGACGCAGGGCGTGCGCATGGAGGGCCGCAAGGCCGTCGAGCGGGTCGTCGAGCTGGGCAACCGGGTCATCGCCCAGCCCGCCGAGGCAGGCGCGCTGCCCACGCTGTACGCGGCGACGGCACCCGGTGTGCGCCCGGACTCGTTCACCGGGCCGTCCCTGATGATGTGGCGCGGGGCGCCCGCGAAGTCGTGGCGGGCCGGGCGGACCCTCGACGACGTGGCGGGGGAGCGGCTGTGGGCGGCGTCGGAACAGCTGACGGGCGTGACGTTCTAGGGCGAACCACCAGCGCCTTTCCGCCGGAGGCCCTAGTCCAGCTCCGAGGCCTCGAACACCGCGCGGGCCGCGTCGCCGTCGATGCGGGCCGCGAGGCGGTCGACGACCGGGGTGCCGCAGCGGAGCAGCCCGTTCGCGCGGGCCCGGCGCGCGCCCGTCTCCAGGCGGTGCCAGACGACGGGGTTGTCGGTGAACACCTTCGGGTCCAGTTCGACGCGCCCGCCGAGCGCGTCCCGCAGCACGAGCCGCGGCGTCACCCCGTCGCTGTGGCGCACCGACGTGAGCAGATCCGTGCAGACCCGCCGTGTGCCCCAGACGCCGCGCACGGCGAGCCAGCCGGGACCCGCGCTGACCAGCGGCGGATGCAGCACGGCGTGCAGCAGCGCCGAGAGCCCCGCCCACAGCCCGACCCGCGCCGCGCTGAGCGTGCCGTTGGCCGTGTCGATCACCAGGATCAGGCAGAACAGCGTGAGCGCGCAGAACACCGCCGCCCGCAGATCGGCGGCCCACCGCCGGTCCCGCACCACCGTGTCCTGCGAAGCCGGCGCCGCCGCCCGTCCGCGGGATCCCGCCCTCGTATCTCGTCCCATGCAGCGCACCGTAAGCCCGTGCGGGGCCCCAGGACAGCACTCTTGACGCGTCGCTGATCCAGCGGCCGCGCACGTTGACGCCGTGCTGACGGGAGGGCCGACATACGGCTGTAGTCCCTCTGTCGTAATCCGGCCGCATGGTTGATCGTTGGGCCGTCGGAATCCGTGGACGCCGAAAGAAGCCGGCGTTCAAGAGCAGCGAAAAGCAGGGGGACGATCAATGACCATCAGCCGCAGGGGACTGCTCGGGACCGGCGCCGCGCTGGGGCTGCTCACCGCGTGCGGCTCCAACACGGGCCGGGACGACGGCGGATCGGGCGGCGAGCCGGAGCTGGCGCAGTGGTACCACCAGTACGGCGAGCAGGGCACCGAGCAGGCCGTGAAGAAGTACGCCGCCGCGTACGAGAAGGCGCACGTCACCGTCCAGTGGCGGCCCGGCAACTACGACGAGCAGACCGCCGCCGCGCTCCTCACCGACTCGGGCCCCGACGTCTTCGAGGTCAACGGGCCCACCCTCGACCAGATCCAGGGCAAGCAGATCGCCGACCTCACCGGCCTGTTCGAGGGGGTCAAGGACGACTTCAACCCGGCGGTCCTCGCTCCGAAGACGTACGACGGCAGCATCTGGGCGATCCCGCAGGTCATCGACATGCAGATGCTCTACTACCGCAAGAGCCTGCTCGCCGACGCGGGCGTCGAGCCGCCGGAGACGCTCGACGAGCTCGTGGACGCCGCGAAGAAACTCACCTCGAAGAAGACGAAGGGCCTCTTCCTCGGCAACGACGGCGGCGCGGGCGTCCTCGGCGGTACGCCTCTGTACGCGGCCGGCCTCGAACTCGTCACCGAGGACGGCAAGGTCGGCTTCGACGACCCGGCCGCCGCGAGAGCCCTCGGCAAGATCCACCAGCTGTACGCCGACAAGTCGCTGCTCCTGGGCGCGCCCTCCGACTGGTCCGACCCGTCGGCGTTCGTCCAGGGCCTGACCGCCATGCAGTGGTCGGGCCTGTGGGCGCTGCCCACCGTGCAGAAGGAACTCGGCGACGACTTCGGCGTCCTGCCCTTCCCGAAGGACGGCGCGGGCAGGCCGTCGGTGCCGGTCGGCGCATACGGCGCGGCGGTCTCCACCCGTGGCAAGCACCAGCAGGCCGCGAAGGACTACCTCAGGTGGCTGTGGATCGACCGCACCGAATACCAGGAGGACTTCGCCCTCTCGTACGGCTTCCACATCCCGGCCCGTGTCTCGCTGGCGAAGAAGGCCGCGAAGCTGCGGAAGGGCGCGGCGGCCGACGCCGTCCGCTTCACGACCGACCACGGCTTCGCCCAGCCCTTGAGGTGGACACCCGCGAGCCAGACCGCGTACCAGGACGCCCTGAGCCGCATCATCAAGGACGGCGCGAGTCCGGACAGCGAGCTCAGGAGAGTCGTGCGGAAGGTGTCGGCCGAGCTCGACCGCGTGAAGAAGAAGTGAGCCTGCGGCAAGAGGGCCGCCGCCAGGCGATCCCTCGGCAGAGAGGCCGCGGGCAGGGCGGCACGGCACGGAAGTGGGCCGGCGTCCAGAACCGCACCCTCTGGTTCTGGATCTTCGTCGGGCCCTTCTTCCTCGGCCTCGGCGTCTTCACGTACATCCCGCTCGGCTGGAGCGTCTACCTCAGCTTCTTCGACGCGCACAACACCGTCACCCCGAGCGACTTCGTCGGCCTCGGCAACTACACGGCGATGCTGAAGAACGAGGCCTTCACCGACAGCCTGTGGACCTTCCTCGTCTTCTCGCTCTTCATCGTGCCCGCGACCTACGCGCTCTCGCTCGCCCTCGCCCTGATGGTGAACCGGCAGCGCCGCGCCCAGGCGTTCTTCCGCTCGGTCTTCTTCCTGCCCGCCGCCTGCTCCTACGTGGTGGCGGCCCTGATCTGGAAGATGTCGATCTTCAACGGGGTGCGGTTCGGGCTCGCCAACACCGTCCTCGGCTGGTTCGGCGGTGACCAGATCGCCTGGCTTTCGACGACCGACCCGCCCTGGTACTGGGCCGTCATCGTCACCGTACGGCTCTGGCTCCAGGCCGGCTTCTACATGGTGCTGTTCCTCGCGGGGCTCCAGCGCATCAGCCCCACCCTCTACGAGGCGGCGGCCGTCGACGGGGCGCGGCCCGGCTGGCAGGTCTTCCGGCACATCACGTTCCCGCAGCTGCGGGCCACCTCCGTGGCGGTCGTCCTGCTCCTCGTCATCAACGCCTTCCAGGCCTTCGACGAGTTCTACAACCTGCTCTCGGACGCCCGCGGCTATCCGCCGTACGCCAGGCCCCCGCTCGTCTACCTCTACTACACGGCACTCGGCCAGGGGCAGAACCTCGGGCTCGGCAGTGCGGGCGCGGTGCTGCTCGCGCTGATCATCGCGGTGGTGACGGTAGGGCAGGCCAAGTGGTTCGGCCTCGGCCGCAAGGAGGCACAGTGAGGGACGAATCCCGGGTCAGGGCCGGCCGCGCCCTGCGCCTCGCCCTGCTGATCGCGCTGGCGCTCCTGTTCCTGATCCCGTTCTACCTCCTGGTACGCAACGGGCTCGCGGCGGAGAGCGACCTCACCTCGCCCGAGTGGACGTTCTTCCCGTCCTCGCTGCGCTGGGGAAACGTGCGGGAACTCTTCGCCGACACGTCCGTCCCCTACGCCCGCTCCCTGCTCAACTCCGCGCTCATCGCGGTGGCGACGACGCTCGGCACCCTGCTCCTCGCCTCGCTCGCCGGCTACGGCCTGGCCCGCATCCCGTACCGGCACGCGAACAAGGTCTTCTACGCGATCCTCGGCACCCTGATGGTCCCGGCCGCGGTCACCTTCGTGCCGAGCTTCGTGCTCGTCTCGTCACTGGGGTGGATCTCGACGCTGCGCGGCCTGATCGTCCCGACCCTGTTCTCCGCGTTCGCGTGCTTCGTCTTCCGCCAGTACTTCCTCGGCTTTCCGGGGGAGCTGGAGGACGCGGCGCGTGTCGACGGGCTCGGCCACTGGCGTACGTACTGGCGGGTGGTCGTGCCCAACTCCCGGCCTGTCTTCGCGGCCGTCGGCACGATCGTCTTCATCGGCGCGTGGAACTCGTTCCTGTGGCCCCTGGTCATCGGCCAGGACCGCAACGCGTGGACCGTCCAGGTGGCGCTGTCGTCCTTCACCACGGCCCAAGTGGTGCGGCTCCACGAGCTGTTCATCGCGGCGGCCGTGTCGATCGTGCCGCTGCTCGTGGTGTTCCTGTTCTTCCAGCGGTGGATCGTGGCGGGGGTGGAACGCTCGGGCATCGACGACTGACCCCACCCTCTCTCCCTACGGGCTATGCGGCCGAGCCGCCGTCGATCACCAGGTCGGTGCCGACCACGGACGCGGCGTCCTCGGACGCCAGGTACAGCACGGCGGCGGCGACCTCGCCCGGCGTCGCGACCCGGCCGAGCGGTGACTGCTCCTTCATGCGGACGGCCCGCTCGGCCTCGGTCTCGCCGGGGAGCAGGGACATGGCGGTCGCGGCGGGGCCCGGGCTCACCGCGTTGACACGGACACCGTCACCGATGTGGTCGAGGGCCGCGCCCCTGGTCAGGGCGGAGACGGCCGCCTTCGACGCGGCGTAACCGGTCACGCCCGCCCGGGACTTGTGGGGGCCGAGGTTGGAGGAGATGTTGACGATCGCGCCGCCGCGCTCCTGAGTCCGCATCTGTGTGACCTCGGCCTGGAGGGCGAGAAGCACGCCGGTGACGTTGATGTCGAGCATCGTCTGCCAGTCACCGGACGCGAGTTCGGCGACGGGGCCCGCGCCGCGGAAGACGCCGGCGTTGTTCACGGCGACGTCGAGCGACCCGAACCGCTCGACGACGGCACGCACCAGGTCCTGAAGGTCTCCGGCCCGGGTCACGTCGGCGGTGTGCGCGACGGCGGTGCCGCCCGCCGCTTCGATGAGGTCCACGGTCGCGTCGAGGGTGGCGCGGGTCCGTCCGGCGACGACGACCCGCGCGCCCTCGGCGGCGAAGGCGACCGCGATGGCCCGCCCGAGCCCGGTTCCGGCACCGGTGACGAGGACGCTCTGACCGGCGAAGCGACTGCGGGACATGAAGGGCTCCTTGGCTGGTGGGTCGGGCGGGTGGATCAGGTATTTCTAGAACGATTGGTTCAGTATGCGGCCATGCGGAAAGACCCATGGGTGGGTCAGGGGGTGGCCCCTCGAGCGCTCAATGGCGCAGCCGCTCAGTTCAGGAGGCCGAGCGCCTGCTCCGCCGCGTCCCGTACGCGCGCCGGGTCCGGCGATGCCTTGCCGACGACGCGCATGCCCTGCATCAGGACGAGCAGCAGACGGGCGAGTGCCCGGGGGTCGCGGTCGGCGGGCAGCTCGCCCTGGGCGCGCGCCCGCGTGAGCGTGGCGTGCAGCAGCGTCTCGATGTGCTCCCAGCTGCGTTCCACGCGGCGTGCGGCGGCCGTGTCGTGCGGGGCCAGCTCCGTCGCCGTATTGGTGACGAAGCAGCCGGTCAGGCGCCGTTCGTCGGCCGTCGCCTCGGCGGCGAAGCGCCGGACGAGCCCGCGCACGGCCGGCAGCGCGGGGCCGCCGGCCGACAGGTCCGCGAGGATGACCGCGTCGGCGGACTCGGCGTACCGGTCCATGGCCTTCAGGTACAGCTCGTGCTTGTTGCCGAAGGTCGCGTAGATGCTGGCGCGGCCGATGCCGAGATGGGCGACGAGGTCCGCCATCGACGTCGCCTCGTAGCCGCGCCGCCAGAACAGCTCTAGGGCCGACTGGAGCGCGGCGTCCGGATCGAATTCCTTGGTCCTGGCCACGGAAGGGAGACTAGGCGTATCTGGAACGATTGGTCAAGAAGTGTGGTCGGTCACGCAGGGCTCGGCGTCGTCTGCACGGCATATGTGGCCACCGCGTACGTCTCGTCGTCGAGGCACGTGCCGCTCTCCAGGTCGAAGCGCTGCTTGAGCAGCGGTGACGCGACGAACGGGCGGCCCTGCGACGAGCCGATCAGGCCGCGGGAGAGGACCGCGGCGCCCGTGAACGGGTCACGGTTGCCGACCGCGTACAGGCGGCCCGAGCGGTCCAGGAACACGGCGGCCTGCCGGCCGTCGGGGAGCAGCGCCGCGACCCCGCGGCCCGGGGTCAGCCGGGCCAGCTCGCATACCGTGAACCAGGCGTCGCCCAGGTGGAGTTGCACCATCACGGCGGTCTTCTCGGGAGCGACGGTCATGACGTCACCGATCCTTCCAGGGGGCGGGAGCCGATGGAGAGCAGGGGCAGGTCGGGCTTGATCTGGTCGCGCTCCGGGACGAACCGCACCAGCGGGTCCGGGGCATCGGGCGCGTTCACGAAGGACACGAAGCGCTCTAGGCGCTCCGGGTCGTCGAGGGTGTCGGCCCACTCGTCGCGGTAGTGCGCGACATGGTCGGCCATCAGGGCCTCCAGCTCGTCGCAGAGGCCGAGGGAGTCGTGCACGACGACGTCCCGTACGTGGTCGAGGCCGCCCTCGATCCGCTCCAGCCAGCCCGCCGTGCGCTCCAGACGGTCGGCCGTGCGGATGTAGAACATCAGGAACCGGTCGATCAGCCGGATCAGCTCGGCGTCGGAGAGGTCCTGCGCGAGGAGGTCGGCGTGGCGCGGGGTCGCACCCCCGTTGCCGCCCACGTACAGGTTCCAGCCATGGGCCGTGGCGATCACCCCGAAATCCTTCGACTGGGCCTCCGCGCACTCGCGCCCGCAGCCCGACACGGCCGACTTCAGCTTGTGCGGCGCCCGCAGACCCCGGTAGCGCAGCTCCAGGTCGATCGCCATGCGCACGGAGTCCTGGACGCCGTAACGGCACCACGTCTGCCCCACGCACGACTTCACCGTCCGCAGCGCCTTGCCGTACGCGTGGCCCGACTCGAAGCCGGCGTCCACCAACCGCGCCCAGATCAGCGGCAGTTGCTCGACCCGGGCGCCGAACAGGTCGATCCGCTGACCTCCGGTGATCTTTGTGTAGAGGCCGAAGTCGCGCGCCACCTCGCCGATCACGATGAGCTTCTCCGGGGTGACCTCGCCGCCGGGGATACGGGGCACGACCGAATAGGAGCCGTTCTTCTGGAGGTTGGCGAGGAAGTGGTCGTTCGTGTCCTGGAGGGCCGCCTGCTCGCCGTCGAGGACATGGCCCTCGGCGCCGATCGTCGGGGCGAGTGAGGCGATGATCGAGCCGACCGCCGGCTTGCACACCTCGCACCCCTCGCCGCCGCGCGCGCCCTCACGCCCGTGCGCGTCGAGCAGGTCCGCGTACGACGCGATCCGCTTGACCCGGACGATCTCGTACAGCTCGGCGCGGGTGTGCGGGAAGCAGCCGCACAGGCCCTTGTCGCCGCTCTGGGGCAGGAGCCGGCCGATGAGCTTCACGCAACTGCCGCAGCCCGTGCCGGCCTTGGTGCACTTCTTCACCTCGGGCAGCGTGGCGTGTGCCTGGATCGCTTCCTTGGTGACGTTGTGGCAGGAGCAGATCACCGCGTCGCCGGGCAGCGCCTCCGGGCCCAGTGCCACCGGCGCCCCCGCCCCCGCGGGCAGCACCAGCTGCTCCGGCGCCACGGGCGGCACCGAACCGGTCAGCGCGCGCAGCGTCCCGTACGCCTCCGCGTCCCCGACCAGGATCCCGCCGAGCAGCTCCCCCTCCGGACCCACGACCAGCTTCTTGTACGTGCCCGAGCGCGAGTCCGAGTAGACGACGTCGAGGCAGCCGTCGGCCGCGCCGTGCGCGTCGCCGAACGACGCCACGTCCACGCCGAGCAGCTTCAGCTTCGTCGACAAGTCGGCACCGGTGAACTGTCCCTCCTCCGACGCGATCGAGGCGGCCACCGTCAGCGCCATCTCGTAGCCCGGCGCGACCAGGCCGTACACGCGGCCGTCCACGGCCTGCGCGCACTCGCCGATCGCGTACACCGCCGGGTCGCTGGTGCGGCAGCGCTCGTCGACGGTGATGCCGCCGCGTTCGCCGACCGTGAGCCCCATGTCGCGGGCGAGCTGGTCGCGCGGCCGTACGCCCGCCGAGAACACCACCAGGTCGGTCGCCAGTTCCGAGCCGTCCGACAGCTTCATGGCGCGCACCGCGCCGTCCGTACCGTCGGGGCCCTCGGTCAGGATCTCCTGCGTGCCGACGCCCGTGTGGACGCTCAGGCCCATGCCCGTGATGGTGCGCAGGAGGGCCGCGCCGCCGCCCTCGTCGACCTGTACCGGCATGAGGCGCGGCGCGAACTCCACGACGTGCGTGTCGAGGCCGAGGCCGCGCAGGGCGCCCGCCGCCTCCAGGCCGAGCAGCCCGCCGCCCACCACGGCCCCGGTCGTGGCGTGCTTCTTCGCGTACTCCTCGATCGCGAGCAGGTCCTCGATCGTGCGGTACACGAAACAGCCCGTCGCGTCCTTGCCGGGCACGGGCGGCACGAACGGGTAGGAACCGGTCGCGAGGACGAGGGCGTCGTACGTGACCTGGAGACCGGAGCGCGCCGTGACCGTCCGCGTAGCGCGGTCGATGTGCTCGGCGGGGTCCCCGAGGTGCAGCTCGATGCCGTGCCGGGCGATGAACTCCGTGTCCGTGAGAGAGAGTTCGTCCGGTGTGCGGCCCGAGAAGTACGAGGTGAGCTGGACCCGGTCGTAGGCGGGGCGCGGCTCCTCGCACAGCACGACGACGCGGTGCGTGTCCGTGAGCCCGCGCTCGGCCAGGGCCTCGAGGAAGCGCTGGCCGACCATGCCGTGGCCGACGAGGACGAGTGTGGGCATGGTGGGCATCTCAGAGGCCTCCGTCGTGAGTGAGCAGGTGGAGCAGGGGTGCGCCGTCGTCGGGCAGCGGGTCGTCGGCCTCCCAGGCCCGGGCGAGCGCCCCGACCGTGCCGAGCTCGCCGACCAGCACCCCGCCGACGAGCCGGTCGCCGCGGACGACGACCTTGCGGTACGTGCCGCGGGTCGCGTCGGCGAGCTGCACGACGTCGTCACCGGGCAGCGCCTCGGTCTCCCCGAACGCCGCGAGGTCGAGCGGCCCGGCCTCGTGCGGCAGGGTCAGCCGGGTGAGGGTGCGGGTGCCCGCGTAGGGGCGCCGCCGCCCGGAGAGCAGGTTCTCGGCGAGCGCGTCGGCCTGTTCGACGGCGGGGGTCGCGAGCCCGTAGACGCGGCCCGCGTGCTGGGCGCAGTCCCCGACCGCGCGGACGCGGGGGTCCGAGGTGCGCAGATCGTCGTCGACGACGATCCCTTCGCGCACGTCGAGCCCCGCCGCCAGTGCGAGCCCCGTACGGGGACGCACCCCGCACGCGAGGACCGTCAGATCCGTGTCGAGTACATAGCCGTCGGCGAGCTCGACGCTGCGGACCGCCCCGTCGACGACGCCCACGCCCCGTACGCGGCACTGCGTGTGCACCTCGACGCCGCGCGCGGTGAGGTGCTCGTGCACGAGACGCGAGGACCGCGGGTCGAGCTGGCGCTCCATCAGGCGCTCGGACTGCTGCGTGAGCACCACCTGGGCGCCGCGCCGGGCGAGCGCACGGGCCGCGGACACCCCGAGGAGCCCGCCGCCGACGACGACCGCGCGCACCCCGGGAACCACCGCCCGCGACAGCGCCAGGCAGTCGTCCATGGTGCGGAAGGCGTGCACCCCGCCCGGCAGCTCGGCCGCACCGGGCGCGAACAGGCCGCGCAGAGGAGGCAGGACCGGGTTCGACCCGGTGGCGAGCACGAGGGTGTCGTACGGGACGTCGGAGCCGTCCTCGCAGCGCACCACCTGCTCGTCGCGGTCGATACGGACGGCGCGGGTCCGCAGGTGGGTTCCGGTGTGGCGGGGCAGCGCGATGACGTCGGCGCCGTAACTGCCCGCGAGGACCTCGGCGAGCAGCACCCTGTTGTACGGGGCGTGCGCCTCCTCGCCGATGAGTACGGCGGCAGCGCCCACGCGCCGGGCGAGCCGGGTACCGGCGAGGCCGGTGCCGATCACCACCACGCGCCCGGGGTCCGTCGAACAGTTCATGCACGGCAGCCTGCGGGGCCGGTGTTACCCGGCCGCATCCCTCCCGTTTCCCACGGGGAACGCTGCGCTCAGCGAGTGCGAGAGGGTGGTGTGAGGGCTCAGCGGCTGCCCGTCAGATGCGCGAACACCACGACGTTCCCCCGGTAGCCGGTCTGCTTCGAGTAGCCGCCCCCGCAGGTTATGACCCGCAGCTCGGGCCGGTCGGCCGCGCCGTACACCTTCTCGTCGGGGAAGGCGTTGGCGTCGTAGACCTCGACGGCGTCGACGGTGAACACGGCGACGGAGCCGTCGCGGCGGTCGACCTCGATGGTGCGGCCCCTGGTCAGCGCGCCCAGGTCGTAGAAGACGGCGGGCCCCTCGGCGTTGTCGACGTGGCCGGCCACGACCGCTGTGCCGCGGACGCCGGGCGCGGTCCCGGCCTCGTACCAGCCGGCCAGGTTCTTCTGCTGCGGCGGCGGGACGCCCAGGCTGCCCTGCGGGGTCAGGGCGAGCCCCATGAGCGGCGCGTCGACCCGGATCGAGGGGATGCGGATGCGGTCGGGGGGCGAGGAGGAGAGGGGGGCCGCGCCGGGCGGTTCGTGGCCGGTGCCGGGGAGCGCGGCCCCGGCCTGAGCCGTGGACGGCTGCGGCGGCCCCTGTATCTCGGTGCCCTGGAGCAGCAGCCAGGCGCCCAGACACAGGGCGAGAGCGGTGACCGCGGCTATGAGTCCGCTGCTGACTCTGCGGCGGCGCGCCTGAGGCATCGGCTTCTCCAGGTCGAAATCGGTGAGGGGAGCCTTCCTCTCCCGGCCGCGCGAGGGGGGTGGGCGGCCGGGAGAGGAGAGGACAAGCGGTACCAGGAGGCCGGAGGGACAGCGGAGGTCGTCCGTCCGGCGCCCGTCAGATCCCTTCGCCTCTCGCCCGGCGATGCAGGAGCCAGGTACCGCCCGCGGCGGCGACGGCAAGCGCTGCCACTCCCGCCGTGGTCTTCACGGGGTCGGTGCCGAGCGCGCCGCCGACCCCTGTCTCCACATGGCCCTTCGGACGGACCTGGTCCGACGAGGAGGCGAGCGCGACCATCAGATCGCCCGTCACCTGCCCGCCGCCGGAGCACTTCGCGACGATCTCGTACGTCCCGGGCTGCGCCGACGGAGGCACCTGGAACCGCCCCACGGCGCCCTTCTCCTGCGAGCCCGGGGCGAGCGTGAAGGTGCCCGCGCCGACCGCGCTCGCGTCTCCGGCGGCCGCACGGCTCGCGCCGCACGCGGTGGTGTTGACGGTGACCGTGGCGCCCGCGGTGGCGTTCGCCGGGTACACCTCGAGACCGCCCTTACCGGCGTACGAGGGCGCAGCGGTCAGTGCCGCGGCGGCCGCGGCGAGCGCGGCGGCGGTCAGCAGGCGGGATGTGCGCATCGTGTCGTGCTCCTCCGAGGGGGCACGGCCCGCGGCACCCCCAAGTGCCGCTGCGTCGGTCACGCCCCTGCCCTACCGAGGTAAGTGGCACTCGCCCCGGAACGCCTCCTGATGCACCATCAGAAAACCGGTGAAAGGGCGTCATCTGACACCCCGGCAGGAACATTCCAGCAGGTCACCGGCGCGTCGCAGAAAAGAAGCCGAAGGAGGAGCGGACGCCGGTGAACGGGTGACCGGACTCCGCGCGGCGCCCGCTTGACCTCAACCATGCTTCAGGTAACAGGCTTGCGCCATGAACGCCACAGCGGTGCAGACCGCAGCCCCCGTCACCGTCCCCGATACCGCCCCCACCGAGACCCCCGTACGGGTCGCAGTCGTCATCGGCAGCAACCGCGAGGGCCGCTTCGGCCCGGTCGTCGCCGACTGGCTCATGTCCCTGCTGGGAAAGCGCCCCGACCTCGCCGTCGACGTGATCGACGTAGCCGCCACCGACCTGCCCATCGCGCTCTCCTACGACCCGTCCGCCGAGGTACGGGCCGAGCTGGCCAAGGTCACCCCGAAGCTGGCCGCGGCCGACGCCTTCATCGTCCTCACCCCCGAGTACAACCACTCCTACCCGGCGTCCCTCAAGAACGTCATCGACTGGCACCACGCCGAATGGCAGGCCAAGCCGGTCGGCTTCGTCTCCTACGGCGGCATCTCCGGAGGTCTGCGCGCGGTCGAGCACCTGCGCACCGTCTTCGCCGAGCTGCACGCCGTCACGGTCCGGGACACCGTCTCCTTCACCCATGCGGGCAGCCACTTCGACGAATCCGGCGCCCACCGGGACCCCGAGGCGCCGGCCGCCGCGGTGAAGGCGATGCTCGACCAGCTGGCGTGGTGGGCGAAGGCGCTGCGGGAGGCGAAGGAGGTACGCCCGTACGGCAGTTGAGACCGGGCGACCGAAGGCCCCCGCAGCCGACGACTACGGGGGCCTCCCTCACTCATGCGCGATGTCAGCCCACGGACACGGCAGACCAGGTCGCGGCCACGGCGGCGTACTCCGCGCTGCCGGCGCCGTACAGGTCCTTCGCCGCACTGAGGGTCGCCGTGCGGGCGCCCGCGTAGTTCGTCGAGGACGTCATGTAGACGGTCAGGGCCCGATACCAGATCTTGCCGAGCTTGTCCTTGCCGATGCCGCTCAGCGTCGAGCCGTTGCACGTCGGGCTGTTGTGCTGGACGCCGCCGATGACCTTCGGCCCACTGCCCTCGGCAAGCAGGTACGCGAAGTGGTTGGCGACCCCGGACGAGTAGTGCACGTCGAGGTTGCCGACCGACGAGCTCCAGCAGTCGGCGGAGTTGCCGTCCTTGCTGGGCTTGTCCATGAAGCGCAGCGCAGGCTGGCCGAAGCCGGGCTTCACGATCTTCTCGCCGATGAGCCAGTCGCCCGGGTCGGACGCGTTGTTCGCGTAGAACTCGACGAGCGTGCCGAAGATGTCGGACGTCGCCTCGTTCAGGCCGCCGGACTCGCCCGAGTAGGTGAGCCCCGCGGTCTTCGACGTGACGCCGTGCGACATCTCGTGCCCGGCGACGTCGAGCGCCACGAGCGGCCCGAACGTCGAGCCGTCACCGTCGCCGTACGTCATGCAGAAGCAGGTGTCGTCCCAGAAGGCGTTGTTGTAGTTGCTGCCGTAGTGGACGCGGTTGTACGAGCCCTTGCCGTCGCCGCCGATGCCGTTACGGCCGTGGACGTTCTTGTAGTAGTCCCACGTCGTGTCGGTCCCGTACTGGGCGTCCACGGCGGCCGACGAGCGGTCGGAGTTCGCGCCGGTGCCCCAGTGGTTGTCGGCGTCGGTGAACACCACCGCGGGAGCGCGGCTCCAGCAGATGGTCAGGATGCAGCCGTCGGTCTTGTTCTGCGCGTCACCCGAGTAGGTACCGCCCCGCGTCGCGTCCTTGAGCTGGTACGTCGAACCGGACAGCGTCGTGTCCAGCGGGACCGTGCCCGCGTAGAGGGACTTTCCGTCGCCGGTCGCGGTCTCGATGCTGTCCCAGGCGTCGATCTGCTTGCCGGTGGTGGCGTCGGTGAGGACGACGCGGGCGACCGGGTTGCCGAGCGAGTCCTTGCCCGCGGTGTCCGTGCGCCACGCCAGCTTCGGCGCGCCGTGCAGCGCGTCCACGACGAGCGCGGGCTTGGCGACGACCTTGCGCAGGAGCTCGCCCGGATTGGCGGCGCGCAGCGCGGCGGCGGCGATGTCGGCGGCCTTCGGGGCGGGGAGCCCCGGCGTCACGCTCGGCACGGCGAGGTCGCCGAGGACCGCGCGGTTCGCGGAGCGGTAGCCGCCGTCTCGGTTCAGATGGACGACGAAGTCACCGCCGAGAACAGGCAGTTGGCGGTAGGTGCGGTTGTAGCGCACGTGCTGGGTGCCGTCGGCGTCGACGACGACGTCCCGCACGGAGGCGCCCTGCGCGCCGGTGATCCCGAGGCGGGCGGCCTCGGCGGTGAGCGCGGCCGTCGCATGGCGTACGGCGTCGGCCCGGGTGGGTGGCGTGGGGTCACCGGAGTCGGCGCCCGCGGTGGGGGCGAGGGCGGCGGCCAGCAGGGTGGCGGCCGCCGTGGCTATCCCGGCGGTGGTGAGTCGCGATGTGGTCCGGGCAGGTCTCATCGGGCTCCTAGTGACGGCGCGCGGGCGCGCTGAAGGGGGTCACACTGATGACGTCTCAGATTTAAGGGTCCATGACATGTCATGTCCATAGCGCCCCCGTGGTGGAGCTGTGAATAGGTGTTCACGTGCAGAATCACGAGCGCACGGCCTGTGAAAGGAACGGACATGAACGCGATGGACATGAACGCACTGGCCCTGACGGTCCTCACGACGACCGACGACGAGGCCAAGGCCCGAGCCCTGGCCGCGGGAGCGGTCGAGGCACGCCTGGCGGCCTGCGCCCAGATCGCGGGGCCGGTCATGTCGGTCTACCGCTGGCAGGGCAACACGGAGACCGCCCAGGAATGGCAGGTGCTACTCAAAACCACGGCAGAGGGCTACGAGGCTCTGGAGTCCTGGCTGTTGGAGACACACGACTACGAGACGCCCGAGATCATCGCGACACCGGTGGTACGGGGGAGCGCCGGGTACCTGGCGTGGATCGCGGGGGAGACGGGCGGAGTCTGAGTACGGGAATCGAGTGGTGCGTGGCCGGGATCCAGGGTCGCGAGGAAGCCGGGAAAGCCGACGGTCCGAGCGCTCCAGCACCCGGACCGTCACCGACTCACCGATGCGCGACGTCACCGATTCGCGACCGACCTCACTTACGCAACACCAGCGTGATCCCCGCCACGACCAAACCGAGGGCCACGGCCGCGACCCCGTATCCGAGGCGGTGGGACCGAAGGCCCGGCAGAAAGCGGTCGAAGGCGATGCGCCCCGGGCCGGTCAGGGCGAGCGCCACCGCGCCGAGGGCGATCAGGAGCTCGTACTCGATGCCCTGCGGCGCGAAGAATCCGCCGCCCCACTTCACGGCGATGGCATTGACCAGGGTGCCGGCCACGGCCGCGGCGGCCAGCGGGGTGAGCAGGCCGAGCACGAGGCCGAGCCCGCCGAGGGTCTCGCTGAGCCCGGCGACCAGGGCGAACGCCTTCGGCGAGGGGTAGCCGGACGCGGCGAAGAACTGCCCGGTGCCGTCGATGCCGCCTCCGCCGAACCAGCCGAAGAGCTTCTGCGCACCATGCGCGGCCATGGTCAGGCCGAGGGCGAGGCGCAGTACGAGAAGACCGACGTCATAGGCGTGGGCGGGCGCGGCGGGGGCGGGGGTGCCGGGCGCGCGGAGCGGCCCGAGCTGGTTCGCGAGAGAGGTCACGTGGGGGTTCTCCTGACTCGGAAGAGGCATGCTTGAACTTTCAAGCTATAACCAAGCTAACCGCCCGCCCACGATGTTTCAAACGTGAACGACACCGTCCGAGCGGTGACCGGAGTCGGTACCGGCCGCCTCGACCCGTACCGCGCACACCTTGAACTCCGGCATCCGGGACGTCGGATCGAGAGCGGGGTTGGTCAGGTTATTGGCGCGCCCGGCGCCCGGCCAGTGAAACGGCATGAACACTGTGTCGGGCCGGATGCCCGCCGTGATCCGGGCGGGCGCCTCGGCCCGCCCGCGCCGGGAGACGACGGCGACCGGCTCGCCCTCCGCCACCCCGATCAGCGCGGCGAGCCGCGGATGCAGCTCCACGAAGGGGCCGGGCGCGGCGGCGTTGAGCTCGGCCACGCGCCGGGTCTGCGCACCCGACTGGTACTGCGACACGACGCGCCCGGTCGTCAGATGGACCGGGAACTCGGCGTCCGGCTCCTCGGCGGCGGCCCGGTGCGAGACGGCGACGAACCGGGCCCGCCCGTCCTCGGTGGCGAACCGTTCCAGAAAGAGCCGGGGCGTCCCGGGATGCTCCTCTTCAGGGCAGGGCCAGAACACCCCGTCCTCCTCGACGAGCCGCTGATAAGAGATCCCCGCATAGTCGGCAGGCCCCCCTTCCGAAGCCAGCCGCAACTCCTCGAAAACCTCCTCCGGATCGGCCGGGAACCCCTTCTCCACCCCCAGCCGCCCGGCCAGCTCACGCAGCACCTCCAGATCGCTCCGCACCCCGTCCGGAGGCGGGAGCGCCCGACGCCGCAGCAGCACACGCCCCTCCAGACTGGTCACGGTCCCCGTCTCCTCGGCCCACTGGGTAACGGGAAGCACCACATCGGCAAGAGCGGCGGTCTCGGAAAGCACCACATCGGCCACGGCCAGAAAGTCGAGTGACTGCAGCCTGCCCTCCACATGGGCGGCACGAGGAGCCGACACCACCGGATTCGACCCCATGACCAGCAGAGCCCGTACGTCACACCCCAGCGCGTCGAGCAGTTCGTACGCGGAACGGCCGGGCCCGGGAAGGGAGTCGGGGTCGACGCCCCACACACCGGCCACGTGTGCACGCGCCGCGGGGTCGGTCAGCTTCCGGTACCCGGGCAGCTGGTCGGCCTTCTGCCCGTGCTCGCGCCCGCCCTGCCCGTTGCCCTGCCCGGTCAGGCACCCGTACCCGGAAAGGGGCCGCCCGGCGCGCCCGGTCGCGAGACACAGGTTGATCCAGGCGCCCACGGTGTCGGTGCCCTTGGACTGCTGCTCGGGCCCACGCGCGGTGAGCACCATCGCGGCCTGGGGCTCGCAGAACATCCGTACGGCCTCGCGCAGTTGAGGCACCGGAACGCCGGTCACACGCTCCACGTACTCGGGCCAGTGCGCCATCACGGCGGCCCGCGCGTCCTCCCAGCCGCGTGTCCGCGTGCGCACGAACTCCTCGTCGACCCGCCCCTCGGTCACCACGAGATGCAGCATGCCGAGGGCCAGGGCGAGATCGGTCCCGGGCCGGGGCGCGAGATGGAGGTCGGCGAGCTCGGCGGTGCGCGTGCGGCGGGGGTCGATGACGACCAACGTGCCGCCGTTCTCCCGCAGTTCGTTCAGATAGCGGACAGCGGGGGGCATGGTCTCGGCCATGTTCGACCCGACCAGGACCACACATCCCGTACGCGGAATGTCCTCAAGGGGGAACGGCAGCCCCCGGTCGAGCCCGAACGCGGCGAGCTGCCCCGCCGCGGCGGACGACATGCAGAACCGCCCGTTGTAGTCGATCTGCGAGGTCCCGAGCACGACCCGGGCGAACTTCCCGAGCCCGTACGCCTTCTCGTTGGTGAGCCCGCCCCCGCCGAAGACCCCGCACGCGTCCGGGCCATGAGCAGAACGCGTACGGGAGAGCCCCTCGGCGACACGATCAAGCGCCTCACCCCAGGAAGCGGCCTCGAGCGCGCCCCCTTTTCGAACAAGCGGCCCACTCAACCGCACCCCCGGCTCCAGCACGGCAGCGGCCGTACGGCCCTTCCCGCACAGGGCGCCACGATTGACGGGAAATCCGGCACGCTCCGCGACCTCGACGCCGCCGGAGTCCGACGGGACGAGATTCATCCCGCACTGAAGGGAGCAGTAGGGGCAGTGGGTGGGCGTAACAGTGCGCATGTCGCCCACACTGCGCGCACGCTGTTACACGCCGGCCCACGCCCGATTACACCCAAGGCACGACGCCCTCTTAGCGGCACCGGAGGGACGGTGAGAACAACGGCGGATCAGCCGCGAACCCGTCGCGAGGGGACGTGGGGGTGTGTCCGCCCGGAGCACGGAGGTGCAAGCGCCGGTGAAGGGACACAGGGCGGAGGCGCCACGATGGCGAGGACGGACACACCCCCGCGGCCCCGCCCCACGTCACACGAGGCGCCCCACCAACCACCCGGCGCATCAACGACGCCCCACCTCAAGAGCCTCCCGAACCCCAGGCTCCCGTTGGCCGAGAAACCGCGGATCGGGCCGGAACACGGAGTCGATGACGGCCTTCCCCGCAGCGAACACCTCACGAGCCCCGCCGTAGTACCAGGTCACGTCGTGCCGGTCGTCGACGCCGACGCCGTACGACGAGACCCCCGCCGCCTCGCACAGGGCGACCGCGCGCCGAATGTGGAACCCCTGGCTGATCAGCACGGCCCGGTCGACCCCGAAGATCTTCTTGGCCCGCACGCACGAGTCCCACGTGTCGAACCCGGCGTAGTCGCTGACAACGGCCTTGTCCGGCACCCCGTGCCGGGTCAGATAGGCGCGCATGGCGTCGGGCTCGTCGTAGTCCTCGCGGCTGTTGTCGCCGGTCACCAGAACGACCCGGATCCGCCCGTCACGGTAGAGCCGGGCCGCGGCGTCGAGCCGGTGAGCGAGATACGGCGAAGGCTCGCCCTCCCAGAGCCCGGCCCCGAACACCACAGCGACATCCGTGCGCGGCGCATCGTCAACCGTACGAAGCCGGTCCCCGGTCACCACGAACATCCACGTAGCCGGCAACAGCGCCAGCACACACACGGCCACAGCGCCCTGTACGAACAGCCGCCACCCCCGTCGCGTACGCGGCAACCGGATCCGCACCACTGACCCCCACCCCACCCCTGCGAAAACGTCGTCGCACGACTGGACGCACGTTTCCGCCGGCCGGTTCACGCGGCAAGCGGGGACCCGACCACCTCACATCCGTCCGAACACCCGGTGAGCCCAGGGGAAGCGACCCGTCACCGCCCCGCAACGACGCCGCAACCTCCCGCGGACAGGATCGGTTCATGACGGCGTCGAAACATCAGCGCGACGAGCCCACCGGCACGGCCCACCTCGACAGTACGGCGCAACTCATGACCAGGATCACCAGTCAGCTCGGCACCCAGTTGAGGCACGTCCGGCTCGACGGCAGCCGCCGCACACCCCCGCCGGCCCTGGTGGTCGTGGCGCACGGCAGCCGCGACCCGAGGGCGCTCGCCACGGTCCACGCCCTGCTGGACAAGGTGCGCGAGGAACGCCCGGGGCTCCCCGTCCATCTCGGCCACATCGAGCTGAACGAACCGCTCCTGACCGACACCCTCGCGGGCCTCGCCCCCGGCCGCGCCGTCCTGGCCCCGCTGCTCCTGTCCCGCGGCTACCACGTCAAGCAGGACATCCCGGCAGCCCTGGCCACGGCCCCGCACCTGACGGCCCGCGTCGCCCCGCCGCTGGGCCCCCACCCGCTCCTCGTGGAAACGCTGTACGCCCGCCTGGTAGAGGCCGGCTGGGACCCGCGCCCCGACGCCCGTACGCGCAGGGCCAGCGGCGTAGTGCTCGCGGCGGCGGGCTCCCGCGACCCCGACTCGGCCGTCGACACGGCCCGCACGGCCGCGCTCCTGGCGAACCGGCTCGGTGTCCCGGTGGTGCCCGCCTACGCGAGTGCCGCCGCGCCCACCGTCCCGGCCGCGCTGCGCGCGCTGGCCGCGAGAGGCAGGCACCGAGCCGCCGTCGCCGCGTACTTCACGGCGCCGGGCCGCTTCGCCGTGCAGTGCGCGCAGGCCGCCCCCTGGATAGCCGCCGCCCCGCTCGGCGCGCACACGGCGATGGCGCGCCTCCTGCTCCACCGCTACGACACGACGCTCGCGTCCCCGGCGCGACCCGCTCCCGTACAGCGGCAGCTCACGTCGGCCTGACCGTTTGTCACCGCGTGCCTTTACTGTCAGTCCATGGAAGGCACGCACGAGACACCCGCAGCGAAATCGGACCCGTCCATCCCAACCACCCCAGCGCACCCCATCGACCAGTCCGGCTACGACGCAGCGGCGGCGGAGCGCTGGGCCCCCGAGCCGGACAAACGCCCCGGCCGCACCGCCTTCCAGCGCGACCGCGCCCGCGTCCTGCACTCCTCGGCGCTGCGCCGACTCGCGGGCAAGACCCAGGTAGTCACCCCCGGCACAATCCCCCAAGCTCTCGACTCCGTTCGAGCAGGGGGGACCCCCATCCGAGCCTGGGACGCCAGCCCGCGCACTCGTCTGACGCACTCCCTGGAATGCGCGCAGGTGGGCCGGGAGCTCGGCGCGGCGCTCGGCTGCGACCCGGACCTCGTGGAGACGGCCTGCCTCTCGCACGACATGGGCCACCCGCCCTTCGGCCACAACGGCGAACAGGCGCTGAACGAGGTGGCGCAGGACTGCGGCGGCTTCGAGGGGAACGCGCAGTCGCTGCGCCTGCTGACCCGTATCGAACCCAAGCGCTTCGTCCACAGCGCCGACACGGACGAGCTGGTCAGCGTAGGCCTGAACCTCACGCGCGCCGCGCTGGACGCCGCGACGAAGTACCCGTGGCCCCGCGGCGGCCACCCCACCGACCCGGCCTCGCCCAAGTTCGGTGTGTACGAGGACGACCGCCCGGTCTTCGACTGGATCCGCAAGGAGTCACCCGAGCGACGCACCTGCTTCGAGGCGCAGGTCATGGACTGGTCGGACGACGTCGCGTACTCGGTGCACGACCTGGAGGACGGCCTGCACGCCGGCCACCTGGACCCGAACATGCTGAACGCCGAGCCGGAGCGCCGTGACATCTACGCGGTCGCGATCGGCCGTTACGTACCGGCGGACACGGACCCCGAAGAGCTCGCGGCGGCGCTCGACCGGCTCCTCGACCAGGAGTGGTGGCCGCACGGCTACGACGGCACGGCGGTCGCGCAGGCCCGCCTCAAGGATGCGACGAGCCAGCTCATCGGCCGCTTCTGCCTCGCGGCGGAGGGTGCCACGCGCGCCCGGTACGGCTCGGGCCGCCTCACGCGCTACGAGGCCGAGCTGGTGGTGCCGCGCGAGGCACGGTACGAGTGCGCGGTCCTCAAGGCGGTCGCCGACCGGTACGTGATGCAGCGCCCGCAGCAGGAGCGGCTCCGCGCCGACCAGCGCATCGTCGTGGCGGAGCTCGCCGAGGCGCTCACCCGGCGCGCCCCCGACGGCCTCGACCCGCAGTTCCGCGCCCTGTTCGACACGGCGGGCGACGACCGCTCCCGCAAGCGCGTGATCGTCGACCAGATCTCCTCCCTCACCGACGCCTCGGCCCGCGAGCTGCACGCGCGGCTCACAGGGCCCCGTCCATGAGGGCGTCGCCCAGCGGGCTGCGGCGGTGCAGGACGGTGTTGCCGCGCCGCAGCGAATCGACGAGACCCGCCTCCCGCCAGACCGTGGAGTGCCGGCTCGCGGTGGACGCGGTCAGCCGCAGCAGCCGGGCCGACTGCGTGGTCGTACGCGGATGGCCGGGGGCTTCGAGGGCGAGCAACCGGATCGGCCCGATCAGCTGACCCACCGGCGGGGCCGCCGCGCCGGCCACCCCGGCGCGGGTCCCAGAGGATGCACGAGGACGGGGTCGAGCAGCGGGTCGGTCAGCGCCGCCGGTGACACGACGCAGAAGAACGACGGGGCCCGCACCGCGCTGCGCCGCGGAGCGGGGTTCGTGCGGAGCGCCGCTCCTGTGCACGGTCGTCGTCCTCGTCGTGAAACCGGCCATCGACCACAGGGCGTGACGAAAAGATGCCCTGTTCGGACCATGCCCCCTTCCCGCATCACGCTCCGTGCGGGACGCTCGCATATGGCGCCATGGCAAAGAGGAGGCATCACGTGGTCGACGCGGATCAGACGTTCGTCATTGTCGGAGGCGGGCTCGCCGGAGCGAAAGCGGCCGAGACGCTGCGCTCCGAGGGCTTCAACGGCAGAGTGATCCTCATCGGGGACGAGAGGGATCATCCGTACGAACGCCCACCCCTGTCCAAGGGCTATCTCCAGGGCAAGGAGGAACGGGACAGCGTCTTCGTCCACGAACCGGCCTGGTACGCACAGAACGACATCGAGCTGCACCTCGGCCAGACCGTCGTCGCTGTCGACCCGGCCGTGAAGAACGTCCGGCTCGGCGACGGCACGGTCGTCCACTACGACAAGCTGCTCCTGGTCACCGGCGCCGAGCCGCGCCGCATGGACATCCCGGGCACCGAGCTGGCCGGCGTGCACCACCTGCGCCGCCTCGCCCACGCGGAGCGCCTCAAGGGCGTCCTCGCCTCCCTCGGCCGGGACAACGGCCACATCGTGATCGCGGGCGCGGGCTGGATCGGCCTGGAGGTCGCCGCGGCGGCCCGCGAGTACGGCGCCGAGGTCACCGTCGTCGAGCCCGAGGCAACCCCGCTGCACGCGGTCCTCGGCCCCGAAATCGGCCAGATCTTCGCCGACCTGCACGCCGAGCACGGCGTCCGCTTCCACTTCGGGACCCGCCTCACCGGCATCACCGGCCAGGACGGCATGGTCCTCGCCGCCCTCACCGACGACGGCGAGGAGCACCCGGCCCACGACGTGCTCGCCGCGATCGGCGCCGCCCCGCGCGTCTCGCTCGCCGAGTCCGCCGGGATCGAACTCGCCGACCGTTCGCACGGCGGCGGCATCGCCGTCGACGCCTCGCTGCGCACCTCCGACCCGGACATCTACGCGGCCGGTGACGTGGCGGCCGTGCAGCACCCCCTCTTCGGGACCCGGATGCGCGTCGAGCACTGGGCCAACGCGCTCAACGGCGGCCCGGCCGCCGCCCGCGCCATGCTGGGCCAGGAGGTGACGTACGACCGCGTGCCGTACTTCTTCTCCGACCAGTACGACGTCGGCCTCGAGTACTCGGGCTGGGCGCCCCCGGGCTCGTACGACCAGGTGGTCATCCGGGGGGACGCGGGCAAGCGGCAGTTCATCGCGTTCTGGCTCAAGGACGGGCGGGTGCTCGCCGGGATGAACGTGAACGTGTGGGACGTCACGGAGACCATCCAGGCCCTCATCCGCTCCGGTGTCAGGCCCGGGACGGAACGCCTGTCGGATCCGTCCGTCGCGCTCACGGCGCTGCTCGAGGGGGAGGACGGGTGACGTGAGTGTCGGCGGGTCACCGTAGAATTCTTGCGTGGCAGGCAGGATCAATGACGAGGACGTGAAGGCGGTCCGGGACGCGGTCCCGATCGACGCCGTGGTGTCCGAGTACCTGCAACTGCGCAACGCGGGCGGCGGGAACCTCAAGGGCCTGTGCCCCTTCCACGACGAGAAGTCGCCGTCCTTCCAGGTCAGCCCGAGCAAGGGCTTCTTCCACTGCTTCGGCTGCCAGGAGGGCGGCGACACCATCACGTTCGTGATGAAGGTCGACCACCTCTCCTTCTCCGAAGCCGTGGAGCGCCTCGCCGGCCAGGCGGGCATCACCCTGCGGTACGAGGAGGGCGGCTACAACCCCTCGCACCAGCGCGGTGAGCGCATCCGCCTGGTCGAGGCGCACAAGGCGGCCGCCCAGTTCTACATGGACCAGCTGGAGAGCGCCGAGGCGGAGATCGGCCGCAAGTTCCTCGCCGAGCGCGGCTTCGACCAGGCCGCCGCCGCGCACTTCGGCGTCGGCTACAGCCCGGCCGGCTGGGACCACCTCACGCGCTTCCTGCGCGGCAAGGGGTTCACCGACAAGGAGCTCATCACCTCCGGGATCGCGCAGGAGGGCCGCCGCGGCCCCATCGACCGCTTCCGCGGCCGCCTCATGTGGCCCATCCGCGACATCGGCGGCGAGGTCGTCGGCTTCGGCGCCCGCCGCCTGCGCGACGACGACAACGGTCCGAAGTACCTGAACACGCCCGAGACGCCGATCTACAAGAAGTCCCAGGTGCTCTACGGCATCGACCTCGCGAAGAAGGACATCGCCAAGTCGAGCCGCGCGGTCGTCGTCGAGGGCTACACGGACGTGATGGCCTGCCATCTCGCCGGCATCACCACCGCCATCGCGACCTGCGGCACCGCCTTCGGCGGCGACCACATCAAGATCCTGCGCCGCCTCCTCATGGACAACGGAAGCGCCCGTGTGATCTTCACCTTCGACGGCGACTCGGCGGGCCAGAAGGCCGCCCTGCGCGCCTTCGAGGACGACCAGAAGTTCGCCGCCGAGACGTACATCGCCGTAGCCCCCGACGGCATGGACCCCTGCGACCTGCGCCTGGCCAAGGGCGACGAGGCGGTCGCCGACCTCGTCGAACCCCGCACCCCGCTCTTCGAGTTCGCCCTGCGCCACATCGTCTCCCGGTACGACCTGGAGACCCCCGCCGGCCGCGCCTCCGCACTGGACGAGGCCGCCCCCGTCGTCGCCCGCATCAAGAACAGCGGCGCGCAGCACGAGGTAGCCGTCCAGCTCGCCGGCATGCTCGGCATCCTCGACACCCAGTTCGTCGTCAAGCGCGTCTCGCAGCTCGCCCGCTGGGCCCGCGACCGCGGCGGCCGCGGCCCCGCCCCGGCCCGCCCGCAGCAGTCCTACGAGGCCGCGGCGACGCGCGCCTCCGCCGCCGGCCCCGCCCTCACCCTGCGCAACCCCGTGTACGCCACCGAGCGCGAGCTGCTCAAACTCGCCCTCCAGCGGCCCGAGTTGGTCTCCCCGGCCTTCGACGCGTACGGCGTGGACGAGTTCACCGCCGCCCCGTACGCCGCGGTGCGCGAGGCGATCATCGAAGCGGGCGGCGCCGACCTCGGCACGCAGGACCCCCAGGCGTATCTCGTACGCGTCCGGGAGGTGGCGCCCGACGACGCGGTGCGCGCCATGGTCACCGAGCTCGCCGTCGAGGCGATCCTGCGCAGATCCGTCGACGAGGTGTACGCGGGCCAGCAGCTCGTCGCTGTGCGCCGCCGCGCCGTCGACCGGCGCATCCGCGACGTACAGGGCTCCCTGACCCGCCTGGGCACGCACGGCGACCCGGCGCGCCTGTCCGCCGTCCAGGAGGAGCTGATGGTCCTCCAGCGCTACGACAGGGCACTGCAGGACCTCGGCGCGCAGGCGCTCTGACCCCTCAGGGCCTGTCGTCGAACTCCCGCCTGCCCCGCGCCGTCTGGTGCGCACGCTCCCGGCGTTGCCGAAAGGTCCTGGTAGCTCCTCCCTCAAGGCCTGAAGGGCCAGGGGGACCTCCACCGAGGACTTCCCGGCGCCTTGCGATCGCATGCACCGGACGCCGCGGGGCCCGCCCTCCGGGTGACGACGGGAGTTCGACGACAGGCCCTGGCCCTCGCGGGCCCGCGACGAGGTCCGCCCGGCCGGTTTCGGCCCGCCCGGCAGGGGCAGGCGTCGTGCACGGTAACCGGTCGGTCACGCACCGGACTCAAAAAGTCACCGCACGCCCCTCGTGGCGGCGTTGTGTCGTACAGCACACTGGGTCCGGTGCCTGAGTCCTCGGAGCGCGGCCGGAACCCCGACAACGGGTCCGACACCCCCGCGGTTCCGCCTATCGCGTACGGGACGGACAGCGGTGTGGCCGCCGTCGCCGATCCCGGTGTACCCCTGCCGCACGCCTCAGCAGCGATCACCTTGGAGGTCGCCCCCGTGCAGACCCAGACCCTCAGCCAGACCGGTGCCGCGCGTCAGAGCGCCCAGGGCGCCCCCGCGCCGGACGTGGACGGAGAGGCACTCCCGGCCGTCCCCCAGCAGAAGGGGCCGGAGAACCACCCGGACTCCGACCCGCCCGACGATCCCGCCGACGCCTCTCAAGCGTCCGGCGCCGCCGAACTGCCGGAACCGGAGTCGGAGTCGGAGCCAGGGCCCGAGTCGGAGACGGAGTCGCGGGAGGCCGGGTCCCGCCCGCCCGTCGCCCTCCTCCTCGACAGCGTGGACTCCGAGACTCCCGAGCCCCCGGCCTCCCGCGGCCGCACCGACACCGGCGGCCCGTCCTCGGACCTGTTCCGTCAGTACCTGCGCGAGATCGGACGGATCCCGCTGCTCACCGCCGCGGAGGAGGTCGATCTGGCCCGCAAGGTCGAGGCCGGGCTCTTCGCCGAGGAGAAGCTGACGGGCACCCCCGACCCCGACTCCCAGCTCGCCATCGACCTCGACAAACTCGTCGTCATGGGCCGGATGGCCAAGCGCCGCCTCATCGAGGCCAACCTCCGCCTGGTCGTCTCGGTCGCCAAGCGCTACGTGGGCCGCGGCCTGACCATGCTGGACCTGGTCCAGGAGGGAAACCTCGGCCTGATCAGGGCGGTCGAGAAGTTCGACTACGCCCGCGGCTACAAGTTCTCGACGTACGCGACCTGGTGGATCCGGCAGGCCATGTCGCGGGCCCTCGCCGACCAGGCCCGCACGATCCGCGTCCCGGTGCACGTCGTCGAGCTGATCAACCGGGTCGTCCGCGTCCAGCGCCGCATGCTCCAGGAACGCGGCTACGAACCCACCCCCGAAGAGGTCGCCGCCCACCTCGAACTCGCGCCCGAGCGGGTCAGCGAAGTCCTGCGCCTGGCCCAGGAACCGGTGTCACTGCACGCGCCGGTGGGCGAGGAGGACGACGTCGCGCTGGGCGACCTGATCGAGGACGGCGACGCGACGTCCCCCGTCGAATCGGCCGCGTTCCTCCTCCTGCGCGAACACCTGGAGGCGGTCCTCTCGACCCTCGGCGAACGCGAACGCAAGGTGGTCCAGCTCCGCTACGGCCTGGCGGACGGCCGCCCCCGCACGCTGGAGGAGATCGGCCGCATCTTCGGAGTGACCCGCGAACGCATCCGCCAGATCGAATCCAAAACCCTCAACAAGCTGCGCGACCACGCGTTCGCCGACCAACTGCGGGGCTATCTGGACTGATGGGGCGCGACGAAGAACGCCCGTAAGGGGCGCGGGGAACTGCGCAAGCAAGCCACGAACGACCCGCACACAGAACCCCGCCCCCGATGACGCTCCTAGTCCACCTCGGCAACAGCCTGCGCGAACTGCGCGTTGTACAGCCGCTCGTACGCCCCACCCGCGGCGCGCAGCGCATCGTGCGTGCCCTGCTCCACGATGTCCCCGTTCTCCATCACCAGGATGGTGTCGGCATCGCGGATCGTGGACAGCCGGTGGGCGATGACAAAGCTGGTCCGCCCGTGCGCGAGCCGCGCCATCGCCTTCTGGATGAGCACCTCGGTACGGGTGTCGACCGAGCTCGTCGCCTCGTCGAGGACGAGTATCACCGGGTCCGACAGGAACGCGCGCGCGATGGTGATGAGCTGCTTCTCACCGGCACTGACCCCCGCCCCCTCGTCGTCGATCACGGTGTCGTAGCCCTCGGGCAGCGTCCGGATGAACCGGTCCGCGTGGGCGGCCCGCGCCGCCTCCTCTATCTGCTCCCGCGTGACGTCCTTCGTGGCGCCGTACGCGATGTTGTCCGCGATCGTGCCGCCGAACAGCCACGTGTCCTGGAGCACCATGCCGATCCCGGAACGGAGTTCGTCGCGCGACATCTTCGCCACGTCGACCCCGTCGAGGGTGATGCGCCCGCCGGTCACCTCGTAGAAGCGGAGCAGCAGGTTGACCAGCGTCGTCTTGCCGGCGCCCGTCGGGCCCACGATGGCGACGGTGTGACCCGGCTCCACGGCGAGCGACAGGTCCTCGATGAGCGGCTTGTCCTGCTCGTAGCGGAACGACACGTTCTCGAACTCGACGAGCCCGCGCAGCAGATCGGGCTTCTCGCTCGGCACCGGGTCGGCCTCCTGCTCGTCCGCGTCGAGCAGTTCGAAGATCCGCTCGGCCGACGCGACGCCCGACTGCACCAGGTTCGCCATCGAGGCGACCTGCGTCAGCGGCATGGAGAACTGCCGCGAGTACTGGATGAACGCCTGGACGTCACCGATCGACAGCGAACCCGAGGCGACCCGCAAGCCACCCACCACGGCGACGAGCACATAGTTCAGGTTCGACACGAAGAACATCAGCGGCTGCATCATCCCGCTGTTGAACTGCGCCTTGAACCCGGCCTCGTAGAGCGCGTCGTTCTGCTCGGCGAACGCCTTCGCCGACTCCTCCTGACGCCCGAACACCTTCACCAGGGTGTGGCCGGTGTACATCTCCTCGATGTGCGCGTTCAGCTTGCCGGTGGTCTTCCACTGCTGCACGAACTGCGGCTGCGACCGCTTGCCGACCCGCGTCGCGATCAGGAACGACAGCGGCACCGTCACCAGCGCCACCAGCGCGAGCAGCGGCGAGATCCAGAACATCATCACCAGTACGCCGATGATGGTGAGCAGCGAGTTGATGAGCTGGCCCATCGTCTGCTGGAGCGTCTGGCCGATGTTGTCGATGTCGTTCGTGGCGCGGCTGAGGACCTCACCGCGCTGCCGCTTGTCGAAGTACGACAGCGGAAGGCGCGACAGCTTCGCCTGGATGTCCTCGCGCATCCGGAAGACGGTCTTGTTGAGCGCCCGGTTCGACAGCCGCGTCGCCACGGCCATCAGGAGACCGGCCCCCAGGAACGTACAGAGGGCGAGCCCCAGCACGGAGCCCACGGCGTCGAAGTCGATGCCCTGGCCGGGCGTGAAGTCGATCCCGGAGAGCATGTCGGCGACCCCGGAGTCACCCTTGGCCCGCATCCCCGCGATGACCTGCGCCTTGCTGCTCCCGGACGGCATCTCACGCCCGATGATGCCCGCGAAGACCAGGTCGGTCGCCCGGCCCAGGATCTTCGGGCCCAGCACCGACAGGCCCACACTCAGGACGGCGCACGCGACCAGCGCGTACATCGTCGTCTTCTCGGGCTTGAACTGCCTGATGAGCCGCTTGCCCGAGCCCTTGAAGTCCATCGAACGCTGGTCGGGGCCGCCCCCGGCCATCATCCGCCCGCCTGGCCCCGCCATCAGGCCGCCTCCGCTTCCGTCAGCTGGGAGAGAACGATCTCCCGGTACGTCTCATTGCCGGCCATCAGCTCGTGATGGGTGCCCGTGCCCACGACATGGCCCTCGTCGAGGACCACGATGCGGTCCGCGTCGCGGATGGTGGAGACCCGCTGGGCCACGATCACCACGGTCGCCTCGGCGGTCTCGTGCCCCAGCGCGGCCCGCAGCGCGGCGTCCGTCGCGTAGTCGAGCGCGGAGAACGAGTCGTCGAAGAGATAGATCTCGGGCCGCTGCACCAGCGTCCGCGCGATCGCGAGCCGCTGGCGCTGACCGCCGGACACATTGGTGCCGCCCTGCGCGATCGGGGAGTCGAGCCCGCTCTCCAGCTTCTCCACGAAGTCCTTGGCCTGCGCCACCTCCAGGGCGTGCCACAGGTCCTCGTCACTCGCGTCCGGATTGCCGTACCGCAGATTCGTCGCGACGGTCCCCGCGAAGAGGTACGGCTTCTGCGGCACGAGCCCGACGGTCCTGGCGAGGAGCGCCGGCTCGATGGTGCGCACGTCGACGCCGTCCACCAGGACCTCGCCGTCGGTCGCGTCGAACAGCCGCGGCACCAGGCCGAGGAGGGTGGACTTGCCGCTGCCGGTCGAGCCGATGACGGCGGTCGTCTCACCGGGGCGCGCGGTGACCTGGACGGCCTTGAGCACGGGCTCCTCGGCACCCGGGTAGCGGAAGCCCGCGTCCCGGATCTCCAGATGACCGTGGCTGCGCAGCTCCCGCACCGGCGCGGACGGCGGCACGACGCTGGACTCGGTGGAGAGGATCTCCTGGATGCGCTCGGCACAGACCTCGGCGCGCGGCACCATCATGAACATGAAGGTGGCCATCATGACGCTCATCACGATCTGCATGAGATAGGCGAGGAACGCGGTGAGCGCGCCGATCTGCATGCCGCCGCTGTCGATGCGGTGCGCGCCGAACCAGACGACGGCGATCGACGAGATGTTCACCACGGTCATGACGATCGGGAACATCAGCGCGAGGAGCTTGCCGGTGCCGAGGGAGACCGCGGTCAGATCGGCGTTGGCCTCGCGGAAGCGCTCCTTCTCGTAGTCGTCGCGTACGAAGGCGCGGATGACGCGGTTACCGGTGATCTGCTCGCGCAGCACCCGGTTCACCGTGTCGAGCCGCACCTGCATGGTGCGGAACAGCGGGCGCAGGCGGCGCACGATCAGGCTGACGCTGATCCCGAGGACCGGGACCACGGCGAGCAGCACGCCGGACAGGGGCACGTCCTGGCCCAGCGCCATGACGATGCCGCCGACGCACATGATCGGCGCCGACACCATCAGCGTGAACGTCATGAGCGTGAGCATCTGGACCTGCTGCACGTCGTTCGTCGTGCGGGTGATCAGGGACGGCGCCCCGAACTGGCCCATCTCGCGCGCCGAGAAGGACTGCACGCGGTCGAACACGGAGGCCCGGACGTCCCGTCCGAGCGCGGACGCGGTGCGCGCGCCGTAGTACACGGCGCCGATGTTGCAGACCATCTGGACCACGGTGATCGCGATCATGATGGCGCCGAAGGCCAGGATGTAGCCCGTGTCCCCCTTCACGACACCGTTGTCAATGATGTCCGCGTTGAGTGTGGGCAGATAGAGCGAGGCGCAGGTCTGCAGAAACTGCAGCAGCACCAGCACGCCGATGGGTTTCTTGTACGGACTGAGGTAGGTCCGAAGGAGTCGTATGAGCACGCTCGGTCTCTCGAAGTCGGCCGACATGATGGGGGTCAGTGATGCACGACCCCCATCGTCCGACACTCCACCCGCGTTACCTCAACCGGTTTAGCCAAGTCCGCGCCAAGAAACCCACGTGGAGCGGGACGAAACGCTCATGCCCCCACGGAATCGAAGGCTCCGGGGTGCGTCTGCTCCCGTACGGCGGTGAACTGCTGGCGCACCGCCTGCCCGACGGGCAGTTCCTCGCCCGGCTCCAGAACCTGCGCGGCCGCGCCCTGCCACTGCGGCAGCTGACCGCTCAGCGCCCACGCCGCCTGCCGCGCCGCACCGAGCGCCGCGTAGTCCGCCGGCTGCGGCACCACGACCTGCGTCCCGAACAGCATCGGCGCCGCGGCCTGCACCGCCGGCAGCTCGGCCACCGCCCCGAGCAGGAACACCCGCCGCACCTCGACCCCACGCGCCCGCAGTACGTCCATGGCGTCCCCGAGCCCGCACAGCATGCCCTCGAACGCGGCCCGCGCGAGATGCTCCGGCTTCATCGACTCCCGCCGCAGCCCGCTCAGGGTGCCCGCGGTGTGCGGCAGATTCGGCGTCTTCTCGCCCTCCAGATACGGCAGCATGACCAGCCCGTGCGAACCGGGGGTCGACTTCATCGCGAGGTCGGACAGCTCCTCGATCCCGGAGAGCCCGAGCATGTCGGCCGTACCGCGCAGGGTCCGCACCGCATTGAGCGTATGGACGACGGGCAGATGCATGCCGGTCGCGTCGGCGAGCGAGGTGATCGTCCCGGACGGGTCGACGAGCGCCTCGTGGTGCACCGCCATGACCGACCCGGAGGCGCCGAGTGACACCACGGCGTCGCCCTGCCGCACCCCGAGCCCGAACGCCGCGGCCATCGTCTCGCCCGTACCGGCAGAGATGATCAGGCCCTCCGGAGTGGTGCCCGCCGCGGCCCCGGGGCCGAGCACCTCCGGCAGCATCGCCTGGTGCCCGAGCGCCAGCTCGACCAGGTCAGGCCGGTACGAGCCGCTCGCCGCCGACCAGTAGCCGGTGCCCGAGGCGCCGCCCCGGTCGGTGGTCCGCCGCGAGGGCCGCCCGAGGAGCTGCCACACCAGCCAGTCGTGGGCCTGGAGCACGAGCGCGACCCGCTGCGCGGCCTCCGGCTCGTGCTTCGCCAGCCACCGCAGCTTCGTCACCGGATGCGCGGCCTGCGGCACGCACCCGACGGCCTGCGCCCACGCCTCGCGCCCGCCGAGCCGGTCGATGAGATCCGCGGCCGAGGCCTGCGTCCGCTTGTCGCCCCCTGGCATTGCGGGGCGCACGGTGTTGCCCTGCGCGTCCAGCGGCACCAGCGCGTTCTGCTGCGTGGAGACCCCGATGGCCTGCACGCCTTCGAGCAGCCCGCCGCCCGCGGCCTCGCCGAGTGAGAGGAGCCACGCCTGTGGATCCACATCGGCAAGGCGGCCGCCGCCCTCGGCGGATTCGAGCGGGTGCGGGGCATAGCCCTGCTTGAGCACGGCACCGGAGTCCGCGTCACAGACCACGATCCGAGTGAAATCGGGCGAACTGTCCAGCCCGGCGACTATCCCCATGACTGAATTCTGCCGCACTCCGCGCCGGCCCCGTCCCGCGGGCCGGGGCCGGGCCGAAGACCCGCCGGCGGCGGGGCCCGCGGGGCTCAGGTGTTGCTGGTGCCCCAGTCGTCCTCGAAGCCGTCGCCGCCCTGGCCACGCTCCCGCAGCGAGCGCACCCGGCCGGCCACCGAGTCGGGGACCCGGCTCTCGACCTTCTCGCTCACCGAGTGCAGCGCCCTGCCCGCGAACTGACGCGTCTGCTGGGCCGCCGACTCGGCCGTGTTCCGGACGGCGGGGTTCTGCGCGAACCCGCGGGCGGACTTCTTCAGCTGCTCGTACCGCTCGCGTCCGGCACGGGTCCCGAGCACGTATCCCAGGGCCAGACCGGCGACGAATGTGAGCCGGTAGCGCATGGCTGCCACCCTTCCTTGTGATCACCGGGGGAACCGATTGGCGGAGCACCCCCCTGCTTGCGCTAATGTATGTGTCGCAGCGAGCGCACGCCCCCTGGCAAGTACCCAGGTAGATGCGTTCGATGCAACGAGACATTCCCCTGTAGCTCAATTGGCAGAGCAGCCGACTGTTAATCGGCAGGTTACTGGTTCGAGTCCAGTCGGGGGAGCTCGATCTCCTGTAGCTCAATTGGCAGAGCAGCCGGCTGTTAACCGGCAGGTTACTGGTTCGAGTCCAGTCGGGAGAGCTGACGGACAAGACCCCCGGGGAACCCCCGGGGGTCTTTTCGTGTCGTCTTCTTCACCAGGTGGAACCGTCTGCGGGCGCGGCGAGGTCCTCTACGTCGAGCAAGGCCGAGCATCCGGAGCAGGAGATCGTATGAGCGGCTATGCTGCGGCAGACGGCGCGCACACATGTACGCGCCACGCCGTAACGGGGCGGTAGCTCAGCCGGTTAGAGCAGCGGACTCATAATCCGTCGGCCGTGGGTTCGAGTCCCACCCGCCCCACCAAGGGTTTCCGATGCAGGAACGTTTTAACCTGCGACACACCGGAGCGTCCGTCGTTCGGCGGACGTGATTACCCGTCAGGTGGACCGTCGGCCGCCCGCTGTCGGCCCGAAGAGCCGACGGCCGAGCCATTGGGTGCAACCTCCGTCACCTGGCTCGGGGGGGAAGCGCGAGCCGGTCGAGCGGGCCATCGATGACGATGGCCCCCGGCGCCTCAGGGGCCGGGCAGGCGCGCGCTCGGTGATCTGATCGATCCGCCCCTTCGACCTCTTCCGCCCCTTCGGCGAGCACGCCGGCCGGCCCGCTTCGCCGCGGCTTCCCGGCAGCCCCGCAACGAGTTCGCCGCCGAGGCGCTGCACCTGTCTGGACGGGGCGTCGCGCGCGGTAGGGGAGTGTCCGAAAGGACGGCGGTCGGACGAGAGGGCGCTCTCCCTCGCCTGTGAAGAGAGACGCCATCGACGTCGAGATCGCGGACGGTCGGGTCGTGAACCGGCCCGGTCTGCGTGGCGATGGCCGTGACCGCCGAAGGCGCCCGGGACACCCGGGGCATCCTGGGGATCAAGAGGCCGCCGCCCTCAAGCGCGGTCTGCATGGCGCGTCGACGGGCTTCGCCCCGACCGGCAGGGGTCGCGAGCGACTGCGCGCCCCGCGGGAATCCGCGACACGCCGTCGGAAGTTCGAGGAATCGTCAGCGAGTCACCTGATAGGGCTAACGAGGCGTCAACTGGCCCGGAAATCAAGCCAATTGAGAGCCGTCGCGGGCGCCGCAGTCGACGGGCGCCGCCGCGGGCATACGGCCACTCGGATTATTTCTCGCATTTTCAGCACGTCTTATAAGTGACGAATGGGGCGATTTCTGTATCTTCTTTCACAGAGCGGCTGTCCGGCCGATCTCTCCGAGAAGGAAGAAACTGACATGAGCAAGCGCTCCATTGCTGTCACCGCCGCTATTGCCGGCGCTGCAGCCCTCGCCGCCACCGGCATCAACTACGCCGCTGCTGCCGGCACGGAGGCCGCCCCGGCTGCTCCGGCTGTTCGTCAGGCGGCTGCTCCCGCGGCGGCGCCCCTCGGTGGCGACTCCGGCCAGGGCAAGGAGAAGGAAGACAACAACTACGGCGGCGGCTACAAGCACGAGGGACGGATCCACTTCAACGAGCGGTCCTACTCGGCCTGGTCTGATGGCTGCATCACTGTGGTCAGCGGTCTGGGCTCGCGTAGCTTCAACGTCCGCAACGACAGCAGGAAGACTGTTGAGGTCTTCCGCGGCGCGACCTGCGACAATGGGTCTCCCATTGCCACGGTCGGACCGTGGAGCACCAGCAACAGCATCGTGCCCTTCCGCCACATCCGTGGCGGCGTGTTCGTCAAGAACGGCGTTGTAGGCAGCTTCCGTGTGGTCGACGACCACCGTGGCGGCTACGGCGGCGGCTACGGCGGCGGCAAGGGCGGCTACTGACACCGGCCGCTGGAATAGTTGAGGCCCCGGCCCGCCGGAATCGGGCCGGGGCGATCAACGAAACTTTATCCCAGCCGGGCACGCCGCGCCCGAGATGGCTGAATGCTCGTACGGATCACCTCACGGCCGTGCCTGCATCGCGGTGATCTCGGGCGCACCCCTGGGCATGTCGCGCTTCGTCGACGGCGTGCCGAGGTATGCCCGGCTCCTCGGGCTCGACCGAGCCCTCCAAGTCGCGTCGGCTGTCGTCGGTCATGTTGCACATTCCGTATACGGACGGGGGTATACGAAACGGCGTCATGGCCGACCAGCCGAAAATCGCAATGGGTGGGATGCCGGCCGTGCACGGGCTGAGCATTCACCAGGCCGCGGACCGCCTTGCTCCGTCGATCAGTGACGCCGAATCCGCCCCTTCGGACTTGAGGGATGCATGAAAATGCCGCACAGATCGCTCACGAAAACGAAGACAACGGCCGCCGCAGCAATCTCGCAAAGACTTGAAGAGACCATCGAAAGCTCCGAGTACTGGGCAAGAAGGATGCCGCGTGAAGCCGTCCGCCTGGTACGCAAGGAGCGCCTCTACGGCGTCGCCGCAGGAGGAGTCAGCCTCCTCACCGGCCTTCTGGCCTGGCCTGTGGTCGCCGAGTCCTCCGTGCTCACGGCGCAGGTTCTCATCTCCGGGCTGTCGGGCCTGGCGGCGCTGGCCATTGCCGCCCCCTACGCGAGCGGCCTGACTGATCGCGGCGAGGACTCCGTCAAGCTGGGCAGCGCGTACGGGGAAATGCATCGCGAACTTCTGCGCGGCAGAGAGCAGATCGCCGCGGGATCCGCGGAGACTACGTCTCAACTGCCTGGTTTCTACCAGCAGTTCGACTACATCGAGGAACGCAGAGACTCCCTCGGAATTCGGCCCATTCCCTCAAGGGTGACCGCGTCCGGTGTTCCGCTGGCCGGCGAGGTCGGGCGGCGGGAGCGGGCCGTTCCGATCGCACCGAGAAGGTGCTCGAAGAGTTCGGCACCCGAGGCGCCGGTGGGTAGCGTTCGTACAGTGGTCGTGGATCAGGATTCGGTCGCCACGCTCATTTATCTCGTGGCGAATCAGTTGGTGTCGCAGAATCAGGCTTCGACAACGGAGTTCGCTCGTCGCCCGTCTTCGGGTCAGCTCGATATCTGTGGGCAGGGTTCTACGGGGCGCCTCGAACAGCATTGGCAGCCCGCCTTGCCATTCGACTCCTCAGGAAGTTCGGACCCGGGAAGGCGTGACGAAAACCGACTCACGGCAACGTCGCAAGCGCTTCTCTCGAAGCTGTCCGGTCCGGCGGGGCCACTGCGACGATTCAGCCGTTCATGACGGTGTGTCCGGGCACGAACGACGAGTGGTGCGGGGCCCGCGTGCGGCCGGCTACGGAGGGCCCATCGCCGGATCAGGCCCCGGAGACGTCAGCCGATCGGCTGAGCGGAGGTGCCCGGCGAGCCCTTGCGTCCGTCACACACAGGGGCTCGGCCCGGCTGAACCGAGCGGCGCGAGCGGCCTGGCGAGTCACCCGGTGACGAGGCGGTCCCGGGAGCTGTATCCGTAGGCGAACCCGCATGGTGCGCAAGGTACTTGGTGGCGTGCGACCAGGACGGTCGGACGCCACCGCAGTCCGCCATGCCCCCGGACAGGCCGTTCCCCGACACAGGTCGCGGGGCGGCCTCACGTCGCTGTTGATGTGTCCGGTCACGCGAACAGCGCAACGTTCCCACCGGAGCTCACGCGCGGGATCGGCCGGCCTGTAGCACCGTTCGCCGTATGGACTCCACTCCGATAGTCGTGCACCCGCCCACCCCCACCGGGGGCCGACGGGTAGCAATCCAGGGGCACGTCGCCGGGATCGCCCGGAGTGATGCCGACCTGGTCGAACTCCTCTGTCAGGCGGGCGTGACGGTTCACAGCGCTCTCCTCGACGACGAGGCATGGGTGAAGTGGCGGGGAGGGCGAGCCCACCACTACGCGTCACGATGAACATCGTGGACTCGCCCAGGGCAAGCGAGTCTCCTCAGCCTCCTCAGTCATGACTCTCCGCGCGTGCGGACGTGAGCCGCCCCGTGCCGGCGAGCGGAGACTCCCGATGGTTTGCCCGGGCCTGCCTTCCCCGCTGCGCTGACCGGCGCCGGTCAGCGCACCCTGCTGAGGGGTGTGGTGGCGCTGGTTCTGTGCGGTGGGTCTCGGACTCTTGATGATCTGTGGCCACCCGGCCGGCCCCGATACTCGTGCGTCGCGACGCATCCGTGGACTGCCCGAGCCCGCTCGCCTGCGCACCGGCCCTGGGGCTCGGTGCGCGGGCGGGCGGGCTCGCCCTCGTCAGGTCGACTTGCGTCGGGGGATCAACTCCTGCTGTGCACGGACGGCGTGACCGAGGCCCGCGACACGCAACATCGAAGGACGTCCCCGCGCCGCGTCGAACCCGGTCGCCGGAATCAGCCGGCTACCGGGGTGAGGGTGAGGGGCTGGACCTTGCCCTCCAGCATCGCGCCGAGGCCGAGGACCGCGCAGATGTCCGGGCGTTCGGCGATGTGGACCGGTACGCCCGTGGCGTCGCGCAGCATCTGGTCGAAACCGGGCAGCAGCGCGCTGCCGCCGACCATCATGATGCCGCGGTCGGCGAGGTCGGCCACCAGGTCGGGCGGGCAGTCCCGCAGGACCTTGCCGATGCCGTCGAGGACGGCGGTCAGCGGGGTGTGGATCGCGTGGCGCACGGCCGCCGTGTCGACCAGCACCGAGCGGGCCAGGCCCGTCGCCACGTCCCGGCCGTGGATTTCCGTCGACTCCGGGCCGTACGGGGTGAGGCCATTGCCGCTGAGGGCGATCTGCAGCGGACGTACGGACTGGGAGGGAAGCATCAGTTCGTGGTGCTGGCGCAGGTGCTGGACCACTGCGTGGTCGATGGCGTCGCCGCCGACCGGGATGCGCTCGGCGGTCACGATCGAGCCCAGGGACAGGACGGCGATCTGCGTCGTGGCCGCGCCGCACACGATGATCATCGTGCCTTCGGGGCGCTCCACGGGCAGGTCGCAGCCGACGGCGGCGGCGATGAGGGTGTCGACGAGTTCGACGCGGCGCGCCCCGAGCCCGACCAGGGTCTCGACGGCGGCGCGCTGCGCGAGCGGGTCGGCGTCGTGCGGGGTACAGGCGGCGGCGCGCAGCCGGGGCTTGCGGCGCAGCGCGCGGCGCAGCTTCTCGCCGATGAGGTGGCGCAGCATGCGCTGGGCCATGTCGATGTCGACGACAGTGCCGCCGGAGACGGGGCGCATGACGCGGATGTAGTCGGGGGTGCGGCCCGTCATCTTCTCGGCGAGCTCACCGACCGCGATCAGGGCGCCGGTGCGGGTGTTGACGGCGGCGGCGCTCGGCTCGTCGACGACGAGGCCCGCGCCCTTCACGTACACCCGGGTCCGCGCGGCCCCCAGGTCGACGGCGAGATGGCAGCGGCGCAACTGCTCCAGACTGACGGTCATGGCAGATCCTCCCGAGAGCGCAGACCGTGACGGGTCGTCAAATAACGGCCCTCCTGAAATCCTGCGGCGGGGTGGCGCCGGGCGCGCGCTGGAATGAGCCGGGCGGGGTTCCGCCGGACGGGTGGTCTTGCCGGGCGTTGTTAGCATCCCGTGTGACCAGCACCCCGTCCTCGCCGGACCAGGCAGACGCCTCCGAGGCCCCTGCGATATCCGCTCCCGCACCGGTGAAGGGCCCCGCGCCGGGTGGTCGCCGCCGGATTCTCGCCGATCTCACGCCGTTGCGTATCTCCGTCGACTACCGGCGCCTGTGGGTCGGCAACACGGTGTCCTGGACGGGCCAGGCGATGACCGCGCTCGCGGTGTCCCTCCAGGTGTACGACATCACGCACTCCAGCTTCTCCGTGGGCCTGGTCGGCCTGTTCTCGCTGGTCCCGCTGGTCGTCTTCGGCCTCTACGGGGGTGCCATCGCGGACACGATGGACCGGCGCAAGCTCGGCTTGTACAGCGCGACCGGCTCGTGCGCGCTGTCCGTGGCACTGGCCGTCGCGGCGCTCGCCGGCTACCACCGCGTCTGGCTGCTCTACGCGGTCGTGGCCCTCCAGGCGATGTGCGGGGCGCTCAACTCCCCGGCGCGCACCTCGATGATCCCGCGCCTCCTGCCGCCCGAGCACCTGCCGGCGGCGAACGCGCTCAACTCCATGACGAGCACAGCCGGCAGCCTCATCGGTCCCATGCTGGGCGGCGTCGTGGTCGGCCTGTGGGGCTACCAGACGGCGTATCTGATCGACGCGGTCGCCTTCTCTGCGGCGCTGTACGCGATGTGGCGGCTGCCGGCGATGCTGCCGGACGCGCCGGAGGGAGAGCGGCGCAAGCGGGCGTCCGTGGTGGACGGCCTGCGGTTCCTGGCCGGGCGGCCCAACCTCCGGATGACCTTCTTCACGGACATGTGCGCGATGGTCCTCGCGTATCCGCGGGCGCTGTACCCGGCCGTCGCGCTGCTCTGGTACGGCGGCGACGCGCGGACGACCGGCCTGCTCGTCGCCGCTCCCGCGGTGGGCGCGCTGCTGGGCGGGGTGTTCTCCGGCTGGCTGGGCCGCGTGCACCGCCACGGCCTGGCGATCGTCCTCGCCGTGTGCGTGTGGGGCCTCGCGATCGCCGTCTTCGGCCTCACCAGAAACCTCTGGCTCGGCCTCTTCTTCCTCGCGCTCGCCGGCTGCGCGGACACGGTCTCGATGGTGTTCCGCGGCACGATGCTCCAGGTCGCGGCCCCCGACGAGATGCGGGGCCGCCTCCAGGGCGTCTTCATCGTGGTCGTGGCGGGCGGCCCCCGCCTCGGCGACTTCGTCGCAGGCTCGACAGCCGACCTCGCGTCCCCCGCGGTGGCGATCACGGGCGGCGGCACGGCGTGCGTGGTGGCGGTCCTGCTGCTGGCCCTGAAGTGGCGCAAGTTCCTGCAGTACGACGCGAGGAAGCCGACGGCGTGAGGGCTGTCGGGGCGTCCCCAGTTCGTAACGAACTCCCTTGATCCGTCGGGGCACTTGGTAAAGGCTTGGTAAGTTGGCGCAGGTCGGGGGTGCGCTGTGACCGGTGCGCCCGGAACGTACGACGGCGCAACGGGGGATGCAGATGGCCTGGGACGAGTGGGAACAGAGCAAGGGCGCCGCCACCCAGCGGCAGGCCGCTCGGATGCAGCTGAACGAGGCGGGCACCGCGGACGGTGACGGGGACCTCGTGGTGCGGCAGGACGACCTCGGTGCCGTGGGGCACGAGGCGTTCGTCCTGCACGGCGAGCTGGCCAAGAAGGCCGATATCGCGGGTGTCGGAGCGGACGAGGGCGGGGCCGGGTCCACGATGCGCGCGGCCGCCGCGCTGAAGAGTCACCACTTCACGCTGGGCTCCGAGCTGGAGACGACGGTGGAGATGTGGACCTCGCAGGTGAAGTCCGTTCTCCAGGCGTGCGGGCACATTTCGAACCACCTGGACTACAGCAAGAAGATGCACGCCAATGACGATGCTCTGATCGCCGCCGACGTCCGAGGCCGTACCGGGCCCCTGCCGGTGTCCGCGCTCAACGACTACTTCAAGTAGGGGGCCGTCTTCATGGGGCACCTCTCCTACTCGGATCTCATGGGCATGGACCTCGGGAAGCTCGGCACCGCGGCGTCCGACTGGACGACGATGGTCGGCGAACTGTCGAAGCTCATGACCGACGTCCGCGACGGCCTGGTCAAGAAGTCGGACACGGCCCGCTGGCAGGGCGTCAACGCGACGGTGACCAAGGACTTCGTACGCAAGACGGCCAAGGAGTTCACGGACCTTCACCTGGAGGCCCGGAGCATCGCCGGTGTGCTGACCGACGCGCACGCCGAGCTGACGCGCTACCAGCAGCAGGCCAAGACCCTCACCGAATCGGCAGGCAAGGGCGACCCCTCCCACGACCCGCCTGACCCGGCCTTCATCGTGGCCGACGGGCCGAACGGCACGGTCAAGGTCATGGAGGCGATGTGCACCCCCGAGGGCCCCAACCAGCGCACCCAGGACCGCCTTCAGTGGTACGCGGACACGCTGACCGGGATCGTCACGCACGCAGCCGAAGTCGACGCTGCGGCGCAGCGCGCGTTACGCAAGAGCCACGGAAACGACCAGTACAACGCGGGACACGCCACGTACACGTCACTGGACGAGGAGCAGTTGCCGCGCGCCACGGAGCTCGCCAAGCGCGGTGAGGACGCGAATCCGAAGGAGCGGGCAGAACTGCGGAGGCTGTGGGAGTCGCTGAGCCCCGAGGCGCGGGCGAAGCTCTGGCTGGCACACAAGGACGACCTGCTGGAAGCCGGGATCATGAGTCCCACCGCGCCACAGGTCGCCGCGGACGGGGGCGCGGGGCGCCACGGGTCGCAGTCGGCGGGCTTCGGCGACTGGGTCACCAAGCAGAAGATGGAACTGCTGGTGGAGGGCGCCGACTGGAAGGGCATGACCGACGCGTCGCGGCACATGGCGCACTACCTGGGGAACAGCGGCAGCGACATGAGGCTGCCGGTGGACAAGATGATGAAGGATGTGCCGGATTTCGAGAGGTATGTCGCCACGATCGTGCGGTCGAAGCAGGACGACTGGCGCAATCAGGCCCTGGAGGAGTTCAGGAAGAACGGGGGTAAGCCCGTGGCGATCCCTGTCGAGGCGAAGGCGGACCAAGGCTTCTACTTCTCCGAGGACCGCGACTCCAACTGGTTCTACGCCGTGGGCGGTGCCAACTCGAACGTGACGGGTGTGGTGACCGCGGTACCCGACGCTGACGGCAACCCCAAGGTCTCCCTCGACTACCAGGCCAACGTCTGGGACCGGTACAACTGGGACCAGGGCAAGGGAGTCAACGTCGGCCCGCTGGACATCCCGGACGGAGACATGGCCAAACTGCACCGGGCGGGCCTTGCGCAGGAGTTCGACATGCGCGGCAGCAGCACTGTCAAGCACTATGACCTGGGAACATCGGCGCCCAACGACGATCCGCTGCCAGGACCGGAATACGACCGCCCGGACGAGCGGGTGAACCCGACGCGGGAGCAGCAGCAGGGCCGTACGAGTGACACGACGGAAAGGGCCGCCAAGCGTGAGTGACATCTACGGCTTCCCGGGGCCCGCGGGCGTTCCCGGCGACGGCGCCGCGGCCCGGCGGCGTCGGCGGCGGATCGTCGTCGGGGTGGTGGGTCTCGTGCTGGTCGTCCTTGGGGCTTTGGGCGGTGGGATCTACTACCTGCTCGGGCCCGGGGCCGACAAGATGCTGGCCGAGAGTGAGAGTGAGAAGCCGAAGTGGGCCGGGGGGATCACACCCGGGTGGATGAGCGAGCAGGTCGGGCTCAAGGTTCCCGGGCAGGCCACGGATCGGCGGGCCGGGTACAAGATCACTTCGCGCTTCGATACCGGGCTTCTTGTCTTTACGTTGCCCAGGGCAGAGGCGGACGCCTATCTGGAACCGCTCCACCCGGAGGGCTCGGAGTGGGTTCCGAACGGGCGTCTTCCCGGGTCCAAGGGCAGGCCGGGCGAGTTCGAGCACCTGGGGCTTCCGGAGCCGGAGTCGATCGTCAAGGGCATGCTCATCGGCGGCCTCTGTCCCGGCGACACCAAGGATCCGAACGGCGTCGGTCTCAAGCGTTGTGTTGATCTCTATGCGCACCAGTACTCCGGCGAGCGGACGCGGATCTACGTGCGGTCGCACTTCGAGCCGGGGATCAGTCCCTTGCCGGTGGCGCCGACCGGGGCCTGAGGGGCGTCAGCCGTGCAGGGCGTCGAGCAGGTCTGTCAGGTTGTGGACCAGGTGGCGGGCGCCGGCATCGGTCAGGCGGGTGGCTGTGCGGCGGTTCGGGGCGTAGCCGATGAAGGGGAGGCCTATCGTCCGGGCCGCCGTCAGTTCCGCGGGGGACGAGCCGATGAGTACGCCGTGCGGGGTGGGGGAGCCCGGCTGGTGCAGGGCGCGGTGCAGGGCGTCCGGGTTCGGCATGAGGAGGCGGGGGTCGTCGGAGCGGCCGTGGACGCCCGCGCGGACGGCGAGGGCGCGGTTCTGGAGGTGGGCCGAGACCACGTGCGGTGACACGTCGCTCACCACGGACACCGGGCGGCCGGCGGAGTTGAGCGTGCGGATCAGGAGGTCCGCGTCGCGCGTGGGCCGGGCCGTGCGCAGGGCGCGCAGCTCGATGGCGTCGAGGCATTCCCGTAGGGGCTGGGCGAGGCGGCGGTGGCGGGCGAAGGTGCGCAGGACGTCCAGGGGGTGGATGTCGACCTCCATGGGTGACGAGACGGCGCCCAGGGGGTCTCCTGCCAGGGCTTCCTCCGGGTCGCGCAGTTCCGCTGCCAGTGCCGTGAGTTCGCGGGCGGCGTCGCGGGCCGCGCGCGCACCGGCGTAGAGCTGGAGGAGCGGGCCGTCGAAGCCCAGGAGGAACGCCTCGGCCGTGGCGAGCGTGTCGGCGAGGGACGGGGCGCGGCGCGTCTGCATGCCGAGGGTCAGGTCGAGCGCGTGGACGTCATCGGACTCCGCGACGTCGAGTGCCTCGGTGAAGCTCAGGGTGCGTGGGGTGGGGGGCGGTTCGGTGTCGAGCAGTCGGGGGAGCCGCTCCGCTTCGGTGACCGCCGCGCTGTCGCCGCCCAGCAGGCGCGTGAAAGCGTCAGCCGCGTCGGCGCCCTCGAAGGCTCGGACGGTCTTGACCAGGGCGAGTTCCCCGGTCGGTACGCTCAGCGCGGCGCCGGCCATGGTGACCGTGTCCTGGCGGAGGCTGGTGACGCGCAGGTCGATGGGCTGGTGCAGATGTCCGCTGAGGACCGCGGCGAACTCCACGCGGTTCGCGGGATCTTGCAGGAGATCCAGGCCGTTCAGTGCCGTCGCAAGGCGGTGCATCCGGTCGAGGCTCATGGCCGTGAGCATGCGGTACCAGTACGCGGGCGGGTCCCCGCCCATGGCCCGGAGGCCGAGCGCGGACACCGTGTACGGGTCGACGAGGTCGGGGGAGACGGTGACACTGGACGCCGCGGAATGTGCGGCGAGTTCGGCGTGGATGGTCTCGCGTGTCGCGCGGTGGTCGGGGCCTGCCGGCCAGAAGACCACGGTGACGTGCACTCCTGCGGGCAGCCCGGCGACGCGTACCCGGGTCGGCACATCGGAGAGGGCCGCGGGCAGCTGTGTCACCGTCGACTCCAGCAGTCGCTGCGTGGCCTGTTCCGTCTTGACGAGGACCTCATAGCCGGCCGGGACGCTGCGCAGGCCGTGGTCGCCGGCCGTGAGACCGGCCGCTTCGGTCAACTGGGCGATGATCGGGGCCAGTCCGACATCCGAGTCACCTGCCACCTCGAAGGTGACCGAGGCGTGGGCCGTGGAGCGCGAGGCCCCCGCGCCGCGTGCCTCCAGCAGCTTCCTGTGGAGTTCGGCCAGGGCCGGGCCGGTCCGGCCGCCTACCGCCTCGTACTCCTCGTACGCCTCCAACGCCTCGCCGGTACGGCCCAGTTGGCGCAGGGCGATCACCTGGAGGCGGCGGAAGTCCTCGCGGGAGGGGTGGTCGCGGACGAGGCCGGCGAGGTCGATGGCGGCGCGGTCGACGTCGCCCAGGTCCAGGTCGAGCTCGGCGCGGGTGCGGTGGAGGGTGAGGTGGAGCTGGGTGAGGCGGGTGCGGGCGGTGTGGGCGGCGGGGCCGTGTACGCCGTCCAGGGGGGTGCCACGCCACAGCGAGAGGGCCGCGGCGACGTGGTTGCGGGCCGCGTGGAGGTTGCCCGCCGCGCGTTCGGTCTCGGCGAGGGTGACCAGCTCCTGGCACTGGAGGATGTCGAGGGTGTCGGTGCTGGTGTGCAGGGCGTAACCGTCGGGGAGGGTGGCGAGAGCACCGGGGCCGAGTGCGTTGCGCAGCCGTGAGGCGTAGGTGCCGAGGAGGGCGTCGGGACGGTCCGGGCGTTTGCCGGCGGCCCACAGGCCTTCCGTCAGTTCGCCGCGGCTGACGGGGGTGCCGTGCCTGAGCAGCAGCATGCCGAGCATGGACTGGAGCGCGGGGGCGGACGGGGTGAGGGGGGCGCCGTTGCGGGTGACCGTCAGGGGGCCGAGCAGGCGGTAGTGGCGCCGGTCCGCGGGGGCGGGTTCGAGGTCGGCGGGTGGCAGGTTTCTGAGCAGTACTTCCAGAGCTTCCCGCTGACGGGCGGCGTCCCCGGACATGAGGCCCTCCGCGGCGAGGGTATGAAGCGGCATCAGGGCGCCGTCGCCGTCGGCTGCCGCACCGATGTTCAACAGGTCCAGAAGTACGCCCAGTTGGTGCAAGTCTTCGGCGATGCCGTCGGGGCCGCTCTTGTTCCCCGGGGCGAACAGCGTGAGTTTGACGGTGCCGTCCGGGAGGAGGGCGACCTTGGGCATGCCGATCGCGCCGTGGGTGACCCCTGCCGCGTGCACGGCTTCGACGGCGCGGGCGAGCTGCTTCGTGACAGAGGTGCGCAGCGACTCCGGCAGGCGGTAACCCCCGGCCGACGTCAGGGTGTTGAGCGCGATACCTTCCAGGAACTCCATGGCCGTGAACGCCGTGCCGTCCTCCTCGACGCCGAAGTCGTGGACCTTCACCACGTTCGGGTGGTCGATGCGGCTCAGTACGCGCGAGGCGTCGAGGAACGCGCGGCGCTGCCGTGCCGGCATCTGCCCGTACAGCTTCACCGCCACGACGCGGTCCAGCTCCCCGTCCCTGGCCTCCCACACCGTTCCGCCGGGCCGGAGCCGCCGCAGCAGCCGGTACCGGCTGCCGAGCCCGGGTGAGGGAGTTCCGCCCGACAGTCTCCGTACGCTCTCCTCACTGACCGTCGCGAACGCCTCCCCGTCCGCCCCCCGCGTCGCCGCCCGGAACTCCCCGGCCGCCACCCCGGCCCGCTCGTCGATCAACGCACCTACACGGCCGAGGAGTTCGGACGTGCGGCCGCGTGCGGTGCGGGGCAGCGAGCGCAGCAGCAGGTCCCGTACGCCGTCCCGGAACACGTACGAGCCCGGGGGACCCGGAGCCGTCGCAAGCATGCCGCTGAGGATGACCTCGGCCAAGTGCTGCGGGCGCGGCTCAGGTTCCAGAGCCGCGTGGACCAGGCGCATCACCGGCAGGTGCGGGACCCCGACCGCCAGATGGCCCGCCAGGCGGAAGGCCTGCGGGGACGCCGTCGCGCGAAACCGCAGGACGAGGTCCTCGGGGGTGAGGGAGGCGACGTCCTCGCGGGGCTCGTCCGTGACCGGCGACGGGGACAGCCAGGCCGCCGCACCGGGGACATGGACGCCTCCCGCGGTCGCCGTCAGGCGGGACCAGTTGGCCAGCCAGGCCGGGGCGGGTTCGAGGACCGGCAGGGGGACCGCGTCCGGGTGCCGGGGCGGGCCGGGTTCGCCGCCGTCGTACGGGGTGAAGCCGAGGGAGGAGAGCGGGGCCGCGGCGTGCGGCGCGGTGAGGCGGCCCGGGCGGGCCGGGAGCGCCGTGGTGCGCCAGAGGTGTTCGGGCAGTGGCTGGATCACGGCCAGGGGCATGCGGGACGCGAGGGTGTGGAGCGTGCGGAGCCAGCGCAGGCCCGCCTCGCTCTGCCGCCACTGCGGACCCGTGCAGTCGCTCAGCAGGAGGGCGACCGTGCGGCCGTCGTGCGGTACGGCCAGGTGGTCGACGCGGCCGTCGGGCGTGGCGCGGTGCACGGTGACCGTGCGGAAGATGCCCGACTGGGCGAGCGCGGCGTGCAGTTCGCGGACCAGTGGCCGCCAGACGGGCATGGTCGGGCCGGTGTCGTGGAGCAGGATCAGGCGCAGCCAGCGTTCGGGAGCGGGGCGCAGGACGGGCACCCAGGAGGAGGGGTGCGCGCCGAGGCGTGCGATGCGGTCGGCCGTGGCCCGCTCGTCCAGGACCCGCCCGCCCGTGAGCGACGGGACGCTGCGCTTCAGGGGGCGCAGGGCTCGTTGGAGGGGGAGCGGGTGGCGCAGCATCGGGGGTGCCGGGGCGAGCAGCGAGGCGGGGGTGGCCGCCGCGGGGTCCTCCGACTGGTCCATGTACAGCGGGACCCGGTCGCGGATCCGGGGCGTGCGGTGCGAGGGCGCGGGTGCCTTCGGGGGCGTACGAGGGGTGGGCTGCCGGGGGTGCGGGGTCGGCGTGGTCCCGGTCGCCGGATCCGGAGGCGGGCTCTGGGGCGGGGGCTCGGCCTCCGGGTCGGAGTGGCCGTCGGCATCCTCCAGCCGCCCCGCCAGCCACAGCAGCTCCGCCAGTTCCACCGGTGTCGGTGCCGTGCCGCCCGACGCCGCCGTCAGGGCGGCTGCGAGGTGGGCGAGTTCAGTGCGCATCGGGGTCGGCCGCCCGGCTCAGATACGGCATCAGGCGCTCCGCCAGCTCGTCGCGGGAGGTCTCGTCCAGGCCCGCCGCGCCCGTCAGGTAGATCGCGTTGAGGAGCTGGTCCGTGGCGAGTTCACCGCTGCCCGCCCGGGCCAGGAAGCGGGCGATCAGGGGCCGGGCGTGCTCGTCGGGCTCGCCGAGGTGGGCGCGGACGATCTCCGCGAGGTGGGTCTCGTCGGGGCGGCGCAGGCGCAGCGTGACGCAGCGGCGCAGGAACGCCGGCGGGAACTCGCGCTCGCCGTTGCTGGTCAGGACGACGAACGGGAACGCCCGGCAGCGGACCCGGCCGCGCACGACCGGGACCCGCGCGTCCGTTCCGTGCGCCATCACCTCCGCGCCGGCGTCCGGCGTGTGCCGCGCGGCGCGGGCCAGCTCCGGGATCTCGTACTGGCCCTCCTCCAGGATGTTGAGGAGGTCGTTGGGCAGGTCGAGGTCGCTCTTGTCGATCTCGTCGATGAGCAGCGTGCGGGGGCGGGTGTAGGGGAGGAGCGCCGTGCCGAGGGGGCCGAGGCGCAGATGGTCCTCGACGCCGCTGTCGCCGCCGGTCACGGGCCGGTCCGCGCCCCTTGCCGCGTACAGGCGCGACAGCGGGTCGTACTGGTAGAGGCCGTCGGCGAGTGTGCTGCGGCTCGTGATGTTCCAGCGCAGGACCGGGCCGAGGCGCAGCTCGCGGGCGACCGCGTACGCGAGGGACGACTTGCCGGTGCCGGGCGGGCCCGTGACGAGGAGCGGGCGGCGCAAGTAGAGGGCGGCGTTGACGAGTTGGATGCTCTCGGGGGTGGCCCGATAGGTGTGGGCGCGGTGCACGCGGTCCGGGGAGACCGCCGCCGTGTCGTCGCTGTCGGCCGGGGCGGGCAGGGCGGGACCGCCGTCGAAGGCGCGCCACGGCGGGGGAGCGGGGAGCTCGTCGATGCCGTCGTGCGGCTCGGTCGTACCGGTGTAGACGGGCCACAGGGGCATGATCCGGATCTCCGTAACAGGGGCGGGTGTGGCGGGTGATCGGGCGACGCGTGGTCAGGCGACGGGTGCGTTTTCGGATGAGGTCAGGCGGCGGGTGCGTTCTTTGGATGGCTGTCAGGCGACGGGTGAATGCAGATGGGCGGTCGTGGCGTGCGGGTCCGGGAAGCAGCGCGGGTCGTCCCACAGGAGCTGGACGTCCCTCGCCCAGTGTCCGTCCGGGTCGTCCGCCGCGTCGGCCGTCTCGCGCAACGAGAGGATGTGGCGTGGCAGTTCGGCCGGCGTCACACCGGACACGTACGGGCCGATCGCATCCAGGAAAGCCGAGCCCCCACAGTCGCCGTTCCCCTTGCCCGCCCCCGCCCCCGCCCCCGCGTGCTCGCCGCCGCACCCCGAGCGCGGCCACAGCAGGACCGGAACCGGCTTGGTCAGCGCGGTGTCGAAGCGGGGGCGGGCGTGTCCTGCCGCGGGCGGCGCCGCGAACCCGGCGACGTCGGCCGCGCGCAGCCGCAGCCGCAGCTTCCTCGGGTCCTCGCCGCTGTCGCACTCGACGCGGTGCACCAGCGCGTTCGCGCCCGCGTCGATCCCCTGCCACCGGCGGGTGAGCCGGTGCCGCAGGCCGCCCCTGCGCCGCGCGTGGTCGGTGACGACGAGCGGGTACGAGCAGCCGAGCGGCGTGGGGTCGTCGGGGCCGCTCTCCCACTGGTCGACGGGCCAGTTCAGCCACTCGCGGGGCAGGGCGAACGCGATCAACTCGTCGGTGTCCGGGGCGAGATGGGAAAAGGCTTCGTCGATGCGCTCGCGGACGTACGGGCGCAGCTCGCCGTGCGCCAGGGTGCGCGAGTCCACCGGGTGGCGGCGGCCCGCGCTGTACGCCGACACCTCGACGACGACCTGGTCGCCGCCCGCACCGCTGCGGTCGATCTCGACGAGGATCGGCGACCAGTCGGGCCGGTCGTGGCGGGCGGCGGCACCGGTCCGCGGCGCGTCGAGGAGGGCGTCGAGCCGGTCCGCGAAGCGGGTCACCGACTCCGGGTCGTCGAGCTCGCACAGGACGTACCAGGCCGCGGCCCACAGGGAGTCGAAGCCGCCGGGCGGCACGGGCGGCCCGAACGGGCCCGCAGCGTCGAGATAGAGGCGCTGCGGCGAGCAGTGGAGGCCCGCGCGCGCCGCCTTCTCGACGAGGACGCGCAGCCGGTCCCGGTCCGCGTCCTCGTGGGCGGGTGTGGGGAGGCGCTCGCCGAGCTCGGGCCAGTAGCGGGCCATGACGTGGGTGGGCAGCATCCGGCCGTTGCGCACGCCGCGCCCGCCGGTCGCCGTGACCATGCCGACGACCTCTCCGGTGCCGGCGAGCGCGACCGCGGCGCCGCTGAACCCGGCCTCCAGGGGCTGGCCGTGCCCGTTCCACGCCTCCAGCTGGATCCACTCGCCGCCGATCAACTGGGCGGCGGTGGCCCGGTATTCGGCGAGCGTCCCCTCGTCGTAGCCGCGCGGGAAGCCGTACGCGACGAGCTTGCGCGGCGGCTCGCCGAACGCTGCGCCGGCCGGGGCGAAGGCGGCCGGGTCGACCGGCGCGTCCTCGTCGAGTTCGAGGACGGCGAGGTCGCCGGGGTCGGTGGGGCGGCCGCCCCAGCCGCCGTGCGAGACGATCCGCGCCGGTACGGCGGCCGCGCCCGCCTGGTGCGGGAACGTGACCGTGACGGGCGCGGCGCCGCTGTCCGCGATCACATGGGCGCAGGTCACGACCTTGCGGCCGGTCACCAGGAACCCGGCCCCGATCTGGCGCCCGCACTCGATCCTGGCGTGCCAGCGCGCGCTGTTCACGCGTCGTCCGTGGCCGTGCGGTCCTTCGCCGACCAGGTGAGCTTCACCACCAGATGGCCCTCGGCCGTGCCCTTGGCGATCACCGCGCCCGCTTCGGCGGACATCTTCACGCCGAACTCGATCTCCACGCCGTCCGGCTTGAGCGGCCCCTCGCGAAAGACCCGCAGCGCCGACTCGGCAGCCGAGCGCGCCCCGTCGAGCGCGGACTCGAACGTACCGACCGCCTGCGCCGTGGGCAGGCCCCCGCGCGAGACGAGCCGCACCCCCGTCTCGTCGGACGCCTCGAAGACCACGGTCGTGTGGTCCTTGGTCTCGTACTCCACCAAACCGTCCATGCCGCCCCCGTGAAACCGGTCGAAACGTGTGGCACATGCCTGACGCCATTGTGGCCGAGGGGCGTTGAGGCTGTCAGCCGCACGCGGACGCCGGCGTCGGGACGGCGTCCGGATCGTGTCCGGATGGCCTCCTGGCGGGAAGGCGCCAGGGCAGCTTCCCGCCAGGTCCCGTCAATGTCGCCGTAACAGTGCGCACTTCACACTCTTCGCAGCGCTCGGGTAACACCCCATACCCGAGGCCTACGAAGAGAGGCAACGATGACCAGAGGACCAGCGAGACGGAGCGCGGCCCTGCTGTCGGCCGGGCTCGCGCTCGCGCTGCTTCCGGGCGGGCAGGCCGTCGCCGGTGACACCACCGCCCCGGCGGCCCGCGCCACCACGCCTGCCGCCCGCGCCGCCCACACAGTGACCCTGGTGACCGGCGACAAGGTGACCGTCACCGACCTCGGCGGCGAGAAGAAGGCCGTCACCGTCGACCGCGCGAAGGGCGCGACCGGCGCCGTCAGGACCCAGGTGAACGACGGGAAGATCAGCGTCGTACCGGACGAGGCGCGCCCCTACCTCGCGGCCGGAACGCTGGACGCGCGGCTCTTCGACGTGAGTGAGCTGATACGCCAGGGGCTTGCCGACAGCAAGGCCGATGCGACGCCGCTCATCGTGTCGTACGCAGGCAAGAGCGCCCGTTCCGCCGCGCGCACCCCCAAGGGCGCCGACCGCACCCGCGGCCTCGACAGCATCGGTGGCGCCGCCCTGGACGCCGGCAAGGGCCGCACGTTCTGGAACGCCGTGACCGCCCCCGAGGGCAAGGACTTCGCCGACGGCATCGGCAAGATCTGGCTCGACGGCCGCGTCAAGGCCGACATGGCCGAGAGCAACGAGCAGATCGGCACCCCGAAGGCCTGGGAGGCCGGGCTCACCGGCAAGGGTGTCAAGGTCGCCGTCCTCGACACCGGCTACGACGCCACGCACCCCGACCTCGCGTCCCGCGTCACCGAGTCCAAGTCCTTCATCGAGGGCCAGGAGGTCGCGGACCGCAACGGCCACGGCACCCACGTGACCTCGACCGTGGGCGGCAGCGGCGCCGCCTCCGACGGCAAGGAGCAGGGTGTCGCCCCCGGTGCGACCCTCGCCGTCGGCAAGGTCCTCAGCAACGAGGGCTCCGGCAGCGAGTCGCAGATCATCGCCGGTATGGAGTGGGCCGCCAAGGACATCCACGCCAAGGTCGTCTCGATGAGCCTCGGTTCGTCCGAGGCGAGCGACGGCACCGACCCGATGGCCGCCGCCGTGAACTCGCTGTCCAAGGAGACCGGCGCCCTCTTCGTCATCGCCGCGGGCAACGCCGGCGCCCCCGGCTCCATCGGCTCGCCCGGCGCCGCCGACTCCGCCCTCACCATCGGCGCCGTCGACTCCGCCGACGAGGCCGCCTACTTCACCAGCAAGGGCCCCCGCTTCGGGGACAACGGGCTCAAGCCCGACCTGTCCGCGCCCGGCGTCGACATCCTCGCCGCCCGCTCCTCGCTGGTCTCCGGCAGCGGCCCGTACACCACCATGAGCGGTACGTCGATGGCGACGCCGCACGTCGCCGGTGTCGCCGCCCTGCTCGCCGAGAAGCACCCCGACTGGACGGGCGCGCAGCTCAAGGACGGGCTGATGTCGACGTCCAAGGAGCTCGCCGACTCCGCCTACGACCTGGGCTCGGGGCGCGTCAGCGTGCCCGACGCCGTGACCGCGGACGTCACCGCGACCGGCAGCGCCGACCTCGGGTTCTACAAGTGGCCGTACGACAGCAACAAGCCGGTCACGAAGACGGTCACCTACAGCAACTCCTCCGACAGTGCGGTGGAGTTGACGCTGGCCGCGGAGGGCGCGTCCGACGGCGTCGTCTCGCTCGCCGACAGCAAGCTGACCGTGCCCGCCCACGGCACCGCCTCCACGACCGTGACCGGTGACGGCGCCAAGGCCGCCGTCGGGAACACCAGCGGCCGGATCGTCGCGTCCGTGGCCGGAAAGCCTGTGGCGCACACGGCGTTCGGAATGGTCAAGGAGGAGGAGCGGTACACGCTCACCGTCCATGTGAAGGACCGGGACGGCGCCGCGACGGCCGCGTATCTCGGCGTGCAGCAGCTCGTGAAGAACACCGACCCGTTCCCCGCGCCCGTCGGTGACTCCGGCACGATCCAGCTGCGCCTGAAGCCGGGCAACTACTACGTGGACACGTTCCTCGACGTGCACGGCAGCCACGGCAAGGACTCCCTCGGGCTCGGCTACCTCGCCGACCCCGCGGTCAACCTCGACCGGGACCGCGAGATCACTCTCGACGGACGGCAGTTGAAGGAGGTCAAGGCCGACGTCGGCCGGACCACCCAGACCCGCCAGCTCGTCATGGAGGCCGACCGCAAGGCGGGCGGCGCCGACTACATGACCGCGGTCCAGCTGCCCATCAAGTACGACAGCATCTTCGCGGCACCCACCCACAAGGTCACCGACGGGTCCTTCGAGTACCGCACCGTGTGGCGCCTCGGAAAGCCCACGCTCCAGGTGGACGGGCTCCGTGAGGCCGTCGTCCAGCCCGGTAGCACCCTGACCGAGGGCCGCAGCAAGCTCGCGGTCGTGGACGCGGGCGCCGGCGCACCCGCCGACTACGCCGGCAAGAACGTGCGCGGCAAGGCCGTCCTCGTACGCCGCACCGACGCGCTCTCCCCGGCCGAGCTCGCCCAGGCCGCGCAGGACGCGGGCGCCAAGGCGCTGTTCGTCACCGACGAGGCCGCGGGTCGGCTCAACGCCTGGTTCGGCACGGACGACGGCACCGACCGGCCGCTGCAGATCGCCACGGTCGACGCCGCGGACGGCGCGAAGCTCGCCGCGGCCGCGAAGGCGGGCCGCAGCGTCACGATGACCGGCACCCGCAACACACCCTGGGTGTACGACCTCACCGACGAGCACAAGGGAGCCGTCCCGAGCGGCGACCTGACCTACCGGCCCGGCAAGTCCGAACTGGCCGTCCTGGACGCCAAGTTCCACGCCGTGAAGCCCCAGGCGGGCGGCGAGTTCCGCTACTCCATCACCGACACCTTCCCCATCGGTCTCGGCTTCCTGGAGAAGATCGACTACCCGGCCGAGCGCACCGACTACGTCTCCACCGGCACCGGCCAGAAGTGGCACGAGTCGGTCCAGACGGGCCCGACCGACCTGGAGCAGCGCAGCGGCCTCATCACGTACAAGGGCGGCAAGCACTCCGAGCTCGACTGGTTCAAGCCGGTCTGGCACCCGTGGCTCGGCACCGGTCTCGGCTGGGGCCAGCAGCGCGCCGGCAACGACCTCCAGTTCAACGTGCCCGGCTGGGGCGACTCCGGTCCCGACCACACCGGCTTCGGCGACGTGTGGAGCGACAGCACCCAGACGCAGTTCTCCTCCGTGTACGTCGACGGGGTGCTCAAGGACCGCAGGAAGGGCTCCGGCGCGCACGTGTGGGACGCCGACCCGGCCGAGCACACCTACAAGGTCGTCACCGACACGACGCTCGACCCCGCGCGCTGGAAGCTGGCCACGAAGGGCCACTCCGAGTGGACGTTCAAGTCCGCCGAGACTCCGGCCGACCGGTACACGTTCCTGCCGCTGCTCAACCTCGGCTTCGACGTGGACACCGACCTCGCGGGCAACGTCCGCGGCGGACACCGGGTCCCCGTCGGGATCAGCTCCGAGTACGTCAAGGGCGCCCCGGACACCGGGAAGATCGGCGGCGGCAGCCTCGAGGTCTCGTACGACGACGGCAAGACCTGGACGAAGGTCGCGCTCGACGGGCACGGCGCGTCCTGGAAGGGCACGCTGAAGGTGCCGGGCGATGCGCAGTACGTGTCCCTGCGCGCCTCGGCGAGCGACGACCGGGGCGGCAAGGTCACCCAGGAGATCATCCGGGCGGTGGGGGTGAAGTAGCTGAAGTAGCCCTTCCGGTAAGGATGTTCTGACCTGCGCACGGATGCACTGACCTGTACTGGTGCACTGGCTTGCACGGGTGCACTGACCTGTACGGACGTCTGACCGAAGGCCCGGCGCGGCAGCCAGCCGCGCCGGGCCTTCGCGTGCGTCTCGGCACCCTTGGCGTCCACCCAGTGATACGCCGCTGTCCGCCATGCGGGAACGCCCTTGTGGGGGTGCTGTGGCCGCGGACAGGATGCGTGCATGGCTCCGGTACTCGTCTCGCGCCGCCACGTGGATCTTCTGCGTGTGTCGACGATGCTCTGTCCGGCCGCTTCCGGCACCGACGCCCTTTCCTGAGGCGCTCCGGGGAGGTATTCCCTCGCCCGGCCCGCCCGCGTCCCGTGTCCTTCGAGCCGCTCCGGCGGCCCCGCGCCCGTTCCCGCAGTAGTCCACGCCCCCGCGCGAATTCCCGAGGTGTCGTCATGCCCGAGAACCACCCACTGCTGCACTGGTACCTGCCGGCCCGGCGGCCGGCCGACATCGACTCGCTGGCCCCCACGGCCCTGGCCGCGGAGCGCGCCGGGTTCGACTCGCTCTCGATGCCGGCCGGCGGCCCCGACCCGTGGGCGCTCGCGTCCGGACTCTGTCGACGCACCGAGCGGATCGGCTTCCTCGTCGCGCTGCCCGCCGGCAGCGCGGGACCCACCGTCATCGCCCAACAGGCGGACGCGTTCCGCCGGTTCGCGGGCGGCCGCCTCAGGCTCGACGTCGGCGCGCACGGCGCCGGGCTGACCCACGACCAGCGCTACGGGCGCACCGACGAGGTGATGGCCGTCGTGCGCGACCTGCTCGACGGCAGGCGCATCGACTTCCAGGGGGAGCATGTGCAGGTCGAGGGCGCCCAGTTGAGCGACCCGGCCGTCGAGCATCCGGTGCCGCTCTACTTCGGGGGTGAATCCCCGTCCGCCGACGGCATCGCGGCCCGGCGGGCCGATGTGCGGCTGGTGAGGAGCGCGCCGCCGGCCGTCGTCGCGGAGCGCGTCACCCGCTCACGAGACCGGAATCCGCGGCTGCGGTACGGGCTCCGCCTGCGTCTGGTGGGCCGCGCAGAGGCGTCCGAGGCGCGGGACGCGGCGGACCGGATCCTGGGCGACGGCAGGAGCGGACCGGCGGGGGGCGCGGTCGTCGGGACGTACGACGAGGTGGCGCGTCGGCTGTTCGCCTACCGGCAGCTCGGCATCGACGAGTTCGTCCTCTACGGCTGTACGGGTCCCGGCGAGCCGGCCCGCGTCGCCGGCGAGATCCTTCCGCGGCTGCGTGCCCTCACGGACGCGGCCGCGGTGTGCGGGGCGTGACGCGCGGCGGCGCCGCCTCCCCGTGGGACCGGGGGAGACGGCGCCGCCGCGGTTGACTCCGCGTGACCTGCGCGGTCCGGCGTCAGACGAGCCAGCCGACGAAGTGGGCGAGGCCGGCGAGGATGTCGGTGATCAGGTTCATGGTGGCGCGTTCTCCTAGCGGTGTTGCATGTGTGGGACCAACTCCCCGGCCACGTATGGGACATGGGCCGGGTTCGCAATTACGGTCTGCATCCCGTTGCTTGCGCACCGTAAGCATCGTTGGTCACCGACGCCTCATGCAATTCCTGGCGACACGATCACCTGTTCCAGGGAACAACTGCTCCCCTGTTCGTATTTGCGAGGCCTCGTGATGCCCCGTCACGCCGTGCGGAGTTACTCACGGCGCCGTCCCCGCGATGCCGCGCACCACGCCCAGCTCCACCAAGTCCTGAGGCCTGAGGTGGAGTTGGTCGGCCGTCGCGTCCGTCTCGTCCGGGTCGCGTTTGAGGATCGCGGCGGCGAGTTCGGGCGCGATGACGGAGAAGTAGCTGTCCGGCGTCGCCCAGGTGTTCTCCGGTGCGGCCAGGGCGAGTGCCCCGCCCGAGCCGCCCTCGCCCACGACCAGCGTGGTGACCGGGACCGGCGACGCGGCGAGCGCCGTGAACAGGTCCGCGATGGCGGCGCCCGCCCCCGACCGCTCCGCCTCCGCGTCGTTGGCCGCACCTGGCGTGTCCACCAGCGTCAGCACGGGCACACCGAGCCGTCCGGCCAGCCGCACCAGTCGCGCCGCTGTCCGGTAGCCGGCCGGCCGTGTCGCCGTACCGAGCTGTGCGGCGTACGCGACCGTCCTGCCGTCCCGCGCGCTCTCCCCGAACCCGCACAGCACACCGTCGTCGGTGCCGCCGCAGCGGTCGCCGCGGACCGTGACCCGGGACGTGAAGTACGCGTCCAAGTACGCGTCGGCGCGGGGCCGTTCGGGAGCGCGGGCGCGGCTCACCGCGTCGCGGCCCGTGGCGGGCAGGTCGCCGCGGCCGAGGGCGTACGGGACCGGGGCGGGGTCGTCGGACGGGCGCGTGAGCAGGCGCAGCCACCCGGCGAGGGTCTCCGCCAGGTCATCGGGGCGCACCACCGCGTCGACCGCGCCTGCGGCGAACTGGCCGCGTGCCGAGTACGCCGCCGGGTCCGCGTCCGCCGGTCTGACCCGCGAGCCCGCGAAGCCCACCTGTGCCGAGTCGAGCGCCAGGATCACATCGGCGCCCGCGCCGAGCGTCGCCCAGCCGCCGCCCGTCGTCGGGTCGCGCAGGACCGCCACCTGCGCAAGCCCGGCCTCCCGCGTGAGCGCCGACTGCCGTGCCACGCGCTGGAGCTGGGTCAGCGCCCGCATGCCCTCCTGCATCCGGCTGCCGCCCGTCGCGACCAGCGGCACGACGGGGAGCCGGTGCGCGCGGGCGAAGGCGTACGCGGCCTCTATGCGGTCGCCGGTGCGCTCGCCGAGCGAGCCCCCGAGAAAGCCGAACTCGAAGGAGACCAGTACGGCCCTGGTCCCGCCGACCGACGCCGTCCCGCACACCACGGACTCGGCCTCGCCGGTGCGGGCGGTGGCCCGGGCCCGCGCCGCGTCGTAGCCCTCCCAGGAGAGCGGCCCGTCGGGCGCGTACGTGCCGTCGGGGGCGGGCAGTTCGGTGAAGGTGCCGGGGTCGGTGACGGCGGCGAGCGCCTCGCGGGCGGAGAGCCGCACGGCGTCAGCCACGGGGGAGCGCCCGCTTCATGATCTTGCCCATGTCGTTGCGGGGCAGCGCCTCCAGGTAGCGCACCACGCGCGGGCGCTTGTGCGGGGCGAGCCGGTCGGCGACATGGGAGGCCAGCTCGTCGGCGGCCGGGGGCTGCTCGGCGTCGGCCGGGACGATCCAGGCCACGATGCGCTCGCCGAGGTCGTCGTCGGGCTCGCCGGTGACGGCGGCCTCGCTCACCCCGGGGTGCTCGAGCAGCGCGTTCTCGATCTCGCCCGCGCCGATCTTGTAGCCGCCGCTCTTGATGAGGTCGGTGGCCTTGCGGCCCACGATGCGGACATAGCCGTCCGGGTCGCGGACCGCCATGTCGCCGGTGCGGAACCAGCCGCCGTCGGCGAACGCGCCGGCCGTCGCGTCTGGCCGGTTCAGGTACTCCGTGAAGAGGTTGGGGCCCCTGACCTGGATCTCGCCGACCGCCTCCGGGTCGCCGGCCGGGATCTCCGTGACGCCGTCGTCCTCCACGAGCCGCACCGAGACACCTGGCAGCGGCACGCCGACCGTGCCCGCCCGCGCCTCGCCGTCCGCGCGCACGCTCGTGTTCATCAGGGTCTCCGTCATCCCGTACCGCTCGATGACGCGGCGGCCCGTCGCGGCGGCGATCCGCTCGTGGTCGTGCACGGGCAGCGCCGCGGAACCGGACACCAGGAGCCGCGCCCCCGACAGGGCCTTCACCAGCTCCGGCTCGGCGGGCAGCGCCTCGGCGATGCGGTGGTACATCGTCGGCACCCCGAACAGCATGGTCGCCCCGCTACCGAGCTCGCGCGCCACGCCCTCCGTGCTGAACCGGCCCAGGTGGCGCACCGATCCGCCGCGGCGCAGGGGGCCGAGGATCCCCAGGATGAGGCCGTGCACGTGGAACAGCGGCAGGCCGTGCACGAGGACGTCGTCGCCGGTCCACTCCCAGGCGTCCTGGAGCGCGTCCAGGGTCGAGGTGACCGCGCGGCGCGGCAGGACCGCGCCCTTGGGCGGGCCCGTGGTGCCGGAGGTGTAGACGACGAATGCGGGCGCCGAGGCGTCCGGCTCGGGCCATTCGCGGGTCGGGCCCGACGCGTCCACATCGATGCCGACGAACCTCAAGTCGCCGAGCGCGTCCGGGAGTTCGGTCCCGGGCGCGGCGAGCACGACGTCCGGGGCGCTGTCGGCCACGATGTGCGCCAGTTCGCCGCCGCCCGACTTCGGGTTGAGCGGCACGGCGGGCACGCCCGCGAGCAGCGCCGCGACCACGCCGACGGCGGTCTCCAGGGTGGGCGTCGCCCACACGGCGGCCCGGCTCGCGCCGTCGAGGCGCGCGGCCAGGGCTCCGGCCGCCGAGGCCAGCTCCCCGTAGGTGAGGGAGCGGTCGCCGAAGCGCAGGGCGGGGCGGTCGGGGTCGTGGGCCAGGGCGGGGAAGAGCAGGGACACGGGTGGCGCTCCTAGCGGCGGTCGACAGTGACGGCAGTGGCCAAGTGGCTGAACCAATGTGGGGGTGGCGTCGCCCGTACGTCAAGGATGCGCCGAAAGATTGGTTCAGCCACTGGGCCATTTGTTCGGCCCGCTGTTACGCTGCGGAACCCCAGGGAGGAGGGCCCCATGACCGACGCACTGCGGCCGATGACGGCCAGGCCGCGCCTGTACGAGCAGGTCCTCGACCGGCTTCGCTCCTACGTCGCCGAGGGCGGCCTGCGCGCCGGTGACCGCCTCCCGCCCGAGCGCGACCTGGCCGCCCGCCTCGGCGTGAGCCGCGCCTCCGTGAAGCAGGCCATCACCGTCCTGGAGGTCCAGGGCCTGGTGGAGGCCCGGCACGGCGGCGGCACGTACCTCATGCGCGACAGCCTCGACGCGGAGCCCGTCGAGCGGATGGTGGAGCGCCGGCGCCGGCTGCCCGACGTCCTGGAGGCGCGCGAGGCCCTGGAGACCAAGCTCGCCGAGCTGGCCGCCGAACGCCGCACCGACGAGGACCTCGCCGCCCTGCACGCGGCGCTCGACCGCATGGTGGCCGACATCGAGCAGGGCGGCCACGGCGTCGAGGGCGACCGGCTGTTCCACGCGGCCGTCACCGCTGCCGCCCACAGCGCGCTCCTCGCCGAGTTCATGCGGTCCATCGCCGACCAGGTCACCGAGTCCCGCACCGAGTCCCTGCGTCAGCCGCGCCGCCCGGCCCGCTCCCTCGCCCAGCACCGGGCGATCCTCGAAGCGATCGAGACGGGCCGCCCGGCACAGGCCGCGGCGGCGATGCGCCGCCACGTACGGACGGTGGCGAAGGTACGGCTCCTGGACTGGGACCCGGACGAGGGCGAGTAGCCCCCCCGCAAGGACCCCGCAAAGACCCCGCAATGGGGTTGCCGACCAGCCGGCTTCAGCCGGTGAGTGTCCACCGCTGGAGCAGTCCGTAGGTGAACTCCGCCTTGACCTCTCGAGGCGTCCCCTCCGTGTCCGGCGCCGTGAAGGCGAGACCCCAGCGCGTGGGCGCCGAGCCCTCCAGCGGGCGGGCCGGAGGGAACGCCTCGGACACCTCGTCCACGGTGCAGGACCAGGGCACGAGGTCGTCGAGGGTGCGGAGCGCGGGCGCGGGTGCGCCGGGGGCCCGCACCAGCCACTCGTTCCACACCGCGCCGTTCGGGCCGGCCAGCGCCTCGAAGAGAAGACCGGGCCAGAGCGGCACGCTCCATTGCAGGGCCTCGCACGTCACGTCGCCGATGTGCCGGGTGACGGTGTGCTCGGGGGCGCCGAGGAGCGAGCGGTACAGGGACCGTGTGGTGAGCGGGCCTCTCACATGGCGCCTGGCCTGGTAGCGGCGGTTCGCCTCCCGCATCTGTGCCACCGTCGCGCCGAGTTGCCGGCGCGCGTCCTCCACAAGGTCCGGGTTGTGGTCCGCCATGCGGCGCAGCAGGACCAGCTGGAAGTCGGTGACCGTGAAGGGCTCGCCGGTGGGGGCGGGCGTGCGTCGCGCTGACATACGGTCCATGGTCGCGCACGGCGGCCGCGCCGTCAGGGCGACATCCGATCGAGCAGCCGCTCGTGCTCGTCCTCCGGGACCTGCTCGCCCGACGAGGGCAGGAGCTGGGGGATGCCGTCGACGATCGGGTAGCGGCGCCGCAGCCGGGGGTTGTAGAGCGCCTCGCCCGACAGAAGGGCGTCGTCATCGGGCGGGAGGAGATGCAGGGGACCCTTGTCGAGCGGGCAGGCCAGGATCCTCAGCAGCGGGTCATCGGGCTTCACGGTGGGCCAACTCCTTTGCGGGCGAGGGTGTTCGGGGCGGCGGTTCGTCGTGCTTCGGCATGAGGAGCAGTACGGACACGGCGAGGAGCGTGCCGGTCAGGCGCAGCACGAGCGCCACCGGTTCGCGTGGCAGTGACTCGCCGAACGCGAGCGTGCCGAGCACGGCCGTGAACAGGCACGTCACCGTCGAGCACACCGGCACGATCAGCGAGGCGCGGCACCGCTGGAGCGCCGCCTGCGACATGACGAGCCCGAACCCGCCCGTGCACAGCAGGAGATAGGGGTAGGGCGAGGTCAGCAGGTGCAGCGCGGCAGCGCCGAGCCGGTCCGTGGTCAGATACCCGGCGACCCCCTTGATGGCCAGCGAGCTCACGCCGTAGAGCAGGCCCACCGCGACCCCGTACTCGACGCCGGTCGTCGGGAGGCGGTGCCGGCGGCGCGTCCTGCGCTCGGCGAGGCCGTACAGGAGCAGCCCCGCCGCGAGCGTCGGCACGCACACCCCGAGGATCAGCGCGGCGGGCGCGCCCTTGCTGACCGTGTCGCTGCCCTGCCGCAGGGACAGTACGACCATGAGGAGCGCGGCGAGGATCGCCCCGATCGCGTACCGCTCCCGGCCCGTCGTCCGCTCCCCGAGGAGCGCCGAGGACAGGAGCAGCAGCAGGACGAGGCCGGAGACGAAGATGGCCTGCGCGGCGGCGATGGGAAGCGTTCTGTAGACGGCGAGCTGTGCCCCGAACCCGGCGGCCAGGGCCAGGGAGCCGCCGAGCCAGAGGGGACTGCCGGCGACGAGGCGCACCAGGTGGGCCGGGCGGCGCACGCTGATCTGCGGCAGCGCGGCGAGCGCCCGCTTCTCCAGGACGAACCCGGTGCTGTAGAGGACGTTCGCGAGGAGCGCCGCGCCGACGCCCCACCACATGGCGGTCATCCCGCTCACGTCTTCCTGGCGTGCAGCAGGAGGATCGACGAGAGGGAAGGGGCCGCGCAGGCGAGCCGGTCCAGGGGACGCAGCGGGCGCGGCACCCCGTGGAAGGGCGCGCCCGTGACCCGTACGACGTCGAAGCCCGCCGCCGCCACGAACGACCGCAGCGCGCGGGCCGTGTACAGCCGCAGATGGCCCACGACCTCGCTGCCCGGGCGGCCGTGCACCGCGCGCAGGCTGACCTCGGAGAAGACGGGCTGCACACCGGCGAGGAGCAGGGCACGGTTGTACCAGGCGGCGAGGTTCGGCGTGGACAGCATGAGATGGCCGCCGGGGCGCAGGATCCGGCGGATCTCGTCGAGCGCGGCATCGGGGTCGACGAGGTGCTCGATCACCTCGCTGAACAGGACGGCGTCGGCGGAGCCCGCCGCGAACGGCAACCCGCTCGCGGTGAGTTCACCCCGCACCACGTCCGGGATTCGGGCCCTGGCCCGCTTGAGGGCGTCCTGCGACCAGTCGACGCCGACGATGCGGTGGCCCGCGAGGAGCGGCGCCGCGGTGGCCGCGGCCTGCCCGTCGCCGCAGCCGATGTCGACGACCGTGGCGGGGAAGGGCGCGGGCCTGCCGAGGGCGGTGGCGAGCGCGCGGGCCTGGCGGTGGGAGCGCTGTGCGCCGGAGGCGACCGGGGTCGCCGGGTCCTCGTAGAAGTCCCGCAGCCCCGGCGGGGCGGACGTGGTGGTCATGGCGTCGCCTCCTGCGTCGCGTGCAGGTAGTGCTCGAACAGGTCAAGCAGCCGGTCGCCGTCGCCCGGTCCGAGCAGGGCGCGCGACCAGCGCAGGGCGAGGTGCAGCCGGCCCGCCGTGGACGCGGTCGTCACGGTCAGGCCGCGCGGCATGCGCGCGGGGGCCGAGAACCAGACGGCGTGGGCGCGGCCCGCGTCGCCGAAGTCGAGCGGGTAGGGGACGCGGCCGATGTTGCTGAGCAGCGTGGTCGACGTCCAGGGTGCGGCGGCCCTGCGCAGCCCGCGCGTGACCGCGGCGCGCCAGGCGACCGGGGCGAGCGGAGCGGTGAGGAGGGCGGCGCCGTGGCCGAGCTGGGGCCGGTCGAGGGCCTTGAGCGCGCGGGTGCGCACCGAGGTGCGGTGCAGCAGGAGCGGGATGCCCGTAGGCGCCAACTCCTGTGGTTCGAAGGTGACTTCGACGAGCCGGGTGCCGTTGCCGATCGGCATGTCCGCGCCCCGGGGCCGGTCGTCCACCGGCATCGTGATGCGCAGGGGGCGCGGGCGCGCGCCGTGCTCCCTGTTCCAGTGCGTGATCATCAGGGCGGTGGCGGCCATGAGCTGGTCGTTGACGGTGTACGGGGCGCCGGCGGGCCGGTGCGGCACGGGCAGGTCCGCGACGAGGAGGCCGTTGCCGGGCGAGAGGGCCGACGAGGGATCGGGGGTGCCGGGGGCGACGCGGGCGGGCGGGGTCCACGGCGAGGGCCCGCGCAGGGCGGGCCCCGGCGCCCCGGGCGGCGCCCTGTGTGGCGGAGGCGCGCCGGGGGCGTCGTCGTGCCCCCCGTAGATCTCGGCCGCCGTCGCGAGAACGCGCAGACAGGCCGGGCCGTCCAGCGCGGTGTGGTTGATGGTGAGGAAGAGGACCGCGGCACCGTCCTCCCGCTGCCGCACCACCTCCAGACGGATCGGCGGCGACGCGGTCAGCGGCGGGGCGTGCGTCAGCGCCCGCGTCCTCGCGTCCTTGAGCGCGTCCGGCCCCGGCGGCGGGAAGGCGACCACGTCCACATCGGGCCCGCGGGTCAGCTCCCACTCGTAGCGCCGCCGGTACCAGGGGCCCGCCGCCTCCCGCATCAGGATGCGCGGATGGCGGCGCAGCGCCTCGGCGAACGCGGCCTTCAGGCATGCGGGGTCCGGAGCGCCCGGCAGGTGGACCTCGATGTGGACGGTCTCCGGCTCCTCGTCCTGGAGACAGTGCCGGGCGACCTCGTCGACCACGGGGAACGGGACGCGCCGCGGCGCGGGCGGGGCCGGAACGCTCATGCTTCGCCTTCCTGCGACGGGCCGGCCGCGGTGTCCGGCGGCCTGCGGGTGGTCGCCAGCGCCGCGAACAGGGCGATCAGCGCGAGGAGTTGGGCCACCGGGCCGAACGCGCCCGCGGCCGACCGGGACGGCTCCCCGGCCCCCACCGCGGCGGCGACCCCCGCGCCCGCCATCGCCAGGAACGCGATCGGGACGAGGAGTGCGTGCCGCCGCCACGCCACGAGCGCGAGCGCCGGGACGAGCAGCGCGAGCGGGCCCGCGATCACCGCGCCGACGAGGGTGAGCGCCACCGTGCCGAGCAGCAGCCCGGGCGGCGGGGCGGGCGGCATCACATCTGTAGCCGCGGCGCGCCGCCGGAACAGGGCGATCCCGGCCAGCGCGAGCACGCCCGCGGCCCCGCCGAACAGCCCGGCCTCGTACGTCCGCGCCGGCTCGTAACTCAGCTTCACGGTGCCGCCCGCGCCCTGGGGGACGAGGAAGCCCTGCTGCCAGCCGTCCAGGCGCAACGGCGTCAGCTCCTTGCCGTCGAGGGTCGCCTTCCAGCCGTCGTTCACGTTCTCGTACGTCGTCAGATAGGTGGCGGGGCCGGAGCCGACGGTCACCTCCTTGCGGTCGCCGAGCCAGTCGCGGATACGCAGATCGCGGCCGGCGGGCGGGGCGGCAGAGGGCGCGTCGGTGCGGGTGAGGGTGGCGTCGGTGAGACGGAGGGGGCCCTTGTCCTGCGGTGTCTCCAGGGTGTGGGTGCCGGCCGGGAGTTCGAGCGATGCGGGGGCTTTCCCGCACCGGGTGACGGTGATCGGGCGGCGCTCCACCAGGTCCCTGACCGACCCCTGCGCGCGCGTCGCGTACCGCGTCCCGTCGACGGTGACCTCGGGCCCCTTGCCGCAGGACAGGCTGAACGTGCGGGTCGGGGACGGCTGCGGGGTGCGGTACTGGTCGAGCGCCGGGAGGTACGCCTCCGTCAGCCCCACCGGCAGTTGCAGATCGGCGTCCGCCACCGGGTTGTGGACGGTGAGGGGCGCCGTCGCGGTGACGGTGATGTCCAGTCGGTCCGTGGTGATCGGGTCGAAGCGGGCCACGCCGTTCTCGTCGACACCCGCCACCGCCGCTCCGTCCGGCGAACTGATCTCGATCTTCTCGGGCCGGGTGGACAGGCCGCCCGCGGCGGCGAGTACGACCTCTCCCACCGGCTGCTTGTCCGGCCAGCGCAGATGGATGGTGGGCCGGTCGCCCGCGATCCACGCCGTGGTCAGGTCGCCGTCCGTGAGGTTGCGCGCCGACAGATCGCCGCCGAGCGCGGACGTGGAGTCCGCGGTGGCCGTGATGCGGCGGCGCTGATCGGGCGCCACGTCGTAGAGGAGCTTGTCGAACGCGTCGCCCGGAGCGGGCCGCGCGCTCGCCTTGAGGGTGTACGCGCCGCCTTCGGCGGTCGTGAAGCGGCGCCCGAGGTTCGGCTCCTCGGTGGTCGCGTGGAAGCTGAACTGCTGTGCGTCCGTGGAGTCCTGGGGCAGCCGCAGCAGCCGGGTCACCTGGACGCCGGGGATGTCGACGTCGGAGAAGCCCGCGCCCGCGAGCCCCGTGTGCCCCGCCTGCGCGTCCAGGATCGTGATCCGCAGCCAACTGCTGTTTCCCTCAGGAGCCTTGACGGTCTGGCGCCTGCCGTTCGCCTGAAGGGTGGAGGTGGCCGAGCCGATTTCCGTCTGTACGCGGATCCGGGTCGGCGCGGCCCGGACTCCCTCCTGCGGCAGGGGAGTCACCTGGAGCGTGCCGGGCACGGGTGTCTTCGCGGAGAACGCGATCCGCAGCCACTGCCCGTCGGGCGTGCCCGGTGTGCCCTCCGCCCACGCCGTGTCCGGGTCGCCGTCGAACGCGTTCACCGGGTCGTACTGCGGCAGGTGGAACAGCCAGTTCCCGCTCGACGACGCCGTGACCTGCGCGGCCCCGCGCAGCACGGCGGTCGTCTGATGACGGACCCCCTCGCCCGGCAGGATCTGCCGCGGCTTCGCCCCAGGGTCCTGCGTGCTGCCCGGGGAGTTCCGTTCGGTCGGTGTGTACGTGTACGAGGTGTTGGAGCCGACCAGACCGAAGCGGGTGTCCGCGCGGCGGAGTCCGTCACCGGCCGTGCGCAGCGCGGGCGTGCCGATGCCCGGGTGGTTGTCGCCGGCCAGGACGGTGGGCCGGCCGCGCATCCCGGGGTCGGCGGACAGCGGCAGGAGCGCCTCGGGGCCGCCGCTGACCTCCGCGGTGCCGGAGACCGGCAGCAGGGCTGCCTGCCCGGGGTTGCGCGCGGAGCCGGGCGCGTAGATCTCCACCGCGCGCCGGCGCGGATAGAGGCCCTCGATCTGGAGCGGGGTGCCCTCGGAGATGCGCCCGCCGGTCGTGACGGGCCCGAACCCGGTGACGCGCCGGTACCCGGACTCCTCCAGGGTGCGCCTGACGGTCGCGGTCGGTACGTAGCCCAGCTGGTCGGGGTCGAGGTCGTTGCGGACGACGACGTAGTGCAGGCCCGCCCTGCTCAAGTAGTCCTGGAGGCCCGGGACCTCACCTCCGGTGGTCAGGGCCTGCTCGACGGCGTCGAGGGCGCGGCGGTTGCCGGGTGTGCCGAACGGTACGTAGTCGCGCTGCGCCCAGCGCGAGTCGGCGAGGACGTCGAGGGGCTGGTCGATGGGGGAGCCCCAGGTGTAGATGCCGTGCGCGGTGGCGGGCACGACGAGGGCGCGCGAGTCGGTCGAGTGCTTCTTCAGCCAGTGCGCGGTCGTGTCCCAGTACGCGGGCAGGGTGCGGAACGAACCCGGTTGCAGGATCGAGCCGTTGAGGTAGGGCCAGGCGAGTCCCGGCAGGATGAGCACCGCCGCCACGAGGGGCGCGTACCGGCGGTGGCGCAGGGGGCGGGCGCCGCGCGGCTCGGCCGCGACCGCCGTCACATGCGTCAGCCCGAAGGCGAGGGCGAGCCCCAGGCCGGTCTGGAACTTGTAGATGTTGCGGAACGGGACCAGGCCGCCGTTCAGCCAGGACTGCACCGTGGAGTGGAAAGGCGCGCCGAGCGCACCGCCGTAGCCCGCGAGCGTGATCAGCGCGACCGTGAGGACCGTCAGGACGAGCCAGCGGCGTTCCGGCAGATCGCGGCGGGCGAGCCCCGCGAGCCCGAAGGCCGCCGCGAGCGCCGAGCCGACGACGGTCACGGCCGCCGTCGCGACCGTCCATCCGGCCGGCAGCCAGGCCTCGCCGAAGTGCAGATACGCCACCCAGTTCCCGGCGCCGCGCAGGGACTCGGCGGCCGACATGGTGCCCGTCGTGGTCTGCGAAGTCTCCACGTACGGAAGGAAGTTCTCGCCGTAGACGCCCAGGAGGAGGAGCGGCAGGATCCACCAGGCCGTCGCGAGGATCACCGACGGGGTCCACCACGCGATCAGCTTGCGGCGGCGCGGGCCCGGCGGGCGGGACAGGAGGTAGAGGCCCACCGGGAGGAGGGAGGCGAGCGTGGCCGCCGCGTTCACCCCGCCCATGAACGGGATGAGGAGCGCCGAGCGCGTCGCCGCGACGCGTGCGCTCGTGCGGTCGTTCGTGAGCGGCAGCAGCACCCACGGAAGGAACGCGCCCGGCAGGACGGCGGCCGACGTCGAGCCGACGACGATGGTGAACGCCGGCCACAGCGCGTAGGCCACCGCGCCGAGCAGCCGGGTGCGCGGGCTGCCGATCTTCAGGCGCTCCGCGAGGCGCAGGGCGCCCCAGAACGCCACGGTCACGATGATCGACAGCCACAGCCGTTCGGCCAGCCACACCGGCAGATGCGTCAGGCGCGCCAGCCCGTAGTAGGGCAGCATCGGGAACGAGTAGCCCACGTACTGGTCGAAGATCCCGCCGAAGCCCGCCCGGTCGTGCCACAGGTCGCCCAGGTCCGTGAGGAACTTCCACGGGTCGAGCGCGACGCCCAGCTTCGTGTCGAACGTCATGCGCCCGGGCGACACCGCCACGAACAGCACGAACACCGTGGCCCAGAAGGCCAGCAGCCAGCGCCTCGAGCGCGGCCCCCGCCCGTGGCCCGGCCGGGAGTGGGCGGGGCGGGCCGCTGCCGGGGGCGGCGCCTGGACCGTGCTCGTCATGGAGAACACCGCCGGAGGATGAGGAGGAGGTTCCAGGTGGCGAACTCGCGCACCCCCGGCACCTTCGCGACGGTCGCCGCGAGGAACGGCCAGTAGCGGGAGCGCGCGGAGACGACGGTGATGTCGTCACGGGCCCTGACCTGGCGCAGCGTCGGGCCGATGTGATGCGCGAAGAGGTTCTCGCCGAGCGTGTGCTTGGGCGGCCTGCCCGTGCGCCGCTGATAGCGGGCGCCGGCCCGGTCGGCGCCCAGGTAGTGCCAGGGCGCCCACTCGTGACCGCCCCACGGGGACAGCCAGTTGGTGAACGAGAGATAGACGATCCCGCCGGGCCGCGTCACGCGGACCAGCTCGCTGAGAAATGTCTGCGGGTCCTCCACGTGTTCCAGGACGTTCGAGGAGAAGGTGACGTCGGCCGCGCCCTCCGCGAGCGGCAGCAGATAGCCGTCCGCGACGACTGCGGGAGCGGACGGCCGCTCGCCCAACTCCCTTGCGTCGGGCTCGAAGAGGAAGCCGTGCGCGCCGCGCCGCCGGAACTCCCGCGTGAAGTAGCCGGACCCGCCGCCCACATCGACGACGACTTTTCCGCGTACGTCGCCGCAGACCGCCTCGACCTGGTCGGCGGCGTCGCGGGCCAGCAGCGAGTAGCAGGCCTCGGGGTCCTGCTGTTCGCGCAGGAACGCGCGGAACAGGGCGAGTGAGCGGCGCAGCGACGGGTCGGGCGGGGACGTCCGTGTCGAGTGCGTCATGGCGTGGGGCTCCTCACCGCCTCGGCGGCCACGGCTCTGAACTGCCGCACCGTGTGCGCCCAGCGGAAGGTCGCGGCGCGTTCCTCGGCGGCCTTGCCCATCAGCCTCCGCCGCTGACCCGACAGGGCCAGCGCGCACCAGGCCGCCGCGAACGACGACTCGCCGCGCGCGAGGAGACCCGTGACGCCGTCCTCCACGGAGTCGCGCAGGCCCGGCACGTCGAAGCCGATCGCCGGGGTCCCGCGCGCGGCGGCCTCCGTGACGACCAGGCCCCAGCCTTCCACGGCGGAGGGGTGCAGCAGCAGCCATGCCTCGCACAACAGCCGGTTCTTCTCGGCCTCGGAGACATGGCCCCTGAACTCGACGCCGGGGCCCGCGAGTTGTTCGAGCCGTTCCCGCTCGGGCCCGTCGCCGACGATCAGGAGCCGGCCGCCGGTGACCGGCCGCACCCGCTCCCACAGCCGCAGCAGCAGATCGATCCGCTTGTACTCGACGAGCCGGCCCATCGCGAGGAAGAGCGGCTCACGGGAGCGGTCCGCGCGCGGGCCCGGCTCCTCGACGCCGTTGTGGACGACGCGGATGCGCTCCCGTTCGACGCCGAGCGCCCGCAGCGCGGCCGCCGTCGACGGCGAGACGGCCACCAGCAGACCGCGGCGCTCGGCGCCGGACAGCGCCCAGTGCTCCAGTCTCCGCCCGAGCCGCGCGGCCGGCGCGAGCGGCCCGCCGAAGCGCATGCGCCACAGATCGGTGTGGACGTGGTTGACCAGGCGCAGCGTCGGGCCGCGGTGCCACAGCGGTGCCAGGTACGGCATGCCGTTGCACACCTCCACGAGCAGGTCGCAGTCGCCGACCTGGCGGGCGAAGGCGGAGCGCGCCCGCAGATAGTGGCCGAGGTCGCCGCCCGCCGACACGACGCGGTAGTCGCGGAACGCGGCGGGTCCGCCGCACAGGAGCGTCACCTCGTGTCCCAGGCGGGTCAGCCCGTCGGCCAGCCGGTCGACGAGGAGTTCGGAGCCGCCCGCGGCCGGATTGCCGAGGTCGCGGTGGGCGAGGAAGACGATCCGGCGCGGCGGTGGGGGAAGCGCCGGGTGGGGACGCGCGTCGCCCGGGTGGGGCGTGCGCAGGGGGGTGGGCACGTGCTGGGGCATGGGTGCTCCAACTCGTCTCGGGGTGCGGAACTGTGTGGGGGGACTTGCGCTGGGCGTTTCAGGAATGCCTTTGCGGTGCCGTTGGGGATGCCTTCACGGGGCTGGCTCAGGCTGCGGAACGGGGTGCCGGGGCGGCGGTCACGGAGGAGCTGTGCCGGGGCTGTGCGGGGGCCGTGCCTGAACTGTGCGGGGGGTGGGGTGGGACAGTTTTCGCCGAGCTGTTCGATGCGGCTACTCACCGAGGTGACAAATTCTCAGCTTTCCGGAGCTGACGTCTCATCACATCGTGGAGGGTTCCAGCACTGTTGGGGACGAATCGGGATTCGACGGCCCCCTCCCGCCCGTACCGCCCCGTCCGCCCCTGCCCCGTACGACGAACACGGCACCCAGTGCCGCGAGCACCAGGCCGGCCGCGCCCGCCGTGAGCGGGAGCGTCGTGCCGAGGAGGTGGAGCCGGCCGCTGTCGTCGTCGGCGAGAGCGACCTGCCGGCGCTGTGTGGCCGGGGTGAACGCGATGCGCTCGCTGTCCAGAAGTACCACCGCGTCCTTCGCCGAACCGGGGGCGCGCAGCGTCTTGCGCGGGCCGATCGCCGCGTAGACGATCCGGCCCGTCTTCTTGTCCACGACCAGCTCGATGCCGTGGTTCGCGTACCACTCCTCGGCCAGGACCTGATTCCGCTTCGGCTGTCCCACGATCGTCCCGGGCACCAGGCGCGACCCGGTCCTCGTGGCGGGGACGGTGCCGGTGAAGCGGTAGCCCTCGTAGCCCTGGACCTGCTTCGTGCCCCGGTAGGAGAGCGTGACCGTCGCGCCGAGCGTGTTGTCCCACCAGCGGTAGGCGCGCTTCTGCACGTCGAAGGGGAACTTGAGGTAGGCCTCGCCCTCGAAGGACGGCTGCTCGCCGCAGCAGTGCACGGGTGCGTTGGTCCTGCGGTCGGTGACCCAGCGCTCCAGGGTCCACTGGAGCGCGTCGTGCGGGTCGGCCGCGGGCAGCGACGCGTCGGTGTCGACGGACGTGGACACGTCCCACACCGCCCGGCCGCTCTTCTCGGACGCGGCCACATCGCCGCGCACCTGGCGCGTGACGGTGATCCTCCTGCCGCGCACGGTCTTCACCGCGCCGGTGTCGAAATAGCTTCCGGTTCCGGTGAACACGGTCGTCGTGTCGACGTCGACGGGGGTGCGTTCGGCGCGCGGCTCGACGTACCACGCGAGCAGTGGGGCCAGGGCGAGCAGGAACGCGCCGAGACCCAGTGTGAGCAGGGAGAATGGTGAGACTGTCCGACGCATCCGGCACTCCTGGGGTGGGGGAGGGAGGTCTGGTGCGGGCGCAACGCGGCTTTGGGCCGGGAACCGTAGGCGCACCCTTGACGGAGTGTCAATGCATTGCAGACACTGGGCACTTGCCGGAACGGGGCCCGGCAGGGGACTGCGCAAAGGGTGGGGATTCGACCTCCGAACGAGAGGCTGACCCTGCGATGAACCGACTGCTCGCCGCCGCCCTGACCGTCGCGGCAGGCGCCGTGCTCGCCCTCGGCGCCTCCCTGGGCGTCGTCGCCCTCCTGGACGCCACCCCGGACCAGCCGAACGTGCCGCTCGTGACGTACGAGACAGCCGGCCGGGAGCGTTGAGGGGTGCCCCCCGTTCCGTCCGTCGGCCCCGCGACCCACAGCGCCGTGCGGCCCGAGCGCTCGGCCTGGCGCGATGTGCCCCGGCTCCAGGTGAAACGGTTCGCCGGGCTCGCCATGGCCGAGGCGCCCGCCCTCGCGGAGGACATCCTGCGGGAGATCCGCCGCGAATACCCCCATTTACCCCTCGTGCTCGACGAGTCCGGCGAGCCCATGGCGCTCGTCGGCATCCGCAGAGCCATCGAGGGCTTCGTGCAGCTCCAGCTCGCCGACGCGGAGGACCGGCCGCGCTCCCACCCGGCCGTCTTCCAGGAGTTCGGCCGCGGCCAGAGCCTGCACGGCCGCAGCCTCGACTCCCTCCAGGCCATGTACCGGCTCGGCGTCCGCCTGGCCTGGCGCCGCCTCGCCGAACTCGGCCAGCGGGCCCTCATCCCGCCGCCCGCCATGTACGAACTCGCCGAGTCGGGATTCGAGTACCTCGACGGACTCGTCGACCAGTCCGTACGCGGCTACGCCGAGGCCGCCGCCCGGCAGGCCGGCGAACGCCTGCGCCTCCAGCGCAAACTCATCGACCTGCTCCTCACCGAGCAGACCGAACACCCCGGCCACGGCGAACGCGGCGGCGCCGCCCCGCCCGACCCCGCGCGGGCCCTCGCCGAACGGGCCTCCCGGATCGGCTGGCCCCTGCCCGGCCGGGTCTCCGTCGGAGTGCTCCTGCGCCCCGCGCGCGAGGCGGTCGCGCCCGCCGTCGGACAGGGCGTGCTCCTCGACATGGAGACCGAGCAGCCCCGCATGGTCGTGCCCGACCCCGACGCGGCGGGCCGCCCCGAACTCCTGCGCCGCGCCATGGCCGGCTGGTCGGGCGCGATCGGCCCGCCGGTCCCGCTGTCGGACGCGGCGAAGTCCCTGCGCTGGGCCGAGGCGGCTGTCCGGCTGGTGGAGCGCGGGCTGCTCCCGGCGGGCGAGGTGCTCCACTGCACCGAACACACCCAGGCCCTCGTGCTCCTCCAGCCCGAGGAGCTCATCGACGACCTGTCGCGCCGCGCGCTCGCACCCCTCGCCCACTGCGGCCCCACCCACGCCCGCCGCATGGCCGACACCCTCCTCGCCTGGCTGGAGACACGCGGCGGCGCACCCGAGGTGGCCGCCCGCCTCGGCGTCCACCCGCAGACCGTCCGCTACCGGCTGCGCCAGATCCGCGAGCTGTGGGGCGACGAGATCGACGACCCGGACCGCCGCTTCGAGCTGGAACTGGTGTTGCGGGCGCGGCGGTTGAGGGATCTGCCCGGAGGGCCGTGACCGGTCCGTCAGCCCTTCGGCTGTCGGCGGGCCTGCCGCACCTCGCGGTCGACCGCCCATGGGTCCGACACCGGGCCCAGGTGCCCGAGCTTGTCGGGGTTGATCACCAAGCGGATCGTCTGGATCTGCCCGTCGAGCACGTCGAGGGTGACGGTGTTGAGGACCCCGCCGTCCCGGTCGCGCAGGATCGCGCCCGGCTGACCGTTCATCTCGTGCGGCTCGGACGTCACGTCGATCCGGAACATCACGGGGAAGACCGAAGCCAGCAGCCGGGCCACGTTGCTCGCGCCCGCGACGGGCCTGGCGAGCTGCGGGGCGTTGCCGCCGCCGTCGCCGACCAGGGACACATCGGCGGCGAGCAGCGCTTGCAGGCCGTCGACGTCGCCCTCCCGCAGCGCGTCGAAGAACCGCGCCGCCAGTTGCTCCCGCTCCTGGCGGTCGGCCTCGAACCGGGGCCGGCCCGCGTCCATGTGGCGCCGCGCCCGCACCGCGAGCTGGCGGCACGCGGCCTCCGAGCGGTCCACGGCCGAGGCGATCTCGGGGAAGCCGAACGCGAACACCTCCCGCAGCACGAAGACCGCCCGCTCCAGCGGGCTGAGCCGCTCCAGGAGCAGCAGCGCCGCCATGGACACCGAGTCGGCCAGCTCCGCCGAGCGCGCCGGATCCTCATAGGGGTCGGACAGGAGCGGCTCGGGGAACCACGGCCCGACGTACGCCTCCCGCCGCACGCGGGCCGAGCCCAGCACGTCGATCGAGATCCGGGTGATGGTGGCCGACAGGAACGCCTTGGCCGACCTGGGCTGTGTCGTCGACGCCGCGAAGCGCAGCCAGGTCTCCTGCACCGCGTCCTCGGCCTCGCCCACACTGCCCAGGATGCGGTAGGCGATCGAGAACAGCAGCGGCCGCAGCTCCTCGAACTCCTCGAACTCCTCGACCCGTCTCACGCAAGTTCCTCCCCAGCCTCGGCGGAAAACCCGCACCCGTAGATCATCACCATGCGACGGGACCGAGGCGGTCGGTGAAGGTTCCGCTCGGCCCGTCAGCGTCGAGCAGCGCGAGCCGGACGATCGAGTCGGTGCCCTCGGTCACGGTCAGCACGCCGGTGTGGCCGTTCATGTCGGTGGCGGCGAAGGTGCGGTTGGCCACTTCGCCGGGAGTGACGGCGTTGAACTTGATCCCCGGAAGCGCCTGCGCGTACCGGACGGTGAGCATGTTCAGCGCCGCCTTCGACGAGCTGTAGCCGAGCTCGTGGATCTTCGAGAAGGGCTGCTCCGGATCGGTCACGGTCGCGAAGGAACCGCCGGCGCTCGACACCATCACCACCCGCGGGTTCTCCGCCGCCTGAAGCAGGGGGAGGAACGCCTGCGTGACCCTGATCGGTCCGTACACATTGGTGTCGTAGACGGCATGGATGTCGTCGGCCGTCGCGTCCGCGGGCGCGGTCCCCTTCCCCGGCGCTCCGGCGTTGTTGACGAGGACGTCCAGCCGGTCGGTGTGCTCGCGGACGAGTCGTACGGCTGCGGCCACCGACTCGTCCGAGGTCACGTCCAGCGGGACCGTCACCACGTTTGCGCCACCGGCGGCCAGCTTGTCGGCGGCCGCCCGCCCGCGGTCCTCGTCGCGCGAGCCGAGGAAGACCGTCCAGCCCAGTTCCCCGAGCCGCCGGGCCGTCTCCAGGCCAAGTCCCTTGTTGGCGCCGGTGATGAGTACCGAGATCTGCTCCGTGTTCGTCATGCCCCCTAAGACGATCAGGCCCCCTCGGCTGTGACACGCGTACGGAGCATGTGAGCGCCGTCACAAGGTTGCGACCCGGTTCGCGGAGGCACCTGCGGGCCCATTGCCCCCTCAACGCGGCTGTGAGTAGCCTATGTTCGCTATACCGACCGACTGTTGAAATTTCGAACATAGAGAGGGGGCCGGCCGTGGGGCGTCTCGTACCCGCCGTGACCCGGGCTCTCGACATACTCGAGCTGTTCCTGGACGGGGACGGCACCCTGTCCGCCCCGGACATCGTCCGCAAGCTCCAGCTGCCGCGCACCACCGTGCACGAGCTGGTCACGACGCTGACCGCCCGCTCCTACCTCGTGACCGTCCCGGGCGAGCCCGGCCGCTACCGCCTGGGCGTGCGCCCCTACCAGCTCGGCAGCCGGTACGCGGAGCAGCTCGACCTCGCCGCCGAGGGCCAGCAGGTGGCCCGCGAGGTCGCCGAGACCTGCGACGAGACCGTGCACGTGGCGATCCTCGAGGGCACCGATGTCATCTACATCGCGAAGGTCGACAGCACCCACGCCGTGCGGATGGTCTCCGCCGCGGGGCGCCGGCTGCCCGCGCACTGCACCTCCGTCGGCAAGATGCTCCTCGCCTCGCTGCCGCAGCCCGAGCTGGCGGCCCGTGTCCCCGACGACGCCGAGCTGATGGCGATGACGGAGAACAGCATCACCGACCCGGCCCTCCTGCGCGAGGCCCTCGCCGGTATCCGGGAGCGGGGTGTCGCCGTCGAGAGCCGCGAGTCCAATCCGGACGTCAGCTGCGTCGCCGCCCCCGTGCGCGACCGCTCCGGACGGGTCGTCGCCGCTCTCTCGGTGTCGGTGCCGATGATCCGCTGGAGCGAGTCGCGTGAGGACGAGCTGGCGCAGCTCGCCGTGAAGGGCGCCGCCGACCTGTCGGGGCGGCTCGGGTACCGGGGGGCCGGCCGATGAGGCCGGAGGTGGCCGTCCGCGCGGAGGCCACGCTCGGGGAGGGGCCCACCTGGGACGCGGAGGCCGGCCGGCTGATCTGGGTCGACATCCTCGGCAGCCGGGTCCACACGTACGACCCCGCGACCGGGCGCCGCACGGTCATGGCCACCGAACAACACGTCGGCGCGGCCAAGCCCCGGGCGGGCGGCGCGGGACTCGTCGTCAACCTCCGTGACGGCATCGGCCTGTACGGGCCCGGCGGCAAGGACTTCCGCTGGCTGCACCGGGACCCCGTGCCGGGCCGGCGCGGCAACGACGCCGCCGTCGCCCCCGACGGCTCGCTCTGGGCCGGCAGCATGGCGTACGACGAGACGCCGGGCGGCGGCAACCTCCTGCGGATCGCGCCCGACGGGACCGCCACCGAGATCCTCGGCGACGTCACGGTCAGCAACGGCACCGGCTGGAGCCCCGACGGCACGCTCATGTACTACGTCGACACCCCGACGCGGCGCGTCGATGTTTTCGATGTGGACGGTCAACAGGTCGTGCACAGGCGGGAGTTCGCGGTCGTCGAGGAGGGGGCGGGCCACCCCGACGGGCTCACCGTCGACGCCGACGGCTGTGTGTGGGTCGCCCTCTGGGACGGCTCGGCGCTGCGCCGCTACACCCCGTCCGGCGCGCTCGACCGCGTCGTGGAGCTGCCGGTGAAGCGCCCCACCGCCTGCGCCTTCGGCGGCGCGGACCTCGCCGACCTGTACGTCACGTCGGCGCGCGTCGGCCTCGACGCCCCGTCCCCGTACGCCGGTTCGCTGCTCGTCCTGCGCGACATGGGCCGCGGTCTGGCGCAACCCGCGTTCGAGGGCTGAGCCCGGAGCGAGCGTTTCGAAGGTGCGGGACCCCCACGCGGGTGGGGGGCCCGCACCTTTGTGTTGTGCAACCCATTGACGTCGCCGCGTCCCGAATCTACGGTCCGTTCGAAGTTACGAGCATCATTCGATATTTCGAACAGTAAGGGCAGGGAATGGGACGACCTGGCCTGAACCGCAGGCAACTCATGGCCGGAATAGGCGGGTTGACCGTGGCGGGCAGCATTGGCTTCGCGGCGCTCGGCACCGGCGCCGACGCGCTCGCCTCCGGCGCGGACACCCGTGTGCGCTACTGGAACCTCTTCAGCGGCGGCGACGGCTACAACATGATCGCGATGCTGGACGCCTTCCGTAAGGCGAACCCCGGCATCGACGTGAAGGACTCGACCCTCCAGTGGGGCAACCCCTTCTACACCAAGCTCGCCATGGCGGCCGCGGGCAACCGCGCGCCCGACCTCGGCGTCATGCACCTGGGCCGTGTCACGGGCTTCTCGCCCGGCCGTCTCCTGGACCCCTGGGACATGGACCTGCTCGCCAAGTACGGCGTGCGGGAAGCGGACTTCAACCCCAGGCTGTGGAAGCGCGCCGTCATCGACGGCAAGCTCTACGCCCTCCCGCTCGACATCCACGTCCAGCTCTGCTTCTACCGCAAGGACGTCCTGAAGAAGACGGGGCTGATCGGAGACGACGGCAAGCTCGTCCCGGTCACGTCGGTCGACGACTGGTTCGGCATGCTGAAGGAGGCCAAGAAGGTCACCAGGAAGGGCCTGCAGACCATCGGTCTGTGGATCAACGACCAGAACTTCCAGTGGTGGTTCTTCGTCGCCTTCTACACCCAGCTCGGCGGCACCTGGTTCAACGCCGACAACACCGAGGTCACCTTCGACGCCGACAAGGCCACCCAGGTCCTGGAGTTCCTGCGCCGGCACGTCGCCGACGGGTACGCCAACCCGGGCATGGGGACCGTCGGCGCCGAACAGTTCGTCAACGGCACCCCCTTCACCTGGGAGGGCAACTGGTCCGTCCCGGTCTTCTCCGGCGCGAAGCTGGAGTACGGCGCGACCCCGCTGCCGCCCGTGTTCGGCCGGCAGGCCACCCACGCCGAGTCGCACTCCTTCGTGCTGCCGCACCAGGCCGGCCGCGGCGGCGCCACCAACGAGGGCGCGCACCAGCTCGCCGCGTACGTCGTCAAGCACGCCCGGCAGTGGGCGGCCGGCGGCCACATCCCCGCCTACACGCCGACCCTGTCCACGGCCGCGTACAGGAAGCTCGAACCGCAGCACGAGTACGCCGGCGCCATGGATCACCAGGCCAACGAGCCGAAGGTGTGGTTCGCGGGCTCCACCGGCATCCTCGCCCAGGAGGTCGGCCCGACCGTCGTCTCCTCGACCGTGGGCTCCGCCAAGCCGGCCGCGGCCGCCGCCCGCATGAGGAAGCAGCTCGTCAAGCTCCTCGCCATGAAGAACCCGATGGACGGGCACACCGCCGCGCAAGGAGGTGCGGTCGCATGACGACGACCAGCGCTGAGACCGTCATCGCCCCGGCGCGGGCGAGGACCGCCGCGTACAGCGCCACCGTCCGCCGCAAGCAGGGTTTCCAGCACGGCGGCTGGTTCGTGGCCCCGTTCCTTCTTCTCTTCGTCCTGTTCGTGATCTGGCCGCTGGTGCGCGGCGTCTACCTCAGTCTCACCGACGCCAACATCTCCGGCGACGCGGCGAGCTTCATCGGCCTCGACAACTACCGCGAGGCCCTGCACGACTCGATGATGTGGGACTCGCTCGGCCGCAGCGCCTACTTCACGCTGCTCGTCGTCCCCTGCATCACGGTCCTCGCCTTCCTCCTCGCGATGCTCGCCCACCACATCGAGCGCGGAAAGTGGCTGTGGCGGCTGTGCTTCTTCATGCCGTTCCTCCTGCCGTCCACCGTCGCGGGCAACCTGTGGCAGTGGCTGTTCAACCCCGGTACGGGCATGGTCAATTACGTCTTCGGCCTCGACACGCCCTGGCTGACCGACAAGTCGTACGCCATGCTCGCCATCGTCATCGAGACGCTGTGGTGGACGGTCGGGTTCGCGTTCCTGCTCTATCTGGCCGCGCTCCAGGGCATCCCCGGCCACCTCTACGAGGCCGCGAAGCTGGACGGTGCGAACGCCTGGCACCGGATGGTCCACATCACCCTGCCGATGCTCCGCAACATCACGGGCCTGGTGGTCGCGCTGCAGATCCTTGCCTCGCTGCAACTCTTCGACCAGACCGTCGTGATGATGGACTTCGGCCCTGGGCCGGAGAACAGCACACGCTCCTTCGTCCAGTACACCCTCGAAGAGGGCTTCACCAGCTACCGCGTGGGCTACGCCTCCGCCATCTCCATCATCTTCTTCGTGCTCATCGCGGCCGTCGCCCTCGCGCGGATGTGGCTGCTGCGCAACCGTGAGGAGGGCGCGCGATGACCACCGACGCCGCGCAGATACCCATCAGGTCCCGTACACGCAAGGCCTGGACGCCCAGCCAGATCGTGCTCACCCTCCTCGGTGTCGCCGTCTCCGCCGTCTTCCTGGCGCCGCTCGCCTGGGCCCTGTTCACCTCGCTGAAGTCGGAGACCGAGGCCGTCGAGGTGCCGCCGCACTGGCTGCCGAAGGAGTGGACCGGCCAGGCGTGGAAGGCGCTCTTCGAGACCGGCAACATCACCGACTGGTTCGTCAACTCCCTCGTGGTGTCGGTCTGTGTGACCGCGATCGTGCTGACGGTGAGCGCGCTCGCCGGCTACGGCTTCGCCCGCACCGATTTCCGCGGCAAGAACGTCCTGATGGGCGTCGTCATGGCCGGACTCATGGTCTCCCCGGCGGTCCTCGGCGTGCCGCTGTTCACCACCGTCCAGCAGATGGGGATGGTCGACACGTACTGGGGCATGATCCTGCCGCAGTGCGCGCCGGCCGCGATGGTCTACATCCTCTACAAGTTCTTCCAGGGCATCCCCAAGGAACTGGAGGAGGCCGCGTTCATCGACGGCGCCGGACGCTGGCGGGTCTTCTTCACCATCGTCGTGCCGCTCGCCCGGCCCTCGCTCGCGGCGGTGGGCATCTTCACCTTCATCGCGTCGTGGAACAACTTCCTGTGGCCCTACATGGTCACCAACAACCCTGACCTGATGACCATGCCGAACGGCATCGCGACCGTCATGAACTCGTACGGCATCCAGTGGGCCCAGCTGATGGCCGGCGGCCTCATGGCGGGTCTTCCGCTGATCGTCGTCTTCGTCTTCTTCCAGCGCCAGATCGTGGCGGGTGTGGCCCACACAGGATTGGCGGGACAGTGACCGTACGCGCAGTGGGCAGACCCCTGGCGGCCGTGGCGGCCGCCGCCCTTCTCGCCCTGCTCCCCACGATGGCGCAGGCCGACGCCGCCTACCCGGACCCGCAGGCGATCACCGGCCAGCAGATCGTCCACGACCCGACGGTCATCAAGCTCAAGTCCGGTCAGTACGTGGCCTATTCGACCGGCGGTGTCATCGGAGCCCGCCTCTCGAAGGACCGCGTCCACTGGACCGACGAGGGCAACGCCTTCGCCGCGCCCCCGAGTTGGTGGTACGAGTACAACGACACCGGCGACCCGTGGGCCCCCGACATCTCCTACCGCGACGGCACGTACTGGCTCTACTACGCGGTCTCGTCCTGGGGTACGAACCACTCGGCGATCGGCGTCGCCACCTCCGCATCGGGTCTCCCAGGTACGTGGACGGACCACGGCAAGGTGTTCAGCTCCGGGACCACCGACACCTGGAACGCCATCGACCCGGCGGTCGTCCGGGCCGACGGGAAACTCTGGATGAGCTTCGGCTCGTACTGGTCCGGCATCCGCATGGTCGAGCTGAACCCGCGGACCGGCAAGGCGATCGAGGGCGCGACCGTCCACCATCTGGCGACCCGCCCCGACGCCCCGTACGCGGTCGAGGGCCCGGCCGTCGTCCACCACGGCCGCTACTACTACCTCTTCGCCTCGTACGACGCGTGCTGCTCCGGCGTGAACTCCACGTACAAGATCCGGGTCGGCCGCTCGACTTCGGTCACCGGCCCGTACGCGGACGAGGACGGCACCCCGCTCCTGGCGGGCGGCGGCACGCTGCTCCTCGCCGGGCACGGCCGGTTCGTCGGCACGGGGGGCGAGTCCGTCTTCCGCGACAAGGGGCGTGACGTACTCGCGTACCACTACTACGACGCCGGCGACTCCGGCACCCCCAAGCTCGGCCTCAACGAGCTGAGCTGGGGCAAGGACGGCTGGCCGGCCGTCCGCTGACACGATCCGCGCCAACCGATGGACCAAGCCACCCCTGAGGGAGACATGACCCGCACCGCACGCTTCGCCCTCGACCCCGCCTTCGCGGTCGGCACGGTCGACCCCCGGCTCTTCGGCTCCTTCGTGGAGCACCTGGGCCGCTGTGTCTACACCGGCATCTTCGAGCCGGACCACCCCACCGCCGATGAGGCGGGCCTGCGCCAGGACGTCCTGGAACTGGTCCGCGAGCTCGGCGTCACCGCCATCCGCTATCCCGGTGGCAACTTCGTCTCCGGCTACAAGTGGGAGGACTCGGTCGGCCCCGCCGAGGAGCGCCCGCGCCGCCTCGACCTGGCCTGGCGCACGACGGAGTCGAACCGTTTCGGCCTGTCCGAGTACATCGCGTTCCTGAAGAAGGTCGGCCCGCAGGCCGAGCCGATGATGGCGGTGAACCTCGGCACGCGCGGCGTGGCCGAGGCGATAGAGCTCCAGGAGTACGCCAATCATCCGGCGGGCACGGAGCTGTCGGACCGCCGCATCGCCCACGGCGACAAGGACCCCTTCGGCATCAGGCTCTGGTGCCTGGGCAACGAGATGGACGGCCCCTGGCAGACCGGCCACAAGACGGCCGAGGAGTACGGGCGGCTCGCCGCCGAGACGGCCCGGGCGATGCGCCAGATCGACAAGGACGTCGAGCTGGTCGCCTGCGGCAGCTCGGGCCAGGGCATGGACACGTTCGCCGAGTGGGAGGCGAAGGTCCTGCAGGAGACCTACGACCTGGTCGACTACATCTCGCTCCACGCGTACTACGAGGAGCACGACGGCGACCGCGACTCCTTCCTGGCGTCGGCGGTCGACATGGAGTCGTTCATCGAGAACGTCGTCGCCACCTGTGACCACGTGGGCGCGCGCCTCAAGTCGAAGAAGAAGATCAACCTCTCCTTCGACGAGTGGAACGTCTGGTACATGTCGCGCACGGACGCCGAGGTCTCGGCGCTCGACTGGCCTCAGGCCCCGCGCCTCCTGGAGGACGTCTACTCGGTGACGGACGCGGTCGTCTTCGGCTCGCTCCTCATCGCGCTGCTGCGCCACGCCGACCGTGTGACGGTCGCCTGCCTCGCCCAGCTGGTCAACGTCATCGCCCCGATCATGACCGAGCCCGGCGGCGCGGCCTGGCGCCAGACGACGTTCTTCCCGTTCGCCCAGGCCGCCAGGTACGGGAGGGGCGAGGTCCTCGACGTCCGCGTGTCCGGGCCGACGTACGACACGCGGCGCCACGGCAGCGCGGACCTGCTGCACGCGACGGCGGTCCGTGCGGAGGACGGCACGGCCACCGTCTTCGCGGTCAACCGCAGCCAGACGGATTCCCTGCCACTCGAAGTGAGCCTGCATGGCATGGAGTTGAGTGAGGTCGTCGAGCACTCGGTGCTGTCCGACGCCGACCCGGACGCCCGCAACACCCTCGCGGAGCCGGAGCGTGTTGCGCCGCACGCGGGTACGGGCACGACGCTCGAGGACGGCACGCTCAAGACGACTCTTGAGCCGCTGTCGTGGAACGTGATCCGGCTCGGCTGATCCACGGCGTCGGCCACTGAGTGGCCGGAGGGGATGTCGCCCTCCGGCCACTCAGTGGCATTCAGGGAGTGGTTACACGCCCGGCGACAGAACCGCCCGCACCTCCACCCCGCCCGCCGCGCTCCCGAGGAGCGTCAGCTGTACGTCTCCCGGGCCCGCCGGGGTCGTGCCGTCGGCGAGGACGGCCAGGGCGAGGGTGTTGGCGCCACGGGTGCGCAGGATGCCGTTCGGGACGGCGAACGTGTGCTGGGGGCCCACGTCGTTGATGTACTGGCCCATGTTCCAGCCGTTGACGTAGAACTGGACGCGGTAGGCGTGGGCCGGGTCGTCCGTGAACGTGAGGCCGATCGAGGCGTCCACGTCGTGGTCGACGGCGAGCCGGAACGTGGTGCGGTACCAGGAGACCCCCTGGCGTGCCGGGCCGTCGACCGGGAACGTGGCCCGCTCCCAGCCGCCGTCCGCGTCGAGATCGAGCCCCGGCAGGTGCCAGCCGTGCCGCTCCCCGTACAGGCCGCCCGTGTTGAGCGGGCCGCGCACCGGGTCCGTGCCCGAAGCGCCCTGGATGCGCCAGGTCACGGCCGGGTCGGCACCCGTGAACGCCACCTCGGTCAGGCCGCGCGCCGACTTGTGCGAGTCCCGGGCGCCGCCGTCCTCGTCGTGCTGCATGCGGCGGACGAGGACCGAGAGGACATGGCCGCCTGCGGTGCGCAGTGCGGCGGGCAGGGCGAAGGCCGCCGTCGCCGTCCACGTGCCCTGGGTGGACTGGGCCGACGTCGGCACCGGCATCCGGTGCGTGCCGAGGGGGCGGCCGTCGAGCCAGGCCATCAGCAGGCCCTGGGTGCCGGTGGAGTACGCCAGGTTCACCGACTCGACGCCGCTCGCGTCGTCGAACGAACCCCGGTACCAGACATCGCCGTAGTGGAAGCCGTAGTCGTCGGCGAACAGGACGGGCCGGCCCGCGGGCACGGGCGTCGTCGAGTACGACGTCGCCTTGTCGGCGACGGTCCAGTACGTGTCGTCGAAGTCCTGCTCCGACTCCGGGTTTTCGGGCCGTTGCTGCCAGTGTGTGAGCGCGGGCAGCTGTACCTCCGGAACGCCCGGGAGTGCCCGCTCGGCGGCGAAGCTGCCGGAAGGAGTGGTGCGCACATGGACCGGGCCGTTGTTCCAGGTGATCCGCTGCACGCCGCGCGGCGCCCACACCTCCAGGTCGGTGTCCTCGATCGTGTCGCCCGTCAGGTGGAGGGTGGCGCCGTCGAGTACGGCCCGGCGCAGCAGCGCGGGACCGCGGACGAGGACCGGGCCCGAAGGGGTGTCGTAGCGCCAGAGCCGCGCTGATGTCTCGTCGTCCGCGAACAGGACGAGGAGCGTGCCGCCCACCAGTACCCTCACCAGGCCGCCCAGGTGGGTGGCGATGCGCAGGATTCCGTCCTCGTACGTCGCGGTTGCCGGCCCGTCGAGGACCGAGACCTCCGGTTCCTCCTCGTACGCGAAGGCCGCCTCGGCCGGCTCTCCCGGCCGGCCCGCGAACACCGCGACGTCCCGGCGCCCCGCACTCAGCTGGATCATCGGCTGGACCGTCGAGTACGCCAACTCCCGTTTCCCCAGAGCGGTATCGGCCAGGACGAGCTTCGCGTCCTTCGCGCCGACCGTGACCTCCGAGCTCACCGAGCCCAGCGGCAGCGTCGATGTGATGGACGCCGACGTGTCGTTGCGCAGGACATAGACGTGCGCGCCCGTGTCGGGATTGGTCAGGTGGTAGACCTTCAGGGCCGGGTCGGCGGCCGCCGTGTCCTGCGCCCGGTCCAGCTTCGCCAGGTCCGGTACGGAGCGGAGCAGTTGGCCCATCTGGTGCATGGGTGTCAGCTTGGACGTGACATTGCGCGCCTCGTCGAGGGCCGCCCCGTAGTCGTACGACGTGTAGACGACCGGCGCGGGGAGCCAGCCCCAGCTGGTGCCGCCGAACGTCATGTAGACGTTGTGGATCTTGATTCCGTTGGCGAGGTTGGTGAGGTAGAAGCGCCGCTCGTACGCCGCGTCGCGGGTGCGCCGAGACTCCTCGTATCCCTTGCCGGAGAACACGGCGCCGCCCCACGGGTCGAACCAGCCGCCCCCGAACTCGGCCAGGAGGCCAGGGGTGTCGGGGCTCGCCGTCGACCCGCCCTTGGCGCCGCCCACGCCGAAGTAGCCCCAGTCCGGCGGGTTGCCCGACGGTGACGGGTATCCGTCGAATCCGTAGAGGTAGCGGCCGGACTCGTCACCCGTGCTGAACGAGCCCGGAGCCCAGTAGCCGTTGCGGCCCTTGTCGTTGTGGAACAGCGGGACGTCGATACCGTCGGCGCGGACCTTCGCGTACAGGTGCGCCATGTAGTCCTTGCCGGCCGGGCTGGTCACGTTCGAGGCGTACTCGTTCTCCAGCTCGTAGAGGACGACCGTGCCCTTGCCGCGCGTGTACTGGTAGCGGGCGATGATCTCGTTCACGGCCGTCAAGTACTCGTCCACGTACGCCAGATAGGTGGGATCCGAGGTACGGGCCGTGCCTTTGGTGGCCGTCAGCCAGCCGGGGAATCCGCCCGCGTCGACCTCCGCGTTGATGTACGGGCCGGGGCGCGCGATGACGTACAGACCCTCCTCGGCTGCCGTCTCCAGGAAGCGGCCGAGGTCGCGCACGCCCGTGAAGTCGTAGACGCCGGGGGCTGGGGAGTGGAAGTTCCACGCGACGTAGATGCTGATGGCGTTGTAGCCGTGCGCGCGCAGCTTCTGCAGCACGTCACGCCACAGCGACGGGCTCGGTAGCCGGAACGGGTGCACCTCGCCCGACCACAGGACGACCCGGCTGCCGTCCACGAGCAGCGAGTACTTGTCGAAGGCGACGGTGTGCGTCTGCCCGTCGGCCTCGGGTACGGGGGCGGTCGTGTCGTCGGGAGTGGCTGCGCCCGCCGTCGGCAGCGGCAGGGCGAGGCTCGCCGCGGTGGTGGCGCTGAGCGCCGTGAACGTGCGTCTGCTGAGCTTCAACTGACGTCTCCATAGGGCTTGGTGAAGTGAGTGCGAAGGGGCGAGGAATGACACCGGCCTCGCCCGTGGTCGTTACGGGCGAGGCCGGAGGATGTGGGTGGGGTGGGGGGCGGTCAGGCGCTGAACGAGTGCACTGTCGTCGTCCGGTACGTCTCGCCCGGGCGCAGCACCGTCGACGGGAACGCCGGACGGTTCGGCGAGTCCGGGAAGTGCTGCGTCTCCAGGCACAGGCCGTCGCCCTGCCGGTAGGTGCGCCCGGAGGGGCCGGTGAGCGTGCCGTCGAGGAAGTTGCCCGAGTAGAACTGGACGCCGGGCTGATCCGTGGCGATCTTCAGAGTGCGGCCGGAGGAAGGGTCGCGCAGCGTCGCGAAGTGCACGGGCCGCGCCGTGATCCCCTTGTCGAGGACCCAGTTGTGGTCGAAGCCCTTGGCGGTGATCAGTTGCGGGTGCGCGGTGCGGATGTCGCGGCCGATCGGCTTCGCGGAGCGGAAGTCGAACGGGGTGCCCGCGACCTTCGCCCGCTCACCGGTCGGGATGAGCCCCGAGTCGGTGGGCGTGTATCGGGAGGCGGCGAGCGTGAGTTCGTGGTCGTAGATACCGCCGCTGCCCTCGCCCGCGAGGTTGTAGTATGTGTGGTTCGTCAGGTTCACGACGGTCGCCTTGTCCGTCGTCGCCTCGTAGTCGATGTGCCAGTCGCCGCTCGCCCTGAGGGTGTACGTGACCGTCACCCTGAGCGTGCCTGGGTATCCCATCTCGCCGTCGACCGACGTGTAGTGCAGCTTCAGCCCGACGTCGGAGCCGGAGGTGAAGTCCTCCACGTCCCACACCCGCGTGTTGAAGCCCTTCGCCCCGCCGTGCAGGGAGTTGACCCCGTCGTTCACGGAGAGCTGGTACGTCGTGCCGTCGAGTGTGAACCGGCCGTTCGCGATGCGGTTGCCGTAGCGGCCGATCGTGGCACCGAAGAACGTGGTCCCGGCGACGTAGTCCTCGATGGTGTCGTAGCCGAGGGAGACGTTCACGTACCGGCCGTGGCGGTCCGGTATCTCCAGGGACTGGATGATGCCGCCGTAGGAGAGGACCTTCAGGCGGGTGCCGCCGTTCTCCAGGGACCAGCGGTAGATCCTCGTGCCGTCGGCGAGCTTGCCGAAGGGCTCCTTCACGGGTCTCCTGCCTCCCGAGGCGGAGCCTGAGGCGTGGGCTGTTCCGCCCAGCGCGGTGGCGGCTGCACCGGCAGCGGCGGCCGATGCGAGGAGAGTGCGTCTGCTCAGTTCCATGTGCGGCTCCCTGAAAGGGTGGGGCCCCGCCGGGCTTCGGCCGACGGGGCCGAGCTGACCTACGAACCGACCTTGCGCTTGTTCCACACGTCGAAGCCGACCGCCGCGAGCAGGACCAGGCCCTTGATGACCTGCTGCCAGTCGGTGCCGACGCCGACGAGGTTCATGCCGTTGTTCAGGACGCCGAGGACGGTGCCGCCGATGATCGCGCCGAGCACCGTGCCGACGCCGCCGCTCATCGACGCGCCGCCGATGAACGAGGCGGCGATCGCCTCGAGTTCGAAGTTGACGCCCGCCTTCGGCGACGCGGCGTTGAAGCGGGCCGCGAAGACCAGGCCCGCGAGGGCCGCCAGCATCCCCATGTTGAGGAAGACCGCGAAGGTGACCTTCTTGTCCCGGACGCCGGAGAGCTTCGCCGCCGGCAGGTTGCCGCCGATCGCGTACACATGGCGGCCGATCACCGCGTTGCGCATCACATAGCCGAAGGCGACGAGGAGCACGGCCAGGACGATCAGCACCACGGGCGCGCCCTTGTAGCTGGCGAGCAGCAGGGTGAAGACGAGGACGGCGGCGACCAGCGCGGTGAGCTTCAGCGCGAACAGCTTCGCGGGCAGCACGTCGAGCGCGTACTCCTGCTGGCGCTTGCGGTCGCGCACCTCCTGCCACACGACGAGGGCGATGAGGCCCAGGCCGAGCAGCAGGGTGAGGTTGTGGTAGTTGGTGTCGGGGCCGACCTCGGGCAGGAAGCCGTTGGCGACCTTCTGCAGCCCTTCGGGGAACGGGCCGAGCGTCTGCCCCTTGAGGAAGATCTCCGTCAGACCGCGGAAGAGCAGCATGCCCGCCAGGGTCACGATGAACGACGGTATGCCGAGATAGGCGATGAAGAAGCCCTGCAGGGCCCCCGCGAGCGCGCCGACGGCGAGGACCGCGATGGCGGCCACCGGCCACGACCAGTGGTGCGTGACCATGAGCACCGCGGCGAGCGCCCCCGTGAACGCGGTGATGGAGCCGACCGACAGGTCGATGTGGCCCGCGATGATGACGATCATCATGCCGATCGCCAGGATCAGGATGTAGCTGTTCTGCAGCACCAGGTTCGAGACGTTGCGCGGCAGCAGCAGGTCGCCGCCCGTCCAGACCTCGAAAAGGATCACGATCAGGCCGAGGGCGAAGAGCATCCCGTACTGCCGCATGTTGCGGCGCATGCCGTCGATGATCAGCCGGCCGAGGCCGGTCGCGTGCCCGGTGTCTCCGGATTCCTCCGGTGCCGCGGCGCCGGCCGGCGAGCCGGCCTCCAGGTTCGTGCTCATCGGTCCTACCTCTTGTCCTTGGTCATGTGCCGCATCAGCACTTCCTGGGTGGCCTCCGCTCGCGGGACCTCACCGGTGAGCCGTCCGGCCGACATCGTGTAGATCCGGTCGCACATGCCGAGCAGCTCGGGCAGTTCGGAGGAGATGAAGACAACGGCCTTGCCCTCGGCGGCCAGTTGGTCGATCACCGTGTAGATCTCGTACTTCGCGCCCACGTCGATGCCGCGGGTCGGCTCGTCGAGGATCAGCACGTCCGGCCCCGCGAAGATCCACTTGCTGAGGACGACCTTCTGCTGGTTGCCGCCGGAGAGCCGGCCCACGGGTTCGGAGACGTTGGGCGCCTTGATGTTCATGGACTTGCGGAAACCCTCGGAGACCTTCCGCTCCTCGTGCTCGTCGACGACCCCGCGCCGGGCGACCTTGCGCAGCGCGCTCAGCGAGATGTTGCGGTTGATGGAGTCGATGAGGTTGAGGCCGTAGTGCTTGCGGTCCTCGGTGACGTACGCGATGCCGTGCCCGACCGCCTCGGGGACGGTGCGGGTGCGGATCTCGGTGCCGTCCTTGAGGACGCTGCCGCCCGCGTACTTCCCGTAGGCCCGCCCGAACACGCTCATCGCGAGTTCCGTGCGGCCCGCGCCCATCAGCCCCGCGATGCCGACGATCTCCCCGCGGCGCACGTTCAGGGACACCGAGTCGACGACCTTGCGCTGCTGGTCGATGGGGTGGAAGACGGTCCAGTCGCGGATCTCGAGGGCCGGCGCCGCCGTGTGGTCCTGCGGGTGCGGGGTGCGCTCCGGGAAGCGGTGGTCGAGGTCGCGGCCGACCATGGCGCGGATGATCCGCTCCTCGGTCGTCTGAGCGGCCTTCACGTCGAGCGTCTCGATGGAGTGCCCGTCGCGGATGACCGTCACCGAGTCCGCGACCCGGGCGATCTCGTTGAGCTTGTGCGAGATGATGATCGAGGTGATGCCCTGGCCCTTCAACTCCAGGATCAGATCGAGGAGTTTGCCGCTGTCCTCGTCGTTGAGCGCGGCTGTCGGCTCGTCGAGGATGAGCAGCTTCACCTCCTTCGACAGGGCCTTGGCGATCTCGACCAGCTGCTGCTTCCCGACGCCGATGTCGGCGACGCGGGTCTGCGGGTGCTCGTTCAGACCGACGCGCCGCAGCAGGTCCGTGGCGTGCTTGAGGGTTTCGCCCCAGCTGATCACGCCCCGCGTGGCGTGCTCGTTGCCGAGGAAGATGTTCTCGGCGAGCGAGAGGTACGGCACCAGGGCGAGTTCCTGGTGGATGATCACGATGCCGCGCTTCTCGCTCGCCCCGATGTCCTTGAACCGGCACGGCTCGCCCTCGAAGAGGATCTCCCCCTCGTAACTGCCGTGCGGGTGAACGCCGCTGAGGACCTTCATCAGCGTCGACTTCCCGGCGCCGTTCTCCCCGCAGACGGCGTGGACCTCGCCCGCGCGGACGCTCAGAGAGACGTCCGCGAGCGCCTTGACGCCGGGAAAGGTCTTGACGATCGAGCGCATTTCCAGGACGGGTCCCGCCATGGTCGTGCCTTTCTGCTCCGTGTGAACCGGTGGTGTGGGCGGGCTACTTGAGGTCGCTCGCCTTGATGTAGCCGGTGTCGATGAGCTCCTTCTGGTAGTTGCTCTTGTCGACGCTCACCGGCTGGAGCAGATAGGACGGCACGACCTTCTTGCCGTTGTTGTACGAAGTGGTGTCGTTGACCTGCGGCTTCTTCCCCTTCAGCACCGCGTCGACCATGCTGGAGGCGACCTTGGCCAGCTCCCGGGTGTCCTTGTAGACGGTCTGGGTCTGCTGGCCCGCGACGATCGACTTCACCGAGGCGACCTCGGCGTCCTGCCCGGTGACGACGGGCAGCGGCTTGCTCGCGGAGCCGTAGTCGTCGGACTTGAGGGCGGACAGGATGCCGATCGAGATGCCGTCGTACGGGGAGAGGACGGCATCCACCTTGGCGGAGGAGTACGACGACGTGAGCAGGTCGTCCATGCGCTTCTGCGCGGTGCCGCCGTCCCAGCGCAGCGTCGTGACCTTGTTGAGCGCCGTCTGGCCGGACCTGACCACGAGCTGCTTCTTGTCGATGTAGGGCTGGAGCACCTTCATCGCGCCGTTGAAGAAGTACTTGGTGTTGTTGTCGTCGTTCGAGCCCGCGAACAGCTCGATGTTGAAGGGGCCCTTCTTGGAGCCGTCCTTCAGACCCAGCTTCTCGGTGATGTACGTGCCCTGGAGCCGGCCGACCTTCTCGTTGTCGAAGGAGGCGTAGTAGTCGACGTAGGGGGAGTTGAGCAGGAGACGGTCGTAGGAGATGACGGGGATGTCCGCGTCATGGGCCTCCTTGAGCACGTTGGAGAGCGCGTCGCCGTTGATCGCTGCGATGACCAGCGCGTCCACGCCCTGCGTGATCATGCCCTCGAGCTGCTGGACCTGCTGGTCGACGTCGTCCTCGCCGTACTGGAGGGTCGTCTTGTAGCCGGCCTTGTGCAGCGTGGCGACCATGTTCTTGCCGTCGGCTATCCAGCGTTCGGACGACTTGGTCGGCATGGCGATGCCGACGGTCATCTCCTTCTTGTCCTTCGTGTCCTTGCTGCCGCCCTCACTGCTCTGCCCGCAGGCGGTCAGGGCGAGGGCGAGAGCGGCGGCTCCCGCCACGGCGGAAACGGCACTTCTGCGGTTGCGCATGGTCATCAGTCCTTGTCGGTCGCGTCGTGGGGAGCGGAAACGGTGAGCGGGAAACGGTCGAGAGCGCCCGGCAGCCGCGAGCCGAGCGGCGACATGCCGCCGTTCGCGCCGTGCCGGGCCAGCAGGTCGAGCGCGAGCCGGCCGCGGCGCACGCGCTCACGGGCGGTGTCGAGAGTGACGTCGCGCAGGTGGGCGCCGTACGGGTAGATGGCGGGGGCTTTCGCGAGCCCGAACTTCAGGTACAGCGGCGCCCCGCGGCGGATCAGCTCCGCGATCTCGTACATCCGCACATAGCCGCCGAGGTCGTCCGGCGCCTCGACGTACAGGTCCATGGGTGCGGCGGAGACCCGGCGGATCTCGGTGAGGTGGGCGAGGGTGAGGTCGCTCGGCACGTTGAGCGAGTCGGCGCCGAGCCGCTCGAAGACGGCGTAGGACGCCGGGTTGACCGGCCCGATGAGCGCGGAGACCTTGAGCGTGGTGTCACGGGGAATCACCCCCTGCTCGCGGGCCCGGTGCAGGGTCCACAGCACGCCTTCGTCGGCGACGAGCAGGCACTTCACGCCCAACTCCGTGGCCCGGACGGCGTCTTCCACGCATCCGGCGACGGCGTCGTGGCCGCGGGCGCGCAGGCCGGCGCCGTGCGAGTCGGTGCGCACGGAGGCGCCGGTGTCCCAGGTGCCGCGCGGCCCGGTGAACAGGCACAGCTCGATGTCCCGCTCGGCGGCCGACTCGACCATCTCGGTGATCTCGGCGTCGGTGAGCATCCACACGCCGCTGCCCTGGCTGATCCGGTGGACCGGCACGTCGAGGCGCGAGGCCTCCTTGAGTACGACGGCCAGCGCCTCGGGCCCCTCGACGGAGGGGATCTCGGTGCGCCAGGTGCCGCCGTCGGGGAAGGCGTGCGGGGAGGTGTCGGCGTCGGCGGTGGAGGGGGCGGACAGGCCCAGGGCCGCGAGGGCGGGTTCGCCGGGGCGGCGGGGAGAGGGGGAGTCGGTCACGGGCAGTCCTTCACGTTCGGTGTTGTTCGGTATTTCGAACCAAGTTCGGATCGGTGGGTGTGGGCACGCCCGGAACGTGCCGGGAGGCAGGAGCCAGGGCTTACGAGAGGCCCTGGGGGCGCAGCAGCACCTTCCCCACCTCGGGGTCACCGGTTCCCACCAGCTCGATGCCGTACGGGAATTGATCCAGCGGCAGCTCGTGCGTCACCAGCGGCAACGGATCGAGCAGCCCCGCGCCGAAGACCCGCACGGCATGCGCCCAGGCGGCCGGCGGCGCCCCGAACACGGTCCGCACCTCCAGCTGCCGCACGACGAGGCCGGTCGGGTCGAGCCCCGCCGCACCGGACGCCGGGAGCCCGGTGAGGACGAGCCGCCCCCCGCGCCGCAGCAGCGACGCCGCGGTACGGGCCGAGTCCGCGGAGCCGGCGGTCTCGATCACCACGTCGAAGTCGCCGGGCAGCTCCTGGTCGGGCGTGCGGAAGTGCGTCGCGCCGAGCTGTTCTGCAAGGGGGGCCCGTTCGGGCCGCGTGTCGACGGTGAGGAGTTCGGCGGGGGAGCCCGCCGCGAGGAACTGCACGGCGAGCATGCCGAGGGTCCCCGCGCCGACGACCGCGACACGTTCGCCCGGCCGCGCGTCCGCCTTGAGCGCGGCGGCGGCGACGCAGGCCGCGGGTTCGAGCAACGCGGCCGCCGTCAGGTCGGCGTCGTCCGGCAGGACGTGCAGGAGCCGGGCGGGCAGGGTGAGGGTGGCGGCCATGGCACCGGGTTGCGTGAACCCGGTCTCCTCGTACCCGGCCGTGCACAGCGTGGTCTCGCCGGCGTGGCACCGGTCGCAGACCTGGCAGTTGCGGAAGCCCTCGCCGACGACCTTCCTGCCGACGAGCGACTGCGGCGCGCCCGGTCCGACGGCCTCGACGGTGCCGGACCACTCGTGCCCCGGAGTGAGCGGGTACCGCACGTACCCCTCGGGCCGGTTGCCCTGGTACACCTCGCGGTCGCTGCCGCAGATGCCCACGGCGTGGACGCGGACCAGCGCCTCGTCGGCACCCGGCGGCGTCGGCTCGTGAGGAACGATCCGGTACGCGCCCGGCGCCTCGACGACGACCGCGACGCTCACCGCGTACCCTCCGGCCGGCGCTGCTCCCAGCCCTCCGCCCACAGGTCGAACCGCGCCTGCTGCTGCGGGAATTCGGCCGCCGCGTCCACGTCGAGCTCGACCCCGAGCCCCGGCGCGTGCGACAGCTCGAAGCACCCGGTCTCCGGATCGACCTGTGGCGCGCCCTTCACGACCTTCTTGATGGCCGCGTCCGCGAAGTCGTTGAAGTGCTCCAGAACCTTGAAGTTCGGTGTGGAGAAGCCGACTTGGAGCGAGGCCGCGGTCAGCACGGGACCGCCCACGTTGTGCGGCGCGACCAGTACATAGTGGGACTCCGCCGTCGCCGCCAGCTTCCGCGTCTCCCAGATGCCGCCGATGTGGCCGACGTCCGGCTGGATGATGTCCGCGGCCTGGCTCTCGAACAGCTCACGGAACTCGATCCGGTCATGGATCCGCTCACCCGTGGCGACCGGGATGTCCACCCTCGCGGCCACCTTCTCCAGCGCCTTGAGGTTCTCCGGCGGCACCGGCTCCTCCAGCCACGCGGGCTTGAAGGGAGCGAGATCGCGCGCCAGCCGGATGGCGGTGGAGGGCGAGAACCGGCCGTGCATCTCCAGCATCAGCTCGGCGTCGGGCCCGATCGCGTCGCGTACCGCCTCGATCAACGACACGGCGTACAGGCTCTGTTCGTGGTCCAGCTCGTAGTGCCCCGTCCCGAACGGGTCGATCTTCAGCGCCTTGTACCCGCGCTCCATCACGGCCTGCGCCGCCTTGTGGTACGCCTCGGGGGTGCGCTCGGTGGTGTACCAGCCGTTCGCGTACGCCTTGACCCGGTCCGTCACCTTGCCGCCGAGCAGCTGCCACACCGGCACACCGAGCGCCTTGCCCTTGATGTCCCAGCAGGCCATCTCGACGACCGCGATGCCGGACATCACGATCTCTCCGGCCCGCCCGTAGTCCCCGTACTTCATGCGCCGTACGAGGTCCTCGGTCGCGAAGGGGTCCGAGCCGACGATGTGGTTGGCCTGAGCCTCCTTCAGATAGCCGACGAGCGCGTCGGTGTGGCCCAGCATCCGGGTCTCGCCGACCCCGGTGATCCCCTCGTCGGTGTGCACCTGGACGTAGGTCAGGTTGCGCCAAGGCGTCCCGACCACGTGTGTGCTGATTCCCGTGATGCGCACGGCAGTTGCCCCCTGCGACGTTCGATATTTCGTCATGCGTTCGAAATCTTGGCGTGACAGTAAGGAGGTGCGCGCGGGGTGTCAATGGTTCGTGCACCCGGTCGCCCGGTACGCCGTGCACAGAAGCCATATGGAGGGTCAATTCTTCGGAACACGCAGTTCCGCACAGAACATTCACAGCCCCGGCTTTTTCCGTTACCGGCGCGGCGCCTAGCCTCCATGCGTCATGGATTACTGCCACCCGTGCCGAAGGCACCTCAACGGCGCCCTCGCCTGCCCTGGGTGCGGCACGCCCGCCGAAGCGTGCCGCGCGCACGCGGAGGCGCTCGCGGCGCAGGAGTCGGCCGAGAGTGCCGACGCCCCCTATGCCGACGAACCCACGCACACCCGCCGCTCCCGCAGGGAACGCCGTGAGCGCGGTGCCCGCAGGGCCCACCGGCGCCGGCGCAACAAGATCGTGATCGCCGCCGCGGGGCTCGCGCTCGCCGCGGGCGGCCTCAGCTTCGCGGAACTCGGCACCGAGTCGTCGGCGGACGGCGACGCGCACGGCTCGTCCTCGTCGGCCGAGGAGGCCGCCGACCAGGAGGCTCAGGCCGCCGCATCCTCGGCGGCCGGCACTCCGACCGGCGCCGCCGCGGCCGAGGCGGACCCGCAGGCGTCGAGCGCCTCGGCGTCCCCCTCCCCGTCCGCGTCGGAGTCCGAGGACGCGAAGAAGGGCAAGGAGACGGACGGGCCGAAGGAGGGGACGGAGGGCCACGCCACCTCCGTGCCCGCCGCCACCCCGACGCCGCACGCCCCGACCGGCCCCGGCACGCCCGCCCCCGGGCCCGCCACGACACCGCCGCCCCCGCCGCAGCCCACCCCGACGGAGACGTGTGACCGCTTCCTGTGGTGGTGCACCTAGTTCCTGCGGGACGGCGCGGCCGATGTCGGGCCGTCACGTCGTTCGCCTGAAGGTCGTCCCCCGCAGCCGGCGTCAGGCCCCCACGTCGTTCACCTGAAGGTCGTCCCTCGCGGCCGGCGTCAGGCCGTGGCGTCGCCGTCCAGCATCATCTTGGCGAGGAGCCTGCGCAGCGCCACCCGCTCGTCGTCGGTCAGCGAGGCGATGGCCCCGCGCGCGAAGCCCAGGTTCCCCTGCACGCCGCGCGCCATCCGCACACCCTCCGCCGTCGGCGCGGCCAGCTTCACGCGCCGGTCGGCCGGGTCGGGGCGGCGCTCGACGAGGCCGCGCGCTTCCAGCCGGTCGATGAGCCCGGTGATGTTCGACGGCTCGCAGTTCACCTGCTGGGCTATGCGCCGCATGGGCATCGGCTCGCGCGAGAGCAGATCGAGAACCCGCGCCTGCGCCGTGGTGAGGCCCTGGCCCGAGGCGGCCTGCTCGTACTCCTTGTAGTGACGCGAGACCAGCGTGCCGATCAGCTCGACCAGGTCGGCGGTCGCGGGATCGGCTGTCACGAGGTCGTCTGTCACGGGTTTCGGGGCGGAGCTGCTGGCGGCCATGTACTCCATCGTACCCATTTACTTGACACTATGAAATATCGAGGAGCATGGTTGTTTCAGTAAGTGAAGCAATCAGGAGGCCCCCGCCATGTCTGTCGACACCCCTCAGATCCCCGCCATGAGCCGCGAGTGGCAGCTGACCAGCCGCCCGGTCGGCTGGCCCAAGCCCGAGGACTTCCAGCTCAGCGAGGTGGAGATCGCCCAGCCCGGCGCCGGCCAGGTGCTCGTCAAGAACCTGTACGTGTCCGTGGACCCGTACATGCGCGGCCGCATGAGCGCCGCCAAGTCGTACGTCGCCCCGTACGAGCTCGGCACGGCGATGCAGGGTGGCGCGGTCGGCGTGGTCGTCGCCTCGAACGACGAGGGTGTGGCCGTCGGTGACCATGTGCTGCACTTCAACGGCTGGCGCGAGTACGCCACCTTCGACGCCAAGCAGGCCGTGAAGGTCGACCCTGAGGCCGCGCCCCTGTCGACGTACCTCGGTGTCCTCGGCATGACGGGCCTGACGGCGTACGCGGGTCTCCTGCGCACCCTGTCCTTCAAGGAGGGCGACACGGTCTTCGTCTCCGGCGCGGCCGGTGCCGTCGGCAGCCAGGTCGGCCAGATCGCCAAGCTCCTCGGCGCGGGCCGCGTCGTCGGCTCGGCGGGCTCGGCCGAGAAGGTCAAGCTCCTCGTCGAGGAGTACGGCTTCGACGCCGCCTTCAACTACAAGGACGGCTCCGTCTTCGAGCAGCTCAAGAAGGCGGCCCCCGACGGCATCGACGTCTACTTCGACAATGTCGGTGGCGACCACCTCGAAGCGGCGATCGGCCAGCTCAACCGCGACGGACGCATCGCGATCTGCGGCGCGATCTCGGTCTACAACAACACCGAGGCCGCCCCCGGTCCGCGCAACCTGTCCCGCCTGATCCAGACCCGCGGCCGGATCGAGGGCTTCCTCGTCGGCGACCACTACGACCTCCAGCCGCAGTTCGTGCAGCAGGTCGGCGCCTGGATCCGCTCCGGCGAGCTCAAGTACCGCGAGACCGTCGTCGAGGGCATCGAGAACAACCTGGAGGCGTTCCTCGGGGTTCTGCGCGGCGACAACATCGGAAAGATGATCGTCAAGCTGGGGGAGTGACCCCGGTCACGCTCGTTCCTTCCGGGATTCGGTAATCTCTTTCCGCCTATCGGATCGAATGAGGGAGCACGGGATGCCCATCCAGCAGTCGGACGTCGTCTACACCGCCGTGGCCACCGCGGAGAACGGCCGTGACGGCCGCGTCTCCACGGACGACGGCAAGCTCGACGTCGTCGTGAACCCGCCCAAGGAGCAGGGCGGCAGCGGCGCCGGCACCAACCCGGAGCAGCTGTTCGCCGCCGGCTACAGCGCCTGCTTCCAGGGCGCGCTCGCCGTGGTCGCCCGCCAGGAGAACGCCGACATCTCCGGCTCGACCGTCACCGCGCACGTGGGCATCGGCAAGAACGACGAGGGCTTCGGCCTCATCGTCGAGATCGCCGCCAAGATCCCGAACGTGGACGAGGCCACCGCCAAGTCTCTGGTCGAGAAGGCCCACCAGGTGTGCCCGTACTCCAAGGCCACCCGCGGTAACATCACGGTCACGCTCTCCGTGTGACCGATGCGACCCGGTCCCGGCCCGTACCCCGCGCAAGGGGTGCGGGCCGGTCCCCATAGGGTGTCCCCATGCATGATCTCGGGGCGGGCTTCGGCTACTTGGTGAAGGGCCAGCGCTGGGTCTCCCAGCACGGCAAGCAGTTCGGCACGGGGCTCCTGCCCGGCCTGATCACCCTCGTCCTGTACGCGGCCGCGCTGATCTGCCTGACCCGGTGGGGCGACGACTTCATCACCTGGGCGACCCCCTTCGCCGACGACTGGACCTCGCCGTGGGCCGGCCTGTTCCGCGGCTTCCTGACGGCCGTGCTCTTCGCCCTGGTCCTGCTCCTCGCCGTCCTCACCTTCACCGCCGTGACCCTCCTGATCGGCCAGCCCTTCTACGAGTCCCTGTCGGAGCAGGTCGACCTCGCCGAGGGCGGCCACGCCCCCGAGTCGGGCCTCACGCTCTGGCGTGAACTGTGGATCTCGGCCCGCGACAGCCTGCGCACCCTGGTCCGCGCCGCCGATTGGGGCATCCTGCTCTTCGCCCTCGGCTTCCTCCCGTTCGTCGGCCAGACCGTCGTCCCGGTGATCGGCTTCTTCGTCACCGGCTTCTTCCTCACCGAGGAGCTCACCGCGGTCGCGCTCCAGCGCCGCGGAGTCGATCTGCGTGAGCGCCTCGCCCTGCTGCACGCCCGCAAGGGCCTGGCCTGGGGCTTCGGCACGCCGCTCGCGGTCGCGTTCCTGGTGCCGTTCGTGGCGGTGTTCCTGATGCCGGGAGCGGTGGCCGGCGCGACCCTGATGGCCCGGGACCTGCTCGGCGAGACGACCCCGGAACCGGCGCCCGAGCCCGCCCCGCACCCCACCGGCGACCCGGTCACGCACTGACCCCGAGAGCCCGGTCCGATCCGGGCGGGACACGCTAGCGTCGGGGCATGGAAAAGATCGCCTTCCTCGGCCTCGGTCACATGGGCGCGCCCATGGCCCGCCATCTCCTCGACGCCGGACACCCGTTGACCGTCTGGAACCGCACCCCGGCGAAAGCCGCCCCGCTCGTCGAACGGGGTGCCGTCCTCGCCGACACCCCCGCCGACGCCGTGCGCGACGCCGACGTGGTCATCACGATGCTCGCCACCCCGGACGCCGTGTCCGAGGTCGCCGACGCCATCGCGCCCGAACTGCGGCCCGGCACGTACTGGGCGGAGATGTCGACCATCGGCCCCGACGCCGTACGGCAGCTGGCGGCGCGACTCGGTGACGGGGTGACCCTCGTCGACGCCCCGGTCATGGGCAGCACCGACAAGGCCGAGGCGGGCGAGCTCGGCATCCTGGCGGGCGGCGACGCGGACCGGATCGAAGGCGTACTCGCCCACCTCGGCACGGTCACCCGCACCGGCGCGCCCGGCTCCGGCGCCGCTCTCAAACTCGTCGTCAACACCGCGGTCATCGGCGGCGTCGGCCTGGTCGCCGAGGCCATGGCGCTCGCGGACGCGCTCGGCCTGCCCGAGGACGTCGCGAAGGGCGCCCTCGCCGCGGGCCCCCTCGGCGGAGCCGTCGCCCGCGCCTTCGCGCAGGGCGTGCACTTCGGCTCGGACCTCGCCGTCAAGGACATCGCCCTGGCCACCGAGACCACCGAACTCCCGGCCATGGAAGCCGTGTTGGGCCATTTCAAGCAGGCCGCGGCGGACCCGTCCCTCGTCCACGAGGACATCGCGCGGGCCGTGACCCGTATCCGCGAACGGTAGGCCGGGCCATACTGCGCGCATGAAGACGGCGAACCTGGGTGTGCTCTTCCTGATCGAACTGGCGGCCCTCGCGGCCGTCGGACGCTGGGGCTTCACCCGCGACGTCCCGGCCCCGCTCGCCTGGCTGCTCGGCCTCGGGGTCATCGCCGTGATGATCACTTCGTGGGCGCTGTTCGGGTCCCAGAAGGCGTCGCACAAAACGCGGGGCGCGGGCCGGGTCGCCTTCGAGCTGGTGTGGTTCGGGGCGGGCGCGGCCGCGCTCCTGCTGGCCGGGGCCGTCGGCTGGGCCGTCGCCTACGTCCTGGTGTGCGGGGTGAGCAAGACGCTCGCGGTCGTCTGGCGCCAGTAGCCGCCGCGCACGCGGGAGTTCACCCGGGGCCCGCGTCCCCCGCGTCGCCCTCGCCGCCCTCGATGAGCGCCAGGAAGTCGCGGAACGCGCCCGGCATGTCCACCGACTCGGGGTCCAGCAGCCACTGGTACTGCAGCCCGTCCATCACCGCCACGAGCAGCGGCGCCGCCCGCTCGGGCGTGAGGCCGCCGGGCAGCCGCTCCCCGTATTCGGTGCGCAGCACCGCGGCCATGCTCTCCCGCACGCTCCCGTACCGCTCGGTGAAGTAGGGCCGCGCCGGGTGGTCCTCCGTGACGCTCTCGCCGAGCAGTGCGGAGAACGTCTGCACGATGCTGGGCCGCATCGCGTTGTACTCGACCAGCGAGGCCAGCAGGTCGAGCCGCCACCGGCCGTCCGGCACCGCGTCCCACTGGTCGCGCTCCTCCAGGACCGCGACGAGCAGGGCCTCCTTGGTGCGGAAGTAGTGCAGCAGCCCCTGCTGCGTCAGCCCGACACGCTCGGCCACCGCCCCAAGCGTGGCACCGCGGTACCCGCGCTCGGCGATCACCTCCAGGGCGGCACGGAGGATCTCCGCGCGCCGTTCCTCGCTCCTGGCGGTTCTCGTACCCATGCCGTCACCGTACGACATCGTTTATAACGGCGACATAACGAAACCTACCGATCTACAGGTATTGGGTGCAGGATGGCGGCCAAGGGCCGGACTTCAACGAGGAGGCGCCGCCGTGGCGGAGACCCAGCAGGACCAGGCACGTGAGGCTGTCGTAGAGGCGGCGCTCGGCAAGCTCGACCTCGACACCAAGGCGAATCTCCTCGCCGGGCAGGACATGTGGTCCCTGCCCGCTGTCCCCGGCATCGGCCTCGGTTCGCTGGTGATGTCGGACGGCCCGATCGGTGTCCGCGGCATCCGCTGGACCGCCGACGACCCCTCGATCGCCCTTCCGTCACCGACGGCGCTCGCCGCCACCTGGGACCCCGAACTCGCCTGCAGGGCGGGTCGGTTGCTCGCCCAGGAGGCCCGCCGCAAGGGCGTCCACGTGCTGCTCGCCCCGACCGTCAACCTGCACCGCTCGCCACTGGGCGGCCGGCACTTCGAGGCGTACAGCGAGGACCCGTATCTGACGGGCGCGATCGGCACCGGGTACGTGCGCGGCGTGCAGTCCGGCGGCGTCGGCACCACCGTCAAGCACTTCGTCGGCAACGACGCCGAGACCGACCGCTTCAGCGTCGACAACACCGTCTCCGCCCGCGCCCTGCGCGAGCTCTACCTCGCCCCCTTCGAGGCCATCGTCGAGAACGCCCACCCCTGGGGCATCATGACCGCCTACAACAGGGTCAACGGCACGACGATGACCGAACACCGCTACCTCGTGAACGAGGTGCTCCGCGGCGAATGGGGCTTCGACGGCTTCAACGTCTCCGACTGGATGGCCGCCCGCTCCACCACCGGCGACATCGAGGGCGGCCTCGACGTCGCGATGCCCGGCCCGCGCACGGTCTACGGCCCTGCGCTCGCCGCCGCAGTCCGTGCCGGCGAGGTCGAGGAGTCCACCGTCGACGAGGCCGTGCGCAACGTGCTGCGCCTCGCCGCCCGCGTCGGCATCCTCGAAGGCGCCGAACCCGTGGTCACCGAGGCCCCGGAAGAGATCGACGGCGAGGCACTCGCCCGCGAGATCGCCCGCCGCGCCTTCGTCCTCGTACGCAACTCCGGTGCGCTTCCCCTCCGTTCGGGCGGCAGTGTCGCCCTCATCGGCGCCGCCGCACGCGACGCCCGCGTCCTCGGCGGCGGCTCCGCCACCGTCTTCCCCGCCCACGTCGTCTCCCCGCTCGACGGGCTGACCGCCGTGCTTCCCGAGGGCACGCTCACGTACGCCATCGGCGCCGACCCGAACGAGGAACTGGCCGCCGCGGGGGCCGGGTTCGAGCTGCGCGCCCGCTGCCTTGACGCCGTCGGCGACGTCATCGGCAGCGCGTCCGTGCCCGGCGGCCGCATCCAGTGGATCGGCGCCGACCTGCCCGACGGCGTCACCCACGACACCCTGCACACCGTCGAGATCACCGGCACCTTCACCCCGCGCGCCTCCGGGCCGCACACCTTCGGCACCCAGGGCATCGGCGGCTTCACTCTCACCGTCGCCGGACAGACCGTCTTCGACGGGGAGCAGCCGCTCGCCTCCGCCGCCGACCCGTTCGCGGCGTTCTTCGGCAGCCCCGTCGGCCGCGGAGACGTCGACCTCGTCGCCGACGAGCCCGTCGACGTCTCCCTGCGCTACGTCGTCTTCAAGCCTGAGGGCGCCCCGCTCCAGGCCATCGCGTTCTCGCTGGTGCACCGCGAGCCGCAGCGCGACCCCGACGAGCTGATCGCCGAGGCCGTCGAGGCCGCGCGCGCCGCCGACACCGCGGTCGTCGTGGTGGCCACCACCGAGCGCGTCGAGTCCGAGGGCTTCGACCGCAAGGACCTGTGCCTGCCGGGCCGTCAGGACGACCTCGTCCGCGCCGTCGCCGCCGCCAACCCGAACACCGTCGTGGTCGTGAACTCCGGCTCCCCGGTGGAACTCCCGTGGCGCGAGGACGTCGCGGCCGTGCTCCTGAGCTGGTTCCCCGGCCAGGAGGGCGGCGACGCCCTCGCCGACGTCCTCACCGGAGCCGAGGAGCCCGGCGGCCGGCTGCCCACCACCTGGGGCGCGTTCGAGGACGCACCCGTCACCGAGGTCACCCCCACCGACGGCCGGCTGGCCTACACCGAGGGAGTGTTCATCGGCTACCGCGCCTGGGAGAGGTCGGGCGCCACCCCGTCGTACGCCTTCGGCCACGGCCTCGGCTACACCGACTGGACGTACGAGTCGATCGAGGTGCGGGACGTGGGCGCGACGGCTGTGGTCCGGGTGCGCAACTCCGGTGAGCGGTCCGGTCGCGAGGTGGTCCAGGTCTATCTGGCTCCCGAACAGGCCGACCCCGCCCGCCCGGCCCGCTGGCTGGCCGGCTTCGCGGGAGCCGAGGCGGCACCCGGCGAGAGCGTCGAAGTCACCGTCCCGCTGCCGCGCCGCGCCTACGAGATCTGGGACGAGAACGCCAACGCGTGGGCACACCAGGCGGGCGCGTACGAGGTGGAAGCGGGCCGCTCGGTCATGGACCGGCGCGTGAGCACGCGGATCGAGGCCTGAGCGGATTCGCAGGGTCCGGGTCCAGGTCCGGGTCCGCGTCTGGGGGGGGCGGGCCCGGGGGGTGTTGGTGGTACGGGTTCCGGTTCCGAGGGTTCAGGCGCGGGTGCCGAACCCGTACACCGTCTCCGAACGGAACACCTGACCCGGCCTCAGTTCCGTCGACGGGAACTGGGGCCGGTTGGGGGAGTCCGGGAAGTGCTGGGTCTCCAGGGCGATCCCGGCGCCGGGCGCGAACGGCAGCGTCTCGTCGAAGTGGTCGCCCGTGTACAGCTGGAGCCCCGGCTCGGTCGTCGCGACGGTCAGCGTCCGCCCCGACGCCGGGTCGTGCAGCTCGGCGACCCCCGTCGGCACCTCGGTGACCCCCTTGTCGAGGACATAGTTGCGGTCGTGGCCGAGCCCCGGCTTCCGCGGCTCCCGGAAGTCGAAGGCCGTCCCCGCCACCTCGGTGAACTCACCGGTCGGGATCAGATCCCCGTCCGCCGCGGTGAACCGCGAGGCCGTGATGCGCACCTCGTGCCCGCCCGCCGCGTCACCGGAGCCCGCACCGCCCAGATTCCAGTACGAGTGGTTCGTCAGGTTCACGACGGTCGGCGCGTCGGTCACCGCCTCGTACGCGATCCGCAGCGCCCCGCCCTCGTCGAGCGTGTACGTCGCCGAGACCTCCATGCGCCCCGGGAAGCCCTCCTCGCCGTGCGGGCTCACCCGGTGCAGCCGTACACCGTGCTCCAGCGGGTCCGCGTCCCACACGCGCTTGTCGAAGCCGCGCTCGCCGCCGTGCAGCGCGTTCGTCCCGTTGTTCTGCGCCAGGTGGTAGGTCCGGCCGTCGAGCGGGAAGCGGCCGCCCGCGATCCGGTTCGCGTACCGGCCGACCAGCGCGCCCAGGAACGGCCCCGGATGGGCGAGGTACCCGTCCAGAGAGGGAAAACCGAGCGCCACGTCCGCCGTGGCACCGCCCCGGTCGGGAACCTCCGCCGACTGCACGATTCCGCCGTACGTCAGGACGCGCACCCGCACCCCGCCGCGTTCGAGAGTCCAGCGGTGGACGGGCGTGCCGTCGGGGAGCGTGCCGAAGAGTTCGCTGCGCATGATCGAGACCTTACGCCGGGGAGCCCCCGGTTCAGGTGATCGGCTCCGTGGCCGTCACCCGTCGGTACGCCATCGCCGCGAGCCGCGACTGGCCGTCCTTGCTGGGGTGGAACCAGTCCCAGTGACTCAGCTGCTTCCCGTCGAACCGGTAGTCGAAGACCGCCCCGCCGTCGTACCGGCACCGCTGATCCTTCGCGCACACGTCCGCGAGCACCTCGTTGTACGCCACCACCCGGTCCTGCACCGAGGCCCGGCGCTGCGTCGCCGCTGCCGCGAGGTCGTCCGGGTCGGCCAGCATCGACGAGCAGATGCCGAGCTTCCACACCTGCTTGCCCAGCGGATTCGTCCGGCCCGCCGACCACAGGCGCTTGAGGTCCGGCACGCTCGACACATACACCTGCGCCTTGGGCACCTCGCGCCGCAGCGTGCGCATCGCTTCCTCGAAGTCGGCGCGGAACGTGTCGACCGGCGTCATCGAGGCGGGCGTCGGCCGGCAGGCGTCGTTGGCCCCCGCCATCACCGTCACCAGGCCCGGCGACACCGCGGCCGCCTGCTCCATCTGCGCGGGAAGGTCAGCCATCCGTGCACCGGTGCGCGCGTAATTCCAACTGTGCGTGGCCGCCCGGTGCTTCCCCAGGAGCCGGACCGCGAGGCTGCGCACCCCGGTGTCGGAACCGGTCGCCCACGACACCTCCGGGCAGTCCGCGAGGACCGAGCAGGCGTCGAAGCCCCGCGTGATGGAGTCGCCCACGGCGGCAACGGAGCGCGGGCTCGTGTCCCACCTGGGGGTGGGCTTCGGGGACGGCTTCGTACCCGCCGTACTGCCCTTCGGCTCTGGGGAGTTGTCGCCGATCGCGTCGCATGCGGCGAGGCCCGCGGCACCGAGCAGAACCGCCGTCACACCGGCGACAGCGGCCCGGACGGCAGCTGACCGGTGGCTTCGGATCCGCATCCCGTTGTCCTCTCTCACCGCTTCTGGCCGCCGCCGGCGCCTCTGTCGTCGAACGTGACGCCGCGCACCCTGCCGCGGTTGAGTCCCCGCGGGTGAAACGTCGGCGTTTGAGGGCGCCGGGACCGACGGTACGTCACACTCCTTGCGCCGCCACACGGTAGCCTCGCCCCGTGGCGGCCCGGCCACTGCTGTCACGGCAGCGACAGGACGGTCGGCCGACCCAGTGAAACCCCGCAATACAGCTTCCGCTAAATTACATCACGTCACATCTGTCCCTTTTTTCCTGGTTCCCCTGGTTCAACTGGTCTTTGGGGAAAAATGCTCGGCACGGGCGCGAGGCCGCCGGGGAAGGCGAACCTCGTCCCACACTGGAGGTCCCGGTGACGACACGTGGAGTCCTGTACGTGCACTCCGCACCGCGCGCGCTGTGCCCGCACGTCGAATGGGCAGTCGCGGGCGTGCTCGGCGCGCGTATCAACCTCGACTGGATCCGGCAGCCGGCGGCGCCGGGCACCTGGAGATCCGAGTTCTCCTGGCGCGGTGAGGCGGGCACCGCCTCCAAACTGGCGTCCGCGCTGCGCGGCTGGCAGCTCCTCCGCTTCGAGGTGACCGCGGAACCCTGCGCGACGGCCGAGGGCGAGCGCTACAGCGCCACGCCCGAACTGGGCATCTTCCACGCCGTCACCGGAATCCACGGCGACATCCTCATCCCCGAGGACCGGCTGCGCGCCGCGCTCACCCGTTCCAAGGGCGGCGAGACGGACCTGGAAGCCGAACTCGCCAAGCTCCTCGGCAAGCCCTGGGACGACGAACTGGAACCCTTCCGCTACGCGGGCGAGGGCGCCCCGGTGCGGTGGCTGCACCAGGTGGTGTGAGGCGCTCCGCAGGCTTTCTGCAGGCGTTCTGAACGGTAGTGCTGCGCAGTAGCCGAAGGGGCCCCCACCATCACGGTGGGGGCCCCTTCGGCTACGTACGAGTACGCGGGGGTCAGACCGAGCGGAACGCCAGCACGACGTTGTGTCCGCCGAAGCCGAACGAGTCGTTCAGCGCGGCGATGCGGCCCTCGACGGGCAGCTTGCGGGCCTCACCGCGGACGATGTCGGCGGCAGCCTCCGCCTCCGGGTCGAGGTTCTCGACGTTGATCGTCGGCGGAGCCACCCGGTGGTACAGGGCGAGCACCGACGCGACCGACTCGATACCGCCGGCGCCGCCGAGGAGGTGGCCCGTCATCGACTTGGTGGCGGAGACCGCCATGTGGTCGGTGTCGTCGCCGAAGACCTTGCGCAGCGCCTTGAGCTCGGCCACGTCACCGGCCGGCGTCGAGGTCGCGTGCGCGTTCACGTGCACGATCTCGGCCGGGTCCAGGTCGGTGTTGTCGAGCAGGTTCCGCAGGGCCTGCGAGATGCCGCGGCCGCCCGGCTCCGGCTGGACGATGTCGTGGCTGTCGGCGGAGATGCCCTGGCCGACCGCCTCCGCGTAGACGCGGGCACCGCGCTTGGCGGCGTGCTCGGCGGACTCGAGGATCAGGACACCGGCGCCCTCACCGAGGACGAAGCCGTCCCGGCCGACGTCGTAGGGACGCGAGGCGCCCTGCGGGTCGTCGTTGTTCTTGGACATCGCCATCATGTTGCCGAAGGCGGCGATGGGCAGCGGGTGGATGGCCGCCTCGGTGCCACCGGCGACCACGACGTCCGCACGGCCCGTGCGGATCATCTCGATCGCGTAGCCGATGGCCTCGGCGCCGGACGCGCAGGCGGAGACCGGGGTGTGCACACCCGCGCGGGCGTTCACGGCCAGGCCCACGTTGGCCGAGGGGCCGTTCGGCATGAGCATCGGGACGGTGTGCGGGGAGACGCGGCGTACGCCCTTCTCCTTCAGCACGTCGTACTGGTCGAGGAGCGTCGTCACGCCGCCGATGCCGGAGGCGATGACCGCGCCGAGCCGGTCGGGGGCGACGGCGGGGTCCTCACCGGCCTTGTCGGTGTAACCGGCGTCGGCCCAGGCCTCCTTGGCCGCGATCAGCGCGAACTGCGCCGAGCGGTCCAGGCGGCGGGCCTGCGGGCGCGGGATGACCTCGCTCGGTTCCACGGCGATCTGCGCCGCGATACGGACCGCCTGGTCGGCGGCCCACTCCTGTTCGAGGGGACGGACACCGGAACGACCGGCGACCAGACCCTCCCAGGTGGACGTCGCGTCGCCACCCAGCGGTGTGGTTGCGCCGATACCGGTGACGACCACGGTGCGATTGGTCGGGCTCACAGGAATTCTTTCTCCAACGGATGCGAGGGATTCAGCGGCGCCACCGCCGGGTGGCGGAGCGGCAGCACTAGGCGAGCGGTTGATCAGGCCTGGTGCTTGACGATGTAGTCGGTGGCGTCACCGACGGTCTTGAGGTTCTTGACGTCGTCGTCCGGGATCTTGACGTCGAAGCGCTCTTCGGCGGCGACGACGACCTCGACCATGGACAGCGAGTCGACGTCCAGGTCGTCGGTGAAGGACTTGTCCAGCTGGACGTCCTCGACCGGGATGCCGGCGATCTCGTTCACGATCTCCGCGAGACCGGCGACGATCTCTTCCTGAGTGGCGGCCATGTTGGCGCTCCTTCTTACGTATCCAGAGGGTGTGGCGGCGTTTGTGCCCGGAGTGATCCGGGACGGTCTGCCTAGGGGAGGGTAACGACCGTGGCGGCGTAGACGAGACCCGCCCCGAAGCCGATGACGAGGGCGGTGTCGCCGCTCTTCGCCTTCCCGGTCGCCAGAAGCCGCTCCATCGCGAGCGGAATCGAGGCGGCCGAGGTGTTGCCGGTGGTCTCGATGTCACGGGCGACCGTGACGTGCTCCGGCAGTTTCAGAGTCTTCACCATCGAGTCGATGATCCGCATGTTTGCCTGGTGCGGAATGAAGACGTCCAGGTCGTCCGCGCTGATCCCGGCCGCGTCCAGCGCCTGCTGGGCAACCTTCGCCATCTCGAACACGGCCCAGCGGAACACCGCCTGGCCCTCCTGCGTGATCGCAGGGAACTTGATGTCGCCCTTGCTGTCGAGCGGCAGCTTCGACACATCGCCGACGCGGAACTCGTCCCACGGCACGGTCTGCTTGATCGTCTCGGACTTGTCGCCCTCGGAACCCCAGACGGTGGGACCGATGTGCGGCTCCTGCGAGGGGCCCACGACGACGGCGCCGGCGCCGTCACCGAACAGGAAGGCCGTCGCGCGGTCCTCCAGGTCGGTCAGGTCGCTCAGCCGCTCCACGCCGATCACCAGCACGTACTCGGCGCTGCCCTCGACGATCATGCCCTTGGCGAGGGTCAGGCCGTAGCCGAAGCCCGCGCACCCGGCGGAGATGTCGAACGCGGCAGCCTTGGCGGTGCCGAGCTTGTCCGCGATCTCGGTCGCGATGGCCGGGGTCTGCTTGAAGTGCGACACGGTCGACACGACCACGGCGCCGATCCGCTCCGCGCTGATCCCCGCGTCCGCGATGGCCTTGCCGGAAGCCTCGATCGACATCGCGGCCACGGTCTCCGCGTCGGAGGCCCAGTGGCGCGTCGCGATGCCCGAACGGGAGCGGATCCACTCGTCGGACGAGTCGATCTTCTCGAGGATCACCTCGTTCGGCACGACCCGCGTCGGCCGGTAACCGCCGACGCCCATGATGCGCGCGTACGGGGCGCCCTGACTGGGCTTGATCTTCGACATGCTCTCGGGGCTCCTTGTCAGGCCGTCTGCGTGTCCGCCGCGGCGGAGGTGTGCTCGGCGATCAGGGCGCGGGCTGCGTCGAGGTCGTCGGGGGTCTTGAGGGCGAGGGTCTGCACGCCCGGCAGGGCGCGCTTGGCGAGACCGGTGAGGGTGCCGCCCGGGCACACCTCGACGAGCGCGGTCACGCCGAGCTCCTTGAAGGTCTCCATGCACAGGTCCCAGCGCACCGGGTTGGCCACCTGGCCGACCAGACGCGAGACGACCTCGGCACCGGTGGCGACCGTCCGGCCGTCCTTGTTCGACACGTACGCGACCGTGGGGTCGGCCGGGGTGAGGGCCTGGGCGGCCTCTTCCAGCGTCGCCACCGCGGGAGCCATGTGGCGGGTGTGGAACGCGCCGGCCACCGTCAGCGGCACGACCCGGCGTACGCCCTCGGGCTTGTCGGCCTCGAGCGCGGCGAGCTCCTCGAGGGTGCCCGCGGCCACGATCTGGCCCGCGCCGTTCACATTCGCCGGGGTCAGGCCCAGCTTCTCCAGGTGCGCGGTGGTGACCTCCGGGTCGCCGCCGAGCAGGGCGGACATACCGGTCTTGGTCACGGCGGCCGCCTCGGCCATGGCCAGGCCGCGCTTGCGCACGAGCTGGAGGGCGGCGGTGTCGTCGAGAACCCCGGCGAAGGCCGCCGCGGTGATCTCGCCGACGCTGTGGCCCGCGACGGCGTCAGGAGCGATGTCGCCAAGTGCCGCGGCCGACAGGAGTCCGGCCGCGACGAGCAGAGGCTGAGCGACGGCCGTGTCACGGATCGCGTCCGCGTCGGCCTGCGTGCCGTAGTGGGCAAGGTCGAGCCCGATGGCGTCCGACCACGCGGCGACGCGGTCTGCGGCACCGGGGAGGTCTAGCCAGGGAGTCAGGAAGCCGGGCGTCTGAGCGCCTTGGCCGGGAGCGACGAGTACGAGCACTCTCACACTCTCTCTTGTGGACGGCCACGGCCGCCCGTGGGGACAGGGACGAAGAACCGAAGGGGGAATTGTAGGCCCCCGACAAAAGGCTATGACTGAGGATCCGCGTCGGCCAGGCGCCCCAGGATCAGCGCGATCCGCAGCGTGAACGCCGACCTGACGTCCGAGGGTGACCAGCCGGTGACGTCTGTCACACGTCGGAGCCGGTAGCGGACGGTGTTCGGATGGACGAAGAGCATCCGGGCCGCCCCTTCGAGACTGCTCGCCTGTTCCAGATAGACGCTGAGCGTCTCCAGGAGAGCCGAACCGGCCTCCTCGAGTGGTCTGTAGATCTCCTCCACCAACTGCTCGCGCGCGGCAGGGTCGCTCGCGATCGCCCGCTCCGGAAGGAGATCATCCGCCAGAACGGGGCGCGGAGCGTCCTGCCACGCCCCGCACGCCTTGAGTCCGGCGGCCGCGGCCTGCGCCGACCTGGTCGCGGCGAGCAGGTCGGGAACCACGGGGCCGGCCACCACGGGACCCGCCGCGTAGGGGCCGATCAGCGACTTCGCGACCTGGAGCGGATTGTTGTTGCCGCCGGCGATGACGACGAGGCGGTCGCCGAGTACCCCGGTCAGGACCTGGAGCTTGGCGTGCCGGGCGGCCCGGCGGATCGCCTCGACGGTCAGCTCGCTGTCCCCGTCGGGGGCGGTGCCGAGCACCACGCACACGTGCTCCGGCGAGTTCCACCCGAGCGCCGCGGCCCTGCTGACGGCACCCTCGTCGGCCTCGCCCGAGAGAACCGCGTTGACCACCAGGGACTCGAGCCGGGCGTCCCACGCACCGCGCGCCTCGGCCGCCTGCGCGTAGACCTGGGCGGTCGCGAAGGCGATCTCCCGTGCGTAGACGAGCAGTGCCTCACGCAGGATCGACTCGTCGCCCGGCGCCGCGACCTCGTCGATCGCGGACTCCATGACCTCGATGGTCGTGCGGACCATCTCCACGGTCTGGCGCAGCGTGATGGCTCGGGTCAGCTCGCGAGGCGCGGTGCCGAAGACGTCGGTCGAGATCGCCTGGGGGGTGTCCGGGTGCCGGAACCACTCGGTGAAGGCCGCGATACCTGCCTGCGCGACCAGCCCGATCCAGGAGCGGTTCTCCGGTGGCATCGCCCGGTACCACGGCAGCGTCTCGTCCATGCGCGTAATGGCCTGCGCGGCGAGGCTCCCGGACGACTTCTCCAGGCGCTTCAGGGTCGCGGAGTGCGGGTGGGGGTTCGCATGGCGGTCGCGATGGTCCGGGGCTTCGTTCGCTGAGGGTTCGGGCACGGGGACAAGACTGCCTTATCGGGACGGCTCAGCGGAGTGGAGGGTGCAAGGTGGCCGCGTGGACGTCCCCGTCCGGGTCTACCGTGTACGGCGTGATGGAAGTACGTCGCTCCGGCGACCGGTACCCCGGCGGCGAGCCGGACGCCGGAATCGAGTCGTTCCACGCCTTCTCCTTCGGGCCCCACTACGACCCCGACAACCTGCGCTTCGGATCGATCCTGGCCTGCAACGAGGAACGCCTCGCGCCGGGCGCGGGCTTCGACGAGCATCCGCACAGCCACACCGAGATCGTCACCTGGGTCGTCTCGGGCCGGCTCACCCACCGCGATTCGACGGGGCACGAGTCCGTGGTTGTCCCGGGCGATGTGCAGCGCCTCAGCGCGGGCGGCGGAGTGCGTCATGTCGAGCGCAATGACGGCCCCGACCCGCTCGTCTTCGTTCAGATGTGGCTCGCTCCTGTGGAACCGGGCGGCGACCCGGTCTACGAGGTCGTGCACGGCATCGCCGACTCCACGCCCTACGACGTGCCCGAAGCCGGCTCCCTCCTGCATGTGCGCCGCCTCGGACCAGGGGAGCGCGCCGCCGTCCCGGACGCGGCCCAGGTGTACGTTCATGTCGTCCGCGGTGAAGTGTTGCTCGGCGGTGAGGAGTTGGGGGCGGGCGACTCGGCCAGGATCGCCGAGGAATCCGGCCTCGAAGCCGTGGCGTCAGGACCGGCGGAACTGCTGCTGTGGGAGATGGCCGCCCGCTGAGGCCTCCCTTGCGAACGGCCGCGCGCCCCTCACACGTGACCGCTCAAGACCGACCCCTCACACCTCGGCGAGCACCGCGTCCGTGAAGGGCGGCCACACCTCGGCCGCCCACGGCCCGAAGGCCCGATCGGTCAGCGCCACACACGCGACACCCGCGTCGGGGTCGACCCAGAGGAAAGTGCCCGACTGTCCGAAGTGCCCGAACGTCCGCGGCGACGACGAACTGCCCGTCCAGTGCGGCGACTTGGAGTCCCTGATCTCGAACCCGAGCCCCCAGTCGTTCGGGTTCTGGTACCCGTACCCCGGCAGCACGCCCTTGAGGCCCGGATACTGGACGGTCATCGCCTCGGCGACGGTCCGCGGATCGAGCAGCCGGGGAGCCTGCACCTCGGCGGCGAACCGCGTCAGGTCGTCCACGGTCGACACCCCGTCCTTGGCGGGCGAGCCCTCCAGCGAGGTCGAGGTCATCCCGAGCGGCTCGCATACCGCCTGGTGCAGATACTCCGCGAACGGGATCTCCGTCGCCTTCGCGATGTGGTCGCCGAGCACCTCGAACCCCGCATTCGAGTACAGCCGCCGGGTACCGGGCGCCGACGTCGCCCGGTGCTCGTCGAAGGCGAGCCCGGAGGTGTGCGCGAGGAGGTGGCGCACCGTGGAACCCTCGGGGCCGGCCGGGTCGTCGAACTCGATCGCGCCCTCTTCGTAGGCGACGAGGGCGGCGTAGGCGGCGAGCGGCTTGGTGACCGAGGCCAGCGGGAAGCGGTGGGCCGTCGGACCGTGCGCCCCGAGGACCGTGCCGTCCGCGCGGACGACGGCTGCGGCGGCGGTCGGTACCGGCCAGTTCTCGATCATCGCAAGGCTCTGCATGGCCACGAGCCTAACGGGCCCCGCGAGGACACCTTCCTACGCCCACGAGCTGGGCCGGGCCGTCGCGCGGGCCGAGTCGCATCGACGGACGCCGTCCGGAATTCCTCCCCAATGTGCTTGCTTGGAGTGCACTTCAACGTTCTAGCGTGGGGGCATGACGGTGATGGAGACCACCCCCGCACCCAGCAAGGCCGACGTCTGCGCATCGGCCCCCACCGCTCACCCGCGCCCGGAGGGCCAGGACCACTACACGATCAGCGAGGTCGTGGCCTTCACCGGACTGACCGCCCACACGCTGCGCTGGTACGAGCGGATCGGGCTCATGCCCCACATCGACCGCTCGCACACGGGCCAGCGCCGCTACAGCAACCGGGACCTCGACTGGCTCGCCTTCGTGGGCAAGCTGCGGCTGACCGGGATGCCCGTGGCACACATGGTGCGCTACGCCGAACTCGTGCGGGTCGGTGAGGACACCTTCGAGGAGCGCCGCGAGCTCCTCGAATCGACGCGCAGGGACGTGCTGTCCCGGATCGCCGAACTCCAGGACACCTTGTCCGTACTCGACCTCAAGATTGACTTCTATGCGGGCGCCCGGCGGGCGTCGGAGAGGGCCTGAACCGAATGAGTAGCACGGAGCGGCCGCAGCGGATTTCCACTGTGGAGTTGGGAAACAACGGGCCCTTGGTGGGCGTGCAGGGTCTCGGCTGCATGGGCATGAGCTGGGCCTACGGTCCGACGGACGCCGACGAGGCGCGGGCCACCCTGGAGCGGGGCCTGGAACTCGGTGTCACCTTGTACGACACCGCCGACGCCTATGCCGCCGGCGAGAACGAGAAGTTCCTTGCTCCTTTCCTCAAGGCGCACCGTGACGAGGTGGTGCTGGCCACCAAGTTCGCCCTGGGCGTGGACCCGAGCGACCCCACGAAGCGCGTCATCAACAACGATCCCGAGTACATCCGCGCCTGCATCGACGCCAGCCTTCAGCGTCTCGGCGTCGACACGATCGACCTCTACTACATGCACCGCCGCGATGTGAACGTGCCGATCGAGGAGACCGTCGGCGTGATGGCCGAACTCGTCGCCGCCGGCAAGGTCAAGCACCTCGGCCTCAGCGAGGTCACCAGCGGCGAACTGCGCGCCGCCCAGGCCGTGCACCGGATCGCCGCCCTCCAGTCCGAGTGGTCGCTGTTCAGCCGCGACATCGAGAAGGAGGTCGTGCCGACCGCCGCCGAACTGGGTGTGGCCCTCGTGCCGTACTCGCCGCTCGGGCGCGGCTTCCTCACCGGCTCCTTCGTCAGCGCCGACAAGGAGCTCGGCGCGGACGACTTCCGCCGCCAGCAGCCCCGCTTCACCGGCGACAACGCCGCCGCCAACGCGGCCCTGCTCGCGCCGGTGCGCCAGGTCGCCGAGGCCCATGGCGCCTCCCTCGGCCAGATCGCCCTGGCCTGGGTGCAGCAGCAGTCGGGGGCCTTCGGACTCCCCGTCGTGCCGATCCCCGGCACCCGCAAGCGCAGCCGCATCGAGGAGAACGCCGCGGCCACCCGCATCACCCTCACCGACGCCGAACTCGCCCTGATCGCTCCTATCGCCTCCCAGGTCGCGGGCGACCGCTACGCCGACATGACCTTCACCTCGGCGGGGCGCGAGTAACACCCCGGTGCCACCTGCCCGGTCCGCCGCCGTGGGCATCTCCTGCCCCGGTGGCGGCCGGCCGGCACCTCACGCGAGCCTCAGCGCGAACACCGCGAATCCCGCGGCCAGCAGCCCGGCCAGCGCCCGCCGCGCATGCGTCGCCCGCTTCCAGGGAGCCTCGAAGCCCCGCGTGTACCTGCCGATCAGCACGAGCAGCCCGGCGAAGACCGGAAGCCACGCGATCCTCGCCGCTATCCAGCCCAGCGAGTCCGGAGTCGTCGTCAGCCCGGGTATCGCACCGGCGAAGGAAGCCGGTATCGCCGCTGTCAGCAGCGCCGTCTGGTGCCAGCAAAGGATCGTCATCGCCGAGAGGTTGATGACGACGACCGGCGCCCACAGGGCGGGCCGCCGCAGCAACCGGCCGATCCGGTCCCGCAGGAGCATCGCCGCACCGCTCTGCGCGGCCGCAAGCGCGAGCACCAGCAAAGACGGCGGATGGGAGTTCGTCCGCGCCTCGCCCGGCACTCCCACCATCGACTCCGGGTAGTGGAACGCGAGGAGCAGCGTCGCGAACAGGGCGGCGCCGCCGATCAGCAGCGCCCACGCACCTCGCCTTCCGATCCTCTTCTCGCTCCAGCAGACGCCCAGTTGGTAGGCGAACATCCAGCCGGGGAGCAGGTTGAGCAGGCTCAGCCAGGACGGCATGGCATCCGCGTATGGCCCGTAGCGCAGGAAGTCGATCACCCCTACGGATCCGATCAGCGGTGCCGCCGCCCACGCCCCCAGCTTCCGGGCGGCGCGTACGCAGTACGGCGTGAGCACGGTGATCACCGTGTAGACGCCCACGAACCACAGCGGCTGTATCACCAGCGTCGAGCCCGTGTGCAGGGTCTTCTCCGGCACCCCGAGCGCGTACAGCGCGGGGATCAGCGCGGCGCATACCGCCGTCACCCCGAGGACCGGGCGGCCCAGACGTGCCAGCCGGCCGCGCAGCCAGGCGCTCGTCGACCCGCCCGCCTCCAGTGTCCGCCGGTACGACAGAGCGGATGCGTAGCCCCCTACCAGGAAGAAGATGCCGAGCATCTGCAGCCCCCAGCTGATCGGGGCGAGGACTCCGAAGGAGGACAGCGGGCTCGTGTTGTGCAGCGCGCCCTGGCCGTCGAGGGAGAAACCGCCAAGGAGCCAGTGGCCCATGGGTACGGCGAGCAGCGCGAGTGCGCGCAGTCCGTCTATCGCCCGGTCCCGGTGGGCCGGTGTCTTCGCGTCGATGGCGGACGCGGTCCTGCGCAGAGTCGCGATACTCATGACGTCGCTCCAGTCGCGATACGGGTGAAAGCGCGCAGCGAGTCCGTGCCGGGCGCGAAGTAGCCGGTGTGGCCCTCGGCGTCGTGGGCCGGGATGCGGCGGGCGCCGAAGGAGGGGTCGGTCGGGTCGGTGCCGTGGCCCAGGCCGAACAACTCGACGTTCGGCATGCGGCCGATCCAGTCGCTGTCGTCCCGCGCGGCCCAGACCCGGGCCTTGGTGCGCAGTTCGGCCACCTTGTCCGCGCGCAGGCCCGGGGAGCCGAGCACCACGAGGTCGGACGCGGGCAGTCGGGCGGCGGAGAGTCCGCACACCACCGATCCGTAGCTGTGGCAGAAGACGGAGGGACGCGGCACGCCCGACGCCGTCAGGCCCTGGACGAAGCGGGTCAGCCTCGGCGCGCCCGCCTCGGCGAGCCGGCCGGTGGCGGCGTCCGGCCCCAGGCCGACAGGCGTCGTGTATCCCACCCACGCCACGACCGCCGTGCGGCCGCCCGACGCCTCGTACAGAGAGCGGGCCATCCCCGCAGGGGTGCCGTACGGATCCTTGGCCCGGTCGAACGAGCTCAGGTCGATGTCCGAGCCGGGCACGACGACGGACACATGCTCGGCGCTCGCCAAGTCTCCGAATACCTCGGCCACCTGGCCGCGGCCTCGCGGGTCGAAGGCGAGTATCTGCCGCCCGGGCTTCAGGAGTTCGGTGTATCGGGTGACGAGGAAGCGAGCCTGCGCGTGGTCCTGGGACGTGAGCGAAGGGTCCTCCGCACGTGCCCCGGCCCGGTCACGCTCGCCTTTCAACGCAACGGTGTTGGCCTCGTAGCGAAGATCCGCAGGAACGCCGTCCAGATTGCCGACCACGGTCGGATGCCGCGCGACCAGATCCTGCCGCTCGGTGTCGTCCAACCCGCCGAAGAACGACGCCACCTGGGCCGGCCTCGCGGTCGCCGGATCGGGCAGCCCGACGCCGAGGGCATGATCCGCACGCCAGGATGCCGCGCCGGGCGGCGGACCCGTGAGGGGGCTCTGCTCGCTGCCGACGGCCCAGCCCGTCGTGCCCGCCACGACAGTCGTCGTGAGCGCGGCGGCGACCAGTGTCCTACGGCCGCGTTGCTTCCATGAGCGCAGGCGCATCGCCCGTCTCCCCTCCGTCCGGTGGCGTGACGAGGGGAAGGTAGGAAGACGACGCCCGGCTCCACGTCACACCGGGGAGCCAACTCTCGGGTGATACCCGGGTATTCGGAGGTGCTACTCAGGTAGGGGGTGCGCCGGGAAGACCCGCGCCGACCTGGGCGCGGCGCGTGATACCGAGCCTGGGTCTACTGGTCGCCGGGCGTGACGAGGCCGGTCTCGTAGGCGAAAATCACGGCCTGCGCCCGGTCCCGCAGCCCCAACTTCGCGAGCACACGGCCGATATGGGTCTTCACGGTCTGCTCCGCGAGGACCAGCTTCTGCGCGATCTCCTGGTTGGACAGGCCCCGGGCGATGAGTTCGAGGACCTCTGTCTCGCGTGGCGTCAGACAGTTCAACTCCGGCGAGCGGTCCCTGCGACCGGACGGGCGCTGCCTCGCGATGTCCTCGATGAGCCGGCGCGTGACCGTCGGGGCGAGCAGCGCCTCTCCGGCGGCCACCACACGCACCGCCGCGATGAGGTCGGCCGGCGGTGCGTCCTTGAGGAGAAAACCCGAAGCGCCCGCGCGCAGCGCCTCGTACACATAGTCATCCACGTCGAATGTGGTCAGCATCAGGACCTTGGGACGGTGGATCACGCCCGGCGGAGGGTCGAGGAGCGCGCGGGTCGCCGCGATCCCGTCCATCTCGGGCATCCGCACGTCCATGAGGACGACATCCGGATGGGTGGTCCGGCTGACCTCGACACCCTGCTTGCCGTCCGGAGCCTCGCCCACGACGTCGATGTCGCTCTGCGCGGCCAGCAGAGCGGCGAACCCCGCTCGCACCATGGCCTGGTCGTCGACGATGATCACGCGGATGGTCATGCGGTGCCGAATTCCTTTACGACGAGGGGGAGTCGGGTTCGGCCAGCGGGAGTCGGGCCGCGACGCGGAAGCCTCCCCCGGGCAGTGGGCCCACGTCGAGTGTGCCGCCGACCAACCGTACGCGCTCATGCATCCCGATGAGACCGTGTCCTGTGCCGGTCGTCTCCACGGGTGAAGCGTGCTCGCCCGCCGGGCCGTTGACCACGATCACCAGCAGGGCGTCCTCGTCCTTGGAGACGGAGATCTGAGTCCGGGCACCGGGAGCGTGCCGCACGACATTGGCCAGGGCCTCCTGCACGATGCGGTACGCGGAGAGGTCCACCGCGGGCGGCACATCGGTCAGCTCCCCGACGAGCGCCAGCTCGGGCATCGACAACTCCGCCGGGACACCGCCCCGTACCGTGGCCTCCACCAGTTGCTGAAGTCGGCCGAGACCCGGCTGAGGCGCGCGCTCGCCGCCCGGGGCGTCCTCACTGCGAAGCACCGCGAGAAGACGCCGCATCTCACCGAGCGACTCCCTGGCGCCCGCCGCTATGGAACCGAACTCCTCGCACGCCTCGGGGGTCAGGCCCTGAAGCCGGTACGGCGCGGAGTCCGCCTGCACTGTGATGACCGACATGTGATGAGCCACGACGTCGTGCAACTCCCGCGCGATACGCGCCCGTTCCTCAAGGAGGGTGCGCTGGGAGCGCTCGGCCTCGTTGATCGTCTCCTGCTCGACGAGTCTGCGCTGTGCTTCCCCGCGCTCGCGCAGCAGTGTCCCGAACAGCAGTACCCCACCGCTCAGCACGATCATCAGCACGCTCGTGGCCTGGCTGTCCGAGGGGCGGAACATGTCGAGGACGAGTCCGGACACCACCGTGACCAGCCAGACCCCCAGGACCGTGCGTCTGCCCTCCCGCAGGGACAGGACGAAGCACAGGGCCAGATATCCCACGATGACCATGGGGGTCCAGGGCGCGGCGTGCTGGGAGGCCGATCCCTGGATGACAATCGCCCCGACGATGTCCGCGACGATCACGATGCCCCACGCGAGCAGCGGCCGGCTGACGGCGAGCAGCAGAGGAGCGGCCTGTGCGACCCCCAGGGCGCCGGCGAGACCGCCGGGGACCCCGTAGTCGTTCGACAGGACCTGGGTGGTGACCGGGATCAGCGTGGCGACGAAGCCCAGCGCGAGCACATAGGGGACCAGCCGCAGCCAGCGGCTCGACGAGCGGCTGAGCAGAGGCTCGGCCGGTCCGGCGGGAACGGCGAGCGAGGCCCCGGCCGCCCGCAGCCCGCCGAGGACGGCGGCGAGCACGCGGCGCGGGCCGCCCGGCGGTGCGGCCTTGCCGTCCGGCGGGCGGGGCTCCTGGTCAGGTGCAGTCGATGTGGGGCTCATGGCCTGCTCAGCGTAGGCAACAACCACCCGCGGTGCCGTCATACCGAGGAGCTCACCGGACCCCGTACCCAGGTATGACATGAGGGGCCGACCGACGGACGCCGAACCTCGACGAAGTCACGTGCGCCAAGGGCTGCACCCGGAGCCGGAGCCGCACCCCAATGCCGGGGTCGCTCGCCCCCATGCCGGGCTCGCACCCCGGGGCCGCCCTACAACTCAGCCAGCAGCTCGGCCTTCTTCGTGGAGAACTCGGCGTCCGTGACGAGGCCCGCCTCGTGCAGCTCGCCCAGGTGACGGATGCGGTCGGCGATGTCCGCGGGGTCACGCCGGGCAGGGGAGACGCCGGACGCGGGCACGGCCGAGCCGGCCCTTACGGCCGCGAGGACGGACGCGGCGAAGGGCAGTGACTCGTGCACGGGCCCGTACCCGAGACCGAAGATCACAGCGGCCGGGTCCTGGTCGGCCTGAGCGGGCTGCTCGGACGTGTCGCGGCGCAACAGCCGCAGGTGGCCCTCGAAGACCTCGGGCGAACGCCAATCGACGCCGCTCAGATCCGAGACGGGAAAGCTCTTGTCGCCGGCCTTCCACTTCGCGGACGACGCCCCGGTCCAGAACCATCGGAACGCCACGGACTTACCGTCGAAAGAGGCCTTGCCGTCGTAGGCCTTGAAGTGCAGTGGCGCCTCGGGCGCCGCCACCAGGTAGCGGCCAGCCGGTGCGCCGTCGTCCAGGGCCAGCACGTCGCGCAGTTCGTCCGCGTAGTACTCGGCGAGTGTCTCGCGCTCGGCGGGCAGGACGAGCCGGTAGGGGTCGCACCCCTCCTTGAGCTGTCCCGCGGCCGCGTCCATCAGCGGATCGGCGCCCGGTCTCGGCACGGCGCGCAGGATGACGGTCCCGCGCTTGCCGTGAGTGAGCGTCACCGCCGCGATCGCCTCATAGGGGATGCGGCGCTCACCGAGTGCTTGGAGCAGCTTCGGCGTGCGGATTCCCCGTTCGAAGCGGATGAGCACGGAGTCGGACCCGAACTCCCAGGCGGCATGAAATCCGGCCAGTACGTCACCCATGCGGCTCATCGTATGCGGCACGCGCGCCTCCGTCCCCTGTTGCGTCGTGCCCCTGTTTCACCGATTTCTACGCGCGTCAGGCCGATGTTGTGCCGGAAGATCCGTCACGACAGGTGTCATGCCCGCTCGCACACCGCAGGGTGCGGTACGAACCGATGCCGATGTCGGCGAAGTTGCTGAGGCTCTCCGTCCCCGGCTCGAAATAGCCGGTGTGCCCGCGCGCGCCCGCTGCCGACAGGACCCGGGCGCCGAATCCACGGGAGACGGGGTCGGCGCCGTGACCGATCCCGCCGACCTCCAGGTACGGCACGTCCTGGATCCAGTCGTCGCTGTCCCGCATCGCCCACACACGCGCGTGGGTGCCCAGTTTCGCGGCCTTCTCGGCGCGCATTCCGGGGCTGCCGGCCACCGCTATGTCGCTCACCCGGGAGGGCAGCTTGTGGGCGGCGACACCGCACACCACGGAGCCGTAACTGTGGCAGTACAGGGCCACCGGAGTGCGGCCCGGCAGTGCGCGTACCAGGGCGTTGAGCCGGGTGGCGCCCTCCTTCGCGCGCATCGCGGTGGCCGCGTCGACGCCGAGGCCCGCGGGCGTCGTGTAGTCGGCCCAGGCGATCACGGCGGTGCGTGTGCCGGGTCCGGCGGCGCGCTCCGCGCGGTACAGGGAGTGGGCCATGCCGACCGGCGCCGAGTACTTGCGGACGGTCCGCTGGAACGTGAGGAGGTTGGTGTCGACGCCGGGGACCACGACCGAGACGCGCTGGGCCTTGTCGAGGTCCCCGAAGACCTCGGCGACGCGGCCGGTGCCCAGGGGATCGAAGGCGAGGATCTTGCGGTCGGGGCGCATCAGCGACGCGTACCGGTTCATGCGCTGGCCGGCGTCGTGCTGTCCCGCAGCGGAGAGCCGGTTGTCGTGCGTGCTCTTCCGCGCCACCTTGCGTGCCTGGTCGAGGGCGATGCGGTTGGCGCGGTAGCGCAGCTCCACCGGCGCGCCGTTCATGTTGCCGACGGCGAGCGGGTAGTGGGTGGCGAGCCTGGTGCGCTGTTGGCTCGTGAGTGAGGCGAAGAACTGCGCGAGGCGGGCGGGCGAGCCGTCCGGGTCCGGCAGGGCGCGCCCGTTGAGGTGGCCGTGCTCCCACGCCGTGATGGCGGCGGTGACCGGTGAGGTGACGCCCTTGTGGCGCACGGCGGTCCAGCCGGTGGTCGCCAGCATGACGAACACGACGGCCAGTGCGAGCAGAGCGCGCCAGACGCTGAGTTGCGGGGACGAGTCGAAGGAAGTCACTGCGGGACACCCTAGGAGAACCGCGGACCAACCCGCGAAATCGGTGAGGCAGATCACGTTTCCGGCGGGGCAATTAGCGCAAAACGGGCCTAGCTTGGGTGGTGTCGTCACACTCTGTAGGCGCCGATTGCGTTCTTCGTGCGCGGGAGTGCACGGTCGGTCACTCTGTGCGCCACTTCCCCGCCAACACCGGCCCCAGCTGGTCGAGATAGGACTCCGTGACCTCGCGGATCGACTCGACGCTGATGTCCTCGCCGGCGCCCCACAGTCGCCCGGCCATGCGCATCACGCCACTGAACGCGGCCACTGTCACGCGGGGGCGAAGGTCCGACTCCACGTCGAGGCCCTCGCGCTCGGCGATCACGCGCGAGATCTCCTCCTCCAGCTCTGTGGAACGGCGCAGGTGGACGGCGATCAGGGAGGGGGTTGATTCGATCATCTGGTAGGTGCGCATGTGGAGTTCGACCGGAACGACCTCCTCGATGGGCTCGCCGAGGGTGTCCCAGGCGTCGAGCACGGCACCACGCAGGGCCTCGAACGGGCTGTCGGTCGCGGGGCGTTCGCGCAGGAGGGTGATGAAGCGGGACTCCACCATGTCCTGGACCGCGAACGCGGTCTCCTCCTTGCTGGTGAAGTACCGGAAGAAGGTGCGCTGCGAGACGTCGACAGCCTCCGCGATTTCGTCAACCGTCGTGTGGTCGTACCCCTTTGTGGTGAAGAGTTCCAGCGCGGAGCGCAGCAGGGCCTCGCGGGTGCGCTGCTTCTTGCGTTCCCGCAGCCCTGAACGCGCTTCCTGCGTCTTCACTCGTGCCCCTCTTTACGCCTGTTTGCCCAGCTCAGCTTACCTGTGAGCAACGTGACAGTTACCGACTTGTGAATTGGTTTGTCAACTGTCAGTCGCTGTCATTAGCCTCGAACGCATGACTAGTCAGACCACCGTCGACAAGGCGGACAAGGCTCCGGAGCCCGTGTCCGTTCCGGCCCCGGCCAAGGGGCTTCGCGGCCACCCCTGGCTGACGCTGTTCTCCGTCGCGATCGGCGTGATGATGGTCGCCCTCGACGGCACCATCGTGGCTATCGCCAACCCGGCCATCCAGAAGGACCTCGGCGCCAGCTTCGCCGACGTCCAGTGGATCACCAACGGCTACTTCCTCGCCCTCGCGGTCACGCTGATCACCGCGGGCAAGCTCGGCGACCGGTTCGGTCACCGGCAGACGTTCCTCATCGGCGTCATCGGGTTCGCCGCGGCCTCGGGGGCCATCGGCCTGTCGGACAGCATCGCCCTGGTGGTCACCTTCCGGGTGTTCCAGGGCCTGTTCGGCGCGCTCCTCATGCCGGCCGCGCTCGGCCTCCTGCGGGCCACCTTCCCCGCCGAGAAGCTGAACATGGCGATCGGCATCTGGGGCATGGTGATCGGCGCGTCGACCGCGGGCGGCCCGATCCTCGGTGGGCTGCTCGTCCAGCACGTCAGCTGGCAGTCCGTCTTCTTCATCAACGTCCCCGTCGGCGTCATCGCCCTAGTTCTCGGGCTCCTGATCCTCAAGGACCACCGCGCAGAGAACGCGCCGCGATCCTTCGACATCCTCGGCATCGTGCTGCTCTCCGCCGCGATGTTCAGCCTGGTCTGGGCGCTCATCAAGGCCCCGGCGTGGGGCTGGGGCGACGGCCTGACCTGGACGTTCCTGGCGGCCTCCGTGCTGTGCTTCGCGCTCTTCGCGATCTGGGAGACGCGCGTCAAGGAGCCGCTGATCCCGCTGGCCCTGTTCCGCTCGGTGCCGCTGTCTGCCGGCGTGGTCCTGATGGTGCTCATGGCCATCGCCTTCATGGGCGGCCTCTTCTTCGTCACCTTCTACTTGCAGAACGTGCACGGCATGAGCCCCGTCGACTCCGGTCTGCACCTCCTGCCGCTGACCGGAATGATGATCGTGGGCTCGCCGCTGGCGGGCGCGATGATCACGAAGGTGGGTCCGCGCATCCCGCTCGCGGGCGGCATGCTGCTCACCGCCGTGGCCATGTACGGCATGTCCACGCTGGAGTCGGGCACGGGCAGCGGCTCCATGTCGCTGTGGTTCGCCCTCCTCGGCCTGGGCCTCGCTCCCGTCATGGTGGGCGCCACCGAGGTCATCGTGGGCAACGCCCCGATGGAGCTCTCCGGCGTCGCGGGCGGCCTCCAGCAGGCCGCCATGCAGATCGGAGGAAGCCTCGGCACCGCCGTGCTCGGCGCCGTGATGGCCTCGAAGGTGGACAACGACCTCGCGGGCAACTGGACCGACGCCAAGCTTCCGCCGCTCACGCCCGCCCAGCTGGACCAGGCGTCCGAGGCGGTCCAGGTCGGTGTGGGCCCCGTCCCGAAGGGCACCCCGCCCGAGCTTGCCGAGAAGATCACCTCGGTCGCGCACGACACCTTCATCTCCGGCATGAGCCTGGCCTGCCTGGTCGCCGCGGGCGTCGCCGTCGTGGCGATCTTCGTCGCGCTCCTGACCAAGCGGGGAACGAACGCTGAGGCGGGCGCGGGGGCCGCACACATCTAGCGCCTCAGGGGATGCGCTCATCGGGCCCCCTCGGGGGAAACCCGTAGACCACCCCCGAAGCACCCCCGCACCCACCCCGAAATGCCCTCAGGGAAATCCTGGGGGCATTTCGCTTATCCGAGTGATCTGATCCGCCAGCTCTTCCCGTCTGATCGCCCACCGGTCCAGAGTGCAGACAAGTGACCAGCACGACACGGGGGTTGAACGATATGGGTACGAGGATGCGCGCCGCGATGGGTACGACGCTGCCGATGACGGCCGCGGCCGCTCTGGCGGCCGTCCTGCTGACACCGGTCCATGCCGGGGCCGCCGCCCCGCCGACATCGGGGGACTGCGCGGCGGGGGAGCTGTGCCTGTGGGAGAAGCCGGCGTTCAAGGGGCACCGGCAGACGTACGAGCTGTCCGGGATCGACATCGAGAGCTGCGTCGCGCTGCCGGAGGGGGGCAGCGCACAGGCTCTCGCCAATCGCACCGGACGGCCGGTCACGGCCTACCAGTCCGCCGAGTGCGCCGAGACGGGGGAGTTTCAGACCTATCCCGGCAGCGGCACATGGGCGCCCCAATCCCCTTACCGGGTACGGGCGTTCAAGGTCTGGGAGCGCTGAGATGAAAGAAGGCGAGGTGCGGTGCGGCCCCCGTGGCCGCACCGCACCTCGAACCTCTACGACAGGCGGGACCAGGCCCCTACGCGTCGCCGCCCGCCGGGCCGGGGTCGGCCGCCGAGACGTCGAGGAGCTGGTAGCGGTCGATCGCCTGCTTCAGGACCGAGCGGTCGATCTTGCCCTCGCGGGCCAGCTCCGTGAGCACGCCCACCACGATCGACTGGGCGTCGATGTGGAAGAAACGACGGGCCGCGCCGCGCGTGTCCGCGAAGCCGAAGCCGTCCGCGCCGAGCGACTGGTATGTGCCCGGCACCCAGCGGGAGATCTGGTCGGGCACGGACCGCATCCAGTCGGAGACCGCGACGAACGGACCCTCCGAGCCGGACAGCTTCCGCGTGACATAGGGGACGCGCTGCTCCTCGTCGGGGTGCAGCAGGTTGTGCCGCTCCACCTCGACGGCCTCGCGGCGCAGTTCGTTCCAGGAGGTCGCCGACCAGACGTCCGCCCTGACGTTCCACTCCGCGGCGAGGATCTGCTGTGCCTCCAGAGCCCACGGCACCGCGACACCCGAGGCGAGGATCTGCGCCGGGGTGGTGCCCGAAGTGCCCGGGCTGAAGCGGTGGATGCCCTTGAGGATGCCCTCCACGTCGACATCGGCGGGCTCGGCCGGGTGCTGCAGCGGCTCGTTGTAGACAGTGAGGTAGTAGAAGATGTCCTCGCCGTGCGGGTGCTCGGCGGTGGCGCCGTACATGCGTCGCAGACCGTCCTGCACGATGTGCGCGATCTCGAAGCCGAAGGCCGGGTCGTAGGCGACGCAGGCCGGGTTGGTCGAGGCGAGCAGCTGCGAGTGGCCGTCGGCGTGCTGCAGACCCTCACCAGTCAGGGTCGTCCGGCCGGCGGTCGCCCCCAGCACGAAACCGCGCGCCAGCTGGTCGGCCATCTGCCAGAACTGGTCGCCGGTGCGCTGGAAACCGAACATCGAGTAGAAGACGTAGACCGGGATCAGCGGCTCGCCGTGCGTCGCGTACGCCGATCCCGCGGCGATCAGCGAGGCCGTGCAGCCCGCCTCGGAGATGCCGTCGTGCAGCATCTGGCCCGTCGGCGACTCCTTGTACGCGAGCAGCAGATCGCGGTCCACGGACTCGTACTGCTGGCCGAGCGGGTTGTAGATCTTCGCGCTCGGGAAGAACGAGTCCATGCCGAACGTGCGGTACTCGTCCGGCGCGATCAGGACGAAGCGCCGACCGATCTCCTTGTCCCGCATGAGGTCCTTGAGCAGTCGGACGAAGGCCATGGTGGTGGCGATCGACTGCTGGCCGGAGCCCTTCTTCACGCTCGCGTACGTCTTGTCGTCGGGGAGCGGAAGCGGCTTGGACCGCACGACGCGGGTCGGCACATAGCCGCCGAGCGCGTGCCGGCGGTCGTGCATGTACTGGATCTCCTCCGAGTCGTGGCCCGGGTGGTAATACGGCGGGGCGCCGTCCTCGAGCTGCTTGTCGGTGATCGGCAGGTGCAGACGGTCGCGGAAGCCCTTGAGGTCGTCGACCGTCAGCTTCTTCATCTGGTGGGTCGCGTTGCGGCCCTCGAAGTTGGGGCCGAGGGTCCAGCCCTTGACCGTCTGCGCCAGGATGACCGTCGGCTGGCCCTTGTGCTCCTTGGCCGCCTGGAAGGCCGCGAAGATCTTCTTGTGGTCGTGCCCGCCGCGCCCCAGGTGCAGGATCTGGTCGTCGGTCATGTTCTCGACCATCGCGCGCAGCCGGTGGTCGCCACCGAAGAAGTGGTCGCGAATGTACGAGCCGGGCTCGGTGGCATACGTCTGGAACTGGCCGTCGGGCGTGGTGTTCAGCTTGTTCACCAGGACGCCGTCGCGGTCCTGCGCGAGCAGCGGGTCCCAACTGCGGTCCCAGACCAGCTTGATGACGTTCCAGCCGGCGCCGCGGAACTGCGACTCGAGCTCCTGGATGATCTTGCCGTTGCCGCGGACCGGGCCGTCGAGGCGCTGCAGGTTGCAGTTCACCACGAAGGTCAGGTTGTCGAGGCCCTCGCGGGCCGCGATCGACAGCTGGCCGAGCGACTCCGGCTCGTCCATCTCGCCGTCGCCGAGGAACGCCCAGACGTGCGACGCGGAGGTGTCGGCGATGTCGCGGGCCTGCATGTAGCGGTTCATCCGCGCCTGGAAGATCGCGCCCAGCGGGCCGAGGCCCATGGAGACGGTGGGGAACTCCCAGAAGTCCGGCATCAGTCGGGGGTGCGGGTACGACGACAGGCCGTACGGAGCCTTCGACTTCTCCTGGCGGAACGAGTCGAGCTGGCCCTCGGTGAGGCGGTCCAGGAGATAAGCGCGGGCGTAGATGCCCGGCGACGCATGGCCCTGGAAGAAGATCTGATCGCCGCCCGTGCCGTCGTCCTTGCCGCGGAAGAAGTGGTTGAAGCCCACGTCGTAGAGCGAGGCGGAGGAGGCGAAGGTGGCGATGTGGCCGCCGACCCCGATGCCGGGGCGCTGGGCGCGGGAGACCATCACCGCGGCGTTCCAGCGGGTCGCGTTGAGGATTTTGCGCTCGATCTCCTCGTTGCCGGGGAAGAAGGGCTCGTCCTTGGTCGCGATCGTGTTGATGTAGTCCGTGCTGCGCATCTCGGGCACGGCCACGCGCTTCTCGCGGGCGCGCTCGATCAGCCGGAGCATCAGGAAGCGGGCCCGCTCGCGCCCGCGCTCGTCGACGGCGGCGTCGAGGGAGTCGAGCCATTCCTGGGTCTCTTCGGGATCGAAGTCCGGGACCTGGCTGGGGAGGCCGCCAATGATGATCGGATTGCGATCGGATCCGGAAACCACGCTGTTCCTTCACTGTCGGTCGAGATGTGCAATTGGGGTGCAATGGGGCTGCGCCGCTCCCCATCGTGTACCTCGGGAACGCAATCGTCATCTCTACCGCGAGGTAATCGGAGTGATTCCCCGGGGTTCCCCGGACGGGTGCGGCCAAATCAGAACGATACGCTCATGTGGTTCACCAGTTTCGTGAGGCCGTTCGGCCGAGGTGGACGACGGTCATCCACAGGGTGGGCAAATCCGGCAGATCGGTGTGGCATACATCACCGGCCTGCGGGGATCCTTGACGGAAGATGCGGTGACACCGCCTGGAACGTCACCGTTTCGGCGGTCTCGGGGGCCGGGTACTTGCGCGATCCGCCCCGCCCGTGTGGACTACGGCCAACGCTTCGCGCACGCGCGAAGCCGCAGACAACTTCGTAAACATGATCAGGAGGCAATCCGTGAGCGCGACCGCGGACCACGCGGAGGAGCGGACCAACCCTGCCGCGAGGCTGGGTTTCCAGCCCGAGCAGGTGGTCCAGGAGATCGGCTTCGACGACGACGTCGACCAGGAGCTCCGCGAGTCCATTGAGGAAGTCATCGGCAGCGAGCTCGTCGACGAGGACTACGACGACGTCGCTGACGCGGTGGTGCTGTGGTTCCGCGAGGACGACGGCGATCTGACGGACGCGTTGGTAGACGCCAGCCAGCTGGTCGACGACGGTGCCCCTGTCTGGCTGCTGACCCCGAAGACCGGCCGCGACGGCTATGTCGAGCCGAGCGACATCAACGAAGCCGCGCAGACCGCGGGTCTCTCGCAGACCAAGAGCATCAACGCGGGCAAGGACTGGGCGGGCAGCCGCCTCGTCACGCCGAAGGCGGCCGCCAAGAAGCGCTAGCCGACGAAAGACCCCAGCAGACACTCCGTGCGGCCCCCGCCGACGCCATGACGCGTCGACGGGGGCCGCACGCTTTGCCCGGGCCACGCGCGAGGCCCCCACGCGGGGAGACCGCCTTCGGCGCCTAGGCTGGGCCTCACCCGAACGGCTCCACGGAAGGAAAGCTTGACCATGACGATCGAGGTCGGCACGAAGGCTCCGGATTTCGAGCTCAAGACGCAGCACGGCGAGACCGTGCGGCTCTCGGACTTCCGGGGTGAGAAGAACGTGGTGCTGCTCTTCTACCCGTTCGCCTTCACCGGCGTCTGCACCGGCGAGCTGTGCGCCCTGCGCGACGAGCTGCCGAAGTTCGTCAACGACGACGTCCAGCTGCTCGCCGTGTCCAACGACTCGCCGTTCAGCCTGCGCGTCTTCGCCGAGCAGGAGGGCCTGGAGTACCCGCTCCTGTCGGACTTCTGGCCGCACGGCGAGGCCTCGCGCGCGTACGGCGTCTTCGACGAGGAGAAGGGCTGCGCGGTGCGCGGCACCTTCATCATCGACAAGGAGGGCGTGGTCCGCTGGACCGTCGTCAACGGCCTGCCGGACGCCCGCGACCTCAACGAATACGTCAAGGCGATCGACACCCTCTGACCCCTCAGGGGTCACAAGGGCGTGCTCCGCGCATCTCTCGGGGATGTCCCGGGGATGACACCCTGGGATTCTTCGGGTGCGGAGCCTGTGGCTGCCGGGAACCGGTCACTAGGATCCAGACGTTGATCCGATACCAATGCACGACGGGGCTCCCCGCCCCCGACACCAATGGGAGGACTCGTGGGAGTCAGCCTCAGCAAGGGCGGCAACGTATCGCTGACCAAGGAGGCTCCTGGCCTGACCGCGGTCATCATCGGCCTCGGGTGGGACGTTCGTACCACCACGGGCACGGACTTCGACCTTGACGCCAGCGCCATCCTGACGAACACGGAGGGCAAGGTCAGCAGTGACGCCAACTTCGTGTTCTTCAACAACCTGAAGAGCCCGGACGGCTCGGTCGAGCACACCGGCGACAACACCACGGGTGAAGGCGAGGGTGACGACGAGCAGCTCAAGGTCAACCTCGCCGGCGTCCCGGCCGATGTGGACAAGATCGTGTTCCCGGTCTCGATCTACGACGCCGAGAACCGCCAGCAGTCGTTCGGCCAGGTGCGCAACGCGTTCATCCGCGTCGTGAACCAGGCGGGCGGCGCGGAAATCGCCCGGTACGACCTCTCCGAGGACGCCTCGACGGAGACCGCCATGGTCTTCGGCGAGCTGTACAGGAACGGCGCGGAGTGGAAGTTCCGCGCCATCGGCCAGGGCTACGCCTCGGGTCTGCGCGGCATCGCGCAGGACTTCGGCGTCAATGTCTGAGCCGAGCACGACCGTATGACCGTCCGGCGTCGCACGTGAGTGCGGCGCCGGACGCGCTAGACAACTCAAGCGACATCACACCGGGGAGGATCACGATCATGGGTGTCACGCTCGCCAAGGGGGGCAATGTCTCCCTCTCCAAGGCCGCACCGAACCTCACACAGGTGCTGATCGGACTCGGCTGGGACGCGCGTTCCACCACCGGAGCCGACTTCGACCTCGACGCCAGCGCGCTGCTGTGCAAGGACGGCCGGGTGCTCGGCGACGAGTGGTTCATCTTCTACAACCAGCTCACCAGCCCGGACGGCTCCGTCGAGCACACCGGCGACAACCTCACCGGTGAGGGCGAGGGTGACGACGAGTCGATCCTGATCGACCTGTCCAAGGTGCCGGCGTTCTGCGACAAGATCGTCTTCCCGGTCTCGATCCATGACGCGGACAACCGAGGGCAGACGTTCGGCCAGGTCAGCAACGCGTTCATCCGCGTGGTCAATCAGGCCGACGGCCAGGAACTCGCCCGCTACGACCTGAGCGAGGACGCGTCCACGGAGACCGCGATGATCTTCGGCGAGGTGTACCGGTACGGCGGCGAATGGAAGTTCCGCGCCGTTGGGCAGGGGTACGCGTCGGGCCTTCGCGGCATCGCTCTAGACTTCGGGGTCAATGTTTCGTAAAGCCGTGCGCGGAGCGGGGGAGCCCCGTCCTACCGGCGCGGGGGAGACCCGTACACACCTGATGGGGTAGCCAGTGGTTTTGAAAACCTTCGGCTGGTCGTTCGCAATTACTGCGCTCGGCCTGGTCGCGGCTGTGTTCTACGACGGATGGACAGCATTCGGGGTCGTCGCGATCCTTGCCGTTCTCGAGATCTCGCTGTCCTTCGACAACGCGGTGATCAATGCCGGAATCCTGAAGAAGATGAATGCCTTCTGGCAGAAGATCTTCCTGACGGTCGGTGTGCTGATCGCCGTCTTCGGTATGCGACTGGTCTTCCCCGTCGTGATCGTCGCGGTCAGTGCCAAGCTCGGCCCCATCGAGGCGGTCAAGCTCGCGCTCAACGACAAGGACAAGTACCAGCAGCTGGTGACCGACGCGCACCCGTCGATCGCCGCGTTCGGTGGCATGTTCCTGTTGATGATCTTCCTCGACTTCGTCTTCGAGGAGCGGGACGTCCAGTGGCTGCGCTGGATCGAGCGTCCGCTCGCCAAGCTCGGCAAGGTCGACATGCTGTCGGTCTGCATCGCGATGATCGTGCTCCTGATCTCCTCGTTCACCGTGGCCACGCACGCCCACCAGCACGGCGGCGTCCATGTGGACAAGGCAGAGACGGTGCTCATCTCCGGCATCGCCGGTCTGATCACGTATCTCATCGTGGGCGGGCTCTCCGGCTTCTTCGAGAACCGCCTGGAGGAGGAAGAGGAGCGTGAGCACGAGGCTGAGGAAGAGGCCAGGAAGAGCGGAAAGGCCGCGCCGGCCATAGTGATGGCGGGCAAGGCCGCGTTCTTCATGTTCCTCTACCTTGAGGTCCTGGACGCGTCGTTCTCCTTCGACGGCGTCATCGGCGCCTTCGCCATCACCAACGACATCGTGCTGATGGCTCTCGGCCTCGGCATCGGTGCCATGTACGTCCGTTCGCTCACGGTCTACCTGGTCCGCCAGGGCACCCTGGACGACTACGTGTACCTGGAGCACGGCGCGCATTACGCGATCGGCGCCCTCGCCGTGATCCTCATGATCACGATCCAGTACGAGATCCACGAGGTCATCACGGGCATGATCGGCGTCATCCTGATCGCCTGGTCGTTCTGGTCGTCGGTGCGCCGCAACTCGCGAATCGCGGCCGCTGAGGGAAAAGCGACGGCCTCGGGCGAGAAGACTGAGGTTTCGTCCGGGCTCTGATCCTGGAACGCTGTGAGCGGGGCGGTCTGCGAGGAGAACTCCTCACCGGCCGCCCCGTCGGCGTAACTGGACCACGAAACATGGGCACTTGGGGGCGAAATGTCCTTCTGGGACGGACTGTGGCGGGGGCGTGCGGCGGATTTCGAGTCGGGCAGCGCCGCGTCGAACTCCATCGAACTCACCAAGCGGCACCCGGTCGTCTCGCTCACCAAACAGGGGGCGGCCACCGGAAATCTGCGTATCAACCTGTCCTGGCGGATGCGGACTTCGGACATCGGCGGCCCGGAACGCGAGAGCCTGCTGAGGCACCCCTTCAAGCTGTTCAAGCCCGATGTGGTGCAGGCCCATACGCAGAGCATGGTCAATGTGGACCTCGACCTCGGCTGTCTGTATGAGCTGACCGACGGGGAGAAGGGCGTGGTCCAGCCGCTCGGCAGCTTCTTCGGCGCGCTCAACGCGCCGCCGTACGTGAAGCTCAGCGGGGACGACCGCTTCGGCTCGGCGTCGGGTGAGACGATCTACGTCAATCTCGACCATCGCGAGTCCATCAAGCGACTGCTTGTCTTCGTCTACATCTACGACCAGACACCGGCGTTCGACCGTACGCACGCCCACGTCACGCTCTACCCGAGCAACGGTCCGCGCGTCGAGATCAGTCTCGACGAGCGCGCCCCGCAGGCCCGCTCCTGCGCCGTCGTCACGATCGAGAACGTCAAGGGTGAGCTGATCGTGCGACGCGAGGTGAAGTTCGTGTACGGGTTCCAGGCCGAGCTGGACCGGCTGTACGGGTGGGGCCTTCAGTGGGGCCGGGGGTACAAGTCCAAGGTCGGGGAGCGCTAGGGCATCTCCGGCAGATCAGACGCCGGGGCCCTGTTCCGTCGCCCGATCCGGCCCCGAGTCGCCCGGGGCCGGTCGTGGGCTCAGCGTGAGATGAACTGCGGGCCCTGCGGCGGCAGGGCGAAGTTCGGGTCGGGCAGCGGCTGCACCGGCTGCGGATAGCCGTACGCGGGCTCCGTCGTCGGCACCGGCATCACCAGCGGCGCGGGCTGCGTGGGCGCCGCTGGCGGGTACCCGTACGAGGGCTGGGAGACGGGCTGGGGCGCGGGCTGAGGGAGCGACGCGGCGATGGGCTGCTGCGTGGGCGCCTGCGGATACCCGTAGCCCGAACCCGCATCCGACCCCGAGCCTGATCCCCAATCCGACCCCGACCCCATGAACGAGGTGTCGGGGGCCGGAGGCGGGAACGACGGCTCGGCGGCCGGCATCGGGCCCGGAGGCGACGACGCCTGAAGGTCCGGCGCCGGCTCCGACTCGTCCACCGAGATGCCGAAATCGGTCGCCAGGCCGACCAGACCGTTCGAGTAGCCCTCGCCCAGGGCCCGGAACTTCCAGCCCTCACCGCGCCGGTACAGCTCGCCGCAGATCAGCGCCGTCTCGGCGCCCGTCTCCGGCTTCACGTCGAAGCGGGCGAGGGGCTCGCCCTCCGCGGCCGCGGCGTCGTAGATCAGGATCCGCAGGGCGGGTACACGGTCGAAAGGGACGTCGTCCGCCGAGGCGACGAGGAGGACGCGGCCGACCTCGGGGCCGAGGCCCGCCAGGTCCGACTGGATCGTGTCGGTGAGTCCGTCGGCGACGCGCTTCTTGCCGAGCCGCCAGACCTTGCCCGAGGGGTGCCGGGGCTGGTTGTAGAAGACGAAGTCCTCGTCGGACCGTACGCGACCGTCGGGGCCGAGGAGCAGCGCCGAGGCGTCGACGTCGGGCACGCCCTGGCCGGTGGCCCAGCGCAGCACGGCGCGGACCGCCGTGGCCTCGAGCGGGACGTTCGACCCCTTCAGCATCGCGTGCGTCATGCGGTCATCCTGCCTTCCCTGTCCTGGCCAGGACAACGCGGGGGCCCGAGACTGTGGGACGAGGGACATACTCGACATGGGTGGGTTACCTGAATTTCATGCCCGATGGGAACCCTTGACATGGATCCCTACGTACTATTACCGGCCACTTAAATTCGGGCCAGAGCGGCACGACGGGGGAGTCTCATGCGTCATTTCGGGCATATCGCCCCTGAGGTGCGGCAGCACCTGTTCCACCGGGAGCCCGGTGACTTCACCGCGGACTCGTCGCCCCGCATGCTCGCGGCGGCCCTCGGAGCCACGCTCTACAGCCCGGCCACGCGGCCGCGCCTCGCCGACGACGTCCTCAAGCAGGCGGGCCGGGGTGTCGTCTCGATGGTGCTGTGCCTGGAGGACTCGATCGACGACGCGGAGGTTGCGGACGCCGAGGAGAACCTGGTCGGGCAGTTCGCCGACCTCGCGGCCCGGCCGGACGCGCAGCCTCCGCTGCTGTTCGTCCGTGTCCGCGCCGCCGGACAGATCACCGACCTCGTCCGTCGCCTCGGCCCCGCCGCGCGACTGCTGTCCGGATTCGTACTGCCGAAGTTCACCGAGGAGCGGGGCGTGCCGTTCCTGGAGGCGCTCTCCTCCGCCGAGGCGGCCACCGGACGGCGCCTCTTCGCGATGCCCGTCCTGGAGTCGCCCGAGCTCCTGCACCTGGAGACGCGGGGCGAGACCCTCGCCGGGATCGCCCGTACCGTAGACAAGTACCGCGACCGCGTCCTGGCCCTGCGCCTCGGCGTGACCGACTTCTGCTCCGCGTACGGGCTGCGCAGGCCGCCGGACATGACCGCGTACGACGTCCAGATCGTGGCCTCCGTGATCGGGGACGTGGTCAATCTGCTCGGCCGGGCCGACGGCACCGGCTTCACCGTGACCGGGCCCGTCTGGGAGTACTTCCGTCACCAGGAGCGGATGTTCAAGCCGCAGCTGCGCCGCAGCCCCTTCCTGGAGAGCCGGGCCGTCGAGCTGCGCCAGGCCCTCATCGAGCACGACATGGACGGCCTGCTGCGCGAGATCGAGCTGGACCGGGCCAACGGCCTGCTCGGCAAGACCTGTATCCACCCCTCGCACGTGATGCCCGTGCACGCGCTGTCCGTGGTCAGTCACGAGGAGTACGGCGACGCCCAGGACATCCTGCGGCCCGAGCGCGGTGGCGGTGGCGTCCTCAGATCCGCGTACACGAACAAGATGAATGAAGTGAAGCCGCACCGGGCCTGGGCCGAGCGGACCCTCCAGCGGGCGGAGGTCTTCGGCGTCGCCCGTGAGGACGTCGGCTTCGTGGAGCTGCTCAACGCCGGCCTGCCCGCGTGACGAGCGCGCGAGTCATGATGAAAGCAACGAAAAGGGGCGAAGTGGTCTGGTCGGGGACATGGGTCGCACAGCGGCTCGGGGTCGAGCTCGTCGGTGACGAGGAGATATCCGGGCTGCTGGGCCTTGCCCTGCGCCGCAATCCCAAGCGGGCCCATCTGCTCGTGTCGAACGTCCTCGGCAAGCACGTGCCCCAGTCGCCGGCCGTGGTCTGGCGTGCCGGGTACGACCTCGGTCTGCGGGTGCGCGAGCTGCTCGGCGACGACGCGGCGCGGCAGGCGGTCGTGCTCGGATACGCCGAGACGGCGACGGGTCTCGGGCACTCCGTCGCCGACGGCCTGGGCCTCGCGCCCTATCTGCACTCGACGCGGCGCCCCGTCGACGGGGTGGCGCGCGCGGGCGGCTTCGAGGAGTCCCACTCGCACGCCACCTCGCATCTGCTGCTGCCGGAGGACCCCCGGCTGCTCGCGGGCGACGGGGCGCTCGTCCTCGTCGACGACGAGTTCTCCACGGGCAATACGGTCCTCAACACGATCCGCGCCCTGCACGAGCGCTACCCGCGCGGGCACTACGTCATCGTCGCCCTCGTCGACATGCGTTCGCCCGACGACCGGGGCCGCCTGGCCGACTTCGCCCGTGAGATCGGCGCCCGCGTCGACCTGGTCGCGTCGGCGTCCGGCACCGTCAAGCTCCCCGACGGCGTCCTCGCCAAGGGGCAGGCGCTCGTCGCCCACCACGAGTCCCTCGCCGAGACCCCGACGGAGCGCACAGGGCCGGGCGGCGAGCCGCCCACAGAGCCGGGCAGTGAGCCGGGCAGCGTGACCCGCGTGGACCTCGGCTGGCCCGCGTCCGTGCCCGACGGAGGCCGGCACGGCTTCACGCCGGAGCACCGCGCGGCGCTCGACGCGGCGCTCCCCGCGATGGCCGCCCGCCTGAGCGCGCCCCTGGGGGACGCCCGCCGCGTACTCGTCCTCGGTTTCGAGGAGCTGATGTACGCGCCGCTCGCCCTGGCCCGCGAGGTCGAGAAGAGCACGCGGGCGCAGGTGCGCTACTCCACCACGACCCGTTCGCCGGTCCTCGCCGTCGACGACCCCGGCTACGCGATCCGTACGCGACTCGTCTTCCCCGCCCACGACGACCCGGCCGACGGGCCGGGCGAGCGCTACGCGTACAACGTCGTGGGCGGTGACTTCGACGCGATCGTCGCCGTCGTCGACTCCACCGCGGACACGCCCCAACTGCACGCCCCGGACGGCCTTTTGGCGCGACTCGCCGAGCACACCCCGCGCGTGCTGCTCGCCGTCGTGCCTTCCTACGTCCCCCAGGGGACCGCCCCCGAAAGGCCCCTCGTGTCCCCCACGCTCCCCGAGCCCCTCCGCGGCCCCGCCTTCTCCTCGTACGCGCCCGACGAGGTCGGCTGGCTGCTCCAGGACCTCTCGGACGTCGAGCTGGAGGCGCCGACCGAGGAGCGCGAGGAGGCGATACAGGGCGGTGGCGCGCACTACGCCGAGTCGCTGCCCGTCGAGTACCAGCCGAGCGCCGAGTACCAGGCGCTGTTCCAGTCCGCCCTCGAGGTCTCGGCCGCGCGGATCGCGCAGGCGGTCGGCGTCGTGACCGAGACCGTGCTCGCGGAACGGTCCCCGCGTCCCGTGCTCGTCTCGCTCGCCCGCGCCGGGACGCCCGTCGGCGTGCTGATGCGCCGCTGGGCGCAGGCGCGGCGCGGCCTCGACCTGCCGCACTACGCCGTTTCGATCGTCCGCGGCCGCGGCATCGACGCGAACGCGCTGCGCTGGCTCGCCGCCCACCACGACCCGGCCGATGTCGTCTTCGTCGACGGCTGGACCGGCAAGGGCGCGATCACCCGCGAACTGGCCGAAGCACTCAAGACCCATCAGCGAAATGAGGGCGGCCCCGGGTTCGACCCGGAGATCGCGGTGCTCGCCGACCCCGGGTCCTGCGTGCGTACCTACGGCACCCGCGAGGACTTCCTCATCCCGTCCGCGTGCCTCAACTCGACGGTCTCCGGGCTGATATCGCGTACGGTGCTGCGCGCCGACCTCGTCGGGCCGAACGACTTCCACGGCGGCAAGTTCTACCGCGAGCTCGCGGAGGCGGATGTCTCGACGCACTTCCTCGACACCGTCGAGGCCTGCTTCGACGAGGTCGCCGACGCCGTGGACGCCCAGGTCAAGGAGATGCTCTCCGCCGACCGCGCGCCCACCTGGGAGGGCTGGGCGGCCGTCGAGCGGATCAGTGAGGAGTACGAGATCCACGACGTGAACCTGGTGAAGCCCGGCGTCGGCGAGACGACCCGCGTGCTGCTGCGCCGTGTCCCGTGGAAGATACTCGCCCGCACCGGCGCCGGCGCCGACCTCGACCACGTACGCCTGCTCGCCGAGCAGCGCGGGGTACCGGTCGAGGAGGTCGCCGAACTCCCCTACACCTGCGTCGGGTTGATCCACCCGAAGTACACGCGGGGCGCCACCGGCGCGGACGGCAAGGCGGTGGCCGCGAAGTGAGCGCCACGCCCGTCACCCTGGTCGCCAGTGACCTCGACCGCACCCTGATCTACTCCGCCGCAGCCCTCGGCCTGACCGTGCCCGACGCGCAGGCGCCGCGCCTGCTGTGCGTCGAGGTCTACGAGGGCAAGCCCCTCTCCTACGTCACCGAGGACGCGGCCGAGCTGCTCGGCGAACTCGGCCGCAGCGCTCTCTTCGTCCCGACCACGACCCGCACCCGTGAGCAGTACGGGCGCATCCATCTCCCGGGCCCCGCACCGCAGTTCGCGATCTGCGCCAACGGCGGTCACCTGCTGGTGGACGGCGTTTCCGACCCGGACTGGCGGGCCGCTGTCGACGAGCGGCTGGCCGCGGAGTGCGCGCCGCTCGACGAGGTGAGGGCGCATCTGGTGCGGACGGCCGACCCGGCGTGGCTCCTGAAGGAGCGCGTCGCCGAGGGCCTCTTCGCGTATCTCGTGGTCGAGCGGTCCCTGCTCCCGGAGGGCTGGGTCAAAGAACTCGCGGTCTGGGCGGAGCGCCGCGGCTGGACGGTCTCCCTCCAGGGCCGAAAGATCTACGCCGTGCCGAAGCCGCTCACCAAGAGCGCGGCCATGCACGAGGTGGCCCGCCGCTCCGGCGCCGACCTCACGCTCGCGGCCGGCGACTCCCTGCTCGACGCGGACCTGCTCCTCGCGGCCGACCACGCCTGGCGCCCCGGCCACGGCGAGCTGGCGGACGCGGGCTGGACGGCGCCGCACGTCATGGCCCTGGAGGACCGGGGCGTCGCGGCGGGCGAGACGATCCTGCGGGAGCTGGTCGAGAGGGTCCGGCAGCCGCGTACGTACCCCTGAGGGACCCGTACGTTCACCCGCAGCAACCCCCGCCGCAGCAGCCCCCGCCTCCGCCGCCGGCGGGGCGGGCCGGTGCGGCGGCCGATGTCGTGCCGCCCACGGCGACGGTCGACAGCAGCTTCACCGTGTCGTCGTGGCCGGCGGGGCAGTCCGCGGGGGCCGAGGACTCGGCCATGGGGCGGCTCAGTTCGAACGTGTCGCCGCAGGTCCGGCAGCGGTACTCGTAGCGTGGCATGGGCACAGGTTAGCTGGCCGTGCCCCGCGGGCGTCAGCGTACGACCGTGCCTCGGCCCGCCCCGAGCAGCCCGAGTTCCGCCCGTGTGGGTGCCCCCTCCCAGTCGCCCGGCTGCGCGACCGCGAAGGCGCCCGTCGTCACCGCCCGGTCGAGGCGCCCGGCGGTGTCCTCGCCGTCGAGGAGCGCGGAGAGATAGCCGGCGACGAAGGCGTCACCGGCCCCGACCGCGTCCACGGCGCGCACCGGCCGCGCCGGGACACGTAGCTCACCGTCGGCCGAGTGGGCGATCGCCCCGTCGGCGCCGAGCTTGACGACGACCTCGCGCACCCCGAGATCGAGGAGGTCCTTGACCGGGTCGGGCCCGGGCGCCGCGCACAGCGGCAGCTCGTCGTCGGAGGCGATGAGGACATCGACGTACGGCATCCAGTCGCGCAGTTCCGCGGCAGCCGCCTCCGAACTCCACAGCCGGGAGCGGTAGTTGGCGTCCAGGCTGACCGGAACGCTGTGTTCGCGGGCGAGCCGCAGGGCGCGCCGGCACGCGTCGCGCGCGGAGGTGCTGAGCGCGGGCGTGATCCCCGTCAGATGCAGGACGCGGGGCGGCGGACCCGCGGCGAAGGCCCGCTCGACGCGGTCGGCGTCGAGCCGCGAACCCGCCGAGCCCGCACGGTAGTACTGCACCCGCGTCACCTCGGGCAGCCGCGGCTCGAACAGGATCAGACCCGTAGGGGCGCCGGTGTCACGGGTGACACAGGATGTGTCGACGCCCTCGGCGCGCAGCGTGCGCAGGACCAGTTCGCCCGCCTCGTCGGCGCCGACCGCGCCCGCCCAGCGGACGCTGTGGCCGAGCCGGGTGAGACCGATGGCGACGTTCGACTCGGCGCCCGCCACGGACAGGTCCATCGAGCCGCCCAGCTTGAACGGACCGTGGCCGCGCAGCGCGACCATGGTCTCGCCGAAGGTGAGTACGTCGATGGGGGAGGCGGGGGCCCCGGCTGGAGCGGGGCTCGCCGAACTCGGCGTCGTCATCCGCACACCGCCTTGAACTCGGTCGCCCGCTTGCGCAGTTGACCCAGGTCCCCGCCGTCCGCCGCGTCGCCGATGAGGGGTGAGCCGACCCCGACCGCGATGGCGCCGTTCTCCAGATAGGCGGTCGCCGCCGCTGCGTCGACCCCGCCCACCGGCACGAACGGCGTTCGGGGGAACGGCCCCCGCAGCGCCTTCAGGTACGACGGGCCGCCCATCGCCGATGCCGGGAAGATCTTCAGGGCCGTCGCCCTGGACGCCTCGGCCGCGATGACGTCGGTCGGCGTGAGTACCCCGGCGAGCACGGGCAGGCCCTGCCGCAGCGACTCGTCGACCCCGGCGCCCAGCCCGGGCGTCACAATGAGGTTCGCCCCGGCGGCGGCAGCCTCGCGGGCGGCCTCGGCGGTCAGCACCGTGCCGGCACCGAGCCAGACGTCGTCGCCGAGCTCGGCCCGCGCCCTGCGGATCACGTCGAGGGCGTCACGGCCGCTGAGGGACACCTCCACCAGCGGGATTCCGGCCTCGGCCAGGGCCATGACCGTACGGAACGACGCGTCGGCGTCGCTTCCCCGGACGATCGCCACGAGGCGCTCGGCGCGCAGTGCGGTAGTGAAGTCCATCGTGCTCCTCCTCGGTTCCTTTCATGGTTGGGCGTTTCGTAGGGCGTTTCATGGGTCACCACTCGGCGAACGAGCCGTCCTCGTACCGCCACAGGGGGTTGCGCCAGGCGTGGCCCTTGGCGTCGGCCGCGCGTACGGCCGCCTCGTCGATGTCCACGCCGAGGCCGGGCCGTTCCGTGCGCAGCAGCGAGCCCGCGACGAAGCGGAACGGCTCGCGGTCGGATACGTAGTCGAGGAGCTCGGCGTCCTTGTTGTAGTGGATGCCGATCGACTGCTCCTGGATGAGGAAGTTCGGTGTGGTGAAGGCGACCTGGAGGCTCGCGGCGAGGGCCACGGGCCCGAGCGGGCAGTGCGGCGCGATGTGGGCCCCGTACATCTCGGCGAGCGCGGCGATGCGGCGCAGCTCGGAGATGCCGCCCGCGTGCGAGATGTCGGGCTGCACCACGGCGACGCCTGCCTGGAGCGGGGCGAGGAACTCCCGTCGGGTGAACAGCCGTTCGCCGAGCGCGATCGGGATGTTGGAGGCGTTCACCAGATCGGGGACGGCCTGCATGTGGTCGGAGAGGACGGGTTCCTCGACGAACAGGGGCGCGTACTCGGCGAGCAGGGGGAGCAGCCGGCGGGCGTTCGCGGGGGAGACGCGGCCGTGGAAGTCGAGCGCGAAATCCCGTTCGTCGCCCAGGACTTCACGGGCGGTCTCCGCGCGCAGCAGGCACGCGCGGACCTCCTCGCGGGTGGCGAGCGGCGTCATGCGCCCGGTGGCGTTCATCTTCACCGCCGTGAACCCGGCCTCGACCTGGGCGCTGACCGCGTCCCTGACCTCGCTCGGCTCGTCACCGCCCACCCAGGCGTACGCCCGGATCCGCTCACGCACCGGCCCGCCGAGCAACTGGTGCACCGGCTGCCCGTACGTCTTGCCCTTGATGTCCCACAGGGCCTGGTCGAGCCCGGCGACGGCGGACGACAGGACCGGCCCGCCGCGGTAGAAACCGCCCTTGGTCATGACCTGCCAGTGGTCCTCGATGCGCAGCGGGTCCTGGCCGACCAGGTACTCGGCGAGCACCTCGACGGCTGCCCGCACGGGCTCCGCACGCCCCTCGACGACGGGCTCACCCCAGCCGACGACCCCTTCGTCGGTCTCCACGCGGACGAACATCCAGCGGGGCGGGGCGAGGAAGGTCTCGATGCGGGCGATCTTCACGTAGGGGTTCCTCTCGGGGTGTTACGGGGGTGGGGCGGCGGCGAGGTGTCAGGGATGGCCGCGCCGGGACAGTTCGATCACGTCGAGCATCGCCGCGAACGCGCCGTCCTGGTCGCGCGCGCGGACGCGGTCGGCGACCAGGGCGTGGGCGGGCAGTGGGTGTTCGTGCCGTCCGGCGTGCACGAGCCGGTCCCGTACGACCAGGGCCGGGATGATGACGCGCCGCATCTGCGCGAAGAAGGGGTTGCCGGAGGCGGTGAGGAGCGCCGTGTGGAAGGAGGCGTCGGCGCGCACGGCGAGAACGGGGTCGCTGTCGGTCATGACGGGATCGGCGGTCACGGGTGTCTGCTCGGCGGCGGCCATCGCGCTGAGTGCGGCGTCGAGGGCGGCGAGATCCTCGTCCGTGCGGTGCAGCGCGGCGAGCGCGGCCGCGGCGGGTTCGACGGCGCGGCGCAGCTCGAGGAGATCGGTGAAGAAGGCGCCGGGCGCGCCGGAGTCGATCGTCCAGCGCAGCACATCGCTGTCGAGAAGGTTCCAGTCGTCGCGCGGGCGTATGAACGTCCCCCGCTTCTGCCGGGCGTCCAGGAGACCCTTGGTGGTCAGCACCTTGATCGCCTCGCGCAGCACGGTCTGGCTGACGTCCAGCTCGGCCATCAGCCCCGGCAGATCGAGGAGATCCCCCTCCGCGTACGTCCCGTCGAAGATCCGCCGGGCGAGCGCCTCCACGACGATCCGGTGGACGCCGCGCCCGGTGTACGAGACCCCTGACGTGCTGTCCCGGCTCGGGCTGTCCGTGCGCGGGCTCTCCGTACGAGAGCTGCCCCTGTCCTTGCGCGTCATGGGGGCAGCCTCGCACGTGGACGGGTTATTTATCAATTATTCTCGGCGGTCCGGGACCATCGGTGATTTTGGTGGTCTCGGTGGCGCCGGAGACCTCGGTGGCACCGGGGGCCTTCGTCGCCTCGAGGGTGGGGTGCGGATGCCGGGCGGCGCGGGCGCGGTCCTCGTGGGCGGCGGTTACCGGGTGGCGCGCGCGCCAGTACGGGTTGTCGTGTGGCAGCGTTCCGCTGACGCGCCCGTACATCCCGAAGGCCATGAGCATCACGCCGACCACGAAGCTGAACAGTACGTTCTGGATCTTGAACGCGAGGAAGTTGTAGTCGGTCTGGAGCAGGGCGAGGTTCACGAAGCCGCTGAGGATGAACAGGATGCCGACGGTCATGTTGATCGTCGAGGCGACGTTCCGTCCGATGACCATGCCGACGAACAACAGAGCGCCGAAAAGGATCGACAGGACGCTGAGGGCACCGTTGGTGTTCAGGCCGGTGACCTTGTCGCCGCCGGTGTCGAAGAATCCGATCTGGTCGATGAGGCCCAGGATGCCGAAGGCGACCAGCACGAGCCCCATCAGGCCCGCGCCTATCCGGTAGACCTTGCTGAGTCCGTGGTCGACGGGCAGATGATCGTCGAGAACGACACGCGGATGCCGGAGCCGGGGGGCTGGGCGAATTTCGGGTACATGCGTGGCCATGATCGCCTCCTTTGCACGTACGTACCTCAAGGATCCGCCCGTAGCCCCGAGGGCGCCAACAGGGACGGGGCCCGGAGGCCAGGCAGGAGCGCGGCAGTTCAGGAGGGGGCGCCGCGGTCCTCCCTGATCTGCGCGACGACGCGGGCGACCGTCTGCCGGACGGCCTCCGTCTCCGTGAGGAAGTGCCAGTAATCGGGGTGGCGGCCCTCAAGAGCGGCGACGGCGCGGTCGAGGCGGGCCACGGAGTCGTCGAGGGGGCGGGCGTGCCGCGGCTCGGGCGTGCTGCGTCCCGACATGGCGAGCCGCTGCGCGTCGCGGATGGCGAACCGCGTCCGGTCGATCTCCTGCTGCGGGTCCTTCGCCACGGCGTTCAGCCGGTGCAGCCGGTCGGAGGCGGCGGACACGTCCTCGTCCGTCGTGTTCAGCAGGGCCCGCACCGTCGACAGGAGCGACGTCGCGTCCGGCCAGCGCTGCTCGTCCCGCGCCGCACGCGCCTCGGCCAGCTTCCGCTCCGCCTGCCGTACGTTCTCCGCGGCGCGCTCCGGCACATGCTGGAGGTCCTGCCAGCACTGGGCCGAGAACCGTCTGCGCAGCTCGCTCAGGACGGGCTCGACCTGCCCGGCCCGCGTGGTCAGGGCCTGCGCGCGCGTCCGCAGTGAGACGAGGCGGCGGTCGATCTCGGCGGCGCGCTCCGGCAGCCGCTGGGCCTCGGCCCGCACGGCTTCCGCATCCCGCGCGACCCGCTCGGCGCGCTCCAGGGTCTCCGGCACGCCGTGCCGGCCCGCGCCCTGGTTGAGCCGGGTGAGCTCGGGGCCGAGGGCGGCGAGGCGGGCGGCGAGATCGTCGGCCTTGAGCCCGGCGCCGCGCACGGCGTCCAGTGAGTTGCTCGCCGCAAGGAGCGCCTGCCGCGCCCGCTCGACGGCGGGGGCCAGCCGCGCCAGCTGCGTCTCGGCCTTCCCGAGCAGCGGCCCGAGGCCCTGCGAGAACCGGTCGAGGTCCAGCTTCACCTTGCTCAGCTCGTCCTTGGCGCGGCTGAGCTCGGCGCGTGCCCGCGAGGCGACCGAGGCCTCCAGGTCGTCCCGGTCGAGGTCGTGCGCGTCCACCGCGGTGATGTACTGCAGGCTGGCCTCGTCGATGCGCCGGCCGAGGGCCTCGAAGTCGGAGACGGTGCGGCGCGCGGCGGGCGAGTCGTCGACGGCCGTGATGGTCTCGATGGAGATCCGCAGATCGCGCTGGGCGGTGTCGAGTTCGTAGAACGCGGCCGCGGCGGCGTCCTTGGCGGCCTGCGCCTCCGCCCGCTGGCCCTCCCCGCGCCCGAACCAGCGCCGGGTGCCGCCCCCGGCGAACGCGGCCGGCGCCGCAGCGACGACTACGGCGACGAGAGGCAGCGGAAGCAGGACGAGCCCGAGCAGATCGCGAAGCGCGGCGCGCGGTCGCATGGACGACGCATACGGCCGCATCGGTGGTGTCGCCGTCACTACCCTCTCCCGTGCTGCCCTCGGCCGTGCACTCATCCGCCCTGCCCGCTGTCATTCTCCCACCGGTTAATGACGAACACACGGGCCGGATAGTTCGCTCTGGGCCCCGGGACTTTGCCGGACGATACGGGTTTGCGGGGTACCGCCACGGGCAAGGTAGGCTGTCGAATCATCCCGGGCGCGTAGCTCAGTGGTAGAGCGCTGCCCTTACAAGGCAGATGTCGGCGGTTCGAAACCGTCCGCGCCCACCTGGGAAAAGACCCCCGGCCGTTTACGGTCGGGGGTCTTTGACATCCAGGGCTCACATCAACGCCCATGGTCACTCACGGTCGAGCCGCCGCCTGAGCAGCCGATCCATGTGGCTGACAGCCTCGCGCTGCGTGTCCTGCTCGACGTGCGTGCACACGTTCATCGTGACCGCGATCTGACTGTGTCCGAGGACCTCCATCACGACGCGGGGCGCCACGCCTGCAGCGGTTGGCAGGGTCTCGGTGCCGTGCCGGGCGTCATGCAGCCGGATCACACACAGGCCGGCGTTCGCGGCGACACGGGACTCATCAGGCACCACGGGTCTCGATCCGCAAGACTGAGACCAGCAGGAACACCCGGCGCCTGGAGCCACCCGCACATGCCGGCGCGGCTACTACGCGCTAGAACCATTAACGTGGCGGAGCACTGGGATAGCCCAACTAGTTTAGGAAAATGAATTTAGCCAAATGGGGTTAGACCGGGGGGTTTGGCTACAGTCTCCGACTGCTGAAGGGCCTCCAGTGCCTCGTGTGTGGAGTTACCGAAGCGGGTCCGGCCGAGTATCAGACGGTCAGGCCTGTTTCGCTTCAGCTCTAGCCTGGGGGCGTTACTGATTCGATCGTCGAATGGCAGAGATCAAGGCGGCTCGCATTTGCTGCGACAGCAGAAATGGCACGTAGAGTCGCCTTATTCATGCTGTCGCCACGGCGTATGGAAGTGAATCGGCCCGCGTCCTGATGAATTGGCCAAGGGGTCAATTGAATGTTTCGAAATCCCTCTCGCGTCGAGGAAGCGACCGGTGCATGTAGTGTCGCCTTCAACTTTGAGAACGGCGAAGGAACCTGCCGCGGCGCCACTGTTGCGGCAGATTTTAATCCGCTCCCGTCCCCGCCGGAGGCGCACATTGGTATGTTGCGTCCGGCAACGGCCGCAGCGCCGGAATTTCAGGCCTAACGGTAACCAGATTTTCCAATGAGTGGGCACCTCATAGGCAACTGAAGTTGCTGGGGAGGGTCGGCTCACCGCTCATCCGCAGCAGGTCAGAGGGGTCAGAGGGGTCTGGTTGTAGTCACGGGAATATCCTGCCCGCTTCATCAATCAACCCAGGAGTTGCTCAGCAATGCTCCCAAAGTGAATGTGGTCAGGCTAATGCTCGCCACTGGTGTTTGCAACCCTAGATGCACCCGTGGAGTGGCTGAGCTAGCCTGCTGTTGTCCGGACTGACACTCCTCCAGTCGCCGAGTTGAAGCGCAGGCAAAGGAGAGTTTCATGCGAAGGAAAGCAGCACTCGGTGCCGCCGCAATAGCCGCACTCATCGGAGGAATTACCGCCGGCTCGGTGGGGTCGGCCTCCGCTGTCCCGAATGAATCATGTCAGGTCGCCGGAGGGACCCTGACAGGCGCGGGTTTCGCTCCCAACGGAACATTCACCGTTTCGCCCGGAGGGATGAGCGTGCCTTCCTCTTCTGACGGCCGTATCACGACGGCTGTCACAGGCGCAGGGCCTTTCTCTGTAGGTTCCGCGTCCTGTGCGGGAGGAGGGGATTCCGCAGGAAGCGCAGCTGGGGCGTCCGCTGTCGCAGCAGCCGGAACGAGCGCAGCAAAAGCGGCCATAAGTGGAGGCGCCTCCCCGGCGCAGGCGAGGGCGCAGGCCACAGCCGCTGCACAAGCCAAGGCGCAGAGCCTCGGTCTGCCGGCAACGGTGGTCAACCAGACAATCAACCAAATCAACCAAATAATTGATTCAACAATCAACGGGAATGTTAGTCAGGGCAATGCCTCGGGTGGCGGGACCACGGGCCAGCCCACGGGCCAGCCCACGGGCACGGGCACCGGTACGGGCACCGGCACGGGTACGGGCACCGGCACGGGTACGGGCACCGGCACGGGCACCGGCACCGGCACCGGCACCGGTACCGGCACGGGCACGGGCACGGGCACGGGCACCGGCACCGGTACCGGCACGGGTACGGGCACCGGCACGGGTACGGGTACGGGCACCGGTACGGGCACCGGCACCGGCACCGGCACCGGTACGGGTACGGGCACCAGCACCGGCACGGGCACGGGCACCGGTACGGGTACGGGCACCAGCACCGGCACGGGCACCAGCACGGGTACGGGCACGGGTACGGGCACGGGCACGGGCACCAGCACGGGCACCGGCACCAGCACGGGTACGGGCACCGGCACGGGTACGGGCACCGGCACGGGTACGGGCCAGCCGGGCGCGACCACGCAGCCGGTCGCGCAGACAGTCCAGTAGCCTGCGTCTTGGCAAAAGAAACCCCTGCTCGATGAGCAGGGGTTTCTCCGTTCTCGGAGCATGAGCGCGGGAGCGTGGGGCGCTGCTGGTGACCGAGCCCCAGGTGCCCTGCGGCAGCGCTCCGTTCCTGGGCCGTCTGTGGGCCGTGCGAAGGGGCTCGGCAGTGACCGACTCGACAACCAGTGACAGGTCAGCTACCGAGGCGCACCAGGAACGGGCAGGTCATGGACCCCTGACCGTACTCGTTTCCCCCATGGGGTAGCCGTCAGGCAAGATGGGGCGCTTCTCATCACGTGACTCAGCACCTCGCACCCCGGGCCCGCGTGCCACAGCTGTGCCACATAACGCGGTCAACCACGGTCAACGACGGTTCGTATCAGCCGAGATGCGCTGGTGACGTGCGCGTCCCAGTGTGCGTGACTGATCCGGCGCCTTTGATCCGGCACGGGTTGCGCTCGATCAGTCCGTCGTCGACGGCCGTGTGCAGGATCGCGCGGAGGTACGCCTTGGCGACGCTGGCCGCGCCGACCCCCGCCACAATCAGGTCTGTACGCCGGCGCCGTACCTGCAGGTGGTGATCTCCCGCAGCGGGACCGCGCGGTACGTCGGCAGGATGAATCGGTTGTGTACGCCGGTGTTGCGCTCCCGCGTGGTGGTCGCATAGTCGCGGTCCTTGGACCAGCCCTCCGCGAAGCCACTACGGCATCCTCACCAACCCGGACGTCGGCCCGTACGTCGCGCGCTGCACCGGCTGCCAGGCCCAGTACCCCGGCCCATGGGTCATGCCGCAGGGCGCACGCATGCTTTTCGAGTGGGCGCAGGACCAGGGGCGAGCGTGTGCCACTCCCGCGCCATGTCGGGCGGGGACTCACGGGGAATCGGGGCGCTTGGCGGGCGCGCAACCGGACCCCGGCCCGGGTCAGGAAGGTGCAGGTCACTCGCACGATCACCCCACCTCGCTCCTAAGCGGTGGTCCACACCCGACGGGTGGGATCATCCGTGGATGGCAGACGCTCAACTCCCCCCGGGGTGGACCCTTCAGCAGATCGCCGACGTATCCGGGGACCAAGAGGCTGTTGTCCTGGACCCGAACAGGGCGGTGAAGTGGGTGGCCTTCGACGGAGCCGACGAGGTGCTGCAACCAGAAATCGTGCTCGGGTTCCACGGTCTGTGCCTCGTGAAGCCAGTCCGCGACGACGACTGGTACATGGGCAGCCTGTACGAAGACGGCAGCATCGACTGTTGGACAGCCTACGGCGACCTGTACGAGGCACTACGCGGCCTGTAGGCGCACGGGCCGAGTGTCCGACTGCGCTACAACGACCCCACACCGAGGCGGACGTCCATGGACTCCGGCGAACAGTTCACACAGGTCAAGGACCGTTGAGCCGCAGCCCATCGGGTCGGACGCATTGCTTCGGCACGAAGCGGTCGTGTGCCACAGCCGTGCCACATCGTGCGGTCAACCACGGTCAATGACGGCTGGGCGCAGTCGAGATGGGCCGTTCACCGGGGCTGCCGCTACGGCTGGGGTGACCTGGGCACTCGGCTACCGACCACGTCCGCTCGACGGGCGCACACGCCTGCGTGCGCACGGTCGCGTCCCCCTTGGGTTGGTACGTGCATAGAAGGGGCGTTATGTGTCATGTGAAGGAGTTGTGAAGTGGTCTTCCGTTATGTGGGCTCGGAGGAGCGTGGAATGTCTGCGTGGGGTGGGTGTGTTGCCGTCTCGCGGTGCGCGTGACGTCGTAACTTCCGTCACTCCGCGGGGGTTTCACGCATCCTTCACGTGCATGGACGTAGGCTTCACGTTATGGCCACGACTTCCGAACCCGCGACCGTGCGGCCTGCCGCCGAGGTGAACGAGCAGATACGTGCCCTTTGGCTGCGCGCCGGGGGGCGGTTGAGCGCGGAGGAACGGGTGGAGTACGAGGCGCTCGTGGTCGAGTGGGCCGCCGCCATGCGCGAGGCGGCTTGAGTGTCGCTGGGGGTGATCCGCTGGGGTTCGGTCACTCCGGGGTGTCGGCCTCGTGGGTCCGCTTGAGGCGCATGCGGGCGTCCACCTTGTCCGGGCCCGATATGTCCTTCCAGTAGCGGTGGCACGTCACGAAGACCGCCAGCTCGCGCTCCCGCTGTCGTAGCTTTTCGACCTCTGCCTGCTCGTCCGGGGACCAGCCAGGGGATGCGGGGCGCTCGCGCTTGCGCCAGCCGTGGTCGTCGTTGAACCCGTCGAGGGGGTCCACCGACCAGGGAAGCCGCTTGAGGAGGGTCAGGAGATCCGCCCTGACCTGGTGCAGCTCCTCCTGGCCCGCCAGGAGGTCACTCGGGAAGTCATAGGTCGCTGCCACGCGGCAATGCTACGCCTGTTCGATTTCTTGAGGCGAGCGATGGCGGGCGTGTTCATTCGTACGTGTGTTTCGAACGTAGGTTCTTTGCGAAGGCGTGCGTGGGGGCGGCGGAGCGCGCGAGACTGGAGGCATGTGCCGCAGCATCAAGACCCTTCGCCCGCCCGTCCTCCCCGAAGAGGCCACCGAGGAGGAGATCCGGGCCGCAGCCCTGCAGTACGTGCGCAAGGTGTCCGGCTTCCGGGCGCCCGCCGCGCACAACAAGGAGGTGTTCGACCGGGCCGTCGACGTCGTCGCCCAGGCGACCGCCGAGCTGCTCGACGGGCTCGAAATCCGTGGCCAGGGACGCCAGTTGGCCCAGGAGCCGGCCGCCTAGGCGAGGGGCCGAGCCAGGTCCCGGGGCGAGCCTGGGACGGGCCGCGGGTAGGTCAGCTCGCCCGTTCCGCCGCCGGTCGCCGCATCAGGAACGCCGCTCCCGCCCCCGCCGCGAACAACGCGAGCAGTGACACCCCCGTGGCCAGCCAGCTCGCGCCGAGCCACTGGCCGCCGAAGTAGCCGAGGGCCACGCTGTAGCCCGCCCAGGCCACGCCCGCGAGGGCGGACCACGGCAGGAACTCGCGGACCCGGCGATGAGCCGTGCCCGCCGCGAACGAGACGATCGAGCGGCCCGCCGGGGCGAAGCGGGCGATGACCACGAGGATGCCGCCGCTGGAGCGCGTCAGCGCCCCGCCGAGACGTTCCTGGGCCCTGGTCAGGCGGCGGGAGCGGGCGATCGCGCGGTCGAGACGTTCGCCGCCGCGCCAGGCGATGCGGTACGCGACCAGGTCGCCCAGTACCGACGCCGTGGCCGCCGAGAGGATCAGCGCCAGGATGGACGGCACCTCGGGCGGCACCTGCCCGGCCGCCGTCCCCGTGCCGGCCGCCGCGGCGGTCGCCGCGGTGATGATCAGGACGCCGCTCGGCAGGACGGGCAGGAACACGTCGAGCAGTACCGAGAGGGCCACCACCGCGTAGATCCACGGACCGCCGGTCAGCGACCCCACACTCTCCAGCACCGCGACTCCCCGTGATCCGTGTTCGTGCATTCCCCGGTCAGCGACTGACGCCGCGATGTCGCGGGGAGCGGCAGGGGCGGCTGATGACAGCTGTACAGCGTACGCCTCGGTTGTGGCTGGAGGGTCACCAGGGGCTCAGGTGTTCTCCACATCGTGTTCACCCGGGTGCCGCGTCGCACGCGCGGTACGCCCCGGTAACCCCGTACGAACTACGGAGCGGGAGGACCCGCGAGCGGGAGAGCGTGAGCTGGAGGAGCGGACGATGGCGGCAGGAATCGTGGCGGGAGCGGTGGCGGCGGCCGTGCTCGCGGCCGGCGGCGGGGTGGCCGGCAGCGGGGCGGGCGGCAACGGAATCGCGGGCCACGGGACTGCGGGCGGCTGGTCGGCGGGCCGTGGGGCGGCGGAGCCGGCTCGCTACGGGGTGCGGGAGGCGGCGCGGTTCTCGCCGCCCAACGCCTTCGTGACGTCGCCCGCGGTCACGTACGACATGAAGCTCGTGCCTGCCGGGGCGCGGATCGAGGTCGTTCAGCGTGGCGGGCACGGTCGCATGAGCGTGAGCGTGCGGGTCGAGGGGCTGGCCGCGGGGCGCGCGTACGGCGCGCATGTGCACCAGGGGGAGTGCGGCGGGGATTCGGCCGCGGCGGGCGGGCACTACCAGCACCGCGAGGATCCGGTGCGGCCGTCGAAGGACCCGGCCTATGCGAACCCGGAGAACGAGGTCTGGCTCGACTTCACCACGGACGCGCACGGTGCGGGGGCGGCGACCGCGTGGCAGGGCTGGGAGTTCAGGCCTGGAGGGGCGCGGTCCGTGGTGCTGCACGGGATGCCGGGCGGAGCGGGCGCCCGGATCGCGTGCTTCACGGTGCCGTTCGAGTCGCCGGGTCACCGGGGGAGCTGAGGGGATACCGGCACTCGCGCGCCGGCACCCCCCCATCAAGCAGTCGAGCCATCAAGCAGTCGAGCCATCAAGCAGGCAATGCATCAAGCAGGCAATGCATCAAGCCGCAGCAGGCTCCGGCTCGGACGCCGAAGCCGAAGCGGCCGGCGTCTGAGCCTTGCTCTCGCCGCGTGCCGTGAAGAGCCGGTCGAGGCCGAGTGCCCCGGAGCCGGTGAAGACCAGGAGCAGCATGGCCCAGCAGAACATCGCGGACGGTTCGCCGCCGTTCTGGAGCGGCCACAGGGCCTCCGGCTGGTGGACCTTGAAGTACGCGTAGGCCATCGAGCCGGAGGCTATGAAGGCCGCGGCGCGGGTGCCGAGGCCGAGGGTGACGAGGGCGCCGCCGACGAGCTGGATGACGGCCGCGTACCAGCCGGGCCAGGTGCCGGTGGGGACGGTGCCGCCGCCCATCGCTCCGCCGAGGACGCCGAAGAGCGAGGCGGCGCCGTGGCAGGCGAAGAGCAGGCCCACGATGATGCGGAACAGGCCGAGGGCGTAGGGCTGGGCGCTGTTGAGACGTCCAGTCATAGGGGGACTCCTTGTGTCGGTCGGGGACGAACCGATGGAGGCCACAGGTTAGGGGACCCTAATCAACGCTTGCAAGTTCAACATTTGGCCATGACTGGCACCCCGTGCCGGGTTCTGCACGGTCCTCGGCGGCCGTCCGCAGGGCCGCTCGCGCGACCGCGTCCGCGTCCGACAGGGTCACCGAATCCACCCCCGGGCGGGCCCCCGCCGCGGTCACCCAGTGCACCCCCTCCGTGGGCACGCCGACCGCGAACCGCCGTGCGTGTGGCCTGCCCTGACGGTCGATCAGGCGGTACGGGCGCGGCGTCACGTCCACCCCGCCCGTCACGTAACCGTCGAGTGTGTGCGGCCGGACGTGGCCCGTCTTCAGGAGCCCGGCGAGCAGTTGGTCGCCGGTGCGCGCCACGTCCGTCTCCGGCAGGCGCGCCTCGACGAGTGTGGTGGCTCTCACGGATGATCCGGGCACATCGGGCGAGTGCGCGACGAACGCGCCGTCTTCGGTCCGCACGTCGAGGCGCGGCCCGATCACCGTCAGGACGCCGGACTCGACGAGCGCGGTCATCTCCTCGATGCGCCGCCGGGGCGGGCCGATCGACAGGAAGGCGTTGAGCGGGGTGTACCAGCGGTCGAGGTGGTCGCGGCGCGAGCCGCCGCCGATCCCGCCGTGGTCGACGGCCTGGCGCAGTTCGTTGCGCAGGTCGCGCAGTACGTCCAGGGCGGCCTTCACGGGGCCGTCCACGTTGCCGAGCGCGGCGTGCGCCGCGTCCTCGCGCAGATGGGCCAGGAGCCAGGTCCGCCACGCGTCGGGCGAGCCGAAGCTCAGCTCCGCGTGCGGCCGGGAGATGCGATCCCAGGACCAGCGGACACCCTCCGGAATCCCGAACTCGTACAGGACGTCGGCCTCTTCGGAGCTCTGGTGCGGCGCGGCGAGGAAGCCTTCGCGGAAACCGGCGTCCCCCGCGCCCGCGCGGCGCAGCAGTGTCTCGTAATAGACGGTCTCCACCTCCTTCGCGACGAGTGGCCAGATCTCGCCGAGGAAGTCCGGCGCGTCCCCCGAGTCCGCGCGCTTGCGGAAGCGCGCGATGGCCTCGGCGGTGAGGACGGCCGGTTCGTGACGCCCGTACGCGCCCTTGGCGTTGTCGCCGCGCGCCTGGTACGGGATGCCGCGGCGCGAACCGGCGTACAGACGCGGCTCGCGGCCCGAGGGCTTGTACCGCAACTCCCCTGCGGACGTGCGGCGGTAGCGTCCGCCGCGGCCCTCGGTGAGCAGCGCCATGTGGTCGAAGAAGTTGAGGCCGAGGCCCCTCAGCACGACGGCTTCACCCGGGGCGAGGGCGGAGAGGTCCAGGTCGGCCGGGTTGGCGGGCGGCACATGGCGCAGGCCGTGGTGGAGCGCGTACTCGGTGAGGCGCGTCTGCGCGGGGCTCGCCGCCACGGGCAGATGGCCCTGGGCGAGGACGACGGCGGACAGACCGGTCAGTTCCTGCCCGTTGTCGAGTACGAGGGTCTGGCGGCCGTCGTCCGCGTCGTCGAGGCGCACGGCCCGCGCCCGGTGCACCTGAACGCGTAGGGCGTCGGGCGCGCAGCCCACGGTGTCGGCGAACACCCATTCCAGGTATTCGCCGTAGAGGGCGCGGGACGGGTAGTCGTCGGGGCCGAGGGGGAGTCCCTGGCGCTGGGCCCACTCATGCAGGCTCGGGCCCCGGCGTATCGGCCCCGAGCAGTCCACGCTGTCGTCGGTGAACAGCGTGACCTGTGAGGCGACGGTGTTCATCAGGAGTTCGGGTGCCTGTGATGTCCGCCAGACGCTGCCCGCTCCCGGCGGCGCAGGATCGACGACGTGGACGGTGAGGCGGGCACCGGGCGGCAGGAGCTCGCAGGCGGAGGCACAGAGTCGTTCGAGGACGCTGGTGCCGCGCGGGCCCGCGCCGACTATCGCTGCGGCCGGCGCCGAGCACACTGCGGACAAAGAGGGACTCCAGGGGCATGTGGGGCTGCTGGAAGCGGAACGTTCGCTCATCATGCCGGGTCGCCCTGTCAAGGGAAGAGCGGAGTCCCGGTGTGCGCCGTATCTTCACCGGGCGGCCCCCTGGGCGACAGGCCTGGTCACGCACGGTCATTCACGACATTCACTCAGTACGGCCACTGACTCAATACGGTCACTGACCCGGTGCGGTCTATCACTCACTCACTCGGCACGGTCATTCACTCATCACGATGTCCGCCGCCTCCCGCAGCCTGGGCTTTCCGCCCGGCACCGGCTGTGCCTCCTGGAGCCGTAGGCGCGCCCCGCGACCTCGCAGCGTCAGTGTCATCAGCTGGTTGCCGAACCAGGGCCCGCCCGTCTTGCGCCACGAGACCGGGGGAGTGGTGAGCCGGCCGTGCCGGGCGAAGCGCCGTCCGAGGGCGCGTCCGAAGGCGCTCCAGCCGAGGCGGAATCCGAGCTTTATCGAGCCGGGGATGGAGTTGTGCAGCGGCGAGCAGGTCAGCTGGAGGACGCGCGCGGTCGGGGCCGGTGCGCCGTCGGGCCAGGCGGGTTCGGCGACGTACGCGTGGTGGACGTCGCCGGAGAGCACGCACACCGTCGCGGGCGCGCCCTCGCCGCCGCCCGCCTCGGCGATCAGCGCCGTCAGCGCGTCGAACGACGCGGGGAACGCGGCCCAGTGCTCCAAGTCGGCCCGCCTGCGCAGCTTTTCGCCGAACCGGGCCCACCGCGCACCGCGCTCGCCCCTGCACAGCGCGGCGTTCCACCCCTCGGCGTCGTGCACGAGATGCGGCAGCAGCCAGGGAAGTGACGTCCCGACGAGGAGATGGTCGTACGCGCCGGGGGACTCCAGCGACTGCTCCCGCAGCCACGCCGCCTCCGTCGGATCGAGCATCGACCGGTCCGACTCGGCCAGCACGCGGGCGGCCCGTGTGTCGACCATCAGGAGCCGTACGCGGCCGAAGTCACGCCGGTAGCTCCATCGCACGGAGGTCGCGTCGGCGTCGGCGCGGGCGGCGAACTCCCTGAGCACGTCCGTCCCGTCGGGGTCCGCGCGCACCGCCGCGTATACGGGGTCGGCGGCCAGTTCGCGGGGCGCCAGATTGCCCAGGTGCTGATGGACCCAGTACGACATGAGGCCGCTGAGGATCCGCTCGTTCCACCAGTCGGTGGCCCGTATCTCCGCGAGCCAGGAGGCGCTGGTGTTCCAGTCGTCTATGACGTCGTGGTCGTCGAAGATCATGCACGAGGGGACGGTGGACAGCAGCCAGCGCACATCGGGGTCGAGCCAGGACTCGTAATAGAGCCAGGTGTACTCCTCGTAGTCCGCGACCTGGTTGCCCGGGGCGTCGCGCAGGTCGCGGCGGGCCGCGAGATAGCGGCGGGTCGCCGGTGACGTCTCGTCCGCGTAGACCTGGTCGCCGAGCAGGAGCAGTACATCGGGGCGCTCGGCGTCGGGCGCGGCGGCGAGTTCGGTGGCCAGCGTGTCCAGGGCGTCCGGGCCGACGGGGTCGTGGTCGTCGGCGGGCGGCGCGGCCCAGCGGCACGAGCCGAACGCGATACGGACGGGGCGGGCCGCGTCGTCGTACGCGGGCGTGCGGATCGTGCTCGGTGGAAAGGGCGAGTCGGCGAGCGGCCAGACCTGGACGCCGTCGAGCAGCACCTCGTAGGCCGTCGCGCTGCCCGGCGCGAGGCCGGTCACCGGGATCAGCGCGTAGTGGTGGCCGCAGATCTGGAACGTGCGGGCACGGCCGGACGAGCCGTCCGCGCAGCGCACTTCGGCGGTGCACGGACGGCTCGCCTCGACCCAGACGGTCGCCGACGACTCGTCCACGTATCTCAGCAGCGGTCCAAGTCGCAGCCGTGCCACGTGATCAGCCTCCTCAGTCGCCCCGTACGGTACGGAACGACGGAGGCCGGTGGGGAGGTTCCGGGAAGCCGGGATCCAGGTCTTCGGCCCCAGGGGTCAGCAGCCGCTGAGGTACGAGGTCAGCGCGCTCTTCTCGGCGGAGTCCACCGAGAGGTTGTAGTAGTGCTTCACCTGCACCCACATGCGGACATAGGTGCACTTGTACGCGGCGCGCGACGGCATCCACTTGGCCGGGTCCTGGTCGCCCTTGGACTGGTTGACGTTGTCCGTGACGGCGATGAGCTGGGGCCGCGTGAGGTCGTTGGCGAAGCCCTGGCGCTGGGCGGTCGTCCAGGCGTTGGCGCCGGACTTCCAGGCCTCGGAGAGCGGGACGATGTGGTCGATGTCCACATCGGCCGCCGCGCTCCAGGTCGCGCCGTCGTACTCGGAGTACCAACTGCCGGACGTGGCCGCGCAGCTGGAGTCCTGCGAGACGTTCGTGCCGTCGCGCTTGAGGACGACCTCACGGGTGTTGCAGGCGCCGGACTGGGTGATCCAGTGCGGGAAGAGGTCGCGGCTGTAGCCGTCGGAGGAGCCCTCGGTCTTGACCGTGAGCTCGGAGAGGTACGTGCGGGCGGTGGCGCCGCTGACCGGAGTGGGGGGAGCGGCCTGCGCCGCCGGGCCGTTCAGCAGGGTGAGAGCGGAGACGACGGCGGTGACGGCGCCGAGTGCGGCGGTGCGTCGACGCGCGTAGAACATGCGCATGTGAACTCCCTTGAAGTGGGGGGAAGTTGGCCGAGCGGGCCCGGCCATGCTGGCGCTCCGGAGTTTCCGGGAGATGTGCGCCGAGTGACAGGGTCGCGTCAACGACGCGTACACATCAAGGGGGTGGACGTGACTTCCGGGGGAGCGGGCGTGAAGTGGGGTGTGTGCCGGGGGTACCGGGGCGGCGTGTCCGGGCGTGACGCGGGTCATGCCGATTCGCTCAGCAGTTCGCGTACGATGGATGGCGCAGAAGGGGAGTAGCTCTTCGCCGGACCGTCGACATACTGCTCAGCTCGTTCTGAGCCGGCGCCCGGAGGCAGGATCCGTACACCCGGTCCGGCCAGCGAGACCTTCGGCAAAGCAGTGATTCAACTGCGTGCACACCTGTGTACGCACCTGAGCGCTGCCGTGCCGAGGTGTCGTGAAGGACTACGTAACTCTCGGCGGGGCAGCCCGACCGATTGAGGAATCTTGATCAGCATCAGCGTGATGGCGGTCGTCTTCGGCATCGTCTTCCTGGCCGAACTCCCCGACAAGACCGCGCTCGCCGGACTCGTCCTCGGCACGCGCTACCGCGCCTCGTACGTCTTCGCCGGTGTCGCCGCCGCCTTCGCCGTCCATGTCGCGCTCGCCGTCGCCGCGGGCAGCGTCCTGACCCTGCTGCCGCAGCAGCTCGTGCACGCCCTGACCGGTGTGCTGTTCCTCGGTGGCGCGGCCGTCCTCCTGATGAAGAAGGACGAAGAGGAGGAAGAGGTCCGCAAGCCCAAGGACCAGAGCTTCTGGAAGGTCTCCGGCGCGGGCTTCATGCTCATCCTGATCGCGGAGTTCGGTGACCTGACGCAGATCATGACCGCGAACCTCGCCGCCCGCTACGACAACCCGCTCTCCGTCGGCCTCGGCGCCGTCCTCGCCCTGTGGGCCGTCGCGGGCCTCGGCATCGTCGGCGGCAAGGCGCTGATGAAGCGGGTGCCGCTCGCGCTCATCACGAAGATCGCCGCGGTCCTGATGCTCGGCATGGGTGTGTGGAGCCTCTACGAAGCGGTGGCGTAAGCCATGGATCCGGCCCTGACCAGGGCCGCTGGCGTAGTCGCCGCCCTGTTTTGTACAGTTGAGGAACAAAGTGGCTCCCGCCCATTCACCCTGACCGGTGGGCGGGGTCACCTTGTTCCTACGCCTGGAGGACCCTGCCGATGACGGCCACCACTGTTCTGTCCGCCCGCGCCCTTCTGCTCGACATGGACGGCACGCTGGTCAACTCCGACGCGGTGGTCGAGCGCTGCTGGCACCGCTGGGCGGCCCTCCACGGGCTCGACGCCGTCGAGGTGATGAAGGTGGTCCACGGCCGCCAGGGCTACGCGTCCATGGCGCTCCTCCTGCCCGACCGTCCCATGGCCGAGAACCACGCCGAGAACGCGCGCATGCTCGCCGAGGAGACCGCCGACGTCGACGGTGTCGTCCCCGTGCCGGGCGCCGCACGGTTCATGGCCTCCCTGCGCGAGGGCGGTCTCGCGCACGCCCTGGTGACCTCGGCCGACGTGGCCCTGTCCACCCGCCGTATGGCCGCCGCCGGCCTCACCCAGCCCGACCTGCGCATCACCGCCGAGAGCGTCGGCGCCAGCAAGCCCGACCCCGAGGGGTTCCTCAAGGGCGCCGCCGAGCTGGGCATCGACCCGGCCGACTGCATCGTCTTCGAGGACTCGGAGGCCGGGATCGCCGCCGGCCGCGCCGCCGGGATGCGCGTCGTCGGCGTCGGCCCCCGCGCGGGCGCGCACGGCCCCACGGTGGTCGTGGACGACCTGACGCAGGTGCGGGTCGAGGCGGGTGCCGCCGGAGAGATCCTGCTGCACATCGGCTAGCTCGCACCCCTATATCGGCTGGCCCCACACCTATATCGGCCGGCCCCACACCCCTGTATCCGTATCGGCGGGCCAGGCGCCGCACCATCCGCCTGGCCCGCGCCGCCGTACCCCTCCTGAGCGCCCCGGCCTCAACAGGCCAAACCGGGACTGAACCACCATCCTGGTACATGGCAGAGCCCCCGCCGGCAGTGTCCGGCGTGGTGTCTCAGGAGGTGTCCATGACCCAGGACGCTAGCGGGGGCCTTCCCCGCACGGACCTGACGGCAGGCCCCGGCGTTGACCGCACCAGCTCCACGATCGGCGGCGGCCACGCCCCCCGCAGCGTGATGGTCTCGATCGGTGCGCTGCTGCTCGGCATGCTTCTCGCGGCGCTCGACCAGACCATCGTCTCGACGGCGCTGCCGACCATCGTGAGTGACCTCGGCGGCCTTGAACACCTGTCCTGGGTCGTGACCGCGTACCTGCTGGCGTCGACGGCCGCCACGCCCCTGTGGGGCAAGCTCGGCGACCAGTACGGCCGCAAGAAGCTCTTCCAGATCGCCATCGTGATCTTCCTGATCAGCTCGGCGCTGTGCGGCATGGCGCAGAACATGCCGCAGCTGATCGGCTTCCGCGCCCTCCAGGGACTGGGCGGCGGCGGACTGATGGTCCTGTCCATGGCGATCGTCGGCGACATCGTCCCGCCCCGTGACCGGGGCAGGTACCAGGGCCTGTTCGGTGCCGTCTTCGGCGCGACGAGCGTGCTGGGCCCGCTGCTCGGCGGGCTCTTCACCGAACACCTCAGCTGGCGCTGGGTCTTCTACGTCAACCTGCCCATCGGCGTCGTCGCGCTCGTCGTCATCGCGACCACGCTCCACATCCCCGTACGCTCCGCCAAGCACACGATCGACTACCTCGGCACCTTCCTGATCGCCGCCGTGGCGACCTGCCTGGTCCTGGTCGCCTCGCTCGGCGGAACGACCTGGGCCTGGGACTCGGCGCAGATCATCGGCCTCGCTGTCCTCGGTGTGGTCCTCGCGGGGGTGTTCGTCCAGGTCGAGCGGCGGGCCGCCGAGCCGGTCCTGCCGCTGAAGCTGTTCCGCATCCGCACGTTCACGCTCTCCGCGGTGATCAGCTTCGTCGTCGGCTTCGCCATGTTCGGCGCGATGACGTATCTGCCGACGTTCCTCCAGGTCGTCCAGGGCATCTCGCCGACGCTGTCGGGCGTGCACATGCTGCCGATGGTCATCGGACTGCTGCTCTCCTCGACGGCGTCCGGCCAGATCGTCAGCCGTACGGGCCGCTGGAAGGTCTTCCCCGTCGTCGGCACCGGCGTCACCACCCTCGGTCTGCTCCTCCTGCACCAGCTCGACGAGAACAGCTCGACGGGCGAGATGAGCGCCTACTTCTTCGTCTTCGGCCTGGGCCTCGGCCTCGTCATGCAGGTCCTCGTCCTGATCGTGCAGAACGCCGTCTCGTACGAGGACCTGGGCGTCGCCACCTCCGGCGCGACGTTCTTCCGCTCCATCGGCGCCTCCTTCGGAGTCGCGATCTTCGGCACGATCTTCTCGAGCCGCCTGGGCGACAAACTCGCGGACGCCCTCGCCGGCCGCAGCCTGCCGCCCGGCGTCGACGTGAACGCGCTCCAGTCGGATCCACGAGGCATCGGCGGCCTGCCGCCCGCCGTACGCGGACCGGTCCTGCACGCCTTCGCGTCGTCCATCACGGACGTCTTCCTCTACGCCGCCCCGGTCGCCCTCGTCGCTTTCGTACTGTCCTGGTTCCTGCGTGAGGACACGCTGCGCGGCTCGGTCACCGCGCCGGACGCGACGGAGACCCTGGCCAGCAACCCCGTACAGCGCTCATCGCGCGACGAGGTGGCGCGGGCCCTGTCGGTGCTCGGCACCCGGGAGGGGCGCCGCGAGATCTACGAGAAGATCACCGAACGCGCGGGCTACGACCTGCTGCCCGCCGCGAGCTGGCTCCTGCTGCGCATCAAGCGGTACGGGTGGGCGGAGCCGGCGGCGCTCGCCGAACACAGCGCCGTACCGCTGCCCGTGATCATCGCGGCGGCCCGGCAGGTGGAGGAACGGCGCCTCGCCACGCGCGTGGGCGTCGACCTCGTCCTCACCGACGAGGGCCGCGAGGTCGCCGCGCGGCTGTCCGCGTCCCGCGAGGAGTCGCTCGCCGAACTGCTGGGCGACTGGTGGGGCCCGGACCGCCCGACGGACCTGGTGAAACTGGTGGAGGAGCTCAATGCGGAGCTGTGCGGGTCGGACGCGGAGCGCCCGCACGACGGCCTGGCGGCCGGCCCCTGACGCCACGGCTCGGGCGCTTCGGGCTCGGCTCGTCATCAGGCTCGTCAGAGGAGCTTCTTGGTGAACCAGTGCTCGGCGAACTCCTCGTCGTTGTGCGGGGCCGTCTCCTGGTAGCCGTGGCGCGCGTACAGCATGCGGGCCTCCACCAGGTCGCCCCGCGTGTCGAGCACGACCCGCTCGGCGCCGAGATTCCTCGCGGAGCTCTCGACCTCCGCGAGCAGCACGGAGCCGCCGCCCTTCCCGCGCATCTCCGGCCGTACGAAGACGCGCTTCAGCTCGCCGGTCGAGGCGTCGATCATCCGCACGCCCGCGGTCCCGGCGGGCTCGCCCCGGTACCGCGCGACCAGCAACACCCCGCCCGGCGCCGCGAGATAGGCACCCGTGTCGGCGGCGACCTCGCGCTCCAGCTCGTCGGGGTCGGTCGTGTGCCCCTCGTGCAGCAGGTACCAGCGGTCGCTGACCTCCGTGTAGTACGCGCGCCACAGCTCCGCGGCGACGGCGGAGTCGAACGGCTCAGGGGTGACGGTCCACGGCGAGTTCATGCGGGCATTGTCGGCGAAGGGGCGGCGCCGGACGCAAGCGGGTTTCGACCTGTACAGGAACCCGGGGTTCGGACATGCTCTGTTGCTGTGACCGACGTACCTGTGACCGACGTGGCAATGACCGACGCGACCTGCGCCGAGGCGGGCGCCGACGAGATCAAGGCGCTGCTCAACGCTCTGCGCGGACAGCGCCGCCACATCCTGGGCATCATCGACGGGCTCGGCCCCGAGGCGCTGCGGCGGCCCGTGCTGCCGTCCGGCTGGTCGTGTCTGGGGCTGGTCCAGCACTTGGCGCTCGACGTCGAACGCTTCTGGTTCCAGGCGGTCCTGACGGGTGACCAACCCGTCATCGACAGCCTCGACGCCACCGAGGACGCCTGGCAGGTCGCCCCGGACGTGCCGGCGGCCGACGTCCTCGAGCGGTACCGCCGCGAGACGGACCGCGCGGACGCGATCATCACCGCCACACCCGCGGACGCGCCCCTCGCCTGGTGGCCGCACCACCTCTTCGGACCGCCGCACCTGCACAGCCACCGGGACGTCGTGCTGCACGTCATCACCGAGACCGCCTGCCACGCCGGACACCTGGACGCCGCCCGCGAACTCATCGACGGGCGGCGCTGGTTGGTGCTCACGGAGGATCGTGAGGCGGACCGACCCTAGGCCGCTACGACTTGGGCGAAGCCTGCTGCGCCACCTCGAACGACCACACCTGGGACCCGCTGGCCGCAGGCTTCGGACGGTCCGCGCCGCCCTGGTGGGCCTCCTTCATGGAGCCCTCCATCCACGCGGTGAACGACGCCTCGTCGCGCCACCGCGTGTACACCAGGTAGTCGTCCGTGCCCTCGATCGGGCGCAGCAGCTCGAACCACTCGAAGCCGTCCGAGTTCTCCACCGCGCCCGCGCGCGAGGCGAAGCGCTTCTCCAGGGTTTCCCGCTGTTCGGCCGGGACGGTCAGGACGTTGATCTTCACGATGCTCATGGCACCCATCCTCGCGCACCGGCGCGTGAGATCGGCGTCAGGCCCCGTGCGCCCCGCGTCGCTCGTGCCAGTCGCGGACGATCTCCTCGACGTCGTACGGCTTCAGGCCGAGCGGCGGGCCCGGCGGGGGCTTGAACATCATGTCGCGGATCTTGTCGTTGATGTCCGTGATGATCTTGCGGACGATCCGTTCGGAGGAGGCCTGTGCCGCCTCGGCGAGTGCGTCCTCGGCCTCCTTGCGCAGGGCGAGCGACGGGGGCAGCACGGAGAAGCCCTCGCGGGCCATCTTCTGCTTGATCCACCAGTTCTCGTCGTACGTCGTGTCGGCCGTGCTCGGCAGCGGCTTGCCGGCTCCGGCGAGGTGGGAGAAGTCTCCTGCGCGCTCCGCGTCGCGGATCTGCTTGTCGACCCATGACTCGAAGCTGACGTCGGGTGGCTTGCGTTCGGTCATGGGCCCATTGTCCCAGAGGGCATCCCGTAGGGGCAGGGGACAACTTAGGATGCGGCGTCGGCGGACCCGGTACCGACGGGCCGCGAAAGACCGAAGGAGCTGTGCGGGTGCTGGAGCTGACCATGGCCTCCGTCGCGGGGGCGGACGCGGGTGCGACGGCCGGGATGCTGATGGCCGACGCGCCGAGCGAGCCGGGAGCCGTGCTGCGCGTGGGGCGTGACCGGAACGTGTGCCGGCTCGCGACGCCCGACGACTGGCTGTTCGTCTCGCGCGTCCATCTGGAGTTCCGCTGCGGGCAGGACGGCGCCTGGTCCGTGTTCTGGCTGCGCGGCTCGCACGACGAGCCCTCGTCCGAGGTGCGCCTCACGCTGACGGGCGGGGAGCCGCGGCCCCTCGTGTACGGAGGGGCCGCGGCTCTCGCGCCGGGTGCGTCCGGTGAGGTCGTGGTCCTGGACCGCAATGAGCCCCGCAGCGTCAACGTGGGCTTCTACCACGAGATTTGATGATCCGTCAGGCTGTCAGGGTGTTAGAGCGTCAGGGCGTCAGGAACGGGCACTACGGCAGTACGCGGGCCAGCGCGAAGCCGTCGTAACCCTTGCTGCCCACCGTCTGGACCGCCGTGCCATCCAGCTTCGGGTGGTCGGCGATCATCTGGAGCGCGGCGCGGGTGCCGCGGATGTCGGGGGCCGCACCGGAGTCGTCCGTCACGCGGCCGCCACGCACCACGTTGTCGACGATGATCACGCTGCCGGGGCGGGTCAGGCGCAGCGCCCACTCGACGTAGTGCGGGTTGTTGGCCTTGTCGGCGTCGATGAAGACGAGGTCGAAGGGGTCGGGGTGGTCGGCCGCGACGCCGGGCAGCGAGTCGAGGGCGGGGCCGACCCGCACCTCGGCGATCTTGTCGAGGCCGGCGCGGGCGAGATTGCCGCGGGCCACCTCGGCGTGCCGGGGGTCGTACTCGAGGGTGACGAGGACGCCGTCGGCGGGGAGGGCGCGGGCCAGCCAGATCGTGCTGTACCCGCCGAGCGTGCCGATCTCCAGGACGCGGCGCGCGCCCTGGATCTGGGCGATCAGGTGGAGGAACTTGCCCTGGTTCGGGGCGACGGCGATGTGCGGGAGGCCCGCCGCCTCACTGTCCGCGAGGGCCGCCGTCAGGGCCTCGTCGTCGGGGGCGAGGAGTCCGGTCAGGTAGTCGTCGACGGCGGTCCACTGCTCTTCGGATGCATGCTCAGCCATGGCCCCATGATGGGCGTACGGGGCGGCGGGCCGCACGGGATTCAGCCGGGCGGTGGCGGGGCGTGCACGGGCGGCGGGGGCGGCACCGGCCGACGGGAGCGCGGGCGGAACCAGAGGACGGCGGTCACCAGCAGGAGCAGGGCCACGGGCAGCGCAGCGGTGAGCAGCCACACCGGGACGCCCCCGGCGGTGAGGATTTCGTCGTCCCACACGACGCTGCGGTGCGTGGCGTCGCTCGCGGTGCGCTGCAGTTCGTGGTCGTCGTAAATGCGTGACGGCTGCGGGAAATCCTGGGTGAGCGCGGTCAAGTACCGCTCGCCGCCCGCGAATTCGGGCAGTGGCCCGCCGGACCTGGCCGGAATCCGGCCCGCGTACGTGACCTCCGGGGCGTCGCCGCCGATCGTGGAGCGCGGCTCCATGCGGTGGGCGGAGAGCACGTACAGGCGCAGGTGCTGTTCGGTGCGGGCGAGCTTCGACAGCCGCATGGGGTAGACGAGTCGGTCGCTGGCGAAGGTGAGGTGGAGCGGGTCGAGGGCGCCGCCGAGCACGCTGTCGCCGTCGGCGGGCGCGAGGCGGATCGCCACGTACTCCCAGCCCTGGTCGACGTACGGGCGCAGCGCGTTGTCGAGGCGGTCGGGGAGCTGGAAGCCGTTCTCGTCGAGCCAGCCGGCGAGTGCGCCGGGGTCGGTCGCGGTGAGGCGGGCGACGTCGAACGGTCCGAGGTGCTCGCGGCCCACCACCTCGACGGGGCCGCCGGGTGCGGGGGTGCCGGCCGTGGCGCCGTCGCCGCTCCCGCCGTCGAACGGCCAGTCGTCGGCGCCGGGCCAGAAGTGGTGCCGGGTCCGCTCGACCGGTGCCGTCACGTCGCTCAGCTGCGAGAAGAGCCCGGGGTCGCCGAGTTCGACCGACGCGCGGTGCGGTACGGGCATGATCCAGGCGGCGTCGCGCACGTTGCCGCTCACCGACAGGCTCATCACGATCTGCTCGCTGTGCCCGTCCCAGCGCACCGCGGACGTCTCGTCGTACACGGTGAGGTCCGTGCCCGCGGGCGGCACCATCGCGCCGCATCCGCACGCGTACGCCGGCGACACGAGCGCGGCGATCTGGAACGCCATGAGGGCCAGGGCTGTCAGCAGTGCCCTGGCCCTCATGGTCAGTGGTTGTGCGGTTCTCATGCCGGCCCCCGATGTCGCGCCCTGTGTGTCCGTGCCGTGTGCGGCGAAGGAGCAGACGGGGCGCGGGGGAGCGCGGTTGCGGGTGTTACGCGGCTGTAGCGGTCGCGGTCTGCGGCAGGTCGCCGGGCTCGACCGCGGGCGGCGAGCCCGGCAGCGGGCGGCGCGCCGACTCGGTCATGAACCACACCGCGATACCGCCGATGACGGCCGCGGCCATCATGTAGTACGCGGGCATCATCATGTTCCCGGTGGCCCCGATGAGGGCGGTGACGACCAGCGGGGTCGTGCCGCCGAAGAGCGAGACGGAGACGTTGAAGCCGATCGACAGGGAGCCGTAGCGCACCCGGGTCGGGAAGAGCGCGGGCAGCGCGGACGGCATCGCCGACGTGAAGCAGACCAGGAGCAGGCCGAGCGCGCCCATGCCGAGGGCGATGGCCCACAGGGAGCCCTCGCGGATCAGCAGCAGGGCCGGGACGGACAGCGCGAGGAACCCGACACAGCCCGCGGCGATCACCGGGCGGCGGCCGACACGGTCGGAGAGCGCGCCCGCGAACGGCTGGACGATCATCATCAGCGCCATCACGGCCAGGACCACCAGGAGGCCGTGCGTCTCGTCGTAGTGGAGCTCACTGGTGAGGTAGCTCGGCATGTACGACAGCAGCATGTAGTCGGTGACGTTGAAGACGAGGACCAGGCCGACGCACAGGAGCAGCGCCTTCCACTGGCCGGCGATCATGTCGCGCACCTTGACCTTGGACCGGGCCTTCTCCGACTCGTGCGCGTTCTTCAGCTCGGCCGCGAACGCCGGGGTCTCCTCCAGCCGCATGCGCAGATAGAGGCCGATGATGCCCATCGGGCCCGCGATCAGGAACGGGATGCGCCAGCCCCAGGAGAGCAGGTCGTCCGAGGAGAGCAGCGCCGTCATCAGCGTCACGAGGCCCGCGCCGCCGATGTATCCGGCGAGCGTGCCGAATTCCAGCCAGCTTCCGAAGAAGCCGCGCTTCTTGTCGGGCGCGTACTCGGCGATGAAGGTGGACGCGCCGCCGTACTCGCCGCCGGTCGAGAAGCCCTGCACCAGACGGGCCAGGAGCAGCAGGATCGGTGCCCAGACACCGATCGTCGCGTACGACGGGATCAGGCCGATCGCGAACGTGCCCGCCGCCATCATGATCATGGTGACGGCGAGGACCTTCTGCCGGCCGACGCGGTCGCCGAGCGGCCCGAAGACCATGCCGCCGATCGGGCGGACGAGGAACGCCGCGGCGAAGGCACCGAACGTGGCCAGGAGCTGGGCCGTGGGGTTGCCCGACGGGAAGAAGACCTTGCCGAGGGTGACGGCGATGTAGCTGTAGACACCGAAGTCGAACCACTCCATCGCATTGCCGAGCGCCGCCGCCTTGACCGCGCGCTTGACCAGCGCTGGATCGGTGACGGTGACCTCGGGGGAGGCGCCCTTCGCTGGGGCGTTGGTCCTGGATGCGACGGTTAGAGCACTCGACAAGGGTCTGCTCGCCTGCTTTCAACGGGGACAGGGACATGTCCGCGTGGGGACGGACGAAGCCGCCCACGGCGGGGCGGCCAGAAATCGACCATAGGGGCATTCGCGATCATTACGGGTAGTGTTCGAACCGTCGCGCACCGTGGGAAAAGTGGGTCCGGCCAGGCATGACGCCCCGGCCCAGGCGCGACGCAAACGGACAGATCTGTGAGCTTTGTCGCGGCCCTCGACCGCAACCACGCAGACCCCGCATGCCCCGCATCATCGTCTTCCGGTCAAAAACCGGTGGACGCTCAGGTGAAGCGGGGGTTGCCTGCGTCTCACCCCGGGGGTAGTGCGAGCCTCTTGGGACAGTACGCATGGCGGGAGGGCCGACGGCGCGTGGCAAACGTGGAGCATGGACCGGGCAAAGCCTTGGTGGCGGGGGCCGCGACAGCGCGGTTGGGCATGGTCCGGGCGGGCCTCTGGCTGATCGCCGCCGTGCTCGCGGTGCGGCAGGTCGTGGCCGTCCTGAGCACCCCGAGCGGGGAGCGGCTCACGGACCTGGAGACCTGGATCGGTCCTGAAGGCGTCCTCCACGTGAAGGGCTCCCTCTACGATGCCGACCGGTTCACCGGTACCCCGTTCGGGGGACTGGTGCTGAAGCCGCTCGCGCGGGGCGCCGAGCAGGCGCTGGGCTGGGCCTGGACCTTCGGGACGCTCGGCCTCGTCGTCGTCCTCGGTCTCGTCGCCGCGCGCGCCCTGCCCAAGCCCGTCACCCGGCGTACCTCGCTCCTCGCCGCCCCGGTCGCGGTCAGCCTCCTGATGCTGTCGCTGCCGGTGCGCAACACCCTGCATCTCGGCCAGACCAGCATCATCCCGGTCCTCCTCGTCCTGCTCGGCTGCTTCGCCGCCCGCGGCGAGAAGAGCTCGGGGCTGCTCATCGGCATCGGCGCCGCCCTCCAGCCGACCGTCCTCCTCTTCGCGCCGCTCCTGTGGTTCACCGGGCGGCGGCGCGCCGCCGTCTCCTCGGGCGTCACGTTCGCGGCGTGCACGCTCCTCGCGTGGGCCGCGATGCCGCACGACTCGTGGACGTACTGGGTGCACCACCTTGCGGGAGCGGGCCTCGGTTCGAGCCCCGACGGGCTCGCCAACCAGTCGCTGCACGGCGCACTCCTGCGCTTCGGCCTGGAGGGCCCCCTCGAGATCGGGCTCTTCCTGCTCCTCGGCGCCGCCGTCGCGGTCGTCGGACTGCGGCGCGCGGTGCGCTACGCGCAGGACGGACAGCTCCTCCTCGCCGTCGCCCTCACCGGCTGCGTCGCCGTCGCCGTGTCGCCGACGACCTGGCAGCACCAGCTTCTGTGGGTGCTGCTCGCCGTGGTCGGCCGCGTCGGCAAGAAGGCGTCCGACCGGTACGTGTGGCCGGTCGCGGTCATTCTCGTGATGACGCTCCCCGCGAGGATGCTGCTGCCGGGCACGGCGCTCGCGGATCCGCTGCGCGACAACGTTGTGCTGATCGCCGCGGTCGCCGCGGCCACGCTCGTCCCGTTCCTGTCCCGCACCGCGCCCGAGTACCGCGCGCCCATCCCCACCGAGTACGCGAAGCCCGTCCCGTCGCGCTGGTCACGGGTCCCGCTCATGCCGTTCTGGCGCCGGGTCCTGACCCGTCCGAACCTGCTGCTCGAACTGCTTCTGATCCGCGTCGGCTACTACGCGTACCAGCAGGTCAGGCTCGCCGCCACGGGCGGCACGACCACCGGGGGCCGGGCCACCGCCGAGGCGCACGGCACGCAGGTCCACTCCCTGGAGAAGTTCCTCCACATCGACATCGAGCACTGGGTCAACCACGCGGTGGTGCACGTCCCGTGGCTCAAGTCGTTCTTCAACTTCTACTACGAGTCGTTCCACTTCATCGTGCCGCTGACCGTCCTCGGCATCCTCTACGTCCGCAGGCCCGCCCAGTACCGCTGGGCCCGCTCGGCGCTCGGCTTCGCCACGGTGCTCGCCCTGATCGGCTTCTGGTTCTACCCGCTGGCGCCGCCACGGCTGATGCCCGCGCTCGGCTTCATCGACACGCTGCACGGAGTCCAGGACTTCTCCAAGCCGGACTACGGCACGCTGACCGCGCTCACCAACCAGTACGCGGCCATGCCCTCACTGCACTTCGGCTGGTCCCTGTGGTGCGGGCTCGTCATCGCGACCCTCGCCCCGAAGTGGTGGATGAAGGCGATCGCACTGCTGCACCCCCTGTTCACCATCTCCGCGATCATCGCGACCGGTAACCACTGGGTGCTCGATGCCGTGGGCGGCGCGACGGTCGTCGGCGCGGGCTTCGGGCTCACGTACCTGCTGTGCGGCCCGCGCGCCCGTCTCACGAGCGGGGCCGTCCCGGAGCAGTCGAAGGGCGAGGTCGGCCACGCGCGGCTGCCGGCCGAACATCATCGGCCCTGAAGAGGGGGGTCAGGCGTCTTCCGACTGGTGCCGGTGACCCTGAAGATGCCGGGCCCGCAGCGCCGCCTCCGTGGCGAAACGATGCTCGGGGTCCGTGAGCCGGTCGCCGAAGTGCGCGTCCAGATTGCGCAGCCGGTAGCGGACCGTCTGGGCGTGCACTCCCAGGATGTCGCCGACGTGGTCGGCCGTGCCGCGCGTGGTCAGCCACACCCGCAGCGTGTCGATCAGCCGGCCCCGGCGGCTGCCGGTCAGGCCGGACAGCGGGGCGAGTTCGCGGGCGGCGAGCCGGTCGAGGAGCGCCGGGTCCGACAGCAGCCACAGCGTCGTCAGACGGTCCGCGCAGCGCAGCGCACCGCGGGTGCGTCCCTCGCCGTCGGAGTGCCCGGAACCGGGCGCGTAGCGCGGCGCGGTGCTTGTGTCGCAGGGAGGCAGGGAGGCAGGGAGGCAGGGAGGCAGGGGCGTGGCGTAGGGGGACGGACCCTGCCTCCCTGGGTCGGCGTGCGGCCGCCCGCGGTCAGCCGGTGCTGACCTGAAGTTCCTTGACGCCGTTGAGCCAGGCGGAGCGGAGCCTGCGCGGGTCGCCGCTCAGGCGCAGGTCCGGCATGGCGTCGGCCACGGCGTTGAAGATGAGGTTGATCTCGAGCGTGGCCAGCGACTTGCCGAGGCAGAAGTGCGGGCCTCCGCCGCCGAATCCGAGGTGCGGGTTCGGGTCGCGGGTGATGTCGAACGTATCGGGGCGGTCGAAGACGTCGGGGTCGTGGTTGGCCGACGAGTAGAAGATGCCGACCCGGTCGCCCTTCTTGATCTGCGCTCCGCCGAGCTCCGTGTCCTGGGTCGCGGTGCGCTGGAAGGAGACCACGGGGGTCGCCCAGCGGACGATCTCCTCCGCCGTCGTCTCCGGGCGCTCCCGCTTGAACAGCTCCCACTGGTCCGGGTTGGTGAGGAAGGCGTGCATGCCGTGCGTGATGGCGTTGCGCGTCGTCTCGTTTCCGGCCACCGCGAGCAGGATCACGAAGAAGCCGAACTCGTCCGAGGAGAGGTTCCCCTCGTCCCCCGCCGCCACCAGCTGGCTCACGATGTCCTTGGCCGGGCACTCCTTGCGGGCGGCGGCCAGGTTCATGGCGTAGCTGACGATCTCCATGGCGGCCTCTGCGCCGACCTCCTCGGTGATCGCGTACTCCGGGTCGTCGTACGCGGCCATCTTGTTGGACCAGTCGAAGATCTTGGTGCGGTCGTCCTGGGGGACGCCGATCAGCTCGGCGATGGCCTGGAGCGGGAGTTCGACGGCGACGTTCGTGACGAAGTCGAAGGAGCCGTCGGGCGCGGCGTTCGCGAGCGCCGTCTCGACGATGGAGCCCGCACGGTTGCGCAGGGCGTCCTCGAGCGAGCGGATGGCGCGGGGCGTGAAGCCGCGCTGGACGATCTGCCTCACCCGGGTGTGCTCCGGCGGGTCCATGTTGAGCATGATCAGCTTCTGGACCTCGATCTGGTCGCGGCTGATCGACTCGTTGAAGCGGATGACGGCCGTGTTGAGGTTCGAGGAGAACAGCTCGGGGCGCGTGGAGACGTACTTGACGTCCGCGTGCCGGGTCACGGCCCAGTAGCCCGAGTCGCCGAAGCCGGATATGCCGGTCGGCTGGGCGATCCACCGGACCGGTTCCGTCTGCCGCAGCTGGGCGAACTCGGGGAAGGGGACACGGTGTTGGAGGAGGTCGGGGTCGGTGAAGTCGAACCCTTCGGGCAGCGCTGGGCACGGCATGGGCAACTCCCGGTGACGGTCTGACGGGGCGTCAGCTTGTCGGCACGGTAGTAACGGGTTCTACAAGTGGCAAGACCCGTGGTAGGCCCGATTGCGCGTGCGGTTACGTGCACGACCCTTGCGTACCGGGAGTAGCACCGTCGAGACTGCACGGAGAACTGGTACGCGTTCTAGTTCTTACGTCTTCTGGTTCGGTCCGGGAATGTGTGGAGAGGACGACAGCTCATGGCCGCGGAACCCGTCATCGTCGAAGCCGTACGTACCCCGATCGGCAAGCGCGGAGGCGCGCTCGCCAATCTTCATCCCGCGTATCTCCTCGGCGAGACGTACCGGGAACTGCTCGGCAGGACCGGCATCCACGCCGACTGCGTCGAGCAGATCGTGGGCGGCACGGTGACCCACGCGGGCGAACAGTCCATGAATCCGGCACGCACGGCCTGGCTCACCATGGGCCTGCCCTACGAGACGGCGGCCACGACCGTCGACTGTCAGTGCGGCTCCTCGCAGCAGGCCTCGCACATGACCGCCAACATGATCGCCGCCGGTGTCATCGACATCGGCATCAGCTGCGGGGTCGAGGCGATGTCGCGGGTACCGCTCGGCTCCGGCTCCAAGCACGGTCCCGGCAAGCCGTTCCCCGAGGAGTGGAACGTCGACCTGCCCAACCAGTTCGAGGCCGCCGAGCGCATCGCGCGCCACCGCGGACTGACCCGCGAGAACGTCGACTCGCTAGGTCTCATCTCCCAGGAACGCGCCGCGACCGCGTGGGCCGAGGAGCGCTTCAAGCGCGAGACGTTCGCCGTGCAGGTGCCCACGAACGAGGACGAGCAGGCCACCGGGCAGGGCATGTGGCGGCTCGTGGACCGGGACGAGGGCCTGCGCGACACGACCATGGAGGGCCTTGGCGGGCTCAAGCCGGTCATGCCGACCGCCGTGCACACCGCGGGCAACTCCTCGCAGATATCCGACGGCGCCTCGGCGATCATGTGGGCGTCCAAGCGGATGGCGCGCGCCCTGAAGCTCAAGCCGCGCGCCCGGATCGTCGCCCAGGCTCTCGTCGGCGCCGACCCGCACTTCCACTTGGACGGGCCGATCGACGCCACGCGCGCCGTGCTCGGCAAGTCGGGCATGTCGCTCAAGGACATCGACCTCGTCGAGATCAACGAGGCGTTCGCGTCCGTCGTGCTCAGCTGGGCGCAGGTCTTCGAGCAGGACCTGGCGAAGGTCAACGTGAACGGCGGGGCCATCGCCCTCGGCCACCCCGTCGGCGCGACCGGCGCCCGGCTCATCACCACCGCCCTCCATGAACTGGAGCGCCAGGACAAGGAGTTCGCGCTGATCACGATGTGCGCGGGCGGCGGACTGGCGACGGGCACGATCATCCAGCGGCTGTAGCGGGGCCCGCTCCTGGGCGGCCCGGAACGCACGACGAAGGCGGCACCCTCCCACGGGGGGAGGATGCCGCCTTCTCAGGCCGGCTGGGAGCCGGCCGGGCTCAGTACGAGCCGGCGGACTGCCAGTGGGACCAGGCGCCACAAGGGCTGCCGTAGCGCTCGTTCATGTAGTTGAGGCCCCACTTGATCTGGGTCTCGGGGTTGCTCTTCCAGTCACCGCCGGCCGAGGCCATCTTGTTCGCGGGCAGGGCCTGGACCAGGCCGTAGGCGCCGGACGACGCGTTCGTCGCGTTGACGTTCCAGCCGCTCTCGTGGGACACGATCTTGTCGAAGCACGCGAACTGTTCGGCGCTCATCTTCTGCTGGGCGATCGCCTTCGGCGAAGAGGTGGCCGCGGCGTTCGACGCCGGGGCGGCGGCCATGACCATGCCGGCCGTGGCGGCAGCCAGGGCGACACCGGCGAGGGCCTTCTTCGGAGCGGCGATGCGGCGGAGGATGGTGGCGGACAAAGCGTGATCCTTCCGTGGGGGGCAGGGGCCGCTTCGCACGCCCTGCGGCGTACAGAGGCGCCGGGGCCCTGGCGGGGGCTGTCGGCGCCTTGCGACTCCTCCAGAGAAACAGGCCCGGACCACGGTGGCAATCACCCCTTTTACTAGTTGGGGTCGCATGTGGTCGAAATGCCCCCTGGGTGACCTGGCTCTCATTGCCCAGGTCGGAGGGTGTTTTGGTGGGGACGCGTCAAGCGACCGCGTCTACGGCCGCGCCTCGTAGGTGACGTGGGTCACGTGGGGTGCTTCACAGCGCGGGCACGTTTCGGTGACGCAGCGCGCGCGAAGCCCTACGGCTCGGCGCCCTCGAAGGTGACCGGGGCCTCGAACGCGGCCCGGCGCGTGGCCCGCCGCAGCGCCCTCAGGAGCGCCGGGCCGACGGTGACGGTGAGGACGACGGTCAGGGCCGCCCGGCCCAGGTCCCAGCCCAGCGACGTGGCCAGGCAGTAGGCGAGGAAGCGGACCAGGTTCTCGTGCAGCGGGGCGCCCGCCTGGAACGCGACGCTCGACGACAGCGAGTCCAGGAACGGCCAGCCGGCCAGGTTCATGACGGTGCCGTACGCGAACGCGGCGAGGAACCCGTACGCCGCCAGCATCAGCACCTCGGCGCGGCCGCGCAGCCGGTCCGGGCCGGGGAGCAGCCCCGCGCCCATCGTGAACCAGCCCATCGACAGCATCTGGAACGGCATCCACGGACCGACCCCGCCGGTGAGCAGCGCGGACGCGAACATGGTCACGGACCCGAGCACGAACCCGAAGCCCGGCCCGAGCACCCGCCCGCTCAGCACCATCAGGAAGAACATCGGCTCGATCCCGGCGGTCCCCGCCCCGATCGGGCGCAGCGCCGCGCCCGTCGCGGCAAGCACCCCGAGCATCGCCACCGCCTTGGGCCCGACCCCGCCCTCGGACACGGCGGCCGCCACCACGCCCACCAGGAGGACGAGCAGCCCCGCGAACAGCCAGGGCGCGTCCTGCGCATGCGCGCTGACCTGCGACGAAGGGCCCGCGAGCAGCGGCCACCCGAAGGCGGCCACCCCCACGGCACTCACGAGGAGCAGGGCCACCACGGAGCGGGGGCCGAGACGTACGGCGCGGACCTGGCGGTCGGGGCGCCCGGTCCTGGGTGCGGTCTTCATGCCCTTTCCTCCGGCCCGCCCGCGGACTCCAGGGCCTCGCGGACCTGGGCCACCGTGAGCCACCGGCCCGGGGCCAGGGCCTTGGCGACCTGGGGGGAGAAGGCGGGGGAGGCCACGACCACCTCGGGCGTGGGTCCGTTCGCCACGATCTCGCCGTCGGCGAGGACGGCGACGCGGTGGGACAGCTCGGCGGCCAGTTCCACGTCGTGCGTGGCCAGGACGACGGCGTGCCCCTCGGCCGCGAGGCCGCGCAGGACCGTGATCAGGCGGGCCTTCGCCGCGTAGTCGAGGCCGCGCGTCGGCTCGTCGAGCAGGAGCAGCGGAGGGCGGGCCGTCAGCACGATCGCCAGGGCGAGGGTGAGGCGCTGGCCTTCCGAGAGGTCACGGGGGTGGGTGTCGTCCGCGATGCCGGGCAACAGCCGCGAGACCAGGGCGCGGCAGGTGCCCGGACCCGCGCCCGCGTCATGGTCGGCAGCGGCGCACTCGGCGGCCACCGTGTCCGCGTACAGGAGGTCCCGGGGTTCCTGCGGGACCAGGCCGACGCGACGGATCAGCTCGCGCGGGCCCGTGCGGTGCGGGACCACCCCGCCCACCAGGGCCGTGCCGGACGACGGGCGGACCAGGCCGACCAGGGTGGACAGGAGAGTGGACTTGCCGGCGCCGTTGCGGCCCATCAGGGCGACGATCTCGCCGGGCCCGACCGTGAGGTCGACGTGGCGCAGCGCCTCGACGCGCCCCCGCCGCACCGCGAGCCCCGCGACCTCGGCGACGGCGGCCACCTCGGGCCGCTTGCGGGTGCGGCGCAGCGGGGACCGGCGGGAGTCGGGGGAGGCGGTGGTCTGCGGCTGCTCATGAGGCTCGCGCGGCTCGTGCCCCGCCAGGCGCTCCCGCAGCTCCCCGGACCTGCGCCGCGCGTCCCGCACCGTCAGCGGCAGCGGTGACCAGCCCGCGAGGCGGCCCAGGTCCACGACCGGCGGGAACACCGGCGATACGGCCATGATCTCGGCGGGCGCGCCGAGCAGCAGGGGCTCGCCGGGTCCTGCGAGGAGCGCGACCTGGTCCGCGTACTGCACGACCCGCTCAAGCCGGTGCTCGGCCATCAGGACCGTCGTGCCGAGGTCGTGCACGAGGCGCTGCACCACCGCGAGGACCTCCTCCGCGGCGGCCGGGTCGAGCGCGGACGTCGGCTCGTCGAGGACCAGGACCCGCGGGTGCGGGGTGAGGACGGAGCCGATGGCGACGCGCTGCTGCTGCCCGCCGGACAGCGTCGCGATGGGACGGTCGCGCAGATCGGCGAGGCCGAGCAGGTCGAGTGTCTCCTCGACGCGTCGCCGCATCACGTCGGGCGCGAGCCCGAGCGACTCCATGCCGTACGCGAGCTCGTCCTCGACCGTGTCGGTGACGAAGTGCGAGAGCGGGTCCTGCCCCACCGTGCCCACCACGTCGGCGAGTTCGCGCGGCTTGTGCGTACGGGTGTCGCGTCCGGCCACCGTGACGCGCCCGCTCAGCGTGCCCCCGGTGAAGTGCGGCACGAGCCCGCTCACCGCGCCGAGCAGCGTCGACTTGCCGACGCCCGAAGGGCCCACGAGCAGCACCAACTCGCCCTCGGGTACGTCGAGTTCGATGTTGCGGACCGTGGGTGTCGCGGCCCCGTCGTACGTCACCGAGACGTCCTCGAACCGGATCATGAAGCCTCCTTCGAGGGCGCTTCGGCGAGCGGCGGCGCGGGCGCCACGAACGCGGGGAGCAGTCCGAGCAGCACCCCGGCCGCGGGCCACAGCGGCAGCGCCGGCGCGGCCAGCGGCACGACGCCGGGCGCCAGGGCCGAGGGATCGTAGGAACCGGCCCGGATCATCACGGCGGCGACGGCCGCCCCCGACGCGGCGACGAGCCACGCCCGCACGCCCCACACGTCGGGCCGGTACCGGGTGCGGACCGAGCGGCGCCCGCCGAGCCAGAGCCCGCCGAGCGCGGCCGCCACCCCGGCGAGCAGCACGGGCAGCCCGTACCGCGCGCCGTCCGCGGTCAGCAGCCCGTACGTACCCGCGCACACCCCGACCAGGCCGCCCAGCGTCAGCACCGCGGTGGCCCGGCGCACGGCGGCCGGGACCTCGGCCGTGCGCCCGTACCCGCGCGCGTCCATCGCGGCGGCCAGCGCCACCGACCGCTCAAGTGCGCCCTCGAGGACGGGAAGACCGACCTGCGCCAGGCCCCGCAGCCCCTTGTCGGGCCGGCCGCGCAGCCGGCGCGCGGCGCGCAGCCGCCGCACATCGGCGATCAGGTTCGGCGCGAACGTCATCGCGACGACGACGGCGACCCCGGCCTCGTACAGCGCGCCCGGCAGGGATTTGAGGAGGCGGGCCGGGCTCGCGAGGGCATTCGCCGCGCCCACACAGATCAGCAGCGCGGCCAGCTTCAGGCCGTCGTACAGCGCGAACACCAGGCCCTCGACCGTGACCCGGCCCCCGATCCGCACCCCCTGCGCCCACTCGGGCAGCGGCACCTCGGGCAGCGTGACGAGCAGGTGCGTGCCCGGGATCGGCGACCCCAGGAACACCGCGAACACCAGCCGGATCCCGATCACCGCGAGCCCCAGCTTCACGAACGCCCCGTACGAGCGCGCCCACGGCGCCGACGTGCGCCGCGCGGCCACCACGTACCCGGCCACCCCGATGAGCAGCGCGAGCAGCAGCGGATTCGTCGTCCGGGACGCCGCCGTGCCGAGCCCGAGCGCCCAGAGCCACCAGGCGCCTGGATGCAGCGCGTTCGAGCGGTGGGCCCGGGGCGCGGCGAGCGGACGACGGCGCGCGGACGGCCCCGTCCCCGGGTCGCGCGCGAGGCGCGTACGCGGGGCGGGGTGCGGTGAACCTGCGCCGGTGCTGCTCATCGAATCGTCGTGTCCGTGTCTGTGGTCAGGTGCCTGCGTCAGCCGTGGCTGCCTCAGCCGCGCCGGCGGCGGGCCTGCCAGGCCGCGGCCGCGCCGAGCACGACGACGGCGGCGCCGCCCGCGATCAGGCCGACGGAGGGGCCACCGCCCTCGGAAGCCGCGTCCTTGGACCTGCCCGGCCCGGCCCCCTCGGAAGTCCCCTTGGAGGAAGACACCTGCTCGCCGCAGCCCGTCTTCGGGAAGCCGGCGATGGAACACAGCAGCGCCTGGTTGTTGTAGCGCAGCGGCTTCGCGACGGCGGCGAGTGCCTCCGCGCTGGTCGCGTCGTCCGCGACGCGCGCACACGCCGTACGCGGCTTCGGCGGCGTCTCACCGGACGGCGCGTCCTGCGCCGTGCCGAAGTCGAGGACGAGCGCCACCCGCTTCTCGCCGCCCTTCGCGGGAGTATCCGCGCAGATGGCGTCGAAGGAAGCAGCCCCGCGCGGCTTCGCCGAGTCCTGCGAGTCCTCGCTCACGGAGAACCGGAACCCCTGCACATCGCCGTCCGACGGGCGGGCCGTCGACGGGCCCTGCGACGCGTACACCCAAGCGGAGCCGTCGCGGTCCCAGAACGACCAGTAGCGATAGCCGGTCGCCTGCGCCTGGCCCGCCCCCGCGATGAGCGCACACAGCACGCCCGATATGAGAACGGCCAGGTTTCGGCGGCGGTACGTGGTCACAGCTGCTGCTTCTTGCGGCCGCTGAACAGGAAGCCGATGCCGATACCGGCGACGGCCGCGACGGCGACGACGTACCAGACGCTGATGCCGCCGCCGTCGTCCTTCTTCTTCTCGTCGGCCGTGGCGGCCTTCGTGGAGGACGGCGCGGGGCCCGTCGCGTTCAGGGCCTTGACCAGGTCCGTGCCGCCGAAGTCACGCGGGTCGTTGCCCGTCGCGTGCGCGGCGAAGATCAGCTGGGCGTAGGCGGCCGGACCGGACTGCTCGGCCCAGTCCCCGGCGTTCTTCTCCAGCCAGGCGTACGGGTCCTTCGTGTACTTGACGCCCTCGGCGGCCGCGATCGAGGTGACCGCGTCAGCGGTGTTGCCGTAGTCGGGCTGCGACTTGGTGCTGCCCGGGGTGACGGCCTTCAGGTACAGGCGGGTGCTGAGCTGGCCCTGGAGGTAGACGGCGGCGTTGTGCGCGAGGTCCCCGGCCGTCTTGCCGTCCTTGCAGACGTAGCTGTCCGGGGCCTTGCCCTTGCCGGGCGCCATGCCGGTCCCGAGCGCGCCGAGCACGCCGGCTGCGGTGGCGTCCGCGTTGGCGGCCAGTTTGCCCTTCTTGTCGGGCTGATAGGCGAGCGCGCCGCCGTCGTTGCCGTTGGAGCAGGGGAGCGCGAGCGCGGCCAAGGCGTCCTGGCCGGTCTTGCCGCGGCCCGACTTCACGTCGGCGGGCTTCTCACCGGCCGCGACGAGCGCGCCGATCACGACGGCGGTCGAGTTGGCGTCGCTGTCCATGCCGACGTTGTAGCCCCAGCCGCCGTCGCCGTTCTGCGCCTTCTTCAGCCAGTCCACGCCGCGGGTGACCTCGCCCTCGCGGCCGCCGACCGCGACGAGGGCCTGCACCGCGGCGGCCGTGCTGTTGCTGTCGACGAGCGTCTTCTTGTCGCACTCCTTGCCCGGCTCGGCGCGGAAGGCGGCGAACCCGCCGTTCGTGCACTGCTGCCCGGTCAGCCAGTCCACGGCCTTGTCGGCGGGCTTCACACCGACGGTGTCCTGCGCGACCAGCGCGATCGACTGCCGCCAGACACCGTCGTACGTCGGGTCGGCCTTCCCGTAGAGCCCGGAGGGGATCGCCACCGAGGGGGACGCGGAGGGCGCGGAGCCGTCCGCGAGGGCGGCCGGGGCGGTGGCCATGCCGATGACGGCGGTGGCCGCCACGAGCGCGGCGCTGCGGCGAATGTTCATGGTGGGGCGGGTGCCTCTCCCTGCGGGGAGCCGGGCGGCACGGCACACGCGGGCACCGGGCGGCTCCGGCTCCGTATGCCTCGACGGTGCCGGCCACCGGCGGTGCCGGTGACGCGAGCCGGTCACGCGCCGCACGGGGTAGTCCGGCTCACCACCTACGTGGTTCACGGTTGCGGGGTCAGCGCCGGATTCGCACCGGCTTCCCCCCGTGCGCGCGTGATGACGACCTGCCCACTGTACCGGCCCGTAGGGGGCCTCCCCTGGGGCACCCGAAAGGGCCGGGGCGGACCTGATCCGCCCCGGCCCTTTCCGGACGGGAGTGCCTAGCGGATGTCGACCGGCCCGTCGTCGCCCGGGCGCTTCGGGCTGTCCCCGCCGTCCACCGGGCTCGATGCCGCCCCCAGGTACCGCTGGATCTCCATCTCGCCGCCGCTCTTCTTGGCGTCGCCGTCCGGTGCGCCCAGGTTGCGGCGGACCGAGTCGAGGATGGTCAGCCCCTGGCCGACGAGTCCGGCCGCGATCTCACCGAGGCCGTCCGCGCCGTTGAGCACGTTCACGTTGGCGCCCTTGAGACCGCCGGCTGCCTCCTTCACGATCTGCGGCAGCTGGTCGATCAGCATCCGGTCGAGCGCGACCCGGTCGTACGACGCCGCGGCCGCGGCCTGGATCTTCATCCGCTCGGCCTCGGCGATGGCCATGACGCGGATCCGCTCGGCGTCCGCCTCCGCGGGCTTCACGACCTCGGCCACCAGCTGCTGCTGGCGCAGTTCGGCGGCCCGCTCGGCCAGTTCGGTGCGCGCCGCGAGGACCTCCTGCTCGGCGTGCGCCTGGGCCAGCGGCCCGGCCTGGGCGGCCGCCGCCTGCGCGCGGTCCACCTCGGCCTTGTACTCGGCCTGGACGACGGCGGTCTGCCGCGCGTACTCGGCCTGGTTGCGCTGGGCCTCCTGCTCCGCCTGGGTCGAGGCCTGGGTGGCCTGCGCCTGGGCGATCTGGGCCTGCCGCTGGATGGCCGCCTTGTGCGGGGCGGACATCGCGTCGATGTAGCCGGTGTTGCCGTCGTCGATGGACTGGATCTGGAGCGAGTCCACGATCAGTCCGATCTTCGCCATCTCGGCCTTCGAGGTGTCGAGCACCTCGGCGGCGAGCTTCTGCCGCTCCGTGACGATCTCCTCGACCGTCATCGAGCCGATGATGGAGCGCAGGTGACCGGCGAAGATCCGGCCGGTCAGGATCGACATCTGATCCTGGTCGGACAGGAACCGCTGGCCGGCGTTGACGATGGACTCCGTGTCGTTGCCGACCTTGAACGCGATGACGGCGCGCACGGTCAGGGCGATGCCCTGCCGGGTCACGCACTTCTCGACGACCTCGGCCTCGGACATGGCCAAGGACAGAAAGCGGGTCTTGCGGAAGACGGGCAGGACGAATTTTCCATGGCCCGTCACGACCCGGAACGGCGCTCCCCCAAGTCCCCGCCTGCCACCCGAGATCAGCATCGCCTCATCGGGAGCGGGAACGCGATATCCGAACATCCTTCAGTCTCCTTAGCGGGCGTCACCCGTGTCGCCGGAGCCGTCGGTCCGCTCGTCGTCGAGCGACGGATCGCTCCAAGCCATGACGACGACCTGGCGGGCGCCGCGGGACTCGATCACCAGGACCGTCGACCCGCGCTCCATGGGTTCGTCGGACCACGCGAGAAACGTCTCGCTGCCGCCCCGCACCCGCACCAGTACCTCGCCCGGGCCGTCGGCTCCGCGCGTGGCGATGACCAGCTTCCCCGTACAGCCGACCACGGCCTCGTCCGGCGCCATCGGTGGCCGCCCCCTTGTCGGTCCAGTTCTGAGATGCCAGACATTACGCCTGTTGCCACCCGCCGACCATGCGACGGAAGGCCCGCCGGGCAGGCTGTTTCGCACACCCGGTAAAGATCGCGCAACGCCGGTAAAGCACAGGTCAAGTGCGTAGGTCAGACCGGTGCATACGTCACAGGGTCGCTCCCGGCGACTGCCTCCGCGCGGCCGAGTTTCACCAGTCGGCGCAGATGGGCCTCGGCCTCCGAGACCGCGATGGTGCGCGACCCGTAAGGGATCTGTTCCCACGGCCGGTTCCACTCCATCCGCTCGGCGAGCTGCCAGGGGGTGAGCGGGGTGGCGAGCAGGGTGAGCAGGCCGGTGAGGCGCTCCTCGTGGTGGTCGAGCAGCTCCCGTACGCGGGCGGGGGCGTCGGTGAACGTGTGCTGATGGGCCGGGAGCACCTCGGCGGGGGCCAGGCGCCCGACGCGTTCCAGCGAGTCCAGGTAGTCGCCGAGCGGGTCGGTGACCGTGGCGTCGTCGGGGTCCTCGTAGAGGCCGATGTGCGGGGTGATGCCGGGGAGCAGATGGTCGCCGGAGAAGAGGCGGCCGTTGCCCGCGAGCCCGGCGGGGTGGTCCTCCTCCAGGTGCAGGCAGACATGGCCCGGGGTGTGGCCGGGCGTCCAGATCGCGCGCAGGCGGCGGCCCGGCAGGTCGAGCAGATCGCCCGGGGTGATGGTGCGGTCGGGGAGCGCGGGGGCGAGGCCCGGGAGGCTGCGGGCCCGGCCCGAGTCGCGGGCGGCGATCAGGGGCGCCATGTGCTCCTCGGGGGCGCCGGCCGCGGCGAGCTTCGCGGCCATGAACGCGTACCAGCGCTCCGGCGGGTTCTCCCGGGTGCGGCGCACCACGGAGACATCCGCCTCGTGCATGGCGATCCAGGCGCCGGACGCCTCGCGCACCTTGGCCGACAGGCCGTGGTGGTCGGGGTGGTGATGGGTGATCAGGACTCCCGTCACCTCACCGACGCTCGTGCCGCAGGCGGCGAGGCCCTCGGTGAGCGCGTCCCACGACTCCGGGTCGTCCCAGCCGGTGTCGATGAGGACGGGCCCGCGGTCGGTGTCGAGGAGGTGGACCAGGGTGAAGCCCAGCGGGTTGTCGGGGATCGGCACCCGAAGGGACCGGACGCCTCCGCCGTGGTCGGTCACCTGCGTCATCGGGCCCCACCTCTCGTACGACGACCTCGAACTCCCGCCACTGTAATAGAACTTGTTCCAATGGTCGCCCGGGTCGACTTGTTGCACGACGGTCGCCGTGCCGATCCGTGGACTCCTGGAACTGGAACTGGTATCAGTTTCCAGAGGTTCTGATGCAGTGTCAGAAAACTTCCCGCGAGAGGCGGTCGGTCATGACCGGGCATGAGGAACGGCTTGAGCACGAGTTCGTGGAGCACGGACAGCTCTACATCGGCGGGGAGTTGACCCAGCCGTCCGGCACGGACGTCATCGAGGTGATCTCCCCGCACACCGGCGAGGTCTTCGGGCGCGTGCCGCACGCCGCGCCCGCCGATGTCGACCGCGCGGTCGCCGCCGCCCGCAGGGCGTTCGACGAGGGACCCTGGCCGCGGCTCCCGCTCGACGAGCGGATCGCGGTCGTCACCCGGATCAAGGACGCGATCGCCGTACGGCACGAGGAGATCGCCCGCCTCATCTCCTCCGAGAACGGCTCCCCGTACTCATGGAGCGTCCTCGCGCAGGCCCTCGGCGCGATGATGGTGTGGGACTCCGCGATCACCGTCGCGAAGAGCTTCACGTACGAGGAGACGCGCGACGGTGCGCTCGGGAAGATCCTCGTGCGGCGCGAGCCGGTCGGCGTCGTGGCGGCCGTGGTCCCGTGGAACGTCCCGCAGTTCGTGGCCGCCGCCAAGCTCGCGCCCGCGCTGCTCGCAGGCTGCACCGTCGTCCTCAAGCCGTCGCCGGAGTCGCCGCTCGACGCGTATCTGCTCGGCGAGATCGCGAAGGAGGCGGGCCTTCCGGAGGGGGTCCTGTCCATCCTTCCCGCGGACCGCGAGGTCAGCGAGTACCTCGTCGGGCACCCCGGCGTCGACAAGGTCTCCTTCACCGGATCCGTGGCCGCGGGCCGGCGCGTCATGGAGGTCGCCTCGCGCAACCTCACCCACGTCACCCTCGAACTCGGCGGCAAGTCCGCGGCCGTCGTCCTGCCGGACGCGGACCTCGCGACGACCGTCCCCGGCCTCGTCCAGTCCGCCTGGATGAACAACGGCCAGGCCTGCGTCGCCCAGACCCGCATCCTCCTGCCCCGCTCGCGCTACGACGAGTTCGCCGGAGCCCTCACGGAGGCGGCGGCCGCGCTCGTCGTCGGCGATCCGCTCGACCCGGCGACCCAGGTCGGCCCGCTGGTCGCCGAGCGCCAGCAGCGCCGCTCCCTCGACTACATCCGCATCGGCCAGGAGGAAGGCGCCAAGATCCTCACCGGCGGCGGCCGTCCCGCCGGGCTCGACCGCGGCTGGTACGTGGAGCCGACCCTCTTCGGCGGCGTCGACAACTCGATGCGCATCGCCCGCGAGGAGATCTTCGGCCCCGTCATCTGCCTGCTGCCGTACGGCGACGAGGCCGAGGCGGTGAAGATCGCCAACGACTCCGACTACGGGCTCAGCGGCAGCGTGTGGACGGCCGACGTCGCGCACGGCATCGACGTCGCACGGCAGGTGCGCACCGGCACGTACAGCGTGAACACCTTCAGCCTCGACATGCTCGGCCCCTTCGGCGGCTACAAGAACTCCGGTCTCGGCAGGGAGTTCGGGCCCGAGGGGTACAGCGCCTTCCTGGAGCACAAGATGATCCATCTGCCGGCCGGCTGGGAGGCGTGATGGGGGACCGCTGGCACGTAGAGGTCGACCGGGGCGTGTGCATCGGCTCGGCCCAGTGCGTCCACCACGCCCCGGACGCCTTCCGTCTCGACTCCGGCAGGCAGTCCCGCCCCCTGGAGGCGGAGAGCGACGCCAACGAGAAGATCCTGGCGGCGGCGGAGGGCTGCCCCGTGGAAGCCGTCATGATCACGCTCCTCGGCAGCGGCGAGCCGGTCTTCCCGCCGGAAGACTAAAAAAAATCCCCTTTGGTGGGTTGCGTCATGACATGGGCGGTCTATTGTGGTAATTGGCCTATGAGGCGAGTGAGGGAGTCCCACCGGAGTAGCCGACTGTGGCGTGACGCAAACGGCATCCGCCGTGGCCGACGTCGACGGTAGGGCTGAGAGGCCGGAAGGCAGTAGCAGAGCCGGACGGCGACCCCTAACACCTGATCCGGACCATGCCGGCGCAGGGAACCCGTCTCGTAGGTTTTTCGCGTGCCCCGGTGCCGCTCGCGGCCCCGGGGCCGGTTTCCCGCCGGGGCGCCTACTTCTTCGCGTCCGGTGTGGTGAGGTCGATCAGCCGGCACACCGTCTCGATGTCTATCTTCACCTGTGCGATCGAGGCGCGCCCCGACAGCCAGGTGATGAGCGCCGAGTGCCAGGTGTGCTCGATGACGCGGACCGCGGAGAGCTGCTGCGGCGTCGGGTCGTCGAGTTCCATGGCGTCCAGGATGATCGCCGTCGTCTGGCGGGAGACCTGGTCGACCTCGGGGCTCACGCTGCGGTCGGCGAAGGTCAGGGCGCGCACCATCGCGTCGGCGAGGTGCGGCTCGCGCTGGAGCGCGCGGAAGGCCCGCATCAGGGTCTCCGCGACCCGCTCCGAGGGCAGGTCGGACGAGGGTGGGCGCTTGCGGACCGTCGCGTGCATGTGCTGGAGCTGGTCCTGCATCGTGGCCACGAGGAGATGCACCTTGGACGGGAAGTACCGGTACAGCGTGCCGAGCGCGACCTGCGAGGACTCGGCGACCTCACGCATCTGCACCGCGTCGAACCCGCCGCGGCTGGCCAGCTGGGCGCTTGCGTGCAGGATGCGGCGGCGGCGCGCCTCCTGGCGCTCGGTGAGGGGCGGCGACGCCGGATGTGCTGTCTTCGCTTCCGCTGTCATGTGTCCCGTTCCGTGGCTGTCAAGCCGTAATCCGGTGCTTTCGAGAGGCTCATCATGGCAGGGGAGCGGGGGCTCCGTCGTGGCGCGAATCACCTGATCCGAGCGTTACAGCGAGGCTACCTGCCGGTAGATTCTGTGCTCCTTGAAGGATCAAAGAGCCGACAACTCTGAAACTTGTTCTAGATTACCGCCCACGCGTAGTCTCGCGTGAACGTGCCGCGAGAAGGGGGCCAGGAGTGACCGCTGAGGCCATGGAGGCGGGCCCCCGGGCCGGGTCCTCCGCCGACGGTGACCGTCCGTTGCGCATCGCTCTCCTTACGTACAAGGGGAACCCGTTCTGCGGCGGGCAGGGCGTCTACGTACGCCATCTGTCCCGCGAACTCGCCCGGCTCGGGCACCAGGTCGAGGTCATCGGCTCCCAGCCGTACCCCGTGCTCGACGAGGGCGAGGACCTGTCGGGGCTCCGGCTCACCGAGCTGCCCAGCCTCGACCTGTACCGAAGCCCCGACCCGTTCCGTACCCCCAAGCGCGACGAGTACCGCGACTGGGTGGACGCGCTCGAGGTCGGCACCATGTGGACCGGCGGCTTCCCCGAACCCCTCACGTTCTCGCTGCGCGCCCGGCGCCATCTGCGGGCGCGGCGCGGCGAGTTCGACATCGTGCACGACAACCAGACGCTGGGCTACGGCCTGTTGGGCGGGCCCGCCGCGCTCGGCGCGCCCCTCGTCACCACGATTCACCACCCCATCACCGTCGACCGGCAGCTGGAGATCGACGCCGCGCCCGACTGGAAGCGGCGCGCCTCCGTACGGCGCTGGTACGCGTTCACGCGGATGCAGAAGCGCGTCGCCCGCCGCCTGCCGTCCGTGCTCACCGTCTCCGGGACCTCGCGCCAGGAGATCGTCGACCACCTCGGCGTGCGCCAGGACCGGATCCGCGTCGTGCACATCGGCGCCGACACCGACCTGTTCTCGCCGGACCCCTCGGTCGCCGAGGTGCCGGGCCGCATCGTGACGACGTCCAGCGCCGACGTCCCCCTCAAGGGGCTCGTCTTCCTCGTCGAGGCGCTCGCCAAGCTCCGCACCGAGAACCCGGCCGCCCACCTCGTCGTCGTCGGCAAGCGCGCCGAGGACGGGCCCGTCGCCGCGGCCATCGAGAAGTACGGCCTCGAAGGCGCCGTGTCCTTCGTCAAGGGCATCACCGACGCCGAACTCGTCGACCTCGTACGGTCGGCGGAGGTCGCCTGCGTGCCCTCCCTGTACGAGGGCTTCTCGCTGCCCGCGGCGGAGGCCATGGCCACCGGCACCCCCCTGGTCGCCACCACCGGCGGAGCGATCCCCGAGGTCGCCGGGCCCGACGGGGAGACCTGCCTCGCGGTGCCCACCGGCGACGCGGGCGCGCTGGCCACCGCGCTCGGCAGACTCCTGGACGACCCGCGGCTGCGGGCGCGGCTCGGCGCCGCCGGACGCGAACGCGTCCTCGGGAACTTCACCTGGGCCCGCGCGGCGCTCGGCACCGCCGAGCTCTACCGCGAGTCCATCGCCCGCTCGGCCGGCCGGACCACCGGCGCCGCGGCCACCCACCCTCTCGAACGTGCAGGATCCGACCGCGAAAGCAGGGCCACGTGCTGACCGTCGACTTCACCCGCTTCCCGCTCGCCGCAGGCGACCGCGTCCTCGACCTCGGCTGCGGAGCCGGGCGGCACGCGTTCGAGTGCTACCGGCGCGGGGCCCAGGTGGTCGCCCTCGACCAGAACGGCGAGGAGATCCGCGAGGTCGCCAAGTGGTTCGCCGCGATGAAGGAGGCCGGTGAGGCCCCCGCGGGCGCCACGGCCACCGCCATGGAGGGCGACGCCCTCAACCTCCCCTTCCCGGACGCCTCGTTCGACGTCGTCATCATCTCCGAGGTGATGGAGCACATCCCCGACGACAAGGGCGTGCTCGCCGAGATGGTCCGTGTCCTCAAGCCGGGCGGCCGCATCGCCATAACCGTGCCCCGCTACGGCCCCGAGAAGGTCTGCTGGACCCTCAGCGACGCCTACCACGAGGTCGAGGGCGGCCACATCCGCATCTACAAGGCGGACGAACTCCTCGGCAAGATGCGCGAGGCGGGCCTCAAGCCGTACGGCACCCACCACGCGCACGCCCTGCACTCGCCGTACTGGTGGCTGAAGTGCGCGTTCGGCGTCGACAACGACAAGGCGCTGCCCGTGCGGGCGTACCACAAGCTCCTGGTCTGGGACATCATGAAGAAGCCGGCGCTCACCCGGGTGACCGAGCAGCTCCTCAACCCGGTCGTCGGCAAGAGCTTCGTCGCGTACGCCACCAAGCCGCACCTGCCCAAGGCCGAGGCGTGACGAGCCCGGAGAAGACCGAACACCTCGTCCTGCCCGGCGTACTGACCGCCGAGCAGGCCGCCGCGACCGTCCGCGGGCTCCTCGCCGTGCAGCGCGAGGACGGCGCCATACCGTGGTTCCGCGGCCACCACCTCGACCCGTGGGACCACACCGAGGCCGCCATGGCCCTCGACGCGGCCGGCGAGCACGACGCGGCCGAGCGCGCCTACGACTGGCTCGCCCGCCACCAGAACGAGGACGGCTCCTGGTACGCGGCCTACGCCGACGGCGACGCCGGTGACATCACCGACCACGGCCGCGAGACGAACTTCGTCGCCTATGTCGCCGTGGGTGCCTGGCACCACTACCTCTCCACCGGCGACGACGCCTTCCTCGACCGCATCTGGCCCACCGTGTACGCGGCCATGGAGTTCGTCCTGCGGCTCCAGCAGCCCGGCGGGCAGATCGGCTGGAAGCGCGAGCCGGACGGGACACCCGTCGACGAGGCGCTCCTGACCGGCAGTTCGTCCGTGCACCACGCGCTGAGGTGCGCCCTCGCCATCGCCGAAGAGCGCGAAGAGCCGCAGCCCGACTGGGAGTTGGCGGCCGGCAGCCTGCGGCACGCGATCCGCCGCCACCCCGAGCGGTTCCTCGACAAGGACCGCTACTCGATGGACTGGTACTACCCCGTCCTCGGCGGCGCCCTCACCGGCAGCGAGGCCGAGGAGCGCATCCAGGCGTCCTGGGACCGCTTCGTCGTCCCCGGGCTCGGCGTGCGCTGCGTCGTCCCCAACCCGTGGGTCACCGGCGGTGAGAGCGCCGAACTCGCCCTCGCCCTGTGGGCGGTGGGCGAGTCCGACCGCGCTCTGGAGATCCTCCAGTCGATCCAGCACCTGCGCGACCCGGAGTCGGGCCTGTACTGGACCGGCTACGTCTTCGACGACCGGGCGGTCTGGCCGAGGGAACTGACCGCGTGGACAGCCGGTTCGGTGCTGCTCGCCGTCGCCGCGCTCGGCGGCGACGAGGCCACCTGCTCGGTGTTCGGCGGCCGCCTCCCGGCGGGCTTCGAACCGGACTGCTGTGAGGGAAGCCCCGCTCAGTAGCGGCGCAGCCGGCCGGCGACGAAGTGCCCGACGAACAGGTACACCAGCGCCGCCAGGCCGTAGCCCGCGACCACCCGCGCCCATTCGTCGTCGAACGTGAACAGGTCGTGCGACCAGCCGGCTAGCCACAGGGCCGCGTCGTGGATGAACTGCACCAGGTCGTTGCCGCGGTTGGCTTCCAGCAGGTACATCAGGATCCACAGGCCGAGGATGGCGGCCAGGATGTCTGCGACGACCATCACGATCGTCGCGGCTTGGTTGGTGCCTCGCGTTGCTTGGCTGGGAGACATGAAGCACTGGTTACCGCTCCACGGCGGGTGAAACCCGTACGGGCTCGCCCGAGTGGCACGGCCCTGGAGCAAGGGGGACGCTGCCAGGGAGCAGCAGCACCGCGCCCTGGAGGTTTGTCGTGACCGGTTCCCCCCTGCCCATACGCCGCGCCGTCGTGGCGCTCACCGTCAGCTCAGCGCTCCTCGTGGGCGGGACGGCGTGCAGCAGCAACGACACGACGAAGGCCAAGGCGTCAGCCACCGTGGCCGCGGATGTGGCGGAACCGACCGCCAGCAGCTCCGCCGAGAAGCAGAAGTTCGCCAAGACGCGCTTCGTGGCCAACGCGGGGCTCGCGGCCGGCGCGACCTACCAGTGGATCGTGAAGCCGTACCGCAAGGGCAAGTTCAAGAAGGGCGCCCACGGGCGGAAGCTCGCCCTCGTCAAGGCGGGTGTCGCGGGCGCGTTCGCGTACAACAGGCTGAAGGCGGCCGTGAAGAACGCGAAGGGCGACCCGCTGCTCTCCAAGGCCGTCGCGCCGCTCACGGCCGGCATCGACAAACTGAAGGACCTGCCGTCCAAGCTGCGCAAGGGCGACGGCGCCGCCGTCAACTCCTTCGACGATGTCATCAACTCGGTGAAGGACGCGGGCAAGAGCGCGGGCGCCGAGGTGAAGGACAAGGTGCCGTCGGCGAAGGAGCTGTCCTCGGGCTCGTAGCGCCGACTCTCCAACTGCACTCGCGGAGCTACGAGTTGAGCTCGGCCAGGATCCGCAGTGTGTGCGGGTCCGGGGCCAGGACGAGCAGGTCGGTGACCGGGCCCTTGCGCCACAGCTCAAGCCGTTCGGCGATGCGCCCGCGCGGGCCGACCAGCGAGATCTCGTCGGCGAAGGCGTCCGGCACGGCCAGCACGGCCTCCTCGCGCCGTCCCGCGAGGAAGAGCTCCTGGACCCGGCGGGCCTCGTCCGCGTACCCCATGCGCGCCATCAGGTCCGCGTGGAAGTTGCGCTTGGCGTGGCCCATGCCGCCGATGTAGAAGCCCAGCATCGCCTTCACCGGCAGCAGCCCCTCCGCGACGTCGTCGCAGACCGTGACGCGGGCCATCGGCGCGATCGCGAAGTCCTCCGGGAGGTCCGTGAGGGACGCCTCGTACGCGTCCGTGCGCGTCGGTGACCAGTACAGCGGGAGCCAGCCGTCCGCGATACGGGTCGTCTGTGCGATGTTCTTCGGACCTTCGGCGCCGAGCAGGATCGGCAGATCGGCGCGCAGGGGGTGCGTGATCGGCTTCAGCGGCTTGCCGAGGCCGGTGGCGTCCTCGCCGCGGTACGGGTGCGCGTGGAAGCGGCCGGCCACCTCGACCGGGCCCTCGCGCCGCAGGACCTGCCGCACCACGTCCACGTACTCGCGGGTCGCCGTGAGCGGGGACCTCGGGAACGGCCGCCCGTACCAGCCCTCCACCACCTGCGGCCCCGACAGGCCGAGCCCCAGCATCATGCGGCCGCCGGACAGATGGTCGAGGGTGAGCGCGTGCATCGCAGTCGTCGTGGGCGAGCGGGCCGCCATCTGCGCGATCGCCGTGCCCAGGCGGATGCGCGAGGTGTGCGCCGCGATCCACGTCAGCGGCGTGAACGCGTCGCTGCCCCAGGACTCGGCGGTCCACACCGAGTCGTAGCCCAACCGCTCGGCCTCCTGGGCGAGTTCGAGGTGGCGCGGGTCGGGACCGCGGCCCCAGTAGCCGAGCGCGAGTCCGAGTCGCATGGCCGCTCCCATTTCTGACGCACTGTCAGTTCGTGGTTCCGGGGCGACTGTACGACAACGGCCCCCCACCCGGAAGACGGGTGAGGGGCCGTGACGCGGAAGCCGGGGCGACGTCAGCCGCGCTGGATCCCGGTCGTGTCCTGGAGGACGCCGCGGCGGCCGTCCTGCGTCTGGGCCACCAGGCCGGGGCCGCGCTGCTCGACGGCCAGGTACCACGTGCCGGGCGCCAGCTCGGCGATCGGCGTCGGGGAGCCGTCCTCGGCGTACAGCGGACGCGGCACCGGCACCGCGAACCAGAACGGCGAGAAGTCACCGGCCGGGGCCTGCGCGGCCTGCGGCGCGGGCGCCGCCTGCTGCGGCTGGGCGGCACCGAAGGGCTGACCCGGCTGACCCGGCTGGCCGGGCTGGGCGCCGTAGGGCTGGCCCGGCTGCTGGGCGCCCGGGTAGCCGTAGCCGCCGGCAGGCTGCGCGCCGTACGGCTGCGGGGCCTGCGGGCGCGGGGCGCCGACGAGGGCACCCTTCAGTGCGGGCACGAGCGGCGTCGCGACAGCGGCACCCGCGAGCGCGAGGGTCGCGATGAGGCCGAGGATCACGCCCGTACCGGCACCGAAGCCGCTGTCCGAGCCCTGGCCGCTGTTGTTGAAGCCGCCGGCCGGGTCGAAGATGTTCCCGAGCGCGCTCCACGCGGAGAAGACGGCGAGGGCGATACCGAACTGGCCGAGGTCGAGACCGGCGACCTTCGGCACGGTGGGCAGCCCCCGGGCGACGACGATCAGCACCGCGGCGAAGATGCCCGCGAGAAAGACGCTCATCAGGAGCGGCGCGCTTTCCCAGGCGTTCGGGAAGTCGGCGCCGCTGGAGACCCCGTCGATCGAATAGATGTCGAGGAACGAGGCGATGAACAGCAACACCGCTGCACCGATCACCACGCCGTCGCCTCGAGTGAGGGAGCGGATATTCACTTCAGGTCGGTCCTTCGTCAGTCGTCCGGTCGTCGGCGGAGGCGTCGCTGTCGCTGCTGTGCCGTGCGAAGCGCGGGGGTGGCCCCACATCGTAGGGAGACACTATCGTCCGCGCGGCGGAGGTGTCTGCCGAGATCCGCAGGGTGAGAACTACCCGCGCAGGAAACTCACGATTCCGTCAGACATCCCCTGCGCCGCCTTCTGCCGCCACGCGCCGCTCGTCAACAGAGCCGCATCCTTCGCGTCACGCATGTTGCCGCACTCGATGAACACCTTCGGCACGGTCGAGAGGTTGAGGCCTCCCAGGTCCTTGCGCACGTCGAGGCCGGTGCCGTCGCCGATGTAGTTGGAGGGGGCCGAGCCCGTGGCGCGCAGGAAGTTGCCCGCGACGCGTTCGCCGAGATCGCGCGAGGGGCCTGCGATCGCCGTGGTGTTGGCGGAACCGGAGTTCAGGGATGCGGGAAGGATCACATGGAAGCCGCGGTTGCCCGCCGCGGAGCCGTCGGCGTGCACGGAGATGACGGCGTCCGCGTGCGCGTTGTTGCCGATCCGGGCGCGCTCGTCCACGCACGGGCCCCAGGAGCGGTCGCCGTTCTGGGTCAACTCGACGGTGGCGCCCTGCTGTTGGAGCAGGGTCCGCAACCGGCGCGAGACGTCGAGGGTGAACTGGGCTTCGGTGTAACCGGCGTTGGTGGAGGTGCCGGTCGTGTCGCATTCCTTGCGGTTCGTCCCGATGTCGACGAGCCGGTTGATCTCCGCGGCGTGCTGGAAGTTGCCCGGATTGTGACCCGGGTCGATGACGACGACCTTGCCCTTGAGGGGGCCGGATCCGGCGGGCTTGGCCGAGGAGGCGGGCGGCTTCGACTTCGACGGGGTGGCGCTGGGCGACCCGCCGCCCTTCTTGCCGTCGTCGGACTTCGACGGGGAGGGGGACGTGGTGTCCGTGCCCGCCGTCGACGACCGGCTCGCGGCGGGCAGGGTCTTCGCGGGCTCGTTCTCGCCCGGGCCGCCCGCCACCTGCCAGATCAGCCACCCGGCGAGAGCTGTGGGCACGAGCGCGGCGAGCGTCACGGTCAGCGGACTGCCGCTGAACCGGCGCGGCCGCCGGGGGCCGTCCCCGTCGCCGTCGAAGAAACCGTCGCTGTCCGGGCCTACGTATGACACGTGGGTGAGCCTAACGGTCCTTCTTCAGATCCCGGTGCCCGTTCGGCGCAGGACGCGCAGGGATTCCGTCGCCGAGACCTCTGTGAACGCGCCGGATTCCAGGGCCCGGAGGTAGATGCGGTACGGGGCCTGGCCCGTCCACTCGTCGATCTTGACCGGGAACACGTCGTGGATGAGGAGCAGGCCGCCCTCGGCGACGTGCGGGGCCCAGCCCTCGTAGTCGGCCGTGGCGTGCTCGTCGGTGTGGCCGCCGTCGATGAAGACGAGGCCGAGCGGGCCGCCCCAGACGGCGGCGACCTGCGGGGAGCGGCCCACCAGGGCCACGACGTGGTCCTCCAGGCCGGCCGCGTGCAGCGTGCGCCGGAACGTGGGGAGGGTGTCCATGCGGCCGACGACCGGGTCCACGGTCTCCGGGTCGTGGTAGTCCCAGCCCGGCTGCTGCTCCTCGCTGCCGCGGTGGTGGTCCACGGTGAGCGCGCTCACGCCGGCCTGGCGGGCCGCGTCGGCGAGCAGGATCGTGGAGCGCCCGCAGTATGTGCCGACCTCCAGGAGCGGCAGGCCCAGCGCGGCGGCCTCGGCGGCGGCCGCGTAGAGCGCCAGCCCTTCGCCGAGAGGCATGAACCCCTTGGCGGCCTCGAAGGCGGCGAGGATCTCCGGCTTGGGCGCCGCGCTCATGGGTTCCCCTGTCGTAGGCGTGGGTGAGGTCCGCTCATGTTGCCGTACGCCCCCGATGCCGGCTGAGGCGGGGCGTACGGGGGAAGAGCCTGTGTCTGCGCCCCGGCCGGGCGCGGCGCAGGCACAGGCTCTGGCCCGGGTCAGGGGTGATCGGGGGGAGCCGCGGGTCAGCAGCTCTGCCAGAGGCGGGTCATGACGCGGACGCCGAACCGCAGGCCCTCCAGCGGGACGCGCTCGTCGACGCCGTGGAAGAGGCGGCCGTAGTCCAGGTCGTGCGGCAGCTTGAGGCCCTTGAAGCCGAAGCAGCGGATGTCCAGCTTGGTGAAGGCCTTGGCGTCGGTGCCGCCCGGGTTGCAGTACGGGACGGGGTGGCCGTCGGGGTCCTCGGCGCGCACGGCCTCGCACATGGCGTCGACGAGCGGGCCGTCGAACGTCGTCTCCATAGCGATGTCGTGGTTGACCCATTCGCGCCGCACGGACGGCAGGAGCAACTCGTCGATGGTGTCGACGAGTTCCTGCTCGTGGCCGGGCAGGAAGCGGCCGTCGACGCGGGCGGTGGCCTTACCGGGGATGACGTTCGTCTGGTAGCCGGCGGTGAACATGGTGGGGTTCGCGGAGTTGCGGAGCACCACCTGCATGAAGTCGGCGACCGGTCCCAGCTTGGCGAGCTCGGCGTCGAGGTCGCCCGCCTCGAAGTCGATCTTCACACCCTTGAGTTCGGCGGCCTCGGCCAGCAGGGCCCGCACGGGCTCGATGAGGCGGATCGGGAACGTGTGGCGGCCGATGCGGGTGAGGGACTCGGAGAGGTCGGTGACCGCGTTCTCGTCGTTGGGGGACGAGCCGTGGCCCGCCCGGCCCGTCGCCGTGAGCTCCATCCAGGCCATGCCGCGCTGGGCGTTCTCGATCGGGTAGATGCGCTGTGTGTCGTCGAGCGCGTACGAGAATCCGCCGCCCTCGCCGATCGCCTCGGTGACGCCCGCGAAGAGCTCCGGGTGGTGCTCGACGAGCCAGTGCGCGCCGAACTTTCCGCCCGCCTCCTCGTCGGCGAGGAACGCGAGGACGATCTCCCGCGAGGGGCGGGTGCCGGTGCGGGCGAAGTGGCGGGCGGTGGCCAGCATCACGGCCACCGTGTCCTTCATGTCGATCGCGCCGCGGCCCCACAGGTAGCCGTCGCGGATCTCGCCGGAGAAGGGCGGCACCTGCCACTCGGCGGCGTCGGCGGGCACGACGTCGAGGTGGCCGTGCACGAGGAGGGCGCCGCGGGTGCTGTCCGCGCCGGGGATACGGGCGATGACGTTCGCCCGGCCCGGCGCGCTCTCGACGAGGGTCGAGTCGATGCCGGCCTCGGCGAGGCGGGCCACGACCCAGTCGGCGCAGGCGCGCTCGTCGCTCGTCGGGTTGGACGTGTCGAAGCGGATCAGCTCCGCGCACAGTCCGACGACCTCGGCCTGAGCCTCTTCGGATGCGGGGGTCAGGGCGCTGGGGGTGTTCATGCCGCTCCCACGGGGGTCGCTTCGGGGGCGGCGGGGACGGTGTCCTCGTCGTCCAGTGTGGAGGTGCCGTACGGCCGCACGAGGCCGAGGAGGCCGAGGACGGAGTACAGGACGAAGGCGGTGGCGAGCGAGTTGAGCGCCGGGATGCCGACGGTCACGTACTTGCCGACGCAGAACGCGGCGATCCAGATCACGATCGACAGGGGCACCCAGGTCGGCGACGACGCGGGCAGCGTCCCGGCCTCGCGGGTCTCGTCGAGCGGCTTGCGCATGCGGCGTACGACCCAGTACTCGGCCACGATGATGCCGCCGATGGGCGGGATGGCGACGCCGAGCACGGACAGGAACTCGGTGAAGTGGGTCATGATGCCGACGGCCGAGAGCAGGGTGCCCGCGAGGCCGAGCGCGACGGTGACGGCGCCGCGGTGCAGGCGCTTGCCGAAGACGACCTGGAAGAAGTTGACGACGCCGAGCGAGGAGCCGTACAGGTTCCAGTCGTTGATCTTCGCGGTGGACATCAGGACCACGATCACACCGAAGGCGCCCGAGGTGGAGAGCACGATGTGCGACACCTCGCTGGACTTCACCAGGTGGCCGAGCAGCACGCCCGTGAGGCCGACGATGTACTCGGAGAGGATCATCGACGAGGCGCTCTGCAGGAAGACGTGCGAGCCCTTGCGGTTGTAGCGGGTCATCTCGGGGGAGACGATCGCGCCGGTCATGTAGCCGCCCGCGATGGCGGTGGCCGCGACGGCGAGCGGGATCGTTTGACCCGGCGCCGGCGAGCTGATCAGATCGCCGATGGAGTGGTCCATCAGGGCGTTCGTGACCGACCAGGCGACGAGGGCGAAGAAGAGCGGCGTGACGATCTTCGCGAAGAGCGCCATGTAGCGGAAGCCGAAGATGACCAGGACCGTGATGGCGAGGCCGGCGGCCACGCACCACATCCAGGACGGGCCGCCGACGAGCGCGGACACGCTGTTGCCGAAGATCGTGTTCTGCACGCCGAACCAGCCGACGAGGCTGACGGCGATAACGAAGCTGACCAGCGCGGAGCCGTTGCGGCCGAAGCCGATCCAGCGGGTGAGCATCGGGGTCGCGAGGCCCTCGCGCATGCCGGCCAGGCCGATCGCGAAGATCACCACTTCGAGGATGACAGCGCCGAGCGTGAAGGCGAGGAACGCGTTCCCGAAGGTCATGCCGACGCCGATGGTGGCGCCCAGCGTGAACTGCGAGATGGAGCCCGACTGGGCGAGCCACTGGAGCAGCATCGTCCAGAAGCCGAGGCGCTGGTCGCGCGGGACGCGGGAGAGCGAGTAGTCGTCGCTGCCCAGGTTCTTGCCCGGCTTCTGAGCTGTGGTGGCGGTCATGAGGACTCCCGGGGCTCACGGCTCTCACGGCCGAGCGTCTGAAGGTGGGACAGGGAGCCGTAGCGGCTCACGAGGTTGTCGAACTCCGCCTCGTCGTAGAAGTCGAGGCGGCCGCCCCCGTACGCCTTGGCCGTCTCGACGGCGAAGCGTGAGGCACTGGCGATGTCGGTCTCGTGGCTCGCGCCGGTCTGGCAGCCGGGGACCGCGGCGGCAGAGGTGACCGCGAGGCCGACGACCGGAGCGGGCGTCGCCGTGGCCGGCTGGAGGATCGAATTGATGTGATGTGCCCCGTTACCGTACGGCGTGATGTCCTGTGTGGTCACCGGGTATGTGACCAAGGGCTCACCCGTGACGACCGCGAGCAGCTCGCCGAGCGCCTCGCTGACCCGCAGCACCCACCCCTCCTTGACGGTGGGGGACAGGGCCAGGCCCTTGTGGTTGATGATCCGGTTGCCCTTGGTGGTGTCGATGGAGAGCACGGCCTCCATCTCGCCGGTGACCTCGTGCCGGTTCATCGTGGCGATGTCGACCGGGGAGTCCATGAAGGGGACCGGGTCGTGCGGTGCGGTGGGCGCGTCCGGGCAGATGTGCGTGGCGACGATGACGTCACCCGGCAGCACGTCGCCCTTGCGGCGCATGTTGAGCAGCTTGGCCGCGGTGGCGAGCGCGGCGGCGGCGCCGTCCGCGTCGGAGACCAGACCAGTCATCTCGGGCCGGGCACCGACGCCGCCGAGGCGGCCGACCACGCCGAGCGTGCGGGACGAGCCGCCGCTCGTACGCCCCGAGCTGCCCGGGATCCGTACCAGCACGAAGTCGGTCGAGCCGCGCTCGCCGGTGACGGTGGTGACCTCGGCGCCGGAGCCCTGCGGGCCCGCGACCGAGTCGAGGTACTCCACGGCGCGTTTGCCGTCGGCGTTCGGGTCGTCGAGGAGTTCGACGATGTCTAGGACGTACTTCAGCATGGGCGGCCTCTCTCGCTCCCGACACTCACTCCAGGTCGGGTGGTGCTGACAGCAGATTCGGGATCGGTTAGCGTTGTCTGCAACTGTTTCCCGTTATCTGCAATTAAGGTCTGAATGCTGAGATGCCCGGACCTTGAGAGGTGTGGCGATGAGTGAGATCCCGCTGGACCGCAGGACGCCCACCGGCGCGCTGCAGACGGTCGACCGGGCCCTGCTCGTGCTGCTCGCCTTCGAGCGGACACGGCCGGACTGGGGCGTGACCGAGATCGCGGCGGAGTTCGGCTGGGACACCTCGGTGGCGCAGCGGCTCCTGTCCACGCTCGCCGGACGCGGCTTCCTGGTCTCCGACCCGGCGACGCGCCGCTACCGGATGGGTCCCGCCGTGCTGCGGCTCGGCCGGATGTGGGAGCGCTCGGGCTCGCTCGAACTGCTCGCCGCGCCCGTCCTCGAGGAGCTGGGCCGGGCGACCGGCGACACCGTCCTGTTCTGTCTGCCGGACAGCTTCCACATGCGCTGCGTCGCGGCCGTCGAGGGCGAGTCGGGGCCGCTGCGCTACTACCCGCTGGTCGGCGAGCTGTATCCGGCGCACGCCGGAGCCACAGCCAAGTCGTTCTACGCGTTCCTGCCCGACGAGCAGCGCCACCGGCTCTTCCGTGGCCGCCCCATGGCCCGCTTCACCGACCGCACGGTCACCGACCCGGACGAGCTGGAGCGGGAGCTGGTACAGGTGCGCGCCCAGGGGTACGCCTGGACGGTCGGCGAGTACGACGCCGGGATCGCCACGGTTGCCGTGCCGGTCTTCCTCGGCCGCGAGCCTTACGGCAGCCTCAGCCTCGGCGGCGCCAAGGAGCGCTTCGCCGACGGGCCCGACGGTCGCCTCGACGCCCTGCGCAGGGCGGCGAGCCTCCTGGAGAAGCGGCTCACCCACCCTCCGCAGCGCACGCGCAAGCCGCGCGCCCCGCAGTCCTGAAGCCCGCAGTCCTGAAGCGCCCAGTTCTGAAGCCCTCCAGCCCTGAATCCGCCGGTCCTGAAGCCCCATGCCCTGAGGCCCTCCGGCCCTTAACCCCCCGGCCCTGAAGTGCCGAGCCACCCCTGAGGAGTTACTCCCTTGAACCTGCTGCTGCTCTCCAACTCCACCCAGTACGGCCGTGGTTACCTCGCACACGCCCTGGACACCGTCACCGGCTTCCTGCCCCCGAAGGCCCGGCTCGCGTTCGTGCCGTACGCCCTCGCGGACCACGACACGTACACGGACCGGGTGCGGGGCGCGCTCGAAGGCGCCGGGATCGGCGTGCGCGGTGTGCACGAGGGTGACGACCCGGTGGCCGAACTCGCCGCCGCCGACGCCGTGTTCATCGGGGGCGGCAACTCCTTCCGGCTGCTGAGCGCGCTCTACCGCACCGGCCTGCGCGACGCCCTGATCAAGGCGGTCGGCGGCGGCCTGCCCTACATGGGCGCGAGCGCCGGCACGAACATGGCGGCGCCCAGCCTGCGCACGAGCAACGACATGCCGATCGTGCAGCCCCCGTCGTTCGAGGCGCTCGGCCTCGTCCCCTTCCAGATCAACCCGCACTACCTGGACCCGGACCCGGCCTCCACCCACAAGGGCGAGACCCGCGAGGAGCGCCTCACGGAGTTCCTGGAGGAGAACGACGTGCCGGTGCTCGGCCTGCGTGAGGGGTCCTGGCTGCGGGTGAACGGCGGACGCGCCGCGGTTCAGGGCGAGCGTGCTGCCCGCCTCTTCACCCGCGACGCGTCCCCGAAGGAGCTGTCGGTCGGTTCCGATGTCTCCGAACTGCTCAGCTGCGAACCGCGGTTCGACTCTCCGGCGCGATGAGCTCAAGGGCCAGGTCGACGTCGACCGGCCGGTCCTCGCCGTGGTGCGTCGCCGCGGAGGCCCGCGGCGCGTGCCCGGTGGCCGTGGCGGCCAGCACGTACGAGCCGCCGGCCGGGACCTCCAGGGCGTAACGGCCCGTGTGGTCGGTCAGCGCGGCGCCCGCCTGGCGGCCGCGCCGGTCGATGAGCGTGACCTTGGCCCGGGAGACGGGCAGGCCCGCCGCGTCGAGCACCTGGCCGCGGAATCCTCCGAGTACCTCCTCGGCGCGCTCCAGCGCGGCGTCCTCCTCGCTGCTGGCGCGCAGCTGCGGCTTGGTCGCCTGGCGCCGCTTCGGCAGGAAGACGGCGAGCAGGACGCCCATGGCGACCGCGGCGGTGGCGATCAGGAACGAGACGCGGAAGCCGTGCATGGTGGGCACGGCCGCACCGCCGACGTGGTTCGCCGTGTTGGCGAGGACCATGCCGATCACGGCGCTCGACACCGAGGTGCCGATGGACCGCATCAGGGTGTTGAGACCGTTGGCCGCACCTGTCTCGGACGCGTCGACGGCGCCGATGATCAGGGCGGGCAGCGAGGAGTACGCGAGTCCGATGCCGGCGCCCACGACCACCGAGATGACGATGGTCTGCCAGGCGGCGCTCATCAGGCCGAGGCCGGCGCCGTAGCCGATCGCGATGATCAGCATGCCGAGGATCAGGGTGGTCTTCGGGCCGTACTTCGCCGACAGGCGGGCGTACACGGGGGCCGTGAACATCATCGTGAGGCCGAGCGGCGCCACGCACAGGCCCGCGACGACCATCGACTGGCCGAGTCCGTAGCCGGTGGCCTTCGGCAGCTGGAGGAGCTGCGGCAGGACGAGCGAGATCGCGTAGAACGCGACACCGACCATGATCGAGGCGAGGTTGGTGAGGAGCACCTCGCGCCGCGCGGTGGTGCGCAGGTCGACGAGCGGGGCCTTGAGCTTCAGCTCCATCACGCCCCACAGCACGAGCACGACGAGGGCCGCGCCGAACAGGCCGAGCGTCATGGGGTCGGTCCAGCCCCAGTCGCTGCCCTTGGTGATCGGCAGCAGGAGGAGGACGAGTCCGGCCGACAGGCCGATCGCGCCGAGGACGTCGAAGCTGCCCTCGGCCTTGACGGAGCTCTCCGGGACGAAGAAGAGGGTGAGCAGGATCGCGACGACGCCGAGGCCCGCCGCGCCGAAGAAGAGGGCGTGCCAGTCCGCGTGCTGGGCCACGAGGGCCGCCAGCGGGAGCGCGAGTCCGCCGCCGACGCCGATGGAGGAGCTCATCAGGGCCATCGCGGACCCGAGCTTCTCGCGCGGCAGCTCGTCACGCATCAGGCCGATGCCGAGGGGGATGGCGCCCATGGCGAAGCCCTGAAGGGCACGGCCCACGATCATCACGATGAGATCGCTGGTGAAGCCCGCGACGAGCGAGCCGACGACCATGATCGCGAGGCTCGTGAGGAGCATCCGGCGCTTGCCGTAGAGGTCGCCGAGACGGCCCATGATCGGGGTGGAGACGGCGCCCGCGAGGAGGGTCGACGTCAGGACCCAGGTCGCGTTGGAGGGGGCGGTGCCGAGCAGGACCGGGAGGTCCTTGATGACCGGGACGAGGAGCGTCTGCATCACCGCGACGGTGATGCCGGCGAAGGCGAGTACGGGGACGACTCCGCGTATTCCGCGTTGTGCGGTCGGCCGTTGGGTCGTCTGCGTCATTGCGTAGTGCCTCCGGAGGCAGTGAGTCAAAGGGGTCGCGCTGGCGGCGGGTTTCGCGCTGCGGGTATGTGGAAGATGAACCCGTTACCTGGGGCGACTATTCCGACGGGCGTCGTACGAGGGGAAGTCTTGAAGGTCTTTACCTTTTGATTACACGTCTCGCCCGCCATCTGACCTTCCGTCAGATTGGAACGTGTTCTACCGTGCGCCGCATGGGCATCGCGATCACGCAGGAGCAAGAGGAGCTGTCCGACGCCGTGCGCGGCTGGCTCGCACGCGCCGTACCGCCCGAGGAAGTGCGCAAACTGCTCGACGCCCCCGCCGCCCCCGCGGGCCGCCCCGCCCACTGGGACGGACTCGCCGGACAGGGACTGCTCGGTCTCCATCTTCCCGAGGAGTACGGCGGCGGGGGCGGCGACCTCGTCGACCTCGCGGTCGTCCTCGAAGAGGCGGGGCGGGCCGCGCTGCCCGGCCCGTTCGTGGCCGGCGCCGCCGCCTCACTGGTCCTGTGCCACGCGGGCGCCGCCGGCCTCGCCGCGTCCCTCGCGTCCGGCGACCGCATCGGCGCCGCCGCCCTCGGTACGGGAACGCTGACCGCCGTCACCGTGTCCGACGGGCTCGTCCTCGACGGGGTGGCGCCGCCCGTCCTCTCCGGCGGCGACGCCGACCTGCTCCTCCTGGCCGCCGAGTCCGCGACCGGGACCGTATGGGTCGCCGTCGACACGGACACCGCCGGAATCGGCGTCCGCGTCCACGAGAGCGCCGACCCCACGCGCCCCACCGCGGAGATCACCGCCCGGGGCGCCCTGGTGCCGGCCGCCCGGATCCTCGCAGTCGACACGGCCACCGTGCGTGACCTGGTCTCCGTCGTCCTCGCGGCCGACGCGTGCGGCGTCGCGGCGTGGGCGCTGCACACGGCGGCGGAGTACGCGAAGGTGCGGGAGCAGTTCGGGCGGCCGATCGGACAGTTCCAGGGCGTCAAGCACCTGTGCGCGGACATGCTGGTCCGGGTCGAGCAGGCGCGGGCGCTGGTGTGGGACGCGGCGCGGGCGGCGGGGGGCGGTGCTGAGGGGGCCGACGACGGCGCGGCGCGTGAGCTGGTCGTCTCTCTCGCCGCCGGGGCCGCGCTCGATGCCGCGTACTCCTGTGCCAAGGACTGTGTGCAGGTCCTCGGCGGGATCGGGTTCACCTGGGAGCACGACGCCCATCTCTATCTGCGGCGGGCCGTCGTCGCGCGGCAGCTGCTCGGCGCGGGGGACGCGCACCGGCTGCGGGCGGTGCGGCTCGCGGAGGGCGGGGCGCGGCGCGAGCTGCGTCTGGAGCTGCCCGCGGAGGCGGAGGCGTTCCGGGCGGGGGCCCGCGAGGCCGTCGAGGGGATGCGCGGCCTCGACCCGGCCGCGGCCCGCCGGGCCCTCGCGCCCACGGGGTACGCCGCGCCGCACCTGCCCGAGCCGTACGGCCTCGGCGCGGGCCCCGTCCAGCAGCTCGCCGTGCAGCAGGAACTCGCCGCCGCGGGCGTCCGCGTCAGCGACCTCGGCATCGGGACCTGGGTCGTCCCCTCGCTCCTCGCCTACGGCACCCCGGAGCAGCGGGACCGCTATCTCCTGCCCACCTTGCGCGGCGAGGTCATGTGGTGCCAGCTGTTCTCCGAACCCGGCGCCGGTTCCGACCTGGCCTCGCTGCGGACGAAGGCCGAGCGCACCGAGGACGGGCGTTGGCGCGTCAACGGGCAGAAGGTGTGGACGAGCGCCGCCCAGTGGGCCGACCACGGGATCCTGCTCGCCCGCACCAACCCGGACGCCCCCAAGCACAAGGGCCTCACCTACTTCGTCGTCGACATGAAGCGGACCGAGGGCATCGACGTACGGCCCCTGAAGGAGATCACCGGGGACTCGCTCTTCAACGAGGTGTACTTCGACGACGTGCTGCTCCCCGAGGACGCGGTGGTGGGGCAGGTGGACGACGGCTGGCGCGTCGCCCGGAACACGCTCGGCAACGAACGGGTCCACATGGCCGACCAGTTGACCTTCGACACGGGCCTGGAGGCGCTGATCGCCCGCGCCGGAACGCTCGACGGCGCGTACCGGGCGCGGATCGGCGCGCTCGCCACGGAGGCGCACGCCCTGGCCTGCATAGGGCTGCGCACGACGATGCGGCAGGTGGCCGGCGCGGAGCCGGGCCCGGGGGCTTCGGTGAGGAAGCTCGTGCAGACGCCGCATCAGCAGAAGGTCGCCGAACTCGCCCTGGAGCTGCTCGGTCCCGAGGGCGCCCTGAGGGAGGGAGCGGGGGAGCGGGCGCTGCACGGGTTCCTGATGTCGCGCTGCCTGACGATCGCCGGCGGCACGACACAGGTGCAGTTGAACGTCGTGGCGGAACGGATCCTGGGTCTGCCTCGGGACTGAGGCTCGGCGACCCGGGCCGTATCGTCGCCGCGTGGAGCTACGTCACCTCTCAGGATTCGTCGCCGTTGCCGAGGAGCTGCACTTCGGCCGCGCAGCGGAACGGCTGCACATCGCGCAGTCGCCGCTCAGCCAGCAGATCAAGCTGCTCGAGCGGGATCTGGGCGTCAAGCTGTTCGACCGGACCACCCGGACCGTGCGGCTCACCGCGGCCGGGCATGCGCTGCTCGGGCCCGCCCGGCATCTGCTCGCCGAGGCGTCGGCGGTGCGCAGGACCGTGCAGGCCGCGCACCTCGGGGAGGTGGGGCGGGTCACGGTCGGGTTCGCCGGGGCGAGCAGCTACTCCGCGCTGCCGCTGCTCACCCGCGCCGTCACGTCCGAACTCCCGGGTATCGAGCTGGTGTTGGAAGGTCAGACCTATACCGGCGAGGCGCTCGGAAGGATCGCGGACGGGTCCCTCGACGTGGGGTTCGTGGCGCTCCCGGTCCGGCGCGGAATCACCGCGCGCGTCGTGCGGATGGAGCGGCTCGTGCTCGCGCTGCCCGACAGTCATCCGCTCGCCCGGCAGGACGAGGTCCACTTCGCCGAGCTGGCGCACGAGCCGTTCGTGACGTTCCCCGTCGCCCGCGGCTCGGCCGTGCGGGAGGCCATGGTGCAGGCCTGCCACGAGGCCGGGTTCGCGCCCCGGATCGCGCAGGAGGCACCGGACTCGTACAACATGCTCGCCCTCGTCGGCGCGGGTGTCGGGCTCGCCGTCGTCGTGGCGTCCGCGCGCGCCATCCATCTGGAACACGTCGTGTTCAGGCCGCTGGTCGGGGACGACGTGCCGGTGCTCCCCATCGCCCTCGGCTGGCGCACCGGAAACCGCTCGGCGCCCCTCCAGGCGGTCCTGCGCGTGGCGGAGGAGGTCCTGCCGACGCCCCCGGACGCGCCCGACGCCCGCGGATGATCCCCCATATTTTGATGGATGACGTCTGACTGGAGGTCGGTATTGGTCTTGGACACATCCTAATGAGCGGGTGCAGAGTGATCCACGTCTCGCGACGGAGCGATGAGCGCCGGGCGTGGAGCGTGGACGGGCACCGGCCGCTCGGTGGCCCCGCCCCCTCCGGCCCGTCCCCTCCCAGCGGGATGCCGCTACGAGAGGACGCTCGTCATGTCGCACGACGCCCCAGTCCCCGGGGTCAGCGCAACACAGGCCCGTGATGCCCGCCGCGCCGGTGTCACCGCCTTCGTCGGCACCACCATCGAGTGGTTCGACTTCTACATCTACGGCTCCGCGTCCGCTCTGGTCCTCGGCAAGATCTTCTTCGCCGAGGCATCGCCGGCCGTAGGCACCCTCGCCGCCTTCGCCACCTTCTGGGTCGGCTTCCTGGCCCGCCCGCTCGGCGGCGTGATCTTCGGCCACTTCGGCGACCGCTACGGCCGCAAGAAGGCCCTCGTCACCACGCTCACCATGATGGGCGCCGCCACCTTCTGCGTCGGTCTGCTCCCGGGCTACGCCCAGATCGGCGCCGCCGCGCCCGTCCTCCTCGTGCTGCTGCGCATGATCCAGGGCGTCGCGATGGGCGGCGAGTGGGGCGGCGCCGTCCTCATCGCCACGGAGTACGCCCCGCCCAAGCGCAAGCTCCTGTACGGGGCGTTCGCCCAGCAGGGCTCGCCGGTCGGCAACCTCCTCGCCACGCTCGCCTTCCTCGGCATCGCCCAACTCCCGGACGCCGCCTTCGAGTCCTGGGGCTGGCGCGTCCCGTTCCTCTTCTCCGCCGTACTCGTCGCCGTCGGCCTGTTCATCCGCCTGCGGCTCGCCGAGACCCCCGAGATGGCGGCGGCCCTGGAGCGCAAGCAGACGTCCAAGCTGCCCATCAAGGACGTCCTGACCCGCTCGCCGATGCTGGTCCTGCTCGGTGTGCTCGCCGGCACGGCCGGGGTCGCGATCACCTACGTCAAGACGACGTTCGCCCTGTCCTGGGCCACCTCCGACCTCGGCTTCGACCGCACGTCGTTCCTGACCGTCATCTCGCTCGCGCTGGTCGTCCAGGTCGTCGTGCAGCCCTTCGGCGCCGTCCTCGCGAGCAAGTGGCCTGTGCGCAAAGCCGTGTTGTGGATGCTGCTGCCCGAATTCGTCGTGCTGCCGCTGATGTTCGTCCTCGTCGGGACCGGCAACTTCTGGCTGGCCGTTCTCGGCATGGGCCTCGCCACCTTCCCGCACGCCATGTACTACGCGGCGCTCGCCGGCATCCTCGCCCGGGTCTTCCCCGTCGAGGTCCGCTACACGGGCATGTCCCTCTCGTACCAGCTGTGCACGACGCTGTTCGCCGGGACGGCGCCGATCGTCTCCCAGTACCTGCTCAACGCCACCGGCTCGATCTGGCCCGTCGTCGCGCTCGGCCTCGGCTACACCCTCGTGACCCTCGCCGGTGTCCTGCCGCTGCTCGCCCGTACCGCCGCCGCGCCGGAGCCGGCCGCCGTCACCACCCGCACCGCCTCCCACGCCTGACCCGGAGTGATCCCCCGATGAACTACGCCGACCGCGACCCCGCGCTGCGCCCCTTCCTCGACCGTGTCCTGTCCGCCGACGACCGGGCCCGCGTCGAGCCCCTCCTGACCGAACTCGGCGCGCTCGCGGCCGGTGACCTCGACCGGCAGGCCGCGCTCGCCGACGCCAACCCGCCCCGTCTGGTCCAGTACGCGCCCGGCGGCGAACGCGTCGACGAGATCGAGTACCACCCTGCCCACGACCGCGCCGCCGCCATCGCCTACGAGGAGTTCGGGCTCGCCGCGATGTCGCACCGTCCCGGCGTCCACGGCTGGCCGTCCAAGGTCCCGCACACCGTCAAGTACGCCCTGTCCTACCTCTATGTGCAGTCCGAGTTCGGCATGGCCTGCCCGCTGTCCATGACGGACTCGGCCGCCCGCATCCTGCGCCTGTTCGACCCCGAGCGGTACGCGGCCGAGATCGCCGCGCTCTCCTCCACCGACCCCGGGCTGCGGGCCACGGGCGCGATGTTCATGACGGAGAAGCAGGGCGGCACGGACGTCGGCCTGACGGAGACCGTGGCCACCGACCGGGGCGCGCACTGGACGCTCACCGGCAAGAAGTGGTTCGCGTCCAACCCCGGCGCCGACGTGATCCTCACCCTCGCCCGCGTCCCCGGCCAGGGCGAGGGCACCCGCGGCCTCGGCATGTTCCTCGTCCCGCGCCTGCGCCCCGACGGCACCCGCAACGCGATCCGCATCGACCGCCTCAAGGACAAGCTCGGCTCGAAGTCCATCGCGAGCGGCGAGGTCACCCTCGAAGAGGCGTACGCGACCCCCGTCGGCCAACTCGCCAACGGATTCCGGCAGATGGCCGAGATGCTCAACGTCTCCCGCCTGTCCAACGCCATGCGTGCCACCGCTCTGATGCGCCGCGCCGTCCGCGAGTCCGTCGACCACACCCGCGTACGCCACGTCTTCGGCAAGCCGCTCTTCGAGCAGCCCCTGATGCGGGCCACGCTCCTGCCGATGATCATCGACACGGAGGGGGCGCTCGCGCTCGTCCTGGAGGCGGCCGCCCGCCTGACGGCCGCAGACGAAGGAGCCCCCGACGGTGAAGGAGGGGCGGCCCGCGAGCTCGTCCGCGTCCTCACCCCGCTCGCCAAGCACACCCTGTGCAAGCGCGCCCGGACCGTGACCGGCGAGGCCATGGAGATCCGCGGCGGCAACGGCTACATCGAGGACTGGGTCAACCCCCGGCTCGTGCGCGACGCGCACCTCGGCTCCATCTGGGAGGGCTCCTCGAACGTCATCGCGCTCGACGTGCTGCGCTGCATGCGCCGCCAGGGGGCCCACCGCACCCTCGCCGACACGTACGGCGGACGGGCGGAGACGCGGGCCCGCTGGGAGCTGCTGCGCAAGAAGGGCGACGCGCTCCTCGAACTCCCCGCCGATGAGCAGGAGATGAGGATCGGCCGGTACGCCGACGAGCTCACGCGCGCAGTCATGGAGACCCTCCTGTACGACCAGGCCGCCCACGAGACGGAGACCACCGGCAACGGCCGCGCCCTCCTCGTCGCCCGCACCTGCACCGCGCTCCTCGACGACCCGGACACCCCGCCCCGCGCCGCACTGGACCACCTGGCCGAACTGGCCGAGGGTGGACAGGTCGCGCCCGGCACGGCACAGAAGACCCCGGCGAAGGAGAACACTGTGAAGGAGCCCGCCGCACATGCCTGAGCAGCCCCGCCCCGCCGCCCCGCTGGCCGGCATGAAGGTCGTGGACCTGTCCAAGATCCTCGCAGGGCCCTACGTCACCATGTCGCTCGCCGACCTCGGCGCCGACGTCATCAAGGTCGAGCACCCCGACGGCGGCGACCCGACGCGCGCCTGGGGACCGCCCTTCAACGGCCCCGACGCGACCTACTACCTGGCCGCCAACCGCAACAAGCGCTCCGTCACCCTCGACCTCAAGTCCCCCGAGGGGCAGGAGGCCGTCCACCGCATGCTCGCCGACGCGGACGTGATGGTGGAGAACTTCCGGCCCGGCAGCTCGCTCGCCCGCGTCTTCGACTACCGCGAACTCAGCGAGCGCTACCCGCGGCTGGTCATCCTCCACATCTCCGCGTTCGGCGACACGGGCCCGCTGCGCGACGAGCCCGGCTACGACATGGTGGCCCAGGCGTCGGCCGGCCTGATGTCCCTGACCGGCGAACCCGACGGCCCGCCCGTCAAGGCCGGCTACGCGATGGGCGACCTCGGCGCCGCCCTCTTCGGCCTCATCGGCGTCAACGCGGCACTCGTCGAACGCGAGCGCACGGGCCACGGCCAGTACGTGACGACCTCCCTGTACGAGTCCCAGCTCGCCCTGCACATCAACTGGGCGACCGGCTACTTCGCCACCGGGGAGCGCCCCACCCGCCTCGGCTCCGGCCACCCGAGCCTCGTCCCGTACCAGGCCTACCCGGCGTCCGACGGGCACTTCGTGATCGCCGTCGGCAGCGACGGCCTCTTCCGCAAGCTGAGCGAGGCGCTCGGCCACCCGGAGTGGGCCGACGACCCGCGCTTCGCCACCAACCGGGCCCGCGTCACGCACCGCACGGCCCTCAACGCCAAGGTGGAGTCCGTCCTCGTCGACGACACCGTGGCCAACTGGTGCGCCCTGCTGAAGCCGCGCGGCGTCCCCGTCGCGCCGATCCGCACCCTCGACGAGGTCTACGACTGCCCGCAGACCGAGGCGCTCGGCATGGTTCAGAAGGTCGACCATCCCGATGTGGGCCCGCTCCAGCAGGTCGCCTTCCCCGTCACCTTCCGCGGCGAGCGCCCGGCGGTCCGCACCGCCCCGCCCACCCTCGGCCTGCACAGCCGGGACATACTCACCGAACTCGGCTACGACGAGTCAGCCATCGACCGCCTGCTCGACCACCCTCAAGGAGCCTGATCATGCCGTTCGCCGCCCTCGACCCCGTCGACCCGCTGAACCTCGAAGCGCTCTTCACCGACGAGGAGCGGGCCGTGCGCGACACGGTCCGCCAGTACCTCGACGACAAGGTCGAGCCGCACATCGCCGACTGGTTCGAGAGCGGGGAGCTGCCCGCCCTGCGCGAACTCGCCCGCGAATTCGGCAAGATGGGCCTGCTCGGCATGCACCTGGAGGGCTACGGGTGCGCCGGCATGTCGGCCCGCGCATATGGCATCGCGTGCCGCGAGCTGGAGGCGACGGACTCGGGCCTGCGCTCCTTCGTGTCCGTGCAGGGGTCCCTGGCCATGTTCGCGATCCACCGCTTCGGCTCCGAGGAGCAGAAGCAGGAGTGGCTGCCGCGCATGGCGGAGGGCGAGGCCATCGGCTGCTTCGGTCTGACCGAGCCCGACCACGGCTCCGACCCGTCGTCCATGACGACGCGCGCCCGGCGTGACGGCGACGACTGGATCCTCGACGGCCGCAAGATGTGGATCACGAACGGCTCGGTCGCGGCCGTCGCCGTCGTGTGGGCGCAGACCGAGGGCGGGGTGCGCGGCTTCGTCGTGCCCACCGACACCCCCGGCTTCTCGGCGCCGCTGATCAAGCACAAGATGTCGCTGCGGGCGAGCGTGACCAGCGAGCTGGTCCTCGACGGCGTACGCCTGCCCGCGTCCGCCCAGCTCCCTGCGGCGCGCGGCGTGGGCGCGCCGCTGACCTGCCTGAACGAGGCGCGCTACGGCATCGTGTGGGGCGTCACCGGCGCCGCGCGCTCGGCCTGGCAGACGGCCGCCGACTACGCGGGCCAGCGCGAGCAGTTCGGCAAGCCGATCGCCGCGTTCCAGCTCACGCAGCAGAAGCTCGTCGACATGGCGCTCGAACTCCACAAGGCGACGCTGACGGCGCTGCGCCTGGCCGACCTGAAGGACTCGCCCGCCGGTGTCCACCCGGCGCAGATCAGCTTCGGCAAGCTGAACAACGTCCGCGAGGCCATCGAGATCTGCCGCACCGCCCGCACGATCCTCGGCGCCAACGGCATCTCGCTGGAGTACCCGGTGATCCGTCACGCCAACAACCTTGAGTCCGTGCTGACGTACGAGGGCACGACGGAGATGCACACCCTGGCGCTCGGCCAGGCGCTCACGGGTCACGCGGCCTTCCGTTAAGAGGTTCCTCCTGCCACTATCTGACGCATCGTCAGATAGTGGCAGGAGGGTTCCACAGCCATGAGGTCGTACATAGTCGGCGTCGGAATGACCAAGTTCGAGAAGCCCGAGAGTCGCGACTGGCAGTACTGGGACATGGTGAAGGAGGCGGGCGCGGCCGCCCTCGCGGACGCCGGCGTCTCCTACGAGGACGTGGAGCAGGTCCCCGTCGGCTACTGCTTCCAGGCCTCGACCGCCGGGCAGCGCGCGGTCTACGAACTCGGCCTGACCGGCGTCCCCGTCTACAACGTCAACAACAACTGCGCGACGGGTTCGAGCGCGCTGATGCTCGCCCGCCAGTTCGTCGAGGGCGGCCTCAACGACTGCGTGCTGGCGCTCGGCTTCGAGAAGATGCAGCGCGGCGCGCTCGGCGGAGGGGCCGATGGTGGTGACTTCAAGACGTCACCCGTAGCCAGGCACTACGGCATCATGGCCGCGAAGCACGGCTTCGAGATGTCCCCGCCCACCGCCCAGATCTTCGGCGACGCGGCCCGCGAGCACATGGAGAAGCACGGCACGACCGAGGCCCAGCTCGCCGCCGTCGGGGCCAAGAACCACCGGCACTCCGTGAACAACCCGTACGCCCAGTTCCAGGACCCGTACACCGTCGACGAGATCCTCGCCGCGAAGACCATCCACGCGCCGCTCACCAAGCTTCAGTGCTCACCCACCTCGGACGGCGCGGCGGCGGCCGTCGTCGTGTCGGAGCGGTTCGTCGAACTCCACGACCTGGGCGACAAGGCCGTGGAGATCGCCGCGCAGGCCATGACGACCGACACGGGGGAGTCCTTCGCCTCCGGCTCCTGCATCGACGTCGTCGGCCAGCCCATGTCACGCGCCGCCGCCACCCGCGTCTACGAGGACTCCGGGCTCGGCATCGAGGACGTCGACGTGATCGAGCTGCACGACTGCTTCTCCGTCAACGAACTGCTCACCTACGAGGCGCTCGGCATGTGCGCGCCGGGCGCCTCCGGCAAGCTCGTCGAGGAGGGCGCGACGACGTACGGCGGACGCTGGGTCGTGAACCCCTCCGGCGGCCTCATCTCCAAGGGCCACCCGCTCGGCGCGACCGGCATCGCGCAGGCGGCCGAACTGACCTGGCAGCTGAGGGGCGAGGCCGGCGCGCGCCAGGTCGCGGACGCCCGCGTGGGGCTCGCCCACAACATCGGACTGGGCGGCGCCGCCGTCGTGACCATGCTGCGCAGGTCCTAGTCCCGGCGTAGTCCCAGGGGACCAGTACCGGGTGCGCCGAAATCCTGATGTACGGACCGGCAGTGGGCTGAGACCATGACACTCATGCTCGAAGCCCCTGCCGACATCGCCATATCCCGCAAGGCCGCGCCGCCCACCTGGCTCATTGTGGCGGCCGCCTGCGCCGGACAGTTCCTCGTCGTCCTCGACGTCTCCGTCGTCAACGTCGCCCTGCCGTCCATGCGCGCGAACCTGGGGCTCAGCGCCACCGGGCTGCAATGGGTGGTCAACGCCTACTCGATCGCGTTCGCCGGGTTCATGCTGCTCGGCGGGCGGGCCGGCGACCTGTTCGGGCGCAAGCGGATGTTCCTCGTGGGGCTCGGGCTCTTCACGCTCGCCTCCCTCGCGGGCGGCCTCGCGCAGGAGGGCTGGCAGTTGCTCGCCGCCCGCGCCGTCCAGGGACTCGGCGCCGCGGTCCTCGCGCCGTCGACGCTCACCATCCTGACGTCCGCAGTCCCGGAGGGCGCCGCCCGCGCCCGGGCCATCGCGACCTGGACCGCCGTCGGGGCGGGCGGCGGCGCGGCCGGCGGCCTCGTCGGCGGCGTGCTCACCGAGGGCCTCGACTGGCGCTGGGTGCTGCTGATCAACGTCCCCCTGGGCGCCCTGGTGCTCACGGCCGCCGCCCGCTGGATCCAGGAGTCGAAGGCCGGCGGCGAGCGGCGCCTCGACCTGCCGGGCGCTGTCCTCGTCACGGCGGGCACCGCGACCCTCGCGTACGGGGTCGTGCAGACCGAGGCCGAGGGCTGGGGCGCCGCCGCGACCCTGGTGCCGCTCGGCGTCGCCCTGGCGCTGATCGTGACGTTCCTCGCCGTCGAGGCACGCACACGGCTCCCGCTGATGCCGCTCGGCCTGTTCCGGGTCCGTGCGGTCGCGGCGGCCAACGCGGCGATGTTCGTGTGCGGCATGGGCAGCTTCGCGATGTGGTTCTTCATGACCCTGTACGCGCAGAACGTCCTCGGCTACACCCCGATCGAGGCCGGCCTCGCTCTCGTGCCCAGCTCGCTCGCCGTCGTCGCCGGATCCAAGATCGCCCCGCGCCTGATGCGCGGCGCCGGCGCACGGGCCGTCGCCGTGTCCGGCGTCCTCATCACGGCCGCCGGGTTCACCTGGCAGTCGACGATGGGCCCGCACGGTGGTTACGTCACCGGGATCATGCTGCCGGGCATGGTGATGATGGCGGGCGCCGGACTCGCGATGACGCCCCTGGCCTCGCTCGCCACCTCGGGCGCCGCGCCCGGGGACGCCGGTCTGGTGTCCGGACTCGTCAACACCTCGCGGACGCTGGGCGGTTCGCTGGGCCTCGCGATCCTGTCCACCGTGGCGGCCGGCCGCTCCGCCGGGGGAACCGGGCCCGAGGACCTCACCAACGGGTACGCGGCCGCGTTCCGGTGGGGTGCGGGCATCCTCCTGGTGGCGGTGGTCCTGCTGGTGACGTGGATGCCGCGCGCGAAGGAAACCCGGCAGCCCGCGAGTTGAGCGGGTCGGAGGCCGTCACAGCCACCCCTGCTGGCGCGCCTCCCGCAACGCCTCCATGCGGTTACGGGTCCCTGTCTTGCCGATGGCCGAGGACAGATAGTTGCGCACCGTCGACTCCGACAGATGCAGCTTGCCCGCGATGTCGGAGACCGTCGCACCGTCCACCGACGCCTTCAGGACGTCGCACTCGCGGGCCGTCAGCGGGTTCGGGCCCGCGCTCAGCGCGGCCGCCGCGAGCGCCGGGTCGATGACCGTCTCGCCGCGCAGGACCCGCCGGACCGCCTCCGCGAGATCCTCCACCGGACCGTCCTTGACCAGGAATCCGGCCGCGCCCGCCTCCATCGCCCGGCGCAGATAGCCCGGCCTGCCGAACGTCGTCAGGATCAGGACCCGGCAGTCCGGGCACTCCTCACGCAGGTCCGCCGCCGCGTCCAGGCCGCTGCGGCCCGGCAGTTCGATGTCGAGGAGCGCCACGTCGGGCCGCGTCTCCAGCGCCGTTCCGACGATCGCGTCACCCCTCGCGACCTGTGCGACGACCTCGATGTCCGCCTCCAGGCCGAGCAGCAGCGCGAGAGCGCCCCGCATCATGCCCTGGTCCTCGGCGAGGAGCACTCGTACGGACTTCGCGGGGCGGTGGTCCTGGGGCATCTCGTTCACGGGCCCAGGGTAGAGCGCCCCGCGCGCCGTCACCCCGCGCGTTCCGGCTCCAGCATCGCGTCCGGCTCCGCTTCGCCCGGCAGGGCCGGGAGTTCGGCCGTCACCGTGAAGCCGCGCGCGGCCGGGCCCGCCTCCAGGGAGCCGCCGGCCGCGCCGAGCCGCTCGGTCAGGCCCCGCAGGCCCGTACCGCCGAGGCCCGGCTCCGGTGGCTCGGCGGCGGCGCCGCGGCCGTTGTCGTGCACGCGGAGCCGTACGTGTTCCGGGGTGCCGTCCACGGAGATCTCGCAGCGCGCCGCCCCGCTGTGGCGCACCGCGTTCGTGACCGCCTCCCGCACCACCCAGCCGAGCAGCGCCTCCGTCTGCGCGGCGAGCGGCGGGCCCGACTGGCGTACGACGGGCTCGATCCCGGCCGCCATGAGCGCCGAGCGGGCGCGGTCGAGCTCGGTGGTGAGACTGCCCTCGCGGTAGCCGGTGACGGCCTCGCGGATCTCGGTCAGCGCCTGCCGGCCGACGGACTCGATGTCCGACACCTGCGTGAGCGCCGCGTCGAGATCGCGGTGCGCGAGCCGGCGGGCCGCCTCCGACTTCACCACGATCACGGAAAGCGTGTGCCCGAGCAGGTCGTGCAGATCGCGGGAGAACCGCAGCCGCTCCTGCTCCACCGCGCGGTGCGCCAACTCCTCGCGGGCGGCGCGCAGTTCACGTACCGCCTCGGCCAGGGAGAGGATCGCGGCGGTCACCATCGTGGACAGGAACGTGCCGTACGCGATGTTGAGCGCGTCCCAGCCCTCCTCGAGACCGCCGATGGTCCCGGCGAGCGCGCTCAGGCCGAGGGCGACCTGGCCGAGACGGCGGCCCCGCACGACCGCGCCCGTCGCCAGGCCGAGCAGCGGGAAGAACATCAGCCAGCTGCCGCCGTAGGTGATCGCGAGCCCACAGGTGAGCAGGCCCATCGCGATCAGCGCCAGGAGCGTGTAGCGGGCCTCGCGCCGCCTCTTGTCGAATGCCTGGAACACGACCGAGATGTACAGGCTGTTGAAGACGAAGAGGCCGATGCCGCCGATCCAGGGGTTGGCCGTCTTGCCCTGGAGGAGGTTCGAGAAGGCGCCGAGCCCCATCAGGAGCCAGGGCAGCAGCGCGAATCCGTTCGGCGGCGGACCCATGGGCCCGCCCTCCGGCGTCCCGCTGTTCTTCGCGTCCTTGTCCCGGGCCCGCCACTCCGCCTTCCAGACGTCCCGGTCCGCCTTCCACTCCCGGCGGGCGTCCCGCAGCTCGAACATCCGGCAGGTGACTCGGTGCTTCCAGGCCATGGTTCCCCAGCTCCCCGTTCAGACGGTCCGCGCGGCCCTGCGGTACGACACCACAGCGTACGAACCGAAGGCCAGCAGCCAGGCGACGAGCACCGCGACAGCGGCGGCGGACGGCGCGTGACCGTCGGCGACGGCCGTGCCGAGCTGCGCGAACCGGTTCGTCGGCGTGTACGACGACACGGACTGCAGCCACCCGGGGAAGAGCGCGATCGGGAACCACAGGCCGCCGAGTACGGAGAGCCCCAGATTGCACACCATGTTCGCGACACCCGTGGTCTGCGCGGTCAGCCGGTAGCCGTTGCCGAGTCCGAGCAGGGTGAAGGGGATCGAGCCGAGCCACAGCAGCAGCGCGATGACGGCCCACTGCCACACGTCCAGCCGCACCCCGTTGACCAGGCCGCCCGCGAGGAGCACCGCCGCGATCGACGGCAGCACCGTCACCGACCCCGTCAGGGCCCGGCCCGTCACCACCTGGCGCGGCGTCATCGGGGTGACCCGCAGCTGCCGCAGCCATCCGATGGTCTTGTCCTCGGCGACCCCGCCGCCGGTGTTGAGGGCCGAGCCCACCGCGCCGTAGGCGGCCATGCCGACCATGGAGACGGTCCTCCACTCGGGGTCGTTCTCACCGAGGTTGGTGAACAGCAGGTACATCAGCACCGGCATCCCGACACCGAAGATCACGAACATGGTGTCACGCAGGGTCCTGCGCACTTCGAGCCTGATGTAGTCGATCATCGAACCGTCTCCAGATCCGTGTCGGAACCGCTGCCGGGACGGTTGTCCGAACCGCTGTCCGAACTGCTGTCGGTACCGCTGCCCGAACGGCCGTCCGCACCGCTCGTCAGTGCCATGAACGCGTCGTCGAGCGAGGCCGGGGCGACCTCAAGACCCCGGATCGCGTTCAGTCCGGCCAGCGCGATCACCGTCGCGTCCGAGTCGTCCGTACGCAGCCTGGCCCGGTCCCCCCGGATCTCCACGGCCGTCACGCCCGGCAGCAGCGACAGGCCCTCCGTGCCGCGCCCGGCCAGGTCGAACGAGACGAGGCTGCCGCCCGCGGCCCGTTTCAGCTCCTCGCCGCTGCCGACCGCGACGACCTTGCCGTGGTCGATGACCACGATGCGGTCGGCGTGCGCGTCGGCCTCCTCCAGGTAGTGCGTGGAGAAGAGCACCGTGTGGCCGCGCCGCGCGTAGGACCGCATCGACGCCCAGAACGCGTGCCGTGCCTCCACGTCGAGGGCGGCCGTCGGCTCGTCGAGCACGAGCAGGGCCGGGTTCCCGGCCAGGGCCACGGCGAACCGCACCCGCTGGGTCTGGCCGCCGGACAGCTTGTCGACGCGCCGCTGCGCGAGCTCCTCGATGCCGGCCAGTGCGAGCGCGTCGGCGACGGGCATCGGCGCCGGGTAGCGGCCCGCCACGAAGGAGACCAGCTCACGGACCGTGACCCGGGGGACCGCGCGGCCCTCCTGGAGCATCGCGCCGACCTGCCCGGCGCGCACCGCCTGCTCCGGCGTGGTGCCGAAGAGCGAGACCGTGCCCTCGTCCGGGGTGTCGAGGCCCAGCAGGAGGGCGATCGTGGAGGACTTGCCCGCGCCGTTGCGGCCGAGCAGGGCGACGGTCTCGCCGCGCCGGATCTCCAGATCGACCCCGTCGACGGCGCGCACCGCGCCGAATGTCTTGACCGCCCCCGTGAAGGACACGGCCACCGGTGTCCCGTCTGTCGTCGTCATGGCAAGGACGCTACGGGCCGGGGGCCGGGCGCGGCAGATGCCGGTTGTACGGAGCCGGGCAGTACAAATGTCACGGCCGCCCGGCCCGGCCGTCCGCCGACCGAATCTGACATGGCGTCAGGAGTCTTCCCAACTGCCGTGGTCTTGGCTATACATGGGATCGCCGGACTGGAACGCGTTCTAGAACGGGCGCGTGGCGTTCCACCAGAGTCCCTCCGGCCCAGCAACGACCTCGGTGCGACCGACGGTGCGGACGGCCGCACCGAGGTCTTTCCCGCACAAGGAGTCTCTGTCTGATGCCGATCGACGCAGCCAAGGCCGTAGCCGCCGAACCCCGGTCCGCCGAGATCACCTGGGACCACAAGGACATCCAGCTCTACCACCTCGGCCTCGGCGCGGGCACCCCCGCCACCGACCCCGACGAGCTGCGCTACACCCTTGAGTCCCGGCTGCACGTCCTGCCCAGCTTCGCCACCGTCGCAGGCGCCGGAATGGGCGTCGTCGGCGGCCTCTCGGCCCCCGGCATCGAGGTCAACCTCGCCCACGTCCTGCACGGCGGCCAGAGCGTCGAACTGCACCGCCCCATCCCCGTAAAGGGCAGTGCGACCTCCACCTCACGCGTCGCCGCCGTCTACGACAAGGGCAAGGCCGCCATCCTCGTCCTGCGCACCGAGGTCGCCGACGCGGACGGCCCGCTGTGGACCAGCGACGCGCAGATCTTCGTCCGCGGGGAGGGCGGCTTCGGCGGCGACCGCGGACCGTCCGCCCGCGTCGAGGCGCCCACCGGCGAGCCCGACCGCACCGTCGACCGCCCCGTCCGCGAGGACCAGGCACTCCTGTACCGGCTCTCCGGGGACTGGAACCCCCTGCACGCCGACCCGGAGTTCGCCAAGCTCGCCGGCTTCGACCGGCCCATCCTGCACGGTCTGTGCTCGTACGGCATGACGCTCAAGGCCGTCGTCGACACGCTCCTCGACGGCGACGTGTCCCGCGTGCGGTCCTACGCGACGCGGTTCACCGGGGTCGTCTTCCCGGGCGAGACGCTGCGGATCAGGATGTGGCGCTCCGAGGGCCGGATCCAGGTCACGGTCACCGCCGTCGAGCGGGACGAGGCGCCCGTACTCGCCGACACCATCGTCGAACACGCCTGACCCCATCGGGACCCTTCGGGAGAGGAGCCGCACGCCATGCGCGCAGCCGTACTGCACGAGATAGGCCAGGACAAACTCGAGGTACTCGACGACGTCGAGGCGGTGGGCTTCGGCCCCGGCAAGGTGAGGATCCGGGTCAGGGCCACCGGCCTGTGCCACTCCGACGTGTCCGCGATGAACGGCGTGCTGCCGCAGCCCGCCCCCTTCATCCCCGGCCACGAGGGCGCGGGTGAGATCCTCGACGTCGGCGACGGAGTCACGAACGTCAAGCCCGGCGACCGCGTCCTGGTGTGCTGGCTCCCGGCCTGCGGCGCCTGTCCGGCGTGCAAACGCGGCCAGACCCAGCTCTGCCTCGCCGGGTTCATGAACGCGGGCACCCCCAACTTCAAGCGTCCCGGCGGAGACGTCTTCGGCTTCGCGGGCACCGGCACCTTCACCGAGGAGGTCGTCGTCGACGCGGGCTGCGCCGTGCCCATCCCCGACGACGTGCCCTTCGACATCGCGGCCCTCATCGGCTGCGGCGTCACCACCGGGCTCGGCGCCGCCATCAACACCGCGGACGTGGCCACCGGTTCGTCCGTCGCCGTCATCGGCTGCGGCGGCGTCGGCATCTCCGCGATCCAGGGCGCCCGGCTCAAGGGCGCCGCGCAGATCGTCGCCGTGGACCCCGTCGAGTCGCGCCGCGAGGCCGCCCTCAAGTTCGGCGCCACCGAGGCCGTCGCACCCGACGCCCTCGGCGACGCCAAGCAGCGCATCACCGCGGGCGAGGGCTTCGACTACGTCTTCGAGGTCGTCGGCAAGTCCGCCACGGCCCGCACCGCCTACGAGACGACGCGGCGCGGCGGCACCCTGTGCATCGTCGGCGCGGGCGCCCTCGACGACTTCCTCCAGCTCAACATGTTCGAGCTGTTCTTCGACGAGAAGAAGATCCTGCCGTCCATGTACGGCGGCGGCGACGTCCTGACCTCCTACGAGCGGGCCATCGCCCTCTGGCGGGCCGGCCGCATCGACCTGGAGAGCCTCATCACGCACCGCGTGCAGCTCGCCGAGATCAACGAAGCCCTCGACCAGATGCGGACGGGCACCGCGCTGCGCACCTGCATCGAAATCTGAGAGAGGACCCCGATCCCCGATGGCATCAGAGTCACTGCCGCTTCAGGGCCTGTCCGCGATCGTCACCGGCGCGGGCCGCGGCCTCGGCCGGGCGGAGGCGCTCGAACTCGCCCGGCTCGGCGCGAGCGTCGTCGTGAACGACTTCGGACAGCCGGGCCGCGACGGCTCCGGCGGCGCCGACGCCACCCCGGCCGAGGAGGTCGCCGCCGAGATCCGGGCCGCGGGCGGGCAGGCCGTCGCCCACCTCGGCGACGTCGCCGACCACGAACAGGCCCGCGCACTCGTCCAGTTGGCCGTCGACACGTACGGAAAACTCGACATTCTCGTCAACAACGCGGGCATCCTGCGCGACCGCATGATCTTCTCGATGAGCGAGGACGAGTGGGACTCGGTCATCCGCGTCCACCTCAAGGGCCACTTCAACACGAGCCACTTCGCGTCCGTCCACTGGCGGGCACGCTCCAAGGCGGCGGGCGCGCCGGTCTACGGCCGCATCGTCAACACCTCGTCCGAGGCGTTCCTCGCCGGCTCGGCCGGACAGCCGAACTACGCGGCGGCCAAGGGCGGCATCGTCGGCCTGACGACCTCCTCGGCCCTCGCCCTCGGCAAGTACGGCGTCACCGCCAACGTCATCTGCCCCCGCGCCCGCACCCGTATGACCGAGGACGTCTTCGCGGGCTTCGCGGAGCCCGGCGCCGGCGAACTCGACCCGCTGGCCCTCGAACACGTGGCCCCGCTCGTCGGCTACCTCGCGTCCCCGGCCGCCGGGAACGTCAACGGCCAGCTGCTCGTCGTGCACGGCGGCATGGTCGCCGTCGTCGAACGCCCCAAGGTCTCCGCCAAGTTCGACACCGAGAAGGACGCGTTCAGTTACGAGGAGCTGGACGCGCTGCTCACCCCGCACTACGCGGACCGGCCGCCGAACGAGACATTCGCCGCGGCCGAGGTGCTCGGCCTCAAACACGCCTGACCCCATGACGGAGGGGCCCGGAACCATACGGTTCCGGGCCCCTCCGTCATGCCGTTCAGCCCTGTTCGGACTGCACCCTGCGGTGCCGGCCGTGCGGCGCCGCGTTCTCGTCCCGCGAGGACACACCACCACGGTGCCGGCCGGGACCGGCGGACCTGTCCGCCGCCTCCCTGGACTCCGCCGTGGTCATCTCCGCGTTCATCGTCTCGGCCATCGAACAACTCACCCCGTAACAAGATCCTTCAAACAGCCGGGCGAGTCTAACCGGCGGGTGCCGCCCGTGTCCCGGCGGCCGGCGCGCGTCGCTTGAGACCGGCTAGAGGAGCCTGCTGCAGCGGGACCGGACGGGCCGCCGCGGGCGGCTCAGGAACCGTCCGCGGAACCTGTTCCCCCTCTTCCTCCACGGGTTCCGGCACCGACATGCGCGCGATCCCGCAGGGCACCGACTCGGTGGCGTACGGCAGTTGCAGCTCACCGTCACGTGTCCAAGAGCCCGAGCCCGCCAACCATCCCTGCGGAGCCGCGAGTTGATGCATCTGGCGCCCGGCGGGCCGCCACAGACCCAGCCAGGTGCCCGCGGCGCCGTCGATCCGCAGCGCCACCGCACAGCTCTCCGGCATCAGCGTCTGACCCGGCTGGATCGCGAAGGGCGTCACCGCGCAGTCGGTCAGACGCAGGCACTCCGGGAAGCGAACCGGCAGCGTCGAGCCCAGCACGCCCCAACCCAGGCGTTCCCGGCCCGGCGACGGCGCGTCCGAACGGATCAGGAGCAGCCCGCTGTCCGGATCGGCGAGCACCAGGCGGTCCGCGCTGGACTCCGCGATCTGGAGCAGCGGCGTGACCTCGCCGCCCCGCCCCAGGTCCACCGCGACCGTCTTGACGGGACCCTCGTCGAGAGACCGGTCCAGGGCCAGCATCCGGCCCGAGCGGTCCAGCCACACCCCGCCCGAACAGCGCCCCGGAACCTCGGCCACGAACTCGGGCCCGAACGCCCCGCCCGCGACCATCCACACACCCGTCGACCGCTCGCCGACGGCGATGGCGTACGCGCATCTGCCGCCCGGCGCCGGCGGAAGCATCGTCAACTCCCCACCGCTCACGGCCCCGAGAAGCACCTCGCCCGTTCGCGGACCCGTCGGATACAGCAGGGAGAAGGAGTGCCGGCCGTCCACCACGCGCCGGATGAGCACGCGCCCGTCGCCCATCGGCACGACCTCGGTCCCGGGTTCCTCCGGCTGATTCCCCGGCAACGGCACCGCGTACGGCTCGGGCCCGTCCAGCGTCCACCGCTCGGGAAACCAGGACGTACCGTCACACGCGAGCCGCGCGGCGTAGGCCCCGTCGGCGGTGATGACACAGGCGGGGCGGGGGGTGGGGGGAGCGGGGTCGGGGGCGCTCGCGGGGCGCGGGGTGCTGTCCGGGGCTTGGGCGTTCGCCGGTCCTGGGCGGGGGGTCGGGGGTTGCGCGGTCGCCGGTCCCGGGCCGGGGTCCGGGGCCCGCCCGTACTCCGGTCCTGGGGTGCCGTCCTGTCGGGGACCGGCGGTCTGGGCTTGCCCGGACTCCGGGGCGGGCCGGTTCTCCGGCGGATTCCCGTACTCCGGGGCGGGCCCGCTCTCCGACGCACGTCCATACTCCGAGGCACGCTCGCGCTCCGGGGCTGCGCCCGGCTCCCGGTCCGGGGCTGCGCCCGGCTCCGGGTCCGGGTCCTGTCCGTTCTCCGGATCGTGTCCGCTGTCCGGGGCCGGTCCGCGCGCCGGGCCCGGTCCGCTCTCCGGCTCCGTCGTGGGCTCGATCGCCAAGGCCGTCATGGGGATCACTCACCTCCGGTTCGTCCGAGCCGAAGCTAGTTTTCGCACGCGCTGCCGTGGCACTCACGGCTCAGGCTTCACACCAAAGGGTGGCCATGTCCGTATCTGCCTGAAAGGGGTGGGTCGGATGTGCTGGCACGTCCGGAAGTGCCTGATGTTAGGTTTGCCTAACCGTATTTAGGCAGCCTGACGCCACGAAAGTTCGGAGCTGGAACACCCATGGCCCTGCGATCAAGCCCTCGCACCCGCGGCACCGCCGCCGTAGCCCTCGCCGTGGCCGCCGCCCTGTCGCTCGCGGCCTGCGGGTCGGGTGACTCGGACTCCGGCTCCTCCGCCGGCTCCGGCAAGTCCGACAACGGCAGCGGCTCCAAGGCCGTCGCCCAGGGCGGCGAGGACTTCGCCAAGGCGGCCTCGCGGACCGCGAAGATGGGCACGACCGCCAAGGCCGGTCAGTTCCCGCGCACCATCGAGCACGCCATGGGCAAGACCGAGCTCAAGGCGCAGCCCAAGCGGGTCGTCGTCCTCGACGTCGGCGAGCTCGACAACGTCGCGTCTCTCGGCATCAAGCCCGTCGGCTACGCCCCCACCGAGGGCGACGACGGCGTCCCCTCCTACCTGAAGAAGGCGGCGGGCACCCCCAAGGACGTCGGCACGATCAACTCCCTCAACCTGGAGGCGATCGCCAATCTCCACCCCGACCTGATCCTCGGCAGCGAGCTGCGCGCCGCCAAGCTCTACCCGCAGCTCTCCAAGATCGCCCCGACGGTCTTCTCCATCCGCCCCGGCTTCACGTGGAAGGAGAACTACCTCCTCAACGCGTCGGCCCTCGACAAGACCGCCGAGGCCAAGGCGAACCTCGCCGCGTACGAGAAGAAGGCGGAGAAGCTCGGCGAGGACATCGGCGAGAAGAAGCCCACCGTCACGATGCTGCGCTACATGCCCGGCATGATCCGCCTCTACGCGAAGGCGTCCTTCATCGGCACGATCCTCGACGACGCCGGCATCCCGCGCCCCAAGAACCAGCAGGTCGTGGACCTCGCCACCGAGGTCAGCCCGGAGAAGATCGACCAGGCCGACGCCGACTGGATCTTCACCGGTGTCTACGGCGACGCGAAGAAGACCGACCGCGCCACCGCCGAGGGCAACCCGCTGTGGAAGAAGCTCGGCGCCGTGAAGAGCGGACAGGCCAAGGACGTCCCGGACGAGACCTGGTACCTGGGGCTCGGCGTCACGGCCGCGAACCAGGTCCTCGGCGACCTGCGCGGTTACCTCGTCAAGTAGTCCGCCGCGCACCACACCAAGTAGCCGACTGTCCGTGGCCGGTAGCGGTACGTGAGTCCGTACCGCCCCCGGCCGCAGCCGAATGTGCGCCAGGGCCGACGGGGCATGGAGGGAAGGTAGCCTTTCACCGTGCCCCGTCTGTCTGAAGTCATCGCCGCGCTCGAGAAGCTGTGGCCCCCCGAGCGGGCCGAGTCGTGGGACGCGGTCGGCACGGTCGTCGGTGACCCCGACGCGGAGGTCTCCCGGGTCCTGTTCGCCGTGGACCCCGTCCAGGAGACCGTCGACGAGGCGGTGCAGCTGGGCGCGGACCTGCTGGTCACGCACCACCCGCTCTATCTGCGCGGCACGACGACCGTCGCCGCCACCACCTTCAAGGGCCGCGTCGTCCACACGCTGATCAAGAACGATGTCGCTCTGCACGTCGCGCACACCAACGCCGACCGTGCCGACCCGGGCGTCTCCGACGCGCTCGCGGGCGCCCTCGACCTCCGCGTCACCGGCCCCCTCGTACCGGACCCGACCGACCCCGCGGGCCGCCGCGGACTCGGCCGGATCTGCGAACTCGAACACCCACTCACCCTGCGCGAACTCGTGGGCCTGGCCGCCGACCGGCTGCCCGCCACCGCGCAGGGCATCCGCGTCTGCGGCGACCTCGACGCGACGATCCGCACGATCGCCGTCAGCGGCGGCTCCGGCGACAGCCTCTTCGCCGACGTGCGCGCCGCGGGCGTCGACGCGTTCCTCACCGCGGACCTGCGCCACCACCCCGCGTCCGAGGCACGTGAGCAGAGCCCCCTCGCGCTCCTCGACGCCGCCCACTGGGCCACCGAGCAGCCCTGGTGCGAGCTGGCGGCCGCCCAGCTCGACGAGATCTCCGACCGCAAGGGATGGGGACTTCGCGTCCACGTCTCGAAGACGGTCACCGACCCCTGGACCGCCCACGCGGCGTCCAACGCCACACCGATCCCAACTGGAGCCCCCAACTGAACGCCGCGCCCGCCGACCAGATCCGACTTCTCGACGTCCAGGCCCTGGACGTACGACTTTCGCAGCTCGCGCACAAGCGCAAGTCGCTGCCCGAGCACGCCGAGATCGAGTCGCTGAACAAGGACCTCACACAGCTGCGCGACCTGCACGTCGCCGCGCAGACGGAGGAGAGTGACTGCGCCCGCGAGCAGACCAAGGCCGAGCAGGACGTCGACCAGGTCCGCCAGCGCGCCGCCCGTGACCAGCAGCGCCTGGACTCCGGCGCCGTCACGTCCCCCAAGGACCTGGAGAACCTCCAGCGCGAGATCGCCTCGCTCGCCAAGCGCCAGGGCGACCTGGAGGACGTCGTCCTCGAGGTCATGGAGCGCCGCGAGTCCGCGCAGGAGCGCTTCGAGGAGCTGACCGGCCGGGTCGCCTCCGTCCAGGGCAAGATCGACGACGCGACGGCCCGCCGCGACGCCTCCTTCGAGGAGCTCGACGGCGAGACGGCCACGGCCACGAAGGAGCGCGGGATCGTCGCCGGCTCCGTCCCCGACGACCTGCTGAAGCTCTACGACAAGCTGCGCGTCAAGGAGGGCGGCGTCGGTGCGGCCCGCCTCTACCAGCGCCGCTGCGAGGGCTGCCAGCTGGAGCTGAACATCACCGAGCTGAACGAGGTGCGGGCCGCGGCGCCCGACTCCGTGGTGCGCTGCGAGAACTGCCACCGGATCCTGGTGCGCACGTCCGAGTCCGGCCTGTAGGAGCCTTCGTGGTGCGGGAGTTCATCGTCGAGGCCGACGGCGGTTCCCGGGGCAACCCGGGGCCCGCGGGCTACGGCTCGGTCGTCATCGACGCGGCGACGGGGGAGACCCTGGCGGAGGCCGCCGAGTACATCGGCATCGCCACGAACAACGTCGCCGAGTACCGGGGGCTCGTCGCCGGCCTGCGTGCCGCGCACGCCCTCGACCCGCAGGCGTCGGTGCACGTCCGGATGGACTCCAAGCTCGTCGTCGAGCAGATGTCGGGCCGCTGGAAGATCAAGCACCCCGACATGCGGCCCCTCGCCGCGGAGGCGGCCACGGTGCTGCCGGCGTCGCAGGTGACGTACGAGTGGATCCCGCGCGAGCGGAACAAGCACGCGGACCGGCTCGCCAACGAGGCGATGGACGCGGGCAAGCGGGGCAAGCAGTGGGAGGCCTCGCGCTCGACCGCCGAGCTCGATACGCCGCGTCCCCAGGCGGACCGGGGGGCTCCGCCCGGGGACGCGGCGGCCGGGGCAGCCAAGGCGCGGGCCGCGCTCGCGGGGACGCGGGGCACCGCGGACGCGCGGGCCGCGGGGAACGTGGCGGGCACCGCGTCCCAGGGCTGGTCGGCGGCGCCCGATCTCGGGGCGCCCGCCACCTTCGTACTCCTGAGGCACGGCGAGACCGCGCTCACGCCCGAGAAGCGGTTCTCCGGATCCGGCGGCAGTGACCCCGAACTGTCGGCGGCCGGACGCTCGCAGGCCGAGCGGGTCGCCGCCGCGCTCGCCGCGCGCGGCACCGTCCAGGCGATCGTGTCGTCGCCGCTCAAGCGGTGCCAGGAGACGGCGCGGACCGTCGCGGCCCGCCTCGGGCTCGACGTCCACATCGAAGAGGGCCTGCGCGAGACGGACTTCGGGGCGTGGGAGGGGCTGACCTTCGGGGAGGTCCGCGAGCGCTACCCGGACGACATGAACGCCTGGCTGGCCTCGTCGAAGGCCGAACCGACCGGCGGCGGCGAGAGCTTCGCGGCGGTCGCCCGCCGGGTCGCCGCGACGCGGGACCGGCTCGTCGGGCAGTACGCCGGACGCACGGTCCTCCTGGTCACGCACGTCACGCCGATCAAGACGTTCGTACGGCTCGCGCTCGGCGCGCCGCCGGAGTCACTGTTCCGGATGGAACTCTCGGCGGCGTCGCTGTCGGCGGTCGCGTACTACGGGGACGGCAACGCGAGCGTGCGCCTGCTCAACGAGACGGCGCACCTGCGCTGACGTCCGCGCTGCTTCAGGTCCGCGTTACTTGAGGCCGGCCGCTTCGCGGGCCAGCGTCTCGATCCGCGCCCAGTCCTTCGCCGCCACCGCGTCCTCGGGAAGCATCCAACTGCCGCCCACACAGCCGACGTTCTTGAGTGCCAGGTACGAGGGCGCCGAGCTGAGGGAGACACCGCCGGTCGGGCAGAACCGCGCCTGCGGTAGCGGACCGGCCAGCGACTTCAGATACGGCACACCGCCCGCGGCCTGTGCGGGGAAGAACTTCATCTCGCTCACCCCGCGCTCCAGGAGCGCCACGACCTCCGACGTCGTGGAGACGCCCGGCAGGAACGGCACGCCGGACTTCTTCATCGCGTCGAGCAGCGTGTCGGTCCAGCCGGGGCTGACCAGGAAGCGCGCTCCGGCCGCGACGGAGTCGGCGACGTTCTGCGGGGAGATGACCGTGCCCGCGCCGACGACGGCGTCCGGCACCTCGTCCGCGACGGCGCGGATCGCGTCGAGCGCGGCCGGTGTCCGCAGCGTCACCTCGATCGCCCGCAGGCCGCCCGCGACGAGCGCCCGCGCGAGCGGCACGGCGTCGGCGACGTCCTCCACGACGACGACGGGTACGACGGGGGCGAGATCGAGCACGGAGGAATCAGTCATGGGGCCATCCTGCCCCGGGCTGTGCAGCATGCGCAAAGGGCGTTGCGCATGCTGCAATGCACTGAGGGCTGGTGCTCAGTGGATCTGGGTCACCACGACGTCGAGCGCCCACGCCGTCCCCGCCTTCGCGGGCGCCTGCACCTCCACCACATGGCCGAGATCCCGCAGCGCCTCGACCAGCTCGGCCGGGCCCGCGGGCGTGGTGCCGGTCTCCAGGAGCGTGCGCACGATCCGGCCCTTCGTCGCCTTGTTGAAGTGCGACACGACCGAACGCTTCTCCACGCCGGTCACCGGGTCCGTCTGCGCGTGCAGCACCCGCACCGTCGCGGTACGCCCCGCGACCTCCCCCTTCGGCTTCCACGCACTCGTGTACGCGGACGACCTCAGGTCGAGCACGAGCCCGTCCCCGGCCGCCTCGGGAAGCACCTCGGCCATCGGCTTGCGCCAGTGCGCGCCGAGCGCCCCGAGCCCCGGCAACTTCACACCCATCGAGCAGCGGTACGAAGGAATCCGGTCGCTCACCCGCACCGCGCCCCACAGACCGGAGAAGACCAGCAGCGAACGCGTCGCCCGGCGCTTCGCCCCCGTGTCCAGGGTGGCGAGACCGAGTGCGTCGTAGAGGACACCCGTGTAGATCTCACCGGCGGGCCGCGCGCCGGCGGTGCGCAGCTCCACGTTCTTCGCGATCTCGCCGCGCAGCCCCTCGCTGAGGCCGAGCACCTCGCGCGCCTTGTCCTCGTCGGCGGCACACAGCTCGACCAGCTCGTCGAACACGGCCTGTCGCGCCCCGGCGAGCCCCGGCAGGGACAGCGACTCAGGCTTCAACGGGGCGCCGCGCCCCGACGGGGCCTTGCCTTCGGACGGCGGCAGCAGCACGAGCACGATCGGACTCCTCGGGACAGTGATGCGGATCAGGGGGTGCGGCCCCATCGAAAGCGTACGGAAGGGAAGGGGGTGCCGGGGAACACGGGGCGCGGCGGATCATGGGGCGCGGCAGTCCCGGGGGGCCGCGGTCACAGGGTGCCGACATCCCCGCCCCGTCCTACGCTCGGTGCATGCCCCGCCGTCATCTCCGTGTGACCGGCGCAGCCGAGGCTCCGCTGCGTGCCGCGCTGTGTGCACTGCGTACGACCCTGGACGTCCCCGGGGCCTTCCCGGCCGACGCCCTCGCGGAGGCGGAGCGGGCCGCGGCGGCCCCGCACCCGCCGGAACCGGGCGGCAAGGACGCCACCGACATCCCCTTCTTCACGATCGACCCGCCGACCTCCGTCGACCTCGACCAGGCGATGCACCTCTCGCGCCGTGACGGCGGCTACCGGGTCCGCTACGCCATCGCCGACGTCGCCGCGTACGTCACGCCCGGCGGCCCCCTCGACACCGAGGCCCACCGCCGCGTCACCACGCTCTACTTCCCCGACGAAAACGTCCCCCTGCACCCCACCGTGCTCAGCGAGGGCGCCGCCAGCCTGCTCCCCGGCCAGACCTGCCCCGCCGTCCTGTGGACGCTCGACCTCGACGCCGAGGGGCGCACCGTCGCCACCGACGTGGCCCGCGCCACCGTCCGCAGCCGCGCCAAGCTCGACTACGAGGGCGTGCAGAAGGCCGTCGACGACGGCACCGCCGAGGAACCCGTAGCGCTCCTGCGCGACATCGGGCGCCTGCGCGAACAGCTCGAGACCGAGCGCGGCGGCATCTCCCTCAACGTCCCGGAACAGGAGATCACCGAACGCGACGGCCGCTACGAGCTCGGCTACCGCGCCCCCCTGCCCGCCGACGGCTGGAACGCCCAGATCTCCCTGCTCACCGGCATGGCCGCCGCCGACCTCATGCTCGCCGCGGGCACCGGCATCCTGCGCACCCTGCCCGCCGCCCCCGACGGCGCCGTCGGCCGGCTGCGCCGCACGGCCCACGCCCTGCACATCGACTGGCCGCACCACGTCCCGTACGCCCAGCTCGTCCGTTCGCTCGACCCGAAGAAGCCGCACCACGCGGCCTTCCTCCAGGAGTGCACGACGCTCCTGCGCGGTGCCGGGTACACCGTGTTCAGCGGCGGCACGCTCCCCGACCTCACCGTCCACGCAGCCGTCGCCGCGCCCTACGCCCACTGCACGGCCCCGCTGCGCCGCCTCGCCGACCGCTACGCCTCGGAACTGTGCCTGGCCGCCTGCGCGGGCACGCCGCCCCCGGAGTGGGTGCTCGCCGCGCTGCCCGGCCTGCCGAAGGAGATGGCGGAGGGCACGCGCCGGGCCAACGCCGTCGAGCGCGGCTGCGTAGACATCATCGAGGCGGCGCTCCTCAAGGACCGGATCGGCGACATCTTCGAGGCGTGCGTCGTCGACGTGAAGGACCAGGAACCGGCCGTCGGCACCGTTCAGTTGACCGACCCCGCGGTCGTCGCCCGCATCGAGGGCGGCACGGCTCCGCTGCCGCTCGGGGAGCGGCTGCGGGTGCGGCTGACGCAGGCGGACCCGGGAGCGGCAAAGGTCCAGTTCGCTCCCGCGTAAGACCCCTCGCCCCGCGCTCATGTGCCACGATCGAGGGAAGAACTTCCGATCTCACGGACGGTGGATCCCCCGATGGCCGAGTCTGGCGAGCGACCGAGGGAGGGGCGTGACATGACGGCCATGGCGCACGAGCCGCACGAGTCGCTCACGCAAGCAGACGTCCTGCTCGAAGGCTTCCTTGCCCTGGACACCCCGGAGGGTTTCCGGGCGGAACTGATCGAGGGGGAAATCGTCGTGACGCCGCCGCCGGACGGGGACCACGAGGACTACATCAGCCTGATCGTGAAGCAGGTGATCAGGCGGTCCCAGGCCGACATGGACTTCTCCGGGAACAAGGGGCTCAAGCTGAACAGCGGGGGCGCTTGCCCCAAGAGCCATGTGATCCCGGACGGCACCTTCGCGCCCACCGAGCGAAGGCTCTTCAGAGGCGCCGAGCCCTGGATGCCCTGCGAAGGCGTAGCCCTGGTGGTCGAGGTCACCTCCACCAAGGCGCAGGCGGACCGAGAGGCCAAGCGCCGCTGCTACGCCCGTGGCGCCATTCCCCTCTACCTCCTCGTCGACCGCGAAGCCTCCTCGGTGACGCTCTTCCGAGACCCGGAGGGCAACGACTACCGGGAGCTGTGCACGCTGCCCTTCGGCAAGTCACTGACTCTCCCCGCCCCGTTCGACTTCGAGCTGGAGACCTCGGCGTTCGTCTGACCGGTGGGGCCTCCCGCGGCGGGTAGCATGGTCGGCACGGCAGACGAGCCGGGCGGACGGCCGCGTGAGGACCCTTTCACCAGGGTTTTCCCGAGGAACGTCCGGGCTCCACAGGGCAAGGTGGTGGCTAACGGCCACCCGGGGTGACCCGCGGGACAGTGCCACAGAAAACAGACCGCCGGGGACCGCAAGGCCCTCGGTAAGGGTGAAACGGTGGTGTAAGAGACCACCAGCGCCTGAGGTGACTCAGGCGGCTAGGTAAACCCCACCTGGAGCAAGGTCAAAAGGAGCCGCTTCCTCGCAAGAAGAGGCGGCTCTGCGCGGACGTTCGAGGGCTGCCCGCCCGAGTCCGCGGGTAGACCGCACGAGGCCCGTAGCAATGCGGGCCCTAGATGGATGGCCGTCTCCCCGGCCGCCGCGAGGCGACCGGGCGACAGAACCCGGCGTACAGCCCGACTCGTCTGCCTTCTGGGCTCTGAACAGGTCTTATGGCCTGGTCGGGGCCTTTTCCCGTGTGGGTGGAAGCCGAAGTCAGAGCGCGTCGACCGCGCTCACCTTCCAGCCGTCGGCCGTACGCGCCAGCGTCATGCGCACCCGGTTCATGTCCACGCGGGAGCCCGTGACCTGGGTGCTCGTCGTCACCTGGTTGACGAAGAGGAGGACCACGGCGTGGTCCGGCGAGGCCGAGACCACGGAGGCCGCCGGAGACCCGCCTTCGGGCCGCGTCACCGTCGCCTTCACCACCCCGTGGTACTTCCTGGCCGTCGGGCCGACCACCGTCGTCGTGGTCTTGCCGTATTCATCGCGGAAGTGGCCGGTGAGCCGGGCGCGCGCGGCACTGAAGTCGCGGTCCAGATGCCGGTAGTCGTACGACAGCACGACGGGTGCCGCCTGTCGCGCTGCGGTGAGCGCCTGCCCCCGTGCCTGTTCGGCCCGCGCTCCCTCCCAGTACCGCCACCCGAGCAAGGCGACAGCCACCAGCCCTGCCACGAGCAGGACGCACAAGGCCACGGTGAGCAGGCGCCGCCGACCGCGCCGCGTCGGCCCACCGGAGCCGGGCTCGCCCTCCTCCTGCGGTGAGTCGTCCCGGAAGGACTCCGGCGAGGGCTCGGGCGGGTCGTCCCAGCCGCCTTCCTCCGGGGACTCGATGAGCAGGGTGCGTCCCGCGTCCGGTGCCGCGCTGCGCCCCCGGGCCAACTCGTCAGTGGCCGCCCGGCCCGGCTCGTGGTGGCCGCGCTCCGCGCGCTTGGCCGCCGCGCGGGCGGCCGCTGTCATGGTGCGCCGGGTGCCGGAAGCGGCACCGGAGCCGCGGCTTCGGTTGGTCGTCTTCGCCACGGTATTGCTCCTCAAGGGTGGTACGGGTGGTACGGGTGGAGAGGGGGGCGGTCAGCCGACGAACTCGACGTCCGAGGTCAGCCAGCGGCCGTCCCGGTACACCAGGTCGAGCTGTAGCCGGTAGGTGCGCGCCTCGCCCCTGGGTGCGGCGGTGTTGGTCACTTTGCTGTCGGCGACCACCAGGACGCGCGCCGAGTGCGCGTCGGAGCGGACGATGCCCGCTTCGAGAACCTGGCCCTCGGACACGGACTTGTTCTCGGCGACCAGCTTGGTCAGCTGCTCGGTCTGCGCGGCGAACTGCTTCTTGAAGTCGCCGGTGGCGCCCTCGAGGACGTTCGCGCTGTCCCGGTCGTAGTGCCGGTAGTCGAGCGAGGTGAAGTTCAGCGCCGACTGGCGGGCCGCGGCCAGGAGATCCTGGCGGCGCTGTGCCCTGTCGTGCTGGTCGTAGAGCCCGAGGCTCAGCCAGATCGTCAGCGCGGTGGTGAGGACGGTCGTCATGGCGAGCCCCACCGTCCACGCCCTGCCCGACCGCGCCCTCGCCAACCGGGCCCCGATCGCCCGGGGCCTGCTCATGCCATCGGCCCGACGAGCAACCATTGCCACGACTCCTTTCCGAACACGGTCTGTTGGCCGCCCGTCGAGCCGATCTCGACGGGCTTTCCGTCCGGGCCGGTCGCCGTGCCGGTCTCCGGGTCATAAGGCGTGATGTACGGCGTGACGTACGCCGACTGGTCCGCACTGCCGGAACCGGCCGGCGCGCCGGGGGCGTTCTGCGCGCCCCGCACCGACGTCTTGCCGCCGCGCGGGGACGTGCAGCGCGCGTCGGTGTTCGCCTCGCGCGTCCTGGTGTCCGAGGGGTCGCGCCGCGCCGTCCCGTACCCCTGGGTGCACGGCGGCGGGTCGTCGGCGTTCACCACCAGGCCGAAGTGGGTGGTGCCGTCGCCCGGGACGACCGTGTAACTGCCCGCGACCAGCGCGGGGAAGGTGACCAGGGACTGCTCCACGCCGGGCAGGCGCGCCAGCGTGACCTGGCCACCGCTGATGAGATTGGCCAGCAGGACCGAAAGGCGTGGCCCGGTGGACTTCAGCAGTGAGTTCAGCTGCTGCGCGGCCGGCGTCGCGTTGCCGATCAGCTTGCGCAGGTCCCCGTCGCTCGACTTCAACTGTGCGGTGAGCGCGGCCAGGTCGTGCGCGAACGACTTGATGGACGAGCCCTGGTCGGCCTGCGTCTTGAGGACCTTCCGCGAGTCCTCGATGAGCGAGATCGTCTGGGGGAGCGAGCCGGACGCCGACTCGACGAGCGCGTTGCCCGAGTCCACCAGGCGGCTCAGGTTCGGACCGGTGCCGGAGAACGCCTTGTCCAACTCGTCGACGGTGACCCGCAGATCGTCCTTGCCGACCGAGTTCACCAGCCGGTCCAGGCTGAGGACGAGGTCCGTGGTGGGCAACGGCACGCGAGTGCGGGCGCGCGGGATGGAGCTGCCGTCGAGCAGATACGGACCGTGGGACGTGCGCGGCTGCAGATCGACGTACTGCTCGCCCACGGCCGAACGGTTCGCGACCACGGCGAGGGTGTTCGCGGGGATACGCCGCGTGCCGTCCTTGATGTCCAGGGACACCGACACCCCGCCCGAGCCGGTGAGGCGCAGCGCGCCGACGCGGCCCACCGGCACCCCGCGGTAGGTGACCTCGGCGCCGGGGAAGACGCCCCCGGAGTCGGCGAAGTCCGCCCGTACGGTGTAGCCGCGGCCCAGGATGCCGTCCGCCAGGCCGGTGTACGCGGCGCCGACGTACGACACCCCGACGGCGGTGACGGTGGCGAAGGCGAGCAACTGGGCCTTGACCGTGCGTGTGATCATGGCTGAACCCCCTTCAGCATCAGCTCGGCGAGCGCGAGATCTATCCCCTCGGGTAGCTCTCCTCGGGTCAGGTAGCTACTGGTGCACACCGGCGGGCACAGCGGACCGCCGCCGCCCGGAGGGGCCGACGGCAGGCTCGGTGAGCTCGGCAGCGGCGTGGGGGCCGGAGCACTCGGCAGGTCCGGGAGATCCGGGACATCCGGCAGATCGGGCAGTTCGGGGGTCTTGGGATCCCGGGAACCGCCGTGCCCCTTGCCGGGCTTGCCGGACCCGTCCGTCACGTTGCCGTAGATGTCTCTCAGGTCGAGATCCGCGGTGATGTCGAGGTTGACGTAGTCGCCCTTGACGGCGTCCACCACGTTGCGCGGGAACGGGTAAGTCGTCAGCAGTTCAAGGGAGTTGGGCAGGTTGTCGCCCGCTTTGTTCAGTTGCTGCAGGACCGGCCGCAGCTGCTTGAGGTTCGCGACCGTGTCGTCGTGTGAGGCCGTGACCACCTTGGAGCCCGTCTTCCCGAGCTTCGACAGGGCGGTGAGCATCTTCGTCAGATCGCGCCGCTGGTCGGCCAGGACCGTCAGTGCGGGCGGCATCGTGTCCACGGCCCGGGCGATCGTCTTCTTCTCCTTCCCGAGCCGGCCCGACAGCCGGTCTACGGCCTTGAGCGCGCGGACGATGTCCTTCCGCTGGTCGTCGAGACCGCCGATGAACGTGTTCAGCTCCTTGAGTAGTGACCGGAGCCGGTTCTCCCGGCCGTCCAAGGCCTTGTTCAACTCCACGGTGATCGTCTTGAGCTGGGCCACTCCGCCTCCGTTGAGCAGAGCGGACAGCGCGGACAGCACCTCCTCGATCTCCGGGTTGCGGCCGCTGCGGGACAGCGGGATGCGGTCGCCGTCGCGGAGCCGGCCCACCGCCGCCTTGCCGGGCGGGGCGGAGAGCGAGACGTACTTCTCGCCGAGGATGCTGGTCTGCCGCAGCCCGGCGAGCGCGTTGCCCGGCAGCTTCACGTCGTCGGCGATCCGCAGCCGTACGCGCGCGTGCCAGCCGTGCAGCTCCACCTTCTCGACGGCGCCCACGGTGACGTTGTTGACCTTCACCGCCGACTGCGGCACCAGGTCGAGGACGTCACGGAACTCGACGGTGACGTGGTACGCGTGGCCGTCGGCGGCGGCTCCGCCGGGCAGCTGGACGTCGTACCAGCCGTTGAACTGGCAGCCGGACAGCAGCAGCGAGCCGACCGCGGCCCACGCGATCGCCCCGGCCGTGCGTCGTATGCTCATGCGCTCGCCCCCAGGATTCCGCCGAGCGTCCGGTCGACCGTTCCCGTCACCGCGGGGCCCTTGGGCACCTTGGGCAGGGAGTCGAAGAGCTTCTTCAGCTCCTTGCAGTCGGGGTTCTTGCCGCCCTCGTCGCCGGTCGTCCTCAGCACGGAGCACAGCAGCGAGGCCGGATCCTGGGCCTGTTGCGCGTTGTTGCGAGTGTCGAGGGTGCCGGAGGACGGGTTGTAGGCGTTGTTCAGGTTCGACAGGCCCGTGGGAGCGACGTCCAACAGCTCCTCCAGAGCAGCCCGTTGGGTGACGAGCACCTTGGTCACCTTGCTCAGGCCCTTCACGTCCGAGGTCAGCGACTTCTTGTTCTTCTTCACGAAGTCCGACACGTCGCCGAGCGCGGTCCCCAGGTTCCGCAGCGCGTCCGCGAGGTCCTTGCGCTCGCCCGCGAGCTGCCCGGCGACCTCGGAGAGGCTCGTGTTGAACGACCGCACGCTCTTGTCGTCGGCGGCGAGCGCCGCCGTGAACACCTGAAGGTTCCGCACCGTGCCGAACAGGTCCGAGCGGCCGTCGGACAGGGTGGTGACGGCCTGCGAGAGGTCCTCGACCGTCCGGTGGAGGTTCGCGCCCTGGCCGTCGAGGTTGTCCGCGCTCACGCCGAGCAGTCGCGACAGGGAGCCGTCCTTGTTGGCGCCCTTGGGGCCGAGCGCGTCGGCCGTCGTGTGCAGACTGTCGAAGATGCGGTCCAGTTCGACCGGCACCGCCGTACGCGTCTCGGGGATGACGTCACCGTCCCGCAGCACCGCGCCCTTGCGGTACACCGGCAGCAGTTGCACGTAACGGTCGCTGACCACCGACGAGTTGATGATCGCGGCCTGCGCGTCCGCCGGGACCCTGCGGCCTTCCTCGTACGACAGCTCCACCCGCACCTGGTCGCCCTCCGGTGTGATCTTCTGGACCTCGCCGATCCGGACGCCGAGGACGCGGACGTCCGAGCCGGGGTAGATGCCGACGGTGCGCGGGAAGTACGCGGTGATGTGTACGGGCCGGGAGCGCGGCCACAGCACGTAGGTGAGGGAGGCGACGAGGGCGAGTGCGGTGACCATGGCCACGCGTCCCTTCAGGTTCTTCACTGCGTGCCTCCCGTCCGCGGCGCCACCGGGGCGGCGACCAGGTTCTGGACGTAGCTGTCGAACCAGCGGCCGTTGCCGAGGGTGTTGCTGAAGACCCGCACATAGGGCGCGAGCAGCTTGACGCTCCGGTCGAGGCTCGCCTGATTGCGTTCGAGCATCCGCACCACACGGTTCAGGCCCTTGAGCGCGGGCCCGATCTCCTTGTCGTTGTCGTCGACGAGGCCGGAGAGCTCGATGCCGAGCGCGACGGAGCTCTTCAGCAGCTTGTGGATCGCCTTGCGCCGCTTGCTGATCTCCTGGAACAGCTTGTCGCCGTCCTTGACCAGCGCGGAGAAGTCCTCGGAGCGCTCGGCCAGCACGCCCGTGACGCCGTTCGCGTGGTCGAGGAGTTCGCCCAGCGCCTGGTCGCGTGAGGCGACCGTCCGGGAGATCCTCGACAGGCCCTTGATGGACGCCCGTACCTCGGCGGGCGAGTCCTGGAAGGTGGTGGAGAGGGTGTCGAGGGCCGTGGCAAGCCGGTCGGTGTCGACCTTCTCCGTCGTGGTCGTGAGATCGCTGAACGCCTGCACGACGTCGTAGGCCGAAACCGTCCGCTTCAGCGGTATCTCGCTGCCGGGCGGCAGCTGCCCAGGTCCCTTGGGGGTCAGCGCGAGATACTTCGCGCCGAGGATGGTCTTGACGCGGATGGCGGCGCCGGTCCCGGTCCCGAACCCGGGATCGCCCTTGATCTTGAAGGTGACCTTGACGTGGCCACCGTCCAGGTCGACGTCCTCGACCTTGCCGACCTTGACGCCGGCGATGCGCACCTCGTCGCCGGGCTTGAGGCCGCCCGCCTCCGAGAAGGCCGCGCTGTACGTCTCGCCGTCGCCGATCAGCGGCAGGCTGTCGGCGTTGAACGCGGCCAAGGCCAGCAGTGCGAGGACGGTGAGGCCGACGGCTCCGATCACCACGGGGTTCCGCTCGCGGAACGGGATGAGGTGCGGACGACGGATCCGTATGCGGGGCAGCCTGGGCGGTTCGATGCGGACCTTGACCAGGGGTTCCGGGCGGCGGGGGCGGGGTGCCCGGCGTGGCAGGAGCCGTATTTTGGGGAGCTTGGGCGGTTCGATGCGGACCTTGACCAGGGGTTCCGGGCGGCGGGGGCGGGGTGCCCGGCGTGGCAGGAGCCGTATCTTCGGGAGCCTGGGCGGGTCGATGCGGACCTTGATCAGCGGCTCAGGGCGTGGCCTGCGGGCCCTGCGCGGAAGGAAGTGCCTCGTCATGCGCCGCACCTCGCCCTCGCCACGTGCAGCTCAGGGGTGAGCACCTGCTTCGTCTTCGGCAGCACGATCCGGCCGTCGAAGTCGCAGAGGTAGAAGTTGAACCACGAGCCGTAGGAGGCCGTCCCCGTCAGTGCGTTGAGCTTGTTCGGCAGCCGCTTCAGGACGCCCTCCACGGTGTTCTCGTTCTTGTTCAGCGTTCCGGTGAGATCGGTCAGCTGGGCGATGTCGTCCTTCAGGGGCGGACGGGCGTCCTTGAGCAGCCCTGAGGTGGCGTCGGTCAGGCCGCCGATGTTCACCAGCGACTGCCCGATGGGTTTGCGGTCGGCCGACAGACCGGAGACCAGCCGCCGCAGCTGCTTGAGGAGCCCGGAGAACCGGGCGCCGCGCTTGTCCAGCGTCTCGAGGACGGTGTTGAGGTTGTCGATCACCGAGCCGATCAGCTTGTCGCGGCCGGCCAGGGTCGTGGTGAGCGAAGCGGTGTGCACGAGCAGGCTGTTGACGGTGCCGCCCTCGCCCTGGAGTGTCCGGATGATCTCGGTGGCGAGCTGGTTGACGTCGTCGGGACTGAGCGCGGCGAACAGGGGCTTGAAGCCGTTCAGCAGCGCGTTGAGGTCCAGGGCGGGCTGGGTGCGCGACAGCGGGATCGTGGCCCCTGGCTTCAGCCCGGTACCGTCGCCCGCGCCCTCGGTCAGGGCGACGTAACGCTGGCCGACGAGGTTCCGGTAGCGGACGACCGCGCCGGTGCTGTGCAGCAGCGGACGGTCCGCGCCGACGGTGAAGGTGACCTCCGCAAGGGTCCGGTCCTTGATCCGGATGCCCTCGACCTCGCCGACCCGCACGCCGGCCACCCGGATGTCGTCGCCCTTCTCCAGTCCGGTGACGTCGCTGAACACCGCGCGATACGTGTGCTCGGGGGTGAAGGAGATGTTGACGATGGTGGCGGCGAGCAGCGCGGTCGCCAGGATCGTCACTACCGCGAAGAGGCTGAACTTGATCAGCGGGGCAGCGGCCTGCCGGGCTCCTGACGTCCTCATACGACGCTCACCGCCGTCCCGCGCGCCATCGGCCCGAACAACAGGGTCGCGACCGGCGGCACCCGGTCGGCGGGCACACCCATGACGGGCGCGACGAGCGAACCGACGGCGCGCTGCTCGGCCCGGGTGGCGGAGACGCCGGCCGGACCGGACGAACTCCCCTTCGCGGAACCGTCGTTGAGGTGGACCCCGGGCGCGGGCACCGTCGGATGCGGCAGGTCACGGCAGTTGGGCCCCGACCGGTCGCCGTAGCGGGGATACTCACCGGGTTGGTACGCCCCCTGCTGGCGCACGACTTCGAGGGTGATGTGCATCTTTCCGCCCTGGAAGGCCTGTTCGGAGGCTTTCTCCTCGCGGACCAGGCCCGCGAGGAGGCAGGGGTACTCGGGCGCGTAGCGGGCGAAGAGGCCGAGTGTGGGGCGGGAGACCCGGCCCAGGGTGATCAGCCGGTCGCCGTTCGCGTGGAGGAAGTCGTCCGCGGTGCCCGCGGCGGTGGCCGTCGTGGAGAGTGCGGCCGCGAGCCGGTCCCGCTGCTCGACGATGGTGCGGCTGGTGGTCACGGTGTTGCGCAGGATCTCCATCAGGTCGGGCGCCGCGTCGCCGTACACCTCGGCGACGTCGGCAAGGCGTGCGAAGTCCTCGGTGAGGGACGGCAGATGAGGATTGAGGCGGTGCAGATAGTCCTCCACGCGCGTGAGGTTGTCGCCGATCCGGTCGCCGCGCCCTTCGAGGGCGGTGGCGAACGCGGACAGCGTGGCGTTGAGCCGGCCGGGCCGCACGGTCCGCAGCAGCGGCAGCAGGTCGTTCATCAGCTGCTGGAGCTCGATGCCGACGCGGGTGCGGTCCTGCGTGATGACGTCCCCGGCGCGGATGGGCCGGGCCGACGAGTGCGCAGAGCGCGCGGGCGGGACCAGGTCGACGTACTTCTCGCCGAACAGCGTCTTGGGCAGCAGACGCGCGTGCACGTCGGAGGGGATGGACGCGACGTACTCCGGCATGAGCGCGATGTCGAGCGTCGCCTTCGACCCGTCGGCGCGCACCGCGCGCACCTCGCCGACCAGCAGCCCGCGCAGCTTGACGTCGGCGCGCGGATCTAGCTGGTTGCCGAGGTTGTCGGCCTCCAGCGTGATCCGCACGACCGACGTGAACACCTGCTGGTATACGGCGACGGACAAGGACAGCAGCAGCGCGAGCACAGCGAGGAACACGACGCCGTACAACCGCAGTCTCAGCACTCTCATACGACTCACCCCGCAATCCGTACGGTCGTGTTGGCGCCCCAGATCGCGAGCGACAGGAAGAAGTCCAGGACGTTGATCGCGACGATCGAGGTGCGTACCGCGCGGCCCACGGCGACGCCGACGCCCGCCGGGCCGCCGCTCGCGTAATAGCCGTAGAAGCAGTGCACGAGGATGATCAGGACGGCGAAGACGAGCACCTTCCCGAAGGACCACAGCACGTCGACCGGCGGCAGGTACTGCTGGAAATAGTGGTCGTACGTGCCCGCCGACTGCCCGTAGTAGCCGGTGGTGATGGTGCGGGCGGCGAAGTACGAGGACAGCAGCCCGACCACGTACAGCGGGATCACCGCGACGAAACCGGCGATCATCCGGGTGGTCACCAGGAACGGCAGCGAGGGGACGCCCATGACTTCGAGGGCGTCGGTCTCCTCGCTGATCCGCATCGCGCCGAGTTGAGCGGTGAACCCGGCGCCGACCGTCGCGGAGAGCGCGAGCCCGGCCACCAGGGGAGCGATCTCCCGGGTGTTGAAGTACGCCGAGAGGAACGCCACGAAGTTGGAGGTGCCGAGCTGGTTCAGGGCGGCGTACCCCTGCAGGCCCACCTCCGTGCCGGTGAAGAACGACAGGAAGGCGATGACACCGACCGTGCCGCCCACGACGGCGAGGGCACCGCGGCCGAAGCTCACCTCGGCGAGCAGCCGCAGGATCTCCTTCTTGTAGCGGCGAACCGTGCGGCCCGTCCACGCCAACGAGCGCCCGTAGAAGGAGAGTTGGCCGCCAAGTTCCTCCAGGGCTTTCAGTAGCGCCATGCCTCAGCCCCTCTGCGGAACGATTTGGAAGTACACGGCGGTCATCACGAAGTTGGTCACGAACAGCAACATGAAGGTGATCACTACCGACTGGTTCACCGCGTCGCCCACGCCCTTCGGTCCGCCCTTCGCCGTAAGTCCCTTGTACGAGGCGACGATCGCGGCGATCGCGCCGAACACGAGCGCCTTGATCTCCGCCGCCCACAGGTCGGAGAGCTGGGCGAGCGTGGTGAAGGAGGCGAGATAGGCGCCCGGAGTGCCGTTCTGCAGGACGACGTTGAAGAAGTAGCCGCCCGCGACGCCGACCACCGACACCAGGCCGTTGAGCAGCACCGCCACCACCATCGAGGCCAGGACCCGCGGGACGACAAGGCGGTGGATGGGGTCGATGCCGAGGACCTGCATCGCGTCGATCTCCTCGCGGATCTTCCGCGCCCCGAGATCCGCGCAGATCGCCGTGCCGCCGGCGCCCGCGATCAGCAGCGCGGTGACGATCGGCGAGGCCTCCCGCAGCACCGCGAGGACCGAGGCGGCCCCGGAGAAGGACTGGGCGCCGAGCTGCCGGGTCAGGCTGCCGATCTGCAGCGCGATGACCGCGCCGAACGGGATGGACACGAGGGCCGTCGGCAGGATCGTGACGCTCGCGACGAACCAGGCCTGCTGGATGAACTCCCGCGCCTGGAACGGCCGTCGGGGCACGGCCCGGACCACGTCCAGGGCCATCGCGAAGAGGTTTCCTGAGTGCCTGAGCGCCCCGGTCGGTGACAGGCTCATGCGTCCGCCGCCTCCTTGCGGTGCAGCTCGGCCTCGCGCCGCGCGATCGCCTCCCAGCGGGGCGGGCGGACGATGCCGGGGCCCGGCAGCAGGCGCGGCGTCATGTCGTTGCCGGCGTGACGGGCCTTGCGGTCCACGTCACCGAGCCGCGCCAGCTCCTGCTCGACCTGCGCGGCGTCCTTCTCCTCGGCCATCCCGATGGGGCCCTGCATCCGGCCGTTCAGGAACTGCCGTACGACCGGTTCGTCACTCGTCAGGAGCTTCTCCCGCGGCCCGAACACGACCAGTTCGCGGCGGAACAACAGGCCGATGTTGTCCGGCACTTGACGGGCCGAGGCGATGTCGTGCGTGACGATCAGGAAGGTCGCGTCGATCTGTGCGTTGAGGTCGACGATGAGTTGGTTGAGATACGCGACGCGCACCGGGTCGAGGCCCGAGTCCGGCTCGTCGAAGAGGATGATCTCCGGATCGAGGACCAGTGCCCGCGCGAGACCGGCCCGTTTGCGCATCCCGCCGGAGATCTCACCGGGCAGCTTCCCCTCCGAACCGATCAGCCCGACCAGGTCCATCTTCTCCAGCACGATGCGCCGGATCTGGCTCTCGGACTTACGGGTGTGCTCGCGCAGCGGGAAGGCGATGTTGTCGTACAGACTCATCGAGCCGAACAGCGCGCCGTCCTGGAACAGCACGCCGAAGAGCTTCCGCACCTCGTACAGCTCGTGCTCGCGCAGCTTGGTGATGTCCCGGCCCGCGATCTTCACGGAGCCCCGGTCCGGCTTCAGCAGTCCGACGAGCGTCTTGAGGAACACCGACTTGCCCGTGCCCGAGGGGCCGAGCATGACCGAGACCTCCCCGGCGGGCAGCGTCAGCGAGACGTCCTGCCAGACGACCTGGTGACCGAAGGACTTGGTCAGCCCTTCCACACAGATCTCGACACCCATCCGGTCCACCCTTCGCTCCGTGGAGCAGCTCCGACAACTGCTCTACGGGGAGGGGCGCGGCGTCCGTCGCGGTGGCGGCGGATTTTTTTCGAGGGTGCTGCGTCAGTGCGGGGTTCTACGGCAGAGCGGTTCGGGTCGGTACCTCGACGGGAGACTTCGGTACGGCCGGAAGCGTCGTCGGGACCGTGGACGCGGCCGGCGTATCGGGGAGCCCGGAAACACGCGGCAGTTCGGACACACCGGGAACGGCGGGGACGTCGGGGACGGGCGGTACCGGTGACAGCGAGGCGTCCGGCAACGACGGCACGGAGAGCGGCAGCAGCGACCGGTTGTGATCGCCGGGCGACTGACTCGGCCTCGTTGTGTGGAACGGCGACGCGGCCGACAGATCACGGGGCTTCGGCGTGACCGCCCGGCCGACGCCGTCCGGCCGCACGGCCTCCCTGACCGCCCGCTCCGTTCGGGACACGGAAGGCCGGGAAGCCGCGCCCCGCCCGTCCCCGCCATGGACGTACGGCAGTACACACCCCGCCACCACCAGGGTCGCGGCCGTCGAGGTCACCGCCACGGCCTGCGCGTGCCCGCCCGCGCGCAGCTTGCCACGGCCCCACAGGAACAGGGCGAGGCCCAGCGTTCCGGCCAGCGAGTTCCGCAGCGTGCGCCGGGCCCTGGCGAGCAGCGACTCCACGGTGCGATAGCTCAGCCCCATGCGTACGGCGACCTGGCCGACGTCGAGGTCCTCGGACTTCAGCCGGAGCGCCTCGGCCTGGCGCGCGGGCAGCTCCTCGCTGCGCACGGCCAGCCATCTGGCCTCGGCCCGGTCGCACACCGCCTCCTCGACGGGCACCGGACCCGGCGCGGTGAGCGTGGGGCTGCGGTGCACCTCGGCCTCACGGTTGACCTGGCGGTACCGGTCGACGCACAACCGCATGGTCACGGTCGTCAGCCAAGCTCCGAGGCGCTCGTCGTCCAGGTCGGGGCGCTCCGCGGCGCGCAGCATCGCCTCGTGCACCGCGTCCTCGGCGTCCTCCGGGCTCATCGACCTGCGCCGGGCCACCTTGAGCAGGTGCTCGCGGTGGCTCCACATGCGCTGCCAACGGTCGTCGGCCCCTCGCATCTCCGCGGGCATGTCCGTCGCCATGAGGGCCCCTTCGCGCTCATCCGCCGGTCTCGTGCCGTCCGGCGGGTGGCGACATTACCGCCCAGTATCCGCGCTTGTGGAGGGGGAGGAGCCCATCGAGTCCACACCGTTGCTGGTCAGTGGACCACCGCTTGCCGGTAAGCGGACCATCGACGGAGCGGCGGACAGGACCGCGCCTCGCCGTCACCGCGCCGAATCGCCCGGTGACGGGGAGGCGCCCACCGGAAAACCGGGACCCTCACCGCAATGTGTGCGACGTCCGGCCCGACGCCTCGTCGATCTCGTCGTGCGCCTTCGTCAGCATCTTCATCGCCAGCTCGTTGAGTGCCCTCGCTCCCGCAACCTCCTCGCCGACCCGCGGCTGGTTCACGTCAGAGGGGTGGCGGCTCGCGTAGCCATGGGCCCGTACCTCGCTCCCGTCGGGGAGCCGGACGAGCGCGGCGGCGCGCGTGCGGTGTGTGTCTTCCTCGAATTCCAGCTCGACATGCCATCCGACAGCGGTCTGTGCCGACATGGTGATCACCTCCGGGACTGCTAATTCCAGGGTGCGCCTGTCGGGTTCCCGACGCACCACGTCCCGCCCCGCCGCTTGCGAACCGGCTCAGATCACCGGCGGCCGCCCCAGACGCGTCATGCGCCACGCGGTGCGCCAGCGCATCGGCCGCCGGCCCCCGCACGGCGTGCGCACGCCCTCCACGAAGCCGCCCGCCCATGCGCGCAGACCGCCGGCGGACCGGGTGCGGGCGAGCGTGAGGAGGGTCCAGGTGCCGAGGTAGAGCGGGATCAGGGGGAGCGGGAGCCGGCGGCGGGCCAGCCAGACGCGGTTGCGGGCCGTCATGCGGTGGTAGACGGCGTGCCGGGCGGGCGAGGTCTTGGGGTGCTGGAGCAGGAGCGACGGCTCGTAGACGACCTTCCAGCCGGCGTCCAGGGCCCGCCAGGCCAGGTCGGTCTCCTCGTGCGTGAAGAAGAAGTCGGCGGGCCAGTCGCCGGTCTCGGCGAGCATCCGCATCGAGAACGCGTGGCCGCCGCCGAGGAACGCCGTCACCTCACCGCCCCGCATCGGGTCCTTCGCGCGCAGCCGCGGCACGTGGCGGCGCTGCGTCTCGCCGTGCTCGTCGGCGATGCGGAAGCCGACGATGCCGAGCCGCGGGTCGCCGGCGTACAGGTCGCGGACCGTACGGAAGACCTCCGCGTCGACGAGGAGCCCGTCGTCGTCGAGCTCGACCGCCACGTCCACGTCGCCGAAGCCGCGCAGCCGCGCCAGGGCGACGTTGCGGCCGCCGGGGCAGCCGAGGTTGTCGTCGAGTTCGACGGTCGTGACGGTGAAGGGCAGGCCGGAGCCGGTGAAGTCGGGCAGCGGCGAGCCGTTGCCGACGAGGACGACCCGCGTCGGCGGCACGTCCTGCTTCGCCACCGCGGCCAGGAGGGCGTCGACCTCCCTGGGCCTGTTGCCCATCGTCACGATCGCGACGCCCAGACGCGGCGGTTGCTCCACGGCCGACTCCCCATTCCTCGGACATCCCGGTGCGGTGCCCGCGATCGTATCCGTTCATCGGGAAGTCACCCGGCAGCCAGGGGGAGTTGGGATCAGGCGCCGGGTTCCGCCGTCCACCCCGTCCCGGCCGCCCAGGTCTCCGCGACCGCCACCACCAGGTCGACCACCGGGTCCTTCACGTCGGCGTAGGTGCCGGTGTCGGAGACCCGGGAGGCGAGGGCGTACTTGAAGTGGGCGTAGGCCGGGACCGCCTCCGGGTGGGTGCGGAACCAGTCGCGGAAGAGCAGGGCCAGGCGTTCGTTGGGGGAGCCCGCGAGGCGTACGTGCAGGTTGACCGGCTCGGCGGCCGTGCCGCGGCGGGACCAGAAGCGCTTGGCCCAGCGGGACGGTACGTCGTCCAGGCCCGCCGGTACGTGGTCCCGGCGATAGGGGGAGAGCCGGAAGCCGAGGTCCGCGAGGGGGCCCGCGAACGCGGCCTCCGCGTCGTCCAGGTCGGCGACGCTCACCTGGAGGTCGTAGACCGGCTTCGCCGCCATCCCCGGGATCGACGTGCTGCCGATGTGTTCCGCCCGCAGAGCCACCGGGCCGAGCGCGGCGCCGAGCTCGGCACACAGCGCGCGGCCCCGCTCCGGCCAGGCCGCGTCGTACGGGACGACGAGGGGGATCTCCGGCTCGGGCATCATCAGACGGCTTCCAGCGCGACGTGCGGCTCGGCCGGCAGGACCACGCGGATCGCGTCGCCGGGGCGCACCATGCCGCCGGTCCGCACCACGCTCATGATCCCGCCCTTGCGGACGATCGCCCCGTCCTCGTCGCGCCCGACGACCTGCTTGAGCAGCCCGTCCTGGAAGTGGTCGATCTGCAGGCACGGGTTGCGCAGGCCCGTGACCTCGACGACCGCGCCGCCCTCGCCCAGCTGCAGGAGCGTGCCGGCGGGCAGCGCGAGCAGGTCGATGCCGGTTGTCGTGACGTTCTCCCCGAGGTCGCCCGGAGCGACGTCGTGGCCCTGCTCGGCGACCTCGGCGAACAGCTCCTCGTGCATGAGGTGGACCTGCCGCAGGTTCGGCTGCGTCGGGTCCTTCGCGACGCGCGAGCGGTGCTTGACCGTGACGCCCGCGTGCACGTCGCCGTCCACGCCGAGCCCGGCGAGCAGCGTGATGCTATCCCGGTTCGGCTTCGTGAAGGAGTACGTCTCGTTGCTGCTCACCGCGATGACCGTGCCGCCGTCGAACCTGCCCATGCCAGGGCCCCCGTTTCCGCGCCGGTGATCGGTGCCCCGGCTGCCTGCTCCGCGATCCCGGCCGTCCGGACCGAGATCCACGCCGAGCCTAGGGCCTGCGCCGATCGATCGAGGCCACTGTGCGCGACCTGATCCGCCGGACAGGCCCTGGGCTTCAGCCGCGGCCCACCCGCTCGGCGATCTGCGCCGCCACATCGCTCGGCGCCCGCTCCGTCGTGTCGACGACCGTCGCCGCGCGCGACAGCCAGGGCAGCGCGTCGTGGTACGGCGCGATGTGCCGCAGGCGCCACGGGCGGATCCTCTCGGTGTCGCCGTTGATGCGCCGTGTCAGGGTGTCCGCGTCGGTGTGCAGGACGAAGTGTCGGACCGGGATCCCCGTCTCGGCGAGCCCGTCGCGGATCTGTGTCCAGTAGTCCTCGACGAGCACGGTCTGCGGGATCACCAGCGTCCCGCCGACGAAGCCGAGGACGTCCCGCGCGGTCGCCACGGTCAGGCTCCGCCAGGGCTCCCACTCCTGGAAGTTGTCGCACGGTACGTCGCCGATGACGTCCCGCAGCAGGTAGCCGACGTTCTCCGAGTCGAAGATCCGCGCGTCCGGCAGGAGCTTCACGAGCTCGTTCGACGTGGTGGTCTTGCCGGCGCCGAAGGTGCCGTTCAGCCAGACGATCACGAGGTGAGCGACCTCTCCGCCACCCGGCGCAGATGCGCCGCGAGCACCTCCGGGGCGTCCGGGGTCAGTGTGCGCAGGGCGACCAGGGCCGTCACCACCACGTCGCAGAGCTCCGACTCGACGTCCTGCCAGGAGTGGCTCTCGCCCTTGCGCGGGTTCTGCCCCGTCGCGCCGATGACCGCCTGGGCGACCTCGCCGACCTCCTCCGACAGCTTCAGCACCCGCAGGAGCAGGGCCTCGTCCGCGGTGCGGCGGTTGTGCGAGTCGAGCCAGGCGTGCAGCCCGTCGACGGTCTCCCACACGCTGTCGTACGTGGGCGGGGCGGGGTCGTGCCGGGCGCTGGGCCGCGTGGTGTCGGGCATACCCGCAGCCTGCCACGGACGGGCTACTCGTCGGTGCTGTCCATGGAATCCTCCTGCGGACCCGCCGCGCCCACCCGCTTGCTGCGCGACGCCACGACCGCGAGCGCCGCGGCGGCACTGCCCACGAGGGCGGCCGGGACCATCCAGTGCCGGTCCAGGGCGTGGCCGAGCGCATGGTCGAGGGAGTAGCGGCCCGCGCCGGTCACCGCGAGTCCGGCCGCGACGAAGCCGAGGAAGGCCGGGTACTCGTAGCCGCCGCCCTGGGCGAAGAAGCCGTTGGGCGCGTGCACCGCGACCGCGCCGGCCATCGTGCCCGCGGCGGCGGCCCCGCCGACAGGCGTGGCGAGGCCGAGGGCGAGCAGGACGCCGCCGCCCGCCTCGCCGACACCGGCGGCCAGGGCGCTCGCCTTCGGCGGGGCGAAGCCCATGGCCTCCATCCCGGCGGTTGTGGCGCGCAGGCCACCGCCGCCGAACCAGCCGAGCAGTTTCTGCGCTCCGTGCGCGGCGAGCACACCGCCCGTGCCCACGCGCAGCACGAGCAGTCCCAGGTCTTTGCGGTCCACACAAGGCTTGTGACAGGTCATGGTCCTACGGTGCTTGTGACAGGTCATGCTCCTACGGTCCGGCAGGCCGGGCCCCCGCACCCGGTGCGGGGGCCCGTTCGGGTGGCGTGTCCCGGGCCGCGGTGTGAGTCTGGGCCGGGGGCCCGGGCCCCGTGCGGCCGGGGTCCCGAACCGGCGACGAACGACCGGAAGGTCCGGCACCGTCGCGCCGGAAGGAGAGGCAGGAGACGGCGTCATGGCCATCCAGACAACGAAGCTCAGCGACCCGGCCGTCCGGGCCTTCGTCACCGCGGTGAACTCCCACGACCGGGAGGCATTCCGCGCCGCCCTCGCGCCCGGCGCGACGATGTCCGACGACGGGTCCGACCGGGACATCGACGAGTGGACCGGCCGCGAGATCTTCGACTCCAACGGGCACATGGAGATCGAGAAGGAGTCCTCGGGCGGCCTCGCCCTCACGGCCCTCTACCGCAACGACGCCTGGGGCGAGATGCGGACGAAGTGGCAGTTCGTCGTGGCGGGCGGCAAGGTGACCCGCTTCGAGACCGGCCAGGCGTAACTCCCCGGTCAGCCGGTGATCCGTACCGCCGCGCCGCTCACCCGGACTCGCGGGTCGCCCTCGCGCAGTGTCACCGTCAGCTCGCCCGGGCGGCCCATGTCCTCGCCCTGGTGGACGGTGAGGACCGCCTCGGAGGGGACGAGTCCGAGTGCGCGCGCGTACGCGCCGAACGCGGCCGCGGCTGCGCCCGTCGCCGGGTCCTCCACGACACCGCCGACCGGGAACGGGTCGCGGGCGTGGAAGACGAACTCCGAGGCGCGCCACACCAGTTGGACCGTGGTGAGATCGAGGCGGTGCATCAGGGCCTCGAGGCGCGCGAAGTCGTAGGAGAGGTCCGCGAGCCGCGCGCGTGTCGCGGCCGCGAGGACGAGGTGGCGGTTGCCCGCGTACGCGATGCGCGGCGGGAACGCCGGGTCGAGGTCGGCGGCGGGCCAGCCCAGCGCGGCGAGCGCCTCGGCCAGGTCGTCCGGCGCCACGTCGGTGATGTGCGGCTCGACGCTGGTGAGCGTCGCGCGCGGGGTGCCGTCGGCGCCCTGAATGACCGTCACCGGCACCTCGCCGGCCTGCGTGGCGAAGAAGTAGTCGCCGGGCCCGTGGAGCTCGCCGAGCGCCACGCCCGTCGCCACGGTGGCGTGCCCGCAGAACGAGACTTCGGCCTTGGGGCTGAAGTAGCGCACTGTGTACGAGCGCTGCGCGCCGCCGGGCGCCGGCGTGCTTTCGGGCGCCGGTGTCAGGAACGCCGTCTCGCTGTAACCGAGCCGCGCCGCGATCGCGAGCATCTGCTCGTCGTCGAGCGCACGTGCGTCGAGCACGACCCCGGCGGGGTTGCCGCCCTCGGGGTCCGTGGTGAAGGCGGTGTATCGCAGCACGTCGGCGTTGGTGTTCATGACAGGGGAGCGTAGCGCGGGCAGCCGCGGCGCGGCCCGGGTTCTCCTGCGGTCCCGTCGACAGGTCCCCCCTGCCTCCGGGCCGCGGAACGGCTGCCCGCCTTCCCCCTCGGAAATGGCTCAGTGGCAGCTGATCCCGCCGGGCCCGTCGCCCCACGAGCAGGAGTCGAGCTGGGAGCCGTTCGGCTTGATGAGGCGGGCCTTGTCGCCGGTGTTGTTCCAGACGTACGAGCCCCGGCCCCAGTAGCGCACGCCGGAGGCGTTGGTGCCCTTGCCGGTGCGGACCTTGACGGTCTTGCCGGCGCCGATGTTGTAGCTGCCGAAGGTGTACGTGTAGCCGGTGTTGTCCTTCAGCTTGTAGCCCTTGAGCTGGATCGCGGAGCGGGTGTTGTTGTGGATGTTCACCCACTCCGCGTTCAGCGAGGAGTTCGACCGGGTGTCGCTGCCGGGGCTGTCGTACTGGATGTAGCCCAGGTGCAGACCGCCCTGGTGAGCGGCCGCGGAGGCCGGGGACGCGGCGAGCAGGGAGACCGACAGGACGCCGGCTGCCAGGGCGGCGGAGGCCGTGGAACGTATGCGCAAAGTGTGCTCCGAATGTGAAGTTCCCATGGAGAGATGTTGAGCATACGGGCCGCGCTGCCCTGAATTAGGCCGGTAGGTCCCATTCCGCTTGTGGAGATTAATCTCTCAACCGCGCCCGATGTACGGCATGTTGGTCGCCAGGACCGTCGCGAACTGCACGTTCGCCTCCAGGGGCAGCTCGGCCATGTGCCGCACCGTGCGCGCCACGTCCGCGACATCCATCACCGGCTCCGGCGCCAGCGTTCCGTTCGCCTGGAGGGTCCCGGTCTGCATGCGCTCCGTCATGTCCGTCGCCGCGTTGCCGATGTCGATCTGGCCGCACGCGATCCGGTACGGACGCCCGTCCAGGGACAGCGACTTCGTCAGCCCGGTCAGCGCGTGCTTCGTCGTCGTGTACGCGGTCGAGCGCGGCCGCGGCGTGTGCGCCGAGATGGAGCCGTTGTTGATGATCCGGCCGCCCTGCGGGTCCTGCTCCTTCATCTGCCGGAACGCCGCCTGCGCGCACAGGAACGCGCCGTTGAGGTTCGTGTCGACGACATGGCGCCAGGCGTCGTACTCCAGGTCCTCGACCGGGACCGCGGGCCCGAACGTGCCCGCGTTGTTGAAGAGCAGGTCGAGGCGGCCGAACCGGTCGCGTACGGCGGCGAAGAGCGCGGCCACGTCGTCGGGGCTCGAGACGTCGGTCCGTACGGAGAGCGACCTGGCCGCGGCCTCGGGGGCGAGGGCCGCCGTCGCGTCCAGGGTCTCGGTGCGGCGGCCCGCGAGCGCCACCTGCCAGCCCGCGCGGAGCAGTTCGACGGCGACGGCCCGGCCGATGCCGGAGCCCGAGCCGGTCACCACGGCGGTCGGTTCGTGCGGTTCCGGGGCGTTGTTCTGAGCGTTCATGGCCCCGGAGCGTACGGTAGGAGGGGTCATGCGGAGATCACTCATCCGCCATGTGGCGGCCGTGCGCATGACAGGTCACGGTCGTCCCTCGGCACTCCAATTTCCTCTGACAACAAACGTCAGGGGAGGGTCACATGACAGCCGAAGGACGCCATCCGAGCCAGCACTCGGCCGAACTGCGTGCCGCGGCAGGCCACTTGGGCCGCCGCCGCTTTCTCACCGTCACGGGCGCCGCCGCAGCGCTCGCCTTCGCCACGAACCTGCCGGCCGCGGGCACCGCGAGCGCCGCCGAGTTCGACGCGCGGAAGATCACCGCCGACCCGTTCACGCTCGGTGTGGCGTCCGGCGACCCGTTGCCCGGCTCCGTCCTGCTGTGGACCCGCCTGGCCCCGTCCCCGTACGAGGCGGACAGCGGGCTGCCCGCCCAGCGCATTGCCGTCGAGTGGGAGCTCGCGCACGACGAGCGCTTCAGGCGCGTCGTCAGACGCGGTACGGCCACCGCGCACCCCGAGTTCAACCACTCCGTCCACGTCGAGGTCGAACACCTCGCGCCGGGCAGCGTGTACTACTACCGCTTCCGCACCGGCAAGTGGGTCAGCGGCACCGGCCGGACGCGCACGGCGCCCTCCGCCCACGCCCGCACCTCGGCCCTCACCCTCGCCGCGGTCTCCTGCCAGGCCTACCACGACGGCTACTTCACGGCCTACAAGCACCTCGCCGACGACGCCTCCGTGGACGTCGTCTTCCACCTCGGCGACTACCTCTACGAGTACGCCGTGAACTCCGCCGGCGGCGCCCGCGCCTACACGGGCGGCGACGTACTGCCCGCCCACTTCAACCGCGAGACCGTGACGCTGGAGGACTACCGGCTGCGGTACGCGCTCTACAAGTCCGACCCGGACCTGCGGGCCGCGCACGCCGCGCACCCCTTCGTCGTCACCTGGGACGACCACGAGACCGAGAACAACTACGCGGACGACATCGACGAACAGGACGGCCCGCCCGCCGAGTTCCTGCTCCGTCGCGCCTCCGCGTACCGCGCCTACTGGGAGAACCAGCCCCTGCGCCGCCCGCAGCTCCCGCAGGGCCCCGACGCCCAGATGTACCGGCGCCTGATCTGGGGCAAGCTGGCCCAGTTCGACATCCTCGACACCCGCCAGTACCGCTCCAACCAGGCGTACGGCGATGGGTCCCACGTCCCCGGTCCCGAGTCGGACGACCCGGCGCGCACCATCACCGGCGCCACACAGGAGCGGTGGCTCATCGACGGCTGGCGCCGCTCGAACGCCCTGTGGAACGTCGTCCCGCAGCAGGTCACCTTCTCGCAGCGCAAGCTCGACCTGAACGCGGCCGCCAAGGTGTCCATGGACGCGTGGGACGGCTACCGCGCCTCGCGCCGGCGGATCCTCGCCGGGGCCAGGGCGGCCCGGGTCGACAACCTGATGGTGCTCACCGGCGACGTGCACGTCGGCTACGCCTTCGACATCAAGGACAACTTCGACGACCCGTCGTCGAAGACCCTCGGCACGGAGATCGTCGCCACGTCCGTCAGCAGCGGCAAGGACGGCGCGGACAAGCCGGCGAACTGGGGCACGTACACCCAGGCCAACCCGCACCTGAAGTTCTACAACGGACGCCGCGGCTACGTAACGGTCGCCCTCGGCGAACACGAGGCCCGAGCCGACTTCAAGACGGTCCCGGCGGTGACCGTCCCGGGGGCCGGGATCAGCACGGCGGCGTCGTTCGTGACCGAGGTGGGCGACCAGGGTCTGCGCCCGGCGTAAGGCGGGCGGCTCCCCTCTGCCGGCCGCGGGCCGTCGCGGGCTGGTCGCGCAGTTCCCCGCGCCCCTGGAAGGGGCGCGGGGAACTGCGCACGGACGGACCACCGGGCCGCACCCGGCGACGAGGCCGCAGAGGGCGGACGGGACTCCGTCACCGTTCCCCGGGGTACCGCACGCCGACCCGCTCCCTGACGGAGTCCAGCGTGCGCATCACCGCCAAGGAACCCGCAAGCGGCACGAGCGGCGACTCCGTATCCCCGGCCCGCAGCCGGTGCATCACCTCACCCGCCTCATGCCGGAGGCTGTCGCGAGGTCCGTCCCCCGCCTCCGCCGTGAACTCCTGCGGCTCCCGCCCGTCGCGGTGCAGCACGAACCGGTCCGGGTAGAAGAAGCCGTGCGGAATGTCGATACGGCCCTGGGAGCCGGTAATCGACGCGGTGACCGGAGTACCCGCGTCGATCGAGCAGTTGAGCAGCGCGTGAGCACCGCTCTCCCACGAGAGCAGCATCCCCGTACGGAGATCAACGCCCTCGTCCGAGAGCACCGCTCTCGCAGTGACCTCCGACGGCTCACCGAGGATCAGGTGAGCGAAGGACACCGGGTACACGCCGAGATCGAGCAGCGCGCCCCCGCCCTGCGCCGGATCGCGCAGCCGGTGCGCGGGAGGGAAGGGCCCAGCCAGCCCGAAGTCGGCCTGCACCGTCCGGACTTCACCGACCGCACCGTCGTCGACCAGCGCCTTCAGCTTCCTGATCAGCGGATGGCAGTACATCCACATGGCCTCCATCAGGAAGAGGCCGCGGCTGCGGGCGAGCGTCACCAGCTCCTCCGCCTCGCGCGAGTTCAGCGTGAACGCCTTCTCGCACAGGACCGCCCGTCCCGCCTCCAGGCACAGCCCGGCGGCCGCGCGGTGCGCCGAGTGCGGGGTCGCGACGTACACGACATCCACGTCCTCGTCCTCGGCGAGCGAGGACCAGTCCCCGTACGCCCGCGGGATCCCGAACCGCTCGGCGAACGCCTTCGCCGAGGCGTCGGAGCGGGACGCCACGGCGACGACCTCCGCGTCCGGCATGTCGAGAAGGTTCGCCGTGAAGGACGCGGCGATGCCCCCGGTCGCCAGGACGCCCCACCGCACACGCTCACGTTCCACCACTGAAGGCCCCCTGCCAGGTTCCGGCCGCTGCCCTTGCCGGCACGTCACGAAATGTGGTCTCAACCAATGCACCTGAGCTGAGAGCATAGGTAATCGAATGAACGACCGGGAGGGGAACCGCATGCCGGACCAGGGCCGCCAGCACGCGTCCGTGCGCGAAGCGGAGCGCATACCCGAGGCACCACCCGTCGCGGGGCCTACGCTCACAGCCCGCCGCCGCACCGGTTTCCTGGTCACCCTCGTACTCGGCGGACTCACCGCCGTACCGCCGCTGTCCATGGACATGTACCTCCCGGCGCTCCCGGAGGTCACCGGCGCGCTGCACACCTCGGCCGCCACCGCCCAGCTCACCCTCACCGCCTGCCTCACCGGCATGGCGCTCGGGCAGCTCGCGGTCGGCCCGATGAGCGACAAGTGGGGCCGCAGGCGGCCCCTCCTCATCGGCCTCCTTCTCTACATCGCCGCCACCGCGATCTGCGCCCTCGCCCCCACGGCCCCGCTCCTCATCGGCTTCCGCCTGGTGCAGGGCCTCGCCGGGGCCGCCGGCATCGTGATCGCCCGGGCGGTCGTGCGCGACCTGTACGACGGCGTCGAGATGGCGCGCTTCTTCTCCACCCTCATGCTGATCTCCGGCGTCGCCCCGATCGCCGCGCCCCTCATCGGCGGCCAGGTCCTGCGGATCACGGACTGGCGCGGCATCTTCGTCGTCCTCACCGCCGTCGGCATCGCGCTGACCGCCCTCGTCTGGAAGGGCCTGCCCGAGACGCTCGCCCCCGAACGGCGGCACAGCGGGGGCACGGCCGAGGCGCTGCGCACCATGCGCGGCCTCCTCGCCGACCGGGTCTTCACCGGCTACATGATCGCGGGCGGCTTCGCCTTCGCCGCCCTCTTCGCCTACATCAGCGCATCGCCGTTCGTGGTCCAGGAGATCTACGGCGCCTCGCCCCAGACCTTCAGCCTCCTGTTCGGCATCAACTCCGTCGGCCTGATCGCCGTGGGCCAGATCAACGGCAAACTCCTCGTCGGCCGCGTCAGCCTCGACAAGGCGCTCGCCGTCGGCCTCTGCGTCATCGTGCTCGCCTCCGCCGCGCTCCTGCTCATGGCGACCGGCGTCTTCGGCGACGTGGGACTCGTACCGATCGCGGCGGGACTGTTCGTCCTCATGTCCGCGATGGGCCTCGCCATGCCCAACACCAACGCCCTCGCCCTGATGCGCACCCCGCACGCCGCGGGCTCCGCCTCCGCGCTCCTCGGCACCTCCTCCTTCCTGGTCGGCGCCATCGCCTCACCGCTCGTGGGCATCGCGGGCGAGGGCACCGCCGTCCCGATGGCCGTCGTCCAGCTGGCCTGCGCCCTGGCGGCCGTCGCATGCTTCTTGGGACTGTGCCGCCCCTGGCAGCACGGGACCGGGCCGACGCGGGAGGCGGAGCACTGAGTACCCCAAGACTGCGCCCCGGCACCCCCGAACGCGCCGGGCTCGACCCCGACGGGCTGCGCCGCCTCGTCCAGGACGTGCGCGAACTGCCCCGCGGGGCGCGTCCCTGGTGCGCGGGCGCCGTCGTCCTCGCGGGCCGCGGCCCGGTCGTCGCCGCGCACGAGGCGGCGGGCTGGGCGTCGCGGTACCTCGCCTACGACGAGACGGCCGACCGGGGCGTCGAGCTCCCGCCCGCGTCGCGCGTCCCCATGCGCCCCGACACGGCCTTCGACCTCGCCTCCCTCACCAAGCTCTTCACCACCGTCGCCGCCGTGCAGCAGCTGGAGCGCGGCACCCTCGGCATCGACGCGCGGGTGGGCGCCTACGTCCCCGAGTTCACCGCCGCCGCCGAGCACGACGTCACGATCCGCCAGCTCCTCACCCACACCTCGGGCCTGCGCCCCGAACTCCCGCTCTACGACTGCCCGGACGACGCGGCGCGCCTGACGGCCCTGCGCACCGAGGCCCCGTCGTCCCCGCCCGGCGCCTACCTCTACTCCGACCTCAACATGCTGCTGCTCCAGCAGGTCCTGGAGCGCATCGCGCAGCGCCCCCTCGACGTTCTCGTGCGCGACGGCATCACCCGGCCCCTCGGTATGACGGCGACGGGCTTCGGCCCGCACCTCGGGGCCGCCGCCACCGAGGACCAGCGCCGCCCCTGGGCCAAGGCCGACCGGGGCCTCCTGCGCGGCATCGTCCACGACGAGAACGCCTGGGCGCTGGGCGGCGTCGCCGGTCACGCGGGCCTCTTCTCCACGGCGTACGACCTCGCGGTCCTGTGCCGCACGCTGCTCAACGGCGGCTCGTACGGCACCGCCCGCATCCTCGGCCCCGACTACGTCGAGCTGATGCTGACGGCGCCCGGCCTCGGCTTCCAGGTCGACCAGCCCTGGTTCATGGGCGAACTCGCGGGACGCGGCGCGGCCGGACACTGCGGCTTCACCGGTACGTCGCTCGTCCTCGACCGCGCCACGGACACGTTCCTGATCCTTCTCGCGAACACGGTCCACCCGCGCCGCAGGCCCCCGCAGAACGGGCCGCGCGCCTCGGCGGCGACGCGTCTCGCGCGGGCCGTGGGCGCGTAGGCGGCCCCCGCCGCGACCGTAGAATCACGGGGTGAACGCCCCCCTGACCCCCTACTCGCCCGCCTCCCCGGCCGACACCCTGCGCGCGGCCCTCGCGGGGCTGCTCGACGGGCTGCCGCCCACGCAGGCGGCGCGCGCCGTCGAACGGCTGATCGCGAGCTACCGGGGGAGCACCCCGACGGACGCGCCGATCCTGCGGGACCGCGCCGACGTCGCCGCCTACGCCGCGTACCGGATGCCGGCCACCTTCGAGGCGGTCCGCTCGGCGCTCGGCGCGCTCGCCGACGCGGCGCCCGAGGGCTGGGCGCCCGGGAGCCAGGTCGACGTGGGCGGCGGGACGGGCGCCGCGGTCTGGGCCGTCGCCGACACCTGGGCCGGTGAGCGCCCGGTCACCGTCCTCGACTGGGCCGAGCCCGCGCTCGCCCTCGGACGTGAACTGGCCGGTTCCTGCGACCGGTTGACGTCCGCGCGGTGGCAGCGCTCCCGTATCGGAGCGGCGCTCACCATCGAGAGCACCGATCTCGTGACGGTCTCGTACGTCCTCAAGGAACTGACCGCGGACGACCGCCGCTCCGTGGTCGACGCCGCGGCCGCCGCCGCGAGCCCCGACGGGGCCGTGGTCGTCGTCGAGCCCGGCACCCCCGACGGCTACGAGCGGATCATCGAGGCGCGCCGGCGCTTGATCGACGCCGGATTCCACGTCGCCGCGCCCTGCCCCCACAGCGCGGCCTGCCCCATCGAGCCCGGCAGCGACTGGTGCCACTTCTCGGCCCGGGTCAGCCGGTCGTCGCTGCACCGCCAGGTCAAGGGCGGATCGCTCGCGTACGAGGACGAGAAGTTCAGCTATGTGGCCGCGACCCGTTTCGCCCCCGAGCGCCCCGCGGCCCGGATCACCCGCCGCCCCCAGATCCGCAAGGGCCAGGTACTCCTGGACCTGTGCGAGGCGGAGGGCGCGCTGGGCCGCGAAACGGTGACGAAGCGGCACGGGCCGCTGTACCGGGCGGCCCGCGACGCCGACTGGGGCGACGCCTGGCCTCCGGCCCCGTAGGGGTGCCGCTTGGTGTTCGGGGTGGGCGGCGGGTGGTCGTGGGCTGTTCGCGCAGTGTCCCGCGCCCCTGACGCGCCCACGCTCCCCAGGGGCGCGGGGAACTGCGCGGGCAACCACAGACACCCCGCACCCGGCAGACAAGATCAGGCCCGAGCTCCTGGCTGCGAAGCTCCGACCTGCAGCACTTGACGCTGCCGGCCCCGGCGCGCGCCGTCACGACCCCTCGCGCGCCGTCACGACCCCCGTTATGTTTTCCGCGGTCCTGCAAGAGGGCCGCTGGCCTCCGGGCCCGGCATGGCTGTTCCCCCCTGTCGAGGGCATGACCTGGGGGGTGGTGCTACCGGGCCCGAGAGGCGCCGTTGGAGACGCTGATGAGAGGTCCGACTACCGCCCCGCCGAGCGCAATGCCCGGCACCTGGTGGGCGGCAGGTCTGCATAACGTGGATGCGCGCACGACGCCAACGCCCCGGCCAGCACCGCACCAACCCGTTCGGGAGGACGGCGTGAACGACAGCGACGAGATAGGCGTCTTCCTCGGCCTGGACGTCGGCAAGAGCGCCCACCACGGCAATGGACTCACCCCTGCCGGCAAGAAGGTCTTCGACAAGCAACTTCCCAACACCGAACCGAAGTTGCGGCAGGTCTTCGACAAGCTCCGCGAAAAGTTCGGCACCGTCCTGGTCATCGTGGACCAGCCCGCCTCGATCGGCGCCCTGCCCCTGACGGTCGCCCGGGACACCGGCTGCAAGGTTGCCTATCTGCCCGGCCTGTCGATGCGGCGGATCGCCGACCTCTACCCCGGCGAGGCCAAGACCGACGCCCGCGACGCGGCCGTGATCGCGGACGCCGCCCGCACCATGCCCCACACCCTGCGCTCGCTCGAACTCACCGACGAGATCACCGCCGAGCTCACCGTCCTTGTCGGCTTCGACCAAGACCTCGCGGCCGAAGCCACCCGCACCAGCAACCGGATCCGCGGCCTGCTCACCCAGTTCCACCCCAGCCTGGAACGCGTGCTCGGGCCGCGCCTGGACCACCAGGCCGTCACCTGGCTGCTCGAACGCTACGGATCCCCGGCCGCACTGCGAAAGGCCGGACGCCGCAGGCTCGTTGAGGTCATCCGGCCCAAGGCGCCCCGCATGGCCACGCGCCTGATCGACGACGTCTTCGACGCGATCAACGAGCAGACCGTCGTCGTTCCCGGCACGGGCACCCTCGACATCGTCATCCCGTCCCTGGCCCGCTCGCTCGGCGCCGTCCACGAACAACGCCGCGCGGCAGAAGCCCAGATCAGCGCCCTGCTGGAGGCACACCCTCTTTCCGCGGTCCTGACCTCGATGCCGGGGATTGCGGTCAGGACCGCCGCCACACTGCTGGTCACCATCGGCGACGGCACCAGCTTCCCCACCGCCGCCCACCTCGCCTCCTACGCCGGACTCGCCCCGACCACCAAGTCGTCCGGGACCTCGATCCACGGCGAACACGCACCCCGCGGCGGCAACCGTCAGCTCAAACGCGCGATGTTCCTGTCCGCGTTCGCCGCCCTGCACGACCCCGCCTCCCGCACCTACTACGACAAATGCCGAGCCAGAGGAAAGACCCACACCCAAGCCCTCCTCCGCCTCGCCCGACAACGCATCAACGTGCTCTTCGCGATGCTCCGCGACGGCACCTTCTACGAACCAAGAACCCCACGCCTCGCTTGACGAAAGACATAGAGGCACCCCCCCCGTGCGCGCCGTCACGACTCCTCGCGGGCGACGCGTTCCTCCCGCAGCCTGCGCAGCAACTCCCGCTTCTGTGCTTGCGGGTCGAGCCCGCCGCCGACCCGGCCGCCGCGGCCCCCGCCGCGCAGGGACTTGCGGGAGAGGTTGCTGCGGGTGCCGCCGACGCCCAGCATGTTCCCGGATCCACCTCGGCTCATCGTGGTCTCCCTTCGATCTTCGAACGGCACTGTCCCGGGCGGGAGTTGAACCGCCCGGAGCGAGACGGTGCGTCTCGCCAACGACGTCCACTGTCGACGAGACGGATCGTCTTGTCAAGGAAATTGAGACGGTACGTCTCGCCTCGCGCGCTGATACATTCGGGCCATGGCCCAGAAGACCGCTCCCGACTCCAACCGCCGCAGCGAGCGCTCACGCCGCGCGATCTACGACGCCGCCCTCACTCTCGTCGCCGAGATCGGCTATCCCAAGACGACCATCGAGGGCATCGCCGCCCGCGCGGGCGTCGGCAAGCAGACGATCTACCGCTGGTGGTCCTCCAAGGCGGAAGTCCTCATGGAGGCCTTCGTCGACCTCGGCGTCCAGGCGGCGGAGGCGGCCGGAGCGGGCGACTGGGCGGAGGCGGACGGCATCCCGGACACCGGCGACATCGAGACCGACCTCAAGGTGGTCCTGCGCGCCACCGTCGACGAGCTGCTCGACCCCCGCTACGACGCCCCGGCCCGCGCCCTCGCCGCCGAGGGCGTCGCCAACCCGGCCTTCGGCGAGGAGTTCGTCGGCCGCCTCCTGCTGCCCTCGCTGGAGCTGTACGTACGCCGCCTGCGCGCCGCCCAGGACGCCGGCCAGATCCGCGCCGACGTGGACCCGTACATCGCCCGTGACCTGTTCTCCGCGCCACTCGCCCAGCGCTGGCTCCAGGGCACGGGCCCCCTCGACCACGCCTACGCCGACGCCGTCGTCGAGTACGCCCTCTACGGGCTCAGCCCCCGCTGACCCGCGCCCGCACGGCCGACGGGGTGCGGGCCAGCAGGCCCGGCGCGTCCGAGATCACGCCGTTGCAGCCGAGCCGCAGCACGCGGTCCCGCTGGCGCGGCGAGTCCACCGTGTGCGCCCACACCCGCGGGATCCCGGACCGCACGGCCCGCACGAGATCGGCGTCGCGCGCCTTGTAGTCCACGTCGAGCAGGTCGACGAACCGGGCCCAGCGCGCCGGGCGGTCCGTACGCATCTGGACCTCCGAGCGCCACAGCTGTGACGTGAGGCCCATGTCGTGGGCGCGCTGGGCGACGGCCGGGTCGTTGGAGTTCACGAACACCGACCGGGTGAGGCCCCGGCGCCGGATCATCGCGGCGATCCCGTCCAGGCTCCGCGGGTCCTTCGCCTCCAGCATCAGCACGGTGCGGCCGCCGAGACGGTCGAGGACCTCGGCGACCGTCGGCAGCGGCTCCGCGCGCCAGTGGCCCGGCAGTGAGGCCCTCGGACGCATCCGTACGCGCGCCCACTGCCGAGCGTCGATCCTGTTCACCGGGCCCGACGTGTACGTCGTGCGGTCCAGGGTCGGGTCGTGCATGACCACGATCGTGCCGTCGCGAAGCATCCGGGTGTCGAAGTCGAGTACCTGCGCGGTGCCGCGCTCAAAGGCGGCCGTCAGGCCCGACATGCTGTTCTCCGGGACTTCCAGGGCACCGCCGCGGTGCGCCGTGTAGACGAGGCGGGGGAGGCTGTCGACGGTCAGGGGACCGGCGCCCCACTCGACGGGGGAGAGGGCCAGCGGGGTGAGAACCAGGAGCCCGCCGAGGCCCGTCAGCGCAGTCCGTGTGACCATGCCGACCACGGTAGGCGGGCAAATCCCCGTAAAGCCGGTAATGACACCCGATTATCTTCCGCGCCTCGTATCGCTCGGCATCGCCCCGGGTACCCCGGATGTGGACTGTGGCAACCCGCGGCGCAGGATGGTGCGACCATGGGACATGCTTCTCGGTACTACGGCGAGGTGAGGGGATTGATGGGCGCGGAGTACGGCCGCCGGTCCGGCGGACAGGGCAGGATCTCCCAGTGGCTGCGCGCCAGGCGCCCCAAGGAGGCCGAGGGGGACGACGGCCGCGAGGCCCTTCTCCTGGCCGCCGCGGACGCGGGACTGCCGCTCGCACCCGCCGCGTACCCGACCGACTACCGGTGTTCGTGCAGCCGCATCGGCTGTCCCACGCCCGGCAGGCACCCCGTCTCGTTCGCCTGGCAGACGCAGTCCACGACGGACCGCGGCCAGATCGAGCGCTGGGCCCGGCATCAGCCGCAGGCCAACTTCATCACCGCGACCGGCATGGTCCACGACGTCCTCGACGTCCCGCTCGAGGCCGGCCGGGAGGCCCTCGAGCGCCTCCTCGCGGCCGGCATCGACGTGGGCCCCGTCGCCGAGTCCGGCGGCGACCGCATGCTCTTCTTCACCGCGACCCGCGGCACCCCCGAGGACGAGGACGAGTGGTGGCCCTGCGAGCTGGACTGCCACCCCGAGACGATGGACGAGCACCCCGGCCTGCGCTGGCACTGCCGCGGCTCGTACGTGCCCGTGCCGCCCGCCCGGCTCCCCGGTGACCTGACCGTCGACTGGCTGCGCGGCCTCGAACACCCGCTGCCGGACCCGCTCACCCTGCTCGAAGCCCTCACCGACGCCTGCGCACGCTACGTGGGCGAGGAAAAGGACTTCACGGCAGCCTGGCCCTCACGCGGCTGACGCGCGAGGGCATGCAGCTCACGGAGAGCGTCAGCTGCCCTTGGCGCCCGTCAGTCCTTCGAGCCGCGTCAGTATCTCGACGTCGCCGCCCTTGGCCGGGTCGACGGCGACCTGGTTCGAGATGCGCTCCAGCGTCAGCGACTGCTTGACGTCGCCCGTCATGAGCGCCTTCACGTTCTCGTTGTCGACCGTGATGCTCAGGCCCTTGGACGCCGTCTGCTTCTCGTAGTGGTGCGTGGCGAAGAACACCATCGCCCCGCCGTCCGCGGTCCGCAGACCCAGCGGCGCGTAGTCGCCAGATGTCATCGGCTCGTCGACGTACTGCCGGGCGAGACCCGGGCGGCTCGCGTTCTTCTCCCGCGTGGTCCGCCACTGCGACGTGTGCCGGCCCGGCGCGAAACCGTCCCCGCCGTCCTTCAGATACGTCGCGTACTTCCGGCTCATGTCCTGCGGCGCCACCGCGAGCCCCGCGGCGTCCGCCGTCACGGGCTGCGCCCAGCCGTCCTTGTCCTTCTTGAACTCGGGGACGTCACCGGGCGACATGAGCGTCAGATACGACACCTGCCACGGCCGGTTCACATCGTCGCGGGTGAAGACCAGCATCCACCGGAAGTCGCCGCCCCGGTTGGCCGTGGTGTTCGCGACGAACCAGCGGGGCCAGCCCGCCTTCTTGGGGATGGTGAACTCGGCGTCGGACAGCTCCAGGTCCGAGTGGTTCGGGTTGCCGTCGGGGTGATTGACGTGCCCGGCCTTCAGCTTGGCCGCGTCGATCGCGCCCAGCGCGCCCGTCACATGGTCCTCGTCGAGGGACCCGTCGTACGCCTTGTCGGCCTTGTTGTACGCGGCGGTGAAATCCTTCAGGGCGCGGGCGGCCTCGGCCTTGGTGGCCGCCGGGAGGACCTCCCGCTCCCCGTGCACCGTCACACACCCGCTCGCCGTCAGCGCCACGGCGGTCGCGAGGGACACCGCCGTCACCGGCTTCCTGAGACCACGAGGCCTGCGGAGGAGCTTGCTCATCGGTTTTCTTCACCTTCCCCTTCCCGGGCCCGAACCCTATCGGGGAGGGGAGTGGCGCGAGCGTCCGGATCAGGCTTTGGCGGACTCGGCAGGCGTCTGCGCCTCGGGCTTCGGCTTCCTGGACAGGAAACCGGACGGCGCGAAGAACACTGTGAGCGTCACGACCAAGTACAGCAGCCAGACGACGACTTGGAGGACCGTCGGATCGGGCTGGAAGTTGAACACGCCCTTCAGGAGCGTGCCGTACCAGCTGTCCGGCGGAATCGTCTCGCTGATGTCGAACGCCTTGCTGGACAGACCGCCCAGGAACTGCGCCTCCTGAAGGTCGTGCACGCCGTACGCGAGGACGCCCGCCGCCACGATCACCAGCATGCCGCCGGTCCACGTGAAGAACTTCGCCAGGTTGATCCGCAGGGCGCCCCGGTAGAACAGCCAGCCGAGGACGACAGCCGTCAACAGGCCCAGCAGGACGCCGATGAGCGGCCCGTGCGTGCCGTCGTTGGACGCGCGCACCGAAGCCCACACGAACAGGGCGGTCTCAAGCCCCTCACGGCCGACCGCGAGGAACGCCGTCGCCACCAGCGCAGCCGTACCCATCTGCAGCGCGGCGTCCAGCTTGCCGTGCAGCTCGGCCTTCAGATGCCGCGCCGTGCGCCGCATCCAGAAGACCATCCACGTCACCAGGCCCACGGCGACGATCGACAACGAACCGCCGAGCGCCTCCTGCGCCTCGAACGTCAGCTCCTGCGAGCCGAAGGTCAGCGCGAAACCGAAGCCGAGCGCCACGGCGACGGCGATGGCGATGCCGATCCAGATGGGGCGCAGCGCGTCACGCCGGTCCGTCTTCACCAGATACGCGATGAGGATGCAGACGACGAGGCTGGCCTCGAGTCCCTCGCGCAGACCGATCAGATAGTTGCCGAACATCGTGTCCTCATGCCTCCTTGGAGAACAGCGCCCGGCCCCACCAGTCGCCCGAGTCCCGGACGCCCGGCGGGACGGCGAAGACGGCCGAACCCACGTGCTGGATGTACTCGTTGAGCGCGTCACTGCGCGACAGGTTCCGCTGCACGCGGATGAACCCCTTGCGCACGTCCTTCTGGTAGGCCAGGAAGAACAGGCCGGCCTCCAGACGGCCGAGACCGTCCGTGCCGTCGGTGAAGGAGTAGCCGCGGCGCAGGATGGTCGCCCCCGCGTTGGAGTCGGGGTGCGCGAGCCGCACGTGCGCGTCCGGCTTCATCGCCTTCAGGAACGGCTCGTCGCGCTCCTTGGCCTTGCCGACCGGGGCGCCCTCGCCCTTGTCGCGGCCGAAGACGTCCTCCTGCTCCTGGAGCGACGTACGGTCCCAGGTCTCGATGTTCATACGGATGCGCCGGGCGACGAGGTACGAACCCCCGGTCATCCAGGCCGAGTCGGTGTCCGTGTCCTTGGCGCCGACCCACACGTGCTCATCGAGGCGGGCGGTCTCGGTGCCGGCGATGTTGCGGGTGCCGTCCTTGAAGCCCATCAGGTTGCGCGGGGTCTGCGCGTCCGGGGTCGTCGACGAGGTCTTGCCGAAGCCGAGCTGGGACCAGCGGATGGCGACCTTGCCGAAGCCGATCCTGGCGAGATTGCGGATGGCGTGCACGGCGATCTGAGGATCGTCGGCACAGGCCTGGATGCACAGATCGCCGTCGCTGCGGGCCTTGTCGAGATTGTCGCCGGGGAACTTCGGCAGGTCGACGAGGGCCTCGGGCCGCCGGTCCGCAAGTCCGAACTTCTCGAACAGGGAAGGGCCGAAGCCGATGGTGAGGGTGAGCCGGGAGGGCTTGAGGCCGAGCGCCTCGCCTGTGTCGTCCGGCGGCGCCTCGGGCAGCCCGCCGTACGCGCCCTCGCCCACCGCGTGCCCCTCGGTCATCCTGGACGCGGCCTTCGTCCAGTCCTTCAGGAGCTGCACGAACTCGTCGCGGTCGTCGGTCTTCACGTCGAACGACGCGAAGTGCAGACGGTCCTGGACGGCGGTGGCGATTCCGGCCTGGTGCGCGCCGTGGAACGACACGGCGCCGCCCGAGTCGGCGACCGGCTGCGGATCGTCGCCGGTCCGCGCCACGGCGACGGCGCCACCCGCGGCGGCGGCACCGAGCGCGAGCCCGGCCCCGCCCACCGCGAGCAGTGAACGACGCGACGGCGTGCGGGAGTTGTCTGATCCGACCGAGACATCGGCGGTGGTGTCCGTCATCCCTGACCCCTTACCTGTGTAACCGGAGGGCTACTTGACGACGACGGCGGCGGCGAGCTTGGACAGCGGCTCCGCGAGCGCGTTCACCGCGTCCGAGAGCTCCTTGCGGTCCGCCTTGCCGACCTTGTCGTAGGAGGTGAACTCGTAGGAGGTCTTGTCCTTGCGGTACTTGTCGAGCAGCGTGTCCAGGGCGGCGAACTGCTTGTCGAGCTCCTTCGTCAGCGCGGCGTCGTTCTCCGCGGCGACGGGCTTGAGCAGGTCGTACGCCTTCTCGGCACCCTCGACGTTGGCCTTGAAGTCGACGAGGTCGGTGTGCGAGTAGCGCTCCTCCTCGCCCGTGACCTTGCCGGTGGCGACCTCGTCGAGGAGCTCCTTGGCGCCGTTGGCCATGGAGGTCGGCGTGATGTCCGCCTTGCCGACGCGGGTCTGCCAGTCCTTGAGGTCCTTGTCGAGCTGCGTCGCCAGCTCCTTCTCCCGCGAGCCGATCTTCTTGTCCTGCCACAGCGCCTTCTCCAGGCGGTGCCAGCCGGTCCAGTCCGTCTTCGGGTCCTGCCCCTCCTCCAGGCCGTCCGCGCGGACGTCGACCTTCGGGTCGATGTCACCGAAGGACTCGGCGACGGGCTCGGTGCGCTCCCAGCCGATGCGGGACGGCGCGTACGCGGCCTGCGCGGCCTTCAGGTCGCCCTTGCGCACGGCGTCCGTGAACGTCGTGACCTTGGGCAGCGTCTCGTCGGCCTGCTCCTGCGCGTACGTCCGGTAGGCGGCGACGGCTTTGTCCAGACGGGCGTCACGCTTGACGGCCTTGCCGCCGGTGACGGTCACCTTCTGCCGGATGCCGTCGCCCTTCATGCCGGGCTTGCAGGCGATCTCGTACGAGCCGGCCTTCACCTCGGCGGTGAGCTTCTGCTTGGTGCCGGGACCGATGTTCTCGCGCTCACTGACGATCCGGTCGTCCGGGAACAGGACGTAGACCTCGGTGACCTTGGAGCCCTTGTTCTCTATGGAGAGCTCGACATGGCCGGCCGGGAACTCGGTCTTGGAGACGTCGCACTTGTCGTCCGTGGCGGTGACCGCGACGACGTGGTCGCCACCGGACTTGGCGTCGCTCTTCTGGGTGCAGCCCGTGACGGCGGCCAGGGTCGCCGCGGTGGCGGCGGCGGTGACAACAGTGAGTCGGACGGCTCGCATGCGGGCTCCAAGACGGTGAGGCACTGTGAGTGAGGCGGACCTAACTTAACCGAGGCTTACCTCAGTGCTACCCAGGGGTCCAGTGATTCAGCTCTCACGAAAATGACGCCGGTCGCGCCCCGGATACAAGCGACCCATGGGCGACCCGTAAAACGGCAAACAAAAGGCAAAAACCCGCCACCCCCCACCGAATGATTGACTGTCCCGGTGACGGACTACGACGTGCTCCGAGTCTTCTGCGGCCCTCATGGCGACCACGGCAATGAGCTGGGAGTCGTGCGAGAGGGAAGCGACGTCCCCGACGAGGACGGGCGACAGGCCCTGGCGGCGAAGCTGGGCTTCAGCGAGACGGTGTTCGTGGACGACCCCGAGCGCGGCGTCATCGACATCTACACGCCGACCATGCGCCTCCCCTTCGCCGGACACCCCTGCGTCGGCACTGCCTGGCTCCTGGACGTACCCGAACTGGTCACGCCCGCAGGCGTGGTGGGCACGCGCCTGGACGGCGAGTTCACCTGGATCGAGGCGCGACCGGAGTGGGCACCGCCTCGGACGCTGCGCGAGTACGCCTCGGCGTCAGAGGTGGAGGAACTCCAAGTCCCCCCGCCGGGCGAGTGGATCTACGCCTGGGCGTGGGAGGACGCGGCGGCAGGAAAGGTGAGGGCCCGAGCGTTCCCGGGCAGGAACGACGGCATCGACGAGGACGAGGCGACGGGAGCGGCGGCACTGCTGCTCACGGCACAACTGCACAGAGCCCTGAACATCACGCAGGGCAAAGGCTCTCAAATCCTCACGGCTCCCCAACCGGAAGGCCTGATCGAGGTGGGCGGCAGAGTCCGCCTCACCTGACCAAGCGGCGTTGCTGAATTCCTCGCCAAGCGCCTTGAAGACGGCGGTGTTGAGAGCGAACGCCCGCTTGCACTCGGCCACGATGCGCTGCTTCTCCAGCTCATCGACACGAACAACGTCCAGCAGGGCGCGATAACTACGCTTGAAAGCAGCAGGGTTCGGAACCTGCTCAAACACATAGAACCGCACGCCATCACCCTTGCGGGCGAAGCCCCAGTTCTTCTCGGCCTTGTCGCGGATGATCTGCCCACCGGACAGATCCCCCAGGTACCGGGTGTAGTGATGGGCGACGTAGCCCCCCGGCCACTCCCGGGCGCACTCGGCAACGCGCGAGGCGTAGGCCTGAGTGGCCGGCAGCGCGGAAACACCGTCGCGCCAGCCGTCCCCCCGCAGATGGGCCAGATCCCGCTCGATGGCAGAAACCCGAAACAACTCCGGCTGTATGAAAGGCCCGGCAACGGCGGACCCCTCCAGTCGCCCCGTGGCCCCCTCCAACGCCCGATAGACAAACCACAGTTGCTCGGTGTACCGGGCATAGGCGTCGACGCCGAGGGCTCCGCCGAGAAGGTCGCTCATGAACGTGGTGGTCTCGGCCTCTGTGTGCTGCTCGTGAGAGGCGGTGCGGATCAGGGTGGAGAACGGCGTATCCACGAGACCTCCAGATTGCTAAGCTTAGCCTTACCTAACTTATCGGGTTCCCGACGCTCTGTCGGTAAAAACGCTACCCCGATCAGCCGCCAAGGCAACGCAGAAGGCCCGCCCCACCAACGGGACGGGCCTACGGACGAATCCACGACGTCAGGGCAGAGTGAGAATCTCCGCACCGGCTTCGGTCACGACAAGGGTGTGCTCGAACTGAGCGGTCCGCTTGCGGTCCTTGGTCACAACGGTCCACCCGTCGTCCCACATGTCGTACTCATGGGTGCCGAGCGTGAGCATGGGCTCGATGGTGAAGGTCATCCCGGGCTGGATGACGGTGGTGGCGTGCGGGCTGTCGTAGTGCGGAATGATCAGGCCGGAGTGGAACGACGAGTTGATCCCGTGCCCGGTGAAGTCCCGCACGACGCCATAACCGAAGCGCTTGGCGTACGACTCGATGACGCGGCCGATGATGTTGATCTGACGCCCGGGCCGGACGGCCTTGATGGCGCGGTTGAGGGACTCGCGGGTCCGCTCGACAAGAAGCCGGGACTCCTCGTCGACGTCACCGACCAGATAGGTGGCGTTGTTGTCGCCGTGAACACCGCCGATGTAGGCGGTCACATCCAGGTTGACGATGTCGCCGTCCTTCAGGACGGTGGAATCGGGGATCCCGTGGCAGATGACCTCGTTGACGGAGGTGCACAGCGACTTCGGGAAGTTGCGGTAGCCGAGGGTCGACGGGTACGCGCCGTGGTCGACCATGTACTCGTGCGCGATGCGGTCGAGTTCGTCCGTGGTCACGCCGGGCACGATGGCCTTGGCGGCCTCCTCCATCGCCTGCGCGGCGATCCGGCCGGCGCGGCGCATGGCCTCGACCGTCTCCGGGGTCTGGATCTCCGGCCCCTTGTACGGCGTCGGCGCGGGCTTGCCCACGTACTCGGGACGCCGGATGTTTCCGGGTACGGAACGAGTGGGAGAGAGCTCCCCTGGTACGAGCAGCGACTGGCCAGACATGCCAGCGAGTGTATCGAGCGGCTGTGGGGGACCATGGTCATGGCGAGAGGAGCCGAAGATGGCCCTGTTCAAGAGGCGGACCGTCGGGAAGCCCGGCGAGTGGTACTACTGCCTGGAGCACCAGAAGGTCGAGGAGGGGCCAGACTGCCCCAACAAGGACCGTTTCGGCCCGTACGCGTCGCGCACCGAGGCGGAACACGCGATGGAGACGGCGCGTGAACGAAACCTCGAATGGGAGACGGACCCCAAGTGGCACGACGCCACGGCCAAGGACGAGGACGACAAGACCTGACGCCACCCGCCGCGTAGGAGACGGGGAGCGGGAGTCCCACCGGGCGGTCGCCGCGTATGAGACAGGCCGGAGACAGCGAAGTCCCACCGGCGGTCAGTCGCTTACGAGACAGGCCGGAGACAGCGAAGTCCCACCGGCGGTCAGTCGCTTACGAGACGGGAGGGGACGTGGGGGCATGTGCGCGCGGAGCCACCAGCACCACGTACAGGTAATTAGCTGGCTGACGTGCACCCATAGAACAGCGAGCACGTACATGCCCCCGCGGCCCCGCACCCGACAACGCACCTGACGAGCCCGCACCGAGCCCGCACCCGAAATCGCACCGGCCGAAGACAGCCGGCACCCGCCGACGCACCAGCACCCGCCACCCACCCTTTCAAGCGCAAACCCCCACCCCTACCACCCCGCAGGCGGCGGCGAGGTCAGATGGTCCGCAAGACGGGACAGCCGATCACGGAAGCGCCGACGAGGCCCCCGGGCCGGGCCGCCGACGGGATTCTCGCCCGCGGCCGCGCTGACCAGGTGCTGCGCGGTATCGAGGTCGAGATCCGGCCCGGGCGTGAGCGCCTCGTGGGCCATGGCGTGCAGATCACGGTCACCCGAGTCGATGGCCAGAACCGTGGCCCCCGCCCGCCGAGCGTCATGCACCCGCTCCAGCAACTCCTCACCTGGCGCCCCAGGCGCCACAACGAGCAGAGTCTCGCCCCGCCGGGCCGCCTCGATGCGCCCGAGCCCCACCGCAAGATGGGCCGGATCCCCGGCCCCCGCCCGGTGCCGCACGAGCGTGGGCGACAGCTCGGGCATCCCGGACCAGGCGGCCTCGTCCACGAGATGCGCCGCGAGATGCCACGGCTCGTACTCGGGCGTGCCGACGAGAAGCAGTCCGCCCCCATGCGGCACGACGGAGGTCCGCAGCGCACCCGCGAAGCGGCGCGCGGCGCCCAGCCACTCGGTTCCGGCGAGTACTTCCCGCAGCAGTGCGACCCGTACGGCGTCCATGCCTGCGCATACTGCCTCAACAGTTCACTCGTCAGGCCGAGTTCACCGGGAATTCCCTCTGGGTGGGGAGGGATGGGGGGTGCTGACTGAGACGTCTGTTCCCTTCCGCGCGGGACGCGAGGGATACGCGAGCTTCCGGATCCCCGCAGCCGTCGCGACACGCTCCGGCGTGCTGCTCGCGTTCTGCGAGGGACGAGTGGGATCGAGGGAGGACTACGGGAACATCGACGTGGTCCTGAAGAGATCCACGGACGGCGGCCGCACCTGGGACCCGCTCCAGGTGGTGGCGGCGAACGGCGACGACCTGGCGGGAAACCCGGCGCCGGTGGTCCTGGACACGGGACGGGTCCTGATCGTCCACGTCAGGAACGCGGCAGGGGCAACAGAAACGGCGATCAGACGGGGCGAGGTCGAGCCCGAGGACGGACGCCGAGTCTGGGTGCAGCACAGCGACGACGAGGGCCTGACCTGGTCGGCACCCAGGGAGATCACAGCACAGGCGAAGAACAAGAACTGGCGCTGGTACGCCACAGGCCCGGGCCACGCGCTCCAGACACAAAGCGGACGAGTGGTGGTACCGGCCAACCACTCCCTCCCGCCCGCCGGAGGCGACACCGGCACGGAGGGAAAGTACGACGGCGGCCACTGCCTGCTGAGCGACGACAGGGGCAGGACCTGGCGGCTCGGTTACGTGGACGACCACCCGGACGGCTACGTGAATGTGAACGAGACGACCGCGGTCGAACTGCCGGACGGGCGGCTGTACTTCAACGCCCGCAACGACTCGCCCGCGCCGGGCACAAGGGCGGACGCGACGTCGGAGGACGGCGGCGAGAGCCTGGTCAAGGCATTCCGCCCGCAGGCGGGCCTGGTGGGCCCGGTGGTGGAGGGGAGCCTGTTGAGGCTGGGGGAGGTGCTGCTGTTCGCGGGCCCGGCGGACCCCGGGTTCAGGGCGCTGATGAGCGTGCGGGCGAGCGAGGACGAGGGTGTGACATGGCGGGTGGCCCACACGGTGGACGGCCTGCCGGCGGCCTACTCCGACCTGGTGCGGGCCGACACCGAGACGGTCGGACTGCTGTACGAGACGGGAGACTTCAGCGCGTACGAGACGATCACGTTCAGGCGGATCCCGGTCGCCGCGCTGCTGGGCCGTACGCCTGAGTAAGGTCACCGTATGACCTCTACGGACAGTGTGCAGAAGGCCCCCGCGAAGGACCCCTGGGACCTCCCCGACGTATCGGGGCTGGTGGTAGGCGTGCTGGGAGGCACGGGCGACCAGGGCCGCGGGCTCGCCTACCGGCTGGCGAGGGCCGGCCAGAAGGTGATCATCGGATCCCGCGCGGCGGAGCGCGCGCAGGCGGCAGCGGATGAGCTGGGCCTGGGCGTCGAGGGCGCGGACAACGCGGAGTGTGCGCGCCGCAGCGACATCGTGATCGTGGCGGTGCCGTGGGAGGGCCACGGCAAGACGCTGGAATCGCTGCGCGAGGACCTCGCGGGCAAGCTCGTGGTCGACTGCGTCAACCCGCTGGGCTTCGACAAGAAGGGCGCGTACGCGCTGAAGCCGGAGGAGGGCAGCGCGGCGGAGCAGGCCGCGGCGCTGCTGCCGGACTCGCGGGTGACGGCGGCGTTCCACCACCTGTCGGCCGTGCTCCTCCAGGACGAGGCGATCGACGAGATCGACACGGACGTGATGGTGCTGGGCGAGGAGCGGGCGGACACGGAGATCGTCCAGGCGCTGGCGGGCCGCATTCCGGGCATGCGGGGAGTCTTCGCGGGCCGGCTGCGCAACGCGCACCAGGTGGAGTCGCTGGTCGCGAACCTGATCTCGGTGAACCGCCGCTACAAGGCACACGCGGGCCTGCGGGTCACCGACGTCTGACCGGCGCGCGTCACCGCGGTGCGGCCGCGGAAGGGCATGGGGGACACTGGTCGGCGAACAACTCTCCGTCCGACAGGAGCCGACCCCCATGCCCCGCCTCGCTCTGTACGCCCTAGTCGTCTGCGTCCTCTCGACGGCCGCAGCCGTGGTCGCCTTCGTGCAGGGCAGCCTGCTCGGCATCGTCTGGGTCCTGCTCGCGGGCCTCACCTCGAACATGGCCTGGTACTACGCGCGCCGGGCCAAGGCCGAGAAGCAGGCGAAGGCGGCGGTCGCGCCTACTGCGTGACGGTGGGGATCTCAGGGGTTCCCTGCCAGAAGCGGTAGAACTCCTGACCCCAGTAGGTGTCCCACTCGGTGACACCGAGGGAGCGCAGAATCGCGTCGATGGCGTCGAAGAACACGTGGTTCACCTCCGGGATCCACAGGATGCCGAACACGGCGAGCAGCCCGAACGGAGCGAACGGCTCCACCTGCCGCCGGAAGCTCTGGGACAGCCACGGCTCGATGACGCCGTAGCCGTCCAGGCCGGGGACCGGCAGGAAGTTCAGGATCGCCGCGGTCACCTGGAGCAGGGCCAGGAAGCCGAGCGCGTAGCGGAACGTGTCCGGCACCCCGTTCAGCGCGTCCAGCCAGAACGGCGCCGTGCAGACGACGGCGAACAGGACGTTGGTCAGCGGCCCCGCCGCCGAGATGAGGCTGTGCCGCCAGCGGCCCTGGATCCGGCCCCGCTCGATGAAGACGGCGCCGCCGGGCAGACCGATCCCGCCCATGATCACGAAGATGACGGGCAGCACGATGCTGAGCAGGGCGTGCGTGTACTTCAGCGGGTTCAGGGTCAGATAGCCCTTCGAGCCGATGGAGATGTCGCCGCTGTGCAGGGCCGTGCGCGCGTGGGCGTACTCGTGCAGACAGAGCGAGACGATCCAGGCGCCCGTCACGAACAGGAAGACGGCGATGCCGGGCTGCGCGGCGAAGTCCGTCCACACCGCCCAGCCGGTGACGGCGGTGACGGCGGCGATACCGAGGAAGACGGGGCTGATCCTGCGATCGCTGCGACGGGTGGCGGCGGTGGTCATGGAGGAGGGCTCCCGGGGTGCGTGCGGCCTGGTGCGGTGCTGGGGCGACGGGCTGACCGTACCGGTGGTGTGGTGTGGAGGGAACGTGCCGGGGCCGACCGCAGGTTCCCCTGACACCGCGAAAACGCGCCCGTTGTGCCCGCCCTGACGGATATCTGCCCGCCGCCGAAAGACCTGCTCCACACCCCTGACAGCCCTCCCGCCGAAACTCGGGCGCGGGCCGGCGGCCGGTTTGGGGACAATGGGCCGGTGCGCTACCGCATTCTCGGCTCCACGCAGGCACTCCGCGACGACGGCACGGCCGTCCCCGTAGGCGGGGCGCGCCTGCGTGCCCTGCTGACCGTGCTCGCGCTGCGCCCCGGCCGTACCGTCCCTCCGCAGGTGCTCACCGACGAGGTCTGGGGCGCCGATCCGCCCGCGGACGCGTCCGGCGCGCTCCAGGCGCTCGTGGGTCGGCTGCGCAGGGCGATCGGCGCCGACGCGGTGCACTCGCTCGACGGCGGCTACCGGCTGTCCGCCACTTCCGAGGACATCGACCTGTTCCGCTTCGAGCGGCTCGTGAGGGACGGCGTACAGGCGCTGGCCGATGGCGACCCCGGCAAGTCGGCGGCCGTCCTCGACGACGCGCTCTCCCTGTGGCGCGGCCCCGCGCTGGCCGATCTGCCGGACCGCTCGGCGGACGCCGCCCGCTGGGAGGCGCTCCACCTCGAATCCAGGCGCACGCGGTTCTCCGCTTCGCTCGCGCTGGGCAGGGCCGAGTCCGTACTGCCCGAGCTGACCGCGCTGTGCGACGCGCATCCGCTCGACGAGCCGCTCCAGGCGCTGCGGCTGCGCGCCCTGCGCGACGCGGGCCGGACCGCCGAGGCGCTGGCGGCCTACGAGCGGGTACGGGTCGAGCTCGCGGAGCGGCTGGGAACGGACCCGGGCCCGGAACTGCGCGCACTGCACGCCGACCTGCTGACGCCGCGCGCCCCCGCCCACGCTCCCACCGCCTCCGCCGAAAGGCCCACCACCCCGGTCAGGGCACCCGCCCACACAGGCAACCTCCGCGCCCGGCTCACCTCCTTCGTGGGGCGCGCCGGCGACATCGGGGCGATTCGTGAGGACCTCGGGCGGGTGCGGCTCGTGACGCTGCTCGGGCCTGGCGGCGCCGGAAAGACCCGGCTGTCACAGGAGACCGCCGAGAGCATGGATCTGCCGGACGGAGTATGGCTGGCCGAGCTCGCGCCCGTCGAGGACCCGGACGCCGTCCCGGAGGCCGTCGTCACGGCGCTCGGGGCCCGCGAGACCGTGCTGCGCGGCGCCGGCGCCGAGGAGCTGCGGGTCGCGTCCGACCGGCACGGCGAGGACCCGCTCGTACGCCTCACCGAGCACTGCGCGCACCGCCGCATGCTGCTGATCCTCGACAACTGCGAGCATGTGATCGAGGCCGCAGCCCGCCTCGCCGAGCAGCTGCTCAGCCAGTGCCCCGGCGTGACGGTTCTCGCCACGAGCCGCGAACCCCTGGGCGTACCGGGCGAGTTGCTGCACCTGGTGGAGCCGCTGCCGGAGCCTTTCGCCCTGCGCCTGTTCGGCGAGCGGGGCGCCGCCGTGCGGCCCGGGTTCCGGGTCGAGGACGACGAGCGGGCCGCGGCCGAGATCTGCCGGCGCCTCGACGGACTGCCCCTCGCCATCGAGCTCGCCGCCGCCCGGCTGCGGATGCTCACGCCTCGCCAGATCGCCGACCGCCTCGACGACCGCTTCCGCCTGCTCACCTCGGGCGCCCGCACCGTCCTGCCCCGCCAGCAGACGCTGCGGGCCGTCGTCGACTGGTCCTGGGACCTCCTCGACGAGGAGGAGCGGACCGTCCTGCGCCGGCTGTCGGTCTTCAGCGGCGGCTGCGACCTCGCCGCCGCCGAGGCGGTGTGCGGCCCCGGCGCCCTCGACGCGATCGGCTCGCTCGTGGACAAGTCCCTGGTCGTGGCGGCCCCTTGGGACGGTGACGAGGCTGAGCACGAAGACCACGGAGATTCCGGGGACCACGGGGACCACGGGGACGGCGCCGACGGCGAGGGCCGCGACCAGGCCGGCGTCATGCGCTACCGCCTCCTGGAGACCGTCGCCGAGTACGCGGGTGACCGGCTCGACGAGGCCGGTGACCGGGCGGACGCCGAGCGCGCGCACCTCACGTACTACCGCGAACTGGCCCGCACCACCGACCCGCAGCTGCGCGGCCACGGTCAGCGCGCCGCCGTCGCCCGCCTGGAACGCGAATACGAGAACCTGCGCACCGCCCTGCGGCACGCCGTCGCCGCGCGGGACGAGCAGGAGACGCTCTCCCTGGTGCTCTCGCTGGCCTGGTTCTGGCAGATGCGCGACCTGCGCGTCGACGCCCGCAACTGGTCGCGCGAGGCCACCGCGCTCGGCCCCGACCCGTTCACCCCGCCCGCCGACCCCGCGCCCCCGCTCTACGAGCGCTGCACCGACGCCCCGCCGCCGTTCGGCCCCGAACTCCTCGTGGAGGCACGGCGCGGGGTGCATCTGCTCCGCCTCGCCTACATGGACATGGAGATGGAGACCTGGCAGACCGAGGAGGGCGGCGCGAAGCTGCGCGCGATCGCGCAGGCGTACCGCCCGGGCCTCCCGCAGACCTGCCGCCCGCCGGGCAACCTCTGGTTCTATGCGGTGATGATGAGCGGCGACATGGAGGCGCTGTGGAACCTCGCCGACGTCACGGTGCGGACCTGCCGCGAACTCGGGTACACCTGGGAGCTCGCCCTCACCCTCCAGCTGCGGGCCAACATCCTCGCCAACCGCAGCGACTGGGCGGGCGACGCGGTCCGGGACGCGGACGAGTCCCTCGAACTGTTCACCCGGCTCGGCGACCGGTGGGGCGTCGCCGAGGCGCTGTCCGCGCGCGGCGAGGCTCATGAGCGCAGCGGCGCGTACGCCGCGGCGGCCGCGGACTACTCCGCCGCCATCGAGGGCGCCGAACGCCTCGGCGCGCAGGCGCAGGTGGCCATCCTGAACGCGCGGCTCGGGCAGGCCCTCATCGAGGGCGGTGACGGCGAGCGCGGCGAGGAACTGCTGCGCGGCATCCTCGACCCCGGCAGGCGCCATACGAACGAGGCCTGGCCCGCCGCCCGCATGTTCCTGGCCGGGCGGTACGGCGCCACCGGCCGCGTCGCCGAGGCGCGCGAGCAACTGCGGCTCCTCCAGGACGAGTTCAAGGCGATGAGCTTCGTCGTCTTCCGGGGCTTCGTCGTCGGGATGTACGCCTGGCTCGACTCGGAGGACGGCCTGGCGGAGGAAGCCCTCGCCGGCGTCGTCGAGGCCCTGGAGCTGGCGACCGACCCGCTGGCCCTGGTGATCGCCCCGCACATGCCCGCCATGCATCTGGTGACCGGCGCCCGCGCCCTGAACCTGAGCGGAGACCCGGCCGACGCCCGCGACGCCGCCCGCCTCATGGGCGCCGCCGACGGACACCTTCCGTCCCGGCACGTGCGGTCCTATCTGGAGCGCGACGCCCACACGTCCGCCGAGGCCGCGATCCGTGAGGCCATCGGCGACCGCGCGTACGAGGCCGCGTACGCCGAAGGCGGCGACCTGTCTCTCGACGAGGCCGCCGCCCTACTGGGACGCGAACGCGGTTGAACCACCTGTCCGGGTGAACGTCAGTTCTTGGTACGGAACTTGTGGATCGCGATCGGAGCCATCACGAGCGTGAGGACCGCGGACCAGATCACCGTCACCCACACGTCGTGTGCCACCGGGCCGCCCACCATCAGGCCGCGCGCGGAGTCCGCGAGCGAGGAGAGCGGGTTGTAGTCGGTGAAGGCCTGGAGCCAGCCCGGCATCGACTGCGTCGGCGCGAAGATCGACGAACCGAACTGCAGCGGCATCAGGACCAGGAAGCCCATGCCCTGCACGGCCTGGGCGCTCTTCATCACGACGCCGAGCACCAGGAAGATCCACATGATGGACGTGCCGAAGAGGGCGGTGAGGCCCACGGCGGCGAACAGGCCGGGCCAGTTCGTGATGTCGAAGCCCACCAGGAGGCCGACGATCATCATGATCGTCGTCGCGATGAGGAGCCGCATCAGCTCCACCACGATCTTGGCGAAGAGGACCGAGCCCTGACCGATCGGCAGGGTCCGGAAACGGTCCATGATGCCGTTCTGGAAGTCCTGGTTGAACCCCGTGCCCACCGCCATGGCGATGTTCATGCTCATCATCGCCATCATGCCCGGGACCACGTACTGCACGTACTGGTCCTGGCCGCCGCCGAGCGCCTGGCCGATGGAGCCGCCGAAGACGTACACGAACAGGAGCGTGAAGACGATCGGCATCAGGACCGCGTCGAACATCGACTCCGGGTCCTGGCGGATCCACAGGAGATTGCGGCGGACGAGCGCGCCGGTGTGACGGATGTGGGAGCGCAGGGAGATGCGCGAGTCGGCCTCGAGATTCAGGGGAGGCGTCAGCGTGGTGGCGCTCATACGGCGGCCCCTTCGAGCTCGGAGGTACGGGTGTCGTCCTGCGGGGCACTGGCCTTCTGGCCGGTGATGGACAGGAACACCTCGTCCAGACTGGGCAGTTCGGTGGCGATCGAGCCGATCGTGATGCCGCGCGCGGTGACCGCGCCGACCACGGCGGTGAGCTGCTCGTCGCTGAGGATCGGGACCAGGACGGTGCCGGCCTCGGTGTCCACCGTCGACGTGGCGAGGCCCGTGAGGCCCATGTCGTCGAGGGCGGCGGCCAGCGGGCGCAGCTCCAGCGGGTCGACCGGGCGGATGCGCAGGGTGCGGCCGCCGACCTTCGCCTTCAGCTCGTCGATGGCGCCGCCCGCGATGACCTTCCCGCGGTCGATGACCGTCAGCTCGTTGGCGAGCTGCTCGGCCTCCTCCATGTACTGGGTGGTGAGGAGAACCGTGACGCCGTCGTTGACCATGCGCTTGACCTCGGCCCACACCTCGTTGCGCGTGCGGGGGTCGAGGCCGGTCGTCGGCTCGTCCAGGTAGAGGACGGCCGGGCTGCCGATCATCGACGCGGCGAGGTCGAGCCTGCGGCGCATGCCGCCGGAGTACGTCTTCGCCGGGCGCGTGGCGGCCTCGGTGAGGGAGAACCGCTCCAGGAGCGCGTCGGCGCGGGAGCGGGACTCCTTGCGGGACAGGTCGAGGAGGCGGCCGATCATGTACAGGTTCTCGCGGCCGGAGAGCTTCTCGTCGACCGCGGCGTACTGGCCGGTGAGGCCTATCACGCGGCGCAGCTGCCGGGGCTGCTTCGCCACGTCGTACCCGGCGACGAAGGCCGAGCCCGAGTCGGGGGTGACGAGGGTGGACAGGCAGCGGACGAGCGTGGTCTTGCCGGCGCCGTTCGGACCGAGCACGCCCATGACCGTGCCCTCGTGCACGTCCAGGTCCACGCCGTCCAGCGCCTTGGTCTCGCCGTAGTGCTTGACCAGCCCCCGCACGGTGACCGAGGCCGTCCGGCCGCCGTCATCACTGTGTGGGGGGTTCTTGTCGATTCGCGTCATGACGTACAAGGTGCCAGGTGCCACCGACAATTCACCGACAGGCGGCCGACAGCCCCGTGTACGGCACCTACAGAACGGCGACAGACGGGCAGTACGGAAGGGCGGCGGAACGGCAGCAGCCCGCCGACGGGGGAAGATCGGCGGGCCGCTGTGGTGCCACTTTGGTTCAGGTGGTGGTCCGGGTCAGTGGACCGAGTGCTCCTCCTGGGGGAACGTTCCGCCGACCACGTCCTGTGCGAACGCCTTCGCCGCCTCGCCCATGACGCCGCGCAGATCCGCGTACTGCTTCACGAAGCGCGGCATCTTGCCGCCGGTGAGGCCGAGCATGTCGGTCCACACGAGGACCTGGGCGTCGCACTCGGCGCCCGCGCCGATGCCGACCGTCGGGATGTTCAGGGACCGGGTGACCTCGGCGGCCAGTTCGGCCGGGACCAGTTCGAGGACGACGGCGAAGGCGCCGGCGTCCTGGGCGGCCTTGGCGTCACGCAGCAGTCGGTGCGCGTCCTCGTCGCCGCGGCCCTGGACGCGGTACCCCATGGTGTTCACGGACTGCGGGGTGAGGCCCAGGTGGGACATGACCGGGATGCCGGACTGCACGAGCAGCTCGGTCTGGGCGAGCGAGCGCTCGCCGCCCTCCAGCTTCACGGCGCCGACCCCGGCCTCCTTGACCAGACGCGTCGCGGACCGCAGGGCCTGTACGGGGCCCTCCTGGTACGAGCCGAAGGGGAGGTCACCGACGATGAGGGCGCGCTTGGTGCCCCGTACGACGGCGGCCGAGAGCATCGTCATCTCGTCGAGGGTGACGGGCACGGTGGTCTCGTACCCGAGGTGACAGTTGCCCGCGGAGTCGCCGACGAGCATGACCGGGATGCCGGCCTCGTCGAAGACGGACGCGGTCATCGCGTCGTAGGCCGTGAGCATGGGCCACTTCTCGCCGCGTTCCTTGGCGAGCGTGATGTCGCGCACCGTGATGCGCCGGTTGCTCTTGCCCCCGTACAGCGCCTTGCTGCCGCTGTTGCTGCTGTCGGGGTTGTTCTGGGCAGCCGAAAGCTGCGTCATCGCAACGGCTCCTTCTGTTGTCTCGAGGCGCCCTCACGGCGTCCCCGGATCCCCTCCATGGTGGCACCGCGTGCCGAGGAATGGCTAGGGGGGTGTCCGCCGGTCGGGTCACCCCGCGAGCGGGTAGCCCGTCGGGTTCGTAAAGTCTTCTTAAGGACTTCCGATACGAGACGGTCTCGTATCGGAACTGCCCTAGGGTGAGTCCCATGACCGCTCCTGACGTTCCCGAACCGCCGCGCATACCGGAGGCTGTGCACCGCCGCCGATGGGCGATCCTCGGCGTGCTGATGCTCAGCCTGTTGATAGTCGTGCTCGACAACTCCATCCTGAACGTCGCGATCAAGACGATCTCGACCCCGCCCCCCGTGGGCCTCGGAGCCACGCAGGGCGAGCTGGAGTGGGCGATCAACGCCTACACGCTGGTCTTCGCCGGTCTGCTCTTCACCGCGGGTCTGCTCGGTGACCGGCTCGGGCGCAAGAAGGTGCTCGTCGGCGGCCTCGTGGTCTTCGGCCTCGGCTCCGCCCTGGCCGCCGAGTCCGGCTCGCCGGTCCAGCTCATCATCTTCCGGGCGATCATGGGCATCGGCGCCGCCTTCGTGATGCCGGCGACGCTGGCCATCCTCATGAACGTCTTCGAGCGGGACGAGCAGCCCAAGGCCATCGGCATCTGGGCGGGCGGCGTCGGCATCGCCATCGCCATCGGCCCCATCACCGGCGGCCTGCTCCTCGACCACTTCTGGTGGGGCTCGGTCTTCCTGGTCAACGTGCCGATCGTGATCATCGCGGTCGTCCTGATGCTGGCTCTCGTGCCGGACTCCCGCGACCCCAACCCCGGCCGTATCGACCTGGTGGGCGTCGCCCTCTCCGTCGTCGGACTCGTCCTGCTCGTCTACGGCATCATCAAGGGCGGCCAGCTCGCCGACTTCACGGACCCCGCGGTCCTGCTGACCATCGCGGCCGGACTCGTCGTCCTCATCGGCTTCGTCCTGTACGAGAAGCGCAGCGACCACCCGTCCATCGACATCACGTACTTCAAGAACAAGGTGTTCTCCGCGGCGATCGCCGCCATCGCGCTCGTCTTCTTCGCGCTGATGGGCGTCACCTTCTTCTCGGTCTTCTACACCCAGAGCGTGCGCGGCTACTCGCCGCTGCAGACCGGCCTCCTGATGCTGCCGCTCGCCGCCGCCCAGCTGATCTTCGCGCCGCGCGCCCGGCTCGTCGTCGACCGCTTCGGCGTGCGCGCCACGACGACCGGCGGCCTGGTGATCCTCGCCGCGATGCTCGCCGCGTTCACGATCCTCGACGCGGACACGCCCATCTGGATCCTGGAAGTCATCTTCTTCCTCATGGGTATGGGCATGGCGCACGTCATGACCCCCACCAGCGTCGTCATCATGCAGGCCCTGCCGCGCGAGAAGGCGGGCTCCGCGTCCGCGCTGAGCAACACGTTCCGGCAGGTCGGCGGCGCCCTGGGTATCGCCGTACTCGGTTCCGTGCTGTCCACCGCGTACCGCAGCGGCATCGAGGACAAGCTCGGCCTGCTGCCCGCCGGACTGCGGCACACGGCGGGCGAGTCCATCGAGGCCACCCTCGGCGTCGCGGCGAAGCTCGGCCCGCGCGGCGACGCGCTGGTCGGCGCGGCCAACGACTCCTTCCTGCACGCCATGCACGTGACGGCCGTGTGCGGGGCCGGTATCGCGCTGGTCAGCGCCGTCGTCACCGTCCTGTTCCTGCCGGGGCGCCCGCCGCGGACCACGGCCGAGGAGAGCACGGAGGAGACCGTCGGGGCGGGTCGCTGACGTGCACCCGTCGTGGCGGGCCAGTGACCGGCTGAGACAATCGCCGGTACGCAGGGCTGCGGGAAGGCGGAGAGGCGGAGTGGTCGTGGACGTGGATGCGGGGCGCGCGGTGCGGGGGCGCCCGCGCAGCGAGGCCGTCGAGCGAGCCATCGTCGAGGGCGTCCTCAAGCTGATCGAGGACGGCGTCCCGCTCACCGACCTGTCCATCGAGCGGATCGCCCGCACCGCCGGCGTCGGCAAGGCGACCATCTACCGGCGCTGGTCCGGCAAGGAGGAGCTCTTCGTCGAGGTCCTGCGCATCATGGAGGAGCCCGATCCCGAGCTGCCGGGCACCTCGATGCGCGACGACCTGATCAGCCTCCTGGAGCACCTGCGCAGGCGCGGCGTCTCCCTGCGCTCCTCGGCCCTGCTGCACAACGTCTACGCGCAGATGAAGAGCCTGCCGAAGCTCTGGGACGCGTACCACGACACCGTGATCGAGCCGCGCCGCCGCGTCATGTTCGACGTGCTGCGGCGCGGCGTCGAGAACGGTGAGCTGCGCGCCGACATCGACATAGAGCTCATCAACGACTTCATAGTCGGGCCGATGCTGCTGCGCACGATCATCCGGCCCGACGCTCCGCTCGCCGACGACCTCTCCGAGCAGATCGTCGACTGCGCACTCGCCGGGATGCGGCCACAGGACTGAAGCTGCGGGGCCACCGGACTGAATATGCGCGTTTCGTCACAGAGGCCCCACGCGCGCCGCCGATCCGGAACCCCGGGCGCCGCTGCGCTCGTCCTCGTGTCCGTACGGCCGTCGTGGACGGCGAGGAGGGCGCCGATCATCCCCTAGGGTTTCAGGGCGAGGTCGGTGTGCACGGCAGGGCAGTGAGGCGACGACGGTATGGCGCAGGGGTTCAGGACGGAAACGGGTGGCGGCGGCTCGGGGCACCGGCCTTCCAGAGACCCGCTGCGCCGCCTGACCGGCGGGTGGCGCGGTGACCGGGGGATCTGGCGCCGCGGGGTGGTCCTCGCGGTACTGGCCGTTCTGGTCGCGCTCGTCATGCTCTTCCACGCGCAGATCCCCAACACCCTCGGAAACCTGGGCTCCCTCACCGAGACCTTCCTTCCCTGGCTCGGCGTGTTCGTGCCCGTCCTGCTCGTCCTGGCCGTCGTACGGAAATCCGCGACGGCCCTGATCGCGGTCCTGGTCCCGGCCATCGTCTGGCTCAACCTCTTCGGCGGGCTCCTCACCGACAAGACCGCCGGCGGCGGCGACCTGACCGTCGCCACGCACAACGTCAACGCGGAGAACCCCGACCCGACCGGCACCGCCGACGCCATCGCCGCCTCCGGGGCGCAGGTCGTCGCCCTGGAGGAGCTGACGGCCGACGCCGTTCCCGTCTACGGGAAGGCGCTCGCGAAGACATATCCGTACCACTCCGTCGCCGGGACCGTCGGGCTGTGGAGCAAGTACCCGCTGAGCGGGACACGGCCCGTCGACATCCAGCTCGGCTGGACGCGCGCCATGCGCACCACCGTCGCCACGCCCCAGGGCGATGTCGCCGTGTTCGTCGCGCACCTGCCGTCGGTCCGGGTCAAGATGCACGCCGGATTCACCGCCAGCCAGCGCGACACCTCCGCCGACGCGCTCGGCGAGGCCATCTCCGACGAGACGCTCGACAAGGTCATCCTGCTGGGCGACCTCAACGGCACGATGAACGACCGTGCGCTGAACGGCGTGACGTCCCAGATGCGGTCCACGCAGGGTGCCGCCGGCAGTGGGTTCGGGTTCAGCTGGCCGGCCTCGTTCCCCATGGCCCGCATCGACCAGATCATGGTCAAGGGTGTCGAGCCGGTCACATCGTGGACGCTGCCCGAGACCGGCAGCGATCATCTGCCGATCGCGGCGAAGGTCGATCTCACCCGGTCCTGACGTCGGCGTTCGCTCCCCACCCGCCGCGTTCGCTCTCCACACCCGCTCTTCATGCCGCGGCAGCCGGGGGCTCACCTCGCGGAACGGTTGGCGCGGGAGAGTTTGTTCCGGACGTAAACTTACGGATTCCCGCGTCTCCCGCCCGTCTTCCCGTGGAAGGTCCCTTTTTCATGCCCCTGGCCCTGCTCGCCCTCGCCGTGGGCGCCTTCGGCATCGGCACCACCGAGTTCGTGATGATGGGCCTCCTGCCCAACGTCGCGGACGATCTGCACATCTCCATCCCCTCCGCCGGTCACCTCGTCTCCGCGTACGCCCTCGGCGTCGTCATCGGCGCCCCGCTCCTCGCCGCCCTCACCGCGCGCATGCCCCGCCGACGCGTCCTCGTCGGGCTCATGGTGCTCTTCGTCGCCGGTAACGCCGTGTCCGCCGCCGCGCCCGACTATCACCTGCTCATGGCCGCGCGCTTCGTCAGCGGGCTGCCGCACGGCGCCTTCTTCGGCGTCGGCGCCGTCGTCGCCACCTCGCTCGTCGCGCCCGAGCGCAAGGCCCGCTCGGTGTCCCTGATGTTCCTCGGCCTCACCGTCGCCAACGTCATCGGCGTCCCCATCGCCACGCTCATGGGCCAGCAGCTCGGCTGGCGCGCCACGTTCCTCGCCGTCAGCGCCATCGGGCTCGCCGCGATCACCGCGCTCCTGCTCCTCGTCCCCGCCGACCACGGCCACGGCGAGAGCGGCGGGCTGCGCGGTGAGCTCAAGGCGCTCGGCTCCCTGCCCGTGTGGCTCTCCCTCGGTACCACCGTCGCCGGGTTCGGCGCGCTCTTCGCCGCGTACAGCTATGTCACGCCGATGCTCACCGGCACCGCCGGGTTCGCCGAGGCGAGCGTCACGCTGCTCCTCGCCCTGTTCGGCGTCGGCGCCACCGCCGGGAATCTGCTCGGCGGGCGGCTTGCCGATCGCTCCCTGCGCGGGACCCTGTTCGGGGGGCTTGTCTCGCTTGTCGTGGTGCTTGCGCTGTTCCCTGTGCTGATGCGGGCCGAGTGGAGTGCCGGGGTCGCCGTTGTGCTGCTCGGTATGGCCGCCTTCACCACCGGGTCCCCGCTTCAGCTCATGGTCATGGAGAAGGCCTCGGCCGCACCCTCCCTCGCCTCCTCCGCCAACCAGGCCGCCTTCAACCTCGCCAACGCCGGCGGCGCCTGGATCGGCGGGCTCGCCCTCGCCGCCGGGTTCGGGCTCACGTCCCCCGCGGTCGCCGGGGCCGCGCTCGCCGTCCTCGGGATCGGGGTGGCCGGAGTTGCCTATGGGGTCGACCTGCGTCGGTCCCGGGGCGTCGCCCCTTCCGCCACGGCGGGGCACGGGCTCCTCGTGGCCTCGCATCTGCCCGATGCCGCTTCTTCGGCTCCGGACGCGCCGGAGCCCACTCGTCGTCGGTGATGTGACGGGTGGGCTCCGGGGCTTGGGCTTGGACTCGGACTTGGGGGCTGGGGGCTGGGGGCTGGGGGCGGTGACTGTTACGCCGACTCCCGCCACCTGTTCGTGATCGGCAGGCGGCGGTCCTTGCCGAAGCCCTTTGCCGAGATCTTCGTGCCCGGCGGGTACTGGCGCCTCTTGTACTCCGCCGTGTCCACCATCCGCAGCGTCCTCGTCACCAGGTCCGCGTCGAACCCGGCCGCCACGATCGCGTCCGCGCCCCTGTCCCGGTCCACGTACATCGCCAGGATCGCGTCCAGCACCGGGTAGTCCGGCAGCGAGTCCGTGTCCACCTGGTCCGGGCGCAGCTCCGCGCTCGGCGGCTTCGTGATCGAGTTCTCCGGGATCGGGGGAGTCTGGCCGCGCTCCGCCGCCGCCCGGTTGCGCCACTCGGCCAGCCGGAAGACCGACGTCTTGTACACGTCCTTGATCGGGCCGTACGCGCCGACCGAGTCGCCGTACAGCGTCGAATAGCCCACCGCCAGCTCGGACTTGTTGCCCGGCGCGAGCACGATGTGGCCCTCCTGGTTGGACACCGCCATCAGCATCGTGCCGCGCAGCCTCGACTGGAGGTTCTCCTCCGCGAGGCCCGTCAGGCCCAGCGACCCCATGTACGCGTCGAACATCGGCTCGATCGGCACCGTACGGAAGTTGAGGCCCGTGCGGTTCGCGAGCTCCGCCGCGTCGCCCTTCGAGTGGTCCGAGGAGTACTTCGACGGCATCGCGATGCCGTACACGTTCTGCGCGCCCAGCGCGTCGCACGCGATCGCCGCCGTCAGCGCCGAGTCGATGCCGCCCGACAGGCCGATCAGTACCGAGCGGAAGCCGTTCTTCGCGGCGTAGGCGCGCAGGCCCACGACCAGCGCCGAGTAGACCTCCTCGTCGTCGTCCAGGCGGTCCGCGTAGCCGCCCGTCAGCTCCGGCTCGTACGCCGGGACGTGGTCCTCGGAGATCGTCAGGTGGTCGATGCGCAGGCCGTCGTCGACCGTCCCCGTCGGGGCCTGCGGCTTCGCCGCCGGGAGGTCCAGGTCCAGGACCACGCAACCCTCCGCGAACTGGGGTGCCCTGGCCACTACTTCGCCCGCCGCGTCCACCACGATCGAGTCGCCGTCGAAGACGAGCTCGTCCTGGCCGCCGATAGTGGCGACGTACGCCAGCGTGCAGCCCGCCTCCTGGGCGCGCTTGCGCACCAGGTCCAGGCGCGTGTCGTCCTTGTCCTGCTCGTACGGCGACGCGTTGATCGAGATCAGGAGGCCGGCGCCGGCGCTTCGGGTGGCCGGGACGCGGCCGCCGTCCTGCCAGAGGTCCTCGCAGATGGCGAGCGCCACGTCGATTCCGCGTACGCGGATCACGGGCATCGTGTCGCCCGGCACGAAGTAGCGGAACTCGTCGAAGACGCCGTAGTTCGGGAGGTGGTGCTTGGCGAACGTCAGGGCGACCCGGCCGTTGTGCAGGACCGCCGCGGCGTTCTGGGGGGCGCCTGCGGGCTGGCCGTACTTCGGCTGGGCCTTCTCCGAGCGGTCCAGATAGCCGACGATCACGGGGAGGTCGCCGTGGCCCTCGTCGGCGAGGCGCCTGGCCAGGGCGGTCAGTCCCTGGCGGGATGCCTCGACGAAGGACTCGCGCAGGGCGAGGTCCTCCACCGGGTAGCCGGTCAGGACCATCTCGGGGAACGCGACCAGGTGCGCTCCCTGTTCGGCGGAGTGCTTGGTCCAGCGGATGATCGCCTCGGCGTTCCCGGCGAGATCTCCGACGGTCGAGTCGATCTGATTCAGGGCGAGACGTAGTTGAGGCACTCGGCCAGTTTAATCGTCTGACTGACGCGATGTCCTCTCGGACTGGGGAGCGGAGGGGGTGGGTGTCGCTCGGTCGTCGGGTGCCGGGCTTCGTCGGCCGTTGTGTCGTCGGGTGCGGGCTGCTGCGTTTCGGGTGCCGGGTCGGTGGGGGTTGCTCGGCTTCGTTGTCGGGTGCGGGCTCGGTGGGGGCTGCTTCGTTGTCGGGTGCGGGCTCGGTGTGGGATCGCCAGGTGCGTTTTCGGGTGCGGGGCCGCGGGGGCATGTACGTGCTCGCTGTTCTATGGGTGCACGTCAGCCAGCTAATTGCCTGTACGTGGTGCTGGTGGCTGCGCGCGCACATGCCCCCACGTCCCCTCCCGTCTCGTACGCGGCTGACCGCCGGTGGGACTTCGCTGTCTCCGGCCTGTCTCGTACGCGGCTGTCCGCCCGGTGGGACTACCTGTCTTCGGTCAGGGCTCGTGCGGCGCTCAGTGGTGGTGGGGGCGGACGCTGTCTCTGATCACTATGTGTGTGCCCAGGAGGTGGCGTTGCTGGCCGGGGCGGGCCGTGCCTGTCAGGGCCAGTCTTACGGCCGTGCGGCCCATTTCCGCTGCCGGGATGTGCACCGTGGTGAGGCCGGGAGTGATGTCTGCTGCCACTGGGTCGTCGTTGTAGCCGACCACCGAGATGTCCTCGGGGACCCGTAGGCCCGCCTCCGCCAGTGCGCGGATCGCCGCTGCTGCCACGCGGTCGTCGCCCGCGAAGACCGCCGTGAAGTCCGGCTTGCCGTTGCACTTGTCCAGCAGGTCGCGCATCGCCTCGTAGCCGTGGTGCTGGCCGAAGCCGATGCCGTGCAGGATCGCGTCCGAGCGGGGGACGCCGTGGTCGTTCAGGGCTCTGAGGTAGCCCGTTACCCGGGCCTCGCCCGTGGTGTTGCCCGGCTGGTAGCCGATCATCGCGATCTTCCGGTGGCCGGCGCCCAGAAGGTGGCTCGTTATCGCGTGTGCGCCCGCGCCGTTGTCGTACTCCACCACGAGTGCGGGGACGTCGGGTGCCGGTGCCGGTCTGCCGCACAGGACCAGGCGCGAGCCCGCCGCCGCGAGTGCTTCCGCGTAGTGCGCCATTCGCTCGCGGTACTCGTCGTCCTCGATGACCCCGCCGACCAGGACCACGGCCTCCGCCGCCTGTTCCCGCATCATCTGGACCAGCGCCAGTTCGCGGGCCGGGTCGCCGCCCGTCGAGCAGACCAGGGTGAGTCTGTTGTGCTGGGCCGCTTCCATCTCCACGCCCTGCGCCACGGCCGCGTAGAACGAGCTGACCACGTCGAACATCAGGACCGCGATCGTCTTCCGTCCGGCGCCGGCGAGGGCTCGGGCGTGCGCGTTGACCACGTAGTCCAGGTCCTTGACCGCCCTTTGGACCTTGGCGCGCGAGGCCGCCGATGTCGGGTAGTTGCCTGCCAGGACCCGCGAAACAGTCGCGACCGAGACGCCCGCGCGCGCGGCCACATCACGGATGGTGACCCGCTCACCCACTGTTGTCTCTCCTCAACTTGCCCGTCCGGGGCGGGCGATGCCGCCCCGGACCATCATGGACGATGCCGTACGTTCAGTGCGCCGCCTCGTACTCCTTGGCGAATTCCTCCAGCGCCTGCTGTCCGCCCTGGTTGAGCCACTTCTTGTATACGGCGTCCCAGTCGGAGACCTTCCGGCGGCCCGCGACCGTGGCCGTCACGCCGTCGCTGATGATCTGGTCGAGCGTCGCGCCCTGCTTGTTGTACGTGTCCGACTGCAGGCCCCAGCGGTCGTTCGGCACCATCATCGGGACGACCTTCTGCTGCCATGTGTGCAGGCGCTTGACGATGTCCCCGTAGCCCGGCGCGTACAGGACCTGGGGCGCGTCGCTGAGGTACACGAACGGCAGGTTCACCTTCGACTCGACCAGGCCGAGCGGTGTCGCTATCGGGTTGTTGTCCTTGTCCCGCTTGAAGTGCGTTCCCTCCAGGCCGAAGTGCACCAGCTCGTACTCCTCGGTCCCGAACGGTGAGGCCAGGTAGTCGAGGATCCGCAGCATCAGCTTCACGCGGTCCTTCGATGCCTTCTTGATCACCGTGTAGCCGAAGATGCCCTGCGACTGCTGGTAGCCCGGTGTGGTGTTTTCGGGGGTGTAGGGGACCAGCGCGTCCAGGTCGAAGGCGTTCTTGATGCCCTGTGCCGAGCCGGGGTAGGAGAGGAAGCCGTCCGTCATGGAGAGGACCGTGCCGTTCCAGAACTGCGTCTTCAGGTCCACCTGCGAGACGGATGTTGCTTCCGGGTAGTACGCGCCGGCCTTGCGCAGGTTCGACATGAACTCGAGCGTGGTCTTGAACTCGTCCGTGCTCGCGAAGAACGTCGCCTTGTTGTCCTTGATGCGCCACTGGTTCGGCGCTCCGTGCCACGTGGCGTGTGTCTTGAAGCCGAAGTACGCGGTTGACGAGGCGCCGAGGGCCCATTTCTTGGCTGTTGTTGCTTCCTTGGCCATTGCTGTGAAGTCGTCGGCGGACATGCCCGGCTTGTAGCCCGCCTTCGCGAACGCCTGGCCGTTGAAGTACATCGTGTCCTGCGGCTTCGGGCGCTCCACCGGGACTCCGAAGATCCGGCCCGAGATCCGGCCCATGCCCTGCCAGGCGTACGTCGGGATGCCCGCCAGGTTCGGGTAGTCCTTCACCGCGTCGCCCGACAGGTACTCGGTGAGGTCCGCGCAGCGGGTCTTCACGAACTGCGCCTCGCGCGGCAGGACGTAGCCGCCGCCGATGTTGATGATGTCCGGCAGGTCGTCGCCCGCGAACAGCGTCGCCATCTTGGTGCGGAAGTCCGCGTCCGGGACCACGGTGAACTCGACGTCCACGCCGAGTGCTTCGTTGATCGCCGCCCACAGCTTGTTCTGCGCCGCCGGCTTCGGCGGGGTGCCGTACGTGATGGAGAGGACCTTGATCTTCTCCTTGCCCGTGCCGGGCTTCTCCGCGACGGCCTTGACCAGCTTCGCGGGGTACGTGGTGTAGCCCGCCTGGACGCCCTCCGCGGTGGCCGCCAGGTCCGGCTTCGCGCCGGTGGCGGGGGTGAACGTCGGCCACGCGGCCGCCTTCTTGCCCGCGTTGGAGACGGAACCGCCGCCACCCGAGTCGGTGGAACAGGCGGTCAGGAAGGACGGGGCGGCCAGAGCGGCGCCGCCGACGGCTATGGAACGCAGCAGGGTGCGACGCGACATCGAAGAACCGGACACGTGAGTGGACCCTTCGGGAAAGGTGGGCAGCTGGCTAGCTTTTGACGGCGCCGGTGAGCACGCCCTTGGTGAAGTACTTCTGGAGGAACGGGTAGACGAGGAGGATCGGGACGGTGGCGATCACCAGGACCGCCATCTGCGTCGTCTGCGGGGCCGAGACCATGCCGGCCTCACTGAGGCCCGTGTCGGAGATCTGCGCGCCGCCGATCACGTAGGTGCGCAGGACCTGCGAGAGCGGCCAGTGGTCGGACTCCAGGTAGATCGAGGCGTTGAACCAGGCGTTCCAGTAGCTCACCGCGTAGAACAGGCCGACCACCGCCAGGGCCGCCTTGGACAGCGGGAGCACGATCCGCCAGAACACCGTCCAGTCGCCCGCCCCGTCCAGGCGCGCCGCCTCGTACAGCTCCTCCGGTATTCCCTGGAAGAAGCCCCGCAGGACCACCAGGTTGAAGACGTTGATCAGGACGGGGGCGATGAGGGCCGCGTACATGTTCTGCAGTCCCAGGCCCTTGACCAGGAGGAACGCCGGGATCATGCCCGGGGGGAAGAGGAACGTGAAGAGGATTACGAGGAGGACCGGTTTGCCTCCCAGGACTCCTGGGCGGCTGAGGGCGTAGGCCAGGAAGGACGTGCATGCCAGGGACGCCAGGGTGCCTATCAGCGTCACGCCGATGCTTACGCCCAGCGCCTTGGTGACGATCCCGCCGCTGAGGATGTTGCGATACGCCCTCAGGGTCGGGTCCGTGGGCCACAGGACCCAGCCGCCGTTGGCCACCACCTCTTTGTTCGAGGCCAGTGACGTGGAGATGATCACCAGGAACGGGATCAGGACCAGGGCCAGGACGACTGTTATCGCGACCGCTTTGGCTGCCTGGGTGGCGGGTTTGGGGTTCTCCTTCCACGCCGGGCGCGTGGGGGTTTTGGGGTGCGTGGTTGTGGTCATTTGTAGATCCCCTGTTCGCCCAGCTTGTGCGCCACCCGGTTCGCCGTGAAGACGAGCACCGCGCCCACCACGCCCTTGAACAGGCCCGCCGCTGCCGCGTATCCGGTGTCCCCGCCGACAATTCCCTGCCAGAACACGAACGTGTCCAGGACCTCGCCCACCTCGGGTCCCACCGACTGGCGCTGGAGCAGCATCTGTTCGAAGCCGACCGACAGGATGTCGCCGAGCCGCATGATCAGGAGCAGCACGATGATCGGGCGGATGGACGGCAGCGTGACGTGCCAGAAGCGGCGCCAGGGGCCCGCGCCGTCGATCGCCGCCGCCTCGTACTGCTGCTCGTCGACCTGCATCAGCGCCGCGAGGAAGATGATCGTGCCCCAGCCGGCGTCCTTCCAGACCACCTCGGCCACCACCAGCGGACGGTACGCGTCCGGGTTGCCGATGATGTCGACCGTGTGGATCCCCGTGTCGCCCAGGAACGAGTTCAACAAGCCTGTGTCGGACAGGACTTGCTGGAACAGCGCCACCACGATCACCCAGGAGAGGAAGTGCGGCAGATAGACCACCGACTGCACGAAGCGGCGCAGGAAATCCGACGTCAGGCTGTGCAGGAGCAGGGCGATGGCCAGGGGGATCGGGAAGAAGAACGTCAGCTGGAGCACCGCTATGTAGAAGGTGTTCCACGTCGCGTGCCAGAAGTCGGCGTCGCCGAACATCCGGGTGAAGTTCTCGAAGCCCACCCACGGGCTCGCCCAGAGGCCGTCGAACGGGACGTACTCCTTGAACGCCACGACGTTGCCGACGAAGGCGCCGTAGTGGAACAGCAGGAAGTAGGCCAGGCCCGGGAGCATGAGCAGCAGGAAGGTGCGGCTGCTCCGAAACCGTTTCCAGAAGCTGTCCTGCCTGGGTTTGTGCGTCTTTGACCCGCTGCCCGGGGTGCCGGGGGGCTTCACCGCCTCGGTCTCGGGCCTGTCCTTCGCCACCGTGGGCACGGAAACCCCTCCGTCGTTGGAACAAGGTGAGCGGGAATCTAAAACGGTTACTACGCCGGGTCAACCCCCTTGTCTCCGGGATCTCTTGACCATCTCTCAGCGTTGGACCTAGCCTCCTGGCATCTTGAGGTAACCGGTTTCTATAGATCTGCAGCTGGAGGGTGGTAGCGCGTGGCAGCACACCGACCGATCGCGGCACTGGCCATGGACGCCGAGGTGCTCGACCGGGTCATCCCGTCGGACCTGCGGCAACGGCTCGGGCGGTGCGCCGACCTCGCGCCCGTTCCGCTGACCGGGCCGCTCGGCACCCCCGAGGCCCGCGCGGTCCTCTCCGGAGTCGAGGTGCTGATCACCGGCTGGGGCTGCCCGCAGCTCACCGCGGACGTTCTGGCGCACGCGCCCCGGCTCCGCGCCGTCGTGCACGCCGCCGGATCGGTCAAGCCCGTCGTCTCGGATGCCCTGTGGGAGCGGCCCGGCATCACCGTGTCCTCCGCCGCCGACGCCAACGCGGGCCCCGTCGTCGCCTTCACACTCGCCGCGATCACCTTCGCCGCGAAGAAGGCGCTGCCCGTCGCCGCCCGCTACTCCGGCGGCTGGCCCGGCTTCACCGCGCGCGAGGGCGCCGACGGTCGCGTCGTCGGGATCATCGGCGCCTCCCGCATCGGCCGGCGCGTGATCGCCGGGCTGCGCGCCTCGGATGCGGGGTATCGGATCCTGCTCACCGATCCGTACGTCGGTGAAGGCGATGCCGCCGCGCTCGGCGTCGAGCTCGTCGAGCTGTCCGAGCTCTGCCGGCGCAGCTCCATCGTGAGCGTGCACGCGCCTCAACTGCCCGAGACGCGTGGGTTGTTGGGGGAGGAGATGCTGAAGCTCGTGGCTGATGGTGGTGTCGTTGTGAACACCGCTCGGGGGTCGCTCGTCGACACCGAGGCGCTCGCTCGTGAGTGCGCCTCGGGCCGACTCGATGCATTTCTCGATGTCACCGACCCCGAACCGCTGCCCGCCGGGCATCCGCTGCTCACCCTTCCCAACGTCCTGGTCACCCCGCACATGGCGGGCGCGCAGGGCAGCGAGGTGCGCCGACTGGGGTTGTACGCGGTGGAGGAGGCCGAGCGGTTCGCGCGCGGTGAGGAGCTGCTCGGGCGGCTTTCACGGGGGGATCTTTCGCGGCTCGCCTGAGGGGCGGCGGCTGGGGTGCCGGGTGTGGGGTGGGGGTCTCCGGGGAGTGGAGTGCGTCTGGTGAATGTAACCGTTTCCCGTCGGGCCCATTGACCTCAACCACCTTGCTGGGCACGGTACTTGCCGAACGCCTCTCCTATCCCGAGGAGCAAGAATGGCACCGGTTACATCCGGGCTCCGAAGAGCCTGCACCACGCTCGCGGCGGGTCTCGCGCTCGCCGCCTCCGCCCTCGCCACCCCGCCTGGCGCCCAGGCCGCCGGGTCCGCGCACCCCGGCCATCCACCCCACCCCTCGCAGTCCGCGAGCACCCCCTACTACGTGGACTGTTCCGCCGCCGCGAACGGCGACGGCAGCCTCGGCGCGCCCTACAACAGCCTCGCCGCGGCCAACGCCGTCACCTACGGCCCCGGCGACCGGCTCTACTTCAAGCGCGGAGCCACCTGCCGCGGTCAGCTCAAGCCCGCCGGATCGGGCTCCGCGGCCGCCCCCGTCAGGGTCGCCCCCTACGGCTCCGGCGGCGCTCGGCCCGTGATCGAGGGCGGCGGCACCGTCTACGCAGCCGTCCATCTGCTCAATGTCGAGCAGTGGGAGATCCGTGGTCTGGAGGTCACCAACAAGGGCGCCACGGAAGCCGAGCGCAACGGCATCCTCGTCGAGCTCGCCGACCACGGCACCGGCACCCACTATGTCCTCGACGACGTCTACGTCCACGACGTCAACGGCGGCGACACCAAGAGCAGCAACGGCATCCAGTTCCGCGTCTCCGGCACCGTGACGCCGACCCGCTTCGACGACGTACTCGTCCAGAACAGTGAGATCTACAAGGTCGACCGCGAGGGCCTGACCACCCAGTCCAGCTGGGCCTGCCGAGCCGTCTACGGGTGCACGAGCGGTCCCGCGTGGACCGCGAGTACGCGTGTCGTGTTCCGCGGCAACAAGATCCACGACATCGGCGGCGACGGCATGGTCGTCCGCGTGACCCGGGACGCGCTGGCCGAGCACAACGAGGCGTACGACATCTGGATGCGCTCGGCCGGCAACAACGCGGGCCTGTGGACCATCAACAGTGACGGGACCGTCTTCCAGTACAACGAGGTCCACCATGTGCGCCGCACGGCGGGTATGAACGACGGCATGGCCTTCGACGCCGACTTCGGCACGCGCGGCGCCCTCTTCCAGTACAACTACAGCCACGACAACGAGGGCGGCTTCCTGCTGTTGTGCGGGGCCTGCGGCAGCGGCGCCGACACGGCCGGTACGGTCGCGCGTTACAACCTCTCCGTCAACGACGGCTCGCGCATCCTGTACGCCGTCGGCGACGCGGCCGCTCAGATCCTCAACAACACCTTCTACATGGGGGCCGGTTCCACCACGTCGGTCGTGGAGAGCAGTGGTGGGGCGTCCACCACGCTGTGGAGCAACAACATCTTCTACAACCTCGGCACCGGCAGATACGGCGGCAAGCCCGCCGAGCACACCTGGCGCAACAACGTCATGTACGGCAACCACCCGGCGTCCGAGCCCGCCGACCCCGGCAAGGTGACCGCCGACCCGCTCCTCGCCGACCCGGGCTCCGCCGATCCCGCGGGGTACAAGCTGAAGGCCGGATCCCCGGCGCGCGGCGCCGGGCAGGTCACCACCGGCTCCGGCGGCAAGGACTACTTCGGCTCTCCCGCGCCCGTCGCCTGCCGTCCCGACATCGGCGCCCACCAGGTCTCCGCGTTTGATGACGCCGCCTGTTCGGGCGGGACCAACCTGGTCGCCAACCCCGGCTTCGAGACGGGCGTCTCGCCCTGGGCGCCCTCGGGGGCCGTCGCGGCCGACACCGCGAATCCGCACGGGGGCGGCTCCAGCCTGCGCGTCTCGGGGACCCCGAGCACGGCCGAGCAGAAGATCACCGTCGCGCCGAACACCACGTACACGCTCTCCGGCTGGGGGCGCGTCGACGCGTACGACACCCAACTCGCCGTGGGAGTGAAGAACTTCGGCGGGTCAGAGACCCGGATTCCCGCCTTCAGCGCCTTCGGGTGGCGCACCGGCAGCATCACCTTCACCACGGGCGCCACCAATACCTCGGCGACCCTCTACTGCTACACCCGCACCGGCAAGGGCAGCGGCTGGTGCGACGACCTGAAGGTCGTCAAGCAGTAGGGAACGGAAGGGAATTGAGGGCGGCGCCCGCCCCGGGGATGTCCCGGGGCGGGCGCCGCCCTCCTCGGGTCAGCGACGGCCGAAGGACGTCACATAGCCCGGCGCCGGCGAGCCGACACCCGTCACGTCGTCGTAGCCGCGGACCGCCTTGAGCGAGCTGTCCTTGCCGAGGCTGCGCACGGAGGTCAGCAGGCCGTCGGCCGCGTCGAACCCGTTCGCGTAGTCGACGCGGACCACCGCGAGGTCACGGCCGGTCGGCTTGTCCGTCACGTCGTGGTAGATCTTCGAGCCGGAGCGGTCGTAGATCGCCGGGTTGGCGAAGCCGAGCGCGTGCCCGCCGCGGGCCTCCTGGACCAGTGCCTGCACACCCGCGATGACGGGCGCCGCCAGCGACGTGCCGCCGATGCGGTACTCGTCGTACTTGAGCGAGCCGTCGGGGAACGTCTGCGACTGGCCGACGAGGAAGCCGGTGTTCGGGTCGGCCACCGCGGAGATGTCCGGCACCGTACGCATCTTCTGCGAGCCGCCGTTGGCGCGCGCCAGTGAGTTCGGGACGACACCGCTCTGGTAGAACGGCTGCTTCACCGTCTTGCTGGTGCCGCCGCCCGCACCCGAGGTGTATGCCCCGGGGAAGGCGTCCCAGCTCTTGCCGTCGGCCGACAGGTTGGCCTTGAGCGTGCCCCAGCCGGTCTCGAACTGGTACTCGTCGCCCTTGCCGACGGCCAGCGACGTACCGCCGACGGACGTCACCCACGCCGAGTTGGCCGGCACGTCGACCTGCTTCGTGCCGGTGTTCGCCACCTCGTCGCCGTTGTCGCCGGACGAGAAGTAGAAGCCGATTCCCTCGATCGCGCCGTACTGGAAGATCTGGTCGTACGCGGCGGCGAGGTCGGGGGTCTGGTTGGCCTCGATGTCGCCCCACGAGTTCGACACGATGTCGGCGAGGTGGCCGTCGACGATCTTGCCGAGCGAGTCGAGCAGCGCGTCGTCGTAGCAGGACGCGGCGCCGACGTAGGTGATGTCGGCCGCGGGAGCCACGGCGTGCACGGCCTCGACGTCGAGGGTCTCCTCGCCGTACCAGCCGGACGCCCCGCACTCCTCGGTCTTGGTGTAGTCCGCGGGCAGGACCTGCTTCAGCTGGCCGCTGCGGTAGGCCGCGTCACCGTTGCGCTTGGCGTAGGTGGCCGCGTCCTTCGCGATGGTCGGCGAGGCGTACGCGTCGGTGATGGCGACGCGGACCCCCTTGCCGGTCTTCTTGCCGGCGCCGTAGGCGGCACGCAGCTGCTTGCCGGTGTAGCCCTTCACGGCGTACGGGGCCTTCTGGCCGTACGCGGACGGCAGGGTGCTCGCCGTCTTCGAGCCGTAGTACGACGAGAAGGGGCCGGCGTTGTGGAACACGGCGTCCGGCGGCGGCAGCGTCTCGTCGTGGTTCGCCTTGTGCGGCGCGCTGTCCAGGCCGGTCACGGTGAGGACCGCGCCGTTCAGGGACGCGGGCACCGTCGCGGCGGCCGTGGGTGCGCGGTAGGTGTGCTTGCCCTTGGCGTAGTTGTGCAGCTGGGCGCCGAACGCCTTCTCGGCGGCGGCGACTTCGCCCGAGACGGAGATGTAGTGCTTGCTGACGTCGGTCACGGTGAGGCCCGAGGACTCGAGCCACTTCGTGACCTCGGCTATCTGGGCCTTGGTCGCGCCGAAGCGGGCCTGGGCCTGCTTTGCGCTGAGGTGCTTGCCGTACGACGCCGACTGCGGGTCGGACACGGCTTTCGCGTACGCCGCGAGGCCCGCCGCGTCGCGCCCTGCGAGGTAGACGCGGGCGTGCACGGTGGAGCTGTTCGACGCGGCACCCTGGTCGGCCTTGGCCGTGGCCCACAGCGGCTTGGTGCCGGTCAGTGCGTCGCGGGCGCCCGGGTTCGGGTCGGCCTGGGCGACAGGTGCTGCGATGGCGAGCGCGCCGGCGAGCAGTGGCAGTGTCGCTGCCAGGCTGAGCCCGGCGCGGGCCGCGGCACGGGTGGATCTCATACAACCCCCTGCGATGTGGTTCGTCGCGTGTGGCGACTGTGATGCGCGTGCGCTGGATCGACCTGCGCACGCAACTGATCACTGTTGCGTCGAACCGTTCATGCAAGGGGAATGGAAGCGCCAAGAAGAGCCCAAGGAACGCCATTCGAGGGCGATTTGGGGCGGTACGTGATCGGGGCGGGGGTTTCCCTCAGGTATTCCCGGGGTTTCCCTTCCTGCGACCCGTCCTTCGGCCTGCCCTTCGACCTGTCCTTCGACCTGCCTTACGACCTGTCCTTCAACATCCCCGCCATCAGGTCGAGTTCCGACTTCTGCGAGGCGACCATGCCCGACGCGAGCCGCTTCTCCACCCCGACCCCGCAGCGCTCGACGCACCCCTCGGCCATATGGACGCCGCCCTTGTGGTGCGCGGTCATCAGCTGGAGGTACAGCACCTCGGCCCGCTTGCCGCTCGCCTTGCGGAGCTCGTCGAGCTGTGTGTTCGTGGCCATGCCCGGCATCAGCGCGCCGTCCCGTCCCGGCGGCATGTCACCCATGCCCATCCAGGACATCGGCGGCTTCGCGGACACCTTCGGCAGCCCCCACAGGTCGAGCCAGCCGAGCAGCATGCCCCGCTGGTTGGCCTGCGTCTGCGCGATGTCGTAGGCGAGGCGGCGCACCTCCTCGTCCTTCGTGCGGTCGCGCACGATGTACGACATCTCGACGGCCTGCTGATGGTGGACCGCCATGTCCCGCGCGAACCCGGCGTCGGCCGACTCGGTGCCCGGCACCCGCACGGCCGACGAACCGCCGTCGTCCCCGTCGGCGACCGCGTACGTGACCGCCCCGCCCGCGACGAGCACCGCCGCCACGGCCGGCGCGATCCAGGCCGCGCGCCTCACTGGGACAGGCCGTTGGTGCAGGCGGCACCGGGCTCGGGGGTCTGCTTGCCCTGGACGAACGTCGAGAAGAACGAGGCCACGTCCGGGTCGGTGGCGCTCTTCACGGTCCGCTGGTGGCCCCAGGCGCTCAGCATGATCGGGTCCTTCTGGTCCTGGTCCGGGCTCATCAGCGAGTACGGCGTCTGGCGCACCTTCGCCGCGAGCTTCTGCACGTCACCCGGGTCGGCCTTGTCCGTGTACGTCACCCAGACCGCGCCGTGCTCCAGGGCGTGCACCGCGTTCTCGTTCGGGATCGCCTTCTTGTAGACGTCGCCGTTGCAGTTCATCCAGACCTGGTTGTGGTCCCCGCCCACCGGCGGCGTCATCGGGTACGTCACCTTCTTCGCGACGTGGTTGCGGTCCAGCTTCCCGGTCCAGGTCTTCACGCCGTCCGAGCCGGTCTTGAACGACCCGGCCGACGACTTCGCGTCCGCCGTGTCCTTCGAGTCGTCACCCTTCATGAGGGCCCACGCCCCGAATCCGGCGAGGCACACGACCACGACGGCGCTGACTACGACGACGAGGACGCGGCGCAGGCGCTCGCGGGAGCGCTCGGCGCGGCGCATCTCCTCTATTCGGGCCTTGCGCGTCGCGGAGCCGGTGTTCTTGGCGGAACCCATGGTGAGTCCTTCTGGGAAAGGGACGGGACGGCTGAACGGGTCCGCTGATCGTAGTGGGGAGCGGGGGGCCGTTGCCATGCCGTGTAGCCGGTGCTGCGGACGGCAGGGACTATGGGACGAGGGGCCCCAGCAGGCACTATGGGCACGGAGTCGTATACATCTGCCGTTCGCACGATGTTCGGGCCCGGGTCGGCCAGTCGATCAAGGTCGGCAACGCGCATGAAACGGTGATGTGGTGGGATGCTCAGGAGCCTGCCGACGGTGTCCCGCAGGGCGCGGACGCAGGCGGCCTGACCAGCAAGGATGGGTGGAAGCGGAAGATGGACAAGCAGCAGGAATTCGTGCTCCGGACGCTCGAGGAGCGGGATATCCGGTTCGTCCGCCTGTGGTTCACGGATGTCCTCGGCTTCCTGAAGTCGGTGGCCGTGGCCCCGGCGGAGCTGGAGCAGGCCTTCGACGAGGGCATCGGCTTCGACGGCTCCGCGATCGAGGGCTTCGCCCGCGTGTACGAGTCCGACATGATCGCCAAGCCCGACCCGTCGACCTTCCAGGTGCTGCCCTGGCGCGCCGAGGCCCCGGGCACCGCGCGGATGTTCTGCGACATCCTGATGCCCGACGGCTCCCCGTCGTTCGCGGACCCGCGCTACGTGCTGAAGCGGGCCCTGGCCAAGACCTCGGACCTGGGCTTCACCTTCTACACGCACCCCGAGATCGAGTTCTTCCTCCTCAAGAACAAGCCGCTCGACGGCTCCCGCCCCACCCCGGCCGACAACTCCGGCTACTTCGACCACACCCCGCAGAACGTCGGCATGGACTTCCGCCGCCAGGCGATCACCATGCTCGAGTCCATGGGCATCTCGGTCGAGTTCAGCCACCACGAGGGCGCCCCCGGCCAGCAGGAGATCGACCTGCGGTACGCCGACGCGCTGTCCACGGCCGACAACATCATGACGTTCCGCCTCGTCATGAAGCAGGTGGCGCTGGAGCAGGGCGTGCAGGCGACCTTCATGCCGAAGCCGTTCTCCGACCACCCCGGCTCCGGCATGCACACGCACCTGTCCCTCTTCGAGGGCGACCGCAACGCGTTCTACGAGTCCGGCTCCGAGTACCAGCTGTCCAAGGTCGGCCGCTCCTTCATCGCGGGCCTGCTCAAGCACGCCGCCGAGATCTCCGCCGTCACCAACCAGTGGGTCAACTCCTACAAGCGCATCTGGGGCGGCGGCGGCCGCACCGCCGGCGCCGGCGGCGAGGCGCCCTCGTACATCTGCTGGGGCCACAACAACCGCTCGGCCCTGATCCGCGTCCCGATGTACAAGCCCGGCAAGACCGGCTCCGCGCGCGTCGAGGTCCGCTCGATCGACTCGGGCGCGAACCCGTACCTGACGTACGCCGTGCTGCTCGCCGCCGGACTCAAGGGCATCGAGGAGGGCTACGAGCTCCCGCCGGGCGCCGACGACGACGTGTGGGCCCTGTCCGACGCCGAGCGCCGCGCCATGGGCATCGAGCCGCTCCCGCAGAACCTCGGCGAGGCGATCGCCCTCATGGAGCGCAGCGAACTCGTCGCCGAGACGCTGGGCGAGCACGTGTACGACTTCTTCCTGCGCAACAAGAAGCAGGAGTGGGAGGAGTACCGCTCCGAGGTGACGGCCTTCGAGCTGCGGAAGAACCTGCCGGTGCTGTAAGGGCAGGTCAGAGCGGTTTCGCGCCGCGTCGAGCCTCTGGGGCCGTCGGTCTATGACCGGCGGCCCCGTCGCGTGCGCCGGGGGCTGGGCCGTCTGTGGGCCGTGGGCCGGCGGATCGGGCCTGCGGCACTGTTCGCTGCCACGCTTCGAGGGGCTCGGCCGGGATCGGCCCGCTGCCTTCGGCCGCAGCCTCGGTTCCTGAGCTCATGGGAGAAGTCCCGGCAAGCGGTCACGTTCAGCGCAGTCCGGCTGGCAGAGCACCGTGGCGGACCGAAGGATGTGCTGTGACGGTCGTGGACGCTCTTTGCGGCTCAGCCGTCGCACTCATCATGACGGCTCCCAAGAGCCGACCGGCCTGGAGGAAGAATGTCCCGAACTCTCCCTGAGCTTCTGCCAGGCGGACTCTCCGCATCCCCACGCCGTAGCGCACGGCGCCAGTGGCTCGACCGGTTGAGCGTCATCCTGGCGGCATTCTCCATCGCCCTCCTGTCCGCCACGGCTCCTCACGCCTTTGCAGCGCCGCACAAAGACCTGCGCAGTGATCGCCTCTATGTCGCCAACGGCGGCTCGGGCACCGTGTCGGTGATCGACACCAGGACCAATGCGGTCGTGGGTTCCCCGATCCACGTCGGCAAAGGCCCGTCCGGGGTGGCCGTCGACCGCGTCCGCGGTCGCGCTTACGTGACCAACTCCGGCTCGGGCACCGTGTCGGTGATCAACACCAGGACCAATGCGGTCGTGGGTTCCCCGATCCACGTCGGCAAAGGCCCGTCCGGGGTGGCCGTCGACCGCGTCCGCGGTCGCGCTTACGTGACCAACTCCGGCTCGGGCACCGTGTCGGTGATCAACACCAAGACCAAAACCGTCGTGGGCTCCCCGATCCACGTCGGCAAAGGCCCGTCCGGGGTGGCCGTCGACCGCGTCCGCGGTCGCGCTTACGTGACCAACTCCGGCTCGGACACCGTGTCGGTGATCAACACCAAGACCAAAACCGTCGTGGGCTCCCCGATCCACGTCGGCAAAGGCCCCGCCGGTGTGGCCGTCGACGGCGTCCGCGGTCGCGCCTACGTGGTCAACGCCCACTCGTACGCCGTGTCGGTGATCGACATCAACACCAACAAGGTCGTCGGGCCCTCGATCCACGTCGGCAAAGGCCCGTCCGGTGTGGCCGTCGACCGCGTCCGCGGTCGCGCTTACGTGACCAACTCCGACTCGTACGCCGTGTCGCTGATCAACACCAGGTCCAACGCGGTCGTCGGCTCCCCGATCCCCGTCCGCTACGGCCCCGCCTGGGTGGCCACCGACGGCGTCCGCGGTCGCGCCTACGTGGCCAACTCCGGCTCGGACAGCGTGTCGGTGATCGACACCAGGTCCAACGCGGTCGTGGGCTCCCCGATCCCCGTTGGCGACGCCCCCGCCGGGGTGGCATTGGGGAAGTCGCTCCGGCCCGCGAACCACTGACCCTTCAACGTCGGAGTCGGACGCCGAAGGGCACCTACGGAGATCCGTAGGTGCCCTTTTCGCTGGTGCCCCCGGCCGGAGTCCGATCCGAGCCCGCTTCGGCTGTTGCCGTCGACTGCGTTCCGGGGCCAGGACGCGACGCACGACGGCCCCGAGGCGGCCCAGGGGGAGGACTGAGTTCCTGACCCGCCACAACATCAGGGCTGAGGCCGGGGGAGGGGGCGGGGCGCGTGATGCGTCCCGCCCCCTCTGCCGTACCGCCCCCTGCGTCGTTCCCGGTCGCTACCGTGGTCGGTGAGCGAGAAGGGAGCGCATCATGGCCGAGCCGCTCAAGACCCTCGTCGACGGGGTCGAGGTCGAGGTGCCCAACAGCATCCCCGCCATCCGCGACGCCCTGCCGGAGCACCGGCGCGAGGAGTTCGACCGGGAGATCAACGCGGCCGGGGTGCACGAGATCCACGCCGTGATGCGGCACTGGATGCTGGAGTCCGTGCCCGACCCGGCCGCCGACGCCATCATGGACCGGCTCGCCCGCGAGGAAGCGGAGAGGGCCGGAGCCGCGTGAGCCACCGACATCGCCGCCGCCACCGCATCTCGTACGCGCCGCCCGCCGACGACACCCTCGCGAAAATGGCGGGACCCGTGCCGTTCAGGGCGGAGCTGGAACGCACCCTCGGCGTCGACCCGTACGGGCACGGGTCCCTCTCCATCGGCCGGTGGGCGGACCGCAGGGAGGCGACCGTGCGGGGCGTCATCGTCCGGTACTACGTCTCCGGGTCGATCCTGGTCGTGACGGTGGTGCGGCTGATCCCGGAGCCGTGAGCCGGGTCAGCCCTGGTGCTGTTCGCGCAGCAGCTCGTGCAGCGGCTGCGTGGCGCGCTTGCGGTACTCCTGGATCGCCCAGCCGTTGCCGTCCGGGTCGGTGAAGTACATGAACGTGCCGCCGTCGTCCGGGGCGTACTGCTGGGGCTCCGACACGTCGAGGCCACGCGCCGTCAGCTCCGCGTGGGCCGCCTTGATGTCCGCGACCACGAGCTGCAGGCCGTGGTACGTGCCCGGCTGCGGGGTGCCCGTGGGGTTCGGGACGCCCTCGGCGAGCGTCACCGAACAGCCGGAGCCGGGCGGGGTGAGCTGGACGATCCGGACGCCCGGCATCACCTCGCGGTCCACGTCGACGCCGAATCCGACCTTGTTCGTGTAGAAGTCCTTCGCCCGGTCCAGGTCCGAGACGGGCAGCTGAATCACTTCCAGGGTCATGTCCATCGCCTCAGCCTCGCGGGTCGCGGGCCCGTCTGCCACCTGTATGCGCGGTTCCGGATCGCGGCCCGTCACAGGTACGCCGGAGACACCGCCGCCTTGGTGAGGCGGTGCGGGGCTCCCGTGCCGTCAGCCGGGACGGTGTAGAGGTCCGCGCCGTAGTCGCCCGGCAGCGCGTACGTGAGGGTGTGCGCGTCGCGCCAGACCGCCTGGTCGTCCACGCTGCGGGTCTCCGCCAGGGGCGTCTCGCGGAGCGTGCGCAGGTCGAGTACGTACAGCCGCCAAGGGGCGTCCGCCGAAAGGCCCTTCACACGCTTCTTGTAGGCGACGCGGGTGCCGTCGGGGGAGAGGGACGGGCACTCGACGTTCTGGTGGACGGTGGTCAGCGTGCGGGTGCGCAGATCACCCCGTACCAGGTAGGTCTTCCCGTGCGTCGCGAGCGTCGCGTAGAAGTGGCGGTCGTCCGCCGCGAACGTGATGCCCCAGAAGTTGATGTCCGCCGCGCGGTAGGTCCGGCCGTCCTTGACGACCCGGAAGTCCTCGAGCGTCGGCGTGAGGTGACCCGTGCGGGTGTCCACGATCGCCGCCCGCGTCGAGAAGTTCGTGCCCGCGTAGCTGTCGCCGCCCACGAACACCGTCCACGCCGCGTACCGCCCGCTCGGCGAGACGCGGGCGCGGGACGGGATGCCCGGCAGCGCGTAGTGGGCCTTCTCCTCGAGCCGCGAGTCCAGGACGCGCGCCGTGTACGTGTCCTGCATCGCGCCCCGCTCGGCCCGCAGACAGATGGCCGTGCCCGAAGAGGCGTAGAAACGAAGGCACTTGACGCCCGACGCGGTGCGGGGCGCGTCCGGGCGGTCCGCCGGAACCGTGGTGAGCTCGTCGCGGTGGGGGCCCCACGCCATGTTGCGGAAGACGAGGTGGCGGGGAGCCTCGGTGGCCTCGGCCGGCAGGGTCACCCGGCCCGCAGTGACCCTCGGGCCGCCCGCGTGCGCCTCGTTCCTGCGGTCGGCGCGCGCCGCCGCGTGCAAGACCGAGGCCGTCGCGACGGCCGCCAGAGCGACGACCGCGGCGACGAGGACGAGCAGCCTGTTACGTGTCGTCATGCGGGTACTACCTCCGCGGGGGTGGGGGCTTTGGGCCGGAAGGCATACGCCACCGCCGCGCCCGCCGCCAGCGCCACCGTGGCCGCGCCCAGAGCCGTGCGGTCGCCCCACGCCGTCCAGGCGGCGCCGAAGGCGATCGAGCAGACGAAGCGCGCCAGCGCCTGGCCCGTCTGGACGACGGCGAGCCCCGACGAGCGCAGCTCCTGGGGGATGGCGGTGGAGGCAGCGGCCATCAGGACGCCGTCCGTCGCCGCGTAGAAGCAGCCGTGCAGCGCCAGGACCGCGTACGGCAGGGCGGAGCCGTGCCACGGCGAGAGCAGCAGGCCGTACGCGGCGAGGAGCGCGGCGTGGCCGGCGAGGAACACGCGCCAGCTGCCGACGCGGTCCGCGAGCCGGCCCAGGGGCGCGGCCAGGAGCAGGAAAGCGGCCGCCGTGCCCAGGGGGAGCAGCGCGAACCACTGGTCGGGGACGCCCAGGCGGCGCTGGAGGAGCAGATAGATGAAGGAGTCGCTGACCGTGGCCAGGCCGAGGAGCAGGGCGCAGACCGTGGTGCGGCGCACTTCGCGGCGGCGCAGGAGCGCGAGCGCGGACCGGAAGGTGGGGCGCGCGGGTGCGGGGTGGCTGCCCTTGGTGGTCTCCTGCGCGGGTGCGGGGTGGCTGTCCTTGGCGGCCTCCTCCGCGCCTTCGTGCCGGCGGGGGACGAACAGGAGCAGGACCAGTACGCCCAGTGCCGCGACGCAGAAGCTGACGGTGAAGACCGCGTCGTAGCCGTCCGTCGTCGCGCGCAGGATCAGGAAGGCCGCGAGGGGGCCGAGGAGGGCGCCCGTCGTGTCCATCGCCCGGTGTACGCCGAAGGCTCTGCCGCGGGTGGCCGGGGTGCTGTTCAGGGAGATCAGGGCGTCCCGCGGCGCCGTGCGCAGGCCCTTGCCCGTGCGGTCGGCCGCCAGGACCATGCCGATCATGGGGAGGGTGGCGGCCAGCAGGAGCAGGGGTTTGCAGAGCGCCGAGAGCCCGTAGCCGAACAGGGCGACCGTCTTGTGGCGGCCGCCTCCCCGGTCCGCGAAGTGGCCGCCGACGAGACGGACCAGCGCCGAGAAGCCGTTGTAGACGCCGTCCAGGAGGCCGAAGCCGAGGGGCGAGAGGCCGAGCCCCGCGACGAGGTAGAGCGGCAGGACGGCCGTCACCATCTCGGACGAGACGTCGGTGATCAGGCTGACCGAGCCGAGGGCCAGGACCGTGGGGGCGATCGCGGTGCCGCGCCGCCCGGCCGGTGGCCGGGCGGCGGGTTCCGCAGACGCCGCAGCGCGGCTGTCCGCTACGTACATGTCAGGACGTCCAGATGCCCGTGATGTCCTTGCCGGACGCCGCGTTGCCCGCGTGCGGGAGGCCGTGCATGTCCTCGATGGTGCGCAGGACGTCGTAGTGGTTGTAGGTGGTCGCCGAGGTGGCCCCCGGGGTGACCTGCTGGCCGTAGAGGACCGTCGGGATCTTGTTGCCGGCCAGGCGGTTGTCCTCGTCGAAGGTGACGACGAGGAGGCTGTTGTGCGCCTTCGCCCAGGTCGCGTAGGCGGACAGGTTGTTCTTCAGCCAGGTGTCACCGGTCGACACCGAGCAGTCGTGCATGTCGCTGCACAGGTCGGGGACCACGAAGGAGACCTGGGGGAGCGTCGAGTAGTCCGAGGGGAACTGCGCGAACGTCTTCGCCGTGGAGGTGGGGACGTTGCTGAACCCGAACCACGGGTTGTGCTTGCGGGCGTAGTCGCCGGACGAGCAGGTGGTCGAACCCTGGCTCGGCAGGCCCTCGTTGTAGCTGCCCCAGGTCTTGCCGGCGGCGATCAGCTCGGAGGCAAGATTGGGCTGCGAGGAGAAGCCCGGCGTGTAGCAGCCGTCGTCCGTGATGCCCTGCGTGGCGCCCGAGAACAGCGCGAAGTAGTTCGGCTGGCTCGGGTGCGTCAGCGCGTACGACGCCGAGAGGCTCGCGCCGTTCGTCTTCAGGCTGTTGATGTACGGGGCGCTGGAGGAGCCGATCACCTGGTTGTAGGCGTGGTTCTCGAAGACCACGACCACGGTGTGGTCCGGGGTGGGGACGCCCGCCGCGGCCTGCGCGGACGAGCCGCCCACGCCGGACCAGAGCGCGACCGCGGTGGCGGTCAGGGCGAAGGCCGAGGCGAGCGCCGCGGTGCGACCGCGTCGGAACAATGATCTGCCAAGCACGTGAGACCTCCGGTGGGGGGAGAGACGGCGGCGGTGCGGCTAGAGCATGCACACGCCAAGATGCCCCCGTCCCACGCACATGTGAAGGGGCGGTGAACCCTCAGCGCTCCGACAGCGGGGCCGGCGCCTGCTGCACCGTCCAGCCGTTGCCGTCCGGGTCGGCGAAGAACATGAACGAGTTCCAGACGTCGCCGGGCCCGTCCTCCCAGCCCTTGGCCCCCACGTGCTGCACCGGGCTCACGTCCACGCCCCGCTCGAGCAGCTCGACCCGCGCCGCGACGATGTCCGTCACGCACATCTGGACACCGGTCAGCGACCCCGGCTGCATCGCCCGCTGCCCCGGCGCGCCCGGCAGGCCCTGCTCCAGGGCGATCGAACAGCGCGACCCGGGCGGCGTCATCTGGACGATGCGGACGCCCTCCGTGACGACCTGGTCGACGTCGACCTTGAAGCCGACCCGGTTCTCGTAGAAGTCCTTCGCCCGGTCGACGTCCGCGACGGGCACGACGATCACTTCGAGGGTCCAGTCCATGGGTGCTCCCTTTCGGCTGAGTTCTACGCTTCGCAAAGATGTGGCATGGGGGCGCCCGTCCGGCCCTACCGTCGAGATCCGGAACAGCTCGGCCGCGGCGCCCTTCTCCCCGGCCTCGGCCCAGGGGCCCGTCGTGGCCGACGCGTCGCTGTACCGGCCGTCCCCCTCGGCCAGGGGCTCCGCGTTCGTCATGATCCGCCTCGCGCTCTCCCGATGCTCCAGTCAAAGGGCAGACCGCGCACGCGGGCGGAACTCACCGGCGAAGCCTTAGGCTCTGGAACAGTGCGTGATCGAACAGGAGGCCGTGCGATGTCGGTGCCGCAAGGGCGCAGGAGCAGTACGTTCACGCGGCTGCTGCGGCACGGTTTCACGGATCCCTCCGCCGCCGAGCGGCTCCTGGACGTGCCGGGCCTGTCGGCCGTGCGCTCCGACCCGATGCTTCTCGACGCCCTCGGCGCCACCGCCGACCCCGATCTGGCCCTCCTCGGTCTGGTCCGGCTCGTCGAGGCGCAGGCCGGTGACCCCGAGCGCCGGGAGCTCCTCGACACGCTCATCACGGCCAAGCCGCTGCGCGACCGGCTCCTCGGTGTCCTCGGCGCGTCCGAGGCGCTCGCCGACCATCTGGCCCGGCATCCGCTGGACTGGCAGGCCCTGGTCACCTACGAGCCGTCCGACCTGCACCCCGGCGTGGAGGAGTTCGAGCGGGGCCTCGCGGACGCTGTCGACCCGAACGCCCTGCGGGTCGGTTACCGGCGCTGCCTCCTGTCGATCGCCGCCCGTGACGTGTGCGGGACGACCGACATCGCGCAGACCGCCGCCGAACTCGCCGACCTGGCCACGGCCACCCTGCGCGCGGCCCTCGCCATGGCGGAGGCGGACGCGCCCGGGGACGCCGCGCTGTGCCGGCTCGCCGTCATCGCGATGGGCAAGTGCGGCGGACACGAACTCAACTACGTATCCGACGTGGACGTCATCTTCGTCGGCGAGGCCGTCGAGGGCGCCGACGAAGGCAAGGCGATCCAGGCCGCCACCCGGCTCGCCTCGCACATGATGCGGATCTGCTCCGACACGACCGTCGAGGGCACGATCTGGCCCGTCGACGCCAACCTGCGCCCCGAGGGACGCAACGGCCCCCTCGTGCGGACCCTCTCCTCGCATCTCGCCTACTACCAGCGGTGGGCCAAGACCTGGGAGTTCCAGGCGCTGCTCAAGGCGCGGCCCGTCGCCGGTGACCTCGAACTCGGCGACGCGTACATCAGGACGCTCTCGCCCCTCGTCTGGCAGGCCGCCGAGCGCGAGAACTTCGTGCCCGACGTGCAGAAGATGCGCAAGCGCGTCGTCGAGAACATCCCCGCCGGCGAGGTCGACCGGGAGCTGAAGCTGGGGCCCGGCGGGCTCAGGGACGTCGAATTCGCCGTACAGCTCCTGCAGTTGGTGCACGGCAGGGCCGACCTCTCGCTGCGCAGCGGCACCACCCTGGACGCGCTGGCCGCACTCGCCGCCGGCGGGTACGTGGGGCGGGTCGACGCCGTCCAGCTCGACGACGCCTACCGTTTCCTGCGCACCCTCGAACACCGCATCCAGCTCTACAAGCTGAGGCGTACGCACCTCGTCCCCGAGGGCGACGCGGACCTGCGGCGCACGGGGCGCTCCATGGGCATGCGGACCGAGCCGATCACCGAACTCCACCGCGCCTGGCGCCGCCACACCTCGGTTGTGCGCCGCCTGCACGAGAAGCTCTTCTACCGGCCGCTGCTCGACGCCGTGGCCCAACTCGCCTCCGGCGAGACCAGGTTGAGCACCGAGGCCGCGCGCGAACGGCTCGTCGCCCTCGGCTACCACGACCCGACCGCCGCGCTGCGCCATCTGGAGGCGCTGGCCTCCGGCGTGACCCGCAAGGCGGCGATCCAGCGGACGCTGCTCCCGGTGCTCCTCGGCTGGTTCGCCGACTCCGCCGACCCGGACGCCGGACTGCTCAACTTCCGCAAGGTGTCCGACGCGCTCGGCAAGACGCCCTGGTACCTGCGGCTGCTGCGGGACGAGGGCGCGGCGGCGGAGAACCTCGCCCGGGTGCTCTCGGCCGGCCGGCTCGCCCCCGATCTGCTGATGCGCGCACCGGAGGCCGTCGCCCTGCTCGGCGACCAGCAGGGCCTCGAACCGCGCGGGCACGCCCAGTTGGAGCAGGAGGTGCTCGCCGCGGTCGGCCGCGCGGACGGCGCCGAACAGGCCGTCGCCGCGGCCCGCGGCGTACGGCGGCGTGAGCTGTTCCGTACGTCGGCCGCCGACATCATCGCCTCGTACGGCACCGAGGACACGCCTGCCGAGGCCGACCAGGGCGCGCTGGTGGACCGGATCGGCGGCGCGGTCTCCGACATCACGGCCGCGACCCTCGCCGGGACGCTGCGGGCCGTCGTGCGCGAGGGGTGGGGCGACGAGCTGCCCACCCGGTTCGCCGTCATCGCCATGGGGCGGTTCGGCGGGCACGAGCTCGGCTACGGGTCGGACGCCGACGTGCTGTTCGTGCACGAGCCGCGCGAGGGCGTCGGCGACCAGGAGGCGGCGAAGGCCGCGAACCGCGTCGTGTCCGAGATGCGGCGGCTGCTCGCCCTGCCGAGCGCGGATCCGCCGCTGCTCATCGACGCGGACCTGCGGCCCGAGGGCAAGTCGGGGCCGCTCGTGCGCACCCTCAAGTCCTATGACGCGTACTACCGCCGCTGGTCCCTGGTGTGGGAGTCGCAGGCACTCCTGCGGGCCGAACCGGTCGCGGGCGACCTGGACCTGGGCCGGCGCTTCATCGAGCTCATCGACCCGCTGCGGTTCCCGGCCGAGGGGCTCGGCGAGGACGCGGTGCGCGAGATCCGCCGGCTCAAGGCGCGCATGGAGTCCGAGCGGCTGCCGCGCGGCGCGGACCCGACGCTGCACACGAAGCTGGGCCGCGGCGGGCTCTCCGACGTCGAGTGGACGGTCCAGCTGCTCCAGCTCCAGCACGGGTGGGCGGAGCCGGGGCTGCGCACGACCCGTACGCGGGAGGCGCTCGCCGCGGCATGCGCGGCGGAGCTGATCCCGGGCGAGGAGGCCGCGATCCTCGACGAGGCGTGGATCCTCGCGTCCCGCGTGCGCGGCGCGGTCATGCTGGTCCGCGGCCGCCCGGGCGACACGTTCCCGTCCGACGGGCGCGAACTGGCGGCGGTGGGGCGGTACTTGGGTTACGACCCCGGCCACGTCGGCGACATGCTGGAGGACTACCGCCGTATGACGCGCCGGGCGCGCGCGGTGATGGAGGAGCGCTTCTACGGGGCGTAGGCCCGGAGAGTCACCCGGCCAGGGCGGACACGTGGGCGAGGAACCCGGTCAGGGCCAGTTCGAACGCCGCGTCGGCGTGGCCCTCGCCCATCGCGGCCAGGGCCGCCGCCAGGCGCGGCGTCGCCGTCTCGTCGGCCAGTTCCCACATCGCCTCCGGCGCCGCCATGTCCAGGGCGGAGCCCAGGACGACGTTCTCCAGGCCGATGATCACCGTCATCACGTCCGGCAGGGCGAACCCGGCGTCGAGCAGGAGCCCGGCCGCGAGCTCGTACTGGTCGAGGACCCGCTGGGCCCGCACGGGTGACGTGGTGAGCAGCGGGATCGCCTTGGGGTGGGCGGCGAAGGCGGCGCGGTAGGAGCGGGCCCAGTCCGCGAGGGCCTCGGCCCACGGCCGCTCGCCGCCGGTGAGCGTCGCGGGGTCGATCGCGACGGCGACCCGCTCGCGCAGCAGCTCCACGATCCCGTCGCGGCCGTCCACATGGTGATACACGGATCCCGTCTGGACCCCGAGCCGCTTGGCGATCCGCGGCACGCTGAAGTCGCCCTGCTCGTCGACGAGTTCGAGCGCGGTCGTGGTGATCCGCTCCCTGTCCAGCAGCGGCTTGCTCGGCCGTCCCATCGTGCGCTCCCCGAATCTGAGGTCTTCCCGAATGCCCAACGGGAGGCTACATTGCCGAAACCGAAAGCCTTTAGGTTTCGCTCCCCGGTCACCGGGACGACGCCTCCGGGACCCCCGTCCCCCCGCCGCCAGAAGGGCTTCCCTCCCCATGCCCGTAACCTCACCGCAGACGCAGGACAGCGCGACCGCCACCGCCGTGGAACCCACCCTGCGCGCCGGCACCCTCGGCACCGCCGACATCGCCTTCTTCGTCGTCTCCGCCGCCGCCCCGCTCACCGTCATGGCGGGCGTCGCCCCGTTCGCCATCGCGCTCGGCGGCATCGGCGCCCCCGTCGGCTACCTCCTCGCCGGCCTGACGCTCGCCGTCTTCGCCGTCGGCTTCACCACGATGAGCCGCCACGTCCGCAGCGCGGGCGCCTTCTACGCGTACATCACGCGCGGCCTCGGCCGCTCCGTCGGCATCGGCGCCGCCCTGCTGGCCATGGTCGGCTACAACGGCATGGAGATCGGCGTCTACGGCCTGCTGGGCACCGCCACGCAGGACACCCTGCACGCCCTCTTCGGCATCGACATCCCCTGGCTGCCCGTGTCCCTCGCGGGGCTCGTGCTCATCTGGTACGGCGGCTTCCGGTCCATCGACTTCGGAGCCAAACTCCTCGGCGTCCTGCTCTGCGCCGAGACCGGCATCCTCGTCCTGCTCGCGGGCGGCGTGCTCCTCAAGGGCGGCGCGCACGGCCTGTCCGCCGCGTCCTTCGCGCCGGGCAACGTGCTCGTCCCCGGCACCGCCGCCGTACTCGCCTTCGCCTTCGCCGCGTTCACCGGCTTCGAGTCGACCGTCATCTACCGCCGCGAGGCCCGCGACCCCGGCCGCACGGTGCGCCGCGCCACCTACATCGCGGTCGCCTTCCTCGGCCTGTTCTACGCGTTCATCGTCTGGACCGTCATCCAGGCCTTCGGCGACGCCCACGTCGTCGAGGCGGCCGGCAGCGACCCGGCCGGCCTGTTCTTCTCCGCCATCACCACCTTCGTGGGCGGCTGGGCGGCCGACCTGATGCACATCCTCATCGTCACCAGCGTCCTCGCCTCGCTCCTCGCCTTCCACAACGCGATCAACCGCTACGGGCTCGCGCTCGCCGAGGAGGGCGTCCTGCCGAAGGCCTTCGGCACGGTCCACGCCAAGCACCGCTCCCCGTACGTCGCGGGCGTCGCACAGACCGTGCTGGGCGCGGCCGTCGTCCTCGCCTTCTGGGCCGCGGGCGCCGACCCGTACGCACAGCTGCTCCTGTGGGTGAACACCCCCGGCATGATCGGCCTGATGGCGCTCCAGCTGCTCGCCGCGATCGCCGTGCCGTTCTACTTCCGCCGCATCGCCCACGAGGAGGGCGTGCTGCGCACGGTCGTCGCGCCGATCGCGGCGACGGTGCTCCTCAGCATCGCGATCGTGCTGGTCTGCACCCACCTCGACCTGTTCACGGGCGCGTCCTCCCTGGTCAACATGGTCCTCATGGCCGTGGCCCCCGCCGTCTTCGTCCTCGGCATCGCCCTCGCCCGCCGCCTGCGCCGCACCAAGCCCGACGTGTACGAGCGCTTCGCGGCGGAACCGTCCGCCGACGCCTAGGCACGCCCTTACGGAACACAGCCCCACCCCGAACGGAGTTCACCCCATGCCCGCAGCCGACCTCCTCCTCACCGGCGCCCGCGTCCGCACCCTCGACCCCGCGCACCCCGAGGCGACCGCCGTGGCCGTCCGCGACGGTCTGATCGCCGCCGTCGGCGCCACCGAGGACGTCGTACGCGACTGGAGCGGACCGGGCACGGAACGCGTCGACCTCACCGGCGCGACCCTCGTGCCCGGCCTGGTCGACGCGCACAGCCACCCGGTGTGGGGCCTGGAGATGGCGACCGGCACCGACCTGTCCGGCGTACGGAACCCGGACGAGCTGCGGGCGGCCCTACGCTCGGCGCCCCGCGTCGACGGCTGGGTCGTCGCCTGGGGGCTCGACCACAACGCGTTCGGCGGCCGTCCCGTCGACCGCGCCCTGATCGAGGACGTGCTCGACGGCGCGCCCGCCTTCGTCCGCCTCTACGACGGGCACTCCGCGCTGGCCAGCGGGGCCGCGCTCGCGGCGGCCGGGATCACCGGGCCGCGCGAGTTCGTCCAGCGCGCGGAGATCGTCTGCGACGCGGACGGCCGCCCGACCGGGCATCTCGTCGAGCATGCCGCGATGGACCTGATGCTCGCCGTCATGCCGAGGCCCTCGTTCGCCGAGCGCCGCGCCGGGCTGCTCGCCCTGCTGTCCGACATGGCCGCCACGGGCCTGACCGGTGCCCACGTCATGGACCTCGGCCACGGCGACGTACCGCAGCTGCTGGCCTCGGTCGAGGAGGAGGCCGTGCTGCCGCTGCGGCTGCGGCTCGCGCCCTGGTGCATGCCGGGCGTCGACAAGGCCGGCCTGGACGAGCTGATAGCCGTCCAGCGCGAGTCCGGGCGGCACTGGCGGGTCGGCGGGGTCAAGTTCTTCATGGACGGCACCGTCGAGGGCGGCACCGCGTGGCTGGAGCACGCGGACTGCCACGGCCAGGGCACCGACGCGTTCTGGCCGGACCCGAAGGCGTACGCGGACGCCGTGCGCCACCTGCACGCGGCGGGCGTCGGCACCGCGACCCACGCGATCGGGGACGCGGCCGTGCGGCACGTCCTGGACACCATCGAGTCCCTGGGCGGGAGCGGCCGGGGCGTGCACCGGATCGAGCACATCGAGACGGTCCCCGACGACACGATCCCGCGGTTCGCCGCGCTCGGCGTCGCCGCGTCGATGCAGCCGCCGCACACCGCGTACACCCGCGGTGACCACGGCGACGAGTGGTCGAAGCGGCTCGGCGCGGACCGGGCCTCGCGGGCCTGGCGCATCCGGGACCTGCGGGACGCGGGCGCGGTTCTCGCACTGGGCTCGGACTGGCCGATCGCGCACTACGACGTGCGCCGGGTCCTGTCCATGGCCCGCGTCCCCGAGGGCGCCGCCGGGGCCGCGCAGGGGCTGACAGGGCTCATGGCGCTGGAGGGCTGCACATCACACGCGGCGCTCGCCGCCGGTGAGGACGCCGGGCGTATCGCCCCCGGTCTGCGGGCCGATCTCACGGCGTTCGGCCTCGACCCGGTCGAGGCCACGGCCGACGAGGTGGCGCAGGCGCCGGTCCGCCTGACGGCGGTCGGCGGTCACATCACGTACCGGGGGGCGTGACCCCGGACGTGGCGGGCGCGGGCACGAGGCGCGGCATGGTGTGAGGGAGCGCCCCGTACCAGATCCGCGCCATCGTGAAGCCGAACGCGAGGCACACCATGCCGCCCACCGCGTCCAGCCAGAAGTGGTTCGCGGTCGAGACGATGACGACCAGGGTCAGTGCCGGGTACAGGAGTCCGAGGATCCGCACCCACGGCGCCGAGGCCAGGGCGAAGATCGTCAGGCCGCACCACAGGGACCAGCCGATGTGCATGGACGGCATCGCCGCGTACTGGTTCGACATGTGTTTCAGGTCGCCGGACGCCATCGAGCCCCAGGTGTGGTGGACCGCGACCGTGTCGACGAAGTGGCCGCCGTTCATCAGGCGGGGCGGGGCGAGCGGGTACAGGTAGTAGCCGACCAGGGCGACCGCCGTCGTCGCGAAGAGCGCGAGCCGGGCCGCCGCGTAGCGGCCGGGGTGGTAGCGGAAGAGCCAGACGAGCACACTGAGCGTGACGATGAAGTGCAGTGTCGCGTAGTAGTAGTTCATGCCGACGATGAGCCATGTCACCGAATTCACAGCGTGGTTGACGTTCTCCTCGACGGCGATGGAGAGGTGGTGCTCCATCCGCCAGATCCAGTCGGCGTTGCTCAGAGCCTGCGAACGCTGCTCCGGAACGGCGTTGCGGATCAGGGAGTACGTCCAGTAGCTCACCGCGATCAGCAGGATCTCGAACCAGAGCCTGGGGCGACGCGGTGCGCGTATACGGCCGAGGAGTCCCCGCCCATCGCGGCGGTCATCCGCCATGGGTGATGTGGTGGTGGGCCCCTGCCGGCCTTCCAGTGTCGTCACGGTCGATTCACCCATAGGGACAGAGTCTGCCAGATTACGACCCCCCGCTCGATCATCCCCCGGGTGGGTCGTCCACGCATGCTCTACGCCCTGCGGAGGACTGGCTCCCTAGGGGCGCGACAGACGGTCCCCTGGTGCCGAAGCGGTTGAACCGCGGACCACCAGTTCGGGCATGAAGACGAATTCGCTGTGCGGCGCCGGCGTCCCGCCGATCTCCTCCAGGAGCGTGCGGACCGCGGCCTGGCCCATCGCCGGGACCGGCTTGCGCACCGTGGTCAGGGGCGGGTCCGTGAAGGCGATCAGCGGGGAGTCGTCGAAGCCGACCACCGAGACGTCGGACGGGACGTCGAGGCCTCGCTGCCGCGCCGCCCTTATGGCACCGAGGGCCATCATGTCGCTGGCGCACACGACCGCCGTGCAGTCCCGGTCGATGAGCGCCGTGGCCGCCGCCTGCCCGCCCTCCAGCGTGTACAGCGAGTGCTGCACCAGATCCCGCTCGATCTCCTCGGGGGGCAGGGGCAGGAGGTCCTGCATCGTGCGTACGAAGCCCTCGATCTTCCGCTGGACCGGCACGAACCGCTTCGGGCCCAGGGCGAGCCCGATCCGCGTATGACCCAGCGAGACGAGGTGGGTCACGGCGAGCTTCATCGCGGCCCGGTCGTCCGGGGAGATGAAAGGTGCCTGCACTTTCGGCGAGAAGCCGTCCACCAGCACGAACGGCACGCCCTGCGCGCGCAGTTGCTCGTAGCGCTGCATGTCCGCCGAGGTGTCGGCGTGCAGCCCGGAGACGAAGATGATGCCGGAGACGCCCCGGTCGACGAGCATCTCCGTGAGCTCGTCCTCGGTGGAGCCGCCGGGGGTCTGTGTGGCGAGGACCGGCGTGTAGCCCTGGCGGGTCAGGGCCTGGCCGATGACCTGGGCGAGCGCCGGGAATATGGGGTTCTCCAGCTCCGGCGTGATCAGGCCGACCAGTCCGGCGGAGCGCTGGCGCAGCCGCACGGGCCGCTCGTAGCCGAGGACGTCGAGCGCGGCGAGCACGGACTGGCGGGTGGCCGCGGCCACCCCCGGCTTGCCGTTGAGCACCCGGCTGACCGTCGCCTCGCTGACCCCCGCCTGCGCTGCGATGTCGGCCAGTCGCGCGGTCACGGGAGGGGACTGTACCGGTCGCGTGCCGGACTGCCCAGCGTCAACCGGTCGCCGCGTGCGGGCAGTTGAACGGCCCGCTGCGGACTGCTGCGTCATGGCGCTCCCTCGTATGACTGGCATGTGGCTCGTGTTGGGGCCCACGGGGCTTCGATGATCCCCGCGCCGGCCCGGTGTAGCAAGAGCTTGCAGATTCTTGCATAAGGCATCCGTGCCCTGTCCGGCCAGTCGCCGCGCCCGGCCGGCCCGGGGTGCAGGTCACAGACCGATAACCGACTGGATCTCCTTGCAATATTTTTCTGCAAGGTCTTTCGCCGTGCTTGCAAGGCTGTTACGTTCACGTCGCCCGGCGGCGGCAACGGTGCGGTCGGCGAGTCGGCAAGGGGTACGGACGGGACCGTCTCCCACCACTTCGGGCTTTCACTCTCTAGGAGATCTCATGCGGCGTGGCATAGCGGCCACCGCGCTGGTGGCGTCCCTCGCCCTCGCGGCGACGGCCTGCGGCGGAAGCGACAGCGGCAGTGACAAGGCCTCTGGGCCCGTCACCATCACGTGGTGGGACACGTCCAACGCCACCAACGAGGCACCGACGTACAAGGCCCTGGCCAAGCAGTTCGAGAAGGCGAACTCCGGCATCAAGGTCAAGTACGTCAACGTCCCCTTCGACCAGGCGCAGAACAAGTTCGACACCGCCGCGGGCTCCAAGGGCGCCCCCGACGTGCTGCGCGCCGAGGTCGGCTGGACGCCGGCCTTCGCGAAGAAGAGCTACCTCCTGCCGCTCGACGGCACCGAGGCCCTCGCCGAGAAGGACAAGTTCCAGCCGAGCCTGATCAAGCAGGCCCAGTTCGAGGGCAAGACCTACGGCGTCCCGCTGGTCACCGACACCCTCGCCTTCGTCTACAACAAGGACCTGTACAAGAAGGCCGGCATCGACCTGCCGCCCGCCACCTGGGCCGACCTGAAGTCCGACGCCGCCAAGATCAAGGCGAAGACGGGGACCGACGGCTACTGGGGCTCCACGCAGGGCTACTACGCCCACTCGTTCCTCTACGGGGAGGGCACCGACACCGTCGACGCCGCCGCGAAGAAGATCACCATCGCTTCGCCGGAGGCCAAGAAGGCCTTCACCACCTGGCAGGGTCTCTTCGACGGCAAGGGCCTGCACAAGGCCGACGTCACCGCCGACGCGTACGCCCACATCCAGGACGCGTTCGTGAACGGCAAGGTCGCCTCGATCATCCAGGGCCCGTGGGAGATCACCAACTTCTACAAGGGCTCCGCGTTCAAGGACAAGGAGAACCTGGGCATCGCGACCGTCCCGGCCGGTTCCACCGGCAAGGCGGGCGCCCCGACCGGCGGCCACAACCTCTCGGTCTACGCCGGTTCGGACAAGGCCCACCAGGAGGCCTCGCTCAAGTTCGTGAAGTGGATGACCTCCGCGAAGGCGCAGGAGCAGATCGCCATCAAGAACTCGACGCTGCCGACCCGTCAGGACGCGTACACCACGCAGGTCACCACCGACCCGGGCATCGCCGGCTACCAGAAGGTGCTCGCCGCCGCCCAGCCGCGCCCCGAACTGCCGGAGTACAGCTCCCTGTGGGGCCCGCTCGACACCGAGCTGCCCAAGATCGCGGGCGGCAAGGAGTCGTTGGACAAGGGCATCGGCAACGTGGAGGACGCCTACGCGAAGCTGGTCCCCACCTTCAGCAAGTAGCCCAGCCTGAACCGCTGCCGGTTCCGCCCGCGAGGGGGCGGGCGGAACCGGCAGCGCAGCGCCACACGCTCCGAGCCACTCCCCAGAAGGTGCCAAGCCATGACAGTCGCCGTCGACAGCACGGCCGCCAAGACGCGCGGCGCCCGCGCGCCGCGCCCCGGCCCGTTCGGGCGTCTCAAGCGCTCGTACCAGAAGCACTGGTACGCGTACGCGATGATCGCCCCGGTCGTCGCCGTCCTCGGCGTCCTCGTGCTCTACCCCCTGGTGCGGGGCCTCTATCTGACGCTCACCGACGCCAACAGTCTCAACTCGGCCCGCACCATCGGCGTCAACCACATCGACGCCACCTACAAGTTCATCGGGCTCGACAACTACGCCGACATCCTGTGGGGACCGACGTCGTACGACCGCTTCTGGTCGCACTTCATCTGGACCATCGTGTGGACGGCGCTCTGTGTCGCCCTGCACTACGTCATCGGGCTCGGCCTCGCGCTGCTGCTCAACCAGAAGCTGCGCGGGCGCACCTTCTACCGGCTGCTGCTCATCCTGCCGTGGGCCGTACCGACGTTCGTCACCGTGTTCTCGTGGCGGATCATGCTCTCCGACTCCGGGCTCATCAACTCCGTGCTCGGCTCGCTCCATCTGCCGCAGCCGCAGTGGCTGGAGGACGCGTTCTTCCAGCGCACCGCCGCCATCATGGTCAACACCTGGTGCGGTGTGCCGTTCATGATGGTGTCGCTCCTCGGCGGCCTCCAGTCGATCGACCCGGTCCTGTACGAGGCCGCGGAGATGGACGGCGCGAGCAACTGGCAGCGCTTCCGGCACGTGACCCTGCCGGGCCTCAGGTCGGTGAGTTCGACCGTCGTCCTGCTCGGCGTCATCTGGACGTTCAACCAGTTCGCCGTCATCTTCCTGCTGTTCGGCAACACCGCGCCGGACGCCCAGATCCTCGTCACCTGGGCCTACTACCTGGGCTTCGGCCAACAGCCGCGCGACTTCGCCCAGTCCGCCGCCTACGGCGTGCTGCTCCTGTCGATCCTGACCGTCTTCACGTCCTTCTACTACCGCTGGCTGAACCGCAATGAGCAGCTCGCCTGACGCCGCAGGAGCCGCCCCCATGAGCACCACGACCACCGTCGACACCCCGGCCCCCGACGCGCGCACGGCCACCGAGGCCGTCCGCCCGCGCCGGGTGCGCCGGCGCGGCGAGCGCACCCGCCTCGCGACGTTCGCCTCGCACGGCATCCTGAGCGTCGCCAGCCTGATCGCCCTGTTCCCGATCGCCTGGCTGGTCTATCTGTCGCTCGGCCCGGACAAGGACGACTACCTCCACCCGGCGCGCATCTTCGACAAGGCGACGCTGTCGAACTACGCGTTCGTCCTGGAGAACACCAACTTCTTCGCGTGGTTCAAGTCCACGATGATCGTGTCCCTCGGCACGACGGTCATCGGCGTCCTGTTCGCCGCCACCACCGGCTACGCCGTCTCGCGCATGCGCTTTCCCGGCTACCGCAAGCTGATGTGGATCCTGCTGCTCACGCAGGCGTTCCCGATCGCCGTCCTGATCGTGCCGATGTACGAGATCCTCGGCGACCTCGGCCTGATCGACTCGTACCTGGGCCTGGTCCTCGTGTACTGCTCGACCGCCGTGCCGTACTGCGCGTGGCTGCTCAAGGGCTACTTCGACACGATCCCTTACGAGATCGACGAGGCGGGCCGCATCGACGGCCTGAGCCCCTTCGGCACCTTCGCCCGGCTGATCCTGCCGCTCGCCCGGCCGGGTCTCGCGGTGGCCGCGTTCTACAGCTTCATCACCGCGTTCGGCGAGGTCGCCTTCGCCTCCACGTTCATGCTCGACGACTCCAAGTACACCTTCGCGGTGGGCCTGCGCAGCTTCGTCAGCGAGCACGACGCGCAGTGGAACTACATGGCGGCGACCGCGGTGTTGATCGCCATTCCGGTGTCCGCGTTCTTCTACCTTGTCCAGAAGAACCTGGTCACCGGCCTCACGGCGGGCGGCACGAAGGGCTGAGCCCCGCCGCTCCGCCCGCCCGCACGCAAACCCCTGACGCAGCAAGGACACCATGAGTCAGCACACTGCCGACACGGCGCAGGCCCCCACGACCTCCGCCTCGACCTCCGTTCCCGCGCAGGCGTCCACCGGCTGGTGGCGCGACGCGGTGATCTACCAGGTCTATCCGCGCAGCTTCGCCGACAGCAACGCCGACGGCATGGGCGACCTCGAAGGCATCCGCGCCCGGCTCCCGCACCTCAGAGACCTTGGCGTGGACGCGGTGTGGCTCAGCCCGTTCTACGCGTCCCCGCAGGCGGACGCCGGCTACGACGTGGCCGACTACCGTGCCGTGGACCCCATGTTCGGCTCCCTCCTCGACGCGGACGCCGTGATCCGTGACGCGCACGGCCTTGACCTGCGCGTCATCGTCGACCTCGTGCCCAACCACTCGTCCGACCAGCACGAGTGGTTCAAGCGGGCCCTCGCCGAAGGACCCGGATCGCCGCTGCGCGAGCGCTACCACTTCCGGGCCGGCAAGGGCGCGAGCGGTGAACTGCCGCCCAACGACTGGGAGTCCATCTTCGGCGGCCCCGCCTGGACCCGCGTCGCCGACGGCGAGTGGTACCTCCACCTCTTCGCGCCCGAGCAGCCCGACCTCAACTGGGAACACCCCGCCGTCGGCGACGAGTTCCGCTCCATCCTGCGGTTCTGGCTCGACATGGGCGTCGACGGCTTCCGCATCGACGTCGCGCACGGCCTCGTGAAGGCCGAGGGCCTGCCCGACCTCGGCGCGCACGAACAGCTGAAGCTGCTCGGCAATGACGTCATGCCGTTCTTCGACCAGGACGGCGTGCACGACATCTACCGCGCCTGGCGCCTGATCCTCGACGAGTACGCGGGCGAGCGCATTTTCGTTGCGGAGGCGTGGACCCCCACCGTCGAGCGCACCGCGAACTACGTGCGCCCCGACGAGCTGCACCAGGCCTTCAACTTCCAGTACCTGTCCTCCTATTGGGACGCGACCGAGCTGCGCGACATCATCGACCGCTCGCTCGACTCGATGCGTCCCGTCGGCGCCCCCGCCACCTGGGTCCTGTCCAACCACGACGTCACCCGGCACACCACGCGCTACGCCAACCCGCCCGGCCTCGGCACCCAGCAGCGCGTCGCCGCCGAGCCGGAGCTCGGCCTGCGCCGCGCCCGCGCCGCGACCCTGCTCATGCTGGCGCTGCCCGGCTCCGCGTACGTCTACCAGGGCGAGGAGCTCGGCCTGCCCGACGTCGTCGACCTGCCCGACGATGTGCGCCAGGACCCCTCGTTCTTCCGCGCGGCCGGGCAGGACGGCTTCCGCGACGGATGCCGGGTGCCGATCCCGTGGACCGTCGACGGGCCCTCGTACGGCTTCGGGGCGGGCGGCTCGTGGCTGCCGCAGCCCGCGGGCTGGGGCGCGCTGAGCGTGGAGGCGCAGACCGGGGTGCCCGGCTCGACCCTGGAGATGTACCGCTCGGCGCTGGCCGCGCGGCGCGCGCACCCGGCGCTCGGCGCCGGTGACTCCGTCGAGTGGCTTCAGGCCCCCGAGGGTGTGCTCGCGTTCCGGCGGGAGCCGCGCGGCGACGACGAGGCGTTCGTGTGCGTCGCGAACACCACGGGCGCGGACGTGCGGGTGCCGGTGCCCGCGTCCGCGCGGGTCCTGCTGACCAGCGCCGCCGTGGCCGACCCTGCAGCCGGGATCGAGACCGCCGGCGGCAAGGCGCTCGTGCCGGCCGACACGACCGTGTGGTGGACCGTCTGACCTTCTCCCCGCTCTCCCCGGCCTCCGCTCGGCCGGGGAGAGCAACCCCCCACAGCCCCCTGCGATTGGCAGGGACACCTCATCAGCACACCGACGTGCAGGAGGAAACATGGCTATCAGATCGCGGGCGGCCGCTCTCGCCCTCGCGGCCGGCACCCTCATAGGGGCCGCCGGATCCGCCGGGACGGCCCAGGCGGCCCCGCCCGGCACGAAGGACGTCACCGCCGTCCTCTTCGAGTGGCGGTTCGACTCGGTGGCGAAGGAGTGCACCGCCCGGCTCGGCCCCGCCGGCTACGGCTACGTCCAGGTCTCGCCGCCCCAGGAGCACATCCAGGGCTCCCAGTGGTGGACCTCGTACCAGCCCGTCAGCTACAAGATCGCGGGCCGGCTCGGGGACCGTACGGCCTTCAAGAACATGGTCGACACCTGTCACGCGGCCGGCGTCAAGGTCGTCGCCGACACCGTGATCAACCACATGGCGGCCGGGTCGGGCACCGGCACCGGCGGCTCCGCGTACTCCAAGTACGACTACCCCGGCACCTACTCGGCCGCCGACATGGACAACTGCACCGCGCAGATCAGCAACTACCAGGACCGCTTCAACGTCCAGGAGTGCGAGCTCGTCGGCCTCGCCGACCTCGACACCGGCGAGGAGTACGTGCGCGGCCGGATCGCCGCGTACCTGAACGACCTCCTCTCGCTCGGTGTCGACGGGTTCCGGATCGACGCCGCCAAGCACATCGCCGCCGCCGACCTCGCCAACATCAAGTCGCGGCTCAGCAACCCGAACGCCTACTGGAAACAGGAGGCGATCTACGGCGCCGGTGAAGCCGTCTCGCCCAGTGAGTACACCGGCACCGGCGACGTCCAGGAGTTCCGGTACGCCCGCGACCTCAAGCGCGTCTTCAACAGCGAGAACCTCGCCTACCTGAAGAACTACGGCGAGGGCTGGGGCTACATGGCCTCCGGGCAGTCCGCCGTCTTCGTCGACAACCACGACACCGAGCGCGGCGGCGACACCCTCAACTACAAGGACGGCGCCGACTACACCCTGGCGAACGTCTTCATGCTGGCCTGGCCCTACGGATCGCCGGACATCAACTCCGGCTACGAATGGACCGACAAGGACGCCGGGCCGCCCAACGGCGGCACGGTGAACGCCTGTTGGCAGGACGGCTGGAAGTGCCAGCACGCCTGGCCCGAGATCCAGTCCATGGTCGCCTTCCGCAACACCACCCGCGGCCAGTCCGTCACCGACTGGTGGGACAACGGCGCCGACGCCATCGCCTTCGGCCGCGGCAGCAAGGGCTACGTCGCGATCAACCACGAGTCCGCCGCGCTCACCCGCACCTACCAGACGTCGCTCGCCGCGGGCACGTACTGCGATGTGCAGAGCAACAAGGCGGTGAGCGTGAACAGTTCGGGCCAGTTCACGGCGACGCTCGGGTCGAACACGGCTCTCGCCCTGTACGCCGGCAAGTCCGGCTGCTGACCCGGATCCCTTTCCCACCTCGGTAACCCCCGTTCCGGCTGCCCGGCGCGTCCTCCCCGCTCGCGCCGGGCGGCCCTGTCCGCGCACCCCCGTGTCCCTCCCGCCGTCTCCCTCCCGTCGAGGAGTTCCCGTGATACGCCCCGCCCTGCCGCGAAGAACAGCGGCCGTCCTCGCCGTCGCCCTGTGCGCGGCCCTGGCCCCGGCCCTGCCCCTGGCGGCGGCCGCCGAGAGGGCGCCCGCGCCCCCGTCCGACGCCCGGCTCGCCGCCGCGCCCGCGCGGCACGACCTCACCCGCGAGCAGTTCTACTTCGTCATGCCGGACCGCTTCGCGAACGGCGACACCTCCAACGACCGCGGCGGGCTCACCGGTTCACGCTCGGCCACCGGTTACGACCCCACGGACAAGGGCTTCTACCAGGGCGGCGACCTCAAGGGCCTGACCGAGCGGCTCGACTACATCAAGGGCCTCGGCACCACCTCCATCTGGCTCGCCCCGATCTTCAAGAACCGGCCCGTCCAGGGCGAGGGCAAGGACGCATCCGCCGGGTACCACGGCTACTGGATCACCGACTTCACGCAGGTCGACCCACACTTCGGCACCAACGCGGACCTCACGAAGCTGATCGCCCGCGCGCACGCCAAGGGCATGAAGGTCTTCTTCGACGTCATCACCAACCACACCGCCGACACCGTCGACTACGCCGAGAAGGAGTACGGCTACCGCCCCAAGGGCGCCTACCCCTATCTCGACACGCAGGGCCGCCCCTTCGACGACCGGGACGGCGTGCGCAAGGTCGACGCCGACTCGTTCCCGTACACCCCGAGGAACACCGGGCAGAAGGTGCCCGCGTGGCTCAACGACCCGGCGATGTACCACAACCGGGGCGACTCCACCTTCGCCGGGGAGAGCGCCGAGTACGGCGACTTCGGCGGGCTCGACGACCTGTGGACCGAACGGCCCGAGGTCGTCTCCGGCATGGAGAAGATCTACGAGCGGTGGGTGCGGGACTTCGACATCGACGGGTTCCGCATCGACACCGTCAAACACGTCGACCTGGACTTCTGGACGCAGTGGGCCACCGCCCTCGACGCGTACGCGAAGAAGCACGGCAGGCCCGACTTCTTCATGTTCGGCGAGGTGTACTCCGCCGACACCGACGTCACGTCCCCGTACGTCACCCGCGGCCGCCTCGACGCGACCCTCGACTTCCCCTTCCAGGACGCGGCCCGCGCCTACGCCTCCCAGGGCGCCTCCGCCGACCGGCTCGCCAAGGTCTTCGCCGACGACTACAAGTACGCCTCCGGCAGGGCGAACGCGTACGAGCAGGTCACGTTCCTCGGCAACCACGACATGGGCCGCATCGGCTCCTTCCTCAAGGCCGACGACCCGAAGGCGTCAGACGCCGACCTCGTGCGCCGCGATCGGCTCGCCAACGCCGTGATGTTCCTGTCGCGCGGCAACCCAGTCGTCTACTACGGCGACGAGCAGGGCTTCACCGGCTCCGGAGGTGACAAGGACGCCCGGCAGACCATGTTCGCCTCCAAGGTCGACGACTACCTCGACGACGACGAACTGGGCACGAACCGCACCCACGCCGAGGACTCCTACGACACGAGCGCACCGCTCTACAAGGAGATCGCCGCTCTCGGAAAGCTCCGCAGGGACAACCCGGCCCTGGCCGACGGCGTCCAGACCGAGCGCTACGCCAAGGGCTCCGTGTACGCCTTCTCGCGCACGGACCCGAAGACCGGCATCGAGTACGTCGTCGCCCTGAACAACGCCGCCGAGGCCAAGGACGCCACCTTCGCGACCGGCTCGGCCGGCACCCGCTTCGACGGCATCTACGGCACTGACAAGCCCCTGACCAGCGGTTCCGGCAAGGACGTCACCGTCACGGTGCCCGCCGGTTCCGCCGTCGTCTACAAGGCCGCGAAGACGCTGCCCGCGCCCGCCGCCAAGCCCTCGGTCACCCTCGATGCCCCGGCCGCCGGGGCCACCGGCACCGTGACCCTCCAGGCCGACACCGACGGCGGACAGCTGGGCCGCGTGGTCTTCGCCGCCCAGACCGGCAACGGCGCCTGGCACACCCTCGGCTCCGTCGACCACGCGCCGTACCGGATCACCCAGCACATCCCCGACACGGTGGCCGCCGGAACACCCCTGCGGTACAAGGCAGTTGTGGTCGACCGCGCCGGACGTACCGCCAGTGACCTCGCCGCGTCGACGGCGGGGCAGGCCCCCGCGCCCGCGAAGCCCAGCGCCGTCGACCGCGCCTACGGCGTCGTCCACTACAAGCGGACCGACGGCGACTACGACGGCTGGCAGCTCAAGTCGCCCGCCGGAACAGGTGACTTCACCGGCCGGGACGCCTACGGCGCCTTCGCCTGGGTGAAGCTCGCCGACGATGCCGGCTCCGGCAGCCTCACGTACACCGTCGAGAAGAGCGGCGCCGCCGACGGGCCGCAGCGCACCATCGACCTCGGCGCGACCGGCGAGGTCTGGGTCGAGCAGGGCAAGGACGGCCAGGCCACGACCGCCCCCGACGGCACGTACCCGCCGCAGGACAAGACCAAGGCGGTCCTTCACTACCAGCGCGCAGACGGCGACTACGACGGCTGGGGGCTGCACACCTGGACCGGCGCCAAGAACCCCACCGACTGGTCCAAGCCCCTCGAACCTGTGAAGAAGGACGCCTACGGCGTCACCTTCGAGGTGCCGCTCGCCGACGGCGCGACCTCGCTGAGCTACATCCTCCACAAGGGGGACGAGAAGGACCTGCCCACCGACCAGTCCCTCGACCTCACCGCCAACGGCAACGAGGTGTGGCTGCTCGCCGGACAGCCCCGTTACGTGCTCCCGCAGACCGGCGGAGCGCCCGACCTCGACCTGGCCAAGGCCGAGGCGCAGTGGATCGACCGTGACACGGTCGCCCTGCCCGCTGACGGCGCTGCGGCCCTGTCCGCACAGCTCGTGTACGACCGCGACGGCGGCATCACCGTCAAGGACGGAGCGCTCAGCAGCGAGGGGCAGTGGCTGCGGCTGAACAAGGCCGCCGGCGGGCTCACCGACGCCCAGCTCGCCCGCTTCCCCCAGCTGAAGAAGTACGACGCCTACACCGTCGACCCCCGCGACCGTGACCGGGTCGGCGACGCCCTCGAGAGCCAGCTGATCCTCACCCGGCGCATCGCCAACGGCGCGCTCGTCACGGCAACGGGCGTACAGACAGCGGGAGTGCTCGACGACCTGTACGCGCAGAAGGCCGGCAAGGCATCACTCGGTCCCGTCTTCACCAAGAGCGGGGTCACCCTGTCCGTCTGGGCGCCCACCGCCCAGTCCGTGGCCGTCGACCTCGACGGCCACACCGTCGCCATGCGCCGCGACGCCGCGACCGGCGTCTGGTCCGTCAAGGGGCCACGCTCCTGGCAGGGCAAGCCGTACCGCTACGCCGTGAAGGTGTGGGCACCCAGCGTCCAGAAGATCGTCACGAACAAGGTCACCGACCCGTACTCCACCGCCCTCAGCGCGGACTCGGAGCGCAGTCTCGTCGTCGACCTGGACGTGAAGTCCCTTGCCCCGCCCGGCTGGTCGGCCCTGAAGAAGCCGAAGGCCGTGCCGCTGCGCGACGCGCAGATCCAGGAGCTTCACATCCGCGACTTCTCCGTCGAGGACCGCACCGCCAAGCACCCCGGTACCTACCTCGCCTTCACCGACAAGGACAGCAAGGGCAGCGAGCACCTGCGCGAGCTCGCGAAGGCCGGGACCTCTTACGTCCATCTCCTGCCCGCGTTCGACATCGCCACGATCCCCGAGCGGAAGTCCGAACAGGCGGCCCCGGACTGTGACTTGAACTCCTTCGGTGCCGCCTCGGACCGGCAGCAGGAGTGCGTCGGAAAAAGCGCCGCCAAGGACGCCTACAACTGGGGCTACGACCCGTACCACTACACCGTCCCCGAAGGCTCCTACGCCAGTGACCCGGACGGCACCGCACGCACCGTCGAGTTCCGCCAGATGGTCAAGTCCCTGAACGCGGACGGACTGCGCGTCGTCATGGACGTCGTCTACAACCACACCGCCGCGAGCGGCCAGGCAAAGACGTCGGTGCTCGACCGCATCGTGCCCGGCTACTACCAGCGCCTGCTGGCCGACGGCTCCGTCGCCACCTCCACGTGCTGCGCGAACACCGCCCCGGAGAACGCGATGATGGGCAAGCTCGTCGTCGACTCGATCGTCACCTGGGCCAAGGAGTACAAGGTCGACGGCTTCCGCTTCGACCTGATGGGACACCACCCCAAGGCCAACATCCTCGCCGTCAGGAAGGCCCTCGACGCGCTCACCGTGGAGAAGGACGGCGTCGACGGCAAGAAGATCATCCTCTACGGGGAGGGCTGGAACTTCGGCGAGGTCGCCGACGACGCCCGCTTCGTACAGGCCACGCAGAAGAACATGGCGGGCACCGGCATCGCCACCTTCTCCGACCGCGCCCGTGACGCCGTGCGCGGCGGCAGCCCCTTCGACGCCGACCCCGGCGTCCAGGGCTTCGCCTCCGGCCTCTACACCGACCCCAACTCCTCGAAGGCGAACGGCACCGAGGCCGAGCAGAAGGCCCGCCTCCTGCACTACCAGGACCTGATCAAGGTCGGCCTCACGGGGAACCTCGCCGCCTACACCTTCACCGGCAGCGACGGCCGTACGGTCAAGGGCGCGGACGTCGACTACAACGGCGCACCCGCCGGATACGCCGACGCGCCGGGCGACGCACTCGCCTACGCCGACGCCCACGACAACGAGTCCCTCTACGACGCGCTCACCTACAAACTGCCCGCCTCCACCGCCCCGGCGGACCGCTCGCGCATGCAGGTCCTCGCCCTCGCGACGGCCGCGCTCTCCCAGGGCCCCGCGCTCTCCCAGGCCGGCACCGACCTGCTGCGGTCCAAGTCCCTCGACCGCAACTCCTTCGACAGCGGGGACTGGTTCAACGCCATCCACTGGGACTGCCGCGACGGCACCGGCTTCGGGCGCGGACTGCCTCCGGCCGCCGACAACAAGGACAAGTGGCCTTACGCCACACCCCTGCTGACCTCGGTGCCCGCCGCGAAGTGCGCGGACATCGAAGGGACATCGGCGGCGTACCGGGACCTGCTGAAGATCCGCACCACGGAGCCGGCGTTCGGCCTCGCCACGGCCGGGCAGGTCCAGGAGAAGCTGTCCTTCCCGCTCTCCGGCAAGGACGAGACGCCCGGGGTGATCACCATGCGCCTCGGCGACCTCGTCGTCGTCTTCAACGCCACGCCGCGCACGCAGGAGCAGCGCGTCGGCGCGGTAGCGGGCACCTCGTACCGGCTGCATCCGGTGCAGGCGGCGGGCGCCGATTCCGCCGTGAAGTCGGCCTCGTACGAAGCCGGTTCGGGAACGTTCACGGTCCCGGCGCGCACGGTGGCGGTGTTCATGCGCTGACCGGAAGGAGGGCCGGACGCCCGGCACGGCAGGGGTGACGAGCCCTGCCGTGCCGGGCGTCCGCGTCAGCCGACCCGCTTCTCCATGAGCGTCACCGCGTACTTGCTGCCGCCCGCGCCCGCCTTGAACGGCTGCTCGCCCACCACCGTGTAGCCCGCGCGCTCGTAGTAGGCCCGCAGCCGGGGGTTCGTCGACACACAGTCCAGGCGGCACAGGTCACGGCCCGCGGCGGCGACCCGCTCCTCGGCGTGCGCGAGCAGCGCGCGGCCCGTACCGGCCGGAGCGCCGCGCCGCACCATGAGGCGGTGCACATAGCCGGCCTCGGGCGGCCGGGCACCCCACGCGGCCTCGTCGTCCCACCACAGCTCGTACGCGCCGGCCCCTTCAGAAGGCGCGTCGCCGGCGAACCAGACCTCGCCCTCCTTGATCCGGAGGCGGAAGTGGTCCTCGGTCTTCTCGCCCGGCTGCCACTGGTCGATGCCCTGCTCCACCATCCAGCGCGCCGCCCCGTCGTACAGGGCGACGAGCGCGGCGAGGTCGTCGGGCCCGTCGGCTGCCCTGCGGAACGTGAGTCGCGGCGTCATGGAGTCAGGATCCCGAAGGGGCGGGAGCGGGCGCGAGCGCGACAAGCCGGGCGATGAGGTCGCCGAACGTCCCGTCGGCGGGCTCGTCCGCCAGGATGTGGCGCAGCAGCCCCGCCATCTCCTCGTCGTACGCGGCGCTCACCGCGGCGAGCGCCGCGAAGTCGTGCACGAGCTGCGCCTCCAGCTCACGCCGCGGGATGCACCGCCCGTCCAGCCAGATCAGCGCCGTGGACTCGGCGAGCGAGATCCACGAGCGCACCACGAGCTCGAGGCGGGGCGGCGGGTCGGTGACGCCGAGGTGCGTGAGGATCTGGACGTACGCGGCCTGCCGGACCGAGTCGATGAGCGCGTTCGTCGTCGACGAGCCGACGGCGGGGCCGCCCCGCATCAGCGCCGAGAAGCCGGGCCCGTGCTCGTCCACGAAGTCGAAGAACCGCCCCATGACCCGGATGAGCCGGGCCCCGAGCGGACCCTCCTGCGGTTCCACGAAGCGCTGCCCGAGATCGTCCGCCGCGCGCCTCAACGCGGCCTCGTACAGGCTGAGTTTGCCCGGGAAGTAGTGGTACACCAGCGGCCGGGAAATGCCCGCGGCCGCGGCTATCTCGTCGATGGAGACGTCGTCGGGGGAGCGGTGGCTGAACAGTTCGAGTGCGACCCCGATCAACTGCTGCCGGCGCTCCTCGACTCCCATCCTGCGGCGCACCCCGGTTGTCATACGAACACCCTACCGAGCAATTCCGGCCCCGTGCGGAGCCGGTCCGCGCGAGCCGGTCACAGGTCGAGCACGAGCCGCTCCCCGCGCGCCCGGGAGACACAGATCAGCATCGAGTCGTCACGCTCCGAGTCCGTGAGCAGCTCGTCCCTGTGGTCGATCTCGCCCTCCAGGACCCGCTGTTGGCACGTCCCGCAGAACCCCTGCTCGCAGGAGTACGACACACTCGGCACCTCGGCGCGCACCGCCGCGAGCACCGAAGTGCCCGCCGGTACGGGGACGGTGCGGCCGGTGCGCCGCAGTTCGACCTCGAACGGCCCGTTGCCGTCGGCCGACGTGTGCGGGGCGAACCGTTCGAGATGCAGCTCGCAGTGGCCGGGAAGCGCCGCGGCCACGGCCTCCATCAGCCCCTCCGGACCGCAGCAGTAGACCGCGGTGTCCGGTGCCGACTCCGCCAGCAGGCCCGCCAGATCGGGGCGCCCCTCCTCGTCCTCGGCGACGACGCGCACCCTGCCCCGCTCGCCGCCGAGCTTCTCCGCCTCCTCCAGGAACGGCATCGACGCGCGCGTGCGCCCCGCGTACAGCAGCCGCCAGTCCGCGCCCCGGGCTTCGAGGGCCCGCAGCATCGGCAGGACCGGCGTGATGCCGATGCCGCCCGCGACGAACACGTACGACGGGGCGCCGGCGGTGAGGGGGAAGCGGTTGCGCGGGCCGCGCACCTCGACCTCCGACCCCTCCTGCAGCTGCTCGTGCACCTCGCGCGAGCCGCCCCTGCCGTCCTCGATGAGCCGCGTCGCCACGGTGTACGACGAGGTGTCCTCGGGGTCACCGCACAGCGAGTACTGCCGGATCAGCCCCGACGGCAGGACGAGGTCGAGATGCGCGCCCGGTTCCCAGGCGGGCAGGTCCTGACCCTCGAGGCGCAGTTGGACGACACCGTCGGCGACGGACTCGTGCCGCGTGACGAGGAGCCGCAGGGCACGCGCGCGCGGACGGCCCGAGACCGGCTCGTCGAGCGCGGGCATCGGCCACAGCGGGGACGCCTGGATGCGGCGGCGCAGGGCGCGGCGCGCCAGCAGGGCGGAGCCGGTGACGAGCAGGACGGTACGCAGCCGTGGGGTGCGGGGGCGGGGCATGGTCAGACGGCTCCGTTCGAGGTCCGGGCTTCCGCCGCCGTCGCGGCGGGGGAGGTGGCCAGATAGGCGACCGCCTGCGCGGTGCTGCCCTCCTGGGAGGGGTGGTAGGAGCGGCTGAGATAGCGCGGGATGGACTTCACCATGGCGGCCGTGGAGGGCAGGACGCCCCGCTTCCCGCCCTGGTAGAACTCCTTGAACGACGCCTTGCCGTCGAGCACCGTCGGGTCGTTCTCCATGAAGAAGCGGGCCCCGCGCTGCCACAGGAACATCAGCGCCGAGAACGCGAGCGCCCAGGTCCGCACCCGGCGCCGGTAGTCGCCGTCGACGTGCTCGAACAGCTCGAAGGCGACCGAGCGGTGCTCGACCTCCTCCGCGCCGTGCCAGCGCAGCAGGTCCAGCATCGTGGGGTCCGCGCCCTTGCGGTCCAGCTCGTCCGCGTTGAGTACCCAGTCGCCGAGGAACGCCGTGTAGTGCTCGATCGCGGCGATGAGCGCGACCCGCTCCATCAGCCACCACTCGCGCGCCCGCCCCGGCGGCAGCGTCCGGTCACCGAGCAGCTTCTCGAAGAACCAGTCGACCTGCGCGGTGTACGGGGTCGGGTCGAGCCCCTGCTCCTTGAGGTGCGGCAGCACCTCGTCGTGGGCCTGCGAGTGCATGGCCTCCTGGCCGATGAACCCGATCACGTCCTCGCGGAGCCGGTCGTCGCGGATGTACGGCAGGACCTGCTTGTAGACGTGCACGAACCAGCGCTCTCCGGCGGGCAGCAGGAGATGCAGCACGTTGATCGTGTGCGTGGTGAACGGGTCGTCCGGGATCCAGTGCAGCGGGGTCCTGTCCCAGGAGAAGGAGACCCTGCGTGCCTTGAGCGCGACGCGCTCGTCAGCGACGGGCCGCGGTGCCCGGCTCTGCGTATTAGACATGGCGTCAATGTACTGACGGGTAGGGGGCGGGTACACCCCTCGTGCGCCGATTTCTTTACGGAGGTGTCAGCAAGGGGTGTCCGCTGGGGCGCCGGGGGTTCAGCGCAGGGCGCCCACCTCGCGGCCCGTCGCCGTGCGGCCGGTCAGCTTCGTCCTGGCCCCCTGCCGGGTGGGCGCGGCGAGGATGTTGTCCGCGGCCCGGGCGCCGCCCGACGACGCGATCGACGTGACCTGCTTGCTCGCGGCGGCCACCACGTACCAGGTGCCTCCCCGTGACTTCCACAGCACGCCCGCGAGGACCAGCGGGTCCCGGCTGCCGCAGGCCGGGGTCCCCTCCGACTTCGCGGCGACCGCCGCCGTCGTCCCGCCGGGCGCCGTGAACAGGGCCAGCGTCCGCGCTCCGCCGCCCCGCCAGGTGTCGGCCCGCGCGCACGCCCAGTCCGCCGCGCCGCTGCCCTCGGGGAGCTGCTGGCGTGCGTACGCCCAGGAGTTGACGGTGCGCACGCCGTGCGAGCGTACGGAGGTGAGGGAGCACGCCGAGTGCTGCCAGTCGGCCGCGACCGCCTCGCGCGGAGCGCCGGGACGGCCCGCCGTGAGATGCGCGGGCACGAGCTCGCCGAGGTCGGTGGAGAGGCGGGTGCCCGCGTCGTCCCGCAGGGCGAGCGTGTTCCACGACGTGCAGTCGCGGGCGAGCGCGGGGCTGGCGAACGGGGCCGTCACGCCGTCGGGGGCGCGGCCGAGCGGCATCGGCGCCGCCGACGGTTTCAGCAGGTTCCGCACGGCGGCGCTGCGCACCCAGGGCGCCGTCAGATAGCGCACGTTGCCGTCGGCCCGGTCCACGACCAGGGCGCCCGTCTCCGGGCCCGTGGCGCCGTCCGCCCGCGCGAAGTCGAGCGCGGCGCCGCTCGTGCCGTCCTTGGGCTCCGCGTACCGCACGATGCGAAGACCGTCGTAGAACAGCACGATCCGCGCCTGGTCGACCTCGCCCGCGTACAGCAGCTGCGGGGGTCCGGGCGGGGCGCCGGCCTGGGTGCCCGGTGTCGCGGAGACCTGGACGGAGCCGCCGGGCCGCGCCCAGACCGCGAGGGCGCGCCGCAGCAGCGGCCGGTCGCCGGTCAGGGAGCCGCGCGCGGGCCACACCGAGAAGTCCGTACGGGCCGACGTCTGCCACGCCGTGGCCGGGACCCTCGTCAACTTGCCGGGATCCAGGGCGGCCAGGTCCGCCGGGTTCTGCGCGTAGGCGGGCGCCGCGGCCCCCTCAGGGCCCCAGCCGCCGCCCGGCAGGCCGAGCAGCGCCCCGCACACCAGCGTCGCCGCGGCGGCCGCGATCACGGCCTTCACATGCTGCCTGCGCCGCATCAGGTCCGGCGGCCTGGCCTGGAGCGAACACGGGTCGAACTCCGTCGACTCCAGGAGGGCGAGCGTGTCCTTCCCTGCCGGCATGGTCACGCCGTCCGCCTCGGCGAGCGCCGCGTCCGGGTCCTCGGCGCCGGCCGCACCCAGCATGTTCCGCACGGCGCTGTCGTCGAGCCGTTCGAGGCCGCGCAGGACGAACGCGGCGCGGCCGGGGCCGCTGAGCGCGGACAGCCCCTGGTCCAGGGCCAGTTCGTCGGCCCCGCCCGAGCGCGGGAAGAGCCGCAGGCCCCACACCTGGGGGAGCAGTGGCGGCAGCTGCGAGCGCCGCGGCCAGGCCCTGCGCCGCAGCGGGCGGCCGGCGTCGAGCGCGGTGCGCAGGACCCGGAGCCGTACGAAGCCGTAGCCCGGATCGCCGTTGCGCCCTTCGGCGGTGCGGGGTGCCGGCACGGCCGCGGCGTCGGCCGAGGCGCGGGCGCGCGGCAGGGCGCGCTGGGTCAGGGAGTGTGCCGTGAGCACCCGGCGGTTGCGGCCGAGGCTGGGCGGGAGCACCAGGTAGGCGAGCCGGACGAGCCGCGGGTAGTGCTCGACGAGAGCGGCCTCGGCCTGCTCCACGTCGACGACCGGACCGGGACGGGGGACGACATCCTGTGACTGCACCTTCGACTGCACGTTCAGCTGAACGAGCGAATCGTCGGATGGTCACTTCACGGCGTCACCCCGGCTCCGGCTCCGGTTCGACCAGCAGGCGGGCGTAATTCGCCATCGACCTCTGGTATCGGGGCAGATGGGGCGCCAGTGCGCCGAGCGCCAGCGACAGGCCCTCGCGGTCCCGGCCCAGGCTGGACAGGCACAACGCCAGCGTGGCGCGCACGGCGTCGTCCAACTCGTCGGAGGGCGCGTCGAGTTCGGGCGTGAGAAGCGCCACACCCTCCTCGGGCCGGCCGATGTTGCGCAGGGAGCTGGAGAGCTGGATCTTCGCGCGGCGGCCCCGGTAGCCGGACAGGCCGAGCTTCAGGGCCTCCTGGTACAGCGGCACGGCCCGGTCCGAGTGGCCGGTCGAGTCGAAGGCGCTGCCGCGCTCGAACGGGCCGACCGGGCTGTCGTCCGGCAGCTCGGCGACGAGGTCGTCGATGGCGGCGCGGAAGTCGCCCGCGGTGGACTCGTCGTAGTCGTCGATGCTCGCCCACGCCGCGGTCAGGCGTGCTTCCCAGTCTTCGCTGCTCATCGGGTCACCTTGGCACGGATGTGCCCACGCGGCACAGGGGTTTCGCCGAGACCCCGCGCCCCCGGGGTCCCACGTCGCCAGCGCCCCGAGCCCTCGCACCCCCGCGTCACCCGGCCGTCAGCCGCTTCCGGATCCGCTCCACCGCCTCGTCCGGCACCTCGAGCCCCTCGCGCACGTATGTCTCGAAGTCCCCGTACTGCACCGCCACCTCGTCCTGCGCGGCGTGCAGGTACGCCGCACGTACGCCGATCAGCGCGAGCGCGATCTCCGGGTCGCCGCCCTGCGCGGTGAACCCCTCGACCAGCGGCGCGAAGGCCTCCCGTACCGCCGAGTTGACCGACAGGTACTCCGTCTCCAGGGCCGCCTGGTCCGCGCCGAGGAGCGTCAGTACGACCGTCGTGGCCCAGCCGGTGCGGTCCTTGCCCGCGGTGCAGTGGAAGAGCAGCGGGCCCGCGTCGGGGTCGGCCAGTTCGGTCAGGAGCGTGCGGTAGGCGGCCCGCGCGGACTTCGTGGAGACGAGGGCGCGGTAGGTGTCGGCGAAGAGCGACTCGGCGCGCCCGCCGCCGAGTTTCTCGTCGGCGAGCGCCGGGTCGGACAGGACATGCTTGAGCTGTGCGGCGGCGGGCGCGGCCCCGGTCTGGGCGATCTTGTCGGCGAGCGCGTCCGCGACCAGGACATGGACGCCGTCGGGGACGTGGTCGGGGTAGGAGGCGCGCTCGCCGTTGGTGCGGAAGTCGATGATCGTGCGGATGCCGAGCGCGGCGAACGCCGGATCGGTTGCGGGGTCGAGCCGGTCGAGCTGCCCGGACCGCAGGGCGAGGCCCGGGCGTACGGTGCGTCCGCCGGGCAGGGGGATCCCGCCGAGGTCACGGAGGTTGGCGACGGTGGTGGCAGGGATCGCGGGCATGGGCGGGACTCCAGATGTCACAGCCGTGACCGGATTCACGGCTTTTGTCCCGCCTATTCTGGCCCAGGGCCCGCTGCTACCCGAGCTGCCAGCCCCCGAACTCCACGGTGCCGCGCGCCCCGCCGCCCCCGTTCGTCGCCGTCATGAACAGCCCCACGTCCTGCGTCGTCGCCGCCCCCGGCACCGCCACGGTCGCGACGGTCCGCCAGGTCGTCCCGTCGTCCGTCGAGCACTCACCCGTGTACGAGCCGCCGGACCGGGTCAGCCTCAGCCTCACCGGCGCCTTGATCCCGGTGATGCGCCGGTACGTGTCGAGCGTGCCGTCCCCGTTCGTGTCGTACGACAGCACGACCCCGTTGGACGGCGTCCCGGAGAGGTTCAGGAAGCCCGGGGAGCCGGGTGTCGCCAGGGAGTTGCGGACGATGAGGCCGGCCCGCGCCCACGGGCCCGTGGCGGCCTGCGCGGTCACCGTGACCTCGACCGACGACCCGTCCGTGAAGGCGCCCTCGCGGTACGCCGAGCCGAACTCCGTGGTTCCCTTCCACAGGTCGGCGCCCGCCCCGTCGATCGCGTACCGGTTGCCCAACTGCCCGAAGACGGCGGCATTGTCGGTGACGGTCCGCCAGGCGCCGTCGAGCGGCCCGGCCTCGAAGAGCGTCCCCGTGTGGACCGACGTCACCCGGTCCTCGCCCCGTGGCCCGTACCGCACGGTGAGCTCGTACGGCAGTGGGCGCAGCGGCCGGTCCAGGGGCGTGCCGGGAGCGCTCGCCTGCCAGCGGACCGTGCCCGTGCCCGCGGGCACGACGCTCGCCAGGGACGTGGAGCCCTCGGGCGCGGCATCGAGGCCGGACAGCGTGAAGTCCACGCGCCCGGTTGCCCGCAGCCCGTTGACGTTGCGGAAAGCGGCCTCCACGCGCGCGTGCCCGCCGGGAGGGAACGCGGTCGGCTGGGCGGTGACGGACAGCGAGCCCTGGTAGGGCGCCCGCGCGAGCACGTCACGTACGTGCGTGGCCGTCTTGTACGCGTCCCCGATGGGCCGCAGCGGATAGTCCTTGCGCTCCCTGGTCCACGGCTCCTCGAACGCGTACCAGTCGACGGCCGCGGGCGCCGACCCCGTGGCCAGCGCGTCCTCCAGGGCGTCCAGCCACTTCTGCCAGCGCGGCACGTAGAAGTCGGACATCAGGCCGTGCCACTCGCGGTTGGCGTACTCGTGCAGGTTCCCCGGGTCGGACGTGGCGCGGTCGCCCCACACCGTGATGAGCACCTTCGCCGTGCGCTCGAACTCGGCGCGCTCGGCGTCGCTCGGCGCGAGCCGCCGCGCGTCGTCGATCCACGGCCCGAGCAGGAACGCCGGATGCGTCCCCGTCACGTCGTCTGACAGCCGCATCAGCTTCAGCCACAGCGTCGCCAGGCTCCGGAAGGCGTCCCGGTCTTTCCTCGCGTACGCGGCCCGCAGCTGCGGCAGGAGCTGACGCGAGCGGTGCGCGAGCGCCTGCCGCGCCACGTCCACCAGGTCGTACTTGTACGCGGCGGAGCTCCGCAGCCCGCCGGCCACGCCGAGCAGCCCGCTCAGGGCCGCGTCGAAGCGGCCCGGGTCGTAGGCCAGGGCGCGGGGCGCGTACTCGGCGGCCCGGTTCGCGGCCAGATCGGGACGGGCACAGAACAGCGAGTCGTGCGCGTCGCTGCGCTCCACCGCCGTGTGCTGGTACGCGGTGTCGTGCAGGGCGCGCCAGGCGGCCCGCGCGTCCGCGTCCCGGCCTCCGTAACGGAAGTCGGCGTACCCGGAGAACCAGGCCGCCCGGTCCACCTTGCCCTCGGTCCAGGCGAGTTCGGAGAACAGCTCGAAGGCGGCCGGGTCGCGGTCGGTGCCCTCCGGCATGAAGGCCGTGCCGGCGAGCGCGCTGCCCGGCTTGTCGCGCCACGCGAAGAACTTCTCGTTCCAGATGTGCGCGCGGGCGCCGATGGTGGTCCGCCCGCCGAAGTTCGGGATCGTGCCGAAGGCGTAGGGCGTGCCGCCCCAGTCCTTCTCGCGGTCGGTGACGGTCGTGAAGCGGTCGGAGACGCCGTCGACGATCAGCATGCGCTTCCTGTCGATCGCGTCGATGAGCGCGGGCAGCGGGTTGGCCTCCCAGCCGAGAATCACCCACGTGGCTCCCGGGTGCGCCTTCTGCAGGGCCTTCTCGACGCCGCGCGCCGCGTCCGGCACGGGCACGTCACCGGCTGTGCCGCCCTCGTGCAGCAGGTCCATCTTGAAGTGCCCGGCCGCGCCGAACAGGTCCCGCTGATGTCCGTAGAAGGAGGCGGCGACGTCGGCGAAGGACTGAGTGCGCGGGTCGAGCCAGTCGGGCCGGTCGAAGCCGTGCCAGGTGCCCTGCGGAACGACGTGCGCGTCGCCGCCGTTGCGCTCCACGAAGCCGTGGGGGACGTGCCCGTAGTAGCCGGGGAACACGGGCGACATGCCGAGCTCGCGCAGCCTGTCCGTGATCCTGCGGCCCAGGTCGACGCGCTTGGCGATGAGCTCGGGCGAGAGCGGTCCGCCGTACCCCGACAGGTTCTGCAGGAGCCACCACGGCTGGTGGGTGGGCGCCGGCAGCCAGGCGCGCGACTCCGCGTCGCTGTACCCGAAGTCCTTCAGGACGCGCTCGTACACGGCCTCCGTGCCCGCGATGACGAGGACCTCGTTGCACCCGTGCAGCGCGAGGACGTCGATCATCCGCTCCCAGTACGGCCAGTCCGCGTACGGCGCGGTGTAGCCGTCGTTCGTGTCGTTGAGGGCGAACCGGTGGGGGAGCGCGGTGGATCTCGCCAGGGGGCGCGGGGGCGCCGGCAGGGTCTTCGGCAGGTCGAGCTGGCTGCCGTTCCACGCGATGTGCGCCCCGCAGACGTACTTGAGATACCAGTGAACTCCCTTGAGCAGCACGGCCGGTGTCGTGCCGGCCACCTCGACGCTCCCCCGCGTGCCCGTCACCCGGAACCGGTCGCCGCCGCCCTGCGGGGAGAGGAACCTGAGACGGAACTGGTCCGCGTGACCCGGGAGCAGTCTTTTGAGTGCGGAGCGTACGGGAGCCGTATCGAAGGCAGGGCCCTCGGCGGCGTGAGCCGTGACGGGGAACCCCGCGGCGGCTCCCAGGCCGATGGCGCCGGCGGTGCCGAGGACGGAACGTCGCGACGGTGCGGTCATAGGTGTGCCCCCTGCGTCGGATGGTGCGGCGCACGGTAACCCTGTGACCCCCCTTGCTCAACGCTGTGCACGGAGCTGGCGAATTCGTGTCGCCGCACGGGACGGAAGGAAACGATGGGAATGACGCGACGCACGCGGCGCATATGGGTGACCGGGGCGATGGTCTCGCTGGCGGTCCTGACCGGCTGCGGATCGAGCGCCGACGGCGTGCCGAAGACCGCGACCGGCAGCCTGGAACAGCTCGCCGCCAAGGCGAAGTGCAGGCCCGACATCCAGACGGACGCCGACGAGCTGCGCCAGGCCACCTGCGGCGACGGCCGGGACCGCTACATCCTCGCGACCTTCGCCACCGACCGCGGCCAGGCCGAGTGGCTCGACCAGGCCGACGACTACGGCGGCACCTATCTGGTCGGCCGCCGCTGGATCGCCGTCGGCGCCGACAAGGCGGTCACAGCGCTGCGCGGTCGGCTCGGCGGGACCGTGGAGAAGTCCTCCTCGCACCACTCGGGGAGTAGCGGTGGCGGGGGTCACGAGGAGGACGGGCACTCCGGGCACTGACGGTCACCGCGCGAGCTGACCGCGCAGCAGTCGACGGGGGGTCAGGCCGTCAGGTACAGCGCTGACCCCGGTTGATGCAGTTCGCGACGCGCTTCATCAGGCCGTCGTCGAAGACGTTGATGAAGTCGCCGTGGTCGGTCACGGGCTTGTGCAGCTGCTCGGGGAACGAGTCGACGGCGAAGCCGGGGCCGGGCGGGACGTCGTACACGATGCGCTGCTGCAGCTGGGGGATCGCCTGGAAGCCCTGCGGGCAGGCCCCGCTGGCCGGGTCGGCGAAGGCCACGTGCGTTCGGTGGTTGGCGCTGTCGGTGTTGCGCCCGTCCCAGCAGCTCTGGAACTTGAACGACCGCACGACCTTGCTGCCCTCGGGGCAGATCGGGTACTTGTCCTTGAGCTGGCGGTCCTCGAAGCCGGTGCAGCTCCAGGACGCGTTCGCGTTCGCGTCGCCGTTGGTGAAGGCCTTGGCGTCACCGGTGATGATGCGCAGGAACCGCGGCATGGCGACGACCTTGCCGGTCGGATTTCCCACGAACTTCAGCGTGACCGAGGCAGGTGTCTGGATCTCGCCGACATTCTGGTCCTTGCCGCCGCCGTCGGCCTGCGCGTCGTTCTCGTCCTTTCCGTTCTGGAGGCGCAGAACAGGCCAGTAATAGGTCGACTTGTCGCCCTGATTGCGACAGCTCGTGTCGCCATTCGCAAGATCGTCGTCACTCGCGAAAGCGTCGTTCGCCTGATTTCCCACGTAGTCGTGCATATGGTGCGCGCCATTGCTCACACCCGGCGCCACGATGACGTTGTCGGGATTGAACTTGCCGTTCTCGTTCCGCCCGCATTTCGTGGTGAACGTGCCGCGGGAGGCGGCCTGCTGGTTGGGCGGCTTGTTCACGTTGGGCTGGACGGAGTTGATGTCGACGAAGTCGGAGGCGTCGGGGCCGTTGCCGTTCTGCTGACCGCCGCCCTGACCGCCGTCCTGTCCGCCGCCCTGCTGACCGCCGTCCCCTTGCTGGCCGCCGTCCTGTTGGCCACCGTCTCCCTGGCCACCGTCTCCCTGGCCGCCGTCCGCGGGGGCGGACGGTGCGGCGGAGCCGGCCGGGGGGCTGCCGTCGGTGCCGGCCGACCTGGCCGTGCAGGCCGCGAGGTCCTTCATGCCCTCGGGGGCCGTGCCGCCGGCCCGGCTGATCTCCAGGCCGATCCGGTCGATGAGGTTCGAACGCCGCTCCTTCAACGGCTGCAGAATGCTGTTCTGTACGAACTGCGGATCCCGCGCCGCCGCGTCCCGCGAGGCCGCGAGGCGCTGGTACGACTCGGTGATCTGGCTGTCCATCGTGGCCAGTTCGCCGTCGACCTCCGACCGCGCGGCGTCCGGCACGTCGGAGAGCCCGTTGCCCACGTCGGGGCAGTCGATGGTGGCGACCTGCTGTTGTTGCTGCTGCGCGCCGTCGCCGCGCTGCGCCGGGTTCTCCTCGTGGGCGGACGCGTAGACGTTCACCGCGACCAGCCCTCCTCCACCCAGGAGCAGTGCGGCCGACGCGACCGTCATGCGCGTCGCGAGTGACGAGCGCCGTTTTCGTGATGTGCGTCCCATGGAGCTACGTACGCAACACACGGGCCCCTTGTTCAAAGAGAGCACCGGTGATTTCCCGGCGGAATCTCAACGGCCCTGATCCAGATAGGCGATGACGGCGAGAACCCGCCGGTTGTCGTCGTCCGACACCGGAAGTCCCAGCTTCAGAAAGATATTGGAGGTGTGTTTCGCGATCGCCCGTTCCGTGACGACGAGTTGGCCCGCGATGGCCGCATTCGACCGGCCCTGCGCCATGAGTTCCAGAACCTCCATTTCGCGCGGTGTGAGACCGCCGAGCGGCGCATCGGCGGCCCGCCGCGAGAGGAGCTGCTGGATCACCTGCGGGTCCATCGCGGTCCCGCCCGCGGCGACCCGGCGCACCGCGTCGATGAACTGGTCCGCGTCGAACACCCGGTCCTTCAGCAGATAGCCGATCCCGCCGTTCCCGTCGGCGAGCAGCTCGCGCGCGTACAGCTGCTCCACGTGCTGCGACAGGACGAGGACCGGCAGCCCTGGCCGCGCCCGCCGCGCGGCCAGCGCACACTGCAGCCCCTCGTCCGTGTGCGAGGGCGGCAGCCGTACGTCGACGACCGCGACGTCCGGCTCCAACTCGGCCAGCGCCTTGGTCAGTTCGGGCCCGCTCTCGACGGCCGCGGCGACCTCGAAGTCGTACGCCTCCAGCATCCGCACCAGGCCGTCCCGGAGCAGGAAGAGATCTTCGGCTAGGACAACGCGCAAGGAAGCTCCATCGTCACCATGGTCGGACCGCCCGCGGGGGAGCTGACGGCGAGGACGCCGTCGAATGTACCGAGCCGGCGCTCGATCCCGCTCAGCCCCGACCCCGCCCCGACACTCGCCCCGCCCTTGCCGTTGTCGGTGACGGAGATCCGCAGCATGCCCGTCTCCCCGGTGTGGTGCACGTCGACCCAGAGGCGGTCGGCCCCCGAGTGCTTGACGGCGTTCGTGAGGACCTCGCTGACGGCGAAGTACGCCGCCGACTCGACGGGCGCCTCGGCGCGGCCCGGCAGGTCCACGTCGACGTCGGTGGCGACCGGCAGCCGCAGCGCGAGCGCCTTCACCGCGTCACCGAGGCCGCGCTCGGCGAGGACCGGCGGATGGATACCGCGGACCAGGTCGCGCAGCTCGGTGAGGGCGTCGGCGGAGGATCTGCGGGCCTGCGCGAGCAGCTCCTTGGCCTTCTGCGGGTTCTTCTCGATCAGCGCCTCGATCGTGCCGAGATCCATGCCCATGGCGACGAGGCGGGCCTGCGCGCCGTCGTGCAGGTCGCGCTCGATACGGCGCAGCTCCGCGGCCGAGGTGTCGACCGCGTCGCGCCGCGTCTGCGTCAACACCTCGACGCGGGCGGCCAGTTCGCCCTCGTCCGGGGTGAGGACGGCCCGGGCGAGCTGGAAGTGGGCGCGCAGCAGCACAGGGGCCGTGAAGTAACCGGCCACGAGGAGCGCGTTGGCGAGGCCGGCGGCCGCGAACGCGGAGCCCTGGCCGCTGATGGGCACGAACCCGTACCACCAGCCGACGTACGTGCCGTCCGTGAAGACCCGCCACAGGCCGGCCGCGAGGGCGTACCCCTCCAGCGGATAGAAGATGACCGCGGCCGGCAGCAGCGCGGTCACGAACCCGGCCGTCATGTCGACGAGCAGCCAGAGCAGGTCCCGCCAGGTCGCCGGGTCACCGAGCATCAGCCGGCAGCGCTCCGCCTGCCCGACGAGCCCGGTCCGGACATCGGCGGGGAAGGGCCGGTACAGCGCCGGGACGCGGATCCCGTACCACTCGGCGGCGAGGACGCGCCGCCGGTTCGCCCAGGACCTGACCAGGCAGAGCACGGCAGGAGTGGTGAGTACGCCGACACCCAGGACGATGAACACGATCGACAGGACGGACAGCACGAAGAGGGTGAGCGACCCGGCGAACCCCACGACGGCGAGCGCGAGGCCACGCGCCCCCGCCACCAGGGCGCGGCGCGCCCGCCCGCCGAAGGCACTCGACGCGTCCATCCCGCTCTCCGTCCACCGCCCGACCCGTACGCCCCCAGTCTCCCCGGCCGGGGCCGTACGGGGCATGGGGCCGGGCACCCTTCCTGGGGGTGTATCTGGCACCACCCCCAGGGACCGCCCGGGGCTTCAGCCCGCCAGGACCTTCGCCTCCGTCGCCGGGTCGAGGCCGAGCACCGGCCGGTCCGGGCGCTGCGGGGCCTTCCCGCCGATGGACTCCAGCCAGGCCCAGGTGTCGGCGACGGTCTCCTCGACGGGCCGGCAGCGCAGCCCGGCCGCGACCGCCTTCGCCACGTCACCGCTGTGCATCGCGGCATGCATGTCACCGCCCGGCGGCACCCACACCGGCAGCTGCATCCACGGCTCGATACCCGCCGCGGCGATCACCTCGGGAGCGGTCCAGCGCAGTTCGGCGTCGACCCCGGTGGCCCGGATGCAGGCGTCGAGCAGCCCGCCCATGGTCGTGTGCCCGGAGGGGCTGATCACGGTGTACGGGCCGCTCAGTCCGGCCTGTGCCGCATCGAGGACCCAGGTGGCGAGGTCGCGTACGTCGATGTACTGGAGCGGCAGTTCGCGGGGGCCGGGTGCGAGCACGGGGCCGCCGCGCGCGATCCGCCCCAGCCACCACGGGAGCCGGCCGATGTTCTCGTACGGGCCGAGGATCAGCCCGCACCGCACGAGCAGCGCACGCCCGGCGCCGAACGCTTCGACCGCCGCGAGCTCGCCGCCCCGCTTGTCCCGCGCGTAGTCCGTCCGTTCCGCGTCGGGCGAGGCACCGTCGACGACCGGGGCGTCCTCGGTGTAGCCGGGCGGGGGCGCCCACGTGTACACGGACGAGGTCGACACGTATACGTAGCGGCCCGCGCGCCCTGCGAGCAGCCGGGCGGAGTCGCGGACCACGCGGGGCGCCGCCCCCCAGGTGTCCACGACGACGTCCCACTCGCCCTCGCTCTCCGCGAGCGCGGCGAGCCCGCCGTCCGCGGTGCGGTCCCCGTGCAGGGACCGCACCCCTTGGGGCGCCGCGTGCTGCCCGCGGTGGAAGACCGTCACGTCCCAGGACCGGGCGACCGCGGCCTCCACCACTGCGCGCCCCACGAATTCCGTACCGCCGAGTACCAGAAGTTTCATGCCGGTGACTCTGCCCGCTCGGGACGCGTCAGGGAATCCGTTTCTGCCCGTGGGAGAACTGTTCGGCTGGGGACGGCCGACGGACGGCGCTCCGCTCGACGGTCAACGCGCGGCCGGCGGGGCGTACTTGTAGCCGACCCGCCGCACCGTCTGGATCACCTGACGGTGCTCGGCCCCGAGCTTGCGCCGCAGCCGCGCGACATGGACGTCGACCGTCCGTCCGTCGCCCACGTGCCCGTAGCCCCACACCGTGGTCACGAGCTGGTCGCGGGTGTGCACCCGGTGCGGATGCGCGACCAGGTGCGCGAGCAGCTCGAACTCCAGGTAGGTCAGGTCGAGTTGACGCCCGTCGACCTGCGCGGTGCGCTGTGTGTCGTCGATGCGGACGAGCGCGTCGGTGGCGGTGTCGCTGTCCTGCGGCGCGGCTTCGGGCCGCCGCCGCCCGGGCTCGTCGGGCACCGGGAGCAGCGGCTGCTGGTCCGCCGGTACGAGGACCAGGTAGCCGATCATCGGGGGCCGGCCCGGCAGCGTGGGCAGGGTGTGCGGGGGAGCGGGCAGCCAGGTCGCGCCCGGCGGCAGGAAGTCGGCGACATCGTTCCCCAAGCTCTCAACTGCGTTCGAGCGGGGGAGACCCCAATCCTCGTCCCGGTCGACGGCGCGCAGCCGGTGGCGGCCGGAGGCGACGGGGGAGGGGGCGGAGGTCACAGAGGAAGCGGTGGTGAAGGAACGGGTGTTCGCCATGAGTGGTCAACTCTTTCGCGCGAGGAGTCATCGAGATCGTCGAGAACTGCGAGGTCGCAGAAGGACCTACGTCGTGCGCGCGGGCCGAACGCCGGGGTGAATCGGCTTTAGAGGGCCTGCGCGTTCTCCGCGCGGCAACACACCCGGTCGAAGTCGTGGTGCTGACGGGAAGGCCAGAAGGGCTCGAGGTCGTGGCGACCCGTCGCGGTGTCGTGGAAGCTGGCCATAGCCCCATTGAAGCAGACGGGGGCGCGGGGCAGGACCCCCCTCTCACCGGTCGGACGGCGCCTTGGCGTGAACTTGACGCTGTCCGAGGTGCGCGGCGACGCGAAGGGCGCCCACCGGACCGGTGGGCGCCCTTCGGGAATCAGGTGCCGCGGATCAGACCTGGCCGGCCTTCTCCAGAGCGGTGCAGCAGGTGTCGACGATCAGGCGCGTCACGACGTACGGGTCGACGTTCGCGTTCGGACGGCGGTCCTCGATGTAGCCCTTGCCGTCCTTCTCGACCTGCCACGGGATGCGGACCGAGGCACCGCGGTCGGAGACGCCGTAGCTGTACTCGTTCCACGGGGCGGTCTCGTGCAGACCCGTCAGACGGTCGTCGATGCCCGCGCCGTAGTTCTTGACGTGGTCCATCGGCTTCGAGCCCTCGCCGAGCGACTCGCACGCGGTGATGATCGCCTCGTAACCCTCGCGCATCGCCTTCGTGGAGAAGTTGGTGTGCGCGCCGGCGCCGTTCCAGTCGCCCTTGACCGGCTTCGGGTCGAGGGTCGCGGAGATGTTGAAGTCCTCGGCGGTGCGGTACAGCAGCCAGCGGGCCACCCACAGCTGGTCGGAGACCTCGAGCGGGGCGAGCGGGCCGACCTGGAACTCCCACTGGCCGGGCATGACCTCGGCGTTGATGCCGGAGATCCCGAGGCCCGCCTTGAGGCAGTTGTCCAGGTGCGCCTCGACGACGTCACGGCCGAAGATCTCGTCCGCGCCGACACCGCAGTAGTAGCCGCCCTGCGCGGCCGGGAAGCCGCCCACGGGGAAGCCGAGCGGGCGCTCGCCCTCGAAGAACGTGTACTCCTGCTCGATGCCGAAGATCGACTCCTGGGCGGCGAACTGCTCCGCGACCTCGGCGAGCGCGGCACGCGTGTTGGACTCGTGCGGCGTCATGTCGATGTTCAGGACCTCGCACATGACGAGGATGTCGTCGCCGCCGCGGATCGGGTCCGGGTAGGAGGCGACGGGACGCAGCACGCGGTCGGAGGCGTGGCCCTTGGCCTGGCTGGTGCTCGAACCGTCGAAGCCCCAGATCGGCAGCTCTTCGAGCGCCGGCGCGGAACCCGCGACAATCTTCGTCTTCGAACGGAGCTTGGCCGTCGGCTGGGTGCCGTCGATCCAGATGTACTCAGCCTTGAACGTCACGGGGCCACATCCTTCGGGTGGGTCTGTACGGCGCAGTCATGTGCGGGTGCGGCGCCTCGGTGTGCTGCTCCGCAGACTGTCAACAGGCGATTTCCCGTCCGTTGCCCGTATGTGAACCCCGTGTTACCCGGGCCCTTCTGTGGCCGGAGTCACGTTTCGCCGGACGGCCCCGGCCCGCGCACGTCATGGGGGCACGCGCGCGGGCCGGGGCCGTGGGCCTGGTGGGCCTGTGAGGTCAGCCCACCTTCTCGACACGTGCGTTGCGGATGAGGAATTTGCCCGGTTCGCGGACCTGCTCGAACGCCGAGTTGTTCAGCAGGACGCAGCTCCCGGAGACGGATGTGACCTCGACGGACGTGGACTTGCCGTTGTCCAGGTTGGTGACCTTGAGCTTCGTCCCGGCGGGGAACTGCCCGCTGGACGCGGCGGGCGCGCCGCCCTCACCGGACAGCGTCACGGTCGAACCGGCACAGACCTGCTCACCGGCGGCGTCCCCTCCTGCGTCACCGGCGCCGCCGGCCGCGTCCGTGGGATCGGGTTCGGCGGTGACGGTGTCCGGCGGCGCGGCGGTCACCGTCTCCATACCGCCGGCCGCGTCATCGGAACCGGCTCCGGCGGCGTCATCAGCGCCGGCCCCGGCCTGCGCCCCGTCCCCGGCCTCGCAGCCGGACGCCGCCTCCTTGCGCCGGATCTCCGCGATGACCGCTTCCCGGTTGGCGATGCGGGCCTCGGACTGCGCGTCCGGGGCGGCCCGCTGCCCGTCGATGAACTTCTGGTTGTTGGCGATCGCGGTCTCCAGGCCCTGGCAGACCTGGGCGTTCTGCGCGACCGGCGCAGCATTGCCCGTACTCGCGAGCGCGAACGCCGCGCCACCGGCGACGAGGGCCGCGCTCACCGCGAGCGCGGCCTTCTTCCGGGGGCCCATCCTTCTCCTGCGGGACATGTCCGCCTCCTGCCGTCGTTACGAACGTCGGTGCGCGCACCGTTACGTACGGGTAACTGGAGGGCAGAACTCAACCGACCCAGGAGAAGCTCAAGTAACGTACGTCACATGAGAGTTGGGGCCGCGGATGAGCCCCTCGCGTCTCAGTGGCGTCCGAGCGCGTCCCGGACCGCGTCCTCGCTGCGCGCCACCACGGCCGTTCCGTCCTCCGCCGTGATGATCGGCCGCTGGATGAGCTTCGGGTGCGCGGAGAGCGCCGCGATCCACCGGTCGCGCGAACCCGCGTCCCGCGCCCAGTCCTTCAGGCCGAGCTCCTTCGCGTCGGCCTCCTGCGTCCGCGTGATGTCCCACGGTTCGAGCCCGAGCCGCTCCAGAACGGCGCGGATGTCGTCCTCGGACGGCACGTCCTCCAGGTAGCGCCGCACCGTGTAGTCGGCTCCCTCCGCGTCGAGCAGGGAGAGTGCGCTGCGGCACTTCGAACAGGCGGGGTTGATCCAGATTTCCATGGGGCCAAAGGTACGGGAAAGGCCTTGTGGCCAGCGGCTATTGTCAGTGCCCGGCAGTAGAATTGAGGCAGTGTTCGAGGGAGCGCCCGGGGCCGCGGAGGGCCTCGGAAGGTCTCCCTCCCGCGACAGGAGGATGTCTGTGCCCGCTGCCGCACCGATGCTGATCGACCTGCCCTGCAAGCCACTCACGAAGAAGGCCCTGCCCGCGGGACGGCCGCGTGACTGGTACATCACGCACAACCGCCGCCTCAAGGCCATGCGCCTCGCGATCGCCCTGCTCGACTCGGGCGTCTACCTCCCGAACCAGGCCCACAACCGGACGATACGGAGCACGGCGGAGCGCGTCGGTATCCATCCGCCGTCGGACACCACCTGCCACATGGTGCGCGCGCTGATGCGCTACAGCCGCTGACAGCCACGTGCGCCGCCCACCCGTTGTCTTGCCCAACGGGCGGGCGGCGCACGTCAGTTCACTCACTTCCTGGCCGGGGCCGGGCCCGCCAGCTCCTTCTCCAGAGGAGTACGGAAGCGGGGGGTGACCCGCGCCTCGCCCACCCACTCCTGGAGCCGCGCGGCCGACGCCTCGACGGCGGCCGCGCCCTCCCGGCCGACGTCCGCGAGCAGCCGCCACCGGACGACGCCGTCCTTGCCCTGCGCCCACCCGCCGGCGATCCGCCCGTCCCACCACACGGTCGGGCCGATGTTGCCCGCCCCGTCGAAGAGCGGCGCGCGCAGCTCCGGCGGCAGATACCAGTCGCGCTGCTGCCAGCCCATCGGGCTCGGGTCGAGACCGGGGAGCAGGGCCGCCCACGGCTCGGTGTCGGCGGTGACCGGCTCGACGGCGTCGGGGAGCACGAACCCGGCTCCCTCGTCCAGCTCCACCTCGACCGCCCCGACGGCCGCGAGCGCCCTGCGTACGTCGGTGACCTTCCATCCCGTCCACCACTTCAGGTCGGCCTCCGTGGCCGGACCGCACGAGCCGAGCCAGTGCCGGAGCAGCTCCGACTGGGCCTCGGCCACGGGGAGTTCGGGGTGCGCGGGCATGAGCGCCCATCTGAACTGGCTGGACGTCCACGACCCGCGGGGCCGCCCGCGCACGACGCGCCCCTCCATGCCGAGGACCCGCAGCAGCCGCGTCGAGATCGACTGCCACGCCTCGTACTTCTTGCCCGGCGCGTACAGCAGCTGCGTACGCAACCGCGGCTCGTCCTCGGCGAGTTCCGCCGCGGTCGCCTCGCCGCGCGCCCCGATCGCCGCCAGCGTGCCCGCCTCGACGTCCGCGAGCCACGCCGCGTCGTGCTCGCTGCCCGCCTCCAGGTGCTTGACGAAGGAGGCGCGCTCCCGCGCGGCGACCGCCACACCCGTCGACGCGTGCACCACGGCCGTGAGAGTGGCGGGGAACACGAACACCGTGTGCCGCATGCCGTGCATCCGTACCAGGGAGCGGTCCGTATACAGGGCGCGCTCCACGTCGGCGACCGTCGTCGACGGGTCGCGCAGGCGCGCGCCCACCGCCAGATACACGGTGGCCGGGTCCGTGCCGTGCAGAGCCACGAGCGACCCGGCTACCTCCTCGGCGGAGCCGGCCCGCGCGGCGGGCGCGAGCCGCTGCCCGGCCGCGAGCCTGGCCCGCCGCTCCGGCGCTCCGATGTGCCGCCGCCGACCACTCACAAGGACCTCCCAGGGCTGTTCGTCCGGCCGTGCCCCCATCCTGCCCGGGCCCCCCGGGCCTCTTCACCTGTTTGCCGTACCCGGCATGCCGCCCGGGCCCCGGCCGCCTTCACTGAGGTGACGGCAGCGGAACGGGCAGCGGGAGGCGTGATGTCGGGACATGGCATACGGGGCGCGGGGGCCGGGCTGCTCGTGGCGGCGGTGCTGATCGCGGCGGCCGGCTGCTCGGACAGCGACACCAGCCCCTCCGACGCGGTGTCCAAGGCCGCGTCCGCCGCGTCGTCCGTGGCGTCCCGGGGCGGTGACGTGGTCGCCTCCGCCACCGCGAAGGCGCAGGAAGAACTGGACCGCGTCAAGGGCGGTGTGAACGCCAAGGGCGACATCGGCCTCGGCGACGTGGCGAAGGACGGCGACCGGATCACGGTCCCCGTCACCGCCACCAACAGCTCGGACTCCAAGGCGTCGTACGCGGTACAGGTCAACTTCCGCGACAGCGGCGGCAACCTCCTCGACACGGTTGTGGTCACGGTCGACGACGTGGACAAGGGCAAGTCCAAGAAGGCGACGGCCCGCAGCAACCGCACCCTCACCGGCGACGTGAAAGCGGACGTCGGCAGAGCGCTACGGCACTAGCCGTGACCGCCCCCGCAGGTCACGCCGACGGTGCCGCATGACCACCCCCCAAGCCCGGGCCGCCCTGGGCAGGGAAGCCCGCAAGCGCGCGTCACGCTCCTCGCACGGGGCGTGGATCCCCTCCGCCGACCGCGTCGACCCCGTCGTCGTACTGGAACGGCAGGCGGCAGACCGTGTCACCGAACTGCTGCCCATCCGGTACGGGCGGATGGCGGCCTCCCCGTTCGCGTTCCTGCGCGGCGCCGCCGCCGTCATGACCGGCGACCTGGCCACCCAGCGCGCCACCGGCCTCACCGTCCAGCTCTGCGGCGACGCCCACCTGTTGAACTTCGGCCTCTTCGCGTCGCCGGAACGGTCCCTGCTCTTCGACGTCAACGACTTCGACGAGACCAGCCCGGGCCCCTTCGAATGGGACGTGAAGCGGCTGGCCGCGAGCGTGGCCGTCGCCGCCCGCGACAACGGGCACACCGACACCCAGGCCCTCAGATCGGCCCGCGCGGCCGCCGCCGCGTACCGCACCTCGATGCGCCGGCTCTCCGGGATGGGCGAACTCGCCGTCTGGTACGAGCACATCAATGCGCACCAGTTGCTGCCCCTCATCCGCTCCGGCCGCAGCCGACGCCGCGTCCAGGCGACCCTTGCCCAGGCCACCCGCCGCACCAGCCTCCACGCGCTGGGCAAGCTCACCGAGGTCGTCGACGGGCGCCGCCGCATCATTCGGGACCCGCCGCTCCTCGAACCGGCGAGCACCCCCGACACGGCCACGGTGCGCAAACTGTTCGGCGACTACCGCTCCACCCTCGCCGAGGAACGCCGCCGCCTCCTCGACCGCTACCGCTTCGTCGAGGCCGCCCGCAAGGTCGTCGGCGTCGGCAGCGTCGGCACCCGCTGCTTCGTCGTGCTGCTCGAAGGGCGCGACGCCGACGACCCGCTGTTCCTCCAGATCAAGGAGGCCACCCGGTCCGTCATCGAGGAATACCAGCCGCACGGCCCGTATGTGCACCCGGGCCACCGCGTCGTCTCGGGCCAGCGACTGCTCCAGGCCTCCGGTGACATCTTCCTCGGCTGGATGACCGGCCCCCAGGGCCGCTCCTACTACTGGCGTCAGCTGCGCGACATGAAGGGCTCCGCCGACGTCGCAGGCCTCTGCCCGGACGAACTGCGCGCCTACGCCGAACTGTGCGGCACCGCACTGGCCCGCGCCCACGCCCGCTCGGGCGACCGCATCGCCATCTCCGGCTACCTCGGCCGCGCCGACATCTTCGACCGCGCTGTGGCCGACTTCGCGCTGTGCTACACCGACCAGAACGCCACCGACCACACGGCCCTGCGCAGGGCGGCGTCGGAGGGCCTGATCACGATCGCCCCGGGCATCTGAGAACGCCGGTACGGCCGCCCCCGGACGGGAGCGGCCGTACCAACAGGACCGTGCGGATGGATGTTCAGGCCTCCTTCGAGGCCTCCTCCTGTGCCGCCGCCTCACCCTTGGCCGCCTTCAGCGCCGCCCGCAACTGCTCCTCCTCCTCGTTGCTCAGCGAGGTCTGCACGAGCTGACCGCCGAACGACGCGATCTGGGGGATGACCTTGTCCGGGGAGGCCTGCTTCACCAGGACGAACAACGCGGCGGCACCGGGCTGAAGGTTCTGGCTCAGTTCCTTCATGAAGTCGTCGTTGATGCCGGTGTCGGTCGCGGCACCACCGGCGGCCCCAGCCGCGGCACCGACGGCCGCGCCGAGCAGGGGCACGAGGAAGAGCAGCCCGATGACACCGCCCCACAAGGCCCCGCCGGCCGCACCCGTCGCCGTGTGGTTCACGGCCTGATGCAGCTTGATCTTCCCGTCCTCGCGCCGCTCGACGACCACGATGTCCTCGAGTTCGACGAGGTGCTGCTTGGCCAGATCGAGCATTTTCTCGCGCACCTGATTGGCCGTGGCGAGGTCGTTGTAGGCGACGACGAACAGATTGCTCATACGGCACTCCTCGGAAGTCTGTGCAACTTCGCCCGAGTTTAAGAGTGTTTGTGGCAGTGCGCAGAACGAAGCCGCCCTTCCGCCGGAAGGCGACGGGCGCCAGGCTGCGGTCCATGAACAGCAACGGACAAGGCCTGCGCCGCCGACGACGAGTGGCACTCCTGATGAGCGGCTCCGGACTCCTTGTGGCAGGGCTGGCGCGGCTCTTCGAATCCGGCGCCGACTGGGACGTCCTGTGGTCCGCGCTGCTCGGAGCCGCCACGGCAGCCGCGATCGGCTTCCTGTTCCCCGCAGCCCTGTCCCCACCGCGAGCGGCAAAACGCCCTCTCCCCCCGCCCCCACCCCATCCCCCGCTCCCACCTCCGCACGTCCCGAACGCACAACAAAGGGCCGTCACCCCTCACCAGGAATGAAGTCCGGAAGGCGCGAGCGACTGATCGCCTGAGGTGGCGCGGTCGGCAGATTTACAGTCCCCCGTAGATGGGCCCATCCCGTCCGCATGTCGTGCAAGGAGCGTCTGGCGAAGGGCCGTTCCGAGGAGCCTTCGGCGCTCGGGCGGCGGGACCGCGCCCGTCGGGGCCTGAGCGGTACCCGCAGAAAGGCCGTCGGCCGTGCCTTCCGGAAGCGGAAGAGCACGGCCGACGGCCCACAGACGGCCCAGGAGAGCGGAAGCCCGCTCCGACCTGTGGCGTTCTTAGATGTCGAAGTAGAGCTCGAACTCGTGCGGGTGCGGGCGGAGCTGGATCGGGGCGATCTCGTTCGTGCGCTTGTAGTCGATCCACGTCTCGATCAGGTCGGGGGTGAAGACACCGCCGGCCAGAAGGTACTCGTGGTCCGCCTCGAGGGCGTCGAGGACCGCGGGGAGCGAGGTCGGGACCTGCTGGACGTTCGCGTGCTCCTCGGGAGCCAGCTCGTACAGGTCCTTGTCGATCGGCTCGGCCGGCTCGATCTTGTTCTTCACGCCGTCGAGGCCGGCCATCAGGAGGGCCGAGAAGGCGAGGTACGGGTTCGAGGACGGGTCCGGCGCGCGGAACTCGACGCGCTTGGCCTTCGGGTTCGAGCCCGTGATCGGGATGCGCATCGCGGCGGAGCGGTTGCGCTGCGAGTAGACCATGTTGACCGGCGCCTCGAAGCCCGGGACCAGGCGGTGGTACGAGTTCACCGTCGGGTTCGTGAAGGCGAGCAGCGACGGGGCGTGCTTCAGGATGCCGCCGATGTAGTAGCGCGCGATGTCCGAGAGGCCCGCGTAGCCCTGCTCGTCGTAGAAGAGCGGGTCGCCGTTCGCCCACAGGGACTGGTGGACGTGCATGCCCGAGCCGTTGTCACCGAAGATCGGCTTCGGCATGAAGGTCGCGGTCTTGTTGTTGCGCCACGCGACGTTCTTCACGATGTACTTGAAGAGCATCAGGTCGTCGGCCGCGGCGAGCAGCGTGTTGAACTTGTAGTTGATCTCCGCCTGGCCGGCCGTGCCGACCTCGTGGTGCTGGCGCTCGACCTGGAGGCCGTTCTTGTCCAGCTCGAGGGAGATCTCCGCGCGCAGGTCGGCGAAGTGGTCGACCGGCGGGGTCGGGAAGTAACCGCCCTTGTAGCGGACCTTGTAGCCGCGGTTGTTCTCCTCCGAACCGGTGTTCCAGGCGCCGGCCTCGGAGTCGATCTCGTAGACCGAGCGGTTCGCGGAGGTCTCGAAGCGGACCGAGTCGAAGACGTAGAACTCGGCCTCGGGGCCGAAGTACGCGGTGTCGGCGATGCCGGTGGAGGCCAGGTACGCCTCGGCCTTCTTCGCGACGTTACGCGGGTCACGGGAGTACTGCTCGCCCGTGATCGGGTCGTGGATGAAGAAGTTGATGTTGACCGTCTTGTCGCGGCGGAAGGGGTCGACGCGCGCGGTGGACAGGTCGGCGCGGAGCGCCATGTCGGACTCGTGGATGGCCTGGAAACCCCGGATCGAGGATCCGTCGAAGGCCAGCTCCTCGGTGGGGTCGAACGCCGCGGCCGGCACCGTGAAGTGCTGCATCACACCCGGCAGGTCGCAGAACCGGACGTCGACGAACTTGACGTCCTCGTCCGCGATGAACTTCTTGGCGTCATCGGCGTTCTGGAACATCCAACTCCTCCTACTCCCACCCGGGGAGGGGCGGGGTTGCAGCTCGGTGGTGCGGCCAGTGCGGTGGCACACGCTGGGACCCGACCATAGGGACGGGGGATTTCTCAAGCATGACCCATTTGTTTCGCCGAAGTTAACCGGCGCGGGGGCCGGAGCGGGCCGGGTGGCCGAGCGCAGTACCGTGGACGGGTGGACAACAGGCAAGCAATCGGATCGTGGCTCTCCGGGCCGCGCGCGGCCGCGGAGGACGCGGGTGTCGAGTTCGGGTACCGCGGTGAGCAGCTGGGGCTGCCCGAGCAGGGGCCGGGCTCCATCGCCCGCCCCGGCAGGCGCATGGCCGCCCTCGCCATCGACTGGGCCCTGTGCATGCTGATCGCATACGGGCTCCTCACACACGGCTACAACCAGGCGACGGGGAACTGGGCCCTCGGGATCTTCTTCGTCCTCGGCCTGCTCACCGTCGGCACGGTCGGCTTCACGCCGGGCAAGCGGATCATGGGGCTGCGCGTCGTCGCGCAGGACGGCTCCGGCCGCCTCGGCCTCGGCCGCGTCCTGCTCCGCACGCTGCTCCTGTGCGTCGCCGTCCCCGCCCTGATCTGGGACCGTGACGGCCGCGGCCTGCACGACCGCCTCGCCCGCGCGGTCCAGGTCCGCGCCTGACACCAGCCCCCGCCACGACGCCCTACTACGACGATGAGGCCCCGGAACCGATCGGTTCCGGGGCCTCATCGTCGTAGTAGAAGGGTCAGCGGGCCTTGCCGCCACCGCGCGGCATCCGCATGCCCTTGGGCATCGGGCCCTTGGGGAGCGGCATGTTGCTCATCAGGTCGCCCATCGCCCGGAGGCGGTCGTTGGTCGTCGTGACCTGCGGGCCCGTGAGAACGCGGGGGAGCTTGAGCATCGTCGTGCGGAGCTTCTTGAGCGGCACCTGGCCCTCGCCGTTACCGACGAGGATGTCGTTGACCGGCACGTCGGAGACGATGCGGGCCATCTTGCGCTTCTCGGCCGCCAGCAGCGTCTTCACCCGGTTCGGGTTGCCCTCGGCGACCAGGACGATGCCTGCCTTGCCGACCGCCCGGTGGACGACGTCCTGGCTGCGGTTCATCGCCACGGCCGGGGTCGTGGTCCAGCCACGGCCGATGTTGTCGAGTACCGCGGCAGCCGCGCCGGGCTGGCCCTCCATCTGCCCGAAGGCTGCTCGCTCGGCACGGCGTCCGAAGACGATCGCCATCGCGAGGAAGGCGAGCAGGAAGCCGAGAATTCCGAGATATACCGGGTGACCGATCAAGAATCCGATCGCGAGGAACACACCAAAGGTGACGATTCCCACAGCCGCGAGTACAAGAGCGATCATCGGATCGGCCTTGCGGGTCATCTTAAAGGTCAGAGCGATCTGCTTGAGTCGCCCGGGGTTCGCAGCGTCCGCTGCGGTTTCCTTCCTCGCCATGCCTTGAAGTCTACGTGTCCGGGCAAGTGGCTACGACGTGCGGGCGGCCACAGCCTCCTCGAGCACCCGCTGAGCCTCCACCCGGTCCTTGGCGCGGCGGCGGTCCTCGAGCACGGAGGTCCAGGCGTTGCGGCGTGCGGTGCGCTGTCCGCTGCTCATGAGCAGCGACTCGACCGCGCGCAGGGCGTCGGTGAAGGTCGGGATGGCGGTGGCGCGTACGGGCGCGGCCTGCATTGGGAGGTCCCCCTCGGGAGCGGCTCTGACTAAGGGTGTACGTGGCGTGAGTACAGCGTCACTGTTTGGTGTTACCAGGGCGTGACCGAAGGGTCAAACGCCTATGAAGCCTTGATGGGGGAGGGCCGAACGATGACGCGGCCCTGACGGTGCCCCCCATCTGCGGGGACTGTCAGGGCCGCGTTCTCTCGGCCATTACTGGCCGGTAGCTGCTTGTGCGTGATTTCACACGGCTGGCGGGCCGTGCGGGTGCGAGTGGATCAGACCGCCTGCGAGGCCACGTACGCGCCGCGCTTCTCGACCGCCATCTGGTAGAGGCGTCCGGCGCGGTACGAGGAGCGGACCAGCGGGCCGGACATGACGCCGGAGAAGCCGATCTGCTCGGCCTCCTCCTTCAGCTCCACGAACTCGGCCGGCTTCACCCAGCGCTCGACGGGGTGGTGCCGCGGCGTCGGACGCAGGTACTGGGTGATGGTGATGAGCTCGGTGCCCGCCTCGTGCAGCTGGCGCAGCGCCTCGCTGACCTCGGCGCGCTCCTCGCCCATGCCCAGGATCAGGTTGGACTTGGTGACCAGGCCGGCCTCGCGGGCCTTCGTGATGACCTCGAGGGAGCGCTCGTACCGGAAGCCGGGGCGGATCCGCTTGAAGATGCGCGGCACCGTCTCGACGTTGTGCCCGAGAACCTCGGGGCGGGACGAGAAGACCTCGGCCAGCTGGTCCGGGTCGGCGTTGAAGTCGGGGATGAGCAGCTCGACCTTGGTGTAGCCCTCGGCGCGCTCCGCCGTCATGGCGTGGATCTGGCGCACGGTCTCCGCGTACAGCCAGGCGCCGCCGTCCTCCAGGTCGTCGCGCGCGACGCCGGTGATCGTGGCGTAGTTCAGGTCCATCGTGACGACGGACTCGCCGACGCGGCGGGGCTCGTCACGGTCCAGCGCCTCGGGCTTGCCCGTGTCGATCTGGCAGAAGTCGCAGCGCCGCGTGCACTGGTCGCCGCCGATGAGGAAGGTGGCCTCGCGGTCTTCCCAGCACTCGTAGATGTTCGGACAGCCTGCCTCCTGGCAGACCGTGTGCAGGCCCTCGCTCTTCACGAGGCCCTGCATCTTCGTGTACTCGGGACCCATTTTCGCCCGGGTCTTGATCCACTCGGGCTTGCGCTCGATGGGGGTCTGGCTGTTGCGGACCTCCAGGCGCAGCATCTTGCGTCCGTCGGGTGCGACTGCGGACACGACCGGCTCCCTACAGCTTTGATTCTTCGGCGTACCTCAGGGTACGCCCGTGGTCTTGATGGGCTTTACGTGTGGCCAACCTCTGGCCTTCGGGGTGCATTCCCGCTCAGGCGGTGGCCTTGTCGGGTTCCTGCTCGGGCGCCTTCTCGATGACGCGCGGGGCGAGGGCCGCGTTCTCCAGGACGTCGCGCAGGTGGCGCTCGACGACCGGCAGTACCTCGTCGATCGTGACGTCGCGGCCCAGCTCGTACGAGAGCGAGGTGACGCCAGCGTCGCGGATGCCGCAGGGGATGATCTTGTCGAAGTTCGAGGTGTCCGGATTCACGTTCAGCGCGAAGCCGTGCATCGTGACGCCCTTGGCGACGCGGATGCCCATGGCGCAGATCTTGCGGTCTTCGCGGCGCTGGCCCGCGTTCGAGGGCGCGTACTCCGGGCCGTTGAGACGGGGGTCGAACTCGGAGTCGTTCACCCGGGGGTCGAAGTCCAGGGACAGGCCGCCGAGCTCGGGGCGCTCCTCGGCCGCGTCCTTGGCGTCTCCGAGCACCCACACACCGGCCCGGCCCTCCACGCGGGACGTCTCCACGCCGAACTCGGCGCAGACCGCGATCATCGCGTCTTCGAGGCGGCGCAGGTGCGCGACCACGTCCACGGGGCGCGGCAGCTTCTGGATCGGGTAGCCGACGAGCTGGCCCGGGCCGTGCCAGGTGATCTTGCCGCCCCGGTCCACGTCCACGACGGGGGTGCCGTCCAGCGGGCGCTCCTCGGGCGCGGTGCGGCGGCCCGCGGTGTAGACCGGCGGGTGTTCGAGAAGCAGGCAGGTGTCGGGGGCCTCGTCGGCGAAACGGGCGGCGTGCACACGGCGCTGCTCGTCCCAGGCGTCCTGGTAGTCGACCGAGTCCGCTCCGAAACCCAAGCGGACGAACCGCAACTCATTCACGGTCAGTGCCTCCCTAGAACCTTCAGCGTGCACATATCGCGCTCCGCCACTGTACGACCAGGGCCTCCGCGCCAGCCGTTCGGGCAATCCTCACACGATCGGATGAAAGGGGGTGCCTGCTGGTCTGATCAAGGGAACCCGTGCGCGCTGCGTGATAGCTTCGGCGCCGTCCGTGAGCGAGGAGCCGCTTGTGGACCTACCGCCGGGCGGGCGGGAAGTCAGGCTTGTGGAGGCTGTGTAAGGCCGGACTCCGGTCCGGCAGAGCCTGTGAAGCAGGAACCCACCGAGGTCCCGTGCGAGCGGGGCGGCAGGAGTTCTCCGCTTGCGGGGAAGGACGTCCAATTCGCGCCGTTCCATGTGGGAGCAGTGCAGAGGGGGGCGCACCATGGCCCCCCTCTACGGCTTCCTAGGGCCCGGAAGGCAATCGCACAGCATGACGGAACGACCTCCGCAGCGCACGCCCAACCGCCAGCTATCCGCGCTCATCGCGGAGGCGGGGTTCTCCAATGCCGGCCTCGCCCGCCGCGTCGATCAGCTGGGTCTGGAGCACGGTCTCGACCTGCGCTACGACAAGACATCCGTGACGCGCTGGCTGCGCGGCCAGCAGCCCCGCGGCACCACACCCGCACTGATCGCCGAGGTGTTCACCCGGCGCCTGGGACGCCGGCTCTCCGCCCAGGACCTGGGGCTCGACGCCTGCTCCCCGGTCTACGCGGGCCTGGAGTTCGCCGCCTCGCCCGAGGAGGCCGTCGACATCGTGAGCGGCCTGTGGCGCAAGGACTCGGGCAGCCATGCCGAACTCCGCAAGATCGCTTTCACCCCGGCGGGGCTAGTCGTGCCGAGCCGGGACTGGCTGATCGGACGGGCCGACGACCGCGTCGCCCACGGGGACCACGGCGGTCCCGGCGGCGTACGGATCCCTGTCCAGGGACGGGCTCCCGCCAAGCTCACCACCGGGCTCGAACCGGGACCGCCCCCCTTGCCCCGGCAGCGCGGCCACGCCGAGCGCGGGCCCGGCCAGCGCGTCACCGCCGGAGACATCGCGGCCCTGCGCTCCGTCGGCGAACTCTTCCGCTCTCTCGACCAGGCGTACGGCGGAGGCCACGCCCGCCAGGCACTCGTGCGCTACCTGGAGCACGAGGCCGAGCCGATGCTGCGGGGCACCTACGGGGAGCAGATCGGCCGGCGGCTCTTCGCGGCCACCGCCGATCTGACCCGGCTCGCCGGCTGGACCTCGTACGACATCGCCGCGCACGGGCTCGCGCAGCGGTACTTCGTGCAGGCGCTGCGGCTCTCGCAGGCGGCGGGGGACAGGATGTACGGGTCGTACGTCCTGGTCACGATGAGCCGCCAGGCCGTCTATCTCGGGCACGGGCGCGAGGCCGTCCAACTGGCGCGGGTCGCGCAGCAGGGCGTGGGCTCCTCGGCGCCGCCCGCCGTGCAGGCGCTGCTGCACGCGGCCGAGGCGCGCGGGCACGGCGTGCTCGGCGAGGTGCGCGCGTGCACGGCGTCGCTGGTGCGGGCCGAGCGGGCGCTGGAGGCGGTGCGGACCGGGGACGACGTGCCGCACTGGGCGCGGTTCTTCGACGAGGCGCAGCTGGCCGACGAGTTCGGGCACTGCCACCGGGATCTCCAGCAGTACCGCGCGGCCGCCCAGCACGCGGAGCGCTCGCTCCAGCTGCGGGCGCCCGGGTTCGCGCGCAGCAGGCTGTTCTGCCGGGTGGTGCTCGCCTCCGCGCGGCTCGGGCTCGGCGAGCTGGACCAGGCGTGCACACTCGGTGCCGAGGCCGCGCAGGCCGCGTCCGAGATGCGCTCCGTGCGGGCGCACGAGTACGTGCGGGAGTTCGAGCGCCGCCTGGAGCCCTACCGCGACGCGGCCCCGGTACGCGGATACCGGGACCGCATCGCCGCCCTCAGCCACTGACGGGACGGGGGTGGTGCGCATCCGCACCTGCCCGCCGGTCGACTACGGCTGAGCGCTCCCGCGCACCTGCACCTCCGCCAGGGACAGCGGGTCGGCCGCGGACTCCAGCTGTACGCGCACATAGCGGCCCGTCGTCCCGGACGGCAGCGCCACGTTGGACGGCTTGCCCGCCTGATCCGCGACCCGTACGGCCGTCACGCCGGGGCTCCTGCGGGCCTCGTCGAGACTGTCCGCGGTGATCGGGGAGTCCGAGGTGAGGACCCAGAAGTCGGACAGGCGCTCGGCGCAGCAGTCGGTGCGGTTCCAGATGTCGACGCTGCTCAGATCGGCCTTCGCGCCGAGGTCGACCTGCCACCACGCCTGGTTCGAGGGCTCCGCTGTGTGGCTGACGGAACCCGCGCCGAATGTGCCGTCCGTGTTGCCGTCGACGGCACGCGAGGCCGGGGCGTCCCAGGCGGTGGACTTCTGCGTGGCGCTCTTGCCGAGCGCCAGGTTCTCCGCGGCGACCGTCACCTTCACGGTCGTGGTGACCGTCATCCCCGCGTGCCGCAGGGTGATCGGCAGCTCGTACGAGCCGGGCTTCGCGGACCGCGGCGGGGTCACCTTGAACGGCACCTCGGCGGAGGCGCCGGGGCCCTGCGGCGGAACGCCGGCCGCCTTCGGGGTCACCGTCCACCCGTCCGGGGCGCCGATGGTCACCTGGGTGCCGGGCGCCTTCTTGCGGGAGGTGTTGGTGACGGTGAGCGTGCCGTCGGCGGTGCGGCCGGGGTTCAGCTCCTTCGGCAGTTCGGTGCGGGTGCGGGCCAGACTGTGCACGCCCGGGGTCTCGATCTTGAAGACGTAGGCGTACTTGCCGGTCTCGGCGGGGGTGTCCACCACGACCCGGCCCCGGTCGTCCTTGTGCCACGTGAGCGGTCCCGCGTCCGAGCCGAGCAGGGAGATGCGCGTGCCCTTCCTCACCGGGGTGTCGGCGCCGAGCGTCAGCTGTTCGCCGGGCCATTTCAGAGCGGTGGCGTACAGGGCGCCGTCCTTGACCGTGTAGCGGACGGTGTCGTCGGAGGTCGGCTCCTCGGCGTGGTGCCAGTACGTGGTGCCGTACACGGCCTCGCCGTTGGTCTTCAGCCAGGCGCCGATGTCCATCAGGCGCTGCTGCTGGAGCTCGGGGATCGTGCCGTCCCCACGCGGCCCGACGTCGAGCAGCAGGTTGCCGTTCTTGCTGACGATGTCGCTGAGCGAGTCGACGAGCTGGTCGGAGGTGAGGTAGTCCTCCTCCGGCTCGTTCTGGTTGTAGCCGTAGGAGTGCGCGATGCCGCGGCTGGCCTCCCACTTGTTCGGGTCGATCTCCGACTTGACCGTGTACTCGGGGGTCTGGAAGTCGAGTTCGGTGGAGTCGAGGGCGCCCGTGTCGATCTTGCAGCGGTTGGCGACCGCCACCTCCTTCGGGTGCTTCCGGTTCTTCGCCCGGTTGTAGTAGTCGGCGAGGACGGGGGCGGTCTTCCAGTAGGACGCGGGCTTCTCCCACTGCCCGTCGCACCACAGCAGGTCCGGGTCGTACTGGTCGATCAGCTCCCGCATCTGGGGCGCCATGTAGTCGGCCACGTAGTCCTTGACCGCGGGCGCCCCGGTGTACGGGACGGGGGTGCCCGTGTACGGGTTGGTGACCGGGTGGCCGGTGTACGACGGGTTGTTCCACTCGTAGAGCGAGTAGTAGAAGCCGGCCTTGAGGCCCTTCTCCTTGCGCGCCGCCTTGAACAGGTCGCCCGCCAGGTCGCGGTGCGGCCCCAGGTCGACGGTGTCGCGCCCGCTGACCTTCGAGTCCCACAGGGCCACGCCCTCGTGGTGCTTGGACGTCAGCACGAAGTACTTGGCGCCGGCGTCCTTGAAGAGCTTCACCCAGGCGTCGGGGTCGTACTTCTGAGCCTTCCACTGCCCGATGAAGTCGTCGTAGTTCGCGGCAGTGCCGTACGTGTCCTTGTGGTGCTGGTTGGCGGGGCTGCCCGCGTCGTTCATGTACGCCCAGTACCACTCGGCGTAGCTGCCGCGCGGGCCCCAGGCGGGCACGGAGTACGCGCCCCAGTGGATGAAGATGCCGAACTTGTCGTCGTCGAACCAGCTCGGCGTCGGATGGCTGTTGAGGGAGTCGAGCGTGGGCTCGTAGTCCTTGGCCGGGGGTGCGTCCTGGGCGGCCGCGGGGCCGCCCGTCGCGGGCAGGCCGAGCAGCGCGGTGCAGGCTGCCGCGAGAACGGCGGAGGAGGCGCGGCGCCGGGCGTTTCGCGCGGGGCGTGGTCTGAGGCGTGTCACTTGGTGTCCTTCCGGGACAGGTCGGCGATCTGGTCGGCCGTCAACGGCTCGTCCCAGGTGGTGAGTTCGTCGAGGTCGCCACGGAGGCTCACCTTCTCCGTGCCGATCGAGCGCAGGGGCAGGGGGATCGACGCGTCGACCGTGCCGACCCGCTCCCCGTCCGCGTAGAGCGTGGTGTGGCCCGGGGTCGCCACCCAGGTGAGCCGGGTCCAGCGGTCCAGCGGCAGCGTGTGGTCGAAGCTGAGGTCGGCCGAGCCGTACCGGGTGAAGCCGACCTTGCCCGTGCCGTACTGCATGAGCTTGAGCGCGCCCGCCTTCGAGCTGAGCAGGACCTGGTCCGCGGTGCGGGCCGTGGGGCGGACCTGCACCGACACCGTCCACGGCTCGGCGACGTCCATGCCGCCGAAGCCGACACCGTCCCGGTCCGAGTCGAAGCGCCACGCCTGCCCGCGCACGCCGTCGGTCACCGGCGCCGGGTTGTTGATGATGTACGACGTGCCCGGCAGGTCACCCGCCGTGTCCTCGGCGAAGATCGTGTTGCCGGGGCTGCCCGCGTACGTCCAGCCCTTCGGGTACGCGGCCGGGTCGAAGGTCCAGTGATGGCTCGGCCGGCCGTCGTTCACCCGCGGCTTCACGGGCGTGGGTGTGATGCCGGGCGGGTCGCCGACGAGAGCCGCGCGGGCCCGGAAGTCGGCCAGGGTGTCCGGGGTCGCCGTGCCGTTCCAGGCGCGGTCCGCGAGGATCGCCCGGGCGCCGGCCATCGACTGCTCGAAGTACGCGTCGTCGGCCCAGAAGTTGTAGTCGGCCCAGTTGGTCAGGCCGGAGCCGAGCATGTCGGGCGCCGTGCTGACGGTCCAGCTGTCGTACATCCAGGGCTCGTTCGGGTACAGGTGGTGGTAGTTGTTCGGGGTGTCGTAGAACGGGCCGATGGCGATCTCGTCGTGGCCCGGCACGGCGGGCTCGGCGCCCGTGCCCTCCCAGGTGATGAAGACGACCGGGCCGTGGACGGTCTGCTGGGGCGCGGCCAGGTGCTCGGAGCCGTTGTAGACGGCGGTGCGCTTGCCGTGCGAGGCGATCACATCGTCCAGGGTGTTGATGTACCGGTTCAGGAGGTCGCCGAGCGTCGACACGTCGGGAGAGGCGGCCAAGTAGTCCTGCACGCGGGGGCAGTCGGCGAGCTGGCCCGGCACCTCCTCGCCGCCGATAGAGAACAGCGGCGCGTCGAACCAGCCGGCGAACTCGTCGACGATCTGCTTCGTCTTCGCCACCGCCTTCTCGCTGGTCATGTCGATGATCCAGTCGGGTGTGAGGTGCGAGTGCGTGTGCGCGGCCGTGCAGGGGTTCGTCCCCGCGCCGAAGCCGATGCCGAACGCGTCGCTGATCGCCGTCGCGTGGCCGGGGATCTCCAGGCCCGGCATCAGCTGTACGTGGTGGCGGGCCGCGAAGGACTTGAGGTGCTCGATGTCGGCGCGGCTGTAGCTGTGGTCGGGGTCCGCGAGGCCCGGGAACTTCGGGCTGTACAGGCGGAAGCCCTCCGACTCGGAGAGGTGCAGCATGAGCGTGTTCAGCTTCTGGTCGCCCATCCTGCGGATCAGGTTCTCCAGGTACGGGATCTTCCAGTACTTGCGGCCCGCGTCGAGGTGGACCATGCGGATCGCCTGTGTGGGGACGTCGGTGGCACGGGCCCGGGGGAGCGTGCGGTGCTCGTCGTCCGTGGAGCGCAGGAGCTGGAGCAGGGTGCGGGTGCCGTAGAAGAGGCCGTGTGTGGAGGCGGCCCGGATGCGGACGGCGCCGTCCGAGCTGTCGAACCGGTAGCCCTCGGCGCCGAGTTCGCGGTCGTCGGCGAGGCCGAGGACGATGTCGCCGGGCCCGGCGTGGGCCACGTCGCTCGCGATGCGCGGCTCGATGCCGGATACCTGATCGATTTCCGTGCGCAGCTGGGCGGCGAGCTGCTGCACGCTCTGGCGGGCGGGGCCGGGGAACTCGGCGCGGCCGGACGGCTCGGACGTCTCGGCGCGGGCGCGCGGGTCGACCAGGACACGGGTGCGGTGGGTGATCGCGACCGTGCCGCCGAGGGACGTCCAGTCGGTGGGGCGGGGGACCACGGACGGCTGCCCGGCGAGCGGTTCGGGGGACTGCTCCTCCGGCTGGGCTGCTGATGACGGCACGACAGCTCCGATGAATCCGGTGACAAGGGCTAGGACGAACAGCAGGGCTGACGCCGTTCTTCGCACTGCGGCCTCCAGGGACAAGGGTGCGGACGTGGGGACCGTAAAGGGGAGTTGTTGTGGTGGCAAGAGTGCGCGTGGGGGAAATGAGGGCGCCCGCCTCCGGAATGTGCCACGGAGACGAGCGCGTATGGGGACCCGTAGAGGTCGGATGTGTGGTGAGGGCGGCTGGGGGTTCCCTGTCGCTGAGCTGTGGTGGGGCCGTGGTGGGGCTGTGCTGTGCCTGTGCAGTTCGGGGCGTACGGTCGGCCCTGCGGGTCGGTCAGGCCGCGGCCGGCACCGTGCCCGCCGTCGGGGCCAGTTGGACGCCCAGGTCCGTGAGGATCGCGCGCGCGGCGCGGCGGCCCGAGTGGAGGGCGCCCTGCACCGTGCTCGTGCCGCGGTGGTCGCCGCACACGTAGAGCCCGTGAAGGAGCCGCACCGGGCGGCGCAGGTCGTGCGGGGCCGGCATCGCGGGCACCGCCTCCGGGTCGTGGTGGACCGCGAGGGTCTCCCAGTCCGAGGTCGACGTGCCGTAGAGGGCTGCCAGTTGGGCCCGCAGCTCCCGCTCGGGCGGCGGTGGGCCGAGGACAGTGGAGGAGACCAGCGCTCGGCCGGCCGGGGCGCGCGTCGGGTCGACCTGGCTGATCACCGCGGAGTACGCGACGGGGCCGAGCCGGTCGGCGTCGAGGAGCAGCGCCGGGTCGGTGAGCGGCGGCTCGGGGACCGCGTGGTGGACGACGGTGACGGGGTGGAAGTCCGGCACCCGCAGCCCCGGGAGCAGCCCGGCCGCGGCACGTGCCCCGGTCGCCAACAGTGTTGCCCGGCACCGGAGTTCACCGTGTTCCTCGGTCGTCACCGAATTCGCGGAGATGGCCCTGACGTGCACGCCGGTGCGGACCGTGCCCGGCGGGAGCCCGGCGGCGAGCAGCTCGGGCAGCGCGTCGGCGCCGCCCTCGGGGACGCAGAGGCGGCCGCGCGCGTAGGCGAGCAGGGCGAGGTCGGCGCACCGGCTCGACGAGGTCAGGTCCGGGTCGCACAGGAGCGCCGACAGGAGGGGGCGCACAAACCCGTCGAGGGTGCGGGCCGGCAGTCCGCGGCCCATCAGGGCGTCGGCGGCGGGGAGTTCGGGGCGCGCGAGCAGACGGGGGACCGGTGTCCCGGCGAGGCGGGCCAGGGACCTGGCGAGCCGGGCGTGGTCGAGGGGGCTGCCGAGCGGGGCGGTCGGGCGCGGGCTCCTGGCTGCGGCGCGGGGACGGGGCACCCTGGGGGCGCTCGCGAGGGCGCGCGCCGTCGTGAGTGCGCCCACTGCGCGCCGTGTGCCGGGGAGCTCCCCGGCGCGATGGCGGCGGCCGTCGCTGTGCACCAGGACCCCGGGCGAGAAGGGGCGCAGGACGAGGGCGTCGAGGCCCGGGGTGCGGCGCAGTTCGGGGTACGAGGTGCACAGGAGTCGGCCGATCCGGTCGAGCCGGAACCCGTCGACCTTCTCGGTGGACATGCGGCCGCCCACACAGGGGCCGGCCTCCAGGACCAGGGTGGGAACGCCCGCCCTGGTCAGGCGGTGGGCGGCCAGGAGTCCCGCGACCCCGGCTCCCACGATGACGACGTCCGCGTGCTGTGCGGGCTCAGGCACGTGCGCCTCCCTGGCGGTTGTGCGGCTGGTGGGAGCCGTCGCACGTACCCCGGCCCGTCAGGCCGGCGCACGCAGGCGGGCTCCGAAGGCGTCCTACCCCCCGGCGAACCCGCGTACGGCTCCGAACACCCGGGCTGTACCCGAGTCCGTCGAGGGTAGGTCCGGGCCCCGGCCGAGGGAGTCGCGCGTAGCCCGGGCACGGTCGCACGGGGGGCGCCCGGAGCCGCCGGACGCGAGCCCGGCCTGATCCGGACGAAGCCCTACCGCCCCTGGAGCGCCGCCGCCCGCTGCCTGATCTCCGGGAGCGCGGCCATCAGGGCCTGGCCCGGGCAGTACGTCTCGTACTCGTCCCGGTGCGCGGCGATGGCGTTGAACTCGGTCGTCCTGCCCTTGGGGAAGCGGCTGAGGCTGTTCGTCGAGGTGAGGCGGACGCGGGAGCGCGGGTCGACGTTCGCGAGGCTCAGCTTCCAGGCGGAGAGCGCCGCGATGGACTTCACCATGGCAGGGGGCACCGGGGTGCCCGCGGTGAAGGTGCCGATGGCGGCGATGCCCGCCGTGCCCTGGTTGAAGCCCTGGGCGTGCGCCCCCACGACCGCCTTGCCGACGCCGCCCGCCCGGCCCTCGTAGATCGTTCCGCACTTGTCGACGAGGAAGTTGTAGCCGATGTCGTCCCAGTTCCGGCCGCCCGCCTGGCCCGTGTACAGATAGCGGATGATGCGGGGCGTGTCGGCGCAGTCGTAGGCGTTCGGCGAGTCCGTGTGGTGGATGAAGACTGCCGTGACGCGGTCGGCGTACCGGGCGGGCGGCCGGCGGTACGCGGCGTCAGCGAGCCAGTCGGCCCGTGGCACGATCCGGGGCAGCGCGGCGGTGTACCGGCGCGCCGGTACGGCGGCCAGCGACAGCACCGGCGGCCGGCGCACCGGTGCGGCGGCCGGCGACAGCACCGGCGCGGCCCGGTCGGCGGGGGTGAGGCCCGCCGCCCGGCCTGACTTCGCCGCTGAACCGCCGTTCCCGGGCCCGACGGTCACGGCACACATCAGCAGCAGACCGAGGGCCATGGCCCCCGGTACGCAGCACAACGGCATACGGAAGACGCGCATAGGTGACACTCTCCGCCGCGCGCCCGGGCCCCGCCCCGCACGCCGCGCCATACGAGTGATCGCGGGCCCCGCCGCAGACCGGACCCGCCTTCGACGCAGATCAGAAGTGCGTGCCGCCGTCGACCCTGACCTCCGTACCGGTGATGAACCTGCCGTCCTCCGAGCCGAGCATCGCCACGACGGACGCCACGCTCTCCGGCCCCGCGAAGCCCTGGCCTATCGCCGGCGCCAGCTTCATGAACAGGCTCATGTCGGCGTCCTCGGGCAGGCCGGGGCCGCTGCTCTGCCGGCTGACGCCGGAGCCGTCGGTCATGCCGGAGGAGATGGATCCGGGCTGCACGGCCGTGAACCGGATGCCCTGCTTGCTGTACTCGCTCGCCAGGGCGTGCGTCATGGACTGGATGCCGCCCTTGCTCGCCGCGTACGCCGCCATGTAGGGGTGGGCGAACGTGGCCGACGTCGAGCTGAAGTTGATGACGGCTGCCCCGTCGCCGGCGAGGAGCGCCGGGATCGACTCGCGGATCATCAGGAACGTGCCCGCCAGGTTGATCTGGAGCACCTGGTCGAAGTCGGCGAGCGACGTCTCGTGGGTGTGCGAGGAGCGCAGGATGCCGGCCGCGTTCACCAGCACGTCCAGGCCGCCGAGTGCCTCGACGGCGGTGGCGACGCCCGCGCGCACGGAGGCCTCGTCCGCGACGTTCACGACGACCGTGGTCAGCCGGTCCGCGCAGCCCGCGGCGGTCGCCTTCCCGACGGTGTCCTTCAGGCCCGCCTCGCTGACGTCGGCGGCGACCGCGCGGGCGCCCTCGGCGAGGACCCGCAGCACGGTGGCCTGGCCGATGCCGGAGCCACCGCCGGTGACGAGTACGCGGCGGCCTTCGTAGCGGTTCAGGTTCGGGCTCATGTGCTGCTCCACTTCACTCTTCTCACGATGATTCGCTGTCCACCGTACGCCTAGGTGGCACGGTTTGCCATAACGTCAGAACGTGCAGACTTGTTCCGGACGCATAGGCTTCCCCGGTGAGCCCCACGAACGATCAGCGCAGTCCGCAGCCCTCCCTGACCGAGCGGCGCAAGGCCGCCACCCAGCTGGACATCGCCCGCGCCGCCGCCGAACTCTTCGCCGAGCACGGTCCCGACGGCACGACGGCCGAGGACATCGCACACCGGGCGGGCGTCGCGCTGCGCACCTTCTACCGCTACTTCCGGGGCAAGCAGGACGCGGTCGGCCCGCTTCTCGCCGCGGGCGGCGACGCCTGGCGCGCCCTTCTGGAAGACGCCGAACCCGGCACGGACCTGCGCGTCACTTTGGAGACGGCCATCACCGCCACGCTCTCCGCCCCCGGTGAGCATGGCCCCGAACAGTTGGAGACGACCAGGGGACTCCTGCGCGCGGCCCAGGACGACGCCGCGCTGCGGGCCGTCTGGTACCGGGTCAACCAGGAGTCGGAGGAGCGCCTCGTGCCGGTCCTCACCCGGCTCGCGGGCGAGGAGGCGGACTCCCTCGACGTACGCCTCGCCGCCGCCGCGGCCACCGACGCCATCCGGATCGCCCTGGAGGCCTGGGCCGCCACCGACGCCCCCGCGACGGGCGCGACCGGCTCCCCGGCGGTCCTCGCGCTCCGCTGCCTGCGGGAACTGACGGGCGGGATCAGCCTGTTGGGGGGAGGCCGGGGCGGGGCCCGATAGGGGCCGTCAGTCGTCCTCCGGGTCGATATCCGGCGCGAACACGAGCATCGTCAGATCGTCCCGTACCGTCCCCGCGAACCGCACCACGTCCCGCCACAGCGCGTCCGTCAGCTCCGCCGGGTCGTCCGCGGTGAACCGGACCAGGCGCTCCGCCAGCGGATAGAAGGCACCGGACGAGTCCCGCGCCTCGATCAGTCCGTCCGTCAGCGCGAGCAGCCGGTCGCCCGGCCGCAGCCGCACCGTGAGCTGCTCGAGCGGCGTGAGGCCCGCGATCTCGATCTCGAGCCCGAGCCCGAGCGGCGCCCCCGGCGGCACCGTCAGCTCGATGACCTCCTGCCCGCGCAGGAGCAGCGGCCGCGGATGGCCGCACGAAACGACCCGTACCACCGGGGAGTCGTCGGGGAACTCGAGGAACAGCGCGGTCGCGAAGAGCTCGGCGTGTTCGTCCTCGGCGGAGTCGACCACGAGCCTGCGGTCGAGGCGCGCCGCGACCCCCTCCAGGTCCGCCTGGTCGAGCACGGCCTCACGGAACGCGCCGAGCAGTGCCGCCACCGTGGCGACCGCGGACAGACCGTGGCCCTGCACATCCCCGATCACGGCCCGTACCCCGGCCGGCCCCCTGCGCACGTCGAAGAGGTCACCGCCGACCAGCGTCCCGCGCTCGGCCGCCCGGTACAGGCCCGCGCAGCGCACCGTGCCGACCCGGTCGCGCAGCGGCGGAAGGACGGCGAACTGCGCCGCCTCGGCGACCGTGCGCACGGTGACGAGCTGGGCGTCGCGCCGGCTGCGGACCCAGCCGATCAGCACGCTGAGCAGCGCCACGAAGGAGACCGTGAGCACGTCGCTGTTGCCGGGGTGCCCGAGGTTCATGAAGGGCACGTTCAGCAGGACGATCACGGTGCCGCCGAGCAGCGCCGTGGCGGCGGGGCCGTAGGTGAGGGCGGCGAGCGGCGGGATCGCCCCCAGCAGGAAACCGAGGTCCAGCTTCTCTTCGGTGACCAGCTGGGCCGTGCACAGGGCGAGGAGGAGCGCGACCGGCAGCCATCGCACCCAGCGCGGCGGCGGTGCCCCGCGCAGCCAGGCCCGCTCCTCGCCGCCCCGGCGACCCGACAACGCCCCGGTCATCGGCGGGCTCCTTCCCATGGACCCCTTCACGCTCCTACGGGAAGGCCGTCACCGCACGCCGGGCGGGTCCGTCAGAACTCCTGTGCCCCGCTCACAGGGCCTGGCCCATCAGGATGTCGTCCACGTACTTCCCGTCGAGCAGGAACTCCTCCGGCAGGACGCCCTCGACCGTGAACCCCTCGGACTCGTACAGCGCCCGCGCCGGAGCGTTGTGCCCGAGCACCCGCAGCGTCATGCGGCGCGCGCCGGCCTTGCGGGCGTGCTCCACCGCCGCGCGGACCAGCGCCCGGCCGACCCCGGCGCCCCGCGCCTCCGCGGCGACCGCGAGGCCCTGGATCTGCCGCACATGGGTGTTGGCGGCGAGCGAGGTGGGATAGGCGATGCGTACGTAACCCGCGAGCCGCCCGTCGAGCTCCGCGACCAGATGGTCCCGCGGCCCGAACCGCTCCGAGAAGAACGGGTCGTACGGCGGCAACGGCTTCGGCTGGACGGCGTGCAGCGTGGACCAGGCCGCGCGGTCGAGCCGGGCGAGCCCGTCCTCGTCGTCGAGCCGGGCGAAACGTATGTGCGGCTGTGGCATGGGGGCCACTGTACGACCGGCCCACGACCGGCCGCCGCGCGTTTCACGCGGCAGGATGGACCCATGACACAGAGCGATTCCGCACCCGTACGACGCTCCCGGTTCGCCGTCGCCGGCGCCTCCGGACTCATCGGTTCGGCACTGACCCGGTCCCTGCGCGCCGACGGGCACGACGTCGTCCGCCTGGTCCGCAGGGAACCGGCGGCCGCGGACGAGGTCCGCTGGGACCCGGAGCGGGGGTCCGTCGACGCGGCCGGGCTCTCCGGATGCGACGCCGTCCTCAACTTCGCCGCCGCGGGCGTGGGCGACCACCGCTGGACCGAGGAGTACAAGCGGAAGATCCGCGACAGCCGGGTCCTCGGCACCGCGACGCTCGCCGAGGCCGTCGCCACGCTCGAACAGCCTCCCCGCGTCTTCGTCAACGGCAGCGCCGTCGGCTACTACGGCGACACCGGCACGCGCGCCGTCGACGAGGGCACGCCGCCCGGGGACGGCTTCCTGCCGCAGCTGTGCGTGGAGTGGGAGGAGGCCGCGGCGCCCGCGCAAGAGGCCGGAATCCGCACGGTGTTCGCGCGGTCCGGGCTCGTCGTGTCCCGCGCGGGCGGGGCCTGGGCGCGGCTCTTCCCGCTGTACCAGGCCGGTCTCGGCGGACGCCTGGGCGACGGCCGCCAGTACTGGTCGTACATCGCGCTCCACGACGAGATCGCGGCCCTGCGCCACATCATCGACACGGAGGAGCTGTCCGGCCCGGTGAACCTCACCGCCCCGCACCCCGTCACGAACCGCGAGGTGACCGCCGCGATGGGGCGCGTGCTGCACCGCCCCACGCTGTTCACGGCGCCCGCCCCCGTCCTGCGTCTGGTCCTCGGCGAGATGGCGGGCGACGTCCTCGGCAGCACGCGGGCCGTGCCGACCCGGCTCCTGGAGTCCGGCTTCACGTTCGCGTTCCCCGGCATCGAGGAGTCGATCCGGGCGGCCAGGAAGTGAACCGGCCGAAAGCCTACGACCCCTGCGACCCCTACGCTCCCTGCGCCCCGAAGCGCTCCGAGAGCTTCGGATACAGCCGCTGCAGCTCCGCCGGGTTCTCGAAGTCGAACGGCGTGCCCTCCGGCTCCGCGGGCCCGGCCGGGATGCCGAGATCGGGCGCCACCGCCCCGGTCAGCTCCTCGTACGCCTCGTCAGCCGCGTAGCCGAGCTCCTCGCCGTCCCCGTCGATCTCCTCGTCGAAGTCCCCCAGCAGATCGGCGAGCGAGTCCGGCTCGTGCAGCGCGCCCTCGAAGACCTCCCGGCCCTGGCCGATCAGCCAGCAGCGGAAGTAGTCGAACGCGTCGTCGCTCGCGCCGCCGAGCAGCACCCACGCGGCGCCCCACAGATCCCAGCGGTAGGCGCGGTGGTAGCGGGACTCGAAGTGACGGGCGAAGTCGAGCACCGCGTCGGGGTCGGCCTGGAGCAGCCGGTCGACGAGCAGCTCGGCATGGTCCTCGGGGTCGCCCTCGGCGGCCTCGCGGGTGCTGTCCACGATCTCCCAGAACTCCGTCTCGTCCATCACGGGACAAGCATCTGCCTTGGGGGTCGGGGACGCACGCCGAGGTGCCGGAGCTGCGCCGTTTCGTTATGCGCGCACATGCCGAGGGCACGGCGCCCGGCGGCTCACCGGTAACGGTCCGCCGTCCGCCGTGCCGCTTCCGCGAAGCGATCACGCAGCGCGGCGGGGGCGACGACCTCCGCCTCGGGCCCGAGTCCGAACAGCTGCCCGTACGCGACGTCCTCCGACTCGACCGGCAGAGTCACCGTCACCCACCCCTCCTCGTCGGGCTCGCCCGCCGACTCCCGCGCCGCGCGCACCGACGCGGGCTCGGTCGCGTACGGAAGCTGCCGCAGCCCCGCGGGGGAGAGCCGCAGGACGACCTCCGCGCGCAGGATGGACCGCGCGAACTCCTCCGCCCGCTCCTCCCAGAACCCCGGCAGATCGAACTCCTCGTCCCGTACGAAGCGCTCCCCGCCCGTCTCGACGCCGGTGAACCGGTCGATCCGGTACACCCGGTGGGTCCCGCCGCCTGCGACCCGGGCGCACAGATACCAGACACCGGCTTTCAGGACGAGCCCGTACGGCTCCAGCTCCCGCACCACCTCCCGCGAGCTCTCCGCCTCGTCACGCCGGTAGCGGGCGCGCACCACCCGGTCGTCCCACACCGCGTCCGCCACCGCCGGCAGCAGCTCCGGCGTCCGCGGCTCCTTGAACCAGCCCGGCGCGTCCAGATGGAACCGCTGCGCCGCCGTCCGCGAGGCGTCCCGCAGCGAGGGCAGCAGCGCCGCCGACACCTTCAGCCGCGCGGCCGACGCCGCGTCCTCCAGGCCCATCTCCCGCAACGCGCCCGGCACTCCGGACAGGAACAGGGCCTCCGCCTCACCACGCGCCAGACCCGTCAGCCGCGTCCGGTACCCGCCGATCAGCCGGTACCCGCCCGCCCTGCCCCGGTCCGCGTACACCGGCACGCCCGCCTCGGACAGCGCCTGCGCGTCCCGCGTCACGGTCCGCTCCGAGACCTCCAGCTCGCGCGCCAGCTCACCCGCCGTCATCGACGGCCGGGACTGGAGCAACAACACCATCTTGATCAGGCGGGCAGCGCGCATACGCCCATGATGCGGGCCCTTCAGCGCGGGGTGTACGTGATGACCGCGAACGAGGCGCCCTGCGGATCGGCGAGCACCGCGAACCGGCCCGGCTCGATGGACGTCGGGTGCACCAGGATCTGCCCGCCGAGTTGCTTGCAGCGGGCCGCCGTCGCGTCGGTGTCCGCGACGGCGACGTACACCATCCAGTGCGCCGGCAGTTCCTTGGGGAACGAGTCCGACGTGGTGTCGAGCATCCCGCCGAAGGGCTCGGTGTCGACGCTCCACTCCGTGTAACTGCCGCCGCCCCCGTAGGGGTGCCGCTTCGCGCCCCAGCCCAGTACGGACTGATAGAAGTCCTTGGACCCGTCCGGATCGCGGGTCAGGAGCTCGAACCAGCAGAAACTCCCCGGTGCGTTCACCACACCGAAGCCCGTGTTCGTGATCGGCTGCCACAGGCCGAACGCGGCCCCCGCGGGGTCCTGGCAGACCGCGAAGACGCCGTCCTCCTCGATGGTCTGCGGACCCGTGACCACCGTGCCGCCGTTGCCCTTCACGCGCGCGATGACGGCGTCGACCCCGGCCGACTGGTAGTACGGCAGCCACGCCGACGGTTCCTTCGGGTTCGTGGTCGGGGCGACGCCGGCGACCGGCTCGCCGCCGGACCTGAAGATGCCGTAGCCCTCCGCCACTTCGCTGTGCCAGCCGAGGAGACCCTCGTAGAAGAGCCGGGCCGCGTCGGTGTCGGGCGTGGAGAGGTCCGCCCAGCAGGGGGCTGACGGGGTTTTGGAGATCTTCATGGACGTACATCTCCCCTGAACGGCGCCCCCCTGGAACTCCTGCGGACTCCTCCTCATTCACGCACGCGTGCCCCGCCCCGGCAATCGGGACGGGGCACGCAGGACAAGGGACTACAGGCCGTAGCGCTCGCGCGCCTCCTTCACGGCCGAGGCCTTGACCTCGCCGCGGCGGGCGAGCTGGGCCAGGGCCGCGAGGACGATCGACTGCGCGTCGATGCCGAAGTGGCGGCGGGCCGCCTCACGGGTGTCGGAGAGACCGAAGCCGTCCGCACCGAGCGAGGAGTAGTCCTGCTCGACCCACTGCGCGATCTGGTCGGGGACCTGGCGCATGTAGTCGGAGACCGCGAGGACCGGACCCTGGGCGCCGTCGAGCGCCGTACGGATGTAGGGAGTGCGCTCCTCGCCGCGCAGGATCGCCTCGTCCGCCTCCAGGGCGTCGCGGCGCAGCTCGGTCCAGGAGGTCGCGGACCACACGTCGGCGGCAACCCCCCACTCCTGCGCGAGCAGCTTCTGCGCCTCGAGGGCCCAGTGGATCGCCGTGCCCGAACCGAGCAGCTGGATGCGCGGGGCGTTGGCGGCCGCGACGTCCACCCCGGCCGACTCGGCGGTGTTGAAGCGGTACAGGCCCTTGAGGATGCCCTCGTCCACGCCCGCGGGCTTGGCCGGCTGCGGCATCGGCTCGTTGTAGACCGTCAGGTAGTAGAAGACGTCTCGGTCCTCGCCCGGGGCCGCCTCGCCGTACATGCGGCGCAGACCGTCCTTGACGATCGCGCCGATCTCGTACGCGAACGCCGGGTCGTAGGACAGCGCGGCCGGGTTGGTCGCCGCGATGACCGGCGAGTGACCGTCCGCGTGCTGCAGACCCTCACCCGTCAGCGTCGTACGGCCCGCGGTGGCACCCACCAGGAAGCCGCGGCCCAGCTGGTCGCCGAGCTGCCACATCTGGTCGGCCGTGCGCTGCCAGCCGAACATCGAGTAGAAGATGTAGAAGGGGATCATCGCCTCGCCGTGCGTGGAGTACGCGCTGGCGGCGGCGATGAAGTCCGCCATGGAGCCGGCCTCGGTGATGCCCTCGTTGAGGATCTGGCCGTCCGTGGCTTCCTTGTAGTACATCAGCTGGTCGCGGTCGACCGGCTCGTACGTCTGCCCCTTGGGGGAGTAGATGCCGAGCGACGGGAACAGCGACTCCATGCCGAAGGTGCGCGCCTCGTCCGGGACGATCGGCACCCAGCGCTTGCCGGTCTCCTTGTCGCGTACGAGGTCCTTGACCAGGCGTACGAACGCCATCGTCGTCGCGACCGACTGCGAGCCGGAGCCCTTGTCGAAGGACGCGAACGCCTTGTCGGCCGGGGCCGGCAGCGGGGCGATCGCGTGCGTGCGGCGGGCCGGGGCGGGGCCGCCGAGGGCCGCGCGGCGCTCCTGGAGGTAGCGGACCTCGGGGGAGTCGGCGCCCGGGTGGCCGTAGGGGACCTGGCCGTCGACGAACTGGCTGTCGGAGATGGGCAGTTCAAGGAGGTCACGCATGTCCTTGAACTCGTCCACCGTCAGCTTCTTCATCTGGTGGTTGGCGTTCTTGGACTCGAAGCCCTTGCCGAGCGTGAAGCCCTTGACCGTCTGGACCAGGATCACGGTCGGCGCGCCCGCGTGCGACAGGGCCGCACGGTAGGCCGCGTACACCTTGCGGGGCTCGTGTCCGCCGCGCGAGACCTTGAAGCACTCGGCGATCTTGTCGTCCGTGAGCAGCCGGCCCAGCTCGACGAGCGCGGGCTCGGAGCCGAAGAAGTGCTCGCGGATGTACGCGGCGTCGCGCGTCGCGTACGTCTGGAACTGGGCGTCCGGAACCTCGCGCAGCCGGCGCACGAGCGCGCCGGTCGTGTCGAGCTGGAACAGCTCGTCCCAGGCGGAGCCCCAGAGCGTCTTGATGACGTTCCAGCCGGCGCCGCGGAACTGCGCCTCCAGCTCCTGGACTACGCGGAAGTTGGCGCGGACCGGGCCGTCGAGGCGCTGCAGGTTGCAGTTGATGACGAAGGTCAGGTTGTCCAGACCCTCACGCGAGGCGAGCGCCAGGGCTGCGGTGGCCTCGGGCTCGTCCATCTCGCCGTCACCGAGGAACGCCCACACGTGCGAGGCGGAGACGTCCTTGATCTTGCGGTTGGTGAGGTAGCGGTTGAACCGCGCCTGGTAGATCGCCGACAGCGGGCCGAGGCCCATGGAGACGGTCGGGAACTCCCACAGCCAGGGCAGGCGCCGCGGGTGCGGATACGACGGCAGGCCGTCGCCGCCGGACTCCTGGCGGAAGTGGTCGAGCTGCTGCTCGCTCAGGCGGCCGTCGAGGAAGGCGCGGGCGTAGATGCCGGGGGAGGCGTGGCCCTGGATGTACAGCTGGTCACCGGACCCGTCCCCCTCCTTGCCCTTGAAGAAGTGGTTGAAGCCGGTCTCGTAGAGCCAGGCCGCCGAGGCGAACGTGGCGATGTGGCCGCCGACGCCGTACTTGGAGCCACGGGTCACCATCGCGGCCGCGTTCCAGCGGTTCCACGCGGCGATCTTCAGTTCCAGCGCCTCGTCACCCTCGATCGCCGGCTCCGCGGCGGTCGGGATGGTGTTGACGTAGTCGGTCTCGAGGAGCTTCGGCAGCGCCAGGCCCGAGCCCTCGGCGCGCTCCAGCGTGCGGCGCATCAGGTACGCGGCACGGTGCGGCCCGGCCGCCTTGGTAACGGCGTCCAGGGAGGCCTGCCATTCGGCGGTCTCCTCGGGGTCGCGGTCCGGGAGCTGGTCGAGCTCGCTCGGCTGGATTGCGGAGGGGTCGGTCATTGCGCCGCCTTCCTGAGTCGGAGGGGGGTTCCCTTAGCGGAAAGGGTGGGGGTGCCCTAGGTCTTTGGCAGGACAGGGCGTGGGTCCCTGGTGGAGACCCGTCGGCGACTCTAACTCCCTGATCGATGATCGATCAAAGGGTTGAAGGAGAAAACTTCCTCAGACGGAGAAAGTGGGCATCCGGTGCCATTGAACGGGGCACCGGGTGCCTTGTTTTCGAAGGCGGAACGGCGAATTCTTGCAGGTGGGAGGGGTGGCACGACGACGTCTGAGCGGGGTGTGGCTCAGGCGCGCGGGGCGCAGCCGAGCACGTGCGCCTTCACCAGCTCCGCGATCGCCGGATCCCGGCGCCGGAACGCGTCCACGAGCGCCTCGTGCTCCTCCGCGTACGACTGCTGGACCGTGCCGAGCCACCGGATGGACAGGGCCGTGAACACCTCGATGCCGAGGCCCTCCCAGGTGTGCAGCAGTACGGAGTTCCCCGCGGCACGCACCAGTTCGCGGTGGAAGCCGACCGTGTGCCGCACCTGGCCCGTCCCGTCGGCCTCCTGGTCGGCGCGGTAGAGGGCCGCCACATGGGGTTCGAGGGCCGAGCAGTCCTCGGCCAGCTTCCCGGCCGCCAGCTCCGCCGCGATGGCCTCGAGACCGGCCCTGACCGGGTAGCTCTCCTCCAGGTCGGCGGCCGTCAGATTCCGCACCCGGACGCCCTTGTTGGGCGCGGACTCGATCAGGCGCAGGCTCTCCAGCTCCCGCAGGGCCTCCCGCACGGGCGTCTGGCTGACCTCCAGCTCCGTGGCGATGCGGCGCTCCACGATGCGCTCGCCCGGCTTCCAGCGCCCGCTGACGATCCCCTCGACGATGTGCTCGCGGATCTGTTCGCGCAGCGAGTGGACGACGGGCGCGGTCATGATGGCTCCTCCAGCGATGGGAAGGTGCGGCCCGAAGGGCCTCATTGAGGGGCGGTGGTCGGGAGACGGGCGGGCAGAGACCCCAAGGTGCGTTGACCTCTAGACAATACGGCGGCGCCCCCGTCCGGAAGACCTCCGGGCGGGGGCGTACGCGCTGATGAGACGAGCGTTACAGGCCGAGCTCGACCTCGAACTCGCCGGCCTCCAGGATCGCCTTGACCGTGGTCAGGTAGCGGGCGGCGTCCGCGCCGTCCACCAGACGGTGGTCGTAGGAGAGCGACAGGAACGTCATGTCCCGGACGGCGATGGTCTCGCCGAGGTCCGGGTGGTTGATGACGACCGGACGCTTCACCGTGGCGCCGATGCCCAGGATCGCGGCCTGGTTCGGCGGCACGATGACGGTGTCGAAGAGCGCACCGCGCGAGCCCGTGTTGGAGATCGTGAAGGTCGCGCCGGACATGTCGTCCGGCGTGAGGCCGCCACCGCGGGCCTTGCCGGCCAGCTCGGCGGTCTTCTTCGAGATCCCGGCGATGTTCAGGTCGCCCGCGCCCTTGATGACCGGCGTCATCAGACCCTTCTCGGCGTCAACGGCGATGCCGATGTTCTCCGAGTCGAAGTACGTGATGGTGCCTTCGTCGTCGTTGATCCGGGCGTTGACGACCGGGTGGGCCTTCAGCGCCTGGGCGGCGGCCTTGACGAAGAACGGCATCGGGGAGAGCTTGACGCCCTCACGGGCCGCGAACGCGTCCTTCGCCTTGGCGCGCAGCTTCATCAGCTTGGTGATGTCGACCTCGACGACCGAGGTCAGCTGGGCCTGCGAGTGCAGCGCCTTCATCATGTTGTCGCCGATGACCTTGCGCATGCGGGTCATCTTGACCGTCTGGCCGCGGAGGGGAGAGACCTCCAGGGCCGGGGCCTTCGCGGCGGCCGGAGCAGCAGCGGCGGCGGGGGCCGGGGCGGCCTTCGCGGCCTCGGCGGCCGCGATGACGTCCTGCTTGCGGATACGGCCGCCGACGCCGGTGCCCTTGACGGTGCCCAGGTCCACGCCGTTCTCCGACGCGAGCTTGCGCACCAGCGGGGTCACGTACGCGCCGTCGTCACCGGAGACCGCGGCGGGGGCCGGGGCGGCGGGGGCGACCGGAGCGGGAGCGGCGACCGGAGCCGGGGCGGCCGGAGCAGCCGGGGCGACCGGGGCCGGAGCGGCGGCCGGGGCCGGGGCGGCCGGAGCAGCCGGGGCCGGAGCCGCGGGGGCGACCGGGGCCGGGGCGGCGGCCGGGGCCGGAGCAGCCGGAGCAGGAGCGGCGGCCGGAGCGGCACCGGGAGCACCGATGACGGCCAGCTTGGCGCCGACCTCGGCGGTCTCGTCCTCGGCGACGGAGATCTCCAGGAGAACACCGGCGACGGGGGAGGGGATCTCGGTGTCGACCTTGTCCGTGGAGACCTCGAGCAGGGGCTCGTCCTCCGCGACCTCCTCGCCGACCTCCTTCAGCCAGCGGGTGACGGTGCCCTCGGTGACGGACTCGCCGAGAGCGGGCAGCACGACGTCGGTGCCGGAAGCGGCACCGGCGGGGGCGGCCGGAGCAGCCGGGGCGGCGGCCGGGGCCGCGGGGGCCTCGGCGACGGGGGCCGGAGCGGCGGCCGGGGCCGGGGCCTCGGCAGCGGCCGGAGCCGGGGCGGCGGCGGGCGCGCCCGTGCCGTCGTCGATGACGGCCAGCTCGGCGCCGACCTCGACGGTCTCGTCCTCGGCGACCTTGATGGAGGCCAGGATGCCGGCGGCGGGGGAGGGGATCTCGGTGTCGACCTTGTCGGTCGAGACCTCGAGCAGCGGCTCGTCGACCTCGACGCGCTCGCCCTCGGCCTTCAGCCAGCGGGTGACGGTGCCCTCGGTGACACTCTCACCGAGCGCCGGAAGGGATACGGAAACCGACATGGTTTCTGTTGCTCCTTAGTGGGGTCTCCCCTGCTCGAGCGATGTTGAGAGCTTGGGGAAGTGCGGAAGTCTGTGGTCGGTCGTCGCGCCCAGGGGACGACAGGGACGACTGGGTCCAGCCTGCGGCCTGACCTAGTCGTGCGAGTGCAGCGGCTTGCCCGCGAGGGCCAGGTGGGCCTCTCCGAGTGCCTCGTTCTGCGTCGGGTGGGCGTGGATGAGCTGGGCGACCTCGGCGGGCAGCGCTTCCCAGTTGTAGATCAGCTGGGCTTCGCCGACCTGCTCGCCCATACGGTCGCCGACCATGTGGACGCCGACCACGGCACCGTCCTTGACCTGGACGAGCTTGATCTCGCCCGCGGTCTTGAGGATCTTGGACTTGCCGTTGCCCGCAAGGTTGTACTTCAGAGCGACGACCTTGTCCGCACCGTAGATCTCCTTGGCCTTGGCCTCGGTGATACCGACGGAGGCGACCTCGGGGTGGCAGTACGTCACCTTCGGCACGCCGTCGTAGTCGATCGGGACGGTCTTGAGACCGGCCAGACGCTCCGCCACCAGGATGCCCTCGGCGAAGCCGACGTGCGCGAGCTGGAGCGTCGGGACGAGGTCACCGACGGCCGAGACGGTCGGCACGTTGGTCTGCATGTACTCGTCGACCAGGACGTAGCCGCGGTCCATCGCGACGCCCTGCTCCTCGTAACCGAGACCGGCCGAGACCGGGCCGCGGCCGATGGCGACCAGGAGGACCTCGGCCTCGAAGGTCTTGCCGTCGGCGAGGGTCACGCGGACGCCGTCCTGCGTGTACTCGGCCTTCTCGAAGAAGGTGCCGAGGTTGAACTTGATGCCGCGCTTGCGGAACGCGCGCTCAAGAAGCTTGGAGCTGTTCTCGTCCTCGACCGGGACGAGGTGCTTGAGGCCCTCGACGACGGTGACGTCGGTGCCGAAGGACTTCCACGCCGAGGCGAACTCGACGCCGATGACGCCGCCGCCCAGGATGATCGCGGACTGCGGGACGCGGTCCAGCTTCAGCGCGTGGTCCGAGGAGATGATGCGGTTGCCGTCGATCTCCAGGCCCGGCAGCGACTTCGGCACGGAGCCGGTCGCGAGGAGCACGTGACGGCCCTGGACGCGCTGGCCGTTCACGTCCACGGAGGTCGGGGACGACAGGCGGCCCTCGCCCTCGATGTACGTCACCTTGCGGGAGGCGACGAGACCCTGCAGGCCCTTGTACAGGCCGGAGATCACGTCGTCCTTGTACTTGTGGACGCCCGCGATGTCGATGCCCTCGAAGGAGGCCTTGACACCGAACTGGTCCGCCTCGCGCGCCTGGTCGGCGATCTCGCCGGCGTGCAGCAGGGCCTTCGTCGGGATGCAGCCGTTGTGCAGGCAGGTGCCCCCGAGCTTGTTCTTCTCGATCAGGGCGACGTCCAGGCCCAGCTGCGCTCCGCGCAGGGCCGCGGCGTAACCGCCACTGCCACCGCCGAGGATCACTAGGTCGAAAACAGTGCTGGCGTCGTTCGCCACGTCACGTCCTCCATGCATGTGCGCCGTACGCCGGTCTGCAGTGACCGGGCGGCGGCTGGTGTCCGGCCGCTTTTTATGCTTCGGCCCTGTGGTGGGGGCCCTGTCCTGCCAAGGACCCATCCTCGCACTTGTCGACGGCGGACGGGACGCCGGGCCCGGGGGTGAGACGGCGGTTACACCTGAAACCCGGCTGAGGGGGTCCGGGAGACTGCGGATTTCGTCGAAAGCGAACGGCCCCCGGGTGCCTTCGCACCCGGGGGCCGTCAACCGTGCCGCTCTGCGTCAGCCGAGGTCGCCGGCGGCCGTGCGCTCCGCGAGGCGCACCAGCGTACGGACCGCGGAACCGGTGCCGCCCTTGGGCGTGTAGCCGGACGCGCCGGCCTCGTTGAAGGCCGGGCCCGCGATGTCGAGGTGGGCCCACGTGATGCCCTCGCCGACGAACTCCTGGAGGAAGAGGCCGGCCACCAGGCCGCCGCCCATGCGCTCGCCCATGTTGGCGATGTCGGCGGTGGCGGAGTCCATGCCCTTGCGCAGGTCGGAGGGGAGCGGCATCGGCCAGGACGGCTCGCCGACCTCCTCGGCGACCTCGTGGATCGACGTACGGAAAGCGTCGTCGTTCGCCATGATGCCGAATGTGCGGTTGCCGAGCGCCAGCATCATCGCGCCGGTCAGCGTGGCGACGTCGACGATCGCGTCCGGGGTCTCCTCGGAGGCCTTGGCGATGGCGTCGGCCAGGACCAGGCGGCCCTCGGCGTCCGTGTTCAGGACCTCGACGGTCTTGCCGGAGTACATGCGAAGGACGTCGCCCGGGCGGGTGGCCGAGCCCGACGGCATGTTCTCGGCGAGCGCCAGCCAGCCGGTGACGTTCACCTCGAGACCGAGACGGGCCGCGGCGACGACGGCGGCGAACACGGCGGCGGCGCCGGCCATGTCGCACTTCATCGTCTCGTTGTGACCGGCCGGCTTGAGGGAGATGCCGCCCGAGTCGTACGTGATGCCCTTGCCGACGAAGGCGAGGTGCTTGTCCGCCTTCGACGACGTGTAGGAGAGCTTCACCAGGCGCGGCGGGGCCTCCGAGCCGGCGCCGACGCCGAGGATGCCGCCGAAGCCGCCCTTGACGAGCGTCTTCTCGTCGAGGACCTGCACCTTGATGCCGTGCTCCTTGGCCGCGGCCGAGGCGACGGCGGCGAAGGCCTCCGGGGTCAGGTCGTTCGGCGGGGTGTTGACCAGGTCGCGGGCGCGGTTGAGCTCCTCGGTCACGGCGAGGGCGCGCTCCACGGCGGCCTTGAACGCCTTGTCGCGGGGCTTGGCACCGAGCAGGGCGATCTCGCCGAGCGGCGCCTTGCCGTTCTTCTTGCCCTCCTGGGCCGACTCCTTGTAGGCGTCGAAGGAGTACGCGCCGAGCAGCGCGCCCTCCGCGATCGCTCCCGCGTCACCCGAGTCCCCGACGGGCAGCGCGAACGCGGCCTTCTTCGCACCGGCCAGCGCGCGGGCGGCGGTACCGGCGGCGCGGCGCAGGGCCTCCGCGTCGTACGACTCGTCCTTCTCCGGCACCGGGCCGAGACCGACGGCCAGGACGACCGGGGCCTTGAAGCCGGAGGGGGCGGGGAGCTTCGTCACCTCACCCTCACCGCCGGAGGCGCCGAGGGTCTCCAGGACGGCGGCGAGCTTGCCGTCGTAGGCCTTGTCCACGGCCTCCGCGCCGGGGGCGACGACGAGCCCTCCGGACTTGGATGCCGCACCCTTCGCCACACCGACGACGATCGCGTCGGCACGCAGGCCGGACGCGGCGGCGGTGCTGAGAGTCAGAGCAGTCACGGTGGTGAGGTCCCTACTTTCATGGTGTCTGAACGAGTTCTGACGGGCCGTGGGGTGTATGGCCCCTTGGGGAGCCTACGCCCGTGGGCGCGAGGGTGCGCTTCGCGGTATGTGACCGCGGCCGTGTCAGCCGAAAGTGAGGACGACGAGGGCGGCGGTTGCGGCGGTCTCGGCGACGCCGCCGAAGACGTCACCGGTCACTCCGCCGAAGCGGCGCACGCAGTGGCGCAGCAGGAGTTCGGCCGCGCAGCAGGCGAGGACGGCGGCCGCCGCGCCGCGCACGGCGCCGTACGCCGAGCCGGTGGCGGCGCCCGCGGCCCCGGCGGCGCACACGGTGACGGCGGCGGCGAGCAGCGCCCCGCGCACGGGCACCGTTCCGGCGACGGCCGCGCCGAGGCCCTCGGGCCGGGCCGGCGGGACACCGGTGCGCGAGGCCAGCGTGAGCGCGAGCCGGGCGGTGAGTGCCGAGACGACGGCGGCGAGCGCGCCGCGGGCCCACGAATCCGCGTACAGCCCGGCGAGCGCGGCGACCTGGGCGAGGAGCGCGAGCACGAGCGTGATGACGCCGAACGGGCCGATGTCCGACTGCTTCATGATGCGCAGCGCGTCCTCGGCCGGCTTGCCGCTGCCGAGGCCGTCGGCGGTGTCGGCTAGCCCGTCCAGGTGCAGTCCCCGGGTCAGCGCGGCCGGGACGCTCACGCTCGCCACGGCCGCGAGCAGCGGACCGGCGCCGAGCAGCGTCAGGAGCCCGCCGAGCGCGGCGGCGGCCAGGCCCACGACGAGCCCGGCGACGGGGGCGCAGAGCATTCCGGCGCGGGCCGCCTCGCGGTCCCAGCGGGTGACCTTGACCGGGAGCACAGTGAGGGTGCCGAAGGCGAAGCGGAGGCCGTCGGCCGGGGTTGCGGGCATCCCGGCAGGCTACCCGGGGGGCTCAGCACAGCGGGCGGCGCCCGGGCCCCGGCGGCAGGATGGCCGCATGGGTGACTGGTGGTACCGGAACATCGTCGAGCCGGGGAAGCTGCCACTGCTGCTCGCCCTCGCCGCGTTCCTGCTGACGTTCGCGGTGACCCGTACGATCACGCGCCTCATCCGTGCCGGGCGCGGGCCGTTCCGCAACGTCACCCCGGGCGGCATGCACGTCCACCACGTGGTGCCCGGCGTGATCCTCACCGTCATCGGCGGGTTCGGCGCGGTCGGCAGCGGGCGGCACGGCGTCGCCGCCTCGATCTGCGCGGTGATCTTCGGGATCGGCGCGGGCCTGGTCCTCGACGAGTTCGCCCTGATCCTGCACCTCGCCGACGTCTACTGGACCGAGCAGGGCCGGCAGAGCGTCGAGGTGGTGGTCCTCGCGGCGGCGCTCGGGCTGCTCGTCCTCAGCGGCTTCTCGCCGCTCGGCGTGAACGACGTGACGGGACAGGAGGAGCAGGGGCGCGGCACCGCGATCCTCACGGTCCTGGGGAACCTCTTGTTCGTGGTGCTGGCCATGTTCAAGGGGAAGCCCCGGCTCGCGGTCGTGGGCGTACTCGTGCCGTTCGTCGCGCTGTTCGGGGCCATCAGGCTCGCGCGGCCCGGATCGGCGTGGGCGAAGCGCTGGTACCGGCGGCGCCCGAAGGCCAGGGCGAGATCGCGGCTGCGCGCCTACCGGCACGACCGGCGCTGGTCGAGGATGAGCCGGGGCTTTCAGGACCTGATCGGCGGCACACCCGACCCGGAGCGCTCGGCGCCCCGGTGACGCACGGCGCCCAGCGCCCACCGCGCCACGACGACCAGGGCGACCGCGCTGATGGCCGCCAGATGTTCCTTGCCCGCGAGGTTCGGCTTCACGGCCGCCTCGATCACCATGAGGGCGACCACCACGACCGCCGTGCACCGGGCGCGATGGCGCCAGCACACGTAGATGGCGAGGCCGACGACCGCCGCCGACGGGCCGTTGTCAACGATCCGCGCGTCAGAGGCGGGCAGGCCGAGCGGTCCGTGGGGGCCGAGGGAGATGGCGAGGCGGGCGTAGAGGGTGCCGGCGAGTGTGGCGACGTATCCGATGGCGAGCGTGACCCACCGGCCGAGGCAGATCTCCGCGATGCCGAACACGATCAGGATCTGTGCCAGGGCGCCCCACACGGGCAGGTCGAGTGCCGGCACGAAGAGGGACAGCGGGGTGCGCAGCAGGGACAGCCACAGCGGGTCCGCGGCCCGCACGGAGCCGATGTCCTGCACGAATTGGTAACCCCAGGACCGGTTCTGGACGTACTGGAACAGGGCCGTGAGGCAGACCGCGCCGAGCGTCATCGGCGCCGCCCGCCACTCCCTGGTGACGAGACCCCGGCGCACCGTCGACCACAGCGGGCCCCACTCGGCGCGGGCCGGCGCGGCCGGGGATCTCACGGGCGCGGCTCCAGATGTCTGCGGTGCATCCAGCTCGGCAGACCCGGCGCCTCCAGAAAGCCCTCGGCGCGCGCGGAGGCGAGGCCGATCCGAGGCAGGTCGGCGCTCTTCTCGAAGAGCAGGAAGCGGGGCTCCCAGATGGGCCGGTACTTCGCGTTGGCCCGGTAGAGGGATTCGATCTGCCACCACCGTGAGAAGAAGCTGAGCAGCGAGCGCCACAGGCGCAGCACCGGGCCCGCGCCGAGCCGCGAGCCACGTTCGAAGACGGACCGGAACATCGCGAAGTTGAGCGACACCTGCGTGATCCCGATCTCCTCGGCCCGCTGGAGCAGTTCGATGACCATGAACTCCATCAGCCCGTTCTCGGAGTCCCTGTCACGCCGCATCAGATCGAGCGAGAGCCCCTCGGGCCCCCACGGGACGAACGAGAGCACCGCCTTCAACTCGCCTTTCCCGTCGGTGCATTCGAGCATCACGCAGCGCCCGTCGCCCGGGTCGCCGAGCCGGCCGAGCGCCATCGAGAAGCCGCGCTCGGTCGCCCCGTCGCGCCAGTCGTCGGCGCGCTGGAGCAGGTACGTCATCTCGTCGGCGGGGATGTCCTCGTGGCGCCGGATCCGCACCTCGTAACCCGCGCGCTTGACCCGGTTGTAGGCCTGCCGGACGGTGCGCATGGCCCGCCCCTCCAGCGTGAAGCCCTGATCAGGGGCTCCGCCCCGGGTGCCGATCTCGACGATGGCTTCGTCGCCGAGTTCGAGGGCGTCGAGGCCGTGCCGCGCGTAGATGGTGCCCGCCTCCTCGCTCGCGCCCATCACGGCCGGGATCCAGCCGTGTTCGCGCGCCTCCATGAGCCAGGGGCCGATCGCGCCGGGCCAGGCCTCGGGGTCGCCGATCGGATCGCCCGAGGCGAGCGAGACCCCGCCGACGACGCGGTACGCGACGGCCGCCTTGCCGGTCGGTGACCACACGACGCTCTTCTCCCGGCGCAGCGCGAAGTAGCCGAGCGAGTCGCGGTCGCCGTCCTTGTCGAGCAGCGTGCGCAGCTTCGCCTCGTCGTCGGGGGTGATCGGGTCGACAGCCTTGCGGGAGCGGAAGGCGGCGTACGCGACGGCGAGCAGGAGGAGGGTGCTCAGGATGTTGATGACGACGTTGACCCAGTTCGGCGACGTGATGCCGGGGTAGCGGGACTCGTCGGTGGCGACCGAGATGAGGCGCAGGGTGCCGTAGCGCCAGCGCTCCAGGAACGTCGAGTGGTGCCCGTCGTGCGCCTGGTTGGTGACGGTCACGAGGAACGTCGCGAACAGGGACGTCACGAGGAGTCCGCCGACCCCGACCACGGCCGCGAGCTTCGGGTTCGAGCGGTCCCCCTTCGCGTAGAACTCCCGCCGCCCGAGCAGCAGCGCGGCGACGAACGCGGCGGTCAGGACGACCGAGATCCAGTTCTGCGCGTAGCGGCGCACCTCGGGGAAGAACATCACGAGGATGAACAGGAGCAGGAACAGCCCGCTGAGTACGAGGTTGAGGATCCATGCGGCGCGCTTGCGGCGGCGCATCGTGATCGCCAGGAACCAGGTGAAGACCCCGGACGCGAAGCCGGCCGTCAGCAGGTAGGGGGTGAAGTAGTCCTTGGTGTTGTGCCGTTGCAGGTCCTGGCCGAGGGAGACCCAGACCGCGCTCAGGAAGTTGATGAACGTGACGACGCGCAGGTACCAGACGGTGAAGGCGGCCGCCCGTTTCGTGGTGGGGGTGGAGGCGTGGGCGCGGCTCGCGGGTGGAGAGGTCGTCTGTTCAGCTGCCATAAGCAGGGAGCATATGGGGCATTTCTGACTATCTGGGTCGAGCATCGCCGGGACGTGAAACGGCGGGTCGCGGCGGGGCCGAAGCCTGCCGTGACCCGCCGTCAAGCAGCGTGCAGCGTGCCCTACTCGGTCGCGTCGGCCGTCTCCGGCTCCCCGGTGGCCGCCTCGGTGACCTGCGGCTCGTCGGCGGCCTGCGGGGCCTCCGGCAGCTCCGCGGCCAGCGCCGCGGCGGCCTGCACCAGCGGCAGCGCGAGCAGCGCCCCCGCGCCCTCGCCCACCGTCACGCCCTGGTCGAGCAGCGGCTCCATCGCCATCCGGTCCAGCGCCTTCGCCTGCGCGGGCTCCCCGCTCGCCTGGCCGGCCAGCCACCAGTCCGGCGCCCGGAACGCGATCCGCTGCCCGACGAGCGCGCACGCCGCCGACACGACGCCGTCCAGGATCACCGGCGTACGCCGCACCGCGCTCTGCAGCAGGAACCCGGTCGCGGCGGCGAGGTCCGCACCGCCCACCGCGCCCAGCAGCGCCAGCTGGTCGCCGAGTACGGGCCTGGCCCGCCGCAGGGCGTCCCGCACTGCCGCGCACTTGCGCATCCATGCCAGGTCGTCGATCGGCGAGCCGCCGCGCCCGGTCACCACGGACGCGTCCGTCCCGCACAGCGCCGCGATCAGCGTCGCGGCCGCCGTCGTCCCGCCCACGCTGAGATCGCCGAGCACCACCAGATCCGTGCCGGAGTCCGCCTCCTCGTCGGCGACGGCCATGCCCGCGCGGAACGCGGCCTCCGCCTCCTCGGGCGTCAGCGCGTCCTCGATGTCGATGCGCCCGGACGACCGGCGCACCCGGTGCCGTACGACCTCGGCGGGCAGCTCGTCGGGCCCGCAGTCCAGCGACATGTCGACGATCCGCACCGGAACGCCCAGGCGCCGCGCGAGGATCGCGGACGCGCTCCCGCCCTCGACGGCCTGGCGCACCAGCTTCGCGGCACTGCCCGCGGGCCGCGCCGACACCCCGAGTTCCGCGATCCCGTGGTCACCCGCGAACAGCACCACGCGCGGGCGCTCCAGTGGCTTGACCGGCACCGCGGCCTGAGCTGCGGACAGCCACTCGCCCAGCTCGTCGAGGCGGCCGAGCGCGCCGGGCGGCACCGCGAAGCGGGCACGGCGTTCCTCGGCGTCGCGGCGCGTCCCGCCGTCGGGGCGCTCGATCAGATCGGTGAAGTCGTCGAGATTCAGCGAGCTCATTCGCCGAACAGTACCGGCCGTTCCCCGACGCGGCGCATGACGTGGTGTTACGCCATGCGATGCATCGGATCCGCAGCGTCATTGCGGGTCTCTCCGTGATCCTTTACGTTCCAGGATGCCCCGGATTGTCGTATCGCCCCAGGGTGGTGTGGCGCCCCTCGGACCGTCCCACAGGAGTTCGTGATGACCCCCACGACCGAGGCCGTCGCCGAGCGGCGGCCCGCCTATCTCACCGAACTCGCCCAGGGCACCGACCGGTTCCACGAGCCGCGCAGGACCGACTGCCCCTGGTGCGGCTCCAGCCGGCTGCGCACCCGGCTGCGGACCACCGACCTCCTCCAGCACAAGCCCGGCAGCTTCGTCGTCGACCAGTGCCGCGCCTGCTCGCACTCCTTCCAGAACCCGCGCCTGACCCCCGAGGGACTGGCCTTCTACTACCGGGACTTCTACGACGGGCTCAACGCCGGCCACTCCGCCAGACTCCTGAAGGCCCAGCACTCGGCGCGGCGCTCGGCCCGCCGCCACCGCGCCGCCGCCCGCACTCTGCTGGCCCTCATCGAGCCGGAGAGCTGGCTGGACATCGCCACCGGGCAGGGCCACTTCCCGGCGGCCGCCAAGGAGGTCCACCCGTACACCGCCTTCGACGGGCTCGACGCCGGAGCCGCCGTCGAGGAGGGCCGCAGGGCCGGCCGAGTCGAGGAGGCCCACCGCGGCACCCTCACCGAACTCGCCCCCGCGCTCGCGGGACGCTACGACGCGCTGAGCATGTTCCACTACCTGGAGCACGCCACAGACCCGCGCGACGAACTCAAGGCCGCCCGCACCGTCCTGCGCCCCGGCGGCCACCTCCTCATCGAGGTCCCCGACCCCGAGAGCCGCTACGCGAAGCTGCTCGGCAAGTGGTGGGTGTCGTACTTCCAGCCCCAGCACCTGCACCTCATCCCGATGGACAACCTCCGCCGCGAGCTGGAGCGCCTCGGGTACACCGTCGTCGCGACCGACCGCCGCGAGGCGCACGTCCCGCTCGACCTCACCGCCGGGCTCGCCCTGTTCCTCGGCCACTGGCTGCCGAGCGCCGACGCCCCCTGGCGCAGCAAGGCCCCGACCCCGCTCCAGCGCGGGCTCCGCACGGCCCTGACGTACGCCGTCGTGCCCCTCGTCGCCGCGGCCTACGCGGCGGACCAGCTGCTCGCCCCGCTCGCGGGCCGCACCCGCTTCTCCAATGCCTACCGGGTCGTCGCCCGCAAGAACACCGCAGGACCCGGCAGGGACCCGCGGCCCTGACCGAGCCCTGCCCGAACCCCGACCGATCGCCCCGCGTCAGCCGCGCAGCACCAGCACCTGCCCGGCCACCACGAGCAGTACCTGCTCGCACTCGGCCGCGAACGCCGTGTTCAGGCGCCCCAGTTCGTCCCGGTAGCGGCGGCCCGACGCCGTGGCCGGGACGATCCCGGAACCCACCTCGTTCGACACGGCGACCACCGTGCGCGGGGTGTTCCGCACGGCCTCCGTCAGCACCGCGACCTTCTCCCGCAGCGCGCGCTCCCCGCCGCCCGCCCACTCCGCGTCGTCCCAGGCCCGCACCTCGTCCATGGCGTACGTCAGCCACAGCGACAGGCAGTCGATGAGCAGCGGAGGTCCGTCCTGCGCGAGGAGCGGCACGAGGTCGCAGGTCTCCGTCGTGTTCCAGGAGCCGGGGCGCCGCTCACGGTGCAGCGCCACCCGCTGCGACCACTCGGTGTCCCCGCCCCGCGTGCCGCCCGTCGCCACGTACAGCACGCCCGGGAACGCCTCCAGGCGCCGCTCGGCCTCGACCGACTTCCCCGACCTCGCCCCGCCGAGGACCAGCGTCCTGCGCGGCACGTCCGGCACGTCCTCGTACGCCCCCACGACGAGCGTCGTCCCGTCCGGCACGGCCCGTGCGCCCGCCGCCGCCAGACGGCGCGTCAGCTCAGGCCCCGGCGGCACGTCGTGGTCGATGTGGACCGCGAGCACATCGGTCGTCGCGCCGATCGCCCCCACGGCCCGCAGCCTGGCCGCCGCGTCCGGGCGGTCCACGATGTCGGCGAGCACCATCTCGTACGGCCGCTCGGTCTCCTCGAAGCCCGCGGCCGCCGCGCCCGGCGGCAGATACAGCAGCCGCTCGCCGTCCGGCCCGGTCACCTCGTAGCCCGTCCCCGGCGAGTCCGTCGGCAGGGCCCGCACCCGGTGCCCGGTCAGCAGCGCCAGCTCGCTCCCGTCCGGCACCCGGACCGGCGACACGAGCCCCGCCGGCACCTCGACGGGCGGCCCGTCGTGCGGATGTGAGAGCAGCACCTGCCGTACGCCGCTGAGGCTGTGCCCCGAGCGGGCGGCGGCGAACGCCGCTCCCGGCGTGAGGTCGAGCAGCAGCGTGCCGTCGATCAGGAGCGCGGTCGCGGCACGCGCGCCACCCGGCCCGAGGGCGGTGGCGCAGGCCGCGCAGGGGCAGTCCGGGCGGGGCAGTCCGGTGGGGGCGCCGGTGCCGAGCAGAGTGAGTTCCACGGGAAGATCCTCCCGCGCCACCGCGAGTGGCGCTCGCCCGGCTAGGCTTCCGGGCAGTAGTGAGACTGTGAGCTGGTCCGTTGACTCCCTGGAGGCTGACATGGCGGCGTGGACGTGGAGGTTCGAGAAGTCGGACGGGACGGAGGTCCAGCCGGCGGTGCAGCCCGAGGAGTTCACGACTCAGGGCGACGCGGAGTCGTGGATCGGCGAGTACTGGAAGGCCCTCGCGGAAGGCGGCGCCGACCAGGTCACCCTCTTCGAGGACGACGCGGTGATCTACGGCCCGATGGGCCTGCACGCGGAGGACGCGCCGGCGTAGGTCCGTAGCTCCTTCCGGAACGCCGAGAAGGGCGGCGACCCGCACGGGGCGCCGCCCTTCTGTCTTCCGTCGTCTCCCGATACGTCCGGCCTACATCTCGCCGAGCGTGACCTCGACCGTGTTCTCGGCCCCGTTCCTCACGTACGCGACCGAGACCTTGTCGCCGGGCTTGAGGGCGGCGAGTTGCTCCGCGAGCGCCACCATCGTGTTGACGTCTGTGCCGCCGACCTGGGTGATGACGTCCCCGGACTGCATCCCGGCCTTCTGCGCGGCCCCGCCGTCGTTGACGTCCACGACGGCGACCCCGTCCGGCTGGTAGGAGCTGCCGAGCACCGTACGGCCCGTGATGTCGAGCGCGGCCCGCCCCGAGTCCGTGACCTTGCCCTTCTTGATGACCTGGTCGGCGACCGTCGTGACCATGGACGAGGGGATCGCGAACCCGATGCCGGGCGCCGTGCCGCCGCTCATGTTGGGGTCCGTCGCGGCGAGCGTCGGGATGCCGACGACCTGCCCGTCGAGATTGACGAGGGCGCCGCCGCTGTTGCCCGGGTTGATCGCCGCGGACGTCTGCACCATGTTCCCGATGGTGGCGCCGGTCCCGCCGCCCTCGCGGTTCTCGCTGACGGTCCGCCCGGTCGCCGAGACGATGCCCTGGGTGACGCTGGAGGACAGGCCGAGCGGCGAGCCCATCGCCAGGGTGATCTGGCCGACCTCGACCTTGGACGAGTCCGCGAACCTCGCCGGCTTGAGCCCCTCGGGCACCTTGTCCAGCTTGATGACGGCGAGGTCCTGCTCGGGGTAGGCGTAGACGAGCGTCGCGGTCAGCTCGGTCTCGCTGTTGGACGTGGTCACCTTGAACGTCTTGTCGTCGCCGACCACGTGCGCGTTGGTGACGACGTGGCCCTTGTCGTCGTAGACGATCCCGGACCCCTGCTCGGACGAGGCCTGGATCTGGACGACCGACGGCAGGACGTCCTTGATCACCTTCTGGAAGTCGGCCTGCAGAGCGTTGCCGGAGACGGGCGCGGCCTGCTCCGTGGTGCCGGACGGCTTCGTCGACGGGCCGGACGGGCCGGAGGAGTCGGAGCCGGAGCAGCCGCCCACCAGGGCCACCGAGCAGACGAAGGCGGTCAGCGGCAGCGCGAGCCGCAGAACGCGGGCACGCCCGCTACGAGTGGCACGGGTGCGCGTACGGGAACCGGAAAGAGAGCGGGCACGGGAACGGGCACGGAAAGGATCCATGCCCGGATTGTCACTGTCATCCCGTTGTTCCTGCCTGCGGTGGGCCGCCGAACAGGGGGCGCGCCGGGGCCGTCAGCCGCGCACACCGCACAGGTGCAGCAGCGCCGCCACCCGGCGGTACGGCTCCGTGCGGCCCGCCCGCTCCTCCGCCGCGAGCAGCGTGTGGAACTCGCCGGGCGGCGGCACGGGCGCGTCGTCCCCCGCCGTGTCCGTGAAGACCCGCACCCCGTACCAGGCGTGCAGCGGAGCCCCGATCCCGGCCAGCGTGGCGGTCAGCGCGCCGAGCCGGTCGGCCCGCACGTCGAGCCCGAGCCGGTTGCGGTACGAGGACGTGTCGAAGGAGCCGAGCGCCGCCTGCCAGTCCCCGGCGAGGCCGGGCCGCATGGCGAGCGCGTCACCGTTGCGCACGAGGAGCGAGAGCAGGCCGCCGGGGGCCAGCATCCGCGCCAGGCCCGCGAGCAGCGCGTCGGGGTCCTCCACGTACATCAGGACCCCGTGGCACAGAACCACGTCGAAGCTGCCGGGCAGGAAGTGCACCCCGGTCTCCCGGCCGTCGCCCTCCACGAGGCGCACCCGGCCGCGGATGCCCTCGGGCTCCCCGGCGAGCGCGGCCCGCGCCGCGGCGACCATCCCGGGATCCTGCTCGACCCCGGTCACCTGATGTCCGGCACGGGCGAGACGCAGGGCCTGCGTGCCCTGGCCCATGCCGACGTCGAGCACCCGCAGCCGCTGCCCCACGGGGTAACGCGCGGCGAGCTGCTCGTCGAGCTGCCGCGCCACGAGCTCCTGGCGTACGGCGTTGCGCAGACCGTCGAGCTTGCCGAGCCAGGACGCCGCGGCGCCGCCGGAGAAAGCCTCCGTGCTCAGGGCCGCTCCCCGCGCTTGACCTGGGGCTTGGGCAGACGGAGCCGGCGCATCTGGAGCGTGCGCATCAGGGCGTACGCGACGGCGCCCTTCTTCGGCTCGTTCGGGAACTTCTCGGCCAGGCGCTTCTTCAGGCGGAACGCGGTGACGACCGAGTCGAGCACGATCAGCACGATCACGATGAGCCAGAGCAGCAGCGCGATGTTCTGCAGGCTGGAGATCCGGACCATGGTCATCACGAGGATGACCACCGCCAGGGGCAGGAAGAACTCTGCGATGCAGAAGCGCGAGTCGACGAAGTCGCGCGCGAACTTTCGCACCGGACCCTTGTCGCGGGCGGGAAGGTAGCGCTCGTCACCGCTGGCGAGCGCCTGGCGCTGCCTCTCCATCGCGGTGCGGCGCTCTTCGCGCTGCCGCTTCGACGCCTCCTTGCGGGTCGTCGGCGTATTGGCCACGCTGCGGCGCTGGGTCTGGGCCTGGCTGCGCTTGGGCGTGGGGCGGCCCTTGGGGGCCTGCGGGTCACGGGGCTGCGTGGAGTCGGTCACCGGCGCCTTGGCGGCCTGGGCCTTCTCGTCCTTGGATCGGCTACGGAACACAAAACCCAAGGGTACGGGGTGCGGCCGCATGGACCAGAGGCGAGTGGGGAACGATCCGGCAACACCCTGCGTCAGTGTTGCTGAGCGTTCCCGGCAGCTGCACCGCGTGCTCGTCGAACCGGCCACCCCTGGGGGACACCTACTCCCTGCGCCGGAGCGGGACCGTACGCAGTCGTCCTTGGGGATGAGCGCATCCGCACCTGAACAGTGCGGTAATAGAGGCAGGACCCGTACTGTGGGTTCTGTCGCAGTGCTGGTGCTGGACGTCTGCTGGATCTGTCAGAAGGGGGCGCGCGAAGCCCATGAGCGGTGTCATGAAGCGTATGGGGATGATCTTCCGCGCGAAGGCGAACAAGGCCCTTGACCGGGCCGAGGACCCGCGCGAGACCCTCGATTACTCGTACCAGAAGCAGCTGGAGCTGCTCCAGAAGGTGCGCCGCGGTGTCGCCGACGTGGCGACGTCGCGCAAGCGCCTGGAACTGCAGCTCAACCAGCTCCAGAACCAGTCGTCCAAGCTGGAGGACCAGGGCCGCAAGGCGCTCGCGCTCGGCCGCGAGGACCTGGCCCGCGAGGCGCTCTCGCGCCGGGCCGCCCTCCAGCAGCAGGTCACCGACCTGGAGACGCAGCACCAGACCCTCCAGGGCGAGGAGGAGAAGCTCACCCTCGCGGCGCAGCGCCTCCAGGCCAAGGTCGACGCCTTCCGTACGAAGAAGGAGACGATCAAGGCGACCTACACGGCGGCCCAGGCGCAGACCCGGATCGGCGAGGCCTTCTCCGGCATCTCCGAGGAGATGGGCGACGTCGGCATGGCCATCCAGCGTGCCGAGGACAAGACGGCGCAGCTCCAGGCCCGGGCCGGCGCGATCGACGAGCTGCTTGCCTCCGGCGCGCTCGACGACCAGTCCGGCCTCGCCAAGGACGACATCCAGAGCGAGCTGGACCGCCTCTCCGGTGGTACGGATGTAGAGCTGGAACTCCAGCGGATGAAGGCCGAGCTGTCGGGCGGTTCCTCCTCCTCGCAGCAGGCCATCGAGGGCGGGCAGGGCCAGCAGTCGCCGACCCAGACGCCGCAGGACACCCCGCGCTTCGACAAGCAGTAGTCCCACGCCGAGGAGGGCGTCATGATCGTACGGATCATGGGGGAGGGGCAGGTGGAGCTGGCCGACAGCCACTTCACCGAGCTCAACAAGCTCGACAATGAGCTCCTGGCCGAGATGGAGAACGGGGACGGTCCCGCTTTCCGCCGCACGCTCAACGCCCTGCTCGAAACGGTCCGCTCTCTGGGCACCCCTCTGCCCGACGCGTCCCTGGAACCCTCGGAACTCATCCTTCCGTCCCCGGACGCGACCCTGGAAGAGGTCCGGGAGATGCTGAGCGACGACGGTCTGATCCCTGGCTGAGCCGTCACGGGCGGTACGCGGCCTGCCGCGCGTCCCGCATGTGGACGGGCGTGCCGCGCACGGACGAGGGGGCGATACCGTGACGCCGGTGACCCCCTTCGTACGCTGGGCCAGGACTCACCCCCGGGCCATGGACGCGGCCCTCGCGGCGGCGGTGCTGCTCTGCATGATCGCCGCCTCCTTCGCCGATCCGAACGGCGGCCGCGACGGCACCCCCACCTGGGGCACCCGCAGTCCCCAGCTCCTCAGCGTCGTCTTCATGGTCCTCGGCGCGGCCGCACTCGTCCTTCGGCGCCGCGCCCCCATGGCGGTCCTCGCGGCCACCTCCGCCGTCACCCTCGCCGAACTCATCACCGGCGACCCGCGCGCACCCGTCTCGATGAGCGCCGTCGTCGCGCTCTACACCGTCGCCGCCACCACCGACCGCCCCACCACCTGGCGTGTCGGCCTCGCCACCATGACCGTCCTCACCGGCGCCGCCATGCTGGCGGGCCCCCTGCCCTGGTACTCGCAGGAGAACATCGGCGTCTTCGCCTGGACCGGCATGGCCGCCGCGGCCGGGGACGCCGTGCGCAGCCGGCGCGCGTTCGTCGACGCGATCCGCGAGCGGGCCGAGCGGGCCGAGCGCACACGGGAGGAGGAGGCCCGGCGCCGCGTCGCCGAGGAGCGCCTGCGCATCGCCCGCGACCTGCACGACGTCGTCGCGCACCACATCGCCCTGGTCAACGTCCAGGCGGGCGTCGCCTCGCACGTCATGGACAAGCGCCCCGACCAGGCCAAGGAGGCCCTCTCGCACGTGCGCGAGGCGAGCCGCTCCGCGCTCAACGAACTCCGCGCCACCGTCGGCCTGTTGAGGCAGTCGGGCGACCCCGAGGCCCCGACCGAACCGGCGCCGGGACTCGACCGCCTCGAAGACCTCGTCGGCACGTTCCGCAACGCGGGCCTGCCCGTCGAGGTCGCCTGCTCCGACCGCGCCACCGGCCTGCCGGCCGCCGTCGACCTGGCCGCCTACCGCATCGTCCAAGAGGCCCTCACCAATGTGCAGAAACACGCGGGCGCCGAGGCCAAGGCCGAGGTCAGCGTCGTGCGCGTAGGCCCGAACATCGAGGTCACGATCCTCGACAACGGCCCCGGCACCGCGCAGCCCTCGCCCGACAGCGGCGGCCACGGCCTGCTCGGCATGCGCGAGCGCGTCGCCGCGGTCGGCGGCAGTCTGTCGGTGGGACCGCGGTACGGGGGCGGGTTCCGCGTCCATGCGATCCTGCCCGTCCAGGCCCACGCCACCGCGGGCCGCGCCACGGACACGGGGGACGCTGGATGACCATTCGGGTACTGCTCGCCGACGACCAGGCCCTGCTGCGCAGCGCCTTCCGCGTCCTCGTGGACTCCGAACCCGACATGCTCGTCGTCGGCGAGGCCTCCGACGGCGCGGAGGCCGTCCGCCTCGCCAAGTCCGAGAAGGCCGACGTCGTCCTGATGGACATCCGGATGCCCGGCACCGACGGACTCGCCGCGACCCGACTGATCAGCGCCGACCCCGAACTGGCGCACGTACGCGTCGTGATGCTGACGACCTTCGAGGTGGACGAGTACGTCGTCCAGTCGCTGCGCGCGGGCGCCTCCGGCTTCCTCGGCAAGGGCGCCGAACCCGAGGAACTGCTCGGGGCGGTGCGGATCGCCGCCGGGGGCGAGGCGCTCCTGTCGCCCGTCGCGACCAAGGGCCTGATCGCCAAGTTCCTCGCGCAGGGCGAGGCGTACGGCGACTGGGAGGACGGTGCGCGCCCCGGCGGCGCCCACGGCGAACGCCTCGCCGCGCTCACCACCCGCGAGCGCGAGGTCCTCGTCCAGGTCGCCGGCGGCCACTCGAACGACGAGATCGCGGAGCGCCTCCAGGTCAGCCCCCTCACGGTCAAAACCCATGTGAACCGCGCCATGGCCAAGCTCGGCGCCCGGGACCGTGCCCAACTCGTCGTAATCGCGTACGAATCGGGCCTGGTCCGTCCAAGGGTGGAGTGAGCCGGGGCCTCCGCGTACTACGGGCGCAGTATGCGGCGCATAAGAACGGGACCTGGGAGCGACGGAACCGCCCTCCGGCATGACTGAGGGTGTAGGGGGCCCCGCGCATGTCTGCCGACGCACCGCGTTCTCAGGATGCGCAAGCGTCCCCCGGACGCCCGGGGCCCCTCCTGCCGCGCTCGCCACAGAGAGAGACCCACACCATGTCCTGGCTGTCGAGATTCAGCCTCGCTCAACGGGCCCTGATCGGGCTGATGTCGATCATCGCGATCGTCTTCGGCGCCATCGCGATCCCTCAGCTCAAGCAGCAGCTGCTGCCCTCCATCGAACTGCCCATGGTGTCTGTCCTGGCCCCGTACCAGGGCGCGTCTCCCGACGTGGTCGAGAAGCAGGTCGTCGAGCCGCTCGAGTCGACCATCGACGCGGTCGACGGCATCACCGGCATCACCTCCACGGCGAGCGAGGGCAACGCCGTGATCATGGCCCAGTTCGACTACGGCAACGGCTCCAAGCAGCTCGTCGCCGATGTCCAGCAGGCCGTGAACCGGGCCCGCGCCCAGCTCCCCGACGACGTCGACCCGCAGGTCGTCGCGGGCTCCACGGACGACATACCGACCGTGGTCCTCGCCGTCACGTCCGACAAGGACCAGCAGGCGCTCGCCGACCAGCTCGACAAGACCGTCGTCCCGTCCCTCAAGGACATCGACGGTGTCGGCCAGGTCACCGTCGACGGTGTGCGCGACCTCCAGGTCACCGTCACCCCCGACGACAAGAAGCTCGCCGCGGCCGGCGTCAGCCAGGCCGCGCTCGGCCAGTCCCTCCAGGCGGGCGGCGCGACCCTGCCCGCCGGCTCCTTCGACGAGGGCGGCAGCAACCGCACCGTCCAGGTCGGCGGTGGCTTCACCTCCCTGAAGCAGATCCAGGACCTGATGGTCACCGGCGAGGGCGTCAGGAAGCCCGTACGCCTCGGTGACGTCGCCAAGGTCGCGCAACAGCCCGCCAAGGCCGACTCGATCACCCGCACCGACGGCAAGCCCAGCCTCGCGGTCATGGTCACCATGGACCACGACGGCAGCGCGGTGGCCATCTCCGACGCGGTCAAGGACAAGCTCCCCGACCTGCGCAAGGACCTCGGCACCGGCGCGAAGCTCACGGTCGTCAGCGACCAGGGCCCGGCCGTCTCCAAGTCCATCGACGGCCTGACCACGGAGGGCGCGCTCGGCCTGCTCTTCGCGGTCCTCGTCATCCTCGTCTTCCTGGCGTCGATCCGCTCGACCCTGGTCACCGCGGTCTCGATCCCGCTCTCGGTCGTCCTGGCCCTGATCGTGCTGTGGACCCGCGACCTCTCGCTCAACATGCTCACGCTCGGCGCGCTGACCATCGCGATCGGCCGAGTCGTGGACGACTCCATCGTCGTCCTGGAGAACATCAAGCGGCACCTCGGCTACGGCGAGGAGCGCCAGGAGGCGATCCTCAAGGCGGTCCGCGAGGTCGCGGGCGCCGTCACGTCGTCCACCCTGACCACCGTCGCCGTCTTCCTGCCCATCGGTCTGGTGGGCGGCATGGTCGGCGAGCTGTTCGGCTCGTTCTCCCTGACGGTCACGGCGGCCCTGCTGGCCTCCCTGCTCGTCTCGCTCACGGTCGTGCCGGTCCTGTCGTACTGGTTCCTGCGCCCGCCCAAGGCGATCAAGGGCGTCGACCCGGAGGAGGCGCGCCGCAAGGCGGAGGAGAAGGAGGCGCGTTCCTGGCTCCAGCGGATCTACGTCCCCGTCCTGCGCTTCGCGACCCGTCGCCGCCTCACCAGCGTCCTCATCGCGGTCGTGGTCCTGGTCGGCACGTTCGGCATGGCCCCCATGCTGAAGACGAACTTCTTCGACCAGGGCGAGCAGGAAGTCCTGTCCATCAAGCAGGAGCTGAAGCCGGGCACCAGCCTGGCGGCGACCGACGCCGCGGCGAAGAAGGTCGAGGAGCTGCTCGACGGCGTCGACTCGGTCAAGGACTACCAGGTCACCATCGGCTCGTCCGGCTTCATGGCGGCCTTCGGCGGCGGTACGGACACCAACCAGGCGTCGTACCAGGTGACGCTGAAGGACAAGGCGTCGTACGAGAAGACCCAGGACCGCATCGAGAAGGGTCTCGGGGAGCTCTCCGGGATCGGCCGGACCACCATCGCGGCCGGTGACGGCTTCGGCAGCCAGGATCTCAGCGTCGTGGTGAAGGCGGCCGACGGCCAGGTCCTGCGCAAGGCGGCCGACGAGGTCCGCGACGAGGTCGCCAAGCTCGACGACGTCACGGACGTCACCAGCGACCTGTCGCAGTCGGTCCCGCGCATCTCGGTCAGGGCCAACTCCAGGGCCGCGGCGGCCGGGTTCAACGACACCACGCTCGGCGCGGCCGTCGGCCAGGCCGTGCGCGGCACCACCAGCGGCAAGGCGATCCTCGACGACACCGAGCGCGACGTCGTCGTGAAGTCGGCGAAGCCCGCCACCACCATGGCCGAGCTCAAGAAGCTCCCGATGGGCCCCGGCGGTCTGAAGCTCGGCGACATCGCCACGGTGAAGCTGGTCGACGGACCGGTCTCCATGACCCGCATCGACGGCGCCCGCGCCGCGACGATCACGGCCAGGCCGACCGGTGACAACACGGGCGCGGTCAGCGCCGACCTGCAGACGAAGATCAAGGCACTGAAGCTGCCCGCGGGCGCGACGGCCACGATCGGCGGCGTCACGTCCGACCAGGACGACGCGTTCAAGAACCTCGGCCTCGCCATGCTGGCCGCGATCGCGATCGTGTTCATGCTCCTGGTCGCCACGTTCCGCTCGCTGGCCCAGCCGCTGATCCTGCTGGTCTCGATCCCGTTCGCGGCGACCGGCGCGATCGGCCTGCTCATCGCCACCGGCACCCCGATGGGCGTCCCGGCGATGATCGGCATGCTGATGCTCATCGGCATCGTGGTCACCAACGCGATCGTCCTGATCGACCTGATCAACCAGTACCGCAAGGAGGGCTACGGCACGATCGAGGCGGTCATCGAGGGCGGCCGCCACCGTCTGCGCCCGATCCTCATGACGGCCCTGGCGACGATCTTCGCCCTGCTCCCGATGGCGCTCGGCGTCACCGGCCAGGGCGGCTTCATCGCCCAGCCGCTCGCGGTCGTGGTGATCGGCGGCCTGATCACGTCGACGCTCCTGACACTCCTCCTCGTCCCGACGCTCTACGCGATGCTGGAGCTCCGTAAGGAGCGGCGCCGCAAGAAGCGCGAGGCGAAGCGGGCGAAGAAGGCCGGCGTGCCGGCCGAGCAGGAGGCCACGCAGGCGTCGCAGGCCTCGGAGGCCGAGTCCGGCGAGCCGGAGCCGGCCCAGGTCTGACGCACCCGGCACAACGCCCGGAGCCCGGGTCCCACCGTCAAGTGGGACCCGGGCTCCGGGCTTTCTCGCGCTTGTGGTGCCTACGGCAGCGCCAGCATCCGCTCCAGCGCCTTCTTGGCGAACTGCTCCGTCTCGCGGTCGACCTCGATCCGGTTGACCAGGTTGCCCTCGGCCAGCGACTCCAGGGTCCACACCAGGTGCGGCAGGTCGATGCGGTTCATCGTCGAGCAGAAGCAGACCGTCTTGTCGAGGAAGACGATCTCCTTGTCGGGGTGCGCGTTGGCGAGGCGCCGCACCAGATTGAGCTCGGTGCCGATCGCCCACTTCGACCCGGCCGGGGCCGCGTCGAGCGCCTTGATGATGTACTCCGTCGAGCCGACCTCGTCCGCCGCGGCGACGACCTCGTGCTTGCACTCGGGGTGCACCAGGACCCGTACGCCGGGGATCCGCTCGCGGACGTCGTTGACCGAGTCGATCGAGAAGCGCCCGTGCACCGAGCAGTGCCCGCGCCACAGGATCATCTTCGCGTTCCGCAGCTCCTCGGCGGTCAGGCCGCCGTTCGGCTTGTGCGGGTTGTACAGGACGCAGTCCTCCAGGGACATGCCCATGTCCCGTACGGCGGTGTTGCGGCCCAGGTGCTGGTCCGGCAGGAACAGCACCTTCTCGCCCTGCTCGAAGGCCCAGTCCAGCGCCCTCTTCGCGTTCGACGAGGTGCAGATGGTGCCGCCGTGCTTGCCGGTGAACGCCTTGATGTCCGCCGAGGAGTTCATGTACGAGACCGGCACGACCTGCTCGGCGATGCCGGCCTCGGTCAGCACGTCCCAGCACTCGGCGACCTGCTCGGCGGTGGCCATGTCGGCCATGGAGCACCCGGCGGCCAGGTCGGGCAGGACCACCTTCTGGTCGTCGCCGGTGAGGATGTCGGCGGACTCGGCCATGAAGTGCACACCGCAGAAGACGATGTACTCGGCCTCCGGCCGGGCGGCCGCGTCGCGGGCGAGCTTGAAGGAGTCGCCGGTGACGTCCGCGAACTGGATGACCTCGTCGCGCTGGTAGTGGTGGCCGAGCACGAAGACCTTGTCCCCGAGCCTCTCCTTGGCCGCGCGGGCGCGCTCCACCAGGTCCGGGTCGGACGGGGAGGGCAGGTCTCCAGGGCACTCCACGCCGCGCTCGCTCCGCGGGTCGGCCTCGCGGCCGAGCAGCAGGAGAGCCAGCGGAGTCGGCTGAACATCCAGGTCAACGGTGGTCTGGGCCGTGGTCACGTCACGCACCCTTTCTTGTTATGACATTCGTGCGGCGAGGCTTCTCGTCGAAATGACGCTATCTATCATAACTGCTTCACGTCAGAATGACGATCGCCATCGTGTCGATGTGACGCAATCCGCGTGGACCGGCCCGTGCCCGTCGCGCGCCGGGTGTGCGAGCATGAAAAGGTAAGGAAGCCGAACTCGCCGAGAGGCGAAACACGAGCGCCAGGGCCGGAATGAAACCGCGGCCCCGCCGGTTGGAACGTCGGCAAGCAGTCTCCGTACAACCCTGGAGAGAAGCAGATGTCCGTATCGGACGAGACCACCACCGTGAGCGACGGCATCCTCCTGTCCGACGCCGCCGCGGCCAAGGTCAAGGCCCTCCTTGACCAGGAAGGGCGCGACGACCTGGCGCTGCGCGTCGCCGTACAGCCCGGAGGCTGCTCCGGCCTGCGTTACCAGCTCTTCTTCGACGAGCGCTCCCTCGACGGGGACGTCGTGAAGGACTTCGGTGGCGTCAAGGTCGTCACCGACCGCATGAGCGCCCCGTACCTGGGCGGCGCCTCCGTCGACTTCGTCGACACCATCGAGAAGCAGGGCTTCACGATCGACAACCCGAACGCCACGGGCTCCTGCGCCTGCGGCGACTCGTTCAGCTGAGCCTGAACCCGTACATACGCGAAGCGGCGGTTCCCTGCTCGAGGGGGAACCGCCGCTTCGCGTTTTGCTGCGACGTCAGCTCTGCGGCGCCGGCGCGTGCCCCCGGCTGCCGTCCGCGTGCGGCACCGCCCGGTCGTTCGAGTCCACGACCTTCCGGCCGTCGAGCGGCTCGTCCAGCGTCACCGGCAGCGTGTAGAACTTCGCCATCGCGACGCAGACCGTGCCCTTCTTCCGCGTCTCCGTGACCTTCAGGGCGACCTTGCCGTCCTGCTCCGTCGCCGAGGCCGTGTAGGTGCTGCACACGCCGCCCGTGAAGTGCGCCGTCAGCGTCCGCCCGTCCCCGCTGTAGCCGTCGGGGCGCACATTGCGGGTGTCGGTCCCCCGGTCACCGGGCTGCACGCTCGGCCGCGGGCTCGGCTTGCCGGTCGGCCCCTGCGCTTGCGGCGACGTCAGGAACTTCGGGTCCACCGCGGGATGCGTCACCGTGAAGGCCGCCTGCCCGCCCTGCGGCCTCACCTGGAACAGCCACGACGGTACGAGGATCTGCCGCCCCTGCGTGAACTGAGCCGCGAGCCCGAACGTCGCACCCGTGACATGGACGGGCTCCGCCGCGGGCAGCTTCGTCGGCGCCTTGCACGGCGCCTCGTCCCGCTCCTTCACCGGCACCGGGCTCGCACAGCCGCCGATACCGACGCGACCGGCCCCGACAGCCGTGGAGTTGAGCAGATCGAGCGTCTTCTGCGCACTGATCACGGGATACGTGTCACCCTTGGCCGGCTTCTTCAACTGGCCGCTGCCACCCACCACTTGACCGTCCGAGCCGACCTGGACGCCCGTGGTCCAGCCGTACGTGGGCAGGTCGCCCACGCGGGGCTCCGCGTTCACCACCCGTATCGCGCCCATCAGTTGGCGCGCGTCGAGCTTCGCGTCGTCCTGGCCGAGCGCCTTGAGGACCGGAGCGGCCGCCTGCTTCGCGGCGTCCTCGCTCACGGCGTCCTTGGCGCTGCCGTTCCCCGGCGCCTCGGTGCACTTGGTGGGGCTCGCGCACTTGTGGCCCGCGGACGGTGCGTAGCGCGCATACGTCCATGCGCCGGGGGATCGCTCGGTCACCTGGAGCGAGGGGCCCGAGCCGTCCTTGGCCGGGCCCACCTTCCAGGCGCCGTTCTCCAGGCGCGGGGTGCCCTGCGCGTCGAGCGTCCTGGCGAGCGCGGCGACATCGGCCGCGGTCACCTTGCCCTCGGTCCGGTAGACGGGGGCGTCGCCGGGGCCCGTCGGGAGCTTGCCGTCGGCCCGGTAACGGGTGCCGTTCGGGTCGGGCTCACCCGGCGCGATCCCCGAGGTGGAGCCCGTACCGCCCTCCCGGTAGCCGTCCAGGGCGAGCGGCGGGGGAGTGGAGTCGTCGCCCGCCGCCGGGGTGCCGCCGCGGCCGTCGCCGTCGGCCGAGGTCGCCGCGAAATACGCGCCACCGCCACCGACGAGGAGTACCGCTGCCGCGACCGAGGCGACGGCCAGCGGGGACCGCCCCCGGTGTCGATCCTGCGTCTGCTCGGTGCTCACTGCATCGCTCCTTCAACTGCCGCGTCGTACGCCGTATCCCCTTTACGGGGGACAGCGATGGGACGCGGCGGGGGAGTGTGCGGTTCCCTCCTCGCTCCCCAGGGCCCGCGCCGGCCCGCCTCTAGTCCCCGTATTCGGACATCGAGTCGATGAGCCGCGCGGACTTGGAGGGCACGACGACGCCGTGGGGGAGGGAGGGGGCGACGGGAGTCTGCTTGTCCTTGGCGGGGGCCGTCCAGTGCGGGGCCATTCGGGCGCAGTCGCCGCGCAGGGATGCGAGGCCGCCTTCGAGGTCGAGCGGCGCGGACGCGGTGCGGACCTTGAGGTTCGTCATAGAGGAACGCTATGCAGGTCCGGCCCCGCGAAGAAAGCCCTACTATCGGGTAATTTTGCCCCTTCGGCCGGACGGACGCGACCCGGTAGCGTAAAGCGTCAACCCCCTCCGCTCAGGAAGACGTGACCACGCCGTGCGTATCGCAGTCACCGGTTCCATCGCCACCGACCACCTCATGACCTTCCCCGGCCGTTTCGCCGACCAGCTGGTCGCGGATCAGCTGCACACGGTCTCCCTCTCCTTCCTCGTCGACAACCTCGACGTCCGCCGGGGCGGTGTCGGCGCGAACATCGCGTTCGGCATGGGGCAGCTCGGCACGGACCCGATCCTGGTCGGTGCCGCGGGCTCCGACTTCGACGAGTACCGCGCCTGGCTCGACCGACACGGCGTGGACACCGCCTCCGTGCGCATCTCCGAGGTCCTGCACACGGCCCGCTTCGTCTGCACCACGGACGCCGACCACAACCAGATCGGCTCCTTCTACACGGGCGCCATGAGCGAGGCCCGCCTCATCGAGCTGCAGTCCGTCGCCGAGCGCGTCGGCGGCCTCGACCTGGTCCTGATCGGCGCGGACGACCCGGAGGGCATGCTCCGTCACACGGAGGAGTGCCGCTCGCGCTCCATCCCGTTCGCCGCGGACTTCTCGCAGCAGATCGCCCGGATGAGCGGCGACGAGATCCGCACGCTCCTGGACGGCGCCACGTACCTCTTCTCGAACGAGTACGAGAAGGGCCTCATCGAGAGCAAGACCGGCTGGACCGACGAGGAGATCCTCGGCAAGGTCGGCCACCGCGTCACGACCCTCGGCTCGCGCGGCGTCCGCATCGAGGGCGTCGGCGAGGACCCGATCGAGGTCGGCTGCGCCGAGGAGGAGGCCAAGGTCGACCCGACCGGCGTCGGCGACGCGTTCCGCGCGGGCTTCCTGTCCGGCCTGGCCTGGGGCGTCGGCCATGAGCGCGCCGCCCAGGTCGGCTGCATGCTCGCCACGCTGGTCATCGAGACCCTCGGTACGCAGGAGTACCAGCTGCGCCGCGGCCACTTCATGGACCGCTTCACCAAGGCGTACGGCCACGAGGCCGCGGCCGAGGTCAAGGAGTACCTGACGTAGTCCCGTCAGGAGAGCCGGCGGACCACATAGGCGGCACCGCGCTCCGCCGGCTCCTCTCCGACGTACTGCTGGCTCCGCATCTCGCACCACGCCGGGATGTCGAGCCGCGCCGCCTCGTCGTCGGCGAGCACGGTCACCGTCCCGCCCACCGGGACGTCCCCGATCACCTTCGCCAGTTCGATGACGGGGATCGGGCACCGCTTCCCGAGCGCGTCGACCACGAGTGAGGGCGCACTCGCCGGCGCGGGGGCGGGCGCGGTCACGGCCGTCGCCCCGAGCCGCTCCCGTACCGAAGCGACCGTCCCCGGCAGCACCTCGAGGAACCGCTCGACGTCGCCCTCGGCCGTCCCGAGCGGCAGCGACACCCGTACGTTCCCCTCGCTCAGCACCCCCATCGCCTTGAGCACATGGCTCGGCGTCAGCGTGCTGCTCGTGCACGACGATCCGGACGAAACAGAAAAACCGGCCCGGTCCAGCTCGTGCAGCAGAGTCTCTCCGTCGACATAGAGACAGGAGAAGGTGACCACGTGGGGCAGCCGCCGCACCGGGTCGCCCACCACCTCGACATCGGGCACGAGCCCCGGGACACGCGCCCGGATCCGCTCCGTCAACTCCCGCAGCCGCGCGTCCTCCTCCGCCGCCTCGGCCCGCACCGCCCGCAGTGAGGCAGCCGCCGCCACGACGGCCGGAATGTTCTCGAAGCCGGCCGCCCGCCCCGACTCCCGTTCGTCCGCGGGGCCTTGGGGCGCGAACCGCACCCCCTTGCGCACGACGAGCAGTCCGACGCCCGCCGGGCCGCCCCACTTGTGCGCGCTGCCCGCCAGCAGTGACCAGTCACCCTCGACCGGACCCCACGCCAGCGACTGCGCCGCGTCCACGAGCAGCGGCACCCCGGCGGCCCGGCACGCCGCGGCGACCTCGGCCACCGGCTGCACCGTCCCCACCTCGTGGTTGGCGGACTGGAGGCAGGCGAGCGCCGTGTCCTCCCTGAGCGCTTCGGCGTACGCGGCGGGGGAGACGGAACCGGCCCGGTCCACGCCCACCTCGGTCACCGAACCGCCGTCCGCCTCCAGCGCGGCAGCCGAATGGAGTACTGAGGAGTGCTCGACCGCGGAAACCACCAGGTGCCGGCCGGCCCGCCGACGTCCCGCGAGCGCGCCGGAGATCCCGGAGTGCACCGCACGCGTCCCCGAAGGGGTGAAAACAAGCTCGTCCGGGCGGCAGCCCACGGCATCGGCGGCGGCCTCACGGGCGGCGTCGAGCAGCAGCCGGGCCCGCCTCCCCTCGCGGTAGAGCCGGGCGGGGTCGGCCCACCCCTCGTCGAGCGAGGCGAGCAGCGCCTGCCGGGCCACGGGGTGCAGGGGAGCGGAGGAGGCAGCGTCGAAGTAGGACACACCACAACGGTAAAGCCCCGGGTGAGCGTGGCCTCCCGCAAGGGGTGAGGGGAGGGGGTGACCGGCCACCCGGAGCGCGCACCCGCCGGACCACCCGCGCCCGTCACCCACCGGACATCCCCCCGATCCCCCGTCAGATCCCCCCGGAACAGCAACTTCCACCCCTTCTGAGTGACCCGCGGCGCGTTAGGCACCCTCCCCGCGCGACCCCAAATAGCGTCCAGTAGGGTTTGGTCCGCATAAACATCCAAACCCCTGCCCGTGTGCCAGGGCGGCGAGCGACCAGCGAGACGGCCGTAGCCAACCAGCGCGGGCGAGACTCTCGGGAAGGCGCTACGTGAGTCCCAACGGCTCCGACCGCTCGTCGCGGCGCCCGATGCGGCGGAAGCTGCCGCAGGTGCTGACTGCGGGCCTGATCCTGGTAACCGCTACTGGTTGCACATACAAGGACTTTCCTCGTCTTGGTATGCCGACCCCGGTTACGGAAGAAGGTCCCAGGATCCTCTCCCTCTGGCAGGGCTCGTGGGCGGCAGCGCTCGCCACGGGTGTCCTTGTCTGGGGCCTGATCCTGTGGAGCATCATCTTCCACCGGCGCAGCCGCACCAAGATCGAGGTACCAACGCAGACGCGGTACAACATGCCGCTCGAGGCGCTGTACACGGTGGTACCCCTCATCATCGTCTCGGTCCTCTTCTACTTCACGGCGCGAGACGAGACGAAGCTCCTCAGCCTCGACGACAAGCCGGCCCACACCATCAACGTGGTCGGCTATCAGTGGAGCTGGGGCTTCAACTACGTCGAGAACGTGCCCGGCTCCACGGGTGACGCGAAGACCTCGAAGGAACTGGCCGGCATTCCGGACCGCTTCATCGAGGACTTCCCGGCGAACGCCGGCGGCGTCTACGAGGCCGGTACCCCGGCGTCGGTGAACCCGCAGACGAAGAACCCCGGCCCCACCCTCTGGCTCCCCAAGGGCGAGAAGGTCCGGTTCGTCCTCACCTCGCGCGACGTCATCCATGACTTCTGGGTGGTGCCGTTCCTGATGAAGCAGGACGTCATTCCGGGCCACACCAACGCCTTCGAGGTGACTCCCAACCGGGAGGGCACCTTCATGGGCAAGTGCGCCGAGCTTTGCGGCGTCGACCACTCGCGCATGCTGTTCAACGTGAAGGTCGTCTCTCCTGAGCGCTACCAGCAGCACCTCAAGGACCTCGTGAAGAAGGGGCAGACCGGTTACATCCCGTCCGGCATCGCGCAGACGAGCCACGAGAAGAACCGGGAGACGAACAACCTGTGAGCATCCTCAACGAACCTCAGGGTGCCGCCGCAGCTGACGACTCGTACGAGAACGAGCTGCCGGTCAGGCGCAAGCAGCCGGGGAATGTCGTCGTCAAGTGGCTGACCACCACTGACCACAAGACGATCGGCACGCTCTACCTGGTCACGTCGTTCGCGTTCTTCTGCATCGGCGGAATCATGGCGCTCTTCATGCGCGCCGAACTCGCTCGTCCCGGCAACCAGATCATGTCGAACGAGCAGTTCAACCAGGCGTTCACGATGCACGGCACGATCATGCTGCTGATGTTCGCGACGCCGCTGTTCGCCGGTTTCACGAACTGGATCATGCCGCTGCAGATCGGCGCGCCCGACGTGGCGTTCCCGCGGCTGAACATGTTCGCCTACTGGCTCTACCTGTTCGGCTCGACCATCGCCGTCGGCGGTTTCCTCACCCCGCAGGGTGCGGCCGACTTCGGCTGGTTCGCCTACTCCCCGCTGTCGGACGCGGTCCGCAGCCCGGGCATCGGCGCCGACATGTGGATCATGGGTCTGGCCTTCTCCGGCTTCGGCACCATCCTCGGCGCGGTCAACTTCATCACCACGATCATCTGCATGCGCGCTCCCGGCATGACGATGTTCCGCATGCCGATCTTCGTATGGAACGTGCTGCTGACCGCCGTCCTGGTCCTGCTCGCCTTCCCGGTCCTGGCCGCCGCGCTGTTCGCCCTGGAGGCGGACCGTAAGTTCGGTGCCCATGTGTTCGACGCCAGTAATGGCGGCGCCTTGCTATGGCAACACCTCTTCTGGTTCTTCGGACACCCAGAGGTGTACATCATCGCGCTGCCATTCTTCGGAATCATTTCCGAAGTGATCCCGGTGTTCTCGAGGAAGCCGATGTTCGGCTACTCGGGCCTGATCGGCGCGACCATTGCGATCGCGGGTCTCTCCGTGACCGTGTGGGCGCACCACATGTACGTCACCGGCGGCGTGCTGTTGCCGTTCTTCTCCTTCATGACGTTCCTCATCGCCGTACCAACAGGCGTGAAGTTCTTCAACTGGATCGGCACGATGTGGAAGGGCTCATTGTCCTTCGAGACACCGATGCTCTGGACGATCGGCTTCCTGATCACCTTCGTCTTCGGTGGTCTGACCGGCGTCATCCTGGCGGCCCCGCCGCTGGACTTCCACGTCTCGGACTCGTACTTCGTCGTCGCGCACTTCCACTACGTCGTCTTCGGCACCGTGGTGTTCGCGATGTTCGCCGGATTCCACTTCTGGTGGCCGAAGTTCACGGGCAAGATGCTCGACGAGCGGCTCGGCAAGATCACGTTCTGGACGCTGTTCATCGGCTTCCACGGCACGTTCCTGGTGCAGCACTGGCTGGGCGTCGAGGGCATGCCGCGTCGTTACGCGGACTACCTCGCGGCCGACGGCTTCACCGCGCTGAACACGATCTCGACGATCTCCTCGTTCCTGCTCGGTCTGTCGATCCTGCCGTTCTTCTACAACGTGTGGAAGACCGCCAAGTACGGCAAGAAGGTCGAGGTCGACGACCCGTGGGGCTACGGCCGTTCGCTCGAATGGGCGACGTCCTGCCCGCCGCCGCGGCACAACTTCCTCACCCTGCCGCGCATTCGCAGTGAATCGCCGGCGTTCGACCTGCACCACCCGGAGATCGCCGCGATGGACCAGCTCCAGAACGGCGGCCACGGGGGCAACGCTCTCTCCGGTGGCAAGGAGGCCGGCAAGTGAAGGTCCAAGGCAAGATGTTCATCTGGCTGAGCGTCTTCGTGCTCGCCACGGCGATCGTCTACGGCGTGTGGTCGAAGGAGCCCGCCGGAACGACGGCGCTCTTCCTGGCCTTCGGCCTGTGCATCATGGTCGGTTACTACCTGGCCTTCACGGCCCGGCGGCTCGACACGGGTGCGCAGGACAACAAGGAGGCCGATGTCGCGGACGACGCCGGTGAGGTGGGCTTCTTCAGCCCGCACAGCTGGCAGCCGCTCGCTCTGGCCATCGGCGGTGCGCTCGGCTTCATGGGCGTCGTCTTCGGCTGGTGGCTGATGTACTTCTCGGCCCCGGTCATCATGATCGGCCTGTGGGGCTGGGTCTTCGAGTACTACCGCGGCGAGAACCGGACCCAGTAGGGCCCGGACGACGCCGAAAGGGCCCGGACACTCCTGACGGAGTGACCGGGCCCTTTCCCGTGCCCCGTCCCGGCCGTGCCCCGTCCCGGCCGTGCCTCGGACGGCCTAATCGACGCGCCGCAGGCGGCGGGGGTTCATACCGTGTTGCTCATGAACAACTCACCGAGAATTCGCATGGTAATGGGCTGCACTCTGCTGGTGACCGCACTCGGTGCGAGCGTCACGGGCTGCAGCGGCTCCAGTCACCCGCTCTCCGCCAAGCCGTACGACGCGGCGGGCGAGATCGGCTTCAGCGGCGAGTCCGGGAGCAAGAAGGCCGACCCGGACAAGCCCATAGAGATCACCTCGGAGGGCGACGAAGCACGCATAACCGATGTCACGGCCACCGACGAGATAGGCCGCTATGTCGTGGGCGAACTGTCCGCCGACGGCAGCAGGTGGCACAGCACCGCCCCGCTCGCCGCCGACGCCCACTACACGGTGCACGTGAGCACCGAGGACGACGAGGGCGCGCCCGGCCGCAAGGTCCTCACCTTCGACACGGGCCACCCGAACAAGAAGAAGTCCCTGAAGGTCACCTTCGGCCCCGAGGCCGGCAAGTACGGCGTCGGACAGCCCGTCACCGCCGAACTCAGCGCCGCCGTCAAGGACAAGGCCGCACGGGCCGTCGTCGAGCGGGCCCTGAAGGTCGACTCGGAGCCCGCCGTGGCGGGCTCCTGGACGTGGGTGGACGACAAGACGCTGCACTTCCGCCCCGAGGAGTACTGGCCCGCAGGAGCCACCGTGGAGGCGCACAGCACCCTCGACGGCATCAAGGTCGGCGACCGCCTCTGGGGCGGCGCCTCCAAGCCGCTTCGCCTCACCATCGGCGACCGAATAGAGGCCGTGACCGACGCCGGCTCTCACCAGATGACGGTCTACCGCAACGGCCGAGTGATCAACACCCTCCCCGTCACCACCGGCAAGCCCGGCTTCGAGACCCGCAACGGCGTCAAGGTCGTACTCGGCAAGGAACGCTTCGTACGGATGCGCAGCACCAGCATCGGCATCGCCGAGGGCTCGTCGGAGTCGTACGACATGCCCGTGTACTTCGCGACCCGGGTGACCTGGAGCGGCGAATACGTGCACGCCGCGCCCTGGTCCCAGGGCTCGCAGGGGTACGCCAACGTCAGCCACGGCTGCACCGGCATGAGCATGAGCAACGCCGAGTGGTTCTTCAACACCGTCCGCACCGGCGACATCGTGAAGGTCGTCAACAGCAACGGCGCGCAAATGGACCCGTTCGGCAACGGCTTCGGCGACTGGAACCTCAGCTGGAAGAACTGGGAGAAGGGCAGCGCCGTCCAGGCGGTCGCGACGGACGGCGGCCGCAGCACGGTCCAGGCGGCCCGGCTGAGCCCCGAGGTGTGAGACTTCTGACTCCGGAACACACACGGACGGGGCGGCCCGCAGCAGCGCTGCGGGCCGCCCCGTCCGTGTACCGAAGCGCCCTACGCCTCCACGGCGCGCCGGGAGCGCAGCAGGGAGGCCAGTGTGCCCGCGAACTCCACCGGGTCGACCGGCAGCGTCACGGCGGCCTCGGCGCGGCTCCAGGTGGCCAGCCAGGCGTCCTGCGGGCGGCCCATCAGGAGCAGCACCGGCGGGCAGTGGAAGATCTCGTCCTTGATCTGCCGGCAGACACCCATGCCGCCCGCGGGAACGGCCTCGCCGTCCAGGACGCAGACGTCGATGCCGCCGTGGTCCAGCTCCTTGAGGACCGCCGGGAGCGTGGCGCACTCGACGAACTCGATCTCGGGGGCGTCGGCGGCGGGCCGGCGCCCGGTCGCGAGGCGGACCTGTTCGCGGGTGCTTGCGTTGTCGCTGTAGACCAGGACCGTCGCGGTCGACTGCATCGTTCCTCCGAGACTTCGGCGTCTTTGACTCATCAAGGTGGGGAAGCGTTGCGCGGAGCCTACTCCTCTCGACACCCCGTCAACACCGGTTCGGACACCGCCCTGATGGGCCATACGGGCTGGACACACCCCACAGACACTCCGAACGGCACCCCCCGGGGTGAGCGCGAGATAAGCGACCGACATAATGTCGGTCGTGGCGACAGCAACGACAGTAGAAACCGGGCACGCGCACCCGTCGGTCAATCGGCCGAACCTCACCAGCGTCGGAACCATCATCTGGCTGAGTTCCGAGCTGATGTTCTTCGCGGCCCTCTTCGCGATGTACTTCACCCTGCGATCGGTGACCGGGCCAGATCACTGGAAGGAAATGGCCGAGTCGCTGAACGTTCCGTTCTCAGCGACGAACACCACGATCCTGGTGCTCTCCTCACTGACCTGTCAGCTCGGCGTGTTCGCCGCCGAGCGCGGGGATGTGAAGAAGCTCAGGACATGGTTCATCGTCACCTTCATCATGGGTGCGATCTTCATCGGCGGTCAGATCTTCGAGTACACCGAGCTGGTCACGAAGGACGGTCTCTCGCTGTCCTCCGACCCGTACGGCTCGGTGTTCTACCTGACGACTGGCTTCCATGGACTGCACGTGACAGGCGGCCTCATCGCCTTCCTGTTCGTCCTCGGGCGCACATACGCGGCCAGCAAGTTCACCCATGAGCAGGCGACCGCAGCCATCGTCGTGTCCTATTACTGGCACTTCGTCGATGTCGTCTGGATCGGCCTTTTCGCCACGATCTACTTGATCAAGTAGCCGGCACGTCGTCCCGACGTACCGACTCGTCCAGTAAGCACCGACGCAGAAGATCCTGACACCGGGGTAATCCGTGAAAAAGCTCTCCGCACGACGACGCCATCCGCTGGCGGCGGTCGTCGTCCTACTCCTCGCGCTGGCGGCCACCGGGGGGCTGTACGCCGCGTTCGCACCCGCGAGCAAGGCGCAGGCCGACGAAACCGCCCAGTCCCTCGCCATCGACGAGGGCAAGAAGCTCTACGCCGTTGGCTGCGCCAGCTGCCACGGCACCGGCGGTCAGGGATCCAGTGACGGTCCGCCGCTGACGGGCGTGGGCGCCGCGGCCGTCGACTTCCAGGTCGGCACCGGGCGCATGCCCGCGCAGCAGCCCGGCGCGCAGATCCCGAAGAAGAAGGTCATCTACTCGCAGGCCGAGATCGACCAGCTCGCGGCGTACGTCGCCTCGCTCGGTGCCGGTCCGACCGTCCCGACGAAGAACCAGGTCAGCCCGGAGGGTGCGGACATCGCCAACGGTGGCGAGCTGTTCCGTACCAACTGCGCGCAGTGCCACAACTTCACCGGTGAGGGCGGCGCGCTGACACACGGCAAGTTCGCGCCGAACCTGGAGGACGTGAGCCCGAAGCACATCTACGAGGCCATGCAGACGGGCCCGCAGAACATGCCGTCCTTCCCCGACACCACGATGCCGGAGAAGAGCAAGAAGGACATCATCGCGTACATCAACGCGGTCAACGGCAACGAGACCGAGAGCCCCGGCGGGCTGACGCTGGGCGGGCTCGGCCCGTTCACTGAAGGCCTGTTCGCCTGGGTCTTCGGTCTCGGCGCCCTGGTCGCCGTCGCCGTCTGGGTCGCCGCTCGGACCGCAAAGGCCAAGAAGTCATGAGTAGTCAAGAGATTCCAGAAGAGAACCTGCCCAGCGCGCAGGACGCCGACCAGCCGCACGGCTCGGTCGCGGTGAAGGAAGACCCCTTCGCCAATCCGGGGCTGCCGCCCCACGAGCACCGGATCCAGGACATCGACGAGCGGGCCGCCAGGCGCTCCGAGCGCGTGGTCGCCTTCCTGTTCACGCTCTCGATGCTCTCCACGGTCGCCTTCATCGCCGCGTTCGTGACGATCAAGGCCGACAAGAGCGTCTTCATCTGGCCGATCGGGCACATCAGCGCGCTGAACTTCGCGCTCGGCATGACGCTCGGCCTGGCGCTGTTCTGCATCGGCGCGGGCGCGGTCCACTGGGCCCGCACCCTGATGTCCGACGTGGAGGTCGCCGACGACCGTCACGCGATCTCGGCCGAGCCCGAGGTCAAGGCGAAGGTCCTGGCGGACTTCAAGCAGGGCGCCAAGGAGTCGCAGTTCGGCCGGCGCAAGCTGATCCGCAACACGCTCTTCGGCGCGGTCGCGATGGTCCCGCTCTCCGGCATCGTCCTTCTCCGTGACCTCGGTCCGCTGCCGGAGGACAAGCTCCGGCACACCGCGTGGAAGAAGGGCAAGCTCCTCGTCAACATGAACACGAACGAGCCGCTGCGTCCTTCGGACATCGTGGTCGGCTCGCTCACCTTCGCCAAGCCCGAGGGCGTGGAGGAGCACGACGAGGACTTCCAGCAGGTCATGGGCAAGGCCGCCCTGATGCTGGTCCGGATCCAGCCGGACGAGATCAAGGACAAGCAAGAGCTCGCGTGGGGCCACGAGGGTGTCGTCGCGTACTCGAAGGTCTGCACCCACGTGGGCTGCCCGATCTCCCTGTACGAGCAGCAGACGCACCACGTGCTCTGCCCCTGTCACCAGTCCACCTTCGACCTCTCCGACGGCGCCCGCGTCATCTTCGGTCCCGCCGGCCACGCGCTCCCGCAGCTGCGTATCGGCGTGAACGACGAGGGTTACCTGCAGGCGCTCGGCGACTTCGCAGAGCCCGTCGGTCCTGCTTTCTGGGAGCGCGGATGAGCACTTCGACGACCAACGACGCGTCCTCGCGCGAGAAGGCGCCCGCCGGTGAGCGGGTGGCCGACTGGGCGGACGGCCGGCTCGGGATCTACTCCCTGGCCAAGGCCAACATGCGCAAGATCTTCCCGGACCACTGGTCCTTCATGCTCGGTGAGATCTGCCTCTACAGCTTCATCATCATCATCCTCACGGGTGTGTACCTGACGCTGTTCTTCCACCCGTCGATGAACGAGGTGGAGTACCACGGCAGCTACGTCCCGCTGCAGGGACAGCTGATGTCCGAGGCATTCAACTCGACCATGCACATCTCCTTCGAGGTGCGCGGTGGTCTGCTGATCCGGCAGATCCACCACTGGGCGGCGCTGATCTTCCTCGCCGGCATGTTCGTGCACATGATGCGCGTGTTCTTCACGGGTGCGTTCCGCAAGCCGCGTGAGGTCAACTGGGTATTCGGCTTCCTGCTGTTCGTCCTCGGCATGTTCACCGGCTTCACCGGTTACTCGCTGCCGGACGACCTGCTCTCCGGCACCGGTGTCCGCTTCATGGAGGGCGCGGTCCTGTCCGTGCCGATCGTCGGCACGTACCTGTCGTTCTTCCTCTTCGGCGGCGAGTTCCCGGGCGGCGACTTCGTCGCGCGGTTCTACTCGGTCCACATCCTGCTGCTGCCGGGCATCATGCTCGGTCTCGTGGTCGCTCACCTGATCCTGGTCTTCTACCACAAGCACACGCAGTTCGCGGGCCCCGGAAAGACGAACAAGAACGTCGTCGGCATGCCGCTGCTCCCGGTCTACATGGCCAAGGCGGGTGGCTTCTTCTTCCTGGTCTTCGGTGTCATCGCGGTCGTCGCCGCGATCGCGTCGGTCAACCCGATCTGGGCCATGGGCCCGTACCGGGTCGACCAGGTCTCCACCGGCGCGCAGCCCGACTGGTACATGGGCTTCTCCGAGGGCCTGATCCGCTTCATGCCGGGCTGGGAGATCAACCTCTGGGGTCACACGCTCGTCCTGGGTGTGTTCATCCCGCTGATGATCTTCCCGCTGGTCCTGGTGGTGATCGCGGTCTACCCGTTCATCGAGTCCTGGATCACCGGCGACAAGCGCGAGCACCACATCCTGGACCGCCCGCGCAACGTCCCGACCCGGACCGCGTTCGGTGCCGCCTGGATCAGCTGGTACTTCGTCCTGCTCCTCGGTGGTGGTAACGACCTCTGGGCCACGCACTTCCACCTGTCGATCAACGCGATCACCTGGTTCGTGCGTATCGGGTTCTTCGTCGTGCCCGTACTGGCCTTCATCGTCACCAAGCGGATCTGCCTCGGCCTCCAGCGCCGCGACAAGGACAAGGTGCTGCACGGACGCGAGTCCGGCCTCATCAAGCGCCTGCCGCACGGTGAGTTCATCGAGGTCCACGAGCCGCTCGGGCCCGACGCCCTGCACACCCTCACCGCGCACGAGCAGTACGCGCCGCTCGAGGTCGGCCCGACGGTCGACGAGAACGGTGTGGAGCGCAAGGTGTCCGGTACGGAGAAGCTGCGGGCCAAGCTCTCCGAGGGGATGTACGGCGAGGAGAGCCAGATCCCCAAGCCGACTGTCGAGGAGTACCAGGAGATCACCAGCGGCCACGGCCACCACTGATCACCTGACCTGACCACACGGTCGCCACGGTGAGAGCCCCGTCCAGGCACTGGACGGGGCTCTTTGCCGCTCTCCGGGCTGGATAGGGTGGCCTTGTTCCCTTACACACTGAAAACCAGGAGCGGCAGATGAATGCTGTGACCCCCGCAGGAGGCAATACCGCGGCGGGCCGTTCCTGGCCCCAGCTCCTGAACGGCCTCCTCGAAGGGCGCGACCAGAGCGCCGACGACACCGCCTGGGCCATGGACCGCATCATGCGGGGCGAGGCCACGGACGCGCAGATCGCCGGGTTCGCGGTGGCCATGCGCGCCAAGGGCGAGACCGTGGAGGAGATCTCCGGCCTCGTACGGTCCATGTACGACCACGCCAACGTGATCGAGGTCCCGGGCGACACGGTCGACATCGTCGGCACGGGCGGCGACGGCGCCAAGACGGTCAACATCTCCACGATGTCGGCGATCGTCATCGCGGGCACGGGCGCCAAGGTCGTCAAGCACGGCAACCGCGCCGCCTCGTCGGCGTCCGGCGCCTCGGACGTCCTGGAGAAGCTCGGCGTGAATCTGGAGCTGACGCCGAAGCGCGTGGCCGAGGTCGCGGAGGAGGCCGGGATCACGTTCTGTTTCGCCGTGAAGTTCCACCCGGCGCTGCGGCACGTGGCGGCGGCCCGCGGCCAGCTGGGCATCCGCACGACGTTCAACTTCCTCGGTCCGCTGACCAACCCTGCCAAGGTGCGGGCCCAGGCCGTCGGTGTCGCCGACGCGCGGATGGCGCCCATCGTGGCCGGTGTCTTCGCCGAGCGCGGCCACTCGTCCCTCGTCTTCCGCGGCGACGACGGCCTGGACGAGCTGACGACGACGGCGACCTCGCGGATCTGGGTGGTCCGGGACGGCACTGTGCGCGAGGAGGCCTTCGACCCGCGGGACGTCGGCATCGACCTGGTGCCGGTGTCCGCGCTGCGGGGCGCCGACGCGTCGTACAACGCGGAGGTGGCCCGCCGCCTGCTGGACGGTGAGAGGGGCCCGGTACGGGACGCGGTCCTGCTCAACTCGGCGGCGGCGCTCGTGGCTCTCACGCCCGGCGAGGGCCCCCTGACCGACCAGATCCGGGCCGGCATGGCCCGCGCCGCGGAGTCGATCGACTCGGGCTCGGCGAAGCGGACGCTGGAGCGCTGGGTGGCGGCCAGCAACGCGTAAACGTGCAGGACAGAAGTGGTGGGGAGGTGCCGGCCGGCACCTCCCCACCACGCTCAGTCCGGGATGCGGACACGCTGTTGCGATGAAGCGATCAGCTGGCATACTTCTCGGCAGGTCATGAGTGACAGCGATTAGGCCCCGGCTCGCTGTCCGGCAACCCTCCGTCCGTGGCGGGGTGCCCCGGGTGAAGACCAGGCAGTGCACAGCAAGGTGCTCTGCAAGCGCGGACCCCTGCACACCCTGGGGTCCTGGTCCTCAAGGGAGCAGTCTCGTGAGCAAGCGAATGCGATAGGGCATCTCCGCCCCACCTCCGCACCCCCTTCTCCACTTTTCAGCCGTGCTGTCGAGCCATTGGCTCCGGCATGGTCAATTCGCTTGTCTCTCACGGGAGTTCGCCATGTCTGTCCCCACTGCTGCCGCCGACCAGTCGCTTTGTCGTGAAATTCCCGGCGCTCTGCCGGTTCTGGGCCGGGATGTCACCGTTCCGCTCGTCACCGGGGGCGAGGTCAGCTACGCGGCCCTCGACTACGCGGCCAGCGCCCCGGCGCTCCAGCGGGTCTGGGACGACGTGGCGGCCTACGCGCCGTACTACGGCAGCGTGCACCGCGGCGCCGGGTACCTGTCGCAGCTGTCGACCGACCTCTTCGAGAACTCCCGCGCGACCGTCGCCGAGTTCCTTGGCTGCCGCGCGGACGACCAGGTGATCTTCACCCGGTCGACCACCGACTCGCTCAACCTGCTCGCCGCCGTGCTCCCCGCCGACTGCGAGGTCTTCGTCTTCGAGACCGAGCACCACGCCTCGCTCCTGCCGTGGCGCGACGCCCGGGTGACGTACCTGAACGCGCCGCGCACGCCCGGCGAGGCCGTCCAGACCCTGGAGCGGGCCCTCGCCGACCGTGACCCCTACGGCCCCGCCCTGGTGTGCGTCACGGGTGCCTCGAACGTCACCGGCGAGCTGTGGCCCGTCCGTGAGCTCGCCGCCGCGGCCCACGCGCACGGCGCCCGCATCGTCCTCGACGCCGCGCAGCTCGCCCCGCACCACCCCGTCGACATCCAGGACCTCGATGTCGACTGGGTCGCCTTCTCCGGGCACAAGCTGTACGCGCCCTTCGGCTCCGGCGTCCTCGCGGGCCGCGCCGACTGGCTCCAGGGCTCCGAGCCCTACCTCGCCGGCGGCGGCGCCTCCCGCAAGGTCGCGCGGCGCGCCGACGGCGGTGTGGACGTCGAGTGGCACGACAGCGCCGCCCGCCACGAGGCCGGTTCGCCGAACGTCATCGGCGTCTACTCCATCGCCTCCGCCTGCAAGGCGCTCACCGAGGCGGGCTTCGACTCGCTCGTCGCCCGCGAGCAGTACCTGATCGGCAAGGTCCGCGACGGTCTCGCCGCCGTGCCCGAGGTGAAGGTGCTCTCGCTGTTCGGCGACGACGCCCCGCGCGTCGGCGTCATCTCGTTCGTCGTCGAAGGCTGGAACAGCTCGCACTTCGCGGCCGCGCTCTCCGCCGAGTACGGCATCGGCGTGCGCGACGGCCTCTTCTGCGCCCACCCCCTCGTGCGCACCCTGCTGGGCAGCGACCCGCAGTCGCAGGGGGAGTGCGGGGCGCCCGAGGCCGCGCCCGGCGAGAAGTCCCTCAACGCGATCCGCGTCAGCTTCGGCGCAGGCACCCCGGACGAGCACGTCGAGCGCTTCGTCCGCGCCGTCACCGAGCTGGTCCGCGACGGCGCTCGCTGGAACTACCGCACGGAGGACGGGCGTTGCGTCCCGGCGGTGTGATCCGCCGACCTCACCGGACATGACGAAGGCCGCCCCTCGGGGCGGCCTTCGGTCGTCAAGCGGGCCGGATCAGGAGTCGAGCCCGATCGCGAACGCCGCCTCCAGGTCGTGCTGCGAGTACGTGCGGAACGCGACGTGCGTGTCCGTCGCCTCCACGCCCGGGATCTTGCTGATCTTCCCGGGGATGACGTCCGCCAGGTCGTCGTGGCGCGCGACGCGCACCATGGCGATCAGGTCGTACGTACCGGTCACGGAGAAGACCTCGCTGACGCTGTCGAGGGCGGCGATCGACTCGGCGATCTCGGGGATCCGGTCCACGCTGGTCTTGATGAGCACGATCGCGGTGATCACGGCTGGCTGTCTCCCTCGGTGGCCGTGGCTGGGGCTGCTTTCACTCTAGCCCTCCCGTCTCCCGCCCCCGCCCTTGCACAGAACCGCTCTGCGCACCCCGCTTTCTTCCTCTGTAGCGCACCCACGCGTAGAGGAACCCGACGGAGAACCCGACCAGGTGCGCCAGGTAGGCCACTCCCGGCCCCTGGCCGCTCTGCCGGGCCGCCGCCCACTGGAGCGCCACCCAGAACGGCAGCACCACCCACGCGGGAAACCGCAGTGGCAGGAAGAACAGGAACGGGAACAGGCTCGTCACGCGCGCCCTGGGGAAGAGATACAGGAGCGCCCCGAGCACCGCGGAGATCGCCCCCGAGGCGCCCACCAGGGTCTGCTCCGAGCTCGCGTACGCAATGGCGTAGCCGAGCAGTGCCGCGCAGCCGGAGAGCACGTAGAAGAGCGCGAACTGGAGGTGGCCCATTCCTTCTTCGACCATCGCGCCGAAGACGTACAGGAAGAGCATGTTGCCCAGCAGGTGCAGCCAGCTGCCGTGGACGAAGAGGGCCGTGACGGTGGTGAGCGCGGCGCGTGGGGAGCCGGTGAGCAGCTGGACGGGGATCACGCCCCAGCGCTCGAAGTACTCGCTCTGCGCCGCGAGCAGCCGGTCGCCCGTGCCGTAGACGGGGTTGAGCCCGGACGCCGGGGACAGTGCGAACGCCACGCAGCACAGAGCGATCAGCCCGTACGTCACCGGTGCCGGGTGGTTCCTGACAGCCGACCTGACCGTCCTGCCCGCCGTCACACCCCGATTGTCGATCATGCAACAGATCATGACGTAACGGTGCACACCTGCCCAGACGGCCTGCCGGGATTCCCCACTGTGGACGCCCGCGCGGGGGGTACCCGCCAGGCCGTAGGGTTACGGGCACCACGCACCACGGAAAACGTACGACCCCGAAAGAAGGCGACAGCCCCGATGACGGTTCCCCTGCCGACCGCCGAGACCCGTTGGCGCTGCACTCTCTGCGGCAACCTCACGCGTTTCGACGTGACCCGTTCGTCGAAGGTCGTCGAATACGTGCACCTCGACCTCGCTGGTGACCCGAAGGTGGAGGAACGCGAGGTGGTCAGTGAGACCATCGAGTCGGTCCGCTGCCGCTGGTGCAACGCCGTGGATCAGGTCGAACTCGTGGACAGGCCGGGTGCCGGCTCCTGAGAGGGAGCCGAACCCCCAGAAAATACGGACATTGGGGTGACGGATGGTGGAGAGCGCAGGCGGGGAGGCCGGGGACGGCGCCGCTGAGGTGCTCGACCGGCCGTTGCCCGAAGGTGTTCGGCGCCGGGTCGTGCAGATCGTCTCGGACGGCTTCGGCGGGCTGACAGTCGCCGAACTGCCGCCCCAGTTGCGGCAGTATGCGCGCTTCACCCCGACCCGGCGTGCCAAGTTCGCCGGCAATGCGATGGCCGCCGCGGTTGAGGGCGACACTCTCTTCCGCCAGCGCATCGGCGAACGTCTCAGAGACGCCCAGCCGGAGCTCTCCGGCGCCCTGGACTCCGGGGCGCCGCCGCCCGCCGCCGACCCCCTCGACGTGGCCGCCGCGGCCTATGTGCTGCGGCCCACCGGCTGGGTGAAGCTCGTCGCGGCCGCCGGCGAGGAGGCCGTGCGGGCCGACGCCGAGCGCGCCGACGAGGAGGCGCGGGCCGAGCTGGAGCGGCTGCGCGCGGAGGTCGGAGCCGCCCGCGACCAGACCAGGTCCGAGACCGAACGGCTGCGCACGGAGCTGGAGTCGGCGAAGAAGGAGGCCGAGTCCCTCCACCGCAAGCTGCGCAGCGCGCTCAGTGACGTCAAGCGCGGCGAGGCGGCCGTGCGCAAGATCCACGGCGAGACCGAGGCCCTACGGGCCGAGATGCAGGCACAGCTGTCCGCCGCCGACAGCGAGACGCGGCGGCTCAAGGCGCGGCTCGGCGAGACGGAGGCGGCGCTCGAGGCCTCCCGCAAGGCGGCGCGCGAGGGCCGCAGCGTCGAGGACATGCGCGTACGGCTGCTGCTCGACACCGTCCTGGAGTCCGCGCAGGGGCTGCGCCGCGAGCTGGCGCTGCCGCCCGTGTCCGTGCGCCCCGCCGAGACCGTGGACGCCGTCGAGCCCGGGCGGATGTCGCCCAAGGACATCGCGGCCCGCGCCCTGTCCGAGCACGACCCCGCCATCCTGGACCAGCTGCTCGCCCTGCCTCAGGCCCATCTCGTGGTCGACGGCTACAACGTCACCAAGACCGGCTATCCGACGATGCCGCTGGAGAAGCAGCGGCTGAGGCTGCTCGGCTCGCTCTCCCAGCTCGCCGCGCAGACCGGCGCCGAGGTCACCTGTGTCTTCGACGGAGCCGAACTCGCCGCGCCCGTACTGCTCGCGCCGCCGCGCGGGGTGCGCGTGCTCTTCTCGAAGGCGGGTGTCACCGCCGACGAGCTGATCCGCCAGCTGGTGCGCGCCGAGCCCTCCGGACGGCCCGTCGTGGTCGTCTCCACGGACCGCGAGGTGGCCGACGGGGTCGCCAAGTCGGGTGCGCGTCCCGTCGCCTCAGTGATGCTTCTGAAGCGTCTCTCGCGCGGCTGACCGACCGCCGCGCAGTTCCGGCCCTTCGCCACATAGGCAACGTAGGTCTCATACGTAACTTCTGGGCCTGATGCCCGAATTGGCGGATCGTTTACGCAACGTAGTGTCAAACGAGCATTACCGCACGTGAGTTGAGTGCAAAGAATGCGCTCGGTGACTGACTTTTTTCTCGTCAGGATTTGAACTGATCACAAGAAGGTCACTAAGGTCTGGCCTCGAACCTCCGCTCGGGTGATCGCTCATCGGGAGTGACGGCAGAGGGTCACCGCCCACCGGCGTGTCGGTAGGCGGCTGGAGGAAGAAGGAGCTCGCCTTCGTGGCGTCCCACCGTCGACCCAAGCAGCCGAGCCGCACCCGTGTGACCGTGCTCACCGCAACCGCCGCCGCAGCCGTGGCCCTCACGTCGCAGGCCGCGCAGGCCGCGCCGAAGCCGAGCAAGAGCGAGGTCAAGGCCAAGGTCGACAAGCTCTACGAAGAGGCGGAGAAGGCCACCGACAAGTACAACGGGGCCAAGGAGAAGCAGAAGAAGCTCGAGAAGGAGATCGGCGACCTCCAGGACAAGGTCGCCCGCGGCCAGGAGGACCTCAACGAGCTGCGCTCCGGCCTCGGTTCGATGGCCAGCGCCCAGTACCGCTCCGGCGGCATCGACCCCTCCGTCCAGCTCTTCCTCTCCGCCGACCCGGACGACTTCCTGGACAAGGCCTCCACGCTCGACCAGCTCAGCGGTCAGCAGGTCGAGGGCCTGAAGAAGATCCAGGAGAAGCAGCGTTCGCTGGCGCAGGAGCGCCAGGAAGCCGCCGACAAGCTCAAGGACCTCGCCGACACCCGCACGGAACTCGGCAAGAAGAAGCAGCAGGTCCAGAGCAAGCTCAGCGCCGCGCAGAAGCTCCTCAACACCCTCACCGCCGCCGAGCGGCAGAAGATGGCCGCCGACGACGCCCGCGCGAGCCGCTCCGCCGGCGCCCGCGTCGACCTCGGCAACGAGGTCCCGGCCTCCAAGCGCGGCGCCGCCGCCCTGAGCGCCGCCGCGACCCAGCTCGGCAAGCCGTATGTCTCCGGCGGCACGGGCCCCAACTCCTACGACTGCTCCGGGCTCACCCAGTGGTCGTACGGACAGGCCGGTGTGGGCATAACCCGGACCACTTACACGCAGCAGAACGACGGCCCGAAGATCGGCATGAGCCAGCTCAAGCCCGGCGACCTGGTGTTCTTCAACAACCTCGCGCACGTGGGCCTGTACGCCGGCAACGGCCAGGTGCTGCACGCCCCGCACCCCGGCGCCGTCGTCCGTTACGAGTCGATGAGCACCGTCGGTTCGTTCCAGTTCGGCGTCCGCATCTGAGGCTGACAGCGGCGCGCGATGACGCGCCCGTTCGGGCGAACATCCTGAGCTCCCCCTGACTTTGCGCCCCGGCATCGACCTGCATCGATGCCGGGGCGTAGTCATATTCCCCGCAATCCGTCCACTGCGCTGCGTGATAGCTTCCGCGCTGTCCGTCAGCGAGAGCTGGCGTACCTACCGCCGGACGGGCGGGAAGTGACGCCTGTGGAGGCTCTCGGAAGACCGGAACCCAGGGTTTCGGCAGGGGCCTTTGAAGCAGGAACCCGCCGGAAGCGGGCCCGCGTCGTGGGCCCGCAGGCCGGAGCCGGGCCTGTGCCGGGCGGACGTCAATGTCGCCCCGCATTCCGGAGCCCTGCCGCCCCTGGGGCGGTGGGGGCGGGGGGACGGGAAAGGAGAGCCGCAACCCGTGGGGTCCCATCGCCGTCCCGCACAGTCCGGCCTCGACCGGAGCGCGCGCGGCTCCACTGTGTACGTCCTGTCGGCCGTGGCGGCCACCGCCGCCGCCGGGCTCACCGCCGCCCCCGCGGGCGCCGCGCCACAGGACCGCCCGTCCGGCACCCGGGCCGAGGTCGACCGCCTCCTCGAGCAGGCCGAGAAGGCCACCGAGGCGTTCAACAAGGCCGACGAGCGCGCCGACAAGCTCCGCGACGAACTGGGGGACCTTCAGGACAGCGTCGCCCGCGGGCAGGAGCGCATCAACACCATGCGCTCCGGCCTCGGTTCGATGGCCAGCGCCCAGTACCGCTCGGGCGGCATCGACCCCGCCCTCGCCCTGCTCCTGTCGTCGGACCCCGACGGCTATCTCGACAAGGCGTCCGTCCTCAACCGCGTCACCGCCCGCCAGGCCGGCGAACTCACCGAGCTGCAGCGGGCGCAGCGCGACCTGTCCCAGGAACGCGCCGAGGCCACCCGCAAGCTCGTCGACCTGGAGCGCTCCCGCAAGGCCGTCGCGCGGCACAAGCGGACCGTCCAGGGCAAGCTCGCCAAGGCCCGCCGCCTGCTCGACTCCCTGCCCGCCTCGCAGCGTGAGGCCTACGAGCGCGCCTCGCGCGGTGGCGAACGCGACGGCGTCCCCGACCTGTCGGGCGCGGGCCTCCCGTCGTCCGGCCGGGCCGCCGCGGCGGTCGCCGCCGCGATGTCCGCGGTCGGCAAGCCGTACGTGTGGGGCGCCAACGGGCCCTCCGGGTTCGACTGTTCGGGCCTGATGCAGTGGTCGTACGCGCGCGCGGGTGTCGGCCTGCCGCGCACCTCGCAGGCCCAGCGGTACGCGGGACGGCAGGTCCCCCTCTCCCAGGCGCGGCCCGGCGACCTCGTCGCCTACCGCTCGGACGCCAGCCACATCGGGATGTATGTGGGCAACGGCCAGGTCATCCACGCCCCCTATCCCGGCGCGCCCGTGCGTTACGACCCGGTGGGCATGATGCCCGTGTCGTCCGTGACACGGGTCTGAGCGGTCGCGGCCGGTGGGGCCCGGCGCGGGAGGCGCCGTACGATCGGGAGGATGTCTGGTCGTGAGCGTGGTGCGGGTGGAGCGGGGGCGTGCGTCGCCCTGCTGTCCGTGGCCGCCCTGCTCGCCGGGCTCGTCGGCTGTGGCGGGGGCGCGGCGCAGGACACGGTCCGGGGCGATGTGCAGCACACGCTCGACCGCAGGGCCGATGCCGTCCTCGTCCAGGATCCGGCCGCGTACCGGGCCACCGGCAGCGCGGACGCCGCGGTTCTGACGAACCTCGCCGACGTCCCGCTGTCCTCCTGGACGTACCGGCTCACCCGCCTGAACCGCTCGGGCGGCCACGCCACCGCGGGCGCGGAACTGCGCTACCGGATCGAGGGCTACGACAGCGCCCCCGTCGTCTCCGCGCGCTCCCTCAAGCTCGAACTGCGCGAGGGACGCTGGTACGTGACCTCCGACCGGCCCGCCCCGAAGGCCGGCGAGCAGCTCTGGGAGCAGGGCAGGGTCGTCGTCGAGAAGGGCGCGCACAGTCTCGTCCTCGGCGTCGGCAGGTCCCACGGCGCGCTGCGCGACTACGCGGACCTCGCCGACGAGGCCGTGCCCGCCGTGAGCGACGCCTGGGGGACCGGCTGGGCCCAGCGGGTCGTCGTCCTCGTCCCGAAGTCCCTGGACGGCATGGGCGCGCTGCTCGGGACCCCCGCCGCCGGGTACCGGGGGATCGCCGCGGTGACCACCGGCGAGGCGGGCGCGCCGGGGCGGACGCCGGCCGACCGGATCATCGTGAACCCCGACGCTTACGGCGTGCTCGGCTCCTTCGGCAAGCAGGTCGTCCTCACGCACGAGACGACCCATGTCGCCAGCCGCGCGGCGACGTCGGGGGCCACTCCGCTGTGGCTGTCCGAGGGGTACGCGGACTGGGTCGGCTACCGCGGCACCGGGCGCTCCGCGGGGCAGGCCGCGCCGGAACTGGAGCGCGCGGTGCGGCTCGGCCGGCTGCCGGCCGCGCTCCCCACCGACCCCGACTTCGGGTTCACCGGCGACGCGGGGCGCCTCGCGCAGGCGTACGAGGGCGGGTGGCTGGCCTGCCGGATGATCGCCGACCGCTGGGGCGAGGCGAAGCTGAACGACTTCTATCGCGCGGTGGGGAAGCACGAGCGGCGGACCGGGGCGGTCGAGGAGGCGATGGCGAGCGTGCTCGGGACGACGGAGGAGAAGTTCACGGCGGAGTGGCGGGACTATCTGAGCGCACAGCTGGGCTGACCGACGAGAGGATCTACGACGCCAGCAGGGTCTCGTCGCGGGTCGGCTGTGGCGACGGCGGCTGTTCGCCCAGGTGCGGCTCCGTGACCGTCTGGCGCCACAGGCGCCGTGCGGCGGTCAGCGACGCGGTGACCAGCAGGCCGTTGCGTACGAGGATCAGGGCGAGGCCGAGTTCGTCGCCTCCCACGACGTGGGCGAACCCGAGCGGGAACTCCAGGAACGTCACGAGGGACGCCGCCAGGACCAGGCAGGCGGGCGGCGTCATCCGGCTCGCGGAGAACAGCGTCGACACCGCGGCCAGGCCGGTCAGCCACAGCATGTACTGAGGGCTGATCACCCGGCTCGTCGTCGTGAACAGCAGCACCGCGACGAACGCCGCGTCCGCGAGCGTGCCTGGCGCCCAGGCCCGCGCCCGCAGCCGCCACATCAGGAGCCAGCCGAACGCGAGCAGCGTCAGCCCTTGCGCGACCACGCTCACGACGTCCACGTAGGGGCCGAGGAACTCCATCGAGCCGTAGTTCAGCCCGACGTAACCCGGCCAGCCGAACTGCCGCGCCACATGGAACACCAGCGCGCCGAGCGACTCGACCTCCGTGCCGCGGTCGCGCTGGGAGGTGACGAAGTCGAGCGCGCCCGGCATCGCCGCCGCGAAGGCGACGACCAGGGCGCCGGCCGTGAGAGCCGCGCTGCCCCAGGAGACCCGCGTGAGGCGCCCGCGGCGGGTCCCGAGCAGCAGGAGCACGGGCCACACCTTCAGCAGCGCGCCGAGCCCCGTGAGCACCCCCATGATGCGCGGATGCCGGGCCCCGGCCAGCAGCGCCGCCACCGCGACCGCAGTGACCATGACGTCGTAGCGGGCATACGCGGTCGGACCGAGCAGCGGCACGCCCGCCACCCACACCCACGCTCCGCGCCACGACCTGTCGGGCCGCCCGCCCGCGTACACGAGGAGTCCGAAGGTGATCGCATCGGCGACGAGGGCGAGCACGAAGAACGCGGTGGCGTAGGACAGGAACGGCAGGAGGTCGGGGGAGAGGATCGCGCCCGCGGCGGCGGGCGGGTACTGCCAGGTGACGTCGTCCAGCGGGAACGTGCCCGTGCGCAGGACCCCGTACCAGTTGCGGTAGATGACGGAGACGTCGGTCGTCACGTCCGGCCCCGGGACCGTGATCACCTTCAGGACGCACAGGAGGAGCAGCGCCCGGGTCGCGGCCCACACCAGCACCGCACGGACCGGGATTCTCGGCATCATTCGGGCCATGATGCCCGGCAGAACTGTGCAGGGGCCATGAAGCACGACCCACCGGCGCGTTAGGTACTGTCGGCGACGATGCACAAGACCCTGATCGTGACCAACGACTTCCCGCCCAGGCCCGGTGGCATCCAGGCATTCCTGCACAACATGGCGCTCCGCCTGGACCCCGAGCAGCTCGTCGTCTACGCCTCCACCTGGAAGCGCACCCGCGAGGGTGTCGAGGCGACCGCCGCCTTCGACGCCGAGCAGCCCTTCACCGTCGTCCGCGACCGTACGACGATGCTGCTGCCCACGCCCCGCGTCACCCGGCGCGCGGTGGGCCTGCTCCGGGAGCACGGCTGTACGTCGGTGTGGTTCGGCGCGGCCGCCCCGCTCGGCCTGATGGCACCGGCGCTGCGCAAGGCCGGCGCCCAGCGCCTGGTGGCCACCACACACGGGCACGAAGCCGGCTGGGCTCAACTGCCCGCGTCCCGCCAACTCCTGCGCCGCATCGGTGAGTCGACGGACACGATCACGTATCTCGGCGAGTACACGCGGTCGCGGATCGCCGCCGCGCTGACGCCCGCCGCGGCGGGGCGGATGGTGCAGCTGCCGCCGGGCGTGGACGAGAAGACGTTCCACCCCGGCTCCGGCGGCGACCTCGTGCGGGCGCGGCTCGGACTGACGGACCGGCCCGTCGTCGTGTGCGTCTCGCGGCTCGTGCCGCGCAAGGGACAGGACACGCTGATCCTCGCGATGCCGCGGATCCTGGCGGCCGTCCCGGACGCGGTACTGCTCGTCGTGGGCGGTGGCCCGTACGAGAAGGAGCTGCGCAAGCTGGCCGCGGAGACGGGTGTCACCGACTCGGTGCGCTTCACGGGGGCCGTGCCGTGGTCGGAGCTGCCCGCGCACTACGGGGCGGGCGACGTGTTCGCCATGCCGTGCCGGACCCGGCGCGGCGGCCTCGACGTCGAGGGCCTCGGCATCGTCTACCTGGAGGCGTCGGCGACGGGCCTGCCGGTCGTGGCGGGCGACTCCGGCGGGGCGCCGGACGCGGTGCTCGACGGGGAGACGGGCTGGGTCGTCAGGGGAGGTTCGGCGGAGGAGTCGGCGGACCGGATCGTGGCGCTGCTCGGCGACGCGGAGTTGCGGCGGCGCATGGGGGAGCGGGGGCGTGAGTGGGTCGAGGAGCGGTGGCGGTGGGATCTGCTGGCGGAGAAGCTGCGCGGACTGCTGTAACGCCGAACGCCGGAGGGGCTGGATGATCCATCCAGCCCCTCCGGCGTTACAGGACAAGGGACGCGGGGTGCGGGGGCTCAGCCCCCGCAAAGCTCAGCCCTGGTAGAGCGCCTCGATCTCGTCCGCGTAGTCCTTCGCCACTACGTTGCGCTTCAGTTTGAGGGACGGCGTCAGGTGGCCCGACTCCTCCGTGAACTGGGTCGGCAGGATGCGGAACTTGCGGACCGACTCCGCCTTGGAGACCGCCGCGTTGCCGTCGTCCACGGCCGCCTGGATCTCCGCGAGGAGATCCGCGTCGTCCCGCAGCGACACCGCCGTGGAGTCGGCCGGCTTGCCGTGCTCGGCGGCCCAGCGGCCGAGGAACTCGTCGTCGACCGTGACGAGCGCGCCGACGAAGGGGCGCCCGTCGCCGACGACCATGCACTCGGCGACCAGGGCGTGCGCACGGATGCGGTCCTCTATGACGGCCGGGGCGACGTTCTTGCCGCCCGCCGTCACGATGATCTCCTTCTTGCGGCCGGTGATCCGGAGGTAGCCGTCCTCGTCGAGCGTGCCGATGTCGCCCGTGTGGAACCAGCCGTCGGCCAGCGCTTCCCCGGTCGCGGCCTCGTTGTTCCAGTAGCCCGAGAACAGGTGCTCGCCGTGCAGCAGCACCTCGCCGTCGTCTGCGATCCGGACCACGGAACCGGGCAGCGGCTGGCCGACCGTGCCGATCTTCTGCCGGTCCCACGGGTTGAAGGCGGTGGCGGCGCAGGACTCGGTCAGGCCGTAGCCCTCCAGGACCGTGAAGCCGATGCCGCGGAAGAAGTGGCCGAGGCGCTCGCCGAGCGGAGCGCCGCCGGAGATCGCGTACTCGCCGCGGCCGCCGAGGACGGCGCGCAGCTTAGAGTAGACGAGCTTGTCGAACGTCTTGTACTTCAGCTTCAGACCGATGGACGGGCCCTTGGGGGTGTCCAGAGCGCGGCTGTACTCGATGGCCGTGTCGGCCGCCTTGTCGAAGATCTTGCCCTTGCCGTCGGCCTGCGCCTTGGCGCGCGCCGAGTTGTAGACCTTCTCGAAGACGCGCGGCACACCCAGGATCAACGTCGGCCGGAACGCGGCCAGTTCATCGGTGAGGTGCTTGATGTCGGGGGCGTGGCCCAGCTTGATCGGGGCCATCAGCGAGGCGACCTCGACCAGGCGGCCGAAGACGTGCGCGACGGGCAGGAAGAGCAGCACCGAGCACTCGCCCGTGCGGAACAGGGGCTTGAGGCGCTCGACCACGTTCCCGCACTCGGCGAAGAAGCTGCGGTGCGTGAGGACACAGCCCTTGGGGCGGCCCGTGGTGCCCGAGGTGTAGACGATCGTTGCCGGGTCGTCGGCCTTCGCGACCGCGCTGCGCTCGTCGACGGTCACGTCGGAGACATCGGCGCCCGCGCGGTCCAGCTCCTGGACACCGCCGGCGTCGATCTGCCAGACGTGGGTGAGGCCGGGGAGGCCGTCGCGCACGGACTCGACGGTGGCCGTGTGCGCGGCGCTCTCGACCACGCAGGCCACTGCGCCGGAGTCGCCGAGGATCCACTGGATCTGCTCGGCGGAGCTCGTCTCGTACACCGGGACGGTGATCGCGCCGGCGCTCCAGATCGCGAAGTCGAGGAGCGTCCACTCGTAACGGGTACGGGACATCAGGCCGACCCGGTCGCCCGGCTGCACGCCGGAGGCGATCAGGCCCTTGGCGGCGGACCGCACCTCCGCGAGGAAGGTGGTGGCAGTGACGTCCTGCCAGGTGCCGTTCACCTTGCGGGCGATGACGGCGACGTCGGGGTGCTGCGCGGCGTTTCTGCGGACGATGTCGGTCAGATTGCCGTCCGCAGGGACCTCGTACAGGGCCGGAAGGCTGAACTCGCGCAAGACTGCTGCTCCTCATAGGGCACCGGCGCCACGGCATTGTGTGAGTCGACGATGCGGTCCAAGATCGGGCAGGTGCTCAGCTGCTGAAGCAGTGGTAGCCCCAGTGGTTGAAATGCTGAGCACTACTGGACTGCCCGGACGTTACCCACCGGTACTGCTTTTCCGGTAGGGGGTCCAGGCCAGATGTTCGCTGCGTCACACGCCGTGTAACTGCTGCGCCGACCCTAGTCCACCGAATCGGCCAATAGGAAGTAACCGCAGGTCCAGCCCCCTCTACCCACGATTCCCACACAGTTCTAGGGTGATCGCATGCGCGTACATGTGGTCAGCGATGTGCACGGAAACTCCACAGACCTCGCCCGGGCGGGAGACGGGGCGGACGCTCTCGTCTGCCTCGGTGACCTGGTGCTCTTCCTCGACTACGCAGATCATTCGCGCGGCATCTTCCCCGATCTGTTCGGTGTGGAGAACGCGCACCGCATCGTCGAGCTGCGCACCGCCCGCCGCTTCGAGGAGGCACGCGCGTTCGGAGCCGGGCTCTGGGCCGGGATCGATCGCGGGACCGCCATCGAGACGGCGGTCCGCAAGCAGTACGCCGAGCTTTTCGCGGCGTTCCCCACACCGACGTACGCCACCTACGGCAACGTCGACATCCCGCACCTGTGGTCCGAGTACGCCGGACCAGGCACGACCGTCCTCGACGGCGAGCGCGTCGAGATCGGCGGCCTCGTCTTCGGCTTCGTCGGCGGCGGACTGCGCAGCGCCATGCGCACCCCGTACGAGATCAGCGACGAGGAGTACGCCGCCAAGCTCGAAGCCGTCGGGGAGGTCGACGTGCTGTGCACCCACATCCCGCCGGACGTCCCCGAACTCGCTTACGACACCGTCGCCCGCCGCTTCGAGCGCGGCAGCCGCGCCCTCCTGGAGGCGATCCGGCGCACCCGCCCCCGGTACTCCCTGTTCGGCCATGTTCACCAGCCGCTCGCCCGCCGTATGCGGATCGGGGCGACGGAGTGTGTCAATGTCGGCCACTTCGCGGGTTCGGGCAGGCCCTGGGCCCTGGAGTGGTGACCGGGCCGCCGCCGGTGCGCGGTAGCCTTCACGCGATACACACCACCCCTCAGCGGACCGCATCTGGAGGAGCCACCGCGATGGCGGAACACACCAGCTCGAGCATCACGATCGAGGCGGCACCGGCCGATGTCATGGGGGTGATCGCCGACTTCGCCCGCTACCCCGACTGGACGGGAGAGGTGAAGGAGGCCGAGGTCCTCGCCAAGGACGGCGCGGGCCGCGCCGAGCAGGTGCGACTCGTCATGGACGCCGGAGCGATCAAGGACGACCAGACCCTGGCCTACACCTGGACCGGGGACAACGAGGTCTCCTGGACCCTGGTCAAGTCCCAGATGCTGCGCTCCCTCGACGGCACGTACCTCCTCAAGCCGGCCGGCACGGGCACCGAGGTCACCTACCGCCTCACGGTCGACGTCAAGATCCCCATGCTCGGCATGATCAAGCGCAAGGCCGAGAAGGTCATCATCGACCGCGCCCTCGCCGGTCTGAAGAAGCGCGTGGAGACGAAGTAGCTGCCCGCGCCCGGCGGCCCGCCGTCTCCGTCCGGCGGCCTGCCGGGGGCGACCTGCGCCCCAGGTAGCCTCACACCCCATGCGCACCGTTCTGGTAACCGGCCCCGGCGGCTCCGGCCGGACCACCGCCGCCGCGGCCACGGCCCTCTCCGCCGCCCGCCGCGGAGCCCGCACCCTCGTGCTCTCGGCGGACCCCACGGACACCCTCGGCGCCGCCCTCGCCACCCCCACGAGCGCGGCGCCGACGTCCGTCGAACCTGGTCTCACCGCGATACGTCTCGCCCCGGCGGACCGCTTCCGCGAGGACCTCGCCGGCCTCCAGGAAAAGGCCGCGTCCGCCCTCGACCTCCTGGGCGCCACCCGGCTCGACGCCGAGGAACTCACCCCGCTGCCCGGCAGCCACGAACTCGCCCTGCTCCGTGCCCTGCGCGACAGCGCCCACGGTCCCTACGACCTCGTCGTCGTCGACCTCCCCCCGGCGCCGCAGGCCCTCGCCCTGCTCGCCCTGCCGGAACAGCTGCGCCGCTATCTGCGCCGGCTGCTCCCCCCGGAACGGCAGGCCGCCCGCGCCCTGCGCCCCCTCCTCGGCCGCCTCGCCGGCGTCCCCATGCCCGCGGAGTGGCTGTACGAGACGGCGGACCGCTGGGACACCGAACTCGCCGCCGTCCAGGCCGTGATCGAGGACCCGCACACGACCGTGCGCCTCGTCGCCGAGCCCACGCCCGCCGCGGCCGACGCCCTGCTCACCACGACCACCGGCCTCGCCCTGCACGGCCTGCGCGCCGACGCGCTGCTCGCCTCCCGCCTGCTCCCCGACGGCTCCACCGACCCGTGGCTCACCGACGCCGCCGCCCGCCAGCGCAAGGTCGTCGCCGCCTGGCAGGGCACGTACGACGTGCATGAACTGCCGCATCTGGGCCGTGACCCGCGCGGCGCCGACGACCTGGCCGCGCTCGGCGCACCGCCGGTCCCGCCCGCGCCGCCCGTCATCGCCTGGCCCGTCGAGGACCGCATCGCCGACGAGGGCGTCCTCGTGTGGCACCTGCCGCTGCCCGGCACCGTCCGGGAGGACCTCGGTCTGGTGCGGCGCGGCGACGAACTCGTCGTCACCGCCGGACCGCTCCGCCGCATCGTCGCCCTGCCGTCGGCGCTGCGCCGCTGCACCGTCGCCGGCGCCGGCCTGCGCGACGGCGTCCTGCGCATCCGGTTCACTCCCGACCCCGGCCTCTGGCCGCGGGGACGGTGAACCGACTACCGCCGTTCGGGTAACGTCGAAGGTACGCACCCACCCATATACGTACTCGCAGGAGTCAGCCGTCATGAGCGACGCCACCGAGCAGCCCGCACCCGAGGCCGACGCCGACGCCTGGGAGAAGGCATGCGCCGAGGACCTCGCTGAGGAGAAGGCCCGCCGCCGTGCCCAGCACGGGCCCCCGCCCGGCTCGGCCGCCGAGGAGCTGCGCAAGCTCGTCGACGCCGTCGCCGAAAAGCTGTCGGGGCTCCAGACGCCCCTTCTCGGCGCGGTCGCCCAGGGCACCGCGCAGCAGGTCGTCAGCCAGGTCGTCAAGCAGGCGAAGGCGGCCGTCGAGCCGGTCGTCGAACGCAACCCCGAAGTCTTCGACCACCTCGCCGCCGCGGGCAACGAACTGCTCGCCGCCTACCGCTCCGCCGTAGAGCGCCAGGAGCAGCGCTGGACCCAGCGATCATCGGACACCCAGGCCGGACGGGCCTCCGGGGACGACACGGACCCCCGTGACGAGGGCCCCGAGGCGCCTCCGGCAGGCGAGCACATCGACCTCGACTGAGAGCCGCTCGGGTACGGTGGGCCGTAGCGGGGCTCGACCGAACTGAGGGATTCATGGGACTCACCATCGGCGTCGACATCGGCGGCACAAAGATCGCGGCCGGCGTGGTCGACGAGGAAGGCAACATCCTCTCGACGTTCAAGGTGCCGACTCCCAGCACGTCAGAGGCCATCGTTGACGCGATCGCCTCGGCCGTAGAGGGCGCACGGGCAGGACACGAGATCGTCGGCGTGGGCATCGGCGCCGCCGGATACGTCAACCGCCAGCGCTCCACGGTCTACTTCGCGCCCAACATCGACTGGCGCCAGGAACCGCTGAAGGAAGAGGTCGAGAAGCGGGTCGGCCTGCCGGTCGTCGTCGAGAACGACGCGAACGCGGCGGCCTGGGGCGAATACAAGTTCGGCGCGGGCAAGGGCCACCGGAACGTCATCTGCATCACGCTCGGCACCGGCCTCGGCGGCGGCATCATCATCGGCAACAAGCTGCGTCGCGGCCACTTCGGCGTGGCCGCCGAGTTCGGCCACATCCGGATGGTCCCGGACGGCCTCCTGTGCGGCTGCGGCAGCCAGGGCTGCTGGGAGCAGTACGCCTCCGGCCGCGCGCTCGTCCGCTACGCCAAGCAGCGCGCCAACGCGACCCCGGAGAACGCGGAGTTCCTGCTCTCGCTGGGCGACGGCACCCCGGACGGCATCGAGGGCAAGCACATCTCCATGGCCGCCCGCCAGGGCGACGCCGTGGCTGTCGACTCGTACCGCGAGCTGGCCCGCTGGGCCGGAGCCGGCCTCGCCGACCTGGCCTCGCTCTTCGACCCGTCCGCGTTCATCGTCGGCGGCGGACTCTCGGACGAGGGCGAGCTCGTCCTCGACCCGATCCGCAAGTCCTACAAGCGCTGGCTGGTCGGCGGCAACTGGCGCCCCGTGGCGGACGTCATCGCGGCCCAGCTCGGCAACAAGGCGGGCATGGTCGGAGCGGCGGACCTGGCACGGGAGCCCGACCCGATCATGTGACACCGGCTGCTTCAGCCACCGGACGCCCGCCGTTTCCCCGGAGAAACGGCGGGCGTTCGTCGTATCTTGATCGTCATGGTCACCGGATCGCTCCCCAACTCCCGCACCGAACCCGACGGTTCGGCCGTCGTCCGGGTGCTCAGCTACAACATCCGCTCGATGCGCGACGACACCGCCGCGCTCGCCCGTGTCATCGCGGCCTGCGCCCCCGACCTGGTCCTGATCCAGGAGGCGCCCCGCTTCTTCCGCTGGCGCAAGAAGCTCGCCCGGCTCGCGGCCGCCTCGGACCTGGTGATCCTCTCGGGCGGCGCGAGTGCGGCGGGCCCGGCGCTGCTCTGCTCCCTGCGCGCCACCGTCGAACGCACCGAGGACGTCCTGCTGCCCCTCACCCCCGGTCTGCACCGGCGCGGCTTCGCGACCGCGGTCGTCCGCTTCGGCGGCGCCAGGATCGGCGTACTGAGCTGCCATCTGAGCCTGCAGAAGGACGAGCGGTACGCGCAGGGCGGGATGCTCCTCGACCGGCTCGCGGCGCTCGGTGTCGACCACGCCGTCGCGGGCGGTGACCTGAACGAACGCCCCGGTGGCCGCACGTTCCGGCGTCTTGCGGAGGCTCTTCAGGACGGCTGGGCCACGAAGCCGTGGCTCGGCGAGTACACCTCGACGCCGTCCGACCCGCATCAGCGCATCGACGCGATCCTCGCGACACAGGGCGTCGAGGTCCTCGGCTGCGGGGTCCCGGTGGGCATGCCGGGGGTGAGCGAGGACGACCTGAGGGCGGCCACGGACCATCTGCCGGTCCTGGCCGCCCTCAGGGTTCCCGCCGCCCGGGGCTGACGCGCGTCAGACGACCGCGCCGCGTCCCGGATCGTCGTCGTCATCGTCGCCCTGCATACGCATCACGAGCGTGCCGAAGCCGCCGAGGAAGCCACCGACGCAGACCGTCGTGAGCCACCACGTCATCTGCCAGCCGAGCAGCACGGCCAGCAGCATCAGGACCGGGCCGCCGATCACGGCGAGCCAGGCGAACTTGGCGGTGACGTCCGCCTCGGGCAGCGGTGGGGGCTCCGGGGGCACGAAGTGGCCCTCTTCGTCGGCGTCGCTGTCCGACGGCTCGGACGGCGAGTAGTCGCGGGGGCCGCCGACGCCGGGTGCGAAGGAGACGGAGGAGCCGAGCGGCGTCGCGGGCTTGCCGGTCTTGCCGGCGCCCGGCTCCGAGCTGTTCGTCTCCGAACCGTTCGTCTCGGAGCCGTCCGTGTCCAGGTCGGGCAGGGCCAGGTCCTCGATCGGCTTGAACGGCCTGGCACCCGGCGGGTCCGGCGGCTCCGTGCCGTACCCGGCGACGATGGCGGCCCAGACGGCGTCCTCGTCCACGGGCTCGCCGGCCTCCCCGGCAGCCGCGGCTGCTTCTGCGGGGGGCTGCTGTTCCTTGCCGAGCTGCGCCGGACCGGGCAGCGCCGTGCCCGACGCCGCCGCCTCGGCGGACGCGTCCTCCGGCTCGCGGCTCTCGTCGCCGGCGGGCTCACGTCGGTCCTGCTCAGCCACCGGTGGCCGTCCCTTCCTTACCGACACTGGGCGCGAGCCGGCCGATGAACGCAAAGCTCTCGTCGAAGATCCGGTCCGCGTCATGGTCCAACGTCGCGACGTGGTAACTCTGTTCCAGCAGGATCTCCTCGACGTCCGTGGACGAGATCCTGCTGAGGACACGTGCCGAGTCGACGGGCGGCACGACATGGTCCTGGGTGCTGTGCAGGACCACCAACGGCTGTGTCACCTGCGGCAGTTCACGGTCGACGATGCGGAAGAAGTTCCGCAGGGAGTGCGCGGCGTGCAGCGGCACCCGGTCGTACCCGATCTCCGTCGAGCCCTCCTTCGCGATGTCGCTGGCGATCCCCTTCGTCGTGCGCACGAGGTGCCGGGCCACCGGGAGGGCGTGCGCGGCGAGGCCGTGCACCTTGTTCCCCGGGTTCACCAGGACCAGGCCCGCCACCTCGTCCCCGTGCTTGGCCGCGAGCCGCAGCGCGAGGGCGGCGCCCATCGACAGACCGAAGACGAAGACCTGGGAGCACCGGTCCCGCAGCTCGCGCAGGGCGCGGTCCACCTCCGCGTACCAGTCCTGCCAGCCGGTGACCTGCATGTCCTCCCAGCGCGTGCCATGACCGGGCAGCAGGGGGAGCGAGACGGTGAGGCCGCGCTCGGCGAGGTACTCCGCCCAGGGGCGCAGCGACTGGGGGGAACCGGTGAAACCGTGACAGAGGAGGACGCCGACCTCGCCGCCCTCGTGGCGGTACGGCTCGGCTCCAGGAATGACCGGCACCTTCGGTCTCCTGTTCGTGAGAGGGGAATTGCCCAGGACTGCGGGGCGTACTTCACCGTACGCGACCGCGCTGACACCGACCAGGGCCGTCGGGGCCCCGGCCTGCGGCGCGGGTTAAGGTCTGATCCACGCACAAGGGAAGGCAGTGGGTTGATCTACGGCGCAATGAAGGTGGCCATCGGAGGGCCGCTGAAGCTCGGCTTCAGGCCCTGGGTGGAGGGCCTCGAGAACATTCCCGCCGAGGGTCCCGCCATCCTGGCCAGCAACCACCTGTCCTTCTCGGACTCCTTCTTCCTGCCGGCGGTGCTCGACCGCAAGGTCACCTTCATCGCGAAGGCCGAGTACTTCACGACACCCGGTCTGAAGGGCAAGCTCACGGCCGCGTTCTTCAAGGGCGTCGGCCAGCTCCCCGTGGACCGCTCCGGTTCGCGCGGCGCGGGAGAGGCCGCCATCAAGAGCGGCATCGAGGTCCTGGAGCGAGGCGAGCTGTTCGGCATCTACCCGGAGGGCACCCGCTCGCCCGACGGCCGCCTGTACCGCGGCAAGCCCGGCGGCCTCGCGCGCGTGGCGCTCGCCACCGGCGCGCCCGTCATCCCGGTCGCGATGATCGACACCGAGAAGATCCAGCCCCCCGGCAAGGTCATGCCCAAACTGATGCGTCCCGGCATCCGCATCGGCAAGCCCCTCGACTTCGGCCGCTACCAGGGCATGGAGCACGACCGGTTCGTGCTGCGGGCCCTGACCGACGAGGTCATGTACGAGATCATGAAACTCTCCGGCCAGGAGTACGTCGACATGTACGCGACCGCCGCCAAGCGGCAGATCGCGGACGCGGCGAAGGCCGAGGCCAAGGCGGAGAAGGAAGCCAGGGCCGAGAAAGAGGCCGCGGAGAAGGAAGCCAGGGAGAACAAGGGCGGCGGCACGGAACGGCCGGCCTCCTAGCGGCGTCGTCGTTCTGAGAGCGGTCGTTGCGGGAGCGGTGGTGCGGGGGGTGGGCGCGTGGCCAGGCGTGAGCGCGTGATGAGGATGTCCGTCGAGCAGCCGCTGTGGCGCGCGCTGACGGCGTACCGGCTGCTGACGATGCTGTACGCGATCGGCCTCTTCGCCACCGAGCAGGACAGGTTCGTACGCCCCTGGGTGGCGATCGGCTACTTCGCGGTCCTCGTCGTGTGGACCCTGGCCACCCTGCCGCGCGTCGCGAACGCCGCGAGCTGCACCAAGCGCTTCCTCACCGTCGACCTGATCGTCGCGCTCGTCGGCATCCTGCTCACCCCGCTCGCCGTCGGGCACAGCGGGATCGTTGCGGGCGGTCCGACCCTGCCGTCGATCTGGACGGCCGGCGCGGTCCTCGCGTACGCGGTCAAGGGCGGCTGGCGGTGGGCGGCGTTCGCCTCGCTGCTCGTCGGCGTCGCGAACGTGCTGCAGCGCGGCGCCTTCAGCCGCGACACCCTCCACAACGTCCTGCTCGTGTGCATCGCGTCGATCGCCATCGGCTACGTCGTCGAGGTGGCCCGAGCCTCCGAGCGCACCCTCGCCCGGGCCCTGGAGATCGAGGCGGCCACCCGCGAGCGGGAGCGGCTCGCCCGCGACATCCACGACGGAGTGCTCCAGGTCCTCGCCATGGTGCAGCGCCGCGGCACCGCCCTGGGCGGCGAGGCCGCCGAGCTCGGCAGGATGGCCGGCGAGCAGGAGGTGGCCCTGCGGACCCTGGTCGCCGGCGGTCTCGTGCCCGCCTCGCGCGCCTCCGAGGACGCCTCGCAGGGCGCGCTCGTACGGGCCGTGGAGGAGCCGGACGAGCTGCCCGACACCTCGGCGCCCAGCGATCTGAGGTCGCTGCTCGCGCCGCACGCCGGGGCGCGGGTGAGCTTCGCCGAGCCGGGCGCCCCGGTGTTCCTCGCGCCGGTCGCGGCGAAGGAACTCGCGGCGGCTGTCAGCGCCGCCCTGGACAATGTGCGCAGGCACGCGGGGACGGACGCCCGGGCCTGGATCCTCGTCGAGGACGAGCCCGACGCGGTGATCGTGACGGTGCGGGACGACGGACCCGGCATCCCGGAAGGGCGTCTCGCGCAGGCCGCGGGGGAGGGGCGGCTCGGCGTCGCCCAGTCCATCCGCGGCCGGCTGCGGGACATCGGCGGCACCGCCGAGCTGATCTCGGTCCCGGGACAGGGCACCGAGGTCGAACTGAGAGTTCCGAAGGTTTCACGGGGGAAGGCGGGATCGGGAAGATGACCGAGCAGCAGCAGGAAGGCGCCGCCGCAGGCGCGATCAGGGTCATGGTGGTCGACGACCATCCGATGTGGCGCGACGCCGTCGCGAGGGACCTCGCCGAGGCGGGCTTCGACGTGGTGGCCACCGCGGGCGACGGCGAGCAGGCGGTGCGCCGGGCCGGTGCCGCCGCACCCGACGTCCTCGTACTCGACCTGAACCTGCCGAAGAAGCCCGGCGTCCAGGTCTGCAAGGAACTCGTGGGCGCCAACCCCGCCCTGCGCGTCCTCGTCCTGTCGGCGAGCGGGGAACACGCCGATGTCCTGGAGGCGGTGAAGTCCGGCGCCACCGGCTATCTGCTGAAGTCGGCGTCCACCGAGGAGCTGACCGACGCGGTGCGCCGAACGGCGGCAGGCGACCCCGTCTTCACCCCGGGGCTCGCGGGCCTCGTCCTCGGCGAGTACCGCCGCCTGGCCTCCGAGCCCGCGCCCGCCGCGGGCGCCGGCGAGCCCAAGGCCCCGCAGCTCACCGAGCGCGAGACCGAGGTCCTGCGCCTGGTCGCCAAGGGCCTGAGCTACAAGCAGATCGCTGAGCGGCTCGTCATCTCGCACCGCACCGTGCAGAACCATGTGCAGAACACCCTGGGCAAGCTCCAGCTGCACAACCGCGTTGAGCTGGTCCGATACGCCATCGAGCGCGGCCTCGACGAGGCGTGAGCGCCCCCGTGGTCTCCTGAAGGATCACCACACAAAGGTCAACTCCCTCACTCTTCAATGGAATTCACCCTTCGCGTGCTGCCGAAGTGACATGGATCACTATTAGCGTGACCCGTGTCAGCTCACAGTGCTGTGGCGAAGGGACATTTCCATGCGGGTCGGAGTACTGACCGGAGGCGGCGACTGCCCCGGACTCAACGCCGTCATCCGGGGCATCGTCCGCAAGGGCGTGCAGGAGTACGGCTATGACTTCGTCGGCTTCCGGGACGGCTGGCGCGGGCCGGTCGAAGGCGACACCCTAAGGCTCGACATCCCGGCCGTCCGCGGCATCCTGCCCCGCGGCGGCACCATCCTCGGCTCCTCGCGCACCAACCCCCTCAAGGTCGAGAACGGCATCCGCCGCATCAAGGAGACCCTCGCCAAGGAGGAGGTCGAGGCACTCATCGCGATCGGCGGCGAGGACACCCTCGGCGTCGCCGCGCGTCTCACCGACGAGTACGGCGTGCCCGTCGTCGGCGTGCCGAAGACCATCGACAACGACCTGTCCGCGACCGACTACACCTTCGGCTTCGACACCGCCGTCGGCATCGCGACCGAGGCCATCGACCGGCTGCACACCACCGCCGAGTCCCATATGCGGGTCCTGGTCTGCGAGGTCATGGGCCGCCACGCGGGCTGGATCGCGCTCCACTCGGGCCTCGCGGGCGGCGCCAACGTCATCCTCATCCCCGAGCAGCGCTTCGACGTCGATCAGGTCTGCGCCTGGGTGACCTCCCGCTTCAAGGCCTCGTACGCCCCGATCGTCGTCATCGCCGAGGGCGCCATGCCCAAGGACGGGCAGATGGTCCTCAAGGACGGGACGCTCGACTCCTTCGGGCACGTCCGCCTCTCCGGAGTCGGGGAATGGCTGGCCAAGGAGGTCGAGCGGCGCACCGGCAAGGAGGCGAGGACCACGGTCCTCGGCCACATCCAGCGCGGTGGCACCCCCAGCGCCTTCGACCGCTGGCTCGCCACCCGCTTCGGGCTGCACGCCATCGAGGCCGTGCGCGACCGCGACTTCGGGAAGATGGTCGCGCTGCGTGGCACGGACATCGTCCGGGTGCCGATCGCGGAGGCGACCGCCCGGCTGAAGACCGTCGATCCGGCGCTGTACGAGGAGGTCGGGGTCTTCTTCGGCTGAGGCGAGAGGCCGCGGTCGACGCCCGGAGCGACGCCGGGGGTGGGCGGGGCGAGGTCCTCCCACTCCCGGGTGTCGCGGGGTTGCCCGGCCCGTATATTCGCCATAACCGGCACACACGACGCGATACGCAAGAAACGGGAGCAGTCGTGGAGATCCTCGCATTCGGCGTGCAGTCCGACGAGAAGCCCCTCATGGAGAAGGCGTTCGAGGGGCATCACGAGGTCCGCTGCCTGGGCGTCTTCCTCAACGAGGACACGGCCCCCATCGCGGCCGGCTACGAGATCATCTCCACCAGCGTCAACGCCACCCTCAACAACCGCGTCCTGCAGACCCTCGCCGCCGGCGGCACGCAGATGATCGCCCAGCGCTCCACGGGCTTCAACAACATCGACCTGGAGGTCGCCGAGCGCCTCGGCCTGACCGTCGCCCGCGTCTCGTACTACTCGCCGTACTCCGTCGCCGAGTTCGCCTGGACCCTCGCGATGGCCGTCAACCGCCGTGTCGTCCGCGCCTCCAACCGCACTCGCGACTTCGACTTCAGGCTCGACGGGCTGATGGGCCGCGACCTGCACGGCCGCACGGTCGGCGTCCTCGGCACCGGCAAGATCGGCGAGGCGTTCACCCGGATCGCCCACGGCTTCGGCATGAACCTCCTCGGCTGGGACATCGCCGAGAACCCCGCCTGCGTCGAACTCGGCATGAAGTACGTCGACAAGGAGCGCCTCTTCAGCGATGCCGACCTGATCAGCCTGCACGTACCCCTGCTCCCCGCCACCGAGCACCTCGTCGGCAGCGCCGCCCTGCGCACCATGAAGGACGACGCGATCCTGGTGAACTCCAGCCGCGGCGGCCTCATCGACACCAAGGCACTCGTCTCCGAGCTGCGCGAGGGCCGCTTCACGGGCGTCGGCCTCGACGTGTACGAGGCCGAGGCCGGGCTCTTCTTCCTCGACAAGTCGCTCGACGTCGTCGAGGACGACACCCTGGCCCGCCTCGTCACCTTCCCGAACGTCCTGGTCACGTCGCACCAGGCGTACTACACCGTGGACGCGGTGAACCAGATCATCGAGACCACGGTGGCCAACGTCCTCGACTACCGGGCGGGCCGGCGCTCCGAGAACGTCCTCGTGCCCTCCGCGCCCAAGAGCTGAGCCAGCAGCTCCCGCACGACATCGGCCCCGCGCAGCGACAGCACCGACTCCGGGTGGAACTGAACGCCGGCAAAGCCCGGCCCGCGCAGGGCATGCACCTCGCCGCTCGCCGCGTCCCGGCTCACCTCGACGCCGTGCGCGGCCAGCTCCACCGCCGCGCCGTCGTCGCAGCGCGCCACGAAGCTGTTGTAGAACCCGACGGTCTCGCTCCGCCCGAACAGATCGACGTCCGTCTGCGCGCCCTGGTAGGGCACCTCCTTGCGGACGATCTCCAGGCCCAGCTCGGCCGCGATCAGCTCATGGCCGAGGCACACGCCGAGCACGCCGTGCCGGTGATCACGCAGCACCTCGGCGGTCAGCGTGCGCAGGAAACGCATCTTCGGGTCCGCCTCGTCGGAGGGATTGCCCGGTCCGGGGCCCAGGACGACGGGTCCCTCGTGGGCGAGCACGGCCTCCTGCAGCCCCGGCTCGTCATAGCGCCGCACGGAGACCGTGAGCCCCGACGACCGCAGCAGATGCGCCAGCATCGCCGTGAACGTGTCCTCGGCGTCCACCACCAGCGCGTGCCCCTCCAGAGCCGCCGCCTTCTCCTGCATCCGCAGCCAGAACGGCGCCAGCGCCGCCCGCCGCCCGTCGAGCGCCGCCTGCACCCGCGGATCGTCGGCGAGCGCGGGCCGCACGCCCTCCCCGCGCGGCCGCCCGGGCCGCACCCCCAGCGCGGCAAGGACCCCGGCGGCCTTCGCGTGCGTCTCCTGGACCTCGCTCGCCGGGTCCGAGCCGCGCACCAGCGTCGCCCCGACCGGCACCCGCAGCCTCCCGCCCGCGTCGATGTCGGCCGTACGGATCAGGATCGGCGAGTCCAGGGTCTGCGCCCCGCCCGCGTCCCGCCCGACCAGCGCGAGCGCCCCCGCGTAGTAGCCGCGCCCGCCGACTTCGTGTCGCTCGATGACCCGGCACGCGTTCTGGACCGGCGACCCCGTGACGGTCGCCGCGAACATCGTCTCCTTCAGCACGTCGCGCACATCCAGCGAGGACCGGCCCCTCAACTCGTACTCCGTGTGCGCGAGATGGGCCATCTCCTTCAGGCGCGGGCCGATCACGACCCCGCCCATGTCGCCGACGGTGCACATCATCTTGAGCTCCTCGTCGACGACCATCGACAGCTCCTCGATCTCCTTCCCGTCGGCGAGGAAGTCCAGCAGGTGCTCGGGCGTCGGGCCCCCGGCCGGGTAGCGATAGGTACCGCTGATCGGGTTCATCACGACCGTGCCGCCGCTCATCCGCACATGCACCTCGGGGCTCGCCCCGACCAGCGTCCGCCCGCCCGTCTCCCGCCCTTCTGGGGAAGAACCTTCGGTCCCCTGCTGACTTCCGGTGTGCACGACGAACGTCCAGTACGCGCCTCGCTCCCCGGCGAGCAGCCGCCGGAACAGCGCGAGCGCGTCCGCCCGCCCGAACCCCCGGATCTCACCCTCGTACGTCCGCCGGATCACGAAGTTGGCGCCCTCGCCCTGTCCGATCTCCTCGCGCAGGACCCGTTCCACGATGTCCGCGTACTCGGCGTCGTCCACGTCGAAGCCGCCGTCCGACACGCGGACGTCATGGGCCGGGAGCTGCGCAAGGACCTCGGCCAGCGGCAGCTCGTACGTCTCCTCGGGGGTGAGCACCGCGAGCGGGGTGCCGTCGTCGCGGACGTCGAAGCCGCGCTCCCTGATCTGCCGGAACGGCACGAGGGCGAGGCCCTCAGGGATGTCGGCGAGTCGCTCGTACGTGTGCACCGGGCCGACCAGGAGTTCCACGGTGTCGGGGTCGTGGCCCGGCGCGCGGCGGCGCAGCAGAGCGAAGGGTCGGTCGTCGTGCAGCAGCTCGGACAGGTCCATGGCAGGTGATTCCTCTTCCAGACTCCGGTGACGGAGAGGAACGGCCAGGTCCCGGAAAACACTGAAGGCCGCCCTCGGGCGGCCTTCGCTTCGCTGTACGCGCAGTCAGTGGGCCGCCGGGTGAGCGGTCCACCACCAGTTACGGGTCGTGTGCGCGAACATGGGCGGAACCTTACCCGATGGGCAGCTCATCTGTGGACGACGCGTCTCAAAGGGTGAGCCGTCGGATGGACCACGGACATGACCCCGTAATGTTGAGGATGTGACCGTGAACGCTAAGACCAGCGCAAGCGCTGGCAACACCTGGCGAGACCTGCCCGCGGCGCAGCAGCCCGAGTACCCCGATGCCGAGGCTCTGCGCGATGTGATCGCGGACCTCGAGTCGTATCCGCCGCTCGTCTTCGCGGGCGAGTGCGACCAGCTGCGCGCCCGACTGGCGGCCGTCGCCAAGGGAGAGGCGTTCCTCCTCCAGGGCGGCGACTGCGCCGAAGCCTTCGACGCGGTGTCGGCCGACCACATCCGTAACAAGCTCAAGACGCTGCTCCAGATGGGTGCCGTCCTCACCTACGCCGCCTCGGTGCCGGTCGTGAAGGTCGGCCGCATCGCCGGCCAGTACTCCAAGCCGCGCTCCAAGGGCACCGAGACCCGTGATGGCGTGACCCTGCCGACGTACCGCGGCGACTCGGTCAACGGCTTCGAGTTCAACGAGAAGGCCCGCATCCCGGACCCCGAGCGCCTGAAGCGGATGTACAACGCGTCCGCCTCCACGCTCAACCTGGTGCGCGCCTTCACCACCGGCGGCTACGCCGACCTGCGCCAGGTGCACGCCTGGAACCAGGACTTCGTGAAGTCGTCCCCGTCCGGCCAGCGCTACGAGCAGCTCGCCCGCGAGATCGACAACGCGCTGAACTTCATGCGCGCCTGCGGCACCGACCCGGCCGAGTTCCAGACGGTCGAGTTCTACTCCTCCCACGAGGCGCTGCTCCTCGACTACGAGTCGGCGCTGACCCGCGTGGACTCGCGTACGGGCACCCTGTACGACGTGTCGGGCCACATGGTGTGGATCGGTGAGCGCACCCGCCAGCTGGACGGCGCGCACATCGAGTTCGCCTCGAAGATCCGCAACCCGATCGGCATCAAGCTCGGCCCGACGACGACGCCCGAGGAAGCGCTGCAGTACATCGAGCGCCTCGACCCGGACGGCGAGCCCGGCCGCCTGACCTTCATCGTCCGCATGGGCGCCGACAAGGTCCGCGACAAGCTCCCGGAACTGGTCGAGAAGGTCACCGCCTCCGGCGCGACCGTCGGCTGGATCACCGACCCGATGCACGGCAACACGTACGAGGCGGCCTCGGGCCACAAGACCCGCCGCTTCGACGACGTGCTCGACGAGGTCAAGGGCTTCTTCGAGGTCCACAAGGCGCTCGGCACGCACCCGGGCGGCATCCACGTCGAGCTCACCGGTGACGACGTCACCGAGTGCGTGGGCGGCGGCGACGAGATCTTCGTCGACGATCTGCACCAGCGCTACGAGACGGCCTGCGACCCGCGTCTGAACCGCAGCCAGTCCCTCGACCTGGCGTTCCTGGTGGCGGAGATGTACCGCGACCAGTGATCTTGCAGTAAATGCCGTGGGGCGCGGATCACAGTGATCCGCGCCCCACGGCACTTTTGCGCTCCGGACCCGGCGGGTAAGGTTAGGTTAGCCTCACCGTCCATTAGGGCGGGGGCAACGAACCGGTCCTGATCACTGGGAGGTGAACCGCGTGTACGTCTGCAACTGCTTCGGTGTGACCGAGGACCAGGTCAAGAAGCACGCGGACGACGGTGCGTGCACCCCCCGCCAGATAGCGTCGGCCTGCAAGGCCGGCACGGACTGCGGCTCGTGCGTACGCCGCATTCAGGCGCTGCTAGGCCGCGGATCCTGCACGCGCCGCGAGCTGGTCGAGCAGGGAAGGCCCGCCCTGACGGCCGCCCCGAACGCCCTCGTGGACGTTGCGGACGCCGCCTGAGGCTCGGCCCGAGAGTTTGCGGCTGCTAGCTGTCCGGCTCCGGCTGTCCGGCTCTAGCTGTCCGGCTGCTCGATCTGCTGGGCCAGGTACAGCGCCTCACCGAGACTCTCGAGCAGCTCCAGCTGGGTGTCGAGGTAGTCGATGTGGTGCTCCTCGTCCTCCAGGATGTCCTCGAAGATCCGCGCCGACGTCACATCGCCCTTGGCCCGCATGACGTCGATGCCGCGCTTGAGGCGGTCGATCGCCTCGACCTCGACCTGCCGGTCGGCCTGGAACATCTCCGTGACGGTCTGCCCGACCCGTACGTGGAAGAGCCGCTGGTAGTTCGGCAGGGCATCGAGGAAGAGAATCCGTTCCGTCAGCCGGTCCGCGTGCTTCATCTCGTCGATGGACTCTGCACGGGTGTACTTCGCGAGCTTGGTCCAGCCGTTGTTGTCCTGGATCCGGTAGTGGAGCCAGTACTGGTTGATGGCCGTCAGCTCGCCCGTGAGCTGCTCGTTGAGGAATTCGATGACCTCGGGGTCGCCCTGCATCGCAGAGGCTCCTTCCATGTGGTGGACTCGGCAGGTTTCGCGCATCCTCGCACCGGCGCCGAAAACCGTCCAGTAAGTGCATGCTTAGTAGGAGTTGCCCGTTTCGAGGGCGGCCAGGCTCTCGCTGGTCACGTCCACTGCCCGGGGTCTGTCAGGATGGAGGCATGGGTCAGCCGGTGGGTCGCGAGTCTGGGGGAGCAGTGCAGTCGGAGCTTCCACCGGGACAGCGTCTCCAGCGGGGCTGGCCGGTCACGCACTACGGCCCGGTGCCCAAGTTCCGCCCCGAGCGCTGGGAGTTCAGGGTCTTCGGCGCCACCGCCGACGGGGACAAGCGCTGCTGGACGCACGAGGAGTTCTCCGCCCTGCCGTACGGCACGGTCGTGGCCGATCTGCACTGCGTCACGAAGTTCAGCATGCTCGGAGCCGAGTGGGGCGGCGTGCCCGCCGCGACGATTCTCGAACTGGCACCGCCCGCGCCCGCCGTGACCCATGTGATGGTCTGGGCCGAGTACGGCTTCAGCGCCAATCTCCGCCTTGAGGACTTCGCCGCCGACCGCACGATTTTCGCCACCCACAAGGACGGCGAACTCCTCACCGCCGAACACGGCTTCCCGCTCCGCCTCGTCGTGCCCCATCTGTACGCCTGGAAGGGCCCGAAGTGGGTCCGCGGCATCGAGTACATGACGGCCGACCGCCGTGGCTTCTGGGAGGAGCGCGGCTATCACAACGTCGGCGACCCCTGGCGGGAGCAGCGCTACTCGTACCAGGAAGAGCCCGGGGACGGCCCCGAGCTCTGAGTCCTGGCGCTTCTCGTACGGTCTGTCAGAGGTCGTACGGTCCGTCAGTGGTACTGGTGCACCACCGCGTGGCCCTTGCCGCGGCCGATCATCCACTTGTTGACCGGAGTGGTCACCACGAAGGCGATCGCCAGTGAGACCGCGAGCGCGCCCCAGAAGAGGCCGTCCGTCAGATGGGCGTCCATCGCGTTCGGCCACAGCACGATCACGCCGTTGTCGATCAGCTCCATGACGGCGATGGACAGGGTGTCCGCGGCGAGCGCGACCCGGAACGCGGTCCTGAAGTCGACGCCGGCCTTCAGGATGCCGCGCAGCGTGAGCGCATAGCCGAAGAAGAACGCGAGCGCGATCGCCAGAATCATCGTCGGCACGTTGCCCCAGCCGAACGCCGTGCCGATGACCATGCCGAGGACCTCGCCGATGGCGCACCCCGTGAGGCAGTGGAGGGTCGCCTGTGCGGCCATGGACCAGCTGACCTTGCCGAGGCCGCCGAGGCCGCCGAGGCCGCCGTGACCGGCGTGGGCGTGCTCGTGCTGCTCGTGATCTGCGTGGTGTTCGTGTCCGGCGTGCGTCTCGTGCTTCATGAGTTCCCCCAACGTCAGAGAGCGGTTCCTGTCGCCGACAAGAACCGTATACCCCCTAGGGGTATTCCCTCAAGCGATCTCCGAGGCGATCTCCTAGCGCTTCCGGAGCTCCTTCAGGCGGGCCACGTCCGCCGCGTGACCCTCCTTGCCGCCGGGCGTCTCGAGGATCAGCGGCACGTTCTCGGTCGCCGGGTGGGCCATCAGCGCGCGGAACGGCTCAGCGCCGATGTGGCCGGAGCCGATGTTCTCGTGTCGGTCCTTGTGCGCCCCGACGACGTCCTTCGAGTCGTTGGCGTGGATCAGCTTGAGGCGGCCCTCGCCCACGGTGTCCACGAGCAGGTCCAGGGTCTGCCGCATGCCGTCGGGGCCGGTCAGGTCGTGGCCCGCCGCGAAGATGTGGCACGTGTCCAGGCAGACGCCCAGCTTCGGGTGCGCGTCCAGTGCGTCGAAGTACGGCCCGAAGTCCCAGGTCCGCGAGCACAGCGAGGAGCCCTGGCCCGCGGTCGACTCGAGCAGGAGGTAGGGGTCGTCGTCATGAGTCAGCTCGTCGAGGAGCGGCAGCATGTGCTCCCGCACCTGCGCGAGCGCCACGGCCCGCTCACGGCCGCCGGTCGCCGAACCGGTGTGCACGACGACGCCGAGCGCGCCTATCTCCCGGGCCCGGCGCAGCGAGTGTCGCAGCGACTCCACCGACTTCTCGACGGTCGCCTCGGTGTGCGAGCCGAAATTGATCAGGTAGGGGGCGTGGACGTACGCCGGAATCCCCTCGGCGGCGCAGGCCGCGCGGAACTCCTCGTCCTGCTTCGGGTTGCCGGGAGGCGTCGCCCAGCCTCGCGGGTTGGCGACGAAGACCTGGACGGTCTCCGCCTCCAGCTCGCGCGCGTACGAGAGCCCTACGGAGGCCAGGCCGCCGGCGACGGGGACATGACCGCCGACCGGGTTACGGGGAAGGGAATCGGTGCTGCTCACGGGTCAAGGGTGGCACGCGTGCGTGGGCGCTCCGTCAGCGGATCTGGATGGTGATCGTCGACCCCTTCGGGGCCTTGTCGCCGCCCGCCACGGACTGCTTCTTCACGGTGTCGCCGAACAGGCCGAGCAGACCGCGGTCCTCCTCGACGTCGAACCCGCTGTCCTTGAGCTTCTGCGTGGCGTCGTCGACGCTCATGCCCACGACGTCGGGGACCTCGACCATGACCGGGCCCTTGGAGATCGTCAGCGTGACCGTGTCACCCTCGCCGAGCCGCTTGCCTTCGACGGGGGACTGCCGGGCGACGCTGCCCTTGTCCTCGTCCGAGTTCACCCGCTCTGTGGCGATCTCGGCCTTCAGGCCCGCGTCCTGAAGGTCGGCGATGGCGTCCTCCTCGGCCTCGCCCGTCACGTCCGGGACGTCCACCTCGCGGCCCCTGCTCACCTTGAGCGCGACGGCCGAACCGGCCTTGCGGGTCGTGCCGGACGCCGGGTCCGTGGCGATCACCGACCCCTTGGGGACGTCCTCGTCGAAGGCCCTGGTGACCATGCCGGGCTCCAGGCCCGCGTCCTTCAGCCTGCGCTCGGCCCTGGCGAGGGGCGTGCCCTCGAGATCGGGAACCTGCACGGTCTCCGGGCCCAGGGACACCGTCAGATCCACCGCTCCGTTGTCCCGGATGCGGGCGCCCGCCCTGGGGTCACTGGCGATGACGGTGCCGCGCTTCACGGTGTCGCTGTACGCGCGCTTGACGTGCCCGAGGTCGAGGCCCGCGTCGCCGAGCCGCTCCTTCGCCTGCGTCTGCGTCTTGGCGAGCAGGGGCGGGACCTTCGTGAACTGGCCCGAGTTGATGTACCAGACGCCCGCGCCGAGACCGAGGGCGAGCAGCACGGCCGCGACGGCAGCGAGCACACCGCGCCGCGGACGACGCCTGCGGGAAGGGGCGGGCGGCGGGGGAGGTGTCTCGAAGCGGCTCGTGCGGTTCAGCTCCGCCTGCGGGTCCTGGTCGTCGGCGGGCAGCGGGAGCTGTACGCCCCTGGTCCGCAGCGCCCGCGGGATCACGCTCGTACGGTCGGCCGAGATGTCACGGTCCCCGATGCCCTCGGGCCGTGCGGCCGGCGGCACCGCGTCGAGCTGTGCGTCGGTGAGGGCGGCCCTGGCCCCCCTGACCTGGGCGAGCAGCGCCACCGCGTCGTACGGCCTGAGATCGGGCATGCGCGCGGACGCGGACGCGACGAGCTCGTCCAGCTCCGCGGGCAGGCCGGGCACGGACGCGGACGGGGGCGGCACGTCCTCGTTCAGGTGCTGGTAGAGGACCTGGGCGGGGGAGTCGCCCGAGTGCGGCTTGGCGCCCGTGAGCATCTCGTAGAGCACCACCCCGCACGCGTACACGTCGACGCGGGGGTCGGCGGTGCCCGACTCGATCTGCTCGGGGGCGAGGTAGGAGACGGTGCCGAGGACGGCGCCCGTGGTGTTCGTGACGGTGTCCACGGCCCGTACGAGGCCGAAGTCCGCCACCTTCACGCGGCCGTCGTCCCCTATCAGGACGTTCTCCGGCTTCATGTCGCGGTGCACGAAGCCCGCGCGGTGCGCGGCGCCGAGCGCGGCGAGGACCGGCTCCAGGATGTCGAGCGCGGCACGCGGCCGCAGTGCCCCGCGGTCCCTCAGGACGTCCCGCAGGGTGCAGCCCGCGACGTACTCCATCGCCAGATAGACGTACTGGCCGTCCGCGCCCTGGTCGAAGACCCCGACCACATTCGGGTGGGAGAGCCGGGCGACGGACTTGGCCTCGCGGATGAAGCGCTCGACGAACGAGACGTCGGCGGCGAGGGCCGGGTGCATCACCTTGAGCGCGAGCACGCGGTCGAGGCGGGTGTCCACGGCCCTGTAGACCGTGGCCATCCCGCCGACCGCGATGCGTGCGTCGACGCGGTACCGGCCGTCGAGCACCTGCCCGACGAGAGGGTCCTGAAGGGTCGTGTCCACGCAGGCGAGTGTACGAGCCGCCGCCGACACCCGGCTCCGCAGTCGTCGATGGACGGCCGTACTGCAGCAGAGCTGTAACCGTGCTGTACGGCCCTCAGAACGCGGGCCGCTCAGGGTCGAGCCTGGCCGTCCCGGACACGGGCGAGGAGGCCTCGGCGAAGTGCCTGCGGGGGATCCGGCCCGCCCGGAACGCCAGACGCCCCGCCTCGACCGCGTGCCGCATGCCCTGCGCCATCAGGATCGGCTCCTGCGCGCGGGTCACGGCTGAGGCGAGCATCACACCGGCGCACCCCAGCTCCATCGCGAGCGCCGCGTCGGACGCGGTCCCGGCGCCCGCGTCCAGGATCACCGGCACGCGCGCGTGCTCCGTGATCAGCTGGAAGTTGTGCGGGTTGCGGATGCCGAGCCCGGAGCCGATGGGGGAGCCGAGCGGCATGACAGCGGCGCAGCCCACGTCCTCCAGCTTCCGCGCGAGCACCGGGTCGTCGTTCGTGTACGGCAGCACGGTGAAGCCGTCGTCGACGAGGATCTCGGCCGCGTCCAGGAGCTCGATCGGGTCGGGCAGCAGGGTGCGCTCGTCCGCGATGACCTCCAGCTTGACCAGGTCGGTGCCGAGCGCCTCGCGCGCGAGGCGGGCGGTCAGGACGGCCTCACCGGCGGTGAAACAGCCCGCCGTGTTGGGCAGCACCTGGATCCCCAGCTTCTCCAGGACGGAGAGCACGGAGCCCTGCACGCTCGCGTCCACGCGCCGCATCGCGACGGTCGTCAGCTCCGTGCCGGACGCGACGAGGGAGCGTTCCAGGACGTCGAGGCTGGGCGCCCCGCCCGTGCCCATGATCAGGCGGGACGAGAAGGACGTACCGCCGATGACCAAGGAGTCGTCAGCCATGGGTTCAGCCTCCCTGGACTGCGGTGAGGACCTCGACGCGGTCCCCGTCCGTGAGTGCGGTGACGGCCCACTGTGCGCGCGGGACGACGGTTTCGTTGAGTGCGGCGGCGACCCCGGACGGCGCGGTGGTCAGCGCCGAGACGAGGGCGTCGAGCGTGGTGCCCGGGGCGACCTGGCGGCCCTCGCCGTTCACGGATACGTGGGTGACGGACACGGTCATACGGACTGCTCCACAGAGACGGGTGCGGGGACGGCGCCGAAGCGCCGCGGGGTGAAGGGGCGGGCCACTTCGGGGAGTTCGCCGGTGGCGAGGACGTGGGCCATGGCGTCGCCGGTGACCGGCGTGAGCAGCACGCCGTTGCGGTAGTGGCCGGTGGCGAGCAGCAGGCCCGGCAGGGCGGTCGGGCCGAGGATCGGGGCGTTGTCGGGAGAGCCGGGGCGCAGGCCCGCGCGGGTCTCCGTGAGCGGCAGCTCCGTGATGCCGGGCACCAGCTCGTGGGCGTCGCGCAGCAGCTCGTAGACGCCGCCCGCGGTGACCGTCGTGTCCCAGCCGAGCTCCTCGCTGGTGGCCCCGACGACGAGTTCGCCGTTGACCCGGGGCACCAGATAGAGGTTGCCGCCGCGCACGACGGCGCGCACGGTGCGGCTCAGGAACGGCGCGTACACCTTCGGCACGGTCAGGCGCAGGACCTGCCCCTTCACCGGGCGTACCGGCGGCAGCACGTCGTCCGGGACTCCGGCGAGGCGGCCGCTGAGGCTGCCGCCGGCGAGGACGACCTGGTCCGCGTCGAGCCCGGTGCCGTCGGCGAGGACCACGCCGCGCGCGCCCTCGCGGACGACTGTCAGCCGCTCGGCCCACTGACGGTGGAACCGCACCCCGGCCCGCTCGCAGGCCGCGACAAGGGCCTTCGCGAGGCGCCTCGGGTCGATCTGGTGGTCACCGTCGACGCGCAGGCCGCCCCGCACGGACGGGGCCAGCATCGGTTCGAGGCGCCGGCACTCACGGCCCGTCAGCCACTCCGACTCCAGGCCCGACTTGCGCTGGAGGGCGTGCAGTTCCCGAAGGTGCGCGCGGTCGTCCGCGTCGAGCGCGACGGCGAGGGTGCCGCACGCGCGGTAGCCGAGGTCGAGCCCGGTGGCCTCGGAGAGCTCGGCCGCGAACGCCGGATAGCGGCGCGCGGACTCCACGTTGAGCCCGAGGAGGGTCTGTTCGGCCTCTCCGTAGTGCAGTTCGGTGACGGCGGCGAGCATCCCGGCCGCCACCTGCGCGGCCCCGCCGCCCGGTTCGGGGTCCACGACCGCGGTGCGCAGCCCGCGCTGCGCGGCCCGCCACGCGGTGACGAGACCGATGATTCCCCCGCCCACGACCAGGACGTCGGAGCCTTCTGAAGTACGCGACATGGGCGTCCAGCCCCTCCCTTCGCCGGCATGACCCGGATCAGGTTCGTACGGTCGGAGGCCGTCACAGCCTCCCTCTCAGCCCGGTACGTCCGGGCTCCCGCGAGTGCTTTACGGTGGCCACCCTAACCCCCTGAAACTCTGCCCCGCCCCCCAGTAAGGGAGCCCGCCCGCATGGCCCGCTCGCTCGACGGACTCGTCCTCGCCCCGGTCGCCGACCAGGCCCCCGGCCAGGTGGGCACGCGGACGCGGTTCACCTACCACGAGGAGGACGGCCGGATCTGGGCCGAGTACGCGGGCGGGGACGTCGTGCGCGGCCACCTCGTGGGCATCCGTGAGGGTGACCGGATCGACTTCAGGTACGTACAGCTGAAGACGGACGCGACGACCTCCTCCGGACACTGCGTCTCGCTCGTCGTGGACCTTCCCGACGGGCGGGTGCGGCTGGACGAGACGTGGGAGTGGGAGTCGCAGGCGGGCAGCGGGACGAGCGTCGTCGAAGAGGTCCCGGGCGCCTGACGGCGGGAGCGCGGACGGCCGGAGCGGTCAAACCGGCGGCCGGTGTGGAAGACGTCACGGGACCGGAGTGACGCGGCCCGCTGACTGAGTGAACGTCAGGTGCATATGGTGATCCGGTGAGCGAGCAGACCCAGAACCAGGCCCCGGTGCCCCAGACAGGGCGGCACGTCGTCATCGTCGGCGCCGGGATGGCGGGGGTCCAGACCGCCGTGGCCCTGCGCGAACAGGGCTTCACCGGCGCCGTCACGCTGATCGGCGCGGAACCCCACCAGCCGTACGACCGGCCTCCGCTGTCCAAGGCCGTCCTGCTCGGCAAGGCCGAGGGGTCCGCCTTCGACGTGGACTTCGAAGCCCTCGACATCACGCTCGAACTGGGCCGCGAGGTCACCGGTGTACGCCCCGCCGAGCACACCCTCGACACCGCCACCGGACCCGCCCCCTACGACGTCCTCGTCCTCGCGACCGGCGCCGAGCCCATCCGGCTGCCCGGCACGGAGGACATCCCCGGGGTCCATCTGCTGCGCACGCTCGACGACGCCGAACGCCTGCGCCCCGTCCTCGCCGCGCAGCGCGACATCGTCGTCGTCGGCGCGGGCTGGATCGGCGCCGAGTTCGCCACCGCGGCCCGTGAGGCCGGATGCGCGGTCACCGTCGTCGAGGCGGCCGAGCGGCCGCTCGCCGGAGCGCTGCCCGAGGAGGTCGCCGCCCCCATGGCCGCCTGGTACGCGGACGCCGGGGCGGAACTGCGCACCCACGCGCGCGTGGAGCACGTCGAGCCGGGATCCGTGGTCCTCGACGACGGCACCCGGGTGCCCGCAGGTGCCGTGGTCGTCGGCATCGGGGCCCGCCCCGCCACCGGCTGGCTCACCGGCTCCGGCATCACGCTCGGCGCCCACCGCGAGGTCGTGGCGGACAACCGCCTGCGCACCTCCGAGCCCGATGTGTACGCCGTCGGCGACTGCTCGTCCTTCCCTTCGGGCAGGTACGGCGAGCGCCTGATGGTCCACCACTGGGACAACGCGCTCCAGGGCCCCCGCACGGTCGCCGCCAACATCATCGGCGAGAACCCGGCGACGTACGACCCCGTGCCGTACTTCTGGTCGGAGCAGTTCGGCCGCTTCGTGCAGTACGCCGGACATCACGCGGCCGCCGACACCACCGTGTGGCGCGGCGACCCGCAGGGCGCGTCCTGGAGCGTGTGCTGGCTGCGCGAGAGCCGGCTCGTCGGCGTCCTCGCCGTGGGCCGCCCGCGCGACCTGGCCCAGGGGCGCAAGCTCATCGAGTCGGGCGCCCCCCTGGACCCGCAGGTCATCAGCGACCCGGCCCGCCCGCTGAAGGCCGCTGTCGTCTGACCGCCCCGCCGGGGCGACCGGGCCTTTTGCGCGGCCGCGTTTCCCAGTGTCAGTCCGGGATGGCACGCTTGTCCTGTGACCGAGATTGACGCAAAGATCGATGCTCTCGTCCCCGAGTGGCTCACCCTCCCCGACATCGCCGAGCAGTTCGGCGTGGAGGTGACGCGCGTGCGACAGCTGGTGAAGGAAGGCCAGGTGATCGCCGTACGCCGTGGGGAGAACAGGGCGCTGCACGTGCCCGCCGCCTTCATCGACGGCGACAAGGTCGTCAAGGGCCTCACCGGGACTCTGACCCTGCTCAGGGACGACGGCTACAACGACGAAGAGATGCTCGAGTGGCTCTTCACCCCCGACCCGACCCTGCCGGGCACCCCCGCGCAGGCGCTGAGCGAGAATCGCGGCACGGAGGTGAAGCGCCGCGCCCAGGCGCTCGCCGTCTGACCCGACAACCGTCCGGCGTGCGGGCCGCGCTCACCGCGGCCCGCACGCCACCGACCAGGGGGGACTCACCCATGGCCATGGCCGCAACGCAGCGCGCCCAGCTCGCCGACGCCCGGCTGTACCTGTGCACGGACGCCCGCAAGCGCCAGGGCGACCTCCCCGAGTTCCTCGACGCCGTCCTGGCGAACGGCGTGGACATCGTGCAGCTGCGCGACAAGGGCATGGAGGCGGGCGAGGAGATGGAGCACCTGGCCGTCTTCGCCGACGCCGCCGCCCGCCACGGCAAGCTGTTCGCGGTCAACGACCGGGCGGACGTCGCCCACGCCGCCGGCGCCGACGTCCTGCACCTGGGCCAGGGCGACCTGCCGGTCGCGGCCGCCCGCGCCATCCTCGGCGAGGACGTCCTGATCGGCCGCTCCACGCACGCCGACACGGAGGCCGCCGCGGCCGCCGTCCAGGACGGCGTGGACTACTTCTGCACCGGCCCCTGCTGGCCGACCCCCACCAAGCCCGGCCGGTACGCGCCCGGCCTCGACCTGGTGCGCTACACGGCCTCGCTCGGCACGGACCGCCCCTGGTTCGCGATCGGCGGCATCGACGCGGGCAATCTGGACGAGGTACTCGAAGCGGGCGCAAGCCGCGTCGTCGTGGTCCGCGCCATCACCGAGGCGGACGACCCTGGCGCAGCGGCGGCCGACTTCGCGAAGCGGCTGCGTACCGCCTGATCCGTTCGGTCGGGCCCCGCCAAGACGCGTGTCCGCAGGGTGGACGGGGATTAGGGACAGAGCCCTCCCGTGGCTAACCTGCCCGTATGGCCCTTGGCACCGCTTCCACCAGGACTGATCGCGCACGCACCGTGCGCGACATGCTCGCGACCGGCAAGACGACCTTCTCGTTCGAGTTCTCGGCGCCGAAGACCCCGAAGGGTGAGCGGAACCTCTGGAACGCGCTGCGACGGGTCGAGGCCGTCGCACCCGACTTCGTCTCCGTGACGTACGGCGCCGGTGGCTCCACCCGTGCGGGCACCGTCCGCGAGACCGAGCAGATCGTCGCCGACACGACCCTGACCCCGGTCGCCCACCTCACGGCCGTCGACCACTCCGTGGCCGAGCTGCGCAACATCATCGGCCAGTACGCGGACGCGGGCATCAGGAACATCCTCGCCGTGCGCGGAGACCCGCCCGGCGACCCCATGGCCGACTGGGTCGCGCACCCCGAGGGCCTGACCTACGCCGCCGAACTGGTCCGGCTCATCAAGGAGTCGGGCGACTTCTGCGTCGGCGTCGCGGCCTTCCCCGCGATGCACCCGCGCTCCGAGGACTGGGACTCCGACGTCGGCCACTTCGTGGACAAGTGCCGGGCGGGCGCCGACTACGCGATCACCCAGATGTTCTTCTACCCCGAGGAATACCTGCGGCTGCGCGACCGGGTCGAGGCAGCGGGTTGCGACACCCCCGTCATCCCGGAGATCATGCCGGTCACGAGCGTGCGCATGCTGGAGCGGCTGCCGCAGCTCAGCAACGCCACGTTCCCGACCGCCCTGAAAGAGCGCATCCTCACAGCCAAAGACGATCCGGCGGCTGTACGCTCCATTGGCATCGAGTTCGCGACGGAGTTCTGCGCGAAGCTGCTGGACGAGGGCGTTCCGGGTCTGCACTTCATCACGCTCAACAACTCCACGGCGACACTGGAGATCTACGAGAATCTGGGCCTGCACGACCAGCGGGCCTGACCCGGCCGTATTCCACCAGGGGCGGCGGCCGTACGAGAGGGGCGTACATGGGCTGGACGGTCCTCTACATCGCGTTCGGAATCGTCGCGTTGTGGCTGCTCGGTGAGGTACTGCTCCAGTACAAGGCGAGGCTGCGCTTCCGGCTGCTCGCCTTCGTCGGCTTTGTCGGCGTCGTCTTCGGTGTGCTGATCCCGTCGGTGATCGTCATCGGGATCGGCGCCATCACGTTCGCGGTCGGCCAGACGTATGTGACGCTGTCGTTCCGCAGGGGCTTCTCCACGGGCTGGGCGCTCGGCGGGAACCCCGGCGCGAGCAAGCGGCGCAAGCTCAGGGAGCCGGTCCACCAGGACCCGGTCCTCGAGGTCTCCGACCTGGAGTACGAGTCGGCCGCCCCGGACGCCCCCGAGCCCGAGTCCGCGGCCGAGGTGACGTCGGTCTACGCGCCGCAGCCGATGCCCGACGACACCGGCCAGTACGGCGTCTACACCCCGGCCGCCGCCCACACGGACGCCGCCGAACAGGGCTACGCCTACGACGCGTACGCGGGCTACGACCAGCAGCAGTACGGCTACGACAACGGCCAGCAGCAGTACGCCGCCTACTCCGACCCGTACATCGGGACGCAGACCTACCCGGCGCAGCCCCAGTACGACGACGCGTACGGCACGGGACAGCAGTACGGCGACCCGTATGCGAACGGCGGCTACGGCATGGAGACGCCGCCCGGCGGGGTCTGGGTGCCCCAGCAGCGCACCGGCGACGACCAGCACCAGCAGTACGGCGGCGAACTGCCCCCGGAGCAGCCCTACCCGTACGAGCAGAACGGGCAGGGCGGCTACGACGGCGGCTCCGGCTACAACGAGCAGCAGCAGTACCGCTACTGAACCCGGCGGGCGTCGCCCGTCACTGCGAGCCGCGGAAGTCCGGGCCCTCCACGATCAGCCCGGCCGCCAGCGCGCCCGACATCCCCGCGTGCGGCAGCCCGCCGCCCGGGTGCGACCAGCCGCCGACGGCGAGCAGGCCCGGAACGAGCGTGCTGTTGGACGAGTGCAGAAGCCGGCCGGAGGCCGCTGCCAGGGCAGGTGCGGGCACCGAACCGCCGTCGGCTCCGGTCGCCTCGGCGACATCCGACGGCGTGCGGACCTCGTGCCACAGCACGCGGTCGCGCAGCCCGGGGACCGCCTGCCCGGCGGCGTCGATGACCCGCTCCACGTCCGCGTCCGTCACGCGCGCGCCGCGCGCCACCGTGACCACCAGCGTGACCGCCTCATGGTCCGGGTCCGGCACCACGGAGGTGTCGTCGGGACGCAGGACCGTGACCGTCGGCCGCTCCGCCACCGCCGTGCCCCCGCGGAACAGCGAGGCCAGCTCGGCCTCCCGGTCCGCCGCGTGCACGACCGTCCGGTGCGGGGCGCCGCCGGGACGCGCGCCGCGCAGCGCCAGGAACACCGTCAGCCGGCTCGGCAGGGCCGACTGCGGCGCCACGTCGTCCTCGCCCCTGAGCGCCCGCCCGGGCAGCAGCGCTTCGAGGACGCCGGGAGCCACACCGGCGACCACGAAGTCGGCCTCCACGACCCTGCCCCCGGCCAGCTCGACGCCCGCCGCCCGGCCGTCCTTCTCCACGATCCGCGCCACCGGCGCGTCGAACTCGAACTCGACCTTCCGCTGAAGACACCGCTCGTACACGGCCCGCGCCAGCTCCCGCATCCCGCCGCGCACCGCCCAGGTGCCGAACGTCTGCTCCATGTAGGGCAGCACGGCCGCGCTCGCCGGAGCCGTACGCGGATCGAGGCCGGACGCGAGCGCGTACTGCTCGAGGAGCGCGACGAGCCGCGGGTCCCCGCCCAGTTCAAGAGCCGCGACCTCGGAGAGCGTCGTCGCCGACAGGTCCTTGCGCAGCATCCGTCGGCGGACCACCACGGGGTACGGCTCGCGGTCCGCGAGGATCCGCCAGTTCGGCCACAGGGGCTCTTCGAGGAGCGGGCGCCGGGTGCGGTCCCAGGCCTCACGCGCCCGGTTCATGAACGCCGACCAGCGCGCGCCCGAGCCCTCACCGAGCGCCGCGTCCAGGGCGTCGGCGATGCCCGCGCGCCGCGCGTTCGGCAGGTCCACCGCTGTGCCGTCCGCGAAGACATGGCGCACGGCGGGCTCCACCTGCGTCAGCCCGACCGTGTCCTCCAGGGGTTCCTTGCCCGTCTTGATGAACAAGTCCCGGTAGACCGCGGGCAGTTGGAGCAGCCCCGGGCCCGTGTCGAACGAGAAGCCGTCGCGAGCGAAGCCGCCGAGCGCCCCGCCGTACGTCGACGCGCGCTCGTACACCGCCACCCGGTGGCCTGCCACGGCCAGCCGGGCAGCGGCCGCCATCGCGCCCATCCCGGCGCCGATCACCGCAATCCGTGCCATGTCAGCGACTTTATCGGCCCCCACTGACACCCTCGCCGACAGCCCGGCCGGGGGCCGGATCAGCCCGGCGGCGCCCCGGTCCGGTGGGCGATGCGCCTCTCCTCGCGCCGTTGCGCCCGGCGCCGCAGGAAGCGCCGGATCCGCGAGATCAGGAAGTACAGCATGAACAGCCCGAGGAAGAGCAGGACGGCGGCGATGATCGCGGCCGCCTCGGGATGGAATATGGCGAACGTGATGATCCCGGCGACGCCGAGGTCCTCGGCCGTGCTCATCGCGACGTTGGTGAACGGCTCGGGCGAGGTGTTGATCGCCATCCGTGTCCCGGCCTTCACGGCGTGGCTGGCCAGCGCCGTCGACCCGCCGACCGCGCCCGCCGCGAGGTCGGACAGCGACCCGCTCTGGCCGGCGAGCAGCGCGCCCACAACGGCACCCGACACCGGCCGGATCACCGTGTGCGCGGTGTCCCAGAGCGAGTCCACGTAAGGGATCTTGTCGGCAACGGCCTCGCACAGGAACAGCACCCCGGCGGCGATGAGCACGTCGGTGCGCTGGAGCGACTCGGGGACTTCGTCGGTCAGCCCGGTCGCGCCGAAGATGCCGAGGAGGAGGACCACCGCGTACGCGTTGATCCCGCTCGCCCAGCCGCTCGTGAAGACCAGGGGGAGTACGGACACGGACGTGATCGTAACCAGTCGCGAACTCCGCGTCCTGGGCATGAGCACCCAGGCCTGAGTATCCGTACCTAGTACGTGAGATGAGTAGCTGCGCGGATGGGGTCCGACCTGCGCGGACGGGAGAGTGGAGGCACGGAAGGGGGGCGCGGCGCCGGTACCGCCGACACGGGGCGGCGGAACAGCGCTTCGCCCCCTTGGCCGCTCCTCCCGCCACGGCGGGGCGAGGTACGGGGGCCCGCACGACCGACGGGCCCACGGGGGAACACGGGGGATACGGGGGACGCGCCGGTCCGGTGAGGCCTGAGAATTCGGGCCACGCCGGACCGGCGTTCCGTTGTCTCCCCTTCGCGTTCGGGAGCGGTCAGCGGCCGCCCGTCACGCGTCCCTGGAGCAGCCGCGACAGCGCCGCGTGGACGTCGTCCAGGGAGCGCTCCGGCTGGAAGGCCTGCCAGTCGAGCGCGGCCACCAGGACCATGCCGACCAGCGCGGCCGCCGTCAGCGGGATGTCGATCTCCTCGCTCAGCTCACCGCCCTCGACAGCGTCCCGCAGCACGTCCTCCACGACGGCGACGGCCTCCTGCCTGACCACGGCGAGGGTGGACTGCCAGGCGCGGTTCGTGCGCCACAGCTCGGCCACGTACAGCTGGGTGAACGCCGGATAGCGGTCGATGAAGACGAGACCGGCCCGGATCATCGCGTCCAGGGCGTCGATCTTGCTGCCGCCGCTCGCGGCCGTCTTCTCCGACGCCTCCCGCAACGAGGCGGTGAGAAGCCCGACGCCGTGCCGGAGCAGCTCTTCGAAGAGCACCGACTTGCTGGCGAAGTTGTAGTAGACCGTGCCTTTCGCGACCCCGGCGCGCTCGGCGATCTCGTCGACCGTGGTGGCCGAGAACCCCTGCTCCGCGATGAGCGTGACCGCGGCCTCGTACAGCTTCTGCCGGGTGGCCTGGCGCCGTGTGCTGCTTTCCATGCCCCTGATTCTCACAGGCGGCGGCGTGGGTGCGCTCACAGGCTGAGCTCGGGGTGCAGCCGGTCCAGTGTCCACACCTGCTTGCTGCGGGCGCTCAGCGCGGTCAGGGCCAGCGCGCCGGCCGTGAACGCGGCGAGCACGGCACACGCCTGCCACACGGGTCCGAGGCCGCCGCCCGAGATCAGTCTCCGCAGCGCCTCGACGACGTACGTCATCGGCAGGAAGGGGTGGATCGCGTTGAAGAAGCCGGGGCTCGTCTGCACGGGATACGTGCCGCCCGCCGACGTCAGCTGGAGCATCAGGAATGCGAGTACGAGGATCCGCCCCGCCGCTCCGAAGCGGGCGTTCAGCCACTGCACGATCGCCGCGAAGCACGCCGTGACGAGGAACAGGAAGCCGACCGTTCCGGCAGCCCTGACCATCTGGAGCCCCAGAGCCCAGTGCAGCACGGACATCAGTGCGGCCACCTGGAGCACCCCGAGCACGGCCACGGGCAGCCAGCCGGCCAGCGCGATCCGCCAGGCGGAGGCGCCCGCGGCGAGTGCGCGCCGGTTGAGCGGCTGGATCAGCATGTAGGCCACCATCGCGCCGACCCACAGGGACAGCGGGATGAAGTAAGGGGCGAACCCGGTGCCGTAGTTGGGCGCCTTGTGCAGGGACTGCGAGGCGAGCTGGACCGGGTCGGACATGACGCCGGTGCGCTGGTCGCGGTCCTTCTTGTCGTAGTCGGGGATCTGCTTCACCCCGTCGTGGAGCCCGCCGGCCAGCTCGCCGGAGCCGTCGGCCAGCTTGAACATGCCGCCGTTGAGATCGCCGGCGCCCGTCTTCAGCTTGCCGACGCCCGTGTCGAGGTCCGCCGAGCCCGTCCTCGCCGTGCCGAGCCCGGTGTGCAGCTGCTTGGCACCCTTGGCGACCTGGCCCGCGCCCTTGTTGAGGGCATTGATCTTCGAGACGGCGGTGGCCACGTCCTGGTCGAGCGTCGGGGCGTGCTTGGCCAGCGCCTCGGACTGCCGCTGGAGCGTGGCGAGATGGCGGTCGAGGGTGTCCAGGTCGCCGTGGTCGTCCTCGATCAGGACGTTCAGGTCGTCGGCGACCTTCGCCACGTCGGCCGCGGCCACCTTGGCCTTCTTGAGGTCGGGGCAGACCGGGTCGGGCAGGGGCAGCGTCTCGCAGCGCGCCTTGTAGACCCCGTCCAGGACGTCGGATCCCGCGTGCGCGCCCTTGGCGGCCGTCGGCGCCGTCTTCACCAGGACGTCGAGGTTGTGCCGGATGCCCTTCGCGGAGTCGGCGACGAGCCGGGCGGTGTCGCCGATCGCCTTCTTGTTGTCCTTCAGGAACGGGCGCACCTGCCCGGCGACGCCGTTGACCTTGTCGGCGAGGAGCTGGGTGCCGTCGGAGACCTGCTTCGAGCCGGACTCCAGATCCCCCGCGCCCTTGTTCAGCTTCTTGATCCCGCCGGCCAGCTCACCGCTGCCCTTCTTGGCGTCCTTCAGGCCGTCCGCCAGGTCCTTGGACCCCTTCTTCGCCTTGCCGATGCCGCCCTTGAGCTGGTCGGCCCCCTTCGCGGCCTTCTTGGTCGCGTCGTGGATGTCGGAGAACGAGATGAAGATCCGGTCGAGGAACGAGCGCGACGCGTGGGTGGACGCCGCTGAACGCACCTCGGAGAACACCGTCCGCGAGATCTGCCCGACGATGTAGTTGTTGGCGTCGTTCGTCCGCACCTGAAGAGCGCCGGTCTCCGGGGTGTCCCCGGAGCTGGACGCGATGCGCTCGCTGAAGTCCGCGGGCATCGTCAGCGACAGGTAGTACGTCCCGTCCTCGACACCCTTGCGGGCCTGCGCCGCGCTCACCTCGTGCCACTCGAAGGTCTTGCTGTCGTGCAGCCCCTCGGTGATGTCGTCGCCGGCCACGATTTTCTGGCCGGCGGCCCGCGCCCCCTTGTCGTCGTTGACGAGCGCGACGGGAATCCTGTCGAGACGCCCGTACGGGTCCCAGAACGACCACAGGTACAGGGCGCCGTACAGCAGGGGCAGCAGCAGGAGCGCGGCGAGCGCGGCGCGCGGCAGCTTCCCCCTGCCGAAGCGCCTGAGCTCAAGCGCGGCCAGCTTCGGCGAGCGCATCCGCCGTCTCCTTCTTGTCTGTCTCGGGATTCTCGGGGCTCTGCTCGTCCGCTTCGTCGCGGGGCGCCGTCGATACGACGACCGCGTCCTTCGGCGCCTCGCTGCACACCGCCACGACCGTCGTGCCGGACTCGGCGACGGACCTCAACAGGTCCCAGACCTGCGTCCGTTCGGCGTCCGAGAGCTTCAGGTCGGTGTCGTCGACGCCGAGCAGCCGCGGCCGCCCGATCAGCGCGAGGGCCACCGACAGCCGGAGCGCCTCGATCCGCTCAAGGTCGCGCACGGCGGTGCGAGTGCCCTTCGGCAGCGCCTCCCGGTCGAGGCCCGCGGCGGCCAGCGCGGTGTCGATCCGCAGCCGCGAGGCAACCGCCCGCTCGGACGGTGGCCGCAGCAACGTCCGCAGGGAACCGTCGAACCGCCGCTGCAGCAGCGCCCGTTCGCGCAGATGCTCCTCGACCGTCAGCGCGGGATCGAGGTCGGTGACCCCGGGCACATGGGCGAGAGCGCTGATCCGCCGTACCGCGGACAACTGCTTCGGCAGCCGGAAGGAGCCGACGGACGCGGCGCCCTCGGTGGGCCGCATGCGTCCGGTGAGGGCGAGCAGCAGGCAGGTGCGGCCCGACCCGGACGGCCCTTCGACGGCGACGAGCGCCCCGGGCTTCGCGTCGATGTCCACCCCGCGGAACGCCCAGCCGCGCGGGCCCTTGAGCCCGAACCCCTCGGCGCTGACGGCGACCGCGTTCGGACCGTCCATGGTCGGGCCCCCCTTTTTGAACTGACTGGTCAGTGCAAAAGTTAGCCCGAACTGTCGCTCGAAGCAAAAGTGCAGGTCAGGGCCGATTGTCAGTGGCGTACTCCACGATGGGCACATACGGCCACTGAGCCGTCACGCAGACGACAGGAGGTTCGTCATGGCTGGACATTCAGCAGCAGCCGCACGCCGGCCCCGCGCCACAGGCCCTGCACCCTCGCTGACCGGACCCGCCGCCGACGTCCACCCCGTACTCCGCCGGGCAACTGCCCCTCCCGCCGCTCTCGACCTGCTCGCCCAGGCGCGCACGGGCCTCGACGAGGCGGCCCTCCTCGAAACGCCCAACGAGCGGTATGCCACGGCCCATCTCGCCGCGCTGCGCACCGCGGCCGCCGTACTCGCTGCCCGCGGGCGCCCCGAACCCACGCCCCGACGCCGCGCCCGGATACGGAGCGCCTGGGAAGTGCTCCCCGAGATCGCACCCGAACTGTCCGAGTGGAGCGCCCTGTTCGCCTCCGGCGCCATCCGCAGGGCGCGCGCCGAAGCGGGCATCCGGGGAGCGGCCAGCATCCGCGACGCGGACGACCTGCTCCGCGACGTCGCGATGTTCCTGCGCCTCGTCGAGCGGATGCTGGTCCTCCAGCCGTTACTGCCCCAGCCCAGGGCGCAGGACGAGGGCCCGACGGCGGGCCGGGAGGCGCCCGACGTGGGGTGACCGGACAGCTCTCACGAGGCAATAGGGTGGAGGCGCCCGAAGCCTCCACCCATCGCCGTGCCGGTGGGGGAGGAATCCCCATCGCTCCGCAGCCCATGAGCCGGAGCCGCGCCGAGGAGTCACCTGTCGTGTCGGACCCGATGCGCCCCCGCGCTTCTCTCCGTACCGCCGTGGTCTGGGACGTTCTCAAGGACGCTCTCGACCGTCGCGTCAAGGCCACGGGGCGTGAGTCGCTCGACGTGCTCGACACCGGAGGCGGCAGCGGCAACTTCGCGGTGCCCGTGGCCGGCCTCGGTCACCGCGTCACCGTCGTCGACCCCAGCCCGAACGCGCTCTTCGCACTCGAGCGCCGCGCGGCCGAGGCCGGCGTGGCCGACCGCGTGCGCGGGGTGCAGGGCGACGTCTCAGGTCTCTTCGACGTCGTCGAGCGCGACGGATACGACGTGGTCCTGTGCCACGGCGTCCTGGAGTACGTCGACGACCCGGCCGAGGGCGTACGCAACGCGGTGGGCGCCCTCCGCTCCTCCGGCGTCCTCAGCCTGCTCGCCGCGGGACTCGGCGGCGCCGTGCTCGCCCGGGCACTCGCCGGGCACTTCAAGGAGGCCAGGCAGGCCCTCGGCGACCCGGCGGGCCGCTGGGGCGACGGCGACCCCGTGCCGCGCCGCTTCAGCGCCGAGCAGCTCACCCAGCTCGTCGGATCCGCGGGCGTCGAGGTCGGCGCGGTGCACGGCGTACGGGTCTTCGCCGACCTCGTGCCGGGCGTCCTCGTGGACACCGAACCGGGAGCCCTCCAGGAGCTCCTCAAGCTGGAGGCCGCCGCCGCCGAGGTGCCCGCCTTCCACTCCGTCGCCACGCAGCTGCACGTCCTCGGCGAGAAGCAGGGGACCCCGGAGGCCTGAAGGCCCCCGGTGACGCGCCGCTGATCAGCGGCGCAGCGGCGGATGGAGTACGCCACAGGCCCCCCGCTTCGGCGCCGGGCGCCGTATGATCGAGGGAGCCGGTCCGGCATGACGGGACGGCCGCCGGGGCATTAACGCCTCAGCGAGCCGGAGCGGAGTGGTGGTCCTGGTTGGCGAAGTTGGCGTAGAGGGGCGGGTTTCACGGGGGCGATTCCCTGCCTATCCTGAAGGGGACCCCCGGTCGCCCCGGCGACTGCACGATGAGGAGGACTCCGTGCCGCTCTCGGAGCACGAGCAGCGAATGCTCGAGCAGATGGAGCGAGCGCTGTACGCCGAAGATCCCAAGTTCGCGACAGCGCTTGAGGGAAGCGGGCTGCGTACGTACACCCGACGTCGGGTCTACCAGGCAGTCGCCGGCTTCCTGGTGGGTATCGCGCTCCTCATGGCCGGAATGGTCGCACAGCAGATCTGGATCAGCGTGGTGGGGTTCCTCGTCATGCTGGGCTGCGCGGTCCTTGCCGTGACCGGATGGCGCAAAGCGCCCAAGCCCGGTGAACAGCCGGCTGCCGGAGCAGCGCCAGGAGCGCCGCCGGCCGCGCGGCGTCAGGGCAAGCAGCGCCGCTCGATGATGAACCGGATCGAGGAGCGCTGGCAGCGGCGCCGAGACGAACAGGGCGGCCACTGAGCCCCCGCCGGACGAAGTCCTCACGGGATCAATAGTCCTCACAGGAACAGACGTAGCCGAGGGGTGACCACTCACGGGTGGTCACCCCTCAGGCGTATCCGCGCGCCGGCGCCTCAGCGTGGCCGCTTGCGCACGAGCGGCCGCCCCCCTCAGCTCTCCTGGCCGGAAGGCCGCCGCGGACGCCGCAGGAGCGTCGACTTCCGCGCCGTCCAGCGGGCGCCCAGCGCCGCCCAGCGCTGCGAAAGGCTCCACGCCACTCGAACGGTCGAGCGAGGTGCGAGCGTCGCCCGCACCCGGGCCGAGCGGCTCGCCTTGGCGTGCAGGCCCTGATGCAGGCGGCGCACGTCGTCCCCGAGACCCGCCGTCGGCTGCGGCCTCGGCGCGTAGAGGACCTGCTCCACCGCGGCCGCCACCCGATGCACGGAGTCCGCCGCCACCTGGTCGAGCTGTCCGACGCGGACGATCCGCGCGGCCGCCTTCCGCGGCGTCTGTGACTCGTCCGGTGCGATGCCGTGGTCCCACGCCGTATCGGTCACTTCCAGCCACGCCGCGAGGGCGCGTGCCGCCGCGTCCCCGTCCGTGCGGCCGGGCGAGCCGAGCCGCACCTCCCGTACCCGCTGCCGCCACAGCATCGGGAGCAGCGGCACGAGCACCACCAGCAGTACGCCGAGCGCGATGAGGGCGATCGTGCCGAAGGGCGGGCCGTCGTCGCCGGACGCGCCGATCACCGCGGGCGCGGTGTTCGAGCAGCCGCCCAGCTTCCGCTCGGCCGCCGGGCAGTTGTCCGACGCGGAGGGCTGCCCCGCCGACGGCTCCGACGAAGCGGCCTCGCTGGGCGCCGCCGGGTTGCTCGGGCTGCCCGCCGGGGTGTCGACACGCGTGTACTCGGGTGCCGTGCCGCGGTTCGGCGTCGGCTCGAAGCGGGTCCAGCCCACGCCTTCGAAGTACAGCTCAGGCCACGCGTGCGCGTCCCGCAGGCCAACCGACATCCGGCCGTCCGCCTGCGGAGAGCCCGGCGTGAAGCCCACCGCCACCCGCGCCGGAATCCCCAGAGTTCTGGCCATCGCGGCCATCGAGAAGGAGAAGTGGACGCAGAAGCCTTCCTTGTCCTTCAGGAAACGGGCGATGGCCGAGGAGCCGCTGCCCGCCCGGACCTCCGTGTTGTACGTGAAGCCGCCGCTCACGGCGAAGAAGTCCTGGAGCTTCACGGCCCGCTGGTAGTCGTTCGTCGCGCCCTCGGTGACGCGCAGCGCCGTCTTCTCGACGATCGACGGCAGCGAGGACGGCACCTTGGTGAACTCCCGGCGCAGCTCGCTCGGCGCCGCGGGAGCGTTCGCCAGCTGCTCGGCGGTCGGCTGCACGATCAGGCTCTCGACGCCGTACTTCTTGCCGCGCGTGGTCTGGTTGTGATCGCCGACGAGGGTCCGGCCCACCGGCTCGTACCGCCAGCGTCCCGAGATGTCGACCTTCGTCGCCGGGTAGGGGAGCGGCAGCCAGTCCTGGGCGTACCAGCCGGCCGCCGCGATGTTCGTGCGGATCTCCGTCCTGCGGACGTCCGCGCCGAGGCCGCGGGGGCTCGGGAACGGCGAGGGCACGTCGATGATGCTGCGCTTGGCGGGCCGCCAGGTCGTCCCGTCGAACTCGTCGAGGGAGACGATCCGCAGATACAGGTCCTGGGTGTTCTTCGAGTTCGTGCGGTACGACATCACCTCCCGGTCCTCGGGCTGGTTCAGGCTGTTCTGAAGGGAGACCAGGGGGTTCACGGCGGAGATGGTGCCGCCGCCTCCGGAGCCCACACCCGTCCCCGTACCCGACGGGCCGAGCAGGCCGCCGTCGAGCGCGGGCAGCGCGAGCGGCACCACCAGGGCGACGCCGAGCGCGAGCGCGCCGATCCGGCGGCCCGTACGAACCGGGGCCACGGCGTCGGCCGTGCTCTCCACCGCGCCGCCCGGTGAGCGGGCCGTACCGCCGAAGACGCGCCCCCACTGCGAGAGCCGGTCCCGGCCCTCGGCGAGGAGCAGCAGCAGATAGCCGCCGGCGGCGAGCAGGAACCACAGCCAGTCGGTGGCGCCCTGGGAGAGGCCCGCGGCGACCGAGTAGAGGGCGAGCAGCGGCAGCCCGGCGGGCGCCGCGCTGCGGAACGTCACCGCGAGCGCGTCCACCGCGAGGCCGATCACCAGGACGCCGCCCACGAGCATCAGCCGGATCCCGTCGGACAGCGGCGCGGGGATCGCGAACCGCCCCACGTCGTCGCCGCCCGCCTGGAGAAGCTCCCCGAAGTGACGGAACGCCTCCGGCCCCGGCAGCACCCCGCCGATCGCCTGGGCGTTCGCGAACAGCAGAGTCAGCAGCAGCAGCGTCACGAGCGCCTGCACGGCCACCGTGAGCGGCCGCGCGAGAGGCACCCGCCGGGCCAGTGCCCCCACCCCGGCCTGGACGACCAGCAGGAACGCGGCCTGGACGATCCAGATAGCGTCATCGACGAGCGGCAGCAGGGCACACGCCGCCATGAACGTGGCCGCCGTCGCACACAGCGTCAGCCGAGCGCCTCCACTCATGACCGCGCCTTTCCCCCTGTGACATCACGCATGATCAAGAACCCCACCTCGCCACCGCCGGTCCGCTCTCCGCGCCCGTGGCCGCCCGGTGCCGGTCGGCGTCGCGCCACAGCTCGGTCAAGGACGTGCCGGGCGGGACCGCGAGGGCGGACCAGCCCGCCTCGCGCAGCATCCGCAGCCGCTCCTCGCAGCGCTCCGAAGGGGCGCCGCGCGTCCAGGCCCCGCTGTCCAGGACGAAGGCGACGGCGCCGCCACTGCGCTGCCGCATCTTGGCGGCGACCGCCGTCTGTTCCTCGTCGAGATCGCCGAAGAAGGCCACCAGCAGCCCTTCGTTCCCCCCGCGCAGCACGTCGTAGGCGCGCGAGAGCCCCGAGCCGTCCGAGTGGTCGACGACGGCGAGCGTGTCCATCATCAGTCCGGCCGCGTCCGCCGACTCCTGGCTGGCGCCCGCGAACCCGTCGGACCCCTCGCCCGGCACCGAGGTGCCCGTATCGGTCAACAGTCGTACGGAGAAGCCCCGTTCGAGCATGTGGAACAGCGTCGACGCCGTACCGGACACCGCCCACTCGAAGGCCGAGTCGGGGCCCGCGCCCTGGAAGGCGAGGCGCCGGGTGTCGAGGAGCACCGTGCAGCGGGCCCGCTGCGGCTGCTCCTCGCGGCGCACCATCAGCTCGCCGTATCGCGCGGTCGAGCGCCAGTGCACGCGGCGCAGGTCGTCTCCGTAGCGGTAACCGCGCGGGATCACGTCGTCCTCGCCGGCCAGGGCCAGCGAGCGGTTCCGCCCGTCGCCGTACCCCTTGGCCTCTCCGGTCAGCCGCACCGCGGGCAGCGGCTCCACGCGCGGGATGACCGTGAGGGTGTCGTACGTGGAGAAGGAGCGGGACAGTTCACACAGGCCGAACGGGTCCGTCAGGCGCAGTTGGAGCGGGCCGAGCGGATAGCGGCCCCGCAGGTCCGAGCGCACGCGGTACGACACCTCGCGGCGGCCGCCCGCCTCCACCCGGTCCAGGACGAAACGGGGACGCGGCCCGAGCACGTACGGCACCCGGTCCTGAAGCATCAGCAGGCCGGTGGGCAGCCGCGAGACGTTGTCCATGCGGAGATGGACGCGGGCCTCGCTGCCCGCGGGCACGCGCGCGGGGGACAGGCGTCGGCTGCTCGAGACCCGGTAGCGCGTGCGGTAGAGCACGAACGCGCAGACCAGCGGCAGCACGGCGAGCAGCAGCCCGACCCGGAGCAGATCGGCCTGCCCCAGGACGTACGCGCAGATCGCCGCCGCGATCCCGGCGGCCAGGAACGAACGGCCCCTGGTGGTCAGCCCCGAGAGCGCGACCCGGAGGCCGCCCTTGTCGTCGTCACCCCCGAAGCCTCCCCCGTCGGCCATCACAGCCTCCGGGCGCCGGGCGGCTGCTGGCCGTACATCGGGGATCCGTGGCCCGAGGCGGCCGGGACCGCCGTGTGCTGGAGGATCTCCAGGACGACCTGCTCGGACGTGCGCCGGTTCAACTGGGCCTGGGCGGTGGGCAGCAGGCGGTGCGCGAGGACCTGCACGGCGAGCGCCTGCACGTCGTCGGGCAGTGCGTACTCACGCCCGCTCAGCGCCGCGGATGCCTTCGCCGCCCGCAGCAGATGAAGCGTGGCGCGCGGCGAGGCGCCGAGTCTGAGGTCGGGGTGGCTGCGCGTGGCAGCGACCAGGTCGACCGCGTACCGCCGCACCGAGTCGGCCACGTGGACCGAGCGGACGGCGTCGACGAGCTTCACGATGTCGTGCGCGTGCGCCACCGGCTGGAGGTCGTCCAGCGGGGAGGCCCCGCCGTGGATGTCGAGCATCTGCAGCTCGGCCTCCGGGCTCGGGTAGCCGATCGACACCCGGGCCATGAAACGGTCGCGCTGCGCCTCGGGCAGTGGGTACGTGCCCTCCATCTCGACCGGGTTCTGCGTGGCCACGACCATGAAGGGGCTGGGCAGCTCGTACGTCTGCCCGTCGATGGTGACCTGGCGCTCCTCCATGGACTCCAGGAGCGCCGACTGTGTCTTCGGGGACGCGCGGTTGATCTCGTCGCCGATCACGATCTGCGCGAAGATCGCGCCGGGCTTGAACTCGAAGTCCCTGCGCTGCTGGTCCCAGATGGACACACCGGTGATGTCCGACGGCAGCAGGTCGGGCGTGAACTGGATGCGACGCACCGAGCAGTCGATGGACTTGGCGAGCGCCTTCGCCAGCATGGTCTTGCCGACGCCCGGTACATCCTCGATGAGCAGGTGCCCCTCGGCCAGGAGCACTGTCAGCGAAAGCCGTACGACCTCCGGCTTGCCCTCGATCACACCCTCCACCGACCTGCGGACCCGCTCCACAGTGGTGGTCAGATCAGTGAGGCTCGCTCGATCGTCATAGGTCGTCACCCGGCCCTCCTCGGCCCGTACTTTCCGGGCCGACGCTCTTGGCTGCGGCCCGGCCCACCCCGAAACACGGACACCACGCGCGACGAGTTCCATCTCCTCGCACGGGGTGCCACTCCGCATTCTTGTTGCCGTTACCGGTTCGTGTCATCCGCCTGTGGATAACTGCCAGCGATATGTCAGGTCTTGCGGCCTTTTGTTACGCGGGATCGATCTCCCGGAGGAGACCCGTCTTCACATCGAAGACGAATCCGCGCACATTGTCGGTGTCCACCAGGAACGGGGACGTCCGCACGCGCTGCATCGACTGGCGCACGTCCTGGTCGACATCGCGGAACGCCTCGACGGCCCAGGCCGGGCGCTGGCCGACCTCCATCTCCAGCTCGTGGCGGAACTCCTCCGTGAGGCTCTCCAGGCCGCAGCCGGTGTGGTGGATGAGGACCACACTGCGGGTGCCGAGCGCCCGCTGGCTGATGGTGAGCGAGCGGATGACGTCATCGGTGACGACGCCGCCCGCGTTGCGGATGGTGTGGCAGTCGCCCAGTTCGAGACCCAGGGCGTCGTGCAGGTCGAGCCGGGCGTCCATGCACGCCACGACGGCCACCTTCAGGACGGGCCGGGCGTCCATGCCGGGGTCGGTGAACGCCGCTGCGTAGCGCTGGTTCGCCTCGACGAGTCGGTCGGTCACGGTGCCGTCGACGGGTATGGCGCCTTCGGACTCGGCAGGGAGGGATGCGGAAGTCGTCATAGCTATGACGGTAATGGTCACTCCTGGGACAAGCCTGCTGTGAGAGGGGACAAAGAACGTCATCGCGGCTTGTTGTGAGGTAACCCACAGAGGCGGCGCCGACTCGCCCGTACGGGTGATTTCTCCTGATCCCAGGCATCGCGAAGAGGCGGCGCGCGACGCGCAGGCCGGTTGATTGACCGGGCGACACCGTGGACTAAAGTGACGCGGAAACCCCAGGAAACACCGAAGATCCCGGCACTTCACCGGACTCTTCACCACGTGCGCGACGGGCACCCCGGCGGTGCGTGGGCGCCGCGCCGGAACTGAGAGGGCCCCTTGAGCCAGACCCGACACGTCCCGGTGATGCTCCAGCGCTGCCTGGACCTGTTGGCCCCGGCCCTCGCCGAGCCGGGCGCGGTCGTCGTCGACTGCACGCTCGGCCTCGGCGGACACAGTGAGGCCCTCCTCTCCACGTTCCCCTCCTGCCGCCTCGTCGGTCTCGACCGCGACAAGGAGGCCCTGCGCCTCTCCGGTGAGCGCCTCGCCCCGTTCGGCGACCGCGCCACCCTCGTACACGCCGTCTACGACGAGCTGCCCGAGGTCCTCGACCGGCTCGGCGTCCCGCGCGTGCAGGGCGTCCTCTTCGACCTGGGCGTCTCCTCCATGCAGCTCGACGAGGCCGACCGCGGCTTCGCGTACGCGCAGGACGCGCCGCTCGACATGCGCATGGACCAGACGACCGGAATGAGCGCCGCCGAGGTCCTCAACACGTACCCCCCGGGCGAGCTGGTGCGGATCCTGCGCGCGTACGGCGAGGAGAAGCAGGCCAAGCGGATCGTCTCGGCGGTCGTGCGCGAGCGCGAGAAGGAGCCGTTCAGCAACAGCGCCCGGCTCGTGGAACTGATCCGCGACGCGCTGCCGCAGGCCGCCAAGCGCACCGGCGGCAACCCCGCCAAGCGCACCTTCCAGGCCCTGCGCATCGAGGTGAACGGCGAGCTCAGCGTCCTGGAGCGGGCGATTCCGGCCGCCGTGCAGGCGCTCGCCGTCGGGGGACGTGTCGCGGTCCTTTCGTACCACTCGCTCGAGGACCGGCTCGTGAAGCAGGTGTTCGCGGCCGGCGCCGCGAACACCGCGCCGCCCGGGCTCCCGGTCGTCCCCGAGCGCTACCAGCCGCGGCTCAAGCTGCTCACGCGCGGCGCCGAGCTCCCCACGGAGGAAGAGGTCGCCGAGAACCGCCGGGCGGCCCCGGCGCGGCTGCGGGGTGCGCAGCGCATCCGCGAGGAGGTCGCCGGGTGAGTTCCGGGCGCGCGAGGAGGGGTCGATGAGTCCCAGGGGCGAACTGCGGGGGAGGGCCGCGCGACTCGCGCGGCTGCTGCCATCGGGGCCCGCGGGCGGCAGCCAGGCCGCCCGCACACCGTTCGTGCTCCTCGTCGTGCTCCTGCTCGGCGGCGGGCTGATCACGCTCCTGATGCTGAACTCTGCGCTCAACGAAGGGTCGTTCAGGCTGAACGACATCAAGAAGCAGACGACCGACCTCACCGAGGACGAGCAGGCGCTCCAGCGCGACGTCGACGCCTACGCGGCCCCCGACTCCCTGCAGCGCCGCGCCCGCGAGCTGGGCATGGTCCCCGGCGGCGACCCGGCCTTCCTCAACCCCGACGGCACCGTGCGCGGCGTCCCCGGCGCGGCGGCCCCCTCCGCGCTGTGGCGACCCGCGCCGCCCCCGCCCGAGGTCGTGGGCAGGACTCCGAGCGCCTCGCCGACCCCGTCAGCGACCCCCAAGGCCACGCCGAACCCCACGTCCTCGCAGGTGAAACCCGCGCCCTCGACCTCCGGCAGGTGACGGAATGACCGACAGGGAGCCCCCGCGACGCCGGGTCCCAGCGCCCGCGAGGAACGGCCGCCCAGGACCCCGGCGCCCCAGCCCCGGCGCGCGGCGCCCGCGCCCGGCCCCCGTCAAGGCGCCCGCCGCCCTGCGCCTCGGCAGCCCGCGCCCCCGGCTGCGCATGGTCAGCCTCGGCCTCACCCTCGTCCTCATCGCCTTCGTCGTACGCCTGCTCCAGGTGCAGGCCGTCGACGCCAGCGCGTACGCGGCCAAGGCCGAACAGCACCGGTACGTCGAGCACGTCCTCGCGGCCGAGCGCGGCGGGATCACGGACCGCAGTGGCGTCGCGCTCGCCACCAGCGTGGACGCGTACGACATCACGGCCGACCCCACGATGTTCCGGCCGGCGGACACCGTGGCCGGCAAGAACACCCCGCCCCCGGTGGTGCCGGGGGACGCGCCCGAGCAGGCCGCGGCGCTCCTCGCCCCGATCCTCGGCATGGACGCCGACGTGGTCGCGAAGAAGCTGCGGACCCCCAGGACGCGCTACGTCCTGCTGGCCCGCCGCCAGACCCCCCAGGTCTGGAAGCAGATCAAGGACCTCAAGAGCACGCTCGCGGAGAAGGCGGACCGGGAGAAGTCGGCGAGCGTCATCGCCGGAGTCTTCGCCGACCCCAGCAGCAAGCGCGTGTACCCGAACGGCGATCTGGCCGCCGGGATACTGGGCTGGGTCAACGCCGACGGCAAGGGCGGCGGCGGGGTCGAGCAGCAGCTGAACAAGGATCTCGCGGGCAAGCCCGGCAAGATCAAGTACGCCCAGTCCGGCGGCCGCCAGGTGCCCACGGCCGGCAGCAACGAGCAGCCCGCCGTGCCCGGTTCGGAGATCGAGCTCACCATCGACCGCGACATCCAGTGGGCCGCCCAGAAGGCCATCACCGACCAGGTGAAGAAGTCCGGCGCGGACCGCGGCTACGTGATGGTGCAGGACACCCGGACCGGTGAGGTCCTGGCGATGGCCAACGCGCCCGGCTTCGACCCCAACGACCTCTCGCAGGCCAACTCCACCTCCATGGGCAACGCCGCGCTCCAGGACGCGTACGAGCCCGGCTCCACCGCGAAGGTCATGTCGATGGCCGCCGTGCTCGAGGAGAACGCGGCCACCCCGGACACACATGTCACGGTGCCCAACCGGCTGCACCGCGGCGACCGGCTCTTCCAGGACGACATCGACCACCCCACCTGGCACCTCACGCTGAACGGCGTGCTCGCCAAGTCCAGCAACATCGGCACCATCCTGGCCACGGGCCAGCTCGGCAAGACCCAGCCCCAGGCCAACCAGGTGCTCTCGTCGTACCTGCGCAAGTTCGGCATCGGCCGCCCCACCGGCCTCGACTTCCCGGGCGAGACCCCGGGCATCCTGGCCCCCGCCGACAAGTGGTCGACCTCGCAGCAGTACACGATCCCTTTCGGCCAGGGTTTCTCCATCAACGCGATGCAGGCGGCCTCCGTCTACTCGACCATCGCCAACGGCGGCGTACGCGTGGAGCCCACCCTCGTCCGCGGCACCAAGGGACCCGACGGCAGGTTCACCCCGGCCCCGAAACCCAAGGAGAACCGGGTCGTCAGCGCGAAAACGGCCAAGAGGGTCGCGCAGATGCTCGAGTCCGTCGTGGACGACGAGGAGGGCACCGGCGCCAAGGCGCGCATCCCCGGCTACCGTGTCGCCGGAAAGACCGGCACGGCCAACCGAGTAGATCCGGCCACCGGCAGATACAAGGGCTACACCTCGTCCTTCGCCGGTTTCGCCCCCGCCGACCAGCCCCGCGTCACCGTCTACTGCGCGATCCAGAACGCCACCAAGGGCAGCTACTTCGGTGGCCAGATCTGCGGCCCCATCTACAAGCAGGTCATGGAGTTCGCCCTCAAGACGCTCCAGGTCCCGCCCACCGGCGCCGAGCCCGCCCGGTTGCCCGTCAGCTTCCAGCCCTGATCCGAGCCCCGAGAGTGACCAGGTACAGCCCGTGACAACGATCACCCCGGACCCCGGGAACCAGCCCGCGCCACGCCCCTCGCTTCGCTCCATGGGCGGTGCGCCCGGTACGCTCACCGCCGTGCCACAAGCTGATCAGTCCCAAACCACCCAGAAGGGCGCTCCCGTGACATATCCGGGACCGCCGCGACCGGTGCAGGCCACCGCGACGCGACTTGCCGATCTCGCAGATCAGCTGGGTGTCCCCGCGCCCGAAGAGCCCACGGCGTCGACGGGGAGCACCGGCATCACGCACGACTCGCGCGCCGTGCGCCCCGGCGACATCTACGCGGCCCTGCCCGGCGCCCGCTTCCACGGCGCCGACTTCGCCGCCCAGGCCGCGAGCCTCGGCGCCGTCGCCGCCCTCACCGACCCGTCGGGCGCCGAACGCGTCGAGGCGGCCGGTCTGCCGGCCCTCGTCGTGGAGAACCCGCGCGGCCGGATGGGCGAGCTGGCGGCCACGATCTACGGCCACCCCGGCCGCGATCTGCTCCAGATCGGGATCACGGGCACCTCCGGCAAGACCACGACGGCCTACCTCATCGAGGGCGGCCTGCGCACGATGCGCAGCACCGGACTCATCGGCACCGTCGAGATGCGCATCGGCGACGAGCGCATCAAGTCGGAGCGCACCACCCCCGAAGCCACCGACCTCCAGGCGCTGTTCGCGGTGATGCGCGAGCGCGGCGTGGACGCGGTCGCCATGGAGGTCTCCAGCCACGCCCTCGTGCTCGGCCGGGTCGACGGCTGCGTCTTCGACGTGGCGGTCTTCAACAACCTGAGCCCGGAACACATGGAGTTCCACTCCGACATGGAGGACTACTTCCGGGCCAAGGCGCAGCTGTTCACGCGTGCACGCAGCAAACAGGGCGTCGTGAACTTCGACGACGAGTACGGCCGCCGCCTGGTCGGCGAGTCCGAAGTGCCCGTCGTGACCTTCTCCGCCGAGGGCCACCCGGACGCCGACTGGCGCGCCGAGGACGTCGAGGTCGGCCCGTTCGACTCCGCCTTCGTGGCCGTCGGCCCCAAGGGCGAGCGGATCACCGCCAAGTCCCCGCTCGCCGGGCCGTTCAACGTGGCCAACGCGCTCGCCGCGATCGTCGCGCTCGCCGTCGCGGGCATCGACCCGCAGCAGGCCGCGGACGGCGTCGCCGCCGTGCCGGGCGTCCCCGGCCGCCTGGAGCGCGTCGACGCCGGCCAGCCCTACCTCGCGGTCGTCGACTACGCGCACAAGACCGACGCCGTCGAGTCCGTGCTGCGCGCGCTGCGCAAGGTCACCGAGAACAAGCTGCACATCGTGCTCGGCTGTGGCGGCGACCGTGACATCACCAAGCGGATGCCGATGGGCGCCGCCGCCGCCCGGCTCGCCGACACCGCCGTACTGACATCGGACAACCCCCGCTCCGAGGACCCCCTCGGGATCCTCGCCACGATGCTCGCCGGCGCCGCCGAGGTGCCGGCCCACGAGCGCGGCGAGGTCCAGGTCTTCGAGGACAGGGCGGCGGCCATCGCCGCCGTGGTCGCCCGCGCACAGCCGGGCGACACCGTCCTGATCGCGGGCAAGGGCCACGAGCAGGGCCAGGACATCGCCGGGGTGGTGCGTCCCTTCGACGACCGCCTGGTGCTTCGCGAAGCTATCCAGCAAACCCAGGGATGAAGTTGTGATCGCCCTCTCCCTCGCCGAGATCGCCACAGTCGTCGGCGGGCAGACGTACGACATACCGGATCCGTCCGTCCAGGTCACCGGACCGGTCGTCAGGGACTCCCGTGAAGTGGAGCCCGGCAGCCTCTTCGTCGCCTTCGTCGGCGAGCGCGTCGACGGCCACGACTACGCGGCCGCCGTGGTGGACGCCGGAGCGGCCGCGGTGCTCGCCTCGCGCCCGGTCGGGGTGCCCGCCATTGTCGTCGACGACGTGCAGGACGCCCTCGGCGCGCTGGCTCGCACCGTCGTCGAACGGCTCGGCGCCACCCTCGTCGCGCTCACCGGTTCCGCCGGCAAGACCAGCACCAAGGACCTGATCGCCCAGGTCCTGCGCCGCAAGGCGCCCACGGTCTTCACGCCGGGCTCGTTCAACAACGAGATCGGCCTGCCGCTGACCGCGCTGAGCGCCACCGACGACACCCGCTACCTCGTCCTGGAGATGGGCGCGCGCGGCAAGGGCCACATCCGGTACCTCACCGGTCTGACCCCGCCGAGGATCGGCGTCGTCCTCAACGTCGGCACCGCGCACATCGGCGAGTTCGGCGGCCGCGAGCAGATCGCCGAGGCCAAGGGCGAGCTCGTCGAGAGCCTGCCGGCCGACGGCACCGCGATCCTCAACGCGGACGACCCGCTGGTCCGCGCGATGGCCTCCCGCACGAAGGCGAAGGTGCTGCTCTTCGGAGAGGGCGCCGACGCCGACGTACGCGCCGAGAATGTCCGGCTCACGGAGAACGGACAGCCTTCCTTCAGCCTTCGCACACCCTCCGGGTGCAGCGACGTGACCTTGCGCCTGTACGGTGAGCACCACGTGTCGAACGCGCTCGCCGCGGCCGCCGTCGCCCATGACCTTGGCATGTCCGTGGAGGAGATCGCCCTCGCGCTCTCCGAGGCGGGCACACTGTCCCGCTGGCGTATGGAGGTCACCGAGCGCCCGGACGGCGTGACAGTCGTCAACGACGCCTACAACGCGAACCCCGAGTCCATGCGAGCCGCTCTGCGGGCGCTCGCAGCGATGGGCAGGTCCCGGCGGGCAAAGGGGGGTCGTACATGGGCGGTGCTCGGTCACATGGCCGAGCTCGGGGACGAGGCGCTGGCCGAGCACGACGCGGTCGGACGGCTTGCCGTCCGGCTCAACGTCAGCAAGCTCGTGGCAGTCGGGGGCAGGGAAGCGTCCTGGCTGCAACTGGGCGCCTATAACGAGGGTTCGTGGGGTGAGGAGTCGGTGCACGTGTCCGACGCACAGGCGGCTGTCGACCTATTGCGCAGCGAGCTGCGCCCGGGTGACGTCGTGCTCGTGAAGGCCTCGAGGTCGGTGGGCCTGGAGAGCGTCGCGCAGGCGCTGCTCGCCGTCGACGGCGACAACGTGGGCGAGGTTGCTGCCCGATGATGAAGCAGATCCTCTTCGCGGGTGTGATCGGGCTCTTCCTGACCCTGATCGGGACGCCCCTGCTGATCAAGCTCCTTGCGCGCAAGGGCTATGGCCAGTACATCCGTGACGACGGCCCGCGCGAGCACCATGCCAAGCGCGGTACGCCGACGATGGGTGGTATCGCCTTCATCCTGGCGACGTTCATCGCGTACTTCATGAGCAAGATCATCACCGGCGCCGCGCCGACCCTGTCGGGCCTGCTGGTGCTCGGTCTGATGGGCGGCATGGGCCTGGTCGGCTTCCTCGACGACTACATCAAGATCGTCAAGCGCCGCTCGCTCGGCCTGCGGGCCAAGGCGAAGATGGCCGGACAGCTGACCGTCGGCATCGCCTTCGCGGTGCTCTCGCTCCAGTTCGCCGACAACCGCGGCAACACCCCGGCCTCCACGAAGCTCTCCTTCGTGCAGGACTTCGGCTGGACGATCGGCCCGGTCCTGTTCGTGGTCTGGGCGCTGTTCATGATCCTCGCGATGTCGAACGGCGTGAACCTCACGGACGGTCTCGACGGCCTCGCCACCGGCGCCTCCGTGATGGTCTTCGGCGCGTACACCTTCATCGGTGTCTGGCAGTTCCAGGAGTCCTGCGCCAACGCGCAGACCCTCACCAACCCCGCCGCCTGTTTCGAGGTCAGAGACCCACTCGACCTGGCGGTCGTCGCATCCGCCCTGATGGGCGCCTGCTTCGGCTTCCTGTGGTGGAACACCTCGCCCGCGAAGATCTTCATGGGTGACACCGGCTCCCTCGCGCTCGGCGGCGCCCTCGCGGGTCTGGCCATCTGCTCCCGCACGGAGTTCCTGCTCGCTCTGCTCGGCGGCCTGTTCGTCCTGATCACCATGTCCGTGGTCATCCAGGTCGGCTCCTTCCGGCTCACCGGCAAGCGCGTCTTCCGCATGGCGCCACTGCAACACCACTTCGAACTCAAGGGCTGGTCCGAAGTCCTTGTGGTGGTCCGCTTCTGGATCATCCAGGGCATGTGCGTGATCGTCGGACTCGGCCTCTTCTACGCGGGATGGGCAGCCGACAAGTGACCACTGGGTCCGACTGGCAGAACAAGCGAGTCACCGTCGCCGGTCTCGGCGTGAGCGGCATCAGCGCCGCCCGCGCCCTGGCCGGCCTCGGCGCGTCGGTCACGGTCGTGGACGGCGGCGACAGCGAGGCGCACCGCGCCAAGGCGGCCGAGCTCGCGGAGCTCGGCGTCGCGGCCCGACTCGGGGACGCCGAAACGCTCCCCGAAGGCACCGAACTCGTCGTCACGTCACCGGGCTGGAAGCCCTCGTCCCCGCTCTTCGCGGCGGCGGCGCAGGCAGGCGTGGACGTCGTCGGGGACGTGGAGATCGCCTGGCGCCTGCGCGGCCCCGGCGCCGCTCCCTGGCTCGCCATCACGGGCACCAACGGCAAGACCACCACGACGCAGATGCTCGCGTCGATCCTGGAAGCGGCGGGCCTGCGCACGGCCGCCGTCGGCAACATCGGCACGCCGATCATCGACGTCGTACTCGAAGGCGACGACGCGTACGACGTGTTCGCCGTCGAGCTCTCCTCCTACCAGCTGCACTGGGCGCCGTCGCTGCGCGCCCACTCCGGGGCGGTCCTCAACCTCGCGCCCGACCACCTCGACTGGCACGGCTCCATGGAGGCGTACGCCGCCGACAAGGGCCGTATCTACGAGGGCAATCAGGTCGCCTGCGTCTACAACGTCGATGCCACCGACAAGCCGTCGACCGAGGACCTGGTCCGCGAGGCCGACGTCGAGGAGGGATGTCGCGCGATCGGCTTCACCCTCGGCACGCCAGGCCCCTCCCAACTCGGCGTCGTGGACGGCATCCTGGTCGACCGGGCCTTCGTCGACAACCGGCACAAGAACGCCCAGGAGCTCGCCGAGGTCGCGGACGTCAACCCGCCCGCCCCGCACAACATCGCGAACGCCCTCGCGGCAGCCGCCCTCGCACGCGCCTTCGGCGTCGAGCCCGCCGCCGTACGCGACGGACTGCGCGCCTTCACGCCGGACGCGCACCGCATTGCGCACGTCGCCGACGTCGACTCAGTCGCCTATGTCGACGACTCCAAGGCGACCAACACCCATGCCGCGGAAGCCTCTTTGGCCGCGTACGAGTCGATCGTGTGGATCGCGGGCGGGCTCGCCAAGGGCGCGACCTTCGACGAGCTCGTCACCAGGTCGGCCAAGCGGCTGCGCGGGGTCGTCCTGTTCGGCCAGGACCGCGCGCTGATCCGGGAAGCCCTCGCGCGACACGCCCCTCACGTCCCGGTGGTCGACCTCGACCGGACCGACACTGGGGCGATGTCGCAGGCGGTCCGGGAGGCCGCGCGGCTCGCCCGGCCGGGGGACACCGTGCTGATGGCCCCGGCCTGTGCGTCGATGGACATGTTCACCAACTACAACAAGCGTGGCGACGCGTTCGCGGAAGCGGTCCGCGAACTCGGCTCCACGGGCGTCTGACGGGGCCTTCGGGTGCCCGGTGACGCCGGGCACCCTCGGGAGGGGATCGTGGCAGCGTCATCGTCGTACAGCGGTGGGGTGAGCTGATGCCCGGCAGCAGCGCGCGGGCGGCCCGGCGGTCCCCGGCGGCGCGACCCCCGAAGAAACCGGCCGGGCCGGCCCGCGTCAGCCCCGTACGGCGCCTCTACACCCAGGCCCGCCGCGCCTGGGACCGCCCCCTCACCGCGTACTACCTGATCCTCGGCTCCAGCCTCCTGATCACCGTGCTCGGCCTGGTGATGGTCTACTCGGCCTCGATGATCACGGCCCTGCAGAACGGGCTGCCCAGCTCGTACTACTTCCGCAAGCAGTTCCTCGCGGCGGTGATCGGCGGGGCACTGCTGTTCGCCGCCATGCGGATGCCGGTGAAGCTGCACCGCGCGCTGGCCTACCCGCTGCTCGCCGTCAGTGTCTTCCTGATGGTCCTCGTGCAGGTGCCGGGGATAGGAGTCTCCATCGGGGGCAACCAGAACTGGATCTCGCTGGGCGGCCCCTTCATGCTCCAGCCCAGCGAGTTCGGGAAGCTGGCCCTCGTCCTGTGGGGCGCGGACCTCATGGCGCGCAAGCACGACAAGCGGCTGCTCACCCAGTGGAAACACATGCTGGTGCCGCTCGTCCCGGTGGCCTTCCTGCTGCTCGGACTGATCATGCTCGGCGGCGACATGGGCACGGCGATCCTGCTCACCGCCATCCTCTTCGGACTGCTCTGGCTGGCCGGGGCGCCCACCCGTCTGTTCGTCGGTGTGCTCTCCGTCGCGGCCGCCATCGGCGTCTTCCTCATCAGGACCAGCCCGAACCGCATGGCACGCCTGTCCTGCCTCGGCTCCACGGACGCGGGCCCCGACGACATCTGCTGGCAGGGACTGCACGGCATCTACGCCCTCGCTTCGGGCGGATTCTTCGGATCCGGGCTCGGTGCGAGTGTGGAAAAATGGGGCCAACTCCCCGAAGCGCACACCGACTTCATCTTCGCCATCACCGGTGAGGAACTGGGCCTTGCGGGGACGCTGTCGGTGCTCGCCCTGTACGCGGCTCTAGGCTATGCGGGTATCCGCGTGGCCGGACGCACGGAGGACCCCTTCGTGAGGTACGCCGCGGGTGGCGTGACCACCTGGATCACGGCTCAGGCCGTGGTCAATCTCGGTGCGGTGCTCGGTCTCCTGCCGATCGCCGGTGTCCCGCTCCCGCTGTTCTCGTACGGGGGGTCAGCGTTGCTGCCGACCATGTTCGCCGTTGGGCTTCTGATCGCGTTCGCGCGGCAGGAACCCGCGGCGCGGGCGGCCCTGGCCATGCGGCAGCCTCGGATGAGATGGAACACGATGCGACGGCGCGCCACGGCGCGTACGTCCGGAGAGCGGTGAATTTCGGTGCATGTCGTACTCGCCGGCGGGGGGACCGCCGGCCACATCGAGCCCGCGCTCGCCCTCGCGGACGCCCTGCGCAGGCAGGACCCGACCGTGGGCATCACGGCCCTCGGTACGGAGAAGGGGCTCGAGACGCGGCTCGTACCCGAGCGCGGATACGAACTCGCGCTGATCCCCGCCGTACCGCTGCCGCGCAAGCCAACCCCTGAACTGATCACCGTCCCGGGCCGGCTGCGCGGCACGATCAAGGCGGCCGAGCAGATCCTGGAGCGCACCAAGGCGGACTGCGTCGTCGGCTTCGGCGGCTATGTCGCTCTGCCCGGCTACCTCGCGGCCAAGCGCCTCGGTGTGCCGATCGTCGTGCACGAGGCCAACGCCCGCCCCGGCCTCGCCAACAAGATCGGTTCCCGCTACGCCGCGGCCGTCGCGGTCTCGACGCCCGACAGCAAGCTGCGCGGCTCCCGCTACATCGGCATCCCGCTGCGCCGCACCATCGCCACGCTCGACCGGGCGCGCGTACGGCCCGAGGCGCGCGCCGCCTTCGGCCTCGACCCGAACCTGCCGACGCTCCTCGTCTCCGGCGGCTCCCAGGGCGCCCGCCGCCTCAACGAGGTCGTCCAGCGGGTGGCTCCGCTGCTCCAGCAGTCCGGCATCCAGATCCTGCACGTCGTCGGCCCGAAGAACGAACTGCCGCATGTCCAGCAGATGCCGGGGATGCCCCCGTACATCCCGGTACCGTACGTGGACCGGATGGACCTCGCGTACGCCGCGGCCGACATGATGCTCTGCCGCGCGGGCGCGATGACCGTCGCCGAACTCTCCGCCGTCGGGCTCCCCGCCGCCTACGTCCCGCTGCCCATCGGCAACGGCGAACAGCGGCTCAACGCCCAGCCGGTGGTCAAGGCCGGCGGCGGACTGCTGGTCGACGACGCGGAACTGACGCCCGAGTGGATCATGGGCAACGTCCTGCCCGTGCTCGGCGACCCGCACCGGCTGTACGGGATGTCCCGCGCCGCCTCCGAGTTCGGCCGCCGGGACGCCGACGAGCTGCTCGTCGGCATGGTGCGCGAGGCGATCGCCTCGCGCCACCGCCAATAACACACCGGCGAGTGAGCCGAAGGGGCGCGCCGGGCTCTCGCCACCGGTCGAGGCGCCCCTGAGGTGAACCGAGCCAGGAACGGGAGTGCGCGTGGCCGGACCGACGACCGCAGACCGCGGCGAGCGGCACAAGCCGAAGTCCGGCCCGCCCCGGCCCCCTCGGCGCCGCCTGCGCCTGCGGCGCCCGCGCCTCCTGATCGTGACGGGGGTCGCGCTCCTCCTGCTGGGCGCCGGCACCATCTGGCTCCTGTACGGCTCTCAGTGGCTGAGGGTGGAGCGCGTGACGACCTCGGGGACCGGAATCCTGACGCCCGCTCAAGTGCGTGCGGCCGCAGCCGTTCCGGTCGGCGCCCCGCTGATTTCCGTCGATACGGGCGTCATTGAGGACCGTCTTCGCCGGAAATTGCCCCGGATCGACTCGGTTGAGGTCACGCGTTCCTGGCCGCACGGAATCGGATTGAAAGTGACCGAACGCAGGCCGGTCCTGATTGCCGAAAACGGTAAAAACGGCAGTAAGGGCGGAAATCCTGAAGGGGGCACCAACGCGGGCAAGTTCGTCGAAATTGACGCCAAGGGTGTCCGTTTCGCGACCGTGCAGAAGGCCCCCCGGGGCGTTCCCCGACTGGAATTGACGCCGGATCAGTCGGGCGCCGCGGCAAGCCTTCGGCGCTTCGGGCCCGACCGTCTGGTGCGTGAGGCGGTCCGCGTCGCGGGCGATCTGCCCCCGGCCGTGGCCCGTGACACCCGTGCGGTCAGGGTCCGTTCGTACGACGATGTGTCCGTGGAGCTGAGCGGCGGCCGCACCGTCGCATGGGGAAGTGGTGAGAAGGGCGACACCAAGGCGACCACGCTCACTGCCCTCATGAAAGCGGCCCCGAAGGCGCGGCACTTCGACGTAAGTGTCCCCACCGCCCCTGCGTCATTGGGCAGTTGACGCACATCAGCGCAGGCCAGCACCCTGGTTGGGCACTGCTACGGCTGATCACATAGGGTGAAAAGAAAAACGGGAGGTTCGGCGTGTTCGTTGAACGTGCGCCACTTGTCGACTTAGTGTCCTGTTCGGAAGAGTCCAGGGAACAGACACACTGGTAACCCTAAACTTCAGCGTTAGGGTTCGGGTCGGCAGGCAAGCAGTCCGGGCCGCCCCATTTCGGCATCAGTCGTCGCAACGTGCCAATGCGAGGCGGCGACACGTAACTCGAGGCGAGAGGCCTTCGACGTGGCAGCACCGCAGAACTACCTCGCAGTCATCAAAGTCATCGGTGTCGGCGGCGGTGGTGTCAATGCCATCAACCGGATGATCGAGGTCGGTCTCAAGGGCGTCGAGTTCATCGCCATCAACACCGACGCGCAAGCCCTGTTGATGAGCGACGCGGACGTCAAGCTCGACGTCGGCCGTGAACTCACCCGCGGACTCGGCGCCGGAGCCAATCCGGCCGTCGGACGCAAGGCGGCCGAGGATCACCGCGAGGAGATCGAGGAGGTCCTCAAGGGGGCCGACATGGTCTTCGTCACCGCCGGCGAAGGCGGTGGCACCGGCACTGGCGGCGCACCTGTCGTCGCCAACATCGCACGCTCGCTGGGCGCCCTGACGATCGGTGTGGTCACCCGGCCGTTCACCTTCGAGGGCCGGCGCCGGGCGAACCAGGCGGAGGACGGCATCGCCGAGCTCCGCGAAGAGGTCGACACCCTCATCGTCATCCCCAACGACCGTCTCCTGTCCATCTCGGACCGGCAGGTCTCCGTCCTCGACGCCTTCAAGTCGGCTGACCAGGTCCTGCTGTCCGGTGTCCAGGGCATCACCGACCTGATCACCACGCCCGGCCTGATCAACCTCGACTTCGCCGACGTCAAGTCGGTCATGTCCGAGGCCGGTTCAGCGCTCATGGGCATCGGCTCCGCCCGAGGCGACGACCGCGCGGTGGCCGCCGCGGAGATGGCGATCTCCTCGCCGCTCCTCGAAGCGTCCATCGACGGCGCCCGCGGCGTGCTGCTCTCCATCTCCGGCGGCTCCGACCTCGGTCTCTTCGAGATCAACGAGGCGGCGCAGCTGGTCAGTGAGGCCGCACACCCCGAGGCCAACATCATCTTCGGCGCCGTCATCGACGACGCCCTGGGCGACGAGGTGCGGGTCACGGTCATCGCGGCCGGCTTCGACGGCGGGCAGCCGCCGTCCAAGCGGGACAACGTGATCGGCGGCGCGTCCGCCAAGCGCGAGGAGCCGGCACCGCGAGCCACCGAGGCCCGCCCGTCCTTCGGCAGCCTGGGCAGCGTCACCCCGCGCGACGAAGCGAAGGCTCCGGAGCCCGTCGAGGCCGCCCCGGCGAACGAGATGACGTCCGCCCCGGTCGCCCAGCCGCAGGTTCCGTCGGCCCGTCCCTACCAGGACAGCCAGGCCGAAGAGCTGGACGTGCCGGACTTCCTGAAGTGACCGGCACAAGTGACCTGCAGAAGTGACTTCCTGAAGTGATAGGACAGCGCGACCACGCGAGCGGCGCCCACTTCGCCTTCACCGACCGGTGGGGCGGGGTGAGCGCCGCTCCGTACGAGGAGCTCAACCTCGGCGGCGCGGTCGGCGACGACCCGGCCGCCGTCCACGCCAACCGCAAGAGGGCGGCGCAGTCGCTCGGCTTCGACCCGGCGCACGTGGTCTGGATGAACCAGGTGCACGGCCCGGACGTCGCGGTGGTCGACGGGCCCTGGGGTACGGCCGCCGACATCCCGTCCGTCGACGCGATCGTCACCGCACGGCGCGGACTCGCTCTCGCCGTGCTCACCGCGGACTGCACTCCGGTCCTGCTCGCCGACCCCGTCGCGGGAATCGCCGCCGCCGCCCACGCCGGACGCCCCGGCATGGCCGCCGGAGTCGTCCCCGCGGCGGTCGCGGCGATGGTGGAACTCGGCGCCGAACCCGCCCGCATCGTGGCCCGCACCGGCCCCGCGGTCTGCGGGAAGTGCTACGAAGTCCCGGACGGGATGCGCGCCGAGGTGGCCGCCGTGGAACCCGCGGCGTTCGCCGAAACCAGCTGGGGCACTCCTGCCGTCGATGTGACCGCCGGAGTGCATGCCCAGCTGGAGCGGCTCGGGGTGCGTGACCGGCAGCTGTCGCCGGTGTGCACCCTGGAGTCGCACGACCACTTCTCGTACCGCCGCGACCGCACCACCGGTCGGCTCGCAGGCTATGTCTGGCTGGACTGATGGGACATGACGGACCGTAAGGCTCAACTCGCAGCAAATCTGGCACAGGTGGAGGAACGCATCGCTTCGGCATGCGTCGCCGCAGGCCGTAAGCGCGAGGAAGTGACCCTGATCGTGGTCACGAAGACGTACCCCGCGAGCGATGTGCGGATCTTGTCGGAACTCGGTGTGCGCGATGTCGCCGAGAACCGCGACCAGGACGCGGCGCCCAAGGCGGCGGAATGCGCTGACCTGCCGCTCCGGTGGCACTTTGTCGGTCAGCTGCAGACCAACAAGGTTCGCTCCGTGGTCGGTTATGCCGATGTCGTGCAGTCCGTCGACCGCTCGAAGCTCGTCACGTCGCTGTCGACGGCGGCCGTGCGCGCGGAGCGCGAACTCGGCTGTCTGATCCAGGTCGCACTCGACGCCGGGGAGAACGGGCGGGGCGAGCGCGGTGGCGTGGGGCCGGGCGGAATCGGGGAGTTGGCGGCACTTGTGGCGGACGCTCCCGGTTTGCGCCTCGACGGTCTGATGACGGTCGCACCGCTCACCGGCCCGTACGCGGATCGCCAACAGGCCGCGTTCGAGCGGCTGATGGATTTGTCGACTGACCTGCGCCGGGCTCATCCGGCTGCGAACATGGTGTCAGCAGGGATGAGTGCGGACCTCGAACAGGCCGTGGCGGCCGGAGCGACACATGTGCGCGTCGGTACGGCGGTACTCGGAGTCCGACCCAGGCTCGGGTAACGTCGCCAAGAAGTCGGACCACAGCAGAAAATATGGTCATTCTCGCTGATGGGCGGGGAGATCGCGTGGATCGCAGGCACTTCGGTTGACGTCAGCCGATCCACCACAGAGCGGAGGACTCAGAGCAATGGCCGGCGCGATGCGCAAGATGGCGGTCTACCTCGGCCTCGTGGAGGACGATGGGTACGACGGCCGGGGCTTCGACCCCGACGACGACTTCGAGCCCGAGCTGGACCCCGAACCCGAGCGGGACCGTAGGCGGCACGAACCCTCGCATCAGTCGCACAACACTCATCAGCCACACCAGTCCCAACGGGACGAATCGGTACGAGTGGTGCCGCCCCCCGCCCAGCGCGAACCGGTCCCGCTGCCCGCGGAATCCGGACGTCCGGCGCGAATCGCCCCCGTGGCATCCATCACACCTGAACGCCAGAGCCTGGAGAAGAACGCACCGGTGATCATGCCCAAGGTTGTGTCCGAGCGGGAGCCCTACCGCATCACGACGCTGCACCCCCGGACGTACAACGAGGCCCGTACCATCGGGGAACACTTCCGTGAGGGCACTCCTGTGATCATGAATCTGACGGAGATGGACGACACCGACGCGAAGCGACTTGTCGACTTTGCCGCCGGTCTCGTCTTCGGTCTGCACGGCAGCATTGAGCGGGTGACGCAGAAGGTGTTCCTGTTGTCGCCTGCTAACGTCGATGTCACGGCAGAGGACAAGGCCCGCATCGCAGAGGGCGGGTTCTTCAATCAGAGCTGAGACGCAGCACCGGTGAAGTGCCGGTGCAGTACTTGCAACGAGGCACGAGACACAGGGGAGAGGGAACCGCGGACATGAGCGTGGTTTTGGATGTTGTCTACATCGCGCTGATGTGTTTCCTCATCGTGCTGATCTTCCGGCTGGTCATGGACTACGTCTTCCAGTTCGCCCGCTCGTGGCAACCCGGCAAGGCGATGGTGGTCGTACTTGAGGCCACCTACACTGTCACTGATCCACCGCTCAAGCTTCTGCGGCGGTTCATTCCGCCGCTGCGTCTCGGGGGCGTGGCGCTCGACCTGTCCTTCTTCGTACTGATGATCATCGTCTACATCCTGATCTCCGTCGTGAGCCGGCTGTGAACGATACGGTCTTGCCGAATGCCGACGACTACGTTGAGGTGAAGAGATGCCGTTGACCCCCGAGGACGTGCGGAACAAGCAGTTCACGACCGTCCGCCTCCGAGAAGGCTATGACGAGGACGAGGTCGATGCCTTCCTCGACGAGGTCGAAGGCGAACTGACTCGCCTTCTCCGAGAGAACGAGGACCTGCGCGCGAAGCTCGCCGCAGCCACCCGCGCCGCTGCGCAGAACCAGCAGCAGGGCGGCATGCGCAAGCCTCCGGAACCGCAGGACCAGCGCGGTCCCGGTGCGCCGGTGCCCGCCGCAATATCGGGTCCGCAGCCGGTGCAGCCGCAGCAGCAGATGGGTGGCCCCATGGGCGGCCCGCCCCAGCTGCCCAGCGGTGCGCCGCAGCTGCCCGCAGGCCCCGGTGGACACGGTCCGCAGGGTCCCGGCCAGCAGGGTCCCGGCCCGATGGGCCAGGGTCCGATGGGCCAAGGTCACCCCGGCCAGGGTCACCCCGGACAGAACCAGCTCGGTCAGGGCCAGATGGGCCAGGGCCAGCTGCAGCAGCAGATGGGCGGCCCGATGGGCGGTCCCATGGGTGGCCCCATGGGCGGTCACGGTCCGCAGATGCCGCAGCCCGGTCAGGGCCCCGGTGGCGACAGCGCCGCCCGTGTCCTCTCCCTTGCGCAGCAGACCGCCGACCAGGCGATCGCGGAGGCCCGTTCCGAGGCCAACAAGATCGTCGGCGAGGCCCGCAGCCGCGCCGAGGGTCTCGAGCGTGACGCCCGCGCCAAGGCCGACGCCCTGGAGCGGGACGCGCAGGAGAAGCACCGCGTCGCGATGGGCTCCCTGGAGTCCGCCCGCGCCACGCTGGAGCGCAAGGTCGAGGACCTGCGTGGCTTCGAGCGCGAGTACCGCACGCGTCTGAAGTCCTACCTCGAGTCGCAGCTGCGTCAGCTGGAGACCCAGGCCGACGACTCGCTGGCTCCCCCGCGGACGCCGGCAGCCGCGTCGCTGCCGCCGTCGCCCGCGCCTTCCATGGCGTCGGCCGGTGCGGGTGCCCCGTCCTACGGCGGCAACCAGACCATGGGCGGCAACCAGCCTCCGGCCGGTCCGTCCTACGGTGGCCAGCAGCAGATGTCGCCGGCGATGACCCAGCCGATGGCGCCGGTGCGGCCGCAGGGTCCCGCGCCGATGCAGCAGGCTCCGTCGCCGATGCGCGGTTTCCTCATCGACGAGGACGACAACTGACGGGCGTGACCACGCCTTAGGCGTCGGCAGCGTTCAAGGGCCGGGCCCCCGGATTTCCGGGGGCCCGGCCCTTTGCCGTGTTCAGGGTGCGCCAGCGAGGTGCAGAAACGTTCATCTGTGCGTGAGTACGAAACGCCGAAGGCCCGGTCCCGCCAAGATCTTTGGCGGGACCGGGCCTTCGGTCGTGGGTTACGCCTTGCGCAGGCGGAACGTGAGGGCGAGCGGCTCGTCCGTGAATGTCTCGCCGTAGGCGTCGTCGGCCTCGCCCTGGGCGAAGTCCGTGGCGAGCACCTCGTCCGCGATCAACGTGGCGTGCTCGGACAGGGCCGAGACGACCGCGGGCTCCGTGGACGTCCACCGCAGGGCGATCCGGTCCGCGACGTCCAGGCCGCTGTTCTTACGGGCCTCCTGGATCAGGCGGATCGCGTCACGGGCCAGGCCCGCCTGACGCAGCTCCTCCGTGATCTCCAGGTCCAGCGCCACCGTCGCGCCGGAGTCCGAGGCGACGGACCAGCCCTCGCGCGGGGTCTCCGTGATGATGACCTCGTCGGGGGCCAGCGTGATCGTCTCGCCGTCGACCTCGACCGACGCCGTGCCTTCGCGCAGGCCGAGCGAGAGCGCGGCGGCGTCCGCTTCCGCGACCGCCTTCGCGACCGCCTGGACGCCCTTGCCGAACCGCTTGCCCAGGGCGCGGAAGTTCGCCTTGGCGGTCGTGTCGACCAGGGAGCCGCCGACCTCGGAGAGCGACGCCAGCGAGGAGACGTTGAGCTCCTCGGTGATCTGGGCGTGCAGCTCCGGGTTGAGCGTCTCGAAGCCCGCGGCCGCGACCAGCGCGCGGGACAGCGGCTGACGGGTCTTGACGCCCGACTCCGCGCGCGTGGCGCGGCCCAGCTCGACGAGGCGGCGGACGAGGACCATCTGCCGCGACAGGTCCGGGTCGATGGCGGAGAGGTCCGCCTCCGGCCAGGTGGACAGGTGGACCGACTCGGGGGCGTCCGGCGTGACCGGGACCACCAGGTCCTGCCAGACCCGCTCCGTGATGAACGGCGTCAGCGGCGCCATCAGACGCGTGACCGTCTCGATGACCTCGTGCAGGGTGCGCAGGGCCCCCTTGTCGCCCTGCCAGAAGCGGCGGCGCGAGCGGCGCACGTACCAGTTCGACAGGTCGTCGACGAACGAGGAGAGCAGCTTGCCGGCGCGCTGGGTGTCGTACGCCTCCAGCGCCTGCGTCACCTGGTCGGTGAGCGCGTGCAGTTCGGAGAGCAGCCAGCGGTCGAGCAGGGTGCGGTCGGCGGGGGCCGGGTCGGCCTCACTGGGGGACCAGTCCGACGTGCGGGCGTACAGGGCCTGGAAGGCGACCGTGTTCCAGTACGTCAGGAGGGTCTTGCGGACCACTTCCTGGATCGTGCCGTGGCCGACGCGGCGCGCGGCCCAGGGGGAGCCGCCGGCGGCCATGAACCAGCGCACGGCGTCAGCGCCGTGCTGGTCCATCAGCGGGATCGGCTGGAGGGTGTTCCCCAGGTGCTTGGACATCTTGCGGCCGTCCTCGGCGAGGATGTGGCCGAGGCACACGACGTTCTCGTAGGACGACTTGTCGAAGACGAGCGTGCCGACCGCCATGAGGGTGTAGAACCACCCGCGGGTCTGGTCGATGGCCTCCGAGATGAACTGCGCCGGGTACCGGCTCTCGAAGAGCTCCTTGTTCTTGTACGGGTAGCCCCACTGCGCGAACGGCATCGAACCCGAGTCGTACCAGGCGTCGATGACCTCGGGCACGCGCGTGGCCGTCTTCTCGCACTGGGGGCACGCGAAGGTGACCTCGTCGATGAAGGGGCGGTGCGGGTCGAGGTCCGCCAGGTCGGTGCCGGTCAGCTCGCCGAGCTCGGCCAGCGAGCCGACGCAGGTGAGGTGGTCGTCCTCGCAGCGCCACAGCGGGAGGGGGGTGCCCCAGTAGCGGCTGCGGGACAGCGCCCAGTCGATGTTGTTGTTCAGCCAGTCGCCGAAGCGGCCGTGCTTCACGTTCTCCGGGAACCAGTTGGTCTTCTCGTTCTCCTGGAGAAGGCGGTCCTTGATCTCCGTGGTGCGGATGTACCAGGACGGCTGCGCGTAGTAGAGCAGCGCCGTGTGGCAGCGCCAGCAGTGCGGGTAGCTGTGCTCGTACGGGACGTGCAGGAAGAGCAGGCCGCGGTCCTTGAGGTCCTCGGTGAGCTTCTCGTCCGCCTTCTTGAAGAAGACACCGCCCACGAGCGGGACGTCCTCCTCGAAGGTGCCGTCGGGACGGACCGGGTTCACCACCGGCAGGCCGTACGACTTGCAGACCTTGAGGTCGTCCTCACCGAACGCGGGGGACTGGTGGACGAGACCGGTGCCGTCCTCGGTCGTGACGTAGTCGGCGTTGACCACGTAGTGGGCCTCGGCCGGGAACTCCACGAGCTCGAACGGGCGTTGGTACTTCCAGCGCTCCATCTCGGCGCCGGTGAAGGACTCGCCGGTCTTCTCCCAGCCCTCGCCGAGCGACTTCTCGACGAGGGGTTCGGCGACGACGACCTTCTCGTTGCCGTCCGTCGCGACGACGTAGGTGACGTCGGGGTGCGCGGCGACCGCCGTGTTCGAGACGAGCGTCCAGGGGGTCGTCGTCCAGACGAGGAGCGAGGCCTCGCCGGCCAGCGGACCGGAGGTGAGCGGGAAACGGACGTAGACGGAGGGGTCGACGACCGTCTCGTAGCCCTGTGCCAGCTCGTGGTCCGAGAGCCCGGTGCCGCAGCGGGGGCACCAGGGGGCGACCCGGTGGTCCTGGGTCAGCAGGCCCTTGTTGAAGATCTCCTTGAGCGACCACCACACGGACTCGATGTACGCGGGGTCCATCGTGCGGTACGCGTCGTCGAGGTCGACCCAGTAACCCATGCGGGTCGTCAGGTCGGTGAAGGCGTCGGTGTGCCGGGTCACGGACTCGCGGCACATGGCGTTGAACTCGGCGATGCCGAACGCCTCGATGTCCTTCTTGCCGTTGAAGCCGAGCTCCTGCTCGACCGCCAGCTCCACGGGCAGGCCGTGGCAGTCCCAGCCGGCCTTGCGGGCCACGTGATAGCCGCGCATGGTGCGAAAGCGCGGGAAGACGTCCTTGAAGACGCGGGCCTCGATGTGGTGGGCGCCCGGCATGCCGTTGGCCGTGGGCGGGCCCTCGTAGAACACCCACTCGGGGCGTCCCTCGGACTGCTCCAAGCTCTTGGCAAAGATCTTCTGCTCGCGCCAGAAGTCGAGCACGGCGTGCTCGAGGGCGGGCAGGTCGACCTGGGCGGGCACCTGGCGGTACGTCATCGATCTTCCTCCGGCGGACACTGTTTCTTCCGTCTCCGTCGGAGGGACGAGAGCTTCGTCTGTGACGTACGCCGTGTGCGGCGCGCTCCCGCGGTACCACCCTCCTTGGCCCTCCGGGGCGCTGACTGCTCCGGTGAGCCCCCTCATTGGGGTCGCGATGCCGGCTCTACTCGCCCCGCGAGCGGGGCTTTCTTCCGGCGGCTCCGGGGTGATCTTCGCGTCGCGCTCGCCCCCGGGCTTCCACCGTCCCCGGGTCGCTCTTGGCTGCGTACGCCGCTACTCGGCCCCATCCACGCTTCTCGCTCCGCCCAGTGTACGGGGCGTGGGCGCACGCGGCCGACCGGTTTCGGGGCGGGCGGCGGCGGGGACCCGGGGCGGCCGGTGTCAGGCGTGCTGGGGGATCTCGTCCTTGAGGTTGCTGCGGATCATGTTCCGCAGCTCGGGGGTGTCGGTGTGACCGTGGACGGACACGGAGTGCTCGGCCGCGGCGCGGACCACCTCGTCCTCCTCACCCGTGATCGCGAGGGTGCAGTTCGTCTCGCTCGGCACGTCACGGCAGTCGACTACTTTGCGCATGATGATGCACCTTCTCTATTTATGCCTCAGTTTATTCCTCTGAGGTGTTGCCGTACGGGCTCGTCAGGGCTCTTGCCGGGCTGGTCACGGCCTCGCGGGCTGACCCGAATGGCGACACGGGGCCCGACGGATCGCGGGGCCGGGCGCCTCGGCGGATTACCCGGCGGGGAGCTGGGCACAACGCTTGCAAGTCTGCCGCGCGGGACGTGCGGGGCGGGCGCATCGGGCGGTGTGCCCCGTTGCCGCGGGTCAGAAGTCGATTTATCGTCCCAGCACGATTCGCGAGCAAGATCACAAAATGTGAAGGGGCCGCGGCCATGGTGGCGAAAAAGAGACCGGCGGGGGTGCGTGAGGCATCCGCCGGCGCGAAGGTCGCGGTCGAGGAGGAGGTGCCTGGCAAGGCGGCGGCCGACGCGGCCCCGGCCGCGAAGAAGCCGGCCGCCGGGAAGAAGAGCATCGCGTCGAAGACGGCGGCCAAGAAGAGCGCGGCGGCCACGAAGACCGCTACGAAGAGCGCGGCCGCCAAGAAGACGGCGAAGGCCGCGAAGGCGGCGGCCGAGACCGTAACCAAGACCGCCGGTCCCACCAAGACCGCCGGTCCCACCAAGACCGCCAACAAGACCGCTCAGAAGGCAAAGGCTGCGAAGGCCACGCACAGCGCGAAGACCGCGCAGGCCTCCGAAGAAGCGGAAAGCGTCGTCGCCGAGGAGGGCGCGGCCGGGAGAACGGGCGCCAGGAAGAGCGCGGTCAAGAAGGCCACTGGCCACAAGAGCGCGGAGAAGAAGGCGGTCGCGTCCGCGGCCGATGGCGCGGCGTCGGCCGCGGAGACGACGGGAGCCACGACTGTGGTTGCGAAGAAGACCCCCGGCACGGCCACGGCGAAGAAGCCCCGCGCGGTGCCGAACGCGCGGATCGCGGCCGTGGAGCCGGGCGAGCTCGCGGTACGGCCGGGCGAGGACCCCTGGACCCCGGCCGAGGTCGCGGAGGCGCGGGCGGAGCTCCAGAGCGAGGCGCTGCGCCTGAACAGCGAGATCGAGTCGTCGGAGAAGGCACTCGTCGGGCTCATGAGGGACTCCGGGGACGGCGCCGGCGACGACGAGGCGGACACCGGCACGAAGAACATCACGCGGGAGCACGAGCTGTCGCTGGCCGCGAACGCCAGGGAGATGCTCCAGCAGACCGAGCGCGCCCTGGAGCGGCTCGACGCGGGCACGTACGGGATCTGCGAGAACTGCGGGAACCCGATCGGCAAGGCGCGGATGCAGGCCTTCCCGCGGGCGACCCTGTGCGTCGAGTGCAAGCAGAAGCAGGAGCGCCGTTACTGACCCGGCGGCGCGCTCCGTCATGGAGTCGCTCCTGGGCTGCTGAGGGCGTACGTGTGTGCCGTACTCTCGTCCTCAGTCAGGTACCTAGGTTGAGGGACTCACGTGGCAGAGGCGGAGCGCGTCATCGGTACTCCGGACACCCCGGATGCGGGGGCAGACGGGCCGGACAACGGCGGGGAGGCCCAGGAGCGGCCCAAGGGCAAGCGGAAGATCGCCGTGCTGTTCGCGGTGGCCGCCCTCGCGTACGCCCTCGACCTGGTCAGCAAGATGATCGTGGTCGCGAAGCTGGAGCACCACGAGCCGATCGAGCTCCTCGGTGACTGGCTGCGGCTCGAGGCGATCAGGAACGCGGGCGCCGCGTTCGGCATCGGCGAGGCCTTCACGATCATCTTCACCGTGATCGCCGCGGCCGTGATCGTCGTGATCGCCCGGCTCGCCCGCAAGCTCTACAGCCTGCCCTGGGCGATCGCGCTCGGGCTGCTCCTCGGCGGGGCGCTCGGCAATCTCACCGACCGGATCTTCCGTTCGCCCGGCGTCTTCGAAGGGGCCGTGGTCGACTTCATCGCGCCGAAGAACTTCGCCGTGTTCAACCTCGCCGACTCGGCGATCGTGTGCGGCGGCATCCTGATCGTGCTCCTGTCGTTCCGGGGCCTCGACCCGGACGGGACCGTCCACAAGGACTGAGCGACCTGGGGCTTTCCCCTCGCGCGGTCCGGAGTGTCGGCGGGCTCCTGCATACTCAATGGGTGAGCACGATTCCCGAGATCCGAACCCTGCCCGTGCCCGACGGCCTGGAGGGCGAGCGCGTAGACGCCGCCATCTCCCGCATGTTCGGCTTCTCCCGCACCAAGGCCGCCGAGCTCGCCGCGGCGGGGAAGGTCGCGGTCGACGGCTCGGTGGTCGGGAAGTCCGAGCGGGTGCACGGCGGTGCCTGGCTCGAGGTGGAGATGCCGCAGGCGCCTGCCCCGGTGCAGATCGTCGCCGAGCCCGTCGAGGGCATGGAGATCGTCCATGACGACGACGACATTGTCGTGATCATGAAGCCGGTCGGCGTCGCCGCGCACCCCAGCCCCGGCTGGACCGGGACGACCGTGATCGGCGGCCTCGCTGCCGCCGGGTACCGGATCTCCACGTCCGGCGCCGCCGAGCGCCAGGGCATCGTCCACCGGCTCGACGTCGGCACCTCCGGCCTCATGGTCGTCGCCAAGTCGGAGCGCGCGTACACGACGCTGAAGCGCCAGTTCAAGGAGCGCGTCGTCGACAAGCGCTACCACGCGCTGGTGCAGGGCCACCCGGACCCGATGAGCGGCACGATCGACGCCCCCATCGGGCGCCACCCGAACCACGACTACAAGTGGGCCGTGACGGCCGAGGGCAAGCCCTCCGTCACGCACTACGACCTCATCGAGGCGTTCCGCGCCGCCAGCCTCCTCGACATCAAGCTGGAGACGGGGCGCACGCACCAGATCCGCGTGCACATGTCCGCCCACCGGCACCCCTGCGTCGGCGACCTGACGTACGGCGCCGACCCGACGCTCGCCAAGCGGCTCGGCCTCACCCGGCAGTGGCTGCACGCCGTGCGCCTCGGCTTCGAGCACCCGGCCGACGGCGAGTGGGTCGAGTTCTCCAGCAGTTACCCCGAGGACCTGCAGACGGCCCTGGACCGCGTCCGGGCCGAGAGCTCGTGACCGCGCCGCAGCCCTCTTCCGGGTACGTGGTGCGGGTCGCCGACAGCGAGGCCGACCGCAAGGCGTGCTTCGCCGTGCGCCAGGAGGTCTTCGTTATCGAGCAGCGGGTTCCTCAGGAGCTCGAGTACGACGAGTACGACGCCGGTTCGGGCACGGTGCACGTGCTGGCGCTGCGCGCCGACGGTGAGCCGCTCGGCACGGGGCGACTGCTGACCGGCGCCGCCGCAGTGGCGAAGAACGGCGGGGACGCCGGGGTCGGCGCGCTCGGTCGGCTCGCGGTGGCGAAGGCCGCGCGCGGGCTCGGCGTGGGCGCGGCCCTCGTGCGGGCCATCGAGGACGCCGCGGCGGAGCGTGGGCTCGTCGCCGTGGACCTGCACGCGCAGACACATGCGCTGGGGTTCTACGAGCGCCTCGGCTATGCCGTGTACGGGCCGGAGTTTCCCGACGCGGGGATTCCGCACCGGGCGATGCGGAAGGCGCTGGGACAGCCGGACGCCCCCTAGGGCCTCTCGTTTGGATCACGCCGGGCTCGCGGGTTCTGTGATCCGGCCTGATCCGAACGAAAGACCCCAGGGCCGCGCGGCCTGGTCCCAACGGCACCGACTCGCGCCACAAATCACCACAGAGCGACGTGCGTGGCACGCTGGGGACTTGATCGTCCGATGGCTTGACCGCCGTTACTCGCCGGGGTGCGCACCGTGGATCAGTTGGCCCTGCTGTTCGTGCTGTTGCTCGGGGCCGTGCTGAGCGTGCCGCTCGGAGACCGGCTCGGGCTGCCCGCGCCCGTGCTGATGACGCTGCTCGGCATCAGCCTTGCGCTCCTCCCGGTCGTGCCGAACGTCGAGGTCCCGCCCGACCTGATCCTCCCGATCCTGCTGCCGCCCCTGCTCTACGCGGCCGTGAAGCGCACGTCATGGCGCCAGTTCGCCGCGAACAAGAGACCGATCTTCCTGCTCGCCGTGGCCCTGGTCTTCGTCACCACGGCGGCCGTCGCGTTCGTCGCCAACGCCATCGTGCCGGGCCTGCCGATCGCCGCGGCCGTCGTGCTCGGCGCCCTCGTCGCACCGCCCGACCCCGTCGCCGCGACCGCGGTGGCCGGCCAACTCGGCCTGCCCCGCCGCCTGGTGTCGACCCTGGAGGGAGAGGGCCTGTTCAACGACGTGACCGCGATCGTGCTCTACCACGTGGCCATCGCCGCCGTCGTGAGCGGCAGTTTCTCGTGGCCGGAGGCCGTCGTCTCGCTGCTCCTGTCCGCCGTCGTGGCGCTCGTCGTCGGGCTCGTGATCGGCTGGACCGCGAACAAGCTGATGGACTTCCTCGACGACTCCACGCTCCAGATCGGCCTGACCCTCCTGATGCCGTACGCCTCGTACGTGCTGGCCGAGGAGTTGCACGGCTCCGGGGTGCTCGCCGTACTCGTCACGGCGCTCTTCCTCGCCGAGTACGCGTTCGACGCGGACGACGTCATGACCCGGCTGACCGGCCGCGCCTTCTGGGACATCGTCGACACACTCGTCACCGGCGTCGCCTTCGGCCTCATCGGCCTCGAACTGCACAACGCGATCAGGACCGCGTCCGGCCGCTGGGGCGAGATGCTCGGCTGGGCCGGCACCGTCGTGGCGGTCGTCATCTTCGTACGCCTGCTGTGGCTGCTTCCGGCTACCTGGCTGACGCGGCGTCTGCATGCGCGGCGGGATCTCGACGAGGACATCCCCATCTCCTGGCGCGAGACCGTGATCATGTGGTGGGCCGGAATGCGCGGGGTCGCCTCCGTCGCGCTGGCCCTCGCCATCCCGTTCACGATGGACGACAAGTCACCGTTCCCCGACCGCGACGAGATCGTCTTCATCGCGTTCGGCGTCATCATGGGCACCCTCGTGCTCCAGGGGCTGAGCCTGCCCTGGCTGGTGAAGAAGCTGGGGGTCAAGGCGGACGCCGAGAAGGAGAAGGAGTTCGAGCAGCAGCTCGCGCTCCGCGCGGCCAGGGCCGCCAAACGCCGCCTCAAGGAGATCGAGGAGGTCGAGGAGCTGCCCGACGACCTCTCCGACCAGATGGCCCGCAGGGCCTACGACATCGGGCTGCGCATCGACCCCGAACTGGGCAGCGAGGAACGCAAGGAGGCGCAGGCCAAGCGCTTCTCAAGGATCAAGCGCGTGCGCCGCATCCAGAACGAGATGCTCTCCGCGGCCCGCCACGAGGTGCTCGCGGCGCGCAGCGAACCGGGCGCCGACCCCGAGATCGTGGACCGCGTGCTGCGCCACCTCGACGTGCGCAGCCTGCGCTGAGGGGCGCGGCCGCTGACGGTGACGGGCGCGCCCGGATGGCACCATGGGCCCCATGAACATCATGCTTTTCCACTCGACGTACGGCCTGCGTCCCGCCGTCCGTGACGCGGCCGACCGGCTGCGGGCCGCCGGACACGAGGTGTGGACCCCGGACCTCTTCGAGGGCCGCACCTTCGACACCGTCGAGGAGGGCATGGCCTTCAACGAGGAGATCGGCAAGGACGAGCTGCTCAAGCGCGCCATCCTCGCTGCCGCTCCGTACTCCGAGCGCGGGCTCGTCTACGCCGGCTTCTCCCTCGGCGCCTCGATCGCGCAGACCCTGGCCCTCGGTGACGACAAGGCGCGCGGCCTGCTGCTCCTGCACGGCACCTCGGACATCGCCGAGAACGCCTCCGTCGACGAGTTGCCCGTACAGCTGCACGTCGCCGAGCCCGACCCGTTCGAGACGGACGACTGGCTGAGCGCCTGGTACCTCCAGATGGGCCGGACCGGCGCCGACGTGGAGGTCTACCGCTACCCGGGCGCCGGTCACCTCTACACCGACCCCGAACTGCCGGACTACGACGCGGAGGCGGCCGAGGCCACCTGGCGGGTGGCGCTCGGCTTCCTCGATTCGCTCTAGGCGACTAGCCCGCGCGGTACGCCGTCCAGCTGTCCTTCATCCGCTGCACCTGGCCTGCGGTGAACTGGTACATGCAGGAGTCGTAGGTGTAGTCCATGAAGTTGTGGATCGGGTCGACACCCGTCTTGTTGGTGCAGGTGTCGCGCCCGGTCGGGCACTCGAACGCGGCGCTCTTCTCGGCCGGGGTGTCGGAGACGTAGTCACCGTTGCCGTTACAGCCGCCCTGGAACGTGTGGTACAGCCCCATCCAGTGGCCGATCTCGTGGGTTCCGGTGTCGCCCTCGTTGTAGTTGGTGGCCGAGCCGCCGGGCAGCGAGGTGTCGAGGACGACCACGCCGTCGTCGGACGGGTTCGACTTGTACGAGGACGGGAAGGTCGCCCAGCCGAGGAGGTCCTGGCCGAGGTTGGCCGTGTAGAAGTTGAGCGCGCCCGCGCCGCCCTTGCGCAGGGTCGACTTCATGGACTTCTCGGCGGCGGAGCCGGGCGTGATGCCGTTGTACCAGGCCGCGTTGTCCGTGTAGTCGGTGCCGGCCAGCGTGAACGTGAAGCCCGAGTCGTTGTTGCCGGTTCCCTGGCCGCTGTAGGCCGCGTTCAGGACGTCGATCTGCTTGGTGATGTCGGTCGACGTGAGCTTGCCGGTCGTGCCGTCGTGGATGACGTGGACGTAGACCGGGATGGTGGTCGACGCGGCGGCGAGGCCTCTGGAGAGCGTTCCGTCGGCACGCATCTTGTCGAGTCTGCGCTGCATGTCCGCGTCCATGGACTTGGCCTTGGCCGCGCTGACCTCGTTCGGCTCCTGCGCGTGGTCGGCGCCTGTGGGCTTCTTCTCGCGTGCCACGGCGTTGCCGCTGTCGGCGCACTTCTCCGCCGAGGCCGACGCCTTGGCGGTCGCGGCGCTGCCCGACGGGGCGGACAGCGGGGCGATGGCCAGGGTTCCGGCCACCAAGGCGGTGCCGATCAGCCGGCGGCGCATCAGCGGAGATATTCGGGCAAGCGTGGTCATGCGGACTCCTCGCGGACGGGTGGGGGGAGGAACTTCCTCGCCGCCGCGGGGAGATTACGTGGCCATGTCATTCCTTGAAGAGCGAAGTTCTGGCCCAATCAATTACCGTGCTTCCTCCGGCAATTCAGGGCATTGGGAAGAAATTTTCGTGTGGCGTCCGGAGTTTGAGATCCGTACGTAACGGGAGCGGTTACCGCGACGGGTGGTGTGTCCGCATTCGATCCGCGGACAGCACCACCCGCCGTAGCGGTGTGATCTGTTCTTAACGCGCCGATGAGTGGCCGGAATTGGCCCCTCGTCCGCCACCCGAGGTTCGGGTCAGCGCACCGGCGCGTTCACCCGCTCGACCTTCTGCGTGCCGTTGAGGGTGCGGTAGGAGCGGGCCCAGGAGGCCGTCGCGGCCGGATCCTTGCGGTCGGAGACGACGTAGTAGTCCATCTGCGAGCGCTCGGCGGTGACATCGAGGACGCCGTAGCCGTGCGCGTCCATGTCCAGCCACTTCACATGGCGGTTGGCCGCCTTGATGGCGCCCTCCGCCACCGTCGAGATGGTGTTCGGAGCCACGTGCAGGATGTCGTCGAGGTTGTCGGAGGTCACCGAGGTGACGACGAACTCCGTGGCCGCGGACGGGGAGAGCGGATACGTTCCGGCCGTTACCGGCACGTCGTTCGCCCACGCCATGTGGATGTCGCCGGTGAGGAAGACCGTGTTGCGGATCGCCTTGTCCCGCAGGTGCCCGATCAGCTCCTTGCGGTCGTGCGTGTAGCCGTCCCACTGGTCGACGTTGATCGCGAGGCCGCCCGTCGGCAGGCCGAGCAACTCGGCGAGCGGCTCCAGCAGATGGGCCGGCAGCGAGCCGAAGGCGACCGGCGAGATCATCACCGAGGTGCCGACCAGCTTCCACGAGGCGTCGGATGCGGCCAGGCCCGCCTTCAGCCAGTCGAGCTGGGCGCGGCCGGTGATCGAGCGCTCGGGGGAGTCCACGTCGCCGTTGCCGACGGTCGACTGCTGCGAGCGGAACGAGCGGAGGTCGAGCAGGTGCAGATCGGCCAGCTTGCCGAAGCGCAGGCGGCGGTAGACGGTGCCCGCGGTGGACGGGCGCACCGGCATCCACTCGAAGTAGGCCTGCTTGGCGGCCTGCTGGCGCGCCGCCCAGTCGCCCTCGGTGTCCGGCGTGTGGTTCTCGGCCCCGCCCGACCAGGCGTCGTTGGCGAACTCGTGGTCGTCCCAGATGGCGATCAGCGGGTGCGCTGCGTGCACGGCCATCACGTCGGCGTCGGTCTTGTGCAGGCCGTGGCGCACGCGGTAGTCGGCGAGCGTGAGGATCTCGTGCCGCGGCTCGTGCTGTCGTACGACGTACTTGGCCTCGGGGTACTCGCCGCTCTTGTACTCGTAGATGTAGTCGCCGAGATGGAGGACCGCGTCCAGGTCGGTGCGGGCGGCGAGATGGCGGTACGCGGAGAAGTAGCCGGCTTCCCAGTTGGCGCACGAGACCACGCCGAACCGGACGCCCGCGGCCTGCGCGTCGAGCGCGGGCGCCGTGCGCGTACGGCCCACAGGGGACGCGGCGCCCTGGGTGCCCTCTACAGAGAAGCGGAAGTAATAGACGCTCGCCGGGAGCAGGCCCCTTACATCGGCCTTGACGGTGTGGTCGGCGGACGCCCGGGCGGTGGTGGTGCCGTGGGCGACGACCTGCCGGAAGTCCTTGTCCTGGGCGACCTCCCAGCGGACGTCCGTGTCGGGGCCCTTGCCGGAGCCGGGCACGGCGTCGGGGGTGGGCGTCACGCGCGTCCACAGGAGGACGCCGTCGGGCAGCGGGTCGCCCGACGCGACGCCGTGCAGGAAGGCGGGCCCGTCGGCCGCGTGCGCGGCGGGCGCGGTGGCGAGCGGGGCGAGGGCGGCGGCGCCTGCCGTGGCGGCGGCGGCCTTCACGACCGAACGGCGGCGCGGGGCAAGGGCGTTGGCCGTCCCGGCAGCGGTGGCGAGAGGGCTGTCTATGTTGAGTCGACTGGTCACAGGCGATCACATTACTGACCGGTAAGAGCAAAGTGTGGGCGAACTCCGAAGAGTTCGCCCACACTTCGACGGCGCGTCAGCCGGTGAGGCCGCCGGTTCGCGTCAGCCCTTGAGCGCCTTGTCGACCGCGGTGTTGTAGTCGGCGACGGTGCTGGGCGCGGTCTTGCCGTCGGAGCCGGTGATCTGCTTGCCGTCCATCACGAACGACGGGGTGCCCTGGACCCCGTACTTGTTGTCGTCGAAGTTCTTCGACATCTCCAGCGCCCACTTGTCGAAGGTGCCGTCCTTGACGTCCTTCTGGAAGGCCGAGTTGTTCTTCAGCTCCGGGACAGTGTTCGCGATCTTGATGAGGTAGGCGTCGTCCTTGAACTTGTCGTCCGTCTCCTCCGGGTGCCACTTCGTGGAGTACAGCGCCTCCTTGAAGTCCCAGAAGGCGTCCTTGGAGACGTTCAGGGCGGAGCCGAGCGCGCTGAGCGCGTTCTTGGAACCCTCGCCCTGGAGGTTCTTGTCGAGGAAGGTGGCGCCGACGTACTGGATCTTGTACTTGCCGTCGTCGAGGTCCTTCTTCACCGTCGGGCCGACCGTCTGCTCGAAGGCGGCGCAGACCGGGCAGCGCGAGTCCTCGTAGGCGATGAGCGTCTTCTTGGCGGAGTCCTTGCCGAGGGTCACCGTCGTGTTGTTCTTGCCCGTGGTGTTCTTGGGCGCGACCAGCTTGTCGTCCTTCGCGGCTTCCCAGTAGCCGGGCTTGTTGCCCTGCATCACGGCGAAGCCGATGCCGCCGGCTATCGCGAGGACCGCGACGACGGCTCCGGCGACTTTCACCTGCCGCTTCGTCTTCTCCTTCTTGGCCTGCCGCTCGCGCTCGACGCGAAGCCGCTCTCGGGCGGCAGTCTTCGCGGCCTGGCTGTTCCTCTGGCTCATGATCGTTCTCCGTGTGGGTTCTGCGAAGTCATCGGGGGGACTGCTGTGCTGGGACCGGGCCTCAGGCGGCCAGGGCCACGCACGGCGGTCCGCGCCGTCCCACGGAGTGCGCCCACAGCTGCGTACGCGCGGCCCGCACCCGGCGCGCGGGGCGCCGCGGCAGGCGGCGTACGGGCTCCAGGTGGGCCCGCACCGCGGCGAAGGCGACCAGCAGCGGCCGGAAGGTGAACCCGGCGACCGCGCGCAGCAGCTGGGCCAGCGCCTGCTCGCCGCGGCGCAGCCAGGCGGCTGCGAGGAGGCCCACGGCGACATGCGCGCCGAGAAGCAGCCAGGCGGCGGCGGGGTCGGTGTGCGCGAGGAGCGTGGCGGCCTTGTCGGTGTGTCCGCCGGTCATGCGGGCCAGCGGCGCGCCGACGCTGCCGCCGCACAGGACGTCGAGGCCGACCGCGCGCAGCGGCCCGGCGACGGGCCCGCCCGCCGCGCCGTAACAGACGTGCTGGCCCGTGGTGAACACCGTGTCGGCGGCCAGCTCCAGCGGGACGAGCAGGGCCGCGATCCGGCCGAAGCTCCGCTCGCGGCCCGCCAGCGCGTACGCGAGGACGAAGACGGCGAAGGCCGTGGCCGCCATCGTCACCACCGGAAGGGGGACCCGGGACAGCAGGACGTGCGACGCGGCGGAGAGCATCACGACGAGCGCCGTGAAGAGCGCCGCGCGCACGGCTCTGAGCTGGGTCCCGGATATGTCGTCCATCGCGGAGGAGTGTGCCATGCGTTCCTGTAAGGGACCCCTAAAGGGTCGCTGTGCGTTACGGGAGCGTTGTCGGCCCGTGTGGCCTACAGGCCCGGGATCCGGCCGTTGCGGAAGAGGTCCACGAAGATCTGGTGGTCCGCACGCGCGCGTGCGCCGTAGTCGTGCGCGAAGTCGACCAGGAGGCCCGCGAAGCCGTCCTCGTCCGCCGCGATCGCCGCGTCGATGGCCCGCTCCGTGGAGAACGGCACCAGGGACTGCCCGGACAGGTCGTCGGCCGCCGCGTGCATCGTCGCCGTGGCCCGGCCGAGGTCGGCGACGACGGCGGCGATCTCGTCCAGGTCGTCGATGTCCGACCAGTCGAGGTCCACCGCGTACGGCGAGACCTCGGCGACCAGCTGCCCCGAGCCGTCCAGTTCGGTCCAGCCCAGCCACGGGTCCGCGTGCGCCTGCAGGGCGCGCTGCGAGATCACCGTTCGGTGGCCCTCGTGCTCGAAGTAGTCGCGGATCGCCGCGTCGGTGATGTGCCGCGACACGGCCGGCGTCTGCGCCTGCTTGAGATAGATCACGACATCGTTCTCCAGGGCGTCGCTGTTGCCCTCCAGAAGGATGTTGTACGAGGGCAGGCCCGCGGAGCCGATGCCGATGCCGCGCCGCCCCACGACGTCCTTCACGCGGTACGAGTCGGGACGGGTCAGGGACGACTCGGGGAGCGTCTCCAGATACCCGTCGAAGGCCGCGAGGACCTTGTAGCGCGTGGCCGCGTCGAGCTCGATGGAGCCGCCGCCGGGCGCGAAGCGGCGCTCGAAGTCACGGATCTCGGTCATCGAGTCGAGCAGCCCGAAGCGCGTCAGGGAGCGGGCGTCGCGCAGCGCGTCCAGGAGCGGGCCCTCGGCGGTGTCCAGGGTGAAGGGCGGCACCTCGTCGGTCTTCGCGCCCGTCGCCAGCGCGTGGATCCGCTCGCGGTACGCGCCCGCGTACGTGCCCACCAGCTCGGTGATCTGCTCGTCACTGAGTGCCTTGGAGTAGCCGATCAGCGCCACGGAGGCGGCGAAGCGCTTGAGGTCCCAGGTGAAGGGGCCGACGTACGCCTCGTCGAAGTCGTTCACATTGAAGATCAGGCGGCCCGTGGAGTCCATGTACGTGCCGAAGTTCTCCGCGTGCAGATCGCCGTGGATCCACACCCGGCCCGTGCGGTCGTCCAGGTACGGGCCGCCGTGCCGCTCGCGCTCCAGGTCCGCGTAGAACAGGCACGCCGTGCCGCGGTAGAACGCGAAGGCGGACGAGGCCATCTTCCGGAACTTGACCCGGAACGCCGCGGGGTCGGCGGCCAGGAGCTCGCCGAACGCGGTGTCGAAGACGGTGAGGATCTGCTCGCCGCGCTGCTCAGCGGTGGGCTGCGGGACCGACATCGCGGGGTGCCTCCTGGTGCGGGCTGTGCCGTCGGGGGTGACGGTGGATGGTGACCGTGGATCGTGACGTGGGGGACAGCTGTGCTGCCCTGTCCAACGCACGACCGTACCCCTGAGTGCCCGTCGGTTGTCAGCGGCCACCCGTAGACTTCCAAGCTGTCCCCCGAGACTGACCGCTGCCCGTCACCGGTCCGTTTCCGTCCGTTTTCGTTGGAGGCCGAAGTCGTGTCAAAGCCGCCGTTCACGCACCTGCACGTCCACACCCAGTACTCGCTGCTGGACGGTGCCGCGCGGCTCAAGGACATGTTCAACGCCTGCAATGAAATGGGCATGACGCACATCGCCATGTCCGACCACGGCAACCTCCACGGGGCGTACGACTTCTTCCACACGGCGAAGAAGTCCGGGGTCGTCCCGATCATCGGGATCGAGGCGTACGTCGCCCCCGAGTCCCGGCGCAACAAGCGCAAGGTCCAGTGGGGCCAGCCGCACCAGAAGCGGGACGACGTCTCCGGCTCGGGTGGTTACACCCACAAGACGATCTGGGCGGCGAACAGCACGGGCCTGCACAACCTCTTCAAGCTGTCCTCGGACGCGTACGCGGAGGGCTGGCTGACGAAGTGGCCGCGCATGGACAAGGAGACGATCTCCCAGTGGTCGGAGGGGCTCATCGCCTCGACCGGCTGCCCGTCCGGTGAGCTCCAGACGCGCCTTCGCCTCGGCCAGTTCGACGAGGCGGTCAAGGCGGCGGCCGAGTACCAGGACATCTTCGGCAAGGACCGGTACTTCCTGGAGCTGATGGACCACGGCATCGACATCGAGCGCCGGGTCCGCGACGACCTGCTGCGGGTCGGCAAGAAGCTCGGCATCCCGCCCCTGGTGACGAACGACTCGCACTACACGTACGCGCACGAGGCGACCGCGCACGACGCCCTGCTCTGCATCCAGACCGGCAAGAACCTCTCGGACCCGGACCGCTTCCGCTTCGACGGCACGGGCTACTACCTCAAGACGACCGACGAGATGTACGCCATCGACTCCTCGGACGCCTGGCAGGAGGGCTGCGCCAACACGCTCCTGGTCGCCGAGCAGATCGACACCACGGGCATGTTCGAGAAGCGCGACCTGATGCCCAAGTTCGAGATCCCGGACGGCTTCACCGAGGTCACCTGGTTCCAGGAGGAGGTCCGGGTCGGCATGGGCCGCCGCTACCCGGGCGGCGTCCCCGAGGACCGGCAGAAGCAGGCCGAGTACGAGATGGACATCATCATCCAGATGGGGTTCCCCGGGTACTTCCTGGTCGTCGCCGACTTCATCATGTGGGCCAAGAACAACGGGATCGCGGTGGGCCCGGGCCGTGGTTCGGCGGCCGGTTCGATCGTCGCGTACGCCATGGGCATCACCGACCTCGACCCGATCACGCACGGACTGATCTTCGAGCGGTTCCTCAACCCCGAGCGCGTCTCCATGCCCGATGTCGACATCGACTTCGACGAGCGCAGGCGCGTCGAAGTGATCAGGTACGTGACCGAGAAGTACGGCGCCGACAAGGTCGCCATGATCGGCACCTACGGAAAGATCAAGGCCAAGAACGCGATCAAGGACTCCGCGCGCGTCCTCGGCTACCCGTACGCGATGGGCGACCGCCTCACCAAGGCGATGCCCGCCGACGTCCTCGGCAAGGGCATCGACCTGTCGGGCATCACCGACCCCGCCCACCCGCGCTACAGCGAGGCGGGCGAGATCCGGGGGATGTACGAGAACGAGCCGGACGTCAAGAAGGTCATCGACACCGCCAAGGGCGTCGAGGGCCTGGTCCGGCAGATGGGCGTGCACGCCGCCGGCGTCATCATGTCCAGCGAGCCCATCGTCGACCACGCCCCGCTCTGGACGCGGCACACCGACGGCGTCACCATCACGCAGTGGGACTACCCGCAGTGCGAGTCGCTCGGCCTGCTGAAGATGGACTTCCTCGGCCTGCGCAACCTCACGATCATGGACGACGCCGTCAAGATGGTGAAGGCCAACAAGGGCGTCGACCTGGAGATGCTCGCCCTGCCGCTGGACGACCCCAAGACGTACGAGATGCTCTGCCGCGGTGACACGCTCGGCGTGTTCCAGTTCGACGGCGGCCCGATGCGCTCCCTGCTCCGCCAGATGCAGCCCGACAACTTCGAGGACATTTCCGCCGTCTCGGCCCTGTACCGGCCGGGCCCGATGGGAATGAACTCGCACACGAACTACGCGGAGCGCAAGAACGGGCGCCAGGAGATCACCCCGATCCACCCGGAGCTCGAAGAGCCGCTGAAGGAGACCCTGGGTCTCACCTACGGCCTCATCGTGTACCAGGAGCAGGTGCAGAAGGCCGCCCAGATCATCGCCGGCTACTCGCTCGGCGAGGCCGACATCCTGCGCCGCGTGATGGGCAAGAAGAAGCCGGAGGAGCTGGAGAAGAACTTCGTCCTCTTCCAGGCGGGCGCCAAGAAGAAGGGCTTCTCCGACGCGGCGATCCAGGCCCTGTGGGACGTCCTGGTGCCGTTCGCCGGATACGCGTTCAACAAGGCGCACTCCTCCGCGTACGGCCTTGTCACCTACTGGACCGCCTACCTCAAGGCGAACTACCCGGCCGAGTACATGGCCGCGCTGCTCACGTCGGTGAAGGACGACAAGGACAAGTCCGCGGTCTATCTCAACGAATGCCGCCGCATGGGCATCAAGGTCCTCCCGCCGAATGTGAACGAGTCCGAGCACAACTTCGCCGCCCAGGGCGACGACGTGATCCTCTTCGGCCTCTCCGCCGTCCGTAACGTCGGTACGAACGTGGTCGAGTCGATCATCCGCAGCCGCAAGGCGAAGGGGAAGTACGCCTCCTTCCCCGACTACCTCGACAAGGTCGAGGCCGCCGCGTGCAACAAGCGCACCACTGAATCGCTGATCAAGGCAGGCGCGTTCGACACGATGGGGCACACCCGCAAGGGCCTCACCGCACAGTACGAGCCGATGATCGACAACGTCGTACAGGTCAAGCGCAAGGAGGCCGAGGGCCAGTTCGACCTCTTCGGCGGCATGGGCGAGGAGGACAGCAGCGAGCCGGGCTTCGGGCTCGACGTCGAATTCTCCGAGGACGAGTGGGAGAAGACGTATCTCCTCGCCCAGGAGCGCGAGATGCTCGGCCTGTACGTCTCCGACCACCCGCTGTTCGGACTCGAACACGTGCTGTCCGACAAGGCGGACGCGGGCATCGGCCAGCTCACCGGCGGCGACTACTCGGACGGGTCGATCGTCACCATCGGCGGCATCATCTCCGGCCTCCAGCGCAAGATGACCAAGCAGGGCAACGCCTGGGCCATCGCGACCGTCGAGGACCTGGCCGGCTCCATCGAGTGCATGTTCTTCCCGGCGACGTACCAGCTGGTGTCGACCCAACTCGTCGAGGACGCCGTCGTGTTCGTCAAGGGCCGCCTCGACAAGCGCGAGGACGTGCCGCGCCTCGTCGCGATGGAACTCATGGTCCCCGACCTGTCGAACGCCGGGACCAATGCGCCCGTGACGATCACCATCCCCACGGTGAAGGTGACCCCGCCGATGGTCAGCAGGCTCGGCGAGATCCTCAGCCACCACAAGGGCAACAGCGAGGTGCGGATCAAGCTCCAAGGGGCCCGTAAGACAACGGTGCTGCGGCTCGACCGGCACCGCGTGCAGCCCGATCCCGCGCTCTTCGGCGACCTCAAGGTGCTGCTCGGGCCGTCCTGTCTGGCGGGCTGAGGCGGCAGGCTGCGGGGCCTGAGGCGTTGGCGGTTACGTGAGTGAGGGGCGTTCCCGGAAGATTCCGGGAACGTCCCTCACTGTGTGCCCAAAGGGCTACCTGCCTTGCGGAAGGCGTCAGTTGTGGCCGAAGCGGCGCTGGTGCTTACGGGCAACGTCCGCGGGGGTGCCCTGAGCCTGCGACTGCATCTCCGACTGGGCTTCCATACCGGCCGACTTGGCCTGCTCGGACGCCTGCTCGGAGGCGGAAGCGCGGCTGCGCTGGTCGCCCTGCTTGCGGTTCTTGTTCTTGGCCATGGTGACTGCCTCCTGCGGGGGGTCTAGGGGCCAGGGCCGGATTCAGATTCACATATGCTGACGAGGCACGCATTTCAGAGAATTACCGTGCGTAATAAGCGCTGTCAGGGCGTTGTCGGAGCCGCAATCGGGAGTTCTGTGAGCGGGCCGATTCGGGAATTCGTCCGATCCGCCACGCCGAAGATCGAGTTCGGGCCGTTAACCTCCGCGTGGTCGGGCAGACTCGAAGGAAACCCGAAGCGAACCCGCGATCGTCGACACCGTGGGACCTCCGGACGCCGGTAATTCAGCGAAAGAGGGTGGATCGCGTGGACCGTTGCATCGTCCTGGTGGACGCCGGTTACCTGCTGGGGGCCGCCGCGAGTCTCCTCGCGGGGGAGCCGTCCCGGTCCCGGATCGCCGTCGATCACGTCGCCCTCATCCAGGGGCTGCGTGAGCGCGCCGAATCCGACACCGAGCGGCCACTTCTGCGGATCTACTGGTTCGACGGGGCGCCGGACCGGGTGCCCCAGCCCGAGCACCGCCGGCTCCGCGTGATGCCCCGCGTGACTGTGCGGCTCGGCGCGTTGACGCGGAGCGACGGGCGGTGGGCGCAGAAGGGGGTCGACGCGGCGATGCACGCCGAGCTGACCGAACTCGCCCGTAATCGCGCCTGCTCCGACATCGTGCTCGTCACCGGCGACGGCGATCTGCTGCCCGGCATGATGGCCGCGAAGGAGCACGGGGTCGCCGTGCACCTGTGGGCCGTGCAGGCCGCCGACGGCGACTACAACCAGTCCGAGGACCTCGTCGCCGAGGCCGATGAGCGGCGCGTGCTCGACCGGGCCTGGATCACCAAGGCCGTGCGGGCCAAGGAAGTCGGCGGGATCTGTGCGCCGCAGCCCGCTCCGCGGCCGGAGATCGCGGCGATTCTGTCCGCGCCGCTGCCCGAGTCGGCGCTTGCCTCCGCGGCGGGGCGCTCCGCTGATCTGTCCGATGTGGCGGGTGGTGGTGGCGCCTCCGTCTCCGGCGGGGGGCCGGGGGGTGCGGCGGGCGGTGACGGTGCCGATCATGGGGTCGCCGCGCGTGAAGGTGACGGCGGAGGGACCGAGGACGAGCGGGGTGGCGTGGGGAAGGGCGTGCCCACGCCCAAGGACCTCGCGGCCCTGCGGGGGCCAGGTGCCGCTCCTGGGCTCGGCGTGCATCCTCAGGTCCATCCCGCGCAGCACCCCGCCAACGCGACGCTGCGGTGGTCGTCCGACAAGGGGTGGGTCGAGCGGCCCGGGGTCGTGGGGGAGTCCGCGGACGCGGCGTCCCTGCCGACGCTGGCGCAGCTGACCACCGCGGAGCAGCGGTGGGCCGACCGCGAGGAGGACATCACCACCGTCGGGGGCGACCCCTTCGAGGTGGGGCAGGTGTTCGCCCGGCGGTGGATGGAGCGGCTGGGGGACCAGGTGGAGTTGCAGAAGCTGTCCGCCATGTATCCCCGGGTGCCGCATCGCATTGACGGGGAGCTGCTGCGGTATGCCGCGCGGTTCGGGCTCCTTGCCCATAAGGACGATCAGATCGACGAGCACGATCGGTATGCGATTCGGGCCGGGTTCTGGCGCGAGGTCGATGTGCGTAGCGCTGCGGAGCGGGTTGCTGCGGAGTAGGAGGCGGTCCTGCCTGGGGTGGCGCTCGTGCCGGTGCCGGTGCCGGTGCCGGTGCCGGGTGTCGGGTGCGGGCCTTGCTGGGCTGGTGTTCTCGCGCCGGGCCGTGTGGGTGGGTGCGGGGCCGCGCCGGTATGTCCGTCCTCGCTTGGATGGTTCGGCGTCGGATTTCGTAGGCGTCAGTAGTGTGTGCCGGCTCCGGGCGGACATACCGGCCCGGCCCCTTTCGTTCGGTCGCGGGTGCCGCTGTTCTGGGGCGGGGGGTCCCTCGGTGCCTGTACGTGGATGGGTGCGGGGCGCGTCCCGATTTCGGTGGCATGTCCCTACCCGGGCGTCGTCGGGAGGGTGCGACCCCGTACTCTCGTCCTTCGTGAGTACGCGCACGGCACAGGCGGCCCCCAGAGGGCGACGGGGGGATGTGGTGTGCGTCGTGCGGGATCTCGTGCGTACGTATCCCGCCACCCGCGGGCGTCGCGGAGCGCCCGGGAGCGCCGCGATCCGGGCCACCGACGGGGTGTCCCTCGAGATCCGGCGCGGGGAGATCTTCGGGCTGCTCGGGCCGAACGGCGCCGGTAAGTCCACCCTCGTACGGCAGCTGACCGGGCTGATGCGGCCCGACAGCGGGAGCGTCGGGATTCTGGGGCACGACATCGTCCGGTATCCGGAGCGGGCCTCGCGGATTCTTGCCTATCTGGGGCAGGAGTCGAGCGCTCTGGACGAGCTGACCGTGTCGCTCGCCGCCGAGACGACCGGGCGGCTGCGGGGGCTCGATCTGCGTACGGCCCGCGCCGAGCGGGACGCCGTGGTCGAGGAGCTGGGGCTCGGGGCGATCGCGTCGCGGCCCCTGAAGAAGCTTTCCGGCGGGCAGCGGCGGCTTGCCTGCTTTGCTGCTGCCCTTGTCGGGGAGCGGCCGCTGCTTGTGCTGGACGAGCCGACCACGGGGATGGATCCCGTCGCCCGTCGGGCCGTCTGGGCCGCCGTCGACCGGCGGCGGGCCGAGAGCGGCGCCACGGTCGTGCTGGTCACCCATAACGTCATCGAGGCCGAGACCGTGCTCGATCGCGTCGCTGTTCTGGACCGTGGGCGCGTCATCGCCTGCGACACCCCGGCCGGGCTGAAGGAGAAGGTCGCCGGCGAGGTGCGCGTCGAGCTCGTGTGGCGGGAACGGGCGCCGCTCGATGTGCCTGCCGTCGCCGCGCTGCGGGCCTTTGCCGTCGAGTCCGGGCGCCGTTGGTCGCTGCGGCTCGGCCCCGACGAGGCGCGGGCCGCCGTCGCCGCCGTCACCGGCGGCCCCGCGTTCGCCGCCCTTGACGATTTCTCCCTGACCACGCCGAGCCTGGAAGATGTGTATCTGGCGCTCGGCGGCGAGGCCAAGGGGCTGGTGAAGTCTTGAACACGGCGGCCCCCATGGACGTAGTACCCGACGGAACAGTCACGACAGGAGTCGCGCACCGTGAGTGTCGTACCCGCTGAGGTCCTTCAGGGCGGTGCCCGGGCGGGCGCGAGCGGGCCGAGCGCCGAGGCTGACGCCGTCGGCGAGCTCGCCCCGAGGGCCCGGCTCCTGCCGTCCCTCGCGGCCGTGTACCGCGCTCAGCTCTCGCGGGCGCGCGTCGCCAGGATCCCGCTGCTCTTCGTCGCCACCTTCCAGTCCGTCGGCATCATGATCCTGATGCGGGGCGTGGTGGACGGGGGCCGGGAGGCCCAGGCCGTTGTCGCCGGGTCCAGTGTGCTGGTTGTGGCGTTTGTGGCTCTTAATCTGCTCGCGCAGTATTTCGGGCAGTTGCGGGCCGCCGGCGGGCTCGACCATTACGCGACACTGCCCGTGCCGCCCGCCGCCGTGGTGCTGGGCGCCGCCGGTGCGTACGCCTCCTTCACCGTGCCGGGGACCGTGGTGACCGCCGTCGTCGGCTGTGTCATGTTCCAGCTCCCGCTCGCGCACCTGTGGGTGCTCGCCGCCGTCATCCCGCTCGCCGGTGCCGCGCTCTCCGGGCTCGGCGCCGCGCTCGGGCTGCTCGCGCCGCGGCCCGAACTGGCCACGCTGCTCGGTCAGTTGGGCATGTCCGCGGCGCTCCTGCTCGGCGTCCTGCCGGCCGACCGCATGCCGGGGATCATCCAGTACGCGCGCGATCTGCTGCCGTCGACGTACGGCGTCGAGGCCTTCGCCCGCACCTTCGGTGCGCATCCGGACTGGGGCGTCGTGCTCCTCGATCTGGGTGTCTGCGCGGGCGTCGGCGTCGCCTCGCTGGCCCTCGCGACCTGGGCATACCGCCGGGCAGCCGTCCGGTGACGCGCGGTTCGCGGGCGCCTGGCACGATGGCAGGGTGACCGCACCGCTGACGCCACGACCCCAGCAACCCCAGCACGACCCCTGGCAGGCCTCCGGGCCCGCGGGTGCTGTGCCGTCGCACGCTCACGAGCACCAGGAGGACGGGCCAGGGATGAGGACCGAGTTGCGGGAGGCCGCCGTCGTCACGGTCACGCTGGCCGTGTGCGGGCTGCTCCTGGGGGCGCTGTGGATGTGGCTCGCGCCGCACGTGCCGCTCGTCGCGGACGCGCAGGCCGTCTACCTCAAGGACACCGAGGGCGAGCAGGCCGTCGGCGTCGACGGAACGTTCACCCTGCTCGGCGTCGCGTTCGGCGTGGTCAGCGCGGTCGCCGTGTTCCTGTGGCGCAAGCGCGGCGGCGTACCGCTCGTCGTCGCCCTGGCCCTCGGCGGACTCCTCGGCGGGCTTCTCGCCTGGCGGTTCGGGATCTGGCTCGGCCCGACGCAGGACGTGGCGGCCCACGCCAAGGAGGTCGGCAAGGGCGTCACGTTCGACGCGCCGCTCGAACTCAACGCGAAGGGCGCGCTCCTCGCCTGGCCGCTCGCCGCGATGATCGTCCACCTCGGCCTGACCGGCCTGTTCGGGCCCCGCGATCCCGACCCGTACTTCGACACCCACTACCCGCAGGACACCCCTCCGGCTCCCTGAGGGCGGCTCTCAGGCGGGCCTGCGCCCGTGATTGGCCTTGTGCTTCCTGACCCGCCACTTCCGCTTGCGCGTCCTCTTCGACATGTCCTCGGTATTTAGCCGAGGACATGTCGTGCGTCGAGAGGTGGCGGGGATTCCGGGTTGCCGGGGGTCGGCGGCGTCAGATGCGGCCGATGGGGGCCAGGACCGCGGACGTGAGCGTCGCCAGGTCCGTGGGGGCCAGCTCCACCTCCAGGCCGCGGCGGCCCGCCGAGACGCAGATCGTGTCGTGCGCCCGCGCCGAGTCGTCCAGGACCGTACGCAGCTTCTTGCGCTGGCCCAGCGGGGAGATGCCGCCCCGCACATAGCCCGTGGTGCGCTCCGCCGCCGCCGGGTCCGCCATCGCGGCCCGCTTGCCGCCGACCGCCGTGGCCAGGGCCTTCAGGTCGAGCTGGCCGGCCACGGGCACGACGGCGACGGTCAGCTCGCCGTCCACGTCGGCGACGAGCGTCTTGAACACCCGGTCGGGGGAGACACCCATCGCCTCCGCCGCCTCGTCCCCGTACGAGGGATGGGCAGGGTCGTGCTCGTACGCGTGCGTCGTGAAGGGCGTGCCCGCGGCGGTGAGCGCCACGGTCGCGGGAGTACCCCCGGACTGCTGCTTCTTGGACTTCTTCGCCAACGTCCTCATGCCTTACGTCAGTCGGGACCGGCCACGTCAGTTGAGGCTGGTCGCCTGCCGGGTCAGGTCGCCGGCCGGCAAGGACGGCAGATTACGGATGATCGCCGTCTCGGCGCGAAGGAGTTTCAGCTCGTCGCGCAGGCGCGACGCCGTGTCCGGGGCCTGGAGGAGGCGCTGCTTCGTGGGCACGTCGAGGACGGCCGCCGCGGCCACCAGGTACGACACGACGGACGGGTCGTCCGGCAGGTCGGCGCCCGTGGCCAGGGAGCGCTCACGGGCGCCCGCGAGCCGCTTCTGATACGAGCGGAAGGCGCGCAGCACGCCCTCGGCGAGGGCGCCCGCCTCGTCACCCGGCTCCTCGGGCAGCTCCTCGACCTCGGCGGTCAGATAGGCGCCCGACGCGTCGACCGAGTGCACCTTCACGCGGGTCGTGCCGGTGGCGAGCACCTCGAAGCTGCCGTCGGCGCGCTCGCGGATCGTCGCGGCGTCCGCGATGCAGCCCACGCCGTGCAGGGCCTTGATCGGGTCGTCGCCGAAGCCCGCGGCCGGGCCCGCCTCGGCGGCGGTCTTCGCCGCCTTGTCCGGCATGCCGGGGGCGCTGGGCGCGACCTCGTGGCCGTCGCGGATCGCCACGACGGCGAACCGCCGCGGCTCGTCGGAGTCGGCGGGGTCGCCGGAAGCCTCGGAACCCCCGGAGGAGGTCTTCAGCAGGTCGCGCATCATGGCGCGATAGCGCTCCTCGAACACGTTCAGCGGAAGCACGAGTCCCGGGAACAGCACCGAGTTGAGCGGAAAGAGCGGAAGCCGGACGGTGGTCACGACGGTCAAGCCTAATGGGAGCCGGAGGTGAGAGGTCCGCGACCGGTGTCGCGACCCCCGAGCGTACGGGCCGCGGCGACCTCGATCCGTACCCCGTCGCGCAGTTCCAGGAACTGTCCGAGCGGGTCGTCCGAGATCCGGTCCCAGGGGAACGACGTCGCGTACGGGCCGGTCAGGCGCAGCTGTTCCAGGGCGTCGGACCAGCGCTCCAGACGGACCAGGACGTAGATCAGGAGGTTGCGGACCTCGGCCGGCCAGGGGTCGTCGGCGGTGTACTCGCGGGACAGGGCGATCGCCAGGTCGGCGGCCTCGTCCAGGCGCTCGCGGGGCACCTTCGCGGCCGGTCCCGGGCCCTCCTGGCTCGTCAGGTACGCGAACGCGGCCCGCACCGGGAGCGCCTGCACCAGGGAACCGGGCAGGGCGTCCTGCGCCGCGCGCTCGGCGAAGTCGAAGCACTCGCGGTGCGAGCCGTACCAGGCGGCCGACAGGTACTGGAGCGCCGACACATGGCAGCCGTAGTGGTGCGGGGAGCGGCGCACGGCCTCGGCCCAGAGCTTCTCGAAGACGGTGTGCGAGGCGTTCGTGCCGCGCGCGTGGTCGAGGGCGACCCGCCATGGCACCGGGTCGCCGGGGTCGCCCTCGGCGGCGGCGGTGATCAGCGGCGTCACCTCGCGCAGCAGCTCGGCGCGGGCGGGCGACTCCCAGCCGCGCGCGACTTCCAGCTCGGCCTTGACGAGGAGGGCGTCCGGGTCGTGGGGCGCCGCGAACCGCCAGTCGTCGAACCATTCGCCGCGCGATCTGGCGAAGGCGGCGAGCCGGGTGACGTAGCGGTCCCTGTTCTCCCACTCGCCGGCCTCGCGGGTGGCGGCGAGCAGCTTGGCGGCCGCCTCGTACTCGCCCCGGCCCGCGGCGACGAGCGCGGGCGCGAGGCGTTCGTCGGGGACGTCCAGGAGGACGTCGTCGTCGGCGGGCAGGCCGGCCGCGAGACCCGAGGTGTGGCGGACCATCCGCGCGGTGCGGATGAGGGCGCGCAGCAGTGCCAAGGTGTGGACCCCGCTCCCCGTCGCTCGGTTGATGGTTGCGCTGGGATGACGGCTGAAATACGCCCATGGTTGCCCGCGTTCCGGCAAAAAATGGGAGGGTGCCCGGTCAGTTTCTGCGGAGCAGCCGGGTGGCCCCCGCGGCGACCGTCGTGGCGAGGATCCAGCCGAGCAGGATCAACGCGGTCGCGGCCCACTGCCAGCCGCCCCGCAGCTGCCAGTAGCCGTCCTGGCCCAGGTCGATGACGGGCAGGATGAGATCGAGCGAGAAGAGTGCCGGACTCCAGTTCGGCGACTCACCCGGTTTGATGGCCGGGGGCGACGAGTGGGAGAAGGCCAGCGTGCTCGCCGCCCAGAGCACGGCCATCCACACCGCGGCCCGCCCCGGGCGGTACCCGTAGGCGACCGTCCAGTCCTGGATGTATCCCCAGATCTTCGCGGCGGGCGGCAGTGTCTCGCGGCGGCGGCGCTGCTTGGCGAGCAGCACCTCGCGCGCGTCGGCGTCCTCGCCGCTGTTGCGCAGCACGGCCGCGAGCTTCTCGTACGGCTCCGGGCTGTACTCCGGAGTCGCGGCCGACAGCCACTCCAGGCGCCGCGACAGCGGGAACGGGCCGGAGGGGATCAGGTTCTCGTACGTGAAGCCGCCGACGCGCAGACCGCCGGCGCCCGGCCAGCTCGCCGCCCTGTCGATGAGGTTGACGACCTTCGCGCCGGACAGGACGATCCGCCCGCGCTGTGGCCGCTCGCACAGGAAGCGCAGCTCGGGCGTCTGGATGCGGCGCAGCGACACCTCCTGGTCGTTCTCCAGATGGAAGCGTGCCTGGTCGAGGTCGACGGCGTCGCCGAACCGGCCGTCGTCGAGCCGGACCCCGCCCTGGCACTCGAAGCGCTGCACGCGGGTGCCCTGGGCCGGTGTCGTGCCGCTGGTCTGGAGCGGATTGCCGACACCGGCGGGGGTCAGATACAGGGACCGCTCGACCGTCAGCTGCGGAGCGTTGAGCGCGCGGCGCCCGTACGCGTTGGAGAGCCGGCTGCCGCGCAGGCTGAGCGACACGCCGATCTGCGCGCCGCGCAGGCTCACCTCGCCGTGTGTCTCCAGCATCTCGGCCTGGAGGTCCTGGCCGACGGACATGCCGTCCGCCATGATCGACTTGCCGCGCCGGTCGCGGTACACGACGGCCTGGTTGAGCAGCAGGTCCGTGCCGATGTGCGCGTCGGTGAGGCGTACACCGCTGTGGAAGCGGCAGCGCGGCAGATGCAGATCGCCCTCCGTGTGGACGCGGGCGCCCTCCAGGCGGGGGATCGAGCAGTCGACCAGGCGCAGGGTGGTGAACCGCGCCTCGGGAAGCAGGATCTCCTTCTCGAAGCGGCACTGCTTCATCTCGACGTACGGCACGACCCCGCCGCCCGCGACGTCGAGCACGTCGGTGATCTGTACGCCCTTGAGCTTGAGTGACGCGACACGCCCCGACAGCGCGGGCGGCCCGTCGAGCAGCAGCCAGGCCACGATCCGCGCCCGCACGCTGCGGCCGGGCCCCCAGGCATGCCCGCCGTGCGGGTCGTCCACGTCCGGGTCGCCCGAGCTCAGGTCGTAGACACTGCCGTTGCGGAAGGCCTGCCACATGCCGATCTCGGCGCCCGTGAGACCGTCCGGCGGATCACCGATGCCGGTACCGTCGACCACGACTCGTCTTCCTCCCCGTAGACCCCATAGACCCCCGGATCCTCACGGAGCCCCGCACGTCCCGGTACGGCTCCGCTACTCGCGGGTTTAGTACAACTGTTCATGCCCGCTGAGTGACGGCCTGAACGCTACTGGTGAAGGTCATCCTCCGTTCTCACGCGGTGGTCCGTATCAGCCATTGATACGGACGTCGGGCGCTGATGTGACGTCTGCGAGAATTGAGCACGTGATCTCCCGAATCGATCTGCGCGGCGACGCCCTCCCCGAGGGCCCCGCACTGCGCGACCTGCTGCCCCGAGCCGACTTCGACGTTCAGGCCGCCCTCGAGAAGGTGCGTCCGATCTGCGAGGCCGTGCATCATCGTGGCGACGCGGCGCTGATCGACTACGCGGAGCAGTTCGACGGCGTGAAGCTGGAGTCCGTACGGGTTCCCGCCAAGGCCCTCCAGGACGCCCTGGAGCAGCTCGACCCCGCCGTGCGCGCCGCCCTGGAGGAGTCGATCCGCCGGGCCCGCATCGTCCACCGCGAGCAGCGCCGCACCACCCACACCACGCAGGTCGTCCCCGGCGGCTCGGTCACCGAGAAGTGGGTGCCCGTCGAGCGCGTCGGCCTGTACGCGCCGGGCGGCCGCTCCGTCTACCCGTCCTCCGTGATCATGAATGTGGTGCCCGCGCAGGAGGCCGGGGTCGAGTCGATCGCCCTCGCGTCCCCCGCCCAGGCAGAGTTCGGCGGACTGCCGCACCCGACGATCCTGGCCGCGTGTGCGCTGCTCGGCGTCGACGAGGTCTACGCCGCGGGCGGCGCCACGGCCGTCGCGATGTTCGCGCACGGCACCGAGTCCTGCCCCCCGGCGAACATGGTCACCGGCCCCGGCAACATCTGGGTCGCCGCGGCCAAGCGCTACTTCACCGGTCTCATCGGCATCGACGCCGAGGCGGGCCCGACCGAGATCGCGGTCCTCGCGGACTCCACCGCCGACCCGGCGCACGTCGCGTCCGACCTGATCAGCCAGGCCGAGCACGACCCGCTCGCCGCCGCCGTCCTCGTCACCGACTCGGTCGAGCTCGCGGACGCCGTCGAGAAGGAACTGGAGCCGCAGGTCGCGGCCACCAAGCACATCGACGACCGGATCCTCCCGGCCCTGCGCGGCAGGCAGTCCGCGATCGTCCTGGTCGACGGGGTCGACGAGGGCCTGCGCGTCGTCGACGCATACGGCGCCGAGCACCTGGAGATCCAGACCGCCGACGCCGCCGCGGTCGCCCAGCGCGTGAAGAACGCCGGCGCGATCTTCGTCGGCCCCTGGGCGCCGGTGTCCCTCGGCGACTACGCCGCGGGCTCCAACCACGTGCTGCCCACCGGCGGCTGCGCCTGCCACTCGTCCGGTCTGTCCGTCCAGTCCTTCCTGCGCGGCATCCACATCGTGGACTACACGCGCGACGCACTCGCCGACGTCGCCCACCACGTGGTCACGCTCGCCGAGGCGGAGGATCTGCCCGCGCACGGCGCGGCGATCAAGGCAAGGTTCGAATGGAAGGTTCCCGGCCAGTGACCGGCATCGACGATCTGCCCGTACGGGACGAGCTGCGCGGCAAGTCCCCGTACGGCGCCCCCCAGCTCGACGTACCCGTACGCCTGAACACGAACGAGAACCCCTACCCGCTGCCCGAGGCGCTCGTCGAGCGGATCACGGAGCGGGTCCGCGAGAGCGCCCGCGACCTCAACCGCTACCCCGACCGGGACGCGGTCGAGCTGCGCACCGAGCTCGCCGGCTATCTCACGCGCACCGGCGGCCACCACGTCGGCATCGAGAACGTCTGGGCCGCCAACGGCTCGAACGAGGTCATCCAGCAGCTTCTGCAGACCTTCGGCGGCCCCGGCCGCAGCGCCATCGGCTTCGAGCCCTCGTACTCGATGCACGGCCTCATCGCGCGCGGCACCGGCACCGGCTGGATCTCCGGACCGCGCAGCGCGGACTTCACCATCGACGTGGCAGCGTCCGTGCAGGCCATCGCGGAGAACCGCCCGGACGTCGTCTTCATCACGACACCCAACAACCCCACCGGCAGCGCGGTCCCGCCCGAGACGGTCCTCGCCCTGTACGAGGCCGCGCAGGCGGCCAAGCCGTCCATGGTCGTCGTCGACGAGGCCTACATCGAGTTCAGCCACGGGAAGTCGCTTCTCCCGCTGCTCGAAGGCCGGCCGAACCTCGTCATCTCGCGCACCATGTCGAAGGCGTTCGGCGCCGCGGGCCTGCGCCTCGGCTACATGGCCGCCGCCCCCGCCGTGGTCGACGCCGTCCAGCTGGTGCGCCTGCCGTACCACCTGTCGGCCGTCACCCAGGCCACGGCGCTGGCCGCCCTCGAGCACACCGACACGCTCCTCAAGTACGTCGAGCAGCTCAAGGACGAGCGCGACCGCCTGGTGACCGAGCTGCGGGCGACGGGCTACGAAGTGACCGACTCGGACGCCAACTTCGTGCAGTTCGGCCGATTCGAAGGCGAAGGTGCCGCGCACGCGGTGTGGCAGCAGATCCTCGACCGGGGCGTCCTGGTCCGGGACAACGGCGTACCCGGGTGGCTGCGTGTCTCCACGGGCACCCCGGACGAGAACGACGCGTTCCTCGATGCGGTACGCGCAATCAAGAAGGAGCGGAACGCATGAGTCGCGTAGGCAGGGTGGAGCGGACCACCAAGGAGACGTCGGTCCTCGTCGAGATCGACCTCGACGGCACCGGCAAGGTCGAAGTCTCCACGGGCGTGGGCTTCTACGACCACATGCTCGACCAGCTCGGCCGCCACGGCCTCTTCGACCTCACGGTCAAGACCGAGGGCGACCTGCACATCGACACGCACCACACCATCGAGGACACCGCCCTCGCGCTCGGCGCCGCCTTCAAGCAGGCGCTCGGCGACAAGGTCGGCATCTACCGCTTCGGCAACTGCACCGTCCCGCTGGACGAGTCGCTCGCCCAGGTCACGGTCGACCTCTCCGGCCGCCCCTACCTGGTGCACACCGAGCCCGAGAACATGGCGCCCATGATCGGCTCGTACGACACGACGATGACCCGGCACATCCTGGAGTCGTTCGTCGCGCAGGCCCAGATCGCGCTGCACGTCCACGTCCCGTACGGGCGCAACGCGCACCACATCGTGGAGTGCCAGTTCAAGGCGCTGGCCCGCGCGCTGCGTTACGCGTCCGAGCACGACCCGCGCGCCGCGGGCATCCTTCCGTCCACGAAGGGCGCCCTCTAAGCCATGAACGGCCTCAACACCGTCCTCATCGTCGTCGGTCTCTTCCTGATCGGCGGCGTCATCTCCTTCGTCAAGCAGGGCTTGCCCAAGGGCCTGATCGCGCTGCTCTCCATCGCCGCGGCCATGTGCCTGGTCTCCGGCGTCCTGCGGCTCGACTACTGGAACTGAGGGGCAGGGAGCAGCCAGCCATGACTTCAGCCAAGCCCGCCGGCACGGCCGGCAAGAAGGTCGTCGTCTTCGACTACGGGTTCGGCAACGTCCGCTCCGCCGAGCGGGCCCTGGCCCGCGCGGGCGCGGACGTCGAGATCACCCGCGACTTCGACACCGCACTCAACGCCGACGGCCTCCTCGTCCCCGGCGTCGGCGCCTTCGCCGCCTGCATGAAGGGCCTCAAGGAGGCGCGCGGCGACTGGATCATCGACCGCCGCCTCGCCGGCGGCCGCCCCGTGATGGGCATCTGCGTCGGCATGCAGATCCTCTTCGCGCGCGGCATCGAGCACGGCGTCGAGGCCGAGGGTCTCGACGAGTGGCCCGGCACGGTCGAGCCCCTCAAGGCCGAGATCGTCCCGCACATGGGCTGGAACACGGTCCGCCCGCCGCAGGACACCGAGCTCTTCGCCGGTCTCGACAGCGACGCCCGCTTCTACTTCGTGCACTCCTACGCCGTGCAGCAGTGGGACTTCGAGGTCGGCAACGTCCACATGCGCCCGCCCAAGGTCACCTGGGCCACGCACGGCGAGCCGTTCATCGCCGCCGTCGAGAACGGCGCACTGTGGGCGACACAGTTCCACCCCGAGAAGTCCGGCGACGCCGGCGCCCAGCTCCTCACGAATTGGATCGGAACCCTCTGATGTCCCGCACGCTCGAACTCCTCCCCGCCGTCGACGTCCGCGACGGCCAGGCCGTACGTCTCGTGCACGGCGAGTCCGGCTCGGAGACCTCCTACGGTTCCCCGCTCGAGGCCGCCCTCGCGTGGCAGCGCTCCGGCGCCGAGTGGCTGCACCTCGTGGATCTGGACGCCGCGTTCGGCACCGGCGACAACCGCGCGCTGGTCGGCGAGGTCACCGGCGCCATGGACATCAAGGTCGAGCTGTCCGGCGGCATCCGCGACGACGCCACGCTCGCCGCCGCGCTCGCCACCGGCTGCACCCGCGTCAACCTCGGCACCGCCGCCCTGGAGACCCCCGAGTGGGTCGCCAAGGTCATCGCCGAGCACGGCGACAAGATCGCGGTGGGCCTGGACGTGCGCGGCACCACGCTGCGCGGCCGCGGCTGGACCCGCGACGGCGGCGACCTCTACGAGACGCTCACGCGCCTCGACTCCGAGGGCTGCGCCCGCTACGTCGTCACCGACATCGCCAAGGACGGCACGCTGCAGGGCCCGAACCTGGAGCTCCTGAAGAACGTCTGCGCGGCCACCGACCGCCCGGTCGTCGCCTCCGGCGGCGTCTCGTCGCTCGACGACCTGCGCGCCATCTCCGAGCTCGTCCCGCTCGGCGTCGAGGGCTCGATCGTCGGCAAGGCCCTGTACGCGAAGGCCTTCACGCTGGAAGAGGCGCTCGCCGCGGTGGCGTCATGAGCGACGGCGTACGCAGGGTCGGCTCGGACGGGCCGTGGGAGGAGGCCGTGGGCTACTCGCGCGCGGTCGAACTGCCCAACGGCCTTGTCCTGGTGTCCGGTTGTACGTCCGTGGTCAACGGCGTCATCGACGCGGGAACGCCGTACGAGCAGACGCTCAACGCGTTCCAGGCAGCGTTCGACGCCCTCAAGACCCTGGGACTCGGGAGCGAGCATGTGGTGCGCACCCGTATGTACATCACCCATGCGCGCGATGTGGACGACGTGGGCCGGGCCCACAAGGAGCTGTTCGACACCGTCCGCCCCGCCGCATCCATGATCATCGTCTCCGGCTTCATCGACCCGAGCCTGGTCGTCGAGGTCGAGGTGGAGGCGTACCGAGGAGACACACCGTCATGACGCTGGCCGTACGGGTCATCCCCTGCCTGGACGTGGACAACGGCCGGGTCGTCAAGGGCGTCAACTTCCAGAACCTGCGCGACGCGGGCGACCCCGTCGAGATGGCGAAGGTGTACGACGCCGAGGGCGCCGATGAGCTGACGTTCCTCGACATCACCGCGTCCTCCGGCAACCGCGAGACGACCTACGACGTGGTGCGCCGCACCGCCGAGCAGGTCTTCATCCCGCTCACCGTCGGCGGCGGCGTCCGCACGGCGGACGACGTGGACAAGCTGCTGCGGGCCGGCGCGGACAAGGTGGGCGTGAACACGGCCGCCATCGCCCGCCCCGAGCTGATCCGCGAGATCGCCGAGCGGTTCGGCCGCCAGGTCCTCGTCCTGTCCGTCGACGCGCGCCGCACGCAGTCCGGCACGTTCGAGGTGACGACGCACGGTGGCCGCAAGTCCGCCGGGATCGACGCCGTCGAGTGGGCGCACGAGGCCGCCGAGTTGGGCGCGGGCGAGATCCTGCTCAACTCGATGGACGCCGACGGCACGAAGGACGGCTACGACATCGAGATGATCGCGGCCGTCCGCAAGCACGTCACGGTGCCCGTGATCGCGTCCGGCGGCGCGGGACGCCTGGAGCACTTCCCGCCCGCGATCGCCGCGGGCGCCGACGCGGTGCTCGCCGCGTCCGTCTTCCACTTCGGCGATCTGCGGATCGGCGAGGTCAAGGAGACACTGCGCGAGGCGGGGCACCCCGTCCGCTGACGCCGGGAGCGCACACTCTCAGGCCCCGGCCGCCCACAAGGGCGGCCGGGGCCTTTCGTCTGGTCTGATGCGCAGGATTTGTCCGGCCCGATGCGCGGGATTCGCCCGGCCCCGATGCGCAGGATCAGTTGCGCAATTTATATTGCGCAATATTTCTTGTGTATCTAGGCTCATGCCATGACCGACAAGCAGACCCGCCGCATCACCGACCTCGGCACCCTCAAGGCGCTCGCACACCCGCTGCGCTCGCAGCTGTACCGCGCCCTGGTCGTCGCCCGCACGGCGACCGCGTCACAGCTCGCCGAGCAGGTCGACGGGGCTGTCTCCCTGGTCAGCTACCACCTGCGCAAGCTCGCGGACGCCGGGCTCATCGAGGAGGCGCCCGGGACGCAGCGCGACGGCCGCGAGCGCTGGTGGCGGCCCGCGTCCGAAGGCGTCAGCATCCACGAGGCGGACTTCGGTGACGCCCCCGAGAAGGCCGCGGCACACAAGGCGGCCACCCGGCTCTTCTACGAACAGCGCAGCGAGCTCTACCGCCACTACCTCGACGAGCGCACCACCTGGGCCCCCGAGTGGCGCGCAGCGTCCTCGGACTCAGAAGCCCTGATGACCCTCACGGCGGCCGAACTGGCCGAGCTGACAAGCGAGTTGCTCACCGTCATCAGGAAGTACGACGAGCAGGGCCGCGCCGCACAGGCCGCGGGCGACACCGAAGGGCGCGAGAACGTCGCGCTGCACGTGTACGGCTTCCCGTTCCGCGCCTGAGAGGACCACCTCCCGTGACCGTGACCGCGCCCCTCACCCGTACCTCCGCCCCCGACAAGCCCGCCCACCGCGACGGCAACGTGCTGCGCTGGCTCGGTGCCTACGGCGCGTCGATGATCGGCGACAACATCTACTACGTCGCCCTGTCCTGGGCGGCCGTCCGGTCGGGCAGTCCCTCGCAGGCCGGGCTCGTCATGGCGGTGAGCGCGGCACCCCGGGCCCTGCTGATGCTCGGCGGGGGAGTGATCGCCGACCGGCTCGGGCCTCGCCGCATCGTCATAGCCAGCGACGCCGTGCGCAGCGCCGCGGTCCTCGGCGTCGCCGGGCTCTTCCTCGCGACCCGACCGGGCCTGTGGCCGCTCACCTTCCTCGGCCTGGTCTTCGGCATCGTCGACGCCCTCTTCCTGCCGGCCGTCGGCGCACTGCCCGCCCGCGTCACAGGACGTGACCAGCTCGCCCGGGTCCAGGGCATGCGCGGACTCGCGGTCCGCCTCGCCAACGTCGTGGGCGCGCCCCTGGGCGGTCTCGGCGTCGCACTCGGCGGCCCCGCGGCGGCGTTCGGTGCGGCCGGACTGCTGTTCGCGATCTCGCTGCCGCTCCTGATGTCCCTGCGCATCCGGGACCTGCCCGACGCGGGCGGCAAGAGCGGTGCCCCGGCGAGGAACGGCCTCGCGGACGGCCTGCGCTACATCCGCCGCCACAGCGTCCTCGCCCCGCTGGTCGTCGTCATCGCCCTCAGCGACCTCGGCTTCGTCGGCCCCCTGAACATCGGCCTGACCCTCCTCGCCGACCAGCGCGGCTGGGGCGCCTCAGGGATGGGCTCGGTGCTCGCCGGGTTCGGTGTCGGCGCGGGCGCGGCCTCGCTGCTCCTCGCCGTCCGCGGCCGGGTGCCGCGCGCGGGACTCGTCCTCGCCGCGACCATGGGAGGCGGCGCCTTCGCCATCGGCGCGCTCGCCTTCGTACCGCACCTCGCCGCCGCGGTCGGCGTCGCGCTGGCCATCGGGCTGCTCGCCGGTCTCAGCGGAACCCTGTGCGGAGCGCTCACACAGACCCACGCGGACCCCGCCTGCATCGGCCGGGTCACCGCCGTCACGAGCCTGTCCAGCCTCGGCCTCGTCCCGCTCACCATGCCGCTGACCGGCGCCGCCGTCGGCCTGTGGGGCACCGGACCCGTCTTCGTGGCCAGCGCCGCGATCTGCGCCCTCGCCGGCGTCTACGGCCTGTGCCGCGCGCCCCTGCGCCGCGCCGAACTCCCGGCCTGAACGCGCGTCAGATGCCCAGCTGCTTCGCCTCGTGCAGCTTCCCGATCGCGTCCTTCTCGCCCTCCGTCTCCACCCGCGCCGCGTCCTGCCGGCCGAACGCGAACATCAGCAGCTCGGCGGGCTCACCGGTCACCGTCACCACGGGCGCGCCCTTGTGCGCCACCACCGTCCGGCCGTCCGGGCGGCGCAGGACCAGGCCGACCGGCGACTTGCGGCCGATCACACGGGCCATCCGCTCGAGGCGCGACCACAGCACGTCCGCGAAGACCGGGTCGAGCTCGCGCGGCGTCCAGTCCGGCTGCGCGCGGCGCACGTCCTCCGTGTGGACGAAGAACTCGACCGCGTTCGACGCCTCGTCGATCTGCTTGAGGGAGAACGGCGAGAAGCGCGGCGGGCCCGTCCTGATCAGCTGGATCAGCTCGTCGTAGGGCTTCTCGGCGAACTCGGCCTGCACCCGCTCCAGACGCTGCGCCAGCTGCTTGATCACGATCCCGCCCGCGGCGTCCGCGCGGCGCTCGCGCACCACGACATGGGCCGCGAGATCACGGGCGTTCCAGCCTTCGCACAGGGTCGGGGCGTCGGGGCCCGACGCCTCCAACAGGTCGGCGAGAAGAAGTCGTTCACGCTTTGCATGGGTCGACATACGGTCAGCGTACGACCGCCCGACCGGTCCGCCCACCCGTGACCCGACCGCCACCCCTCAGCGTGGCGCTCCGCGCCGCCGCTCTCAACCAGTGGACGCCCGCCCGAAGAGGCACGCGCGGCGCGGCACAATGGTCCGTATGACCAGCACGCCCCCGCCCAGCAGCCTCGACCCCGCCGTCGCCGCCCGCCTCAAGCGCAGCGCCGACGGCCTGGTCCCCGCGATCGCCCAGCAGTACGACACCGGCGAGGTGCTCATGCTCGGCTGGATGGACGACGAGGCGCTGCACCGCACGCTGACGACCGGCCGTTGCACGTACTGGTCCCGCAGCCGCCAGGAGTACTGGGTCAAGGGCGACACCTCCGGTCACTTCCAGCACGTGAAGTCGGTCGCCCTCGACTGCGACGCGGACACCCTCCTGGTGAAGGTCGACCAGGTCGGCGCGGCCTGCCACACCGGCGACCGCACCTGCTTCGACGCGGGCGAGCTGACGGTGACCGGCACGGGCGCCTGAGACCACTGCCGCGCCGCCCGTTCCACGGACCGGGCGGCGCGCCGGACCCGCCCGGACACGGCCTAAGCTCTTCCTATGGATCTCGAGACCTTCCGCAAGCTCGCGACCGACCGCCGCGTGATCCCCGTCAGCCGCAAGCTCCTCGCGGACGGCGACACCCCCGTCGGTCTGTACCGCAAGCTGGCCGGTGAACGCACCGGCACGTTCCTCCTGGAATCCGCGGAGAACGGCCGCTCGTGGTCCCGCTACTCCTTCGTCGGCGTCCGCTCCGCCGGCACCCTCACCACCCGCGACGGCCAGGCGCACTGGCTCGGCACCCCGCCCGTCGGAGTCCCCACCCACGGCGACCCGCTCGCCGCCCTGCGCGCCACCGTCGAGACCCTCCACACCCCCCGCTACGAGGGCCTGCCCCCGTTCACCGGCGGCATGGTCGGCTACCTCGGCTACGACATCGTGCGCCGCCTGGAGAAGATCGGCCCCGGCGAGCGCGACGACCTGAAGCTCCCCGAGCTGACGATGCTGCTCACCAGCGACCTCGCCGTGCTCGACCACTGGGACGGCTCGGTCCTGCTGATCGCCAACGCGATCAACCACAACGACCTCGACACCGGCGTCGACGAGGCGTACGCGGACGCAGTCGCCCGCCTCGACGCGATGGAGGCCGACCTCTCCCGGCCCGTCGTCCAGGCCCCCGCCTCGCTCCCGCCCTCCGAACTCCCTCAGTTCACCGCTCTGTGGGGCGGCACGGACTACCAGGAGGCCGTCGAGGACATCAAGGAGCGCATCAGGGCGGGCGAGGCCTTCCAGGTCGTGCCCTCGCAGCGCTTCGAGACGCCGTGCACGGCCAGCGCACTCGACGTGTACCGGGTCCTGCGCGCCACCAACCCGTCGCCGTACATGTACCTCTTCCGCTTCGACGGGTTCGACGTGGTCGGCTCGTCGCCGGAGGCCCTCGTCAAGGTCGAGGACGGGCGCGCCATGGTGCACCCCATCGCCGGGACCCGGCCGCGCGGCGCCACGCCCCAGGAGGACCAGGCGCTCGCCGACGAGCTCATGGCCGACCCCAAGGAGCGCGCCGAGCACCTGATGCTCGTCGACCTCGGCCGCAACGACCTCGGCCGCGTCTGCGAGCCGGGCTCCGTCGAGGTCGTCGACTTCATGTCCGTCGAGCGGTACTCGCACGTCATGCACATCGTGTCGACCGTCACCGGCCGGGTCGCCCCGGGCACCACCGCGTTCGACGTCCTCACCGCCTGCTTCCCCGCGGGCACCCTCTCGGGCGCGCCCAAGCCGCGCGCGATGCAGATCATCGACGAGCTCGAACCCTCCCGGCGCGGCCTGTACGGCGGATGTGTCGGATATCTCGACTTCGCCGGGGGCTCCGACACGGCCATCGCCATCCGCACCGCGCTCCTGCGTGACGGCACCGCATATGTGCAGGCCGGAGCGGGTGTCGTCGCCGACTCCGATCCCGTGGCCGAGGACACCGAGTGCCGCAACAAGGCGGCGGCGGTGCTGCGCGCCGTCCACACGGCCAACCGGATGCACGACGCCTGACGCCGTGGGGGATAGTGGGGAGGTGACTTCCGCAGTGCCATCCCCCCGAACCGAAGCCGGGACCGCCTCCCCGGAGACGGCCGCCGCGCGCAACGGCCGCCGCAGCCTCGCCGCAGCGCTCCTGTTCGGCGCCCTCGGCGCGGCGGTGGCCCTGCTCTCCTCGCGGCAGGAGTGGGCCTCCGGGTCCGCGACCGTGCCCGGCGGCAGCTTCCCGCTCGCCGCCAAGGGCAGCGACGTCACCGGAGTTCCCGCGGCCCTCGCCATAGTGGGGCTCGCGGCCCTCGTCGCCGTCTTCGCGGTCCGTCGCGCCGGGCGCATGCTCGTCGCCGGGCTCCTCGCGCTGAGCGGCGCGGGCGCCGTCGTCGCCGCCGTCCTCGGCGCGACCGACAGCGCGGCCCTCGACGAGAAGGCCGCAGAGGTCTCCGGCAACACCGCCGCCACGATCGGCTCCCTCGGTCACACCGTCTGGCCGTACGTCGGTGCCGCGGGCGGCGCGCTCATCCTCCTGGCCGGTCTGCTCGCCCTGCGCTACGGCCGCTCCTGGCCGTCGATGGGCGGACGCTACGAGCGAGACGGCACCCCGCGGCCCCGCAAGGCGGCCCGACCCGTCGATCCCGAGCGCCCCGAGGAGCTGTGGAAGGCCCTCGACCGGGGCGAGGACCCCACACACGAGGCATAGCGGGGCCCCGGACCCCGAGTGCCGCCCATGCCCGCGAGTGCGGGACAATGGGCAAGAGCGTCAGCCTCACCACCCAGCGCGGTGCCACGCGCGGGGTACGGGGCCGCGCATCAGCCACGCATTGAGCAACGAGGAGCAACCATGGCGGACAGCAGCCACGGACACACCCCGGCCGCCTGGACCGGTGTCATCATCGCCTTCATCGGTTTCTGCGTCGCGGGCGCCTTCATGGTGATGGGCGACCCCGTCGGCTTCTGGGCGGGCATGGCCCTGCTCGCCGTCGCCGCGGTCGTCGGCGGCGCCATGAGCGCCGCGGGTCTCGGCAAGCCGAAGCCGCAGTCGCTGCCGGCCGTCTCGCCCGAGGTCGTCGCCGCGGAGGCCTGAGCCTCGTCCACGTCGCGAGAGGCGGCCCGGCATCTGGTGCCGGGCCGCCTCTCGTGTGTTCTGCGCCGCCGACGGGCGGACCCGGCAGGCCCGTTGCACAATTCACGGGTGAACGCCGAAACGGACACCTCCGCGGCCACCCTGACCAGCGGCGCCGGCAGCGCCGGCGGTTCACTGCGGCGACTGGCCGTCCCTCTCGGCGTCCTCGCCGCGGTCGGCGCGGGCTTCGCGTATGTCGGGTCCGTCGACCCGAACGAGCCGGGCCACTACCCCGCCTGCCCGCTGCTCCACTACACGGGGATCTACTGCCCCGGGTGCGGCGGCCTGCGCAGCGCCCACGCGCTCGTGCACGGCGATCTCACGGCCGCTCTCGGGGACAACGCGCTCGCCGTCGCGGGCTACGCCGTCTTCGCCGTCCTGTGGGTCGTATGGGCCGTACGGGTGGTACGGGGACGGCCGGTACGGATCGATCTCGGACGCCCCCAGCTGTGGGCCGTGGGCGCCCTGGTCCTTGTCTTCACGGTTGTCCGGAACCTGCCCCTGGGTGGCTGGCTCCATCCTTGATCAACAGTATTTGTCCAGGTAGTGGGACCGGCGTCAACCGGATGCGGAGCCTTCGCCCTCCTCCGGATATCATCGCTGTGACCAGTGGATTGCTCTTCGGGGCAATCAGCTTCCACCGCTCCACCGTCAGGAAGGGGGCCGCTCGCGTGAGTGTGCTCGACGAGATCATCGACGGAGTCCGTGCCGACCTCGCGGAGCGGCAGGCGCACGTCAGCCTCGACGAGCTCAAGGAGCGCGCGGCCAAGGCACCCGCCGCCAAGGACGGAGTGGCCGCCCTGCGCGGCGACGGCGTCAAGGTGATCTGCGAGGTCAAGCGTTCCAGCCCGTCCAAGGGCGCGCTCGCCGCGATCGCCGACCCGGCCGGCCTCGCCGCCGACTACGAGGCGGGCGGCGCCGCCGTCATCTCCGTACTGACCGAGCAGCGCCGCTTCGGCGGTTCGCTCGCCGACCTGGAGGCCGTGCGCGCCAAGGTCGACATCCCGATCCTGCGCAAGGACTTCATCGTCACCTCGTACCAGCTGTGGGAGGCCAGGGCGTACGGCGCCGACCTCGCGCTGCTGATCGTGGCCGCCCTGGAGCAGCCCGCCCTCGAGTCGCTCATCGAGCGCGCGGAGTCCATCGGGCTCACGCCGATCGTCGAGGTGCACGACGAGGACGAGGTCGAGCGCGCCGTGGACGCGGGCGCCCGCATCATCGGCGTGAACGCGCGCAACCTCAAGACGCTCAAGGTCGACCGCGACACGTTCCAGCAGGTCGCCCCGGAGATCCCCGACCACATCGTCAAGATCGCCGAGTCGGGCGTGCGCGGCCCGCACGACCTGATCGCGTACGCCAACGCGGGCGCGGACGCCGTCCTCGTGGGCGAGTCCCTCGTGACCGGCCGCGACCCGCGCACCGCGGTCTCCGACCTCGTTGCCGCAGGCGCCCACCCGGCGCTGCGCCACGGCAGGAGCTGACCTCCCCGATGCCTATCGCCGCCCGCCTCGCACCCGGCTGCCGCCCCCGCGGCTGCCGGGCGCCGGCGCGGCGTGTGCACGGGCGCCGGGTGCGCTATGTCATCGGCGACGAGCCGGGTCAGGTCAACGGGATGCGATGGTGCGGGCGCGGCTAGCGCCCACCGAGGCCCCCGACGCCGGCACCCGGCACCGGGGGTTGTGCCCACCCGTCCCGCCGTGCGGGACGCCTGCCCACAACGGGTAGGGGGCAGTGCCCGACCCCATCGCACTCGTCAGACCCAGACAGACAGGTCACCCATGTCCAGCAGCGAGTTCTTCATTCCCGACCCCGAGGGTCAAGTCCCCACCGTCGAGGGGTACTTCGGCGCGTTCGGCGGCAAGTTCATCCCGGAGGCGCTCGTCGCCGCCGTCGACGAGGTCGCCGTCGAGTACGACAAGGCCAAGAACGACCCGGCCTTCGCCGCCGAGCTCGACGACCTGCTCGTCAACTACACAGGACGGCCCAGCTCCCTCACCGAGGTGCCCCGGTTCGCCGAGCACGCCGGTGGCGTCCGGATGTTCCTCAAGCGCGAGGACCTCAACCACACCGGCTCGCACAAGATCAACAACGTGCTCGGTCAGGCGCTCCTCACCAAGCGCATGGGCAAGACCCGAGTCATCGCCGAGACCGGCGCGGGCCAGCACGGCGTGGCGACCGCCACCGCCTGCGCGCTCTTCGGCCTCGAGTGCACCATCTACATGGGCGAGATCGACACCGAGCGCCAGGCGCTCAACGTGGCGCGCATGCGGATGCTCGGCGCCGAGGTCGTCGCCGTGAAGTCCGGCAGCCGCACCCTCAAGGACGCCATCAACGAGGCGTTCCGCGACTGGGTCGCCAACGTCGACCGCACGCACTACCTCTTCGGGACCGTAGCGGGACCCCACCCCTTCCCGGCGATGGTCCGCGACTTCCACCGCGTCATCGGCGTCGAGGCCCGCCGCCAGATCCTGGAGCGCGCCGGACGTCTGCCCGACGCGGCCGTGGCCTGCGTCGGCGGCGGCTCGAACGCCATCGGCCTCTTCCACGCCTTCATCCCCGACGCCGGCGTGCGCCTCATCGGCTGCGAGCCGGCCGGTCACGGCCTCGAGACCGGCGAGCACGCCGCGACGCTGACCGCGGGCGAGCCCGGCATCCTGCACGGCTCACGGTCGTACGTCCTCCAGGACGACGAGGGCCAGATCACCGAGCCGTACTCGATCTCGGCCGGCCTCGACTACCCGGGCATCGGCCCCGAGCACGCCTTCCTCAAGGACAGCGGCCGCGCCGAGTACCGCGCGGTCACCGACGACGCCGCCATGCAGGCCCTGCGCCTGCTCTCGCGCACCGAGGGCATCATCCCGGCCATCGAGAGCGCCCATGCGCTCGCCGGCGCCATCGAGGTCGGCAAGGAGCTCGGCAAGGACGGGCTGATGATCGTCAACCTGTCCGGGCGCGGCGACAAGGACATGGACACGGCCGCCCGCTACTTCGGCCTGTACGACACCGACGCCGCCGTCGCGGCGGACGCGGCCGGGACCGGCGCGGAGATCGAGGGAGACGCCAAGTGAGCGGCAACATCCAGCTGTTGAACGACACCCTCGCCGCCGCGCGCGCCGAGGGCCGCTCGGCCCTCATCGCCTACCTCCCGGCCGGGTTCCCGACCGTGGACGGCGGCATCGAGGCCATCAAGGCCGTCTTCGACGGCGGCGCCGACGTCGTGGAGGTCGGGCTGCCGCACAGCGACCCGGTCCTCGACGGTCCCGTCATCCAGACCGCGGACGACATCGCGCTGCGCGGCGGCGTCCGGATCGCCGACGTGATGCGTACGGTCCGCGAGGCCCACGAGGCGACCGGCAAGCCGGTCCTCGTCATGACGTACTGGAACCCCATCGACCGGTACGGCATCGAGCGGTTCACCGCCGAGCTGGCCGAGGCGGGCGGCGCGGGCTGCATCCTGCCCGACCTGCCCGTCCAGGAGTCGGAGACCTGGAGGGAGCACGCGGACAAGCACGGCCTCGGGACCGTCTTCGTCGTCGCCCCCAGCAGCAAGGACGAGCGCCTCGCGACGATCACCGCCGCGGGCTCCGGCTTCGTGTACGCCGCCTCCCTGATGGGTGTCACCGGCACCCGCGAGTCCGTCGGCAACCAGGCCCAGGACCTCGTGCGCCGCACCAAGGCCACCACCGACCTGCCGGTCTGCGTCGGCCTCGGCGTCTCGAACGCGAAGCAGGCGGCCGAGGTCGCCGGGTTCGCCGACGGGGTCATCGTCGGCTCGGCGTTCGTGAAACTGATGCTCGACGCCGACGACGAGGCCGCCGGCCTCGCCGCCGTGCGGGCGCTCGCGGCGGACCTCGCGGACGGGGTGCGCGCCAAGGCGTGACCCATCGCGTCGTCACCCATCGCGTCGTAACCCGTATGGGTGGACCTGGGGCCGGGGAGGCACGCTGGTGCCTCCCCGGTTCGTTTGGCGGGTGTGAGCGAGAAGAACCGTGACGGAAAGCGCACCGCCCGTGACCGGCTGGCGGAGGAGCGCGAGAAGCAGAGAGCCAAGGACAGGCGCCGCAGGGGCGTGATCGTGGGGGGCGCCGTCGTGGGCGTCCTCGCGCTGGCCGCCGTGATCGGGGTGATCGCGGCAAACTCCGGCGACGACAAGAGCGACGCCTCGGGCCCCGTCGTGGCCCCCCAGGGTGCGGTCGGCAAGGACAGCCTCGCGATCCCGGTCGGCAAGGGCAGCGCGAAGTCGACGCTCACGGTGTGGGAGGACTTCCGCTGCCCGGCGTGCAAGGCCTTCGAGGACGCCTACCGCACGACGATCCACGAGCTGACCGACTCCGGGCAGCTCAAGGTCGAGTACCACCTGGCCACACTCATCGACAAGAACATGGGCGGCAGTGGCTCCCTGCGCGCGGCGAACGCGGCGGCGTGCGCCCAGGACGCCGGGAAGTTCCCCCCGTACCACGACGTCCTCTACGAGAACCAGCCGTCGGAGACCGACGACGCCTTCGCGGACAACGGCAAGCTGATCGAGCTCGCCGGCAAGATCGGCGGCCTCGTCACGCCGGACTTCAAGAAGTGTGTCGACGGCGGCAGCCATGACAGCTGGGTCAAGAAGTCGGACCAGGCGTTCCAGGCCGGCGGCTTCCAGGGCACGCCGACAGTGCTCCTGAACGGGAAGAACGTGTTCGGCGACCAGGCCAACCCGCTGACCCCCGCGAAGCTGAAGCAGATGGTGCAGGCGGCCGACAAGCCGTAGGAGCGGCAGGAGACGCGGGGGTCTCGTTATGGACCCGTAGCCGGGCTGGTTGCCGCCGCCACGGCCCGGCACGGTAGCGTCGACATCGCCATGAATCTTGCCTTCATCCCCAGCCCGTCACACGGAGTGGTCTATCTCGGACCCATTCCGCTGCGCGGCTACGCGTTCTGCATCATCATCGGCGTCTTCGTGGCCGTCTGGCTCGGCAACAAGCGCTGGATCGCCCGCGGCGGGCGGTCCGGCACCGTGGCCGACATCGCGGTCTGGGCCGTGCCGTTCGGCCTCGTCGGCGGCCGGCTCTACCACGTGATCACGGACTACGAGCTGTACTTCAGCGAGGGCCGCGACTGGGTGGACGCCTTCAAGATCTGGGAGGGCGGCCTCGGGATCTGGGGTGCCATCGCGCTCGGCGCGGTGGGCGCGTGGATCGGGTGCCGCAGGCGCGGCATCCCGCTCCCGGCCTACGCCGACGCCATCGCACCCGGCATCGCCGTCGCGCAGGCCATCGGCCGCTGGGGCAACTGGTTCAACCAGGAGCTCTACGGCAAGCCCACCGACCTGCCGTGGGCCCTGAAGATCACGTCGTCGACGGACGGGCGCGTGCCGGGCACGTACCACCCGACCTTCCTGTACGAGTCCCTGTGGTGCATCGGTGTCGCGCTGCTCGTCATCTGGGCGGACCGCCGCTTCAAGCTCGGCCACGGGCGCGCCTTCGCGCTCTACGTCGCCGCGTACTGCGTGGGCCGCTTCTGGATCGAGTACATGCGCGTCGACGACGCGCACCACATCCTCGGCCTGCGGCTCAACGACTGGACCGCGATGGGTGTCTTCCTGCTCGCGGTGATCTACATCGTGATCTCGACGAAGATCCGCCCTGGGCGCGAGGCGGTCGTGGAGCCGGGCGCCGGTGACGATGCCGATGCCAAGGACAAGCCTGAGGACAAGGGCGACGACGCCGATCCCAAGGACAAGGCTGAAGGCGAGGCCGGGGTCGAGGCCAAGGAGCCGGCCGCGTCTGAGGACGAGGCCGATGAGCAGTCCGACAAGGCCGATGAGCAGTCCGACAAGGCCGAGGCGCAGTCCGACAAGGATGAGGCCAATGGCGAGTCAGGGGCGACCAAGGCCGGGAAGAGCTAGCTGAGTCTCACCACCCGTACGTCGACGGGGGCGCCGGATCGCATCGATCCGGCGCCCCCGTCGCTCTGTCCCGGTCAGCCCCCGCGGCGGCGCGACGCCAGCGCAAGGACCCGGCGCGCGTCCGAGACGATCGCCGCGTCGACGAAGCGGCCGTCGGGCAGGGCCAGGGCCCCCGCCTCCGTGGAGGCGGCGCCGACGACCTCCGTCGCCGCGTCGACCTCCGCCGCCGTCGGCAGGAACGTCGCCTCGATGACGGGAAGCTGGCGGGGGTGGATCGCCATGCGGCCGAAGAAACCGAGCGCCCGGCCCTGCGAGCAGGAGCGGGCCAGGCCCACCGTGTCGCGGATGTCCGGATAGACGGACTGCGGCGGCGGGGGCAGCGCGGCGGCGCGCGCGGCGACCACCGCCCGCCCCCGTGGCCACGCCAGACCCTCGCCGTTCGCCACACCGAGCTCCGCCCGCAGATCCGACTCGCCGAGCGCGATGCCGCGTACGCCGGGATACCGGGCGATTTCGTACGCGTGCTCGACGCCGAGCGCCGACTCCAGGAGGGCGTACAGGGGCGGCACCTCGACCGACCAGTCCGATACGCGGTCCAGGTCGGCGGGGCCATGGACCTTGGGGAGGCGCAGGGCGCCGAGGCCGGGGAGCGGGGTGAGGCGTCTGACCTCGGACTCGGCGCGCGGCGAGTTCAGCGCGTTGACCCTCACGTGCACCGGCACCGGGTGCTTCTCGGCGAGGAGCTCGGCGGTCGCGTCGAGGGCGTACGTCTTGCGGTCGGGGGCGACCGCGTCCTCCAGGTCGATCAGGACCACGTCGGCGCCCGAGTCGAGCGCCTTCGCCACGACCTCCGGCCGGTCTCCCGGGGCGTAGAGCCAGGTCAGGAAGGTCTCGTAGGACTGGGCGGTCACAGCGCGCCCGCTTCGCGGAGGGTGGTGATCTCCGTGGGGGAGAGACCGAGGCCCGTGAGGATCTCGTCCGTGTCGGCGCCGTGGGGGCGGCCGGCCCACTTGATCGCGCCGGGGGTCTCGGAGAGGCGGAACAGTACGTTCTGCATCTTGACGGTGCCCAGCTCGGGGTCGGGCACCTCGGTGATCGAGTCGAGCGCCCGGTACTGCTCGTCCTCCATCACGTCGCGGATGTCGAAGACGGGGGCGATGGCGGCCTCCGCCTTCTCGAAGGCGGCGAGGACGTCGTCCCGCGAGTGCCGGGCGATCCATGAACCGACCGCCGCGTCGAGTTCGTCGGCGTGCTCCGCGCGGCCCGAACCCGTCGCGAACCACGCCTTGTCGATCAGCTCGGGGCGGCCGACCAGGCGCATCACGCGCTCGGCGATCGACTGGGCGGACGTGGAGACCGCCACCCACTTGTCGTCGCTCGTGCGGTACGTGTTGCGCGGGGCGTTGTTCGTGGAGCGGTTCCCCGTGCGCGGCTGTACGTAGCCGAGCTGGTCGTACCAGATGGGCTGCGGGCCGATGACCGTCAGCATCGGCTCGATGATTGCCATGTCGACGACCTGGCCCCGGCCCGTCCGCTCGCGGCCCTGGAGCGCGGCCATCACCGCGTACGACGTGGAGAGCGCGGCGATCGAGTCCGCGAGGCCGAACGGGGGAAGCGTCGGGGGGCCGTCGGGCTCGCCCGTGAGCGCCGCGAAGCCGCTCATCGCCTCGGCGAGCGTGCCGAAGCCGGGGCGGTGCGAGTACGGTCCGAACTGGCCGAAGCCGGTGACGCGGGTGAGCACCAGGCGCGGGTTGGCGGCGCTCAGCTCCTCCCAGCCGAGGTTCCACTTCTCCAGGGTGCCGGGGCGGAAGTTCTCGATCAGGACGTCGGCGTCCGCGACCAGCTTGAGGAGGATCTCGCGCCCGCCCCGCGTGGAGAGGTCGAGCGTGATGTTCCGTTTGTTGCGGCCGAGGAGCTTCCACCACAGGCCGACGCCGTCCTTCGACGGACCGTGGCCACGGGACGGGTCCGGTTTACGGGGGTGCTCGACCTTGATCACGTCGGCGCCGAAGTCGCCCAGCATGGTGGCGGCGAGGGGGCCGGCGAAGAGGGTGGCGAGGTCGAGTACGCGTAGGCCTTGCAGGGGGGCGGGAGTGTTGGGCGTAGGGGATTTCATGTGCGGGCCTCCAGAGTGAGCCTGGCCAGGTCGTCGAAGCCGATCCCGTCGAAGTCGGCGACCGAGGTCGACAGACGGTTCTTGAGCGGGGCGGTCCAGCGGTCGTCGATCGCGTCGGGGGAGCCGGCGAGGAGTCCGGCGATCGAACCGGCCGTCGCGCCGTTGGAGTCGGTGTCCCAACCACCCGACACCGCACGGCAGATGGACCCCGTGAAGTCGCCGTCGGCGTGGGTGAGCGCGGCGGCGAGCAGCGCCGCGTTGGGCAGGACGTGCACCCAGTGGTGGTCGTGGGCGTAACGGGCATGGAGCGTGTCGACGACCGATGAGAAGCCCTCCGGGGTGCCGGTGGGTTCGGCGCGGGCCGTCTCGATGCCGAAGCGGATCGCCTGGGCGTAGCGGGAGTCGGGTGGGATCACGCACAGGGCCGCGTCGAGGGTGGCTCGGATGGTGGGGGCCGTGCCGGAAGGCGCTGACGCGTGGGCGATGGCCGCCGCTACGAACATCTCGCCGTAGACGCCGTTCGCCGTGTGGGTCAACGTCGCGTCCCTGTGTGCCAGTTCGGCTGCTCCGGCGGGGTCGCCCGGGTTCGTCCAGCCGAAGATGTCCGCGCGGATCTGGGCGCCGATCCACTCCCGGAACGGGTTGTGACGCACGGCCGTCTCCGGGGGCTCGATGCCGTCCAGGAGATTGCGGTACGCGACGCGCTCCGCGGTGAACGTGCGGCCCGCCGGCAACTCGTCGAGCCAGAGCTGCGCCACGTCCGCGGTGGTGAAGCCGGCGCCGTGGCGCTGGAGCAGGAGCAGGCCGAGGAGCGGGTAGTTGAGGTCGTCGTCCTCGGGCATGCCGTCGATGTTCTCGGCGAGGGAGGTGGGGCGGGAGCGGCGATTCCAGGGGTAGCGCTCCGCCACGTCCTGCGGGAGGTTCCGGTGCGTGAACCAGGTGTTCAGGGGCCAGTTGGACGTGGATTTCGCGATCGCCCGGATGCCGCGCAGGGGGAGTTTCTCGACGGGTTTGCCGAGGAGGCAGCCGACGGCTCTGCCCAGCCAGGATGCGTGCAGGCTTTTCGTTCGGGGGGTTTCTGGAGGCGCTGCCCTCAGGCCCCCGCGTTCCTCGTCCCCAAGCGCCGGACGGGCTGGGTGGGGGGTCAGCTGTCTGATTTCCGGCAAGGACGTCGGCTCAAGTGCCCTCAACGGGCTCTGTGTTGAAGCCAGTTCGTCCAGGAGCTGCTGTGCCAGGGATCGTAGCTTCGGGTCCTGGGGCGGTGGTGATGCTCCCGCGCGCTCGGGAGGCGGGAGGCCTCCTGCCTCGCGCCAGCGGCGCTCCACCCCGCTTGCGTTCCGGCCCTCCTGTGCCGCCTGGCGCAGCTCGTGGCCGAGCAGGTCCTCGGGCTGGACCCAGGTGAGGCGCAGCATCACGACCCCGCGGTGGCGGTGAGTTCTGCGAACGCCGCCTCGTGGGACCGGCGGCGGGTCATGTCCTTGGCGAAGACCTCACGCGTGACCCGGGCCAGTGAGGCCGCCGGCGTGTGCAGGTCGAGCCTGCTCGCGCGGGCCACCTCCCCGCTCCACTCCCGCGGCACCGCCGGCTCCCCGTACAGCGCGCCCACGATCGCTCCGCTCATCGTCGCGATCGAGTCGCAGTCCCGGCCGTAGTTGACCGAACCGAGGACCGTGTGGCGGAAGTCGCCCCGGCCGACCAGGAGCATCCCGAGTGCGATCGGCAGCTCCTCGATCGCGTGGAGGCGGGACGGGCGGCGCGCCCCGAGCGACGGCCTGCGGTACTCCGGGCCCACCGTGTCGAAGGGTGTGATCGCCTCGCGCAGCGGTCCCAGCGCGTCCTCGAAGTCCGTGTGGTCGCGCGCCACTTCGCAGACCGCTTCGATCGCCGACCTCGTGCCGTCCTTCGCGAGCGCCAGCGCGTCCTCCACCACCGATTCCGGCGTCGCGCCCGGCCTGAACGCCGAGGCCACCGCTGCCGCGAAGACGCCCGCCGCCTCCCTGCCGTACGACGACTGGTGCGCGCCCGCCACGTCCAGCGCCTCCTCGTACGCCTTGGCCGGGTTGCCCGCGTTCACCACTCCGACCGGAGCCATGTACATCGCCGCGCCGCAGTTCACGATGTTGCCCACGCCCGCCTCGCGCGGGTCGACATGGCCGTAGTGGATGCGCGCCACGATCCACTTCTCCGCCAGGAAGATCCGTTGCAGCGGGAGCGCCTCCGCCTCCAGCTCCGGGATCCAGCGCGTGTTGGTGATCAGGTCGGGGACGAGGTGGTCCGCGACCGCGTACGCGTCCAGGTGGTCCCGCACGTTCTCGTAGACCCTGATCAGCGCGTGCGTCATCAAGGTGTCGTCCGTGACGTGACCGTCGCCCTTGTGGTACGGGGCGATCGGGCGCGCCGTGCGCCAGTCGTCCTTGTGGAACGGCTCCACGATGCCGCGGACCCGGCCACCGTGGCGCTCCGCGATGGCCTCCGGCGTCCAGCCCTCCACGGGGCCGCCCAGCGCGTCGCCCACCGCCGCGCCCACGAGGGCTCCTGTGGTGCGGTCCTCCAGGCAGTAGGTGGTCGAGATTGAGTCTTGAGTGCGGGCAGGTGTGGGGCCGGCTGTCGTGGGGGTTGTCATTGGGCGCCTTTCGGTGTGGTTGCCCTGGTCAGGTCTGCTGCGATGGCTACGAGGTCCGTTCCTGCCAGGCGCGGCAGCGCGCAGCCCGCGAGCCTGCGGCAGGCGTCCCGCCAGCTCGCCGGGAGCGTGTCGGCTCCGCCGATCGCGCCCGTCAGTGCGCCCGCCAGCGCCGGGGCCGAGTCCGCCACCCGCGAGAGGCACGCCGCCGTGGGCACCGCCTCCGTCACGTCGCCGCCGGCCGCGGTCGCCACGGCCAGGGCCACCGGGACCGTTTCCGCTGCCGCGATGCCGTAGCTGTAGACGTGGTCGACGATCTCGTGCTCCAGGACCGGGACCAGCGCGAACGCGTTTCCCGGCAGGCCTGGGCGGGCCGCGGCCGCTCTTCGCGCCAGGTCCACCGCGTGCAGCGCGTTGCGGCGGATCTCGGTTCCCTCGGGCAGCTGGGCCAGCGCTGCGTCCACGCAGGCGTCGACCGGGGCGCCGCCCAGCGCTGCCGCCACGGCTGCCGCCATCGCTCTCGCGCCGTGGACTCCGTCGCCGTCCTGGGTGTAGCGGGCGTCGAACTCCGCCAGTTCCGCGGCCGGTTCGGGGTCACCCGGGTGGACCACGGCCAGTACCGCGGCACGTACACAGGCCGCGTCGTCGAAGTAGTGCGGGTTGTCGTGTCCGGTGGCCGGGGGGCTCAGGCCCGCCGCCAGGTTGCCCAGGCCCGCTCTCACGGAGATGCGTGCCCGCATCGGCATGCGCGCCGACTCGATCTCGTCCGCTCGGGCCGTTGCTTCGGCCACCTCGGCGGCGAGGGTGTTCCAGGCGAGGGCCAGTGCCGTGCGTACGTGTTCGTCCGGGGGGACGTTCGTGCTGGGGGCTCCCGCCTTGGTGGCGTTCAGGATCGACGCCGCTGTGAACGCCGCCCATTCCGCGTCGTCCGACGGGCCCAGGCGCAGGGGTTCCGGGGGTTGGTTCAGCGCGATCGGTACGGGGAGTGTCGTCGTCGCGTTCTGCTCCGCGAACGTGTCCAGTTCTCGGGTCAGGCGGCGGGTCCAGTCGGGGAGGCGGGCCGCGCGGTGTCTGCCTGAGGGCCAGCCCGCGGCGTCGCCTGCGGCGATGCCCAGTAGGAGGCCCTCGATCCGGTGGGCGGTGGTGGGGGTTCCGGTGGTGCGGGGGGTTGTCCGGGTGGTGACGGCTGGTGGCGTCATGCTCTGGCCTCTCTGGGGGCGGGTGCCGGCTTGTCGTGGGCTCCTGCTCGCGCCGCTGGGGGGTGCGGGGCCGGGCCGGTATGTCCGTCCTCGCTCGGATGGTTCGGCGTTGGATTCCGTCGGCGTCAGTTGTGTGTGCCGGTTCCGGGCGGACACACCGGCCCGGCCCCTTTCGTTCGGGCGCCAGTGCGGCCGCCTGGGGGCCGGGGTCCCTCTGTGCTCGTACGTGGATGGGTGCGGGGGTCACGGTGTGGCCCCCTTCGGGGGTTTGGGTGGGAGGGGTGGTGTGGGGGTCAATGTGTGGGCGATGTCCAGGATGTGACGTCCCTTCATCGACGGGAGGCAGTTGCCTCGGACCGGGCCGATGGTCGTCGCCCAGTCGGCGGGGATCGCTCGTTCGCCGCGTAGTGCGCCGGCCAGGGCGCCCGCCACCGCGGCCGTCGTGTCCGCGTCGCGGCCCATGTTCACCGCCATCAGGACCGACTCCCTGAACTCGCCCCGGGCCGCCGCGAACGCTCCGAAGGCCAGGCCCACCGCCTCCGGGGCCAGGTCCGGCCAGGGGTAGCCGCCGATCACCACGGCCCGGCGTACCTCTCGTTCCATGGAGAGTTGCGTGCCCTCGGCGTCGCGGCGGGCGCTGCGGGCCGCCGCCACCGCGCGGTGCAGGGAGCGTGCTGTCCAGGAGTCCTCGGGGACCACGGACAGGGCTGCCTGGACGACTGTGTCCGGGTTGTGGCTCACCATGGCCGCCGCGACCCCGGCCGCCACCGCCCGGCCTCCGTGGATGCCCTCCCCGTCGTGCGACACCGTGCCGTCCACCGCTACGAGGCGTGCGGCCTCCGCCGGGCGGCCCGCCGCGTACACCCCGAACGGGGCCGCCCGCATGGCCAGTCCGTCGCTCCACGCGTGGCGGTGCTGCGCCGAGATGGGTGCCGCCAGGCCCCGGCGCAGGTTCTCCAGAGTTCCTCTCTCGCTGAAGCCCGCGCCTCGGAACGGGCCCTCGTCACGGTCGGCGATCCATGTGTGCCAGGCCGCCTCGACATGTCCCACGGTGAGCGCCGAACCGTGCGCCGCCAGGAGGAGGCCGGAGAAGATCGCGTACTCGGTGTCGTCCGTGCCCGCCGGGTCCGGCGAGACGAACCCCTCGATACGGCCCCATCGTTCGCGGATCTGCGACGGCTTCATGTTCTCTGCGGGCGCGCCGAGCGCGTCGCCCACCGCGAGGCCGAGCAGCGCTCCGCGGGCACGGTCCCGCAGGGAGATCGTGGCCGGCGGCTGGCGGTGCGGGACCGTGCCGAGCCTTCGCGGACCTTCCGCGCCCGCCGACGGGTCGGGGTCGAGGCTGACGCTCATGGCGTGTTCGGGCTCTGCGAGGTGCGGTTGGCGCTCATGTGGACCTCGTGTTCTCGGTCGGTGCTGTGGATGCGCGGACCACCAGGCGGGGTGGGGCCGTGGCCGTGGTGCCGCGGGGGGTCGGGGCCGTGCCGTCCAGGCGTTCCACCAGGAGTTCGGCCGCTCGCCGCCCGCGTTCTGTCGAGCCCAGGTCGACGCTGGTCAGCGGGGGCCAGACCGACTGGGCGAGCACGCTGTCGTCCATCCCCGCGACCGCTACGTCCTGCGGTATGCGCAGGCCCCGCGAGTGCAGCGCGCGGGCCGCGCCGAGCGCCAGCTGGTCGTTGGCGCAGAAGACGGCGTCGGGGCGCCGGGCGAGCAGTTCCGCGGCAGCCCGGGCCCCCGCCTCGATGCCGAATCCGGTCTCGACGACCAGCGTGTCGTCGTATACGAGTCCGCACTCGGCGAGAGCCGCGCGGTAGCCCTCCTCTCGGTTGCGGCCGGGGACCGTGTCGGAGGGGCCGTTGATGAACGCGATGCGGCGGCAGCCGGTGTCGTGCAAATGGCGTACGGCCAGGGCCGCGCCCGTCACCGAGTCGGCGCGGACGCTGTCCACGGGCACCCCGGACGGCAGGGATCCCATGACCACGACGGGGCCCGCCGCGCAGGTCAGCGCCTCGATGTGGTCGTCGGTGATGCGGATGGGGCAGATGATCAGGCCGTCGCTGGTGCGGTCGCCGAGGCTGCGCAGGACGGCTAGTTCGTCGTCGACGACCGCGTCCGTGGAGTGCAGGAGCAGGCGGTAGCCATGGTTCTTGGTGACGCCCTGGACGGCGCGGACCATCGCCACGTAGGCCGGATTGCCGATGTCCGGCAGCGCGAACGTGAGCTGCCGGGTCCTGCCGTCCTTGAGGGAGCGGGCCACGGCATTGGGTACGTAGCCGAGCTCCGACGCGGCGCGCTCCACCCGTTCGACGGTCTCCCGCCGCGCGCCCAGACCGTTGAGGACGCGGGAGACCGAGGCGATGGAGACCCCGGCCCGCCGCGCGATCGACACGATCGTCGGCTGGCCGCCGCCCGGCACCGGAGACATGGGTTCGCTCCTCACCGCATGTGGAAACGTTTACAGGTGTTGCGGCGATGTTTCCCCCGTCCGTCAACGCTCCGATCATGTGATCCATCTCTCGGGTGACGGCGAGGGCCGTTCGAGCGGGTGGGCAAAGCGGTCGAAAGCCCTGGTAAGTACGGCCTTCCTTGCTGGCGGGGGCCCGAATCCGTGCGTACTTTCGAAGCTGTTGAGGGGGGAGTCCGGGCCCGCGGGAACGCCGCGCGGCACCGGCTCCGTACGAGAGGAGCACTGGGCGGGATGGCCATCATCGAGACCGAAGCGACGCTGCACGACGCGCACCGCGACAACCACACGCACCGCGATGTCAACGGTGGCTGGCTGCGCCCCGCGGTGTTCGGCGCGATGGACGGGCTCGTCTCGAACCTGGCCCTGATGACCGGTGTCGCGGGCGGCGCCGTGTCGCAGCAGACGATCATCATCACCGGGCTCTCCGGCCTGGCCGCCGGCGCCTTCTCCATGGCCGCCGGCGAGTACACCTCCGTCGCCTCCCAGCGCGAGCTGGTCGAGGCCGAACTCGACGTCGAGCGGCGGGAGTTGAGGAAGCACCCCGCGGACGAGGAGCGGGAGCTCGCCGACCTCTACATATCGCGCGGCGTGGAGCCCGACCTCGCCCGCGAAGTCGCGCGCCAGCTCTCGAAGGACCCCGAGCAGGCTCTTGAGATCCACGCGCGCGAGGAGCTGGGCATCGACCCGGGCGACCTGCCGTCGCCGACGGTCGCCGCCGTCTCCTCCTTCGGGTCCTTCGCGCTCGGCGCCCTGCTTCCGCTGCTGCCCTATCTGCTGGGTGCGAGTGCCCTGTGGCCCGCGGTCCTGCTCGCGCTCATCGGCCTCTTCGCCTGTGGGGCGATCGTGGCCAAGGTGACGGCGCGGTCCTGGTGGTTCAGCGGGGTGCGCCAGCTGGCTCTCGGTGGTGCCGCGGCGGGTGTGACGTATCTCCTGGGCAACCTGTTCGGTACGGCCGTAGGATGACGACTCAGTGATGGCTATACAGGCCTCTGTATAAGTAGCCGTTACTCGGCGGTTTCGATTGCTTAACGGCGGGGCATGAGCCGTAAGCGCTGCGGGCAAAGACGCCCGCCTCGCTCATGGACCCGCGGACATCGATCTGCCCGTGAAGGTCCCCTGTTGTGCCGCTGTTCCGCCACCGGGAGCGGCACCGTCACCGCCACCGCGGTGTCCGCATGCTGGAACGCAGTGTCCGGTTCCCGAGAACCGATCCATCATGTAACTTGTACGAAATTTGCACCCCCAGCAGAGGGCCAACGTCGTCCCTCGGCAGATGTCATATGCCACGAAAATCGACGACGGGAGAGCCGATGCGCACGCCGCGCCAGCCGTCCCAGCACTCCATGAACCAGCCGTTCATGGATGCTCGCCCTGCCGCCCAGGGCATGTACGACCCCCGCAACGAGCACGACGCCTGTGGCGTCGGCTTCGTGGCCACCCTCACCGGCGAGGCGAGCCACGCGCTGGTCGAACAGGCGCTCACGGTTCTGCGCAACCTGGAGCACCGAGGTGCCACCGGTTCCGAGCCCGACTCGGGTGACGGAGCGGGCATCCTCTCCCAGGTCCCGGACGCCTTCCTGCGTGCCGCGGTCTCCTTTGATCTGCCCGCCGCCGGCACGTACGCGGTCGGCATCGCCTTCCTGCCCGTCGACGAGGCCGACAACGCCGCCGCCGTCTCACAGATCGAGACGATCGCCGCCGCGGAGGGCCTCACCGTCCTCGGCTGGCGCGAGGTGCCGGTCGCCCCGCAGCTCCTCGGCGCCACCGCCCGCTCGACGATGCCGGCCTTCCGCCAGATCTTCGTCTCGGACGCCGACGGCACCGCGAAGGACATCGCGCTCGACCGCAAGGCCTTCGTCCTGCGCAAGCGCGCCGAGCGCGAGGCCGGCGTGTACTTCCCGTCGCTCTCCGCCCGCACCATCGTCTACAAGGGCATGCTGACCACCGGCCAGCTGGAGCCCTTCTTCCCCGACCTGTCGGACCGCCGATTCGCATCTGCGATCGCGCTCGTCCACTCGCGGTTCTCCACGAACACCTTCCCGAGCTGGCCGCTCGCGCACCCGTACCGCTTCGTCGCGCACAACGGTGAGATCAACACGGTCAAGGGCAACCGGAACTGGATGAAGGCGCGCGAGTCGCAGCTCGCCTCCGACCTGTTCGGCGCCGAGGACCTGTCGCGGATCTTCCCCGTCTGTACGCCCGACGCCTCGGACTCGGCGTCCTTCGACGAGGTGCTCGAACTGCTGCACCTCGGCGGCCGCTCCCTGCCGCACAGCGTCCTGATGATGATCCCGGAGGCCTGGGAGAACCACGCCTCCATGGCGGCCGACCGCCGCGCCTTCTACCAGTTCCACTCCGCGATGATGGAGCCCTGGGACGGCCCGGCGTGCGTGACCTTCACGGACGGTACGCAGGTGGGTGCCGTTCTCGACCGCAACGGTCTGCGCCCCGGCCGCTACTGGGTCACCGACGAGGGCCTCGTCGTCCTCGGTTCCGAGGTCGGCGTCCTCGACATCGACCCCGCGAAGGTCGTCCGCAAGGGCCGCCTCCAGCCCGGCAAGATGTTCCTCGTCGACACCGTCGAGCACCGCATCATCGAGGACGACGAGATCAAGGCCGGCCTGGCCGCCGAGCAGCCGTACGCCGAGTGGCTGGAGGCCGGTGAGATCGAGCTCGAGGACCTCCCCGAGCGCGAGCACATCGTCCACACCCACGCCTCGGTCACCCGCCGCCAGCAGACCTTCGGCTACACCGAGGAAGAGCTGCGCGTCATCCTCACGCCGATGGCCAAGACCGGCGGTGAGCCGCTCGGCTCCATGGGCACGGACTCGCCGATCGCGGCGCTCTCCGCCCGCCCGCGGCTGATCTTCGACTACTTCACCCAGCTGTTCGCGCAGGTCACGAACCCGCCGCTGGACGCCATCCGCGAGGAGCTCGTCACCTCGCTGCGCTCCACCCTCGGCCCGCAGGGCAACCTGCTCGAGCCGGGCGCGGCCTCCTGCCGTTCGGTCACCCTGCCCTTCCCGGTGATCGACAACGACGAGCTGGCCAAGCTCATCCACATCAACGCCGACGGCGACATGCCCGGCATGAAGGCCGCGACCCTGTCCGGCCTGTACCGGGTCTCCGGCGGCGGCGACGCGCTCGCCGCCCGCATCGAGGAGATCTGCACCGAGGCCGACGCCGCCATAGAGGCCGGCGCCCGCCTGATCGTGCTCTCCGACCGGCACTCCGACGCCGAGCACGCGCCGATCCCGTCGCTGCTGCTCACCGCGGCCGTCCACCACCACCTCATCCGTACGAAGCAGCGCACCGAGGTGGGTCTGCTCGTCGAGGCGGGCGATGTGCGCGAGGTCCACCACGTGGCCCTCCTCATCGGCTTCGGCGCCGCGGCCGTCAACCCGTACCTGGCGATGGAGTCCGTCGAGGACCTCGTCCGCGCCGGTACGTTCCTGCCCGGCATCGAGGCCGAGCAGGCCATCCGCAACCTGATCTACGCGCTCGGCAAGGGCGTCCTCAAGGTCATGTCCAAGATGGGCATCTCGACCGTCGCCTCCTACCGCGGCGCCCAGGTCTTCGAGGCCGTCGGCCTCGACGAGGCCTTCGTCGAGGAGTACTTCAACGGCACGGCGACGAAGATCGGCGGCGCCGGTCTCGACGTCATCGCCCAGGAGGTGGCCGCCCGTCACGCGAAGGCGTACCCGGCGAGCGGCATCGCGCCCGCGCACCGCGCCCTCGACATCGGCGGCGAGTACCAGTGGCGCCGCGAGGGCGAGCCGCACCTGTTCGACCCGGAGACGGTCTTCCGCCTCCAGCACGCCACGCGCAACCGCCGCTACGACATCTTCAAGAAGTACACGGGCCGCGTGAACGAGCAGTCGGAGCGTCTGATGACGCTGCGAGGCCTCTTCGGCTTCAAGAGCGGCCGCGAAGCGATCTCCATCGACGAGGTCGAGCCGGCCAGTGAGATCGTCAAGCGGTTCTCGACCGGCGCCATGTCGTACGGCTCCATCTCCAAGGAGGCGCACGAGACCCTCGCCATCGCCATGAACCAGCTGGGCGCCAAGTCCAACACCGGTGAGGGCGGCGAGGACGCGGACCGGCTGTACGACCCGGCGCGCCGCTCCAGCATCAAGCAGGTCGCCTCCGGCCGCTTCGGTGTCACGAGCGAGTACCTGGTCAACGCGGACGACATCCAGATCAAGATGGCGCAGGGCGCCAAGCCCGGCGAGGGCGGCCAGCTGCCCGGCCACAAGGTCTACCCGTGGGTCGCCAAGACGCGTCACTCGACGCCGGGCGTCGGGCTCATCTCGCCGCCGCCGCACCACGACATCTACTCCATCGAGGACCTGGCCCAGCTGATCCACGACCTGAAGAACGCGAACCCGCAGGCGCGGATTCACGTGAAGCTGGTCTCCGAGGTCGGCGTCGGCACGGTCGCCGCGGGTGTCTCCAAGGCGCACGCCGACGTGGTGCTCATCTCCGGCCACGACGGCGGTACGGGCGCATCCCCGCTCACCTCCCTCAAGCACGCGGGCGGTCCCTGGGAGCTCGGTCTCGCCGAGACCCAGCAGACCCTGCTGCTCAACGGCCTGCGCGACCGCATCGTCGTCCAGACCGACGGCCAGCTCAAGACCGGCCGCGACGTCGTCATCGCCGCGCTGCTCGGCGCCGAGGAGTTCGGTTTCGCGACCGCGCCGCTCGTCGTCTCCGGCTGCGTCATGATGCGCGTCTGCCACCTGGACACCTGCCCGGTCGGTATCGCCACGCAGAACCCCGTCCTGCGGGAGCGGTTCTCCGGCAAGGCCGAATTCGTCGTGAACTTCTTCGAGTTCATCGCCGAAGAGGTCCGCGAGATCCTCGCCGAGCTCGGCTTCCGCACCATCGAGGAGGCCGTCGGCCACGCCGAACTCCTCGACACCGAGCGGGCCGTGGACCACTGGAAGGCCCAGGGCCTCGACCTCGAGCCCCTCTTCTACGTCCCCGAGCTGCCCGAGGGCGCCGTGCGCCACCAGGTGATCACTCAGGACCACGGCCTGGAGAAGGCCCTGGACAACGAGCTGATCAAGCTGGCCGCCGACGCGCTCGCCGCGAACGCGCAGGCCGACGCCCAGCCGGTCCGCGCCCAGGTCGCGATCCGCAACATCAACCGCACGGTCGGCACCATGCTCGGCCACGAGGTGACGAAGAAGTTCGGTGGCGCGGGCCTGCCCGACGACACCATCGACATCACCTTCACCGGCTCCGCGGGCCAGTCGTTCGGCGCGTTCGTGCCGCGCGGTGTGACCCTGCGCCTGGAGGGCGACGCCAACGACTACGTCGGCAAGGGCCTGTCCGGCGGCCGCATCGTGGTCCGCCCGGACCGCGGCGCCGACCACCTCGCCGAGTACTCCACGATCGCGGGCAACACGATCGCGTACGGCGCCACGGGCGGCGAGCTGTTCCTGCGCGGCCGCACCGGCGAGCGCTTCTGCGTCCGCAACTCGGGCGCGACGGTCGTCTCGGAGGGTGTGGGTGACCACGGCTGCGAGTACATGACCGGTGGCCGCGCGGTCGTCCTCGGCGAGACCGGACGCAACTTCGCGGCCGGCATGTCCGGTGGCATCGCGTACGTCATCGACCTGGACACCGACAACGTCAACGCCGGAAATGTCTCGGCCGTCGAGGCCCTGGACGACACCGACAAGCAGTGGCTGCACGACGTCGTGCGCCGTCACGCGGAGGAGACCGGCTCGACGGTCGCCGAGAAGCTCCTCGCGGAGTGGCCGGCGGCGGTGGACCGCTTCAGCAAGATCATTCCCAGCACGTACAAGGCAGTGCTCGCCGCCAAGGACGCCGCCGAGCGAGCCGGACTCTCCGAGTCCGAGACCACCGAGAAGATGATGGAGGCGGCGACCAATGGCTGATCCCAAGGGCTTTCTCAACCATGGCCGCGAGGTCGCCAAGACCCGTCCGGTCGGCGAGCGCGTGCGGGACTGGAACGAGGTCTACGTTCCCGGCTCCCTGCTCCCCATCATCAGCAAGCAGGCCGGCCGCTGCATGGACTGCGGCATCCCGTTCTGCCACAACGGCTGCCCGCTCGGGAACCTGATCCCCGAGTGGAACGACTACGCGTACCGCGAGGACTGGTCGGCGGCGCAGGAGCGGCTGCACGCCACCAACAACTTCCCGGAGTTCACCGGCCGCCTCTGCCCGGCGCCCTGTGAGTCGGCGTGCGTGCTCGGCATCAACCAGCCGGCCGTCACCATCAAGAACGTCGAGGTCTCGATCATCGACCAGGCGTGGGACCGCGGCGATGTCGCGCCCCAGGCCCCGGAGCGCCTCTCCGGCAAGACCGTCGCCGTCATCGGCTCGGGCCCGGCGGGCCTCGCCGCCGCCCAGCAGCTGACGCGGGCCGGCCACACGGTCGCCGTCTACGAGCGCGCCGACCGCATCGGCGGCCTGCTCCGCTACGGCATCCCCGAGTTCAAGATGGAGAAGCGCCACATCAACCGCCGCATCGAGCAGATGCGCGCGGAGGGCACCAAGTTCCGTACGGGTGTGGAGATCGGCCGCGACATCGACGCCGCGAAGCTGCGCAAGCGCTACGACGCCGTGGTCATCGCCGCCGGTGCCACCACCGCTCGCGACCTGCCGGTCCCGGGACGTGAGCTCAAGGGCGTCTACCAGGCGATGGAGTACCTGCCCCTGGCCAACAAGGTCCAGGAGGGCGACTACGTCACCACGCCCGTCTCCGCCGAGGGCAAGCACGTCGTCGTCATCGGCGGCGGCGACACCGGCGCGGACTGCGTGGGCACCGCCCACCGTCAGGGCGCGGCCTCGGTCACGCAGCTGGAGATCATGCCGCGTCCGGGCGAGGACCGCAGCGCGGGCCAGCCCTGGCCGACGTTCCCCATGCTCTACAAGGTGACGTCCGCGCACGAGGAGGGCGGCGAGCGGGTCTACTCCGTCTCGACCACCCACTTCGAGGGCGACGAGGACGGCAACGTCCAGTTCCTGCACCTCGCCGAGGTGGAGTTCATCGACGGCAAGCTGACGCCGAAGCCGGGCACGGAGCGAAAGATCCCCGCCCAGCTCGTCACGCTCGCCATGGGCTTCACGGGCACGGACCAGGACAACGGCCTCGTCTCCCAGTTCGCCCTGGACCTGGACGCGCGCGGCAACGTGGCGCGCGACGACGAGTTCCAGACCAACGTTCCCGGCGTCTTCGTCGCCGGTGACGCGGGCCGCGGCCAGTCGCTCATCGTGTGGGCCATCGCGGAGGGCCGCTCGGCCGCCCGCGGGGTCGACCGCTTCCTGACCGGTGCCAGCGAACTGCCGGCCCCGATCCGCCCGACGGACCGCTCGCTGACGGTCTGACCGACACGACGGCGGCCTGACGGCCCCTCGAAAGACGTCCCGTACAACGGCGTACGGAACTGAGCGCGACGCTCGCCCGAACTGTCCCCGACCGGACGCCTGGGCGGGCGTCGCGGTGCGTCTGCCCTCTGCCGCGCCGCGGTCACTCACTGCGTGACGAGCCGGAGCGGATGGTGCGGGTCGCGGGGGCACACGGCGATGGTCAGGCGGCCGCGGCCGGGGGAGACACGGGTCGGGGTGTTGGCGCCCCGGGCATCACTGTCCTGCCGGTCCTCGTACGGGATCCAGCTGGTCCTGCTGGGATCCCACTCGGTGGCGGCCGCGGTCAGGAGCGGGAAGAGGTCCGCGTCGCAGGCGGCGCAGTTCAGGCGGGTCGGCCCCGTGAGGTTCCAGGCGATGTGACCGCCGGCCTTCCAGCCGGGGGCCGTCGACAGGTCCGACACGTAGACCTCGTCCTCGTCCTCCTCCTCGCCGTCGGGCGCGGCCCAGCGCTCGATGCGCTCCTGCAGCCCGGGGCCGAGCTCCTCGAACCACGGGTACTCGGTGACCACTTCGGGGTGCAGGACGCACGCACTCGGGACGAGCTCCTCGCGGCCCACGATCTCGGGCACCGGCTGCTCGGAGAGCGGTTCGGCGACGTCCGCGGCATGACGCCGTCGGAGGTGGACGAGCGGCTCGTGGCGGGACTCGCCGTGCCGCTCGTAGCCGCACCAGAACACCTGGAGCAGATCGCCCTCTTCGGGGAACGGCAGTCCGGGGACGTCACGGCGGTGGAGCTGGGCGACGGCGAGCAGCGGGACCGGGTCGCTGTCGGTCAGGTCCGGGGCGTGCCGGCCACGCTTGAAACCGGCGAGTTCGGCGCGCTCCTCGGCGTTCGGGCCGGACCGCGGATCGCGCCGCTGGGCCCGGTTCCGGATCTCCCGCTCGCGCAGGACATTGGCGTAGCGGTAGCCGCTGGACCGCTTGTGCGGGATCGTGCAGACCGGCCACGGCTCTCCCGAGGGCCACAGCATCGGACCGCCGACCGAGCTGTCGTGCACCGTGGGGGTGCCGGGCCGTGGATGCAGCCGGGTCGCCGAGCGGCGCAGCGCACCCAGCTCAGGGAAGAGCGCTTCGACGTCGACGGGGCGGGGCGGGGTGGTGCGCGGCATGGGTCAGGGCTCCCGGGCATCGGGTGTCGGTCACGGTCGGTCGGCGAGGGCGGAGGGGACTCTATCCGCTCGGGATCCGCTCAGGGTTTCCAGCCGGGGATCGCGGTGCGTATCCCCGAGGCCTGACAGCCCATCAAAATCCTTCCGTACAAAGGCGTACGGAACCGAGCGCGACGCTCGCCCCACTGTCCCCGACCGGACGACTGGGCGGGCGTCGCGGTGCGTCTGCCGCCAATCCGCCAGGTCGCGCACGGACAGAGGGACGTCGTCCCTTTCCGGCTAGGCGGGCGTACGAATCAGAGACCCGCTCAACCGCGATTCTCGTAGCTGTAGTTGTAGTACTCCTTGCCGCCGACCAGGACCGAGGTGACACAACGCGGCAGGCCGTCGGCGTCCCGCTCGACCTCCTGCGAGGTCTGCCGGGTGAAGCCGAGGGACACCCCGGGGATCACCGGGTACTCGGGCTGCGACGTGTCGACCGTCCAGCCCCGCTCTGCGGCGCGCGTGAAGAGGCTCTGGGCGGGGGTGGTGAACACCTCGTCCCCATCGAGCAGGACGCGGGTGCTGGACGTGCGGCCTTCGCCGGGCCACCACAGCTCGATCGCGGTGACGGCGGTGCCGCCCTCGACCAGGGCCTGTACACCGACGTGGTCGAGGGTCCAGGAAGCCTTCGCCGAGTTCCGGCTGGGACGGCGCAGCACGCGTGACTCGCCCCAGTTCTCGGGCGCCGCGGCGAGCGCTTCGTCGAGCGTCATGCCCAGCAGGATCGGCGCGACTCCGCGCGGCGGGTCGAGTACCAGATCCATCGGTTACCTCTTGCCTCTCGTTCTGTCATGACATGGCCGGTCGACGACGTCGCAGGTGTAGGCCGCCGCGTCCCGGTAGGCGCGTCCATCGGGTGTCGTCCGGGGTGACGCAGGCGATCAGCCGCAGTTCTAGGAACTGGGGGCCACCCAGGTGGTGATGACGGCGGCGGCCACGCACACCACGCCGGCGAGGGCGAGCCAGCGGGCCCACTCGACGAGACGCCAGATCCGCCGGGTGCGACGGACCTCCCCTTCCAGGAACCGTCCTGGCTCGCTCCAGCTCTCCTCGCCCGGGCGCCCGTCACCGGCCCGTAGTTGGTGTCCTCGCAGGGGACGACCTCGTACTCGGAGTGCTCCGGGGCCTCCTGCACGAGCGACATGTCCTTGCCGACGAAGTCCAGGGACGGGTACCGGGCGCGGAGCTCCGGATACTTCGCCAGATAAGGCGTCTCCCGCACACCGATCAGCAGCGCCCGCCGCTTCCCGCTCCGCTGCCCCTGGTCGTCCTCCGGCCCCACAGAGCCCCTCCCTCTCTCGTCTGACCTGGCACTTCATCCCAGAAGTGGCAGTGCGGGGCAGGGTGTTGAGGGTGGACGAGTGGGCGGCACGGGCGGGGATTACCGCACCCGGTATGCCTCCCCGTACACCTTCCACACCAGCGGTGTCTTCAGGGTCAGGTTGCCGTCGTAGAGGAACTGCCGCTGGGCCGTGTCGATGCGGGTCGTGTCGCGGTCCGGCTTCTTCGCCTTCATGGCCTTGCGGCGGACGTCGAGGAAGATGTCGAGGTACGCCTTCTCCTTGCCGCCCTGCGCCGGGGTGTCCGCCTCCTGCATGGCCTTCTCGCGCAGGCCGTAGAAGCCGCTCGGGCCCGTGCCGGGGCCGTGCAGGACCATCGCGTCGTAGTAGATGAACTGGCCGAGCGTGCCCAGGCCGTCGAGCTTGGCGAGGCGGACGGCCGGGTCGAAGTAGACGCGGTCGCGCTCGGAGTTCTGGGCGGCGCGGAAGGCGGGGTCGGACGCCTCCTTCTTCCAGGCCTGGGTGAAGGAGGGGTCGAGACCCTCGTGGGAGTCCGTGCCGTCGACCTTGCGCAGGGCGGGCAGATAGCGGGCGAGGCCGTTGTCCGGGTGGGCCTTCGTGTACCGCTCGACGAGGGTGAGCAGGTCGTGCGTGCCGGTGCAGAAGCCGATGATCCCGGCCGTGTAGCCCTGGCCGTCGCCGATGTCCTCGATGTAGCCGTACTGGCCGCGCCAGTCGAGCGTCGAGTTCTCCGCGCTGGCCACGATCTGCTGGGCGAGGTCCTTCTTCGCGGGCGCGGCGAGGCCGGGCGGCAGGTCGGCGATGGCGTCGTCGTCGGCCTTCTTCTCCGCGGCGGCCTTGGCGGCCTCGGCGTCCCCGTCGGAGCGCTGCGACGAGGACGTGCCGTGCGGGCCGCCCTTGCCGTCGTCGTGCCCCGGCGTGAAGAGGAACACAGCGATCGTGGCGACCGGAGCCACGGCCAGGAGTATGCAGCCTGCGCGTTTCATGCGGGTCAGATTACGTGGGGCACGCATCCGTCCCAGGTACTCCCCGGTACTCCCCGGTATTGACTAAAAGTCAATTCGGGACCAGTCTCGGGACGAGCCGAGCGTGAACCGAGTGCGAGCCGAGCGCGGGCCAGGCGCGAGCCGGACATGAGCCGCGCGCTGACCGGGAGGTCGCTGTGAGCGACGAAGCACGGGCACAGCTGAGTACCGAACCGAGTGCCGCACTGGGTGCCGAACTGGGGGATCAACCCCCGCAGTCCTTCGGGGAGTTGACCGAAGCGCAGACCCTTCTCCTCGCCGCCGCCCTGCGCCGGGAGCGCGAGAGCCGCGCCGCCGGGCTCGGCGACTCCGCCGAGGAGGCCCTGAAACTGGTCCCCGCCCTCGCCCGCGGCCCCGTCCGCCGCATCCTCTTCCGCTAGGGCCTCTCGACAGGAGACGTGCACATGGCTGTCACGGACAAACTGCGGGGCCGGGCCGAGGTTCTCAAGATCGCGAGGCTGCTCGACGCCGAGCCCGAGAGCCTCGACTTCCTGCGGGAGCTGCCGCCGGACGACGTGCGCCGCTTCCACGAGCAGACGGTCGCCGCGCTGTTCGACCGGATGCCCGACATGCTGGACCGGATCGCCGCGGCCACCAAGCTGGTGCCTTCCGGGGCCGCCGCCGCGATCTCGCAGAAGGCGCTCGGGCCGCGCCTGGCCGCCGCGGTCGCCGGGCGTCTCGACCCCCAGCGCGCCGCCGACATCATCGAGAAGCTGCCCGTGCCGTTCACCGCCGAGTCGTGCGCGCACCTCGACCCGCGCCGCATCCCCGGCATCGTGGACCGGCTCGACGAGAACCTCGTCGTCCGTATCGCGGTGGCGCTCGCCGAGCGCGGCGACCATCTGACGATGGGCCGCTTCGTCGGGCATCTGCGGGACTCGGCGCTGACCCGGATCCTGCCGCAGGTGGACGACGCGGCCGTGCTGCACACCGGCTTCGCCATCGGCCGGCCCGAACGCACCGGTCGCATCGTCGAGTTGATGGGGGAGGAGCGCCTGGCACGGGTCATCGAGTCCGCCGCGACCGAGGGGCTGTGGCCTCAGGCGCTGGCCGTGGCCGGGATGGTCACCGGTGAACAGCGGGGCCGGATCGCCTCGCTCACGGCGGCGCAGCCCGCCGACCGGCTCGACTCGCTGGTGAGCACGGTGGCCGACGAGGAGCTGTGGGAGTCCCTGCTTCCGCTGGTGGCGCTTCTCGGTGCGGACGAGCGCCGGGCGGTCGCGGCGCTGCCGTCGCTACGGGCCGACGGGATCCTTGCAGGTGTCGTGAGGGCCGTGGTGGCGACGGGACTGTGGGCGGAGTTCCTGCCGCTGGTCGAGGTCCTGCCGGACGAGTCCCGCCGGGTGATCGCCGCCGCGGCCGGCGCGCTGCCCGCGCCCGAACTCGACGCGCTGGCCCGCGAGGTGGTCAAGCAGGACTTGTGGGACCTGGTCCTGCCCCTGGTGGAGCTGATGGACGACGCCGGCAAGCAGCGGATCCTCGAAGTCCCCGCGTTCCAGGAGCAGGCAAAGTAACAGCCGGTCGTTCTACGGGTGCTTGAGGAATGTCAGCGCCACCAGCAGGACGAACAGCCCCGCGCATGCCGAGCCCTGCACCAGGGTGCGGCGGGCGCGGGGCGCGTACGCGAGGGCGAGGGTGGCCGCGCCGCCCGTGAGCAGGCCGCCCAAGTGGCCCTGCCAGGAGGCGAATCCGGCCGAGATCAGCATCCACAGCAGGAAGTACGCCATGAACCGGTTGACGCCGCTCATGTCCGCGCCCAGACGCCGCGCCATCACGTAGTACGCGGCGCCGAGCCCGAAGATCGCGCCCGACGCGCCGACCGTGAGGGTGCCCGGGGCGATCAGGTAGACGAGCACGGAGCTGCCGAACGCGGACAGGAAATAGACGGCGAGATAGCGGACGCGGCCCAGCTGCGTCTCGACGACACGGCCGAGGTTCCACAGCGAGTACATGTTGAACAGGATGTGCAGGATCCCGAAGACGCCCTCGGTGGCCGGCATGTGGAGGAACGCGCCGGTGATCATCCGGTACCACTCGCCCGCCACCACCCCCTCCGCGTGGAAGTCGGCCGGGAACCCGTCCTGGTACACGTAGTGCCCGCCGTCAGGGCCGACGAGCCCCGCGCCCAGCATCCCGAACCGGTCCACGACGGCCGGGCGCAGCAGCTCGGCGAGGTAGGCCACGATGTTCAGGCCCATCAGGACGTACGTGACGAGCGGGACGGCCGAGATCCGTCCGCCGAAGACCGTGCGGGCCTGGCGGACCGAGCGGACGCCCTCCTTCACGCAGTCGGGGCAGTGGTGGCCGACGGCCGCCGACCGCATGCAGTCGGGGCAGATGGGCCGCTCGCAGCGGGTGCAGCTGACGTAGGTCTCCACCTTGGGGTGGCGGTAGCAGGTGGTGACCGCGGGGGTCGTGGCGGGCTGGGACTCGGCTTCCACGGCCGGCTCCTCTGTGGTTCGGGGAGGGGGACAGAGCCGGTGGGGACGGCGGCGAACAAAATAGCGAACGCCGTCAGGCCGCGGTGCCCGGGGTGCGGGTCAGCCAGGCGGCGGCCCGCGCGAGCGCCGCGTCCGCCTCGGGCAGGAACCCGGCCGCGCCCAGGAACCCGTGGAACACCCCCGGATACAGCGCCACCTCCGCCCGCACTCCCGCCCGCGCGAGCCGCCGCGCGTACGCGAGCCCCTCGTCACGCAGCGGGTCGCAGTCCGCGAGGAGCACGAGGGCGGGCGGCAGACCGTCGAGGTCGGGCGCGAGCCCGGGGGACGCGGCGACGGGATCGCCACCGGCGCCGAGGTACTGCTCCCAGTACCAGCGCATATGAGCCGTCGTGTGGAAGAACCCCCGCTCGAACGCCACCGGGGACTCGCCGCCGAGCCGGTGGTCGAGCACCGGGTACAGCAGCAACTGGCCCGCAACCTTTGGACCCTCGGGGTCGCCCAGTGCCCGCAGGGCCACGGCCGCGGCCAGGTTCCCGCCGCTGGAGTCCCCGGCGACGAACAGCCGGTCCGGGTCGCACCCCAGCTCCCGCGCGTGCGCGGCGGCCCACCGCGCGACGGCGTACGCGTCGTGGGATGCGGCGGGGAACGGGTGCTCGGGCGCGCGTCGATAGTCGATGGAAACGACCAAGGCACCGGCCGATGCGGCGAGTTGACGGCAGAGCCCGTCGTGCGTGTCGAGGTCGCAGAGCACCCATCCGCCGCCGTGCAGGAACACCACGAGCGGGCGCGGGCCGTCGGCCTCGGGCTCGTAGATCCGTACGGGCACGGGCGCGTCGAGGTCCTGCGCCGGCACCAGGCGCTCGGTGACCGACCGCATCGGCACGGACGGCTTCCCGAGCCCCGCCCGCGCGGCGGCCCGCAGGGCGTCCGCGTCGAGGGGGCCGTCGGCCGGGTCGGGGAACGCGGCCGACATGGCGTCGCACAGGGTGCGCGCCAGTGGGGTGAGGGGATCGTGCGTCGTCATCCGGCCGTCGATCCCCCGTCCACCGTGAACTCCGTGCCGGTGACGTACGAGGAGGCGTCCGACGCCAGGAACAGGACCAGCTCGCCGACCTCCTCGGGGCGGCCCATCCGGCCCAGCGGCAGATGCGACCAGTCCTTGCCCGAGACACCGGCGATCATCGGGGTGTCGATGGCGCCCGGGTGCACCGAGTTGACGCGGATCCCGTACCCCGCCAGGTCGAGCGCCGATGACCGGGTCAGGCCGCGCAGGCCGAACTTCGTGGAGCCGTAGGCCGCGTGCCCGGGTATGCCGATGAGACCCGCGGTCGACGAGACGTTGACGACCGATCCGCCGCCCGCCTCCTTCATCGCGGGCACCACGGCCTGGATGCCGAGGAACGGGCCGATGAGATTGACGCGGATCAGCTGCTCGAAGTTCTCCAGCGTCTCCCGCTCCACCGGCGCGGTGCGCCACAGCGCCGCGTTGTTGACCAGCGCGTCGATCCGTCCGAAGGCGCCGAGCGCGGCACCGACGACCCCGGCCCAGCTGTCCGGATCGGACACGTCGTGCCGCACGAACAGCCCCTGCTCGCCAAGCGACTTGGCGACCTCGCGACCCTCCTCCTCGCGTACGTCGGTGACCACGACCCGCGCGCCGGCCGCCGCGGCGAGAGCGGCCTCCGCCGCGCCCTGCCCGCGCCCCGCGCCCGTGATGACGACGACCTTGCCGTCCAGTGAGACCGTCACTTCGCCTCCAGCGTCCGGAGGTGCGGGATGACCTTCTCGCCCCACTGGCGGATGGTCTCCATGCACGCCTCCTGCGGGACGGTGCCCATCTGGATGAGGCACATCACCTCGTCCACGCCGATCTCGCGGAGCTGCTCGACGTAACTGATCGCGGTGTCCGCGGAGCCGTAGGCGTGCTCGGCGTTGTAGGTGCCGGTGTCGACCGGGCGGGCCGGGATGTTCGCCTCGTGGAGCTTGGCGACGAGCTCCTCGCGGTCCCTGGCCATCGCGGCCACGTGGGTCGCCGCGTCATCGGACTCCGCGTAGGAGGTGGGCGCGGGGGCGTTCCCGTACCAGTGCGCGATCGACTCGGCGAAGAAGCGCTGGCCGCGCGTGCCGAGGCGCAGGGCGAGGTCCGCGTCGTCGAGGACGACCGTCGGGCAGAGCGCCGAGAGGTGGTCGTTGACCTCGGTCGACACGAAGCGCTCGCCGGTGCGGGTCGCGATGGCCTCGTCGTAGACCTTGCGCATCGTGCGGACGTCGTCGGCGCCGGCGAAGCCCATCACCAGGGCCCCGATGCCGAGTTCGGCCGCGAGCTTGAGCGTGTCGTGCTTGGAGCAGGCCATGAAGAGCGGCGGGTGCGGGGTCTGCACCGGGCGGGGCAGGATCGCGCCGGGCCCGATGTCGATCGAGCCGTGCCACTCGAACTGCTCCTCGCGCCACGCCGAGGAGAAGATCCGCAGGGCCTCCTCCATCTGCGGATACGTGTCCTCGGGGCGGACCCCGTACATCCGCATCTCCTGCTTGGTCGCGCCGCGCCCGGCGCCGATGTCGACGCGGCCGCCGGCCAGCGAGTCGAGCATCGCGGCGCGCTCGGCGACGCGGACGGGGTGCTGGTAGCCGAAGGGCATCGTGACGACGCCGTGCCCGATACGGATCCGGGACGTCCTGGCCGCGACCCAGGTCAGGAAGATCTCGGACGCGCTCATGTGCGCGTACTGGGTGAGGGAGTGGTGCTCGACCGCCCAGATGCGGTCGAAGCCCATCTCCTCGGCGAAGACGGCCTGTTCGACGCAGTCCTTGAGGACCTGGCGCTCGTTCTCTGGCGTCGGGTCGGCGAGCTGGGCCTCGAAGATCATGGAGAACTTCACGGGGATCCTCCCGAGTGGCGTGTTTCTAATAGGAATACTTCTAGCAGGCATACGCAGGCCGAGGGAAGGGGCTACGTACACTGCGTGCGTGGTGAAGAAGAAGGCGGTAGACGACACGGCGGGCGCGGAGCGCCCCGCACTCCCGGCGACCAGCTGGGCGGTGCTCGGACTGCTCTCCTTCGGTGAGGAGCTGTCCGGCTACGACCTGAAGAAGTGGTCGGACTGGTCCCTGCGCTTCTTCTACTGGAGCCCGTCGTTCAGCCAGATCTACAGCGAGCTCAAGCGCCTGGAGAAGGCCGGTTACGCGACCTCGCGGATGGTCGCGCAGGAGACCGGCACCCGCGACAAGCGGGTCTACCGGATCACCGACGAGGGCATGGAGGCGGTGCGGACCTGGGCGCGCGAGGCGCCCGTGGACCCGCCCGTCCTCAAGCACGGGCCCATGCTGCGGCTCTGGCTCGGGCACCTGCTCGAAGCCGAGCAGATGCGTGAAGTGCTCGCGCGGCACCGGGAGTTCGCCGAGACGATGCGGCTGCGCGCGGAGGAGGACGTGGAGGGCGCGAAGGCCAGCGAGGCGTGGAGCTATCCGGCGCTCACCCTCAAGTGGGCCGAGCGGTACTACGCGTCCGAGCGTGACCTCGCCGACGCCATGCTCGCGGACATCGAGGAGCTGGAGCGCGGCAAGCGCCCGTAGGTGCGCCGGAAGTAGAGCAGCGGCCCCGCGTCGCGGTGCGCGGTCAGTGAGGTGACCCGGCCGAGCGTGATGGCGTGGTCGCCGCCGTCGAGTACGTCGGCGAGCTCGCACTCGATCGTGGCGAGCGCCCCGTCGAGCAGGGGCGCGCCGTTGCCGCCCGGCCGCCAGGGCGTGCCCGCGAACTTGTCGCCGCCCGTCACCGCGAAGCGCCGGCACAGCTCGCGCTGGTCCTCGGCGAGGACGTTGACCGCGAACCGGCCCGCCGCCCTGATCCGCGGCCAGGTCGTCGAGGTGTGCGCCGGGCAGAAGCAGACCAGGGGCGGGTCGAGCGAGACCGACGAGAACGACTGCACGGCCATGCCCGCGGGGCGGCCGTCGCCGTCGAGCGCGGTGATGACCGCGACGCCCGTACAGAAACCGGCGAGCGCGGACTTCAGGTCCTCGGCCGAGGTGGCGGGGTGGGTGGGGATCGGCATGTGAGGCCTCCAAGGAATGTGCCTACTAGGTATATGCCTAACCGAAACACCTGTGATTGGATACCGGCCACGCTCGCACGTCAAGTACCCCTGATCACAGGGAGGGTTCGTGACCAGCACCACCCCACCGCGCACGCTCGCCCAGCTCCCCGAGTACGCCGCCTCCGCGTACGGCGACCGGGAGGCACTCGCCGACGGCGAGGTCCGCTGGACCTTCAGCCGGCTGCGCGACGAGATCGCCGCGGCCGCGCGCGCCGCCGTCGCACACGGCATACGCCCCGGCACCCGGGTCGCGATCTGGGCCGCCAACAGCCGCCAGTGGATCCTCGCCGCACTCGGCGCGGTCGGCGCCGGGGCGGTCCTCGTCCCGGTCAACACGCGCTACAAGGCGGCCGAGGCCGCCGACATCATCCGCCGGAGCGGCGCCGAACTCCTCTTCACGGAACGCGGATTCCTCGGCACCGACTACGTCCACACCTTGACGGCGAGCGGAGAAGACCTGGGCGCCCTGCGCTCCATGGTCGTCCTCCGTGGCGAGGCGCAAGACGACGCCATCGCCTGGGACGCGTACCTGAAGGCGGGCGAAGGAGTCACGGACACCGAACGCCTCGCCCGCGCCGCCACCGTGGGCCCCGACGACCTCAGCGACATCCTCTACACCTCCGGCACCACCGGCCGCCCCAAGGGCGTGATGGCCACGCACGGACAGACGGTCCGCCTCTACGAGGAGTGGTCGCGCCAGGTCACGCTGCGCACCGGAGACCGCTACCTCCTGGTGAACCCGTTCTTCCACACGTTCGGCTACAAGGCGGGCATCATCGCCTGCCTGCTGCGCGGCGTCACGATGCTGCCGGAGGAGGTCTACGACACGGACCGCGTCCTGGAGCGCATCGCCACCGAACGAGTCTCCTGCCTGATGGGCCCGCCCACGGTCTTCCACGGTCTGATCCACCACCCTCGCCGACATCAGACCGACCTCGGAGCACTACGGCTCGCGGGAACGGGCGCCGCAACCGTCCCAACGGAACTGGTGGAACTCATCCGCACCGAACTCGGCGCCCCCGACGTGTTCACGGCGTACGGGCTGACCGAGTCGGGAGGTGTCGTCTCCGTCTGCCCCACGGACGCCGACGCGTGGACCGTCGCGCACACGGTCGGCCGCGCGCTGCCCGGCACCGAGATCCGGATCGCCTCACCGCTGGGCGACGCCCTGCCCGCCGGCGAACCGGGCGAGGTACAAGTGCGCGGTTACCACGTGATGCGCGGCTACCTGGACGACGAAACGGCAACCCAAGAGGCAGTCCCCCAAGACGGCTGGCTCCGCACGGGCGACATCGGCAAGCTCGACGACCGTGGCTTCCTCACCATCACGGACCGGCTCAAGGACATGTACGTAGTGGGCGGCTTCAACGCGTACCCGGCCGAGGTGGAGAACGCCCTGCTCGGCCACGAACTGATAGTCGACGCCGCCGTAGTAGGCGCCCCGGACGAACGACTCGGCGAGGTGGGCGTCGCCTTCATCGTCGTATCCGGACCCGTGGACGCAAAGAAGCTCACCGCGTGGACGCGCGAGCGCCTGGCCAACTTCAAGGTCCCGCGCCGCTTCGTCACAGTCCCGGAGCTCCCGCGCAACGCGGGCGGCAAGCTCCTCAAGGGCGAACTGCGCCGCAGGGCGAAGGGAGACAGGGAATGAAATTCACCCAGGAGCAGGACGAACTGCGTTCCGCCGTACGGGCGGTGCTGGCCCGGCACGAGGGCATGGCCGCGTGGGTCCCGCTCACCGAATCCGTCGGGGTGGCCGGCCTGGGGGTGCCGGAGGAGTACGGCGGCGTCGGCGGCGGCACGCTGGAAACATACGTGGTCATGGAGGAACTGGGCCGGGCACTCAGTCCGGTTCCGTACCTGGCCTCCACCGTCCTCGCCACACAGGCGCTCATTGCCGCAGGCGACACCCGGGCCTGCGCCGAACTACTGCCCAAGCTGGCCGACGGCACCGCGGTAGGAGCGCTTGCCTGGGCGGAAAACGGCAGCTGGGAGCCAAAAGCGCTGAACGCCCGAGTCCGAGCGGGCCGACTGACCGGCGTGAAGGAACATGTCCTGACAGGCCCCGGACACCCGGACATCCTGCTGGTGATGGCCCAAGGCGAAAAAGGCCCCGCCCTCTACCAAGTCAACTGCGCAGAAAGCGAGTTCACGCCCCGCCCCACCATGGACGAGACGCGCCCCCAGGCCCGCATCACGTTCGACGGGACCTCGGACGCCAAGCTCCTGGCCGCAGACGGAGAACGAATCCTGTCCCGCGTACGGGATCTCGCCTGCACGGCGCTGGCAGCCGAACAGGTAGGCGCCGCAACCCAAGCACTGGCGGACACCATCGAGTACGCCAAGAACCGAGTGCAGTTCGGACGGCCCATCGGCTCGTTCCAGGCGGTGAAGCACCGCATAGCAGACCTGCACGTCGAGCTGGAGGCCGCACGCTCACTCGCCCAAGCCGCCGCGCACTCCAACGCGGCACCCCACCTGGCGGCAGCCGCGAAAGCCGCCTGCTCCCAGGCGTACACGAACATCGCCGGCGAGATGATCCAGCTGCACGGCGGCATAGGCATCACCTGGGAACACCAGGCGCACCGCCACCTGAAGCGGGCCCACTCCGGCCGCCTGCTCTTCGGCGCCCCACCCGAACACAGACAACGCCTCGCCGCCGGCTTGGACCTCACCCCAGTGACGTAACCTCGGCACTCCCGCCACACCCCAGCACCATCGGAGCCGCCCCATGCCCGGGACCACTGACAACGGCGTACGGCTGCTGCCCGCGGCGGAGCGAACCGCTGCGGCCTGGAAGAACGGCGGCGGGGTCACCCGCAACATCGCGGCGTCGCCGCCGGACGCGGGGACGGACGACTTCGTGTGGCGGGTGAGCCTCGCGGACGTAGCGGGCGACGGCCCGTTCTCCGCGTTCCCCGACGTCGACCGAACCTTGACGATGGTCGAGGGCGCCGGCATGGAACTGACGGTGGGCGACGACCACAGAACCGTGGACGAGCGCTACGCACCGCAGGACTTCCGAGGCGACGTACCCACCGACTGCCACCTCATCGACGGCCCGGTCGTGAACTTCAACGTCATGTGGCGCAGAGGAGCCGGCGCACCTCCCGCGGTAGCAGTGGTCCGAGGCCGCCTCACCGTCACCGGCAAGGCCCTGGTCGTAGCACTGGAGGGCGAGGGCGCGGTGGTCGCAGGACGCGCGCTGGGCCGCTACGACGCCGCGCTGATGAACGCGGCCACTGCCACCGCCCCACTGCACGCCATGGGCCGCACGGCCGTAGTCACCTTCCCTGAGCCAACCCCCTGATCGTCCGCGTAAGAGACGGGCGCGCGTGAGAGGAAGCCCCACCGGCCCGCAGCCGCCCCCCGACGGGAGGGGACGTGGCGGGATGGGCGCGCGGAGCCACGTGGGGGAGCGCTCGGGCCCACGCGCCGATGCCCGGAACCCGTAGAACAGCGAGCACGCACATCCCGGCGAGGCCTCGCACCCACGAACGGCGAGACGCAGCAGGCGAGGCGTCGCACCCTGAACGGCGAGTGCGCCCCACGACCGAGGCCGCGAGGCGCACCGAACCAGAACCGAACCGACCCTCAGATCGCAGTCAGCCGCCAACCCCCTCGCCAACCCCCTCCGCCAGCACCCGAGCCCGGCAGGCCGCAGGCGCCCCCCACGCGTCCCGCAGCGGTCGAGCCTTGCGCAGCCACAGCGACAGGTCCAGCTCCTGCGTGTACCCGATGGCCCCATGCAGCTGGAGCGCGGCCCGGGCCGCCGCGTAAGAGGCCTCGCCCGCCGCAACCTTCGCCGCCGCGATGTCCCCGGGAGCCATCGAGAGCGCCGCCCCGAACACCAGCGGCCGCGCGAACTCCAGCCCCGTGAGCGCGTCCGCGAGCCGGTGCTTCACGGCCTGGAAGGAACCGATGGGGGCACCGAACTGCGCGCGCTGCGTGGCGTATTCGACGGTCCGGTGCAGCAGAGAGAGCCCCACACCGAGCGACTGCGCGGCGGTGAGAAACGCGGCGAGATCCACAGCCCGCGCGGCAGCGTCCCGCACCTCCGGCCCCCGCGCGAGCAGCGTCCCACCCTCCACAGTCGGGGCGTAGAGCCGGCGCGCAGGATCGGCGGAGGGCAACAGAGGCCCGTGGCCGGAGGCGAGCCGCAGCTCATCGCCACAGACGACGAAGACGGCGTCGGCGGAGTCCGCATCCAGGACGTAAGAACCATCCACACCGAGGGACACCACCACATCCCCCGAGGCGATCCCGGGAAGCCACTCCTTGGCAACATCAGGCAGGCGGCCCAGCAGCCGAGCGGCAGCGGCGGTCTCCACCACAGGCCCGGGCACCCCGTGCCGCCCCAACTCCACATACGAGACGGCCAGTTCAACGGGCAGGAACCCGGCGCCGTCATAGGCCTCCGGAACGCCGAGCGCAAAGACCCCCGTTTCACCCAGCCGCGACCACAAGGCCCGCCCGGGCCCGTGATCGCCGGACGACCAGGCCCGGATCACGTCAGGCGTATCCGCCGCGCCCAGCAACCGGTCGAGCGTGCGCCCGAACTCGGCCTGCTCCGTATCGAGGAGGAACCTCATCAGCGCCGTCCCTTCGGCAGGCCGAGCAGCCGCTCGGCGATGATGTCGCGCTGGATCTCATTGGTGCCCGCATAAATGGGCCCGGCGAGCGAGAAGACATATCCCTCACCCCACCCACCGCGGTCATCGACCAACTCGCCGTCGGAGCCGAGCAGATCGAGCGCGGTCTCATGCAGAGCGATGTCGTACTCCGACCAGAACACCTTGTTCAGACTGGACTCGGCCCCGATCGTCTGACCGGCAGCGAACCGCGATGCATTGGCGTACGTGAACAACTGATACGCCCGCGCCCCGATCAAGGCATCGGCAACGCGATCGCGCATCCCGGCATCCTCCCCCCGCTCCCCCCACAGCCGTACGAGCCGATCGGCGGCTGCAAGGAAGCGCCCGGGCGACCGGAGCGTGAGCCCCCGCTCGTTCCCCGTGGTCGACATGGCGATACGCCACCCGTTGCCCGGCTCACCGATGACGTCCTCGTCAGGCACGAAGACCCGGTCGAGGAACAGCTCGGCGAACGCCGGCTTCCCGTCGAGTCGCCCGATGGGCCGCACGGTCACCCCGGGTGCCCGCAGGTCGAACATCAGGTAGGTCAGGCCCTGATGGGGCTTGGGCGCGTCAGGATCCGTACGGAAGATCCCGAAGGCCCGGTCGGCGAAGGCGGCCCGCGACGACCAGGTCTTCTGCCCGGACAGCAGCCAGCCCCCCTCCGTGCGCACGGCCTTGGACTTGAGGGACGCCAGGTCGGAACCGGCCTCCGGCTCGGACCAGGCCTGCGCCCAGATCGTCTCGCCGCTCGCCATGGAGGGCAGCACCCGGGCCCGCTGCTCGGGTGTGCCGTGGTCGAAGAGGGTCGGCGCAAGCAGGTTGATGCCGTTCTGCGAGACACGCCCAGGGGCGCCCGCGGCGTAGTACTCCTCCTCGAGGAGCAGCCACGAAAAGATGTCGGCGCCCCGCCCCCCGTACTCCTCGGGCCAGGACACCACCGACCAGCGCCCGGCGTGAAGCTGCGCCTCCCACGCGCGATGCGCGGCGAACCCTTCCTCGGTCTCGAGCGAAGGCAGCGGCTCGTCCGGAACATGCCCGGCGAGCCACTCACGGGCCTCGGCGCGGAACGCGTCCTCGGCGGGCGTGAAGTCGAGGTCCATCAGGCGTTCGCCTCCTTCATCGCGCGTACGTCCATGCCGCCGAGGGAGTCCTTCGCGGTCTCCGCGTTGTGCGCGTGGGCGAGGTGGTGCAGGCCGAACACGGAGTCCATGCCGGCGTGCAGGCCCTGAAGGTCCTCGGCCTGATTCACCGCCCGCTTGGTGAGGGCGAGCCCGAGCCGCGGCATCTCGGCGACGCGCAGCGCCAACTCGTCGGCCGTCCCCGCAAGTTCGCCGCGCGGGACGACGCGGTTGACCATCCCCACCTCGTACGCCCGCCGGGCGGTCATCCGATCACCGGTGAACAGGAACTCCTTGGCGACGCGAGGTGGCATCACCCACGGGTGCGCGAAGTACTCGACGCCGGGGATCCCCATGCGCACGACGGGATCGGCGAAGAACGCGTCGTCGGAGGCCACGATCAGGTCGCAGACCCAGGCGAGCATGAGCCCGCCCGCCACACATGCCCCGTGGACCGAGGCGATCACCGGCTTCGGCAGCTCGCGCCAGCGCCGGCACATGCCGAGGTACACCTCCGACTCGCGGGCGAACCGCGATTCGGCGCCCTGCTTGTCGGAGTGGTCCCACCAGAGCCCGGCCCGCCGCTCGAAGGACAGATGCGCGTCCCGCTGCGGGGTGCCGATGTCGTGCCCCGCGGAGAAGTGGTCACCCGCGCCGGCGAGGACCACGACCTTGACGTCGGGGTCGTCGGCCGCGCGGTAGAAAGCGGCGTCCAGGGCGTAGGTCATCGCCGAGTTCTGCGCGTTGCGGTACCGCGGACGGTTCATCGTCACGTACGCGACCGGTCCGCGGCGCTCGTACAGAACAGGCTCAGGACCCTCGGACGGGGCGGGCTCGGGACCCTCATGCAGGGCGGGTTCAGGACTGTCGTGGGCTGCGGGCATCGGAAACATCCTTCCCTAACAAGTGTTTGGTAGGTTAACGTACGTCCATGAGCAGCGTCGAGGAGTTTCGCGCCGAGATCCGGGCCTGGCTCGCGGACCATCTCGTGGGGGAGTTCGCCGAGTTGAGGGGCCGCGGCGGGCCGGGCCGTGAGCACGAGGCGTTCGAAGGGCGGCTCGCCTGGGAGCGGCACATGGCGGCGCACGGGTGGACCTGCGTCGGCTGGCCCGTCGAGCACGGCGGCCGCGGCGCGAGTCTCGAGGAGCAGATCGCGTTCCACGAGGAGTACGCGCTCGCGGACGCGCCCGCCCGGGTCAACCACATAGGGGAGCAGCTCCTCGGCCCGACGCTCATCGCCTTCGGCACCGAGGAGCAGAAGAAGCGCTTCCTGCCGCCGATCGTCGCGGTCGGGGAGCTGTGGTGCCAGGGCTACAGCGAGCCGGACGCGGGCTCCGACCTGGCGAACGTCCGCACGAGAGGCGCCCTTTCGCCCGACGGGTCGCAGTGGGTCGTGGACGGGCAGAAGATCTGGACCTCGCTCGCCCATGAGGCCCAGTGGTGCTTCGTCGTGGCCCGCACCGAATCCGGCTCGCGACGGCACGCGGGCCTGTCCTACCTCCTCGTACCCCTGGACCAGCCGGGCGTAGAGGTGCGCCCCATCGTGCAACTCACGGGCACCAGCGAGTTCAACGAGGTGTTCTTCGACGGCGCTCGCACCGACGCGTCCCACGTCGTCGGCGACCCCGGCGACGGCTGGCGGATCGCGATGGCCACCCTCGGCTTCGAGCGCGGCGTCTCCACCCTTGGCCAGCAGGTCGGGTTCCGCCGTGAATGGGACGGCCTCGCGGCGCTGGCCAGGAGGAACGGCGCGATCGCCGACCCCCTGATTCGCGACCGGCTCGTCCAGGCCTGGATCGACCTGGAAGCCATGGCGGCCTCCGCGCGACGCGGCGTCGACCCCTCCGTCGGCAAGCTCCACTGGGCGGCCTGGCACCGCGGCCTCGGCGAGCTCGCCATGGACGTGTGCGGTGCCGCGTCCACGCTCGCCGCCGGCGAACCGTACGAACTCGACGACTGGCAGCGGCTGTTCCTCTTCTCCCGCGCCGACACCATCTACGCCGGATCCGACGAGATCCAGAAGAACATCGTCGCCGAGCGCCTGCTCGGCCTGCCCAAGGAGGCGCGGGTATGAGCGCGAAGCCCGAGTACGTGCCGGGCCACGGCCTGCTGAAGGGGCGGACGGCCGTCATCACGGCGGCCGCCGGAGCCGGGATCGGCGGGGCGACGGCACGCAAGTTCCTCGAAGAGGGCGCCCGCGTCCTCATCAGTGACGCGCACGCCCGCAGGCTCAAGGAGAGCGAGCAGGCGCTCGCCGACGAGTTCGGCGCGGCGAACGTCGCCTCGCTGCCCTGCGACGTCACCGACGAGGAACAGGTCGGCGCCCTGTTCGCGCTGGCCGCCGAAACGCACGGCGGCCTCGACATCGTGGTCAACAACGCCGGTCTCGGCGGCACTTCGGACCTCGTCGACATGACCGACGACGCGTGGACGCGCGTCCTCGACGTCACGCTGAACGGCACGTTCCGATGCACGAGAGCCGCCCTGCGCTCCTTCCGCGACACCGGACGCCACGGCGTCGTCGTGAACAACGCGTCCGTGGTCGGCTGGCGCGCCCAGGCCGGGCAGGCCCACTACGCCGCCGCCAAGGCCGGCGTCATGGCCCTCACCCGCTGCGCCGCGATCGAGGCCGCCGAGTACGGAGTCCGGGTCAACGCGGTCTCGCCCAGCCTCGCCATGCATCCCCACCTGGTGAAGGTCACCTCCGCCGAACTCCTCGCCGAACTCACCGAGAAGGAAGCCTTCGGCCGGTACGCCGAACCATGGGAAGTCGCGAACGTGATCGTGTTCCTGGCGTCCGGCTACTCCTCGTACATGACGGGCGAGATCGTCTCCGTCAGCAGCCAGCATGCGTAGCGCCGCGGGCGCGCCGGTGAGTACGACAATGGACCCGTGCCTACCAAGAAGAAGCCCCAGGTGACCGCCTCGCCCGAGCGCCGCCGCGAACTCCTCGACACCGCGGCCGAGGTCTTCGCCGCCCAGGGGTACAACGCCACCACCGTCCGCAAGATCGCCGACCACGCGGGCATGCTCGCGGGCAGCCTCTACTACCACTTCGACTCCAAGGAGTCGATGCTCGAAGAGATCCTGCGGACCTTCCTCGACGAGCTGTGGCACGGATACGACTCCGTCCTCGACTCCCGGCTCGGCCCCAGGGAAACCCTGGAGGCCCTCGTCACCGAGTCCTTCCGCGAGATCGACCGGCACCGCGCCGCCGTCGCCATCTACCAGAAGGAGTCCAAGCACCTCGCCGTCCAGGAGCGCTTCGAGTTCCTGGCCGCCTCCCAGAGCAAGTTCGAGAAGGCGTGGCTCTCCACCCTGGAGCGCGGCGTCGCCGCCGAGGTGTTCCGCGCCGACCTCGACATCCGGCTCACCTACCGGTTCGTCCGCGACACCGTCTGGGTCGCCGCGTCCTGGTACCGCCCCGGCGGACAGCACAGCCCCGAGGAGATCGCCCGCCAGTACCTCTCGATGGTCCTGGACGGCATCGCCGTACGCGCCACCCAACCCTGAAGGGAAACCCGTCATGGCCGAGGCCTACATAGTCGAAGCGGTCCGCACCCCCGTAGGACGGCGCAAGGGAGGCCTCGCCGCCGCCCACCCCGCCGACCTCGGCGCGCACGTCCTGAAGGAGCTCGTCGCCCGCTCCGGGATCGACCCCGCCGCCGTCGAGGACGTCGTCTTCGGCTGCCTCGACACGGTGGGCCCGCAGGCCGGTGACATCGCGCGGACGGCCTGGCTCGCCGCCGGCCTCCCCGAGGAGGTCCCCGGCGTGACCATCGACCGCCAGTGCGGTTCGTCACAGCAGGCCGTGCACTTCGCGGCGCAGGGCGTCCTGTCCGGCACCCAGGACCTCGTCGTCGCCGGCGGCACCCAGAACATGACGCAGATCCCCATCGCCTTCGCCTCCCGCCAGGCCGCCGAACCCCTCGGCCTCACCGACGGCCCGTACGCGGGCAGCGAGGGCTGGCGCGCCCGCTACGGCGACCAGCCGGTGAACCAGTTCCACGGCGCCGAGCTCATCGCCCGCAAGTGGGGCATCAGCCGCCGTGACCAGGAGGAGTGGGCGCTGCGCTCCCACGAGCGCGCGATCCGCGCCATCGACGAGGGCCGCTTCGCCCGCGAGACCGCCGCCTACGGGGACGTCACCGTCGACGAGGGCCCCCGCCGCGACACCACCCTGGAGAAGATGGCGGGCCTCAAGCCCGTCGTCGAGGGCGGCACGATCACCGCGGCCTGCTCCTCGCAGGTCTCCGACGGCGCCGCCGCGCTGCTCCTCGCCTCGGAGCGCGCCGTACGCGAGCACGGCCTGACCCCGCGCGCCCGCGTCCATCACCTCTCCGTACGCGGCGAGGACCCCATCCGCATGCTCTCCGCGCCGATCCCCGCGACGGCGTACGCGCTGAAGAAGACCGGCATGTCCATGGACGACATCGACCTCGTCGAGATCAACGAGGCCTTCGCCCCCGTGGTCCTCGCCTGGCTCAAGGAGACGGGCACGGACCCGGAGAAGGTGAACGTGAACGGGGGAGCGATCGCGCTGGGCCACCCCCTCGGCGCGACCGGCGCGAAACTGATGACGACCCTGTTGCACGAGCTGGAGCGCACGGGTGGGCGCTACGGACTGCAGACGATGTGCGAAGGAGGAGGCCAGGCGAACGTCACGATCATCGAGCGTCTCTAGCCCCGTGACGGTCGTGCTAAGGTCGATGACGTTGCAGTTTTGGTACCCATAGACTTTATGTGCGCCTGACGGGAATGTTCCTCAGGCGCATTATTGTTTTCCGGCCGGTCCTCCGGGCCAACTCCGGATGGGGCTCAATGGTGCGACTGGAGATTCGAAGGACTCGGATTTCCGTACCGCCCCAGTAAAGGAGATTGTTATGGCCACCGGAACCGTGAAGTGGTTCAACTCGGAAAAGGGCTTCGGCTTCATTGAGCAGGACGGCGGCGGCGCCGACGTCTTCGCCCACTACTCGAACATCGCCACCCAGGGCTTCCGTGAGCTCCAGGAGGGCCAGAAGGTGACGTTCGACGTCACGCAGGGCCAGAAGGGCCCCCAGGCGGAGAACATCCTCCCCGCCTGAAACACCGCTTGATCCCAGGATCACGCACCCCACGGCCGGGGTCCGCACCGCGAAGGTGCGGGCCCCGGCCCGTGCTGTCCCCAGGCCGGCGGCCCGCAGACGCGTCGATGGCCACCGGCTCCCGGCCGCCCAGGCCCAGGAAGGCATGCCCGCATGGCTAACCCCGCACGTCCGCCCCGCCCGACCCGCAACCGGTCCGCATCCGCTTCAGGAAACGCGGGCGCCGGAAACGCCGGAAGGAATTCCCGGGGTGGAAGGTCCGGCGGAAAGGGCCGCGTTCCCGAGCGCAGGCCCACGCCGCCGCAGGAATTCACGATGCCGGAGAACACGACGCCCGCGCTGCCCGCGGCCGCGACGTTCGCCGAGCTCGACATGCCGGCCGGCCTTCTGAAGACGCTCACCGAGCAGGGCGTCACCGAGCCGTTCCCCATTCAGGGCGCCACTCTCCCCAACTCCCTCGCGGGACGCGACCTCCTCGGCCGCGGCCGCACCGGCTCCGGCAAGACCCTCGCGTTCGGCCTGCCGATGCTCGCCCGCACCGCCGGCCTCAAGGCCGAGCCCCGCATGCCGCTGGCCCTCGTCCTCGTGCCGACCCGCGAGCTCGCCCAGCAGGTCACCGACGCCCTCACGCCGTACGCGGGCGCCGTCAGGCTCCGTCTGACCACCGTCGTCGGCGGCATGTCGATCTCCCGCCAGGCGTCCTCCCTGCGCCGCGGCGCGGACGTCGTCGTGGCGACGCCCGGCCGCCTCAAGGACCTCATCGAGCGCGGCGACTGCGACCTGTCCGAGGTGCGGATCACCGTCCTCGACGAGGCCGACCAGATGGCCGACATGGGCTTCATGCCGCAGGTCACGGCGCTCCTCAAGCAGGTCGCCCCGGGCGGCCAGACCATGCTGTTCTCGGCGACGCTCGACCGGAACGTCGACCGGCTCGTCCGGCAGTTCCTGACCGACCCGGTCGTCCACTCCGTGGACCCGTCGGCCGGCGCCGTCACCACGATGGAGCACCACGTCCTCCACGTGCTCGACGAGACCGACAAGAAGGCCGTCACCGCGCGCATCGCCGCCCGCGAAGGCCGCGTGATCCTCTTCGTCGACACCAAGCGGTCCGCCGACCGGCTCGCCAAGCGGCTCCTCGCCAGCGGAGTCCTCGCGGCGCCGCTGCACGGCGGACGCTCGCAGCCGCAGCGCAACCGCACCCTGGAGCAGTTCAAGGACGGCCGGGTCACGGCCCTCGTCGCCACGAACGTCGCCGCCCGCGGCATACACGTCGACGACCTCGGCCTCGTCGTGAACGTCGACCCGCCGACCGAGCACAAGGACTACCTGCACCGCGGCGGCCGCACCGCCCGCGCCGGCGAGTCCGGCAGCGTCGTCACGCTGGTCCTGCCCGAGCAGAAGCGCGACGTCACGCGCCTCATGCGGGACGCGGGCATCCGCCCGGAGACCACCCAGGTCAAGTCCACCGACGAAGAGCTCGTCCGCATCACCGGCGCGCGGGAGCCCTCCGGCGTCCCCGCCGTCATCGAGGTCCCGGAGCCGACCGCTCCGGCCGCCTCCGGTGCCCGCAAGCCGCGGCGCAGCCGTGGCGGCAGCGGACGCGGCCAGGGCGCCGGCCAGGCAGGGCGTGCCCAGGGCGGGCGCGCGCAGGCGGGGCGCGGCGAAGGCGGCGGCCAGGCGGCGGGCGCGGCCAGGCCGTCCAGGGCGGTCGTTCCCAGGGCGCCGGTGGCCGAGGCCAGGGCGGCCGTGGCCAGGGCGGTCCCGGGCAGGGCGGCGCCGGTCAGAGCGCCGGCGGGCGCGGCGGCCGGGCGCGGCGCGGTCCGCGTGACGCCGGGCGCGGCGCGGCCGCGTAAGCGGTACTCCAGCTGAGCAGCGGGGCGGTGGGACGAGGCGAACAGCCTCGACCCACCGCCCCGCTTCGCGTTCGCGTCAGTCTTCGCGTTCGCGTCAGTCGAGCAGCCGGTGGCGCAGGGCCGCGACGGTGTCCAGGTCGAGGCCGAGCCCCTGCGAGACGTACCGGCCCAGGCTTCCGTAGTCCGCCCGCGCCTGGCCGACGGCCGCCGACAGATACTCCGTGCGGACCTCCTGGAGGGGGATCAGCAGGTCCGGGTCGAGCATCATGCCGGACTGCTTCAGCCCGTCGCGCACCTTCGCGTCGTACGCGGCGCGGAAGGTGTTCGACGCCAAGTAGTCGTCCACGGCGGTCCGTTCGGGCACGCCGAGCAGGAGCAGCAGGACGTACGTCGTCCAGCCTGTGCGGTCCTTCCCCGACGTGCAGTGGTAAAGGAGCGCGCCCCGGTCGCCGGTGCCGTACGCGGCGTCGCGCAGTGTGGCCGCGAACCGCGCGCGGTTGTCCGCGTCCGACACGAACCGCGGATACACGCTCCGCATGAAGGCGGCCGCCCGGCCGCCGCCGAGCATCTCCTCCTGCCGCACGGGGTCCTTGGAACTGATGGCGGCCATCATCTGCGCGTACAGGCCGTTGTCGGACACCGGTCGCGAGTCCGGGGTGAGGCCGGCGGGGAGGCGGTCCGCGCCGTCGTACTGGACCTCCACCGGCACCCGATAGTCGACCACCCGGCGCAGACCGAGGCCCGAGAGCGTCGTGACGTCGGCGTCGGTGAGCTTGGACAGGGCATCGGCGCGGTAGACGAGCCCGTGGCGGACGCGACCGCCGCCGAGGGCCCGACAGCCGCCCACGTCGCGGACGTTGACCGCGCCCTGGAGCGGGATGTGCCGGATCGGCGGGTCCTGGTACGGACGCCGTCCGGTCGCGGCGGCACCGGGCGCGACGGCCGCGGCCGTCAGGGTGGTGAGCGCGGCGCCGACGAGGGCGCGTCTGGACACAGTGCGTGGCATCGCTGAACTCCCTTGCGGGAAGCGGGATCACCCTGGGGTAGGCAGGGTGCCGAGCACGTGCCGGGCCTCGGTCATCACGCGGGTGACGAGTTCCTCGCAGCTCGGGAGGTCCTCGATCACCCCCGCGACCTGGCCCGATGCCATGACGCCGAGGTCGGTGCGGCCCTCGACCATGGACGCCTTCAGGAGCATGGGGGTGTTCGCGGCGAGCAGGACCTGGCTCCACGACAGTTCCTTGCCGTGCTTCATCGCCAGCCCGTCGCGGACCATCTGCGGCCAGCTCAGGCCCGACAGCTTCCTGAACCCGGCGGCCCGCCGCACGGCCTGCACGAGCGCGCGCGTACGCCCCGCCCGTTCGAGTGAGTTGACGAGATCGGTACGCAGCATGCGGTGCGGCAGACCGTCCACGGCCGTCGTCACGGTGACGTCCTTGACCGTGGCCGCCAGATATCTCGCCTTCACCGTGTCCGGGACGGTCGAGTCGGAGGTGAGCAGGAAACGGGTGCCCATGGCGACGCCGGCCGCGCCGTACGCGAGGGCTGCGACCAGGCCGCGCCCGTCGTGGAACCCGCCCGCGCCGATCACCGGGATGTCCACGGCGTCCACGACCTGCGGCAGCAGCACCGTCGTCGCGACGTCCCCCGTGTGGCCGCCGCCCTCGCCGCCCTGCACGATGACGGCGTCCGCGCCCCACGCGGCGACCTTCTCGGCGTGGCGCCGGGCACCGATGGAGGGGATGACGACGACGCCCGCGTCCTTCAGCTCGGCGATCAGGTCACGGGACGGCGCGAGCGCGAACGAGGCGACCCGCACACCCTCGTCGATGATCACCCGCACCCGGTCCCGCGCGTCACCGGCGTCCGCGCGCAGATTGACCCCGAAGGGTTCGCCCGTACGGGACTTCACCTCGCGCACCGCCGACCTGAGCTGGTCGAGGGTCATGGTGGCGGAGGCGAGGACGCCGAGCGCCCCGGCGTTCGCCGACGCCGACACGAGGCGCGGGCCCGCGACCCAGCCCATGCCGGTCTGCACAAGCGGGTGGCGCACGCCGACCAGCTTGGTGAACGCAGTCTCGATGGTCGCGTCGCTCATACGGGCCTGACCTCGCGGTCGCGCAGGCCCTTCGGGTCGATGACTTCGCGGATCAGCCGGAGCTCCTCCGGGGTCGGCTCGCGTGTGTACGGCACGTCGCCCCCGTCCGGCAGGACAAGTGGGAAGCCCGTCGCCGCGATCACCTCGTCGACGGTGACCCCGGGGTGCACGGACGCGAGGCGCATCGAGCGGTCCGGCGTCTCGAAGTCGAAGACGCCGAGGTTCGACACGACGCGCGGGATGCGGTGGTAGCGCGTCGCAGACGGTCCCCCCGCGGCGGCGCTGTCGTACCCGACCCCGCTGATCATGTCGACCTTCTCGACGAACACGCGCGCGGAGTGCTTCGGGACCCAGTAACTCACCGGATTGTTGAGGGTGTTGACGGGAGCGCCGCGGACCCCGAGCAGTTGGCGGGCGGGGCGGTCCCAGTCGCCGATGCACGAGATGTTCTGGTTGCCGTGCCGGTCGATCTGGCTCGCGCCCATCATCACGTGGCGCCTGCCGCCGGTGACCATGGTGAGGTGCTGACGGTACGGAAGCCAGCCCTCCGGCTCCCCGTCGAGACCCACGGTCATCGCCTCGCCGTCGGTGAGGAGGAGATCGGGGGAGAAGGTGCGCTTGGCGAGGCGGGCCCCGACGGACGGGATCAGGCCCATGGGGCTCGCCAGGATCTCACCGCTGCCGCGCCAGGCGTCGGCGCAGGCGACGACGCAGTATTCGGCGCGGGTGGGGGTGGTGGCGGGAGCGGTGGTTGTTGTTACCGGGGTGGCTGCTGTCGCCGGTGTGGCTGTGGATCCGGTGGGCTGCTCGCGCTCCGCGCGCCAGGTCCGTACGGCTTCCTGGTAGCTCTTCTCGTCGCCGCGCGCGGGCAGGAAGCGCTCGGCGAACTCGGGCCAGGGCGTGGTCGCGTACAGCTTCTGGAAGGCCTCGTCCCGCCCGTAGTCGGGGGTGCACGACGTGAAGTGCGCGCCGTTCGGCGTCTCGACCACGCCGGTGACCGCATGCCGCTTGACGAGGAGGGTCTGCGGAACGGCGTCCCCGAATCCCTCCACCAGCTCCTCGCACGACACGTACGCCGTGTCGGCCGCCTCGCAGAACAGGTCGTCGAAGTACGGGTCGGGGCCGAGGTACTGGCCGTTTCCGTGCCGGTCCGCGCGGTTCATGTGGACGAGCGCCGCGTCCATCCGCAGCGCCGGCATCGCGACCAGCGTCTCCCCGTCCTCGTACGGCGAACCGACCGTCTTCAACGCGGGGTTGACGCGCATGACGTCCGAGCCGATGCCGGCCCGCACCGGGATGAAGGGGAGCCGGTTCGCCGCGGCGTGCAGGCCCCACATGAACATCGCCTCGTCGACCTCCGTCAGCTCGAACGCGCCGCGCTGGCGGGCCTCGCGGAAGTGCGGTTCGAGCGGGATCGAGTCGAGGGTCACGAAGGCGGTGACCAGCTTGCGGATCTTCCCGGCGGCGGCGAGCAGGCCGACGTCCGGGCCGCCGTACGCGACGACGGTCAGATCCGTGACGTCGCTGCGCAGCAGGGCCCGTACGAGGGCCATGGGCTTGCGGCGCGAGCCCCAGCCACCGATGCCGATGGTCATGCCGCTGCGGAGGCGGGCGACGACGTCCTCGGGCGTCATGGTCTTGTCCGTCACTTGGCTTCCCCCTTGGTTGCCGTGTCCGTGCCTGCGGCAGTACTTGTTCCTGTTCCTGTTCCTGTTCCTGTGCCTGCGGCTGCGCCTGTGCCGAACGTGTCGCGGATGCGGTCCGCGACGCCGCTGAGGTTCGCCTCGAAGGTGAAGCCCTGCTCGAAGCGGTAGCTCCGGCGTACGTCGACGGGGTCGATGCCGTTGATCGCGGCCTTGGCGAGGCGGATGAGCGAGCCGTCCTTGCGGGCGATCTCGCGGGCCAGGTCCAGTGCGGCGGCCCGGAGTTCGGCCCGCGGCACGACCTTCCAGACGGAACCGTGCGCGTGCAGTTCCCGCGCCGTCGCCGTGCGCGAGGTGTAGTAGAGGGCGCGCATCAGGTGCTGCGGCACGAGCCTGGCGAGATGGGTCGCGGCGCCGAGTGCTCCGCGGTCGAGCTCGGGAAGGCCGAACGTGGCGTCGTCCGAGGCGACGATCGCGTCCGCGTTGCCCACGAGGCCGATGCCGCCGCCCAGGCAGAAGCCGTTGACCGCGGCGACGACCGGCACCTCGCACTCGTACACGGCCGCGAACGCCTCGTAGCAGCCGCGGTTGGCGCCGATGAGGGCGCTGTGGCCGCCGGACGCCGTGTCGCGCTGCATCTCCTTGATGTCGACGCCCGCGTTGAACCCCCGGCCCTCGGAGGCGAGGACGACGCAGCGCACGTCCGGGTCGCGGCCCGCCGCGCGCAGGGCGTCGGCCAGGTCGTACCAGCCCCGCACCGGCAGCGCGTTGACCGGAGGGAAGTCCACCGTGACGACGGCGATCCCCTTTTCGGGTGAGGAGGTGGAGACACCCATGGCGTTCAGCTACCTTTCCACCTAACGTTTGTTTGGTAGGAAGGTAGCAGGCGATGGGGACGAGCGGAATGGACCTGGGGTGGATGGCATGGATCTGAGCTCAAGGCCCCTGAGGGGGAAGGTCGCGGTCGTCACCGGGGGCACGCGGGGCGTGGGGGCCGGGATCGCGGCGGCGTTCGTGCGGGCGGGGGCGGATGTCGTGGTGTGTGCGCGCAGACCCCCCGAAGAGCCGCTGCCCGGCTGCGAGTTCATGCCGGTCGACCTGCGGGACGGCCCGGCCGTTCGGCGCTTCTTCGCGGGCCTCGACCGGGTGGACGTGCTGGTGAACAACGCGGGAGGCACGCCGTACCGGCTGCTCGGCGAGTCCGACGCGGAGCGGCACGCGCGCGTGGTCGAGCTCAATCTCACGGCGCCGATGACCGCTTCGCTGGCCGCGCGGGAGCAACTGCGGCGCACGCGCGGCGCCGTCGTGATGATCGGCAGTGTGAGTGGCGCGAGACCCTCCCCGGGGACGGCGGCCTACGGGGCGGCCAAGGCGGGCCTGGAGAACCTGGCGCGCTCGATGGCGGTGGAGTGGGCGCCCGAGATACGGGTGAACACGCTGGTCCTCGGGATGGTGCGCACCGAGCTGTCCCATCTGCACTACGGGGACGAGGAAGGCGTGGCGGCGGTGGGGCGCACGGTGCCGATCGGCCGCCTCGCCGAGCCGTCGGAGATCGGGGACGCGGCGGTGTTCCTCGCCTCGGACGCGGCGTCGTACATCACGGGGGCGAGCCTCCTGGTGCACGGGGGCGGGGAGCGACCGGCGTTCCTGGACGCGGCAACTGTCAACAAGGAGGCGTGACATGGAGAAGGGCACGGGAGCGGATATGGGTGCGGGTGCTGGTTCGGGGCTGTGTGCGGGGCGGGTCGTGATCGTGACGGGGGCCGGGCGCGGCCTGGGGCGTGCGCACGCGCTGGCGTTCGCCGCCGAGGGCGCACGGGTCGTGGTCAACGATCTGGGGGTGGGCCTGGACGGGGCCCCGGCGCCGGACAGCCCGGCGGCCCAAGTGGTCGAGGAGATACGGGCCCTGGGGGGCGAGGCGGTCGCCCACGGCGGGGACATCGCGACCACGGAGGGCGCCGCGTCCCTCGTCGCCACGGCCCTCGACACCTTCGGGCGCCTGGACACGCTGGTCAACAACGCCGGCTTTCTCCGCGACCGGATGCTGGTCAACCTCGACGAGGACGACTGGGACGCGGTCATGCGGGTGCATCTCAAGGGCCACTTCCTGCCCTTGAAGCACGCGGCGGCGCACTGGCGCGCGGAGGCGAAGGCGGGCAGGACACCCTCGGCCCGGGTCGTGAACACGTCGTCGGGGGCGGGGCTGCTCGGCTCGGTGGGGCAGGGCAACTACAGCGCGGCGAAGGCCGGCATCGTGGGCCTGACCCTGGTCGCCGCGGCGGAGATGGGGCGGTACGGGGTGCAGGTGAACGCGGTCGCGCCGGCGGCCCGCACCCGCATGACGGAGCGCACGTTCGCCGACACGATGGCCGCCCCCGAGGACGGCTTCGACGCGATGGCCCCGGAGAACGTGTCGCCGGTGGTGGTGTGGCTCGGCTCCGCCGCGAGCGACGGCGTGACCGGCCGCGTCTTCGAGGCGGAGGCCGGCCGCATCACGGTCATGGAGGGCTGGCGCCCGGGCCCCACCGCCGACAAGGCGGCACGCTGGACCCCGGCCGAGGCCGGGGAGGCGGCGAGGGAACTCCTCGGCAGGGCGGAGGTTCCGGGGGCGGTGTACGGGAGCGGATGAAGCCGCCCCCGTAGGGGCGTACCCCCGCCCCTACGGGCCCGCCGACACCTTCCCGCTGAGCTGCGTCACCTTCCCGCTGAGCGGGAATCCGGCCTCCCTCCACGTCCCGGCTCCGACCTACCGTCTGGCCCACCGCGGTGCACCGCACCGCGGGTCAGACCGCCACCCCAAGGAGCCGAGATGCTTGACGTCCGGAGTCGGCAGGAGGTCGCCGCGCTGCTGCGTCGCGCCGAGCTCGGCCGCAGCCCCGTCGCGCCCCTGGCCGGCGCGTTCGAGGGCATCGGCACCGAGGACGCGTACGAGATCCAGCTGATCAACATCCGGCACAGGACCGCCCTGGGGGCCCAGGTCACCGGGCACAAGGTGGGTCTCTCGTCGCCGGTGATGCAGCGCATGATGGGCGTCGACGAGCCGGACTACGGCCATCTCCTCGACGACATGGAGCTGCGCGAGGACCGGCCCGTGGACACCGTCCGCTACTGCGCGCCCCGCGTCGAGGTCGAGATCGGATTCGTACTCGGCGACGACCTCCCGGGCGAGGGCTGCACCCCGGCCGACGTCCTCGCCGCGACCGAACGCGTCGTGCCCGGCCTGGAGTTGATCGACAGCAGGATCGCCGACTGGCGCATCACCATCGCCGACACGATCGCCGACAACGCCTCGTCCGCCGGTTACGTCATCGGTGAGGGCCGAGACCCGCGCGACCTCGACCTGAAAGCCGTCGAGGCGCGGCTCACCTGCGACGGCGACGAGCTCGCACAGGGCCGCGGTGACGCCGTGCTCGGTGACCCCGCCGTCTCCGTCGCCTGGCTGGCCCGCACCGTCGCCCGCTTCGGCGTGCCCCTGCGCAAGGGGCACGTCATCCTGCCCGGCTCCTGCACCCGCGCCGTCGATGTCGAAGCGGGCCGCACCTACACCGCCGAGTTCACCGGACTCGGCGCCGTATCGCTCTCGTTCCGATGACCCCGACGGGTCCGCTGACTCTGCTGAGGTACGTATGACTGCGAAGAAGGCCACCGCCGCGATCGTCGGCTCCGGGAACATCGGCACCGACCTGCTCCACAAGCTCCACCGCTCCCCGTACATCGAGCCGCGCTGGATGATCGGCGTCGATCCCGACAGCGCGGGCCTCGCGCGGGCGCGGAAGCTGGGGGTCGAGGCGAGCCACGAGGGCGTCGGGCAGCTGCTCGCCCAGGACGAGCGGCCCGACCTCGTCTTCGAGGCGACGAGCGCCTACGTCCACCGCGCCAACGCCCCCCGCTACGCCGAACTCGGCATCAGGGCCATCGACCTGACCCCGGCCGCCGTCGGCCCCGCCGTGGTCCCGCCCGCGAACCTCACCGCGCATCTCGACGCGCCCAACATCAACATGATCACCTGCGGCGGCCAGGCCACCATCCCCATGGTGTACGCGGTCTCACGCGTCGTCCCCGTCGCGTACGCGGAGATCGTGGCGTCCGTCGGCTCGGTGTCCGCGGGGCCCGGCACCCGCGCGAACATCGACGAGTTCACCCGTACGACGTCCCGCGGCATCGAGGAGATCGGCGGCGCCGCGCGCGGCAAGGCGATCATCATCCTCAACCCGGCCGAGCCACCCGTCATCATGCGCGACACCGTCTTCTGCGCCATCCCCGAGGACGCCGACCGGGACGCCATCACCCTCTCCGTGAAGGAGATCGCCGAGAGCGTGGCGACGTACGTACCCGGCTACCGGCTGCGCACGGAACCACAGTTCGACGACCCTTCCCCAAGCTCTCGGCTTCGCTCGAGCAGGGGATACCCCGATCCCATGAACGGCGGGATGGCGCGCGTCGCGATCTTCCTGGAGGTGGAGGGCGCGGGTGACTTCCTGCCGCCGTACGCAGGAAACCTCGACATCATGACCGCCGCCGCGACGAAGGTCGGCGAGGAGCTCGCAAAGGGGATCAGCAAGTGAAGCCGTACTCAGAGACGCTCGACATCCGCGTCACCGACTCCTCGCTGCGCGACGGTTCGCACGCGAAGCGGCACCAGTTCACCGCCGACGACGTGCGCAGCGTCGTCGGCGCCCTCGACGGCGCGGGCGTCCCCGTCATCGAGGTCACGCACGGCGACGGCCTGGGCGGCTCGTCCTTCAACTACGGATTCTCGAAGACGCCCGAGCAGGAGCTCATCAAGGCCGCCGTCGACACGGCGCGGAAGGCGCGCATCGCGTTCCTGATGCTGCCCGGCCTCGGCGTGACGGACGACATCAGGGCCGCGCACGCGAACGGCGCGAGCGTGTGCCGCATCGCGACGCACTGCACGGAGGCCGACATCTCCGTCCAGCACTTCGGCCTCGCGCGGGAGATGGGCCTGGAGACCGTCGGATTCCTGATGATGGCGCACTCCACGACCCCGGAGCGCCTCGCCGCCCAGGCCAGGATCATGGCCGACGCCGGCTGCCAGTGCGTGTACGTCGTCGACTCGGCCGGCGCCATGGTCATGGACGACGTCACCGACCGGGTGTCCGCGCTCGTCGCCGAACTGGGCGACGACGCGCAGGTCGGCTTCCACGGGCACGAGAACCTCGGCCTGGGCGTGGGCAATTCCGTGGCCGCCGTGCGCGCCGGAGCGCTGCAGATCGACGGCTCGACGCGGCGGCTCGGCGCGGGCGCGGGCAACACGCCCGTCGAGGCGTTCGCCGCCGTCTGCCACAAGATGGGCCTCCGCACCGGCATCGACGTACTGAAGATCATCGACGTGGCCGAGGACGTCGTGCGGCCCGTCATGGACGACGAGTGCCTGCTCGACCGGATGTCCCTCCTGATGGGGCACGCCGGCGTCTACTCCAGCTTCCTCAAGCACGCCTACCGGCAGGCGGAGCGCTACGGCGTCTCCGGCGCCGAGATCCTGCTGCGCGCCGGGGAACGCCGCCTCGTCGGCGGCCAGGAGGACCAGCTCATCGACATCGCCGTCGAACTCGCGGCACGCGACTGAAGGGCAGGACACGCGACATGACCGCACAGCAGCAAGAGGTCCGCGTCATCGAGGCCGCCGCGCCGCCGGCCCGTTACGCCCGCGGCTGGCACTGCCTGGGCCTGGCCACCGCCTTCCGCGAGGGCGGCCCGCACGAGATCGAGGCGTTCGGCACGAAGCTCGTCGTCTTCCGGGGGGAGCCCGCGGCGGGAGTTCCCGACGGCCTGCACGTCCTCAACGCGTACTGCCCCCACATGGGCGGCAACCTCGCCCACGGCACCGTCAAGGGCGACGCCCTCGCCTGCCCGTTCCACGACTGGCGCTGGGCGGGCGACGGGCGCTGCGCCGGCATCCCGTACGCGCGACGCGTCCCGCCGCGCGCCAGGACCCGCGCCTGGACCACCCTCGAACGCAACGGCCAGCTCTACGTCTGGCACGACCCCGAGGCCAACGAGCCCCCGCCCGGCGTCACCATCCCGGAGATCGAGGGCTTCGGCAGCCCCGAGTGGTCCGACTGGTCCTGGAGCGCCCTGCGAGTCGAGAACTCCAACTGCCGCGAGATCGTGGACAACGTCGTCGACATGGCGCACTTCTTCTACGTCCACTACGCGTTCCCGAACTACTTCAAGAACATCTTCGACGGCCATGTCGCCACCCAGTACATGGAGTCCACGCCGCGCGGCGACGTCGAGCTCGGCACGCTGTCCACCGGCGGCGGCCTGCGCTCCGACGCCTCGTACTTCGGCCCCTCGTACATGATCGACAAGCTGTGGAGCGATGTCGGGGGAGGCGCCGAGATGGAGTCCGTCCTCATCAACTGCCATTACCCGATCGACGAGAACAGCTTCATGCTCATGTACGGCGCGATCGTCAGGAAGCTGCCCGGCATGACTGACGAGCAGGCCGCCGACGCCGCCCGGCTCACCTCCGAGGGGCTCGCGGTCGGCTTCGAGCAGGACGTCGAGATCTGGCGGAACAAGACCCGTATCGACAATCCCCTCCTCACCGAGGAGGACGGACCCGTCTATCAACTGCGGCGCTGGTACGAGCAGTTCTACGTGGATGCCGGCGACGTCAAGGACGAGATGGTGCGGCGCTTCGAGTTCGAGATCGACACCGAGCGCGCGACCGCCGCCTGGCGCGCGGAGGTCGAGCAGAACCTCGCCCGGCGGGAGGCCGACTGATGCGGCCCGTGCGGTGTGCGGCCTGCGGAAACGAGGTGCTGTGCGAGAAGTTCAGCGCCGCCCACACGCAGATCCAGTGGACCGGGGAGGCGGCCGCGGTCTGCCCGATCATCGAGGAGCGCGTCGCGGCCGGCGAGCTGAGCGCGCGTGTACGGGGCTGCGCGCCGCTGCGGGCGAGCATCGACGTGGCGGTCGCGAGCGGGCTCCTGGAGGTCGCGGATGCCTAGCGTGAGGGTCCGGGTCGCCGAGGTGATACAGGAGACGGCCGACGCGGTCTCCCTCGTCCTGGACGCGCAACTCCCGTACAAGCCGGGCCAGTTCATGACCGTACGACTGCCGGGTGGCGGGGCCCGCTGCTACTCGCTGGCCAGCTCCCCGCACACCGGCGAGCCCATGAAGGTGACGGTGAAGAGGGTCGCCGGGGGAGTCGGGTCGGGCTGGATGTGCGAACGTGTCGCACCCGGCGACGAGCTGGAGGTCCTGCCGCCCGCCGGCACGTTCACGCCGCCCGACCTCGACGGGGACCTGCTGCTCGTGGCGGGCGGCAGCGGCATCACGCCCGTCGTCTCCATCGCCAAGTCGGCCCTCGCCGCGGGCCGCGGCCGGGTCGCCCTCCTGTACGCCAACCGCGACGAGGAGTCGGTCATCTTCCGCGAGGAACTCCGGCTCCTGGGAGTCGAGTTCGCGGGCCGGCTCACCGTCGTGCACTGGCTGGAAACCCTCCAGGGCCTGCCCACGGCTGCCGCCCTGCGCGCACCCCTCGCCCCGTACGCGGGCCGCGACGCCTATCTGTGCGGGCCCGCGCCCCTGATGGACGCGGCCGAGCAGGCGCTACGGGCGGTGGGCGGGCGGTCCGTGCGCAGGGAGCGGTACTTCTCGCTCGGCGACGACGCGTTCGCCGAGCGAGCGGACCCGGTCGAACCGGCCGGTGACGGCCACCGGCTGCACGTGGAACTCGACGGCGAGGAGCGGGAAGTGGCGTGGCCCGCCGGGACGCCCCTGCTCGACGCCCTGCTCGCCGCCGGCGTCGACGCCCCCTTCTCGTGCCGCGAGGGCGCGTGCAGCGCGTGCTGCTGCCGGGTCACCAAGGGGGAGGTCGCGATGGCGCGCAACGAGATCCTCGACCAGCGGGATCTCGACGAGGGGTACGTCCTCGCGTGCCAGGCGCTGCCGGTGTCGGACGCGGTGGGGGTCACGTACTCCTGAGGTGCCCGGCCCGCGCGAGTACGGCGGGCCGGGACCGCAGAGCCGGGCCTACATCCACTCGCTCGTCCGCAGCCACCCCATCATGTTGTCCATCGCCTGCTCGGAGACGCCCGGCGCGCAGCTCGGGGGCGGCGCCGAGCGGGTCGCGCGCCCGGGCCCGTACAGGTCGCGCCAGACCGTGCGGGCGCAGGCGAGCACGGCGGGCGCGAGGCGTTCCAGGTCGCGCTGGGCCGTCAGCCCCTTGCCGGACAGGGAGATCGCGGCGACGGCCCGGCCCGCGCCGCGCAGCGGGGCCGCGACGCAGACGACGTCGCGGTGGCTCTCCTCGTGGTCGAAGGCGACGCCCCGGTCGCGGGCCGCGGCGAGCGCGGAGCGCAGCGCGGTCGGATGCGTGAGGGTGTGCGGCGTGCGGGGGCGCAGGCCGTGCGCGAGGACGGCCTCGACGGTGGCCGGATCGCTGAACGCGAGGACCGCCTTGCCGGCGGCCGTGCAGTACGCGGGCATGCGGCCGCCGACCCGGGAGGGCACCGACGTGTCGTGCAGGCCGCCGATCCGCTCCAGGCAGACCACTTCGGCGCCGTCGAGGACGTACAGGTGCACCAGGTGCCCTGTCGACTCGTGCAGCGCGTGCAGCCGGGGGAGCGCCGTCCGGCGCAGCCGGTTGTGGTGGGCGGCGAGCGCGCCCAGTTCGAGCATTCCCATGCCCATCCGGTAGTCCCGGCCCTCGCGGTCGAGCCAGCCGAGCCGTACCAGCTGGTCGAGGATGCGGTGGGCGGAGGACCGGGGGATTCCGGAGCGCCGGATCACCTCGGTGAGGGAGAGGCGCGGCTGCGCGCCGTCGAAGGCGCCGAGCACCTTCGCGGCCTTCTCCAGGAGCGAGGGCGCGGAGCCCTCGACGAACCCGGTCTGCTCGGGCATGGCTGAACCCCCAGGACAACAGGGCGCATCCGCGACATTGCGGGCGCGTTGACGACCTCGCGCCGACCTTGCCATGCGCCCGCGACCCAGGGGAAGAGCCGGGAGCTATGTATTTCGGTTCGGCATACCTCTGGGTGCGCCTCTGGAAGTACCTCTGGGCGTGCGCAGAGGTACGCCTGTCGCCGTTACGCCGTCCCCGCCACGAGCGACCGCAGCAGCTCCACATCGGCCCCCGTGAGATCGGCGACGACCGTGCGGCCGGGGGCCGGGGCGATCGGCCGCACCGACGGGACCGCGAGGACCGCGCACCCGGCCGCCTCCGCCGAGGCCACCCCCGTCGGGGTGTCCTCCACCGCGACGCACCGCGCGGGATCCGCGCCGAGGGTCGCCGCCGCCGCGAGATACGGGTCCGGCGCCGGCTTCGTGCGCGGTGTGTCCTCGGCCCCGTACACCGCGTCGAAGACATGCCCGTCGAGGGACTCGGCGATCCGGCGCACCACCGCGCGCGGCGACGCCGACACCAGGGCGGTCGGGACCTCCGCCGCGCGCAGTGCGGCGAGCAGCCCGAGGGCGCCCGGCCTCGGCGGCGCGCCCTCGGCGATCCGGGCGGTGAAGTCCCTGCCCAGTTCGTCCGCGAGGCCCTCGCGGGGCGCGCCCAGGGACTCGTACAGAAGGTCCGCCGCGTCCTCGACCGAGCGTCCGAGCACCGCGGCGCGGCCCTCCTCGTCCAGGGGGCGGCCGTGGCGCACGGACACGGCCTCGACGACCTCGAGCCACATGTCCTCGGTGTCGACGAGCGTGCCGTCCATGTCGAAGAGCACCGCCTGGAGGGCGGAGGGTTCGACGGGCAGCGCGCGGGTGGGCGCGCCGGCGTGGGCGCGAGGGGTGTTCACAGTGCTCCAGAAGCCGAAGGGACAGGCCGACGTGAAAGCCGACGGGAAAGGCCGACGGGAAAGGCCGACCCTCTCATTACGGTCGCCCGGCATGACAGGCCGGTGAACGGAGCGCGCCATCCACGCAGCCCACGGGCGACAGCAGGGGAACCCGCCGTGGTTCCCGCTCAGCGGGAACCACCCGTTCTCGGCCCGCGGGAGGCGGGCGTACGGTCCAGCCACTCGAACCCGCACCCAGGAGAGGGCCCCCGCATGAGCGAATCCCCGGCCACCGCAGCCGCCGTACTCGAAGCGGTCCGCGCCCTCGCGCCGGCGCTGCGCGAACGCGCCGCCGAGGCGGAGGCGCTGCGCAAGGTGCCCGACACCTCGATCAAGGACCTTGAGCAGACCGGCTTCTTCCGGCTCCTCCAGCCCCGGGCCTACGGCGGATTCGCCGCCGACCCCGCGGTCTTCTACGCCGCCGTCCGCGAGATCGCCCGGGCCTGCGGCTCCACCGGCTGGGTCGCGTCCGTCGTCGGCGTGCACCCCTGGCATGTCGCGCTCTACGACCCTCGCGCCCAGGAAGAGGTGTGGGGCGCCGACCCGTCGACCCGGATCTGCTCCTCGTACGCGCCGACCGGCAAGGTCACCCCCGTCGAGGGCGGCTTCCGCATCAGCGGCTCCTGGAGCTTCTCCTCCGGCTGCGACCACGCGGACTGGGCGCTGCTCGGCGGCCTCGTCCTGGACGCGGACGGCCGGCCCGTCGACATGCGGACGTTCCTCGTGCCGCGCGCCGAGTACCGCATCGACGACGTGTGGGACACCGTCGGCCTGCGCGGCACCGGCTCCAACAACGTCGTGTGCGAGGACGTGTTCGTGCCCGAGCACCGCGCCCTCAGCTTCGGCCCGGTCACGGCCCTGAACGTGCCGGGCCACGAGGTCAACCCGGAGCCGCTCTACCGCCTCCCGTACGCCGCCGTCTTCACCACCACCATCTCCACCCCCATCGTCGGTATCGCCGAGGGCGCCCTCGACGCGTACGTGGAGGCCACCCGCAAGCGCTTCCGCGTCTCCTACGGCCAGCAGGTCGCCGAGGACCCCTTCGCGCAGGTCCGCATCGCCCGGGCCGCCTCCGACATCGACGCCGCGGGACTTCAACTCCAGCGCAACATCGACGAGTTGTACGCCTGCGCCGAACGCGGCGACGAACTCCCCATGCCGCTGCGCGCCCGCGCCCGCCGCGACCAGGTCCTCGCCACCGAACGAGCCGTAGCCGCCGTCGACCTGCTCATGGAGAACGCGGGCGGCGGCGCCATGCGCACCGGCCCCCACCCGGTCCAGCGCGCCTGGCGCGACGTCCACACCGGCCGCGGCCACGCCGCCAACGACCCCGAGCGCGCCCTCGTCCTCTCCGGCCAGAGCGCCCTCGGCCTCGACATCCAGGACACGATGCTGTGAACAGGACTGCAGAAGCTGCGAACCCCCTGACGTACGAAGGGACTTCACGGACCGTCAAGACAGGTGCCGCAGGTCTCACCCTCCACTGCCACGAGGCGGGCCCGGGCTCCCCGGACACCCCCGTCGTGATCATGCTGCACGGCGGCGGCCCCGGCGCCTCCGGCTGGTCCAATTTCGGCCGCAACCTGCCCGTGTTCGCCGAGCACTTCCGTACCCTCCTGATCGACCAGCCCTGCTACGGCGCCTCCGACAAGCCCGAGCTCACCAAGGACTTCTTCTCCTACGCCGCCGACGCGGTGGCCGCCCTCATGGATGAACTGGCCATCCCTCAGGCGCACTTCGTCGGGAACTCCCTCGGTGGCGGCACCGCGACCCGGATGGCCCTCGACCACCCGGACAAGGTCGGCAAGCTCCTCCTGATGGGCCCGGGCGGCATCTCCGTCAACCTGTTCGCGCCCGACCCGACCGAGGGCATCAAGAAGCTCTTCGCGTTCAACGGCTCGGGCGAGCCGACCCGCGCCATGATGCGCGACTTCCTCACCACCCTCGCGTACGACGCCTCGATCGTCACCGACGCGTTCGTCGAGGAGCGCTACGCGCAGGCCATCGACCCCGAGTCCAAGCTCGGCAACGACCGCATGGCCGCGTCCTTCGCCAAGTGGCCCGCCAGCGCGTTGCTGTGGCGCGAGGCCCACCGCATCACCGCGCCGACCCTCCTCACCTGGGGCCGCGAGGACCGCGTCAACCCGCTCGACGGCGCCCTGGTCGCCCTCAAGACCATCCCGGACGCGCGCCTGCACGTCTTCCCGCACTGCGGCCACTGGGCGCAGACCGAGCAGTTCGACGAGTTCAACCGCCTCGCCGTCGACTTCTTCCGCAACTAGCCATCAGCCGCTGCTCCACCGGCCACAGGTCACCAGCTCACCAGCCAAGCCACCAGTCACCAGCCCCCGAAAGGCCCGCAGCCATGGACATCCGCTCTCTGGGCTTTCTCCGCATCGAGACCGCGAAGCTCGCCGAGTGGCGCACCTACGTCATCGACATTCTTGGGATGACCGAGGGCGCGGATTCTACGGACACCGTCCTGCACGCCCGGATCGACGACCGCATCCGCCGCCTGTCCTTCGTGGCGGGCGAACACGACCGACTCCTGTCCGCCGGTTTCGAGGTCGCGAACGCGCGAGCGCTCGCCGAGGCCGCCGCCGAACTCGAAGCGGCCGGCGTCGCCGTCAAGCACGCCGACGACGCCACCCTCGCCGACCGCCGTGTCCAGGGCCTCATCCACTGCGAGGACCCGGCCGGCAACCCCCTGGAGATCTACTGGGGCCAGGCCCAGGACCACACCCCGCTCGCCGCGCCGTACGGCAACCGCTTCGTCACCGGCGACCACCTCGGCCTCGGCCACGTCGTCATGCCCGCCCCCGACATGGAAGCCACCCTCGACTTCTACGAGAACCTCCTCGGCTTCCAGCTCCGCGACCGGATGAAGCTGCCGCCCGTCGCCGTGCCCACGGGGAAGCCGGGCCAGGACTTCTACTGGATGAACTTCCTCAGCCCCAACGCCCGCCACCACAGCCTCGGCCTGTACCCGGGCGAACTCCCGCCCGGCATCGTGCACTTCATGGTCGAGCTGGAGCGCCTCGACGACGTCGGCTTCTGCCTCGACCGCATGAACGCGGCGGGCATCCCGATCGCCTCCACCCTCGGCCGGCACTCCAACGACCACATGGTGTCGTTCTACGCGCAGGCTCCCGGCGGCTTCCAGGTCGAGTACGGCTGGGACGGTCTCATCGTCGACAAAGCGACCTGGGTGACGAAGGAGATCACCTCCGACAGCTTCTGGGGCCACCGGTGGAACGGCTGACCCCGGACGCGTTCCGTGACGTCCTGGGCCACTTCGCGTCCGGCGTCACGGTCGTCGCCGCCCTCGACGAGGACACCGGCGAACCGGTGGGCCTGGCCTGCCAGTCCTTCGCCTCACTCTCCCTCGAACCGCCGCTCGTGCTGCTGTGCGTCGCCAAGTCCTCGACGAGCTGGCCCAAGGTGCGGCGCGCGGGCCGGTTCGGCGTCTCGATCCTCGCCGACGGCCAGCGCGCCGTGTGCGCCGCCGTCGGCCGCAGCGGCCCCGACAAGTTCCGCGACGTGCAGTGGGAGCCGATCGAAGGCGGCGCGGTCCGCGTCGCGGGCGCCCTCGCCACCGTCGACTGCGAGCTGTACGCCGTCCACGAGGCCGGCGACCACTGGATCGTCACCGCCCGGGTCCTCGCCGTGACCGCACGCGAGGGCGGCAACCCCCTTCTCTACTTCCGCAGCGCCTACGCCACCGGGGAGTTCGCATGAGTGACGCCGAGATCGGTTTCGACGTGGTGGTCGTCGGGTCCGGCGCCGCCGGGTTCGCCGCCGCGATCACCGCCCGCCTGCGCGGCCTGACCGCCCTGATCGTCGAGAAGACCGACCGGTACGGCGGATCCACCGCCCTGTCCGGCGGCGCGATCTGGGTACCGGGCAACTTCCACCTCGACGCGGCCGGCCTCGGCGACACGTACGAGAAGGCCCGCGCCTACCTCGACGCGACCGTCGGCGACCGCGTGCCGGGCGACCGCAAGGACGCCTATCTGCGGCACGGGCCCCGCATGGTGCGCGAGTTCCACGACCGCACCGCCGTCCGCTTCATGTACACACCCGGCTATTCCGACTACTTCCCGGAGGCGCTCGGCGGCATGGCGCAGGGCCGCTCGGCCGAGCCGTGCGTCGTCGACCTCAAGGAACTCGGCCCGCTCGCCCGGGACCTGCGCAGGGCCGGGCTGCCCACGTACGGGCTGACCATGACGTCGTACGACTTCCGCTTCCTCAACATGGTCGCCCGCACCTGGGCCGGCAGGCGCAGGTCGCTGCGGGTGGGGGCGCGGGCCGTGGGCGCGGCGCTGCGCGGGCGCAAGCTGCTCTCGCTCGGTGAGGCGCTGATAGCCAGGATGCGGCTCTGTCTGGAGCGGCTCGGCGGTGACCTGTGGCTGTCCGCGCCGCTGACCGGCCTCGTCGTGGAGGGCGACCGCGTCACCGGCGTCCGCGTCCTGCGTGACGGGACCGAACACGTCGTACGGGCGCGCGGCGGCGTCGTCCTCGCCTCCGGCGGCTTCTCCCACGACCAGGCGCTGCGCGAGAAGTACTTGCCGCAGCCCACGTCCACGGCGTGGACCCATGCCTCCGAGGGCCAGGTCGGCGACGCCCTGCGCCTGGGCGAGGAACTCGGCGCCGCCACCGACCTCCTCGACAAGGTGTGGGGCGCCCCCTCCCTGTGCCCGCCCGGCGAGAAGCCGTTCTTCCTCGTCGCCGACCGGGGCATTCCCGGCATGGTGATCGTGAACGCGGCGGGGGAGCGGTACGCCAACGAGGCGGCGCCGTACCACGAGTTCGTGGACCGCATGTATGCCGTCGACCGCCCCGACGCGACGACTGTCCCGTCCTGGCTGATCCTCGACGCCCGCTCCAAGGCCCGCTACATCTTCGCGGGCCTCTTCCCCGGCCAGGCCTTCCCGAAGCGGTGGCGCGAGAACGGCTTCCTGAAGCAGGCCGCCACCGTGGAGGAACTCGCCCGGATCATCGAAGCGCCCCAACTGCCGTCTGCCATAAGGAGGTTCAACGGCTTCGCCGCCACCGGAAAGGACGGGGACTTCGCGCGCGGCGACAGCGTCTACGACCGCTACTACGGCGACCCGACCCTCCCGAACCCCAACCTCGCCCCCCTCGACAAGGGCCCCTTCTACGCCGTCCCCGTCCACCCCGGTGACATCGGCACCAAGGGCGGCCTCGTCACCGACTCAGACGCCCGCGTCCTGCGCGAGGACGGGACACCCGTCGCCGGGCTCTACGCCTCCGGGAACTGCTCGGCGGCCGTCATGGGGGAGACGTACCCGGGCCCTGGCGCGACGATCGGGCCCGCCATGGCGTTCAGCTGGGCCGCCGTCAACGACATCGCGGGAACGTCCACTCAAGACGGGCTCTGACCCGCGCGTCCGGGACGTGGCGGATCGCGTCCCGAGCCGTGTCGTGCGCGTACCCGCCCGGCGCCTGACAGGCGAGGATCCGCGCGAGCGCCTCGACGGCCCGCGGATCGTGGCGCAGCGCCAGTCCGCGGGCCGCCTCCGCCGCGGCGTCCGCGACCGGGTCTTCGAGGAGTGCGGCCAGCGCGTCGCGTACCTCGGCCGTGTCGGCAGGTGCCGCGGCGAGCGCCGCCGCGGACCAGTTGCGCACATCGCCGTCCGCGTCGTGGGTCAGCGCGACCAGCGCCGCGACGGCCTCGTCGTGACCGGCGGGCACCAGGCCCGTCAGGGCGAGCGCCACCGAGCGTCGCACCCGCGGCTCCGGATGCCCGGCGTGGAGCAGGATTTCCGGCAGCGCGGCCGGGTCCCCGAGATGGCCGAGCGCGACGACTGCCGAGCGCAGACCCGCAGTGTCGAGGGCCGTACGGGCGAGGGCGCGCAGCACAGGCAGCGACCCGGCCGTGTACCGGCCCCGCGGCCCCAACTGCCCGAGCACGTCCGCCCCGAAGGCCCGCCGCGGCGCCTCATCGCTCGCGCACCACGCGGCCGCCGACCGATACGTGTCCTCGTCGCCGCGCGCCTGGAGCACCGAGGCGGCCTCGGTCCAGTCGTCGTCGTCCGGGTCACCGCGACGCAGCGCACGCTCCGCAAGCTCGGCGGCCGACGTCACGACACCCAAGTCCGCCTCCAGGAGCGTGGCGATCGCCGCGTGCCCCGTCTGCATGTCGTTCCCCGAACGCGGCCGCCCCTCCTCGTCCAGCAGCTCCACGACCACGGTCACCCCGCCGTCCTCTGTGAACTGCTGCGTCACCGCCTCGCTCTCCGGTTGCTCAAGGCCGGCACGCAGCACCGCCGCCACATCCGCACCGCACCAGGCCAGCGCCTCCGCGAGCGCCTCGGTCCGCCCCTGCGCGCCGTGTTCGAGCAGCGCCCGCACGCACCCCGTCGACCCGCGCCTCGCCGCCGCGACCAGCGGAAGCCCGCCGCCGGGACCCGGCAGCTGGGGATCCGCGCCGCCGTCGAGCAGCGCACGCACCACCCCTTCGTGCCCGCGCTGGAGCGCCCACGCCATCGCCGTGAAACCGAACTCCTCGCGCAGATCGACCCGCGCGCCCGCCGCGAGCAGCGCCCGCACGACCTCCGTGTGCCCGCCGCACGCCGCCCCGCACAGCGGCAGATCCGTGCCACTGCTCATCCGGTCCGGGTCCGCCCCGGCCGACAGAAGCAGCCGTACGATGCCCGGCTCGTCGCTCACCGACGCCAGATAGAGCGCCGTACGGCCCTCGTCGTCCGGCTCGTCCGCCGCGGCGCCCGCGCGCAGGGCCCGCACCACCGCGTCCTCGTCACCGCCGTACACCGCGTCGAACAGGCCGCTCGCGCCTGCCTTCTGCTCTTCGTCCATATGTCGACCATCGCCCCTCACCCGAGGTGAACGCAAAGCGTTTTGAGGCTATGTGTCGCACTCCATCGCGGTGTGGCACAGTGCGCACCGCGCCCGCACCCGGCCCCGCACCGGCACCCTGATCCGCTGATGACACGTCGGACACGGAAACGTCACCCGCAGCACGGACCCCTCCGTCGAGAACACGTACGCAGCGCCGGACACCGTCCCGCCCAGCCCCCGCTGCTGCGCCTCACGCCGTTCCTTCGCGTACCGCCGCCGCCCCGCCCACCCGGCCGCCGTCAGCGGCGGCCGCTGCTCGTCGGCCCGCGCCCGCGCCAGCCCCTTCGTGTACGCGGTGTACGCCTGGGCGCTGGTGAACCACGTCTCCGGCGCCTCACCGAACGCCAGCGACCGCTTGGCCAGGACGTAACCGAACTCCTCCGGCGTGAGATAGCCGAGCTTCTGCGACGACGCCGCGTCCTCCCGGTACGCGTCGAGCAGCAGCCAGCCGGCCCCCAGATAGGTGGTCGCCGTGTCCGTGAGGATCTCGTTGTCCCGCGTCCCCGGGAACGAGAGCCCGAGCCGGTGCAGATAGACGTGCATGACCTCATGGGCGAGCGCGGCCCCGATGTCACGCCGATGCGTGCGGAACCGGTCGTTCAGCTCGATGAAGTACTCCGGACCCGCCGCCAGTTCCACACTCGCCGCGTGCGTCATCTCGCGGAAAGTGATGATCATCCGTGCGTCCGGCAGCCGGTAGTGCTGCACCAGCTCACGCGCCACCCGCTGCGCTCCCAGATACAGGTCGTCCTGGTCGCAGAACGCCACGTCGACCGGGGCGACACTCGTCTCGAAGGTGTGCACGGTGTCGTACGAGAGCCGCTTGTACAGCGCGGTCACCGCCGCCCGCACCGTCTCCAGATGCGGAAAGCCGTGCTCCACCGGTCCGCCGTTCGCCACGCCCGCACCCCCTGGGGCCGCCGGGCACCACCGCCCGGACACCGGAACTCCACTGTACGGCGGGACCCGGCAGGCCCACCGTGCGCGATTAGTCCAAGACCTTCCCCACCTTTGTCCATGGGCCCGCACGCTCCGCACGCACCATCGTGATCAACGCGCCCCACCATGAGCGCAGCGAGGACCGTGCCCGCCGCTCCCACGGAGCGGCCCGCACCCCGTCGCGCGTAAAGAGGGGCCGGTTCCGTGATCCGGAACCGGCCCCGTACGTCTGCCCGGCGGCTAGGACAGCGTCACGCGCGGCTCGCCCGCCGCCTCCGTCTCAAGCACCCACACCTCGTTGCGGCCCTCCCGCAGCACGGGACCGGGAACGTACAGCGAGTGCTGCGGGCCGACCGACCAGTAGCGTCCCAGGTTGAAGCCGTTCACCCACACGAACCCCCGTGTCCAGCCCGGCAGTTCGAGCTCCGCATCCCCGGCGCCGCTCACCTCGAACGTGCCGCGGTACAGCCCCGCCGCCCCCGGAGACCCGTCCACCGGCGCCAGGCCCCGCACCGCGTCCGCGTCGTCGAACGCGTCCAGGCGCAGCGCCCGCGCCCGCACCCCGTGCAGATACTGCCGCTCGTGCAGCACCCCGCCCGTGATGCCCTTCGACTCACCCGTGCGCGGCCCGTAGTTGACCCGGCCCAGCGACTCCACCCACAGCTCGATGCGCGCGGGTCCGGCGACGGGCTCCGCGAGGACCGGCTCGTCCTCCGTGAGCACCCCGGCCCGCACCCCGTCCACGTACACCACGGCACGGTCCCGCAGCCCCGCCACCCGCAGCGGATACGCCCGGCGCGGCCCCGGCACGTCGACGCTGTAGCGGACCAGCCCCCGGTCCACGTCGAGCTCCTCGAAGGTCGGCGGCACCGCGTACTCACCCTCCGCCGAACCGAGCCCGTCCAGGACCGCGTCCAGCGGCGCGTACGAGGTCAGCTCCGCCGTCACCGCGGCGGCCAGCGCCGCCGGCTGCTCGGGCACGTCCCGAAGCGGCTCGTCCGCGTACTCGGCGAACACCTCACGGAAGCGCCAGAACTTCTCCGTCGGCCGCCCGTGCTCGTCGACCGGCGCGTCGTAGTCGTAGGACGTCACATCGGGCTGGAGCAGGCCCTCGTGCAACTGCCCCGCACGGTTCGCCCCCGCCCAGCCGCCGAAACTCGTCCCGCCGTGCGCCATGTACAGATTGACCGACGCCCCGCACTGAAGGATCTCCCGCAAAGCTGCCGCCGCGTCCTCGGCGTCCCGCACGACATGATCCGCGCCCCAGTGGTCGAACCAGCCGCACCAGAACTCCATGCACATCAGCGGACCCTTGGGCCGGTGCCGGCGCAGCGTCTCGAAACCGCCCCGCGCGTTCGACCCGAAGTTCGCCGTCGCGAGGACACCCGGCACCGACCCGCCCGTCAGCATGTGGTCGTCCGGACCGTCCGACGTGAAGAGCGGCACCGTCACCCCGAGCCCGCGCAGACCGTCCGCGAGATGCGCCAGATACACCTGGTCCGAGCCGTACGAGCCGTACTCGTTCTCCACCTGCACCATGATCACCGGGCCGCCCCGGCCGAACTGCCGCTCCACGACCTGGGGGAGCAGCGCCGCGAACCAGCTGTCCACCGCCGCCAGGAACTCCCCGTCCCTGGTCCGCACCCGCGAGCCCAGCGGACCCGTCAGCCAGTGCGGCAGCCCGCCGTTCTCCCACTCGGCACAGATATAGGGACCCGGACGCACGATCGCCCACAGCCCCGCCTCGCGTACCGCGTCCAGGAACCGGCCCAGAGCCCCCACGTCACGCAGCTCGCCGGGGCGCGGCTCGTGCAGATTCCACGGGACGTACGTCTCCACACAGTTCAGGCCCATCGCCCGCAGCATCGCGAGACGGTGCCCCCACTGCTCCTCGTGCACCCGGAAGTAGTGCAGCGCCCCCGACAGGAGCCGCACCGGCCGCCCGTCGACCTCGAAGTCGTCCTCGCCCACCCTGAACCCGGCCATCATGTCCCTCTCGCTCACGTACTGCCCACCACGATCACCTCTGGCGGTCGGCACGGTCCATGGACAAAGATCGGCCCTGTTTGGACGCAACGCGCGCACCACCGGCACCACACCCGCCCAGGAAGGGACGGAAGCGGATGTACCACACCTGGATGCGGTATTTCACCCCCAGCCCGGTCCACCACCGCCTCGGCCTCGTCTGCCTCGGCGTCGGCCTCCAGCACGGTGCCCTGCCCACCGTCGGCCCCCGCACCCTCGACCACCACGTCGCCGTCGTCATCACCGCCGGACGCGGCTGGTACCAGGCCCCCGACGGCCGCCGCACCGCCGTCACCGCACCCGCCCTCATCTGGGTCACCCCCGGCATCCCCCACCACTACGGGCCCGACCCCGACACCGGCTGGGACGAGTGCTTCGTCGACTTCACCGGCCCCGCCACCACCACGTACACCGAACTCGGCTACATAGAGCCCGAACGCCCCGTCGTCCCGCTCTCCGACGCCGCCCACGCCCGCACCGCCGTCGGCCGCATCGCCCGCGCCGCCCGCCGCGGCAACCCCCTGCTCGAAGTCGAGACCGCCGCCGCCGTCCACGAACTCCTCGTCGCCCTGCGCCGCGCCCGCGCCGACATGGCCCCCGACGGCGACCCCGTCCTCCAGTCCCTCGCCCGCGACGCCTTCCAGCCCCTGTCCGTCGCCGAACACGCCGCCCGCCACGGCATGACCCCCGCCGAACTGCGCACCGCCGTCCGCCGCGGCGCAGGATGCAGCCCCAAGGACTACCTCCTCGGCATCCGCCTCGGCCGCGCCAAGGAACTCCTCGCCGCCACCGAACTCCCCGTCGCCGCCGTCGCCCGCCGCGTCGGCTACGACGACCCCGCCTACTTCTCCCGCCTGTTCACCCGCCGCGTCGGCACCGCGCCCGTCCGCTTCCGCGAACAACAGGGCCGCACCGTCCCCGGCGGCTGGTCCAACACCGTCCCCGACCCCGACGACCCCCCGATGCTGCGCTCCCCGGGCCCCACGATCGAGCGCCCGCGCGCCACGTAGGGTTTCCTCCCATGACCAACAGCAACGCCCGCGACGCCGTGGACCCCGCCGTCCGCGCCGAACTCGCCCGCCTGCGCGACAGCATCGACAACATCGACGCCGCCGTCGTCCACATGCTCGCCGAACGCTTCAAATGCACCCAGCAGGTCGGCCACCTCAAGGCCGAACACGCCCTGCCCCCGGCCGACCCCTCCCGCGAAGCCAGCCAGATCACCCGCCTGCGCCAGCTCGCCGAGAGCGCCAAACTCGACCCCGCGTTCGCCGAGAAGCTCCTGAACTTCATCATCAGCGAGGTCATCCGCCACCACGAGCAGATCGCGGCCAATTCAAGCCCCGCCGGCAATTGAGGAGCGGGGTCCGGGGCGGAGCCCCGAGGCGGTGACGCCGGCGCCGGGTGAGGTCTCGTCAGAGGACGCCCCCCGGCCAGCCTGTCCCCCGCCGGAGGCGTACGGCAGCATGTCCCCATGTCCGTACTGACGCGCGACGAAGCGCAGACCCGAGCCCAGCTCATCGACGTCCAGCGGTACGAGATCGACCTCGATCTCACCCGCGGAGCCGACACCTTCGACTCCACCACCGTCATCGGCTTCACCACCCGCACGGCCGGAGACACCTTCGTCGAGGTCAGGCCCGCAGCCCTGCGATCCGTCACCCTCGACGGACAGCCCCTGGACCCCGCCGCACTCGACGACAACCGGCTCCCCCTCACCGGACTCACCCCCGGCCCGCACGAACTGCGCGTCGAAGCCGCCATGGCCTACTCGCACACCGGCGAAGGCATGCACCGCTTCACCGACCCCGCCGACGGCGAGACATACGTCTACACGCAGCTGTTCATGGAAGACGTCCAGCGCGTCTTCGCCGCCTTCGACCAGCCCGACCTGAAGGCCGTGTTCGACCTCACCGTCACCGCCCCCGACGGCTGGACCGTCCTCGCCAACAGCGTCACCGAGCACCTGGGCGAGGGGAAGTGGCAGGCCGCCACCACCCCGCTGCTCTCCACCTACCTCGTCGCCGTCGCCGTCGGACCCTGGCACTCCGTACGCACCGAGCACCGCGGCCTGCCCTTCGGCCTGCACTGCCGCCGTTCCCTCGCCCCCTACCTCGACGCCGACGCCGAAGAAATCCTCGACATCACCCGCGCCTGCTACGACCGCTACCACGAGAAGTTCGAGGAGCCCTACCCCTTCGACTCCTACGACCAGGCGTTCGTCCCCGAGTTCAACGCCGGCGCCATGGAGAACCCCGGACTCGTCACCTTCCGCGACGAGTTCGTCCACCGCTCCGCCGTCACCGACACCGAACGCCAGACCCGCGCCATGGTCATCGCCCACGAAATGGCCCACATGTGGTTCGGCGACCTCGTCACCCTCCAATGGTGGGACGACATCTGGCTCAACGAGTCCTTCGCCGAATACATGGGCTACCAGACCCTCACCGAAGCCACCCGCTTCAAGGACACCTGGGTCGACTTCGGAGTGTCCCGCAAGGCCTGGGGATACGACGCCGACCAGCGCCCCTCCACCCACCCCGTCGCCCCCGACGCCGACGCGGTCCCCGACACCGCGTCCGCCCTGCTCAACTTCGACGGCATCTCCTACGCCAAGGGAGCCTCCGCACTACGGCAGCTGGTCGCCTGGCTGGGCGAGAAGGACTTCCTCGCCGGCATCAACACCCACTTCCAGCGCCACAAGTTCGCCAACGCCACCCTCGCCGACTTCATCGCCTCCCTCGCCCACCACACGGACCGCGACGTCCACGCCTGGGCCGACACCTGGCTGCGCACCACCGGCGTCGACACCCTCACCGCCACCGTCACCGAACACCCGGGGCAGGCAGAACTCACCCTCACCCGCGACGGCAGCCGCCCCCACCGCATCACCGTCGGCGTCTACGACCGCGACCTCATCGACGGCGCCACCCTCGTCCGCCGCGAACTGACCGACATCGACATCCCCGTCGACGGCGAACACCGCCTCCCCGGCCCCCGCCCCGCCCTCGTCGTCCCCAACGACCAGGACCTCACCTACGCCAAGATCCGCCTCGACCCCCACTCCGAGGAAACCGCCCTGCGCGGCCTGTCCCGCGTGCCCGACCCCCTCACTCGCGCCGTCCTGTGGAACTGCCTGCGCGACATGGTCCGCGACGGCGAACTCGAACCCCTCACCTACCTCGAAGCCGCCCGCGCCCACCTCCCCGGCGAACGCGAACTCGCCAACGTCCAGGGCGTCCTGGCCTTCGCCCGCACCCAGGTGGCCGACCGCTACACCACCCCCGCCGAACGCCCCGACGCACTCGCCCTCCTCACCGACCTGTGCGCCGACCTCATCCGCCGCACCGAGGACGGCAGCAACCCCGGCCTGCGCCTCACCGCCGTGCGCACCCTCATCGACAGCGCCGCACACGCCGACACCATCCGCGACTGGTACGACAGCGGCAGCGTCCCCGGCGGCCCCGAACTCGACCCCGAACTGCGCTGGCGCATCCTCGGCCGCCTGTGCGTACTCGGCGCCGTCGACGACGCCGTCATCGAGGCCGAACTCACCCAGGACCCCAGCGCCACCGGCCAGGAAGGCGCCGCCCGCTGCCGCGCGGCCCTGCCCGACCCCGACGCCAAACGCGACGCCTGGGACGCCATGTTCACCACCGACGACCTCTCCAACTACCTCTTCACCGCCACCGCCCAGGGCTTCTGGCAGCCCGAACAGAGCGACCTCCTGCACCCCTATGTCGCCCGCTACTTCCCCGACGCCGTAGCCGTCGCCCGCCGCCGTGGCCCCGCCGTCGCCGACGCCGCGGGACGCTGGGCCTTCCCCGCCCACGCCGTCGACACCCACACCCTCACCCTCGGCGAATCCTGCCTGGAGGACGACGACCCCATCCCCGCACTGCGCCGCAAACTCACCGACCAACTCGACGACCTCGCCCGCGCCTTGAAGATCAGGACGGCCACCGCCGCCTACTAGGGCCCGGAACGTACGGGGTCCGGCACGCCCGGACCCCGTACCACCAACCACCCCCTCGCCGCCCAATCCCCGCACGGCAGTACCACTTTCGGGTTCCGATCGTTGTGATCAACGGGCACGCCACCGCCACCGCAGACAGGCTGGAGGCCCCACCCGCACCCCCGAAGGACACCGCCATGAGCAACCCGCCGCCCCTCGCCGGAGGCCCCCAAGGCCCCCAAGCCCTGCGGCCGTTGCTCAACACCGTCCTCGACGCCCTCCACGACGGAGCCACCGCCCGAAACGGCCCCCTCCCCGCCGGCGGCCCCCACACCGTCACCGCCCGCCTGCGCGAACTCACCGGCGACCCCCTGCCCCACCACGGCACCGGCCCCGACACCGCGCTGCGCACCCTCGTACAGGCCCTCGCCGAAGGCGCCGCCGACCCCGCCGACCCCCTGTGCGCGGCCCACCTCCACTGCCCGCCCCTCGCCCTCGCCACGGCCGCCGACCTCGCCGCCTCGGCCCTCAACCCCTCCATGGACTCCTGGGACCAGGCCCCCGCGGCCTCCGCCCTCGAAACCCTCGTCACCGACGCACTCGCCCACGAGGTCTACGGCGACACGGGCCACGCCGGCCGGACCGCGCACCCTGGCCAACCCGGCCACCCCCAGGCCCTGGTCACCACCGGCGGCACCGAGGCCAACCAGCTCGCCGTCCTCCTCGCCCGCGAAGCCCACGCCTCAGAGGGCCCCCTCCAGCTCATCACCGGCGCCAACGCGCACCACTCCCTGCCCCGCGCAGCCTGGCTCCTCGGGCTCCCCGACCCCGTCACCGTGCCCGCCCCCACCGGCACCCTCGACCCGGCCGCCCTCGACGAAGCCCTCACCGACCTGCCAGGACCCAAACTGGTCGCCGCCACCGCCGGCACCACCGACGCAGGACTCATCGACCCCCTCCCGGAGATCGCCGACGTCTGCGAAGCCCACAGCGCCCGCCTCCACGTCGACGCCGCATACGGCGCCGGACTCCTCTTCAGCCCCACCCGCCGCACCCAACTCACCGGCCTCGACCGCGCCGCCACCGTCGCACTCGACCTCCACAAACTCGGCTGGCAGCCCGTCGCCGCCGGCCTCCTCGCCGTACGCGACCCCGCCGACCTCGCGCCCCTCACCCACCACGCCGACTACCTCAACGCGGACGACGACACCGAAGCCGGCCTGCCCGACCTCCTCGGCCGTTCCCTGCGCACCACCCGGCGCCCCGACATCCTCAAGATCGCCGTCACCCTCAAAGCCCTCGGCCGCACCGGACTCGGCGCCCTCGTCGACCAAGTCTGCGACCAGGCACAGGAGTTCGCCGCCACCCTCCACGCCCACCCCGGCTTCGACCTCTACGACACCCCCACCCTCAGCACCGTCCTCTTCCGCCCCCACGGCGCGCCCGACGAACGCATCGCCCACATCCGCCGCACCCTCCTCACCCAAGGCCGCGCCGTACTCGGCCGCGCCCGCATCGACGGCCGGCTGTGGCTCAAAGCCACCCTGCTCAACCCGCACACCCAGCCGGGCGACCTGGCCCAGCTGCTGAAACTGGTGGAAGGAAACACGGCCCGATGACCACCGCGCCCACCCCCAGGCCCCCGCACCCCGAAGCACCCCGCGACCTCGTCGGCATCGGCATCGGCCCCTTCAACCTCTCCCTCGCCGCCCTCGCCCACCCCCTCACCGAACTCGACACCGCCTTCTACGAACAACACCCCGTCTTCCACTGGCACCCCGGCCTCCTCATCGACGGCGCCACCCTCCAAGTCCCCTTCCTCGCCGACCTCGTCACCCTCGCCGACCCCGCAAGCCCCTGGTCCTTCCTCAACTACCTCAAAACCCGCGACCGCCTCTTCCCCTTCTACTTCGCCGAGCGCTTCCACATCCAGCGCGCCGAATACGACGCCTACTGCCGCTGGGTCAGCGAAAACCTCCCCGGACTCCACTTCGGCCACCAGGTCGACGCCGTCCGCTGGAACCCCGAACGCCGCCTCTTCGAAGTCGACTTCACCCAACTCGACACCGAAGGCGAAGCCGAAGCACTCGGCCGCACCTACACCAAGAACGTCGTACTCGGCGTCGGCACCGCCCCCTACATCCCCGAACCGCTGCGCCCCCTCGCCGAAGCCCCCACCGTCCCCGTCATCCACTCCGCCGACTACCTCACCCACCGCACCGAACTGCTCGCCGCCGACCACATCACCGTCATCGGATCAGGCCAGTCCGGCGCCGAAATCTTCCTCGACCTCCTCAAGAACCGCCCCCAAGGCCGCGGAAAACTCCACTGGCTCGCCCGCAGCGAAGCCTTCGCCCCCATGGAGTACTCCAAGCTCGGCCTCGAACACTTCACCCCCGACTACACCCGCTACTTCCACCACCTCCCCGAAGACGTACGCGACGGACTCGTCCCCGCCCAATGGCAGCTCCACAAAGGCATCGACGCCGAAACCATCGCCGCCATCCACGACGAGCTCTACCAGCGCACCCTCCACGGCGGCTGGCCCGACGCCACCCTCACCCCCGGCGTCTCCGTCCGCACCGCCGGCCGCGTCGCCACCACCAAAGTCGAACTCCACCTCGAACACCGCCGGCAGAACACCCGCTCCCGCCTCACCACCGACGCCGTCGTCCTCGCCACCGGCTACCGCGAACGCCCCCTCGACCAGATCCTCACCGGCCTGGACCCCCACCTCCGCCGCGACAACAGCGAACGCCCCCGCATCGACGAACAGTTCCGCCTCGTCCTCGACCCCACCGTCACCGACACCGGCAGCACCATCTACGTACAGAACGCCGAACGCCACACCCACGGAGTCGGCGCCCCCGACCTCGGCCTCGCCGCCTGGCGCAGCGCCACCATCCTCAACACCCTCACGGGCAAAGACCCCTACCCCCTCCCGCAGCGCACCGCCTTCACCACCTTCGGCCTCACCCCCAACGAAAACCGCGCCCCCCGGACCCAGTCCGGAGAACGCGGCAACACCCATCTGATCGAACTCAAGAACTAGAACACGGGCGTACCGTCCCGCGTCAGCCGCCAGTCCACCGAAGCGAACTCCGCCGGGTCCAGGGTGCCCTTCGCGGTCACCCACTCGGCGATCCGCGTACGGATCTCCGTCGACTCCGACCACAGCTCCTGCGCCGACGCCACATGCGGGAACGCCCCACCACCGTTCGCCCGGTAGTTGTTCACCGCGAACACGAACTTCTGCGCGTCGTCCAGCGCCGCACCCTGATACGTCACGTTCTTGATCCGCGACCCCGCCGCCTGCGCGACGTCGATGTCGTACGAAAGCCCCGACACATAGTCGTAGTTGTAGTCCGGCCGGTTGTTCGCGTTCGTCAGCTTGTCCACGTCCACGACCGCACCCGCCGCCGTCTGCACGAAATACTCCGCCGAGAACTCCAGGTACGCCCGCACCTGCGCACCCGTCATCAACTTCGCGACCAGCGTGTTGTCGTACACATATAGACCCGACAGATCCCGGATCGTCACCTCACCCGCCGGAATCGACGACGTACGCGAGAACGGCGAAGCCTGCGAAAGGACCGGCAGCGACGCGTACTCCGTCGACTTCAGGGCCTCCGTCACCACATCGGCCTGCACCTTGTTGATCAGATCGATGATCGGCGCGTCCTTGTACCGGGCGTCCACCGTCGTCAGCGTCGTCGTCGCCCGACCCACGACCTGGTTCACATACTTCACGACCAGCGCGTGCTCGTCCTCGAGCAATTTCGTGATCTTCGGGTCGTCCGCCACCGCATTCGAGTTCAGCAGCTTCGACGACACCGACGACACCGTCCAGCAGCCCCTCTCCCACTCCAACTCGAAGTCGAAGAGCGCCAGCCGCTCCGCGTAGCACAGCGGCTCCGACAGAACGACCGACTTCCCGGTCTTCTCGTTCGTCACCAACTGCTGCTCGATCTCCACATGCGCGTGCCCGACGAGAATCGCGTCGATCCCCGGCACCGTCCGCGCCACATTCGCCGCCGCGTTCTCCACGTACGGCAGCTGATCCCCCCACGACGACGTGCCCGAAGCGCCCGTGTGCGCCGACACGATCACCACGTCCGCACCCATCGAGCGCAACTTCGGCACCCACAGCGCGGCCTGCTCCTCGATACCGGGGAACTTCAACACGCCCTGCACATAAGCCTTGTCCCAGATCGCGATCCCCGGATTCGTCAGCCCCAGGATCGCCACCTTCACGTCCTTGCCGTGCGGCGTACGCAACTTCTTGATCACGTACGGCCTGAACGCCGGCTTCTCCGTCTTCGCGTCCACGGCGTTCGCACCGAGCAGCGGGAACTTCAACTGCGACTCGAACTTGCGCAGCGTGTCGATGCCGTAGTTGAACTCGTGATTGCCGAGCGCCGCCGCGTCATAACCGATCGCGTTCATCGCCTGTGCCATCGGATGCACCGGACCGTCCGCCGCGGTGATCGGCTCCACGCGCGCGTAGTAGTACGTCAGCGGTGTGCCCTGGATCGTGTCACCCGCGTCGATCAGGAGCGTGTTACCACGGCCCTTCTCCTCGCGCACCTGCTTCACCAGAGTCGAGATCCGCGACAGCCCCTGCGCGTTGCCCGCCGTGTCCGCGTACTCGGCGTCCTTGTAGTAGTCCCAGTTGAAGACATGACCATGCAGGTCCGTCGTCCCCATGACGGTGAACGAATACCGCTTACGACTCTTCGGCCGGCCCTCGTGCGCCTGCGCGGCCGGCGCCGACACCGCCCCGGTCAACGCCACCGCCGCACCCGTAGCAGCCGACTTGCCCAGAAATTTCCTGCGATTCAACGGCATCTCAGATCCCCTCCCGCACCACTCATCGACAGTTGCAACGCGCGTAGATTCTGGCCCCTCAACCCAACACGCAACAGACCTACGAGGTTTCAATCCGATGACTGTCCGATGCGCTGCTGCCACAGTGACCCCATGACCCCCGACGAGACGACACCCGGCGCACAGCCCACCGCCACCCCCTACGGCACCCCCCAAGCCCCCCGCATCGCCGTCCGCGGCGAAGCCCGCATCGAGACCGACCCCGACCTCGCCCGCATCGGCATCACCGTCAACGCCCGCGGCACCGACCGCCGCGAAGCCCTCACCGACCTCACCCGCCGCAACACCGCCACCCTCGACCTCATCAAGAGCTACGGAGAAGCCATCGAAAAAGTCGAGACCGGCGCCTTCTCCATCACCCCCGAACTCACCCGTCACGGCCGCTCCGAACGAATCCGCGCCTACCACGGCCGCGTCCACATCACCGCCGAACTCACCGACTTCACCGCACTCGGCGAACTCACCACCCGCCTCGCCGACCAGGACCTCACCCGCATCGACGGCCCCTGGTGGTCCCTGCGCCCCGACTCACCCGTCCACCGCACCGCCCGCCAACAAGCAGTCCACGAAGCCGTCCAGCGCGCCCGCGAATACGCCGAAGCCCTCGGCACCCGCCTCGCCGCCCTCATCGAACTCGCCGACACCGGAGCCGAAGACCCCGACCGCTACGGACCCGTCCCCGGCGCACCCCACATGCGCATGGCCGCCTATGGCGGCGCCCCCGACGACACCCCCGCACCCCTCGACCTCGAACCCCAGCGACAGACCGTCTACGCGAACGTCAACGCCCGATTCACCATGCACCCGCCCGAGCTGTAAAGACCCCGCCCCCCGAACACCCGCACCGAAATGCATGCTCATCACGCTCATCGGAGCACCCCCATGCACAATTCAACACTTGTCAATAGCCCTTCATCTAAAGGTGGTTGGGTAGTCATGCGCAACCAATTCCCTACCCGCCGGTAAGCCCTAGGCTCGAACCATGCGCCGAGCAAAGATCGTCTGCACCCTGGGCCCAGCCACCGACTCGTACGAGCAGATCAAGGCACTCGTCGAAGCCGGAATGGACGTAGCCCGCTTCAACCTCAGCCACGGCACCTACGCCGAACACGAGGAGCGCTACCACCACGTCCGAAAGGCCTCCGACGAAACCGGCCGCAGCATCGGAATCCTCGCCGACCTTCAAGGCCCGAAGATCAGACTCGGACGCTTCCGCGAAGGCCCCGTACTCCTTGAACGCGGCGACGAATTCACCATCACCGTCGAACCCGACATCCAAGGCGACCGCCAGACCTGCGGAACCACCTACGACGGCCTCGCCACCGACGTCACCACCGGCGAACGCATCCTCGTCGACGACGGCAAAGTCACCCTCGAAGTCACCGGCGTCGACGGCCCCCGCGTCCACACCACCGTCATCGAAGGCGGCATGGTCTCCGACCACAAAGGCCTCAACCTCCCCGGCGTAGCCGTCTCCGTCCCCGCACTCAGCGACAAGGACCAGGAAGACCTCCGCTGGGCCCTGCGCACCGGCGCCGACGTCATCGCCCTCTCCTTCGTCCGCAGCGGCCGCGACATCGAAGACGTCCACCGCATCATGGACGAGGAACACCGCCGCCTCCCCGTCATCGCCAAAGTCGAAAAGCCCCAGGCCGTCGACAACATCGACGACATCGTCGCCGCCTTCGACGGAATCATGGTCGCCCGCGGAGACCTCGGCGTCGAAATGCCACTCGAACAAGTCCCCATCGTCCAAAAGCGCGCCATCAAACTCGCCAAGCGCAACGCCAAGCCCGTCATCGTCGCGACCCAAATGCTCGACTCGATGATCGACAACTCCCGCCCCACCCGCGCCGAGGCATCCGACGTCGCCAACGCCGTCATCGACGGCACCGACGCCGTCATGCTCTCCGGCGAAACCAGCGTCGGCAAATACCCCGTCGAAACCGTCCGCACCATGGGCCGCATCATCGAAGCCGCAGAGGAAGACATCCTCGCCAAAGGCCTCCCGCCCCTCACCGAACGCAACAAACCCCGCACCCAAGGCGGAGCCGTCGCCCGCGCCGCAGCCGAAATGGGCGACTTCCTCGGCGCGAAGTTCCTCGTGGCCTTCACCCAGTCCGGAGACACGGTCCGCCGCCTCTCCCGCTACCGCTCACCCATCCCGCTCCTGGCCTTCACCCCGACCCCGTCCACCCGCTCCCAGCTCAACCTCACCTGGGGAGTGGAGACCTTCCTCGGCCCCCACGTCGACTCCACCGACGCGATGGTCGACCAGGTCGACGAACTCCTCCTCCAGTACGGCCGCTGCCGGAAGGGCGACATCGTCGTCATCACGGCCGGCTCCCCGCCCGGAGTCTCCGGCTCCACCAACCTGGTCCGCGTCCACCACATCGGCGAGGACGACTCACCCAAGTAGGCGCGGGTCAGTACTTGGGGCCTACGTGGGTGTCCATGAGGGCGACGGAGGCTTTGCGGGCGATGGAGATGTTGCGATGGTTCGCCTGTCGCCACTCGACGCCCACTCTGTCCAGGGTGTCGGTGAAGAGCGTGATGATGTCGCCCGACAGGTTGGTGAAGAAGTACCGGGGGTATTCGTAGCGCTTCTGCTCGCCGCCGACGATGCGGGTGGCCCAGTTGGTGATGCGGCAGCCATCGGAGTGGATGAGACCGCGAATGAATTCCCACGGACACGCGTCGACGATTGCTTGCTGCCAGGGTTCGAGAGCGATCTTGCGCTCGTGCTTCTTGCCAGGCCCGTGCTGCGGGAAGAGGCAGGGCCAGTGTTTGCTGGAGGCCGTGACTGCGACGCAACCCTGTTTCTTGACGCGGCACACGCTGTTGTCCGGCCGTACTGCTCGCATGGCCGCTTCGCAGGCGTCGATAAGGCCCGGCCAGGCGTTGTCCAGCACGATGCGGATGAAGTAGACGCCTCGCCGGTGGGCGTTGATGCAGCCATCGCCCAGATAGAGGCCCAACAGGTAGGCGTACGAGGCCTGGTCCTCGGGTGGGGCCGGCGTATCGACGCATCTGGGGCACGGGATGCCTGCGCGCTTGCGGGGTTCGATGTCGATCTGCCAGGAGCGTATTGCGGCCCGTGAGACCCCGGTCTCCTCGCTCACCGAGTTCAGACTGCGACCCTGGGAGACCAACGCCAGAGCTCGTTTGCGTGTGCCCATGTCGTACGTGCGGCCACTCTGTGCGACTGATCGCTACGACACGCAGCAAAAAGCGGATGTTCACGAGAACGTGGACATCCGCTTGGACGGTGACCTTTGAATCGAAGGAAAAGTGCCCCGAGTCGGATTCGAACCGACGCTGTATGGGTTTTGAATCCATGGCCTCTACCGCTGGGCTACCGGGGCCCCCTTCGAAACGAAGGTTGGCGGTCTCCCGCCGTGTCACCACCATATCGCAGGTAGGTAGGCTCTTGGGAAGCAGTACCCGTGCCCTGAACTAGGAGCTATCGTGACCGCCCCCGAGTCGCCCCAGCCCGTAGACGCGCCCGACGACGACAAGTCGCACGTCCCGCCGCTGACGACCCGTGTCGTCATCGCCGAGGACGAGGCTCTGATCCGCCTCGACCTCAAAGAGATGCTCGAGGAAGAGGGCTACACCGTCGTCGGTGAGGCCGGTGACGGTGAGCAGGCGGTCGAGCTGGCGCGTGAGCACAAGCCTGATCTGGTGATCCTCGACGTGAAGATGCCGAAGATGGACGGCATCACCGCGGCGGAGAAGATCGCGGAGGAGTCGATCGCTCCGGTGCTGATGCTGACGGCGTTCTCGCAGCGCGATCTGGTGGAGCGGGCGCGGGACGCGGGTGCGATGGCGTATCTGGTGAAGCCGTTCAGCAAGAGTGATGTCGTTCCGGCCATCGAGATGGCGGTGTCGCGGTTCCAGGAGCTGCGGACGCTGGAGAACGAGGTCGCGGATCTGACGCAGCGGCTGGAGACGCGGAAGCTGGTGGACCGGGCGAAGTCGGTGTTGCAGACGGAGTACGGTCTTTCGGAGCCGGCGGCGTTCCGTTGGATTCAGAAGACGTCGATGGATCGTCGGCTTTCGATGCAGCAGGTCGCTGAGGCGGTTATTGCGGACGCTGAGGAGAAGAAGGCGGCGAAGGGCTGAGTTCCGCCCCGCACCGCTCATGGCTGAGGCCCGTGCCCCCGGAGGGGTACGGGCCTCAGCCATGTGTGTGTACGGGCTCAGTCCTCGCCGAGGTACGCCTTGCGGACGGATTCGTCGTGGAGGAGGTCTTGTCCGGTTCCGGAGAGGACGACAGTGCCGACTTCCATGACGTGGCCGTGGTCGGCGAGGGAGAGCGCGGCCTGGGCGTTCTGTTCGACCAGGAGGATGGTCGTGCCCTGGGACTTGAGTTCGGCGATGGTCGCCATGATCTTCTGCATCATGATCGGGGAGAGGCCCATGGAGGGTTCGTCGAGCATGAGCAGTTTGGGCTGGGACATGAGGGCGCGGCCCATGGCGAGCATTTGCTGTTCGCCGCCCGAGAGGGTTCCCGCGGCTTGCTTTCGGCGTTCGCCGAGGATGGGGAAGAGGTCGTAGGCGCGCTGGATGTCCTTCTCGATGCCGGCTTTGTCGGAGCGGAGGAATGCTCCGAGCTGGAGGTTCTCGGCGATGGAGAGGCGGGGGAAGATGCGTCGGCCTTCGGGGGAGTGGGCGAGGCCCATGGCGACGATCTTGTGTGCGGGGACGCCGGTGAGTGGCTTTCCGTCGAAGGTGATTTTGCCGCTGAGCGGCTTGAGGAGTCCGGACAGGGTCCGCAGGGTCGTTGTCTTGCCGGCGCCGTTGGTGCCGATGAGGGTGACGACTTCGCCTTGTTGGACGCTGAAGGAGATTCCCTTGACGGCTTCGATCTTGCCGTAGGCGACCTTGAGGTCTTCTACTTCGAGGAGTGCGCTCACTGGTCGTCTCCTTCCGTGGCGTGTGCTTCCGCGGCTTCGACGGCTGCTGCGGCGGTGTCTTCGGGGGCGCCTTCGAAGGGTTCGCCGAGGTAGGCGGCGATGACGCGTTCGTCGCCCTGGACGACGTCGCTGGTGCCTTCGACGAGTTTTTCGCCTTGGACGAGGACGGCGACGCGGTCGCAGAGGTTGAAGATGAAGCGCATGTCGTGCTCGATGACGAGTACGGCGATGCCCTTGTCGCGGATGGCGAAGACGAGTTCTTCGGTGGCGCGGGTTTCTTGGGGGTTCATGCCGGCCGTGGGCTCGTCGAGGAGGAGCAGGCCGGGCTCGCTGGCGAGTGCGCGCGCGATTTCGAGCTTGCGCTGTTCGCCGTAGGGGAGGCTGCGGGCGAGGTGGTCGCGCTTGTGGGCGAGGCCGATGAACTCGAGGAGTTCCATGGCGCGTTCTTCGGAGGCGGCTTCGGCTTTCTTGAAGCCGGGGCCGCGCAGGAGCGCGGACCAGAGGCCTTCCTTTGTCCTGGTGTGGCGTCCGACGAGGACGTTTTCGAGGACGGTCATGTTGGCGAAGAGCCGGATGTTCTGGAAGGTGCGGGCCATGCCGGCTTTGGTGACCAGGTGGGGCTTGGGCGGGAGTGCGGTGCCCTTGTAGGAGACCTGGCCTTCGGTGGGGATGTAGAGGCCGGTGAGGCAGTTGAAGAAGGTGGTTTTGCCTGCGCCGTTGGGGCCGATGAGGCCGACGATTTCGCCGCTGTTGACGGTGAGGTCGACGGAGCGTACGGCGGTGAGTCCGCCGAAGCGCATGGTGACGCCCTTGGCTTCGAGGACGGCAGTGGTCGTGGTGGTGGTCATGCGGGTCACGCCCCTGCCTTGGTGGCGCCGACGGTGCTGTCGGGCAGGCTTTGTTGTTCTGGGATGTCGAGTTGGCCGGTCTCGTGGAATTCGAGTTGGCGGCGGCGGTTGGCGATGATGCCTTCGGGGCGGAAGCGCATGAGGATGACGAGTGCGATGCCGAAGGCGAGGAGCTCGTATTCCTTGAGGAAGGTGAGCTTTTCGGGGATGAGGTAGAGGAGCGAGGCGCCGAGGAGGGGGCCGCTGACGGTGCCCATGCCGCCGAGGACGACGGCGGCGAGGAGGAAGGCGCTGTTGGGGGGTGCGGCGCCGGCGAACTGGTAGGGGCTGGGCACGACGCTGTAGGTGACGTGGGCGCTGACGGTGCCGGCGAGGCCGGCGAGGGTGGCGCCGAGTGCGAAGGCGATGAGTTTGACGCGGAAGCCGTTGATGCCCATGGCGGTGGCGGCGGTCTCGTCTTCGCGGATGGCGATCCAGGAGCGGCCGATGCGGGAGTCGGCGGCGCGGGTGAAGACGAGTACGACGAGTGCCGTGATGAGGAGCATCAGGAAGAAGTAGTTGGCGAATCGGCCGAGGGTGAATCCGGCGACGTCGTGGCTGGCCCCGAGGTTGAATCCGAAGATTTCGAGGTCGGGGATGGAGGGGATTCCGTCGGGGCCGTTGGTGATGTCGGGTCCGGAGGAGCCGTCCATGTTGTTGACGGCGATGCGGAAGATCTCTCCGAAGCCGAGGGTGACGATGGCGAGGTAGTCGCCGCGCAGTCGCAGGGTGGGGGCGCCGATGAGGACGCCGAAGACGAGTGAGGCTGCCATGCCGGTGAGGGCGGCGGCCCAGAAGGGGAACTGGACTCCGGAGAAGCGGGAGAACTCGGAGCCGGAGACGAGGGCGGCGGCGTAGGCGCCGACGCCGAGGAAGGCGACGTATCCGAGGTCGAGGAGTCCGGTGAGGCCGACGACGATGTTGAGGCCGAGGGCGACGGTGGCGAAGATCAGGATGTTGACGCCGAGGTTGGCGTTGTGGTCTTCGCTCTGGGTGAAGGGGAAGATCGCTGCGGCGAGGAAGGCGATGCCGGTGGCGAAGCCTTTGTTCTGGGCGCAGAGGGTGGAGAAGCGGTCGAGTTGTCCGGCGTGGACGAGGGCCCAGGCGACGAAGACGAGGAGGAGGACGAAGCCGATGAAGGTTTCGCTCTCTTCGTCGTTGATGCCGATGCCGTAGGTGAAGGCGACGAGGCCGAGGGTGATGCCGAGGGTGACGATCAGTCGCTGTGTCCAGCCGGGGAGTTGGCCGGTGGGTGCGGGCTGGTCGGGCTTGGTGAGGTAGGCCTTGGCCGTGTCGCCGGGGCGGGGCAGGGCGAGGGCGCCGAGGACGGGGAGTGCGGAGGCGACGGCGGCGACGTAGGCGCCGGGGTCGAGGTTGGCGAGTCCGCCGAGTTCGACTGCGATGGCGATGGCCGCGTACCAGCAGACGGTGAAGCCGGCGAGGGTGGTGAGGAGGATCGGGGAGGTGGCGCCTGCGGGGTTGAGCCGGTGCAGTCCTCGTACGTTCCACAGGGGGAGGGCGAAGAGGAGGGTGATGAGTCCTGCGACGAGGGCGATGGTCTGGAGACCGGCGGGGTAGCCGTAGACGGTGAGGTCGCCGGGGAAGTCGGAGGTCCAGGTCCAGGACATGAAGGTGCTGGCGATGGTGGCTACGGCGCCGGCGGCGATCAGGATGCGGGGGGCGCCTGCGGGGAGCGCGATGAGGCCGCGGGCGGTGTCGGTCTTCTGTGTGGTCATGGTGATCACGCCCTGTCCGCGACGCGTTCGCCGAGCAGGCCTTGTGGCCGTAGCAGCAGTACGAGGATGAGGAGGACGAAGGCCCAGACGGAGGCCCAGCCCTGGCCGCCGAACTGTTCCATGCCGGGGATGTCGGCGACGTAGGCGGTGGCCATGGCTTCGGCGAGGCCGAGGACGACGCCGCCGAGCATGGCGCCGTAGATGTTGCCGATGCCGCCGAGGACGGCTGCGGTGAAGGCCTTGAGGCCGGCTTGGAAGCCCATGTCGTACTGGACGGAGCCGTATTTGAGGCCGTAGGCGACGCCGGCGACGGCGGCGAAGATGCCGCCGATGGCGAAGGCGATCACGATGATGCGGTTGGTGTCGATGCCCATGAGCTGGGAGGTGTCCGGGTCCTGGGCGGTGGCCTGCATGGCGCGGCCGGTGCGCGAGAGGCGGACGAAGAAGGCGAGGGCGGCCATGCACAGGGGGGCGGCGATGATCAGGAAGACGTCGCCGCTCTGGATGCGGATGTCACCCAAGTGGTAGGGCCCGAAGGGGAGTTGCGGGAAGACGCGGGCGCTCTTGGCGTCGGGGTACCAGTTGAAGACGGCCTGCTGGAGTGCGAGGGAGAGGCCGATCGCGGTGATGAGGGGGGCCAGGCGTGGCGCGCCGCGCAGTGGCCGGTACGCGAAGCGTTCGGCTCCGACGGCGATGAGGGTGGCGACGAGTGCGCCTCCGATGAGCATGGCCGGTAGGGCTATCCACATGGATATGCCGTCGGGGAGCGCGAGGTAGACCGTGAGTGCGCCGAAGCCGCCGGTCATGAAGATCTCGCCGTGGGCGAAGTTGATGAGCTGGACGATGCCGTACACCATCGTGTAGCCGATGGCGATCAGCCCGTACATCGAGCCGAGGAACAGCCCGTTGGCCAGCTGCTGCGGCAGGGTGTTCACCGCGTGGCCTCCATGGGTGGGGAGAGTGGGGCAGGGATATGGGTGGGGCCGCGCGGTGACGGGTCGTCGTGGCCGCGCGGCCCTGTGTGGTGCGTGCGGTGCGGGGTGGGTCAGCCGGCGTCGTAGGTGCCGCTCTTGACGGCCTTCCACTCGCCCTTGGTGACCTGGTAGACGGTGAGCTGCTTGTTGGTCGTGTCGCCGTACTCGTCGAAGGCGACGGGGCCGGCGATGCCGTCGAACTTGCCCTTCTGGACCTCTGCGACGATCTTGCTGCGCGCGTCGGACGGGACCTTGCCGTCCTTCACGACGTTGGCGACGGCCTTGATGATGGCGGTCGCGGCGTCGTAGGAGTAGCCGCCGTAGGTGCCGTAGTCGCCGGGGTACTTCTTCGCCTTGTAGGTGGCGATGAATTCCTTGGCGGCGGGCAGCGTGGTGACCGGGACGCCGACGGAGGTGGAGAGGTCGCCCTCGGCGGACTTTCCGGCGGTCTTGATGTACGTGTCGGAGAACATGCCGTCGCCGCCGAAGAGCGGGATCTTGGCGCCGGCGTCCTTGAGCTGCTTGGTGAGGATCTGCGACTCGTCGTACTGGCCGCCGTAGTAGAGCAGGTCGGCGCCGGAGTTCTTGATCTTGGTGACGAGGGTGGAGAAGTCCTTGTCACCGGTGTTGACGTGGTCGGTGCCGACGACCTTGCCGCCGGTCTTCTTGAAGCCCGCGGTGAAGAGCTTGGCGAGACCGGCGCCGTAGGTCTGCTTGTCGTCTACGACGTAGACCTTCTTCTTCTTGAGCGTGTTGTACGCGTAGTCGGCCGCGAAGCCGCCCTGGAGGGCGTCGGTGGTGGCGGTGCGGAAGTACGACTTGTACGGGCGCTTCTTCGAGGTCTGCCAGTCCTTGCCCTGGGTGAGCTCGGGCGCCGTGTTGGAGGGCGAGATCTCGACGAGGTTGGCCGTGGCGAAGACCTGCTGCATGGAGGTGGCCACACCGGAGTTGAGGGGGCCGACGACTCCGAGGACGTCATTGTTGCCGACGAGGGCGGTGGCGTTCTGCTGGCCGGTGGCGGGGACGGCCTTGTCGTCGAGCGCCTTGACCTTGAACGTGACGCCGGGAACGGTGTTCTTCTTGTTGGCGTCGTCGACGGCGATCTGGACGCCGTACTGGATGCCGAGGCCGGTGGCGGAGTTCGCGCCGGTGAGCGGGGCGTCGACGCCGATGACGACGGTGGTCTTCTTGCTGCTGTCGCTGCCCTTGTTGTCGTCGCGCGATCCGCAGGCGGTGAGCGTGAGTGCTCCGGTGGTGAGCACGCTGGTCATGATGAGCAAGGAACGGTGTCGCACGATCAATCCTCTCCCTGGCGCGGCTCCCGCGGTTGGGGGCCGTGTGTCTCGCCGGGCCGTACTGGGGTGGTACAGGGCCGTGCAGCAGACGCGCCCGGCGGCGCGGTGACTGGCCGTGACTATAAGCGCAGGTGGGTGGGGTGGGGAGCTGAGGAGGGAAGGATGTGACGCTCTTGTTATGACGCGGTGCTCGTGGGCGGGTGCGGTGGGGGCGATCAGGCCTTCTGGTTATGGGTGGCCGGCGCTCGTGTGTAGAGAACATGCTGTTCCGCTAAGGAACTTGAGGTGATCTTGGTCCTTACGGGCGGGAGTGTGCCGCCGTCGGGGCGGGGGTCGGGTGCTTCGGGTGGCGGTGGCTCGCGTTCCGCATTGCTCTGTTGCGGCAGAGGTAACTGAGTGTTACTTCCGTGTGAGATCGGTTCGCGGTCCGTGGGGCGGTCCGGAGTGCCCTGTGCGCGGTCCGCAGGCGTCGTGCAGGTAGGTGGCGAGGTCGCGTGGGAAGGCGCCGCCGAAGAGGTAGCTGTGCTGCTGCTGTGCCTGACGGTTGCGCAGACCGAGGTCGAGGTGCGGCAGGGTGAAGCCGGGCGGCAGGGCGGTGCACTTGTATACGGAGATGCGCACGGTGAGGGGTTTCGGGGCGCCGCCCTTCACTGTCAGTGGCGGGGCGGGGATGGCGTGCGCACTCAATCCCGGTAGCCCGGCTCGCACTTGACGGATGGTCACGGAGTGGGTGTCGCGTACGGAGACGGTGAAGCGGAAGGTGGCGGTGCGCGGGTGGTGCGGGTCCGGCGGGCCTGTTCCCTCGTAGTGCAGGAAGGTGACCTGGGAGGGCCAGGGGGTGGGGGTGGGGGCGGCCGGGGTGGTGGTGAGGGCGGTGTACGCGTAAGCGCCCGTGATGGCTGCGGCGGCGAGCAGGGCTTGCAGGGTGCGGCGCAGGTGCGGCGGAAAGGCTGCCCAACGCTCGTAGAGGTGGCGGGAGTTGGGGGAGCCGGCCCACAGGGTGTCGGTGTGGGCGGGGGTGTGCGGGGTGCCGTCGCCGGAGGGGGGTTCCGGCTCGACGGGTCCGATACCGGCCATGCTTCACGCTGGTGCGGAGGGGGTGGGTCCGCCAATGTGGGCGGGGGTAACTGGGGTGTGTGTGCGGCCAGTTGGGTCATGGGCCGGTGTTGGCGGATGCCTGTGCTGTGGTGGCTGGTGGGGAGGGCTTCGCGTGGGCGGCGGGCGTGTGCCGCGCTGCCCGGCTCCCGTCCCCTGGTCGATGTCTGCACTGCCCGGCGCGGCGGCGGTGGCCGTCCGCGCCGGGAGCGGCGGCGTGAAGCGTCGTGATCGTGGTGGCGCCCTGTGACGGGCGGGCCCTGCGGGGATGAGTCCGGTGGCGGGCGGGCCCTGCCGCGGACGAGGGGCCTCAGCTCGTGGGTATGTCCTTGAGGAGGCAGGTCAGGCGGGCCGAGCAGACCCGCCGGTCCTGCTCGTCGGTGATCACGATCTCGTACGTGGCGGTGGAGCGGCCGCGGTGTACGGGCGTGGCGACGCCCGTGACGAGGCCGGAGCGGGCGCCGCGGTGATGCGTGCAGTTCAGGTCGACGCCGACGGCGATCTTGGAGCTGCCGCCGTGGAGCATGGAACCGACGGAGCCGAGTGTCTCGGCGAGCACGGCGGAGGCGCCGCCGTGCAGCAGGCCGTAGGGCTGCGTGTTGCCCTCGACGGGCATGGTGCCGACGACGCGGTCAGCGGACGCTTCCTTGATTTCGACGCCCATGCGGGTGCCGAGATCCCCCGCGGAGAACATGGCGGGCAGGTCGACGCCGAGCGCCGCGTACTCGTCTATGACCTCTTGCGGGAACTTCACGCTGCTGTGCTCGCCCATGGTGCCCGGCTCCGTTCGTCGTCTGTCGGTGTTCGTGTGGGTGCTGTTCGGCCTGGTCGGCTGCCTGAGCGAACGCTCAGTCGGTCGCCGATTGTTCCAGGCGGACGACGACGGACTTGCTGGTGGGGGTGTTGCTGGTGTCGGCGGTGGCGTCCAGCGGGATCAGGACGTTGGTCTCCGGGTAGTACGCGGCGGCGCAGCCCCGGGCCGTCGGGTAGTGGACGACGCGGAAGCCGGGGGCGCGGCGCTCCACGCGGTCCGTCCACTCGCTGACCAGGTCGACGTAGGAGCCGTCGGCGAGGCCCAGGTCCCGGGCGTCGTGGGGGCTGACGAGGACGACCCGGCGGCCGTTCCTGATGCCGCGGTAGCGGTCGTCGAGGCCGTAGATCGTGGTGTTGTACTGGTCGTGCGAGCGCAGGGTCTGCAGCAGCAGCCGGCCCTCGGGGAGCTTGGGGTACTCGACGGGCGCGGCCGTGAAGTTCGCCTTGCCGGTGGTGGTGGGGAAGCGCCGCTCGTCGCGGGGACCGTGCGGCAGGGTGAAGCCGCCAGGGCGACCGGCAGAACCAGTCACGCGCGTGTTGAAGTCCTCGAAGCCCGGGATGACGTTCGCGATGCGGTCGCGGACCGTGGCGTAGTCCTTCTCGAACTCCTCCCAGGGCGTGCGTGACGCCTCGCCCAGGACGCGGCGCGCGAGGCGGGCCACGATCGCCGGCTCCGACAGGAGGTGCTTGCTCGCGGGCGCGAGGCGGCCACGGGAGGCGTGGACCATGCTCATGGAATCCTCGACGGTCACGAACTGCGCTGTGCTTTTCCCGTTCGGGCCGACCTGGACGTCGCGCTCGGTGCGGCCCAGCGTCGGCAGGATCAGGGCGCGCGCGCCGGTGACCGCGTGGGAGCGGTTGAGCTTCGTCGACACGTGGACCGTCAGGGCGGCGCGGCGCATCGCGGCTTCGGTGACGTCGGTGTCGGGGGAGGCCGCCACGAAGTTGCCGCCCATCGCGAAGAACACCTTCGCCTCGCCGTCGCGGAGCGCCTCGATGGCCCGTACGACGTCGAAGCCGTGCTTGCGGGGCGGCGCGAAGCCGAACTCCTTCTCCAGGGCGTCCAGGAAGGCGGGCGTGGGGCGTTCGAAGACGCCCATGGTGCGGTCGCCCTGCACGTTGGAGTGGCCGCGCACCGGGCAGACACCCGCGCCGGGGCGGCCGATGTTCCCGCGCAGCAGCAGGAAGTTGACCACTTCGCGGATCGTGGGCACGGAGTGCTTGTGCTGGGTGAGGCCCATCGCCCAGCACACGACGGTGCGCTCCGAGGCGAGTACCAGGGCGAGGGCTTCCTCGATCTCGGCGCGCTCCAGGCCCGTCGCCGTCAGTGTCGCGTCCCAGTCGGCGGCGCGGGCGGCGGCGGCGAACTCCTCGTAGCCGTGGGTGTGTTCCGCTATGAAGGCGTGGTCGACGGCGCCGGACCCCGCGCCGGAGGCGCTGTCGGATTCAGCCAGGATCAGCTTGTTCAGGAGGCGGAAGAGGGCCTGGTCGCCGCCGAGGCGGATCTGGAGGAACAGGTCGGTCAGGGCGGCGCCCTTGAACATGCCCTGGGGGGTCTGCGGGTTCTTGAAGCGCTCGAGTCCGGCCTCGGGCAGCGGGTTGATCGTGATGATCTTCGCGCCGTTCTCCTTGGCCTTCTCCAGGGCGGAGAGCATGCGCGGGTGGTTCGTGCCCGGGTTCTGCCCGGCCACGATGATCAGGTCGGACTTGTAGAGGTCCTCCAGCAGGACGCTGCCCTTGCCGATGCCGATGGTCTCCGTGAGGGCGGAACCGGACGACTCGTGGCACATGTTCGAGCAGTCGGGCAGGTTGTTCGTGCCGAACTCGCGGGCGAACAGCTGGTAGAGGAACGCCGCCTCGTTGCTCGTGCGCCCCGAGGTGTAGAACACGGCCTCGTCGGGGGAGGCCAGGGCGGCCAGCTCCTCGGCGATGATGTCGAAGGCGCGCTCCCAGGACACCGGCTCGTAGCGCTCGGCGCCGTCCGCCAGATACATGGGGTGCGTGAGGCGGCCCTGCTGGCCCAGCCAGTAACCGGAGCGGGTCGCGAGGTCGGCGACGGGGTGCGCGGCGAAGAAGTCGGGGGTGACCCGGCGCAGGGTGGCCTCCTCGGCGACCGCCTTCGCGCCGTTCTCGCAGAACTCCGCCTTGTGCCGGTGGTCGGGCTCCGGCCAGGCGCAGCCCGGGCAGTCGAAGCCGTCCTTCTGATTGACGCGGAGAAGGGTGAGCGCGGTGCGGCGCACGCCCATCTGCTGCTGGGCGATCTTGAGGGAATGGGCGACGGCGGGCAGCCCGGCGGCGGCATGCTGCGGCGCGTCGACCTGCGGCGCGTCCTGCGCCGGATCTGCCGTGGGCGGCTTCGATGCCATCGTCTGTTCCCCTTCGAGCACACGTGTGAGGTACGTCTCCGATCCTCGCACGCACGACTGACAGCCCTCACCGGAGGCCCGTGGCGGACCGGACTGTCAGTGGGGCGTGGCAGGATCGGGGGCGTGGCAGAGACAGCAGCGAAGAAGACCGAGAAGACGACCTCAGGCAGCCGGCCGCGGCTGATGCTCATGGACGGGCATTCGCTGGCGTACCGCGCGTTCTTCGCGCTGCCCGCGGAGAACTTCACGACCGCGACCGGACAGCCGACCAACGCGATCTACGGCTTCGCGTCGATGCTGGCGAACACGCTGCGCGACGAGGCCCCCACGCACTTCGCGGTGGCGTTCGACGTCTCGCGCAAGACCTGGCGCTCCGAGGAGTTCACGGAGTACAAGGCGAACCGTTCGAAGACCCCGGACGAGTTCAAGGGTCAGGTCGAGCTGATCGGCGAGGTCCTCGACGCGATGAACACGCCGCGCTTCGCCGTCGACGGGTTCGAGGCCGACGACATCATCGCCACGCTCGCCACCCAGGCCGAGGCCGCCGGGTTCGACGTCCTCGTCGTCACCGGCGACCGGGACTCCTTCCAGCTCGTCAGCGACCACGTCACGGTGCTCTACCCGACGAAGGGCGTCTCCGAGCTGACCCGGTTCACGCCGGAGAAGGTCGAGGAGAAGTACGGGCTGACGCCGGCCCAGTACCCGGACTTCGCGGCCCTGCGCGGCGACCCGTCGGACAACCTGCCGGGCATCCCCGGCGTCGGCGAGAAGACCGCCGCGAAGTGGATCAACCAGTTCGGTTCGTTCGCCGAGCTCGTGGAGCGGGCCGAAGAGGTCAAGGGCAAGGCCGGTCAGAATTTCCGGGACCACATCGAAGCCGTCAAGCTGAACCGCCGGCTCACCGAGATGGTGCGCGACGTCGAGCTCCCCAAGACGGTCGACGACCTGGAGCGCGCCGCGTACGACCGCACGGCCCTCGCGATGGTCCTCGACACCCTGGAGATCCGTAACCCGTCGCTGCGCGAGCGGCTCCTCGCCGTCGACCCGGGCGCCGAGCAGGCCGAACAGGCGCCCGCCGAGCCGGGCGTCGACGTCGACGGCTCGGTGCTCGGCGCGGGCGAGGTGACCCCGTGGCTCGCCGAGCACGGCGACGCGGTCCTCGGCCTCGCCACGGTCGACACCTGGACGCTCGGCTCGGGATCCGTCACCGAGGTGGCGCTCGCCGGCGCCGGGGGAGCCGCCGCCTGGTTCGACCCCACCCAGCTCGACGAGGCCGACGAGAACGCGTTCGCGGCCTGGCTCGCCGACGCCGCGAAGCCCAAGGTCCTGCACAACGCGAAGAGCGTCATGCGGGTCTTCGCCGAGCACGGCTGGACCGTGGACGGCGTCACCATGGACACGGCGCTCGCCGCGTACCTGGTCAAGCCCGGCCGCCGCTCCTTCGCGCTCGACGCCCTGACCCTGGAGTACCTCGGCCGTGAGCTCGCCCCGGCGGCGGCCGACGGACAGCTCGCCTTCGGTACGGAGGACGACGACCAGGCCGAGGCCGACGCGCTCATGGTGCACGCCCGCGCGATCCTCGACCTCGGCGAGGCCTTCGGCGGGAAGCTCCAGGAAGTCGGCGCGGCCGATCTCCTCAAGGATGTCGAGCTGCCCACGTCCACGCTCCTCGCCCGCATGGAGCGGCACGGCATCGCCGCCGACCGCGCCCACCTGGAGGCCATGGAGCAGATGTTCGCGGGCGCCGTCCAGCAGGCGGTGAAGGAGGCGCACGCCTCCGTGGGCCACGAGTTCAACCTCGGCTCGCCCAAGCAGCTCCAGGAAGTCTTCTTCGGCGAGCTCGACCTGCCCAAGACGAAGAAGACGAAGACCGGGTACACGACCGACGCGGACGCGCTCGCCTGGCTGGCCACGCAGACCGACCACGAACTCCCCGTGATCATGCTGCGCCACCGCGAGCAGGCGAAGCTGCGCGTCACCGTCGAGGGCCTCATCAAGACGATCGCCGCGGACGGCCGCATCCACACGACGTTCAACCAGACCGTGGCCGCGACCGGCAGGCTCTCCTCGACCGACCCGAACCTGCAGAACATCCCGGTCCGCACCGACGAGGGCCGCGCCATCCGCCGCGGCTTCGTCGTCGGCGAGGGCTTCGAGTCGCTCATGACCGCGGACTACAGCCAGATCGAGCTGCGCGTCATGGCGCACCTCTCCGAGGACGAGGGCCTCCTCGAGGCGTTCACCTCCGGCGAGGACCTGCACACCACGGTCGGCGCGCAGGTCTTCGGCGTCGAGCGGTCCGCCGTCGACGCGGAGATGCGCCGCAAGATCAAGGCCATGTCGTACGGGCTCGCCTACGGCCTGTCCGCGTTCGGCCTGTCCGGGCAGCTGAACATCGAGCCGGGCGAGGCGCGGGTCCTCATGGACACGTACTTCGAGCGGTTCGGCGGCGTGCGCGACTATCTGCGCCGCGTCGTCGACGAGGCGCGCGCCACGGGCTACACCGAGACGATGCTCGGCCGCCGCCGGTATCTGCCGGACCTCAACAGCGACAACCGCCAGCGCCGTGAGATGGCCGAGCGCATGGCGCTCAACGCGCCCATTCAGGGCACGGCCGCCGACATCGTCAAGATCGCCATGCTGAACGTGGCCAAGGCGCTCGAGGACGCGAAGCTCAAGTCCCGGCTGCTGCTCCAGGTCCATGACGAAATCGTCCTGGAGATCGCCCCGGGCGAGGCCGCGGCGGCGGAGGAGCTGGTCCGCCGCGAGATGGCCGGGGCCGTGCAGCTGCGGGCGCCGCTGGACGTGTCGGTGGGCGTGGGCCCGGACTGGGAGTCCGCGGCGCACTAGCCTCCGGCGGACGGTGGTCCGGACGGGAGTTCAGTTGAGGGGCGGGGCCAATGGGCTCCGCCCCTCACCTCGTTCACGACCCTGTTCACCGTTCTTGTGTCACCGGAGCCGGTGCCTCCCCGCGTTCGGCCGCTCCTCGACGCCCCCGCACGAGAAGCGCGTACACGACCAGGCCGAGAACGAGGCCCGCGCCCCCGCCGAAGCACAGGGTCGGGATGATCTCCCACGGCTTGGCGGCGGCGCCCCAGTACGTCCACCAGCGCACCGTCCGTACCCCCGCGGCCACCGCCACGCACCCGCCGATCACCAGCGCCGCCACCCACCGCTCGCTCACCGAGAGCTGAGGCAGCGCGGCGCGGGCGTCGGCGGCGGCCGACGAGGTGACACGGCGCACCGCCGACACCACGAAGAGCGCGATCACGACGAGCGCGACCGCCGAACCCCCGTACTGCGCGTACCAGTAGAGAGGGGAGCCGGCGATCCTCTCGCCGAGGACCGGGAACACGCGCATGCCCCACCGGTCGAGATGCGTGAACGCGTCCCACACCACGTGCGTCGCCGCGCCGAGGACGGCGGACACGTACCACCACCACACCGCGGCCACCGGCCGCCGCTCCCACGCGAAGCCGCCGGACGCGGAGCCGCCCGACGCGAAACCGCCCCGAGCGCCGCCCGCACCCCGCGCCACCACAAGAACCCGCCCCCGCACCCGCCCCGGCAGCAGCGCGATCACCGGCTCCCGCAGCAGGCGCCACAGTCCGACCAGTACCGCGGCGATGGCCACGTCGATCGTGAAGACGCCCGGGAAGGAGTGGGTGAAGTCCCCGAACTCCATCGCCCCCGGCACCGCACTCGCCGCGAAGTACGTCACGTCGGGCGCGAACGACCCCGCCACCAGCAGCGACGGCACGAGCGCGCCGCGCCCCGTGCCGTCGCGACGGACGGCCGGCAGCACGGCCGCGGCATGGCTGATCGTGAACGGCAAGAGGTCCCCCTCGGACGGTTCTTGATGCGTGCGTACGCGGTGCCGCTCAGTATGGCCCGTGGCGATCGCGGTAACGCGTACATGGCCAACCGGCAAAAATCGGGCACGAACGGGTGTCTGCGCGCTGGAAGTTGTCGTAGTGTCGCCTGGGTCACTCCACGCTGGGGAGCGTGGACGGACCCGGAAACGGTCGGCAATCGGAGGGGCTCACGGCATGGCGGCGCTATTCGGAAAGCGGTTGCGCAGGTCGGCGATGACGACCGCTGTGGCGGCGGCCGCCGTGGCGGCACTCTCCGCGTCCCAGGCGCCCGGCGTCACCGACACGCACGGCGGACGGCAGTCCACCGCCGATGCGACGCCCCCGCCCGGCGACTCGGCGACCGGCAACTCCCCGTACTACACCGCCCTGCCGGACCTCAACAGCCCCACCCCGCCGCCCAGTACGGGCCCCGGCGGTCCCGGCGGCACGGGCACCGGTGCGAGCGAGGCCGGTATCCCCGCCACCGTCCTCGACGCGTACAAGAAGGCCGAGGCGGAGCTCGCCGCGACCAAGCCGGGCTGCAAGCTCCCCTGGCAGCTCCTCGCCGCGATCGGCAAGGTCGAGTCGGGCCAGGCCAGGGGCGGCAACGTCGACGCGAACGGCACCACGCTCAAGCAGATCCTCGGCCCGCCCCTCGACGGCAACGGCTTCGCGAGGATCACCGACACGGACAACGGCGTCTACGACGGCGACACGACGCACGACCGGGCCGTCGGCCCCATGCAGTTCATCCCGTCGACCTGGGCGTGGTCCGGCCGTGACGGAAACGGCGACGGCAAGAAGGACCCCAACAACATCTACGACGCCGCCCTCGCCGCCGGCCACTACCTGTGCCGCGGCGACCGCGACCTCTCCCAGAGCGGCGGCCTGAACGCGGCGATCCTGAGCTACAACCACTCGCAGGAGTACCTCAACACGGTCCTGTCGTGGCTCGAGTTCTACCGCAAGGGCACCCACGAGGTCCCGGACGGCACCGGGGTCCAGCCCGGCGACCGCAGCGACGGCGGCCCCAGCCCCTCGCCCTCGCCGAGCAGCCCCGGCACGACCAGCCCGTCCCCCGGCACCTCCAAGCCGTCCGAGCCGTCGAAGCCCGGCGGCTCCCCGGGCACCGGCCCGTCGAAGCCCGGCGACGGAGGCTCCACGAGCCCCACACCGCCCACGCCCGCCGAGTCGGTCGCGTACATCGAGGACGCCGGTACGGGCAAACTCGCCGCGACCGCCGGTGACGCCTTCGCCGAACGCGTCGCCGTCCGCACGGAGAACGCCGCGGGCAAGGGCGTCGGCACGGTCAAGGTGAAGCTCACCGTCGTCGGCGACACGGATCTGGCCTTCAGCGGCGGCTTCAAGACCGTCACCGTCGTCACCGACAGCACCGGCAAGGCCATCGCGCCGCCGCTGAGGGCGGGCGAGGACACCGGCGAGTTCACCGTCCGAGCCACCGTCGTCGACCGCAAGCTGCCCGGCCTCGACTACACGGCGACCGTCTCGGCGCGCCAGGCAGACACCCTCACCAGGACCGACGACAAGGAACTGACCTGCGAGGCCGGCGGCCAGTTCGCCGACCCGGTCCAGGTCAGGGCCACGTACAAGGACGCCGCCGCCGACGGGGTCGCCACCACGGCCACGCTGATCAAGTCCAAGGACGACGCGACCGAGAACGACAAGGGCCCCTACTTCAAGGACGCGGACGGCAAGGCGATCCGCACCCTCAAGGGCCTCAAGACCGACGGCGACGGCCGCCTCCAGCTGCCGAGGATCTACGCGGACGACGCCACCGGTACGTTCCTGCTCCGCATCAACACCACCGGCGGCGCGACCCTCACCATCGAACTGAAGGTCACCGCGGCCGCCGCCACGGCCAGTCCCTCGGCCTCGCCGTCGGCGACGTAACTCCCCTACGGCACAAGCCGTATCCAGCAGCACCCGCGCCGCCCCCTCACCGTTCTCCGGCCGAGGGGGCGGCGCTGTTGTGCAACGTGTTCTCATCTCGGCCGCGCGTTGCTACGGTGCCCCAGCCCTGACGACCTATCAGATTTCAGATCCGGTGATCCGCCGGGAGGCTGCATGCGTGCCCTGATCGCCGCCGCGACCGGTCTTGCCGTGGCGCTCGCCCTCGTCATCACGATCTCGGCGATCGGCTCCCCGCCCGGCGAGACCTCGCCCAAACCGCTGCTGACCACCGTCCCCAAGCACCCCTGACCCGCCGAGGAGGCCGCCGCGATGCGCCGCAAGGCCAGCCTGATCCTGCTCGCCCTCGCCGTGTTCTGCACGGCGATGTCCCCGCTGATGCGCTGGTACGCGTTCCCGCGCCTCGCGAAGATCCCGGCCGGCCAGTACCAGAACGCCGTCCTGGAGGCGAAGAACCCGACCCTCCTTGACTACGGCTCGATGCAGGCGAAGAAGGTCCCCAAGGTCACGATCGTCCAGACGCTCAAGGGCAACGTGGAGGCCTCCGAAGAGGTCGAGAAGAGCGCGGGCCGCGACGTCGTCGTCTGGGACTCCCTCTCCTACGTCGTCGGACCCGACGGCAAGATGGTCTCCCAGGTCCCCGAGCGCTACGTCTTCGACGCCCACAGCCAGGCACCCGTGCACCCCACGGGCAAGTACGCCGAGACCGTCGACGGCGACAAGGTCAGGCGCGACGGCATCGAGTTCAAGTGGCCCTTCCTCACGGAGAAGCGGGACTACGAGTACTACGACGCCCAGGCCCGCATCACCCGGCCCATCCACTACAAGGGGACCCAGACGTTCCGCGGCGTGAAGGTCTATTACTTCGAACAGACCATCCCCTGGACGAAGGTTCCCCTCCCCAAGACGATGCCGGTCAAGGGCATCACACCGGAGTCCGTCGCCAAGACCGGCACCACCCGCTGGTACAGCACGGTCCGCAAGTTCTGGGTCGAGCCGGTCACCGGCGCCCCCGTCTACGGCGAGGAGATCCAGAACAACGAACTCCGCGGCGGCACGCTCCTGGGAGGCCGCGACAAGGTGACGGTCTTCGCCGGGCACGTGAAGATGCGCGAGGACTACATCAGGTCGACGGTCGACCTCGTCAAGTCCAACCGCGTCCTGGTCGTCCTGCTCACCTCGTACCTGCCGTGGGGCTTCCTCGTCCTCGGCCTGCTCCTGCTCGCGCTCTCCCTGTGGCTGGAGGCCCGCAGCCGCCGCCCGGGCGAGCCGGAGGCCGCCCCGGAGCACGAGCCGGAACCCGTCAGCGCCTGAGCCGCGCGCTCGTGTGCCGCGTCGCGACCGCGCCCGCCGGATCCTCCGGCCACGGATGCTTCGGGTACCGGCCGCGCAGCTCGGCGCGCACCGCCCGGTACCCCTCGCGCCAGAAGGAGGCGAGATCCGCGGTCACGGCCGCGGGCCGCCCCGCGGGGGACAGCAGATGCACCAGGACCGGTACACCGGCCACGCGCGGCGACTCGTGCAGCCCGAACATCTCCTGCACCTTCACGGCCAGTACGGGCTGTTCGGGGTTCGCGTAGTCGATCCGGATCCTGGACCCGCTCGGCACCTCAAGACGTTCCGGCGCCAGCTCGTCGAGGCGGGCCGCGTCACCGCTCGCCCAGGGGAGCAGCCGCCGCAGCGCCTGGCCCGCGTCGATCCGGCCCAGATCGGACCGGCGCCGCGCCTTGCCGAGCTCCGGCTCCAGCCACTCGTCCACACGCGCGTGCAGCGCGTCGTCCGACACGTCGGGCCAGGGCGCGCCCAGCGTCCGGTGCAGGAACGCGAGCCGCTCCCGCAGCTCCCCGGCCTCCCGGGACCACCGCAGCAGAGAGAGCCCCTCCCGCCGCAGCCCTTCCTTCAGCGCCTCCCGTACGAGAGCGGGGGCGGCCTCCTTCAGCGGGCGCACGGCGAGTTCCACCGCGCCAAGCCGCTCGACATGCCGCGCCACCAACTCCCCGTCGGCCCACGCCACTTCGTCCCCCTCGGTACGCAGCGGCGCCGCGGCACGCAGCGCGACCTCCTCGTCGACGACCGCGGCGAGCCGCACGCGCGCGTGCCCGGCGCCCACAGGCCGGTCGGCGACCGCGACGGCGATCCACTGGGCGCCCCGCAGCCGTGACCCCTCCGCGAGCGCGGCCCGGGTACCGGACACCATCAGATACTCGCCGTCGCGCCCACGCCCCACCCGCTCGGGGAAGGCGAGCGCGGCGACGATGCCGGCGACCCGGTCCTCGGACAGGTCCCCGGTCCCGGCCTCGCGCACCGGGGTCTGCCCGGCGGTTCGCTCCGGTCCGGCCCCTGCCGCCCCCGTAAGCCGCCGTACCTCCGTCTTCCAGCGCGCGGCGTACGCGTCGGCGCCCCGGCGTGCGGTGCGCCACGCGGCGGCCAGATCGTCGCCGTAGTCGCGGGGCGGCTCCTCGCTCAGGAGGGCGACCACCTCGGCCGCGCGGCGAGCGCCCACCAGCGGGGTCGCGTCGAGGAGGGCGCGGGCCAGGCGCGGATGCAGGCCGAGGCCCGCGAGGCGCGCGCCGCGCTCCGTGGCCCGGCCCGAGTCCGTCCCGACCGCCCCGATCGCCGTCAGGACGGACCGGGCCGCCGCCATGGCCCCGGCCGGCGGAGCGTCCAGGAGCGCGAGGCCCGAGGCGTCCGGATCGCCCCAGCACGCCGCCTGCAACGCGAACGCCGTCAGGTCCGCCACCTTGATCTCCGGCGCGGGGAACCGAGGCAGCCGCACGTCCTCCGCCTCCGTCCAGCACCGGTACACCACGCCGGGAGCCTCGCGCCCGGCACGCCCCGCCCGCTGCCGCCCCGCCGCCTGCGAGGCCCGTACGGTCGTCAGGGCGCTCAGCCCGCGGGCGTGGTCCACCCGCGGCTCCCGCGCGAGCCCCGAGTCCACGACGACCCGGACACCCGGAACCGTCAGCGACGACTCGGCCACGGACGTCGCGAGCACCACCCGCCGCCGCGCACCGGGCGAGAGCACCGCGTCCTGCACCGCGGCCGGCGCCCGCCCGTGCACCTGAAGCACATCCACGTCACCCGGCCCGCCCAACTGCCCGGCCACGCGCGCGATCTCACCGACCCCCGGCAGGAAACACAGCACATCCCCGCTCTGCTCCCGCAGCGCGCGCCGCACCACCGCCGCCACGTGCGTGAGCAACGCCGGATCCACCCGCATCCCGTGCGGCGGCCGCACCGGACGCGCGGGCGGCGCCCACACCGTCTCCACGGGATACGAGATTCCCTCGGCCTCGACGACGGGCGCCCCGCCGAGCAGCCGCGCCCAACCCTGCGCGTCCGTCGTAGCCGACGCCGCCACCAGCCGAAGCTCGGGCCGCAGCGCCTCGCGCACGTCGCACAGGAACGCCGCGACCGTGTCCGCGTCCAGATGCCGCTCGTGGACCTCGTCGAGCATGACGACATCCACGCCCGCCAGCTCCTGGTCGCGCTGGAGCCGTTGCAGGAGCACACCCGTCGTGACGACCTCCACGCGCGCGTGGCGCCCCATCACCCGCTCACCGCGCACCGTGTAGCCGACGCTCTCGCCGGCCTTCTCGCCGAGCAGCCACGCCATCCGCCGCGCCGCGGCCCGCGCCGCGATCCGCCGCGGCTCCGCGACGACGACACGCCGAGCGGGCCCGTCACCGACGAGCCCGGCGAGCACCAGCGGCACCAGGGTCGTCTTGCCGGTCCCCGGCGGCGCCACGAGAACGGCGCTGCCCGGCGCCGCGGGCCCGTCGAGGGCATCGCGCAGGCCGGGCAGCGCACTGCGTACAGGCAGGTCCAGAGCGTCGTTACGGATCACATGCTCAGTCTCTCCCCGGGAGCACCCCCGGCCGAAGGGTGGGGGACTTCGGCCGGGGCCCCCGTCCAGCTCCGCTAGCTCCGCTCGCAGACGAAGATCGCCGTCCCCGGGATCAGATTTCCGCGCAGCGGGGACCAGCCGCCCCACTCCTGCGTGTTCCATGCCGGCCACTGCGGCTCGACGAGGTCCACCAGACGGAACCCGCCGGCCACGATGTCCCGCACCCGGTCACCGACCGTCCTGTGGTGCTCCACATATACGGCGCGCCCCTCGTCGTCCTGCTCCACATAAGGGGTGCGGTCGAAGTAGGAGGCCACTACGGAGAGGCCCTCCGGACCCGGCTCGTCCGGGAACGCCCAGCGGATCGGATGCGTCACCGAGAACACGAACCGGCCGCCGGGCCGCAGCACCCGGTGCACATCCCGGAGCACCCGCACGGGATCGGCGACAAAGGGGAGCGCGCCGTACGCCGAGCAGGCCAGGTCGAACGAGCCGTCCGCGAACGGCAGCGCGCCCGCGTCCGCCTCCACCAGCGGCACCGCGCCGCCGTCGATGCGCAGCGCGTGCTGGAGCTGCCGGTGCGAGAGGTCGAGCGCGACGGGGTGCGCGCCCTGCGCGGCGAGCCAGCGCGAGCACTGCGCCGCGCCCGCGCCGATCTCCAGGATCACCTTGTCCTTCAGGTCCTCCGACGGGCCGAGCAGCTCGGCCTCCACCTCGTCGAGACCCTCGGGCCCCCACACGAAGCGGTCGTCCCCGAGGAACGTGCCGTGCTCGACCTGATAGTCGTCCGCGTTCCTGTCCCACCAGCCACGATTGGCACGGGAACTCTCCGTGACGTCGGCATCGCGCCGGGTGGCTTCGGGCTCGAACGGTTCGGGCTCTTGGATGATGGGCTCCCTAGTCGTACTCTTCCGTTCAACCCGTCGCGGCAGAGTGCCGAGCGGCCCATGTGGCCTCGTGCGACAGGTTTTGTGCCGGGTATGCGAAGTTCGCCCCGGGTGTGCGTGTTCGCGCATTGACCCTGTCCGGCTGCCCCCGTATGCTACAAGTTGCGCTGCGAGCCTGCGCTCCTCAGACATAGCAGGCTGCGCTCGCATCTGTATGTATGTCCCCTCGGTTATCGAGGCGCCCCCTCCGGGAGTGGTGCTTCCTGAGCTGTCCGGCCTTCTGCAGTGCGATCACGGGCTCCCGGCGTAGCAGTACCTACGACTTCAATGTCCGTACCGGAGCCCTTACCCACATGACGAGCAGCACCGAGACCACCGCCACCACTCCGCAGGTTGCGGTCAACGACATCGGTGACGAGGAAGCATTCCTCGCCGCGATCGACGAGACGATCAAGTACTTCAACGACGGTGACATCGTCGATGGCGTCATCGTCAAGGTAGACCGGGACGAGGTTCTCCTCGACATCGGTTACAAGACCGAAGGCGTGATCCCGAGCCGTGAGCTCTCGATCAAGCACGATGTCGACCCGAACGAGGTCGTCAAGGTCGGCGACGAGATCGAGGCCCTGGTTCTCCAGAAGGAGGACAAGGAAGGCCGTCTGATCCTGTCCAAGAAGCGCGCTCAGTACGAGCGTGCCTGGGGCACGATCGAGAAGATCAAGGAAGAAGACGGCATCGTCACCGGTACCGTCATCGAGGTCGTCAAGGGTGGTCTCATCCTCGACATCGGCCTCCGTGGCTTCCTGCCGGCCTCCCTCGTCGAGATGCGCCGCGTCCGCGACCTCCAGCCCTACGTGGGCAAGGAGCTCGAGGCCAAGATCATCGAGCTGGACAAGAACCGCAACAACGTGGTCCTGTCCCGCCGTGCCTGGCTCGAGCAGACCCAGTCCGAGGTCCGCCAGACGTTCCTCACGACCCTCCAGAAGGGTCAGGTCCGCTCCGGCGTCGTTTCCTCGATCGTCAACTTCGGTGCCTTCGTGGACCTGGGTGGCGTCGACGGTCTCGTGCACGTCTCCGAGCTGTCCTGGAAGCACATCGACCACCCGTCCGAGGTTGTCGAGGTCGGCCAGGAAGTCACCGTCGAGGTCCTCGACGTCGACATGGACCGCGAGCGTGTCTCCCTGTCGCTGAAGGCGACGCAGGAAGACCCGTGGCAGCAGTTCGCCCGTACGCACCAGATCGGCCAGGTCGTCCCCGGCAAGGTCACGAAGCTGGTTCCGTTCGGTGCGTTCGTCCGCGTGGACGAGGGCATCGAGGGTCTGGTCCACATCTCCGAGCTGGCCGAGCGCCACGTGGAGATCCCGGAGCAGGTCGTCCAGGTCAACGACGAGATCTTCGTCAAGGTCATCGACATCGACCTCGAGCGTCGCCGCATCAGCCTCTCGCTGAAGCAGGCCAACGAGGCCTTCGGTGCCGACCCGTCGACGGTCGAGTTCGACCCGACCCTGTACGGCATGGCCGCGTCGTACGACGACCAGGGCAACTACATCTACCCCGAGGGCTTCGACCCCGAGACCAACGACTGGCTCGAGGGCTTCGAGAGCCAGCGCGAGGTGTGGGAGAACCAGTACGCCGAGGCGCAGACGCGCTTCGAGCAGCACCAGGCTCAGGTCATCAAGTCCCGCGAGGCCGACGCCCAGGCCGAGGCCGAGGGTGCTGCCGCTCCGGCCGGCGCCCCGGCTGCGTCCGGTGGCGGCGGCGGTTCGTACTCCTCGGAGTCGGACGACAACTCCGGCGCGCTTGCTTCGGACGAGGCGCTCGCTGCGCTCCGTGAGAAGCTGGCCGGTGGTCAGAGCTGACCTGAACCCTCCGGGTTCCGGTAAGTAGTCGAGCGGGCCCGCACCCCTTGGGTGCGGGCCCGCTTCTCTGTGTCCGCCGACGTTTCCTATGGAGTGACCGGTACGTTCGTCAGGCCCTTGCCGCCTGTGACCGTGTTGCTGCTGTAGACCGTCGTCACGCAGCTTCCGCCGGCGTTCGTCACGTTGATCGCCAGCTGCTTGTCGCCCGTCGCGCCGCGCAGGTCCGACGTGTTGGAGCGGAAGACCGTGCCGCAGCCCCAGCCGGACTGCTGGGTGTGTGTCTCGTAGCCGGTGTTCGTCGTGGCGCTGCCCTCGTTGTTCTCGACCAGGACGTCGTTCCCCTTCACGTCGACCCAGGAGTCGTCGAAGTTGGCCCCGGTCAGGCCGCTGCCGTCGAACGTGTTGCCCACGATCCGCGCGCCCGTCGTGCCCTCCTTGATGTCGACGTTCTCGCCGCCGACGTCCGGGCCGATCGTGTTGCCGGTGATCTGGATGCGGTCACTCTTGTCCGAGGTTCCGCCGGCTGTGCCGACGTAGACGCCCTCGCCCATGCCGCGGCCGTCGTTGCCGGTGTCGTAGATCCGCGAGTTCTTGATCGTCCCGTCCGTGCTGGAGTTGCGGAAGTGGACGCCCTCCATGTCGAGCCCGTGGACGGTGACCGTGTCGACGACGACGCCCTTCGCCGAGTCGATCATGATGCCCTTCTGGCCGCCGGTGACGGTGATGCCCTGGACCGTCCAGTACGAGGCGCCGTTCAGATGCAGGCCGTAGCCGCCGCCCGCCGTGAGGACCGCCTTCGCTGAGCCGGTCAGGGTGACGCGTGAGCCGGAACTCCCGGCGATCGACGTCTTGAAGTTGCCCGTGTACGTGCCGTCGGCGAGATGGATCGTGTCGCCGGGGGCGGCCGCGGTGAGCGCCGACTTGAGCTGCGCCGCGGTGGAGACCTCGATGACCTGGGCGGCTCCGGCGGCCGGCGTCGCGAGCGCCGTGGCGCCGCCCGCGACGAGCGCGGCGGTGGTCAGTGCGGGCAGGAGCGCGGAACGGATGCGCATGTGGGGGTGCCTTCCCGTCGGTTCGTGCAAACGTGTTCTTGTACGTGAACTTTGGGTGCAGATATGAACGTAAGGGCTTGGCATGACTGCGTCAAGGTCTGGACCAGGGGTGTGTGCGTGGAGGGAAACATGGTGGATACACGAGTAACTCCCGTGCCGTAACAGGCCGTTGCCAGGATCCCCGGATCATTCAAGATCGTGAGGGGAGCCGTCAGCATGGCAGTACAGCAGCGACCGGAGACGGGCACGAGCCGCCGGGCCTTCCTGCGCAACGTAGGGGTGACCGGCGGTGCGGGCGCGATGTTTGCCACCATGGGCGCCCTCGGTCTCGCCCCCACCGCGCAGGCCGCCTCCCGCGAACAGGACTACAGCGCACCGAAGTCGGGCGACTTCACGCTCACCGGACGCGGCGCCGCCAAGGTCGTCGTCGTGGGCGGCGGCATCGCCGGGCTCGCGACGGCGTACGAACTCGGCAAGGCGGGCTACGACTGTACGGTCCTGGAGGCCAGGGACCGCACCGGCGGCCGCAACTTCACCGTGCGCGGCGGCGACAGCACCGTCGACCTGTACGGCAACCGTCAGACCGCGCGCTTCTCCCAAGGGCAGTACCTCAACGCCGGGCCCGCGCGGCTGCCGCAGTGGATGGTCACGCTCGACTACTGCCGCGAACTCGGCGTACCCGTCGAGGTGTTCACGAACACGAACGCCGACGCGTACCTCTACAACGAATCCGCCGGCATGACCGCGCCCGTGCGCTACCGCACCGCCAAGGCCGATGTGTACGGCTACGTAGCGGAGTTGCTGGCCAAGGCCACGGACAAGGGCGCCCTCGACAAGGAGCTCGCCGCGTCCGACCAGGACCGCCTCATGGAGTTCCTCAAGGACTTCGGGGACCTCGGCGACAAACTCACCTACGGGGGCGGGGAGCGCCGCGGCTACACCACGGTCCCGGCCGCCACCGGGACGCCCGGCGTGCTGCTCGGCGACGTGCCGTCCGCGTCGGACGTGTTCGCCAGCGGCGTCGGACGGTACTTCTCCTTCGAGTTCGGCTTCGACCAGGCCATGCTGATGTTCCAGCCCGTGGGCGGCATGGACCAGATACCCAAGGCCCTGACGAGGGCGATCGGCGCGCACAAGGTGCGCACCGGCGCTGTCGTCAGCAGGATCACGCAGACGGCCGGTGGCGTCACCGTCACGTACACCCAGGGCGGCAGGACCCGGGCCATCGAGGCCGACTACTGCGTCGGCGCGCTGCCGCCCAACATCCTCGCCAGGATCCCGCACAACCTCGGCTCCGGCGTGCAGTCCGCCCTGGAGGCCATCGCCCCGCAGTCCGCGGGCAAGATCGGCCTGGAGTACCGGTCCCGCTGGTGGGAGCTCGACCACAAGATCTACGGCGGCATCACCGAGACCGACCTCGACGTCACGCACATCTGGCACCCGTCCTACGGCTTCCACGGCGAGCGCGGTGTACTCGTCGGCTACTACAACTACGACGCGGACGCCGACGCGTACGCGAAGCTCACACCGGGTGAGCGGGAGAAGCGGGCCGTGGCCGCCGGGGTGAAGATCTACGGCGAGAAGTACCGCACCGAACTTGCCACCTCCTTCTCGCACCACTGGCGCCAGACCCCGCACCTGGAAGCCGCCTGGCACGACACGCCCGGCGGCCCCGACGACCCCCGCTACAAGCCCCTCAACGAGCCCACGGGCCGCGTCTACTTCGCGGGGGACTGGCTCAGCTACACCGACGCCTGGCAGCACGGAGCGTTCACCTCCGCGCGCCGGGCCGTCACCAAGCTCCACGCGCGCGTGCTGTCCGCCTGAGGCGAACAACAGGTAAGAGCCCGCTGTGAAGGGGCGCGGGAGGGAATGCCCGCGCCCCACCGCACGTTCTTCTGCAGGAGAGACACGGGGAGAGGCGAGGAGCGGTCACAGTGCTTGATCCGCAGGGTTTGTACGCATGGGAGCCGAAGGGCCTGGCCGTGGTGGACATGGCGCTCGCCCAGGAGTCGGCCGGACTGGTCATGCTCTACCACTTCGACGGATACATCGACGCGGGTGAGACCGGCGAGCAGATCGTGGAACGGGTCCTCGACTCGCTGCCCCACCAGGTCGTGGCGCGGTTCGACCACGACCGGCTCGTCGACTACCGGGCCCGCCGCCCGCTGCTCACCTTCCGGCGCGACCGCTGGGCGGACTACGACGTGCCCGCCCTTGAGGTCCGTCTCGTCCAGGACGCCACGGGTGCGCCCTTCCTGCTGCTGTCCGGCCCCGAGCCCGACGTCGAGTGGGAGCGTTTCGCGGCCGCCGTGAAGGAGATCGTCGAGCGGCTCGGCGTGCGCCTCGCGGTCAACTTCCACGGAATCCCGATGGGCGTCCCGCACACACGGCCCGTCGGCCTCACGCCGCACGGGAACCGGACCGACCTCGTCCCCGGTCACCGCAGCCCCTTCGACGAGGCGCAGGTCCCCGGCAGCGCGGAGTCCCTCGTGGAGTACCGCCTCATGGAGGCCGGACACGACGTACTCGGTGTCGCCGCGCACGTCCCGCACTACATCGCGCGCTCGCCGTACCCGGACGCCGCGTTGACCGTCCTCGAAGCCATCACGGGCGCGACCGGCCTGGTGCTGCCCTCGGTGGCGCACGGGCTGCGCACGGAGGCGCACCGCACGCAGACGGAGATCGACCGGCAGATCCAGGAGGGCGACGAGGAACTCGTCTCGCTCGTCCAGGGACTTGAGCACCAGTACGACGCGGCCGCGGGCGCCGAGAGCCGCGGGAACATGCTGGCTGAACCGACCGACATCCCGTCCGCCGACGAGATCGGCCTCGAGTTCGAGAAGTTCCTGGCCGAACGCGAGGGCGACGCATAGGGGCTGTGGTCAGCCATGGGGCCCTCGCCTAAGCTGCCCGCATGCTGAAGGTGGGTCTGACCGGCGGAATCGGCGCCGGCAAGAGCGAGGTGTCCCGGCTGCTCGTGAAGCACGGGGCTGTACTGATCGACGCGGACCGCATCGCGCGGGAGGTCGTGGAGCCCGGAACTCCCGGACTGGCCGCGGTCGTCGAGGCGTTCGGGAGCGACGTGCTCGCCCCGGACGGCTCGCTGGACCGGCCGGCGCTCGGCGCGATCGTCTTCGCCGACGCGGACCGCCTCGCCGTCCTCAACTCGATCGTGCACCCGCTCGTCGGCGCCCGCTCCGCCGAACTCGAAGCCGCCGCCACCGGTGACTCCGTCGTCGTGCACGACGTACCGCTGCTCGCCGAGAATGGCCTGGCGCCGCTGTACGACCTCGTGGTCGTCGTCGACGCGAGCCCCGAGACCCAGCTCGACCGCCTCGTGCGCCTGCGCGGCATGAGCGAGGAGGACGCCCGCGCCCGCATGGCCGCCCAGGCGACCCGCGACAAGCGCCTGGACATCGCCGACATCGTGATCGACAACGACGTACCGCTCGACGAGCTGCACCGGCGGGTCGACGCCGTCTGGGCGGACCTCGCGCAGCGGGCGGCCGCGGCCTAGAAGGGGGACGGGCGTGGTCGTACTGGCGGCGTTCACCTTCCTCGGCGGCCTGGTGGCGATCCTCGCCGGGGCGTACGGGCTGCGCCGGACCCGGCGGATCAGCGAGGCCGGACGCGTCACGCAGGCACTCGTGAAACCCCCGCAGGCGGGTTCCGAGCGGCCCCTGCTGCAGTTCGAGACACACGACGGCCGCGTCGTCGAGGTGCCGTCCCCCGCGCCGCCCACCCGGCGGCTGCCGCTGCCGGCGGGCAGCCTGGTCGGTATCGCGTACGACGTCGACGACCCGCGCGAGACCGTGCTCATCGGCGGCGAGCGGCCCGTCCTCGACTGGGTGTTCGTGGCCGCGGGAGTGGCGCTGGCCGTGCTCGGCGCGGTACTCGTGGTGACCGGGCGCTGAGCCTTTCGACTCGGTCGGACGTACGTACGTCAGGGTGTTACGGGGGAGGAATAGGGCCGACAGTCCACGCCGTTGACGTGGATGACGAAGGAGGGAGACAACTGTGCCCCACTCCAACCCGGAGACGCACGTCATCGACTTCCGCGCCGCTGAGCAACTGCTCGCGGCGCGTGATCCGCGAGGCGCGGTGAAACTGCTCGACCCGGTCATCGCGGCCCACCCCGAGAACACGGCGGCGCGGCTGCTACGGGCCCGCGCGTTCTTCGCCGCGGCCCAACTGCGCGCGGCCGAGCTCGAGTTCACCATCGTCCTGGAGCGCGAGCCGGACAACGCGTTCGCGCATTTCGCGCTCGCGCGCACCTATCAGCGTGCCGCGCGGCCCGACCAGGCGCGGCGCCATTTCCGGCTGGCAGCGGCGCTCGATCCGCAGCCGGACTACGTGGCCGCGGCCGCTTTCGACGACGCTCCGTAAGGCGAGGCCCCCTAGGGAGTTCCGGGGCGGTCTAGGGCTTGTCGTCCGGGGGATTGCAGGGCGGTACGGGCGGTACGTCCGGGGGTTCGTAGGGCGGTACGTCGGGGCCCGGCTGGTAGTGCGGGCCCTGCCGGATGTGGCGGGTGATCACGAACAGGTCGACGGTCACGATCAGCCACAGCACACCGCACGCGAACGCCCACCACGGGCGGTCCGTGAGGATGAACGCGACCGTGCCGAAGATCGACCAGGCCAGACCCCAGATGCTGAGCCACAGCCGGGCGCGCAGGGAACTGCGCGCGGTCACGGGTTCACTGCCCGTACGCATCGTCACCGCCTCCGCCCGTGAAGAGGTACCCCCTCCAGGGTGCCTCTTCACGGGCGCAGGTGTCGGGTGCGTCCGTACCCTCGCGCGGCGCACCGTTCCCTGAAAAGGTGAGGTGGTTTCCGGTCGGCGGAGTTCGGTCGCCGGGTTCGGCCGGCGGAGGGGAGGACGCGTGCTGGACGGGCGGAAGAGCGGTGAGCGGCTCGCGGGATGGGTGGAGGCGCTCGACGGACAGGGGCGGGCGGAGGCGGTAATCCCCGACGCGGAGGACCTGCCCGAGGTCCTCCTCGACCTCGGGGTCGCCCACGAGGACATCAACGAACTCGTCGCGCTGCGTCCCCGCGTGGCCGACGATCCCGGAGTGCGCGATCTCCTGGAGCGGGCCGTGGACGCCGTCACCCGGGACATGGGCACGGTCGGCGGAGGCCCCCGCTTCCCGTCCCCGCCCGACGGCGGCGACCTCCTCGAACGCTGCTTCTCCGTGTACGTCTACGTGGCGGCGCTGCCCGCCACGCGCGCGTACCACCGCGGTCTCGGGGTGCCGGACGACGTCTCGCGGCGCACCCTCGCCGACCTGGGGCGCCACATGGCCGTCCACCGCAGGCGGTACGGCAGTTGCGGCATTCACGCGGTCGCCTGGCTCGGCCTGCACTTCCACGGGGAGCTCTACCAGCTGGGCCGGCTCCAGTACCAGCGGGCCCTGCTCGGCGGGCGCTCGGCAGGCGCGGCCGCCGCCGCGGGCCTGCCGGTGACGGCGGACGACCTGTGCATGAACCTCCATATCCCCGACTTCCGGGGCCCGCTGTCCCCGCGCGCGTGCGACCGGTCCCTCGCTCTGGCCAGGGAGTTCTTCGCGCGCCACTACCCCGAGGAGCGCTATGAAACCGCCGTCTGCCACTCCTGGCTCCTCGATGCCCAGCTGAAGGACCAGCTGCCGAAGGACTCCAACCTGGTGCGCTTCCAGGAGCGATTCCGTACGTCCTGGGAGGAAACGGAACCGGACGACGAGGGCCCGGTCGGCTTCGTCTTCGGCGACCCCCGTCTCCCCATCGGTGCGCTGCCGCGCCGCACGAGCGTCGAGCGGGCCGTCGGCGACCATCTGCGGAACGGCGGGCACTGGTACGCAGGGCATGGCTGGTTCCCGTTGCCGTGGTCGGGAACTGCCGCCCCAGGACGGCTCGTTGAAGGGGCATGAGCCTTGAGATGCGTGAGGGATACGGAGGGACGGGACCCGGCGCCATCACGCCGGACGGCTGCGCGGTCGATCTGTACGCGCGCCTGCCCGTAGGGGACGAGCCCGACATCATCGCCGCGGCCGTGCCCGCGGGAGCGAGCATTCTCGAACTGGGCAGCGGCGTCGGCCGGATGACGCACCCCCTCATCGAGCGCGGCTTCACGGTCACGGCCGTGGACGAGTCCGCCGAGATGCTGGAGCGGGTGCGCGGGGCGCGGACGATCTGTTCGCCGGTCGAGTCGCTGGACGCGGGCGGGACGTTCGACGTGGTGCTGCTCGCGTCGTTCCTCGTGCACGCCGGAGATGTGGCGGTGCGGCAGGGGCTGCTCGACACCTGTCGGCGTCATGTCGCCGACAAGGGCTGCGTGCTGATCCAGCGCGAGGGCCCGGACTACCACACGAACCTGCCGCGCGAGCGCGTGGACCCGAGCGGTTTCACGCTCCGCATCGTGTCCGCGGACCCCGTCGGGGACGGGGTGAACTCGGTGCGTGCGGAGTACGAGTTCCCCGACGCGGCCTGGACACACACGTTCCTGGCGCGGCCCCTGACGCAGGAGCAGTTCGAAGAGGCGCTCGCCCAGGCCGGGTTGAAGGTCGACCGGTATCTCACGGACGACCAGGTGTGGGTGCGGGCGGTGCCTGCATAAAGGCGCCGGGCGACCGATGAGTTGCATGGGGTGCCGCCGTCTACCTCTGTGACAGCCGGACAGCAAGGTCCGGCGCCGACTCACCGAGGAGCACCCCATGTCCGAGACCACCGCCCCCGTCACGACCGCCGCTTCCGCCGCCTCCGTCACCGCCGCCCCGGCCGCCGGCAGGGCCCGCGCCGCCCGCATCGCGCTGCGCACGCTCACGGTGCTGCTCGCGCTGTTCTACGGCGTCGCGAGCGCCCTGCCCAAGCTGATCGCGCACCCGTCGGCGGTCGAGTCGTTCGACACGATCGGGTGGGGGAGCGCGGCGATGTACATCATCGGCGTTCTCGAACTGGCCGGAGGAATCGCCCTGTTGGTGCCGGTGCTCTCCGGAGTCGCCCCGATCGCGCTGGGCGCGCTGATGGCCGGCGCGTTCGTCGTGCAGATGTCGTACTTCGACGGGGAGAACGCGGCGACGCCGCTCATCCTCATCGCCCCGCTGGCACTCCTCGCGTGGACACGGCGCCGGAGCAACGCGGATCTGGTCCGCCTGGTCAAGCGCCGGGCGTGACCCGCGCGGCCGGAGGCTGATCCCGTCGACGTACGGGGTCAGCCTTTTTCGCGTCCGTCCGCGTGATCCTGCGCCGGGGGTACGGGGCCCGCGCCGAACGTCGCGCGCAGCCGGTCCATGTCCCTGCGGTCCCGCTTCGTCGGGCGGCCCGCGCCGCGGTCGCGGATGGCCACGGGGGCGACGGCGGCGCGCGGCGGGGGCGGCGGGCTGTTGTCCACGTAGCACTCGACGGCGACCGGGGCGCCCACGCGCTTGCGGATCAGGCGCTTCACGATCACGACCCGCTCGTGCCCGCCGGCCTGCCGCACCCGCACCTCGTCGCCCACGCGCACGTTGTAGGCGGCCTTCACGCGATCGCCGTTGACCTTCACATGCCCGCCCCGGCACGCCGTCGCGCCCGCCGAGCGCGTCTTGGCCAGCCGCACGGACCAGATCCAGCTGTCGATCCGCACACTCTCACCGGCGCCGGGCGCGGCCGCCCGCGCCGCGTCCGCGGTGTTCGAAGCGGTACCCGAAGCAGGATGCGAACCAGTACCCGCATCAGTGTCCGAAACAGAATCCGAAGCAGAATCCGAAGCCATGTACCGACCTTAATCCCGGATTGCCCCGATCCGGCGAGTCACCCGGACGCCACACGCCACCCCGACGGATAATCCGGACAAAATGCCATGCATTTCAAGGGCAGCCACCGGACAGCGAGGGGTTTGGACGCCATGGACGCCAGGGACCTGCCAGCCGAAGTCGACGGCCTGATGGACGGACTCCGCGCCGACCTGGAGCGGCTCGCCGCCATCCCGTCGATCGCCTTCCCCGGCTTCCCGGCCGAGCCTGTGCGGGAGGCGCACGACCTGCTGGTCGGGCTGCTCAGGGACGCCGGTGTCGAGCGCGTCGAGCGGATCGACCTGCCCGACACCGCCCCCGTCATCTTCGGCGAGATCCCGCCGCCGACCCCCGACGCGCCCACCGTCCTGCTCTACTCGCACTACGACGTCCAGCCGCCCGGCGACGAGAAGCTCTGGAAGTCCCCGCCCTTCGAGCCGACCCCCGTCGAGGGCGGACTGCGGGCGCGCGGCATCGCCGACGACAAGTCGAACGTCATCGCGCACCTTGGCATGCTGCGGGTCTTCAAGGGCCGCCCGCCCGTCGGCGTCAAGATCGTCTTCGAGGGGCAGGAGGAGTACGGCAGCCCTTTCGACGACTACCCGCCCACCGACCCCGAGCGGTTCGCCTGCGACGCCATGGTCATCGCCGACCTCGGCAACCTCCGCCCCGGCACCCCCACCCTCACCACGGGCCTGCGCGGCGCGTCCGAGGTCGTCGTCGAGGTCCGCACCCTCGAAGAGCCGCGCCACAGCGGCGAGTTCGGCGGAGCGGCACCCGACGCCCTGCTCGTCCTGCTCAAGGCCCTCGCCACCCTGCACGACGTGCACGGGGACGTCGCCGTCGAGGGGCTGCGCCGCGACGAGTGGACCGGCACGAGCTACACGGAGGACGAGTTCCGCTCCCTCGCCGGCGTCGAGGGCGGCCTGCCGCTCATCGGCAGCGGCACCCTCGGTGAGCGCCTGTGGAGCGGCCCCGCGATCACCGTCATCGGCCTCGACGCCCCCGCCGTCGAACACGCCGCATCCGCCGTCGTGCCCTACGCCCGCGCCAAGCTCAACCTCCGCTTCCACCCGCTCCAGGACCCGAAGGAGGCGCAGGCCAGGCTCGTCGACCACCTGAGCTCCCTCAAGCCCTTCGGTATCCCGCTCGCCATCACGCCCGGCGACACCGGCCCCGGCTACGAGGCCGCGACCGGAGGCCCCGCCTACCGCGCCGCGCTCACCGCGCTCAAGGAGGCCTGGGGCACGGACGCCTCCTACGTCGCGACCGGCGGCTCCATCCCGCTCGTCAACGGCCTCGCGAAGGCCGCCCCCGGAGCCGAGGTCCTCCTCTTCGGCGCCCAGGACAGCATGTGCAATCTGCACGCCCCCAACGAGCGCGTCCTGTTCTCCGAGTTGCGCAGCACCGTCGTCGCGATGTGCGCGTTCGTCCGCGAGTACGCCGCCGACTTCCGCGCCGGAGCCGCCTCATGAGTGCGCCCACCGAGACGGAAACACCCCAACACCCTCAGCCAGGGTGAGGCGGGGAACGGGTGTTCCCGGCGACATTGAATGCGGCTGTTCGTACGATCACCGTATGCAGCTTCGGTACGCCTTCCGCGTGTACCCGGAGCCTGGCCAACGCATGGCGCTGGCACGGGCGTTCGGGTGTGCCCGCGTCGTGTTCAACGACGCGGTGCGCGCCCGTGAGGATGCCCGCACGGCCGGGGAACCCTTCCCGACCGCGGCCGCCCTTTCCCAGCAGCTGATCACCCAGGCGAAGAACCGCGCCGAGCGCTCCTGGCTGGCCGAGGTGTCCTCAGTCGTCCTGCAGCAGGCCCTGCGGGACATGGAGGCCGCCTACCGCAACTTCTTCGCTTACCTCAAGACAGAGCGCAAAGGCCGGAAGGTCGGCGCGCCGCGGTTCAGGTCGCGTAAAGACGGGCGGCAGTCGATCCGGTTCACCGCGAACGCCCGCTGGAAGATCACCGGGAGTGGGCGGCTGTCGCTGCCGAAGATCGGCGAGATCAAGGTGAAGTGGTCGCGGGCACTGCCTGCCGTGCCGTCGAGTGTGACGGTGATCAGGGATGCGGCCGGCCGGTACTTCGCCAGCTTCGTCATCGACACCGACACCGACACCGACCGCATCCGCTGGGGCACCCCGGACCCCGACAGTGCGATCGGTATCGATTTGGGGCTCACGCACTTCGCGGTCCTCTCGGACGGAACGAAGATCGACTCTCCGAGGTTTTTGCGCCGGGCCGAGAAGAAGCTGAAGAAGGCTCAGCGTGAGCTGTCGCGTAAGCGGAAGGGATCGAAGAACCGGGTCAAGGCCCGCCTGAAGGTCGCCCGTGCCTACGCTCAAGTGGCCGATGCGCGCAAGGAGTTCCACCACCAACTCTCCACGAAGCTGATCCGCGAGAACCAAGCGGTCGCGGTGGAGGATCTGGCGGTCTCCGGCCTCGCGCGCACGAGGCTGGCCAAGAGCGTGCACGATGCGGGCTGGTCGCAGTTCGTGACCATGCTGGAGTACAAGGCGAAGCGGTACGGGCGGACTTTCATCAAGATCGGGCGGTTCGAGCCCACCAGCCAGGTGTGTTCGGCCTGCGGACACCGGGACGGGCCCAAACCGCTCGACGTGCGGGAGTGGGCCTGTCCCGCCTGCGGCACCCGCCACGACCGGGATGTCAACGCCGCAATCAACGTGAAAGCGGCCGCCGGGCTGGCGGCATCGGCCTGCGGAGCGCCGGTAGGACCAGAACTCGTTCTGGCACAGCGCGAAGAAACAGGAAGTCACGGAATCCCGCCCCAAGTACGTGCCGCGCAGCGGCACAGCAACGAGCGGGACCGGCCAGAATCTCCCTCCTTCCAGGAGGGAGTACGAGTCAAGACAAGTACCTGCGCTTCGTCTGGCCGCTGCTGGCCATCCTGTTCGTGCTGATCTGCGCGTTCGTGGCGGCGGGGGCGGCGTGGACGTGACGGGTGCGCGTCTCCTCTTTCGGGCCTTCGGCCGTCAGCGGCGCGTGCGGCGGCGGGTCCGTTCGCCCGGGGTCTCGATGAACTGGAGCTCCAGAGCGGCCGGGGCCGGGGCGATCCCGGGGCCGCCCGCCTCGGCCCAGCGCAGGATCTCGTCCGTCGCGTCGTCCCCCATCGACCAGCCCACCCACGCGGGGCGCCCGCCGCGCCGCCGGCCCTCGCCCGACGGCTGCACGACCATGACGTTCGCCTGGTCGCACGGGCCCAGACAGTCCGTCACCCGCACGGCGACCCGCCCGCCGGACGAGTCGGCCGCGGCCCGCAGCCGCTCCAGCTGCCAGGCGTGGTCGTAGCCGGGGTACTTCGCCGCATTGCCGCAGCAGCAGCCCCGGCACACGACGAGGGTGCAGGGAAGGGTACGGGCGGCGCCTATCGGTGTGCGGGTGGGCACGGAACTCCTTGTCCGGGCGGGCACAGAACTCCCGCGTACAGGTACGGAAGAGATTCTCCGTCATGCGCGCCCGCCACCGCCGTCAGGGTGATGAGGGATGAGCCCCGCAGTTCACAGAAGGCCGCTCTGAGCTGCGCGGACGAAGTTCGGCCCAGACCGTCTTGCCAGGGGCGGACGGGCGAGGAGTGACGCCCCAGTCGTCCGCGAGTGCGTCGACGAGGAGGAGGCCACGGCCCGACTCGCCGTCCGGAGCCGGCGTTCCCGTGGCGGGGAGCCTCTCGGCGCGGGTGTCGGTGACTTCGACCCGTAAGGCGCCGTCGGCCTCGGCGAGGCGGAGGTGGAAGTCGCGGCCGGGGACGTGGCCGTGCCGGACCGCGTTCGCGGTCAGCTCCGCGGTGATGAGGGTGACGGTCTCGTTGGTGGGCGAGGTGTAGGGGTGGCCCCAGTCGTTCAGGCGGTGGGAGATGAGACGGCGGGCGAGTCGTGCGCCGCGTGGGGTCGAAGTGAACCGCATGGCGAACTCGTGTACGGACGCGGTGCGTTGGGGCATATGCCCTTGTGGGGGAGTTACGGCCTTCATGCCGTCAACGGTCCTGGCCTGTGCGTAGCTTTGAACAGGAGCGACGCGCTGACCGGTGGTCGTTGTACGCGGCCGGCGTGCCGTTGTACGCGCGGCGAGGCGTGACCGGCCTTCCGTGCGGCGCGTTGTCCGCGGGAGCGGTTGCGGTGGCGGTTGCGTGGTGTTCGGTGGCGGCGGTGGAACGTACGGGAGGTGCCGGGCGTGGAGGACCAGCAGGCGGAGGGGGAGCACGAGTTCGGGGCGGGGATTCTGTATGTGTTCGGACGTCAGCTGAAGCTTTGCCGGGAGCGGGCGGGGTTGGACCGGGCGGAGCTGGGGGCGCGGACGGGGTACTCGGCGTCGACGATCGCGTCGTTCGAGCAGGGGAGGAGGATTCCGCCGCCCAAGTTCATCGACCTCGCTGATGAAGTGCTCGACGCGGGTGGGGTGCTGAGGGTGGGGAAGGAGGAGGTGGCTCGGGCGCAGTATCCGGCGTTCTTCAGGGATGCGGCACAGCATGAGGCGCATGCGGTCGAGTCGCATGTGTACGCGACCCAGGCTGCGCCGGGGCTGTTGCAGACAGAGGAGTACGCGCGGGCGGTCTTCGCGATGTGGCGGCCTCTGCTTGATGAAGTTCTCATCGAACAGCGAGTAGCAGCTCGACTGGCGCGGCAGGAGATCTTCGCCCGGCGCCCGGCGCCTCACATGAGCTTCGTGATCGAGGAGGCTGTACTGCACCGTCCTCTTGGCGGGGAGTTCGTTTGGCGCGGTCAGCTGGAGCAGTTCCTTCTGGCCAGTGAGAAGCGGAACGTCGAGATTCAGGTGATGCCGCTCTCCCGCCTGGAACATGCAGGACTGGCTGGCCCGTTCACCTTGATGGAGACCAGGGATGGGCGGAGGATCGCCTACACGGAGGTCCAGGGTGACAGCCGCGTCCATACGGAGCGGGGAAAGGTCCGGGAGATCGAGGCTGCGTACGGGAGTCTCCGCGCGCAGGCGCTCACACCGGCCGAATCGCTTTCGTTGATCGAGAAGTTGTTGGGAGAGAGATGAGCGGGGCAGTGGCCGGGCCGAACAGTGATGAGCTGACTTGGTTCAAAAGCAGTTACAGCGCCGGGAACGGCGGCGAGTGTGTCGAGGTCGCGTCCCGGCTGGGCCTCACGCACGTCCGTGACTCGAAGGACAAGGCGGGCCCCGTAGTGAGCCTTACGGCGACCGCCTGGACCGAGTTCGTCGGGTTTGCCGCCCGGCACACCGCGTAAGGCGGCTCTAGGTCGTTTTCTCAATCGCCCGGCTGCCCGCGCCTTGGATAGCGTGCCCTCATGTCTGTCGCTCCTGCCATGCCCGATGTCGTCTTCCCCGACCATGTCGCCGAGCGGCTCGCCGCGCTTCCCGGTGTGCGGGCCGTCGCGCTCGGCGGTTCGCGGGCCCGGGGAACTCAACGGCCCGACAGCGACTGGGACTTCGCGATCTACTACCGGGGTGATTTCCAGCCGGACGACCTGCGGGGCGTCGGGTGGGAAGGGGAGGTGTCCGAGATCGGTGGGTGGGGTGGCGGGGTCTTCAACGGCGGGGCGTGGCTGACCGTCGACGGGCGGCGTGTCGACGTCCACTACCGGGATCTCGACGTGGTGGAGCGGGAGTTGGCCGAGGCCGGGCGGGGGCGGGTCCGCTGGGAGCCGCTGATGTTCCACCTGGCCGGGATCCCGACCTACCTCGTCGTCGCCGAGCTCGCCGTCAACCAAGTGCTGAGCGGTACGGTGCCCCGTCCCGACGGCTACCCCGAGGCTCTGCGCAAGGCGGCCCCCGAGATGTGGTGGGGCCGGGCCGCCGGCACGCTGCACTACGCGAGGGCCAACAACGCGCCCACGGGCGGCAGAGCCGAGGTCCACGGCGCGGTCGCCGTGGCAGCGATGTCGGCCGCTCACGCCGTCCTCGCCGCCCGCGGTGAGTGGGTCACCAATGAGAAGCGGCTCCTGGAGCGAGCGGGCCTGCTGGGCATCCACAGCCTGCTCGCGGGGGCATCGGGCGACCTGACGGACGTGGTCGATCGGACTCAGGTCCTCCTGGAGAGCGCCGTCGACTCCGCGCGCAGGACCTGATCCGGCGGAGCCGGTCGAGTGGGTGGTGCAGGCGAGCGCCCCAGCTCGTACACCGCGCCGTCCTCCCACACCCGCCCGTCCGTCACGATCAGGCGCACCGACCCGACGCGCGCCGTCACCGGAAGCATCGGTCGCAGCTCCCGCTCCAGCGCGTCGTACGCCCTCTCGTACGTCTCCGGCCCTTCGTCGTTTGCCAGCGTGAGGTGGGGGTCCAGGCCCTCCGGCCCGAACACGCCCCGGTAGGGCACCGCCTCCGGCCAGCGCTCCCGCACCGCCCTCGTCAGGGCGCGGACGGGGTGATCGGGGGCGGGCGGGAGATAGAGGACACCCGGGTACCGACGGAACTCGGCGAACGTCAGGACGAACGGGTCCCGGTCCGAGAACAGCGCCGCCAGCTCGGCGTGGACCTCCGGCGTGATCCGTGCGGCGGGGAGGAAGGGGTACAGCACCGTGATGTGGGCCGGGAACGGCGCCCGTACGAAGGCGTCCGCCTCCGGGATCCGGATCGTCAGGGCCGTGTCGCCGGGCACGTCCGGCCAGCCGTCCTCGCTGCTCACGGCGCGCCATCCTGTCACGCTGCCACCCCGGTGACCTGCGGCGGGCCAGATCCGACAAGTCCCGCACATCGTCACATCGATGAAACGCGCACGTACCTTTCCCTCCAAATACGCCACCTAGCGTCGAGGTATCAGCCCAGGCCGACGTCGTCCCGCGGCACACCCCCGCCCCGGAACCGCCGTCGCCGACAGGAGCACCGTGCGCACCACCCCCCGTCCCCTTCCGCCCTGGCTCGGCCACGCGCTGCGTGCCCAGCGGGGCCCCCTCCCGTGGAGCGCCGTCGTACGCGGCGCCCTCGCCGCCGGGCCGCTCGTGGTGGCGGCCCTGCTCGCCGGGCGCCCTTCCGCCGGGGTGCTCGCCGCGCTCGGCGCGATGCTCGCCGGGATCAACGACCGGCCCGGCAGCCGTCGCGCGGCGGTGTCCCGGATCGGGGTGCCCGCCCTGGTCGGCGCGGGCGGTCTGGCCCTCGGCACCTGGGTCGGCGCACTTGCCGGTCCCGCCGCGCTGATCGGCGTGTTCGCGCTGCTCGGGTTCGCGGGCGGCGCCGTCAGCGCCGTCGGGCCCGTCGCGTCCGCCTGCGGAACACAACTCCTCGTCGCCGTCGCGATCGGCGCGGGCATGCCGCTGCCTGAAGCCGGCTGGCAGCGGGCGCTGCTGTTCCTCGCGGGCGCGGGCTGGCTCCTCGTCCTGCGGAGCGTGCTGCCGTCGCCGGGTGGGGCGGGCGCGTACCGGTTCGACGGTGAACGCGCCGCCGTCGCCCAGGTGTACGCGGCCGTCGCCGGACTCGTCGACGCGGCGGGCACACCCCGGGCCACCGCACATCGCGCCGCCCTGACCGCCGCGCTCGACCATGCGCAGGACGCCCTGTCCGGACCGCGTCTGCGCCGGTTCGCGGGCTCCCGCGAAGAACGCCGCCTGCACGCGCAGTACGCCGCCGCCCTGCCGCTCGCCGAGGCGGCAACGGCCCTGGCCTGGGCGGGGAGCCCGCTCCCGGCCCGCGCGTCGGAGGGCCTGTGGCGCCTCGCCGACGCCGTCCGCTCCGCGCAGCCGTGCGGCCCGCTGCCCGCGCCCGCCCGCTCCGACGCGGCCCTGCGCGCGCTGGACGAGGCACTGCTGCACGCGGCCGTGGTGTTCGACGGTCCGGTACGGGACCACGACCGGTCGACGCGCGCGGTACCGAACGTACGCGTGAGGACCTGGCGCGGCGCCGGTGCGAAGCCGCTGCACACCCGCCCCCGCACCCCCGTCACCGCCCTGCGCAGAGCCGTCGGCCCCGCCGGGCGCGAGTACGGGATCCGCGTGGCGCTCTGCTTCGGGGCAGGCGTTGCCGTCGCGCAGTTCCTGCACAACGCCCACTGGTACTGGCTGCCCGCGACCGCCGTCTTCCTCGTCAAGCCGGACCTCGGGCCGCTCGCCTCGCGCGTGCTGTGCCGGGCGCTCGGGACGGTGGTCGGCGCGGCCCTCTTCGCGGGGCTCGCCGCGCTGCTGCCGAGCCCGGCGGGGCCCGTCGCACTGGTGGCCCTCGGCGGCGCGCTGATCCCCGTGGCCACCCGGCACTTCGCCGCCCAGACCGCCGTCGTGACCGTCTTCGTGCTGTCCCTCGTGATGGTGGGCGGGGAGCCGCAGATGGCCCTGGCCCGGATCGGGGAGACGCTCCTCGCGTGCGCGATCGTGCTGTGCGTGGGTCACCTGCCGCTTCCCGTGCCGGGCCGCGGCGGCGCCGTCCGTACGCGCCTGACCACCGCCGGCGAGGCCGCGCACGCCTACGTACTCCATGTCCTCAGCGGATCCGACGACCGCGCCGGACGCTGGACCCTGCGCCGCGAGGCGTACCGCGCGCTCGCGGAGGCGCGCACCGCGATCGACCTCGCCGCCGCTGAACTTCCCGCCCTCGCCCGCCACACGGCCGGCACCGAAGACGTCGCCGTCACCCTCGAAGCCCTGGTCGACACGACCACGTCCTGCGCCGTGCACCTCGACGACACGGGCCGCGTCCCGGAGCAGCACGCCGAACGGATCGACGCGCTGCTCGCGGAACTCGCCGCCTAGGAAGGGATGTTCAGGACGGGGAGTTACGGCTTCGGAAGCTCACAGCCCGCCGCGCTCAGGTCGATCTTGTTGCCGATCCCGACGCACGGCACGATCCCGTACGTCTCCTGCGCGTAGTTGATGCCCTTGCGGACCGTGACGGTGCCGTTCTCGTCGACCTCGCACGGGTTGTTGTCCGTGCAGCGGGCGCCGTCCTCGTTGCCCGTGTTGTTGACCGCGACGACCTTGCCGGATGCCTGGTCGACGACGGGGGAGCCCGAGGTGCCGCCGATCGTGTTGCACGTGGAGGTGTAGCGGACCGAGTCCTTCCAGGTCCACTCGCCCTCCTTGAGGCGGTATGCGAAGCCGTCGATGTTGCAGCTGTAGGTCTTCTTCCAGTAGCCGGAGACCACCGTGATGGCCGTGCCCGCCGTGGGGTGCGAGGCCGACAGTTCGAGGGCCTTGATGCCGTACGAGCTCTCGATCTGCGCGTAGGTGCTGGTGAGTTGGTAGAGCGAGACGTCCGTGTCCGTCATCGTGCCGTACGCGATCTTGTCCGCGCGCAGCGTCGCGACCTTGCTGCCCGCGGAGTTGAGCAGGCTGAAGGTGCGGGACGACGGCTGGTCGACGACGACCTCGCCCGGGCCGGGGAAACCGCTCTCGAGGCAGTGCCCGTTGGACATGACCAGGGCCGGGTCCGTGGGCTGGGAGTCCGGCACGCGGACGACCGACCCGGAGCAGTTGCTGAGCGCCACCGTCCCGGCGAAGGTGACCGCCTTTGCCTTGGCCTTGGCCTCGTGCTGGGCTCCGACTGCCGTGGCGGGCGCGGCTGTTGCTCCTATGAGGAGCAGGCCGAACACCGCACCGACGAGAGGCTTGTTCATGTGGGGGTCCTCTCCCGTTGCTTCCTGAAACCGTCAACTACCGGTTTTGACATGTGCATTGTGGTGGTGTCGGCGTCAGCGGACAACAGTGCATGCTCAGCGAACACGACGGATCCCCAAAAAGAACTGCGAAAGTTTTCTCCCGCCGAGCGATGAGTTCTGCGAAGCCCTCCGGTCAACCACCCGAGGAGTACCGACCAGAGGAGGACCCATGGGGCTGCCGAACGTCGTCACCCGCGAGGAGTGGCTCGGCGCGCGCCAAGAACTGCTCGCCAGGGAGAAGGCGGCGACCCGCGCCCGCGACGCGCTCAACGCCCAGCGCCGCGAACTGCCCATGGTGGAGGTCGAGAAGCTGTACGTCTTCGAGGGGCCCGACGGCAAGGCGGAGCTTCTCGACCTGTTCGAGGGCCGCTCCCAGCTCATCGTCTACCACTTCATGTTCGGCCCGGACCAGGACGCGGGCTGCCCCAACTGCTCCGCGTTCCTCGACCAGATCGGCCACCTCTCCCATCTGCGCGCCAGGGACACGGAGTTCGCGGCCGTGTCGCGCGCCCCGTTCACCAAACTCCTGCCGTTCAAGGCCCGCATGGGCTGGACCATGCCCTGGTACTCGTCGGCCACGAGTGACTTCAACCAGGACTTCGGCTTCGCGTCCGGCGAGGATCCCCGCGACCTGCCCGGGCTCAGCTGCTTCCTGCGCGACGGCGACCGGGTCTACCACACGTACTCCACAACGGGCCGTGGCCTCGACGGCGTCGGCTCCATCAACAGCCTGCTCGATCTGACCGCGCTCGGCCGGCAGGAGGAGTGGGAGGAGCCGCAAGGGCGGGCGTCGGCGCTGGGAGCCCCGGCGGGCGGCGCGCGGGTCCGCTACCACGACGAGTATCTGGACTGACGCGGCGGCTCTTCGCTCCTTGCGTGGCGGCGCTGTGCGTCTCAACTCGGTTTCATTGTCGTCACGTTGCGAGCCCCCGGGCGCCTCGCGGGCGTTCTTCTCCGTAAGAACGCGCGACAGCGCACGTACGACGACGGGGGCAGGGGTGCACGATGATCGACGGACGAGTGGTACTTGAACGCTTTCCCGCGGGGGGACCGCGCGGGTCGTGGCCGGCCGAGGAGTTCGCGCGCGACCGGCGTCTGGAAGGTCAGCCCGCCGAGGTCGTCATGGACCTCGCGACGGACACCTTCCTGGTGATCGTGCCGCGCGCGGAGGTTGTCGCGGGCTGATCCGGGTGGAGCGTGCCGTTCAGGCCGCGTCGGCCGCGCCCGCGCCGATCGAACGGGACCAGGCGGGGGTCGTGCCGGTGACCCGGCAGAGCGCGAGATAGAGCGGGATCGGCGGGGTGTAGGGGACGCTGCCGTCGGGCCGGTGGATGAGTCCGGGCGCGCGCCGCGCGTCCGGCACCAGCGCGCCGGTCGTGTAGCTGGCCGGGGCCGGCCACTCCAGGGCGACATCCGAGTCCGAGGGAACGATCCACCACCAGCGGTCGTCGTCGGCGTACACGCAGCCCATGCGCGGCAGCCGCGCGACCATGGCGCGCCCGCAGGCCTCGGGGACCGCGACGGCGTCGCAGCCGAGCGGGGCTGTCATGCCGTCGGGGACGGCGAGTCTGAGCGGGGCGGTCCGCAGGATCTGCCGCTGCCGTGAGAAGCGGACCAGCGAGTCGAGATCCATCGTGCGCGTCGTCACCACACCCATCCGGCTCCCGCCCCTGTCCCCGTACCGGGGCCGGCGGCCGGGCCGAAGCCGGTGTCGCACCCCGTCTCGAACTCTGACTCGAACTGCTCTGTGTCGAAGGCCGGTCCTTGTTCGGTGCCCGGTCCCGTGTCGGGGGAGTGAGGCGCTGCGCCGGTGTGCAGTTCACTGCTGTGTTGCGGCCCGGGAATGCCATGGAGGCCGGCGACGGTCGGCTGTCCTTGGGGGCCGGCGGCGCCCGTGTCCTGCGTGCCGTCCGCGTCGCGTGCGAGCTCGGCCCACACGAGGAGTCCGGGGCCGGTCTCCTGCGCGCCCCACGCGGTACTCACCGCCGCCACGAGCAGCAGGCCACGCCCGTGCTCCTCCTCCGGCGCGACACGACGGGCGGGATGCGGCTCGCCGGGGGCCCAGCCCTCGTCACGCACAGCTATCCGCACCCGGTCGTCACTGTCGTGGAGCTCGCACACTATGCGGCTGCTCGCGGTGTGGACGATCGCGTTCGTGACCAGTTCGGAGATGACCAGGGCCGCCGCGTCGCAGGTGTCATCGCACACTGCCCAGCCGCTGAGGTGGGCGCGCGTCAGCTTCCGGGCCTGAGCGGCGGAGCCCGGGTGGGGAGCCAGTTCGAAGCTGCTGCGGCGGCGCACGGACGCGGCGCCGGAGCTCGCATCGGGTTCGTCACCGAGCGTAGCTTCGCCGACTTCTGTTCCTAACGGCACGGACGGAGTCACGCTTGCCACTATCTCCCCGTCGTGAACACTTGGCAAGAGCCACTCTGAAAAGTGCAGAGTGCAGTGTGCTCGGGCGCCGAGCCGTGGCACACTGCTGACGGCGGTGTGCCGTACGGCGCCCGGCATGGCGAAAACGCCGACGATTTCAGGGAAGTTGCCCGAAATGACGGGGCGTCGGGGCAGCCCGGCTTCCGCCTGGGAGCGCAACCACACGCGCGACCGCAACAGGACCACAGGGACGACTGGGAGGTAGGGGGCGTGAGCGAACCGCGGTCCGCTCCGACCGTTGGCCAGGTCGTCCTCGGCCGGCGCCTCCAGGACCTGCGCGAACGCGCCGGGCTCAAGCGCGAGGAGGCCGCGAAGGTCCTGCGCGTCGCCCCCGCCACCGTCCGCCGCATGGAGATGGCCGAGGTCGGCCTGAAGATCCCGTACCTCCAGCTCCTCCTGAAGTCCTACGGCGTCACCGACGAAGAGGCGGAAGCCTTCGTCACGCTCGCCGAAGAGGCCAACAAGCCCGGCTGGTGGCAGCGGTTCCACGACATCCTGCCCGGCTGGTTCTCGATGTACGTGAGCCTGGAGGGCGCCGCCAGCCTCATCCGGTCGTACGAGCCCCACTTCGTTCCCGGGCTCCTGCAGACCGAGGACTACGCGCGTGGCGTGCTGCGCTCCGGAGCCGTCGGCCGTGCCCTCGTCGAGGACCCCGACGTCGTCGAGCGGCATGTCGCGCTCCGGATGCAGCGCCAGGAGCTGATCACCCGCGAGGACGCCCCGCGCCTGTGGATGGTCATGGACGAGACCGCGCTGCGCCGCCCGGTCGGCGGGCCCGACGTGATGCGCGGCCAGATCGACCGGCTCCTCGAGGTCACGGAGCTGGCCAACGTGACGCTGCAGATCGCCGAGTTCGCCGCCGGCCCGCACCCCGGCACGTACGGCCCCTTCGTGTTGTTCCGATTTGCCATGTCAGAACTGCCGGACATGGTCTACAGCGAGTACCTGACCGGCGCGGTCTACCTCGACGCGCGCCCCGAGGTGGCCACCCACCTCGAGGTCATGGACCGCATGGCGGCACATGCCGCGACGGCACATCGCACAAAGGACATCCTCCGGGATCTCCGCAAGGAGCTGTGAATGGATCGGATCAAGGCCCGCATACGAGGGGTCGACGGTGAGGTCATCTACAACGGGATGCCCGCCCGCGAACTCGGCAACGAGGGCTGGCACAAGCCCTGGAGCGGCGGTAACGGCGGCAACTGCGTGGAAGCGATGAAGCTGGCCGACGGCCGGGTCGCGATGCGCCAGTCGGCCGACCCGGACGGCCCCGCCCTGATCTACACCCCGGGCGAGATCACCGCGTTCATCGAGGGCGCGAAGGCCGGGGCGGCGGATTTCCTGCTTTCGTGAGCGGAGCGGACAGGTGCCCGAGCCGTGAACCCCGAGGTGGGGTCTCAGTCCGGTGGCAGCACCCCGCACAGGGCGTCCAGCGCGGCGCCGTAGGCATGGTCCGACGGCGTCGAGTAGCCCACCACCAGCCCGTCCGTGTGCGGCATCGTCGCCTGCGGATGACGGAACTCCGCGAGGCCATCCAGGGCGACACCGCCCCACGTGGCGGCCTTGACCACGGACCGCTCGGTCCCCGGGGGCAGCCGCAGCACCGCGTGCAGCCCGGCCGCGATCCCGGTGGCCGCCACCCCGGGCGCCCGCTGGGCGAGTGCCTCCACCAGCCGGTCGCGCCGCCCCCGGTAGCGCTGCCGCATCCGCCGCACATGCCGGTCGTACGCCCCCGAGACCAGGAAGTCCGCGAGCGCCAGCTGGTCCGGCACGCTCGCCCACGCCTCCCGCTCGCCCTTCACCGCGACGACATCCCCCACCAGCTCCCGCGGCAGCACCATCCAGCCGAGCCGCAGCGCCGGTGACAGGCTCTTGCTCACCGAGCCGACATAGACCACCCGTTCGGGGTCGAGGCCCTGCACCGCGCCGACGGGCCTGCGGTCGTAGCGGAACTCGCCGTCGTAGTCGTCCTCCACGATCAGCCCGCCACGCGCGCGTGCCCAGTCGACGGCCGCCGTACGCCGCTCCGCGTGCAGCGGGCCGCCCGTGGGGAACTGGTGCGCGGGCGTGAGCAGCGCCGCCCTCGCCCGGCCGGTGCCGGCCGTCAACTCCCCGACACGCGCGCCGTGTTCGTCGAGCGTCAGAGGAAGCGTCCGCACCCCCGCCGCCGTCAGGATCTCGCGGTGGAAGCCGAGTCCGTACGACTCCACGGCGAGCGGTCCGCGCAGCACCCGGCCGCCGAACAGAAGCCGCAGGGCGTGCGCGAAGCCGGAGCAGATCACGATGCGGTCCGGCTCCGTGCGCACGCCGCGCGCGCGGGCCAGATACTCCGTGAGCGCCTCCCGCAGCTCGAAGCGGCCCTGCGGATCGCCCGGCCCGAACGCCTCGTTCGGCGCGGCCTGGAGCGCACGCCGGTAGGCGGCCGCCCAGTCCGCGCGTGGGAAGGACGACGCGTCGGGCGTGCCCTGGCGGAGGTCGTGGCGTGGCCCGTGTGCGCGGACCGGACCCTTCTTCGGGACGCGGCCGGGCGCGGGCGGCCCGACCCGCTCGGCGACACGCGTCCCCGAGCCCTGCCGCGCGGTCAGCCAGCCCTCGGCGACGAGCTCCGCGTACGCGTCGGCGACCGTGTTGCGGGCGACGCCGAGGTCGGCGGCGAGCGAACGGTAGGGCGGCAGCCGGGTGCCCGGAGCGAGCCGCCCCGAGCGGACGGCGTCGCGCAGCGCCCCCATGAGAGCGGCCCTGCGGCTCCCCGCCCCGGACAGGTCCAGATGCAGGTCGGCGCCGATGCGCTCCGCAGAATTGACCCATGAATCCGCCATGGAAATGCACCCTACAAGAGGTCTATCCGGCCCGTAGATTCATGGTCATGACGACGAACACGATCACCGCGGCGAACACCCACTCCCACTCCGCCGGCCGCATCGACTTCGCGAGGGCCGCGCCCAAGGTCTTCCGCTCCCTCATCGGCTTCGACGCCGCCGCCCGCGAGGGCCTCGACCCGGCCCTGGTCGAGCTGATCCAGATCCGCGCCTCGCACCTCAACCACTGCGCGTACTGCCTCCACATGCACACCAACGACGCGCGCAAAGCCGGTGAGAGCGAGGACCGGCTGCACATGGTGGCCGTGTGGCGCGAGGCCCGGCACTTCTTCAGCGCCCGGGAGTGCGCGGCGCTCGCGCTCACCGAGGCCGTCACGCTCATCGCCGACGGCGGCGTCCCCGACGACGTCTACGCCGAGGCCGCCGCCCAGTTCGACGAGCAGGAGCTGGCCCACGTCCTGTCCCTGATCTTCACGATCAACACCTGGAACCGGATCGCCCTGTCGACCGCCAAGGTCGCGGGTACCGACGAGCGTAGATGAACGACGAGCGCCGACCGGCGGCGGGCTCAGGCCGTCATCGGACGGTCGTACGGTCCGATCGGCGCGGGCAGCCGCGTCGAGCCGGTCAGCCAGTGGTCCACCGCGGCGGCGGCCGAGCGGCCCTCGGCGATCGCCCACACGATGAGCGACTGGCCACGGGCCGCGTCCCCGGCCGCGAACACGCCGGGCACGGAGGTCGTGAAGCGCGCGTCGCGGGCGAGCGTGCCGCGGTCCTCCACGGCCAGGCCGAGCTGTCCGACCGGGCCGCCGGTCCCGCGCTCGGGCCCCGAGAAGCCGAGGGCGAGCAGCACCAGATCGGCGGGCAGCTCCCGGGACGTGCCCTCCCGGGGCCGCCGCGCCTCGTCGACCTCGACGAGATGCAACGCCCTCACCCGGCCCCGCTCGTCCCCCTCGAAACGCAGCGTGGACGCCGCGAAGAGGCGCGCGTCGGCGTCCGCCGCGGGCGCGGTCCGCAGCTCCCCGGCCTCCTCGTGGGCGGCGGACATCCGGTAGATCTTCGGATACGTCGGCCAGGGCTCGGCCAGCTCGTCGCGCTCGGCGCCCGGCTGCCCGTAGATGTCCAGCTGCGTGACGGACGCGGCGCCCTCGCGCACCGCCGTGCCCAGGCAGTCGGCGCCGGTGTCACCGCCGCCGACGATCACGACGTGCTTGCCGGCGGCCGACAGGGGAGAGGCGTCGAGGTCGCCCTCGCACACGCGGTTGGCCAGCGGCAGATACTCCATCGCCTGCACGATCCCGTCCAACTCCCGCCCCGGTACGTCCAGTTCGCGCCAGGCCGTGGCGCCGACCGCGAGGACCACCGCGTCGTAGCGGGACCGCAGCTCGGCGGCGCCGATGTCGCGGCCCACCTCCGTCGACGTACGGAAACGCACCCCCTCGTCCCTCAACTGCGCCAGCCTGCGGTCCAGATGGCGCTTCTCCATCTTGAAAGAGGGGATGCCGTACCGCATCAGTCCGCCCGGCCGGTCGTCCCGCTCGAAGACCGCGACCGTGTGCCCCGCGCGCGTGAGCTGCTGGGCGGCCGCGAGTCCCGCCGGGCCCGAGCCGACCACGGCGACCGTGCGGCCGGACAGCCGTTCGGGCGGCTTGGGCGGGGCCAGGCCGTCCTGCCAGGCGCGGTCGGCGATGGCGACCTCGACGTTCTTGATGGTCACGGCCGGCTGGTTGATCGCCAGGACGCAGCCCGCCTCGCACGGCGCGGGGCACAGGCGCCCGGTGAACTCGGGAAAGTTGTTCGTGGCGTGCAGCCGGTCGCTCGCCGCCCGCCAGTCGTCCCGCGACACGAGGTCGTTCCAGTCCGGGATCAGGTTGCCGAGCGGACACGCCTCGTGACAGAACGGGACGCCGCAGTCCATGCAGCGGTCGGCCTGCGCCTCGATGATCGGCAGGAGCGCCCCGGGGACGTACACCTCGTCCCAGTCCTGGACCCGCTCGCCGACAGGGCGGCGTGGCCAGTCCTCCCGGGGGGTGGTGAGAAAGCCCTTGGGGTCGGCCATGGCCGTCTCCCTTGCCGTGTCCTTCTCGCCACGATACGTCCGTTTCCCCTGGTGCGCAGGGGCGCCGGCAGAGGTGCGGCAGGACGCGAAGGCTCAGGTCAGGGCGAGGATGAACGAGGCCGACGCGGCCAGCGACGCACCACCCCTGATGTGGTTCCACATCAGCCACTCGGACACGTACCTGCGCCACGGTCCCTCGCTGTCCGGCGCCTCGGGGTCGAGCTTCGCGAGCGCGTCGTTGCGGGGGATGTTCGCGGCGACGGTCACACCGAACGCGCCCGCGAGCTGGAGCGCGCTGCCGAGCAGCAGCTCCACGGTGCCCTGCTCCGGCCAGAGCACGAACGTCACGACGGCAAGTACCACGCACAGCGCCGCGGCCCCCATGAATACCACCATGAACGCCGCGCTGACCGCGGCCACGTTGATCGCCTGCATCGCCGCGATGCCCTGCGCGGGCGGGAGCGCCGCGAGCCCCTTCATCACGAAGGTCGAGAACGCGATGAAGACGCCCGCCGACACCCCGCAGGCGAGCGCGCCCAGGACGGTGAGCACGAAGTACGGTCCCTCGATCATCACAACTCCCCCTGCCGGCGATGCCGTTGGCCTCGCGGTCCGGTCAAGATCCTGCCGCACGGACGAGACGGCCGCCACTGTGCGGCCTCCGCACTTCTCACGATTCCCCCGCGCGCCATGCAGCGAGTACGGCTTCCACCTGTACCCCGATACTCCGCCTGGCCTCGCCCCGCCGCACCCCGCTCATCAGCAACGCGTCGTACGCGGTCTCCGTGTGCCGCACCGCCGCCCGCACCGCCGCCGTCACCGCGGCCCGGGACAGGGCGCGGCCCGCCGCGCTGCGCCCCACCCGGCCACTGCCGCGCAGGGACGCGTGGGCCGCGATGGCCTCCGCCCGGTCCGGCGGGCAGCCGGGGAAGAGCCGCAGGATCTCCCGCGCGAAAGCGGCCGTGAACGACACGTCCTGTGCCGCCCTGCGCGCCGCGTCCCGCGCCCGGCGCCTCGCCCGCGCATCCGCGTCCGCCAGACACCGCTCCTCGGCGCGGGCCAGCGCCGCCTCCTCCACGAGAACGCCCTGGCGCTCGTAACGGCCGCGCCGCCGATGGAAACGCACGACCACCGCCGACAGCGAACTCCCTTCCCTGGCGCGGCGGGTGAGGGCCCAGTCGCCGCGCGGCAGATACACGAGATGGCCGAGGTCCGCGCAGTCCAGACAGCGCGGCGCCCCGTCCTCCAGGGTCAGCAGGTCCAGCGGCGCCCGGTGGCACTCCGCGCACTGCCGGCGCTTCAGCGGCTGCACGACGACCGGCCCGCCGAGGCCGGTGTGCGGCGGGGGAGTCCGGCGTTGGGGGGCCCGGTCGGGCCGGGCCTTGGCGCTCATACGCGGTTCATTCCCCGCGCGCGGGCGAGAACGCGTCGCAGGGGTACGGGTCCCCGTCGGCTCCCCTCCGGCGTGCGAGGCATCATGAGGCGCGTGCGACTCGAAGCGATCACCTGGGAACGGCTCGGCGACGCCCTCGCCGAGAGGCTGCTCGAACTGAAGCCGGGCGACGGGAGTCCGTGGCCCCGTATCGCCATCGACGGCCCGCCGGCCGCCCGCCCCGGTGACCTCGCCGCACTGGTCGGGGAGGCGCTGCGGGTGCGCGGACGCCCCTCGCTCGCCGTGGACACCGGCGGCTTCCTGCGGCCCGCCTCACTGCGCTTCGAGTACGGGCGCGAGGACGTGGAGGCCTACTACAGCGGCTGGTTCGACACGGCCGCGCTGTGGCGCGAGGTCTTCGGGCCGCTCGAACCGGGCGGCACAGGACGCGTCCTGCCGGACCTGTGGGACCCGGCGGCCGACCGCGCGACGCGCAGCTCCTACGTCGAACTGCCGCCCGGCGGCGTCCTGTTGCTGCACGGTCCCCTCCTCATGGGGCACTGGTTCCCGTTCGACCTGACCGTGCACCTCAAGCTGTCGCCGGGCGCGCTGCGACGCCGTACACCCGAGGGCGAGCAGTGGACGCTGCCGGCCTTCGAGCGCTACGACAGCGAGACCGACCCGGCCGGCACGGCGGACGTGGTCGTACGGGCGGACGACCCCCGGCATCCGGCCTGGGGCGGGCTGCCCTCGTAACGGGGTGCTCCCGCTCGGGTACGGGGCCGCTCGCAGGTGCGGGCCCAGGGCAGCGCGGAGAGAATGAAAGGTGCCGGGACCTGCGGCGCCTCCGTGCCGCGCCGGCCGCCGGCACCGGGAGGTACTCATGACCACCGCCGGAGACATCATGCACCGCGGTGCGCAGTGGATCCCCGCTCACGAGACCCTGGACCGCGCCGCCCAGCTCATGCGCCAGCTGAACGTGGGCGCGCTGCCCATCAGCGACGAGAACGAACGCCTCTGCGGGATCCTCACGGACCGCGACATCGTGGTCGGCTGTGTTGCCATGGGCCACGACCCTTCCAAGATCACCGCCGGTGACCTCGCCCAGGGGACGCCCCGCTGGATCGACTCGGGCGCCGATGTCGACGAGGTCCTCCAGGAGATGCAGGGGCACCAGATCCGTCGGCTCCCCGTTATCGAGAACAAGCGCCTCGTCGGCATGATCAGCGAGGCCGACCTTGCGACGCATCTGTCCGACGACCAGATGTCGGCCTGGGTCGAGAGCGTCTACGCCAGCAGCTGACCTTTGAGATCACGATCCGGCGGGCCGCTGCCCTAGGAGCGGCCCGCCGCCACCGAGAACACTCGCTCTCCGTCCTCGGTCACTTCGCCGTGGCTGACATGGGCTGGCATGGACAGTACGCACTGGTGCCCGGCGGTACGGGTCACAGCCACCCGTTGCGCCGGAAGGCGCGGTGCAGGACGAAACAGATGCTCGCGATCACGCCCAGGAACAGCGGATACCCGAACTGCCAGTGCAGCTCCGGCATATGGTCGAAGTTCATCCCGTACACGCCGCAGCCCATGGTCGGCACGGCCACGACCGCGGCCCAGGCCGTGATCTTGCGCATGTCCTCGTTCTGAGCCACCGTCACCTGCGCGAGATGGGCCTGCAGGATCGAGTTCAGCAGCTCGTCGAAGGACGCTATCTGCTCGGCGGCCCTCAGCAGATGGTCGGAGACGTCCCGGAAGTACGCCTGTATCTCCGGCGCCACCACCTGGAAGGGACGGCCCGAGAGCTCCTCTATCGGCCGGGCGAGCGGCACGACGGCCCGCTTCAGCTCCAGCAGCTCGCGCTTGAGCTGGTAGATCCGGCCCGGGTCGGCGTGCGCGCCGTCCTCGGCGAACACATCCGCCTCGACCTGGTCGATGTCGGCCTGGACGGCGTCGATCACGGTGAGATAGTCGTCGACCACATGGTCGGCGATCGCGTGCAGCACAGCGGCCGGGCCCTTGGCGAGCTGCTCCGGGTCCGCCTCCAGGCCCTCGCGCACCGGGCCCAGCGAGCCGTGCCTCCCGTGCCGCACGGTGATCACGAAGTCCCGGCCGATGAACACCATGATCTCGCCGGTGTCGACGACCTCACTGGTCGCGGTCAGCTCCGCGTGCTCCACGTAACAGACGGTCTTGAACACGGCGAACAGCGTCTGGCCGTACCGCTCGACCTTCGGCCGCTGGTGCGCGTGCACCGCGTCCTCGACGGCCAGCGGGTGCAGGTCGAACAGCTCGGCGATGTCCGCGAACTCCAGCTCCGTCGGCTCGTGCAGCCCCAGCCAGACGAAGCCGTCGTCGGACTTGCGGACCCGGTCGACCGCGTCCACGAGATCGCGCCCGGCCTGCTCGCGGACCCCGTCCCGGTACGTCACGCACTTGACGACCGCGGAACCCAGCGGCGAGCGGGCGGGGTGGCTCAGGTCGACGCGCGGGTGCCGCCGGGCCAGGCGGGCCACTCTTCTCAGGCGTCCGACCTTGCGCAGGTCGGACACCTTTCGGAGATCTCCGACCTTCCGCAGGTTGCCTGCCATCGACATGCGGGGCTCCTCGCGCGGTGTGACATCGTGTTTCGGTGACTTGGCGGGCCAGTCTGCCAGCTCACGGCGACAACGCCCACGGCCCCTGGGGGAACGGAAGGCTCCCCTCCGGAACGCGCGGAACCGCCTCCCGGGACCGGGCCGGACAACTGGGATGATCGCGGCATGACGCGATCCGAGGGCTATCTCCTGGACAACCAGCAGCAAGAGGCGGGCCGGCGCTTCGACGCCTTCTCCACCCTCTTCGACCCCACGACGTTCCGGCACATCGAACAGCTGGGCATCGGCCCCGGCTGGCGCTGCTGGGAGGTCGGCGCGGGCGGCACCTCCGTGGTCTCCTGGCTCGCCAAGAAGGTCGGCCCCACCGGCCGGGTCCTCGCCACCGACATCGACACCTCGTGGCAGACGTCCGCCGCCCGTTCCCCCATCGAGGTCCGCCGCCACGACGTGGCCGCCGACGAGCCGCCCACCGAGGGCTTCGACCTGGTCCACGCCCGGCTCGTCCTGGTCCATGTGCCCGACAGGGAGCGGGCGTTGAAGTCCATGCTGCGCGCGCTGCGGCCCGGCGGACGGCTGCTCGTCGAGGACGCCGACCCCGCGCTCCAGCCGCTCGCCTGCCCCGACGAGCACGGCCCCGCCGAGGAGCTGGCGAACCGGCTCCGCCGCGGCTTCCGCGAGCTGCTCGCGGAGCGCGGCGCCGATCTGTCGTACGGCCGCAGGCTGCCGAGGCTGCTGCGGGAGGCGGGCCTGCACCAGGTGGAGGCCGACGCGTACTTCCCGCTGACGTCCGAGGCGTGCGAGGCCCTGGAGACGGCCACGTTCCAGCAGATCCGCGAGTCCCTGGTCCGCGCGGGCCACGCCACGGACGAGGAGATCGACCGCCACCTGGCCGATGTCGCGACCGGCACGATGGACCTGGCGACGGCGCCGCTGATCTCGGCCTGGGGACGGAAGCGGGCCTAGGACGTCCGCCGTACTCCCGTTCGTGGGCGACCGGGGCGCTCTCAGCGCGGCGGCGGTCGGCCCCCAACCCGCGCCACCGCCAGCGCCCCCGCGTGGCAACCGTCCGTCGCCGCCTCCCGTGGCCCGGCGCCCCGCACCCACGCGGCGAGGAACGCGCCCGTGAACGCGTCGCCCGCCCCCGTCGAGTCCCGCGCCACCGCCGGCAGCGACGGCACGCGCGCGCGTACCGCCCCGCCCTGCGCCACCACCGCTCCCTCGACCCCCGACGTGACGACGACCAGCGGGAACCATCCACTGAGCTTCGCCGCCGCGACCTCCGCGTTTCCGACGCCGCTCAGCAGCTCCGCCTCGTCCCTGCTGGGCAACAGGATGTCCACGCCCTTGGCGAGTGCCAGGAACCGGTCGGGCCCCAGCTCCCTGAGGAAGCCCGCCGAAGCGGGATCGATACTCACCGGCACCCCACGCGCGCGTGCCGAGGCCAGCGCCGCCGCGACCAGGCCGCGCCCCTCGACGGAGAAGAACAGATACCCGGACAGATGCAGCCACGCGACCCCGCCGAGCAGGTCCGCGGACCAGTCGGCGGGGGAGAGGCGCAACGAGGCCCCGCTGTCCGTGAGGAACGTCCGCTCGGCGCCGGCTCCCGTGTCGACCAGCGCGATCACCGTGCCGGTCGCCGCCTCCGGGTCGACGACGAGCCGGGGACGCACCCCCGCGCGCGTGAGCGCCTCCTCGTGCCAGGCCGCCGAGTCCGCGCCCACCCGCCCGAGCAACGCCACGTCCGGGCAGCCCGAATGGGCCGCCCAGCACGCCACGTTCGCCCCCGCGCCCCCCGGCAGCGTACGGATCTCCGCCGCCGTGTCCGTGCCCGCCGCGAGCGGGGCGCCGTGCCGGGCCACGATGTCCGTGACGACGTCCCCGACGACCAGGAGTGTTCCGCTCACGGCCGCGCCCAGGCCGCAGCGATGCGCGCCGCGAGCCGTACGTTGCCGCGTACCGCCGCGAGGTTGGCCTCCAGTGAGGCGCCGTCCGTGTGCCGTACCAGGTAGTCCAGGAGGAACGGCGTGACCGCCTGCCCCGTGACGCCCTCGGCGTCGCACGCGTGCAGCGCATCGTCCAGCACACGCGCGTGGAGCGCGGGATCGAGCTGCTCCGCCTCGGGCACCGGGTTCGCCACGATCAGCGCGGCCTCGGGCCCGCCCAGCGCGTCCTGAGCCCGCATCACCCCGGCCACCTCGGCCGGATCGCGCAGTGTCCAGTCCACCGGATGGCCCGAGTCGGACAGATAGAAGCCGGGGAAGCGGCCGGTCCCGTACCCGGCCACCGACACTCCCAGGGTCTCCAGGCGCTGAAGGGTCGCCGGTACGTCCAGGATCGACTTGACGCCCGCGCACACCACGGTGATCCGCGTCCGTGCGAGCAGTCCGAGGTCGGCCGACTCGTCCTGCGTCTCCGTCCACCGCCGGTGCACCCCGCCCAGCCCACCGGTGGCGAACACCCGCACCCCCGCGCGCGCCGCGAGCAGCGCTGTCGCCGAAACGGTCGTCGCCCCGCTCGCACCGGTCGCCACGGCGAGCGGCAGATCGCGGTGACTCAGCTTGCGGATGCCGTCCTGGGTCGCGACCCGCTCCAACTGGCCCTTGTCCAGGCCGACCTGGGGGTTTCCGTCGAGAACGGCGATCGTCGCGGGGACCGCTCCCTCGGCGCGTACGAGCTCTTCGAGTTCGAGCGCCACCCGCAGATTGCGCGGGCGCGGCAGCCCGTGCGCGATGATCGTCGACTCCAGGGCCACGACCGGCCTGCCCGCCGCCATCGCTTCCCGCACCTCATCGGACACCAGCACCACGCGCCTGCCTCCTGCCTGTCGGGTCTCCCCTCATCCATGGCGGGCGGCGCGCACGCCCAAACCCCAGCGGCATGACGGTAAACACTCACGGTGTACCGGCAAACACTTGCGGCGCGACGGCCGGCCGAGCAGCCTGAGCGCATGACGGACAACTCTGAGCGCATGACGGACAACACGGCACGCCTCGACCATGTCGTGCTCTGGGTCAGCGACCCGGTGGCCGCCGCGGACTTCTACGAGCAGGCAGTCGGCCTCGAACCCCTCAGGGTCGCCGAGTTCAAGGAGGGCACGGTCTCGTTCCCCTCGGTGCGGCTCAACGAGGAGACCATCCTCGACCTCGCGCCGCTGCCCATGGCGGCCCGCATGAACATGGTGCCGGGCGGCGACAAGAGCGCCGGCCACCCGGTCAACCACGTGTGCATCGCCCTGACCGAAGGCGGCTACGACAGCCTGCGCGCCCGCCTGGAGGAGCGCGAGGTGCCGGTCTCGGACCACGGCCGCCACTCGTACGGCGCCCGCGGCCCGGCCGTCCGCAGCTTCTACTTCCGCGACCCCGACGGGAACGTCTTCGAAGCGCGTTACTACGAAGAGGCCTGAAAGGCCGGATACGGGGCGTGGACCTGCTCGTACAGGGGGTTGGCTGTACAGGGGCTGGACGTATGGGGGGTTGGCCGTACCGGGGGTGCGGTTCAGCGGCGCGCGCGGCCCCACGCACGGCCGCGCGACCGGCCGCCTGTCCGGCCGCGGTCCAGCAGGGCCACGCCCAGGGCGGCCAGGCCGATCTGGATCAGCCACTCCACCCAGTCGACCCCCTTGGTGTCCGCGACACCGATGCCCGCGGCGATGGCCGAACCGAGCAGCGCGGCCACGATGCCGACGACGACCGTCGCCAGGATGCCGATGCGCTGACGGCCCGGCAGGGCGAGCCGGCCCAGGACGCCGATGACGATGCCGATCACGATCGCACTGATGACGCCGGAAATCTCCATGTCCCCACGACTCCCTAGAACCCGGGCACGCGGCGCCCGGGACGTTGTCTCAAGGTCTCTTCCCCTTGACGAGCCGTCCAGTCCGGGCCGTGACCGAGGTACGGGTCGTCCAGTGAACAGAGGGGTCCGCGCTGCCTAGAGTGACCGTTCATGACCACGAATGATCAGGCCACTGCTTCTTTTGCCGTACACATCCCGGACGTTGAACTCGAACCGGAGCCCCTCGATCCGGAGCAGATCGTCTCGGGCGCCCCTGTCGTCACGGGCAAGGTGCTCTGGGAGTCCGCCGACGGCAAGCAGCTGCGGGGCATCTGGCAGATCACGCCGGGCATGGTGACGGACACCGAGGCGAACGAGCTGTTCGTGGTCGTCTCGGGTCGCGCCACGGTCGAGGTCGAGGGCGGGCGGACGCTGGAGGTGGGCCCCGGCGACGCGGCCGTACTGCGCGAGGGCGACCGTACGACATGGACTGTGCACGAGACCCTGCGGAAGGCGTACCACATCACGCTGCCCTGACCGGCGTCATGGTGGCCCGATCACCGACCACCGCCACGCCGCCCTGATCACGCCGTCGCGGGCCGCCGGCTGAAGAGGGCGAGCACGGCGAGTGGCAGCAGGAGGCAGGCTGCGGCCAGGTTGAGCCAGGCGTAGCTCGCCGTCGCCACGACCAGGCCGGCTGCCGCGCCGCCGACGCCCGCCGCCGTGTTCATGGTCAGGTCGGACAGGCCCTGCGCGGCGGCCCGCGCCGCCTGCGGCACCGAGTCGGTCAGCAGGGCCGAACCGGAGACCAGGCCCGCGGACCAGCCGAGCCCCAGGACGAACAGGCCCGCGGCGGTCTGCCCGTGGCTGCCGCCCGCCGTGCCCGCGAGCAGCGCCGCGCAGGCGAGCAGGCCCACGGCGAGGCCGATCACGGAGAGCCGCCCGAGCCGGTCCGACAGCCGGCCCATCACCGGCGAGAACGCGTACATGCCCGCGATGTGTCCGCTGATGACCAGGCCGATGAGGTCGATGCTCGCACCGTGATGGCCGAGGTCGACAGGCGTCATCGACATGATCGACACCATCGCGGTGTGCGAGACGGCGACGGTCACGAGGGCGAGCCGGGCGCGCGGCGACGCGGCGACCGCGGCGAACCCGGCACGGATCGACCGCCCTCCGGCCGACTTCTCCTCCTCGGGATCCAGGGCGCGGGCGGTAAGGAGCGGGTCGGGACGCAGCAGGAGCTGCACCATGACGGCGGAGACGAGGAAGACCCCGGCCGCCCACAGGAAGGGGCCCGCCGCCGCGGGGATGCCGAGTCCGGCGACGCTGCGGCCCGCGGGCGCCGCGATGTTGGGCCCGAGCACCGCGCCGATCGTCGTGGCCCACACGACATTCGAGATCGCCCGCGCCCGACGCTGCGGCTCGGCCAGGTCGGCGGCCGCGAACCGCGCCTGGAGATTGGCCGACGAGGCGGCGCCGAACCCGGCCATGCCGATGAGCAGCAGCGGGAAGCTCCCCACCGCGGCGGCCAGCACGACGACCCCGGCCTCCAGCGCGCCGATCAGATACGCGAGGACGAGCCCGGGCCGGCGCCCCCGCGCCGTCATCAGGGCGGCGAGCGGAACGGACAGCAGGGCGGTCCCGGCGACCGTCGCGGTCGGCGCGAGCCCTGAGAGTGCCTCGTCCCCGCTGACCTGCTTGGCGAGCACGGCGGCGAGCGCGATACCGGTGGCTACGCCGAGCCCGCCGAGTATCTGGCTCGCGACGAGTACGGCGGTGACACGGCGGCGCAGCCCGGCCAGGTCCTGAGGCGTCTCGGGGACGGAAGGGCGGCGGCGCGCGGCGGAATCGGGTATGAGCACCGGCGCAGTGTGCCAGCCGGCACCCACCCTCGAACACCGGGCATCCCCGCACGGCCTGGCGCCAACCAGTGCCTGGGGCTCGAAACAGCCGCTCCCGCGCCTCGGACCAGCCGCTCCCGCGCCTCGGGACGGTCGCTCCCGCGCCTCAGAACAGCGGCTGCGGAAGGACACCCTCCAGGGCGAGCAGCTGCCGCTTCGTCTCCAGGCCGCCGCCGAATCCGCCGATGCCGCCGTCGCTCTCCACGACGCGGTGGCACGGCACCACGACCGGCAGCGGATTGGCACCCATAGCCACGCCCACCGCCTGCGCAGCCCCCGGCTGTCCGACGCGGCCCGCCAGATCCCCGTAACCGACGACCGAGCCGAACGGGACGCCGGACGCCAGCTCGCGCAGGACCTGCCGGTTGAACCCGGAGATCAGCGACCAGTCGAGCGGCAGCTCGAAGTCGCGCCGCTCACCGGCGAAGTAGGCCTTCAGCTGGCGTATGGGCTCGGCCAGGAGCGGCGAGTCCGGGGCCTCGACCGGCTCGGTCCCGAGCCGGGAACCGAGCCGCTCGACCGCGGAGTCCCGCACGGCGGGGGAGGCGTGGAAGACGACATTCACCAGGCCGGCGTCCGTCGCGGCGAGGAGCAGCGGCCCGATGTCCGTCCCGACGACGGCCCAGACCGCCGTGAGCCCGGCCCCGTCTCCGGTCCTGTCCCCGGCGGCGCTTTCCCCAGTGGCTTTCTGCCCAGTGGCGTTCATGCCGACCACCGTACGGGGAGCCACTGACAACGGCCCGCGCCGTCCGCCGGCCTGGCCTCCCCCTGCCCGTCGTCCGCTCTACCGGCCGCCGCCCACCGCCTTGCGCACGACGTCGGGGAAGTTCGAGATGATGCCGTCCACGCCGAGACCGGCCACGCGCCGCGCGGTCGGCGCGTCGTTCACGGTCCAGGTGAAGAGCTTCAGGCGCTTGCCGTGCGGGCCCCTGAAGGCGTGCACCGCGGCGACGTATCCGGCAGAGATTGTCCCGTTGCTGGGGTTGATCCGGTCGGCGAACCGGGCGTACCGGGGCAGGTCGCCCTTGGCGGGGGTGCCGAGGAAACCTGTCGTGATGTCCGGGCGGCGCTTGTGCACGGTCCGTAGGCTGTCGGCGCTGAAGCTCTGGATCACCAGGCGGTTCCTGACGTGATCGCGGTTGAGCCAGCCCTCCTTGCCGAGCACGCGCAGGATGTCCTTCTCGATGCCCGGGTAGAGTTCCGGTGCCTTGATCTCCATGAGGAGCTTCTGGTGGTTGTGGTCGATCCGGTCCAGGTACTGGGTGAGGGTCGGGACACGGGCGCCGGCGAACTCGGCGCCCTTCCAGGCGCCGGCGTCGAGCTCGGCGATCTCCGCGGCGGTGAAGTCGCGGACGTTGTACGGGGCGCGGCCGGGGAAGACCTGCTCCACGTTCGTGGTGCGCGCCAGATTCGTGTCGTGGATGACGACGAGCCGACCGTCCTTGGTGCGCTGCACGTCGTTCTCGACCCAGTCGAAGCCGAGCCTGTCGGCCTTGTCGATGGCCTTGAGGGTGTTCTCGGGCGCGTACCCGGAGGCGCCGCGGTGTGCGACGACGGCGGGTCCGCCGTGCTCCTGTGCCGCCTCGGCGGCGGTGGGGAGGACCAGGACGCCGACGAATCCCACCAGGGCGGCGGTCGCGGTGGCTGCGCGTGCGGACACGTGTACTCCTCGCGTCGAGGGATCAAGGACTGAACGACGGTGACAGTCGGTTGCCAACGGAAGACAGGTGAAGGATGGCCACACACTGAACGGAGTGGTGGGAGGACGTGCACCCTGAGGGTGGGTGTCGTGAGGCTTTGCCGGAAAATCGTTCAGACGTTCGCGCCGGAGCCTTAATCTCTGCTCCAATCGCGGTCGCTCCGGCAGCCGTTGCCAGGGCTCAGACGGAACACATCAGGAACATCAGGGCGGAAGGGCTGCAGCGGATGCAGGGCACGGTCGACGGATTCAGCTATGGACTGGTCACGCCGCTGGTGGCGTTCTTCATGGCCTGCCTCGGCGGGGCGCTGGGCCTGCGCTGCACCACCAGATCGCTGCTCGTCACCCAGTCCTGGCGGCCCGGCTGGCTCGCGCTCGGCTCGGCGGCGATCGGGTCCGGAATCTGGACGATGCACTTCATCGCGATGATGGGCTTCCGCGTGCAGGGCACCCCGATCCACTACGACAAACCGACGACCTTCGCGAGCCTGGGCGTCGCCATCGTCATGGTCGGGATAGGGATCTTCATCGTCGGCTACCGGGGAGCTACAGGGACGGCCCTGTTCACCGGCGGCACGGTCACCGGACTGGGCGTCGCGTCGATGCACTACCTCGGCATGGCCGGCATGCGCCTGCACGGGACGCTTCAGTACAACACCTTCACCGTCGGCGTCTCCGTAGTGATCGCCATGGCCGCCGCCACCGCCGCGCTCTGGGCCGCGGTCCAGGTCAGGGGGTTCAGCTGGAGCGTCGGCGCGAGCCTCGTCATGGGCCTCGCGGTCACCGGCATGCACTACACCGGAATGGCCGCCCTCAGGGTCCAGGCGCACGCGAGCGGCGGCACCCCTGCCGGTGACACACCCGCCGAACTCCTCGCGCCCCTGATGATCGGCCCCCTGTGCTTCCTGCTGCTGGCCGGCGTCGTGGTGGTCTTCGACCCGATGATGATGACGGGCAGGCCCGACCGGCGGGACGCCGTCGAGGCCGCGAGCAGGGCGGGCCGGACCGTCCGCCCCCTGCGGCGGGCAGGCTGATCCGGCCCCGTTGTCAGTGCGGGGTCGTACGGTGGATTCCATGCGGCCCGTATCCAAGATCGAACGCACGGTGGCGCCTTTCGAGGTCGTCAGTCCCTACCAGCCAAGCGGCGACCAGCCGGCAGCCATCGCCGACCTGGAGCGGCGCATCACCGCAGGTGAGAAGGATGTCGTCCTCCTCGGTGCGACCGGAACAGGTAAGTCCGCCACCACCGCGTGGATGATCGAGAAGCTCCAGCGCCCCACCCTCGTGATGGCCCCGAACAAGACGCTGGCCGCCCAGCTGGCCAACGAGTTCCGCGAGCTGCTGCCGAACAATGCGGTCGAGTACTTCGTCTCGTACTACGACTACTACCAGCCCGAGGCGTACGTCCCGCAGTCGGACACCTACATCGAGAAGGACTCCTCGATCAACGAGGAGGTGGAGCGCCTGCGCCACTCCGCGACGAACTCGCTGCTCACCCGGCGTGACGTCGTCGTGGTCGCCTCCGTCTCGTGCATCTACGGCCTGGGCACGCCGCAGGAATACGTCGACCGCATGGTGTCGCTCAAGGTCGGCGACGAGATCGACCGGGACGATCTGCTGCGCCGCTTCGTCGACATCCAGTACACGCGCAACGACGTGGCCTTCAGTCGCGGCACGTTCCGCGTCCGCGGCGACACCATCGAGATCTTCCCGGTCTACGAGGAGCTCGCCGTCCGCATCGAGATGTTCGGCGACGAGATCGAGTCGCTCTCCACCCTCCACCCCCTCACCGGTGAGGTCATCAGCGACGACGAGTCGCTGTACGTCTTCCCGGCCACGCACTACGTGGCGGGCCCCGAGCGCCTGGAGCGCGCGGCCAACGACATCGAGAAGGAGCTCGGGGAGCGCCTCGCGGAGCTGGAGAAGCAGGGCAAGATGCTCGAGGCCCAGCGGCTGCGCATGCGCACCACGTACGACCTCGAGATGCTCCGTCAGATCGGCTCCTGCTCCGGCGTGGAGAACTACTCGATGCACTTCGACGGCCGCTCGCCCGGCTCCCCGCCGAACACACTGCTCGACTACTTCCCGGACGACTTTCTTCTCGTCATCGACGAGTCGCATGTCACCGTGCCGCAGATCGGCGCCATGTACGAGGGCGACGCCTCCCGCAAGCGCACCCTCGTCGACCACGGCTTCCGGCTCCCGTCCGCCCTGGACAACCGCCCCCTTAAGTGGGAGGAGTTCCAGGAGCGCATCGGCCAGACCGTCTATCTGTCGGCCACCCCGGGCAAGTACGAGCTCGCGCGCGGCGACGGCTTCGTGGAGCAGATCATCCGCCCCACGGGCCTCATCGACCCCGAGGTCGTGGTCAAGCCCACCGAGGGCCAGATCGACGACCTGGTGCACGAGATCCGCAAGCGCACCGAGAAGGACGAGCGCGTCCTCGTCACCACGCTCACCAAGAAGATGGCCGAGGACCTCACCGAGTACTTCCTGGAGCTGGGCATCCAGGTGCGCTACCTGCACAGCGACGTCGACACACTGCGCCGCGTCGAGCTGCTGCGCGAACTGCGCGCGGGCGAGTACGACGTCCTCGTCGGCATCAACCTGCTCCGTGAGGGCCTCGACCTGCCCGAGGTCTCCCTGGTGGCGATCCTCGACGCCGACAAGGAGGGCTTCCTGCGCTCCGGCACCTCCCTGATCCAGACCATCGGCCGCGCCGCGCGCAACGTGTCCGGCCAGGTCCATATGTACGCGGACAAGATCACCCCGGCGATGGAGAAGGCCATCGACGAGACCAACCGCCGCCGGGAGAAGCAGATCGCGTACAACACGGAGAAGGGGATCGACCCCCAGCCCCTCCGTAAGAAGATCAACGACATCGTCGCGTCCATCGCGCGCGAGGACGTCGACACCGAGGAACTCCTCGGCTCCGGCTACCGCAAGGGCGCGAAGGACGGCAAGGGTGCCAAGGCGCCCGTGCCCGCGCTCGCCAAGGCCGGCGCCAAGAAGACGGGTGGCAAGGCCGCCAAGGGCAAGGCAGCGCAGACGGTGCCCACCGACCGTCCCGCGGCCGAACTCGCCGGGCAGATCGAGGAGATGACCGACCGGATGCGGGCGGCCGCCGCGGACCTGCAGTTCGAGATCGCCGCGCGCCTGCGTGACGAGGTGTCGGAGATGAAGAAGGAGCTGCGCCAGATGAAGGAGGCCGGGCTGGCCTGACGCACCGCGCACCCCGCACGCCCCACGGCATGCCGGACGGATCCGGCATGCCGCACGGTGTGTTGCAAGACCGACACAAAGTCCTTGCCCGTGTGCGGCGTTGTCAGTGGCCCTGCGTAGGGTTCCCTCAACCGTCCGGACGGGCGGTGCAGAGCACAGTTCGAGAGGGGACGGACGCGTGACGGCCAACTTTTCCAAGGGTCCTGGTGTCAACCTGAGCAAGGGCCAGGCGATCAGCCTGCAGAAGCAGGACGGGGGCAACCTCACGGCCGTCCGGATGGGACTCGGCTGGCAGGCCGCCCCGCGCCGCGGCCTGTTCGGGACCCGCACGCGGGAGATCGACCTCGACGCCTCGGCGGTTCTGTTCGCGGACAAGCAGCCGGTGGACGTCGTCTTCTTCCGCCACCTCGTCAGCGACGACGGCTCCGTGCGCCACACCGGTGACAACCTCGTCGGCGGCGCCGGCCAGGGCGGCGACGACGAGGCGATCCTCGTCGACCTCGAGCGCGTCCCGGTCCACATCGACCAGATCGTCTTCACGGTGAACTCGTTCACCGGCCAGACCTTCCAGGAGGTGCAGAACGCGTTCTGCCGCCTGGTCGACGAGACCAACGGCCAGGAGCTGGCCCGCTACACGCTCGACGGCGGCGGCCAGTACACCGCCCAGATCATGGCGAAGGTGCACCGCGCGGGCGCCGGCTGGCAGATGACCGCCCTGGGCGCGCCGGCCAACGGCCGCACGTTCCAGGACCTCATGCCGGCGATCCTGCCGGGCCTGTGAGGTAGCGGGGACGCGAGAGCAGACGGACGGGGCGAGGGGGAGAAGGCGATGACGGCCGAGCTGGTCCGGGGGCAGAACCACCCCCTCACCCAGAACCGTCTGGAGATCCGCGTGTCGGCGGGGGTGCCGATCGTGGCGGGCGCGACACTCAGCGACGACCAGGGCAAGGTGCACGGCCGCGACTGGGTCGCGCACCCCGGCGCCCCCGCGCTGCCGGGGCTCGAGGTCCCCCGGCAGGCGGCGGCCGACCATCGCCTCGCCGTCGACCTGGACGCCGTGCCCGAGGCGGCCCACCGAGTCAGCGTGCTGCTCGCGCTGCCCACCGGACCCGGTGATCCCGATCGCTTCGGCGCCGTCGCGGCCCCCTTCGTCGCCGTCACCGGACTCGACGGCTCCGAGGTCGCCAGCTACACCATCACCGACCTCGACGCCGAGTCCGCCGTCGTAGCCCTGGAGCTGTACCGCCGCCAGGGCGCGTGGAAGGTGCGCGCGGTGGGCCAGGGGTACGCGGGCGGGCTCGGAGCACTCCTGACGGACCAAGGGCTCCCGGACGCGGGAGCCCTCGCCGGCGAGATCGGCGAAGCGGTGGCGCGGGGTCTCGCGCGTACGGTGGCGCCGCCTCCGCCCCGGACGGCGGCCTCCGGGGCGAGCGCCATGGCGGACACCGGAGCGGGGGCGTCCGCCGCCGGTGGCGCGATGCCGAGTACCACCCCGCCCCGCCCCCGTCAGCCCCAGTCGCCCCCCGAGCCCCGGCCGACGCACGAGCCGCAGCCCCAGCCGCAGCCCCAGCCGCAGGCCCACGCCTCCGGCCAGACGGGCGGCACAGGCCCGGTCAACTACACGCACCCCGGCCGCCAGGCCCCCGCACCACCCGCCCCCGCGCCCACCGCGTCCCCCGGCGCGCCGGGGCAGCCCGCCGTCCCCGTCGCCGGAGACGCGACCGGCTGGTCCATGGACGAGCGGCTCTACAACCAGGTGTGGGGCATGTTCGAGGACCTGGCCCGCTGCGTCGCCGCGTACCGCAGCGCCGTCGACTTCGCGGACTCCCGTATGGAGCAGGAGCTCGACAAGGCCCTGTCCGACCCGCGCAGCCGGATCGGCGGCCAGGGCGACGCCGCGCGCGAGGCCGCCCGCACCAAGCACGGCCGACTTGTCGATCAGGCGCGAGAGGCCCTCGACCGCGACCTCGCCCAGCTGGTCGCGGAGTCCGCCGTCGTCGAGCCCGCCCTGCCCCCGGCCTACGCGGGCTGGGACAACCCGGTCTGGCACGCGTACCGCAGCCCCATGGAGATCCCGATGGCCGTGCGCCTGGGCGACCTCCGGCTGCCTGAGTCCCGCGGCCTCGGCCTGCGCATCCCGATGCTCGTGCGGCTGCCCCTGGAGCGCGGCATGTGGATCGACAGCGGCCGCTCCGGGGCGGACGCGCTCACCGAGTCCGACGAACTGCGCCGCCGCGCCATGCGGAGCGCCGTCGAGCACGCGGCGCGGCTCCTCGCGGTCTACCCGGCGGGCGAGTTCGCCGTGCACGTCATCGACCCGGCCGGATCGGCCGCGGGGGCGCTCGCCCCGCTCGTGCGGGCCGGAGTGCTCGCCGGGCCGCCGGCCGCCGGGGTGGCGGGTGTCTCCGAGGTGCTCGCGCGGCTCGTCCAGCGCGTGGACCTCGTGCAGATGGCGGTCCGCGGCGGAGCGGCCGACGCACTGCCGCCCGACCTGGACACCGCCGAGCAGCTGCTGATCGTCAACGACTTCCCGCACGGCTTCGACGACCGCGCGGTGACCCGGCTGCGCTACCTCGCCGACGAGGGCCCCGCCGTCGGTGTCCACCTCCTGATGGTCGCCGACCGTGAGGACGCCGCCGAGTACGGACCGGTCCTCGACCCGCTCTGGCGCGCGCTGCTGCGCCTCACGCCGGTGCCCGACGACCACCTCGCCGACCCCTGGGTGGGGCACGCGTGGACATACGAGCCGCCGAATGTCCCGCCCGGCAGCCGGATCCTGGAGCAGGTCCTCGAAGAGGTCGCCAGAGCGCGACGAGAGCAGGGCATCTGACTCCTCTGAGCACTGGTTTTGAACTTATCTTTACCGAACCCTTTACGTTTCATGGGTGTTTCCCGTAGGCTCCGACGAGCGGAGGGGAGTACTCCCGAACGCGGCGTTCCCGTCAATACGGACCGACACCGGTCCCGGGGCGTCGGCCCGAGGCGAGCTGAGGCCGCCCGGGTGGAAGAGACCTCCGGCAGCGACGACGCTGATCAGTAGCCGTACGACGCCGGAGGCGCAGTGGACGTATCGATGACCCTTTGGGTGCTGACCATTCTTGGTCTGGTCGCCCTGATCGCGGTCGACTTCTTCATCGGGCGCAAGCCCCACGACGTATCGATCAAGGAAGCCGGAATCTGGACGGTCGTCTGGATCGTGCTGGCCGCCCTCTTCGGGATCGGTCTGCTGATCTGGGGGAACTCACAGGCTTCCGGCGAGTTCTTCGCCGGCTTCATCACCGAGAAGTCGTTGAGCGTCGACAACCTCTTCGTCTTCATCCTGATCATGGCGAAGTTCTCGGTGCCTTCCCAGCTCCAGCAGCGCGTCCTGCTGTTCGGTGTGCTGATCGCCCTGGTGCTGCGCGCCATCTTCATCGCGGCCGGTGCCGCGGTCATCGCCAACTTCTCGTGGGTCTTCTACATCTTCGGCGCGTTCCTCATCTACACCGCCTGGAAGCTCATCCAGGAAGCGATGTCGGACGACGAGGAAGACGAGTTCGAGGAGAACCGCCTCCTCAAGTCCATCGAGAGGAAGTTCGGCGTCGCCGACCGGTACCACGGCACGAAGCTGTTCATCCGGGTCAACGGCAAGCGGATCCTGACGCCGCTCATGGTCGTCATGCTCGCGATCGGCACGACCGACGTGCTGTTCGCGATGGACTCGATCCCGGCGATCTTCGGCCTGACCCAGGACCCGTACATCGTCTTCACGGCCAACGCGTTCGCGCTGATGGGTCTGCGCCAGCTGTACTTCCTCATCGGCGGACTCCTCCGGAAGCTGGTCTACCTCAGCTACGGCCTGTCGGTGATCCTCGGCTTCATCGGCGTGAAGCTCGTCCTGCACGCGCTGCACGAGTCCGGGGTGCACGTGCCGGAGATCTCCATCCCGGTCTCCCTGGCCGTCATCTGCGGCGTCCTGGCGGTCACCACCATCGCCAGCCTCATCGCCTCGAAGAAGCAGGCCGAGAAGCAGGCCGTCGACGGCGGGGACGACGATGACCAGGGCGGCGACTCGGCCGACGGCGCCCGCAAGGACAGCATCAAGGCCTGACTCGCCCGGCACAGGGCTCGGCACGGAGCTGGGCGCAGAGCCCGGTACAAGGCCCGGCTCGGAGCCCGGCACAGAGAAGGAGCGCGCGGCTGCCGGCCGCGCGCTCCTTCCCTCGTTCGGGCCCCACGCACACGTGCCCGTCCCGAAGTCGCGGCCCCCGCACCGTCGGTGCACCATCAATGGCATGATCGCTGGGCTTCGGAGACTGGTCACGCAATGGACGGCCGTCGTCCCCGTCCTCGCGGTCGTCCTGCTGGTGTTCACCTGGGGCCGCTCGCTGCCGGGCGCCGTCGTGGCCGTCGCCTCCGTCGTGCTCGCCGCGTCCGTGCTCGCGGCCGTCCACCACGCCGAGGTGGTGGCCCACCGCGTCGGCGAACCCTTCGGCTCCCTCGTACTCGCCGTCGCCGTCACCGTCATCGAAGTGGCGCTGATCGTCACCCTCATGGTCGACGGCGGTGAGAAGGGCGCCACGCTCGCCCGCGACACGGTGTTCGCCGCCGTCATGATCACCTGCAACGGCATCGTCGGACTGAGCCTGCTCGCCGCCGCGTTCCGGCACCGCGTCGCCGTCTTCCAGTCCGAGGGCACCGGCGGCGCGCTCGCCACGGTCGCCACCCTGGCCACGCTCTGCCTGGTCCTGCCGACGTTCACCACGAGCAAGCCGGGCCCGGAGTTCTCCACTTCGCAGCTGATCTTCGCGGCCTTCGCCGCGCTCGTCCTGTACGGGATCTTCGTGGCGACCCAGACCGTGCGGCACCGCGACTACTTCCTGCCGATCACCAAGCAGGGCAATGTCATCGACGGCGACGACCACGCGGACGCGCCCACCACCCGCACCGCCCTGATCAGCCTCGGGTTCCTCGGCCTCGCCCTCGTCGCCGTCGTCGGCCTCGCCAAGGGCGTGTCCCCGACGATCGAATCGGGCGTCGAAGCGGCCGGGATGCCGCACTCCGTCGTCGGCGTGATCATCGCGCTGCTCGTCCTGCTGCCAGAGACGATCGCGGCCCTGCGCGCGGCCCGCCGTGACCGCGTCCAGACGAGCCTCAACCTCGCGCTCGGCTCCGCGATGGCCAGCATCGGACTGACCATTCCGGCCGTCGCCATCGCGTCGTTCTGGCTGTCGGGGCCCCTCGTCCTCGGGCTCGGTGCCACGCAGATGGTGCTGCTGGTCCTGACGATGCTGGTGAGCACGCTGACCGTCGTCCCCGGCCGCGCCACCCCGCTCCAGGGCGGCGTTCACCTCGTGGTGTTCGCCGCGTACGTGGAGCTGGCCGTCACGCCGTGACGGCCGCGGTGATACGGCCCGGCAGAGCCGTGACGCCTCGTGATAGACCCTGGGTGAGCAGCCGCCCGACGCATGGAGGTCCCCTGTGCCCCGCACCCTCGCCAACGCCCCGATCATGGTTCTGAACGGCCCGAACCTGAACCTCCTCGGCCGCCGGCAGCCGGAGATCTACGGGTCCGACACCCTCGCGGACGTCGAGGCCCTGTGCGCCAAGGCCGCGGCCGTGCACGGCGGGAGCGTCGACTTCCGGCAGTCCAACCACGAGGGCGAGCTGGTGGACTGGATCCACGAGGCGCGCCAGAACCACGTGGGCATCGTGATCAACCCGGCCGCCTACTCGCACACGTCGGTGGCGATCCTGGACGCCCTCAACGCGTGCGACGGCCTGCCCGTCATCGAGGTCCACATCTCCAACATCCACCAGCGCGAGGAGTTCCGGCACCACTCCTACGTGTCCCTCAGGGCCGACGGCGTGATCGCCGGATGCGGGGTCCAGGGATACGCGTTCGCGGTGGAGCGGGTGGCGGCCCTGGCCGAGCCCGGCGTGGCCACGGTCTAGTACCGCCGGACTCTCATGCTCCGTGGAGTGAACACGCCCGGCACGGCCGGGCGTTGACTCACCAGCCGCGCTCGCGCCACTCCGGCAGATGCGGACGCTCGGCGCCGAGCGTCGTGTCGTTCCCGTGCCCGGGGTAGACCCACGTCTCGTCGGGGAGCCGGCCGAAGATCTTCGACTCGACGTCGTCGATCAGGCTCGCGAAGGCCTTCGGGTCCTTCCACGTGTTCCCCACGCCGCCGGGGAACAGGCAGTCCCCGGTGAAGACATGGGGGTGGCCGTGCGGGTCGTCGTAGACGAGGGCGATCGAGCCGGGCGTGTGGCCGACCAGATGCCGGGCGGTCAGCGAGACCCGGCCGACGTTGATCGTGTCCCCGTCCTCGACGAGCACGTCCGTGGGCACCGGGATGCCCTCCGCGTCGTAACGGCCCGCGTACGTACGCGGGCCGGTGACCTCCACGACCCGGGCGAGCGCCTGCCAGTGGTCCCCGTGCTGATGCGTCGTGACGACGGACGCGATGCCGTCGTCCCCGATCAGGGTCAGCAGCGTCTCCGGGTCGGCGGCCGCGTCGATCAGGAGCTGCTCGCCGGTGGCGCGGCAGCGCAGCAGATACGCGTTGTTGTTCATCGCGCCGACCGCGACCTTGGAGATCATCAGGTTCTGCAGCTCGTGCACATCCGCCGGGCCGCCGACCTTCACCGCTCCGCTGTACGTCATGGACTCAGCCTATAGCGGGGGTACGACAGGAAGCGGGCCGCCTTCGACGGTGAGCCCGGAGCCGTCGCGCCGCCCCGAGAGCCAGCCGAGCAGCTCCGGGGCGGGACCCGCGACGCCGACCGGCCCCGTACCGGCGCCGCCGCCCGTCGTCCAGACCTGGCCGCCGTCCGACTTCAGGCCGGTCGACGGCATGTTTTGGTGCCCCGCGAAGCGCTCGGCGAGGAAGTCGATCTCCCGCTCGACGAACTCCGCCGGCAGATCCTCCAGCTCGTACCCGATCCCGAGGTCGACGTGGTGCAGGTCGACCTCGGCCCAGCGCCGGAAGGGGATCCGGGACGCGGAGTCCTTGACGCCGTTGCGCAGCTCCACCGTGCGCGCCCAGTCGGCCGGGGCCTCGACCCGGCGATCGAAGCCGGCGGCGCTGGTCCGCAGGTCATCGAGCTGCTCGCGAAGGTCGCGCGGCGCGTCCCGCTCGATGTCCGCGTCGCGCGCCTCGGCGCTCGGATACATGGGCCGGCCCTCGAGGACGTTCGCGAGTGCGTCCGCGTTACGGGCGAGGTGGGCGAGGACATGGCCCCGGCTCCAGCCGGGAAGCCGTGACGACTCGGCCACAGCTGCGTTGTCCAGCGTGCCGACAGCGGTGAGGAGCCGGTCGGTCGCTTCACGTACAGAGGCCAGGTCGCGCACATGATCGCTCATGGCGCAGACGATAGCGCCGCCACTCGATCGGGTGAAGGCGGCCGACCGAAGCCAAGAATCGAATGTACGTGCTATAAGCTCGGAAGCGGCATCGGGCATTCTTGGTGGTCCGGGTTTGTTACCAACCATGGAAAACAGTCCATCGCTGACGGTGGCCCCCCTAGTCTCGAAAGACGGGGGCCCCGCCCCTGTTGCTTCTCTCAAGAAAGGTGCGGACCGGCGTGGCCGACCGTCTCATCGTCCGTGGCGCGCGCGAGCACAATCTCCGTAACGTCTCGCTCGACCTCCCGCGCGACTCGCTCATCGTCTTCACGGGCCTGTCGGGGTCCGGCAAGTCGTCGCTCGCCTTCGACACGATCTTCGCCGAGGGGCAGCGGCGGTACGTCGAGTCGCTCTCCTCGTACGCCCGTCAGTTCCTCGGCCAGATGGACAAGCCGGACGTCGACTTCATCGAAGGCCTCTCCCCGGCCGTCTCGATCGACCAGAAGTCGACCTCGCGCAACCCGCGCTCCACGGTCGGCACCATCACCGAGGTCTACGACTACCTGCGCCTGCTCTTCGCGCGCATCGGCAAGCCGCACTGTCCCGAGTGTGGCCGCCCCATCTCGCGCCAGTCGCCGCAGGCCATCGTCGACAAGGTCCTCGACCTGCCCGAGGGCAGCCGCTTCCAGGTCCTGTCGCCGCTCGTGCGCGAGCGCAAGGGCGAGTTCGTCGACCTCTTCGCCGACCTCCAGACCAAGGGGTACAGCCGCGCCCGGGTCGACGGACAGACGATCCAGCTGTCGGAGCCGCCCACCCTGAAGAAGCAGGAGAAGCACACCATCGAGGTGGTCGTCGACCGCCTCACGGTGAAGGAGTCCGCCAAGCGCCGCCTGACCGACTCCGTGGAGACCGCGCTCGGCCTCTCCGGAGGCATGGTCGTGCTCGACTTCGTCGACCTCCCCGAGGACGACCCCGAGCGCGAGCGCATGTACTCGGAGCATCTGTACTGCCCGTACGACGACCTGTCCTTCGAGGAGCTGGAGCCGCGCTCCTTCTCCTTCAACTCGCCCTTCGGCGCCTGCCCGGACTGCACCGGCATCGGCACGCGCATGGAGGTCGACCCCGAGCTGATCGTCCCGGACGAGGACAAGTCCCTCGACGAGGGTGCCATCCACCCCTGGTCGCACGGGCACACCAAGGACTACTTCGGACGCCTCATCGGCGCCCTCGCGGACGCGTTGGGATTCCGGACCGACATCCCCTTCGCGGGCCTGCCGCAGCGCGCCAGGAAGGCCCTCCTTTACGGCCACAAGACGCAGATCGAGGTCCGCTACCGCAACCGGTACGGCCGCGAGCGGGTCTACACGACCCCCTTCGAGGGCGCCGTCCCGTTCGTCAAGCGGCGCCACAGCGAGGCCGAGAGCGACTCCAGCCGCGAGCGCTTCGAGGGCTACATGCGCGAGGTGCCCTGCCCCACCTGTGAGGGCACGCGCCTGAAGCCGATCGTTCTCGCCGTCACGGTGATGGAGAAGTCCATCGCCGAGGTCTCCGCGATGTCCATCAGCGACTGCGCGGACTTCCTGGGCGAGCTGAAGCTCAACGCGCGCGACAAGAAGATCGCCGAGCGGGTCCTCAAGGAGGTCAACGAGCGGCTGCGGTTCCTCGTCGACGTGGGCCTCGACTACCTCTCGCTCAACCGCGCGGCCGGCACCCTCTCCGGCGGCGAGGCCCAGCGCATCCGCCTCGCGACACAGATCGGCTCCGGCCTGGTCGGCGTGCTCTACGTCCTGGACGAGCCCTCGATCGGCCTGCACCAGCGCGACAACCACCGCCTGATCGAGACCCTCGTACGGCTGCGCGACATGGGTAACACGCTCATCGTCGTCGAGCACGACGAGGACACCATCAAGGTCGCCGACTGGGTCGTCGACATCGGCCCCGGCGCGGGTGAGCACGGCGGCAAGGTCGTACACAGCGGTCCCTTGAAGGAGCTGCTCGCCAACGCCGAGTCGATGACCGGCCAGTACCTGTCGGGCAAGAAGTCCATCCCGCTGCCGGACATCCGGCGCCCCGTGGACCCGACCCGCAAGCTGACCGTGCACGGCGCCCGCGAGAACAACCTGCGCGACATCGACGTGTCGTTCCCGCTCGGCGTCCTGACCGCGGTCACCGGTGTCTCCGGTTCCGGCAAGTCGACGCTGGTCAACGACATCCTGTACACACACCTCGCCCGCGAGCTGAACGGGGCGCGCAACGTTCCCGGGCGGCACACGCGCGTGGAGGGCGACGACCTGGTCGACAAGGTCGTGCACGTCGACCAGTCGCCGATCGGCCGCACCCCGCGCTCGAACCCGGCGACGTACACCGGAGTCTTCGACCACGTCCGCAAGCTGTTCGCCGAGACGACCGAGGCGAAGGTCCGCGGCTATCTGCCCGGACGCTTCTCCTTCAACGTCAAGGGCGGCCGCTGCGAGAACTGTTCCGGCGACGGCACCATCAAGATCGAGATGAACTTCCTGCCGGACGTCTACGTCCCGTGCGAGGTCTGCCACGGGGCGCGCTACAACCGCGAGACGCTGGACGTCCACTACAAGGGCAAGTCCATCGCCGAGGTCCTGGACATGCCCATCGAGGAGGCGCTCGGTTTCTTCGAGGCGGTCCCGGGCATCGCCCGCCACCTGCGCACGCTGAACGACGTCGGCCTCGGCTACGTCCGGCTCGGGCAGTCCGCGCCGACCCTCTCCGGAGGCGAGGCGCAGCGCGTGAAGCTGGCCAGCGAGCTGCAGAAGCGGTCCACGGGACGCACCGTCTACGTTCTCGACGAGCCGACCACCGGTCTGCACTTCGAGGACATCAGCAAGCTCATCACCGTCCTGTCGGGCCTCGTCGACAAGGGGAACTCGGTGATCGTCATCGAGCACAACCTCGACGTCATCAAGACCGCCGACTGGGTCGTCGACATGGGCCCCGAGGGCGGTAACGGCGGTGGCCTCGTCGTCGCCGAGGGCACCCCCGAAGAGGTCGCGGGCGAACCGGCCAGTCACACCGGCAAGTTCCTGCGCGACATCCTTGGCGCCGACCGGTTCAGCGACGCGTCGGTGCCCGCGGCGCGTACGAAGAAGACGGTGGCCACGGCGAAGAAGGCCGCGGCCGCGAAGAAGACCGTCTCGGCGAGTGCGAAGGCCCCGGCGAAGAAGGTGGCCAGGGCCAACACCACGGCGGTCGGCAAGACCGCCACGAAGGCCGCGGCGAAGAAGGTCACGGCCGCCAAGAAGACCGCGACCAAGTCCACGCGGGCCGGCAAGGCCTGACCGCGGGCGGTCCAGGACCGCACGAAAAACGCCTGGCGCCCCACGGGAACTCCCCGTGGGGCGCCGCGCGTTCATCTGTCAGCCACCCTGGCCCTGCGGCTCGACGAACTGCATGTCCAGCTGAATCTTGACAACATCACCAAGAAGGCCGGCCCCGAAGTCCAGGCCGAAGTCGCTCCGCCGGATCTCGCCCGTCGCCTCGAACCCCGCATGCCGGCTCCCGTCCATCGGCACGTCCACCAGCCCGCCGAACTCCACGGCGAGCGCCACCGGCCGCGTCACGTCACCGATGGTCAACTCGCCCTCCAGGGACCAGTCGTCGTCCTTCCCCGACACGCCGTGCGAGACGTAGGTCATCGTCGGACGGAGCTCCACGTCCAGCAGATCGGCCTGGCGGACGTGCGCGTCACGGTCGGCGTTGCCCGTGTCGATCGAGGCCAGTGCGATGGTGGCGTTCACCCTGATGTCGTCCACCCTCTCGCCGATGTGCAGCGCGGCCTCCACCTGCGCGAAGCGCCCCCGCACCTTCGCGATCCCGAGGTGCCGGATGGTGAAGTTCACCGCCGAGTGCAGCGGGTCGAGCGTCCAGTCGCCGGCCGCCAGAGGCAGTGCGGTGGCCGAAGTCGTGGCAGTGGCGGCGGAGTTGTCGTCGTAGGTCATGCGTCCACCGTGCGGTCACCGGCGGACCGGAGGAAGGCCGGGCCAAGACTGGTAGTGACAGGGCCACGATCAGCGACCCCTTACGTTGATACGTTCGACGGGTGAGCGACAACGAGTTGGGCACCTATCTGCGCACCCGGCGCGAAGCGGTCACACCCGCCGAGGTGGGACTGCCCACCGGCGCACGGCGCCGCACCCCGGGCCTGCGGCGCTCCGAGCTGGCCACGCTCGCCGGCATCAGCGTCGAATACCTCACCCGTCTCGAACAGGGCCGCGATCGCAATCCGTCACCCCCGGTCCTCGGCGCCCTCGCCGACGCGCTGCTCCTGCCCGTCGACGAGCGCTTCCTGCTCCGCCGCCTCGCGAAGGAGTCCGGCGGGGATGCCGTGTTCTGCGCCGGGGCCGCGGCCGTTCCCCCCTTGCGCACGATCCGGCCCACCGTGCGCGCACTCCTCGACCGCCTCGAATCCACCCCGGCCGTCCTGGTCAACTGGATCGGCGACGTCATCGCCCACACCGACGCCTACGACCGGTACGCCCGCCCACTCGGCATCCTCGACGCCCGGCAGCCGAACATCGTGCGGTACGTCTTCACCGACGAGCGCGCCCGCACCGCGTACGCCGAATGGGACCGCGTGGCCGACGAGCAGGTCTCACACCTGCGGCACGGGGCATCGATCCACGACCCGCACGTCGCCGCGCTCGCCGACGAGCTGACCGTCACCGCGGGGGCGCCCTTCGCGGACCGGCTCGCCGCCGTGCCCTCCCTGCCCCGGCGTACCGGCGTGGACGTCGTCGCGCACCCCGAGGTCGGCTCACTGCGCCTGGCGTTCGAGACGCTGTCCCTGCCCGACGGCGACGGCCAGCGCCTCGTCGTCCACCTCCCGGCCGACGACGCCAGCTCGGCCGCCCTCGACCGACTCAACGGCCGCAGGCCCGGGGCGCTGCGCGCGGTCAAGGGCTGACCCGAAAGCGAGCGAACGGCGGCTACAGCGGCGGGAGTTCGGATGCGTACGGGGGTTCAGCGCCCGCCCGCGAGCAGGTGACCGCGGCCGCGCGTGCGGCGAACCGCAGCAGCCGGTGCCAGTCGTCCTCGCCCAGGCCCTTCACCGCCTCCACGGACAGCGCGTCCCACGCGGCCAGACCGTGCATCAGCGCCGCGTTCACGGTGTCGCCCGCGCCGATCGTGTCGACGACATCGACCCGCTCACCCGGTACGTCGTAGCGCGCACCGCCCGGCGTGAAGACCGTCAGGCCGTCGCCGCCCCGCGTGATCACGACGGCCGCGGGACCCGAGGCCAGCCACTCCTGCGGGGTGCCGCCCAGCCACCGGGCGTCCTCCTCGGACAGCTTGAGCAGGCCGGTTGAGGGGAGCCAGCTCTTGAAGCGCGTCCGGTACGCGTCCGGGTCGGGGATGAGGCCGGCCCGGATGTTCGGGTCGAGCGCGGTGAACACGCCCTGGGCCGAGGCCGACCGCATCAGCTCCTCGTACGCGCTCGCGCCCGGCTCGAGAACCAGCGAGCACGTACCGAACGACACCGCGCGTGTGCCCGGCGGGAGCCGGTCGGGCACCGAGAAGAGCCGGTCGGCCGTGCCCTCGACGTAGAACGAGTAACCGGCCGATCCGTCCGCGGCGATCGACGCGACCGCCAGCGTCGTCGGTTCGTCGCCCCGCTGGACGTACGACACGTCGACACCCGCCCGCGCGAGCCCGCCGAGCAGCGCCTCGCCGAACGCGTCGCGGGAGACCCGTGAGCAGAAGGCCACGGGGGAGCCGAGCCGGCCGACGGCCACCGCGGTGTTGAAGGGGCCGCCGCCGAGCCGGGGCGCGAGCGCGGGCAGGTCGCCACCGTCATCGGCGGCCCCGCCCTGCGGCACGAGGTCGATCAGGGCCTCTCCGGCGACGACTATCACGGGTGGTTCCTTTCGGGCTGAACGGCGGAGCGGTGCGGCAGTGCCGGAGTGCTGAACTGCGTGGGTGCGGTGGATCGGAGGGGTAGCAGCGAGGCACAGGCTAGAGGCTCGCGGGCTCGGGCACACCGCCCCGACCGGAAGCGGGCACGTCCGGGACCGACTCGGGCAGACCCTTCGTGTCGGGACACAGCGTGGCCACCGGGATGGCGGTGGACGTGGCGACCGTCGCGGCCATGCGCAGAGAGGTGGGCGCGAAGCCGAGGCTGGACGAGAGGGTCCCCCCGAGCCGTCACGCGCCCCACCGGTATGGTCGGATCTGCGACCGATGTGCGCCTTGGCGTGCAGCAGCGGCCGCCCCACCCCGCCCGATCTCTGGAGTCCGCATGCCCGGCACGCCGCCCGCCCGTCGAACCGTGTTGCGGGGTGCCGCCCTCGCCGGGACCGCGGGGCTCGGGATCGCCGCCTGCTCGACGGGCGGATCGGACGACGCCGCGGATACGGCGCCGACGGCCCCGGTCGACCTCGGCAAGGCCGACGAGGTGCCCGTGGGCGGCGTCAAGCTGTACCGGGACGAGAACGTGGTGGTCAGCCGTCCGGCGGCCGACAAATACGCCGCGTTCAGCACCATCTGCACGCACGCGGGGTGCCCCATCAGCATGCTGGAGGGCACCGAACTCACGTGCTCCTGCCACGGCAGCAAGTTCGACGCCGAGACCGGCAGGGTGCTGCACGACCCGGCGACGCAGCCGCTGGCGAAGGTGCCGGTCGTGGTGAAGAACGGCAAGATCGTCGCGGGCCCGGAAGCCTGACCGGACCCGGACCCGGACCCTGACCGGGACACGGACGCGGACGCGGAGCCAGACCCGGAGCCGGACCCGGCCCCGGAAGAGTCCGAGCCCCAGCCGATCAGCCCCAGAGCCCCCACCTGATCGGCCCCACCCTGCCGATCACTCCCAGTCCCCTCACTCCCAGACCTCTCACTCCCAGTCCCACCCGATCCCCAGGATCCCCGCCCGCACCTGCGGCTCCACCACATGGACGGCGCGGTGGCTCGCGCTGAGCGTCAGGTCCTGACGGCCGCCGCGCGGGGCCGCCGCCGAGGGCTGGGTGAAGCGGTGGCAGCGCACGGGCAGGACGCCCTCGGTGAATCTGACCTGGAGCGCGTACTGCCCGCCCGCGAAGCCGAAGCCGCGCAGATACTCCGATGAGGGGCCCGCCGTGCCGTCCTCGAAGCCGTAGCGGAAGAGAAACGTGTCGCCGGCCCGCAGCCGCGCGTCGAAGAGCAGCTCCGCCACGACGACGCCCGTCCCGCGGTGTCGGCGCACCCGCCCCGTACGGCAGTTCTCCAGGGCGCGCACCGAGATGTGATCGGTGCTGCATCCCGGGTCTCCGTGGTGGACGGCCACATAGCGGTCCACGCCGTCCTGGTGGGCGCGCACGATGTGCTGCGAGTCGAGGCTGAGGAGCTCGCGGCGCGCCCCGATCCGCACCCGCTCGTGGTGGCCGACCGTGTGCAGACCGCCGTCCGGGGGTGAGCCGAGCTCGGCGAGGAACTGTTCGAGGACGCCCGAGGCCTCGACGAGCGAGCGGTAGGAACGGGTCGAGGGGCGCTGGCGGGCCGCGTGTTCCTCCTCCTTGGCGAGCAGCCGGATCAGGGACTCGTCGGGCAGGTCCAGGATCTCCTCCAGGGCGCGCACGGCCCGCAGCGACTCGGTGCGCTGCGGGCGCCTCGCCCCCTGCTGCCAGTAGCTCAGACTGGTGACACCGACCGTGACGCCGCGCCGGGTCAGATGGTGCTGCACACGGTGCAGCGGCAGCCCGCGCGCGGTGATCGCGGCCCGCAGGGCGACATGGAAGGGCCCCGCCCGCAGGGCCGTCTCCAGCGCGGGCACGCCGGCGTCCGCGTGCTGTGTGCCGTACGACATCCAGGGCCCTCCCCCGTGCATCCTCACAACGGCCGTCCGGCCGGGGCGCGCGGCCCCAATTCACCCGGCATTGAAGCGTGTTGATCTGAACCGGACAAGACTCGCTGCGCAAACCGTCTCGCCGGGCGGGCGCCGGACCGCTCCGGGAAACGCGCGGGCAACCTCACTGTCGGTGGCCGCAAGTAGGGTGTCTGACATGGCCGACCCTTCCAGCTACCGCCCCCAGCCGGGACAGATCCCGGACTCCCCAGGGGTGTACAGGTTCCGTGACGAGCACCGTCGGGTGATCTACGTCGGGAAGGCGAAAAGCCTGCGCCAGCGCCTGGCCAACTACTTCCAGGACCTGGCGAACCTGCACCCCCGCACCCGCACCATGGTCACCACGGCCGCGTCCGTGGAGTGGACCGTGGTGTCCACGGAGGTCGAGGCGCTCCAGCTGGAGTACTCCTGGATCAAGGAGTACGACCCCCGGTTCAACGTCAAGTACCGCGACGACAAGAGCTATCCCTACCTCGCGGTGACGATGAACGAGGAGTTCCCGCGCGTGCAGGTCATGCGCGGCCAGAAGAAGAAGGGCGTGCGCTACTTCGGTCCCTACGGGCATGCCTGGGCCATCCGCGACACCGTCGACCTGCTGCTTCGTGTCTTCCCGGTCCGCACCTGCTCCGCCGGCGTCTTCAAGAACGCCGCCCGCACCGGCCGCCCCTGCCTCCTCGGCTACATCGGCAAGTGCTCGGCCCCCTGCGTGGGCCGCGTCTCGCCCGAGGAGCACCGCGAACTGGCGGAGGACTTCTGCGACTTCATGACCGGCCGCACCGGCACGTACATCCGCCGTCTCGAGAAGGACATGACGGATGCCGCCGAGGAGATGGAGTACGAGCGCGCCGCGCGCCTGCGTGACGACATAGAGGCGCTGCGCAAGGCGATGGAGAAGAGCGCCGTCGTCCTCGCCGATGCCACGGACGCCGACCTGATCGCCCTCGCCGAGGACGAGCTCGAGGCCGCCGTGCAGATCTTCCATGTGCGGGGCGGGCGCGTGCGCGGCCAGCGCGGCTGGGTCACGGACAAGGTCGAGGCGGTCACCAGCGGTGACCTCGTCGAGCACGCGCTCCAGCAGCTGTACGGCGAGGAGCGCGGGGACGCCGTGCCCAAGGAGGTCCTCGTGCCCGCGCTGCCCGAGCCCCTGGAACCCGTACAGGAGTGGCTCACCACGCGCCGCGGGTCGAACGTGTCGCTGAGGATCCCGCAGCGCGGCGACAAAAAGGCCCTCATGGAGACGGTCCACAGGAACGCGCAGCAGGCGCTCGCGCTCCACAAGACCAAGCGCGCCTCCGACCTCACCACGCGCTCGCGCGCCCTGGAGGAGATCGCCGGGGCTCTCGAGCTGGACAGCGCCCCGCTGCGCATCGAGTGCTACGACATCTCCCACCTCCAGGGCGACGACGTCGTGGCCTCGATGGTCGTCTTCGAGGACGGACTGGCCAGGAAGAGCGAGTACCGGCGCTTCCAGATCAAGGGCTTCGAGGGGCAGGACGACGTCCGCTCCATGCACGAGGTGATCACGCGCCGCTTCAAGCGCTATCTGGCGGCGCAGGAGAAGTCGGGGGAGTGGTCCGACGCCGAGCTGACGGACGAGGACGGCCCGCTCGAGTCCCGTCTCACCGAGGACGACGGTCGCCCCAAGCGGTTCGCCTACCCGCCCCAGCTGGTCGTCGTCGACGGCGGGCAGCCGCAGGTCGCGGCGGCCAAGCGGGCGCTGGACGAGCTGGGCATCGACGACATCGCGGTATGCGGCCTGGCCAAGCGCCTCGAAGAGGTCTGGGTGCCCGACGAGGACGACCCGGTGATCCTTCCGCGCACCAGCGAGGGCCTCTATCTTCTCCAGCGCGTGCGTGACGAGGCGCACCGCTTCGCGATCACGTACCAGCGCGCCAAGCGGGCCAAGCGCTTCCGGGCCGGGCCGCTCGACGAGGTGCCCGGTCTCGGGGACGCGCGCAAGCAGTCCCTGATCAAGCACTTCGGTTCGGTGAAGCGCCTGCGATCGGCCACAATCGATCAGATCTGCGAGGTTCCCGGCATAGGCCGCAAGACGGCAGAGACGATCGTGGCGGCCTTCGCGAGCGCGGAGCCCGCCGCACCGGCCGTGAACACGGCCACAGGAGAGATCATTGAAGACGAGGACCCCACGGCCACGGCCGTGGCCACCTCGGAAGGACGACGGGGGCAGGAGCCATGAACGAGAACGAGCAGGGCGAACAGGCACCACAGTCGGCCCCCGATGACCCGGCGGGCCAGGCGGCGGAGACAGACGGAGCACAGGTGAGTACGGGTACGACGAGCGAGACCCCCGGGGCGGCCGAAGCGGCGATCCCCGAGCTGGTGATCATCTCCGGGATGTCCGGCGCCGGGCGTTCCACGGCCGCCAAGTGTCTGGAGGACCTCGGCTGGTTCGTCGTCGACAACCTGCCGCCCGCGCTGATCCCCACGATGGTCGAGCTCGGCGCCCGCTCCCAGGGCAATGTCGCCCGGATCGCCGTCGTCGTCGACGTGCGCGGCCGCCGCTTCTTCGACGACCTCCACCAGTCCCTCGCCGACCTGGAGTCCCGCCAGGTCACCCGGCGCATCGTGTTCCTGGAGTCCTCCGACGAGGCCCTGGTGCGCCGCTTCGAGTCGGTGCGCCGCCCGCACCCCCTCCAGGGCGACGGCCGCATCGTCGACGGGATCGCGGCCGAGCGCACGCTCCTGCGCGAGCTGCGCGGCGACGCCGACCTGGTCATCGACACCTCCAGCCTGAACGTGCACGAGCTGCGCGCCAAGATGGACGCCCAGTTCGCCGGCGACGAGGAGCCCGAGCTGCGGGCCACGGTCATGTCGTTCGGCTTCAAGTACGGCCTGCCCGTCGACGCCGACCTGGTCGTCGACATGCGCTTCCTGCCGAACCCGCACTGGGTCCCCGAGCTGCGCCCCTTCACCGGCCTGAACGAAGAGGTGGCGAACTACGTCTTCGGCCAGCCCGGCGCCAAGGAGTTCCTGGACCGGTACACCGAGCTGCTCCAGCTCATCGCCGCCGGATACCGCCGCGAGGGCAAGCGGTACGTGACGATCGCGGTCGGCTGCACCGGAGGCAAGCACCGCTCCGTCGCGATGTCGGAGAAGCTCGCCGCGCGCATCGCGGCGGAAGGCGTGGAGACCGTGGTCGTCCACCGGGACATGGGCCGCGAATGACCGGTCGCACACTCCGGCTCGGCAGCAGGCTCCGCCGGGTCACCCCTCCCACGAGCCGCCGGCGCGGCGGCCAGCCCAAGGTCGTCGCCCTCGGCGGCGGCATGGGCCTGTCCGCGTCACTGGCGGCCCTGCGGCGCATCACCGGCGACCTCACCGCCGTGGTGACCGTCGCCGACGACGGCGGCTCCAGCGGCCGCCTCCGCGACGAGCTGGGCGTCCTGCCGCCCGGCGACCTGCGCAAGGCCCTCGCGGCCCTGTGCGGCGACGACGACTGGGGCCAGACCTGGGCCCGCGTCATCCAGCACCGTTTCCAGTCCCAGGGCGACCTGCACGAGCACGCCGTCGGCAATCTGCTCATCGTCGCTCTGTGGGAGCAGCTCGGCGACCATGTGCAGGCCCTCGACCTGGTCGGCAAGCTGCTGGGTGCGCAGGGGCGTGTACTGCCCATGTCCGCGGTGCCGCTGGAGCTCCAGGCCCTGGTCAAGGGGCACGACCCGGCCCGCCCCGATGACATCGACACGGTGCGCGGCCAGGCCACGGTGGCGCTCACCCCCGGCGAGGTGCAGTCCGTGCACCTCGTGCCGCACGACCCGCCGGCCGTCCCCGAGGCGGTCGCCGCGGTGCTCGACGCCGACTGGGTGGTGCTCGGCCCCGGCTCCTGGTTCTCCTCCGTCATCCCGCATCTGTTGGTCCCCGAGCTGCTCGACGCGCTGATGGCGACGAAGGCCCGCAGGGTCCTCTCGCTGAACCTCGCGCCGCAGCCCGGAGAAACCGAGGGGTTCTCACCGCAGCGTCATTTGGAGGTTTTGGGACGACACGCCCCTAAACTCGCCCTGGACGTGGTGCTGGCCGACGAGGCCGCCGTGCCCGACCGCGAGTCCCTGACCGACGCCGCCAAGGAGGGCTTCGGCGCTGCGGTCGAGCTGGCGCCTGTGGCCAGGCCCGACGGGACTCCGAGGCACGATCCGGAGCTGTTGGCCGCCGCGTACGACCGTATTTTTCGGATGCATGGAAGGATCGGCCCATGGCGATGACGGCAGCGGTGAAGGACGAGATTTCCCGGCTTCCCGTCACCCGGACCTGCTGCAGAAAGGCAGAGGTCTCGGCCATCCTGCGCTTCGCGGGCGGGCTCCACCTGGTGAGCGGCCGCATCGTGATCGAGGCGGAGCTGGACACCGCGATGGCGGCACGACGGCTGAAGCGGGACATCCTCGAGATCTTCGGGCACAGCTCGGAACTGATCGTGATGGCGCCCGGCGGACTGCGCCGGGGCTCGCGCTTCGTCGTACGGGTCGTGGCCGGCGGTGACCAGCTGGCGCGCCAGACCGGTCTCGTCGACGGCCGCGGCCGCCCGATCCGGGGTCTCCCGCCGCAGGTGGTCTCGGGGGCCACCTGCGACGCCGAGGCCGCCTGGCGCGGGGCCTTCCTGGCGCACGGCTCGCTCACCGAGCCCGGGCGCTCCTCCTCCCTTGAGGTGACCTGCCCCGGCCCGGAGGCCGCGCTGGCCCTGGTCGGGGCCGCACGCCGCCTCCAGATCGCGGGCAAGGCCCGTGAGGTACGGGGTGTGGACCGTGTCGTCGTACGGGACGGGGACGCCATCGGCGCCCTGCTCACCCGCATGGGGGCGCACGAGTCGGTGCTCGCCTGGGAGGAGCGGCGGATGCGGCGCGAGGTCCGCGCCACCGCCAACCGCCTGGCCAACTTCGACGACGCGAACCTGCGCCGCTCGGCGCGCGCCGCCGTCGCGGCCGGGGCCCGCGTGCAGCGCGCCCTGGAGATCCTCGCCGACGAGGTGCCTGAGCACCTCGCGGCCGCCGGCCGGCTGCGCATGGAGCACAAGCAGGCCTCCCTGGAGGAGCTGGGTGCGCTCGCCGACCCGCCGCTGACGAAGGACGCCGTCGCGGGCCGCATCCGCCGCCTGCTCGCGATGGCCGACAAGCGGGCCCAGGACATGGGCATCCCGGGCACGGAGTCGAACATCAGCGAGGAGATGGCCGACAACCTCGCCGGCTGACCCCCGAGCGGAATGCCTCACGCCGGTGCCTGCGCCCTGCCGGGGCCCGGGCACCGGCGTTTTCGCTGCCCATGGGGACCGTGCAAGGCGTGAGGGGCCCCCTTTGACGCGCCCTTGACTTGACCATGAACTGTCATGAGTCTGGCGTCTGTTCGCTTCTGCGGTGAACAGCCGCTTCTGCGGTTCACCACAGCTTCTGCGGTACTCACCTGCTTCTGCGGTACACAACTGCAAGGGGGGCTCATGAGACGAAGAGCGAGATCGATCCTCGCGGCCACGGCACTCGTACTGGGCGGACTGGGAAGCGCGGGACTGACGCCCGTCGCCCAGGCGGAGAGCGGCGGTGCACCCCGGTCGGACTCCGATCCGGTCAAGGTGTTCCGCGCCGAGGTCACGAAGGAGCAGGTACCCCTGCTCCTCGCGGCCGGACAGGACGGACACGAACTCGGCGAGCAGGCCCCCGAGAAGGGGAAGGCCGAGGTCGAGGTCTACCTCACCGACAAGCAGGCCGAGCAGCTGGAGAGGAAGGGCGTCGAGCTCACCGAGCACACGCTCTCCGCCAAGGCGCGAGCGCGCGTGGCGGCCGCGGGCGACGGCGTGTTCCGCCCCTACAGCGGCAAGGGCAATCTCCAGGAGGAGATCGTCAGGACGGGCCAGGCGCACCCCGGCCTCACCAAGGTCGTCTCCATCGGCAAGACGCTCCAGGGCCAGGACATCCTCGCGCTCAAGCTCACCAAGGGCGCCCGTACGACGAGGGACGGCGCCAAGCCGTCCGTGCTCTACATGTCCAACCAGCACGCCCGCGAGTGGATCACCCCCGAGATGACCCGCCGCCTGATGCACTACTACTTGGACAACTACTCCAAGGACAAGCGCATCAAGAAGATCGTCGACTCCACCGAGATGTGGTTCGTCCTGTCCGCCAACCCCGACGGATACGACTGGACGTTCAACCCCGACGGCGACCGCCAGTGGCGCAAGAACATGCGGGACGTGAACGGCGACGGCGCGATCACCACGGGCGACGGCGTCGACCTCAACCGCAACTTCGCCTACAAGTGGGGCTACGACGACGAGGGTTCGTCCCCGAGCCCCGCAAGCGAGACCTACCGCGGCGCGAGCCCCGGCTCCGAGCCCGAGACGAAGGCCCTCGACGCCTTCGAGAAGCGCATCGACTTCCGGTACGCCATCAACTACCACTCCGCGGCCCAGCTGCTGCTCTACGGAGTGGGCTGGCAGGTGGCCACCCCGACACCGGACGACGTGCTCTACAAGGCGCTCGCCGGGACCCCCGAGAACTCCGCGATCCCCGGCTACCACCCGCAGGTCTCCTCCGAGCTGTACACCACCAACGGCGAGGCCGACGGGCACGCGGGCAACGTCAACGGCATCGGGATGTTCACGCCGGAGATGAGCGAGTGTCAGACCGCGTCGGCCGTCGACCCGGACGACCAGTGGCGCCCCGAGGACTGCGAGTCGGTCTTCACCTTCCCGGACGACGAGAAACTCATCCAGCAGGAGTTCGCCAAGAACATCCCCTTCGCGCTCTCCGTGGCCGAGACCGCGGCGCACCCCGATCAGCCGTCCTCCTCGGTCGGCCTCGACGCCCCCGACTTCACCCCGGCCGCCTTCAGCACCTCGTACGCGCGCGGCGCCGACCAGGAAGTCTCCGTGACCGCCCGCAAGTCGGTGCGCGACAAGGAGCTCAATTACCGTGTCGACGGCGGCCGTACGCACGACGAGGACCTGCGCGCCTGGAAGGGCGGCGAGACCTACGGCGGCGAGGACAACCTCCACTTCGACGCGTACCGCGCGAGGATCGAGGACGCGGACCCGGGCGACAAGGTCGAGGTCTGGTTCACCGGACGCACCAAGTCCGGGAAGCGCACCTCCAGCGACCACTTCACGTACACCGTGGCCGAGCGCCCCAGGGCCGACACCCTCGTCGTCGCCGAGAACGACGCCACAGGCCAGCAGAGCAAGGCGTACGTGGACGCGCTGAAGGCGAACGGCCGCACCCCGCTCGTGTGGAACGTCGCCACGCAGGGCGCCCCGGACGCACTCGCGGTGCTCGACCACTTCAGGACCGTCGTCCACTACACGGGCGCCGACCGCCCGGGTCTCACCACCCAGCTCGCCCTGCGCGACTACCTCAACGAGGGCGGCAAGCTGATCGAGGCCGGTGAGCAGGCGGGCGGCTCCGTCAACATCGGCGACACCACCACCAACGACTTCAGCCAGTACTACCTGGGCGCGTACTCGCGTACGTCGACACCCGGCGCCTCGAAGTTCGCCGGATCCGGCGTGCTGACCGGCGCTGCCGCGGGCCTCGGCGACGCTCCCGGCAACCCGCTGAACATCGCCGCGACCTACCAGGCCACCTCCGACGTGCTGTCCAAGGCCGACTACCCGCAGTTCACGAGCGCGGGCGCCGGTGCGTACGCGGGCACCCCCAACCCGTACAGCCCCTACGAGGGCAGCTCCATGGCCGCCGCCGTGCACACGGACGACGGGTGGAAGCGCCTGACCCGCACCATCGACCTCACCGGGGTCTCCGCCGCGGACAAGCCGGCCCTGAAGTTCCAGCTCCTGTGGGACACCGAGCCCGGCTACGACCACGCGGTGCTGGAGGCGCACACGGCGGGCGCCGAGGACTGGACGACGCTGCCCGAGGCCGGCGGCGCCACGACGAACGCCGTCCCCGCCGAGTGCGAAGCCGGATTCCTGATCAAGGAGCACCCGGCCCTCAAGCGCTATCTGACGCCCGGCAGCGCGGGCTGCACGGCCACCGGCACCTCCGGCTCCTGGAACAGTCTCACGGGCGCCTCGGACGGCTGGAAGCCGGTGACCTTCGACCTGAGCGCCTACGCCGGAAAGACGGTCGAGGTCTCGCTCAGCTACATCACCGACCCCGGCAGCGGCGGCCACGGCGTCCTCGCCGACAACGCGTCCGTCGTGACCGGCGGCGCCGCGAAGGAGACCGAGGGCTTCGAGTCGTCGTTCGGTGCCTGGAAGGTCGCGGGCCCGCCCCCGGGCAGCCCCGTCGTCACCAAGGACTGGGCCCGGGCGGGTGAACTGTTCAAGACATATGGAGCCGTCAGCACAAGGGACACCGTGCTCCTCGGATTCGGTCTCGAACACGTCGCCACGGCGGCCGAGCGCAGCGTGCTCGTGGGGAAGGCGCTGGCCTCTCTGAGGAGCTGAGAAAGGCCGGTCCGAAAAGCGGACAAAATACCCCGCTCACTTTTCGCGAAAAGCGCCAGATGAGCGGGAATCCCGGCGGTCCGAGCCCCTACTGGGCGGTACGGGCCGCCGGGCCGCACAAGGGCCCACTCAATGTCACCCGGAGGGCTTCGGAGAGGTAGGGTCGGAGGCGGTCGGGGACATCCCATACAACTCGCCGGCGTCTAAAACCGGCGTACCAACGAGGAGATCGGTTCGTGACGATCCGCGTAGGCATCAACGGCTTTGGCCGCATCGGGCGTAACTACTTCCGCGCGCTGCTTGAGCAGGGTGCAGACATCGAGATCGTGGCTGTCAACGACCTTGGTGACACCGCGACCACCGCACACCTTCTGAAGTACGACACCATCCTCGGCCGCCTGAAGGCCGAGGTCACGCACACCGTCGACACGATCACCGTGGACGGCCACAGCATCAAGGTCCTTTCCGAGCGCAACCCCGCGGACATCCCGTGGGGCGAGCTGGGTGTCGACATCGTCATCGAGTCGACCGGCATCTTCACGAAGAAGGCCGACGCCGAGAAGCACATCGCCGGCGGCGCCAAGAAGGTCCTCATCTCGGCTCCGGCCAAGGACGAGGACATCACCATCGTGATGGGCGTCAACCAGGACCAGTACAACCCGGCGACGGACCACGTCATTTCGAACGCGTCCTGCACCACCAACTGTGTGGCGCCGATGGCCAAGGTTCTCGACGAGAACTTCGGCATCGTCAAGGGCCTGATGACCACGGTCCACGCGTACACGAACGACCAGCGCATCCTGGACTTCCCGCACTCGGACCTGCGCCGCGCCCGTGCCGCCGCCGAGAACATCATTCCGACCACCACCGGTGCCGCCAAGGCGACCGCCCTGGTCCTCCCGCAGCTCAAGGGCAAGCTCGACGGCATCGCGATGCGGGTCCCGGTCCCGACGGGCTCGGCCACCGACCTGGTCGTCACCCTGGCGCGCGAGACCACCAAGGACGAGGTCAACGCCGCGTTCAAGAAGGCCTCCGAGGACGGCGACCTCAAGGGCTACCTGTCCTACACCGAGGACCCGATCGTCTCCTCCGACATCGTCGGCGACCCGGCGTCCTGCACCTTCGACTCCTCCCTGACCATGGTCCAGGAAGGCAACTCGGTGAAGATCCTCGGCTGGTACGACAACGAGTGGGGCTACTCCAACCGTCTCGTCGACCTCACGGTCTTCGTCGGCGGCCAGCTCTAAATCCAGAGCAGGCATCTCGATGTGAGCACAGGGTCCGGACCGCGCAACGACGCGCCGTCCGGGCCCTGTTGTGCGTCAGCCCACCCAAGAAGTCCAGGAGTCCAGCCATGAAGACGATCGACGAACTTCTCGCCGAAGGGGTCGAGGGCAAGCGGGTCTTCGTCCGCGCCGACCTCAACGTGCCTCTCGCCGACGGCCAGATCACCGACGACGGCCGCATCCGCGCCGTCCTGCCCACCGTCAAGGCCCTGGCCGACGCGGGCGCCAAGGTGATCGTCGCCTCCCACCTGGGCCGCCCCAAGGGAGCCCCGGACCCGGCGTTCTCGCTGCTGCCGGCCGCCGAGCGCCTCGCCGAGCTCCTCGGCAAGCCGGTCGCCTTCGCCCAGGACACCGTCGGTCCCGCCGCCCACGACGCGGTGGACGGTCTGGAGCCCGGCCAGGTCGCCGTCATCGAGAACCTCCGCTTCAACGCCGGCGAGACGTCGAAGGACGACACCGAGCGCGGCGAGTTCGCCGACCGGCTCGCAGCCCTCGCCGACGTCTACGTGGGCGACGGCTTCGGCGCCGTGCACCGCAAGCACGCCTCCGTGTACGACCTGCCGGCCCGCCTGCCGCACTACGCCGGCTACCTCATCGCCACCGAGGTCGGCGTCCTGAAGAAGCTCACCGACGAGGTCAAGCGGCCGTACGTCGTCGCGCTCGGCGGGGCCAAGGTCTCCGACAAGCTCGCCGTCATCGACCAGCTGCTCGGCAAGGCCGACCGCCTGCTCATCGGCGGCGGCATGGCCTACACCTTCCTCAAGGCCCAGGGCCACGAGGTCGGCATCTCCCTCCTCCAGGAGGACCAGATCCCGGCCGTCAAGGAGTACATCAAGCGCGCCGAGGACAACGGCGTCGAGCTGGTTCTCCCCGTGGACGTCCTGGTTTCGCCGGAGTTCCCCGACCTCAAGACCAAGGCCCCGGCCAACCCCACCACCGTCGCCGCGGATGCCATCCCGGCCGACCAGGAGGGTCTCGACATCGGTCCGGAGACCCGCAAGCTGTACGCATCGAAGCTCGCCGACGCCGGGACCGTCTTCTGGAACGGCCCGATGGGCGTCTTCGAGCACCCCGACTACGCCGAGGGCACCAAGGCCGTCGCCCAGGCGCTCCTCGACTCCCCGGCCTTCACGGTCGTCGGCGGTGGCGACTCAGCCGCGGCCGTCCGGCTCCTCGGCTTCGACGAGAATGCATTCGGCCACATCTCGACCGGCGGCGGCGCCTCCCTCGAATACCTTGAGGGCAAGACGCTCCCCGGCCTTGCCGCACTGGAGGACTGAACCTCAATGACCACCCGCACGCCGCTGATGGCGGGCAACTGGAAGATGAACCTCAACCACCTCGAGGCCATCGCCCACGTCCAGAAGCTCGCCTTCGCGCTGTCCGACAAGGACTACGACGCCGTCGAGGTCGCGGTTCTGCCGCCCTTCACCGACCTGCGCTCCGTACAGACCCTGGTCGACGGCGACAAGCTCAAGATCAAGTACGGCGCCCAGGACATCTCGGCCCACGACTCCGGCGCCTACACCGGCGAGATCTCGGGCCCGATGCTCGCCAAGCTCAAGTGCACGTTCGTGGCGGTAGGCCACTCCGAGCGCCGCCAGTACCACAACGAGACCGATGAAGTCTGCAACGCCAAGGTGAAGGCCGCCTTCAAGCACGGCCTGACCCCGATCCTCTGCGTCGGCGAGGAGCTCCACGTCCGCGAGGCGGGCGACCACGTCGCCCACACGCTGTCGCAGGTCGAGGGCGGCCTCAAGGACATCCCGGCCGAGCAGGCCGAGACCATCGTGGTCGCGTACGAGCCGGTCTGGGCGATCGGCACCGGCAAGGTCTGCGGCGCCGACGAGGCCCAGGAGGTCTGCGGGGCGATCCGCGGCAAGCTCGCCGAGCTGTACTCCCAGGAGCTGGCCGACAAGGTCCGCATCCAGTACGGCGGCTCGGTGAAGTCCGGGAACGTCGCGGAGATCATGTCGAAGCCCGACGTCGACGGCGCCCTCGTCGGCGGCGCGGCGCTCGACGCCGAGGAGTTCGTCAAGATCATCCGCTTCCGCGACCAGTGAGCCGCAGGGGTGCGTCGCTGTCGAGAGGGCGAGCGCTCGGAGGCCCGAAGGGTTGAGCGCGTTCGGCCACTCGACACCGACACAGAGCGCCCCCGAGGCGAACGAACAGGTTGCGAGTATGCGGTAGCGGCGTTACGTCGTACCCTTGCGGGGGCCGGGTGGCTTTCCACCGGGCCCCCGCAGCACGTATGAGTCGCAGTCCGGATTCATCGCAGTACCTATCAGTCCGAGAGAATTGCCAGGAAGTAGGGACCAGCCGTGGTTATGGGGTTCTCGATCGCCCTGATCGTCTTCAGCCTGCTGCTGATGCTCCTTGTGCTCATGCACAAGGGAAAGGGTGGCGGTCTCTCCGACATGTTCGGTGGCGGCATGCAGTCGTCCGTCGGCGGCTCGTCGGTCGCCGAGCGCAACCTGGACCGCATCACCATCGTGCTCGGTCTGCTGTGGTTCGCGTGCATTGTCGTGCTCGGCCTGCTCATGAAGGTCAACAACTGACGCCGTCGCACCTGCACATCGCGCACATAAGGCCCCATGTTCGGTACGCGCCCTCCGGCGCGGCCTATCATGGGGCTTGCGTCTAGGGGCGGGGATGTAACTCCAATCACTGGACGCGCGTTGGGCCTTACGTAGACTGAGGCGCCCGCGGCGGAGCGAGACGCCGACACGCTTCGCGGCACCATCACGCAGGGAGTTACGACCGTGGCAAGTGGCAACGCGATCCGAGGAAGTCGGGTCGGGGCGGGGCCGATGGGCGAGGCCGAGCGCGGCGAGTCCGCGCCGCGTCTGCGCATCTCCTTCTGGTGCTCCAACGGGCACGAGACGCAGCCGAGCTTCGCCTCCGACGCGCAGGTGCCGGAGACTTGGGACTGTCCGCGCTGCGGCTTCCCTGCTGGGCAGGACCGGGACAACCCGCCGGACCCGCCGCGCACCGAGCCCTACAAGACGCACCTCGCCTACGTGCGCGAGCGGCGCAGCGACGCGGACGGCGAGGCGATCCTCGCGGAGGCGCTCGCCAAACTGCGGGGCGAGATCTAGGACTTGAGCACCGGCCGGACACACCCAAGTGTCCGGCCGGACTCGTTCGGCCGTAGCGGTCCGGACAGATGCCGTATACCGGGCCCTGATCAATTAGGTTGGTCAAGCAGCGGGGCAAGGTACGTACGCGGGTACGAGAGAAGGCTGAAGTCCGAGATGAACGCAGAAAGCCGTAGGCTCAATCAGATGCCCGAGTGGACGGCGCTCGCCAAGCACCGGGAAGAACTCGGGGACGTGCAGCTGCGTGAGCTGTTCGCCGCCGATCCGGCGCGCGGCTCCGACTACACGCTCCAGGTCGGCGATCTGCACGTCGACTACTCCAAGCACCTGGTCACGGACGAGACGCTGCGCCTGCTGCGCGAGCTCGCCGCGGCGACCGATGTCTTCGGGCTGCGGGACGCCATGTTCCGCGGCGAGAAGATCAATACGACCGAGGACCGGGCCGTCCTGCACACGGCGCTGCGGGCCCCACGCGATGCGGTGATCGAGGTCGACGGCGTCGATGTCGTCCCGCAGGTGCACGCCGTGCTGGACAAGATGGCCGCCTTCGCGGACAGGGTCCGTTCGGGCGAATGGACGGGCCACACCGGCAAGCGCATCAAGAACGTCGTGAACATCGGCATCGGCGGCTCCGACCTCGGTCCGGCGATGGCGTACGAGGTCCTGCGGTCCTTCACCGACCGGGACCTGACGGTCCGTTTTGTGTCGAACGTGGACGGTGCGGACCTGCACGAGGCCGTCCGCGACCTCGACCCGGCCGAGACCCTGTTCATCATCGCGTCGAAGACGTTCACGACGATCGAGACGATCACCAACGCGACCTCCGCGCGCAACTGGCTCCTCACCGGTCTGAGGGCCGGCCAGGAGGCTGTGGCCAAGCACTTCGTGGCCCTGTCGACGAACGCCGAGAAGGTCTCCGACTTCGGCATCGACACGGCCAACATGTTCGAGTTCTGGGACTGGGTAGGCGGCCGCTACTCGTACGACTCCGCCATCGGCCTCTCGCTGATGATCGCGATCGGCCCGGACGCCTTCCGCGAGATGCTCGACGGGTTCCACCTCGTCGACGAGCACTTCCGCACCGCCCCCGCCGAGTCCAACGTTCCCCTTCTGATGGGCCTTCTGGGCATCTGGTACGGCAACTTCCACGACGCGCAGTCGCACGCGGTGCTCCCGTACTCGCACTACCTCTCCAGGTTCACGGCGTATCTCCAGCAGCTCGACATGGAGTCGAACGGCAAGTCGGTGACGCGGGACGGCACGGAGGTCGACTGGCAGACGGGCCCCGTCGTCTGGGGCACCCCCGGCACCAACGGGCAGCACGCCTACTACCAACTGATCCACCAGGGAACGAAGTTGATCCCGGCGGACTTCATCGGATTCGCCGAGCCCGTGGCGGACCTGCTGCCGGGACTCGTCGCGCAGCACGACCTGCTGATGGCCAACTTCTTCGCGCAGACGCAGGCCCTCGCCTTCGGCAAGACCCCGGCCGAGGTCCGCGCCGAGGGGGTGCCCGAGGAGCTCGTGCCGCACAAGACGTTCCGGGGCAACCACCCGACGACGACGCTCCTGGCGAAGCGGCTCACCCCGTTCGTCCTCGGCCAGCTCATCGCGCTCTACGAGCACAAGGTGTTCGTCCAGGGCGCCGTCTGGAACATCGACTCCTTCGACCAGTGGGGCGTCGAGCTCGGCAAGGTCCTCGCCAAGCGCATCGAGCCCGCCCTCACGGAGGGCGCCGACGTGCCGGGACTCGACCCGTCCACCAAGGCGCTGGTGGCCAAGTACCGCGAACTGCGCGGCCGTTAGATCGCTGGGCGGCGCATCTAATTGGGATGCGCCGCCGTCTGTGGCGGGTGACACTGCTCCGGTCGCGTCACCTGCCGGGAGGACCTCATGGACCAGCTCATGTCCGCGCTCGCCGACCCCGAACGACTGAAGCTCTACGCGCGGATCGTGCTGGACGAGCTGGCGCCCCGCGACGAGGACTCCCCGGCCGTCCGCAAGCACCTGGGGCGCCTCGTCTCCACCGGGCTCGTCGAGCGACGGCCGGACGGAACGCTGCGCGCGGACCCCTCCGTGTTCCGCCGCGAGCGCCCGGCGGAGATCCATCCCGCCGTGCCGCGCCGCCTCACGGGGTTCTTCGCGCGTGGACGCCTCACCTCGATCCCGGTCCGCGCCACCGTGCGCCACGAACTCCTCGTCCACCTCACGGGCACGCTCTTCGAAACCGAGCGCACCTACACCGAGGGTGAGGTCAACGACGCGTTCCGCACCGTCCACGAGGACACCTCGGCGCTGCGCAGATACTGCGTGAACGACGGGCTGCTCGTACGGGAGCGCGACGGCAGCAGCTATCACAGGGCGCACGCGTAGGGGCCCCGCACCGGCCAACTTCGGTGCGGGGCCCCTGCGTTCGTGTCTTCGCGCGTGGCGAGCCTCAGGCGACGTGCGGCGGATACAGCTCGGGCGGGAGCTGTGAGGCCGCCGCCGAGTCGAGCAGCCACAGCGTGCGCGAGCGGCCGTACGCGCCCGCGGCCGGCGCCTGGATCTCGCCCGCGCCGGACAGCGCGATGGCCGCGGCCTCCGCCTTGTCCTCGCCCGCCGCGAGCAGCCACACTTCGCGCGCGGCCCGGATCGCCGGGAGCGTGAGCGAGATGCGGTTGGGCGGCGGCTTGGGCGCACCGTGCACACCGACGACGGTGCGCTCGGTCTCCCGGACCGCCGGCAGCTCGGGGAAGAGCGACGCGACATGCGTGTCCGGGCCGACTCCCAGCATCAGGACGTCGAACGTCGGCACCGGACCGTGGTCCTCCGGCCCCGCTGCGGCGGCCAGTTCGGCGGCGTAGACCTGCGCGGCGGCATCCAGCTCGTACGGGCCGTCCGAAGCCGGCATCGGGTGGACCCGGTCCGGGTTCAGCGGCACCGAGTCGAGGAGCGCCTCGCGGGCCTGCGTGTAGTTCCGCTCGGGGTCGCCGTCCGGCAGGAACCGCTCGTCGCCCCACCACAGGTCGAGGCGCGTCCAGTCGACCGCGTCCCGGGCGGGAGCGGTCGCGAGGGCGGCCAGGAGTCCGTTGCCGTTGCGCCCGCCCGTCAGGACGATGGACGCGTAGCCGCGGGCGGCCTGGGCGTCCACGATCTTCGTGATGAGCCGGGCCGCGGCGGCCTGCGCCATCAGCTCCTTGTCGCGGTGCACCACCAACTGGGGTGCCGTGCTCATCACTTGGCGGCCGCCTTCGAAGCCGACTTCTTGGCGGCGGACTTGGCGGGCGCCTTCTTGGCCGCCGCCTTCTTCGCGGGAGCGGAAGCGGCCGCAGGAGCGTCCGCGTCGGCCGCGGGCCCCTGCCCGTCCGGCGCCGCCGCCGCTTCACCCAGCCGGTGCACGCCGTACTTCAGCGCGGCAGCGTACGTGTCGTCCGGGTCTAGGCGGCGCAGCTCCTCCGCGATCAGCTCGGACGTCTCGCGGCGCTTGAGCGCCACCGCGCGGTCCGGCTGACCCTGGATCGACAGCGTGGCCAGCGAACCGTCCGGACGGTCGAGCACGATGGCGCCGCAGTCCGTCTCCATGCGTACGGCCGTCAGGCCGGGGCCCGACGACACCGACCGCTTGACCGGCACGGCGAGCCGGTCCGCGAGCCACATGGCGAGCAGCTCGCAGCTCGGGTTGAACTCCTCGCCCTCCACCTCCACCGAGTTGACCTTGCAGACCACCTGGTCGAGAGCGGCGGCGAGCATGGAGCGCCACGGCGTGATCCGGGTCCACGACAGGTCCGTGTCACCGGGCGTGTAGGCGCCGGCGCGGGCCTCCAGCTCGTCGTTGGGCTGCTCCGCCGCGTACGTGTCCGTCACGCGGCGCTGGGCGAGCGCGCCCAGCGGGTCCTTGGCCGGGTCGAGCGGCGCGTTCACCGGCCACCAGGCCACGACCGGGGCGTCCGGCAGGAGCAGCGGCAGGACGACCGACTGGGCGTGGTTGATGACCTCGCCGTACAGCCGCAGGACGACCGTCTCGCCGGTCCCCGCCTCCGCGCCGACGCGCACCTCGGCGTCGAGCCTCGACGTCGTGCGGTCGCGCGGTGAACGGGAGACGCGCTTGATGACCACGAGGGTCCGCGAGGGGTGCTCGCGGGACGCCTCGTTCGCGGCCCTCAGCGCGTCGTAGGCGTTCTCCTCGTCGGTCACGATGACGAGGGTGAGCACCATGCCGACGGCGGGCGTGCCGATGGAGCGGCGGCCCTCCATGAGCGCCTTGTTGATCTTGCTGGACGTGGTGTCCGTGAGGTCGATCTTCATGGCCGGCGCCAGCTCCGTCCGTCTCGTGCGAGCATCTCGTCCGCCTCGGCGGGCCCCCACGTGCCGGACGGGTACTGGGCCGGCTTGCCGTGCTTGTCCCAGTACTTCTCGATCGGGTCGAGGATGTTCCAGGACAGCTCGACCTCCTCCGTGCGCGGGAAGAGGTTCGAGTCGCCGAGCAGGACGTCCAGGATCAGCCGCTCGTACGCCTCCGGGCTCGACTCCGTGAACGACTCGCCGTACGCGAAGTCCATCGACACGTCCCGGATCTCCATGGAGGTGCCGGGCACCTTGGAGCCGAAGCGGACCGTGATGCCCTCGTCCGGCTGGACGCGGATGACGATCGCGTTCTGGCCGAGCTCCTCCGTCGCCGTGTGGTCGAAGGGGGAGTGGGGCGCGCGCTGGAAGACGACGGCGATCTCGGTGACGCGGCGGCCGAGGCGCTTGCCGGTGCGCAGGTAGAACGGGACGCCCGCCCAGCGACGGTTGTCGACCGACAGCTTGATGGCCGCGTAGGTGTCGGTCTTCGACTTGGGGTCGATGCCGTCTTCCTGGAGGTAGCCGACGGCCTTCTCGCCGCCCTGCCACCCGGCCGCGTACTGGCCGCGGACCGTGTGGTCGCCGAGCTCCTTGGGCAGCCGGACCGCGCCGAGCACCTTGGCCTTCTCGGCGACGAGCGCGTCCGCGTCGAAGGAGGCGGGTTCCTCCATGGCGGTGAGCGCCATGAGCTGGAGGAGGTGGTTCTGGATGACGTCGCGGGCGGCGCCGATGCCGTCGTAGTAGCCGGCGCGGCCGCCGATGCCGATGTCCTCGGCCATGGTGATCTGCACGTGGTCGACGTACGACCGGTTCCAGATCGGCTCGAAGAGGGTGTTGGCGAAGCGCAGGGCCAGGATGTTCTGGACGGTCTCCTTGCCGAGGTAGTGGTCGATCCGGAACACCTGGTCCGGGGCGAACACCTCGTGCACGATCGCGTTCAGTTCCTTGGCCGACTCGAGGTCGTGGCCGAACGGCTTCTCGATGACCGCGCGGCGCCACGAACCCTCGGGCGCGTCCGCGAGGCCGTGCTTCTTCAGCTGCTGCACGACCTGCGGGAAGAACTTGGGGGGCACGGAGAGGTAGAAGGCGAAGTTGCCGCCCGTCCCCTGCGCCTTGTCGAGCTCCTGCATCGTCGTCTTCAGGCGCTCGAAGGCGTCGTCGTCGTCGAAGTTGCCCTGGACGAAGCGCATGCCCTGGACGAGCTGCTGCCAGACCTCCTCGCGGAACGGCGTACGCGCGTGTTCCTTGACCGCGTCGTGCACCTCCTGCGCGAAGTCCTCGTCCTCCCATTCGCGTCGGGCGAAGCCGATCAGCGAGAAGCCCGGCGGAAGCAGACCCCGGTTGGCGAGGTCATAAACGGCGGGCATCAGCTTTTTACGGGACAAATCGCCCGTGACACCGAAGATGACCAGGCCCGACGGCCCCGCGATACGCGGGAGCCGTCGGTCTGCGGCGTCACGGAGCGGGTTCGCTCCATGAACTGGGGTCAAGATCTCAGCCCTCCGAAGGGGCGAGGCGCTGGAGCTCCGCCTCGGTCGACTTGAGCAGGTCGTTCCAGGACGCCTCGAACTTGTCGACGCCCTCGTCCTCGAGCACCTGCACGACGTCGTCGTACGAGATGCCGAGCTTCTCGACAGCCGCGATCTCCGCGCGGGACTGGTCGTACGTCCCGGCGATCGTGTTGCCGGTGATCTCACCGTGGTCGGCGGTCGCGTCGAGCGTGGCCTCCGGCATGGTGTTGACGGTGCCGGGCGCGACCAGGTCCACGACGTACATGGTGTCCTTGTACGCCGGGTCCTTCACGCCGGTCGACGCCCACAGGGGGCGCTGCTTGTTGGCCTGCGCCTTGTCGAGCGCGGCCCAGCGGTCCGAAGAGAAGACCTCCTCGAACGCCTCGTACGCGAGACGGGCGTTGGCCAGCGCGGCCTTGCCCTTGAGCGCCTTGGCCTCGTCGGTGCCGAGGGCGTCCAGGCGCTTGTCGATCTCCGAGTCCACGCGGGACACGAAGAAGGACGCCACCGAGTGGATCTTGGAGAGGTCCAGGCCCGCGGCCTTCGCCTTCTCCAGACCCGCGAGGTACGCGTCCATGACCTCGCGGTAGCGCGCCAGCGAGAAGATCAGCGTCACGTTCACGCTGATGCCCTTGCCGATGACCTCGGTGATCGCGGGCAGGCCCGCCTTCGTCGCCGGGATCTTGATGAGCGTGTTGGGGCGGTCCACCAGCCAGGCCAGCTGCTTGGCCTCGGCGACGGTGGCCGTCGTGTTGTGGGCGAGGCGCGGGTCGACCTCGATCGACACGCGGCCGTCCTGGCCCGCCGTCGCCTCGAAGACCGGACGCAGGATGTCGGCGGCGTCACGGACGTCCGCCGTCGTGATCATGCGGATGGCCTCTTCGACGGTGACCTTGCGGGCGGCGAGGTCGGCGAGCTGCTGCTCGTAGCCGTCACCGTGCGAGATCGCCTTCTGGAAGATCGACGGGTTGGTCGTGACGCCCACGACGTGCTGCTGGTCGATCAGCTCGGCAAGGTTGCCGGACGTGATCCGCTTGCGCGACAGGTCGTCCAGCCAGATCGCGACGCCCTCTTCCGAGAGGCGCTTCAGTGCGTCTGTCATGGAAAATGCATCTCCTACGTGTCGTATATGAGCGTCAGTGCTGGGCTGCGGCGAGGGATTCCCGGGCGGCCGCGGCCACGGCGTCACCAGTGAAGCCGAACTCCCGGAAGAGGACCTTGCCGTCGGCGGAAGCACCGAAGTGCTCCAGCGAAACAATCCGTCCGGCGTCACCGACGAAGCGGTGCCACGTCAGACCGATACCGGCCTCGACCGAGACACGCGCCTTGACCGACGGCGGCAGGACCGAGTCCTTGTACTCCTGGTCCTGCTCGTCGAACCACTCGACCGACGGCATGGACACGACTCGCGTCGGGATCCCCTCGGCCTGGAGCTGCTCGCGCGCCTCGACGGCGAGCTGCACCTCGGAGCCGGTACCGATGAGGACCACCTGCGCGTCGCCGCCCTCGGCGTCGAGCAGGACGTAACCACCCTTGGCCGCATCCTCGTTCGCCTCGTACGTCGGCACACCCTGACGGGTCAGCACCAGGCCGTGCGGAGCGCCCTTGCCGAACACCTTCGTGTACCGCTTGAGGATCTCGCGCCAGGCGATCACGGTCTCGTTGGCGTCCGCGGGGCGGACGACGTTCAGACCGGGGATCGCGCGCAGCGCCGCCAGGTGCTCGACCGGCTGGTGCGTCGGACCGTCCTCGCCCAGACCGATCGAGTCGTGCGTCCACACGTACGTGACCGGCAGGTGCATCAGGGCCGACAGGCGGACCGAGTTGCGCATGTAGTCGGAGAACACCAGGAAGGTGCCGCCGTAGATACGGGTGTTGCCGTGCAGCGCGATGCCGTTCATCTCGGCGGCCATCGAGTGCTCGCGGATGCCGAAGTGGATCGTGCGGCCGTACGGGTCGGCCTCCGGCAGCGGGTTGTCCGCCGGCAGGAACGACGACGTCTTGTCGATCGTCGTGTTGTTCGAGCCCGCGAGGTCGGCCGAGCCGCCCCACAGCTCCGGGATGACCGGGCCGAGCGCCTGGAGAACCTTGCCGGACGCCGCGCGGGTGGCGACACCCTTGCCGGTCTCGAAGGTCGGCAGGTGCGACTCCCAGCCCTCGGGCAGGTCGGTCGCCTCGATGCGGTCGTACTCGGCGGCGCGCTCCGGGTTGGCCGTGCGCCAGGCGGCGAACGACTTCTCCCACTCGGCCTTCGCCTCGCGACCGCGGTCCAGCGCCTCACGCGTGTGCGCGATGACCTCGTCGGCGACCTCGAACGACTTCTCCGGGTCGAAGCCGAGCACGCGCTTGGTGGCCGCGACCTCGTCGTCGCCGAGCGCCGAGCCGTGCGCGGCCTCGGTGTTCTGCGCGTTCGGCGCGGGCCAGGCGATGATCGAGCGCATCGCGATGAAGGAGGGACGCTCGGTCTCGGCCTTCGCGGCCTCGATCGCGGCGAACAGGGCCTCGGGGTCGAGGTCGCCGTTCTCCTTCGGCTCCACGCGCTGCACGTGCCAGCCGTAGGCCTCGTACCGCTTCATGGTGTCCTCGGAGACCGCGGTCTCCGTGTCACCCTCGATCGAGATGTGGTTGTCGTCCCACAGCAGGACGAGGCTGCCGAGCTTCTGGTGCCCGGCCATCGAGGACGCCTCGGAGGAGATGCCCTCCTGGAGGCAGCCGTCGCCGGCGATCGCGAAGATGTGGTGGTCGAACGGGGAGGTGCCGGGGGCCGCCTCCGGGTCGAACAGACCACGCTCGAAACGGGCGGCCATCGCCATGCCCACGGCGTTGGCGACACCCTGGCCGAGCGGCCCGGTCGTCGTCTCCACGCCCGTGGTGTGCCCGTACTCCGGGTGCCCCGGGGTCTTGCTGCCCCAGGTACGGAACGCCTTCAGGTCATCGAGCTGGAGGCCGAAACCGGCCAGGTACAGCTGGATGTAGAGGGTCAGGGACGAGTGGCCCGCGGACAGCACGAACCGGTCGCGCCCGACCCAGTCGGCGTCCGCCGGGTCGTGCCGCATCACCTTCTGAAAGAGGGTGTACGCGGCCGGTGCCAGGCTCATCGCCGTACCCGGATGGCCGTTACCGACCTTCTGTACGGCGTCCGCGGCCAGGACACGAGCGGTGTCAACGGCCCGCTGGTCCAACTCGGTCCACTGGAGGTCTGTGGTGGTCGGCTTGGTGCTCACCCTGGGTCAGGGCTCCTCTCCACATGTCGAATGCCGGTGATGATGGGCTCACCGACTGTTGTCGAGCCTACCCCTGCGAGTACGCGCATTTTTTCGACTCAATCCAGACTGCCGGGCCGGGCCGGAATCCGCCTCCTGACAGGCATCCGCGCCACTCGACAAGTGAATGCGCAACCGCTCATCTGGAGGGCTCGGAAACACGAACCGACCCCCACGAAGAGCCAGGTATAGGCAACGTCTACAGTGGCGTGGTACGCGCGAGCCTTTACCGGGACTTCACATCCGGGGGCTTGCTGAGAGTCTCTGTCAGGGGTGTGCGTGACGGCCGTCGAATCCCGTCCAGCGGGGCAACTCGGGACGAGCATCAGCCCGAGCCAACGGCCGCTCGGGGCCCGGTTCAAGGCATTCGTGGCGCTGACCAAGCCGCGGATCATCGAACTGCTGCTGATCACCACGGTTCCGGTCATGTTCCTCGCGCAGCAGGGTGTGCCCGACCTGAAGCTGGTGTTCCTCACCTGCCTCGGCGGCTACCTCTCCGCGGGCGGTGCCAACGCGCTGAACATGTACATCGACCGTGACATCGACGCGCTCATGGAGCGCACGTCGCAGCGGCCACTGGTCACCGGAATGGTCAGCCCCCGGGAGTGCCTCGCCTTCGGCATCGCCCTCGCGGTCATCTCCACGCTGCTGTTCGGGCTGACCGTCAACTGGCTCTCCGCCTGGCTCTCGCTCGGCGCGCTCCTCTTCTATGTGGTCGTCTACACGATGATCCTGAAGCGTCGCACCTCGCAGAACATCGTCTGGGGCGGCATCGCCGGCTGCCTGCCGGTCCTCATCGGCTGGTCCGCGGTCACGAACTCGATGTCGTGGGCCCCGGTCATCCTCTTCCTCGTCATGTTCTTCTGGACGCCGCCGCACTACTGGCCGCTGTCCATGAAGGTCAAGGACGACTACGCGCGCGTGGGCGTGCCGATGCTGCCCGTCGTCGCCTCGAACAAGGTGGTCGCGAAGCAGATCGTCATCTACAGCTGGGTGATGGTCGCCGTCTCCCTGCTCCTGACGCCGCTCGGCTACACCGGCTGGTTCTACACCGCGGTCGCCCTGCTGGCCGGCGGGTTCTGGCTGTGGGAGGCGCACGGGCTGCAGAACCGCGCCAACGCCGAGGTGTCGGGCGCGAAGCTCAAGGAGATGCGCCTCTTCCACTGGTCGATCACCTACGTCTCGATCCTCTTCGTGGCGGTCGCGGTGGACCCCTTCCTGCGCTGACCCACCCAGGAATGCCGCGACGGGCGGGGGGGAGTGGCCAAGGCCACGCCCCCCGCCCGTCGCGAGTTGATCTACCTGTCAGTAGCATCCTGTCCATGGCAGACACTCAAGCGGTTGACGACCCGAAGCAGGCGGCGAAGGACGAGCGCAGGGCCGCCCGGCTCGCCCGGGAGATCGGGACGTTCGCCAAGCAGCACGGCGGCGCCGAGGGACAGCTCGCGTACCTCGGGGAGCGCGGCACGCGCATCGCGCTCGTCGGCGAGGACGGCGGCTGGGGCAACCTGGTGGCTTCTTCCGACGCCATCGCGCGCAAGGCCGTCGAGAAGGCCGGGATCACGATCCGCGAGGACTTCGACGGTGAGATGGCCGCCAAGGTGAAGACCGGACCGTACGAATGGACCCGTATGGCGGGCATCCAGGTCGGCGGCCCGAGCAACAAGTAGCCGCCCGTCCAATGCGTCAGGTGTACGAGACCAACACCTGACGCAGGTTTCACCCGTTAGGACCGTAGAAGCACGGTCCATCTACGGGAGCCCGGATGATCGATACGCCATCCCTCGTGGACCAGTACTGCCACGGGGTACTGCGGACGGAACTCGGCCTCGGCACGTTCGAGGCCCATCTCGGCCGGGGCGACCGACCGCCCGCCCCCGGCACGACCTTCTTCGACACCCAGACCGGCTTCGCCGTGCGCCGCTGGTGTCCGCCGCTCCTCGGCCTCGAACCGCACTGCCCGCCCGCCCGCTACCTGGCGCGGCGCCGCGAACTGGGCGTCCTGGAGTCGGGTCGCAGACTGCTGCGGGGCAGCGGCATCACGACGTACCTGGTCGACACGGGACTGCCGGGCGACCTGACCGGGCCGCGCGAGATGGCCTCCGTCGGCGACGCGGACGCGCACGAGATCGTCCGCCTGGAACTCCTCGCCGAGCAGGTCGCCGACACCTCGGGCACCGTCGAGTCCCTGCTCGCCAACCTCGCCGAGTCCGTGCACGCCGCCGCGGCGAACGCCGTCGCGTTCACCTCGGTGGCGGGCGTACGGCACGGCCTCGCGCTCGCGCCCCAGCCGCCGGGACCCGGCGAAGTGCGCGGAGCCGCGGGACGCTGGCTGGCCGCGCGCCGCGTCGGCGGACCCCTCACCGACCCCGTGCTCCTGCGCCATCTCCTGTGGATCGCGGTGGCCTCGGGCCGGCCGCTGCAACTCCACGCGGGACTCGGGGAACCCGGCCTGCGCCTCGACCGCACCGACCCGGTCCTGCTCACCGACTTCGCCCGCGCCACGGCCGGGCTCGGCACCGACCTGATCCTGCTGCACGGCTACCCGTACCACCGGCACGCGGCGCACCTCGCCGGCGTCTTCCCGCATGTGTACGCGGACCTCGGCCCGGCGCTCGCCCGTACCGGGGCGCGCGCGGCGGCCGTACTCGCGGAGATCCTGGAACTCGCCCCGTTCGGCAAGCTGCTGTTCTCCAGCGGCGCGCACGGCCTGCCGGAGCTGCATGTGGTGGGGGCGCGGCTGTTCCGCGAGGCGCTCGGGCGGGTGCTCGGCGGCTGGGTCTCGGAGGGCGCGTGGTCCCTGGCGGACGCGCAGCGGGTCGCCGGGATGATCGGCTCGGTGACGGCCCAGCGGGTCTACGGCCTCAGCGGCACGGGCGCCGCGCGGGGCGGCTGACCCGGGCCGCGGGCTGTTCGGTTCAGACGGTGGAGAGGGCCGGGTCCGCCTGGGCCGGGACCTCGGCCGTGCCCAGCGGGCGCTCCCGCAGTGACAGCAGGACCCGCAGGACCGCGATCCAGACCAGGGCCGAGCCCAGCATGTGCAGGCCGACGAGGACCTCGGGCAGGTCGGTGAAGTACTGGACGTAGCCGATGACGCCCTGCGCGAGCAGCACGAGGAACAGGTCGCGGGTGCGGTGCAGGGGGCCCTTGGGGGCGTCGACCGCCTTGAGGACGAACCACAGGGCGAACGTCAGCGTCACCACGATCCACGCCAGGACGGCGTGCGCCTTGCTGATGGTCTCCCAGTCGAGCGGCATGCGCTCCACGTCGCTGGAGTCGCCGGCGTGCGGGCCCGAGCCCGTCACCACCGTGCCGACCATGATCAGCGCCACGGTGGCCGCCGTCAGGATCCAGACGAGCTGCCGCACGGCCTTGCCGACGAGGGGGCGCGGTGCGGCGTCACCCTCACGGGTGCGCTGCCACATCACCGTGGCGACCGCGATCAGCGCGGTGGACAGCAGGAAGTGGGCCGCGACCGTGTACGGGTTGAGGCCGACGAGGACGACGATGCCGCCGAGGACGGCGTTGCCCATGACGAGCCAGAACTGGGCCCAGCCGAGCCGGGTCAGGCCGCGCCGCCACGGCTTCTGTGAGCGGGCGGCGATGATCGCCCAGCCGACCGCGGCGCACAGGACGTACGTCAGCATGCGGTTGCCGAACTCGATGGCTCCGTGGAAGCCCATCGCGCTCGTCGCGGTGAGGGACTCGTCGGTGCACTTGGGCCACGTCGGGCAGCCGAGGCCCGAGCCCGTCAGGCGCACCGCGCCGCCGGTGACCACGATGACCACCGTCATGACGACGGCGGAGAGCGCGGCACGCCGGACGGTCCGCTGAGCGGGGGTCCAGCGTTCGGCGATGAAGGCGAGCGGGTTGCGCACGGCTCGGGCGGCGTCGGCGGGGGTCACGTTTGGCACGGGCCCCATCGTAGGGCGCCGCTTGTGCATATCTTCACGAGGGGGCCGATCCGGGACGATTGTGACGCCCCGCACGTGCCGTACGGCCTACTCCCAGCGGAAGAAGCGCGCCGCGGCGCCCAGGCCGAGGACCGCCCAGACCGCGAGGATCCCGAGGTCGCCCCACGGCATCGCCGCGCCGTGCTGAAGGACGTCCCGCAGCCCGTCGGAGAGCGCCGAGATCGGCAGCAGCCCGAGGACGGACTGCGCCGCGTCCGGGAACTTGTCGAGCGGCACGATGACGCCGCCGCCGACGAGCAGGAGCAGGAAGACCAGGTTCGCGGCGGCCAGCGTGGCCTCCGCCTTGAGCGTGCCCGCCATGAGCAGGCCGAGCCCGGAGAATGCGGCCGTACCGAGGACGAGCAGGAGCAGTACGGCGAGCGGGTTGCCCTGCGGGGACCAGCCGAGCGCGAAGGCGATCACCGTCACGAGGATCACCTGGAGGACCTCGGTGACCAGCACGGACAGCGTCTTCGCGGTCATCAGGGCCCAGCGCGGCAGCGGCGAGGACGCGAGCAGCTTGAGTACGCCGTAGCGGCGCTCGAAGCCCGTCGCGATGGCCTGGCCCGTGAACGCGGTCGACATGACGGCGAGCGCGAGGATGCCCGGGGCCAGGAAGTCCACGGCTTTCCCGTCGCCCGTGTCGACGATGTCGACCGCGCTGAACAGGACGAGCAGCAGGGTGGGGATGATGACGGTGAGCAGCAGCTGCTCACCGTTGCGCAGGAGCATCTTCGTCTCGAGGACGGCCTGCGCGCCGATCATGCGGGACAGCGGCGCGGCCCCCGGCTTCGGCGTATACGTACCGGCGACACTCATCCGCGCAGCTCCTTACCGGTCATTTCCAGAAAGACGTCTTCGAGGGTGTGGCGTTCGACCGAGATCTTCTCCGGCATCACGCCGTGCTGCGCGCACCACGACGTCACCGTCGCGAGCAGCTGCGGGTCGACCTCGCCGCTGACGCGGTACGAGCCCGGGGTGAGCTCGGCGGCCGCGGAGTCCATCGGGAGGGCCTTGAGGAGCGAGGCGACATCGAGCCCCGGGCGTCCGGAGAAGCGCAGGGTGTTCTCGGCGCCGCCGCGGCACAGCTGCTCGGGGGAGCCCTGCGCGATGACGCGGCCCGCGTCGATGATCGCGACGTCGTCGGAGAGTTCCTCCGCCTCGTCCATGTGGTGCGTGGTGAGGATGACGGAGACGCCGTCGGCCCGCAGATCCCGTACGAGGTCCCAGGTCGCGCGGCGTGCCTGCGGGTCGAGGCCGGCGGTCGGCTCGTCCAGGAAGACGAGCTCGGGGCGGCCGACGACCGCCATGGCGAGCGCGAGGCGCTGCTGCTGGCCGCCGGAGAGCCTGCGGTACGTGGTGCGGCCGCAGCTGCCGAGGCCGAGGCGTTCGATCAGCGCGTCCACGTCCAGGGGGTGCGCGTGGAGCTTCGCCGTATGGCGGAGCATCTCGTCCGCGCGGGCGCCGGAGTAGACGCCTCCGGACTGCAGCATCACGCCGATCCGGGGGCGCAGTTCGCCGGTCTGGGCGACGGGGTCGAGGCCGAGGACCCGGACCGTTCCCGCGTCCGGACGGCGGTAGCCCTCGCAGGTTTCGATCGTGGTGGTCTTTCCGGCGCCGTTGGGGCCGAGGACGGCGGTGATGCCGGCCGAGGCCTCCAGATCGAGGCCGTCGACCGCGGTCTTGGTTCCGTACCGCTTGACCAGACTCTGGATCCGGACGACGGGCTCGCTTCGCATGAGCGCCAAGTCTAAGGACGCGCCACGTGTCCCCGGCGGGCGGGGCCCATGCCGCTCATGCCCGGTGCCTCGCCAGCCATCCCTGGGCGTACGCGACGGCGTCGGCCACCGGGAAGAGCAGGGCGTCCGCCCCGCCCACCCGGCCGCGTACGACCGCGCCGTCGCGCTCGAAGGCCGCGCCGAGTTCGTCGAACCCGTCGGCGCTGACGTCGACCTCGGTCACCGTCTCCCAGCGCCGGCCGCCGGGGGTGAGGACCGCGCGTCCCATTTCGGTCCTCGGGGAGGCCATCCGGTACTCGGCGAGATGGAAGGCCGTACAGGTGGCGAAGGTCGTGCCGAGGAGGAGCACGCGCGCGTTCCGTTCCTCCAGGCGGGCCAGCGGACTGTGCTCGCCGAGGGAGCAGTCGGTGGCGTGGCCGTCCGTGATCGCGGCGGCCCGCGGCCCGAGCGCCGCGAACGAGGTGTGGGGGTGCGCGCTGCGCAGCGCCCCTGGCCAGCGGCGGACGGTCTCGGCGATCGTGCCCATGCCGTCGCCGGGCGTGATCGCCGGGTCGTACGCGGGCATCGACGCGCGGATCTCGGCCCACCACTCCTGAGGCACTGGGGGCCTGCGCCACTGGGCCGGGTCGGAGTTGCCGCCGGTGTGCGTGGGGACGGTGAGTGTCCCGTTCGGGCCAAGCGCGTCGAGCAGACCCTGGACCACGGAAACGGCCCCTCCGCAGACCCAGCCGAGCGTGCTCAGGGAGGAGTGGAGGAGGAGGGTCTCGCCGGGGAGGACGCCGAGGGCGCGGAGGTCGGTGGTGAGGGTGGTCCGGGTGACAAGTGGGCCGGTGGGAGGGGGTACAGGCATGGGGTGCAGTGTTCTCCGCAGAGGTGGGGAGGCACCACCGAATTGATCGATCAAAGATCGTTTCCGCAGGTCATCTTAGGTATGCCTAAGTGATGCAGCGCACCGGAGATCGTTCCGGACCCCGCTTGTCAGGCCTTGAGGAATTACGCAACAATGGCGTTGTGAAATACGTCGGCGAGGCTCAGGAGGCTCCCCAGGGGGCCCCGCAGGAGGAGATCGCGACCGGTGAGCGTTCGACGCGCAACCGGGTCGCCCGCTCCATCCTGGACCACGGCCCGTCCACCGTCGCCGATCTGGCCGGCCGCCTCGGCCTCACCCAGGCCGCCGTGCGCCGCCATCTCGACGCGCTGGTCGGTGACGACGTCGTCGAAGCACGTGAACAGAAGATCTACGGAGCCCGTACGCGCGGCCGTCCCGCCAAGGTGTTCGCCCTGACGGACTGCGGCCGGGACGCCTTCGACCAGTCGTACGACAAGCTCGCCGCCGACGCCCTGCGCTGGATCGCGCAGCGCGAGGGCGGCGAGGAGGCCGTCGTCGCCTTCGCCCGCGCCAGGATCGCCGAGCAGGCCGGTGCCTACCGGGCGGCCGTCGAGTCCGCCGCCCCCGAGGAGCGCACGGAAGCCCTCGCCAAGGCCCTGAGCGCCGACGGGTACGCTGCTACGGCGCGAAGCGCACCGGTCGGCGAGCAGCTGTGTCAGCACCACTGCCCGGTCGCACACGTCGCCGAGCAGTTCCCGCAGCTGTGCGAGGCGGAGACCGAGATCTTCTCCCAGCTGCTCGGTACACATGTGCAGCGGCTGGCCACCATCGCCCATGGCGACGGGGTGTGCACGACGTTCATTCCGAAGATCGCACCCAAGACCACCGCCACACAAAACGACACCAACGCATCTGCAAGCACCGCCGGGAGGAACCCCGCATGACGCTCCCTATCGAGGAGACTGCCCACCCCGAGCTCGAGGGTCTGGGCAAGTACGAATACGGCTGGGCCGACTCCGACGCCGCCGGTGCCTCTGCCAAGCGCGGCATCAACGACGACGTCGTCCGCGACATCTCGGCCAAGAAGTCCGAGCCGGAGTGGATGACCAAGCTCCGCCTCAAGGGCCTGCGCCTCTTCGACAAGAAGCCCATGCCCAACTGGGGCTCGGACCTGTCGGGCATCGACTTCGACAACATCAAGTACTTCGTGCGGTCCACCGAGAAGCAGGCCCAGTCCTGGGAGGACCTGCCCGAGGACATCAAGAACACGTACGACAAGCTCGGCATCCCCGAGGCGGAGAAGCAGCGCCTCGTCGCCGGTGTCGCGGCCCAGTACGAGTCCGAGGTCGTCTACCACCAGATCCGCGAGGACCTGGAGGAGCAGGGCGTCATCTTCCTGGACACCGACACGGCCCTGAAGGAGCACCCGGAGCTCTTCAAGGAGTACTTCGGCACGGTCATCCCGGTCGGCGACAACAAGTTCGCGTCGCTGAACACGGCCGTGTGGTCCGGCGGATCCTTCATCTACGTCCCCAAGGGCGTGCACGTCGAGATCCCGCTCCAGGCCTACTTCCGTATCAACACGGAGAACATGGGCCAGTTCGAGCGGACGCTGATCATCGTCGACGAGGACGCCTACGTCCACTACGTCGAGGGCTGCACGGCGCCGATCTACCAGTCGGACTCCCTGCACTCCGCGGTGGTCGAGATCATCGTGAAGAAGGGCGCCCGCTGCCGTTACACGACCATCCAGAACTGGTCGAACAACGTCTACAACCTGGTCACCAAGCGCGCCGTGGCGTACGAGGGCGCGACCATGGAGTGGATCGACGGCAACATCGGCTCCAAGGTCACCATGAAGTACCCGGCCGTCTACCTGATGGGCGAGCACGCCAAGGGCGAGACCCTGTCCATCGCCTTCGCGGGCGAGGGGCAGCACCAGGACGCCGGCTCCAAGATGGTCCACATGGCGCCCAACACCTCCTCCAACATCGTGTCGAAGTCGGTGGCCCGTGGCGGCGGCCGTACCTCGTACCGCGGTCTGGTCGAGATCGGCGAGGGCGCCCACGGCTCCAAGTCGAACGTGCTGTGTGACGCGCTGCTCGTCGACACGATCTCCCGCTCCGACACGTACCCGTACGTCGACGTCCGCGAGGACGACGTGTCCATGGGGCACGAGGCGACCGTCTCGAAGGTCTCCGACGACCAGCTCTTCTACCTGATGAGCCGCGGTATGACGGAGTTCGAGGCGATGGCCATGATCGTGCGCGGCTTCGTCGAGCCGATCGCGAAGGAGCTGCCCATGGAGTACGCCCTCGAGCTCAACCGGCTGATCGAGCTGCAGATGGAAGGCGCGGTCGGCTGACCCGCCGCCCGAAAAGCAGCCGCCAGATTTCTTGACGTAGGAAGAGAGCACAACGACAGCCATGGCTGAGGCTCAGAACATCCCGGTGGGTTCCACCACCTCCGGCTCGATCGCGGTGGCCGCGGAGTCGACCGTCGCCACGCGCATGAGCGCGCCCCCGTCCTACGACGTCGCGGACTTCCCCGTCCCGCACGGCCGTGAGGAGGAGTGGCGGTTCACGCCGCTCGAGCGGCTGCGCGGCCTGCACGACGGGACGGCGGTCGCCCAGGGCGGCCTCCGCGTCGAGGTGACCGCCCCCGCGGGCGTCACCCAGGAGACCGTCGGGCGCGACGACGCCCGCGTCGGCAAGGCCGGCACGCCGGTGGACCGCGTCGCCGCCCAGGCGTTCTCGTCCTTCGAGAAGGCCTCGGTCGTGTCCGTCCCCAAGGAGACGGTGCTCACGGAGCCCATTCGCATCGCCGTGCACGGCGAGGGCGGAACGGCCTTCGCGCACCAGGTCATCGAGCTGGGCGCGTTCGCCGAGGCTGTCGTGGTCATCGACCACACCGGTGACGCGGTGCTCGCCGCCAACGTCGACTACATCCTGGGCGACGGCGCCAAGCTGACCGTCGTCTCCGTCCAGGACTGGGACGAGAAGGCCGTCCACGTCGCGCAGCACAACGCGCTGATCGGGCGCGACGCCTCCTTCAAGTCCGTCGTCGTCACCTTCGGCGGTGACCTCGTCCGCCTGCACCCGCGCGTCAACTACGCGGGCAGTGGCGGCGAGGCCGAGCTGCTCGGCCTGTACGTCACCGACGCCGGCCAGCACCAGGAGCACCGCCTTCTGGTCGACCACGCGGCCCCGCACTGCAAGTCGAACGTCGCCTACAAGGGCGCGCTCCAGGGCCAGGACGCGCACGCCGTCTGGATCGGCGACGTCCTCATCGAGGCCACCGCCGAAGGCACCGACACGTACGAGCTGAACCGCAACCTCGTGCTGACCGACGGCGCCCGCGTGGACTCGGTCCCGAACCTGGAGATCGAGACCGGCGAGATCGTCGGCGCCGGCCACGCCTCGGCGACCGGCCGCTTCGACGACGAGCAGCTCTTCTACCTGCGCTCGCGCGGCATCCCGGCCGACGAGGCCCGCCGCCTCGTGGTCCGCGGCTTCTTCGCCGAGCTCGTCCAGCAGATCGGTCTGCCGGACGTCCAGGAGCGCCTGCTCGCCAAGATCGAAGCCGAGCTGGAGGCTTCCGTCTGATGGCCTTCGACCGTGCCCGGTTCACCCGGGCCTGCGGATTGAGCGAGCTGGAGGAGGACACCCCGAAGCGGGTGGAACTCGACGGCACGCCGGTCTCGGTAGTCTTCACCGAGGGTGAGGTGTTCGCGATCAACGACATCTGCTCGCACGCGAACGTGTCGCTCTCCGAGGGCGAGGTGGAGGACTGCCAGATCGAGTGCTGGCTGCACGGCTCCGCGTTCGACCTCCGCACCGGTAAGCCGTCCGGCCTTCCCGCGACGCGCCCCGTCCCCGTTTACCCCGTAAAGATCGAAGGGGACGACGTGCTCGTCTCCCTCTCCCAGGAGTCCTGAGGCACCCATGGCAACGCTTGAAATCAAGGACCTGCACGTCACCGTCGAGGCCGACAACTCCACCAAGGAGATCCTCAAGGGCGTCGACCTGACCGTGAAGCAGGGCGAGACGCACGCCATCATGGGCCCGAACGGCTCCGGCAAGTCGACCCTCGCCTACTCCATCGCGGGTCACCCCAAGTACACGATCACCCAGGGCACCGTCACCCTCGACGGCGAGGACGTCCTCGAGATGTCCGTCGACGAGCGCGCCCGCGCCGGCATGTTCCTCGCCATGCAGTACCCGGTCGAGGTCCCCGGCGTCTCGGTCTCCAACTTCCTGCGCACCTCGGCCACCGCGATCCGCGGCGAGGCCCCCAAGCTGCGCACGTGGGTCAAGGAGGTCAAGACCGCGATGGAGCAGCTCCAGATGGACCCTGCCTTCGCCGAGCGCAACGTGAACGAGGGCTTCTCCGGCGGTGAGAAGAAGCGCCACGAGATCCTCCAGATGGAGCTCCTCAAGCCGAAGATCGCGATCCTCGACGAGACCGACTCCGGCCTCGACGTCGACGCGCTGCGCCAGGTCTCCGAGGGCGTCAACCGCGTCCGCGAGACCGGCGAGGTCGGCACCCTGCTGATCACGCACTACACGCGCATCCTGCGCTACATCAAGCCGGACTTCGTCCACGTCTTCTCGCAGGGCAGGATCGTCGAGTCCGGCGGCCCCGAGCTCGCCGACAAGCTCGAGGCCGAGGGCTACGAGGCATACACGAAGGGCGGCGCATCCGCGTGACACAGCTGCCGGGCCTCCTCGACACCGAGGCGATCCGCAAGGACTTCCCGATCCTCGACCGGGTACTTCACGACGGCAAGAAGCTCGTGTACCTGGACAACGCGGCGACCTCGCAGACGCCGCGCCAGGTCATCGACACGCTCAGTGAGTACTACGAGCAGCACAACGCCAACGTCCACCGGGGCGTGCACGTGCTCGCCGAGGAGGCCACGGCGCTGTACGAAGGTGCTCGCGACAAGGTCGCGGCCTTCATCAACGCGCCGAGCCGCGACGAGGTCATCTTCACCAAGAACGCCTCCGAGTCGCTCAACCTCGTGGCGAACATGCTGGGCTGGGCCGACGAGCCCTACCGCGTGGACCACGAGACCGAGATCGTCATCACGGAGATGGAGCACCACTCCAACATCGTGCCGTGGCAGCTGCTCTCGCAGCGCACGGGCGCGAAGCTGCGGTGGTTCGGGCTGACCGACGACGGCCGCCTCGACCTCTCCAACATCGACGAGATCATCACCGAGAAGACGAAGATCGTCTCGTTCGTCCTCGTCTCCAACATCCTGGGCACGCTCAACCCGGTCGAGGCCATCGTGCGCCGCGCCCAGGAGGTCGGCGCGCTCGTCCTCATCGACGCGTCCCAGGCCGCCCCGCACATGGTGCTCGACGTGCAGGCGCTGCAGGCCGACTTCGTGGCCTTCACCGGCCACAAGATGTGCGGCCCGACGGGCATCGGCGTCCTGTGGGGACGCCAGGAGCTCCTCGAGGACCTGCCGCCCTTCCTGGGCGGCGGCGAGATGATCGAGACCGTCTCCATGCACTCGTCGACGTACGCGCCGGCGCCGCACAAGTTCGAGGCGGGTACGCCCCCGATCGCCCAGGCCGTCGGCCTCGGCGCGGCCGTGGACTACCTGACCTCGATCGGCATGGACAAGATCGCCCAGCATGAGCACGCGATCACCGAGTACGCGGTGAAGCGGCTGCTCGAGGTCCCGGACCTGCGGATCATCGGCCCCACCACGGCCGAGGACCGCGGCGCCGCGATCTCGTTCACGCTCGGTGACATCCACCCGCACGACGTGGGCCAGGTCCTGGACGAGGAAGGCATCGCGGTCCGCGTGGGTCACCACTGCGCCCGCCCCGTCTGCCTGCGCTACGGAATTCCTGCGACCACGCGAGCGTCGTTCTATCTGTACTCCACGCCCGGCGAGATCGACGCGCTGATCGACGGCCTGGAGCACGTACGGAACTTCTTCGGCTGAGGGGCTGGCTGGGAACGTGAAGCTGGATTCGATGTACCAGGACGTCATCCTGGACCACTACAAGCACCCGCACGGGCGCGGTCTGCGCGATGGCGACGCCGAGGTGCACCACGTCAATCCGACGTGCGGCGACGAGATCACGCTGCGCGTGAAGTACGACGGCTCGACGATCAGTGACGTCTCGTACGAGGGCCAGGGCTGCTCGATCAGCCAGGCTTCGGCCTCTGTTCTGAACGAGCTGCTCGTCGGCAAGGACCTGGCCGAGGCGCAGAAGATCCAGGAGACCTTCCTGGAGCTGATGCAGTCGCGGGGCAGGATCGAGCCCGACGACGCGATGGAGGAGGTGCTGGAGGACGCGGTCGCGTTCGCCGGTGTCTCCAAGTACCCGGCCCGCGTGAAGTGCGCCCTCCTGAGCTGGATGGCGTGGAAGGACGCGACGGCCCAGGCGCTGGACGGCGCGGAAAGGAAGACGGCATGAGCGAGACTGTGACCACCAAGCCGGCGTCCGAGGAAGAGGTCCGCGAGGCCCTCTACGATGTCGTCGACCCCGAGCTGGGCATCGACGTCGTCAACCTCGGCCTGATCTACGGCATCCACATCGACGACGCCAACATCGCCACGATCGACATGACACTCACGTCCGCGGCCTGCCCGCTGACCGATGTCATCGAGGACCAGGCGAAGTCGGCCACTGACGGCATCGTGAACGAGCTCCGGATCAACTGGGTCTGGATGCCGCCGTGGGGCCCGGACAAGATCACCGACGAAGGTCGCGAGCAGCTGCGCGCGCTCGGCTTCAACGTCTGATCGGTCCTCCCCGGTCTGCCATACCTGTACGGCCCCCTGTGCTCCCGGCACGGGGGGCCGTGCTGTTTGCTGTTCGCCCCCAGGACGCGGGGCGTACGCCTGTAGTTGGCCCGCGTGGCCGAAGGTTCTCGTCGACACTCGCCCCGATGAGAGGCCCTCATGCAGCACTTCCTGCCCACGTCCCGCCGCAGAGCCGTCGCCGTCACGGGCGGAGTGCTCACGCTGGCCTTCGCGGGGCTCAACGGCCCGGCGGGCGCGGCGAGTTACGGGACGCCGACGATCGCACTCTCCGCCGCGTACGTCTCCGGGGCGGTCGGCGCCACGGGTGACCCCGTCGTGACCGTCACCGTCGGCCAGAGCGGCGCCGACGCGTCGGCGCTGACCGTGGCCGCGTCCGCGAGCAGCGAGTCGTCCGTCGCGGGCACCGGGAACGTCACCGTCACCGGGTCGGGCGCCACCCGGCAGGTGTCCGTCGCCGCGCAGGGCCGTGGCTACACCGACCTCACCCTCAAGGTGACCGGCGTGGACGGCAAGACCGCCACCAAGACGCTGCACTACGCCGCTTCGGCCGCCGTGCAACAGGGCCCCGACACCCGCTACTTCACGGGTTCCAGCGACGCGTCAGCCGCTGTCGACGCGGGCGGCGGCTACGTCCTCGTCGCCGACGACGAGTCCAACGTCCTGCGCCTCTACAGCGGTTCGGTCTCCGGCGCGCCCGTGAAGACCTGGGACTTCAGCTCGCAGCTCGGGGTGACCAAGGAGGTCGACATCGAGGGCGCCACGCGCGTCGGCGACACGATCTACTGGACCGGGTCCCTCGGCAACAACAAGGACGGCGAGTACAAGACCCCCCGGAACACGGTCTTCACGACCACCGTGAGCGGCAGCGGGGCCGCGACGCAGCTGTCGTACGGCAAGGCGTACAAGAAGCTGCGGGACGACCTGGTCGCGTGGGACGAGGCGAACGGGGACCGCTACGGGTTCGCCGCCGGCACCGAGGAGGGGCAGGTGCCCAAGCAGGTCGACGGGTTCAACGTCGAGGGCCTCGAATTCGCGCCCGGGTCGACCAGTACCGCGTACATCGGGTTCCGCGCGCCGCTCGTGCCGCCGAAGGACGGGGGCAAGGCGCTCATCGTGCCCGTCACCAACTTCGACAAGGTCGTGTCGAGCGGGACGACGCCCGTGTTCGGGACGCCCATCGAGCTGGACCTCGGCGGGCTCTCGGTGCGCGACATCCGCAAGAACGCCGCGAACCAGTACCTGATCGTGGCCGGCAGCTGGGCCGCCGACGACAACTCCGACCCGTACGCCCTGTACCAGTGGGACGGCGTCGCGGGACACGCGCCGGTCAAGCGGATGGACCTGCCGACGAGCGACCCCGGCGGCTGGGAGGCCGTGGTGAGCGTGCCCGACCTGACGCAGTCCGGCGCCCGCGCGCAGCTCCTGACCGACAACGGCTCCGCCGACCTCTACGGCGACGGCACCGAGGCCAAGGACCTCACGCACCCGGAGTGGAAGAAGTCCAGGGCCGCCTGGTTCGGCGTCACCGACTAGTCCGCGGGCGTGGAGCGGGCCTGCCCGTGCAGGCCCGCTTCTGGGTGCCAGGTCCTCGACCGGGCGCTAGGCGTCGGACCGGGACGCGAGCTCCAGGGTGTGGGCGAGGCCCTCCCTGCGAATGCGCTGGTCGATGTAGAGCAGCGCGGTGACCAGCGGCAGGAACACCGAACTCACCAGCTGCACCAGCAGGTTGAGGATCATGGACAGGGCCATGATGAAGCCCAGCTGCGGCAGCATCGCCTCGAACACGTCGGACGCGCTCCGACCCGGCTCGTACGCTTGCGGAGTCGTCTCGGGCATCGCGATCTGGAGCGGCACCCGCACCGCGAGCGACACCACCATCATGATCACGCCGGCCAGCAGGGAGATGCCGAACGTGCGCCACCAGGCGCCCCGCACGAGGCGCGCCGAGCGGCGCAGCGCCTGGATCGGCCCGGCCTCCTCGAGCGTGGCGGCCGCCGGGCCGAACAGGAACAGGACGTAGATCCAGACCACGAGCGGCGCCGTCACCGCCATGAGCAGGAACAGCATGCCGACCGGCGCGACCGACTGCGTGAGCAGCATGACCACGATGGACACGAAGAACGCCACGGCCAGGCCCGCCGGAATCAGCGCGATCAGGCCCATCAGCAGGCCCACGCCGAGCACCGAAGGGGTGCGGGACCAGGCGCGCCGCCACACCGCCCCGAAGCGTGCGGGACGGCCGAGCACCGCCTCGCGCAGCACCACGGTGCACGCGGACTGGATGAACGCCGTGCCGACCGTGAGCGCCAGCATGCCGACGGCCCACACCACGCCGAACGCGGTGAACACCGGCCGCGCGTGGCTCCACTCGAACTCGGTGTGCCGGTCCAGGAGCGCCCGTACGTCGTCCGAGACGGCCGCGTAGGCGAGCGCCAGCGCGCCCGCCATGAGCGCGGCGAGCACCACGTACACGATGAGGACGGTGCCGAACAGCGGCTTCGCGTGGCGGCGCATCGTGGTGAAGGCGCCGCCGAGTATCCGGTCGACGCCGAGCGGCGCGAGCGGGATGACGCCGGGCTGCGGCGGGGGCGGCGGCGGGGTCCAGGCGCCACCCCAGCCGTAGCCGCCCGGCCCGTACCCGGGTCCCTGACCCGGTCCCTGTCCCCACATGTCCGTCATCTCTCCGCACTCCCAGGAGTAGTTCGTCCCTGTGGCCCCCCACAGTGATCGCGACACGATAGCCCGACCGTGCTATGTACGCCCGTACACAACGTTGCGTACACTCGTACACATGGGATACGTACTGCTCTCCGGCGCCATCGCGGCGGAAGTGGCCGCCACCACCGCCATGAAGTACAGCGAGGGATTCAGCCGGCTCTGGCCCTCCCTGATCACCGTCTCCGGCTATCTGATCGCGTTCGCGCTGCTCGCCCAGACGCTGAAGACCGTGCAGGTCGGGACCGCGTACGCGATCTGGGCCGGCGTCGGCACGGCCGTCATCGCCGGGATAGGGATGCTCTTCCTCGGAGAGGCGATGACCGCGGCACGGCTCGCGGGGATCGCTCTGGTCATCGGCGGCGTGGTGCTGCTCAACCTGGGCGGCGCCCACTGATGGCGCGGCGCTACGACCCCGAGCGGCGGCAGCGCATCATCGACGCCGCGATCCGGGTGGTGGGCGAAAAGGGCATCGCAGGACTCAGCCACCGCAGCGTCGCAGCCGAGGCCGATGTGCCGCTCGGCTCGACGACGTACCACTTCAAGACCCTCGACGAACTGCTGGTCGCCGCGCTTCGCCAGACCAATGAAGGGTTCGCGAAGGTCGTGGCGGGCAGCGACGTCTTCGAGGCGCCGCGTTCCGGGCTCGCCGCGGGGCTGGCCGCGGTCCTCGGCGAGTGGCTCGCCGGTGAACGCACCGCCGTCGAGCTCGAGTACGAGCTGTATCTCGCCGCCCTGCGCAGGCCCGCGCTGCGGCCCGTAGCCGCCGAGTGGTGCGCAGGTGTCGCCGACGAGCTCGCGCGCCGCACCGACCCGGTCACGGCCCGCGCGCTGGTCGCCCTGATGGACGGAATCTGCCTCCAGGTGCTGCTCACGGACGCCGTATACGAGGAGGAGTACGCGCGCGACATGCTCGCGCGGATCATCGACGGAGCGCCCGACGCTGACGCGGACGGTGCCGGGGCCGACCGGCCGGGGGAGCGCGGCGCGCCCGGTACCTGAGACACCGGCCGTACCGGTTCGCCCCCGCGGCGCACCTCCGGTTAGGTTTCACCCATGTCTGACTCTCCCGCCAGCACCACCGCTCAGCGCACCACCGGCGCCGTCGCCGCAGGCCTCGCCACGCTCACCGCCGACGGCACTGTCCTCGACACCTGGTTCCCCGCCCCGTCCCTCCAGGACGAGCCGGGCCCGGCCGGCACCGAGCGGCTCTCCGCCGAGCGCGCCGCCGAACTGCTCGGCGAGGGCGCCGCGAAGGCCATCGGCACCGACGCCCGCCGCGGTGTGGAGACCGTCGCCGTGCGCACGGTCATCGCCTCGCTCGACGACAAGCCGCTCGACGCGCACGACGCGTACCTGCGCCTCCACCTGCTCTCCCACCGGCTGGTCAAGCCGCACGGGCAGAACCTGGACGGCGTCTTCGGCCTCCTCGCCAACGTCGCCTGGACCTCGCTCGGCCCGGTCGCCGTCGACGACATCGAGAAGGTCCGCCTCAACGCCCGCGCCGAGGGCCTGTACCTCTCCGTGACGTCCATCGACAAGTTCCCCCGCATGACGGACTACGTCGCGCCGAAGGGCGTCCGCATCGCCGACGCCGACCGCGTCCGGCTCGGCGCGCACCTCGCCGAGGGCACCACCGTCATGCACGAGGGCTTCGTCAACTTCAACGCCGGCACGCTCGGCACGTCGATGGTCGAGGGCCGCATCTCCGCCGGCGTCGTCGTCGGCAACGGCTCCGACATCGGCGGCGGCGCCTCCACCATGGGCACGCTCTCCGGCGGCGGCAACGTCCGCATCACGATCGGCGAGCGCTGCCTCGTCGGCGCGGAGGCGGGCGTCGGCATCGCCCTCGGCGACGAGTGCGTCGTCGAGGCCGGCCTGTACGTCACCGCCGGCACGCGCGTCACGATGCCCGACGGCGAGATCGTCAAGGCCCGCGACCTGTCCGGCGCCTCGAACATCCTCTTCCGCCGCAACTCGGTCTCCGGCGCCGTCGAGGCCCGCCCGAACAACGCGGTGTGGGGCGGCCTGAACGAGGTTCTGCACAGCCACAACTGATCATCGGCGGCCGTGACCTGCGGCCGCCTGATCGATCAATGCTCTGACCTGCCGCTGAGCTGTCGGCAGTTGCCGACGTCGGTCATCGTTGAGCGCCCTTCCACGGCCCCAGGACGGCCCGGGAGGGCGCTCGTGCGTTGCTAGGACACCTGCCTTGTAAGTTCACTCCAACTCGACCTTGGCTGGGCCCAATTGCGTCCAGGTGGCGAGAAGCGCCCCGTCTTGCCTGACGGCCGGCCCTGGATGGACCCCGTGTCGTCAGGGGTCCGCGACCTGGGCGTTCGCCATCCGCGCCCGTAACTGACCTGTCACCGGTTGTCGCCGTAGGTCGCTACCGAGCGGCCTCGCACGGCCCAGGGACGGCGCAGCGATGCCGTCCGGACCTACCGGGACCCGCTCAGTCGGATGCGGGCGAGCTCTTTGGTGGAGGCGCCTGCGTCTGGATTTCGCACCACGTGGTCTTGCCGGTGGCCGTACGGGTGCTGCCCCAGGCGTCCGCGAGCAGGTCGAGGAGTTCGGTGCCGCGTCCGCCTTCTGCGTCGATGTCGACGACGCGGCGTACGGGGCCGGCGGGGGCGGTGTCCTCGACCTCGCACCGCAGCCGGGAGCCGCGCACCTGCAAGTTGAGCCGCAGAGGGCCGCGCGTGTGACGCAGGGCGTTGGTGACCAGTTCGCTGACCAGGAGCTCGGCGGTGTCTGCGAGGCCCTCCAGATTCCAGTCGCCCAGTTGGGCGGTCACCTGGTGCCGGGCCTGGCGGACCGAGGTCAGTTCCCGCGGTACAGGCCATGAGGCGTCCCAGGCGGTTGCGCGGGCGCGGGGCCTGTCGAGCGGCCGCAGGGGCTCCAGGGTGCGCGACCAGAGAGCCAGGTTACGGGCGACCCACGATGTGGCTGCGCCCTCCGGAGGCGTCCCCTTCCCCTGCGCCGGGTCCGCGGCGCCCTTCCGCCCCGACTCCTCAAGTCGGCGGCGGTAAAACCGGGCAAAGCATCCCCGGCGAGAGGTCATGGAGCGGTCGATGACCAGGGAGGCCACACGAATCAGTCCCTTCTGAACCCTGGCGACCATGGCCGCCAGGGTGGCGGAGGTCCGCCGATGACCGGGCCGGGCGTGCACCAGGTCCTGCGTCACGTAGCACTCGCTACGCTTAAAAATATACACGTAGCGGGTGCTACGGTAAATACCTGGACCAACATCAATAAATCGGACATGCGGGATTGGTTCGTCCCGCGCAGCTGCAGCTGGGAGCCTTCATGCCGCGCCCGCCCGACCCGGCCAAACGACGCGACCTGCTGAACCGGGTCCGTGAGTACGTGATCCGCAACGGCTTGGCCGACCTTTCCCTTCGCCCGCTGGCCCGGGCCCTGGGCACCAGCGACCGCATGCTCTTGTATTACTTCGGAACCAAGGAGCGCATGGTCGCCGAGGCACTCGCCCTAGACGAAAGGCGACCGCTCCTGCGCGCCCGGAATCTGCTCGACCCCACCGCCTCCCCCAAGAACTCTGCGTGGCTCCGCCGCTTCCTGGAGCAAACCTGGCAGGAACTCAACGCCCCCAACCTGCGCGCCTGGCTCCCCCTCTACCTCGAGATCATGACCGCCAGCGTGCTCCATCCCGACCGGTACGGGCCCGTCATGCGCGACGTGCTCACTGAGTGGACGGGCCTGCTCACCTCCGTTTTCCGCGGCCTGGGCATGACCGAGGCCCGAGCCCGAACGGAGGCCGCCCTCCTGGTCGACGCGTCCTTCGGCCTGCTCATTGCACCCCTGGCCGACGGCGACTGGGACCGAGCCGACGCAGCCTTCCACGCCCTTCTCGACCGCCTCGAACCCGGCTGGCACGACACCTAGAGATACTCGGGCCGGCAGCTCAGGGTCCAGGACGCTCTGTCAACTGGGCGCCATCGGCCGTGCGTGCGAAATTGGAGATCTCTCTCTGTGAATACAATTTCGGTGCACGAAGCCATATTTGGATCGTCGATCGAAACGTACAGTTCTTTCGGGCGGTCGCCTATCGTTCTGATCCATACGTTGATGGCTGCTTCTAGGTTGGATAAAGGGTCCGGCGATCTATTCATCAAGTGGAGTTCGAATTCAGCGGGCGATGTTCCGTCCAGATCAGGATGGACCCCGCAGTGCCGCAGTCCCGGGAATCCGTTCCAGGTGAGCGCACCGCCCAGGGGCGAAGATGCGAGGCAGTGCATCCGAAGTGAGGATTGACATGTGTGGGCGATGGCGCCTCACGTTTTGGCGCTTGGCGACCCTCGCACCGATCCGCGGCAGGAGAGTCTCACGATGACTGCGACAACAGGTGCAGGCCAGACGGCTCACCCCGAGCGCCCGGGCAGGTCGGACGGGGTCTGCAGTGAGTTCACCGTCTTTACCAAGATCAAGCCGGGCCATGCGGATGCTCTGCGAGAGGATCTCGCCAGAATCGCCAGTGTTGAGAACCGCGCGGCGCTGCACGAGATCGGCACCCTGCACGACGCGCGCCATGTGCTCTTCGACGACGACACCCAGTTCATGTTCGCCAGCGTCTTCGACGGCTCCTGGGACACGTACATCGACGACTTCGGCAAGACGGTGGTCGGGGCGAACTTCGACAGGATCTTCTCGCACACCGAAGGGTTCCCTGGCGTCAGCGATCCAGGGGTGAAGGAGTGGTTCGTCGCCCACCAGGAGCCTGCCGGGGTCTTCGTCAGCTCGTATCCCGACCTGACCGTTCAGCAGATCTGGAAGGACCAGCGCGTGGACGACGCGTTCCAGGAGGTGCTGGACACCCCCGAATTCCGGGCGGCGCTGGACAACCCGGCGAACGCCGAGTTGCTGGCCACGCCTGCCTTCCAGAAGCTGCTGCAGGAAGCCTCGGCCTAGTCGCGCTCCGCATCCAGCCGACTGCCTCAGCCCGCCACTCGCGTACGGCGCCCCCTCCATCCGGGCGCCGTCGGGATCTGCTCGTAGAGGGGCTTGCCGTCGTGGCTGAACCGGAGGTCGGCGCGCGCGTTCGGCGACCAGCCCATCTCGTCCTTCCAGAAAGGCCGTTCGTGCCAGTCCGCCTTGCCGGAGGCGACGTCGACGACGGTGAACCCGGTCCGGCCGGCGACGGGCCCCGGCTCGTCCTTGCCGTTCACGTTCATCTTGTGCGACCACTGATTGCCTGACCTGCTACAACATCAGAACAGCCACAACTGACGCACCCCGCAACCGAAGTGGCCCGCACCGGCATCCGGTGCGGGCCACTCGCGTCGTCCCGCGCACCAGGTCCCGCGCATTTCTTGCGCACGCAGGCATAGCGAGGGGGCACCGCGCGCGTCACAAGGAACAGCAGGGGGGCAGCAGGGCCGCCCGACGGGGAAGAGAAGGTGAAGATGGATGCGGGCAGGGAAGCACCAGCGGGGTATGCCGGCCAGACGGCGGGCGAGGCGGGCGCGGATCGCTGGGACAGCTTCCGCGAGTTCGTGGCGAGCAGGTCGTCCGCGCTCCTGAGGACCGCGGTGCTCCTCAGCGGGGGCGACCGGCACGCCGCCGAGGACCTGCTCCAGAACGCGCTGATCAAGGCGGCCGGACGCTGGCACCGGATCGACGAACCGGAGGCCTACGTACGGAAGATCCTCTACCGCCAGCAGATCAGCAGATGGCGCCTGAAGTGGCGCGGACGGGAACTGAGCGTCGCCGAGCCGCCGGAGAGTCGTACAGGGGTCGACTCTTCCCACGCCGCCGACCTGCGCATCGTGATGCGCACCGCGCTCGCCAGGCTCACCGCCCGGCAGCGCACCGTACTCGTCCTGCGCTACTTCGAGGACCTGCCCGAGGCGGACGTCGCCCGCCTGCTCGGCTGTTCGGTGGGGACCGTGCGCTCGACCACGCACCGCTCGCTCGCCAAGCTGCGCAGCCTCGCGCCCGAACTCGCCGCGCTCGGTCCGGCCGACGCCGAAGACCTGCCGTCCCGTGACTTCTCGCCCATGGAGGTGCGTCCGTGAACGTCGATGAACTGCTCCGTGACGCACTGCGCGAACAGGCCGCCGACAGCGCGTCCGTGCCGTCCGGCTTCGCCGACCGGGTGCTCGCCGTGCGGCACCGCCGCCGGGTCCGCACCATCGCGGGCGCCGCGGTCGCCACGGCGGCGGTCGTCGCCACCGCGGTCGCCGTGCCCGTCCTGAACTCGGGCGGCCAGGACGTACGCCCCGCGAGCCAGATGAACCAGAGCGACATCATCGCCCATCCGGACCAGTCGCCGCCGCGGGACCTCATCGCGGCGGGGGACTCGGCGCTGGCCGCGTTCTCCACATACAAGACGGTCAAGCAGCCCAACCGGGACGCGGTCATGGAGCGCACCTACGGGCTGCTCAACCAGAAGACCGGCAAGTACGACAGGACCACGCGGTGGTCGTGGGTCGAGGTGGCGCCCGGGATGCGGACGGCCGCCGTCCTGGAGAAGCGGCTGCCCGTCGACCGCATCGGCCTGCTCGACCTGATGACCGGCAAGGTGGAGCGGTGGATCGAGCTCGACAAGGGCGTGGCCGGGGTGGAGTTCTCGCCGGACGGCAGGAAGCTCCTCGCCACGACGTACGCCAAGAACCCCGACCACCTCTACTGGTCGCACAAGATGAACGTGAACGGCAAGGACGAGCCGGGGCCGGTCGCCAGCCGGACCGGGTTCACCGTCGTCGACGTCGCCTCCGGCAAGGCGGACTGGCACGAACGGCCTTTCTGGAAGGACGAGATGGGCTGGTCACCGAACGCGCGCGCCGACCTCCGGTTCAGCCACGACGGCAAGCTCGTCTACGAGCAGATCCCGACGGCGCCGGGCCGGATCTACTACGACCTGAACGGCCGCAAGGTGGCCACACCCGCCGTGGAGAAGCACGTGTCGTGGGCGGAGGCGGGGCTCTCGCCGGACGGCAAGCTCATCGGCGGTGAGTTCGCCGGCGAGGGCAACGAGATCGCCTCGGCGATCGTCGACCCCCTCAGCGGCAGGATGGTCACCAAGGTGCCGGGGCAGCAGTTGCTCGCCTGGGCCGACAACAAGCGGCTCATCGCCTGGGGCTGCGATCCCAAGAAGTGCAGCGGCAAGGGCGAGTTCCACAACCAGCTGCTCCTGCTCACCATCGGCAGCGACAAGGTCGTCCAGCTCAGCGACTTCCGCAAGGCGTCCGACGACTACCCGGGCCGCTGGACACCGCAGTTCGCTACGCGCTGACGGAGGATGCGTCTGTCCGGCCGGGGGCCCGGGGGTTGTCCCCCGGGAAGGCACACCACCACGCGTCGACGAAGCTCTCGTACGCGGACAGCAGCCCGTCGGTCACCTCGTGGCCGGCGGGTCGCAGTGGTGCGCGGACCGGGCCGGCAGGCAGGCCGAGCGCGCCGAGCAGCGCCTTCGCGGTGACCGTGCCCGGCAGGCCGGACGCCATCATCAACTCCACGAGCGGCGCCGCCAGTTGCTGGCGCCGGGCCGCCTCCCGGGTGTCGCCCGCGTCGAAGGTGTCCAGGACGGCCCGCAGCGCGCGCGGCACCACGTTCGCGACCGTCGACACGAAGCCCGCCCCGCCCACCGCGTACAGCGGAAGCGCGAACTCCTCGCAGCCCGCGTAGTACGCGAGACCGGTCGCGCCGAGCACCCTCTGCGTGCCGAGCATGTCGTACGCGCAGTCCTTGACGGCCACGATCCGGGGGTGGGACGCCAGCCGGATCAGGGTGTCCGGCTCGATGCGCGTGCCGGTGCGGCCCGGGATGTCGTACAGCATCACCGGCAGCCCCGACGCGTCCGCGATCTCGCGGAAGTGCGCCTCCAGGGCGTCCTGCGGCGGGCGGCTGTAGTACGGGCTGACGACCAACAGGCCGTCCGCACCCGCCTTTTCGGCCCCGGCCGCCAGCTCCACGGTGTGCCGCGTGTCCGCCGTGCCGATGCCCGCGACGACCGGGACCCGCTCCCCGACCGCGTCCTTCACGGCCCGCACGAGCGCCGCCTTCTCCCCGTCCGACGTCGTCGGGGACTCGCCGGTGGTGCCGGACAGGACGAGACCCTCACAGCCCTCGGCCACCAGGTGGGCCGCCAGGCGCTGCGCGCCGTCCAGGTCCAGGGCGCCGTCGTCGGCGAACGGCGTGACCATGGCGCACAGGGCGCGGCCGAAGGGCGGGTGCGGGGAGTTCGCGAGGCTCATAGGTGCAGTCTCGGCGTCCCGAACGTGCAGCTCCACTTAATTCTTCTACGAGGTAGTGGCAAGCCTTGCTAAGCGGTCGGGCGTGTGTGGCCGAGTTCCGACGGGATATTGGCCGAGGGGCGACCTTCAGGAAATGCGCCTGGATTCCGAGTTATCAGGAAGAAGTTGCATGTATGCGTAGACATATAAAACGTATAAGGATCCCGTGGTGCGTGACATCGTCCTGGCCCTCGCCGTTCCCGTCCTGACCTGTGCGAGTGGCGTCTACGCCGCGTGTGACGGTTGGTGGCGCCGCAGGCACCCCGCGCCGGCCCCGCACTCACATGCAGGGCGCCACCTCGCCGCCGAACGGGCGGTGGCCGACGCGGAGGCGATCGTGGCCGACCGGTACGCGATCCTCACCGAGGCGCAGCGCAGCGCCGCGCGGCTCGGAGGACAGCAGTAGGGCGGGGCGCTCACTCCCTGTCGGTGAGTGGGCGCCCCGCCCTTGTGTGTTCCTGTCCTCAGTGCTCAGTGCTCAGTGCTCAGTGCTCAGCGCTTACCGATGCTGTTGAAGAGCGAGCGCGACCAGACGTAGCCGAGTACGGCCAGGGCCACGCACCAGGCCACGGCCAGCCACCCGTTGTTGCCGATCTCGGTGCCGAGCAGCAGTCCGCGCACCGTCTCGATGGCCGGGGTGAACGGCTGGTACTCGGCGATCGGCTGGAACCAGCCCGGCATCGCGTCGACCGGCACGAAGGCGCTGGACAGGAGCGGCAGGACCATCAGCGGCATGGCGTTGTTGCTGGCCGCCTCGGCGTTCGGGCTGGAGAGGCCCATCCCGACCGCGATCCACGTGAGCGCCAGGGAGACGAGCGCCAGCAGTCCGACCGCCAGGATCCACTCCACGAAGGTGGCGTCAGTGGCGCGGAACCCGATCGCCACGGCGACGGCCCCGACGAGCACCACGCTCATCACGCATTGCAGCACGCTCCCGACGACGTGCCCGATGAGCACCGAGCCGCGGTGGATCGACATCGTACGGAAGCGGGCGATGATGCCCTCGGTCATGTCCATGGAGACGGATACCGCGCTGCCGATCGTGGTGCCGCCGATGGTCAGCATCAGGATGCCCGGGACGAGATAGGCGATGTACGCGGAGCGGTCCGCACCGCCGCCGCTGATGCCCGCGCTCATGACGTCGCCGAAGATGTAGACGAAGAGCAGCAGCAGCACGACCGGTGTGAGCAGCAGATTCAGCGTCATGGAGGGGTAGCGCCGGGCGTGCAGGAGGTTGCGGCGCAGCATCGTGGACGAGTCGCGCACGGCGAGGGACAGGGAGCTCATCGGGCATCCTCCTTGGGCTGGTTGGGCTGGTTGGGCTGGTTGGGGATGCGGGCGCCGCCGGTCAGGGCGAAGAACACGTCGTCGAGGTCGGGGGTGTGCACGGTCAGCTCGTCCGCCTCGATGGCGGTGGCGTCCAGCCAGTCGAGGATGGAGCGCAGCTCGCGCTGGCTGCCGTCGCTGGGGAGCTGCAGCGCGAGGGCCTCGTCGTCCCGGTGGGCCTCGCGCAGTGAGAGGGCGGCGGCCTGGTAGGCGTCCGGGTCGGTGAAGCGGAGCCGGATGTGTCCGCCGGGGATGAGCCGCTTGAGTTCCTCGGCGGTGCCCTCGGCGGCGATCTTGCCGTCGTTGAGTACCGCGATGCGGTCGGCGAGCTCGTCGGCCTCGTCCAGGTACTGGGTGGTGAGGAAGACGGTGACGCCGTCGGAGACCAGCTCGCGGATGATGCCCCACATGTTGTGACGGGCGCGCGGGTCGAGGCCGGTGGTGGGCTCGTCGAGGAAGATGATCCGCGGGCTGCCGACCAGCGTCATGGCGATGTCGAGGCGGCGCTTCATGCCGCCGGAGTAGGTGGAGGCGGGCTTCTTCGCGGCGTCGGTCAGGTCGAACCGCTCGAGCAGCTCGGCGGCGACCCGCCGCCCCTCACGCTTGGACAGGTGGTGCAGGTCCGCCATGAGGAACATGTTCTCCTCGCCGGTGATCAGCCCGTCGACGGCGGAGAACTGCCCGGTCACGCCGATCGCGGCACGCACGCCTTCCGGCGAAGTGGCGACGTCGTGGCCCGCGACCTGGGCCTGGCCGCCGTCGGCGGAGATGAGCGTGGACAGGATCTGCACGGCGGTGGTCTTGCCCGCGCCGTTCGGCCCGAGCAGCGCGAACACGGTGCCGGCCGGGATGTGCAGGTCGATGCCGTCGAGGACGGTCTTGTCGCCGTACGACTTGCGCAGATCGGCGGTGGAGACGGCGGCGGGCGGCTGCTGGCCGCTGCCCAACTTGGGCGTGGGCATGACAGACGAAGGCACGGAGCCCTCCCAATCGAAGGTGTGGTGGCGGTGAAGTGGTGAGCGGTGAAGTGGCCGGTGGAGTAAGGAACTCGGGGCGGGTCAGGCCCGGGCGCGGCGGATGTCGATGTTGCCGAACTTGGTCCGGGCGCGGACCTCGACGGTGTCCTCGGACTTGTCGGGGCCGTCGGAGGCGCCGAGCCCGTTGTGCACCTGGCCGGCGGCCGAGCTCACGTCGAGCCAGGCGGCCGTGCCCCCGCGGATGCCGATCTCGATGGCGCCGTAGGAGGTCTCCAACTGGACGGTGCCGCGGGCGACTTCGTCGACGCGCAGGGCGCCGTGGGCAGTGGTGGCCGCGACCGAGCCCGCTGCGCGCCCGACGAAGATGTCACCGTGGGCGCCGTTCACGCGCAGATCGCCCAGGGCGTCGCCGACGGTCGTGGTACCTGAGGAGTTCTTCAGGACGGCCTGGCCGTCGACGGTGCCGAGGCGCACGCTGCCGGAGCTGGTGGTGATCTCGGCGGACCCCTGGACGTGGTCCACGGTGACGCTGCCGTGGGACGCGGCCAGGTGCAGCGGCCCGCTGGTCTCGAGGCGGACATCGCCCGACGAGGTCTTCACGCGCACCTCGCCGAGCCGGCCCTCACCGTTCACCTGGGTCCAGGCGCCGACCACCTCCACCTGCGAGCCCGTGGGCAGTTCGACCGTCACGTCGACGACGCCGGAGGGGCCGATGAGGCGGCGGCCCTTGGGCGTCCTGATGGTCAACAGGCCGCTCGCGTACCGCACTTCGGTCTGCTCGGCGGCCCGTACGTGCTGATCCTTCTTCGGGTCGCGCGGCTGCACGTCGACGAGGGTGTCGAGCCGGTCGGTGGCGATGAACCGGATGGACCCGGCTTCCACGTGGGCGGTGGCCGAGATCGGCTCGGGAGTGTCGAAAGGAGCGTCGAAAGAAGGCATGGCTGTCCCGTCCTCTTGGGTCTCAGGGTGAAGTTCCGGGTGAATTCGGGCGGGCGGAGGAGCGGTCAGCGCACCCAGCCCGTGAAGCTCTGTCCGACGGCGCGGGTGGTGCGGGCGGCTCTGGTGCCTCCCGGCGCACGTGACGGGGTGCCGCCGTCGACCGCGGCCGACACGGCTCGTACCAGCCACGCGTTGACCGACAGGCCCTCGCGGTTCGCGGCCTCCTCGGCGCGCGTCTTGAGGTGGGCGGGCAGGCGCAGATTGACGCGGGCGGTGCCGCCGTCGTCGCCGTCGGCGGGCGCCGGGGCCGGCGCCTTGAGCGGCTCGGCGGGCCCGCTCCGGTCCTCGAACGACGCCTCGTACGCCTCGTCGGCCGCCGGCCGCGTCACCACGAAGTCGGGGTCGAGCCCGCGCAGCCGTACGTCGACCGAGCCGGGGGCGAGTTCACGGGTGATCTCGTCCATCGCGGCGGAGAGCACATTGAGCATCGTCAGGCGGGTCGCCGACTCCAGGGGAGCGGTGAGCCGTTCGGCCAGCTCGCGGGCTTCTTCGCCGCCGGCTTCGGCGGCCACCGCGAGTTCGCGGCGGAGGTTGTCGACATACGGCGTGAGGTCCATGACGCCATAGTGGCACCATCGTGGCGCCATGCGCAAGCGCACTGAGGGAGCAATTGCAGGTTGAAGGTGGGGTGGCAGCTCTGACCTGCGGAAATGTGTTGGCGTCGAGTTGCGTCAAAGCGGTGTCATGCCGGGTCTCGTCCACTCTGGCACCCCTAGTGGCACCACGTGGTGCCACCGTGATCCGCCCGCGCCCCCGCCTGCTCCCGGGTCCTTGACCTCGGCCGTGGTCGGCATTCGAGGGTGAGCAGGCGAGAGGCAGCCCGAAGCTTCGTCCACTCGTGGAGGCGGTCATGACCGCGTGTACGACGAGCCAGAGGTCCGTGACGCGCCACTCGCCATCCCTGGCGTCGCCGGCCGCTACAGGCTCGCGCCGAGTCTCGCGCCTGGGCCGACCGCGTAACGACGTCCGTCGGGCGGGTTGCGACTCGCCGAACAATCAAGTCGCCTGGACAAAAAAAGTTTTCGGTGCGACCGTGGAGTCATGTTGGACGTCACCGTGATCGAGGACCCGGCGGCAGCCGCGGTCTCCCTCGACCCGATCAGGGCCCGGCTGCTCGCGGAGCTGGCCGCCGGACCCGCATCCGCCGCGATGCTCGCCCCCAAGGTCGGCCTGCCGCGCCAGAAGGTGAACTACCACCTCAAGGCGCTGGAGAAGCACGGCCTGGTCGAGCTGGCGGGGGAGCGGCGCAAGGGCAATGTCACCGAGCGCCTGATGCGGGCCACGGCAGCCTCGTACGTGATCTCACCGGTCGCGCTCGGCGCCGTGCAGCCCGACCCGGACCGGGCCCGCGACCAGCTCTCCGCGCGCTGGCTGCTCGCCGTCGCGGCACGCCTCGTACAGGACGTGGGAGCGCTGCTGACCGGGGCCGCCAAGGCGAAGAAGCGCCTCGCCACCTACGCCCTCGACGGCGAGGTCAGGTTCGCGTCCGCCGCGGACCGGGCCGCGTTCATCGAGGAGCTGACCCAAGGGGTCGGCGCGCTCGTCCGCAAGTACCACGACGGATCCGCCGAGGGTGGCCGCGACCACCGCGTGGTGATCGCCGTGCATCCCAAGGTGAAGGATCCGCAGCCCCGACCGCCCCTCGAAGACCGACCGCACCGAGCGCACTGACCGCACCAAGGAGTTACCGCCATGACGAACGAACCCAGGGAATTCGAGATCGCCCGCGAGTTCGAGGTCGACGCCACCCCCGAGCAGGTCTGGGAGGCGCTCACCTCGGGCACCGGCGGCTGGCTGTGGCCGATGGAGTACGAGCCGAAGGAGGGCGGCCGCGGGCCGCACGGCGCCACGATCACGGCCTGGGATCCGGAGCACCGCCTCACCGCCCGCTCGGACAACCCGGACGCGCTGCCCCCGTTCCAGACCCTCAATCAACTGGACCACGTCATCGAGGCCCGCGGCGGCGGCAGCCGCGCCTGGGTCCGCTACGTCCACAGCGGGATCTTCACCGACAACTGGGACGACTACTACGACGGCGCCGACAAGCACACCGACTTCTACCTGCACACGCTGCGCCAGTACCTGACGCACTTCGCGGGCCGCCCCGTCGCCTTCACCATGTTCGACGGGCCCGCCGCGTCCGCGAACACCGAGGCCCTCGCCGCCGTCGGCCGCGCCCTCGGCCTGCCCGACGACGCCGCCGAGGGCACCAAGCTGCGGGTCCGGGGCCCCGGCGGCGAGACCCTGGAAGCCGTGCTCGACTACCGCAACCCGTACTTCATCGGCCTGCGCACCGACGACGCCCTGTACCGCATCTTCGGCCGCGGCCGCTGGGGCGCGCCCGTCGGCATCGTCGTCCACGACTTCGCGCCGGACGCCGACGCCGCGCGGGACGAGACCGCCTGGCGCGGCTGGCTGGACGGGGTCTTCGCCTGACCGACCCCGCCCGCCGGACGGCCCGCAGGTGCTACGTACGGACCCGCAGGTGCTACTGACAGAGACGGACCCGCAGGTGCTACGGACGGAACCGCAGCACCTGCGGGTCGTGATCGCTGATCTGGTCGTTGAACTCGCTGTTGATGTGCACGCTGTCGTACGCGAAGTCGTCGTGCCGGATCGACGGGCTGATCAGGATCTGGTCAAGAACCTGGCTGTTGCCCTGGTAGTCGTACGTGTAACGCTCGCTCCTCGGCAGGGACTTGATCGCGGACCACAGGGCGCCGTCGTTCTCCAGGCGCTGCGTCGTGCCGGAGAACTCGAAGTCGTTGATGTCGCCGAGCGTGACGACGTCGGCGTTCTTCTGCGCCTTGAGGATCTCCGTCACGAAGCCGTTCACCGCGTCCGCCTGCGCGTGGCGCTGGGTCTCCGAACTGCGCGCCGGCGGCTGGTACTGGGCCGTCAGGCCCTGGTCGCCGCCCTTCGACGCGAAGTGGTTGGCGATCACGAAGACGGTCTTGCCGCGGAATATGAACTCGCCCGCGAGCGGCTTGCGGCTGTTCTTCCACGCCGCGTCGGCCGGGGCGATCCGGCCCGGGGACGCGGTCAGCGCGGCCCGCCCGTGCGTCCGCGTCACGCCCACCGGCGTCGTGGAGTCGCCGCCCGCGCGGTCGGTGAACGAGACGCGCTCGGGGTTGAAGAGGAACACCTGGCGGATGTTGCCTCCGGGTTCGCCGCCGTCCTGGTCGTTGACCGGGTCGACGGAGCGCCAGTCGTACTTCGGGCCGCCCGCGGCGACGATCGCGTCGATCAGCTTGTTCACCGTGACGTCCGCGGCGACCGTGCCGTCGTCCTTCGCGCCGTTGTTGTCCTGGATCTCCTCCAGGGACACGACGTCGGGGGACTGGAGGTGGTCGACGATCGCGGCCGCGTGCGCGGCGAACGTGCCGTCGCCCGGGTCCAGGTTCTCGACGTTGTACGTGGCCACGGCCAGCTCGCCGCGCTTCTGCTTCCGCTTCGTCTCCCGCTCCAGGCCCCCCTTGTCCAGGGTGCCGAGCTCCCGCGCGACCAGCGTGTAACCGCCGAACTGGGTGTAGTCCAGGGGCCCTTCGGTCCGTCCCGCCAGGGTGTCCCCGACGTTCGCGGCGGGGAAGTCGGCGACCGTGCCGAGCGACTGGATCTGCAGACGGCCCGTGTTCTGGGACTCGTACGAGCCGTAGACGGTGCCGCCGCGGCGCGTGGGGCGCTCGTGCGGCTTGACCGTCACCCACAGCTCGGCGTACGCGTCCGAGGCGGTGACGACGCGGGAGGAGCCGACGCGTACGTTCATGCCCTCCAGGGACTCGTAGAGGTCGAGGGCGTACTTCGACGGGCGCAGCGGCAGCGCGTTGACCGAGCCGTTCGCCGCCGGGTCGCCGGCCGGAGCGTACGCGGCGGGGACCGACTTCGCGTCGATGACCGTGGCGGCCGGGAGCGCGTTGCCCGACGAGACGACCGTGACCGTCGGCTTGGTGATCTCCGTGACGGACTGGTTGCCCGACGAGGCGCCGCCGGGGACGTACTCCGAGACCGTGCCCGAGACCGTCACCGCGTCGCCGGTGACGGCCTTCGGGGCCGAGCTGGTGAAGACGAAGACGCCCTCGCTCGTGGCGGGGTCGGCGTCGGGCGCCGTGTCCTGGATCCAGAAGCCCTTGGACGAGCCGTAGCTTCTGACGCCCGTGACCACGCCGGCCACGTCCGTGACCTGCTTCCCGGCCAGCGGGGACATCCGGGTCGCGCCCTGGATGTCATGGATGCGTATCGCGTCCGCGTGCGCGGGCGAGGTGAGGACGACGGCGGAGACGGTGGAGCATACGGCGGCGACGGTCAGCGCGGCGAGGCGCGACGAGTTCTTGCTCGGCAAGGGGTCCCTCCGGGGACGTGGGTGAGGCGCCGGGACGAGGGTGGAGCGAGTGGCCGCTCCGTGCTCTTCTACGCGCGTAAATGTCTTGTGAAGCAAGGGGAGTTGTCAAGGTTCCACCGGTGTACGGTTCCTGACGGGTACATGAACCGGGCGGCATGCTGCCAAATCCGTCTAGGCTGAGCGGTCGCACAACACGTCCGGAGGAGAACAAGGCGATGTCAGACAGCTCCCCCCTGCCGCCGGCGAGGCTGCGTTCCGAAGCGGAACTCGCGCGCGACGCCCTCGCCACCCCGCTGCTCTCCCGCGCGGTGCGGCTCGCCCGCTGGGCGGGACCCACGACGCGGGTCGGCGCGGGCGGCGAACTCGTCGAGGAACAGCTGCCCGCCGCGGCGCTCGAACTCGGGCTGGGCGCCGATGCCGACGGGGCCGCCGAGGCCAGCGAGGCCTGGCGGGTCGCGGTCGACACCGGGCTCGTGGAGATCGTGGACGAGGAGGAGGGCACCGTCGCCGCGGGCGAGGACCTCGCCGTCGTCGCCTCCGGCAGCCCGCAGGACATCCTCGCCCTCTGGCTCGGCGCCCTGGACACCGCGCTCGCCGACGCGAGCATCCCGGACCTGGACGACCTCGTCGACGTCCTGGAGGAGACCGGCGAGGTCGACTTCTCGCAGCTCGACTGGGACCCCGACGCGGAGGCCGAGTTCCTCGAAGGCGTCCTCGGCAACCTCTATCTCCTGACCGTCACCGAGAGCGGCGCCGGCGACGAGGCCGTCCCGCTGCCCGCCCTCGCCGCGTCGATGATCGTGCCCGACGACATGGGCGAACCCACGGACGACGTCCTGGAGCAGGTGTCGGACGCGATGCTGAAGCTGGACGACCAGTTCCGGCTGCTCGTCCCGGTGGGGCTCGTCGAGTACCAGCCGGTCGACGAGGCCCTGATGGCGGAGATCGGGGAGGGCGAGGGGGTCGACGGGCCCGACGCCTTCGACGACTCGGACGTCACGCGGTACGGCATGGTGCGCCTCACCCCGCTCGGGCTCTACGGCGTCCGCGCGCGCATGATCGACGCGGGCCTCGACGCGCCCGTCGTCGGCGACCTCGCGGACAAGGGCGCCGACACGCTGCTCGACGGCACGTCGTCGTTCCCGCAGGCCGCCGCGCAGGCCGAGATCGAGCAGTGGCTCGCACGGCGCCAACCGCTCGTGGCGGCACGTGAGTTGCTGGCCGCGGCGCGCGGCGCGGACGCCGGGGCGCCGCTGCGGCGGCTGCGCTGCCAGCAGGCGCTGTCCCTCGTGGGCGGCGAGGCGGAGCCGGCGCTCAGGGAGGTGCTCGACGACGCGGAGCTGGGCGGTCTCGCGCGAGTCTGGCTCGCCGAGCACGGGGCGAGCGACGTGCCCGCGCCGCCGGAGTCCCTGATCTTCTGGCTCACCGTCGACACGATCGCCGCGCAGCTCGCCCTGGAGGGCAACTCCGACGAGCTCCAGGGCCTGGTCGAGGGGCTCGCGGCCCAGCACCGCGGGTTCTTCGCGGCGGCCTGGAAGGTGGACCACCCGGCGACGGCGGACGTCCTGGAGGCGATGGGGCGCCTGCATCCCGACAAGAAGGTGGCCAAGGAGGCCCGCAAGGCGGCGTTCAAGGCGCGGTCCGCGCAGGGCGGATAGCGCGGACGACGAAGCCGGGGACAGGGAGGGGGCGGGGCGCGAGGCGCCCCGCCCCCTCCGCGTACCGCCGGCCCGCTCATCCCTCGGCCGGCCCCGCCCGCCGACGACCGTGAACGTGTTCGCTCTGCCTGCGTCGTGCGGAGTTCAACCCCCGTTCAGGCATGACGGGGAACGTGTGGCCGAAACGGCATCAGCGCCCGCTCCACCGCCACAGCCACCCGGTCACAGGAGACACCATGTCGCTCACCCGCAGGGACTTCACGAGACGCTCCGCCGCCACCGGCGCGGGCATCGCCCTGGCCGGCACCGTCGGCGCGCTCGCCACCGCTCCCGGTGCGCTGGCCGCCGACGGCGAGTACGAGCACGCCGAGGGCCACGAGGGCCACGAGGGCCACGAGGGCCACGAGGGCCACCACCAGGGTGTCGGCTACGGCCCGCTCGTCGACGACCCGAAGGGCCTGCTCGCGCTGCCCGCCGGATTCTCGTACCGCGTCATCACGTACACGGGCAGGACGACGCTGGAGTCGGGCGAGTCGACGCCGTCGAACCACGACGGCACCGCCACCTTCGACGGTCCCCGCGGCGCCACGCTGCTCGTCAACAACCACGAGATCGGCGGCGCCCGCACCAAGGCGAAGTACCCGGTCCCGCTCACCGAGGGCCTCGTCTACGACCCGGCCGCGGCCGGTGGCTGCACCGTCGTCGAGGTCCGCCGCGACGGACAGGTCGCCGAGTGGGTCGGCATCGCCGGCACCGCCACCAACTGCGCCGGCGGGCGCACCCCTTGGGACACCTGGCTGACCTGCGAGGAGACCGAGGACAAGGCCGGCGCCAACGGCATGACCAAGGACCACGGCTACGTCTTCGAGGTCGACCCCGCGGACCGCCGCGCGAATCGCGAGCCCAAGCCGATCAAGGCCTTCGGCCGGTACGCCCACGAGGCCGTCGTGATCGACCCCAAGCGCGGCCACGCCTACCTCACCGAGGACGCGTCCGGCCCCAACGGCCTGCTCTACCGCTGGACGCCGCCGAAGGGCTTCCACCACGGCCGCGGCAAGCTGCGCACGCTCGCCGACGACGCGGGCGTCCTCCAGGCCACCAAGTGCTTCGACTCCGGCGGCCGCTTCGTCGACGACCTGTCGCGTGCCACGCAGATCGGCACGGTCTACGGCGTCGACTGGGTCGACGTGCCCGACCGCGACGCCAAGACGGTCTCCGTGCGCAAGCAGTTCGCCGCCGGTGAGGTCACCCGCGCCCGCAAGCTCGAAGGCATGTGGTGGGCCGACGGCGGCACGTACATCGTCTCCTCGTTCGCCCGTGAGGAGAGCCCGGTCCAGCACGACGGACAGGTCTGGTTCTACGACCCCAAGCGCCGCACCCTGACGCTCAAGGTCCTGCTCGGCGTGAACGCGGACCCGTCCAAGGACGGCGCCTTCGACGGCCCGGACAACATCACGGTCTCCCCGTACGGTGGCCTCGTCATCGCCGAGGACGGCAACGGCATCCAGCACCTGTTCGGCGCGACCGACAGTGGACGTACGTACCCGATCGCGCGCAACGAGCTGAACATCGGCACCGAACAGGAGCCGGAGTACAGCGAGTTCACGGGCGTCACGTTCTCGCCCGACGGCCGGACCCTCTACGCGAACATCCAGACCCCGGGCATCATGCTCGCCATCACGGGGCCGTGGAAGCGCCAGCGCTCGAACTGATCACGCTCCACCCGAAGCGACTGACGGCTGACGACCGATCTCCGGCCGCCGGCTGAGCTCCGGCCGACGCGCACGCACCTGCCGTGCGCGTCGGCCGCGGTCGTCCCCGGATCAGTCCTGCTCCTCCGCCGACAGCCTCTCCGCGAGCGACTCCTCGTGCACGTGGATGAGGGCCGCGACCTCCTCCTGCTCCCACCAGGGATACGGGGTCGCCCGGGCCACGCACCACGCCAGGACCTCGGGGACCGTCGGACGGGCGTAAGGGGACTTGGCCAGGCAGCCGCCGAGGAACGCCTCCCACTCCCGGTCCGGGACTCCGACCAGGTCGGGCTCCTCGTGCAGCGTGCGGTGGATGACGTGCGGGGCGTTGCCCGCGCCGTGCGGATTGCGGCCCGTCGCGCAGAGGCCGAGCAGCGCGCCGAGCGCGAACACGTCCGCGGGGGCGCCGGCCGGGACGGCGTGGGTGATCTGCTCGGGCGCCATGAAGCCGGGAGAGCCGGCCGGATCAGCGGCCGGTTCGCCGATGCCGGGCGTCCCGCCGCCCGGGACCGCAGCCTTCGCGACCCCGAAGTCGATGACCTTGGGCCCGGCGGCCGTCACGACGACGTTCGCCGGCTTGAGATCGCCGTGCACGAGCCCCGTCGCATGGATCGCCGTGAGCGCCGCGGCGAGCGAGGCGCCGATCGCGGCGAGGGCACCCGGGTCCGGCAGGCCGAGCGCCGCCACGGCCTCGGACAGCGAGGGGCCCACGCAGAACTCCGCCGCGGTCCAGGGCACTGCCGCCTCGGGGTCGGCGTCGAGCACGGCCGCAGTGAAGGGCCCCCGCACGGCCCGCGCCGCCTCGGTCTCCCACCGGTACCGCGCCCTGAACAGAGGCTCGGCGGCGAGAGGCTCCCGCACTGTCCTGACCACCACGACCTGGCCCGCCGGTGAGCGCGCCAGGTGCGCGGTCCCCGTGCCGCCGTCGCCGAGCTGACTGACGAGGCGGTAACCCGCGAGACGCACCATGGAACGCCATCCTCCTGTACGGCTCCGAACAGCGGTACCGCGGCTCGCCGCCGGCGGGCAGGGACGCCCGGAAGACCCGGGCCGCCGAGTACCGCCGACGATCACTGCGACGCCAGGCAGGCACCGGGGGGTTCCCGCGAACGGCATTGGTATCTAACATTTCAGTTCATGGCGGCCATCCGACGGGTGCAGCGCACCCTCCTCAGGGACCAGGCGTGCACCGCGATCCGTGACGCCATCGTCGGCGGGGACATCGCTCCGGGTGCGGTCGTACGTGACGCGGATCTCGCCGAACTCCTCGGTCTGTCCCGCGCGCCCGTCCGCGCGGCGTTCTCACGGCTCGTGGACGAGGGGCTCCTGGAGACCAAGCCGCAGAGCCACACCCGGGTCACCCCCCTGGTGGCGGCCGACGTACGGGACGCGGCCGCCGTCGTACGCGCCATGCACGAGCTCGCCGTCCGCACCGCCGTGCCCCGCCTCGCCCGCGCGGACACCGACGCGATGCGCGAGGCCAACGCACGGTTCGCCGCCGCCGTGGCGGCCGGTGACGTGGACGCGGCCCTGCGCGCGGACGACGAGCTGCACGGCGTCCCGGTCCGCGTCTCGGGCAACCGTGCCGCGGCCGCCACCATCGCCCGCTACACGCCCCTCATCCGCCGCCTGGAGCGGCGCCGCTTCGGCCAGGGAGCCGCGTGCGGCTCCGCCGAGCCCCACGCCCGCCTCATGGACGCCTGCGCCGCGGGGGACGCGGCGGGCGCGGTGCGGATCACGACGCAGATCTGGCGCGTACTGGAGGAGCTGGCCGACGAGGAGGCGTAGTCGGCCGGCCCATGAGGCGGGTCCCCGCACCCGCGACCCCGAACCGACCGAACCGACCCCGGGAGGTCCCGTGACCATCGACGCGTACGAGCGCTATCCCCTGCTCTTCGGCCCCTCGCCCGTGCACCCGCTGGACCGGCTCACCGCGCATCTCGGCGGGGCCGCCCTCTGGGCCAAGCGGGAGGACTGCAACTCCGGAATCGCGTACGGCGGGAACAAGACCCGCAAGCTGGAGTACCTGGTCGCGGATGCCCTCGCGCAGGGCTGCGACACGCTCGTGTCGATCGGCGGGGTGCAGTCCAACCACACCCGTCAGGTCGCGGCCGTAGCGGCCCGCGTGGGCCTCGAGTGCGTTGTCGTGCAGGAGAGCTGGGTCGAGTGGCCCGACTCCGTCTACGACAAGGTCGGCAACATCCTCATCTCCCGGCTCGCGGGCGCGCAGGTGCGTCTGGTGCGGGCCGGGTTCGGCATCGGCGTCAAGGACAGCTGGGAGCAGGCCGTCCGCGAGGTGGAGGAGGCGGGCGGCCGCCCGTACGCGATCCCGGCCGGCTGCTCCGAACACCGCCTGGGCGGCCTGGGATTCGCCCAATGGGCTTACGAACTGGCCGAGCAGGAAGAGGAGTTGGGCGTCTTCTTCGACACCGTCGTGGTCTGCTCGGTCACCGGGTCGACCCAGGCGGGGATGATCGCCGGGTGCACGGCGCTCGTCGAGTCCGGTGGCCGCCCTCGCCGCATCCTCGGCATCGACGCCTCCGCCGAACCGGACCGCACCCGCGAGCAGATCCTGCGGATCGCCCGGGGCACGGCCGGGCTCGTCGGCGTACGGAGGGAGCTGACGGAGGACGACGTCGAGCTCGACGAGCGCTACCACGCGGGGACGTACGGCGTCCCCGACGAGGCCACCCTCGACGCGATGCGGCTGGCCGCCCGCACAGAGGGCATGGTGACCGATCCCGTGTACGAGGGAAAGTCGATGGCCGGGATGATCGACCTGGTCACCCGGGGCGAGATCGGCCCCGACGCGACCGTCCTGTACGCCCACCTCGGCGGCCAGCCCGCCCTGAACGCCTACAGCGCGCTGTTCCAGTGATCTGCGTCGCTGCAAAAGCCCACGCCGGAGGGCTCAGGCGCAGGTGAGCGCAGGTCGAGAGGGGTGTTTCACGGACATCGTCACCGAAGTGTGAGGACGCAGACGTGGTGTCCGTGGGTGCGCGGGGCGCATACTCGTTGAATGACAAGGCCCCCCAGTACGCGCCGCCAACTTCCGGGCAGCCCCTTCAACGTTCCGGCAAAGCCCGCTCCGCCGGTAGAGCAGTTCGCCGTGGGCGACCGCGTTTCCCATGATCAGTACGGCCTCGGCAGGATCATCGGGGTCGAGGGCGACGAAGCCGTGCTCATCGACTTCGCCGGGCAGCAGGGCCGGTTCCTGACCCCGTTCTCCAAGCTGTCCAAGCTCTGACGTATCCGACGCTTCGGAACCGGCGCCCTGGATTCGGGGGTCGTGTCCACGGCTTCGGAGGCTGACGCCATGAGGCGGTCGGCAGCACGCGCTTCCGTGCTGCCGACCGCCTCTGCCGTGTCCGCCCGTCACCCCTCGTGACGCCCCGGATCCCGGCGGCAACCCCTCGCTCGCATGAGCGAGGGACTGCCGTCTTCGGGGGGCCTGTGCCGCAGGCCGATGTCAGAGCGCCTGTGCCGCCGGCTTGACCATGCCGCGTACCGTCCGCGACTTCACGAAGTCGCCCATGGCCGTCATGTCCCACTCGCCGGAGAACTGGCGGATCAGCTTCGCCATCATCACGCCCGTCTGCGCCTCCGCGTTCGTCAGGTCGAAGCGGACCAGCTCCTCGCCCGTCGCCGCGTCGATGAGGCGGCAGTACGCCTTGGCGACCTCGGTGAACTTCTGGCCCGAGAACGAGTTCACCGTGAACACCAGGCCCGTCACCTCCTGCGGGAGCCGGCCCAGGTCGACGACGATGACCTCGTCGTCCCCGCCGCCCTCGCCCGTGAGGTTGTCGCCGGAGTGCTTGATCGCGCCGTTCACGATCGAGAGCTTGCCGAAGTAGCAGCTGTCCACGTGGTTGCGCTGGGGGCCGAAGGCGATGACCGACGCGTCCAGGTCGATGTCCTTGCCGCGGAACGCGGGCTCCCAGCCGAGGCCCATCTTGACCTGCGAGAGCAGCGGCTGTCCGCCCTTGACCAGGGACACCGTCTGGTTCTTCTGGAGGCTGACGCGGCCCTTGTCCAGATTGATCTTCCCGGCGCCGGGAGCGGGAGCGGCGGGCGGGGCGGCCGGGGCGGCGGTGGGCGCGGGCGGGGCCACGCGCGGGTCGACCGGGGGAGTGGTCGGCGCGGGCATGGCCTGCACGGGCTGCGCCGGCGCGGGGGCCGGAGCCGGGGCCGCGGGCTCTTCGACGCTCACACCGAAGTCCGTGGCGATGCCCGCCAGGCCGTTCGCATAGCCCTGGCCCACCGCGCGCGCCTTCCAGGCGCCGTTACGGAGGTAGATCTCGACGATCACGAGAGCCGTCTCGGTGCCGAGCTGCGGCGGCGTGAACGTGGCCAGCACGGAGCCGTCGTCGGCCTTGATCGTGGCCGTGGGCTCGATGCCCTGGAAGGTCTGGCCGGCCGCGTCCGGGCTCGCGGTGACGACGATCTTCTCGATGCCCGGCGGCACGGCGGCTGTGTCCACCACGATCGCGTCCGGTGCCGTGCCGCCGCCCGAGCGGTAGGTCACGCCCGGGCCCGAGGGCTGGTTGTAGAAGATGAAGTCGTCGTCGGAACGTACCTTGCCGTCGGCGGTGAGCAGCAGGCCCGAGACGTCGAGCCGCACCGGGGCGGCGACGTCCACCGCCACGCGGGCGGTGGACAGCGGGATGTTCGAGCCGGGGGTCATAGCGGTCATGCCGGGGTAACGAGCGATACGGCTTTGCCGTTCCCTTACCTGCCGATGACTTCGCACCGATGGCTCACGGCACCACCACGATCTTGCGCCCCACCCCGGACGCGAACTGGTCGAGCGCCTGCGGATACGCGTCGAGCGGCAGCCGGTCGCTGATGAACACGTCCGGGTCGAGGACACCGCCCGCGAACAGTTCGGCGGCCCGCTCGTAGCTGTGCAGGACGGCCATCGAGCCGGTGATGGTGATCTCCTGGTTGTAGATCCGGTACGGGTCGATGGACACGCGCGTCGCGTAGTCCGCGACGCCGAACTGGAGGAACGTCCCCGCCTTCGCGACGCGCTCGAGACCGTCCTGGATCGCGCCCGCGTTGCCTGTCGCGTCGATGACGACGTCCCAGCCCTGCGGCCGGTCGAGCTCGTCCGCGTCGGCCCCCGCCCCCGAGACGCCCAGCTTGCGGGCGGTGGCGAGCCGGTCCGCGTTGAGGTCCACGACGTCGACACTGGCGGCGCCGGTCCGCTTGGCGAGCTCCAGCATCATCAGGCCCATCGTCCCGGAGCCGTAGATCAGCACATGGGAGCCGAGGCGCGAGTTCAGTACGTCGTAGCCGCGCACGGCACACGACAGGGGCTCGATGAGGGCCGCGTCCTCGGTGCGGACGTGGTCGGGGAGGCGTACGCAGTTCGCCACGGGCGCGACGGCGTACTGGGCGGCGCCGCCCGCGGTGGTGACGCCGATCGCGGCCCACCGCTCGCAGAGGTTGTTGTGGCCCGAGCGGCAGTACCGGCACTCGTAGCAGTACAGCGACGGGTCGACGGCGACGCGGTCGCCGACCGACACCTCGCGCACGTCACGCCCGAGACCGACGACCACCCCCGCGAACTCATGACCGGGCACCACCGGCAGCGTCGGCGCGAACTCGCCCTGGAGGATGTGCAGATCGGTGCCGCACAGCCCGCACGCCGCGACCTCCACGACGACGTCACGCGGACCCGGCGTGGGGTCGGGGACCTCCGTGACCACTGCCTTGCCGACGGACTCGATGACGGCGGCCTTCATTTCACAGCTCCCAACGACAGGCCCTGGACCAGTTTGTCCTGGGCGGCGAACCCCGCGGCGAGTACCGGCAGGGAGACAACGAGGGACGCGGCGCACACCTTCGCCAGGAACAGGCCCTGGCTCGTGATGAAGCCTGTCAGGAAGACGGGCGCGGTCTGGGCGACGACACCGCTGAGTACGCGTGCGAAGAGGAGTTCGTTCCAGCTGAAGATGAAGCAGATCAGCGCGGTCGCGGCGATGCCCGGCATGGCGATGGGGGCCACCACGCGCGCGAGGAGGGTCGGCAGGCGCGCACCGTCGATCCGCGCGGCCTCGATGACCGCGATCGGCACCTCGGCGAGGAACGACCGCATCATCCACACGGCGATCGGCAGGTTCATCGACGTGTAGAGGATGACCAGGAGCCAGATGTTGTCGAGCATCCCGGCGTTCTTGGCGAACAGGTAGATCGGCAGGAGGCCCGCCACGACGGGGAGCATCTTCGTCGACAGGAAGAAGAAGAGGACGTCGGTCCACTTCTTCACGGGCCGGATCGACAGCGCGTACGCGGCCGGCAGGGCCAGTACCAGGACGAACAGCGTCGAGGCGAGCGACGCCACCGTCGAGTTGACGAGCGCGGGCCACGGGCTCGCGCCGCCCGCCGTGCCGAAGAAGTCGCGGTACCCGTCGAGGGTGAGGGAGGCCGCGAACGAGGGCGGGTTGGTGGCGGCGTTCTCCTCCGAGTGGAAGGACGTCAGTACCATCCAGGCGATGGGCAGGAAGAACAGGATGCCGGCGAGCCAGGCGACGAGCCCCAGCCCTTTCAGACGCGGGACACGGAGATTCATGCGCGGGACGCCTCCTCACGGAACAGCGACGACACCACGCGCAGCGCGAACGTCGCGATGATGATCGAGCCGATGACGACCAGGACGCCGGCGGCCGACGCGAGGCCGTTCTCGTGGGCCTGGTAGAAGCTCTGGTAGACGGTGTACGGCAGGTTGGCGGTGCCGAGGCCGCCCGAGGTGATCGTGAAGACGGCGTCGAAGTTCTGCACGATGTACACCGAGCCGAGCAGTGCGCCCAGTTCGAGGTAGCGGCGCAGGTGGGGCAGCGTCAGATACCGGAAGACCTGCCAGTTGCCCGCGCCGTCCATCCGGGCCGCCTCGATCAGTTCGGGGGAGCGCGACTGCAGGCCCGCGAGCAGGATCAGCATCATGAACGGCGTCCACTGCCACACCAGGGCCGTCTCGACGGCGAGCAGCGGGGTGTTGGAGATCCAGTCGGGCTGGGGGCCGCCGACGTAGTGCAGCAGGCCGTTGAGGAGCCCGTACTCGGGGTTGTACAGGACGTGCTTCCACAGCAGCGCGGCGGCGACGGGGACCAGCAGGAACGGCGCGATGAGGAGCGTGCGCACGAGGCCGCGGCCGCGGAACTTCCGGTCGAGGAGCAGCGCGAGGCCGAGCCCGACGACCAGGCTCACGATGACGACGGTCGCCGTCAGCAGGATCGTCGTCAGGACGGACTTGCGCAGGTCCGCGTCGGTGAGCACCTCGCTGTAGTTGGCGAACCAGGCGAAGCGGCGGGCGTCCGGATACAGGGCGTTCCAGTCGAAGAACGAGATCACCAGCGTCGCCACGAAGGGCAGCTGGGTCACCACGATCATGAACACGAGGGCGGGCAGGAGCGGGGCCCTGGTGGCCCAGGCGCGCAGCCGGCCGGGGGACTTGGCGGTGCCCACGCGCGCGTGGGTGACGGGAACGGTCGTGGTCGCGGTCATCGTCCCTCGTACTCCTTCGCGATCTCGTCGGCGAGCTTCTGGGACTTGTTCAGGGCGGTGCCGACCGACTGGCGTCCGGCAATGGCCGCGCTGATCTCCTGCGAGACCTTGGTGCCGAGATCGGTGAACTCGGGGATGCCGACGAACTGGATGCCGGGCGCGGGCCGCGGCTGGACGCCCGGGTCGCGGGGGCGCGCCCCTTCGATGGCCGCGCGCGTCACGTCCTGGAAGGCGGCGGCCTCCTTGCGGTACTCCGGGTTGGTGTACGTCGAGGCGCGCTTGCCGGCCGGTACGTTCGACCAGCCGATCTCCTTGCCGACCAGGTTCTCGTAGCCCTTGCCCGACGCCCAGGAGACGAACTTCCACGCCTTGTCGGGATTGCGCGAGGCGTTCTGCACGCCCCAGGCCCAGGTGTAGAGCCAGCCCGAGCTCTCCGTCTTCTCGACCGGCGCGGGTACGTAGCCGATCTTGCCCTTGACCGGGGACTTCGCCGATTCGAGCGAACCGGCGGCGGCCGTGGCGTCGTACCACATGGCCGTCTTGCCCTGGGTGAGGTTGTTGAGGCACTCCGCGTAGCCGGACTGGGCCGCTCCGGACTCGCCGTGCTTGCGGACGAGGTCCACGTAGAAACGGGTCGCCTTCTCGAACCCGGGCGAGGTGAGCTGCGCCTTCCAGTTCTTGTCGAACCAGGTGCCCCCGAAGGTGTTCACCACCGTCGTCAGCGGCGCCATGAGCTCACCCCAGCCGGGCAGGCCGCGCAGGCAGATGCCCTTCATGCCGGGCTCGGCGCCGTCCGCCTTCGCGGCGAGATCGGCGACCTGCTGCCAGGTGGGGTGCGCGGGCATGCGCAGGTCCTTCTTCGCGAAGACGTCCTTGCGGTACATGAGGAAGGACGACTCGCCGTAGAACGGCTGGCCGTAGAGCTTCCCGTCGTCCCCGGTGAGCGACTCGCGCATCGGCTTGAGGATGTCCCGCTCGTCGTACGCGGTGTCCTTGCGTGCGTACGAACCCAGCTCGTGCAGCCAGCCGTTGCGGGCGTAGATGGGGATCTCGTAGTTGCTCAGCGTCGCGACGTCGTACTGGCCCGCCTGGTTGGCGAAGTCCTGGCTGATCTTGTCGCGGACGTCGTTCTCCGGCAGGACGGTGAAGTTCACCTTGATGCCGGTCTCCTTGGTGAAGTGCGCGGCGGTCAGCTTCTGCAACTCGGTCATCTGCGGGTTGTTCACCATCAGGACGTTGATGGAGTCACCGCCCGAGCCGGTCCCGCCGGCACCGGCCCAGCAGCCGGAGAGCAGCGGGGCGAGCAGCGTCCCTGCGGCGGCCGCGGCGCACAGCGCGCGCGGCCTCCGTCGGCTCTGGGTTCGCATGAATGCTCCTGAACGTATGGGCAAATAGGGAGAAAAGGTGTACGCCGGGGTGTGCGGAACCCGTCGGCGTACGCAGGCAGGGGTGTCAGACGCGGATGACCTGGGGCCCCTGCAACGCATAGCGGTGAGCCTCGGACGCGGGCAGCTGCGTGCTGGTCACGATCGCCTCCAGCGAGGAGACCGGCGCGAACCGGCAGAAGCTGACCGCCCCGAACTTGGTGTGCACACCCGCGAACACCGTGCGCCGGGAGGCCCGCACGGCCTGCGCCTTGACCTCGCTGACCGCGGGGTCGGGCGTGGTCAGGCCGTGCTCGCGGGAGATGCCGTTGGCGCCGATGAACGCCAGGTCGATCACGAACCCGGCGAGCATCTTCGTCGTCCAGTGGTCGACCGTGGCCAGGGTGCCGGACCGCACCCTGCCGCCGAGCAGCAGCACCGTCGTGTTCTCCGCCTCGGCGAGTGCGCCCGCCGTGGCCAGTGACGCGGTGACCACGGTGAGCGGCCGGTCCCGCGGCAGGGCCTCGGCGATGAGCTGGGGCGTGAACCCCTCGTCGACGAAGACGGTCTCCGCGTCCCCGAGCAGCTCGGCCGCCGCGGCGGCGATCCGGCGCTTCTCCGGGACGTGCATGGTGGTGCGGAAGGCGAGAGTCGTCTCGAACCCGGCGCTCTCCACGGGATAGGCGCCGCCGTGCGTGCGCCGCACCAGGCCGTGGTCCTCCAGGGCCCGCAGGTCGCGCCGTACGGTCTCCTTCGCGACGCCGAGTCGGGCCGCGAGCAAGGTGACGTCGACGGAGCCGCTGCGGCGTGCGGCGCGCACGATCTCCCGCTGGCGTTCCTCCGCGCTCATGCTGTGCACCTCTCTGTGCGGTCCTTGCTGTGCTGTCCGGACCGTCCTGTCCGGATCGTCCTGTCCGGACCGTGCGGTCCCTGCTGTGCGTTCCGGGCTGGGTGTGCCCGGTGTCCGGTCCGGCGCCCGTTCGGGCCCGTGCGGTGACTCTGGGAAATTTGTACAGCGGGCCCGCGACTGTGACCAGGTTCGTTACCGGTCCGATGCTGCCCGTCTGTGCCCGTTCACACCGGTGCCTGCCCGCCGCGGACCTGGGGCGGTGCGCGGAAGCGGGCAGGACGATGCCCGTTCGGGGGGCCGCGGCCGCCCGTTCGCTGACCGCCTGCCGCGCTCGCTTTGCGTCAAGGAGCGCCGAGAAGGCGTCAACAGTGCGTCAGCGGCGGAGCCGCAGAGGGGGCGGGCGGGCATAACGTCCTTGCCGGAGCACTCTTCCGTCAGCACGCTTTGCCGGCCAGCACTCTTTCCTCGCCACCCAGGAGCAGCCGTGAACGACCGCATCGAAGCCGACGACGCCGAGCCCTGCGAACCCACCCCGGCCGGGCCCCTGTTCGTCCCCGTCCGGCCGGGACCCGGGACCTGCGCGACCCGCCTCTTCCGCACCGCGCGGGGCGGCCGCACCGCCGTCGGTTTCACCAGCGAGCGCCTCCTCGTCGACCTGCTCGGGCCCGGGCAGCCGTGGATCAGGCTCGCCGAACCCGCCCTGCGGGCCCTCACGGGACCGGTGGGCGTCACCGAGCTCACCGTCGACCCACGCCCGGCGGCAGCGACCGCAGGCCGCGGCTGAGGGGGCCCGCCCGCATGGCCGTCACGACCGTAGCCGCCGCGATCCCGGCGCAGTCGCCCGACGATCTCTCCGTCTGGCCCGCCACCACGGTCCGGGGCCCGCACGGCGACCCGACCGTCTCCGGGGTCGAACTCCTCGACGTGGCCGAGCAGTTCGGCACGCCCGTCCACGTACTCGACGAGACGGACGTGCGTGAACGCTGCCGCGCCTACCGCAGCGCCTTCCCCGGCGCCGACGTCCTCTACGCAGCGGAGGCGTTCCTGTGCCGCGCGATGGTCCACTGGGTCCACGAGGAGGGCCTCGGGCTCGACGTGTGCTCGGCGGGCGAGTTGGAACTCGCCGTGACCGCCGGACTGTCGCCCGAGCGGATCGTCTTCCACGGCAGCGCCAAGAGCCCCGAGGACCTGCGCACGGCCCTGCGGCACGGCGTGGGGCGCATCGTCGTCGACTCGACCTCCGAGATCGCCCGCCTCGCCGCGTACGTCCCCCAGGGCACCCGGCAGCGCGTCATGGCGCGCGTCGTGCCGGGCGTCGCCGCGGGCGGGCACGCCGCGAGCCGCACCGGGACGGACGGCCAGAAGTCCGGCCTGTCCATCGCGGACGGCTCCGCGATGCACGCCGTGACCCGCCTCGTCGAGCAGCCGGGGCTCGAACTGACCGGACTGCACTGCCACATCGGCTCACAGATCGACACCGTGAAGCCGTACGTCCTCGCCGTACGTCACCTCGTCGGCCTGATGGCCCGCATCCGCGACCGGCACGGGATCGCGCTGCCCGAGCTCGACATCGGCGGTGGCCACGCGGTCGCCCACCGGCCCGGCGACCACCCGCTCGACGTGCCCGAGCTGGCCCGCCGCGTGCGCCGCGAACTCGCCGACGCCTGCGCCCAGTCGGACCTTCCCGTGCCGCGCCTCGCCGTCGAGCCGGGCCGCGCCGTCGTCGCCCGCGCGGGCGTGGCCCTGTACCGGGTGGTCGCCGTGCAGCGCACCGGCGCCCGCGTCTTCGTCGCCGTCGACGGGGGCATGAGCGACAACCCGCGACCCGCCCTCCACGGCGTCCGCTACGCGCCCCGCCTCGTCGGCAGGCGCTCCACGGCGGCGACGCGCCCCGTCACGGTCGTCGGCCGGCACTGCGAGGCGGGCGACGTCCTCGCCCCGGACGTGCCGCTGCCGGACGACGTACGGCCCGGGGACCTCCTCGCCGTGCCCGTGGCGGGCGCCTACCACCTGTCGACGGCGTCCGGCTCCGACCTGGTGGGACGGCCCCCCGTCGTCGCCGTGGCGGACGGGCGGGCCAGGCTGCTGGTGCGCCGCGAGCCGGCAGAGGACCTCAGGAGCCGCGACACAGGGCTCTGAACCGCCGCCTCAGTACGGCCAGATGGGCGGGTTCGTCACGAAGTGACCGCCCATCCGCGTGTGGTCGGGGTTGGCCGGGTCCAGTTCGCCGAACTCGGCGATCAGCTTCTCGGCGTACTGCTCCGAGTCGTCCTGCGGCTCGTAACCGAGTGCCCGCGCGGAGGACAGGTCCCACCACACACGCGTGTTGTCGGACGAGCCGTAGACGACCGTGTGCCCGACGCCCTCGGCCCTGATCGCCGCGTCGAAGAGCCTCGCGCCGTCGCCCGGGCTCAGCCACACCGACATCATGCGTACGTTCGTCGGCTCCATGAAGCACGAGCCGATGCGCACGGACACGGTCTCCTGGCCGAACTTGTCCCAGTAGAACTGCGCGAGGTCCTCGCCGAACGACTTGGACAGGCCGTAGTAGGTGTCGGGGCGGCGGGGCGTGTCGACGGGCACTCGGGGGTCGCCGTCCGCGGGGCGGGGCGTGTAGCCGATCGCGTGGTTCGACGAGGCGAACACGATGCGGCGCACGCCTTCCTCGCGCGCGGCCTCGTAGAGGTTGTAGAGCCCTTCGATGTTCGCCTTGAGGATCTTGTCGAAGCTGGACTCCAGGGAGATGCCCGCGAGATGGATGATCGCGTCGACGCCGCGCACGGCCTCGCGCAGGGCGTCCCGGTCGGCGAGGTCGGCCGTGATCGCGTCCGGCTCGCCCTCGATCGGGCGGGCGTCGAGGAGGCGCAGCTCGTACCCGTAGGCCGGAAGCAGCCCGCGCATCAGGGTGCCGAGGCCGCCTGCGGCTCCGGTGAGCAGGACGGTGCGGGGAGCGGGCATGCGGGAGTCTCCTCGAATAGTCAGCCAGATGGACGCATTCATGCACGACATTCACATCCGTGGACACGCTAAAGATTGCCGCCGGGGGTAGTCAAGTCTCCCGCGGAGGCTCGAAATCCGCTGCCAGGATGCGAGTTAGCGTGCTTGACCCGCGCCCGGGGGGCGGATTAGCGTGAGCGAGTTCAGAAATATAGACGCAAATCAGAACCGTGCACGCCAAGGGAGAGCCCGTGACGTCAGCCCCTCTCGCCGCTCGACTCAGCATCCCCAGCGGGCCGCTGTTCTTCCCGGTCACCGCCTTCGGACCCGACGGCACCCTCGACCTCGACACCTTCCGCACCCATGTGCGTCAGGGCGTCGAGGCCGGGGCCGCCGCGGTCTTCGCGTGCTGCGGAACGGGCGAGTTCCACTCCCTGACCCCTGAGGAGTTCCAGGCGTGCGTGGCCGCGGCCGTCGAGGAGACCGCCGGACGGGTGCCGGTCGTCGCGGGCGCCGGGTACGGCACGGCCCTCGCCGTGCGCTACGCGCGCCTCGCCGAGGAAGCCGGCGCCGACGGGCTCCTCGCGATGCCGCCCTACCTCGTGGTCGCCGGCCAGGAGGGCCTGCTGCGCCACTACTCGGAGCTGGCCGACGCGACCTCCCTGGAGATCATCGTCTACCAGCGCGACAACGCCGTGTTCACGCCGGCGACCGTCGTCGCCCTCGCCCGCCACCCCAAGATCCTCGGACTCAAGGACGGCCTCGGCGACCTCGACCTGCTCCAGCGCACCATCAGCGCCGTACGCGCCGAGGGACTCACCGACTTCCTCTACTTCAACGGACTGCCCACCGCGGAACTCACCGGCCTCGCCTACCGCGGCATCGGCGTCGGCCTCTACTCGTCCGCCGTGTTCTGCTTCGCGCCCGACATCGCCCTCGCCTTCCACACGGCCCTGCGCACCGGCGACGACGCCACCGCCAACCGCCTCCTCGACGGCTTCTACCGGCCGCTCGTCGAACTCCGCAACGAGGGGCGTGGCTACGCGGTCTCCCTCGTCAAGGCCGGCGTCCGGCTCACCGGCCTCGACGTCGGCGAGGTCCGCCCGCCCCTGCACGAGCCCACCGACGACCACGTCAAGCGGCTCGCCGGCATCGTCGAGCGCGGCCGCGCGCTCCTGTCGGAGACGGGGGACCAGGCATGAGGGCATCCGCCTTCGTCTATCCCTGGGACGTCAACGGCGACCCGGAAGCCGCCCGTCGCATCGCGGGCCTCGGCGTCCGGCAGGCGACCCTCGCCTCCGCCTACCACTCCACCCGCGCTCTGACTCCCCGTCACCCGCGCCACCGCGTCGTCACGGCAGAACACGCCGCGGTCCTCTACCCGCCCGGCGACCGCTGGCAGGGCCGGGACCTGCTGCCGTACGAGGCGGGTGACTGGGCTCCCGGCGACGCCTTCGGGGAGGCCGCCGAGGCGCTCGCGGGCGCCGGGCTCGACGTCCACACCTGGGTCGTCCTCGCGCACAACTCCCGTCTGGGAGGGGAACATCCGGACACCTCCGTCGTCAACGCCTATGGCGACCGCTACCCGTGGGCCCCCTGCATCGCACAGCCCGCCACGCGCGCGTACCTCGTCGACCTGGCGGCCGAGGCGGCCGTGCGGCCCGGCGCGCAGGGCACCGAACTCGAATCCCTCGGCTGGTACGGGCTCGCGCATCTGCACGCCCACGACAAGACCGCAGGCGTCGGCCTCGGCGACGCGGGCCAGTACCTGATGTCACTCTGCTTCTGCCCGTGGTGCCGGGACGGATACGGGCGACAGGGGCTGGACGCCGCGGAGCTGGCGGGTGACGTCCGGCGCGCGCTGGAGCCTCTGTGGCGCGGGGACGGCACCCCGGACGGCGGCTGGGAGGCGGTGGAGAAGCTGCTCGGGGCGCACACGGCGGCGGGCACGCGCGCGTGGCGTGACAGCGTCGCCCGTAGCCTTCAGGAGGAAGCCGTCGCCGCGGTCCGCGCGCAGGCCCCGGACGGATTCCGGATCCTGCTGCACGCCGACCCGGCGTCGTACCACTGCGGGGCGAACGCGGGCGTGGACCCGGCGCACATCCTCGCCGTCGCGGACGGCGTGGTCGTGCCGTGCACAGGCGGCGCGGAGCTGATAGCCCCGTTTGCCGCTCAGGGCAGGGGAGTTGTGGCCGCCAACCTCACCGTGGTCGCCGGGATGGGCGGTAGCCCCGCCACGCTCGCCGCCGACGCCCGGCACGCGGCCGAGCTGGGTGCCGACGAGCTGCGGCTCTACCATGCGGGGTTGGCGTCGGACAGCGATCTGAAGCTGATCGCGGAGGGCCTGTCGGACCTCGCCTGAAAGCGGTTACCATCCGCGCACCACAATCGACGCTTCCTACGGAGGGGACACGAGGTGCGCGTGCGTAACCAGGGGCGGAACCAGGGTCGTAGACGGGGGACGGCCGCGCTGTTGTGCGCGGGGATGATGGCGGGGGCGGCGGTGCTCGGCGGGACAGTCCCTGCGGGGGCGGCGCAGGGGAACGTCGCCGGTAGCGCCGCCCAACAGGAGGACGTCCAGGCGCAGTTGGCGGCCATCCCCGGCATGACGGTCGTCTCGGTGACCGACAAGGAGGGCTACCCCTTCTATACGCTCACGTACGCGCAGCCGGTCGACCACCGCAACCCCAAGGCCGGCACGTTCACTCAGCGCCTCACGCTCTGGCACAAGGCGGCCGCCAAGCCCACCGTCTTCTACACCGGCGGCTACACCCTCTCCTCCAGTACGCGCGAGATCACCAAGCTGCTCGACGCCAATCAGGTCTCCATCGAACACCGCTACTTCGCCGAGTCCCGCCCCAAGGGCGCGGCGGGTGACGACTGGTCCAAGCTCACGGTCTGGCAGGAGTCCAGCGACGAGCACCGCATCACGCAGGCCCTGCGCTCCATCGAGAAGGGCAAGTGGCTCGGCACGGGCGGCAGCAAGGGCGGCATGACCGCCACGTATCACGAGCGCTTCTACCCGCAGGACCTCGACGCCGTCGTCGCGTTCGTCGCCCCGAACGACGCGAACAACAACGACGACAGCGGCTACGAGGACTTCTTCAAGACCGTCGGCACGCCCGAGTGCCGCGCCGCCCTGAACGCCGTCCAGCGCGAGATGCTGGTGCGCCGCGACGCCCTCGTCCCGAAGTTCGAGGCCGATGCGGCGGCGGCCGGGGACACGTTCGAGGAGACCCTCGGAACCACCGACAGGGCCTACGAGTTCGCCGTGCTCGACCAGGTCTGGAACTTCTGGCAGAGCGGCACGATCGACGACTGCCCGGCCGTGCCCGACGCCAAGAAGGCCACCGACGACGAGCTCTACACCTGGTCCAAGGGCCACGGCTTCAGCGTCTACCAGGACGAGACCCTCGGCACGAACGGCACCGGGCCCTACTACCGGCAGGCCGCCACCCAACTCGGCTGGGCCGACCTCAAGTTCAAGCACCTCAAGGACGTCCGCCACTACCCGGACATCTACCAGCCCAACTCGGTCCTGCCCGCCGCGATGCGCGGCACGTACGACGGCTCCGCGATCTCCGGCGTCGACAAGTGGGTCAGGACACGCGGCGAGCGGATGATGTTCGTGTACGGGCAGAACGACCCGTGGAGCGCCGAGAGGTTCACCCCGAGCAGGCACGACTCGTACCGCTACGTCGTGCCCGGCTCCAACCACGGCGCGGCCATCGCCAAACTGCCCGCGGACGAGCAGGCCGAGGCCGTCGCCACGATCAAGCGCTGGGCCGGCGTGCAGTAGCGCACGCGAGCACGAGTCCGGCCGCGCCGAGCAGCGGCAGCAGGACGCGGTGGTCCACGACCGCGATGAGGCCCGCGCCCATCGCGAGGGCCACCGCGTTCGGCGCGAACATCAGCGTGTTCGCGGTCGCCACCGCGCGGCCGACGAACGCGTCCGGGGTCTCGCGCTGGACCGCGGTGAGCGCCGCGATCAGGACGCACGGCAGGCCCATGCCGATCGCCGCGGTGCACCCGAGTGCCACGGCGTCGTACGGGAGCGCGCGCAGGCCCGCGCCCGCCGCGAACAGGGCGATCCCCGCCGCCGCGAACCGGCGTTCGCCGAGCCGCCGCAACAGCCCTCCCGCGGCGAGCCCGGCCACGACCGAACCGGCGCCCTGCACGGCGTACAAGACCCCCGCGTACGAGGGGGAGCGGCCGAGGCCGCCGTCGACGACCGCGTAGAGCGTGGCGCCGTTCAGGCCCGCCAGCAGCATGGTGGCCGCGGCGGCCAGGACGAGGGGGCGCAGCCGCTCCTGCCGCCACAGCGCGCGTACACCCTCCACGGTGCGGGCCCACACGCCCGTGGTCCGGCGTGCGGGCGCGGGCTCCCGGACCCGGAGCCGCGCGTACAGCCCGGCCGCGGCGGCGAAGGTCGCGGCGTCGAGCAGGGCCACGCCCCCGCCTCCGTACACGGCGAAGAGGCCCGCGCCCGCGAGCGGGGCGACCAGCTTCATGCCCTCGTTGGCCGTCATCCGCAGCCCGTTGAAGTCACCGAGCGCGTCCTTGCCGACGACGGCCGGTACGAGGGCGGCCTCCGCCGCGTCGGCGACGACGCCGCATGTCCCGTACGCGACGAGGACCGCGAACAGGATCCACAGCCGGCCCGCCGAGTCGACGGCGAGCAGCGACAGGAGCAGCAGGCCGAGGCCCAGGTTCGCGGCGACGAGGAGGGGCCGTCGCCGGGTGCGGTCGGCGACCGTGCCGAGCAGGGGCCCGGCGAGCGTGGGCGCCCACAGCGCGAAGGCGCACAGCGCGGCGAGGCTGTCCGAGCCGGTCAGGTCCTTCACCCAGATCCCGGCGGCCAGCCACATGGCGGAGGTCCCGAACCCGGACACGACGATGCCGGCCAGGAGGAGCCGGGAACCGCCCCGTGTGGCGGTAGAAGTGAGCGTCATGCCAGGTCATCGTGGTGCTAAGGCCCCCGGCGTGGGATCGGGAAGATGCCCTAGGCGGATGCGCCGATGACTTTCCGGCGGAGCCGGGGTCTACAGGTAAGTACGCAGTGCGAGTCCTGGATCTGTGAGTCCTGAAACAAGCGAGGAGCCCGACATGCCCGACGCCACCGACCAGACGGCGCAGCAGATGGTGGACTTCGGCCCGCAGACGCGGATCGTGGCGCGCCTCGCGGACGGAGTGGGCGAGGACCAGCTGGGCCTTGCCACCCCGTGTCCGGAGTACGCGGTGCGCAACCTGCTCGGGCACATCCTCGGACTGACCGTCGCCTTCGGGGACGCCGCCCGCAAGAACCTGGGCCCGACGACGGACAGGAGCCCCACGGCGTCCCTGCCCGACATCACGGACGGCTGGCGCGACGCGCTGGCCAAGGCGCTCGACGAACTCGCGGAGGTCTGGCGCGACCCGGAGGCCTGGCAGGGGATGACCCGGGCCGGCGGCGTCGACCTGCCCGCCGGGGTGGCGGGCCTCGTCGCCCTGGACGAACTCGTCGTGCACGGCTGGGACCTGGCGAGGGCCACGGGCCAGGAGTACGACCCCGAGGAGGCTGCCCTGGGAGCGGCCCACGCGTTCCTCGCGCAGTCCACGGGCCCGGACCGCCCGCCCATCTTCGGCCCCGTGGTCCCCGTCCCGGACGAGGCACCGCTCCTGGACCGGGTCGTGGGGCTGAGCGGCCGCGAACCGCAGTGGAGGCCCGCCCCCTGAAACCCGTCCACCCACTCGGCGTGCACCGTAGGGTGCCCGGATGGCGCTCACCCTCACCGTCCTCGGCACCGCATCGCCCCACCCGCGGCCCGGACACCCCTGCTCCGGATACCTCCTGACGGCAGGAGACGTACGGGTCTGGGTGGACGCGGGCCCCGGCACGTTCGCCGAACTTCAGCGGCACACCACCCCGGAGGCGCTGACCGCCGTCTGGATCTCGCACCTGCACTCCGACCACTGGGCCGACCTCATCGCGGCGGCGGCGGGCATCGGTGACGGTGGCCTCACCGTGCCCGCGCCCCTGCCGGTCCACGCCCCTGCGGGTTGTGCGCGGAGGCTGGCCGGGTTCTTCGGAAGCGACGACCCGTCGCAGCTCGCGGCGGTCTTCGACTTCAGGGACCTGGGCGACGGACACCGGGCAGACCTGGGCGGCGGCCTGGTCCTGGAGAGCAGACGCGTCGCGCACGGGGGAATGGAGGCGTACGGGCTGCGCGTCGAGTACGAGGGTGTGGTCCTCGCGTACTCCGGGGACACCGGACCCTGCCCCGAACTGACCGAACTCGCCGCCGGCGCCGACCTGTTCCTGTGCGAGGCCGACATCGACCGGCAGCGGGACGGTGAGCCGGCCCATCTGACCCCGGAGGACGCGGGGGCCGTCGCGAGGGCGGCGGGCGTCGGGGAGCTGGTGATCACCCATGTCGGCCCCACGCTCACCGCCGAGGAGGCGACGGCCCGCGCCGGGGCGGTCTTCGGCGGCCGGACGTCGCAGGCCCACGAGGGAGACGTTCTCCGCCTCCGTCGGAAGTACTGACGCATCACCTGTGCGCTGGAGGGCGCCGCGGTCCACACCACCCTCATACGGAATTTCATCCCAGATGCCACGCCGCGTACGTGACGACCAGCAGGAGCAGCCCGGCGAGTGCCATGAGCGCGCCCGGGAAACGGAGATATCCGGGCGTGCCGAAAATGGTCGGGGACGCGTCGAGACGGCCCATGGCCGCCCAGGTGCCCGCGTTCTTCCGGCGAATCCGTTCGGACCTCCGGGGCGTGACCCCTCGTCACCGAACTCACCTGGGCGCCCCGCCCGCACATCGGCGAGACCGTTCGTGCCCGCACGGCATCGACGAGCAGCGGAACCGCGGGGCCGGATTCCCATGGATCGCGTATCGATCGGATAAAGCATCTGTCGCCGCTCGTGTGATGCGCGTAGACAAGCGGTGACCTGGCGCGAACGATCACGCGAAGCGGTGTGCGCGCCGGGTCTCCTTCCGACCCGACGGCCGCTGCAGGCCAGATCCGGAGACACCATTCATGCGGAAGTCCATCAGAGTCGCGGGGATCGCCGCGGCGTGCGCCCTCGCGGGCGGTGCCGTCTACGGTACGGGCGCGGCGAGTGCCGGCGGCGAGTCGGCGAGCACCACCGCCGAGCCCCACAACATAGGTCTCCTCACCACGGAGATCACCTCGTACTACGGTGCCACGCAGGACAGCGCCGGCGTGTGGCAGGCCTCGGCCGACAGTCAGTACGCCCAGGACCTGGCGCGCATCGAGGCGGGTGCGAAGAGGCAGATCGCCAAGGCCGCCAGGCAGCACCACGGAAAAGGTGACAAGCCCGCCGTCGTCTTCGACATCGACGACACCCTTCTCCTCAGCCTCGACTACGAGAAGAAGACCAACTATGTCTACAACGACGCCAGTTGGAAGGAGTACGTGGCAAAGGCGAACCGACCGGCCGTCTTCGGCACGCCCGCTCTCATCGACTACGCGCAGTCCAAGGGCGTCGAGGTCTTCTACAACTCCGGTCTGGGCGAGACGCAGCGCGCCGCCGCCGTCGAGAACCTGAAGAAGGTCGGCATCGACGTCAACCTCGACACCGGTCACATGTTCCTGAAGGACAAGGCCAACCCGCCCGCCTACCTCAGCGGTTGCGCCACCGCGAGCGCCTGGAACTGCACCACCGTGCAGTACAAGTCGGGCACCCGCAAGCACATCGAGTCCCTCGGCTACGACATCGTCGGCAACTTCGGCGACCAGTTCTCCGACCTCGAGGGCGGCTACGCGAACAAGACGTACAAGTTCCCCAACCCGACGTACTACGTCAGCTAGTCGCACGGCCGCGAGCGTCGGCGTGCACCGGGTCGGCCACCGGTGCGCGCCGCCGCCGTAGGAGGGCGTAGCGGAACTGCGCGGCCGTACGAGGGCAACCCCCGGCGGCTACGCGGAGGGAATCCTCTGCCAGAAGTGGTCCACGATGTCGTCGAGATAGCGCTGGCCCGCCTCGCCCGAGGCGATCGAACCGCCCGCCCGGCTCAGCGTCGCCGCCATCAGGGTCTGGTATTCCTGGTGCATTTCGCGCAACGCGCCGTCGAGGTCACGGCGTTCCATAGAGAGCAGCTTGGCGATCGCGCGGACGTGTGCCTGCCAGCGGGTGCCGACGGCGTCCCGCAGCAGCTGCGCCAAGTCGTCCTCGCGGCCCGTGACGGAGATCAGGTCCCGTGGGGCCAGGGCGAGTACGGAGGCGAGCGCCGCGGACTGGCGGTTGTTGCCACCCCACTGGCCGGTCGCCTCCATCTGCTGGTACGCGCCGACGTCGAGGCCGATGCCGCGGGCCACGTCCTCGACGGCCAGACCGCGGGCGAGGCGATGCTCCCGCAAGGTGCGCGGGGCGCCGATGAGCTGGTTGGGCGCGCACCACAACGCGCCTGCCAACGCGGTGAGTTCGGTCGAACTGGGCAGTGCGGTGCCGCGCTCCCACGCGGTGATGTGGTCCGGGGTGATGTGACTCATTCCGTACGACGCGCGCATGCCGTACGCAACGTGACCGGGAGCCATCCCGAGGTTCTCCCGGATGGTGCGCGCGGCTCTGGCGTTGAAGGGGGGTGTCGGATCCGCTGTCGGGTGACGATGCACCAGCACAGAGTAAGGAGTGTTCGCGTGGCTGGTTATCGACCGTTCCGTAGCAATCACGACTTAGACGGACAGTGGAATCGAGATTTCGTAGGAACCGACAGGAGACGGAGTCGGAGGCGGAGGCAGTTCGGGGATCTTATGAAGCTCTTGGGGCTGAATGTGATGTTCCGTTATCGGCAAATAGCCTGAACAAGTGCCCTCTGGGCGGGAATTCGGTTCCCGTGAGCACACGTATGATCCGGTCTCGCCCGTGGGCGCTTTCATCCATGGCGCACACGGTGCGGTGATAGGTGAATCCCACGAGAGAGTTGTCCCTGGCGTGCGGTACGGCACGCCGGGATCCCTGGATCTCTGGATCCTCAGATCGCTGTAGAGCCTGGAGAAGTCATGCAGACCAGCGCGACCGGCCCGGTGAACTCCACCACCGCGCCCCCCGCGGGATCGGGCAGTGCCATCGACCGCTACTTCCGTATATCGGAACGCGGTTCTACGTACGGCAGGGAGATACGCGGCGGATTCGCCACGTTCTTCACGATGGCGTACATCCTCGTCCTCAATCCGATCATCCTCGGCAGCACCAAGGACAAGTTCGGCGATCAGCTCGATCCGGTCCAACTCGTCACCGCCACGGCCCTCGTGGCCGCGGTGATGACCGTGATCATGGGCGTCGGCGGCAATCTGCCGCTCGCCCTCGCGGCGGGCCTCGGGCTCAACGCTGTCGTCGCCTTCCAGCTCGCGCCCCAGATGGCCTGGGACGACGCGATGGGGCTCATCGTGCTCGAGGGCCTGCTGATCTGCGTCCTGGTCCTGACGGGCCTGCGCGAGGCGGTCATGCACGCCATTCCGCAGCCGCTCAAGCAGGCCATCAGCGTAGGTATCGGCCTGTTCATCGCCTTCATCGGTTTCGTCGACTCCGGCTTCGTCACCCGCATTCCGGACGTCGCGAACACCACCGTGCCGGTGCAGCTCGGCACCGGCACCCTGACCGGCTGGCCCATGCTGGTGTTCTGCGCCGGGGTGCTCCTGACGATCGTGCTGCTCGCCCGCAAGGTGAAGGGCGCCATCCTCATCAGCATCGTGGCGATGACGCTGGTCGCCATCGCGGTCAACGAGCTCGCCGACGTCAAGTCCTGGGGTCTCACCGTGCCCCAGGTGCCGGACAAGCTCGTCGCCTCGCCGGACTTCGGCCTCCTCGGTCACTTCGATCTGTTCGGTGCCTTCGGCCAGGTGGGCGCGCTCACGGTGGTGCTGTTCGTCTTCACCCTGATCCTGTCGGACTTCTTCGACACCATGGGCACCGTCGTCGGCATCACGGCCGAGGCCGGACTGCTCGACGAGCGCGGCCAGGTGCCGAACGTCGGCCGGGTGCTGTTCATCGACAGCGTGGCCGCCGTCGCGGGTGGCGCCGCCTCCGCCTCCTCGGCGACCACGTACGTCGAGTCGGCCGCGGGTGTCGGAGAGGGCGCGCGCACCGGCTTCGCGAACCTGGTCACCGGCGGCCTGTTCGCGCTCGCCCTGTTCCTCACCCCGGTCCTGACGATCGTGCCGATGCAGGCCGCGGCGCCTGCCCTCATCGCGGTCGGCTTCCTGATGATGACGCAGGTCAAGCACATCGACTGGGAGCGGTTCGAGATCGCCATCCCGGCGTTCCTGACCATCGCCGTCATGCCGTTCACGTACTCCATCACCAACGGCATCGGTGCGGGCTTCGTCTCGTACGTCGTCATCAAGGCGTCCCTCGGCAAGGCGCGTGAGGTGCACTGGCTGCTGTGGGGCGCGGCCGCGCTCTTCCTCGTGTACTTCGCGATCGACCCCGTGGAGCAGCTGCTCGGCGTGAAGTGACGCCGTAGGGCCGTGATCTAGGCTCGGGTCGTGACCGGCTATCTCGACCGCCTCGCGGAGCTGCTGCGCGAGGCGCACGGGCTTCCGCCGGACCATGTCGCCGCCACGGTCGCCGATCTCGCGGCGTATCTGGCGCAGGCCGGGGGAGCGGACCCGCAGGACGCGTTCGGTCCGGCCGAAGCGGTCGCCCGGCGCCTCGCCCCGTCCGGGACGGCCGCAGCCGACGAGCACTTGGAGACCTGGCGCTGGCTCGCCGACACCTATGTCGACGAGCACCTCCTGAACCGCTTCGGCGACGAGGGCTGGGAGGTCGAGCGGGTCGACCCGCTCGGCCGCTTCGTCAGCCACCGCGACCCGGAGCGGCCGCGGCGCTGGGAGTACCGGCGCGAGCTGATCACCGGGGGCGGCGGCCGCCTCGACGAACGGCTCGCGCCCGACGGCTGGGAGCCGTGCGGCAGCTGGGTCGTGTACGCGTGGTTCAAGCGTGAGAAGGCGGCCGGCGCCGGCCCGGAGCCCGCGCCGTCCGAACCGCCGCCGGTCCCGCGGCGCCCCACGTTCCCGGGGCGCCGCCGCGGCTACGTACTCCTGGGCGGCGCCCTGGCCCTCGTCGCCGCTGTCGTGGTGGCGGCGAGCACCGGCACAGGCTTCGGCGTCGGTCTCGCGGTGGGTCTGCCGGTGGGAGCGCTCGTGCCGCCGGTGACGGCCTGGGCGATACGCGGCCGACGCCGCTAGGGCCTTCATGGCGAGGGGCCGGAACGCCGGTTCCGGCCCCTCGCCGAGCCCGTCTACCCCTTGAGCGCCGCCGACATCATCGCCTTCGCGATCGGCGCCGCCAGACCGTTGCCGCTCACCTCCGAGCGGGCCGCGTCCGACTGCTCCACCACGACCGCCACCGCGACCTCCTTGCCGGTGGAGTCGTCCTTCGCGTACGACGTGAACCAGGCGTACGGCGTCTTGCTGTTGTTCTCGCCGTGCTGGGCCGTACCCGTCTTGCCGCCCACCGTCGCGCCCGCGATCTGCGCGTTCGTACCGGTGCCCTGCGTGACGACCGTCTCCATCGCCGACTGGAGCTGTGAGGCCGTGGACGTGCTCACGACGCGCGTGTTGTCACCGTCGGCGAAGCTCTTGATCGCGTTGCCGTCGGCGTCCGTGACCTGCGAGACCATGTGCGGCGAGGCCTGCTGGCCGCCGTTGGCGATCGTGGCCGAGACCATCGCCATCTGCAGCGGCGTCGCCGTCACGTCGAACTGGCCGATGCCCGACAGACCTGTCTGCGCCTTGTCCATGTCCTTCGGGTACACGCTCTTGGACGCCCGGACCGGCATGTCCTGTTTGTCATCGTTGAAGCCGAACTTCTCGGCCATCGCCCTGACCTTGTCCTGGCCCAGGTCGACGGCGAGCTTTCCGAAGACGTTGTTGCAGGAGTACTTCAGCGCCGTGCGGATCGAGGCGTCCTCGCAGGGCGCGGACGCGCTCTCGTTCTTCAGATCCGTCGCCGTGCCCGGCAGCCGGTACGGGTTCGGGCTGTCGGTCTTCGCGTCCACCGACGAGTAGAGCCCGTCCTCCAGCGCGGCTGCCGCGACGACCAGCTTGAACGTGGACCCGGGCGGCAGCGCCTGCTTGATCGCGCGGTTCAGCGTCGGCTGGTCCTTGTCCTTCGACAGCGCCGTCCACGCCTTGCCGTCCGGGGACGAGTCCGAGCCGCTGATCTTCGACGGGTCGAACGACGGCGTCGAGACGAGGCCGAGCACCTTCCCGGTCTTCGGGTCGATCGCGACGGCCGCGCCCTTCTTGTCGCCGAGCGCGCGGTACGCGGCCTTCTGTACCGCCGGGTCGATGGTCGTGACCACGTCGCCGGGCTCGGTGTGCTTGCCGGTGACCGCGTCGACAGGGTTCTTGAGCCGGGTGTCCGTCCCGTCGAGGATGTCCTGGTAGATGCCCTCGAGCTGCGTCTGCCCGTACACCTGCGAGCTGAAGCCCGTCACACCGGCATAGAGCTCGCCGTCCTTGTACGTGCGCTTGTACGCGAGGTCGCTGCCCGTGCCCGTTCTCTTCGAATCGGTGACCGCCTCCCCGCCCACGATGATGTCGCCCAGGGGATACGCGTACTGCTGCATCACGTTCCGCCGGTTGTTCTTGTTGTCCGCGAGGGCCTGGCCGTCGTAGAACTGCACCCACGTCGCCCTCACCAGCAGAGCGAGCACGAGGAGCAGACAGAAGACCGAGGCGCGTCTGATCGTCTTGTTCATCCCGCACAGAAGACGAGCGGCCGGGAGTGAATCGTTCCGTTCCGGCCCGGTTTCTCAGTGAATCCTCATCAAGAGACCCGCGTCACGCCGACCCGGACGCGGCCGCTGTCGCGAGGCTCACGCCTTCATGAAGCCGCCCTCGTACGCCGCGATCACGGCCTGTGTACGGTCCCGGGCCCCGGTCTTCGCCAGGACCGCCGCCACATGCGTCTTCACCGTGGCGGGGCCCACCCCCATCCGCCGCGCGACCTCCGCGTTGGTCAGGCCCGACGCCATGTGCCGCAGCACCTCGCTCTCGCGGCCCGTGAGCCGCGCCACCCACGCGGCCGCCGCGGGCCCGGCGTGCCCGTACTCCGCGGCGAGGGCGCGCACGGCCGCGGGGAAGAGCAGGGAGTCGGTGTGCGCGACGAGGCGCACCGTCTGCACGAGCGCGTCCGCCTCGGCGCGCTTGAGGAGGAACCCGGCGGCGCCCGCGCGCAGTGCCTCGTACACGTAGGCGTCGTTCTCGAAGGTCGTGACCACGACGATGCGCGGGGGCGCGGCCATCGACCCGAGGATCTGTTCCGTGGCGCGTATGCCGTCGGTCTCCGGCATGCGTACGTCCATGAGGACCACGTCGGGCGCCAGCTCGCGCACCACGGACACCGCCTCGGCGCCGGTCGCCGCCTCGCCCACGACCTCGATGCCGTCCTCGGCGGACAGGATGGCGCGCAGGGCGCTGCGCACCATGCGCTCGTCGTCGGCGAGGACGACACGGATCGCGGTCATGGGGTGGTTCCTCTCGTGCGGTTCCTCGTGCGGTTGCCTCGTGCGTTCGCCTTCAGGGGCAGCCGTACCGACACCCGCCACGTACCGTCCGCAGGGCCGGCCTCGGCCGCGCCGCCCAGCAGCCGGGCCCGGTCCGCGATGCCGCGCAGCCCGTGGCCGCCGCCGGGGCGGGCGCGCGGCGGGTGCGGCGGCAGCGGGTTCTCGGCGGTGATCAGCAGGTCGTCGCCGTCGCGCGCCAGACGCAGAGTGAGGGACGTGCCCGCGTGCCGCAGTGCGTTGCTCAGCACCTCCTGCACGATCCGGTACGCCTCACGGGACACCAGCGGCGGCAGCGCGGCCGGGTCCAGGGCCACGACATCCGCCTGTACGCGCAGGCCGCCGGCCCGCGTGCGGCTCAGCAGCCCGTCCAGGTCGGCGGCGAGGGCCGGTGCGGGCGCCGTGGACGCGGGGTCGCCCGCCTCCCGCAACACGCCCAGTACGGCGTCGAGTTCGCCCACCGTGCGCCGCGTGGTGTCCTCGATCGCCGCGAGGGCCTCACGGACGAACTCCGGGTCGTGGTCGAGGACACGGCGGGCCGCGCTTGCCTGGAGGGTGACCGCGCTCAGGGCGTGGCCCACCGAGTCGTGCAGCTCGCGCGCCAGCCGGTTGCGTAGGGCGAGGTCGGCGGCGCGCCGCTCGGCCACGGCGAGCCGGTCCGCCGGGGTCGGCCCGAGGAGCACGGGCGCCCACCGCGCCAGGAGGGCGCCGGCCACCGCGGCGCAGCCCGCGAGCGCCACCAGCATCGCCACGCCCGCGACGGGCGCGAGCGCCAACGCCCAGGCGTGGTGCAGGACTTCGGGCAGCGCGAGGGCCGAGTCACGCAGCCCGGCGAACAGGGGAAGGGCGATCAGGGTCGCCGCGAAAGGGGGCAGCGCGAGCGTCATCCCGCTGAGCACCCCGCCGAACCCGAGGTGCAGCGTGAACCAGGCGACGGTCCGCCCGCGTGCGGCGCGGCTGTGGGGCGGCCCGTCGGCGAGCGCGTCGCCCGGCACCCCGCACAGCGCGCGCACCGCAGCCACCGAGATCGGCCGGGTCAGCGGGAACAGTGCGGTGACCGCGGCGAGCGGCAACCCCACGGCGAACGAGCCGAGTTGGAGCGTCAGTGAGCTGAAGACATCGCTCACGCCGGTGAGCGGCCCGATGACGACCGAGCCCACCAGGACGTACGGCATGGCGAGTGCGCCGCCAAGGATCAGATGGATCCACCGCCTGCGCGCCCGCCGCCCGAACAGGGCGCTCCAGAAACCCTTCATGAGGCCGTACGTCGCTCCGTGCGGCCCGCGAGGAAGCGCACGCCGACGGCGGCGACGAGGATCCCGACGACCATCTGGACAGCGTAGGTGAGGTTCATGACCGGCGTCGGCCGCCGGGTGATGTCGTCGACGCCGGCGAGGGAGGCGAGCGCGAGCCAGCCGCCCCAACAGGCCACGGCCCCCGAGCCGAGCCACGCGAGGGCCAGCGGCAGTTTCACCGGCAGGCCGCCGCCGCGCCGGAAGGCGAGAGCCAGCGCGCCGAGCACGGCGGCGGCCAGGAAGAACACGTCCGTCGCCTCGAGGACGTAGAAGTCACTTGTACGGTCCGCGATCCGGACGGAGTTGAGGCCCGTGGTCGCGCCGCACGCCCACAGCAGGTGCAGGGTCAGGGGGAACAGGGCCAGCACCGCGGCGGCGACCGCGAGGATCCGCCGGGCGGCGTCGGCCGGGGGAGGCGGCAGCTCCCGGACCGGGCCGCGCCACGTGTGGCCCCAGCGGTCGCGCGCGTACAGGGCGAACAGGGTGCCGAGGGCGAGCCCTTGGAGGATGAAGCCGGTGTAGACGACCCCGAACACCCACTCGTCGAGGAAGGGTCCGCCCTTGGACCCGCCGTGGTTCACGGAGCCGCCGAAGGCCCTGACCAGCAGCTGGAGCGGGTACCCGGTCATGATCGGGGCGAGCAGCCCGGTCGCCACCCACATCGGGAACACGAGGAGCCAGGCCGGGACGCGCCGCCCCCACGGCCGGGTCAGCAGCAGCGCGAGGACGATCACGAAGCTGTCGAGCAGCACGCTGAGGCTGTTGGCCACGACCATCGATGCGCGGTGGTCGAGGAGCGAGCTGCCGTCGGGGATCCCGAGGTGGCTCCCGCCGATCCAGGCGATCTTGAGCGTGAGGTACGGCAGGCACGACACCACGGCGACCGCCCGCAGCACGCGCCTGAGCCTGCCACTGCGGAGTGCCGGTCGGGGAGCGGTACGGGAGCCAGGAGCGGCTGTCTGCGTCATGCCCCCACGCTCCCGCGCCGCCCGCGCCCGCACGTCGTGCCCACAGCCGATCCGCCTCCGCCGCACGGGGGAGACCACGGCCGCGGCAGGCGCACGGGGCACCCGCCATGTACCGCTTACGCGTCGAGCACCAGCACGTACTCGGGAATTTCCTTCCCGCGCGCGTGGGCGAAGCCCGAATCCTGGCCGGTCACGCGGAAACCGCACTTCTCCAGGACGCGCAGCGAGCCGATGTTGTCGGTCGCGGCGCGTGCGTGCAGCGGGCGCTCCGGGACCTCGGCGAGCAGCGCGCGGAGCGCCGCCGTGGCGAGTCCGCGCCCCCAGTGCGTGCGGTCGATCCAGTACGTGACCTGGAGATCGCCCGGCTCCCCGTACACGGCTGCGCTCCCCACGAGTTCGCCGTCGGCGACGACGGCGCGCACCACGTCGGACGACGAACAGATCCGCTTCCAGTGCGCCTCGAAGTGGCCCCAGTCGGACCCCCTGGGGGAGACGAACGCGGCGACGCGGGCCGCCTCCGGGTCGTTCATGTGCCGGAAGAAGGCGCGGATGTCACTCTCCTCGACGGCACGCAGCGCGACCTCCATCAGAGCCTCCGCGTCGCCAGCGTCAGCCGGTCCCGGGCGTCGAACAGCGCGTCCTTCACCATCTGCTCGTGCGCGGGGGTCAGGCGCGCCACCGGCACCGAGCAGCTGATCGCGTCACGCGCCGGTGTGCGGTACGGGATCGCGACGCCGAAGCAGCGAAGCCCCAGCGTGTTCTCCTCGCGGTCCACCGCGATGCCCTGCTCGCGCACCGTGTGCAGCTCCTCGATGAGCTTCTCGCGGTCGGTGATGGTGTGCTCGGTGAGCGCCGGGAGCGTCTCGGGGAGCATCTTGCGGACCTGCTCGTCGGTGTGGGTCGCGAGCAGTGCCTTGCCGAGGGAGGTGGAGTGCGCGGGCAGCCGGCGGCCGACGCGGGTGAAGGGCCGCAGATAGTGCTGCGACTGGCGCGTGGCGAGATAGACGACGTTCGTGCCGTCGAGGCGCGCCAGGTGGATCGTCTCCGTGGTGTCGTCGGAGAGCCGGTCGAGGGTGGGGCGGGCCGCGGCCACCACCTCGTCGCCGTCGATGTACGACGTGCCGACGAGCAGGGCGCGTACGCCGATGCCGTACCGCGTGCCCGTCGCGTCCGTCTCCACCCAGCCGAGCTCGACGAGCGTGCGAAGGAGCATGTACAGGCTGGACTTGGGGTAACCGACCGCTTCCTGGACGGCCGCCAGGGAGTGCATTCCGGGTCGGCCCGCGAAGTATTCGAGCAATTCCACGGTCCGTACCGCGGACTTGACCTGAGCCCCGCCGCCCGTCTCACCTGCCGACATTCCCTTGACCCCTTCGTTCGACCAGAATTAGTGTCCTGAGTCCGTAGCGTATTCATCATCAGGGACAGCGTTCAGCATATCGAACAGCTGCTGTTCATTGTCAGGTGAGCGGCACAAATCTGGAGGAACCCGCGGTGGCAGCAGCACCAGTCTGGAGTGTCGACCCCCGAACCGGGAAGCAGCGGGAGCAGGTTGCGGTGGAAGCCACAGCCGAGGAGGTGGACCAGGCGGTCCGCGCCGCGCACGCCGCCACGGGCGCCCTCGCGGACCGCACCGTGCGCGCCGCCTTCCTGCGCAGCGCCGCCGAGCTCCTCGACGCCTCCAAGGACCACCTGGTGGAGGCCGCGGACGCGGAGACCGCGCTCGGTCCCGTCCGCCTCACCGGTGAACTCGCCCGCACCAGCTACCAGTTGCGTGCCTTCGCGGACATCGTCGACGAGGGCGCCTTCCTGGGCATCGTCATCGACCACCCGGACGACTCGGCGACCCCGCCGATCCCGGACCTTCGTCGCTACAAGGTGCCGCTGGGCGTCGTCGCCGTCTACTCGGCGTCGAACTTCCCGTTCGCCTTCTCCGTGCCCGGCGGCGACACCGCGAGCGCGCTCGCCGCGGGCTGCCCCGTCGTCGTCAAGGCCCACCCCGACCACCCGGCCACCTCCGAACTGGTCGCCTCGGTGCTGCGCAGGGCCGCCGCCCAGCACGGTATTCCGGAGGGCGTACTCGGCCTCGTCCACGGCTTCGAGGCGGGCGTCGAGCTCGTGAAGCACCCGCTGGTCTCGGCCGCCGGATTCACCGGTTCCGTACGGGGCGGGCGCGCCCTGTTCGACGCGGCGGCCGCCCGCCCCGTGCCGATCCCCTTCCACGGCGAACTCGGCTCCCTCAACCCCGTGGTCATCACGGCGGAGGCCGCGGCCGAGCGTGCCGAGCAGATCGGCGCCGGGCTCGCGGGCTCCATGACGCTCGGCGTCGGCCAGTTCTGCGTGAAGCCCGGCCTCGTCTTCGCGCCCAACGGTGCCGACGGCGACCGCCTCGTCAAGTCCCTCACCGACGCCGTCAGCGACACCGACGCGGGTGTGCTCCTCGACCACCGCATGCGTGACAACTTCGTCGCGGGCGTCGCCGAGCGCGCGGAGCTGCCCGACGTGGACGCCCCCGTGACCCCGGGCGCGGGCAGCGAGCACACCGTCAGTCCCGGCTTCCTCACGGTCCCGGCCCAGCGCCTGGCCACCGACGGCGGCGACCACGACCTCCTCCTGGAGGAGTGCTTCGGTCCGGTGACGGTCGTCGCCCGCTACGAGTCCGACGCCGAGGTCACCTCCGTGCTCTCGCGGCTGCCCGGCAACCTCTCGGCCACCGTCCACCTGTCCGAGGGCGAGGCCGCGGGCCAGGGGCGCGGCGCCGAGATCCTCGCCGAGCTCACCCCGCTCGCGGGCCGCGTCCTGGTCAACGGCTGGCCCACCGGCGTCGCCGTCGCCCCCGCCCAGCACCACGGCGGCCCGTACCCGGCCACGACGTCCACGTCGACGTCCGTGGGCGGCACCGCCGTCGAGCGCTGGCTGCGCCCGGTCGCGTACCAGAACACCCCCGAGGCACTCCTGCCGCCGGAGCTGCGCGACGACAACCCGCTGGGCCTGCCGCGCCGCTACGAAGGCCGCCAGGAACTCTGAACCCGCCCGCCCCTCACCGGGGAGCGCCCCTCACCGGGAAGCCCGACCCGCACCTGGAAAACTGACCCGATGGACATCGAACTCCCCGAACTCCCGTTCCCGCTGCGCACCTACGGCCCCGACGGGCACTGGTCGTACGAGGACGGGGTGCTCACCGGCTGGGCCGGACCCCGCCAGGACCGCTTCGTGCCGCCCACCGGCACGGCCCTGGACCCGGCGTCCGACGCGCCCCGCCTGCTCGGGGCGCCGAAGGGCGACTTCCAGCTGCTCGCCCGCGTCACGGTCGGCTTCACCGCCGCCTTCGACGCGGGCGTGCTCTATCTGCACGTCGGCGAGCGTGAGTGGGCCAAGCTCTGCCTGGAGCGCTCGCCCGACGAGCCGACCGTCTGCACCGTCGTCACGCGCGGCCACTCCGACGACGCGAACGCGTTCGTCGTGGGCGGCAGCACGGTGTGGCTGCGCATCAGCCGCACCGGTTCGGCGTTCGCCTTCCACGCCTCGCCGGACGGCGAGAAGTGGACCTTCGTCCGGATCTTCTCGCTGGGCGACGAGGAGTCCGCGGGCGCGGCCCTGGTCGGCTTCATGGCGCAGGCCCCGGTCGGTGACGGCTGCGTCGTCACGTACGAGGCCATCGAGTTCCGCCCGAGCTGGCCGCAGGGACTGAAGGACGGTTCCTGACACCTCGGGAACCCAGGGGCACCCGACCGCCCGGCCCGGGGAATGAGCCGCCGGAGCCGGGCGTTGAAGGGGGTCGCAGGGCACACCCTGCGCCGTACGAATCTGGAGTGACCCCCATGCGCGTCGAGATCTGGTCCGACATAGCCTGCCCCTGGTGCTACGTCGGCAAGGCCCGCTTCGAGAAGGCCCTGGCCGCCTTCCCGCACCGTGACGGTGTCGAGGTGGTCCACCGCTCCTTCGAGCTCGACCCGACGCGCGCCAAGGGCGACAGCGGACTCGTCATCCCGATGCTCGCGCAGAAGTACGGCATGACCGAGGACCAGGCGCAGGCCGCCGAGCGCAACCTCGGCGAGAACGCCGCCTCCGAGGGCCTCGCCTACCTCACCGAGGGCCGCGACCACGGCAACACCTTCGACATGCACCGCCTCCTCCACTTCGCGAAGGAGCAGGGCCGCCAGGACGAGCTGATCGGCCTCCTGTACCGAGCGAACTTCGCCGACGAGCGGTCCGTCTTCGCCGACGCCGACGAGTACCTGATCGGCCTTGCCGCCGAGGCCGGACTCGACGCCGACGAGGCCCGCGCCGTCCTCGCCGACCCCGCCCGGTACGCCGACGACGTGCGCGCCGACGAGCGCGAGGCCGCCGAGCTCGGCGCGAACGGCGTGCCCTTCTTCGTCCTCGACCGCAAGTACGGCGTCTCCGGCGCCCAGCCCGCCGAGGTCTTCGCCCAGGCACTGGAGCAGGCGTGGGGCAGCCGCTCGCCGCTCCAGGTCATCGACAGCGGCGACGCCGAGGCCTGTGGCCCGGACGGATGCGCGGTCCCGCAGAACTGACACGGGCCGCGGGAGCGGCACGCAGCCCCGGGAGCAGCACTTATTAGAGACGCTTAGGGGTACTGCTCAACAACGCGCAATGGACCGATAGTTGGCCAGGCGGCACAGTGGACCCATGGAGACTCTCGATCACGCGCTCGTGCGCGCCGAGTTCGCACCCGTCACCAGCTATCTGAACACCGCGAGCAGCGGGCTGCTCCCGTCCCGCACGGTGGCGGCCATGACGGACGCGGTCGCCTCCGTCGCGGCCGGCCGCCCCGCCGACATGTTCGCGGACGTCGAGGCCGCCCGCGCCGCCTTCGCCCGGCTCGCCGGGGTTCCGGCCGACCGGGTGGCGGCCGGCGCCTCGGTGGCCGTCTACACCGGAGTCATCGCCGCCTCGCTCCCGGCGGGCGCCGAGGTCCTCACCGCGCAGGACGACTTCAGCTCCACCGTGAACCCCTTCTACGTACGCGGCGACCTCAAGGTCCGCACCGCGCCCCTGGAGGGGATCGCCGACGCCGTTCGGCCCGGCACCGCGCTGGTCGCCGTCAGCGCGGCCCAGTCCGCCGACGGACGCGTCGCCGACCTGCCCGCGATCCGCGAGGCGGCACGCGCGCACGGCGCCCGCACCTACATCGACTTCTCCCAGGCCGCGGGCTGGCTACCTGTCGACGCGGACGCGCAGGACTACACGTCCGCCGTCGCCTTCAAGTGGCTCCTGTGCCCGCGTGGCGTGAGCTTCCTCGTCGTTCCGGAGGACATGGGATCCCTCAGCGCGGTCTTCGCGGGCTGGGTCGCGGGCGAGCGCCCGTGGGACAGCTGTTACGGACCCGTCGAGGAGCTCGCCCACTCCGCGCGGCGGTTCGACGAGAGCCCCAGCCTCTTCTCGTACGCGGGCGCGCGGCACTCCCTGGCGCTCATCGAGGAACTCGGCGTCGACGCGATCCGCGCCCATGACCTCGCCCTGGCGGAGCGCTTCCGCGCGGGCCTCGCCACGCTTGGCCACGAGCCCGTGCCCGCGCCGGGCTCGCCCGTGGTCTCCGTCCCGGGCCTCGGCGCACGGCAGCCGGAGCTGAGCCGGGCCGGCATCGAGGTCTCCGACCGCGCGGGCAACCTGCGGGCGGCCTTCCACCTGTACAACACGGATTCCGACGTCGACCGGCTCCTTGAGGCGCTGTCGGGCTGAACCTGCCGGCGCCGACCCTGCCCGTCGGGCCTGCTCCGGCCTCCGCCACCCGTCCGGAGCGGGCCCGCCCGCAATCCCCGGATCACCCGTCGGCCGGCTCCGCCCCCGGGCAGCTCGCCGGATCCGTGCACAAATTCGCCTCGACCTTGGTGAGCAGCCGCAGGAGTTCGGTCCGCTCCTCCTTGTCGAGGCCGCGCAGCGTGTGGTCCTCCAGGTCGCCCCACTTGTGCTGCACGTCGCCGAGCAGACCGCAGCTGGCGTCCGTCGTCTCCACGAGCACGGCCCGCCGGTCGCGCGGGTCGGGGGAGCGGCGTACATGACCGGCCTGTTCGAGCCGCTGGAGCATCTTCGTCACCGTGGACGGGTCCAGGTCGACCGCCTTGATGAGCTCCGACTGGCGCACAGGCCCCTTGTCCCACAGGTGCATCATCAGGAACTCCTGGCCCGGATAGAGGCCGAGCCCCCGCAGCAGCTTGCCCGCGGTGATCCGGTGCAGCCGCGCCACGCGCGAGAGCGCATGGCTGACGGGACCGCAACGGGCGGCCTCGGGCAGGTGCTCACTACAGGCTGGCTCGTCCGTCATGGCGACTCCTGATCGGTTCCGGCCTCGCCGTGGAGTCCGGTCTCTCCACGGGGGTTCGGTCTTCACACAGAGATTACCTTGGTCGGCCAATGAATGGGGTTACAGTGGTGCACGGCTCAATTACTTGGCCGACCACATATTGGTCGGCGTTACGTTGCCTGCCCTTGGATGGAGTAGCCATGACCACCGCCTTCGACCCGATCGACCTCTCCGGCGTCCAGCTCGCCAACCGCATCGCCATGGCCCCGATGACCCGCAGCCGGGCCGGCGAGGGCGGCACCGCCACCGACCTGACCGCCGAGTACTACGCGCAGCGCGCCTCGGCCGGCCTGATCATCACCGAGGGCATCCAGCCGTCCGCCGTCGGGCAGGGCTACGCATGGACCCCGGGCCTGCACAGCGACGAGCAGATCGCCTCCTGGCGCAAGGTCACCGACGCCGTGCACGCCAAGGGCGGCACGATCTACGCGCAGATCATGCATGCGGGCCGGATCGGCCACCCCGTGCTGCTGCCCGAGGGGGAGACCCCGGTCGCCCCGTCCCCGGTCGCCCCGGCGGGACAGGTCTTCACCACCGAGGGCATGAAGGACTTCACCACCCCGCGCGCGCTGACCGGCGACGAGGTCCGCGCCACCATCGCCGACTTCGCCACCGCCGCCCGCAACGCGATCGAGGCCGGCTTCGACGGCGTGGAGCTGCACGGCGCCAACGGCTATCTCATCCAGCAGTTCCTCGCGCCCAACACCAACCTGCGCGACGACGAGTGGGGCGGCAGCGTGGAGAACCGCATCCGTTTCGCCGTCGAGGTCGTCAAGGCCGTCGCCGCCGAGATCGGCGCCGAGCGGACCGGGCTGCGGATCTCGCCCGGCAACCCGTACAACTCCATCGAGGAGAGCGACCCGGCGCCGACGTACACCGCGCTGGTCAAGGAGATCGAGCCGCTCGGCATCTCCTACCTGCACGTCCTCGAGGGCTCCGACATCCGCGAGCTGACCCTGGAGCTGCGCAAGCAGTTCTCGGGCACGTTCGTCATCAACGTCCTCAGCGACGGGCCCACCGGGCACGGCGACCTCTCGGTGATCGAGGACGGCATCGCCGACATCATCACGTTCGGCGCGCTCTTCCTCGCCAACCCCGACCTGCCGTCCCGCCTGAAGACGCAGGGTCCGTACAACACCCCGGACCCGGCCACGTTCTTCGGCGGCGACGCGAAGGGCTACACGGACTACCCGGCGCTCACCGGCTGATCCCGTCCGCCTGACCGCTTCCGCATACGCGAGTTGAGGCGGCCCCCGACCGGGAGCCGCCCCAACTGTGCGTGTACGAAGGTCACTTCACCGGCGTGAAGTCCCGCGCCCCGATGCTGTGTCTTTCGGGGGGCGACCGCCGAACCTCCAGCCGGGAACAGTGCTACCTCACCGGGGTGAAGTCCCGCGCCCCGATGCTGTGTCTTTCGGGGGGCGACCCCCGAACCTCCAGCCGGGAACAGTGCTACCTCACCGGGGTGAAGTCCCGCGCCCCGATGCTGTGTCTTTCGGGGGGCGACCCCCGAACCCCCAGCCGGGAACAGCGCTACCTCACCGGCGTGAAGTCCCGCGCCCCGATGAACTCGGGCCGTCGCACCGGAGCCGCGAACGGCTCCACCGCCGTGTTCTCCACGCTGTTGAACACGATGAAGACGTTCGAGCGCGGATACGGGGTGATGTTGTCCCCGGAACCGTGCATGGCGTTGCAGTCGAACCATGTCGCCGAGCCCGCGCTGCCCGTGAACAGGCGGATGCCGTGCAGGTCCGCGAACTTGGTCAGCGCCTCGTCCGACGGCGTGCCCGCGTCCTGCATCTGGAGGGACTTCTTGTAGTTGTCCCTCGGCGTCTCGCCCGCGCAGCCCAGGAACGTCCTGTGCGACCCCGGCATGATCATCAAGCCGCCGTTGGTGTCGTAGTTCTCGGTCAGCGCGATCGAGACGGACACGGTCCGCATGTTCGGCAGGCCGTCCTCCGCGTGCCAGGTCTCGAAGTCGGAGTGCCAGTAGAAGCCACTCGCCCCGAAGCCCGGCTTCACGTTGATCCGTGACTGGTGGACGTACACGTCCGAGCCGAGGATCTGCCGCGCCCGGCCCACGACCCGCTCGTCGCGCACCAGCTTCGCGAACACCTCGCTGATCCTGTGCACCTCGAAGACGGACCGCACGTCCTGCGACGTGGGCTCGACGACGGAACGCTCGTCGGCCTTGACCGCCGGATCCGTGATCAGCCGGTTCAACTCGGCCTGGTACGTGCCGATCTCGTCCGGCCCGATCAGCTCCTCGATCGCGAGGAAGCCGTCCCGCTCGAAGCCCGCGAGGTCCGACTGGGGGATCGGACCGCGCGCGCCCGGCGGCGACCAGACGACGGGGTCGACGCGGGGCGTCGCCACCTCGGAGACGCCGCGGGTCGGGTAGAGGTCGGTACGTGTCTCCGTGCTCATAAGGGTCAGGCCTCCTCGGTCAGCAGCGGGTAGACGCCGTTCTCGTCGTGGTCCTCCCGTCCGGTCACGGGAGGGTTGAACACGCACACGCAGCGGAAGTCGGTCTTGGGGCGCAGGGTGTGGCGCTCATGGCCGTTCAGGAGGTACATCGTGCCCGGCTCGATCCAGTGCTTCTCGCCGGTCTCCTTGTTGGTGAGCTCGGCCTCGCCCTCGACGCACAGCACGGCCTCGATGTGGTTGGCGTACCACATGTCGGTCTCCGTGCCCGCGTAGAGGATCGTCTCGTGCAGTGAGAAGCCGACCTTCTCCTTGGCAAGGACGATGCGCTTGCTCTCCCAGGTGCCGGTCGCCGACTTCACGTGCCGGTCGGTGTTCTCGATCTCCTTGAACGAACGGACGATCACGGTGAGTTGCTGCCTTTCTCTTCTACGTGGTGAGGGGGCGCCTGCCCGCTCGAGCGGAAATCAGGCGGTCTCGCGCACGGCCCGGGTGAGCGTGCGCAGTCCCTCTTCCAGCTCCTCGGGCGTGATCGTCAGCGCCGGAAGCAGCTTGACGACCTCGCTCTCGGGGCCGGAGGTCTCGATGAGCAGACCGAGCTCGAAGGCGCGCTTGGCGACCTTGCTCGCCCGGTCCTTGTCGCGGAATTCCAGGCCCCACACCAGGCCGCGTCCGCGGTACTCGACGGTGTCGTCGCGGAACTCGTCGCGGAGCGCGCCGAGGGCCTCGTCAATCTGCTGGCCGCGGGCGAGCGTCTGCTTCTCCATGGCGGGGCCGTCGGTCCAGTACGCCTCCAGGGCGGCGGCGGCCGTCACGAACGCGGGGTTGTTGCCGCGGAACGTGCCGTTGTGCTCGCCCGGCTCCCAGACGTCGAGTTCCGGCTTGAACAGGCACAGGGACATGGGGAGCCCGTACCCGCTGATGGACTTCGACACGGTCACGATGTCCGGTGTGATGCCCGCCTCCTCGAAGGAGAAGAACGCACCGGTGCGGCCGCAGCCCATCTGGATGTCGTCGACGATCAGGAGCATGTCCCAGCGCTTGCAGACATCGGCCAGCTTGCGCAGCCACTCCGCGCGGGCGACGTTGATGCCGCCCTCGCCCTGCACCGTCTCGACGATCACGGCGGCGGGCGTGTTCAGGCCCGAGCCCGAGTCCTCCAGGAGGCGCTCGAACCAGATGAAGTCCGGGGTCTGCCCGTCGAGGTAGTTGTCGAACGGCATCGGGGTGCCGTGCACCAGCGGGATGCCGGCGCCCGCGCGCTTGAAGGCGTTGCCGGTCACCGCGAGGGAGCCGAGCGACATGCCGTGGAAGGCGTTCGTGAACGACACGATCGACTCGCGGCCCTTGACCTTGCGGGCCAGCTTCAGGGCCGACTCGACGGCGTTGGTGCCCGTCGGGCCCGGGAACATGACCTTGTAGGGCAGGTCGCGCGGGCGCAGGATGATGTTCTGGAACGACTCGAGGAAGGCGCGCTTCGCCGTTGTCGACATGTCGAGCCCGTGCGTGACGCCGTCGCGCTCCAGGTAGTCGATCAGGGCGCGTTTGAGGACCGGGTTGTTGTGCCCGTAGTTGAGCGATCCCGCGCCCGCGAAGAAGTCGAGGTACTCGTGTCCGTCCTCGTCGAACATGCGGCTGCCCTGCGCCCGGTCGAAGACGGTGGGCCAAGCACGGCAGTAGCTGCGCACCTCCGACTCAAGGGTCTCGAAGACGCTCAGGTCCGGCTGGGTGATGGTCACAGCGAATCTCCTGGGAGATGGGAGTGGGGGTGGCGTGGAAGTGGTCGTGCGGTCTGCGGTCCTGCGCTGCAGAGAAGTGATGGGGGCCGGTCGTGGGTCAGACGATCGGCCCGATGCGGTGGAGCACCTCGGGCTCGTGCCCGTCGTCCGGGAAGAGGCCCACGTCGAACAGCACCGTCTGTGCGACCTGTGCGCCGTTACGGCGCGCGAACGAGGCGAACAGGCGCTGCGAGGCGGTGTTGTCGGGCGAGATCGTCGTCTCGAGCACGGTCGTCGCGCGGTCGGCGGCGACCTTCGCCCAGAGCCCGTCGAGCAGTGCCCCGGCCAGACCGCGCCCCCGGTGCGCATGGTCGACGGCCACCTGCCACACCACGAGGGTGCGCGGGTTCTCCGGCCGGATGTACCCGGTGATGAACCCGGCGACGGAGCCGGCGGCGTCCCGCGCCACGACGGACGTGGCGGCGAAGTCCCGGCACCACAGCAGATAGCTGTACGAGGAGTTGAGGTCGAGCACCTTCGAGTCGCGGGCGATACGCCAGATTGCGGCTCCGTCGGCCACCTCGGGCCGATCGATCCGCAGGCTCTCGGGCATTTCCAGGAATTGCGCGGTCATGTGAATTCAATTTACCGAGCAATTTCTGGGATTGCATCGCGAGCAGGGGTTACGTAAACGACCCTTCTGTGTTATCGCGCGGGTGGGGGTGCGCACGCGAGATCTGGAGGGTATGTACTGATTCGACTGGGGCAAAATACGCAAATCGCGTAGGGTGTGGAGTGCGTCACAGCGGCGTAACCCGGACGAGACGCGTCCGAATTACGCCGTTTCCCGTTGTTGAAATCTTAGTGTTTACGTCCCCGGAAAGCGGGCAGAAGAATATGGGAAGCTGCGCTGAGAAATGCGCGAGAATTGACTCGGAAAAGAAAAGAAGGCGCCACCCCATTGAAGGGGCGGCGCCTCACTTTGTGAAGTCGCGGGACTACAGGGGCTGCACCCAGGCCGCCGCGACGGCCCTGCGCGCGCCCTCCAGGTCCACCGGCGCGCCGGCCCCCTCAATCTCGGCGAGCGCGCCGCCGAGCGCCGCGAGCGAGGACTGCACGACGCCCCGGGTGGCCTGCGGGCCGTAGTGATTGACGCGGATCATCTCCTTGGCGAGCGCCCCGCCGCCGGCCACCAGCGGCAGCACCGGGTCCACCGCCAGCGCCCGCGCGACCAGTTCCGAGGCGTCGATCCCCGCCGGGGCGCGCAGCGTCGTCGCCACCGGCGCCGCGTCCCGCGCCTCGTACACGTACGGCTCGATGCCGCCGCCCAGCGCGAGCGCACCCGCCCGCGTGGCCGCGGCAGCGGCGGCGTGACGGGCCGTCAAAGCGTCGAGGCCCTCCGCGTCGATGCGCTCGACGCACGCCTCCAGAGCGAGCATCTCCAGCTGCGCCGGAGCGTGCAGGAGCGCCTTGCGCCCGCCGTCGATCCAGCGGTGCTTCCAGTCGAGCAGCGACAGGTACGAGTGGCGCGGCGCCTGCGGGTTGGACTCCATCCGCTCCCACGCCCGCGCGCTGACGGACACCGCGGAGACGCCCGCCGGGCCGCCCATGGCCTTCTGCGCGCCGATCACGCACAGGTCCACGCCCCACGCGTCGGGCAGGACCGGCTCGGCGGCGATCGACGCCACCGCGTCCAGGTAGAACAGCGCGCCGTGCTCCCGCACCACCTCGCCGATCTCGGCGACCGGGTTCGTGTTGCCGGTCGCGGCCTCCGCGTGCACGAGCGAGACGAAGTCGGTCTCGGGGTGCTCGGCGAGCGCGTCGCGCACCTGCTCGGCCGTCACGGCGGTGTGGAACGGGACCGCCAGGTCGTGCACCGTCGCGCCGCTGTCCCGCAGCCAGTCGCCGAAGGTCTGTCCGTAGGGGCCCGTGATGATGTTCAGGGCCACGGTGCCGGGGCGCGCGGTGCCACGGATCGCGCCTTCGAGGGGCAGCAGCGCCTCGCCCTGCATGATCACGACGTCCTGCGAGGTGTCGAGCAGCCCGGCCACGCGCCGCTCGATGGAGGCGAAGTGCTCGGCGCTCAGGGGGGCCAGGTCAAGAAAAGGGTGGGTCACGATCGTGCTCTCTTCGCTCTCTTCGCTCACGTCGCCCGTGATCTTCGTTCACGAGTTCGTACGGCGGGCTGCCGTTCCGAGCGTACCCACCGGCCTCATAGGCTTCCGACATGAGTGAGCGCGCGGTGCTGCACGTGAAGGGGCGGGTCCTCGTCGGGCCCGAGGACGTCAGGGACGAGCTGTGGGTCGTGGGCGGGCGGGTGACGTACGACCGGCCTGCCGGGCCCGGCCTCGACATCACCACCGTCGACGGGTGGGCCATGCCCGGACTCGTCGACGCGCACTGCCATGTCGGCCTGGACACGCACGGCCCGGTGCCCGCCGACGTCGCCGAGAAGCAGGCCCTCACCGATCGCGAGGCCGGCACGCTCCTGATCCGCGACGCGGGCTCCCCCTCCGACACCCGCTGGATCGACGACCGCGAGGACCTGCCCAGGATCATCAGGGCCGGGCGGCACATCGCCCGCACCCGCCGCTACATCCGCAACTACGCGCACGAGATCGAGCCGCCCGAGCTGGTCGCCTACGTGGCGCGGGAGGCGAAGCGCGGCGACGGCTGGGTGAAGCTGGTGGGCGACTGGATCGACCGGGACGCGGGCGACCTGACCGCGTGCTGGCCCCGCGAGGAGGTCGAGGCCGCCATCGCTCAGGCGCACCGGCTCGGCGCACGCGTCACCGCCCACTGCTTCGCCGAGGACTCGCTGCGCGACCTCGTCGAGGCGGGCATCGACTGCATCGAGCACGCGACGGGCCTCACCGAGGACACCATCCCGCTGTTCGCCGAGCGCGGCGTCGCGATCGTCCCGACCCTCGTCAACATCGCCACGTTCCCGCAGATCGCGGCGGCCGGCGAGACCAAGTTCCCCCGCTGGTCGGCCCATCTGAACCGCCTGTACGAGCGCCGCTACGACACGGTGCGCGCGGCGTACGACGCCGGGGTGCCGGTCTACGTCGGCACCGACGCCGGCGGTTCACTCGCGCACGGCCTGGTGGCCGGGGAGGTCGCCGAACTGCTCAAGGCCGGACTCCCGGCCGTGGACGCGCTCTCCGCGACGGCGTGGGGCGCCCGCGCCTGGCTCGGTCGCCCCGGCCTCGAGGAGGGCGCCTCGGCCGACCTCGTGGTCTACGAATCGGACCCCCGCGCCGACGTACGGGTCCTGGCCTCGCCCCGGCGCGTGGTGTTGCGCGGCCGCATCGTGGGCTGAACCGGCCGCTGGCGGACGCGGGTTGACGGAACGTGACGCCGACGCCCGCCCGCTCGTTGCACATCACTCGTGCGCGCCCGCGCGGCCGACCGGCGCGTTCGGCAAGCGCCGGTCGACCGGGTGACAACAGTGGGGCAACAGGGAACAGCCGAGCCCAAAGATTCGAAGACCAGCTCGGAAACCCCACTTTGGAGTGAACTCACGTCAGGTCGCTGCCCGTTCACTCTCAGTGCGTAAAGATTCCCTCCATCGAGGCCGACGGCGCGCCCCAGCGATGTCCCCCATGGCGGGGCGGGGCCGACGGCTCCAATTCTCTCGTGGGGGTCCCATCAGCATGCCCAGCACCACCTTCCGCGCGCCCGCCCGCCGCCTCGCCGCGTCGGCAGCCGCCACGGCCCTGGCAGTCGCCCCGGCGCTGCTCGCCACCGCGGGCACCGCGCACGCGACGGGCGGCCACGGCGGCAGGTCGAGCGCCGTCGTCCTGCGCACCGGCCTGAATGTCTCCCTGCTCAACAAGACCGTGAACGTCCCGCTCACGGCCACGCTCAATGAGGTGCAAGCCCCCGCCAGTGCCGAGAAGACCGCCCTCACCGTCAAGCTGGACGGTGTCGACCGCGGGCGGCCGTTCAGCGTCCTTCGGGCGGACGTGGCCACGGCGAAGGCCACCGTCGACGAACACAAGGCGGAGGGGTACAGCAACCTCGCCCACGCCAAGGTCCACATTCCGGGCCTGCCGCTGCTCTCGCTCATCGAGGTCGGCCAGGTCACGTCGAAGGCGGTCTGCGAGACGGGCAAGCGGCCCGTCGCCGAGTCGAACGTCCTGGGCGGCGTCACGGTCCTCGGCAAGAAGGTGACGCTCTCGGCGGGCGGCACCACCGAGGTGAAGGTCCCCGGCGTCGGAGAGGTCAGGCTCGACCTCTCGAAGACGCACACCACATCCCGTACGGCTGCTGCCTCGGCGCTCGAACTGAAGGTGTCCGTCAACCCGCTCAAGCTGAACGTGGCGGAAGTGGAGGGCACGGTGACCCTCGCCGGCGCGACCTGCGAGACGCCCGCGGCGGCGCCCTCGCAGAAGCCCCCGGCCAAGCCGGCCGACGACGTGAAGCCCCAGGGCGGCGCCGCCGAGCCGATCGCCAAGCCCGCCGCCAAGGCGGACCTCGCGGAGACCGGGGGGAACTCGATGACGCCGTACATCGCGGGCGGTGCCATCGTGCTGCTGGTCGCCGGTGGCGGAGCCGTCGCCGTCGCCCGGCGCGGGCGCTCCTGACCCGAGGGCCCGAGGGGGGACCGGAGGGGAGCGGGTGGGCGGGAGTCGGGGACTCCCGCCCACCCGCATGCGCCCCTCAGACGCTCGTCAGCGCCTGGTCGAGGGCCTGGAGGAACCGGCCCGTGGTCGCCCTGTCCCGCACCGCGAGACGCAGCCAGTCCGTGCCGAGGCCCGGGAACGTGTCGCCGCGCCGCACCGCGAAACCCCGCTCCCGCAGCCGCGCGCGCAGCGCCGCCGCCCCGGGGGCCCGCACGAGGACGAACGGACCCTCCGCGGGACCCGCCACCGACACGCCCTCCGCCGCGAACTCCGCGAGCCCCGCGACCAGATGGGCCCGGTCCGCCGCGATCCGGTGCGCCGCGTGCGCCGCCTCCGCGAGGGCGCGCGGCGACACACACGCCTCGGCCGCGGCCAGCGCCGGCGTGGACACCGGCCACAGCGGCTGCGCCCGCTCCAGCTCCGCGATCGTGTCCGGCTCCGCCAGCACGTAGCCGATCCGTAGCCCCGCCAGCCCCCATGTCTTCGTCAGGCTGCGCAGCACCACGAGCCCCGGCACGTCGCTCCGGCCCGCGAGGGCCTCCCGCTCGCCGGGGACCGCGTCCATGAATGCCTCGTCCACCACCAACACCCGCCCGGGACGGGCCAGTTCAGTGATGAGCGCGGCCGGGTGCAGGACCGACGTCGGGTTCGTCGGATTGCCGATCACCACCAGGTCCGCGTCCTCGGGCACGGCCGCCGGGTCGAGCCGGAAGCCGTCCTCCTCGCGCAGCAGCACCCGGTCCACGGCATGTCCCGCGTCCCGCAGCGCCGCCTCCGGCTCCGTGAACTGCGGGTGCACGACCACCGGGTGACGGACCTTCAGGGCGCGGGCGAGCAGCACGAACGCCTCCGCCGCCCCCGCCGTGAGCAGCACCCGCTCCACGGGAAGCCCGTGCCGGCGGGCCACCGCCTCGCGGGCCGCCCGCCCGTCCGGATAGGCGGCGAGCCCGCCGAGCGAGTCCGCGATGTGCTCGCGCAGCCACACCGGGGGGGTGTCCGCGCGGACGTTCACCGCGAGATCCGTGAGGTCCGCACCCGTGCCGCGGACCTCCGCGTCGCCGTGGTGGCGCAGATCGTGACCGTCGTCAGTGCGCATGCGAGTGCGAGTGCCCGTGGCCGTGCGCGTGGCCGTGGCCGTGGTGGTCGCCGTCGTCGTCCGGGTGGAAGTGCGGCTGCTGCGGAAGCCCCACCTTGTCCTCGAAGCCCGGCAGCGCGATCCGGTACACGCAGGTGTCGCAGTTCATCCGCAGATCGCCGCGGACGGCCTCCTCGTACCGCTCCATGACCAGGTCGATCAGCTCCGGCTCCGGGCCGATCACGTCGGCGGAGAGCACCTCGACGTCCGGGTGGGCCGACGCCCAGCCCTCCGTCTGCTGCCGCACCCGGTCCGGCAGGATCCCCGTGAACAGGAAGTACGGCAGGACGACGACGCGCCGCGCGCCGAGCTTCACGCACCGGTCGAGGCCCGACGGCACGTCCGGCGCGGCCAGCGACACGAACGCCGTCTCCACGCCCGCGTAACCGCGGCCCTCCCACAAAAGCCGCGCCGCCTTGTGCACCTCGGCGTTGGCGTCCGGGTCCGTCGAGCCGCGGCCCACGAGCAGGACCGTCACATCGGCCCGGTCCTCCGGCGTGCGCGCCCCGCCGCCCAGCGCCTCGTCGAGACGCCGCTCAAGCACCTGGAGCAGCGACGGGTGCGGACCCAGCGGACGCCCGTACGTGTAAGAGATCCCCGGGTGCCGCTCCTTCTCACGGGCGAGCGCCGCCGGGATGTCGCCCTTGGCGTGCCCCGCCGACACCAGCATCAGCGGCACCGCCGCGAAGCGGCGCACCCCGCGCTCCACGAGCTCGCCCACCGCCTCCGTCAGCGGCGGCGGCGACAGCTCGATGAAGCCGCCCGCCACGGGCAGGTCGGGACGGCGGCGGCCGAGCTCCCTGACGAAGTCGCGGAAGGCTTCGGCGCCGGCCTCGTCGCGGGTGCCGTGTCCGGCGATGAGCAGAGCGGGAGGGGTGGTCACGAGGACTCCTTACGGGTGGTGCTGGTGGTGTTGTCGGGAGCGGCGGCGGCCGGCTGCTGCCAGCGGTAGCCGCGCGGGGTGACCATGCGGCCCGCGATCCGCCGCGTGGCCGTGTTGCCGACGGTGACGACGGTCATCATGTCGACCCAGGCCGGGTCGAGTTCGCCGAGCGTGGTCAGCCGGCTCGACTCGTCGGCGCGGGACGCGTTGCGCACCACGCCCACGGGCGTGCCCGGCTCGCGGTGCCCGGCGAGAATGCCGAGGGCCTTCGGCAGCTGCCAGTCGCGGCCCCGGCTGCGCGGGTTGTAGAACGTGACCACGATGTCCGCCTCGGCCGCCGCACGCACCCGGCGCTCGATGACCTCCCACGGTGTGTGCAGGTCGGACAGGCTGATCGAGACATGGTCGTGGCCGAGCGGCGCGCCCAGGATCGCGGCCGCCGCGAGTGCGGCCGTCACACCCGGTACGCCCACCACGTCGATGTCGTCGGAGGCCTCGGCGAGCGCGGGTGACGCCATCGCGTACACGCCCGCGTCCCCGCTGCCGATCAGCGCGACGGCCTGCCCCTTGCGGGCCTCGGCGACCGCCGTGCGGGCCCGCTCCTCCTCGGCGCCGAGCCCGGACTCCAGGATCCGGGTGCCGGGCCGCAGGAGGTCCCTGATCTGGTCGACGTACTGGTCGAGGCCGACGAGTACGGACGCGGCGCGCAGCTCGTCGCGGGCGCGCGGCGTCACCAGGTCACGGGCGCCGGGGCCGAGCCCGACGACGGCGAGCCGGCCGCGCGGCGCGGAACGCACGACGGCGCACGTCGCCATGGCCGGCTTCCCGTCGGCGCGCACCGACTTCCGCTTCGGTACGAGGAGTTCACCGCCGGCGACCAGCGCGGCGGCCTCCGCCACGGAGGGTGTGCCGACGGCGTCGAGCGGCGCGTCGGACGGGTTCGGCACGGCGACGTCGGCGAGGGTCTCGGCGCCGTAGGTCACGACGGGCACACCCAACTGCTCGGCGGCCTCGACGATGCCCGGCTCACCGGCCTTGGCGTCGACGGTTGCGAGCCGCGCCACGGACAGCGGCGAGAGCCCGGCGTCCCGCAGCGTCTCGCGTACGAGCCCGAGCACCTCGTCGACCGGGGCGCCCTTGCTGGCGCCGACGCCCACGACGAGCGACGGGGGCCGCAGGACGACCTCGCGGTCGGCGGGCTCCACGGCGCGGTCGGTGACGCGGATCGTGTGCGCGGCCACCTGGTCCGGCGCGACATTTCCCGGCAGCGCGGGCAGCGGGTGGGCCAACTCGGCGTGCAGGGCGACCGGTTCACCGTCGAGGACCGCCCGGGTGACGGAGGCGACGTCACCCTCGACGGGCAGGCCGAGCGTGTCGAGCCCCGGCACGTCCACCGCGTCCGTCGCCGTGGTCACCACCGGCTCGGCCTCCAGGACGGCGGCCACCTCGCGCGCGAGCGCGTTCGCCCCGCCCTCGTGCCCGCCGAGCAGCGACACCGCGAACCGCCCGGCCTCGTCGACGCACACCACGCCCGGGTCCACGTGCTTGTCCCGCAGCAGCGGCGCGACGAGCCGGACCACGGCCCCCGTCGCCAGGAAGCACACCACCTGCTCGCACTCCGTGAACGCGCGCCGTACGGCGTCCCCCACAGAACCCTCGTACACGCGCGTACGCGACGGCCACGCCGACGCGAGCCGGTCGCGGGACACCGCCCCGGCCGCCGTGGCGGAAATCAGGCCGATCACTCAACTACTCCTTCGTTCAAGGAAGTCACGGAAGACAAGGAAGTCGCGGAAGTGGCGCTCTCCGTATCGGGCCGTACGCCCCACACCAGGAACACCGGATTGGCCGCGGCGAGCCGCGAGACGTCGCCCGGCAGCGGCGCGAGCCGGGACGACTGGAGCAGCACCCCGTCGGTGACGAACCCGGCCGCGCCCAGTGCGTCCCGCACCGCGGCCACCCGGTCCACCGCCGCCACCGCGACCACCACGGACCGTCGCGTGCGTCGGGCGCACGCCGTCACGATCGCGGTCAGCTCACGCCCGCCCCCGCCGATGAACACGGCGTCGGGGTCGGAGAGATCGGACAGGACGGTGGGCGCCGCGCCGTGCACGACGCGTACGTCGACACCGTGGGCGGCGGCGTTGTCCCGGATCCGGGACACGCCGTCCACGGTCTTCTCGACGGCCACGGCCGCGGCACCGAACCGCGCGCATTCCACGGCGACCGAGCCGGAACCGGCCCCGATGTCCCACACCAGGTCGCCCGGGCGCGGCCCGAGCCGAGCGAGCGCGAGCGCCCGCACCTCGAACTTGGTGATCATGGAGTCTCGGTGCTCGAACTCGCCCTCGTCCAGGGCCCACCGGGACGGGGGGCGGCCGGGACCCGCGAGGGTGCGCACCGGTGCGAGCACCCGCTTCTCGTCCAGGCACAGCACCACGCTCACCGCGTCGCCCCAGTCACGGGCGGCGGCCTCCGACGGCGTGACGCGTTCAAGACTCTCGTGCTCGGGGTCGCCGAGGCGGGACGCGACGACGAGCACGCGGTCGGCGCCGCGGTGCGCGAGTTCGGCGCCCAGCTCGGCGGGGCCCGCGCCAGGACCCGTCAGGACGGCGGTCTTGGGGTGCGCGCGGCACACGTTGATCGCGGTCCGCAGGTCACGGCCGTGCGCGCTGACCACCGCCGCGTCGTCCCACGGAAGGCCGACGCGCGCGAACGCCGTCGCCACCGACGACACCCCCGGCCGCACGTCGAGCGCCGCGGACCCGAACCGCTCGGCGAGCGCCCGCACGATCCCGAAGAACCCGGGATCGCCGGACGCCAGCACCGCGACACCCTGACCCTTCTCGTTCTCGATGTATCGCTCGACCGAGTCCAGCGCCGGAGCCAGCGGCCCGAGCACGACCCGCTCCGCCCCGGGAGCCAGCAGCGCCTCGGCCGCGTCGAGATGACGCCGCCCGCCGACGACGAGAGCGGCGGACGACAGGGCCGGATCCGGGGACAGCGGCGCCCCCGTCCCCGTACCGAAGACCGTGATCACGACTGGGCCTGTGCGGACTTCCCGGCCCGCAGCGCCGCCCGCGCCTCGGGGTCGGCCTTGCGGAAACCGTGGAAGTGGCCCGGGTGGTAGAGGTGCGAACGCGTGCCCTCCGCGTCCAGGGCCGGGCCGACCAGGAACAGCGTGTGCTTCCACAGCTTGTGCTGCTTCACGGTCTCCTCCAGCGTGCCGATCGTGCACTTCACGATCAGCTCTTCCGGCCAGGTCGCCTGGTACGCGACGACGACCGGCGTCGACGTCGGGTAGCCGCCCTCCAGAAGCTCACGCACCAACTGCCCGCTGCGCGCCGCCGACAGGAACAGCGCCATCGTCGTGCCGTGCCGCGCGAACTCCCGCACCTCCTCGCCCGGAGGCATCGGCGTCTTGCCGCCGCCGAGCCGCGTCAGGATCACGGACTGCGCGACCTCGGGGATCGTCAGCTCGCGCTGGGCGAGCGCGGCCACCGCCGAGAACGACGAGACACCCGGGATCACCTCCGTCGCGATACCGAGCCGCGCGCACCGGTCGACCTGCTCCTGCGTGCCGCCCCACAGCGCCGGGTCCCCGGAGTGGATGCGCGCGACCCGCAGCCCGTCGCGGTGCGCCCGCTCGTACACGGCGACGACGTCCTCCAGGGACATCGTCGCCGAGTCCAGGATCTCCGCGCCCTCGCGCGCGTGGTCGAGGACCTCCTCCTGCACCAGGCTGGCCGCCCAGATGACGACATCGGCGTCCGCGATGGCGCGCGCGGCGCGGAACGTGAGCAGATCGGCGGCGCCGGGCCCGGCACCGACGAAGGTCACCTTGCCGGTGGTTGCTTCGGGCATGACTGGGGTCCTCTCGGGGATGCAGCGTTGGGTCGTACGGAGATCGGTCGTACGGGTCGGTTCTACGGGTTCGTACGCGGTTCGGTCGTACGGAGGTACGGGAGCGGTATCGGACGGGTCGGAAGGTGCGGCTCAGCCGGTCCCGGGCGTGCGCGGACAGTACCGATCCGCTAGCAAGGGACCATGGCCGTCCTCGTCGCACTTGGCTCGTTCGTGATGACACTCGTCGGCGGCTGGACCGCCCACCACGTCACCGACCGGCGCCACTTGGTGCTCGGATTCGCCGGCGGCCTGATGCTCGGCGTGGTCGGCTTCGACCTGCTTCCGGAAGCCCTGCACGGCGCCGGCAACGAGATCTACGGAGTGCCCGCCGCGCTGCTCCTGTTCGTCGCGGGCTTCCTCGTCGCCCACATCGTCGAGCGGCTGCTCGCGATGCGCCAGGCCGCGCACGGGGCGCAGGAGGGCGAGGAACAGGTGCCCCAGGTGGGCCTCGGCGCCGCCTCCGCGATGGTCGGGCACAGCGTTGCGGACGGCGTCGCGATCGGCGCCTCGTTCCAGGTGAGCAGCACCATGGGGTACACCGTCGCGCTCGCCGTGATCACGCACGACTTCGCCGACGGCTTCAACACGTACACGATCACGCGCGCCTACGGGAACGCCCGCCGCAAGGCACTCGCGATGGTCGGCGCGGACGCGATCGCCCCGGTGGTGGGCGCCGCGTCGACGCTGCTGTTCACCATTCCGGCACAGGCACTCGCCTGCTACCTCGGGTTCTTCGGCGGCGTTCTGCTGTACATCGCGGCCGCGGAGATCCTGCCGGAGGCCAGCCACCACCACCCGGCGCGCTCCACGCTCCTGTGCACGATCGCGGGCGCCGCCCTGATGTGGCTGGTGATCGGCGCGTCGGGGGACTAGGGCCCGTTCCGAGTTCCCCGCCTGCGACAGGGAACTCGGAACAGGCCCTGGCGCCGGGTCCGCCCCCCGGCGGGTCACAGTTTCCCGCCCCGTCCGCCGTCGCGCCGAGCGGGCGCGATCAGCGTCGACAGGTACGGCAGCGCGGCGTCGGTCTCCAGTTCGGCGGCGGGCCTGATGGACTCCTCGGGCAGCCCGAGCGCGGACCCCCACACGGCGTCCTGCGTCCGCCCGGTCTCGCGCAGCGCCGCGGCGACCTCGCCCGCGAGCCGCCCGAACTTGTACGCGACGACGGTGCCGGGCCCCGCGAGCGCCTCCTTGAGCACGGCCGAACCGGCGGTCACCGGCACGAGCGTCAGCGGCTCGGTGCCCTCGGTGAGCACGGCGCCGGACCGCGCGGCGAGGTCCTGCATGGCGGTGATGCCCGGCACGGTCTCGACGACGGTCCCCGGCACCAGCTCCTCGACGGTCAGGGCGAGATACGTGAACGTGGAGTACACGTTCGGGTCGCCGATCGTCGCGAACGCGACGGAGCCGTGCTCCCGCAGGAGCGCCGCGACGCGCTCACCGGCCGCATCCCAGGCGGCCTCGCGCCGGGCCCGGTCCGAGCGCTCGTTGAGCGCGAAGACGACGCGGACGACTTTGTCGGCGGGCACGTAGTGCAGGACGGTCGCCTCGGCGCGGCCGGGCTCGCCGCCATCGGTCCCGTCGGCCGCGGCCATCACCGGTACGACGACGACGGCGGCCTCGCGCAGGGCGTTCACGCCCTTCACGGTCACGAGCTCGGGGTCACCGGGACCCACGCCGACGCCGGTCAGCCGGTGCGTGGTGTTGCTGGTCATGACGGGGTGACTCCTTCGGTTGCCCGCGCGACTTCGGTTGCCTGCGCGACGATGCGCCGCGCCGCCTGGGGCACGGCGGCCCAGTGCACATGCAGATACGAGGCATGCACCCCGCCCTGCACAAACCCTTCGACGCGCCGCCCGGGACGCGTGATGCCCCACGCGGGGGAGGCACCGGCCCCGGGTTCGACGACGGTGCGATGGAACTCGTGACCACGCACCCGCGTCCCGTTCGCGGCCAGCACGCTGTCGGACACAGCGACGGCGTCCCGGTACCCGAGCGTCAGCCGCTCCGACATCCGCGCGTCGGCGTCCAGAACCCCGCACATGGGCCGCCCGTCCAGGGACCGCGCCAGATACAGCAGCCCCGCACACTCGGCGACGACGGGAGCCCCGGACCGCGCGAGCTCTCCGACGGCCTTGCGCAGCGGTTCATTGGCGGACAGCTCGGAGGCGTACACCTCCGGAAAACCCCCACCGATGATCAACGAGCTTGCCCCGTCCGGGAGTTGCTCGTCCCGAAGCGGATCGAAGACGACAACCTCGGCCCCGGCGGCGGCAAGCAGCTCACGGTGCTCGGCATAGGAAAACGTGAAAGCGGCCCCACCGGCGAGAGCGACGACGGGCCGCGGCCCGTCGGTCCCCTTCAGCCCGTGGGGGTCCCCCCGGACGGAGTCCGGGGCAGTTCGAGGACCGGGGTCCGGGGCAGAGTCCCGGTTCCGGGAAGGGGCGGGCCGGGGGAGAGAACCCACCACCTCAGCCGCATCCCAAGCCGCACAGTCCAAGGGCCCGGCCCCACGAGCCACCGCATGGAGCGCGTCCAGGTCACATCCACCCCGCACCATCTCCCCCATCGCGGCGACAGCCGAAACCGCCTCCGCCCCCCGCTCAGCCACCGGCACGAGCCCCAAGTGGCGCGAGGGAGTCACCACTTCGCCACCCCGGCGCAAGGCGCCGAAAACGGGCACCCCCGCCTCGTCGAGCGCCTCCCGCAGCAGCTCCTCATGCCGCTCGGACCCCACCTTGTTGAGGATCACCCCGGCGAGCCGCACCTCAGGATCGAACGACGCGAAGCCATGCACGAGCGCGGCCACGGACCGCGCCTGGGACGACGCGTCGACGACGAGCACGACCGGCGCCCGAAGCAGCTTCGCGACATGCGCGGTCGACGCCAGCTCCCCCTGACCGGAGGCCCCGTCGAAAAGCCCCATCACGCCCTCGACGACGGCGAGATCGCACCCCCGCGCCCCGTGCGCGAAGAGCGGCGCCACCAGCTCGGGCCCGCACATGTACGCGTCGAGGTTGCGCCCGGCGCGCCCCGTGGCGAGCGCGTGGTACCCGGGGTCGATGTAGTCGGGCCCGACCTTGTGCGGCGACACGGCGAGCCCGCGTCCGGCGAACGCCGCCATCAGACCCGTCGCGACGGTCGTCTTGCCGCTGCCCGACGAGGGCGCGGCAATGACGAGCCGTGGCATGGACGAACTCACCACTCGATGCCCCTCTGGCCCTTCTGGCCCGCGTCCATCGGGTGCTTGACCTTGGACATGTCGGTGACCAGGTCGGCGAAGTCCACCAGCTTCTCGGGGGCGTTGCGCCCGGTGATCACGACGTGCTGGGTCCCGGGCCGGTCCCGCAGCACGGAGATGACCTCGTCCGTGTCGATCCAGCCCCAGTGCATCGGGTAGGCGAACTCGTCGAGCACGTACAGCTGGTACGTCTCGGCGGCGAGGTCACGCTTGACCTGCTCCCAGCCCTCGCGGGCCTTCTCCTCGTTGTCCATCTGCGCGTCGCGCTGGACCCAGGACCAGCCCTCGCCCATCTTGTGCCAGTCGACGCTCCCGCCCTCGCCGCTCGCGCCGAGGACGCGCAGCGCGTTCTCCTCGCCCACCTTCCACTTCGCCGACTTGACGAACTGGAACACCCCGATGGGCCAGCCCTGGTTCCAGGCGCGCAGGGCGAGCCCGAAGGCCGCCGTCGACTTGCCCTTGCCGATGCCGGTGTGGACGACGACGAGCGGCCGGTTGCGCCGCTGCCGCGTCGTGAGCCCGTCGTCCGGCACGACGCTCGGCTGTCCCTGAGGCATTACGCGACCCTCCTGCTGTTCGACTGCAGACCACCCTGTACGTCCTTCACGAGCCCGGCGATGGAATCGGCCCGCAGCTCGTCGAGCGTCACCGCCGTCCCGCCCAGCTCGCCCGCCAGCTGACCGGCGAGCCCGAGCCGCACAGGGCCCGACTCGCAGTCCACGACGACCGACGCCGTTCCCTCGGCGGCGAGCAGCCGCGCCGCACGCCCCGCGAGCGCCACCGGCTCGGGACCGCCCGTCGCGCGCCCGTCGGTCACCACGACGACGAGCGGCCGGCGCGCCGGGTCCCGCAGTCGCTCCACGCGCAGCACGTCGTGCGCCTTCAGTAGCCCGGCGGACAGCGGCGTACGCCCACCGGTGGGCAGCGACTCGAGCCGTACGGCGGCCGCGTCCACGGAGGACGTCGGCGGCAGTGCCACATCGGCCGAGGACCCGCGGAACGTCACGAGCCCCACCTTGTCCCGCCGCTGGTACGCGTCGAGGAGCAGCGACAGGACGGCGCCCTTCACGGCGCTCATCCGCTGCCGCGCCGCCATCGACCCGGAGGCGTCGACCACGAAGAGCACGAGGTTGCCCTCGCGGCCCTCCCTGGTCGCCTGCCGCAGATCGTCACGCCGCACCACGAGCCCGGGACCGGAACGTCCCCGCGCCCGCTGGTGCGGGGCGGCGGCCTGCACGGTCGCCGCGAGGTGCAGCTTGGTGAGCGCGCCACGCGGGCGCCGCGCACCCGTCGTACGCCCGTGCTCCGTGCGGGCCCGCGAGCGCCGCCCGGCGGCACCCTCACCGAGTCCGGGGACGCTCAGCATCTTCGTACGGAAGGGCTCGGCGGCCCGGGCGGCCGCCTGCTCGCCGCCGCCCGCGGGAGCCTTCTGCTCGCCGCTCTCGGCGGGCTCGCCCTGCGCGGGGATGTCGGCGGCCTGGTCGCCGCCCGTGTCGGGGCCGCCGCCCTCGGGCGCGTCCGGGGGCGGCTGCCCGCCCCCGCCACCGGGCCCGTCCCCGCCGCCGTCACCATCACCGTCACCGTCCGGATCCGGTTCTGCATCCTGACCGTCCTGCCCGCCGAACTCCTCCAGGGTGTCGTCGAGCTTGTCCTCGTCGAGCCCCGGCGCGTCGAACGGGTTGCGGCGCCTGCGGTGCGGCAGCGCGAGGAGCGCGGCCTGTCGCACGTCCTCGGCCAGCACATCCGTGCGGCCCGCCCATGCGGCGAGCGCCGTCGCCGTACGCGCCATCACGATGTCCGCGCGCATCCCGTCGACCTCGAACGCGGCGCATGTCGCGGCGATCTGCCGCAGCGCGGCGTCGCCGAGGCGCACCGAAGGCAGCAGGTCACGGGCCGCGACGATCCGCGCCCGTACGGCGGACTCCTCCTGCTCCCACTTCCCGGCGAAGCCCTCGGGGTCGTCGTCGTAAGCGAGGCGCCGCTTGACGACCTCGACGCGCTGGTCGGGCTCGCGGGAGGCGGCGACCTCCACGGTGAGGCCGAACCGGTCGAGCAACTGCGGCCGCAGCTCTCCCTCTTCGGGGTTCATGGTGCCGACGAGCAGGAAGCGCGCGGCATGCCGCACGGACACGCCCTCGCGCTCCACGTACGAGGCGCCCATCGCGGCCGCATCCAGCAGCAGGTCCACCAAGTGGTCGTGCAGCAGGTTCACTTCGTCGACGTACAGGATCCCGCGGTGCGCGTCGGCGAGGAGCCCCGGCTCGAAGGCCTTCACGCCCTCGGCGAGCGCCCGCTCGATGTCGAGCGCGCCGACGAGCCGGTCCTCGGACGCGCCGACGGGCAGCTCGACCATGCGGGCGGCACGTGAGGTGCCGGGTCCGGTCTCGTGCGGGCCGTCCGGGCACGCCGGGTCCGGGGCGCCGGGCGCACACGAGAAGCGGCACCCGGCGACGACCTGGACCTCGGGCATGAGAGCCGAGAGGGCGCGTACGGCCGTGGACTTGGCCGTGCCCTTCTCGCCGCGCACGAGCACCCCGCCGACGGCGGGGCTGACCGCGTTCAGCAGCAGCGCGAGCCGCAGGTCGTCCTGCCCGACGAGCGCGGTGAACGGATAGGGGGTACTCACTGGTCGTCGCCCTCCAAGTCGCCCTCAAGTTCCAGATATGTGGCTCGCAGCCGCTCCAGCGTCTGCGCGTCCGGCTCGGCCCACAGGCCGCGCTCGGCCGCTTCGAGCAGCCGCTCGGTGATGCCCCGCAGGGCCCACGGGTTGGACTTCTTCATGAAGTCCTGGTTCTCCGCGTCGAAGACGTACTCGGCCGACAGCTTCTCGTACATCCAGTCGTCGACCACGCCGGCCGTCGCGTCGTACCCGAAGAGGTAGTCGACGGTGGCGGCCATCTCGAAGGCGCCCTTGTAGCCGTGGCGGCGCATCGCCGCCATCCAGCGCGGGTTGACCACACGGGCGCGGAACACCCGGTGGGTCTCCTCGCCGAGCGTGCGGGTCTTCACCTGGTCGGGCACGGCGGAGTCGCCGACGTACGCCTCGGGGGAGGCCCCCGTCAGATGCCGCACCATGGCGACCATGCCGCCGTGGTACTGGAAGTAGTCGTCGGCGTCGACGAGGTCGTGCTCGCGGGTGTCGACGTTCTTCGCCGCCACGTTGATGCGGCGGAACGCCGTCTCCATGTCTCCGCGCGCCGCCCGCCCGTCGAGCCCGCGCCCGTACGCGTAGCCGCCCCACACCGCGTACACCTCGGCGAGGTCCGCGTCGGACTGCCAGTTGCGGGCGTCGATCAGCGGCAGCAGCCCGGCGCCGTACGCGCCCGGCTTCGACCCGAAGATGCGGGCCGTGGCCCGCCGCCGGTCGCCGTGCTCGACGGCGTCCTGTTCGACATGGGCGCGTACGTAGTTCTGCTCGGCGCTCTCGTCGAGCGCGGCGACGGCCTGCACGGCGTCGTCGATCAGGCCCACGACGTGCGGGAACGCGTCGCGGAAGAAGCCGGAGATACGGACCGTCACATCGATGCGCGGGCGCCCGAGTTCGGCGGCGGGCACGATCTCGAAGCCGGTGACACGGCGCGAGGCGTCGTCCCACACCGGGCGGCAGCCGAGCAGCGCGAGGATCTCCGCGATGTCGTCGCCCTGCGTACGCATCGCCGAAGTGCCCCACACCGTCAGGCCCACGGACTTGGGGTACTCGCCGGTGTCGGCCAGATAGCGCGCGACGAGCGAGTCGGCGAGCGCCTGCCCGACCTCCCAGCTCAGCCGCGAGGGGATCGCCTTCGGGTCGACGGAGTAGAAGTTGCGGCCCGTCGGCAGCACGTTGACCAGGCCGCGCGTCGGCGACCCGGACGGTCCCGCGGGCACGTATCCGCCGTCGAGCGCGCGCAGGATGTGCCCGATCTCGTCCGTCGTACGGGCGAGCCGCGGCACGACCTCGCGGCACGCGAACTCCAGCACCGCCACGGCGTCCGGGAGTTCGGTCCCGACGACGTCGCGGACGAGCGCGGGGACGGCAGCGGCGTCCCAGCCGCGCTCCTCCATGCCCTCGGCCGCGCGCCGGCACAGCTGCTCCAGGAGGTCGATCGCGTCGGCGGCGCTGCGGGCGGGACCGCTGACGAGGTCCGTCAGTTCGGCCGGCACCTTCACGGGGGCGCCGGGCTCGCCGAGCAGCTCCTTCTCGACCAGGCCGAAGTGCTCGGCCAGGCAGGCGCGCAGGCCGGGCAGCGCGTTCGCGGTGCCGCCCCACACCTGGGAGGCGCGCAGTACGGCGAGTACGAGGTTCACGCGCGGCTCGCCGACCGGACCGCCGCCCAGGATGTGCAGGCCGTCACGGATCTGCACGTCCTTGATCTCGCACAGATAGCCGTCGATGTGCATCACGAACTCGTCGAAGTCGCCGTCGTCCGGCTGCTCGTCGACATGCAGGTCGTGGTGGAGCTCGGCGGCCTTCACCAGGGTCCAGATCTGGGCGCGCACGGCCGGGGCCTTCGTCGGGTCCAGGTCGGAGACGAGCGCGTACTCGTCGAGGAGCTGCTCCAGCTTCGCGAGGTCGCCGTACGTGTCGGCGCGCGCCATCGGCGGCACCAGGTGGTCGACGACTGTGGCGTGCCCGCGGCGCTTGGCCTGCGTGCCCTCGCCCGGGTCGTTCACGATGAACGGGTAGATCAGCGGCAGCTCGCCGAGGACCGCGTCGGGCGCACAACTCCCGCTCAGGCCAAGGCCCTTGCCCGGCAGCCACTCCATGGTGCCGTGCTTGCCCATGTGGATGACGGCATCCGCGCCGAAAGAGTTCTCCAGCCAGCGGTACGCGGCCATGTAGTGGTGCGACGGCGGCATGTCCGGGTCGTGGTAGATCGCGATCGGGTTCTCGCCGAAGCCGCGCGGCGGCTGGATCATCACGACGACGTTGCCGAACTGGAGCGACGCGAGCACGATGTCGTCGCCGTCGACGTAGAGGGAGCCCGGCGGCTCGCCCCACGCCTCCAGCATCCCGTCGCGCAGCTCGGGCGCCAGCTTGTCGAACCAGGCGCGGTAGTCGGCGAGCGGCACGCGCGCGGGCGCCGACGCCAACTGGTCCTCGGTGAGCCACTCGACGTCGTGGCCGCCCGCCTCGATGAGCCGGTGGATCAGCTCGTCACCGTTGTCGGGGTAGCCGTGGACGCCGTAACCGGCCTCGCGCAGCGCGTCCAGGACGCGGACGGCGGAGGCGGGCGTGTCGAGGCCCACCGCGTTGCCGACCCGCGAGTGCTTGGTCGGGTAGGCCGTGAAGACGACGGCGAGCTTCTTCTCGCCGTTCGGCTTGTGGCCGAGACGCGCGTGGCGTACGGCGATTCCGGCGACGCGCGCGGCCCGCTCGGGGTCGGCCGCGTACACCGGGACGCCGTCGGGGCCCTCCTCCTTGAAGGAGAACGGCACGGTGACGATCCGGCCGTCGAACTCGGGGATCGCGACCTGCATCGCCGCGTCCATCGGCGACAGCGCGGCGTCCGACGCCTCCCAGGCCGCCTTCGACGACGTGAGGCAAAGACCCTGGAGGACAGGGATGTCGAGGTCGGCGAGCGCGCCGATGTCCCAGGCCTCCTCGTCGCCGCCCGCGGACGCCTGCGAGGCGTGCGTGCCGCCCGCCGCGAGCACGGTCGCGACCAGGGTGTCGGCCTCGCCGAGCAGCTCGTACAGGCCCGGGTCGGCGCCGCGCAGCGAACCGCAGTACACCGGAAGGGAGTTGACGCCGCGCGCCTCGATCGCGTCGCACAGCGTGTCCACGAACGCGGTGTTCCCGGACAGCTCGTGGGCGCGGTAGAACAGCACGCCGACGGTCGGGCGGCCCTCGACGCGGGCACGGCGGCCGTGCACCCCGTACTCGGGCATCTTCTGCGGCTCGGCGCTGTGCCGCTCCTGCGTGCTCCCGGCCCGGCCGTGCCCGTGGAGCAGCACGTCCTGGACGAGGAAGCGGGCCAGCTCGACGAGGTTGCCGGGACCGCCCTCGACGAGATAGCGCAGCGCCTCGGCCACGGCGCCCGCGTGCACGGTCGACTCGGCCATCAGCTCCGCGTCCGGGACGCTCTCGCCGCCGAGCAGGACCGTCGGCACGCCGGACGCCTTCAGCGCCGCCAGCCCGTCCTCCCAGGCGCGCTTGCCGCCGAGGAGCCGTACGACGGCGATGTCCACGCCGTCGAGCAGCTCCGGCAGCTCGCTCTGGACGTCCACGCGGGTCGGGTTCCCGATCCGGTAGGGGGCGCCGGAGGCCCGGGCCGCCAGCAGATCGGTGTCTGCGGTCGACAACAACAACACTGTGCTCATGCGGGCGCTCCCGGTGGAATGAAAGGCAGTCCTGACGGAGCGCCGGACTCGATGAGCCGCCACAGCGCGTCCGTGTCCGCGTGTTCTTCGATCAGATCGCCGAGCCGGTCGAGCTGCTCCTCGCGCAGCGCGCCGAACGACGTGTCGGGCGCCGGTACGAAACGGCGGCCCGCGGCGGCCGCGACCTCGCGCAGGAACGCCCGGCGGAAGCCGTCCGCCTCCAGCGAGCCGTGCCAGTGCGTGCCCCAGACGGAGCCGACGCGGCACCCGTCCAGGAACGCCTCGCCGCCATTGACCTCGGCGACCCCGTGATGGATCTCGTAACCCTCGACGCGCTCGCCGAGCGCCTCGCCGACGGGCCGGGCGAGGGTCTTCTCGCGCTCGAACCGCACCCGTACGGGCAGCAGTGCGAGCCCGTCCACGGCGCCCAGGCGCGACTCGACGTCGTCCTCGATGCGCTCGCCGAGCACCTGGAAGCCGCCGCAGATCCCGAGGACCGGCCGGCCCTCGGCGGCCCGGCGCGCGAGGGCGTCGGCGAGGCCGCGCTCGCGCAGCCACTGAAGTGCCTTGACGGTGCCGCGCGTTCCCGGCACGACGACCAGGTCCGCGTCGACGAGCTCCTCGGCCCGGTCGACGAACCGCACGACGACGCCCGGCTCCGCGGCCAGTGCGTCCACGTCGGTGAAGTTCGACATCAGCGGGACGGCGCAGACGGCGACGCGCAACACGTCCTCGCCGACCGGGGCCGCGGTCCGCGACTCGCGCACGGAACCGCGCAGCGACACGCGCAGCCCGTCCTCCTCGTCGATGCCGAGGCCGTGCTGGAAGGGGAGAACCCCGTACGTGGGGCGCCCGGTCAGGTCCTCGAGCATGTCGAGGCCGGGCTCGAGGAGCGAGACGTCCCCGCGGAACTTGTTGACCAGAAAGCCGGCCAGCAGCTCCTGGTCCTCGGGGGCGAGCAGCGCTGTCGTGCCGAAGAACGACGCGAAGACGCCGCCGCGGTCGATGTCGCCGACCACGAGCACGGGCAGCCGCGCGGCCCGGGCGATCCCCATGTTGACGATGTCGGTACGGCGCAGGTTGATCTCGGCGGGAGAGCCCGCCCCTTCACAGATCACGGCGTCATAGCTGCCCCGGAGTTCCTCCAGGCATCCCACGACGGTGTCCAGAAGTGCCGCCTGCCGTCCCCCGTGCAGCGCCTTCCCGGGGGACACAGCACCTGACAGCGGCTTCGCCGCGGGCCCGGACTCCCCGAAGAACCCCCGGGCACTCAACTCGCCCACCGGCTTGCCCATGAGCACCACCTGGCTGCTCCGGTCACTGCCCGGCTTCAGCAGCACGGGGTTCATCAGGGCGCTCGGCTCGACGCGGGCGGCCTGCGCCTGCATGGCCTGCGCCCGCCCGATCTCGGCGCCCTCGCGCGTCACGAAGGAGTTGAGGGACATGTTCTGCCCCTTGAACGGCGCGACCTTCACCCCCTGCCGCACCAGCCACCGGCAGATCCCCGCGGTGACGACGCTCTTCCCGGCATCGGACGTGGTCCCTGCCACCAGCAGTCCGCCACCACTCACGACTTCCCCCTCCGCAACAGTGCCCGCCCGGCGACACACACGCCGAGGGCCAGCCAGCTCACGCGCCGCGAGAGCCGCGCCGCCCGCTCGACGTCGGCGGTCTCCACGGCCCGGCCCGACGCGTTCAGTACGGGCCGGTGCTCGACCCGCCCGCCGTACGACAGAGTCCCGCCGAGCCGCACCCCGAGCGCCCCCGCGAACGAGGCCTCGACGACACCGGCGTTGGGGCTCGGGTGCAGCCGCGCGTCCTCGCGCCACGCCGTGAGCGCGCCGCGCGGACGGCCGCCCGCGACGGCGGCGAGCACGCCGGTGAGCCGCGCTCCCGGCCAGCCCGCCACGTCGTCGAGGCGCGCGGAGGCCCAGCCGTAGCGGCGGTACCTGGCCGACTTGTGCCCGACCATGGCGTCCAGCGTGTTCACGGCGCGGAACGCGACGAGCCCGGGGACGCCGGCGACGGCGCCCCACACGAGCGCGCCCACGACGGCGTCGGAGGTGTTCTCGGCGACGGATTCGACGACGGCCCGCGCGATCCCGTCCGCGTCCAGGGCCTGCGGGTCACGCCCGCACAGATGCGGCAGCCGCTCGCGCGCCGCGTCCACGTCACCGGCGGCCAGCGCGCCCCCGATGGCGCGCGCCTCGCGCCCCAGCGACGTACCGCCGACGACCGCCCAAGTGGCGGCGGCGGTCAGCACGATGGAAGCGGCGGGGGAGCGGCGCACGGCGCGCGCGGCGAGGCCACCGGCGACGGCGGCGCCCCCGGCGCACACGGCGGTGTGCACGGCGCCCCACCCGCGGTGGTCACGCCACAGCACGCGCTCGACGGCGCCCGCGGCCCGCCCGAACGCGGCGACCGGATGCCCGCGGCGCGGATCGCCGATCAGGAGGTCGCCGAGGAGTCCGGCGGCGCTGCCGTACGCGAAGACGCGCTCGGCCCGCACGGTCAGCCCGCCGCTACGGCGAGGGGAACCCTTGTACTCGTTCTCGGCGGGAGCACCCGCAACTGGCAGCCGCGCATGGCGATATGTCCTCACTCAGGGTGTCCACGCCCTGGTTGGAAGAGACCGGCGGCGAGAGTTCCTGGCTCACGGGGATCACTCCCCGGTGACAGTGGCGGGACCGCGCCGGATTCGCACCGGCTTCCTCTCCTGCTGCCGTAGATGGCCCCGGAAGTCCACCACGCCCCGCGAACGCCCGTCAACTTGCCGTTGACCTGCGAAGGGAGAGTGTGCTGAGGCCCACACGAAGCGGGGTGCGGGACGCCTTCGCGTCCCGCACCCCGCACTCCTGCCGGTTACCTCCGGTCAGGCGACGATCAGGAAGATCCCGTACCCGACGGCCGCCGCGCACAGGGCGAAGCAGGCGTACGCGCCGGAGACGGCCAGCGCCGCCGAGTTGCCCTGGGCCGCCGCCGACTCCCGCTTGGTGAGGCCGACGATGCCGAGGGTGAACAGGCCCACGAGGGCCACCGTGATCACGAGGCTGACTCCGAACACGGAGCCGAGTGCTGCCCAGTCGATGTGCATAGCGCTGCTGCTTCCTTAGACCGTGGCCGGGCGCGCGGGCTCCGCCGAGGGCGGGGCGGGCGAGGCGGGGATGGTGGTCTTCACGTCGGTGTCCAGGGCCGTGACCGTGCCGGCGGGCGGCGGGGTGACGGCCGCGATCGCGGTGGTCACGACGCCTGCGGGCTCGTCCGGGACGTCGACGCCGTCGATGTCGTCGTCCGTGACGTTCGTGTGGTCGACCGAGTTGCGCCGGGACAGCGCCCAGATGGTGCCCGCGCCGGCGATCAGGAGCAGCGCGGTGACGGCGACGCCCCACGAGCCCTGCTTGGTGAGGAACTCGGCGCCCGCGCCGACCAGACCGGCGGCCGGCAGGGTCAGGCCCCAGGCGATGAACATGCGGGTCGCGGTCGACCAGCGGACGACGCCGCCCTTGCGGCCGAGGCCCGAGCCCATGACGGCGCCGGAGCAGACCTGCGTCGTGGAGAGCGAGAAGCCGATGTGCGAGGAGGCGAGGATCGCGGTCGCGGCGCTGGTCTGGGCGGCGAAGCCCTGCTGCGGCGCGAGGTCCGTGAGGCCCTTGCCCATGGTGCGGATGATGCGCCAGCCGCCGAGGTAGGTGCCGAGCGCGATGGCCGCACCGGCCGAGACGATGACCCACATCGGGGGGTTGGCGCCGGGGCTGAGGACGCCGCCCGTGATCAGGGCGAGCGTGATGATGCCCATCGTCTTCTGCGCGTCGTTCGTGCCGTGCGCCAGCGAGACCAGGCCCGCGGAGGCGATCTGCCCGGCGCGGTAGCCCTTGGCGGTCGCCTTCTGGTCGGTCTTGCTGCCTATCCGGTACGTGAGCCGGGTGGCCAGCATCGCGGCGATGCCCGCCACGAGCGGCGCGGCGACGGCGGGGAGGAGGATCTTGGTGACGACGGTGCCGCCATTGATCGACGACCAGCCCATCGACATCACGGCGGCGCCGATGAGGCCGCCGAAGAGCGCGTGGGACGAGCTTGAGGGGAGGCCCACCAGCCAGGTCAGGAGATTCCAGAGGATGGCGCCCACCAGCGCCGCGAAGATGACCTCGGTCTTGAGTCCGTCCTCGTTGATGATGCCGCCGGAGATCGTCTTGGCGACCTCCACGGAGAGGAAGGCTCCGACGAGGTTCAGCACGGCGGACATGGCCACCGCCGTCTTGGGCTTGAGAGCGCCGGTCGAGATGGTGGTGGCCATCGCGTTGGCTGTGTCGTGGAAACCGTTCGTGAAGTCGAACACGAGAGCGGTAACGATCACGATCCCGAGGAGAAGCGTGATGTGTTCCATTTACCCAGGCTTCTGTTGGACGTCAGTGGCTCGGTGAACGTAGGCAACCTGAGTGAACGGAAGATGAACTGAGGCGGGCGGTGCGGTGACTCAAAGTGGAGTGCCGCCACTCCGTTGGAAACGGGGTGGCGGCACGGGGTCGTTCGTGAAGCGGAACGGTGGCCCAATCAAGCGGAAGTGAGCCTTCCGTTAGCCGCGGGCGAACCTCCGCAACTGCGTCTGTGAACCGTTGAAGAGATTCTGGTCACCCGGCAGTCCACCGCTGTTGTCGTACTGCCAGAACGTCCAGTAGGACCAGCCCGACGGCAGCGCCCCGGCGGACTCGTCGTAGCGGGCGAGCCATAGCGCGTGGTTGCCCGCGAAGGCCGTGCTGTTGCCCGTGCACCTCTGCCACCAGCGGTAATTGGTGTAGATCACCGGCCGGCGGCCCGTCCTGCGCCGCACCTCGTCGCTGAACGACCTGATCCAGGAGATCATCTTCCCCTTGCTCAGGCCGTAGCACTTCTTCGAGCTGTACGGGTTGTACTCGATGTCGAGCGCCGGCGGCAGCGTCCAGCCGTCCGCCCGCCACCCGCCCCCGTTGCGCACGAAGTACGAGGCCTGCGTCCGGCCGGACGACTTGTTCGGGAGCGCGAAGTGGTACGCGCCGCGGATGATGCCCGCGCTGCGCGCTCCGTTGTACTGCCGGCTGAAGTAGGGATTGAGATAGGTGGTGGACTCGGTCGCCTTGACGTAGACGAACCGTGCGCCCTTGCTCTTGGCCTTCTGCCAGTTGACGTTCTTCTGGTGCGACGAGACGTCGTGCCCCTTGGTGCCGCCCGCCGCGGACGCCGGAGCCTGTGCGAGAGCGGTCCCCCCGAACGTCAGGGCGGCGAGTGATGCCGCGGTCGCGATGTGCGCGCGGCGACGGGACGGTTTGTGACCACGAGCCATATTTCCCCCCGGAATGGCGACGTGCATGACAAATCCCACCGGAGGCTACCGGAAGATCCCTCTGAGCCCGTCGATCTCCAGCCAATCGTTACCAGGCGGGCATTCATGCCCATTCGTGCGCTTCCGGACTCCTCGGCTCCGCACTAAAGTGCCCGGGCGTCACGATCCGCGCCGGCCCGCCGAGCGGCTGGCAGGATGCGGGCATGGCGCAGGAACCGGGCGAGGCAGGGCAGGACGCGGACGGACTCGCGCAGGCGTGGAGCGCGCTCGTGGCGACGGCCCGGCGCACCGTCACCGACGGCCTCGTCGTCGGGACCTCGGGAAACGTCTCGGTGCGCATCGGCGACACCGTCCTCGTCACGCCCAGCGGGGTCCCCTACGACGAGCTCACCCCGGACGACCTCGTCGCCGTCGGCCTCGACGGCGGGCAGCGCGCCGGAACCCTGACCCCGACCAGCGAACTCCCGATGCATCTGGCGGTCTACCGCGCGACGTCCGCCCGCGCCGTCGTCCACACCCACGCGGTCCACGCCACCGCCGTCTCCACCCTCGTGCCCGAGCTCCCGCTCATCCACTACATGGCCGCGACCCTCGGCGGACCTGTCCGGGTTGCCCCGTATGCGACGTACGGCACCGAGCGGTTGGCCGGGAACGTGCTCGACGCTCTCAAGGGGCGGACAGGCTGCCTGCTTCAGAACCACGGCACCCTCACCTACGGCGACACCCTCGCCGCCGCCTACGACCGCACGGCCCAGCTCGAATGGCTGTGCCGCGTCTGGCTCACCGCGAGCGCCCATCCCCACCACACGCCGACGCTCCTCACCCGCGACCAGGTGCGCGAGGTGGAGGAGAAGCTGCGGGGGTACGGGCAGCCGGGCTGAACCGGCACCCGGCGGCCCCCGGCCCCGCCCCACTGGCCGGTCGGAGCCCGGGCGCGGACACTGGGACGGTGCGCACCGCCAGAGCGACGGCCGCTGCCGTCACCGCAGTCATCGGTGCCGGCGCAGCCGCGATCGCGGCCGGCCGGTTCGCCAGCGATGCCGCCCTCAAGGCGCCCGCGGGCCGGCCCCTGCCCACCGAGCCACGCCTGACCGTCCACGCCACCGCCGCGGGCCAGATCACGCTCACCCGCGACCTGGCCTCCCTGCGCCCGGGCACGTACGGCCTGAGCGGCGACGGATTCCACGCCGTGGTCGGGCCCGTGCTCGAGTCCGCCCCGCACGCGGCGGACGCCGTCGTACGGCGCCTGGAGCGCGTCACCCACGGCTCCCTCGAACCCGGCGCCAAGGCCTGGCTCACCCCCCAGGTCCACATCGGCGACCCCAAGGCGGCACTCGGCCTCGACCACGCCGACATCGACATCCCCGGCGAACTGGGTGCGCTCCCCGCCTGGTTCGTCCCCGGCGCCCGCGACACCTGGGTCATCACCGTCCACGGCCTGGGCACCACACGCGAGCACCCCATGGTCCTCATGGACTTCCTGCACCGCCACCGCTTCCCCGTACTCGACCTCGCCTACCGCGGCGACCTCGGCGCCCCCCGCTCCCCGGACGGCCTCGGCCACCTCGGCGAGACGGAGTGGCGCGACCTGGACGCCGCGATCCGCTATGCCGTGCGCTACGGCGCGCAACGCGTCATCGTGCACGGCTGGTCGACCGGCGCCGCCATGGCCCTGCACGCGGCGGCCCATTCCGCTTTGCGGGACCGCATCTCCGGGCTCGTCCTCGACTCACCCGTCCTCGCCTGGGACGTGACGCTGCGTGCCCTCGCGGAGGCCCGCCGTATCCCCGGGCCCCTGCTGCCCCTCGCGGTCCGCGCCGCCCAGGGCCGCACCGGGCTGCACGGCGACCGCCTCGACACCGCCGCCCACCCCGAGGCGCTCAAGGTGCCCACGCTCGTGATGCACGGCCCCGACGACGAGATCGCCCCCTGGGTCCTGTCCCGCGAACTGGCCGCCCGGCGCCCCGACTTGGTCTCGCTGCACACGGTGGACAACGCCCCGCACGGAGCCATGTGGAACGCCGACCCGCAGACGTACGAGGAGACGCTCCGCCGCTTCCTCACCCCCCTCATGTAGTTCCTCACGGCTCCGTCAGGTGCACGGGACAGATGTGCAGGAAGGCCCGCGTAGACCCCCGGCGCACGCCGGTCCGCGGACCCTCCCGCGACGCCCGCAAAGAGCCCCGAAACGATTCCGTTTGGGTTTTCGGACCGTCAACCGGAAGACTGCCCCCGTGACGTCCCGTATCCCGCGCGACTCCAGGCTCCGACTCGTCCGCCCGCGCACCCTCGCCGCCGCCCCCGTGCGGACCGACGGAGTGGTGACCCAGGCACGCCCGCCCCGCCCGGCGCCCCGCCCGCCGGAGGGCACCCCACCCCCGGCGGAACTGGCCCGCATGGCCCGCCGCGGCCTCGCCGACGCCGTCCGCGTGGCCCGCTGGGCCGACGCCGTCCTCAGCCCCGGCAGCGGCCGCGGCACCCCCGACGGCAGGGGCGCCCTGTCCCCGCCCACCGCCGAACGCGCGGCGGCCGACCTGGACCTGACCCCGCGACAGGTCCGCGCGGACTGGGACACCGCACGCCTCGCCGGCCTCGTCGAGGTGCACGGCGACAGCGCGCGCCCCGGCTGGCGCCTGCGCGCCTGGGACCGTGACGACACCGCCGTGCTGCGCGGCTGGGTCGCGCTGTTCGACGCCTGGTCCCTGGCCCACCCCGCCGGCAAGAGCCTGGAGGCCGCCGCGGTCGCCGAGGTCGTCGAGGCGATGCCCCAGGTGCTCTCGCTCCTCCAGCTCTCGGCCGGCCCGGTCCCCGTACCGCAGCTCCTCGATCTGCTCGGCCAGCGCGTCGAGGAACTGCGCACGGAACGCTGCGAGATCCCCTACGGCCCGCAGCCCGAGCCCACCGACACCGCGACCGCCACCACCGGCACCACCCTTCCCCCGCTCCTCGACTGGGCCCTGCACGGCCTCGCCGCCGTCGGCGCCCTCACCTACGCCGACGGCCAGGCCACCCTCACGCCGCTCGGCAGCTGGGCGGTCTGGGTCAAGCTGGAGCAGATCTGCGTGGCCGCCCAGTCCCCGGCGGGCAACATCGAGCAGTCCGCCGATGCCATGCTCAGAGGCTGCGCACGGCTGCGCCCGAACGCGGCCCGCGCCGAATACCGCGCCTGGCTCGCCGCCCGCCCCGTCGGCAGCGCCGTCACCGAGCTGATCGCCGCCGCCCGCGGCGAGGACGCCCTGCTGCGCGGGCTCGCATTCGAGGCCCTGCGCGTCGTCGGAGCCCCCGCCGAGCCCGTCGTCCGGTCCGTCGCCGACGAGCCGCCCCTGCGCCCCTACGCGCTGCTGTGGCTCGCCGAGTACGAGGGAGCCGATCCCGAGGACGTCCACATGGTGCTGACCCGCGAGGAGACGACCTGGCTGTGGGTGGACACCGCGGCGGCCGTCGCGGACCACGGCGAGGCGCAGCTCCTCGTACGCCACCTGGAGTCCGCCGTGCAGCCCACCGTGCCGGCCCTCCTCGACGAGGTCCGGGCCGCCGGGCACCCGCGCACTGTCCAGGTCCTCGTCGCGCTGGCCGCCGCGCACCCGGACCCGGCGCTCGCCAAGGCTGTCCGCCGGGCCGCCTTCCAGGTGCACACCGGAGGCGCGTGACGCCGCGCCCCTGCGATCAGGCCGGTATCTGCGGCGCGTACGTCCCGAAGCTCCACACGTTGCCCTCGGCGTCCTTGGCCATGTAGTCCCGGGAGCCGTAGTCCTGGTCCGTCGGGGGCATCAGGATCTCCACGCCGTGCTCGACGGCCCGGCGGTGATGGGCGTCGACGTCGTCCACGACGACATAGATCCCGGTCGGGCCCGCGCCCTTCATGGCCTCGTCGAAGCGGCCGCCGCGGCCCTTCGAGCCGAGCATCACCGCGCCGTTCCCGTACGTCAGCTCGGCGTGCATCACGGAGCCGCCCTCGCCCTCGTGCACGGCCGCGGCGGTGAAGCCGAACGCCGAGGTCAGCTGCTCGATCGCGGCCTTCGCGTCGGCGTACAGCAAGGACGGGTAGAAACTCGCGCGCCCCTCCCCCTTCGTACCGCTCACTGTGCTCACTCCTTCGTCACCCTCTTCGCCGGTCGGGACTGTGCTGCCGAATCCAGACTGGCACCCGGCACTGACAATCCGCCCGGCGAGCCGGCCGCGCTCACCGGAATGTGTTGCACCGCGCCATGTCGCCGGTGCGGTAGCCCTCGTAGAACCACTCCTGGCGCTGCTGGGCCGAGCCGTGCGTCCAGGACTCGGGCGTCACCCGGCCCTGGAACTTCTCCTGGATCCGGTCGTCGCCGACGGCGGCCGCCGCGTCCAGGCCGTCGCGGATGTCCGCGTCGGTGAGGTTCGTGATCAGCGGCTTGCCCGTCTTGTCGTCGGGCGTCGTCGTCGCGTGGTGCGCCCACACCCCGGCGTAGCAGTCCGCCTGGAGTTCGACCCGCACCGCGTTGCTGTTCTGGCCGGTACGCCCGTCCTGGGAGCGCTGGAGCGTCCCCATCAGGTTCTGGACGTGGTGTCCGTACTCGTGCGCCACCACGTACGCCTGCGCGAAGGGTCCGCCGCTGGAGCCGAACTTGGTGCGCAGGTCGTTGAAGAAGCCCAGGTCCAGATAGACCTTGCGGTCGCCCGGGCAGTAGAACGGCCCGACCGCCGAGGTCGCCGTGCCGCACGCCGTCTGGACCTGGCCGGTGAAGAACACGGTCTGTGCGGGGGAGTAGGTGCCCCTGCGGTCGCGGAACTCCTGACGCCAGTAGTCCTGGACGCTGTTGACGACCGCCACGATGCGGCAGTCCTCCTTGCTGTTCGCGTCCTGGCCCGTACGGCAGTCCTGGCTGACCTGGGCCGCGGACGAGACAGTGGTGTCGGGTTCGCCGCCGCCGGAGGACAGGCCGAATTCGTCGGTGCCGAAGAAGAGGCCGACCAGAAGGGCGAGCAGCCCCGCGAGGCCGCCGCCGATGGTCCGCCGGCCGCCGGGGACCCGGCGCCTGTCCTGGACCTCGGAGGTGTCCAGGTCGGCGTCGTCGTCGAACTGCATGGCCGCGCCGCCCTCTGCCGCAGGTCAGGGGCGGCGGCCCGCCGCCCAACGCCCACTATCGGACACTTCGTGGCGGTCTGCCCCTCAGCCCCGGAACAGCACGGCGGAAACCTGTTTGCATCGTCCCGTTAGACTTGGCCCATGGCCATTCTCCGCACGCACTAGACGGCTCATCGCCCTCAGTAGCCCTTCCGCCGTCCATTCCCTGCTCAGGAGTCTGTCCGTGATCACCGCTTCGGCCATCGAGTTGCGCGCCGGCGCCCGCATCCTCATCGAGAACGCCACCTTCCGTATCGCCAAGGGCGACCGCATCGGCCTGGTCGGACGCAACGGCGCGGGCAAGACGACCCTCACCAAGTGCCTCGCCGGTGAAGGCACCCCGGCCGGCGGCACGATCGCCCGCTCCGGAGAGGTCGGCTACCTCCCGCAGGACCCCCGCACCGGCGACCTCGACGTCCTGGCCCGCGACCGCATCCTGTCCGCGCGCGGCCTGGACACCCTGATCCAGAAGATGCGGGACAACGAGCAGCGCATCGCCAACGGCACGGGCGCCACGCGCGCGAAGGCCCTCAAGCAGTACGAGCGCCAGGAGACGGAGTTCCTCACCAAGGGCGGATACGCCGCCGAGGCCGAGGCCGCCACCATCGCCGCCGCGCTCAACCTGCCCGACCGCGTGCTCGGCCAGCCCCTGCACACGCTCTCCGGCGGTCAGCGCCGCCGTATCGAGCTGGCCCGCATCCTCTTCTCGGACGCCGACACCCTGCTCCTCGACGAGCCCACGAACCACCTCGACGCCGACTCCATCGTCTGGCTGCGCGACTACCTCAGGACGTACCGCGGCGGCTTCATCGTGATCTCCCACGACGTCGACCTCGTCGAGACGGTCGTCAACAAGGTGTTCTACCTGGACGCGAACCGCTCCCAGATCGACGTCTACAACATGGGCTGGAAGCTCTACCAGCAGCAGCGCGAGGCCGACGAGAAGCGCCGCAAGCGCGAGCGCCAGAACGCCGAGAAGAAGGCCGCGGCCCTCAACTCCCAGGCCGACAAGATGCGCGCCAAGGCGACCAAGACCGTCGCCGCGCAGAACATGGCCAAGCGCGCCGACCGGCTGCTCGCCGGGCTCGACGCGGTCCGCGTCTCCGACAAGGTCGCCAAGCTGCGCTTCCCCGAGCCCTCACCGTGCGGCAAGACGCCGCTGATGGCCGAGGGCCTGTCGAAGTCGTACGGCTCCCTGGAGATCTTCACCGACGTCGACCTGGCCATCGACAAGGGCTCGCGCGTCGTCATCCTCGGCCTCAACGGCGCCGGCAAGACCACCCTGCTCAAGCTGCTCGGCGGAGCCGAGAAGCCCGACACGGGCGAGATCATCGAGGGCCACGGCCTCAAGCTCGGCTACTACGCGCAGGAGCACGAGACCCTCGACCCCGAGCGCACGGTCCTGGAGAACATGCGCTCCGCCGCCCCCGACCTGGACCTGGTCGAGGTGCGCAAGACGCTGGGCTCGTTCCTGTTCTCCGGGGACGACGTCGACAAGCCGGCCGGGGTCCTGTCCGGCGGCGAGAAGACCCGCCTCGCGCTCGCCACGCTCGTCGTGTCCTCCGCGAACGTGCTGCTCCTCGACGAGCCCACCAACAACCTCGACCCGGCCAGCCGCGAGGAGATCCTCGGCGCGCTGCGCACCTACAAGGGCGCCGTCGTCCTCGTCACCCACGACGAGGGCGCCGTGGACGCGCTCCAGCCGGAGCGGATCATCCTGCTTCCCGACGGTGTCGAGGACCTCTGGGGCCAGGACTACGCGGATCTGGTCAGCCTCGCCTGACCCGCCCGCGTCCGCTTCTGCGCCCGCTTCCGGGCGCGCACGATCACGGTCGGCCGTCAGCACGGCTTGATCGAAAGCCTGATCCACTCGGTATGGATCATTCGGCCGATCCGTGATCCATCATCTGAGTGAGATCTCCTCGTACCGCGGTGTGTCCTACACGCATTCCGTCGCCGCACCCCCGCCGGGGCCCTTGTGCCGCCTGGCAGGGCGCTGACCTGGCCCTTCGTGGGGAACCCCGTTTCCGGCCCCACCCGACTGTGCCCGGAACCCTCCGTTCCGCTCGTGTCGGCCGCTTCCCGACCGCACAAGCTCGTCGTACGGACCTTGCCGAATGGGTGGCCAGGAAGCCCGGGAGGGGTGATCATGAGAAGTCCAGAGCGCACTTCCCATGAGGAGGCACGGGTGGCCGAGACTCTGAAGAAGGGCAGCCGGGTAACCGGCGCCGCGCGCGACAAGCTCGCGGCAGACCTGAAGAAGAAGTACGACTCCGGTGCGAGCATCCGAGCGCTGGCCGAGGAAACCGGCCGCTCGTATGGGTTCGTGCACCGGATGCTCAGTGAGTCGGGAGTCACGCTGCGAGGTCGCGGCGGGGCTACACGCGGCAAGAAGGCGACCGCGGCCGGCTGACCCGGGCAATGCACAGGCTTCGATGGTGACCACCCGGTCGGTCCGCCGACCGGCCGGTTGGTTACTGTGCAGTAGTTTCGAGGGCGTCGAAACGTCCTCGACCGACTGCGCACACCATCGGAGGCACACATGGCTTCGCCCGACAGCGGATCCGGCTCGCTCGCGCCGGTACTCGACAAGGACGGGGTCCGCCTCACCGTCGACGGCTCCATCGCCACGGTGATGCTGACCAACCCGGACAAGCGCAACGCCCAAAGTCCCGCTCTGTGGCGGGCGTTGGCCGATGCCGGGAAGTCCCTGCCGGGCAGCGTGCGCGTCGTCGTACTGCGCGCGGAGGGACTCTCGTTCTCCGCGGGCCTCGACCGTCAGGCGTTCACGCCCGAGGGTTTCGACGGCGAGCCGTCCTTCATCGACCTGGCGCGCGGCTCCGACGACGTGCTCGACGACACCATCGCCGAGTACCAGGAGGCGTTCACCTGGTGGCGGCGCAGCGACCTCATCACGGTCGCCGCGGTGCAGGGACACGCGATCGGTGCCGGCTTCCAGCTCGCCCTCGCCTGCGATCTGCGGATCGCCGCCGAGGACGTGCAGTTCTCCATGCGCGAAACCAGCCTCGGTCTGGTGCCCGACCTCACCGGCACGCACCCCCTCGTCTCCCTCGTGGGATATGCGCGCGCCCTGGAGATCTGCGTCACCGGCCGCTATGTCCACGCCGACGAGGCCGGCCGCATCGGCCTGGCCAACCTCGTCGTGCCCGCCGACCAGCTCGACGCCGCCGCGCGCGACCTCGCCGGCGCACTCATCGCCGCGCCCCGCGACGCCGTCATCGAGACCAAGGCCCTGCTCCAGGGCGTCTCCGGACGTTCGTACGAGGAGCAGCGCACCGCCGAGCGTGCCGCACAGGGACGCCGGCTCCGGGACCTCGCGGGCCTCGGCGACTGACGCGACCCACGCATGACCCGGGCCGGACGGCCCTCAGCTCACGGCGGTCACCAGAACGGCCACTGACGGATCATCCGCCAGGGCCTCGGTGACCGCCGTCCGCACGTCCCGCGCCACATCGAGCACCCGCCGCCCGCCCGACACGGCCAGTTCGATCCGCACATGGCGGCGCGGCAGCGTGGCCGCACCCTCGGGAAGCTCCCCGATGTGCACCGCGTGCCCCAGGCCGCCCAGCGAACCGGTCAGCCGCGCCACCCCCGGCACGGAGAGCGCGGCCTGTCCGGCCCGTTCCTCGTCACTGTCAGCCTTCGCCCGCCCGCCGTCCGCGATATCTGACTCTGCATCTCCTGAGGCGGTCTCGGCTTCCGGACCGTCGTCGAGCAGCGCCGTCACCCGCAGGTCCACCTCCGCCACCGCGAGCCCGAGCCTGTCGGACGCCGCGCCGTTCAGGGCCGCGCGAAGCCGGGACGCGGCCGTGGGCAGCGGTTCGTCCGGCGCCGCCGCACACTCCGCGACAATCCTCAGCGGCCCCGGCGGCAGGGCACTCGGCGGCGCGGGCACCGCGGCCTCGTAGGAACCGTCGGGGTCGGCGAGCTCGACGCGCAGGCTTCCCAGCCGCACCCCGTGCACCGATTGGGCTGCCTGGCGCAACGCCGACCGCGCCGCCGACTCGGCCAGCCAGCACCCGTCGCGCGGCCCTCCGAGCGGCACCAGCCTGCCGAGTCCGAGCTGGTGCCGTACTGCCTGCATCCATCGGTCAGCGCTCATTGCCCCAGCCTGCCGCATCCCTGGCGCGCGACCGGGCAACCGCACTTAGTGTGGGCGAAAGAGCAGTGACTCCCAGAGAACGGCCTGAGAGAACCTCTTCGAAAGGGACGACCCGCGATGAGCGACACCGTAGAGAAGCCGGGCGAAGCGACCGGGGGCAGGACCAGTGTGACCAAGCGGGGCGGGGGATCCGCCGGAGCGCGAGGGCGCACCACCATCGCCGACGGTGTGGTGGAGAAGATCGCCGGCCTCGCCGCGCGGGACGTCATGGGCGTGCACGCGATGGGCAGCGGCCTGTCCCGCACCTTCGGAGCCGTACGCGACCGGGTGCCCGGCGGCACCAAATCCGTGTCGCGCGGGGTGAAGGCCGAGGTCGGCGAGGTGCAGACGGCGCTCGACCTGGAAATCGTCGTGGAGTACGGGGTGTCGATCGCCGACGTCGCCCGCGACGTGCGCGAGAACGTGGTCGCGGCCGTCGAGCGCATGACCGGCCTCGAGGTCGTCGAGGTCAACATCGCGGTGAGCGACGTGAAGCTGCCCGACGAAGAGGACGAGGAGCCGGAGTCCCGGCTGCAGTAACCATCCGCTCGCGAGCTTGCCCTTGAGGAGGAGCGCTCGATGAACCTGGCCGTGATCGGCATGATCGCCGGAATGGCTCTCGGATTCGCCGGATACTTCGGCGGCTTCGGGGCCTTCCTGCTGGTGGCGGCGCTCGGCGCCGTCGGCTTCGTCGCCGGCCGGTTCCTCGAGGGGGACCTGGAACCCGGCGACTTCTTCCGCACGCGCGGCGACCGGCGGCGGTGACCGGTGGCGACGCAGGTCGCGCCCGCCGAGCGCGGCGCGACCCGGATCGCCGACCGGGTCGTCGCGAAGATCGCCGCACAGGCGGCGCGTGAGGCGCTCCCCGCCGTTCCCACGGGCGGCAGCGCCCCGCACGCCACCGTCTCCGTGCGCCACGACATCGCCCATGTGCGCATCAGTCTCGAGCTGGACTACCCCGGCGACATCGGGACGCAGTGCGGTGCCGTGCGTCGTCAAGTCGCGGAGCGGGTATGGGCGTTGGCGGGGATGGAGGTGCCCGAGGTGGCCGTCCAGGTGGAGCGGCTGCACTCGGAGCACGATCGCGGCGCGGCACAGCGGAGGATCCGATGAGCGAGCCCACACAGTCCCTGCCCGTCGTCGAACGCGGGCAGGGCGAGCTCGACCAGTTCGGCCAGTCGGGGTCTGCTGCCACGTACAAGGCGCTGCCCACGCCGGAGGGCGGGCGCGGCAGCGGCCGCTTCTGGTCGCCGCGCCGGATCCCCGCCGCACTGGTCGCGGTCGTCCTCCTCGGTGCCTCCGGGATTTTGCTGTACGACATCGCCGCCGTGCGTGCCGGTCACTCCGCGATGCACTGGCGGCGCGCCCTCGCCCGTGAACTCGCCGAGCGGCCCCTGGACAACGTGTGGGTGCTGGTCGGCGCCGGGGTGGCCGCCGCGCTCGGGCTGTGGCTGATCGTGCTCGCCGCGACACCCGGCCTTCGCGCTGTCCTGCCGATGCGCCGCACCCACACCGACGTACGCGCCGGACTGCACCGCGACGCGGCCGCCATGGTCCTGCGCGACCGGGCCATGGAGGTGGCGGGCGTGCAGTCCGTACGCGTCCGGATGAAGCGCTCCAAGGTCGAGGTGCGGGCCCTCTCGCACTTCCGTCAACTCGACGACGTACGCGCCGACTTGGACACCGTGATCGGCGAGGCCGTCAAGGGTCTCGGTCTCACCTCCACGCCCGGCCTCGCCGTGCACGTGGCGCGGCCCGGAAAGAAAGGATGAGCCCCGTGCTCAGGACCGTGAACCGGGTCGTCGTCGGCCTCGCCGGACTGATCCTCGTCGTGTTCGGAGGGTCCGTACTCGCCGTCGGACTCGGCGCGCCCCCGCCGTCCTGGTGGATCTACGACGGCCGGCACGACGTGCTGCTGAGCAAGGCGGACCGCTACCGGTGGCGCGACGACGGCTGGTGGTGGCCGGTCGTCATCGCCGTGCTCGCCGTCTGCGTGCTGCTCGCCCTGTGGTGGCTGGTCGCTCAGCTGCGCCGGCGCCGGCTCACCGAGGTCCTCGTCGACACCGGGGACGGCGAGGGCGCGCTGCTGCGCGGCCGCGCGCTCGAAGGGGTCCTCGCCGGTGAGGCGGAGTCGCTCGACGGCGTGGAGCGCGCCGGGGTCGTCCTGACCGGTCGGCGCTCCGCACCCCAGGTACGCATGGGCCTGCTCCTCGAACCGCACGCGGAGCCGGGAGCGGCCCTCCAGCAGATCAGCGAGGAGGCCCTGGGCCACGCGCGGGACTCCGCCGGGCTCGCCGCCCTGCCGGCCGAGGTGCGGCTCCGCGCGGTGAAGCACCGCGCGGAGCGCGTGAGCTGACTCCGTGACTCAGACTCCGTGACTCAGACCCCGTGACTCGGAGCCCGACTGCTCAGAAGCCGTGTCGGAAGCCGCCGTCCACCGGGAGCATCACGCCCGTGAGGTACGACGCGGCGGGCGAGAGGAAGAACGCGGCGGCGCGGCCGAACTCCTCCGGTCGTCCGTAGCGGCGCAGCGGGATGCGCGCCTCGTTGGCGGCGCGGGCCGCCTCCGGGTCGGCGGACAGGCCGTCGAGCTCGCGGACCCGGTCCGTGTCGATGCGCGCCGGGAGCAGCCCGAGGACGCGGATGCCGCGCGGACCCAGCTCGTCCGCGAGGGACTTCGCGAAGCCGGCGAGCCCGGGGCGCAGACCGTTGGAGATGGTCAGGCCGGGGATCGGCTCGTGCACGGAGCCGGAGAGCACGAAGCCGATGACACCGCCCTCACCGAGCTCGGCCGCGGCCGAGCGGGCGAGCCGCACGGCGCCGAGGAAGACCGACTCGAAGGCCGACTCCCACTGCTCGTCGGTGTTGTCCGCCAGGAAGCCGGGGGCCGGCCCGCCGACGCTGATCAGTACGCCGTCGAAGCCGCCGAAGTTCTCGCGCGCGGCCTCGATCAGGCGCCGCGCGACGTCGGGGTCGGCATTGTCGGCGGCGACGCCCACGGCGTTCTCGCCGAGCGCTTCGGCGGCCTCGGCCACCCGCTTCTCGTCCCGCCCGGTGATGATCACCTTCGCGCCGTCGGCGACGAGCTCACGCGCGGCGGCGTTGCCCAGGCCACGGGTGGCTCCGGTGACGACGTAGACACGGTCCTTCAGTCCAAGATCCATGGGTCCTATCCTGCCTCGCCGGTCCCGAACAGCGTGAGGGCGGTCCCCACCAGGCCGATATGGCTGAACGCCTGCGGGAAGTTCCCGAGCTGGCGCCCCGACACGGGGTCGTACTCCTCGGCGAGCAGCCCCAGGTCGTTGCCGATCCCGCAGAGCTTGTCGAACAGCTCGCGGGCCTCCTGCGTACGCCCCGTCAGATGCAGCGCGTCGGCGAGCCAGAACGAGCAGACGAGGAACGTGCCCTCGCGGCCGGGGAGTCCGTCCAGGCCGGTCGCCTCGGCGCTGTAGCGGCGCACGAAGCCGTCGTGGGAGAGCTCGTCGTGGACCGCCTCGACGGTGCCGATGACGCGCGGGTCGTCGGGCGGCAGGAAGCCGACGCGGGGAATGAGCAGCAGCGAGGCGTCGAGCGCGGTCGAGCCGTAGTACTGGGTGAACGTGTTGCGCTCCGGGTCGTATCCGCGCGCCAGCACGTCACGGTGGATGTCGTCGCGCAGCTGCCTTATGGCGTCGAGATCGCCCGAAAGACCGGGCTCGTCCTCCAGGGCGCTGACGATACGGTCGGCGGCCACCCACGCCATCACCTTGGAGTGCACGAAGTGCCGGCGCGGGCCGCGGACCTCCCAGATCCCCTGGTCGGGCCGGCGCCACGCGGTGCTCAGAAACCCCACGAGGGCCAGCTGCAGCCGCCACGCGTGCGGTTCGGACGGCATGCCCGCCTGCCGCGCCAGGGCGAGCGAGTCGATCACTTCCCCGTACACGTCGAGCTGGAGCTGGTGCGCGGCGTCGTTGCCCGCGCGTACGGGGATGGAGTGGCCGTATCCGGTCAGCCACGGGAGCTCGATCTCGGGCAGGCGGCGCTCGCCCGAGAGTCCGTACATGATCTGCAGGTCCGCCGGGTCGCCCGCGACCGCGCGCAGCAGCCAGTTCCGCCATGCCATGGCCTCGTCCAGATAGCCGGCCGACACGAGCGCGCCCAGCGTGAGCGTCGAGTCGCGCAGCCAGCAGTAGCGGTAGTCCCAGTTGCGCACGCCGCCGAGCTCCTCCGGCAGCGATGTCGTCGGCGCGGCGACGATCCCGCCGGTCGGCTCGAACGTGAGCGCCTTCAGGGTGAGCAGGGAGCGCAGGACCGCGTCCTTCTGCGGGCCCTCGTAGCGGCACTGCGCCGACCACTCCTCCCACTCCTCCTGGGAGCGGCGCAGGGACTCGAACGGGTCGACGAGGTCCGGGCGCGGCTTGTGCGACGGGTGCCAGGTCAGCACGAACGCGACGGACTCACCCTCCTCGACGGTGAACTCGGAGTGCGTGGTGAGGTCCTTGCCCCAGGTGCGCACGGGGGGTTCGCTGCGCAGCCACATCGAGTCGGGCCCCGCGACGGCCACGCGGTGGCCGTCGGACTTGCGCACCCACGGCACGATCGACCCGTAGTCGAAGCGCAGACGCAGAGTGCTGCGCATCGTGACGCGGCCCCTGAGTCCCTCGACGACGCGTACGAGGTCGGGGGCCTCGTCGCGCTGCGGCATCAGGTCGGTGACCCGGACACTGCCCTCGTCGGTGTCCCACTCCGAGTCGAGGATCAGGGTGCCGGGGCGGTAGGAGCGGCGCGTGCAGTCGCCCCCGCCCTTCGGGCCGAGCTGCCAGTGGCCGTTGTCCTCCTTGCCCACGAGCGCCGCGAAACACGCCGCCGAGTCGAAGCGCGGGAGGCAGAGCCAGTCGACGGAGCCGGCACGGGAGATGAGGGCGGCCGTCTGCTGGTCGCCGATGAGCGCGTAGTCCTCAAGGGGTCGGTGCACGTGAGCCGGGTTCCCGGCGGACGGGGCCGCCAATCCCACCGGGGGCCGGGCGGGTGAGGGCGAATGCGCGTGCGGCGGTGGGCCCGGGCCTACACGGTGGCGGGCTCGGGGCCCGCCGGGGTCTCTTCCGCCGTCGCCGCCTCGGCGCGGTCGCGGCGCTCGCGCCGGACGAGGACGACGAAGCCGACGGGCACGGCCGCGGCGAACAGCCACCACTGGACCGCGTACGCCATGTGCGGGCCGATGTCGCTGTGGTTGGGCGTCGGGATCAGCTGGGGGGTGTTGTCCTTCGGCTCGGGCGACGTCTGCTCGATGAAGCCGCCGAGGACCTGCTTGCCGAGTGCCTTGGCCTGCTGGCCGCTGCTGATCAGCATGATCTGACGGTCCGGCAGGCCCTTGATGTCCTTGATGCCGCTCGCGGCGGTCGTCTCGTCGGCCATGAGGCGGCCGGTGACGGTGATCTCGCCGCGCGCGGGCGCCGGGATCTTCGGGAACGCGGTCTGCGCGCCGTCGGCCGGGATCCAGCCGCGGTTGACCAGGAGCACCTTGCCGTCGTCGAGGACGAACGGGGTCAGGACATGGAAGCCGACCTCGTCGTCGGTGTTCGTACGGCGCCGCACGACGACCTCGTGCGCGGTGTCGAACGTCCCCTTCGCGGAGACCCTGCGGTGGATCTCGGCCTTGGGAACGGGCTTCCCGGGGGAGGTGAGCTGCTCGGCGGGCAGCGGCTTCGCGGCGAGCGCGGCACCGATCTGGTCGTTCTGCGCGACGCGGTGCTCGTGACGGTGCAGCTGCCAGAAGCCCAGCTCGATCATCGTGGGGATGAGGAGAAGGGTGATGAGGGTGAGGATCACCCACTGCCGGGACAACAGGAAGCGGTACACCCCACGACCGTACAACTCGGTCGTGGGGCGACATCACGGGGGTGTGCCCGAGGGGTCAGACCTTGTCGACGATCCCCACCTTCCCCTCCGCGCGGGAGCAGTGCGCCCCGCAGTACCAGTGCCCGTCGACCTCTACTCCCTGCCCGACGATGCGGCACCGGCAGTGCTCGCAGATCGGTGCCATGCGGTGGATGGCGCAGGAGAAACAGTCGAAGACGTGCACCGCGCCCTGCGCGTGCACCTCGAAGGACATTCCGTAGTCGTTTCCGCAGACCTCACAACGTGCCATGCGCCACAGGGTGGGCGTCGCGGTCGCGCGGGGCGAGCGGCGGGCGGGCGAGTCGCCGCGCAATCACCCGTCTGACGCCGGGGCCACGTCCCGCAGGAGCTGACCGAAAGCCGCCTCGTCGATGACCGGTGTCCCGTACTGCTTCGCCTTGACGGCCTTCGACGTGTACGAGTCGGGGTCGTTCGTGACGAGGACGCTGGTGAGCCGGGACAGGCTCGTCGCAATGTGCAGTCCGGCCTCGACGGCGCGGTCCTCCAGGAGTTCGCGGTCCACCGAGGTGTCTCCGGAGAACGCCACCCGCATGCCCTGCTTGAGCTGTTTGCCCGGTTCGTACCGTCCGGGGTTCGGGTACGGGCACGGCTGCCGCTTGCGCGAGGGGCGCCACGTCCCGCCGCCCCCGTACGAGGACGACGACGGGGCCGAGCCCTGGCGGCCGATCCGTGCCGCGCCGTCCGTCCACTCCGTGAGCGGCCTGCACTCGAGCAGGGGCAGGCGCACCCCGCCGCTCGCGGCGGCCCGCAGGCTCGGCCGGAACGCCTCGGCGAGCACGCGCGCGTCGTCGAGCGCGTGGTGCGCGTTGCGCTGGACGACGCCGAAGTGTGCGGCGAGGGACTCCAGCTTGTGGTTGGGCAGGGGGAGTCCGAGCTCCTTGGACAGTGCGATGGTGCACAGGCGCTGGCGGACGGGGGCGGTGCTCTCCGCGCGGGCGTACTCGCGGGCGATCATCGACCAGTCGAAGACCGCGTTGTGCGCGACGAGGACGCGGCCGTCGAGCCGGGTCGCGAACTCCTCGGCGATGTCCTTGAAGAGGGGCGCGCCTTCGAGCGCGTCGTTCGTCAGGCCGTGGATCCAGACGGGGCCCGGGTCGCGCTCGGGGTTGACCAGCGTGTACCAGTGGTCCTCGACCTCGCCCCGCGCGTCGAGCCGGTAGACGGCTGCGGAGATTATCCGGTCGTCCCGGGAAAGGCCGGTGGTCTCCACGTCGACGACCGCGTATCCCTGCGGATACGCGGCCGGCCACGGAGCGGCGGACGCGGCGGTCGTCTGGTCTTCGAGCATGGTCCATGAGGATACGGGCCACGACTGACACCTCCGTCGCCCGGCCCCGCGGCTGCGTCCGTTATGTCCGCAACAGGCCTGACACCAGAGCCCTGACGGAGACGTCGAACACCTTCTCCGGGTCGGCCGGAAGGCTGAGCGCGCGGGCCAGCGTGGCGTCGTCCTCCGCCGTCCGTGCGCCCCACAGCTCCTCCTCGCCGGGCCGCTGCACGGGCGCGCGCTCGCGTTGACGCTCCACCAGGACATGGCCGACGACGTGGAACTGCACCGCCCGTACGACCCCGGCGGCGCGGGTCCCGCGCAGGCCCGCGGCGTGCACCTCGCGCACGAGCACCTGTTGCGCGGGCAGGAACATCCGTTCGGTCAGGCCGCGTTCGTGGACCATCGCGACGAGGTGGGGATGGTCGCGCAGCTGCCGGCGCAGCGCGCGGGCGGCGGAGACGACGCGCGCCTCCGGTGTGGCGCCGCGGGGGCGGATCTCGCCGAGGTCGGCGACGGTGCGCTCGACGAGGGCTTCGAGCAGCGACTCGCGGTTGCCGACGTGCCAGTAGATGGAGGTGACGGCGGTGCCGAGCTCGGCGGCGAGCTTGCGCATCGTCAGGGACTGCGGGCCCTGCTGTTTCACCAGCTTTGAGGCGGCGGCGAGGACCTGTTCCCGGTCGAGATGTGTGCGCGTGTCTTTACCCTTCACGCAAGCTGTTGTAACTGTGTTACAGAGCATCCGCAAGTGCACGCCCGTCCAGGCAAGTCCGCGCCGACGAAGGGTGGTACGACATGGCACGCATTCGATACGGAGCACGCACGGAGGCGGAGATCTCCGCCGCGCGCACCGCGAGCTCGAAGCTCCCCGACATCTGGTCCACGGGGGTGGTGGCCGTCTGGGAGAGCGACCCGGACGCGGTAGCTGCGGTACTTCCGCCCCCGCTCAAGCCCACCGAACGCCCGCTGGTGCGGGCCAACATCAGCAAGGTCGACCTGCCCGGCTACCCCCTGGGCGCCGGCTCGGTCGCCGTCGCCGCCGAGCACGGCGGCGTCGAGGGCTGGTATCCGCTCGTCATGCCGATGACGCACGAGCGCGCCCTGATCGGCGGCCGTGAGGTCTTCGGCGAGCCCAAGAAGCTCGGCGAGGTGAGCGTCGAGCGCCACGGCCTCGTGGTGAGCGCGGCGCTCGCCCGGCACGGCATCGCCTTCGTGGAGGTGCGCGGCGCGGTGAGCGGCGCGCTGCCGCTGCCCGAGCCGGCGCTGAAGACGGATTTCTACTTCAAGTTCCTGCCCGCGGTGGACGGTTCGGGCTTCGACGTGGAGCCGGTGCTCGTGCACTGCCAGCGCAACGAGAAGGTCCGCAAGCTGGAGCGGATCACCGGGGACGTGGTCCTGCGGGAGTCGATGTACGACCCGGTCGCCGACCTGCCGGTGCGCGTCCTCGTCGAGCTCACCATCGGCGAGAAGACCACCGACCAGAAGGGCCGGGTCGTCGAACGCGTCAGTGCGCAGGCCCTGCTGCCGTACATCCACCAGCGCTACGACGACCCGCAGCAGGTCCTCGACGGGCCACCCGAGGGGAGCGTCTGATGCGGCTGGAGGCGGGACAGGTCGCCGTCGTCACGGGCGCGGCGAGCGGCATCGGCCTGGCCATGGCACGGCGGTTCGCGGCCGACGGCCTGAAGGTCGTGCTCGCGGACGTCGAGGAGTCCGCCCTGGAGAAGGCCGCCGCCGGCCTGCGCGAGGACGGCGCCACCGTGCACGCGCGCGTGGTCGACGTCGGGGACCGCGGCCAGGTCCTCGCCCTCGCGGACGCGGCGTACGAGAGGTTCGGCGCCGTCCATGTCCTGTGCAACAACGCGGGCGTCGGCTCGGGCGCCGAGGGCCGCATGTGGGAGCACGAACCGAACGACTGGAAGTGGGCCTTCGAGGTCAACGTGTGGGGCGTCTTCCACGGCATCCAGGCCTTCGTGCCGCGCATGATCGAGGCAGGCGCGCCCGGCCACGTCGTCAACACGTCCTCCGGCGACGGCGGCATCGCCCCGTTGCCCACCGCCTCCGTGTACGCGGTCACCAAGGCGGCCGTCGTGACGATGACCGAGTCCCTGTACGCGCACCTGAAGGCGGAGCACGCGCGCGTGGGCGCCTCCGTGCTCTTCCCCGGACCCCACATGCTGCGCACCGGGCTGTGGGAGTCGCACCGCAACCGGCCCGAGCGGTACGCCAAGGAGAGGCCGCGCAGGACCCCGTACCGCAGCCTCGGCCAGTGGGAGTCCGCGATGAAGGAAGCGGGCCAGGAGGTGGAGTTCACGCCGGTCGAGGAGGTCGCGGACTTCGTCGCCGAGGGCATCGCGGCCGGCCGCTTCTGGCTGCTGCCCGAGAGCGAGCACAGCGACCGGCAGATCAAGGCCAGGTCCGCCTCGATGCTGGAGCGCGCGAACCCGGCGTACCTGGAGAGCTTCATTCTGGACTGAAGGGCATGTGATGACCGACCAGGATCCCTACTTGATCATCTCCTCCGACTGCCACGCCGGGCTGCCCACCGAGGAGTACCGGCCCTATCTGGACAGCCGTTTCCACCGCGCCTTCGACGAGTTCCTCGGCGAGCGGGGCGCCCGCCGCGAGGAGGCGACGCGGCTCGGCATCCGCAACGACGCGTTCGCCGCCAAATGGTTCGCCGACAACTCAGAAGGCCTGCGCGGCGGTTGGGACTCCGCGCAGCGCGTCAAGGAGCTGGACGGCGACGGGGTGGCCGCCGAGGTCGTCTTCCCCGACGCGGACGCCGTGGACAGCCGGACGGCGGCGCCCTTCGGCGTCGGGCTCGGGCTCTCGGGTGACCAGGACCCGGAGCTCGGCATGGCGGGCGCCCAGGCGCACAACCGCTGGCTGGCCGACTTCGTGTCCGAACACCCCGAACGGCACTGCGGTGTCGCCCTGTTGCCCATCACCGGCGAGGTCGAGCGCGTCGTCGCGGAGATCCACCGCGCCAAGGAGTCCGGGCTGGGCGCGCTGATGATTCCCTCCATGTGGGTCGACAAGGCGCCCTACCACGACCGGCGTTACGACCCCGTGTGGGCCGCGGCGGCGGAGTGTGCGATGCCCGTGGTCACGCACTCCGGGGCGGCGCCCCGCCACGAGTACGGCGACCACCTCGGGATCTATGTCTCCGAAGTGACGTGGTGGCCGGCGCGACCACTGTGGTTCATGCTCTGGTCGGGCGTCTTCGAGCGCCACCCGGGCCTGAAGTTCGGCGTCGCGGAGTCGGGCTGCTGGTGGCTGCCCAACCTGCTGTGGTTCATGGACCGCCTCTACCTGGGCGCGCACGGCGGCAAGAAGCTCTCGCCGTTCGCCGAGCTCAAGCGCTCCCCGCACGAGTACCTGGACCGCCAGGTGTTCATCTGCGCCACCAACACCAAGCGCCGCGAACTCGCCCAGCGCTACGAGATCGGCGTCGACAACATCCTCTGGGGCAGCGACTTCCCGCACCCCGAGGGCACCTGGCCCGACACGCGCGCGTGGCTGAGGAAGACCTTCCACGACATCCCGGTGGCGGAGACCCGGCGCATGCTGGGCCTCGCCGCCGCCGAGGTCTTCGGCTTCGACACCGGGAAACTGGCCCCGCTGGCCGCCCGTATCGGCCCGACCCCCGCCGAACTCGGCCAGGACACCGACCAGTCGGCCGTCGAGGCCTCCTGGGCGCGCTCGCGTGAGGTGGGCCGCCACTGGCTGACCGACCACGACTTCCCCACTCTGGGGGTGACCTCATGAGCGAGCGCTACACCGTGATCTCCGCGGACTGTCACGCGGGAGCCGATCTCCTCGACTACCGGCCCTACTTGGAGTCCCGCCACCACGACGCGTTCGACGCGTGGGCGGCGAGCTACATCAATCCGTACGCCGACCTGCTCGCGGACACCGCCGACCGCAACTGGAACTCGGACCGGCGCATCGCCGAGCTCGAACAGGACGGGATCGTCGCGGAGGTCGTCTTCCCGAACACGATCCCGCCGTTCTTCCCGTCCGCGTCCCTGATGGCCCCGGCCCCGACCCGCGAGGAGTTCACGCGGCGCTGGGCGGGGCTGCGTGCCCACAACCGCTGGCTCGCCGACTTCTGCGCCGCCGCCCCGGGGCGCAGGGCGGGCGTCTTCCAGATCCTCCTCAACGACGTCGACGAGGCCGTCAAGGAGATCAGGTGGGCGGCTGCCGCCGGGCTCAAGGGCGGCCTGCTGCTGCCCGGCACACCGCCGGGCTCGGGCCTTCCCGAGCTGTACTCGGCAGCGTACGACCCGATCTGGGCCACCTGCGCCGAGCTCGGTGTGCCGGTCAATCATCACGCGGGCTCGGCGTCCCCGCCGCTCGGCGACGAACCGGCGGCGCGCGCGGTGTTCATGGTGGAGACGACGTGGTTCTCGCACCGGGCCCTGTGGCACCTGGTGTTCGGCGGCGCGTTCCGCCGCCACCCCGGCCTGAAGCTGGTCCTCACCGAACAGGGCTCGGGCTGGATCCCCGGGGTCCTGGACATGCTGGACTACTACCACGGGCGACTCGTGGCGGCGGCGACGCGGGCGAACACGGCGGAGTCCAAGTTCGGTGCGGGGCTCGCCGATTCGATGGGCAAGGGGCCGTCCGAGGTGTGGCGTGAGAACTGCTACGTGGGGGCCAGCTTCATGCGCCCGCACGAGGTGCCGCTGCGCGACCGCATCGGCCTCGACAAGATCATGTGGGGCAGCGACTACCCGCACGACGAGGGCACGTACCCGTACACCCGCGAAGGGCTGCGGATCGCGTACGCGGGGCTGCCGCGAGACGAGATCGCCGCGATGGTCGGCGGCAACACGGCCCGTGTCTACGGCTTCGACCTCGGTCTGCTCGACCCGATCGCGGCCCGCGTCGGACCGACCGTCCAGGAACTGGGCGAACCCCTCGACGAGGCGCCGAAGGACGCGACAAGTCCGGTGTTCGCCCGGGGAGGGTCGGTCCGGATCTGGTGACACAGGTGCGATGCTCGTCGGGTGACTGACGATGTGCAGGACGCACCGCACGAGGAGTCCCACGGCGGCGCGCTCGGAACGCGGCTCAACTGGCTGCGCGCCGCCGTGCTCGGCGCCAACGACGGCGTGGTGTCGACCGCCGGGCTGGTCGTCGGCGTGGCCGGCGCCACCGAGGACCGCAGCACGCTCCTGACGGCGGGCCTCGCCGGGCTGCTCGCCGGCTCCATGTCGATGGCCGCGGGGGAGTACGTCTCCGTGTCCACGCAGCGCGACTCGGAGAAGGCGGCGCTCGCTCAGGAGAAGCGGGAGCTGCGCGAGTACCCGGAAGCCGAACTCGTGGAGCTGACGGGGCTGCTCGAGGACCGAGGGCTCAGCCCCGAAGTGGCGCGGGAGGCCGCGGAGCAGCTCACCTCGCGTGACGCGCTGCGGGCGCACGCGCGCGTGGAACTCGGCATCGACCCCGACGCACTCACCAACCCGTGGCACGCCGCCTGGGCGAGCTTCCTCGCCTTCACCGTGGGCGCGCTGCTCCCGCTGCTCGCGATCGTCCTGCCGCCCAGCGCCTGGCGGCTGCCCGTCACCGTGGTCTCCGTGCTCGCGGCGCTCGCCCTCACCGGCTGGAGCAGTGCCCGGATGGGCTCGGCGGCGGTGCGGCCGGCGATGTGGCGGAACATGGCGGGCGGGGCGCTCGCGATGGCCGTGACGTACGGGGCGGGGTCGCTCCTGGGGGCGGCCGGGGTCTGAGTGAACGCGCGGGAACCGGCGGAGAGCAATGGGGGAAGGCACCAACAACGAGAGTCTTACCACTGGTAATACTTGTCGGTAACAACGTCTAGCCGTGGCCCGTCCGTGGCTCTACGGTGCAGGCATGTCGCCGAACCTGCCCGATGTCGTGCTCTGGTCGATCCCGGCCTTCGTGCTGCTCACCGTCGTCGAGATCGTGAGCGTGCGCATCCATCCCGATGACGACGCCGCAGGCTACGAGACCAAGGACGCCGCGACGAGCATCGGCATGGGACTCGGCAGCCTCGTCTTCGACTTCCTGTGGAAGATCCCGATCGTCGCGATCTACACCGCGGTCTACGAGCTGACGCCGCTGCGCGTGCCGATCCTGTGGTGGACGATCCCGCTGATGCTCCTCGCGCAGGACTTCTTCTACTACTGGTCGCACCGCGGGCACCATGTCATCCGCATCCTGTGGGCGTGCCACGTCGTGCACCACTCCAGCCGCAAGTTCAACCTGTCGACCGCGCTGCGCCAGCCGTGGACGAGCCTGACGGTGTGGCCGTTCTACCTGCCGCTCATCGCGTGCGGCGTGCACCCGGCCGCGCTCGCGTTCTGCTCTTCGGTGAACCTCGTCTACCAGTTCTGGATCCACACCGAGCGCATCGACAAGCTGCCGCGCGCCTTCGAGTTCGTCCTCAACACACCCTCCCACCACCGCGTCCACCACGCTTCCCAGGGCGGCTACCTGGACCGCAACTTCGGCGGCATCCTCATCGTCTGGGACCGCCTCTTCGGGTCCTTCGTGCCCGAGGTCGAGCGCCCGGTGTTCGGTCTGACCAAGAACATCAGCACGTACAACCCGCTGCGGGTCGCCACGCACGAGTACGCGGCCATCGCCAGGGACCTGAAGGCGGCCGGCAGCTGGCGCGAGCGCGGCGGCCGGGTGTTCGGCGGACCGGGCTGGCAGCCGAAGGACGCGCCCACGCCGGTCCAGGCCCCCGCCGCGGGCCGGACCACCGAGAAGGCGACCGAGGGCGCCGCGTGACGCCGACTCCCGCCCCGGCGCCTGGGGAGGCGCCGGCACCCGCTCGTGAACGCGCGGTCCGCCTCCTGCTCGCTGCCTTCGCGGTGGCGACCGCCGTCGACCTGATCGCCCTGCTCGCCGGGACCGACCTCGTCCACGCCGTCGCCAAACCGCTCCTCATGCCGCTGCTCGCCGCGTCCGTCGTCGTGCGCGGCGGCCCGCGGCTCCTGACTGCCGCGCTGCTGTTCGGGTGGGGCGGCGACCTGCTGCTGCTCTTCGACGCCGATCTCGCGTTCCTCGCGGGCATGGGGTCCTTCGCCGCCGGACACGTCTGCTATCTCGTGCTCTTCAAGCGCGCGGGCACGCCACGCGCGCGTGGCGGGCTGCTCGCGGCCGCGTACGGTATCGCGCTCGTGACGACCGTGGCGCTCCTGTGGCCCGACCTGCCGGCCGACATGCGCGGGCCCGTCGCCGGTTACAGCCTGCTCCTGACCGCCATGGCGTACGGCTCCTCGCGCATGGGCCGCACGGCGGGGTGGGGCGGCGCGCTCTTCCTGCTGTCGGACACGCTCATCGCGACGGGCGTCGCCGATTGGCCGCAGCTCCCGCGGCCCGACTTCTGGGTGATGCTCACCTACGTGGCCGCCCAGTACCTGCTGGCGCGCGGCGTGCTCGGACACCCCCTCGATGCGCGCGCGATACCGGTGGCGGCGTACCGTGAAAAGCGCACGACCACCTCCTGAGGCGCCCCGCACGCGATCCGTCAGCGGCGCCTGTGACCAGCACGAAGGACCCCCACTCATGCGCGCCACCACCATCCATGCCCCGTTCGACATGCGCGTGGAGGACGTGCCGGAACCCGTCGTCCAGCTCCCCACCGACGCCGTCGTCAGGGTCCTGCGGGCCTGCATCTGCGGCAGCGACCTGTGGGCGTACCGCGGCGAGGCGGCCCGCCAGCCCGGCCAGCGCATCGGACACGAGTTCCTCGGCCTCGTCGAGGACACCGGCTCCGAGGTGACCGGCGTCCGGCGCGGCGACCTGGTCGTAGCCCCCTTCATGTGGTCGGACGGTGTCTGCGACTACTGCACGGAGGGCCTCACCACCTCCTGCGAGCACGGCGGCTTCTGGGGCGCGGTCGGTTACGACGGCGGCCAGGGCGAAGCGGTCCGCGTCCCGTACGCCGACGGCACCCTCGTCCAGCTGCCCGCCGACGCCGCGTCCGACGACCACCTCCTGACCGCGCTGCTCACGCTCTCCGACGTCATGGGCACCGGCCACCACGCCGCGCTCGGCGCGGGTGCGCGCGCGGGCGCCACGGTCGCCGTCGTCGGTGACGGCGCCGTCGGCCTGTGCGCCGTCCTCGCGGCCAAGCGGCTCGGCGCCGAGCGGATCATCGCGCTCGGCCGCCACCAGGTCCGTACCGACATCGCGCGCCGCTTCGGCGCCACCGACGTCGTCGCCGAGCGCGGGGACGCGGCGATCGAGGCCGTCCGTGAGCTGACCCGCGGCCAGGGCGCCCACGCCGTGATCGAGGCCGTCGGCACCGAGCAGTCCATGAGCACGGCCGTGAACATCACCCGCGACGGCGGCGCCATCGGCTTCGTCGGCGTGCCGCACGGCAGCGGCACCGGTCTCGACCTCAGCGTCATGTTCGACCGGAACATCGCCCTGCGGGGCGGCGTCGCTCCCGTGCGCACGTACATCCCGCAGCTGCTGCCCGACATTCTCGACGGCAAGATCGACCCGTCGCCCGTCTTCGACCTGACCGTCGGCCTCGAAGGTGTCCCGGACGGCTACAAGGCGATGGACCAGCGCACCGCGCTCAAGGTGCTCGTCACCAACTGACGCCCCGCGCGCGGGGGCTCACGACCAGCGGATCGGGAGCGGCAGCGCGGTCAGGACGGCCGACACCGCTACCACTACGCCCAGGACCGCCACCTCCGCGCGCGCGGGCGCGTACGCGGCCCCCAGGCCGCCGTGGCGCTGCCGGCCCCGCGCGACCAGGGCCAGCACGGAGACGACGGCCACGAGGATCACCTTCGCCAGCAGGGTGCGCCCGTAGGCCGTCGTCACCAGCTGATCGAGGACCGTGCTCACCGGCATCCGCCGCAGCGTGCTGCACACGCCCGTAGCGGTGATGGCGGCGAGCAGGACGGCCGCCACGCGCGCGTAGAGCCCCAGCAGCGCGGCCCCCGCCTCAGGAGCCGTCGTACGCCAGCGGCGCAGCGTCCGCAGGACGTGCAGCAGACCGCCCACCCACAGCGCGGCACACGTCAGATGGGCGAGGGTCAGGGCCGAGCCCAGGTACGCCGTGTGCTCGGCCGGCGGGTGGGCGCGCAGCGCCTCGCCCACCACGACGGCGGCCAGTGGCGCGAGTGCGGTCGCCGGGCGGCGTGAGCGGGCGCACAGGGCCGCCACCACGAAGGCGTTGACCTCAAGGAGGGCGAGGGTGCCGTCCCTGGTCCCGTAGAGCCCGGCGATGTCCAGGTCGGAGAGCGCATGCGGCACGAGGTTGCCGTTCGCCACGATCGACGCGAGTCCCAGCGCGGCCAGGAACCCCGCCCAGGGCGCGTACGCCGCCCAGCTGCGCGGTGCGTCCCCGGGCGGAGCCCCGGGCACCCGCCGGGCGAGCCGCGCCGCGAACACCTCGCCCAGCTGCACACAGAGGGCGGCGAACAGGAGCGTCCGAAGGAGCGCCACACCGGTGACCCCGGGCGCCGCCGCCTCACCCGTTCCGTCGAGGACGGCGGAGGGCCCGAGCAGGGGGATCACCGCGGCGGCGGCCACGAGGACGAGCACGGCGACGGCCCGCCCGGTGGCGGGCCGCCGGGCGTGAGGGGCGGTGTCGTCCCCGGCCGGGGTGGGCACCTCGGTGGTCGGTCGCATGGAACTCACCTCAAGATCTTCACCAGCTGGGACAGATCCGGGCAAGGCCGGGAAAACAACTGGCGCAGCGGCATTCCGCCTGAGCGGCCGGCTTCAGCAATGGCGCCACTCGGGCGCGTCGGTACCCCAAAGCCCGGACGGGCGCGCCCAGTTGACGGGCCCTCCGGCGAAACCGGCCGGCGGCAGCGCGTGCCGCAGCCGCCCCGCGGGACTGTCGGTCTCCGTGAGCCAGCGCGCCGGGTCCTCGGCGTCGTACGTCTCCGTGGCCGCGGTGGGCCCGCGCTGGAGCTCCCGCGTCAGCCAGTGCGCGGTCCGGGCGAGCGCCAGCCGCAACGCGCGCGTGCCGCCCTCGTCCAGCTGCTCGGTGACGGCGCGCAGGACGGCCGCCGCGAGGAGATAGCCCGTGCCGTGGTCCAGGGCCTGCGCGGGCAGCGCCCCCGGCCGCTCCCCGGACCCTTCGACGGCCGCGATGCCCGTCGCCACCTGCACCACGCTGTCGAAGCCGCGCCGCTCGCCCCACGGCCCGTACGCGCCCCACGCGGACAGCTGCGCCACCACGAGCCCGGGCCTGCGGGAGGCCAGCGCCTCGGGAGCGAGGCCGAACCGGTCGAGCGAGCCGGGCCGGTAGCCGGTCACGACGACGTCCGCGCCCGCGAGGAGGTCGTCGAAGGCGCGCCGGTCCGCCGTGCCCGTCAGATCGAGCCGCGTGGACCGCTTCCCGAATCCGGTGTCCGCGTGGGCCTCCGGATCCTCAGGCAGCTGCGGGGCGTCGACGCGCAGCACGTCCGCGCCGAACAGCGCGAGGGTGCGGGTGGCGACGGGACCGCCGGTGACCCGCGTCAGGTCGAGGACGCGCAGCCCGGACGCGGGCAGCAGCGGGTCTCCCGTGAGCGGGGACGGCGATCGCGGCGCCGCGACGTCGAGCCGCTCCCGGTCGAGCAGCGGCCGTCCGGCGACCGCCTCCCCTTGCGGGTGCGCGGCCCACTCCTCCATGGTCCGCAGGGCGACGGCCAGGCCACCGGCGGCATACACGGTCTCCTCGACCTCGGCGGCCGACCGCTGCGCGAGCAGCGCGGCGACCCGTTCCACGGACGCGTCGTCGCCGAGCCCGAGGGCGGCCAGCAGGCGCGCGCGGTGGTGCGGATAGTTGGCGTGGGTGCGCAGCCATCCGTCCGCCGTGCGCCAGAACCGGGACAGCGGCGCGAAGTTGACCGTCGCGCGCCCGTCGATCAGCAGATGCCGCTCGCTGACGAACGCGGTGGCCAGCGCCCCGTCGTCGAGGACCACGCGCGGCAGTGGCCGTCCGGCGCGCCGGGCGGCCAGCTCGGCCGCGGCCAGCGAGCACGCGCCCACGCACGCACGCGCCAGGTCGATCACGGGCAGCCGCGCGGGCAGTGCCCCTTCGCGTACGACGGACGCGATGTGCGAGGTCAGGGCCGGGTCGCCGCCGAGAGCCGCCCAGGCCGTCCGCGTTCCCTCACCCACCGGTGCATGTGTCATGCAGGCACTATCGCGCACGGCCCGCGGAACGAAACAGGTGGGCCGGACGCAGCCGCCCGGCCCACCTGAACTGCTCTGCCTACGCGGTTACTTGGTCACCGCGTCCAGGGCGTCGGCGATGCCGTGCCCGTAGAAGCCGTTCTTGTTCTTGCCGCCCTCGCACACCGCGTCGACCTTGCCGTCGCCGTCGATGTCGTACGGGTCGGTGCACGGCGTGGCGTCGGCCTGCGCGTACAGGAGCGCCTTCACGGCCGCCGCGGACGCGTGCGGGTGCGTCGACTTGATCAGCGCGGCGACGCCGGCGACGTGCGGGGACGCCATCGACGTACCGGCCATGTAACCCCACTTGCCGCCGGGCAGCGGGCCGAGGATCAGGCCGCTCGTGGCGGGCGGCGCCGGCGTCTGGTACGCCGTCGAGTCGCCGCCGGGGGCCGCGATGTCGATGGTGCCCTGACCGTAGTTGGAGAACGACGACTTGAGGCCGTTGGCCCCGGTCGCCGCGGTCGTGACGACGCCCGGCAGCTGCGTCGGGATGTCGAAGCACTTGGACGGGTCGACGACCCGGTCGCCCGGGGTCGTGTCGTTCGGGCTCGACGGGTCGGTGATCTCGTCGGAGGCGAGGTCGTAGTTCTCGTTGCCCGCCGCCGCGACGTTCACGGCGCCCTTCTTCTCCGCGTACTGAGAGGCCCGCGCGACGGCCTTCACCAGGGCCTTCTGGTCCGGGTCGTCCGTGCAGTTGAAGTACCACGGGTCGGTGTAATAGCTGTTGTTGGTGACGTCGACGCCGTGCTCGGCCGCGAACACGAAGCCGCACACCACGGCCTCCGTGTAGAAGAAGCCGTCCGGGTTGCCCACCTTGATGCCCGAGACCTTCACGCCGGGCGCGACCCCCGTGATGCCGACGCCGTTCTTGGCGCCCGCGATCTCACCCGCGACATGCGTGCCGTGCGGGCTCTCCGAGGCGCTGGGACGCCAGGAGCCGTCCGTCGTGTCCGGCTTGCCCGAGACACAGTTCGCGGACGCCCCGCGGTCGAAGTTCGGCGCGATGTCCGGGTGGGTGTCGTCGACGCCGGTGTCGATCACCGCGACGGTGACCTTCTTGCTGCCGAGCGACTTCTCGTGCGCCTTGTCCGCCTTGATGGCGGGCAGGTCCCACTGCAACGGCTCCAGCGGGTCCTGTCCGGCGGCGGCCTGACCGGACGTGGCCTTCAGCTGGGCGGCGGTCAGCGCCTTCGGGGTGCCGAGGTCGGCCGTGGACTGGGCGGGCAGCGGAGCGGTGCGCGTGGCACCCGCCGAGTCGACCCCGCGGGCCTTGCGGATCGTCTTCGCGAAGTCCGGGTTCGAGGAGTGCGCGACGATGACACCGATCTTGTCGTACGCGATGACGACGGTGCCGCCGGCCTTGGTGATCTCCTTCTGGACCGCGGCCGAAGTGCCGTGTCCGGAACGCACGTTGACCACATAGCTGAGCGAGGGGCCGTCCGTGGCGACCGGGGCCTGAGGGGCCTGCGGGGCCTGACCCGCGGCCGACGCGGTCGCGTTCGGCAGGAACGCGAGCGCCGTGGCCATGACCATCCCGGCCGGGACGGCTATCGAACGGCGGATGGAGCGGGAGCGCGCGAGGGGCGCCGTCATGGTGTCTCCTGGGTTCGTTGCGTTCGGGATGCGTGGAGCGGCAGGCAGCCGGAGCCGCCCCAGGTACCTCTGGTGCAGGGCTGCCCGGCGGGTCGCGTCCGCGTCACTTCTTGACGGCGTCGAGCGCGTCGACGATGCCGAAGCCGTAGAAGCCGTTGACGCGCTTCCCGCCCTCGCAGGTGGCGTCGACGACACCGTCGCCGTCCCCGTCGTACGGGTCCGACGGGCAGCCCGGGTTGTCGGCCTCGGCCTTGAGCAGGGCCTGGAGCTGGGCCGGAGTGGCCGTCGGGTGGGCCGACTTGAGCAGCGCGGCGACACCGGCGGCGTGCGGCGACGCCATCGACGTGCCCTGGAGGAAGCCGTACTGGCCGCCCGGCATCGTCGAGAGGATGCGGCCGTTCTTCGACGGGGTGTCCGGGATCTGGAACTTGTCGCCGCCCGGCGCCGCGATGTCGATGACACCCTTGCCGTAGCTGGAGTAGTACGACTTGGCGCCCGTCGGGCCCGAAGCGCTGACGGTGACGACGCCCGGGAGCTGCGTCGGGATGTCGAAGCACTTGTGCGGGTCGATCGTGCGGTGGACCGGCGTCGAGTCGTCGGGGCTGGAGTCGTCGACGAGCGCGTCCGAGTCCAGGTCGTCGTTGGAGTTGCCGGCCGACGCCAGGTTGAGCGTGCCCTTCTTCTCGGCGTACAGCTGGGCCCGGTTGACCGCGTCGACGATGGCCTTCTGGTCCGGGTCGTCCATGCAGTTGTAGAGCCAAGGGTCCACGTAGTAGCTGTTGTTCGTGACCTCGACGCCGTGGTCGGCAGCGAACACGAAGGCGCAGACCACGTTCTCCGGGTAGAACAGGCCGTCGTTGGGGTCGCTGACCTTGATGCCCGCGACCTTCACACCGGGAGCGACCCCGGCGACGCCTATGCCGTTGCGGGCCGCGGCTATCTCACCGGCGACGTGCGTGCCGTGGTAGTCCTCGGCCGGGTCGTAGGGGCGCCAGGCGCCGGGCGAGGTGTCCGCCTTGCCGCCGACACAGTTCGCGGACTGCGACGCGGAGAAGTTGGGGGCGAGGTCCGGGTGGGTGTCGTCCACGCCGGTGTCGATGACACCGACCGTGACGTCGCGGCTGCCCGGGTTGATCCTCGCGGCCTGGTCGGCGCCGATCGCCCGCAGGTCCCACTGGTCGGCCTCGAGCGGCTCGGCACCCGAAGTTGCGTGCGCGGCAAGGGACTTGGCCTGCTCCTTCGACAGGACCTGGGCGCCTCCCTCGTCCGTGGTGCCGGCGGCGACCAGCGGGGACGTACGCGTGGCGCCCGCCGACTGCACGCCCTTGACGGCGCGGATCTGCTTGCCGAAGTCCGGGTTGGACGCGTGGACGACGATCACGCCGATCCGGTCGTACGAGGCGACGACGGTCCCGCCGGCCTCGGCGATCGCCCTCTTCACGGACGCGAGGGTGCGGTGGTCCGTCCTGGTGTTCACGACGTACGCGAGTGCCCCGGCGTCGGCCGTGGCCGAACCGGCCGTGGTGGCACGGGAGTCGGCGGGTGCGGCCGACGCGGCGCCGGGCAGGAAGCCGAGGGACGCGGTCAGCGCGAGGCCGAGCGGCAGGGTGAGCGCCAGCCGGCGTCTGGAGCGCAGATGAGCCATGGGATCTCCACATCATCCGTCGTATATGGAAAAGCCCGAACACAGTTGGTGCCCGGGCAGGTACATGACGCGTGGTGCTCGGGTGAACGTATCCCGGGTCCTCGCAGGCCAGCAATGAAATCCCAAAGAAAACGCATGACTGGGCAACGCGGTTGAACCGGTGTGCGCGTGTCCCCGTGACGTTGAGCAGGGGGCCTGCACACGATCCCCACCCCCTGTCGGATCACGCCGGGTGGCTCTACCATCGCCTCCCGGCCCAGGTGATCCAGATCACTGTGAGGTCTGAGAACCACATGTCCGTTTCACCCGCCGCACCCGCACCGCGAGGAGACTCCGTGGCCACCGATGCACCGCCACCGCCGAAAAGCGGCTCCCGCAACCAACCCGCACCGCCCTCCACGGAGGAATTCATCGCGGAGCAGGAGAGCGCGGAGTTCGCCGAACTGCGCCACGCGCACCGCTCGTTCGCCTTCCCGCTGACCGTCGCCTTCATCACCTGGTACCTGCTGTACGTACTGCTGTCGAACTACGCGGGCGACTTCATGGGCACCAAGCTCTTCGGCAACATCAATGTCGCGCTGGTCCTCGGGCTCGCCCAGTTCCTGACCACGTTCCTCATCGCCTGGTGGTACTCCCGCCACGCCGCCACCAAGCTCGACCCCAAGGCCGAGGCGATCAAGTCCCGGATGGAGGGCGGCGCATGAGCTCCGCAGTCACGCAGGTAATCGCCGCGGGTGAGGCCAGCGAGCACCGGCCGCTGATCATCTCCCTGTTCGCGGTGTTCGTCCTCGCCACCCTGGTGATCACCGTCTGGGCGGGCCGCCAGACGAGGAGCGCCTCCGACTTCTACGCGGGCGGGCGCCAGTTCACCGGCTTCCAGAACGGACTCGCCGTCTCCGGCGACTACATGTCCGCGGCCTCGTTCCTCGGCATCGCCGGAGCCATCGCCCTCTTCGGCTACGACGGATTCCTCTACTCCATCGGCTTCCTCGTCGCCTGGCTCGTCGCCCTGCTCCTGGTCGCCGAGCCGCTGCGCAACTCCGGCCGCTACACGATGGGCGACGTCCTCGCGTACCGGATGCGCCAGCGCCCGGTCCGCACCGCCGCCGGCACCTCCACGATCGTCGTCTCGATCTTCTACCTGCTCGCGCAGATGGCGGGCGCGGGCGTCCTCGTCTCGCTGCTCCTCGGCATCACGTCCGACGCGGGCAAGGTCGGCATAGTCGCCCTCGTCGGCGTCCTGATGATCGTGTACGTCACCATCGGCGGCATGAAGGGCACCACCTGGGTCCAGATGGTCAAGGCGGTGCTCCTGATCGCGGGCACGATACTGCTCACCTTCCTGGTCCTCCTGAAGTTCAACTTCAACATCTCCGACCTGCTCGGCAAGGCGGCCACCAACAGCGGAAAGAGCGCCGCGTTCCTGGAGCCCGGACTCAAGTACGGCGCCACGTCGACGTCGAAGATCGACTTCATCTCGCTCGGCATCGCGCTCGTCCTCGGCACCGCCGGACTGCCGCACATCCTGATCCGCTTCTACACGGTCCCCACCGCCAAGGCCGCCCGTAAGTCCGTGAACTGGGCGATCGGCATCATCGGCGCCTTCTACCTGATGACGATCGCGCTCGGCTTCGGCGCCGCTGCCCTCATCAAGCCGGACGAGATCATCGCGTCCAACCCGGCGGGCAACACCGCGGCGCCGCTGCTCGCGCTGCACCTCGGCGGGGTCGACTCGTCGTGGGGCGCGATCCTCCTCGCGACCATCTCGGCGGTCGCCTTCGCCACGATCCTCGCGGTCGTCGCGGGCCTGACCCTCGCCTCGTCCTCCTCGTTCGCGCACGACATCTACGCGAACGTCATCAAGAAGGGCAAGGCCTCCGAGAAGCAGGAGATGAAGGCGGCCCGCTGGGCGACCGTCTTCATCGGCATCGTCTCCATCGGCCTCGGCGCACTCGCCCGCGACCTGAACGTGGCCGGCCTGGTCGCCCTCGCCTTCGCGGTCGCCGCCTCCGCCAACCTGCCGACGATCCTCTACAGCCTCTTCTGGAAGCGCTTCACCACGCAGGGCGCGCTCTGGTCGATCTACGGAGGCCTCTTCACGGCGGTCTTCCTGGTGCTGTTCTCGCCGGTCGTCTCCGGCAACCCGAAGACGTCCATGTTCAAGGGCGTCGACTTCCACTGGTTCCCGCTGGAGAACCCCGGCATCATCTCGATCCCGGTCGGCTTCCTGCTCGGCTGGCTCGGCACCGTCCTGTCCAAGGAGAAGGCGGACGCCGGCAAGTACGCGGAGCTCGAAGTCCGCTCCCTCACCGGTACGGGAGCCCACTGACCTCGGGATTCGGACGGCCGCGTCGCAGATCCTCGTATGGATCTACGACGCGGCCGTCCCGCTCCCGTGGGATCGGGAGCCCGCTGATGTCAGGCCCATCACGTAGGCTCGCACTATTAGATCCGTATCGGAGAGGGGGCCCACGTGCTGATCGACACTTATGGCCGAGTGGCCACCGACCTCCGCGTCTCGCTGACCGACCGGTGCAATCTCCGCTGTACGTACTGCATGCCCGAAGAGGGCCTTCAGTGGCTGGCCAAGCCCGATCTGCTCACGGACGACGAGATCGTCCGGCTCATCCGGATCGCCGTCACCCAGCTCGGCATCACGGAGGTCAGATTCACCGGCGGCGAGCCCCTGCTGCGCCCCGGCCTCGTCGGCATCGTGGAGCGGGTGGCCCAGCTGGAGCCCCGCCCCCAGATGTCCCTGACGACGAACGGGATCGGACTCAAGCGCACCGCCGCCGCCCTCAAGCAGGCCGGCCTCGACCGGGTCAACGTCTCGCTGGACACCCTGCGCCCCGACGTCTTCAAGACGCTCACCCGGCGTGACCGCCACAAGGACGTCATCGCCGGCCTCGAAGCCGCCAGCGACGCCGGACTCACCCCCGTCAAGGTCAACTCCGTGCTGATGCCGGGGCTGAACGACGACGAGGCACCCGACCTCCTCGCCTGGGCCGTCGAGCACGACTACGAACTGCGCTTCATCGAGCAGATGCCGCTGGACGCCCAGCACGGCTGGAAGCGCGACGGCATGATCACCGCCGGTGACATCCTCGCCTCCCTGCGCACGCGCTTCGACCTCACGGCCGAGGGCTCCGACGAGCGGGGTTCCGCCCCCGCAGAGCGCTGGCTCGTGGACGGCGGACCGCAGCGCGTCGGCGTCATCGCCTCCGTCACCCGCCCGTTCTGCTCGGCCTGCGACCGCACCCGGCTCACCGCCGACGGACAGGTGCGCACGTGCCTGTTCGCCAGTGAGGAGACGGACCTGCGCGCGGCCCTGCGCTCGGACAGCGGGGACGAGGAGATCGCCCGCATATGGAAGCTCGCCATGTGGGGCAAGAAGGCCGGCTCCGGCCTGGACGACCCGAAGTTCCTCCAGCCCGAGCGCCCGATGTCCGCGATCGGCGGCTGACCCGGGGCGCTCAGCCCTCGCGGTCCCCGGACTCCCAGTCCTTCAGTGCGACGACGTCCTTCAGGAAGCCGCGCACACCGAGGAACTGGGAGAGATGTTCGCGGTGTTCGTCGCACGCGAGCCACGTCTTGCGCCGCTCCGGCGTGTGCAGCTTCGGGTTGTTCCAGGCGAGCACCCAGACCGCGTCGACGCGGCAGCCCTTGGCGGAACAGATCGGGTTTTCGTCACTCACAGGTACCGCCCCAAACACTTACGCGCCCAAACAAAGGCGACGCCGAGCAGCCACGGGGGGAGCTGCCCGGCGTCGGTCCGTCGCTCCGACGGGGGATGCGGAGCGCGTACGAAGTATGTCATGGGGGACCGGCCGCCCGGCACCGGAACTACATGATTGATCTGAGCTTTTCTTGAGCTTTGCGGATCGCCGGTGGTCAGCCGCGGTCACCCAAGTGATCACGCTGCTCCTCGTCGTGCGCACCGGTGTTGTCCTCCGGAACGGATTCCGCGGGGGCGGTGGCGGCGGGCGGTGCGAGCATCGGCCGCATCGGCGCGGTGACGAACGTCGACGGCAGTGAAGGGACGTTCTCCCGGCCCGCGTTGGCGATGACCACGGCGACGTAGGGGAGCAGCAGACCGAGCACCAGGGCCACGATCGCGACCGGGCGTTCCACGTTCCACAGGGCCGCGCCGAGGATCACGGCGAGGGTGCGGACCGACATCGAGATGACATAGCGTCGCTGCCTGCCGCGGACGTCGTCGGCGAGGCCCTGCCTCGCCCCGGTGATCCGGAAGACCTCACTGCTGCTCTGCTTCCGCATCACATTCCACCGCCTGCCTGCCATGCCGGACTCTCCCCGGTCCGGACTGCCTCCACGGTACGCCCGGCTTCCTCCGCGTTCGAGACCGGGGCGGGCCCGGCCTGCGCGTACTTGCTGCGCCGTACCGCGTACGGATGCGCCCGACATGCGCTGTATGGCGGATAAGCCGAGACTGGGCGCAGATGCGCGCAGAGCGCCACAGAGGAGGCGACGACATGAGCTGGTTGTGGGCGATCATCGTGGGTCTGGTGCTCGGACTGATCGCGAAGGCGATCCTTCCGGGCAAGCAGCAGATCCCTCTGTGGCTGACGGTGGTCTTCGGGATCATCGGCAGCATCTTGGGCAACTCGGTCGCCACCTGGATCGGCGTCAACGACACCAAGGGGATCGACTGGACCCGGCACCTGCTCCAACTGGCCGGAGCCGTGGTCATCGTGTGGCTGGGAGACATGGCCTGGGTGGCCATGCGAGGCAACAAACAGCGAGCCTGACACAGCCGGAAGGGCGGCCCCGCACCAGATGCGGGGCCGCCCTTCCGGCTGTGACTTCAGTCCTGCGCGCTCAGGCGCCGACGACCTCGATCGCCGCCAGGTTCTTCTTGCCGCGGCGCAGCACGAGCCAGCGCCCGTGCAGCAGCTCGTCCGCGGTCGGCACCGCGTCCTCGGCGGCGACCTTCACGTTGTTCACGTACGCGCCGCCCTCCTTCACCGTGCGCCGGGCGGCCGACTTGCTCGCCACGAGGCCGACCTCGGCGAGCAGGTCCACGACCGGGCCGAGCGTGTCGACCTTCGCGTGCGGCAGCTCGGAGAGTGCGGCCGCGAGGGTCGCCTCGTCCAGCTCACCCAGGTCGCCCTGCCCGAACAGGGCCTTGGACGCGGCGATGACGGCGGCGCACTGGTCGGCGCCGTGCACCAGCGTCGTCAGCTCCTCGGCGAGGGCCCGCTGGGCGGACCGCGCCTGCGGCCGCTCCTCGGTGACCTTCTCCAGCTCCTCCAGCTCCTCGCGGGACTTGAAGGACAGGATCCGCATGTACGTCGAGATATCCCGGTCGTCCACGTTCAGCCAGAACTGGTAGAACGCGTACGGCGTCGTCATCTCCGGGTCCAGCCAGACGGCCCCGCTCTCGGACTTGCCGAACTTGGTGCCGTCCGCCTTCACCATCAGCGGAGTCGCCAGCGCGTGCACCACGGCGTCCGGCTCCATGCGGTGGATCAGGTCGATGCCCGCGGTGAGGTTGCCCCACTGGTCGCTGCCGCCCTGCTGGAGCGTGCAGCCGTAACGCCGGTACAGCTCCAGGAAGTCCATGCCCTGCAGGAGCTGGTAACTGAACTCCGTGTAGCTGATGCCCTCCTGGGACTCCAGGCGGCGGGCCACGGAGTCCTTGGTGAGCATCTTGTTGACGCGGAAGTGCTTGCCGATGTCGCGCAGGAACTCGATCGCGGACAGGCCCGCGGTCCAGTCGAGGTTGTTCACCATCGTCGCGGCGTTCTCGCCCTCGAAGGACAGGAACGGCTCGATCTGGGAGCGCAGCCGGGACACCCAGTTCGCGACGGTCTCCGGGTCGTTCAGCGTCCGCTCGGCGGTCGGCCGGGGGTCACCGATCTGGCCGGTGGCCCCGCCCACGAGCGCCAGCGGACGGTGACCCGCCTGCTGGAGCCTGCGGACGGTGAGCACCTGGACCAGGTGGCCGACGTGCAGGGAGGCCGCGGTCGGGTCGAAGCCGCAATAGAACGTGACGGGACCGTCCGCGAGCGCCTTGCGCAGTGCATCTTCGTCGGTGGACAGGGAGAAGAGTCCCCGCCACTTCAGCTCGTCGACGATGTCCGTCACGGTCGTGTGTCTCCTTGAACAGTGCTGATGGGTCAAACAGTGCTGGTGAGTACTCGCCAGTGTATGGGCGAGTCTATGGGGGTCAGACGCCCTGACTGACCGAGCTCATGTTGAAGTCCGGCACCCGCAGGGCCGGCATGGCAGCCCTGGTGAACCAGTCGCTCCACTCCCTGGGCAGCGTCTTTTCCGTCCGCCCGGCCTCCACCGCGCGCCCCAGCAGGTCGACGGGCGACTCGTTGAACCGGAAGTTGTTCACCTCGCCCACCACCTCGCCGTCCTCCACGAGGTACACCCCGTCCCGGGTCAGACCGGTCAGGAGAAGTGTCGCCGGATCGACCTCGCGGATGTACCAGAGGCAGGTCAGGAGCAGCCCGCGCCCGGTGGCCGCGACCATCTCGTCCAGGGAGCGGTCCTCGCCCCCGTCCAGGATCAGGTTGTCGATCGCCGGCGCCACCGGGAGGCCGGTGAGGCCCGCGCTGTGCCGGGTCGTCGTCAGATGGGCCAGCTCGCCCTCGCGCACCCAGTCCGTCGCCGTCAGCGGAAGACCGTTGTCGAAGACGGAGGCGCTGTCGCCCGAGGCATGGGCGAGGACGAACGGCGCCGACTCCAGGCCCGGCTCGTTCGGGTCGCTGCGCAGCGTCAGCGGCAGCTCCGTCAGCCGCTCGCCGACGCGCGTGCCGCCGCCGGGCCTGCTGAAGACGGTCCGGCCCTCGGCGGCGTCCCGGGCCGCGGCCGACCACAGCTGGTAGATCAGCAGATCGGCGACCGCGGTCGGTGGCAGCAGCGTCTCGTAGCGGCCGGCGGGCAGCTCGATGCGGCGGCGCGCCCAGTCGAGGCGCTGCGCCAGCTCGGCGTCCAGCGCGCCCGGGTCGACGTCCTTGAAGTCGCGCGTCGAGCGTCCGGCCCACGCGGAACGCGTCCGGTCCGGCGACTTCGCGTTCATGTCCAGCGTCCCGTTCGGCTGGTCGTGCCGCAGGCGCAGGCCCGTCGACGTACCGAGATAGCTGGATACGAGCTCGTGGTTGGCGAAGCCGTACAGCTCGCGGCCTCCGGCCCGGGCGCGGGCGAACGACTCGCCCAGGGCCGGCGCGAAGTCCGCGAAGACGGCCGACGAGGTCTCGGCGGGCGCGTCCGTGAAGTCGCCGGAGTGCGGCACTCCGGACACCAGCGGGCCGGCGTCCTCCGCGGGCGCCGCGCCCCGGGCCGCGGCCTCGGCGGCCCGCACCAGGGGTTCGAGGTCGGCCGTGGTCACTCCCGAGCGCGAGACGACCCCGGAGGCCGTGCCCTCCTTGCCGTCGACGGTCGCGATGACGGTGAGGGTGCGCCCGCGCGTGACGCCGTTCGTCGTGAGCGCGTTGCCCGCCCAGCGCAGATTCGCGGTGGACGTCTCGTCGGCGATGACCATGCAGCCGTCCGCCGATGACAGTTCGAGGGCACGTTCGACGATCTCGTGCGGCTTGTTCGTCCGAGGGCTCATCGACCGGCCTCCTGCGTGGTGTTCAGAATGTTCACGCCCTTGAAGAGGGCGGACGGGCAGCCGTGCGACACCGCCGCGACCTGCCCCGGCTGGGCCTTTCCGCAGTTGAACGCGCCGCCCAGCACGTACGTCTGCGGGCCGCCGACCGCCGCCATCGAACCCCAGAAGTCGGTGGTCGTGGCCTGGTAGGCGACATCGCGCAGCTGCCCGGCGAGCCGTCCGTTCTCGATGCGGTAGAACCGCTGCCCCGTGAACTGGAAGTTGTAGCGCTGCATGTCGATCGACCAGGACCGGTCGCCGACGACGTAGATCCCGCGGTCGACGCCCCCGATCAGGTCCTCGGTCGACAGGCCGCCCGGGTCCGGCTGCAGCGACACGTTCGCCATGCGCTGGACGGGCACATGGCCGGGAGAGTCCGCGTAGGCGCACCCGTTCGACCGGTCGAAGCCCGTCAGCTTCGCGATACGGCGGTCCAGCTGATAGCCGACGAGCGTCCCGTCCCTGACCAGGTCCCAGGACTGCCCGGCCACGCCCTCGTCGTCGTACCCGATGGTCGCGAGGCCGTGCTCGGCGGTGCGGTCACCCGTCACGTTCATGATCTCGGAGCCGTACCTGAGCTTCCCGAGCTGGTCGAACGTGGCGAAGGAGGTACCCGCGTACGCGGCCTCGTAGCCGAGCGCACGGTCCAGCTCGGTCGCGTGGCCGATCGACTCGTGGATGGTCAGCCACAGGTTGGACGGGTCGACCACGAGGTCGTACAGGCCGGCCTCGACGCTGGGCGCCCGCATCTTCTCGGCGAGCAGCTCCGGGATCTCGGCCAGCTCGCGGTCCCAGTCCCAGCCGGTCCCGGTGAGGTACTCCCAGCCGCGGCCCACCGGCGGCGCAAGGGTCCGCATCGAGTCGAACTCGCCGCTCGTCCCGTCCACGGCGACGGCCGTCAGCTGCGGATGCAGCCGGACGCGCTGCTGTGTCGTCACGGTTCCCGCCGTGTCGGCGTAGAACTTGTTCTCGTGCACGGTGAGGAGTGAGGCGTCCACATGGTCGACGCCGTCCGCCCCGAGCAGCCGCGCACTCCAGTCGGCGAGCAGCCCGGCCTTCTCCTCGTCCGGCACGCGGAACGGATCGATCTCGTACGAGGACACCCACGTCCGGTCCTCGTGCACCGGCTCGGCGGCCAGCTCCACTCTCTCGTCCGAACCCGCGGCCTTGATCACCTGCGCCGACAGCTTCGCCATCGCGACGGCCTGCGACGCCACCTTCGCGGCGGCGTCCATCGTCAGATCCACGCCCGACGCGAAGCCCCACGTGCCGCCGTGCACGACCCGTACCGCGTACCCCAGGTCCGTGGTGTCCGACGAACCCGCGGGCCGCGCGTCCCGCAGCCGCCGCTCCGCGCTGCGCACCCGCTCCAGGCGGAAGTCCGCGTGGTCGGCGCCGAGAGCCCGCGCGCGGGCCAGCGCGGCATCGGCGAGGGCCCGCAGCGGCAGCGCCGCGAAGGCTTCATCGATCGAATGGGGCACGGATGTTCTCCCTGCTGTCGGAGACGCTGTCGTAAGCGCTGTCAGGAGCCTCGGGCACCGGCCGCTCCCGGGTGCGGGCACCGGCCGGCCTCGATCATGTCGCGTCGGCGGCCCCCGCGGCCACACTTTTCTGTAGGGACCCGACAGCGACTCTCCTGCGCCACTGTCGGTGGCCGATTCTCCGTATCCAGGGCGGTACCGATAGGTTTTCGAGGTACCAGACCGCTATGGAAAGGGTGATCCGTTGAGCCGCTCGGTTCTCGTCACCGGAGGAAACCGGGGCATCGGCCTCGCCATCGCCCGTGCATTCGCCGACGCCGGCGACAAGGTCGCGATCACATACCGCTCGGGCGACGCGGCCGAGCTGGAGAAGGCCGGCTTCCTCGCCGTCAAGTGCGACATCACCGACAGTGAGCAGGTGGAGCAGGCCTACAAGGAGATCGAGGAGAAGCACGGTCCCGTCGAGGTGCTCGTGGCCAACGCCGGCGTCACCAAGGACCAGCTCCTCATGCGCATGTCCGAGGACGACTTCACGTCGGTCCTCGACACCAACCTCACCGGCACCTTCCGCGTCGTGAAGCGTGCCAACCGCGGCATGCTGCGAGCCAAGAAGGGCCGCGTCGTGCTGATCTCCTCCGTGGTCGGCCTCCTCGGCTCCGCGGGACAGGCGAACTACGCCGCGTCGAAGGCGGGTCTGGTCGGTTTCGCGCGCTCCCTCGCCCGTGAGCTCGGGTCGCGCAACCTCACTTTCAACGTCGTCGCGCCCGGTTTCGTCGACACCGACATGACCAAGGCGCTCACCGACGAGCAGCGCGAGGGCATCGTGAAGCAGGTGCCGCTCGGCCGCTACGCGCAGCCCGAGGAGATCGCCGCGACGGTGCGGTTCCTCGCCTCGGACGACGCCTCGTACATCACTGGAGCCGTCATTCCCGTTGACGGCGGATTGGGCATGGGTCACTGATCACCATGAGCGGAATTCTCGAGGGCAAGCGCGTCCTGATCACCGGTGTGCTGACGGAGTCCTCCATCGCCTTCCACGCCGCGAAGCTGGCCCAGGAGCAGGGCGCGGAGATCATCCTCACCGCCTTCCCGCGGCCCACGCTGACCGAGCGCATCGCCAAGAAGCTCCCCAAGCCCACCAAGGTCATCGAGCTCGACGTCACCAACGACGAGCACCTCGGCCGCCTCGCCGAGGTCGTCGGCGAGGAGCTCGGCGGCCTCGACGGCGTCGTGCACTCCATCGGCTTCGCGCCGCAGGACGCCCTCGGCGGCAACTTCCTCAACACCCCGTTCGAGTCGGTCGCCACGGCCATGCACGTCTCCGCCTTCTCCCTGAAGTCGCTGACCATGGCCTGCCTGCCGCTGATGCAGAACGGCGGCTCGGTCGTCGGTCTCACCTTCGACGCCCAGTACGCCTGGCCGCAGTACGACTGGATGGGCCCCGCCAAGGCTGCCCTCGAGGCCACCAACCGGTACCTCGCGCGCGACCTCGGCAAGCAGAACGTCCGCTCGAACCTCATCTCGGCGGGCCCGCTCGGCTCCATGGCCGCCAAGTCCATCCCGGGCTTCAGTGAGCTGGCCGCCGTCTGGGACGACCGCGCCCCCCTGGAGTGGGACCTCAAGGACCCGGAGCCGGCCGGCCGGGGCATCGTCGCTCTCCTGAGCGACTGGTTCCCGAAGACCACCGGCGAGATCATCCACGTCGACGGCGGTCTGCACGCGATCGGCGCCTGATCACCCGTACGTGGCCGACGCCCCGTTCCCCGCAGCGCGCGGGGGGCGGGGCGTCACCCGTTCGGCCCACTGGCCGGGCGGGCGCGACGGGTGAGCACGCAGGCTGAGAAGGCGTTCGTTCCCCCTCTCCCGTACGGCCGAGGAGGTCCCCTTGTGCGCCTTTTCCCGCGCGGTACCCCGGTACTCGCAGCCCTCGTACTCCTCTTCGCGGTGCCGTACGACGCCGCTTCCCACCCCGTCCGGACCGCGCCCCACGCGCGCGTGCCCGACAGCGGGGAGGACCGCAGGACCGAACCCTTCGGAGCGGACTGCCGGGTGACTGTCGCCGGTTCGGACGTGACGGCGTACTGCCACAACCCGTATCCGGCGACCGACGCGGTCAGCCTCCACGTCGAGTGCGACCGCTGGTGGGACATAGACAGCGACGGCGGGCAGGTCCCGGCCGAGGCCGCCGAGACCGTGCGGCTCACCGGCCGGTGCTGGAAAGAGGTCCGCTCGGCCTGGATCAGCCACGCCAAGGTCGACAGCTGAGCGCTGGGCCCCCGCTCGGGTCTCTACTCAGTGAGCGGCGGGCCGGCCCGGCAGGCACAGGAACGGATAGCGCGCCGCCTCCGCCGCGGCGGCCTCCGCGTCGCCCACGCGGATCGCGTCGAGCAGACCCGCGTGGTCCATGTGGTTCTCGGGCCGCAGCTCATCGCCCACGTCCACGCGCAGGACGTCCCGCAGGACCTCGCCGAGGTCCGCGTACATCGCTGTCATGACGTCGTTGTGGGACGCGGCCACGACCGCCAGGTGGAAGGTCGCGTCGGCCGCCACGAACGCCTCCGCGTCACCCGACGCCCACGCGTCCTCCCGGCGCACCATCAGCGCGTCGAGCTGCTTGAGATCGCGCTCCGTACGGCGCTGCGCGGCGAGGCTCGCGGCGCTGGACTCCAGGGTCGAGCGCAGCTCGGCGATGTGCCGGGGGTCGGCGTCGGCGAACCTGCGCTGCATCACGCCCGCCAGCTCGCTGGTCGCGACGACGTACGTGCCCGAGCCCTGCCGGATGTCGAGCAGGCCGTTGTGGGCGAGCGCGCGCACGGCCTCGCGCACCGTGTTGCGCGCGACGCCGAGCTGCTCGACCAGCTCGGGCTCGGTCGGGATGCGGGAGCCCACCGGCCACTCGCCCGACGAGATCTGGGCGCGCAGCCCGGCGATGACCTGTTCGGAGAGAGCCGAGCGACTGGGGGAGGTCAGCGGCATGACGGTCCTTGGTTCGATGACTGGGGCGGGCAGGGAACGGGTGCGGGCGGTGCGTCGCGCCGAGTGTGACGCAAACCGATTGGACACCCAATCATCCCATGATTCTAAGATGGGGTCATGGCCAGTGAGGAAACCCCGACGATGACGCAGACCCCGATACGTACTGAGAGCGCACCCGAAGCGAAAACAGCCCCCACGCGCGCATGGGCCGTGCGCCTGATGATCGTGGGCATCGTCCTCGCGGCTCTGAACCTGCGCCCCGCCATCACCAGCCTCGGCGCCCTCCTCGAAGAGGTGCGCGACGGGCTCGGCATGAGCGGCAGCGTCGCCGGCCTCCTCACCTCCGTACCCCCGCTCTGTTTCGCGATCTTCGGAGTGATGGCGCCCCGGCTCGCCCGCCGCTTCGGTCCCGGCGCCGTGGTGTGCGCCGGCATGGCCGCGATCGCCGCCGGTCTGGTCATCCGCCCGTTCACCGGCAGCACCGTCGGCTTCCTCGTCGCCAGCGCCCTCGCCCTCATGGGCATCGCGGTCAGCAACGTCCTGATGCCCGTGATCGTCAAGCGCTGGTTCCCCGACCGCGTGGGCTCCATGACCGGCCTCTATTCGATGGCCCTCGCGCTCGGCACCTCCCTCGCGGCGGCCGTGACCGTGCCCATGACGGACGCGCTCGGCGGCAGCTGGAAGACCGGACTCGCCCTCTGGGCCGCGCTCGCCGTGGCCGCCGTCGTCCCGTGGGTCCCACTCGCACGCGAACGGGGCACCGAGGGCGGTAACACCGCCGGCACCCCGCAGCGGGACGACGGCCTGCGCATCACCCGCAGCCGCACCGCCTGGGCGCTCGCCGTCTTCTTCGGTCTCCAGGCCACCGCGGCCTACATCACCATGGGCTGGATGGCGCAGATCTTCCGCGACGCCGGCGTCTCCGCGGGCACCGCGGGCGTGCTGCTCGCCGTCACCATGGCGATGGGCGTACCGCTCGCGTTCGTCATCCCGCGCCTCGCCACGCGCCTGCCCAGCCAGGGCCCCATCGTGATCGCCCTCGGTGTGTGCGGCCTCGCCGGTTACGCGGGCCTCTACTTCGCCCCGTCCGGCGGTGCCTGGGCGTGGGCCGTCCTCCTCGGCATCTCCAACTGCGCCTTCCCGCTCGCCCTGACGATGGTCGGCATGCGGGCGCGGACCGGCACGGGCGTCGCCAAGCTCTCCGCCTTCGCCCAGAGCACCGGCTATCTGATCTCGATCCCCGGCCCGCTGCTCGTCGGCGTGCTCTACCAGCACAGCGGCGGCTGGGGCGTCCCGATCGCGCTCATGGCGGCGCTGATGGTGCCGCAGATCGTGGTGGGCGTCATCGCGGGACGCAACCGAACGGTCGAGGACGAGGCCGCTCCGGCAGCGGCGGCAGCGGCGGCCTGACATCGGCCCATGGCCCACCCCGGCTCCGCGAGCCGGGGCAAAGGGTGCGAGACTGACCGCATGTCGCCTGTGCTCGACCCGAACCCCCAGAACGGCCAGAAGAAGCTCCTCATCGTGCTCGGCTCGATGCTGGCCATCACCGTGATCATCGCGGTCATCGCCTCGATCGCCTCACCGTGACCATGGCCGTCATCGTGGTCGTCGCCTCACCGTGACAGCGGTCCCGGGCCTGTTCGCAGTCGGCGTTGGTAGTGCTAGCACCACCAACCCCTAGGGGGTCAGTGTCAGGGTCAACTGGGTGGATCACCGGATGGGTTGAGGGCCTGACCTTCCGTAAATTCGAGATGTGACCGCGAGCACCGCGGGCCACGGCACCGAGCATCTCGAGGACCCCGGAGGCGTCATGTCGGCCCCTACGCACACCCGGCCCCACCCGGCCCCAGCGGGCGGCGTCGACGTCAGGCTCCCGTGGTGGGCGATCGCCCTGCCCGCGATCACATTCGCCGTGCTCCTGCTCCTGATAATCAACCCGGCCGACGCCCACGCCGCGACCGGCGACCCGATGGTCGGCCAGCTCCTCGACCGCATCCAGCAGGCGGTGCTGCACACAGCCCCGTGAGCCGCCCGCAGGGCGCGTCACCCGTGCCGGTCGAGCCCGTCAACTCCCTGCGCCCCGTGGCCGGTTTCATGCGAAGCTGGGACCCATGAGCGTCGCAGAACCCCGCAGGATTGTCCTTTTCCGGCATTCGAAGGCGGACTGGCCCCAGATCTCCGACCACGAGAGGCCGCTCGCCGAGAGGGGCCGAAAGGACGCCCCCGTCGCCGGCCGCAAGCTCGCCGACTCCGGTATCGACCTCGACCTGGCCCTCTGCTCGACCGCCGCGAGGACCCGAGAGACGTGGAAGCTCGCCGTCCACGAGCTGCCCCACCGGCCCAGGACGGTGTACGAGGAGCGGATCTACGAGGCCTCGCCCGGTGAGCTCATCGCCGTGCTGAACGAGACCCCGGACGACGTGCGGAGCGCGGTGCTGGTCGGCCACAACCCTGGGATCCAGGGCCTCGTCGAGATCCTCTCCGGGCAGGTCGAGGGCGACGCGGGGGAGCGGATGGCCCAGCGCGGCTTCCCGACCTCCGCCTTCGCGGTCCTGTCCTTCACCGGCTCCTGGAAGTCCCTCGAACCGGGCACCGCCACCCTCATCGACTACTGGGCACCGTCCAAGTGACCCGTCGGCCGGCGGCCGGACCCTGATACGCCGACGGGCCCCGGTACCGCATGGGTACCGGGGCCCGTCGCATCAGTAACTGTCCGCGTCGACCCGAGTCAGTCGTCGTGGGCGTCCGCCGCCTCGACCTCTTCACGGGTGATGCCGAGGAGGTAGAGGACGGTGTCGAGGAACGGCACGTTCACCGCGGTGTGCGCGGCCTCGCGGACCACGGGCTTCGCGTTGAAGGCGACGCCGAGCCCCGCCGCGTTCAGCATGTCCAGATCATTGGCGCCGTCACCGATCGCCACGGTCTGCGCGAGCGGTACCCCGGCCTCCGCGGCGAACCGGCGCAGCAGCCGCGCCTTGCCCGCGCGGTCCACGATCTCGCCGGTGACCCGGCCGGTGAGCTTGCCGTCGACGATCTCCAGGGTGTTGGCCTGGGCGAAGTCGAGCCCGAGCCGGTCCTGCAGATCGTCCGTGACCTGGGTGAACCCGCCGGAGACGACGCCCACTTGATAGCCGAGCCGCTTCAGCGTGCGGATCAGGGTCCGCGCGCCGGGCGTGAGCCGCACCTCGGTGCGGACCTTGTCGACGACCGACGCGTCGAGCCCGGCGAGCAGCGCGACCCGCGCGTGCAGCGACTGCTCGAAGTCCAGCTCGCCGCGCATCGCCGACGCGGTGACCTCGGCGACCTTGTCCTCGCAGCCCGCGTGCGCCGCGAAGAGTTCGATGACCTCGTCCTGGATGAGGGTCGAGTCGACGTCCATCACGACGAGGCGCTGGGCGCGGCGGTGCAGCCCGGCCGCGACGACCGCGACATCGACGCCGAGCGCAGCCGACTCCGTCGCGAGCGCGGTGCGCAGGGGCTCGGTCTCGGCGCCGGAAACGGCGAACTCGACTGCGGTGACGGGGTACTTCGCGAGCCGGAAGATACGGTCGATGTTGCCGCCGGTGCCGGTGATCCTGGCGGCGATGGCGGCCGTCGTCTCCGCGGTCAGCGGGTGGCCGAGCACGGTGACGAGGGAGCGGCCGAGCCCGCGCGGACGGTTGTCGCCGATGCCCGAGATGATCTCGGCCTGCATCCGCATGGACTCCGCCCAGCTGTGGACGGTGGACCGCAGATCGCCCTCGAGACCGGGGGGCGGCTCCGTCACCAGGGCGCACAGCACGATGCGTCCCCGGGTGACGACCTGCTCGATGTCGACGACATCGACGGAGTAGGCGGCGAGGGTGTCGAAGAGCCCGGCGGTGATGCCGGGGCGGTCCTTGCCGAATATCTTGACGAGGAGCGTCGGGACGTCGTCCGGAACTGCGACCGGGACATCAGCGGGGTGGCGGGGCTGCGAAGCACTCATGGTGGTCCCACGTTATCCGGCCCGCGTCGCGCGGCGCGGCGGTGGTCCGCGTGGCGGACATGTGCGACGCGCACCCCGACCGGTCGGTTCGCCGTCCGCCGCCCGCGCTCGGCTCAGCCGCGCGGGCTCCTCCGAGGTGGTGGCGGCCCTTCTTCCTCCGGCGACGACGGCGATGGCGACGGTGGCGAGTGCGGAAGTGGTGGTGGGGGAGGAGGTGGTGGCGGTACGGGCCATCCGCCCTTGCCGGACCCGGACCCGGGCCGCCCCCGCGGACGAGGCGGCACCGGGGGCCTGACCGGCCCCACCATTGTCGGCGCCCCGTACAAATCGTCCGGCAGATCGTCCCGCCCATCGCCCGCCCGTTCGTCCGGCGGCTTCAGATATGGGTTGGTCCCGTCCGGCGACCCCCGGTACGGAGCACTCGGCCGATACGGCCCTGCCTCCTGAGGCGGGACGGGCGGGACGGGCCGGACGGCGCCGTCCCCCGGCGCCCCGTCCACCACCCGACCCTCCGGCTCCACGCCGCCCCCGCCCAGCGCAGCCGGAGCGGCTCGTCGCCCCGCCGCCCCCGCCCCGTGAGCGAGCAGCGCCCCCACCGCTCCCGCCGCCGCTCCCCAAGCGGCCCCGAGCAGCAGTGCCATCCCGAGATGTCCGTGCAGCTCGATCCCGGCCCCGAAGGCGTCGAAGCCGAGTACGGACAGTGAGGCGTCCGCCGATACGTCCGTCAGCCGCACGAGCAGCGGCAGGCCGAGCGCCGTGACGGCCCCGAGCCGCAGCGCGCACCTCCCGGCGAAGCCGACGACCCCCATCGGCGGCGACCCGGGCCCGCCGGCCACCGCAGGCGTCCGTACGGCGGTCAGCACGCCGGCGAGCAGCATCACCAGAACCATCGCGAGGGCCAACAGCCATACCCTGCCGTCCAGTTCGGCTAGACGGCTCAGGGTCACCGGCTCGTTCGCGCGCATCCGCAGCAGCCCGTCGACCGGATGGGGAAGGGCCTGCGCGAGTGCGCCCGTCGCCTTGCCGTCCCAGGGGACGAAGAGGCCGAGGGGAATGCCGAGCCACGCCCCGTTGGGCGCCCCGAGCAGCGCGGCGCCCACGATCCGCCGCGGATGGTCGTCGCCGATCACCGCGTACGCCGCCGCCGCGAGCCCCGCGGCGACAGCCACCAGTAACACCGTGACCAGCGACGAAGCAGCGGGGCGGACCACCCGGTGCACCGCGTCCAGGGAGCGCGGGAGCGGAGTACGTCGCGACGCGAGCAGCGCGATCAGCAGGACGCCGATCACCCACGCGGCGCCGCCCAGCAGTGAGGCCCCGGTCTCGACGGTGAACCCGACGGTCGCCTTCGCGTCCACGAGGCCGCCGATGTGGTCCGGCAGGAGCCCTCCGAGGTCGAGGCCGCCCGGCAGCCTGTCCTTGATGCGGCCCGGCAGATCCCCGTCCGGTATCCGGTCGAGCCCGAGCTTCCCGCCGTCAATCGTGATGAGGTCGTGACCCGCCCAGGCGAGCCCTGCGAGCATCGCCAGAAACAGCGCGACCACGCTCCCCACGCGCGCCGCGAGTTCGGCCGGCGTGACCTCAACTCCCGCCCCACGCAGGGAACGTAGGAAGAACCAGCTGAGCAGCAGCGCGCCCGTGAGACCCACACCGAGCGGCGCGATATCGATCGTGGTGTGGGCCTGCGCGCCCTCCAGGCCAAAGGCTGAGACGTCTCCCGACGGCGTGACTTTCCCACCCGCCCCAAGTGCCACCACAGCGGCCGTCATCGGGCCGAGCGGGCCCGCGGAATCCGCACCGAGCAGATGGAGGCCGGCCGCGGCGACCGTCGCCATCCCGATGAACGCCCAGCTCACGGAGGCGACCGCGGAGAGCAGTACGTCACCCCAGTGCACGCCCTCGCGCCCGCTCCGCCGCACAACGGTCTCCATCAGGGCCCCCGATCCGTACAGTGATGTATCGGATGTCCCATTCGCGCATGATCCGTAGGCACTTGTGGGTGCTTACCACTCTCCGTGGCTGTTTCTGCGCCGTCAACGGGGCGGGCGCGAAGGCGGGTAGGCAGTCTTCACAAGGCCCGCCGCAAGGCCCGACTTTCGGTCAGGGGGCTCCGCCTGAAATAGTTCCCCACGAAGTTCGACATCCCTAGACTCCCCAAGATGGGGGCTAGCTCGGGGGACAACTCAGTGGGGCATGGAGTGCCGGAACTCGTACTGGAATTGAATGGAAGGACCTGGACGCTCGACCCGTCCAGGCCATACACCCTCGGACGTGATCCGCAGGGGGACGTCGCGATCGACGATGCCAGGGTGTCCTGGCGACACGCCACGATCAGCTGGGGCGGCCGGAGTTGGGTCATCGAGGACCACGGCTCCACCAACGGCACGTTCGTGCAGGGCCAGCGGATCCATCAGATGGAGATCGGCCCGGGCTCGACGCTGCACCTCGGCAACGCGACGGACGGTCCGCGGGTCAACCTCTCGGGCAGCGCCTCCGGCGCGGCCGTGCCCGCGGCCCAGCAGGCCCAGCAGCAGGCCCACCCGCAGCAGGCACCGGTCCAGCAGCCGCAGGGCGGTGACCCCGGCTGGGCGCACAACGCGCCGCCGCAGCAGCAGGTGCCCGCCCAGCAGAGCTGGCAGCAGCCGCAGCAGGCGCAGAACATCCCGCCCCAGCAGGGGCCCGGCGGTGTCGCGGGGGCTCCGCCGGTCTACGGCGACCGCAGCCCCACCACGTTCCACCAGCTGGCCCTCGGCCGTGTGATGCGGATCGGCCGTGCGCTCGAGAACGAACTGGTGGTCTCCGACCTCCAGGTCTCGCGCCTGCACGCCGAGTTCCACGCGACGCCCGACGGCCGCTACGAGATCCGCGACCTCGGCTCGCACAACGGCACGTACGTCAACGGTATGCCGATCGCCAAGGGCGGCTCCGCGCTGCTCGGCCCGAACGACATCGTCGGCGTCGGCCACTCGACGTTCCGCCTCGTCGGCGACCGCCTCGAGGAGTTCGTCGACACCGGTGAGGTCTCCTTCTCCGCCCGTCATCTGACGGTGACGGTCGACGGCGGCAAGGACATCCTCAAGGACGTCTCCTTCGGAGTCCCGGAGAAGTCGCTCATCGCGGTCATCGGCCCCTCGGGTTCCGGCAAGTCCACGCTGCTCAAGGCGCTCACCGGCTACCGGCCCGCCAACAAGGGCGACGTGCTCTACGACAACCGGAACCTGTACAAGCAGTTCGCCGAGCTGCGCCAGCGCATCGGTCTGGTCCCGCAGGACGACATCCTGCACAAGGAACTGACCGTCAAGAAGGCCCTCAAGTACGCGGCCAAGCTGCGCTTCCCCTCGGACACCAGCGAGCAGGAGCGCGAGCAGCGCATCGACGAGGTGCTGCGCGAGCTCAAGCTGGACATCCACAAGGAGAAGAAGGTCACCTCCCTCTCCGGTGGCCAGCGCAAGCGCGTCTCCGTCGCCCTGGAGCTGCTCACCAAGCCGTCGCTGATCTTCCTGGACGAGCCGACCTCCGGCCTCGACCCGGGCATGGACCGCGACGTCATGCAGCTCCTGCGCGGCCTCGCCGACGACGGCCGCACGGTCCTCGTCGTCACGCACTCGGTCGCCGAACTGGCGATCTGCGACAAGCTCCTGGTGATGGCGCCCGGCGGTTCGGTGGCGTACTTCGGTCCGCCCGAGGAGGCCCTGAACTTCTTCGGCTACAGCACCTGGGCCGACGTCTTCTCCGCCTTCGAGAACTACCGCGACTACGACTGGGCGGGCCGCTGGAAGGGCTCGCAGCACTACCAGATGTACGCAGCGGACATCGACGCCGTCGCCGCACAGTCCGTACACATGCCGCCACCGCAGGCGATGAAGCCGCCCAAGCCGCAGGGCTGGGGCTCGCAGCTGTGGACCCTGATCCGCCGCTACACGTCGGTGATCGCGTCCGACAAGGGCTTCCTGGGCCTGATGGTGATCCTGCCGGCGGTCCTCGGCGTGGTCAGCACGGTGATCCCGGCCGACTTCGGCCTGGCCCCACCCAAGCCGCCGTCCCGGTTCAACGGCGACGCCGGCACGATCATGCTGATCCTCGCGGTCGGCATGTGCTTCTCGGGCGCGGCCAACTCCGTACGTGAGCTGATCAAGGAACGCGTCATCTACGAACGGGAGCGGGCCACCGGCCTCTCCCGCTCGGCGTACCTGATGTCGAAGGTGATCGTCCTCGGCGTCGTCACGGCCATCCAGGGCGTGATCATCTGCGCCATCGGCTTCTTCCCGCGCGACCTGCCCGCCGAGGGCCTGATGATGCCGCCGGCCGTCGAGCTGTGCATCGTGATCATCGCGCTGGGATTCACGTCGATGATGTTCGGCCTGGTCATCTCCTCGCTGGTGAAGACCGCCGAGAAGACGATGCCGCTCCTGGTCATGTTCGCGATCGTCCAGGTCGTCTTCACCGGCATCCTGTTCCAGGTGTACGGCTCGCCGGGCCTGGAGCAGTTCGCCTGGCTGATGCCGTCGCGCTGGGCCATCGCCGGCGCCGGTTCGACGCTGGACCTCGCGCACCTCATGCCGCCGTGGGACCAGGCGCACCCGAACGACCTGGACCCGCTGTGGGAGCACTCGGTGAGCCAGTGGGGCATCAACCTCGCGATCCTGATCGCGCTCGGTGTCATCTGCGGCTTCGCGGTCGCGCGCCTGCTGCGCCGCCACGAGCCCGAGGTCATGCGCAAGTAGCGTGACCCGCGCACGGATGAAGGGCGGCACCCCGCACGGGGTGCCGCCCTTCGGCGTTCACAGAGACCCTGAGGTCCAGGGAGAGTCTCAGTAAGCGCTGTTCACGTTGTCCATCGAGCCGTACTTGTCCGCGGCGTAGTTCGCGGCGGCGGTGATGTTGGCGACCGGGTCGTAGATGTTCCACGAGGTACCGGGGACGTGGTACGCGGTGAAGGTCGGCGGGATGACCTGCAGCAGACCCTTCGAGGGTATGCCGTTGATCGCGTTGATGTCCCAGTTGTTGATGGCCTTCGGGTTGCCGGAGGACTCGCGGATGATGTTGCGGTGCAGGCCCTCGTAGGAACCGGGGATGCCCTTGGACTTCATGATGTCCAGGGACTGGCGGATCCAGCCGTCCAGGTTGTTCGCGTAGACGGGCTTGCGGGCGGCGGAGCGGCTGGCCGCCTCCTTGACCGCACGGTACTTCTCGGTCTTGACCTTTGCAGCTGCGTCGGCCTTCGCCGCGGCGCTCTGCGCGGCCTTCAGCTTGGCGGCCGCGTTCTTGGCCTGCTGGTCGGCGGTGGCCAGCTGGTTGGTGACGCTGGCGTGCACGTCCTTGATCTGGGGCTTGCCGGCGGCCACCTCGAAGGCGACCGGAGCCGCCGAAATCGTCTCGGCCTCCGCGTTGGAGTTGCCCGGCACCAGCGTGAACGCGAGGGCAGCGGCGCCGAGCGTGGCGATACCGGCGATCGAGTACTTGTGGGTCTTCGTCAGGGGACTATGACCGGAGAAGCTGAGCTTGGACATGGAGGACCTCTTCGAATCGGGGAAGTCGCTCACCGGTCCAAAGCAGGACCGCTCATGTTTCGGTCATGAACGCTGTGGGTAGAGGCCCACGCTGTCGAGCAACGAGAGCCATTGTTAGCGGCCGCAAAATTCCGTGGCAATCGTGTGACGTACGAAGCCAGGTAGTAGATCAGACCCCCCGTCGAGGTCCGTTTCGCCCCTCCTGCCCCGGTGTCGCCGCCCACAGCTAATTCCTAGCCGCCTTCGTACGTGACGTGCGTCCTATGTGCGGGCTCACATCGGGCACGTAACAAACTCACCAAGCGTTGCCATTGCAACGCGCTCCGTGACCGGATTCATCGGGAAGTATCAGATTGACGTCCCCGAACTCGTGCCACAGGTAAAAATGTCCCAATGCTTCCGTATATGTACGGGTAATTGCCTTGACTCCCGCGATCGCCTCCAACATCAGCAGATGCGAGGCCTCAGGCTCGTGCAGCCCCGTGAGGAGCCCGTCCACCACCCGCACCCCCCGCTCGGGCGTCACCACGAGGTCCGTCCAGCCCGAGGCCGCCCGCACCACCCCGTCGGGCCCCGCGGCCGACTCCACGGCCCGTACGGCCGTCGTACCGACCGCCACCACCCGCCCGCCCCCGGCCCTCGCCGCGTTGATCAGCCGCGCGGATGCCTCCGGCACCTCGAACCGCTCCGGATACGGCGGCTCGTGCGACTCCGCCGACGCCACCCCCGTATGCAGCGTGATCGGCGCGAACTGCACCCCCCTGCTGACCAGCTCCGCCACGAGCCGCGCCGTGAACGGACGCGCCGCACTCGGCATCTCCGCACTGCCCGCCCCGTCGGCGTACGGCAGTGCGAACACCGTCTGATAGACGGAGAGCGGCTGATCGCGCTCCGTATAGGAGTAGCGGATGGGTCTGCCGTGGCGCCGCAGCAGCGCGGGCACGTCCCCCGCGACCCGCGCCCACCACAACCGCGCCCCGCCGCCCGCCAGCGGCTCCTCCCAGATGAGACGTACGCCCCCGGGGAGCACAGCCACCGTCCCCTCCGGACCGCCCGCACGCGGGCGCGTGGTGCCATGCCCGTCCGGGTCCCGCAACTCGACGGCCCAGCGACCGTCATCGCCACGCGTGGAGAAGTGCACCACCACGCGCGCGTGCCCGACCCGCCCGTCGACCGCCGCGGCCAGCGTCGGCGACGTATTGACCACGAGCAGATCCCCGGCCCGCAGCTCTCCCGGCAGCTCGGCGAAGTCCCGGTGCGTGACGTCCGTGCCGCGCGACACGAGCAGCCGCACCGCGTCCCGGTCCAGGCCGGGCCCACGCTGCTCCGCCGGCACCCGGGCCGACAGCTCCTCCGGCACCCGCACCGCGACCGTCACCGTGCCTCCAGAAGAAGAGAGGGGGCGGCGTACCGCCCGCTGTCCGGCCGCTCGTCGAGCAGCCGCAGGAAAGCCGGCACCACCGTCTCCGGCAGCGGCCGGTCCGAGTCGTCGTCGAGGGGCGCCGCCGCCCGATAGAGATCCGTGCGCATATCGCCCGGATCCACCGCCCACACCCGCAGCCCCGGCTCCTCCACCGCGAGGACCGCGGACAGCTGGTCGAGCGCGGCCTTCGAAGCGCCGTAACCGCCCCACGTCTCGTACGCCTCTGCCGACGCGTCCGAGCTCACCGACACGACCGCGCCCCCGGCCGCCCCGCGCAGCAGCGGCAGCGCCTCCTGCACCAGCCCGAGCGCCGCCACGACATTGACCTCAAGGGCACGCCGCAGCCCTTCCACCGGCAGGGCGTCGAGACGCACCAGCGGTTCGGCCCCCAGCGCGCTCGCGTTGTTCACCAGCAGATCGAGACCCCCGAGACCGCGCGCCGCCGCCACCAGCTCCGCACGGTGCGCCGTGTCCGTGACATCCCCGGGCAGCGCCTCCACCCTCGTCCCGTACTTCCCCGCCTCGTCCGCCGCCTCCCGCAGCACCGCCCCGGACCTGGCGTCGAGCACCAGATCCCAGCCGCGCCGCGCGAGCGCCACGGCGAGCGCGCGACCGAACCCCTTCGAAGCCCCCGTGATGATCGCCACCGGCATGACATCCGTCCCCTCGGGCCCGTCGGGCCGCCCTATTGCCTACGTGCTTCGATCCGCCTCCAACGTAGGAACCGACACGCCCCCGGCGCCTCGTCCGCGGGCCGCACCTCACGAGGGCCCTTCGCCCTACGTCCACCGGACCAGAAGGCGGCCGCCACAGGCCCGATACGCGCTGTCACACCCCGCCGGTACCTTGAGGCCATGAGTCACGGCCCACGATCCGGCCTCTCCGCGGTGAGTTCCGCGCTGCTGGCCATGAGCAGACACCTCGAGGTGCGCGACGTCCTCAAGACGATCGTCGCGTCGGCCCGCGAGCTGATCGACGCCGAGTACGCGGCCCTCGGAGTGCCGGACGACCACGGAGGCTTCGCCCAGTTCGTCGTCGACGGCGTGAGCGACGCGCAGTGGAAGGCCATCGGCCCGCTCCCGCGCCAGCACGGCATCCTCGCCGCGATGCTGCGCGACGCGAAGACCGAGCGCCTGGGCGACGTGCGCGAGGACCCGCGCTTCGAGGGCTGGCCCTCCGCACACCCCGACATGTCCGACTTCCTCGGCCTGCCCATCCGGGACGGGGACGAGGTCATCGGCGCCCTCTTCCTCGCCAACAAGAAGTGCCCGAAGCCGCAAGGGGGCTGCGGCTTCACCCTGGAGGACGAGGAGCTGCTGACGATCCTCGCCCAGCACGCGGCCATCGCTCTGACGAACGCCCGCCTGTACGAGCGCAGCCGCGAGCTCACCATCGCCGAGGAGCGCTCGCGCCTCGCCCATGAACTGCACGACGCCGTAAGCCAGAAGCTCTTCTCCCTGCGCCTGACCGCCCAGGCCGCCGCGGCGCTCGTCGACCGCGACCCGTCCCGCGCCAAGGGCGAGTTGCAGCATGTGGCCGAGCTGGCCGCCGAAGCCGCCGACGAACTGCGCGCCGCGGTGATCGAGTTGCGCCCCGCAGCGCTCGACGAGGACGGCCTGATCGCCACCCTGCGCACGCATATCCAGGTCCTCGACCGGGCCCACTCGGCCCACGTCACCTTCGACTGCGGCGGCATCCGTGCCCTGCCCGCCGCCCAGGAGGAGGCCATGCTCCGCGTCGCCCAGGAGGCGCTGCACAACGCGCTGCGCCACTCGGGCGCCGAGCACGTCCGCGTGACGCTCGACAAGCGAGGCCCCGGAGCCGTCCTGCGCGTCACCGACGACGGCAGCGGCTTCGAACGCAAGGCAGTCCGGCGCGCGGGACGCCACCTCGGCCTGGTCTCGATGCGCGACCGGTCCAGTGGCGTCGGCGGCCGTCTGACGGTGGAATCGGAGCCCGGCAAGGGCACCACGATCGAGATGGAGGTCCCCGGTGGCTGACAACAGGATCCGGGTGCTGCTGGTCGACGACCACCAGGTCGTCCGCCGGGGGCTGCGCACGTTCCTCGAGGTCCAGGACGACATCGAGGTCGTGGGGGAGGCGTCCGACGGCGCCGAGGGCGTCGCCCTCACCGAGGAGCTGAAGCCCGACGTCGTCCTGATGGACGTCAAGATGCCCGTCATGGACGGCGTGGAGGCCCTGCGCAAGCTGCGCGAGCTCGCCAACCCCGCGCGCGTGCTCATCGTCACCAGCTTCACCGAGCAGCGCACCGTGGTCCCCGCCCTGCGCGCGGGCGCCGCCGGGTATGTCTACAAGGACGTCGACCCGGATGCCCTGGCCGGCGCCATCCGCTCGGTGCACGCCGGTCATGTGCTGCTCCAGCCGGAGGTGGCCGGCGCCCTGCTCTCGCAGGAGGAGGCCAATGGCGGGCAGGGGAGAGGCAATTCCCTGACCGAGCGGGAGCGCGAGGTGCTCGGCCTGATCGCGGACGGCCGCTCGAACCGCGAGATCGCCCGCGCCCTCGTCCTCTCCGAGAAGACGGTCAAGACCCATGTGTCCAACATCCTGATGAAGCTCGACCTGGCGGACCGCACCCAGGCCGCCCTGTGGGCCGTACGCCATGGGGCGGCCGGCTGAACCGTGCCGCGGCTGCGGGACGGTATGCGGCTCCGCCGGGCCGGACGGGGGGACGGCAATTCGGATGGTTCCGTTCCGGGCTGAGATTCATACTGTCGTGTGTATGTCCCCCGGATGGCGCATCCTGCGCGAGGCTCCGGCGTTCTCCAGTGCGTGCTGCGGCGGCTCGTCGCAGTGATCGCCTAGGAGGGTCAAGAAGTGAAGAAGCTGAAGAGGGTCGCGGCCGTATCGATGGTTGCCGGTGGGCTCGTCGCCGCCGGTGCCGGTATGGCCTCAGCCACCGACGCGCACGCGGACGGCCAGGCCGTGCACTCGCCGGGCGTCGTCTCTGGGAACGTGATCCAGGCTCCGGTCCACGTCCCGGTCAACGTCGTCGGCAACACCGTGAACGTCATCGGTGTGCTCAACCCGGCCTTCGGCAACCTCGGCGTCAACCACTGACGTACGCCTCAGGTCCACCAGTGACCACCGGCCCCCGGGTATCCCCGGGGGCCGGTCCCGTTTCCGGCCCGGCCGGGGGCCAGTTGATCCGTACGTGCGTATCGCCGCCCCCGCCGTGGCATCCGCCCGGCCTGCCCGTTGCACAGCGTGCGACCCCGTGGCTGGGGTCGCATCGCCGTGGCTGGAGGAATACTTCTCAGGAACATCGCCAAGAAGGCCGCCCTGACCGTCGCCGTCGCGGGTCTCGCCGCGGGCGCTTGTGTCGGAGCCGCTTTCGCGGACGCGGGCGCCGACGGCCAGGCAGCCAACTCCCCGGGTGTGGGCTCGGGCGACCTGGTCCCAGGTCCCGGTCCACCTCCCGGTCAACGCCACCGGAAACAGCGTCAACGTGATCGGCCTGCTGAACCCGACGTTCGGCAACGCCTCCGAGAACAACTGACACACCCCCAGGAAGGGCCCCACGGACACGGATCCGCGGGGCCCTTCCGGCGAGTTACACGATTCCGGAGCGGCCTGCGCTGCGGCGCCCCCAACTCAGGCTCGTGTTACGCCGCTACCGAGCTCCGGCGTCCCCGGATCCGGCGCTCCGGCGCGCATCCGGCTCCCGCGCACCGACGCTCTGCGCCCCGCCCCGACGCGCACCCCCACCTCACCGCCCCCCGCGCTCCCGCTCCTCCACGAACGCGTTGTACGCCGCGACCTGCGCCCGACGGGCCGTCCGCTCCACCGGACGCAGCGCCTCCGACCGCGCCGCCATCTCCGAGGCACTCATGGCCCCGCCGTGCCCGCTCTCATGCGCTACCGAGATCAGCAGCCCGACGCGCTGCGCCAGCTCCAACACCCTTACCGCGCGAGGCGGATAACCCGGCGCGAGGACCTCGCGCCCCCGCTCCGCCCGCGCCCGGTACGCGTCCACCGCCGCCTCGGCCACCGGCCCCGACCCGGCCACGTCGAGCCGCGAGAGCACAGCCGTCGCGTCCCGCAGCGCCTCCGCGAGCTCCCGCTCGGCCTCACCGAGCGAGGGCACATCCGCAGGGGGCGCCTCCCGCACGGGAAGGCAGTGCCACAGGACGTCGACATGGACGTCGCCGGCGGGCCCGGCCTCGTACACCTCGGGCACGAGCCCGAGCGCGGCCCCCTGGCACACGACGGCCTCCTCCGCGTCGAGGGCGCGCGCGTTGAACTCGGGAGGACCGCTCAGGCCGAGCGGATGGCCAGGCGCGGGCAGCGCCACCCGCAGCCCCGTCGCCCCCAGCGTGCGCAGCCGCCCCAGGGCCAGCGTCAGCCCCACCGGCGCCGCCTCGCCCGGCAGCCCCTCCACCCGGTGCACCGCGTCCTCACCGACTATGGCGAGCGCGGCGTCATCAGGAGCAACAAACCCGGCCAAAAGGGCATTTCCCCATGAGGCCAACCGACCTGAGCGTGGTTCCGAAAGCATGGGCTCTACCCTAAAGACCGGCCGATGGATTGGACCGGTCGACCGGTGGCGTAGGTTTTCCCATGGGGATGCGTCCACAAGACGCACGCGACTGCCGAGACTGCAATGGGAGACAACGCGCTCATGAGCGATGTACTGGAGCTGGTGGACGTATCCGTGGTCCGCGAGGGCCGGGCTCTGGTGGACCAGGTCTCCTGGTCGGTCAAGGAGGGTGAGCGCTGGGTCATCCTCGGCCCGAACGGCGCCGGCAAGACGACCCTCCTGAACGTCGCCTCCAGCTACCTCTTCCCCAGCCAGGGCACCGCCGCGATCCTCGGCGAGACCCTCGGCAAGCCCGGCACCGACGTCTTCGAGCTGCGCCCGCGCATCGGCGTCGCCGGCATCGCGCTGGCCGAGAAGCTCCCCAAGCGCCAGACCGTCCTGCAGACGGTCCTCACCGCCGCGTACGGCATGACCGCCGGCTGGCACGAGGACTACGAGGACATCGACGAGCAGCGCGCCCGCGCGTTCCTCGACCGCCTCGGCATGAGCGACTTCCTGGACCGCAAGTTCGGCACGCTCTCCGAGGGCGAGCGCAAGCGCACCCTGATCGCCCGCGCCCTGATGACCGACCCCGAGCTCCTCCTCCTCGACGAGCCCGCCGCCGGTCTCGACCTCGGCGGCCGCGAGGACCTCGTACGCCGCCTCGGCCGCCTCGCCCGCGACCCGATCGCCCCCTCGATGATCATGGTCACGCACCATGTCGAGGAGATCGCCCCCGGCTTCACGCACGTCCTCATGATCCGCCAGGGCAAGGTCCTCGCCGCGGGTCCCCTGGAGCTGGAGCTGACCTCCCGCAACCTCTCCCGCTGCTTCGGCCTCCCGCTCGTCGTCGAGCAGCGCGGCGAGCGCTGGACCGCGACGGGCCTCCCGCTGGGCTGACCCGGCGCGGGCCGCCCCCACGGCACCCTGTCCCCGGAGGTGACCCCGGTCCTACCATGACCATGTGGCAGACATCGACGCATGGGTGTGGTGGCTGATCGGGGCGGCCGCGCTCGGAATCCCCCTGGTCATCACCGCGATGCCCGAATTCGGCATGCTCTCCGCCGGCGCCGTCGCGGGCGCCGTGACCGCCGGCCTCGGCGGCGGGATGGTGATGCAGGTTCTCGTCTTCGCCGCGGTCTCGGTCGCGCTCATCGCCGTCGTACGGCCCATCGCGGCCCGCCACAGCGCCGGGCGGCCCGTGCTCGCCACCGGAATCGAGGCCCTGAAGGGCAAACAGGCCGTCGTCGTCGAACGCGTCGACGGCAGCGGTGGCCGCATCAAGCTGGCCGGAGAGATCTGGTCCGCCCGCTCACTCGACGATTCCGAGAGCTACGAGCCGGGCCGTCACGTCGACGTCGTCGACATCGAGGGAGCCACCGCGATCGTTGTGTGATCATGGTGACCTGATCGGGGAGGTGGCTTGAACTCCCCACGCTGCAGGGCCCGTTCTGACAGACTCGACCAGCAAGATCCTCAAGATCTTCCGGCGGGACCCGCTGGAACGACGACGGCACGAAGGGCACGGGAGACGCGATGTCAGCGATCATCATCGTCCTGATCATTCTGGTGGTGCTGGTCTTCATCGCCCTGATCAAGACCATTCAAGTCATCCCGCAGGCGAGCGCGGCGATCGTCGAACGCTTCGGCCGCTACACCCGCACACTGAACGCGGGCCTGAACATCGTCGTCCCGTTCATCGACTCGATCCGCAACCGCATCGACCTGCGCGAACAGGTCGTGCCCTTCCCGCCCCAGCCGGTGATCACCCAGGACAACCTGGTCGTGAACATCGACACCGTCATCTACTACCAGGTGACCGATGCCCGCGCCGCGACCTACGAGGTCGCCAGCTACATCCAGGCCATCGAGCAGCTCACCGTCACCACCCTGCGCAACATCATCGGCGGCATGGACCTTGAGCGGACCCTGACCTCCCGCGAAGAGATCAACGCGGCCCTGCGCGGCGTGCTCGACGAGGCCACCGGCAAGTGGGGCATCCGCGTCAACCGCGTCGAGCTCAAGGCGATCGAGCCGCCCACCTCCATCCAGGACTCGATGGAGAAGCAGATGCGCGCCGACCGTGACAAGCGCGCCGCGATCCTCACCGCCGAAGGTATCCGCCAGTCGCAGATCCTCACCGCCGAAGGTGAGAAGCAGTCCGCGATCCTGCGCGCCGAAGGTGAGGCCAAGGCCGCCGCCCTGCGCGCAGAGGGCGAGGCCCAGGCCATCCGTACGGTCTTCGAGTCCATCCACGCCGGCGACGCCGACCAGAAGCTCCTCGCCTACCAGTACCTCCAGATGCTCCCGAAGATCGCCGAGGGCGACGCCAACAAGCTCTGGATCGTGCCCAGCGAGATCGGCGACGCACTCAAGGGACTCTCCGGCGCCATGGGCAACTTCGGCCCGATGGGCGGCGGTTCGGCCCCCGCGGGCGCCGAGCGCCGCGAACAGCCCCCCATCGACTGACCCGCCCCGCACACGAAGAGGCCCGCCCCGGGACCCCGGAGGCGGGCTTTTCCGTGCGTCACCGCGTCCCGCGCTACGCCGCCGTACGCGCCAGCCAAGCCGGCAGCGCGGCCCGCTCGGACTGCCCGAGCGTCAGCAGCATCGCGTCGGCCGGCGTGGGCTCGAACGGCTCCCGCAGCAGCGGCATCCCCGCCTGCTCCGGAGTCCGGTCCGCCTTGCGGTGGTTGTCCTCCGCGCACGAGGCGACCGTATTCAGCCAGGAGTCCGCACCACCGCGCGACCGCGGCACCACGTGGTCCACAGTCGTCGCCCGCCGCCCGCAGTACGCGCAACGGTGCTGGTCACGCACCAGCACACCCCGCCTCGACCACGGCGCTTGTCTTCGGAAAGGCACCCGTACATACCTGCAGAGCCTGATCACCTGCGGCACCGGTATGTCCACGGCGGCCGCACGCACACGGAGTCCGGGGTGGGCCTGCTCGACGACGGCCTTGTCCTGCAGCACCAGCACGACGGCCCGGTTGAGCGTCACCGTCGACAACGGCTCGAAGCTGGCGTTCAGTACCAGCGTGTCCCGCATCTCGCCCACCTCCCGTACGTCCCCGGCCCACCCCCGTGGCGGGCTTGGATCAACTCTGGCCGGGCGCGCCGAGATGGACAACGCAATAAAAATGCCCGCCCCCGATCACTTCCATGACCGGGGACGGGCAAACAGACGATGAACGCTAGCTATCCGCGGAAGCCGCGTACTCAGCGATCACCTGCGCACGCGCCAGCGTGTGAAAGCGCAGGTTGAACCCGACGACAGCCGGCGAGGCGTCCGAGTCGGGGCCCAGCTTCTCCTGATCCACCGCGTACACGGTGAAGACGTAACGGTGGGCCGGGTCACCGGGCGGCGGCGCGGCGCCCCCGAAGTCCTTCGTCCCGTAGTCGTTGCGCACCTGCACCGCACCGGAGGGAAGCCCCTCGAACTTGCCGCTGCCCGCGCCGGCCGCCAGCTCGGTCACCGAAACCGGGATGTCGAACACGGTCCAGTGCCAGAAACCACTGCCCGTAGGGGCGTCCGGGTCGAAACACGTCACCGCGAAGCTCTTCGTCTCGGCGGGGAAGCCTTCCCACCGCAGCTGCGGCGAGGTGTTCCCGGCCGCGTAGACCTGAGCGTCCTTGAGTACCGCGCCCGGCTCGAAGTCCTCGCTCACCACCGTGAACGACGGCACCTGCGGATGGAAGTCATGGGGAAGCGGCGGCCTCTTGAGGTCGGTCACGTCGGCACCTCCTGATCGGCGAAAACTCTCGGTGCCGAGCCTATGCCCCGCCCGGCCGGCGGCGGACAGCGCCGCCACCGGCCGGCGCACAGGGGTCAGAACCAGTTGCGCTTGCTGCCGACCTCGGACAGCCACTGGTGCAGATACGCCGACCAGTCCGTTCCCTGGAAGTCGTTGTGCCCGACGACGAACGACCGGAAGGTGTCACTGCTCTCGCTGAAGAGCCCCGGCTTCTTGTCCATCTCCAGGACGACGTCCATCTCGCGGTCGTCCGCCACGAAGCTCAGCTCGACCTGGTTGAGCCCGCGGTACTGCTGCGGCGGGAAGAACTCGACCTCCTGGTAGAACGGCAGCTTCTGCCGCGTCCCCCGGATGTGCCCGCGCTCCATGTCGGCGTTCTTGAACCGGAAGCCCAGCCCGATGAACGCGTCCAGGATTGCCTGCTGCGACGGCAGCGGGTGCACGTTGATCGGGTCGAGGTCACCGGAGTCCACGGCGCGCGCGATCTCCAGCTCCGTCGTCACACCGATGTTCATGCCGCGCAGCTGCTGCCCGTCGATCGTCGTGACCGGCGTCTCCCACGGGATCTCGAGCCCGAACGGCACCGCGTGCACCGCGTTCGCCTGCAGCTGGAACGCCCCGCCGAGGCGCAGCTTCGTGAACTCGATGTCCTGCTTGGTCTCCTGGTCGGCGCCCTCGACCTCGACGCGCGCCTGCAGACCGACCGACAGACCCTCGATGTCCTGGTCCACGGACCCGCCCTGGATCCGCACCTCACCCTGGACGACGCCACCCGGCACCACATTGACCTCGGTCAGCACCGTCTCGACCGACGCACCGCCCGCACCGAGACTCGCCAGCAGCCGCTTGAACCCCATGACTCCACTCCTCCCCGTGCCACACCCGTGGCCCGTGTCTTCCTGTCGCGATCCTTGATCTCTACCAACGCGATAGACCGGTGACCGGTTCCGCGCGGCTCACCCTGGCAAGCAACGAAGCCCTAGGGCTACCCGTCCACGCCGATTCGCCGCACTTCTCCGTCACTTCTCCGTTGGACTACGCTCGTCCGCCATGATCGCGGCCCCTGACCGTACGCCCCTCCCACGGGAGTTCTTCGACCGGCCCGTACTGGAGGTCGCTCCCGATCTCCTCGGGCGCGTCCTCGTCCGCAACACCGAGGAAGGCCCGATCGAGCTACGCCTCACAGAGGTGGAGGCCTACGACGGCCCGAACGACCCCGGCTCCCACGCGTACCGCTCCCGCACCGCCCGCAACGACGTGATGTTCGGTCCGCCAGGACACGCGTACGTCTACTTCACCTACGGCATGTGGCACTGCCTCAACCTGGTGTGCGGCCCGGAAGGCACCGCGAGCGGAGTCCTGCTCCGCGCCGGCGAGATCACCAAGGGCGCCGACCTCACGCGTAAACGTCGACTATCGGCCCGCAACGACAAGGAACTGGCCAAAGGCCCGGCACGCCTGGCCACGGCCCTGGACGTGGACCGCGCGCTCAACGGCACCGACGTCTGCGCCTCCCCGGACTCCCCGCTCGCGATCCTCGCCGGCACTCCCACGCCACGCGACCAGGTACGGAACGGTCCCCGCACGGGCGTGGCGGGCGAGGGCGGCGTCCACCCCTGGCGCTACTGGACCGTCAACGACCCGACGGTGAGCCCATATCGGCCGCATGCGCCACGCCGCGGTTCAACTTGACTCGCCTCTTGGGGAACCGTAATGTAGCCCGAGCCGCTTGACCCGGTTACGGCAATCTGCCAGCAGCCGAAGGCGGCCAAACCACTACCTACGACTTCCCCTCAGCGGGGGCTTATTCGGCGTGCCTGCATGCCCGAATTCGAATCCGCGGGACTCGATTATGAGGCTCAAGGGAAATCCGCTAACGTAGTGGACACGCCGAAAGGCAGCCGAAAGGCAAAGGCCCCCAACGGCCACCGGAAATGAATTCCGAACCGGAAACGGAACGGAAAACGGATCTGGTAGAGTTGGAAACGCAAGACCGAAGGGAAACTGCCCGGAGGAAAGCCTGAGAGAGTCTCTCGGGTGAGTACAAAGGAAGCGTCCGTTCCTTGAGAACTCAACAGCGTGCCAAAAGTCAACGCCAGATTGACAACCCCGGCCCACCTTTGGTGGGTTGGAGGTTCCTTTGAAAAAGTCCTCACTCCCACACCGGGGTGAGGCGCACTAGCGAGGACGC
>NZ_CP108707.1:7617500-10319649 GCF_045162695.1 Streptomyces sp. NBC_01003
AAATAGTACCTGAAACCGTGTGCCTACAAGCCGTGGGAGCGTCGCGCAAGGAACTTGTTCCTTGCGTCGTGACTGCGTGCCTTTTGAAGAATGAGCCTGCGAGTTTGCGGTGCGTTGCGAGGTTAACCCGTGTGGGGAAGCCGTAGCGAAAGCGAGTCCGAATAGGGCGATTCAGTAGCGCGCTCAAGACCCGAAGCGGAGTGATCTAGCCATGGGCAGGTTGAAGCGGAGGTAAGACTTCGTGGAGGACCGAACCCACCAGGGTTGAAAACCTGGGGGATGACCTGTGGTTAGGGGTGAAAGGCCAATCAAACTCCGTGATAGCTGGTTCTCCCCGAAATGCATTTAGGTGCAGCGTCGTGTGTTTCTTGCCGGAGGTAGAGCACTGGATAGGCGATGGGCCCTACCGGGTTACTGACCTTAGCCAAACTCCGAATGCCGGTAAGTGAGAGCACGGCAGTGAGACTGTGGGGGATAAGCTCCATGGTCGAGAGGGAAACAGCCCAGAGCATCGACTAAGGCCCCTAAGCGTACGCTAAGTGGGAAAGGATGTGGAGTCGCACAGACAACCAGGAGGTTGGCTTAGAAGCAGCCACCCTTGAAAGAGTGCGTAATAGCTCACTGGTCTAGTGATTCCGCGCCGACAATGTAGCGGGGCTCAAGCGTACCGCCGAAGTCGTGTCATTCATACAATAGGGCCAACGCCCGTATGGATGGGTAGGGGAGCGTCGTGTGCCGGGTGAAGCAGCCGCGGAAGCGAGTTGTGGACGGTTCACGAGTGAGAATGCAGGCATGAGTAGCGATACACACGTGAGAAACGTGTGCGCCGATTGACTAAGGGTTCCTGGGTCAAGCTGATCTGCCCAGGGTAAGTCGGGACCTAAGGCGAGGCCGACAGGCGTAGTCGATGGATAACCGGTTGATATTCCGGTACCCGCTGTGAAGCGTCAAACATTGAATCAGGCGATGCTAAGTCCGTGAAGCCGTTCCGGACCCTTCGGGAAAGGAAAGTGGTGGAGCCGACGGACCAGACTTGTAGTAGGTGAGTGATGGGGTGACGCAGGAAGGTAGTCCAGCCCGGGCGGTGGTTGTCCCGGGGTAAGGGTGTAGGCCGTGTGATAGGTAAATCCGTCACACATTAAGGCTGAGACCTGATGCCGAGCCGATTGTGGTGAAGTGGATGATCCTATGCTGTCGAGAAAAGCCTCTAGCGAGTTTCATGGCGGCCCGTACCCTAAACCGACTCAGGTGGTCAGGTAGAGAATACCGAGGCGTTCGGGTGAACTATGGTTAAGGAACTCGGCAAAATGCCCCCGTAACTTCGGGAGAAGGGGGCCATCACCGGTGATTGAATTTACTTCATGAGCTGGGGGTGGCCGCAGAGACCAGCGAGAAGCGACTGTTTACTAAAAACACAGGTCCGTGCGAAGCCGTAAGGCGATGTATACGGACTGACGCCTGCCCGGTGCTGGAACGTTAAGGGGACCGGTTAGTGCACTTTCGGGTGTGCGAAGCTGAGAACTTAAGCGCCAGTAAACGGCGGTGGTAACTATAACCATCCTAAGGTAGCGAAATTCCTTGTCGGGTAAGTTCCGACCTGCACGAATGGCGTAACGACTTCTCGACTGTCTCAACCATAGGCCCGGTGAAATTGCACTACGAGTAAAGATGCTCGTTTCGCGCAGCAGGACGGAAAGACCCCGGGACCTTTACTACAGTTTGATATTGGTGTTCGGTTCGGCTTGTGTAGGATAGGTGGGAGACTTTGAACTCTGGACGCCAGTTCAGGGGGAGTCGTCGTTGAAATACCACTCTGGTCGTGCTGGATGTCTAACCTGGGTCCGTGATCCGGATCAGGGACAGTGTCTGATGGGTAGTTTAACTGGGGCGGTTGCCTCCTAAAGAGTAACGGAGGCGCCCAAAGGTTCCCTCAGCCTGGTTGGTAATCAGGTGTTGAGTGTAAGTGCACAAGGGAGCTTGACTGTGAGACCGACGGGTCGAGCAGGGACGAAAGTCGGGACTAGTGATCCGGCGGTGGCTTGTGGAAGCGCCGTCGCTCAACGGATAAAAGGTACCCCGGGGATAACAGGCTGATCTTCCCCAAGAGTCCATATCGACGGGATGGTTTGGCACCTCGATGTCGGCTCGTCGCATCCTGGGGCTGGAGTCGGTCCCAAGGGTTGGGCTGTTCGCCCATTAAAGCGGTACGCGAGCTGGGTTTAGAACGTCGTGAGACAGTTCGGTCCCTATCCGCTGTGCGCGTAGGAATATTGAGAAGGGCTGTCCCTAGTACGAGAGGACCGGGACGGACGAACCTCTGGTGTGCCAGTTGTCCTGCCAAGGGCATGGCTGGTTGGCTACGTTCGGAAAGGATAACCGCTGAAAGCATCTAAGCGGGAAGCCTGCTTCGAGATGAGTATTCCCACCCCCTTGAGGGGTTAAGGCTCCCAGTAGACGACTGGGTTGATAGGCCAGATCTGGAAGCCCGGTAACGGGTGAAGGTGACTGGTACTAATAGGCCGAGGGCTTGTCCTCAGTTGCTCGCGTCCACTGTGTTTGTTCTCAGATAACGAACAGTTGTGTCGGCTGAACGGCTGCACTACTTAATTGAAGAGTGTGCTTGTTCGCTGCCTTGTTCGGGAACCCGTTTCCTTGAAACGGGACACTGATAGGGTTTCGGTGGTCATAGCGTGAGGGAAACGCCCGGTTACATTCCGAACCCGGAAGCTAAGCCTCAAAGCGCCGATGGTACTGCAGGGGGGACCCTGTGGGAGAGTAGGACGCCGCCGAACAATTTTTAGAGGACCCCTGGTCCCAGCACACACGCTGGGACCAGGGGTCCTTTTTGTTTTGTCGAAGCGCGCCGGCTACCCGGCTGCGCGAGAATGACTGCGGTACCGAAGACAGGAGTCACCCATGTCCACCAACTCTCCCGACGAGCGACCGGAACGCGACCAGCGACGCCGGGACAGTGGTGACCGGGACCGAGGCGGACCGCGACGCGACAACGACCGCGGCGGCTACGCGCCCCGCCGGGACGACCGCGATCGCGGCGGCGACCGGGACCGTGGCGGCGATCGCGACCGTGGTCCCCGTCGTGACGGCGACCGTCCCCCCTTCCGTCGCGATGACCGCGGTGGCGACAACCGTGGCGGCGGCTTCCGCCGTGACGACAGCCGCGGTGGCGACAACCGTGGCGGTGGCGGTTACCGCCCGCGTGACGATCGCGACCGTGGTCCCCGTCGTGACGGCGACCGTCCCCCCTTCCGTCGCGATGACCGCGGTGGAGACGACCGTCGTGACAACGACCGCGGTGGATACCGCCCCCGCGATGACCGTCGTGACGACCGCCGCGATGACAACCGTGGTGGCGGTTTCCGTCGCGATGACCGTGGTGGCGACAGCCGTGGTGGTGGGTTCCGTCGTGACGACCGTGGTGGCGACCGCCCCGCCTTCCGACGTGACGACCGTGGTGGTGACAGCCGTGGTGGTGGGTTCCGTCGTGACGACCGTGGTGGTGACAGCCGTGGTGGCGGTTTCCGTCCGCGTGACGACCGTGACCGTGGGCCGCGTCGTGATGGTGACCGTCCCGGTGGCGACCGCCCCGCCTTCCGACGTGACGACCGTGGCGGTGACAGCCGTGGTGGCGGTTTCCGTCGTGACGACCGTGGTGGTGACAGCCGTGGTGGCGGTTTCCGTCCGCGTGACGACCGTGACCGTGGGCCGCGTCGTGATGGTGACCGTCCCGGTGGCGACCGCCCCGCCTTCCGACGTGACGACCGCGGTGGTGACAGCCGTGGTGGCGGTTTCCGTCGTGACGACCGCGGTGGTGACAGCCGTGGTGGCGGTTTCCGTCCGCGTGACGACCGTGACCGTGGGCCGCGTCGCGATGGCGACCGTCCCGGTGGCGACCGCCCCGCCTTCCGACGTGACGAGCGTCGCGACACCGACCGCGGTGGGTTCCGTCCCCGTGACGACCGGCGCGACGACCGCCGCGACGACAACCGTGGTGGCGGCTTCCGTCGCGACGACAGCCGCGGTGGTGGGTACCGCCCGCGTGACGACCGCGACCGTGGGCCGCGCCGCGAAGACCGTGGTGGGCGGCCCGGCGGGTTCCGTGGGCGTGACGACCGTGGGGGCGACGACCGCCGTGGTGGCGGACGCTACCGCGACGAGCGTGACCGCGACCGCGAGCCCATCCGCCGGCTGCCGATCCCCGAGGACGTCACCGGCGACGAGATCGACAAGGACGTACGGCAGGAGCTCCAGAGCCTGCCGAAGGGCCTGGCCGAGGACGTCGCCAAGAACCTGGTGATGGTCGCCAAGCTGATCGACGAGGACCCCGAGCAGGCGTACGAGTACTCGAAGATCGCGCTGCGGCTCGCCTCCAGGGTCGCCGCCGTGCGCGAGGCCGCCGGCTTCGCCGCGTACGCGAACCAGAAGTACAGCGAGGCGCTCGCCGAGTTCCGCGCCGCCCGGCGCATGACCGGCAACGTCGAGCTGTGGCCCGTCATGGCGGACTGCGAGCGCGGTCTCGGGCGGCCCGAGAAGGCCCTCGACATGGCCGGTGCGCCCGAGGTGGCCAAGCTGGACAAGGCCGGACAGGTCGAGATGCGGCTCGTGGCGGCCGGTGCCCGGCGGGACATGGACCAGCTCGACGCGGCCATCGTGACGCTGCAGGGCCCCGAGCTCGCCTCGAACTCCGTACAGCCGTGGACCGCGCGTCTGCGGTACGCGTACGCCGATGCGCTGCTCGCGGCCGGTCGTAAGGACGAGGCGCGCGAGTGGTTCGCGAAGGCCGTCGAGTCCGACCGGGACGCCAGCACCGACGCGTCCGACCGGCTCGCCGAGATGGACGGGGTCGAGTTCGTCGACGCCTTCGCGGACGAGTCCGGCGAGGCGCCCGCCGCAGCCGCGGGGCCCAAGGCTTCCGCGGGTGACGACGACGAGCCCTGGGTCGAGGACGACGAGGACGTCGAAGAGTTCTACGACGAGGACGACGAGGAGTTCGAGCCCGAGAACGACAAGGGCTGAGCTCGGCGCTGTGAGCGGCTGACCGACGGCCGCGCATGACGCAGCACGATGAACGGGCGGGATCCCAGCAATGGGGTCCCGCCCGTTCGTCGTATGCGCCTACGGCCCACGCGCGCGTGCCTCGCGGTCAGTCCGCGAGCGTGCGCAGCACCAGACCGGTCGCCGGCTTCGGGCCGAACGAAGTCGACTTGCGGGGCATCGTCACGCCCTGCCGTGCCAGGTCGCGGACCACTTCCTCGCGCACCGGGTGCATGAGGACCGCCGTGCCGCCGTCACGTTCCGCCTTCGCGACCGTGGCGGCCGCGTCGTGGATGTACGCGATGTGCTCCGGCGCGTCCTCGGGGATGCCCCAGACATGGTCCAGGAGCGTGGAGTGCAGGACCGTCGCGTCCAGCGTGCGCCAGGCCTCCGGGCGGTCGGCAGGGATCGTACGGGCCAGGAGGTCCGGGGACGGGGCGTCCGCCAGGTGGAAGGAGCCGGCGCCGGCGAGGAGGAACGCGTTGCCGTGGGCGGCCGCGTCGGCGAGGGCGTCCAGGGCGTGCGACAGCGGGCCGGGGACTTCACGCAGGCGGAAGGAGTCCTTCAGGGCTGCCAGGGCGTCCGGGACCGCGAGGCGGTGCAGGAGGCGATGGATGGCGCGGACGCGCAACGGGTAGCGGGCCGTGTCCACGAGGAGGACCAGGCCGAAGTCCCACGGGGAGGGGGACGGCTGTTCGGAGCGCAGGCGCAGATACGTCGCCCAGCGGTGGTGGCCGTCCGCGATCAGGGCCTGGTGGTGGGCGAGGTCCACGCGGATCTCCGCCAGCTCGGCCGGGTCGGTGACCGACCACATGCGGTGGCCGAAGCCGTCCTCCGTGGTCGTCGCGAGGAGCGGGGGGCGCTTGACCGTGCGTTCGACGACCGCGGTCGTGCCGGTCGCGTTGCCCTCGCTGCGGTAGGTGAGGAGCAGGGGTTCGAGGTTGGCGGCCGTGGCGCGCATCAGGCCCGCGCGGTCGGCGACCACGTGCGGCATGACGTCCTCGTGGGGCAGGACGACCCCTTCGGACGGCTCGGACAGGCGCAGGGCACCGATGACGCCGCGCTGGAGGTGGTCGCCGCCGCGCTGCTCGTAGACGTACAGCGCGGGGGTCTCGTCGGGGGCCAGGACGCCCTCGGAGAGCCAGCGGCGCAGGGTGTCGGCCGCGAGGGCGTTACGGGTGTCCGGGGAGACGGCCTGCGGGAGGATCAGGCGGACGATGTTGTGCGGGTCCGCGGACTCCAGGTGGTGCAGACCGTCGGGGCGTACGACCACGTCGTACGGCGGTGACGTCACGGCGGCGAGGCTGCCCACGCGCTCGGGGACGTACCGCACACCCCTGAACGGGATCAGGTCGAGGCCGTCGCTGTCTGTCGGACCTGGGGGACCTGCAGTGTTCATTGCTGCATCGTATGTGTGTCAGTGGCATGAGCGATGATCGGGGGAGTGGGATCGAACGAGGAGCGATGTGTAATGAGCCAGACCGTCAGGACGCGGCCCGAAGGCAGTGAGCGGGCGCTGAACGAGGCGTACGACACGGCGCTGCTCGACCTCGACGGGGTGGTGTACGCGGGCGGTGACGCCATCGCGCACGCCCCCGAGTCACTCGCTGTGGCGCGCGGCGCGGGCATGGGGCTCGCGTATGTCACGAACAACGCGCTGCGTACGCCGGACGCGGTGGCCGAGCATCTGACGGAGCTGGGAATTCCGACGGAGGCGGCGGATGTCATCACGTCGGCGCAGGCCGTGGCACGCCTGATCAGTGAGCAAGTGCCGGACGGGTCACGGGTGTTGGTGATCGGCGGGGAGGGGCTGCGGGTCGCGCTGAGAGAGCGCGGGCTGGAGCCGGTGGACTCGGCCGACGACGAGCCGGTGGCGGTGGTGCAGGGGTATGGCGGGCCCGACCTGGCCTGGGGGCGGTTCGCGGAGGCCTGTTACGCGATCGCGCGTGGTGTGCCGTGGTTCGCGTCCAATACGGACCTGACCATTCCGAGCGCGCGCGGCATCGCTCCGGGCAACGGCGCGGCGGTCGAGGTCGTCCGAATCGCGACGGGTGCGCAGCCGCAGGTGGCCGGCAAGCCGCTGCCTCCGATGCACCGCGAGACGATCCTGCGGACCGGCGCGGAGCGGCCGTTGGTGATCGGCGACCGCCTCGACACGGACATCGAGGGCGCGTTCAACGGGAAGGTGGACTCGCTGCTCGTCCTGACCGGCGTCACCGACGGCGCGCAGCTGCTCGCCGCGCCGCCCCAGCACCGGCCCACGTATGTCGACGTCGACCTGCGGGGCCTGCTCACCGGGCAGCCGGATGTCGTGGCGCAGGGGGACGGGTTCGCGTGCGGGGGCTGGGTCGCGACCGCGCGAAACGAGCATCTTGAGCTGGAGGGGGACGGCGAGGCGATCGACGGGCTGCGTGCCCTGTGCGCGGCGGCGTGGACGGCGGCGGGGGACGGGACCTGCGGGCTCGACGGGGCGAAGGCGCTGGCGCGGCTGGGGGTTTGAGGCGGCGGGGGCGGGGAGGCGTGCCGGTGGGTGCGGCGTTTCCCGCGCTTTCCCGCTGCCTGCTTCCTCGCGCAGCTCCCGTCGGCAGCGATGCCGGTAGCGACCTCGAAGGGCGGGGAGGGTAGGCTAACCTAACCACGTGTTGGTCGACAGTCCCCCCGAACAGCGCGCGGACACCGCCGCCGCGCCCCCGAACCGCTGGGCGATACGTACGGTCGGGCTCCTCGGAGCCGTCGTCGTACTGCTCGTGCTCCTGGTCATGAGCATCGCGATCGGGGCGAAACCCCTGTCCGTGGACCAGGTGTGGCACGGCCTGTTCGACGACAGCGGGACGTTCAGCGACGTCGTGGTCGGCGAGCGGCTCGCGCGTACGCTGCTCGGGCTCCTCGCCGGTGTCGCGCTCGGACTCTCCGGCGCGGTCCTCCAGGCGCTGACCCGTAACCCGCTGGCGGACCCCGGACTCCTCGGCATCAACATGGGCGCCTCGGCGGCCGTCGTCACCGCCATCAGCTTCTTCGGCGTCAGCTCGCTGACCGGCTATGTGTGGTTCGCCTTCCTCGGGGCCGCGGCCGTGGGCGTTCTCGTCTACGTCCTCGGGGGGACCCGCAGCGCGACGCCGGTGCGGCTCGCGCTCGCCGGGACCGCCATCGGTGCCGCTCTCTACGGCTATCTCCAGGCCGTGATGATCATGGACAACGCGGCGCTCGGCAAGATGCGCTTCTGGACGGTGGGTTCGCTCGTCTCCGCCGACATGTCGACGATCCGGCAGGTGCTGCCGTTCATCGCCGTCGGTACGGTGCTCGCCCTCGCGCTCGCGCGGCCGCTCAACGCCATGGCGATGGGCGATGACACGGCCCGTGCCCTCGGCGCGAACCTGAACAGGACGCGTGCGCTGTCCATGGCGGCCGCCACGCTGCTGTGCGGCGCCGCGACCGCCGCCTGCGGGCCCATCGTGTTCGTCGGTCTCATGGTGCCGCACGTCGTGCGCTCCTTCACCGGCCCCGACCTGCGCTGGATCCTGCCGTTCTCGGCCGTCCTGTCGCCCGTACTGCTGCTCGGCGCCGACGTCGCCGGCCGGCTCGTGGCACGGCCCGCCGAGATCCAGGTCGGCATCGTCACCGCGATCATCGGCGGCCCCGTCTTCATCTACCTCGTGCGCCGGCGGAAGGTCACCCAGCTGTGAAGGCGATCCGTATCCGGGGCGGTATCTCCCTGCGCCTCGACATCCGCGCGTTCGTCGTCGTCCTCGTGCTGCTGTGCGCCGCGCTCGCCGCGAGCGTCGCGCTGATCGGCACCGGCGACTTCCCCATCTCCGCCACCGACGTGATCCGCACGCTGCTCGGCAACGGTGACCCGGGGCAGGAGTTCATCGTCAACGACCTGCGGCTGCCCAGGGTCCTCGTGGGCCTCCTCGTGGGCGCGGCGCTCGCGCTCGGCGGCGCGCTCTTCCAGGCCATCTCCCGTAATCCGCTGGGCAGTCCGGACATTCTGGGCCTCGGCCAGGGTTCCACGGCCGGTGCGCTCGTCATGATCGTGCTGTTCTCGGGGGGAGCCGTCCAGGTCGCGCTCGGGGCGCTCGTCGGCGGTCTGGTGACCGGGTTCGGCATCTATCTGCTTGCCTGGAAGCGCGGCGTGCACGGATACCGGCTCGTCCTGGTCGGCATCGGAATGTCCGCCATCATGACGGCGGTCAACGGCTATCTGCTGACCAAGGCCGACATCGTCGACGCCGCCCGCGCGACGGTCTGGATGACGGGATCGCTCGACGGTCGCGACTGGAAGCAGGTCTGGCCCCTGCTCGCCCTGTGTGCCGTCCTCGTACCCGTGGTCCTCACGTACGCGCGGCCGCTGCGCATGCTGGAGATGGGCGACGACGTGGCGAACGCGCTCGGGGTGCGGGTCGAGCGGACGCGGCTCGTCCTGCTCGTGGCCGCCGTGCTGCTCACCGCCGCGGCCACCGCCGCCGCGGGACCCGTCGGATTCGTCGCGCTGACCGCCCCCCAGCTGGCCCGGCGGCTGACCCGCTCGCCCGGTCCGAACATCGCGGCGTCCATGTGCATGGGCGCGGCCCTGCTCGTCAGCGCCGACTGGATCTCGCAGCGCGCCTTCGGCGCCGACCAGCTGCCCGTCGGGGTGGTCACCGGAGTCGTCGGCGGTGTCTATCTGCTGTGGCTCCTGGTCTCCGAGCGGAAGGCCGGCCGGATATGAGCGACAGGAACCCCAGCCAGAGCAGCAACCGGAGGAGCAACACCGTGAACCGACTGTCCGCCGAGAACGTCACCCTGGGCTACGACCAGCGTGTGATCGCGTCGGAGCTCTCGGTCGAGATCCCCGACAACTCCTTCACCGTGATCGTCGGCCCGAACGCCTGCGGCAAGTCCACGCTGCTGCGCGCGCTGTCGCGGATGCTGAAGCCCTCGGCGGGCCGGGTGCTCCTCGACGGGCAGGCCATCCAGTCGATGCCGGCGAAGAAGGTGGCACGCACGCTCGGGCTGCTGCCTCAGTCGTCGATCGCGCCCGACGGCATCACCGTCGGCGACCTCGTCTCCCGCGGCCGCTACCCCCACCAGGGCCTGCTGCGCCAGTGGTCCGGCGAGGACGAGCGGATCGTGCAGGAGTCGATGGCCTCCACCGGAGTCGCCGAACTGGCCGATCGCTTTGTCGACGAACTGTCCGGCGGTCAGCGCCAGCGCGTATGGATCGCGATGGCGCTCGCCCAGCAGACCCCGCTGCTCCTCCTCGACGAGCCGACCACGTATCTCGACATCCAGCACCAGATCGACGTACTGGACCTCTGCGCGGAGCTGCACGAGGAGCAGGGGCGCACGCTCGTCGCGGTCCTGCACGACCTCAACCACGCGGCCCGTTACGCCACCCACCTGATCGCCCTGCGCGGCGGCGAGGTCATCGCCGAGGGAGCGCCGGGCGACATCGTCACCGCGGACCTGGTCGAGCGGCTCTTCGGGATGAAGTGCCAGGTCATCGACGATCCGGAAACCGGCACGCCGCTGGTGGTGCCGGCCGCGCGGAAGGCCAGGAAGGGTCTGGTGCGGGACGCGGAGGCGCCCGCGAAGGCGGTGGCTAAAGCAGCGTCCTGAGCCGCAGCAGGTCGCGGAAGCCGGCCTCCAGCCTGATCCGGCCGGAGGCCCAGGCCTTCGCGAAGTTCAGCCTGCCGTCGACCATCGCGACCAGGTCGTCGCCGGTCATCGCGAGCCGGATCTGCGCCCGGTCGGGCGGCGGCCCGTCGACCGTGTCGAGCACCTCGATCCGGCCGTTCTCGAGCCGGCCCGTGAACGTGATCTCGAGGTCCGTGACATGGCAGCTCAGAGAGCGGTCGAGCGCAGCAGCGCTGCGTACCCCGCCCTCCGCGCCCGCCAGATTGTCCGAGAGTTTGTCGAGTGCGGCACGGCACTCCTGCGTCGTCGCCATCGCGGTCGACCGTACCCCAGTGCTACGGGGTAGCGTCGTGGCATGAACGACTCTCATCCGGACCCCGACCAGGTGCCGGACCAGGCGGCCGGGGCCCCGGAGGTCCAGGACGAACCGTCGTACGAGCCTGCGGCCCCGGCCCTCCTCGGCGTCCCGCGCACCCCCACGGGGAACGCGGACGTGGACACCGGGCTCGACCGGCTCGCCGACGTCGACCACCTCACTGCCGACGGACACATCGAGGTGTACGAGGATGTACACGGGGGCCTGCGTGACGCGCTGACCGCGCTGGACGCACGCCCCGAGCCCTCACCCTTGAACCGACACAGGAGCTGAACCGAACGTGGCAGGAGTGGCACGACGCCGCCTCGACGCCGAGCTCGTCCGCCGGAAGCTCGCCCGCTCGCGCGAGCACGCGAGCCAGCTGATCGCCGCGGGGCGCGTCACGGTCGGCAAGACCACCGCGACCAAGCCCGCCACGCAGGTGGAGACAGCCGCCGCGATCGTGGTCACGCAGGACGACAGCGACCCCGACTACGTCTCGCGCGGCGGCCACAAACTCGCGGGGGCGCTCGCGGCCTTCGTGCCGCAGGGGCTCGCCGTCGAGGGGCGCCGCGCGCTCGACGCGGGGGCCTCCACGGGCGGGTTCACCGACGTACTGCTGAGGGCCGGCGTCGCCCATGTCGTCGCCGTCGACGTCGGGTACGGGCAGCTCGCCTGGTCGCTGCAGAGCGATGAACGCGTCACCGTCAAGGACCGTACGAACGTACGCGAGTTGACGCTGGAGGCGATCGATGGAAAACCCGTGGACCTGGTCGTCGGAGACCTGTCCTTCATCCCGCTCGGCCTGGTGCTGCCCGCCCTCGCGCGGTGCGCCGCGCCCGACGCGGACCTGGTGCTCATGGTGAAGCCCCAGTTCGAGATCGGCAAGGAGCGGCTCGGCAGCGGCGGTGTCGTGCGGAGCCCGGAACTGCGGGCCGAGACGGTGCGCACGGTGGCCCGGCAGGCGTTCGAACTCGGCCTCGGCGTACGGGGTGTGACGGCGAGCCCGCTGCCCGGGCCGTCCGGAAACGTCGAGTATTTTCTGTGGCTCCGCGCCGGTGCGCCAGAACTCGACCCGGCAGACGTTGACCGTGCAGTGGCGGAGGGGCCGCGTTGACACAGACTCGAGCTCGAACTGTTTTCCTGCTCGCGCACACCGGGCGGCCCGCCGCCATCCGGAGTGCCGAACTCGTCGTCGAGGGGCTGCTGCGCAGCGGCATCGGCGTGCGGGTCCTGGAGTCGGAGGCGGCGGACCTGCCGCTCCCGGCGTCGGTGGAGCTCGTCAAGGAGGCGACTCCGGAGTGCCTCGACGCCTGTGAGCTGCTCGTCGTCCTCGGCGGCGACGGGACGCTGCTGCGCGGCGCCGAGTTCGCCCGCGCCTCCGGCGTCCCGATGCTCGGGGTGAACCTCGGCCGCGTCGGCTTCCTCGCCGAGGCCGAGCGCGACGACCTCGACAAGGTCGTCGACCGCGTCGTCACCAAGGCGTACGAGGTCGAGGAGCGCATGACGATCGACGTCGTCGTGCACAGCAACGGCGATGTCGTGCACCGCGACTGGGCGCTCAACGAGGCAGCCGTGCAGAAGATGTCGGCCGAGCGGATGCTCGAGGTCGTCCTGGAGATCGACGGGCGTCCCGTCACCGGCTTCGGCTGCGACGGCATCGTGTGCGCGACGCCCACCGGCTCCACGGCCTACGCGTTCTCCGCCGGCGGGCCCGTCGTGTGGCCCGAGGTCGAGGCGCTCCTCATGGTGCCGATCAGCGCGCACGCCCTGTTCGCCAAGCCGCTGGTGACGTCGCCGGAGTCGGTGCTCGCCGTCGAGGTGCAGCACCACACTCCGCACGGCGTGCTGTGGTGCGACGGACGGCGGACCGTGGAACTGCCCGCGGGGGCGCGGGTCGAGGTGCGGCGCGGGGCGGTGCCGGTGCGGCTCGCGCGGCTGCACCACGCCTCGTTCACGGATCGACTTGTCGCCAAGTTCGCGCTGCCCGTCTCCGGCTGGCGCGGTAAGCCCCAATGAGTACGTAGGTGATCACGTCCGTACGACGGTGATCGCGCGGTGGCGCATCACCGACCGCACCGGGACACCGGTCGCGAGCAGCGTCAGCAGGAGCGTGCCCGCGACCGTCCCGGCAGCCAGGGTCCAAGGGACGTACGGCACCGGGGAGCCGAACGCCGTGTCGAGGATCGGCGCCAGCGTGACGAGCGCGATCAGGACGCCGAGCAGCAGCGCCGTACCGGCGACGACGACGGCCTCCCACGCGGCCATGGAGCGCACCTGGCCGCGCTGGGTGCCGACGACCCGCAGCAGGGCCACATCCCGTCGCCGCTCGAACGAGATCATGGCGAGCGTGTTGGCCGCGGCGATGGCGGCGAACCCCGCGTACAGCGCCGTACCCATGTAGTCGAGCCACACTTCGCCGGTGCTGCCCGCCGAGCCCGTGCGGTGCTGCGCCGTCGTGTGCAGCGTGACCTTGGTGAGGCCGAAGCCGACGACGAGGACGAGCGGGACGACGGCGGCCGAGAAGCGGCGGGGCTGCGAGCGGACGTTGAGCATCGCGAGCCGCGCGCTCGCGCCGAAACGGCCCACGAGCGCCGAGACCAGCCAGGCCGCGGGGCCCACGATGCGCGGCCCGAGCAGGCCCACTCCCACGCAGAACAGGATCAGGACGAGGAACGCGCCCTGGCCCGCCTCCTCGGCGTCCTGCCGGGACAGCAGCACCGAGAGGAAGCACGCCCCGGCCACCGCGACCAGGCCGAGCGGCGCCCTGAGCAGGCCGAGGCGCCGCCTGCCCGCCGCCGCCTCGGACAGTGCGCGGGCTGGGCGCAGGAGCGAGAACCGCAGCGACGAGAGCAGCGCGGCGGCCGTCGACGTCACCACGGCCACCCCGAGACAGACCGGCAGCGCGACCCAGCTGAAGCGGAACGGCACCCCCGGCGGGATCAGGCCGTGCGTGACCATCCCGGAGAACCAGGCCCTGGCGAGCAGCCCGCCTGCCGCGAAACCCGCGAGCGCCGCGGGGACGGACGCGGCGAGTGCCTGCCTCGCCACCGCGCGGCGCACCTGACGCGGGCGGGCCCCGATCGCGCGCACGAGGGCGAGCTCGCGGTGCTGCTGCGTGACGGCCGTACCCATCGTCGAGACGACCACGAAAATCGACATGTAGATCGAACCGATGAGGAGGACGGCCGCGATGTCGCCGACGCCGTTCTCCGTGATGCGGTGGCGTGCGCCGGCCGGCAGCCCGTCGGTGCTGGTGGCGAGCAGCACCGTCGTCGACGCGCTCACCACAGTCGCCGCGAACAGTGCGGCGACCGCCGTGCCGACGAAGGCGGGACGGTGTGCCCCAAGGGCCGCTCGGGCCAGTCCGGTAGTCATGGGATCCAGGGTGCGGGCGCCCGGGGTGCGGGCACCATACGGCGGGCATCCGCTCCGGCAGGGGGATATCCCCACCCTCGCGGGTGACAACGGATGACAAAAGGGCCGGACGCAGCCGCTCACGACCTGCGAATTCGGTCCAAGGGGAGGGAAGCGGGGCAGGGCCCGTCGCACACATGGCTCCCGACCTCGTAAGGTCGTGTCCGTGTTGGAGGAGATGCGGATACGGTCGCTCGGAGTCATCGACGACGCGGTGGTCGAGCTGTCGCCGGGATTCACCGCCGTGACCGGCGAGACCGGTGCGGGCAAGACGATGGTGGTCACCAGCCTCGGCCTGCTGCTCGGCGGGCGCGCGGACCCAGCCCTCGTAAGGATCGGCGCCAAGGCGGCGGTCGTCGAGGGCCGGATCACCGTGCCCGAGGGCACCGCGGCCATCGTGCGCGCCCAGGAGGCGGGCGCCGAGCTCGACGACGGGGCGCTGCTCATCAGCCGTACCGTCTCTGCGGAGGGGCGCTCACGGGCGCATCTCGGCGGGCGTTCGGTGCCGGTGGGCATGCTGACCGAGCTCGCCGACGAGCTCGTCGCCGTGCACGGCCAGACCGACCAGCAGGGGCTGCTCAAGCTGTCCCGGCAGCGAGGGGCCCTCGACCGGTACGCGGGAGACGCGGTCGCCGTGCCGCTCACCAAGTACCAGGCCGCGTACCGTCGGCTCCGGGCCGTCAGCGCCGAGCTCGACACCATCGTCACCCGCGCGCGTGAACGCGCTCAGGAAGCCGATCTGCTGCGTTTCGGACTCGACGAGATCGCGGCCGTCGAGCCGCGCGCCGGCGAGGACGTCGAGCTGTCGGCGGAGGCCGAGCGGCTCGGTCACGCGGAGGCGCTCGCCTCGGCCGCCTCCGCCGCGCACGCCGCGCTCGCGGGCAACCCCGAGGACCCCGAGGGCGTCGACGCCACCACCCTCGTCGGCGGCGCGAACCGGGCGCTCGACGCCGTACGTTCGCACGACCCGGCCCTGTCCGCGCTCGCCGACCGGATCGGCGAGATCGGCATCCTCCTGTCCGACGTGGCGGGAGAACTCGCCGGATACGCCGACGATCTCGACGCCGACCCGCTGCGGCTCGCCGCGGTCGAGGAGCGGCGGGCGGCGCTGACACAGCTGACGCGCAAGTACGGCGGGGCCGGCGGGAGTACGGACGAGGTGCTCGCCTGGGCCGAGCAGGGCTCCGCGCGGCTGCTCGAACTCGACGGCGACGACGACCGGATCGGTGAGCTGACCGCCGAGCGGGACGGGCTCCGCGGTGAACTGGGCGGCCTGGCACAGGCGTTGACGGACTCCCGCACGGAAGCGGCGTCACGCTTCGCCGCGGCCGTCACGCAGGAGCTGGCCTCGCTCGCCATGCCCCACGCGCGCGTGTCCTTCGACATCCGCCGCACCGACGACCCGGACGGCGTCGAGCTCGACGGGCGCACGGTCGCGTACGGCCCCTCCGGCGTGGACGAGGTCGAGCTGCTGCTCGCCCCGCACCCCGGCGCCCCGCCGCGGCCGATCGCCAAGGGGGCCTCGGGCGGTGAGCTGTCCCGCGTGATGCTCGCCGTGGAGGTCGTGTTCGCCGGGACCGATCCCGTGCCCACGTATCTGTTCGACGAGGTCGACGCGGGCGTCGGCGGCAAGGCTGCCGTGGAGATCGGCAGGCGTCTCGCCAAGCTCGCCAAGTCGGCGCAGGTCGTGGTCGTCACGCACCTTCCGCAGGTGGCGGCGTTCGCCGACCGGCAGCTCCTCGTCGAGAAGACGAACGACGGGACCGTGACCCGGTCCGGTGTCACCGTCCTCGAGGGCGAGGACCGGATCCGTGAACTGTCCCGGATGCTGGCGGGCCAGGAGGACTCCGAGACGGCGCGCGCGCACGCGGAGGAACTGCTCGCCACCGCCCGAGCGGACGCGTAACCGCCCATGGAAAAGCGTGTGGTGGGCCGGTTCGCGGCCCTCGCGGCCGGTGCCGTCGTGGCCCGGGCAGGGTTTGCGGCGCTGCGGCGGGCCAGGCCGGGTGGGCCGGGTCTGTGGGAGCGGACGAACTTCGCGGGCCGGGCCGTCGACCTGTGCGCCGGGCCGGCCGTCGTGGCCGGTGCCGTCGCCGGTGCGGCCGCCGCCACCTCGGGTCGGGATCGCCGGGCCGCGGTCCTGGCCGTGCTCGCCGCCGGGGCGTGCGGCGCGTACGACGACGTGGCGGGTGCCGGTGATCCGCGCAGCGGGTTCCGGGCCCATCTGTCGGCGCTGCGCGACGGTGAACTGACCAGCGGGGCCGTGAAGTTGATCGGTATCTCCGCCGCGGGGCTCGCCGCGGGTTCGCTGCTCGAGGAACGGATCGTGGACAAGGCGCTCGCCGGTGTCGTGATCGCCGGCGCGGCGCACTTCGTGAACCTGGTGGACGTACGGCCCGGGCGGGCGGCCGCGGCCGTGCTCGCGCTCGGGGCGCCCGGACTGCTGATGGGGGCCATCGCCGCGGCCCCCATGGGCGCGGTGGCCGCCGTCCTGCCGGAGGATCTCGACGGGCGCACCATGATCGGCGACACCGGGGCACACGCCCTGGGCGCGGCGCTCGGCGTCGCCGTCGTCGCGGGGAACGGGCGCGCCGGACTCCTCGCCCACGCGGCCGGACTGGTCCTCGCCGCGGCATACGGGGACAAAGTGACTGCAATGGCCCGCGGGGCGGAGTCAGTTCGACACGCCTGAATTCACGCGTGTGGGTGATCCCGTACGACGTGTTGCCCACTCCGACACGGTGGGGACTCCGGGCCGGTGCCGGAACGCCCGTACGGGCTGGCATCCTTGGCCCAGACCGTTACGGCGCGACATCCCGCGCGTCCCGCACCGACCGACCCAGGAGCCCCGGCCACGTGAGTCACGTGAGCAGCCAGCCAGCGCACGGCCAGTCACCGCTGCGCACCGTGCAAGTGCTCGGCGGCGGCAGCGCCGGAAGCAGCACGCACGTCAGGTCGCTGGCCGCCGGGCTCGTCGCCAGAGGCGTACGCGTCACGGTGTGCGCACCCGTCGAGGTCGCACACGTCTACGGCTTCGCGGACGTCGGCGCGCAGCACGTCACCGTGCCCCGCAGCAGCGACCCCGGGTCCGTCGCGGCGCTCCGGGTCGCCTGCGCCGACGCCGACCTCGTCCACGCGCACGGGCTGCACGCCGCGCTGCGGGCCTCCCTCGCACTCAGCGGCAGGACCACGCCCCTCGTCGTCACCTGGCACACCCGCTCCCACGCCGAGGGCGCCCGCGCCCATCTGCTGCGTCTGCTCGAACGGCGCGTGGCCCGGGCCGCGTCCGTGGTCCTCGGCACCTCGTCGGACCTCGTCGAGCGGGCCCGCGTCCGCGGCGCCCGCGACGCAAGGCTGGCCGCGGTCGCCTTCCCGGCGCCGCGCCGCCCCGATGCATCGGAAGCCGCGCCGGTGCCGGGACCCGAGGGGCCCGAGGACCCGGAGCGCCTGCGGCACAAGTCACGGGCCGAACTCGGCGCTGTGGACCGGCCGTTGCTGATGGCCGTCGGCAGCCTCGTGAAACACCGCGGGTACGGGACGCTGCTGGACGCCGCGCGCACCTGGCGCCATCTCGACCCGCTGCCGCTGCTCGTCATCGCGGGCGAGGGGCCGGAGCGGGGCGCGCTCCAGCGCCGCATCGAGAGCGAGCAGCTGCCGGTACGGCTCGTGGGGCGCCGTGACGACGTCTCCGAGCTGCTCGCGTCCGCCGATGTGGCTCTGCTGACCAGCAGTTGGGAGTCCCGGTCGATCCTCGCGCAGGAGGCGCTCCACGCGCGCGTGCCGCTCGTCGCGACGGACGTCGGCGGTATCCCCGAACTCGTCGGCGACGCCGCGGAACTCGTCCCTTACGGCGACGCACGGGCCCTCGCCGACGCCGTCACCCGTCTCCTGTCCGACCCCGCGCGCCGCGACCGACTCAGGGAGCGTGGCGCCGTACAGGCGGCGTCGTGGCCGACGGAGGACGAGACGGTGGCCCAAGTGCTCAGCGTCTACGACGAGTTGACGGGCGCACGGGCGTAGGGCCGACCTGCTTCAGCCCTGGCGGCACGCTCACCCCACATGCCTGCGCGCCCGCAGAGCAAGGCTCAACGCGAGCACCGTCTGCGGGTCGTCGAGGTCCGTGCCGAGCAACTCGCTTATGCGGGCGAGGCGGTTGTAGAGCGTCTGGCGGTTCAGATGGAGTTCGCGGGCCGTCTCCGCCTTGCGGCCCGCGTGCGCCAGATACGTCTGGAGTGTGGGAAGCAGCGGGGGCTTGGCGCGGCGGTCGTGGGCCTGGAGGGGGCCGATCGCGCGCTCCACGAACGCCGCCAGGTCCGGGTGGTCCCGCAGCCGCCACAGCAGCAGGTCGATGTCGAGGCGCCGCGCGTCGTACCAGGGCCGGTCCGACAGGCCCTGCGCCGCCGTGGCCGTCTCGGCCGCGTGCCGCAGGCCGGCCGCGGCCGCGGCCCAGCCGCCCGCGCCGCCGACCACGACGACCGGCGGCTGCGTCCCGGCACGCTGCATGCCCGCCCGCTCGACCCCCGCCCGCAGCGCCGCGGCCACCCGGTCCGCGACCGCCGTGCGCTCCGAGTCCGACCGCAGCCCGAGCAGCAGGGGAACGCGCCCCTCGACGGGCCGTACGCCGAGCAGGACCGGAACGCCCACCGCGGCCAGCTCCTCGGCCACCGCCCTGGCGAGGACCGCCCAGCCGCCGCCGGGGGAGAGGCCCACCGAGCCCACCGACGCCTCGGGCAGCCGCATCACGACCGGCAGCAGCGGCCCCTGGCCACCCGGCTTGAACCCGAGGACGCGCGCCTGCGCCGGGGCGTCGTCCGGCGTGATCCGGCCCTCCGCGAGATCCGTGAGGAAGTCACCGCGGCCGCGCGCCGCCAGCTCCTCCTCCTGGCGGGCCTGCATCAGCACGACGGCGAGGCTGCTCGCCGCCCGTTCCGCCGCGATCCGGTGCACGGGCGCCAGCGGTGCCGCGACCGGCAGCAGCACGAGGCGTGCCCGCACGGACCCGGTACCGGGCCCGCCGCCCGGCACGTCGACGAGCACGGCTCCGGCGGGAGGCTCGTCCCGGTCGGCGGGCTTGCCGCGCATCCCTTCCCACACCTGGAGCGGGTCTGCGACCTCGGGCTCGCCCCCGGCCGCGTACAGGAGCTGCCCGTCGGCTGTCTCCAGGAACACCGGGTTGCCGCTGAACTCCGCGAGGATGCGCAGGACTTGGGGCACTCCGCCGCCGCCGAGCAGGGCCTCGGTGCAGCGCCGGTGCACCTCCTCGGCGCGCTGGAGGAGCGCGTAGTGCCCGTTGACGATCTCGGTGTGGACCTCCTCGGTGACCGTCACGAACGGCACCTCGCGGTGCAGCTGCACCAGGGGGAGGCCGGCCGTGCGCGCGGTCTCCACGAGTGCGGCCGGCAGCCGTGCGAAGCGCTGGCCCAGCTCGATCACGAGGGCGGAGATGCCGCGGTCGGCGAGCTTGCGGACGAAGGCCCGCTGCTCGGCGGGGCGCGTGCCGATGCCGAACCCGGTGGTCAGGAGCAGCTCGCCGCCCTTGAGGAGCGAGGCGATGTTGGGCACCTCGCCGGCGTGCACCCAGCGCACCGTGCGCTGCAGCCGGTCCGCGCCCGCCACCACTTCCGGGAGCCCGCTGCGCAGACCTGGCAGTTCCAGGGCCCGCTGCACGGTGATGCCGCCCTGGGTGCCGGGCGCGCTGCTGTGGGGGGCCTGAGTGTCCATGGTGCGGACGCTACCTGCGCGCACGTTCCTGGAAAACCTCCGGCCACCAGGCAGGACGCGCCGACGCCGCCGGCGGCGCGTCCCCAGGGGGAACGCGCCGCCGGAAAGGTGATCAGGGAGCCGGGTGTAGGTTCCGGTGAGCCGTGAGCAGGGGCGTTTGTGCGACCTGCGTTTTCACGCCTCGATTCCGCGCTCGTGTCGGTGGCGCAGTCCCGTCTTCGTGTCGTTTTTCTCAGCCGCTGGCGTGCTGTCCCAGGGTGGCGCCTGGAGGAAATCTCCAATGGCGCTGTGCCCGTTGGCGGGTTCCGGTGAACGTCTTTGCTCGGCACGACGTAGCGGGGCCGTTCGATCAGCCTGTGGCGGCGAGGCTGCCTGAAGGTTGGCCCGGTCCATGTCGGACACGACGCACTCCGGCAAATCCTGTCTGGCCCAGGTGGCCGTGGCGGGCGGAGCGGACCTGCCTCGGGGTCGCGGGCGGCGACGGCACCCAGGCGCGCGATCAGGCGCCCCCTGGCGAGCCGCCGTGGCTCATGGCGGCTGGTGCTGCTCAGCCTGGGCAGCCGGGTCTGAGATTGACCGTTCGCTCGGCCTTGCTCCTACCTGCCGGCCAGAGCTTCGGCCTCCGTACGGGCCCGCACCGCCTCCAGCGCAGCGTATTCCGCCTCCAGGATCGCGGAGCCGGCGTAGTCGATCGCGAACGACGCGTACCCCTCCGCATCATCCGCCTTGAGCTCGGCATGCTTCACGTCAAGCTCGCCCTTGCGCTCCTGGAGATGGCTCTTGACCGTCGCTACGTGCTCCTGCCACTTGTTCCTTGCCTCTTCCAGTGACGCAGCGGCAGCGGCGTTCTGCTCGGCTCCCTCACGGCGGAGTTGCTCTGCCCGCTGTTCCGTCTCCCGCTGAACCTGTTCGATCGCGGCCGCCAGATCCTCCTGGTCCTTGGCGATGGCACTCTGCACCTGCTCTTGTGCGTGCTTCGACCAATCCGTCAGTTGGGTGATGCGGTCCGTCATCTGCGTCATGGTCCTGCCCTTCCGATTGCTCTAAAAGGAGGATTCTCATTAATTCGAACATATCCGGCGGGTGGCTGCTACTCGCGTGGCAGCGGACAGAGCGGGACGTGACCGTCGCCACGTCCAGGGCGGCTCGCCACTGGACGCCTGATCGGCGGATTGAGCCTCCTGCAGCGCGCTCTCACCAGCGTGACCGGATATGCCGCGCCGTTGCACGCCGCCGGTCTCGGTCAGCGGCGCCGCGGACATGCGCGGGGGCGCGACAGCGGTTAGACAAGAAGGGTGATGGTCAACAGACTGGAAGATGTCAGAATCCCACCCGAACTGTCTGTTCTGTGTGGACCGTTGATCCGTGGCCGGTCGGACACCCACGCGCCTGTGCCGGAATCGTCGTCCATGCGCACTCGTGAGCCGGGCCACGACGGCACGCCGGTGACCGGCGTGGTCTCCCGCGAGCACGTGTCCGAGCTGGTGGTCAGGCAGTCGACTCGGCCGGAGCCCCCTCCGCTGGGTGCAACCAAGGCCGCCCGGCTGGCTGTTGCGCCCCTTGGTCTCCCCTACGTCCGTCAATGACGCAGCCGGACCCCGGCCAGGAGCCGCAGCCGCCTGAAAGGCCCCCGCCTTCCGAAGGCGAGGCCGCAGAGGCGGGCGGTGCCGCCCGGATGCCCCGGTGGCTGCCGCGTGCCATGGTGCTTGCGCTTGCCCTGGTGGCCGCCTTCCAGCTTGGCAGCTGGGCGTTCCACAGACTTACTGGTCTGCTGGTCGGCATTCTGATCGCGTCTTTCCTGGCCCTGGGAATCGAGCCGCCGATCGGCCGGATGGTGGCCCGGGGGATGCGCCGGGGCCTGGCCGCCCTTCTGGTGTGCCTCGCCGTGGTCCTTGTGGTGGCGGGGTTCTTCGCGCTGTTCGGCTCGTTCCTGGCGGGCCAGATCAGCGGCATCGTCGAGCACTTCCCGCGGTACTTCGACTCTTTCATCGGCTGGATCAACCGGACGTTCCACACGGATCTGTCGCGGGTCGACATCCAGGGCCGGCTGTTGCGCGCGGACTGGCTGCGTACGTACGTGCAGAAGAGCGCGGGCGGCGTGTTCGACTTCTCGGCTTCCGTGCTGGGCGGTCTGTTCCGGCTGCTGACGATCTTCCTGTTCGCGTTCTACTTCGCCGTGGACGGCCCCCGGCTGCGCCGCGCGCTGTGCTCGCTGCTGCCACCGGCCAAGCAGACAGAGGTGCTGCGGGCCTGGGAGATCGCGGTCGACAAGACGAGCGGATACCTCTACTCCCGTGGGCTGATGGCCCTGATCTCCGCGGTCGCCCACTTCGTCATGCTGGCACTGCTGGGCGTGCCGTATGCCCCGGCGCTCGCCGTGTGGGTAGGCGTGGTGTCGCAGTTCATCCCGGTCATCGGCACCTATCTGGCCGCGGCCGTGCCCATCCTGGCCGCGTTCGCCGTCGACCCCTGGTACGCGGTGGTGGTGCTGATCTTCGTAGTGGTCTACCAGCAGTTCGAGAACTACCTGATCCAGCCGAAACTCACGTCCAAAACCGTGGACATCCATCCAGCGGTGGCCTTCGGCTCCGTGATCGCGGGCACCGCGCTGCTCGGTGTGGCCGGCATGCTGATCGCCATTCCGGTGGTAGCCACTATGCAGACGTTCTTCAGTGCATATGTGAAGCGATACCACGTGGCAGATGATCTGGAGAAACAGAACGGCCGGCATGACCCGCGCGGGGACGGGCCGTCGCTGCGGGCGCGGCTGCGCGGACTGCTGCGCCGCCGCGGCCGTTCCTGATCGGGCTTGCGAAGACCTCCGCCAGGTGAAACAGGCCCGGTTGGGTGACGATGGAGGTGTACGACCCGACCGTGCTCTTCCAGGAGGAGGCAGCGGCATGACTTATCCCTCCGATTCCTCGGGCACCGGCCCTGCGCGCGGCACCGAGCCACAAGACGCCCCCCTGACCGAAGACCTGGGTGCCTTGGCGAACATGGGCTGGCAGATCCTGCTCACCATGGGCCTGGCCACCATCGCCCTGGGCGTCGTCGTTTTCGCCTGGCCTGAGGAAACGCTGCGGGTCGTCGGCGTACTCTTCGGCATCTACCTGCTGGCCACCGGCGTCTTCCAGCTGGCCGCCGCCTTCGGCACGCACGTCCCCCGGCATCTTCGGGTGCTGCACTTCCTCACGGGTGCGCTCTCCGTCCTGCTGGGGCTGATCTGCTTCCGGGGCACCCTGCAGTCGATCTTCCTGCTCGCCCTGTGGATCGGCTTCAGCTGGCTGCTGCGCGGCATCATGGTGACGGCTGCGGCGGCCTCCGCCAAGGACATGCCGGCACGCGGCTGGCAGTTGTTCTACGGGATCATCAGCACTGTGGCGGGAATTGTGCTGATCGTCTCGCCGTTCACCTCGATCGGCGCACTCACCCTGGCGGTGGGCATCATGGCCGTGGTCCTGGGGGTGGTCGAGGTGTTCCAGGCCGTCAGGATGCGCGTCGAAGTCGGTCGCCTCGCTCCTGGCGGCACTGCCGCCGAGCGGCGGCCCCTGTTCCACCGCCCGCACCCTCAGCACTGATCGCGGCGCAGACTCCGGCGACCCGCTCGTGCGGCGCGCGCCATACCGGGCGTTTGTGGCCGTCCATCTGCCCGGCTGCCGCAGCGCACGGGTGTGCCGCCAACCGGCACTGACGACCGATGCCGCAGTCACGCCGCCGGGAGGCGACCGATGTCTTACGTCAACGGGGCCGCCGAAGGTCGGCCTGAACGTCGAGAGCGGGTGCGGTAATGGCCGGCACTCGGACACGTGTCCGGGTTGTGGTCGTGGCGAATCCACGCTCGGGCGGCGGCAAGACGGCTCGTTACGGCCTGGTACGGCGGGCCGAGGACATGGGAGCCCAGGTCTGGACGACCAGTGCGGAAGGGGACGCGGCGTCGCTCGCGAGGACGGCCGTCGAGGAGGGTGCGCAGGTGTTGGGGGTCGCGGGCGGCGACGGCACCGTGTCGGCGGTCGCCGCGGTGGCCGCAGACACGGACCGGTCGCTGGTCGTGGTCCCGGCGGGCACCCGCAACCACTTCGCCCGGGACCTGGGCCTCGATCTGCGGGATCCGGGGCGGGCGCTGGACGCTCTGGTCGACGGTGAGCCCGCGCAGGTGGACCTGGGGGTGATCGGCTCGGGTGTCTTCGTCAACAACGTCTCTTTCGGTATGTACGCCGACGCCCTGCTGGAGCCCGGGTATCGGGAGGACAAGCCACGCGCCTTCGCCGCGGTGGCGCCCGACTACGTCAAGGGCAAGCAGTGGGTCGAGGCCCGCGTGGACACACCATGGGGGACCGTCGAGTTCCCGCAAGTGGTGCTGATCTCCAACAACCCCTACCACCTGGCCACACCGCGCTGGCTGGGCCGTCGCTTCTCACTCACCACGGGACAGCTGGGCGCCATCGTCCTCAAGCGCCCGACTCAGGCGCCCCCGGATCTCCTGCGGCACCTGCGCGGCGAACTGCGACAGCACAAGCGCGGTGCCGGCCCGGCGGATGAAGGGGCCGTCACCTGGTCCGCTCCCGGCATCACACTGCACGGTGATGTGCAGTATCTGGACGCCGGCATCGACGGCGAAGCGGTGCGGCTTCCTCTCCCCGTCCTGTGCGGAATCCGGCCCGGTGCCCTGCGTATGCTGCTGCCGAAGGACCGGCCGGGGATCCCGCCCGAGCGCGCGGTGCGCCATTGAACGGAAGCTTTCGGCTGCGGCTCAATCTCGATCGTGCGCTACGAAAACGAGCCCGGACACTGGACCGCCCGGAGATTGAAAGGGCAGGCAGTCGTGCTCGTGATCGTATTACGAGCTCAGGGATCAAGCAGTCCCTTCGGGGCGCCCACTCAGATTTCCGGCGGGAGAACGTGGACAGGGATCAGACGGGCCAGGGTGGTCAAGGTGTAGTAGGTGCGGCCACGTCCGCCGCGGCACGGTCGTTCGTCTGTCGCCTCTCGCCGACTTCGCAGCCATCCAGCGGTTTCCAGACGGCGCAGCTGCTTGTAGAGGGTGTTGATCGGGATCCCGATAGCGGTGTGAAGTCCTGTCGCGTAGACCTCTTGGCCGGCGTGGGTCAGTAGGTGCCGTGCAAGGGGCAGCACGGGCAGAGGGACGCTGATTCTGTCCGGGAGCTTGCCGAGGTCGGTCAGATCGGTCAGCGTGCGCGACTCGGCGCCGAAGGCTGCTTGCGCGGCGGCTCGGTTCTCCTGGTTCGGCATAGGGACGATGCTGTGTCCGAGCGCGTTGTGCATGAGTTGTCGGATGTGTGTCTCATCCAATTGCCGAAGTAACGCTGTGCCCCGGGGGCTGGGGCGTTGTGGTTCACGTCCTGTTGCCCGGCTGGCTGCATAGGGGAGAAGCGAGAGCGCCTGTAGATGAGGTCCGAGACCGGTTGGCGGTCCGACAGGCCCGGGATGTTGGTTAGAACTGACACCGCGGTGTGGCCGAACGCTTGTCTTCTTTTGGTGCTTGTGGCTGATGATGCGCAATTGGCAGGGTGATGCCGTGATCCTTCCCTTCACTCGAGATGGTGAGACCGGCAATGTGACGGTGGCTCTTAACCAGGTTGATGAGCCGTTGACGGTCGGCAAGCACCCTGAAGCGCGCGGGTTTCCGTGCTGCACGGCTGTGGTGGACTATCCCGGCACGGGGTATCGAGCCATGTTCGGCTGGGTCCAGCTGGTCCAGTCCACAGACAACTCGTCCGGCGGTGTCGACTTCGATATGGACCCGTTCGTCCTGTTCGAAGATGCGCCTTCCCCCTACGCCTTCTTCGGCGTCAGCCCCACTCTGTTCGACGCCCCGTCACGAGCCGAACGTGAACCCATGGCCTGGCTCGCTCACAGCTTCCTCGCATGGACACCTTTGGACCAGGCCCAGCGGCGCGTCTTGCCGGTGGTCGGCTTCTCCTGGGGGTTCGACATCGATGCGGCCGGCCACATCACCCTCCGGCTCGCGAAGCCACTGGCAGCCGTCGAGTGGGACGGGCACCTGCCCTATTTGAGCACCTGTTATCCGGCCTGGGAGTTCGATGAATGGCAAGCGGGGGCTGCCTTGCCGCAGTGACCATCTCGCCGTCGAATCAGCCGGCCGCCTGTTGTTCAGCCCGCGCTCGAGTCTTGGCAAGACGGTAGGAGTCGGTGCCGGTCTCGATGATGTTGCCGCCGAAGGTGAGGCGGTCGACGATGGCCGCGCAGAGCCGGGGATCGGTGAAGGTCTTGGTCCAGCCAGAGAAGGACTCATTCGAGGCGATCGCCACGCTGTTCTTTTCCTCCCGCTCGGTCAGAACCTGGAAGAGGAGTTCGGCGCCGCGGCGGTCGAGCTCCATGTAGCCGAGCTCGTCGATGCACAAAAGATCAACGCGGCCGTAGCGGGCGATCGTCTTGGTCAGCTGCTTCTCGTCTGCGGCTTCGACGAGCTCGTTGACGAGCTTTGTGGCCAGCACGTACTTGACCCGGTAGCCGGCCATCGCTGCTTCGGTGCCGAGGGCGATCAGCAGGTGGGACTTGCCGGTGCCGGAGTCGCCGATGAGGCAGAGCGGCAGGCTCTTCTTGATCCATTCACACTTGGCGAGGGTGTGGATCAAGGCGGCGTCAATGTTCGGATTGGCATCGAAGTCGAACTTGCGAAGCGACTTGTCACGGGGAAACCCGGCGGCCTTGATCCGGCGCTCGGAGCGGCGCCGGGCCCGGTCGTCGCACTCGGCCAGCAGCAGCTCGGAGAGGAAGCCGAGGTAGGACATCTGCTCTCGACCGGCGGTCTCGGCGAGTTCTGGGAACTGGGACCGGATGGTCGGCAGCCGCAGCATCCGGCATGCCTGGTCGACCGCCGCGGTGGCAGCCTGCTCAGTGAGTCCTCGCTGGCGGGGAATGGTCACAGTCGTTCTCCTTCAGGATGTGGGGCGGTCCGGCCGACGCAGTCGCAGCAGCTGGTCGTAGTGGGCGACCGAGGGAAGCGGACGCTTGTCGGGAGGCAGGTGCGCCAACCGGCGTGAGGTCAAGGAGGTGACCTTCGACCGGTCGGCCGTCGGCGGCACGTGCTCCGCAGGGGTGTTGCTGTCCTCTTCCGCAGCCTTGCGGGCCTCAAGCGCGACGGCGTCCGCGGTCAGCGCGCCCGTGTTCAAGGCTGCAGCAAGGCCCGTGACCAAGTGCTCGTGAGGCAGGTGCCGGCCAAGAAGGAGGACTTCGATGAGCGCGCGGGTGCCATCCCGTTCGCCGTGGGCCTTGACGGCCGCCGCCCACCAGGCGTCGTGGACCGGGGTGAACCTGCCCGCGGAGCGAGCCTGGTCGAGCGCCGTCGCGCCCGGCAGGGCGCCGGGCTTGCGCACGAGGGCCTCCAGGTAGTGGTCCAGCTCAAGCCGGGTGCCGCCCTTGGCGATCAGCCGCTCGTGCCGGGCAACCTCCTCGCGGCCGTCGTAAACGACCAGTTCAGACGCATGCAGCATCGCTCGGACACTCCGGCCGATCAGCCGCACCGGTACCGAATAGCGGTTGGTCCGGACGCTGATCTGGCTATAGCGGTCAACCCGCAATGTGAAGAGCCGGCCCGTCTCGAACGGTTCCTCCGGCAGCGGTGCCAGCAGCGGCTGTTCGGAGGCGAAGTACTCGCCGATCGTGCGGGGCCGTGAGCGGATCCTCCGGGCGTTGTCCGCCTCGTCCCACCGCTCGATCATGGCGTTGAGCTCGGCGAGGGTGTCGACTTCCGGGACGGGGACGAGGTGGTTTCTGCGGAACCAGCCAATCTGGCCCTCGACCCCGCCCTTTTCGTGGGCACCGCGGATTCCGGGCTGGCAGTAGAGAGCTTCCAGGCCGTAGTGCGAGCGGAACGCGGTCCAGCGTTCGGCCTCCACCCGCTGCCGCGAGAAGCCCAGAACCCGGGCAACTGCGGCTCTAAGGTTGTCGTAGCGGACCTTCCCGGTCGGCACTCCACCCAGCACGTTGAGAGCGTGGACGTGGCCCTCGAAGAACGCCTCCTGTCCGGCCGACGCGAAGATGCGGTGCACCGCCTTGCCCGAGTAGGACAGGCGGAACGCGAACAGGTAGCAGGTCACCACCTCGCCGGCCAACCGCACCGTCACGTCCCCGAAGTCGACTTCCGCCTCTGCCCCGGGCTTGTGGGTCTGCGGGACGAACGCCTCCACCACACCCCGACCGACCTGGACCCGGATCTCCTCACGGCGCGTGGCCACGTACCCGCGGACCATCTGGTAAGAGATCTCGTCCGCACCGTGCTCATCCAGCAGCCGCTCGAAGATCCGCTTCACCGTGTGGCGCTGCTTGCGCGGCGCGTCCAGGTCCGCCCGCAGCATCTCGTCGATCAACGGCTTAAAAGGATCCAGCCGGGTCGCCCGCGGCGGCAGCTTCTTGCGCGGCTCCGGCCAGGCCGACGACAACGCCTTCTGCACGGTCAGGAACCCGACGCCGTACTTCCGCTGGAGGGCACGGTTCGACAGGCCCTGACGCGCATCACGGCGGATCGCCGCGTACAGATCGACCTTGGACTTCGGCAGCACCCCGGCCCCCTCGTCGTGCAGAGCACAACCATGGTCCCGAAGCAAGCATCCAGGTGCTCTCAAAACTCGGCGACATCACTCTCCCGTGGAAGGGAGTGCTCTCGCCCCTGAGCTACAGGCGCTCTCGTAACTCACTAACAAAGCCACCCGGCGGAACAGTTCCGCGCCGACGGCGCGCTCCAACCGGCTGAACTGCATACTCAGCGCGCCGCGCTCCACGTTGAGATAGTCCGCGGTGGCCGACAGGGTCGGCAAGGCCATGTGGATCTGGAAGCGGTGCAGGCGCAGCCAGCCGTGCAGAGTGCCTTCCACCGCTGCCCGGATGTCGCGGGGCACCGAGTCGTCGAGCTTCGCGAGCATGTCTCGTCGGCTGTGGGCGCCGACGGGGCGGATGGCGATACCGAGCTCGGCGAGACGACGCTGGACGGGCCCGTCACACGTGCCGGCTGCGCGGCCGATGTCCCGAACGCTGCGTAGCTGGACCACATATTGATCACGCAGCCAGTCGTCATCGAAATGGTGAGGGCGGGTACCTCCGGGATGGATCTTGATGCCGAGATCCTTGGCCCGCTGGACCACGATGCGTTGTGGCAGACCGAGACTCTCGGCCAGCTCCCGCAAAGACCTCCTGCGCTCCTCGTGCTCCCGGTGCAGGAACTCGGGTGTAAGGAGGGCATGGGCGCGTTCCCGCAGGCGCCATCTGCCGAACTGCGTGGTGGGGTCGGTGACCTCGCTGAGTGCCTGTTCCCAGGCTCTGCGTGAGGTAGCGTCCAGGGTGGCGAGGTCAACTGGCGCAAGTTGGGTCGTCGGCTTGGCGAGCAGCCGGTCCACGTTCGCGAACACGGATTCGGGGACGTCGTGTCCATGGACGGGGATGAGGTCGAGCTGCTCCTGAGTGCTGAGGAGAGGATGCTGCGGCGCAAGCGGCAACGGTCGGGCGGTGCTCAGGTCGGTGCCACACCTGCCTCTTCGGCGTGTGGGCTTGTTCAGGCACTGGCCGGGGCGTTGCTGGTGGACTTCACTCGGAATCGTCTGGCGTGGAGGGTATTTGCAGCGGGGGCAGATCGGGTGAAGCAGGGCTCGGTGCCGGGTGCAGGCAAACGTCCAGGGCAGCCACCAGCGCAGCATCCAGCGTCCCTGCGTCTCCTCCAGGCATTGCGGGCAGAAGCGGCAGCGCGGTGCGCGACGGCCGAAGAGGTCTGCCTGAGCGATGGTCTGGTCGAGTCGGCCCGTGGGGAGCCGGAGGCATTCCTCCAGGGCCCGCAGACGCTGTTCGGGCAGGCCCGTGACGAGCTGGTGGATGCGTTCGGGCGGCGGCAGCTGGAGGGTGGACAACAGCGCGGGCAACGGCATCCAGCAGCGACGGGCGAGTGCTTCCAGCCAGCTGTCCATGCTCTCGCCCGGCAGCGGTGTCACGCGGATCGTCAGGGTCCGCAGTTCGTTCATGCCGCCTTCTTCGGCCGGCTGGCCAGGCGGCCTGAGTCGAGGGCTTGCTGAAGCTCCTCGCGGGCTTTCTCGGCGGCGGCGTCGTTCTTGACCTGGTCCAGCAGTGCCTTGTCCAGGCGCTCGGCGCCGGTGCGTACGGCTCTCTGACAACCGCGGTTGACCAGTGTCATGAGTGAGCCGATATGTCCGGTGCTGCGGGCGAACATGTAGTCGGACAGATCGTCCGCGAGCATGCCGGGGTACTTCTCCGCCAGAACGACGCGTTCCTCGATCGCGAGCAGAGTGTTGCGCCAGTCGGTGCGGCCTTGTTCGGAATCGATCGTGAAGGGAGCCAGATCAAGGGGGGTGGTGCGGCGCCCGGTCTGGGCCAGGACTGCGTTGGTGTAGCTGCCGCCCTCGCTGAACAGCCCCTTGGCCTCCAGCCCGACCCCGATCATCAGCAAGGTGACGGGGAACTCGTTAGCGATGTACTTGAAGTGGTTGCTCACTTCGATGCCGGATTTGTTTCTCCAGCGAAGAAAGTGCAGATCATCAACGATCAAGAGCTTCGTCTCGGCCGACAGGACGCAGTCCAGGGCGCGGTAGCCGAACTCCGCGGCGGTGCCGCGGAATCTGCCTGGGTGCCCGTAGTACTCCAGGATCGCCCGGTTGAAGTCGCGCATTCCGGTGTTGGCGGTCAGGCCGACCCGGCAGACCGGCCACCGTTCGTGCCCGGCGTGGGTGAGCTGGCCTTCTTCCAGGATGACGCGGCGGTGGAGCTTTCGGGCGAAGGCGAGAACGGCCGTCGTCTTGCCCAGCCCGGGGAAGGCGTCCAGGGCGATGCTGCCCTTGGCCTTGTCGCCGTCCTGGTCGTTGCTGTCGAAGATGTCCCACAGGTCCTCGTGCAGGGCGTCCATCTGCGGGGTCCGCAGCGGACCGAGATTGGCGTGCCACTTGCGCCGGCCGCGGTTGTACTCCTCCAAGGCCGCCTCACCCAGCAGCTTGATCCGGCGGCGGGTGAGCCGGTCGGGCTGCGGCCGTGGCGGGGCGTCCGCCAGCCGCTGGAAACCCTCCTTGCGGGACAGCGTGAGGTGATCGAGCCGGGAACGAAGGTCATCCGGGTCGGCGGCAGTGCGGGAACGGTCATCGTCGTCGACGTCCTTCAGGGCCGTGGCATAGAAGTCCAGTTCCTCGCCCAGTTCCTCCAGGCCGTCAGCGTCGACATCCCCCGCTTCAGTCTCTGCGGCAGGCTCGACAGCGGGCGCCGCGGGCTGCTCAGGCAGGGACAGAACGTGGGCGACCGACGGCAGGTCACTGACCGGAGCGGGCCGCTCAGAGGGCAGTCCAAGGGCGTTCTGCTCCCGGGAGAGCCGAAGCGCCATCCGCCGTTCGACGAGGGAGTCGCCGAGCCCGAGATTCCACCGTTCCAGCAGCAGCGCGACGGCGAGTCGGTCGTTGGGGTAGGTGTACTTCCTCGCCGCCAGGCGCCGGGCGAACTGCAAGGCTTCTTCGCTCAGCGGCATCTGGAGACTCGGTGCGTGCTCCCAGCGCAGCGTGCGCCACGTGTGTTTCACGTCGCGGAAGTAGATGCGGCTGATGTCGTCCGGATCCGCGCAGAAGGCATGGCGCCGCTTGGACAGCTCGATGCCGGAGCCGGCCATGTCCCGCAGGCCGTCAAGACCCTCCCCGTTGTATCGGCGGCCGTCGATCTCGACGCCGTAGTGCTGGACGGTCCGCATGGTGACTTGCAGGAACTCGTAGGCAAGGTCCGGATCGCGCGGGACCTCGATGTAGCCGGCCCGCGCGAGCCCGTGCTCGAACATCGCCGTCGGTGACAATTCCAGCTTCGGCAGGTGCGGGTCGACCAGCCCACTGTGCGGCCGCCGGTGATAGACCATGGCGGTCCACTCGCGGACGATCGCCTCAAGTTCGTTTAGGAGGAAGAACGCGTCCTTCTCCGGGTTGAGCCCGCGCGAGTGGATGTCGGGTCCCTTGTAGCCGGGCAGCACCTGGAGCAGGTCCTCCCGCAGCGCCCTGAAGAATCTCTCGATCGGGCCCTTGTCCCGGCCTGTCCGCAGCCGGGCCGGCTGCAAAGAGATCCCCAACCGGCGGCAGACGCTGGTCAGATGCTCAGAGAGATAGATCTTGCCGTGGTCCACCACAAGCGTCTCCGGCACCAGAGCCGGACCGGTAGCCCCCGTGATCGGGCCGTGAACCGCCTCGGCATCCACGAGCACACCCCGGGGGATGCCGTGGTCGGGCCACGCCGCCTCCTTGGGCCAGGTTGGCGGGATCGGCCGGGGCCGGTAGGTCTGGAACAGGACGGCTGCCGCATCCACCGCCTTCGTCGACACCGGAGTGACCCGAATGCCAGTGATGCAGCGGGTGTACCAGTCCATCGCGACGGTCAGCTCCGCCTGCACCCACCGCAGCGTGGCCGGATCCAGAGCGAAGACGTCCAACCGAGTGGTGTCCATCAGCACGTACTCGCCCGGCCGGGTCGGCCGCAGTTTCCCGTAGACACCGTCGGGACGATCGGCGATCTCCCGGTTCCGCTTGGTACTCAGCCGGAAGGTTGGCCGACGCCGCTCAAGCTCCTGCATCCACCGGTAACCCGCCGTCCGCTTGGGCAGTGGCACCGCTCCCGGCCCGAAACGCACCTCCAAACGGGCCTGCACCCGCTCCAGCACCAGCTTCACTGAGGGACGGGACTCCTCCGCGTACTCGCCCAGCACCTCCTCGGCCGCCTCCACCCAGCGCGGATCGGCGTTGGCCAGCCCGCACTCCGCCTTTCCCCTTTTCGGGACGAGCCCGGCCTCGCCGTTCGCGAGGAAGGCCTGTGCCCAGCGCTCCACCGTTCGCTTGGTCACACCGAGCTCGGACGCCTTGGCCGTATACCGCTGTCCCATCGATCGGCCGGGAGCGTATTCAGGCCGGGGCTCGCCCTGCCGTGCCAGCCCCTCGGCGCCGGAACGGTAGCCCGTCAGCATCTCCCGGACGTGCTCAGCGCGCTCCAGGACATCCTTCCTCTCCTCCTTGGACAGCCGGGTCAGCACCACAGCAGCCAGCTCCCCGTCATCGGCGGCCGGCCCCGGCACGGTGGGGATCATCTGCGCACGTTGCGAGGCCAGCAGCTCGCGCACCGACATCCTCACTAGTCGGTGACGTGCGTCCTTGAGGATGACCTCCATCCCGGTGGCCAGGCTCACGAACTCCACGACCTCGACCGTCTCGCCGTCGAGCCGCAAGCGCGTCCCGACGCCCAGCCGCGTGCCGGCCCCGCTCACGCCGCCCGCTTCAGCACGGCCCCAGCGCACAGCGGCCGGTCCAGATCCGTCGATACGTGCCCCGACCACAGCAGATGCAGCACCGCCGACTTCACCAGCGGCCGAGGACGTTCGGGCAGGAGCCGGAAGGCATCTCCCAGCGTCCTTCCATCGAGCTCCGTACTGCGCAGGCCGTCCAGGAGGACAGGGGCGAAGAGCCAGCTCCGGCGATAGCCGGCCAGAACGCGGACGTTCTCCAGTTCACAGGGGTCCGGCTCGCTCCAGACCTCGTACTGCCACCCACGGGACTCGACGGCCTGCTTCGTCCACGCGAAGGTGAAGGCGATCTGCGGCCGCTCCAGCCGATGCCGCGGTTTGACATCCACGACTACCGGGCCGCCGTCCGTGAGCAGCAGATAGTCCGGGATGTGCCGCCGTAGCTTGCCCTGCACCTCGGCCTTGATCAGGAACGGCTGAGCGACGATGTGCCGGACCTCAGGATCGAAGTCCGCGAACAGCAGCCGCCCCAGCTCCAGCCGCGACTCGTAGATCACGTGGTCGCCTACCGTCGCCGACCAGTACGTCCCGGAGTAGTGCTTCTGGCCCCTGTGCCAGCGGAACGTTCGCCACGGCTGCGCGTTCCGCAGGAGATCGAGTGAGACGGACGCCCACTCCAGATCCTCCTCCAGACCCTGGTCAGCTCGCCGCACGCTCAGCTGCACTGGCCCGGCCAGACTCGCCCTGCTCATCGGACCCCCAAGCCACGCTCCTTCAGGGCGGCTTGATCACCGCCGACGCTGCTGGCATGCCCCGGTCGTTCGCATTGATGACGACCGGGGCGATCCGATACACAAAGGGTGGAACTACCGACGCTGGAGGCATTAATCCCGCTGCCGTGTCGTATCCGACATGGCGACGACATCGCCGCACGGAATACGACACGGGAAACGGGAACCTACACCGGGCTAGCCGCCGTACGCCCCCGAGGCCGTCAGCCGCAGGGCCGTGTCGATCAGCGGCACGTGGCTGAACGCCTGCGGGAAGTTGCCGACCTGGCGCTGCAGACGTGAGTCCCACTCCTCGGCGAGCAGCCCCAGGTCGTTGCGGAGCGACAGGAGCTTCTCGAAGAGCGTGCGGGCCTCGTCCACGCGGCCGATCATCGCCAGGTCGTCGGCCATCCAGAACGAGCAGGCGAGGAACGCGCCCTCGTCGCCCTCCAGGCCGTCGACGCCCGCGTCTTCGCCCGTCGTCGGGTACCGCAGGATGAAGCCGTCCGGCGTCGAGAGCTCCCGCTGGATCGCCTCGATCGTGCCGATGACGCGCTTGTCGTCGGGCGGCAGGAAGCCCATCTGCGGGATCAGGAGCAGCGAGGCGTCCAGCTCCTTCGAGCCGTACGACTGGGTGAACGTGTTGCGTTCCTTGTCGTAGCCCCGCTCGCACACGTCCCGGTGGATGTCGTCGCGCAGCCCGCGCCACTTCTCCAGCGGCCCGTCCGCGTCACCCGACTCGATCAGCTTGATCGTGCGGTCCACGGCGACCCACGCCATCACCTTCGAGTGAACGAAGTGCCGGCGCGGCCCGCGGACCTCCCAGATACCCTCGTCCGGCTCGTCCCAGTGCTTCTCCAGGTAGCGGATCAGCTTGAGCTGGAGCAGGGACGCGTAGTCGTTGCGGGTCAGGCCCGTCATGTGCGCCAGGTGCAGCGCCTCGGTGACCTCGCCGTAGACGTCCAGCTGGAGCTGGTGCGCCGCGCCGTTGCCGACCCGCACCGGCGCCGAGTTCTCGTAGCCGGGCAGCCAGTCGAGCTCCGCCTCGCCCAGCTCGCGCTCGCCCGCGATCCCGTACATGATCTGCAGGTTCTCGGGGTCGCCCGCGACCGCGCGCAGCAGCCAGTCGCGCCAGGCGCGGGCCTCTTCGCGGTAGCCGGTGCGCAGCATGGACGAGAGGGTGATCGCCGCGTCGCGCAGCCAGGTGTAGCGGTAGTCCCAGTTGCGGACACCGCCGATCTCCTCCGGCAGCGATGTCGTCGGCGCGGCGACGATGCCGCCGGTCGGCGCGTACGTCAGTGCCTTCAGCGTGATCAGCGAACGGACCACAGCCTCGCGGTAGGGCCCGTGGTACGTACAGTGCTCGACCCACTCGCCCCAGAACTCCTCCGTCGCCTCAAGTGACCCCTCGGGGTCGGGGAGGGCCGGAGGCTTCTGGTGCGAGGGTTGCCACGAGAGGGTGAACGCGATCCGGTCACCCGGCGCCACCGTGAAGTCCGAGTACGTCGTCAGGTTCTTGCCGTACGTCTCCGTGGACGAGTCGAGCCACACGGAGTCGGGGCCCGCGACAGCGACCGTGCGGCCGTCGACCTTGTGCACCCACGGCACGATCCGCCCGTACGAGAAACGCATGCGCAGCGCCGAGCGCATCGGGACGCGGCCGCTGATGCCCTCCACGATCCGGATCAGCTGCGGTGCGCCGTCACGCGGCGGCATGAAATCGGTCACTCGGACCGTCCCGCGGGGGGTGTCCCACTCGGATTCGAGGATCAGTGAATCGCCGCGGTACGTCCGGCGCGCCGCGGTCGGCGGTTCGGCCTCCGCGGCGTGCGCCGGTCCCAGCCGCCAGAAGCCGTGTTCCTCCGTGCCGAGCAGGCCGGCGAAAATGGCATGCGAGTCGAAGCGTGGGAGGCACAGCCAGTCGACTGTTCCGTCCCGGCAGACCAGGGCAGCGGTCTGCATGTCTCCGATGAGTGCGTAGTCCTCGATGCGCCCGGCCACGTGCATCTCCAGTCGAACGGCCACGTACGCCCCCGGAAGGGCGATCGCTCTGCGGTCTCTGCGGTCAAGGGTTCGTGTTGGTGCGTCGTCGTAAAAACGAACTGACGAGCTCTTGTTCCGGGAGTAACGGGCGGGGGTAGTGCCGTTTGCCGGCCTGGCTCGGCAGCGAGTGTCCGAGCAGGATACGACGCAGCGCAGTGATCCGCGCGCCCGTCCCGGCAACCAAGGTGGGCCGAAAGAGTGAGCGGTGGGTGAGGCTTCTGTGATGCTGTGGTGAGGCATGTGCGGAGCGTGGCCGGAAGCGGCCTCGCCCACTCGCTGTTACCCTGGTAGCCCGTGGACCGGTGCGCTTCTGCAAGCAGTCGAAGCCCCCGAACCGCAGCGACGGCACCCCCGGAAATCTCCGGACCAGGCAAGCCGGTACGCATTCCAGACCGCGACCACGGGAGCCCCCTCTTGGCCATGACGCCCAAATCCACGACGACCAAGCACATCTTCGTCACCGGGGGTGTCGCTTCCTCCCTCGGCAAGGGGCTGACGGCCTCCAGCCTGGGTGCGCTCCTCAAGGCGCGTGGTCTGCGGGTCACGATGCAGAAGCTCGACCCGTACCTGAACGTCGACCCCGGCACGATGAACCCCTTCCAGCACGGTGAGGTGTTCGTCACCAACGACGGCGCCGAGACGGACCTGGACATCGGCCACTACGAGCGCTTCCTCGACGTGGATCTGGACGGCACGGCCAACGTCACCACCGGCCAGGTCTACTCGCAGGTGATCGCCAAGGAGCGGCGCGGCGAGTACCTCGGCGACACCGTCCAGGTCATCCCGCACATCACGAACGAGATCAAGCACCGCATCCGCCGCATGGCCACGGACGACGTCGACGTCGTCATCACGGAGGTCGGCGGCACGGTCGGTGACATCGAGTCCCTGCCGTTCCTGGAGACCGTCCGTCAGGTCCGCCACGAGGTCGGCCGCGACAACGTCTTCGTCGTGCACATCTCGCTGCTGCCCTACATCGGCCCCTCCGGCGAGCTGAAGACCAAGCCGACCCAGCACTCGGTCGCCGCACTGCGCAACATCGGTATCCAGCCGGACGCGATCGTCCTGCGCGCCGACCGCGAGGTGCCCATCGCGATCAAGCGCAAGATCTCCCTGATGTGCGATGTCGACGAGGCGGCCGTCGTCGCGGCCATCGACGCCCCGTCGATCTACGACATCCCGAAGGTCCTGCACACCGAGGGCCTGGACGCCTATGTCGTGCGCAAGCTGGACCTGCCGTTCCGTGACGTGGACTGGACGACCTGGGACGACCTGCTCGACCGCGTCCACAACCCCGACCACGAGATCGTCATGGCGCTCGTGGGCAAGTACATCGACCTGCCCGACGCCTACCTGTCGGTGACCGAGGCGCTGCGCGCCGGCGGCTTCGCCAACAAGGCCCGCGTCAAGATCAAGTGGGTCGCGTCCGACGACTGCAAGACCGCGGCCGGCGCCAAGAAGCAGCTCGGCGACGTGGACGCGATCTGCATCCCCGGCGGCTTCGGCGACCGCGGTGTGTCCGGCAAGGTCGGCGCGATCCAGTACGCCCGCGAGAACAAGATCCCGCTGCTCGGCCTCTGCCTCGGCCTGCAGTGCATCGTGATCGAGGCCGCTCGGAACCTGGCCGACATCCCCGACGCGAACTCCACCGAGTTCGACGCCGCCACCGCCCACCCGGTCATCTCCACGATGGCCGAGCAGCTCGACATCGTCGCCGGTGAGGGCGACATGGGCGGCACCATGCGCCTGGGCATGTACCCGGCGAAGCTCGCCGAGGGCTCCATCGCGCGCGAGGTGTACGACGGCAAGGAGTACGTCGAGGAGCGCCACCGTCACCGCTACGAGGTGAACAACTCCTACCGCGCCGAGCTGGAGAAGAACGCCGGTCTGCAGTTCTCCGGCACGTCGCCGGACGGCAAGCTCGTCGAGTACGTGGAGTACCCGCGCGAGGTGCACCCTTACCTGGTCGCGACCCAGGCGCACCCCGAGCTCCGCTCCCGCCCGACCCGCCCGCACCCGCTCTTCGCGGGCCTCGTGAAGGCGGCCGTCGAGCGCAAGACCGGCGGCGCGGCGAACGGCAAGAAGGCCAAGTAAGCCATGTAGGACAAGGGTTGTACGGTTGCCGGGGTACGTGCCTTTTGGGGTGCGTGCCCCGGTTTCTGTTTACGTGCGTAGGAGGACGTGTCGACATGACGACGATCAAGGACACCGCCGAGGAGTGGGAGGTCCGGGCGACCGCGACCCCCTTCGTCGGGAACAAGACCTCTGTGCGCACCGACGACGTGGTCATGCCCGACGGCTCGGTCGTCCGCCGCGACTACCAGGTCCACCCAGGCTCCGTAGCCGTCCTCGCCCTCGACGACCACGGCCGCGTCCTGATCCTCAAGCAGTACCGCCACCCCGTGCGGCACAAGCTCTGGGAGATCCCGGCCGGACTGCTCGACATCCCCGGCGAGAACCCGCTGCACGCGGCCCAGCGCGAGCTCTACGAGGAGGCGCACGTCAAGGCCGAGGACTGGCGCGTCCTCACCGACGTCTACACGACCCCCGGCGGCTGCTCCGAGGCCGTCCGCGTCTTCCTGGCCCGCGACCTGTCCGAGGCGGAGGGCGAGCGCTTCGAGGTGGAGGACGAGGAGGCCGACATGGAGCTGGCCCGCGTCCCCCTGGAGGAGCTCGTACGCGGCGTGCTGGCCGGCGAGCTGCACAACAACTGCCTGGTGGTGGGGGCGCTCGCGCTGACCGCCGCGCAGGCCGGTGGCGGCCTGGAGTCGCTGCGGCCGGCCGAGGCTCCCTGGCCCGCCCGTCCGTTCGAGGCGTAGGCGCGGGCTGTGCACCGGAGGGGCCGATTCCTGTCGGCCCCTCTGGTCACACCATCCGCTGATCCGATTGAGGGACATCCCCGCGCCGCCCGCCAGGGAACGCCGTTCCGCCTGAACTAGGCTCTCAAAGCGTCCCGCCCGAACCCCCGGCGGGTTCGGCACAGGTGGACGGAGCGTGGCCCGTGACGGATCAGGCGGTCGAACCGAAGGACGGACTGAAGAGCAGTCAGTTCCTGGGCCGCAGCCGTGAGTTGAAGGAACTGCGCGCCGACATCGAGCGCGCCGGACTCGACACGATCGCCGGACGCAAAGCGCCACGCGCGCGCGTGCTGCTCATCGCCGGCCGTCCCGGATCCGGTCGCACCGCGCTCGCCGAGGAACTCCTGAGCCAGGTCGCCGCCGGCTACCCGGACGGCATCCTGCGTACCCGCCTCACCGCCCCGGACGGCACCCGCGTCCCCACCGAACGCACCGCGCGCGAACTCCTCGACAGCCTCGACCTCCCGGCGCCCCCCGGCGAGGGCGAGGACGACCTCGCCGAGCGGCTGCGCGAAGGACTCTCCGTACGACGGGCCGTGCTGTTCCTCGACGACGCGGCGGACGCCGAACAGGTCGACCCGCTGCTGCCGGAAACCCCCGACTGTCTGGTCGTCGCCGTGTCCGAGGGGCCGCTGACCGGGATCTCCGACGTGCGGCCCTGCACGCTCGGCGGCCTCGACACGAAATCCGCCCTCGAGCTGCTCGGCCGGCACACCGGATCGGTCCGCATCACCGTCGACCCGCGCTCCGCGGAGTCCCTCGTCGAGGAGTGCGGGTCCCAGCCCGCGGCGCTGATGCTGGCGGGCGGCTGGCTCGCCGTACGTCCCAAGGAGGCCGTGGCGGACCTGGCCAAGCAGCTGCACGCCCAGGCCGACGACGGGCCCGCGCTCGCCCGCGTCTTCCAGCATTCCTACGCGTCCCTGCCGGTGCCCGCCGCCCGGATACTGCGCTACCTGTCCCTCGCTCCCGAGGGCCATGTCGACCCGCACACCGCGTCCGCGCTGGCCGGCTGCTCGGTCTCCGCCGCCCAGACCACCCTCGACGACTTCACCGTGCTGGGCCTGGTCGGGCGGATCGACTCCGAGCAGCCGCAGTACGAGGTGCCCGGCTGCCTGATGCCGCTGCTGCGGGGCCTGACCGAGGCCCACGACCGGCCCGGCGAGGTGCAGCTCGCCCGCGCCCGGATGCTGGAGCGCACGGTGCGCCTGCTCCAGTCCTGCCGCGCGATCACCGAACCGGAAGGCTCGCCCGCCCGCAAGAAGCTCGCGGGGCTGCCCCGCGCCCTGCGCTTCCCGAACCCCGCTGCGGGCGCCGAGTGGCTGCGGGTCCGGCGGCCCGCGCTCCTGGCCGCCGCCCGCCTCGCCGTCGCCGACGGGGAGCTCGACACCCTGGCCAGGCGCCTGATGGCGGCCCTGACGCGGGCCCTGGCCGCCCACGTCGGCACCGAAGCCGCCGCCCCCGACCTCTACGGCATCCACCGCCTCGTCCTCGACGTCGCCGAGCGCAGGAAGCTGCCCCGCGAGAAGGCCGCGGCCCTCCTGAACCTCGCCGACCTCGACGCGCGGACCGGCCGCACCCAGGAGGCGCTCACCCGCTACCGGGCCGCTCTGGACGCCGGACGCGAAGCCAGGGACCCGTACGCGACCGGCCGCGCGATGGAATCCGTAGGCGGCACGTACCAGGAGCTGGGGGACTGGCACCGGGCCGCCGACTGGTACGGGCGCGCCCTCGCCCAGCGGCTCACCCGCGGCGAGCGCGCCGACGCCGCGCGGCTGCACGGACGCATCGGCACGGTGAACACGTACGCGGGCCGCTACGGCGACGCGCTGCGCAGCTGGCGCTCGGCCGCCGCCGGGTACCGCAAGGAGGGTGATGTCGCAGCTCAGGCGCGGGCGTTGAGCGAGATGGCGCGTGTCCAGGAGTACGCGGGCCGGCCCGAGGAGTCGCTGCGCACCTGTCATGAAGCGGTCGAGTGGGCGCGCCAGGCCAAGGACGTGCGACTGCAGGCCGCGCTGCAGCTCCGCCTGGCCGACACGCTCGACCGGCTCGGCGACCCCGCGGCCGCCAAACTGCACCGTGGTGCGGCCGAGCGCATGCTGGGAGAGGAGCTGCCGATCGAAGGAAAGACCCCAGAACAGGGCGCTGACACCTACGAAATCCGCAGTGCATCCGAAGAAGATTGATGCTTTGAAAGGCTAGACAGCTAGAAATCCTTCATTAGACTGGCTCCGCCGCGTACTTCCGTGGTGTCTCCCGGTGCGCCCCCTGACGCGCTGGTATGTAGTGCATTGCCCGAGAAATCCCTGAGCCAAGGACCGTGATCGACGATGAAGGTCGGCATCCCCCGCGAGGTCAAGAACAACGAGTTCCGGGTGGCCATCACCCCCGCCGGTGTGCACGAGCTCGTGCGCAACGGCCACCAGGTCTTCGTCGAGCAGAACGCCGGTGTCGGCTCCTCGATCACGGACGACGAGTACGTCTCGGCCGGTGCGCAGATCCTCGGCACCGCCGACGAGGTCTGGGCCACCGCTGACCTGCTCCTGAAGGTCAAGGAGCCGATCGCGGAGGAGTACCACCGCCTCCGCAAGGACCAGACGCTCTTCACCTACCTGCACCTCGCCGCCTCCAAGGAGTGCACGGACGCGCTCCTCGAGTCCGGCACCACCGCCATCGCGTACGAGACGGTCGAGACCCCGAACCGCGCGCTCCCGCTGCTCGCCCCGATGTCCGAGGTCGCGGGCCGCCTGGCCCCGCAGGTCGGCGCCTACCACCTGATGGCCGCCAACGGCGGCCGCGGTGTCCTGCCGGGCGGTGTCCCGGGCGTGCTCGCCGCCAGGGCCGTCGTCATCGGCGGCGGCGTCTCCGGCTGGAACGCCGCGCAGATCGCCATCGGCATGGGCTTCCACGTGACCCTGCTCGACCGCGACATCAACAAGCTCAAGGAAGCCGACAAGATCTTCGGTACGAAGATCCAGACCGTCGTCTCCAACGCCTTCGAGCTCGAGAAGGCGTGCCTCGAGGCCGACCTCGTCATCGGTGCCGTCCTCATCCCGGGTGCCAAGGCCCCGAAGCTGGTCACCAACGAGCTCGTCTCCCGCATGAAGCCGGGAAGTGTCCTTGTCGACATCGCGATCGACCAGGGCGGCTGCTTCGAGGACTCGCACCCGACGACGCACGCCGAGCCGACCTTCCCGGTCCACAACTCGGTCTTCTACTGCGTCGCCAACATGCCCGGCGCCGTGCCCAACACGTCGACGTACGCGCTGACGAACGCCACGCTGCCGTACATCGTCGAGCTCGCGAACCGCGGCTGGGTCGAGGCCCTGCGCCGCGACCCGGCGCTCGCCCTGGGCCTCAACACCCATGACGGCAAGGTCGTTTACCGCGAGGTCGCCGAGTCCCACGGCCTCGAGTACACCGAGCTGGAGTCCCTGCTCGGCTGACGCCGACGACTCATCGACCACTTTCGTCAACGGAAGTCGTCAATCTCACGCCTGCGGCCGGACCTTGTGAGGGGTCCGGCCGTATGCGTATCACTTACGCATCAATGCGGACTTGGTCAACTCGCCTCGAACGTAACCCTTTAACCGATTCGCGCACCCGCGAAACGCTTCGAACCGACGCCGTGCACCCTTGACACAAGGGTGTTCCGTTGCCGACACATCGGGCCGGGTACGGCGGATTGTGTTGCTGCGGACCGGTGACACGCCATAGAGTCGCCAACCGTCGGCATGGTGCCACGCTGACCTATCTAGAAGTTTCCTGGTCACCAAGGAGGTAAGACGACTTGTGAATGAGTCGACATTTACTCCCGGGGGTGGTCAACCAGGAACGGTTGCGAGGGAGCAAGGTCCCGCGGGGCTCGAGGCTGTCGGCTCCGTCGCGGTCCGTACCTTTGCCGCCCGTCAGAGCAGCCCCCTGCAGACGCAGACAGCACCCCAGAGCATGGATGGCCATCACGTGAACGCCATGGCCGGCGACCGAAGTGGCGAACGCACCCACTTCGCCGACTACGACGAACTGCCCGAGGGGCACTTCTACGACCCCGACGCCGAGTACGAGCCGGACCCCGAGTACGCGGCCACGCTCGCGCCCGACGCTGCCCGTCAGCGCCGCGAGCGTGTCGGCCCGACCGGGCGCCCGCTCCCGTACTTCCCGATCCCAGGCCCGCTGACCGACCACGGCCCCGCGAAGATCATCGCGATGTGCAACCAGAAGGGCGGCGTCGGCAAGACCACGTCGACCATCAACCTGGGTGCCGCGCTCGCGGAGTACGGACGCCGGGTCCTGCTCGTCGACTTCGACCCGCAGGGCGCGCTCTCGGTCGGTCTCGGCGTGAACCCGATGGAACTCGACCTGACGGTCTACAACCTGCTCATGGAGCGGGGCATGGCCGCGGACGAGGTCCTCCTGAAGACCGCGGTCCCGAACATGGACCTGCTGCCGAGCAACATCGACCTGTCCGCCGCCGAAGTGCAGTTGGTGAGCGAGGTCGCGCGCGAGTCCACGCTCCAGCGGGCGTTGAAGCCGCTGATGGCCGACTACGACTACATCGTGATCGACTGTCAGCCCTCGCTCGGCCTGCTCACCGTGAACGCCCTGACGGCGGCTCACAAGGTGATCGTGCCGCTCGAATGCGAGTTCTTCGCGCTGCGCGGTGTCGCGCTGCTCACGGAGACCATCGAGAAGGTCCAGGAGCGGCTCAACCCCGACCTGGAGCTCGACGGCATCCTCGCCACGATGTACGACTCCCGCACGGTGCACAGCCGTGAGGTGCTCGCGCGTGTGGTCGAGGCGTTCGACGATCACGTCTACCACACCGTGATCGGCCGGACCGTGCGCTTCCCGGAGACCACGGTCGCCGGTGAGCCGATCACGACGTACGCCTCCAACTCGGTCGGCGCGGCCGCCTATCGCCAGCTCGCCAGGGAGGTGCTCGCCCGGTGTCACGCCGAGTGAGTCTGCCGGGGGCCGACGAACTGTTCCGTACGACCGGAGGGATGGGGCTCCAGGCGTCCTCCCCGAGGCGGCCGGTCAACGGCGAGGCGCGGGTGCCCGCGCCGGCGGGTGAGAGCGACGCCGTCGCCGCCGAGGAGAAGCAGCGCGGCGAGGGCGGTGAGAGCGCCGAACACGCGGCGGCGGACGACGAGTCGGGCGAGTCCCGCAGCCGTGCCACCGAGGGCGACAAGCCTGCGGGGCGCCGTCCGCCGCAGGGGCAGGAAGGTTCTGCCTCCGCGGGGTCGTCGCGCAAGCGCTCCCGGGCGGCCGCCAACCGGCGGCCCAGCGGGCGTGAGCGCCACGACGAGAAGATCACGGTGTATGTCTCCGCCGAGGAGCTGATGGACCTCGAGCACGCGCGCCTCGTGCTCCGCGGGGAGCACGGGCTCGCCGTGGACCGCGGCCGCATCGTCCGCGAAGCGGTCGCCGTCGTGCTGGCCGACCTCGAATCGCGCGGAGACGCGAGCATTCTCGTACGCCGACTGCGCGGGCGGTAGCGGTAACGTCCGCCTGATGTCCGCGAACGACGACGACTCCTCCACGCCCGGCCGGGGCGCGCGGCGACGCGCGCTGGGCCGGGGGCCGGGGACGACGCGGCTGCCGTCGCCGGAGCCGGAGATCGGTCCCGAGCCAGAGCTCGTTCCTGAGCCGGATGCCGACCCGGAGCCGGAAGTTCAGGAGCTTGCGGGTCCCGGCCCGGATCTGGGGATTCAGGAGGCCGCGGGCTCCGACGCGGAACCGGAACTTGAGCAGCCTGTGCCCGATGACGGGCGGTTCAAGGTACGGCTGGCGAACTTCGAGGGGCCCTTCGATCTGCTCCTCCAGCTGATCTCCAAGCACAAGCTGGACGTCACCGAGGTCGCCCTGTCCAAAGTGACCGACGAGTTCATGGTGCACATCCGCGCCATGGGGTCCGAGTGGGATCTCGACCAGACCACCGAGTTCCTCGTCGTCGCCGCCACGCTCCTCGATCTCAAGGCCGCCCGGCTGCTGCCGACCGCCGAGGTCGAGGACGAGGCCGACCTCGCACTCCTGGAAGCGCGTGACCTCCTGTTCGCCCGGCTGCTCCAGTACCGCGCGTACAAGAAGATCGCCGACATCTTCAGCGAGCGGCTCGACGAGGAGGCGCGGCGCTATCCGCGGACCGTCGGTCTGGAGCCGCACCACGCCGAGCTGCTGCCGGAAGTCGTCATCAGCATCGGGGCGGAAGGATTCGCCCGGCTCGCGGTGAAGGCCATGCAGCCCAGGCCGAAGCCCCAGGTGTACGTCGACCACATCCACGCCCCGCTGGTCAGCGTGCGCGAACAGGCCGGGCTCGTCGTGGCGCGGCTGCGGGAGCTGGGCGAGGCGAGTTTCCGGGTGCTGGTGGAGGACGCCGACGACACCCTGACCGTCGTGGCCCGCTTCCTGGCGCTCCTCGAGCTGTACCGGGAGAAGGCCGTGAGCCTGGAGCAGGAGGAGGCCCTGGGGGAGCTTCTCGTGCGCTGGACCGGAGGGGAGAGCGAGGGGGAGCCGACCGTCACGGACGAGTTCGACAGGCCTCCCGAGACGGCCGGCAAAGACGGTGCAGAGACGAAGGCCGAGCGGGGCGGGGCGGAGGAGAAGCAGGCATGACGGGCATGAGCGGGCAGGAAGTCGTCGCCGGGGCCGACCGGGTCGCCGAGCTGGATCTCAGGCCGGCCCTGGAGGCCGTACTGATGGTCGTCGACGAGCCGGCGACCGAGGAGCACCTCGCGAAGATCCTGGACCGGCCCCGAAGGGCCGTGGCGGACGCTCTGCGGGCGCTGGCGGACGAGTACACGGTTCAGGGCCGCGGCTTCGAGCTGAGGCTCGTGGCGGGCGGCTGGCGGTTCTACACCCGGCCGCAGTACGCGGCGGCCGTGGAGCGTTTCGTGCTCGACGGGCAGCAGGCCCGGCTCACCCAGGCGGCTTTGGAGACGCTCGCGGTCGTCGCGTACCGCCAGCCGGTCAGCCGCTCGCGGGTCTCCGCGGTGCGCGGAGTGAACTGTGACGGCGTGATGCGGACCCTCCTCCAGAGGGGCCTCGTGGAGGAGGCGGGCGCGGAACCCGAAACAAGTGCGATCCTGTACAGGACGACGAACTACTTTCTGGAGCGGATGGGCCTGCGCGGCCTGGACGAGCTCCCGGAACTCGCGCCCTTCCTTCCGGAGGCGGACGCGATCGAGGCCGAGACGCAGGAAGGGGTCCCGTCGTTCGACCCGGACGCACCCGATGCGCCGGGTTACGAGGACGCAGACGACTAGACGGAACTTTTGATGCGAAGCAGCAGCAGCGGCAGGAACAGCAGCGGAAACAACGGCGGGAGCCGTGGTGGCAACAGCGGCGGCCGCGGCAGCAGTGGCGGCGGTGGCGGTCGCGGCGGCAGCACGGGCGGCGGTGGCCGCGGCGGCAGCGGTGGTGGCGGCGGTGCTCGCGGCGGCAGCGCCGGCGGCGGTCGCGGGAACTACCGGGGTGCCGGCAACGACCGTGACGACAAGCAGGGCCGGCCGAGCAAGCCGCGTCCCGAGGAGCGTCGCTACGACGTGAGCCCCGGCGACAGCGGCGGCGCCGGGCCGAGGAAGGGCCGGGGCGCGGCAGCGCGCGGCGGCGCCAAGGGCGGCCCCCGTACCTCTCAGGGCACCGGTGCCCGCGGCAGCGGTCGCGGCGCCCCGTCGACCTCTCGGGAGTACGACGTCCGGCAGGAGGAGCGCAACCGCGACCGTTACGCGGGCAAGCCCACCGTCAAGACCCCCAAGACCTTCCCGGGTGCCGAGCAGGAGGGCGAGCGGCTCCAGAAGGTGCTCGCGCGGGCCGGTTACGGCTCCCGGCGCGCCTGCGAGGAGCTCGTCGAGCAGGCCAGGGTCGAGGTCAACGGCCAGATCGTGCTCGAGCAGGGTCTGCGCGTCGACCCCGAGAAGGACGAGATCAAGGTCGACGGCCTGACCGTGGCCACGCAGTCGTACCAGTTCTTCGCGCTGAACAAGCCGGCCGGTGTCGTCTCCACCATGGAGGACCCCGACGGCCGCCAGTGCCTGGGCGACTACACGAACAACCGCGAGACGCGGCTGTTCCACGTCGGGCGGCTCGACACCGAGACCGAGGGCATCATTCTGCTCACCAACCACGGAGAGCTGGCCCACCGCCTCACGCACCCCAAGTACGGCGTGAAGAAGACCTACCTCGCGCACATCGTGGGCCCGATCCCGCGCGACCTGGGCAAGCAGCTCAAGGACGGCATCCAGCTGGAGGACGGGTACGCGAAGGCGGACCACTTCCGCGTCGTCGAGCAGACCGGCAAGAACTACCTCGTCGAGGTCACCCTGCACGAGGGCCGCAAGCACATCGTGCGGCGCATGCTCGCGGAGGCCGGGTTCCCGGTCGACAAGCTGGTGCGGGTGTCCTTCGGGCCGATCGCGCTGGGCGACCAGAAGTCGGGCTGGCTGCGGCGCCTGTCCAACACCGAGGTCGGCATGCTGATGCAGGACGTCGACCTCTGAGTGGTCTCTTGAAGCGCCCGAGCCCGCCGCTCCTGCGGTGCCTGGCTCTTGTGTGTGCCACCCCCCTCTCTTTATAGTCGTTAGGACCATAAAGAGAGGGGGGTGGTGTGCGTGCGGGGCTATTACAAGTACGCCTTCGAGCCCTTCGCCGTCACCGTCGATCTGGCCGTATTCACGATCCGGGACGGCGCGCTGAGAGTGCTGCTCGTCGAGCGGGGACAGGACCCGTACGCGGGACACCTGGCGCTGCCCGGCGGTTTCGTCCTGCCCGACGAGTCCGCGGAGACGGCGGCGGCGCGCGAACTGGCCGAGGAGACCGGCCTGTCCGACGTCACCGGACTGCACCTGGAACAGCTGCGCACCTACAGCGACCCGGACCGCGACCCCCGCATGCGGGTCGTCTCCGTCGCGTTCGCGGCCCTCGTGCCCGACCCGCCCGAGGTGCGCGGGGGCGGTGACGCCGCCCGCGCGGACTGGCTGCCGTACGGCACGGGCGCGTACGGCCCGCTCGCCTTCGACCACGACCGGATCCTCGCCGACGCGCACGACCGCGTCGGCGCCGGCATCGAGAACACCTGCCTGGCCACGGCCTTCTGCCCACCCGAGTTCACCCTCGGCGAGCTGCGGGGGGTCTACGAAGCGGTGTGGGGCGCCGGCCTCGACCCCGCCAACTTCCGGCGCAAGGTCCTCGCCACCCCAGGCTTCGTCGAACCGGTGCACGGCGCCGCCCGGCTCACCGGCGGCCGCGGGAAACCCGCCGCGCTCTACAAGGCCGGGCCCGCCACCGCCCTGCACCCGCCCCTGCTCAGGCCCCCCGTGGAAGGACCACCTTCATGAAGAAGCGTGCGGCGACCGGCTCCCTCGTAGGGCTCGCTCTGGGGGACGCGCTCGGGTTCCCGACCGAGTTCAACGACGTGCCGTCGATCCTCGCAAAGTTCGGGCCCTGGCGGCAGATGGCCCTGGCCGAGCCCGCGATCGTCACCGACGACACGCAGATGACGCTCGCCCTCGGGCGCGGTCTGCGCACCGCGATGGACCGCGGCGTGCTGGAGCCCCTGCGCATGACGCGGCCCGTGCGCGAGGAGTTCATCGACTGGTACCAGTCACCGGAGAACAACCGCGCCCCCGGCAACACCTGCCTCCAGGCCTGCGATCTCCTCACGCGCGGCAAGCCCTGGCGGGAGGCCAGCCGCATCGGGTCCAAGGGCTGCGGCGCCAACATGCGCGTCGCGCCGGTCGGCCTGGTCCCCGGCCTCAGCGGCGAACAGCGCGCGGGCGTCGCCCAGTTGCAGTCCGCACTCACCCACGGCCACCCCACGGCCCTCGCCGCCTCCGACCTCACCGCGCATGCCGTCCACCTCCTGGCGCAGGGCGCGGAGCCGGCCGGTCTCGTCGGGATGCTGCGCTCGTACGCGTACGAGAACCGGCAGAAGTACCACGAGCCCTGGCTCGGCGACCTGTGGGCGCACGCCGTCGACCCGAGCCCGGAGCACTTCATCGCGCGCGGCTGGGACGACTGCCTGGCCGCTCTCGAACGGCTCCAGGAGGCGCTGGCCTCGCCGTCGCCCGAGACCGACCCGTGCCTGGCCACCGGGGCGGGCTGGATCGCCGAGGAGGCGCTCGCCACGGGCCTGCTCTGCTTCCTGCTCTTCGTCGACGAACCCGTCACCGCCCTGCGCCGCGCCGCCTGCACCTCGGGCGACTCGGACTCGATCGCCTGCCTCACGGGGGCTTTCGCCGGGGCGTACCTGGGCGACGAGGTGTGGCCGGCGGACTGGTCGGAACGGATCGAGTACCGGAGCGACCTGCTGTCGCTCGGCGCGCTCTGGGACGCTTGATCGATGACGACGGACGAAGCCATGACGACGTACGGGTCCCCGCCGGAGGGCGACAGGGACGCCCTGCGTGCCGCGGGCGTGCCCGACGCCGAGCTCGGGCGGATCGTCGCCGAGCAGGCGGACCCGCTGCTGTTCGCGACGGTCTCGGGGGCGCACCTCTACGGGTTTCCCTCCCGGGACTCCGACATCGACCTGCGCGGTGTCCATCTGCTGCCCGTCGAGGCGCTCGTCGGACTGCGCGAGCCGGAGGAGACCCGGACCCGGATGTGGGACACCGGCGGTCTTGAGATGGACCTCGTCACCCATGACCTGCGCAAGTTCGTCCGTCTGCTGCTCCGGCGCAACGGTTACGTGCTGGAGCAGCTGCTTTCCCCGCTCGTCGTGCACACCACCGACGCCCACGCCGAACTCGCGGGGCTCGCGCCCGGTGTCCTCACCCAGCACCACGCCCACCACTACCGCGGCTTCGCCAACACCCAGTGGCGCCTGTTCGACAGGACGCGGGAGCTCAAGCCGCTGCTGTACACGTTCCGGGCGCTGCTCACCGGCATCCTCCTGATGCGCACCGGCGAGGTGCAGGCCCATCTGCCCACGCTCCTGGGCGAGTTGGAGGCACCCTCGTATCTGCCGGAGCTGATCGCGGCGAAGGCGGAGGCAGAGCACGGGGCGGCCGACATCGGCCACGCGCGCGTGGCCGACGACATAGAAACGCTGCACGCCGTCCTCGACGCCGCGCAGGAGGGCTCAGCGCTGCCGGACGCCCCGACCGTCCACGACGCCCTGCACGACCTCGTCGTACGGCTCCGGCTGAAGGGCTGACGCCCGCCGGACCTCGAACAGGAAGTCCGCCACCCGCGCCCGGTCCGGCTCGGCCGGCAGCGGGGTGCGGACGGCGGCCTCCTCCGCCTCGGCGCCCAGGCGCGCCATCCGGGCCACCACGTCGTCCCAGGAAACCTCGCCCCGCTTCACCGTGAGCAGCGCCTCACGGGCATCACCCACGTCGAGGGTCAGCCGGCCGGTGCGGAGCAGATCGCGGCAGGAGGCGAGGAGCCGAAGTAGATGCATCGCGTGCTTCCAGCGCGGAGCGCCGTACTGGCGGACATCGGCGTCGAGCTTCTTGCGCTGGCCCAGCGCGTAGCCCGTGAACGTGGCGTGGACCTGCTGGGACAGGAACGCCTCACGCAGGTCGAGCAGTTCGCGACCGGTGTCGGTGACGTGCTCGACGAGCGGTGAGTGCAGGCACTCCAGGATGTTCGGATTGGCCCGCAGGGCGAGCTCGCAGAAGCGCTCCAGTTCCCAGGAGAACTGCTCGTCCGCCGGACCGTCGACATGCGTCGGCGGCTTCTCGAACCGCCAGAACATCGGCGTCGGCGCCACGAAGACGCCCCGGCGGTCGGTGTCGCTGCCGTCCGTGGCCAGGCCGAACGCCCGCGACCCCATCACGCAGGAGTAGATCGTGTGGTCGCGCACCAGGTCGAGGCCCTCCGTCATGGACGGAGCGTACGGGCTGCCCCCGGCCGGGGCGGAGCGAATTTCCGGCGTCCGTGATCTTCGGGAGGGCGGGCCGGCGAGGGCCGCCTGAGTGGCGACCGTGTGTGGTTCGGGTCACATTGGCATGGTCCGTGGACTCCAGAAGTGGGCCCACGCAAGACCCCAAGAACGTTCCGAAAGGCGTGACCATGGCGGGTGACGACGATCTGGGAAGCCTGCTCAGCGGCCTCCTCGGTGACAAGGCGGGCGGTTCGGCGGGCGGGGTCCTGACCTCGCTCCTGGCCGCGTTCGCCAAGAGCCAGGGCGGCTCGCAGGGTGGCAATTCGCTGGGCGGCCTCCTGGAGACACTCGCCAAGTCGGGCCTCGGCGGGCAGGCGCAGTCCTGGGTCGGCACCGGCTCGAACGAGCAGCTGACCCCGGACCAGGTCAAGGAGGCCCTGCCGGACGACACGCTCCAGAAGGTGGCGGCCGAGTCGGGCGTCACCCCGGACCAGGCGGCGCACGACATCGCGAGCGCCCTGCCCGCGGCCGTCGACAAGCTGACCCCGCAGGGCGAGGTGCCGAGGGTCTCGCTCGACGAGCTGGTCAAGGAGCAGAAGCTCTGAGGCGGCGCACCGCATCGAACCCCAGCGCGGCGTCCCGTCTCGGCAGGCGGGCGCCGCGCGCCGGTGTCCGGGGGGCTGGCTAGGCTTGGCACCTCATCAGCCTGAACGTACGCGAGCAAGGAGCGACACCGTGGCGGTACGAGCGGTCCGGGGCGCCGTCCAACTCGAACGGGACGAAGCCGGACACATGGACGAGCAGGTCAGTGAGCTGCTCACCGCCATCCTTGAGCGGAACGCGCTGACCTCCGACGACCTGATCTCGATCTGGTTCACGGCCACGCCCGATCTGCACTCCGACTTCCCGGCCGCCGCCGCGCGCAAGCTGGGCATCGTCGACGTGCCGCTGATCTGCGCGCAGGAGCTCGACATCGAGGGAGCGCTGCCGCGCGTCGTGCGCGTCCTCGCCCATATCGAGTCCGAGCTGCCGAAGTCCGGGATCGCGCACGTGTACCTCGGTGCCGCGGCCGCCCTGCGCAAGGACATCGCCCAGTGAGAACCGCCCTCGTCATCGGCACCGGTCTCATCGGTACCTCCGCCGCCCAGGCGCTCGCCTCGCGCGGCGTGCAGGTGCACCTCTCCGACCACGACCCGACGCAGGCCCGCACCGCCGCCGCACTCGGAGCCGGCACGGACGAGGCGCCCGAGGGACCCGTGGACCTGTGCCTCGTGGCCGTGCCGCCCGCGCACGTCGCGACGACCCTGGCCGACGCGATGCGGCGCGGAGTGGCCCGCGGATACCTCGACGTCGCCAGCGTCAAGGGCGGCCCGCGCCGCGATCTTGAGGCGCTCGGCCTCGACCTCAGCCCCTACATCGGTACGCACCCCATGTCGGGCCGCGAGCGCAGCGGGCCCCTGGCGGCCACCGCGGATCTCTTCGAGGGCCGCCCCTGGGTGCTGACCCCCACCCGCGACACCGACACCGAGGTCCTGAACCTCGCGCTGGAACTGGTCGCGCTGTGCCGGGCCGTCCCCGTCGTCATGGACGCGGACGCCCACGACCGCGCCGTCGCCCTCGTCTCCCACATGCCGCACCTGGTCTCCAGCATGGTCGCGGCGCGCCTCGAGCACGCCGAGGAGTCGGCCGTACGCCTGTGCGGCCAGGGCATCCGGGACGTGACGCGCATCGCGGGCTCCGACCCCCGCATGTGGATCGACATCCTCTCCGCGAACCCGGGCCCGGTCGCCGACCTGCTCTCCGCGGTCTCCGCCGACCTCGACGAGACGGTGAGCGCCCTGCGCTCCCTCCAGTCCTCGGACGAGGCGAAGCGGAGCGAGGGCGTCACCGGCATCGAGGAAGTCCTGCGCCGCGGGAACGCGGGCCAGGTCCGCGTCCCCGGAAAGCACGGCGCGGCCCCGGCGGCGTACGACACCGTGGCGGTCCTCATCTCCGACCAGCCCGGCGAGCTGGCCCGGATCTTCGCCGACGCGGGCGCCGCGGGCGTCAACGTGGAGGACGTCCGCATCGAGCACGCGACCGGCCAGCAGGCGGGCTTCGTCCAGTTGCTGGTCCAGCCGGCCGCGGCCCCGAAACTGACGGCCGCGCTGCGCGACCGCGGCTGGGCGATGCGCCAGTAGGGCCTGTCGTCAGGGGCTGTAAGGGCAGGGTGCCTGAGCCAGTAACCTTGTGCGGGGCGCCTTTGCGCCCCGCCTCCCTGTCCCGTGCACTGAGAAAGGTGTCCGCAGCCCCGTGGAAACCGCCGCAACCGCCGCAAGCGCCGCCCCGGCAGCAGTGATCGTCGCCATCGACGGCCCCTCCGGCACGGGCAAGTCGAGCACCTCGAAGGCCGTCGCCGCCCAGCTCGGGCTCAGCTACCTCGACACCGGCGCCCAGTACCGGGCGATCACCTGGTGGATGGTGAACAACAACATAGACCTGACCGACCCGACGGCCATCGCCGCTGTGGCCGGCAAGGCCGAGATCGTCTCCGGCACCGACCCGTCCGCCCCGACGATCACGGTCGACGGTGTCGACGTCGCCGCTCCCATCCGCACCACCGAGGTCACCTCGAAGGTCAGCGCCGTCAGCGCCGTCCCCGAGGTGCGTGCCCGCATCACCGAGTTGCAGCGCTCCATCGCCGCCTCGGCGGAGCAGGGCATCGTCGTCGAGGGCCGTGACATCGGTACGACCGTCCTGCCCGACGCCGACCTGAAGATCTTCCTCACCGCGTCGCCGGAGGCCCGCGCGGCCCGCCGCAGCGGTGAGCTCAAGGGCGCCGACGTGAAGGCGACCCAGGAGGCCCTGATCAAGCGGGACGCCGCGGACTCCAGCCGCAAGACGTCCCCGCTGGCCAAGGCCGGCGACGCCGTCGAGGTGGACACCTCCGAGCTCACGCTCCAGCAGGTCATCGAGTGCGTCGTCACCCTCATCGGGGAGAAGCGGGCAGCGAAGTGACCGCGGCTTCCCCCTCGGAAAGAGGCGCGGAGGTCGGCCGCCGCATCGGGGTCGGCCTCATGTACGGGCTGTGGAAGCCCCGCGTCCTCGGCGCCTGGAAGGTCCCCGCGACCGGCCCGGTGATCCTGGCCGTCAACCACGCGCACAACGTCGACGGGCCGATGGTCATGGGCGTCGCGCCCAGGCCGACGCACTTCCTGATCAAGAAGGAAGCGTTCGTCGGGCCGCTCGGCACGTTCCTGGGCGCCATCGGCCAGGTCGAGGTGGACCGGTCGACGGCGGACCGTACGGCGATCACGCGTGCGCTGAGCGTGCTCGACGAGGGGGGAGTCCTCGGGATCTTCCCGGAGGGCACCCGAGGGGGCGGCGACTTCGCCTCCCTGCGGGCCGGTCTCGCCTACTTCGCCGTGCGCAGTGGGGCGCCCATCGTGCCGGTGGCGGTCCTGGGAAGCACGAAGGGGCGGGGCCGGTTGATAAAGGCGCTGCCGCCACTGCGCAGCCGCGTCGACGTCGTCTTCGGGGACCCGTTCCCGGCGGGCGACGGCAGCGGGCGGCGTACGCGCAAGGCGCTGGACGAGGCGACCGTGCGCATCCAGGAGCGGCTCACCGCCCACCTGGAAAACGCCAGGCGCCTCACCGGCCACTGAGCGAGACTTTCAGTAGTGGACCGCCGTAAGCGATCAGACGGTCCACCGATCACCACGATGAACGACGAGGTACGGACTTCATGAACGACCAGATCCAGCCGGAGGGCTCGGCCGAGCACGAGCACGGGGCCCTTGGCGACGCGGAGTACGCGGAGTTCATGGAGCTCGCCGCGGTAGAGGGCTTCGACATCGAGGACGTCGAGGGCGCGATCGAGGAGGCGGGCCACGGCCCGCTGCCCGCACTCGCCGTCGTCGGCCGCCCCAACGTCGGCAAGTCGACCCTGGTGAACCGCATCATCGGCCGCCGCGAGGCCGTCGTCGAGGACAAGCCGGGCGTCACCCGCGACCGCGTCTCGTACGAGGCCGAGTGGGCGGGCCGCCGCTTCCGGCTCGTCGACACGGGCGGCTGGGAGCAGGACGTCCTCGGCATCGACGCGTCCGTGGCCGCGCAGGCCGAGTACGCGATCGAGACCGCCGACGCGGTCGTCTTCGTCGTCGACGCGACGGTCGGCCCGACGGACACCGACCTCGCGGTCGTACGGCTGCTGCGCAAGGCCGGCAAGCCGGTCGTGCTGTGCGCCAACAAGGTGGACGGGCCGAGCGGCGAGGCGGACGCCACCGCCCTGTGGTCCCTCGGCCTCGGCGAGCCGTACCCGGTCTCTGCCCTGCACGGCCGCGGCACCGGCGACATGCTGGACGCCGTCATCGAGGCGCTCCCCGACGCCCCGGCGCAGACCTTCGGCACCGCGATCGGCGGCCCCCGCCGCATCGCCCTCATCGGCCGCCCGAACGTCGGCAAGTCCTCCCTCCTGAACAAGGTGGCGAACGAGGACCGCGTCGTCGTGAACGAGCTGGCGGGCACCACCCGCGACCCGGTCGACGAGCTGATCGAGCTCGGCGGCAAGACCTGGAAGTTCGTCGACACGGCGGGCATCCGCAAGCGGGTCCACCTCCAGCAGGGCGCGGACTACTACGCCTCGCTGCGCACCGCCGCCGCCGTCGAGAAGGCGGAGGTCGCGGTCATCCTGATCGACGCGTCCGAGTCGATCTCGATCCAGGACCAGCGCATCGTGACGATGGCCGTCGAGGCGGGCCGCGCGATCGTCGTCGCGTACAACAAGTGGGACACGCTCGACGAGGAGCGGCGCTACTACCTGGAGCGCGAGATCGAGACGGAGCTCGCGCAGGTCGCGTGGGCGCCCCGGGTGAACGTGTCGGCGACGACCGGGCGCCACATGGAGAAGCTCGTCCCCGCGATCGAGACGGCACTCGACGGCTGGGAGACGCGCGTTCCGACGGGCCGGCTCAACGCCTTCCTGGGTGAGCTGGTGGCCTCGCACCCGCACCCGATCCGCGGCGGCAAGCAGCCCCGCATCCTCTTCGGTACGCAGGCCGGCACGAAGCCGCCGCGGTTCGTGCTCTTCGCCTCCGGCTTCATCGAGGCCGGCTACCGACGGTACGTGGAGCGGCGCCTTCGGGAGGAGTTCGGTTTCGAGGGGACGCCGATCCATATTTCGGTCCGGGTGCGCGAGAAGCGCGGCCGCAAGAAGTGAGTTAGCGCCTACCGTTCGCGGCGTGGACCGGGCGGCAGTGCGGCAGGGAGGTTGCTCCCGGTGCTGTGCTGCCGCCCGTTCGTGTGCCAGGAGCCGGACGGCGGCGAGCTGGGGACGTGCTGCGGTTCGTGGTACGACGTGCTGTGCCGGGCGCTGGTGCTGTGATGCACGGCGTACGTGCCCGAGCCGAACGCGGAGAACGAGAGGTTCTCCTCGCCACTGCGGTCGCCCGGCAGGGCCCGGAAGGACCGGCGGTACTCCGAGTACAGGGCGTCGTAGATCGGTGTGGCCGAGCGGCCACCCGCCGATTCGTGCGTCCCGCGCATGGCGGGGATCGGGGTCGGATACTGCGGGCGGCGAGGGAGGTCGTATGCGTGCACGTAGGTGCCAACGACCCGCACACCCTCACGGATGCGGCCCGGTCTGCGCTTTCGCAGGCCGAGGGGGGTGCGGGCGGCGCACGCGGAGGTGCACGGAACGGCGTCCGGGGGCCGGGTACGACCGTGGGCCGGGCATGCGCCCGGCCCAAGGTCACCTCGGCTCGTGACGGAACGTCACGTACCGGCCAGCGGCATCGTCGCGCCGACGAGCAGCCCGTTCGCCGCGGCCTTGTCGAGGGCGTCGCGGAGCAGGTCCTCACGGGGCTGACGGCCGATCGTGCCGGACGGGGCGGCGAAGACGAGGACGGAGTTCGTCTTGTTCGCCGCGGCGCGCCAGCTGTCGGTGACGTGCAGCGGCTGGTGCGCCTGCCACCACGCGACCTGACCCGCAACGACGGTGCCGGGCTGCAGTACGGCGTGCAGCTGGCCCATGACGAGCAGCACGGACCAGCCGTGCAGCACCGGCGGCACCTGGCCGACCTGGGCGGTCGGCGTGAAGCCCTGCTCCACGAGGAGGGTCAGGAACTCGTCGATGCCGCCCGTCGCGCCGGGGCGGGCGATCGGCCCGGTCGGCTCGACGACGAGCGCGGGGTGCAGCTCACCCGAGATCAGGACGAGCCCGCTGGTCACGCCGAGCACGGCCTGCTGCGGCTGCGGGGCGGCCTGCCCGGGAATGGGCTGCGCCGCGGGGGAGGGGACGGGGGACCCTGCGGCGGGTGCGCCGCCGTCGCCGGTGATGGAACGTACGGCTCCCTGCAACTGCTCCTCGGACACCTGGACGACCTGCGAGGGCAGGCAGGTGGAGTGGGCGAAGGCGAGGACGGCGGTCTCGTCGCCGATGAACAGGACGGTGCTGGTGCGCTCCTGTTCCGAATCGCCCGGAGTACGGCAGGACGTGCAGTCGTACGTGCCCGGGGCGTTCTCTCCGGCGAGCAGCCGGTCGGCTTCTGCGTCGCCGATCTCGGCGCGTACGTCGTCGCTGACGTCGAGCATGCGCGGCACGGGTGGCTCCTCGGATTCGGTGTGTTGCTGCGTCGAATGTGGCCGGGCGGCCCCCGGCTCATAAAGAAGACAACGGATGATCTGTGCCGGGGGTCACGCCCGGAAGGGGACGGAATCGACCCATCCGGCGCACGGCGCGAACCGGCGGCCGGAATCAATCGCTCCGCATCAACTCTCTTTGTGTCTAAGGGAATTGATGCGGGGAGGTGGGTTCCAGGTCGCCAAGCCCACAGGTCGACAAATCATGAAATCGCGCAATGAAACAGGTGGCTGAAAACAGTCGTTGGCGCATACGTGTCTTCGGCGGTCCGGGTGGCGGCCGACCGGGTGGGGCCGGGTCCGGCGCCGGGCGCGGCTCGGCGGGGGCGTGGGCTCGTCCGCCTAGCGTGACGCGATGCGCCCCATGCCCGTGATCCGCAAGCGCCCCGCACGCCGCTTCCTTCTCGCGGCCCTGCCGGCCCTGTTCGCCGCCCTGCTCACCCCCGCGGCCGCGGCCGCCGCCTCGCCGCCGCCGGCTCCCGGCCCCGGGCGTCTGAACCCCAATCTGTCCGAGTGCGTCAAGGATCAGTGGCCGTGGGGCTGCCTGGCCGAATGCGAGAGCACCGGGCACTGGCACATGAACAGCGGCAACGGCTACTACGGAGGGCTGCAGTTCTGGCAGTCCACCTGGAAGGAGCACGGCGGTCTCATGTACGCCCCGCGCGCGGACCTCGCGACGCGCGCCGAGCAGATCGCGGTCGCCGAGAAGGTGCTGGGCGCCCAGGGCTGGCGCGCCTGGCCCGTCTGCTCCAAGGTCCTCAAGCTCGACGGCCGCGTCCATGTGGTCGAGCAGGGCGAGACCCTCAGCTCGATCGCCGCGCGCTACGGGGTCAAGGGCGGCTGGCAGGCGCTCTACAAGGCCAACGAGCAGATGGTCGGCAACCGTCCCGACCGCCTCAACAGCGGCACCATGCTGCTCATCCCGAAGGCATCGGCCAAGAGCCTCAGCTGAGTTCGGCGGACCCGACGGCGAACACGACGGCGCCGCGCCGCAGTTCGGGTGGGTCACTCAAGGGGGTGACGTCACCACGAACTGATTCGTGGTACCTCAGCCCTCCTACCTGCCTTGATGTCGGAAAGCGTCAAAAGGTTCCACAAATCGTCTCTCAATCACGCATCCGTTCTGGAACAAGATGGTGATGAAGCCCAACCTCTGCCCCCGCATCCCTGTCTAACCCCGCGGTAGGCGGACGAGACGGACTGTCCGCGAGGAACAGTGGAATACGGGGACGCATGCAGATTTCTTTCCTGATTCACAACGCGTACGGAATCGGAGGGACGATTCGGACGACGTACAACCTCGCGAACACGCTTGCCGAACAGCACGACGTCGAGGTGGTCTCCGTCCTGCGCCACCGTGACGAGCCGGTCTTCAGGCCCGACCCGAGAGTCCGGGTCCGCCACCTCGTCGACATCCGCAAGGGCACACCGGGCTATGAGGGCGACAGCCCCGAATACCGCACCCCCGCCACGACGTTCCCGCGCGCCGAGGGCCGCTACGACCAGTACAACGCGCTCACCGACCGCCGGATCGCCGAGCACTTGCGCGCGGTCGACGCCGATGTCGTCGTCGGCACCCGCCCGGGACTCAATGTGCACCTGGCCCGCCAGACCCGGCGGGGCCCCCTGCGCGTCGGTCAGGAACACCTCACGCTCGACAGCCACCCGACCGCGCTGCGCAGGCAGTTGCGCGCGGTCTACCCGCGGCTCGACGCGCTCACCACGACCACGGAGGCCGACGCCCGGGCGTACCGCGCGAAGATGCGGCTGCCCGGCGTACGGATCGAGGCCGTGCCGAATTCCGTGCCCGCGCCCGGCGTCGAACCCGCGGACGGCTCGGGCAAGTGGGTCGTCGCGGCCGGCCGGCTCGCGCCGGTGAAGCGGTACGACCTGCTGGTCAGGGCCTTCGACCGGGTCCGCGCCGAGCGGCCCGACTGGCGCCTGCGGATCTACGGCAGCGGCAAGCAGAAGGACAAGCTCCGCGCCCTGATCGACGACCTCGGCCTGTACAACCACGTGTTCCTCATGGGCCCCGCCCACCCCATCGAACCGGAGTGGGCGAAAGGTTCCATCGCCGCCGTCACCTCCAGCCTGGAGTCGTTCGGCATGACCATCGTCGAGGCGATGCGCTGCGGCCTCCCGGTGGTCGCCACCGACTGTCCGCACGGCCCCGGCGAAATCATCGACAACGGTGTCGACGGGCGCCTGGTCGAGGTGGGCAACGTCGAGGCGATCTCCGGCGGCCTCCTCGAACTGATCAACAACGACGCGCTGCGCGCCCGGATGGCGAGCGCCGCGCTCAAGGACTCCGAGCGGTTCGACCCGGCGCACATCGCCGAGCGTTACGAATCGCTGTTCGGCTCGCTGACGGCCCGCCGCGGCGGAGGCCTTCTGCACCGCACCCGCGGCGCGCTGCTCGGGGGCGCGTACGCGGTGCGGGACGCGGGACGCTCCGCGTTCACAGCCCAGGGAACGTCACAGAGAAAGGGGCGCACGGCATGACGCCGCCGACAGCTTCGGCAGACTTCTCGGCCTCGGCCTCGGCCTCGGCCTCGGCCGCCTCGTCCGAGCCTTCCGTGGGCGACGGGGCCACGGCGCCCCGCGCCGACTGCATCGCCGACTCGGCGGGCGGTCTCACCTTCGACGTCACCGACCACGGCGGGCCCGACCCGGCCCATCTGGTCCTCACCGACCGGGACAGCGGCGAGGACGTGCGCCTGCCGCTGACCCCGGCGGGCGACGGCAGCCTGCGGGCGGCGCTGCCCAGCAGCGTCCGGCTGCCCGAGGGGCGCTGGGACGTCTTCGCGCAGGTGGCCGGCGAGGAGCCGCAGCGCCTGGCCCCCGGCCTCAACGACCTGCGGTCCCTCGTCGACCGCGTGCCCAGCGGCTCCCGCGGTTTCGTCGCCGTCCGCATCCCCTACGCGACCAAGCACGGCAACCTCACCGTGCGCAGCTGGTTGCGCGCCCCGCACGCCGAGGCGGGCGAACTGCTCATCGCGGACGGCGAGATGACGGTCCGCGGCCGCGTCTACGGCACCGCGATCACCCCCAAGGCGTACGCCGAGATACGTTCACGCCAGGACGGCGGGCCCGCCCTGCGCACCGAACTGACGCCGCGCGGCGAAGAGTTCACCTTCCGCGTCGGGTACGAGGAGCTGGACGCGGGACGCTGGGACCTGTGGGTGCGCCCGGAGGGCGAGGACGGACTCGCGGTACGCGTCGCCCGGCTCCTGGACGACGTCGCCGACAAGAAGCCGATCTTCACCTACCCGACCGCGCGTCTCGACACCGAGCGCGGCCGGATCGCGGTCGAGCCGTACTACACGAGCGACAACGACCTGGCGGTCCTCGTGACCACGGCCGCCGCCGAGTAGTCCGCGCGCGGCGCCCTTGCGGACGCCGGCTGTCCGCGAGGGCTGGCAGACTCGGGCCCATGCTGGAGACCTCGGCCCGACTCCTGCGGCTGCTGTCGCTGCTGCAGGCCCACCGCGAGTGGTCGGGCGCCGACCTCGCGGACCGGCTCGGCGTCACGCCGCGCACCGTCCGCCGTGACGTCGGCCGGCTGCGCGGGCTCGGCTACCCCGTAGACGCGAGCCCCGGCACGGGCGGCGGCTACCGGATGGGCGCCGGGGCCGAGCTGCCGCCGCTGCTCCTCGACGACGACGAGGCCGTCGCGGTCGCCGTCGGCCTGCGCACCTCGGCCGGCCAGGGCATCGAGGGCATCGGCGAGGCGTCCGTACGGGCCCTGTCCAAGCTCGAACAGGTCCTCCCCAGCCGGCTGCGCCGCCGTGTCTCCGCCCTCAACGCGTTCACCGTGCCGATGCTCCGCGGCCCGGGCCCCTCCGACGTCGACCCGTCCGTCCTCACCGAACTCGCCACCGCCTGCCGGGACTCGGAGCTGCTGCGCTTCGCCTACGAGGACCACGGCGGCGCCGTCACGCGCCGCACCGTCGAGCCGCACCGCCTGGTGTGCAGCGAGCGCCGCTGGTACCTGGTCGCCTGGGACGCCGACCGCGAGGACTGGCGCACGTTCCGCGTCGACCGCATCACGCCGAAGCCGCCGCACGGACCGCGCTCCACCCCGCGCACACCACCGGCCGACGACCTCGCCGCGTATGTCTCGAAGGGCGTCTCGCAGGGCCCGTACGCCACCGCCGCCACGCTCCGGCTCCTGGTGCCCCTGGAGGAGGCGAGACAGCGGATCAGCCCGTCGGCGGGCACGCTCGAGGCCGACAGCGACGGCAGCTGTGTGCTGCGCACCGGGGCGGCGAGCCTCGACGTGATGGTGATCCACGTGGTCCTGATGGGCTTCGAGTTCGAGGTGCTCGAACCCGACGGGCTCACGGACGCGATCAGGACCGCTCGGGACCGTCTGTCCCGGGCACTGGAACGGGCCGGCTCAGCGGACGGGCCGACGCGAACTCCGGATGGTGCAGGTCGAAGGCCGGGGACTCGGAGCGGATCCGGGGCAGCGTGAGGAAGTTGTGCCGCGGCGCCGGACACGGTGTCGCCCACTCCAGCGAACGCCCGTAGCCCCATGGGTCGTCCACGTCGACCTTCTCGCCGTACCTGGCCGTCTTCCAGACGTTGTAGAGGAACGGCAGCGTGGAGAAGCCAAGCAGGAACGAGCCGATGGTCGACAGGGTGTTGAGCGCCGTGAACCCGTCGGCCGCCAGATAGTCCGCGTACCGCCGCGGCATGCCCTCGGCGCCGAGCCAGTGCTGCACCAGGAACGTGGTGTGGAACCCGACGAACAGTGTCCAGAACTGGATCTTCCCGAGCCGCTCGTCGAGCATCTTCCCGGTGAACTTCGGCCACCAGAAGTAGAAGCCGCCGAACGTCGCGAAGGCGACCGTGCCGAACACGACGTAGTGGAAGTGCGCGACCACGAAGTACGAGTCCGTCACATGGAAGTCCAGCGGCGGTACGGCGAGGATGACGCCGGTCAGGCCGCCGAACAGGAACGTCACCAGGAAGCCGACGGACCACAGCATCGGGGTCTCGAAGGACAGGGACCCCTTGATCATCGTCCCGATCCAGTTGAAGAACTTCACGCCCGTGGGCACCGCGATCAGGAACGTCATGAACGAGAAGAACGGCAGCAGCACCCCGCCCGTCACGAACATGTGGTGCGCCCACACGACGATCGACAGCCCGGTGATGGCCATCGTGGCGCCGACCAGCATCGAGTAGCCCCAGATCGGCTTGCGGCTGAAGACCGGGAGGATCTCGGAGACGATGCCGAAGAACGGCAGCGCGATGATGTAGACCTCCGGATGGCCGAAGAACCAGAAGAGGTGCTGCCACAGCAGCGCACCCCCGAACTGGGCCTCGAAGACCACGGCCCCGAAGCGCCGGTCCGCCTCCAGGACGAGCAGCGCCGCGGCGAGCACCGGGAAGGCCATCAGCACGAGGATCGACGTGAACAGCGTGTTCCACGTGAAGATCGGCATCCGGAACATCGTCATGCCGGGCGCCCGCATCCCGATGATGGTCGTCAGGAAGTTCACCGCGCCGAGGATCGTGCCGAAGCCCGCGAGCGCCAGACCCATGATCCACATGTCGGCGCCGACGCCCGGTGAGCGCGTCAGGCTGTTGAGCGGGGCGTACGCGAACCAGCCGAAGTCCGCGGCCCCGCCGGGCACCATCAGCGAGCCGATCACGATCAGCCCGCCGAACAGGAACAGCCAGTACGAGAACATGTTGAGCCGGGGGAACGCCACGTCGGGGGCGCCGATCTGCAGCGGCATGATCTCGTTGGCGAAGCCCGCGAAGGTCGGGGTCGCGAAGAGCAGCAGCATGATCGTGCCGTGCATCGTGAAGAGCTGGTTGTACTGCTCGTTGGACAGCATCTGAAGCCCGGGCCGCGCGAGTTCCGCCCGCATCAGGAGCGCCATGACGCCGCCGGCGAGGAAGAACGCGAACGACGTGATCAGGTAGAGGTGGCCGATCTTCTTGTGGTCCGTGGTGGTCAGCCACTCCACGACGATCCGGCCCGGCGTCTTCGTCCGCGCCGCTCCTGGTGCCGGCTGCACGGGCTGCACGTCCGTCGTACCCATCGCTTGCCCCCTCGCTTCTCGCGCCCCGGGCCTGCCTCGAGCACACGCCATGATGCTCGCTTCCCCACCGACTCCGACAGGGGGCGTACGGGAGCTCTGTGTCGCGTTCATGCAATTCCGATGGGGCGTCAACTGATGAAGAGCGCCCGTGAATCCGAATTGGGCCGGTCCCGGACGCTGCCGTGGCGCTATTTCCGGGCACGTTATCCGGGCGCTTTCGGTGAAGTCGCGGAATTATGCCGTGGCGCGCGCAGAACAAGCGCAGAAGGAGCATGGAATCGCTCGTTCGTGTGACGGAGTTCGAGTGAAACGCGTGTCGTGGACCTGTGACAGAAGCGTGACCGGAGGGGGACCCGTGACGGCCTGCGGCCCGCCCTGGTGTCAGGCGGCCCGGCCGCCTAACGTGGCGGTCATGGCACCCATTCCGACCCCTCCCGCAGACCCCCAGGACACCCTCGACACGTACGTCGGCCTCGATGCTCCGGGCGCCGAGGCGCGGGCCCGTGAGCGCGGCTGGTCCACGGTCAGGTCGCTGCCCCCGGGCGCGATCATCACCATGGAGTACCGCGCGGGACGGCTGAACTTCGAGGTGTCCGACGGCACCGTGACCCGCTGCTGGAAGGGCTGACGGGACAACGCGAAGGCCCCCGGTTCCGTGTGGGACCGGGGGCCTTCGCGTTGCGGGGATCAGGTGGTGCGTACCGGCCCCGCGGCCTGCGGCGCTCTCGCGCCTACGCCGGTCAGCCGCCGGCGATCGGGCGGGCGGCCGACGTGGTGCCGCGCGGCACCCGGTCCGCGTGCGGCGGCCTGCGGCTGCCGGCCGGGGTGACCGGGGTGCGCTCGGAGCGCGCGGTGTGCGGACCCGGGGCGAGCAGCCCGGGGGGCCGCACCGCCCGTGCGGTGCCGACCGGTTCGCGTACCGGCGGCTCCTCCGAGGCCGGCGGGGCGGCGCGCTGCGGAACCAGCGTGGGCGTGGCGGCGGCCGGGGCGGGCGCCGGGAGCGCGCCGGAACGGCGGCTGCGCCACAGCTCGCGCAGCGAGAAGATCCAGGCCTCGACCTGCGTGATCAGCGGCTCGACCCAGGGCAGCGCGAGCAGGATGAGCAGACCCGCGGCCCAGCCGAGGAAGACATCGCTCAGCCAGTGCGTACCGAGGTACACGGTGGTCAGGCCGACGCTCAGCGAGATCACGGCGGAGGCGGCCGACAGCCAGCGCCTGGCGCGCGGCGTCGAGGCCAGATAGGCGAGGATTCCCCAGGTCACCACGGCGTTGGCGGTGTGGCCCGAAGGAAATATATCGCCGCCCTGCCACATCTCGTTCGAGCCGATGGTGGTCGCGTAGTGCGGGCCGAGGCGGCCCATGCCGAGCTTGGCGGCGCCCACGGTGATGTTCAGGAGCAGCAGCGCGGCACCGAACATGAGCAGCGGCCGCAGCGTGTGCTGACGCCAGGAGCGCCAGCCGAGCCAGGCCATGACCATGACCGCGGTCGGCCCACGCTGGCCGAGCACGACCCAGTAGTCCAGGAACGCGTGGATCTCGGGCCACTGCTGGTAGGGCCGGAAGAACATGACCTGCCAGTCGAACGTGACGAGCCAGGACGTGATCAGCACGGCCACCACGATGGCGAGGTAGAAGGACAGAGTGGCTCCGAAGAGCACGACCCTGTGCCGGCTCATCCTGGGCACATCCAGGTTGACCGGTCGTTCCGGCTCACGGTCGAGGCGGGCGAAGAGCCGCTCCAGACGGGTGAGGTTTCGTTCGGTACGCACCCAATCGACGCTACAGCGAGTGAGTGCCGAACCCGGCCGAATCACTCGGTTTGTGATGACGATGTGATGTGGGATTGCTCTCAGGGGGGCGTTTATTCCTGCGGATATCACTATCCGACCGGAGCGTTGCCTTCAATTACATTGATCATTTCGTGCATTCGTTTTTCGGCGCGCCCGAATTCGTTCACCGATGGCTTCCCTGGAATTTCCCGTCCGATCACCCGGCGCGATCGGACGGGCCTGCCCGGGCCCGCCGGGTCGATCAAGCCGATCAGGGAGGCCCCGACCCGTTCAGCCAGAAGGCCCCGTACACCGCCGACGCCACGGCCACGCCGCCGAGCACCGTCGCCGATCTGCTCGTGCGCAGCCGGGCGAGCGCCACCGCGACCGGCAACAGGAGCGGGAACGCGGGCAGCAGCAGCCGCGGCTTCGAGCCGAAGTAACCCGACGCGCACAGCGCGAGCGCGACGACGATCCCGCAGTAGACGAGCAGCGCGAGCGGCTGACCTCGCCGTACGCACAGCACGTAGAGCCAGATGACGAGCGCGACCCCGACGATCAGGCCGAGCCCCGCGAGCGCCGAGGGGAACGACGTGAACTTGTCACCGACGAAGCGCGCGAAGGCGAGACCGCCGTCGAAGCCGTTGCCCCACTGACCCTGGACGTCGAGATAGCCGAAGAGGCCGCCCCCCGTGCGATGGCCCACCCACAAGACGTACGCGGCGGCGCCCAGGGGGGCGAGCAGCATGCCGACGGTCATACGCCAGGAGATCCTCTTTTCGCGCACGACCTGGACCACGGCCGTCGCCCAGAGCGCGGCGACCACCGCCGCACCCACCGGCCGGGTCAGACCCGCGAGCGAGGCGAGCAGCCCCGCGCTCACCCACCGTCCGGTGAGCACCAGGTACAGCGACCAGGCCGCGAGCGCCGTGAACAGTGACTCGCTGTACGCCATCGACTGCACGATCCCGACCGGGAGCACCGCCCACAGCACGACCGCGCAGACGCCGGCCCGCCGCCCGTACAGCAGCTCGGCCACGAGGAAGATCCCCCAGGCCGCGCAGAGCGACGCGAGCCAGCTCACCGCCAGGCCCGCGTCCGCGTACGACAAAGGGCTCACCGCCGACACCAGCCGCTCCAGCCACGGCAGCAGCGGGAAGAACGCGAGGTTCGAGTGCACCGTGCCGTCCGGCAGGCGCACCTCCCAGCCGTAGCCGAAATCGGCGACGCGGGTGTACCAGAGCGAGTCCCAGCGGGCGGTCAGCAGCGTGTGCGGGCTCTTCCCCTTCGCCGCGCTCCACACGGCGAGCAGGATCAGGCCCAGGGCGCGCACCCCGGCATAGGCAAGGAGCGCCGGCGCCGCGCGGCGCAGCGCACCGGCCGCCCGGGCCGGCGCGCTCCGCGGTTCTTGCAGGTCGACTTCGGTCACGGCGTCGATTATCGGCGCCGGGCGCAACCGGACCGCACGCCCGGTGCGTGGTCCGGGACGCAGAGCGTGGCGTACGCCACACTCCGCGGCTGAGCGCATGAGAGGTCCGCCACGTGTCACCGCAATGGACTCGCGTACTCTGGCGGCTCACTCGCCAATCGTTGCGTGGGCACGGGAGTCCGCTCCTTCCGGCCGCAACCGCGGGGAAGTCCCCACCCCGCGGATCCGCCGAGCGCGAGGGACCACTGGGAGGTACGCATATGACCGGGACGATCACGGCCACCGCGCCCTCTCGCCTGCGGACCGCCGGGCCAGGCGCCAATCGCTGGGTCGTCCTCGTCGTTCTGTGCACCAGCCTGCTGCTCGTCGCCCTCGACGCGACCGTGCTGCATGTCGCCGTCCCCGCCGTCACCCAGGACCTGCGCCCCTCGGCCGTCCAGCTGCTCTGGATCGTCGACGCCTATCCGCTGATCTGCGCGGCGCTCCTGATCCTCTTCGGCACGCTCGGCGACCGTGTCGGCCGCAGACGCGTACTGCTCCTCGGATACGGCCTCTTCGGCGTGGCCTCCGCACTCGCCGTGTTCGCCTCGACACCGCACATCCTGATCCTGGCCCGCGCGCTGCTCGGCGTCGGCGGCGCGATGATCATGCCCGCGACCCTGTCGATCCTGCGCGCGGTCTTCCCCGACCGGCGCGAGAGGGCCGTCGCGATCGGCGTCTGGTCCGCGGTCGCCGCGGTAGGCGCCGCCACCGGACCGGTCCTCGGCGGCTTCATGGTCGAGCACTTCTGGTGGGGCTCGGTCTTCCTGATCAACATCCCGCTGATGGCCGTCATGCTGCCCCTCGGCCGTCTCATACTTCCCGAGTCCAAGGGCCGCTCCGACGGGCCCTGGGACGTGGTCGGCGCCTTCATGGCGGCCGTCGGAATGCTCGGTGTCGTCTACGGCGTGAAGCGGCTCGGTGTCGACCGCGACCTGCTCGACCCGTCCGCCGTCGGCCCCTTCCTCGTCGGCGCGGCCGTGCTGATCGTGTTCGTGCGGCGGCAGAAGCGCCGCGAGCACCCGCTCATCGATATGAAGATGTTCGCGAGGCCCGCCTTCTCCACCGCGGTCGGCTGCATCGTCCTCGCCATGCTCGCCCTCGTCGGCCTGGAGCTCATCGCCGTCCAGTACCTCCAGCTCGTACTCGGCCTGAGCCCCCTGGAGACAGGCGTACGGCTGCTGCCACTCACCTTCGCGGCGATGGCCGCGGGCGTCCTCGGCTCGGCCCAGCTGCGCCGCTTCGGACCGCGCCGCATGGTCTCGGCCGGCTTCGTACTCACCGCGGCCGCGGTGCTCATGCTCACGCTGATGGGACAGCACGACCGGCCGTCGCTGCTCACCTTCGGCTTCATCCTTCTCGGCTTCGGCCTCCAGACCACCCTCTTCGGTGCCTACGAGTCGATGCTCAGCGAGGCCTCGGCGGAGGACGCGGGCGGCGCCGCGGCGATCGGGGAGACCTCATACCAGCTCGGCGCGGGCATGGGCATCGCCCTGCTCGGCTCGGTGATGAACGCCGCGTACGCACCGGGGATCGCCCGGGTCACCGGAGTGCCCGGATCCGCGAGCGCCCACGCGGGCAACTCGCTCGGTGAGGCGTACCAGGTCGCGACGCGGCTCGGCGGCACAGCCGGTGAGGCGCTGCGCAGCGCCGCCCGGGTCGCCTTCGTCCACGGACTGCACGTGACGCTGTTCGTCAGCGCCGGGCTCCTGCTGCTCGGGGCGGTGGCCGCGCTGCGGCTGCCCAAGCGGATGGAGTGCGAAGCCGCTGCCCCGCAGGACGCTGAGGGCACGGCGAAGATCGGGCCCCAGCGCGGTCCCGAGCGGGTCGGCGTGGAGTCCACTGTCGCGTGACGGCTGCCGCGGGCGGTGACCCGGCCGAGGGGCCGGGCCCTGGCCACCCGTGACGCTCAGCTCTGGTTGAAGAAACCGTCCGTCGGACGGCTCTCCGCCTCGCCGTTGACCACCTGCGTGTCGGCAGGGCTCAGCAGGAACACCCGGTTCGCCACCCGCTCGATGGAACCCCGCAGCCCGAACGTGAGCCCGGCCGCGAAGTCGACGACGCGCTTGGCGTCCCCGGGCTCCATGGCCGTGAGGTTGATGATGACCGGGACACCCTCCCGGAACATCTCGCCGATGCCACGGGCGTCCCGGAATCCGTCCGGGGTGACCGTGCCGATCCGGCGGCCCTGCTCCTCGGCGGTGTCGGCCGCCACCTTCACGCGTGGGTCCGTGACCCAGGCGGCGCCGGTCTGGGGCTCGGACCCCTCGACCCTGTCGTCGTCGTAGCCGTCGTAGTAACGCTCGTCATCGTTGTCGTCGACGAGGCCAAGCCAGGCACTCGCCTTGCGCACCGATCCCATGGACGCCTCCTCTCACAGCGGTTCCTCTGCGTTTCGCATCCCTATGGTCGTCCATGATGCGGATGGTGCGCCAAGTGGATAGTCGGCGCGCGGGGTTTTCGTGACGCTACTGGTGCAGAGTCAACACGGCGCTGTCCCAAGAATCCCAAGGGTCGTATCCCGTACGGCTGCTGACAGTGAGTGAAATATGATTCTTCGCGGCGTACGGGTGACGACCGGTGCGTACGGGTGAACGGCACCCTCGATACGATGCCGCAGCTTACGTCTTCAAGACCCTCGGGGGAGTCGTCTTGTTCGGAATAGTCCGGCCCTGCAGCCATCGTCTCGGTGAGGGGCTCAAAGCGCAATGGATGGCTCATCTGTGCGGACTCTGCCTGGCGCTTCGCGGTGACCACGGGCAGTTCGCGAGGATTGTCACGAACTACGACGGTTTGCTGATCTCGGTTCTGACGGAGGCTCAGGCCGAACAGGCCGCCGGGGGACGGCGCACGGCGGGGCCCTGTCCACTGCGCGGAATGCGCACCGCCTCCGTCGCGCGGGGCGAGGGCGCCCGGCTCGCCGCCGCCGTCTCACTGGTCCTCGCCTCGGCGAAGGTCCGCGACCACGTCGCCGACGGCGACGGCCTCCTGGCCCGCAGGCCGGTGGCCGCGGCGGCCCGCCGGGTGGCCGCGAAGTGGGGAAAGGCCGGCTCCCGTACGGGTTCTGACGTGGGGTTCGATACGGCCGTCCTGGTCGACGCCGTGGAGCGCCAGATCGGGATCGAGTCGCTCGCAGGCCTCGGAACCCCGGTGCTCACGGTCACCGAGCCGACCGAGACGGCGACCGCCGCCGCCTTCGCGCACACCGCCGTCCTCGCGGGACGCCCGTGCAACGCGGCGCCGCTCGCCGAGGCAGGCCGGCTCTTCGGGCGGCTCGCACACCTCCTGGACGCCGTGGAGGACAAGGAAGCTGACGCTGCGTCGGATGCCTGGAACCCGCTCACGGCGACGGGCACGGACCTCACCGAGGCGCGCCGCCTCGCCGACGACGCGCTGCGCGGCATCCGTCTCGCCCTGCGCGAGGCCGAATTCGTCGACGGCACGCTCGCGCATCTGCTGCTCGTCCACGAACTGCGCCGCTCGGTCGACCGCGCCTTCGGCACGTCGGGCTGCGCGCACGGCGCCGACGCGTCCCATGGCACTGATCCCTCTCACGGAGCCGGCCCCTCACACGGCGCGCACGCACCGACGGCGTCCAGCCCGCAGCAGGGCCCGGGTGCGCCCGGCCCCTGGGTGCCCACCGGATCGGGCCCGTATGTGCCACCCGGGTCCTCCGGACCGTACGGCTCGCAGAATCCGTACGGCGGCGGGCAGGGCGGTCCCGGTGGTCCGGGCGGTCCCGGTGGCTTCGGTGGGGGGCCGTCCTTTCAGCCGCCGAAGCCCGGCAAGCGCGGGTTCTTCGCCGGGTGCGCCGCGGCGATCGGGCTCTGCTGCACCTGCAAGGTGTGCTGTGCCGACGAGTTCGAGGGGCCCTGGTCCCGGAAGAAGCGCGACGGCTGGTGCAGCGACTGCTGCTCGACCGACTGCAGCTGCTGCGAGGCGTGCTCCATCTGCGAATGCTGTGAGTGCTGCTCCTGCTGCGACTGTTGAGGCCTCCGGGTGCGGGTCCGGATCCGGGGCCGGGGCCCGGCGTCAGTCCTTGATCTCGGGCGGTGAGATCTGTGACTTCTCGATCGCGGACTCGCTCGTGCCCCACTTCTTCAGGATCTTGTCGTACGTCCCGTCGGCGATCAGCTTGTTCACCGCCGCCCGGAACGCAGGCGCTAGCTTCGTGCCCTTCTTGAAGGCGAAGCCGACGTCGAGGCGGTGGTACTCGTTGAGGAACCTCAGCCCTTCCTGGTGGGCGACGGCGTACCGCAGCCCGTTGATGGTGCTCATCACCACGTCGGACCTGCCCTGCTGGAGGGACGACCAGATCGCGCTCTGGTCCGCGTACGTCTTCACGCTGTACGCCTTCTTCCCGGCGTCCGCGCAGAGGTGCTTGTTCTCCTCCAGGGTCGCCTCGAAGGTGGTGCCCGCGCCGGTCGCCACGTTCAGGCCGCACAGTTGCCTGAGGTTCGTGACCTTCTTCAGGTCGCTGTCCTCGCGCACGGCGAAGCCCTGGCCGTCATTGATGTACGTGACGAAGTCGATCGTCCTGCGCCGCTCGTCCGTGACGCCGAAGTTGCCTGTGCCCAGGTCGTACTTGCCGCTGCCGAGCGCGGGAAGGATCGCCTCGAAACCGGCGGCCTCCCGCTTCAGCTTCAGCCCGAGGACCTTGGCGACGGCGTCGGCGAAGTCGATGTCCTGGCCGGCGACGGTCCTGCCGTCCTCCAGGTAGAAGGCGCCGGGCGGGGTGCCGCCGATGGAGGCGCCGACGGTCAGCTTGCCGCTCGCCCGGACGCCGGCGGGCAGCAGCTTCGCCGCCGCCTCGTCCTTCCTGACGTTCTTCACCACGTCGGTCGTGGGGATCCTGTCGCTCCTGCCCGCAGGCGCGGCGCCGCCGGCGGAGGCCCCGGGGTCGCCGGAGCCGCAGCCGGTCAATGCCAGGGTGGCCGCGGTGATCAGCGCGAACGCGGCCGGAATTCGCTGACGGGTCATCAAAATCGTACGCATGGCGTGGAGTTCTGCCCTTCGAAGACAACAAGCGCGCAGGGGTGACGAGAGAAGGAGGGGAGGGGTACGCGAGGACGCGTGGGTGTGTGAAGGCGCGGACGAGTGCGCGCACTTGGGCGCACCGGGAAACGCAGAAAACGCAGAAACGCTCAGAACGCGGCGAGCGTCAGGAAGCGTGGAGAAGAGAGAAACAGACGCGCAGCGGGCGTCAGAAGGGCATCAACAGGACGCCGACCACACTCGACCGAAGTCGATGTGGGAGCGCGTGACCAGCCACTGCTGCGGATGCATGGGCCAAGTGGAACAGGCATCCGTTTCCGCGTCAACTCACTTGAGACGTACGGCTCACACTCTGGACAGTCTTGACAGCGAGCGGAGCGAGCCCCGTAGTCTCGGTGAGGGACCGCTGCTGAGGGGCTCGGTCCGCATGTTCCGTGTGAAGGCAAGACCGTGCTGGATTCCAGTGCCCACGGAGCCTTCGCATGTCCTCGAACACACTCGCAAAGACCGCGCCTCCCGCGGCTGGACCGCCCGCCGACGCCGGTGAGGCACAGCCCCGCATCGTCCGCCGGCCCCGCACCGGCCAGTGGCTCGCCGCCGCCGTCGTCCTCGTACTCCTCGCGCTCGCCGTCAACTCGGTGATCCGCAACGACGCCTTCCAATGGGACGTCGTCGCCGACTACTTCACATCGGCGTCCGTCCTGCGCGGACTCGGACTCACCCTCTGGCTGACCGCCCTCGTCATGGCGCTCGGCTTCGCCCTCGGCACCCTGCTCGCCGTCATGCGCCTGTCCGCCAACCCTGTGCTGCGCACGGTGAGCTGGGGCTACGTCTGGCTGTTCAGGTCGATGCCGATCCTGGTGCAGCTGCTGTTCTGGTTCAACATCGGCGCGCTGTACCCGCACATCCTCGGCATCAGGACCGTCGACCTGTTCGGGCCCATCACCGTCGCCATCATCGGGCTCACGCTGCACGAGGCCGCGTACGCCGCCGAGGTCGTGCGCGGCGGCATCCTCTCCGTCGACCGCGGGCAGATCGAGGCCGCGCAGGCGCTCGGGCTGAGCCGGCTGCGGCGCTGGCGGCGGATCATCCTGCCGCAGGCCATGCGCTCCATCGTGCCGCCGGCCGGGAACATGCTGATCGGCACCCTCAAGGGCACCTCCATCGTCAGCGTCATCGCCGTCCAGGACCTGCTCTACTCGGTGCAGCTCGTCTACCACCGCACCTACCAGGTCATCCCGATGCTCCTGGTCGCCACCATCTGGTACGTCGTGGTCACCTCGCTCCTCAGCGCCGGCCAGTTCTACGTCGAGCGGCACTACGCGCGCGGTTCGGAGCGCACCCGATGAGGCCCTCGCTGGTGATCGTGGGAGCCGGTCCGCGGGGGACCGGCATCCTGGAGCGGATCGCCGCGAACGCACCCGACCACGCCGGCCTCGAACTCGACATCCATCTCGTCGACCCCTTCCCGCCGGGTGGCGGACGGGTCTGGCGGCAGGCGCAGTCCCCGCTGCTCTGGATGAACTCGCAGTCCCAGGACGTCACGATGTTCACCGACGACACGGTCGAGCTCGACGGTCCGGTACTCCCCGGGCCCGCCCTGCACGAGTGGGCGGACCTCGACGGCCGCGCCTTCGCCGACCGGCAGCTCCAGGGCGCCTATCTGCGCTGGGTGTACGAGCGGTCCGTGGCCGCGCTCCCGCCGGGCGTCACCGTCCGCCACCACCCGCGCCGCGCCCTGCGTGTCAGCGGCCCCCGCGAGGGCCGCCAGCAGGTGTGGCTCGACGGGCGCGCCCGCCCCCTCCTCGCCGACACCGTCATCCTCGCCCAGGGTCACCTGGACGCCGAACTCGACGAAGAGCAACGGGAGTTGGCTGCGTACGCTCACGAACATGCGCTCGTCCATCTGCCGCCCGACTTCACCGCGGACAGCGATCTGTCCGCGCTCGCTCCCGGCGAGGACGTCCTCGTCCGCGGCTTCGGCCTGGCCTTCGTCGACCTGATGGTGCTCCTGACCGAGGGCCGTGGCGGACGGCACGAAGGGGACACGTACATCCCCTCGGGGCGTGAGCCCGTCCTGCACGTCGGCTCCCGGCGCGGCATTCCGTACCACTCCAAGATCGGCTACGACTGGGCCGGCGAGCGCCCGCCGCTGCCCCGCTTCCTCGGCCCCGCCGAGATCGACGAACTCCTCGCCCGCCCCGACGGCTACGACTTCCGGCGTGACGTGTGGCCCCTCATCGACAAGGAGCTGGGCTTCGCCCACTACCACCGCCTGTTCACCGCCCACCCCGAGCGCACCACCGTCGCCTGGGCCGACTTCGAGGAGAAGTACGCGGCAGCCGAACCGCTGAGCGCCGAACTCCAGGCCCTCGTGGCCTCCGCCGTGCCCGACCCGGCGGACCGCCTCGACCTCGCGGCCCTCGACCACCCGCTGGACGGCGTACGCCACACCTCGTACGAGGAACTCCAGGACGGGCTGCGCGGCTACATCACCGCGGACCTCGAACGCCGCCACGACCCCGCGCACAGCCCCGACCTCGCCGTCTTCCTCGGTCTGCTGTCCGTGTACGGGCAGGTCGTGCGGCTGGGCGACATCGGGTCCTGGTGGCACGGCTTCTTCAGCTATCTCGCCTCCGGGCCGCCGGGGCCGCGGCTTCGGCAGCTGCTCGCGCTCTCCCGGGCAGGCGTCGTGAAGTTCATCGGCGCGGACATGCGGGTCACCGCGGAGGACGGCGTCTTCCGCGCGACGAGTGCCACCGTCCCCGGTTCCGTCGTCGAGGCCCGCGCCCTCGTCGAGGCCCGCCTGCCGCACCCCACCCTCGCCCGCACCCGCGACCAGCTCCTGCGCGAGCTGTACGAGGACGGGGCGCGGGCGACCCCGGCCGGGCTCCTCGCGGTCGACCCCGAGGACGGGCGCGTCCTGCACCGAGACGGCACGGCGCACCCGCGCCGCTTCGCGCTCGGCCCGCACACGAACGCGCGGGGCGCCGGAGCGTTCACGCGGCCGCGTACGAACAGCCCCTCGTTCCGGCAGAACGACGCCACCGCACGCGCGGTCCTGGCGTTCCTGCGCGACCTCTCCTGTCGCGCCGCAGCCTGAGCCCCGGCCCCCGCCCCGTACCTTTCCGCCCTCTTGAGGAACCCCCATGTCCCTGACCAGCGATCCACCCATCGACAGAACGACATCAGCCACGACAGCCGGCGACGCCGTCGACCACGGCGCGCTGAAGGTGGTGCCCGTCCGCCACCCCTGGCGCTGGGCCGCCATCGTCGCGACCGCCGTGCTGCTCGCCCAGTTCGCGCACGGATTCATCACCAACACCGGCTGGGAATGGGGGGTGTTCGCCGACTACTTCACCGCCGACGTGATCCTCAAGGCGGTGTGGACCACCCTTCAGCTGACGTTCTACGGAACGGCCCTCGGGTTCGCGCTCGGCATCGTCCTGGCCTTCATGCGCCTGTCGGCCAGCCGGTTCCTCCAGGCCGTCGCCTTCGGCTACATCTGGGCGTTCCGCTCGATCCCGCTGATCGTGCAACTGCTCTTCTGGTTCAACCTGGCCTATCTGTACAAGGAGTTGCAGTTCGGGATCCCCTTCGGGCCCGGCTTCCTCTCCTTCGACACGATGGGCCTGGTCGGCGCGATGAGTGCGGCCGTCCTCGGGCTCGCACTGCACCAGGCCGCGTACGCCGCCGAGATCGTGCGCGGTGGCGTACTGGCCGTCGACGGCGGCCAGTTGGAGGCCGCGGCCGCGCTCGGCATCCCCCGGCTGCGGCAGATCCGCCGCATCGTCCTGCCGCAGGCCATGCGCTCGATCCTGCCCAACGCGGCCAACGAGGTGATCTCCCTCTTCAAGGGCACCTCGATCGTCTCCGTCATGGCGATCGGCGAGCTCTTCTACCAGGTCCAGGTCATCTACGGCCGCAACGGGCGCGTGGTGCCGCTCCTGATGGTCGCCACCGTCTGGTACGTGCTCCTGACCAGCGCGCTCTCCGTCCTCCAGCACTACGTAGAACGACACTTCTCGAAGGGAACCACCCGATGAGCGACGCGGGCGCCGACCGGACCATGGTCGACATCAAGGCCGTCCACAAGAGCTTCGGCACGCTGGAGGTGCTGCGCGGCATCGACCTGGAGGTGCGGACCGGCGAGGTCACCGTCGTCCTGGGCCCGTCGGGCTCGGGCAAGTCCACGCTGCTGCGCACCATCAACCACCTGGAGAAGGTCGACAGCGGCTGGATCAGCGTCGACGGCTCCCTCGTCGGCTACCGCCGTTCCGGCGACAGGCTGTACGAGCTGCGCGAGCGCGAGGTGCTCAAGCAGCGCACCCAGATCGGCTTCGTCTTCCAGAACTTCAACCTGTTCCCGCACCTCACGGTCCTGGAGAACATCGCCGAGGCCCCCGTCTCCGCCCTCAAGCGCCCCCGCAAGGAGGCCCTCGACCACGCGCGCAGGCTGCTCGACCGGGTCGGGCTCGCCGACAAGGCCGGCGCCTACCCGAAGCAGCTCTCCGGCGGGCAGCAGCAGCGCGTCGCCATCGCCCGCGCGCTGGCTCTCGAACCGAAGCTGCTGCTCTTCGACGAGCCGACGTCCGCGCTCGACCCGGAGCTCGTCGGCGAAGTCCTCGACGTCATCAAGGGCTTGGCGCTCCAGGGCACCACGATGATCGTCGTCACGCACGAGATCGGCTTCGCCCGCGAGGTCGCCGACACCGTCGTCTTCATGGACGAGGGCCGCATCGTCGAACAGGGCGCCCCCGGCGACGTACTGGACGCACCGCGGCACGACCGCACGAAGGCGTTCCTCTCCAAGGTCCTGTGACCCTCACTCCCTGTTTCCGCACCCCCTTTCAACTCACCTTTTGTCAACAGGAGTTCACGCATGCTGTCCCGCCGCACCCTCGCCCTGTCCGTCGCCGCACTCGTGGCCGCGCCCCTGCTCACCGCCTGCGGAGGTGACAGCGATGCCGCGACCGGCACCGGCAAGGGCGGCTCCGAGAAGGTGGGCGGCATCAACATCGGGCCCGACCAGCACCGCATCCGCGCCAAGAAGGTCGACGCGATCGCCGCCGAGCTGCCGGCCGCGGTCCGCAAGCGCGGCACGCTCAGGCTCGGCGGCAGCGCCGACGCCTCGCCGCCACTCGGCTTCTACGCCACCGACGACAAGACCCGCATCGGCTCCGAGATCGACATCGCGACCCTCGTCGCCGACACGCTCGGCCTGAAGATCGAGTTCTCCCCGGTGTCCTGGGAGAACCTCTTCGTCGGCCTCGACAGCGGCAAGTTCGACGCCGTCTTCTCGAACGTCACCGTCACGGAGGAGCGCAAGGAGAAGTACGACTTCGCGACCTACCGGCTCGACAACATCGCGTTCGAGGCTAAGAAGGGCACGAGCTGGCGGGTCAAGGAACCCAAGGACGTGGCCGGGAAGACCATCGCCGTCTCCTCCGGCACCAACCAGGAGAAGATCCTCGTCGACTGGAGCGAGCAGGACGAGAAGGCGGGCCTGAAGCCGGTCACCATCAAGTACTTCCAGAAGGACACCGACTACTACCTGGCTCTCCAGTCGGGCCGCATCGACGCCTACCTCGGCCCGAGCCCCAGCGCCGCCTACCACGTGGAGTCCGCGGGCCAGTCGCAGATCATCGGCACGCTCTCCGGTGCCGGGGACAAGATCCAGGGCAAGATCGCCGCCACGACGAAGAAGGACAGTGGACTCGTCGACGCGTACGCCGCCGCCCTCGACCACGTGATCGAGAACGGGTCGTACGGGCGCGTCCTGAAGCGCTGGGGCCTGTCGACCGAGGCGGTCGAGAAGTCGGAGATCAACCCGCCCGGCCTGCCCAAGCCGTAGCCCGCCCGCAACCCCCGTATTCCCCTTCCTCGTCCAAGGACCTGCTCATGACTACGTCAACCGGGCGCGGCCTGCTGCATCTCGCGGCGGCCGTCGACCAGCCCGAGCCCGACAACTATGCCGCCGACCCGTACGTCACGCTCACGCGCCTCGCGGAACGCGGCGCCCTGGACTTCGTCACCCTCGGGGACTCCTTCGGCCGGCCCGGGCCCGACGCGCTCGCCGTGCTGTCCCGGGTCGCCCCGGCCACCGCCCGCATCGGCCTCGTCCCCACCGTCACCACCACACACACCGAGCCCTTCCATGTGCAGGCCGCCGTCGCCACCCTCGACTGGGTGAGCCGGGGCCGCGCCGGCTGGCGTCCCGAGGTGTCCGCCACCGAGGCGGAGGCCCGCCTTTTCGGCCGCAGGGCTGCCGCGCCCGCCGCGGAGCTGTGGCGCGAGGCCGGTGAAGTCGCCGACGTGGCAACGCGGTTGTGGGACAGCTGGGAGGACGACGCGGAGATCCGCGACGTGGCGACCGGACGTTTCATCGACCGGGAGAAGCTGCACTACGTCGACTTCCGGGGCGGCACCTTCTCCGTGCGCGGCCCGTCCATCGTGCCGCGTCCGCCGCAGGGCCACCCCGTCACGGTCGTCGACACCGCGGAGCAGCACGCGTACGACGTCGCCGCGCGCCAGGCCGACGTCGCCCTGGTGGACGCGACGGGCCCGGCGCAGGCCGCCGCCGTCCGCGCCGGGCTGCGCCGCCGCGCCGCCGAGTACGGCCGCGATCCCGACGGGCTGCGCGTCCTGGCCACGCTGCGCATCGACCTCGGCGGCGGGGAGCACGCGGCCGTGCCCGGCCACGGCGGGGGAGGGCCGCTGCCGAGCGACCTCGGCCCGCTCTACCGGGGCGGCCCGGTCGGCCTCGCCGACCTCGTCACCGCCTGGCACCGCGCCGGAGCCGTGGACGGCTTCCACCTCATACCCGTCGAGCCGCGCCGTGACCTGGAGCGGCTCGTCAACGGCACGGTGCCGCTGCTCCAGCACCGCGGCCTGTTCCGCACGTTCTATCCGGGCAGCACCTTCAGGGAGCACCTGGGGCTCGCCCGGCCCGCCAACCAGTACGCCGCGCTCGCGGGGGACCTGTCATGACCTCAATTGCCGTGCCGCGTAAGCACATTCATCTCGCCGCCCACTTCCCGGGGGTCAACAACACCACCGTCTGGACCGATCCGCGCTCCCGCTCACAGATCGACTTCGCGTCGTTCGAGCACCTCGCCCGCACCGCCGAGCGCGGCCTGTTCGACTTCTTCTTCCTCGCGGAGGGGCTGCGGCTGCGCGAGCACAAGGGGCGCGTCCACGATCTCGATGTCGTCGGGCGGCCGGAGTCCGTCACCGTGCTGAACGCCCTCGCGGCCGTCACCGAGCGCCTGGGCCTTGCCGCGACGGTCAACGCGACGTTCAACGAGCCCTACGAGACCGCGCGCAGGTTCGCCACGCTCGACCACCTCAGCGGGGGCCGCGCCGCCTGGAACGTCGTCACCTCCTCCGACGCGTTCACGGGCGAGAACTTCCGCCGCGGCGGCTTCCTCGACAGGGCGGACCGGTACACGCGTGCCGCAGAGTTCGTCGCCACGGCCCGCGAGCTGTGGGACTCCTGGACGCCCGGAGGTGAGCCGCGGCCCTTCGCGCACACCGGCCAACACTTCGATGTCGAGGGCGAGTTCACGCTGCCGCGCTCTCCGCAAGGGCACCCCGTCGTCATCCAGGCGGGGGACTCGCCCGAGGGGCGTGAGTTCGCGGCGTCGGCGGCGGACGTGATCTTCACGCGGCACGGCACGCTGGAGGCGGGCCGCGCCTTCTACGCCGATGTGAAGAGCCGGCTCGCGACGTACGGGCGGACCGCCGAGGACCTGAAGATCATGCCGGGTGTCACCGTGGTCCTCGGCGACACCGCCGCCGAGGCCCAGGAGCGCGCCGCCGGGATCAGGCGCCAGCAGGTGTCGCCGCAGAACGCGCTCCTCACCCTGGAGCAGATCTGGGGCGTCGACCTCTCCGCGTACGACCCCGACGGGCCGCTGCCGGACATCGATCCGGTCGTCGACTCCGGGCTCTCCCAGGGCCGTACCAAGCGCGGCGACCCCCGGGCCATCGCCGAGCAGTGGCGCGCCCTGTCGCGCGCCAAGGGTCTGTCCATCCGGCAGACCGTCATCGAGACCACCACGCGCCAGTCGTTCATCGGCACCCCGCAGGCCGTCGCCGCCGAGCTCGACGAGTTCGTGCAGAGCGACGCGGCCGACGGCTTCATCCTCGTACCGCACCTCACCCCGGGCGGCCTGGACGAGTTCGTCGACCAGGTGGTGCCCCTGCTCCAGGAACGCGGGGCGTACCGCACGGAATACACCGGCACGACGCTGCGCTCCCATCTCGGGCTGAAAGAACCCGTACGCCCCGCACGCGAGGAAGGCCTGACCGCATGACCGACGACGCAGCCGACGCCTGGCAGCAGTGGCACGAGCAGCGGACCGCATCCGTCTCCGAGCCCTACGGACCGCTCGCCCTCACCGGCACCTTCCCCCAAGCTCTTAAGGAGCAGGGGGGACCCCCATGCTGGACGACTATCCGGAAGGAACACTTCCGGCCATTCCCGGGAAGTGGCGGGCCGACGGCGGCCAAGTCGTCCTGACCGCCGCCCCCGAGGACGGCCTCACCCGCGACGGACAGCCGCTGACCGGCGAGGTGCGGCTCACGGCCGACGCGCGGATCGGCCTCGGCGAGCGCCGCCTCGTCGCGATCGTGCGCGAAGGCCTGTGGGCCGTACGCGACTTCGACCCACAGTCGGGGCCGCGACGCGACTTCGGAGGCATCGAGGCCACGGCCCACGACCCCCGCTGGACGGTCGAGGGCCGCTTCACGCCGTACGAGGAGAGCCGCACGGTCCGCGTCGAGAACGCCGACGGCAAGGAGCGCGGCCTCGCCCTCGGCGGTGAACTGGCCTTCTCCCTCGACGGACAGGACCTGACCCTCCAGGTCGCGGTGCAGGCGGACGGCTCGCTGTGGGCCGTGTTCGCCGACGCCACCAGCGGCGACGGGACCTTCCGGTTCCGCTTCCTGCGGCCCGCCGCGCCCGACGCCGAAGGCCGTACGAGCATCGACTTCAACCGCGCGGTGCTCCCGCCCTGCGCCTTCGCCGCCCACTTCGTCTGCCCCTTCCCGCCGCCCGGCAACACCCTGCCGGTCAAGATCGAGGCCGGCGAACGGAACCTCGTCGGCCGCCACTCCGTCTGACAGGGGAGCCGAGCCCCGGCGGCCTGCGACCATCCGCAGCAGCCGTCGGGGCATGTGGCCGTGTACCGGACGGACGGCCGAAAGGCGCCCTTGTGCCGGTCAGTTGAAACGCCGAATACTCCCGAGCAGCGCTTGTCAGGGGCACCGCATCTTCGGAACATTCCGGAATCCGGAATCCGAATGGGGCCGCTGGCTGCGCCTCACGGGCCCCCGACCCCACGCGGGCCCCCGACTTCCCTCGGGAGGAACGACCAGTGAGGATCAAGCGCACCACCCCCCGCAGTGGCATAGCGAGACGCGCCCGGATGATCTCCGTGGCCTCCGGACTCGTCGCCATCGGCGCACTCGCCGTCCCCACGGCCAGCGCGTCGGACGCGCCCGTCGCGCACACCTTCAGCGCGACCCAGCTCACCCAGGCCGGCACGTCCGTCCTGAAGTCCGATGTACCCGGCACCGCCTGGGCGGTCGACCAGAAGACCAACCAGGTCGTCGTCACCGCCGACAGCACGGTCTCCCAGGCCGAGATCGCCAGGATCCAGAAGGCGGCCGGCAGCAACGCGGGCGCCCTGAAGATCGAGCGCACCCCCGGCACGTTCAAGAAGCTGGTCTCCGGCGGCGACGCCATCTATGCGAGTAGCTGGCGCTGCTCGCTCGGCTTCAACGTCCGCTCGGGCAGCACCTACTACTTCCTGACCGCGGGCCACTGCACCGACGGCGCCGGCACCTGGTGGTCGAACTCGTCCCACTCGACGGCCATCGGTTCGACCGCGGGATCCAGCTTCCCGGGCAACGACTACGGCCTCGTCAGGTACACCAGCACGGGGACCCCGCCCGGAACGGTCGGCAGCCAGGACATCACCGGTGCGGCCACGCCGTCCGTGGGGACCACGGTCACCCGGCGCGGCTCGACCACCGGTATCCACAGCGGCCGCGTCACCGCGCTCAACGCCACCGTGAACTACGGCGGCGGCGACATCGTCTCCGGCCTCATCCAGACCACGGTCTGCGCCGAGCCCGGCGACTCCGGCGGCCCGCTCTACGGCGGCTCGACCGCGTACGGCCTGACCTCGGGCGGCAGTGGCAACTGCACCTCCGGCGGCACGACCTTCTTCCAGCCGGTCACCGAGGCGCTGAGTGCGTACGGAGTGAGCGTCTACTGATCCGTGTCCCTCGGCCGGCGGTCACCGGCCTTCGGGCAGTCCGACCTGCAGTCAGCAGCAGGGAGCCCTCGTACGGCAACTGCCGTGCGGGGGCTCGCCCTTGTGCGCGTTCCGGAGTTACCTTCGAAGGAGAAACCGTCGAAAAACGTCCCTGAGCGCCTGGGTCCGACCCCTGGAGGCCTCCATGGTCGAGGAGCTGGTGGTGGCGGGAGCCGCTGCCGCGTTCGCCGCGGTGATCTGCGTGACGGCTGCGGCGGCGCGCGTCGTCAAACAGTACGAGCGGGGCGTGGTCTTCCGCCTGGGGCGGCTGCGACCGGATGTGCGCGGCCCGGGGTTCACGATGATCGTGCCGTTCGTGGACCGGCTCCATAAGGTCAACATGCAGATCGTCACGATGCCGGTGCCCGCGCAGGACGGCATCACGCGGGACAACGTCACGGTGCGGGTCGACGCCGTCATCTACTTCAAGGTGGTCGACGCGTCCGAGGCCGTCGTACAGGTGGAGGACTACCGGTTCGCCGTCTCCCAGATGGCGCAGACGTCACTGCGCTCCATCATCGGCAAGAGCGACCTCGACGACCTGCTCTCGAACCGCGAAAAGCTCAACCAGGGCCTCGAGTTGATGATCGACAGCCCGGCCATCGGCTGGGGCGTGCAGATCGACCGCGTCGAGATCAAGGACGTGTCGCTGCCCGAGACCATGAAACGCTCGATGTCGCGGCAGGCCGAGGCGGAGCGCGAGCGGCGCGCCCGGATCATCAACGCGGACGCCGAACTCCAGGCCTCCAGGAAGCTCGCCGAGGCGGCCTCGGAGATGTCCGAACAGCCCGCGGCGCTCCAACTCAGACTCCTGCAGACCGTGGTGGCCGTCGCCGCCGAGAAGAACTCGACCCTCGTACTGCCCTTCCCGGTGGAGCTCCTGCGCTTCCTGGAACGGGCGACGCCGGGGGACGCGGCGCGGCCGCCGGCCGCCGAACGGCCGCCGATTCCCGGCCCAGCGGCATCGGAATCAAGACAGGACTAGACCTCACCCATTGCGGACCGCCCCTCTGCGCGGAGTGTTTGCAGTGGGAACCGACGTGGTGCGACAGGCGCATGACGGGGGTGCATGCGGCCGGGGGAGCGCATAGCGTCAGTCGCACGCGCGTCCTGAAGTCGACCTTGTGTGTCCCCTGTGGCCGTCGGGATAGTGGGCGCGTCAACCTACGGGACCGGCTCACCCCACAGCGGTCGGTTCCGACCCCCCACAGGAGGACGAGAGTTGAAGCACCGACGCATACCCAAGCGGCGTGCCGCCGCGGTAGGAGCGGGCATCGCCGCCCTGGTCGCCGCGGGAGTCACCTTCCAGACTGCGAACGCGAGCACGGACACCTCTGATGTGGCCCCGCAGACCCTGTCGATCGCGAAGGCCGGAAATCTCGCCTCGTCCCTGACCAAGGACCTCGGCGCGGACTCGGCGGGCACGTACTACGACGCGAAGGCCAAGCACCTCGTCGTGAACGTCCTGAACAAGGACGCCGCGGACATCGTGCGGGCGGCCGGAGCCAAGGCCAGAGTCGTCGAGAACTCCCTGGCCGAACTGAAGGGCGCCCGCACCACCCTGAAGCAGGACGCGACGATCCCCGGCACGTCGTGGGCGGTCGACCCGGCCACCAACAAGGTCGTCGTGACCGCCGACCGCACGGTCGACACGGCCGCGTGGAGCAAGCTGAGCAAGGTCGTCGACGGTCTCGGCTCCAAGGCCGAACTCCAGCGCACCAAGGGGGAGTTCAAGCCCCTCATCGCGGGCGGCGACGCCATCACCGGCAGCGGCGGCCGGTGCTCCCTCGGCTTCAACGTGGTCAAGGGCGGCCAGCCGTACTTCATCACGGCCGGCCACTGCACCGAGGCGATCTCGACCTGGTCGGACTCGAGCGGCCAGGAGATCGGCACGAACGAGCAGTCCAGCTTCCCGGACAACGACTTCGGCCTGGTCAAGTACACCGCCGACGTCGCGCACCCGAGCGAGGTCGACCTCTACAACGGCTCCAGCCAGCAGATCACCAAGGCGGGCGACGCGACCGTCGGCATGAAGGTGACCCGCAGCGGCTCCACGACCCAGGTCCACGACGGCAGCGTCACCGGCCTGGACGCCACCGTGAACTACGGCAACGGCGACATCGTCAACGGGCTCATCCAGACCGACGTCTGCGCCGAGCCCGGCGACAGCGGCGGCTCGCTCTTCTCGGGCGACACCGCGATCGGCCTCACCTCGGGCGGCAGCGGCGACTGCAGCTCCGGCGGGGAGACCTTCTTCCAGCCGGTGACGGAGGCGCTGTCCACGTTCGGCGCCGAGATCGGCTGATGTAACGACAGCGAGACAGCCGGAAAGCCGGACAGCTGGACGCAGGGGCCGGCCCGTCATCGACGGGTCGGCCCCTCGCGTTCCGGGCGGTTCGGGCGTTCCGGGTGCTTCGGGGCCCGGGCGGGGCGTCGGCTGTCTGGATCATGCTCCAACGGTCCGGGGAGCACGGTGTTCGTGCAGGTGGGGTGGGCTGAACGGGTGTCCGGGGCAGCGACCTCACTCGGATGTCGCACATGCGTTCGATACTTGGTCTATGGTGGTGGTGGGGAGGCGAGAGCAGGTCGGTTCGAGGTGTGCAGGAGGTGCGTGTGCCAGGGTTCACGCATTTGCACACCGTTTCCGGGTTCTCCCTTCGGTACGGGGCCTCGCACCCGGAGCGGCTGGCCGAGCGTGCCTCCGAACGGGGCATGGACGCGCTCGCCCTCACCGACCGGGACACCCTCTCGGGCTCGGTCAGGTTCGCCAAGGCCTGCGTCAAGGCAGGGGTGCGGCCGCTGTTCGGGACGGACCTCGCGGTGAGCGGACCCCCGCCGGCCGGATCCCCCGCGCCGGGCCGCACCCCGGCCGAGCGCCGCAGGCAGCCCGTGCGCGGCGGTGCCTTCATCGACGAGTCGACCCCGCGCGTGACCTTCCTCGCCCGCGACGGAGCCATCGGCTGGGCCTCCCTGTGCCGCCTGGTCACCGCCGCCCACGCCACCGGCGAGACCCGGCTGACCTGGGAGGACAACCACGGCGACGGCCTGACCGTACTGCTCGGACCCGCGTCCGACGTCGGCCGCGCGCTCGCCGCGGGCCGCCCCGACCGGGCCGCGCACCTTCTCGTCCCCTGGCGGGAGATCTACGGCGACGCCCTGCGCCTCGAAGCCGTCCACCACGGACGCGAGGGCACGGGCCCCGGATCCCTGCGCCTGGCCGCCCGCACCGTCGGCTTCGCCGCCGAGCAGGGCATCCGCCCCGTCCTCAGCAACGACGTCCGGTACGCCGACCCGGGCCTCGGCCCGGTCGCCGATGTCCTCGACGCCGCGCGCCGCCTCGTCCCGGTCGACCCCCGCAAGGAACTCGACAGCGGCGAGCGCTGGCTGAAGGACGCCGGGGCCATGCTGATGACGGCCGAACGAGTGGTGGAGGCCGCGGGCTTCCGACGCGACGCCGCGTACCGGCTGCTCGAACAGACCAACGCCGCGGCGGCCGAATGCCGCGTCGACCCCGAGGACGACCTCGGCATCGGCTCCGTGCACTTCCCCGAACCGCGGCTCGTCGGCGCCGGCCGCCGCACCGCCCAGCGGGTCCTCGTGTCGCGGGCGGCGGCGGGGATGCTGCGCCTCGGGTACGACCGGAAGCGGGAGTACTGGGAGCGGATGCACCGCGAGCTGGACATCATCGCGTACCACGACTTCGCCACCTACTTCCTGACGGTGTCCCAAGTCGTCGACGACGTACGGGACATGGGCATCCGGGTCGCCGCGCGCGGCTCCGGTGCCGGGTCCCTGGTCAACCATCTGCTCGGGATCGCGCACGCGGACCCGGTCGAACACGGCCTCCTCATGGAGCGGTTCCTGTCCAAGCGCCGCTCCGTCCTGCCCGACATCGACATCGACGTGGAGTCGGCCCGGCGCCTGGAGGTCTACCGGGCGATCATCGACCGGTTCGGCGCCGAGCGCGTCGCGACCGTCTCGATGCCGGAGACGTACCGCGTCCGCCATGCCGTACGCGATGTGGGCGCGGCCCTGTCCATGGACCCGGCCGACATCGACCGGATCGCCAAGTCCTTCCCGCACATCCGTGCCCGCGACGCGCGGGCCGCGCTGGAGGAACTGCCCGAACTGCGGGAACTGGCAGGGGAGTCCCGGCGGGGCGGGGACAGGTACGGACGCATGTGGGAGCTGGTCGAGGCGCTCGACGCGCTGCCGCGTGGCATCGCCATGCACCCGTGCGGGGTGCTGCTCTCGGACGCCTCGCTGCTCGCCCGCACGCCCGTCGTGCCGACCAGCGGCGAGGGCTTTCCCATGTCGCAGTTCGACAAGGAGGACGTCGAGGACCTCGGCCTGCTCAAGCTCGACGTCCTCGGGGTGCGGATGCAGTCGGCGATGGCGCACGCGGTCGCGGAGACCGAGCGGGCGACCGGCTCCACGGTGGACCTGGACGCGGTGGCGCCCGGTGACCCGGAGACGTACCGGCTCATCAAGTCCACCGAGACGCTGGGCTGTTTCCAGATCGAGTCGCCGGGCCAGCGGGACCTGGTGGGGCGGCTCCAGCCGGCCACCTTCCACGACCTCGTGGTGGACATCTCGCTGTTCCGCCCGGGACCCGTCGCCGCCGACATGGTGCGGCCGTTCATCGAGGCGCGGCACGGGCGCGCGCCGGTCCGCTATCCGCACCGCGACCTGGAGGGACCCCTGAAGGAGACGTACGGGGTCGTCGTCTTCCACGAGCAGATCATCGAGATCGTGAACATCATGACGGGGTGCGGCCGCGACGAGGCGGACCGGGTCAGGAGAGGGCTGTCCGACCCCGATTCGCAGGGGCGCATCCGGTTCTGGTTCGCACAGCAGGCGGCGGCGCACGGATACGACGCCGAGACCATCGCCCGCACCTGGGAGATCATCGAGGCCTTCGGGTCGTACGGGTTCTGCAAGGCACACGCCGTCGCCTTCGCGGTGCCGACCTACCAGTCGGCGTGGCTGAAGGCCCATCACCCGGCCGCGTTCTACGCGGGGTTGCTCACCCACGACCCCGGGATGTACCCGAAGCGGCTGATTCTCGCGGACGCGCGGCGGCGCGGGGTGCCGGTCCTTCCGCTGGACGTGAACAAGTCCGCGGTCGCTCACCGTATCGAACTGGTGTCTGATAAAGGGAATGCCGATCGCGAAAGTGGTGGTCACGAAGGTCGCAAAGAGGAGAAATGGGGCGTGCGGCTCGCGCTCTCCGACGTGCACGGCATCAGCGAGGCCGAGGCGGCCCGCATCGAGGAGGGGCAGCCCTACTCCTCGCTGCTCGACTTCTGGGAGCGGGCCAGGCCCAGCCGGCCGCTCGCGCAGCGGCTCGCCCAGGTCGGCGGGCTCGACGCGTTCGGCGCCAACCGGCGTGACCTGCAACTCCACTTGACCGAACTGCACCGGGGAACGCGCGGGTCCCGAGGCGCCCGTGGCGCCCAACTGCCCCTGTCCGGCGGCCACGGGACCGCGCCGGCCGGCCTGCCCGACCTCGGCGACGCCGAGCGGCTCAGCGCCGAACTCGGGGTACTGGGGATGGACGCCTCCCGCCATCTCATGGGCGACCACGAGAAGTTCCTGGAGGAGCTGGGGGTGCTGACGGCGCGCCGCCTGCGCGAGGCCGAGCACGGCAAGGTCGTGCTGGTCGCGGGTGCCAAGGTCGCCACGCAGACCCCGCCGATCCGCTCCGGCAAGCGCGTCATCTTCACGACCCTGGACGACGGCACGGGCCTGGTCGACCTGGCCTTCTTCGACGACGCGCACGCCGCGTGCGCGCACACCGTCTTCCACTCGTGGCTGCTCCTGGTCCGCGGCACGGTCCAGCGGCGCGGACCGCGCAGCCTCAGCGTGGTCGGCGCGGCCGCGTGGAACCTCGCGGACCTGGTGGAGGTGCGCCGGCAGGGCGGCCTCGACGCGGTGGCGCTGCGCCTGGCGGAGCCGCCCGAACAGCCGCCGTCCGACGAGGACGACCCGGTCGACGGCCGTCGCATCCGCATGGCCACGGGATACGAGATGCACCCCTGGGCGGACCTGCGCCCGGCGGGCGACGGCCAGTCCGGACCGCCGCGCAAACTGTGGCACCAGAGCCCAGGGAGCGCAGGATGACCACTCTGTACGTACGGTTCCTGCTGCCGCCCATGTACGAGGCGGCACTGCCCCAACTGATCGGCCTGCTGGGCGAGTTCAGCCCGACGGTCGAGGCGCTGCCGCCCGACGCCGCCCTCGTGGACCTGGGCGGCGCCGTGCGCTACTTCGGGCGGGACGCCGTCGAACTCGCCGCGGTGATCCGGGTGCGGGCGCTCGCCCTGTACGGGGTGGAGTGCGTGATCGGCGCGGGCCCCGGCCCGATGCTGGCGCGGATGGCCGCGCGGACGGCCTCGCCCGGGGTGACCCGGGTGGTGCCGGGGGACCCCGGCGCCGTGGCGGAGTTCCTCGCCGGGCAGCCGGTCGCCGCGCTGCCCGGCGTCGGCGCCGCCACCGCCCGCACCCTGTGCGAGTACGGGCTCGACACCCTGGACAGGGTGGCCGCCGCCCCGCAGGGCACCCTGCAACGGCTCACCACCGCCCGTATCGGCCGTGAACTGCACGAGAAGGCGCGCGGCGTCGACCGCACCCGGGTCACACCCAACGCCGCCATGCGGTCCACCGCCGCCGAACGCCCCTTCCCGCGCGACGAACTCGACCCGTACCGGCACCGCCGCGCCCTGCTCTCCCTCGCCGACGAGCTGGGCGCCCGGCTCCGCGACGGGAAGCAGGTGTGCCGCTCGCTGACCCTCACCGTGCGCTACGCCGACCGGTCCACGACGACCCGCAGTCGTACGCTCCCCGAGCCCACCGGGCACACGACCGCGCTGTCCACGGCCGCGTACCGGATGTACGAGGCGCTCGGTCTGCAGCGGGCCAGGGTGCGGGCGCTCGCTCTGCGGGCGGAGGGGCTCCGCCCGGTCGAGGGTTCCGCCTGCCAGCTGACCTTCGACCCCGCGGACGAGAAGGCGCGGACGCTGGAGGCGGTGGCCGACCGGGCCCGGGCGAAGTTCGGACCCGGGGCGATCCTGCCCGGGCGGCTCGCTGCGTGAGCCGCTACTGAGCCCAGGGTGGCGACAGGCGGGTGCCGTCCGCCAGTACCGCCTCCAGGCCCACGGACGTCGTGGTCCACATGGTGGCGGGCAGGTCGCCCGGGTTCTCGACCGTGAGGGTCGCGCCCGGGGTGGCGATCGCGGTGTCGCCCACGACGAGCGTGTCCGTGCGCCCGTCGATCGTGAAGCGCAGGCTGCCGCTGAGCACGTGCAGGATCTCCTCGCGGGACACCGTGTGGGCGACGCCCGGGGTGCCCGCCGGGATCTCGGTCCGCCAGGCGCACAGCTCCTTGCTGCCTGCGGCGGGTGTGGCGTACGAGACGAAACGGACGCCGTGCAGCTCGTGGACGACGGCCTCGGATGCGCGGATGACTGGCATGTCGACTCCCTTGAACGGTTCGGTCGAGCGGGTCATTTGGTCAAGTGAATTGACTACATGGTCAAGCAGCTTGCCCAAATCGTCAAGGGTGTTTGAATGGCTCCGTGCAGAACTCCGAGGCCATGGCCCTCTCCGCAGCCCTGCTCGCCGCTGCCGGTGAGCTGACGCAACGCATCCACGAGGGGGTCGTCGCCCGTGGCTTCGAGGGGCTGCGGCCCGCGCACGGATTCGCCTTCGCGCGACTCTCCTGGGACGGTGCCACCGCCACCGACCTCGCCGCGCATCTGGGGGTCACCAAGCAGGCTGCGAGCCAGCTCGTCGACGAGCTCGTGCGCAAGGGCTACGCCGAACGCCGGCCCCACCCGGACGACGCCCGCGCCCGGCTCGTCGTCATGACCGAACGCGGCTGGGCCTGCGCGCGGGCCGCCGAGGAGTCCGCCGCCGACGCCGTACGGCCGTGGGTCGAGCGGCTCGGCGAGCGCAAGGCCCGCGCTCTGCTGGACCAGTTGACCGCCGTCGCACCCGACGGCCCCATCAGGCCCGCCTGGTGACACCGCGTCAGCACCGGGGGCGTCCAGCTACCACTGCAAGTTTTTACTGACGCGTAACTTCACTCTTTTACTACTGGCGCGTAATTTGGCTGGCAGTACAGCATCCTCGTGATCCGGATCACAGGGCACGCACCCCACATCGCAACTCCCTTGAGCCGCAAGGAGATCACACGATGCTGCCCCGGAACTGGAAACGTGCGGTCAGATCCCTGACCGCGGCCCTGCTGCTCACGGCCGCGGCCGGCGCGGTCCCCGCCGCCGCCCACGCCGACACCGCCCCGAGCAGTGGCTGGAACAACTACGGCTGCAAGCCGTCGGCCACGCACCCGCGCCCCGTCGTCCTCGTCCACGGCACCTTCGGGAACTCCGTCGACAACTGGCTGGTCCTCGCCCCCTACCTGGTGAACCGCGGCTACTGCGTCTTCTCGCTCGACTACGGACAGTTGCCCGGCGTCCCGCTGTTCAACGGCCTCGGCCCCATCGACAAGTCGGCGGGCCAGCTCGACACCTTCGTCGACAAGGTGCTCGCCGCCACCGGTGCCCCCAAGGCCGACCTCGTCGGCCACTCGCAGGGCGGCATGATGCCCCGCTACTACCTCAAGTTCCTCGGCGGCGCCGCGAAGGTGAACTCCCTCGTCGGCATCGCGCCCGACAACCACGGCACCACCCTGAACGGCCTGACGAACCTCCTGCCGTACTTCCCCGGGGTCGGTGACCTGCTGACCCTCGCCACCCCCGGCCTCGCCGACCAGATGGCGGGCTCCCCGTTCATCACCAAGCTCAACCAGGGCGGGGACACCGTCCCCGGCGTCCACTACACCGTCATCGCTACCAAGTACGACGAGGTCGTCACGCCGTACGGCACCCAGTTCCTGAGCGGCCCCGACGTCCACAACGTCAAGCTCCAGGACCTGTGCTCCGTCGACCTGTCGGAGCACGTCGCCATCGGCACCATCGACCGCGTCGCCTTCCACGAGGTCGCGAACGCCCTCGACCCGGCCCACGCCACCCCCACCACCTGCGCCTCGGCGGTGAGTTGACGCACCGCAGCCAGAAACGCAAAAGGACCGCCGTCTCCACGAGTGGGCAGGGAGACGGCGGCCCGGCTGTGCGGCGTCAGCGGCTGTGACGCCCGCCCGCCACGGAGCGGCGCCGCACCGACGCGAACATCGTCGCGGCACCGAACGCCAGAACCGCGGCGCCGCCCATCGCGATGTACGGGGTGGTGCTGTCGCCGCCCGTCTCGGCGAGGTTCTCGTCGGCGAGGGGCTTCGCGGCACCGCCCTTCACCTCGGGCCCGTTGCCGCCCGTCGAGTCATCGGCGGCGTCGGCAGCGGGGGCCGTGGACTCCTCGGCCTGCGGCTCGGCGCTGCCCCCGGCGTCACCGTGGTGGTGCTCCACGGACGACTTGCCGGCACCGTCCGCGATCTCCTGGTCGGAGGGCGCGGACGCGGCGGGAGCGGCCGCACCGGCCCCGCTGTCCTTGCCGAACACCACGTCGGAGCAGGTGTAGAAGGCCTCGGGGGAGTCGGAGCGCTGCCAGATCGAGTAGATGAGGTGACGGCCCGACCGCGCCGGGACGTCACCGTCGAAGACGTAGTCGCCGTTCTCCATCTTCGGGTCGGTGACCTTCACGAAGGGCTGAGCCTCCAGGTCCGACCACTTCAGCGGCTTCGCCGGGTCGTACGAGTCCTTGGTGATGTACAGCTCGAACGAACCCTTGTGCGGGGCCGTTCCCTTGTAGTGGAAGGTGTGGCTGCCCGCCGACATCGGGCTCGACGGCCAGTCGGCGCGCGGAAGGTCGAGCCCCTTGTACTTGTCGTTGCCCGCGCTGCACAGCTTGCCGTCGGGGATGATCTCCTTCGACTTGCCCGCGGCGTTCGCGATGTTGACCGCGTTCCAGTCGTAGAAGGCCTGCGCGCCACTGGCCGCGACGGCGGCCTTGCACGCCGCCGACTGCGGGCTCTCCGGGCCCTCCGCGTAGCAGGCGGAGACGCGGCTGACCGGATCCGTCATCGAGCCGTGCGCCGACGCGGGCGCGGCGGCCAGCGCGGTCAGGGCGAACGGGACGGCACCTGCGACGGCGAACGCGGCGGCCTTGCGGCGAACTGTCATGAGTGGAACTCCTCAACGGCGGTTCAGGGGTGGGGGGACGGGCCGCGACGACGGCCCCGGCGGTGAGAAAGCTAGCCCCTGAAAACCGCGAAATCGCCTGCTGAGGGCAGGCGATGGCGATCTTTATGGTGGGTTTAAGGGAGGGCTAATCGAGGGCTCAGGCTGGGCGTTTGTACGGAGCTCGATGACCCATGCCGTGGGTGAACCAGTCCGTCACAGTCCACTGGAATCCAGTAGGTGTCACGGTGTTCGGCTCCCCGTTCGGCTCCCTGGAGACGCTCCACTCAGACCTCAAGGCCTTGCTGATCGGCGAGACTCGGAGGGCGGTCGGGGCTCACGCCGCAGTCCGCCCGACCGTTGCCTCGAAGGTTGATCGTGTGTCACCGAAGACTGAGTGGCGCGGAGGTAATGGAGCACGCAGCGTCAGTTCCGCACGTCCATCCCCACCTTCGCGGCTCCGGTGAGCTTCGGGTCCCTGGCGGGGAACTCTGCTTTCCCTCCTGGGAAGAGCAGGAGGCCGCCCGGCGTCTCGGCCACCACGTCCGCATACCTGTCGCCGTTGATGTCCAGCGGGGGCAGGGTGGCGCTGATGGATTCCGAGCCGTAGGTCGCCGCGTCGAAGGCGGTGGCCCGGGACGGGGCGGGGCCGGAGCCGTCGGTTGCGCCGGGCAGCAGCGTGAAGCGGCCCGCCTTGTCCTCGCCCGGGGTGTTGACCACCAGGTCCGGGTGCCCGTCACCGTTCACGTCGCCGGCGCCGGAGACGGCACCGAACATGTCCTTGCCCTGCGAATCGCCGGGGATGCCCGGGGTCTCCTGGTTGTACACCGTGTTGCGGCGGCCCGTACCGGGGCCGCCCGCGGCGCCGTAGACGATGGTGAGCTGTCCCGCGTCGAGGCCGTCGGCCGGCGACGAAATGCCCCCTCCTCCGACGAGGAGGTCGGTGATGCCGTCGCCGTCCACGTCGCCGGCCAGCGGCGTCAGGACTCCGTCCTCGAGGCTGTTGTCCAGGCCCTCGGGCGGGGCGGCCGGGACAGGCCCGTCAGGGCTGCCGCGGAAGTAGGCGGCTGCCGGGATCGGGTCCGAGCTCGGCTCCTCGTCGTCCGAATACGGCGGGCTGCCGGTGAAGAGCAGGTCGTCGAAGCCGTCACCGTCGAAGTCGCCGGCGGTGGCCCCGCCTCCAGCGGCCTTCCAGTCCTGCCCCACCAGCCGGGCCGGGGCGCCGTCCCGGTCGAACGGGCCGTACGCAATCCGCCCTGGTATCCGGGAGGGGTCCTTCTCCTGCGCCCCCTTGCCGCGGTCGATCAGGTCGAGGGCCCCGTCACCGTTGACATCGGCCACGGCCATCGCGAGGAACTGGCGCTGAGCGGCCACGGTCACCGGTTTGCCGAGGCCGTTCCTGCCGCCGAACATGACCACCGCCTGGTAGGTGGCGCCCGGCTCGGCCTTCCGGCCCGGTCGCGTGGGTTCACGGGTGGCGACCAGGTCCGTGAATCCGTCGCTGTCGAGGTCGCCGCGGAGCAGCGGGCCGCTGTAGACGTCGCTGTAACGCGTGGCGCGGGCCGCGTCCAGTCCGCTCTTCGAGCCCGGGACGACGACTACGTGCCAGGCAAATGACCCGCCGGAGGCGCGGTTCGCTTCGACGGTGACGAAATCGTCGTAGCCGTCCTTGTCGAAGTCGCCGGTGCCGGACTCGCTGCGACCGTCGCGATCCCGCGGGGCAGGACGGCTCTCCCCCGTACCGCCGGCTGTCCCGTCCCGGCTCCCGCCATTGCCTGCGCAACCCGTGAGCAGCAGGGCTGTGCAGCCCAGCAGGGCGAACGCGAACCGGGGTGCAACCACGTGGGCTCCTGACGCAGGGGTGATGTCGGAGGAGTCTGACCTGCCACTTGTCACAGCAGAGACACGATCCGGATCCGCGTACGCACCCGCGAGCTCCCCCACCGCCACGCCTGACGACCAGCACCCCGTGCCACTCACACTTCGATGGCACAAACCTAGTGATCGTCAACCTTCGATGGCAATGATCAAGATTCGATGGCACAGCACAACCATGGCCGGGCGTTCCGGGACCGGGCGAGTTCGCTTGCCCCACAAATCCAACACGCGATCCAGGAGGCATGGGCCACACCATCCCCAACGACGTCGTGCGTACACAGCGGGAGTGGACTGCAACCTACGAGCGCGTCGGTGAAGTCGCTGGTTAGGCTGGTGATCATGAATACGGCCATCACCGACAACGGGACCCGAGAGCCCGTCATCCTTGACGTTACGGAAGTGATGTCCGATCCAGATCTCAACGCCCGGTTCGAAGCGTCGGCGCACCGGATCCTGGCGGACCTGGTCCGTGGAGGCGCCGCACTCGGGTGGGTCGATCCTCCGTCGCGAGACGAGGTGGCCGAACTCCTCGACCACGTCGCCTCGGCAGCGCATGCAGGCAACGCCGCCCTGCGCGCCGCGTACATCGACCGTCAACTGGTCGGGCTGGGTTACTGGCAGCGCTATGCGAGGCCTACGCATCGCCCGCACGCCGACCTGGAGAAGATCGCGGTGGGCGACGCGGCCCAAGGTCGCGGAGTCGGTCGGGCCCTGACGGCTGCCTTGGTCGCGGACGCCCGGCGGGCAGGAATCGAGGTTCTGACTCTGGACGCACGCGGCGACAACAGCAATGCCCTGAGCCTCTACCGGTCGTTGGGCTTCACCGAGTACGGCCGACTGCCTGATTTCGTCGCCGTCGGCGAACGCCGCTACGACAAGGTCTTCTACATGCTGGACTTCCGCAGCGCGGGATGACGCCGGGGGTGAAGCCGCGGCGTCTCGGAGTTCGAGCCGCAGAGGGGCTGCGGCCGCCCTCGGTCGGGCGGCCGACTGCCCGGCCCGCTCACTCGTCGGGCCACCACGTGCGCCGGATGTCCTTGCGCACTTCCGGACGGTCGTGGCGGCGCTCCGCGGCGGCGGCGTCGTCCTGCTGCTGCCGGCGGGTGGTGCTGGTCTTCGCCACGGGCTTGTTGATGGTCACACGGCGCATGACTGCCTCCTGTGCCTACCCCGGTTCCACTGCGGTACCGCTGTAGACGTGTTCCCCGGAGGGTGACGCATCGAAGCGTGATTGTCAGTGGCAGGTGTCACGATCTGGGCATGAGGATGAGCGAGGACACCACGAATCGGGACATGGCGCCCCTGGAACGGGTCGACTGGGACGCCGAGGCCGCGGCCTTCGACGACGAACCCGACCACGGCCTGCGTGATCCCGCCGTGCGCGGGGCCTGGGCCGCGCGCCTGCGGGACTGGCTGCCGGACCACCCCTGCGACCTGCTCGACCTGGGCTGCGGCACGGGCAGCATGTCGCTGCTCGCCACCGACCAGGGACACAGCGTGACCGCGGTCGACCTGTCGCCCGCCATGCTGGACCTCGCGCGTGCCAAGCTGGCCGGCCGGGCCGCGCGGGTGCTCGTCGGGGACGCCGCGGCGCCGCCCGTCGCAGGCGACACCTTCGACGTCATACTCGTGCGGCACGTCGCGTGGGCACTGCCCGACCTCGACGGAGCCCTCGCGCACTGGCTCTCGCTGCTGCGCCCCGGCGGGCGGCTGATCCTGGTGGAGGGCGTGTGGGGAACGCTCAGTCCCGTCGGCGTTCCGGCGGCCCGGCTCACCGGCGCTCTCGCCCCGCTCACCGCCCACGTCCGGCACGAACCGCTCTCCGGGGACGCGCTGCTGTGGGGGAGACAGGTCGAGGACGACCGGTACGCGGTGATCGCGACGCTAGGCCAATAGCCGGCCGAACCCCTCGGTGCGCGCGAGGAGTTCGAGGTCGTCGAGGGCTCGGACCGCGGCCGCCGCCGCGTCCGGGTCGCGCTCGGCGAGCCCGCTCTCCGCGAACTCGTCCTCGTCGAGGCGCAGTACGTCGCTGCCGTCCGCCGAGACCCACAGGTCGAGGTCGAGATCCTCCACGCGGAGCTCGCCGGCCTCGCGGACCGCCGGCCGCGTCACGTCGCAGTACCAGCCCTTGAGCGTGCCGCCGCCGGTGCGCACCTCCTTGACCGCGTACCACCGGTCCCGCCAGTAGTGCTCGGTGAAGACGTCGCCCGGCCCGAACTGCACGAACCCGAAGTCCCTGACCCCGGGGGAGGCCCAGGCGGCGGTGACGGTCACGCGCGTGCCGTCGTCACGGACGACGTCCGCGGGGTAACGGATCTTGAGCCGGCCCGCCTTGACGAGGACCACGTCGAGGGCCTCGGCGGGATCAGGTGAGGGTGCGGACATGGCGTACCTCCGTGGCACAGATCTCGTAGCCGAACCATTTGTTGATCGCGAGCATCGGGCCGTTCCCCGCGTCGTTGCCCGTGAACGCCTCGGTGACGCCGGCCTCGCGGGCGCGGTGCAGGGAGTCGTTCTTGGCGAGCTTGGCCAGGCCGCGGCCGCGGAACTCCCGCGCGGTGCCGGTCATCCCGGACGTGTAGCGGGTCTCGTCGTCGGTGCGGGCCAGGCTGAACGCGACGGGCCGGCCCCCGGCCACGGCCACCGACGTCAGCCGATGGTCGGTCAGCGGATGGTGCCAGGTCTCGTCGAGCCAGTGCTCGTAGTCCGTGAACTCCGTGGCCACGTCGCTCGGTTCGTCGCTCACCGTCTCCGCGTCCAGGTCGAACAGGGGACGCGGGTCGTCCGCGAAGTCCGCGCCGGTCCGCAGCGTCACTCCGGCCGGCGGCGCGGTGAGCGGGGGCAGCGTGCCGTGCGCCAGGTCGAGTCGGAGGAAGTGGGCGGGGCGGCTGGCCCGGTAGCCGCGGCGCGTGGCGAACGCCCGGTCGTCCGGGGTGTCGAGCACCCACGAGTAGACGGCGACGGCGCCCACACCGGCGAGATACTCCTCCGCCGCCCGCACGATCAGGGACCCGGCCCCGAGTCCGCGGCGCTCCGGGTGCACATAGGCGTTCACATAGCCCTGCCCCGGGTCCGGACTGTCGTACGCGATCCCGACCTGCGCGGTGCCGACGACCTCGCCGTCGGCCTCGGCGACCAGCGGCCGGTACCGGGCGTCCGGATGAGCGTGCGCCAGATCGAAGGCGACCGACTCGGCGGTCGCGAGCATGGCGGGCAGTGCGGCGCGCCGCACCCGGGCGAACGCCGCAGCGTCCTCGGGCCGCAGGGCCCGGACGATCACAGTCATACGGCCGCACGCTACGCGCGGGGCGCGCCGAGGTGCCTCCCATTTTTCCGCGGTGCGGGACAATCGGCGCGTGACCTTGAAGATCGACATCGATGCGGGCGCGCCGACGGCGCCCTACGAACAGGTACGGGCCCAGATCGCCGGGCAGGCCCTCTCCGGGACTTTGCCCGTGGGCTACAAACTGCCGACGGTGCGCGGGCTCGCCGAGACACTCGGCCTGGCCGCGAACACGGTGGCCAAGGCGTATCGGGCGCTCGAGTCGGACGGGGTGATCGAGACGCGCGGCCGCAACGGCACGTTCGTCGCCGCCGCCGGTGACGCGTCGGCCCGGGAGGCCTCGGCGGCGGCCGCCGCGTTCGCGGAACGGGCCCACCGCCTCGGCCTCACCGAGTCGCAGGCACTGGCCGCGGTACGGGACGCGCTGCGGGCGTCGTACGGGGAGAAGGGGTAACGGGAAGTACCGCCCCACCCCCTACAAGTACAGCCCCGCGTCCGCCGACTCGCGCGGGTCCGGGACCGATGTCGGGCTGGTGCCGCGGCGCAGCGCGTACAGCTCGGCGAGTGTCGCGCCGTCGCGGCTCACGCCTTCCTCGCTGCCGAGCCAGTTCACCGACTCGCGGTGGGTCAGGGGGCCCACCTCGATACGGGCCAGGCAGCGGCCGGGGCGCACGACCGCCGGGTGGAGGCGCTCCAGGTCCTCGTTCGTCGTGACGCCGACCAGGACGTTCCGCCCCTGCCCGAGCAGGCCGTCCGTCAGGTTGAGCAGGCGTGAGAGCGCCTGCCCCGCCGTGTGCTTGGCCTCGCCCCGGATGAGCTCGTCGCAGTCCTCCAGGAGGAGGAGGCGCCAGCGGCCCTTCGCCGTGCCGTCGTCCTCGCCGATCGCGATGTCCATGAGATAGCCGACGTCGGAGAACAGCCGCTCCGGGTCGAGTACGCAGTCCACCTGGCACCAGTCCCGCCAGGACCGGGCCAGGGTGCGCAGCGCGGACGTCTTGCCCGTGCCGGGAGGACCGTGCAGCAGGAGCAGCCGGCCCGCGATGTCCTCCGGGGTCGTCTTCATCAGCTGGTCCATGGCGCCGGCGACCGGCGCCGTGTAGTTCTGCCGCACCTCGTCCCACGTACCGGCCGAGATCTGCCGTGTGGTGCGGTGCGGCCCGCGCCGGGGCGAGACGTACCAGAACCCCATCGTCACGTTCTCCGGCTGGGGTTCGGGCTCGTCGGCGGCGCCGTCCGTGGCCTGCCCGAGCACCTTCTCGGCGAGCTCCGCGGTGGTCGCCGTCACCGTGACGTCGGCGCCCCTGTTCCAGCGGGAGACGAGGACGGTCCAGCCGTCGCCCTCGGCGAGCGTCGCGCTGCGGTCGTCGTCGCGCGCGGAGCGCAGGACCACCGCGTCGGGCGGCAGGAGGGTGGCCCCCGACCGCACGCGGTCGATGTTCGCCGCGTGCGAGTGCGGCTGCTCGCCCGTCGCGAAACGGCCGAGGAACAGCGCGTCGACGACGTCGGCAGGAGAGTCGCTGTCGTCGACGTTGAGCCGGATCGGCAGCGCGTCGTGTGGGTTCGCAGACATGCCGCCATGATCCGCCACGCACGGCGCTCCCGCACGGGATTTCCGCAGCGCGTCACACGCTTGCCCGCACGGCGGCCCGGTCCCGCGCGCCGTTACAACGCTGTCGCAGCGGAGTCTGTCCCTCCGCGAACGACCGTAGTTACTCTTGCCCTTGATGGCACGTCATGGGTGGAATTCGGGGGCACAGCGGTGGCGGCTCACCGCTCTGCTCGGCGTGGGGGTGGCCGCTCTGGCCCTGGTGCTGACAGTGATCAGCACACTGCCGAACGACCGGGCCGACGACAGGGGCACCACGAGCGCGGGTGACAAGGTGCACGGCTCCCCGTCCGACCCGCCCGCACAGCTGGGGCCGGCGGTCGGGTGGGGCTTCACGCACACCCAGTACAGCGCGGACGAGGGCGACGACGGCGCGACGCGGCGGGTCGAGGACATGCTCTCCGGCCAGTCGGTTCCGCAGATCCAGCACATCATGGGCTGGGGTGCGGGGAACCCGGAGCCCGTCAAGGGCCGTTACGACTTCGACGAGATGGACCGCCGGATCGACTTCATCAGGAAGTCGGGCGGCACCCCTGTCGTCACCCTGTGCTGCTCCCCGGACTGGATGAAGGGCGGCAAGGCGGGGGTCGACAACACGGACTGGAGTCAGCAGTCCCTGGAGACCGCGCCCGACCGCGCGCACTACAAGGACTTCGCCGCGCTCGCCGCGACGGTCGCCAAGCGTTACCCGGACGTGCGCCACTTCATCGTCTGGAACGAGTTCAAGGGCTTCTGGAACAACGGGAAGCAGCGCTGGGACTACGAGGGCTACACGGAGCTGTACAACCTCGTCTACAAGGCCCTCAAGAAGGTCGACAAGGACATCATGGTCGGCGGGCCCTACCTGGTGATGGACAGCGTCGACCCGCGCCAGACCGAGAACGCGTCGGCGGACGTGAAGGGGCCCTGGGGCAGCATGGACCAGCGCGTCCTCGACGCCTTCGACTACTGGAACAAGAACAAGGCGGGCGCCGACTTCGTCGTCGTCGACGGCTCCAGCTACACCGTCGACGACGAGCTGCTGCCCGACGAGTTCAAGGCCACCGACAAGCTCACCGCCGTCGGCAAGTGGGTGGAGCGACGGACCGGTGACCTGCCCCTGTGGTGGGCCGAGTACTACGTGGAGCCCGGCGACCAGAACGACGACCGCAAGGGCTGGAGCGAGCCGCACCGTGTCGCCGTCCAGGCGTCAGGCCTTGTCGCGATGGCCAAGGGCGGCGCGTCCTCCGGCTTCTACTGGAACCCGGAGGAGAAGACGGGCGCGACGTGCGCCGGCTGTCTGTGGACGCCCACGCAGTCGGGCGACGGCGGCGCGAAGCTGCCCATGTACGACCTGATCTCCCGCTTCCACCAGGCGTTCCCGCCCGGCACCGAGTACGAGAGGGTGCCGGTCGCCGCGGACGACGTACCGAACGTGCGGGTGCTCGCCGACGACAAGACCGTCGTCGTGGTGAACACCCTGAACCGGAAGATCAGCGCGCAGGTCGACGGGAAGCGGTTCGAGATGGGTGCGTACGAAGTGAAGTGGCTCGAGCGGAAGTAGTACGCCCGAGCCACGTCTCACCGTGAAGTGGGCCTACGCCATCGTCAGGAACCTCTGGAGGATGGACGCGAGCAGCACCGCGAGCAGCGGCAGCGAGAACCAGAAGCTGCTCTGCAGCCAGCGCAGTTGCCGCACGCCCGGCCGGACCGCCACCCGTACGAACTCGCGCGCCCCGAGCAGCAGTACCAGGGCGACGGCCGCGAGGCCGCCCACCACGGACCACGGGGTCCAGGTGATCTGCGGGCCGATCGGCCCCGGCTCGGCCTTCGGGACCTTGCCGCTCGGCTGCTTGCGCAGGGTGTACATCGTGACGTCGGCGTTGACGAGGACCTTCGTCAGCTCCTGGCGGTCGTCGAGATTGCGGATGAGCCGCGTCTCCCAGGTCTTCGAGTAGCCGACGTCCATCTGCAGATAGACGACCTGACTCTTGTTGATCATGAGGTACGAGTTCGGGCCCGCGTCCTTGAGCGCCTTCACCAGGCTGGAGACGAGCACCGGGTCGACGGGCGCGAGCGTGGGAACGTACTGCACCTTCTCCATGTCACGCGTGCCCCACGGCAGCGCGGGCGTCACGTTGTCGACGGTGTCGTTGCTCATCCACAGGAGGCGGACCGTCGGGGCGTCGTGCTCGTAGACGTAGTCCATGGCCGCGACCTCGCCCGGCCTGATCCGCTCGAACGGCTCGTTGCCCCAGCGCGCCACGAGGAAGCCGCCCATGAGGATCAGGCCGGCCATCAGCGCGGCGAGCGGCGCGAGGCTCACCCGGTCGCGGTCGCGTTCCTTCGCGGTGATCCCGGTGCGCGGGAACAGCGCGAGGCCGGCGAGCAGCGCGGCGCCCGGCAGCGCGAACATGAAGACGCGCAGCGCCATCTCGCCGCCGTACGACTGCATGCCGAAGCCCAGGAACGGGACGAACGTCAGGACGAGGAGGGAGCGCTCCCGGTACTTGGCGTCGCGCCGCCGCCACCAGCCCCAGCACGCGAACGCCATCACACCTCCGGCGAGCAGCACGCGCGCGTAGAGGACGAGTTTGTGGGCCGAACTGCCGCCCTGGATACGCCCAGTGACCGACGACGACACATTGCCGCCGACGCCGCCGAGCCCGCCGAACAGCTCGTCGAAGTGGCCCGACCAGTACGGCTCCGCGAGGAATGAGACCCAGACGGCGACCAGGACCGCGAACAGGATCGGCAGGCCGCGCAGCTCGGAGCGGCCCACGAGCACCAGGACCGCGAGGACCCCGAGCATCACGAACGGGGTGAGCTGGTGGGCCGGGACCGTCGCCGCGAACAGGCCGATCAGGACGAGCAGCAGCACCGCCCGCTGGCGCCGGTCGGTGGGCTCGACCTCCAGCTCGCCGGGCCGCCGCTTCGTCCACAGCACCCGCGGCGCCCGGAACCACACCAGCAGGATGGCGACGAAGGCCAGGTAGAGGAGGTACGTGAAGCCCTGCGGGGAGAAGTAGTCCTGGCCGACCCAGCCGCTCAGCACGAAGATCCACAGCCCGGTCCACCGGGCGCGCCAGCTCGCCCGCATCGAGCGCGTGAGCAGGAACATCGGCGCCAGGTAGAGCAGTTGCATGGCGAGCGGCCACCAGCGGACGACCTCGGTCATGTCTGTGACGCCGCACGCCTTGGCGAAGAACGTCGCGACGGCGAAGAACCCCGGCCAGCTCCAGCGCGCGTCCAGATCGGGCACCGCCGAGCCGGTCCTGTCGATGTACTCCATGAAGCCGAGGTGCTGCCACGCTGTCGCGAACCGCGGCTCCGCCTCGATCACGGCGGGCAGCGCGTGCAGCGAGACGACCGTGGCGAGCAGCGTCAGCAACAGCAGCCATTTGTGCGGGCGTTCGAGCCACAGAAGGGACGCGAACACGCCGATCAGGAGCGCCGCGCCCAGCAGCGTCGCGGGCGGCAGCACCGAGATGAGCCCGAGCCCGCCCATCCCGTCGAGATCGCCGTCGCCCAGGCCCAGTACGGGTCCCCAGTAGAGCCCGAGCGCGGCGACGAGCAGCAGTGCCAGGACGACCACGCGAGGGCTGAGGAGCGCGAGCCGGTCCCGCAGGGTCCGGGCGGCGGGCGCGTCCGTGGCAGGCGGGGCGAGAACTGCGGTGTCAGAGGTGCCATCAGTGCCTGAGATGCTGGATGTGCCGGCGATGCCTGAGGTGGCAGAAGCCTCCGACGTGGCAGAGGTTTCGGATGTGGCAGAGGCGGTGGCCGGCTTCGGTTCCGGCTCCGCGGGCGGTCTCGGCGCCGGTGGGGACTTCAGCGCCCAGGTCGGCCGGTGTCCCATGTCGTCCTCCCCGCCCCCCGCCGCCGGCGTCCCGTGCGCGGGTGTCGCGGGCCCCGGCCGCACGTCGGGGCGCCGCTCCTGATGGTCCAGATTGAGCTGCACCGCGAGGTGCAGGGTGTCCGAGTCGAGCGTGCCGCGCAGCGCCTGCCCGGCGCCCTGACGCTTGGCCCCCATGGTCACGTCCGGAGTGCCGAGGTCGGCCAGATCGCCGTCCGGGGCCGCCACGACGGTCGGCCGCGGCGGGGGAGCCGTCCGCACGATGCGGTACAGCTTCGGCGCGGCGAGCGCCACGATCACGGCCAGGCTGGAGATCTCCGCGACGCCCGCGCCCGTCAGGCCCATCCGGGGCAGGAGCAGCAGCGTCAGACCGAGGACCAGGACGCACAACAGGCCCTGCAGCCAGGCGAGTCCGGCCGTCCGGCTCTGCGCACGCAGCACCGCGAAGTACGTCTCCATGACCACGCGCAGCGCCGCGCCGACGGCGAACCAGCGCAGCAGCGGGGTCGCCGCGTGCGCGTATTCCTCGCCGAACACGCGCAGGACGTGCGGCGCGAGGAGGAACAGGAGCCCACAGACGGGGATCATGATGCGGGCCATCCGGCGCAGCGCCGCGCGCGTGTTGGCCGCGAGCAGCGCCGGGTCGTGCGAGCCTTCCACGGTCAGCGAGGCGCCCATGTTGATGGCCAGCAGATTGACGGTGCCGCCGATGGTGGTGGTGATGTAGAAGTACGCGTTGTCGGCGGAGCTGACCTGCGAGGCGATCAGGACCGGGACGAGATAGACCACGGCGAGCGAGAACAGAGAGCCCGTGTAGTCGCCCGCCAGGAAGCGGCCCATCTGGCGCAGAGTCGGCGGGTCCGCCTTGCCGCCGGTGGCCTTGATGTGGCGCGGCACGAGGCGCCGGAACACCAGCCAGCCCAGCGGCACCACCGACGTGGCGATGGCGACGACCCACGACACGAACACGCCGGTGGTCGGGACGGCAACGGCGAAGGCGACGAGCAGCCCCAGCTTCACTGTCGAGAACACGGTGTTGCCGACCGGTACCCACAGCGCGCTGCGCAGGCCGGTCAGCACACCGTCCTGGAGCGTGAGCAGTGACCAGGCGACAACAGCCGCGATGAAACCGAGCCCGTTCACCGGCCCGTGCAGGAAGCGGTACGAGGGTCCCCACACGTCGAGCGTGAGCAGGAAGACGAGCGCCGCGAAGGACACAGCGACGGAACTGCCCGCGTATGTGCGGAAGATGAACCGCCCCGTGGCCCGTCCCGCGATGGGGATGAAACGGGCCAGGGCGCCCGTCAGCGTCACGGCGGTGAGCCCCGCGAGGAACTTCATCGCCGCGATCGCCGCCGAGCCCTGACCGACCGCGTCCGCCGTGTAGTAGTGCGCGGCGGCCAGCCAGAAGCCGACGCCGAGCACCCCGGAGATGCCGGTGTTGAGCATCAGGGCATAGGCGTTGCGGAACAGCTGGTTCCCGCCCCCCGAGCCCATGGCTTCCTTGTCGCCCTTGCCGCCCCTGCCCATGCCGGGCAGACGCAGTCTGCGGCCGGCCGGTGGCTGGGGCTCGGTCGTCGGAGTGGTCGTGGCGGCCTGGGCGGTGGTCGTGTCAGACACGGGTTCGGATTGCCTTCCGGCGGACCTGTCGGGCTCTGCGGACCAGGGCGTACCCCTTGGTGAGGGCACGGTCCCTGACGAAGTTACGGGTGATCGCGCGGCCCTCCACGAGCCGCGTGAACTCCTCGATACCGGTGGCGCGGCGCACGGTGACGCGCTGGAGTGCGTACGGGCCCTGCCGCCGCCTGGCCAGTCCGTTGCCGACGGCCAGGGACTGGGCGAACCCGGCCCCGCGCACGGCGGCGCGCACCCGTCGGCTGGAGTAGCCGTACGGGTACGCGAACGACACGGGCACCGCGCCGAGTTCATCGGCGACGATCTCCTTGCAGCGCAGCAGCTCGAACCCGAGCGCATCGTCGTCGAGCTGGTCGAGCTGCGGATGCGTGTGGCTGTGCCCGCCGATCTCCGTTCCGGCGTGGGCGAGCGCGCGCACCTCGTCCCAGCCGAGCATCGTGTCGAGCCCGCCCCCGGTGTCGTACGCCCCGCGCAGCCAGCCCGTCGACACGAACAGCGTCGACGGGAAGCCGTGCTTGGCGAGGACGGGGAGCGCGTGGCGGTGCACGCCCTCGTAGCCGTCGTCGAAGGTGATGAGGGCGGGCCGCTCGGGCAGGGCGCGCCCCGGGGAGCGCCAGACCGCGGCGAGTTCGGCGGTCGTCAGGGGAGTGAGGCCGAGGTCGGCGACCGCCGCGAGCTGCTCGGCGAACGCCTCGGGCGTCACCGACAGCTCGCGCGTCGCGTCGTTCGGCTCACGCGCCACCGAGTGGTACATGAGGATCGGCACGGGTGTGCTCATGACGGTCCACCCCCCTCGGCGGCCCGGGCCTCCCCGATCTCCACGACCGAGAACGTCGCGCCCGTCCTGCGCGCCCGGAAACTCCCGAGCGCGTACCCGCCGGCGGTCGTGAGGACTCCGGCCACGATCGCCCCGGCCCGCCCCGCGCCCCCCGGCCGCGCCAGGACGAAGTCCCGTACTCCGCGCGCCACTCCGGCCGGCAGGACCCGCGTGGCGTAGCGCCGCTCGGACTCCAGGCCCTTGTCGGCTCCCACGCTCTGCGCGACCAGCGCCTTGGAAAGCCCTTCGGCGTACGCCCGGGTGCGGAAGTAGGCGAAGCGCTCGCGGCCCGCGGGGACCCGGTGGTGGATCACCGCGCGGTCGTCGATCAGGAGCACCGCGTCCGGCCGGGCGCGGGTGAGCCGGATGCACAGCTCCGTCTCCTCGCAGCCGAGCGGCCGTTTGTCGCCGTCGCGGCCGATGCCCGTCGCGAAGCCGCCCGCCGCGTCGAACGCGGACCGCCGGAACGAGGCGTTCCCCCCGAGCACGTTGCGCACCCGCACCTTCCCGCGCGGCAGCCCCTTGTACGTACAGCCGACGACCCAGTCGAACTCCTCGGGGAACCACGCGGGGCGGCGGCCCGAGGCCCAGATGGGCTCCGTACGCCCGCCCACGGCCATGACCAGGGGATCCTCGTACCCGGCGGCGAAGTGACGCAGCCAGTCCCGCTCCGCGACCGCGTCGTCGTCGAGGAACGCGATGATCCCGCCGCGCGAGACGGCGATGCCCGTGTTGCGTCCGGCCGACAGGCCGCGCGGGCCCGCGTTGGCGAGCACGCGCACGTCGTCGGACTCCTTGAACTCCTTGCCGAGACGCTCCAGGAGAGCCGGATTGTGGTCGACCACCAGCAGCGTCTCGAGAGCCGGCAGCGACTGCGCCCGCACCGAGGACACCGCCGCGAGGATGTCCTCCCAGCGGTCCTCGGTGTAGACGCAGATCACGACGGACACGCCGCCGTGCGGGGCGTGAGCGCTCAAGACACCTCTCCCCGCCCCGTGTTGAGGATGCTCGCCTGCGTGCGGCGGCGCTGCGCGCGCCGGGTCGAGCGCTCCTTGAGGATCACCTTGAGGACCCGCAGCCCGTCCCGCACGGCGCGCAGATTGCTCACGCCGTGGATGCGCAGGTACTCGTGACTCGGGATCTCCTGGACCTTGAGGCCGGCCTTGACGACCCGGATGTTCATCAGGGTCTCGACCTCGAAGCCGGTGCAGTCGAGGTCGATCTGGTCCAGGCAGCGCCGCCAGAACGCGTTGTAGCCGTAGCAGAGGTCGGTGTAGCGGGCGCCGAACTTCTTGTTGACGACCGTGCACAGAGCCCAGTTGCCGAGTTTGCGGATCGGCGTCATGTCGTCGGTGCCGCCGCCGTTGGCGAAGCGGGAGCCCTTGGCGAAGTCGGCCCCCGAGACCAGGGCGGAGACGTAGGAGACGATCTCCTGGCCGTCCGCGGAACCGTCCGCGTCGACCATCACGATGATGTCCCCGGTGCACGCCGCGAAGCCGGTGATCAGCGCGTCGCCCTTGCCCTTGCCGCGCTGCGGGACGACGACCACGTCGGGCCACAGTTCGCGGGCGACTTCCACCGTGTTGTCGGTGGAATTCCCGTCGACGAGCACCACTTCGTGGATCCAGTCGGGAAGTGTCTTGAACACATACGGAAGATTTTCCGCCTCATTCATGGCGGGGATCACGACGCTCACCGGCGGCGCAATCGCGAGATGGGTCGAGATCGCCCTGTACTGGCCGGCTATCGCAGGACGCACAAAAGAACTCATGAGTCTGGTCCCTCTCGTCCGGTGGACCGCCCGCCCCCGGGCGGTCCGATTGTTTATCCGGTTCGAAAGGGGGGTGCTCACCTACGGCCATGACAAATACAGCTCTGTACAGGCCGAGTGAGCTGGCAAAATAGACCGATCGACTAAATCGGCCACGCGGCACGCGACTCGGCGGAAACTCGGTCACCGAGCACGGCACCCCCCTACCGCGCCCCCGCGCCCGACCATCGCGATCTCGAGCCCTCCCCTAGATCGCTATTGCGTTGACGGTCCGATGCGGGTGGATGTACGACGGTATTGATGATTGAGACTGTATGGCAAGGCCCGTAACGAGGCCTCACTTTTCTGTCGTTTTGACCTTTACCTGGCCCTCGCCATTAACCCCCCGAACGAATTTTCCCCATTCGTTTCAGGAGTTTGTCGGCCGGCTCGAAGAACTCGGGCCGGGACAGCACGGTGTTGCGCAGCGCCCGGACCGGAGCGCGGCGCGCCCGGTGTCCGAGCGCGACCGGATGACGGCGCGTCACCCAACCCTCGTGCACGGTCAGTTCCCGTGTCTTGAGGGAGTCCTTGTATTCCTTCTGGCCGCGGCCGAGATCCAGATAGGCGATGCCGTCGGCGGCGGCCGCCTCGGCCATGCGCAGATGCAGGATCAGCCCGGGCGAGAATTTCGCGAACGCCGGGTCGTAGGCCGGGAACCAGCAGGCGAGCACGCGTTCGGAGCGGAGCCCGAAGTGCGCGGCGACCGGCTTCCCGCCCGCGTACAGGACCGACAGGATCCCGGCGAACGGCTCCGAAGAGGTGTGGAAGAGCTGCTGCGCGAGGCGGTTGATCCAGGCGTGCGCGAAGCGGTCGCTGCGGCCGGTCCTGCGGTACTGGGCCGACTTCCACTCCATCAGCGTCGCCAGGGCCTCCGGGTCGCGCTCGTCGTGCACGTAGCGCACCTCGCCGGCATCCCGGCCCAGCTTGCGGTCCTTGGCCAGCGTCGTCCTGGTGAACTTCGGCGACCGCTCGCGCAGCAGGCGCAGATACGTCTCGTATCCCTGGTCGACGTCCATGACCGGGGAAGGGAAGCTGCCGGAGGCCTCCGCCTCGAACGGCTCCTGGCCTCCCGTCAGGTGGTCGAACTCCCATACCGAGAGCCCGCAGGCCCGCAGCAGGTCGCGGGCGTCCCACTCGAAGCCGGGTCTGTGCACCAGGCCCTGGCTGTCGGAGACGCCGAGGCCGACGGCTCTGCCGACGCCGGTGACGGATCTCTGGAACGGGAAGAACGCCGCGGGTTCGCCGTCCTCGCGCACGACGGCTATCCGCACGCCGCGCCGGCAACGGCCCATCGCGAGGGTGAACTCGGGCGAGAGGAAGGGGTTCGCCAGCTCGGGCGAGCCGTGCAGATGTGCCTTGGACTGCATGGCGGTCCAGGCGGCCCGGTCGGCGGCGGTCAGCTCACCGGGCCGGTGCAGGGTGATGTCCACGTCAGGAGTCCCGCCTTCCCGGTGCGCGGCCGAGGAGCCGCCGCGCGGGGACCACGGGCGCGACGAGGCCGACAACGCTGATCACCGCGATCGTGGCGACCCCGCCGGTCACCGACCAGCGATGCGTGGCGAGCATCGCCTCGGCCACGAGCAGGTCGAGCGCGACCGCTCCCGCGACGGCACAGATCCAGCGGCCCCACGGATCGAGTCCGCGCAACGCCGAACCGATCGCGGCGCCCGGCGCCGCGAGCAGGAAGAACAGCGTCAACGGGCCGCGCAACGGCGACGAGATGTCCGCGAGCGCCAGTACCGCGCCGACCCCTGCGACGGCGGCGGCGACACCTGCCCCCAGGGGCGATACGTCCCTGCTGCGTCCCGACTGCGCAGGTGACGGTGCTCTGTCTGATGACGGTGGCTTGATGCCGATGGTCTGCATTGGCGACTTTGCCCCCCGAAGCGCCGGATGCCGGGCTTCAATGTCGCGCAGTCCCGGGGCCCCAGTCAAGACGCGCAGGGAGCGTGCGGCTGTCATACGCACGTTCCCCGGAGACCTGGTGCGCCACGGGGGAACTCACGTTCACACAGGGGTAGTTGAGATCGACCGGTCTACGGGCGTAGCGCAAGGAAGTTGAGGGTATGTCATAAGCCTGACATGTACCTGCAATCGAACGCCGGGCGAACTCTCGTGAGGCGTACGGAGAAAAGTTGACATGGACACTTCCGGTCAACTGTGGGGCGTGCTACCACAGTTGTGGCAGAGATCCTGCTAAAGGAGGTTTTCATGAGACGTTTCCGAATTTCGGCGTACGTGACCTCAATCCTCTTCGCGGCCGGCGTCGCCCTCACCGGGGCGACAGCGGCCCAGGCGTCCGAACAGGCCGCAGCCACGGGCTATGTGGCCCTCGGCGACTCGTACTCGTCCGGCGTGGGTGCCGGCAGCTACGACAGCTCCAGCGGCTCCTGCAAGCGCAGCACGAAGGCCTATCCCGCACTCTGGGCGGCCTCCCACTCACCCTCGAGCTTCAGCTTCACCGCCTGCTCGGGCGCTCGCACGGGTGATGTTCTCTCCGGACAGCTGGGCCCGCTCAACTCCGGCACCGGCCTCGTCTCGCTGTCGATCGGCGGCAACGACGCGGGCTTCGCGGACGTCATGACCACCTGTGTCCTGCAGTCCGAGTCGACCTGTGTCGCCCGCGTCAACCAGGCCAAGGCGTACGTCCAGAACACCCTGCCCGGCCAGCTCAACTCGGTGTACTCCGCGATCACCGCGAGGGCACCGGCCGCCCATGTCGTCGTCCTGGGTTACCCGCGCTTCTACCAGCTCAACGGCTCCTGCATCGCGGGCCTGACCGAGACCGAGCGCGCCGCGATCAACGGCGCGGCCGACCTGATCAACTCCACCACCGCCAAGCAGGCCGCCGACCACGGCTTCACCTTCGGCAACGTGACCTCGACCTTCACCGGTCACGAGATCTGCTCCGGCAGCGCCTGGCTGCACAGCGTCAACTGGCTGGACCCCAGCGAGTCCTACCACCCCACCGCGGCCGGCCAGTCCGGCGGCTACCTCCCCGTGTTCAGCGCGGCCGCCTAGTACCACCTGTACTTCTGCGTACGTCTGCGTACCTAGTACGACGGTGAAGGCGAGGGGGAGGTCCCGCCCGTAGGGGGCTCCGTCTTGCACGTCACCGCGTACGCCACCGAGTTCGACGTGGCACGGACGGGGTCGCGCACCTCCACGCTGACCTGGTTGTGGAGCGTGGCCCCGTCCGTGTAGCCCGTCTCGACATGGTCGACCGGCCTGGTCTTCGGGCCGCCGGACACGAAGCTGAGCGTCTTCCACCCGGGGTCGCTCGACTCGCCGCTCTCCGTGACCCAGCGGTACTGGACGTCGACGGGCACGCGGCCCACCGTGAACGTCGCCCTGAAGGCCGGAGCCTCGCCTCCCGGCGGTGGACAGGTGCCGCTGTAACTCCCACGCACTGCCGAGACGCTGACCCGCACGGACTGCTGCGGCGGCGTCGAGTGCTCTCCGCCGCCGCCCTTGCCGCTGCCGTCGTCCCCGCTCGGCGAGCCGCCACCGCCACCCTTCGAATCATCGTCCGAGGGGCTGCTGGACGCGCCGGACGAACTCCCGCTGGAACTTCCGCTGGAACTCCCGCTGCTCCCCCCGGAGTTGTCGCTCCCGTCACCCCGGTTCATCAGCGCGTATGTGAGCCCGCCGAGCGCAAGAAGCAGCGCCACGACACCGGCCAGCAGGACGGCGACGGAGCGACGAGGGCGCTCCGGATGCGTCGTGGCCGGATCCGGGGAGACCGTCGCGCCTTGCCCCGAACCGAATCCGGCCGGAACCGGAGCCGGCGGCGTCCCCTGCCACGACGTCTGTGTCCGCGCCGACTCCGGGGACGCCAAGACCGTGCCCGCGCGGGGCGTGCCGCCCGCGCCCACCTGCCGCAGATCACGCTCGGCGTCGGCCGCCGGAGTCCGCTCGGCCGGGTCCTTGCGCAGCAGCCCCTCGATGACGGGGGCCAGCGGGCCCGCGCGGCGGGCGGGCGGCAGCTCCTCGTCCACGACCGCCCGCAGCGTGCTCAGCGGCGTCTCCTGCCGGAACGGCGACTGTCCCTCGACGGCCGCGTACAGCAGGACCCCGAGCGACCACAGGTCGGACTCGGGTCCCGGTGTGCGCCCCAACGCCCTTTCCGGAGAGAGGAATTCGGGCGAGCCGATCACCTCGCCCGTCATCGTGATCGCCGACGTGCCCTCGACCGTGGCGATGCCGAAGTCCGTCAGGACGATGCGCCCGTCGTTCGCGATCAGCACATTGCCCGGCTTCACGTCCCGGTGCAGAACGCCCGCCTCGTGCGCGGCACGCAGCGCGGCGACCACTTCGGCCCCGATGTGCGCGGCGCGCCGCGGGGGCAGCGGGCCCTCGGCGTCCAGGAGGTCGGAGAGGGAGAGCCCGCGCACCAGTTCCATCACGATCCAGGGGCGGCCGTCCTCCGTCGCCACGTCGTAGACGGTGACCACGTTCCGGTGCGAGATGCGGGCCGCGGCCCAGGCCTCCCGCTCCAGGCGCGCGTACATCCGGTCGACCTCGCCCGTCGGGAGCCCGGCCGGGGCGCGTACCTCCTTGACGGCGACCTCACGGCCCAGGACCTCGTCGCGGGCGCGCCAGACGGTGCCCATGCCGCCCTCGCCCAGGGGGCTCAGCAGCCGGTACCGCCCCGCGATCACACGCGCTTCGCCGGCCCCTCGACTGCCCGGACTCTCGCTCACGGGCGACCCCCATCCGTAGCGGTGCGATTCTCCACAAAGCTAGCCCAGTGTCCGTGAGATCGCCCACGTTCCGGACGTGCCCGTTCATGCCCGCCATGTCCAACTCGCCCTGGAATCAGTTGGATTCGGTGAGTAATCGTCAACCTCCTTATAGGGGAGGTGAATCCTGCGACCGGGATACACGAGTGTCACCACGGGGCGATAGGGTTAACCTGCCCGGGCCGGGTGCCCTCGTACGGGTGGGGAGTGACATGGAACAGATAACAGTGCGCAGCAGGCCACGTGTGCCTGCGATCACCTGCGGGAGCAGCGCGACCAGCACGCGTCTCGACCGCCATCTCTCGGTGCTGGGCGGTCCCGCCGTCCCGCAGCGCGAAGCGGCCGAGGCGACGTTGCTGATGCGTGAGCTCACCTCGCGTGACGTCGCGCACGAGCGCAGCAGCAGGGGCGCGCGAGTGAGCCGGGTCTCGCTCTTCGCACCACTGCGGCGACTGCGCCGCTCGCTGTTCGGCGGCCGCCGCTGACAGGCGGTCATCACCGGCACAGCCCGATCCCGCGCTCAGGCGACCATGCCGTACCGGCACGGCGCCGCGATCTCCGCGACCGTCATCCCCACGGCACGCGGCGTCGCCCAGGCGTGTTCGCCTGACGCGGGACAGATATCTCCTGTCACCCCGGCGCTGAGGCGGCGCTGATACGCGCCGACACGGCATAAGCGCCGACACGGCATATGAGCCGTACCCTTCCCGCTCCCGGTGCGCCGCCGTCGCCGTACATCTCCCTCACCACCGACGCGTGCCCTCCGCACGGTCGGTTTTCCGTCATTCCGGGGCCTGTTGACGACCCTGTCGGCGTCGCCGCGCGCAGTCACCCATGTCCGATGCGTAACAGCTTTGTCATGCACGGATGTTGACGAGGCAAAGTTCCGGGGTCAATGTTGCGCCTGATCCCGATCATTTGGCCTGTACACGGAAACCTCACCCCCGGAGGTACGCGCGTGTGTGACCTGCACGACCAGCACGAGCACGAGCATGAGCACGGGACGACACAGACCGCCGCCGGTCCGCAGCTCAGCAGGCGCCGCATCATGCAACTGCTCGGCGCGGCCGGAGTGACCGCCGCAGCGATGACCGCCGAGGCCGACCCGGCGATGGCCGCGGCCGCCGACTCCATAGCCGAGGAGGCCGGTGCGTACAAGGCGCCCGAGGGCCTCGCCGAGGACAGCTCGGCCAAGTCCTCCGCCCTGGGCTGGATCACCTCCAACTCCTCCCGCATCACGGGCCTGAACGAGGAGATCTGGGAGCACGCCGAGCTGTCGCTGCGCGAGTGGAACTCCTCGGTCGCCGAAGCCGGATTCCTCGAAAAGGCCGGATTCGACGTCAAGTTCGGCACGGCCGGCTTCCCGACGGCGTTCACGGCGACCTTCTCGTACGGCAGCGGCGGCCCGGTCCTCGGCTTCAGCGGCGAGTACGACGCGCTGCCCGGGCTCTCTCAGAACAAGGGCGTCGGCCACCACGATCCGCGCGAGTACATCCACGACCCCTTCTCCCCGAGCTACGGGCCAGGCCACGGCTGCGGCCACAGCGCCCTCGGTACCGCGGCGGCGGCAGCGGCAGCCGCGGTCGCGCAGGCCGCGAAGAAGCACAAGTTGCCGGTCACGGTGAAGTTCTTCGGCTCCACGGCCGAGGAGGCGCTGATCGGCAAGACGTACGCGGTCAGCAGGGGCGTGTACGACGGGCTCGACGCGTTCCTCGACTGGCACCCCTCCACCGCCAACGCCACCGGCTGGGGCACCAGCAACGCCATGACCGCGGTCACCTTCACCTTCCTCGGTGTCGCGGGCCACGGCGGCACCCCGCTCGGCAACAAGTCGGCCCTGGACGCCGCCGTGATGATGGCGACGATGTCGGAGTTCCTGCGCGAGGAGAACATGGCGCCGGCCGCGCGCCTGCACTGGGTCATCAACAACGGCGGCGACATCCCGAACGTGACCCCGGAGATCGCCGAGATCTCCTATTACGTGCGCGAGGGCAGCACGGCCCGCGTCCAGGTGCTGCTCGACAAGGTGATCGCGATCTCCGAGGCCGCCGCCAAGGCCTCGCAGACGAAGGTGCAGCACCGCATCACCTCCGCCTGCTGGAACCAGCTGCCCAACAAGGCTGCCGCGGAACTGCTGTACGACAACATGCGGCAGATCGGCCCGCCCGCGTTCACCGCCGAGGCGCACCAGCTGGCGAAGGACCTGCAGAAGTCCCTGGGGCTTCCCGAGGTCGGCATGCATGACAAGGTCGCGGAACTGACCCCGCCCAACCCCGTTTTCCTGGGCGGCGGTTCGACGGACGTGGCCGACATCAGCTGGAACGTGCCGACCGTGTCGATGGGCGCCGCGCTCGCCCCGATCGGCGGCAAGTTCCACACCTGGTCCACCGCGGCGTGCGCCGCGGCGGCCCCCGGTCAGGCCGCGGTGATCGCCGCCGCGAAGTACCTGGCGGCGACGGCGGTCGACCTGATCACGCAGCCCGAGCGGCTCAAGGCCCTCAAGGACGAGTTCAAGGAGCGCACCAAGGGCGTCGAATGGAAGACGGCCCTGCCGGACGGCTATGAGCCGCCCATGTACGAGCCGCCGGCCTGGTTCCTGAAGAAGACCGGGCAGAAGTGGCCGCCGAACAACATCACCTGGCCGCCCCGGCGTGTCGTCTCGAACGAGAAGTTTTCCTCCCTCGGACCCGAGCTGGCCCCGCAGAAGTAGACCGGCCGCAGTTCGCTCAGCGTCCGCCGGTGGTGTACCGGCGGACGGCGAGCGGCACGCACACCGCGAGCAGCACCGCGCACCAGGCGAGCGAGCCGGCCACCGGGTGCGCCACCGGCCACGAGGAGCCTCCCGGCACGGGGGCGTTGCCGAACAGGTCGCGTACGGCCGTGGCGACCGCGCTGATCGGGTTCCACTCGGCGAGCACCCGCACCCAGCCGGGGAAGCCCGCCGTCGGGATGTACGCGTTCGACAGGAGCGGGAGCATGAACGTCGCGCCGCCGAGCTGGCCCGCCGCCTCCTCGCTGCGCGACAGGAGCCCGAGCAGGATCCCGACCCATGTCGTGGCGAAGCGGAACAGTAGCAACAGGCCGAAGGCGCCCGCCGCTTCGAGCGCGCCGCCCTCGATCCGCCAGCCCATCGCGAGCCCGACGGCGAGCAGTGGCACGAGACCGGCCGCCGTCGTCACGATGTCGGCCGCCGCCTGCCCGAGGGGGACGGCCGCACGGGTCATCGGCAGCGTGCGGAAGCGGTCCATGACGCCCCGGTGCGAGTCCTGGGCCGCCGTGAACATCCCGGTCATGATCCCGTTCGCCGCGGTCGCGACGAGCATGCCCGGCACCAGGAAGGCGCGGTAGTCCGCGCCGGGCATCGCCAGGGCGCTGCCGAAGACGTAACCGAAGAAGAGCAGGAAGACGATCGGCATCGTCTGCGTCATCACGAGGATCGCCGGCGCGTGCCGGATCCGCTGGAGGTGCCGGCCGAGCATCGTCGTGCCGTCGTACAGGAGCGCGGTGGTCATCAGGTCTCCTCCGGAAGGGAGTCGGGGTCGGTGAGCGGAGCGGTCATGCGACGAGTTCCCGGCCGCCGGTGAGGCGCAGGAACGCCTCGTCCAGGGTCGGCGGGCGCAGGGTCGCATCCACGATCGGGACGCCGGACGCGTCCAGTTCGCGGACGATGCGGGGGAGGGTCAGGGTCTGGTCGAGGGTGACGACGCCGACCGCCCTGCGGTCCGGGTCGAGGGTCGGCTCGGCTCCGGTGAGCTGGTCGAGGACGACGGCCGCGGCGTGCAGGGCCGCGTCCTCGGCGACCACCACTTCCGCGTAACTGCCGGTCTGCGCCTTGAGTTCGGCGGGGGTGCCCCGGTGGGCGGCGCGGCCCCCGTCGATCAGGACCACGGAGTCGGCGAGCTGGTCGGCCTCCTCGAGGTACTGCGTGGTGAGCAGCACGGTCGTGCCCTGGCCGGTCAGCTCGCGGACCGCGTCCCAGATGGCGTTCCTGCTGTGCGGGTCGAGACCGGTCGTCGGCTCGTCGAGGAAGAGCACGGCGGGCCGGGTGAGCAGGCTCGCCGCGAGGTCGAGGCGGCGCCGCATGCCGCCGGAGTACGTACGGGCCGTGCGGTCGGCCGCCGCCGTGAGGCCGAAGCGGTCGAGCAGTTCGTCGGCGCGGGTACGCGGCAGCCGCAGGAGACGGGCGAACAGGCGCAGGTTCTCGCGCCCGGTGAGCTCGCCGTCGACCGACGCGTACTGCCCGGTGACGCCGATCCGGCGGCGTACGGCCGCGGACTCGGTCAGGACGTCGTGGCCCGCGACACGCGCGGACCCCGCGTCGGGCCGCAGCAGGGTGGTGAGCACCCGGACGGCCGTCGTCTTGCCCGCGCCGTTCGGCCCGAGCAGCCCGCAGACCGTGCCCTCCTCGACGGCGAGATCGAGGCCCCGCAGGGCGTGGACCACCTGGTCCCCTGAGCCGTAACGCTTCTCCAGACCTTCACTAAGTACAGCGTACGTAGAAGTCATGGTGCCACCGTAGCGCACTACGTACGGTGTACGTAACTACGATGGTGGGCGAGGTGATGATCGATGACGGGCCGAGCGGCCGAACCCGAAGTGATCTGGGCGCGCCCCGAGCGCGCGGGACGTGGCCCGAAACCCGCCTACGGCAGGGGTGACATCGCGGCCGCCGCCGTGCGCGTCGCGGACGCGGACGGGATCGACGCGGTGTCGATGCGGCGGGTCGCGGGGGAGCTCGGCCTCGGCACGATGTCGCTCTACAACTACGTGCCGAGGAAGGACGACCTCTACGAGCTGATGGTCGACGCGGTGAGCGCCGAGTACGACCTGTCCGAGCCGACCGGCGACTGGCGCGCCGACCTGCTCGGTGTCGCCCGGCAGGCCCGCGCCCTGATGATCCGGCATCCGTGGATGCCCCGGCTCATGTCACCCGTCTACGGCTACAGTCCCAACGCCCTGCGGTATCTGGAGTACTGCATGGCCTGCCTCGCACCGGTCGACCTGCCGGCCGGGACGAAGATGGAACTCGTCGCGTCCCTCACCGGCGTCGTGACCTTCTATGTCGCCAACGAGATCTCCGCCGCCGAGCGGACCCGTTCGCTGCCCTGGTCGCAGGAGCGGGAGTTCGCCATGCGGACGGCCTACCTGGTGAGCCGGATCTCGACCGGCGAGTATCCGCACCTGGCCGCCGCGTTCACGCAAGGCGCCGAACCCGTCGACATGGAGGCGGCCTTCGAGCGGGCCCTCGCGCGCACACTCGACGGGTTCGTGCCCTCCTGAGTCCGACAGGAGCACTGAGCTTCAGAGCAGCGCGAACTGGCCGCCCGGGCCCTCCTCGTGATGGTCGAGGACCGAGGCCGGCCTGCGAGTGGCCGGCGCCGGCGGCAGGACGCGCGCCCTGAGCAGGTCCGTCGCCGTGATGAGCGAGACGGCGGCAGTCATCAGCTCCTCTTGCTGCGTGCGCAGCTCGGCCAGCAGCGCCAGTACCGTGACGATCTCCAGGAGCTCCGACGTCCACGGCTGCGGCCAGGTCCTGGGGCGGATCCCGGCCAGCGTCCCCGGCTCGGGGGCCGTGGTCCTGCGGGCGAACCACTGCTCGATCACCCGTACCCCGCTGACCTGGAAGTCCCAGGCCTCGGCGGGGACCGGGGAGATGCGGCCGTCGCCGATGAGCAGGGCCTGCTCCTCGCGGTCGTAGAGCAGCTCGGCGAACGGGGTCTCCCCTGCTCGAACGGAGTTGAGAGCTTGGGGACGGTCCGGGAGCGGGGCGCGCACGTACGGGCGGCGGCCGCCGGGAAGTTTGGGCCGGTCGCCGTCGGCGCCGCGGCGCAGCAGCCACAGGATCCGCTCGCCGAGGGCCGTGCCGGAGGCCCAGAGTCCGGCGTCGTCCGGGAGCGGGACCCGCGGCCCCTGCGGGGAGGGCCGCGCCGCAGCGAGGGTCCAGGCGAGCAGGTCCCGCGCCCCGACCTCGTGCCCGAACCGGCCGGACAGCTCGGTGAGCAGACCGGGCGTGACGTTCGGTTCAAGGCCCCCAGGGCGCCGGTACAGCGGGCGGATGCGGCCGGGGCGTCCTGCGGGGGAGCGGCCCTCGGGCAGGATCGCGCAGGCGAGCACCGCGGGTCCGCCCGCCCCGGGCACGAACCCCTGCTCGACGAGGAACAGCTGGCTCTCGTCGGCCACCCGCCACAGTTCCGGGCGGGCCGCGTCGATCAGCCGGTGGTCCGGTATCAGCCACTGCTCGTCGAAGGGGGCGTGCAGCACCCGGACGGGTTCGGGGCAGGGGCCGGCGGCGTGGGTCAGGTCGTCCGTCGCGGTGCGCCGGCCGGGGAGTTGGGCGAGGGCCGTGCGCAGGGTGCGCGCCCGGCTCGGTTCGAGCAGCCTCTCGCGCTCCGCCTCCTCGGCCTTCACGAACGCGGACCAACGGGCCTTCAGGGAGGCCGGGTCCGGGGCCAGTGGCCAGGCGCGACCGAGGCGCAGGGGCGCGACGGACCACGGCATGAGGTCCGCGAGCAGCGGCGCGTCAACAAGGCTTTCGAGGCTGTCGGGCGTCACGTTCGGCATCGTACGACGCGGTCAGTGCGCGTCGAGAGTGACCGTGAACGAGAACCGGTCGCCGCGGTAGTGGATGACGGCGACGTCCAGCGGCCGGCCGTCCTCGTCGTAGGTGATGCCCGTGTAGTGCAGGATCGGGCTGAGCAGCGGGACTTGGAGGAGCCGGGCCGTCTCCGGGTCCGCGAGCCGGGCCTCGACGGTGTCGGTGATCCGGCTGATGCGCACGCCGACGACGTCGCGCAGGACCTTCGTCATCGGCCAGCGCACCAGGTCGGCCAGGTCGACGCGGTCGGCGAGGTCGGCCCTGATGTAGTTGCGGGCGTGGTTCGTGGGCTCGCCGGTCTTCTCGTCGCAGCGCAGCCGGTGGTACGTCGCCACGGTCTCGGCCCCAGGGAAGTGCTCGGCGAGCGCGCCGGGCACCGGCACCGTTCCGTGGTCCAGCAGTTCGGTCGTCATGCCGGACTGCTGGGCCACGATGGCGTCGACCGAACCGAGGAGGCGCACCGGCGCTCCCCGCAGTGCGGCCGGTTCGATGAAGGTGCCGCGCCTGCGGTGCCGGGTGATGAGTCCCTCGTCCTCCAACTCCTTGAGCGCCTGCCGCATGGTCAGGACGCTCACCCCGTAGTGCCCCGCGAGCTGTTCCTCGGTGGGCAGGCGCAGCGGGTCGTCGGGGGAGCGCCCGAGTATCGAGGCGCGCAGGGACTGCGACACCTGATACCAGAGCGGCAGCTTGCGGTTCAGGACGATCGAGTCCGGGGCGAAAGAGGTCACGGGGCTATCCGTATCGGTCGGGCGCGTTCAGTGCAACGGCTCAGTCCGACGTCCTGAAGTGCCGCTCGAGCCCGCTCCACACGTCGTCGTAGCCGCGCTGGAGGTGATCGGCCTGCGCCGCCTGAGCCGTCGCGGTCACCGGCCACCGGGTCTCGAACATGAAGGCGAGCCCGTCATCGACCTTCTGCGGCCTGAGCTCGGCCGCCGACGCCTTGTCGAAGGTCTCACGGTCGGGGCCGTGCGCCGACATCATGTTGTGCAGCGAACCACCGCCCGGAACGAAGCCTTCGGCCTTGGCGTCGTAAGCCCCCTCGATCAGGCCCATGTACTCGCTCATCACGTTCCGGTGGAAGTACGGCGGCCGGAACGTGTCCTCGCCGACCAGCCAGCGCGGCGCGAACACGACGAAGTCCACGCCCGCGAGTCCCGGGGTGTCGCTCGGCGAGGTGAGGACCGTGAAGATCGACGGATCCGGGTGGTCGTAGCTGAGCGACCCGATGACATTGAAACGGCGCAGGTCGTAGACGTACGGGACATGGTTGCCGTGCCAGGCGACGACATCGAGCGGCGAGTGGCCGTACGTGGCGCGCCAGAGGTTTCCGCAGAACTTGTTCACCACCTCCACCGGCCCTTCGGTGTCCTCGTACGCGGCGACGGGGACCATGAAGTCCCGGGCGTTCGCGAGGCCGTTGGCGCCGATCGGGCCCAGGTCGGGCAGGCGGAAGGGGGAACCGTAGTTCTCGCAGACGTAGCCGCGGGCATAGCCGTCGAGGAGTTCGACGCGGAAACGGACCCCGCGCGGGATCAGCGCGACGTGGCCGGGCTCCGCGTGCAGCAGGCCGAACTCGGTGCGCAGCAGCAGCCCGCCGCGCTCCGGGACGATCAGGAGCTCGCCGTCCGCGTCGCTGAACACCCGTTCCGTCATGGAGGAGTTGGCGTGGTAGAGGTGCACGGCCATACCGGTGCGCTGGGTCGCGTCGCCGTTCCCGCCGAGCGTCCACAGGCCCGCCAGGAAGTCCGTGCCGGGGGCCGGCTCGGGCAGCGGGTTCCAGCGCAGCCGGTTCGGGTCGGGGACGGACTCGGTGAAGGGGGCGGTGCGCAGCGCGCCGTTGTCCGCCCGTACGAACGCCGGGTGCGCGGCCGACGGGCGGATCCGGTACAGCCACGAACGCCGGTTGTACGCCCTCGGCTCGGTGAACGCGGTGCCGCTCAGCTGCTCCGCGTACAGACCGAGCGGGGCGCGCTGCGGCGAATTGCGTCCGTGGGGCAGAGCGCCGGGCACCGCCTCCGAGCTGTGCTCGTTGCCGAAGCCCGAGAGGTAGGCAAGTCCCTCGGCGGTCTTCCTCGCGTCACGCATGTCGCTCCCTCGTCCATGATTCCTATGCTTAACCGTAGGATTCCCTTTTTCCTCGCGCAAGAGCACCCCGCGAAGCTGAACAGTCCTCTACTCTCCGGGGCATGCCGTGGACGACGCCGGGACTGCCGTGGACGCGGGTGGCCCTGTACGCCGCCGCGCACCGCGGGGTACTCGTGAGCGCCGGCACCGGGAGCGGGTGACAGCCGTGGACCCCGTGCCCCGCACCGCCTCCCTGCGCCGTGCCCCCGTCCAGCAGCGCAGCGCCGAACGCCTGAGCCGGATACTCGACTCCTGCGCGCAACTGCTCGACGAAGGCGGCTACGAGGAGCTCAGCACCCGGGCCGTGGCGGTCCGCGCCGGGGTGCCCATCGGCTCCGTCTACCGCTTCTTCGGCAACAAGCGCGCCCTCGTCGACGCCCTCGCCGAACGCAACCTCCAGCGCTACGCCGAGCGCGTCGCCGGGCGCCTCACGGAGGTCCCCACGGCCGACTGGCGTGCCGCGATGGACGCCGTCCTCGACGAGTACCTCGCCATGAAGCGCACCGCTCCCGGCTTCTCCCTCGTCGACTTCGGCAACCAGATCCCCGTCGGCGCCGACGCCGGCCCCAACCACCGCCTCACCGACCGCCTCACCGAGCTGCTCGCCGCCCACCTCGATCGCACGCCCGACGACACTCTGCGGCGCACGTTCCTGATCGCCGTCGAATCGGCGGACGCCCTGGTCAGCCTCGCGTTCCGGCTCGACCCGTCGGGCGACGAGAACGTCATCGCGGAGACGCGGGAGCTTCTGCGGGCGTATTTGGCCCGGGCGCTGGACTGATCCGGGGGCCTGTCGGGCTGCGGGCACCGGGGTGCTGAACGTCCCCGCCGGCGCCCTCGCTCGCCACCCAACCCCGTGACCTGGAGTTTTGCGCTTATTGCTCGCACGTCAACATCTTGTTAACGCTGATGTGCGCGCCCTAACGTCTCGCTGACTGCAAGGCCCCGGTGGAAGTTCAAGGGCGAACGTTAGGTATCCACATGTTGACCATCCTCGGCTTCGGCATGATTGCCACCTTCCTGGTGCTGATCATGATGAAGAAGGTGTCGCCGATCGCGGCGCTCGTGCTCATCCCGGCTCTGTTCTGCGTCTTCGTGGGCAAGGGAGCCAAGCTCGGCGACTACGTCGTCGCGGGCATCGGTGACCTCGCGCCCACCGCGGCGATGCTGATGTTTGCCATCGTCTACTTCGGTCTGATGATCGACGTCGGCCTCTTCGACCCGATCGTGCGCGGCATCCTGAAGTTCGCGAAGGCGGACCCGGTCCGCATCGTCGTCGGCACCGCCGTCCTCGCGGCGATCGTCTCCCTCGACGGCGACGGCTCCACCACCTTCATGATCACCGTCTCGGCGATGTACCCGCTGTACAAGCGCCTCAAGATGAGCCTGATCGTGATGACGGGCGTCGCCGCGACCGCCAACGGCGTCATGAACACGCTGCCCTGGGGCGGCCCCACCGCCCGCGCCGCGACCGCGCTGAAGCTCGACGCCAGCGACATCTTCGTGCCGATGATCCCGGCGCTCGCCGTCGGCCTGCTCTTCGTCTTCGCCCTCGCCTACGTCCTCGGCCGCCGCGAGCGCAAGCGCCTCGGCTACCTCTCCCTCGACGAGGTCGCCGAGACTGTCACGGAGAACTCCGACGAGAAGGTGCTCGTGGGCGCCGGCGCCACCGGCGGTAAGGCTTCCGGCTCCGGCAAGCAGTCCTCCGGCGCCGCCGCCGGTACGGGTTCCGGCTCCGCGGCGCCCTCGTACGAGAACGAGGACGGCGAGACCTTCGGGGCCCTCGACCCGAACCGCGCCACCCTGCGCCCCAAGCTCTACTGGTTCAACGCGCTCATGACGGTGACCCTGCTCACCGCGATGATCATGGAGTGGCTGCCGATCCCGGTGCTGTTCATCCTGGGCGCCGCGCTCGCCCTCACGGTGAACTTCCCGCACATGCCCGACCAGAGGGCCCGCCTCGCCGCCCACGCCGAGAACGTCCTGAACGTCTCCGGCATGGTCTTCGCCGCCGCCGTCTTCACCGGCGTCCTCCAGGGCACCGGCATGGTCGACCACATGGCCAAGTGGGTCGTCGGCGGCATCCCCGACTGGATGGGCCCGCACATGGCCCTCGTCACCGGCGTCCTGTCCATCCCGTTCACGTACTTCATGTCGAACGACGGCTTCTACTTCGGCATCCTGCCCGTCCTCGCCGAGGCCGGGAACGCGCACGGCGTCTCCACCCTCGAGATCGCCCGCGCCTCCCTCATCGGCCAGCCGCTGCACATGTCGAGCCCGCTCGTCCCCGCCGTCTTCGTCCTCGTCGGCATGGCCAAGGTCGAGTTCGGCGACCACACGAAATTCACGGTCAAATGGGCCGCGCTCACCGCGCTGGTGATGCTCGGCGCCGGATTCCTCTTCGGGATCCTCTGACCTCGATGAGCCTCACTACAGAGCCCGGCAGGAGAAGCTGGCTGCTCCGCCTCGTCATCGCCTTCAGCTTTGCGCAGGGGGCGGTGTCGATGGCGCGGCCCGCCGTCTCCTACCGGGCTCTCGCGCTCGGCGCGGACGAGCGTGCGATCGGTGTGATCGCGGGTGTGTACGCGCTCCTTCCGCTGTTCGCGGCGGTACCGCTGGGCCGGCGCACCGACCACGGCCGGTGCGCGCCCCTGCTGCCCGTCGGCGTCGTCCTCATCGCCGGCGGCTGCGCGCTCAGCGGCACGGCCGACTCCCTGGCCGCGATGGCCGCGTGGAGCGGGGTGATGGGTCTTGGCCATCTGTCGTTCGTGATCGGCGCGCAGTCGATCGTCGCCCGGCAGTCGGCTCCGGCGGAACAGGACCGCAACTTCGGTCACTTCACGATCGGCGCGTCCCTCGGCCAGCTCGTCGGGCCGATCGCCGCGGGCGCGCTCATCGGCGGGCCCGATCTGGGGGCCACGAGTGCGCTCGCGCTGCTCGTCGCGGCTGCCGTCGCCGCGGTCTCCTTCACCTCGCTGTGGCGCATCGAGCACCCCCGTACGACGACGAGTGCGGCCGCATCCGCCGGGCCACGTGTGCCGGTCGGCCGGATCCTGCGTACCCGGGGTGTGCCCGGCGGCATCTTCATCTCGCTCGCCGTGCTGTCCGCGACGGACATCCTCACGGCGTATCTGCCGGTCGTCGGCGAGCACCGGGGGATCGCGCCGTCCGTCGTCGGTCTGCTGCTGAGCCTGCGGGCTGCCGCCACGATTGCCTGCCGGCTGGTCATGACGCCGATGCTGCGGCGCCTCGGCCGTGCGGCGCTCCTCACGATCACCTGTCTGGTAGGCGGGGTCATGTGTGCGGGGATGGCGCTGCCTGTACCGGTGTGGGCGCTCGCTCTGATGCTTGCCGTGCTCGGGTTCTGCCTGGGCGTCGGACAGCCGCTGTCGATGACCACGGTCGTCCAGGCTGCGCCTGAGGAGGCCCGGTCGACGGCGCTTGCGTTGCGGCTCACCGGTAATCGGCTGGGGCAGGTGGCAGCGCCGGCCGCCGCCGGTCTTGTCGCGGGTGTCGCTGGGGTTGCGGCGCCGTTCCTGATGCTGGGTGTGTTGCTGGTGGGGGCGGCGGGGGTTGGTCTGCGGAGTGGGGGTGGGGGGTCCTCCGGGCGGGGTCTCTTCCCCGAGCCCGCCCCTTCCCGAACCGGGGCTCCGCCCCGGGCCCCGCTCCTCAAACGCCGGAGGGGCTAGCTACGCCCCAGGGCTGCTTGCGCGCGGCCGTGTATGGCCCTGGCCTCCGCCTCCGCCAGGCGTTCGCCTGCCTCGTGGGCGCGGGTGGCCTCGGCCTCGGCAAGCGTTGCTGCCTGGGCCGGGCGGCCCGCCTCCAGGTGGGCCCAGGCCGTGAGATGTCCCGCGTCCGTCGCGCCCGCCAGCAGGGCCAGTGCCTCCTCGGGGCGGCCCCGGCGCACGCCCAACTCGGCCCGGGCCAGCCGTACTTCCTGCTGGGCCTGCCGGTCGCCCTGCGCATCGGCGGTCCGGCCCGCGCGGTCGAGGAGGGCGGCGCAGGACTCCGCGTCACCCGACCGCATCCGTACCCGTGCCAGCGCGGCCAGCGCATACGGCGCGCACCAGCCCGTGTGCGGCTCCGACTCGCGTACGGCGTCCTGCGCGAGGTCGTGCGCCGCGTCGTACTCCTCCAGGAGCAGATGGAGTTCGGCGAGGTTGGCCCGTTCGAAGGCCGCCGCCGTCGGGTCGCCGGAGCGCTCGGCCAGCGCGAGGGCGCGCTCGCCCGTGGCGATGGCCTCCCGCAGCCGACCCGACCGGCGCGCGTGCTCCCGCAGGACGGAGAGGACCGAGCCGAGCAACTGCGGATCCCCGTAGGCCTCCGCGTGCGGCAGCGCACGGTCCGCGACCGGTCTGGCCTGCGCGAAGTGGCCGGCGAGTGCCAGCGACGTGGCTTGCGTGGCGAGCGAACGCGCGAGCAGGCCGCGCTGCTCGGGCCCCGTCACCCGCAGTGCCGCCGCGTGCGCCGCCTCTCCCGCGGTGACGGCTTGCGGGTAGCGCCCGGTGACGAAGCACAGGATCGAGCGGGCGAGATGGTGCGCGGTGGCCGCCTCGGGCGCGGTGCCGGCGGCGGGCGGCGCCGCGTCGAGGAGAGCGAGCCCCTCCTCCGTGGACCGGGTCTTCGCGAGGACCTCGCCGAGCCTGGCCGAGGCAAGGACGCGCCCGTCCGCATCGCCGCGGCGCGTCACGTCGTCGAGTGCCTCGCGCAGCACCCGCGCCGCGTCCTCGTACCGTGCCATGCGGCGCAGTACGGCCGCCCGGTCGATCCTGGCCCGCGCCGACTCGGCGGCGAACGCGTCGAGACGGTCGGTGAGCTGGGCGTAGTAGTGGTCCGCGGTGTCGTTCGCGCACAGGGCGGCGGCCCGCTCGGCGGCCTGCCGGAGGTAGCCGGTGGCGCGCGGGTCGTCGGCGCGCGTCAGATGGGCGGCGAGCGTGTCCACGGCGTCGGGCCTGCGCCGCAGCACGGCCTCCGCGTACGCCGAGTGGAGGAGGCGGCGGCGGGCGGCGGAGAGGCGCTCGTAGCAGGTGAGGCGTACGAGGGGGTGGCGGAAGGTGAGGCCGGGCACGGTGCGCCCGTCGGCGACGACGTCCCGTTCGGCAAGGACCGAGGCGGCGACCGCCGCGTCGGCGCCCGATGTCGCCTCGGCCACGGAGAGCAGCGGGTGCAGCCCGGCGCTCGCGACGTCGAGCACTTCGGCGAGCGACGCGTCCCCGCCGGCCACCGCCACGGCCTCCACGACCCGGCGCGCGCCGGGCCCGAGCCGCGCGAGCCGGGCGGCCACCAACTGCCGTACGCCGTAAGGAGTCTGCGGTTCGAAGCCGTCGCCCCTCGCATCCGCGCCCGCATCCGTCCCGAGCCCGCTGCCGCGTCCGTCCCGGTTCGTCCCGGGTCCGCCCCCACGCCCGCCCGCGTCCGCGCCGAGCCCGACACCACTCCCGCGCCCGCCCGCGCCCAGCCCACCCCCGCGTCCGTCTCCAAATGCGCGTGCCAGTTCCAGGGCGAAGAGGGGGTTGCCCAGTGAGAGGTCCCATACCCGTTCGGGCACGTCGGATCCGGTCGGCAGGCCCAGTGCGTCCGCCGCCAGGGTCAGGCAGGCGTCGCGGCCCAGGCGGGGCAGGTCCACGTGGCGCGCGAGTCGTTGGCGTACGAGGGATTCGAGGCCCGTGCGGCGCGGGTCGGTCTCGGTGAGTTCCTCGGACCGGTACGTCGCCACGAAGCGGACGGGGCCGCGGGCCGTCCGGGCGCGGCGGGCCAGATGGCCGAGCAGCTGGAACGAGCCCGCGTCGGCCGCGTGCAGGTCGTCGAGGACGACCAGGACGGGCGCCGTCTCCGCGAGGTCGCCGAGCAGCCCGGCCGCCGCCCTGAACAGCCGCTCCCGCTCCTCCTCCGGACTGCGCTCCGCTCCCCCGCCCGCCTGCCCCAACGACGGGAGCAGCGAGGCAAGTTCGGGGTACTCGGCACCGGCCCTGGCGCGTTCCGCGGGCGGCCGGTCGGCGAGCCAGCCGTCGAGCGCCTCCACGAATGCGCCGAACGGCGTGTGTCCTTCCGCGTCGTGGCCCGCGCCCCACAGCACGGCGGTGCCCTCGCCGAGAGCGCGTCGTGCCGCCTCGCTCACCAGGCGCGTCTTGCCGAGCCCCGCCTCGCCGCAGATCAGCTGTACGGCGGGCGCGTCCGGCGCGAGCAGCCGGTCGAGGACCGCGTCACGCCCCCGCAGCGGCGCCGGCGCGGGCCCCCGCACCGCGCTCGGCGGCGTGAATCCCGCGGCGGGCCGCGCCACCCGGGACGCCGCTCCGCCCGCGTCGAGTGCGAGCAGATGGAGCCGCTGCGTCTCCGGCCCCGGCCGTACTCCGAGTTCGGAGTCGAGCGCCTCGCGGCACGCGTGGAACTGCCGTACGGCCTGCCGCCGCAGCCCTTGGCGCAGATAGGCGCTCATGAGGAGCTGATGGGCGCGCTCGTCCGCCGGGTTCTCGTCGAGCGCCGACCGGGCCACCGTCCCGGCCTCGTCGGCGGAACCCTCGTCGAGCAGCGCCTCGGCGAGCGCGATCCGCAGCCGCTCGCACACCACGGCGAGCCGTTCGCGCCGCGACTCGGTCCACGGCGCGTACCTGTCCTCCGGCAGCAGTTCCCCCGTGAACGTGCCGAGAGCTGTGGCGAGTTGAGAGGAGGAGCCTGAATCGAGCGCCGCTTCCGTCAGTCGCTCCGCGTGGTCGGCGTCGATCCAGACCGTCCGGGGATCGAGGCGCAGAAGCGTGCCGTCCGCGATGAGGTACGAGGAGGCCGCGCGCGGCGCGAGCTCCGGTTCCAGGGCGCGGCGCGCGGCGTGCAGGGCGACGCGCAGGCTGCCGAGCGCGGCGGACGCGTCGGCGTCGGGCCAGCAGACGTCCATGGCCTGTTCGCGGTGCAGGCTGTGGCCGGGGGAGACCGCGAGGAGTTTGACGAGGGCGCGGGCGCTGGGGCGCGGCCAGCGTTCGGCGAGTTCGGGCCCGCCGTCGCGAGTCACCCGGAACCCGCCGAAAAGGTGCAGGCGCAGCAGCGGAGGAGTGGACTCCGTGCCGTGGTCCGTGCCGTCCGCGCCCATAAGGGCGCACTTTAACCCCCATCTCCGGACACACAGCAGGCCCCCCGAACGGAGTCCGGGAGGCCTGCGGGGTTGAGGTGCCCGTCAGGAGAGCGTGGACACCTTCATCTGGGAGAGGGCGGTGAACTGGTTCAGATAACGACCGCCGAGCAGCTCGGTCATGCGGTCGAAGCCGGTCTCGTCGAAGCCCAGGTTCACGATCTCGTCGACACCGTCACTGTCGAGGTCGCCGGAGAAGTACTCCCGGGCGCCGATGAAGGTGGTGCCGCCCACGTCGGCGGGGTAGTTGTTGCCCGCCTTCAGGACGGACGGGTCCCACAGGTCGAGGCCGCCCTGGACGCCGCCCACGAGGAGGCGCCGACCGCCGGGGCCGGTGAGGAACCCGCCGGTCTCCGTCGACGGCAGCGTGTAGATCGAGTAGTCCTGGCCGTCGGCCGCGTAGGTGCGGAAGGACGCCGTCCCCGCGAGGACGAGTCCCTCGGGTCCGGTGAAGTAGCTGCCTACGCTCCAGGGGCCTCCGGCGATGCCGTGGTGGAGGACCTCACCGGTGCGGCTGTCACGGATCTCGACCACCGCGCGCAGGCTGGAACCGTCCGGCGTGCCCTCCGCCGTCGTCGAGGTGGCGGCGATCCAGGTGTAGACGACCGCGTGACCGCCGGCGTACGGGATCTCCGGCGAGGTGAAGACACCGTGGTTCAGGACGGCTCCGTACAGCTTGCCGTCCACGCTCTCGGCCGGGGCCTTCGGCGCGGCGGTCCAGCGCGGGGTGCCCTTCTTGGCATCGAGTGCGACACCGTCGACCGCGGGTGACTCCTTGTCGAGGGAGCCGGTGTTCGTGTACTGCGCGTACACCCTCCCCTCGCCCACCGCGAGGTCGCCGAAGACGACGCTGCCCGCGCTGTCGGGCGCCCCGTACGTCCACAGCTTCGAACCGTCGCCGCGGTAGGCCCGCAGCTTGTCGGTCGGCACGACGATGTCGGCGCGCTTGTCGCCGTCGAGGTCGGCGACCGTCGCGGAGCGGACGAACTGCCCGTTCCCGTCGATGCGTTCCATGACCTTGCCGGTGCGCCCGTCCAGGACCGCGACGGCCGTGTCGGCGGCCACCACGAAGTCGGCGTGGCCGTCGCCGTTGACGTCGCCCTTCTCGATCCGGTGCACCTGCCCCGGGACGGTGGCCTTCCACAGCAGTTCGGGCTTGCCTGCCGTCAGCGACGGACCCGAGTACGCCCACACGCCGTCGGACTTGCCGCCGACGACCAGGTCGTTCTTCTTGTCGCCGTCGATGTCGGCCGACTGCGCGGACCACAGGTCGCCCTGGAGCGGCAGGATGCCCTGCTGCTTGCCGTTGCCGAGCCCGTAGGTGTGGACGTTCTGGTTCTGGTCGACGGTGCGCACGTGCTGCCCGCCGCCGTCGCGGTAGACCTGGGCGAACATCGGTGAGGCGCCGATGCCCTTCTCCCGCCAGCGCACGTCGCCGCTGCCGGAGAACACGGTGAGCGAGGCGTACTGCCCGCCCCCGGGGTTCTCCGCCGAGTTCATGCCGGTGTCGTCCTGGGCGGTCGTCACGAGGCTGCCGTCGACGACGTCCAGGCTCCACGCGCTCGGGCCGTCATGGCCGTTGTCGGCGGCTCGCTTGACGGTCGAGGACCACAGAAGGGCGGCCGGGTCGGTGCCGTCCACGACCCTGACGGTATTGGCGTTGATCCACAGGTACGGGTCGAGAGTGGACTCGCTGACCACGTACTCGGGCTTCCGGTCGCCCCGCAGGTCACCGATCGTCATGTCGGTGGGCAGCGCGTTGGTCCGTGTGTCGAGCGTGGTCCGCTCGCCCTCGGCCAGGGAGTAGGAGTCGATCTCGTACTTCATGCCGTCGTTCGGGTCGGACTGCTCCAGGGCCACGAGCCGTCCGCGCGCGCTGTCGAGGTGCAGCTGGCGGGAGTAAAGGGCACTGTCGGTCTGCCACTTGACCTTCCCGTCGGCGGTGTCGAGCACAAGGGTGCGCCCGCGGCCCGCCGCCGTGGCGGTCTTGCGCTGGTTGTACGACGCGGCGACCAGGCCGCCGCCGAGATCCTCCAGGGCGCCCCACGCGGTCCCTGCGCGCACCCCCGTGTCGTACGTCCACGTGTCGGTGGGCTTGAGCGCCCCGTCGGCGTACGAGAAGCGGATGCCGGAGACAGTGGCGGTGGCGTCGGCCGGGGAGTTGAGGTTGTAGTACGGCGCGTCCGTCACGACGAGCGTCTTGCCGGCGAGCTTCACGTTGTAGGCGTACGCGTACAGCTTCGACCACAGCGTCTTGCCGGTCTTCCCGTCGAGGACCGTGACGAAGGTGCCGTTGGCGAGGGTGGAGCCGGGCGAGGTGAAGGGGCGGTACGGGTTCACGCCGACGCTCGCCGAGAACACCACGTCGTCGACGCCGTCACCGGTCAGGTCGCCGGTGACGTACCCCTGGTCGGAGGCGGGCGTGAACGGGCTGACCGCGTTGTAGCCCATCACGATGCGCGCCGGGTACGGCTCGGTCTGCCAGGGCCGGGAGTTCTTGACGCCCCAGTCCGCGTACAGCGAGGCGTTGTCGCGCCGCCACAGGGCGGTGCCGTCGGCCTTGCTGCGCTGGACGCTGCCGAGGCTGTGCAGGGTGAAGTAGTCGCCGCCCTTGCCCCCGGCGGGGACGGTCGCTGCCAGACCGCGCACACCCTCCAGCGTGGACTTGGTGGAGATGGTGACGGCGCCGTCGGTGCCGGTGCCTTCGTCGAGGTGGGAGCCGGAACCCTGGTCGTCCGTACCGGAGTCGGAGCCCTTGGTCGCGCCCTGCGGGTCGACCGTCGCGCGGTCGGCCTCCGCGTAGGCGTTGAGCTGGGCGTGGTCGGCCAGCTTCTCGGCCTGGCTGTCGGTCAGCGTGAGAAGGGAGCTGTCGTCGTCGGCGGCGAGGGCGGGCGGCGCGGCGCTCAGCGCCAGACCGGCCGCGACCAGCGCGGAGGCGAGACGCAGAGCCCGCCGGGAGTCATGTCTCATCACTTGGTCCCCTGCGCGATACGGATGGCGGAGTGGTCCTTGAGGACCGGCTCGTCGAAGGAGTACTGAAGGGCGTCGGTGCCGGACTGGTTCTCGATGCCGACGGTGGCGCTCGCGCCGCTGCCCGGCACGGTCAGGTACTGGAGGGTGACGGCGCCGGTGGCCTCGTCGAAGACGGCCTCGAAGGAGACGCGGCCGGAACTTCCGTCCGCGAAGGCGGCGTTGTTCCAGACGACGGCGAACTTCCGGCTGCCGGCGGTGCCCGTGATCGAGGTCTGCACGGTGGACTTCTTGTCCAGGGTCAGGTCGTCCCAGAAGGCGGCGACGGTGCCGTTCGGCCTGTTCACCGACGGGAGCGCGACGTTCTCGTAGTCGCCGAGCCGCGGCTCCATGAAGTTGATCAGGCCGTTCGTGGTGACGCTCGCGCTGGAGTAGGAGACGCCGTACAGCTTCACCGGGAAGGGCAGCGCGATCGTCTTCGCGTCCTCGTCGCCGCTGAGCGCGACCTTGGTGCTGCCGCCGATCCAGGAGTACGCCACCGGGGCGCAGTTGTTGCCGGCGCTGTCGGAGCGGGCGGGCAGCCGGGCCGTCAGCGTCTCGTCGCCGTCCACGGCGAGCTTGCCGCTGTACGTGCCGTTGCACAGGACGGGCGCGGTGGGCGTGGCGGTCAGGGTGTACGAACCTTCAGCCACCTTCGGCAGGTCGAAGCGGCCCGCGGAGTCGGTGGTGACGGTGGCGACCGGGGTGCCGGCGACCTGCACGGTTGCCTTGGCGAGGGGCTTTCCTGTGACGTCGAGGACCGTGCCGGACACGGCGTGCGAGGCGACCGCGGTCAGCGTGAAGTCCTCGGTGACCTGCTCGCCGGTCGTGACGGCGACGCCGGACCTGGCGCCGTCCGCGTATCCGTAACCGCCGAGGGCGAAGTCGTAGGTGCCGGCCGGCAGGGTGAGCCGGTAGGAGCCGTCCGCCGAGGTGGTGACGGTGCGGTTCGAGTCGCCGCCGGAGGCCTTCACCGTGACGCCGGAGAGCGCGGAGCCGGTCGCCTTGTCGGTGACCTTGCCGGTGACGACGGCCGCGGTGTGCGGGGCCTTGTCGACGGACGCGAAGATGTCGAGCTTGCCCTCGCCCCACACGTTGTTCGCGTCGGCGGTGCCGCCGCAGTGGGTGTCGTCCACGTTGCGCGCACCCTCGTCGAGCAGTGCGCGCGTCGCGTCGATGTTGCCGATGAGGGAGGGGGCCGACGACCAGAGCAGCGCGACGGCGCCCGCGACGTGCGGTGTCGCCATCGACGTACCGGAGATGGCCTTGTACGTGTTGCCCGGCCAGGTGGAGCGGACGTTGACGCCCGGGGCCGAGATGTTCGGCTTCATCGAGCCGTCCAGCCTGGAGGGGCCGAAGCCGGAGAAGTCGGCGATCTTGCCGTTGACGTCGTACGCGCCGACGCCGTAGGCCGGTGCCTGCGAGCCGGGTGCGTGGCCGGTCGAGCAGGTCACGCCGTCACCGTCGTTGCCGGAGGCGAACGCCTCGAAGATCCCGGCCGCGTTCCACGCCTCGACGATGTCCTGGTAGAACGTCGTGTCGCCGCCGCCCCACGAGTTGTTCACGATGTCGGGGGCGAGGTCGGGCCGCGGGTTCTGGCCGGTGTGGTCGGTCGGGGCGAGGATCCACTGGCCCGCGGCGAGCAGCGAGGAGTCCGAGCAGGAACTGGACTCGCAGCCCTTGGCGGCGATCCACTTCGCGCCGGGCGCGACACCGACCCCGCCCGCGCCGACCATGGTGCCCATGGTGTGCGTGCCGTGGCCGTTGTTGTCACAGGGCGCCGAGGTGGGGCACTGACCGGTCGGGTCGTACCAGTTGTAGTCGTGCGTGAAGGAGCCGTCGCCGTTGTTGCCGCGGTAGTTGGCCTTCAGCGCGGGGTGGTCGTACTGGACGCCCGAGTCGACGTTCGCGATGACGATGCCCTCGCCGCGGTCGTCGTACTGGTCCCAGACCTGGTCGGCCTTGATGTCCTTGACGCCCCACTCGGGGGTGACCGGGTCCGCGTCGGTGGCCGCGCCGGCCGTCGCGCGCTCCGTGGCGTCCAGCTTGTAATGCTGCTCCTTGACGATCGAGGCGACGTCGGAGCGCTTCGCGAGCTGCGCCACGAGCTTCTTGTCGCCGGTGACCTGGACGGCGTTGACGATCCAGTAGTCCTGGTGCCCGACCCGCTCCTTGTCGAGGAACGACGTCAGCGAGTCCTGGCTCTTGGCGGCTTTGCCGCGCAGGGCGGAGAAGGCGGCCTTGGCGCGCGAGGCGTGGGTGCGCTTGCCGCGGGCCGACGAGAGGTCTGCCTGGTCCTTGAGCACGACGAAGAACGAGGCTTCGCCGCCGTCGTCCACGGCGGCGCGCAGTGCGGAGTCCACCTTGGGCGACGGCGCGGAATCGGCGGCGGCCGCCGCTGAGGGCAGCGGTCCGGTCAGCAGGGCGGCCGCGGTCAGTGCGGCCGCCGCCCACACGGCAGGTCTGCGCCGGGGCGATCGTGACGGGTGCATCGGGGGTGATCCTCCGGGAACTCCGGGAACGGTACGGATGGACCGGACGCTAGAGAGGCGCCGTTACTGAGGAATTACTGGCAGGGTGACGGGCGTCTCTGGCGCCCAAAAACTAACGGCGCTAGTTTGGGGCGCGGACGACTACGCCGTAGCGGACGACTGTGCCGTGGACGCGGCACCCCGGGAGGAACAGCCATGAAGGCCCACGACGGGATGTACATCGGAGGCGAGTGGCGGGTCGCCGCCGGCACGGACACGATCGCGGTGGTCAACCCGGCCGACGAGCAGGTCATCGCGCATGTCCCGGCGGGCGTCGCCGAGGACGTCGACGCCGCCGTGTTCGCCGCCCACGAGGCGTTCCCCGCCTGGGCCGCGACCCCGCCCGCCGAACGCGCCGCGAGGATCGCCGCCCTGCGCGACGTCCTCGTCGCCCGCAAGGACGAGATCGCCGAGACGGTCACCGCCGAACTCGGCGCGCCCCTGCAGTTCTCGCAGATGGTGCACGCCGGCGTGCCGATCCTGGTGGCCGGCTCGTACGCCGAACTCGCCGCCTCGTACGCCTTCGAGGAGAAGGTCGGCAACTCCACCGTCTACGCCGAACCGGTCGGTGTCGTCGGCGCGATCACGCCCTGGAACTACCCGCTCCACCAGATCGTCGCCAAGGTCGCCCCCGCCCTCGCGGCGGGCTGCACCGTCGTGCTCAAGCCCGCCGAGGACACCCCGCTGACCGCCCAGCTCTTCGCCGAGGCCGTCCACGAAGCGGGCATCCCCGCAGGCGTGTTCAACCTCGTCACCGGCCTCGGCCCCGTCGCCGGCCAGGCGCTCGCCGGGCACCCGGGCGTCGACCTGGTCTCCTTCACCGGCTCCACCGCCGTCGGCAAGCAGATCGGCGCCACCGCGGGCGCGGCCGTCAAGCGCGTCGCCCTCGAACTCGGCGGCAAGTCCGCCAACGTCATCCTGCCGAGTGCCGACCTGGCCAAGGCCGTCGGCGTCGGCGTCGCCAACGTCATGGGCAACTCCGGCCAGACGTGCAGCGCCTGGACCCGCATGCTCGTCCACACCTCCCAGTACGACGAGGCGGTCGCGCTCGCCGCCGAGGCCGCCGCCAAGTACGGCGACCGCATCGGCCCGCTCGTCAACGCCAAGCAGCACACACGCGTGCGCGGCTACATCGAGAAGGGCGTCGCCGAGGGCGCCCGCCTCGTCGCCGGCGGCCCCGAGGCCCCGCGCGAGCAGGGCTACTTCGTCAGCCCGACCGTCTTCGCCGACGTCACCCCCGAGATGACCATCGCCCAGGAGGAGATCTTCGGCCCGGTCGTCTCGATCATCCGCTACGAGGACGAGGACGAGGCCCTGCGCATCGCCAACGGCACCGTGTACGGTCTCGCGGGCGCCGTCTGGGCGGCCGACGACGCCGAGGCGGTCGCGTTCGCGCGCCGCATGGACACCGGCCAGGTCGACATCAACGGCGGCCGCTTCAACCCTCTTGCCCCGTTCGGTGGTTACAAGCAGTCCGGCGTCGGCCGCGAGCTGGGCGCGCACGGCCTGTCCGAGTACCTCCAGACCAAGTCCCTCCAGTTCTAGGAGCTCCGCGCCTCATGGTCCGTGCCGCTGTACTGCCCGCCGTCGGCTCTCCCCTGGAGATCACGGAGATCGACCTGCCCGAGCCCGGCCCCGGCCAGGTCCGGGTCAGGCTCACCGCCGCCGGGGTCTGCCACTCCGACCTGTCCCTGACCAACGGCACGATGCGCGTGCCCGTCCCCGCCGTGCTCGGCCACGAGGGCGCCGGCACGGTCGTCTCCGTCGGCGAGGGCGTCACCCATGTCGCACCCGGCGACGGGGTCGTCCTCAACTGGGCGCCCGCGTGCGGAAAGTGCCACGCCTGCTCGCTCGGCGAGGTGTGGCTGTGCGCCGACGCCCTCACCGGCGCGGGCTCGGTGTACGCCCACCGCTCCGACGACGGCAGCGACCTCCACCCCGGCCTGAACGTCGCCGCGTTCGCCGAGGAGACGGTGGTCGCCGCGAACTGCGTCCTGCGCGCCCCCGAAGGCGTCCCCCTCACCGACGCGGCCCTCCTCGGCTGCGCCGTCCTGACCGGATACGGCGCCGTGCACCACTCGGCGCGGGTCCGCGAGGGCGAGACGGTCGCCGTGTTCGGCGTCGGCGGGGTCGGCCTCGCCACGCTCCAGGCGGCCCGGATCGCCGGCGCCTCGAAGATCATCGCGGTGGACGTCTCCCCGGAGAAGGAGGAGCTGGCCCGCAAGGCCGGGGCCACCGACTACGTCGTGGCCTCCGAGACCACCGCACGCGAGATCCGCGGCCTCACCGGCAAGCAGGGTGTGGACGTCGCGGTCGAGTGCGTGGGCCGCGCCGTGACCATCCGTACCGCGTGGGAGTCCACGCGGCGCGGCGGCCGCACCACGGTCGTCGGCATCGGCGGCAAGGACCAGCAGGTCACCTTCAACGCCCTGGAGCTCTTCCACTTCGGCCGCACGCTCTCGGGCTGCGTCTACGGCAACTCCGACCCGGCGAAGGACCTCCCGGTCCTGGCCGAGCACATCCGCGCGGGCCGCCTCGACCTGAGCGCGCTCGTCACCGAACACATCGCCCTCGACGGGATCCCCGCCGCCTTCGACAACATGGTCGCGGGCAAGGGCGGACGGGCGCTGGTCGTCTTCTAGACCCGGTGGGCCCGTGCCCCACGACCCCGGCCGCCCCCGCGCGGCCGGGGCCACGGGGCTGCCCGCACACGGACCGCGCTTTCCCATGCGCAGGCAAAAACTCCTGCTGCGCAACCCGTTGACCCGCGTACCGTCCGGTCAGTATGTTCCCGGGACCGCGGCGCCGCGGACCGTCCCCTCCCCGCAGTCACCGGAGTGTGCACGCATGGACACGGCACCATCCGCTCGTCCCGCAGCCACCGCTTCCCCCGAAGCCGAGACCCGCGCCCGAAGGAAGGTCGCCACCGCCGCCGCGCTCGCCTCGGCCGTCGAGTGGTACGACTACTTCGTCTTCGGCATCGCGGCCGCCCTCGTGCTCGGCGACCTCTATTTCCCCTCCGGCAGCTCGTCGGCGGGCGTGCTCGCCGCCTTCGCGACCTTCGCCGTCGGCTTCCTGGCCCGCCCGCTCGGCGGGGTCATCGCCGGCCAGCTCGGCGACAAGCGCGGCCGCAAGCCCATGCTGGTCCTCGCCCTGACCCTGATGGGCCTCGCCACCACGGGCATCGGCCTGCTCCCCACGTACGACACGATCGGCGTGGCCGCGCCGATCCTCCTCGTCGCCCTGCGGGTCGTGCAGGGCCTCGCCGTCGGCGCCCAGTGGGGCGGCGCGATGCTGATGGCCACCGAGTACGCCCCCGAGGGCAAGCGCGGCCTCTACGGCAGCCTCGTCCAACTCGGCGTCCCCATCGGCGTGGTGACCGCCAACACCGTGTTCCTCGTCGCCGGCGCCCTCACCAGCGACAGCGCCTTCACCGCGTGGGGCTGGCGGCTCCCGTTCCTGGTGGGCCTGCTCGTCCTGGCCCTTGCCTGGTACATCCACGCGAAGGTCGAGGAGACCCCCGAGTTCAAGGCCGCGGAAGCGGAACTGGCGAAGGCGGAGGCGGACCGCTCCCGCTCCCCGCTGCGCAGGATCCTGCGCGAACACCTCGGCACGGTCTTCCTCGCGGGCGGCTCCTTCGCCGTGAACACCGCGACGTTCTACATCATCATCACGGGAGTCCTCGACTACACGACCCGTGAACTCGGCATGGAGCGCGAGGCCGTCCTCACCGTCTCGCTCTGCATCAGCCTCACCCAGCTCGCCCTGATCCCCGCGTCGGCGGCCCTCTCCGACCGCATCGGACGGCTGCGGATCTACGCGCTCGGCGCCGCGGGCCTCGTCGTGTGGGCCGTGCCGATGTTCCTGCTCATCGACACCGGCTCACTGCTCTGGCTGGCCGTGGGCACCTTCGTCACCAGCTGCTTCCTGAGCATCATGTACGGGCCGCAGGCCGCGCTGTTCGCCGAGCTGTTCACCGCCGAGATGCGCTACACGGGAGCCTCGCTCGGCTACCAGATCGCGGCTGTGTTCGGCGGCGGACTCGCGCCGTTCGTGATGGTGCTGCTCCTGGAGGCGACCGGCACGTCGATGGCCGTCTCCGGCTACATCATCGGGCTCGGCGTGATCGCCCTGATCTCCATCAAGGTGCTTGCGGGGCGGGCGGCTGCGCGCTGAGCGTCCCCGCCGCCATCGGCTCCGGCACCGCAGGTGCCGGAGCCGAGGTGCGCAGCCCGGGGAAGGACCGGGCCGCCGCCAGGAAGGCGAATGTCGTCAGGACGAACGGCCAGGTGAACGTGTGCCCGCCCGACGGCGCGAACACCGCCGCCATGGCCGACGTCGCGGCCGTCGCGGTGAACGCGCCCACCACCGCGTACGCCAGAGTGCGCGGACCCGCCTCCAGGAACACCCCGCACAGGGCCAGCGCCACAAGGATCGCGTTGTAGCCCATGGTCCCGTCCGCGATCTGCGCGGTGGGAGCTCCCAGCGCCCACGCGGAGAGGATCCCGACGAGGCTGCCCACGCCCGCCACGGCGGCGGCCCTGCGGCTCGCGACGAGCAGCGCGGCGAGGATGAGCGCGCCGACGTACCACTGCGGCATGAAGAAGATCTCGGCGAAGCCCGTGAAGAACCCGTGCCACAGATCGGAGAAGCCGAGCGAAGTCGGCCCGGTCGCCGCGCTCGTGAGGGCCGCGAGGCCGTCGCCGTGGTGCCAGATCCGCTCGAACCCCGGTGCCGCGGTGGTCATCGCGCTCGCGAGGAGACAGTAGGGGAGCGTCAGCGACGGCAGGTTCCACACGCCGAGCAGATTGACGACGGCCGCGGTGACGACGGTGACGACGACGCAGCCGGCCGCGGCGAGCAGCGCGGTCGACAGATGGCCGGCGCCCAGGAACACCGCGAAACACAGCGCCGTCAGACAGGCGTTGAATCCTTCGAGGCCCGTCGAGACGCGCTCGCGGTCCGCGCCGAGCAGCCGCGAGGTGGCCGTGCCGAGCGCGGTTCCCGCGATCGCGTAGAGCCCGTACTCCCACCCCGCCGCGAACAGTGCCACGGCGAGGAGCGCGCCGGCCGGGACGCTGGACAGAAAGACGACCTGAGCCTGCCCGCGCAGGAGCTGAACGCCGAACTGTCTACAACCCGCTCCCCAATTAAGGGGTGATATGCCAGGAGTTGGGCCGTACTTGGCCTGCCGCATCCCGTGCCCCCGTGTTACGTCCCTGTTTCACCGAGCAGAACGGAGGCACTTTACCGACATCCCCTGAAGTCCGGAAGAACGGGCCTATCGCGGTAGGAAGCCCCCTCCCGGCGCAGAGCCACTGCCTCGATCCCCGGGCGCCGCTAGCGCAGCGCCTCCGCCTCGATCCCCAGGGCGTCCCCGAACGCCTGCTCCCCGGCCGGCGTGACCTTCACGGCCCGCTCCGACCCGATCCGCACGACCCAGCCCGCGTCGAACGCGTGGCTGCACAGGGCCGCGCCCGCCGTCCCCGCGAGATGCGGCCGGCGCTCGGTCCAGTCCAGGCACGCCCGCGCCAGGGGCCGGCGCCCCGACCGGTCGAGCCCGATCCCCAACGCGCCGAACAGGTCCACCCCCTGCGGGGTCAGCGCGAACCCCGTATCCGTGCGCAGGTCCCCGCGCCGGACCAGCGCGTCCGTGACCGCGATACCGAGACGGCCCGCGAGATGGTCGTAACAGGTACGCCCGCGCGCCATCGCGTCCCGCGCGCTCACGGCCTGAAGTGTTCGCGGCCGCTCCCCGCCGTCCGGCGCCGCGTACGCCGCGAGTTCCTCCACGAGCCCCGCCACCCGCGCGTCCGCGAGCCGCACATAGCGGTGGCGCCCCTGCCGCTCCTCGGAGAGGAGGCCGCCCGAGACGAGCTTGCCCAGATGCTCGCTCGCCGTCGACGCCGCGACCCCCGCGTGCCGCGCCAGCTCACCGGCGGTCCACGCCCGCCCGTCGAGCAGGGCGAGCAGACAGGCCGCGCGGGTCTCGTCGGCCATCAGTGCGGCGAGCGCGGCGAGGCGCGGTGCGCCGGGTTCCCTGGACTTCATGGGTCCAGGATGCGCCCGGCACGGTTCGGTGGCCGCCGAAACGTCAGTGCAGCGCTGCGACCTGCTCGTACTGCAGCGTGAGCCCGTCGAGGAGCGCCCGCAGGCCCGTCTCGAAGGCCCGCTCGTCGATCAGCTCCTGGCGGTCGGCGAGCAGGTGCGCCTGGCCGAGGTGGGGGTAGTCGGCGGGGTCGTACGCCGTCTCGTCGTCGACGAAGCCCCCGGCGAAGGAGCCGAGCGCGGAGCCCGTCACGAAGTACCGCATGAGTGCGCCGATCGACGTGGCCTGCGCCGGGGGCCAGCCCGCGTCCACCATCGAGCCGAACACGGCATCGGCGAGCCGGAGTCCCGCGGGCCTGCGCCCGGGCCCCTGGGCGAGCACCGGGACGATGTTGGGGTGCGCGAGCAGAGCCGCCCGGTAGGACACCGCCCAGTCGTGCAGGGCCGTGTGCCAGTCGCGCCCGTCCGCGGCGTCGAACATCGACAGGTCGACCTGCGCGCTCACCGAGTCGGCGACCGCCTCAAGGATCTGGTCCTTGGTGCGGAAGTGGTTGTACAGCGAGGGGCCGCTCACGCCCAGCTCGGCGGCGAGCCGCCGCGTGGAGACGGCCGCGAGGCCCTCGGCGTCGACGAGAGAGAGCGCTGCCGTGACGATGCGGTCTCTGCTCAGGAGGGGCTTGCGCGGTCGGGCCATGCGGCACATAGTAGGGCTGTCAACCAAAAACTAGCAGTGCTAATTTAGTGCTCATTCACTCATGCCTGGGGTGTGGTCCATGAATCTGGAGCTCAGCGAGGAGCAGACGGCTGTCCGTCAGCTCGCCAAGGACTTCGTGGCGCGCGAGATCACCCCGAACGTCGTCGGCTGGGACCGCGCCGAAGAGGTCGACCGCGGCATCGTCAAGAAGCTCGGCGACGTCGGCTTCCTGGGCCTGACCATCGACGAGGAGTACGGCGGCTCGGGCGGCGACCACCTGGCGTACTGCCTGGTCACGGAGGAGCTGGGGCGCGGCGACTCGTCCGTGCGCGGCATCGTCTCCGTCTCGCTGGGCCTGGTCACCAAGACGATCCAGTCCTACGGGACCGAGGAGCAGAAGCGGCAGTGGCTGCCGCGGCTCACGGCCGGCGAGGCCCTGGGCTGCTTCGGACTCACCGAACCCGGCACCGGCTCCGACGCCGGCAGCCTCACCACCCGGGCCGTCCGCGAAGGCGACGACTACGTGATCAACGGCTCCAAGATGTTCATCACGAACGGCACCTGGGCCGACGTCGTCCTCCTCTTCGCCCGCTCCACCGACGCCCCCGGACACAGGGGCGTCACCGCCTTCCTCGTCCCCACGGACACCCCCGGCCTCACCCGCCGCACCATCCACGGCAAGCTCGGCCTGCGCGGCCAGGCCACCGCCGAACTGGTCCTCGAGGACGTCCGCGTGCCCGCCTCCGCGATGCTCGGCCCGGAGGGCAAGGGCTTCTCCGTCGCCATGTCGGCGCTCGCCAAGGGGCGCATGTCGGTGGCCGCGGGCTGCGTCGGCATCGCGCAGGCCGCGCTCGACGCCGCCGTGGGATACGCGGCGGAGCGCGAGCAGTTCGGCAAGTCCATTGCCTCGTACCAGCTGGTGCAGGAGCTGATCAGCGACATATCCGTCGACGTGGACGCCGCGCGCCTGCTGACCTGGCGCGTCGCCGACCTCATCGACCGTGGCGAGGACTTCGCGACCGCCGCCTCCAAGGCCAAGCTCTTCGCCTCCGAGGCCGCGGTGCGCTGCGCGAACAACGCCCTCCAGGTCTTCGGCGGCTACGGCTACATCGACGAGTACCCGGTCGGCAAACTCCTGCGCGACGCCCGCGTCATGACCCTCTACGAGGGCACCAGCCAGATCCAGAAGCTCATCATCGGCCGCGCGCTCACCGGCGTATCGGCCTTCTGAGACCGGGCTGTCGAGTCAGACTTCCGAGTCCGGCTTCTCGGCCCGGCTTCTGAGTACGTTTCTGAGTACGCGAGCGGATGGGGGTGCGCCCCCGTCCGCTCCATGCTGTCGCCCATGAGTGACACACCGGTCAAGCACAGGACCACCAACGCCTTCTACGGACAGGCCGTCGCCTCCTTCGCGCTCGCGCTCGTTGCGACAGCCGTCGGGATCTACCGCATCGAGGCCAGCGGCTGGGTCCGCGGCTTCCTCGCCATCGCCGTCCTCTATCTGACGACCTCCGCGTTCACGCTCGCCAAGGTCATCCGGGACCGTCAGGAGGTCGATCAGGTCGTCAGCCGTATCGACCAGGCCCGCATCGACAAGATCCTCGCCGAGCACGATCCCTTCAAGCCCGTCGCCTGACATACGGAACTAAGCGCTCGCTCACCTCTAGGGGTATGGTGTTCGTCCTGTCCACGGGAGGATGTGAGCGAGCGATGAGCGCGGAGCGGCACGGCCAGAACGAGGCTGCCACGGACGACATGTCCTGGGCCGAGGTCACCCCGGACGCGGCCAGGCGGCTGCTGATCGCCGCCGTCCAGGCGTTCGCGGAGCGCGGCTACCACGCGACCACCACCAGGGACATCGCGAGCCGGGCCGGCATGAGCCCGGCCGCGCTCTACATCCACTACCGGACCAAGGAGGACCTGCTCCTCCGCATCAGCCGCATCGGCCACGAGAAGGCCCTGGAGATCCTCAAGGACGCGGCCGCCGAGGAGGGCACCGCCTCCGAGCGGCTCTCCGAGGCCGTACGGTCCTTCGTCCGCTGGCATGCGGCACGCCATCTGACGGCGCGCGTCGTGCAGTACGAGCTGGACTCGCTCGGCGAGGAGCACCGGCCCGAGATCGTGGCCCTGCGCCGCGAGAGCGACGCGACCGTGCGCGAGATCATCAACGACGGTGTGAAGGCGGGGGAATTCGACGTCCCGGACGTCCCGGGCACCACGCTGGCCGTGCTGTCGCTCTGCATCGACGTGGCGCGCTGGTTCAACACGGAGGGCCGCCGGACGCCCGACGAGGTCGGCGCGCTGTACGCCGACCTCGTCCTGCGGATGGTGGGGGTCCGGGTTTCCTGACCCCGGCGGAGCTCAGAGGTAGTAGCGGGACACCGACTCGGCGACACACACCGGCTTGTCGCCGCCGTCGCGCTCCACGGTGAAGGCGACCGAGACCTGGACGCCGCCGGGCACGTCGTCGACGCCGGTGATCTTCGCGGTGGCGCGCAGCCGGGAGCCGACCGGCACGGGGGCGGGGAAGCGGACCTTGTTCGTCCCGTAGTTCACGCCCATCTTCATGCCGTCGACCTGGATCAGCTGCGGCCCGAAGAGGGGGAGCAGCGACAGGGTCAGATAGCCGTGCGCGATCGTCGTGCCGAACGGCCCGTCCTTGGCGCGCTCGGGGTCGACGTGGATCCACTGGTGGTCACCCGTGGCGTCCGCGAACTGGTCGATCCGCTTTTGCTCGATCTCGACCCAGTCGCTGTACCCCAGCTGCTCGCCCACTGCCGCGCGCAGCTCGTCGACCGTCGCGAAAACCCTCGGCTCTGCCATGTCGTGGCCTCCCATGTATGCACCATGTGCGGATCTCTAAGGCGATGTCTAAGCGCTTGCTCAGCATGCTAGGGCGGGCGACCTCTGTCAACGATTTCAGGGTCCGCCCAGTAGGCTCGGCACAGTGCCCCAGATTTCAGTGAAGATCCACGAACTCACCGTCGGTCAGCTGTCGGCGCGCAGCGGAGCCGCCGTCTCGGCCCTGCACTTCTACGAGGCCAAGGGCCTGATCAGCAGCCGCCGCACGACGGGCAACCAGCGCCGCTACCAGCGCGACACCCTGCGCCGGGTCGCGTTCATCCGCGCCGCGCAGCGCGTCGGCATCCCGCTCGCCACGATCCGTGACGCGCTGTCCGAGCTGCCCGAGGGGCGCACCCCGACCCGCGAGGACTGGGCGCACCTCTCCGAGGCATGGCGCTCCGAACTGGACCAGCGCATCACCCAGCTGGGACGCCTGCGCGACCATCTGACCGACTGCATCGGGTGCGGCTGTCTGTCCCTGGACAACTGTGTGCTCTCGAACCCGGACGACGTGTTCGGTGAACGCCTCACCGGCTCCCGCCTGATGAAGGAGAACCGGGAGGGCGCCTGAGGCGCAGCCGCTCAGCGAGGTGTGGAGACGAGCCCCGACTCGTAGGCGATGATGACCAGTTGGACCCGGTCCCGGGCGCCCAGTTTGGTGAACAGGCGCGCCACGTGCGACTTGGTCGTGGCCACGGTGATGTAGAGCTCGTCCGCGATCTCGCTGTTCGACCGGCCGAGCCCCACCAGTGTCAGGACCTCGCGCTCCCGTTCGGTGATGCCCTCGACCCGCCGCGGTGTGCGGGCGGGCGACGGCTCGGGGCGGCCCACGAAGTCCGCGATGAGACGTCGGGTGATCCCCGGCGCGATGAGCGCGTCCCCGGCCGCGACGACCCGGATCGCGGCGAGGATGTCGTCGAGCGCCATGTCCTTGACCGCGAAACCGCTCGCGCCGGCGCGCAGCGCGCCGTAGACGTGGTCGTCCTCGTCGAAGGTGGTCAGGACGAGCACCCGGGTCGCCCCCGGGCCGGACGTGACCAGGCTCGTGGCCTCGATCCCGTTCATGCCCGGCATCCGGATGTCCATCACGATCACGTCGGGGCTGACCTCCTTCGTCAGCCGGACCGCCTCCTCGCCGTTCGCGGCCTCCCCGACGACCTCCAGGTCGGGGGTGTCGGCGATGAGGACGCGCAGCCCGGAGCGCACGAGCGGCTGGTCGTCGGCGAGCACCACGCGCACGGTCATCGGGCGTCCGCCCCGGCCACGGCGGTGTCCTCCGGCGGTGTGGCCGTCGGCTCCGGCAGCGGCAGCCGCGCCGCCACCCGGAAGCCGCCCCCGGGCACCGGCCCCGCGCTGAACTCCCCGTGCAGCAGCGCCACCCGCTCCCGCATCCCGGTGATCCCGAACCCCACGCCCGACCCCGCGCCCCGCATCCCGCGCCCCTCGTCGACTATCTCCACGGACAGTTCATCCTGCCCGAACCCGACGCTCACGTGGCACCGCCCGGCGCCCGAGTGCCGGACCACGTTGGTCAGCGCCTCCTGCACGATCCGGTACGCCGACAGGTCGATGTCGGGCGGCAGTTGACACCGCTGCCCGCTCCACCGCAGGTCGACCTCGACGCCCGCGTCCGTGGTCGTGGCCGCGAGGCGCTCCAGGTCACCGAGGCCCGGCGCGGGTCCGTACGGCGCCGCCCCCGACTCCGCCGAAGGACCCGACCTGCGCAGCGCGACGAGCGTGCGCCGCAGCCCCGACAGGGTCTCCCTGCTCGTGGCCTCGATGGCGCTCAGGGCGGCCCGCGCCTCCAGCGGCTGTGTCTCGATGACCCGGCTGCCGACACCGGCCTGGATCGCGATGATGCCGATGCTGTGCGCGACCTGGTCGTGCAACTCCCGGGCGATCCGCAGCCGTTCGGCGGTGATCGCCTCGGCGACCTCGTGCGACCGCAGCTCATTCGCGTACCGGCGGCGCTCGCTGCCGAGGAGGCCCACGACGCAGGCGGTGACCAGCGCCAGGAGGGCGATCGTCCCGATCACGATGAGGTCGGGGCCGTGCGTGAAGCCGAGGATCGTCAGGAACTGCGTGAGGAACGTGAGGCAGACGGCGACCACCGACGCCCGCAGGGTGCGCGTCGCGACGACGTACCCGAGCAGGATGTCGACCGCGACGAACGGCACGAACCACACAGGGCCGTGGTACTTGGCCACCGGCGGCAGGAGGGCGGTGACGAGCAGCGTCATGACAAGGGCCGCCATGGGCCTGCGCCGGATCAGGCCGACGAGCAGGACCGCGGCGAGCGCCGAGCCGCAGGCCGGGAGGATGCCGGGCGCCCACGGGTCGGCGCTGACCGCGGGGAGCAGCGCCATGATCGGGTACAGGACGGCCCCGGTCCAGGTCAGGCGGGAGCGGAGCGTCCTGTAAGTGCGCTCGGGCGGCGGGGGTGTCGAGGTGGCGTCCACACAGGGATCGTAGGTGCGCCGCCCGCCCGTGACATGAGCCCACGGGCTTCATCCCACGGGTGCACGGCGCCCCGGGGGAGGCCGCCGACGGGCCGATGCGCGCCCCTCACCTGCACCGGCACCGTTGCCCTCGTGATCGAAGTCAGCGAACTCACCAAGCGGTACGGCGACAAGACCGCCGTCGACCATCTCTCCTTCACCGTGCGGCCCGGGCAGGTCACCGGCTTCCTCGGCCCCAACGGGGCCGGCAAGACGACCACCATGAGGATGCTCCTCGGCCTGGACACGCCCACCGCCGGGACCGCCACCATCGGCGGCGTCCCCTTCCGCACCCACCCGCGCGGCCTGCGCCACGTCGGCGCGCTGCTCGACGCGCAGCAGGTCCACGGCGGGCGCAGCGCCACCGCGCACCTGGCCGCCCTGGCCCGCAGCAACCGCATCCCGGTGAGCCGCGTCGCCGAGGTGCTCGCCGAGGTGGGCCTGACCGAGGCGGCCGGGCGCCGCATCGGCGGGTTCTCGCTCGGCATGAAGCAGCGGCTCGGCATCGCGGCGGCTCTGCTCGGCGACCCTCCTGTCCTGATGTTCGACGAGCCGATCAACGGCATGGACCCGGAGGGCGTGCTCTGGGTACGCGGTCTCTTCCGCCGCCTGGCCGCCGAGGGACGCACCGTCTTCCTCTCCAGTCACCTCATGACGGAGATGGAGAGCACCGCGGACCAGCTCGTCGTGATCGGGCAGGGCCGTCTCATCGCCGCCGAGTCCGTACGGGAGTTCGCGGGGCGCAGCACCCGCTTCAGCGTGCTGGTCGCGACGCCGCAGGCCGGTGAGCTGACGGCCGTCCTCACGGCGGCCGGTGCGTCCGTCGCGCCGCACGGCCCGCCGGAGGCGGCCAGGCTCGCCGTGACCGGGCTGCCCGCCGAGCGGATCGGAGCGCTCGCGTTCGAGCACCGGATCAGGCTGCACGAGCTGACCAACCGGACGGCCTCGCTGGAGGAGGCGTTCATGGAACTCACCGCCGGCAGCGTCGAGTACCTGTCGGGAGACACAGGAAAGGCGGGTCAGGCCCGATGACGAGTCCGACGCCCCGCACCACCGCATCCCTGACGCCTCGCCCCACGACAACCGCGATCGCAGCCGCGGTGGACGAACCGCCCGCCCGCTTCCTCGACCTCGTCGCCGCCGAGTGGATCAAGGTGCGCTCGCTGCGTTCCACGCCCTGGGTGGTCGTCCTGGTCGTGCTGGTCGTGACAGTCGTCGCCGCGGGCCGGGCCCTCGCCGACTACAACAACTTCCCGTCCTACAGCGCCCTCGCGCAGCGGGAGCACTCGTTCTCGCTGGGCGATTCCTTTCCGGCGGAGGGGTATCTGACCCTGATGCTCGCCGCCGTGGCCGTCGGCGCGATCGCCACGGTCAGCGAGTACGGCAGCGGCCTCATCCGCACCACCACCGTGGCGGTCCCCGCGCGCGGCGCGGTGGTCCTCGCCAAGGCCGTCGTGCAGGTCGTCATGTGGACCGTGGTCGGGTCGGTCGTCGCCCTCTGCTCGTTCTTCGCCGCCCAGGCCGTCCTCAGCGGGCGGGACGCCGCGATCCCGATCGGCGACCCCGACGCACTGCGGGCGATCGCGGCGTCCGCGCTGCTCGCCCCGGTGTGCGCGCTCGTCGGCCTCGGCCTGGGCGTCCTGATCCGGCACAGCGCGACCACCGTGGTCGCCGGTTCCTTCGTCCTGCTCCTGCTGCCGGTGTTCTTCTCGTCCCGCAAGCCGCTGTCCGCCGCCTTCGCCAACGGCATGGTGCGCAACGCGTGGCAGCGCCTGGCCACGATCTACGGAGCGCCGGCCGAGGCGTACAACGGGGCCACGGTCAGCGGAAGCTGGACCGTGTACGTGCTCTGGCCGCTGGTCGCGCTCGTCCTGGCGCTGGTCGTCGTACGGCGCCGCGACGTGTGACAGCGTGCACCCGCACCCGGAACCGGCCGTCCAGATGTCTTCACGCGCGGGGGAGTTGGGGATGAATGAGGACATGAAGACATGACGGCACGACGGATCACGGGGACGGGGAGACGCGATGGGACTCGCCATCTGCTCGCTGAAGTACGAGGCCGCACGCTCGGGCCCGCAGAAGATCACCTATGACCGCGACGGCTACCACCTCGTCCGCTTCCCCTACGCGGCGGGCGAGGAGTCGTACGACCCCTGGAAGATGCACGACCCGCCGAAGGGGTCCAAGTACCCGGACACCCACTCGGGTCTGATCCGGCCGAGTCACGACGGATGGGGCACCCTGTCCGCGCTGGTCTTCTGGGAGCCGGACTCCGGACCGCGCGAGTTCAGGGCGCGCTTTGTGCGCGACCCGCTCGCCGCTTCGACCGGCTACGACTCGACCGCCACGACGGACTCCGCGCCGACCGGCGGCGGTCAGTACCGGTCGTACACCTGGCAGATGTTCGTGCACCCGGGAACCCCGCTCGGCCTGAAGATCTCGGTGCGCGGCGCGGGTGACGCGCTGGTCCGTACGCCGCTGGTCCTCGCCGAGTTCAAGCTGGCCGTCCAGACGGACGTGATCACACCGAGCGGCTGAGGCAGGTGAGTGGACCGGGGGTGCGGCTCATGGGCGGCACCCCCGTCGTGCTCACACAGCCGTGCTCGTGCCGATGCGCTCACGCCGAGACAAGGACCCGCGCCCGCCAGGCTCCGGCCAGGGACGCGGGGGTGAGGACGGGGCGCGGCACCACGATGCCGCAGTGGGTGCAGACCGGTCCTGACGACGGTTCGTGCGCCAGGTCGTGCTTCCAGAGGAGCGCCGTGCCGGTGCAGACGGGACAGGCCGTGCCGGGCTCGCGCTCCAGGGCCGCGATCAGTCGCCGCAGGACCTCCGCGAGGGGTCCGGAGGGGTGCACCATCGGGTCGTCGCACCAGGCGACGCCGAAGCCGCCCCAGGTCAGCCGATGCCAGTCGTCGACCGTGCCCGGCCTGCGCAGCCCGTCGTGCTTCTCCTTGCGGCGGCGCTCCGCGAACTGCGTCTCGTACGCGAGCCAGACCGCCCGCGCCTCCTCGAGCTCGTCGAGCGCGGCCGTCAGCCGCGCCGGCTCGGGGGAGCGGTCCTCGGGGTCGAACCCGGCCCGCGAGCACAGGTGGTCCCAGGTCGCACGGTGCCCGTAAGGGGCAAACCGCTCCAGGCACTTGCGCAGCGAGTACCGCCGCAGTGCCAGATCATTGCGCGGGTCGCGCGTTTGTCTCGCCAGACTCCGGAATCCGGCCATCGCCTGCACCTCCGTCACACGTACATGTACTTCGGCGTCGTCGTCGAACGGACGTCGCCGAATAGACGTATCGACACTCGATTCGGATCCATGCCGTTCCATCCGATTTCCGATGGACTCCATCAGCGGCACCCCCTGGGGCCGGTACGCCCCAGGGGGTCTCGTGTGGCGATTCCGAAAAAGTGACGCATGTTCATCTTCAGCCGGGGGTCTACCGCCGGTAACCTCCGGCGCACCATCGTCGGGAGGATCAGGCATGCGACGGCGCACCCCACGAACCACCCAGCACAGAAGCCTCCGCGGAACCCTCAAGCGCACGGCCGCCACAGCGGTGTTCGTCCTCACGGCGGGGTTGCTGTCCCCGGCCGGCGGGGCGTCCGCCGCGGAGCCGCCACCGGCGCCCGACTACTGCGCGGGCCGGTGCGCGGACATCCTGCCGCCCGGCGCGAACGGCAGCGCCACGCTGGCCGAGATTCTCGGCCACCGCGTCTTCGGCACCCAGCCCGCCCACGCCGACGATCAACTCGGCCCCTACGACGCGCTCTCCGCCGGGTATCCGTCCCTGACGGACGACACCCTCACCCAGTTCTTCAACGACTCCTCCTTCGGGGTCCCCGATGGTCAGGTCGGTTCCGTCACGCGCCCCCGCGACGATGTGACGATCACCCGTGACAAGAAGAACGGTGTACCCCACGTCAAAGGTTCCACGCGTTACGGAACAGAGTTCGGCGCCGGCTACGCCGCAGGTCAGGACCGGCTCTGGCTGATCGACCTGTTCCGGCACATCGGCCGCGGGGAGCTCACGTCGTTCGCGGGCGGCGCCCTCGCGAACCAGGGGCTCGAGCAGGAGTTCTGGCCGCAGGCCCCGTACACCGAGCAGGACCTGGAGCGGCAGGTCGAGTACATCAGGACCACGCAGGGCGAGCGCGGCAAGCAGGCCATGGACGACGCGCAGGCCTATATCGACGGGCTCAACGCCTATCGCGAGAAGTCGAAGAACGGCCGCTACTTCCCCGGCGAGTACGTCCTGACCGGCAAGATCGACGCGATCACGAACGTGGGCGAGATCCAGCCGTTCAAGGTGACCGACATGATCGCGCTGGCCTCGGTCGTCGGCGGCCTCTTCGGAGGCGGCGGCGGGGGAGAGGTCGGCCAGGCCCTCTCGCTCCTGTCGGCGCAGCAGAAGTACGGCGTCGAGCGGGGCACCGAGGTCTGGGAGTCCTTCCGCGGGCGCGACGACCCCGAGGCCGTGGCGACCATCCACGACGGCACGAGCTTCCCGTACGGGGCCAAGCCGAAGAACCCGCGAGGGGAGGCGCTGCCCGACAAGGGCACCGTCGAGAGCGAACCGCTCGTCTACGACCGAGAGGGCTCGGCCAAGCCGGCCGAGGCGGGGCGCAGGACCCCCGTCAAGGCACCGGCGAAGCTCAAGCCGCTCCAGGGCATGTACGACAAGGGCGTGCTGCCCGCGGACACGTTCCGGAACTCCGACTCGAAGAAGGGCATGTCCAACGCCCTCCTCGTCTCCGGCAGGCACACCGCGTCCGGCCATCCGGTCGCCGTGTTCGGCCCGCAGACCGGGTACTTCGCCCCGCAGTTGCTGATGATGCAGGAGATCCAGGGCCCGGGCATCAGCGCGCGCGGCGTCTCCTTCGCGGGCGTCGGCATGTACATCCAGCTCGGCCGCGGCCAGGACTACGCCTGGTCGGCGACCTCGGCGGGCCAGGACATCACGGACACGTACGCGGTGGAGCTGTGCGAGCCGGGCGGTGGCACCCCCACCAAGCAGTCCACCAACTACCTGTACCGCGGCACCTGCATGCCCATGGAGAAGCTGGAGAAGAAGAACGCCTGGAAGCCGACCCTCGCCGACTCCACGGCGGCCGGCTCCTACCGGATGCAGGTCTTCCGCACGAAGTACGGCATCGTCACGCACCGCGCGACGGTCGACGGCAAGCCCGTCGCCTACACCTCACTGCGTTCGACGTACCGGCACGAGGCCGACTCCATCATCGGCTTCCAGATGCTGAACGACCCGTCGTACGTGAAGGACGCCGCGACCTTCGAGAAGGCGGCGCAGCACATCAGCTACGCCTTCAACTGGTTCTACGCCGACTCGCGCGACATCGCGTACTACAACAGCGGCGCCAACCCGGTGCGCGCCGACGACGTCGACTCCTCCTTCCCGGTGAAGGCCGAAAAGGCCTACGAGTGGCGGGACTTCGACCCGAAGGACAACACGGCCGCGTACACGCCGCCGTCCGAGCACCCGAACTCCGTCGACCAGGACTACTACGTCTCCTGGAACAACAAGCAGGCCAAGGGGTTCGGTGCCGCCAACTTCAGCCTCGGCGCCGTGCACCGCGCCGATCTGCTCGACGGGCGCGTGAAGCGGCTCGTCGCCGACGGCGGCGTCACCAGGGCCTCGCTCACCCAGGCCATGGAGGAGGCCGCCCTCACGGATCTGCGGGGCGAGCAGGTGCTGCCCGAGATCCTCAAGGTCGTCCGCAGCAAGCCCGTCGACGACCCGGCCCTGAACAAGGCCGTGCAGCAGCTGGAGGCCTGGCGCAAGGGAGGCGCCCAGCGCAACCAGACCGCGGCCGGCTCGCACACCTACGCGCACCCGGATGCCGTACGCATCATGGACGCCTGGTGGCCGCTCCTGGTGAAGGCCGAGTTCGAACCCGGTCTCGGGGGTGACCTGTACGGGGCGCTCACCGGCCGGCTGACCGTCGACGAGTCGCCGTCCGCGGGCCACGGCCCGACCGGCGCGCACGCGGGATCGGCCTTCCAGTACGGCTGGTGGGGCTACGTCGACAAGGACCTGCGTACGGTCCTCGGGCAGCCGGTGAAGGGCAAGCTCGGCGCCGCCTACTGCGGCGGTGGCAAGCTCGACGCCTGCCGCGACGCCCTGCTAGCCACGCTCGCACAGGCCGCGGCCAAGCCCGCCGCCGAGGTCTACCCCGGCGACGACGCGTGCAAGGCCGGCGACCAGTGGTGCTCGGACACGATCATCCACCGGGCGCTCGGCGGCATCACGCACCGCGGGATCCAGTGGCAGAACCGTCCGACGTACCAGCAGGTCGTCGAATTTCCCTCACACCGGCCGTAGTTGACCGCTTCCATGGGGCACGCCCGTGCGCGCCCCATGGAAGGTCAGCCGAGTTCGCGCTCCCGTGTCTCCGGGAGGGCGAGGACGCAGAGCAGGGAGACGACGGCCATCGCGCTGACGTACCAGCCCACCGAGGACGAGCCGAACTCGCCCTGGAGCCGCGTCGCCACGAGCGGTGCCACCGCGCCGCCGAGCACCCCGCCCAGGTTGTACGCGAACGACGCCCCGGAGTAGCGCACGCGCACCCCGAACAGCTCCGGCAGATACGCGCCCATCGGCCCGTACACGACCCCCATGCAGAACAGCGCGCCGCCCAGGGCGAGCGCGATCAGCACGGGCTGCTCGGTGTCCATGAGCGGGAAGAGGACCAGACCCCAGACCACCGCGAGCCCGGCGCCGGCGAGCACCAGCTTGCGGCGCCCGCCCGCGTCGGAACGGGTCGCGGCCAGCCAGGTGCCCGCCGCGAGGAAGAGGCAGGCGACGAGCGAGACCGCGAGCATCGTGTTGCGCGGGACGCCGAGGGTCGTGGTGCCGTAGGCGAGGCAGTACGTGGTCGCCGTGTAGAAGAGCCCGTACGCGACAACCATGCCGCCCGCGCCGAGCAGGATCTCGCGTGGGTGCCGCTTGAAGACCTCCAGCGCAGGCGCCTTGCTCGCCTCCTGCTCCTTCATCACCTTGGCGAACACCGGCGTCTCACTGATCTTCAGCCGCACGAAGAGGCCGACGGCGACCAGCAGGAAGGAGAGCAGGAACGGCACGCGCCAGCCCCAGGAGTGGAACGCCTCGTCGTCGAGCGTCGTCGACAGGATCCAGAAGATGCCGGTCGCCGCGAAGAAGCCGACGGAAGGGCCGAGTTGGGGGAAGGCGGCGAAGAGACCGCGCTTGCCGCGCGGCGCGTGTTCCACGGCGAGCAGCGCGGCCCCGCCCCACTCGCCGCCGAGGCCCACGCCCTGGAGGAAGCGCAGCAGGACGAGCAGCAGCGGCGCCCACACGCCCAAGGTGCCGTACCCGGGCAGCAGGCCGACGCACGCCGTCGACAGGCCCATCAGGAGCAGCGAGGCGACGAGGACGGACTTGCGGCCGACGCGGTCGCCGAAGTGGCCGAACAGGAGCGAGCCGATGGGGCGGGCCGCGAAGGCCACCGCGTACGTGGAGAAGGATGCGAGGGTCGCGTTGAGGGAGGACAGGTTCGGGAAGAACGCCTCGTTGAGGACGAGGGCGGCGGCCGTTCCGTAGACGTAGAAGTCGTAGAACTCGATCGCGGTCCCGATGAAACTGGCGACGGCCACGCGGCGCAGGCTCTCGGGGCTGTCCCCGTCAGAATCCGCGCCGGTGACCGTGTTCTGCCTGGTGGAGTCGTCTTTGAGCACGTACTGCACTGTGGTTGTGCGTGTACATGGCAGTCAATACGCGAAACGGGTCGTCCCGTATCGCGAGACGTCAGGGGCTGCGCCCTACTTGTACGCCAGGTACCGGCCCCGCACCGCCCGGAACGCCGCCAGTTCGCCCTGCCAGGACGCGACCACGTCGTCCGTGGATGCCCCGGCGTCGATCATCGTCCGCACCTGGGTGGACCCGGTGAGCTTGTCGATCCAGTTGTCCGAGCGCCACGCGAAGCCGGCCCAGGACTTCTTCGCCGTCACCAGGAGCGCGATGCCGGTGCGTACGGGGTCGTACGCGGCCCGGTCCCTGACGTGGATCTGCACGCCGCCGATCGTCTTGCCCTGGAACTTGGAGAAGGTCGGCGCGAAGTACGCCTCGCGGAAGTCCACGCCGGGCAGGTGGAGTTCATTGGCGGCGGCCGCCCAGCGCCCGTCGACGTCCTCGGCGCCGAGCAGTTCGAAGGGGCGGGTCGTACCGCGGCCCTCGGAGAGGTTCGTGCCCTCGAACAGGCAGGTGCCCGAGTAGACCAGCGCGGTGTCGGGCGTCGGCATGTTCGGGCTCGGCGGCACCCACGGCAGCCCCGACGCGTCGTAGAAGTCGCGCCGCTTCCAGCCCGTCATCCGGACCGTCTCCAGCTCGACGGGGTGCGCGAGGTACTCGCCGTTGAACAGGCGCGCCAGCTCCGTGACCGTCATCCCGTGGGCCTGGGAGATCTCGCGGCGGCCGACGAACGTCGCGAACTCCTTGTGCAGGACGGGCCCGTAGGCGTTCCGGCCGGTCACCGGGTTCGGGCGGTCGAGCACCACGAACTTCTTGCCCGCGAGCTGCGCGGCCTCCATGCAGTCGTAGAGCGTCCAGATGTATGTGTAGAAGCGCGCTCCCGCGTCCTGGATGTCGAAGACGACCGTGTCGACACCGGACGCGGTGAAGATGTCCGCCAGCGCCTGCCCGCTCTTCAAGTAGGTGTCGTAGACCGGCAGTCCGGTCGCCGGGTCGTCGTAGCGCCCCTCCGAGCCGCCGGCCTGCGCCGTGCCGCGGAAGCCGTGCTCGGGCCCGAACACCGCGGTCAGCCTCACCCGTTCGTCGGCGTGCATCACGTCGACGATGTGCTTGACGTCGCGCGTGACGCCGGTCGGGTTGGTCACGAAGCCGACCTTCTGCCCGGCGAGGATCCGGTATCCGTCGGCCGCGAGGCGCTCGAAACCGGTGCGGAGCCGGCCGCCGTCCTTCTCCGCGGCGAGCGCGGGGGACGCGGCGCCCGCCGTGGCGGCCACCGCGGAGGCGGTGGTGGCGGCGAGCAGGCTCCGTCTGGACACGTTCATGTGGTGACCTCCGTGATCGCGGAAGGTGGCATGTGCACGCACGCTAGCGTGCGCCGCGCCCCCGCGGAACGAAGCCGACCGCCGACACCTCTTCCGTTGAGCTGACCGACTGCTTAGTCTGTGACGGAAAGTCGAGTCAAGGGAGACCGATGGTGGACAGCCTGCACGGCACGGGGGTCGTCGTCACCGGCGCGGGAGGCGGCATCGGAGCCGCGCTCGCCCGCCGCTTCGCCGCTTCGGGAGCGCGCGTCGTCGTGAACGACCTGGACGCGGGGAAGGCCAAGGCGGTCGCGGACGAGATCGGCGCCACGGCGGTGCCGGGCGACGCCTCCGAGATCGTGCCCGAGGCACTGGACGCCCTGGACGGCACCGTGGACGTCTACTGCGCCAACGCGGGGCTCGCCTCCGGCGGCACCGAGGACGCCGACGAGCAGATCTGGGCCGATGCCTGGGACGTCAACGTGATGGCCCACGTCCGCGCCGCGAAGGCCCTGCTGCCCGGCTGGCTGGAGCGCGGCAGCGGCCGCTTCGTCTCCACCGTCTCCGCGGCGGGACTGCTCACGATGGTCGGCGCCGCGCCGTACAGCGTCACCAAGCACGGCGCGTACGCCTTCGCCGAGTGGCTCTCCCTCACCTACCGGCACCGCGGGCTCAAGGTCCACGCGATCTGCCCGCAGGGCGTGCGTACGGACATGCTCACCGCCTCCGGATCGGCCGGGGAGCTCGTCCTCGCGCCGACCGCGATCGAGCCCGAGGACGTCGCCGACGCGCTCTTCGCGGGCATGGAGGAGGACCGCTTCCTGATCCTCCCGCACCCCGAGGTCGCCGGTTACTACGCGGCCAGGGCCGCGACGCCCGACCGCTGGCTGTCGAACATGAACCACATCCAGCAGAAGTGGGAGGCCGCACAGAAGTGAGCTCCTCCATCTACGCGGCCAAGCCATGGCTCGGCCGGCTCTCCGAGGCACAGCGGGCCCCGGTCACCCCGGCCGACTCCGTGCTGCACGCCTTCCGCGCCGCGGTCCGCACCGCTCCCGACCGCACCGCCGTCGCCTACTTCGACGGCCGCCTCAGCTACCGGGAGCTGGACGAGCTCAGCGACTCCGTCGCCGGGCACCTCGCCGCGCGCGGTCTCGGACGCGGCGACCGCGCCGCCCTCATGCTGCAGAACTCGCCGCACTTCGTGATCGGCCTCCTCGCCGCCTACAAGGCGGGCGCCACCGTCGTCCCGGTCAACCCGATGTACAAGTCGGGCGAGGTCACCCACGTCCTGCACGACGCCGACGTCACCGCCCTGATCTGCTCGGACCGGGCCTGGGAGACGTACCTGCGCGAGACCGCCGCGGACTCTCCCGTACGGATCGTGCTCACCGCCTGCGAGCTGGACCTCCAGACGCGGGGCGACGAGCGCGTCCTGAAGTTCGAACGCGTCGAGCCGCAGGCCGAGGACGCCGACGACCTCCTGACGGTCGCCCGCCAGGGCAACGCGGCGCCCGAGGACCGCGACCCGCGCCCGGACGACATCGCGCTCATCAGCTACACCTCCGGCACCAGTGGCACGCCCAAGGGCGCCACGAACCTGCACCGCAACATCACGTACAACGCCGAGCGCCAGCGCACCGGACTCGGCATCCCCGAAGGCGGCACGTACTTCGGGCTCGCGCCGCTCTTCCACATCACCGGCATGGTCTGCGAGCTGGTGTCCTCCTTCGCGAACACGGGCACCCTCGCCCTCGCGTACCGCTTCGAGGCCGGCGTCGTCCTGGACGCGTTCGCCGAGCACCGGCCCGCGTACACCGTGGGTCCCTCCACCGCGTTCATGGCGCTCGCCGCACACCCGGCCGCGACCCGCGAGCACTTCGCGTCCTTCCAGTCGATCTCGTCCGGCGGCGCGCCGGTGCCGCCCGCCCTCGTGGAGAAGTTCCGGGCCGGCTTCGGCCCCTACATCCACAACGGCTACGGCCTCACCGAGTGCACCGCCCCCTGCGCCTCCGTGCCGCCCGGCAAGGAAGCCCCCGTCGACCCCGTCTCCGGCACCCTCGCCGTCGGCGTCCCGGGACCCGAGAGCGTCGTCCGGATCGTGGACGACCTCGGCCAGGAGGTGCCCTTCGGCGAGCAGGGCGAGATAGCCGTCCGTGGCCCCCAGGTCGTGCCCGGCTACTGGAAGCGCCCCGACGCCACCGCCGAGTCCTTCCCGGACGGCGAACTGCGCACCGGAGACATCGGCTTCATGGACGCCGACGGCTGGCTCTACGTCGTCGACCGCAAGAAGGACATGATCAACGCCTCCGGCTTCAAGGTCTGGCCCCGCGAGGTGGAGGACGTCCTCTACACCCACGAGGCCGTGCGCGAGGCCGCCGTCGTGGGCGTCCCCGACCCCTATCGCGGGGAGACGGTCAGGGCGTACGTGAGCCTGCGCCCGGGCGCCTCGGTGGGCCCCGACGACCTGTCCGCCTACTGCAAGGAGCGGCTCGCCGCGTACAAGTACCCACGCGAAGTGGAGATCCTGCCCGAGCTGCCGAAGACGACAAGTGGGAAGATCCTCCGGCGGGAACTGCGTTCCCGTACACAGAACAGCTGATCGCAGGAGAAAGGCAGGTGGCGGCAGTGCCCAGGACGTCGGACGGAGACGGTACGCCCGTCCCTCAGAGGCTGCTCGCCGCCGCCACCCGGCTCTTCGCCGAGCGCGGTTTCGACCGCACCTCGGTCCAGGAGATCGTCGAGGCGGCCGGCGTCACCAAGGGCGCGCTCTACCACTACTTCGGCTCGAAGGACGACCTGCTGCACGAGGTGTACGCGCGCGTACTCCGCCTGCAGCAGGAACGCCTCGACGCGTTCGCGGACGCCGACGCGCCCGTGGAGCAGCGGCTGCGCGACGCCGCGGCCGACGTGGTCGTCACGACCATCGAGAACCTCGACGACGCGTCGATCTTCTTCCGCTCCATGCACCAGCTCGGCCCGGAGAAGAACAAGCAGGTGCGGGCCGAGCGGCGGCGCTACCACGAGCGGTTCAGGGCCCTCATCGAGGAGGGCCAGCAGGCCGGCGTGTTCTCCACGGCCACGCCCGCCGACCTGGTGGTCGACTACCACTTCGGCTCGGTGCACCACCTCTCCACCTGGTACCGCCCGGGCGGCCCGCTCGCCCCGCAGGAAGTCGCGGACCACCTGGCGGACCTGCTGCTGCGCGCACTGCGTCCCTGACGCCGCTCCGCGCTCTGATACACGGCGAAGGGCCCCCGCACTCGAGCCGAGTGCGGGGGCCCTTCGCCGTCACGGGGTCACCGCGTCACAGGTACTTCTTCAGCTCGCGCCGGGCCAGCGAGCGCTGGTGGACCTCGTCCGGGCCGTCCGCGAGGCGCAGGGTGCGCGCTCCCGCCCACAGCTCGGCCAGCGGGAAGTCCTGGCTGACGCCGCCCGCTCCGTGCAGCTGCACGGCCTGGTCGATGATGTCGACGACCGTGCGCGGCGTGGCGATCTTGATGGACTGGATCTCCGTGTGGGCGCCCTTGTTGCCGACGGTGTCCATCAGCCAGGCCGTCTTCAGAACGAGGAGACGCAGCTGCTCCACCGCGACCCGCGCGTCCGCGATCCACTCCTGTACGACGCCCTGCTGGGCCAGCGGCTTGCCGAACGCCGTACGGGCCACGGCCCGCTTGCACATCAGCTCGATGGCCCGCTCGGCCATGCCGATCAGCCGCATGCAGTGGTGGATGCGTCCCGGGCCGAGCCGCGCCTGGGCGATGGCGAAGCCGCCGCCCTCCTCGCCGATCAGGTTGCTCGCGGGGACGCGGACCTGGTCGAAGACGACCTCGGCGTGACCGCCGTGGTAGTGGTCCTCGTACCCGTACACCTGCATGGCGCGCCGGATCTCGAGGCCGGGAGTGTCGCGGGGGACGAGCACCATGGACTGCTGGCGGCGGATGTCGGAGCCGTCGGGGTCCGTCTTGCCCATCACGATGAAGATCTTGCAGTCCGGGTTCATCGCCCCGGAGATGTACCACTTGCGGCCGGTGATGACGTACTCGGAGCCGTCGGCGGAGCGCTCGATGAGCGTGGTGATGTTCGTGGCGTCCGAGGAGGCCACCTCGGGCTCGGTCATCGCGAACGCCGAACGGATCTCACCGGCGAGCAGCGGCTCCAGCCACTGCTTCTTCTGGTGCTCGTCGCCGAACTGGCTCAGCACCTCCATGTTGCCGGTGTCGGGGGCCGCGCAGTTCAGGGCCGTGGGCGCCAACTGCGGGCTGCGGCCGGTGATTTCGGCCAGCGGCGCGTACTGGAGGTTGGTCAGCCCGGCGCCGTACTCGGCGTCGGGCAGGAAGAGGTTCCACAGGCCCTGCCGCCTGGCCTCGGCCTTCAGCTCCTCGACGACGGCCGGGGTGTCCCACGGGGAGGCGAGCTGCGCGCGCTGCTCGTGCGCGACGGCCTCGGCCGGGTACACGTGCTCGTCCATGAAGCCGAGGAGTTTGGCCCGCAGTTCCTCGGTGCGCGCGTCGAATGCGAAGTCCATTGCGGGTCAGCCTTTCTGAAGGGTCGTCAGGCCGTGGTCGATGAAGACGGGCACGAGCTCACCGATGCGGTCGAAGCCGGCGCCGACGGTCTGGCCGAGGGTGTAGCGGTAGTGGATGCCTTCGAGGATCACGGCGAGCTTGAACCACGCGAAGGCCGTGTACCAGGAGACGGCGGACACGTCGCGCCCCGAGCGCGCGGCGTACCGCTCGACGATCTCGGCGGGGGTGGGGTGCCCGGCGGCCGTGGCGGTCGTGGAGATGGGGGAGTCGGCCAGGTCCAGCTTCGCGCTGTACATCACCAGCAGGCCCAGGTCGGTGAGCGGGTCGCCGAGCGTGGACATCTCCCAGTCGAGGACGGCCTTGATCCGGTCGACGCCGTCGGCGTCCTCGTTGATCAGGACGTTGTCGAGGCGGTAGTCGCCGTGCACGACCGTGGGCGCGGGCGAGGTGGGCAGCGAGCGGCCGAGCGCCGCGTGCAGCTCGTCGACGCCTGCCAGCTCGCGGTTCCTGGACGCGTCGAGCTGCTTGCCCCAGCGCCGCAGCTGCCGGTCGAGGAACCCCTCGGGTCGCCCGAAGTCCGCGAGGCCGACCTCGGCGGGGTCCACGGCGTGCAGGTCGACGAGGGTGTCCACGAGGGCGAGCACGGCGGCGCGGGTGCGCTCGGGGCCCAGCTGCGCGAGCTGGTCGGCCGTGCGGTACGGCGTGCCCGCCACGTACTCCATCACGTAGAACGGCGCGCCGAGCACGCTGTCGTCCTCGCACATGAGCAGCGCCTCGGGCACCGGTACGGACGTCGGGTGCAGGGCGCTGATCACCCGATGCTCGCGCTTCATGTCGTGCGCGGTGGCGAGCACATGGCCCAGCGGCGGACGCCGGACCACCCAGGTCGACGAGCCGTCGCCGACGAGGTACGTCAGGTTCGACCGGCCGCCCTCGACGAGACGCCCGGACAGCGGACCGGCCACGAGCCCCGGGCGCTCCCGGTCGAGGTGGCCGCGCAGCTGGTCGAGATCAAGACCTGGGGGGTGGCCGGCGCTCATCGATGTCCTCCGGAGGCAGAGTGAAGCGGTGTCGCGTCACATGATGCCGACCGGTCGGTATGTCGTCCAGGGCGGGGGCTTAATGTGATCCATCTCGTACGCTACTGCCCGCGGCCGGGCGGTGTAGGTGCGTCCGGCGAGAACGTCGGCCGCACCCCGCGCGGCTTGCGCACCGTCAGTGGTCGTCCCAGTGGCCGTCGTGCTGCGCGTGCCGGTGCCCGTCGTGGACGTAGTCGACGTGATCGCCGTGCGTGACGGCCTGATGCCCGCAGTTCTGGCCGTGCTGGTGCTCGTGGCCCTGGTGCGTGGCGTGGGAGCCGGGCTCGCACTCGTCCCAGTGGCCGTTGTGCTCCGCGTGCAGGTGCCCCTCGTGCGCGTAGTCGACGTGGTCGCCGTGCGGGACCGCCACGTGGCCGCAGCCCTCACCGTGGGTGTGCTCGTGGACGGGGTGTTCCTTGTGGAGAGTGGTCATGGATTCAGGCTAGCCGGAAATGCCCGGATCGCTCCGCTATGGAACCCTTGTGCTGTTCCTGTGCCTTTCGCGAGGAGTACGTCGGATGAAGGCGATCAGCTACAGCGGCTACGGCGGTCCCGAGGTACTCGAATACGGGGACGTGCCCGACCCGAAGGTCGGGCCCGACGCCGTCTTGGTGAAGGTCAGGGCGGCGGCGGTGAACCCCGTCGACTGGAAGGCCCGCGAGGGCTACCTCGACCCGGTGCTCGACGCCGTCTTCCCCGTGATCCCCGGCTGGGACGTGTCCGGCGTCGTGGTCCAACCCGGCTCCTCCGTCACCGAGTTCGTCACCGGCGACGAGGTGATCGGGTACGTACGCGAGGACTTCCTCTCCCGCGGGACCTTCGCCGAGTACGTCGCCGCGCCCGTGCGCACCCTGGCCCGCAAGCCCCGGAACCTCACCTACGAGGAGGCCGCAGGGCTGCCGCTCACCGGACTCACCGCCTACCAGGTGCTGACCGGAGCCCTCGCCGTGCAGGAGGGCGACGTGGTGCTCGTCCACGCGGCGGCCGGCGGCGTCGGGTCGATCGCGGTCCAGCTGTGCCGCCACCTCGGCGCCCGCGTCATCGGCACGGCGAGCGAACGCAACCACGACTTCCTGCGGGAGCTGGGCGCCGAACCGATCACGTACGGGGACGGCCTCGCCGAGCGCGTGCGGGCGCTCGCTCCGGAGGGCGTGGACGCCGCGTTCGACACGGTGGGCGGGGAGGCACTGAAGGTGTCCGCGGACCTGCTCGCGCCGGGCGGCCGGCTCGCGTCCATCGCCGACGCCTCGGTCGTCGACCTGGGCGGCCACTACGTCTTCGTGCGCCCCGACGCCGCCGACCTCGCGCGCCTCGTGGACCTCGCGGAACAGGACGTGGTCACGGTGCACGTCGACGAGACGTTCCCGCTGGAGCGGGCCGCCGACGCCCAGCGGCTGAGCGCCGAGGGCCGCACCAGGGGCAAGATCGTGGTCACCGTGCCGTGGACCGACTGACCGGCGGGCAGGAAGCGGCGCGGGCCGCCGTCACACCACCAACGCCGCGGCGAACGCGGCCAGCGCCACCGAGCAGGCCACCGCCACCACGGCCGCGCGCCCGGTCAGAACGGGCGGCCTGGCCTCGTGCAGCGCCAGATCGCGGATCCGGCGGTGCGCCACCGCCAGGAACCCCAGCCACGCCAGGAAGCACAGGGCGGCGCCCAGCACGCCGAGGGTGTCCGCGCCGCCGCTCAGTGTCGTCCTGGCGGCGAGGATCGCGGCCACGGTGCAGGACAGCGTCGTCCGCCGCCAGGCGAGCCGCGTCCGCGCCGGCTGGAGCCCCGGATCGCGCCCGGCCGCTCCTCCGTCGCCCTGTCCGTCGCAGGGCGGTTCGGACGGGCCGCTCACCCCGCCCACCCGGCCAGCACGACCACCACCATCGCGACGGCCACCAGCGCCACGACCACGCTCAACAGCGCCGGGAACCGCGAGACGGGCAGGTCCTCGCCCCGCCGCATCGCCCGCTCGCAGCGCACCCAGTGGCTGACCGCGCGCAGGGAGCACAGGGCGCCCGCCGCGAGCAGCGCGAGCGCGAGCCCGGCCCGCCAGGCCCAGCGCAGGTCCGGCAGGAACTGGTCCACGGCGAACCCGCCGCCGATCAGCGCGAGCGCGGTGCGCAGCCAGGCCAGGAACGTGCGCTCGTTGGCCAGGGAGAAGCGGTAGTCGGGTGTCTCGCCGTCCTCCCGCACCCGCTCGGGCGCGAACCAGAGGCGGACACTGCGTACAAATTCGATCACGGGGCGACCCTATCCGGGCGGCCCGGGCGGGCCCGCGGTCCCTGCGCGGTAGGCCCGCAGCCGCTCGTACGCGTCGAGCCCGTCCGGCACCCACGGCCACTCGGGAAGCCGCCGCTCCAGCTCCTCGTCGGTGAGGAAGTCGTGCCAGGCGACCTCCTCGGCCTGCGGGTCCACGGGCAGCTCGCAGCGCACCTCGTACAGGTACGACCACCAGGTGCGGCCCGCCCCGCCGTCGTACAGGAACTTGAACAGCGGCTCGGGGCGCGGCAGCCCGGACACGCCGAGTTCCTCCTCCGCCTCGCGCAGGGCAGCGTCGTCGTAGGACTCGCCGGCGCCCACGACGCCGCCGACGAACATGTCGTAGAGGGACGGGAACACCAGCTTCGTCGGGGTGCGGCGGTGCACGAAGATCCGGCCGGCGGAGTCCCTGGCCTGGATGAACACGCACCGGTGGCGCAGTCCGCGTGCGTAGGCCTCGCCGCGCGGGGCCTGCCCGACCACCCGGTCGTGCTCGTCGACGATGTCGAGGACCTCCGCCGCCGGATCCGGGGCGGCAGCGGCTTCAGCGGCGTTCGTGGGATCGGTGGGAGGGGTCATACGCCCATGACATCAGAATCTGGAAGACCCCGGCGGCTCAGACCCCGACCCCCGCCCGGTCCCCCTCCCGAGGGCCCGCGGTCGGCATCGCCGGATGCATCCCGAGCAGCACGATCCCCGAAACGATCGCCGTGAGCCCGGTCGCCTGCCAGGCGAGCGCCCCGGCATCCGTGCGCAGTTGGTCGCCCATGAAGCCGACCCCGCACGCGATGCCCGCAAGCGGCTGCGCCGCCGTCAGCGCGGGCAGCGACATCCGCAGCGGCGCCATCTCGAAGGCGCTCTGCACCAGGATCAGGCCCGTGACGCCCAGCACCAGGACCCCGTACGGCTGCCAGCTGGTGAACAACCCGGCCCAGCCGCCCGACGAGAACAGCTGCCCGCTCATCCGCGTCAGCGCGTCCTGCACCCCGTAGAGGAGCCCGGCCGCCACGCCGAGGAGGACCGGGGCCGCGCTCATCCGTGACTTCTTCGCGTACGCCGTGAGCAGCAGCGCGCCGCCCACCATCACGCCGATGATCAGCCAGCGCCGCAGCGGGTCGGTGACCGCGTCCCCGCTGCGTGGCTCGCCCGCCACGATGAAGGCCGTCACCCCGCCCGCGAGCAGGGCCAGGCCCGCCCAGCCCTGTTTGCCCAGCGGCTGGCGGGTCTGGTGGCGCGAGAGGGCGAGCGCGAACAGGAGGTTGGTCGCGAGCAGCGGCTCGACGAGGGAGATCTCCCCGTTGCCCAGCGCGATCGCGCCGAGCACCATGCCGCACACCATGAAACCTATGCCGCCCAGCCAGCGAGGCACCCGAACGAGGTCGAGGAGCAGGCGCGGCGACAGGAAGTCGCTCAGCGGGGCATGCTGCGCCGCGTTCTGCTGGAGCACGAATCCGATGCCCAGACAGAAGGCCGCGGAGACGGCGAGAACGAGTACGAGAACCGACACGCTGCGCACCTCGAGAATGCAGGTATCAAGATCGGCCGTGGGCGGGTCGTTGCACGGGTGTATGGCCGACGATAGCGCCCCGCGGCACCGGCTGCCCCGCGAGTGACCCGGTCGGCGAGGTTGACGCCGCCGACCCCCGTGCCCAAGATCTGACCCACCGGTAACTTTCGAGAGGGACGGACCCCAATGACGACGTACGACGCGGACGTGATCGTGATCGGGGCGGGCCTCGCCGGGCTCGCGGCGGTGGCGGAACTCGTGGACGCGGGCCGCAAGGTGATCCTGCTGGACCAGGAACCGGAGCAGTCCATCGGCGGTCAGGCGCACTGGTCCTTCGGCGGTCTCTTCTTCGTCGACTCGCCCGAGCAGCGCCGCCTGCGGATCAAGGACAGCCACGCGCTCGCGCTCCAGGACTGGATGGGCACCGCCGGCTTCGACCGTGCCGAGGACCACTGGCCGCGCAAGTGGGCCGAGGCGTACGTCGACTTCGCCGCGGGCGAGAAGCGGTCCTGGCTGCACCGGCAGGGCGTCCGGTTCTTCCCCGTGGTCGGCTGGGCGGAGCGAGGCGGCTACGACGCGAACGGGCACGGGAACTCGGTGCCCCGCTTCCACATCACCTGGGGGACAGGCCCCGGCCTCGTCGCCCCCTTCGAGCGCCGCGTCAGGGAGGGCGTGGCGCGCGGTCTCGTACAGCTGAAGTTCCGGCACCGGGTGACCGGCCTGTCCCGCAGCGCCGGCGCCGTCGACACCGTCAGCGGCGAGATCCTCGAACCCTCGTCCATCGAGCGCGGCCAGGGCAGCAGCCGTACGGTCACGGGCTCCTTCGAGCTCAAGGCGCAGGCGGTGATCGTCACCTCCGGCGGCATCGGCGGAAACCACGACCTGGTCCGCGCGAACTGGCCCGAGCGCCTCGGCACCCCGCCCGAGAAGATGCTCTCCGGCGTGCCCGCGCACGTCGACGGCCTGATGCTCGGGATAGCGGAGGACGCGGGCGCGCACCTCATCAACCGCGACCGCATGTGGCACTACACCGAGGGCATCGAGAACTGGAACCCCATCTGGGACAAGCACGGCATCCGCATCCTGCCGGGCCCGTCCTCGCTCTGGCTCGACGCGCGCGGCGAGCGCCTGCCCGTGCCGCTCTTCCCCGGCTTCGACACCCTCGGCACCCTCGACCACATCATGAAGACCGGGTACGGCTACACGTGGTTCGTGCTCAACCAGCGCATCATCGGCAAGGAGTTCACCCTCAGCGGCTCCGAGCAGAACCCCGACCTCACCGGGAAGTCCGTGCGCGGCGTCCTCGACCGGGCCCGCGCCGACGTACCGGCGCCCGTCAAGGCCTTCATGGACAACGGCGCCGACTTCGTCGTCGAGAAGAACCTCCCCGCCCTGGTGCGCGGCATGAACGCCCTGGCTGAGAAGTCATCGGGTCCGCTGATCGACGAGGCCGCACTGCGCCGCACCCTCGTCGCCCGCGACCGCGAGATCGTCAACCCCTTCACCAAGGACCTCCAGGTGACCGCCATCCGCGGCACCCGCAAGTTCCTCGGCGACCGCCTCATCCGCACCGCGGCCCCGCACCGCATCCTCGACCCGAAGGCGGGCCCGCTGGTCGCCGTGCGCCTCAACATCCTCACCCGCAAGTCGCTCGGCGGCCTGGAGACCGACCTGTCCTCGCGCGTCCTGACCGACGGCGGTGAGCCCCTGCCGGGCGTGTACGCCGCGGGGGAGGCGGCCGGGTTCGGCGGCGGGGGCGTGCACGGCTACCGCTCCCTCGAAGGGACCTTCCTCGGCGGCTGCCTCTTCTCGGGCCGCACGGCGGGCCGCGCCGCGGCCGCCGCGACCGGCTGAATCTCGCCTTGACAGCACCCCGGACGCTTCTTTGCGGTCCGGGGTGCTGTCTCGTGTCACCAGCGCAACAGCCCAGGTGAGAAAGGGAATTGGCGGATCGCGAGGGCGAACTCGGAGGATTGTGAAACGAGTTGGTGAAGGTCGACCCTTGGTCCGCCCTTGACTCGGAGCGCCCCGTACCGCTTTGCTGTGCGTGATCACCTCAAGCAAGCCGCGTCGTAGAGGACTTCCTGCGGTGCCCCCACCCCCGCCACCACTCGGGCGTGCCCGCAAGCGGGCCGCTGCCCCGTTCGACTCCGCGCTCGACGACAGCGGCCTCGTGGCCGCCCGCGCGGCCCTCGCTCAGGGGCGCTGGACCGAGGTCAGGGAACTGATCTCGGCCACCGGCGACGACTGGGACCGCCGCGGCCATCGCGTCGTCGTCCTCGCCGAGGAACCCACGACCACCGCCTGGGTCAGGGACTGGCGGCTCGCCGAACCCGAGTCGGCCGACGCCGCCGTCCTGCTCGCCCTCGCCGCCGTGCAGCGCGCCCGTACCGGCAAGTCGCGACCCGAAAAGGCCCGCGACGCCTGCCGCGCCGCCGCCGCCCTCGCGCCCGCCGACCCCACTCCCTGGCTCGGACTCCTGCTCCTGGAACGGGACATGGGCCGCGAGGAGGACGTCGTCCGCCTCTTCGACGAGATCCGCCACCGCCACCCCGAGCACCACCACGCCCACCACCTGATGGTCGCCAGGCTCGCCGAACGCCGCCCCGACGCGGGCCAGGACCCGCTCCACGAGGTCTACGACTTCGCGTCCTGGGCCGCCGAACAGGCCGGCCCCGGATCACCGCTGGCCGTCCTCCCCGTCGTCGCGCACGCCGAGCGCTACCGCGTCCTCGCCGCCGCCGGCAGTGAATCGCCCGACCCCAAGGCGTCCGGACACTGGACGGGCCGCCGCGCCCGCCTCGTGATGAAGACCGCCTTCGACTGGTGGCTCGAATGGGGCTCTCCGGAGCGCCCCGCTCATCCGCGCGGCCGCGTCGACCTGAACTTCCTCGCCCACGCCAAGTCCTGCGAGGGCAGGCCCGCGGAGGCCGCCGCTCTGTTCCACCGCATCGGCCGGCACGCCACCGCGGCCCCCTGGTCGTACCCGGACCGGGATCCGCACGAAGCGTTCAGCGCAGCGCGCCGCGCCGCGCTCGGCACGGCATAGGACGACGCCCCCAGGCGTCCCCGGACACCCGCACCAGCAGCGCTCATCCACAGGGAAGGGACAACCCCGCCATGACGACGGGCAGTTCGAGCACGAGCGACACGGCACCACCCCCCGCGTCCGACGCGGGGATCAACACCTTCAAGGGACAGGAGAGCGCTCTGCGCGCCGGCCGCCTCGGCACGGCGGGCCTGCTGCTCTCCGTGCTGGCCGCGACGGGCCCGCTCATGGTGGTCGCCGGCGTCATGCCCACCACGTTCGCCGTGATGGGCGTCGTCGGGCAGCCGCTGCTCTTCCTCATCCTGGGCGTCGTCCTCGCCCTCTTCAGCGTGGGCTACGCCGAGATGAGCCGGCACGTCCACAACGCCGGCGCCTTCTACGCGTACATATCCCGCGGCCTCGGCCCGACCGCCGGTGCGGGCGCCGCCCTGGTCGCGCTCGTCGCCTACAGCGTCCTCCAGGTCGGCATCTACGGGATGTTCGGCTTCGAGGTGTCCAACCTCCTCGCCACCTACCTCGACCTCAGCATCGCCTGGTGGATCCCGGCGCTGGTCGCCGTGCTCGCCGTCGGCGCGCTCGCCCTGCTGAAGATCGACGTGAACGCGCGCGTGCTCGGCGTACTCCTGCTCGTGGAGGTCGCGCTCGTCGTCATCTTCGACATCGCGGCGATCGGCGACCCGGCCAAGGAGGGCCTGTCGCTGCACGCCTTCAACCCGGACACCCTCACCGGCGCGGGCGTCGGCACCGCCCTGTGCTTCTGCATCGCCGCCTTCACCGGCTTCGAGCAGGCGCCCGTGTACGCGGAGGAGACCAGCCGCCCGCACATCCTCGTGCCGCGCGTGATGTTCATGGCGGTCGGCTTCGTCGCCGTCTTCTTCGCCATCAGCTCCTGGGCGCTCACCGTCGCCGCGGGACCCTCCGCGATCATCCCGACCGCGCAGAAACAGAGCGCGGGCCTGATGTTCTTCCTGACGGAGAGCAGGCTCGGCGGCACGTTCACGGACATCGTCCATGTCCTGTTCGTCACCGGCATGTTCGCGGCGCTCCTCAGCTTCCACAACGTCGTGTCGCGCTACGCCTTCGCCATGGGCCGCGAGGGACTGCTGCCCGCCGCCTTCGGCCGCACCAACAGCTCCAGCGGCGCGCCCGGCACCGGCTCCCTGCTCCAGACCGCCCTCTCCCTGATCATCGTCGTGGCCTTCGCGGTCACCGACGACGGCAAGGCGGGCGACCCGACGGCGCCCGTGCTCAAGCTCTTCACCTGGGGCGGCAACGTCGGCGCCCTCGGCATCATCCTGCTGATGGCCACCGCCTCGCTGGCCGTGATCGTCTTCTTCGTCAGGCGCGGCGCCGCGGGCGCTCAGATCTGGCGCCTGATCGCGTCGGGGATCGCCGGGATCGCGCTGCTCGTCATCGCCTTCTACACGGTCAAGGACTTCGACGTCCTCGTCGGCTCGGGTCCCGGCTCCTCCCTCAACTGGGTGCTGCCCGGCATCATCGCGCTGGCCGCCGTCATCGGCTTCGTCCACGGCGTCGTCCTGCGCGGGCGGAACCCCGAGGCACACGCCAGGATCGGTCTCGGCAACGAGGCGTTCCAGCTGGAGAAGGCCGCCGGCGTGCCCGCCCAGAAGTGACAGAACGCTGACGAACACCCGTGGCCTCTGGCCCCCAGGGGCCACGGGTGCTCGAATCAGTGTGTGAACCCGGAAGAACCCGTACCGCCCGAGCGGGACGAGGAGCATGGCTCGCCCGTCGGCCGCCGCCTCGTCCTTGGCATGCTCGGACTCGGCGCCCTCGGCGTCGCCGCCGCGCCCACTCTCCAGCGCGGCCTCGAATCCTTCCTCGGCAGCGCCGCGGACAAGGACCCCACCGGCCTGACTGACCTCCTCCCGAACGGCGGCGGCTTCCGCTACTACTCGGTCGCCTCCTCCGTCCCGCACAGATCTGCCGCCGACTACCGCCTCACCGTCGACGGCCTCGTCGACCGGCCCACCACCTACACGCTCCCCGCGCTGCGGGCGCTCCCGCAGACCCGCCTCGTGCGCGACGTCCAGTGCGTCACCGGGTGGCGCGTGCCGGAAACCCCCTTCGAGGGCGTACGCCTCTCCAGCATCCTCGACGCGGCCGGGGTCCGGCCGTCCGCCAAGGCGCTGCGGCTGACCTGTTTCGACGGCACGTACAGCGAGAGCCTCACCCTGTCTCAGGCCCGTCGCGCCGATGTGCTCGTCGCCCTGCGCATGCAGGACAAGCCCCTCGGCCACACCCACGGCGGGCCCGTCCGGCTCTACGTCGGCCCCATGTACTTCTACAAGTCGGCGAAATGGCTGTCCGGCATCACCGTCACCGACCGCGTCGAACCCGGTTACTGGGAAGAGCGCGGCTACGACGTGGACGCGTGGGTCGGCCGCTCGAACGGACGCGACGATGAACCCACCCAGTGAACTCACGGCGCGCGTAAGGCGCTTCACCCGCACCGAGACCTGGGTCCACCGGTCCACGGCGGCCCTCATGGGCCTGTGCATCCTGACGGCGGCCTGCCTGTACGTGCCCCAGTTCGCGGAGCTCGTCGGCCGCCGAGAACTCGTGGTCAGGCTCCACGAGTGGTCCGGTCTCCTGCTGCCCGCGCCCTACCTCGCCGGCCTCGCGTCCCGCGCCTTCCGCGCCGACCTGCGCCGCCTGAACCGCTTCGTCCCGCACGACCGCACCTGGCTGCGCTCCGCCCTGCGCCGCTCGGGCCCCAGGCCCGCGGGCAAGTTCAACGCGGGCCAGAAGCTGTACGCGGGCTGGCTCGGGGGAGCGGTCCTGGTGATGCTCGGCACGGGCCTGCTCATGTGGTTCACCCTCCCCCAAGCTCTCGGCTTCGCTCGAGCAGGGGGGACCCCCATCGCGCCGCTGACCTGGCGCACCGGCAGCACCTTCGTGCACGACTGGCTGTCCCTCGCCCTCGGCATCGTGGTCGCCGGGCACATCGCGAAGGCGTGGGCGGACCCCGAGGCGCGCCTCGGGATGCGGACCGGGTTCGTGGGGAGGGAGTGGGCCGAGCGCGAACACGGCGAGTGGCTGCCTTGAAGGCGCCGCGTCACGCGCCCGCGCCGAAGTCCAGCAGGACCTTGCACGCCCGCGCGCGGTCCGCGGCCAGCACGAACGCCGACTCCGCTTCCGCCACCGGGACCACCGCGCTGATCAGCTCAGCCAGCCCCGGCCGCTCGGCGAGCAGGCGCAGCGCGTCGTCGAACTCCGTGTCGAAGCGGAACGCCCCGCGCAGCTCGATCTCCCGGCTGACCACGAGGTTCCCCGCGAACGGGCTCTGCCCCGGCGGCAGCATCCCGAGCTGTACGACCACACCGCCGCGCCGCACATGGCGCAGGCAGCTGTCGAGCCCGGCGGCCACGCCCGAAGCCTCGACGGCCGCGTGGGCCTCGTCGGGCCAGCCCTCGTCGGCCGGGTCGTCCGCGCGTACGAGGGTGTCGGCGCCGGCGAGTTCCGCGTACCGGAGAGCTTCGGGGAGGAGATCGGTGGCGGTCACGTGGGCCGCCCCGGCCGCCTTGGCCGCGGCGACGACGAGGCAGCCGATGGGGCCCGCGCCGGTCACGAGCACGTGCCGGCCCGCGACCGGTCCCGCCCGGCGCACCGCGTGCAGCGCCACCGCGAGGGGCTCGGCGAGGGCGGCCCGGTCGAGCGGGAGCCCGGCCGGTACGGCCCTCAACTGGCCGGCGGGGACGGCGATCCGCGCGGCGAATCCGCCCTGGACGTGCGGGGTGCGGGCCGCGCTGCCGAGGTAGCGGGTGTCGCGGCACACATTGCGCCGCCCGTCGACGCACTCGGGGCAGGTCCCGCAGGGGGTGGCGGGGTGCACGGCGACGGCCGTGCCGGGCGCGGGGCCGGTGGCACCGTCCCCGTACGAGACGACCGTGCCCACGACCTCGTGGCCGAGCAGCATGGGTTCCTGGAGCCGGAAGTCGCCGACGCCGCCGTGGCGCCAGTAGTGCAGGTCAGAGCCGCACACCCCGCCGTAGCGGACGGCGACCAGCGCCTGACCCGGGCCGGGTTCGGGGAAGGGGAGTTCGTCGACGCGCAGATCTCCCGCGCCGTGGATCACGCAGCCCAGCATCAGGTCTCCTCCAGCCATGAGGTCTTCTAGAGAACGCTCGTCATGCCGCCGTCGACGTAGAGGATCTGCCCGCTGACGAAGTCGGACGCGGGTGAGGCCAGGAACAGGGTGGCGCCGACGAGGTCGTCGGTGCGGCCCCAGCGGCCGGCCGGGGTCCTGCGGCGGACCCAGGCGCTGAACTCCTCGTCGCGGACGAGCGGTTCGGTCAGCTCGGTCTCGATGTAGCCGGGGCCGAGCCCGTTGACCTGGACCCCGGAAGGGCCCCAGTCGGCGCACATGCCCTTGGTGAGCATCTTCAGGGCGCCCTTGGTGGCGGCGTAGGGCGCGATGCCGGGCCGCACGACCTCGCTCTGCAGCGAGCAGATGTTGATGATCTTTCCGTGGCCGCGTTCGACCATGCCGCGGGCCGCCTCACGGCCCACCAGGAACGCGCTCGTCAGATTGGTGTCGATCACCCGGTGCCAGTCGGCGTCGGTGAACTCCAGGAGCGGGGCGCGCAGTTGCATGCCCGCGTTGTTGACGAGGATGTCGAGCGGACCCACCCGCTCCTCGACCCCGGCGACTCCGGCGGCCACGGACGGTCCGTCCGTGACGTCGAACGCCGCGGTGTGGACCGGGCTGTTTCCCGTCTGCCGGGACAGCCGCTCGGCCGCGTCCGCGAGGGCGGACTCGTCGCGTCCGTTGAGGACGACGGTCGCGCCGGCCTCCAGGAGGCCGCGGGCCAGGGCGAACCCGATCCCGCGGCTGGAACCGGTCACCAGGGCCGTGCGGCCGCTGATGTCGAAGAGGGGGTGGGTCATGGCTCGGTACTCCCGTCGCTAAATGACCAGGGACAGCAGCAGGACCAGGCCACCGGCGACGACCGAGATGATCGTCTCCATGACGGACCAGGTCTTGATGGTCTGCCCGACGTTCAGGCCGAAGTACTCCTTCACCAGCCAGAAGCCCGCGTCGTTCACGTGGCTGAAGAAGAGCGAGCCGGCGCCGATCGCGAGGACCAGCAGTGCCGTGTGCGCGGTCGACATGTCGGCCGCGAGTGGCGCCACGAGGCCGGCCGCCGAGATGGTCGCGACGGTGGCGGAGCCCGTGGCGAGGCGTATGACCACCGCGATCAGCCAGGCGAGCAGCAGGGCCGGGATCGACCAGTCCTTGGAGATGTCGAGGACCATCTGGCCCACGCCGGAGTCGATGAGGGTCTGCTTGAAGCCGCCGCCCGCGCCGACGATGAGGAGGACACCCGCGATCGGGGCGAGCGACTTCTCGACGGTGGAGGACAGCCGGTCCTTGGTGAACCCGGCCGCGCGGCCCAGCGTGAACATACCGACGATCACGGCGGCGAGCAGGGCGATCAGCGGCGAGCCGATGACGTCGAAGACGCGCTGCACGGTGTGCTCGGGCTTGTCCACGACGATGTCGACGAGCGCCTTGGCGAGCATCAGGACGACGGGGAGCAGGATCGTGGCGACGGCCGCGCGGAAGCTCGGACGCTTCTCCAGGTCGTCGGTGGCCCGCGCCGGGGTCATCTTGTCCGGGGCCTGGACGTCCACCCAGCGGGCGGCGACCTTCGAGAACAGCGGACCCGCGATGATCACCGTCGGGATGGCGATGAGGACACCCAGGGCGAGCGTGACGCCGAGGTTGGCGCCGACGGCGTCGATCGCGACGAGCGGGCCGGGGTGCGGCGGGATCAGGCCGTGCATGACCGACAGGCCGGCGAGGGCCGGGATGCCGATGCGCATCAGCGAGTAGTTGCCGCGCTTGGCGACCATCAGGACGACCGGGATCAGCAGCACGATGCCGACCTCGAAGAACAGCGGCAGACCGATCACCGAGGCGATCAGGACCATCGCCCACGGCATGGCGCGCCCGCCCGCCTTGGCGAGGATCGTGTCGACGATCTGGTCGGCGCCGCCGGAGTCGGCGAGCAGCTTGCCCAGGATCGCGCCGAGCGCGATCAGTACACCCACACCGGCCACGGTGGAACCAAGGCCCGCGGTGAAGCTGACGATGGTCTTGTCGAGGGGGGCGCCCGCGAAGGCTCCCAGGGCCAGAGAACCGATGGTCAGCGCCAGGAAGGCGTGGACCCGGAACTTCGTGATGAGCAGAACGATGACAGCGATGCCCGCGAGGACGGCGATCCCCAGCTGGGCGTGGCCCGCCGAGGTGATCGGTTCGACGGCATCCGCTGCCAGCGTCTCGACGCTGAGACTGGTCACGGCTTTTCCTTGGTGATGGTGGGGACTTCTGGGCTACTTCAGCGCAGGGCGCTGAGGGGACGGGGACTGTCCCTCGAGGTCGGCGAGGGCCACGACGGCCCGCTCCGTGATCTCCTCGGGGCTGCCCGACACATCGACGTCGACGCCCGCCTCGTCCGCCGCGAGCGGCTGGAGCGTGGCGAACTGCGAGTCCAGCAGGGCCGTGGGCATGAAGTGGCCCTGGCGGTGCGACATCCGGTCCTCGATGAGGGCGCGGTCACCCGTGAGGTGGACGAACACGACTCCGGGGGCCTCGGCCCTGAGCCGGTCGCGATAGCTCCGCTTGAGGGCGGAGCTGCTGACGACGCCGCCGAGTCCCGCCCGGCCGTGCGCCCAGGCGCCGATGGCGTCGAGCCACGGCCACCGGTCGTCGTCGGTCAGGGGGGTGCCGGCCGACATTTTGGCGATGTTCGCCGGCGGGTGGAAGTCGTCGCCCTCGGCGTACGGAACGCCGAGCCTGTCTGCGAGCAGGGGGCCGATCGTGGTCTTGCCGGTCCCTGCCACGCCCATGACTACGACGACGTGGGGGGTGCGTCGTGTCTTCATCGCGTCCTCGCTGTCTTCTTCGACATCGCTGTGTCACGCCACTGAAACCTAAATGGTCGGACAAATTCAAGAGACTGTGACGTAAAAGTCTGACTTTTTATTCCGTCAGCCCGCCTCGTACGCTGACGTCATGACCACACAGGGCCGGGGGCTGCACGCCCACGTACTGGAGAACCTCGGCCCCGCCATCACCGCGGGGGAGTACCCACCGGGCAGCGTGCTGCGCACGGACGAACTGGCCCAGCGCTACGAGGTGTCGCGCTCGGTCATGCGGGAGGCCGTACGGGTGCTCGAGTCGATGCACCTCGTGGAGTCCCGGCGCCGGGTCGGCGTGACCGTACGGCCCACGCAGGAGTGGAACGTCTACGACCCGCAGGTCATCCGCTGGCGGCTGGCCGGCGCGGACCGGCCGCGGCAGCTGCGCTCCCTCACGGTGCTGCGTTCCGCGGTCGAGCCGGTCGCGGCCGGGCTCGCCGCGACCCACGCCACGGCCGAGCAGTGCGCGGCGCTCACCGAGTGCGCGCTCGGCATGGTCGCCACGTCACGCGGCCATCAGCTGGAGGCGTACCTCGTCCACGACATCGAGTTCCATCGGGTCGTCCTGAACGCGTCGGGCAACGAGATGTTCGCCCGGCTCGGTGACGTGGTCGCGGAGGTCCTCGCGGGCCGCACGCACCACCAGGTGATGTTCGAGGACCCGGACCCGGCGGCCGTGTCGCTGCATGTGCACGTCGCCGAGGCCGTCCGGGAGGGGGACGCGATCCGCGCGGAGGCGCTCACGCGCGAGATCGCGGTGGGCGCGCTCCAGGAACTGGACATCCTCGCGCCCTGATTGCAGGGCCGGGCCCTACTCGATGAAGTCGCCGTCCACGTACACCCAGGCGCCGTCGAGCCGTATGAACCGGCTGCGCTCGTGAAGCGAGCCGGGCCGCCCGCCGTCGGTGTAGCGGGCCCGGAAGGTCACGGTGCCGGTGGTGTGGAAGGCCGACCCCTCACTCGTCCCCAGGATCTCCAGACCGGTCCACTTCATCCCCGGCTCGAAGGTGATGGCCGGGGGCCGGGTGGCCGGGTGCCAGGTCCGCAGCAGATACGCGGCGTCCTTGACGGTGAAGGCGCAGTAGCGGGACCGCATCAGGGCCTCGGCGGTGGGCGCGTTCGCCCCTCCGGAGTGATACCGGCCGCAACAGGCGTCGTACGCGGAGGGGAGCCCGCAGGGGCAGGTGGGGGCGGGGCGTGACATACGGACGATTCAACCAGCTCCGCAGCCGATCACCCGGCCCCCACCCCTGTCACCGCGTCACGGTCAGTGCCGCGCCCCGCGTGCGGTCCGACGAGGGTCCCGTCTCGATCGAGAACTCGCCGGGCTCCACGGCGAGGTCCAGGCCGCGGGTGACCGAGGCGAGCACCTCGGCGTCGAGGGCGAACACGGCCTCGGCGCTCCCGCCGGGCGTCAGGTCGAGCCGTACGAACCCGCGCAGCTCCCGCGCCCGCGGCCACGACGTACCGCCCGACACCCGGCGCACATACAGCTGCACCGTCTCGCGCACGGGCCGCGTCCCGGTGTTGGTCACGGTGACGGAGCAGGTGGTGCCGGGTTCATCGGCCCTGACTTCGGAGCGTGCCAGGCGGGGTGCCCGGTACTCGACCGTGGAGTAGGACAGGCCGTGGCCGAATGGGTGCCGCGCGGTGGCGCTCTGGTCCACATAGCCGCAGTAGCCGTGGTCCTTGGCGTTGTAGAACACCGGCAGCTGCGCGGCGGAGCGCGGCACCGACACGGGGAGCCGGCCCGTCGGCGACGCGGCCCCGAACAGCACGTCGGCCACCGCCCGTCCGCCCCACGGCCCCGGATACCAGGCGCACAGCACGCCCCTCGCCTTCCCCGTGAGGTCGGGCAGCGCGTGCGGGCGGCCCTGGACCAGGACCACGACGACCGGGGTGCCCGTCGCCGCCACCGCGTCGAGCAGCGCCGACTGCCCGTCCGGCAGGCGCAGATCGGCCAAGTCGACGCCTTCGCCGCAGGTCATGCCTACCGGGTTCCCCGAGGAGACGACGGCCGCCCCGTTGGCCTCGAAGCGTGTGTCGCCCTCGCGGGCGCTCGACCCGCCGAGGACGAGCACGGCCACCTCGGCCGACGCGGCCAGAGCGACCGCCTCCGGTACGCCGGACAGGTCGCCGCCGACGAGCTCGCACCCGCGCGCGTACGTCACTTCGGCACCGGGCGCGGCCCCCGCCCGGATCCCGTCGAGCACGGTGACACCCGAGCCGGGCCGCTGCGGCGCGGTGTAGTCACCGATCTGGCCGGGAACGGAGTCCGCGCCGGGACCCATGACCGCGATGCGGCGCAGGGAAGGGCCGAGTGGCAGTGTCACCCCGTCGTGCTCCAGGAGCACGATCGACTCCCGGGCCACGCGCTCGCTCAACTCCCGTATACCGGAAGGCTGTTCAGATTTCCCGACGTACGGCCGCTCGAAGAGGCCGAGCCGGAACTTGAGCGCGAGGACGCGCTCCACCGCTGTGTCCACGGTCTCTTCCGCGACGAGCCCCCGCTCGACGGCCTCGCCCAGTCGCGGGAAGCAGTCGTCCCACAGGCTCAGATCCGTGCCCGCCGCCAGGGCGAGCGCGCCCGCCGCCGCGGGATCGCCCGCCAGTCGCGTCAGCCGGTCGAGCGCGCCCCCGTCGGCCATCACGATGCCGTCGAACCCCCAGCGCTCCCGCAGGAGTTCGGCCAGGAGATACCGGCTCGCGGCGCACGGCAGACCGTCGAACTCGTTGTACGCCGCCATCACGCCCGCGGCGCCCGCACGGACCCCCGCCCGCGCCGCCGCCAGATGGATCTCGTGCAGCTCGCGGACGCCGAGCTCGGTGGCCGCGCTGTTGCGCCCGCCCACCGAGGAACCCTGGCCCGCGAAGTGCTTCAGCACCACCCCGACCCCGGCCCGCCGCATGCCCCGTACGAGCGCCTCGGTGAAGCGGGCCGCCAGATACGGGTCCTCGCCGAAGCACTCCTCGGCCCGGCCCCAGCGCGGATCGCGCACGAGGTCGAGCGCCGACACCAGGGCCAGATGGCCACCCCTGGCCCGCAGTTCGGCCGCCGCCGCGGCCGCAGCCTCCTCGTAGAGGTCCGGGTCCCAGGTCGATCCGACGGCCAGGTTCACCGGCAGGACGGTGCCGTCGAGCGCCTGGTGGCCGTGCGGGACCTCCTCGACCAGCAGCACGGGGATGCCGAGCCGCGTCTGTTCGACGATGTGCCGCTGTACCGCGTCTGCGACACCCGCCGCGTCCGCCGCCGTGATCCCGTCGGCGAAGGTCACCCCGGACCACGGATCCGCGCGCTGGAGCCCGTACAGGGCACCCATGCCGTCGTACGCGGCGACCTCGGAGCGGAACGCGTCCGTCAGCCGATGGCCCGAGCCGGCGCGCTGGTACGCGTGCCAGCCGTACATCCGCTGGTTGAGCTGTCCGACCTTCTCGGTGAGCGTCATCCGGCCGAGCAGATCCCGCACGCGCTCGCGCACCGGGGCCGCCGGGTCGCGGTACAGCGGCTCGCTCACCGCAGTTCCAGGACGTGCACGCCGTACGGGTCCAGTGCGACGTCCGTGACGGGCTCGCCCGTCCCCGCGTCGTGCAGCGTCCCGGAGGCCTGCGGGCGCACCGTCATCTCCTGCCCGGACTGGCTCACCAGCCACACGAACCGCCGCCCGTCCTCGTGGACCAGCACGTCGGCCGACACATACGGGCTCTCGACCGTCACGGGCCGTGCCACACCGGCGACCTCGGCGAGCGCCGCGTACAGCCGGTGCGTCTGCTCCGGGTTGACGTGCGCCGTGCGGGCGGCCATGTGCTCCAGCGGATACGTCGCGAGGACGGTGCGGCCGAGGCCCGTGGCCCGCGAGAGGAGGGCCGGGCGGCCGTGCGCGTCGACGGCGACGACCTCCGCGTCGCGCGCCTCGACCGGCAGGTACGCCCGGCTGTCCTCGTTGCCCGCGACCGGGAAGCGCAGGGTCTCACCGGCCCTGATGCCCCCGAAGTCCGTCGTGAACGTCATCTCCAGGACGTCGTCCTCGATCGGCTCGGCCACCCCGTACGACAGCTGCATCTCGACGCCGAACAGCCCGTCCAGGTCGTCGAACCACGGCCCGCGCGTCCCAGGGTGCTCGCCCGAGCAGAACGACAGGTAGACCGTGGCTCCCTCGGTGGCCCGCCGTGCCAGTGCGCGCCGGGTGCGGGTCGTCAACTGCCTTGTCGCGGGGAGGAGATAGAGCTGCGCGTCCTCGCTGAGGCCGTCCGCCTCCCGGGTGAGGCCCACCGCCAGGTCCGCGGCGCGCGCCGCGACGTACCCCTGGTGGAGCGAGGTGAAGATGAGCGGGCGGTCGGCGGGGCGGCTGTACGGGTAGCCGCGCTCCAGGAACGCGGGCACGACGAGCGCGGCCCCGGCGTCCGAGCGGCGGCAGCGCGTGAAGTCGACCTGCTCCAGCACCTTCGCGAACGCGGCGAGTTCGACGAGCGGGGCCTTCGGGGCGCCCGTGCTGTCCGTGATGCCGAAGTGCATCTCGAAGGGGTGGTGGTCGTAGGGGGACCGGTCCCACAGGTCGTCGTAGTCCGTGTTGTTCCAGGCGACCCAGCCCGTCGCGCCGCCCAGCAGTGAGTTGTGCAGGGTCTGGCGGTAGTACACGCCCGCGTTCTCGGCCGACACCGTGTCCGTCGACAGGCCGAACTCCTCCAGGACCACCGGCTGCCCGGTGACGGCCGCGAGCTCGCACTCGAACGCGGCACGGTAGTGCTGGCGCGGCCGGTCCGTGTCGGAGCGGTAGACGTGCGGGCCCACGAAATCGACGTACTCGGCGGTGTCCCGCAGCGAGAAACCGTTGTCGCGGCCCGTCACCTCGATGCCCCACGCGCCGTCGCCCAGGGAGACGGGCTGGGTGCCGCCGGCCGCGCGCACGGCGTTGCACATGGCCTGCGCCCACGCCGTGACGACGTCACTGGAGGGCGGGTCGACCTGGTAGATCCGCCCGTAGCCCGGCATCTCGTTGGTGATCAGCCAGCCCGTGACGGCCGGGTGGTCCTTGAAGCGGCGCGTCATCTGCGACACGAACCACGCCTGGCGGCCGACCATCCACACGTCCTCGTAGAGGTCGCGGCCCCCGCGCCAGGCCGGATCCCAGTTCTCGCCGGACATGTGGCCGACGATGAACGTCGGCACGGTGCCCATGCCCGCCTCGGTGTGCGCGTCGAGGAAGTCGCGGAAGCGCTCGCACAACTCCTCGTCGATCCGGTGCGGTTCGGGGTGGAAGTCGGGCCAGTAGAAGAACGAGCGGGTCATGTTCAGGCCGTGCTCGCGCAGCACCGCCAGTTCCTCGCGCACCGTCTTCGGGTCGTAGTCGCGCCACATCAGGGGACCGCCGGTGCGGGACCAGAAGTTGGCGCCGAGCCAGGGCCGGACGGCGGAGTCGTGGGTGAGGTGGGCGCTGTGGCGTCGCATGGTGGTACCTAGCTCCGTTGAAATGCGGGATCTGTCAAGGGGGTTGCGGGGCCGGTCGACTCGCGGACGACCAGGTGCGGGCGCCCTTCGAGGGGTGTCTCGGGGACGTCCTCGCCGCACCGGGCGAGCAGCACGCGCGCGGCGGCCGCACCGACCCGCTGCACCTGCTGGTCGACGGTCGTCAGGCGCGGGTGCAGCCAGCGGCCGAGCGGGAGGTTGTCGTAGCCGATGACGGACAGGTCCCGGGGCACGGCGAGGCCGGCCCGCTGGGCGGTGCCGATGCCGCACACGGCCATCGAGTCGTTGGCGTACACGATCGCGGTGGGCCGCTCGGTGCGCCCGATGAGCTCCTCGGTCGCGGCGACGGCGGCCCCCTCCGAGAAGTCGGTGCTCAGGACGGCGACGGGCCGGAGCCCGGCGAGTTCGAGTGTCTCCTCGAAGACCGTGCGGCGCAGCCGGGTGTGCTGGAGGTCGGCGGGCCCGCAGACGTACGCGATGCGCCGGTGGCCGAGCCCGAGCAGGTGGTCGACCGCCTCGTGGACGCCCGACCCCTGGTTGCCGAGGCCGACGGTCGGCACGGTGGCCTCCGGGTCGGGTGCGCCGAGCAGCACCGACGGAAGCCCGAGGCGGCGCAGCAGGGCCGGGCGCGGGTCGTCGGCCCGCGCGTCCGTGAGGACGGCCCCGTCGACCCGGCCCTCCGCGGCGAGCCGCTCGTACAGCGCGCTCTCCTCGTCGACACCGGCGACCAAGTGCAGCAGCAGACCGTAGCCGCGCGGCGCCAACTCTCCCTCTATGCCGGTGATCAGCTCACTGAAGTGCGGGTCGGCCCCGAGCACGTTGGTGGGCCTGCGCACGACGAGCGCGAGCGTACGGGTACGGGCGCTGCGCAGCGCCGCCGCCGACGCGCTCGGCGACCAGCCGAGCTCCGCCGCCGCGTCGAGGATCCGCCGCCTGGTCGGCTCGGCGAGGCGCCCCTTGTCGTTGAACGCCTGCGACACCGCCGCCGTCGACACACCGGCCGCGGCCGCCACCGCCTTGATGGTCGGCCGGCTTCCGGTACGGGCCTTGCTCACATCTTCACCGCCCCACTGACGAGTGCCTGCTGCATCCGCTTCTGGAGCACCGTATAGACGATCCACACCGGTACGAGGGTGAGGACGGTCCCCGCGGTCAGGACCCCGTAGTCCGTGCCGGTGATGGACTTCAGCGTGGGCAGCGCCACTTGGACCGTGCGCTGAGCGGGGTCAGGGCCGATGATCACGAGCGAGTACAGGTACTCGTTCCAGAACGTCAGGAAGTTCAGGAGCAGCACGGTCGCGATGCCGGGCAGGCACATCGGCGTGTACACGTGCCGGAGCACCGCGAAGGTCGAGGCGCCGTCCATGCGGGCCGCCTCCTCCATCTCCCTGGGGATGGTCCGCATGAACTGGACCAGGATCACCACCGAGAGCGGCATCGCCGTGGCCGGCAGGAACAGGATCATGAACGTGCGGGTGTGGAACAGGCCGGTGGCCGCGGCGAGCAGGAACGTCGGGAAGAGCGCCGCGAACGTCGGGATCAGGAACCCCAGCGAGAAGACACTCTCGACCACGGAGGCGAGCCGGCCCGTCGAGCGGGCCAGCGCGAACGCCGCGGGGATCGCGAGCGCGAGCGTCAGGACGAGCGAGAACACCGTCACCAGGGCCGAGTTGACGACCGCGAGCCCAAGGTCGGCGCTGTGGAAGGCGGTAGTGAAGTTGCCGAGGCCGAACGCCGACGGCAGCGCGAACGGACTGGCGAAGATCTCCTCGTTCGTCTTGAACGCCGAGGCGACGAAGTAGTACAGGGGGATGACCAGGAGCACCGCGTACAGCCAGACGAGGATGTGCGCGGGCAGCCAGGACCTGCCGAGGCGGCTGTGCTTGGCGGACTTCATGGCGACGGCTCCGATCAGTGGTTCTGGCGGAACGCGCGCCGGATGGCGAGCAGTCCGACGAGCCCGGTGAGGAAGAGGAAGACACCGACGGTCTGGCTGTAGCCGAGGTCGGCCGCGATGAACGCCTTCTGGTAGACGAGGAACGACAGCGTTGTCGACGAACTGCCCGGGCCGCCCTGCGTCAGCAGCAGCACATGCTGCGCCGAGCCGAACAGCGTCCACAGGAACTGGAGCATCGTCACGACGCCCACATAGTCCTTGATCACCGGGAAGTGGATGCGCCACATGGTCCGCCAGTGCCCGGCCCCGTCGAGCTGTGCGGCCTCGCCCAGCTCGTCCGGCACACTGCCGAGCCGCGCCGCGAACAGCACCGCCGTGAACCCGATCCCGGCCCAGATGTCCAGCGCGATCAGACACGCGAGGGCGGTCGACGGCGAGGCGAGCCACGCGTCGGCGAGCGAGCCGAGACCGACCGCCTTCAGGCCGCCGTTGACCAGACCGTCGGGGGAGAGGGCCGCGTAGAAGACCATGGCCTTCGCCGGGGTCGAGATCAGCCCGGGGATGAACAGCAGATACCGGATGACCTTGTGGCCGGGCGGCTTCTGCGCGACGTAGTAGCCCAGCATGTACGCGCACACCACCATCACGGGGATGGCGACGACGAGCTGGATCGCCGTGTTGCTCACCGCGTCCCAGAACACCGGGTCGTCGAAGACCGTGCGCACGTTGTCGAACCCGGCGAACGACACCGGCTGCAGCATGCCCGGCCAGTGCAGCGCCGCCACCACGAAGATGGCGACCAGCGGGCCGACCATGAACACGAGGTACCAGACGAGCGCGGGCAGCGCGAGGATCGTGCCGCCCTGGCGGCGCGGCCGCCGGGCGGTGTCCGGGGAAGGCGGGGTGGGGCGGCGGACCGCGGTCTCGCCCGCTGTCGACGTCATCGTCGTCATGAGCAACTCCCTTACGGATGAGGAGAGATGGGGGCGGGCGGTCAGACGCCGCGGTACGCGGCCTCGAGTACCGAGCGGACCTTGGCCGCGCTCGTGCCGCGCGTGAAGGACGTACTCGTCGCCGTGATCAGCGGCTGCGTAGCGGCCGGCGGGACGAACAGGTCGGGCAGCAGGACCTGGCCCACATCGCCGCCGAGCCCTTGCGCCGCCGCCACCAGCGGGAAGTCCGAACTGACCGCGTCGGACCGCAGCGCCATGTCGCGCCCGGCCTCCTTGATGAAGCGGGAGACGGTGTCCGCGCGGTACATGAACCGCAGGAACTTCTCGACGGCGTCGATCTTCTTCGTGCCGTTCGGGCTGATCCAGAAGCCGATCAGCGTGTACGTGCGCAGGATCGTCGGCTTGTCGTGCGCGGCCCCTGGCGCCAGCGGCCAGCCACCCACGTCCGTGTGGCGTGCCACCGGCTCCGGAACCTTCGCGAGCGCCGACGACATCGCCGACTGCATCGCCGCGGCCTGCGTGTTGAACTGTGTGGTCATCGAATCCGAGGTGAGGCCCTGGGCCTTGTCGGCAAACACCCCGGCGTCGCGCAGCTCGACGAAGTAGTCGATCCCCTGTCGCGCGCCCCGGCTGCCGAAGTCCCCGGTCGCGTAGACGTGCCTGGCCTCGTCCTCGGTCAGGAACGTCTGGATGATCTGCGCGAGCAGCTTCTGCCCGGTCCAGTCGTTGCCGCCGACGGTCACCGGCGCGATGTTCTTCCTGCGCAACTTCCGTGCGGCGGCGATGAGCTGGTCCCCGGTGGCGGGGATCTCGCCGACCCCCGCCTTGTCGAGCAGCGCCCGGTTGAAGGCGACCGGCCAGTTCGTGGCGAAGTACGGGAACGCGCGCAGCCGTCCCTTGCCGTCGGTCCACGCGTCCAGGGCCACGGGCAGCACGCGCTCGCGCAGCCCCCAGTCGTCCAGGTAGCCCTTCACGTCCACGGTGGCGCCGACATCGGTCCAGGCCAGCGTCTTGTCGTAGAGGTTCACCATGACGACGTCCGGCTCCTTGCGGGCCAGTCGCGAGGTCTCGTAGACCTGAGCGAGGTCGTCGCCGTTGACGAGGTTGCGCACCTTGAGGCCGGTCTCCTTGCGGAACCGGTCCAGGGCCGAGAGATAGGTGGGGGAGCCGGGGGCCGTGGTGCCGAGCTGGCTGTGCACCACGAGCGTGTCGGGGTCGTCGTCGGCAGCGGCGAGGGCGGAGCAGCCGGACAGGGCGGAAGCGGCGGCGAGCGCGCCACCGGCGGCGAGGAATCCGCGCCGACTCATCGTCGAGGGCACAGGGGGCACAGCGGTATGTCTCCAACCGGGAGTGGTTAATCGATATACCTGTGGGAGGTGCGAGCACCGTAAGGGGCGGCAGGGGAACGGTCAACCCCTCGTTGCACAGGGTGAAATGGGGCCGCCGCAGGCCCGTGCATACCTGGCGGAAAGGGCCCGTGTCAGGCCTGTTCGGCCCGGAATGCCGCTGGTGTCACGCCCGTGTGCTGCTGGAAGTACTTCGAGAAGTTCGCCGAGTCGCCGACGCCGACGGCCACGCCGATGCGGCCCACCGGCAGGTCCGTGTGGGCGAGCAGGCGTTTCGCCTCCAGGGTCACCCGGCGGTCGATGAACGCCTTCGGGGTCTGGCCCGTCGCCGCCCGCACCGCGCGGACGAGGGTGCGCCGGGAGTAGCCGAGCTCGTCCGCGTACGCGCTCACGCTGTGGTTCGTGGTGAAGCCCTGCTCGACCGCCGTGCGGAAGCGGCTGAACGTCGTGTCCGGCTGCGGCCTGCACTCGTCCGCCGCCGCCTGCGCCGACACATGGGCGACCCGCAGCATGAAGGCCGTCAGGGAGTGCCGCAGGACCGATGTGTGCAGGCTGAGCGGGAGTGTCGCCGTGTCCAGGTACTCGCGCTGGAGTTGGTCCAACGAGGCGTCCAGGGCGGCGAGCTGGGCCTCGTCGGGGTGGAGCAGGGGCGGCCGGTCGTAGCGGTACAGGCCTGTCGCCTCGACGATCGCGCGCGGCAGGAAGCCGGGCTGCATGGTGAGCGCGGTGCCGACGTAGCGCTCGCCCGTGGAGAAGCCGTGCACCTGGCCGGGCCGGATCCACAGGATGTCGCCGGCGCCGACCTCGTACTCCGTGAAGTCGATCATGTGGTGGACCGGGCCCTCGCGGAAGAAGAGCAGGACGTGGAAGTCGATCCGGTGCACGCGGCGCGACAGGCCGACCCCGCCCGCCCAGGGACCCTCCGTGCCCATCGGGCCGATCTGTATCCCGACCCCGGACACGCTGGCGCTCGGGTCGAAGGGATACGTACGGATGTGCTCCGCGGCTCCCATATGTGCGCTCGGATGTGCGCCGCCCTGCTCCGTCATCCACTTTCCTCGACTCGAACCGGCTCGGACTCTGGTACGTGTCCCATTTTCACCGAACGCTGGCACGGGGGCACCTGCCGCGCCAAAAGTATGACCTTTAGATTCTTAGGTAGCTCGACCAGGGCTTTAGTCCCGGTCGGGTGGTGCCTTTCGGTACCTCGGATGCCATACGGATGCGAAGGAAGTCGTACAGATGAGCACGCAGACACCGGACGCCCTCGGCCCCTTCGAGTGGAGTGACCTCGACCGGCGTGCCGTCGACACCGCGCGCCTGCTCGCGGCCGACGCCGTGCAGCAGGTCGGCAACGGCCACCCCGGCACGGCGATGAGCCTGGCCCCCGCCGCGTACACCCTCTTCCAGAAGGTCATGCGGCACGACCCGGCCGACCCCGAGTGGACCGGCCGCGACCGCTTCGTCCTCTCTCCGGGCCACACCAGCCTCACCCTCTACACGCAGCTCTTCCTCTCCGGCTACGAGCTGGAGCTCGACGACCTGAAGGCGTTCCGCACCCACGGCTCGAAGACGCCCGGCCACCCCGAGTACGGCCACACCGCCGGGGTCGAGACGACGACCGGCCCGCTCGGCCAGGGCGTCGCCAACGCCGTCGGCATGGCGATGGCCGCCCGCTACGAGCGCGGCCTCTTCGACCCCGAGGCCCCCGAGGGCGAGTCCCCCTTCGACCACACCATCTGGGCGATCGTCTCCGACGGCGACCTGGAGGAGGGCATCTCCGCCGAGGCGTCCTCCCTCGCCGGCCACCAGAAGCTCGGCAACCTCGTCTTCGTCTACGACGACAACCACATCTCCATCGAGGGCGACACCGCCACCGCGTTCTCCGAGGACGTCCTCAAGCGCTACGAGGCCTACGGCTGGCACGTCCAGCGCGTCGAGCCCAAGGCCGACGGCGACACCGACGTGCACGCCCTGTACGAGGCCCTGGCCGCGGCGAAGGCCGACACCGGCCGCCCGTCCATCATCGCGATGCGCACGATCATCGCCTGGCCCGCCCCGAACGCGCAGAACACCGAGGCGTCCCACGGCTCCGCGCTCGGCGCCGAGGAGATCGCCGCCACCAAGCGCGTCCTCGGCTTCGACCCGGAGCGGACCTTCGAGGTCGCCGACGACGTCATCACCCACACTCGCGGAGCCCTCGACCGCGGCGCCGACGCGCACGCCGAGTGGGACAAGCGGCTCGGCGAGTGGCGCACGGCCGAGCCCGAGCGCTCCGCCCTCCTCGACCGCATCGTCGCCGGCCGTCTCCCCGAGGGCTGGGAGCAGGCGCTCCCGTCCTTCGACGAGGGCACGAAGGTCGCGACGCGGGCCGCGTCCGGCAAGGTTCTCCAGGCGCTCGGCCCGGTCATCCCGGAGCTGTGGGGCGGCTCGGCCGACCTCGCGGGCTCGAACAACACGACGATCGACAAGGCCAGTTCGTTCCTGCCGAAGGGCAACCCGCTGCCGGAGGCCGACCCGTACGGCCGCACGATCCACTTCGGCATCCGCGAGCACTCGATGGCCGCCGAGATGAACGGCATCGCGCTGCACGGCAACACCCGCATCTACGGCGGCACCTTCCTCGTCTTCTCGGACTACATGCGCAACGCCGTCCGTCTGTCCGCGCTGATGCAGCTCCCCGTCACGTACGTGTGGACCCACGACTCCATCGGCCTGGGCGAGGACGGTCCCACGCATCAGCCCGTCGAGCACCTCGCCTCCCTGCGCGCCATCCCGGGTCTGAACATCGTCCGCCCGGCCGACGCCAACGAGACCGCCGTCGCCTGGCGCGAGATCCTGCGCCGCGGCACCACGAAGCCCGCCCCGCACGGCCTCGCGCTGACCCGCCAGGGCGTGCCCACGTACGAGCTCGACGAGCAGGCGGCGAAGGGCGGTTACGTCCTGCGTGAGGCGTCCACCGCGACGCCCGACCTCATCCTGATCGCGACCGGCTCCGAGGTGCACCTCGCCGTGGCCGCCCGCGAGCAGCTGGAGGCCGAGGGGATCGGCACGCGCGTCGTGTCGATGCCGTCCGTCGAGTGGTTCGAGGAGCAGTCGCAGGACTACAAGGACAGCGTCCTGCCCTCGTCCGTGAAGGCGCGCGTCGCCGTCGAGGCCGGCATCGGCCTGACCTGGTACCGCTACGTCGGCGACGCCGGCCGCATCGTCTCCCTGGAGCACTTCGGCGCCTCCGCCGACGCCGCCACGCTCTTCGCCGAGTACGGCTTCACCGCCGACAACATCGCCGCCATGGCGCGCGAGTCCCTCACCGCCGCCCGCGCCTGACCCGTACGCACCCGGACACCCGAAAGAAGATGAAGAACATGAGCAACGCCGACTCCACCGTCACGCCCCTCAAGTCCCTTGCCGGCGAAGGCGTTTCCATCTGGCTGGACGACCTGTCCCGCAAGCGCATCGAGTCCGGCAACCTCGCCGAACTGATCGAGAACAGCCACGTCGTGGGCGTCACGACGAACCCCTCGATCTTCCAGGCGGCCATCGGCTCCGGTGAGGGTTACGAGGAGCAGCTCGCCGACCTCGCCACCCGCGGCGTCACCGTCGACGAGGCGGTCCGCATGATGACCACCGCCGACGTCCGCGCCGCCGCCGACATCCTGCGCCCCGTGTACGACGCGACGCAGGGCCGCGACGGCCGCGTCTCCATCGAGGTCGACCCGCGCCTCGCCCACGACACCGTGGCCACCGTCGCCGAGGCCAAGCAGCTGTCCTGGCTGGTCGACCGCCCGAATGTCATGATCAAGATTCCGGCGACGAAGGCGGGCCTCCCGGCCATCACCGAGGTCATCGGCCTCGGCATCAGCGTCAACGTCACCCTGATCTTCTCCCTCGACCGCTACAAGGCCGTCATGGACGCCTACCTCGCGGGCCTGGAGAAGGCGCAGGCCGCGGGCATCGACCTGGCGGGCATCCACTCCGTCGCCTCCTTCTTCGTCTCGCGCGTCGACGCCGAGATCGACAAGCGCCTCGACCAGGTCGGCACCGACGTGGCCGAGTCCCTCAAGGGCAGGGCCGCCCTCGCCAACGCCCGTCTCGCGTACGAGGCGTACGAAGAGGTCTTCGCCTCCGAGCGGGCGAGCAAGCTGGAGGCCGCCGGCGCCAACAAGCAGCGCCCGCTGTGGGCCTCCACCGGCGTCAAGGACCCCGCGTACAAGGACACCCTGTACGTCGACGAGCTCGTCGCCCCGGGCACGGTCAACACCATGCCGGAGGCCACCCTGAAGGCCACCGCCGACCACGGCGTGATCACCGGCGACACGGTGACGGGCGGCTACGAGCAGGCGCGCGCCGACCTCAAGGCCGTCGACGCGCTCGGCATCTCCTACGACGAGGTCGTGCAGCAGCTGGAGGACGAGGGCGTCGCCAAGTTCGACGTGGCGTGGAACGACCTGCTCGGCACGGTCGCCGGCCGCCTCGCCGACAAGGAGGCGCAGGCCAAGTGAGCACCACTGCTTGGCAGAACCCGCTGAGGGACCCCCGCGACCGCCGCCTGCCGCGCATCGCGGGCCCCTCCGGCCTCGTCATCTTCGGCGTCACGGGCGACCTGTCCCGCAAGAAGCTGATGCCGGCGGTATACGACCTCGCCAACCGCGGACTGCTGCCGCCGGGCTTCTCGCTCGTCGGCTTCGCCCGCCGCGACTGGGAGGACCAGGACTTCGCCCAGGTCGTCCACGACGCGGTGCGCGAGCACTCCCGCACCGAGTTCCGCGAGGAGGTCTGGCAGCAGCTCGCCGAGGGCATGCGCTTCATCCCCGGCGACTTCGACGACGACACGGCGTTCAAGCAGCTGCGCGAGGCCGTCGACGACCTCGACGAGAAGCGCGGCACCAGCGGCAACTACGCCTTCTACCTCTCCGTGCCGCCGAAGTTCTTCCCGCAGGTCGTGCAGCAGCTCAAGAAGCACGGCCTCGCCGACGGACCTGAGGGCTCCTGGCGCCGCGCCGTCATCGAGAAGCCGTTCGGCCACGACCTGGCCAGCGCCCGCGAACTCAACGCGATCGTGCACGACGTCTTCGCCCCCGACCAGGTCTTCCGCATCGACCACTACCTCGGCAAGGAGACCGTCCAGAACATCCTGGCCCTCCGCTTCGCCAACCAGATGTATGAACCCATCTGGAACCGGAGTTACGTCGACCACGTGCAGATCACGATGGCCGAGGACATCGGCATCGGCGGCCGCGCCGGCTACTACGACGGCATCGGCGCCGCCCGCGACGTCATCCAGAACCACCTCCTCCAGCTCATGGCGCTGACCGCCATGGAGGAGCCGGCCTCCTTCGACGCCGAGTCGCTCCTCACGGAGAAGCTCAAGGTCCTCAAGTCGGTGCGGCTGCCCGAGAACCTCGGCGAGCACACCGTCCGCGCCCAGTACGCGCCCGGCTGGCAGGGCGGCGAGAAGGTCCCCGGCTACCTCCAGGAAGACGGCATCGACCCCAAGTCGAAGACCGACACCTACGCGGCCATCAAGCTGTCGGTCGACAACCGCCGCTGGGCGGGCGTCCCGTTCTACCTGCGCACCGGCAAGCGCCTCGGCCGCCGCGTCACCGAGATCGCCGTCGTCTTCCAGCGCGCCCCGCACTCCCCGTTCGACTCCACCGCCACGGAGGAACTCGGCCAGAACGCCGTGGTCATCCGGGTCCAGCCCGACGAGGGCATGACCGTACGCTTCGGCTCGAAGGTGCCGGGTACGTCGATGGAGATCCGGGACGTGTCGATGGACTTCGCCTACGGCGAGTCCTTCACCGAGTCCAGCCCGGAGGCGTACGAACGGCTCATCCTGGACGTCCTGCTCGGCGACGCCAACCTCTTCCCCCGCACGGAGGAGGTGGAGGAGTCCTGGAAGATCCTCGACCCGATCGAGGGCCACTGGGACACCCACGGCCGGCCCGCGCAGTACGCCTCGGGAAGCTGGGGCCCGAAGGAAGCGGACGAGATGCTCGCACGAGACGGACGGAGCTGGCGCAGGCCATGAAGATCGACCTCACCGACACGACGGCAAGCAAGGTCAACAAGGCTTTGGTGCAGGGCCGCAGGGCGATTGGCACCCCGGCCGTGGGCATGGTCCTCACGATGGTCATCGTGACCGACGAGGAGAACGCCTACGACTCCATCAAGGCCGCCGAGGAGGCCTCCCGCGAGCACCCCTCGCGCACCCTCGTCGTGATCAAGCGGCACGCCCGCTCGCCCCGCGACCGCCAGGGCAACCGCCTCGACGCCGAGGTCAGGGTCGGCGCGGACGCCGGCACCGGCGAGACCGTCCTGCTGCGCCTGTACGGCGAGGTCGGCCAGCACGCCGACTCCGTCGTCCTGCCGCTGCTGCTCCCGGACGCCCCCGTCGTCGTCTGGTGGCCCGTCGACGCCCCCGAGGTTCCCGCCAAGGACCCCCTGGGTGCGCTCGCCCAGCGCCGCATCACCGACACGTACGCCGTCGAGGACCCGCTGTCCGCGCTGGCCGCCCGCGCCGCCTCGTACGCCCCCGGCGACACCGACCTCGCCTGGACCCGCCTCACGCCGTGGCGCTCCATGCTCGCCGCCGCCCTCGACCAGGCCGGCGCCGAGATCATCTCGGCGGCCGTCGAGAGCGAGGCCGAGAACCCCAGCGCCGAGCTGCTCGCCCGCTGGCTGGGCGTCCGCCTCGGAGTGCCCGTCGAGCGCGTCACCACCGCGGGCCCGGTCGTCACGGCCGTCCGCCTCGGCACGGCCGGCGGCGAGATCCGCATCGACCGTCCCGAGGGCCCCCTCGCGCAGCTCACCCTGCCCGGCCAGCCGCAGCGCACCCTGGCCCTCAAGGTCCGCACCACCTCCGAGCTGATCGCCGAAGAACTCCGCCGCCTCGACGCGGACGAGATGTACGCCGTCGCCCTGCGCGGCGACGGCACCAAGGAGCGCGTTCAACATGCCTGACACCACCCCGCACCTCACGGTCCGCCCCCAGTGGACGGCCCTTTCGGACCACCGCGCGAAGCAGCGCCAGGTCCATCTGCGGGATCTGTTCACCACCGACCCGGACCGCGCCGCGCGCTACACGGTCCAGGTCGGCGACCTGCACATCGACTACTCCAAGCACCTGATCACGGACGAGACGCTCGCCCTGCTCCAGGAACTGGCCGTTGCCACCGACGTGTTCGGGCAGCGCGACGCCATGTTCCGCGGCGAGAAGATCAACACGACGGAGGACCGCGCCGTGCTGCACACGGCGTTGCGGGCCCCGCGTGACGCGGTGATCGAGGTCGACGGTGAGAACGTCGGCCCCGAGGTCCACGCCGTGCTGGACAAGATGGCCGCCTTCGCGGACAGGGTCCGTTCGGGCGAGTGGACGGGCCACACCGGCAAGCGGATCAAGAACGTCGTGAACATCGGCATCGGCGGCTCCGACCTCGGTCCCGCGATGGCGTACGAGGTGCTCCGCTCCTTCACGGACCGGGACCTGACGCTCCGATTCGTGTCGAACGTGGACGGTGCGGACCTGCACGAGGCCGTGCGGGATCTCGACCCGGCCGAGACGCTGTTCATCATCGCCTCGAAGACGTTCACCACCATCGAGACGATCACCAACGCGACCTCCGCGCGCAGCTGGCTGCTCGACGCGCTCGGCGACGACTCCGCGGTCGCGAAGCACTTTGTCGCCCTGTCGACGAACGCCGAGAAGGTGGCCGACTTCGGCATCGACACGGCCAACATGTTCGAGTTCTGGGACTGGGTCGGCGGCCGCTACTCGTACGACTCGGCCATCGGCCTCTCGCTGATGATCGCGATCGGCCCGGACGCGTTCCGCGAGATGCTCGACGGGTTCCACCTCGTCGACGAGCACTTCCGCACGGCCCCCGCCGAGGCGAACGCCCCTCTCCTGATGGGCCTTCTGGGCATCTGGTACGGCAACTTCCACGGCGCCCAGTCGCACGCGGTCCTGCCGTACTCGCACTACCTGTCCAAGTTCACCGCGTACCTCCAGCAGCTCGACATGGAGTCCAACGGCAAGTCCGTGGACCGCGAGGGCCGCCCGGTGGACTGGCAGACGGGCCCCGTCGTCTGGGGCACCCCCGGCACCAACGGGCAGCACGCCTACTACCAGCTCATCCACCAGGGCACGAAGCTCATCCCGGCCGACCTGATCGGCTTCGCCCGCCCGGTCGGCGAGCTCTCGGCTCAACTGGCCGACCAGCACGACCTGTTGATGGCCAACCTGTTCGCGCAGGGCCAGGCCCTCGCCTTCGGCAAGACCGCCGACGAGGTCCGAGCCGAAGGCGTCCCCGAGGCGCAGGTGCCCCACCGCACCTTCAAGGGAAACCACCCCACGACCACCGTCCTGGCGAAGGAACTCACCCCCTCCGTCCTGGGCCAGCTCATCGCCCTCTACGAGCACAAGGTGTTCGTCCAGGGCGCCGTCTGGAACATCGACTCCTTCGACCAGTGGGGCGTCGAGCTCGGCAAGGTCCTCGCCAAGCGCGTCGAACCCGCCCTCACCGAGGGCGTCGACGTCCCCGGCCTCGATGCCTCCACCCAGGCGCTCGTCGCCACGTACCGCACGCTCCGGAAGAAGTGAAGACAGACATGACCGCGATACAGCTCGGACTCATCGGCCTCGGCAAGATGGGCGGCAACATGCGCGAGCGCATCCGCCGCGCAGGCCACACCGTCATCGGATACGACCGCAACCCCGACCTCGCCGACGTCAGCAGCCTCGCCGAGCTCGTCGAGCAGCTCGAAGGCCCGCGCGTGGTCTGGGTGATGGTCCCCGCGGGCGCCGCCACCCAGTCCACGATCGACGAGCTCAAGGAACTGCTCTCGCCCGGCGACATCGTCGTGGACGGCGGCAACTCCCGCTGGACCGACGACGAGAAGCACGCCGCCGAGCTCGCCACCAAGGGCATCGGCTTCGTCGATGCCGGTGTCTCGGGCGGTGTCTGGGGCCTGGAGAACGGCTACGCCCTCATGGTCGGCGGCGACAAGGAGCACATCGCCCGCGTCCAGCCGGTCTTCGACGCCCTCAAGCCCGAAGGCGACTTCGGCTATGTCCATGCCGGCAAGGTCGGCGCCGGGCACTTCTCCAAGATGGTTCACAACGGCATCGAGTACGCCATGATGCAGGCCTACGCCGAGGGCTGGGAGCTCCTGGAGAAGGTCGACTCCGTCACCGATGTGCGTGAGGTCTTCCGCTCCTGGCAGGAGGGCACGGTCATCCGTTCCTGGCTGCTCGACCTGGCGGTCAACGCGCTGGACGACGACGAGCACCTGGAGAAGCTGCGCGGCTTCGCCGCCGACTCCGGTGAGGGCCGCTGGACCGTCGAGGCGGCCATCGACAACGCGGTGCCGCTGCCCGCGATCACCGCTTCCCTCTTCGCGCGCTTCGCCTCGCGCCAGGACGACTCGCCGCAGATGAAGATGATCGCCGCCCTGCGCAATCAGTTCGGCGGCCACGCCGTCGAGAAGAAGTAATTCAGAAGGAGACGACAGCCATGGGCGACCTCCTGCTGGTCCGCCACGGCGAAACGGAGTGGAGCCTGTCCGGACAGCACACCAGCTGGACGGACAAGCCCCTCACTCAGCACGGCGAGGAACAGGCCAAGTCCCTCGCCCCGCTCCTCGCCGGACGTCCGTACGCCCTCGTCCTCACCAGCCCGCTCGGCCGCGCGGTCCGCACCGCCGACCTCGCGGGCCTGAGCGGGGCCAGGACCGAGGCGGATCTCCATGAGTGGCACTACGGCGCCTACGAAGGCGTCACCACCCGTGAGATCCACCGCACCCGCCCCGACTGGGACCTGTGGACCCAGGGCGTCCCGCAGGGTCCCGAAGGCGGGCCCGGCGAGTCCCCGGGAGCCGTGGGCGAGCGGGCCGACCGCGTCCTGGCCCGCGTGGCACCCGCGCTCGCCGAGGGCGATGTGGTCCTCGTGGCCCACGCCCACGTCCTGCGCGTGCTCACGGCCCGCCGCCTGGGCCTCGCCCCGGCGGACGGCCGGCTGTTCCAGCTGGCGACCGGGACGGTGAGCCGCCTTTCGACGGAACACGGGCGACCGGTGATCGCGGAGTGGAACGTGCGGGCGCCCGGACACGAGTGAGCCGAGTGAACGCGGGGTCTTGACAAGGGGATTGGTCCATACCAGCTTGGTGGTCGCGCCTCGCGCGCCGCTGGTGTCCGGTCCAATCCCCTTGCCCCCACCGGGAGTTCATGTGTTCTCCAGACGCAAGAGACGCTCCGCAAGGCCCCGCCTCCTCGCCCTCATCGGATCCGCCGCACTGGCCGTGGCCGGTGCGGTCGCCCTCCCCACCACCGCACAGGCGGCGAACGTGCTGTCCAACGCGGGCTTCGAAAGCGGCAGCACGAGCCCGTGGACCTGCTCCGGCGGGCTCGGCTCGGTCGTGTCGAGCCCGGTCCACGGCGGCACCAAAGCCCTGTCCGGCGCGGCCAGTTCCAGTGACAACGCGAAGTGCAGCCAGACCGTCTCCGTCCAGCCGAACACCGCGTACACCCTCTCCGGCTGGGTGCGCGGCAACTACGTCTACCTCGGCGTGGACGGCGGCGCCTCGACCTGGACGCAGTCCCCGACGGCCTACAGTCAACTCACGGTGCAGTTCACGACCGGCGCCTCCCAGACCAGCGCCACCATCTACACCCAGGGCTGGTACGCGCAGGGCACCTACTACGCCGACGACATCAGCCTCGACGGGCCCGGCGGCGGGGGCGGCGACACCCAGGCGCCCACCGCCCCGACGGCCCTGAAGTCCACCGGCAAGACCTCGACGAGCGTCTCCCTGTCCTGGACCGGGGCGAGCGACAACGTCGGAGTCACCGGCTACGACATCTACAGCGGCGGCAGTAACAAGCTCCTGACGGTCTCCGGCACGAGCGCCACCGTCAGCGGCCTCGCCCCGAGCACCGCGTACGCCTTCACGGTCAAGGCCCATGACGCGGCCGGCAACGCCTCGGCCGCCTCCAACTCGGTCTCCGTGACGACCGATCAGGGCTCCGGCGGCGGCACCGGATTCAAGCAGGCGGCCCCGTACTTCTACACCGGCTGGGGTGACCCGCCGAGCCCGGCCACGGTCATGAACGCGACCGGCGTCAAGTGGTTCACGATGGCGTTCATCCTCTCCTCCGGCGGCTGCAACCCCGCGTGGGACGGTCAGCGCGCCCTCACCGGCGGCCAGGACCAGACCGCGATCAACGCCATCCGCTCCGCTGGCGGCGATGTCGTCCCGTCCATCGGTGGCTGGAGCGGCAACAAGCTCGGCCCCAACTGCTCGACCCCCGAAGCCCTCGCGGGCGCCTACCAGAAGGTCATCGACGCGTACGGGCTCAAGGCCATCGACGTCGACATCGAGAACTCCGACGAGTTCGAGAACGAAGCCGTCCAGGACCGCATCCTGGGCGCCCTGAAGATCGTCAAGGCCAACAACCCGGGCCTGCGCACGATCCTCACCTTCGGCACCTCGACGACCGGACCGACGTACTACGGCAACCGGCTCATCGAGCAGTCCAAGGCCCTGAACGCGGACATCGACGTCTTCACGATCATGCCGTTCGACTTCGGCGGCGGCTCCGACATGTACGGCAACACCGTGAACGCCGCCGAGGGCCTCAAGACCAAGCTCAAGTCGGTCTTCGGCTGGGACGACACGACGGCGTACGCGCACATCGGCATCTCCGGCATGAACGGCATCAGCGACCAGGCGGAGACCACGACGCCGGCGATCTGGACCCAGGTCAAGGACTGGTCCAACAGCCACCACATCGCACGCCTCGCCTTCTGGTCGGTCAACCGCGACCGGCCGTGCGCGGGCGGGGGAGTGGCGGAGAACTGCTCCGGCATCAGCCAGGACAACTGGCAGTTCACGAAGATCACCGCCGGCTTCACCGGCTGACCACGCGCGCACCGATCAGGCAGGCCCCCGGGATTTCCGGGGGCCTTGCCGTTGCCCGAAAGCTCCGAAAGACCGGAAAGCTCCGAAAGCTCTGGAGGCTCCGAAAGATCATCAACTCCGTTGTGGGCGAGGGGACTTACGCGCGAGGCGCATCGAGCGTACAGTCCGGGCCACCTCGTTTAGTTACGTAACTTTACTGGCGCCTCCCTCCCGTGTGAGGAGCTCCATGTGAACGTGCCTCCATCCACGCCTGTCGTCCTCGCCCTCGATTTCGGCGGTACCAAGACGGCCCTGACCGTCGCAGACCGGCACGGCACCCGGTTGCACGACCTCACCGTCGAGACCGCGGCGGAGCACGGCGCACAGGCAGGCCTCAAAAGGGCCGTGGGCGCCGCCCGCATCCTTCTCGACGGTCGCGAACCCGTCGCCGTCGGGGTGTCCACCATCGGCATCCCCGGTGCCGACGGTGTCGCCCTCTCCCCGAACATCCCCGGCTGGGAAGACCTCGCACTGGGACGTGAACTCGCCCTGGAATTCCCGGAGTCCGAGCTGCGCCTGGCCACCGACGTGAAGGCCGCGGCCCGCTACGAGTGCGATGCCGGAGCGTTGAAGGACTGCGACCCGGGCCTGTACGTCAACCTCGGCACCGGCCTCGCCGTCGCGATCGTGGCCGGCGGCACGGTCCTGACCGGACGGCACGGCGCGTCCGGCGAGATCGGCTACAACCTGCGGGCACCCGCCGATGTCGGCCTGGCCTCCGGAGACCGGATCCCGCTGGAGGACGTCGTCAGCGGCAAGGCCCTCAGTCAGGCCGCGCAGGCGCAAGGATCTACCGAACTCACCGGGCACATCGGTGAGTTCATCGACGAGCTGGCCTTCCACCTCGTCAACCTCGCCATCGCCGTCGATCCCGAGCGGATCGTCGTCGGCGGCGGCATGGTCCGCTCCTGGGAGGCGCTGCACGACGGGCTGCGCCACGCCCTGGACGCGGCCGTGCCCTATCCGCCCCAGCTCGTACCCGCAGCGCATCCGTACGACGCGCCCCTGCTCGGGGCACTCGCGCTGGCCGTCGAGGCCGCGCGCACCGGAACCTGACGCACCCGGCCCACGAAGGGACTGGCAGGACATGAGGCCCACGCGCATCCTCGCCGCAGCGGTCATCGGCGCGCTCGCCGTGACGGCGACGGCCTGTTCGGAGACCAAGCACAAAGGCGACTCCGACGGCAACAACGCCACACAGAGCAGCGGCCCGAAGAAGAAGGGCGGCACGGTCACCATCGCCAACACGGCGGGGCAGACCTGGACCTGCAACTTCAATCCGTTCAACCCGGCCGTCTACAACACGTCCATCGGCTTCGTCTACGAACCCCTGATCTACGTCAATACGCTCAAGGACGCGGCCGAGACGCCGATGCTCGCCAAGAGCTACAAGTGGAACGCCGACAAGACGCAGATCGACTTCACGGTCCGCTCCGGCGTGAAGTGGAACGACGGCAAGCCGTTCACCGCCAAGGACGTCGCGTTCACCTTCAACCTCATGAAGCGCGTCCCGTCCACCGACCTGTACGCGCTCTGGACCACGGCCGGACTCCAGTCGGCCACCGCCTCCGGCGGCAAGGTCACCCTGAAGTTCGAGAAGGCGGCGCAGCCCTACTTCTACGCCTTCGCCCACCAGGTCGCCATCGTGCCCGAGCACGTCTTCGGCACCGGCGCGGCCGCCGCCCACCCCGACACCTGGGTGGACAAGAAGCCCGTCGGCACCGGCCCCTTCGAGGTCAACCCCTGCTCGCCGAACAACATCCAGTACACGGCCAACCCCGACTACTGGCAGCCGGGCAAGCCGTACATCCAGAAGGTCGAGTACCCGGCCTACCTCGACAACGGCCCCGCCAACCTCGACCTCGCCAACGGCAAGGCGCAGTGGGGGAGTCAGTTCATCCCCGGCATCAAGCAGTTCTACCTGGACAAGTCGGCCGACAACCACACCTGGTCGCCGCCGGTCCTCAACGTCGGCATGTACCCGAACCTCGACCCGTCCCACAAGATGACCAGCAATCTCAAGGTCCGGCAGGCGATCTCGTACGCCATCGACCGCGAGAAGGTCTCCAAGATCGGTGTCGGCGGGCAGGAACCGGCCGCGAACCAGTCGGGCATCGTGACGCCGACGTTCGACAAGTACTACGACAAGGCGGCCGTGGAAAAGGCCGGCTTCGACAAGCCGGACCCGGCCCGCGCGAAGAAGCTTCTCGGCGAGCTCGGCTATTCCCCGTCCAAGCCGCTCAAGCTCAAGATCATCACGATCACCGGCTACACCGACTGGGACGCCTCGCTCAACGTCATCAAGCAGAACCTGAAGGCCGTCGGCATCGACCTCACCGTCCAGGACCTCGCGCAGCAGACCATGGTCGGCAAGCTCTACACCGGCGACTACGACCTGGCGTACTACAACCAGCAGACCAGCGGCCCGACCCCGTACTACGAGCTGCGCCAGATGCTGCACTCCGCGAACACCGCGCCGCTCGGCAAGAACGCCACCAGCAACTATCAGCGCTACAAGAACCCGAAGGTCGACCAGCTGCTCAACGACTACGCGTCGGCGAACGAGACGAAGCAGGTCGAGATCGTCAAGCAGGTCGCCCAGTACATGATCGACGACGTCCCGGTGATCCCCGTCGTGGAGGCGGTCGACTGGTTCCAGTACAACACCAAGGACATCGCCGGCTGGCCCACCGAGGACAACCCCTACGCCCAGCCCGCGGCCTACAACTTCCCCGACACGGGCCAGGTGCTCACCCACCTGTACTCCAAGTCGGCCCAGTAGGCGGTGACTTGTGCGCTTCATACTGCGTCGCCTGGGGTTCTTCCTGCTGACGCTCTGGGCGGCCCTCACCCTGAACTTCTTCATCCCGCGCTTCATGCCGGGCGACCCCGTCGACGCGCTCGTCGTGCGCACCCGCGGCCGGGTCTCCCGGGACGCGCTCGAACAGATGCTGACGTCGTTCGGCTTCAAGCCCGACCAGAACGTGGCGGTCCAGTACTTCGACTATCTGGGCCACATGTTCACCGGCAACTGGGGCCGTTCCATCGGCCAGACGCTGGGCGAGCCGGTCACCAAGCTGATCGGCGGCGCCCTGCCCTGGACCCTCGGCCTCGTCGGCATCACCACGGTCCTCGCCTTCGTGCTCGGCACACTCATCGGCACGGTCTCGGGCTGGCGCCGCGGCGGCGCCCTCGACGCGATCCTCCCGCCGATCTTCGTGATCACGTCGGCGCTGCCGTACTTCTGGGTGGGCCTGCTGCTGATCCTGGTCTTCTCGCAGGGCACCGGCGGCTGGCTCCCCGCCAACTTCAACTACGACACCACGATCGTGCCCGGCTTCTCCCCGGGCTTCGTCGGGAGCGTGCTCTCCCACGCCGTACTCCCGGCGGCGACGCTGCTCATCACCACGATCGGCGGCTGGATCCTCACCATGCGCAACAACATGATCACGACCCTGGCCGAGGACTACGTCCGGATGGCCCGCGCGAAGGGCCTCGGGTCCCGCCGCATCATGTACGGCTACGCGGCCCGCAACGCGATCCTGCCCAACCTGGCCGGCTTCGCCATGTCGCTCGGCTTCGTCATCTCGGGCGCGATCCTCATCGAGTACGTCTTCAACTACCCCGGGATCGGCTACCTCCTCTACAACGCCGTCCAGAACGTCGACTACCCGCTGATGCAGGCCCTGTTCATGCTCTTCACCGTCGCGGTGCTGGTGGCGCTGCTGGCCGTGGACATCGCGACCGTGTGGCTCGATCCACGAGCCAGGGCGAAGGGGTGAGCGCCCGATGACCACCACCGCCATCACCGCCCCACCTCCCGAGAAGGCCTCCGCCCGCACCCGGGCGGGAGGCGGCCTGTGGAGGGCGGTCCGCGGCAACCGCAAGGCCATGGCCGGTGCGGTGATCCTGCTGATCTTCACCGTCGTCGCCGCGTTCCCGGGCCTGTTCACCTCCGTCGACCACCCCGACGAGGCGAACTTCGCCCCGCGCCTCGCCCCGTCCACCGCCCATCTCCTCGGCACGACGGCGCTCGGCCAGGACATCTACTCCCAACTCATCCACGGCACCCGGGAATCACTGGTCATCGCCGTCGTGGCCGGCGCGCTCGCCACCGTCCTGTCCGTGATCATCGGCGTCTCCGCCGCGTACCTCGGAGGCATCGCCGACGACCTCCTGTCCCTGCTGACGAACGTCGTCCTCGTCATCCCCGCGTTCCCCCTGGTGATCATCCTCGCCAAGTACGCCGGCAAGGGCTCGCTCACCGTGATCCTCGCCGTCCTCGTCCTCACCGGCTGGTCCTACGGCGCCAACCAACTGCGCGCCCAGGCCCTGTCGTTGCGCAACCGGGACTTCCTGGAATCGGCCCGGGTGCGCGGCGAGCGACGCTCGTACATCATCGCCTTCGAAGTCCTGCCGACGATGACGTCCCTGATCGTCGCCAACTTCCTCGGCGCCGCGCTCTATTCGGTCCTGAGTGCTGCCGGCCTGCAGTTCCTCGGCCTCGGCGACCCGAACTCGCAGAGCTGGGGCACGATGCTCTACTGGGCCCAGAACCAGCAGGCCCTGCAGACCGGCACTCCGCTGTGGTCCATCGCCCCCGGCCTCTGCGTCGCCCTGCTCGGCGTCGCGTTCGCCCTCGTCAACTACGCCTTCGACGAGATCGGCAACCCGGCCCTGCGTCCCGTACGAAGGAGGCGCAAAGGTGCCTGAACCCCTGCTGAGTGTCACCGACCTGACCGTCGTCTACGACACCGCGCGCGGCCCGGTCACGGCCGTCGACCACGTCGAACTCGTCGTCGAAAAAGGGCAGTTCACTGCCGTCGTCGGCGAATCCGGCTGCGGCAAGTCCACCCTGATGTTCGCCGTCGCGCAGCTGCTCAACCCGCCCGCCCGCATCGCCGGCGGCGCTGTCCGCTTCCGCGGCGAGAACCTCGTCACCCTCGGCGAACGCGAACTCAACGCCCTGCGCTGGCGCGACTACTCCGTCGTCCTGCAGTCCGCCATGAACGCCCTGAACCCGGTGGCCACCCTCGCCGCCCAGTACAAGGACGCCATGGCGGCGCACGGCACCTACACCCACGAGGAGATCCGCGCCCGCTCCACCGAGGTCCTCGACCTCGTCGGCATCGACCCGGTCCATCTGCACAGCTACCCGCACCAGCTGTCCGGCGGCATGCGCCAGCGCGCCATGATCGCCATGGCGCTGCTGCTCACCCCGGACCTGGTCATCATGGACGAACCGACCTCGGCGCTCGACGTCGTCGCCCAGCGCTCTCTCATGGTCCAGATCAAGCAACTCCAGCAACTCCTCGGCTTCGCCGTGGTGTTCGTCACCCACGACATGTCCCTCGTCAGCCACTTCTCCGACCAGCTCCTCGTCATGTACGCGGGCCAGGTCGTCGAGCAGGGCCCCACCCGCACCGTCTTCGACCACCCCTCCCACCCCTACAGCCGCGGGCTCCTCGAAGCGTTCCCCTCGATCCGCGGCCCCCGCGTCCCCCTGAAGGGCATCCCCGGCAGCCCGCCCGACCTCGCCGCGCCGCCCGCGGGCTGCCGCTTCAACCCGCGCTGCCCCCTCGTCCACGAGCAGTGCCACGACACCGAGCCCGCCCTGTACGAAGTCGGCGCGGCCCGCTCCCGCTGCCTGCTGCACCTCACGGAGGCCGTCTCATGAGCCCTCTGCTCGAAACGATCGGCCTCACCCGCCACTTCAAGGTCGGCACCGGGCTCACCCGCCGCGTCCTGCACGCCGTCGACGACGTCGACCTCACCATCGGCGCACGCGAGATCGTCGCCCTCGTCGGCGAGAGCGGCAGCGGCAAGTCCACACTCGCCCGCCTCGTAGCCCAGGTCCACAAGCCCACCAGCGGCGAAATCCGGTACGAGGGACAGCCGCTGACCGCCCAGCGCGGCCGCAAGGCGAAGCTCGCGTACCGCGGCGACGTCCCGATGGTCTTCCAGGACCCCTTCGCCTCCCTCAACCCCGCCTACCGCGTCTCCCACGGCATCCTGCGCGGTCTCAAGCTGCACCGCCCCGAACTGAGCGGCGCCGAGCGCCAGGCAGAGGCCGAGCGCGTCGTCGAAGCGGTCGGCCTCACCCCCGCCGCCGACGTCCTGTCCCGCTTCCCGTACGAACTCTCCGGCGGCCAGCGCCAGCGCATCGGCTTCGCCCAGGCACTCGCCCACCGCCCCAAACTGATCCTCGCCGACGAACCCGTCTCCATGCTCGACGTCTCCATCCGCATCGGCCTGCTCAACGTCATGGCCGACCTGCGCGAGACCGAGGGCGTCTCCATCCTCTACATCACCCACGACATCGCCGGCGCCCGCTACCTCTCCGACCGGATCGCCGTCATGTACGGCGGCCACGTCGTCGAGACCGGCCCCACCGAGGACGTCCTCTCCCACCCCCGCCACCCCTACACCGAGCTGCTCCTGTCCGCCGTCCCCGACCCGCGCGCCCCCCTCGACGTCGACGCGGCCGCCGCCAGGACCGACCCGCCCGTCGTCATCGACCCCACCCCCAGCTGTCGCTTCCGCACCCGCTGCCCGCTCGCCGTCGACGCGTGCCACCACGTCACCCCGCGCCTGCAGCCGGTCGCCGAGGGGCACACGGCGGCCTGCCACGTCACGGCCCCGCCCGAGGGCGCCCAGTGACCACACCCCCCTGGAACCGCCTGCGCCTGCGCAGCAACAACGAATGGCTGCTCCTCGAACGCCTGCGCCTCGAAGGCCCCGCCTCCCGCGCCCAACTCGCCCGCGACAGCGGCCTGTCCAAGCCCACCGTCTCCTCCGCCCTCGCCGCCCTGGAACGCGCCGGCCTGGTCCGCGAGGCCGGCACCCACGCCCAGAGCCGGGGACGCGTCGCCGTCCTCTACGAACCCGACCCGCGCGCCGGACACGTCCTCGGCATCGACATCGGCCGCGCCCGCCTGCGCACGGCGGTGGCCGACCTGACGGGCGCGATCGTCTCCCGTACGGAGGTACGCAACCGCGGCCGCAGCGCGGGAGCGGTCGCCGACGCCGCCGTCACCTGCGCCGAACAGGCCCTCGAGGACGCCGGGCTGAGCCAGGCCGACATCGTGCACACCGCCGTGGGCACCCCCGGAGTCTTCGACCGCCACACCGGCCGGGTCCGCTACGCCGTCAACCTGCCCGGCTGGGGCCGCCCCGGCCTCATCGAGCGCATGCGCGACCGCCTCGGCACCCCGCTCTCCGTCCACAACGACGCCAACCTCGCCGCGCTCGGCGAATACACCTTCGGCGCGGGCGCCGACAGCCACCTCTTCGTCTACGTCCTGATCGGCACCGGCCTCGGCATGGGCGTCGTCGCCGACGGCGAACTGTTCCTCGGCGCACACGGCGCCGCGGGCGAGATCGGCTTCCTGCCGCTGGACGGCGTACCGGCGTCGGGGGCGGCACCCCGGCGCGGCATGCTGGAGGACGCGGTCTCCGCCGACGCCGTCGTCCGCGCCGCCCGCACCCTGGGCATGACCGGCCCGCTCACCGCCAAGCGCGTCTTCGACGCCGCCCGTACCGGCGACACCGCCGCCCTCGCCGCCGTACGCCAGGAAGGCGAGCGCCTCGCCCTCGCCGTCGCCTCCGTGACCGCCGTCCTCGACCCCGATCTGGTGGTCCTCGGCGGCGGCGTCGGCCGGGGCGCGGACCTCCTGCTCGCCACGGTCGGCGAGACCCTGCACCGCCTCACCCCGCTGCGCCCCCGCGTCGAACCCAGCAGGACAGGAGCGGACGCGGTGCTTCTCGGAGCGACCACCACGGCCCTGCGCGCGGCCAGGCCGCTGCTCTTCGAGCGCCTGACGGGGAGAGGGCCTGCGAGAGTTCCGGAAACGCAAAAGACCCCAGGTGAACTGGGGTCTTAGCTGGTGTCCGAGGGGGGACTTGAACCCCCACGCCCGATAAAGGGCACTAGCACCTCAAGCTAGCGCGTCTGCCATTCCGCCACCCGGACAAGGTGTCTGTCTTCGCGGGGTGTTCCCCGCGGCGACAGAGAGAACATTACCAGGCCCGAAGGGGTGCCAGATCCCGCCACCCGTCCGCTGTGAACGGCGGATGACGACACCCGCCCGCCCTTGGGCCGCGGCTCCCGGAGAGAGAGGATGAGGGGGACCACCAGCAACGACAGTGGGAGGAACAGGCGTGAGCGAGTCGAGCACGGGCAGGACGGTCTCGGGCGAGGACGAGGTCGTCGACCTCTGTCGTGAGCTGATCCAGATCGACACCAGCAACTACGGCGACCACTCCGGTCCCGGCGAGCGCAAGGCCGCCGAGTACGTGGCGGAGAAGCTCGCCGAGGTGGGCCTCGAGCCCAAGATCTTCGAGTCGCACCCGGGCAGGGCCTCGACGGTCGCCCGCATCCAGGGCGAGGACCCCTCGCGGCCCGCGCTCCTGATCCACGGCCACACCGACGTCGTACCGGCCAACGCGGCGGACTGGACCCACCACCCGTTCTCCGGCGAGATCGCCGACGGCTGCGTCTGGGGCCGCGGCGCCGTCGACATGAAGGACATGGACGCGATGACCCTCGCGGTCGTCCGCGACCGGCTGCGCAGCGGCCGCAAGCCCCCGCGCGACATCGTCCTGGCCTTCCTCGCCGACGAGGAGGCGGGCGGCACGTACGGCGCGCGGCACCTCGTCGACAAGCACCCGGACCTCTTCGAGGGGTGCACGGAGGCGATCAGCGAGGTCGGCGGGTTCTCCTTCACCGTCAACGAGAAGCTGCGGCTCTACCTCGTCGAGACGGCCCAGAAGGGCATGCACTGGATGAAGCTGACCGTGGACGGCACGGCCGGCCACGGTTCGATGATCCACAAGGACAACGCGATCACCGAGCTGTCCGAGGCCGTCGGTCGCCTGGGGCGCCACAAGTTCCCGGTGCGGGTCACCAAGACGCTGCGGCACTTCCTCGACGAGCTCGGCGACGCGCTCGGCACCGAGCTCGACCCGGAGAACATGGACGAGACGCTCGCCAAGCTCGGCGGCATCGCCAAGCTGATCGGCGCCTCGCTGCAGAACACCGCCAACCCGACCCAGCTCGGCGCCGGCTACAAGGTGAACGTGATCCCCGGGCAGGCCACCGCGCACATCGACGGCCGGTATCTGCCGGGCTACGAGGAGGAGTTCCTCGCCGACCTCGACCGCATCCTCGGCCCGAACGTCCAGCGCGAGGACGTGCACGCGGACAAGGCCCTGGAGACCACCTTCGACGGCGCGCTCGTCGACGCCATGCAGACGGCTCTCCAGGCCGAGGACCCGATCGCCCGCGCGGTGCCGTACATGCTCTCCGCCGGCACCGACGCCAAGTCCTTCGACGACCTCGGCATCCGCGGGTTCGGCTTCGCTCCGCTGAAGCTGCCGCCGGAGCTGGATTTCGCGGGCATGTTCCACGGCGTTGACGAGCGGGTTCCGGTCGACGGTCTCAAGTTCGGTGTGCGTGTGCTCGACCGGTTCATCGACGCGTCCTGACCCGACGGGCCCGCGCCGCCGGATATTCGGCCGCGCGTACTACTGGACTGAGAAGAGTGAAAGGAAACATAGGCTCGTAGCCTCATCAGCCCCTCCTCGTTACAGGGGGTGCAGTCCGCGGCTGGGACTGCATTGCCAACAAGGAGGAATAATGATCAAGAAGGTCGTCGCTGCTGCGGCTGCCACGGGTGGTCTCGTGCTCGCTGGTGCGGGCATCGCCGCTGCCGACTCCGGTGCTCAGGGTGCCGCCGTGAAGTCTCCCGGTGTCATCTCGGGCAACGTCATCCAGGTTCCGGTCCACATCCCGGTGAACGCCTGTGGCAACACGGTGTCCGTGATCGGGCTGCTGAACCCCGCCTTCGGCAACGCCTGCGTCAACAAGTGACGTTGTTGTGCATCGCCCCTTGAGGGCCTGAGTCCATCGGCCCCGGAGTGCGCGCCATGCGCTCCGGGGCCGATTGGGCATTCCGCGCACGCGTATGGATGCCCGTGCGCATTCTGCAAGGCATAAGGCAGGTTAAAGCTATGCGACAGGTCACTCGCAAAGGCCTGATCACCGTGGCGGCCGCGACCGGCGTACTCGCCGTGTCCGGTGGCTACGCCCACGCCGACTCCGGTGCCGAGGGGGGCTCGTCGGGATCGCCCGGTGTCCTTTCCGGCAACACGATCCAGCTCCCCGTGGACATCCCGGTCAACGCGTGCGGCAACACCGTGAACGTCGTCGGGCTGCTCAACCCCGCGGCGGGCAACGACTGTGCCAACACGTCGAAGCCGGGAGGCGGCCACCCCGGTGGGAGCCACCACCACCACGGCGGCGGCGCCACGGCCGAGGGGGGCACGAGCGATTCGCCCGGTGTCGGCTCCGGCAACCACGTGCAGGTCCCGGTCCACGTGCCGGTCAACGCCTGCGGCAACAGCGTCTCGGTCATCGGGCTGCTCAACCCCGCGGGGGGCAACGACTGTGTGAACTCGCCGGGAGGCGAGCCGACGACCCCGCCGACCAAGCCTCCGACGAGGAACGTGCCGGGCACGCCCCACCACCCCGTCACGCCGTCGAAGCCGAGCCACCCCGTCACCCCGAACCACCCGGGGACGCAGACGGTCACCCAGCCCGAGGGTTCGGAGCAGCTCGCCGAGACCGGTAGCTCGATGCCGCTGGGTACCGTACTGCCGGCCAGCGCGGGCGCCCTGCTCGCGGGCGCGCTCCTCTACCGGCGGGCGCGGGCAGGCGTGTGACCGCCGCGTGACACGGCGTGACTGAGCAGGTGCGGAGCGGAGCGGGCCCAGCACTGACGGGGCCCGCTCCGCTCACTCACCACGTGGCGCGCAGCTGGCGGATGATCCGCCGGCGCAACCGCACCCTGCGGCTGCCGTCGCGCAACAGGCTCAGGCGGTCCAACTCCCAGTGTCCGTACTCGGCGTGGTCGGTCAGCAGGCGTGTGGCGTCCTTGCGGGAGACCCCGCGCGGGACGTACACGTCGACAAATTCGTATTCCGGCATCGCATCTATTGTGCGGGCACGGGCCGTGTACGGATAGCGTCTGCACTATGTCTGATGCTGCGCAGCCCACCGCTGCCGAGGTACGCGCCGCCGCCGAGGCGGTCAAGGCTGCGCTCGACCGCCACCTGGCGGCTGTCGAGCGCAGGTCGGGTGAGGACGATCCGGCCGTCTATGAAGCGTTCAACGAACTGGCCGCGGCGGCCGAGGAGTACGACGAGCTCCTCTACGACCGCTACGACGAGGTCACCCCCTTCGAGATTCCCGGTACGGAGGACTCGCTGCCCCCGTACACCGGCCCCGAGGAACCGAACGCCCTGAGCGTGCTCATCCGCCGCGACTACGCCGTGGTGGAGCCGCAGCGACTGCTCGCGCAGGCCCAGCGGGTCGCCGACGTGGAGGCCGACTCGGACCTCGTCGACGGGGCCGCGGCGGCCGTCGGGACCATCGGGAACAGCGTGCACGCTGCTCTCGGTGTCCTCTTCGGAGAGTTCGAACCCGACGAAATCGCCTCCCGGCACAAGGAGTTCGGCTTGGAGGAGGGCGACTCCACACTGTGGGTGACGGCCTCGGACGAACCGGCTGAGCCGGGGGAGTGGCTGGACGCGCCGTTCGATCAGGCCGATCCGCAGCGGGTCGTCTGCCGCTTCGACGTGAGCTCCGTCTTCGACGACGAGCTGGACGGCGACCTCGCCGACGACGGGCCCGACGCGGCCGCGGGCGCGACGGAGGACGAGCTGGAACCGACCTGACGCGGTCCGCACACGCGGGCCGGTGACGGTGTGAGCGAGTGAGCGGGAGGGGCGGGCGGACTTCGGTCCGCCCGCCCCTCCCGCTTGCCGCTGTGTGCCTACTGCGCCGTAGGGACCTGCGCGCGCAGCAGGGTCTGCAGACGCGTCGTACGCGGCTTGGCCGGGACCTCGGCCACGGCGCGCGGGAGGGCCGCGTCAGCGCCGTGCACCACCGAGAGATGCCGCTCACCGCGGCCGAACGCCGTGTACACCCACGGGCGGCTCAGGGCCTGCGTCGCGTCGCCCGGCAGCACGACCACCGCCGCGGGCCACCGCCGTCCCACCGCCTGGTGCGCGGTCAGCGCCCACCCGTGCCGCAGGGTCCGCTCCACCGCGTCCTGCGGTACGACGACCGGGGTCCCGGCGCAGTCCAGGTGCAGGCCCTCCGCGTCGGCCCGCACGACCCGGCCGGACACGGTGCGGCCAGGGGCCGGTGCGTACGCGACCCGGTCGTCCGGGTCGAAGCCGCCGAAGCGGCCGGGGCCGGGGTTGAGACGCTCCTTGAGGGCCGCGTTCAGCGCGCGCGTCCCGGCGGCGCCCCCGTGGCCCGGGGTGATGACCTGGGTCTGATCGGAGGGCACACCGATCGCGCGCGGCACCGAGTCGGCGACCAGCTGTACGGCACGGTGGATCGCCTCGGCGGCGTCGCGCACCGGCACGATCACCACCTCCTTGCCGGGGGCCTCCACCTGGTTCAGCTCGCCCACGCCGATGCCGGAGACCAGCTCGCCGACCGGGCCGGGGTCCGGGGTGCGGGAGGAGATCTGAGGGCACACGCGGGCCGCGAGGAGGTCCGCGAAGACCCGGCCGGGGCCCGCGGACCACAGGACGGACGGGTCGCCGCTGAGGACGAGCCGCGCGCCGTCCGGGAGCGACTCGGCGAGCATCGCGGCCGTCTCCACGTCCAGCTGCGGCGCGTCCAGGACGACCAGGAGGTCCACCGCGAGCGCGCCGTCCCGGTCCCGGCCCGGGCCCTCGGCGCCGGACAGCAGGCCGGACACGGTGACCGCCGTGCCCTCCGGGGCGCCGGGGCCGAAGTGCTCGGCGAGGCGGCGCCGCCCGTCGACGGTGTGCGCCGCGGCGCACACGCGCAGGCCGAGGCGGGCCGCGGCCTGGACGAGCGCGGCGGGTTCGGCGCGGGCCGCCTCGGCGCCCGTGTGCAGGACGAGGCCGTGTCCGGCGGACGCCCTGATCAGCTCGGCGGTGGAACCGGACGCGGCCGCCGCGGCAGGCTCCCAGTCCGCGAGGGCCTGTGAACTGTCTTCCTTGGAGAGGGAGTTGACCAGCCGGGCGAGCCCGTCGGCGAGGCTCTCCTCGGCGAGCGCGTACCGCTCGAGGCCGACGAGCACCCGGACCGGCCGCTCGGTTTCCTCACCGTCCTCAGAGCCGTCCTCCGAGCCGTCCTCGGCCCCGTCCTCCGCGGCGGTCTTCCGGGCGCTCTCCGGGGCGCGGTCCGGACCTCCGGGCGGCTCTTCCAGCGCGTCCTGGAATACGAGCGCGTCGCCCTCCGCGATGGCGCTCTGCACCGCCTCGTCCGGATCGGGCACGGCGCGCTTGCCCAGCGCCTGAGCGAGCAGCGGCGCGTCCAGGGCGGTGTGCCCCGCGACCGCGGCCTGTTCCAGCAGCCATACCGTGACGGCGCGGCCCCTGCGCTCGTCGTCGGGGCCGCACTCGGCGCCGAGCAGCGCGCGGGCGAAGCCGTCCGCCTGTTCGGGGCGCACGCCAGGGATCCGCAGAAGCTGCCAGGGGTCGTCCCGGAGCGCGCTGTCCGCGCCCTCGCCGAGCGTCGCGGCGGCGGGAGCCGCGAGCGAGACGGGGGCGCCGCCCTCGGTCAGGACGGCCCGCACGGCGTCGACGGCCGCCACGGCCGGTTCGGCAGGCCCCGCGGGCGCGGCGGCCGGCGCACGGCGGACGGGCTCGGCGACGACCTTGCGGGGAGCCGGTGCCGGCTCGCTGAACACGGCGGCGGGCCGCTCACCGCTCTCGACGGCCCGGACCGCGGCGAGGAGGTCGGCGGCCGTACCGCTCAGCTTCCCCCCGGCCGCGATGGGCCCTTCCTTGGCCGCCTTCCGCTGGGCGATCCGCTCCTGCAACTCACGCTGCGCGGCGATCTCGGCGGCGGCCTCGGACGGGCCTTCGTCCTTGCCTTCGGCGGTGGCTCCGTCCTGATCCGTGGCGGCGCCGGAGCCCTCGTCCGTCTCGTCCGGATCAGGTGTGCCGGTCCCTGCCTCGGGGCCGGTCTCCTCGGGGCCGGTGGCCTCCGCGCCTTGCCCGGCGCGGGGCGCGTCGGTGTCGGCCGGGCCCGGGTGGCCCTCCGCGGCAGCGGGCTCCGTACTCACAGCGTGCTCCAGTCCTGATCGGGATATCGGTGCACGGGCGCCGACACATCGTCGAGCGCCTGGCAGATCTCGTCAGGAAGACTAAGGGCCTCCACTGACAATGCCGCCGTGAGCTGCTGCGAGTTGCGCGCGCCGATGATGGGGGCGGCCACGCCCGGCCGGTCGCGGACCCATGCGAGGGCGACCTGGAGCGGCGTCACCGCGAGGCCGTCCGCCGCCGTGATGACCGCGTCGACGATGCGGGTCGCGGCGTCGTCGAGGTACGGCGCGACGAAGGGCGCCATGTGGTCGGACGCTCCCCGCGAGTCGGCGGGCGTGGCCTTGCGGTACTTGCCCGTGAGGACCCCGCGGCCGAGCGGCGACGACGGGAGCAGGCCGATGCCGAGGTCGAGCGCGGCCGGCAGCACTTCCCGTTCGACCCCGCGCTGGAGCAGCGAGTACTCCATCTGCGTACTGGCGAGCCGGGTGCGTATACCCGGTGCGGCGAGCTGCCACGTGCCGGCCTTGGCCAGCTGCCAGCCGCAGAAGTTGGAGACGCCCGCGTACCGGGCGCGGCCGCTGCTCACGGCGATGTCGAGGGCCTGGAGCGTCTCGTCGAGCGGGGTGGCCGTATCGAAGGCGTGGACCTGCCACAGGTCGACGTAGTCCGTGCCGAGGCGGGCGAGGGACGCGTCGAGGGCGGCGAGGAGATGGCCGCGAGAGCCGTCGAAGCGGCGGTCCGGGTCGGGCACGCTGCCCGCCTTCGTCGAGATGACCAGATCGCGCCGCGGCACGAGGCCCTCGACGAGCTGCCCGAGCAGATACTCGGCCTCCCCGCCCCCGTAGACATCGGCCGTGTCGACGAGTGTGCCGCCCGCTTCCCAGAAGGTCTTCAACAGGTCCGCGGCGTCGTGCTCGTCGGTGTCGCGGCCCCATGTGAGGGTGCCGAGCCCGATCCGGGACACTCGCAGGCCGGTGCGGCCGAGATGCCTCTGCTCCATGGGCGCTGAGATTACTGGCCGGAAGTCGGTTATTGGGGGCCTGTGGACAACCGGCCTGCGCCGACCGCCGAACCGGCGCGCTAGGGTGCCCGGACAAAGGACGTTACTGAGCAGTAAGGGGATCGGCCATGGAGCTCGGCATCAACCTCGGCTACTGGGGCGCCGGAATGGACGCGGACAACCTGGCCGTCGCGCGGGAGGCCGACAAGCTCGGCTACGCCGTCTGCTGGGCCGCGGAGGCCTACGGCTCGGACGCGCCCACGGTGCTCTCCTACGTCGCCGCGCAGACCGAGCGCATCGACATCGGCTCCGCGATCATGCAGATCCCCGCCCGCCAGCCCGCGATGACCGCGATGACGGCCGCGACCCTCGACTCCCTGTCCGGCGGCCGCTTCCGCCTCGGCCTCGGCGTCTCGGGCCCGCAGGTCTCCGAGGGCTGGTACGGCGTGAAGTTCGACAAGCCGCTCGCCCGCACCCGCGAGTACGTCGACATCGTGCGCCGCGCGATGAGCCGCGAGCGGCTGTCGTACGAGGGCGAGCACTGGACGCTGCCGCTGCCGGACGGCCCGGGCAAGCCGCTCAGGCTGACCGTGCACCCCGAGCGCGAGCGCATCCCGCTCTACATCGCGGCGATCGGGCCGAAGAACCTGGAGCAGACCGGCGAGATCGCCGACGGCGCCCTGCTGATCTTCCCGGCCGCCGAGCACCTGGAGGAGACCGCCCTGACGCACCTGCGGGCGGGGCGCGAGAAGGCCGGCAGGACGCTGGAGGGCTTCGACGTCGTCCCGACGCTGCCCCTGGCGCTCGGCGCCGACAAGGACGTGCCCGCGCTCGCCGACATGTTCCGCCCGTACACCGCCCTGTACGTCGGCGGCATGGGCAGCCGGAAGCAGAACTTCTACAACCAGCTCGCCCAGCGCATGGGCTACGAGAAGGAAGCCGCCGAGATCCAGGACAAGTACCTGGGCGGCGACAAGGAGGGTGCGGGGGCCGCGGTGCCGCACCAGCTGATCGACTCGACGACGCTGCTCGGCTCCGTGGAGCGGATCGCCGAGCGGATGCAGGCCTACGCGGCTGCCGGGGTGACGACGCTGACGCTGGCCCCCGCCGGCTTCACGCTCGACGAGCGGATCGCGGCCCTGCGGGCCGGCACCGAGGCCCTGGAGCGGGCCGGACTGGCGTAACCGCGGAAGAGGAAGTTCTGCGGCCGTGGTGGGGGCTCGGGGGTCTTCCCCGCCACGGCCGTCACGGGTAACAACGCCTCATCGGGCACCTGGTTACGCCCAAGGACCCTCTCCCGGGGCCCTTCCTTCGGCCGACTGGCCCCATACAGCTGTTGCCCGGTCCGGCATGCCGTATTTGACTCGTTTCGGCGGAACCATGCACGGAACGCGCGGCGCGCACGGAGGTGCCAGAGATGCTGTCGGCCAAGAGCCTGTTCCAGGAGATCCTCGACGACGACGAGTCCTTCCGGCTCTTCTGCTCCATCGCGGCGAGCGGGGAGTCGCAGGGAGGCTGGGAGAACGGCCGTATCGCCGCGCTCGTCCCCGCCGGCGAGCGTGACCTCGCGCCCAAGGTGGCGCGGCACGGTGCCGACGAGGACAAACACGGGCGGATCTTCAACGCCCTGATGAAGAAGCGCGGCCTGAAACCCGTGGACGTCCCGCCGGAGACCGACTACACGATGCTCCTGGAGAAGCACGGCATCGGCCTCGCGCACCAGCAGCTCAAGGCCGACGAACCGCTCACCGTGCGGGACATCGTCACGTATCTCGCCCACAGCCGGGTCACCGAGCAGCGGGCCTCCGAGCAGATGGACCTGCTGCGCAAGCACTTCGCGGACGACCCCGACATCGGCCGCGCGGTGAAGATGATCTCGGCCGACGAGGACAACCACCTCGCGTACTGCCACGAGGAGCTGCTGCGCTTCGCGTACGCGGGCCACGGCCGCGACATCCAGCGCATCCTGCGCGAGTGCGCCCTGGAGGAGATCCGCGTCTACCGCGACGTCAGCCTCGCCGTGATGGACCACATGGGGCACATCCTGCGCTGGCCGAAGCCCAAGGCGGCCCTGCTCGCGGCGGGCATCCACGCCATGTACGCGTACGAACGCCTGGTCGGCTGGCGGCGGATGGTGTCCCTGGAGATGCCGGTGCGGCGCAACGCGCTGGGCGGGCCCGCGACGAGCGCGGTCGAGTTCGCGTAGGCCCCCGCGAGGTGTGCGCTACAGCCAGCCGCGCCGCTTGAACGTGCGGAACAGCAGAAGCTCCAGGCAGACCATCACGAGGATCACCAGCGGATAGGACCACGTCCAGTGCAGCTCCGGCATGTGGTCGAAGTTCATGCCGTAGACGCCCGCGATCAGCGTCGGGACCGCGACCATGGCGGCGTACGCCGAGATCTTCCGCATGTCGTCGTTCTGCCGCACGCCCATCTGTGCCAGATGTGCCGCCAGGATGTCCGAGACGAGCCGGTCCAGGGCGTCCACGGACTCGTTGACGCGCAGGAGGTGGTCGCTGACGTCGCGGAAGAACGGCCGCGCCGAGTCGTTCACGAAGGGCACGGTGCCCACGAACTGACCGGTTCCGGAAAGCCGGGCGAGCGGGAGCAACAGCGGGCCCGTGGCCCGGCGGAACTCCAGGATCTGGCGCTTGAACGTGTAGATCCTGGACGCCGTGTTGCGCGAGCCGCCCCCCTCCGGCGAGAACACCTCCGCCTCCAGCTCCTCCATGTCGGTCTGGAGCTCGGTCGCGACCTCCAGGTAGTGGTCGACGGTCGCGTCGGCGATCGAGTACAGGACCGCGGTGGGGCCGTGCCGCAGCACTTCGGGATCGCCTTCGAGCCGCTTGCGTACGACCTTCAGGGGCGCGCCCTCTCCGTGCCGGACGGTGACCACGAAGGAGTCGCCCATGAAGAGCATGACCTCACCGGAGGAGACCTTGTCGCTGTCCGGCTCGTACACGACCGGCTTGAGCACCACGAACACCGAGTCGTCGTACACCTCCAGCTTCGGCCGCTGATGCGCCTTGAGCGCGTCCTCGACGGCCAGCGGATGCAGCCCGAACGCCTCGCTGACCCGCGCGAACTCGTCCTCCGCCGGCTCGTGCAGTCCGATCCAGACGAAGGAGTGGCCCTCGGCCCTGGCCTCGGCGAGCGCGTTGGAGAAGTCCGCGGGCCCCTCGGTCCTGCGCCCGTCGCGATAGATGCCGCAGTCGACGATCACGCTTCGTATTCTTCCCAGGGGGAGACCGTGCCGCATGTCGCACTGGGCCTAGGCTGGCCCGCATGCCCACGCTGATTCTCGTCCGGCACGGACGCTCCACCGCCAACACCGCGGGCCTGCTCGCCGGGTGGACCCCCGGTGTGTCCCTCGACGAGCGCGGCGCCGCGCAGGCCGCCGCGCTGCCGGGGCGGCTGGCCGCGGTGCCCCTCGCCGAGATCGTCACCAGCCCGCTCCAGCGCTGTCAGGAGACCCTGGCCCCGCTCCTCGCCGCCCGCCCGGAACTCACCCCGCACACCGAGGACCGCATCGGCGAGTGCCACTACGGCGACTGGTCGGGCCGCAAGCTCGCCGAGCTCGTCGACGACCCGCTGATGGAGGTCGTGCAGCAGCACCCGTCGGCCGCCGCGTTTCCTGGCGGCGAGTCCATGCGGGCCATGCAGCACCGGGCCGCGGAGGCCGTCCGCGAGTGGAACGCGCGCGTGGAGCGCGACCACGGCCCCGACGCCGCCTATCTGATGTGCTCGCACGGCGACATCATCAAGTCGCTCGTCGCGGACGCCATAGGGCTTCATCTGGACCTCTTCCAGCGCATCTCCGTGGAGCCCTGCTCCGTCACCGCGATCCGTTACACCCGGCTCCGCCCCTATCTCGTACGCCTCGGCGACACCGGCGACTTCGCGTCGCTCGCCCCGCGCGAGAAGCCGGCCGAGGGGGACGCACCGGTCGGGGGCGGTGCGGGCGCCCCGTGATCGTCCGCCGCAGTAGGGTGAAGCCGTCGCAGTAACTGCAGTTGTTGCCGCGCCCGATCAAGCGGTCGGTCCCAGCAGTCGATTCCAATGGAGACAGGACGTGTCCCGTCAGGTGTTCCTCTACGACCCCCCGGAGCGCTTCGTGGCCGGCACGGTCGGGCTCCCCGGGCGCCGCACCTTCTTCCTCCAGGCCTCGGACGGCGCCCGTGTGACGAGTGTGGCCCTGGAGAAGACCCAGGTCGCCGCGCTGGCCGAGCGCATGGACGAGCTCCTCGACGAGGTCGTGCGCCGCAGCGGCGGGAACGCGCCGGTGCCCGCCGTCGTGCCCACGGAGATCCACGACACCGCGCCCCTGGAGTCGCCCGTCGACGAGGAGTTCCGGGTCGGCACGATGGCCCTCGCCTGGGACGGCGACGAGGAGCGGATGATCGTCGAGGCGCAGGCGCTCGTCGAGCTCGACGCGGACTCCGACGAGGACCTCGCGGAGGCCGAGGAACGGCTGCTCCAGGACGAGGAGAACGGCCCCCCGATGCTGCGGGTCCGGCTCACCGGCGTACAGGCGCGCGCGTTCGCCAAGCGCGCCCTGGACGTCGTGAACGCCGGGCGTCCGCCCTGCCCCCTGTGCAGTCTGCCGCTCGACCCGGAGGGACACGTATGCCCGCGTCAGAACGGATACCGGCGAGGAGCGTGACCGTCTCGGACACGGACCTCCTCACCAGGGGCGAGCTGGCGGTCCAGGGGCGCATCCGCGAGGCGTCGAACGCGGTGCTCCTGTGCACGGTCACCCACGAGGGCCGCGAGGCGTCCTGCGTGTACAAGCCCGTCGCCGGTGAGCGCCCCCTGTGGGACTTCCCCGACGGCAATCTCGCCCGGCGCGAGGTCGCCGCCTACGAGGTGTCCCAGGCCCTCGGCTGGAGCCTCGTACCGGCGACCGTCCTGCGCGACGGGCCCTACGGCGAAGGCATGTGCCAGCTGTGGATCGACCAGCCCGACGCGCCCGCCGAGGGCGGTGAGCTGCTCGCTCTCGTGGAGGGCGAGGAGCCGGGCGACGGCTGGAAGGCCGTCGGGTTCGCGGAGGTCGGCGAGGGGCGCACCGCGCTGCTCGTGCACTCCGACGACGTACGGCTGCGGCGCCTCGCCGTGCTCGACGCGGTGATCAACAACGGCGACCGCAAGGGCGGCCACCTGCTCGTCGACGCCGAAGGGCGCCTGTTCGGCATCGACCACGGCGTCTCCTTCAACACCGAGGACAAGCTGCGCACGCTCCTGTGGGGCTGGGCGGGGGAGCCCCTGACCGGGGAGGCGACCGAGGCCCTCAAGACGCTCACGGGCGCTCTGGGGACCGGGGAACCCCTCGCGCTGCGGCTCGCGGAGCTGATCACCGAGGCCGAGCTGGACGCCGTACGCGCACGGGTCGGCGCGATGCTCACGACCGGGAAGCACCGGGAGCCGAGCGGGGAGTGGCCCGCCATCCCCTGGCCGCCCGTCTGAGCCCACCCTTGTGAGCCCCGCGGTCCGAGCTGTCCGGGGGCGCATGTCAGTGGCTGCGGCTACGTTCGAAGAGACTCTCAGGGGATCCCTGGAACGGAGGCCACGCCGTGAAACTGATCGTCGAGGACCGGATCGACCGGCCCGTGAAGGACGTGTTCAACTCCATCGTGAGCCCGGAGGGGCTGTCCAGTTTCTTCACGGCTGACGCCTCCGCCCCGATGATCCCCAACACCACGGTGACCTGGCGTTTCGGCCATGTCGACGCGACGTTCGACGTCGAGGTCGGGCCCGTGGAGACGGACCGGCTGATCTCGTGGAGCTGGCCCGGGGGAGACGTGACCATCGAGCTGGAGCGGGCCGACGACGGCGCGGCCACCCTTCTCACGATCACCGAGCAGCCCATGGGCCAGAGCCTGGAGGGCGCCGCGCGGGCCGTCGGGCAGACCCAGGGGTGGACATACTTCGTGACGGGGCTCAGAGCCCATCTGCTGCACGGCATCCGCCACTTCGGACTCTCGGGATCCATCCGTGCCACCGTCGAGGCCTGACATGGCACCCCGGCGGACCGCAAGAGGGCCTTCCCGGCCATCGGACCAGGTCCGGTTCGTATGCGGAAGCTCCGTCCGGTTAGGCTCAGGGCATGCATGCCTGGCCCGCTTCTGAGGTCCCCGTCCTGCCTGGCAAGGGCCGCGACCTGAGGATCCACGACACCGCGACCGATGGCCTCGTCACCCTCGAGCCCGGTCCCGTCGCCCGTATCTACGTCTGCGGGATCACCCCGTACGACGCGACCCATATGGGTCACGCGGCGACCTACAACGCGTTCGACCTCGTTCAGCGCGTGTGGCTCGACACCAAGCGGCAGGTTCATTACGTCCAGAACGTGACGGACGTCGACGATCCGCTGCTCGAGCGCGCGATCCGTGACGGCGTCGACTGGACCGGACTCGCGGAGCGCGAGACCGCCCTCTTCCGCGAGGACATGACCGCCCTGCGGATGCTGCCGCCGCAGCACTACATCGGAGCCGTCGAGGCGATACCCGGCATCGTGCCGCTCGTCGAACGGCTCCGGGACATGGGCGCCGCCTACGAACTCGAGGGCGACGTCTACTTCTCCGTCGAGTCAGACCCCCACTTCGGCCAGGTCTCCCGCCTGGACGCCGCGGCGATGCGGCTGCTGTCCGCCGAGCGCGGCGGCGACCCGGACCGCCCGGGCAAGAAGAACCCGCTCGACCCGATGCTGTGGATGGCCGCCCGCGAGGGCGAGCCCAGCTGGGACGGCGGCTCGCTGGGCCAGGGGCGTCCCGGCTGGCACATCGAATGTGTCGCCATCGCCCTCGACCACCTCGGCATGGGCTTCGACGTCCAGGGCGGAGGGTCCGATCTGGCCTTTCCGCACCACGAGATGGGCGCCTCGCACGCGCAGGTGCTCACCGGCGAGTTCCCGATGGCCAAGGCGTACGTCCACGCCGGCATGGTCGCGCTCGACGGCGAGAAGATGTCCAAGTCCAAGGGCAACCTCGTCTTCGTCTCGAAGCTGCGGCGCGACGGGATCGACCCGGCCGCGATCCGCCTCGCGCTCCTCGCGCACCACTACCGGGCCGACTGGGAGTGGACCGACCAGGTCCTGAGCGACGCTGTCGAGCGGCTCGGCCGGTGGCGTGCCGCCGTCTCCCGGCCCGACGGACCGTCCGCCGCGGCGCTCGTCGAGGAGATCCGCGAGGCACTGTCGAGCGACCTCGACGCACCGGCGGCGCTGCTCGCCGTGGACCGCTGGGCCGCCCTTCAGGCGGAGCAGGGCGGTACGGACGAGGGGGCGCCCGGCGTGGTGTCCCGCGCGGTCGACGCCCTGCTCGGAGTGGCGCTCTAGACACCAGGTCCCGGGCCCGGCCCCGGGACACAAACAACCTCAACCGCCCTCGGACTCCACGGAGTTCGGGGGCGGTCACCTTTGCCCCGGGCCACGGCGGTCGCACAGCGAAAGGGCGGTGCACACCGCGTGTGCACCGCCCCTGCTGAGCCGTTGTCGCCCTACTCCGGCGAGTCCTCGGAGGAATCGTCCCCGGAGTCCGAGGACGTGTCCGTGTCACCCGTCCCGCCGGGGGTGTCCGTGCCCGGATCGGGGCGCTGGGGCCGCGGCGGCCGGGTGCGCTCGCTCGGGGTGTCCCGCAGGTACGACGCCGTGTCGCCGCCGTCCGTCGCGTGGCCGGCCGGACCGCCCGGAGGGCCGCCCCCGTCCCTGCGCCGCAGATAGCGCTCGAACTCACGGGCGATCGCCTCGCCGGACGCCTCGGGAAGCTCCGCGGTGTCCCGGGCCTCCTCCAGCGACTGCACGTACTCGGCGACCTCGCTGTCCTCCGCCGCCAGCTGGTCCACGCCCAGCTGCCACGCCCGGGAGTCCTCGGCCAGCTCGCCCAGCGGGATACGCAGGTCGATCAGGTCCTCCAGCCGGTTGAGCAGCGCCAGCGTCGCCTTCGGGTTCGGCGGCTGCGACACGTAGTGCGGCACCGCCGCCCACAGGGAGACCGCGGGGACGCCCGCGTGTGTGCAGGCCTCCTGGAGGATGCCGACGATGCCCGTCGGACCCTCGTACTTGGTCTCCTCCAGGTCCATGGTGCGCGCCAGGTCCGCGTCGGACGTGACGCCGCTGACCGGCACGGGCCGTGTGTGCGGGGTGTCACCGAGCAGCGCGCCCAGGATGACGACCAGCTCGACGCCCAGTTCGTGCGCGAACCCGAGCAGCTCGTTGCAGAACGAACGCCACCGCATCGACGGCTCGATGCCCCGGACCAGGACCAGGTCGCGCGGCTTGTCGCCGCCGACCCTGACCACGGAGAGCCGGGTCGTCGGCCAGGTGATCTTGCGCACGCCGCCGTCGAGCCACACCGTCGGCCGATTGACCTGGAAGTCGTAGTAGTCCTCGGCGTCGAGCGCCGCGAACACCTCGCCCTTCCACTCCTTGTCGAGATGCGCGACCGCGGCGGAGGCGGCGTCACCGGCATCGTTCCAGCCTTCGAACGCGGCCACCATGACCGGGTCGACCAGCTCGGGAACCCCCTCGAGCTCGATCACCCAGCGCCTCCTTCCGACGTTCCCCCAGTGCCCCGATGGCCTGGGGGGACCCCCATCGCGTACCTGCCCACCTTACGGCGTCCGCGAGGGCCATCCGCAGCCCCCTTGTACGGGGGAGTGACCGGATCACTGCCCCACGATCGGCCCTCGCACTCCCCCTTCACGCCCGTAGCGGAACCCGTGTCAGAGCGTCGAGCGCAGCCACTGCTCCACGCTCGCGATGTGCACCGTCGCCCACGACCGGGCCGCCTCCGCGTCACCGTCGCGCAGCGCCGCCAGGATCGCCCGGTGCTCGTGCAGGGTCCGGCTGACCGCGTCCTCCTGCGTCAGGCCACGCCAGACGCGGGCCCGGGTCGTCGGGCCGGACAGGCCGTCGAGGAGCGAGCACAGGACCGAGTTGCCCGAGCTCTGCACGATGCCGCGGTGGAACTCCAGGTCGGAGGCGACGAGTTCCTCCACCGAGGGTGCGGGGCCGAGCGCGTCCAGCTGGGCCGCGAGCGCGTCGAGCCGCGCCTCGTCGATCCGGGTCGCGGCCATCGCGGTCGCGGCCGGCTCCAGGATGCGGCGCACCGCGAGGAATTCGAGGACGGTGTCGTCGCGGTGGAAGTCGACGACGAAACTCAGGGCTTCGAGGAGGAGTTGGGGGTCGAGGCTCGTGACGTAGGTCCCGTCGCCCTGCCGCACGTCGAGGATGCGGATGAGGGACAGGGCGCGGACGGCCTCGCGCAGGGAGTTGCGGGAGAGGCCGAGGTCGGCGGCGAGTTCGCTCTCTTTCGGGAGGCGGTCGCCCGGGCGCAGGGCGCCGGAGACGATCATGCCTTTGATCTTCTCGATGGCCTCGTCGGTGACGGCCATGGTGGCCTCCCTGTCCTAGGTCGGAGCGCCACCGTCTGGAGCGCCGATACCTCCGATGTATCGGCCCATTATGTGGGTAGTCAGGGGGCGCGCGGTGCCGGTGCCGGCGTACTCGTACCGGCACCGCGCCCGGACGTCAGCCCGCGGCGCCCGCCTGGGCCTGCGCGGCCGCCCGGTACATGCGGCGCAGGCGCACCACGCCCAGGTCGTGCTGGTAGAGGTTCTCGCGCTGGTCGGCGTCCGCCGGCATGGCCTCCAGCATCACGCGGTCCTGCTCCAGTACCTCCCAGTGGCGCTCCTCGATGAGGGTCTTGTAGAGGAAGCGCCAGGTGTCGCGCTGCCAGCCCTCGACCCGGCGGTAGCGCCAGAAGAAGACACCGCAGCGCTGCTCGTCGACCGGGCAGACCATGCCGACGATCCCGAACGGGCCGCCGGGACCGGCCGACGGCGGGTACGGAATCGACAGGTCGACCCAGTCGATGCCGGTGTGGCACAGCTCGACCCAGTCGAAGTTGACGCCCCGCTGGTCGGTCTTCTCGAAGAAGTAGCCCCGGTCGGTCTCCCGGATGCGGAACTTGGCGGTGGTGTCACCGTCGTACATGGTGTGCGAGTCGTGGTGCAGGAAGGCGCCGTGCATCGGGTCGAGGAGGTTCTCGACGGCGTAGCGCCACGGCACCTCCCACTCCGCATAGCACAGGATCGCGTCGGTGCCGGGGTCGGTGAGCGGCTCGGGGAGCGTCAACTCGGCCGTTTCCGGGTGCTGTTCGTCGCCGAAGTAGGCGAGGATCGCGCCGCCGACCTCGCGCACGGGCAGCGACCTGACGAGCTTCTTGCCCTCCAGGTTGCAGCCGGGCAGGCCGGGCACCGAGGAGACGGTGCCGTCCCCCTCGACCTCGACGCCGTGGTACCAGCACGCCACCCGGTCGCCGAGGTGTTTGCCGAGCGACAGGGGCGCGCCGCGGTGCGGGCAGCGGTCCGCGAGCATGGACAGCGTGCCGTCGGAGCGGCGGAACAGGAGCCACTGCTCGCCGAGCGCGGTCACCTTGCGCATGGCGCCGGGCGCGACGAACGAGGACGGCACGACGGGGTGCCACTGGTTGCGCAGGCCCGTCGCATAGATGTGATCGGCGGTGGAAGCTGCCGAAGCGGTCGTCGTGGCGGTCATCAGGTCACGCTCCCAGTCGGTGCATCTCGGCGCGGAACGAGTCCTCGGTCCACGGGGCGCCGTCGGGGGCGTGGACCTGACGGGCATTCAGCCCGCTGATGACATCGGCGAGTTCGTGGCCGTCCTTGGTGAAGACCTCTTCGAGGGTGGCGGCCAGCTTGTACTCGTAGGGGGTGGGTTCGTGCGTACGGGACTGGTGGACGTCCAGGTACGGCCAGGTGGTGGTCACACGTGCCTCCAGGGAAGGGGTTACAGGTCGAGGGCCAGGCGGCCGGAGGCGCAGCGCGAGACGCAGATCATCATCGAGGCGCCCGCGGCCCGCTCGGCATCGGAGAGCAGGAAGTCGCGGTGGTCGGGCGTGCCGTCGAGCACCCGGGTCTCGCAGGACCCGCAGATCCCGTCGCGGCAGGAGCTGGCCACATCCAGGCCTGCCGCCTCCGCCGCCTCCAGGATCGACGTATCGGCGCCGACCGTGAGGGTGAGCCCGGAGGTGCGGCACTCGACCTCGAAGCCCTCGTCGTCCGCGGAGCGCTCGACGACCGGGGCCGCGAACCGCTCGACGCGCAGCCGGTCCGCCGGGCAGAGGGCCTCGACGGCGGCGAGCAACGGCTCGGGCCCGCAGCAGTAGACGAGCGTCCCGTCCGGCAGCCCGGCGAGAGTGGACGCGAGGTCGATGTGGCCCTGCTCGTCCTGCGGCACCACCGTCAGATCACCGCCCAGCGCGGTGAGCTCGTCGACGAAGGCCATCGACGCACGGCTGCGACCGCCGTACACCATGCGCCACGCGGCACCCCGACGCACGGCCTCGCGGGCCATCGCGAGGATCGGCGTCACACCGATGCCGCCCGCGACGAAGACGTAGCCCGGCGCGTCCTGAAGCGCGAAGTGGTTGCGCGGCGCCGACACCGTGACCCGCCCGCCGGGGCGCAGCTTCGTGTGCACATGGCGCGAACCCCCGCGTGAGGACGGTTCGTTGAGGACACCGATGCGGTACGACGCCGGGGCGCGCGGGTCCGAGCACAGGCTGTACTGGCGGACCTGCCCGCCCACGTGGACGTCGAGGTGCGCGCCGGGCTCCCACGCGGGCAGGGGCTTGCCGTCCGGGTGGGTCAGTTCGACGGACAGGACGCCGTCGGCCTCCCAGGTCATGCGGTGTACGAGGAGGTCCAGGAGGGTCTCGTCGGTTGCGGTCATGGCTGCGGGGCCTCCCTACGCGGTGGGGATCTTCACGGGCGGGGTGAACGGGTTCTTCATCGGGCCGAGCGACGCGAGGTCGACCTCGACGAGCGTCGGCCCCTCGGAGGCGACGGCCTCGGAAATGACGGGCTCGGCGTGCTCGGCGGCTGCGATCCGCAGATACGGCAACCCGCAGGCCCGGGCGAGGAGTTCGAAGTCGGGCGTGGCGAGGTCGACGCCGGAGCGGCGGTCGCTGTGCCGGTCCTGCATGTTGCGCAGGACGCCGTAGCCGCCGTCGTTGAACACGACGAGGGTGAGGCGCGGGCGCTCCTGGGCGAGGGTGAGCAGTTCACCGAGGTGCACGGCCAGCCCGCCGTCACCGGCGATGACGACCGTGGGCGCGTCGGGCCTCGCGAGCGCGGCCCCGATGCCCATGCCGAGGCCCTGCCCGATGCCGCCGCCGCGCGGGAAGACGTTGTCGCGCGGGTCGTACATGTCGAGGAGCCGGTTGCCCCAGCTGCTCGACGGGATGGTGACGTCGCGGGCGACGACGGCCTCGCGCGGGAGCGCGGCCCGGATCGCGTCGCAGATGGCGGCCTGCGGGCCGATGTTGTCGTGCAGGGTGGCGCGCACGTCGTCGCGGACAGCGGTGACCCGCGCCGTCCAGCCGGGCTCGGCGGGCTTCGCGTACGGGAGGAGCCGCTCCAGTACGTCGGCGGCGTCGCCGTGGAGCGCGTGCCGGGCCGGGTACACGCGGCCGAGCGCGGCCGCGTCCAGGTCGATCTGGATGTGGGCGGCGGGGAGCTCGAGGCCGTAGTCGGCTGTCTCGTTGGACCGGAAGTGGGTGCCGATCGTGAGCAGCACGTCGGCGTCGGCGAGCAGGGCGCGTCCGGCCGGCGTCGTCGCGAAGTTGCCGACGACCTGCGGGTGGTCCTCGGGGACGGCGCCACGGCCGGAGTTCGACGTCAGGAGAGCGGCGCCGGTCGCGGCGAGCAGGTCCGCGAGCTGGGTACGGGCGCGCGTGGCACCGCCACCGGCCCAGATCACCGGGCGCTCGGCCGAGGCCAGCAGGGCGCCCGCGGCGGCGAGTTCGTCGTCGCCGGGCGCGGGCGCGGCGGCCTCCGTGAACTCCTCGACGGCGGTGTCGGTCTGGGCCGCGTACTGGAGGTCGACCGGCCACTCCACGCTCGTGGGGCCGCCCGGCGCGGTGAGCGCGGCACGGGCCGCCTCGCGCAGGATGCGGCCCGCCGCGTCGGCGGACGGCACGGTCGCGGCGTACTTGGAGACCGCCGTCAGCATGCCCAGCTGGTCCTTGGTCTCGTGGATGAAACCGCGCCCGCTGCCCAGGAACTCCGACTCGACCTGCCCGGTGATGTGCAGGACGGACGTGCCGGACGCCAGCGACTCGATCAGGGAGCCGGCCGCGTTGCCCGCGCCCGTCCCGGTCGAGGTGAGGGCGCAGCCGAGCGTGCCGCGGGCCCTGCCGTAGGCGTCGGCCGCGTTGACGGCGGACGCCTCGTGGCGCACGGGCACGAACCGCAGCTCGCGGTCGACGGCCTCGACGAGCGGCAGGTTGTGCACGCTGACGATCCCGAAGACCGTGTCGATGCCCAGTTCCCGCAGAACGGCGACGAGGAGATCGCCTCCGGTGTCGTAACGCATGGTGGTCTCCTCAGAGGATGGAGCGGCCGACTCCGCCGCAGACGTCGATGCTGGTTCCGGTGATGTACGAGGCACGCGGCGAGAGCAGCGCGACGATCGCGTACGCGACCTCCTCGGCCCGGCCGAGCCGGCCGAGCGCGATCCCGCGGTCGGCGGCGAGCTCCGCCTGCCAGTCCTCGTAGGAGAGCCCGGACTCCGCGGCGGCGTGCCGGCGGGTCCACTGGCCGGTGTCGACGAGGCCGAGGCAGACCGAGTTGACGCGGATCCCCTCGGGGGCGAGCTCGGTGGCGAGGGACTTGGAGAGGTTGAGGATGCCGGCGCGGGCGGCGCTCGTCGTGATCAGCCGGGTCTCGGGCTGCTTGGCGAGGACGGCGTTGACGTTCACGACGGACGCGGCGTCCGAGGCGGCGAGGTGTGGGCGGGCGGCGTGCAGCGGGTTGAGGACGCCGGAGAACTTCAGCTCCAGCTCGTCACGCCAGTCCTCGGCGGTCGACTCGTCGAGGCTCTTCATGCGGGACTGGCCCGCGTTGTTGACGAGCCCGTCGAGGCCCCCGAAGGTGTCGGCGGCATGCCGGACGAAGTCCCGTACGGCCGTCGCGTCCCGCACGTCGCAGACGCCGGTCAGGAGGCGGTCGCTGCCGAGGCGCGCCGCCGCCTTCGCGAGGCGGTCGGCGTCACGGCCGCAGGTCGCGACGCGCGCGCCCTCGTCGAGAAGGGCGCGGACCGTGGCCAGGCCGACGCCCGAGCTGCCGCCGGTGACCAGGACGGTCCGGTCGGCGAGGCCCAGATCCATAACTCTGTGCTCCTGTGGGTCAGTTCATCGTGAAGCCGCCGTTGACGGCGATCACTTGTCCGGTGAGATAGCGGGACTCCTCGCCGAGCAGGAAGGCGACGAGACCGATGAGGTCGCCGGGCTCCTGCGGCCGCGAGATGGCCCGGCCCGAGCGGTACAGCTCGTGCCGTTCCTCGGGCACGGTCTCGGTGGCCTCGCACTCGGTGAGGCCGGGCGCGACCGCGTTGACGGTGATGCCCTTGTCGCCGAGTTCCCTGGCCATCGCGCGGGTCAGCGCGATGACCGCGCCCTTCGAGGCGATGTAGTGGGCGAGGCGGGGCGAGCCGTAGAGCGCGGCGTCCGACGCGACGTTCACGATCCGGCCCGGCGAGCCGAAGAGCGGGTACAGGGCCTTGGACACCAGCCAGGGGCTGCGGGCGTTGACCGTCATCAGGCGGTCCCACACCTCGACGTCGATGTCCTGGAACTCCTTGCCGCCGACGCCGTTGGCGAGAGCCGCGTTGTTGACCAGGCCGTACAACGGACCCAGATCCCTTACGCGACCGGCGAGTTCGTCGACCGATTCGGGATCGGCCACGTCGCAGCGCACGAAGTGGGCGTCGAGCCCGTCACTTCGCAGCCCCTCGACCGCGTGGGTTCCGCGCTCGGTGTCGAGCTCGGCGACCACGACGCGGAAGCCGTCCTCGGCGGCCCGGCGGGCCATGGCCAGTCCCAGGCCACGGCCCGCCCCGGTGACGACGACGGTGCCGGCGCCCCCTGAGGGGTCAGTCACGGGTGACACCGTGCATCGGCGAGTGCTCCGGGTACGTCGGGACCTGCGGCTTCTGTGTGCCGATGACGACGCAGAACAGGGCGTCGGTGTCGCCCTCGTTCTTCAGGGACCGGGCCACGCCCGCCGGGACGACGATCATGTCGCGGTAGCCGAGGGTGCGGTACTCGACCTCGTCGGCGCCGCGGTGGATACCGACGCGGACCTGGCCCTCCAGGACGAAGAAGGCCTCCTCGACGTCGTGGTGGGTGTGCTCGGGGCCCTCGGCGCCGGGCGGGAGCAGCATGTTGGAGAAGGTGAAGCCGCCGGACGGGAGGATCCGCGAGTCGTTCTCGTGGTTGCCCGTGGCGCCGGAGCCGACGTAGCGGATCTGGCCGCGGCGGTACTGCGGGCCCGCCTTCTCCTGGAAGGAGAGCGTGTTGAAGTCCGCGACACGGGACTCCTTGGTGGCGATGAGCGAGTCGGTGTACTTGCCGAGGTCGCTGCCGTTGTCGTAGTCGGTGGTGGTCAGAGGCATGGCTGGACTCCTACTCGGGGATGCGGGCGGTGATGCGGAGGTGGGACAGGACCCACGCGTCGAAGCGCGCGGGCTGTTCCTGGTTGGCCAGGTGACCGGCGTCCTTGACGATCACGTAGGCGGTCTTGTGGAGGGCGCCGGCGAGGACCTGCGAGGCCTCGACGCCGGTGACCTGGTCCTGGTCGCCGCACAGGACCAGCGCGGGCGCGGCGATCCCGGGCAGTTCGGGCCGCAGGTCGGCACAGGCCATGGACTCGGCGGCATAGGCGTAGCCGGGCAGCCGCACGGACGAGGCCATGGTGTCGACGACGCGCTGTACGAGTTCCTCGGGCGCCCCGCCGGACACGAGCCGCGGCCCGCGCTTCTCGGCGAAGGCACGAGGTCCGAGCTCGGCCAGCTCGGCTGCCCGCGCCCGCATGCCCTCGGCCTTGGCGGGGTCCGTGCCGGAGCCCGCGCTGGAGTCGGCGACGACGAGGGACTCGACCAGATCCGGGTGGCGGGCCGCGAGCCGCAGCGCGATCACCCCGCCCCAGGAGACACCGAGGACGTGCGCGCGTCCGCCGCGCTCCCGGATGACCTCGGCCGCCGCGTCCGCGAACCCGTCCAGGTCCAACGGCCCCTTTGGATCCGGCGACCTGGCGTAGCCGGGCGCGTCCCAGGCCACGACCCGCGCGTACGCGGACAGCTCGGCGAGCTGCGGGGCGAACGCCGCCGACGAGGAGCCGATGCCGTGCAGGCACAGCAGCAGGGGGCCGTGGTCGCCCGCCTCCTCGACATGGACGGCGCTCACAGGATCTGGCCCGTCCGCCCGGCCAGCGCCGCCAGGCTGCGCAGCACCGCGTACGGCACGACCTGGCTGGTCGCGGGGTTGCCCGGGTCCGGCAGGTGCGCGACGTCGAAGCGGTACGCGCCGTGCGCGCCGGACGCCTCGACGACGTGCCGGGTGTGGCGGGCGCCGGGGTCGGCGACGACCCGGACCCGCACAGCGTCCAGGTCGCCGACGGCGAGGGCGACCGAGGCGGCCACGTTCGTCGACTTGGGGAACTTCACGGGGATGTCGCGCGCCGTGCCGGACATGACCTCGACGGGCCCGGTCGCCGTCCGCAGCTTGGACAGCAACTCCTCGTCCATCCACGGCTGTTCGAGGGTGGACGGCAGCTTGGTGGTGGTGAGCCGCACCTCGTCGAGGGGGCCGAGGGAGCGCACCGCCTGGAGGAGGTCGAGCCCGCCGACGGCGCCGCCGGTGAAGTACACCCGCCCGGGGCCCGCCGCGAGCAGCCGCTTGGACAGCTCGTCGTCGGTCAGCGCCCCGGTCGACGCGACGAGCAGGTCGGTGCCGGAGGCGAGGACCCGCTCACCCCACTCCCGCACGACACCCTGCCCGGCCGCCTCGACGATCAGGTCGCAGTACTCCAGGGCCTCGTCGAAGGTCCGCTGGGGCGCGGGCGCCGTGTCGCCGAGGGGGCGGTTGTCGATGATGCACGTCAACTCGGCGCCGGAGACCTGCTGTTCGGCGAGCGCGGTGCCGACGACTCGGCCGATCGCGCCCCAGCCGACGAGGCCCACCTTGCGTACCGTGCTCATGCGTTGACCTCCTGGGAGACGGATGTGTGCGGGCCGGGGTCCGGGGAGCCGGCCATGTGACAGCGGATCTCCTTCGACGGCGGGCCCGCCGTGCCCCACAGGTCGGACAGCTCGGGCACGCGCCGCCACACCCGCGCGATCCAGGCGTCCTCGACGATCTGCGCGACCTCGGACGTGTACTCGCACACGAGGCCGGACGGGTCGGTGAAGTAGGAGAAGGTGTTGTTGCCGGGGCCGTGGCGGCCCGGTCCCCACTGCGGGTCGATGCCGTGGTGCTTGAGCCGGCCGAGCCCCCGCATGAAGTGGTCGACCGAACTCATCTCGTACGCCACGTGGTTGAGGGAAGCCCACTCGGCCTGGTTGAACGCGATGCAGTGGTGGTCGGCGTTGCAGCGCAGGAACGCCATCTGGTGCTCGGACCAGTCGGAGACGCGCAGGCCGAGGACGTCGCAGTAGAACGCGACGGAGGCGTCGATGTCGGCGGTGTTCAGGACGGCGTGTGTGACGCCGACGGGGACGGCGGCGTCCCTGCCGCGCGGCGCGACCGCCTCGACCTGCGCGCTGATCTCCACGAGTCGCTGCTCGGGGTCGGTGAAGCGCAGGCCGTAGCCGCCGCCCACCTGGTCGAGCGGTCCGGGGCCGAAGACCGGGGTGATCCCGCGGGCCTCCAGGCGCCGGGCCGCCTCGTCGACCTCGGCGGGCGTGGCGACGGCGAACGCGAGCCGGCCGAGCCCCGTGCGGTCCGCGCGGGTGAGATGCAGGACGTGGTGCTCCTCGCCGGTGCCGCGCAGCCAGGCCGCCGCGCCGCGCTCCGCCTCGACGGTCCGCAGGCCCCAGACCTCCTCGTAGAAGTCGGCGGCCTCGGTGAAGGCGGGGGTGAGCAGCTCGACGTAGCGCAGGGAGCGCAGGCGGGCGACGGGCCCTGGCGATGGGTGGGGCATGAGTGTCTCCAGACGACGGGGCGGTCAGTTGGCCCAGGGCAGGGGCGCGTCCGAAGTGCCCCAGTACAGGGACTTCTGACGCTGGTAGGCGCGGATGGCGTCGCGGCCCTTCTCCGTACCGAGACCGCTGTCCTTCATCCCGCTGAACGGGGTGGACGCGCTGAACTGCTTGTACGTGTTGATCCAGACCGTCCCCGCCTCGATCCGGCGGGCCAGGCGCCACGCGGCCCGGTGGTCACGGGTCCAGATCCCGCAGGCGAGCCCGTAGACGGAGTCGTTGGCCTGGCGGACCAGGTCGTCCTCGTCGTCATAGGGCAGGGCGACCAGGACGGGCCCGAAGATCTCCTCCTGGCAGGTACGTGAGGTGTTGGAGAGCCCGTCGAGGACGGTGGGCAGGTAGTACGCGCCGTCGCGGTACGTGTCGCCCTCGGGCGCCCGGCCGCCGCACAGCACCCGGGCGCCCTCGGAGCGGGCCAGATCGACATAGGCGGCGACGGAGTCCCGGTGCCGGTGGTGGACCAGCGGCCCGACCTGGGTGCCGGGGTCCGTGCCGGGACCGACGCGCAACTTGCTCACCCGTTCGACGAGTTCGCCGACGAAGCTGTCGTAGATCTCGCGTGCGACGAAGAGCCGCGATCCGGCGATGCAGGACTGGCCGCTGGACGAGAAGATCCCGAACATCACGCCCGCCAGTGCCTGCTCGACGTCCGCGTCCGCGCGCACGATCGTCGGCGACTTGCCGCCGAGTTCGAGCGAGGCGGGGATCAGCTTCGAGGCCGCCACCGCCGCGATGGACCGGCCGGTCTCGGTCCCGCCGGTGAAGCCGATCCTGGTCACCAGGGGGTGGTGCACGATCGCGTCCCCGACGACCCGGCCGCTGCCGGGCAGGACCGACAGCAGGGCGGTGGGCAGTCCGAGTTCGCCGAGCGCCCGGTGGATCAGGCGCCCGAGCGCGAGGGAGACCAGCGGGGTCCAGGCGGCGGGCTTCAGCAGGACGGCGTTGCCGCCGGCGAGGGCGGGCGCGATCTTCTGCGCGTCGCTGGCGACCGGCGAGTTCCAGGGGTTGATCGCGCCGACGACGCCGATCGGCTCGTACACGCTCATCGTCACGTACGGGCCGCGGGACGGGGTGAGGGTCTCCTCGGCCGTCTCCAGGGCCGCCGCCATGTACCGGAAGGTGCCGGCCGCGCTGAGCGCGAGGGCCTTCGTCTCGGTGAGGGTCTTGCCGGTGTCGGCGGTCTGGAGGGCCGCGAGCTCGCCGGCGGCCTCCTCGGTCAACTCCGCGATGCGGTAGAGGAGTCGGGCCCGCTGGTGGGGGAGGAGATCGCGCCAGGCCGGGTCGGCCACGGCGAGCGCGGCGGCCCGAGCGGCTTCGTCGACCTCGTCCGCGGACGCGGAGTGGACGGTGGCGAGCACCTCTCCGGTGGCCGGGTCGACGGTCTCGACCGGTTCGCCCGCGCCGCGTCGCCACTGGCCCGCGATCAGGATGTCGGTGGGGTGGTGAGGCACGGGCGGGACCTCCAGGCGGTCTACGGCCAACGGGTGCGGGGAAGTTGGGCTCACCGAGGCGCTCGCTCACGTTGGCTGCGCCCCTCGGCTTGCTCAGTGCTAGAAATCTAAGCGCTTAAGTATTTTCCCGCAAGGCCCTGCGGCGAAGTCGTCGCGCGACGGTGTCCGAGGTGGGTTACGTGAGGGTGACGGTGAGGTCACTTCCGATGTATCTAAGTCGTTAATCATTGACCGCTTAGATAAGTCCTCTTAGGGTCTGCGGAACTCCTCTGTTCGCGTTGTCGCGGAAGGACCCCCTCATGACGACTGTGGCCGGCAAGCCAGGCCTCGGCTCGATAGCAGCCCGGCTCGAACGACTCCCGCAATCCCGCTGGCACGTGAAGGTCCGGTTCCTGATCGGCGCCGTGACGTTCTTCGAGGCGTTCGATCAGCTCCTTGCCGCGTCCGCGCTGCCCGTCCTGATCAAGGACTGGCACCTGACCACGGGCCAGGCCACCTTCGCGGTCACCACCGGCTCCGTGGGCATGCTCCTGGGCGCCCTGGTCGCCGGCTGGCTGGGCGACCGGATCGGCCGGGTGCGGACCGTCGCCCTCGGCGTCGCCGTCACCGCGCTCGGGAGCCTCGCCGTGGCCTTCTCGAACGGCATCGAGCTCTTCTCGCTCTTCCGCTTCGTCCAGGGCCTCGGCATCGGCGGAGTCGTCCCCGTGGCGGCCACGTACATCAACGAGATCGCCCGCTCCGACAAACGCGGACGCTTCGTCCTGATCTACGAGATGATCTTCCCGGCCGGTCTGGCCGCGGCCACCCTCGTCGCCGTATGGGTGGTGCCGAACCTCGGCTGGCGCGCGATGTTCGTGATCGGAGCCCTGCCCGTCCTGCTCGCCGCCGCCCTGCCCAAGCACGTCGCCGAATCACCGCGGTGGCTGCTCTCCCAGGGCCGCACCGAGGAGGCCGAGCGGGCCATCGCGCGGATCGAGGAGGAGGTCGCCGCCGCCACCGGGGAACCCCTGCCGCAACCGGCCGCGGACCGGGCGGAGGAGACCTCCCGGGGCCGCCTGCGCGAGCTGTTCACCGGCCGCTACCTGCGCCGCACGACCGTGGTCTCCGGGCTCTGGTTCGTCGCGTACTACGTCAACCACGGCATCTCCACCTGGCTGCCGTCGCTCTACACCAAGAACTTCGGGCTCGACCTGACCACCGCGCTCGTCTACACGCTGCTCAGCAATGTGACGGGACTCCTCGGCACCCTCGCCGTCGCCCTCGTCATCGACCGCGTGGGCCGGCGTCCCGCCCTCGTGGCCGCGCTGGGCGGCACCACGTTCACCCTCGCGACGCTCGCCCTGGTCGGCGTGACATCGGGCAGCCAGGTAGCGATCTTCGCCTCCTGCACGACGTTCTTCGTCTACGCCGTCAACGCGGGCCTCTACCTCTACTCGCCCGAGCTGTACCCGACGCGCAACCGCGCCAAGGGCGCCGCGTTCGGCGGCCTGTGGAACCGCCTCGGCGTCATCCTGGGCCCGATCACGGTCGGCGCGATCATCGGCGGGGGCGGCAGCCTGACGCTCGTCTTCGCCCAGCTCGCCGGGGTCGCCGCGGTGGGTGCGGTGATCGCTCTGTTCGCGGTGGAGACGAAGGGGAAGACGCTCGAGGAGCTCAACTCCTGACGGTGGTGCGGGTGTTCGGCGCCGGTCTCTCGCGCGGGGGGTGCGAGGGGGCCGGCGCCGTTCGTGTTCCCGGTGGCGTGTCGGTGGAGGTGAGCTCGGGTTCGCCGTCTGCGTGGCGGTGGTGCCGGTTCAGTTCTGTCCGTCCGCCATCGATCGTCCCAAGCCACCCAGGAGCGCGGCGAGTTGTCGCTGCTCGCCGGGTACGAGGCCCGCGAGCAGTTCCCGTTCGTGCGTACGGCGTTCCTCGGACACGCGGCCGACCAGGTCGACCCCGGCCGGGGTCAGCCGGAGATGGACGATGCGGCGGTCCTGGCCGTCCCGTTCGCGCTCGATGAGGCCGGCCTCGACCAGGCGGTCGGCGTGCTGGGTGACGCCGCCCGCGCTGACCGCGCCGGCCGCCGCGATCTCGCCCATGGTGCGCCGGTAGGGCGCTCCCACGGCGTGCAGGGCCGCCAGCACCTCGAAGGCGGCCAGGCTGATGCCGTGCCGCTTCACGACGCGCCCGATCAGGGTCCGGTAGCGGGCGGTGCACTCGTTGAGCGCGGCGAAGACGGCCGGCCCTGAAGCGCCGGGGGCCTCGCGCGGGGGCGGCCGGTGCGCCGCCGCGGGGTCCGGCTCCGGGACCCGCCCGGTCAGCGCGGCCGTCAGGACGTCCGTGAGCACGGGTCCCAGCGTGTCCGTGGGCACCGACCTCGCCGGCTCATGGGCGAACAGATAGCGTTCCATGATCACGCCGAAGAGAATGCTGCGGATCATGGCGATACGGGCGTCCGCCGCGTCGGAGTCCCCGAGCATGCTCCGCAGTGGCTCGCTCACCTGCCGGTCGAGAATCGTGGACAGCAGCTCGGCGCTGGGGGGATGGCTGAGCCCCGAGCGGATCAGCGCCGGCCAGGGGTCGTGCGCGGGGAGCCGGTCCCAGCGGTCGAGATAGTCGTGGGCGAGCGCCTGCGGCAGCTCCTCGCGGCCGACCGAGGGGTCGTCGAGCACGCCCTCGGTGACCCCGGTCCCGCTGCCGACGACCTCGCGGAACAGTCCGTCCTTCGAGCCGAAGTACGCCATGACCAGGCCTGGGGTGACGCCCGCCTCGGCGGCGATGGCCCGGATGCCGACTCCCTTGTAGCCCTGGGCTGCGAACAGCCGACGGGCCGCCTCAAGGACGGCGCTGCGCCGCCCCTCGGGGTCGTGGGAGCGGCCGCGCCGGGGCTCGGGGGCGGTCCGGTCCGGGGTGCTGCGCTCTGCGTCCACGTGCCTCAGATTAAACGAGTGTTCAGAATGGGGTGTTCGGGCCGGTCGTACGGCGCGACCTGCCCGGGTCGCCGTCGCCGCCGTGTTGCCCGGGCCGCCGTCACTCGCCGGCCCGCCCGGTACCCCCTCGCAGACCCCGCTCAAAAACAGCCGTTCAAAAACGCCCGTTCAAAAATGGCTCACGATGCGTGCACCGGCCCCGCGAGGCCGCTCAGCGCCCGTCCGCTGCCACCCCGCCGCACCGCGATGAGCTCCGCCGCGATGGACACGGCCGTCTCCTCGGGCCCGCGCCCGCCGAGATCGAGGCCGATCGGTGAGCGCAGCCGTGCGAGTTCGGCCTCGCCGAGCCCCGCGGCCCGCAGCCGTGCCAGCCGGTCCTCGTGCGTGCGCCGGCTGCCCATGGCGCCCACGTAACCGGCCCTGCTGCGCAGCGCGAGTTCGAGGACGGGCACGTCGAAGCGGGCGTCATGGGTCATCACGCACACGGCGGTGGCCGCGTCCACCTGGTCCGCGTGGGCCGCGAACCAGCGGTGCGGCCGGTCCACGACGACCTCGTGCGCGTCCGGGAAACGGGCGGCCGTCGCGAAGGCCGGGCGGGCGTCGCACACGGTCACCCGGTGTCCGAGCAGCGCTCCGATCCGCACGAGGGGGCGCGCGAACTCGACCGCGCCGCACACCAGGAGGTGCGGCGGCACCCCGAAGGCCTGCACGAACAGTTCCTGCTCGGGCGCGCACGACGTGTCCGGGCCCGGCTCGCCGACGCGTACGAGGCCGCTCGTGCCGCGGGCGAGCAGCGCTTCGGCGGCCTGGGCCGCGGCCCGGTCGAGCCGTGCGTCGCCGAGTGTCCCGCTCACCCCGGAAGCGCCCGCGGCGAGGCTTCCCGACCCGCCCTCCACCGGCGTCACCAGTGCCACCGGGACATGAGCCGCGAGGTCGGCGGCCACCCGGGCGAGCGGTGCGTCGCCGGTGACCTCGCGTACCAGCACTTCTATGGTTCCGCCGCAGGTCAGGCCGACCGAGAACGCGTCGTCGTCGCTGACTCCGTACGTCTCGCGGGCGGGCCCCGCACCGGCCAGGACGTCCTCCGCGACCGCGTACACCGCGGCCTCCACGCAGCCGCCGGAGACGCTGCCGACGACGCGGCCGTCCTCGGCGACCAGCATCGACGTACCCGCTGCGTGCGGGGCGGAGCCCCAGGTGCGGACGACCGTCGCCATCGCGAAGCGGGTCGCGGAGGCCTGCCACACGGCTGCCTGGTCGATCACGTGTCGCATGTCGCTCACCTCGAGCACATCGAATCGGCTGCGCCCTCTTGCCAAGAGGAAACTTTAGTGTAAATCATTTCAGGCATTAGATATATGCGTCGACCCGAGAGGCCTGGTGGAAGCCGGTTGAAACCGACACCCTTTGACTACAGCGCTCCAGGCAGCGTCGGCGAGGTGCTCGCCCTCCTCGCCGACGAGGAGCGGGAGGCCAAGGTCCTGGCCGGCGGCCAGTCCCTGATCCCCATGCTCAGCATGCGCCTCGCCCGCCCGGGGCTGCTCGTCGACATCACGCGGGTCCCCGGCCTCGACCGGCTGTACGCCGACGCGTCGGGTGCCCTGCACATCGGCGCCGCCGTCCGCCAGTCCCGGGCCGCGGACGACCCCGCGGTGCGCGACGGGTGGCCCCTGCTCGCGGCGGCGATCCGGCGCATCGGGCACCCGCAGATCCGCCACCGCGGCACGGTCTGCGGCAGCCTCGCGCACCACGACCCTGCCGCCGAACTGCCGGCCGCCGCGCTCGCCCTCGACGCCCGCTTCGTGATCGCCGGACCCGGCGGTACCCGTACCGTCGGCGCCGCCGACTTCTTCGTGGCCACCTTCCAGACCGCCGTGGCACCGGACGAGCTCCTCACCGAGGTCGTCCTGCCGCCGCGGGCCGGTGACGGCTGGGCCTTCGAGGAACTCGCCCGCAGACACGGCGACTTCGCCACCGTCGGTGTCGCGGTCACCCTGCGCCGGGCGCCGGACCGGCACACGATCGCCGCCGCCCGCGCGGTCTTCTGCGGCGCGGGCCCCGTCCCCGTCCGCCTGCCCGCCGTCGAGGAGGCGCTGACCGGGACCGACGCGGGAGCGGCGGCCCTCGACGCGGCCGCGTCCGCCGCGCTCGCCGGTCTCACGCCCGCCGACGACGTCCACGCCACGGCCGCCTACCGCCGCGAGGCCGCCGCCCACCTCCTCGTCCGTGCCTGCACCCTCGCCTGGGAGCGCTGCTCATGACCACCGACCTCGCCACCCCCGACCCGGCGACGGCCACCCACGCCGCCCCGCCGCCGCTCGCCGAACCCTCCGGCTGGCACGAGATCCGCCTGACCGTCAACGGCGCGCCCGTGACCGCCCAGGTGGAGTCCCGGCTGCTGCTCAGCGACTTCCTGCGGGACCGGCTGCGCCTCACCGGCACCCATGTCGGCTGCGAGCATGGCGTCTGCGGCGCCTGCACCGTCCTCGTCGACGGGGAACCGGCGCGCTCCTGCCTGACCCTGGCGGTGCAGTGCGCGGGCGCCGAACTGCGCACGGTCGAGGGTCTCGCCCCCGGTGACGCCCCGCTCACCCCCGTACAGCGGGCGTTCCACGAGTGCCACGGGATGCAGTGCGGCTTCTGCACCCCCGGATTCGTGATGACGGCGACCGCGCTGACCGAACAGCCGGAGCGGCCCGACGCGGCTGATGTCGCCGACGCCCTCAGCGGACACCTGTGCCGCTGCACGGGCTACCGCAACATCCGTCGTGCCGTGTGCCAGGCGCTGGACGAGCGCTTCGCCGGCGGCCCCGCCGGGCAGGGGGAGTGACCCGTATGTCTCACGGACCGTCCCGAGCATCCCGGCAGCCCGCGCAGGACGGCGGCCCCTGGACCGGCCGCCCCGTTCCGCGCGTCGAGGACGACCGCCTCCTGCGGGGCAACGGCCGCTACGTCGACGACGTCGCCCTGCCCGGCGCCGCCGAGGCGGCCTTCCTGCGCAGCCCGCACGCCCACGCCCGCATCCGGTCGGTCGACGTCACCGCCGCGCTCGCCGCCCCCGGGGTCGTCGCCGTCTGGACCGGCGCCGACGTGGCCCATCTGCCCGCCATGCTCAACAGGGAGGAGCTGCGTACCCCGCCCGGCCTCGCCGAACTCCTCGACCCGTACGTCGCGATCACTCCGATGCCGCTCCTCGCCACGGACAAGGTCCTCTACGTCGGCCAGCCCGTCGCGGTCGTCCTGGCCGAGAACCGCTACCTCGCCGAGGACGCCCTCGAACTCGTCGATGTCCGCTACGCGCCCCTGCCCGTCCTCGTCGACCCCGACCGCGCGCTGACCGAGGGCGCGCCGCTGCTCCACGACGAGCTGCGCGACAACACCGCCGTCGCCGTGGCCACCAAGGTGGGGGACCCCGACGCGGCGTTCGCCTCGGCCCACACCGTCGTCAGCGAGGAGTTCCAGGCCCACCGCTATGTCGCCTCGCCCATCGAGACCCGCGCGGTCTCGGCCCAGGTCGACCCGTACAGCGGCGAGCTGACCGTCTGGTCCAACACCCAGACCCCGCACCGGGTGCGGGAGGCCACGGCGCACACGCTCGGCCTCGACCCGGAACGCGTCCGCGTCATCGCCACCGACGTCGGCGGCGGCTTCGGACAGAAGGGCATCCTCTACGTCGAGGAGATGCTCGTCCCGTACGCAGCCCGCGTCCTGGGCCGCCCCGTGCTCTGGCGCGAGGACCGCAACGAGAACCTGACGGCCTCCTCGCACGCCCGCGAGCAGATCCACCGCATCGAACTCGCCGCGGACGCGCAGGGCCACCTCCTCGCCGTACGCGACCGCATCACCGTCAACTTCGGCGCGTACAACATGACCGGCCTGGTCGTGCCCTACAACTCGCTGTGCCACCTCCTCGGCCCCTACCGCGTCCCGCACGTGGACATCGACGTCGTCGGTGTCCTCACCAACACGACCTTCGCCACGCCCTACCGGGGAGCGGGCCGCCCCGAGACCGTCTTCGCGATGGAGCGCGCGATGGACCGCCTCGCCGTCGAACTCGGCCTCGAACCGGCCGAGTTGAGGGCGCGCAACCTCGTGGGCCCCGACGAGATGCCGTACGCGACGGGCCTCGTGGACCGCTCCGGCAAGCCGCAGTCGTACGACTCCGGGGACTTCCCCGAGCTGCTGCGGCGCGCCGTCGCCAAGGCCGACCTCGAAGGGGTGCGCGCCCGGCAGCGCGAGGGCGCCCGCGAAGGCAGGCTCGTCGGGGTCGGCTTCGCGATGTACATCGAGGCGACCGGACTCGGCCCGTTCGAGACCGCCCGCATCGACATCGCGCCCAGCGGCCGGGTCAAGCTCGCGATCGGCGCACCCTCCCAGGGACAGGGACATCGCACGTCCATGGCGCAGATCGCCGCCGACGCGATCGGAGTGCCCTTCGACGCCGTCGACGTGGTGGGCGGGGACACCTCCGCCACGCCGTTCGGTGTCGGCACCATCGCCAGCCGGGCCCTCGTCAACGCGGGCAACGCCACACACCGGGCCGGCCGCCTCGTCCGCGAGAAGATCGTCGAGGCCGCGGCGCGCCGGCTCGGCGTCCCCGCCGACGGCCTCGACCTGCGCGAGGGCGTCATCACGTCCAAGACGGCCGATGAGCCGGCCCTCACCCTGGCCGAACTCGCAGGCCGGGCCCCCCTCCCCGGCACCCCCGAGCCCACCGACGGCCGGCACGGCACCGAGCTCAGCGAGACCGTGCACTTCCGCCCGCCCGGCTTCGCCGTCTCGAGCGGCGCGCACGCCGCCGTCGTCGAGGTCGACGAACACACCGGCGAGACCGAGATCCTGCACTACGTGGCCGTCCACGACGCGGGCGTCATCGTCAACCCGATGATCGCCGAGGGCCAGGTCACCGGCGGTATCGCCCAGGGCATCGGCGGCGCGCTCTACGAGGAGATGATCTACGGCCCCGACGGCCAGCCCCGTACCGGCACCTACATGGACTACCTGGTGCCGACCTCGTCCGAGATACCCGACCTCGACCTCGACGAGATCCACTCCCCGAGCCCGATGAACGACCTCGGCGTCAAGGGCCTCGGCGAGGGCGGCGCCATCGCCCCGCAGGCCGTCCTCGCGAACGCCGTCGAGGACGCGCTGCGCCCCTTCGGCGTGGTCGTCCGGCGCGGCCCCCTCTCACCCAGCCGCGTACGCGACCTGCTCCGCGCGGCCGGCCGGCCCACGGCCGCCGGCTGACCCGGCGCCGCTCCACCCCGACGATTGGACACCCACTCATGCGACTCGACCACTCCTTCACCGTCCCGGCCGCGCCCGACGACGCGTGGAAACTCTTCCTCGACCTCGGCCGTGTGGCCCCCTGCATGCCGGGCGCCGTGCTCGACACCCTCGACGGCGACGCTTTCACCGGACGCGTCAAGGTGAAGGTCGGCGCCGTGCAGATGAGCTACCGCGGCGAGGGCACCGTGACCCGCGACGAGAGCGGCCGCTCGATGGTCCTCGACCTCAGCGGCAGCGAGACCCGGGGCGCGGGCACCGCGTCCGCCACCGTCACCGCGTCGCTCGCCGCCGACCCGGCGGGCACCCGGGTCCGCGTCAGCACCGACCTCGACATCACCGGCCGCCCCGCCCAGTTCGGCCGCGGCATCATGACCGAGGTGGGCGACCGCATCGTGCGCCAATTCGCCGACCGGCTGGAGGAGTTGTTGAGGGAACCGGTCACCGTGGAACCTGCGGCGGCGGTCCCGGCGCAGGCCCGCGAGCCCGAAGCGGTGGACCTCGGCGCGGCCGCCCTTCCCGTCCTCCTTCGGAAGGCCGCCGTTCCGGCCGCGGCCGTTCTCGTCACGATCGCCGTGTTCCGCCTCTTCGCCCGACGCGCGGCCGGCCCCCGATCGCTTCAGGGGTAGGATTTTCAGGGGCGTAGGACATGGCGTCCCGCCCGGGAGCGGCCGAGGGGACGGGGATGACTGAACGGAAGACGGCACGGCGTGATGCCGTGGCGGAGTTCATCGAGGACTGGGCGCGTGAGCGGCCCGAGCTGGACACGACCCCGCTGGAGGTCCTCGCCCGGCTGCACCGCTCGTTCCTGCGGTACAACACCAAGCTCATCGCGTCGATAGAGCGGCACGGGCTCTCCGTCGCCGGATTCGACGTGCTGACCGCGCTGCGCCGATCCGGCGAGCCGTACCGCCTGACCGCGGGGCAGCTCGCCGACCAGGGGCTCGTCTCGTCGGCCGGGGTCACCCTGCGCATAGACCGCCTGGAGAAGGACGGCCTGATCGTCCGGGAGCGCGACGCCGGCGACCGCAGGGTCGTCTACTCGCGGCTCACGGACGAGGGGCTCGCCAAGGTCGACGAGGTCTTCACCGAGCACCTCGACAACGAACGCCGGATGCTCGGCGAGCTCTCCCCGGCGGAGCGCCGCCAGCTCGCGCGTCTCCTGCGCAAGCTGGAGAACTCCATCCTCGCGTCCGACACCCCCGACGAAGCGGCTTCTTAGAGACGAAGCGGTGTCCGGGCGACGAAACGGTTCCCCGGCGGCGATGCGGCTTCCTGGAACGGGGGCGCTCACTCCACAGGGAGCTGGGCGCCTCCCTCCTGATCACCGGCGCGATCTCCTCGGCGAACCGCTGGAGTGTCTCGATCTGCTCGTCGGTCCCCTGCCCGAAGGCATCGGCGGTGATCGACTGGAGATCGTGCCGGTACACCTCGTGGTAGCCGAGGATCTTGTCGATGATCTGCTGCGGCGAACCGATCAGCTGGGGCCCGTCCGCGATGGCGTCCTCGATCGTGCGGAACGGCGTGTTGAAGCCCGCCTTCCCCGCCAGGTGCGGCCGGAAGGACTGCGTGATCTTCGCCTCGTACAGCTCCTTGTAGCGGGCCACCGCCTGCTCGTGCGTGTCGGCGATCAGCAGCCCGCCCGAACCCGCCGCCACGTGCGCGCGCGCCGGATCGTGCCCGTACGCCTCGAACCGCTCCCGGTAGTGGTCGATCAGCTTCGCGTACGCGGCCCGCGGCTGGATGGCGTTGGCCGTGAAGAGCGGATCGCCGTGCTTCGCGGCCAGTTCGGGGGAGTTGAACGAGGTCGCCGAACCGTGCCAGATGCGGGGGAGCCCCGCGTAAGGGCGCGGGACGGTCGTCACGCCCTTCAGGGCGGGCCGGAACTCGCCCTCCCAGTCGACGCCCTCCTCGGTCCACAGCCGCCGCAGCAGTTCGTACTTCTCCCTCTGGAGGTCCCACTGCCGCGCCTCGTCGAGCCCGAACAGGTCGAAGTGGCCCGCCTCCGCACCCTTGCCGATCACCAACTCGACGCGACCGCGCGAGAGTTGGTCGAGGGTCGCGTAGTCCTCCGCGACCCGCACCGGGTCGAGGATCGCGACGACCGTCACGCCCGTCAGCAGCCTGATACGTGCCGTACGGGCCGCCAGCGCGCCGAGTACGACGGTCGGGCTCGACGACAGGAACGCGCCCGCGTGCCGCTCGCCGACCGCGTACGAGTCGTAGCCGAGCTCCTCCGCCGCGACACCGACGTCGACGACCTGCGCCAACCGGTCGGCGGCGGAGGGGAGTTCACCGGTGAGGGGGTGCGGCGCATGGCCGATGATCGACAGGACCTGGAACTTCATGCCCCTACTCTCGCGCCCGGGCATTGCGGGCGTATGTACGCGGTATGGCAGCGCACCAGGACATGCGAGAGGGGCGGCACCCCCCCGTGGGAGCCGCCCCTCAAGTCACGTAGATCCAGGGGTGCCTACTTCTTGTCGAGCACGTCCTGGACCTTGGCGCGCACGTCGTCCGTGGCCAGGCCGCGGATCGTCAGCGTGGTGCGGCGGCGCAGCACGTCGTCCGCCGTCTCGGCCCACTCGTGGTCGCGGGCGTAGGCGACCTGCGCCCAGATCTCCGGGGCGTCCGGGTGGACCCGCCGGCCGAGCTCCGGGTTCTCGTTGGCCATCCGCGCGATGTCGAAGGCCAGCGAACCGTAGTGCGTGGCCAGGTGCTTGGCCGTGTCGGCCGCCATGCGCGGACCCGGGGCCGGGTTGTCGACCAGGAGGCGGTGCGCGACGGCGCGCGGGTTGGCGACACCCGGCAGCGGCATCCGCTTCGGCAGTTCCTTGACCGGCTCGAAGTCCTCGCCCAGCGGGTGGCCCGGCAGGGACTCCAGCTTCTTCATCACCGTGCGGCCGATGTGGCGGAACGTCGTCCACTTGCCGCCGGCGACGGACAGCATGCCACCGCGGCCCTCGGTGACGACCGTCTCGCGCTTGGCCTTGGACGTGTCGCCGGGCCCGCCGGGCAGCACGCGCAGACCCGCGAACGAGTACGTGATCAGATCCCGCTTCAGCTGCTGGTCCCGTACCGAGAAGGCCGCCTCGTCGAGTATCTGGTCGGTGTCCTTCTCGGTGACCGACACGTCGCGCGGGTCACCCTCGTACTCCTCGTCGGTCGTGCCGAGGAGCAGCATGTCCTCCCACGGCAGAGCGAACGTGATGCGGTACTTGTCGATCGGCGTCGCGAGCGCGGCCTTCCACGGGGAGGTGCGCTTGAGGACGAGGTGCGCGCCCTTGGAGAGGCGGATGGAGGGGGCCGCGTTCGGGTCCTCCATGGCGCGCAGGTGGTCGACCCAGGGGCCGGTCGCGTTCAGCACGAGCCGGGCGTTCACGCCGAACTCCTCGCCGTCGACGCGGTCCTTGAGGTCCGCGCCCGTGACCCGGCCCCGGGTGAAACGCAGGCCCGTGACCTCGGCGTGGTTGAGGACCACGGCGCCGGAGTCGACGGCCGCGCGGACCGTCATCAGGGCCATGCGCGCGTCGTTCATCTGGTCGTCGCCGTACACGGCCACGGCCTTGAGGTTCTCCGTCCGCAGCTCGGGCACGTCCTGCTGTGCCTTCGCGGGGGAGAGCAGGTGCCCGACACCGTCACCGAACGCCGACAGGGCGCTGTACGCGAACACGCCCGCGCCCAGCTTCGCGGCGCCGTGCGGGCCGCCCTTGTAGACGGGCAGGTAGAAGGTGAGCGGGTTGGCGAGGTGCGGTGCCACCTGGCGCGACACCGCACGCCGCTCGAAGTGGTTCTCCGCCACCAGCTTCACCGCGCCGGTCTGCAGGTAGCGCAGACCGCCGTGGAGGAGCTTGGAGGAGGCGGAGGAGGTGGCGCCGGCGAAGTCACCGGCGTCCACCAGGGCCACCCGCAGTCCCGACTGCGCGGCATGCCAGGCGGTGGAGATGCCCAGGATTCCGCCGCCGATCACCAGGAGGTCGTACTGCGCCTTGGAGAGCTGTTCCCGGGTCTCGGCGCGGCTCGCTGCTTTGAACGACGCAGTCGAGCCGACGGCCGGATGCGTCCCGAGGGCAGGGACGCTCTGCAGGGTGGTCATGTCTTACTCCTCGCCACTTTCGTCGAGCCAGCCCATGGAGCGTTCGACGGCCTTGAGCCAGCTCTTGTACTCACGGTCGCGCTTCTCCGCGGCCATGTTGGGGGTCCACTCGGCGGCCCTGCGCCAGTTGGCGCGCAGCTCGTCGGTCGAGGACCAGAAGCCGACGGCGAGACCGGCGGCGTAGGCGGCACCGAGGCAGGTGGTCTCGGCGACCATCGGGCGCACCACAGGTGCGTCCACGAAGTCCGAGAGCGTCTGCATCAGCAGGTTGTTGGAGGTCATGCCGCCGTCGACCTTGATCGCCGCGAGCTCGACGCCGGAGTCCTTCGTCATGGCGTCGGTGATCTCACGGGTCTGCCAGGCGGTGGCCTCGAGCACGGCGCGCGCGAGGTGCGCCTTGGTGACGTACCGGGTCAGGCCGGCGATCACACCGCGGGCGTCGGAGCGCCAGTACGGGGCGAACAGACCGGAGAAGGCAGGCACGAAGTACGCGCCGCCGTTGTCCTCGACCGACGACGCCAGCGTCTCGATCTCGGCGGCGGTGGAGATCAGGCCCATCTGGTCGCGCATCCACTGCACCAGCGAACCGGTGACGGCGATCGAGCCCTCCAGGGCGTAGACCGCCTTCTGGTCGCCGATGCGGTAGCCGACGGTGGTCAGCAGGCCGTTGTACGAGTTGACGGGCTTGTCGCCGGTGTTCATCAGCAGGAAGGTGCCGGTGCCGTACGTCGACTTGGCCTCGCCCTCGGAGAAACAGGTCTGGCCGAACAGGGCCGCCTGCTGGTCGCCGAGCGCGGACGCGACGGGAATGCCGCCGAGGAGGTCGCCGAGACGGCCGCCGCTGACCTCGCCGTACACCTCGGCGGACGAGCGGATCTCCGGCAGCATGGCCAGCGGGACGCCGATGGACTCGGCGATCTTCGCGTCCCACTCCATGGTGTGGAGGTTCATCAGCATGGTGCGGGAGGCGTTGGTGACGTCGGTGACGTGCTTGCCGCCGTTGACACCGCCTGTCAGGTTCCAGATGACCCAGGAGTCCATCGTGCCGAAGAGGATGTCGCCGGCCTCGGCGCGCTCCTTGAGCCCCTCGACGTTGTCGAGCAGCCAGCGGGCCTTGGGGCCCGCGAAGTAGGAGGCCAGCGGGAGGCCCGTCTCGCGGCGGAAGCGGTCCTGGCCCACATTGCGCCCGAGTTCCTTGCACAGGGCGTCGGTGCGGGTGTCCTGCCAGACGATGGCGTTGTGGACGGGCTCACCCGTGTTCTTGTCCCACAGCAGCGTCGTCTCGCGCTGGTTGGTGATGCCGATGGCCTTGATGTCATCCCGGGTGATGCCGGCCTTCGTGACGGCCCCGGCGACGACCTCCTGGACGTTGGTCCAGATCTCGGTCGCGTTGTGCTCGACCCAGCCCGGCTTCGGGAAGATCTGCTCGTGCTCCTTCTGGTCGACGGAGACGATCCGGCCGTCCTTGTCGAACACGATGCAACGGCTGGAGGTGGTGCCCTGGTCGATCGCTGCGATGAACGGGCCCGCGGTGTGTGCGTCGGTCACGGTCTGCTCCTGGAAGTTCTCGGTGCGGCTCTGGCGGAGGGTGCGTAGGGGGTCTGTCGCCTACTTGAAGGCGATGTTGTAGAGACCGCCCGCTATGGCGCCGCCGATGAGAGGGCCGGCGACCGGGATCCAGGCGTACGTCCAGTCGGAGCCGCCCTTGTTCGGCAGGGGCAGCAGGGAGTGCACGATGCGGGGTCCGAGGTCGCGGACCGGGTTGATCGCGTAGCCCGTGGGTCCGCCGAGGGAGAGGCCGATACCGACCACCACGAACGCGGTGACCATGGCGCCGAGGACGCCCAGGCCGTTGCCTCCGTCGTTGAGGCCCTGCGTGAGGATGGCCAGGACGAGCACGACCGTGGCGATGATCTCCGTGACGAGGTTCTGCGCCACGTTCCGGATCTCAGGGCCGGTCGAGAAGATGCCGAGCACCGGGCCCGCCTTGGGCGAGACCTTCTCCTGGATCATGCCTTCCTCGGCCGGCGGGGCGGCGAGGATCTCCGGGTCGGTCAGATGCGCGCGGAACTGGCCGTAGTACGTCGCCCAGACCAGCAGGGCGCCGATCATCGCGCCCAGGAGCTGCGAGCCCAGGTAGAGCGGAACATCGCTCCACTTGGTGCCGCCCTCGATGGCGAGACCGATGGTGACCGCCGGGTTCAGGTGGGCGCCTGACACGCCCCCCGCCAGGTAGGCGCCGGTCAGTACGGCGAAGCCCCACCCGAAGGTGATCGCGAGCCAGCCGGCGTTGCGCGCCTTTGAGTTCTTCAGCGTGACGGCGGCGCACACGCCACCGCCCAGCAGGATGAGTACGGCGGTACCGATGGTCTCGCCGATGAAGATGTCGGAGCTGGACACCCGCGACTCCTTTGTCCTTCGTCCAGGGAAGCCGAACCCCGGGTCCCTCTCCGGTGGTTCGCGCCCTCAGGTGAGGGCGTTTTCGGCCCTGGCTTGCCACACTCTAACGCCTGTTGCCGGTAGGTGTTCGACAATGCCGACCGATGGACGCGAGTCTCACCCCGGGGTTACTTGCTCGTCAATGGTTTCTGTTATCGAAAACTCGATCGTTATTGATCGATTCGGGCTATCGGTTGCGTGTCTGGACTGCGCGTCCGTCGATGGTGGCCCGTAAAGCTGCGGCCTGCACGCCGAAACGGCGAAGGCCCCGCCGGGAAGCGGGGCCTTGCGTTCGTCCGAAGGGCGCCCGAGGCGGCGCGGGCGCTCAGAAGCGGCTGGCGCCCAGGTCCCGGGAGACGGCGCGGGCGCAGTCCCGCACGGCGGCGACGAGCTCGGGGCGCAGGTCCCCGTCGACACACACGCGCTCCACGGCGCCGGTGATGCCGACCGCGCCGACCGGCATGCGCCGCCGGTCGTGGATCGGGGCCGCGACGGAGGCGACGCCCTCCCAGGTCTCCTCGACGTCGTCCGCGTAGCCGCGCGCGCGGGTCAGGTCGAGGAGCGTCTCGAACTCCACGATGTCGCTCACGGTCCGCCCGGTGAACGCCTTGCGGTCCACCTCGACCACCTCGCTGTGCGCCACCGGGTCGTACGCCGAGAGGACCTTGCCGAGCGCCGTGGAGTGCAGCGGCTGCATCGCCCCGACCTCCAGGACCTGACGGCTGTCGTCGGGCCGGAACACGTGGTGCACGATCAGTACGCCCTGCTGGTGCAGTACGCCGAGATAGACGCTCTCGCCGCTGGAGCGCGCCAGGTCGTCCGTCCACACCAGCGCGCGCGCCCGCAGCTCGTGCACGTCCAGATAGCTGTTGCCGAGGCGCAGCAGCTCCGCGCCCAGCTGGTAGCGGCCCGACGGGGCGTCCTGCTCGACGAAGCCCTCGTGCTGCAGCGTCCGCAGGATGCCGTGCGCCGTGCCCTTGGCCAGCCCCAGTGTGGAGGCGATGTCCGAGAGGCCGAGCCGGCGCTCACCGCCCGCAAGGAGCCGCAGCATGGCGGCTGCCCGCTCGAGTGACTGGATGTTCCGTGCCATCCCAGCCCTTCCTCCTCGATCCTCTCGCCGAGCAACGTTCGACAATGCTGAACACTATCGGTCGTTGCCGACCTCATGCGAATACGCGAGGAGCCTATATTTCGCCCCGTTTGGCTCGACGCCCCGGTTCGGGGCACACCTGTGCGCACCCGCACCCTGCGCCACATGGCGTTCCGTCCAGTGGACGCCTCCGCTGAGAATCCACCGGCCCGGCTACCCTGGCCGGGTGCGCCTCCTCCATGGGAGCCGCAAAGCCGACAGCCGTCGCACCTCAGGGAGCACTTTCATGGCCTCGTTGCCAACGCCCGTCCCGTCCACCGACTCCGCCGGCCGGACCCGAGCCGACGCCCTCCGTGAAGCCCTGGCCACCCGCGTGGTCGTGGCCGACGGTGCGATGGGCACGATGCTCCAGGCACAGGACCCGACCCTCGAGGACTTCGAGAACCTCGAGGGCTGCAACGAAATCCTGAACGTCACCCGCCCCGACATCGTCCGCTCGGTCCACGAGGAGTACTTCGCGGTCGGCGTCGACTGCGTCGAGACGAACACGTTCGGCGCGAACCTCGCGGCCCTGGGGGAGTACGACATCCCCGAACGCGTCTTCGAGCTCTCCGAGGCCGGCGCGCGCATCGCCCGCGAGGTCGCCGACGAGTTCACCACGAGCACCGGACAGCAGCGCTGGGTCCTCGGCTCCATGGGCCCCGGCACCAAGCTGCCCACCCTCGGCCACGCCGCGTACACCGCGCTGCGCGACGCCTACCAGCAGAACGCCGAGGGCATGATCGCCGGCGGCGCCGACGCGCTCCTCGTCGAGACCACGCAGGACCTGCTCCAGACCAAGGCCTCGATCATCGGCGCCCGCCGCGCCCTCGACGCCACCGGCACGAACCTCCCGCTGATCTGCTCGGTCACGGTCGAGACCACCGGCACGATGCTCCTCGGCTCCGAGATCGGCGCGGCGCTGACCGCCCTGGAGCCCCTCGGCATCGACATGATCGGCCTGAACTGCGCCACCGGCCCGGCCGAGATGAGCGAGCACCTGCGCTACCTCGCCCGCCACTCCCGCATCCCGCTGTCCTGCATGCCCAACGCCGGCCTGCCCGTCCTCGGCAAGAACGGCGCGCACTACCCGCTGACCGCTCCCGAGCTGGCCGACGCCCAGGAGACGTTCGTCCGCGAGTACGGGCTCTCGCTCGTCGGCGGCTGCTGCGGTACCACGCCCGAGCACCTGCGCCAGGTCGTCGAGCGCGTCCGCGGCCTGACGCCCACCGTCCGCGAGCCGCACCCCGAGCCGGGCGCCGCCTCGCTCTACCAGACGGTCCCGTTCCGCCAGGACATCTCGTACATGGCGATCGGGGAGCGGACGAACGCGAACGGCTCCAAGAAGTTCCGCGAGGCCATGCTGGACGGCCGCTGGGACGACTGCGTCGAGATGGCCCGCGACCAGATCCGCGAGGGCGCGCACATGCTCGACCTCTGCGTCGACTACGTGGGCCGCGACGGCGTCGCCGACATGGAGGAGCTGGCCGGCCGCTTCGCCACGGCCTCCACGCTGCCGATCGTCCTGGACTCCACCGAGGTCGAGGTCCTGCGGGCCGGCCTGGAGAAGCTCGGCGGTCGAGCCGTCATCAACTCCGTGAACTACGAGGACGGTGACGGCCCCGAGTCCCGCTTCGCGAAGGTCACCCGGCTCGCGCAGGAGCACGGCGCGGCCCTGATCGCGCTGACCATCGACGAGGAGGGCCAGGCCCGCACCGTCGAGCACAAGGTCGCCATCGCCGAGCGCCTCATCGACGACCTGACCGGCAACTGGGGCATCCATGAGTCGGACATCCTCATCGACTGCCTCACCTTCACCATCTGCACCGGCCAGGAGGAGTCGCGCAAGGACGGCATCGCCACCATCGAGGCGATCCGTGAGCTGAAGCGCCGTCACCCGGACGTGCAGACCACGCTCGGCCTGTCGAACATCTCCTTCGGCCTCAACCCGGCCGCCCGCATCCTCCTCAACTCGGTCTTCCTCGACGAGTGTGTGAAGGCGGGCCTCGACTCGGCGATCGTGCACGCGTCGAAGATCCTGCCGATCGCGCGGTTCAGCGAGGAGGAGGTGCAGACGGCTCTCGACCTGATCCACGACCGTCGCGCCGAGGGCTACGACCCCCTGCAGAAGCTGATGGCGCTGTTCGAGGGCGCCACCGCGAAGTCCCTCAAGGCCGGCAAGGCCGAGGAACTGGCCGCGCTGCCCCTGGACGAGCGCCTCAAGCGCCGCATCATCGACGGCGAGAAGAACGGCCTGGAGGCCGACCTGGACGAGGCGCTGCAGACCCGCCCCGCCCTCGACATCGTCAACGAGACGCTCCTGGACGGTATGAAGGTCGTCGGCGAACTCTTCGGCTCCGGCCAGATGCAGCTGCCGTTCGTCCTCCAGTCCGCCGAGGTCATGAAGAACGCGGTGGCCTATCTGGAGCCGCACATGGAGAAGTCCGACGCCGAGGGCAAGGGCACCATCGTCCTGGCCACCGTGCGCGGCGACGTCCACGACATCGGCAAGAACCTCGTCGACATCATCCTGTCGAACAACGGCTACAACGTGGTGAATCTGGGCATCAAGCAGCCCGTCTCCGCGATCCTGGAAGCCGCCGAGGAGCACAGGGCCGACGTCATCGGCATGTCCGGACTCCTCGTCAAGTCGACGGTGATCATGAAGGAGAACCTGGAGGAGCTCAACCAGCGCAAGATGGCCGCCGACTTCCCCGTCATCCTGGGCGGCGCGGCGCTGACCAGGGCGTACGTCGAGCAGGACCTCCACGAGATCTACGAGGGCGAAGTCCGTTACGCACGCGACGCGTTCGAGGGCCTGCGCCTGATGGACGCTCTCATCGCCGTCAAGCGGGGCGTGCCGGGCGCGACGCTGCCGGAGCTCAAGCAGCGCCGGGTGAAGGCGGGCAACGTACAGATCGAGGAGCGGCCCGAAGAGGGGCCCGCACGCTCCGACACGTCCACCGACAACCCGGTCCCGGAGCCGCCCTTCTGGGGCACCCGCGTCATCAAGGGAATCCAGCTCAAGGAGTACGCCTCCTGGCTGGACGAGGGCGCGCTGTTCAAGGGCCAGTGGGGCCTCAAGCAGGCGCGCACCGGTGACGGGCCCACGTACGAGGAGCTGGTGGAGACCGAGGGCCGCCCGCGCCTGCGCGGCTGGCTGGACGAGCTGCACACCAAGAACCTGCTGGAAGCGGCCGTCGTCTACGGCTACTTCCCGTGCGTGTCCAAGGGCGAGGACCTGATCATCCTCGACGACCAGGGCAATGAGCGCACCCGCTTCACGTTCCCGCGCCAGCGCCGCGGCCGCCGCCTGTGCCTCGCGGACTTCTTCCGTCCCGAGGAGTCGGGCGAGACCGATGTCGTCGGCCTCCAGGTCGTCACCGTCGGCTCCCGGATCGGCGAGGAGACCGCCAAGCTCTTCGAGTCGAACTCGTACCGCGACTACCTCGAACTGCACGGACTGTCCGTCCAGTTGGCCGAGGCGCTCGCCGAGTACTGGCACGCGCGCGTCCGTTCCGAGCTGGGCTTCTCCGGCGAGGACCCCTCCGAGATGGAGGACATGTTCGCGCTGAAGTACCGCGGCGCCCGCTTCTCGCTCGGCTACGGAGCGTGCCCGGACCTCGAGGACCGCGCCAAGATCGCTCAGCTCCTGGAGCCCGAGCGCATCGGTGTCCAGCTCTCCGAGGAGTTCCAGCTCCACCCGGAGCAGTCCACGGACGCGATCGTCATCCACCACCCGGAGGCGAAGTACTTCAACGCGCGGTAGCGCGGTGGCGCGGCGCGGCGGGTGCCCGGGAGACGTCGTCGCGCGCATTGATCCGTACGCGACGTACACTGGTCGGTCCAGTGCAGGCCGGTTGCCTTCCCGTCAAAAGGAGGCAGCCGGCCTTCTCGTCCCTCACGGAGGTGTGCCCGGATGACCAGTACGGTCCCCGCTCTCGGTACCCGAACGGCCGAAGGCTCCGCCCTGCAGGCTGTGCTCCTCGACATGGACGGCACTCTGGTGGACACCGAAGGCTTCTGGTGGGACGCCGAGGTCGCCGTCTTCGGCTCGCTGGGGCACGCGCTCGACGAGGCGTGGCGCGAAGTCGTCGTCGGCGGCCCCATGACCCGCAGTGCCGGCTTCCTCATCGAGGCGACCGGCGCGGACATCACGCTCCCCGAGCTGACCGTGCTGCTCAACGACGGCTTCGAGGAGCGCATCAGCAGCACCCTGCCGCTCATGCCGGGCGCCGCGCGGCTGCTCGCCGAACTCGCCGCCCACGAAGTGCCCATGGCCCTCGTGTCCGCCTCCCACCGGCGCATCATCGACCGGGTCCTGACCTCGATCGGTCCCGAGCACTTCGGGCTCACCGTCGCAGGTGACGAGGTCGAGCGGACGAAGCCGTACCCCGACCCGTATCTGCTCGCGGCCGCGGGTCTTGGTGCGGATCCGGCCAGATGTGCCGTCATCGAGGACACCGCGACCGGTGTCGCCGCCGCCGAGGCGGCCGGCTGCCATGTGGTCGCCGTACCCTCCGTCGCCCCGATCGCACCCGCCCACCGGCGCACGGTCGTCCCCTCCCTCGAACACGTCAACCTGCCTTTCCTGCATGGCCTGATGGGCCACTGAACCTTCGGTAACACCGCTCGCGCGTGGCCGAAATACAGCGTCCATCAACCCAGTTGGGCATGTGACGTTTCCCACTCGATGTGGGGTCGACAGGCATACGGACCTGTGCTGCGGCCCCATACTCCACCCCACCCCGAGTGACCTTGTGTCCCGATTGGTCGGACCCTGAGCCGAAGAGACCCCTGTGGGGTTATCGGTGTGTCCACGCCCGGTTTCGCAGCGTGATGAAGCCGTGGCTCCGGCCCCTTCGGGACCCTTCGCCGTGCGCACTAATCTCGGGGCGAGAACATCGCCGTAACCCCTCGTGTCCCGTCGACACCACCCCCGTTGCCGGGCCCACGGGATCGACAGCTCTGGAGAACTTCGAGCATGAACCGCAAGACTTTGGTGTTGCCGGCCGTCATCGGCCTGCTCGCGCCTGTGCTCGCCGCCTGCGGCGGGTCCGACAGCGGGGGCAAGGACGGCAACCCGATCGCCGTCGGTACCACCGACCGGTTCGTTGCCTCGAAGGCGGTCCCGGCCCCGTTCGACCCCGCGTACGCCTATGACGCGGGCTCCTGGAACGTGCTGCGCCAGACCATCCAGACGTTGATGGCCATGCCGCGCGGCGGCGGCGAGCCGGTGCCCGAGGCCGCCCAGACCTGCGGCTTCACCGACACCGGCAACGAGCGCTTCTCCTGCACCCTGCGCAAGGGCCTCGCGTTCGCCGACGGCACCCCCGTCACCGCCTCGGACGTGAAGTTCTCCATCGACCGTGTGCTCGGCATCAAGAGCGACAGCGGCTCCTCCGCGCTGCTCTCCAGCGTCGACACGATCGAGACGAAGGGCCGCAACGAGGTCATCTTCCACCTGAAGAGCCCCGACGCCACCTTCCCGTACAAGCTGGCCACACCCACCGCCGGCATCGTCAACCCCGACGACTACACGAAGGGGAAGCTGCGCAACGGCTTCTCGGTCGACGGCTCCGGCCCGTACACCCTCGACGCCCAGGTCAAGAACAACACCCTCGTCAAGGCCGTCTTCACCAAGAACCCCCACTACAAGGGGCAGTTGAAGCCGAAGAACGACAAGGTGGAGCTGGTCTCCTTCGCGGATGCCGACGCCATGGGCAAGGCCCTCGAAAAGGGCGACGTCGACATGATGACGCGCACCATGTCGCCGGAGCAGATCAAGCAGCTCTCGGACAACCCGAGCAAGAACATCAACCTGGTCGAGATGCCGGGCATGGAGATCCGCTACCTCGGATTCGACACCAGCGCCCCCGTGGTCAAGAGCAAGGCCGTCCGCCAGGCCATGGCCCAGGTCGTCGACCGCGGCCAGCTCACGGCCGACGTCTACGGCACCTCCGCCGAGCCGCTCTACTCGCTCGTGCCCGCCGGCATCACCGGCCACACGAACTCGTTCTTCAACAGGTACAGCGAGCCGAGCCGTTCCAAGGCCGCCTCGATCCTGTCCCGGGCCGACATCACCACGCCGGTGAAGCTGACCCTGCACTACACGACCGACCACTACGGCTCCGCCACCAAGCGGGAGTTCGAGGTGCTCAAGCAGCAGCTCAACTCCAGCGGCCTGTTCAAGGTCGACATCAAGGGCGACGCCTGGGACACGTTCCGCGCCTCCGAGCTCAAGGGCAAGTACGACGTCTACGGCCTCGGCTGGTTCCCCGACTTCCCCGACGCCGACAACTTCATCGCGCCGTTCCTCGACAAGGACAACTTCCTCGCGTCCCCGTACGCGAACAGCACGATCCGGGACCAGCTCATCCCCGAGTCCCGTCGTGAGGCCGACCGACTGACCGCCTCCAAGAGCCTCACGAGCATCCAGAACATCGTCGCCGACGACGTGCCGGTCCTGCCGCTCTGGCAGGGCAAGCAGTACGTCGCCGCCCGCGACGACATCACCGGAGTCGAGTGGGCGCTGAGCTCCTCCTCGATCCTCCAGCTCTGGGAGCTCGGCCGCGGAGTGAGCGGCTGATCCCAGCGCGAGCCGGCCTTCCCGTCAAGGGCGGCCGGCTCGCCCGATTTCCGCACCACTGACGACAAGGCACGTACGTGAGAATGCGCAACCAGTGGCTGGTCCTGCCCCTCGGGACGGGACTCACCGCGGCCCTGCTGGCCGGCTGCGGCACCGACCAGGGCGATGCCGCCGGGCAGGGCGGGGCCGTGGTCATGGGAATGTCCGACGACATCCAGGCCACCGATCCGGCGTCCGGCTACGACCCGGGGTCGTGGCTGCTGTTCAACAACGTGTTCCAGTCGCTCCTGAGCTTCCCCAAGGGCAGCACGGAGCCGGAACCCGAAGCTGCCAAGGAGTGCTCCTTCACGGACTCCGGCACCCGCGTCTATTCCTGCACCCTGCGCGACGGCCTCACGTTCAGCAACGGCCACAAGCTCACCTCGAAGGACGTCAAGTTCTCCTTCGACCGCATGATGAACATCGGTGACGACGCCGGCCCGGCGATCATGTTCCCCATGCTCGACAAGGTCGAGACGCCGAACGCCAAGACGGTCGTCTTCAAGCTGAAGCACGCGGACGCCACCTTCCCCAGCAAGATCGCGTCCGGCGCCGGATCCATCGTCGACCACACCGCCTACTCCATGGACGGCTTGCGCACGGACGGCAAGGCCGTCGGCTCCGGCCCCTACAAGCTGGACTCCTTCGACAAGAAGAAGGCCGTCTTCTCGGTCAACCCGGGCTACAAGGGCACCGCGAAGGTCCAGAACTCCGGCATGACCATCAAGTTCTTCCACGGCGACCAGGCGGGCCTGAAGAAGGCCCTCGTCGGCGGCGACATCGACCTCGCCTATCGCGGACTCGCCGCCAAGGACATCGCCGGCATCGAGAACTCCACCTCGACGAGCAAGCCCATGGACGTCGTCGAGGGCACCAGCGCCGAGGTCCAGCACCTGGTCTTCAACATGAAGGACCCCGTCGCCGGACGCCTGTCCGTGCGCAAGGCCATGGCATACCTGATCGACCGGGACGCCCTGGTCGACGAGGTCTACCAGGACACCGCCACCCCGCTGTACTCGATCATCCCGGCGGGCATCAGCGGCCACAACACGGCCTTCTTCGACACCTACGGCGCCCACCCCTCGCCCGCCAAGGCCCGCGCCGCGCTGCGTGCCGACGGCATCACCGGCAAGGTGAAGATCACCCTCTGGTCGACGCCCTCGCGCTACGGCCCCGCCACCGACCAGGAACTCGCGGCCGTCGCCAAGCAGCTCAACGCGAGCGGCCTGTTCGAAGCCGACATGAAGTCCATCGAGTTCGGCCAGTACGAGAAGGACATCAAGACCGGCAAGTACGGCGTGTACGTGAAGGGCTGGGTCCCGGACTACCCGGACCCCGACAACTTCACCCAGCCGTTCTTCGGCGCCGGCAACGTGCTCGGGAACAACTACACCAACAGCACCATCACCGGGAAGATCATCCCGGAGACCGGGGCGCAGAGCGACCGCGCCTCCACCGACCGGGACTTCGAGCAGCTCCAGAACATCGTCGCCGACGAGCTGCCGGTCCTGCCCGTCTGGCAGGCCAAGCAGTACGCCGTCGTCCGCGACAGCGTCTACGGCCTGGAGTCGTGCCTCGACGCGTCGACTGTGTTCCGCTTCTGGGAGATCAGCAAGGGCACCGAGTAACAGAACGGTGGCCGCCTCCTTTCGCGGGAGGCGGCCACCGGCCTGTTCGTTCAGGTGTTGCCGTTCTTACTGGGCGCCGGGACGCACCAGACCGCTCTCGTATGCGTACACCGCCGCCTGCACGCGGTCGCGCAGCCCCAACTTCGTCAGCACATGGCCGACATGGGTCTTCACCGTCGTCTCACTGACGAACAGATCAGCCGCGATCTCCGCGTTCGACAGGCCGCGGGCCACGAGCTTGAGGACCTCGACCTCACGCTCCGTCAGCGTGTGCAGTGTGTCGGGCACCGGCTCGTCGCCGGACGGCAGATGGTCCGCGTACTTGTCGAGCAGCCGCCGCGTGATGCTCGGCGCGAGCATCGCCTCGCCCGCCGCGACCACCCGGATCGCCTGCACCAGCTCATTGGCCGGAGCGTCCTTCAGCAGGAAGCCACTGGCGCCGGCCCGCAGCGCCTCCACCACGTACTCGTCGAGGTCGAACGTCGTCAGGACGAGCACCTTCGCCGGACCGTCCCGGCCGGGGCCGGTGATCTGCCGGGTCGCCTCGACACCGTCCATCCGCGGCATACGGATGTCCATCAGCACCACATCGGGCTGCAGGGCACGGACCTGGTCGAGCGCCTGCAGGCCGTCTCCGGCCTCGCCGACGACCGCGATGTCCTGCTCGGCCTCCAGAATCATCCGGAACCCGGTACGGAGCAGCGGCTGGTCGTCGACCAGTAGGACGCGGATCGCCACGTAACTCTCCTTAGGTAGTCCGGGCCCATTCTGCCCTGCTAGCTGCTCTCCGACCCGGACACCCCGATCTGAAGCGGATACGGCGGGGGAGTCCCGCCGAACTCCGGGCAAACCGCCTGATGGTCGCACCAACCGCACAGCTTCGTCGGGCGCGGCCGCCACTCGCCCGTCTCCGTGGCCAGCTGGATCGCCTCCCACAGCGCGTGCAGCTTGCGCTCCACCCGCTCCAGGTCCGCCACCTCCGGGTCGTACGTCAGCACATCCCCGCTGCCCAGATAGACCAGCTGGAGCCGCCGCGGCACGACCCCCTTCAGGCGCCACACCACCAGCGCGTAGAACTTCATCTGGAAGAGGGCGCCCTCCGCGTACTCGGGGCGCGGGGCCTTGCCCGTCTTGTAGTCGACGATCCGGACCTCGCCCGTCGGCGCCACGTCGACCCGGTCGATGATGCCGCGCAGCTTCAGGCCCGAGTCCAGCTGGGCCTCGACGAACAGCTCCCGCTCGGCGGGCTCCAGACGCGTCGGGTCCTCCAGCGTGAACCAGCGCTCGACGAGCTGCTCGGCCTCGCCGAGCCAGCGCGCCATCCGCTCGCCCTCGCCGTCGTCCGCGAACAGCTCGGCCAGCTCCGGCTTCACCTCACGCAGCCGGTCCCACTGGCCGGGAATGAGCGACTTGGCCCGCGGGGCCGTCCGCTCGCCTGCGGGGGCGTCGAACAGTCTCTCCAGCACGGCGTGCACCAGCGTGCCGCGCGTCGCCGCCTCGCTCGGCTTCTCGGGCAGCTTGTCGATCACCCGGAACCGGTAGAGCAACGGGCACTGCATGAAGTCGCTCGCGCGCGACGGCGAGAGCGACGCAGGGCGAGCGGCCGCGGCGGCCCCTTCGGTGCTGGTTTCCATGACGACAGACCTTACGGGCAGCCACTGACAGTCAGGTATGAACGCGTCACGGGCGTCCTGGGAAGCGGGGCCCTGGGGCGCCGCAGGGGAGTCGACGAGGGCCGCGCCACACCGGACGCATACCATCGACGGCAGACCCCCTCGCCCTGCATGATCGTGCAACGGCAGGAGCGAGGGATTTCTAACGAGGGGACCGAGGGATCACCGTGGACGACAGCGGCCGGCCGCAGCCCGGCAGCGGCACGACGGACGACCACCAGGCCGCCCGCCCAGGCCCCACGCCCCCCGTGCCCCCGACACCCGTGAACGGCGCGGCCCGGGCGAACTCCGTGCCGCACGCGCCCCGGGATCCGGAAGAGCCCCCGCACACGGAAAGCCCCGACCCCGCCGCTCCGGCCGACGGCGAGGACGCCACCCCGGCAGACCAGAGCGAGACCTCCGACAGCGCGCCTGACACCGCCCCCGGCTCGGACCCGTTCACCGAGCCCGCCTCCGCCGACGGCGACGACACGCGCCCGGCCGACCCGGAGCCCCCGGCCCGCACCCCCGCGACAAGCGGCCGCCGCCCCACCAAGGCACCCGAGCCCCGAGGCGGGCTGCTCATGGGCCGCCCCTTCGGCGTCCCCGTCTACGTCGCGCCCAGCTGGTTCCTCGTCGCCGCCCTCATCACCTGGGTCTTCGGCGGCCAGCTCGACCACGTCCTGCCCGAACTCGGCGCCGCCCGCTACCTCGTCTCCCTCTTCTTCGCGGTCGCGTTCTACGCCTCCGTACTCGTCCACGAACTCGCGCACACCGTCGCCGCGCTCCGCTTCAAGCTGCCGGTGCGCCGCATCCAGCTGCAGTTCTTCGGCGGCGTGTCCGAGATCGAGAAGGAGTCCGAGACACCGGGACGCGAGTTCGTGCTCGCCTTCGTCGGACCGCTGCTCTCCCTCGTCCTGGCAGGCGTCTTCTACCTCGGCATGCTCGCCGTGGACCCCGGCACCGTGCCCGGCGTCCTGCTCGCGGGACTGATGATCTCCAACCTCATCGTCGCCGCGTTCAACCTGCTGCCCGGCCTGCCCCTCGACGGCGGCCGCATGCTCCGCGCGATCGTCTGGAAGATCACCGGCAAGCCCATGAGCGGCACCGTCGCCGCCGCCTGGGTCGGCCGCGCCCTCGCGATCGCCGTTCTCATCGGACTCCCGCTGCTCACCCAGTCCGGCGCCCTCGGCGAAGGCGCCGCGGACGTCAGCGGCATGGACACCGTCACCGACGCCCTGCTCGCCGCCATCCTCGCCGCGATCATCTGGACCGGCGCCGGCAACAGCCTCCGCATGGCCCGCCTGCGCGAACACCTCCCGGAACTGCGCGCCCGCACCCTGACCCGCCGCGCAGTCCCCGTGGAGAGCGCGACCCCGCTGTCGGAGGCCCTGCGCCGCGCCAACGAGGCGGGCGCCCGCGCCCTCGTCATCGTCGACGCCGACGGGGAACCCAGGTCCCTCGTGCGCGAGGCCGCCATCGTCGGCGTACCGGAACACCGCCGCCCCTGGGTCGCCGTGAGCGGCCTCGCCCAGGACCTCACCGACGGGATGCGCGTCTCCGCGGAACTCGCCGGCGAGGAGCTCCTCGACACCCTCCGCGCCACCCCCGCCACCGAGTACCTCGTCGTCGAGGAGAGCGGCGCCATCTACGGCGTCCTGTCCGCCGCCGACGTGGAGCGCGCCTTCGTCAAGGCCATGGCCCGCCCCTCCTGACCGGGCCCGCACCCCCGCGCCCCTGGTCCGCGGGCCCTCCGCGGACCGGTAGGCTGGTCACATGTCCGAACCGACCGGTGCCGCCCGCCGACGCGGGCCCTTCAAGGTCGGGGACCAGGTACAGCTGACCGACCCCAAGGGCCGCCACTACACGTTCACGCTCGAGGCCGGGAAGAACTTCCACACCCACAAGGGTTCCTTCCCCCACGACGAGCTGATCGGCGCTCCCGAGGGCAGCGTTGTCCGCACCACCGGAAACGTCGCCTATCTCGCGCTGCGCCCCCTGCTCCCCGACTACGTCCTGTCCATGCCCCGCGGCGCCGCCGTGGTCTACCCCAAGGACGCGGGGCAGATCCTGGCCTTCGCCGACATCTTCCCCGGCGCACGCGTCGTCGAGGCAGGCGTCGGCTCCGGCTCGCTGAGCAGCTTCCTGCTGCGCGCCATCGGCGACGAGGGCATGCTGCACTCCTACGAGCGCCGCGAGGACTTCGCCGAGATCGCCACGCAGAACGTGGAGCGCTACTTCGGCGGCTCCCACCCCGCGTGGCAGCTCACCGTCGGGGACCTCCAGGACAACCTGAGCGACACCGACGTGGACCGCGTCATCCTCGACATGCTCGCCCCCTGGGAGTGCCTCGATGTCGTCTCCAAGGCCCTCGTCCCCGGCGGCATCCTCTGCTGCTACGTCGCCACCACCACCCAGCTCGCGCGGACCGTCGAGTCCATCCGCGAGATCGGCTGCTTCAACGAGCCGACGTCCTGGGAGTCGATGATCCGTAACTGGCACGTCGAGGGCCTGGCCGTCCGCCCGGACCACCGCATGATCGGCCACACCGGCTTCCTCCTCACCGCCCGCCGCCTCGCGGACGGCGTCGAGCCGCCCATGCGCCGCCGCCGCCCCGCCAAGGGCGCGTACGGCGAGGACTACTCGGGCCCGAACGCGGACGGCGGCAACGCCGGACGCTGACCCGAGCATCCGACACAACGCAAAGGCGCCGCCGCCGAGTTCCCCGCACACCCGCGGAACTCGGCGGCGGCGCCCGTTCGTTGAGGAGCGGCGCGCACGATACGGCAAGGACACGTGAGGAAGCTGAGAATCAGCGGACCCTGACGTTCCCCCGCACTGTGAGGTATGGCACGATGCTGGCCACCCCCACCGGCACAGCCCTCACAGGAGACACTCCTAGTGCAGCACCCCGCCGTCCCGGAACTGGCGCACACCACCACCCGCCCCATCCACTGGCTCGCGACCGCCGCGGCCGTATCGGCCGTCGTCGCGGTCTCCTCGTTCCTGCAGCCCGGCGCGGCCACCGCGGCCCAGCCGGCAACGCAGTCCGTCGGCACCAGAACCGCCGCCGCACCGCCCGACCCGGCCGCCGTCCACTTCCCGCTCGAGTGCGGCCCCGCCAAGATCCTCGTGGTGAAGAAGGCCACGGGGGACCTCGATGGTGACGGCAGGCCGGAAACCGTCGCCGTGGTCCGCTGCGACGCCGGCTCCGGCACCCCGCCGAACGGCGTCTACGTCCTCACCCAGCCCCACGAGGCCAACGCCGAGCCGCGCATCGTCGCCACCCTCGTCGACCCGAAGGACCGGCTCACCGCCGACGACGTAGCGGTACGCGACAAGGCCGTCACCGCCACGCTCCTCGGCTACTCCAGCGCCGCCGTCCCCAGTTGCTGCCCCGACACCAAGGACAAGGCCAAGTGGCAGTGGAAGGGTGACGCGTTCGTGCGCTCCACTCCCGCGGAGGCCCGCAGCATCTGACGCGCAACATACGGAAGGGGCCCGTGCCCGCCGGGAACGGCGGCACGGGCCCCTTCCGTTGGCCTTGCCCTACGTCGAGTGACGCCCAGGAACCTCGCGGTCACTCCGCGTCAGGACCGTAGACCTCCACCCTGTCCGAAACGCGACGTACATGAATGCAGTCGCCCGGGCACTCCTTCGCGGAGTCCACGACATCGTTCAACAGCGGCAGCGGCACCGGGGTGGTGGCCCCCTGTGCCTGCAACAGCTCGTCCTCCGCGCCCTTCACATAGGCCAGTCCGTCGATGTCCAGCTCGAAGACCTCCGGCGCGTACTGCGCGCAGATCCCGTCGCCGGTGCAGAGGTCCTGGTCGATCCACACCTCAAGGGCGACACCGCTGTCGATGCCGGATCCGGCCTCCTGCTGCACGCTCATATCTCCTGCCGTTTCCTGCCTCGAACCGCCCCGCGTACCAGCAAGTCGGGCCAGCTCCGACGGGTGTTGAACACTTCGACCCTACAACCGCCTGCTTTCCGATGTTGTTGGGTGGGTATTCCCCTGGCGTGAGGGAGAGCGCAAGGGTGAAGATCGGACACACCCCCTTCGTCTTTGTGATCTAGGGGTTTCAATCGACACCCACCCAGGTAGGGTCTGGAAGCGTCCAGCTCCCCTTGGAGGAGGTGAGGACCGTGGCAGCCCACGACGACGACATGAACCGCGGCATCCGCCCGGGAAGAGGGTCCGACGACCCCGCCGGTCAGATTGCCTATCTTGAGCAGGAGATCGCCGTCCTGCGACGCAAGCTCGCCGACTCTCCGCGTCATACGAGGATTCTCGAAGAGCGGATCGTCGAGCTGCAGACCAACCTGGCCGGCGTGTCCGCACAGAACGAGCGGCTCGCCAACACGCTCAGGGAGGCCCGCGACCAGATCGTGGCCCTCAAGGAGGAAGTCGACCGGCTCGCACAGCCGCCGGCCGGCTTCGGAGTCTTCCTCGTGGCGAACGAGGACGGTACCGCCGACATCTTCACCGGCGGCCGCAAGCTCCGGGTGAACGTGAGCCCCAGCGTGGAGCTCGAAGAGCTCAGGCGCGGCCAGGAAGTGATGCTCAACGAAGCGCTCAACGTGGTCGAGGCCATGGAGTACGAGAGCGTCGGCGACATCGTCACCCTCAAGGAGATCCTCGAGGACGGCGAGCGCGCCCTGGTGGTGGGGCACACCGATGAAGAACGCGTGGTCCGGCTCGCCGAACCACTCCTCGACATCAACATCCGCCCCGGCGACGCCCTCCTGCTCGAACCCCGATCCGGCTATGTCTACGAAGTCGTACCCAAGAGCGAAGTCGAAGAGCTCGTCCTCGAAGAGGTCCCGGACATCGGCTACGAGCAGATCGGCGGTCTGGGCAACCAGATCGAACTGATCCGCGACGCGGTCGAGCTCCCCTACCTCTACCCGGACCTGTTCAAGGAGCACGAGCTGCGGCCGCCCAAGGGCGTCCTGCTCTACGGGCCTCCCGGCTGCGGCAAGACCCTGATCGCCAAGGCGGTGGCCAACTCCCTTGCCAAGAAGGTCGCGGAAGTGACCGGACAGGCCACGGGCAAGAGCTTCTTCCTCAACATCAAGGGTCCCGAACTGCTCAACAAGTACGTCGGCGAGACCGAGCGGCAGATCCGCCTCGTCTTCCAGCGTGCGCGTGAGAAGGCCAGCGAGGGCACACCCGTCATCGTCTTCTTCGACGAGATGGAGTCCCTCTTCCGCACCCGCGGATCCGGCGTCAGCTCGGACGTGGAGAACACCATCGTCCCCCAGCTGCTCGCCGAGATCGACGGCGTGGAGGGCCTGGAGAACGTGGTCGTGATCGGCGCCTCCAACCGTGAGGACATGATCGACCCCGCGATCCTGCGGCCCGGACGACTCGACGTGAAGATCAAGATCGAGCGCCCGGACGCCGAAGCGGCCAAGGACATCTTCGCCAAGTACCTGACCGCCCGCCTCCCGCTGCACTCCGACGACCTCGGAGAGCACGGCGGCGACCGCGCCAGCACGGTCCACGGAATGATCCAGACCGCCGTGGAGCAGATGTACGCGGAAAGCGAGGAGAACCGCTTCCTCGAGGTCACGTACGCCAACGGAGACAAGGAAGTCCTGTACTTCAAGGACTTCAACTCGGGCGCCATGATCGAGAACATCGTCGGACGCGCCAAGAAGGCAGCCATCAAGGCCTTCCTCGAACACAACCAGAAGGGCCTCAGGGTCTCCCACCTCCTCCAGGCTTGCGTGGACGAGTTCAAGGAGAACGAGGACCTGCCGAACACCACCAACCCGGACGACTGGGCTCGCATCTCCGGTAAGAAGGGCGAACGGATCGTTTACATCCGTACGCTCGTCACCGGAAAGCAGGGCGCGGACACCGGCCGCTCCATCGACACGGTGGCGAACACCGGGCAGTACCTGTAAAAGGCAGGGCGGCTGCGGGTGCCTCTACCGGGTACCCGCAGCCGACTGTTTTCCAGGCAACAATTCCGGCCGACTTTCCGGTTTCCCGGCAGTGGCCGACTCGCAGGCACAGCGACAGCAATGACGGTAATGATCTCCCCACCGGCGCATAGGCGTTCTAGGCTCTTCGGTACCGCCGAGTCGCGCAGCGCGGGGACGGGCACCGCACGCGCACTGGAGAACCAGCGGTACTTGAGCGCCGCCCCCGAACGGGGGCGCCGCCGGGCAAGGAGGGCCGCATGACCGTACGGCGAGTAATGGGCATCGAGACGGAGTACGGGATCTCCGTCCCCGGCCACCCCAACGCCAATGCCATGCTCACCTCATCCCAGATCGTCAACGCCTACGCGGCGGCGATGCACCGGGCGCGCCGCGCCCGCTGGGACTTCGAGGAGGAGAATCCGCTGCGCGACGCGCGAGGCTTCGACCTCGCCCGTGAGGTCGCCGACTCCAGCCAGCTCACCGACGAGGACATCGGCCTGGCCAATGTCATCCTCACCAACGGTGCCCGCCTGTACGTCGACCACGCACACCCCGAATACAGCGCCCCCGAGGTCACCAACCCGCGGGACGCCGTCCTGTGGGACAAGGCCGGCGAGCGCATCATGGCCGAGGCCGCCGAGCGCGCCGCCCAGCTCCCAGGCGCCCAGCCGATCCACCTCTACAAGAACAACACCGACAACAAGGGCGCCTCCTACGGCACGCACGAGAACTACCTGATGAAGCGGGAGACCCCCTTCTCGGACATCGTGCGCCACCTGACGCCCTTCTTCGTCTCCCGCCAGGTCGTCACCGGTGCGGGCCGCGTCGGCATCGGCCAGGACGGCCACGAGCACGGCTTCCAGCTCAGCCAGCGCGCGGACTACTTCGAGGTCGAGGTCGGCCTGGAGACGACCCTCAAGCGCCCCATCATCAACACCAGGGACGAGCCGCACGCAGACGCGGAGAAGTACCGCCGCCTGCACGTGATCATCGGCGACGCGAACCTCTCCGAGATCTCGACCTATCTCAAGCTGGGCACGACGGCCCTGGTCCTCTCCATGATCGAGGACGGCTTCATCGCCGTCGACCTGGCCGTGGACCAGCCCGTACGCACCCTCCACCAGGTCTCCCACGACCCCGGCCTGCAACATCTGGTCACCCTCCGCAGCGGCCGCACGCTCACCGCGGTGCAGCTCCAGATGGAGTACTTCGAGCTGGCCAGGAAGTACGTCGAGGAGCGCTACGGGGCGGACGCCGACGAGCAGACCAAGGACGTCCTGACCCGCTGGGAGGACGTACTCGGCCGCCTGGAGACCGACCCGATGAGCCTGGCCGGAGAGCTCGACTGGGTCGCCAAGCGGCAGCTCATGGAGGGATACCGCCGCCGCGACAACCTCGACTGGGATGCCGCCCGGCTCCACCTCGTCGACCTCCAGTACGCCGACGTGAGGGCCGAGAAGGGCCTGTACAACCGTCTCGTGGCCCGCGGCCGGATGAAGCGGCTCCTGGACGAGTCGGAGGTCGAGAGGGCCCGTACGAAGCCGCCGGAGGACACCAGGGCGTACTTCCGCGGGCGCTGCCTGGAGCAGTACGCGGACGACGTCGCCGCGGCCTCCTGGGACTCGGTGATCTTCGACCTGCCCGGTCGTGACTCCCTGCAGCGCGTCCCAACCCTCGAACCCCTTCGCGGAACGCGTAATCACGTGAAGGAGCTGCTCGACCGGTGCCGCACGGCCGAAGATCTGGTCCGGGTGCTGTCCGGAGGCTGAAAGGCCGGCGGCAGGGGAATCACATGGGTGGGCCTCGCACGTTGGACGAACTGCGGGGCCGATGTCGGACCCGGCTTGTAGGGTCTGATCAAGAACGTCGAACCGAGCGGGGTGAGGTAGATGGCGACCAAGGACACCGGCGGCGGACAGCAGAAGGCGACGCGTTCCACCGAGGAGGTCGAGGAGCAGGCGCAGGACGCGCAGGCTTCCGAGGACCTCAAGGAACGCCAGGAGAAGCTGAGCGACGACGTGGACTCCGTGCTGGACGAGATCGACGATGTCTTGGAGGAGAACGCAGAGGACTTCGTGCGCTCCTTCGTTCAGAAGGGTGGAGAGTGATTTCACCTTCAAATCGAAGGGGATAGGGGCTTCGGGGTTGTCGGGTGACGAGAGTGTGAAGCGTTGCTCGCGGTGTCAGGAACACAAGCCGCGGGCAGCCTTCGCGAGCAACAAGGCAATGTGTGACGGGCTCCAGGCCTACTGTCGGGTGTGCGCGGCTGCGTACCACCAACAGCGCCAACTGGCTAAGGGGCGCAATGTTCGTCCCCGAGTGGAAGCGCCGGATGGCCACAAATACTGCCGGACGTGCGGCGAGATCAAGCCGCACAGCGAGTGGACCAAGAACCGCACGGCATCTGACGGGCTCGCGACGCTTTGCAAGACATGTAAGGCCGAGAAGGGGCGCGCCCACTACCTCAAGCGCAACTACAACCTCACCGAGGCCCAGCGTGACGAGATGATCGCCTCCCAGATGGGGATCTGCGTGATCTGTCTCAAGGCCCCCGCAGCTCATGTGGATCACTGCCACGAGGCGGGTAGGGTCCGTGGCGTACTGTGCTTCAACTGCAATTCGGCCATCGGCAAGTTGGGAGATGATCCCGACGCCATCCGTCGGGCCGCCGCCTATGTGGAAGGAATCGCGTGGAAGCCAACACTCGTAGCACCGGGCGTCTACCAGCTGCCTTCCTGACGCCCGGGTCGTCGTCCTTCGTGGACTTTCTGGCCGTGCACCAGCCTGAAATCCTGCCCGGGAACCGCGAGTTGCCGGTGAAGGGTGCGATCGAGGCGCCGCACGGGACGACGATCGTGTCCGTCACATTCCCCGGCGGTGTGGTCCTCGCCGGTGACCGCCGGGCCACCATGGGCAACATGATCGCTCAGCGCGACATCGAGAAGGTCTTTCCGGCGGACGAGTACTCGGCGGTGGGCATCGCCGGTACGGCCGGTCTGGCCGTGGAGATGGTGAAGCTCTTCCAGCTGGAGCTGGAGCACTTCGAGAAGGTGGAAGGCGCCCAGCTGTCGCTGGAGGGCAAGGCGAACCGGCTGTCGACCATGATCCGGTCGAACCTCGGCATGGCCATGCAGGGCCTCGCCGTGGTGCCGCTGTTCGCGGGGTACGACGTGGACCGCGGCAAGGGCCGCATCTTCTCGTACGACGTCACGGGCGGGCGGAGCGAGGAGCACGGGTATGCGTCGACCGGTTCCGGTTCGATCTTTGCGCGTGGGGCGATGAAGAAGCTCTACCGCGACGATCTGACGGAGTCGGAGGCGACGACGCTGGTCGTGCAGGCGCTCTACGACGCGGCGGACGACGACTCGGCGACCGGTGGTCCCGATGTGGCGCGCCGGATCTATCCGATCGTCACGGTGATCACGGACGACGGTTTCCGCCGGCTCACCGATGAGGAGGGTTCGGAGATCGCCCGTTCCATCCTGGAGCGCCGGCTGGAGCAGCCCGACGGCCCGCGGGCCGCGCTTCTCTGACCGGTGTGTATCCGTCATGCCCGAAGCGCCATTCGCCCGAGACTTGAGTCACTGAGTCATTGACAGAAAGGGACGGACAGCCGGTGTCGACGCCGTTCTATGTCTCACCCCAGCAGGCCATGGCCGACCGGGCGGAGTACGCCCGCAAGGGCATCGCCCGCGGTCGCAGCCTGGTTGTGCTGCAGTACGCCGATGGCATCGTGTTCGTCGGCGAGAACCCGTCCCGCGCGCTGCACAAGTTCAGCGAGATCTATGACCGGATCGGCTTCGCCGCCGCCGGCAAGTACAACGAGTACGAGAACCTGCGGATCGGCGGTGTGCGCTACGCCGACCTGCGGGGTTACACCTACGACCGCGACGATGTGACGGCGCGTGGCCTGGCGAACGTGTACGCACAGACGCTGGGCACGATCTTCTCGAGCAGCGCCGAGAAGCCGTACGAGGTGGAACTGGTCGTCGCCGAGGTCGGGTCCGAGCCCGAGGGTGACCAGATCTACCGCCTTCCGCACGACGGCTCGATCGTCGACGAGCACGGCTCGGTCGCGGTCGGGGGTAACGCGGAGCAGATCAGCACCTATCTGGATCAGCGCCACCGGGACGGGATGACTCTCGCGGAGGCGTTGAAGCTGGCGGTGCAGGCGCTGTCGCGGGACACCAACGGCAGTGAGCGGGAGATCCCCGCGGAGCGGCTCGAGGTAGCGGTTCTCGACCGCACGCGCCCGCAGCAGCGGAAGTTCAAGCGCATTGTGGGTCCGCAGTTGTCGCGGCTGCTGGAGGCCGGTGCGGCGACGTCCGCCGAGCCGGTGGAGAGCAGTGACGCGGAGTCCGACGACGAGGAGTGAGCAGGGTTTCCTGCTGAAGTGTGCGGCGCCCCGATCGCAGTAGCGGTCGGGGCGCCGTTCGCCGTATCAGCCGGCGGGCGCGGCGGTGGAGCCGCGGACGACCAACTCGACGGGGAGTGCGGTGGTTTCCGGGGTGCGGCCGTCCAGGACGGCGAGGAGCGCGGCCATGCCTCGCTCGCCGAAGAGCTCAGCGGGGAGCCGGACGGTGGTGAGTTCGGGTTCGACGGCGGTGGCGAGGGCGAGGTCGTCGAAGCCGGTGACGGAGAGGTCGTCGGGGATGCGCAGGCCCAGTCTGCGGGCGGCTTTGTAGGCGCCGGTGGCGAGTTTGTCGTCGTCGCAGACGATGGCGGTGGGGCGGGGGCCGGGGGCGGTGAGCGCGGCCTGTGCGGCGGTGCGGGCTGCCTCGACCGTCAGGTGTGAGTGCACGGTGCGGACGTGGGTTTCGGGGACACGGGCGGTGCGGCCGGCGAGTTCGTGGGCGCGTACGTCGAAGGTCCAGGAGGGCACGGCGGACGCGAGGTGCAGGAAGCGGCGGTGGCCGAGGGCGAGCAGATGGTCCGTCACCTGGCGCATTCCGTCGGCGATGTCGAGGTTGACGGTGGCGGCTCCGGTGGCAGCCGTGTCGTCGGGGTCGCTGTCGAGCATGACGAGGGGGAGTCCGTCGCCGCGGATGGCGGTGACGGCGTCGGAGGCCATGGAGGAGGCGAGTACGCCGTCGAGGGCCGCGCGTGCGGAGTCGAAGGGGTCGCGGGCGGGGCCGATGCCTTCGGGGGAGGGGTAGAGCACGACGCCGAAGCCGTGCTCGGCTGCGACGCGGGCGGCGCCGGTGTAGACGCCGGCGAAGAACTCGTTGGTGAGGGCGGGGACCACGAGGAGGGCGGTGCGGGTGCGGCCGAGGCGCAGGTTGCGGGCGGCGAGGTTGGGGCGGTAGCCGAGGTCGCGGGCGGCGGCGCGGACGCGTTCGGCGGTGGCTTCGGCGACGCGGCCGCGCCATTTGTCGCCGAGTACGAGGGAGACGGCGGCCTGGGAGACTCCGGCGGCGCGGGCGACGTCGCGGCTGGTGGGGCGCGCGGGGGCCGTCTCGTCTGACCCGGTCGTCACTCTTGCCTCCGTGGGGTGTGCGGCGGGGCCTTCGGGTGGACCCGTGGCCTGCGGACATGGTACGTATGACCCTCGAAGTTATACGTAAAACTTAGGGCGCCTCGGGGCGGCGAGAGGGCGGGCGATGGCCGCGGGATATGCGGAGATCCTCAAGGCGCGGCACGCGACGCGGCTGCTGGTGGGCACCCTGGTGGGGCGGCTGCCGAACGCGACGGCCGCCATCGCGATCGTGCTGTTCGTCCGCGCGGAGGGCGGCACGTACAGCCTGGCCGGGGCACTCGCCGCGGTGTACGGCGTCGCCAACGCGGTGGGGCAGCCGCTGCTCGGCCGGCTCGTGGACCTGCGGGGACAGCCGAGAGTGCAGCTCCCGGCGGCGCTGGCGTCGGCACTCGCCATGACCGTCTTCGCCTTCGCCGGGACCGGATCACCGGCGCTCGCGTACGTCTCGGTGGCCGCGGCCGGACTGTTCACGCCGCCGCTCGAGGGCGGACTGCGCGCGCTGTGGCCGAACGTGCTGCCGCGCGAGGATCAGGTCCACACCGCGTACGCGATGGACGCCGTGGCGCAGGAAGTCATGTTCACCGTCGGGCCGTTGCTCGTCACTGTGTGCGTGTCCCTGTGGTCGGCGCAGGCCGCGCTCACCGTCCTGAACGTCGTCGGTGTGCTCGGCGCGCTCTCGGTGGTGGTGTCGCAGCCGTCGCGCGCGTGGCGCTCGGCGCCGCGTGAGGCGCACTGGCTGGGCGCCCTGCGCTCGCCGGGACTCCTCGCGCTCCTCGGTGCGTTCCTGTTCATCGGGACGGCGCTGGGCTCGATCACGGTGGCGGGTGTCTCGTACGCGGACGGGCACGGCGGTGACGTGACGTACGGCTGGCTGATGGCGGCGCTCGGGCTGGGCGCGCTGGCCGGTGGCTCCGTGTACGGGGCGCGGCAGTGGGCCGGCGTCCCCGAGCGGCGGTTGCGGTGGCTGGTGGCCCTGCTGGCCCTCTTCTACGTGCCGCTGGTGCTGATGCCGGGCGTCGTGGCGATGACAGCGCTGACGGCGCTCGCGGGTGTGTTCCTCGCCCCGTCGATCGCGTGCGCGTTCATCATCGTGGACCGGCACGCGCCGCGGGGCACGGTGACGGAGGCGTTCTCGTGGCTCGTGACGACGTTCACGGTGGGTACGTCGGTCGGAACCGCCGTGGCCGGACCGGTCGTCGAGTGGGGCGGTACGGTGTGGGGCTTCGCCGTTCCCGGAGCGGCCGGGGTGGCCGCGCTGCTCGTGCTCCTCGCCACCGGACGGGTCCTCGCAGCTCCCCGTGGCGCCGGGCGTGTCGCGGGCTCATCGGAAAATGATCGAAACGGTGCTGTCGAACCCGGTTTCAGTACAGGGCATCAGGCGTAATGTTCACTCATGGACCGCCGCATTTTCGGGCTGGAGAACGAGTACGGCGTCACATGTACGTTTAGGGGACAGCGCCGCCTGTCTCCTGACGAGGTGGCGCGGTACCTCTTCCGCCGTGTCGTGTCATGGGGCCGCAGCAGCAATGTCTTTCTGCGGAACGGCGCCCGCCTCTATCTCGATGTCGGGTCACATCCGGAATACGCAACTCCTGAATGTGACAACGTGACCGAGTTGGTCACGCACGACAAAGCGGGCGAGCGCATTCTGGAAGGCCTGCTCGTCGACGCCGAACGCCGCCTGCACGAGGAGGGAATCGCGGGCGACGTCTATCTCTTCAAGAACAACACCGACTCGGCGGGAAACTCCTACGGCTGCCACGAGAACTATCTGGTGGCCCGTCACGGGGAGTTCTCGCGACTCGCGGACATCCTCATTCCGTTCCTGGTCACACGGCAACTGCTGTGTGGCGCGGGCAAGGTGCTGCAGACTCCGCGCGGTGCCGTGTACTGCGTGAGCCAGCGTGCCGAGCACATCTGGGAGGGCGTGTCCTCCGCGACCACGCGTTCCCGCCCCATCATCAACACCCGCGACGAACCGCACGCGGACGCCGAGCGCTACCGGCGCCTGCACGTCATCGTCGGCGACTCGAACATGTCCGAGACGACGATGCTCCTCAAGGTGGGCGCCACCGACCTCGTGCTCCGCATGATCGAGGCGGGCACGGTCATGCGTGACCTCACACTGGAGAACCCGATCCGGGCCATCCGCGAGGTCAGCCACGACATCACCGGCCGGCGCAAGGTGCGTCTGGCCAGTGGCCGCGAGGCATCCGCCCTCGAGGTGCAGCGCGAGTACTACGAGAAGGCCGTGGACTTCTGCGAGCGCCGCGGGATCCGCACCGGCACCGTCGAGCAGGTCCTCGAACTGTGGGGCCGCGTTCTCGACTCGATCGAGGCCGAGGACCTCGACCGGATCGGCACCGAGATCGACTGGGTGATGAAGTACAAGCTCATCGAGCGGTACCGGGCCAAGCACAACATGACCATGTCGCATCCGCGGGTCGCTCAGATAGACCTCGCGTATCACGACATCCACCGCCGCAGGGGCCTCTACTACCTTCTGGAGAGGAAGGGACAGGCGGCCCGCATCTGCAACGACCTCAAGATCTTCGAAGGCAAGTCGGTGCCGCCGCAGACCACGCGCGCGAGGCTGCGGGGCGACTTCATCCGCAGGGCCCAGGAACAGCGCCGTGACTTCACGGTCGACTGGGTGCACCTGAAGCTGAACGACCAGGCGCAGCGGACGGTGCTGTGCAAGGACCCCTTCCGGTCGGTGGACGACCGGGTGGAGAAGCTGATCGCCGGAATGTAGGACGACCGGCTCACCCCCGACCCGGGGCCCCGTACAAGATCCGTGTACGGGGCCCTTTGGTGCGCGTGCGGTACCCCGGGTAAGGGACGGGAGGGCCTACAGTGGCTGGACCGTACTCACGTAACCCGCAACCTGAGGATCACTGTGCGACGCCGACTTGCTGCTCTGCTCATCGTCCCGGCTCTGGCGCTGACCGCGACGGCGTGCGGGGGTGATGACAACAAGAAGAGCGACACGGACAAGGCGGATTCGGCGTCCCCTTCGCCCAAGGCCGAGGCGGCCGCGCCCAAGCCCGTCGACTCGGCGTCGCCCATGCCGGAGATCAGCGGCGACTTCGGCAAGCAGGCCAAGATCACCGTGCCGAAGGCCGCGCCGAGCGGCAAGTTCGTCGTGCACACGCTGTCGCAGGGTGACGGCGCCGTGGTCAAGAAGGACGACCTGGTGTCGATGAACTTCACCGGCAAGGTCTGGAAGAGCGGCAAGGACCTCGGCAGCTCCTACCAGTCGGGCGGCACCCCGCAGCTGATCACCGCGGGTTCCAAGGCCGTCATCCCGGCGTTCGCGGACGCCCTGGTCGGCCAGAAGGAGGGCAGCCGCGTCCTCGTCGTCGCGCCGCCCGCCGCCGGCTTCGGCAGCCAGGGCAACCAGCAGGCCGGCGTCACCGGCACCGACACGCTGGTCTTCGCGATCGACGTCGGCAAGGTCACCCCGAAGATGGTGACGGGCACGCAGGCGTCCATCCCGTCGAACCTGCCGCAGATCAAGGCCGACAAGCCGGAGCCCGCGACGATCTCCGTGCCGAAGAACGACCCGCCGAAGAAGCTGGTCGACCAGGTCCTGATCCAGGGCAAGGGCGACGAGGTCAAGAGCGGCAAGACGGTCACCATGCAGTACAGCGGTGCCGCCTGGAAGATCAACGAGGGCAAGCCGAAGGCGACGCTCTTCGACTCGTCGTGGAACACCGGCCAGCCCTTCACCACGGTGATCGGCCAGGGCCAGGTCATCCCGGGCTGGGACAAGGGTCTCGTCGGCAAGCACGTGGGTGACCGAGTCCTCCTGGTGATCCCCGCCGACCAGGCGTACGGCAAGGAGGCCAAGGGCGACACGCTCCCGGCCAACTCGACGCTCGTGTTCGTCGTCGACATCCTGGCCACGTCCTGACCCTGCGGGATGCAAGACTGTCCGGGTTGCCCAACCGTTTAGCAGCAGGAGCAAGAGACGTGAGCATCGAGAAGCCCGAGATCGACTTCCCCGAGGGCCAGCCGCCGGCTGACCTGGAGATCAAGGAGATCTGGGAGGGTGACGGCGCTGTCGCCAAGCCCGGCGACTACGTCAAGGTCCACTACGTGGGCGTGGCCTTCTCCACCGGTGAGGAATTCGACGCCTCCTGGAACCGCGGCAATCCGCTGGAGTTCCAGCTCGGCGCCGGCCAGGTCATCACCGGCTGGGACAAGGGCATCCAGGGCATGAAGGTCGGCGGCCGTCGCCGGCTGACCATCCCCGCCCACCTCGCCTACGGCGACCGTGGCGCCGGCGGCGGCGTGATCGCCCCCGGCGAGACGCTGATCTTCGTCTGCGACCTGGTCGCGGTCTGATCAGGCTGTCACCACAAGCGGTCATCTGAAGGCCCATGCCTCCTGGCATGGGCCTTCGGCTTTTGCCACGACACCCCGGAGCGGTACGGTCGACGTTCGGATGGGGGAGAGCCAGGGGGCTCTCGAAGAGAGGACGTAGGGCGTCGATGGCCATTGCGAAGGCCGAGCGGCTGATGAATCTGGCGCTGTGTCTGCTCGGGACGGGACGCCCGCTCAGCAAGCGTGAGCTGCGCGGTTCCATCGAGGCCTACCTGGAAGCCAACTCCGACGACAGCTTCAACCGGATGTTCGAGCGGGACAAGGACGACCTGCGTGAGCTCGGCCTGGTCATCGCGACCGTGGAGAGCCTCGACGGTGAGATCGGCTACCTCGCCCGCCGCGACAGCAACCGGCTGCCGCCCGTCACCCTCGACGCCGAGGAAGCCGCAGCGCTCGGCCTCGCCGCGAAGGTCTGGCAGCAGGCCCGCCTCGCCGGCGCCGCCAGCGGAGCCCTGCAGAAGCTGCGGGCCGCCGGCCTGCCCGAGGACGTCGACCCGTACGAGGCGCACTCCGCCCTCGAACCCCGCATCCCGGCGCACGAGGCGTCGTTCGAGCCGCTGATGCTGGCCTGCCGCGACCGCCGGCCCGTCGTCTTCGACTACCGCAAGGCCACCGCTGCGCGGCCCGAGCAGCGGCATGTCGAGCCGTGGGCGCTCGAATGCTGGCGCGGCCACTGGTATCTCGCCGGCTGGGACCGCGACCGCGGTGCCGAACGCGTCTTCCGGCTCTCCCGCATCACCGGCAAGGTCCGCTCCCGTGCCGGCCGATTCACCGCCGACGTGCCCGACGTCGTGACCGTCCGCGAGACCGTCGCGAGCTGGGCCGGCGAGACCGCCGACCGCACGGCCCTCATCAGGCTGCGCTCCGGCTCCGGCTATCCGCTGCGCGCCAAGGCCTCGGCCGTACGCGATCTCGGCGACGGCTGGGACGAGCTGGAGATTCCTTACGGGCACGGGCTCGACGCCTGGCTGGTCGAGTTCGGGCCCGACGTGGTCGTGCTCGAACCCGCCGAGCTGCGGGCCGAGGTCGTCGACCGGCTGCGCGCCGTGGCCAAGGGCTGAGGGGAACGAGGACCAATGGCCACGAACGCCATCGACCAGACCCGGCGGATGCTGTCCCTCGTGACGTATCTGCGGGAGCGACCCGGAGCGCGTGTCGAGGATGTCGCCCGCGCCTTCGGGATCACCGAGGACGAGCTGATCTCGGATCTCGACATCCTGCCGCTGTGCGGGACGAGCTTCCGTGGGGGCGACCTCCTCGACATCGACACGGACGGCGACCGCATCTGGTGGCACAACGCGGACGATGTCGCCGCGCCCCTGCGGCTCGCCGCCGACGAGGCGACGGCGCTGCTCGTCGCCGCGCGCGCCGTGTCCACGCTGCCCGGCCTCAGGGAGAGCGACCGGCTCGCGCTCCTTCGGGCCACCGCGAAGCTGGAGGCCGCGGCCGGCGAGGCGGCCGGGGCGAGCGCCCGGCTCTCGGTGACCTTCGAGTCCGAGGGCGGCGTCTTCGCCGACGTCGACCGGGCGATCTCGGAGCGGCGCCGGCTGTGGATCCGCTACTACTCCCCGGCCCGCGACGAGCTCACCGAGCGGGAGATCGACCCCATCCGCCTGGTGAGCGTCGGCCACACCTACGTGGAGGCCTGGTGCCGCCGCTCCGAGGCGCGGCGCACCTTCCGCCTCGACCGGGTCGCCGAGATCCGGATCCTGGACGAGCCGTCCGCGCCTCCGGAGATCGAACTGCGGGACCTGTCCGAGGGGCTCGTGCAGCCCGCGGCCGAGGACCCCGAGGTCGTGGTCGAGGTCGGTCCTGGCGGACGCTGGGTCGCGGAGTACTACCCGCACGACAGCGCCGAGGAGTTGGCGGACGGCGGCCTGCGGATCACGCTGCGCACGCCGGACCCGTCCTCGCTGAAGCGGCTGGCGCTCCGGCTCGGCCGCGACGGGCGCATCGTCTCGCCGGTCGGGCTCGCCGAGAGTGCGCGGCAGGCCGCCGGGGAGGCGCTGGCCGCGTACGACGGGCAGGGATAGGGCCGTTGGCCGCGGGCGGGTCTGTGACGGCCCTCGCGCGCGGTCCGGTGAGAAGGGTGGGCGTGCCGTTGACCGCGGTGCGGCCCGGGGGAGCCAGAAGTTCGAGAAGTTCTGACGAGTCTCCGAAAAGTCTGGGATGGTCGAAATGGGTGGATTGTCTGCGGTGGTGGGTCCGGTGCTGTTCAAGGCCGCCTGCCCCGACTGCCGTGAGCGCTTCGAACTCTCCGCAGGGGCCCTGCGCCTGGCGATCGGCGCCACCCGCCGCACCACGTTCTACTCGTTCACCTGCCCCGAGTGCGGAGCCGCCGTACGCAAGCCGGCCGGGGAGCGCATCATCGAACTCCTCACCGGCGGAGGGGTGAGCACGCTCCGCCTCCATCAGACCGTCTAGGCTCGGCGCATGTTCTGGGCGATGCTGGCGATTGCTGTGGGGTTCGTGGGACTCGCCGTGCTCGGCGTGCTCGCGGTCAAGGTCTTTGTCGAGGCGCAGCGCCTCGGGCGCCAAGTCGCCGACACCACACAGCAGATCAACCGCGCGGCGGAGGATCTGGAGCGGGCGGCGACCAGTACGGCCCGCACGAGCCGCGAACTGCTGTAAGTCGCACCGCGTGTGACGTGCGCAACGGGATGGTAAGCGCTTTACCCGTGTGGCCTGTCCGGTTGTCGGGGCGGGCGGGTACGCTGCCAGACGCGGCCCGAAGAGCGAGGCGCGGCCCGCAACTGGGAGTACGCAGAGGGATTGCCCCCTGTTCACCCCCACGGGATACGATCGCTGCCAGCACGGTGGTCGGACACCAGTCCGACCTGTACCGGCAGCCCCGCCCCTGCCGCCTCGGTGAGAAGGTAAACGCTTATGTTCGGAAAGATCGGCGCCCCTGAGATCATTCTGATCCTCGTCGTCATCGTCCTGCTGTTCGGCGCGAAGAAGCTTCCCGACATGGCGCGCTCGCTGGGCAAGTCGGCCCGCATCCTCAAGAGCGAGGCCAAGGCGATGAAGTCCGACGGTCAGCAGACCGCGCCCACGGACCCGCCGAAGAACGACGAGCAGCCCCCGGCTCAGCGCACCATCAAGGCCGCCCCCGGCGACGTGACAGGCGGCCGCCCGGTCACCGAGCCGACCGACCAGACTTCGCAGCGCTGATCCCGGGCCGCCCCGCGAAGGCGGCCTGTCGCACGAGATGAGGACGTGGGTTGCTCAAGTCTGCCCGCAAGACGGAGAAGGATCCCGAGGGGCGGATGCCGCTCGCGGAACACCTGCGTGAGCTTCGCAACCGGCTCACGAAGGCCCTGCTGGCCATCGTCGTCGTCACGGTCGTCGCCGCCTTCTTCTACAAGGACATCATCGAGTTCTTCACCAACCCGGTGCTCGACTCGGTGGGCTGCAAGTCGAGCTTCGCCGAGCTCGCCGAGCAGGCGAACAAGGGACAGCACGACGAGACGTGCGCGCGGATCGTGCTCAACGGTCTTCTGACGCCGTTCACGCTCGCGCTGAAGATCTCGCTGATGGCGGGTGTCGTTCTCGCGTCGCCGGTCTGGCTCTACCAGCTGTGGGGCTTCGTCGCGCCGGGCCTGCACCGGCACGAGAAGAAGTACGCGACCGCCTTTGTCGCGACCGGCTTCCCGCTGTTCCTGTGCGGCGCCTTCTTCGCGTACAAGACCCTCCCCACGATGGCGAGGGTGTTGCTCGACTTCTCGCCCGGCGGTGTCGACAACCAGCTGCCGCTGGACGATCTGCTCGACCTGATCACACGCATGGTGGTCGTCTTCGGGCTCTCCTTCGAGCTGCCGCTGCTCCTTGTGATGCTCAACCTCACCGGGGTGATCACGGGCAAGCGGATGATCGGCTGGTGGCGCGGCATGATCATGGGCATCACGGTCTTCGCGGCCGTGGCCACGCCCAGCACCGACCCGCTGAGCATGCTGGCGCTCGCCGGACCCATCTGGGTCCTGTACTTCGCGGCCGCCGGTTTCTCCCTGCTCAACGACCGCCGCAAGGCCAGGGACCGCGAGGACCTGGACGACGACGAGGCCTCCAACCTGGACCTCACGCCCGAGCCCGTCCCGGCCAGCCGCGCGCTGCCCGAGCAGGCGAGCTCGGACCATGACCGGGTCAACGGTTATGACGACGTGACCTGACAGGGCGGCACGATCTTGTAAGGTCCGCCCGTGACCAGCGAGATCACCCTCTTCGTCAATCCCACCGCCGGACGCGGCCGGGGCGCCCACGCGGCGCAGCCGGCCGCTTCCGCGTTGCGGGCGGCCGGCTTCTCCGTACGTACGGTCGTGGGGGAGGACGCCGATGATGCCCTCACGCGCGCGCGTGCCGCGGTCCACGACGGCACCGGAGCGCTCATAGCCGTCGGCGGGGACGGGATGGCCAACCTCGGGCTCCAGGCCGTCGCGGGCACCCGCACCCCGCTCGGCGTCATCGCCGTCGGCACCGGCAACGACTTCGCCCGCTCCCTCGGACTGCCCGTACGGGACCCGGCGGCGGCAGGTGCCCTCGTGGCCGACGCGCTCAAGGGGGCGCGGATACGCGAGCTCGACCTCGGGCGGGCCGGAGGACACTGGTTCGGCACCGTCCTGGCCTCGGGTTTCGACTCCCGCGTCAATGACCGGGGCAACCGGATGCGCTGGCCCGGGGGCCGCTTCAAGTACGACCTCGCGATCGTCGCCGAGCTCGCCGCGTTCAAGCCCATCCCGTACCGGATCACCCTGGACGACGGCCCTGCGCTGGAGGTCGAGGCCACGCTCGTCGCCGTGGGGAACGGGACGTCGTACGGGGGTGGCATGAAGATCTGTGCCGGCGCCGACATGACCGACGGGCTATTCGACATCACGGTCGTCGGGGACTGCTCGCGGGCCACGCTGCTCAAGGTCTTCCCGCGCGTCTACAAGGGGACCCACCTCGACCACCCCGTGGTCACCGTCCACCGCGCGAAGAAGGTCGAGCTGGCTGCCGAGGGGATCACCGGATACGCCGACGGGGAGCCGCTCGGAAGCCTGCCCCTGACCGCCGAGTGCGTGCCGCAGGCCGTCCGGGTCATAGGGCCCTGACCCCCTGAGATCCTGGGACCCGGACCCCTGAGGTCATGGCGCCCAGACCCCGGAAATCATGGGCCCCCGGCCCTGGAAGGGGCCGATCACAATAAAGATCGTCCGTTGTCAGTGGTGGCCGGTAGTCTCGAAAGCACGATGACAGAGGACCTCTCACCGGCCGAGCGGTACGCGGCAGCACGTAAGCGCGCTGCCGAGCAGGCCACCGCGCTCGCCGACTTCCGCGAGATGTACGACTTCGGCCTCGACCCCTTCCAGATCGAGGCGTGTCAGTCTCTCGAGACGGGCAAGGGCGTCCTGGTGGCCGCGCCCACCGGCTCCGGCAAGACGATCGTCGGCGAATTCGCCGTCCACCTGGCCCTCCAGCAGGGCAAGAAGTGCTTCTACACGACCCCCATCAAGGCGCTGTCGAACCAGAAGTACGCCGACCTCACCAGGCGGTACGGCGCAGACAAGGTCGGCCTGCTGACCGGCGACAACAGCGTGAATTCGGAGGCTCCGGTGGTCGTCATGACCACCGAGGTCCTGCGGAACATGCTGTACGCGGGCTCGCAGACCCTCCTCGGCCTCGGCTATGTGGTCATGGACGAGGTGCACTACCTCTCCGACCGCTTCCGCGGCGCCGTCTGGGAAGAGGTGATCATCCACCTCCCGGAGTCCGTCACCCTGGTCTCCCTCTCGGCGACGGTGTCGAACGCGGAGGAGTTCGGCGACTGGCTCGACACCGTGCGCGGCGACACCGAAGTGATCGTCTCCGAGCACCGGCCCGTACCCCTGTTCCAGCACGTGCTCGCCGGGCGCCGGATGTACGACCTCTTCGAGGAGGGCGAGGGCCGCAAGAAGGCCGTCAACCCGGATCTGACGCGCATGGCCCGCATGGAGGCCAGCCGTTCGTACAACCCGCGCGACCGCCGCAAGGGCAAGATGGTGCGAGAGGCGGACCGCGAGCGCGAGCGCAGACAGCGCTCCCGGATCTGGACGCCCGGCCGCCCCGAGGTCATCGAGCGCCTCGACAGCGAGGGGCTGCTGCCCGCGATCACGTTCATCTTCAGCCGCGCCGCCTGCGAGGCCGCCGTACAGCAGTGCCTGTACGCGGGCCTGCGGCTCAACGACGAAGAGGCCCGCGCCCGCGTCCGCGAGATCGTAGAGGAGCGCACGGCCGCGATCCCCGACGAGGACCTGCACGTCCTCGGCTACTTCGAGTGGCTCGAAGGCCTGGAGCGCGGCATCGCCGCCCACCACGCGGGCATGCTGCCGACGTTCAAGGAGGTCGTCGAGGAGCTCTTCGTACGGGGCCTCGTGAAGGCCGTCTTCGCGACGGAGACCCTCGCCCTCGGCATCAACATGCCGGCCAGGTCCGTCATCCTGGAAAAGCTAGTCAAGTGGAACGGCGAGCAGCACGCCGACATCACGCCCGGCGAGTACACCCAGCTCACCGGCCGGGCCGGCCGGCGCGGCATCGACGTCGAGGGTCACGCGGTCGTCCTGTGGCAGCGCGGCTTCAGCCCTGAGCACCTGGCGGGACTGGCGGGCACGCGCACGTACCCGCTGCGCTCCAGCTTCAAGCCGTCGTACAACATGGCGGTGAATCTGGTCGAGCAGTTCGGCCGGCACCGCTCGCGCGAGCTGCTCGAGACGTCCTTCGCGCAGTTCCAGGCCGACAAGTCGGTCGTCGGGATCTCCCGCCAGGTCCAGCGCAATGAGGAGGGCCTGGACGGCTACAAGGCCTCCATGACCTGCCACTTGGGGGACTTCGAGGAGTACGCGCGGCTGCGCCGCGAGCTCAAGGACCGCGAGACGGACCTCGCCAAGCAGGGGGCGGCCCAGCGGCGCGCCGCGGCGGCGGCCGCCCTGGAGAAGCTCAAGCCGGGCGACGTCATCCACGTCCCTTCCGGCAAGTTCGCCGGCCTCGCGCTCGTACTCGACCCCGGCCTTCCGGCCGGCCGGTCGAACGGACACCGTGGCTTCGAGCAGCACGACGGCCCGCGCCCGCTGGTCCTGACCGCCGAACGCCAGGTCAAGCGGCTCGCGTCGATCGACTTCCCGGTGCCCGTCGAGGCGCTGGAGCGGATGCGGATCCCCAAGTCGTTCAACGCGCGCTCGCCCCAGTCGCGGCGGGACCTCGCGTCCGCGCTGCGCACGAAGGCCGGCCACATCGTGCCCGACCGGCACCGCAAGGGCCGCGCGGCGGCGGCCGACGACCGGGAGATCACGCGGCTGCGCGCCGAGCTGCGCGCCCACCCCTGTCACGGCTGCGACGAGCGCGAGGACCACGCCCGCTGGGCCGAGCGCTACTACCGCCTGCGGCGCGACACGCAGCAGCTGGAGCGACGCATCGAGGGCCGGACGAACACCATCGCCCGCACCTTCGACCGCATCGTGGCCCTGCTGACCGAGATGGACTATCTGCGCGGCGACGAGGTCACGCAGAACGGCAAGCGCCTCGCGCGCCTCTACGGCGAACTCGATCTGCTCGCCAGCGAGTGCCTGCGCGACGGGGTCTGGGAAGGCCTCAGCCCGGCCGAACTGGCCGCGTGCGTCTCGGCGTTGGTGTTCGAGGCCCGTGCCGCGGACGACGCGCTCGCACCCAAGCTGCCGTCCGGCAAGGCCAAGGCGGCGCTCGGCGAGATGGTCCGCATCTGGGGCCGGCTCGACGCCCTGGAGGAAGAGTTCAAGATCAGCCAGACGGAGGGCGTCGGCCAGCGCGAACCCGATCTGGGCTTCGCCTGGGCCGCGTACCAGTGGGCGTCCGGCAAGGGGCTCGACGAGGTCCTGCGCGAGGCGGACATGCCTGCCGGTGACTTCGTGCGCTGGTGCAAGCAGGTCATCGACGTGCTCGGCCAGATCTCGGCCGCGGCGCCGGCCGTCTCCGGCGCGGGGGGCGGGGACACGGTCGCCAAGAACGCCCGCAAGGCGGTGGACGCGTTGCGGCGCGGCGTGGTGGCGTACTCGTCCGTCGGGTAGGTTGCGGCCGCTTGAGGCCGGTCGGCCTGTGCCCCCGCGCCCCTGACGGATGCGGGGACACAGGCCGCCGTACTGCATTCCGCCGGACTCAAGGACATCCACGGGCAGTTGTAGCCGCCATCGACCAGGTCCTGCGCTCGCCGAGGGTGAACTCTCCCCTCGTACCGATCTGCTCTTCGGCGTGACCGAAGGCGTCATTCTCGTGCACCGCTGCGATCCTGAACGCTCCGTGCCGGTCGCCGCCCCGGTCCTCGCTGCGGCGACCGCGGGCGCGGCCCCGCGCATCGCGGGCCTCTGACCTCACACACGTCACGCGTCGAGGGCCCAACAGCCTTGCGGTGACGGGGATTTCGCACGAGCGGACGTGATCACTCCATGTGTGCGAACCGCCGCTGAGCGTGCAAATGGAGCCGAGTGTATTCCTCCCGTCCGGCCATTTCAGGTGCTTGCGGAATATGACACAGCGGTGATTCCACGGGACTAAGCTCGCCCGCAGCGCACCGAGTTGGCACATATTCGTGCGTTTGTTCCCAACCTTGTAGATGGTTCCAGTTCATCCCCACGCGCATGCCGGCACGTCACCCCGTAACACACATTTCCCCCGATCCGACCGTTCAGAGGGCATACATGGTGAGTGTTCAATCGCCTCCCGGTGGCCGAGAAATCCCCTACACACGCGTGCTGTTGCTGCCCGCCGTGGCCATGGCCGCGGCGACCGGAGCCGCCGTCGCGGTGGTGGCGCAGCCCGCGCGGCTCGCCGTCGCGCTGTGCGGCGGCCTCGCCACGCTTCTGCTGATCCTGGTGGCCGCCGAGGCGGTGCGCCGCGGCCGCACGATCAAGTGGGAGCGCGCCCAGTCCGCCCGGCACGTCGAGCACCTGGAACGCAGCCTCGCCGCCCGTGACGACGAGGCCCAGTGGATGGCCAGGTATCTGCTGCCCGAGTCCCTGTACCGGCTGCGCTCCGGCGACACGGCCTCCGAAGCCGTCAAGGTCGTGGTCGAGGCCGACCCCGCGCACTCCCAACTCCCCGACGCACAGCGCAGGTTGATGGCCGAGGTACTCAACGTCATCGACCGCGAGGAGAACATGCGCGACGCCGCGCAGCGCGCCTTCGTCTCCATCGCGCGCCGCGTCCAGTCCATCGTGCACAAGCAGAACGCCGAACTGCGCGAGATGGAGGAGGACCACGGCCGCAACCCCGAGGTCTTCGACGACCTCCTGCGCATCGACCACGGCACCGCGCTGATCGGCCGCCTCGCCGACTCCATCACCGTCCTCGGCGGCGCCCGCCCCGGCCGCCAGTGGCCCCGGCCCGTGCCGCTCTACAGCGTGCTGCGCGGCGCCATGTCGCGCATCCTCGAGTACCCCCGCATCGAGCTGCACTCGATCGCCAAGATCGCCATCCGCGGCATCTCCGTCGAACCGCTCATCCACGCGCTGGCCGAACTCATGGACAACGCGACGCGCTACTCGCCGCCGCAGACCAAGGTGCACGTCACCGCGGTCGAGGTGCAGACCGGCATCGCCATCGAGATCGAGGACGGCGGCGTCAGCCTCAGCGAGGAGGCCCGTGGCCGCGCCGAGGAGATGCTCGCCCGCGCCAAGGCCGGTATCGACCTCAACGACCTCGGCGAGAACCCCCGCCTCGGCATGGCCGTCGTCGGCCGGCTCTCGCAGATGTACGACATGCAGGTCGCGCTGCGTCAGTCCGCGTACGGCGGTGTCCGCGCCGTTCTCATCGTGCCGCGGATCATGGTGACGAGCGACGCCGCGCCCGGTCTCGCCCACGGCATCGGCGCCTCCGGTGTGCCTCGCGTCAACAACGACGGCGAGCCGATCGTGGAGGAGCCCCGCAAGAAGAAGCTGCGCCGCCCCACCACGGGCCCCCGCCCCTCCGCGCCGCTGGTGGCCGCCATGGAGGACGACGTCCCCGTCGTCACCGAGTGGCGCGCCAACGGACTGCCGCAGCGCCGCAGGAAGGTCGACACGAAGGTCATCGACCAGCAGATCATCGTGACGCCCAGGGCGCCCGAGAACGGCAGCGGGGCGGCGCCCCGTGCGGACCAGCCCCCGCAGTGGACGCCCATCCCGGTGCCGGCCTCCGAGGCCGAACCCGAGAAGCCGGACCAGCCCGAACCGGGCCTGTGGGTCGAGGCGTTCATGAACGGGCTCAAGGGTGACGGGCAGGGCGACGCGTCGGGCGAGACCGGCGAGACCAATCAGCAGGTCGACGAGGGAGACCGTCAGTGATCCAGCAAAGGGCAAACTTCGACTGGATGCTCAAGGAGCTCGCCGACGGCGTGCCCCAGACCCGGCAGGTCGTGGTGCTCTCCGCGGACGGCCTGCGCATCGCGCGATACGGCGGAGACCCCGACGCCGCCGACCGCATCGCCGCCGCCTGCGCCGGACTCCAGAGCCTCGCCACCGCCGTGGCCAGCGAGATCCCGGACAGCGACGGCCGGATGAGCATGGTCATCATCGAGGTCAGCGGGGGGTTCTTCTACCTCATGGCCGCGGGCAAGGGCGCGTACCTCGCGGTCCTCGCCGACGCCCACGTGGACGCCGGACTCATCAGCAACCGCATGCGCGACCTCGTCGTACGCATCGGTGCGCACCTCACCAGTCCGCCCCGGCGCAACGGGCAGACCGTATGACACATCCCCCGGAACCCTCCCGAGCGCAGGCGCCGCAGCGCGAGCGCCGCGGGCCGGACGGCAAGGGCGCCAACCCCGAACGCCTGTACACCATCACGGGCGGCAGCGAGGGGGCCGAGCGCGCGCCGCTCGACCTGGTCACCCTGATCATCGCGCGCGCCGACCCCCCGCCCGCGGCGCCGCCCGAGCAGGCAGCCCTGTTACGGCTGTGCAAGTCACCCCTGTCCACGGCCGAGATCTCGGCCTACCTCAGCCTGCCGTTCAGCGTGGTCACCGTGCTGCTCGGCGAACTCCTCGCGGCTGAACTGGTTCAGGCGCGCGCCCCCGTCATCCGCGGCGCCGTCGCCGACCGTTCCCTCCTCGAAGCGGTGATGCATGGACTTCAAAAGCTCTGACACGCTCCGGGACGGACCCCGCATTCCGGGGCCCCGGAGCGAGGACCACCTGCCCGACACGGTCTCGGCCGCCGTGAAGGTCGTCATCGTCGGCGGATTCGGCGTGGGCAAGACCACGATGGTGGGATCCGTCAGCGAGATCAGGCCGCTCACCACCGAAGAGACCATGACCCAGGCGGGCATCGGAGTCGACGACAACTACGGCTCCGAGACGAAGACCGCCACCACGGTCGCCATGGACTTCGGACGCATCAGCATCACGGACGAGCTGGTGCTCTACCTCTTCGGCACCCCGGGCCAGGAGCGCTTCTGGTTCCTGTGGAACGGCCTGTTCGAGGGCGCACTCGGCGCCGTCGTGCTCATCGACACCCGCCGCCTCGAAGTCAGCTTCGACGTGATCGGGCGCCTGGAGGAGCGCGGCGTGCCGTTCGTCATCGCCAACAACGCCTTCCCCGACGGCCCGCGCTACCCCGCCGACGAACTGCGCCAGGCCCTCGACCTCGACCCGGACGTCCCGATCCTCGAGTGCGACGCCCGGCGCCGTGCCTCCAGCCGGGACGTCCTGATGACGCTGATGCGCTATCTGCACGAACTGGCGCTCGCCCGCGTCTGACCCGGCCGGTGCCGGCCCCCCCTCTGCGTCAACACAGCCTTTTCCACACAGCCTTTCCACACCACCGGAGCGATCACCGTGACGACTCCCTCCCACTCACACGCCGGCACGGACGAGGCCGCGCTCAGTCCGCCGCCCGGCTGCCCGGCCCACGCCCTGGGCCCCGGAGGCCTGCGCCGGCTCTACGGCCCCGAGGCGGACGACGACATCGCGGCCGTGTACGAGAAGCTGCGTGCCGAACACGGCCCCGTCGCCCCCGTCCTGATCCACGAAGACGTGCCGATGTGGGCGGTCCTCGGGCACGGCGAGAACCTGCACATGGTCCGGTCGACCTCGCAGTTCAACCGCGACGCGCGCCACTGGAACGCGGTCCTCGACGGCAGCGTCACGCCCACCAACCCCCTCGCGCCCGTCTTCAGCTGGCAGCCCATCTGCAGCTTCGCCGAGGGAGCCGACCACCAGCGGCTGCGCGGGGCGGTCACCGGGGCGATCGGCACCATCGAGTCCCGTGGCCTGCGGCGCTTCATCAACCGCGCCTCGAACGAGCTGGTCAACAAGATCTGCGAGATCGGCGAGGCCGACGTCGTCAGCCAGTTCGCCGAGCATCTGCCGATGATGGTGATGTGCCGGATCTTCGGCATGCCCGAGGAGTACAACGAGCGGATGGTGCAGGCCGCCCGCGACATGATCAAGGGCACCGAGACCGCCATCGCCAGCAACGAATACATCATGGGCGTCCTCACCAGGCTCACCGCCCGTCGCCGCGCCAACCCCGAGGCCGACTTCACCAGTCACCTCATCGCCCAGCCCGCCGCACTCGGCGACGACGAGGTCGCCCAGCACCTGCGCCTCGTCCTGATCGCCGCGTACGAGGCCACGGCCAACCTCATCGCGAACGTGCTGCGCGTGGTCCTCACCGACCCCCGCTTCCGCGCCCAGCTCAACGGCGGCCAGATGACCGTGCCCGAGGCGGTCGAGCAGTCCCTGTGGGACGAGCCGCCGTTCAGCGCCATGGTCGGCTACTTCGCCAAGGAGGACACCGAGCTCGGCGGCCGGCACATCCGACGCGGCGACGGCCTGATCTTCGGCATCGCGCCGGGCAACGTCGACCCCGTCGTACGCCCCGACCTGTCCGCCAACATGCAGGGCAACCGCTCGCACCTCGCCTTCGGCGGCGGACCGCACGAGTGCCCCGGGCAGGACATCGGCCGCGCCATCGCCGACATCGGCGTCGACGCGCTCCTGATGCGCCTGCCCGACGTCGAACTCTCGGTGCACGAGCACGAGTTGCGCTGGCGCTCCTCGATCCTCTCGCGGCACTTGGTGGAGCTGCCGGTGAAGTTCGAGCCGCGCCCGCCGCAGGACGTCGTCGCCAAGCCCGGCCACCGGCCGGTCCCGGAGCAGCGCGACGAATGGCAGGTGTCGACGCACGCCCCGCCGGCCCCGGCCCCGCAGCCCGCCCCTGTTCCGGCTGCCGCCCCGGCACCGGAGCAGCCGCCCGCCGCGTTCCCGGAGCCCGCGGCACCGCCGCAGGGCGCCTGGCGTCGCTTCCTGCGCTGGTGGCGCGGCTACTGACCGTGCCGTATCCAGGCGTTACGAGGGGTGCGCGGGCGCCGTCGGACTGCCGCCCGCCCACTCCTCGTACGCCGACCAGGCCTCCAGTACCCGCCCGCTGTCGAAGCGGTGCTCCCGGCCCGTCACCGGGTCCCTGAACTCCAGGGTGCGCGCGAGAAGTTGGAGCGGGCGGCGGAAGTCGTCGGGCGCCACCGCGTCGGCGACCACGGGGTAGATCGGGTCGCCGAGGATCGGCAGGCCGAGCGCGTTCATATGGACCCGCAGCTGGTGGGTGCGGCCGGTGTGGGGGAGCAGCCGGTAGCGGCCGAGCCCGCCGCGCTCCTCGACGAGCTCGATCCGGCTCTCCGCGTTCGGCTCGCCGCCCGGCACCTCGCGCGCGGCGAGCACCCCGCGCTCCTTCTCGATCCGGCTGCGCACGGTCCTCGGCAGAGCGACTCCGGGGTCGTGGGCGGCCACCGCCTCGTACTCCTTGCGCACCAGCTTGTCGCCGAACAGCGTCTGGTACGCGCCGCGTTCCTCGGGTCGGACGACGAACAGGACGAGGCCGGCGGTGAGCCGGTCGAGCCGGTGCGCCGGCCCGAGCGCGGGCAGGTCCAGCTCCCGACGCAGGCGCGCCAGCGCGGTCTGCGTGACATGGCTGCCGCGCGGCGTCGTGGCCAGGAAGTGCGGCTTGTCGGCGACCACGATGTGCTCGTCCCGGTACACGATCCCGATCGGGAACGGCACGGGCACCTCCGGCGCCAGGTCGCGGTGGAACCACACCCAGGCGCCCGGGACATAGGGCGCGTCCGACGTCACCGCGGCCCCGTCCGCGCCCACGATCCGCCCCTCGCGCAGCATCGCGTCGATCACCCCGGGCCCGGCCGCCAGCCGTTCCACGAGATGGTCGCGCACCGTGCTCCAGGCGCCGTCGAGCGGCAGCATGACCCGGAAGGCGTCGATGCCGTCGCGCTGCGGCAGCGGGGAGGGCGGAATGCGCCGCTTACGTCTCATCGCGGCCCAGCCTACGGGCGGCCGCCGGTCCCCTTGAACCACGGACGGAGGCGGGACGCCGGGGGCAGGATGGGGCCCATGCCGATCACGATTCCGCAGGTCCTGGCCACCGGCACGCTCGCCCGCGGCCCCCAGCCCACCATCGAGGCCGAGGGCGGCCTCCTCCTGCGGCCCTGGCGGGACGACGACGTGCCCGCTGTGTACGCGGCGTTCAGCGACCCGACGATCCAGCACTGGCACGCGCGGGTCGCGGAGTCCGAGGACGAGGCGCGCGGCTGGATAGCGGAGTGGCGGGAGGACTGGGACGGCGAGCAGAGGGTCGGCTGGGCGGTCGCCACGGCGGACACCGACGAGGTGGTGGGCCGCATGGGGCTGCGCTCCCTCTCGCTGTACGAGGGGGTGGCCGAGGTCGCGTACTGGGTCCTGCCCGCGGCCCGGGGCGCCGGTATCGCCCCGCGCGCCGTCGCCGCGCTGTCTCGCTGGGCGCTGGACGAGGTCGGCTTCCACCGCCTCGAACTCCAGCACGCCGTCGGCAACATGGCGTCGTGCCGGGTCGCCCTCAAGTCGGGTTTCGCCCTGGAGGGCACGAAGCGCAGCGCGCTCCTGCACGCCGACGGCTGGCACGACTCCCACCTCCACGCGCGCGTGCAGGGCGACCGCCTTCCGGAGGCGTGACGCGACCGTAGCGGGCCCGCCGAAGTCCCACCTCTTGCGCGTCCACATCATTCGCGATACATCGTGTGTTGACGCCCTGTCGTCTATCGCGATATGTTCGGCTACGGATATTCGGATACGAGGTGTAGCTCTTCCGGGTGAGGGGCGCGAGGGGAGAGGTGAGGTCGGTGGCCACCAAGCGGCGCAAGCTGGGCAATCCGCTGGCCCTCGCGGTGATGGTGCTGCTCATGGAGAAGCCCATGCACCCGTACGAGATCGCGCAGACACTGCGCCGGCGTGGCAAGGACACCACGACGAAGATCAACTACGGCTCGCTCTACACGGTCGTCCAGAACCTGGAGAAGCACGGCTTCGTCGAGGTCGCGGACGTGCAGCGGCAGGGGAACCGGCCGGAGCGCACGCTCTACGGGATCACCGACGACGGCAGGGAGGAAGCGCTCGAGTGGCTCTCCGACCTGCTCGCCGTGCCCGCGCGTGAGTACCCGATCTTCGAGACGGCGCTGTCCCTCATGGGGGTCATACACCCCGACGAGGTGACGCGGCTGCTGGAGGAGCGGCTCGCCTCGCTGGAGGTCCAGGCGGCGAGCGCACGTGGCGGACTCACGAAGCTGTACGAGACGCTGCCGCGGATCTTCCTCGTGGAGACCGAGTATCAGCTGCACATGGTCGAGGCGCAGGCCGAGTGGATCCGGGGCTTCCTGCGGGAGGTCGAGGAGGACACGCTCGACGGCGTCGAACAGTGGCGGACGTTCCAGGAGACCGGTGAAGTCCCGCTGGAATTCGCGGAGTTGGAAGGCGCCCGCCCCGACGAGAAGAGAAGCAAGAGGGAATCAGACCGAGAGAAATGAACAGACCCCGGCAGGACTGTTGCACCAGTCCCGCCAGGGTCTCGAACCCCGGACCGACCCACCGTGCGGCGAGCCAGGCGATCGAGGTGCGGCACACCCAGGATAGCCCGGCGCTCTTCACGTGGATCTCGGCCGTCGTCCGCTCACACCCGCGAGCGGATCCACCGTCGTCCGCTCACACAGGAGAGCCGTCGTCATGAGCACCCGTGCGCCCGCCGTGCAGGCGCGTCAACTCGTCAAGACCTATCCCGGCGATGTCACCGCCCTCAGCGGCATGGACATCACCGTGGAACCCGGCACCGTCTTCGGCCTGCTCGGCCCGAACGGCGCAGGCAAGTCCACCACCGTCAAGATCCTCACCACCCTCGCCCGCCCCGACTCCGGGACCGCCACGGTCGCGGGCCACGACGTACTGCGGCACCCCGACCGGGTGCGCCGCGCCATCGGCGTCGTCGCCCAGAAGTCCGGCGCCGACCCCGTCGCCACCGGCCGCGAGAACCTCCGGCTCCAGGGCCGGCTCTACGGCCTGCGCGGAGCGGACCTGAACCGACGTGTCACCGAACTCCTCGACCGCTTCCGCCTCACCGACGCCGCCGGACGCCAGGTCAAGGGCTACTCGGGCGGCATGCAGCGCCGCCTCGACGTGGCGCTGGGCCTCGTCCACCGGCCCGAGGTGCTCTTCCTCGACGAGCCGACCACGGGCCTCGACCCGGAGGCCCGCACCGCGATGTGGGACGAGATCGCGCGCCTCGCCGGCGACGAGGGTCTGTCCATCCTGCTCACCACGCACTACCTCGAAGAGGCCGACCGGCTCGCCGAACGCGTCGCCGTCGTCGACCGCGGACATGTCGTCGTCGAGGGCACCCCCGACGGCCTCAAGGGTGAACTGCGCGGGGACGCCGTCCACTTGGAGCTGCGCGCCGCCGTCCAGGACGCCGGACGCGCCCTCCTGGAGGGCGCGCTCGCCGCGCTGCCCGGAGTGCGCGAGACCCAGTTCGACGGCCGGCGCGTCAGCGTCCGCGCCGACGACGGGGCCGCCGCCGTACCCGCCCTGCTCGCCGCGCTGGAGCGGGCGGGCGTAGCGGTCACCGCCGCCACCGTCGCCCGTCCCTCGCTCGACGACGTCTATCTCCGCTACGCCGGCCGCCGCTACTCCGAGGCGCAGGCCGCGGGCCTGGACGAGTCCGCCGCCGACACCCTCGCCCCCGCCGGAGGCGCCCGATGAGTACCGCGATCCCGCAGACCTGGTACATGACGCAGCGTCAACTCATGGTGTTCCTGCGCCAGCCCGCGTATCTCCTGATCACCCTGATCCAGCCGGTGGTATGGCTGTTCCTGTTCGGCAACCTGTTCAAGAAGGTCGTCGAGCTCGGCGGATTCGGCACCACGACCTATCTCGACTACCTCATCCCCGGCGTCGTCGTGATGAGCGCGCTCAGCTCCAACATGTGGGCGGGCATGGCGACGCTCGACGAGATCCAGCGGGGCACGCTCAACCGGTTCCTCACCACACCGGTGAGCCGCGGGGCACTGATGAACGGCAATGTGGTGAGCAACGGTCTGGTCACCGCGCTCCAGTCCGTCGTCATCGTGCTGCTCGGCCTCCTCGGCGGGGCCGAACTGCCCGGCGGGGCGGGCGGAGTGCTGATCCTGGTCGTTGCCGCGGTGCTCCTCGGCACGGTGTTCGGGGCGCTGTCGAACGCGCTGGGCATGCTGGTCAGGGAGCGGGAGTCGATCATCGGGATCAACACGTTCCTGCTGCTCCCGCTGACCTTCCTGTCCTCGGCGTTCATGGCCCCGTCGCAGATGCCGTCGTGGATGCGGCACACAGCCGACTTCAACCCGCTCAACTGGGCCATGGTCGCGGGCCGTTCGGCGATGTCCGACGACCCGGACTGGGGTGACGTGCTGACCCGCGGCGGGGCGCTCCTCGTGCTGGCCGTCGCCGCGGTGTGGCTGTCGACCCGCACCTTCCGCTCGTACCAGCGATCGGTCTGAGCGCCACGCCGCAGCGGAGCGGGAGACGGCGCTACGCCGTCTCCTGCTCCGCCTCCACCTGCGCGTTCCACTCCCGCTTCGAGGCCTGCCAGCCGTCCTCGTTGTGACCGAGGCGCCAGTAGCCGGAGATCGAGAGGTCCTCGCGCGGGATCTCGCGCTCGGTGCGCAGATGGCGGCGCAGCTCCTTCACGAAGCCCGCCTCGCCGTGCACGAAGGCGTGCACCCGGCCGGCCGGGAACGCGAGCCCGCGTACGGCCTCGACCAGGGCCTCGCCCACCGGCCGGTCGCCGCGGTGCAGCCAGACGACCTGCGCGTCGGAGTCGATCTTCTGCTCCTCGGTGGCGTCGGAGACCTCCACGAAGGCGTGGGCCACGGCGTCCTCGGGCAGCGACTCCAGGGCGGCGGCGATCGCGGGCAGGGCGCTCTCGTCACCGGCGAACAGGTGCCAGTCGGCAGTTGAGTCCGGGGCGTAGGCGCCGCCGGGACCGGCCAGGTGCACGCTCGCGCCGGGCTGTACGTCGCGTGCCCAGGGACCGGCGATGCCCTCGTCGCCGTGCACCACGAAGTCGAGCGTCAGCTCGCGCGCCACCGGGTCCCAGGCGCGCACGGTGTACGTACGCGTCACGGGCCACTGGTCGCGCGGCAGCTCCTCACGGATCCGGCCGAGGTCGAACGGCTCGGGGTAGGTGACCCCGTCGAGCGGGAACTGCAGCTTCACGTAGTGGTCGGTGCAGCCGCCCGCGGCGAAGGCGGCAAGGCCGTCCCCGCCGAGGACCACGCGCTGCATGTGCGGGGTGAGCCGCTCGGTGCGCAGGACCTCGCCCCGGTGTGCCGTCGGCTTCCTGCGTTCCGTACGTTCCGCCATGGCGGCCTCCCCTGAAGATCACTGGCTACTTAGGTTTACCTAAGTTAACACTCAGCGCTCCAGGGTGGTGAGCAACCGCTGCAAAGATCCGCCCAAGCCCCAGCGCTCCGCGAGCTTCCCGAGGGCCTCGGGATCGCGCGCCTCGCGCGGCAGCGCCGTGTCCACCTCCGGCAGGGGCACGTCCCCGGCGACCCGCACGACCGTCGGCGCCACCGCGATGTACGGCCGCGACTCGTCCAGGCGCTTGCGCTGCGACGGCGTCAGCTTCGACTTCGGGTCGTCGACGGCGGCCATGATCCCGGCCAGGTCCCCGAACTGCGCGAGCAGCTTCGCGGCCGTCTTCTCGCCGATACCGGGCACGCCCGGCAGGCCGTCGCTCGGGTCGCCGCGCAGGAGGGCCAGATCCACGTAACCGGAGCCGTCGACACCGTACTTCTCGCGCAGCAGCTCCTCGTCGGTGATCTGGAGGGTGCCGACGCCCTTGAGGGGGTAGAGGACGCGGCGCTCGCGCGCGTCGTCGACGAGCTGGTAGAGATCGCGGTCGCCGGTGACGATGTCGACCGGACCGGTGGCCCGGCCGGTGAACGTGCCGATGACGTCGTCCGCCTCGTATCCCTCGACGCCGACGCGCGCGATGCCCACCGCGTCGAGCACGTCCTCGATGATCGGGACCTGGGGGGAGAGGGTGTCGGGGATCTCCTCCGTGTAGGAGCCGTCCCGCCCGGTCTCCGTCTCCTGCGCGACGCGATGCGCCTTGTACGAGGGGATCAGGTCGACCCGCCACTGGGGGCGCCAGTCCGCGTCCATGCAGGCCACGAGGGAGTCGGGGTGGTGGTCGTGCACGAGCCGGGTGATGAATTCGAGCAGGCCGCGCACCGCGTTGACCGGCGTCCCGTCCGGGGCCCTCACGGAGTCGGGGACCCCGAAGTAGGCCCGGAAGTACAGGGACGCGGTGTCGAGCAGCATCAGGCGATCGGTTCGCTGGGTCACGCCGCACATCCTGCCGCACGGCACCGACAGTCACGGCCGCTCGCGGATGTGGCGGAGCGGCACGGAGGGATGTGGCGGATCCAGTTCCGGAAGTGAACGCGATGTGAACTAGACCACTCTTGTGTTTGACCTGCATAAGCGAGGGCAGGGGCGCCCCCGGAGCGAACCCGGTCCCTCATTCAACTTATGGATGCGTTTCCGGCCCGCGAGCGGACCTCGCATCGCTCCACGGCCCGCCGGCGGGGGAGGCGGGCCGTCATGGTTCTACCCGAGAGGTGTATGTGTCCAGGCTGCAAGCCGAAGACCTGTACAAGGTGTTCGGCAGACGACCCGATGAAGCGGTGGAGAAACTCCGCCACGGAGCAGACCGTGAGGAACTGCGCGCCGGCGGCACCACCGCTGCCGTGATCGACGCTTCCTTCACCGTCGAGCCGGGCCAGATCTTCGTCGTGATGGGTCTGTCGGGCTCCGGCAAGTCCACGCTTCTGCGCATGCTGAACGGACTGCTCGAGCCCACAGCAGGGCATGTCCGCTTCGACGGCCAGGATCTGACCGCGCTCAGCCCCCGCGAGCTGCGCGCCGTGCGCTCCAAGAAGATCAGCATGGTCTTCCAGCACTTCGCGCTCTTCCCGCACCGCAGTGTGCTCGAGAACGCCGCGTACGGTCTCGAGGTCCAGGGCATCCCGCGCAAGGAGCGCGAGAAGCGCGCCGTCGAGGCGCTGCGCCTGGCCGGTCTCGCCGGCTGGGAGAAGTCCTGGCCCGACGAGCTCTCCGGCGGTATGCAGCAGCGCGTGGGCCTGGCCCGCGCGCTCGCCACCGACGCGGACCTGCTCCTCATGGACGAGTCGTTCAGCGCGCTCGACCCGCTGATCCGCCGCGACATGCAGGACCAGCTCCTGGAGCTCCAGAAGACCCTGAAGAAGACCATCGTCTTCATCACCCACGACCTGAACGAGGCCATGCGCCTGGGCGACCGCATCGCCGTCATGCGCGACGGCCGTATCGTCCAGATCGGCAGCGCCGAGGACATCCTCGTCACGCCGGCCAACGACTACGTCGCCTCGTTCATCCAGGACGTGGACCGCTCCCGCGTGCTGACCGCGGGCGCGATCATGACCTCCCCCGACAAGGGGTACGACCCGTCCGACGCGCCGGCGACGGTCACCGAGGACACCCCGGTCATCGAGCTGTTCACGCCGTGCTCCACGGGCGGCGTCGCCGTCGCCGTGACCGACAAGAGCGGCAAGCTCATAGGCGTCGTGACGCGGGAACGGCTCCTCGCCGTGCTCGGTGAGCCGATGAAGCCCGGCGCGCAGACCTCCATGACGAAGCAGGACGCCGTCCCGACGCCGCGTGGCGAGGGCGACGAGCCGGTGAAGAAGGTGAGCACCGGTGCCTAGGATTCCCTTCGGTGACTGGGTCAACGACGTCGTCGAGTGGCTGCTGAGCAACGCGGCCTGGCTCTTCGACTTCTTCAAGAACGTCTTCAACGGTGCCTACGACGGCATCAACTGGGTCCTCCAGGCCCCGCAGCCGCTGATCCTCGCGGGCATCTTCGCGGTGATCGCCTTCTGGCTGCGCGGCACGGTGGCCGGTGTCCTGACCTTCGTGGGATTCGCGTTCATCGACTCCCTCGAACTGTGGGACCACGCGATGATGACGCTGTCGCTCGTCCTCGTGGCGACGATCATCGCGCTGGTCATCTCGGTGCCGGTCGGCATCTGGGCGGCGCGCTCCAACCGGGTCAGCGCGGTCGTGCGCCCGGTCCTGGACTTCATGCAGACGCTGCCCGCGATGATCTACCTCATCCCGGCCATCCTGTTCTTCGGTTCGGGCGCCCCCGCGGGCATCGTCGCGACCCTGATCTTCGCGCTGGCCCCCGGCGTCCGTATGACGGAGCTGGGCATCCGGCAGGTCGACAAGGAACTGGTCGAGGCCGCCGACGCGTTCGGTGACACCCCGCGCAACACGCTGTTCCGCGTCCAGCTGCCGCTCGCGCTGCCGTCGATCATGGCCGGCGTCAACCAGGTCATCATGCTGGGCCTGTCCATGGCCGCCATCGCGGGCATGGTCGGCTCCGAGGGCCTCGGCGCCGACGTGAACGAGGCGATCGGCCAGCTGAACATCGGTCTCGGCTCCGAGTCCGGCGTCGCCATCGTGATCCTCGCGATCTACCTCGACCGCATGACCGGCGCCCTCGGCACCCAGTCGTCCCCGATGGGCCGCCGCGCGCTCGCCAAGGTGCGCGCCGCGCACGGTCTGACGGTCTGGAACTATCGTCCGCAGGCCGCGGTCGCGGTCGTCGGTGTCGTCATCCTCGCGCTCGTCGCGGGCGGCATGGGCATCTTCGGCGGTTCGAAGAACGAGACCCCGGTGGCCGACGCGTCGAACGTCGGCCAGGGCAAGAAGGTCACCATCGGCTACATCCCGTGGGACGAGGGCGTCGCCTCCACCTTCCTGTGGAAGGAGATCCTCGAGCAGCGCGGATTCGACGTGCAGGTCAAGCAGCTCGAAGCGGGGCCGCTGTACACGTCGCTGGCCTCCGGCCAGATCGACTTCGAGACCGACTCCTGGCTGCCGACCACGCACGCCCAGTACTGGAAGAAGTACGGCAAGCAGCTCGACGACATGGGTTCCTGGTACGGCCCGACGTCGCTCGAGCTCTCCGTGCCCGCGTACATGAAGGGCATCGACTCGCTCGAGGACCTCAAGGGCAAGAGCGGCACGTTCGGCGGCAAGATCACCGGCATCGAGTCCAGCGCCGGAATGATGGGGATCCTCAAGGACAAGGTCCTCAAGGAGTACGGCCTCGACAAGGAGTACAAGGTCGTCGACAGCTCCACGCCGGCGATGCTGGCGCAGCTGAAGCGCGCGTACGCCAAGAAGCAGCCGATCGTCACGACGCTCTGGTCCCCGCACTGGGCGTACAGCGACTACAAGCTGAAGAAGCTCAAGGACCCGAAGGGCGCCTGGGGCAAGGGCGACGGCGTGCACACGCTGTCCCGCAAGGGCTTCGCCGACGACAACCCCGAGGTCGGCAAGTGGCTCAAGAACTTCGAGATGACCGAGAAGCAGCTCACGAGTCTTGAGGCCGAGATCAACAAGGCCGGCAAGGGCAAGCAGCAGGACGCCGTCAAGACCTGGCTGAAGTCCAACCCCGGCGTCGTCGACAAGCTGGCCCCGGTCAAGAAGTCGTCGACGGCCGGCGGCAAGGGCGAGGCCGCCCGTCCGGTGAACGTCGCCTGGTTCCCCTGGGACGAGGACGTCGCGGTCACCTACCTGTGGAAGCGGGTCCTCGGCGACCGCGGCTACAAGCTCAACCTGAAGCAGATGGACGTCGGCCCGGTCTACACGGGCCTCGGCTCCGGCGACCTGGACGTCAACTTCGACGCCTGGCTGCCCTATGCCCAGAAGAACTACTGGGACAAGCACAAGGACAACCTGATCGACCTGGGCTCCTGGTACAGCCCGACGTCGCTCGAGATCGCCGTGCCGTCCTACGTGAAGGGCGTCAAGTCACTCGAGGACCTCAAGGGCAAGGGCTCCACCTTCGACGGCAAGATCATCGGAATCGAGCCGGGCACCGGCGAGATGAACCTGCTGAAGAAGAACGTCCTGCCGGGTTACGGCCTGGACAAGGAGTACAAGGTCGTCGACGGCTCCACGCCCGCGATGCTCGCCGAGCTGAAGCGCGCGTACGCCAAGAAGCAGCCGGTCGCCGTCGTGCTCTGGTCGCCGCACTGGGCGTACAGCGAGTACAAGCTCAACAAGCTGACCGACTCCAAGAAGCTCTTCGGTGAGGGCAACACGATCCGCACCATCGCCAACAAGAGCTTCCCCTCGAAGTACCCGCAGCTCACGAAGTGGTTCAAGAACTTCAAGATGAGCGAGAGCGAGCTGGGCAGCCTCGAGGCGGAGATCAAGAAGCGCGGTCAGGGCCATGAGGAAGAGGCCGTGGACGCGTGGCTGAAGACGCACAAGGGTGTCGCGGACCGGATGGCTCCGCAGTAGTTCCCGAGTACGTTCCGAAGCAGTACCAACGCGCGTGGGCGGCCGGTGTTCAGCACCGGCCGCCCACGCGCGTTCCGCCGCTCACGTGAAACCGTCCGGCGAACCTGCGTAGGGTGCAAGGAACCGAACAGGTGACGACGCGCGGGAGGGAGCCGGAGGGATGGACGAACACAAGGAGACTCTTCGGGTGGGCGCGGCCGTGCGGCGCAGGCGCCGGGCCCAGGAGCTCACCCTCGCCACCGTGGCCGAGCGCAGCGGCCTGTCCGTCCCGTTCCTGAGCCAGGTCGAGAACGAGCGCGCCCGGCCGAGCCGGCGCTCCCTGGAGAAGGTCGCCGACGCGCTGGGCACCACGGCGGTCGAGCTCCTTGCCGCCGCGGACCCCGCCCATACCGTGGACCTGGTGCGTGCCGACGACACCACGGTCGTCGAGGACGCGTCCCCCGACTCCGTCGTGCGCTCCCTCGTGCGAGGTCATCACCAGCTGCACGCCGAGGAGTTCATCGGTGACCACGACCCGGGCCGCGAGTTCCAGCTCCGCAACGACGTGCTCATGTATGTCACCGAAGGGGCCGTCGAGGTCGAGGCCGAGGGCAGGGCCTATCGGCTGGGCCGCGGTGACACCCTGTACCTGACCGGTGGCGTACGGCACCGCTGGCGGGCCACCGGCGCGGACGCCCGCGTGCTCGTCGTCGCGGTGGCCGAACACATCGAGGCACTGGACGAACCCGGGCGGTGACCGTGCCCCGCGGCCCGCGCGTCGTCTCCCTCGTTCCCTCGCTGACCGAGGCCATCGCCGTCACCCTGCCCGGAGTGCTCGTCGGAGCCACGGACTGGTGCACGCACCCGGCGGACCTCGGCAGTGGCCTCGTCCGGATCGGCGGGACGAAGAACCCCGCCGTCGAACGGATCGTCGCCCTCGCCCCCGATCTGGTGATCGCCAACGAGGAGGAGAACCGCGCGCCCGACCTCGCGGCCCTGCGCGCCGCGGGACTCGACGTCCTCGTCACCGAGATCCGCGATCTGCCGGGTGCGCTGCGCGAGCTGGAGCGGGTACTCAGGGCCTGCGGTTCGCCACGCCGGCCCCGCTGGCTGGACGAGGCCGCCGCGGCCTGGGGCGGGCTGGAACCGCCCTCCCGGCGGCTGCGGGCGGCGGTGCCGGTGTGGCGGCGCCCCTGGATGGTGCTCGGCAGGGACACCTTCGCCGGTGACGTGCTCGCCCGGCTCGGTGTGGACAACGTGTACGCGGACCACGGCGAGCGCTATCCGCGCCTGGCGGCCGACGAGTTGCGCTCGGCGGACATCGACCTGGTGGTGCTGCCCGACGAGCCGTACCGCTTCACGCGCGACGACGGGCCCGAGCAGTTCCCGGTGCCCGCCGCGCTCGTCAGCGGGCGTCATCTCACGTGGTACGGGCCGTCGTTGGCGCAGGCGCCGGAGGCGCTGGGCGCGGCGCTGCGAGCAGCTCTCCGCTGATCAGGCCGCGGACCGTGGGCACGGCGGCGAAGGCCCAGGCGGCGACGAGCACGGCGTACAGGACGACCGCGAGCACGTCGTACGCCGCGAGCCCCGTGTGTTTGGCGAGGCCCTCCGCGCCGGTGACACACGTGCCGATGGGGAACGTGAACGCCCACCACGTCATCGAGAACCGCATGCCGCGGCGCCGGGCCCGCACCACGAGCGCCGCCGCGAGCGCCAGCCACAGGAGCGCGAACCCCATCACGGGGACTCCGTACAGGACGGCGAAGACGCCGAACCCCTCGGCGTACGGGGCCGGCAGGACGCCCGGCGCGGTGTCGGCGAACTTGTTGACGGCGGTCGTCGACTGGCCGAGGGGGCCGAGCACGAGGAACAGCGCCGGCGTGAGCATCAGCGGCAGCGGTCCCGCCGTCACCAGGCGCGCGAAGATCACCGGAAGCATCACCGCGGTGGCGATCAGGCTGAGCCCGAACATGGCGACACAGGCGAGGAGCAGCGTCTGCTGCCACTGGCCCGACGGGAGATGCGGCACCAGGAGCGGGCCGACGGCCGCGGACACCATGGGCGCCACGACGGGGAGCAGCCACACGGGGGACGCCTGGCCCGGCTCGATCCGGTGCCTGGCCACCATCAGGTACGGGACGGTCACCGCCGCGGCGAGCCCGATCACCGTCCCCGCCGTGAACAGCACCGTGTCCAGGGCGACCGCCGCCTGCGTTCCGATCCAGTCCTGGCCGACGAGCATCGTGCCGCCGCCGACAGCGAGCAGCGCCATCGCGAGGCAGCCGTAGAAGGGGGCCACGGCCGGGTCGAGCAGATGCTCCTTGGCGCGGTCGCTGTGGTGCGTCCAGTGCAGGGCGCGGGCCGTGAGGAGGGCGACGAGCGCCACGAGGGACAGCGCCCACATCGCGGTGCACAGGGCTCGCAGGCCCGGAACGTGCACGGGGAGCGCGGCGCCCGCGTTCGCGATGATCGCGGTGCCCATCACGGACGCGTACCAGTTGGGGCCGAGATGGCGGACGGCGGGACATCGAAGTGACGGGATGCGGGCGGCCGTGAGCGGCTGGGCGGCGGTGACCATGACACCACGGTCGCGGCGGGCGGCTCCCCCCACCAGGGACCATGCCTCTATGAGGGCATAAGCTGGGTTTATGAGTGGCGATACGGCGGGTGCGGCGGACGGTTCGACGACGGGGGCGGGGCTCGCGCACCGGGTCCCGGACCTCGGCGCCCTCGAACTCCTCCTCGCCGTGGCGCGGCTCGGCAGCCTCGGCCGGGCCGCCCGCGAGATGGGCATCACGCAGCCCGCGGCCAGCAGCCGTATCCGCTCCATGGAACGCCAGCTCGGCGTCGCCCTGGTCGACCGGTCGCCGCGCGGCTCACGGCTCACCGACGCGGGCGCGCTCGTCACGGACTGGGCGCGCCGGATCGTCGAGGCGGCGGCGGCCTTCGACGTGGGGGCGCAGGCGCTGCGCGACCGCCGTGACTCGCGGCTGCGGGTCGCCGCGAGCATGACGATCGCCGAGTACCTGCTGCCGAACTGGCTGCTCGCGCTGCGTGCGGAGCGTCCCGACACGGCGGTGTCGCTCCACGCGGGCAACTCGGCGGCGGTCGCGGAGCGCCTCCTGTCCGGCGACGCGGACCTCGGCTTCGTCGAGGGCCTCGCGGTGCCCGCGGGCCTGGACGCCGCTGTCATCGCCCACGACCGGCTCATCGTGGTCACCGCCCCCGGACACCCGTGGGCCCGGCGCAGGAAGCCGCTCGCGGCCGACGAGCTGGCGGCGACCCCGCTCATCCTGCGCGAGCGCGGCTCGGGCACCCGCCAGGTCCTCGACGCCGCGCTCGGCGGCCTGGCCCGCCCCCTCATCGAGCTGTCGTCGACGACCGCGGTGAAGGCGGCCGCGGTGAGCGGCGCGGGCCCCTCCGTCCTGAGCGAGCTCGCAGTCGGCGAGGAGCTCGCCGCCCGCAGGCTCGTCGAGATCCCGCTCGAAGGCGTACGGCTGCGCAGGGACCTGCGCGCGGTCTGGCCGACCGGTCACCGGCCCGTGGGGCCGGCCAGGGAACTGCTCGCGCTCACCCGCGGACCGGCCTGAGTGTCACCCGTGACGTCAGGAGCCGCCCCGCGCCGCCGCGCGGATCAGGCCGCCCATGACGCGCGCGTCCTCGCCCATCTCGGGGTGCCACTGCACGCCCAGTACCCAGGTGAGGCCCTGGAGTTCGACCGCCTCGACCGTGCCGTCCGCCGCGTGGGCCGACGCGACCAGACCCCGGCCGGGCCGGTCGACCGCCTGATGGTGGTACGTCGGAACGTCCGACTCCTCGGGCACCAGCTCGCCGTACCGCGTCCCGGGCACGGGCGTCACCGCGTGCGTCCCGAAGACGCCGATGTCCTTGACGTGCCCCTCGATGTGCTGGGTGAGCGTGCCGCCGAGCGCCACGTTCAGGAGCTGCATGCCCCGGCAGATGCCGAGCAGCGGCTTGCCGGACGCCAACGCCGCGCGGATCAGGGCCAGTTCCCACGCGTCCCGCTCCACCGCGGGCGGTCCCGTGCGGTCCTCGCGCTCGGCGCCGTAGCGGCCCGGCTCCACGTCGGGCCCGCCCGCGACGACGAGCCCGTCGAGCCGCGCGACCACCGAAGGCGCGTACGTGGGGTCGTCCGGCGGCACCATCGCGGCGAGGCCGCCCGCGGACTGCACGAGCCGCGGGTACCCGGCGGGCAGCAGCGCGGCGGGCAGCTCCCACACGCCCCAGCTCGCCTTCTCCTCCAGGTAGGTGCTGACCCCGATCAGCGGCCTGCTCAACATCTGCCCGTGCTCCCTCACCGTGGTCAATCCCGTTCCAGTTCGGCCTCTGCCGCCGCGAGCGCCGCGAACTCCTCCTCGGGGGCCCGCGCCACCAGATGCCTGCGGCTGTAGGCCCCGAAGTACCCGATCGCCACCGCGTACACCCCGAGCGCGATCAGCGCCGCCGTGACGTCCACCAGGAAGGTGGCGACCAGCGCCGCGCACGCGAGGACCAGCGCCACGGAGGACGTGAGCACGCCGCCCGGAGTGCGGTACGGCCGCTCGAGGCCCGGTTCCCGGCGCCGCAGCACGATGTGCGACAGGGACATCAGAGCGTACGAGATCGTGGCGCCGAACACCGCGACGTTCAGCATGCGGGCACCGTCGCCCGTCGCGGCCGCCAGCGCGAAGCCGATCGCGCCCGGTACGAGCAGGCCGAGGTAGGGCGCCTTGCGCCGGCTGGTGAGCGACAGGAAGCGGGGGAGGTAGCCCGCGCGGGAGAGCGCGAAGAGCTGGCGCGAGCCCGCGTAGATGAGCGAGAAGAACGACGCCACCAGGCCCGCGAGCCCCGCGTAGTTCACGATGCGGCTCAGCGCGGTCGCCTTGCCACCGGGCTGGAGTGCCTCGACGAGCGGGTTGCCCGCCTCCTGGATCGCGGCCGAACCGCGCGCCCCCGACGAGGCGAGGAACGTCAGGACGGCGAGCACGACGAGGATCGCCATGGACCAGCGGATGGCGCGCGGCAGGGTGCGCGCAGGGTCCTTGGTCTCCTCGGCCGCGAGCGGCACGCCCTCCACGCCCAGGAAGAACCACATGCCGAACGGGAACGCCGCCCAGATACCCAACAGGCCCATGGGGAGCCAGGAGTTGGCGCCGAACGCGCCCGTGTCCACGGGGATGTCGTTCAGCTTCGACGCGTCGAAGTCGGTGAACGCGGCGACCGCGAAGACGAGCAGCGCCGCGACCGCGATGCCGGTGACGACGAAGCTGAAGCGCAGCGCCTCACCCACACCCCACAGGTGGATGCCGATGAAAATGAGGAAGCAGGCCAGGTAGACCGGCCAGCCGGAGGTCAGGCCGAACAGGCCGAGCGACTCGACGTAGTCGCCGATGAAGATGGAGATGGCGGCCGGCGCGAGGATGTACTCGATGAGGATCGCCGTGCCGGTGAGGAAGCCGCCCCAGGGGCCGAGGGCGCGGCGCGCGAAGCCGTAGCCGCCGCCCGCCGTGGGCAGCACCGAGGACAGCTCGGCCAGCGAGAACACCATGCACGCTTACATGACGCCCATCAGGGCCATCGCGATCCCGAGGCCGCCGAAGCCGCCCTGCGCCAGGCCGAAGTTCCAGCCCGAGTAGTCGCCGGAGACGACGTACGCGACGCCGAGCCCGGTCAGGAGCAGCCAGCCCGCGCTGCCGCGGCGCAGCGTTCTGCGTTCCAGATAGTCGTCCCCCGTATCACCGGTGGGGCGGGTGTTCTGGGTGTCCAAGGTCATGGCGCGGGCTCCCCGTCGTACGGTGGATGCTCAATGGAGTGGATCCATACCTTTGCGGGGAGCGTGCGAAGAAATCAAGACCCCTGCGTTACGCGCCGGTTAATCACGGGCTCAGGTCAGGAAGCCCCGCAGGAGAGCGGCCGTGCCGGCGCAGTGCTCGCGCATCATCTCCCGCGCCCCGTCCGCGTCCCCGTCGAGCACCGCCTCCACCAGGGCCGTGTGCTGGCGCTGCGAATGCTCCAGGTTTCGTACCAACAGCGGGATGCAGTCGAGGAGGTCGTTCACCGTCGCGCGCACCGCCGCGTACTGAGCCGTGAGCGAGGGTGACCCGCACAGTTCGGCGAGCGTGAGATGGAGCAGCGTGTCGAGGCGGCGGTAGTCGGCGAGGGGTGCGTCATGGGTGCGCGCGAGGGCGCCGCGCAGCCGTTCGGTCTGTTCGTCGGTGAGGCCGTGCACGGCGCACAGGCCGGCCGCTCCGACCTCCAGGACCTCCCGGAAGCGCAGCGCGTCCTCGACGTCGACGCCCTTGAGGCGGCGGCGCAGCTCGTCCTCGCCCGGCGTGTCCGTGCGTGCCACCACGAACGTGCCGCCGTAGCGCCCGCGCCGCGACTCGACCAGGCCCTGGTCCTGGAGCACCTTCAGGACCTCCCGCAGCGTCACCCTGCTGATCCCGAGCCGGTCCGCCAACTCCCGTTCGGACGGGAGGCGTTCACCCCCCGATACCAGGCCGAGCCGGACGACCTGGAGGATCTGCTCCAGGGCCTCCTCGAATCCGTTGCCCGCCCGCACGGGCCGCAGCACCGGCGTGAGCCGGTCCTCGTCATCGGTGTGCGACATATGGCCGTACCCCCTTCCCAAGCAATGGTTCTCCGCAATACCTTATGGCTTCCGGCTGACCGAAGAAGCCCGAAGGAGGCCTTCCCGTGGCAGACCGCACACCCCCGCTCGGCGTCGAGGAGCTCACGTCCCTCGTCGAGAGTGGAGAGATCGACACTGTCGTCCTGGCCTTCCCCGATATGCAAGGGCGGCTGCAGGGCAAGCGGTTCGCCGCCCGCTTCTTCCTCGACGAGGTCCTCGCCCACGGCACGGAGGGCTGCAACTACCTCCTCGCCGTCGACACCGAGATGAACACGGTCGACGGATACGAGATGTCCTCCTGGGACCGCGGCTACGGCGACTTCGCCATGCACGCCGACCTCTCCACCCTGCGCCGCGTCCCCTGGAACGACGGCACCGCGATGCTCATCGCGGACCTCGCGTGGAACGACGCCTCGCCCGTCGTGGCCGCGCCCCGGCAGATCCTGCGCCGCCAGCTCGACCGGCTCGCCGAACTCGGCTACACCGCCCACGTCGGCACGGAGCTCGAGTTCATCGTCTTCAAGGACACCTACGAGCAGGCCTGGGACGCGGGCTACAAGAACCTCACCCCGGCCAACCAGTACAACATCGACTACTCGGTCCTCGGCACCGGCCGCATCGAGCCGCTCCTGCGCCGCATCCGCAACGACATGGCGGCGGCCGGGCTCGTCGTCGAGTCCGCCAAGGGTGAGTGCAACCCGGGCCAGCACGAGATCGTGTTCCGCTACGACGAGGCCCTCGTCACCTGCGACCAGCACGCCATCTACAAGACGGGCGCCAAGGAGATCGCGGCCCAGGAGGGCGTCTCGCTCACGTTCATGGCCAAGTTCAACGAGCGCGAGGGCAACTCCTGTCACATCCACCTCTCGCTCCAGTCCATCGACGAGCCCGGCACCAACGTCATGGCGGGGACCGCGGACGACCCCGGCGGGATGTCGCCGGTGATGCGGCACTTCCTCGCGGGCCAGCTCGCCGCGCTGCGTGACTTCTCGCTGCTCTACGCGCCCAACATCAACTCGTACAAGCGGTTCCAGCCGGGCTCCTTCGCGCCGACCGCCGCCGCCTGGGGCTACGACAACCGCACCTGCGCGCTCCGCGTCGTCGGCCACGGCCGCTCGATGCGCTTCGAGAACCGCCTGCCCGGCGGTGACGTCAACCCGCACCTCGCGGTCGCCGGGCTCGTGGCCGCCGGTCTGTACGGCATCGAGCAGAAGCTCGAACTGCCCGAGGAGTGCACCGGAAACGCCTACACCGGCGAGTACGAGCACGTTCCCACGACGCTGCGCGAGGCCGCCGAGCTGTGGGAGACCAGCCCCATCGCCAAGGCCGCGTTCGGCGACGAGGTCGTCGCGCACTACCGCAACATGGCGCGGGTCGAACTGGACGCGTTCGACGCCGCCGTCACCGACTGGGAACTCCGCAGGTCGTTCGAAAGGCTCTAGCGTGCACGACATCCTCAACCCGGCGACCGAAGAAGTCGTCGCCACGATCCACGCGACCTCCCGGGACCAGGTCGACGCCGCGGTCCTGCGGGCCCACCGGGCACAGCGCGACTGGGCGGCCGCGGCCCCCGCCGACCGGGCCCGCCTCCTGCGCCGCTTCGCCGTCGTCGTCGACGAGCACGTCGAGGAACTCGCCCGCCTCGAGGTGCGCGAGGCCGGACACACCATCGGCAACGCCCGCTGGGAGGCCGGCAACGTCCGCGACCTGCTCGACTACGCGGCCGGGGGAGTGGAGCGCCTCACCGGCCGCCAGATCCCCGTCGCCGGCGGCCTCGACATCACGATCCTCGAACCCCTCGGTGTCGTCGGTGTCATCGCGCCCTGGAACTTCCCCATGCCGATCGCCGCGTGGGGCACCGCCCCGGCGCTCGCCGCCGGGAACGCGGTGATCCTCAAGCCCGCCGAGACGACCCCGCTCACCGCGCTCCGCCTCGCCGAACTCGCCCTGGAGGCAGGGCTTCCCGAGTACCTCTTCCAGGTCCTTCCCGGCGCGGGAGACGTGGCGGGAGCCGCCCTCGTGGAGCACCCCGGCGTCGCCAAGATCGTGTTCACCGGCTCCACCCGCGTCGGCAAACAGATCATGGCCAAGTGCGCCGACCAGGTGAAGCGCGTGACCCTCGAACTCGGCGGCAAGAGCCCGAACATCGTCTTCGCCGACGCCGACATCGAGGCGGCCGCCGCCGCCACCCCCATGTCGTTCCTCGACAACGCCGGCCAGGACTGCTGCGCCCGCACCCGCATCCTCGTACAGCGGTCCGTGTACGACCGGTTCCTCGGCCTGCTCGCGCCCGCGATCGAGTCGGTCGTCGTCGGCGACCCCGCCGACGAGAAGACCCAGATGGGCCCGCTCATCTCCAAGTCCCAGCTGGAACGGGTCCGTTCGTACGTCGACGGGGGAGCGGCCGCCGTGCGGGGCAGCGCCCCCGAGGGCGCCGGATTCTGGTTCCCGCCGACCGTCCTCACCGAGACGGCAGCCGACGCTCCCGCCGCGGCCGAGGAGGTCTTCGGGCCCGTCGCCGTCGTCCTGCCCTTCGACGACGAGGCCGACGCGATCCGGCTCGCCAACGCCACCGAGTACGGGCTCTCCGGGTCCCTGTGGACCCGTGACGTGGGGCGCGCTCTGCGCGTCGCCGGGGCGGTCCGCGCCGGGAACCTCTCGGTCAACTCCCACTCCAGCGTCCGCTACTCGACCCCGTTCGGTGGCTACAAGCAGTCCGGTGTCGGCCGCGAGCTGGGCCCCGACGCCCTCACCGCCTTCACCGAAACCAAGAACGTCTTCATCAGCACGGAAAGCACGGAGGCCTGAAGCACCATGACCGAGAACATCTGCCGCCGCCTCGTGGGCCGCACCGCCGTCATCACCGGAGCCGGCAGCGGCATCGGCCTGGCCACCGCCCGCCGCCTCGCCTCCGAAGGGGCGAACGTGGTCTGCGCCGACATCGACGCGAGCGCCGGCAAGAAGGCCGCCGAAGACGTCGGCGGCACCTTCGTCCAGGTCGACGTCACCGACGCCGAGCAGGTCGAGGCCCTCTTCAAGACCGCCTACGAGACCTACGGCTCGGTCGACATCGCCTTCAACAACGCCGGGATCTCGCCCCCCGACGACGACTCCATCCTGGACACGGGCCTCGAGGCATGGAAGCGCGTCCAGGAGGTCAACCTCACCTCCGTCTTCCTGTGCTGCAAGGCCGCCATCCCCTACATGCGGCAGCAGGGCAAGGGCTCCATCATCAACACCGCCTCGTTCGTGGCGCGCATGGGCGCGGCGACCTCCCAGATCTCGTACACGGCCTCCAAGGGCGGCGTCCTTGCCATGTCCCGTGAGCTCGGCGTGCAGTTCGCCCGCGAGGGCATCAGGGTCAACGCCCTGTGCCCGGGCCCGGTCAACACCCCGCTCCTCCAGGAGCTGTTCGCCAAGGACCCCGAGCGCGCCGCGCGCCGCCTCGTCCACATCCCGGTCGGCCGCTTCGCGGACGCCGACGAGATCGCCGCCGCCGTGGCCTTCCTCGCGAGCGACGACTCCTCGTTCGTGAACGCCACCGACTTCCTCGTCGACGGCGGTATCTCGGGGGCGTACGTCACGCCTCTGTAGGCCACGCCCCAGGTAGGTGTACGGTCCCCAGGCATGCGTAACAGAGATGTTGCCGCGTGGACTTCAGCCGTGGTCACCGCCCTGGTGGCCACGGCTCTCGTCTCTCCTGCGGCCGCCGCCACGTCCGCTCCCACCACCGACCGGGCCTGCCCGCAGCTCTCGGAGAAGCTGCCGTGGTACGGGCAGAACCGGGCCAGGCTCCAGCGCGTGATCGACGAGCGCGGGACCTGCAACGGCCACCACGGCCCCCGCCCCGTCGCAGCGTTCGACTGGGACAACACCGTCTCCAAGAACGACGTCACCGACGCGACGATCGCCTGGTCGCTCAAGCACGACAAGATCCTGCGGCCCGCGAGCTGGAAGAAGACCAGCAAGTGGCTCACCGACGATGCCGACAAGGCCCTCACCGCCGCCTGCGGCACCGCCGTCCCCGTCGGCGCACCCCTGCCGACGTCCACCGACACCGACTGCACCGACGAGATCTTCAACATCCGCGAATCCGGCAGAACCATGAGCGGCGCCGCCGCGTTCGCCGGCGAGTGGAACCACCGCCGCACCGTGCCCCAGTACGCCTGGGTGCCGCAGCTCTTCGCCGGACACACCGTCCCCGAACTGGAGTCGTACGCCGCACAGGCCCGCCGCGAGGCACTCGCCGCCCCCGTCGGCTCGACCCAGATCCTCGGCACGCACACCATCCCCGGCTACGTGCGCTACTACGAGCAGCAGCGCGACCTCATTCGCACGCTGCAGAAGGCCGGGTTCGACGTCTACATCGTGTCGGCCGGATCCGAGCCCGTGACCGAGGTGTGGTCGCGCGGCCGGGGCGGTGTCGGCATCGACCGCGCCCACACCATCGCCATCCGCTCCGTCCTGGACAGCAAGGGCCGCATCACCACGTACAACGAAGGCTGCGGCGGCGTCGGACGCACCCAGGGTGAAGCCATCCCGTACATCGACGGCAAGCGCTGCTGGATCAACCAGGACATCTTCCGCATCAAGGGCAAGTCCGCCTGGGAGAAGCAGCGTTGGGGCAAGCGCATCGCGCTCGGCGGCGGGGACGCAGACACCGACGTCACCTTCGTCGGCGACGCCACCGGCGCTCACCTCGTGCTCAACCGCAACAAGAACGAGGTGATGTGCCGCGCCTACGACAACGCCGACGGACGCTGGGTCGTGAACCCCATGTTCATCGAACCGCTTCCGCGCAAGTCCGGCAGCTACCCCTGCTCCACGGCCGCGTACAACCAACCCGAGGGCGGCTTCGGCCCGGTCCTGCGCCCCGACGGCTCCGCCGTGCCGGACCAGGCGGACTCGGTGTACTGACCTTCGCCGCACAACTTAGAGTGCCGGGATGAGCATGACGCCCCCGCCCGGCTGGTACCCGGACCCCACGGCCCCGCCCTCCGAGCGCTGGTGGGACGGGGCCGCGTGGACCGAGCACCGACGGCAGCCGCAGAACACCCCGGCCGCGCCACAGGCCTTCGGGCCGCCCGTCGAGCCCCCGCTCCCGGCCACGGGCCCGCACCGCCCGCCCGCCGCACCGGGCCGCCGCGCGAAGACCATCGCCCTGGCCGCCGCCGGCATCGTGCTCGTCGCCTCCATCGCCACCGGCGCCGTCCTGCTCGGCCGCGGCGACGACGACCCCAGGACCCGCACGTCACCCACCTCGAGCGCCTCGACACCCACGGACCCGACCGCCACGGCGAGCAGTGTTGAACCCACCCCCACCGAGGACGCGTCCACCGCCGTCGACCAGCTCAACGGCATCACGCTCCCCGTCCTCGAAGGCTGGCAGAAGGCCGAGAACGTCGTCGACGACGACATGCTGATCACCACCCCGCGCACCTACGACTGCCCCGGCGACTCGGGCCTGTGCCGGCACGGCACCGTCGTCTCCCGCACCGTCACAGGGACCGACGAGACCTCACCCGAAGTCATAGCCAAACGGGACATCAAGGACGCCGCGGACGCCTCGTACGACAAGAACGGCATCAACCAGCAGCCCTTCGGCGGCATCGAGTCGCACCAGCAGATCGCCGCCCGCCAGACCGCGGTCGCCGGGCGCGCCGGCTACCTCGTCCGCTGGAAGGTCAAGACCGCGAAGGGGCCCGGCGGTTACGTCCAGTCCGTCGTCTTCCCCTCCAGCGTCGGCTCCGAGTCCCTGGTGACCGTCCGCATCACCGTCGACGCCGGCCAGGACGCGCCACCGCTCTCCGACATGGACCGCATCGTCAAGGGCATCAGGGCGGCGGGCGACAGCGGGTCCGACGGCGGCGTGGGCAGCAGCATCGGCCCCACCGTCACGCCGTAACCGGTGGTCCCGGAATCCTCAGAGGAACGTGTAGCCCTCGCCGCGGTACGTCGGCTCGGTCGCCGTCACCGTGTCGCCCTCCACCAGGCGCAGCACGTCGAACCGCTCGCACAGCTCGCCGGCCTTCGCGTGCCGGAACCACACCTTGTCGCCGATCAGCAGATCGTCGGCGGGCGCCCCGAGCAGCGGCGTCTGCACCTCGCCCGGGCCCTCCTGGGGGTCGTAGCGCAGGCCCTCCGGGAGATACGGCACCGGCAGCCGGTCGGCTCCCGCGGCGCCCGACGCCGGGTAGCCGCCGCCGAGCACGGTCACGACCCCGACGCCCGGCCTGCGCACCACGGGCTGCGCGAACAGGGCGGCGGGCCGGCCCGTGAACGACGTGTAGTTGTCGAACAGGCGCGGCACATAGAGACCCGACCCCGCCGCGATCTCGGTCACCGCGGGCTCGGCCGCGGTGTGCTGCACACTGCCCGTGCCGCCGCCGTTCACGAACTCCAGGTCCGGCGCCACCGTCCGTACCGCGCGCACCACTTCGGCCCGCCTGACCGTCAGCTCCTTACGGGCCGCGGCCTGCATCAGCCGGATCGCCCGCGACCGCACCGGCCGCCCCGCGACCGCGTCACCGACACCCGCGACATGACCCTCGTACGCCATCACGCCCACGAGCCGGAACCCCGGCCGTCGGGCCACGGCGCGTGCCATGTCGGCGACTTGGGCGGGGGAGCGGAGCGGGGAGCGGCGGGCGCCGACCCGCACGCGCCCGCCGAGCACCTGCCACGAGGTGTCCAGTTCCAGACAGACCCTGATCTCCTCGCGCCCGCCGTCCCGCGCGTCGTCGATCAGCCGCAGCTGGGCCGGGTCGTCGACCATGACCGTGACCGCCGCCGCCAGCTTCGGATCGTGCGCGAGCTCCGCGAAACCGGCCCGGTCCGCCGACGGATACGCGAGCAGCACGTCCTCGAAACCGGACCGCGCCAGCCACAGGGACTCCGCGAGCGTGAACGACATGATCCCGGCGAAACCGTCCCTGGCCAGGACCCGTTCGAGCAGCGCGCGACAGCGCACCGACTTGCTCGCGACGCGGATCGGCTTGCCGCCCGCCCGCCGCACCAGATCGTCCGCGTTGGCGTCGAACGCCTCCAGATCGACGATCGCGACCGGGGCGTCGAGATGAGCGGTGGCCCGGTCGTAGCGGGCCCTGTCGGCTGCGCGGGGTGTCATGACCGAAGCCTGCCAGACACGATTACCGCGGGGTAGGGGGAGGATCCGGGCAGATCGTCCTGACCTGCGGTACGGGGTCCCTGCGAGGCCGCGTCAGCCCGTAGAGTGACGCGGACGCAGGACGAGAACGGGACGGAAACGGGGAGGCATGAGCACGCAAGCGCGCCGCGCGCCGATCCCGCCGCGCCCCTCCCAGCCGCCTACGCAGCGTGACGAGTTGGCCGATGCCTCGGCCGGCCCGGACGCGTCGATACCCTCGCGCCCCACGCACACTCCGGCGCCGGACCAGACACCTCCGCCGCCGCCCGCCTCGGCCCGCTTTCCGGACACCCCGCCGGTGCCGGGCGCGCCCGCGGCCCCCGTGTCCGACCGGCCGGCGCACCCCGGCCCCCTGCCGCCCGAGCGCCCGACGGAGACCACGACCAGGCTGCGGCCGATCAGGGACACCGCCGCTCAGAGCCCCGACGGCACGCCCCCGCCCCGCCCCGCCACGCCCCCCGCGGCAGCGGTCCCGCGCCGTCCCGCCACGCCGCCGCGCGCCCCCGGCGAACCGCACGCCACCGTCCCCCGCCCCGCAGCGCCCCCGCGCATCCCGGGCGAGCCCCCCGTCGGAAGGCGCCCCGTCGGGGCCGTCGACCTCACCCCGGGCCCCGGCGCCGGCCGCCCCTTCGTGTTCTTCGCGCGCCCCGCCTCGTACGACGACAGCACCACCCGCCTGCGCCCCATCGGCTCCCGGATACGGCCCCGCGTCGCGGCCGCCGCGGCCTGCGCCGTGCTCGGGCTCGGCCTCATCGGCGGTGCGGCGACCGGGAGTTGGCTGACCGGGGACAGTGGCGGCAGCGTCGGCTCACCGAGCTCGTACGCCGCCGCGGGCACCCTCTGGCACAGCGTCCCCGTCGACCGGCTGTTCCCGCCCGTCATCAAGGGCGACGGAGCGGGACCCGGCGGCGCCGACCGCACCTGGACCCGTATCGCCGTCGCCCCGGACAGCACCTGCGAGAACGCCTTCGACCCACTGCTGCAGAAGGCGCTCAGGCCCGCCGGCTGCCTGCGCCTCCTGCGCGCCACCTACACCGACGCCACCCGCAGCCATGTCACCACCGTCGGCCTGCTGTTCACCAAGGCGGACACGGAGGCCATGAAGGCGCTGCGCACCCGGTTCACCGAGGACGGCCTCGACCGCAGGACCGACCTAGTGCCCCGCCCGTACGCGGCGAAGGGCACCCTCGCCGCCGGGTTCGGCGACGCCCAGCGCGCCTCCTGGACCATCTCCGTCCTCACCGACGCCCCCGTTGTCGCCTACGCCGTCTCCGGCTTCGCCGACGCCCGTACTGTCACCGACCCGCAGCCCGCCGCCGAGGCCATGAAGTCCGGCAGCGTCACGACCCCCGCACAGGCCGGCCTCGGCTTCGAGGCGCAGGGCATCGCCGACCGTGTCGAACGAAGCCTGCGCGCAGCCGTAGCCAAGGCCACCGAGGAGCCGTCATGACCCGCACGGCCGCCGCCTGGCGGAACGCCGCCACCGCGCTCACGGCCGCCGCGGCCCTCGCGCTGCTCCCGTCGACCACCGCCCACGCCGACTCCGTCCGCGCCCAGCAGTGGGGCCTGGACGCGATGCACACCGAGGAGGCCTGGCGCACGACCAAGGGCAAGGGCATCACCGTCGCCGTCCTCGACACCGGCGTGGACGACACCCACCCCGACCTCAAGGGCAACGTCCTGCCCGTCAAGGACCTCGTCGGCTTCGGCGCCAAGAGGGGGGACCGCTCCTGGGCCCGGCACGGCACCGCCATGGCCGGGATCATCGCAGGTCACGGCCACGGCCCGGGCGGCGACGACGGCGTACTCGGCATCGCGCCCGAGGCGAAGATCCTGCCCGTCCGCGTGATCCTCGAGGACAACGACCCGGCCCGCAAGGAAGCCCGTTCCAGCCGGGGCAGCGCACTCGCCGACGGCATCCGCTGGGCCGCCGACCACGGCGCCGACGTCATCAACCTCTCCCTCGGCGACGACTCCGCCACCGCCCACCCGGAAGCCACCGAGGACGCCGCCGTCCAGTACGCCCTGAAGAAGGGCTCCGTCGTCGTCGCCTCCGCGGGCAACGGCGGCAAGAAGGGCGACCACATCTCGTACCCGGCCGCGTACCCCGGAGTGATCACGGCCACCGCCGTCGACCGCTACCTCCACCGCGCCCCCTTCTCCACGCGCCGCTGGTACGCCACGGTCAGCGCCCCCGGCAACGCCATCGCGATCGCCGACCCCGACCGCACGTACTACTCGGGCTGGGGCACCAGCGCCGCCTCGGCCTTCGTGTCCGGTGCCGTCGCGCTGGTCCGCGCCGCCCACCCGGGGCTCACGCCCGCGCAGATCAAGCAGCTCCTGGAGGACACCGCCCGCGACGCCCCCTCGGGCGGCCGCGACGACTCCCTCGGCTTCGGCTTCGTCGACCCGGCCGCCGCGATCCGCAAGGGCGACTCCCTCAAGCCCGAGGGCCTGCGCTCCACCACGTACTCGGAGAAGTTCTTCGGCACGGGCCCCGACACCCCCGACGGCGATGAGGGCACCGGCTGGGTGGGCCCCGTCGCGGGCGGCCTCGGCGTCGTGCTCCTCGCGGCCGCCGTCTATCTGTGGCGCGGGCGTCGCACGGTCCGCTGAGTCTCAGCCGGCGAGCACGGAGACGGCCGCCGTCGCGACCCTCTCCACGAGCGCCACCCCCGCCTCCTTGGTCGCGTTGCCGTCGGAGAGCACCGAGACCAGGTACGGCTTCCCTCCGACGGTCACCCGCCCCACACTGTTGATGTCCCACAGTCCGGTCGCGCTGCGCGGCAGCCACCCGTTCTTCAGCGCACACACGGACACGGAGTCGGCGGCCGCGGACACCCCCCACCGCTGATCCGCAGCGGTCCGCCCCATCAGCCCGACGACGTAGGCGCGCGACGCCTCGCTCAGCCCCGAGCCCGCGCTCTCCGTGCCGAACACGGCGCGCAGCAACGTCAGTTGATCCTCCGCGGTCGTCTGCGTCAGACCCCACTCGCCGCCCGCGCCCGCCCTCGTCCCGGTCAGCCCGAGCGTCAGGTTCGCCGCGTCGAGCCCGTCCGCGCCGCCGATCGAGTCCCACAGGGCCGTCGCGGACGCGTTGTCACTGTTCTCGATCATCGCCGCCGCGTATGCGCGCTCCTGCGAGGTCAGCGCCCGCCCTGCGTCCTGTGCCCGCAGCAGCAGCGCCGCGAGGATGTCGACCTTGACGATGCTCGCGGTGTCGAACGCGGACGCGCCGTCGTACGCGGCGCCGTCCGTCGGTCCGTCGAGCGAGGCGACCGCCACCGAGACCCGCGCGTCACCGTCCGGAAGCAGGCGCTTCAGCGCCTTCGCGAGCGCGTCGTCACGGTCCACGGAGACCTCCTCGTCGGATACGGGTGCGGACGCCGACGCCGTGGCGGCGACCGGAACCGGCTGCTCCGTCCCGCCCGGCGAGCAGCCTATGAGGGTCCCCACGAGCGTTCCCGCGAGAAGGGCGGCGCACGCCGCGAGTCCGTTCCGGTCCATGCCCGGATGCTCGGCGCCCGTCCTGTGCGCACCGTGAGACCCGGCTCAGGGTCCGCTGAGAAGATCGCGCCGCCCGGTCGGTAGGGTCGGTGAACGTGGCGAACAAGAACATTCCCGACCCCGGCTTCTCCGACGACGACGGCTCCGCGGACCCGCGCCTGAGCGCGGCCCTCGCCGCGTGGGCCGAGGACCGCACGGCGCACGGCCCGGTCCTCGAGGCGCTCAAGGAAGCACGGCTCCTCGTCCCCATCGTCGCCGTGCTCGGCGAAGTCGAGGAGGACGAGAACGGGCTGCGCCGCGAGAAGACCAGCGACATGGCCGTGCCCACCCTCAAGGCCGGCGACCGCAAGGCCCTGCCCGCGTTCACCTCCACCGCGGCCCTCGCGCTGTGGGACCCCGAGGCCCGCCCCGTCGCCGTACCCCTGCACCAGGCGCTCCAGGCCGCCGCGCACGAGCAGGCCGACACCATCGTCATCGACCTCGCGGGCCCGGTCGCCTACGAGCTCAGCGGCTCCGCCCTGCGCGCCGCGAACGAGGGCCGCACCAGCGCCGACCCCCTCGCCGACCCGGCCGTCACGGAGGCGATCCGCGCCGCCGTCGCCGCCGAGCCCGGCGTGCTCCGCGCCCACCTGGGCCCGGGCAGCGCCGACGGCATCCTCGCGCTCGTCCTCGACCCGTCGGCCGCCCCCGCCGAGACGGCCCGCGCCGTCGCCGAGCGCATCGCCGCCGACGAAACACTGAGGGCCCGCCTGGTACGGGGCCTCGACCTGGCACTCCTGCCGGCCGAGACCACGCCACCCGGCGAGCCCCTCTACGTACGCGCGTGAACTACCGGAACGATCAGCCGTAGACCGGGCCCGTGTACTTCTCGCCGGGGCCCTGGCCCGGCTCGTCCGGCACGAAGGACGCCTCGCGGAACGCCAGCTGCAGCGACTTCAGACCGTCGCGCAGCGGCGCCGCGTGGAACGAGCTGATCTCGGTCGTGCTCGCGTCGAGCAGACCGGCGAGGGCGTGTACGAGCTTGCGGGCCTCGTCGAGGTCCTTGTGGGCGTCGCCCTCCTCGGTGAGGCCGAGCTTCACCGCGGCGGCGCTCATCAGGTTGACCGCGACCGTCACGATCACCTCGACGGCGGGGACCTCGGCGATGTCCCGGGTCAGGGCGTCGTAGTCAGTGTTTTCGGCGGCGGGGGTGGCGTCATTCATGTGCCCCACGATATGCCGCCCGCGCACTCGGTTGGGCCCACCCCCCGGGAGCTGCTAACCTTGTGTAACGACCGGCCGGACACGCATGCCACTGGCTTGAGTGACCGGCCCACAAGTGGAGGCTCCGATCTCCCACCTGGCCGCTCCTCAGGGGCGGCGGGTCACCGGTCAGACGGCCCCCATCGTTCCGTACGGACGATGGAGCCGTCCGATGTGCGCCCCACGGTTACCCGTGGCGGTGCTCCGGTAGTCCTTGGAGCCCCGCCTGTGTACCGTCCGGGCGTTTTTTGCGTTTCGGTGCGGTTGGTACTACGAAAACAGACGTTACGCGGCGGTCCGCCAGACCGTCGTGTGGTGCTACCGAGGAGGATCCATCAGCGCCGAGCCCCGCATCAACGACCGCATTCGCGTTCCCGAAGTGCGACTTGTCGGTCCCAGCGGCGAGCAGGTCGGGATTGTTCCGCTTGCCAAGGCCCTTGAGCTCGCTCAGGAGTACGACCTCGACCTCGTCGAGGTGGCGGCGACAGCCCGTCCGCCTGTCTGCAAGCTCATGGACTACGGGAAGTTCAAGTACGAGTCGGCCATGAAGGCCCGTGAGGCGCGCAAGAACCAGGCGCACACGGTCATCAAGGAGATGAAGCTCCGGCCGAAGATCGACCCGCACGACTATGACACCAAGAAGGGTCATGTCGTCCGGTTCCTCAAGCAGGGCGACAAGGTCAAGATCACGATCATGTTCCGTGGTCGCGAGCAGTCCAGGCCGGAACTCGGCTACCGACTGCTGCAGCGCCTCGCTTCGGACGTCGAGGACCTCGGGTTCATCGAGTCGAACCCGAAGCAGGACGGCCGCAACATGATCATGGTTCTGGGTCCTCACAAGAAGAAGACCGAGGCCATGGCCGAGGCTCGTGAGGCCCAGGAGGCCCGCAAGGCCGAGCAGAAGGCCCTGCCGACGCACGGCCGCACGCAGCGTGCCAGCGACGACGCCGCCGAGTCGGAGCCCGAGGCCCCGGCCGAGGCGTCCGACGAGGCCCCTGCTGCAGAGGCCCCGGCCGAGGCTTCCGCCGAGGCCTGATCCGGCCACGTACAGCCCGTACGGACCGGATGCCAACCGATACATCTGGACGTTCCGTATGCCGGTCCGCGCCCCGGACCGGCAGGGAGCGCCACTGACGAGGAGAGAACGGCGCTATGCCGAAGAACAAGACGCACAGCGGTGCCAGCAAGCGCTTCAAGATCACCGGCTCCGGCAAGGTGCTCCGTGAGCGCGCCGGCAAGCGCCACCTGCTCGAGCACAAGTCGTCCCGCGTGACGCGCCGCCTCACCGGCACGGTCGAGCTGGCCCCGGGCGACGCCAAGAAGATCAAGAAGCTTCTCGGCAAGTGAGTTCAGGCGCGCACCAGCGCGCCGGGAGCTCGGACCGGGACCAATTCGTTTTCGGGTCGTGTGAGTCCAACCACGGCCCCGCTACAAGGAGTTAACAAGTGGCACGCGTCAAGCGGGCAGTGAACGCCCACAAGAAGCGCAGGGCAGTCCTCGAGGCCGCCAAGGGTTACCGCGGTCAGCGCTCGCGCCTGTACCGCAAGGCCAAGGAGCAGGTCACCCACTCCCTGGTCTACAACTACAACGACCGCAAGAAGCGCAAGGGCGACTTCCGCCGTCTGTGGATCCAGCGCATCAACGCCGCTGCCCGCGAGAACGGCATGACGTACAACCGCCTCATCCAGGGTCTGAACGCCGCCAACATCGAGGTGGACCGCAAGATCCTCGCCGAGCTGGCCGTCAACGACCCGAACGCGTTCGCCGCGCTCGTCGAGGTTGCGCAGAAGGCCCTTCCGGCCGACGTGAACGCGCCCAAGGCTGCCGCCTAAGCGTTGCACTTAGCTGAGCCGGATTCGATCGGACCCGCAAGCCGTTGGCTTGCGGGTCCGATTGCGTCGTCGGCTGCGGGCCGTGGGGGCTGATCGCGCCCACGCGGCGGAGCCGCACATGTCACAGCCCCACGCCCCTTTGGGGCCGTACCCGAAAGTGAGTCAATGGCCGCCGCCCCCGAGTTGATCTCCCCCAAGTCGCCCCGCGTCAGTGCCGCGCGGCGGCTTGCCAAGCGGAACTTCCGGGGCAAGGAGCGGCTGTTCCTGGCCGAGGGGCCACAGGCCGTGCGGGAGGCCGCCGGGCACGCGGACACCCTCGTCGAGCTGTTCGCGACCCTCGACGCCGCCGAGCGCTACGCCGACATCGTCGCGGAGGCGCGCGACGCCGGCGCCCGGCTGCACCTCGCCGACGAGGATGTCATCGCCGACATCTCGACGACCGTCACCCCGCAGGGCCTCGTCGGTGTCTGCCGCTTCCTGGACACCCCGTTCGAGGACGTCCTCGCCGCCCGCCCCAAGCTCGTCGCGGTCCTCGCCAACGTCCGCGACCCCGGCAACGCCGGCACGGTGCTGCGCTGCGCCGACGCCGCGGGCGCCGACGCCGTCGTCCTGACCGACGCGTCCGTCGACCTGTACAACCCCAAGTCCGTGCGGGCGTCCGTCGGTTCGCTGTTCCATCTGCCGGTCGCCGTCGGCGTACCCGTGGAGCGGGCCGTGCAGGGGCTCAAGGACGCGGGCGTACGCATCCTCGCGGCCGACGGCGCGGGGGAGGACGACCTCGACACCGAACTCGACCGCGGCACCATGGGCACCCCCACCGCCTGGATCTTCGGCAACGAGGCCTGGGGGCTCCCCGAGGAGACCCGCGAACTGGCCGACGCCGTCGTACGGGTCCCGATCCACGGCAAGGCCGAGAGCCTGAACCTCGCCACGGCCGCCGCCGTCTGCCTGTACGCCTCGGCGCGTGCACAGCGAGCCCCGGGAGGGTGCCGCTCCGTCACCCCCAGCTAGTAGTGTGGCGAGCTCGGAGGCCACAGCGCCCTTCCGAGAGGCGGGATACGGGGATATGAGCGTCGGCACGAGCAGAGCACCGGGGGCACGGGACACCCTGCGCCCGCCCGCGCCCCGATGCGGCCCCGACGACCTCACCACCCTCGCCGACAGCGGCCTCCACCCCGACGACCTGCCCGACGGACTCGTCGTCGCCGACGAGACCGGGCATGTCATCTGCTTCAATGCCGCGGCCGTCCGGATCACCGCCGTTCCCGCCGCCGACGCCCTCGGTCACCCGCTGGAGCGCGCGCTCCCCTTAGAGGACCTCGAAGGCCGCCGCTGGTGGCAGCTGACCGACCCGTACGGCGGCCTCGCCATCCGCTTCGCCCAGCCCGAGCGCAATCTGCTGCTCCCCGGCGGGCGAGAGGTCCTCGTCTCCGCGCGGTACGTACGCACCGCGCCCACCGGCCCCGTCCGCCGCGTCGTCGTCTCCATCCGTGACACCGAGGCCCGCCGCCGCACCGAGCGCAGCCACGCCGAGCTGATCGCGACCGTCGCCCACGAGCTGCGCTCGCCCCTCACCTCGGTGAAGGGCTTCACCGCGACCTTGCTCGCGAAGTGGGAACGGTTCACCGACGACCAGAAGAAGCTGATGCTGGAGACCGTCGACGCCGACGCGAACCGCGTCACACGGCTCATCGCCGAGCTCCTCGACATCTCCCGCATCGACTCCGGCCGCCTCGAAGTGCGCCGGCAGCCCGTCGACATCGGCGCCGCCGTGTGCCGCCACATCCAGGCCCACGTCGCCTCAGGACAGCCGGCCGACCGCTTCCTCGTCCGAGTGGAACAGCCGCTGCCCGACCTCTGGGCCGACCCGGACAAGATCGACCAGGTGCTCAGCAACCTCCTGGAAAATGCCGTGCGCCACGGCGAGGGAACGGTCACCATCGACGTCATGCCCTCGGCATCACCCCGCGAGCGGGAGTGCGCCGGCACGTCGGTCACCGTGAGCGACGAGGGGCCCGGCATCCCGGAGGAGTCCATGAACCGCGTCTTCACCCGCTTCTGGCGGGGCAGCAAGCGCGGCGGCACCGGACTCGGCCTGTACATCGTCAAGGGCATCGTCGAGGCCCACGGCGGAACGATCACGGTCGGCCGCGGGCCCGGCGGCGGCGCCCAGTTCCGATTTACGTTGCCCGTGGGGGCCCCGGCGTATCTGAACGCCTGAGCGGACCCCACGGGCACATCGGCACACCCCACCCCCGTTAGACTCGGTCTTTGGCACTTTGCGTCCCAATCCAGAGACGAATCGTCTCCGAGTCGTGGACGGGGACCATCCGCCAAACCAACCGGAAGCACGGGAAGAGATGTCGGCACCGAATAAGTCGTACGACCCTGTTGAGGTCGAGGCCTTGAAACCGGAAGAGATCGAGCGCATGCGGGACGAGGCGCTCGCCGCCTTCGCGGCCGCGGACTCCCTCGGCGCGCTCCAGGAGGCCAAGGTCGCCCACACCGGCGGCACCTCGCCCCTGTCGCTCGCCAACCGCGAGATCGGCGCCCTGCCCCCGCAGGCCAAGGCCGAGGCCGGCAAGCGCGTCGGCATGGCCCGCGGCGCCGTCAGCAAGGCGCTCGCCGCCCGCCAGACGGAGCTCGAGGCCGAGCGCGACGCGCGCGTCCTGGTCGAGGAGGCCGTGGACGTCACGCTGCCCTACGACCGGACCCCGGCCGGCGCCCGCCACCCCCTGACCACGCTCTCGGAGCGCATCGAGGACGTCTTCGTGGCCATGGGCTACGAGGTCGCCGAGGGCCCCGAGGTCGAGGCGGAGTGGTTCAACTTCGACGCCCTGAACATCGGCCCCGACCACCCGGCGCGGGGCATGCAGGACACGTTCTTCATCGAGGGGCCCAAGGGCCGCGAGACGGAGTCGAACGTCGTCCTGCGCACCCACACGTCCCCCGTGCAGATCCGGTCCATGCTCGACCGCGAGCCGCCGGTCTACGTGATCTGCCCGGGCCGCGTCTACCGCTCCGACGAGCTGGACGCCACGCACACCCCGGTGTTCATGCAGGTCGAGCTGCTCGCCGTCGACGAGGGCCTGACGATGTCGGACCTCAAGGGCACCCTCGACCACATGGTCCAGGCGCTCTTCGGTGAGGGCATGAAGACCCGGCTGCGCCCGAACTTCTTCCCGTTCACCGAGCCGTCCGCCGAGATGGACATGGTCTGCTACGTGTGCCGCGGCGAGTCCGTCGGCAACCCGGACCGGCCGTGCCGCACCTGCTCCTCCGAGGGCTGGATCGAGCTCGGCGGCTGCGGCATGGTCAACCCCAAGGTGCTGACCGCGGCGGGCATCGACCCCGAGAAGTACAGCGGATTCGCCTTCGGGTTCGGCATCGAGCGGATGCTGATGTTCCGCCACAACGTCGAAGACATGCGAGACATGGTCGAGGGTGACATCCGGTTCACCCGGCCGTTCGGGATGGAGATCTGATGCGTATCCCGCTTTCCTGGCTGCGGGAGTACGTCGATCTCCCCGCCACCGAGACCGGCCGTGACCTGCAGGAGAAGCTCGTCGCCACCGGCCTCGAGGTCGAGACCGTCGAGCAGCTCGGCGCCGGCCTCAAGGGCCCCCTCGTCGTCGGTCAGGTCCTGACCATCGAGGAGCTGGAGGGCTTCAAGAAGCCCATCCGCTTCTGCACCGTCGACGTCGGCCAGGCCAATGGCACCGGCGAGCCGCAGGAGATCGTCTGCGGCGCCCGTAACTTCGCCGTCGGCGACAAGGTCGTCGTGGTCCTGCCGGGCGCCGTGCTGCCCGGCGACTTCGCGATCGCCGCGCGCAAGACGTACGGCAGGACGTCGCACGGCATGATCTGCTCCGGCGACGAGCTGGGCATGGGCGACGACGGCTCCGGCGGCATCATCGTCCTGCCGCCCGAGCACGAGGTCGGCACCGACGCGATCGAGCTCCTCCAGCTCGTCGACGAGGTCCTCGACATCGCCGTCACCGCCAACCGCGGCGACTGCCTGTCCCTGCGCGGCATCGCCCGCGAGGCCGCCATCGCCTACGGCCTGCCGCTGCGCGACCCGGCGCTCCTCGACGTGCCCGCGCCGAACGCGAACGGCTACCCGGTCCAGATCTCCGAGCCGGCCGGCTGCGACCGCTTCACCGCGCGCACCGTCACCGGTCTCAACCCCGAGGCCCGCTCCCCGATCTGGCTCCAGCGCCGGCTGCAGAAGGCGGGCATGCGCCCGATCTCGCTCGCCGTCGACATCACCAACTACGTGATGCTGGAGCTCGGGCAGCCCCTGCACGCCTACGACCGCTCGCTCGTCCAGGGCACGATCGGCGTGCGCCGGGCCGAGCAGGGCGAGAAGTTCATCACCCTCGACGGCGCCAAGCGCGTGCTCGACGCCGAGGACCTGGTGATCACCGACGACCGCGGTCCCATCGGCCTCGCGGGCGTCATGGGCGGCGCCAACACCGAGATCGCCGACCACGGCGCCGACGCCGGGACCACCGACGTCGTCATCGAGGCCGCGCACTTCGACCCGGTCTCGATCGCCCGCACCGCGCGCCGCCACAAGCTGTCCTCCGAGGCGTCCAAGCGCTTCGAGCGCGGGGTCGACCCGGAAGCCGCGTCCGCCGCGGCCCAGCGCACCGTGGACCTCCTCGTGCTCCTCGCGGGCGGCACCGCCGACCCCGGCGTCACCGAGGTCATCGCGCCCTCCGCGCCGCACACCATCACGCTGCCGGCGGACCACCCCGACCAGGTCGCGGGTGTCACGTACGGCCGCGAGACCGTCGTGCGCCGCCTCCAGCAGGTCGGCTGCGACGTCTACGGCCAGGACAACCTGACAGTCACCGTGCCGTCGTGGCGTCCCGACCTGAGGGAGCCGAACGACCTGGCCGAAGAGGTCATCCGGCTCGAGGGCTACGAGAACCTGCCCTCGACGCTGCCGAGGCCCCCGGCGGGCCGCGGCCTCACCGAGCGCCAGCGCCTGCACCGCCGCGTCGGCCGCGCCCTGGCCGGTGCCGGTTACGTCGAGGCGCTGAACTACCCGTTCATCAGCGACGAGACGCTCGGCAAGCTCGGCATCGAGCAGGACGACCCGCGCCGCACCACGGTCAAGCTGGTCAACCCGCTCTCCGACGAGGAGCCCGCGCTCCGTACGACGCTGCTGCCGGGCCTCCTGGAGGCGCTGCGCCGCAACGACGGCCGTGGCTCGCACGACCTGGCACTGTTCGAGACCGGTCTGGTCTTCCGGCCGACCGGTGACGAGCCGCAGGCCGTACGGCTGCCGATCGACCGGCGTCCCACCGACGAGGAGATCGCCGGCCTCGACGCCGCGCTGCCGCGTCAGCCCCGCCACGCCGCGGTCGTCCTCACGGGCGCCCGCGAGCAGGCCGGCTGGTGGGGCAACGGCCGCCCGGCCAACTGGGCGGACGCCGTCGAGGCGGCCCGCACCATCGCCCGCGAGGCCGGTGTCGAGCTGATCGTGCGCGGCGACCAGCACGCGCCCTGGCACCCGGGCCGGTGCGCGGCGCTGTTCGCCGTGGTGGACGGCGCCGAGACCCTCGTCGGCCACGCCGGTGAGCTGCACCCGCGCGTCATCAAGGCGCTGCACCTCCCTGAGCGCAGCTGCGCCATGGAGGTCGACCTCGACCGCATCGAGAGGGCCGGCACCGGCGCGCTCCAGGCGCCGCGGATCTCCACGTTCCCCGTGGCCACGCAGGACGTCGCGCTCGTCGTCGACGCCTCCGTGCCGGCCGCCGACGTGGAGCGGGCGCTGCGCGAGGGGGCGGGTGAACTCCTCGAGTCCCTCCGCCTGTTCGACGTGTTCACGGGCGAGCAGCTCGGTGAGGGCCGCAAGTCCCTCGCCTACGCGCTGCGCTTCCGAGCCGGCGACCGCACGCTGACCGTCGACGAGGCCTCCGCGGCCCGCGACGCGGCCGTGGCGCTGGCCGCCGAGCGCACCGGGGCGGTGCTGCGCGGGGCCTGATCCCGGCAGAGCGAGACGCAGTGAGGGGCACCTCCGGACCACCGGAGGTGCCCCTCACTCGTTCGGGTGAGAAGTGGCGGTGATCCGGTCCGATCGGGGCAGGCGGTCGACAGAATCATTGCGGCCGCAGGGCCGACCGCGCTGAACAGGGCCTTAGGGAGGCCGTCGGCATGATCCGTAACCATCCGAGGACGCCCTCCCGACCACCCCGCACCTTCTTCAGATCCCGGCTCGCCCGCTCCCGCACCCTTCGCGTCCGCCGCGCGCTCGATCTGGCGCTGCCCACGGCCTGGGGCGCCGTGGCGATCACCTTCAAGCTGGCCTGCCCGCTCGCGCAGCAGACCGGACTCGGGGCGCGCATCGCGTCGAGCGCCGTCTTCTTCGCCGTCGGCACGGGTCTGATCCTCCATGTGCGGCGCGGCCTCCAGCGCGAACTGCGGCAGCTGCGCAGGATCGCGGGGGCCGCACAGAACGTGCTGCTGCGCCCGCTGCCGCCCCGCATCGACGGTCTGGCGATCGCGGCGGGACAGCTCTCGGCCGACCGGGGCGCCACCGTGGGCGGCGACCTCTACGAGGTCATCGCCACCGACCACGGCGTGCGGGTCGTCATGGGGGACGTCCGCGGTCACGGCCTCGACGCCCTCGCGACCGTCGCCGCCGTCCTCGGCAGCTTCCGCGAGGCCGCGCACGACGAGGCCGAACTGACCTGCGTACTGAGACGGCTTGAGCGGGCCATGACCCGGCATCTGCGCGAGCGCTCGCGGGACGAACACCCCGCGGCCGGCGGCGCCGACCCCGTCAGTCCGGTCGCGGAGGAGTTCGTCACCGTACTGCTCCTGGAGATCCGGCAGGACGGTGAGGTGCTGGCGCTCAACTGCGGGCACCCGTGGCCGTATCTGCTGCGCAGCCATGTGGGTCCCGCGGCTGTCCCGCGTGGCTACGCGGAGCCGGTCGTGGGCGGTGAACCCCTGCCACCGCTCGGCCCGTTCCCGCTCCCGGCCGAACTGCCCGTCGTGGCGTGCGGGCGGCTCCTTCCCGGGGAGGGGCTGCTGCTCCACACCGACGGGCTCGAGGACGCCCGGGACGCCCGTGGCCGGTTCTTCCCGCTGCCCGCCGCGCTCGCCGAGGCCGTGCGCGTCCAGCCGGTCGTCCCCAAGGCCGTCATCCGTACCGTGTACACCCAACTCCTGCGCCACACGGGCGGGTTGCCGGCCGACGACGCCGCGCTCCTCGTCCTGCGCAACGACCGCAAGAGCGTTCCCTTGCAGCACGGGGAGCCCCGCGTCCACAGTGCTGCCAAGTGAGCGGTGCCACCGAGTTACCTGATCCCGGGGGCTCCCGCTCCCCGGGGCGCGCCGCCCGCCGGCCGCGGGGTGTCGAGCAGGCAGCCGGTCGGACGGCGCGAAACGGGCCGCCGCACTGTACGAGGGGGAGCCGGCGGCCCGGCCGGCCTCTTGCGAGGCAGTTCAGTCAATCGAGTTGCATCACGCCACAAAAGAGTGCGCAACACCCGGATTCGGGCACTCCGTTCACACCCCGTGTGAAGCCCGCTCCACTAGGCTGACGGCACCGAGCCACCGGAGGGCCTCCATGCAGCCCAACACCTTGCTCGACGCGATCCTCGACGAGGCCGGGATCTCCCATGCGGGCCTCGCCGCACACGTGAACCAGGCGGGCCGTGCCAGAGGACTCGCCCTGCGCTACGAACACACCGCCGTCGCACGGTGGTTGAAGGGCCAGCGGCCACGCGGCCAGGTGTCCGACCTCATCTGCGAGGTCCTCGCCGCCCGCCTGCACCGCCCTGTCACCCTCGACGACATCGGCCTGGGCGTGCCCGGCGAACCGGCCACCCCGCACGGCCAGAGCCTGTCCGGATTCGTCGAGCGGGCCACCGCCCTGTGGCGCTCGGACGAACAGCAGCGGCCCCACATACTGGGCGCCCCCGCCGTCACCGGGACCCCGGCCGTGATGCCCGTATGGGAGTGGGAGAACCCGCCCGAGGACACCGATGTGTCACGCGGCGGACGTCACCGGGTCAGCGCCGCCGACCTGGAGATGATGCGCTCGGCCCGCACGCACTACGAGCAGATGTACCGCAAGGCCGGCGGCATCGCGACGCGCACCCGCATCGTCGGCTTCCTCAACACGGAGGCGGCGCCCCTGCTGCGCGGCAGCTACACCGACGAGACGGGCCGCCAACTGCACCGCGCCACCGGCGGCCTGGTCGCGATCGCGGGCATCTGCGCCTACGACTCCGACGCGCACGGCCTCGCCCAGCGCTACTTCCACCAGGCGCTGCGCCTCGCCAAGGCGAGCGGTGACCGCGGGCTCGGCGCCTATGTCATCGCCCTCCTGGTCAACCAGTCGCTCCACATGCGGCAGTACCGGCAGTCGGTGGCCTTCGCCGAGGCCGCGCTGCGGGCCGCGGGACGGCACATCACGCCCGCGCTCGCCTCGGATCTGTACGCGATGCAGGCCAAGGCGTACGCGCACCTCGGCGACGGCACCAGTGCCCTGTCCTGCATCCGGCGTGCCGAGTCGGCCGCCGACCGCATCCGGCGCGGCCACGAACCGGACGAGACGGGCTATGTCCAGCCAGGACTCGTCAACGTGCAGGTGGCGGAAGCTCTGTTGAGCCTCGGCGACCTCACCTCGGCGCGTGAGCACGCGGCGGCGGCCGTGCACAACCCCGCCCACGACCGGGGGCGGGTGCACCGCCTCGCCATGCTCAGCCAGATCGAGCTGAGACAGGGCAACGCCGAGAAGGCCGTCGCGATCGCCGTGGAGATGGCGGAACAGGCACGGGGAATGGAGTCGCAGCGGCTGCGCGACAGACTCCGGGCGGTACGCGAACACCTGGTGCGCAACGGCTGCGCCGGCACCGCCGAGGCGGCCGAACTCATCGACGGGGCACTGCGCGTACCGCTCTGAGTCCGACCTGCACAGCTCTCTCACGCTCCGCTGCTGCGATATTGCCATCTAACTCGGCGGAAGGTGGCAGAACCGTGCAGTGGACGAAACAGAACGAACAAACTGTCTATGAAAACCGCTGGTTCCGGGTCAATCTCGCGGATGTCGAGCTCCCGGACGGCCGGCACCTCGACCACTTCGTCATACGACTGCGGCCGGTCGCCGTGGCCACCGTGGTCAATGAGGCCAACGAGGTGCTGCTCCTGTGGCGGCACCGCTTCATCACCGACAGCTGGGGCTGGGAGCTCCCGGCGGGGGTGGTCGAGGACGGCGAGGACATCGCCGCCGCGGCCGCCAGGGAACTGGAGGAGGAGACCGGCTGGCGGCCGGGACCCTTACGCCATCTCATGAGCGTGGAGCCGTCCAACGGTCTCGAGGACGCCAGGCACCACGTCTACTGGGCCGAGGAGGGTTCGTACGTCGGCCATCCCGAGGACGACTTCGAGTCGGACCGCCGGGAGTGGGTCCCTCTCAAGCTCGTCCCCGACATGGTCGCCCGCGGCGAGGTCCCGGCCGCCAACATGGCGGCCGCACTGCTGATGCTGCACCATCTCAGGCTGGGGCAGGACGCCCCCGGCCTGCGGGGCTAGCGTCCGAACGCCTGCCAGACGGCAAGGCCGAGGGCGCCGGCCGCGGTGATCGCGGCGATGGCCTGCAGTGGCCATCGGGTGTGCTCGAGCGCGGCGACCCGAGTGCTCAGATCGTCCTGATCCTTGACGCTCTGTTCATCGCGCTGGGTGAGCAACGCCAGCCTGCCGTCGACGCGGGCGAGACCCACATCGAGGCTGCGGCGTAACTCCGCGAGTTCTTCCGGGACCACGGGACGCTCGGGGTCGGCGGTCACGGGTCGGCTCCTTTCCGTAGTGGACAGATCCGTTGTCCTACGCACGGAAAGTCAACTCGCCTGGTGGGTACGGCGGGAGAGTGTGCGATGGGCATATGCGGGCCCGGTGCGCACACGGTGTGCGAATGGTTCGGGCCCGGCACTCCGAAGAGCGCCGGGCCCGAACTTTCGATTACGCAGAGTCAGCGCGGCGTCGAACCGCGCGCGATCACGACTACGGGCGCGATCACGAGTACTGGTAGAAACCCGAGCCCGTCTTGCGGCCGAGACGGCCCGCGTCGACCATCCGCTGGAGCAGCGGGGGAGCGGCGTACAGGGGCTCCTTGAACTCCGCGTACATCGAGTCGGCGACCGAGGCGACGGTGTCGAGGCCGATGAGGTCGGCGAGCTTGAGCGGGCCCATGGGGTGGGCGCAGCCGAGCTCCATGCCGTTGTCGATGTCCTCGCGGCTGGCGATGCCCGACTCGAACATCCGGATCGCGGAGAGCAGATACGGGATCAGCAGCGCGTTGACCACGAAGCCGGAGCGGTCCTGGGCGCGGATCGCGTGCTTGCCGAGGACCTTCTCGACCAGGGCCTGGGCGCGGCTGACCGTGCCCTCGGAGGTGGTGAGGGCCGGGATCAGCTCGACGAGCTTCTGCACGGGCGCCGGGTTGAAGAAGTGGATACCGATGACGTGATCGGGGCGCGAGGTCGCCACGGCCAGCTTGACCAGCGGGATCGAGGAGGTGTTGGACGCCAGGATGGCGTCCTGCCGGGTGACGACCTGGTCGAGCACCTGGAAGATCTCGGTCTTGACCTGCTCGTTCTCGACGACGGCCTCGATGACGAGGTCCCGGTCGGAGAACTCCCCGAGGTCGGTGGTGAAGCTCAGGCGGGCCTGGGTCTCGGCCAGCTCCTCCGCGCTGATCTTGCCGCGCTCGGCCGCCTTGGAGAGGGAGTTGTGCAGCCGTGTACGGCCGATCTCCAGGGCCTCACCGGTGGTCTCCGCCACCATGACGTCCAGACCGGCGCGGGCGCAGACCTCCGCGATCCCCGCTCCCATCTGGCCGCAGCCCACCACTCCGACGCGCTGGATGTCCCCCATAGGGTCGGTCACCTCGTGCCTTTCGCTGTTCTCCGGCCGGCAGGACTCCCGGGTTCCGGTGCCTGCCTCGGCCCTGCACGTTACTCGGAACCTCCCGTACACGGCGGGCCGGGTCGGGCATGCTGTCCTCAGTGCGGCCCGGAGAGCCCGGGGCTGTTGGCCAGGGGGTCGGTGGATGAGGCATTTGTCACGCAGGGGCTTCGCGGTCGCGGCGGCGGCCGCGCTGACCGGGCTCGCCGCCGGGGACGCGGCCGCCTCCGGGTCCGGCCACGCTCCGGTGGCCCGCGACATGCGGGGCATGTGGCTGGCGACGGTGGCCAACCGCGACTGGCCCTCGAAGCCGGGCCTGAGCGCCGCCCAGCAGCGTGCGGAGCTCATCGCGCACCTCGACACGGCGGTGGGCCGGCACCTGAACGCCGTGGTCTTCCAGGTGCGGCCGACGGCCGACGCGCTCTGGCCCTCCCCGTACGAGCCCTGGTCCGGCGTCCTCACCGGAGTGCAGGGCAAGAATCCGGGCTGGGACCCGCTCGGCACGGCCGTCGCGGAGGCGCACCGGCGCGGGCTCGAACTGCACGCCTGGTTCAACCCGTACCGCATCGCGAACCACACGGACCTCTCCCGCCTCGTGCCCACGCACCCGGCCCGCCGGCACCCCGACTGGGTCGTCCCCTACGGCGGGAAGCTCTACTACAACCCGGGCCTGCCCGAGGTGCGCAAGTTCGTCCAGGACGCGATGCTCGACGCCGTCCGCCGCTACGACATCGACGCCGTGCACTGGGACGACTACTTCTACCCGTATCCGGTCGCGGGCCAGGTCTTCGACGACGACGCGGCCTACGCGGCCTACGGCGGGAACTTCCCGGACCGGGCCTCATGGCGGCGCGACAACACCGACCGGCTCGTGCGCGAGATGGGCGCGAGCGTGAAGCGGATCAGACCGCGCACCCAGTTCGGGATCAGCCCCTTCGGGGTGTGGCGCAACGCGGCGACGGACCCGCTCGGCTCGGACACGCGGGCCGGGGTGCAGACGTACGACGACCTGCACGCCGACACCCGTAAGTGGGTGCGCGAGCACTGGATCGACTACATCTGCCCGCAGATCTACTGGAACATCGGCTTCGCCGCCGCGGACTACGCGAAGCTCGTGCCCTGGTGGTCGGACGTCGCACGCGGGACGGGGGTGCGCCTCTACGCGGGCGAGGCGCTCTACAAGGCGGGCGATCCGGCGCAGCCCGCCGAGTGGCAGGATCCGGCCGAGCTCTCCCGCCACCTCACCTTCGCCGAGCGCTATCCGCAGGTGAACGGACACGTGTTCTTCTCGGCGAAGGAGGTGGGCGCCGACCGGATCGGCGCCATGGCCCGGGTGGTCGAGGACCACTACTAGGGCCTTTCGTTCGGAGGACTAGGGGGCCGGCTCCTCGTGCTGCACGACGGAGTCGGGACCCGGTGACATCACCGCCTCGTGGCCGTCCTGGAAGCGGACCCTGAACGGCGGCTCGCCGTCGTGGCCCATGATTTCGACGATTTCCGCGACCCGGTCGTGCTCGCCCACGGTCCTGCCGTGCACCCGCAGATGGTCGCCCTTCGTGGCACGCATCGTGAGTGACCTCCTCGTCCGTCGTCGACCCGTATCTCAAGAGTAGGACCGGGTCCCAGGGTTGGAGACCTTCAGCCTCGTGACCGTTGGGTCACTGCGATGCACACGAGAACGGCCGCCGCGGTCAGGGGCGCGGCGGAGGAGAGGGGCTCGCCGAGCAGGGACACCGACCAGACCAGGGTGAGCAGCGGCTGGGCCGGCTGGAGCTGGCTCGCCTTGGGGATGCCGATCACCGCCATGCCGCGGTACCGGACGACCAGGCCGAGGAACTGTGATCCCACGGCCACCCAGAGCAGCCCCGCGACGGCGTGCCCCCTCAGGTGCAGCGGCTCGTGGCTCAGCGCGACGACGGCCCCCCGGCACGGCGACCGGCAGACACATCACGAGCGCCCAGGCGATGACCCCGAGCCCCCGGCCCCGCACATCCGGCTGAGCTTCGCGGCGATCGCCGGGCCCGCGGAGATCACGGAGGGCGTCCGCCGGCTGCGGGCCGCGTGCGACGAGGTACTCGAGTGAGCGACGGGAGCGACGGTCGGCGCCCGGAACCGGCTCGACGGACACCGCCCCCGCCTGCGAATCTCGCGTCATGACCGACACCCACGCCACAGCCCCCGCTCTCCTCGACGGCTACGAGATCTCGGCCGACACCGCCCGCATCGACGCCGACCGCGTGCACCGCTGGCTCTCCACGGACGCCTACTGGGCCATGGACCGCGCCCGCGAACACCAGGACCGGGCGATCTCGGGTTCGCTGAACTTCGGGGTGTACGACTCCGTATCCGGCGAGCAGGTCGCGTACGCCCGTGTCGTGACCGACCACGCCACCTTCGCCTGGCTCTGCGACGTCTACGTGGACCGGGCCGTCCGCGGCAAGAACGTGGGCACCGCGCTCGTCGCCGCCGTCCGCGACCACCTGGAGCCGCTCGGCCTGCGCCGCATCATGCTCGCCACTGAGGACGCGCACGGGGTGTACGAGAAGGTCGGCTTCGCGGCGCTCGCCGAGCCGGGGAACTGGATGGCACTCGTCCTGCGGTGAGCGCGCGGCGGGGCGCATGCGGCCGGCATACGCCCCGTGGACTCTTGACCGCAGCCGTGGCACACCCCACGATCACCGCATGCCCGTTCGCGTGACGCTTCTCGCCGCCGCGCGCAGCGCCTCGCTGCTCGCCGAGCGCTTCGACGACGACCGGCCCCTCGACCACACCGGCTGGCACGAGGTGGAGCTGGCCTCGCCCGCGCTGGTGCCGCTCGCCGCGGCGGAGCTGCGCTACTGCGCGCCCACCGCCCGCAGCCGCGGCACCGCCGAGGCGCTGGGCCTCGCGCCCCTGTCCCAACTCGCCCTGCGTGACTGCGACATGGGCCGCTGGCGCGGGCGCACGCTCGCCGAGGTGACGGCCGTCGAGCCGGGCGCCGTCGACGCCTGGCTGCGCGACCCGCGCTCGGCGCCGCACGGCGGGGAGTCGCTGCTCGCGTTCATATCCCGGGTCGGCGGCTGGCTCGACACGCGGCCGAACGACGACGGCGCGACCGTCGTGGCGGTCGCCGAGCCGGCCGTCGTACGGGCGGCCCTCGTCTACGCGCTCAAGGCGCCCCCGTCGACGTACTGGAACATCGACGTCCGCCCCCTGTCGACCGCCGTCCTCACGGGGAGCGTGGGCCGCTGGAGCGTACGGCTCGACGCCGTGGCCTGAGTCAGGCGGTCAGGCCGCTGCACGCGTGTACTCGGTGGTGAGCACCAGGTCCTTCGCGGGGCCCTTGACCCGCCACTCCATCCGCCAGTGGTCCGGTCCCGTCACGTCGAACTCGCCGCGGTAGAGGTCCGCCGCGCAGGGGTGGTCCGCCGTGTGGCGGCCGGTGCGCAGGTCCAGATCGTGGAAGAAGCGGCCGTCGGAGAATCGCACGACGGCCGTGCCCGGGGTGTCGCCCGGCAGGAAACGCAGGTTGCGCTCGGCGGGCCGGGCGGTGCCGTGCCACACGAAGGTGCCCGCCTCGTGGTGCAGCAGCCCGCCGCCGTCCTCGTACGTGAAGTCGGTGGTCCCGGAGAAGGTGCCGATCGCGTCGCCGGCGAGGTCGTGCACCGTCCGCCCGACGTGCCAGCGCCCCGCCAGATGGGCCAGCACGTCGGGAACCGGCCAGGCCTCACTCATCTCGTCCCACCCATCTCGTTGCACGTGCTTCCCATTTTGCCGCTTGCCGGGACCCCGCCCGGCGACGGGGTCCCGCCGCCGGAAAGCCCTTGCGCCGACCGCGCGGCCTCTGTCACGCTCTGCCGCATGACGACTGGAAAGGCGGACACCGCCACCCTTCGGTGAGCCCGGTGACGCGTCCCCGCAGGGGACCCTCGAAGATCACGTCCACCCCACCCCGCTCCTCCGGAGAGCGCGTCGAGCTGGCGGGGATCATCGCAGCCGACTGGCTCCGCCACGCACTGTCCGCGCGCCCCTCCGACCGGGCGCGCGCCGAAGCCGCCGTCACCGGCCTGTACCGGCGGCTCGGCGAACCCGCCCCCGACTTCGTCTGGGTGCCCTCTCCCGCCGCCGCGCGACCGGTTCTGCTCGACGCGCCGCACCGCTTCCGCCCACCGCGCCTGCGCGGCACCGAGGCCCCCACGCGCCCTGCCGACTGGCCGCTGGTCTCCCGGCTCGCGAACCTGGTCGCCGACCTCCGCGACCGCCTGGACGAACGGACCGGGACGGCCGTCGTCTGGCAGTCCTGGTACGGAACCACCGCCCCCAGGACCATGACCGTCCCCGAGGCACTGGCCGCGGGATCCCCGGTGCGCGACGTGGTGGACGCCGTCGGCCGCCACCCACTGCGCACGACCGTCGACGACGCGGTCCGTGCCCCGATCCGCGCGGAACTGATGCGCTCCGAAGGGGAGGCGGCCGCCCTCACCTGGTACGGCCAGCACGACGCCGCGTGGATCGCCCACTACGACGTACGCGCCCGCGTCGGCCTCGCCACCTACGCCCACGACGACGTGGCGCACCTCGGCCTGTGGGCCGAACTCGCGCGCTCCACCGGCTGGTGGTGGCCGGGCGAGGGCGTATGCGTCATGTCCGAGCGGCCGTCCGAGATTCACACGGAACCCCAGCCAGGCGCGCTGCACGGCGAGTTGAGGCTGCACCGCGACGACGCACCGGCCGTCCGTTACGCCGACGGCGCCGCCGTGCACGTCCTGCACGGCGCCCACGTACCGGAGTGGGTCCTCACCGACCCGACCCCCGAGCGCATCCACGCCGAACCGAACGTCGAGGTCAGGCGCAGCGCCATCGAGCGCATCGGCTGGGCCCGCTACATCGGGCGCGCCGGGCTGCGTCTCGTGAGCTCGGCACCCGACCCCGGCAATCCGGACTCCGAGCTGCAGCTGTACGACGTACCGCTCGCCCTGTGGGGAAGGCCCACGCGGCTGCTGCTCGCGGTGAACGGATCCGTCGAACCCGACGGGCACAGGCGCCGTTACGGGCTGAGCGTCCCGGCCCACTTCGACGACCCGGTCGCGGCGGCCGGCTGGTCGTACGGCCTCTCCGGCGAGCACTACGCACAACTCCTGCGCCGCACGTGAGCAGTGACCGCGCAGTGAGCGTCGACCACGCACGTCACCGTCGACCACGCACGTGAGCGTTGACCCACCCCTTCACACACCCGAGGTGATGAACATGAACATGACCCTGCCCACCCCCCTGACCGCCCCGCCCACCCTCGCCGACCTCACCGCCCGCACCGGACTCGACGTCCTCGACCACCTCGAACGCGAGGTGACCATCCCGGTCGTCGACGGCCTCCAGGCCCAGGGCGACCTGATCGTCATCCCCTACGCGTTCGTCGCGCGCCATCTCCGCGAGCCGTGGCGCTCCGACTGGCAGCGCGTCCCCGCGGCCGGGATCGAGCTCCTGCGCAGCGCCGCGGGCGGCAATCCGCACACCCTCGTCGCGGACGAGGGTGTGTGCCGGTGGACGGCCCGCGTCGTCGACCCCACGGGCCTCGCGCTCGGCATGATCGAGAACACCGCCGCCGCCTACCTCATCCACCCCGAACACGGCGGCACCGGAATCGCCCCCGGCCGCTACCTCGTGCGCCGCCAGCGCGAACGCGCCGCGTCGCGCCAGGGGTGGCGGGGCGGGGACATGCTCGTCGCCGACTGACGGCACGCGTCCGCGGCGATCACTCGCATTGCATAAACGTGCAACGGTGCGTATAGTCATGCCATCCAAGAGGAGGGTTCCATGGCGGTACGCGTAGCAGTGGCAGGGGCAAGCGGATACGCGGGCGGAGAGCTGCTGCGTCTGCTGCTCGCTCATCCCAATGTGGAGATCGGCGCCCTGACCGGCAACTCGAACGTGGGGCAGCCCCTCGGTGGGCTCCAGCCGCACCTGGTGCCGCTGGCCGACCGGATCCTCGAGCCGACGACCGCCGAGGTGCTCTCCGGGCACCATGTGGTCTTCCTCGCGCTGCCGCACGGGCAGTCCGCCGCCGTCGCCGAGCAGCTCGGCGAGGACACGCTCGTCGTGGACATGGGCGCCGACTTCCGGCTGAAGGACGAGGGCGACTGGGAGAAGTTCTACGGCAGCGCGCACGCCGGGACCTGGCCCTACGGGCTCCCCGAGCTGCCCGGCGCGCGCGCCGCGCTGGAGGGCACCAAGCGCATCGCGGTGCCCGGCTGCTACCCGACCGCCGTCTCCCTCGCGCTCTTCCCCGCGTACGAGGCCGGGCTCGCCGAGCCGGAGGCCGTGATCGTCGCCGCGTCCGGGACGTCCGGTGCGGGCAGGGCGCCCAAGCCGAACCTGCTCGGTTCCGAGGTCATGGGCTCCATGTCCCCGTACGGCGTGGGCGGCGGCCACCGGCACACCCCCGAGATGATCCAGAACCTCGGCGCCGTCGCCGGTGTGCCGGTCTCCGTCTCCTTCACGCCGACGCTGGCCCCGATGCCGCGCGGCATCCTCGCCACGTGCAGCGCCAAGGCGAAGCCGGGCGTGAGCGCCGAGAGCGTACGGGCCGTCTACGAGAAGGCCTTCGCCGACGAGCCGTTCGTACACCTGCTCCCGCAGGGGCAGTGGCCCGCGACCTCGTCCGTGTACGGCTCGAACGCCGTGCAGGTGCAGGTCGCGTACGACTCGGCGGCCGGCCGGATCATCGTGATCAGCGCCATCGACAACCTCACCAAGGGCACCGCGGGCGGCGCCCTTCAGAGCATGAACATCGCCCTCGGTCTCGACGAGACGACTGGGCTTACGACGATCGGAGTCGCGCCGTGAGCGACGCGCGCGCAGCCGCCGGGCCGCAGACAGGAACGAGAGCCGCGCCGCTGCGCTGCGCGGGCGGAGAAGCGAACGAGGAGACAGCGTGAGTGTGACGGCAGCCAAGGGATTCACGGCCGCGGGCATCGCCGCCGGGATCAAGCAGAACGGCAACCCGGACCTGGCCCTCGTGGTCAACAACGGGCCCCGCCTGGCCGCCGCGGGCGTCTTCACCTCCAACCGCGTGAAGGCCGCGCCGGTGCTCTGGTCGGAGCAGGTCCTCAAGGGCGGGCTCGTGTCCGCCGTCGTCCTCAACTCCGGTGGCGCCAACGCCTGTACGGGCCCGAAGGGCTTCCAGGACACGCACGCCACGGCGGAGAAGGTAGCGGAGGTGCTCGGCCTGAACGCGGGCGAGGTCGCCGTCGCTTCGACCGGCCTCATCGGCGAACTCCTCCCCATGGACAAGCTCCTGCCCGGCGTCGACACGGCGGTCGCCCAGCTCAGCGCGCACGGCGGTGAGAAGGCCGCCGTCGCCATCAAGACCACCGACTCCGTGCACAAGACCGCGGTGTTCGAGGGCGACGGCTGGACGGTCGGCGGCATGGCCAAGGGCGCGGGCATGCTCGCTCCCGGCCTCGCCACCATGCTCGTCGTCCTGACCACGGACGCCGACCTGGAGGCCGACGTCCTGGACAAGGCCCTGCGGGACGCCACGAAGGTCACCTTCGACCGCGTCGACTCCGACGGCTGCATGTCGACGAACGACACCGTGCTGCTCCTGGCCTCCGGCGCCGCCGAAGTCGCCCCCGAATACGCCGAGTTCGCCGAGGCCGTCCGCACGGTCTGCGACGACCTCGGGCGGCAGCTCATCGGCGACGCCGAGGGTGCCAGCAAGGAGATCAAGGTCGACGTCATCAACGCCGCGACCGAGGACGACGCCGTCGAGGTGGGCCGCTCCATCGCCCGCAACAACCTCCTCAAGTGCGCGATCCACGGCGAGGACCCCAATTGGGGCCGGGTGCTGTCCGCGATCGGCACGACGTCCGCCGCCTTCGAGCCCGACCAGCTGAACGTCGCCATCAACGGCGTCTGGGTCTGCAGATACGGCGGCGTCGGCGAGGACCGCGAGCTCGTCGACATGCGCTACCGGGAGGTCGTCATCACCGCCGACCTAGCGGCCGGCTCCGAGACCGCGACGATCTGGACCAACGACCTGACCGCGGACTACGTCCACGAGAACAGCGCGTACAGCTCATGAGCACGACGCGGAAGCACACCGCGCTGCCCAAGGCACAGATCCTCATCGAGGCGCTGCCCTGGCTCACCCGGCACCAGGGCAAGACCGTCGTCATCAAGTTCGGCGGCAACGCCATGATCGACGAGGACCTCAAGGCCGCCTTCGCCCAGGACGTCGTCTTCCTGCACCACGCGGGCCTCAAGCCCGTCGTCGTGCACGGCGGCGGACCGCAGATCAGCAAGGCCCTCGACCGGCACGGCATCGTCAGCGAGTTCAAGGCGGGCCTGCGGGTCACCACCGAGGACGCGATGGACGTCGTGCGGATGGTCCTCGCCGGCCAGGTGCAGCGCGAGCTCGTCGGGCTCCTCAACGAGCACGGCCCGCTCGCCATCGGCCTCACCGGCGAGGACGCGCACACGATCACCGCCACCAAGCACCAGCCCGAGATCGACGGTGAACTCGTCGACATCGGCCGGGTCGGCGAGATCACCGCCATCGACACCGGTGCCATCGAGGCCTTGCTCGCCGACGGCCGTATCCCGGTCGTCTCCTCGATCGCCCGCTCCCAGGACGACGGACATGTCTACAACGTCAATGCTGATACGGCGGCTGCGGCTCTCGCTGCGGCGCTGGGCGCCGAGACCCTGATGGTCCTGACCGACGTCGAGGGCCTCTACGAGGACTGGCCGAACTCCGACGAGGTCATCAGCCGGCTCACCGCCAGGCAGCTGGAGAAGCTCCTTCCCGAGCTGGCCAGCGGCATGGTCCCGAAGATGGAGGGCTGCCTGCACGCCGTACGCAATGGCGTGACGACCGCCCGCGTCATCGACGGCCGGGTCCCGCACTCGATCCTGCTGGAGATCTTCACCGACGAGGGCATCGGCACGATGGTCGTGCCGGACGCCCCCGAGGCCATCGACGTAGACACCATCGACGTACAGGCCATCGACAAGCAGGGGGAGTCATGAGCAACCAGGAGCTGACCGCGCGCTGGCAGGGCGCGCTCATGGACAACTACGGCACGCCCCGGCTGCCCCTCGTCCGCGGCGCGGGCGCCAAGGTATGGGACGCCGACGGCAAGGAGTACGTCGACTTCGTCGGCGGCATCGCGGTCAACGCCCTCGGCCACGCGCACCCCGCGGTCGTTCAGGCGGTCACCGAGCAGATCGCCTCGCTCGGCCATGTCTCGAACCTCTTCGTCGCCGAGCCGCCCGTCGCGCTCGCCGAACGGCTCCTCCAGCTCTTCGGCCGGTCCGGCCGCGTGTACTTCTGCAACTCGGGCGCCGAGGCCAACGAGGGCGTCTTCAAGATCGGCCGTCTGACGGGCCGTTCGCACATGGTCGCCACGCAGGGCGGCTTCCACGGCCGCACGATGGGCTCCCTGGCGCTGACCGGCCAGCCCGGCAAGCAGGAGCCGTTCCTGCCGCTGCCCGGCGACGTCACGCATGTCCCGTACGGGGATGTCGAGGCGCTGCGGGCGGCGGTCACGGAAGAGACCGCGCTTGTGATCATCGAGCCGATCCAGGGCGAGAACGGCGTCGTCGTGCCGCCCGCCGGCTACCTCAGGGCGGCCAGGGAGATCACCCGGGCCACCGGCACCCTCCTCGTCCTCGACGAGGTGCAGACCGGCATCGGCAGGACCGGGCACTGGTTCGCGTACCAGGCGGAGGAGGGCGTCGACCCCGACATCGTCACGCTCGCCAAGGGCCTCGGCGGCGGACTGCCCATCGGCGCGACCGTCGCGTTCGGCGAGGCGGCCGAGCTGCTCAAGCCCGGTCAGCACGGCACGACGTTCGGCGGGAACCCCGTCGCGTGCGCGGCCGGCCTCGCGGTGCTCGACACCGTCGCGGGCGAGGGCCTCCTGGACAACGTGAAGCGCACGGAGGCCCGGCTGAGGGACGCGATCGCGTCCCTCGGGCACCCGCTCGTCAGCCATGTAAGGGGCGCCGGGCTCCTCCTGGGTATCGTGCTCACCGAGCCGCTCGCGCCCCAGGTGCAGCAGGCGGCTCAGGACGCCGGCCTCCTGGTGAACGCGCCCGCCCCCGATGTCGTACGGCTCATGCCGCCGCTCAACCTCCACGACGACGAGGTGGACACCTTCCTCCAGGCGCTGCCGGGCGTCCTGGACAAGGCCCTCGAAGGGGCCGACGGGGAAGGACGATCCTGAGGAATGGGACGACGACGATGAGTCAGGCGCAGGACAACGAGCACGCCGCGGGACCCGCCGTGCCGCAGACCCGCACCGCGCGCCACCGCCGGATCGTGGACATCCTCAACCGGCAGCCGGTGCGCTCGCAGAGCCAGCTGGCGAAGCTGCTCGCCGACGACGGCCTCACGGTCACGCAGGCGACGCTCTCCCGGGACCTGGACGAGCTGGGCGCGGTCAAGATCCGCAACACCGGCGGCGAGCTGATCTACGCGGTGCCCAGCGAGGGCGGCTTCCGTACCCCGCAGGCCCCGCTGGGCGGCTCGGCCAAGGAGGAGCGGATGCGGCGGCTCGCGGGGGAACTGCTGATCTCCGCGGAGGCCTCGGCGAACCTCGTGGTCCTGCGCACCCCGCCCGGCGCCGCCCAGTTCCTCGCGTCGGCGATCGACCAGGCGGAACTCCAGGTCATCCTGGGCACGATCGCGGGTGACGACACCTTGATGCTGATCAGCCGCGACCCGGCCGGCGGGCAGGCGCTCGCCGACCACCTGCTGCGCCTCGCCCAGAAGGACCACTGAGTGCGCTGGAGGCGAGCGCGCTGAATCGTTCTGGCTCGCGCCCCGGACCGCCCGATGTTCACGGGTGGCCCGGGGCGCTGTCGCGTTCTCAGGCCTGCTCGGCGCGGCGCGCCCGGTACGACATCCAGGCCGCGACCAGGGCGCCCGACACGTTGTGCCACACGGAGAACACCGCCGCGGGGAGCGCCGCGAGCGGGCTGAAGTGGGCCGTGGCCAGGGACGCGGCGAGCCCCGAGTTCTGCATGCCGACCTCGAACGCCATCGCGCGGGACGCGGGCGCCCCGAGGCGGGCGAGCTTTCCGGCGCCGTAACCGAGCGCGAGGCCGAGACCGTTGTGGAGGACGACGGCGAGCAGGACGAGCCCGGCCGCCGACTTGATCGCCGTCGCGCTGCCCGCGACGACCACGGCCACGATGACGGCGATCGTCAGCGCCGACAGCCAGGGCAGGGCGCCGAGCACCCGGTCGACGTACCGGCCGAGGACCAGGCGCACGACGAGCCCCGCGACGACCGGCAGCAGCACGGTCTTGAGGATGTCCGTGACCATCGACCCCGCGTCCACGGGCAGGAACTCGCCCGCGAGGAGCAGGGTCAGCGGCGGCGTGACGAGCGGGGCGAGCACGGTCGAGACGGTGGCGACGGAGACGGACAGGGCCACGTCGCCGCGCGCCAGGTAGGTCACCACGTTGGAGGCCGTACCGCTGGGGGCGCAGCCCACGAGGATCACGCCCGCCGCCAACTGGGGCGGCAGGTCGAGGGCGTTGGCTATCAGCCAGCCGAGCCCCGGCATGATCACGTAGTGCGCGACGAGCCCGAGGCCGACGGCCCAGGGCCGCTTCGCGACGCCCTTGAAGTCGTGCGGGGTCATCGTGAGCCCCATGCAGAACATCACCACACCCAGCAGGTACGGGACGTTCGTCTTCCAGCTCACGAAGGCGTCCGGCAGCGCGAGCCCGATACCGCCCGCCGCGAGCACGAGTACGGGGAACACGGTGACGGCCAGGCGCGCCGCGCGGTTGCCGGTGTCCGTCGGCCGGGTCTGCTGAGGGGTCAGTTGTTCGGTCTGCACCGGGCGATGCAACGCCGCTGCCCGGTGTGCCCGCAACCCCGTCTCGTTATGTGGTCCCTACATCTTCATGGGATCGCCACACATTCGCCTTCCGGGGTGGGCGCATTCAGTGGTGAAGGTGCCGCCTCAGTAGCGCGTGATCGCCGTCGCGCCGCCCGCCGTCCCGATCGCGATGTGCGGCCGCCGGCCGGGCTCGGCCCAGCGCAGGATGCGCCGCATCGCGTCCGCCGGGACCGACACGCACCCGGCCGTCGCCCCGCGCCCGTTCACGTGCAGGAAGATCCCCGCTCCGCGGCCGCGCACCGGCCGGTCGTAGTTGTAGGCGATGACGAAGGCGTGCGCGTACTGGGTCGCGTACGTCACGAGGTGCTCGGACTCGGCGGCGCGGCAGTCGGCCGGGCGCGGCTCGGTCCAGCGGTTGTAGGACCGTGAGCCGTTGTCCTGGCACCACCACGAGTCCTGGTGCACGCGCCGGTAGGCGGTGGCCGTGCCGGTGGGCGCGGGCTGGATCCCGAAGGCGTAGGGCAGGCCGTACAGACCCGTGGGTGTCGTGTACGTGCCCTGCTTGCGCGAGCCGCCGTCGGCGAGGCCCTTCGCGCCGAACCGCGCCGCCGCCGATCCCGCCGCGACCCACCGCCCGTCGCGCCGGTCCCACCAGGTGACGGTGCCGGTGGTGGAGCCCGTGCGTGCGGCCTGTGCGGTGACGAGCTGGGAGCCGCCGCCCGTGTCGGCCATCCGCGTGGGCAGCGGCGCGGGCCCGCCGGGCGGTGACGCACCCAGGATCAGCAGGGCGGTCGTCGCGGCCAGGGATGCGATGGTGACGGATCGTGAACGCATGTGTCAGACGGTAGTCGGGGGCAGCGGAAGCGGCAGCCCCGGAAGTCCGTCGATGCTGTGCTCGATGTGTTCCTTCTTCTTGAAGTACTCGCTCAGGGAGGCGTCGTCCTCGCGCGCGAAGCGCTTCCCGTGCAGATCGCGGTCCGCGTCGTACGACATGAAGGGGACCGCGTATCCGCAGCTGTCGCGGATGAGCTCGGCTGTGACGACGATGATCGCGCGCAGGCCGTGCTGGGTCGGGTCGATGTGGGGGAAGTGTTCGAGCAGCTCCCTGAACCTGGCGTCGTCACGGAAGACAGGTTCGCCGTGGCCGTGCACCCGGACGATGTTCGGAGGGCCCTGGAAGGCACACCACATGAGGGTGATGCGGCCGTTATCGCGCAGGTGCGCGATGGTCTCGGCGGTGCTTCCGGCGAAGTCGAGATAGGCGACGGTCCGCTCGTCGAGCACGGCGAAGGATCCGGTCAGCCCCTTGGGGGAGAGGTTCACCGTGCCGCCCTCGGAGAGGGGAGCCGTCGCGGTGAAGAACATGGGCTGCGCCTCGATGAAGGTGCGCAGCCTGCCGTCTATGCGTTCGTAGGTCTTTCCCATGGTTCTGGATTATCGACCGAGATCGTTCGCCTGTCTAAGGATTTCGCTCGCGTCTCGGTCCATGGATGGCTCGATGGCGGGTCGATTGACGAATCATGCGGTCCAATGCATACTCATGCATGACGTCATCGACGTCTTCGCCCTGTCCTCGAAGAGCGCGGCGAAGCGCGACCTCGCCTGATACCCGTTACGGGAAGGGGCGGGACGGGGAAGAGAACACCCGCCCCGCGTCACCGCACATCTAGGAGCAACCGTGAGCAGCAACACCGGCGATGTCCGCCTCTGGGGCGGCCGGTTCGCCGACGGCCCCGCCGAGGCCCTGGCGAAACTCTCCGCCTCGGTCCACTTCGACTGGCGCCTGGCGCCGTACGACATCGCCGGCTCCCGCGCCCACGCGCGCGTGCTGCACAAGGCGGGCCTGCTCACCGAGGACGAGCTGACCCGCATGCTCGCCGGACTCGACCAGCTCGAAGCGGACGTGGCGGACGGCTCGTTCGTCGGGACGATCGCCGACGAGGACGTCCACACGGCGCTGGAGCGCGGCCTGCTGGAGCGCCTCGGCGTCGACCTCGGCGGCAAGCTGCGCGCCGGCCGGTCCCGCAACGACCAGGTCGCCACGCTCTTCCGGATGTACCTGCGTGACCACGCGCGCGTCATCGGCGGCCTCGTCACCGACCTCCAGGACGCGCTCGTCGGCCTCGCCGAGGCGCACGCCGACGTCGCCATGCCCGGCCGTACGCACCTCCAGCACGCCCAGCCGGTCCTGTTCGCGCACCACATCCTCGCGCACGTCCAGTCCCTGTCCCGGGACGCCGAGCGGCTGCGGCAGTGGGACGAGCGCACGGCGGTCTCGCCGTACGGCTCCGGCGCCCTGGCCGGTTCGTCGCTCGGCCTCGACCCGGAGGCTGTCGCGAAGGACCTCGGCTTCGAGCACGGCTCGGCCGCCAACTCCATCGACGGCACCGCGTCGCGGGACTTCGTCGCGGAGTTCGCCTTCATCACCGCGATGATCGGAGTGAACCTCTCGCGCATCGCCGAGGAGATCATCATCTGGAACACGAAGGAGTTCTCCTTCGTCACTCTCCACGACGCCTTCTCCACCGGCTCTTCGATCATGCCGCAGAAGAAGAACCCGGACATTGCCGAGCTCGCCCGCGGCAAGTCCGGCCGCCTGATCGGCAATCTGACCGGCCTGATGGCCACGCTCAAGGCCCTCCCGCTCGCGTACAACCGCGACCTCCAGGAGGACAAGGAGCCGGTCTTCGACTCCTGCGACCAGCTCGAGGTCCTGCTGCCCGCGTTCACCGGCATGATGGCCACGCTCACGGTCAACCGGGAGCGGATGGAGGAGCTCGCCCCGGCCGGCTTCTCGCTCGCCACCGACATCGCCGAATGGCTCGTCAAGCAGGGCGTGCCGTTCCGCGTCGCGCACGAGGTCGCCGGCGAGTGCGTCAAGGAGTGCGAGCAGCACGGCATCGAGCTCGACCAGCTGACGGACGAGCAGTTCGCGAAGATCTCCGAGCACCTCACGCCCGAGGTGCGCACCGTCCTCAACGTGCAGGGCGCGCTCGCCTCGCGGGGCGGCCGGGGCGGCACCGCTCCTTCGGCCGTCGCGGTGCAGCTCACCGAGGTGAAGGACGACCTCGCCGTGCAGCGCGCGTGGGCCGAAGCCAAGTCCTGACCTGCCTTTTGTGCGGCCCGGCCCTTCAGGGGGCCGGGCCGCACCGCGTTGTCAGTGGCTCCCTCTACAGTTTCCGGCAGTTGATCAACACCGGCTCACAACCGGTGCTCGTGACGCGTGCCTTCGGCGCGCGCCCACGACCGGTGGTCGACATCTGGGAACGGAAAATCGGCTGTCGGGGAGGCAGTGGTGGGGTGGATGCGCGCGGGTGACTATGAAGTCGCCCTGGACGACGGCGGCAAGGTCGTCTGCCGCAACGGCAAGGGGCGGCTCCTGAAGTCGGTGCCGCCGAAGATCGCTGACGAGCAGGCCGTCATCGGGCTCCGGCAGCTCACCGAGTGGCTGGAGCGCCATGACCGCGACTGCCGGGAGCGCGCCGAGCGCTGGATGACCCGCTCCCTTCCCGTACCGGCCGCGGTGCTCGCCGAGGTCTGGCCCGACCCGGCCTGGCGAGCGGCGCTGAAGGACCTGGTCGTCACCGGCGACGACGGCGAGGTCGCCGGGTTCCTGCGCGACGCCGACCCCGAGCGCGGCATCGGCCTCGTCGACCTCGACGGGGACACCGTGCGCATCCGCCCGCGGCAGATCAGCATTCCGCACCCGGTCCTCCTCGACGACCTCGGCGAACTGCGCGAGTTCGCCGTCGAGTTGGGGGTCGACCAGGGCGTGCAGCAGCTGCTCCGCGAGATCTGGACACGCGGCGCCGACCGCGACCCGGCCGCGCAGGCCGTCGACGACTACGAGGGCGGCACCTTCAAGGAGCTCCGCTTCCTCGCCGGCCGCGCCACGTCCCTCGGCTACCGCGTGCGCGGCGGCCACGCCGTCCAGCCCGTGCTCGAGGCCGGGCGCACGGTGGAGGCTCGGGTCTGGATCGGCGACTACGAGGGCTACGCCGAGACCGAGACCGGGCCGCTCACCTGGACCACCGAGGCCGGACAGGCCATCGCCCTCGGTGAAGTCGGGCCGGTGGCCTGGTCGGAGGGCATGCGCATGGCCGCCGCCCTCTATGCGGGCCGCGAGCTCGAGGACGGGGAGCAGGCGGCGTGAGCACGGCGGTGAGCGGCGCGGGCGCGGGGCTGGGCGCGGCAGGCACGGCCGGCACAGCGGGTTCGGTGGGGTCCGTGGGTGCGGTGGGGTCGGCGAGGTCGGTGAGTTCGGTGGGCGAGGCGGCAGGGGAGCGGGGCGCGATGAGCACGGGTGACGGCACGGTGGACACGGGAGCGCTCCTGGAGGCGGGCGCCGTCCTGCTCCCGGGCGCACACCGCGGCGAGGACGCCGACGACCTGACGGCCCGCGCCTACACCCACCCCGTTCTTGAAGGGCGCACGGTCGTCCGCCTCGTGCCCGGCACGCTCGGCGACGCCGAGGACCTCGCCCTGGACTTCCTCGGGCTGCGGCGCGAGAGCGTCCGTGACGGGCTCGGCCAGGTACGCCGCGAAACCCTCGGCTTCCCCGCCTGGGCCCTGGTGAACGACCCGGACAACGGGCACCACGCCCTCGCCCTCGTCAAGGACGTCGAGCGCCTCGCTCGCATGGCCAAGACCCGCGCGGGCGCCGCCAAGGACGGGTTCGAGGAGCTCGGCGAGCGCCTCGGCCGCTCCGTCCCGCACTTCCTGCCCACGTACTACGAGGAGGCGGGCCGCGCCTTCCTCCGGCACGAGAACACCACCTACGGGGCCGCCCTCTTCGGGAAGGCACGCGAGGCCGAGCGCGTCCACAGCCTCGACGTGGACGAGCAGCGGCAGCGTGCGGTGTTCCTCGAATTCGCCTTCGCCGGGGCGCTCACCGTCAAGGCGCTCAAGGACCATGTACGGGACCTGACGCAGCGTCTGGCACCGCAGGCGGCCTGGGAGCAGTACCGCAGGCTCGTCGTCGAGCGGTGCGGCGCCGGGATGCCGCCGTACGCGGCCCTGCCGCAGGACGCCCGCAAGCTCATCAAGGCCGCGGGCCTCGACCGGGTCGAGGAGGAGTGCCGGCTGCTCGCCGACCTCCTGGCCTCCCCGGCGGTCGTACGCGCACCCGGCACGTTCTGGACGGCGTACCGGCCCACCCTCCTGGTCCTCGCGGCGCAGGAACCGGCCGTCCGTAAGCGGCTCCTGGAGATCATGCCCACGGGGTACGGACACGACAACGGCTCCGAGGGCGACTGGCTGGAGCTGCTCGCCGAGACCGGCGCCGAACAGCTCCTCACCGCCCCGGCCCCGGACCCGGCCGTCGACGCGGGGGACTGGCTGTCGCGCTGGTCCACCCACCTGAAGGGCGGCTGGCGCGGGGCGCGCCGCTCCCCGATGACGTACGAGCTGGTCGAGCGCATGGCGCCTCGTCTGCGCGCCGAGGGGCGCCTGGTCGACCTGTTCCGTGGGCGCGGCTGGCGCAGCTGGGCCGACCTGGACCTCATCGACGTGTGCCTCGCGTCGGGTGTAGCTGTGGCGGATCCCGGGCCCCGCACGGACGGCCACGGGATCGGCCTCGACGACTGGTTCGGCGGAGCCGACGCAGGCCGTCGCGACCTCGCCGCGGTGGCCGCGGACGCGCGGTTCAGGCCGCTGCTCAAGGAGGCGATCGGCGGCAACTCCCACCGCAGCGTGGGCGGTCGCAAGACCCTCGCTGTCGCCGAACACCCGGTGCTCCGCCCACTCCTGGCCGAGTGGCTCACCGAACAGGCCGAGGCGGTCACCGCGGCGGCGGGCCTGCCCGGCGCCCGCTCGGCGCTCCAGCACCTCAGGCGCTTCCGGTCGGTCGCGGCGGACGTCGCGCCCGACGCCGTCGCCCGCGTCCGCGCCCACGATCTCAGCGGCAACCTCGGCCGCACCCTGCGCGCGGGCATCGTCGACGAACTGGGCTGGCCCGCGCTCGAAGAGGCCATGAAACTGCTCGGGCCCGTACCCGAAGAGCGCCACGGCGACGGGCTCACTGTCCAGGAGGCCTGGCCCGCGCTGATCGTCGCCCACCGGGACAAGGCCGTTGTCGCGGGACCCGACGGCATCCTCCTCGAACACGACCTGCGGATCCCCGGCAAGCCCGACCACTGGCGGCAGCCCGCCTTCCGCTTTGTCGGCGGTGAACTGCTCGTCACCTGGTGGCACGAGGGCAAGCAGCGCGCGTACTGGTCCTCGCGCCCCGCCGACGTCTTCCACCTCGGCGGCGAGTCCGCCACCCAGTGGCGCGCACACGCCCTGGACGCCTCCCTGCCCCTGCCGGACGGCAGCCGCAGCACCGGCGCGCGCCCCCTGCACGCGGGCGACACCGCCCTGCCCAAGGAGCACCGGGTCAGCGGCGACGGCGTGAACCACTGGCGGCTGCGCACCACGAGCACGACCAGCACCTGGATCGAGTACGACCCCGCCACCGGCGCCACCGGCCGCGCCTCCCTGCCACCGCTCCTCGCGGGCGCCGTGCGCGACGAAGGCCGGCTGCGGCACGCCGACTGCCAGGTGCTGCCCCTCCAAGCGGGCCTGGAGAACAGCCCGCTGGGTACCGACGGCGCGGTCCTCGGCCGCTGGGTCCGCGGCGACGGCGCCCGGGACGGCGCGGAAGAGCGGCTGACGGCGGGCACGCCCGACGGCCGCGAGGTCGCGCTGCCCGCGCGCTTCACCGGCGGCAGCACCCCCGTGCCGCTCGGCGCGCTGCGTCTGCCCGGCGGAGCGGCGCCCGTACTCGCTCTCGACGGGAACCAGTTGGGCCTCTACGGGGACGGTGCCGGGCCTGCCGACGGATCCTTCGGCGACACCGTGATGTCCCGGGCGGGCGGGCAGTACGCGGCCGGCACGTCGCTGGTCCCGCCGGCATCGTTCTGGCACGCCATGCGGGCCCGCGACGAGGACGGTTCCAAGGCACTGCGCGCGTTCGCGGACGAGCAGGCCGCCGCACTGGCGGACGACGCGGCGGCCGCGCTGGCGCGGCACCGGAGGAAGACCACGGGCGAAGCCAGGACCGCCCTCACGGACGAGCAGAAGAAGGCCGCGTCCGACCAGTTCGACCGCGACCTGCTCGCCGCGACCGAGCGCGCCCTGCCCGCGATCGGGCACCCGTCGCTGCACACGGGCGTCGGCGTCATCACGCTCGCCATGGTCCAACTCCGCGAATCCGTGGCCGAGTTCACCGATCCCCAGACGGTGGCCGCACGGCCCGTCGCGGCGCGCAGGCAGGAGATGTTCCACGACTTCTCGCCCAGCGACGGCGACGACCGGACCCTGCTGAGCGCGATCCGCGGCGTCCTCGGCCACACCGTCTTCGGCTACTGGAGCGCCGACACCTGGAGCACACTGCGCCAGATCAAGTCCGTCGGCCATGTCATCGCGGGCAAGGCCGCCGAAGGCACCCCGCTGCCCAGCGGACACGACCTCGCGACGCTCACCGGCGGCTGGACCACCGACGAACTCACCATCCCGAGCTGCACGTCAACCTGGCTGCGCGTCCTGCAGCACCTGCCCGCACTGGCGTACCGCGCGACCGTCCCCGGCCTGGACGAAACCGACAGGTCCGCGCTCCTGCACATCCTGGACGCCGTCGCCGAAGGCGCCCTCACGGACCCGGACCGTCAACTGCGCAGCGTCGAACTCAGCGAGAAGGGCGCCTACCGGCCGCGGCCCGGCCAGGTCCTCCGCCTGGGCGACCGCACCGTCGCGATCCTCGCGGCGGCCCGCAGGCGCGGCCACGACGACGGGGTGGACTGGCTGGCCCTGGACCACGACCCGTCGGGCGAGTTCGGGCCCGTGGCCCACTTCACGACCCGTGAGGCACAGCGGATCCCCGGCACACTCACCGGCGACCGGATCGCGTCTCTCGCCGCCCTCGTACGCGAGCGCGGCGCCACGCCCTGGCACGCGGAGAACGCGACCGCACTGGCGGCGGCGCCCGGCTGCGGCCCCGTCCAGGCGGAGCTTCTCCTCGCCGGTCGACCCTCCGGCGTCCTGGCCGACGACGTCGGAACCGCCGAGTGCCAGGCCCGCTCCGGGCTCACCCGCACGCAGGTGGAGGCGGGCCACGACCGCCTGTCCGCGCTCACGTGGCAGGGCCGTGTCGATGTCGTCGCCGCGCTGCTCCCCGAGACCGCCGCCGACCTCTGGGAGACCGGGCCGGCCGTCGAGGCCGCCCGGGAGGTATGGACGAAGCGGTTCGGCGCCCTCGTACGCCTCCCCGAGGACGTGGAGATCTCGCTGAACGGGGTCTCCACCATCGGCAACGCCGAGGCCGTACTCAACCCCAGGCGCACCCCGTGGCTCAGCCGCACCACGGTCCAACGACTCGACGCGGACGGCCGGTTGACGGGCGATGACGCCGCGGCGTTGCCGCACCCCCGGGACCTGGTGCCCGCCGTGTCGGCGCTCGGCGCGCTCGCGTACGGCCTCCCGTACGGGCATCCGCTGCGCGCCGCCCTGCCCGCCGCACTCGACGCCCTGCGCACCCGGCTCGCCGACCCGGAGCTGCTGCTCCAGCTCGGCCTCGACTGGACCGAGAAGGGCGACGCCACCGCACCCGAACTGCGCAAGGCGCACGGCCTGCCCGAGACGGGCGGCGCAGGAGAGGACGGACTGACGCGCGTGGGCGAGGCGTTCGTGGTCCACCCCTGGCACCAGCAGGAGGCCGTCCTCCTGCGCCCGGCCGCCCTCACCGGCCCCGACGACCCGGCGCTCGGCCTGATCGAAGGCCTGACCGGATATCGCGCGGACGCCCCGCTGCGGGCGATCAGGGCGGTATTGGGGGAGGGGCTGCGCCGCGCGGTGTCGGCGGGCGTGCCGGGTGTGGACGGGCAGGGCGCAGGTGGGCCGGAGGCAGGACTCGAGGGCTACGCGCAGGACCCCACGCGCAGTGTCCCCGGCCTGGTCACCGAGGTCGCCGAAGCGCACGGCATCGGCGAGGACGCCGCCGCCCTCTACCTGCAACTGCTCGCCCTGCCCGACCCGACCGACCGCAACAGCACGCGCTGGACCGGCTGGAAGCCAGCCCGTATGAAGCGGGCCCGCGCCGAACTCGCCGCGACCGCACTGGTGGTGGAGGCGAAGCGCGCCCGCGCGGGCCGCGGCCTGTTCCTGCCCGGCGCCTGGCTGGCACTCAAGGCGCCCGCACTGCCTGTCGAGTCCTGGAAGCGGGCCCTGTACTACATCCCGGGCACCACGGCGACGGTCCCGCTGCTCCCTGTCCCGGAACTGTTCACCCGCGCGTGGGAACGGGTGCGCGCCGGCGACGTCCCTGCCTTCGAAGAACTCACGACCCGAGCGACCCGGAAGGGGCGGCGCCGATGACGACCGGGGCCCGCCGAGCCACCTCGGCCATGCGCGGCCTGCCCCGTCGGGTCGCGCAACGGCCCATGACGACCAGGGCCCGAGTCACCCCGACGGCGCCTGACATGCGCCGTCGGGTCGCGCAGCCGTCGATGACCACCACCGAATCGGTCCCGGCCGCGCCGAGTGCGGGGTGCCGGGGCACGTGGCTGCGGGAGTGCCGCCCGATGACCGCTTTCACTACGACCGACACCGTCCCGGCCGCGCAGTGCGGGACCAGGCAGCTGCGGGAGCGTCGGCGATGACGGCTACGCGCGAATCCGTTCCGGCCGCGCCGAGTGCGGGGTGCCGGGGCACGTGGCTGCGGGAGTGCCGCCCGATGACCGCTTTCACTACGACCGACACCGTCCCGGCCGCGCAGTGCCGGACCACGCAGCCGCGGGAGCGTCGCCGATGAGTACCACGACCGACACTGTTCAGGGCACGACGCCTGCCGCGCCGCGGCAGATCGTGCCGCCTGAGGAGTTGTACTCCGACGAGCTCGCGTTCCTCGCCGCGTACGACACCGGGCCGCGTCCGCCCGGCTGGCGGCTCACCCCGCGCGCCGTCGTCACCTTCGTGATGGGCTCCGGCGAACCGCTGCGCCTGCCCGAGGGTGCCGACGCCGGCGAGGGCGTGCCGCGCCGCCTCGCCGTCCGGCGGAAGTTCGTCGGCGAGCGCGCCCTCGTGGAGCGCTGCGTCGTCACGCTCGCCGGCGAGCGCGGACTGCTCCTGGTCGGGGAGCCGGGAACCGCCAAGTCAATGCTGTCCGAACTGCTGGCCGCCGCCGTCAGCGGCACCAGCGCGCTCACCGTCCAGGGCACCGCGGGCACCACCGAGGACCAGCTCAAGTACGGCTGGAACTACGCCCTGCTGCTCGCCCAGGGCCCGAGTCCCAAGGCACTCGTCCCCTCACCCGTCCTCGCCGCCATGACCCAGGGCGCCGTCGCACGCGTGGAGGAGGTCACCCGTTGCCTCCCGGAGGTGCAGGACGCCCTGATCTCCCTCCTCTCCGAACGGCGCATCGCCGTCCCGGAGCTGGCCGGGACGGACGCTGCCCAGGCCCACGCGGCCCCCGGGTTCAACGTCATCGCCACCGCCAACCTCCGCGACAAGGGCGTCTCCGAGATGTCCGCCGCGCTCAAGCGCCGCTTCAACTTCGAGACGGTCGGCCCCATCGGCGACTTCGACGCCGAACTCGACCTCGTGCGCCGCCAGTCGAAGGCCGCCGTCGAGCGGGCGGGCGCCGCGTACCAGCTCGACGACATGGTCCTCGACGTCCTGGTCACCGCGTTCCGCGAGCTGCGCTCGGGCCGTTCGGCCGAGGGCTGGGAGGTGGAGCGGCCGTCCACCGTGATGAGCACGGCCGAGGCCGTCTCCGTCGCCACGGCGCTCGGCGTCGCCGCCGCCTACTTCCCCGGCGACCGAGACGCCCTCGCGCTCCTGCCGGGCCACCTCACCGGTGTGGTCCGCAAGGACGCCCCGGCGGACGCGGCGCGGCTGCTCGGTTATTGGGACGGCGCGGTGCGGCGCCGGGCCGAGGAGGGTTCCGCGACCTGGCGCACCCTGTGGGACCTGCGCTCCGTCCTGGAGGGCTGACCCGTCATGACCACCGACGCGGGCGTGGCCGTCGACGCGCTCACCGATCCCGACGGGCCCTACCTCATCGGCGTACGCCACCACGCGCCGTCGCTGGCCGCCGTCGTCCCCCGGCTCCTCGGCGAGGCGGCCCCGGACGTCCTGCTGGTCGAACTTCCGGCCGAGACGCAGGAGTTGCTGCCGTGGCTGGCGCACGAGGAGACGGTGGCGCCGGTCGCGCTCGCGGCGGTGCTGGACGGGGAGGGGGAGTCGGGGCCGGCGTTCTACCCGTTCGCGGACTTCTCACCGGAGCTCGCGGCGCTGCGCTGGGCCGCACGGAGCGGCGTCCCGGTGGTCGCCTGCGATCTGCCGCTCGCGGAACGGGCTTGGAGGGAGCCACAAGTGCGCCGCCCCGCCGAACACGCCGAACACCCCCACCGCCCGGGTGGTGGAGGCAGGCCGCGGCTGGACGACGCCGTACGTGGACGGCTGACCGGCCGCGACGGCGACGACCTCTGGGACCGTCTCGTGGAGGCCCCCGCCCCGGGTGCCACCCCGCAAGCCCTGCGCCGCGCAGCGCTCCTCACCGGCTGGGCCCTGCGCCGCGACGCGCAGGACGGCCCGGGAGTCGACCTCCTCGACCTCACCCGGGAACGGTGGATGCGGGCGCGCCTACGTGAGGCGGCGAGCGGCGGACGCAGGGTGGCCGCGGTGATCGGGGCGTTCCACGCGCCCGCGCTGAGCGCGGGGGCGCTGCGGGACGAGGCGGCGGGGGAGCCGGTCGCGGGGCCGTCGGCGGGGCTGCTCGGTGGGCCGGTTGCGGGGCCGTCGGTCGGGACGCCCGCCGAGTCGCCGGAGGCCGGGCCCGGTGCCGAACCGCCGGCAGCCGCCGGGCCGTCGGCCGGGTCGCAGGCCCGGGGGCCCGCCGCGCCGCGCACGGAACCCCCGGCGGGGGAGGCATCGCCGCCGGCGCCCACCCGCGCCGTCTCCCTCATCCCGTACACGTACGCGCTGTTGGACGCCCGTTCCGGATATCCGGCCGGGATCCGTGACCCCGAGTGGCAGCACCAGGTCCTGGAGTCGGCGGGCGACCCGGCCGCGGTCGGCGAGACGGCCCTGCGCTGTGCCGTCCGCGTCACCGGTGAACTGCGCGCCGAGGGCCACCCGTCGGGACCGGCGGACGCCCGCGAGATCCGCCGCGTCGCGGGCGACCTCGCAAGCTTGCGCGGGCTGCCCGCGCCGGGCCGGAGCGAGTTCGTCGAGGCCGTGCAGACCGTGCTGGCGCAGGGCGAGCCGCTGGGCCGCGGGCGCGCGGTCGCCCGCGCGCTGGAGCGGGTCCTCGTCGGCGAGCGCACGGGCCGCGCCGCTCCCGGCGCACCGCGCGGCGGACTCGCACCCGCCGTCGAGACGGAGCTGGCGTCGCTGGGACTGCCGGGCCCCGCAAGTGGTGGGCGGGAGAAGGAGCTTCGGCTCGACCCCCTGCGTTCCGACCTGGACCGCAAACGTGAGGTGCTGCTGCGCCGCCTCGCGCTGTGCGGCATCCCGTACGCGCAGGAGACATCCGTCGGCGGGGCGGGCGGGGCCGACGCGCTCACCACACGCTGGACCGTGCGCTGGACACCCGCCACCGCGGCGGTCCTCACGACAGCGACCACTCGGGGTGTCACGCCGGCGCAGGTGGCGGAGGGCGTGCTTCGCGCGCGCGTCCGGGCCGCCCACGCGGAGGGCGGCCCGACCGCGGCGCAGGCGCTGGCCGTGCTCGGTGAGGCGGCCGAGTGCGCGCTGCCGGCGCTCGCGGCCGAGGCCCTGGCAGAGGTCGCGACCGTGCTCCCCGCGATCGGCACGCTCCCGGAACTCCTGACGGGCCTCGCCCTCACGGACCGCCTCAGCGCGGGCCACATCGCGGGTCTGGCCACGACGATTCCCGCAACTGACTCTGCCGCGAACCCCGCCCCCTCCTCCCTCTGGCACCACGCGCCGGCCGACTGCGCCGACCTCCTGACCGTCGCCGCCGTCCGCAGTCTCGATGGGCTTACCGGCTCCGAGGACCCGGAAGACGCCCGTGCCCTGGTCGAACTCGCGCGGCGCGCCGACGTGTTCGGCGGGATGCGGCTCGCCGACTCGCTGGCGCGGCTGGCCGACGGCGGGACGCCGCTCATGCGCGGCGCCGCAGCCGCGGTACGGGTTCTGCTCGGGCACACCCCGGCCACCGCCCTCGGCGTGCGCGCGGCGTCCTGGGTCGACACGGCCGGCGGCCCCGGCACGCGCGCGGAGCTCACCGCCCGGCTGACCGGCCTGCTCACCGCCGCGGGCTCCCTCCTCGAAACGGCTCCCGAGGCGCTCGCCCCGCTGCTCGACCGCGTCGGCGAACTGCCCGACACCCCCTTCCTCGAACGGCTCCCAGCTTTGCGCGGCGGCTTCGACACGCTCAGCCCGGCCGCCCGCGACCGGCTGCTCACCGTCATCGAGGAACGCATCGACGGCACCCTCGACGCCGACCTTCCCCCGGACACGGACGCGCGGACGCTGGCCGCGTGGACGACGGCGGACCTCGCCGCCCGCGAGGCGCTGGCCGCGCTCGACCTCCTGCCCCCGACGCCGGACACACTCCTGCCCGCGACGCCGGACACCTCCGACCGGCCTCACGCCGCGTCCCCGTCCGCTGCCACCAACGCCCCCGTCCCCGTTCCCGCCCCCGTCTCCCCACCCGGCGCCCCCCGCATCGCCCCCGCCGAACGCTGGCGCCTCGTGCTCGGGCGGCGAGGGGATCAACTTCCGCAGGGCATCGCCCCGTTGGCGACCGCCCTGGACGAGCTGTACGGGAGGGGCCGTGGCGAAGGCGCGCGCGGCGATCTGCCGGGCGGCGCAGGCGGGCGTGGCGGGCGAGAGGCTCCGTACCCCGGCGTACGCGAATGGGCCGAGGAACTCACGGCGCTCTTCGGACCCGGCATCCGCGAGGAGGTCCTCGCCGCCGCGGCCACCCGAGGCCGTACGGACGTCGTGTCCGCGCTCGACCCCGAAGCCGTACGCCCTTCCGTGGAGCTGCTTCGCACCGTGCTCCAGCACGCGGGCGGGCTGCCCGAGGCCAAGCTCGCCGCCCTGCGCCCCCTCGTACGGCGCCTCGTCGACGAGCTCACCCGCGCCCTCGCCACGCGCATGCGGCCCGCGCTCACCGGCGCGGCGACCGCCCGCCCCACCCGGCGCCCAGGCGGCAGGCTCGACCTCGCCCGCACCCTGCGCGCCAACCTCGCCACGGCCCGGCGCACCGACGACGGACGCATCCACGTCATCCCGGAGCGCCCCGTGTTCCACGGCAGAGCCCAGCGCTCGGCGGACTGGCGGCTGGTCATCCTCACGGACGTGTCCGGCTCGATGGAGGCGTCCACCATCTGGTCGGCGCTCACGGCGTCGGTCCTGGCCGGCGTGCCCGCGTTGTCCACGCACTTCCTGGCGTTCTCGACGACGGTCCTCGACCTGACCGAACACGTCCACGACCCGCTGGCCCTCCTCCTGGAGGCCCGTGTCGGCGGCGGCACCCACATCGCCGCCGGGCTGCGCCACGCCCGCACGCTCGTCACCGCGCCCTCGCGCACCCTCGTCGTCGTGGTCAGCGACTTCGAGGAGGGCTACCCCGTCGGCGGAATGCTCGCCGAGGTGCGCGAACTCGTCGGCGCGGGCTGCCATGTACTGGGCTGCGCGAGCCTCGACGACGCCGGGCGCCCCCGCTACTCCACCGGCATCGCGGGACAGCTGGTCGCCGCCGGTATGCCGGTCGCCGCACTCAGCCCGCTCGAACTCGCCCGCTGGGTAGGGGAGAAGATCCGTTGACGTCGACGCACTCTCAGCCGCAGTCTCACCCGACGCCGCAGCTTCCTCCGGTACCGCCCGAGGTCACCGCCGCCGTCGTGGCCGCGCTCTCGCCACGCCTGCGCAAGCGCCTGGACGCCGCCGTGGAGAAGCTCGCCGCGCGACCGATGACGTCCGACGACGGCATCTGCCGTATCGCGGTCGACGACGAGACGTTCGTGGAACTGCATGCTCCCGGCGGCACGGTCGCGGCTGAGGACGCGATCCGCTGCGGCTGCCTGCTCGCTCCGGCCTGCGTCCACCGGGCCGCTGCGGCGACCCTCGCGCCGATCGCGGACGACGCACCCACGCAGGCCCCCGCCGACACGCCCGACCAGCCATCTCCGCCCGCCCCGGACGAGGCGGACGCGACCGCACCTACCACCGAGCCGACCGAAGCCCCCACGTCCACGCCCACCACCCCGACCCAAGCAGCCGCCGCGGAAGCCCTGTGGCAGTCAGCCGCTCTCGTCCTGGACGCCGGGGTCGACGGCGCCGGTGCCGTGCTTCAGGCCGGTCTGCTCAGGGCCGCCCACTCGGCCCGCCTCGCGGCGCTGCCCCGCCCCGCGGCCGCCGCGATCCGCACGGTGAACGGCCTGCGCGCGGCCCGCGCCGCCGAGCCCGACCACCGCACCTCCGAACTGGCCGACGCCCTCGAGGAGTTGCTCGCCACCGCGTTCGGGCTGCGCCGCCCCGGCACCCCGGACGCGCACGCCGCACTCCGGGGAACGGCGCGCCGCGCCTACGCTCCGGGCGGTTCGCTCAGGCTCTACGGACTGTTCACCGAGCCCGTCCTCACCGCGACCGGCCACGCGGGCGTGGTCACCTGGACCGCCGACGCCGTCGGCCGCCTCCACACCGTCCCCGACATGGCCCCCGGAGGACCGGGCAGGGCCAGAACCGCGGGTGACCGAGCCGTCAGAATGGGCGACACCGCACTCACGCACCGCGACCTGGCCTGCGCCGGGCTCGTGGTCTCCGGCGCGACCGTCTCCGCCGACGGGCGGCTCGGCGCGGGCCGGGGCGTCCGGGCCGCGGCCGCCGCGGGAGCCGACTGGGCCGAGGAGCCGCTCGCGGCCCTGTGGTCCGTCCCCGTGGCGGAACAGGCGGCGCGGGCCCTCGCCACCGGCCAGGACCTGCTGTTCCTCGACGCCACGCTGACCGGCGTGGCCCGAGAGGCCGGCGGCGACTGCCTCCTGGCCGAGTGCGACGGGCTCACCGTGCGGCTGACCTCCGCCGACGACCACCCCGAACTGGCCCACCGCGAGAACCTCGCCCTCCTCGCCACGGCCCCCGGGACCAGGGTCCGCGCCATCGCGCGCCTCGTCCCCGCCGGGCACCCCCGGGCCGCTCTCCTCGCCGTCCGTCTCCCCACGGGCCGGTACGACCTCGGCCTGGACCGCCTCCAACGCCAGGACGTGACCCCGACAACGCCCCCCGGATCACCCCGGTCGGCACCCGCACCCACCCCCTCCGCCCCCCTCCACATCCTGCGCCGCCGCACGGAACAGATAGTCATCGCGGGCCGCCGCGCCCTGACGCACTCAGCACCCACCGCAAGACCGCACACCACCGCACCCGACACCACGCTCCTGCGTCGCGCGGGCCTGTCCACCGCCGCCGAGCTGCTCGACGCGCTGCGCAGATCCGCGGCCGAGCGGGGCCGCGACGGATTCGGCCGCCTGGGTTCGGCGGACACCGACGCGTTCGCCCGCGCCTGGCTCGCCACGGCCCGCTACCTCGACGAGGCGTCCGCAGCCCTGTGCCGCGGCGCCTGGCAGACCTGACCCGCACTACACGCGCGCACCCCCGTCGCCGAGCGGTTCCCTCTCTATCCCTATATATCCACCCACACACGAGACGTCCATGCCCCTGATGAGACAAGGGTGTCTCACATGGACTACCCTCGTCTCATGTCAGTCGACCGAGAACAGGTGCTGCGCACCGCCGCCGCCCTGCTCACCCGCAAGGCCACGGCCACGATGGACGAGGTGGCCAGGGCGGCCGGTCTCAGCCGCGCCACGCTGCACCGGCACTTCGCGGGCCGGGACGCACTCGTCAGGGCCCTGGAGGAACTGGGGATCCAGGAGTGCGAGGCCGCCCTCGACGCGGCCCGGCTCGACGAGGGCGGCGCCGACGACGCCGTACGCCGCCTGGTGACGGAGGTCCAGCCGTGCGCCGGACTCCTCGCCTTCCTCGTCACGGAGAACCAGCTCTTCGAGGGCGAATCGCAGAACGAGGGCTGGGCCCGGCTCGACGCCCGCATCGCCGCGCTGTTCACGCGCGGCCAGGAGCGCGGCGAGTTCCGGATCGACCTGACACCCGCGTGGCTCACGGAGGCGCTCTACAGCCTGATCGGCGGGGGCGCATGGGCCGTACAGGACGGCCGGGTGGCCGCCAAGGACTTCCAACACATGATCGTCGAGCTTCTGCTCGGCGGCGCCAGACGGAGAGTGGAACCATGACCAGCACACACCAGCGCACATCCGCGGCGGAGGTGGAGCCGAGGCCCGGGCGAGGACGATGGCTCGCGCTCTCCGTCCTCGTGCTCGCGGTGCTCCTGGTCGCGGTCGACGCGACGGTGCTCGGTCTCGCGACGCCGTACATCAGCGAGGACCTGGAACCGACCGGCACGCAGCTCCTGTGGATCGGCGACGTCTACTCGTTCGTGATCGCGGGACTCCTGGTCTCCATGGGCAGCCTCGGCGACCGCATCGGCCGCAAGAAGCTGCTGCTCACGGGCGCGGTCGCGTTCGGTGCCGTCTCGGTGCTCAACGCGTACGCGACGACCCCCGAAATGATGATCCTGGCCCGGGCCCTGCTCGGCGTCGCGGGCGCCACCCTGATGCCCTCGACCCTCGCCCTGATCCGCAACATCTTCACCGACCCGCGCGAGCGTTCCCTCGCCGTCGGCATCTGGGGCGCGGCGGCCTCGGCGGGCGCGGCCGTGGGCCCCGTCGTCGGCGGATTCCTGCTCGAACACTTCTGGTGGGGCTCGGTCTTCCTGATCAACCTGCCCGTCATGGCGGTCCTCGTCGTCGTCGGCATCAAGCTGCTGCCCGAGTCGAAGAACCCGGCCGGCGGGCCGTGGGACCTGGTCAGCGTCGTCCTGTCCCTCGTCGGCATGATCGGTGTCGTCTACGCGATCAAGCAGGCCGCGTCGCACGGCCTCGGCTGGGAGGTGCCGGCGTCCGGCGTGCTCGGACTGGCCGCTCTGACCTGGTTCGTCCGCCGCCAGCTCACGCTGCCCGCACCGCTCCTCGACATGCGACTGTTCCGCCACCGCGGATTCTCGGCCGCTGTCCTCGCCGACCTGCTCACCATCCTCGGCCTTTCGGGCCTGGTGTTCTTCCTCTCCCAGTTCCTGCAACTGGTCCAGGGGCGCGGCCCGTTCGAGGCCGGTCTCGCCGAACTGCCCGCCGCCATCGGCGCGGTGGCGGCCGGACTGGTCGCGGGTACGGTCGCGCGCCGGTTCTCCGTGCGCTCCGTCGTCGCGGGCGGACTCGCCGCCGTGGGCCTCGCCCTGGCCGGGTTGACCGGACTCAGCCAGTCGACCGGCTATCCGCTGCTCGGGGCTGTGCTCCTGATCGTGGGGGTCGGCGCAGGGTTCTCGTTCACCGTCACGGCCGACGTGATCCTGTCCAGCGTGCCGAAGGAGCAGGCGGGCTCGGCGTCCGCGGTCTCCGAGACGGCGTACGAACTGGGCGCGGCTCTCGGCATCGCCCTGCTCGGCTCCATCGTCACGGGCGTCTACCGGGACTTCACGGCCCCGGCCGGCACCCCGCCCGAGGTGGCGTCGGCCGCCCACGAATCCCTGGGCGGAGCGGTCGAGTCCGTCTCGGCACTGCCCGCGCACACCGCGAGCGAACTGCTCACGGCCGCACAGGGCGCCTTCGTCGACGGGCTGCGGGCCGCCGCGGGCGTCGGCGCGGCGGTGCTCCTCGCGACGGCGGTGGCGGCGTGGTTCCTGCTGCGCGGCCAGAAGCTGGAGGACGGCGTCGAACACCCGTGACGGACGCGTCCGCACGGATGACGACGGGGCCGTACGGATGACGCACTTTCAGTAGGCGTCCAGACGGCCATACGCATGACGAAGGGCCGCACCCACCGGGTGCGGCCCTTCGTGACGCTCAAGTGTTACCGGCTCAGGCGGCCTTCGCCTTGGTCGCGTACATGTCCACGTACTCCTGGCCGGACAGGCGCATGACCTCCGCCATCACCGAGTCCGTCACGGCGCGCAGCACGTAGCGGTCGCGGCCCATGCCGTCGTAGCGGGAGAACTCCATCGGCTCGCCGAAGCGGACCGTGACGCGGCCGGGCCGCGGGAGGCCGCTGCCGCCCGGCTGGAGCTTGTCCGTGCCGATCATCGCGAACGGGACCACGGGCGCGCCCGTCATCAGGGTCAGCCGGGCGATGCCGGTGCGGCCGCGGTAGAGCCGGCCGTCGGGGGAGCGGGTGCCTTCGGGGTAGATGCCGAAGACCTGGCCCTCCTCCAGGATGCGGCGGCCCGTCATGAGCGCCGCGACACCGCCGTTCGCGCCGTCCCGGTCGACCGGGATCATGCCGACGCCGGTGAAGAACCACGCCATGGCGCGGCCCTTGAGGCCCTTGCCGGTGACGTACTCGTCCTTGCCGATGAACAGGACCTGACGGTCACACACGATCGGCAGCACGATCGAGTCGATGAAGGTCAGGTGGTTGCCCGCGAGAATGACAGGACCGGTGCCCGGGATGTTCTCGGCGCCCTCCACCCGGGGGCGGAACATCAGGCGCATGATCGGTGAGAGCACTGCCTTGATGAACGCGAAACGGGACAACGGGCCCTCCGGTGTCAAGGGGTGGCGGCCTAAGCCGTGGCTGGATGAGCTGAAGTCTGTGCAGGTGAGGACGATACTCGCGGCCCCCGGCCCGTTGCACATCGGGTTCACACGCTCGATACGCAGTGTTGACCCTTATTTACGCTCCGTTGGCCGTCACGCGGCGCGCAGGAGTCACCTCGCATCACCTTTCCGTTCGGCCCAAGGTCTCCCACCGGACACTCCCGCACACCTACGATCGGTGCGCTTTGACAGGTGCAAGGCAGCGATGTGGGAGGAGTGCTCAATGGGGATGCGGAAGTCACAGGAGTCCCGGGGGTCGCAGCTCGGCCGCCGTTCGGTACTCGGTGCGGCGGTGCTCGGCGCGGGCGGAGCCGTCCTGGGCGCGCCCGGCGTGGCGAGCGCCGACGAGCGCGGCAGTGGCGGACATCACGGCGGTGGTGGCTACAAGAGCCTGCCTGTGCCCACCGTCATCGCCCACCGCGGTACGAGCGGCTACCGCCCGGAGCACACCTTCGGCTCGTACCAGCTGGCCCTGGACATGGGCGCGCACGTCATCGAGGCGGGCGACCTCGTGCCCACCAAGGACGGTCATCTCGTATGCCGTCACGAGCCGGAAATCGGCGGGACGACCGACGTCTCCGCGCACCCCGAGTTCGCCGGCCGCAAGACCACCAAGAGCCTCGACGGGGTCGCCACCACCGGCTGGTTCACCGAGGACTTCACGCTCGCCGAGCTGAAGACCCTGCGCGCCAAGGAGCGCATCCCGGCCAACCGCCAGCGCAACACCCTCTACGACGGCCGCTGGGAGATCCCCACCTTCGAAGAGGTCCTCAAGTGGCGGGAGCGGCAGAGCCGCGAGCGCGGCAAGGAGGTGTGGATCCACGTCGAGACCAAGCACCCCACCTACTTCCGCAAGCTCGGCCTCGGCCTTGAGGAGCGCGTCGCCACGCTCCTGCGCAAGTACGGCGTGAACAGGAAGAACTCGCCCGTCTTCCTCCAGTCCTTCGAGCCGACCAGCATCCAGCGCCTGAACAAGCTGGTCGACAACCCGCTCGTCGTGCTCCTGTCGACCGCGAACTCCCGCCCCTGGGACTTCGTCGACGCCGGTGACCCGCGCACCGTCGCCGACCTCATCACCCCCAAGGGCCTCGACGAGATCGCCTCGTACGCCCAGGGCATCGGCCCCACGCTCGACCTCGTCATCCCCAAGGACAAGGACGGCAAGCTCCTCGCGCCCACCACGCTCGTCAAGGACGCGCACGCCGCGGGCCTGATCCTGCACCCGTACACGATGCGCAACGAGAACACCTTCCTGCCGGCCGACTTCAAGAAGGGCACCGACCCGAACGCCTACGGCGACGCGTTCGGCGCCTTCAAGGCCTATCTGGCCACCGGCATCGACGGCATCTTCTCGGACAACTGCGACACGGCGCTCCTCGCCCGCGAGGACTTCCTGAAGGCCTGACCTCCCTCAGTTCGCGTCAACACCGCGCACCCCGGCCCCGGTTGGGGTGACGCGCGGCCGCCCCGGCAACCGCCCGCCCGGGCGGCCGCGTCCCGCCCGGCATGACGTACGACCTGGTCATCGACGCCCTGCGCCCGCTCATCTCCGCCGAGGTCTCGGCGGAGACCACTGACGGCGCGGGCGAACCCGGCGACCTCGAACAGGCCGTCTGGCTTCGCCTGCTGGAGCGCATCGACACCGACGGCCCGCCCGCCGACCCCGCAGCCTGGCTCACCGCCGCCGTCAGATCCGAGGCGCGCCGCACCCGCCACGCCGCGCTGCGCGAGATCCCGTACGTCACGGAGCCCGCCGAGGACTTCGAACACGGCCCGGAACAGCGGGCGCTGGTCGGCGACCGCCACCGCGCGCTGCATGCCGCCGTGCGCAGACTCCCCGGGCGCTGCCCCCGCGTCGTGGCCGCTTTCCTGTCACCACAGGACCTCACCTACCGCGAGATCGCAGGGGAGTTGGGTATCTCACAGGGCAGCCTCGGTCCGGAACGTTCCAGATGTCTGGGATGCCTGCGCAGAATGCTGGCAGCAGAGGTTGCGGCTCCTGAACCCTGGGGAAAGGAGCGATAGACAACCGGCGGAGCAGGTGAGCGGGAGGCATGCACACATGGGCATGAGCGTGATCATCTCTGCGGCGACCGAGCAGGACGCCGAGAAGATCCTCAAACTTCAGTACCTGTGCTACCAGAGCGAGGCCGAGCTCTACGGCGACTACTCCATCGAACCGCTGACGGAACCGCTCGCCTCGGTCAGGGCCGAACTCGCGGGCGGCACGGTCCTGGTGGCCCGGCTCGGGGAGGAAGTCGTGGCCGCGGTGCGGGGCGCCGTGGACGCGGACGGCACGGCTCGGATAGGCAAGCTCGTCGTGCACCCGCGCATGCAGCGCCACGGCCTGGGCGGACGGCTCCTCGACGCCGTCGAGGCGAAGCTCGGCGTCGACGGCGCCGCCAAGCGCTTCCAGCTGTTCACCGGCCACCGCAGCGAGCACAACCTGCGGCTCTACCGGAAGCACGGCTACGCGGCCGTGTCCACGAAGCGCGTGGACGAGCGGCTCACCGTGGTGACGCTCGCCAAGGAGGCGGAAGCGGGCGCCTTCGTCGCCTAGTTGCTGTCGCCCGGTTCCTGTCGGCAGGCGCTAGCGCGTAGCCCGGCGCGCCTTGTTGAGCCAGAACATCGCGGTCACCGGGAGCAGTACCGGAATGAACAGATAGCCCATGCCGTAGTCCGACCAGACCGTGGCGTCCGGGAACGCCGACGGGTCCGCCAGCGTCCAGGTCCCCACGGTCAGTACGCCCACGAGCTCGGCGGCGCAGCACACCAGCGCCGCCTTGCGGGCCTTCTCCCCGCCGCGCACGAGCGAGTACGTGATGAAGCCGTACACGATGCCCGCGAGCGCCGACAGCGAGTAGGCGAGCGGCGCGTGGTCGAACTCCGTGGAGATCTGGACGGCCGAGCGCGAGACCGCGCCGACCACCATCACGCCGTACAGCCACACCAGCAGCGTGCCGGGGCCGCTCGTCAGTTTCTGCGGCTTGGCGCCGCTCTCGCTCTGTGAGGTCACGGACACCTCAGCCTCCCCAGATGTCGTAGAGCCGCACTTGCAGGACGGCCAGCACGATGCCGCCGGCCGCCACGGTCACCGAACCCCAGCGGGTGCGCTCGGCGAGCGACATGAAGCCGGCCGCCGGGATGCACGCGAACGCGCCGATCAGGTAGGCCACGAAGATCGTCGTGCCCTGGTCGGGCCTCTCGCCGCGTGCCAGCTGCACGATGCCGACGATCAGCTGGACAGTGGCGAGCAGCGACACCACCGCCATGCCGATGAAGTGCCAGTCCTTGGTCGGCTGGTCGCGGTAGGCGGCGAAGCCGCACCAGGCGGCGAGCGCGAGCGCGGCAACAGCGGTCGCGACCGTCAGGGCATCAAGCATGCCGAGACCCTATTACGGCCGAAAAGGCCCGGTGCGCGCGGCCCCGCCACCGTGGCGTTGGCCACAGCGCGCCGGGTGCCGGGCCCGGCTCGTACAAAGGCCGGAACCACCTCCTGCCCCTGTCCGCACTGGCCGCACGGGGCGCCAGGTGCGGCTCGGGCCGGGTCGGGCACCGTCCAGGGCTGTCCGCTATTCGGACAGCGGTTCGGGGATCCAGGCGCACTTCTGCTTTACTTTTCGCATGACCACGACGAGCAGCCGCACCCTTGCGACCGAGGCGACGATGACGCCCGGTGCTCGTTGTATGTGTCGAATGTGCGCCTTCTGAGGGCCCCTGCACTGCCTGTTTCTCGCGCCCCGAAGCGAAACGCCGTGCCCAGTACGTACTTACGCCGTACGTGACCGGGCCGCCCCGCGCACAGTCTCCCCCGGTTCCACCGCCACAGCGAGAACCGTGCTGCGTCCAGGCCGATCCCGACCATGAATGCCCGCCGCAGGCGCTCACCCGCGCCGCGCAATCGACAGTGACGGAATCCCACGTGATCACCACCCAGGGCCTCACCAAGGTCTACCGCTCGCGCGGTCGAGAGGTCACCGCCCTCGACGGCGTCGATCTGCACGTCTGCGAGGGCGAGGTGTACGGCGTCATCGGCCAGTCCGGCGCCGGCAAGTCCTCGCTCATCCGCTGCGTCAACCTCCTGGAGCGTCCCACCTCCGGCACCGTGACGGTCGCCGGTCAGGACCTCACCGCCCTCGTCGGCCGCGGCTCCCGCGCCGGCAAGGAGCTGCGCGAGGCACGCAGCCGTATCGGCATGGTCTTCCAGCACTTCAACCTGCTGTCCTCGCGCACCGTCCAGGACAACATCGAGCTGCCGCTCGAGATCCTCGGCAAGTCGGGGAAGGAACGGTCCCGCAAGGCGCTGGAGCTCCTCGACCTGGTCGGCCTCGCCGACAAGGCCAAGTCCTACCCGGCCCAGCTCTCCGGCGGCCAGAAGCAGCGCGTCGGCATCGCCCGCGCCCTGGCCGGCGACCCGAAGGTGCTGCTCTCCGACGAGGCCACCAGCGCCCTCGACCCCGAGACCACCCGCTCCATCCTCCAGCTCCTGCGCGACCTCAACCAGCAGCTCGGCCTGACCGTCCTGCTCATCACGCACGAGATGGACGTCGTCAAGACGGTCTGCGACTCCGCCGCTCTCATGGAGCGCGGACAGATCGTCGAGTCCGGCACGGTCGGTGAGCTCCTCGCCACTCCGGGATCCGAGCTCGCCGCCGCGCTCTTCCCGGTGAGCGGCGACGCCAGCGGCGCGGACCGCACGGTCATCGACGTCACCTTCCACGGCGAGTCGACGACCCAGCCGGTCATCTCCCAGATGTCGCGCACGTACAACATCGACATCTCGATCCTCGGCGCCGCGATGGACACCGTCGCCGGCAAGCAGGTCGGCCGCATGCGTATCGAGCTGCCCGGCCGCTTCGACGAGAACGTCGTGCCGATCGGCTTCCTGCGCGAGCAGGGCCTCCAGGTCGAGATCCACGGACATCAGGGCGGCGCGCCCGTACTGCTGAAGGAAGGTGTCACCAAGTGACCTGGTCGGAGATGCAGCCGCTGCTGTCCCAGGCATGTTGGGACACCCTCTACATGGTCGGCTGGTCCACGCTGATCGCCGTCGTCGCGGGCCTGCCCCTCGGCGTCCTGCTGGTCCTCACGGACCGCGGCGGCCTGCTGCAGAACGCCGTGGTGAACAAGGTCATCGGGCAGATCGTGAACATCGTCCGCTCGATGCCCTTCCTCATCCTGATGGTCGCCCTGATGGGCTTCACCCGCTGGATCGTCGGCACCACCATCGGCCGCGAGGCCGCCATCGTGCCGCTGGCGATCGGCGCCATCCCGTTCTTCGCGCGGCTCGTCGAGACCTCCGTACGGGAGGTGGACGGCGGTCTGATCGAGGCCGTGCAGTCGATGGGCGGCAACACCTGGACCGTGGTCCGCAAGGTCCTCGTGCCGGAGTCGCTGCCGTCGCTGATCTCGGCCACCACCACGACGATCATCGCGATCATCGGCTACTCCGCGATGGCCGGCACGGTCGGCGCGGGCGGCCTCGGCGACCTCGCGATCCGCTACGGCTACCAGCGCTTCGAGGCCGAGCTGATGTGGATCATCGTGGCGATCCTCGCCGTCGCCATCGCCGTCATCCAGTTCGCGGGCGACAGCGGAGCCCGCGTCCTGCACCGCCGGGCAGGCAAGGGCGGCGAACCGCTCCGCTTCCGCGCCTTCACGGGCCTGCTGCCCGGCGGCCCCGTCACCGCGGACGCCACCCCGGCCAAGACCCGCTGACCCGCTGACCGCTGTCCCTGTCTCCCCGTCCCACCCGGCGGGTTGCACCACCCATGGAGAAAGGCACTTTTCGTGCGTAACACCACCAAGATCACCGCTGCTGTCCTCGCCACCGGCGCCCTCACCCTGGGCCTGACCGCCTGCGGCTCCGACAAGGGCGACACGAAGGCCAAGGCGTCCGACCCGCTGGTCGTCGCCGCGACGCCCGTCCCGCACGCCGAGATCCTCGAGTACGTGAAGGGCCACCTGGCGAAGAAGGCCGGCCTCAACCTCGAGGTCAAGGAGTTCACCGACTACGTCACGCCGAACACGGCGACCGAGGACGGGTCCGTGGACGCCAACTACTTCCAGACCCAGCCGTACCTGGAAGACTTCAACAAGAAGAACGCCACGCACCTCGAGTCGGTCGCCACGGTCCACCTCGAGCCGCTCGGCCTCTACTCCAAGAAGGCCAAGGCGCTCGGCGACCTGAAGAAGGGCGGCACCATCGCCCTCCCGAACGACGCCGACAACGAGAGCCGCGCCCTGCGCTTCCTCGCCGCCAACGAGCTCATCACGCTCAAGAGCGGCTCCGAGGCCACCGCGACCCCGCAGGACATCGCGAAGAACCCGAAGGACCTCCAGTTCAAGGAGGTCGAGGCGGCCCAGACCCCGCGCTCCCTGCAGGACGTCGACGCCGCGGTGATCAACGGCAACTACGCGATCGGTGCCCACCTCAATCCCGCCAAGGACTCCCTCGCCCTGGAGTCCACGAAGAACAACGCGTACAACAACGTCCTCGCCGTGAAGAAGGGCAACGAGAACGACCCGCGCGTGAAGAAGCTCGCGAAGCTGCTGACGTCGCCCGAGGTGAAGAAGTTCATCGAGGACAAGTACGCCGGCTCCGTCCTTCCCTCCTTCTGATCGCCGCGATGCGCACCGCAACGATTCCCGCCGCCGTCATCGCCGGAGCCCTCGCGCTCGGCCTGACGGCCTGCGGGTCCGGCGTCTCGGGGTCCGGTTCCGGCGACGGGAGCGGCAAGCTCGTCGTCGGCGCCACCCCGACGCCGGCCGGTGAAGTCCTCACGTACGTGCAGCAGCACCTGGCGAAGAAGGCCGGACTCGACCTGGAGATCAAGGAGTTCACGGACTACGTCCTGCCGGACACCTCTCTCCAGGACGGCTCCCTCGACGCCAACCTGTACCAGCACAAGCCCTACCTGGACGACTTCAACAAGTCCAAGGGCACCACCTTGAGCGCGGTCACCGAGGTGTACCTGCCGCCCATGGGTGTCTACTCCAAGAAGGTCGACGACGTCACGAAGCTCCGCAACGGAGCGACCGTGGCACTGCCGAACGACACCACCAACGAGGGCAGGGCCCTCGAACTCCTCGCCTCCAAGGGCGTCATCGAGCTCAAGAAGGGCGCCGGCGCGAACGCGAGCCCGCAGGACATCGCGTCCAACCCGAAGAAGCTCGTCTTCAAGGAGCTCGAACCGGCCCAGCTGCCGCGCTCGTTGGCCGACGTCGACGCGGCCGTCATCAACAACAACTACGCGCTCGACGCGAAGTTGAGCCCCAAGAAGGACGCCATCCTCGTGGAGTCCGCGAAGGGCAACCCGTACAACAACGTCCTCGCCGTCAAGAAGGGCAACGAGGACGACCCCCGGGTCAAGAAGCTTGCCACGCTGCTGACTTCACCCGAGGTGAAGAAGTTCATCGAGGACAGGTACCAGGGCTCGGTGCTTCCGGTCACCGCCGGCTGACACCACCCGCAGCCACGGCGCCCACACGGGGTCCTCTTCCGCACCGGGAGAGGACCCCGTGGTGCAGTTACGTGCCTTCATGCTGCATGCTGGGCACTTCACCAGGCCATGAAGGTTACGGAGCGGCGCCATGACTACTGGTACTCGGGGCTTCCCGGACATCTCCATCAGCACGGATCGGCTGGTCCTGCGCGCCCTCGAGGAGGACGACGCCTCCGCCCTCGCCGAGATGATGAACGACGAGATGGTCGCCGCCTGGACCTCCGTGCCCCAGCCCTTCACCGAGGACCAGGCCCGCACCTGGATCACCCAGTACGCCCCCACCGAGCGCATCGCCGGCCGCGGCCTCGACCTGGCCGTCACCGAGTTCCTCACCCAGCGCCTGGTCGGCATCGTCCAGCTCGGCAAGACGAACTGGCACGTGGGCTCCACCGAGCTGTCGTACATCATCGCGCCCTGGGCCCGCGGCGAGGGCTACGCGTCCGAGGCGGCGCTCGCCACCGCCCGCTGGCTCTTCCGCGAGCAGGGCCTCGAGCGCCTGGAGCTGCGCACCGCGGCCGACAACACCGCCTCCCAGCAGGTCGCCCAGAAGATCGGCTGCATCAGCGAGGGCGTCCTGCGCAACGCGTGCATAGCGCGCACCCGAACCGAGGACGGCGGCTGGGAGGACCTGCGGACCGACTTCATCGTGTGGAGCCTGCTGCCCGAGGACCTCGACGGCGTCTCCGACGAGTTCGCCGAAACCAGTGGATACACGTCCTTCTCGGACTGGAACTGACCCCCAAGGTCGCACCCAGGTACACCAGGTACGCTCACCGAGCCCGTTCGACCCGCAAGAACCCCCAGGAGACTGACACGATGGCCGACCGGGTCACGGTGATCGGCTGGGACGGCTCGCCCCTGACCGCGGCCGCACGCTCCGCGCTCGGCGCCGCCACCCTCGTGGCGGGCGCGGGCCACCACCTCGCGCTTCCCGAGGTGCCGGGCCGCGCCGAGCGGATCAGGCTCGGCAGCGTGGCGCTCGCCGCCCGCCGCATCGCCGCCCACCGCGGCACCGCCGTCGTCCTCGCCGACGGAGACCCCGGCTTCTTCGGCGTCGTGCGCACGCTGCGCGCTCCCGAGTTCGGCCTCGAGGTCGAAGTGGTCCCCGCCGTCTCCTCCGTGGCCCAGGCGTTCGCCCGCGCCGGCATGCCCTGGGACGACGCCCAGGTCGTCGTCGCCCACCGCCGCACCCTGCGCCGCGCCGTCAACGTCTGCCGCGCCCACCCGAAGGTCGCCGTCCTCACCTCGCCCGGAGCCGGTCCCGCCGAGCTCGGACTGCTCCTCGAAGGCGTCCACCGCACCTTCGTCATCTGCGAGGAACTCGGCACCGACCGCGAGCGGGTCACCGTCGTGACCAGCGACAAGGCAGCCGATCACACCTGGCGCGACCCGAACGTCGTCATCGTCATCGGCGGCCCCGCCGCCCCGTCCGGCGAAAGCGCCTGGCTCGCCGGAGGCGCCCCCTCGGCCGGCGTGCGCGGCTGGGCCCTTCCCGCCGCCGATTACGGCGGCGGCCTCGGCGAGGGCGAGACCGAGCCCCTGCGCGCGGCTCAACTCGCCCGCACCGGACCGCGCGTGGGCGACCTCGTCTGGGACATCGGCTGCGGCAGCGGAGCCTTCACCGCGGAGGCCGCCCGCTTCGGCGCCGCCGTCATCGCCGTCGACCGCGACCCCGACGCCTGCGCCCGCACCCTCGCCACCGCCCGCCGCTTCGGCGTGCAGCCGCAGATCGTGCACGGCACGGCGCCCCACATCCTCGAAGACCTGCCCGAACCCGATGTCGTACGCATCGGGGGCGGGGGAGCGGCCGTCGTCTCCGCCGTCGCCGACCGGCGTCCCGAGCGCATCGTGACGCACGCCGCGACACGCGATGCCGCCGAACTCATCGGCAGGGACCTGACGGAGCACGGCTACCGGGTCGAGTGCTCGCTCCTGCAGTCCGTCGAGCTGGACACTCGCGCCTGGACCGAGAAGGAGCGGACCGTGGGGTTCCTGCTCACCGGGGAGTTGCCCGACCGCAACCCGTGACCCCGTCGCTCCGGGGCGCGCGGTAGGCTGGCCGATCGTTGTACTGCACCCGGACGTCCGGCTTTCCGTCGGTCAATGTCCGGAAAACGCGCCACTTTTGGGGCACGTGTGGTACGGCAGGACCGGAGGACGCGCAACGTGGCGCAGTCCACAGCGGGCCGTGCCCGATCCAGGTGCGGTGGCAGCCGGCCGACCGGGACAATACCTGTTGTCCTCAGCCGGCTCGTGCCGCACGGCACTCACGCTCGTTCTTCATGACGGGCGGTCGGTGCGCCGCTCCGGTCACTGGGGTCGCATCCCCGGCCGACGGCCGGGGGCTGCCGAAGAAGCACTAACCGATGGGCGAGGGGTACGCATGACCGACACCGGCCAGGTTCCGGGCGAGGGGCTGCCGGAGAACGCAGGCACGGTGGAACAGCCGGGCGTCCCCGCCCCGGGTGCGTACACCTTCCTCGACCCCTCCGAAACCCCCACCGAAGACGACGATCTGCTGCTGATGCCGGGTTCGCAGGGCGCCTGGGGCGAGCCGCAGGCCGCCCCGATGCCCGCCCCGCACGAGCCGGGCCCGCACGAGACGGCGGGCCGCGACAGTGGTCAGGTCGACCTGAACGGCGTCCGAGTGCCGGGGCCCTCGCCCGCCCCGCACCCCGCGCCCGCGCGTCGCCCGCTGCACATGGGCCCGTCGGTGCCGGACGGCACGGGCAGCCCCGTCCGCTCGCTCGCCGACCGCGGCCCCGCGCACACACCGCCGAACCCCATGCCGGTACGTCAGGCGGGCCCGCCCACCACGGAACCCGAGTACCTCGACATCCCGCGCGACGAGACGGGCGCCCCGGCGCCGCAGCTCGGTGAGATCCCGCCGCGGGGCGCCGCCGCCTGGGGCGCACAGCCGCCGCAGCAGGGCTTCGAGGCGCCGGCCGCAGGAGCGGAGGTCGCCGCAGAGGCAGCCCCGGACGTCGCAGCAGAAACGGTCGTCCCGGACGCCACTCCTGTCGCACCGGCCGCCCCGACGCAGCAGACCGTCGGCGACGCCCCCGTGTTCACCCAGGCGCCGCAGCATCCGCAGGACGTGCATGCCGCGCAGGCTGAGCCGGCTGAGCTGACGCCGGAGGCCTTGGTGGCCCCGGAGTTCGCCGTTCCCGAGGAGGTGCCGGTGTACGCCGCGGCTCCCGACGGTGGCCTGTTCGCCGAGGAGCAGCCCGCGCCGGCCGAGTACGCCGTCGACTACTCCTCCGCTCCGAACGGTGTGCAGTTCGCGCCGGTCGCGCAAGGCCCCGAGGACGCGCAGTTCGCGGTGCAGCCCGAGCCGGTGGCTGCCTATGCAGGGCATCAGCAGCTGGCCGCGCACCCCGGTGAGCTGCCCGTCGACCCGCACTCCGGCCAGTTCGCCATGGCGCCCGAGGCGGTCCAGGGCCAGCACTTCCCGCAGGCGCCCGCCGAGGGTCCGGCGGACCAGGCGTCGCAGCCGCTCGGCCAGTTCGTGCCCGTCGAGGGGAACATCCCCACCACACCGCACCTGGCGCCGACGCCGCCGCAGCACATGGTCGTGCCGCCGCTGCCCGAGCTGCCCGAACCGGCGGCGCCGACCGCCCCGGCCCCCGTCCTCATCGACGAGACCCCCGAAACACCCGCCGCGGACCAGGTCCCCCCAGCGCAAGAAGCACACGAAGTCCACGTGGTACCCGAGACACACGAAGCGCACGCGATGAACGACGCGGCGCACGCGATGAACGAAGCGCACGCGATGAACGAGCCGCAGTTGACGCACGAGGCCGCTGCCACCCCCGAGGCCACCGAGCTCTCCGGGATCGCTGAGGCGCCCGAGGCGCCCGCCGAGCCCTCGCCCGTACTCCCCGAGGCCGTCGCCGAGACCCCCGTCCCGGCCGAAGCGGACGCGGCGGAGCGGGAGACCGCTCCCGAAGCCGCCGAGCCCGTCACCGCCGAGGCGGAGCAGGCGCTCGCAGAGGCTGAGCCGGAAACCCTCGTCCCCGCCCCCCGCGAGTCCGAGCCCGCCGTCCAGGACAGGGCGGACGCGGCCCCCGAGACGCTGCCGGCCCCGGCCGACGACCTCGCGGGCCCGGCCGCTCCCGGCTACGACGACGCCGAGCGCGAGGCCGTCCTGCGCGTCATGCGCGAGCGCCGCGACATCCGTAACGGCTTCCGCAGCGACCCGATCCCGCACGACGTGCTGCTCCGCGTCCTGGAGGCCGCGCACACGGCGCCGTCCGTCGGCCACTCGCAGCCCTGGGACTTCGTTGTCATCCGCTCCGCGGAGACCCGGCGCACGATGCACGAACTGGCCATGCGCCAGAAGGACGCGTACGCCAAGTCCCTGCCCAAGGGCCGCGCGAAGCAGTTCAAGGAACTGAAGATCGAGGCCATCCTCGACACCCCGGTGAACATCGTCGTCACCGCCGACCCGACGCGCGGCGGCCGCCACACCCTCGGCCGCCACACGCAGCCGCAGATGGCCCCGTACTCCTCCGCGCTCGCGGTCGAGAACCTGTGGCTCGCGGCCCGCGCCGAGGGCCTCGGCGTCGGCTGGGTCAGCTTCTTCGACGAGCGCGAGATGGTCCGCACCCTCGGTCTGCCCGACCACCTCGAGGTCGTCGCCTACCTCTGCGTGGGCTACGTCGACGAGTTCCCGGACGAGCCCGAGCTGATGCAGGCCGGCTGGTCCAAGCGCCGCCCGCTGTCGTGGGTCGTCCACGAGGAGACGTACGGCCGCCGCGCCCTGCCCGGCGAGGAGCCGCACGACCTGCTCGCCGAGACCGTCTCCAACATCCGCCCGCTGGATGCCAAGGCGCTCGGCGAGGCGTGGGAGCGGCAGAAGCGGATGACGAAGCCCGCCGGTGCGCTCGGCATGCTGGAGATCATCTCGGCCCAGCTCTCCGGCCTGTCCCGGATGTGCCCGCCCCCGATCCCGGAGCCCGCGGCCGTCGCGATCTTCGCGGGTGACCACGGCGTGCACGCCCAGGGCGTCACCCCGTGGCCGCAGGAGGTCACGGCCCAGATGGTCGCCAACTTCCTGGGCGGTGGCGCGGTCTGCAACGCGTTCGCGAACCAGGTCGGCGCCGAGGTCTGCGTCATCGACGTGGGCGTGGCGAGCGAACTCCCGGCCACCCCCGGCCTGCTGCCCCGCAAGGTCCGCGCCGGTACCGCCGACATGACCACCGGTCCCGCCCTGAGCCGCGAAGACGTCAAGGCGGCCATCGAGGTCGGCATCGAGACGGCCCGCGACCTCGTCGCGGCCGGCAACAAGGCGCTCCTCACCGGCGAGATGGGCATCGCCAACACCACGGCGTCGGCCGCCCTGATCTCGGTCTACACGGGCGTCGACCCGTCCGAGGTGACTGGCCGCGGCACGGGCATCAACGACGAGACCCACGCCCGCAAGGTCGAGGTCGTCCGCCGCGCGCTCGACCTCCACCAGCCGGACCCGGCCGACCCGATCGGCGTCCTCGCCGCGGTCGGCGGCCTGGAGCACGCGGCCCTGGTCGGCCTCCTTCTGGGCGGCGCGTCGCTGCGGACCCCGGTGATCCTGGACGGCGTCAGCGCCGGAGCGGCCGCCCTGGTCGCCCGCGCCATCGCCCCCGAGGTCCTCGCGGCCTGCATCGCGGGCCACCGCAGCGCGGAGCCCGGCCATGTGGCGGCTCTGAACAAGCTGGGTCTGCGCCCCCTGGTCGACCTGGATCTCCGCCTCGGCGAGGGCACGGGAGCACTGCTCGCCCTGCCGATCGTCCAGAGCGCGGCCCGTGCGATGCACGAGGTGGCGACGTTCGACTCGGCGGGCGTCACGGAGAAGTAGCAGGGCCGAGGGCGGCAGCCCTCACTGCCACAGGGGCGGGCCGGGACAGGGGTCCCGCCCGCCCCGTACGCTGAACCCGCACGTCAAAGGCCCGCTCCAGCGCCGAAGCGAGCCCCCGTACAGGCATCACCCGTCACACGCACCACCCGCACGAGGAGCCGCACGCCCATGGCCGCAGAACACCCCGCGTACCCCGTAGGCCTCCGTCTTACCGGCCGCCGCGTAGTCGTACTCGGCGGCGGCCAGGTAGCCCAGCGCCGCCTCCCGGCCCTCATCGCGGCGGGCGCCGACATCCACCTGGTCTCGCCCACCGCGACACCCTCGGTGGAGGCCATGGCGGACGGCGGTGAGCTCACCTGGTCGCGGCGCCCGTACGCGGACGGAGACCTCGCCGACGCCTGGTACGCCCTCATCGCCACCGGCGACCGCACCGCGAACGAGGCGGCCTCCGCCGAGGCCGAGCGCCACCGCGTCTGGTGCGTCCGCTCCGACGACGCCGACGCGGCCACCGCCTGGACGCCGGCCACCGGCCGCTCCGAAGGCGTCACGGTCGCCGTCCTGACCACCGACGCCGCCGGCCGCGACCCCCGCCACACGGCGGCCGTACGCGACGCGATCGTCGAGGGCCTGCGCGACGGCACGCTCGTCGCCCCGCACCACCGCAAGCGCACCACCGGCGTCTCCCTGGTCGGCGGCGGCCCCGGCGACCCCGACCTGATCACGGTCCGCGGCCGTCGTCTCCTCGCCGAGGCGGACGTCGTCATCGCGGACCGGCTCGGCCCCCGCGACCTGCTCGACGAACTCCCGCCGCACGTCGAGGTGATCGACGCGGCGAAGATCCCGTACGGCCGCTACATGGCCCAGGAGGCCATCAACAACGCGCTCATCGAGCACGCCAAGCAGGGCAAGGCCGTCGTACGCCTCAAGGGCGGCGACCCGTACGTCTTCGGCCGCGGCATGGAAGAGGCCATCGCGCTGGAGGCCGAGGGCATCCCGTACACGGTCGTCCCCGGCATCTCCAGCTCGATCTCCGTCCCCGGCGCGGCCGGCATCCCGGTCACCCACCGCGGCGTCGCCCATGAGTTCACCGTGGTCAGCGGCCATGTGGCGCCCGACGACGAGCGCTCGCTCGTCGACTGGCCCGCACTCGCCAAGCTGCGCGGCACCCTCGTCGTCCTGATGGGCGTCGACAAGATCGGCAGGATCGCCGAGACCCTCATCGCGCACGGCAAGTCCGCGCAGACGCCGGTCGCCCTGGTCCAGGAGGGCACCACGGCCGCCCAGCGCCGCGTGGACGCGACCCTGGAGACCGTCGAGGACGCGGTCCGTACCCACGAGGTGCGGCCCCCGGCCGTCATCGTCATCGGCGACGTCGTCGCGGTGGGCCCGCAACACACCGCGTAACCCGTCACGAACCCCCACACGTAACCAGCGGTAACAGAACTCGCTCCGAGCCGTTGGCACCGCACCCAGGACAAGGCAGTATCAACCTGTGGCTGAAGCTCAAGGTCTCATCACCATCGAAGATCCCGACGACCCGCGCCTGCGCGACTACACGGGCCTGACCGACGTCGAGCTCCGCCGCAGGCGCGAGCCCGCCGAGGGCCTGTTCATCGCCGAGGGCGAGAAGGTGATCAGACGGGCCAAGCAGGCCGGGTACGAGATGCGCTCCATGCTGCTCTCGGCCAAGTGGGTCGACGTCATGCGCGACGTCATCGACGAGGTCCCGGCCCCGGTCTACGCCGTGAGCCCGGACCTCGCCGAACGCGTCACCGGCTACCACGTGCACCGCGGCGCCCTCGCCTCGATGCAGCGCAAGCCGCTCCCGACCGCCGACGAACTCCTCGCCACGCAGCGCCGTGTCGTCGTCATGGAAGCGGTGAACGACCACACGAACATCGGCGCCATATTCCGCAGCGCGGCAGCGCTCGGCATGGATGCGGTCCTGCTCTCCCCGGACTGCGCCGACCCGCTCTACCGCCGCTCGGTGAAGGTCTCCATGGGCGCGGTCTTCTCCGTCCCGTACGCGCGCCTCGAATCCTGGCCCAAGTCCCTGGAGTCGGTGCGCGAGGCGGGCTTCAGCCTGCTCGCGCTCACCCCCGACGAGAAGGCGAAGAGCCTCGACGAGGCGGCCCCGCACAAGATGGACCGCGTGGCCCTGATGCTCGGCGCCGAGGGCGACGGCCTCTCCACCCAGGCCCTGGTCGCCGCCGACGAATGGGTCCGCATCCCGATGGCCCACGGCGTCGACTCGCTCAACGTGGGAGCGGCGGCCGCCGTCGCGTTCTACGCGGTGGCCACCGGCCGCCCCCAGTCCTGACCTCGGAACCTCAGAGGTAGGGACGGGGCAGGGTCTCCTGCGCGTGCACGCCGTCGCGCGGCTCACCGAGCCCGCGCGACGGCCCCTGGCAGCCCTGCGCCGCCGCGATCCCCAGCGCCACGAGCAGCGTCACCACCACGAACACGAACAACCGCTGGCGCAGCAGCCGCGGATTGGCGGGCCGGCGCTTCCCGGTCCCCGTCGTACGCGGTCCCTGCCGCCCGCCGTTGCTGCGGGGCGCGGGGCGCGAGCCCGAACGCGTCGTGTTGCGGGGCGTACCCGGACGCGTGTTGCTGCCGGTCCGTGAGGAACCGTTGCTCGGCCGCGGCGGGGGGGTGCCCTGCGGTGCCCGGCGCTGCGTGCGCTGCTCCGTGTACTGCTCGGTGAGCCGGCCCGTGGGCCGGTCGGTGTCGGCGCGCGGGGCGGGCGGCCTGGCGTCGCCGAGGCCATGCGCCTCGCGGGCCGCGATCTCCTTGAGCCGCAGCGACAGTTGAAGCGTGCTGGGCCGCTCCCCGGGGTCCTTGGCGAGGCACGCCCGGATCAGCGGGGACAACGCGTCCGGTACGCCGTGCAGCTGGGCTTCCTCGTGCACGACCCGGTACAGCATCACTTCGGAACTGCCCTGCCCGAAGGGCGAGTCGGCCATCGCGGCGTACGCGAGGGTGGCGCCGAGCGCGAAGACGTCCGTGGCCGGCGTGACGGCCGCGCCCCGCACCTGCTCGGGAGCGAGGAACCCGGGGGAGCCGACCGCCGTCCCGACATGGGTGAGCGTGGAGGCGCCGGTCGCCCAGGCGATGCCGAAGTCGATGATGCGCGGGCCCTTGGGCGACAGCAGGATGTTCGACGGCTTGAGGTCGCGGTGCACGACTCCCGCCTCGTGCACGGCGACGAGCCCCTCGGAGAGCGCCGCACCGACCGAGGCCACGTCGGAGGCGGCCAGCGGCCCCTCCTCCGCGACCTTGTCGTGCAACGAGGGCCCGGGAACGTACTGGGTGGCGAACCACGGCTTGTCGGTGTCGAGATCGGCCGCGACCAGGCGGGCCGTGCAGCCACCCCTGATCCTGCGGGCCGCGGAGACCTCACGCGCGAAGCGCGACCTGAACTCCTGGTCCTCCGCCAGATCGGGCCGGATCACCTTCAACGCGACTCGCTGGCCACGGCGGTCGGAGCCCAGATAGACGACGCCCATACCGCCCGCGCCGAGCCGCCGGTGAATCCTGAACGAGCCGACGACACGCGGGTCCTCGCGCCTCAGGCGCATCATCGCCATGTCCATCCCCGCTGCCCGGTCCGTTTGACGAGCGACAGCTTACGTTTCCACGGCCGGGTGCGCGCATAGGCCGCGCCCTCGCGATCCGATCGATTGTCAGTGCCCGGTGGGAAACTTGAGAGGTGGTCAGGGACAGCGGGAGCGGTGCGGCCCGCAGCTCCCCTGATCGCCAACCATCCGTCGTAGAAGGGGGATTGGGCCTGTGAAGGGTGACCGAGTGGAGATAGTCGTGGACGCGGGGGACACGACGCGCACGTACGAGGTGGTGGCGAGCCGGGCGGGCCGCCGGGTCGAGACGGCGGTCCGCAGGGGCGTGGTGGAAGTGAGCGAAGTCACCCGCTCCGGCTCTGTCGTGCGTACGGCACGGTTCATGGCGACCCGGGTACTCGCCCTGGTCGAGCAGCCGGTACCCAGGGAGGAGCCCTCGGAGGCGGCGGCCCGCGCCGCGCGTCCCCTCCGGGAAGACCCCGAGGCCTAGCCCGAGACCCAGGCCTTCTTCTCCACCCAGGGGAGTAGGCGAGGGAGCGGCGGTCATCCTCCGGGAGGCCCGGCAATCGGTACGAGGGCATGACGACCGTGGCTCCTGACGCGCCTAGATTTGAGGTCAAGCGGCGGGTGCAAGCACTCGTCCCCCGAGGTCAGGTACCCGCCGCTGCCAAACCGAAGATCTTGACCGGGAGAGGAACCATGGCGGACACGGCACCGCGGACGATGGTCCGCACGCAGGGACGCAGGGCATTCGCCGCGTTCGGCGGCCGTCGTTCCGAGCGCCGTCACCCCTTGGTGGCGACGGCCATGGTTCTTCCCCTGGCGGCCCTGCTCGTAGTCGTCTTCGGCGGCTGGGAAGCAGTGGTCACACAAGCGTCGTCCGTGGGCGTGATGCTGGGGCGCTGAGCGGCGCCCCAGGCCCGGAAGAGCGGTCCGGGCGGGGACATCCGGCCATGAAACCCCGTGGGGACGGGGGTGCGGCGGACGGCACATGATGGCCGCGCAGCTGGGGAGCTGCGCGGCCATTGTTCTGCCCGCGTACCGGTGAGTCCCACCCGCCGGATCCTGCGTACGCTCGCGGTGACACCACCCGGGGGGAACCACCGATGATCGCACCCGTCCTGCTGCCCGCACTCACCGCCACGGCACGCGGCGCGGCGCACCGCACCCAGGGGCCCTGCGCCTGCCCGGCACCGGGCGCCGTACTCGCCGACCGCGCGGACGGGACGGTCGTCCGCCACGGAGACATCGTCGCCAAGGCCCACGCCCCGGGCACGGACCCCGCCGAGCTCAACGCCCGCCTCGCCGTGGCGGCCGCACTCCCCGGCGTCCTGCTGCCGCCGCTCACGCCGGTCGCGGCGGATCTGCACGACCGGCTCGTCACGTTCTGGCCGCACGGCAGCCCCGTGGACCCCGACGCCCCTGAACACGCGCCGTGGGAGGACGCGGCCACGCTCCTGGCCCGCCTCCACACGGTGCCCGTGGCGGAACTCCCGGGCCCGCTCCCGCCGATGCGCGGCCCGGTCAAGGCGGCCCTCGCCGTCGCGCGGCTCCTGGCGGCCGGTCCCCATCCGGCGTCCGCGCCGATCCTGCGCGCCTGGTCGGGCCTGCCGCCCTGGGCCCGCGCCGAGGCCCCCGGCGGGCACGCGTCCGCCCTGTGCCACGGAGACCTGCACCTCGGCCAGCTCGTCCGCCGCCCCGCAGGCACCGGCCCCTGGCTCCTGATCGACGTCGACGACCTCGGCACCGGAGACCCTGCCTGGGACCTCGCGCGCCCCGCCGCGTGGTTCGCGTGCGGCCTGCTTCCGGCACAGGAGTGGACGAGGTTCCTCACCGCGTACCAGGAGGCGGGCGGCGCTCCGTCGCTCCAGGGCGACCCCTGGCCCGCCCTGGACGCCCCGGCCCGCGCCCTCACCGTCCAGACCGCGGCCCTCGCCGTGGCCAAGGCAGCCGCGGCCGGCCGGGCGCTCGACGAGGCCGAGGAGGCGTTGGTCGACGCCTGTGACCGAATGGCAGCGGTACCGGCCGAGTTGGCACACGGCGCCGCGAAGTAGGGTGCAACGGACCGATGCCGGGAAGTGTTCCGGCGAAGAAGTGCCGAACGGCGAGGAGTTGAGCCGACCATGCAGTGCCCCAAGTGTCATGCACCGATGCACACGTACAACCGCAATGGCGTCCAGATCGAGCAGTGCAGCGGCTGCCGGGGGATATTCCTCGACTACGGCGAGCTGGAGTCCCTGACCCGGCTCGAGTCCCAGTGGCAGCAGCAGGCGCCGCCGGCGCCTCCGGCCCCGCAGGCGTACCCGTCGGCTCCCGCCCCGGCCTGGGGTGCCCCGCACCACGGCGGGCACCACGGTCACCACGGCCACCGCAAGGGCGGCTTCGGCCGGATGCTCTTCTCCTCCTGAGCCGCCCGGCACATGAAGAAGCCCCCGGCCGAAAGGCCGGGGGCTTCTTGACTGTGCGCGATACTGGGATTGAACCAGTGACCTCTTCCGTGTCAGGGAAGCGCTCTCCCGCTGAGCTAATCGCGCGGGACGGGCCAGACTGTATCAGGACCCGTGAGTCGTACTGCGTGCGCGATACTGGGATTGAACCAGTGACCTCTTCCGTGTCAGGGAAGCGCTCTCCCGCTGAGCTAATCGCGCGGGGTTTCGGACCGTCGGGAAGATGACCTTCGCGATGATCCAGTGGACGATACTGGGATTGAACCAGTGACCTCTTCCGTGTCAGGGAAGCGCTCTCCCGCTGAGCTAATCGTCCTTGGAGGTGGAGACGGGATTTGAACCCGTGTAGACGGCTTTGCAGGCCGTTGCCTCGCCTCTCGGCCACTCCACCAGGAGTGTGGGGGTTCGGGAAGATCCCCCACTTCCTGAGCGGACGACCAGGTTCGAACTGGCGACCTCAACCTTGGCAAGGTTGCGCTCTACCAACTGAGCTACGTCCGCTTGTCGTTTCCGTTTCGCTTGCGCGTCCCGGCGACGTGTTGAACTCTAGCGGATTCCCGGGCCAGTACAAAAACGCGTTTGCGCAGCGTGCTGCGGTGCGACCGCCCCAGGTCACGCGGGGGACACCCGCCATAGACTCGAAGACGTGCGCGACCTCCCTCACGACCTGCCCCCTCTGGCCCGCTTCGGCGGTCTCGTAGCGACCGAGTTGCGCGACGTGACCAGCGATCCCGAGGCCCTGGACTCGTCCGGCTTCTGGGCCGTGTCCGCCGACTTCGAGGGCCGTCTCGTGTGCGCCCGCTTCGACTCCGTGCGGGAGGAGCCCGTGCCCGCTCCGGTCCCCGGCGCCTGGCAGGGGCCCGCGGCCGGTGACTGGACGTCCTCCCTCGACCGGGCCGCGTACACCGAGGGCGTGCGCAGGATCCGCACCCACATCGCGGCCGGCGAGGTCTACCAGGCCAATCTCTGCCGCGTCCTGTCCGCGCCCCTTCCCCCGGACGCGGACGTGGACGCCCTCACAGCGCTCCTCGCGCGAGGCAACCCGGCCCCCTACGCGGGGACCATCCGCCTTCCCGAGCACGGCGTGGAGATAGCCACCGCGTCCCCCGAGCTCTTCCTGAGCCGCACCGGGCGGAGCGTCGGATCCGGGCCGATCAAGGGCACGGGCCGCACCGAGGCGGACCTCCTGGAGAAGGACTATGCGGAGAACGTGATGATCGTGGACCTGGTCCGCAACGATCTCGGACGCGTCTGCGCGACCGGTTCCGTGACGGTCCCGGAGCTGTGTGTGGTCGAGAAGCACCCGGGCCTCGTCCACCTTGTCTCCGCCGTCCGCGGGGAACTGTGCGAAGGTGCCGGCTGGCGCGACCTGCTCGACGCCGCGTTCCCGCCCGGCTCGGTCACCGGAGCGCCCAAGTCCAGCGCCCTGCGCATCATCGAGGCCCTGGAGACGGCGCCCCGCGGCCCGTACTGCGGCGGCATCGGCTGGGTCGACGCCGACCGGGGCACCGGCGAGCTGGCCGTCGGCATCCGCACGTTCTGGGCCGACCGGGCCGAGGGCGTCCTGCGGTTCGGCACCGGCGCCGGCATCACCTGGGGCTCCGACCCCGAAGGTGAGTGGCGGGAGACCGAACTGAAGGCTTCCCGGCTGCTGGCGGTAGCGTCGGGTACGTACGAGGAAAGTGAAGGGATCCCTACGTGAAGATCTGGCTCGACGGCGCACTGCAGGAACTCGAGGCCGCCCGTGTCTCGGTGTTCGACCACGGCCTGACCGTGGGCGACGGCATTTTCGAGACCGTGAAGTCGGTCGACGGGAAGCCGTTCGCGCTGACCCGCCACCTGGACCGGCTCGCCCGCTCCGCGCGCGGTCTCGGTCTGGCCGAGCCCGACCTCGACGAGGTGCGCAGGGCCTGCGACGCCGTCCTCGAGGCCAACCCGATGCCGCTCGGCCGGCTGCGGATCACGTACACCGGAGGGCTCTCCCCGCTGGGTTCCGACCGTGGTGAGCACGGGACGACGCTGGTGGTCGCGCTCGGCGAGGCCGGCCGGCGCCCCGACTCCACCGCCACGGTCACGGTCCCGTGGACGCGCAACGAACGCGGCGCGCTCACCGGCCTGAAGACCACCTCGTACGCGGAGAACGTCGTCGCGCTCGCCCGCGCGCGCGAACAGGGCGCCTCCGAGGCGCTGTTCGCCAACACGGTGGGGCAGCTCTGCGAGGGCACGGGGTCGAACATCTTCGTCGTCCTCGACGGTGAGATCCACACCCCGCCGGTCGCCTCCGGCTGTCTGGCGGGCATCACGCGCGCGCTGACCGTCGAGTGGACCGGCGCCAAGGAGACCGATCTGCCGCTCGACGTACTGGAGCGCGCCGACGAGATCTTCCTGACGTCCACGCTGCGCGATGTGCAGGGCGTGCACCGGGTCGACGGACGCGAGCTGCCGGGCGCGCCCGGGCCCGTCACCGCCAAGGCGATGCGTGTCTTCGACGAGCGCGCGGCGGACGACCTCGACCCGTAGTCCGGGCGACTCCTAATCCGGGTGACGGGGTGGTCACAGGGCGGGTAGAACACCCCTGATGACCACCACTCTGCGGCCGACCGAGCCGCTTCAGCGCGACGCCGACGGGACGCGGTCACGCCACTACCAGGTGTGTGTGAACAGCCGTCCCGTCGGCGAGCTGCGCCTGGGCACCCATCCCGTCTACGGCGAGCGGGTGGCCCGGATCCGTGATCTTCGGATCGACGAGCCGGACCGCGGGCGGGGCCGCGGCACCGTCGCCGCCCTCGCCGCCGAGGAGGTGGCGCGCGGCTGGGGCTGCGGCCGGATCGAGGTCTCGATCCCCGCACCGGCCGAGCGTGCCCTCGCCCTGGCCACCGCCCTCGGCTACGTCGAACGCAACCGGAACATGGAGAAGGACCTCCCCGCCGAGCCCTCCGGGCTTCCTGCGGGCAGCGCGGGGCGGCGGATGACCGGCCCCGAGTTCACGGCGTGGGAGGCGCATACGCGCGTCGGGTACGTGCGCAGCCTGGTCGAGCGCGGTGTCCCGGAAGCCCAGGCGCGCGCCAAGGCCGAGGCCGATCACACCGCGACGCTCGGGGAAGGGCTCGCTACGCGGGACACCGTCCTGAGCGTGCTTGAGACGGACGGCGCGGTCGTGGGCACGCTGTGGGTCGCGCTGCGCGGCGAGAGCGCCTACGTGTACGACGTCGAGGTCGCGGCCGAGCACCGAGGGCACGGCCACGGACGCTCACTGATGCTCCTCGCGGAGGCCGAGTCGCGCGCCGCGGGCGCCGCCCGCCTGGGGCTCAACGTCTTCGCGGGCAACACCCCGGCCGTCCGCCTGTACGAGTCGCTCGGATACCGGGCGACCGAGTTCCACCTGTACAAGCCGCTGCTCTGAGCGGCTCGCGGGCAGGGGCAGGGGCAGGGGCTGGAGCTACGAGCCGAGCAGCCGGTCGGCGATCTCCTCGACGCGCTCGCGCAGGCCGTCCTGGCTCTTCCCGCCGTCGAGCCGCTCGCCGTCGATGACGTACGTGGGTGTGCCCGTCACGCCGATCGCCTTGCCCTCGGCCTGGTCCGCGTCGACGATCAGGATGTGCCGGCCGTCGACGAGCGCGGTGTCGAACTCCTCGGCGTCCAGACCGAGTTCACCCGCGACCTCGACGAGGAACGGCTCGCCCTTGCGGCCCAACTCCTCGACGCGGCCGAGCACCGCTTCCACGTACGGCCAGCCCTGCCCCTGCTCGAAGGCCTCCTCCGCGGCCTGCGCGCCGGCGAAGGCGTGCTTGTGCTTCTCCAGCGGGAAGTGCCGCAGACGCAGGTCGATGCGGTCGCCGTAGCGGGCCCGCAGCGCGCGCACGTCGTCGAGTGCGGTGCGGCAGTCGGGGCACTGGAGCTCGCACCAGACGTCGAGGACGGGGCGGGCCTGAGGGGCGGAGGCGGGAGAGGCGTCGTTCATGCGACCAGTCTTCCAGTCAGGCGCCGGGGACCCCAACCGGCACCTGCTGAACACGCCCCCTGATCGGACCCCGGCAGGACCCCCGGCAGGATCCCTGACAGCCCCCGGACCGGGACCTGCGGAGGAGGTCGTACCCGGAAATGTCCCTGAGGTCCGCCCGGATCGTGGCCTCCGGACCCCGGGGCGGTGCACGATGGAGGGGACGGAATGCTCCGTCGCCCGCTGCCTGTGCCAGGAGGACCGGATGATTGCCGAGACCGTCTGTTCCGCCGTTTCCGTGGCCGGGCTGGGCATCGCCGCGGTCACGGCGTACCGGAAGCGTTTCCTCGCGGCCGCGCGCATAGCCGCCTATTCGCTGGTGCCGATCGGTCTGGTGATGACCGGTGCGGTCGGCTGGCTGGCGGACACCGCGTTCAGCCCGACGGCGTGGGCCGGCTTCGTCGTGCTCGGCGGCGCCTGGCTCCTGTTCATGGTGACCCGCGCGCTTGAGCGCCGCAGCGGTGGCACCCGTAAGGAGCGCAAGGCGGCCAAGGCCGCCGCCGAGGCCCGGGCCGTCGAGCCCGCCGCCTCGGCCCCCTCGTTGGGCCAGAGCACCCGACCCGCGGCGGCCCGCCCCGCCGCGAAGCCCGCCTCCGAGGACTTCAGCGACATCGAGGCGATTCTGAAGAAGCACGGGATCTGACCCGAGGACCCTCGACCGAGGTCGATCGACCTCGGCCTGAAACGGAAGCTGTTGGACTCCTTCCGGTCGACCTCGTACCACTCTCGTCACGGGATCCGGCGAACCCCCGCTTCTTTTGAGCGTGTTGATCGACTGCGGTGCGCCGACTGCGTCATCATCGCCGCGAGATGCTGGACACAACACAGGGCGGTTCCGCCCCGCAGGCCGACGAGCGACACGACGCCTTCACGGCCGACGAACGCCGAGGCTGCCTCTTCGCACTGTCGCAGCCGCCCTTGATGATCTTTCTGGCGGTGATCGGCTGCCTGCTGCTCCTGGCTTCGCTGCACGATCTGTTCGTGCTGTGAGAGTGCGGGCGGGTCAGCCCGCCGCCTCCTTGCGGCGCGCCCGGTACGCCGCCACGTGCAAGCGGTTTCCACAGGTGCGGCTGTCGCAGTACCTGCGGGACCGGTTGCGCGAGAGGTCCACGAAGGCCCGCCGGCAGTCCGGGGCCTCGCAGCGCCGCAGCCGCTCCTGTTCCCCGGCGACCACGAAGAAGGCGAGCGCCATCCCGCAGTCGGCCGCGAGGTGGTCGGCGACGGACGCGCCAGGCGCGAAGTAGTGCACGTGCCAGTCGTAGCCGTCGTGGTCGGTCAGACGCGGCGTGGTGCCCGCGGCGGCGACCAGCTCGTTGATGAGCGAGGCCGCGGCGTGCGGATCGGCCGCCGCGAACACGGCGGCGAACCGTCCCCTCACGCTCTGTACGGCGTCGAGGTCACGCTCTGCGAGCACCCCGACGTCGCTGATGTCGTTCTTTCGTACGAATTCGCCCAGGGCTGCCAGATCGGCCAGCCCGTCGGCGGCCTGTTCGTCGTCCGGTGCGGTGTTCACCAGATCGACCACGGTGTCGAGGGCGCACCGGGTGTCGTGGGTGATCAGCACGATTTGCTCCCTGGCCTGGGGGGGGTCGGGCCTGTGCCCGCCGATGCTGGCCGATGTTATAGGTCCGGTCGGCCGTGTGGCGCCTGTCCGTGGACGCGCCGACGCCGCCCCCGTGGAAGATCCCACGGCGGCGGCGCCGGTGTATGCCATATGCAGTTGTTGTGGCTCGGTCCGTCTCCCCGAGTGGACGGCATCGAGCGGCTCTCGCGGTGCGTGACCCCGGCGGTGTGCCGGCGTCGGCTCCAGGCCTTAGCTTTCGGCCAGGATGTGTGAGAGCTCCGTGTCGAGATCGAAGTGGCGGTGTTCCGTGCCGGGTGGCACGGCCGCGTCGGTCCTCTTCAGGAACGACTCCAGCGCCCTCGCAGGGGCTTCGAGCAGAGCCTCGCCCTCAGGAGAACTCAGAGCGATGCAGACGACGCCTTGGCCGTGACTACGGGATGGCCAGACTCGGACGTCGCCGGTGCCGGTGGGCCGGTGCAGGCCCTCGGCGAGCAGATCGCGGGCGAACACCCACTCGACCGTCTCTTCTGCTCCGGTGTGGAAGGTGGCGTGCACGGCGTAGGGATCGGCCGTGTCATACCGCAGTCCTGCGGGTACAGGCAGTGAGGACTCGCTCGACACAACGAGGCGCAGGTGCAGCTCGCAGCTGACCGTGGTGTTCATAAGCGCCAGGGCCTTTCGCTCAGTGTGCGCTCGGGGATTCGCACGTCGGCGAAATCGACATGCCACCTACGGTGCCGTTGTAAACCCCTCTGAGTGTTTTGAGTGCCTTTAGGTAGCTCGGACGGCGGAGTGTTACTTGTTCCGGAGCGTCCATTCCGGTGACGCGATTCCGTCGGGTAGGTTTGGTTGTATGAATACGGGGAGTGACGAGGCGGCCGAGTCTGAATCCGTGGCCGCGACGACGGGGGACGGAGCGAAGACCGAGCCGGAGCTCGGTTCGCGGGCGCCGGAGTTCATCAAGGCCCGCAGAGCCCTGCACCTGAGCTGGCAGGTCGGCGTCTTCGTGATCGGGCTCGCGGTGGTGGTGGCGGGCGTGATCATGTTGCCGCTGCCGGGCCCGGGCTGGCTGGTGATCTTCGGCGGCATGGCGATCTGGGCGACCGAGTTCGTCTGGGCGCAGCTCGTGCTCCGCTGGACGAAGCGCAAGGTCACCGAGGCCACGCAGCGCGCGCTCGACCCGGCGGTGCGCCGGCGGAACATCATCCTGACGTCGATCGGCGTGGTGATCATCGCGGTGCTCGTGGGGATCTACGTGTGGAAGTTCGGCTTCGAGATGCCGTGGAAGATCAAGGAGTGAGCGGGGTGGCCCGCGAGGGTCGCGCCGGGGGTGTCAGGGCTGGTCGGAGCACCCGCTGACATGCGGTAATGTTCTCTCTGCGCCCGGGCGATTAGCTCAGTGGGAGAGCGCTTCGTTCACACCGAAGAGGTCACTGGTTCGAACCCAGTATCGCCCACCCCGGACCGAGGGCCCCGGAGGCTTCAAGCCTCCGGGGCCCTCGGCGTTTCCGCGTGTGGCCACCATGATCGGCAAGCGCTTTCCGACGGCGGGACACCCCTGGTGTCCCGCGACCGGAACGGGAATCCCATAATCCATTCGGACGCATGGGATAACCCGGCTAGACCTCTTGGGCAATTCGAAGACCGGACGAACCTGACCCCGTTTCAGAGTTCCCGGACTTCGCGCGGTATCCGGAAGTTCTGACGGTGAATCAATGACCGGCGCCATCGGGTCAATTCACGTTCATGTGAGCCGCCGCGTATCGGGGGAGACTCGCACCATGGACTGGAGTCACTACCGCTTCCGCAGCGTCTGGGACCTGCCCGCGCAGCCCGCCGACGTGTTCGCGGTCCTCGAGCGCGGCGAGGACTATCCCCTGTGGTGGCCCCAAGTGCGCGAGGCGACCCCACTCGACGAGCGGCGCGGCACCGCCCGCTTCCGCTCGCTCCTGCCGTACGACCTGTTCGTGACGGCCACCGCCCTGCGCGGCGACCCCGGGGCCGGGGTCCTGGAGATCGCCATGTCCGGCGACCTGGAGGGCTGGGCGCGGTGGACCGTGCGCGCGCACGGGGGCGGGACGCGTGCGCAGTACGAGCAGGAGGTGGAGGTGTGCAAACCCCTGTTGCGGCGCTTCGCCCTCGTCGGCAGGCCGGTGTTCCTCGTCAACCACGCGCTGATGATGCGGGCTGGGCGGCGCGGACTCGTCGCGTATCTGCGGCGGCGCTGACCGAACCGGTTTGATGGAAACCCGCCGGGGCCTGTATGGTTCAACCCGTTCCCGGGCGATTAGCTCAGTGGGAGAGCGCTTCGTTCACACCGAAGAGGTCACTGGTTCGAACCCAGTATCGCCCACCCGGAAGAAAGCCGGTCCGTCAGCAGACGGACCGGCTTTTCTGTGCCCCGGGCCCGAGCCCGGGCGGGCAACTCTCAGGCGGCCTCCCGCAGTTCCGTGCGCATCGGCCACGCTGGATCCACCGTCTCCGGATTGCCGCTGCGCGCGAACCACGCCTGCAGCCCACGCGCCTGCGCGGCGTGCCAAACGGCCTGAAGGGTGTGCAGTTCGGCAGGGGACAGCCGCTCCAGACGGGACGCGAAACGGCGCCCCACGGCCCGTACGACATCCAGGGAGGCCTGCGCGTCGGCGGCCGCGTCGTGTGCGCCTTCCAGCTCCACCTCGTACTGCGCGCACAGGTCCGTCAGGGTGCGGCGGCCCTTGCGGTAGCGGTCCAGGTGTTTGTCGAGGACGCGCGGATCGAGGACGCACAGCGATGAGCTCTCCATGTAGCGGCCGAGCGCGGACGCGCGATGGCGCCGCAACTCCCGGTCCAGGAGTGTCAGATCGAACGGCGCGTTCATCACCACGAGCGGGCGGCCCGCCGCGGCCTGTTCGCCCAGCAGCCTGGCTATCTCCTCCATGACGGGGGCCGGCCAGCGGCCGTTGCGCTGGAGGTGCTCGTCCGTCAGGCCGTGCACCTCCGTCGCCCCGGCCGGCACCGGCACCCCCGGATTCACGAGCCAGCGTGAGACGCGCGGCCGGCTGCCCGCGGCGTCCTGCACCACTATCGCGGCCGACACGATGCGGTCGCTCTCCACGTCCACGCCGGTGGTCTCGGTGTCGAAGGCGGCCAGAGGACCCTCGTACCAGCACGTCATGTCAATGCAACTCCTCGTTCACACCTGGCAGATGACCCCTCGCGGCTGCCCGTTTCGGTGATACCCGGGCTGTTTGCGTCGTACGCCGACCGGAGACAACACAGATACGGGTCACGGCAGTTCAGAGACCCGCCCAGGGGATTCACCTGTTTCGGAAGGCCAGTTGGACATGGCGCTCGCGCAGCCCGAACAGGGTGGGCTGCTGCCCGAGCGGATCGCACCGCCGCGCGGCACACTCGCCACCACCGCCTGCATGGAGACACTCCAGGTGGGCTATCTGCACGCCGTAGCGGCAGCCGCGGGCTGTTCGCTCTCTCAGCCGTTCCCCGACAACGGAATCGACTGGCACGTCAGCCACAGCGCCCCCGGGCACACGGTCGACGACGAGGTCACCATCAAGGTGCAGCTCAAGTGCACGTACCAGATCCCGCCGAAGCCGCCGGGGCCTTCCTTCTCCTTCACGCTCGACAACGCGCATCTGGAGAAGCTCGCCCGCACACCGGTGTCGGTGCACAAGATCCTGGTCGTGATGATCGTGCCGCGTTCGCAGGACGACTGGCTGCGGGCCGGCCACGACCGGCTCGACCTGCGGCACTGCTGCTACTGGATCAACCTGGCCGGCCATCCGGTGACAGGCCGGCGCCGCACCACCGTGCGCATCCCGACCTCGCGGATATTCGACGACCGTGCGCTCTGCGAGATCATGACGCGGATCGGGACGGGCGGAAGGCCCTGAAACGCGTGACGCCCTGAAGGCGCGTGACGCCTGAAGGCCACACGCGGGAGGCCCTGACGGACAGGGAGGGAGACCCTGATGCAGCACCGCCCGACCGACGAGCGCCTGCGCGCCCTGAACACCGCCCGATCCCACCCCGCTGACCTCGAAGGCCCCGGCCCGGAGCAGGTCGACCCGGTCGTGCTCAACGCACTGCTCGACCGGCACGGCTGGGAGCGCCGCGGCGGCGCCACCGGGCGCTATGTGCGCTGGACGCTGCCCGGCGCCTCAGGGCGCACCAGCCTGCTCGTACCGGAGAGCCGCGCCTTCCCCGACAGCGACGACCTGCTCGGCGAGGCGCTCGAGGCGCTGGAGCGCAGCGGGTCGCGCTCCGCGCGGGAGGTCCTCGTCTCGCTCGCCGTGCCGAGCGACGAGATCCGCTGGTGGCGCGATGTGCCGGCCGGGCCCGCGGGAAGCACCGCATGGCCGGTGGAGGAGCAACTGCGCGCCGCCGCCCGGCGGATGCTGCTGGCCGCCGCGCTCGCCGCCCGGGGCAAGGCCGGGTACTATGGCGCGCGCCACCGCAGGCCCGCGGCCGCGTCGCTGGAGACCGTCCTCGTCGGTGACGCCCCAGGCGGCCGCAGGCTCACCGCGTTCGTGCCCGTCGCCGCGGGCCGCGCGCTCGCCGTCCGTCTCCACCAGGCGCTGTACGCGGCGCGCGAGGCCATCGACTACCGGCGGGCCACCGGCGGCATGGACGCCTTCGACGGCGCCGTCGAGGCGGGGGTGAGCCACGAGCTCGTCGAAGCGCTCGTCGCCCTCGTCCGCGGCACGGAGGGAGCCCGGGTCGGCGTCGAGTGGTCACCGGCGGCCGGAGTGCCCGACGAGTGCACGGCCGGGGACGAGCCCGTCGAGTTCTCGCCCGGCGACCTGACGGTGCTGCGGGAGGCGAGCGCCCGCTATCTGCAGTCCGAGCCGTCCATCGCCGTCCGCATCACCGGCACCGTCGTGCGCATGCGCAGATCGCGGCCGCGCGGCGAGGGCACGGTGCGGCTGCACGTCATAGGGGGCGCCGATGTGCCGCACGTACGGATGACGCTGGACGAGGAGGCGTACCGGACGGCGGGGCACGCGCATCTCGTGGGGCTGCCGATCAGGGTGCACGGGCGGCTGGAGAGCCGGGGCGGCTTCCGGCGGCTGACCGGGGCGAGCGGCGTGGTGCCCGTACAGGTCGAGGAGGCCGAGCGGGACCGGCTGATGAAGTCGCTCCAGGAGAATCTGGACTTCTTCGAGGAGGCGTGCAGCGGGGACGACTGAGCTCACGGGCTCGTGAGCAGGGGGTTCCCGGTGTGTGCGCGGGGAACGTGGCGCGGGCGGTGTCGATACCGTTTCGCGAGTCGGGCCCCGGGCTCGGTACGATCCTCTGTGTATTGCGCGCGTGGCCAGGTCATCGCGCGCCGCCTTCAGTCAGGAGAGTCCGGTGTCAGACGTCCGTGTGATCATCCAACGCGATTCCGAGCGGGAAGAGCGCGTGGTGACGACGGGCACTACGGCGGCCGAGCTCTTCGCCGGCGAGCGCACCATCGTCGCCGCCCGTGTGGCCGGCGAGCTGAAGGACCTCGCGTACGCCGTGCAGGACGGCGAGGAGGTCGAGCCCGTCGAGATCTCCTCCGAGGACGGCCTCAACATCCTGCGCCACTCCACCGCGCACGTGATGGCGCAGGCCGTGCAGGAGCTGTTCCCCGACGCCAAGCTGGGCATCGGCCCGCCGGTCAAGGACGGCTTCTACTACGACTTCGACGTGGAGAAGCCCTTCACGCCCGAGGATCTCAAGGCCATCGAGAAGAAGATGCAGGAGATCCAGAAGCGCGGGCAGCGGTTCTCGCGCCGCGTCGTCACCGACGAGGCCGCCCGCGAGGAGCTGGCCGACGAGCCGTACAAGCTGGAGCTCATCGGCATCAAGGGCTCCGCGGACCTGGAACAGGGCGCCGACGGCGCGAATGTCGAGGTGGGCGGCGGAGAGCTGACCATCTACGACAACCTCGACGCCAAGACCGGTGACCTGTGCTGGAAGGACCTCTGCCGCGGTCCCCACCTGCCCACCACCCGTAACATCCCGGCGTTCAAGCTCATGCGCAACGCGGCGGCGTACTGGCGCGGCAGCGAGAAGAACCCGATGCTCCAGCGCATCTACGGCACCGCGTGGCCGTCGAAGGACGAGCTGAAGGCGCACCTGGAGTTCCTCGCCGAGGCCGAGAAGCGCGACCACCGCAAGCTGGGCAACGAGCTGGACCTGTTCTCGATCCCCGACCAGATCGGTTCCGGTCTGGCCGTCTTCCACCCCAAGGGCGGCATCATCCGCCGGGTCATGGAGGACTACTCGCGCCGCCGGCACGAGGAGGAGGGCTACGAGTTCGTCTACACCCCCCACGCCACGAAGGGGAAGCTCTTCGAGACCTCGGGCCACCTGGACTGGTACGCCGACGGCATGTACCCGCCCATGCAGCTCGACGAGGGCGTGGACTACTACCTCAAGCCCATGAACTGCCCGATGCACAACCTGATCTTCGATGCGCGCGGGCGTTCCTACCGTGAACTGCCGCTGCGCCTCTTCGAGTTCGGCACCGTGTACCGGTACGAGAAGTCGGGCGTCGTGCACGGCCTGACCCGCGCCCGTGGCTTCACGCAGGACGACGCGCACATCTACTGCACCAAGGAGCAGATGGCGGAGGAGCTCGACAAGACGCTCACCTTCGTCCTCGGGCTGCTGCGCGACTACGGCCTGACCGACTTCTACCTGGAGCTCTCGACCAAGGACCCGGAGAAGTTCGTCGGCTCCGACGAGATCTGGGAAGAGGCCACCGAGACGCTGCGCCAGGTCGCCGAGAAGCAGGGCCTCCCGCTGGTCCCGGACCCGGGCGGCGCCGCCTTCTACGGCCCGAAGATCTCCGTTCAGGCGAAGGATGCCATCGGCCGCACCTGGCAGATGTCGACCGTGCAGCTCGACTTCAACCTGCCGGAGCGCTTCAACCTGGAGTACACCGGCCCCGACGGCACCAAGCAGCGCCCGGTCATGATCCACCGCGCGCTCTTCGGCTCCATCGAACGGTTCTTCGCGGTGCTCCTCGAGCACTACGCGGGCGCCTTCCCGGCCTGGCTCGCGCCGGTGCAGGCGGTCGGCATCCCGATCGGCGACGCGCACATCCCGTACCTGGAGGAGTTCGCGGCCAAGGCGAAGAAGAAGGGCCTGCGCGTCGACGTGGACTCCTCTTCGGACCGCATGCAGAAGAAGATCAGGAACGCGCAGAAGCAGAAGGTGCCGTTCATGATCATCGCGGGCGACGAGGACATGGCGGCCGGCGCCGTCTCCTTCCGCTACCGCGACGGCTCGCAGGAGAACGGCATCCCCGTCGACGAGGCGATCGAGAAGATCGTCAAGGTCGTCGAGGAGCGCGTGCAGGTCTGACGTCCGCCGCTGACGGCACGGACGTACGACATCAGGAGGCCCCCGGGAAGTTTTCCGGGGGCCTCTCGTCGCCGTCGCGCCGGAACACCTGGAACATCCAGGACGAGAACGAGCCCGTGATCGCCCCGAGCAGCGCCAGACCGCAGGCCATCAGCGCCACCGCCACCAGGCGCCCTGCCGCGGTCACCGGGACCATGTCGCCGTATCCGACGGTCGACAGCGTCGAGCAGGCCCACCACACGGAGTCCCCGAAGTTACGGATCGTGGCGTGCGGCCGTCCGCGCTCGACCTGGTACATGGCCAGGGATGCGGCGAATCCGAGCAGCAAGGCGGACATGCCGGCGTAGGTCGCCACGCGCGCGTGCAGGCTGAGCCGCGGCTGTTCGTGCCGGCGCTGCACGGCGTCGTAGGTCCGCACGACCTGCAGCGGGCGCAGCAGAGGCAGCACCACGACCACCGCGTCCAGCCAGTGGCGATGCACGAACGAGAGCCCCATGCCGCTGTGGCGCCACCTGACGGCGAAGTCCAGCGCGAAGACGGCCCAGGCGGCGGCGGTCACCGCGAGACACGCGTCGCGCACCGCCTGTGGAAGCCCGTGCCCCAGGACTCTGATCGCGTACGACGCGAGGAACAGCAGAGCCGCCAGCGACAGCGGGGTCTCCATCCGGTGCTCCCACGGCGTGCGCCGTCTCTCGTCCATCGGTCAAGGATCGCGGCCGGGGACCGGGACCTGCCCCGCCGACACGCTCCGAACGGGCGAAGCCATATGCTGCACCTCATGACGAGTGAGCCGGAGCAGCACACGGGGCCGGTGGGTGAGCCGGACGGGTTCGGGCGCCTTTGGACGCCGCACCGGATGGCCTACATCCAGGGGGAGAACAAGCCGACCGGACCGGGCGCCGACGACGGCTGTCCCTTCTGTGCCGCACCCGGCATGACCGACGAGGAAGCGCTGATCGTGGCGCGCGGCGCGAGCGTCTACGCGATCCTCAACCTCTACCCGTACAACGGCGGGCACTTGATGGTGCTGCCGTACCGGCACGTCGCCGACTACACGGACCTGGACGACGGCGAGACCGCCGAGCTGGCCCTCTTCACCAAGCGCGCGATGGCCGCACTGCGCACCGCGTCCGGGGCGCACGGCTTCAACATCGGCATGAACCAGGGCGCGGTCGCGGGGGCCGGCATCGCCGCGCATCTGCACCAGCACATCGTTCCTCGCTGGGGCGGCGACACCAACTTCATGCCCGTCGTGGGACACACCAAGGTGCTGCCGCAGCTGCTCGGCGACACCAGGACCGCGCTCGCCAAGGCCTGGCCGGACGCCGACTGAGCCGATCGTGACCGGCCGGCCGGGCCCGCACGCCCCGGGCCGGCCGGGCCCGGCTACGCGTCGTACGCGTCGGCGTTCATGGGCGTCGGGGCCTGGACCAGGTTGCTGAGGAACGACGACCGTGTACCGAACTTCTCCGTGTCCACGCCGTTCTCCTCAAGGACCTTGATGGCCGCCGCGTGCACCACACGCAGGACCGGGGTGGCCGTGCGCAGCGCGTCGTCCGCCATGAAGCGGTGCCGCCACGGCTTGTCCGCCCAGGCGTGCCGCAGTCCGAAGGGCTCGGGCAGGATCAGCTTGCCGCCTATGAAGTCCAGGAGCGGCGGATACCAGGTGAAGGGCGCGCGCACCGCGAGGCGGACCACCTCGTCGGGCTCGATGAGGGGGAGCTTCTTCTCCACCGTCTCCCAGAACTTGATGGCCTTGGCGACTTCCTTCACCTTCGGCTCGGGCTTCGTCGTGAACAGGGAGTGCACCGGGCCGAGCGCATGGCCCGTGATCTCGATGCGCAGCGTCTCGTGCAGCACCGTCACCGTGATCAGCATCGTGATCACCAACTGGCCGTCCCAGAGCGTGAACTGCACGCCCAGATAGTGGCGGTCGCCGCTGCCGAACTGCTGCTCGTTGCAGATCCGCTGTATCTCGTGGTTCTTGATCTGGAAGGCCTCGACGTCGGTGCCGCTGGGGCGCGCCACCTTCTTCGCGTTCTCCCCGATCGGCGAGACGATCCAGTGCTTGATCGACGGCGTCGGGAACCCGCCCGTGTGCAGCGGGCCGCGCTCCAGGAGCCGCAGCTTGTCGTGGACCGCCCGTATGACGTCCCAGCTGCGGAACGGGTGGATCTCCGCCCCCTCGTCGCGGGGGATCAGCTCCTCGGCGAGCTGCCAGCTGCCCCAGCGGGTGCCCATACCGAGGATGCCCTTGGGCCCCGCGTAGAACACGGAATTCGACTGCTGCTCAGCGGTCAGCTTGGCGAGGCTCTGGCGCAGCCGCTCGGCGGCCGTCTCGCCCGGGCTGCCGGGCACCGCCTCCGGGATCTTGGCGCCGATGCCGCCGCCCGCGAGCAGGCTGTCCCAGCGCTCCCGCATGTCCTGCGCCGTGCGCTCGCAGATCTGCCGGGCCCACAGCCAGCCGACCACGGGCGCCACGATCGCCCCCCGCAGATACCAGGCCCAGAAGCCCGTGAACGGCAGCTTGACCATGAAGATCACGGCGACGGCGGCGACCGCCACCATCAGCGCCGTGAACAGCGCTGCCATGCGCTTGTTCTCCTGGCTGCCGATCATGCGGCGGACCTGGAAGACGAGCAGCCAGACGATCAGGCCGGGCAGGAAGAGCAGGCCGCACAGCGCCATCACGGCCGTGAGCCAGCTGTCGCGCTGCTTACGGATCCGGTTCGCCGCGAGACAGTGCTCCACGACGACCTGCGGCTCGGTGCCGAAGGACTGGATGAGCGGCTTGCGGGCACCGCCGAGCAGCCGGCCCTGGACGGCCCGCGAGAACGCCTCGCCCAGATTCGGCGCGGCCAGCGACCAAATGCCCTTCTTCACTTCGGACTTGTGCCACTCGCTGTTGGCGGCGAGCAGATCGTCCACCTTCGCGTCCCGGTACGCCGCCGAAGCCAGGGCGTATGTGGCCGCGGTCTGGCCCGCGGAGCCGTGCAACGGCACCTGCGCCCCGGGCCTGAAGTCGAATACGTCGTCCGCCACTGCCGCCCCCATCGCCGCGCGCCTTCGCTCCTGCGGCTTTCCCGACTTCCTTGCTCCGCACACCTGTTGATCAGGTCATCGGCTTGATCAGGTATTCAGCGTATCCGGGCGCACCGACATCCGTCAGGGGACGGCCGAAGCCGCCCGCCCGGAAGGGGACCGGGCGGGCGGCCTGGCTGTCGGGTGGCCGCGGGAGGGCCAACTACGAGGCGTCCTCGGCCTGTTCGCGCATCCTGTCGCCCAGCTGCGGGGGCATCGGCTCGTGCCGCGCGTACGCCCGGCTGAACCGCCCCGTGCCGTGCGACAGCGACCGCAGGTCCACCGCGTACCGGCCGATCTCGATCTCCGGGATCTCGGCCCGTACGAGCGTGCGAGACCCCGGTGTCTGTTCCGTGCCGACCACGCGGCCGCGCCGCCCCGACAGATCGCTCATCACCGCGCCCACGTAGTCGTCGGCGACGAGCACCTGCACCTCGGCGACCGGCTCCAGGAGATGGATCCTCGCGTCCGCGGCCGCCTCCCGCAGTGCCAGCGCGCCCGCCGTCTGGAACGCCGCGTCGGAGGAGTCCACCGAGTGCGCCTTCCCGTCGAGCAGCGTGATCCGCACATCGATGAGGGGATGGCCCGCGGCCACGCCCTTCGCGGCCTGCGCCCGTACGCCCTTCTCCACGGACGGGATGAACTGCCGCGGCACCGCGCCGCCGACGACCTTGTCCACGAACTCGATGCCGGAGCCGTTCGGCAGCGGCTCCACCTCGATCTCGCAGATCGCGAACTGTCCGTGCCCGCCGGACTGCTTCACATGGCGCCCGCGGCCCGCCGACCTGTCGGCGAACGTCTCCCTGAGCGAGACCTTGTGCGGGACGACATCGACCTGGACGCCGTACCGGTTGCGCAGCCGCTCCAGGGCGACGTCGGCATGCGCCTCACCGAGGCACCACAGGACGACCTGGTGGGTGTCCTGGTTCTGCTCGAGCCGCATGGTGGGGTCCTCGGCGACCAGCCGGGACAGGCCCTGCGAGAGCTTGTCCTCGTCCGGCTTGCTGTGCGCCTGGATCGCCAGCGGGAGCAGCGGGTCCGGCATGTCCCACGGCTCCATGAGGAGCGGGTCGTCCTTGGCGGAGAGGGTGTCGCCGGTCTCCGCCCGGCCGAGCTTGGCGACGCACGCCAGATCGCCGGCGATGCAGTGGGAGAGCACGCGCTGCTGCTTCCCGAACGGCGACGACAGAGCGCCGATGCGTTCGTCGACGTCGTGGTCCTCGTGGCCGCGGTCGGCGAGGCCGTGTCCCGAGACATGCACCGTGTCGTCGGGGCGCAGGGTTCCGGAGAAGACCCGTACCAGCGAGATCCGGCCCACGTACGGATCGGATGCCGTCTTCACGACCTCGGCGACCAGAGGACCGTCCGGATCGCAGACGTTCACCGTGCGCGCGTCGCCCGACGGGGTGGTGACCACCGGGGCCGCGCGCTCCAGGGGAGTGGGGAAGCCGCCCGTGATGAGTTCGAGCAGCTCGACCGTGCCGATGCCCTGCCGGGCGCCCTGCGCCGCGGGCGCCGCGGCCAGCACCGGGTGGAAGACACCGCGCGCCACGGCCCGCTCCAGGTCCCCGACCAGCGTCTTGTAGTCGATCTCCTCGCCGCTCAGATAGCGGTCCATGAGGGTCTCGTCCTCGCTCTCGGCGATGATCCCCTCGATCAGACGGTTGCGTGCCTCCTCGATGAGCGGCAGCTGGTCGGGGTCGGGCTCGGACTCCTTGCGCTCGCCCGACGCGTAGTCGAACACACGCTGCGACAGGAGGCCTGCGAGACCGGTCACGGGCGCGTGCCCGTCCGGCCCCGGCTCGCCGTGCAGCGGCAGGTAGAGCGGGATGACGGCATCCGGGTCGTCGCCGCCGAAGAACGTCTCGCAGGTCCGCGTCATCTGTTCGAAGTCGGAGCGCGCCGCCTCCAGATGCGTCACCACGATGGCGCGTGGCATGCCGACCGCCGCGCACTCCTCCCACACCATGCGCGTCGCGCCCGCCATGGTCTCGGGCCCGTCGGACGCCGAGACGACGAAGAGGGCCGCGTCCGCAGCCCGCAGACCGGCCCTCAGCTCCCCTACGAAATCCGCGTATCCGGGGGTGTCCAGAAGATTGATCTTGTACCCGTCCCATTCGAGGGGCACCAGTGAGAGCTGCACCGACCGCTGCTGCCGGTGCTCGATGTCGTCGTAGTCGGAAACGGCGGTGCCGTCCTCCACCCGGCCCGCCCTGTTCACCGCCCCCGCGGTCAGCGCGAGAGCCTCCACCAATGTCGTCTTGCCCGATCCGCTGTGGCCGACCAGCACCACATTCCTCACGGACGAGGGGTGGTCGGCCGCCGTAGCCCTGCCGGCGGCTCCGGGGTGTGTATTCGCCTTGTCGCCCATGCCTTGCCTCCCGGTTACTTGCACGGTGAGGTGGCACCCCTGCTGAAGAGGGGGTCCCATTGGGCGCGGACACGCGGGACCCGCGATGGCGGCTCCGACGACGCCCGCGGTGTCTTCGAGCTTTGCACTCCGGTCATGGTGCGTCCATACGTCGTACGTGGTTCCCCGGGGCGCGCGGGTGCCCGTCGGTCGTCCACGCGCGCGCGTGACTACGATGGGCCAGCCGGTGGCCAGAAGGGCCGCGCGGCCATCCGACCCTCGGGAAGGCCATGCTGAACAAGTACGCGCGTGCATTTTTCACGCGTGTCCTCACACCGTTCGCCGCGTTTCTCATCCGTCGCGGGGTCAGCCCCGACGCGGTCACGCTCCTCGGCACGGCCGGGGTCGTGGCGGGCGCACTGGTCTTCTTCCCCCGCGGGGAGTTCTTCTGGGGCACGATCGTCATCACGCTGTTCGTGTTCTCGGACCTCGTGGACGGCAACATGGCGCGCCAGCTCGGCCGCACCAGCCGCTGGGGCGCGTTCCTCGACTCCACGCTCGACCGCGTCGCCGACGGCGCGATCTTCGGTGGCCTCGCCCTCTGGTACGCGGGATCCGGCGACAACAACATGCTGTGCGCCGTCTCCATCTTCTGCCTCGCCAGCGGCCAGGTCGTGTCGTACACCAAGGCCCGCGGTGAGGCCATCGGCCTGCCCGTCGCGGTGAACGGCCTGGTGGAGCGCGCCGAGCGGCTCGTGATCACCCTCGTCGCCGCGGGCCTCGCGGGGCTGCACAAGTTCGGCGTCCCCGGCATCCAGATCGTGCTGCCGATCGCCCTGTGGGCCGTCGCCGCGGGCAGCCTCGTGACGCTGATCCAGCGGATGGTGACCGTCCGCAGGGAGTCGGCCGAGGCCGACGCGGAGGCCGCGGCCGAGGCCTCCCAGGAGAGCGGGACCGCATCGTGAGCAACGCGCGCGAACGACTCGTCGACGCCCTTTACGGAGCGGGCTGGAGCTCGGTCAAGAAGCTCCCGGAGCCCGTCGCGGTCCGCCTGGGCCGCACCATCGCCGACCTCGCGTGGAGGCGGCGCGGCAAGAGCGTCCTGCGCCTGGAGTCCAACCTCGCGCGCGTGGTGCCCGACGCCTCACCGGAGCGCCTCAAGCAGCTCTCCCGGGCGGGTATGCGCTCGTACCTGCGGTACTGGATGGAGTCGTTCCGGCTGCCGTCCTGGAGCGCGGACCGCGTACGGAACGGGTTCGACGTCGACGACGTCCACCACCTCACCGACGGCCTCGCCTCCGACAGGGGCGTCATCATCGCCCTGCCCCACCTGGGCAACTGGGACCTCGCGGGCGCCTGGGTCACCGCGAAGCTGGAGACCCCGTTCACGACGGTCGCCGAGCGGCTCAAGCCCGAGACCCTCTACGACCGCTTCGTGGCGTACCGCGAGAGCCTCGGCATGGAGGTCCTGCCGCACGAAGGGGGATCCGCCTTCGGTACGCTCGCCCGCCGGCTGCGCGCCGGCGGCCTGGTCTGCCTCGTCGCCGACCGCGATCTGTCCGAGTCCGGCGTCGAGGTGAAGTTCTTCGGCGACACCGCGCGCATGCCCGCGGGCCCCGCGCTACTCGCCCAGCAGACCGGCGCCCTGCTCCTCCCGGTCACCCTCTGGTACGACGGGTCGCCCGTCATGCGCGGACGCATCCACGCGCCCATCGAGGTGCCCGAGACAGGTACCCGCGCCGAAAAGACGTCTGTCATGACACAGGCGCTGGCCGATGCCTTCGCCACCGGCATCGCCGACCACCCGGAGGACTGGCACATGCTGCAGCGCCTGTGGCTCGCTGACCTCGAGGAGCGCCGACCGTGAAGATCGGCATCGTCTGCCCGTACTCCTGGGACGTGCCGGGCGGCGTCCAGTTCCACATCCGCGACCTCGCGGAGCACCTCATCGCCCTGGGGCACGAGGTGTCCGTCCTCGCCCCGGCCGACGACGAGACCCCGCTGCCGCCGTACGTCGTCTCGGCGGGCCGCGCGGTCCCCGTGCCGTACAACGGCTCGGTCGCCCGGCTCAACTTCGGCTTCCTGAGCGCCGCGCGGGTGCGGCGCTGGCTGCACGACGGCACGTTCGACGTGATCCACATCCATGAGCCGGCCTCGCCCTCGCTGGGGCTGCTCTCCTGCTGGGCGGCTCAGGGCCCGATCGTCGCCACGTTCCACACGTCGAACCCGCGGTCCCGCGCCATGATCGCCGCGTATCCGATCCTCCAGCCCGCCCTGGAGAAGATCAGCGCGCGCATCGCGGTGAGCGAGTACGCGCGGCGCACGCTCGTGGAGCACCTCGGCGGGGACGCCGTCGTCATCCCGAACGGCGTCGACGTCGACTTCTTCGCCCGCGCCGAGCCCAAGGCCGAGTGGCAGGGCGGCACCATCGGCTTCATCGGGCGCATCGACGAGCCCCGCAAGGGCCTTCCCGTGCTGATGAAGGCCCTGCCGAGGATCCTGGCCGAGCGGCCCGGTACCCGGCTGCTCGTGGCCGGACGCGGCGACGAGGAGGAGGCCGTCGAGAGCCTGCCCGCCGAGATGCGCGAACGCGTCGAGTTCCTCGGCATGGTCAGCGACGAGGACAAGGCCAGACTGCTGCGCAGCGTCGACGTGTACGTGGCCCCCAACACCGGCGGCGAGAGCTTCGGCATCATCCTCGTCGAGGCCATGTCGGCGGGCGCGCCGGTCCTGGCCTCGGACCTCGACGCGTTCGCGCAGGTCCTCGACCAGGGCGGCGCGGGCGAGCTGTTCGCCAACGAGGACGCGGACGCCCTCGCGGACTCGGCCGTCCGGCTGCTGGGCGACGCCGACCGGCGCGAGGAGCTGCGGGAGCGCGGCAGCAAGCACGTGCGGCGCTTCGACTGGTCGACCGTGGGGGCGGACATCCTGTCCGTGTACGAGACGGTGACCACCGGCGCCGCGGCCGTCGCCACCGACGAACGCAGTGGACTGCGGGCCCGGTTCGGGCTCGCCCGCGACTGACGGGACGTACCGGCGCGCCCCGCGCACAAACCGGTACGTCCCTCCCGTCCCGTACGCGGCTGATCGCCGCTGCGGGGCACGGCTGTAGCCTTTGCGCCCGTGACCTCCACTTTGATCTGGATCGCGGTCTTCCTCATCGCGGTCGGCCTCTACCTGAGCTGGACCGCCGGCCGCCTCGACCGGCTGCACGCCCGGATCGACGCGGCCCGCGCCGCCCTCGACGCCCAACTGCTGCGCCGCGCCTCGGTGGCGCAGGAGCTGGCCACCTCCGGAGTGCTCGACCCCGCCGCCTCGATCGTCCTGTACGAGGCCGCGCACGCGGCACGGCAGGCCGAGGAGGACCACCGTGAGGTCGCCGAGAGCGAGCTGAGCCAGGCGCTGCGGGCCGTGTTCGGCGAGGCGGGGCAGATGGAGGCGGTACGCGCCGCTCCGGGCGGCCCCGACGCGGCCGAGGAGCTCGCTCAGGCCGTCCGCAGAGTGCCCATGGCCCGGCGCTTCCACAACGACGCCGTACGGGCCGCACGCGCCCTGCGCAGGCATCGCAAGGTGCGCTGGTTCCGGCTCGCGGGCCATGCGCCGTTCCCGCTGGCCTTCGAGATGGACGACGAGCCGCCCGTCGCGCTCGCCGACAGGCCCACCACATAGGCCGACAGGCCCACCACGTAACAGGGGGACCAGGCGCGTTCGCGAAGAATGAGCCACCGGTCAGATATTGGCCCTTGATGTGGACTGGTCGCGGGGCGTTTCCTCTGTGGAGTAGCAGCCCCCCTTTTCCACCGAGCGAGGTCACCCGTGTCCAGCACCCCCCAGTTCGTCGAAACCACCGGCACCGCGCGCGTGAAGCGCGGCATGGCCGAGCAGCTCAAGGGCGGCGTGATCATGGACGTCGTCGACGCCGAGCAGGCGAAGATCGCCGAGGACGCCGGCGCGGTGGCCGTCATGGCGCTCGAGCGGGTGCCGGCCGACATCCGCAAGGACGGCGGAGTGGCCCGGATGTCCGACCCGAACATGATCGAGGAGATCATCGAGGCCGTCTCCATCCCGGTCATGGCCAAGTCCCGGATCGGCCACTTCGTGGAGGCTCAGGTCCTGCAGTCGCTCGGCGTCGACTACATCGACGAGTCCGAGGTTCTCACCCCGGCCGACGAGGTCAACCACAGCGACAAGTTCGCGTTCACGACCCCCTTCGTGTGCGGCGCCACCAACCTGGGCGAGGCCCTGCGCCGCGTCGCCGAGGGCGCGGCCATGATCCGCTCGAAGGGGGAGGCCGGCACGGGCAACGTCGTCGAGGCCGTCCGCCACCTGCGCCAGATCAAGAACGAGATCGCCAAGCTGCGCGGCTTCGACAACAACGAGCTGTACGCCGCCGCCAAGGAGCTGCGCGCCCCCTACGAGCTCGTCAAGGAGGTCTCCGAGCTCGGCAAGCTGCCGGTGGTGCTGTTCTCCGCCGGTGGTGTCGCCACGCCCGCCGACGCCGCCCTGATGCGCCAGCTCGGTGCCGAGGGTGTCTTCGTCGGCTCCGGCATCTTCAAGTCCGGCGACCCGGCCAAGCGCGCCGCCGCCATCGTGAAGGCCACCACCTTCTACGACGACCCCAAGATCATCGCGGACGCCTCGCGCAACCTGGGCGAGGCCATGGTCGGCATCAACTGCGACACCCTCCCCGAGACCGAGCGCTACGCGAACCGGGGCTGGTAATGACCTCTCCCGTAGTGGGCGTCCTCGCGCTCCAGGGCGACGTACGGGAGCACCTCGTCGCCCTGGCCACGGCGGACGCCGTGGCCAGGCCCGTGCGGCGGCCCGAGGAACTGGCCGAGGTGGACGGCATCGTCCTGCCCGGCGGGGAGTCGACCACCATCTCCAAGCTGGCCGTCCTGTTCGGGCTCATGGAGCCCCTCCGCGCGCGCGTGCGTGCAGGCATGCCGGTGTACGGCACCTGTGCGGGCATGATCCTGCTCGCCGACAAGATCCTCGACCCGCGTTCGGGCCAGGAGACGGTCGGCGGGATCGACATGATCGTGCGCCGCAACGCCTTCGGACGTCAGGACGAGTCCTTCGAGGCGGCGGTCGACGTACGCGGCGTGGAGGGCGACCCCGTGGAGGGCGTCTTCATCCGTGCCCCCTGGGTGGAGTCCGTGGGCGCCCGTGCCGACGTACTCGCGGAGTACGACGGGCACATAGTCGCTGTACGGCAGGAAAACGCCCTCGCCACGTCCTTCCACCCCGAGCTGACCGGCGACCACAGGATGCACGCACTGTTCGTCGACATGGTGCGGGCGAAGCGGGTGGCCGGGTCCTTGTAGGATCTCGGGGGGTCCCCCGGCCCTTGCGGCCAGGGGGAGTTCGTACTGGGTTGGTTACGCGAAGGAGACAGGCAGATGTCCGGCCACTCTAAATGGGCTACGACGAAGCACAAGAAGGCCGTGATCGACGCCAAGCGCGGCAAGCTCTTCGCGAAGATGATCAAGAACATCGAGGTCGCTGCCCGCACGGGTGGCTCCGACGTGTCCGGCAACCCGACGCTCTTCGACGCCATCCAGAAGGCCAAGAAGAGCTCGGTCCCTAACAAGAACATCGACTCCGCGGTCAAGCGCGGCGCCGGCCTCGAGGCCGGTGGCGCCGACTACGAGACGATCATGTACGAGGGCTACGGTCCCAACGGTGTCGCGGTGCTCATCGAGTGCCTCACCGACAACCGCAACCGTGCCGCGTCCGACGTGCGTGTCGCCATGACCCGCAACGGCGGCAACATGGCCGACCCCGGCTCCGTCTCGTACCTGTTCAACCGCAAGGGTGTCGTGATCGTCCCCAAGGGTGAGCTGTCCGAGGACGACGTCCTCGGTGCCGTGCTCGACGCGGGTGCCGAAGAGGTCAACGACCTCGGTGAGTCCTTCGAGGTGCTCAGCGAGGCCACCGACCTGGTCGCGGTGCGCACCGCGCTCCAGGAGGCCGGCATCGACTACGACTCGGCCGACGCCAACTTCGTCCCGACCATGCAGGTCGAGCTGGACGAGGAGGGCGCCCGCAAGATCTTCAAGCTCATCGACGCGCTCGAGGACAGCGACGACGTGCAGAACGTCTTCGCCAACTTCGACGTGAGCGACGAGGTCATGGAGAAGGTCGACGCCTGACACGCAGGCAGCGCACGGGCCGACGGGACACACACCCGTCGGCCCGTCGCATTGTCAGTGGTACCCGATAGCCTGCACAAACTGGCTATCGAAGGAGGGGCGGGGTGCGCGTACTCGGCGTGGACCCGGGGCTGACCCGGTGCGGTGTCGGCGTGGTCGAGGGGGTCGCGGGGCGGCCTCTGACGATGCGCGGTGTCGGCGTCGTACGGACCCCGGCCGACGCGGAGTTGGGCCACCGCCTCGTCGCCATCGAGCAGGGCATCGAGCAGTGGCTGGACGAGTACCGGCCCGAATTCGTCGCCGTGGAGCGGGTGTTCAGCCAGCACAACGTGCGGACGGTCATGGGGACGGCCCAGGCGAGCGCGGTCGCGATGCTCTGCGCCAGCCGCCGCGGCATCCCCGTAGCCCTCCACACGCCCAGCGAGGTCAAGGCCGCCGTGACGGGCAGCGGACGGGCCGACAAGGCTCAGGTGGGCGCCATGGTGACGCGCCTGCTGAGACTGGACGCTCCTCCCAAGCCCGCCGACGCGGCCGACGCTCTGGCCCTCGCCATCTGCCACATCTGGCGCGCCCCCGCGCAGAACAGACTCCAGCAGGCCGTCGCCCTGCACGCATCGAAATCAGCCACAGCACCGAAAGGCCGTATCGCATGATCGCCTTCGTCAGCGGCCCGGTGGCCGCGCTCGCCCCTGACACCGCGGTGGTCGAGGTCGGCGGCATCGGCATGGCCGTCCAGTGCACTCCGAACACGCTCTCCGGCCTCCGCATCGGCCAGCAGACCAAGCTCGCCACCTCCCTCGTCGTACGCGAGGACTCGCTCACGCTGTACGGCTTCGCCGACGACGACGAGCGGCAGACCTTCGAGCTGCTGCAGACCGCCAGCGGCGTCGGCCCGCGCCTCGCGCAGGCGATGCTCGCCGTGCACAGCCCCGACGCGCTGCGCGGCGCTGTCGCCTCCGGTGACGAGAAGTCGCTCACCGCCGTGCCCGGCATCGGCAAGAAGGGCGCCCAGAAGCTGCTCATCGAACTCAAGGACCGGCTCGGTGCGCCCCTCGGCACCGGTGCACGCGTGGGCGCCCCCGTGACGTCGGGCTGGCGCGACCAGCTGCACGCCGCGCTCATCGGGCTCGGCTATGCCACGCGCGAGGCCGACGAGGCCATCGAGGCCGTCGCCCCGCAGGCCGAGGAGGAGGGCGGCACGCCGCAGGTCGGCAAGCTCCTCAAGGCCGCGCTCCAGACGCTGAACCGCACCCGCTGACCCGGCCGCGCCCGCTCCCCGCCCGAACCACCACCATCGCGAGGCACACCTCATGAACTGGGACGACACGACCGACGCGACGCCCGACACCGAGCGGCTCGTGGGCTCTGTCGCCGACGGCGAGGACCAGGCGGTCGAGGCCGCCCTGCGCCCCAAGGACCTGGGCGAGTTCATCGGCCAGGAGAAGGTCCGCGAGCAGCTCGACCTGGTCCTCAGGGCGGCACGCGCGCGTGGGGCCACCGCCGACCACGTCCTGCTCTCCGGCGCGCCCGGCCTCGGCAAGACCACGCTCTCCATGATCATCGCGGCCGAGATGGGCGCCCCCATCCGGATCACCAGTGGCCCGGCCATCCAGCACGCCGGCGACCTGGCCGCGATCCTCTCCTCCCTCCAGGAGGGCGAGGTCCTCTTCCTCGACGAGATCCACCGCATGTCCCGCCCCGCCGAAGAGATGCTCTACATGGCGATGGAGGACTACCGGGTCGACGTCATCGTCGGCAAGGGCCCCGGCGCCACGGCCATCCCGCTGGAGCTGCCCCCGTTCACCCTCGTCGGCGCCACCACGCGCGCGGGCCTCCTGCCCCCGCCGCTGCGCGACCGCTTCGGCTTCACGGCGCACATGGAGTTCTACGAGCCGGCCGAGCTGGAGCGCGTCATCCACCGCTCCGCGGACCTCCTCGACGTGGAGATCGACCCCCAGGGCGCCGCCGAGATCGCCGGCCGCTCCCGCGGCACCCCCCGTATCGCCAACCGTCTGCTGCGCCGGGTCCGCGACTACGCGCAGGTCAAGGCCGACGGCCACATCACCCGTGACATCGCCGGGGTGGCCCTCGGCGTCTACGAGGTGGACGGCCGCGGTCTGGACCGGCTCGACCGCGCCGTCCTCGAAGCCCTGATCAAGCTCTTCGGCGGCGGCCCCGTCGGCCTCTCCACTCTCGCGGTCGCCGTGGGGGAGGAGCGCGAGACGGTCGAGGAGGTCGCCGAACCCTTCCTCGTACGAGAAGGTCTGCTCGCCCGTACGCCGCGAGGCCGGGTCGCCACGCCCGCGGCCTGGGCCCACCTCGGCCTCACGCCGCCCCAGCAGACAAGGGGAACAAGCGGACAAGGGGACCTGTTCGGGGCGTGATCGCGCAGGGTAGTCGCCAGGTCAGGAACCCCGGTGCCATGCTGAGCGTTGTTCCTGGAGTGCGGACTCGCTTAGACTCCGCCGATGCCGCCCTTGTGGACGGCGTGCCCACCCCCATCCAACAGGCCGCCTACGTGCGCGGTCGTGCGAAGGAATTTCCGTCCCGTGAATATCGTGACCCTCCTCCCGTTCATCGTGCTCATCGGGGCCATGTTCCTGATGACCCGCTCCGCCAAGAAGAAGCAGCAGGCGGCAGGCCAGATGCGGGACCAGATGCAGCCCGGTTCCGGCGTCCGCACGATCGGGGGCATGTACGCCACCGTCAAGGAGGTCCACGACGAGATGGTCCTTCTGGAGGTGGCCCCCGGCGTCCACGCCGTCTACGCGAAGAACTCGATCGGCGCGGTCCTGGCCGACGACGAGTACAACCGCATCGTCCACGGCACCGAGAGTGACGACAACGATGACCACGACGCCCTCGGCGCCGATGGTGCGGTCGTGCCGGACGACGCTTCCTCCCTCACCGAGACCGACGAGCCCGCCGACGCCTCGGACGACTCGCGCATCGACCTCGACAAGAAGGACGAGGCTGCTGCCACTGACGTAGCCTCCGAGGCCGACGGCGCTGAGCCGAAGAAGACCGACGGCGAGTCCGACGCGAAGTAGTCACGCCCCCAGGACCGCGCGCGCCCGCTCGCGCTCCGCGGTCCCGGACGTGTGATTTCCGCACGGATTCTCGACACCATTTCATGGCCGTCCGGGCACGTACCCCGCTGCGGGACGGATGGAGAGGGAGAACGAGAAGGTGGCAGCACCCAAGAAGGGCCGAAGTCACGGCGCCCAGAGCAGGCCGGGCCGCACACTGGCCTTCATCCTGATCGCGATGGTGGCGCTGACCGGCGGGATGTTCCTGTCCGGCCACACCACACCGCGCCTGGGCATCGACCTCGCCGGTGGTACGAGCATCACGCTCAAGGCGAAGAGCGAGCCGGGTCAGAAGAACGCGGTCAACCAGACCAACATGAACACGGCCGTGAGCATCATCGAGCGCCGCGTCAATGGTCTGGGCGTCACGGAGTCCGAGGTCCAGACCCAGGGCTCCGACAACATCATCGTCAACATCCCCAAGGGGACGAACGAGGCGCAGGCGCGCGAGCAGGTCGGCACGACCGCCCAGCTCTACTTCCGCCCCGTGCTCACCGTGGCCGCCGGTGCGCCCACTCCCGAGCCCTCCGCCAGCCCTTCCGGCTCGGGCAAGGGCAAGGCCACCGACAAGGCGACTGACAAGGCGACCGACAAGGCCACGGACGGCAGCAAGGACAAGGCGTCCAGCACGCCGACCGCCTCGCCGACCTCGTCCGCGACCTCGCAGGGCCGCGCCGTCACCGACGGTCTGAAGGCCGACTCCTCCCCGTCGCCGAGCGCCTCCGCGAGCGGCAAGCCCACCCCCTCGGCCAGCCCCACCCCGGACGCGGCCACCGCCGCACTGCAGAAGAAGTTCACGGACCTCGACTGCACCGACAAGGCCGCCCGCAGCCAGGTCACCTCGGGCGTCAGGCCCGAGGACACCGCCGTGGCGTGCGGTAAGAACTCGTCCGGCCAGTGGGAGAAGTACGTCCTCGGCCCCGCCGAGGTGAACGGCAAGGACGTCGACAAGGCGCAGGCCACGATCAACCAGCAGACCGGCGCCTGGGTCGTCAACATGGACTTCACGGGCGGCGGCTCGAAGAAGTTCGCGAAGATCACCAGCAAGCTCTCGCAGCAGCAGCCGCCGATGAACCAGTTCGCCATCGTGCTCGACGGCGACGTGGTCTCGGCCCCCAGCGTCAGCTCGACCCTGAGCGGCAGCGCGGAGATCTCCGGCAGCTTCGACCAGCAGTCCGCCCAGGACCTCGCCAACGTGCTGTCCTACGGTGCGCTCCCGCTCTCCTTCCAGGAGCAGAGCGTCACGACGGTCACCGCGGCCCTCGGTGGTGAGCAGCTGCACGCCGGTCTGATCGCCGGCGCCATCGGCCTCCTGCTGGTCGTGATCTACCTGGTGGTCTACTACCGCGGCCTGTCGCTGATCGCGCTCGCCTCGCTCATGGTGTCCGCGATCCTCACCTACGTGATCATGACGCTCCTCGGCCCGGCCATCGGGTTCGCGCTGAACCTGCCGGCGGTCTGCGGCGCGATCGTGGCGATCGGTATCACGGCCGACTCGTTCATCGTGTTCTTCGAACGCATCAGGGACGAGATCCGTGAGGGCCGCTCGCTGCGGCCCTCCGTCGAGCGCGCCTGGCCGCGGGCCCGGCGCACGATCCTGGTCTCCGACTTCGTGTCGTTCCTCGCCGCCGCGGTGCTGTTCGTCGTCACCGTCGGCAAGGTCCAGGGCTTCGCGTTCACGCTCGGCCTGACCACCGTGCTCGACGTGGTCGTCGTCTTCCTGTTCACCAAGCCGCTGATGACGCTCCTGGCCCGCAAGAAGTTCTTCGCGAACGGACATCCGTGGTCCGGGCTCGACCCGAAGCGCCTCGGCGCCAAGCCGCCACTGCGTCGCACGCGCCGTGCTCCCGGCTCTCCCGTAGGCCCTGTCGACACGAAGGAGGCGTGAGATGTCGAAGCTCGGCCATCTCGGCGCCCGGCTCATCCGCGGTGAAGTCGGCTACGACTTCATCGGCAAGCGCAAGATCTGGTACGGCATCTCGATCCTGATCACCATCACGGCCATCGTCGGCCTGGCGGTGCGTGGTCTGAACATGGGCATCGAGTTCGAGGGCGGCGCGGTCTTCACCACCCCGAAGACCAGCGTCTCCGCCGGCACGGCGGAGCGCTCCGCCGAAGCGGCCTCCGGGCACGACGCGATCGTCCAGGAGCTCGGCACCGGCGGTCTGCGCATCCAGATCTCCGGCGTGGACACCGCGAAGTCCGACCAGATCAAGACCGAACTCGCGAAGGACCTCAACGTCCCCGAGGCGAAGATCAACGCCGACCTCGTCGGACCCAGCTGGGGCGAGACGATCGCCAACAAGGCATGGACCGGCCTGATCGTGTTCATGATCCTCGTGGTGATCTATCTGGCCATCGCCTTCGAGTGGCGCATGGCGGTCGCGGCCCTGGTGGCACTGATCCACGACATCACGATCACGGTCGGGATCTACGCGCTGGTCGGCTTCGAGGTCACCACGGGCACCATCATCGGTCTGCTGACCATCCTCGGTTACTCGCTCTACGACACGGTGGTCGTCTTCGACTCCTTGAAGGAGGGCACGAAGGACATCACCAAGCAGACCCGCTACACGTACAGCGAGATTGCCAACCGCTCCATCAACGGCACGCTGGTGCGTTCGATCAACACCACGGTCGTCGCGCTGCTGCCGGTGGCGGGCCTGCTGTTCATCGGCGGTGGCTTCCTCGGCGCGGGCATGCTCAACGACATCTCGTTGTCGCTGTTCGTCGGCCTCGCGGCCGGTGCGTACTCGTCGATCTTCATCGCCACTCCGCTCGTCGCCGACCTCAAGGAACGCGAACCGCAGATCAAGGCCCTGAAGAAGCGCGTGCTCGCCAAGCGCGCGTCGGCGGCCGCCAAGGGCGAGTCCGCCGAGGCCCCGGAGCCGCAGGACGACGACTACGACGACCCGTCGGACGACGAGGCCGCGACCGCGGTCGTCGGCCCGCGGCATCAGCCCGCGTCGCGCAACCGAGGCCGCGGGCGGCCCTCGGGGAAGCGCCGATGACCGACATCAAGGAGCTGCTGCTCAGCCGCATCCGCGATGTGCCGGACTACCCGGAGCCGGGCGTGATGTTCAAGGACATCACCCCGCTCCTGGCGGACCCGTCGGCCTTCACGGCACTCACCGACGCCCTCGCGGAGCTCTGCGTAGCGAACGGCGCCACCAAGGTCGTCGGCCTGGAGGCGCGCGGGTTCATCCTGGGCGCCCCCGTCGCCGTACGCGCCGGGCTCGGCTTCATCCCCGTACGCAAGGCCGGCAAGCTCCCCGGGGCGACGCTCAGCCAGTCGTACGACCTCGAGTACGGGTCGGCCGAGATCGAGGTGCACGCCGAGGACCTGGTCGTGGGTGACCGGGTCATGGTGATCGACGACGTCCTCGCCACCGGTGGTACGGCCGAGGCGTCGGTGCGGCTCATCCGGCGCGCGGGCGCCGAGGTCGCCGGCATCGCCGTCCTGATGGAGCTGGGTTTCCTGAGCGGCCGCGAGCGGCTGCTCCCGGCCCTCGACGGCGCCCCGCTGGACTCACTGCTCATGGTCTGAACACCTGGTCACAGGCGTAAAGGCGGGCCCGGAGGAATCCGGTGCCCGCCTTTTGCGTTTGTTCGGTTGAAAGCTGTCCCACCGGCCGAAGGCGAGCGAGCGGCCCAGTGTCGATACCATGGGCTCTCCGGGACCTGAACGGGGGACCCGTCGCGCACGAGGAGCGCCGTTGCCAGACGAGGCCAAGCCACTCTCCCCCAGCGCCGAGCGCGTGGGGGTACCCACAGCCGCCAAGCCCGACCAGAAGGCCGGCCAGGCCGCGGCTGCCGCAGCCGCGCCCGCGAAGCCCGGGAAGACCGGGCAGAGCGCCGCCGGCACGCCGGGCGGCAAGGCGGCCGAGCAGCAGCCGCGCCCCAAGCCTCCCGCCGACACGCGTCCGGCCCCCGGCCCCGAGGCCACCGCCCCGGCCCCTGCCGCCCCGCCCGCCCCGCCCGTGGTGCGCCCCGCAGCGGGCCCGCCCGCCCGCTCCGGCTCCTCGAACCGCGTCCGCGCCCGCCTCGCCCGTCTCGGCGTCCAGCGCTCGAACCCGTACAACCCCGTTCTCGAGCCCCTGCTGCGGATAGTGCGCAGCAACGACCCGAAGATCGAGACGTCCACGCTGCGCCAGGTCGAGCGCGCCTACCAGGTCGCCGAGCGCTGGCACCGCGGTCAGAAGCGCAAGAGCGGCGACCCGTACATCACGCACCCGCTCGCGGTGACGACGATCCTCGCCGAGCTCGGCATGGACCCCGCGACGCTGATGGCGGGCCTGCTGCACGACACGGTCGAGGACACCGAGTACGGCCTGGACACCCTGCGCCGCGACTTCGGCGACCAGGTCGCCCTGCTCGTAGACGGCGTCACCAAGCTGGACAAGGTCAAGTTCGGCGAGGCCGCGCAGGCCGAGACCGTCCGCAAGATGGTCGTCGCGATGGCCAAGGACCCGCGCGTCCTGGTCATCAAGCTCGCCGACCGCCTGCACAACATGCGCACGATGCGGTACCTCAAGCGCGAGAAGCAGGAGAAGAAGGCCCGCGAGACGCTGGAGATCTACGCCCCGCTGGCGCACCGGCTGGGCATGAACACCATCAAGTGGGAGCTGGAGGACCTCGCCTTCGCGATCCTCTACCCCAAGATGTACGACGAGATCGTGCGTCTGGTGGCCGAGCGCGCGCCCAAGCGCGACGAGTACCTCGCCATAGTGACCGACGAGGTGCAGAGCGACCTGCGCGCCGCCCGCATCAAGGCGACCGTCACCGGCCGCCCGAAGCACTACTACAGCGTCTACCAGAAGATGATCGTCCGCGGCCGTGACTTCGCGGAGATCTACGACCTGGTGGGCATCCGTGTCCTTGTCGACACGGTGAGGGACTGTTACGCCGCCCTCGGCACGGTGCACGCGCGATGGAACCCGGTCCCCGGCCGGTTCAAGGACTACATCGCGATGCCCAAGTTCAATATGTACCAGTCGCTCCACACGACGGTGATCGGCCCCAACGGCAAGCCCGTTGAGCTGCAGATCCGTACGTTCGACATGCACCGCCGCGCCGAGTACGGCATCGCGGCGCACTGGAAGTACAAGCAGGAGGCCGTCGCCGGTGCCTCCAAGGTGCGCTCCGACGCCCCGAAGAGCACGGGCAAGGACGACCACCTCAACGACATGGCGTGGCTGCGCCAGTTGCTCGACTGGCAGAAGGAGACGGAGGACCCGGGCGAGTTCCTGGAGTCCCTGCGCTTCGACCTCTCGCGCAACGAGGTCTTCGTCTTCACGCCGAAGGGCGATGTCATAGCGCTGCCGGCCGGTGCGACCCCGGTGGACTTCTCGTACGCGGTCCACACCGAGGTCGGCCACCGGACCATAGGAGCACGGGTCAACGGGCGGCTCGTTCCGCTCGAATCGACCCTGGACAACGGCGACTTGGTGGAGGTCTTCACCTCCAAGGCCGAGGGCGCGGGCCCGTCCCGCGACTGGCTCGGCTTCGTCAAGTCGCCCCGGGCGCGCAACAAGATCCGTGCCTGGTTCTCCAAGGAGCGCCGCGACGAGGCGATCGAGCAGGGCAAGGACGCCATCGTCCGCGCCATGCGCAAGCAGAACCTGCCGATCCAGCGGATCCTCACGGGCGACTCGCTGGTCACGCTCGCGCACGAGATGCGCTACCCCGACATCTCGTCCCTGTACGCGGCGATCGGCGAAGGCCACGTCACCGCGCAGAGCGTCGTCCAGAAGCTCGTCCAGGCCCTCGGCGGCGAGGAGGCCGCCAACGAGGACATCGCCGAGAGCGCACCCCCGTCGCGCGGCCGCTCCAAGCGCCGGGCGAACGCCGACCCCGGCGTGGTCGTCAAGGGCGTCGAGGACGTGTGGGTCAAGCTGGCCCGCTGCTGCACGCCCGTCCCCGGCGACCCCATCATCGGCTTCGTCACGCGCGGCAGCGGCGTGTCGGTGCACCGCAGCGACTGTGTGAACGTCGAGTCGCTGTCCCGTGAGCCCGAGCGGATCCTCGAGGTCGAGTGGGCGCCCACGCAGTCCTCGGTCTTCCTCGTCGCCATACAGGTCGAGGCCCTCGACCGCTCGCGGCTGCTCTCGGATGTCACCAGGGTCCTGTCCGACCAGCACGTCAACATCCTGTCCGCGGCCGTGCAGACGTCCCGCGACCGGGTGGCCACCTCCCGCTTCACCTTCGAGATGGGCGACCCCAAGCACCTGGGTCACGTCCTGAAGGCGGTCAGGGGAGTGGAGGGCGTCTACGACGTCTACCGCGTGACGTCGGCGCGCAGACCGTAGCCGACAGACATGGGAAGGGCCCCCGGCGCTCAGCGCCGGGGGCCCTTCCCATCATGCGATGACTGCTCAGCCGCCGAACTCGTGCAGGCCCTTGAGCGCCTGGTCGAGCAGCGCCTGACGGCCGTCGAGCTCACGCTCCAGCTTGTCGGCCTTCGCGTTGTTGCCCTGCGCGCGGGCCGTGTCGATCTGGCCCCGCAGCTTGTCGACCGCGGCCTGCAGCTGACCGGTGAGCCCCTCGGCACGCGCGCGTGCCTCCGGGTTCGTCCGGCGCCACTCAGTCTCCTCGGACTCCTGAAGTGCCCGCTCCACGGCGTGCATCCGGCCCTCGACCTTCGGACGCGCGTCGCGCGGCACGTGGCCGATGGCCTCCCAGCGCTCGTTGATCGAGCGGAAGGCGGCGCGGGCCGTCTTCAGATCCCCGATCGGCAGGAGCTTCTCGGCCTCGTCGGCGAGCTCCTCCTTGAGCTTGAGGTTCTCGCCCTGCTCGGCGTCCCGCTCGGCGAAGACCGAGCTGCGCGCCGCGAAGAACACGTCCTGGGCACCGCGGAAGCGGTTCCACAGGTCGTCCTCGTGCTCGCGCTGGGCGCGGCCCGCGGCCTTCCAGTCCGTCATCAGCTCGCGGTACCGGGCGGCCGTGGTCCCCCAGTCGGTCGAGCCCGACAGCGACTCGGCCTCGGCGACCAGCTTCTCCTTGGCCTGACGGGCATCCTCGCGCTGCGCGTCCAGCGAGGCGAAGTGCGCCTTGCGGCGCTTCGAGAACGCCGAGCGCGCGTGCGAGAAACGGTGCCACAGCTCGTCGTCCGACTTGCGGTCCAGACGCGGCAGACCCTTCCAGGTGTCCACCAGAGCCCGCAGCCGCTCGCCGGCCGCGCGCCACTGCTCGCTCTGGGCCAGCTCCTCGGCCTCGGTGACCAGGGCCTCCTTGGCGAGCCGCGCCTCGTCGGACTGCTTCGCCTTCTGGACCTTGCGCTCCTCACGGCGCGCGTCGACGGTCTCGACGAGCTTGTCCAGGCGCTTGCCCAGAGCCTCCAGATCGCCGACGGCGTGCGCATCGGTCACCTGCTCGCGCAGGTGCTCGATGGCGGTCGTGGCGTCCTTCGCCGACAGGTCGGTCGTCTGCACCCGGCGCTCGAGGAGCCCGATCTCGACGACCAGGCCGTCGTACTTGCGCTTGAAGTAGGCGAGGGCCTCGTCAGGAGAACCTGCCTGCCACGAACCGACTTCACGCTCGCTGCCGTCGGCCGAACGCACGTACACGGTCCCCGTCTCATCGACGCGGCCCCACGGGTCGCTGCTCACAGCGCCTCCTCCACATGATGCCCGCGAGGCGCCTTGGGGCCCCGGGCATCGTCCACAGTTTCGTCACGGCCAACATAGGCGACCGGCGGGGCGGCTGTCCGCATCCCGCGCGACCGAAATTTTCGCTCCTGGGGGGTCAGGATTTGGTGACTGTCGCCTTGTTGATCACGACGGTTGCGTTCGGGGCGGTGTTCTGTGTCGTGGGGTCCGCGGGCTGGGCGCCGGCGGCGGCGATCTTCTTGAGCACCTTCATGCCGGAATCGGAAATGGTCCCGAACGGTGTGTAGCTCGGCGGCAACTGACTGTCCTGGTAGACGAGGAAGAACTGGCTGCCGCCGGTGTGCTTCTGGCCGGTGTTCGCCATCGCCACGGTGCCCGCCGGATAGACGTTCGCCTTGAGGCTTTTGTCCTTCAGGTTCTCGTCCGGGATGGTGTAGCCCGGGCCGCCCGAGCCGGTGCCCTTGGGGTCGCCGCACTGCAGGACGTAGATGCCCTCGGTGGTGAGGCGGTGGCACTTGGTGTGGTCGAAGAAACCCTTGCCGGCGAGGAAGTCGAAGGAGTTGACCGTGTGCGGAGCCTCCTTCGCCTTGAGGTCGAGGCCGATGTCGCCGCACGTCGTCGCGAGGTTCATCGTGTAGCCGGCCGACTTGTCGATGGTGAGCGCCGGCTCCTTCTTCCAGCTGAGCGGCTTCACCTTGCCCGCGGCGGGCTTCTCGCACGGGTCGGCGGCCTTGGAGGGGCTCGCGCTCGGCTTGGAGGCCGCGGAGTCCTTCTTGTCCTTGCCGTCGAAGGCCCCGGCGGCGAACGCGCCGGCGCCCGCCACCACGACCACGGCCAACGCCGACGCGATCACCGTGTTGCGTGTGCGCGCCCTGCGCCGCGCCGACTCCCGCCGCTGCTGCTGCCGCAAGAACTTCTCCCGGGCGAGCTGCCGCCGCCGCTGATCGTTGCTGACCACCGGGTCTACTCCTCGTACGTCGCGAGACCTGATTCCGAACCGATCCGAAGTGATCCGAACGGGACGAACCGGGTCTGAACTGGACCTGTTACGACCGCCTGCTGTGTGCCCCGTACCGTATATGGGTTAGCTGTGGAATCGGCAGCGCCGGTAGGCTCTGATCTGCCGCATTCTTCTGCGGACACACTTCCGCCGGACGACATACGAAGGACGATCGTGCTGATTGCCGGGTTCCCCGCCGGGGCCTGGGGCACCAACTGTTACCTGGTTGCCCCCGCCGCGGGTGAGGAGTGCGTGATCATCGACCCCGGCCACCAGGCCACCCAGGGAGTCGAGGACGCGCTCAAGAAGCATCGGCTCAAGCCGGTCGCCGTCATCCTCACGCACGGCCACATCGACCACGTCGCCTCCGTCGTCCCCGTGTGCGGGGCCCATGACGTCCCGGCGTGGATCCACCCCTCCGACCGCTACATGATGAGCGATCCGGAGAAGGCGCTCGGCCGCTCCATCGGCATGCCGCTGATGGGTGAGCTGACCGTGGGGGAGCCCGACGACGTGCGGGAGCTGAGCGACGGCGCCGAACTGAAGCTGGCCGGTCTCGACCTGACCGTGGCGCACGCGCCGGGTCATACCAAGGGGTCGGTGACCTTCGCGATGCCCGAGAGCGCGGACATCCCGTCCGTGTTCTTCTCCGGGGATCTGCTCTTCGCCGGCTCCATCGGACGCACCGATCTGCCCGGTGGCTCCATGGACGACATGCTCGAATCGCTGGCACGCGTGTGCCTGCCGCTCGACGACCGGACCGTGGTGCTCTCCGGGCACGGCTCCCAGACGACCATCGGCCAGGAGCGCGCCACCAACCCATATCTGCGGCAGGTGGCCGCCGGCCAGGGAACCTCCTTCGAGGCTCCCCGACGAGGAATGTGACGAGAGACTTCCGTGAGCACCTTTCAGGCCCCCAAGGGCACGTACGACCTGCTTCCCCCCGACTCCGCGACGTACCTCGCGGTGCGCGACGCCATCTCCACCCCGCTGAGGAACTCCGGCTACGGCTACGTCGAGACGCCCGGCTTTGAAAACGTCGAGCTGTTCGCGCGCGGTGTCGGTGAGTCCACCGACATCGTCACCAAGGAGATGTACGCCTTCGAGACCAAGGGCGGCGACCAGCTCGCCCTGCGCCCCGAAGGCACCGCATCCGTGCTGCGCGCCGCCCTGGAGGCCAACCTCCACAAGGCCGGCAACCTCCCGGTGAAGCTCTGGTACTCGGGCTCGTACTACCGCTACGAGCGCCCCCAGAAGGGCCGTTACAGGCACTTCTCGCAGGTCGGCGCCGAGGCGATCGGCGCGGAGGACCCGGCGCTCGACGCCGAGCTGATCATCCTGGCCGACCAGGCGTACCGCTCGCTCGGGCTGCGCGACTTCCGCATCCTGCTCAACTCGCTCGGCGACAGCGAGTGCCGGCCCGTCTACCGCGCCGCGCTCCAGGACTTCCTGCGCGGCCTCGACCTCGACGAGGACACCCTGCGCCGCGCCGAGATCAACCCGCTGCGCGTCCTCGACGACAAGCGCCCCGACGTCCAGAAGCAGCTCGTCGGCGCGCCCTCGCTGCGCGACTACCTGTGCGACGGCTGCAAGGCGTACCACGAGCAGGTCCGCGAGCTCCTGACCGCCGAGGGCGTCGCCTACGAGGACGACGAGAAGCTGGTCCGCGGGCTCGACTACTACACGCGCACCACGTTCGAGTTCGTCCACGACGGTCTCGGCTCGCAGTCCGCGGTGGGTGGCGGCGGCCGCTACGACGGCCTGTCCGAGATGATCGGCGGCCCGTCGCTGCCGTCCGTCGGCTGGGCGCTCGGCGTCGACCGTACGGTCCTGGCACTGGAGGCCGAGGGCGTGGAGCTCGAACTCCCCTCCACCACCAGCGTGTTCGCGGTGCCGCTCGGCGACGAGGCGCGCCGCGTCCTCTTCTCGAAGGTCACGGAGCTGCGCCGGGCCGGCGTCTCCGCCGACTTCTCGTACGGCGGCAAGGGCCTCAAGGGCGCGATGAAGAACGCGAACCGCAGCGGCGCCCGCTTCACCATCGTCGCCGGCGAACGCGACCTCGCCGACGGTGTCGTCCAGCTCAAGGACATGGAGTCGGGCGAACAGGAGGCGGTGGCGGTCGAGGAGATCGTGACTGTCCTGAAGGGCAAGCTGGCGTAGCCGGGCCTCTGGGACGGACGAAGGAGCGGGTCACTCGTGTGACCCGCTCCTTTCTGTTCGTGCCATGTGTGTCGTCATGTCAGGGAGCGCCCCGTCGGAGCGAACGCTTCGGGACCGTCGGCCGTACATGCTTATGTCCATCGAACGGTGGACACACAGGAGCGTGCGGCAGAATAAGGCTGCCAGCAGGCCACCACCTCAAGCGACGGAACGGCGTGATGAGCAACACGACCACGGCAAGCGACAGCGCCTCTTCCACCGGCGACGGAGCGGGTGCTTCCCGCAGTGCCGGGGGCTCCCTGGGTTTCGCGCTGCTTCTGGTGATCACCGGTGCGGCGGGGCTGCTCGCGGCGTGGGTCATCACGATCGACAAGTTCAAGCTGCTCGAGGACCCGAACTTCACGCCGGGCTGCAGTCTGAACCCGGTCGTGTCGTGCGGGAACATCATGAAGAGCGAGCAGGCGTCGGCGTTCGGGTTCCCGAATCCGATGCTGGGGCTCGCGGCCTACGCGGTCGTGATCTGTGTGGGGATGAGTCTGCTGGGGCGGGCGCGGTTCCCGCGCTGGTACTGGCTGACGTTCAACGCGGGCACGCTGTTCGGGGTCGGTTTCTGCACGTGGCTGCAGTTCCAGTCGCTGTACCGGATCAACTCGCTGTGCCTGTGGTGCTCTTTGGCGTGGGTCGCCACGATCGTCATGTTCTGGTACGTGACGTCGTTCAACGTGCGCAACGGGTTCCTGCCCGCGCCGTCGTGGCTGCGGTCGTTCTTCGGCGAGTTCACGTGGGTTCTGCCGGTGCTGCACGTCGGGATCATCGGGATGCTGATCCTGACCCGCTGGTGGGACTTCTGGACCAGCTGAGCCGCGGCCGGGGTCCCTGCTTCACCGGGCCGGGCGGGATTGTCAGTGGGGTGACATAGGGTTTTCGACGTGGAGCCCGACCTGTTCACCGCCGCAGCCGAAGACCGCCAGGAAAAGGACCCGTCCAGCAGCCCCCTGGCCGTCCGGATGCGCCCGCGTACCCTCGACGAGGTCGTCGGCCAGCAGCATCTGCTGAAGCCGGGCTCACCCCTGCGCCGCCTCGTGGGGGAGGGCGATCGAGCCCACGGCGGGTACAACCCCGCCGGACCTTCGTCGGTGATCCTCTGGGGCCCGCCCGGCATCGGCAAGACGACCCTCGCGTACGTCGTCTCCAAGGCGACGAACAAGCGCTTCGTGGAGCTCTCCGCGATCACCGCGGGCGTCAAGGAAGTGCGGGCCGTCATCGACGGCGCCCGCAGAGCCCTCGGCGGCCACGGCAAGGAGACAGTCCTCTTCCTCGACGAGATCCACCGCTTCAGCAAGGCCCAGCAGGACTCGCTCCTGCCGGCCGTCGAGAACCGCTGGGTCACGCTCATCGCGGCGACGACCGAGAACCCGTACTTCTCGATCATCTCGCCGCTCCTGTCCCGCTCCCTGCTCCTCACCCTCGAATCCCTCACGGACGACGACCTGCGCGCACTGCTCCGGCGGGCACTCACCGAGGAGCGCGGTCTCGGTGGGGCGGTCACGCTCCCCGATGAGGCCGAGGCTCACCTGCTGCGTATCGCGGGCGGCGACGCGCGCCGCGCTCTCACCGCCCTTGAGGCGGGCGCGGGTTCGGCCCTCGCGAAGCAGGAGAAGGAGATCACCCTCCAGACCCTGGAGGAGTCGGTCGATCGCGCCGCGGTCAAGTACGACCGGGACGGCGACCAGCACTACGACGTCGCGAGCGCCCTGATCAAGTCCATCCGCGGCTCCGACGTGGACGCCGCCCTGCACTATCTGGCCCGCATGATCGAGGCGGGTGAGGACCCCCGCTTCATCGCCCGCCGCCTGATGATCTCCGCGAGCGAGGACATCGGCCTCGCCGACCCGACGGCGCTGCCCACGGCCGTCGCGGCAGCCCAGGCCGTCGCGATGATCGGCTTCCCCGAGGCGGCGCTCACCCTCAGCCACGCGACGATCGCCCTGGCCCTGGCCCCGAAGTCGAACTCCGCGACGACGGCGATCGGCGCCGCCATGGAAGACGTCCGCAAGGGCCTCGCGGGCCCCGTCCCGCCCCATCTGCGCGACGGCCACTACAAGGGCGCGGCCAAGCTCGGCCACGCCCAGGGATACGTGTATCCGCACGACGTCCCCGGAGGCATCGCCGCCCAGCAGTACGCGCCGGACGCGGTCAAGGGAAAGCGCTACTACCAGCCCACCCGGTACGGGGCGGAGGCCCGCTACGCGGACGTGGCCGAGCGCGTCCGTGAGCGCCTCACCGGCGAGCAGCTGGGCGCGGCGGGCAGCTGACGCGGTCGGTATCCGGGCCCGCGCCCGGCCGACGCGCGGCGCCACCCCCGCCCGCCTACGCTCGGCGCCATGGGCACAGCAGCCAGGAGCGCCGCCGCAGCGCTCCTCCTCCTGTCCGCCGTCGCCGCCTGCACACCCCCGCAGCAGCAGCGCGCCGAAGCCCGCCGCCACCGCGTCCTCGCGCCCACCGCAGACACCGTCGAAGCCGAGTCCCGCCACATCCCTCGCGAGCTCCCGCTTCCCGCCGAGCGCGGCCCGCGCCCGCAAACAGCTGGTCGCCCTGCACCTCGTGCGGGGCGAGAACCGGCAGACGTACCAGCGCGCCGAATTCGGCGACGGCTGGAGCGATGACGTCGACGCCCCCAGCGGACGTAACGGCTGCGACACCCGCGACGACGTCCTGCGCCGCGACCTGAAAGACCTGCGTGAGGGCGACCGCAACGCGTGGTGGTATCCGGCGTGCTGCACGACCCGTACACCGGCAAGCAGCTCCCGTACTCCTACCGCCGCGCCTCCCAAGATCCAGACCGACCACGTCGTCGCGCTCGGCGCCGCGTGGCGGGCCGGGGCCTGGGCCTGGACGCCCGCGCAGCGCCTGCGCCTGCGCCACGCCAACGATCTCGACGTCCTGCCGGCCACCGACAAGCAGACCAACTACGACAAGAGCAGCAGGACCCCGGACAAGTGGAAGCCGCCCAACCGCGGATACTGGTGCGAGTACGGACGCCGCTGGACCGGGATCAAGGCCAAGTACCGGCTGACCGTGACCCCGCCGGAGAAGCAGGCCCTCCAGGAGCTGCCAGCCACCTGCCCCGCGTGACCCCGGTCCGCGGCACTCCTCGCCACCCTGTAAACTCTCCAAAGCGCTGCGTCTCGCGTCCGGCCCCGGCCGGCACCACCAGAGCGGGACATGCAGCCGGAACCCCGACGCCGCAAGGCATGGGGATCCAGGAGCGTCGCGCACCGTCGATAGGTGTCGCGGGCAGCCCACCACCATCCCGGACTTCCGGGAAGCGGTCGGTGGGCCACTCGCGTGCTGCACGTATGTGCCCAGACCAGGGAGCGGCTGCCTGCCCCGTCCGCAAGGACAAGGCGGGTTTCCCCGGCTGCGGATGCGACCTCCCTTAACCCTGGTGAAGCCGTATCCACACAGAACAATGAGGTGTTTGGTTCATGACGAACCAGTCCCGCCCCAAGGTCAAGAAGTCGCGTGCCCTCGGTATCGCGCTGACCCCGAAGGCCGTCAAGTACTTCGAGGCCCGCCCCTACCCGCCGGGCGAGCACGGCCGCGGCCGCAAGCAGAACTCGGACTACAAGGTCCGTCTGCTCGAGAAGCAGCGTCTGCGTGCGCAGTACGACGTGTCCGAGCGCCAGCTCGTCCGCGCCTACGAGCGTGCCGCCAAGACGCAGCTCAAGACCGGTGAGGCCCTGGTCATCGAGCTGGAGCGTCGTCTCGACGCCCTGGTTCTGCGTTCGGGCATCGCCCGCACGATCTACCAGGCCCGCCAGATGGTCGTTCACGGCCACATCGAGGTCAACGGTGGCAAGGTCGACAAGCCGTCGTACCGTGTCCGTCCCGACGACGTCGTGATGGTCCGCGAGCGCAGCCGCGAGAAGCCGCTGTTCCAGGTCGCGCGTGAGGGTGGCTTCGCCCCCGACGGCGAGATCCCGCGTTACCTCCAGGTCAACCTGAAGGCCCTGGCCTTCCGTCTGGACCGTGACCCGAACCGCAAGGAAATCCCCGTGATCTGCGACGAGCAGCTCGTCGTCGAGTACTACGCCCGCTGATCATCCGGCGGACGTAGCACTTCCTGCGTTTCAGCCCGTCGTCTCCCCGCCCTGCACGGTCGGGGAGGCGGCGGGTTCGCGCGTTTCCGGGGCCGGATGCGCGGTACGCGGCCCCGGCACCACCGTCGGCCGCGATGCGGTGTCCCGTCCGAGCGCCCGCTGAACAGCCTCCCCGGGCTCCAGGCGCGCCCCGGCCGCCACGAACGACTCGAACCGCGCGTCGCCGAGGATGGCCCGGGCGTCCGAGGCACACCGCTCGTGCGGCGCGTTGTAGTGCGCCGAGCCGAACAGCGGCAGGCCCACGGACGGCCAGATCCGGCCCGCAGCGCCCTGGAGCAGCGCCGCCTCACCCGCGTCCCCCTCCGTCACGGTGATGAGCGCCAGCAGCTCGATCGTCAGGACCGTGCCCAGCAGGTCGTGGAACGTGTCGCCGATGACGAGGCACTCGCGCAGCAGCTGCCGCGCCCGCACCAGATCGCCCTTGGTCCACTCCGCGTACGCCAGGACATACAGCGCGTACGCCAGCGTCCACCGCTCGCCGTGGTCCTCGCAGACCAGCCGCACGTCCTCGCACAGCTCGACCGCCGCGGCGAGATCTCCCCGGAACGCCACGGCCATCGCCAGCTCGACCTGGCCCATCAGCACACTGCTGTTCAGCTCACCGATCTCCCGGTAGCCGGCGAGGGCCGTCCGCAGCAGCTCCTCGGCGCGCGGCAGATCGTCCGTGACCAGTGCCAGGCAGCCCCTGCGGTGCTCCGCGTACGCGACCGCCGTGGCGTCGCCGACACGTTCCGCCTCGTCGCGGCACTCCTGGAGCGCGGCCAGCGCGGGCACGGTGTCGCCCTGGAGGATCGCCACGTAGCCGAGCACCCACAGGGCCTTCAGACGGGACCGGGCGTAGTCGCCGTCCTCGTTCTCGGCGTCGAGCTCCACACTGCGCTCCAGCCAGTGCCGCCCCTCCGACAGACGGCCGCAGCCCGCCCAGAAGAACCACAGCGTGCCCGCGAGGTACTGCCCCAGATGCGTCTCGCCCGGCTCCGTCAGACAGAACTCCAGCGCGGCGCGCAGATTCGGCAGCTCCGCCCCGATCTGCGCCGCCACCTGCGCCTGCCGCGGCGAGAACCAGTCCAGCTCGCACCACGTGGCGAGTCCCATGTACCAGTCGCGGTGACGGCGCCGCATCCGCGTGGTGTCGCCCGACACCTCCAGCCAGTCCGCGCCGTACGCCCTGACCGTGTCGAGCAGCCGGTAGCGCACCACGGAGTCCGCTTCCTCGCGGATCACCACGGACTGCGCGATCAGCTCGGAGAGCACATCGAGGACCGCTTCGGCGTGCAGCCCGTCCCCGCTGCAGATGTACTCCGCCGCGTCCAGGTCGAACTGCCCGGAGAACACCGACAGCCGCGCCCACAGCAGTCGCTCCTGCGCCGTGCACAGCTCATGGCTCCAGCCGATCGCCGTCCGCAGCGTCTGATGCCGCGGCAGCGCCCCGCGCGTGCCGCCCGTCAGCAGCCTGAACCGGTCGTCGAGCCGGCCGAGCAGGTCCGCGGGCGACAGCGCCCGCAGCCGTCCCGCCGCCAGTTCCACCGCGAGCGGCAGACAGTCGAGCCGCCGGCACACCTCGACGACGTCCGTCCGGTTCCCGTCGTCCAGGGCGAAGCCGGGCAGCAGCGCGGCGGCCCGGTCGGCGAAGAGGTCGGCCGCGTCCGCGGTGTCGAGCGGCGCCAGCGGGAAGATCCGTTCCCCTTCTACGGACAGGGGCCTGCGGCCCACCGCGAGGATCCGCAGATCCGGTGCCGCACCGAGCAGTTCGGTCACCAGCGAGGCGCACGCGCCGACGAGATGCTCGAACCCGTCGATGACAAGCAGGAGTTGACGCTGTCCGAGGTGGTCGAGAAGGACCTCGCGCTGCGGGCGGCTCGTGTGGTCGGTCAGTTCGAGGGCCGCGGCGAGCGCGTACTCGACCAGGTTCGGGTCGCGCACCGTGGCGAGGTCCACCCGCCGCACCGCGTCGCAGCCCAGGTGTCCGGCGGCCACGGCCGCCGCTCTCGCGGCGAAGCGGGACTTGCCGACGCCGCCGGCGCCGGTCACGGTGACCAGGCGAGCCGCTTCAAGAGCCCGCGTGAGCTCCGCGAGTTCATCGGCCCGACCGACGAAGCGGTTGAGCTCGAGGGGGAGGTTGCCGGGCGGGGTGGAACCCTCCGGCCTGTCGGCAGGGCGCAGTTCGCGTCGCATCAGGTACGGAGCGTACTCATGCGTAAGCAGTCCGTACAATCGGTACGCGCAACTCCGCCCGCGGCGAGCGGTAATCCGGTACGGAGCGCTGACCCCGGCGCGATAGGCTCGGGAGACGACTTTTCGATGTTCAGGAAGCGGTGCTAAGTGTCCGGTGGAGAGGTGGCCGGGATCCTGGTGGCCGTCTTCTGGGCGATCCTGGTCTCCTTCCTCGCGGTGGCTCTGGCGAGGCTGGCCCAGACGCTCAGGGCGACCACCAAGCTCGTGGCGGATGTGACCGAGCAGGCGGTCCCGCTGCTTGCCGACGCCTCCGCGGCCGTGCGTTCCGCACAGACGCAGATCGACCGGGTCGACGCCATCGCGTCGGACGTCCAGGAGGTCACGTCGAACGCGTCGGCGCTGTCCTCCACCGTCGCCTCCACCTTCGGTGGCCCGCTCGTCAAGGTGGCCGCCTTCGGCTACGGCGTGCGCCGGGCGATCGGCCGCAAGTCCACGGGTGCCTCCGCAGCCGAAGCGCCCGCCAAGCCGTCCCGCCGTACCGTGATCGTGGGGCGCGCTGTCCCGTCGGCGCGGCGCAGCAAGCGAGCCACGCGGGACAACCCGAACAAGAGGGACTGACGCAGCGATGTTCCGCCGTACGTTCTGGTTCACCGCGGGCGCAGCCGCCGGCGTCTGGGCCACCACCAAGGTCAACCGCAAGCTGAAGAAGCTGACGCCGGAGAGCCTCGCCGCGCAGGCCGCGAACAAGGCGATCGAGGCGGGCCACCGCCTCAAGGACTTCGCCCTCGACGTCCGCGACGGCATGGCCGAGCGCGAGGCCGAACTCGACGACGCACTGGGCCTCAACGCCCCCGTGGACGCCGAACTCCCCGCGCAGCGCCGCTTCGCCGGCATCGAGAACCACGTGAAGAACAACCCCAAGTACCTCGAGAACACGACGTACTCGTACAACCGGAATGAGGACCACTGATGGAGTCGGCTGAAATCCGCCGCCGCTGGCTGAGCTTCTTCGAGGAGCGTGGCCACAAGGTCGTGCCCTCGGCGTCGCTCATCGCGGACGACCCGACTCTGCTGCTGGTCAACGCGGGCATGGTCCCGTTCAAGCCGTACTTCCTCGGCGAGGTCAAGCCGCCCGCCCCGCGCGCCACATCGGTGCAGAAGTGCGTGCGCACGCCGGACATCGAAGAGGTCGGCAAGACGACCCGCCACGGCACGTTCTTCCAGATGTGCGGCAACTTCTCCTTCGGCGACTACTTCAAGGAAGGCGCCATCAAGTACGCCTGGGAGCTGCTCACCAGCTCCGTGGCGGACGGTGGTTACGGCCTCGACCCGGAGAAGCTCTGGATCACGGTCTACCTCGATGACGACGAGGCCGAGCGCATCTGGCACGACGTCGTCGGCGTTCCCAAGGAGCGCATCCAGCGTCTGGGCAAGAAGGACAACTTCTGGTCCATGGGCGTCCCCGGCCCCTGCGGCCCGTGTTCCGAGATCAACTACGACCGCGGCCCCGAGTTCGGTGTCGAGGGCGGCCCGGCCGTCAACGACGAGCGGTACGTGGAGATCTGGAACCTGGTCTTCATGCAGTACGAGCGCGGCGCCGGCATCGGCAAGGAGGACTTCGAGATCCTCGGCGACCTGCCGTCGCAGAACATCGACACCGGTCTCGGCCTCGAGCGTCTCGCCATGATCCTGCAGGGCGTACAGAACATGTACGAGACGGACACCCTGCGGGTCGTCATGGACAAGGCCACCGAACTCACCGGTGTCCGGTACGGCGAGAAGCACGGCACCGACGTCTCGATGCGCGTCGTCTCCGACCACATCCGCACGTCCGTGATGCTCATCGGCGACGGCGTGACCCCCGGCAACGAGGGCCGCGGTTACGTGCTGCGCCGCATCATGCGCCGCGCCATCCGCAACATGCGCCTCATGGGCGCCACCGGTCCGGTCGTCAAGGACCTCGTCGACGTCGTGATCGACACGATGGGCCAGCAGTACCCGGAGCTCATCACCGACCGCAAGCGCATCGAGACCGTCGCCCTCGCCGAAGAGGCCGCCTTCCTCAAGGCCCTCAAGGGCGGCACGAACATCCTCGACACCGCCGTCACCGACACCAAGGCCGCGGGCGGCACGGTCCTCGCCGGCGACAAGGCGTTCCTGCTCCACGACACCTGGGGCTTCCCGATCGACCTCACCCTGGAGATGGCCGCCGAGCAGGGCCTGTCCGTGGACGAGGACGGCTTCCGGCGCCTGATGAAGGAGCAGCGGGAGCGCGCCAAGGCCGACGCCCAGGCCAAGAAGACCGGCCACGCCAACGTCGGCGTCTACCGCGAGATCGCGGACGCCGCCGGCGCCACCGACTTCATCGGCTACACGTCGACCGAGGGCGAGTCCACGATCGTGGGCCTGCTGGTCAACGGCGTCTCCTCCCCGGCCGCCTCAGAGGGCGACGAGGTCGAGGTCGTCCTCGACCGCACTCCCTTCTACGCCGAGGGCGGCGGCCAGATCGGCGACACCGGCCGCATCAAGCTGGACAACGGCGCGGTGATCGAGATCCGCGACTGCCAGAAGCCCGTCCCGGGTGTCTACGTCCACAAGGGCGTCGTCCAGGTCGGCGAGGTCACCGTCGGCGCCCCGGCCCAGGCCGTCATCGACATCACGCGCCGCCGCTCCATCGCCCGCGCCCACTCCGCCACGCACCTCACGCACCAGGCGCTGCGCGACGCCCTCGGCCCGACGGCCGCCCAGGCCGGTTCCGAGAACCAGCCGGGCCGCTTCCGCTTCGACTTCGGCTCCCCGTCCGCCGTGCCCACGGCCGTGATGACGGACGTCGAGCAGAAGATCAACGAGGTGCTCTCCCGCGAGCTGGACGTCATGGCCGAGGTCATGAGCATCGACGACGCCAAGAAGCAGGGCGCCATCGCCGAGTTCGGCGAGAAGTACGGCGAGCGTGTCCGCGTCGTCACCATCGGCGACTTCTCCAAGGAGCTGTGCGGCGGCACGCACGTGCACAACACCGCCCAACTCGGCCTGGTGAAGCTGCTCGGCGAGTCGTCCATCGGCTCGGGCGTACGCCGCATCGAGGCCCTCGTGGGTGTCGACGCGTACAACTTCCTCGCCCGCGAGCACACGGTCGTCAACCAGCTGACCGAGCTGCTCAAGGGCCGCTCGGAGGAGCTGCCGGAGAAGGTCTCCACGATGCTCGGCAAGCTGAAGGACGCCGAGAAGGAGATCGAGAAGTTCCGCGCGGAGAAGGTCCTCCAGGCCGCCGCCGGCCTCGCCGCCGGCGCCACCGACGTACGCGGGATCGCGCTCGTCACCGGACAGGTCCCGGACGGCACCGGCGCCGACGACCTGCGCAAGCTGGTCCTCGACGTGCGCGGCCGCATCCAGGGCGGACGCCCGGTCGTGGTGGCCCTGTTCACGACGGTCAACGGCAAGCCGCTGACGGTCATCGCCACGAACGAGGCCGCCCGTGAGCGCGGTCTGAAGGCCGGCGACCTGGTCCGCACGGCCGCCAAGACCCTCGGCGGCGGCGGTGGCGGCAAGCCGGACGTCGCCCAGGGCGGCGGCCAGAACCCGGCCGCCATCGGTGACGCCGTGGCCTCCGTCGAGCGACTCGTCGCGGAAACCGCCTGATGCGACGCGGCCGCCGCCTCGCGATCGACGTCGGGGACGCCCGGATCGGGGTCGCCTCGTGCGACCCCGACGGGATCCTCGCCACGCCGGTGGAGACCGTGCCGGGACGCGATGTCCCGGCCGCCCACCGGCGGCTCCGGCAACTCGTGGAGGAGTACGAGCCGATCGAGGTCGTCGTCGGACTCCCTCGCTCCCTCAAGGGGGGCGAGGGTCCGGCCGCGGCCAAGGTCCGCGCGTTCACCCAGGAGCTGGCCGCCGGGATCGCCCCCGTCGGCGTGCGGCTCGTGGACGAGAGGATGACCACAGTGACGGCCAGTCAGGGGCTGCGCGCCTCGGGCGTGAAGTCCAAAAAGGGCCGGTCTGTCATCGACCAGGCGGCCGCCGTCATCATCCTCCAGCAGGCACTGGAGTCCGAACGGGCGTCAGGTAAAGCTCCGGGCGAGGGCGTCGAAGTGGTCATCTGATCGCGATACGGTAACGTTCCGCGCGACCGGCGGCGTTCGAACAGCTGCCGCACAGCATCAAGAGGCGGAACGGTTGCCCTGCCACCCAGACGCGGCCGCCGCCTCGCGGCTTGTAGGGGATCGATGACTGAGTATGGCCGGGGCCCGGGCTCCGAACCGTGGCACCCCGAGGACCCGTTGTACGGGGACCAGGGGTGGGGGCAGCAGGCCGCCGACGGCCAGCCTGCCTACGGCGGCCAGGGGCAGTACCACCCTCAGCAGCCGCAACAGCATCCTCAGGCCCAGCAGCAGCCGCAGCAGTACGGCGGCGAGTGGGGCACCGGCCAGCACGACCAGTACGGCCAGCAGCAGTACGGGGGCGGTCAGCAGTACGGCGGCCAGCCTCAGGGTGGCGGTCAGCAGTACGGCGGTCAGGCGCAGGGTGGCGGTCGGCAGTACGGCGGTCAGGCGCAGGGTGGCGGTCAGCAGTACGGCGGTCAGCCGCAGGGTGACGGCTGGGACACCGGTCAGCACGGTCAGGTCCCGTACAACGCCGACCCGGTGGACCCGTACGGCGGTCAGCAGCAGCCTGTCGCGTACGGCGGTGAGCAGCCGGATCTCTACGGCACCCCCGACGCGTACCCGCCGCCGGAGCCGCCCGGCCGGCGCGGGGCCGCCGCGGAGCCGGAGACGAACTGGGACCCGGGCCCCGACCAGGGTGAGCACGCGTTCTTCGCCGGTGGCGGCGATGACGACGGCGACGACTACGACGACCCGAGTGACCGGGGCAGCCGCCGCGGCCGCGGCGGCAAGAAGCCGAAGAAGCGGCGCAGCGGATGCGCCTGCCTGGTCCTCACCGTGATCTTCGCGGGCGGCGTCGGCGGTGTCGGCTATTTCGGCTATCAGTTCTATCAGGACCGTTTCGGGTCGGCGCCGGATTATGCGGGTTCCGGAAACGGCGAACCCGTTTCCGTGGACATTCCCAAGGGTGCGGGCGGCTATGTCATCGGCCAGCGCCTGAAGGACGCGGGCGTCATCAAGAGCGTGGACGCCTTCGTTGCGGCCCAGGAGCAGAATCCGCGGGGCAAGTCCATTCAGGACGGCGGATATACGCTCGAGAAGGAAATGTCGGCCCAAAGCGCGGTCGAGATGATGCTCAGCCCGAGCAGCCGGAACAACCTGATCATCGCCGAGGGCCGCCGCAACGTGTGGGTCTACGAGCAGATCGACAAGCGGCTCGGCATCGCCAAGGGGACCACGCAAGAGGTCGCGAAGAAGGACTACAAGAAGCTCGGACTGCCCTCCTGGGCCATGAACGAGCCGAATGTGAAGGACCCGCTGGAAGGGTTCCTCTACCCGTCCAGCTACGGCGTCGCCAAGGGTGGAAAGCCCGAGACGGTCCTGAAACAGATGGTGTCGCGGGCGACCGAGAAGTACGAGGACTACGGCGTCGAGAAGAAGGCCAAGAGCCTTGGCCTCGACAGCCCGTGGCAGCTGATCACGGTGGCGAGCCTCGCCCAGGCCGAGGGCACGAGCCACGACGACTTCCGCAAGATGGCCGAGGTCGTCTACAACCGCCTCAAGCCCGGCAACGAGCAGACGAACGGAATGCTCGAGTTCGACTCCACGTACAACTACGTCAAGAACCAGAGCAAGATCGACCTGAGTCTCACCGCGCTGCGTAAGTACGACAACCGCTACAACACGTACTACTACAAGGGCCTGCCGCCCGGGCCGATCGGAAACCCGGGTGACGAAGCTCTGAAGGGCGCCACCGACCCGACCAGCGACGGCTGGTACTACTTCATCTCGATGGACGGCAAGACCAGCGAGTTCACCAAGACGAACACGGAACACCAGAAGCTGGTCGACAAGTGGAACGCGTCGAGGAAGAACTGATGTCGGCAATCAGAAGGGCGGCCGTACTCGGGTCGCCCATCGCCCACTCCCTTTCCCCGGTGCTGCACCGCGCCGCCTACGAGGAATTGGGCCTGACGGACTGGTCCTACGACCGCTTCGAGGTCGACGAGGTCGCCCTGCCCGACTTCCTGGCCGGGCTCGGGCCCGAGTGGGCGGGCCTCTCGCTGACCATGCCGCTGAAGCGCGCCGTGATCCCGCTGCTGGACACGATCAGCGACACGGCCTCCTCCGTCGAGGCCGTCAACACCGTCGTCCTCACCGAGGACGGGCACAAGGTCGGCGACAACACCGACATCCCCGGCATGGTCGCCGCCCTCGCCGAGCGCGGCATCGACAAGGTCGAGTCCGCCGCGATCCTGGGCGCGGGCGCCACCGCCTCCTCCGCGCTCGCCGCCCTGTCGCGGGTCTGCGCCGGGGAGATCGTCGCGTACGTCCGCAGCGACGCCCGCGCCGCCGAGATGCGGGAGTGGGGCGAGCGGCTCGACGTGGACGTCAAGATCGGGAAGTGGTCGGACGCGGCGCATGCCTTCACCGCGCCGCTGGTCGTCGCCACGACGCCCGCCGGGACCACAGACGCCCTCGCCGCCGAGGTCCCCGAACGGCCCGGCACCCTCTTCGACGTCCTCTACGACCCCTGGCCGACACAGCTCGCGGCCCGCTGGTCCGGGTACGGCGGAGCGGTCGTCAGCGGGCTCGACCTGCTGGTGCACCAGGCCGTTCTCCAGGTCGAGCAGATGACGGGGCGCGCCCCGGCGCCGCTGGGTGCGATGCGCCGGGCGGGGGAGCGGGCGCTCGCCGGCTGACGCGGACCGTGTCCGTCCGGCGTCCGTTTGATGGACCGGGGGCCGGTCGAGTGTGCGGACGTGGGAGGATCGGGGGTGGCGGGCCAGGGCCGCGCACCCGGCCGCGCCATCGCAGTTCGAGGCGCGAGCAAGAGGAGCACCGTTGAGCAGGTTGCGCTGGCTGACCGCTGGGGAGTCCCACGGACCCGCACTTGTCGCGACGCTGGAGGGACTTCCCGCCGGCGTGCCGATCACCACGGAGATGGTGGCGGACCACCTGGCCCGGCGGCGGCTCGGCTATGGACGCGGCGCGCGGATGAAGTTCGAGCGCGACGAGGTGACCTTCCTCGGCGGCGTGCGCCACGGCCTGACCATGGGTTCGCCGGTCGCGGTCATGGTGGGCAACACCGAGTGGCCCAAGTGGGAGCAGGTCATGTCGGCCGACCCGGTCGACCCCGAGATCCTCGCCGATCTGGCGCGCAACGCGCCGCTGACCCGGCCCCGCCCGGGTCACGCCGACCTCGCCGGCATGCAGAAGTACGGCTTCGACGAGGCCCGGCCGATCCTGGAGCGGGCCTCCGCCCGTGAGACGGCGGCCCGCGTCGCGCTCGGCGCCATCGCCCGCTCCTACCTCAAGGAGACGGCCGGCATCGAGATCGTCAGCCACGTCACCGAGCTGGCGAGCGCCAAGGCGCCCTACGGCGTCTACCCGACCCCGGCCGATGTCGACAAGCTCGACGCCGACCCGGTGCGCTGCCTGGACGCGGACGCGTCGAAGGCGATGGTCGCGGAGATCGACCAGGCCCACAAGGACGGCGACACCCTCGGCGGCGTCGTCGAGGTCCTCGCCTACGGCGTGCCGGTGGGCCTCGGCTCGCACGTGCACTGGGACCGGCGTCTGGACGCCCGCCTCGCGGCGGCCCTCATGGGTATCCAGGCCATCAAGGGCGTCGAGGTCGGCGACGGCTTCGAGCTCGCCCGCGTGCCCGGCTCGAAGGCGCACGACGAGATCGTGACGACGGCCGACGGCATCAAGCGCACGTCGGGCCGCTCCGGCGGCACCGAGGGCGGCCTCACCACCGGTGAACTGCTGCGTGTGCGCGCCGCGATGAAGCCGATCGCGACGGTCCCGCGCGCGCTCGCCACCATCGACGTGGCGACCGGCGAGGCCGCGAAGGCCCACCACCAGCGCTCCGACGTGTGCGCGGTCCCGGCCGCCGGCATCGTCGCCGAGGCCATGGTCGCGCTCGTGCTCGCCGACGCCGTCGCGGAGAAGTTCGGCGGCGACAGCGTCCCCGAGACCCGGCGCAACGTGCAGTCGTACCTCGACCACCTCCAGATCCGGTGACCGGCCCGCTGGTCGTACTCGTCGGCCCGATGGGCGTCGGCAAGTCCACGGTGGGGGAGCTGCTCGCCGAGTGGCTCGGCTGCCCCTACCGGGACACCGACGCGGACATCGTGGCCGCCCAGGGCCGCCCCGTCGCGGACATCTTCGTGGACGAGGGCGAGCCCCACTTCCGCGCACTCGAACGGCAGGCCGTGCGCGAAGCCGTCGCCGGGCACACCGGTGTGCTCGCGCTCGGCGGCGGAGCGATCCTCGACGAGTCGACGCGCGCGCTGCTGGCCCCGCTCCCCGTCGTCTATCTGTCGATGGACGTCGAGGAAGCGGTCAAGCGGACCGGTCTCAACACCGCCCGTCCGCTGCTCGCCGTCAACCCGCGCCGCCAGTGGCGCGAGCTGATGGAGGCCCGCCGCCACCTGTACACCGAAGTCGCCCGCGTCGTCGTACCCACCGACGACCGCACCCCCGAAGAGGTCGCCCGCGCGGTCCTCGACGCCCTGGAGTTGAAGAAGGCATGACCGAGCAGCAGGTGACCCGGATCCAGGTCGGCGGCACGGCCGGTACCGACCCGTACGAGGTCCTCGTCGGACGTCAGCTCCTCGGCGAACTCGGCGGCCTGATCGGCGACTCCGCCCAGCGCGTCGCGATCATCCACCCGGAGGCGCTCGCCGAGACCGGTGAAGCGCTGCGCGGCGACCTCGCCGACCAGGGCTTCGAGGTCGTCGCCATCCAGGTGCCCAACGCCGAGGAGGCCAAGACCGCAGAGGTCGCCGCCTACTGCTGGAAGGCGCTCGGCCAGTCCGGCTTCACCCGCACCGACGTCATCGTCGGCGTGGGCGGCGGCGCCACCACGGACCTCGCCGGGTTCGTGGCCGCGACGTGGCTGCGCGGGGTGCGCTGGATCGCCGTGCCGACCACCGTGCTCGGCATGGTGGACGCGGCCGTCGGCGGCAAGACCGGGATCAACACCGCCGAGGGCAAGAACCTCGTGGGGTCCTTCCACCCGCCGGCCGGCGTGCTCTGCGACCTCGCCGCCCTCGACTCGCTGCCGGTCAACGACTTCGTGTCCGGGCTCGCGGAGATCATCAAGGCCGGCTTCATCGCCGACCCGGCGATCCTCGACCTGATCGAGTCCGACCCCGAGGCGGCGCGCTCCCCGCAGGGCCCGCACACCGCCGAGCTCATCGAGCGCTCCATCAAGGTCAAGGCCGAGGTCGTCTCCGGCGACCTCAAGGAGTCGGGCCTGCGCGAGATCCTCAACTACGGGCACACCCTCGCGCACGCCATCGAGAAGAACGAGCGGTACAAGTGGCGGCACGGCGCCGCCGTTTCCGTCGGCATGCACTTCGCCGCCGAACTCGGCCGTCTCGCCGGACGCCTGGACGACGCGACCGCCGACCGGCACCGCACCGTCCTCGAGTCCGTCGGGCTGCCCCTGAGCTACCGCTACGACCAGTGGCCCAAGCTCCTGGAGAACATGAAGGTCGACAAGAAGTCCCGCGGCAACCTGCTGCGGTTCATCGTCCTCGACGGCCTCGCCAAGCCGACGGTCCTCGAAGGACCCGACCCGGCCGTGCTCCTCGCGGCGTACGGCGAAGTGGCCGAATAGCTCCCGTCTTCGGGCACTTCGCGACCTCCCCGGCCGTTCACACAACGGCGGCCGGGGAAGGTACCGTTCGGTAGCGCCTTGTTCGCCGGCGCCAGTTGCCTGTACGAGACGGAGTCGCACCGGATGCAGCACGGAGTGAGTTCGCCGCTGCCGCCGCCCCCTCAGCCGGGGCACGGACCGGCCGCCGGCTGGTCCCAGGCCGGGCATCACCCGGGCCCCGGACCGGCGGGTCCGCCACCGCCTGCACCCGGCTTCGCCGGCCCACCCGGCCCCTCGGGCCCGGCACCGCACGCACCCGCGCCGCACGCCCCGGCGCCCGCCCCGCACCAACCCGCGCCGCACCCCCAGGCCCCGCACACCCAGCCGCCGCACGGCCAGCCCCCGCACCCGGGTGTCGTCCCTCAGCACGCCCCCCAGCAGTCCCCGCAGCCCCCCTCACGGGACACCACGGGCCATGTGCAGCTCCCGCCCGGCGGCCCCGTCGCCATGCCGAGCCCGCCACCCGCCGCGGGCACCGCCGACGCCACCGCCACGACGCTCGCCGTCCTGCTCATCGGCCCCGCCGGCGCGGGCAAGACGAGCGTCGCCAAGTACTGGGCGGACCAGCGCCGCGTCCCCACGGCTCACATCAGCCTCGACGACGTACGCGAGTGGGTGCGCTCCGGATTCGCCGACCCGCAGTCGGGGTGGAACGACCACTCCGAGGCCCAGTACCGACTCGCCCGCCGCACCTGTGGCTTCGCCGCGCGCAACTTCCTGGCCAACGGCATCTCCTGCATCCTCGACGACGCCGTCTTCCCGGACCGTCCGGTCGTGGGCCTCGGCGGCTGGAAGCGGCACGTGGGCCCCGGCCTGCTGCCCGTGGTGCTGCTCCCCGGCCTGGAGATCGTCCTCGAGCGCAACGCGGAGCGCAGCGGGAACCGCCGCCTCACGGACGAGGAAGTCGCCCGCATCCACGGCCGCATGGCCGGCTGGTACGGCTCGGGTCTGCCCATCATCGACAACTCCCAGATGGACGTGCCCACCACGGCCCGCGTCCTCGACGACGTCCTCGCCCGCTCGATCGCGAGCCCGCCCCAGTGGTAGCGGGCCGCGCAGAACACCCTGGAGAGGCCACCTCGCCGCCCGTCCGGACGCGCTGACCAGGCCGCGCACCTCTGTCACTCGTACGCTCGATTCATGTCAGAGGTGTACGCGGCCCGTAGGGACCGGCTGAGGGAGCGCGCTGCGGCGGGCGGCAGTGCCGCCGCCCTTGTCTCGCGCCCCGCCAACGTTCGCTATCTCGCGGGTGCGGCGCCCCACGGCGCCGTACTCCTGGTGGGCAAGGGCCCCGGCGCCGAAGGTGACGTCCTGATGTGCCGGGTGCCGCCCAGTGAACAGCCCGCCGACGGGCGGCCCGACGAGTCGCTGCGGATCCAGGTGCTCGATGCGCCCGGCGGGGACCCCGCCGTCGCCGCCGCCGACGTCGCGCTGACCCTCGGGGCGGATTCGCTCGCCGTCGAGGAGCACCATCTGACCGTGGCCAGGCACCGGGCGCTCGGCTCCGTGGCGCCCCGGCTGCGCCTCGGCGACCTGGGCAGCGCCGTGGAGCAGCTGCGGCTCGTCAAGGACGAGGACGAGATCTCCTGTCTGCGCATCGCCGCCGAGATCGCCGATCAGGCTCTCGGTGAACTGCTCGAATCGATCCTCGTCGGCCGCACCGAACGCCACCTCGCCCTGGAGCTGGAGCGCCGCCTCGTCGACCACGGCGCCGACGGCCCCGCCTTCCCGACCTCGGTCGGCACCGGGCCGAACTCGGGCCGCGGTGCCCACCGCCCCACCGATCGCCGCGTGGAGGAGGGCGACTTCCTCTCGGTCTGCCTCGGCGCCGCCTACCGCGGCTACCGCTGCGAGATCGGCCGTACGTTCGTCATCGGCACCTCGCCCGCGGACTGGCAGATCGACCTGTACGACCTGGTCTTCGCAGCCCAGAGGGCCGCCCGGGAGAGCCTCGCACCCGGCGCCGAGTGCCGCGAGGTGGACCGCGCGGCACGCCACGTACTGGACTCCGCGGGGTACGCGGACGGCCTCTCACAGCTCACCGGACACGGTGTCGGACTCGAAATCGACGAGGAGCCGCAGTTGGCCCCCGCGGCCATGGGTAAACTGGACCTTTGTGTGCCGGTCACCGTCGAACCGGGGGTCCACCTCCCGGGCCGGGGCGGTGTCCGGATCGATGACACGCTCGTCGTGCGCCCCGAGGCGGACGGCGGACCCGAGCTACTCACCATTACGACCAAGGAGCTGCTCGCGCTGTAAGGCGCGCGCGCCCGGGGTCGTCCATCGTCAGTCCAGGAGATTCCGCAACCGTGGCTTCCACGAACGACCTCAAGAACGGCCTGGTGCTCAAGCTCGACGGGGGCCAGCTCTGGTCCGTCGTCGAGTTCCAGCACGTCAAGCCCGGCAAGGGCCCTGCCTTTGTGCGCACCAAGCTCAAGAACGTGCTCTCCGGGAAGGTCGTCGACAAGACCTTCAACGCCGGCGTCAAGGTCGAGACGGCCACGATCGACAAGCGCGACATGCAGTTCTCGTACATGGACGGCGAGTACTTCGTCTTCATGGACATGCAGACGTACGACCAGCTCATGGTCGACCGCAAGTCTGTCGGTGACGCCGCCAACTTCCTGATCGAGGGCTTCACCGCCTCCGTCGCGCAGCACGAGGGCGAGGTGCTCTTCGTCGAGCTGCCGGCCGCCGTCGAGCTCGTCGTCCAGGAGACCGAGCCCGGTGTCCAGGGCGACCGTTCCACCGGTGGCACCAAGCCCGCCACGCTGGAGACCGGCCACCAGATCCAGGTGCCGCTCTTCATCACGACCGGCGAGAAGATCAAGGTCGACACCCGCACGAGCGACTACCTCGGCCGGGTGAACAGCTAACCGTGGCTGCTCGCAACACGGCCCGCAAGCGCGCCTTCCAGATCCTTTTCGAGGCAGACCAGCGCGGAGTCGACGTCCAGACGGTCCTCGCGGACTGGATCCGGCACTCCCGGTCCGACACCCGGCAGCCGCCGGTCAGCGAGTACACGATGGAGCTGGTCGAGGGATACGCGCGCAAGACCGCGCGTATCGACGAGCTCATCTCGCAGTACGCCGTCGGGTGGACCCTGGACAGGATGCCGGTCGTCGACCGCAACATCCTGCGCCTGGGCGCCTACGAGCTCGTCTGGGTCGACGACACCCCGGACGCCGTGGTGCTCGACGAGGCCGTGCAGCTCGCCAAGGAGTTCTCCACCGACGACTCCCCGGCCTTCGTCAACGGGCTTCTGGGACGCTTCAAGGACCTGAAGCCGACGCTGCGCCGCGACGAGGCGTAGCAGGCAGGCAGCGACAGCCATCAGGCCCGGGGCGGAACACTGAATCAGTGTTCCGCCCCGGGCCTGATGCGTTCCTGGGACGACGGCAGGGCACGGAAACGCCGGAGGGGCAGGCCGCGAAAACGCGGGCCCGCCCCTCCGGCGTGACGTTTCTGCCGGCTTCTGTTTGTCAGAGGTCGTCGTGTGCGACGGCGCGTCGCGCGTCGGCGTCCAGGACGCCCCAGCTGATGAGCTGCTCGGTGAGGACCGAGGGCGACTGGTCGTAGATGACGGCGAGGGTGCGCAGGTCGTCCTGGCGGATCGACAGCACCTTGCCGTTGTAGTCGCCGCGCTGGGACTGGATCGTCGCCGCGTAGCGCTGCAGGGGGCCCGCCTTCTCCGGCGGGACGTGGGCCAGGCGCTCCAGGTCGAGGACGAGCTTGGGCGGGGGCTCGGCCGCACCGCCCGGCGTCGTGCCCGGCAGGAGTTCCTGCACCGGCACCCCGTAGAAGTCCGCCAGCTCGGCGAGGCGCTGCACGGTCACGGCACGGTCGCCGCGCTCGTACGAACCGACCACGACCGCCTTCCAGCGTCCCTGGGACTTCTCCTCGACACCGTGGAGGGAAAGGCCCTGCTGGGTGCGGATGGCGCGGAGCTTGGCCCCGAGCTGTTTGGCGTATTCGCTGGACATATAGCTCCCGGACGCTGTATCAACGTGCGGCTCCGCCGCGTGGCTGGTAACTCACTGTGAGGTTACGCAGCGTTACTTGGCTGCGTCAAGCCGAGTGGTCCGTTAACGACCTTCCCCCGGAACGGCGTCTCTCGCACCTCCAGGGGGGTGATCAGCGGCGTTGCGGGCCTGGTACCGTGGATGGCGCAAATCCGACGTCCTTTAAGGTCCGTCCCGTGAGGCGGAGAAGGGGGTCCGTTTTTTATGGACATCAGCAGCTCCGATGAGGCACGCCCCGTACTCGAGGGCCCCGACATCGCGCGGGTACTGACCCGCATCGCTCACGAGATCGTCGAGCGCGCCAAGGGCGCAGAAGACGTCGTGCTCCTGGGCATTCCCACCCGCGGCGTCTTCCTGGGCCGCCGGCTCGCGGACAAGCTCGAAGAGATCACCGGACGCAAGATCCCGGTCGGCTCCCTCGACATCACCATGTACCGCGACGACCTGCGCATGCACCCGCCGCGGGCGCTGGCCCGCACGGAGATCCCCGCCGACGGCATCGACGGCCGCCTCGTGGTCCTGGTCGACGACGTGCTCTTCTCCGGCCGCACCATCCGCGCCGCACTCGACGCCCTGAACGACATCGGGCGCCCCCGCGCCGTGCAGCTCGCGGTCCTCGTCGACCGCGGCCACCGCGAACTCCCCATTCGCGCCGACTACGTCGGCAAGAACCTCCCCACGTCGCTGCGGGAGACGGTCAAGGTCCAGCTCGCCGAGGAGGACGGACGCGACTCCGTGCTGCTCGGCGCCAAGCGGACCGCTCCGGCCGGCGAGCAGTAGCCACCCTCAGCCCGACCCTGAGGGTGCCGCCGCGCGCCCGTATGCCCGAATACTCCTGAACTTTCCTACGGAGCCTCCCCGATGATGCGACACCTCATCTCGGCCGCCGACCTCACCCGCGACGACGCCGTCCTCATCCTCGACACCGCCGAGGAGATGGCCCGGGTCGCCGACCGGCCGATCAAGAAACTGCCCGCCCTGCGCGGCCGCACGATCTGCAACCTCTTCTTCGAGGACTCGACCCGCACCCGGATCTCCTTCGAGGCCGCCGAGAAGCGCCTCTCGGCGGATGTCATCAACTTCGCCGCCAAGGGGTCCAGCGTCTCCAAGGGCGAGTCCCTCAAGGACACCGCGCAGACCCTGGAGGCGATGGGCGTCGACGCCGTCGTCATCCGGCACGGCGCCTCCGGCGCGCCCTACCGCCTCGCCACCTCGGGCTGGATCGACGCCCCGGTCATCAACGCGGGCGACGGCACCCACCAGCACCCCACGCAGGCGCTCCTCGACGCGTTCACGATGCGCCGCCGCCTGGTCGGGCGCGACGCCGGACTCGGCAAGGACCTCGAGGGCAAGCGCATCACGCTCGTCGGGGACGTCCTGCACAGCCGCGTCGCCCGCTCGAACGTCGACCTGCTGCACACCCTCGGCGCCGAGGTCACCCTCGTCGCCCCGCCGACCCTCGTCCCGGTCGGCGTCGAGACCTGGCCCTGCGAGGTCTCGTACGACCTCGACAGCACCCTGCCGAAGTCCGACGCCGTCATGATGCTGCGCGTCCAGCGCGAGCGGATGAACGCCGCCTTCTTCCCGACCGAGCGCGAGTACTCGCGTCGCTACGGCCTGGACGGCGACCGCATGGCGAAGATGCCCGAGCACGCCATCGTGATGCACCCGGGCCCGATGGTCCGCGGCATGGAGATCACCGCCGAGGTCGCCGACTCCGACCGCTGCACGGTCATCGAGCAGGTCGCCAACGGCGTTTCCATCCGCATGGCCGTCCTGTACCTGCTTCTGGGCGGCAACGAGCCCGCCGTCACCCACACCCGTACCGAGGAGAAGTAAGAACCATGAGCAAGATCCTTATCCGAGGTGCGAAGGTGCTCGGCGGCGAGCAGCAGGACGTCCTGATCGACGGCTCCGTCATCGAGGCGGTCGGCACCGGCCTGTCCGCCGAGGGCGCCCAGGTGGTCGAGGCCGGCGGCAAGGTACTCCTGCCTGGTCTCGTCGACCTGCACACCCACCTGCGCGAGCCCGGCCGCGAGGACTCCGAGACCGTCCTCACCGGTACCCAGGCGGCCGCCTCCGGTGGCTACACCGCCGTGTTCGCCATGGCCAACACCTTCCCGGTCGCCGACACCGCCGGCGTAGTCGAGCAGGTCTACCGGCTCGGCCAGGAGCACGGCTACTGCGACGTGCAGCCGATCGGCGCCGTCACCGTCGGCCTGGAGGGCAAGAAGCTCGCCGAGCTCGGCGCCATGCACGAGTCCGCCGCCGGCGTCACCGTCTTCTCCGACGACGGCAAGTGCGTCGACGACGCCGTGATCATGCGCCGCGCCCTGGAGTACGTGAAGGCCTTCGGCGGCGTCGTCGCCCAGCACGCCCAGGAGCCCCGCCTCACCGAGGGCGCCCAGATGAACGAGGGCATCGTGTCGGCGGAGCTCGGGCTCGGCGGCTGGCCCGCCGTCGCCGAGGAGTCGATCATCGCCCGCGACGTGCTGCTCGCCGAGCACGTCGGCTCCCGTGTGCACATCTGCCACCTGTCCACGGCCGGTTCGGTCGAGATCGTGCGCTGGGCCAAGTCCCGCGGCATCGACGTCACCGCCGAGGTCACCCCGCACCACCTGCTCCTCACCGACGAGCTGGTCCGCTCGTACAACCCCGTATACAAGGTCAACCCGCCGCTGCGCACCGAGCGCGACGTGATGGCCCTGCGCGAGGCGCTCGCCGACGGCACGATCGACATCGTCGCCACCGACCACGCCCCGCACCCGCACGAGGACAAGGACTGCGAGTGGGCCGCGGCCGCCATGGGCATGGTCGGGCTCGAGACCGCCCTGTCCGTCGTGCAGCAGACGATGGTCGAGACCGGGCTGCTCGACTGGGCCGGCGTCGCCGACCGCATGTCCGTCAAGCCCGCGCAGATCGGCGGCGCCAAGGGCCACGGACGGCCCGTCTCGGCAGGTGAGCCCGCGAACCTGGTCCTGGTCGACGCCGATTACCGTGGAGCCGTGGACCCCGCCGGCTTCGCCTCGCGCAGCCGCAACACGCCCTACGAGGGGCGTGAGCTGCCCGGGCGCGTCACGCACACGTGGCTGCGGGGCAAGGCCACGCTCGTCGACGGGAAGCTCGCGTGACACGACTGACGCAACCTCTGGCAGTGCTCGCCGCCGAACAGAAGTCGGCGGACGTGACGGACTGGCCCGACCGGATCGGCTGGATCGTCGGGCTGCTCCTCTTCATCGCGCTCGTCTACTGGCTGATGCGCCAGGGCTGGAAGTGGCGCGGCACCCTCCAGGGCGACCTGCCGCCGCTCCCCACCGCGCCGTCCGCGCCCGGTCCGGCCAGACTTGAGCTGAGCGGCCGGTACCACGGCTCCACGACCGCGGGGCAGTGGCTCGACCGCATCGTGGCGCACGGCCTCGGCACCCGCAGCCGCGTCGAGCTCACGCTCACGGACGCGGGTCTGGACGTCGTACGCCCCGGGGCCACGGACTTCTTCATCCCCGTCGCACAGCTGCGCGAGGCCCGGCTCGACAAGGGCATCGCCGGCAAGGTCCTCACGGAGGGCGGTCTCCTGATCGTCACCTGGGGGCACGGGGACAAGCTGATCGACTCCGGCTTCCGCTCCGACCACGCCGCGGAGCAGGCCGAGTGGGTCGAGACCCTCAACAACATGATCGACACGAGCAGCTCAAGCAGCTCAAGCAGCTCAAGCAGCTCAAGCAGCTCAAGCAGCTCAAGCAGCTCGAGCGGCACGACCATCACGACGGAAGGCACCGCACGATGACGACCTCCACCCGGGGAGCCGCCAACGCTCCCGCCGTACTCGTCCTGGAGGACGGCCGCATCTTCCGTGGTCGCGCCTACGGGGCCGTGGGGGAGACCTTCGGTGAGGCGGTGTTCAACACCGGCATGACCGGTTACCAGGAGACGCTGACCGACCCGTCGTACCACCGGCAGGTCGTCGTGATGACCGCCCCGCACGTCGGCAACACCGGCGTGAACGACGAGGACCCCGAGTCGAAGCAGATCTGGGTCGCGGGCTACGTCGTGCGGGACCCCGCGCGCGTGCCCTCCAACTGGCGCTCCCAGCGCTCGCTCGACGAGGAGCTGCGCAAGCAGGGCGTCGTCGGCATCAGCGGCATCGACACCCGCGCCCTCACCCGCCACCTGCGCGAGCGCGGCGCCATGCGCGTCGGCATCTTCTCCGGCAACGCGCTGCCCGACGACGGCACGATGCTCGCCGAGGTGCGCCAGGCGCCCGAGATGAAGGGCGCGAACCTCGCCGCCGAGGTCGCCACCAAGGAGGCGTACGTCGTCCCCGCGATCGGTGAGAAGAAGTTCACCGTCGCCGCCGTCGACCTCGGCATCAAGGGCATGACACCGCACCGGATGGCCGAGCGCGGCATCGAGGTGCACGTGCTGCCCGCGACGGCCACGGCCGAGGACATCTACGCGGTCCGGCCCGACGGCGTGTTCTTCTCCAACGGCCCGGGCGACCCGGCCACCGCCGACGGCCCCGTCGCGGTCATGCGGGAGGTCCTCTCCCGTAAGACCCCGCTGTTCGGCATCTGCTTCGGCAACCAGATCCTCGGCCGCGCCCTCGGCTTCGGCACCTACAAGCTGAAGTACGGCCACCGCGGCATCAACCAGCCGGTGCAGGACCGTACGACCGGCAAGGTCGAGGTCACCGCGCACAACCACGGATTCGCCGTCGACGCCCCGCTCGACAAGGTCTCCGACACCCCCTTCGGCCGCGCCGAGGTCTCCCACGTCTGCCTGAACGACCAGGTCGTCGAGGGGCTCCACCTCCTCGACCAGCCGGCGTTCAGCGTCCAGTACCACCCCGAGGCAGCGGCGGGCCCGCACGACGCGGCCTACCTGTTCGATCGCTTCGTAGAGCTCATGGAGGGCCAGCGTGCCTAAGCGCACCGATATCCAGTCCGTCCTGGTCATCGGTTCCGGACCGATCGTCATCGGCCAGGCCGCCGAGTTCGACTACTCGGGCACCCAGGCCTGCCGCATCCTGCGCGCGGAGGGCCTGCGGGTCATCCTCGTGAACTCCAACCCGGCGACGATCATGACCGACCCGGAGATCGCCGACGCCACGTACGTCGAGCCGATCACCCCCGAGTTCGTCGAGAAGATCATCGCCAAGGAGCGCCCCGACGCGCTCCTGCCCACCCTCGGCGGCCAGACCGCGCTCAACACCGCGATCTCCATGCACGAGAACGGCGTCCTCGAGAAGTACGGCGTCGAGCTCATCGGCGCCAACGTCGAGGCCATCAACAAGGGCGAGGACCGCGACCTCTTCAAGGGCGTCGTCGAGGCCGTCAACGCCAAGATCGGCCACGGTGAGTCCGCCCGCTCGGTCATCTGCCACACCATGGACGACGTCATCAAGGGCGTCGACACGCTCGGCGGCTACCCCGTCGTCGTCCGCCCCTCCTTCACGATGGGCGGCGCGGGCTCCGGCTTCGCGCACGACGAGGAGGAGCTGCGCCGCATCGCCGGCCAGGGCCTGACCCTGTCTCCCACCACCGAGGTGCTCCTGGAGGAGTCCATCCTCGGCTGGAAGGAGTACGAGCTCGAGCTGATGCGCGACAAGAACGACAACGTCGTGGTCGTCTGCTCCATCGAGAACTTCGACCCGATGGGCGTCCACACGGGTGACTCGATCACCGTCGCCCCGGCGATGACGCTCACCGACCGCGAGTACCAGCGCCTGCGCGACATCGGCATCGCGATCATCCGCGAGGTCGGCGTCGACACCGGCGGCTGCAACATCCAGTTCGCGATCGACCCGGCCGACGGCCGGATCATCGTCATCGAGATGAACCCGCGCGTCTCCCGCTCCTCGGCGCTCGCGTCGAAGGCCACCGGCTTCCCGATCGCGAAGATCGCCGCCAAGCTGGCCGTCGGCTACACGCTCGACGAGATCCCGAACGACATCACCGAGAAGACGCCGGCCTCCTTCGAGCCGACGCTCGACTACGTGGTCGTGAAGGCCCCGCGGTTCGCCTTCGAGAAGTTCCCGTCCGCCGACTCCACCCTCACCACCACCATGAAGTCGGTGGGCGAGGCCATGGCGATCGGCCGCAACTTCACCGAGGCGCTCCAGAAGGCGCTGCGCTCCCTGGAGAAGAAGGGCAGCCAGTTCACCTTCGTCGGCGAGCCCGGTGACAAGACCGCGCTCCTCGAAGAGGCCGTCCGCCCGACCGACGGCCGCATCAACACCGTCATGCAGGCCATCCGCGCCGGCGCCACCCAGGAAGAGGTCTTCGAGTACACGAAGATCGACCCCTGGTTCGTCGACCAGCTCTTCCTCATCAAGGAGCTCGCGGACGAGCTGGCCGCCGCCGAGCGCCTCGATGTCGACCTGATCGCCGAGGCCAAGCGGCACGGCTTCTCCGACGCCCAGATCGCCGAGATCCGCGGCCTGCGCGAGGACGTCGTCCGCGAGGTGCGCCACGCGCTCGGTGTCCGCCCGGTCTACAAGACGGTCGACACCTGCGCCGCCGAGTTCGCCGCGAAGACCCCGTACTTCTACTCGTCGTACGACGAGGAGAGCGAGGTCGCGCCGCGCACCAAGCCCGCCGTGATCATCCTGGGCTCGGGCCCCAACCGCATCGGCCAGGGCATCGAGTTCGACTACTCCTGCGTCCACGCCTCCTTCGCTCTGAGTGACGCCGGCTACGAGACCGTGATGGTCAACTGCAATCCGGAGACCGTGTCCACGGACTACGACACCTCCGACCGCCTGTACTTCGAGCCGCTGACGCTCGAGGACGTCCTGGAGATCGTCCACGCGGAGTCCCTCGCGGGCCCGATCGCGGGCGTCGTCGTCCAGCTCGGCGGCCAGACCCCGCTGGGCCTGGCGCAGGCACTCAAGGACAACGGCGTACCGGTCGTGGGCACCCCGCCCGAGGCCATCCACGCCGCCGAGGACCGCGGCGCCTTCGGCCGCGTCCTCGCCGAGGCCGGACTGCCCGCGCCCAAGCACGGCACGGCGACCACCTTCTCCGGGGCCAAGGCCATCGCCGACGAGATCGGCTATCCGGTCCTCGTCCGCCCGTCGTACGTCCTCGGCGGGCGCGGCATGGAGATCGTGTACGACGAGACCCGCCTCGCCTCGTACATCGAGGAGTCCACGGAGATCTCCCCGTCCCGTCCCGTGCTCGTCGACCGCTTCCTCGACGACGCGATCGAGATCGACGTGGACGCGCTCTACGACGGTCACGAGCTCTACCTCGGCGGCGTCATGGAGCACATCGAGGAGGCCGGTATCCACTCCGGCGACTCGGCGTGCGCCCTGCCCCCGATCACGCTGGGCGGCTTCGACATCAAGCGCCTGCGTGCCTCGACCGAGGCCATCGCCAAGGGCGTCGGCGTCCGCGGCCTGATCAACATCCAGTTCGCCATGGCCGGCGACATCCTGTACGTCCTCGAGGCCAACCCCCGCGCCTCGCGCACCGTGCCCTTCACCTCGAAGGCGACCGCGGTGCCGCTCGCCAAGGCCGCCGCGCGCATCTCGCTCGGCGCGACCGTGGCCGAGCTGCGCGCGGAGGGCCTGCTCCCGAAGACCGGCGACGGCGGCACGCTGCCGCTGGACGCGCCGATCTCCGTCAAGGAGGCCGTGATGCCGTGGAGCCGCTTCCGCGACGTCCACGGACGCGGCGTGGACACCGTCCTCGGCCCGGAGATGCGCTCCACCGGCGAGGTCATGGGCATCGACTCGGTCTTCGGCACGGCGTACGCCAAGTCGCAGGCCGGCGCGTACGGCCCGCTGCCGACGAAGGGCCGCGCGTTCATCTCGGTCGCCAACCGGGACAAGCGCACGATGATCTTCCCGGCGCGCGAGCTCGTCGCCCACGGCTTCGAACTGCTCGCCACGTCCGGCACCGCCGAGGTGCTGCGCCGCAACGGCATCAACGCCACGGTCGTGCGCAAGCTCAGCGAGGGCGAGGGCCCGAACGGCGAGAAGACCATCGTCCAGCTCATCCACGACGGCCAGGTCGACCTGATCGTCAACACCCCGTACGGCACGGGCGGCCGCCTCGACGGCTACGAGATCCGTACGGCGGCGGTGGCGCGCAGCGTCCCGTGCCTGACCACGGTGCAGGCCCTCGCGGCCGCCGTACAGGGCATCGACGCCCTCAACCACGGTGACGTGGGCGTCCGTTCACTCCAGGAACACGCGGAACACCTGACCGCGGCCCGCGACTAGCAGCCCACAGAGGGGGACATCGGAAACGGTGTCCCCCTCCGTGTGAGGACACCCACGATGTACAAACTCTTCTTCAACCTCGTCTTCAAGCGCATGGACCCGGAGCAGGCCCACTACCTGGCCTTCCGCTGGATCCGCCTCGCGGCCCGCGTCCCCGTGCTCCGCACGCTCGTCGCCGCCGTCCTCGCGCCCCGCCACAAAGAGCTGCGCACGGAGGCCCTCGGCCTGCGGATGCACGGCCCCTTCGGGCTCGCCGCCGGCTTCGACAAGAACGCCGTCGCGATCGACGGCATGACGATGCTCGGCTTCGACCACATCGAGATCGGCACCGTCACGGGCGAGCCGCAGCCCGGCAACCCCAAGAAGCGCCTGTTCCGCCTCGTGCCGGACCGCGCGCTGATCAACCGCATGGGGTTCAACAACGAGGGCTCCGCGGCCGTGGCGGAGCGCCTGGCGGCCCGCAGGCCCGCCTTCAGGGCCACGGTCGGCGTGAACATCGGCAAGACCAAGGTCGTGCCCGAGGAGGAGGCGGCCGGCGACTACGTGAAGTCGACCGAGCGGCTCGCCGCCCACGCCGACTACCTCGTCGTGAACGTCTCCTCGCCGAACACGCCCGGCCTGCGCAACCTCCAGGCGACCGAGGCGCTGCGCCCGCTCCTGACCGCCGTGCGCGAGGCCGCCGACCGCACCGTCACCTCGCGCCGCGTCCCCCTCCTCGTGAAGATCGCCCCCGACCTCGCCGACGAGGACGTCGACGCCGTCGCCGACCTGGCGGTGGAGCTCGGCCTCGACGGGATCATCGCCACGAACACCACCATCGCGCGCGACAGCCTCGGCCTGGCCTCCGACCCGTCCCTCGTGAAGGAGACCGGCGGCCTGTCCGGCGCACCCCTCAAGGCACGCTCCCTGGAGGTCCTCAGGCGCCTCTACGCGCGCGTGGGGGAGCGGATCACCCTGGTGGGCGTCGGCGGCATCGAGAACGCCGAGGACGCCTGGCAGCGCATCCTCGCCGGCGCCACCCTCGTCCAGGGCTACAGCGCCTTCATCTACGAGGGCCCCTTCTACGCCCGGGCCATCCACAAGGGCCTCGCCGCCCGCCTGAACACCTCGCCGTACGCCACCCTCGCCGACGCCGTCGGCGCCGACGTGAAGAAGGCCCACGCATGACGGTTCTCGAACCCTTCGGCGCCCGCCTGCGCCGCGCCATGGACGAGCGCGGCCCCCTGTGCGTGGGCATCGACCCGCACGCGGCGCTCCTGTCGGCATGGGGCCTGAACGACGACATCGACGGCCTGGAGCGCTTCACGCGGATCTCGGTCGAGGCGCTCGCCGACACGGTCGCCGTCGTCAAGCCGCAGTCGGCGTTCTTCGAGCGCTTCGGCTCGCGCGGCGTCGCCGTCCTGGAGCGCGCCGTCGCGGACCTGCGCGCCGCCGGCACGCTGGTCGTCATGGACGCCAAGCGCGGCGACATCGGCTCCACCATGGCCGCGTACGCGGAGACCTTCCTGCACAAGGACTCCCCGCTCTTCTCGGACGCCCTCACCGTCTCGCCGTACCTCGGCTACGGGTCCCTGAAGCCGGCCGTCGACCTGGCCCGCGAGTCCGGCGCCGGGCTCTTCGTCCTCGCCCTGACCTCCAACCCGGAGGGCGGCGAGGTCCAGCACGCCGTACGCGCCGACGGGCGCAACGTGGGCGCGACGATGCTCGCCCACCTCTCCGAGGAGAACGCGGGCGAGACGCCCATGGGCTCCTTCGGCGCGGTCGTCGGCGCGACGCTCGGGGACCTGTCCTCGTACGACCTGGACATCAACGGTCCGCTCCTCGCCCCGGGCATCGGCGCCCAGGGCGCGACCCCGGCGGATCTGCCGGCCGTCTTCGGCGCGGCCGCGCGCAACGTCGTCCCGAACGTCAGCCGTGCCGTCCTGAAGGCGGGCCCCTCGGTCGCCGCCCTGCGCGACGCGTCGGTCCGCTTCGCCGACGAGGTCCGCGCGGCGGTCGCCGTCGGTTGACCCGATCGGGTCACGGATTCGCGGCTGTTCGAGGTGCTGAGAGGCGCCGCCGAGGTGCGAAAAGGGTCCTCGCGGGGGTCCGCGGGAGCCTCCTTGACCATTCCGTGATGTTTCAACGGGGCCTCGGGGAGGGGCTCGCACACGGATCCGGGCAGAAATCCGGGGCTATATGTCTGTAATGTCGGGCTCGACGGAGGCTGACCAGGACTTTTCGTCTGTTCTCGCTGACTCAGGCGGTCCTGGCCGCTAGTCTCCGTCGAGTGGGGGCACCTCCCACGCTCTCAAGGCAGTGGGGGAGAAACGGGCGAGCGTATTGCTCGTTGCTCCCCAGGTGAGGGGCGACTAGGTTCCTCACCGGTCCGTATCCGACAGTTCGACATCCGAGGTGACGTAGGCGTGGCTCTTCCGCCCCTTACCCCTGAACAGCGCGCAGCCGCGCTCGAAAAGGCCGCCGCGGCTCGCCGGGAGCGGGCCGAGGTCAAGAATCGACTCAAGCACTCCGGCGCCTCCTTGCACGAGGTCATCAAGCAGGGTCAGGAGAACGACGTCATCGGCAAGATGAAGGTCTCCGCCCTCCTTGAGTCCCTCCCCGGCGTGGGCAAGGTCCGCGCCAAGCAGATCATGGAGCGACTCGGAATTTCCGAGAGCCGCCGCGTGCGTGGACTCGGTTCCAACCAGATCGCGTCCCTGGAGCGCGAGTTCGGCAGCACCGGCGCCTAGTCCTCCGTGCCCGGACCGACTGGTCCGGGCATGCGGGGATAGCTGGAATAATCGCTGCATGAGTGAACGTCCGCGGCTGACCGTGCTCTCCGGCCCCTCCGGGGTCGGCAAGAGCACGGTCGTCGCTCATATGCGCAAGGAACACCCCGAGGTCTGGCTGTCGGTTTCGGCCACCACCCGCAAGCCGCGCCCCGGCGAGAAGCACGGTGTCCACTACTTCTTCGTCACCGATGAGGAAATGGACAAGCTGATCGCCAACGGCGAGCTGCTGGAGTGGGCCGAGTTCGCGGGCAATCGGTACGGGACCCCGCGCCGGGCCGTCCTGGACCGTCTCGAGTCGGGCGAACCCGTCCTCCTCGAGATCGATCTCCAGGGCGCCAGACTCGTCCGCGAGTCGATGCCCGAGGCGCAGCTGGTCTTCCTCGCCCCGCCGAGCTGGGAGGAGCTGGTCCGCCGGCTCACCGGCCGGGGGACCGAGGCCCCCGAGGTGATCGAGCGCAGACTCGCGGCCGCCAAGGTCGAGCTCGCAGCCGAAGCGGAGTTCGATACGACCCTGGTCAACACCTCCGTCGAAGACGTGGCCCGTGAGCTGCTAGCCTTGATGAGAGTTGTTTGATCTTCGATCTATTTGTGATCTCGAATTCCGCCGGAGCAATCCCGCGTTTCCTTGATCACATGTGATCTTCAATCCCATCGGAAGGCAGAGAGTGTCCTCTTCCATTACCGCGCCCGAGGGCATCATCAACCCGCCGATTGATGAGCTGCTCGAGGCGACCGACTCGAAGTACAGCCTCGTGATCTACGCCGCCAAGCGCGCGCGTCAGATCAACGCGTACTACTCGCAGCTCGGTGAGGGCCTGCTCGAGTACGTCGGCCCGCTGGTGGACACCCACGTCCACGAGAAGCCGCTCTCGATCGCGCTCCGCGAGATCAACGCGGGGCTGCTGACGTCCGAGGCCATCGAGGGTCCGGCTCAGTAAGCAATCAGTTTTTCTTGGCCACAGGCCCGGCAGCGCGACTGTCGGGCCTGTGGTGTGTCATGGAGTCGTACGTCTCCGAGGGGAGTCGTACGTTCCCGAGTGCGGGAATCCGAGTGCGGGGAGGCACGGACCGTGGACAAGCCCAAGGTCGTTCTGGGGGTCAGTGGCGGAATCGCCGCCTACAAGGCGTGCGAGCTCCTGCGCCGGCTGACCGAGTCGGGGCACGACGTACGCGTCGTGCCGACGGAGTCCGCCCTGCACTTCGTGGGGGAGGCGACCTGGTCGGCGCTGTCCGGCAACCCCGTCTCGACCGAGGTCTGGGAGTCCGTGCATGAGGTCCCGCACGTGCGCATCGGCCAGCACGCCGACCTGGTGATCGTCGCGCCCGCGACCGCCGACATGCTCGCCAAGGCCGCGCACGGCCTCGCCGACGACCTCCTCACGAACACGCTCCTGACCGCCCGCTGTCCGGTCGTCTTCGCCCCCGCCATGCATACGGAGATGTGGGAGCACCCGGCGACGCGGGAGAACGTGGCCACGCTCCGCCGCCGCGGCGCCATCGTCATCGAGCCCGCCGTCGGCCGCCTCACCGGCGTCGACACGGGCAAGGGCCGCTTCCCCGACCCGGTGGAGATCTTCGAATTCGTCCGTCGGGTCCTCGCGCGCGGCGATCTGGCGACCACCCAGGACCTCGCCGGACGGCACGTCGTCATCAGCGCAGGCGGCACCCGCGAGCCCCTCGATCCGGTCCGCTTCCTCGGCAACCGCTCCTCGGGCAAGCAGGGTTACGCCCTCGCCCGCACGGCGGTCGCCCGCGGCGCCCGTGTCACCCTCTTCGCGGCGAACGCGACGCTGCCCGACCCGGCCGGCGTCGACGTCGTCCACATAGGGACGGCAGTAGAGCTGCGCGAGGCCGTCCTCGAGGCGGCGCCGGAGGCGGACGTGGTGGTCATGGCGGCAGCCGTGGCCGACTTCCGCCCCGAGACGTACGCCACAGGGAAGATCAAGAAGAAGGACGGGCAGGAGCCGGAGCCCATCGTCCTGGTCCGTAACCCGGACATCCTCGCCGAGCTCTCGGCGGACCGGCCGCGCCCCGGGCAGATCGTCGTCGGCTTCGCCGCGGAGACGGACGACGTCCTCGCCAACGGCCGCAAGAAACTGGCCCGCAAGGGCTGTGACCTGCTCGTGGTCAACGAGGTGGGGGAGCGCAAGACCTTCGGCTCCGAGGAGAACGAAGCCGTTCTGCTCGGCGCGGACGGCAGCGAGACCCCGGTCCCGTACGGTCCGAAGGAAGTGCTCTCCGACACGATCTGGGACGCGGTCGCCCGGCTGCTGCCCATCGGCGACGCGCGGGCCGTGGAGCGGATCTACGACGGCGAGTGAATGCCGCTTTCGCTCCAGCGGAGGTCCCGAACCGCACGAAGCCATTACAATTCGGACACGTTCGCCTCTTCCTAAGAGCGATCGTCGTACCGCAGAATGCAGTGCCGCTGGTCACAGCGCTCCCAAGTGGCGAGACGCGTGGTCCGACGGCCGAGAGTGACCGATAAACTGGTCACGGACGACGCCGGGCGCAGCCCCCGGCCGTCCGCAAATGATCAGCCAGCAGCCGCTGCAACCACAGGGAGCGTTGTGTCCCGTCGCCTGTTCACCTCGGAGTCCGTGACCGAGGGTCACCCCGACAAGATCGCTGACCAGATCAGCGACACCATTCTTGACGCGCTTCTGCGGGAGGACCCGACCTCCCGGGTCGCCGTGGAGACGCTCATCACCACGGGCCTCGTGCACGTCGCCGGTGAGGTCACGACCAAGGCGTACGCGCCGATCGCGCAGCTCGTGCGCGAGAAGATCCTCGAGATCGGCTACGACTCCTCGAAGAAGGGCTTCGACGGCGCCTCCTGCGGCGTGTCGGTGTCCATCGGCTCGCAGTCCCCCGACATCGCCCAGGGCGTCGACACGGCGTACGAGTCGCGTGTCGAGGGTGACGAGGACGAGCTCGACAAGCAGGGCGCGGGCGACCAGGGCCTGATGTTCGGCTACGCGTGCGACGAGACGCCCGAGCTGATGCCGCTCCCGATCCACCTCGCGCACCGCCTCTCGCGGCGCCTGTCCGAGGTTCGCAAGAACGGGACGATCCCGTACCTGCGCCCCGACGGCAAGACCCAGGTCACCATCGAGTACGACGGCGACAAGGCCGTCCGCCTCGACACGGTCGTGGTCTCCTCCCAGCACGCGTCGGACATCGACCTCGAGTCGCTGCTCGCCCCCGACATCCGCGAGTTCGTCGTGGAGCACGTCCTGGGCCAGCTCGTCGAGGACGGCATCAAGCTGGACACCGACGGCTACCGCCTTCTGGTGAACCCGACCGGCCGCTTCGAGATCGGCGGCCCGATGGGCGACGCCGGCCTGACCGGTCGCAAGATCATCATCGACACGTACGGCGGAATGGCCCGCCACGGCGGCGGCGCCTTCTCCGGCAAGGACCCGTCGAAGGTCGACCGCTCCGCCGCGTACGCGATGCGCTGGGTGGCCAAGAACGTCGTGGCCGCCGGTCTCGCCTCGCGCTGCGAGGTGCAGGTCGCGTACGCGATCGGCAAGGCCGAGCCCGTCGGCCTGTTCGTCGAGACCTTCGGCACGGCGACGGTGGACACGGACAAGATCGAGCAGGCGATCAGCGAGGTCTTCGACCTCCGCCCCGCCGCGATCATCCGCGACCTCGACCTGCTCCGCCCGATCTACGCGCAGACCGCCGCGTACGGCCACTTCGGCCGCGAGCTTCCCGACTTCACGTGGGAGCGCACGGACCGCGTGGACGCGCTGCGCAAGGCCGCGGGTCTCTAAGCGGGACCCCGCGGCGGACGACGCCTGTACGTGAACGGCCCCGGACCGGTTCGGTCCGGGGCCCTCGCGCGTCTTCGCCCCCATCGCGGCGGCCGCTGTCAGTGCGGTCTGGTAGGAATTTGGCTGTGAGCAGCGAGAACGGGCAGGGCGACGGCGGTGGTGAGGGTGCGCCGCCCGAGCAGCTTGCGCTGATTCGGGAGAGTGTGCGGCAGGCCAAGGTGCCGCGGGCCAAGCCGCGTACGTGGCGGGGGGCCGCGCTCGCCAAGGAGCTGCCCGTGGCCCGGGTGCTCGTCGACAAGGGCGTGCTGCATCTCGACCGGTACTTCGACTACGCGGTGCCCGAGGAGCTCGACGCCGACGCGCAGCCGGGTGTGCGGGTGCGGGTGCGGTTCGGCGCCGGGAAGCACTCCGTGCGGGACGGGCGCCGCGAGGGGGGCGGGCTGATCGACGGGTTCGTCGTCGCGCGGGTCGCCGAGTCCGCGTACCAGGGGCCGCTGGCCGCCCTCGCGCAGGTCGTGTCGCCCGAGCCCGTGCTCGGGGAGGAGCTGCTCGGCCTCGCCCGCGCCGTCGCCGACCGGTACGCGGGAAGCCTCGCCGACGTGCTCCAGCTGGCCGTCCCGCCGCGGAACGCGCGCGCCGAGAAGAAGCCGTCGCCCGAGCCGCTCCCGCCTCCGCCGGCGCCGGACGCGGGGAGCTGGCGGCGGTACGAGCGCGGGCCGGGCTTCCTGGACGCTCTCGCGTCCGGAGGCGCCCCCCGGGCCGTGTGGAACGCGCTGCCCGGACCCGAGTGGGCCGACGAAGTGGCGCGCGCCGTCGCCGCGACGCTCTCCTCCGGGCGCGGGGCCCTGGTCGTGGTGCCCGACGGGCGGGCGGTCGCGCGGGTCGACGCCGCGCTGAGCACCGTACTCGGCGAGGGACGGCATGCCGTGCTGACCGCCGACGCGGGTCCCGAGAAGCGGTATCGCGAGTGGCTCGGGGTGCGGCGCGGGTCGGTGCAGGCGGTCGTGGGGACGCGGGCCGCGATGTTCGCCCCCGTGCGAGACCTGGGGCTCGTGGTCATTTGGGACGACGGGGACTCCAGCCATGCGGAGCCGCATGCTCCGCAGCCGCACGCGCGCGATGTGCTGCTCTTGCGGGCGGCGCACGACAAGTGCGCGTTCCTGCTGGGGAGTTGGAGCTGCACGGTCGAGGCCGCGCAGCTCGTCGAGAGCGGTTGGGCCGCGCCCCTCATTGCTGGTCGTGAGCAAGTACGGGGCGCCGCACCCCTCGTACGGACCGTGGGGGACGGGGACCTCGCGCGCGACGAGGCGGCGCGGGCCGCGCGACTGCCGACGCTCGCGTGGCAGGTGGTGCGGGAAGGGCTGAAGAGCGGGCCGGTTCTGGTGCAGGTGCCGCGGCGCGGATATGTGCCGCGGCTCGCGTGCGAGCGGTGCCGCGAGCCCGCGCGCTGCCGCCACTGCGCCGGGCCCCTGGAGGCGAGCGAGGGGACCGCCGCCCTCCAGTGCGGCTGGTGCGGGCAGGAGGAGAGCGCCTGGCAGTGTCAGGAGTGCGGGGGGTTCCGGCTGCGGGCGCAGGTCGTGGGCGCGCGCAGGACGGCGGAGGAGCTGGGGCGGGCGTTTCCGGCGGTGCCGGTGCGCACGTCCGGGCGGGAGCAGGTTCTCGATACGGTGCCGGGGGCGCCGGCCCTGGTGGTGAGTACGCCGGGCGCGGAGCCGGTGGCCGAAGGCGGGTACGCGGCCGCGCTGTTGCTCGACGGCTGGGCGATGCTGGGCCGCCCCGACCTGCGGGCGGGGGAGGACGCGCTGCGGCGCTGGATCGCGGCGGCCTCGCTGGTCAGACCGCAGGGGACGGGCGGCACGGTGGTGATCGTGGCCGAGCCGACGCTGCGTCCCGTGCAGGCGCTGGTGCGGTGGGACCCGGTGGGGCACGCCGTGCGGGAGCTCTCCGAGCGGGCCGAGCTCGGCTTTCCTCCGGTGTCGCGGATGGCGGCGGTGTCGGGTGCGCCCGAGGCGCTCGCCGGGTTCCTGGCGGCAGTGGAACTGCCGGGTGACGCCGAGGTGTTGGGCCCTGTCCCGGTGCCGGACGCGGCGCCGGGACCGTCACGCCGTCCCGGTGCGCCGCCGCCGGGGGAGCACTGGGAGCGCGTGCTGGTCAGGGTCCCGCCCGGCAGCGGCGCGGCACTCGCGTCGGCGCTGAAGCATGCTCAGGCGGCCCGGATGGCCAGGGGCGGCACGGAGCCGGTACGGGTGCGGGTGGATCCGCCGGACATCGGCTGAGGTGGTGGACGTGGCGCGGGTGGCGCACCCGGAGCGGCCGGTGGCGATCGGCCTCTCCGGGTGCTGCCCCGAGACGACGCAGTGCGCCCCAACACACCTCTGCCTCCCTGTACGTGACGATGTGCAGGGAGGCAGACAGGAGGTGAGGTCAGCCGTTGCGCGGGCCGGGGAAGGCCGTTGGGCGGGGGTCCTCGCGGAGCACCGGGCTGCCCGCGGTCGGCTGCGTGGGCATGGAGCGGGCGGCGGGTACGGACGGGATCGTCGCCGTGCCGATGGGGACGGGGGGCCGTGTCCCCGCCGTCTCCGTGGCGCGCTCGGCCTCGGCCGCCGCCTGCGCCGCGGCCCTGCGGGCCCCGTACCGGCGGTGCACCGCCTGCTTGGTGACCCCGAGCGCGGAGCCCACGGCGTCCCACGAGAAGCCCAGCGAGCGGTCGAAGTCGACGGCGGCGGTCACCAGGGTCTCGACGCTGTCGCGCAGTTCCTGGGCCAGGCGGACGGTCGGGGCGGGAGCGCGCCCGTAGACGACGAAGCCCGCGGAGGGGCCGGAGCGGCGCGGACGGTAGACGTTGCCGAGCTGGGCGCTCAGGGTGCGCAGTGCGTCCACCTGCCGGCGGACCCGCTCGATGTCCCGTACCAGGAGGTGCAGGCTGGCCCGTGCCTGGGCGTCGTGGGTTGCGTGGTCGGCCATGAACAAGCCTCTCGAACCGGCGTTGAAACGGATCGGGCCGCATCTGTGGCCCTTGGTTGGTCAACTCTTCCTTGACCAACGCGCCAGTTGGTGAGGGGTCACGCTGGAGGGGCGTATGCGCATATGCGCAGGGCGCGCGTCCATGCGTACGCCCCCAGGGGCAGGCGGCCCCGAATACCGGAGGGAACGGGCCCGTGGAACGGCCATAGACTGGTGTGCTGCCCATCAAGTCCCTGCCCCGAGAGGCCGAAAGACACCTATGAAGCTCGTCTTCGCAGGCACCCCCGAGGTCGCCGTTCCCGCTCTGGACGCCCTGATCGCCTCCGACCGGCACGAGGTCGCCGCGGTCGTCACCCGGCCGGACGCTCCCGCGGGCCGCGGCCGCAGGCTCGTCGCCAGCCCGGTCGCCGAGCGTGCGGAGGAGGCGGGCATCGAGATCCTCAAGCCGGCGAAGCCGCGCGACGAGGCATTCCTGGCCCGGCTGCGCGAGATCGCGCCCGACTGCTGCCCGGTCGTCGCCTACGGCGCGCTGCTGCCGAAGGTCGCCCTCGACGTCCCCGCCCGCGGCTGGGTCAACCTGCACTTCTCGCTGCTGCCCGCCTGGCGCGGCGCCGCCCCCGTACAGCACGCGATCATGGCCGGTGACGAGATCACCGGAGCGTCCACGTTCCTGATCGAGGAGGGGCTTGACTCCGGGCCCGTCTACGGGACGGTGACGGAGATGGTGCGGCCCACCGACACGAGCGGCGACCTGCTCACCCGGCTGGCCTTCGCCGGCGCCGGACTGCTCTCCGCGACCATGGACGGCATCGAGGACGGCTCCCTGAAGGCTGTGGCGCAGCCCGTCGACGGCATCACGGTCGCCCCGAAGATCACCGTCGAGAACGCGCACGTGGACTGGGCGGCGCCCGCCCTGCGGGTCGACCGCGTAGTTCGTGGCTGCACGCCGGCGCCCGGCGCCTGGACCGTCTTCCGCGACGAGCGCCTCAAGCTCATCCAGGCCGTCCCCGTGCCGGACCGCACCGATCTCGCGCCCGGCGAGCTCGCCGTCGGCAAGAAGAACCTGTACGTCGGGACCGGCTCTTACGCGGTGGAGCTGCTGTGGGTGCAGGCTCAGGGCAAGAAGCCGATGGCCGCGGCCGACTGGGCGCGCGGGGTGCGGATCGCCCCGGGCGAGCGGCTGGGCGGGACCGACGTAGGCTGAATGGGTTCGAGCCGATACCAGCAGCGGAGCACCTTTGAACGACCAGCCCGGCCGGCGACCCCAGAAGTCAGGTAAGCCCGGCACCCCCGGGAAGCAGGGGAAGCCGTACCGCCGCCCTCAGAAGGACCCGGTCCGCTACCTCGCCTTCGAGGCGCTGCGGGCCGTGGACGAGCGCGATGCGTATGCGAACCTCGTGCTCCCGCCGCTGCTGCGCAAGGCCCGGGAGAAGGAGGGGCCCGAAAAGTTCGACGCCCGTGACGCCGCGCTCGCCACGGAGCTGGTCTACGGGACGCTGCGCCGGCAGGGCACGTACGACGCGATCGTCGCCGCCTGTATCGACCGGCCGCTGCGGGAGGTGGACCCGCCCGTTCTCGACGTGCTGAACATGGGCGTCCACCAGCTGCTCGGCACGCGGATCCCCACACACGCCGCCGTGTCGGCCTCCGTGGAGCTGGCGCGGGTCGTGCTCGGTGACGGGCGCGCCAAGTTCGTGAACGCCGTGCTCCGCAAGGTCGCGCAGGACGACCTCGACGGCTGGGTGGAGAAGGTCGCGCCCCCGTACGACGAGGACGCCGAGGACCATCTCGCCGTGGTGCATTCGCATCCGCGATGGATCGTGTCGGCGCTGTGGGACTCGCTCGGCGGGGGCCGCGCGGGCATCGAGGACCTGCTGGAGGCCGACAACGAGCGGCCTGAGGTCACGCTCGTGGCGCGGCCGGGCCGGACGACCGCGGATGTCGTCCTGGACGAGGTCGGCGAGGAGTCGGCGCTGCCGGGGCGCTGGTCGCCGTACGCCGTGCGGCTCACCGAAGGCGGTGAGCCCGGCTCGCTCGACCCCGTGCGGACCGGCCGGGCCGGTGTCCAGGACGAGGGCAGCCAGCTCGTGGCGATCGCCCTCGCGAACGCGCCCCTGGAGGGCCGCGACGAGAAGTGGCTCGACGGCTGCGCAGGTCCCGGCGGCAAGGCGGCCATGCTCGCCGGCCTCGCCTCCGAGCGCGGCGCCGCCCTGCTCGCCGCCGAGAAGCAGCCCCACCGCGCCCGCCTCGTGGCGAACGCGCTCGCGGGCAACCCCGGCCCGTACCAGGTCATCGCGGCCGACGGGACCCGTCCGCCGTGGGGGCCCGGCACCTTCGACCGCGTCCTCATGGATGTGCCGTGCACGGGTCTCGGCGCGCTGCGCCGCCGGCCCGAGGCGCGCTGGCGGCGGCGCCCCGAGGACCTGGAGGGCTTCGCGCCGCTCCAGCGCTCGCTCCTGACCACCGCGCTCGACTCCGTACGGGTGGGCGGCGTCGTCGGCTACGCGACCTGCTCGCCGCACCTCGCCGAGACCCGCGCGGTCGTGGACGACGTCATGAAGCACCACCCCGGAGCCGAACTCATCGACGCGCGCCCTCTGCTGCCCGGCGTACCGGCGCTCGGGGACGGCCCCGACATCCAGCTCTGGCCGCATCTGCACGGCACGGACGCGATGTATCTGGCCCTGATCCGGCGCACCGCCTGATCCGGACGGCACCGCCTGACACGGACACACGGCCGACCGCCGGTCCCGCGCGCCTTCAGGTGCCGGGGCCGGCGGCCTTTTCGCTCTCGCGGATCCGGGTCGATCACCATGGCACCGGGGCCCTGGCGCGGCATCCGGGAACCGAGACAGGTCTGGACCGGGGGGAGCAACCGGCGCCGGGCATGGCAGTCTTGGGTCATGGCCGTGCAGATCAACCCCAGCATCCTGTCCGCGGACTTCGCCCGCCTTGCCGAGGAGGCAAAGGCCGTCGAGGGCGCCGACTGGCTCCATGTCGACGTCATGGACAACCACTTCGTCCCGAACCTGACCCTCGGGGTGCCGGTCGTGGAGTCCCTGGCGCGGGCCACGGACATCCCGCTGGACTGCCATCTGATGATCGAGGACGCCGACCGCTGGGCCCCGCAGTACGTCGAGGCCGGCGCCGGCTCCGTCACCTTCCACGCGGAGGCCGCGGCCGCCCCCATCCGGCTGGCCCGCGAGATCCGCGCCAAGGGCGCCCGCGCCTCCATGGCGCTCAAGCCGGCGACCCCCATCGAGCCGTACGAGGACCTGCTCCCCGAGCTGGACATGCTGCTGATCATGACCGTCGAGCCGGGCTTCGGCGGGCAGGCCTTCCTGGACCTCATGCTGCCGAAGATCCGCCGCACCCGGGAGCTGATCAGCAAGCACGGCCTCGAACTCTGGCTTCAGGTCGACGGCGGCGTCTCGGCCTCCACCATCGAGCGCTGTGCGGAGGCGGGCGCCGACGTCTTCGTCGCCGGCTCCGCCGTCTACGGCGCCGCCGACCCCGCCCAGGCGGTACGTGCATTGCGCACGCAGGCCGAGACGGTGTCGGCCGCCGCGGCCTGGGCATGCGGCCACTGAGCCACGGGAACGTGAACGCCGCCCATCAGGGCAGATCAAGTCCGCCACATCTGCAAGGATGAACGGCGAGTCCAGGTTGTGAACAGCAGTGAGGAGATCGCCGTGTCGGCACTGTCGCCGGGTCGCTCAGCGATGCGGATGGGACCCGCGGAGCTGGTGCAGGCGGCGGCCATGGCCCGCCGCTTCTACCTCGAGGGCAAATCCAAGATCCAGATCGCCGAGGAGTTCGGCGTGAGCCGCTTCAAGGTGGCCAGGGTCCTGGAGACCGCGCTCGAACGTGATCTCGTACGCATCGAGATCCGCGTACCGGCCGAGCTCGACGCGGAGCGCTCCGACGCGCTGCGCGCCCGCTACGGCCTGCGGCACGCCGTGGTGGTCGAGTCACCGGCCGAGGCCGAGGAGTCGCCCGACCCCGAGAACCTCGGCGAGGTCGCGGCCGACCTCCTGGGCGAGCTGGTCTCCGAGGGCGACGTGCTCGGCCTTGCGTGGGGCCGGTCGACCATCCACATGGCGGCCGCGCTCGACCGGCTGCCGCCCTGCACGGTCGTGCAGCTCACGGGCGTGTACGACGCCGGGACCGCCGAGCGCGGCTCCGTCGAGGCCGTGCGGCGCGCCGCCCAGGTCTCCGGCGGCGAGGCCCACCCGATCTACGCGCCGATGCTCCTGCCCGACCCGGCCACCGCGGCCGCGCTGCGCAGCCAGACGGGCATCGCCCGCGCCTTCGAGTACTTCGACAAGGTCACGGTCGCCTGCGTCTCCATCGGCTCCTGGGAGCCGGGCATCTCCACCGTCCACGACATGCTCAGCGACGAGGAGCGGGCCCACTACGCCTCGCTCGGCGTCGCCGCCGAGATGTCCGCGCACCTCTTCGACGCCGAGGGCCGCCGCGTCGGCCGTGACCTGGGCGAGCGGTGCATCACGGTCGAGGCGGACCGCCTGCGGCGCATACCGGAGGTCGTCGCCATCGCGGGCGGCCAGCGCAAGGCTGCCGCGATCGACGCGGTGCTGAGGTCGGGGCTCGTCACCAGCCTGGTCACTGACACGGCCGCCGCGGACTTCCTCCTCACGGCGGGCCCCACGCCCAAGCCGGCGCTGAACCGGGCCGACCCGGACGGCGTCTAGGGCCTCTCGTTTGGATCATGCTGGGCTCGCGGGGTCTGGCACGCACTCCTCCAAGCTCTCGGCTTCGCTCTGGCAGGGGGACCCCATGACCTCGCTCCCTGATCCAGCCTGATCCAAACGAGAGACCCCAGGGCCCCGGTCCCGTCGCGCGGTGCTCACGTCGTGTGCCGCGCTCACCGGAGGCGGCTGTGGCAGCATCGGCGGCATGCTGTTGCGGCTTCTCACCCGCCATTCTGCCCGCCTCCCCACCCTCCTCCTGGGGGCGCTGCTCGTCGCCCTCGCCCTGCTGGTCACCGGGTGCTCCGCACAGGACACGCGACAGGACACACGGGCCGCCCCGGGCCGCTCCACTCCCGCCTGGGCGCAGGGCATGGCCACCGTCCCCGAATCCCGGCTCCCCGCAGAGGCCCGTACGACCCTCGGCCTCATCGACAAGGGCGGGCCGTTCCCGTACACCAAGGACGGTGCCGTCTTCGGGAACTTCGAGCGGGAGCTGCCCCGGCAGAACCGCGGCTACTACCACGAGTACACCGTTCCCACCCCCGGCGAGCGGGACCGCGGCGCCCGGCGCATCGTCACGGGGCAGAGCCACGAGACGTACTACACCGATGACCACTACGAGTCGTTCAAGGCGGTGCTGAGATGACCGGAGGTCCTCCCGACAGGATCCGTGTCCTCGACCTCGAAGGCGTCAAGGACAAGGCCGGGTTCATGGACCGGTGCGTGCGCGACCTGGAGCTGCCGGACTGGTTCGGCCGCAACTGGGACGCGCTGTTCGACGTCCTGACCGATGTCTCCTTCTGGCCCGACGGCAGCGATCAGGCGCTGCTGCTGTCCGTCGTGGGATGGCGGGCCTACGCCGGTGCCAGGCCCGAGGACTGGGAGACCGCGCTCGATGTGTTCACGGACGCGGTCGACCGCAGGCGTGGCCGGAATCCGAGGCTCGTGATCGCCCTGACCCTTGGAGGATCAGACCACGCCCCCTCCCGCCCGCCTGTGTAATCGTCCGTGGGCATGTGGTAGCGGTGGCATGGGACACTGAAGTACGTGCTTTTCCCCCACGGGCTGACCTGCCCGGGGGCCACCTCTGATCGACTGGGATGAGCAGCACGTGCGTTTCCTCAACGACATCCAGCCTGCGTACGACCTGACCTACGACGACGTCTTCATGGTGCCGAGCCGCAGCGCCGTGGGTTCCCGTCAGGCGGTCGACCTCGCGTCCCCCGACGGCACCGGCACCACGATTCCGCTGGTCGTCGCCAACATGACCGCGATCGCCGGGCGCCGCATGGCCGAGACCGTCGCCCGCCGCGGGGGCCTCGTCGTCATCCCGCAGGACATCCCGATCGAGGTAGTCACCGAGGTCATCTCCTGGGTGAAGACCCGCCACCTGGTCCTCGACACCCCCATCGTCCTCGCCCCGCACCAGACCGTCGCCGACGCGCTTGCGCTGCTGCCCAAGCGCGCGCACAACGCCGGTGTCGTCGTGGACGAGGAGCAGCGGCCCGTCGGCGTCGTCACGGACGCCGACCTGACCGGCGTCGACCGGTTCACGCAGCTGTCCGAGGTCATGTCCAAGGACCTGCTCCTGCTCGACGCGGACATCGACCCGCGCGACGCGTTCAACAAGCTGGACCACGCCAACCGCCGCTACGCCCCCGCCGTGGGCGCGGACGGCCGTCTCGCGGGCATCCTGACCCGCACGGGCGCCCTGCGCGCGACGCTCTACACCCCGGCCACCGACGCGAACGGCAAGCTCCGCATCGCCGCCGCCGTCGGCATCAACGGCGACGTGGCGGGCAAGGCCAAGCTGCTCCTCGACGCCGGCGCGGACACCATCGTGGTCGACACCGCGCACGGCCACCAGGAGTCGATGATCGCCGCGATCAAGGCCGTCCGCGGCCTCGACCCGCAGGTGCCCATCGTCGCGGGCAACATCGTCGCCGCCGAGGGCGTCAAGGACCTCATCGAGGCCGGCGCCGACATCATCAAGGTCGGCGTGGGCCCCGGCGCCATGTGCACCACGCGCATGATGACCGGCGTCGGCCGGCCGCAGTTCTCCGCCGTCCTGGAGTGCGCCGCCGAGGCGAAGAAGTACGGCAAGCACGTGTGGGCCGACGGCGGCGTCCGTCACCCGCGCGACGTCGCCATGGCGCTCGCCGCAGGCGCGTCGAACGTCATGATCGGCTCCTGGTTCGCGGGCACGTACGAGTCCCCGGGCGACCTCCAGCACGACGCCCAGGGGCGCGCGTACAAGGAGTCCTTCGGCATGGCCTCGGCTCGCGCCGTCAGGAACCGGACCTCCGAAGAGTCCGCGTACGACCGTGCCCGCAAGGCGCTGTTCGAGGAGGGCATCTCCACCTCGCGCATGTTCCTCGACCCGCAGCGTCCGGGCGTCGAGGACCTGATCGACTCGGTCATCGCGGGCGTCCGCTCCTCCTGCACCTACGCGGGTGCCAACTCCCTCGCGGAGTTCGAGGAGAAGGCCGTCGTCGGCATCCAGTCCGCCGCCGGTTACGCGGAGGGCAAGCCGCTGCACGCCAGCTGGAGCTAGTCGCTCCACCGCAGGACCCGGCCCCGCGCCCCCGTTTTCGAGGGCGCGGGGTTTCGCTTTTCTCCGGAGAGGAACGCAACGGACGAAACGGACCGCGCAACGTTCGTCCACACCCGCGCGCACCACGCAACGTTCGTGCGCGCATACGCAAGGTTGCTGCATTACAGCTGGGAAGAGAAACCCTTTAGAGTCAAGCGCTGTACGTGGCGTGGCGGGGACGGCCTGCTCGGCGGTTCCCCGGTCTGTGTGGGCTGTCGTTGCTTGTTGTTCCCGGTGCGCGCCCACCTGACCGGCAGCGATGAAGGAGCCAGCCCGTGCTCGACCACGGCGCACCACCGCGCACCCGAACAACCGAGACCCCCACCCCGGGCCTCGGCGCCAGGCTGATGCGGCGCAAGCCGGTAGAAGCCCTGGTCGCGGAGGGTGGCCAGGGTGAAGGCGGCAGTCTGCGCCGCTCGCTCGGCATGTGGCAGCTGACCATGATCAGCATCGGCGCCACGCTCGGCACCGGCATCTTCGTGGTGCTCGGCGAGGCCGTCCCGAAGGCGGGCCCCGCGGTCACCCTGTCGTTCGTGATCGCCGGTCTCACGGCCCTCTTCTCGGCGCTCTCGTACGCCGAACTGGCCGGGACCATACCGGTCGCGGGCTCCTCCTACTCGTATGCGTACGCAACGATGGGCGAGCTGATCGCCTGGATCTGCGGCTGGTGTCTGGTCCTCGAATACGGCGTGTCGGTCGCGGCCGTCGCCGTCGGCTGGGGCGAGTACCTGAACGAGCTCCTGGACGGCACGATCGGCGTCACGATCCCCGACGCCCTGTCCGCGCCCCCTGGCGACGGCGGCATCTTCAACCTGCCGGCGCTGATCGTCGTAGTCCTCGCGATGGCGTTCCTGCTCGGCGGCGCCCGTGAGTCCGCCCGCGCCAACACCATCATGGTCGCCGTCAAGATCGTGGCGCTGCTGCTGTTCTGCGCCATCGGCATCAAGGGCTTCCAGTCCGGCAACTACGAGCACTTCATGCCGCTCGGCATGGCCGGAGTGAGCGCGGCCGGCGCGACGCTCTTCTTCTCGTACATCGGCTTCGACGCAGCCTCCACGGCCGGCGAGGAGGCCAAGAACCCGCAGCGCGACCTGCCGCGCGCCATCATGCTCTCCCTCGTGATCGTCACCGCGCTGTACGTCCTCGTGGCCGCCGTCGCCGTCGGCGCGCGCCCCTGGAAGCAGTTCAACGACTCCGAGGCCGCCCTGGCCGGGATCATGAAGGACGTCACCGGGCAGTCGTTCTGGGCGACGCTGCTCGCCGCCGGTGCCGTCATCGCCATCGCGTCCGTCGTGCTGACCGTGCTCTACGGCCAGACCCGCATCCTGTTCGCGATGTCCCGCGACGGCCTCGTGCCCAAGGTGTTCTCGAAGGTCCACCCGAAGACCGGCGCACCGCGCGCCAACACGGTGATCGTCTCGCTGTTCTGCGGTGTCCTCGCCGCCGCGATCCCGCTCGGCCAGCTCGCCGACGCGACCAGCATCGGCACGCTCTTCGCGTTCGCCCTGGTCAACATCGCGGTCGTGGTCCTGCGCCGCACGCGCCCCGACATGAAGCGCACCTTCCGCGTGCCGCTCTCGCCGATCCTGCCGGCGCTCGGCTTCGGGTTCTGCGTCTGGATGATGGGCAGCCTGTCCACCGTCACCTGGGTGGTCTTCGGCGTGTGGATGGCCGTCGGCCTCGTGTTCTACTTCCTTTACGGGGCCCGTCGCTCCCGACTCGCCTCCGCGCCTGCCCAAGAGAAGTGAACCACCTGCCTTGCTGAACGATCTCGACGAACGCATCGTGCACGCCCTCGCCGAGGACGCCCGCCGTTCCTACGCCGACATCGGCCAGCTCGTCGGCCTGTCCGCGCCCGCCGTCAAGCGGCGTGTGGACCGGCTGCGGGCCACCGGAGCCATCACGGGTTTCACGGTGAGGGTCGACCCGGCCGCGCTCGGCTGGGAGACCGAGGGGTTCATCGAGATGTACTGCCGCCGCAACACCTCGCCCGAGGCCATCAAGCGCGGCCTCGAGCGGTACCCCGAGGTCGCGTCCGCGTCCACCGTCACGGGTGACGCGGACGCGATCGTCCAGGTCTTCGCCTCGGACATGCGGCACTTCGAGCGGGTCCTGGAACGGATCGCGGGGGAGCCGTTCGTGGAGCGGACCAAGTCGGTGCTCGTCCTGTCGCCGCTGATGCGGCGCTACACGTCGGGCTCGCCCGCGTAGCACCTCACTTCGCGGGATGCACCGGGCGCCACGGCAGCACCGTGAAGCAGCCGGTGCCCTGCTTGACCGTCTCGAAGGTGCCGCCGAGCCCAGGCTCCGCGGCACCTTCGTCGTTTCCGTGCCGGGGCTCAGTCAGGCGCAGCCCAGGATCCACCCGGCACGTCCGACCGCGGTCGGCTTCCCACCGCGCCGTGCGGCGGAGGCCGCCTCTACGGACTGCGACCGACGGCTCACCTGGACGCGCAACAAATCGCCGCCGACGGCCCATCAGGCGCAACGGATCGTATGAGAAGACGCAACAGTCCCGTCTTGTCCCGCCGGTCCGCGGAAACGTACCGTCTTATCCGATCCCCCTCCCCCTTTTTCGCACGCTCCCTAGGACGCCCATGCCGCCGCTGCGCACCGCCCTGCTCCAGAGCTCCGGCCGCCCCGGGTCCGTCGACGAGAACCTCAAGGTGCTCGACGGCGCCGCGGGCCGCGCCGCCGCGACCGGAGCCCGGCTCCTGGCGGCCCCCGAGATGTTCCTGACCGGGTACGCGATCGGCGACGACGTGGCCCGCCTCGCCGAGCCCGCCGACGGGCCCTCCGCGCAGGCCATCGCCGGGATCGCGGCCCGGCACGGCGTCGCCGTGGCCTACGGCTATCCGGAGCGCGACGGGGAGCTGGTGTTCAACTCGGCCCAGCTGATCGCCCCCGACGGCACCCGCCTCGCGAACTACCGCAAGACCCACCTCTTCGGCTGCTTCGAGCGCGACTCGTTCACGCCCGGCGACCAGGCCGTCGTCCAGGCCGACCTCGACGGTGTCCGCATCGGCCTCATGATCTGTTACGACGTCGAGTTCCCGGAGAACGTGCGCGCGCACGCCCTCGCCGGCACCGACCTGCTCGTCGTACCGACGGCCCAGATGCACCCGTACCAGTTCGTCGCCGAGTCCGTCGTCCCCGTGCGGGCCTTCGAGAACCAGATGTACGTCGCGTACGTCAACCGGGTCGGCCAGGAAGGGGAGTTCGAGTTCGTCGGGCTCTCCACGCTCGCCGGCCCCGACGGTGTCGCCAGGGCGCGCGCCGGCCGCGGTGACGAGCTGATCTGTGCCGACGTGGACCCCGCCTTCCTGGCCGCGTCCCGCGACGCCAACCCGTACCTCAGCGACCGCCGCCCGGGCCTGTACACGCCGCTGATCTGAGCCCCGAGCCGCCGCCCCGAACCTTCAGTACCTCAGTTCCCGCAAGGAGTCCGCACCCCATGACGTCCACGGTGCCCAACGCCGTCCAGCACACCGACGCGCAGCCCCCCATCACGATGTTCGGGCCGGACTTCCCGTACGCGTACGACGACTTCCTCGCGCACCCCGCGGGCCTCGGCCAGATACCGGCGACCGAGCACGGCACCGAGGTCGCGGTCATCGGCGGCGGCCTCTCCGGCATCGTCGCCGCGTACGAGCTGATGAAGATGGGCCTCAAGCCCGTCGTGTACGAGGCGGACGAGATCGGCGGCCGGCTGCGCACCGTCGGCTTCGAGGGCACCCCCTCCGAGGCCGCCGGGCTGACCGCGGAGATGGGCGCGATGCGCTTCCCGCCGTCGTCGACCGCGCTCCAGCACTACATCGACCTGGTGGGCCTCGAGACGCGGCCCTTCCCCAACCCGCTCGCCCCCGAGACCCCGTCGACCGTCGTCGACCTCAAGGGCGAGTCCCACTACGCGAACACCGTCGACGACCTGCCGCAGGTCTACCGCGACGTCATGAACGCGTGGAACGCCTGCCTCGAAGAGGGCGCCGACTTCTCCGACATGAACCAGGCCATGCGGGAGCGCGACGTGCCGCGCATCCGCGAGATCTGGTCGAAGCTCGTCGACAAGCTCGACAACCAGACGTTCTACGGGTTCCTCTGCGACTCCGAGTCCTTCAAGTCCTTCCGGCACCGAGAGATCTTCGGGCAGGTCGGCTTCGGCACCGGCGGCTGGGACACCGACTTCCCGAACTCCATCCTGGAGATCCTGCGCGTCGTCTACACCGAGGCCGACGACCACCACCGCGGCATCGTCGGCGGCTCCCAGCAGCTCCCGCTGCGCTTGTGGGAGCGCGAGCCGGAGAAGATCGTCCACTGGGCGTACGGCACCTCGCTCGCGGAGCTGCACGACAGTGGGAAGCCGCGCCCGGCCGTGACCCGGCTGCACCGCACCGCGGGCAACCACATCACCGTCACCGACGCGTCCGGTGACATCCGCACCTACCAGGCGGCGATCTTCACCGCCCAGTCCTGGATGCTGTTGTCCAAGGTCGCGTGCGACGACTCGCTCTTCCCGATCGACCACTGGACGGCGATCGAGCGCACCCACTACATGGAGAGCTCGAAGCTCTTCGTCCCGGTCGACCGGCCGTTCTGGCTGGACAAGGACGAGGAGACCGGGCGGGACACGATGTCCATGACCCTCACCGACCGCATGACGCGCGGCACCTACCTGCTGGACGACGGCCCGGACAAGCCGGCCACCATCTGCCTGTCGTACACGTGGTGCGACGACAGCCTGAAGTGGCTGCCCCTGTCGGCGAACGAGCGCATGGAGGTCATGCTCAAGTCGCTCGGCGAGATCTATCCGAAGGTCGACATCAGGAAGCACATCATCGGCAACCCGGTGACCGTGTCCTGGGAGAACGAGCCCTACTTCATGGGCGCGTTCAAGGCGAACCTGCCGGGCCACTACCGCTACCAGCGCCGCCTGTTCACGCACTTCATGCAGGACCGCCTCCCCGAGGACAAGCGGGGCATCTTCCTCGCGGGCGACGACATCTCCTGGACGGCGGGCTGGGCCGAGGGCGCCGTGCAGACCGCGCTCAACGCCGTCTGGGGCGTGATGCACCAGCTCGGCGGCGCGACGGACGGCACGAACCCCGGCCCCGGCGACGTGTACGACGAGATCGCTCCGGTCGAGCTGCCCGAGGACTGACGGGCGTGCGGGCCCCGGCAGACGCCGGGGCCCGCACCGCTCAGACCCCGGCCTCGCGCGCCGCCGTGTACACCTCGGCAGCGACATCCGTCAGCTCCTCCGCGTCACGGACGAGGCCCTGGAGGTCGATCAGGATCTCCTCGAGGCCCACCGCGTTGTGCGCGGCCAGGTCCTCGACGATCTGCGCGACGCTGCCCTGGAACGGGCGGCGGTCGTCGCCCTTGTACTCGTCCCGCGTGTAGACCGTGTTCACCCGCAGTACGCTCTGGATCGGCTCCTTGCGGCCGCGCTCCTCGGCCAGTTCCTGCAGATTCCGCCACTGCTCGGCGAGCTGCTCCGCGCCCGCGGCCCCCGGCATCCAGCCGTCCGCGCGGTCCACGAGCCGACGCGCGGCCTTCGGGCTGTTCGCCGGCAGGAGCACCGGGATCGGCCCGGCGGGCTTCGGCCCCACCACGGACGGCGCGATCGTCGTCAGCTCGCCCTCGTAACTCACCGGGTCGGGGCCCCACACGGCCTCGAACACGTCGAGCAGCTCGTCCAGGACCTGGCCTCGCTTCTCGAACGGGGCCACAGAGGCGGCCGCGTACTCGTCGTGGGACCACCCCGTGCCGATGCCCGCGACGACGCGGCCACCGCTCGCAGCGTCCAACGAGGCGAGGGCGCGCGCCAGTTGGAACGGCACGTGCAGAGGGCCGACCAGCACGCTCGTGCCGAGCCTGGCCCGCTCGGTGACGGCGGCGGCCAGGGTGAGCGAGACCAGCGGGTCGGCGACCGAGCGGTACTGGTCCGGCCAGGGGAGGCCCGGGACCCCGTACAGGCCCTGGCGTGCGGGCTCGGGGAACAGGATCCGCTCGAAGACCCACAGGCTCTCGTAACCGATCTCCTCGGCGGCACGGGCCACCGCCGGGATGTCGCGCCCGATGTCGTACTGCTTCATCTGGGGGAGGCTGAGGCCGAGTCGGGTCGCCATGCCGGTGCTCCTTCGCGTTCGCATCTGGGATCGCTTGCGTAACTCCTCGTCAACGTACAGCGATCACGTGGGAGTTCCGCGGCGAAGGCGGGCGCGTGGCCGGATCAGTCCGGCAGGGCGGTGAGCATCATGCGGCCCACCAGGCCCACCGAGGTGTCGAGGCGCCGGACGAACTCCTCGGTGACGTCCGGGAATTCACGAAGCACCCACAGGGCGCGGGCCGCGGCCCAGGCACCGTCCCTGGCGCGCTCCAGGGTCCAGGAGCCGAGCAGATGGGTGAGGGGATCGGCGATCTGGAGCAGATCGGGGCCCGGCATCAGATCTTCGCGGATGCGCTCCTCCAGCGAGACGAGGAGATCGCCCACGCGGTCGAACTCATCCTCCACGTCGGCCGGTTCGCAGCCGAGCGTACGGCAGGTGTCCACGACGGCGAGCGCAAGATCGTGGCCGATGTGCGCATTGATGCCCGAGAGGGCGAACTGCAGTGGGCGTACGCCTGGATGGCGGCGGTACTGGAGCAGCGGACGCCAGCAGGCGGGCGGACGGTGGTCGGGGGAGCGGGTCTCGACGGCCGCCAGATAGCGCCCGGCGAACCGAACGTCCAGCGTGGTCGCGGCTTCGGCGTCGGCGAACCGGCCGCCGTCGATGTGCCGGTCGACCTCTTCCGTGACGGACAGATAGACCCGGTTGAAGACGGCCACGCCGTCGCAGGCGGGCCAGGACGTGGCCAGCTCACGCATCCGGGCCACCACGGAGTCGACCCCGCGCGCGGCGGGCGTGCACTTCGCGAACCGTTCCAACTGCACCATGGGGGCAGGTTCTCAAGCCTGGGCCGGCGCGGGCGCCGCCTGGCCGGGGGCTTCCCCAGAACGGGGGAACGGGCCGGGGTCTGTGCGTGGGGGCATTCCTCGGCAGAGTCCTGAAGGCTGCCGATGGTGAAGCGTCGCGGTGGAGGATCTGGCGGTCCGAGGCCTCGCGCGCACCCGGCCGGCCAAGAGCGTGCACGATGCAGGCTGGTCGCAGTTCGTGACCATGCGCGAATACAAGGCGAAGCGGTACGGGCGGACTTTCATCAAGATCGGGCGGTTCGAGCCCACCAGCCAGGTGTGTTCGGCCTGCGGACACCGGGACGGGCCCAAACCGCTCGACGTGCGGGAGTGGGCCTCTCCCGCCTGCGGCACCCGCCACGACCGGGATGTCAACGCCGCAATCAACGTGAAAGCGGCCGCCGGGCTGGCGGCATCGGCCTGCGGAGCGCCGGTAGGACCAGAGCCCGTTCTGGCACAGCGTGGAGAGACAGGAAGTCACGGAATCCCGCCCCGAGCGCGCGCCGCGTAGCGGCACAGCAACGAGCAGGACGGCCAGAAACACCCTCCTTCAGGAGGGAGTACAGGTCACGACTTGGCGGACTGACCGCCGTCGTCCGAGGACGGCTCGTCGTACGTCGACGTCCCCTCGTCGAGCAGCGGCTCCTGCGTCTTGAGGTGCGCGGGGGCCATGGCCCGCAGCGCGTGGTAGCCGGTGATGACGACGATCGTGCCGAGCGCGATGCCGCTCAGCGAGAAGTTGTCGGTGAACTTCAGGGACACGTTGCCGATGCCGATGATGATGCCCGCGGCGGCCGGGACGAGGTTCAGCGGATTGCGCAGGTCGACCTTGGCATTGATCCAGATCTGGGCGCCGAGCAGGCCGATCATGCCGTAGAGGATGACGGTGATGCCGCCGAGCACACCGCCCGGGATGGCGGCCACGATCGCGCCGAACTTCGGGCACACGCCGAAGAGCAGGGCGAAGCCGGCGGCCGCCCAGTACGCGGCGGTCGAGTAGACGCGGGTCGCCGCCATCACGCCGATGTTCTCGGAGTACGTCGTGTTGGGCGGGCCGCCGACCGCGGTGGAGAGCATGGAGCCGACGCCGTCGGCGGAGATCGCGATGCCGAGCTTGTCGTCGAGGTTGGAGCCGGTCATCTCGCCGACCGCCTTGACGTGTCCGGCGTTCTCGGCGATCAGCGCGATCACGACGGGCAGCGCGACCAGGATCGCCGACCACTGGAACGACGGGGCGTGGAAGGAGGGCAGACCGATCCAGTCGGCCTTGCCGACGGCGGACAGGTCCAGGCGCCAGTGGTCGACGGCCTCGGCGCCGCCGGTGACCGAGTGGATCCGGCCGAAGATCCGGTCGAACACCCAGGAGATGCCGTAGCCGAAGAGCAGCCCGAGGAAGATCGCGATGCGCGACCAGAAACCGCGCAGGCAGACCACGGCCAAACCGGTGAACAGCATGACCAGGAGCGCGGTCCACTGGTCCTGCGGCCAGTACGTCGACGCCGTCACCGGCGCGAGGTTGAAGCCGATCAGCATGACGACCGCGCCGGTGACGATCGGCGGCATCGTGGCGTGGATGATCCGCGCCCCGAACTTCTGCACCGCGAGCCCCACCAGGAACAGTGCGATGCCGACCACGAAGACCGCGCCGGTCACCGTGGCGCTGGTGCCGCCCTGGGCCCGGATCACCGCGGCGACACCCACGAAGGACAGCGAGCAGCCCAAATAGCTGGGCACCCGGCCGCGAGTGGCGAGCAGGAAGATCACCGTCGCGACGCCGGACATCATGATCGCGAGGTTGGGGTCGAGTCCCATCAGGACGGGCGCCACGAAGGACGCGCCGAACATCGCGACGACGTGCTGGGCGCCGAGCCCGAGCGTGCGCGGCCAGGAGAGCCGCTCGTCCGGGCGCACGACGGCGCCTGGAGCCGGGGTGCGCCCGTCGCCGTGAAGTTTCCAGCGCACACCGAGGTCCATGTGAGTTCTGCTTTCTGTGGTGCTTTTGTGGCTCGAAATGATCGCCGCCATGTTAATGCGCCGTAAGGCCCTTCTCGCGCCACGGTCGACGACCCCGATCTCATCCATGAATCCCTGTCAGGGGCATTGTCACGCCCACCTAGGCGCTCTACGCTCGCACGGCTCGATCCATGAACGTCGTTCAGATATGTGATGGGAGTTGTGATGCGTGCCAGATCCCGTGTGCGTCTCGGTGCCCTGCTCACCGCGGCGGCGGCCCTCACCGCCGTCCTGGTCCCGGCCCAGTCCGCGACGGCCGGCGTGAGGGCCCCGCGCACCGCCGTCCTCGACGGTGAGCGGCTGCTGCGGACCAAGCAGCGCCTCGACCACGGCGACCCGCAACTCAAGCGCGCCGTGAGGGACTTGACGGCCCGCGCCGACACCTGGCTGGACCAGGGCCCCTGGACCGTGGTCGACAAACCGAAGCCCGCGCCGGGCGGCGACGTGCACGACTACCTGAGCCAGGCCCCCTACTGGTGGCCCTCGCAGACCCCCACCGCCGACAACCCCTGGGGTTGCCCGTACGTCCAGCGCGACGGACAGCGCAACCCCGAGGTCGACACCGGGACCGACCGCCAGGACGTGGAGAAGGTCTTCGACTCGACGTACGACCTTGCCCTCGCCTGGTACTACACGGGCCGTAAGGAGTACGCGGAGAAGGCGGCCACGGTCCTGCGCACGTGGTTCCTCGACCCGGACACGCGCATGAACCCGAACCTGGACCACGCGCAGTTCATCCCCTGCAAGTACGACGGCCGGGCCATCGGCATCATCGACTTCTCGCAGTCGTACACGAGCGTCACCGACGCCGTCGCCCTGCTCGGCACGGGCGCCCCCGGCTGGTCGAAGGGCGACCGCTCCGCGATGGGGGAGTGGAACAAGGACTTCCTCGGCTGGCTCGTGGACAGCGACTTCGGCAAGCAGGAGGGCGCCGCCGAGAACAACCACGGCACGTTCTACGACCTCCAGGTCGCGGCCCTCGCCTACGCGACCGGCGACACCGCCCTCGCCCGCCGCACCGTCCTCGACGCCCGCACCAAGCGCATCGCCCCGCAGATCGCGGGCGACGGCAGCCAGCCGCAGGAGCTCGCCAGGACCCGCAGCTGGCACTACTCGACCTTCGATCTGGTCGCCTACACCCGGCTCGCCGCGATCGGGCGGCATGTGGGCGTGGACCTGTGGTCGTACCGGGGCCCAGACGGTCAGAGCCTGTTCAAGGCCGTCGACTATCTGCTGCCCGCGGCCACCGGGGCGACGGCGTGGCCGCACCCCGAGCTGGAGTTCCACCGGTTCGCGGCGAGCGACATCGTGCACGCGGCCGCCGATGCGGGGAGCGCCGCGGCGAAGCGGGCGGTCCCGGATCTGGAGACGCCGCCCGGCGGGGACCTGTGGGCGCTGCGCCCGGCGGCCGAACAGCTGGACTCGATCGCGGGCTGAGCGGGTCGCGCCGCGCTCCCGGTCCGGCCTGCTGAGCGTTTGCTTAGTTCAAGGTCGTACGATGGGGCTCTTGTACGTACCGCATCAGGAGCCCCACCCGTGACCGCCGAAGCCCTCGCCCGCCCCGCCCAGTCTTACGGACAGCTCGTCCCCGTCACCGTCCATTTCGACGACCTCGACGCGCTCGGCCTGCTCCACAACGCCCGCTACCCGGTGATGGTCGAGCGGGCCTGGGCCGCGCTGTGGGCGGAGCGCGGCCTCGTCTTCGAGGGCGACTGGGTGGCGGCCGGCGACTTCTGCAACGCGGTCAAGGAACTGCGCATCACCTACGACGCGCCGGTCAACCGCCCCGGCGCGTACGCCGTGCACCTCTGGCTCGACCGGCTCGGCACCACCGGCCTGACGTACGGCTTCCGCTTCTGCTCGGCGGACGGTGGGACGACCTACGCCCGAGGCACCCGCGTGCTCGTCCGCCTCGACCCGGCCACCCTGCGCCCCGCCCCCTGGAGCGAGATGTTCAGGACCCTTGGCCGTGAGCTCCTGCGGACGCAGGACTGACCTCGGCCTGCTTCGTCCGCTTACGCTCACCCGTGCGCAGCACCCCCGCGAACACCGCGAGCCCGCACGCCAGGAACGTCACCAGACCGAACGACACCACCAGGCTCGTCGCGTCGGCGACCGTCCCGATCGCGGAAGGGGCGATGAGGCCCGAGGTGTACGTGATGGTGGCGACACCGGCGATGGCCTGGCTCGGATTCGGTCCGCTGCGACCCGCCGCCGCGAAGGCGAGCGGCACGACGACCGCGATCCCGAGGCCCATCAGGCCGAATCCGGCCATCGCGACCGCCGGGTTCGGCGCCACCACGACGAGCAGTCCGCCGAGCGCGGCGCCCACCCCGCCGACCCGCACGGTGCGCACCGCGCCGAACCGGTCCACGATCCTGTCGCCGGCGAGCCGCGCCACGGCCATCGTGAGGGTGAACGCGGTGGTGCACGCGGCCGCGAGTCCGGCGGACGTGTCCAGGACGTCCCGCAGATAGACCGCCGACCAGTCCAGGCTCGCCCCCTCGGCGAAGACGGCGCAGAAGCCGACGGCGCCGATCAGCAGCGCCGACCTGGGCGGCAGCGCGAAGCGCGGCGGCGGCTCCTCGTCCTCCGTGGGGCGCAGGTCCAGTACGCCTCCGCACGCGACGAAGCCCACGACCGTCAGCGTCGCCGCGGCGAGCAGGTGGTGCAGCCGGGCGTCGGAGCCGAGGTGCGCGGCCAGCGTGCCGGCCGCCGAGCCGATGAGGGCGCCCACGCTCCACATGCCGTGCAGGCTGGACATGATCGACCGGTCGAGGCGGTTCTCGACCTCGACGCCCAGCGCGTTCATCGCCACGTCCGACATGCCCGCCGACGCGCCGTACGCGAAGAGAGCCACGCACAGCACGAGCAGATTCGGCGCGAGCGAGGGCAGGATCAGCGCGAGCGTCCACAGGGCCAGCAGCCCGCGCAGCGCCGTGCGCGCGCCGAACCGATGGCTCACCCAGCCCGCGATCGGCATCGCCACCGAGGCGCCGAGCGCGGGGAAGGCGAGCGCGAGTCCCAGCTGGCCCGCGCTGACCCCCGCGTGCTCCTGGATCCAGGGCACCCGGGTCGCGAACGACCCGGTGACCGCTCCATGGACGCAGAAGACGGCCGCGACCGCATAGCGGGCGCGCTTCAACTCCCTTGCCCCGTAACCGACTTCACTCATCCGGCGTGCCCTCCCGATACCGTCCCCAGGCTACTGGCGTAAACTATCAGGAACCCTGCCTGATAAATAGTCGGTTTCCCAGCGGTCTCCCCGTGCAGCCCCGGTCCCGGCAGCGAAGGCGATCTGGAAGGATCCGCGCCATGCCCGCATCACCGAGTACCGCCAGGGCCATCAACGACCGGCTCGCACTGCGCCTCCTCCAGAGCGAAGGGCCCCTGACCGCCGGGAAGTTGAAGGAGCTCACCGGCCTGTCCCGGCCCTCCGTCGCCGACCTCGTCGAGCGGCTCACGGCCCAGGGCCTGATCGAGGTCGTCGGGGAGGCCGGCGCCCAGCGCCGCGGCCCCAACGCCAAGCTCCACGGGATCGTCTCCGGGCTCGCCCATCTCGCCGCGCTCGACGTCCGCACCGAGGGCGTCACCCTCACCGTCGCCGACCTGGTGGGCACGGTCCTCGCCGAGGCGTCCGCGCCCATCGACGACGAGGAAGGCACCGGCCCCGCCGTCGAACGGGCCGTCGCCCTCGTCGAGCGCACGGCGAAGGACGCGGGCGCCGAACGCCTGCACACCGTGGGAATCGGCGCGCCCGGTCTCATCGACCCCGCCACCGGCGAACTGCGCGACTCGTCGGGCCTGCCCGAGTGGCACCGCCGCCTCGTCGCCGCCCTCCACGAACGCCTGCCCGCCCGCGTCCTGGTCGAGAACGAGACCAATCTCGCCGCCCTCGCCGAACAGCGCGACGGCGCGGCCCGCGACCGCGACACGTTCGCCCTGCTCTGGCTCGGCCACGGCATCGGCGCCGCGGTCGTCCTCGACGGCGTCCTGCGCCGGGGGGCCTCCGGCGGCACCGGCGAGATCGGCTTCCTGCCCGTGCCCGGGACGTCCGGACTCCCGTCCGCGACCGGGTGCGACGGAGGCTTCCACTCGCTGGCCGGATCCGCCGCCGTCGCCGAACTCGCCCGTGCGCACGGCCTGGTGGGCCCGACGGCCGCACCGGGGGAGCCGGCCGCCACGGCGCTCGTGGGTGAAGCGGTGCGAGCGGAGCCCGGGACGCCCGCCGCCCGCTTCCTCGACGCACTCGCCGACCGGCTCGTCCTCGGCGCCGCCTCGGTCGTCGCCGTCCTCGACCCCGGCTGCCTCGTCCTGGGCGGCGAGGTCGGCCGCGCGGGAGGTGACCGCCTCGCGACCCTGGTCGCCACCCGCCTCGCCGCCATGTCCCCCCTGCCCACGGAGGTGCGGGCCGGCGCCCTCGGCGGCGGCGCGGTGCTGCGAGGAGCGCTGCTCATGGCGCGTGACGGGGCGCAGGACGACCTCTTCGCGCCGACGGACCGCTGACCCCGCGCACGCACCCGGGTCAGCTCGCCGGGAACCGCCGCGCGAGGAACTCCTCGAACGTGCCCTTGCCCACTGCCCGTTCGGGCGTCAGATGCCCGCCGTCCCGCATGCCCTTGTACGCCTTCCCGGCCAGGCGCACCTCGACGAACGGCCGGCGCCGACGGCTCGCGCGCAGGTAGGCGCGGGCCAGATCCGGGGCCGTGCGCACCTCGGGACCACCCATGTCCGCCACGCGCCCCGCAGGTGCGCCCGTCGCCAGCTCCGCCAGGCGATCGGCCACTTCGGCGACTTCGACCGGCTGGTCGGCGACCCCCGCGGGAAGGAGCATCACCGGCAGCTTGGCCAGCGTCCGAAGACCCTGGAACACCAGGTCGTGGAACTGCGTCGTGCGCAGCACCGTCCAGCCGAGACCCGACTCCTCGACCAGCTTCTCGACCGCGTGCTTCGACTTGTAGTAGCCGAGCGGCACCCGGTCCACGCCCACGATCGAGATGTACAGCAGATGCGGCACCCCGGCCCGCCGCGCGGCCTCGATCAGATGCCCGGCCGCCTTCTCGTCACCGCCGCGCGGCGTGCTCGCGCAGTGCACGATCGCGTCCACATCCGTGACGGCCTCGTCCAGGCCGGGCCCGCCCTCGCGCAGGTCCACCGCGTACGGCCGCGCGTGCCGGCTGAGCACGCGCACCTCGTGCCCGCCCGCGCGCAGCCGCTCGGCGACGAGCCTGCCGAGGGTTCCCGTGCCGCCGGTCACCAGGATCGTGGTCATCGCAGTTCAGCCCCTTCGCACACCGGACGCTCCACGGTGGAACGTCCCTCGCCGGGTGAGACCGGTGACGGCGCGAAAATGTGACATCGCCCGCGAGGCGCCTCAGGATTCCGCCGGCACGCCGCCCACCTCGGCGGTTGCGATCCTGACGCTCTCGCCCTGGCAGAGGGGACCGCCCGGAACGCTGCGCGAGTCCACGCACACGGCCTGTGAGCCAGCCCACAGCCGATCACCCGTTTGGCCCATGCGGGGACGTGGCACACTGGCCCTGTACCAGAAGCAGCGCACTCCGGGGTCGGTGAAAGTCCGAACCGGCGGTTACAGTCCGCGACCCGGTCGCTTCCAGCGGCCGGTTGACCAGGTGAAATTCCTGGACCGACGGTTAAAGTCCGGATGGGAGGCAGTGCGCGGCGGGCGGGCATTCGTGCACGCCGCCGTCTGTTTCGACGTGTCCTCAGGGACAGGTCTCATTCGGCGTCGGCCTCGGTGTCCTCGCCCGTACGTTCTGTCGCCGTATCGCGACAGTGCCCCGGAGTCCGTGCCCGAAGAGGCAGGAGGACCCGGTGGCCCCCACTTCCGCAGTGCCCGCCCGGCGAGCAGCCGTGCGCCCGCACGCGTCCTTCGCTCCTTCAGGAATCCCCGCCGGCCCTGAGGCGTTGCGCCTCACCGCCACCCTTGTCGGCCCCGCGGCCCCTGCAGCGAAGGAGCACTGAAGTGTTCACCGGAATCGTCGAAGAGCTGGGCGAGATCACTGCCGTCGAGGAACTCGGCGACGCCTCCCGCTTCAGGCTGCGCGGCCCCGTCGTCACCGAAGGGGCCCGGCACGGCGACTCCATCGCCGTCAACGGCGTCTGTCTGACGGTCGTGGAGCACGAGGGCGACGAGTTCACCGCCGACGTCATGGCGGAGACCCTCGACCGGTCCAGCCTCGGCGCCCTCGCTGTCGGCTCCCGGGTCAACCTGGAGCGCCCCACCGCTGTCGGCGCCCGCCTGGGCGGACACATCGTGCAGGGCCACGTCGACGGCACGGGCAGCATCGTCGAGCGCAAGCCGTCGGAGAACTGGGAGATCGTCAAGGTCTCGCTCCCGGCGCACCTCGCGCGCTACGTCGTCGAGAAGGGCTCCATCACCGTCGACGGAGTGAGCCTCACGGTCGTCGACGCGGGCCCCGACTACTTCACCATCAGCCTCATCCCCACCACCCTCGCCCTGACCACGCTCGGCCTCAAGCAGGCCGGCGACCCGGTCAACCTCGAGGTCGACGTCATCGCCAAGTACGTCGAGCGGCTGCTCGGCGACCGTGCCCAGGAGGCGACCAAGTGAGCCTGAACTGGCTGAACTCCGAGGCGTTCACGCTCTTCGGCCAGCACATCATGTGGTCCGACATGATCGGCAACACCGTCGGTCTGGTCGCCCTGGCGCTCGGCTGGCGCCGCTCGATCTGGACCTGGCCCGCGCAGCTCGTCTCCGGCCTCATCCTCCTCACGGCCTTCGCGACCGCCCACCTCTCGGGCAGCGCGGGCAAGCAGCTCGTGGTCATCGTCGTCGCCGCCTGGGGCTGGTGGCAGTGGAACCGCGGCAAGGGTCAGGCCCAGGACGGCTCCCTCGCCGTCCGGTTCGCCACCTGGCGCGAGCGCGGCTACCTGCTGGGCGCCGCCGCACTCGGCACCCTGGCGGTCGGCGGCCTGTTCACCGCATTCCCCACGCTGTCGTGGGACCCCTGGCCGGACGCGTACATATTCGTCGGCACGATCGTCGCCATGTACGCCCAGGCGCGCGGCATGGTCGAGTTCTGGTTCGCCTGGCTGCTCGTCGACCTGGTGGGCGTACCGCTGAACTTCGCCAACGGATTCGCCTTCTCCGGTTTCGTCTACGTGATCTACGGCGCGCTCGTCCTGTGGGGCATGCGCGACTGGTGGCTGCGGTCCCGCTCGGCCTCGCAGCCCGCCCTGGAAGGAGCCCCGGCATGACCACTCACCCGTCTCCCACCACCGCCCTCGACGAGGCGCTGCGCGCTGCCCCCTCAGGCACCGACGTCTGGTACAGCACCTCGCACGACGAGGACAACTCGGACCTGTCGCTCGACCCCGTCGAGCAGGCGATCCGCGACATCGCGAACGGCCGGCCCGTCGTGGTCGTCGACGACGAGGACCGCGAGAACGAGGGAGACCTCGTCATCGCGGCCGAGAAGGCCACCCCCGAGATCGTCGCCTTCATGATGAGCGAGTGCCGCGGCCTGATCTGCGCTCCCATGGAGAACGACGAACTGGAGCGCCTCCAGCTGCCGCAGATGGTCGAGAACAACACCGAGTCGATGCGCACGGCCTTCACGGTCTCCGTCGACGCGGGCCCCGCGCACGGCGTGACCACCGGCATCTCCGCCGCCGACCGCGCCACCACGCTCCAGCTCCTGGCCGGCGGCACCGCCGAGGCCGGCGACTTCGTACGGCCGGGCCACATCTTCCCGCTGCGCGCCAAGGCCGGCGGTGTCCTGGTCAGGAACGGCCACACCGAGGCAGCCGTCGACCTCGCCCGGCTCGCGGGCCTGCGCCCCGCCGGAGCGATCGTCGAGATCGCGGGCGAGGACGGCACGATGCTCCGCCTGCCCGAGCTGATCCCGTTCGCCCGCAAGCACGGCCTGACGATCATCTCCATCGAGGACCTGATCGCCTACCGCCGCTCCTCCGAGCCGACGGTCCGCCGCGAGGCCGAGGTCAATCTCCCCACCGCCTTCGGCGACTTCACCGCGTACGGCTACCGCTCCACGGTCGACGGCGTCGAGCATGTCGCCCTCGTCCACGGCGAGATCGGCGACGGCGAGGACGTTCTCGTCCGGGTCCACTCCGAGTGCCTCACCGGCGACGTCTTCCACTCGCTGCGCTGCGACTGCGGCCCCCAGCTGGAGGAGTCCATGCGGCGCATCACCGAGGAGGGGCGCGGCATCGTCGTCTACCTGCGCGGTCACGAGGGGCGCGGCATCGGCCTGCTCTCCAAGCTGCGCGCCTACGAGCTTCAGGAGCGCGGCCGCGACACGCTGGACGCCAATCTGGAACTCGGCCTGCCGGCCGACTCACGGGACTACGCGGCGGGCGCCCAGATCCTCGAGGACCTCGGCGTGCGCGGCCTGCGCCTGCTGACCAACAACCCCGACAAGACCGACGCGCTCCTGCGGCACGGCCTCAAGGTCGTCGCCCGCGAGTCCATGCCGGTCCAGGCGGGCGAGCACAACCTCCGTTACCTGCGCACCAAGCGGGACCGGATGGGCCACGACCTGCCCTGGCTGGACGCCCCCGCGTCCACGACCTGCGCGAACCAGTAGCCCGTACCCCTTTCAGACGGCATACCGAACACCGAACACAGCACCACACAAGCACTGAGGAGCAACGTGAGTGGCAAGGGCGCACCCGAACTGTCCGTACGCAACTGCGGTGACCTGCGCGTCGCCGTCATCGCGGCGCAGTGGCACGAGAAGGTGATGGACGGCCTCGTGGACGGCGCCCTGCGCGCCCTGCACGAGCTGGGCATCGACGAGCCGACGCTCCTGCGGGTCCCGGGCAGCTTCGAGCTCCCCGTCGTCGCCAAGGTCCTTGCGGGCCGCGGCTACGACGCGATCGTCGCCCTCGGAGTCGTCATCCGCGGCGGCACACCGCACTTCGAGTACGTGTGTCAGGGCGTCACCATGGGGCTCACCCAGGTCACCATCGACACCGGCGTCCCCGTCGGCTTCGGCGTGCTGACCTGTGACACGGAGGAGCAGGCCCTCGACCGCGCCGGGATCGAGGGCTCGAACGAGGACAAGGGCCACGAGGCCGTCACCGCGGCCGTCGCCACGGCGGCCACACTGCGTTCGGTCAGCGAACCCTGGCGCTGAGTGGCCGGGCGTACCCCGTAGTCTTAGGGCCATCATGGCGAACAAAACCTTCGAAGAGCTCTTCGCCGAGCTTCAGCTCAAGGCCAAGAACGGCGACCCCGCGACGTCCCGCACCGCCGAACTGGTGGACAAGGGCGTCCATGCCATCGGCAAGAAGGTCGTCGAGGAGGCCGCCGAAGTCTGGATGGCCGCCGAGCACGAGGGCAAGGAGGCCGCTGCCGAGGAGATCTCGCAGCTGCTGTACCACGTCCAGGTGATGATGGTGGCCCGGGGAATCTCCCTCGACGACGTCTACGCCCACCTCTAGAGCCGGCGCCCACCGCCACACGCGACACGCCCCTCTTTCACGTCTCTCACGCAAAGGAATCCGACCTCATGCTGCGCATCGCCGTCCCCAACAAGGGTTCACTGTCCGGACCTGCGTCGGCGATGCTCCATGAGGCCGGATACCAGCAGCGCAAGGAGTCCAAGGAGCTCGTCCTCGTCGACCCGGTCAACGAGGTGGAGTTCTTCTACCTCCGGCCCAAGGACATCGCGATCTACGTGTCGTCGGGCAAGCTCGACATCGGCATCACCGGCGAGGACCTGCTGATCGACTCCGGCGTCAACGCCGAGGTCATCCTGCCGCTCGGCTTCGCCCGCTCCACGTTCCGCTTCGCCGCCAAGCCGGGCACCGTCTCCGGTCTCGAGGACCTCGCGGGCAAGACGATCGCCACCTCCTACGAGGGCATCGTCGGCAAGCACCTCGCCGAGTCCGGCGTCGACGCGTCCGTCGTCCACCTCGACGGCGCCGTCGAGACGGCCATCGAGCTGGGCGTCGCCCAGGTCATCGCGGACGTCGTCGAGACCGGCACCTCCCTGCGCAACGCGGGACTCGAGGTCTTCGGCGAGCCGATCATGAAGTCCGAGGCCGTCGTGATCCGCCGCTGCGGCGCGGCCGCGGAGGAGCCCAAGGTCCAGCAGTTCCTGCGCCGCCTCCAGGGCGTCCTGGTCGCCAGGACGTACGTGATGATGGACTACGACTGCCGCGCCGAGCACCTGGAGCAGGCCGTCGCCCTCACCCCGGGCCTCGAGTCGCCCACGGTCTCGCCCCTGCACAACGAGGGCTGGGTCGCCGTCCGTGCGATGGTCCCCGCCAAGGACGCCCAGCGCATCATGGACGACCTGTACGACCTCGGCGCGCGGGCCATCCTGACCACAGCCATCCACGCCTGCCGCCTTTGAGGACCGCAGTCATGTCCGAAGTCCCCACGCTGCCCGTCACCTTCCGGCCGGCCCGCACCCGGGCCGTCCTGCTCGGCCTCGGCGGAGCGATGTTCGTCACTCTCACGGCCATCGCGCTCATGCTGGGCGGCCTCAACCCGGGCGACCGCCTCACCTTCATCTTCACCGGGGCGCTCCTCGTCGGCGGGCTCGTCCTGCTCGCCCGGCCCAAGATCGTGGCGGACGACGAGGGCGTCACCGTCGTGAACATCGCCCGCAGCCGCCGCCTGGCCTGGGCGGAGATCGTCCAGGTCACCCTGCGGCCCGGCGACCCCTGGGTGTTCCTCAACCTCAGCGACGGCACGAGCCTGGCCGCCATGGGCATCCAGCCCGCCATGGCCAAGGAGCGTGCCCTCACCGACGCGCGTGCCCTGCGCGCCCTCACCGAGGCCCGTTCCACGGCCTCCGGGGAACTTCAGGGCTGACTCAGGGCCGCACGCCCTGACGCTTCCACCCCTGTCTTGATTAATCTGGTGGCGGGGCGCGCGCACATCGCCGCCCCGCTCCCGACGACGGGTCCGCCAGGGCCCCGGGGGTTTCCTGCTACCCGAGGAGTGACTCCCTCCGGCGATGGACGGTTCGTCCTGCAGTACATGCGCCGCCCCCTCCCGACATAGCGCGACCGAATTGCGCGTTGTGTGCGCGGAGGCGGCGGCATGACCATCCCCTTGTTGCTCCTCGGAGCGGCATTCCTGCTGATCCTGGCCAACGGCTTCTTCGTGGCGGCCGAGTTCGGCCTCGTCACGGTGGAGCGCGCCGACGCCGAGAAGGCAGCGGCCGACGGCGACCGACGGGCCCGCACCGTCGTGAACGCCCTGAAGGAGCTGTCCTTCCAGCTCTCCGGCACCCAGCTCGGCATCACCATCACCTCGCTGGTCGTCGGCATGCTCGCCGAACCGGCGCTCGCGACGCTGCTCGCGGGGCCCTTCACCGCCGTCGGCATCCCGGAAGGCGCCGTCGGAGGTGTCTCCGTCGTCATCGGCATGCTGCTGGCTTCCGCCGTGCAGATGGTGATCGGCGAGCTGGTGCCGAAGAACTGGGCGGTGTCCAAGCCGCTCCAGGTCGCACGGTTCGTCGCGGGCCCCCAGCACGCGTTCTCGCGCCTCTTCCGGCCCGTGATCGCCCTGCTCAACGCCGTGGCCAACCGCGCCGTACGCGCCCTGGGCGTCGAGCCCGCCGACGAGCTGGCCTCGGCCCGCACCCCCGGCGAGCTCGTCTCCCTGGCCCGGCACTCCGCACAGGCGGGCACCCTGGAGCAGGACACGGCGGACCTGTTCGTCCGCACCCTGTCCCTCGGAGAGCTCACCGCCCAGCACGTCATGACGCCGCGCGTGAAGGTCAGCGCGCTCCAGTCCTCGGCGACCGCCGAGGACGTCGTCAACCTCACGCGCGCCACCGGTCTCTCCCGCTTCCCGGTCTACCACGAGCGGATCGACGAGATCGTCGGCATGGTGCACCTCAAGGACGCCCTCGCGGTGCCCGCGCACGACCGGCTGCGCACCCCCGTGAGCCGCATCGCCCAGGCCCCGCTGCTCGTCCCGGAGACGCTGCCCGTGCAGCCCCTCCTGGAGCGCCTGCGCAGCGAGCAGCCCATAGCCGTCGTCGTCGACGAGTACGGCGGCACGGCCGGGGTCGTCACCCTGGAGGACATCGTCGAGGAGCTCGTCGGCGAGGTCCGCGACGAGCACGACCGCCTCGACCTGCCCGAACTCGCGGTCGCCCCGTCCGAGGACGGCCGCCCCGCGTGGGACGCCGACGGCAGCTGCCGGGTCGACATCCTGCGCCGCATAGGACTCGACGTACCGGAAGGCCCGTACGAGACCGTCGCCGGTCTCGTCGCCGATCTGCTCGGCCGGATCCCCGCGCCCGGCGACCGGGCCGAGCTGCCCGGCTGGCGGCTCGCGGTGCGTCAGGTCGACCACTACCGCGCGGAGCGCGTCCGGATCGTACGGACCGCGGACGCCGCCCGGCCGGCGGAGGCCGCCCGATGAGCGCCCTCCAGCTCTTCTTCGCCCTGCTCCTCGTGCTGGCCAACGGTTTCTTCGTGGGCGCCGAGTTCGCCCTCGTCTCCGTGCGCCGCAGCCAGATCGAGCCCATCGACAACAAGCGGGCCCGCCAGGTCCTGTACGGCCTGGAGCACCTGCCGCAGATGATGGCGGCGGCCCAGTTCGGCATCACCGTCTGCTCGTTGACGCTCGGCGCGGTCGCCGAGCCGACGGTCGCCCATCTGCTGGAGCCGCTCTTCGAGGCGATGCACCTGCCCGAGGGAGTGATCCACCCTCTCGGCTACGTGATCGCGCTGGCCGGCGTGGTCTTCCTCCACCTCGTCATCGGCGAGATGGTCCCGAAGAACCTCGCGATGGCGGCGCCGGAGAAGACCGCGCTGTGGTTCAGCCCCGGCCTCGTCGCCTTCGCCCGGCTGTGCCGGCCGGTCACCGTCGCCCTCGGCGCCTGTGCGCGGCTCGTGCTCAGGCTGTTCGGGGTCGAGCCGCGGGACGAGGTCGAGGCGGTCTTCACCAGCGTGCAGCTCGGCCGTCTCGTCGAGGACTCCGGACAGGCGGGGCTGCTCGAACCCGAGGCGCAGGAACGCCTGGAGGACGCCCTGGAGCTGGGCTCGCGCCCGGTCACCGACGTCCTGCTCGACCGGTCGTCCCTCGTCACGGTCGGCCCCTCGGTCACCCCGGGCCAGGTCATCGAGCTGACGGGCCGTACGGGCTACTCCCGCTTCCCCGTCTGCGCGGAGGGGGGCGCCTTCATGGGCTATCTGCATGTGAAGGACGTCCTCGACCTGATCGACTCCGCGGACCACGACCGCGCGGTTCCGCAGCAGATCTGGCGTCCCATGACGACGCTGCGCGCCGAACTCCCGCTCGACGACGCCCTGACGGTGATGCGCCGCGCCGCGACGCACCTCGCGCAGGTCGCCGACGCCTCGGGCCGGGTCCTCGGCCTGGTCGCCCTGGAGGACGTCCTGGAGATGCTCGTCGGCGAGGTCCGGGACCCGGCGCACCGGGACGCTCCGGCGCCCGGGGCCAGGGTCGCGGAGCCGCGGGCCGAGGCGCCGGAGGAGGCGCTGGCCGGCTGACAGGCGCACACGGCGAAGGGGCGGGTCCCGCATCGGGCCCGCCCCTTCGTCCTGTCACATCGCGGATGGGTCCTGGGGCCCGCGCCCCGAGAGGACCTCGCCGTACGCCTGCATCAGATCGGGCAGCCGCAGTGTCGACAGGTCGTCCCGCGTGGGCGTCGTCGTGTATCCCGTCAGCCGCAGGTCCCGGTAGGCGCACGACTTCTCGTACAGCGTCCGCAGGAAGCGGCCGTTGCCGAGCTCGTCGATCCAGCCCTGGTCGACGACGTGCCCGCTGATGGAGCGCAGCTCGTCGAGGGCCTCCTCGTCCCACACGTCACCGTTCTCCGCGGCGAGTACCTCGCCGATCGCGGTGAGTTCGAGGGGCCGGTACGAGGGGAAGTCGACCCGCGTCGTGAAGCGCGAAGACAGTCCGGGGTTCGCCGCGAGGAGGCGGTCCATGCCCTCCGGGTAGCCCGCGAGGATCACCACCAGGTGGTCCCGGTTGTCCTCGGCGCGCTTCAGGAGCACCTGGAGCGCCTCGTCGCCGTACGCGTCTCCCTTGCCATAGCCCGAGTTCGACAGGGCGTACGCCTCGTCGACGAACAGGACGCCGCCGATGGCCGAGTCGATCAGTTCGTTCGCCTTCACGGCCGTCTGGCCCAGATACTCGCCGACCAGGTCGGCGCGCTGGGCCTCCACGAGATGGTCGCCGCCGAGCAGCCCGAGCGCGTAGAAGACGCGGCCCAGGATGCGGGCCACGGTGGTCTTGCCGGTGCCGGAGGGGCCCGAGAAGACGAAGTGCCGTTTCGGCGGCTGCACGGGCAGGCCCTGCCCGGCCCGCAGGCGCGCCATGTTGAGCTGCGCAGACAGCGCCTTGACCTGCCGCTTCACGGGTTCCAGGCCGACCATCCGCTCCAGCTCGGCGAGTGCCTCCTCGAGGAGCGCGGGGTCGGCGGGCCCGGCGGGCAGCTGCGGCGTGATCGGTACGACGGCCTTCTCGCGGACCGTGTCGGTCTCGGCGGGCACCGCGCCGGGCGGCGGCAGATCGGGCTCGCTCACCTTCAGGTCCCGGCCGTCGCCCTCGTACAGCGGGTCCATCGACTCGGAGCCGTCCAGCGCATCCTGGCCGAGCCCGGTCATGGTGAGGGGACTGAGGTCGGTGCCGTCGCCGAAGTCGCCGTAGCCGTCGCCCTCGGCGATGGCCGCGAGGCGGGCCGAGGTGTCCATGAAGGCGGGGTCCACGCGGTGCACGGCCCGGTACAGGGGGAGCGCGGCGGCGGAGCGGCCGGTGCCCTCGTGCGCGCGGGCCAGCCAGTAGCGCAGCTCCTTGCGCTGGGGCTGCTCGCTCCGGCAGCGCATCAGCGCTGCGGACAGCAGCGGCTCGGCCTGCCCGTACATCTCCAGGCGCACCCGGGCCATCCCGCCGAAGAGCCCGGCCTCGATGCCGAGGAGCCCGTCGTCGAGCAGCGGATCGGTATGCCGGACCAGCTGCTCCCAGTCCTTGACGAGGTAGGCGCGGCAGGCGTGCAGGAACCGCACCTGCGGATCGGCGTCCACGCGCGGCAGCGCCGCCAACGCCCCGTCCAGGTCCGGGACATGCCGCCCGTCGAGCCAGTGCGACGCGTGTGCAAGGAGCAGATCGCGCGGCCGCTCCAGGACGGGCTGCACCCACCAGCCCAGCCAGTACCAGGAGTTGAGAGTGCGCCGGTGCCGGGTGCGCTGTTCGCCGAACCGGTCGCGGTGCCGGAACATGCGCAGCAGCGCTGTCGTCGTGTCGATGCGTAACGCGTGCAGCCCCAGCCAGCCGTCGGCCATGCCGGGATCCATCCGGACCGCGGCCCGGAACTCCTCCTCGGCCTGCGGATAGGCGCCCATGGTGTAGGCGTCCACGCCACGCACCCAGGCGAGGTCGGCCGGGCCGGGCGAGCCCTGTGTGCCGAAGTCCATCACGTCCCCCACAAACCGTGCCCCCGTGGTGCGCCGCCGGGCCGGTGCCCGCCGGCTCCTGCGCCGAACCGATGTGCTGTGGACGGGAGTTGTCACGGTACGGGCCGCGAGCCGTCCGTAGGCCGCACCGAAAGGCATCGTACCTGCGCAGGAGTCGTCGGCCGAGGGCGCCGCAGGGCCGGATCCAAGGCGGACGGCGCAGGTGGGGGCGGGGCCGGACGGTGACCGAGGGTGAACAAGGTGGGGCTCGCCGCACCCCTGAAAGGGTGAACAAGGCAGAACGAAGCCCCCGATCACGGGGGAACAACCGGGGGCTTCGCGTCTGCGGGCGACCCCGTAAGGCCGCACATTCAGAACGTAAGTCCTGTACGGCCCCTCGGTCAAGCCGAGTTGAGGCACTCGTGGAAACTGGCGGAAGGCGTCTCAGGGGCGTTCAGCGCGCTGCCGACGGACCCTCACGGTGAGTGACGGAAGGCGTCGAAAGTCCGGTCCCGGGAGGCATCTGACGTGCCTCGTAGCCCTCCGGACACTCTCGTACCAATGTCTGCGCGAAGGGGCGCGAGGGGTCGTCGGCGAAGTGCGCGCGCTCCGCACGGATCCAGCCGTCCCAGAACTCCCTCTGCGGCGGTCCGTCCCGTCGCCGCCCCCGTTCCCAGGACACCTCCTCGGGAGTGTCCATCCACAACAGCCTCGCCAGGGAAGGCCGTACGGCCCGCCGGCCCGCGCCCACGCCCTCCATCAGGACCACCGGCGCGGGCGCCAGGACGCGCGGGGTGCCGAAGCTCCGGGCGTTCCAGTCGTACGGCTCGTACCGGGCGCTCTCGCCGCGGGAGAGCGGATCGATGACCTGCTCGCGCAGCCGCGCCGTCCAGTCGAAGAGGGCGTCGTGGCTGGCGAGATCGTCGAGGTGCAGGACGGGCGCCTGCCCGAGCGCCTCGGCGAGCCGGGCGGCGAACGTCGACTTGCCGGAGCCCGCGTGGCCGTCGACGGCGACCAGCCGGACCGGGCCGCAGGAGGGCGGCAGGGCCCGCAGGGTCGCGGCGAGCCGGGGGAGCGGGAGGTGCTGGAAGGTCATCGCCCGCAAGGGTACGGGAGGTGTCCGGCCGGTTTCCCGCGCGCCGCCGCAGGTCATGCCAGTGGTACAGGCCAATATTGGTAGTGATGACCGGCCCGGAAACGCTGGTGGAAGTCAGCGGGTACCGGCCATAGTTGGCGCACTGCCGTGCACCTCACCCGCCCCTTTACGGATATCTCGTCGACTGGGGGAGCCCCGCCCATGACCCGACCCGAACCTCTGTCCCGCAGAACCCTGCTCACCGCCGCCGCGGCCACCGCTGGCGCAGCGGCGCTCGCCACGACGTCGGGCACCGCCGTCGCCGGCACCGGCGCCCCGGCGCGCGCTCACGCGACCCCGCGCCTCGTGGACAACCACGCCTGGACCTCGCACTCGGACTGGCGCTCCGGAACGGCGGCCGGCACCCGCGCCGTCGCCGGGTCCCGCCCCGGGCTCACGCTCGCGACCCCCGAGGGCCGAACCGACTACACGGATCCGCACACGGGCAAGACCGCCACCTGGGAGTACGGCCGGTGGACCTCCCCGGCGCACCGCCTGTCGGTGCCCGCCACGGAGGTCATCGCCTCCTGGAACGCGCGGACACCGGCCGGTACGTGGATCCAGATCGAGCTCCAGGGCACGTACTCCGACGACGCGGCGACGCCCTGGTACGTGATGGGCCGCTGGGCCGCGGGTGACCAGGACATCCGGCGGACCTCCGTCGACGACCAGTCGGACGGCAAGTCCAGTATCTGGACGGACACCTTCTCCATCGACGACGCGGCCTCGGGCCTGCGCCTCGTCTCGTACCGCCTGCGGCTGACCCTGTACCGCGCGCCGGGCTCCAAGGCCTCGCCCCTCGTGTGGCGGCTCGGGGCCATGGGCTCCGACGTGCCCGACCGCTTCTCGGTCCCGGCCTCGAAGCCGGGACTCGCCAAGGAGCTGTCCGTTCCGCGCTACTCGCAGAGCATCCACGCGGGCCAGTACCCCGAGTACGACAACGGCGGCGAGGCCTGGTGCAGCCCCACGTCCTCGCAGATGATCGTCGAGTACTGGGGCCGCGAGCCCTCGTCGGACGACCTCTCCTGGGTCAACCCGGACTACACGGACCCGCAGGTCTGCCACGCGGCCCGCTTCACGTACGACTACCAGTACGAGGGCTGCGGCAACTGGCCCTTCAACGCGGCCTACGCGTCGACGTACAAGGACCTCCAGGGAGTCGTCACGCGGCTCGGTTCGCTCGGTGATCTGGAGACCCTGATCGCGGCGGGGATCCCGGCCATAACGTCGCAGTCGTTCCTCAAGGAGGAGCTGACAGGCGCGGGTTACGGGACGTCCGGACACCTCATGACGGTGATCGGCTTCACCGCGGACGGCGACGTGATCGCCAACGACCCGGCGTCGCCGAGCGACGCGGCCGTGCGCCGCGTCTACAAGCGGGCCGAGTGGGAAAAAATCTGGCTCCGTACCAAGAGGTACAACGCCAGTGGCAGCGTTGTGTCCGGCACCGGCGGCGTCTGCTACCTGTACTTCCCGGCCCACCCGACCCCGAAGCAGCGCCGCGCGCTCGAGGCGGTCGGCGTCCGCTGAGGAACCTGCCACGGCCCCTCCCCGCGCGACAGGGAGGGGCCGTGGCATGCCGCGATGACTTCCGCCGCCGCGCCCGGTCTGCCGTAGAGGTGGAGACGCCACGGCGTAGTTGTGCGTGACCAAGCTCTCGCCCACAACCGGCCGAGGCGGTGGCATGGTGGACGGGTCAGTGGGGGGATGCCACTGCCGGACGACCTCAGCGAGATGCCATGACCGCGACCACCGCCACGAACCGCGCCGCCCAGACCCGCACCGGCGGCCCCAAGGACAACGGCCCCAAGATCCTGGAGCACGTCCTCGGCTGGACCTTCGTCGTGGTCCTCGCCATGTTCGTCACGCAGGCCGGACTGATGTGACCCGGCTCTCCCCGGCTCCCGGCTCGACGCGCCGGTGCCGGTCCGGGAGCCCCACGAGCCCGTAGAGCCATCGCACGGGAGAGCGCCGGGGCAGCAGGTCGAGCCCCGCGAGCACCGCGAACAGCGGCAGCCCGGCCCAGGCCCCCGCCACCCGCACCAGAACGCTCGCGAACAGTGCCCCGGCGAACAGCAGCCCCTACACCCCGTGCCCCGCGATCGCCACCGCGACCACCCGGGGCACCCCGCGGTCCTCGTCCGCTCCGGGCAGCGCCACCCCGCCACGAGCCGGCCGCCGCCGCTCAGAGGCACTTCTTGCCGCCGCTGCTCACATCGACCTTCATGCCCCTGAGTCGGAAGTTCCCGCCGGTCGCGGACCAGGCGTGCGACCTGACCTCGGCGACCTCGATGCCGCGCGCCTGGAGCCCGAACCTGCCTCGCTCGCCCTGGACTCCGTGCACCGCGTCCAGAGTGGAGGCGTCGCGCCGGATCTCGGCGGTGCCGAACCGGGCGTCGCCCACCAGGTCCTCGCCGTCGATGACGGAATTGCTCGCGGTGACCTTGCCCGCGTCACCGCCCGCCGTCAGCGTGAACACCACTGTCCCGATCGAACACCACTGTCCCGACAGGGGACTTGACCTCCGCCGCCTGGCAGATGTCGCTCAGCGTCGCGTTTCCGATCCCGAGGAGCGCCACGGGGTGCCCCTTGCCGTCGGCGTCCCGGTCCGTCTGGACGTACGACGAGAGCCCCTGGCTCTTCAGATTGCCCGAGGATCTGGAAACTGGTGCCGGAGACGGCGAACGACGCGGCCGGCGCGCCCTGCGCCATCACGGAGGCCGTCGTGCCGACCGCGAGAACCGCGGGCAGCGCCACAACTGCCCTCTTCTTCCCATTGGTTCTGCCGTGCCGGTGTGCTTCGCCCACTGTTCCTCCCGTACGTCGTCCGCATGCGCAGGGAGCGCGCGGGAAAGGGGGAGCGCGTGGGAAGGTTCAAACCGCGGATGTCCCGCCGGCAGTTGGAGACCAGGGCTGAAATTGAATAACAGTCAACAGCGCGGAGCGGGCTCCGGTCTCGGGCGCCCGCAGGCGCGCAGCACCGACCGGTCCGTGGCGCGCCGCGCCGAACTCATCACCATCGGGCGGAAGTTGTTCGCGGACACGTCCTACGACGCGCTGTCGATGGACGACATCGCCCGGCACGCGGGCGTCGCCAAGGGGCTGATCTACTACTACTTCAAGTCGAAGCGCGGCTACTACCTCGCGATTGTGGAGCAGTCCGTAGCCGACCTGGTCGCGCGCGCGGGCGGAGTCGGCGACCTCACGCCCGTGGACCGCGTGCACCGCACCATCGACGGCTATCTCCGCTACGCCGAGCACCACCAGGCCGCGTACCGCACCATCATCAGCGGCGGCGTCGGCTTCGACGCCGAGGTGCACGCCGTACGGGACGGTGTGCGCGAGGCGATGATCGCCACCATCGCCGAGGGTGCTTACGGCCGCAGCGACATTCCACGGGTCGCGCGGATGGCGCTGCTCGGCTGGCTGTACAGCGTCGAGGGGGTCACGCTCGACTGGATCGGCGACCGCACGCCCGCCAGGGACACGGTGCGCGAACTCCTGGTGCGCCTGCTCGGCGAGACGCTGCGGGTCATCGAGCAGTTCGAGCCGGACTGCCCGGCGCCCGCGAGGCCCTGACGCGACCCGCGAAGGGGCGGGGGACGCCGCGCATCCCCCGCCCCAAGTGCCGTACTCGGAAGGCTAGTTGACCGACTTGATCAGCTCGCCGTTCGTCGTGTCACCGCTGAGCTCCCAGAGGAACGTGCCCCCGAGGCCCTGCTGGTTCTTGTAGTCCATCTTCCCGGCGATGGTGGCCGGGGTGTCGTAGCTCCACCAGTTGTTGCCGCAGTACGCGTAGGCGGTGCCGCCGACCGTGCCCGTCGCCGGGCACTTCGACTTGAGCTCCTTGTAGTCGTCGATGCCCTGCTCGTACTTGCCGGCCGCCGGGCCCGTCGCCGTGCCGCCGGGCGCCGCCTGCGTGACGCCGGTCCAGCCGCGCCCGTAGAAGCCGATGCCGAGCAGCAGCTTCGACGCCGGGATGCCGAGGCCCTTGAGCTTGGTGATGGTGGCGTCGGTGTTGTAGCCCGCCTTCGGGATGCCGCTGTACGAGGTCAGGGGCGAGTGCGGGGCGGTCGGCCCCTGTGCGTCCCAGGCCCCGAAGTAGTCGTACGTCATCGGGTTGTACCAGTCGACGTACTGGGCGGCGCCGGCGTAGTCGGTGGCGTCGATCTTGCCGCCGTCGGAGGCGTCGGCCGGGATCGCGGACGTGATCAGCGCGCTGGAGCCGAACTTCGAACGCAGCGCGCTCATCAGGCTCTTGTAGGCGTCGCGCCCGCTCGTGTCGCAGGACAGGCCACAGGCGTTCGGGTACTCCCAGTCGATGTCGATGCCGTCGAAGACATCGGCCCACTTGGAGTTCTCGACCAGGTCGTAGCAGGACTGGGCGAACCCGGCCGGGTCCTTGGCCGCGTCGGTGAACCCGCCCGACCAGGTCCAACCGCCGAAGGACCAGAGGATCTTGAGGTTCGGGTGCAGCTTCTTCAGCTTGAGCAACTGGTTGAAGTTGCCGCGCAGCGGCTGGTCCCAGGTGTCGGCGACGCCGTCCACCGACTGGTCGGCGGTGTACGCCTTGTCGGTCGCGGCGTAGGAGTCGCCCATCGCGCACTTGCCGCCGGTGACGTTGCCGAAGGCGTAGTTGATGTGCGTGAGCTTGTCGGCCGAGCCCGACGTCTCGATGTTCTTGACGTGGTAGTTCCGGTCGTAGACACCCCATTCGGTGAAGTAGCCGACGACCTTCGAACCGGCCGCGGCTTTCTGGGGGCCGGCCTCGTTCTGTGCTGCGGCGGTGCCCGCGGAGGCGAGCAGTCCGGCGCCGAGGACGGCGCAACACGCGGCGGACAGGAGCGCCCGGAAGGGGGCGCGGGGACGGTGCGGTCTGAGCATCGTGTCTCCTCGTGGGGGAGGGGAGCGTGGGGGGATTTGCTGTGGACCTCGGGGGCGTCGTCACGCGATCCGTGTCACGAGTCTTTGGCATGAACGCGTTAAGACGTTGCAGGGAACCTTAGGAGGACTAGACCAGTGGGGTCAATGGTGCGGACCAATGTGCTCGGCTCCCGGCGTGGGCTCCGGGAGCCGTCGGTGAGGGCTCGGCGCCGCCCCCGGCCGCCTCGGCGCCGTCTTTTCGGTATCTTTAAAGTAAGCGGTCGTTAACTGGTGACTGGCCGCTCTCGAACAGGCATACTCAACGGGCCGCAGCCGCTGGTCAGCGCCTGTCCGAGACCCGGAACGGAGCCCTCGGCGGCGGCTCGAACACGGCGCCGCCGCACACCCCGCGCGCGACCGCCGCAGTGCCCGACAGGGAGGAGAGCGTCGATATGCCCGACCGCGCCCCGCAGCCGGTGGACCGTCAACTGCCCACGGACGAGGCCCGGGATCTGTTCTCGCTCGTACGTGAGCTCGTGCAGCGCGAGATCGCCCCGAGCGCGGCCGAGGAGGAGGACGCCGGACGCTTCCCGCGCGAGACGTTCTCACTGCTCTCCGATTCGGGCCTGCTCGGTCTCCCCTACGACTCCGACTTCGGCGGCGGCGACCAGTCGTACGAGGTCTATCTCCAGGTCCTCGAGGAGCTCGCCGCCGCCCGGCTCACCGTCGGCCTCGGCGTCAGCGTCCACACGCTGGCCTGTCACGCACTGGCCAATTTCGGCAACAAGGAGCAGCGGGCGGAGCATCTGCCCGCCATGCTCGGCGGCGGCCTCCTCGGCGCGTACTGCCTCTCCGAGCCGTCGTCGGGATCGGACGCCGCGTCCCTGCGGACCAAGGCCGTCCGCGAAGGCGACGACTGGGTGATCACCGGCACCAAGGCATGGATCACGCACGGCGGCATCGCCGACTTCTACACCGTCCTGGCGCGCTCCGGCGGCGAGGGGGCGCGTGGCATCACCGCGTTCCTGGTCCCTGGCGACGCGGAGGGGCTGAGTGCGGCGGCGCCCGAGAAGAAGATGGGAATGAAGGGCTCGCCGACGGCGCAGGTTCACTTCGACGGGGTGCGCGTGAGCGACGCGCGCCGGATCGGCGACGAGGGGCAGGGCTTCGCGATCGCGCTTTCCGCCCTCGATTCCGGGCGACTCGGCATCGCGGCCTGCGCGATCGGCGTGGCCCAGGCGGCCCTCGACGAGGCCCTCGCGTACGCCACAGGGCGTGAGCAGTTCGGGCGGCCCATCGCCGACTTCCAGGGCCTGCGCTTCATGCTCGCCGACATGGCCACGCAGATCGAGGCCGGCCGCGCGCTCTATCTGACGGCGGCCCGCCTGCGCGACGCGGGCCGGCCCTTCTCCAAGCAGGCCGCCATGGCCAAGCTGATGTGCACGGACACGGCGATGAAGGTCACCACGGACGCCGTCCAGGTGCTCGGGGGGTACGGCTACACGGCCGACTTCCCGGCCGAGCGCTATATGCGTGAGGCCAAGGTGCTCCAGATCGTGGAGGGCACCAATCAGATCCAGCGCATGGTCATCGCCCGGCACCTCGCCGGTCCTGAAACCCGCTGAACTGCCCGGTTCTGACCGGGGACGCCACCAGCCGGGCCCACTCCGGATCGTGGCGTCCCGGCAGGGTCTTGCCGTGGTCGGCCCAGTGGCTGACCAGGGCGCGGTAGATAGGCGGGTCCGGGGGTGCGGGGCGCTCCGGGGGCGGCGGCTGCGGAACCGATTCTGCGGTGGTGGGGGCCAGGAGGCGGCGGCGACGGCCGGAGGCGCTCTGCGTAAGGGGCATGTCCGGGCCAACGCGCCCGCGCCGGGCAGGTCACCGTCCGGGACATGGGGGCGTGAGTTCTAGGGCCTTTCGTTTGGATCAGGCTGGATCGGATCGGATCGGATCGGATCGGATCGGATCAGGTCGGCCCCGCGCGCCCGGCCTGATCCGGCCATCGCCATGTCCGGGTCGGCGCACGCATCTGGCTCCGACGGCTTAGCTGACGTACCGTCAACTCCGCCGCCGGGGGCCGCACCCCTCCGGGCGACGTCAACCGCCGTACGCCCAGGGAGGAAACGCGTGGCAGACGACCGCCCCGTCGCACTCGACGAATACCCGGTCCACCAGGTGCCGCTGTCCATGAAGCACGTCGCGACCGGTGACCGCAACGCCTACGACCGGTGCATCTTCCATCTCGTCGACCCCACCGGGGAGTTCCTGCTCATCCTCGGCCTCGGTGTCTACCCGAACCTCGGCGTCATCGACGCGTACGCGACCCTGCGCGTCGGCGACACCCTCCACGCGGTCCGCGCCTCCGACGCCCTGCGCGACGACGCCCGCATGGAACTCGCCGTCGGCCCGCTCCGGATCCACGTCGAACGCCCCTTGAAGGACTTCGTCCTGACCTGCGCGGCCGACCCGGACGACCCCGACGGACTCTCGTACGAGATCAACTGGTCGGCGGCCTTCCCGGCCCTCTGGGAGCCCCACCACACCCAGCGCCGCGGCGGCCGCCTCACCCTTGAGGGCAGGCGCTTCGTGCAGGCCGGGCGCTGTGACGGCCGGCTCCGCGTCGGCGGGCGTGAGGTGTCCCTCGACGGCTGGACCGGCACCCGCGACCGCAGTTGGGGCGTGCGCCCGGTCCCTGGCGAGGAGGGCGGCCGGCTCGCCGAGGAGAACAGGACCGAGGGCTTCCACTGGATCTGGTCACCGGTCCGCTTCGACGACCGCTTCCTGATGGTGATCGTCCAGGAGGACGCGAACGGCTACCGCACCCTCAATGACGCCACCCTCGTACGCGACGGCCACCCGGACCTCCAACTCGGCTGGCCCCAGGCCGACATCACCTACCGGACCGGCACCCGCCACCCCGAGAGCGCCGTCGTTCATCTCACCGACCCGCTGTCCCGCAAGCCCGTGGAACTCGGCGTCGAGATCCTCGCCTCGTCCCCGCTCGCCGTCGGCGCCGGATACCCGCCCGCGGACGACTGGCAGCACGGCACCTGGCGCGGCCGAGACTGGACCGACCGCCGCAGCTACGACCTCTCCGACCCCGCCGCCCACCCGCTGGCCGCCTACGGCGTCATCGACCACGCGGCGCGCTTCACCCTGGACGGCCAGGTCGGCCACGGCATCTTCGAGCACGGCAGCTTCGGCAGGCACGACGCGAGCGGCTTCACCGGCTACGACTCCGTGGCGCCCTGAAAGGAGCCTGCGATGGCAACAGCACCCAGACCGCGCACCAGCACCCGCGACCCGGAGGAGGTGTCCCGAAGGCTCACGTCCTGGCTGGCCGCCCGACTGCCGGGCGCCGAAGCGGTGAACGTGACCGTCCCCGAGTCCAACGGCATGTCCAGCGAGACCCTGCTCTTCGACATCGAACACCCCGAACCGCCGGTCCGCGCCTGCGCGTTGAGACTCGCCGCCGACCCGTCCGCGTACACGATCTTCCCGGACTACGACATGCCGCGGCAGTACCGCACGATGCGGCTCGCCGCCGATCGGACCGGGCTGCCGGTGCCGCGCGTGCTGTGGCTGGAGGAGGATCCCGGGCCGCTGGGCGCTCCGTTCTTCGTGATGGAGCGCGTCGAGGGCCGCGTACCGCCGGACGTCATGCCCTACACGTACGAGGGTAACTGGCTGCACGCCGCGACGGACGCCGAGCGCGCACGGCTCCAGGACGCGACGGTGCGGCTCATCGCCCGGCTGCACGACGGAGTCCCGGCGTCCGAGGCCGAGTTCCTCGCCGCACCAGGAAAGGGCAGCGCACTGCGCCGCCACGTCGAGGCCCAACGCGCCTACTACGCCTGGGTGGTGGACGGACTGCCGCCGTCACCGCTCATCGAGAGCGCCTTCGACCGGCTCGCCGAACTCTGGCCCGCCGACGAGGGCGAACCCGTCCTCAACTGGGGCGATGCCCGCATCGGGAACATCATCTACGACGGCTTCGAACCGGCCGCCGTGCTCGACTGGGAGATGGCGGCCCTGGCCCCGCGCGAGGTCGACCTCGGCTGGACCGTGTACCTGCACCGCTTCTTCCAGGACCTGACCGAGGGCTTCGGCCAGGCCGGCCTGCCCGGCTTCCTGCGCCGCGAGGACATCGAGCGCCGCTACGCCCAACTCACCGGCCACACACCGCGCGACATGGACTTCCACACCCTGTACGCCGCACTGCGCCACGCCATCGTGATGCTGCGCGTCGCCTACCGGCAGGCGTACTTCGGAGAGGTGGCCGTGCCGGACGATCCGGACACACTGATCCTGCACCACGCCAGTCTGCGGGCCATGGTGCAGGGCAGCTACTGGAGTTGAGGCGTCGTCAGGCGGCCGTGCGCCGCACCTGCTCGGGGACGCGCAGCGGGCGCGAACCCGGGCCGCCCACGTGCGAGAAGGGCTGCATCCGCCAGTCAAGGCCCTGAGGGAGCGTCAACAGGAGGGCGGTGTCCTGCTCCTGAGCCTCCGTCGAGTCGTCGGCGGGCCGGGCGTCGGCCGCCGGACGGCCCGTACCGGCGCAGACCGTGAGACCGAACGGGTTCCACGGCGAGGCGCACAGCGCGTGCTCGGGCAGCACGTCCTCGTCGGCGAGCAGCGCGATCGGCTGCGCGCAGTCCGGGCAGAACACCCGGTACATCTCGAAGGTGTCGTACTCGTCGAACGCGTCGATGCCGGTGTCCGCCGGTTCGACACCCTCCGGCTCGGGCTCGATCGCCGGCTGCTGCCGACTGCGGGCAGGACGACCGGGACGCTTCACATTCTGCATGGGACTCTCCCCCTCGGGTGGGCCGACAAGGCGCTGCGGCCTCGACCACAGCAAGCACTTCCCGTCCCGTCGTGGGGGTAATCGTGGCACGCGCCTGGACACGGTTCGACAGGTGTGGTCTTCGTCACATGGTGATTGCGGATGCCCGGCAGCAGGTAGGCGTGTCCGCCCCCGTGGCCCGCTCGGGTATCCCCGGGGATCAAGGGCCCTGTAGGTTCTGCGCCATGGAGGAGCTCGACCGACAGATCGTGCAGCTGCTCGTCAAGGACGGGCGGATGAGCTACACCGACCTGGGCAAGGCCACAGGCCTGTCCACGTCCGCGGTGCACCAGCGCGTGCGCCGACTCGAACAGCGCGGGGTCATCCGCGGCTATGCCGCGGTCGTCGACCCGGAGGCGGTCGGCCTGTCGCTCACCGCCTTCATCTCGGTGAAACCGTTCGATCCCAGCGCCCCCGACGACATCGCGGAACGCCTGGCGGGCGTCCCGGAGATCGAGGCGTGCCACAGTGTCGCCGGCGACGAGAACTACATCCTCAAGGTCCGCGTGGAGACCCCGCACGACCTGGAGAACCTGCTGGCCCGGGTGCGCTCCCTGGCCGGTGTCTCCACCCGCACGACCGTGGTCCTCTCCACGCCGTACGAGGCACGGCCGCCCCGCGTCTGACCGACGCGCGTCCGACCGCTGAGGGCCCCCGGGTGCGGCCCGGGGGCACAAACGCGGGAAACTGTCCCCATGAGTACGACCCCCACGCCGCCCGCACCGGCTGAGTCCCGCACCCTCCTTCTGCGCGGTGGCGACGTCCACAGCCCCGCCGACCCCTTCGCCACGGCCATGGTCGTCGAGCGGGGGCACGTCGCCTGGGTCGGCTCCGAAGGCGCGGCAGACGCGTTCGCCGAGGGGGTCGACGAGGTCGTCGACCTCGAAGGCGCCCTCGTCACTCCCGCGTTCACCGACGCCCACGTCCACACCACGTCGACGGGGCTCGCCCTGACCGGCCTCGACCTCTCCGCGGCCCGCACCCGGGGCGAGGCGCTCACCCTCGTCCGCGCCCACGCGGCCGCCCGTCCCACGGACCGGATCCTCCTCGGCCACGGCTGGGACGCCGCCCGCTGGCCCGACGGCGAGCCCCTCACTCGCGCCGAGCTCGACGAGGCCACCGTCGGCCGCCCCCTCTACCTCTCGCGCATCGACGTCCACTCGGCCGCTGTCACCACGGCCCTGCTCGACCTCGTCCCCGGCATCGCGGACCGCCCCGGATTCGCCCCCGACGGACCCCTCACCCGCGACGCCCACCACGCCGTCCGCGCCGCCGCCCACGCCGCCGTCACCCCGCAGCAGCGCGCGGAGGCCCAGCGCGCGGCCCTGCGGCACGCGGCCTCCCTGGGGATCGGGTCCGTGCACGAGTGCGGCGGCCCCGACATCTCCTCCGAGGACGACTTCACCGGCCTGCTGCGGCTGGCCGCCGAGGAGTCCGGCCCCCGGGTCGTCGGCTACTGGGCCGACCGGGACATCGACCGGGCCCGCGCGCTGGGCGCCGTCGGCGCCGCCGGTGACCTGTTCGTGGACGGCGCCCTCGGCTCGCACACGGCCTGCCTGCACGAGCCGTACGCAGACGCGGCCGCCGGGCACACCGGCACCTCCTACCTGGACGCCCACGCCGTCGCCGCCCACGTCGTCGCCTGCACCGAGGCGGGGCTCCAGGCGGGCTTCCACGCCATCGGGGACGCCGCGGTGACCGCTGTGGTGGACGGCGTGCGCGCCGCCGCCGAGAAGGTCGGTCTCGCCCGTGTCAGGGCCGCGCGGCACCGCGTCGAGCACGCCGAGATGCTGTCGCCGGAAACCATCGCCTCCTTCGCCGAGTTCGGCCTCACCGCTTCCGTACAGCCCGCGTTCGACGCCCTGTGGGGCGGCGAGGACGGCATGTACGCGGACCGCCTCGGCGCTGAACGGGCCCGCGCCCTCAATCCGTTCGCCGCGCTCCTGCGCGCCGGGGTCCCGCTGGCCTTCGGCTCCGACAGCCCTGTCACCCCGCTCGACCCGTGGGGCACGGTCCGCGCCGCGGCCTTCCACCGCACGCCCGAGCACCGGGTGTCCGTGCGGGCCGCGTTCACCGCGCACACCCGCGGCGGCTGGCGCGCCGTCGGCCGGGACGACGCGGGAATCCTGGTTCCGGGCGCCCCGGCCGACTACGCCGTGTGGCGCACCGAGGAGCTCGTCGTCCAGGCGCCGGACGACCGCGTCGCGCGCTGGTCGACCGACCCGCGCTCCGGGACGCCCGGTCTCCCCGATCTCACACCGGGGGCCCAACTGCCGCTCTGCCTGCGCACGGTGGTCGGCGGGCGGACCGTGTACGTAGGGCCGGACGAGTGATGTAGGCACGCGCAGTACCGCCGACAGCGGTCCGCCGCACGCTCGCGCGACCTGCGAGTCCTCGGCGCTGACCAGGTGGTTTCCTCAATCTCCGCAGATCAAACGGGTGTTGACAGCTGGGCGCGGTCGCCGGGTAGGTTCGGCCGGGTCCACCACTGGACGTCCGACCGGGGAACCTCCGCGCAGTCGATGAACGCCGCTGGGTCATGGACGGTGTGCCGCACCGGCGCACCGCCACTGGGAGCCAGGCCCAGCACCCGCGCCATGGGGCGCTGGAACGTTCCGGCCGGATGGGGGTCCCTCCCTGCTCCGCGGGAGCACGGGGGAAGGTGCGACCCGGGTGGGGCCCGGACGCTCAGTAGACAACGGCTCTCGGTAGACCCGCAGCCAGCGGGTCCCAGACCGGCCCGAAGGGCACCGGGCCCCGATCCCGCACAGGGCGCCTTACCAGCGCCGACAAGCACCCTCGCTATGGTGGTCCCCTCGTACAGGAGTCTTAAGGGGAAGCTGTGAACGACGGCGGTGGGCGGCAGTTCGGCCCTCTCGGTACGGCGCTGGTGATCATCCCGACCTACAACGAGGCGGAGAACATCAAGTCGATCGTCGGCCGGGTGCGCGCGTCCGTGCCCGAGGCGCATGTCCTCGTCGCCGACGACAACAGCCCCGACGGCACGGGAAAGCTCGCCGACGAGCTCGCCTCGGGCGACGAGCAGGTGCGGGTCCTGCACCGGCAGGGCAAGGAAGGCCTGGGCGCGGCCTATCTCGCGGGCTTCCGCTGGGGCCTCGAGAACGGCTACGGCGTCCTGGTGGAGATGGACGCCGACGGCTCTCACCAGCCCGAGGAGCTGCCCCGGCTGCTGACCGCGCTGAAGGGCTCCGACCTCGTGCTCGGCTCGCGCTGGGTACCGGGCGGACGGGTCGTCAACTGGCCTAAGTCGCGTGAGTTCCTCTCCCGCGGCGGCAGCACGTACTCGCGGCTGCTGCTCGACGTGCCGATCCGGGACGTCACCGGCGGCTTCCGCGCCTTCCGCCGCGAGACCCTCGAAGGCCTCGGGCTCGGCGAGGTCTCCTCGCAGGGCTACTGCTTCCAGGTCGACCTCGCGCGCCGGGCGGTCAAGGCCGGCTATCACGTCGTCGAGGTGCCCATCACGTTCGTCGAGCGCGAGCACGGCGACTCCAAGATGAGCCGTGACATCGTCGTCGAGGCGCTGTGGCGGGTCACCGCTTGGGGCGTGGGGGAGCGCATGGGGCGTGTGATCGGCCGCAAGTAGGCCTGAGCCGCAGCCTCCGTCGATCTTGATCTCCCGCTTACGCCACTCGGGCCGGGGCCCAGGCACACTGGGGGCATGACCACTGGCACACCGCCCCCTTCGCGCCCCGCCACGCCCCGGCGTTCCCGGGTCCGCACGTTCCTGCCGCTCGGTATCGCCGCGTGGCTGGTCCTGGAGATCTGGCTGCTGACCGTGGTGGCGGGCGCGGCCGGCGGGTTCACCGTCTTCCTGCTGCTGCTCGCCGGGATCGTGTTCGGCGCCGTCGTCATCAAGCGCGCCGGGCGCCGTGCCTTCAAGAATCTGAGCGAGACGCTGCAACAGCAGCAGACCGGCGCGGTCCCGGCAGGCGAGCAGCGCTCCGGGGGCAACGGTCTGCTGATGCTGGCGGGCCTGCTCCTGATGATCCCCGGCCTGATCTCGGACGCCCTGGGTCTCGTCCTGCTCGTGCCGCCCGTCCGTACGGCCCTGAGCCGCTACACGGAGCGGACCATCGAGCGGAAGATGCAGTCGGCCACCCCCGGGACCTTCGGCGACGCGTTCCAGCAGGCGCGGATGCACCGGCCGGACGGCACGGTCATCCAGGGCGAGGTGATCAAGGACGATGAGCGGCCCGCACAGCGCCCCGACGCGGGTCCTCGCCCCCCGATCACTCCCTGAGCGTGTGCGGGGCTCAGAAGCTCACTGAGCCCCGCCCGGCGCCGGACATGCGAAAAGCCGTGGGCCGGGCACACATGACGTGTGTCCGGCCCACGGCTTCTGTCAGTCGCGCTCCCGCTGCTCCCGTGGGATCAGGCGGACTTGCGGCTGTCGCGCGGATGCACCGCGATGTTCATGGCGCCCGATCGGAGAACGGCGAGCCGCTCCTCGAGGACCTCTTCGAGTTCCTCGCGGGTACGCCGCTCCATCAGCATGTCCCAATGCGTACGCGCCGGCTTGGCCTTCTTCTCCTCAGGGCCGTCGCCGTCCACGAGAAGTGCCTGGGCCCCGCAGACCTTGCACTCCCACTCCGGCGGAATTTCCGCCTCCACCGAGAAGGGCATCTCAAAGCGATGTCCCTTCTCGCATGCGTACTCCACGGCCTGGCGCGGGGCCAGGTCGATGCCGCGGTCCGTCTCGTAGCTTGTCACCACGAGGCGCGTGCCGCGAAGAGCTCGCTCACTCATGAATCGTGCCTCCCGGGCTTGTCGCCCACAGGACAGGTGTCGCTGTCGTCGTCATCCGGTCAACGTCCGGTCGGCGGTAAAGATTCCCGGTTCCGGGTCATGCGTCGCCGTCGTAGCCGCCCCTTGTTGTACCCACCGGCGCCCGGTTTGTCACATCTGCCAGCAGATGTCACCCAGCGTTTTGCGATATTGCCGTGCAGTAACGGTACGCCTGGCAGGCCAAACGCGTACACTACCGGCCTTTGGCTCCAGGTGCTAAATCCGGGTGGGTACGGGATTTCCGGCGTCGCGCACCGCCTGCCTCACCGGAACCCGGGCAAGCAGCACAAAGCCGATCATGAAGAACGCCACCAGGGACACGATGGCGTCCCTATAACTGCCGGTCAGCTGGTATGCGAGGCCGAAAACGAGCGGTCCGAGCCAGCTCATTCCCCGGTCGCTCATCTCGTACGCGGAGTAGTACTCGGCCTCCTTGCCGGCCGGCACCAGATGCGAGAACAACGAACGGGACAGCGCCTGCGTCCCGCCGAGGACGAGCCCGATCCCGGCCGCCAGCGCGAAGAACCACACCGGCGCCCCCGACGGCAGGAAGTAACCGGCACCGATCGTGACCGTCCAGGCGATCAGCGAGCCGAGAATCGTGTTCTTCGCGCCGTACGTACGGGCGAGGCGCCCCATCGCGAGCGCGCCCGCCACGGCAAGGACCTGGACCAGCAGCACCGCCACGATCAGCGTCGACTGGTCGAGGCCGAGCTCCTCCGAGCCGTACACGGATGCTTGCGAGATCACCGTCTGGATGCCGTCGTTGTAGACCAGATAGGCGAGCAGGAAGGAGAGCGTCAGCGGGCGGCGGCGCATGTCACGGACGGTCGAGGCCAGCTGACGCCACCCGGGCACGGCGGCTGCCCCGTCGCCGGCGGGTGCCGCGCGCCGGTCCCGCAGGCGCCGCAGCGGTACGAGCGTGAACGCGCCCCACCACACACCCGCGGAGGCCAGGCAGATCCGTACCGCCGTCGACTCGGAGACGCCGAAGGAGTCGTGGCCGGAGTACAGGACGAGATTGGCCACGAGGACGAGCGCCCCGGACGCGTAGCCGAAGGCCCAGCCGCGCGAGGAGACCGCGTCGCGTTCCTCAGGGGGCGCGATCTGGGGCAGATACGAGTTGTAGAGCACCATCGACACCGCGAGCGAGGCGTTGGCGACGACCAGGAGGAACCCGCCCAGCAGATAGCGGTCCCCGTCCAGGAAGAACATCCCGGCGGTCGCCGCGGCCCCCAGATAGGCCGAGATCGCGAGCAGCGGCTTCTTGCGGCCCGTACGGTCCGCTGCCGCGCCCGCGAGCGGCATCACCAGAATCGAGACGATCACCGAGGCGGAGACGGTGTACGCGAAGAACGCCCCGGCCCGGACCGGTATCCCCAGGGGGTGCACGAAGCCGTCCGCGTCCGCCGCCGACTTGGCGACCGCCGTCAGATACGGCCCGAGGAACACCGTGAGGACGCTCGTCGAGTAGACCGAGCACGCCCAGTCGTAGAAGTACCAGCCGCGCTGCTCCCGGCGCCGCTGCGCCGCGTCGTCGCCCGCTGTCTGCGCCCGCACGGTGTCGCTGCCCACCCGCGCCCCCTCGCTGTCCCCGTGTCTGGACGCCGCCGGCGACCCGTCAGGTCCAGGCTCCCCGGTCCCTGAGCACGTCACGCAGCGTCTCGATGTGATCGGTCATGATGCCATCCACGCCGAGGTCGAGGAGTTCACTCATCTGTGCGCGGTCGTTGACCGTCCACACATGGACCTGGAGCCCGCGCGCGTGGGCCGCGCGGACGAAGCGGCGGTCGACGACGGGTATCCCCGCATGGGCCACGGGCACCTGGGCGCACACCGCCGAAGCGCGCAGCGCCGCGGGCAGTCCGAGGGACCGCAGCCGCAGGCCGAGCACGCCACGCGTGCCGTACGACGTGGCCAGGCGGGGGCCCGCGAGGGACTGTGCCCTGGCGACCCTGGCCTCCGAGAACGAGCCGATGCAGACCCGGTCCCAGGCGCCCGTGCGGCCGATCAGGTCGAGCAGCGGGAGCAGTGCGGGCTCGGCCTTGACGTCCACGTTCCAGCGCACGTCGGGGAAGGTCTCCAGGAGTTCCTCGAAGAGCGGCACCGGCTCGCGGCCCGCCACGCGCGCGTGGCGCACGTCGCTCCAGGGCAGGTCCGCTATGCGGCCCGCCGCGTCCGTGACCCGGTCGAGCGTCGGGTCGTGGAAGGCCACGAGCGTGCCGTCGGACGTGGCGTGCACATCGGTCTCGATATAGCGGTAGCCGAGGTCCACGGAGCGCCGGAACGCCGCCATCGTGTTCTCCAGGCCGTCGGCCGTCCCGCCGCGATGGGCGAAGGCCAGCGGTCCGGAACGGTCGAGATACGGATGGCGTACGCGCGTGGTCACCGCGGAAGTATCGCCCCTTCGGGTGACGCCCCGGCAACCGCGGTGGGTGCCTCGGGCGGCGCGGGGGCGGCGAAGACCTTCAGGAACACCTGGGCCAGCGGGCCGATCGCCACGGCGTACAGGACGGTGCCGACGCCGATGGTGCCGCCGAGGGCGAAGCCCGTCGCCACCACCGCGATCTCGATGGTCGTGCGCGCCAGCCGGATCGAGCGCCCGGTACGCCGGTGCAGCCCCGTCATCAGGCCGTCGCGCGGGCCGGGTCCGAAGGAGGCGGCGATGTAGAGGCCCGTCGCCACGCCGTTCAGGACGATCGCCGCCGCCATCAGCGGGATCCGGATCCCGAGGGCGTGCACATCGGGGACGACGGCCAGCGCGCCGTCCATCGCGATGCCGACCACGAAGACGTTCGAGACGGTGCCGAGGCCGGGGCGCTGCTTGATCGGGATCCACAGGAGCAGCACCAGGGCGCCCACGATGATCGACACGACGCCGATGGAGAGCCCTGTGAGCTCGGCGAGACCCTGGTGGAGCACGTTCCACGGCTCCAGGCCGAGCCCCGCCTCCACGAGGAGGCCGGAACTCACGCCGTACAGCGCCAGGCCTACGTAGAGCTGGAAGAGGCGCCGGGTGAGACCGGGGCCGGGTGGCGTGGACGACGCGGACAAGTGGAGCCCCCTGTGGTGGTAGTGGCCTGTCGCATGACACTCTGTGGCTTGGGAACACAGGCCAACCATGGCCAATTTGGGGAAGGTGGACTGGACTCCATGGCTCAGTGGACTTCGGCGGTCGGCGCGGCCCAGCTCGCCCGGCTGCTCACCTCCCAGCAGACGCGCCCCCCGGGCCCCGGCAGCCGCCGCCCGCCCGCCTACCGCGCCCTCGCCGACGGCATCCGCCTCCTGGTCCTCGAAGGGCGCGTGCCCGTCGCGGCGCGCTTGCCCGCCGAGCGCGAGCTCGCCGTCTCCCTGGCCGTCAGCCGCACGACCGTCGCCGCCGCCTACGAGGCGCTGCGCGGCGAGGGGTTCCTCGAATCTCGCAGGGGAGCGGGCAGCTGGACGGCCGTACCGGCCGGAAACCCGCTGCCCGCGCGTGGCCTGGAGCCCCTGCCGCCCGAGGCGCTCGGCTCGATGATCGACCTCGGCACCGCGGCCCTGCCCGCCCCCGAACCCTGGCTGACCCGCGCCGTCCAGGGCGCGCTCGGTGAACTCCCGCCCTACGCGCACACCCACGGCGACTACCCGGCGGGCCTGCCCGCCCTGCGCGAGATGCTCGCCGAGCGCTACACCGCCCGCGGTATCCCGACCATGCCCGAGCAGATCATGGTGACCACCGGCGCGATGGGCGCGATCGACGCGATCTGCCACCTGTTCGCGGGCCGCGGCGAGCGCATCGCCGTCGAGTCGCCCTCGTACGCCAACATCCTCCAGCTCATGCGCGAGGAGGGCGCCCGGCTCGTCCCGGTCGCCATGGCCGAGGGCCTCGCGGGATGGGATCTCGACCGCTGGCGGCAGGTCCTGCGCGACGCGGCGCCCCGCCTCGCCTACGTCGTCGCCGACTTCCACAACCCCACCGGGGCGCTCGCCGACGAGGACCAGCGCAGGCAGCTCGTCGACGCGGCGCGCTCGGCCGGCACGGTGCTCGTGGTCGACGAGACCATGACCGAGCTCCACTTCGACCACGACCTGGACATGCCCCGCCGCGTCTGCGCGTTCGACCCGGCGGGCTCCACGGTCATCACGGTCGGCTCGGCGAGCAAGGCGTTCTGGGCGGGCATGCGCATCGGCTGGGTCCGGGCGGCGCCCGATGTGATCCGCAGCCTCGTGGCCGCGCGCGCCTACGCCGACCTCGGCACCCCCGTCGTGGAGCAGCTGGCCGTGAACTGGCTGCTCAGCACCGGCGGTTGGGAGGAGGCCGTTCAGCTGCGCCGCAGCCAGGCCCGGGACAACAGCACCGCGCTGGTCGCCGCGCTGCGCCGCGAGCTGCCCGACTGGGAGTTCGACGTGCCGGTCGGCGGTCTAACGCTGTGGGTGCGTGCCGGAGGCCTGTCGGGATCGCGGCTCGCGGAGGTCGGCGAACGCGTCGGCGTACGGGTCCCCTCGGGTCCCCGCTTCGGGGTGGACGGCGCCTTCGAGGGCTACGTGCGGCTGCCGTTCACGGTCTCCGGGGCGGTCGCCGACGAGGCTGCGGTGCGGCTCGCGGCGGCGGCGCGGCTGGTGCGGGAAGGCGGGGCGTCCGGGGCGGAGCCGCCGCGGACGCTCATCGCATAGGGCCGGTGGGGCCCGGCCGTCACCCCTCGGCGGCGACCGTCCGCACCGTACCCACCGCTTCCACGACTTGGACCGGCTCGGCCGTTTCGACCGGCTCGGGCTCGGGGCTGTCGTCGGCAGGCGTCGTCCGCTGCGGGAGCAGCCCGAGCACCGCCTGCCGGTGCGCGTCACTCGTCGCGTCGTCGTACGGGTCGGGGGTGGCCGGCACCTGGAGGCGGTGGACGGCCCCCGCGCCGAGGCGCGCGTAGCCCCGTCCGGCGGGGACGTCCGGGGTGGGCGTCGTGTGGGGCGCGACCCCGAGGACGTCCTCGATCTGGTCGTACGTGGCCGGGCCGAGCACCACGCGCGCGCGTGTGTGCTGACAGACGGTGTCGGTCAGGGAGTCGAGGCTGTCGAACTGGTCCGCCACGACGACCGTGACGTTGGCCGCGCGCCCGTGCCGCAGGGGGACCTCGAGCAGGGTCTGCGGGTCCTTGCGCCCGTCGGCCGCGGCCAGATGACCGAGGACGCTGGGCCGGTCGAGCAGGATCCACAGGGGGCGCCGCGTGTCGTCCGGCGCTGGGTGGCCGGCCTGGCGCGCCCGGTTCGCGGCGATCAGGCGCCGCTCCGTCTCGTGGGCCGCCCATTCCAGGCTGGCCAGCGCGCCGGCGAGCCCGCACTCGACGGCCAGGACACCGCTGCGTCCGGTGAGGCACGCGTAGTCGCCCGTTCCGTTGCCCTCCACGATGAGGACGTCACCGTGCTGGAGGGCCTGGAGCGCGATCGACCGCAGGAGTGAGGTGGTCCCGCTGCCGGGGTGGCCGACGGCGAGGAGGTGCGGCTCGGTGGAGCGCATCCCCGTACGCCAGACGACGGGCGGTACGTCGCGCCGCTCGTCGCCGTCATCTAGGGGCAGGGTCCGCTGGGTGCCGCTCTCGTCGGTGAAGCCGAGGACCATTTCGCCCGGTGCCGTGACGAATCGCTGGGCGGCGATGTCGGTGGGCAGCGGGGGCATGACGGTGACCGTCAGCCGGTTGCCCTCCTCGTCCCACTCGAAGTGGTACTCGCGGCCCCGGCCCGACTTGGCGTGCAGGAGCTGTTCGATACGGGCGCGGGAGTCGGCCTCACCGTCCGTGAAGTACGCCGGGTAGTGCAGCACGATCCGTGAGACGCGCCCGTCGTCGTCGAAGTCGTACGACTCGAAGGCCTTCTCCCACTCGCCGCCGTGTGCGAAGAGCGGGCTCGGGTCCTCTGGGACGGAGAAGTACGGGACGAGCGCCTCGTAGAGCGCGGTGAGCCGCTTGACCTGGGACTCGTCGGGACCGGTCGGCGCCTGCGGCGTCTGGTCCCGGCCCTTCCACGCGGCCGCTGCCATCAGGGTGATGAGCGCCAGCAGCGGCCCGTACGGAATCAGCACCACGACCAGCACCGCGGCCGCCACCAGGAACAGCAGCGGTCCGCGCCGGTCCTTGGGGGTGTCGGCCCACTTGTGCCGCCCGGCGGATGCCAGGCGGCCCAGGCCCTTGGTGATCGTGATCAGGGGATGGAGTACGTCGATGGCCCCGTCGGCTGCCGTCCGTGCCAGTTCCCGGCTCCGGGCGATGGGGACGCTGCCGTTGCTCAGAATGCGGGGGAGGGGGCGCCGGGCCACGTCTGTCTCCTGAAGTTGCGTGCGAGGGGGGAGGGGGTCAGAACTTGATCCCGCCGAGCAGGCTGGCCAGGCTCGCGCCTCCGGCCTTGATGCTCGGGGCGATGGCGGTGCCCGCGAGGTAGAACCCGAACAGGGCGCAGGTCAGGCCGTGCGAGGGCTTGAGTCCGTCTTTGCGGAAGAAGAGGAAGACGATGATTCCGAGCAGCACCACGCCTGAGATGGACAGGATCATTTGAGTTCTCCTGGTTGATGGGGACAGTCACCATGAGTCCTTCCAGGCTCACAGCATGTATCTATACGATAAAAGGTGCAAATGGGTGGAATATTCTTGATTTCACCCGTTCGGCAGGCGTCCCGTGAGCCTCCTGGGCGTGTGCTGTTCGGCCGTCAGGGCTCTTCGTGATCTTTGCCTCGGTCGGCGCTGCTCATGTGCTGAACCGGGCAGTACTCTGTCGATTCACTCGTACGGCCGCACGGTCGTAGCACTCCGTATATGCAAAGGCGGTCTGTTCCGATGAGCGAAGTCCCCGACCCCGAGGTCGTGGAACTGGCTACCAAGATCTTTGATCTTGCGCGCCGGGGTGAGAGCGAACAGCTCGCTGCCTATGTCGACGCCGGCGTATCCCCGGACCTCACGAACGACCGTGGCGACTCCCTGGTGATGCTCGCCGCCTATCACGGGCACGCCGAGGCGGTCCGCGCGCTGCTCGCCCGGGGCGCAGACGCCGACCGAGCCAACGACCGGGGCCAGACCCCGCTCGCGGGCGCCGTCTTCAAGGGCGCGGACGACGTGATCCGGGCGCTGCTCGACGGCGGGGCCGACCCGGCGGCGGGAACTCCGTCGGCGGTCGACACGGCCCGCATGTTCGGCAGGGCGGAGCTTCTGGAGCTCTTCGGCACTTCCTGAGACACCGTCTTTGACCAGGCAGAACGGGGGAGCAGGAAATGTGGTCGCGGCGAGAAGAACCGCTGGGTCATCATGACGACGTGATTCACGGACGCGACGGCGGGGCAGATGGTGCCACACCGCGTGGGCCGTGAACGGTCCGATTCGGACCACAGACGAGAGGCAGAGGAAGATGGTCTACAGCAAGCAAGAGACGGCGGGCGCCCCGCAGTGTTGTCGCGCGGCCAGGTAGTGCAGTTCCCCCGGTTGCGTCGACGCTTGATGTGAGGCTGTTTCCCATGTTCGATCCGGTCATAGCGCCCAGCGGTACGCTGCTCGGCCTGCTGCAGAGGGGCCGCGGCGACGGCACCCTGCACGCGTTGACGGCGCCGCGTGCCGAAGCGCTCGCGGCTCTGAATCACTGTGTGCTGAGCGACCCCCGCCACGACTGGCAGGTGGAGAACCGCTCGCTCTACTACGCCCGTCTCTACCTCGACCTCCACGGAGAGCTGGGGGAGATCGAGCGTCACCTCTTCGACCCCGACGACGTCCTCAATACGGACGAGTCACGCACGGGCCTCGCGCTCGCGGTCCTCGGCCATCTCGCCTCGTACGGCAGGCGCGACGCCCTGGAGCTGCTGCGCCGCTACGCCGCCTTCGGGTCCAGCTGGGCCTGGGCGCTCGACGAGCTGGCCCTGCGCGACGACGACGCGGGGCTGCGCGTGCTCGCCGCCCCCATCCTCGACAGATTCCCCGAGGACCCCGAGGGCGACGCCGAACTCGCCGCCGCCGTGCGCGACGCCTATGAACCGCGCCCCTGGCGGCTGTGGGCCGACGACCCCAGGGAAGCCATCGGCGCCCGCGTGCGCGCCGCCCGGGAACGCGGCTCCTTCGACCAGTGGCAGCGCCAGATGCGCCCCGCCGGGCCACGCCCCGGCTGGAGCGTGCGGGCCGTCTTCGACTGGGCCCAGGAAGGCTTCGAACGCGGAGCCGTCCTGTACGTGCCCGCCGCGCGCTGCCTGACCGCCGTCGCCGGACCCGACGACAGGGCCGAGATCGTCCAGGCCGCGCTCACCGGGCACGACGGCGCCCGCAGCACGGCCCTGCGCTATCTCGCCGACACCCATGATCCCGACGTGCTCGATCTGATCGAGGCCGCCGTGGAAAGCCCCTCGCACGCCGTGGTGGACGCCGCCCTCGACGCCTTCGAACGCATGCGGACGGTCGCCTCCCTGGAGCGCGCCCGCCGCTGGGCCCCCAGGCCCGACGCCCTCGGGGCCGCCGCGGGACGTATGCTCGCCTGCCGCGGCGGAGCCCAGGACACCGAACCGGTCCTGGCCGCACTGCGCGAGGCGGTGCGCGGCGAAGGCGCCGACGCACCGACCTTGTGGCCCCTGGTCGACGGGGCGGGACGCCTCGGCATCGCCAGCGCCGCCCCCGTTCTGCGCCACGTGTACAGAGAGACCGCCTCGTCCCACCTGCGGGGCCACGCCGCCAGGGCCCTCGCCGCAACCGACCCCTCCTTCGCCGCAGGATTCGCCGTCGAATGCCTGTGGGACTGCGAGGAATCCACCCGCGAAGTCGCCGCGCGCCACGCGGAGACAGGCGACGCGCGCGTCGTGGACCAGCTCAGAAGACTCGCCGCCGACCCGGCCGAGGAGGCCGAGGTGCAGACCGCGGTGCGCAGCAGAATAGGCCCGGACGCGACGGCTTTGTGACCGGCGGCTTTCCGGGAGGCAACGCTCGATGGACGCTGCCTCCCGGCCGTCGGCGAGCGAGGGCCAACGCTCATGGGACGTTCCTCGCCAGGAAAGATCCACGTTGACGTGCCCACGCTCGACGCGACGACAACACCGGTATGCGTGTCGTCATCGTCACCGAGTCCTTTCCCCCCGACATCAACGGTGTGGCTCACTGCGCCCTGCAGACCGCCCGGCACCTCGCCGCGCGCGGTCACGACCCCCTCGTCATCGCCCCGGCCACCGCGCCGGGCCCTGACGCCGACACCGATGCCCCCTGCCCCGTCGTACGGGTGCCCTCCCTGCCGCTGCCGGGCTACCCGCAGGTCCGGGTGGCGCTGCCGAGCCGCCGGGTCGCGGCTGCCGTGGCCGCGCACGGCGCCGAACTCGTCCATCTGGCCAGCCCGTTCATTCTCGGCGTGCGCGGCATGGCCGCCGCCTCACGGCTGCGGATCCCCGCCGTCGCCGTCTACCAGACCGACCTCGCCGGTTACGCGCGTACGTACATGGGAGCAGGTGAGGCCACCGCGTGGCGGCGGATCCGCAGCGTCCACGGTGCCGCCGACCGCACACTCGCCCCGTCCAGCGCCGCCGTGCACGACCTGGAGGTGCACGGGGTGCCCCGCGTGCGGCTCTGGCCGCGAGGGGTGGACACCGTCCGCTTCCGGCCCGACCTGCGCGACGAAGCCCTGCGGCGCGAACTCGCGCCCAACGGCGAGCTGATCGTCGGCTACGTGGGCCGGCTCGCCCCCGAGAAGCAGGTCGACCTGCTGGCCGGCGCGTGCGCCCTCGACGGCGTGCGCGTGGTCATCGTCGGCGACGGCCCCAGCGAGCCCGGCCTGCGCGAGGCGCTTCCCGGCGCCGTCTTCCTCGGCCGCCGCACCGGCGCCGAACTCGCCCGCATCTTCGCCTCGTTGGACATCTTCGCCCACACGGGCCCCTACGAGACGTTCTGCCAGACCGTGCAGGAGGCCATGGCCAGCGGCGTGCCGGTGATCGCGCCCGCCGCCGGAGGGCCGCTGGACCTCGTCGCGCACAGCCGGACCGGGCTCCTCGTCGCACCCGGCGACCCGGCCGCCGTACGCGACGCCGTCTGGTCGCTCGCCGCTGACCCGCTGCGTCGCCTCGCCTACGGGGCGGCCGGCCGCAGCACGGTCGAAGGGCGGACCTGGGCGGCCGTCGGGGACCAACTCCTCGGCCACTACGAAGAGGTCCTCGACGCGCGGACGGCGGTGGCGGCATGAGCGGGCTGCGGATCGTACGTCTGGCCAACTTCGTCGCGCCCTCCTCGGGCGGACTGCGCACCGCCCTGAGGGAGTTGGGGGCCGGCTACCGCGCCGCCGGGCACGAGCCCGTCCTGATCGTTCCGGGGGAGCGGGCCGGCGAACACGACAGCACGCAGGGCCGTGTCATCAGGCTGCCGGGGACGCTGCTTCCCGGCACTGGCGGCTACCGCGTCCTCACCGACCGGCGGCGCGTGACCGAACTGCTCGAACGCCTCGCCCCCGACCGGATCGAGGTGTCCGACCGCACGACGCTGAGGTGGACGGGGGAGTGGGCGCGGCGCGCCCGGGTGCCCGCCGTGATGGTGTCCCACGAGACGGCCGACGGGGTCCTGCGGACCTGGGGCCTTCCCGAGAGGGTCGCCCTGCGCGCCGCCGACGCGCTCAACACCCGCACCGCGCACGCCTACGCGCGCGTGGTGTGCACGACCGAGTACGCCGAACGCGAGTTCATCCGCATCGGGGCGCGCAACGTCGTACGCGCCCCGCTCGGCGTCGATCTGGAGCGGTGCCATCCGAGCCTGCGGGACCCGGCCGTGCGGGAGCGGTACGCGCGGGTGGGCGAGGTGCTGCTCGTCATGTGCTCGCGTCTGTCCGTGGAGAAGCGGCCCGGCACCGCGCTCGACGCCCTGGCCGCGCTCCGTCGCCGCGGGACGCAGGCGGTGCTCGTCGTCGCCGGGGACGGGCCGTTGCGGTCCCGGCTCGAACAGCAGGCGCGCGCACGGAGGTTGCCGGTGACGTTCCTCGGGCACGTGGCCGACCGCGGGCATCTCGCGGCGTTGCAGGCCGCCGCCGACGTGTGTCTCGCGCCGGGTCCCGCGGAGACGTTCGGGCTCGCCGCGCTCGAGGCCATGGCCTGTGGCACCCCCGTCGTCGCCAGCGCGTCGTCGGCGCTGCCCGAGGTCGTGGGCCCCGCCGGGGGAGTCGCACAGGACACCGGCGAGGCCTTCGCCGTCGCGGTCGATGAGCTCGTCGCGCGGCCCAGGGACGAACGCCGGGAGGCGGCACGCGCGCGTGCCGAGTGCTTCGGGTGGGGCGCCGCGGTGGACGCCTTCCTGCGGGCGCATGACGCGGTACGGGTGACGGCCGACGTGCCGCGCCGGACGACCGCCGACGTGTCTCTCCTGGGGACGGCCGACGTGTCTGTACGGGTGACCGGGCGGGATGCCGTATGAGCGCGGTCCTGCGGTTCGTCGCCCTCGGTGACTCCCTCACCGAAGGGCTCGGCGACCCGGTCGGCGACGGCTGGCGCGGCTGGGCCGCGCTGCTCTCCGCCGGGCTTGCCCCGGACGGCATGCCCGTGGAGTTCCACAACTTCGCGGCTAGCGGCGCCCAGACGCATGACGTCCTTGCCCGTCAGATGCCGGAGGCGCTCGCCCTGCGGCCCGACATCGCCTCCGTCCTCGTCGGCGTGAACGACACCCTGCGCCGCACGTTCGACATCCACGCCGTGGCCGCCCGCCTCGACCATGTGTACGCGGCGTTCACGGAGCAGGGCGCGGTCCTGCTCACGGCGTGCCTGCCCGACCCCGGCACCATGCTGGGGCTGCCCGGTCTGCTCGGTCAGCCTCTCGCGAGGCGCCAGCAGGCGGTGAACTCGGTCGTCCACGCCCTGTCCGAGCGCTACGGCGCCGTGCATCTGCACGGGGCCGAGGGGGCATGGGTCGCCGACCGTGCCATGTGGAGCGCGGACCGGCTGCACCCCGGCGAACGGGGGCACCGGATGCTCGCCGCGCGGTTCCACGCCCTGCTCGCCGCCGACGGGCGCGCCCAGGGCACGCCGCCGTCGCAGCAGCCCGAACGGCCCGCGCCCACGCGCTCGGCGAGCCTGTTGTGGCTCGCCACGGCGGGCACGGGCTGGGTCGCACGGCGGTGCACCGACCTGCTCCCTCAGCTCCTCACCCTCGCCGCGGACGAACTGCGCCACCGGGCCCGCGGCACCAGCGCCCGCCTCGACCTGCGGGCGTCCAGCTCGGTGGTCTCGGCGCTGGCGGCGCTGGCGGCCGTGGAACAGGCGGACGCGGCGTGAGGGGCGGACGACGGGTGAGGTGACGTGGTGAGGGGCGCGACCGGCCACCGCACAACGGTGGTCCGGTGGCCGGCGGTCGCTGTGGGGTCTCCCGTCAGCGGCCCGCCGCCAGGACGAAACGGACCGCTGTGCCAGGGGTCGCCTGTGCCGCGGCGGACAGGTCTGCCTGGCGTACGACGGCGACCACGGGATAGCCGCCCGTTGTCGGGTGATCGGCGAGGAATACGACCGGCCTGCCGTCCGGCGGTACCTGTACGGCCCCCAGGACCATTCCCTCACTGGGGAGTTCACCCTCCGACGCCCTGAGCAGAGGCGGGCCCTCCGTGCGCAGGCCGATGCGGTTGCTCGCCGACGACACGCGGTACGCGCGCGTGGTCAGCGTGCGCAGGGACGCTGGCGTGAACCAGTCCGCGCGCGGCCCGAGCGAGATCCGGAGCACCAGTTCGCGGGGCGGCCCCGCCTGCGGGGCCACGTCCACGCGCGCGTGCGTCGACGACACCGCGCCCAGGGGGAGCACCGTGCCGTCCGCGAGGGGGGTGGGGCCGATCCCGGAGAGCAGGTCGGTCGACCGGCTGCCGAGGACCGGCTCGACGGCCACCCCACCGGTGAACGCCGCGTAACTGCGTACTCCGGAGAGTGCGGGGCCGAGGTCGAGGAGCGCCCCGGCCGGGACCCGTACCGGCGCGCCCCAGGCGACCGGACGCCCGTCCACCGTCACCGCGCACGGCGCGCCCACCACGGCCACCGTCACATCACAACGCGGCCGTACGGCGCATCCGTTGAGGGTGGTCTCCAGGACGGCGGCCCCGCGCGGGTTGCCGACGAGCCGGTTGGCGAGGCGGGCCGCCGGGAGGTCGAGTGCGCCGGAGTGCGGCACCCCGAGATGCGCGTGCCCGGGCCGGCCCTCGTCCTGCACGGTGGTCAGCGCTCCGGCCCGGACGACGGCCATGGCACGGTCCGTCACGCGGCCACCTCCGGCACGAAACGGACCCGGGCGCCCGGGGTGAGCAGCGCGGCGGGCACGCGCGCGTGGTCCCACAGCACGGTGTCCGTCGTCCCGATCAGCTGCCAGCCGCCGGGCGACGAGCGCGGGTACACACCCGTGTAAGGCCCCGCGAGCGCCACGGAGCCCGCGGGGACGGACGTGCGCGGCGTCGTCCGGCGCGGCAAGTCGTAGCGGGCCGGCAGCCCCGTCAGATAGCCGAAGCCGGGCGCGAACCCGCAGAAGGCCACCCGGAATTCGGCCTCCGCGTGGATGCGCGGCACCTCCTCGACATCAACGCCCCACAGCGCGGCCACATCCGCCAGGTCGGGACCGTCGTAGCGGACGGGGATGTGCACGGCGTCGTCCCCGCGCGGAGGCAGCGGAGGGAGCTCCCAGTGGGGCAGCTGCGCCGCGAGCCGGCCCGCGGGTTCGTCGAGGCCGTCGAGGAGGACCGTGCGCGCCGCGGGCACGATCTCGCGTACGCGCAGCTCGCCCGCGGCGCGGCGGCGCAGCAGCTCGGCGTGGAGCGCCGCGGCCTCCTCGCCTTCGGAGACCTCGACGAGCAGCGCCCGGTCGCCGACCGGAAGGGCCCTCATGCGAAGGCCTCCACCCGGACTCCCGCCGACTCCAGCTGCGCCCGCACCCGTCGGGCGAGGTCAACCGCGCCCGGGGTGTCCCCGTGCAGGCACAGGGACCGCGCGCGTACGGAGATCCGCTCGCCGTCGTGCGAGGTGACCGTTCCGAAGCGGGCCAGGCCGACGGACCGCTCGACCACGGACTCGGGGTCCGTCACCACGGCGCCCTCGCTGCCGCGCGGCACGAGTGTGCCCCGCGCGGTGTAGGCCCGGTCCGCGAACGCCTCGGTCACCACGGGCAGTGCGGCCTCGCCGGCCACCTTCAGGAGATGTGACCCGGGCAGCCCGAGGACGGGCAGGGTGTCATCCGCGAGGCGGACGCCGTCGACGACCGCGCGGGCCTGTTCCTCGTCGTGGACGACACGGTTGTAGAGCGCTCCGTGGGGCTTGACGTAGGCCACGCGCGTGCCCGCCGCGCGCGTGAAGACCTCCAAGGCGCCGATCTGGTACGCCACTTCGGCCGCCAGCTCATCGGGCGGCACGTCCATGGCGCGCCGCCCGAACCCCGCCAGATCCCGGTACGAGACCTGGGCGCCGACCCGGACACCGCGCTCGGCCGCGAGGGCGCACACGCGGCGCATCGTGGCCGCGTCCCCGGCGTGGAAGCCGCAGGCCACGTTGGCGCTCGTGACGACGGACAGGAGCTGCTCGTCGTCGGTGAGGCGCCAGCGGCCGAAGCCCTCGCCGAGGTCGGCGTTCAGGTCGATGGTCACGGCCGCGGGTGGGGCCTGCGCGGTCAGTGAGGTCATGGAACCCTCTTCTTCAGGTGGGGTGTTGCGGGATCAGGCGACGCGGTACTTCTCGTCGCGCGCGTCGGTCAGGAACATCCGGCCGGGCGCGTGCGTGATGGCGAACGGCGGCCGGGAGGCCATCACCGCGGCCTGGGGAGTGACGCCGCACGCCCAGAACACCGGGATGTCGCCCTGCTGCGCGGCCACGGGATCGCCGAAGTCCGGCCGCCCGAGATCCTCGATGCCGAGCCCGGACGGCTCACCGCAGTGCACCGGGCTGCCATGGACGGCAGGCAGCAGCGCGCTCTCCCGGATCGCCGCCGCGAGATGCTCCGGCGGGACCGGGCGCATCGACACCACCATCGGCCCCCGGAGCCGCCCGGCGGGCCGGCACTGGCGGCTGGTCGTGTACATCGCGACGTTGACGCCCTGCTCGATGTGGCGCATCGGCACACCTGCCTCGGACAGAGCCCACTCGAAGGTGAAGCTGCACCCGATGAGGAACGACACGAGGTCGTCGCGCCAGTGGCCGACGACGTCCGTGGGCTCGTCGGTCAGCTCGCCGTGCTCCCACACCCGGTAGCGCGGCAGGTCGGTACGCAGATCGGCGCCGGGAGCCAGCGGGGTGGTCCAGGCCCCCGCGTCCGTGACGTCCAGTACGGGACAGGGCTTGGGGTTGCGCTGGCAGAACAACAGCATCTCGTAGGCCCAGTCGGCGGGGACCGAGATGAGGTTGGCCTGCGTGTGGCCGCGCGACCAGCCCGCGGTCGGCCCCGAGGCGCCGGCGCGGATGCGGGCGCGGGCCTCGGCCGGGCTCCACGCGTGCGCGTGGCTGTCGACGAGTTCCGTGCCGGTCGGGGGCGAGTCGGGAGTGACGGACTCCGTGGCGCGGTCCTGCGTGCGGTTCACAGGAGCTCCCTTCCACGGGTCTCGGGCAGCCCGAAGAGGGCGATCACAGCGAGTGCGTACCCCACCGCACCGAAGATCAGGGCGCCGCCCACACCCCAGCTGTCGGCGAGGTACCCGACGAGAGTGGGGAAGACCGCTCCGACGGCACGCCCGGTGTTGTACGTGAAGCCCTGTCCCGTGCCGCGCACGGCCGTCGGGTAGAGCTCGCTGAGGAACGAGCCGAAGCCGCTGAAAATGGCCGACATGCAGAAACCGAGCGGGAAACCGAGCACAAGGAGAAGGCTGTTGGCCCCGTCGGGGATGCTCGTGTAGGCGGCGATGCTCACCGCGGACAGCACCGCGAAGAGCGCGATGTTGCGCTTGCGGCCGAGAAGGTCGGTGAGATAGCCCCCGGCCAGATAGCCGGCGAAGGCGCCGGAGATCAGGAACGTGAGATAGCCACCGGTGCCGACGACTGTCAGGCCGCGCTCCGTCTTGAGGTACGTGGGTACCCAGGTGGCGAGGGTGTAGTAGCCGCCCTGGACACCCGTCGACAGGAGGACGGCGAACAGGGTGACGCGTCGCAGGCCGGGAGCGAAGATGGCCGCGAAGGAGCCCTTCTGCGCGCTCGTGTCCAGCTGTTCGGTCGCCTTGGGCGCGTCCTGCACCCGGCGCCGGACCCACAGGACGAGGAGTGCGGGCAGCGCCCCGGTCCAGAACATCACGCGCCATGCGAGGTCGTCGCCGAGGAACTGGAACACCAGCGTGTAGACGACCACGGCGAGCGCCCAGCCGACCGCCCACGCGCTCTGCACCGCTCCCAGGGTCCGGCCGCGGTTTCTGGCCGTGGCGTACTCGGCGACGAGGATCGCGCCGACCGCCCACTCGCCGCCGAAGCCGAGGCCCTGAAGGGCGCGGAAGACCAGCAGGGTCTCGTAGTTGGGGGCGAAGCCGCAGGCCACGGTGAATACCGCGTACGTGATGACCGTGATCAGCAGGGCCTTCACGCGGCCGATGCGGTCCGCCACGACGCCGGCGACGGCGCCGCCGATCGCGGAGACGACGAGCGTGACGGTGGTCAGCAGGCCGGTCTGGCCGCTGTCGAGCCCGAAGTACGCGGCCAGCGCGACCATGCTCAGCGGCAGCGTGAAGTAGTCGAACGAGTCGAGCGCATAGCCGCCGAAGGCGCCCCCGAAGGCGCGTCGGCCGCGCGGGCCGAGGTCGCGCAGCCAGCCGAACGCGCCCTCGGAGGGCGGGAGTTCACCTGGGCGTGCGGGCGAGTCGGTCACGGTCGCGTCGGGCGGTGGGGTCGTGCTCATGGGCACCTCGCAGGAGGGGATTGGGTGCTTCCTGAGTGGGCTGAACCGATGAGCGCGGTCCGTGCGGGGAACAGCGCCTGTCCGCCAAGGTAGAGGATCGTTGAACGATCCCTCAATACCCATGTTGTTTCGTTCTGGTATCTGCGCTTGAATTCGGGCGTGGCCGAACTGAACGGACTGGCGGACGACCGCGCGCTCCTGGGGCGCACCAGCACCGCCGAGCGGGTCGCGGACATCCTCAGGAGCCGCATCGCGGAGGGGTACTTCCCGCCCGGGACGCGGCTGTCGGAGGACAGCATCGGCGGCGCACTCGGCGTCTCGCGCAACACGCTGCGCGAGGCGTTCCGGCTGCTCACCCACGAGCGGCTCCTCGTGCACCAGCTCAACCGCGGCGTCTTCGTGCGCGTGCTCACCGTCGAGGACGTCGAGGACATCTACCTCACGCGCCGCCTCGTCGAGTGCGCCGTCGTACGCGGCCTCGGCCGGCCTCCGTACGACCTCGGCGCCGTGGCCGACGCGGTCGCCGACGGGCACCGCGCCGCCAAGGCGCGGGAGTGGAAGGGCGTCTCCACCGCCAACATCCACTTCCACCGAGAGCTCGTGGCGCTCGCGGGCAGCGCGCGGACCGACGAGCTGATGCGCAGCGTCTTCGCCGAACTGCGCCTCGCGTTCCACGTCGTGGACGACCCCCGCCGCCTGCACGAGCCCTATCTCGCCCGCAACAAAGAGATCCTCGGGACCCTGGAAGCGGGGCGCCGCGACGACGCCGAGCGGCTGCTCGCCCAGTACCTCGACGACTCCCGCGAGGGCCTGGTCGACGTGTACGGCCGACGGGTCGCGGAGGGCGAACGGCCCGACGCCTGACAGTCACCGTTCCCCGCGGTGCGGGGGTCGCGGGGCGTGCGGTGCGGGCGGTCGCTTCTGCGCCGTTTCGACCGTTGTCAGACCTAGGACCTAGTCTGTGCTCCGTGACTTCGCCTGCCACCACGGAATCCGTTCCGCCCCAGCTCAGCGCGGGGCCGCGGCCCGCACCGGGCCCGGCCGCCGACGAAGGGCTCGCGCGCCGCCTTCGCGCGCTCGCCTGCACCGCGCCGCTGCACGACCTCGACGTGCGCAAGGCCAACCTCGCGGGCGAGTACTCCGGATACGGCATGGCCGAGGTGGCGCTCTCCGCCATCGACCTCGTCACACTCAACATGGACTTCGACACGGGCGCCGACCACGAGCAGATAGTGGCCAGGCTCATCCCCCGCGTCGGCGCACAGGCCCCGCAACGCCCCGCCGCCGAGCACGAGCGCGTGGCCCGCTGGGTCCTGGAGAACCTGATCAACGTCGGCAGCGTCGACCGCGGCTTCCGCGCCGTGTACGGCACGTTCGCGCCCGACGGCTCCTACGTCCGCAGGGACTACGACTTCAAGCTGATCGAGGAAGTCGCCGGATACGGGGGCAGCGTCTACCTCCGCACCACCGACGAAGCGGTCAACGTCCTGGTGGGCGCCCTCGACACCGATGTCACCAGCGCCCAGATCGCCGCCGAGGTGAAGCTGGAGGTGCTGATCAACCGCGGCCGTCTCGCCGACGCCCAGCTCGCCGCCGAGCAGGCCAGGTACCGGACGGTGCAGTACTCCGAGACCCTCCGAAGGGCCCTGGACGCGACCCGGAGGAACGTCCGCGCGGTGGACTGGCTGAACGCCGTCCCGGACATGATCGCCGAGGCGCTCGACCACGTCGCCGACCGGTACCGCCACGAGAACGCGATCCTCACGAACATCCGCAAGGCCCGCGACGAGTCCGAGGACCCCGAGCACAAGCGGCGAGCCGCCGAGCTCGTCGACATCGTCAAGGACTGCATCCGCCGGCACACACAGCTCCAGTCCCGCCTCCTCGAAGCGGGCCCCCTGTTCCGCGCCGAGCAGGACCGGCAGGCCTTCGCCGCCCCGTCCGCGCGCACGGGCCTCGACCTGTACGGGCAGCTCGTCGCGCCCCTGCTGCCGCTGCCGGTCGAGCAGGCGAGCCGCGTCACCGACGCGTTCTTCGCGCGCGGGACGGGCATGCGCACGCCCGTGTCCGTACGGGTCGGGGACCTGATCGACATACTGCTGACGCCGCCCCAGGAGCGAGAGCACCTCGGCGTCGAGATGCCCGAGCCCGACCTGATCGCGACGCCCGACGACAGCCGGTTCAGCGAGGAGCAGCTGGCGAGCGCCATGGAGCTGCTCGACCTTCCCTCCGACGCGCCGCGCCGGCTCTCCGGACTGCTCGCCGAGGCGCGCCGCCGCGACCCCGAACTGCCTTATCTGGTCGCCCTGCTGTCCGTCCACGCGGCCAGCCCGCCGGTCGGCACGGCCTACCGGCAGGGCGAGGAGAAGCTGCTGTTCGCCGTGGACGACGGCACCGAGCTCGACGACCCGGAGTTCGGCGGCGCCGACCTCATCGTCGGCACGGCCCTCCTGGACGCCGCAGGCATGGCGGCCGACCGGACGGAGGCCGCGTAGTGCCGATCGCATCGCACCGGGCCTCACCGCCGCGCGTCGCTGACACCGACGTACACCCGAGCCTCGCCGTTGACCCGACCAAGGAGCACCAGCCGTGACCGATCACCCCGCAGAGCACGCCGCGTGGGGCGAGGCGGAGCCCTCGGAGGCTCCGGCGGCCGGCGCGCCCGTCACCCCGGCCGACGCCGCCGACGCGGCCCGCCTCGTGGCCTTCGGCCTCCAGCCCAAGCTGCAGCCCGCCCGCGACCAGGAGTACGCCGAGCTGCTGCGCCGCTACCGCGAGGACCCGCCGTTCGCGCGGCTCGCCGACGCCGTTGCCGCCGGGCTCGGCCTCGTCGTCCTGGAGGTCTCCACGCGCGCGGGGATGGCCGTGACCGCCGCGGAGGACTCCGTGTTCGCCGTCCGGATGGGCGACTACGCGCGCCGCACCTCAGCCGACGGCAGCGACCGCTTCCTGCACGGCCTCGCGCACCTCGCCGTCGCCGCGATGGCGTTCCCGCGCCCCGAGGACCTCGCCGACGACGGCTACATCGGCCGCGTCACGGTCAACGGCGTGGACGCCTTCGTCCGCCAGGCCTGCCGCCGCCTGGAGGAACGCGCCGAGGAGCGGGGCGAGAACACCGACCCGGCCTCCGACGCCCCGGGCCTCGAGGCCGCGTGGCGCATCTGGGCCAGGCGCAGCTCGACCGGCGCGACGAAGGACGCGCGCCGCCTCGCCGGATCCACCACCGGCATCGTCGCCAAGGCCGTCGCGTTCCTCACCGACTCCGGGTTCCTGCAGAGAACGGGCGACGACTCGGGCGGCACCTACCGCACCACGGCGCGCTACCAGCTCCAGGTCCGCGACCTGGCCGGCACCGCCGCCCTCTCCGAGCTGGCGGACCTCGGCATCGTGCCCGTCACGGACGGCTCCGCGAGCCTCCTGCCGCCCGCGGACGAGGACGACGGGGAGCTCGTGGCCGACGCGGGACTCCCGTTCCACTCCTGACCCGCCACGCACCACCGCCCCACGACGCACCGCCTCACCGACTTACTACGACGAGAGTCCGCCGCCATGTACGAGCTGTCCCGGATTCGCCTCTACTCCATCGGGCCCGCCGGTGCGCGCTACGCCGACACCGTCCTGGACCTGCGGGGCGTCGGCGAGCCCGTGCCCGACCCCGCCCCCACCCAGGCGGAGTTCTTCGAGGACGAGCCCGTCGGGCCGCCGCGGCGCCCGGCGCCCGCGGGCGTGCTCTTCCTGGAGAACGGCGGCGGCAAGTCGGTCCTCCTCAAGCTGATCTTCTCCGTGATGCTGCCGGGTCACCGGAACACGCTCGGCGGCGCCAGCTCCGGCGTGCTGCGCAAGTTCCTGCTCGCCGACGACTGCGGGCACGTGGCCCTGGAGTGGCAGCACACCCTCACGGGCGAGTGCGTCGTCGTCGGCAAGGTCAGCGAGTGGCGGGGGCGGCAGGTCTCGAACGACCCGCGCAAGTTCGCCGAGGCCTGGTACTCGCTGCGGCCCGGGCCCGGCATGAGCCTGGACTCGCTGCCCGTCGCCGAGTCCTCCGCCGTACGGTCCTCGGCGGAGGGCGTCTCGGGCGCGCAGGGGCGGCGGCGCACCATGAAGGGCTTCCGGGACGCACTGACCGACGCGGGCAAGGCGTACCCGCACCTCGAAGTGCACTGGGAAGAGATCCACGACCGGTGGAACGAGCACCTGGGCGACCTCGGCCTCGACCCCGAACTCTTCCGCTACCAGCGCGAGATGAACGCGGACGAGGGTGAGGCCGCCGGTCTCTTCGCCGTCAAGAAGGACTCCGACTTCACCGACCTGCTCCTGCGCGCCGTCACCGACACCCGGGACACGGACGGGCTGGCCGACCTGGTCAGCGGGTTCGGCAACAAGCTGGGGCGGCGCGCCGAGCTGATCGCCGAACGCGAGTTCACCGCCGGCTCCGTGGACCTCCTCGGCCGCATCGTGGACGCCGCGGACACCCGGGCACGCGCGCGTGACGTGCACGCCGGAGCCGAGCGCCGCACCCGCACCCTGGCCCGCCGGCTCGCCGCCCGTGCCGCCCTGGAGCGCGGCCGTGCCGCCGACCTCGCCCAGCAGGTCACCGCCGCCGCGCACACCGTCGGCGAGGCGGAGCAGGCCCGCGGCCGCAGCGCCCTGATCGCTTCCGAACTGGCATACCGGCACGCCTCGTTGGCGCTCGCCGGAGCCGAGAAGGCCGCCGCAGCGCAGAAGCGTGAGCTGGCCGACGCGCGCACCCTGCACGCGGCCTGGCAGGCCGCCGAGGCCGTCCTGCGCCACCGCGCCGCCGCCGACCGCTCCGCGCGTGTGGCCGTCGCCATCCGCGAGGCCGAGCGGGACGCCGCCCCGGCCCTCGCCGCCCGCGCCAAGGCCGCCGCCGACCTCGTACGCGCCCTGCACGGAGCCGCCGAGAGCGCTGAGGAGCTGGCCAACGAGGGCGAGGAGCGCTCCGCCGCGCTCCAGGAGGCGGGCGAGACCGCTCACCGCGACGCGACCGTCGCCGCCACGGAGGCACAGCGCGCCCGCAGCGAGGTCGGGCACCTGCGGCAGCGGCTCTCCGAGGTCGAACAGGAGACCGCCGAGGCGGTTCGGGCCGGCTGGCTCGACGACACGGCGCCCGACGCCGACCCCGCGCGCGCGGCGCTCGCCGCGAGCGACGCGGAGAAGACCACGGTCGCCGCCTGGGACACGGCGCGTGACGCCGCACGGCGCGCGAACGAGCACGCACGGGAGACGGCGGGCGCCGAGGCGCGCGCCGAACTCACCGCGGCCCGCGCCGCGGACGCCGCCACGGCCGCCGAGAACGCGTACGGGGCCGAGCACCGCGCCGCCGGTTCCCTCGCGCGCGAAGAGCGCGTCGCGGAGCTGCTCGGACTGTCCGGGGCCCCCGGGATCCCCGCCGCAGGCGTGCCCGCACCCCGGGGCGCGTCGGGCGACGGAGCCGCGACCGGGCACGCGCGCGTGGCGACCGTCACCCGCGACCTCAGCGAAACCCCGCTCACGGCCGATGAGTTGGACCGCGCGGCCGATGACCTCAAGGCGCTGCTCGACGACGGCGTCGCCTCCGCCGAACGCCAGCTCTTCGACCTGCGCACGGCCGCGGCCGACGACGCCCGCATCCTCGGCGCGCTCGGCGACGGCGGGCTCCTGCCGCCGGGACCCGACGTCCTCGCCACCGTCGAGTTCCTCGGCGAGCACGGCATCCCCGCCCTGCCCGGCTGGCGCTACCTCGCCCAGGCCGTCGACCCCGTGGATCACGCGCGCGTGCTCGCCGCACGCCCCGAGCTCGTCGACGGCGTCGTCATCACCGACCCCGACACGCACGCCCGGGCCCGCGAGGCACTCGCCGGCGCCGCCCTGCTGCCCCGCTCCGCCGTCGCCGTCGGCACGGCGGCCGCCCTGCTCGCCCCGACACCCCACGAGGAGACCGGCGACAGCGGCGTCTTCCTCGTGCCGCCGAACCCGGCGATGCACGACGAGCACGCCGCCGACGAGGAGCGGCAGGCGCTGCGCACGCGCGCGACCGAGCGCGACGAGGAGATCCGCGCCCTGGCCGGCCGGCTCGCCAAGGACCGGGAGCTCGCCGCCCGGATCGGCTCCTGGCGCACCGGCTGCCCGGCCGGACGCCTCGCCGAACTGGCCGCCGCCGCACAGGAGGCACGCGCCTTCGCCGACGAGACCGAGGCCGAGCTCGCCGAGGCCCGCACCGTCCGTGCCGAGGCCGAAGAGACCGCGGTCGAGGCGACCCGCGTACGCGACGAGCGGCAGGACGCGGCCCAGCGCGCGCGGCGCGTCGCCGACGCCCTCGCGGGCCTCGCGTTCCGGCTGCGTGAGCGCGCCGGCTGGCAGGTCAAGGTGCGCGAACTCGCCGACGAGGCCGTCGAGTCGGAAGCACGCGCCCAGACCTGCCTGGAGCGCGCCCGCTCCGCTGACGAGGACCGCAGGGCGGCACAGCGCGCCGCCGACGACGCCCGCCGAACCGCCCGTGCCCTGCGCGCCGAACGCGCGGAGATCGCCGGCGCCCCCGACGACGTACCGGCAGACCCGGAGCAGCCCGCCCCGCGGACCCCGAAGCCGTCGCTGCCCGCGCTGCGCGAGGCGTACCGCGCGGCCTCCCAGGTCTACGAGAAGGTCGGCGTCGGCGCCGACCTGCGCGCCGAGCAGGCCCGCGCGGAGAGCGACGAGAGCGCCGCGCTCGCCGAGCTCGACCGGCTCAGCAACAAGGTCCGCACCCGCGCGGCCCAGCTCCTGGAGTCCCCGGACGGCTCCGACGGACCGTCACGGCAGGCCGCCGCGGCCCGCGCCGACGAGCTGGTTCAGCTCCTGGAGGCCCGCGTCTCCACCGCGAGCGAGCAGCTCGGACGCCTGCGCGGCGAGGCCGAGCGGCACGCGCCCGAGGACGGCGACGACGCCCACACCGAGCTGCCCGACGACCTCGTCCCCACCGGCGCCGAGCACGCCCAGACGCTCCTGCGCACCGCCACGGGCGAACTCGCGGCGCGCACCGAGGCGTTGACCGTGGCCCGCGCCGCCCACAGCGAACTCCTCGACGCCCACCGCGCCGCCGAGGACGCGACCGGCGGCTTCGAGGAGACCGCAGCGCTCCTCAAGGACCTGCTGCGCGAGCATCCCGACCGGCACGAGAGCGAGCAGGACGAGCCCGAGCCGTACCCCGGCACCCTCGAAGAGGCCCGGCACGCGGCGGCCGAGGCCCGGCGCTCCCTGCGCGGCTGCGCCGCCGACCTGTCCGCCGCCGAGGCCGCCGTGCGCGACGCGAGCGACATCCTCGTACGGCACGCGAACGCCACCCGCTACGAGCAGGTGCGCACGCCGGCCCGGCAGCAGATCCGCGAGCTGCCCGCCTCGGCGCTGCCGGAGCACGCGCAGAAGTGGGCGGACGCGTTCGCACCCCGGCTGCGCGTACTGACCGACGAGCTGGAGCAGTTGGAGCGCAACCGAGACTCGATCGTGGACCGGCTGCGCGGGCTCGTCGAGTCGGCGCTCGCCACACTGCGTTCCGCCCAGCGCCTGTCCCGCCTCCCGGAGGGGCTCGGCGAGTGGTCGGGCCAGGAGTTCGTGCGCATCCGCTTCGAGGAGCCCGACCAGGCGACCCTCGTGGAGCGGCTCGGCGAGGTCGTCGACGAGGCGACCCGCGCCGCCGTCAAGAAGAACTCCGACCTGCGCCGCGACGGCATGTCCCTGCTCCTGCGCGGAGTCGGCGCGGCGCTCCAGCCCAAGGGCATCGCCGTGGAAATCCTCAAGCCGGACGCCGTGCTGCGCGCCGAGCGGGTCCCCGTCGGACAGATGGGCGACGTGTTCTCCGGCGGCCAGCTCCTCACCGCGGCCATCGCCCTGTACTGCACGATGGCCGCCCTGCGCTCGAACGACCGGGGCCGCGACAAGCACCGGCACGCGGGCACGCTGTTCCTCGACAACCCGATCGGCCGCGCCAACGCCACGTACCTGCTCGAACTCCAGCGGGCCGTGTCGGACGCGCTCGGCGTGCAGCTCCTGTACACCACCGGCCTGTTCGACACGACGGCACTCGCCGAGTTCCCGCTGGTCATCAGGTTGCGCAACGACGCGGACCTCAGGGCCGGGCTGAAGTACATCAGCGTCGAGGAGCACCTGCGGCCGGGCCTGCCGCAGCAGGACCCGGCCGAGGAGACCGTGCACGGAGAGATCACGGCAACGCGCATGTACAAGCGCCCCGCGAACCAGCCCGGTTAGAGAGCCGGTCGCATCAGGCGTCCGCGCGCAGCAGATCGGCGCACTTCTCGCCGATCATCATCGTCGTGATGCACGGATTGACCGCGACGAGGTCCGGCATCACGGAGCCGTCGGCGACGCGCAGGCCCTCGGTCCCCTTCACGCGCAGCCGCGCGTCGAGCGGGGCCGAGGCATCGTCGTCCGCGCCCATCTTCACCGTGCAGGCCGGGTGGTAGACGGTGTTGTGCGTCTTGTGGATGTAGTCGAGCAGCTCGTCGTCGGTGCGGACATCAGGCCCGGGGGCCAGCTCCGCGCCCGCCCAGCCGCCGAGCGCGGGCTGCTCCGCGATGCGCCGCGCCAGCTTCAGCCCGTACGTCATCACGCGCGCGTCGTGCTCGTGCGTGAAGTACCGCGGGTCGACGAGCGGCTTGTCCCGGTAGTCGCGGGTGCGCAGCCGCACGGTGCCGCGTGACTTCGCGCGTGTCACGTTGGGCGTGAGGCAGAAGGCGTTCTCCGACGTCGGATAGCCGTACCGCGCGGTGTTCATGTCGAACGGCACGGAGCCGTAGTGGAACATCAGGTCGGGCCGGTCGAGGCCGGGCTCAGTGTCGTAGAAGATGCCGGCCTCCCACCACTGGCTGGACGTGGTGGTCATCGGTTGCTTCGCCTCCCACATGATCACGCCCTCGGGGTGGTCCTGGAGGTTCTCGCCGACCCCGGGGGAGTCCACGAGCACGTCCACGCCCCTCTCGCGCAGATGACCGGCCGGGCCGATCCCGGACAGCATGAGGAGCTTGGGCGAGTCGATGGAGCCACAGGAGAGGACCACCTCGCGGCGGGCACACACCGTCCTGGTGTGGATGAGGTCGGGGTCGAGGTACTCGGCGCCCACGCAGCGCCGGCCCTCGAAGACGAGCCGCTTGGCCCGCACCCCCGTCCGCACAGAGAGGTTGGGCCGCTTGCCCATGACCGGGTGCAGATAGGCGACCGAGGACGACTGGCGGATGTTGCTCTCGTCAGAGTTGATCTGGAACCAGTTGGCGCCGCGCACCACCGTGCGGCCCGTGTTGAACGGCGTGGTCGGGATGCCCGCCTCTGCGCAGGCCGCCAGCAGCGCGCTGCCGCACGGGTCCGCGCCCTTGAGGGAGCGCAGCTTCACCGGGCCGGAGCGGCCGTGGTGGTCCCCGGGGGCGTCGTTGTTCTCCAGGCGCTTGTAGAGCGGGAACACGTCGGCCGCGCCCCAGCCCGTGCACCCCGCCGCCGCCCAGTCGTCCAGGTCCTCGGCCGGCGCCCAGAAGGCGATGCACGAGTTGTGGGACGAGCAGCCGCCGAGGACCTTGGCGCGCGCGTGGCGCATGAAACTGTTGCCGCTGGTCTGGGGCTCGACCGGGTAGTCCCAGTCGTATCCGGAATCCAACAGGGCCATCCAGCGGTCCAGTTGGAGGACGTTGTCGTCGCCGACGTCGCTCGGTCCCGCCTCCAGGACGCACACGCTGACGGACGGGTCCTCGGACAGGCGCGCCGCGACGACGTTTCCGGCGGTGCCTCCGCCGACCACGACGTAGTCGAAGACGTCAGAGCTCATGGGGTGGTGACCTCCTCCAGTGGGGCAACGGTTCGGGCGGGCTCGGCCGCGTGTTCGGCGAGGACACCGGTGCGGTGCCGCTGGACGAACCAGTAGTAGGCGAAGCCGCCGCCCGCGATCACTCCGATGAACAGGACGGCGCCCCAGCGCAGGTACCAGTGGTAGGGGGCGGCGGCGTTGTAGACGGCGGCGCGCGGCCAGATCAGGTTGATGGTCATGGCGCCGCCCCACAGCACGGCGATGATGTTGACGGGCAGCCCCCAGCGGCCGAGGGAGAACTTTCCGTCGCCCGCCGGCTGCCACTTCCCGCGCAGCCGCGCCACCAGCATCGGGCCGGTGACCAGCAGATAGGCGAGGTAGATCATGATGATGCCGATGCTGGTGACCACGGTGAAGATCTGCGGCTGGCGGATGTTGACGACCAGGATCGCGAGCGCCAGGACGCCGATGACGACGGCCGGCACGACCGGCGTTCTGAAGCGCGGGCTGACCCGGCCGAGGACCGACGACGCCGGCAGGTTGTTGTCGCGCGACATCGCGAAGGCGAGGCGGATCGCCGCCGTGTGCACGGCGAGCGCGCACACCGTGACCGCGATCAGCACGCACCACAGCATCGCCTTGCCGGCCGTCGGGCCGAGCACGTCGAGTACGACGTACTGCAGGCCGTCCGTCGACAGCTTCTCGCCGGTCAGGCTCGACACGCTCATCAGGGCGAGCAGCAGGATCAGCCCGCCGAGGACGAACGAGGCGACGATCGCGCGGATGATGGCGCGTGGCGCGCCCCGCGTCGGGTCGAGGGACTCCTCGCCGAGCGAGGCCGCCGTGTCGAAGCCGTACATCACGTACGCGGAGGCCAGCGACGCGACGAGGAACGCGCTCAGGTAGCCGAAGGGCTGGCCGTGGCCCGCCCCGGCCGTGTGGGTCACGACCTGCGGGCCGCGCACGATGTGCACCGCGAACAGCACGATCAGGACGACGGTCGCGATCAGTTCGAGGAAGACGCCGGCCGTGTTGATGGTGGCCATCAGCTTCACACCGAAGGCGTTGACGAGCGTGGTGAAGAGGATCAGTACGGAGGCCAGGACGACGGCGTTGGTCGCGACGTCGTACGGGCCGGTGCCGTCCCCGATGAACTGGAAGGCCGACGAGATCTGCGGCAGCGTCAGCTGGTAGGCGAGCGCGACGGCCGCGATCGACACGACGGAGGCGAGCAGCATCATCCAGCCGGCGAGCCAGCCGATGTGCGGATTGCCCACCTTCTTCGCCCAGTTGTAGACGGACCCCGCGACGGGATAGCGGGCGGCGAGTTCGGCGAAGCACAGGGCGACCATGAACTGGCCGCCGAACACCATCGGCCAGGACCACCAGTACGCCGGGCCGCCGTTCGCGAATCCGAAGTAGAAGAGCTGGAAGGTGCCGGTGAGGATGGAGATATAGCTGATGCCCGCGGCGAAGGTGTGGAAGTTGCCCAGCGTGCGCTTGAGTTCGGGCCGGTAGCCGAACTCGGCGAGCTCGGCGTCGTCCCCGCTCCGCGTCTCCTGTGTGCTCTCGTCCTGGCTCATGACGGGTCACCGTCCTCGGGACACTCCGGCGACGTGCCGAACCAGCCCTGTGCGACGGGCTGCGTATTGCGCCAGATGTGCTTGGTCTCGCGGTACTCGGCGAGCCCCGAAGGGCCGAGTTCCCGGCCGGTCCCCGACTGCTTGTAGCCGCCCCATTCGGCCTGGGGGACGTACGGGTGGTAGTCGTTGATCCAGACCGTGCCGAGGCGCAGGGCGCCCGCGACGCGCGCCGCCTTCGCCTCGTCGCCCGTCCAGACGGCGCCGGCGAGCCCGTAGATCGAGTCGTTCGCGAGCCGCACCGCCTCCGCCTCGTCGGTGAACCGCTCGACGGTCAGGACCGGGCCGAAGGACTCGTCCTGCACGACGGACATGCCGCTCGTGCACTCGTCGAGGACGGTCGGCAGGTAGTAGAAGCCCCGCTCGTACACGGCCGGCTTCGGCCGTTCGCCGCCGCAGCGCAGCACCGCCCCCTCCTCGATGCCCCGTGCGACATACGCCTCGACCTTGGAGCGGTGCGCGGCCGAGATCAGCGGCCCCGTCTGCGCGTCCTCGTCGAACGGGCCGCCCAGTCTGATGAGTTCGGCGCGCCGCACGACCTCGTCGACGAAGCGGTCGTGCAGCGAGTCCTCCACCAGGAGCCGCGCGCCGGCCGAACACACCTGCCCCGAGTGGAGGAACACCGCGGTGAGCGCCATGTCGACGGCCGCGTCGAAGTCGGCGTCCGCGAACACGATGTTCGGGTTCTTGCCGCCGAGTTCGAGGGCGACCTTCTTGACGGAGCCCGCCGCGGCGGCCATGAGCAGCCGCCCCGTCTGCAGACCGCCCGTGAACGACACGAGGTCCACGTCCGGATGGTCGCCGAGCGGCGCGCCCGCCTCCGGGCCCGCGCCGAGGACCAGATTGGCGACGCCCGCGGGCAGCCCCGCCTCGTCGAGCAGCCGCATCAGATGGATCGCCGTGTGCGGGGTGAGCTCGCTCGGCTTCAGGACGAAGGTGTTGCCGGCCGCGAGCGCCGGGGCGACCTTCCACGCGGTCTGCAGGAGCGGGTAGTTCCAGGGGGTGATCAGAGCGCACACCCCGACGGGCTCGTACAGGACCCGGCTCTCGGCGCCCTCCGTCCCCGTTTCCACGACGCGCCCGGTGTCGGCGGCCGCGAGCCGCCCGAAGTAGCGGAAGCAGTTCGCGATGTCGTCGATGTCGTACGCGCTCTCGACCAGCCGCTTCCCGGTGTCCAGGGACTCGGCGCGGGCCAGCGCGTCCTTGTCGCGCACGAGCAGGTCCGCGACGCGCAGGAGGAGGTCGCCGTGCTCGGCCGCCGACATCCGGGGCCACGGGCCTTCGTCGAAGGCGTGGCGGGCCGCGGCGATCGCGTCGGCGGTGTCCTTGCCGCCCGCCTCGTCGACCACGGCGACGAGCGAGCCGTCGGCGGGGCAACGGATCTCACGGGTCCGCTCGTCGCGGGCGGTGGTCCATCCGCCGCCGATGAACAGGTCAGGCATGGGCACCGCCCAGCTTCGAGGTCAGCCACGCATGGAAGATCCCGATGTGGTGCTCGGTCGGGACGAGTACGCCGCCGCGCCGGTAGGCACGGGAGTCCATCGCCGGCTGGGTCCGCTCACAGGCCTCGAAGTCCTGGGCGTTGACCCGGTGGAACAGCTCCACGGACTTGGAGACATCGGCGCCCGACTCGACGACCTCGGGCGCGTACAGCCAGTCGCACTCGACGACCGTACGGTCCTCGGCCAGCGGGAACATCCGGTGCAGGATCACGTGGTCGGGGACGAGGTTGATGAAGACCGTCGGCCGCACGGTGATCGCGTAGTAGCGGCGGTCCTGGTCCTCGGCGACCTCGGGCAGCCGGCCGAAGCCCTCGCTGCCGTCGACGGTGAAACCCTTCACGCCGTCCCCGAACTCGGCGCCGTGGCCCACGTAGTACTGGGCGGCGTAGCCGTCCGCGAACTCCGGCAGGACATCGGTCAGTTCGGGGTGGATCGTCGCGCAGTGGTAGCACTCCATGAAGTTCTCGACGATCAGCTTCCAGTTGGCCTTCACGTCGTACGTGATGCGCTTGCCGAGAGCCAGATTCTGGGTGTGGTACCGCTCGATCGAGGCCGTGTCGCCGAGCCGCTCGACGGCATCGCCGATCACCGTCTCCTCGAAGGAGGGCGGCTCATCCGCCAGGCTGACCCAGGCGTAGCCGAGCCACTCGCGCAGGGCGACCTTGAACAGGCCGTACTCGGTACGGTCGACGTCCGGCATCTGCACGAGGTTCGGTGCAGCGATGAGCTTGCCGTCGAGGTCGTACGTCCACGCGTGGTACGGGCACTGGAGGTTGCGGCGGACCTGGCCGGACTCCTCCGTGCACAGGCGGGCGCCGCGATGGCGGCAGACATTGAGGAAGGCCCGCAGTTCGCCGGTGCGGGAGCGGGTGATCAGGACGTTCTCGCGGCCGACCTGGACCGTGCGGAACGCGCCCGGCTTGTCGAGGTCCGCGGCGCGTACGGCGCAGAACCACATCGACTCGAAGATGCGTTCCTGTTCCTGCCGGAAGATCTCCGGATCGGTGTAGTAGTGCCCGGGCAGCGTGGCCATCAGGCTGGGGGAAATCGGGGTCGTCGTCACGTGCGGACTCCTCAGGCGGGCGCGGCGGCGAGGCGGCTGGGGTCGATGAGGTCGATGGGGTGCGCGGCGGAGCCGGTGAGTGCGAGGTCGGCGACTTTCTCACCGACGACGGGCACCAACTCGGCGGCCCGCTCGGGGAGGCCGAACACGTCATAGGTGCGTGACATGTCCGGCCCTCCGCGCGATCAGCGGCGGATGCGGGTCATCTTCGGGTCGAACAAGGGCTCGTCGGCGACCGTCGCCGGGACCTTCTCGCCGAAGTACTCGATGTGGACGCCCGTACCGGAGGGGAGCGGCGGCAGCCACGCGTACGCGACACAGCGGCCCAGCGTGTAGCCGTACGAGGCGCTGGTGACGTAGCCGGACGGGACCCCTTCGACGTGGACGGGCTCCTTGCCGAGCACGACGGCCGCCGGGTCGTCCAGGAGGAGCGGCGTGAGCCTGCGGGCCGGCTGCTCGCCCTTGCGCTCCAGCGCCGCCCTGCCCAGGAAATCACCGCGGTCCATGCGGACGGCGAATCCGACGCCCGCCTCGTACGGGTCGTGCTCCTCGGTCATGTCGTGGCCCCAGGAGCGGTAACCCTTCTCCAGGCGCAGGCTGTTGAAGGCCGAGCGCCCGGCCGCGATCACGCCGTGTTCCCGCCCCGCCTCCCACAGCGTGTCCCACAGGCGCAGCCCCAGGTCGGCCGTGGTGTACAGCTCCCAGCCAAGCTCACCGACGTACGACAGGCGCATCGCGGTGACCGGCACATGGCCGAGGTAGGTCTGCTTGGCGCGGAAGTAGCCGAAGCCCTCGTGAGAGAAGTCGTCGCGGGTCAGCGGCTGGACGAGGTCGCGGGCGCGCGGGCCCCAGACGCCGATGCAGCAGGTGCCGGAGGTGATGTCCCGGATCTGTACTCCCCCACTCTCGGCTTCGCTCGAGCGGGAGGTGCCCCCACCGGGCGCGTGGCGCGTGAGCCAGTCCAGGTCGGCGGGGGAGTTCGCGCCGATCTGGAACAGGTCCGGCGCGAGACGGGCGACGGTCAGGTCGGACCGGATGCCTCCCGCCTCGTTCAGAAGGAGCGTGTACGTGACCGCGCCCGGCTTCTTCGCGAGATTGTTCGACGTCATGCGTTGGAGGAAGTCGAGGGCACCCGGGCCTGTGACCTCCAGCCGGCGCAGGGGCGTCATGTCGTAGAGGGCCACCTTCTCGCGGGTGGCCCTGGCCTCGGCGGCCGCGATGGGCGACCAGTAGCGGGCCGACCAGGCGTCGCGTTCGGGCAGGTCGCCGGTGGGCAGGTCCGCGTTCGCCTCGTACCAGTGCGGACGCTCCCAGCCGCCGCCCTCCAGGAAGTACGCGCCGAGATGCTCCTGGCGGGCGTGGAAGGGGCTGACCCGCAGCGGGCGCGGCTGCTCGGCCGGCTGGAGCGGGTGCAGGATGTCGTAGACCTCGGTGAACTGCTGCGCCCCGCGGTCGTGCACATAGGAGGGGGAGCGCTGGGCGTCCTCGAACCGGGTGAGGTCGCACTCGTGCACGTCGACGGAGGGCCGCCCGTCGACCATCCACTCGGCGACCGCCTTGGCGACGCCCGCGGAGTGCGTGACCCAGACCGCCTCGGCCAGCCAGAAGCCGCGCAGCGCACGGGTCTCGCCGAGGACCGGCATCCCGTCGGGCGTGAAGGAGAAGACGCCGTTGAAGCCCTCCTCGATCTCGGTCTCACGCAGCGCGGGGATCAGCCACCGGCAGTCCTCCCAGCTGGGCGCCCAGTCCTCCTGGGTGAAGGGCAGCGACGACGGCATGTCCAGCTCGGTGGCCCGCGCCGTGTCGTAGTCGAGCACCTCGAACGGATCGATGGGCAGGGGCTTGTGGGCGTAACTGCCGATGCCGATGCGGTCGGTGTGCTCACGGAAGTACAGATCACGGTCCTGGAAGCGGAGGATCGGCTTCGAGGCCTCCGTGCGGGGGTCGTCGGCTCCGTCGAGCTCGGCCATCGGCTTGGTCTTCGCGTACTGGTGCGCGAGGGGCAGGAGCGGGACGTCCACGCCGGCCATACGGCCGATCACCGGGCCCCAGAATCCGGCGGCGGAGACGACGTGGTCGGCGGGGAAGGTGCCGCGGTCGGTGACCACCGCCGTGACCCGGCCGTCCTGCTGCTCGATGCCGGTGACTGTGTGCCGGTCGAGGAAGGTGGCGCCGCGTTCGCGGGCGCGTTGCATCTGGGCGCGGGAGGCAAGGAGGGCGCGGGCCAGGCCGTCGTCGGGGGTGTGGAAGCCGCCGAGTACGGCCGACTCGTCGATGAGGGGCCACAGTTCCTTGCAGCGCGCGGCACTGACGAGTTCGCCGCGCACGCCCCAGGAGGCGGCGTAACCGGCCTTGCGGTGCAGGTCGGCCCAGCGCTCGGGGGTGGTCGCCAGCTCCAGGCCGCCCACCGGGTTGAAGCAGGGAAGTCCGTCCACCTCAAGGGTGTTGAACTTCTCCACTGTGTACCGGGCGAACTCCGTGAGGGTCTTGGACGGGCCCGTCTGGAAGACAAGGCCCGGCGCGTGCGAGGTGGAGCCGCCGGGGGCCGGCAGCGGGCCCTGTTCGAGGACGGTGACGTCGGTCCAGCCGCGGGCGGTGAGCTCGTCGGCGAGGGAGCAGCCGACGATTCCGGCGCCGATGACGACGACGCGAGGGCTGGATGTTCCGGGCTTTTCGGGCGTGCTGGACATGCCCCTCCTCATGCTGGTGGGGGTGGAATGGCCTTATGCGGCAGGTGTGTCGGCGCGCTCCGCGGGGTGCAGGAGGACGGGGGCGCCGGTGCGGCGGCCGCGATCGCCGCCGCGTCGTGCACGGCGTCGACGATCAGGACCTCCTCGTCGTCGCCGATCAGCCAGACGTTGTTGTCGACGTCGAACGTCCGTCCAGGCTGAACGTGCCCGAGGTGACGGCGCGTTCGGTGCGGGCCGCAGGGCTCACAGGACCACCACCGAGCGCAGAACCTCGCCCCGGTGCATCTTCGCGAACGCCTCCTCCACCTGGTCGAGGGCGATCGTCTCGGTCACGAACCCATTCAGGTCGAGCAGCCCGTAGAGGTACTGGTCGATGAGGACCGGGAAGTCACGGCTCGGCAGGCAGTCCCCGTACCAGGAGGACTTGAGGGCGCCGCCGCGCGAGAACAGGTCGATGAGCGGAATGTCCACCGCCATGCCCGGCTCGGGCACCCCGACCTGGACCAGCACGCCCGCGTGGTCGCGCATGTAGAACGCCTGCTTGTACGTCTCCGGGCGGCCGACCGCGTCGATGGCGATGTCGACGCCGAACCCGTCGGTGAGCGCACGCACCGCCTCGATCGGGTCCGTGCCACGGGAGTTGACCGTGTGCGTGGCGCCGAACCGCTCGGCCTGATCGAGCTTCTTGTCGTCGATGTCGACGGCGATCACGCGGCGCGCGCCGTTGAGGCAGGCGCCCGCGATGGCCGCATTGCCGACGCCGCCGCAGCCGATGACGGCGACGGTGTCGCCGCGCTGGACGTTGCCCGTGTTCACGGCCGCGCCGTAGCCGGCCATCACGCCGCAGCCGATCAGGCCCGCGGCCTCGGGGCGCGCCGCCGGGTCGACCTTGATCGCCTGCCCTGCCGCGACCAGGGTCTTCTCGGCGAACGCGCCGATGCCGAGCGCGGGGCTCAGCGGCGTTCCGTCGAGAAGGGTCATCGGCTGCGTCGCGTTGCGCGAGTCGAAGCAGTACCAGGGGCGGCCGCGGCGGCAGGAACGGCAGTTGCCGCAGGGGGCGCGCCAGGCGAGCACCACGTAGTCACCCGGGACGAGGTCGGTGACCCCGTCGCCGACGGACTCGACGGTGCCGGCCGCCTCATGGCCGAGCAGAAACGGGAAGTCGTCGTTGATGGCGCCCTCCCGGTAGTGCAGATCCGTGTGGCAGACCCCGCACGCCTGCACCTGGACCAGAACCTCGCCCGGGCCGGGATCGGGCACGGCGATCGTCTGTACCTCGACGGGTGCGCCCTTCTTCACAGCGACGACGGCGCGGACCTCATGTGGCACGACCAAACTCCTCTGCTGTTGCGCAATGCACGCCCAGTTGCGCGATGAGGAACATCTTGGAAACGCCATCAAGGCCCCGTCAAGGGGTGGGAGTTAATGCTTGGCAAAACGATCGGCCGCACCGAAACCTCGTCGACACACGCAGAACGCGGGGCCAGGTTTCCCTGACCCCGCGTTCAGTAACCGTGCTGCGGAACGCCCTGCTAGAAGCCGTATCCCATCCGGCGCGACAGTTCGGTCGAAGCCGCGACCGTGCGTTTGGCCAGCTCGGGGAGGTGTTCCTCGGTCAGCCGGTACACGGGACCCGACGCGCTGATCGCGCCGATGACCTTTCCGTCGTGGGCGAACACGGGGGCCGCGACCGCGGCGAGGCCGACCTCCAGCTCCTCCACGGCAACGGCGTATCCCTGGTCGAGCACGGCCTCCAGCTCGGCCCGCAGTGACGCCGTCCCCGTCGCCGTGTGCGGGGTGAAGCGCGCCAGCGGGCGGGCGAGCAGGCCCTCGCGCAGCGCGGACGGCAGATGGGCGAGCAGCACCTTGCCGCTCGATGTGGCGTGCAGGGGGGTGCGTCTGCCCAGCCAGTTCTGCGCCGTGACGGAGGCGGAGCCGCGCGCCTGCATGATGTTGACGGCGACATCGTCGTCGAGGATCGCGATGTTGACCGTCTCGCCCAGCTCGTCGGCCAGTTCGCGGCAGACGGGCACGCCCTCCTGCGAGATGTCCAGGCGCACTGCCGCCGCCCCCGCGAGGTGCAGTACCCCCGCCCCCAGGTAGTACTTGCCGCGGTCCTTCGCCTGCCCGACCAGGCCGCGGTTCTCCAGTACTCCGAGCAGCCGGAAGGCGGTCGACTTGTGCACGTCCAGCTCGTCGGCGATCTCGGTGACGCCCGCCTCGCCGTGCCGGGCGAGGATCTCGAGGACGCTCACCGCGCGGTCCACGGACTGGACGGAGGCGGCCGCGCCCTTCGGGGTCTTCTCCGGTGCCGTCGTGCCTGGTTCAGCCTGCGATTCCTTGCGGGTCATCACTCAACTCTCACCACCTTGCGACCCCTTGGCGGGTCGCATCTTCGAGAAGCCCTTGACGCGGCGGGCATCCCGACCGGATTCTGTTGCGCATAGCGCTCCCTCGTGCGCCATGCGGAACGCCATGTTACCGAACAGTCCTGAGTCAGACAGCCCTGGACCAAGAGGGGGGCCCGTGATACCCGTCTGCCGCCTTGAAGACCTCCCCGAGGGCGGATCCGTCCGCATCGACACAGCACCGCCCATCGCCGTCTTCAATGCTGACGGTGAGCTGTACGCCATCGACGACACCTGCACCCACCAGGACGCCTCCTTGTCGGAGGGCTGGCTGGAGGGCTGTCTGGTCGAATGCCCGCTCCACGAGGCTTCATTCGATCTGCGTACCGGGCGGCCGACCTGCCTGCCTGCCCGCCGCCCCGTACGCACCCACCGGGTGACCGTCGACGACGGCGTGGTCCACGTCCATCCTGCCGCCGAGGAAGGCACCGCCGCATGAGCACTGTCAACGGAATGAGTACGGGATCCGGAATGGCGACCGTGACCGTGGTGGGCGCCTCGCTCGCCGGACTGTATGCCGCCCGCGAGCTGCGGGCCCAGGGCTTCGACGGCCGTCTCGTGATCGTGGGCGAGGAGCCGCACCGCCCGTACGACCGCCCGCCGCTGTCCAAGGACTTCCTCGTCGGGAAGGCCGGCGAGGACCAGCTCGCCCTCTCCGACGTCGACGAGACGCTGGAACTGGGCGCCGAGTGGATGTTCGGCGTACGGGCCCGCGGGCTCGACGCGCGCGGACGCACGGTCCTCCTGGAGGACGGCCGCACGGTGTCCACGGACGGGGTCGTCATCGCCACCGGGGCGAGCCCCCGCCGGCTGCCCGGACCCGCCCTCGCGGGCGTGCACACGCTCAGGACTCTCGACGACGCGCGCTCCCTGCGTGCCGAACTGCTGCGCGGGCCGCGGCGCGTGGTCGTGATCGGCGGCGGGTTCATCGGCGCCGAGACGGCCTCTTCGTGCGCCGCGCTCGGCCACGCGGTCACCGTCGTGGAGGCGGCGCCGCTTCCGCTCCTGCCCCAACTCGGGCCGGAGATGGCCGCGGTGTGCGCGGGGCTCCACGCGCGCGGCGGGGTGGAACTGGTCACGGGCGTCGGGGTCGCGGCACTCCACGGCGACCTCACGGTCCACAGCGTGGAACTGGCCGACGGGCGCGTGCTGCCCGCCGACGTGGTCGTCGTCGGCATCGGGGCCGTCCCCAACACGGGCTGGCTCGCCGGTTCGACGCTCGCCCTGAACGACGGGGTGCTCTGCGACGACGGCTGCGTCACGGCGCTTCCTCAGGTCGTGGCCGTGGGTGATGTGGCACGTGTGGGCGGGGCGCGGGCCGAGCACTGGACGAGCGCCACGGCCCAGCCGCGCGTCGCCGTACGCAATCTGCTGGCGGGCCGCACCGTCGAGACCGTTCGGCCGCTGCCGTACTTCTGGTCGGACCAGTACGGCTCACGCATCCAGTTCGCCGGGCGCAGGAGGGGCGGGGACCTGGTCCGCGTCATCGAAGGCGCCATGGAGGACGGGAGCTTCCTCGCACTCTACGAGCGCGGGGGCGAGACCACGGCCGCGCTCGCGGTGAACCGGCCGCGACCGTTCACACGGGTGCGCCGGGAGCTGGCGCGCGGCGAGGCGCGACCGGTCGTGCAGAACGTCGCGGAGCCGGTGGCGCTGTGACGACGGCTCTCGCCGTGGGCGTGCGTAGGTAGCTGACACCTGTCCCAGCGCTACGCAACCGTCACCGATCCCACCCCACCTACCTGCGCAGACCCACGCACGCCCGCGTATCTACCGACGCACCACCTGCACGCGCCTACGTATGCGTCAACTGTCCGGCCCCGCCACGCCTCCGTATGCGTTCCGGGGCCGGACGGCCCTGTGCGCGTGCCTGCCGGCGCGCCTGGCGACGCTCCCTGCGCAGCTGCCGTGCCGTGCTGTCGGGCGCGGACACCACGCCGTTGCGCTGGTTCCACACCTGTCGGGTCACCCAGACGTCCAGCACGCCCCAGGTCGCCACGACCGTGCTCCCCACGCTGCTCAGCACCATCGGGAACGCCAGCCATGAGTCGGCGAGGGTGCACAGGAACGCGATCACCGCCTGCATCAACGTCAGCGCGACGATGAGCACCGCCCGTACCGCCGCCGTCCGCACCGGATCAGGCAACCGGCGCCGCCTCGCCGGCTCCTCGACCCACAATTCCCCACGCCGCTCTGTCGTGCCCATCAGTTCGTCACTCCCCACCGCCGTCACAGCCCGCCGCCCTGGGCGCTCCCGCGCCGGGGCTCTCCGATGGCTGCCCGGATTGCGCCGCTTTACGCTGCCCGCTCACCTCGTGCGGGCCTCATCACGTATGACCCGTAAGGAAGGACGTACGGCGGCGTCGAAAGATTCCCCCGGATTGCGGCGGTCGTTTCCGTCCCCGCCGAAGATCGATCGATTCCGGCCAACTGCCTTTCCTGTACGGCCGGATGGTGCCGGATTTTGAGCGCCACTTTGCGGGGTGCAATCTCCCGCAATGCCCGGACACATGCTGACGTCCCACGCCACTGGCCACCGGACAGCATCCGGACAGCCCTTCGAGTTGCTCCTGCGTCAGTAGTAGGCTCGCGCCGTTTGTTGCCGCACATGTGTACCCCTGACCGCAGGGGTCGATCTGGGGGAGGCCATGCGCTTTCGCGGGAAGTCCATCCGCCGGAAGATCGTGGCGTTGCTCCTGGTGCCGCTGGTGTCCCTGACCGCCATCTGGGCTTTCTCCACGGTGATCACGGGCCGCGCCGCGACTCAGCTGGTTTCGGCGGGGAAGGTCGCCGACGAGATCGGCTACCCGATCTCCGACGCCGCGCGGACCCTTCAGGACGAGCGCCGCCAGACCCTTGTCTACCTGGCCGACCCGCGGGCCTCCGACGCCCTCTCCAAGCTGCGCAGCCGCCGCAGCGCCTCCGACGAGGCGATGGCCCAGATCAGGACGAAGGCCGAGAACTCCGGGATCCGCGACGACATGAGCGACGACTCCCGGCGCCGCATCGGCGCCGTCGTCGAGGGATTCGACGGCATCGAGTCCCTGCGCCGCAACGTCGACGAAGGAACCGTCACCCGCGAGCAGGCCCTCGACTTCTACAACCGCCTCATCGACCCTACGTACGACTTCCTGCTCACGCTCAGCAGCTTCGACAACTCGGCGATGGACCGCCAGGGCCGCGCCGTCATCGGTGTGCTGCGAGCGCGTGAACTGCTGTCCCGCGAGGACGCGTTGGTCGGCTCGGCGCTCGTCGCCCGCCGGATCACGCAGAAGGAACTGCGCCAGGTCTCCGACCTCGTCGCCCAGCGCGGAATCCTGTACGAGACCAGCCTCGCGCTGCTCCCCGACGACGACCGCGCCGAGTTCGAGCGCTACTGGAAGAGCGCGGACACGGCGGCCCTGCGCACGGCGGAGAACACCCTCGCCGACTCCACGGCGGGCACCCCCCGGGGCGTCACCGCACGTGCCTGGAACAACACTTCGGGCCAGGTGCTCGACGAGCTCGTCAAGCGCGACACCGCCGCCACGGAGCGCTACCAGGACCGGGCGCGCCCCATCGCGATCAATGTCTTCCTGCAGGCCGGAGTGGCCGGTGTGCTCGGCCTGCTCGCGCTGCTGCTCTCGCTGTTCCTGTCCGTACGCATCGGCCGCAGCCTCGTCCGCGATCTGCGGCAGCTGCGCCTGGAGGCCCACGAGGCGTCCGGTGTGCGACTGCCCAGCGTGATGCGCCGTCTCGCGGCAGGCGAACACGTCGACGTGGAGACCGAGGCCCCCCGCCTGGAGTACGACAAGAACGAGATCGGGCAGGTCGGCCAGGCGCTCAACACCCTTCAGCGCTCCGCCGTCGAGGCCGCCGTCAAGCAGGCCGAACTGCGCCACGGCGTCTCCGAGGTCTTCGTCAACCTCGCCCGGCGCAGCCAGGTGCTCCTCCACAAGCAGCTCACCCTGCTCGACACGATGGAGCGCAGGACCGAGGACACCGACGAACTCGCCGACCTGTTCCGCCTCGACCACCTGACCACGCGCATGCGGCGCCACGCGGAAGGCCTGGTGATCCTCTCCGGCGCCGCCCCCTCCCGGCAGTGGCGCAGGCCCGTCCAGCTCATGGACATCGTCCGGGCCTCCGTCGCCGAGGTGGAGGACTACGAGCGCGTCGAGGTCCGGCGCCTGCCGCGCATCGCCGTCACCGGCCCCGCCGTCGCCGACCTCACCCACCTCGTGGCCGAACTCCTGGAGAACGCCACGGTGTTCTCGCCGCCGCACACCGCCGTGCAAGTCGTCGGCGAGCGCGTCGCCAACGGCTTCACGCTGGAGATCCACGACCGGGGCCTCGGCATGGCGGCCGACGCGCTCCTCGACGCCAATCTGCGGCTCGCCGAGACGCCCGAGTTCGAACTCTCCGACACCGACCGGCTCGGCCTGTTCGTGGTCAGTCGGCTCGCCCAGCGCCAGAACGTCCGCGTCTCGCTCCAGCCGTCCCCGTACGGCGGCACGACCGCGATCGTCTTCATCCCGGACACCCTGCTCACCGACGCCCCCGACACCGAGGGCGCCGGCTTCCGTCTCGACCGTCCCCGCAGCGCCGGGCGCGGCGAGGCCCCCGGCGTGCGCTCCCCGAAACTCTCCACGGCGGGCAGCCCGCTCCCGGTTCTTCCGGCCTCTCTCCTGGACGGGCCCGTGGAGCTGGAGGCGCCGCTTGCGGCGTCGGACCTCACGCCCTTCCCCGGCGCTCTCGATGACGAGGACAGCGAGCGGGGCGGGCTCTTCCGGCCGCGCCGCCGCCCCGCCGGGCTCCCCGGAGAGCAGCACCAGCACGCGCGCGACGAGTTCGAGGACCGGGCCGAGCCCACCCACCGGGCCGACGGCGACGACGCGCCCGTGCCGCTGCCGCGCCGCAGGGCACCGAAGCTCGTCAGCTCGCACGGCAGGCCCGTCACCCACACGAGGCCCGGCGAGTCGGAATCGGACAACCAACGCACGGACGGCCGACCCGAGAACTCGCGCAGCGTCCCACGGGATCCCGAGGCCCCGACCCCGGACACCCCGGGGGACGCGTACCGCGCGGAAGCCCCGGAGGGACCCCGCGAGCGCCGTCTCACTTCGGCGTCCGCGCCGGATCTGCCGCGCAGGCGCGCCCGTGCCGATGCCTCGCAGGACGCGACTCCCGCACGTCGCCCGGAGCCGGTGCGCGACCCCGCGCCGGAACCGGCCGCCGACGCCCCCGCGCCGAGCTTGCCGAGTGGCCTGCCCCGCCGTGTGCGCCAGGCCAATCTCGCCCCGCAGCTCAAGGAAGGACCCGACCTGCGCGCCGACCGCGCCGCGGACCGGGAGGGGCCCAACCACTCGGACAGCCCCGCCGAGCGCGACGCCGACGAGGTCCGCAACCGGATGGCCTCGCTCCAGCGAGGCTGGCGCCGCGGCCGTGAGGAGAACGCCGCAGGCGACGACGCCTCCGACGGCACAGCACAGGGAACGACATCTGAGGGGGACGGTCGATGACCGCACCGAAGGCCGCCGCACACACCACCGCGAACGGCGGTTCCGGGGAGCTGAACTGGCTCCTGGACGACCTGGTGGAGCGCGTCGCCAGTATCCGCAAGGCGCTCGTGCTCTCCGGGGACGGCCTGCCGACCGGGGTCTCGAAGGACCTCACCCGGGAGGACAGCGAGCATCTCGCCGCCGTCGCCTCCGGCTTCCACAGCCTGGCCAAGGGGGTCGGCCGGCACTTCGAGGCGGGCAGCGTCCGCCAGACCGTCGTGGAGCTGGACGACGCCTTCCTCTTCGTCACGGCAGCCGGCGACGGCAGCTGCCTCGCCGTCCTGTCGGACGCGGACTCCGACGTCGGTCTCGTCGCGTACGAGATGACCTTGCTGGTCAAGCGGGTCGGCGTGCATCTGGGGACCGCTCCGCGCACCGATCTGTCCGCCGGCGGGTAGTGGGCCGGTATGAGCCCTGACGGGGAGGGGACGCAGGAGACGCACCACTGGTTCGACGACGAGGCCGGACCGGTGGTTCGCCCGTACGCCATGACACGCGGCCGCACCACCAGCGCGGCCCAGCATCGCCTCGACCTGATCGCGGTCGTCGTCGCGGAACACCGCACCGGTGACCCCGCCGCCGACCAGACGCTGTCCCCGGAACACGTGGACATCGTCGGACTGTGCCGCGACAGCCCCCAGTCGGTAGCGGAACTCGCCGCGGAACTCGACCTTCCCATCGGCGTCGTACGCGTCCTCATCGGCGATCTCGTCGACGAGAAACTGGTCCATGTGACCCGGCCCGTACCCCCTGCCGAGCTCCCGGACGAGAGTATTCTGCGCGACGTGATCAACGGTCTCAGGGCGCTCTGACCCACGCGTACACCGAGGCCACACACGGGGGTGGGGACCAGGCGAGCAGCGGGGCGAACAACGGAGACGCGCGTGACAGGCTGGCAGTTCTGGATCGACCGAGGCGGCACGTTCACCGACGTCGTCGCGCGGCACCCCGGCGGACGCCTGCTCACCCACAAGCTCCTGTCCGACAACCCCGCCCGCTACCGGGACCCCGCCGTCGCCGCGATCCGCGAACTTCTGGACAGCGAGGGCGAGTCGGGGCACGCCCACGTCGACTCCGTCCGCATGGGCACCACCGTCGCCACCAACGCCCTCCTGGAACGCAAGGGCGAACGCACCGCCCTGGTGGTCACCCGAGGCTTCCGTGACGCCCTGCGCATCGCGTACCAGAACAGGCCCCGCATCTTCGCCCGCCGCATCGAGCTGCCCGAGCTGCTCCACGAACGGGTCATCGAGGCCGACGAGCGCATCGACGCCCACGGCGCCGTCCTCACCCCCCTCGACACGGACGCCCTCGAAGTGTCGCTGCGCCAGGCGTACGACGACGGGATCAGGGCCCTCGCCGTCGTCTGCATGCACAGCCACCTGTATCCCGACCACGAGCGGCAGATCGGCGCCCTCGCGGCCCGGATCGGCTTCCCGCAGATCTCGCTCTCCAGCGAGGTCAGCCCGCTGATGAAGCTCGTCCCGCGAGGGGACACGACGGTCGTCGACGCCTATCTGTCGCCGGTCCTTCGCCGCTACGTCCAGCAGGTGGCGGACCAACTCGCGGGCGTACGCCTCATGTTCATGCAGTCCAACGGGGGGCTCACCGAGGCCGGGCAGTTCCGCGGCAAGGACGCCATCCTGTCCGGCCCCGCCGGCGGCATCGTCGGCATGGCCCGGGTCTCCCGGCTCGCCGGCTTCGACCGCGTCATCGGCTTCGACATGGGCGGCACGTCCACGGACGTGTCGCACTACGCGGGGGAGTACGAGCGCGTCTTCACCACGCAGATCGCCGGCGTGCGCCTGCGCGCCCCCATGCTCGACATCCACACCGTCGCGGCCGGCGGCGGCTCCGTCCTCCACTTCGACGGCAGCCGCTACCGCGTGGGCCCCGACTCCGCGGGCGCCGACCCCGGACCCGCCTGCTACCGCGGCGGCGGCCCGCTGACCGTCACCGACGCGAACGTGGCCCTCGGGCGCATCCAACCCGCCCATTTCCCCCGGGTGTTCGGCCCCGACGGGGACCAGCCCCTGGACCACACCCTCGTACGGGACCGCTTCGCCGCGCTCGCCCGCGAGATCCGCGACCGCACCGGCGACGACCGCACCCCGGAGCAGGTCGCCGAGGGCTATCTGCAGATCGCCGTCGCCAACATCGCGAACGCCGTGAAGCGGATCTCCGTCCAGAAGGGCCACGACGTCACCCGCTACGCCCTCACCACGTTCGGCGGGGCCGGTGGCCAGCACGCGTGCCGGGTCGCCGACTCGCTCGGCATCCGCACCGTCCTCGTACCGCCCATGGCGGGCGTCCTGTCCGCGCTCGGCATCGGTCTCGCCGACACGACCGCCATGCGCGAGCAGTCCGCCGAGGCACCGCTCGAACCGTCCGCCATGCCGCACGTCCACAAGACCGCCGACGACCTGGAGGGCGCGGCCCGCGCCGAACTCCTCGCCGAGGACGTGCCCGAGGACCGCATCCGCGTCACCCGCCGGGCCCAACTGCGCTACGACGGCACCGACACGACGCTCACCGTGGAACTCACGGACCCGGAGACGATGCGCGCCGCCTTCGAAGAACGCCATCGCGCCACCTACTCCTTCACCCTCGACCGCCCTCTCGTCGTCGAAGCACTCTCCGTCGAAGCAACCGGCCTCACTGCACCCCCCGATCTGTCCGCCCTCGCACCCCGCTCGGCCCCGCCCGCCGTCCCGGAGGCCGTCAGGCTCCACACCGGCGGCTCCTGGCGCGACGTGCCCCTGCACCGACGCGACCAACTGCCGCCCGGCGAAAGTGTCACCGGACCCGCGATCATCGCCGAGTCCGGCTCCACGACGGTCGTGGACGACGGCTGGCGGGCGGCCGTGACGGACGACGGCCACCTGATCATGGAACGCGCGGCGGTCACGGAGAGTTCCGACATCGGCACGGCAGCCGACCCCGTACTCCTCGAAGTCTTCAACAACCTCTTCATGTCGATCGCCGAACAGATGGGCGCCCGCCTGGAGTCCACCTCCCAGTCGGTCAACATCAAGGAGCGCCTCGACTTCTCGTGCGCGCTCTTCGACCCCGACGGCAGCCTCGTCGCCAACGCCCCCCACATCCCCGTCCACCTGGGATCCATGGGCACCAGCGTCAAGGAGGTCATCCGCCGCCGCGGCACGCGCATGCGGCCGGGCGACACCTACGCCGTCAACGACCCCTATCACGGGGGCACCCACCTCCCCGACGTCACCGTCATCACCCCGGTCTTCGACACGGAGGGTGAGCGGATCCTGTTCTACGTCGCCTCGCGCGGCCACCACGCGGAGATCGGCGGCATCGCCCCCGGCTCCATGCCCGCAGGCAGCCGCACCATCGACGAGGAAGGCATCCTCTTCGACAACTGGCTGCTCGTCGAAGGGGGCAGCTTCCGCGAGACGGAGACTCTGGGCCTGCTCACCGGCGGCCCCTATCCGTCCCGCAACCCGCGGACCAACCTCGCCGACCTGCGCGCCCAGATCGCCGCCAACCAGAAGGGCGTCGACGAAGTCGCCCGCATGATCGACCACTTCGGGCTCGACGTCGTCCAGGCGTACATGAAGCACGTCCAGGACAACGCGGAAGAGGCCGTGCGCCGCGTTGTCGACGCCCTACAGGACGGTGAGTTCGCCTACGAGACCGACTCGGGCGCCATGATCCGCGTCCGGGTCACCGTGGACCGCGAACAGCGCAGCGCGACCGTCGACTTCACCGGCACATCGCCACAGCTCGCCACCAACTTCAACGCGCCCTTCGCCGTCGTCAACGCGGCCGTCCTGTACGTCTTCCGCACCCTCGTGGACGACGACATCCCCCTCAACGACGGCTGCCTGCGCCCCTTGCACATCGTCGTCCCTCCGGGCTCCTTCCTCGCCCCCGAGCCACCCGCCGCCGTCGTCGCCGGCAACGTGGAGACCTCCCAGGCCATCACCGGAGCCCTCTACGCGGCCCTGAGCGTCCAGGCCGAGGGCTCCGGGACGATGAACAACGTGACCTTCGGCAACGAGAGCCACCAGTACTACGAGACCGTGGCCTCGGGCTCCGGAGCAGGTGACGGCTTCCACGGAGCGCCCGTCGTACAGACCCATATGACCAACTCGCGTCTCACCGACCCCGAGGTCCTGGAGTGGCGACTGCCCGTCCTGCTCGAGGAGTTCGCCGTGCGGCGCGGCAGCGGGGGCCCCGGACGGTGGCGCGGCGGCGACGGCGCCGTACGCCGCCTCCGCTTCCTCGAACCCATGACCGTGTCCACGCTCTCGCAGCACCGCAGAATCCCGCCGTACGGCATGGCGGGCGGCGGGCCGGGAGCCCTGGGCGCCAACTCCGTGGAGCACCCCGACGGCACGGTCGACCGGCTCGCCGGCAGCGACTCGGCGGACGTGCTCCCCGGAGACGTACTCGTCATCGAAACCCCCGGAGGCGGCGGATACGGTCCGCCGCCGCCCGCCGGGAACGACCACAGCGACAGCAGTGAGGCAGGAGAAGAGACCCATGATCTTCGGGCGTTCTGAGCGCGGCAAGCCCCCCGTGGAGCCCGTCACGCTCAAGATCCTCGTGGCCGGCGGATTCGGCGTGGGCAAGACGACGCTCGTCGGCGCGGTCAGTGAGATCAAGCCCCTGCGCACCGAGGAGCTGCTGAGCGAGGCGGGCCGCCCGCTCGACGACATCCGGGGCGTCGAGGGCAAGCACACCACCACGGTCGCCATGGACTTCGGCCGGATCACGCTCCGCGAGGACCTGGTGCTCTACCTCTTCGGCACACCCGGGCAGGACCGCTTCTGGTTCCTGTGGGACGAGCTGGCGACCGGCGCCCTGGGAGCCGTCGTTCTCGCCGACACCCGCCGCCTGGAGGACTGCTTCGCCGCCGTCGACTACTTCGAGCGGCGCTCCATACCGTTCGTGGTGGGCGTCAACTGCTTCGAGGGATCGGCCCGTTACCCGGCCGACGCCGTACGCCAGGCCCTCGACCTCGACTCCGACGTGCCCGTTCTGATGTGCGACGCGCGTGAGAAGGAGACCGTCAAGGAGGTCCTCATCGGCGTCGTCGAGCACGCCATGGCCGCGAGCGCGCGCCGCCGCCAGCCGGCCGCCACCTGATCCGCCGGCGCGGTGACGGAACCCATGGGAACGGCCCGCACCCTCGCCGACCGGGGTGCGGACCGTCGTCCACGCGCGCGTGGTCCTCGCCAGGACCACGTGCCAGTCACAAGAGGCGCGCGCCGACCGTCACGCCTCGTCGTCGTGCCAGCCGAAGCTCTTCTCCACGGCCTTGCGCCAGTTGCGGTACTCGCGCTCACGCGTCCCGCCGTCCATCGCCGGCGTCCACTCCGCGTCGCGCTGCCAGTGCGCCTTGAGCTCGTCCAGGTCGTTCCACACCCCCGTCGCGAGCCCGGCCGCGTACGCGGCGCCCAAGCACGTCGTCTCGGACACCCGCGGCCGGATCACCGGCACTCCGAGGACATCCGCCTGATGCTGCATCAGGAGATTGTTCTTGGTCATGCCGCCGTCGACCTTCAGCGTCGTGATCTGCACGCCGGAGTCCTGGTACATCGCGTCGACGACCTCGCGTGTCTGCCAGCTCGTCGCCTCCAGGACCGCCCGCGCCAGATGGGCCTTGGTGACGTACCGCGTCAGGCCCGTGATGACACCGCGCGCGTCCGAGCGCCAGTACGGCGCGAACAGGCCGGAGAACGCGGGCACGATGTAGGCGCCGCCGTTGTCGTTCACACTCGCCGCGAGCGTCTCGATCTCGTCGGCCGTGCGGATGATCCCGAGCTGGTCGCGGAACCACTGGACCAGGGCGCCGGTGATCGCGATCGACCCTTCGAGGCAGTACACGGGAGCCTCGGAGCCGATCTTGTACCCCATGGTGGTGAGCAGCCCGTTCTTCGAGGGGACGGGCCGGTTCCCGGTGTTGAGCAGCAGGAAACTGCCCGTGCCGTACGTGTTCTTGGCCGTCCCCGTGTCGTAGCAGGCCTGCCCGAAGATCGCCGCCTGCTGGTCGCCGAGCGCGGACGCGACCGGCACGCCGGAGAGCTGGCCGACGGCCGTCCCGTAGACCTCGGCCGACGACCTGATCTCCGGTAGCACCGCCTCCGGCACGTTCATCGCCGACAGGATGCCCTGGTCCCACTGGAGCGTCTCCAGGTTCATCAGCATGGTGCGACCGGCGTTGGTGACGTCGGTGACGTGCACGCCGCCGTCCGTGCCGCCCGTCAGATTCCAGATAAGCCAGGAGTCGATGGTGCCGAAGGCGATCTCGCCCCGCTCGGCGCGGGCGCGCAGCCCCGGCACGTTGTCGAGCAGCCAGGCCGCCTTGGGCCCGGAGAAGTAGCTCGCGAGCGGCAGACCGGTCTGCTCCCGGAAGCGGTCCTGTCCGTCCGTGCCGCCCAGTTCGTTGCACAGCGCCGACGTACGGGTGTCCTGCCACACGATCGCGTTGTGCACGGGCCGGCCCGTGGCCCGGTCCCAAAGGACCGTCGTCTCACGCTGGTTGGTGATGCCGAGCGCGCTGAGGTCGTCGGCCCGCAGCCCGGCCTTGGCGAGCGCGCCGGCGACCACGGCCTGCACCTTGGACCAGATCTCGGTGGCGTCGTGCTCCACCCAGCCGGGCTTCGGGAAGATCTGCCGGTGCTCGCGCTGGTCGACGGCGACGATCTCGCCGCCGTGGTTGAAGATGATGCAGCGGCTCGACGTGGTGCCCTGGTCGATGGCGGCGACGTACTTCTCATCGTTGTCGGGCATGTGACTCCCCTTCGTCTTCGTCCGAGGTCCCCGCGCGCGGGGACGCGAAAGCGGCGTGGCGGCTGCGCGGCCGCGGTCAGAACGCCGCGTTGTAGATGAGCCCCGCCAGCGCGCCGCCGATCAGCGGCCCGGCCACCGGGATGATGGCGTAACCCCAGCCGGACGTGCCCTTGTTGGGGATCGGAAGGAACGAGTGCACGATGCGCGGGCCGAGGTCGCGCGCCGGGTTGATGGCATATCCGGTGGGCCCGCCGAGTGAGAGACCGATCCCGACGACCAGGAATGCCACGACGAGTACGGTCGTGCCGGACTCCCCGAGCCCCTTGGTGAGCCCGAACGCGAGGATGGGCAGTACGAGGGCGACGGTCGCGATGATCTCGGTGATGAGGTTGGCCACGGGGTTGTTGATCTCGGGGATCGTGGAGAAGATCCCGAGCGTCGGAGTGGGCCCGTCGCCTTCCGCTTCGCCGTCGGCGGACTCCGATGTGACGTTGGCGTTGAACTGGGCCAGATAGACGAGATAGGCCAGCACGGCGCCCAGCATCGCGCCGACCATCTGGCCGAGCAGATAGACCCAGACCTTGTCCCACTTGCCGGTGTCCACGGCGATGCCGATCGTCACCGCCGGGTTGAGCTGGCCCCCCGACAGCGGCGCGGCGGTGTACGCCCCGGCCAGCACGCCGAAGCCCCATCCGAACGCGATGACGACCCATCCCGAGGCTCTCGCCTTGGAATGCTTGAGCGTGACCGCGGCGCACACGCCCGCGCCGAACAGAATCAGGATCGCGGTCCCGATGACCTCACCGACGAAGATGTCTCCATTGCTCATGGCGGCTCCTAGGCCCTCGCCCGGAGCGATACGCCCCGGTCCTCAGTGCAGGGTGCGTTTTCCATGGCTGGTTCTGGATGGCTCTGGCTGCAACGGCCGACGGAAAGGGTTCCCGCGCCCCGCCCGGCGCCCGCGACAAGCGTTCCCGCTCAGTCGGATCGCTCGTATCGCCGCAGGGAGAGGGCCCTGACCTGCCTGAACGCGACAGGAGGAGCCCGACGGACAGGCTGGGGCCCTGAGCGGCGGTGGGACGACGTGCGGCGATGCCGACTGACACGGGGAAGTGTTCACCGGCCGTGATGGAGCGTCAAGGTCGCGGACGGGAACGGTTGGCGGCGCCCGCCGTACGGCCCGCCTCCGCCTCATCCCGTGGCTGCCCGGCCCGATTCCGCTTCCGCGCGCGGTCCTGTCCCCGCCCATGCGGCCCCGGACACCGGGGCCGCCCCCGAACGCATACCCCGCCGCACCTCGTGCCCCGGCGTGTCCGAGCGTCCGATGACCCAACTCGCCCCCGGCAGAGCCTTGGCGGCCTGTTTGAGCGGCGCCAGGGACGCGGCCGCCTGCCGGTGGTCGGCGACGCTGCCCGCCGCGCACAGCACCGTGGCGAGCGACATCGTGACGGGCCGCCCGCCCGCCGCCCAGGGCACGTCGAGCACCGCGGAAGCCAGCGGATCGAGCCCGTCCGGATCGGCCAGGACCAGGAAGTCGTCGCCCCCGATGTGCCCCACCCTGGTCGCCCCCGACGCGGCCCGTTCCAGGGACCTGCCCACCTCGCGGATCAGATCGTCACCCGCGGCGAACCCCGCCCCGTCGTTGACCTGCTTGAACCCATCGATGTCCAGCCAGCTCAGGGCGAACCCGCGCCCCTGCGCGATCCGCCGGTCCACCTCGCCCGTGATGGAGTCCGAACCGGGCAGCCGCGTCAGCGGATTGAGCGCCGCCGCCTCCTCGACCCGGCTCTCGGCCAGCGCGCGCACGAGATCGGCGAGCCGCACGATGCCCACGCACCGGCCCCGCTCGTCGACGACCGCGACGTCGTCGGCCGTACGGCTGCGCTCGCCGTCCGCGAGTACGTCGAGAACCTCCCAGGCGGTGGCGTCCACGCCCACCGTGCGCGGCCGGTCACCGTGGCGGGCGGCCGGCCGGTCGGCGTAGAGCGCGTGCCCGTAGCGGCCCGACAGGGACAACAGGAAGCGGTCCCGCTGCACCGAACGCACCGGTGCACCCGCCGAGTCCACCAGGAGCACGCCGGACACGTCAGGAGACCCGGTGAGCAGGGCGCGTACACGCCCAGCCGAGGCCGATGCGGGCAGCAATGCGGCGGGCCGCACGAACTGGCGCACCGGTGGCCCCGAAGGCGGCGGCGACGCCACCGGGGGAGTGAGCGCCGGGACGTACACATCGGCCGCCGGCAGCCGCGACGGCGGCGCGAACAGCTCGCCCTGGGCCAGCTGCGCACCGGCCTCCCGAGCGGCGCCGCACTGCAACTCCGTCTCCACGCCCTCGACGCCGAGCAGCGCGCCCAGCCCCTCGCACAGCGTCCGCATCGCGCTCACCGACGCGGGACGCGACAGCAGCGAGGCATCGAGCTTCACGAGGTCCGGCGCCAGGTCGACCAGGAGCCGCAGTGGCAGGTCGCCGTCACCGACGCCGTCCGCACAGATCCGGAAGCCCTCCTCGCGCAGGGCCGTGACCCCCTCCAGGAGCGCCCGGTGCGGCACGTGGGTGAACGGGGGACCGATGTCGACCGTCACTTCCCAGGGCAGCCGCCCCACGCCCCGGACGGCGTCCCGGAGTGCGGCGAGACCACCGAGGTCCGCCACCGTCCCCGCGAACACATTGACGTGCAGCGGCAGCAGCGTCTCCCGCTGCGCCGCCGAGCGCACCGCCAACGCGGCAAGACAGCCGTCGAGTTCAGGGTCGCGCCGGGCCTGTGCGAGCACGTCGCCGACCTCCGGACGGGCGAGCATCTCCAGGGCCGCCACGGCTCCGGTCGTCAGGTTGACGACCGGCTGGAAGGCGAAACGGAGAGCGTCCGTCCAGGAAGGCACGGAAGCATAATGGCGCCCCCGGCGCGCGCCCAAGCGCAGTTCACGAGCTGTTCACGCACCCTTTTCGGCCGAACACGCAGCGTACGGATCCATAGGAGGGCGCCGGTCAGCGGACCGCGACCACGGACGAGCCGTGCCCGAACAGTCCCTGATTCGCCGTGATTCCCACGCGCGCGTCCGCCACCTGCCGGGCGCCCGCCGTACCGCGCAGCTGCCATGTCAGCTCGCAGACCTGGGCGATGGCCTGTGCGGGGACCGCCTCTCCGAAGGACGCGAGTCCACCACTGGCGTTCACGGGTATGCGCCCGCCCGGCGCCGTCGCGCCTTCTCTCAGCAGCTTCGCCGCCTCGCCCTCGCCGCACAGCCCCAGATCCTCGTACCACTGGAGTTCCAGAGCGGTCGACAGGTCGTACACCTCGGCGAGGGAGAGGTCTTCCGGGCCGATTCCGGCCTCCTCGTACGCGGCCCGCGCGATGGAGGCGCGGAAGGTGACGCCGTCCGGCTCGACGGCCGCGGCCGAGTCGGTGGCGATGTCCGGGAGGTCGAGCACCGTGTTCGGATACGTCGGCGTGACCGTGGACACCGCGCGGATCCGCACCGGGTTGCGCACTCCGTGTTTGCGCGCGAAGTCCATGCCGCACAGCACGAGCGCGGCGGCCCCGTCGGACGTGGCGCAGATGTCCAGGAGCCGCAGGGGATCGGCGACGACCGCCGACGCGGCCACCTCGTCGGCCGTCACCGTCTTGCGGTACCGGGCATTCGGATTGAGCGCGCCCGCCGCCGCGTTCTTCACCTTGACCTGCGCGAAGTCCTCCAGCGTGTCCCCGTGCACGGCCATGCGCCGGCGCGCGTACAGGCCGAAGTACGCCGGGTTGGTCGCGCCGAGGACCCGGAACCGCAGCCAGTCCGGATCGTCGTGCCGGTCCCCGCCCGCGGGCCGGAAGAACCCCTTGGGAGCGGCGTCGGCACCCACCACGAGCACGACGTCGGCGAGCCCCGCGAGGATCTGCGTACGAGCCGCGTTGACCGCCTGGGCGCCCGAGGCGCACGCCGCGTACACGCTCGCGACCCGCGCGCCCTGCCAGCCGAGCGCCTTCGCGAACGTCGCGCCCGCCACATAGCCCGGGTACCCGCCCCGCACCGTGTCCGCGCCCACGACGGAGTCCACGTCGCGCCAGTCGACCCCGGCGTCGGCGAGCGCCGCCCGCGCCGCCACCGTCCCGTACTCGACGAAACCGCGCCCCCACTTGCCCCAGGGGTGCATGCCCGCCCCGAGCACCGCCACGTCGTCCGTCATGCCGCCACCCCCGTCGGCCGCCAGTGCCACGCCGTCCAGGTCGTGTCCCCGTCCTCGTCGAGCACGCCGGGCACGACCTCCACTTCCATGCCCACCTCCAGGTCGGCCACGGAGACTCCGGGAACCGCCTGCCCGAGCACCACCAGGCGCTCCGCCTCCAGTTCCACAGCGATCAACGTGTAGGGCTGCCATGGAAGTTCCGGATCGGACACGTACGGCGCGGGCGGCCGGTACCGGCTGTCCGTGTACGACCAGACCCGGCCGCGCGGGGAGAGCGGCACGGAGAGCAGCTCCCCTCCGGCGCAGCCGGGGTTGCGGCAGAAGGTGTCCTCGCGGGGGAAGAAGACCGAGGCGCAGGCCGAGCAGCGCGTGCCGAGCAGCCGGAAGTCCTCTCCCTCCCCGGTGAACCAATCGGCCACGACAGGTGTGCGCGTACGCGACAAGGCCCCTCCCGCGCTGGATTCCGACGACGCCACCAGAACACCAGCAGATCTGATGGACCGTCAGAAGTGTGCCATGGGCCGGCCACTCAGGGAACGCCGCGAGATGGGGAAGTCGAAGTACGTGTCCGGGAAGAGCTCCGGCTTGTACGTGAAGTGCCACCACTCCTCGGGCAGGTTCACGAACCCCTGAGCGGCCAGGGCGTCCCGCAGGAGGTCACGGTTCGCGCGCTGCGCCCCCTGGATCCGCGGGTCATCGGTGTGAGCGAGCGTGTCGAAGCAGTCGAAGCCCGTACCCATGTCCACCGAGTTGTCGGGGAATCGGTCCTTCTTCGGTCCGTAGCAGGGCGCCAGCCGCTCACCGGGCACGTACGCGCGCGTGGGCACCGCCGGCAACTTCACGACGGTCAGATCGAGCGTGGAGCCCCGGCTGTGCCCGGACTTCTCCGCGATGTAACCGTCGGCGAACAGTCGCGTCTTGTCGACCTGCGGATAGAACTCCGCCTTCATCCGCTGGTCGTCGAGGTCCTTGGCCCAGCGCACGAAGTGGTCGACCGCCCGCTGCGGCCGGTAGCAGTCGTACACCTTCAGCGAGTAACCCCGCTTCAGGAGCCCCGCCTGCGCCTTGTGGAGCGCCTTCGCGGCAGGTTCGGTGAGGATGCACATCGGCTTCTCGTAGCCGTCCACAGGCGCCCCGACGAAGTTGTGCGGAGTGATGTAGCGGATCTCCTGGATGATCGTCGGGTCGACGTCCCGCAGCGCCACGAACTGCGCGGGAGCCTTGGGCTCGGGCTTCGCCTGCGCGGCGCCGGGAGCGGTGGCAGTCCACAGGAGCGCGGCGGCAGCGGTGACGGCGAGTCTGCGTACGGCAGTTGCTGTTGAGGTCATGAACCCTGCATCTATCAGGATCAAGGGTGGCCAGGGAAGAGCAGCGCTTCGCGATCGGATACAGTCCGCGGCGTGTCAGCACCCCACCACATAACCAACGCCGTTCCGGATTCTCACTGTTCGAGCTGTGGAACCGCCTACGGACCCGACGTCTCGGGATGGCCGCGCACGTGCCCGGCCTGCGCCGACGTGAGCTACCGCAACCCCCTGCCGGTCGCGGTCGCCCTCCAGGCCGTCTACGACAGCCGCGGTTCCGCTCTCGTCGTGATCACCCGGACCATCGCCCCCGCGCGCGGGGGAGTCGCCCTGCCCGGCGGGTTCGTCGACCACAGGGAGGACTGGAAGGACGCCGTCGTCCGTGAGCTCAAGGAGGAGACGGGCATCGAGGCGGCGAGCCGCGACGTGCGCCTCGCCGACGCCATGAGCTCGCCCGACGGACACCTGCTCCTGTTCGGCCTCCTCCCGGAACGCCCGGCCGCCGAACTGCCCGAGCCCGCCGTCACGGACGAGACCGAAGGCTGGCACCTCTTGCGCCGCCCGGCCGAACTCGCCTTCCCCCTCCACACCCTGGCCGCCCGCGCCTGGTTCGAGGGCCGCTACGTGTGACGCGCACCGCCGCATGACCTCCCCAGCCCTCTGAACGCTCAGAGCCCGCGGATCCGCACCGGGTACGCGGGCTCGGCCGGCCCTCCCTCGTCCTGCCGCTCCACCACCACACTGCCGCCGCTCCACCGCGTGGTGTAGCGCTGAACGTCCGACGCCTGCCAGCCGTCACCGACATCGGGCACGACAACCCCGCCGCCGGTGCGCCCCCGCGCCGGAGCCCACACCTCAAGGCACAGCTCCCCGTCCTCGCCCCGCACCGGGATCACCGCGCCCGCCCGCGCGAAGACGGGAACACGGGACAGCGGCGCGTCCACCAGAACCTGACCGGGCCCCTCGTGAGCCTGCCCGCTCTCCGTGTCGTACCAGCGCCCGCGCGGCAGTCGCACCGCCCGCCGGTCCGCACCCGGCTCCAGGACCGGAGCCACCAACAAGGAGTCACCCAACAAGAACGCGTCCTCGCAGTCCCGCAACGCCCTGTCCTCCGGAGCGCCCCACCACACAGGCCGCACATATGGAGCGCCCGTACGCCGCGCGAGATGAGCCAGCGTCACGAAGTACGGCAGCAGCCGCCTGCGCTCGACGAGCGCCACGCGCGCGTGCCCCAGCACCTCGTCACCGAACTCCCACGGCTCCCGACGCCCCGCCCGCAGCGCCGCATGCGTGCGGAACAGCGGCAGATACGCACCCAGCTGGAGCCACCGCAGATACAGCTCAGGAGACGGATCCCCGTCGAACCCGCCCACGTCCGGGCCCGAATACGGCACTCCGCACAACCCGAGGCCCAGCACCAGGGACAACGACGCGCGCAAACCGGGCCACCCCGTGGCCACATCCCCGGACCACGTCCCCCCGTAGCGCTGCATCCCCGCCCAGCCCGAGCGCGAGAACAGGAACGGCCGCTCCTGGGGCCGCAGTTCACGCAGCCCCTCGTACCCGGCGCGCGCCATGCACAGCCCGTACACGTTGTGCGCCTCCCGATGGTCACCGCCCCGCCCCTCCAGGGAGTGCCGTGCCGAGCGGGGCAGCGTCGGGTCACCGAACGCGGCGAACGACGCCGGCTCGTTCATGTCGTGCCAGAACCCCGAGAACCCCTGGGCGAGCCGCTCCTCGTACAGGCCGCCCCACCATTTGCGCACCGCGCGGTCGGTGAAGTCGGGGTACACGGACTCACCCGGCCACACCACGCCACGTACCGGTCTCCCCGCCGCGTCCTTCACAAAGGCATCCACGGACGCTCCCGCGTCGTACACGGCGTTCCCCGCCTCCGCCTTGACCGCGGGGTCGACGATCGACACCAGCCGCACACCGTCCCCGCGCAGCTCCTCGGCGAGCCGCGGGAGCCCCGGATACGTCTCCTGGTCGACCGTGAACACCTGAAACGCGTCGAGATGATCGATGTCCAGATGCACCGCGTCGAGCGGAAGCCCCCGCTCCCGGTAGCCCGCGACGATCCGCCGCACTTCGTGCCCCCCGCCGAAGCCCCAGCGCGCGTGCTGATACCCCAGTGCCCAGGCCGGCGGCAGCGCGGGCGTACCGGTCAGCGACGACCACGCAAGCAGCACGCGCGCGGGGGCACCCACCATGACCCAGCAGCGCAGAGGACCGCCCTCCATACGGACCTCGCAGTTCCCCGCCCGGTCGTGCCCGGAACCGGCGCCCTCCTCGCCCTCCGACAGGGTCACCGTGCCGTCCCACGAGTTGTCGTGGAACACCAGATGGGTGCCGGCGTCGGCAACCACCATCTGCACCGGCATGGTCAGATACAGCGGATCGTCACCAGGCCCGAAGGAACCGCCCGGATCGGTGTTCCACAGCCGGTACGCGCCGTCCCGCAGCCGAGGCCCCGAGGCCCGGCCGCCCAGCCCGAAGAACCGCGCGTCGGCGGCCACCTCGGACCGTTGCACCCACCGCGCCTCGCCCCCGTCCACGGGCTCCCACCAACGCGGCGGCAGATCACGCCGCAGCACCACACCCCCCGGAGTGCACACGGAGACGGCGCCGTGCCGCGACACGACGACGGTCACCCGCTCCGCCACCACCCGCCAGCCGCCGTCCTTGTCCGGCTCCAGGACAGCCCGCGGATCCGGCTGAGGACAGGAACCCGCCAGCGCGTACGACGGTTCCGGGTCCGCCCCGTCCCAGCCCCAGAAGACCGCGCCCGTCACGGTCACCGTGATCCGCAGCCGGGACCGCGTGAACCGGACGACACCACCACCGGGTGCCGGCTCGGCCCCCGTCACCGGACCCGGCACCCTCGCCCGCTCCGGCCCCCGGCGCCGCAGACCCACCGCGTCGGCCCGCTTCCTGCGCCACGAGGACCGCACCGCCCGCAATCCCTGGACCGCACCCACCAAGCCAACCGCCCTCACCGCGCTTACCAGGTCACGACCGTTCATGCTGCTCACCCTGTCATTGCGGGGCGCGCAATAGTGAGTCGTTCAACTGCCGTTCATCCGTGGTGGCAGCACATCTTCACGACACGGACTATGTGGGGCGCAACCTGGTGCGGAAGTCGATCACGTGGCATCGTCCCTGTCAGCCGCGTCACGCGCACACACCGGCCCGTGCGCGGGACCGACGCACACCACGCGTACATCCGGGAGCCGCCCCATGCCGTCCGCAGCGAATCCGACGCCGCTCTGGAAGCCCGACAAGGAATTCATCGCCGAAGCGCAGATCACGCGCTTCCAGGCCTGGGCGTCCGAACACTACGGAGCCCCCGCCGACGGCGGTTACGAAGCGCTGCACCGCTGGTCGGTGACCGAACTCGACACGTTCTGGAAGGCCGTCGCCGACTGGTTCGACATCCGGTTCACCACCCCGTACGCGCGCGTGCTCGGCGACCGCTCCATGCCCGGAGCCGAGTGGTTCCCCGGCGCCACCTTGAACTACGCCGAACACGCCCTGCGCACCGCCACCGAGCCCGAGCGCGCGGACACCCCGGCCATCCTCCACGTGGACGAGACACACGAACCTCGCCCCGTGACCTGGGCGGAACTGCGCCGCCAGGTCGGCTCGCTCGCCGCCGAACTGCGCGCCATCGGCGTACGCCCGGGCGACCGCGTCAGCGGCTACCTGCCGAACATCCCCGAGGCCGTCGTCGCCCTCCTCGCCACCGCGGCCGTCGGCGGGGTCTGGACGTCCTGCGCCCCCGACTTCGGCGCCCGCAGTGTCCTCGACCGCTTCCAACAGGTCGAACCCGTCGTCCTGTTCACCGTCGACGGCTACCGCTACGGCGGCAAGGAGCACGACCGCCGCGACACTGTCGGCGAACTCCGCGCCGAACTGCCCACCCTCCGCGCGGTCGTCCACATCCCGCTGCTGGGCACAGACGCCCCCGAAGGGGCCCTTGAGTGGTCGGAGCTCACCTCCGCCGACACCGAGCCCGTCTTCGAAGCCGTCCCCTTCGACCACCCGCTCTGGGTTCTGTACTCCTCAGGCACGACGGGACTCCCCAAGGCGATCGTCCAGTCCCAGGGCGGCATCCTCATCGAGCACCTCAAACAGCTCGGCCTGCACTGCGACCTCGGCCCCGGCGACCGGTTCTTCTGGTACACGTCCACCGGCTGGATGATGTGGAACTTCCTAGCCTCCGGCCTCCTCACGGGCACCACGATCGTCGTCTACGACGGCAGCCCCGGCTACCCCGACACCGGCGCCCAGTGGGCCGTCGCCGAACGCACCGGAGCCACCCTCTTCGGCACCTCGGCCGCTTACGTCATGGCGTGCCGCAAGGCCGGCGTCCACCCCTCGCGCGACCACGACCTGTCCCGCGTCAAGTGCGTCGCCACGACCGGCTCGCCGCTCCCACCCGACGGCTTCCGCTGGCTCCACGACGAGGTGCGCGAAGACCTCTGGATCGCCTCCGTCAGCGGTGGCACGGACGTCTGCTCCTGCTTTGCCGGAGCCGTCCCGACCCTGCCCGTCCACATCGGCGAACTCCAGGCCCCCTGCCTCGGCACGGACCTCCAGTCCTGGGACCCGCAGGGCAAACCGCACATCGACGAAGTCGGTGAACTCGTCGTCACCAACCCCATGCCCTCGATGCCGATCCGCTTCTGGAACGACCCCGACGGCAGCCGCTATCACGACAGCTACTTCGACACCTACCCCGGCGTCTGGCGGCACGGCGACTGGATCACCCTCACCTCCCGCGGTTCGGTCGTGATCCACGGCCGTTCGGACTCCACCCTGAACCGCCAGGGCGTCCGCATGGGTTCGGCCGACATCTACGAGGCCGTCGAACGCCTCCCCGAAATCCGCGAGTCCCTCGTCATCGGCCTCGAACAGCCCGACGGCGGCTACTGGATGCCCCTGTTCGTCCACCTCGCGCCCGGCGCCGTACTCGACGACGACCTCCGCGCCCGCATCAAGCAGACCATCCGCGAGAACCTCTCCCCGCGCCACATCCCCGACGACATCATCGAAGCCCCAGGCGTCCCGCACACCCTCACCGGCAAGCGCATCGAGGTCCCGGTCAAGCGCCTCCTCCAGGGCACCCCCCTCGAAAAGGCCGTCAACCTCGGCTCGGTCGACAGCGTCGAACTCCTGCGCTTCTACGAAGACATCGCCCGCAACCGCCCCTGACCGAACCCGGTTCCACCGCCGTTGTCAGTGCCGCCGATTACTGTGAGTGAGCATTGACTACAGCTCTCAGGGGGAACCATGGCGCACACCCAGAACACCCGGCACGCCGGCATGCGACGCGTCCTGCGCCGTGAAGTCGCGGGCATCATCGGCCTGCTCGCCGACGAACGCGACTTCACGGCGATGCGGAGCTACCGCACCTTCGCCTTCGACGACCACGACACGTACCTCCAGCAGGTGGAGAACCTCCTCCAGGCCCTCGCCGCACAGGGCGGACACACCACCGTTGCCCTCTTCGACCCCGAGGAGTACGCGGAGTTCTGCGCCGAGACCGGCCTCGAACCGGACACCCCCACCAGCCGCACCCGCTTCACCGCCGAACTCGCCGTCATGGGCACCACCGTGCCTTACGAGGGACAGCCCCTGGCCGACCTCCTGCCCGACCTGGTGGACGAGGCCGTCCGCCAGGCCACCTGGGAGTACGCCTCGTCCGTCCTCGCCCGGATCGGACCGTGCGGCGCCTGCGGCCGGGACATCGGAAGGGACGCCTTCGCCCGCGCCTCGCACCTCCTGACGCGGGTCCTCGACGCGGCAGGCACCGGCGCCCATCACCTCGTGTGCAGCATCCCCACCGACGTGGAATCGGTGCTGTCGGTACTCCACGTCGACCGCTGCACCGAGGACAGCACACGACTCGACGAGAAGGAGGCGCTCGAGTTCACCACGGTCCTCGCACTCGGCATCGCCACGGCAAGCCCGGGCGGTCTGGTCATGCGCACCACTGCCCCGGACACGGACGACCGAGTCCAAGGCTGGCGCCTGCGCGACGAGCGCCTGCTACCGCTCACCGCGGCCGAAGTCTTCGACGCCTACTGCACCGACGCCCAGTCCGGCGACCTCGTCGCACCCGAGTCCGGCGTCGACTACTGCGCGGCACCTGACCTCGGAGACACCGGCCCCGAGGGCGGGCACACCCACTGAAACGACCGTGGGGCGCTCCACCACGAAGGTGAAGCGCCCCACGACAGCGAACCGGCTTCCGGCTACTCGCCGGACAGCACCGCCTGGGCGGCCCTGCGGGCCTCCTCGGCGGAGTCCGCGGCACGCGCGGCCGAGGCCGCACGCTCGCACTGCGCCAGCGTGTACTTGCCGAGCGTCGTCCGCACGTAAGGAATCGACGCCGCACCCATGGAAAGGGAGGTGACGCCCAGACCGGTCAGGACGCAGGCGAGCAGCGGGTCGGATGCGGCCTCACCGCAGACGCCACAGCTCTTGCCCTCGGCCCTCGCCGCGTCAGCGGACAGGGCGACCAGGTCGAGCAGTGCGGGCTGCCACGGGTCCTGAAGCCGGGACACCGCACCGACCTGCCGGTCAGCGGCGAACGTGTACTGGGCCAGGTCATTGGTCCCCAGGGAAAGGAACTCGACCTCCTGAAGGATCGAACGCGCCCGGAGAGCGGCCGACGGAATCTCGACCATCGCGCCGAACTTCGCCTCAAGCCCCGCCTCACGGCACGCGTCGGCGAAGGCCTTCGCGTCGGCACGGTCGGCGACCATCGGCGCCATGACCTCGAGGTAGACCGGCAGGCCCTCGACAGCCTTGGCCAGCGCGGTCAGCTGCGTACGCAGCACCTCAGGGTGCTCGAGCAGCGAGCGCAGTCCACGCACACCCAGAGCCGGGTTCGGCTCGTCGGCGGGCGTCAGGAAGTCCAGCGGCTTGTCCGCACCGGCATCGAGGACGCGCACCACGACCCGGCCCTCGGGGAACGCCTCGAGAACCTTCCGGTACGCCTCGACCTGCTTCTCCTCGGAAGGAGCGCGGCTGCTGTCGTCCAGGAACAGGAACTCGGTACGGAAGAGACCCACACCCTCCGCACCGGCCTCGACCGCGGCCGGCACGTCGGCCGGACCGCCGACGTTGGCAAGGAGCGGCACCTTGTGACCGTCGGACGTCGCACCGGGACCGGACGACGCGGCCAGCGCGGCCTTCCGCGCGGCGGAGGCGGCCTCCAGCTCGGTCCGCTTCTCCGGACTCGGATCGACGAAGATGTCGCCGGTGCTGCCGTCGACAGCGATCACCGTGCCCTCGGCGAGCTCACCCGCACCGGGCAGCGCGACCACGGCCGGCACCCCGAGCGCACGCGCCAGAATCGCGCTGTGGCTGGTCGGCCCACCCTCCTCGGTGACGAAGCCGAGCACGAGCGTCGGGTCGAGCAGCGCCGTGTCCGCGGGAGCCAGGTCTCGCGCGATGAGTACGTAGGGCTTGTCGCTGTCCGGGACACCGGGCATCGGCACTCCGAGCAGCCGCGCCACGATCCGGTTCCGCACGTCGTCCAGGTCGGCGACGCGACCCGCGAGGTACTCACCTGCACCGGCCAGCAGCGCCCGATAAGACGCGAAGGCGTCGTACACCGCACGCTCGGCCGTGCTGCCGACCGCGATACGTCGGTCGACATCGGCCATGAGCTCCGGGTCCTGCGCCATCATGGCCTGGGCCTCGAGCACATGCTGTGCCTCGCCACCCGCCAGATTGCCGCGCGCAATCAGATCGGCCGCCACAGCTTCCACGGCCTGACGGGCGCGCCCCTGCTCGCGCTCCGCGTCCTCCGTCGGAATCTGCTTGGCCGGCGGCTCGAGAACCGCCGTCCCCATGTGCCGAACCTCGCCGATCGCCACACCGTGGCTCACGCCGACGCCTCGCAGCGTTGTCTCCATCTCACCGTCTCCGATAGTGCGGCGGGCCCAGCCGCCGCGGTGGTTGACCTACATGCCGCCAGCGACGGCCCCGTCACTTCCAGCTGAAGAGTGCGTCGCCGGACTTGACGTTGCCGTCCTCGATCACATCGGAGAGGGACTCGGCGGTGGCCTCGAGGGCAACGATCGGGCAGATCGGGGACTTGCCGGCGGCTTCGACGGCGGCAGGGTCCCAGCGCACCATCTCCTGACCGCGCTGCACGGTGTCACCCTTGTTGACGAGCAGCTCGAAGCCCTCGCCATTCAGCTGAACGGTGTCGATGCCCAGGTGCGTCAGGACGCCGTGGCCCTGATCGTCGACCACTACATAGGCGTGCGGGTGAAGAGAGACGACGATGCCGTCGACGGGCGCGACAGCCGCCGAGGGCTCGCGCACCGGATCAATGGCGGTGCCGGGACCGACCATCGCACCGGAGAAGACCGGGTCAGGAACGGCGGAGAGTCCAATAGCGCGTCCGGCGAGCGGGGACGTCACACTGGTCATGGCAAGCCTCCCAGGGGTGGAGATTGATGGTCGCCGTCACTGCATGTCCTGGACGGCGTACTGTTTCAGAGCGTAAGTCATAAAAAGTCCCGGTTCCGCATGAGAGGTACCGGTTGGCTGACGTAGAGGGTGCACGCAAACGATTTGCGCCTGCCCTGCACGCCCATGTACTGTCGTACTCCCGCTTGAGGCCGAGCGGCACCTTCGAGTGCCTGGTGGCTCAGCGGCAACTATCACGACAGATCTTAGCTTTGATCGACTTCTGCATGCCCGCAGGAGTTCATGGTCGGAGCGGGGGAAAATGGCTGATAGTGTTTGGACCGCCGGAAAGGGAAACGCGAAAGCCGAAAGGCCGGAGCGGAAACCTGAAAGGCACCGAGGAAATCGGACACGAAAGAGTCTGATAGAGTCGGAAACGCAAGACCGAAGGGAAACTGCCCGGAGGAAAGCCTGAGAGAGTCTCTCGGGTGAGTACAAAGGAAGCGTCCGTTCCTTGAGAACTCAACAGCGTGCCAAAAGTCAACGCCAGATTGACAACCCCGGCCCACCTTTGGTGGGTTGGAGGTTCCTTTGAAAAAGTCCTCACTCCCACACCGGGGTGAGGCGCACTAGCGAGGACGCAGTGAATCGTGGGGATTATTCCTCCCGACGGTTCCGCTCTCGTGGTGTAGTCCCGATTACGGGAAAACATTCACGGAGAGTTTGATCCTGGCTCAGGACGAACGCTGGCGGCGTGCTTAACACATGCAAGTCGAACGATGAAGCCCTTCGGGGTGGATTAGTGGCGAACGGGTGAGTAACACGTGGGCAATCTGCCCTGCACTCTGGGACAAGCCCTGGAAACGGGGTCTAATACCGGATAACACCCCCTCTCGCATGGGAGGGGGTTGAAAGCTCCGGCGGTGCAGGATGAGCCCGCGGCCTATCAGCTTGTTGGTGAGGTAGAAGCTCACCAAGGCGACGACGGGTAGCCGGCCTGAGAGGGCGACCGGCCACACTGGGACTGAGACACGGCCCAGACTCCTACGGGAGGCAGCAGTGGGGAATATTGCACAATGGGCGAAAGCCTGATGCAGCGACGCCGCGTGAGGGATGACGGCCTTCGGGTTGTAAACCTCTTTCAGCAGGGAAGAAGCGAAAGTGACGGTACCTGCAGAAGAAGCGCCGGCTAACTACGTGCCAGCAGCCGCGGTAATACGTAGGGCGCAAGCGTTGTCCGGAATTATTGGGCGTAAAGAGCTCGTAGGCGGCTTGTCACGTCGGTTGTGAAAGCCCGGGGCTTAACCCCGGGTCTGCAGTCGATACGGGCAGGCTAGAGTGTGGTAGGGGAGATCGGAATTCCTGGTGTAGCGGTGAAATGCGCAGATATCAGGAGGAACACCGGTGGCGAAGGCGGATCTCTGGGCCATTACTGACGCTGAGGAGCGAAAGCGTGGGGAGCGAACAGGATTAGATACCCTGGTAGTCCACGCCGTAAACGGTGGGAACTAGGTGTTGGCGACATTCCACGTCGTCGGTGCCGCAGCTAACGCATTAAGTTCCCCGCCTGGGGAGTACGGCCGCAAGGCTAAAACTCAAAGGAATTGACGGGGGCCCGCACAAGCAGCGGAGCATGTGGCTTAATTCGACGCAACGCGAAGAACCTTACCAAGGCTTGACATATACCGGAAAGCGCCAGAGATGGTGCCCCCCTTGTGGTCGGTATACAGGTGGTGCATGGCTGTCGTCAGCTCGTGTCGTGAGATGTTGGGTTAAGTCCCGCAACGAGCGCAACCCTTGTTCTGTGTTGCCAGCATGCCCTTCGGGGTGATGGGGACTCACAGGAGACTGCCGGGGTCAACTCGGAGGAAGGTGGGGACGACGTCAAGTCATCATGCCCCTTATGTCTTGGGCTGCACACGTGCTACAATGGCAGGTACAATGAGCTGCGATGCCGCGAGGCGGAGCGAATCTCAAAAAGCCTGTCTCAGTTCGGATTGGGGTCTGCAACTCGACCCCATGAAGTCGGAGTTGCTAGTAATCGCAGATCAGCATTGCTGCGGTGAATACGTTCCCGGGCCTTGTACACACCGCCCGTCACGTCACGAAAGTCGGTAACACCCGAAGCCGGTGGCCCAACCCCCTTGTGGGGAGGGAGCTGTCGAAGGTGGGACTGGCGATTGGGACGAAGTCGTAACAAGGTAGCCGTACCGGAAGGTGCGGCTGGATCACCTCCTTTCTAAGGAGCACTTTGGCTGCCGGGTTTCACCTGGTGGTCCAAGAGCCATTTCGTCGGCAAATGTCCGGCGGTGGTTGCTCAAGGGTGGAACGTTGACTATTCGACCGGGTTCTCGGGTCGGAGGCTGTGAGTACTGCTCTTCGGAGCGTGGAAAGCATGATCTCCGGGCGGAATCGGGTCGGGCACGCTGTTGGGTGTCTGAAGGTACGGGCTGTAGAGCCTGTCCTTCGATGCCGGCCCCGGTAAAAATCTGCTTCGGTGGGTTGTGACGGGTGGTTGGTCGTTGTTTGAGAACTGCACAGTGGACGCGAGCATCTGTGGCCAAGTTTTTAAGGGCGCACGGTGGATGCCTTGGCACCAGGAACCGATGAAGGACGTGGGAGGCCACGATAGTCCCCGGGGAGCCGTCAACCAGGCTTTGATCCGGGGGTTTCCGAATGGGGAAACCCGGCAGTCGTCATGGGCTGTCACCCACTGCTGAACACATAGGCAGTGTGGAGGGAACGCGGGGAAGTGAAACATCTCAGTACCCGCAGGAAGAGAAAACAACCGTGATTCCGGGAGTAGTGGCGAGCGAAACTGGATGAGGCCAAACCATATGCGTGTGATACCCGGCAGGGGTTGCGCATGTGGGGTTGTGGGATCTCTCTTTACAGTCTGCCGGCTGTGAGGCGAGTCAGAAACCGTTGATGTAGGCGAAGGACATGCGAAAGGTCCGGCGTAGAGGGTAAGACCCCCGTAGTCGAAACATCAGCGGCTCGTTTGAGAGACACCCAAGTAGCACGGGGCCCGAGAAATCCCGTGTGAATCTGGCGGGACCACCCGCTAAGCCTAAATATTCCCTGGTGACCGATAGCGGATAGTACCGTGAGGGAATGGTGAAAAGTACCGCGGGAGCGGAGTGAAATAGTACCTGAAACCGTGTGCCTACAAGCCGTGGGAGCGTCGCTGTATGTGCTTGCACATACAGTCGTGACTGCGTGCCTTTTGAAGAATGAGCCTGCGAGTTTGCGGTGCGTTGCGAGGTTAACCCGTGTGGGGAAGCCGTAGCGAAAGCGAGTCCGAATAGGGCGATTCAGTAGCGCGCTCAAGACCCGAAGCGGAGTGATCTAGCCATGGGCAGGTTGAAGCGGAGGTAAGACTTCGTGGAGGACCGAACCCACCAGGGTTGAAAACCTGGGGGATGACCTGTGGTTAGGGGTGAAAGGCCAATCAAACTCCGTGATAGCTGGTTCTCCCCGAAATGCATTTAGGTGCAGCGTCGTGTGTTTCTTGCCGGAGGTAGAGCACTGGATAGGCGATGGGCCCTACCGGGTTACTGACCTTAGCCAAACTCCGAATGCCGGTAAGTGAGAGCACGGCAGTGAGACTGTGGGGGATAAGCTCCATGGTCGAGAGGGAAACAGCCCAGAGCATCGACTAAGGCCCCTAAGCGTACGCTAAGTGGGAAAGGATGTGGAGTCGCACAGACAACCAGGAGGTTGGCTTAGAAGCAGCCACCCTTGAAAGAGTGCGTAATAGCTCACTGGTCTAGTGATTCCGCGCCGACAATGTAGCGGGGCTCAAGCGTACCGCCGAAGTCGTGTCATTCATACAATAGGGCCAACGCCCGTATGGATGGGTAGGGGAGCGTCGTGTGCCGGGTGAAGCAGCCGCGGAAGCGAGTTGTGGACGGTTCACGAGTGAGAATGCAGGCATGAGTAGCGATACACACGTGAGAAACGTGTGCGCCGATTGACTAAGGGTTCCTGGGTCAAGCTGATCTGCCCAGGGTAAGTCGGGACCTAAGGCGAGGCCGACAGGCGTAGTCGATGGATAACCGGTTGATATTCCGGTACCCGCTGTGAAGCGTCAAACATTGAATCAGGCGATGCTAAGTCCGTGAAGCCGTTCCGGACCCTTCGGGGAAAGGAAAGTGGTGGAGCCGACGGACCAGACTTGTAGTAGGTGAGTGATGGGGTGACGCAGGAAGGTAGTCCAGCCCGGGCGGTGGTTGTCCCGGGGTAAGGGTGTAGGCCGTGTGATAGGTAAATCCGTCACACATTAAGGCTGAGACCTGATGCCGAGCCGATTGTGGTGAAGTGGATGATCCTATGCTGTCGAGAAAAGCCTCTAGCGAGTTTCATGGCGGCCCGTACCCTAAACCGACTCAGGTGGTCAGGTAGAGAATACCGAGGCGTTCGGGTGAACTATGGTTAAGGAACTCGGCAAAATGCCCCCGTAACTTCGGGAGAAGGGGGCCATCACCGGTGATTGAATTTACTTCATGAGCTGGGGGTGGCCGCAGAGACCAGCGAGAAGCGACTGTTTACTAAAAACACAGGTCCGTGCGAAGCCGTAAGGCGATGTATACGGACTGACGCCTGCCCGGTGCTGGAACGTTAAGGGGACCGGTTAGTGCACTTTCGGGTGTGCGAAGCTGAGAACTTAAGCGCCAGTAAACGGCGGTGGTAACTATAACCATCCTAAGGTAGCGAAATTCCTTGTCGGGTAAGTTCCGACCTGCACGAATGGCGTAACGACTTCTCGACTGTCTCAACCATAGGCCCGGTGAAATTGCACTACGAGTAAAGATGCTCGTTTCGCGCAGCAGGACGGAAAGACCCCGGGACCTTTACTACAGTTTGATATTGGTGTTCGGTTCGGCTTGTGTAGGATAGGTGGGAGACTTTGAACTCTGGACGCCAGTTCAGGGGGAGTCGTCGTTGAAATACCACTCTGGTCGTGCTGGATGTCTAACCTGGGTCCGTGATCCGGATCAGGGACAGTGTCTGATGGGTAGTTTAACTGGGGCGGTTGCCTCCTAAAGAGTAACGGAGGCGCCCAAAGGTTCCCTCAGCCTGGTTGGTAATCAGGTGTTGAGTGTAAGTGCACAAGGGAGCTTGACTGTGAGACCGACGGGTCGAGCAGGGACGAAAGTCGGGACTAGTGATCCGGCGGTGGCTTGTGGGAGCGCCGTCGCTCAACGGATAAAAGGTACCCCGGGGATAACAGGCTGATCTTCCCCAAGAGTCCATATCGACGGGATGGTTTGGCACCTCGATGTCGGCTCGTCGCATCCTGGGGCTGGAGTCGGTCCCAAGGGTTGGGCTGTTCGCCCATTAAAGCGGTACGCGAGCTGGGTTTAGAACGTCGTGAGACAGTTCGGTCCCTATCCGCTGTGCGCGTAGGAATATTGAGAAGGGCTGTCCCTAGTACGAGAGGACCGGGACGGACGAACCTCTGGTGTGCCAGTTGTCCTGCCAAGGGCATGGCTGGTTGGCTACGTTCGGAAAGGATAACCGCTGAAAGCATCTAAGCGGGAAGCCTGCTTCGAGATGAGTATTCCCACCCCCTTGAGGGGTTAAGGCTCCCAGTAGACGACTGGGTTGATAGGCCAGATCTGGAAGCCCGGTAACGGGTGGAGGTGACTGGTACTAATAGGCCGAGGGCTTGTCCTCAGTTGCTCGCGTCCACTGTGTTGGTTCTGAAACCACGAACAACCCCACGTTTGTCACAGAGCGTGGTGCGGTTGACAGTTTCATAGTGTTTCGGTGGTCATAGCGTGAGGGAAACGCCCGGTTACATTCCGAACCCGGAAGCTAAGCCTCACAGCGCCGATGGTACTGCAGGGGGGACCCTGTGGGAGAGTAGGACGCCGCCGAACTATTTTTGAAGAAAACCCCCGTAACGGATGAGAATCCTGTTACGGGGGTTTTCCGCGTTGTGTGCCAAGCGTTGTGCGGCAATTCTTGTTGCACCCCTCTGCACGGCCCCAAGTGTGCTGAGGGTAAGGTCAGGGGGCATCGTTGGCTCGTTTCCCCACAGGAGGCCCCCGGGTGGAGGTCCAGGAGACCCGTGTCCAGACGGACCGGGTGCTCACCATCCCGAACATCCTCAGCATGGCGCGTCTCCTTGGCGTACCCCTGTTCCTGTGGCTCATCCTAAGGCCCGAGTTCGGCGGGCCCAAAAGCGACGGCTGGGCCCTTCTGGTCCTGATGCTCAGCGGTGTCAGTGACTATCTCGACGGGAAGCTCGCCCGGCGCTGGAATCAGATCAGCAACCTCGGCCGGCTCCTCGACCCAGCGGCCGACCGGCTCTACATTCTGTCCACGCTCGTAGGACTCACCTGGCGCGAGATTCTGCCGATCTGGTTGACGGCCGTACTGCTTGCCCGGGAGCTGGTTCTCCTGGTGATGGTGGGTATCCTCCGCCGGCACGGCTATCCGCCGCCGCAGGTGAACTTCCTCGGCAAGGCCGCCACGTTCAACCTCATGTATGCGTTCCCCCTGTTGCTCCTCAGCGACGGAAGTGGCTGGATCAACACGCTCGCTGCTATTTTCGGATGGGCGTTCGCAGGATGGGGTACAACGCTCTACTGGTGGGCAGGGATCCTCTACGTAGTACAGGTCCGCCGACTGGTCAGGGCGGACTCCAAGGCCGATTGAGCTCGCCCATGTGGCGGTATTCGAGGCCAGGTCGGCCCGCACTCTGAGATCTGCGGGTCCATCCGGACGGGCGAAGTCGGCTAGACAGTCGTCTCTTCAAGGAGGACGCTTCCGACATGAAGGCCGTCGTAATGGCTGGAGGCGAAGGCACGCGCCTTCGCCCCATGACCTCGAGTATGCCCAAGCCGCTCCTGCCGGTCGTGAACCGGCCGATCATGGAGCATGTGCTGCGGTTGCTCAAGCGGCATGGGCTCACCGAGACCGTCGTCACCGTGCAGTTCCTGGCATCGCTCGTCAGGAACTACTTCGGGGATGGCGAAGAGCTCGGAATGGAGCTCACCTATGCCAATGAGGAGAAGCCACTCGGCACAGCCGGCAGCGTGAAGAACGCAGAGGAAGCACTCAAGGACGACGCTTTCGTTGTGATCTCCGGTGACGCTCTGACCGATTTCGACCTCACCGACCTCATCAATTTCCACAAGGAAAAGGGTGCGCTGGTCACGGTCTGCCTGACCCGTGTTCCCAACCCCCTCGAATTCGGCATCACCATCGTCGATGAACAGGGAAAGGTCGAACGTTTCCTCGAGAAGCCCACCTGGGGCCAGGTTTTCTCCGACACCGTGAACACGGGCATCTATGTCATGGAGCCCGAGGTATTCGACTACGTCGAGGCCGACGTGTCGGTCGACTGGTCAGGTGACGTCTTCCCGCAGCTCATGAAGGAAGGCAAGCCGGTCTACGGCTATATCGCCGAGGGCTACTGGGAGGACGTCGGCACGCACGAGAGCTACGTCAAGGCGCAGGCCGACGTGCTCGAGGGCAAGGTCGACGTCGAGATCGACGGATTCGAGATCTCGCCCGGCGTATGGGTCGCAGAGGGTGCCGAGGTTCATCCGGACGCCGTGCTTCGAGGCCCGCTGTACATCGGCGACTACGCCAAGGTCGAAGCCGACGTCGAGCTGCGCGAGCACACCGTGATCGGCTCGAACGTCGTCGTGAAGAGCGGGGCCTTTCTGCACAAGGCCGTTGTCCACGACAACGTGTACATCGGGCAGCACAGCAATCTGCGCGGCTGCGTCATCGGCAAGAACACCGACATCATGCGGGCCGCCCGCATCGAGGACGGCGCCGTCATCGGCGACGAGTGCCTGGTCGGTGAGGAATCGATTATCCAGGGCAACGTCCGGGTCTATCCGTTCAAGACCATCGAGGCCGGCGCCTTCGTCAACACCTCGGTGATCTGGGAGTCCAGGGGCCAGGCGCATCTCTTCGGCGCCCGTGGCGTCTCCGGCATCATCAATGTGGAGATCACCCCGGAACTGGCCGTACGGCTCGCGGGGGCGTACGCCACGACGCTCAAGAAGGGCTCGACCGTCACCACGGCCCGTGACCACTCGCGTGGTGCGCGAGCCCTGAAGCGCGCGGTCATCTCCGCGCTGCAGGCGAGCGCCATCGACGTACGCGACCTGGAGAACGTGCCACTGCCAGTGGCCCGGCAGCAGACCGCGCGGGGCAGTGCCGGCGGGATCATGATCCGTACGACGCCCGGAGTGCCTGACTCCGTCGACATCATGTTCTTCGACGAGCGGGGAGCGGACCTCTCGCAGGCCAGCCAGCGGAAGCTGGACCGGGTGTACGCGCGGCAGGAGTACCGGCGGGCGTTCCCCGGCGAGATCGGCGATCTGCACTTCCCGTCGAGCGTCTTCGACTCGTACACAGGTTCCCTGTTGCGGAATGTCGATACGACGGGAATTGCGGAGGCGGGGCTCAAGGTCGTCGTCGACGCTTCGAACGGCAGCGCCGGCCTGGTGCTGCCCAGCCTGCTCGGGCGGCTCGGTGTCGACTCGCTGACGATCAACCCGGGGCTCGACGAGTCCCGGCCGACCGAGACGCGGGACGCGCGCCGCTCCGGGCTCGTCCGCCTCGGGGAGATCGTGGCGTCCGCGCGGGCCGCGTTCGGCGTCCGGTTCGACCCGGTCGGCGAGCGGCTGTCGCTGGTGGACGAGAAGGGCCGCATCGTCGAGGACGACCGTGCGCTTCTGGTCATGCTGGACTTGGTGGCCGCCGAGCGGCGCAGCGGACGGGTCGCGCTGCCGGTGACCACGACGCGTATCGCCGAGCAAGTGGCCGCGTACCACGGGACGCAGGTGGAGTGGACGACCACGTCGCCGGACGACCTCACTCGGGTCGGGCGGGACGAGGGGACCATCTTCGGTGGTGACGGTCGCGGCGGGTTCATCATTCCGGAGTTCAGCTCCGTCTTCGACGGCGCGGCTGCGTTTGTCCGGCTGATCGGGCTCGTGGCGCGGACGCAGCTGACCTTGAGTCAGATCGACGCGCGGATCCCGCGGGCGCATGTACTCAAGCGGGACCTTGCGACTCCGTGGGCGGTGAAGGGGCTCGTGATGCGGCGGGTCGTCGAGGAGGCCGGCGACCGGTCCGTCGACACGACCGACGGCGTGCGGGTCGTCGAGGCGGACGGGCGCTGGGTGATGGTGCTGCCCGACCCGGCCGAGGCCGTCACCCATCTGTGGGCCGAGGGGCCCGACGACGCGTCGGCACAGCAGCTGCTCGACGAGTGGGCTGCAGTCGTGGACAGCGCCGGTCGCTGAGCCGTCGTACGGGCCGGTCGGTGCCTGTCACGGGCGCCGACCGGCCTGCCGGTGGGGCCATTCGGAGGTAGAGGCCACCACGTGCGACGATGTGCGGCATGCCGCAGCAGCCCCCCGATCGGAGCAGTCCCTCACGCCCCGTGAGCCCCAGGCGTCCCGACGCCTCCATGTCGCTGCTGACGAACGTGATGGACCACAGCCTCGACGACGGATACGCGGAGGCGGCGGCCCGTAAGAAGGCCGAGGGCAGCGGTGGCATGCCGCGCACCCTGCGGGCCAAGCTCGGGCTCGCGGCGGGGCTCGTCCTCGCGGCGCTGGTCGTGACGGTGGGGGCGGCGCAGGCGCGGGTCGCAGCACCGGTCGCGGCAAAGGAGCGCGAGGAGCTCATCGCCCGTATCGACCGGGAGACGGACGCCGCGGACGAGCTCGAGCGCAAGGTGGACACGCTCCGCAACGACGTGAGCGACCGCCAGCGTGAGGCGCTGAAGAAACACGGCGGCGACAAAGGCGAGTTGGTCGGTCTGCTCTCCGGCGCCACGGCGGTGCACGGGCCGGGAGTGAAGCTGGTCGTCGACGACGCCAAGGAAGCCGACCAGGGCGGCGGAGGGCCGCGCGAGAGCACCGGGTTCTCGGACACCGGGCGGGTGCGCGACCGGGACATGCAGCGGGTGGTCAACGGGCTCTGGCAGTCCGGTGCCGAGGCCGTGGCCATCAACGGACAGCGGCTGACGGCCCTGTCCGCGATCCGCGCGGCGGGTGACGCGATACTGGTCGACAACAGACCGCTCGTGCCGCCGTACACGGTGCTCGCGGTGGGGGACGGCCAGCGGCTGAGTACCCGGTTCCAGAACAGCCCTGACGGCCTGTACCTGCACGCGCTGCAGGAGAACTTCGGGATCCGGACCAGCATTTCGGCCCAGGACGACGTCCGCCTGCCCGCAGCGCCGAGCGTGACCGTACGTACAGCACAGCCGAGAACAGAGAAGGGCACATCGTGATCGCCGTACTGGGCCTCGTCGTGGGAGTGGTGGTCGGACTGTTCGTCCGTCCCGAGGTTCCGGCGGTGGTCGAGCCCTACCTTCCGATCGCCGTGGTGGCGGCTCTCGACGCGGTGTTCGGCGGCCTGCGGGCGATGCTCGACGGGATCTTCGACGACAAGGTCTTCGTCGTGTCGTTCCTGTCGAACGTCGTCGTGGCGGCCCTGATCGTGTTCCTGGGCGACAAGCTGGGAGTGGGCGCGCAGCTGTCCACCGGCGTCGTCGTGGTGCTCGGTATCCGCATCTTCTCCAACGCGGCCGCCATCCGGCGGCACATCTTCCGGGCGTGAGGCCGATGTCCGAGGACGAGAACAAGAACAACGACGAGCAGCACCGCCTGCGCAGGGAGCTGCCCGACGAGGTCGCCCCCGAAGCGGCGGAAGACATGGACGGCGGGGACGACTCGGACGACGCGGAAGCGCCGGCCGCGGGGACGAAGGGCCCGCCGCTGACCGGACGACAGCGCCTGGCCAAGGGGCTGTGGCCGCCGCGGGTCTCGCGCGCGCAACTCATCGTCGCCGTCCTGCTGTTCGTGCTCGGCCTGGGGCTGGCCATCCAGGTGCGGTCCAACAGCGACAGCAGCGCGCTGCGCGGCGCACGTCAGGAAGATCTCGTACGCATCCTCGATGAACTGGATGACCGTACTCAGCGTCTGGGAGATGAGAAGCAGCGTCTCGAGGGGCAGCGCACCGAGTTGGAGAACAGCTCGGACCAGGCCGAGGAGGCCCGCAAACAGACGGTCGAGAGGGAACGGCAACTCGGCATTCTGGCGGGCACCGTGGCGGCGCAGGGCCCCGGGATCACGCTGACGATCAGCGACAAGAAGGGCGCGGTGCAGGCGGACATGCTGCTCGATGCGATCCAGGAGCTACGCGCGGCGGGCGCCGAGGCGATCCAGGTGAACGACGTCCGGGTCGTGGCCGACACGTATTTGACGGATGCGAGCGGCGGGAAGGTGAGTGTGGACGGTCACAAGATCGGCGAGCCTTTCGTCTTCAAGGTCATCGGCAAGCCGCAGGACCTGGAGCCAGCGCTCAACATCCCTGGTGGGGTGGTTCAGACTCTGGAGAAGGAGCAGGCCACCGTTACCGTGACACAGGCACAGAAGATCGTCGTGGACGCCTTGCGACCGGCGAAGCGGCCTGACTACGCTCAGTCGTCGTCCCAGTGAGGCGGGGGCGCATGGGGGCGGTCCGGCCAGGGCATGAGGTTGCGGGGGGTCGGCGCACCGTAAGCGGGGTGCGTGGTGGAAACTGTTTGGCGGATGCGGACGTTGTGAGGATGTCTGTGTCGCCGATGTATGGCGGTGTGTGCAATCAGGGTTCGTCCTGCCCCACGGGCGGGTCTGTTTCGGTCAAGGGGAATCGCCCGTGAAGTTGTTTGCGAAGTTGTTCGGCAAGAGCGCACGTGAGGACAGCGGCAACGCCAATGCCACTGCCCGCCACCGTGCACCGCGCACCCAGGACGCGGAGGTGCAGGGGGCGGAGCGCCCGCTGTTCCGTGATCAGGTCGGCCCTCAGGGCGGTGACATTTCGGGCGGACACGGCGCGTCGTCTGTTGACCCTGCCGCGTCCGGCCGCATAGGTTTCGGAGAACCGTCAACCTCAAGTGCGGGTGGAGGGTTTGCCCCCGATCCGTATGCGTCCCATGCCCCCGCGGGGCAGCCGCGGCAGGAGGATCCGTCCATGTCGGCACTGGTGTGTACGAGGTGCGGAAACCGTAACGCCGAGGCGAGCCGGTTCTGCTCCAACTGTGGTGCGCCCCTGCGCGCCGGAGCCGAGCGTCCGTCCGAGACGACCTCGACGATTTCCATTTCGGGCCTTGAGGCCTACGACGCCGAAGTCACCGGTCAGACGCTGTCGCCGGCGCTCTCCCCGGAGGCGCAGGCCGCCGTCGACGCCCTGCCGCTCGGCTCGGCGCTCCTGGTGGTGCGACGCGGTCCGAACTCGGGCAGCCGCTTCCTCCTCGACGGCGAACTGACCACGGCGGGGCGGCACCCGCAGAGCGACATCTTCCTTGACGACGTGACTGTTTCGCGCCGTCACGTGGAGTTCCGTCGCGGGGCCGACGGCGCCTTCACCGTCAGCGACGTGGGCAGCCTCAACGGCACGTACGTCAATCGGGAGCGGATCGACTCGGTCATGCTGTCGAACGGCGACGAGGTGCAGATCGGCAAGTACCGGCTGGTCTTCTACGCGAGCCAGCGGGGCATCTGACCTGTCAGGAAGGTCCATGCTTCAAACACCGAAGGGCGGTGCCGGTCACGGCACCGCCCTCACGGACAGTCGGCTGATGAGCATCGGCACCGTGCTGAACGTGCTGCGCGACGAGTTCCCCGAAGTCACCATCTCCAAGATCAGGTTCCTGGAGTCGGAGGGGCTGATCGAGCCGCAGCGAACCCCCTCGGGGTACCGCAAGTTCAGCCCGGACGACGTCGAGCGACTCGCCCACGTACTGCGCATGCAGCGGGACCACTATCTGCCGCTGAAGGTCATCAAGGAACAGCTCGACGCCCTGGAGCGGGGAGAAGCGATCACGCTGCCCTCTCCGGGGCGGCTGGGCGACGGCGAGGACGGCAGGGCCCCGGAGGGCGGCGAAGGGCCGACAGCGGCCCGTGTGGGCCGTGACGAGCTCCTTGCCGCCGCCGGGATCGAGTCCCCCGAGCTCGACGAGTGGGAGTCGTACGGCCTCATCGCGCCGCTGCCCGACGGCGGATACGACGCGGAGGCGGTCACGGTCGCCGAGCTGGTCATGGAACTGGGCCGTTTCGGGATCGAGCCGCGGCATCTGCGGGCGATGAAGGCCGCTGCCGACCGGGAGGCCGGTCTGGTCGACCAGGTCGTCGCGCCACTGCGACGGCACCGCAATCCCCAGACCAGGGCTCACGCACAGGCCCGCGCGAAGGAGCTGGCGGGGCTGACCGTGAAGCTTCACGGGGCCCTTGTGCAGACCGCGCTCGGCGTGCGTCTGCCCTGATCCGAGGGGTGCTCGCGCGGTGTGCGTCCGGCGATCGAAGGGTGCCCGACTACCCAAACCTGCCGGGCACGTCCTAGGGTTGCTGTGTGAACGAGCTCGACGTCGTAGGTGTCCGGGTCGAAATGCCCTCCAACCAACCGATCGTGCTCCTGCGTGAAGTGGGAGGCGACCGCTACCTCCCCATCTGGATCGGACCGGGGGAGGCGACGGCCATCGCCTTCGCACAGCAGGGCATGGCTCCCGCACGCCCGCTGACGCACGACCTTTTCAAGGACGTGCTGGAGGCGGTCGGGCAGGAGCTCACGGAAGTACGCATCACGGACCTGCGCGAAGGCGTCTTCTACGCGGAACTGGTGTTCTCGAGCGGTGTCGAGGTCAGTGCCCGCCCGTCGGACGCCATAGCGCTCGCGCTGCGCACCGGTACGCCGATCTACGGCAGTGACGGTGTGCTCGATGACGCCGGGATCGCGATCCCGGACGAGCAGGAGGACGAGGTGGAGAAGTTCCGCGAATTCCTCGACCAGATCTCGCCCGAGGATTTCGGGACCAACAGTCAGTGACGCGAGCGGCCGCCGGAAGGCGGCCGCTGCCGCGCCGGGGGGCCCGGCCGGACCATTCGGCTAGCCTTTCCCCGCGGTGAGGTACGGGAAACCACTCGTAGGGTGATTATCACTCGGCGTGCCGAGTGTGGCGATCGTTGACGCACCCCTGGTGACTGCCTACCGTCGAGAAGGCAGGTCAAAGAGGAGGTCGGCGTGAGAAGCAGCGGCGACGGTACGGCTGGGGGCGTCGGACACAGTCCGGCGGAGAGCGGCCCGTACTCGCTTCACGGCCACGCGGCCGGTCACATTCCGCGTCGGCCGACGGTGTTGCCGGTGGTCGCTCAGGGGGATGACGACGCGATGCCTGAGCAGGTCGGATACCGGGGACCCACCGCGTGCGCGGCGGCCGGTATCACCTATCGGCAGCTGGACTACTGGGCGAGGACCGGTCTGGTCGAGCCGAGTGTGCGTCCCGCCCACGGGTCGGGGACCCAGCGGCTCTACAGCTTCAGGGACGTCGTCGTCCTGAAGATCGTGAAGCGGTTCCTGGACACCGGTGTCTCACTGCAGAACATCCGCACCGCGGTGCAGCACCTGCGGGAGCGCGGCTTCGGCGATCTGGAGCGGCTGACCCTGATGAGCGACGGCGCCACCGTCTACGAGTGCAGCTCGCCGGCGGAGGTCCACGATCTGCTCCAGGGCGGTCAGGGCATCTTCGGTATCGCGGTCGGTGTGGTGTGGCGGGACGTCGAGAGCGCCCTGTCGCAGCTGCACGGGGAGCGCATCGACACCGGTGAGACGCTCCACGGGAACAACCCCGCTGACGAGCTGGCGAGACGGCGCAACCGCGCGGTGTGAGCTGGGTCGATGCGTCCGCCGGGGGCATTGTCAGTGCCGTAGGGCAGCATCGGACATGTGAGAACCGCGCCCACGATCCTGCATCTCGACATGGATGCCTTCTACGCCTCGGCGGAGCAGGCATCGAAGCCGAGCCTGCGCGGGAAAGCCGTGGTCGTGGGCGGGATCGGGCCTCGTGGGGTGGTGGCCACCGCCTCGTACGAGGCCCGGGTGTTCGGGGTGCACTCGGCGATGCCGATCGGGCAGGCGCGCAGGCTCGCGCCCAATGCCGCGTATCTCGTACCACGCTTCCAGCTGTACCGCGAGGTCAGCGAGCAGGTGATGGGGCTGCTCCGGGAGCTGTCGCCGTTGGTGGAGCCGCTGAGCCTGGACGAGGCGTTCGTCGATCTGGAGGCCGGTGAGGCGGCCTGGGACGCCGCGTCGGCGCGGCTGGTCGGTGAGCGGCTGAGGGAGGAGATCAGGGCCGTGACCGGCCTGACCGGCTCTGTCGGGATCGCGGCGTCGAAGATGCTGGCGAAGATCGCCTCCGAGGAGGCCAAGCCGGACGGTCTGTTCCTGATCGTGCCCGGCACCGAGCGCGCCATGCTCGGGCCCATGTCCGTGCGCACGCTGCCCGGCGTGGGGCCGGCGACCGGGGATCATCTGAGACGCGCCGGGATCACCACGGTCGAGGAGATCGCGGAGGCGGGCGAGGACGAGCTCGTACGGCTGCTGGGGAAGTCGCACGGGGCGTCGCTGTACGCCATGGCTCTCGCGCACGACGACCGGCCCGTGGTGGCCGAGCGGGACGCCAAGTCGGTGTCGGTCGAGGACACGTACGACGTGGACATCCACGACAGGGTGCGGGTGCGGACCGAGGTGCAGCGGCTTGCGGAGCGGTGCGTGCAGCGGTTGCGGGGGGCGGAGCGGTCGGGGCGGACCGTGGTCCTCAAGGTGCGGCGCTACGACTTCTCCACGCTGACGAGATCCGAGACCCTGCGCGGGCCCACCGACGACCCCGCAGTGGTGCGGGAGGCGGCGGCGCGGCTCCTGGAGTCCGTGGACACGACGGGCGGGGTGCGGCTGCTGGGCGTGGGAGTGACGGGTCTGGCCGACTACACGCAGGAGGATCTGTTCGCGCAGGCGCGGGCGCAGGCCGAGGCCGAGGCGCACGCGGCCGAGAGTGAGGGGGAGACGGTTGGGGTGGGTGGTGCGGGGGATGAGGGCCAGGTGGCTGCCGAAGAGGTCGTCGAGGCCGGGGACCGGCGCTGGGTGGCCGGGCACGACGTGCGGCACGAGGAGTTCGGGCACGGGTGGGTGCAGGGGAGCGGGCTCGGGCGGGTGACGGTGCGCTTCGAGACGCCGTACTCGGAGCCGGGGCGGGTGCGTACGTTCCGGACCGACGACCCCGCGCTCGTCCCCGCGGAGCCGCTGCCGCTGGTGGCGGAGGGCGACGTGAGGCGGGTTGAGGCGGGGGAGCGGGGTGCCGGGTCAGGTGTCGTCTGATGTGCCGGCGATCTTGCCGAAGTTACGGTCCTGAGGGGGCTCGGGGTCGTCCGGGCCGGTGATGTCGAGCCCGTAGTGGTGGTAGAGCTGGAGCTCCTGTTCGGGGGAGAGGTGACGGCCGACCCCGAAGTCGGGGGCGTCCTTGATCAGGGAGCGTTCGAAGGGGATGCGCAGGGTGCCCTCCACCAGCTCGCTCGGCTCCAGGGGGACAAAGGCGTCCCGGCTGAACAGGCCTGTGCGTATGGCCGCCCACTCCGGGACCCCGGTCGCGTCGTCGAGGTAGACCTCGTCGACAGTCCCGATTTTGGCTCCGTTGCGGTCGAACGCCTTGCGGCCGATCAGGTTTCGCGGATCGACATCGGTCTGCACGGTGCCCTCCAGCTGCTCGCAACTCATCCGTAAGCACTACCAAAGTGCACATTGGTGACGGCGGCCACTCGAAGCCGGGGCATTGTTGCCGCTGGTAGGCTGGCGATGGCTGCTGACCCCGTGCGGGAGAGTCCTCCGGATGACACCGGAGGCGCCGAAGGAGCAACTCCTCCCCGGAATCTCTCAGGCCCCTGTACCGCACGGACGAGGTCACTCTGGAAAGCAGGGCGGGCGTTCAGGCCTCCGCTCTCACCGACGGTGAAAGTCGGCATGCCCTTCGTGATGTGGGGCACGCCGGTGAAGCTCTCAGGTTGAGATGACAGAGGGGGAGGCCGTCCGGGCACCCGCGCCGTGGTGCCCCTCGCAGGTCGCAGTGACCAGGAGGCCTCCGCAATGACCGCCAACCGTATTCCGCTTTCCCAGCTGGAGCAGGGAATCCCCTTCGAGCACCGCCATATCGGTCCGGATGAAGCAGCGCAGGCCAAGATGCTCGCGCAGGTCGGGTACGGCTCGCTCGACGAGCTGACGGCGGCCGCGGTCCCGGACGTGATCAAGAGCGCCGAGGCGCTCGATCTTCCCGGGGCCCGCACCGAGGCCGAGGTGCTCGCTGAACTCCGCTCCCTCGCGGACCGCAACCAGGTCCTCGACTCGATGGTCGGACTCGGCTACTACGGCACGTTCACGCCGCCCGTCATCCTGCGCAACGTCATGGAGAACCCGGCCTGGTACACGGCGTACACGCCCTACCAGCCGGAGATCTCGCAGGGCCGGCTCGAGGCACTGCTCAACTTCCAGACGATGGTCGCCGAGCTGACCGGCCTGCCGACCTCGGGCGCCTCGCTGCTCGACGAGGGCACGGCCGCGGCCGAGGCCATGGCGCTGTCGCGGCGCATGGGCAAGGTCAAGAACGGCGCCTTCGTGGTCGACGCGGACGCGCTGCCGCAGACCATCGCCGTCATCCAGACGCGCGCCGAGCCGACCGGTGTCGAGGTCGTCGTCGCCGACCTCTCCGAGGGCATCCCGGCCGAGGTCGCCGAGCGCGGCGTCGTCGGCGTCCTGATCCAGTACCCGGGCGCCTCCGGAGCTGTCCGCGACATCAAGCCGGTCATAGAGCAGGCTCACGAGCTGGGCGCCGTCGTCACGGTCGCCGCCGATCTGCTCGCCCTCACGCTGCTGACCTCGCCCGGCGAGCTCGGCGCCGACATCGCCGTCGGTACCACGCAGCGCTTCGGCGTCCCGATGGGCTTCGGCGGTCCGCACGCCGGCTACATGGCGGTCCGCGAGAAGTTCGCGCGCAGCCTGCCCGGCCGCCTCGTGGGCGTCTCCGTCGACGCCGACGGCAACAAGGCGTACCGCCTCGCGCTGCAGACCCGTGAGCAGCACATCCGGCGCGAGAAGGCCACCAGCAACATCTGTACCGCTCAGGTGCTGCTCGCCGTCATGGCCGGCATGTACGCCGTGTACCACGGACCCGAAGGACTCAAGGGCATCGCGCGGCGCACCCACCGGTACGCGACGCTGCTCGCCGAGGGCCTCAAGGCCGGCGGTGTCGAGGTCGTGCACGGCGCGTACTTCGACACCCTGACCGTGAAGGCCGCCGGGCGTGCCGCCGACATCGTCAGCGCCGCGCGCGAGGGTGGCGTCAACCTTCACCTGGTGGACGCCGACCACGTGTCGATCTCGTGTGACGAGACCACGACGCGTACCCAACTGGGCGCCGTCTGGACCGCGTTCGGTGTCGAGGCCGATGTCGACGCGCTCGACGCGGCCGCCGAGGACACGCTGCCCGCGGGCCTCCTGCGCGGGGACAGCTACCTGACGCACCCCGTGTTCCACGCGCACCGCTCCGAGACCTCGATGCTGCGCTACCTGCGCAAGCTGGCCGACCGTGACTACGCGCTCGACCGCGGCATGATCCCGCTGGGCTCCTGCACGATGAAGCTCAACGCGACGACGGAGATGGAGCCGGTCACCTGGCCCGAGTTCGGCCAGCTGCACCCCTTCGCGCCCGCCGAGCAGGCGCAGGGCTACCTCACGCTCATCCGTGAGCTGGAGGAGCGCCTCGCGGAGGTCACCGGCTACGACAAGGTGTCGCTCCAGCCGAACGCCGGTTCGCAGGGCGAGCTGGCCGGTCTCCTCGCCGTCCGCGGCTACCACCGCGCCAATGGCGACGACCAGCGCACCATCTGCCTCATCCCGTCGTCCGCGCACGGCACCAACGCCGCGAGCGCCGTGATGGCCGGCATGAAGGTCGTCGTCGTGAAGACGGCCGACGACGGCGAGATCGACATCGCCGACCTGCGCGCCAAGATCGAGCAGTACGCCGACGAGCTCGCCGTCCTGATGATCACCTACCCGTCGACGCACGGTGTGTTCGAGGAGCACGTTGCCGACATCTGCGCGCAGGTGCATGACGCCGGCGGCCAGGTCTACGTCGACGGCGCCAACCTGAACGCCCTGGTGGGCCTCGCCAAGCCGGGCCACTTCGGCGGCGACGTCTCGCATCTCAACCTGCACAAGACGTTCTGCATCCCGCACGGCGGCGGCGGTCCGGGCGTCGGCCCGGTCGGCGTCCGCGCGCACCTCGCGCCGTACCTGCCCAACCACCCGATGCAGCCCGCCGCCGGACCCGCGACCGGCGTCGGCCCGATCTCCGCGGCGCCGTGGGGCTCCGCGGGCATCCTGCCGATCTCGTGGGCGTATGTGCGTCTCATGGGCGGCGAGGGCCTCAAGCGGGCCACGCAGGTCGCGGTGCTGAGCGCCAACTACATCGCCAAGCGTCTCGAGCCGCACTTCCCCGTGCTGTACACGGGCCCCGGCGGCCTCGTCGCGCACGAGTGCATCATCGATCTGCGCCCGATCTCGAAGGCGACCGGCGTCAGCGTCGACGACATCGCCAAGCGGCTCATCGACTACGGGTTCCACGCGCCGACCATGTCGTTCCCGGTGGCCGGGACGCTGATGATCGAGCCGACCGAGAGCGAGGACCTGACCGAGCTCGACCGGTTCTGCGAGGCGATGATCGCCATTCGCGGGGAGATCGAGAAGGTCGGTTCGGGCCGGTGGCCCGCCGAGGACAACCCGCTGCGCAACGCGCCGCACACCGCGGCCGCGCTCGGCGGCGAGTGGGAGCACGCGTACAGCCGCGAGGTGGCGGTCTTCCCCGCCGGTGTCGTGGCCGCCGACAAGTACTGGCCGCCGGTCCGCCGCATCGACCAGGCGTACGGCGACCGGAATCTCGTCTGCTCGTGCCCGCCCATGGACGCGTACGAGGACTGATACTCGCGCTGACATGCGTCAGGGCCGGTTCCGGGTTTCCCGGGGCCGGCCCTTTCGTACTGGGGACGCCGTCGGCGTCCGGATCCGCTCAGGCCGCGGTCACGACGTGCACGGGGCGGTGTGGAGCGATGATCTGGCCGTTGGGCAGCAGCTCACCGGTGTCCTCGAAGAGCAGGACGCCGTTGCAGAGCAGACTCCAGCCCTGTTCGGGGTGGTGGGCCACAGGGAGCGCGGCCTCCCGGTCGGCGGAGTCTGCGGACGGGCACGGTGGCTGGTGCTGGCACATGGATGGGATCTTTCCCTGTGAAGTGATGTCGGTGATGGGTGTGATGTCGCTGTCTGTCCTGCGGCTCGAAGCGTTGTTCATGGCCGCCCCCCCGTTTGTCGGTCGGTCCGGAACCCAGTGTTGCCCCACGGGCGTCAATCCGCAGGTATTTCGTCGCAGCGGTCCTCACTGGATGAGGACGCGTCACCCGTGCGGACGGTTCACCCCAACTGCACTGTCCCTTCGGGTGGTTCGGGCCGGCCTGACCGGGCTAGTCCGGAAGGGCGGGCGAGGGCACGGCTGCGCCCCGCGACCGGTCGGCATCGGTAGCGGGGCGCGGGCGCGTGAGGCGGCCCGGTCGCGTCAGGCGGGTGAGCCCAGAAGTGGCGCGGGGGTCAGTCGATGGGTGAGGACGGGCAGCAGCTCGGCGACCCGGTGTGGGCGGTGGGCGGCGATGCCGGGCGGCGCGGGCGCGAGCGGGACCAGGAGGTCACTGGCCGCGGGATGTCCCGTGGAGGCGTCGGCGTTGCAGTCCCCGTGCAGCCACAGGGTGAGCATGTACAGCTCCGGGACCGAGAGCAGACGCGGCTGGTAGGCCGCGGGCAGGGACTCGGCCTGGCGTAGCGCGCGTTCGGTGGCCGCGACGTACGGGCCCTCGAAGAAGTGCGAGAACGCCCAGCCGTCGGCGGTCAGCATCGTGTCGGCGGCGGCCACCGCGCGCTCCCCGCAGCGGATCAGGAACCGCCAGCCGGCGAGTCGGGTCGGCGAGGGGCCCGCGCTGCCCGTGACCCGGTCCAGTACGTGGACGGGCAACGGGAGTTCGGGACTCGCCGGTCCTTGGGCGGAGCGCAGGGAGGGGGTGCGGGCCTCGCGGACTGCGGTGGGGGAACCGAGGGCCGTGAGGACGGTGCGCAGGGCGGGCGCGGGAGCCGGAGGGACATGCAGCGGCATGGTGGGTCGCCTCTCATTCGACAGGCACGGTGGATCGAGGGCATGGCGGGACGAGCGGACGGCGCTGTCTGCTGACCGGGCCAGAGGGGGCGGGGGCAGGTACCGCGAGCGCCAACTCTCTGCCTCGTTCGCGGAGTTTATACGACGCGTGTTCACGCAGTGTTTCGGCTAGCCGTCTCGAAAATGCTCGGCAAGGCGTTATTCGGTCGGCGAGATGAGGGAAATCTGCCGATTTCCAGCGGGGCCGGGCCTGTGACCTCGTAATCTTCACGGCGAGCGGACGGCCGGTTCTCGTCGGTGTTTATCACCAGGCTAGGTGGAACCGAATCTTCGACATGCTGCATGCCTCGTGAATGTGCCCCGTGACAACTGCTGCGAGCCTACTCGCCCCCGGCGGAGAGCGGGGCGTTATCGATCTCATTGCCTGGGCATCATCCACCGTGACACAGCGGCCGGGTGGCCGGGTCGTCCATGCGAGGAGGGACGCTTCCATGGGGGAGAAGGTCGCGGCGGGCACGTTCGACCTGTCCGATCGACGGCACTACCGCAGGAAGCTGCAGCAGTGTCTGGTGGGGCTCGCGAGGCTCCTGGAGGAGCAGCGGTTCGATCGCCCGAGGAATCTGATGGGCCTGGAGATCGAGTTGAATCTCGCAGGGTCCGACGGCATGCCGAAAATGATGAATGCGCAAGTTCTCGAGCGCATCGCGAGCCGTGATTTCCAGACCGAACTCGGAATGTTCAATCTGGAAGTGAACATTGCCCCCCATCGATTGGAAGGCCGGGTTCTCGACCGGCTCGCCGAGGAGCTCAGGACGGGCCTCGCCTATGCCCACCGGAAAGCGAACGAGGTGGACGCCGGGATCGTGATGATCGGCATTCTCCCGACGCTCGCGCCCGATGATCTCGTCTCCGCGAACCTGTCCGACGTGGACCGCTACAGCCTTCTCAACGACCAGATGGTGGCCGCGCGCGGCGAGGACTTCGTGGTCGACATCGACGGGGTGGAGCACCTGCGCTGCAGCTCGGGGTCCATAGTGACCGAAGCGGCGTGCACCTCCGTGCAGTTGCACCTCCAGGTCACGCCCTCCCGATTCGCCGACGTGTGGAACGCCGCGCAGGCCGTCGCCGCCGTGCAGGTCGCGGTCGGCGCCAACTCGCCGTTCCTGTTCGGACATGAGCTGTGGCGCGAATCGCGGCCGCCCCTGTTCCAGCAGTCGACCGACACCCGCCCGCCCGAGCTCCAGGCCCAAGGGGTGCGGCCGCGCACCTGGTTCGGCGAGCGCTGGATCAGCAGCGCGTACGACCTCTTCGAGGAGAACCTGCGCTACTTCCCGCCGTTGCTGCCCCTGTGCGACGAAGAGGAGCCGCTGCGCGTCATCGACGACGGCGGAGTTCCGGCGCTCGGCGAACTCGTCCTGCACAACGGCACCGTCTACCGCTGGAACCGGCCCGTGTACGGGATAGCCGACGGCATGCCGCACCTGCGCGTGGAGAACCGCGTCCTGCCCGCGGGCCCCACCGTCACCGACGTCATCGCGAACGTCGCGTTCTACTACGGCGTCGTACGCGCCCTCGCCGAGGACGCCCGCCCCGTCTGGACCCGCCTGCCCTTCGACGCGGCGGCGCGCAACTTCGACGAGGCGTGCCGGTACGGGATCGAGGCGCGCCTCGACTGGCCGCGCCGGGGCCGTTTCGGCGGGGTCGAGAAGGTGCCCGCCGTGACGCTCGTACGGGACGAGCTGCTGCCGCTGGCCGCCGCCGGGCTCGACGCCTGGGGGGTCGAGGCGGCCGACCGTGACTTCTATCTCGGGGTGATCGAGGAGCGCTGCCGGCGGCGGGTCAACGGGGCGTCGTGGCAGGCGGCCACGTTCCACCGCGCGCTGGAGAGCGGCCTCGAGCGCGACGCGGCGCTCGCGGCGACCACCCGGCGCTACTGCGAGCTGATGCACGCGGGCGACCCGGTGCACACGTGGCCGGTGGGGCTCCCGGCGCCGGCGGTGCAACTGGGCTGACGGGCATGTCGGTCGAGCCCGGTCAGCCCTTGGCGCCCGCCTCCACGATCGCCTTGAGGATCACCGCGTGGATCTGGGCCGGGTCGCTGACCTGGTGCCCGGAGCCGCCGGTGGCCCCGGCGATCTGCTCGACCTCGTCCTTGTCGGCGTCAGGGCCGACCGCGATGGCGATGAGCGGCACCGGGTGCTGGGGGTCGGCGAGGCTCTGGAGCCGCGAGATGAGGTGGCTGCGCGAGATGGAGCCGAGGTCCTGGTTCGCGCCGTCGGTCACGACCACGAGGGCGTTGAACTTGCCGCTCCGGTAGGACGACGTCGCCTCCTCGTAGGCCGCGAGCGTGGTGTCGTAAAGACCCGTGGCGCCGCCTGGCACGGGCTGGAGGCCGCTGAAGGCCTCGGACAGCTTGTCGCGCTGGGTGCCGTCGCCCTTGCGGTCACCGAGGCGCTCGGTGGGGACGAGCTTGCGGTAGTCGCGGTTCCCGTCGAGGAGCGTGGCGAACTCCCACAGGCCGATCTCGTCCTCGGGCGTGAACGTGGCGAGCGCCTGGAGCATCGACGCCTTCGTGACCTCCATGCGGGACTGGTTGCGGCCCGGCACGTAGTTCGCCATGGAGGCGGAGGCGTCCACGACCACGGTGATCCGGGCGCTCTGCACCGTGATCGTCCACATGCCGAGGGTTTCCTGGAGCTCCTTGTCCGTCGGCGGCTCGGAGTCCGACGTCGCGTACGGCTGCGGGCTGCGGCCGCCCGCCCCGGCGACCACGGCGTCCGAGGGCTCCTCGTCGTCCGTCCGGAAGCCGTGCCTGTCCAGGATCCGGATGCCGGCGTCCTCGCCGAGCAGGGTCATGAAGCGGATGGCGGCCCGCCGCTCGTCCGTCGACTTGTCGCCTTCGTCGACCAGGGCGAACGGGTAGTCGAGCTGCGGCGAGCCGTCCTTCGGGTAGAAGAGGTCGAGCCCGTCCTTGTCGCCGGCGGTCGCGTTGTACCGGAACGAGGACTGCTCGGAGAGGAACAGCGCCTGGTTGCGGCGCGGATTGCCCTGCTCGGTGCCGGAGGAGTCGCGCGCCAGGGTGTCGGTCAGCTGGCCGTCGCTGTCGGTGGTGCGCTGCGAGAGCGCCTTGGCCATGGCGGCGGCCTGGGTGTCGCCCTCCGAGCCGGACTTCTTGGTGGAGGCGCCCAGCCGGGTCAGGGCGAGGAGACCGGTCGCGCTGCGCGCGGGGTCGGCGGTCCCGAGCCGCAGCTTGTCGCCCTCCATGGCCGCGCCGGTCAACTGCGCCCAGGTGTACTGCTTCGCGGGCCAGCCCATGCTCTTCGCGGCCGACGGCACCATGCTGATGCCGATGGGGGAGGAGGCTATGTTGCCCATCGCCGTGACCGGGGTGGCGTTCCCGCCGAGGCCGGCGCGCTGGATCCACAGACTCGAATCCGGCACCCACGCCTCGTAGTCCCCGGCGCCCTTCCCGCCCTTCTGCAGGGAATCGGCGATCTTGTACGAGTCGCCCGCCTGCACGCGGGTGTCGAGGCACTGCCCGTCGGAGGTCAGATGGTTTTTGCGGGCGAGGTCCGCGGCGTCGCGCAGCGCGGGAGCGACATCGGGCGAGGCGGCGATGTCGAGGTGGACCGTCTTGCCGTCGCAGGCCCCGCCGAAGGAGAGCAGCCCGCTCCTGGCCGCGAGAGCCGTGCCCCCGGCGACCACCAGGACCAGCGCCGTCGCGATGGCCACGGTCCGGCCGCGCGTGCGGGGGCGGGGGCCGACCGCGTCCGTCCCATACTCGTCGGGCAAGCTGTGACGTCCCATGCGGTGGTGCCCTTCCTTCGGCCTGGCCCGACGGAAGGGGAGAGGTACACCAAAGAACGGCCTTCGTCCCCCCGGCCTGTCGCGCGCGATCTTCGTACCTGTATTCGAGACCCTAGCGGGGCTGGGTGGGGGATGAGGCGGGATTACTCAACTGGAGGCAGGTGTGCAGGCGGAGGCGGGTGCGGTGGCCGATTCTTTTCCGAACGAGCGGCTTTCGCGACGGATTCTTCGGAACGAGACACTGCTCGTCCTGGCGCTCTCGCTCGGTGCGAGCGGAGTGTCTGCGCTGATCAGCTTTGTCGGATCGGTCACCAAACCGGGGGGTCTGAAGGACCAGGCGGCGACCCTGAACGCCTCGGCGGCTCCCGGGCGGCCGTGGCTTGATCTGGCGTGGCAGTTGTTCGGGATCGCGAGCGCGCTCGTGCCGGTCGCGCTCGTCGCGCATCTGCTGCTGCGCGAGGGCGCCGGGATGCGGACGATCGGCTTCGACCGTACGAGACCGCTCTTCGACGCGACCCGTGGCGCGGTGATCGCGGCGGTCATCGGCAGTACGGGTATCGCCTTCTACCTGGCGGCCCGTGGCCTCGGCTTCAACCTCACGGTGGTGCCGGAGGCGCTGCCCGACGTGTGGTGGAAGTACCCGGTCCTGGTCCTCTCGGCGATTCAGAACTCCGTCCTGGAGGAGGTGATCGTCGTCGGCTATCTGCTGCGCAGGCTGGGGCAGTTGGGCTGGACACCCGGCACGGCGATCGTGGCCAGCTCGGTGCTGCGCGGCTCGTACCACCTCTACCAGGGCATCGGCGGCTTCTTCGGGAACCTCGCGATGGGCCTGGTCTTCGCGTATCTGTACCGGCGGTGGGGGCGGGTCGGGCCGCTGGTGGTGGCGCACTCGCTGCTCGACATCGGCGCGTTCGTCGGATACGCGCTGCTCGCGGGGAAGGTCGGGTGGCTGCCCACGGCGTGAGGCCGGGGCGGGTGCCGGATGCAGGGGGCGTACGTGATCTTCGTACGCCCCCTGCGGCATGCCAGGGCCTTTCCTTCGGATCGGGGGAGACCCCCTAGGCGAGCAGGTCGCCCTCGATGACCGTGACGGCGCGGCCGGTCAGCAGGGTGCGGGCGCCGCGCAGTTCGGTGCGGACGAAGCCCGTGCGGGCGGAGGCCTGGAGGCCGGTGAGTTCGGCGCGGCCGAGGCGCGGGGACCAGAACGGCGCGAGGGCCGTGTGGGCGCTGCCGGTGACCGGGTCCTCGTCGATGCCGACGCGGGGGAAGAAACAGCGGGAGACGAAGTCGTAGGCGCCGTCGGGGTCCGCGGCGCGGGCGGTGGCGATGACGCCGCGCTCGGAACAGGCGGCGAGGGCCTTGAGGTCGGGTGCGAGGGCATGCACCGTCTTCTCGTCCGCGAGCTCGACGAGCAGGTCGCCCACCTGGCGGCCCGTGTCGTGGACGGAGAGCGGCTCGGCGCCCAGGGCGGCCGCGACACCTTCGGGGCTTTCGACACGGGTCAGGGGCGCGGACGGGAAGTCGAGTGTGATCGTGCCGTCCTCGTGCGGGGTCGCGACGAGCACGCCGCTGCGGGTGGCGAAGCGGACCGGGCCGTCGGCCGCGCCGGTGCTGTGCAGCACGTGCGCGGTGGCCAGGGTGCCGTGGCCGCACATGTCGACCTCGGTGGAGGGGGTGAACCAGCGCAGCGCCCAGTCGGCGGTGCCGCCGGCGGGCAGCGGGTGGGCGAAGGCCGTCTCGGCGTGGTTGACCTCAGTGGCGATGTCCTGGAGCCGGGCGTCGTCGGGGAAGTCGTCGAGGAGCAGTACGCCGGCCGGATTGCCGGCGAAGGGGCGGTCGGTGAAGGCGTCCACGATTCGAATGCGCATGGGCTGACGCTACGGGGACGGCGAACGCGCGGGCCAAGGCCAATTCGGGAGAGCTGGACCGGCGCAGGGTTGTCAGCCGAACAGTTCCGATATATCGTTGACGCATCGCGACCGATCAACGATGGAAGGAATGATTGCGATGCGTTCCCATGGCTACGAGCATGAACACGGACACGGACATGGACAGTGCGGGCCCGGCCATCCCGGTCGGGGCGGCTTCGAAGGGCGGCGCGCCGCCTTCGGCCCCTTCGGGCCGGGCTTCGGCCCGGGACCCTGGGGCGGCGGCGGGCGCGGCGGCCGGGGCGGACCTCGTGGAAGGGCACGGCGCGGCGACGTACGCGCGTCGATCCTGGCCCTCCTGAAGGACCGTCCGATGCACGGCTACGAGATGATCCAGGAGATCGCCGAGCGCAGCGGCGGGGCATGGAAGCCCAGCCCGGGTTCGGTGTACCCGACCCTCCAGCTGCTCGAGGACGAGGGCCTGATCGCCAGCGAGAGCGAGGGCGGCAAGAAGCTGTTCGCGCTCACCGAGTCCGGCCGTTCCGCGGCCGACGAGGGACCCGACGCCCCTTGGGAAGAGGCCGGGCGCGGGGTCGACTGGGACACCCTGAACGAGATCCGGCAGGCCGGCTTCGGTCTGATGGAGGCGTTCGGGCAGGTCTGGAAGACCGGCAGCAAGGAGCAGCGCGAGAAGGCGCTGACCGTCATCAACGACGCCCGCAAGAAGCTGTATCTGATCCTCGCCGACGAGGACTGAGGTCCGCCGGGGGGGGTGATGCCCCGTACCGACAGATGAAGGCGCCCCGCACCGAGCGTGCGGGGCGCCTTTCGCGTGTTCGCGCGCGCGGCCGGCCGACTCAGGCGACGAGGCCGGCCAGTTTGCGCAGTGACTCGTTGAGGGCGGCCGTCGCCGAGTCCTTGAGCTTCCCCGCCATCAGGGACACCGCGGCGCCGGTGAACTCGCCGTCTATGCGGACCGTCGTGCCGTCGCCGTCCGCGGTCAGGGTGTAGCGCGTGCCGACGGTGACGCCCATCGGACCCTTGCCCTTGATGGCGAGGGTGCGGGTGGTCTCCAGGTCCTCGACGGTCCAGGTCACCTCCGCCGGGAAGCCCATGAGCTTCATGTTCTCCTCGAAGGTGCCGCCCACTTCGAGCGCCGTGGGGGCGCCCTTCGGGAAGCTCGTGTGTGTGGCGTTCCACTCCCCGTACGCGGTGAAGTCGGTGAGCTGGGCCCAGACCTTCTCCGCGGGTGCCCCGATCCGTGCTTCCGCGCTGACTTCGGCCATGCGACCACCCCTTCTCGACGAGAGCTGCGGCGGGCGCAGCCGTGGTGTCGCGGAAAGTAGCCGCAGGACCTCGAACATTCAATACTGATGAACTGTCAGAAGTGGGGGAGAGAGCAGGTCGTCGTCAGCCGAGCTTTTCGATGACCGCGGCGTCGAAGAGGTCCGACGCGCGCGGGAACGGCCCCTCGTCGTGGCAGTGCCAGGCGTCCCAGAACAGGTCGGCGAGCAGTGCGTCGTCGGGTGCGTACACCCGATACACGTACTGTCTGCCGTCGATCGCCGGCAGGGCCACGAGCCAGCACCTGCTCTTCATACTTGTGAAGGACGAGTTCCGTTATGTCTGCGGTTGCGTGAGGGGCGCTATGCAAGGCGGCGCGCGCCCCTCGGGGTAAAAAGGCGCGATCTCATCCGTAAGGAGGAGAACCCGCTCATGCGTGCCCACCCTGTGTCGGACGTGGAAATGCTTCCCGCCGGGGATGCCCGGCCGGACAGGGACTGATGAGGTGGGAGATGTGCAAAGCCCTACCCCGTCCGAGGCCGCGGCAAGCGGCCACAGCCGTGCAGATGTTGACGCCAGGCTCAGTCCCGAGCTCGCGTCGGTGGTGGCCGGCGCTCGCCGCAGAGCCGTCCGCGACGGGGACCGTCAGATCGACACCGCGCACCTCCTGCACTCGCTCCTCGAGTCCGACCCGCAGGTGCGCGAGGCCTTCGACGGCGGCCCGCAGCTGGCCCGCCTCCTCGGCTATCTCGTGCAGCGGAGCATCGGCTACGGCCTTCAGTGGCAGGGCACCGTCGAGGACTCGGGTGCCGTGCCGGTCGTGACGGGGCTCGGCTGGTCGCCCGCCGCGGCCGCCGCGATGGAGGCCGCGCTCGACCGCGCCGAGGGCCGCGGCGACCCGCGTGTGCGCGGCGTCGACCTCCTCACCTCGCTCGCGGCGGACCGGGAGTGCCGCGCGGTCGAGGTGCTCCGGCGGGCCGGGGTCGATGCGGAGAGCCTGCGGCGGCGTGTCGAGGCCGAGTGCTGAGGCGAGCGGTTTCGGGCTGAGGCGTGGCTTTGTGTTGAGGCTTGGTTCTGTTTGGGGGCGTGCCTCTTGAGGCCGTGCCCCCCGTTCGTCCTGCCCGGCGCGTCCGGCACGTGAGACAGGGGTCATTGGGGATGACGGTCATGACGCCGGCTGTCATGATGTGCCGGTGCATGCGTCTCAGGGGATTCAGGCGAACCGCGGGCGAGGTGTCGGACTGGGGCTCGCCCTTGTCTCGGCGCTCGCCTTCGGCGGTTCCGGTGTGGCGGCGAAGCCGCTGATCGAGGCGGGTCTCGACCCGCTCCACGTGGTGTGGCTGCGCGTCGCAGGCGCCGCGCTCGTCATGCTGCCCGTCGCCTGGCGACATCGCTCCCTGGTCGTCCAGCGGCCCGCGCTGCTCGCCGGTTTCGGCCTGCTCGCCGTCGCCGGTGTACAGGCCTGCTACTTCGCCGCGATCTCTCGTATCCCCGTAGGCGTCGCGCTCCTCATCGAGTACCTCGCCCCCGCGCTGGTTCTGGGCTGGGTGCGTTTCGTGCAGCGCAGGCCCGTGACGCGCGCCGCCGCGCTCGGCGTGGTCCTCGCCGTAGGCGGTCTCGCCTGCGTCGTCGAGGTGTGGGCGGGCCTCAGCGTCGACCTGATCGGCCTGCTGCTCGCCCTCGCCGCCGCCTGCTGCCAGGTCGGCTACTTCGTCCTGTCCGACCAGGGCAGCGACGCGGGGGACCGGGCGCCGGACCCGCTCGGCGTGATCGCGTACGGGCTGCTCGTCGGCGCCCTCGTCCTGACGGTTGTGGCGCGCCCCTGGGGCATGGACTGGTCCGTGCTCGGCGGCAGCGCCTCGATGAACGGCACCTCCGTGCCCGCGTGGCTGCTGCTCTGCTGGATCGTGCTGATCGCCACGGTCATCGCCTACGTCACCGGAGTCCTCTCCGTGCGCCGGCTCTCGCCCCAGGTGGCCGGGGTCGTGGCCTGCCTGGAAGCGGTCATCGCGACCGTGCTGGCCTGGGTGCTCCTGGGTGAGCACCTGTCGGCACCGCAGATCGTCGGCGGCGCGGTCGTCCTGGTCGGGGCGTTCATCGCGCAGTCCTCGGCCCCGGCGAAGCCCGAGGTGGTGGCCGTGGCGGGTGGGGCCGCCCCGAACGACGCGTCCCCGCAGTCGCCGGACAAGACGTTGTCCGGTCGCGGCAGCGCGAACTAAGGTGTTGATCATGCATTCACGCGCACTCGTGCTTCCGCCCCCGGCCGCGTAACGCGGGCGGTGGCCGTCCGGAGCATCGTGCTCCGGCGACCCATCTGACGAAGATCCGGCTCGGGACGACCCGAGCGGCTCACGGCTGCCCGCAGACGACAGTCCGTGTCCCTGCCCCGCCCCCGTCCGTGGGGCGCGGAGGCCATTCTTCGTGGAGAACCACGTGTCGCACACTGTCGCGGCTGACTCAGCCGACACCTCGTCCCGTACGTCGCCCGCCGGGGCAGCACCGCTGTTGCCCGTCGGGCGCGGGCTTCTCTACCTCGTCGTCGCCGGCGCCGCCTGGGGCACCGCGGGCGCGGCCGCCTCGCTGGTCTTCCGGGCCAGCGACCTCGGCCCCGCCGCCCTGTCGTTCTGGCGTTGCGTGGGCGGCCTCGCACTGCTGCTCGTGGCGCGGGCCCTGCGACCGCGCAGGACCCGGCCCGTGGTGGAACCGCGCCTGCGCAAGGCGGTGCGGATCGTCGTCACCGGGATCGCCCTGAGCGTCTTCCAGACCGCGTATTTCGCGGGGGTCCAGGCGACCGGACTCGCCGTCGCCACCGTGGTCACCCTGGGCGCGGGTCCCGTACTCATCGCCCTCGGCGCGCGCCTGATCATGGGCGAACGTCTCGGCGGCGGCGGGCTGCTGGCCGTTCTGGGCGCGCTCGCGGGCCTTGCTGTCCTGGTGCTCGGCGGCGGGGGCGCGGCCGTGCGTCCCGCCGGGGTCGCCTGGGCCCTGGTCTCCGCGGCCGGATACGCCGTGATGACCCTCCTGACGCGGTGGTTCGGGCGGGACGGCCGGTCGGGCGATCAACTCGACACGTCCGTCCTGACGTTCGCCGTCGCCGCGGTGAGCCTCCTGCCGCTCGGTGCGCTGGAGGGTCTGGTGCCGCACACCTCCCAGCCGCTCCAGGTGCTGGGGATGCTGGTCTACATCGCGTCAGTACCTACTGCGCTCGCCTACGCCCTGTACTTCTCGGGCGCCGCGGTCGTCAGGTCCGCGACCGTCTCGGTGATCATGCTGCTCGAACCGGTGAGCGCCGCCGTCATCGCGGTCGCGCTTCTCGGTGAGCGGCTGACCGCGCCGACGGTGGCGGGCACGGTCCTGATGCTGGCCGCGGTGACCGGGCTCGCCGTGGCCGAGGCGCGCGCGAGGTAGCCGGTGAGGGCGCCCCGGTGCGCGTATCGAAGCTCACCGGGGCGGGCTCGTCCCCAAGGGCGCCATGGAAGCGTCCTACAGACCCGTCAGGTAGTCCGGCACCGCGATGCCCGGCGCCAGGTCGTCGGCCGGGATCGGTGCGCCGTGGCCCTTGGTGAGCGGGACGACGCCGGTCCAGTACGGCAGGCCGAGGTCCTCCTCGTCGTCGTTGGGTCCGCCGGCGCGGACCCGCGCGGAGACCTCCGCGAGGTCGAGGCGCAGGACGGATGTCGCCGCGAGTTCCTTGTCGTTCCCGGGGCGCGAGTCCTGGGCGCGGCCCGGCACCACGTGGTCGACGATCGCGTCGAGCGCCGTGCGCTTCTCGTCGCGGTCGGTCACCTGGTGGGCGAGGCCGTGCACCACCACGGAGCGGTAGTTGAGGGAGTGGTGGAAGGCGGAGCGCGCGAGTACCAGACCGTCGACATGGGTGACCGTCAGGCAGACCTGCAGACCGGGGTCGGCCGCGCCCGCCATGCGCTGGACGCGCGCCCCCGTCGAACCGTGCACGTAGAGGGTCTCGCCGACGCGGCCGTACAGGGTCGGCAGCACGACGGGGGAGCCGTCGCGGACGAACCCGAGATGGCAGATGTACGCCTCGTCGAGTATCGAGTGGACCAGCTCACGGTCGTAGTACGTCCGCTCGCGCATGCGGGCCGGGACGGTGCGGTCGGTCGCCGGGTAGGAGGCGGAGGCGTCCCCGGAAGCGACGGTGCCGGGCTCGGATGCCACGCTCATTGCAAACTCCATTGCACTAGTGCATAATCTGCTTTGTGCTAGGAGAGTATCCGATCGAAGGACGGCGCGCAGCAGAGATTGCGGCCAGCGTGGAGCGCGCGGTGGGCGGAGGTGACCTGCAGCCGGGTCAACTTCTGCCGCCCATGAGGGAGTTGGCCCAGCATCTCGGGGTCAATCCCAATACGGTCGCGGCCGCCTACCGCACGCTCCGTGAGCGCGGAGTGATCGAGACCGCGGGGCGCCGCGGCAGCCGCGTGCGGTCCAAGCCGGCCACGACGGCGCGCGAGCTGATCCGCGTCGACGTACCGGCCGGGGTGCGCGACGTCTCGAACGGCAATCCCGATACGGGCCTGCTGCCCCCGCTGGCCGAGGCCTTCGCCTGGGCGGCCGCGCAGGGCGACAAGGCGCCCGTCCTCTACGGCGACGGGCCCCTGGAGCCGGAACTGGCACGCCACGCGCGCGTGGCCTTCGACGAGGACGGGATCCCCGAGGGGCCTGTCGCCGTCGCCTCGGGCTCCCTCGACGCCATCGAGCGGGTGCTTGCCGCACACCTGAAGCCCGGCGACGCCGTCGCCGTCGAGGATCCGGGCTGGGGCAGCATGCTCGACCTGGTCCCGGCGCTCGGGCTGCGCACGGTGCCCGTCGGCGTGGACGACGACGGTCCGCTGCCCGAGGAGGTGGAGCGGGCGCTGGGCGCGGGGGCGCGGGCCCTCGTGGTCACCGACCGGGCCCAGAACCCCACCGGCGCCGCCGTCACCGCGCCACGCGCGCGTGCGCTGCGCAAAGTCCTGGCGGCCCACAAGGACGTACTGCTCATCGAGGACGACCACGGGCACGGGATCGTCGACCTGCCGCTGTACCCGCTGGCCGGTGTGACGCGGCACTGGGCGTTCGTCCGCTCCGCCGCAAAGGCCTACGGACCCGACCTGCGGCTCGCCGTGCTGACGGGTGACGCGGTCACGGTCGACCGGGTGCAGGGGCGGCAGCGCCTCGGCCCCGGCTGGGTGAGCCGCATCCTGCAGCGGGCCGTCGCGCGGCTGTGGACCGAGGGGGCGGTGGACACGCGCGCCGTCGCCGCGTCGTACGGGCAGCGGCGCGACGCGCTCATCGCGGCGCTCGCCGAGCGCGGGGTCGAGGCGCACGGGCGCAGCGGCATGAACGTGTGGGTGCCCGTGCCGGACGAGACGGGGGCGGTGGCGCGGCTGCTGCACGCCGGGTGGGCCGTCGCACCGGGGGCACGCTTCCGGATGGGGGCGGCGCCCGGGGTGCGGATCACGGTGTCGACGCTCGGCGCGGACGACATCGGCCCGATGGCCGACGCCGTCGCGTCCGCCACCGGGCCGGCCCCCGCGCGCCGTTACGGCTGAGCGCCGCGCCGAGGGGTTCGCGCCCTGGACTGTGTGAGCGCCGCGCCCGCCAGCACGATCACCGCGCCGATCGGGGTGGACCAGGTCAGGGACTCGCCGAGCAGGGCGACCCCCGCGGCCGTCGCGATCACCGGGATGAAATACGTGACCATCTGCGCCGTGGTCGGACCGACCTCCGCCACCAGGCCATACTGGATGAGGAAGGCGAGGCCGGTGCCGAGTGCGCCCAGGGCGACGATCGCGAGCAGGGGCACGACCGGGAGGTGGGCCGGGAGCGTGGTGAACACCGGGGTGACGACGGCCAGTTGGACCGTGGCCATCAGGAGCTGCGCTCCCGAGAGCGACAGGTTCGAGTGGCCGGTCCCGGCCAGCGTGCGGCGCAGATAGATCCAGCCGACCGGGTAGCTCAGCGAGGCGAGCAGCGCCATCGCCGTGCCGGCCAGGTCCAGGCCGTGGAAGCCCTGCCACACGCCGAGGACCGTGAGCACCCCGAGGAAGCCGATGCCGAGCCCCGCGACCCGGCGGCGCGTGGGCCGGTCCTCGGAGAGCGCCACCAGCGACAGGGCCATGCCCCACAGCGGCGACGTCGCGTTGCAGATACCGGCCAGCGTCGACGGGATCGTCTGCTCGGAGAACGCGAACAGCGAGAACGGCAGGGAATTGAGCAGCAGCGCCGCCACCGCGATGTGCCCCCACGTCCGCAGGCCCCTCGGCAGCCGCTCACGCTTCACGGCCATGGCCACGGCGAGCACCGCCGTACCGAACGCGAGCCGCCCCAGCGTCACCTGGAACGGCGCGTAGCCCTCGGTGCCGACCTTGATGAGGAGAAAGCTGAAGCCCCAGATCAGCGACAGGACGCCGAAGCGGACGCGCCAGTCGAGAGCGCGGCGGGGGCGGGCTGAGGCAGGGGACTCGGTAGGGATCTCGGAAGGCGAGGAGACAGGGTTGTCGGCGGAGATCTCGGAAGGCGCGGGGGCCGGAGTCGCAGGGGGCGACGAGGAGGCGACGGTGCTCATGGGCGTAACGATGCCGCCCCGCAACCTCTTAGCACAAGCGAGACTTGTTCCCTGGTATCGCTTAGCATCACTTACATGTTGAACCTGGAGCGCCTGCGCACCCTCGACGCACTCGCCCGCCACGGGTCCGTCAGCGGCGCCGCGGCAGGGCTGCACGTCACGACGTCCGCCGTCTCGCAGCAGATGGCCAAGCTGGAGCGCGAGGTCGGGCAGCAGCTCCTCGCCAAGAACGGCAGGGGAGTGCGCCTCACCGACGCAGGGCGGCTGCTCGCCGAGCACGCCGGGCGGATCCTGTCCCAGGTCGAGCTCGCGCAGTCCGACCTGGAGGCGCACCGCGGGCAGGTCGTGGGGGAGCTGCGGATCTCCGCGTTCCCGACCGCCGCCCGCGGCCTCTTCCCGCGCGCCCTCGCCGCCCTGCGCGCGGAGCACCCCGGGCTGCGACTGCGTTCGCAGGAGCTGGAGCCCGAGCTGGGCGTCGCCGGGGTCGTGCGCGGAGACCTCGACCTGGCGGTCGTGCTCGACTGGTACAACAAGCCGATGCCGCTCCCCGACGGCCTCGTCAAGGCGGCGATCCTCGACGACCCCGCCGATGTCGCGATGCCGGCGGACCACCCCCTCGCCGGGCGCCGCGAGGTGGGCCTGGAGGACTTCGCCGACGACGAGTGGATCACGTGGGGCGAGGGCGAGTTCTGCCACGAGTGGCTGCTCTTCACGCTGCGCGCCAAGGGCGTCGAGCCCCGCATAGGCCATCGCGCTGCCGAGACCCACACCCAGCTCGGCCTCGTCGCCGCCGGACTCGGCGTGTGCGTGGCCCCGCTCCTCGGGCGCGATCCGGTGCCGGACGGGGTGGTGACCGTGCCGGTGCGTCGGCGCGTACGCCGGCACGTCTACGTCGTGTGGCGGGCCGACGCGGACCGGCGGCCGTCGATCAGGGCGGCGGTGAGGGCGCTCCGGAGCGTGGGCGCGAGTCTGGGCGGGGACGTCGCCCCAGGAGGTGGCTCCTCAGGAGACGGCTCCCCGAGTGAGAGCTAGAGCGACGCCAGCTTCCTGAAGTCCCACGACGCGATCTTGTCGGGCGTGAGCCGGGCCCAGGCGTGCCGGCCGTCGTGCACCATCTCGTCCATCGCGAAGTTCTTGCGGGCGAACAGCCGCTCGGGGACGTCCAGTTCGGGCACGGGCTCGCCGGTGCGCGGGCTCTCCCCGACGAACTCCACCGTGCCCGACAGCTCGGCGCCGCGCAGCTCCCCGTACTCCTCGCCCGCGTCGATCACGACGGCGATACGTGGGTCCTTGAGGAGGTCGGCCCAGCGGCGGCTGCGCGTGATCGAGTACAGCCACAGGCAGGCGCCGTCCCAGACGAACCACAGAGTGCTGACGTGCGGGGAGCCGTCGGGCGAGACGGTGGCGACGCGGCACGTGCGCTGGGATCCAAGAAACTCGTCCAGCTCGGCCGGCGTCATCATGATCTTGCGGCCCCGACGCTGTGTGACGGCCATGCGTACTCCCCTTCGAGCGCCTCTTGCTGACGGTGTGTCAGATCAGAAGCATGCGGTGTCTTCCCCTGCGACGCAATGGTGGCTAATCTCTCGCCGCTCAGGACGCCTGCGACAGGGGGACCCCGTGCCGTCGTACGAAGAGCTCGCCGAACTGCTCGATCCGGCCACCGCCGTACTGCTGACCGTGGAGTGCCAGCAGGGGGTCGTCGGCCCTGACAGCGCCCTGCCCGAACTCGCCGAGGAGGCCAGGTCGTCCGGGGCGCTCGGCAATGTGGCGCGACTTGTCGCGGGTGCCCACGAGAGCGGCGTACAGGTGCTGCACGCCGTGGCGGAGCGGCGGCCCGACGGGCGCGGTGCCAACCACAACGGACGGCTGTTCCGCGCCGCCGCGCGCCTGCCCGTACAGCAGATCTCCGGCACAGAGGCGGTCAGGATCGCGCCGCCCGTCGAGGTGGCGGACGAGGACATCGTCGTACGCCGGCTGCACGGCCTCTCGCCCATCGCGGGCACCGACGTGGACGCCCTGTTGCGCAACCTCGGCTGCCGGACGCTGATCGTCACCGGCGTCTCGGCGAACGTGGCCATACCGAACGCCGTCTTCGACGCGGTGAACCGCGGCTACACCGTCGCCGTGCCCGCCGACGCGATCGCGGGGGTGCCGTCCGACTACACCCCCGCGATGATCCGCAACACGCTCGCCCTCGTTGCCACCGTGACGTCCACACAGGACGTGCTCACCTGCTGGAAGCACCCGCGCCGAGGCCGCTGATCCGCGGCGCTACGCGAGCGTGATCGAGTCGCCGGAGACGGTGATCTCCTTGGCGGCCAGGGGCTGCGCGGCGGGCGGGTGCTTCACGCTGCCGTCCTCGATGGAGAACTTGCTGCCGTGGCACGGGCAGTTGATGGTGCCGCCCTCGATCGCGGTGACCGGGCACTGCTTGTGGGTGCAGATGTTCGTGAAGGCCTTGAACTCGCCCTTCTTCGGCTGCGTGACCACCACGCCCGCGTCACCGAAGATCTTTCCGCCGCCGACGGGGATGTCCGCGGTCCTGGCGAGTTCCTTCCCTGCCCCGTCCTTGGCCGCGCCGTCGTTGGCCGCGTTCCCCGCCGGCTCGGAGGACGACGAATCGTCCGAGCTCCCGCACGCGGTGAGCGCGGCGGCGATACCGGCGGCTCCCACGGCCGCGACGACGGTACGGCGGGTCGGGGCGGATACGGACTCGTGCGAAGCGGTCATTACTGGTGTTTCCCTTCGGTTCGAGGGGGATGGCACACACTCATACGGGCCGCCGGACCGGAACGTTCAATGCCGGATCGACTTTTCCTACGGCGATGATGTGTCGCCTAACCTGGGGCAATGCTCACCGAAGTCACGGCGACCCGCTATGTCACCCCGATGAGGGAAGGCGGATCACTCCCCGGGCTCGTCGAGGCCGACGATCTCGCCCCGTACGTCATGAAGTTGTCTACCTGGTGGCGCTGACCTGCATCGATGCGGCTGTGCCCACCTCTGACCTGCGCGGATAAGTCTTTCAGCGTCTTTCGGGATCGTGCTGCCTTACGCGGTCGATTCTCCCCACGCGCTCCCCAGGACCGTCGATACTCCCCAGATTCTCCCCAGGAAGACCGTCGTGGCGGGCTGTTGTGGAACGGGACGTCATTCCACCGGAGGCGCTGCCAAGGGCACGCTGAGTGACTGCCTGCGAGGCCAGGGCAGAAGCCTGGCGCCGAGCGGATGAGCGCAAAGCGTGAGTCTGACGCTGCCTGGGTAGGGCTAAAGTTCAAATCCCGCCGTTGGGGGCCGACGTCTTTCCGATGACGCACCACGTGGAGTGCGTCGCGATCCTTGAACCCATCGCAAAGGGTGCCTGACCTGCGGTTTTGGTTGATGTGCGCAATGTGCATTGTGTGCGTTACGGGCGATATCTTGACGCTGAAATGACGCTCCGCGAGGCGTCTGGACGCTCATATGACGCTCGTTCTGATGGGCCGTCAGGTCCGTGGCGCTGCTGGTCAGACAGTCTCCTGGCTGCACATGTGTTGCAGGGTGCCGGGAATTCTGGGGTGCCCAGCGATCCTTCTCGGCCACCTGCGCACAGTGCCAGTAGCTCCTTCGTGGTGCGGCACCAGCGAGGATCCGCGCGGGACTGCATCCCACATGTCGTAGGAACCGTCCGCGAGGTTGCAGCTGGTTCAGGACAATCCAGAAGGTCCCGTTCGGGGCCCGTGGTGTGAGGGTGTCTGGTGTTGGCAATACGCTCGTGATACGTCGTGACATCCCTGCGGATTGCTCCGGCGGGGCCTCTTCGTGCGGCTGGTCAAGAGGATGCAGCGTCCTTCCCTCCGGTTTCTGAAATCCGTGAGTCGTCGCTGCATTTCGCGTTCCCCTTGCCGGACTGGTTGCGGGCGACGGCGATATCAACGACCTGCCAACGCGTCAGGTGTTGGCAGGGTCCGGCACCGCGATGGGCGCTTCTGGTTCTTCGCTACTACGCCGGTAGTAGGGGTGGTCGGTATCGATCTGTTTCGCCAACCGAGAGGGCGAGGGTTCGGTTTGTCGGCCGTCCCAGCTGACACCCTGATTGATGAGGACGATCCCTCCCTTACCGATCAGATCCGCATCGGTGTTGTCCGCGGTGGGAATCACTGTGAGACGTACGGCTGTGTGCGCGTATCCGTTCTTCCTTTGCCGCTGGGCCGCTTCCGGCGCGAATCGCGAGTACTCCGCCCCGAAACGGCCGGGAGGGCCGGCGGCCCAGGCGCGCGGCACGGTGGTGAGGAGGAAGTCGGGGAGGTAGCTCGATCCGTCGTCGGACACGAGCTGGAACGGGCTCTCGGTGGTCTTCGTCCGCTCCCACTTTCCATTCTTGCCCCAGACGTAGCCGCCGGTCGGCCTTCCGATGCGTTCGATGTCCGTGATGGTGCGGACGACCGCGAGGGGGCGTTGGCGTCGGGGAAGACCATGGCCGGGGAGCCATGAAGCGGGCCTGGGCAGATCTACGGGTGGCTGCTGTCCAAGGTTTTCGTCTCGGAGGCCGGCCCAAGTGGGCTCGCTGGTATCGCCATTGACGTAGATGACCATAGAGGCGGCTTGAGGCAGCTGGGTACGTGCGGCCAGGAGCGCGGCTTCGGTGATCTGTGCTGCTGCCGATGCCTGATGACTTTCGTCTCCGATGGTGGGGAAGCTGGAGACGTCCAGTCCGAGGTCAGCGGAGTGAACGGCAAGTCGGGTCTTGCGGTAGGGCTCCCATCGCGAGGTGATGGGTGAATAGGCCCATGCAGTCCATGGCTCGGTCACACCGCCGACGGGCCGGATGGCTGTGAGCACGATGGTGAGCGGGGCGGGCTTGGTGTTCCGCTGCCCGTACTGGCGGGGCTGGGCGTGCCGTCGGATATGGATGCCGATGTGCCAGTAGTCAGGGAGCGGAATCTTCCCGAATGCGGTGCCGAGTCGGTGGTCGATGACACCAAGCCCGCGGAATAAGTCGCGGACGGCGTTCTCCGTGGAGTTGGCCAGGCCGCCCTCGCGCGCTTTGGTCTCTCGTTCGATGAAGTACGGCTTGCACGGCTCGCCGTTCTTTTTGACTGTGGGCACCGGAGGGGGAGCCTGTTTGATGTACTGCGAGCCGATCTCGAGCCTGGCGAGTGCTGCTTTGGATGGCCACTTGCCGTCCTCGGCCTCCGCTTTCACCTTCTCCTCCGGCGTGGGGTACTTCCGATTGGGGTCCCACTCTGTCTCGCAGATGGCGGCGATGACTCGGTCTTCTTGCTGGAAAGGTGCCAGAAGTTCGTCGAGTTGCTGCTGTCTGCGCTCCGCGGTGGCCGGCCCGTGTGCGAGGGCGCCCACCTTGTCCTCCAGGAAGAGCACGTCGACACGGTCGGGGATGACGTTGTCCTTCACATCGCCGTCCCAGGCAACGAAGTCGTCTCCCAGGTGCCACTGGCGTGCGATCTCCCGTTGGACACGAGAGCGGACTTCGTCGTTGTGGTAAAGCACCACAAGGAGGAGCCGGTCGATGCCTGCGGCGTCCATGGCGGCAGGAAGGTGCTCGGGCAGGATCGGCCCGCTCGTACGCACGCCGGTCTTCGTCGTGGGAACCGAGAGGCCCGGCACCTCGATGTAGACGGGGGTCTGGTCCCGGTATGCCTCACAGTGCTGGTCGATGTGGGACTCGATCCGCCGGAACATCTCCATTCCGTGGCCGCGGCCCAGGCCGGGTGTGGTGATGCTTTCGGGCGCCACGGCCCGGACAGCACCGAGCGGAGACCCGGCCGCAATGGCGCTCTCCTCCAGTTCGTCGGGGAATGGCGGTACACGGCGAGTCAGGCGCGGCAGTCCGGCCAGACGCCGACTGGCCGCTACAGCGGGCACGTTCAGGCGCCGATTCCAGAGTGGCCCATCGGTGTGGGCGGAGATGGCGAGCGGCTGGTCGGGATTGGAAAGCAGGACCGTGGCGACGCCGTACCAGCGGTTGGCCAAGAGTGTGGTGACGGCGTTGACGGTGACGGCGTGCCGGGCGGAGTGCCCTGCGGCTGCGGTTCCGATCTTGATACGTGGCAGGAGGCGGTGCAGCCGTCCCTCTGCGTCCGGTGCGCTGGGCAGCTCGTGGCCGATGGCAGCGAGAGTCCCGTCGGTGCAGAGCACGAAGCGGGTCGGCTCCTTGCCTCCGAGCTTCCATTCGATGGCGGCCAGGTCCTCGGCCAGGCGCCAGCGGGCCAGTTCACCGGGCCACCAGGTCAAGGTGCGTCGTCCGGCCACGGAACGGGGGAGGGCTGGGTAGGGCAGGGCTGGTGCTGCTGCGATCAAGTCGGCCAGCTGCAGGACGGCTTGGTGCCCTGGCCCGTCGGGGAGGAAGGCTTCGCCCCAGTAGGCAAAGACGTCACGCCGGTCTTCGTCGGTCATCTCGGCGGCGGTGAGGAGCTGAGCCTGTTCGTTGCTGACGTCCCAGCGTGCCCAGGTGCCCAGCACAGCGCGCAGGATGGCTTCGAGGGCTCGGTACGGCGGCTGGACGTCCTGCTTCTTGTCGCCCACACGCTCTTTGTATGCGCGGCACATGTCGTGCCACAGGCCGAGTGCGTCGGGGCCGGGGCGGTAGGCGAAGACGGTGCCCAGGACCGATGGGTGGGTGCGGTATTGCAGCAGGCCGGCGCGCTTGCGGTGTTCGTCTCCGGGGGGACACAGGGTCATGCGGCTACTCCGAAGTGTTCTGGGTACCCCTTGCGCAACCCGGTGAGCAGGTGCGGAGCTTGGGCGTAGTCGAGGAACTCCTCGGCGGTGCGCCCGTAGGTGCGGCCGGTTCCGGTGAGTTCTTGGGGGGTGTAGCTCTCGTAGAGCTCGCGTACGAGGGTCGGCAGGTCCGTTCCCCAGGTGGAGTCGTGGAAGGCACCGTCGATGAAGTGGAGTTCGACGTGGGTCTGACCACGTCGGCCCCGGCCGGCCAGTTGGATGCATTGGCCGAGGACGGTGGCGATCAGTTCGCTGCGCAGGTCTTCGGGGAGTGCTGTGAAGCGCTTGGGGGCGGCGAGAATGGTTCGGAGGCGAGTTCGGGCTGTCTTGCGGACTGCGGCGAGGCGCGCGGCCGGAGTGCCGTGGTCGGTCGGGGAGCGCCAGGCGCAGGCGGCGATGCTGGCGGACAGGGCGGCCGGTTCATCGACGGGCATGACGGGGCGGATGGCCAGAGCGATGAGCGTGATTGCGGATTCGCGTTTGCCCGAGGGGGCCGTGGTGAGGATGTTCAGGCCGCGCTCGGTGCGCGGGAGCGGTGAGATGAGCACGTCGCCGCCGCGGTCGGCGAGCTGGGAGAACTGGTCGCGGGTGACCAGGGTGATGGCGTCGGGAACCGCCGGGAGGTCGGGGTCGTCCGTGTCGGGGGTGGCCACGAAGATTTTCAACCTGTGCCCCAATGCGAGGGCGGCTTCGTACAGAGCCGTCGCGAACAGGCGGGCCTGCCTGTAGGAGTTGACAGCGATCAGGGCGCGGGCTCGGTGGGAGGTGGCCACGTCGGTCGCGAGGCGCTGGAGGTCGCTGATGAGGGTGGGTGCGTATCCGCCGGCGAGCGCGGTGACGCGTTCGTCGCGCTCGTGGAAGGGCGTACTGCCCACGGCCAGGCCACGATTGTCGACCATGGGCGTGCTGCGGAAGATGCTGAGCCCTCCGCGCTGGGCGTCTGGCATGGCCCACTGCGGCTCGGCCAGCAGATGGGTGCGGGCGGCCCGCGGAAGGTACCCAGTAGCCGACATTCCCAGTACAACCCGGCGGTGGCCGGCGAGGGCCAGCGACACGATGTCGCCCAGGAAGGCGGTCTCGGTGTGCGGGTCACCGCGCAGGACTTCCATGAGCAGGCACGGTTTGGCTGTGGTGTCATCGAGACCCTCGAACCGGAAGCCGCTGATCTGCTGTCCCAGCGGGCCGAACGGCACCACGTTTCCGGTGTCGCGATGGCCGACCGTGTCGGCAAGCGTGGACGCCCCGTCGATGGCGTGGCCGGCCAGTTCCCCCGCGCGGTCGGCGAGGTCGAACACCGCGTGGTTGAGTGCGGTGAGCCACGCCTTCATCATCACGGCGTGGAAGACGCCGCCCGCGAGGCCAGGCGTCAGCTCCGGAGGCTGCTGCCGTTCCTGGTCGTCACTGCGGTTCGCGGCGTCGTCCGCCGACAGAGCTTCGCCTGCCTGTTGCGGTTCCTGATGGGGTGCGCGGTCGCGGGCAAGCTGCATGACGGCTTTATCGATGACCGTCCGCAGTTCCTCTTTGATCGTGTCGAGTTCCCACAGGCCGCTCTCGTCGAGGCTGAGCATCCTCTCCAGCAGGTGGGGGACCGGCCGCAGCCTCGGTGGTAGGACTGCGGGGATGACGCGGTCCTCGGGCCGGGCAGCAACGGGGGGCAGCAGGGCCTGGAGATGGTCCATCTGTTCTTCGGTGGCGCTCGCCGTGCCATCGACGCCGATCAGGTTGTCCAGGAGTTCCCGGTCCCACCGGTGCGGCTGATACCAACGGCGCCGGTCTCTCAGGACCTGACGCATTCGGCGAGGATCTTGCCCGGCCGCCAGTGCCCGAGCTTGACCGATCTCCGTGCAGATCTCCCCGCTGCTGACCAGATCGAGGAGCTGCTCGGCGAGCCACACAGCTCTGGTCAGTGGACCTCGTGACTCCACACGCAGCCGTGAGGGGGCGCGGTGGAGGTTGTCGCGAACTTTCCGTAGGGCCGTGTTCGGATCGCTGACGGATGCAAGGGTCAGGCTCTGCGAGGCATCGAAGCCACGGGACTGATAGGCGTCGACCTCGTCGATGATCACGAGGTGCGCGCGGCGCAACAGCAGCTCCCGAACGCTGACCTGTCGGCGCAGTTCGCCGTCGATCAGAAGCGGGATCTTGACCATTCCGCGCTGAAAACAGGCATGCGTGGTCACGACGATCTGAGCGGAACACGCGGCGCGGACATGAGAAAACTTGTCACACCGGTTCACATAGGGGCACAGCGAGGCACCCTTCGGGCCGTCGGGATCCGTATGGCGCAGGCTGGTGCAGGGTTCTTGCCCGTCACCGAAGCCGTCCGGTCCGTCCATCTGCGCTGTGACCGCGCACCCGTAGCCGGACTCGGACAGCCGCTTCACGAGGTCCTCCGGCATCTGCGACAGAGCGGTCTCGTCGTCGACCGCCTTGTGCGCGGTCTGCAGGGTGAACTCATGCCGGCTCCCCGGCGCGATCAGGGGCGTAACCGCCACATCGAGCTTCAACGCCTTCAGCTCGCGGCGCAGCGTCTCCACCTCGCCGAAGACGTCGTTGTTGTCGCTGACGAGAAGAGCAACGGTCTTGCCCTCTCGTGCCAGTTGCTTTGCCTGGGCGCGGGCGAAGACGTTCTTGCCCACGCCGGTCGGCGCACTCAGATGTCTCATGGGGCCCGGATCCATCAGCACGGCGGAAGTGGGCAGCTGCGTTCCCGACCCCATCGTGCCGCTCAGTAGAAGGCCGACCTGGTGCTCGCGGAAGCCAGGTCCCTCCATGGCCTCGTCCGTCGTGCGTGTGAGCCAGCCCAAAAGGTTCGGGTCGACGGAAATGGGTCCCGTGACGTCCACCGTTGTCACCACGGGTGGTGCATATCCCACCTTGAGTTTGTCGAAGGCGAGCTGGACGGGCCCCCGGCGGCTCGCCGCGACCCAGCCGCCTCCGGTGGCCACTTCGACCCGCACCGGGCGTCCCTCCAGCTCCAAGAGCCGGTCCGCCGAGTCCAGAGGGTGCTGTCCGTGCCGCGGGTAGACCTCTACCATCCGCCAGCCGTCGCGGGCACCCGGTGCATAGCGGTGAACGACGGGGTCTTCCCACTGCTGGTCAAATCCCTTGCGGACACGTCGTTGCAGGGAAGACAGATCTGCCTCAGCGCGTGACCGTTGCGCCACCACGCGGCCGATGCGCTGCTGCTCCTCATACGAGAGGTGATCCCATTGCGGCCATACCTGCGCCACCTGCCCCGACAGCAAAACATGCGCGTCTTCGATCCGGACCACCACCCGCCCTTTGGCGTCCTTTGCAGGGAAGTACTGCTCGGCGAGAGCCAGCGCAGCAGCCAGAACCCGGCTCATGCCGCAATCACCTCGTTGATCAGCGCAACATCGGTGATCACCCGAGCGCCGAGCGGCCCCAGGACGCGTGCGAGCACTCCGGTGTATCCGCTGAGGTGTTCAGGGATCACCAAGATCAGCCCCGAGCACCCCTCTGGATCGTCACGCATCTGCTCAGCGATGCCCTGCGGATCCGCCCACGTCTTCACATCGACGCGCCAGGTGACACCGTTTTTGGTGATGTGCAGGTCGTAACTGTCGCCATAGGGCCACAGCCGTACCTCCGCGCCGGCCGCTTCGGCGAGGCCCTTCAGCTCGATCTCCAGCAGACCCGGGACGACGATCCACTGCCACAAGCCGTAGGACAGGGCGACGTGCCCTTCAACCGGCAGCAGCTCCGGGGCATCGCGAATCTCCCCGCCGCACGGCTCCAGCCGCCACTGACCGTCCCGCGATGACATCCTGAACCGGGCGCCACGCTCAACATGGCGCACGTCCTCACAGAGCAGCTCGGCTGTGTGGCGGCCCTTGGGGATGGCACGCATAGTCCAACGACAGATCGGACATGGAGCCCACCAACCCGCAAACTGACGCATCGGCGAGATGGCCGTGTACACCCCGAGATCCACCAGGTGCGCATGCCGGGCCAGGGCTCGCCGCGCCATTGCGGGGCTGAGGATCAAGGTTTCACGCCCCCGCGTGTAGGCGGCGAATCCGGCATCCAGCAGGGCGCGGAACACGGCGTGCTGCACCGCCTCAGCGGTGATGCGCGACAACCTGCTGCCCACCGGTAGTTTGCCCAACGCGCGTAGGACGCTGTGTACGTGCCGTAGGTCAGCACCCATTCCGGGTACGTCTTGGGCCTTCTCCGAGGCTTCCATCACCAGCCGGATCAAGACTGCGGTGGCCGTGCCGTCGTCCTCCAACAGACGCTCGCCGTAGATCTGTGACCACGAGCCTGGACCGGGCAGCAATTCTCCGACCGAGGCACGGCGTAGTCGATCCAGGAAGTTGGGGAACGACGCGGCCTCGCCGAAAACCCCACATGCACGCATGTACCGGCCGTGGCACTCCATCAGTAGTCGAACGCGTGCACGCACGTCGCCTTCGGGGGTGCACCACGTCATGGCTGCGATGACACAGGCATCCAGGGCTTCACGTTGCTCCTGATCAAGTTCGTCGATCTCGCCAGAAACCACATCGGCGGCAGCAAACACAGGAGAAGTCCTCGTCATCCATGGGCCCGTCAAATCACTGTCAACGCACTCGAGTATCGCGAGGAAAAGCACCCCGAATTGTGGTCGCGCGAGCGACGCACTGAGGAGTCATGTCACGCTGTGTGCCTCGAACTCTCATAGTCAGTTGGGTACTTACTGGGCATCGCTCCAACGCAGCCCGCGCGACGCGACTGCGATAATCCACCCGCAGGGCCGAGGCCGCCAACGCATACCTTGTTGACGCGGTCCTACGGCATCCGAAGAACGCACTGGTGCACCTGTGGCTTGGTCCGTTCTGGCGTATCACGCTGCGTTCAGTGGATTTGCGCAAGGAGCCTGTAGAGGCCGTACTGGATCGCGCCGAGCAAAAGCTGGGGGTGCGGCTCGATCGGGAGACTATGGAGCCTGTGTCCGCATCCCTGTTCCCGTGTGGGTGGCATCGCCTCGGAGTCTTGACCCTTGAGACTGGACACACGACACAGCGGCCCTGCGGATCTAGGAACGGACATCTCTCGGTCATGAAGAACTATCTGCCGCAGTTCAAGACGGAGGTCGCGCTGTACCAGTCGCGGCCCGAGGCGACGATCAGGCACCTCACGCCGCCCCGGAGGGTGCGATAAGCGGGAGAGCCGGACAGGCTGCCCCCTCACACACTGGCGCCGCACTAGCGTGCTGCGTCGGTTGCGCTGTTGAGGGCGCCCTTGCCTACATGTAGTAGGCGTAACGGGTGGCGATGCGGGCGTTGGGCGGGACGTGCCTGAGGATCGAACCGACTCGGTAGGCGGTACGCAAAGTGAGGGGGTCACGTTCGTCGAGTTGGGCGTTGTTCCAGTTCATCTTTGTCAGGGCGAGGATGTCCATGCTGGCGGTCAGCAGATCTGTGCCGTGTGTTGCCGGCCGGATCAGCAGTGGCTGGGGGACGTACAGGCCGGGGTAGGTCCGGAAGTACGGCACTGAGCCGCGGGTATACAAGAGCAGGGAACGAGCGTCCAGTTGGACGCTGGTGCCGCGCAACGGGGGGAGTTGACCGGTGCGGTACAGGTGTGGGGCGCCGCGCCGCTGAATCCACAGCAGGTCGACATGGTCGATCTCACGCAGGTCGGCGGCTTCGTGGAATCCGTCGACCTCACTGGCAGTGAAGTTCGAGGTCTTGTGAACGACAATGCGTGCGGGCTGGTGGCCATGGGCGGAGCGGTACTCGGACAAGGCGTCCAGCAGCAACTGCCGGGCGTCCGAGAGCGTCAGGTGGGGCTGGCGGTCTGTCTTGGAGATCTGCGCGGTTCCGCCGCGGACAACGACGCCGTCGCCGCGTTCGTTGAACACCTGAGCGACGGCGGTGTGCAGCTCGTTTCCGCTCGCGCTGCGGTAGAAGCTGACCCCGACGTAGCAGGTGGCTAGATCGGAGCTGTGGCGCTGCATGCGCCAAGGGGTCCCACCGGCCTTGTAGTAGAGGGCGGTGTGCAGGTTCCAGGCCCGTGTTGCCTCATCCTGCAACGGGCGGACGGTTGGACCGTTGGTCTTGGCCGGGATCCCGGTCCAGGTCTCCTTGCGCATCAGTTGCAAGGGGGCCGATAGCGTGAGTGCGGCGGCCTTGAGCAGGTCGTGGAAATCGCCTCCGACCCCTTGCCCGCCTTGTTCCTCCTGGCGGTCGGTCACGACCTCCTCCGAGGGAGGATGGTCTTCTCTGTCCCGCAGTTCTTCAGGGCGAGCGCAGATGATGACCCGGCAGCGCCCGGTCTCGGCCAGAGACCGGGCCGCGTCGGCGTAGAGCTCGACCGCATCGGCGGTGGCGGAGGCAATGTCGACGCGAGCAAGGCGGCGCAGCTGGCGTTCGGGGATCTCGCGGACGAGGGCGTCGTCGAAGACGAGCTGGGCACCGAACGGGGAGTGGCCGCTGAAACCGGGGAACGGCTGGTGAAGATTCTCCTGCCCGGGCTTCGTCTCCTTCGCTTCGATGGGGTTCTGGCAGCGCCGCAGCCAACTCCGGATACCGTCGACCGCATGGGCGGGGCCGACCAAGGCGATGGGGATCTGACGGGGTCCGGTAGGGGAGTCGGCGTCGGCCGGGCCGAACACGCTGATGCCGTAGCGGGGATCGATGTGACGGTTTCCGGCCCGGAACTCCAGTTCCGGCTCATGGAGCACTGGTGCTTTCATTGCGGCAGCTCCCACAGGCCCTCGGCCAGCCCGATCACGCTCGGCTTCGGCGCTGGTTCTTGCGGAATCCAGACGCCTTCGTCGATGGCGGCGTCGCAGTCGAGTTGCAGGAGCTGTCCGAATCGGATGCGCTCATCCCGGCTCCTGAACAGGGTGTCATCGCCTTGCAGATAGTCGGCCCAGGCGCGTACAAGCTGGTAGACGGCATTGTTGCGTTCCAGCCGCTTGATCTTCTGGACGTACTCGGCGTCGAACAGGGAGTCGCGGTGGCCATCGATGGTGAAGTGGTAGGTGGGGTTGATTTCCAAGAACCACTGCTCACTCCAGCGGCGGAAGTACAGGCTGGCAGCGTAGTGACGGCAGAAGCTGATCTTGGTCTGGTCGTCCTTGCCGAAATACGGAGTGAAGAAGGTGCGTCCGCGGCTGCCTCGATAGCGGCCTTTGATCTTCCGGCGGGACCGGTCCGGCGGGGCCTGCATATAGACGACCTTCTTGGTGGCATGCCAGACCAACTCGGGATGGTGGGCGGAGCGCAGCGTGAAGTTCAACAGGGATACGAAGCGCCGTTGGAGGTCGGGGTCCTCGGTGGTCGCCCATTCCTCACTGGGGACGGAGCTGACCGGCCCGTCGCAGAGCACGGCCAGCGGGCCCTCGTCCAGTCGGCTCAGTGAGAAGATCCGTCCGGCAGCCAAGAGGAAGCCACTCTCGAACTGGTTGCCGTTCGACCGCATCCGCTCCCAGGCATCGCCGCGGTCACGACAGGGCGTGGACGCCTCGTAGATGAGTGGGGCGAAGCCCTCAACCTTGAGGAGGTTCGAGACCAGCTGTTCGCTTCCTTCGAGTCGCGGCAACGGCTCCCCCACGGGTACGCCCAAGGCCGACAGCCGGCTGAAGGCATCGGGGTCGAAGCGGTCTGCGGTCTTGTCGAACTGGACGACCCGCCGGGCCTTGCGTTCAGGGTCGTCGAACCAGGTGTCGACGCGCTTCCACCATGCCTGTTGGATACGCAGGTCGACGCAGATGAGCACGACTGGTCGCCCCAGCCGAAGCCAGTAGGCGATGTGGTCGGCCGTGCACGTAAACTTGAATCCCGTCGCCGTCTCGCCCCGAAATCCGACTTCCGTGGCTTTCACTTGAGCCAGGACGGCGACACCGGTGACTTCCCGGTCGACGTCCACGAACTCGATTTGCCCGTCGAGGGCGAAGTCACGTTTGGTGTCGTTCCACACATGGCCAGCATCGGAGACGGCCTTGTCGACGAAAGCCTCACCCCGGTACCCAGCCCGCTGCTGGACGCTGCGCTTCGGCATCCGATCAGTGCTCCGAGAAGCGTACGTATGTGTGCTCCTCGGCCCTGCTGAATCTAGGCGGCCGACGGCACGCTTTGTTGTCCCACCCCATGCAGTGATCCTCCGTCGTTCGCGCGTGGCCCGAGTCAACTCAGGATAAGAGGGACCACTGACAACGACCTGTGCACGTCCACCGGGAAGAGCGAACCCGGAAGCTGAGTGCCTGAATGTTTCGAGACCCAAACGCTAGCTGGGTCTGCTGAATGATCAACCTTCGTTTGGCTTGGGATGAAGCGGCCACGGGCATGGAGACGGCCGAACTCCTGCTCAGCCATCAAGCACTCCATTCGACACGTACAGGCTCCTGGGCTGCGGCGAGGGCGCCGTCGAAATCGGCGAGGCGCTCGGCGAGGGTGGAGGTGGCGATGCGGGGAGGCAGAGCCGCCGAGAACTTCAGGCCGCGGACGGCCCGCGGGTCGACGGTGGGCAGGGTGAGGGAGTCAGGGAGTTCGGCGCGGGCGGCTTTCCAGTCTGCGAGGGAGAGGTCCTGGCGAAGCCGGACGTGGGTGTCGGTGGGGCGCTGGACGGGGTCGGCGAGGTTGCCCAGGGAGGCGGCGAGGGTGGCGTTGGCGCGGTAGCCGACCCAGGTCCACCAGCGGGCGGCGTCCGCGTCGCGGACCAACAGGGTGCCCGCCGGATGCACTTCGTGGGGTGCGCGGTCCATGCGGAGTTCGGCGAGGGTCGCTGTGGCGCGGCGGGTGAGTTTGACGTCCGGGTCGGTGCCGAGCAGGACTTCGCGCATGGCGCGCGTGAGCGCGTACGACAGGCCGCGGGCCTCGCTGCCCTGCCATTTGGCGACGCCGCCGTCCTCGACCGGCTCGACGAAAGCGCGGCGCCGTGCCCAGTCGATGAAAGTGACCTGCCAGCTGCGGCCGGCCAAGAGTAGCCGCCGTGGGCCCTGACGCTCCTCAGTGAGGACGGACGGATCCGTGGTGCCGATCTCCGTGCGCCCGGCGAGCACGGTGAACTCGGGGGGCGCGGTGAACGAGGCGGTCAGTTCCATGAAGTGCCGTCGGCCGAAGTGCTTTTCGGCCTCGGGGCCGATGAACAGCATCCCGCCGTCGCTGTCGAGGAAGCCCTCGGAGACCAAGTGCGACAGGAGCGGCGCGGCGGAGCGGTCGAAGGGAGCGAGGCCGTTCCAGTGCTCGGGCCACAACCGGTCGCCGATGCGGTGTTCCTGCAAGGTGACAGCGAGGAGCTGCTGGGCGACGAGGTGGCGAGGCGAAGGAGGCGGGGTGACAGGTTCCACCCAGCCGCGGGCCCACAGAGAGAGCAGTCCCGCGGCTTGGAGCAGCATGTCGGGGCGGGTGGCGAGGAACAGGCAGTTACGGGATGTGCCAGCGCGCCGTCCGGTGCGGCCGATGCGCTGCAGGAAGGAGGCCACGCTGCCGGGGGAGTCGATCTGGATGACGCGATCGAGGTCGCCGACGTCGATGCCGAGCTCCAGGGTGGAGGTGGAGACGATGACGCAGTCACGGGCTTCCGCGAACGCCTGCTCGGAACGGGCGCGTTCGTCCATGGAGAGCGAGGCGTGCGAGAGGAACACAGTGACGTCGCGGACGCGGAGTGCCGCGCCGAGTTCTTCCACCTGCTTGCGGGAGTCGCAGAAGACGAGCCGCTTCTCGCCCCGGTGCAGGGCGGAGATCACCTTGGCCGCGTTGGCGAGGGAACCGACGTAGTCGAGCTCCACTTCCCCTGCGGGGCGCGGGAGTTCAGTGGTGCTCGCAGCGTCGGTGGTGGCGGGCAGAGTGACGCCGGGTGCGACAACTCGGCCGGGCCGGCCAGCGGGGCTTGCGCCCTGCAGCCAGGTGAGGAGCGTGTCGGGATTGCCGACAGTGGCTGAGAGACCGACGCGCTGGATGCGATGGCCGGCCAGTCGCTCCAGGCGTTCCAGTACGGCGAGCAAGTGCCAGCCACGGTCGTCCCCTGCGAAGGCGTGCACCTCGTCGACGACGACAGCCCGTACCCCTCCCAACATGTGGGCATGGTCGGTCTTGACGCTGATCAGCATCGCTTCCAGCGACTCAGGCGTGGTGAGCAGGAAGTCGGGGGACTCGGTCCGGATTCGGCGGCGTACCGATTCGGGGGTGTCGCCGTGCCACAGGGCGGCTCGGCGTCCCAGCCACTGGGCGTAGCTGTCGACCCGGTGCACCAGGTTGTTCAGGAGCGCCTTGAGCGGGGCGAGGTAGAGCACCGAGGTACCGGTCCACCGGTTCTCCCGCATGGCGGAGAGCAGGGGGAAGGTGGCGGCCTCGGTTTTCCCGCCGGCGGTCGGTGCGAGCAGGATCGCGTCTTCGCCATCCATCAGCGGGCCTACGGCAGCCTTCTGCAGGGGGCGCAGATCGGGCCAGCCGAGCGTGTTGACGATGTGGTGCAGGACCACCGGGTCGAGGCGGTCCACCGGGTCGGTGCCGCGCGGCTGGTCCTGCACGTCGGTGACTCCTGTGCTGGTCGGCGTAGTTCGGTACTACGGAGCCTGGAGCTCCGGCCGATCGATCCTCAGAGATCCAGGTCGAGATCGTCAGCCGAGGCAACCGGCACGGGTGCGGCGAAGTTCCGTTCGGTTGCGGTGAGATCACCGGTGCCCACGGTCAACTTGTAGTGCGTACGCGGATCGAAGTCCTCGAACTGATCGATCCGGTCGAGTACGTCTCCGACCAGCTTCTTCAGGTACAGCCGCGGTGCGACCCCGACCTTCCCACCGAGGGCCCCGCCCACGGCACGCGCCAGGTCGGTGAGGTACGCGTCGTCGGCGAGCTGCTTGATCCGGTCGGGGGTCTGGGAGCCCTCGGCGTACAGGTCACGGATGGTGGAGCCGAGTCCGACCAGCGATCCCTCGGTGAATCCCGGCAAGCGGATCTGGACGGCCCGGGGGTTGTCGAAGCGCGGGTCGGTGGTGAAGTCCGTGGCGAGGCGCTGGGAGAGCGGGGCGAGACGCTGCACGCCCTGCTGGCCGTCGTAGAAGGCAGGGGTTCCGGTGATCACGAGGTACAGGCCGGGGAAGCGGCCGGAGTGGACCTCGTCGATGAGCTGTCGCAGGGCGTTGAGTGCCTTGTCGCGGGCATCGGAGCGGACCCTTTGCAGGGTCTCCACCTCGTCCAGTACGAGGATGAGCCCCGCGTGTCCGGCGTCCCGGAGCACGGTGAGTAGGCCCTGGAGGAATCCGAAGGCGCCGAAGTGGTCGAGGTCGCCTCGGACGCCGGCGCTGCGCCGAGCGGCTGCGGCGACGTGCGGCTGCCCGCCGAGCCAGGACATCACCGCAGCCGCGGTGGCCTCGTCGCCGGCGTCCAGGGACTGCTTGTAGCCGCGCAAGGCGGTAGCGAAGGCGGGTGCGTGCCGGGACACCTCGGCCAGGCGTGCGGTGAGCAGCCGGTCCACCGCCTGCGCCAGCTCCTCCTCGCCGGTGCCGTCGTCGAGGGCGTCCTCCTCCAGGGCATAGAACCAGGCGTCGGCGACCGGGCGCAGGGCGCTGGGCGGGAAGCTTGCGGTGGTCAGCCGTTCCGTGAGGCGCCGGTAGACGGTCTCGAGCTTGTGCAGGGGGGTCTCGGTCTCCGACACTTGCACCTCGGCCACGGCGAACGTGCGCCGCTTGGCGCGCTCGCCGAGCCACCGGGTGAAGAAGGTCTTGCCGGAGCCGTATTCACCACGTACTGCCTTGAACACCGAGCCGCCGGCAGCGACTGTGTCCAGCTCCTCGTCGATGGCCTGCTCGAATCGGCCGAGTCCTGTGGCAAGCAGGTCGAGTCCGCTCTCGGGGACGGCGCCGCGCCGCAGCGCGTCCACCACGGCGCGTCGGCGTACGGCCCCGACGGGGGCGGCGGCGCCGGAGGCTGAAGATCCAAACCCGTTCACCAGAACAGTCTCCCATCCAGGCGGACACGGCCCCGCCGGTTCGAAGTCCGGTTGGGTTGGTGGTGCCGGCTCACAGGCCGAACTGCTCGACCAGCTGGGCCCGGTGCAGGCGCAGCGTCCGGTTGTCGGGGAGGATCTCCAGGATCTGGGCTCCGTCGTAGTTGAGAAGCTGGGCGAGCGTCGCAGCAAAGCCGGGGGCGCGGGTGGCTGGCTGGCCGGCGCGCTCGGCAAGGGCGGTCATCGACAGGGTGCCCGCTTCGACGAGCGCAGTCAGCGCCTTCGGGAGGAGGGTCTTGTCGCGCGGCGGACGGGCGAGCAGGCCCAGCTGCGCCTGGTACAGCTCGGTGGACATGAGTCGCTCCACCAGCGCGGTGGCGGGGTCCGCTGCCGGGGCGGGTGCAGTCGCCGTCTCCTTCGCCGGATCGGTAGTCGTCCGCTGCGAGGGCTCAGTAGGTGCCTGCGGTGCCGGGGGCACCACCTCCTCTTCGCCGAAGAGGCCGATGACACCCTCGGGCACGGGCAGGGCGGACTTCTTGGACTGCTTACGCTGGGGGCGCACTGTGGCAGTGTCATGGGCGGAAGCGGCTTCCGCCTCCACTTCGTCTGCAGCCTCGGTGCCCTCCTCCCACCACACGGGCGCAGGGTCGCCCAGCTCGCGCCAACCTGCGGGCGGCTCGGCGCCGAACGGCAGCAGGGCGAGCAGCGGGATGGTGAACTCGGCGAGTGTCGCTCCGCCGTGGTAGCCCGCCTTCAGCGCGGTGTACCGGGCGTCGTGGTCGCGCAGCGCGACGATCCGCGCCCCCGGTTCCGGCCAGACCACCCGGGGCCCGGACAGCTCGATCTCGGCCGGTGCTACAGGTCCGCCAGGGGTGCGATGGCGTGCCGAGCCGACGGTGCCGCCGGCCGCATCGAGCTTGCTGCCGCGCCGCTCCACGACATGGCCGTGGTCCGAGGTGATGAGCACGGTCATATCGTTCGCACGGGCGGCGCGCAGCAGCGGCTCCAGACCGCCGATCTCCTTCGCCGCCCATGCGCCGTCGCCGAGCTTCTGCTCCTTGCCGAGCCGGTCGTCCACGGTGTTGAGGACGACCGCGACGTGGGTGCGCTCGTCGGACAGCGCCTCGGAGAGAGCGGTTGAGAAGGGCGAGCCGGTGTCGGGGCCGCGCAGGTCGTCCTTGTGGAATACGGCAGCCGGGGCCCCGTTCCAGCAGGAATGGAGAGGGAAGAGCCGCTTCTCGTCGTTCTGGTCGCCCTTCATCAGGGTGCCCGCGAACAGCGAGGTGCGAGAGATGGTGGTCAGGGTGGGCAGCGCGGCAGCCACCGCGCGCCGGGCCGGTAGGCCGGTCGCTTCGGTGTGGGGGTCGAACTCGGCCCACTGGCCACGCAGTTCTTCCCCGAGCTCGGCGGCGATCGCTGCACTCATGCCGTCGATGAGGAGCAGCAGGACCCGCCGGCCTGGGCTCTCGACGACAGGCGTGACCACGCGACTGAGCAAGCTCTCCACGGTGAGCATGGAGCGGGGATCGGTGCCATCGGCGGTCCACACCGCGAGCCGCTCGGAGAAGGTTCGGTCCAGTTCCTTGCGCCGCTCGCGCACCTGGGCGCCGATCCGGCTGTACGCATCAGAGATTGCAGCGTCTGCGTCGCCGCCTGCCTCCAGGTGTTCCAAGGCTCGGTCCACCCAGCCGAGTTCGCGGATCTGACGGGCGGTGCCGTCGGCCACCGAGGCGATCTCGGATCCGTTCTCGACCGTGAGCCACCGCCGCAACCGTGCAGCCATCCGTACTCGCTCGATACGGGCCTGGTTGGTGCCGTCCGCGGCGAGTGCATGCTCGACCAGTGCGGTGATGGCGACTGTGACCTTCTCTGCATCTCCGTCGGAGAGTGCGTGGCCCGCGATGTTGAAGCGTGTGTCGAGTCCGGATTCGAGCAGAGGGCTGGCCGAAGCGGCAGCCTGTGCCCCGAATTGAGTGACGAGCTGGGCGGCCCGAGTCAGGACGGGGTCGGCGAGCCGGTGCTCTCCCCGGTCGACCAGGCTGCGGACGTACGCCTCGCCGCTCTGACCGAAGGAGGTCAGAAGCCTGTCGAGATCGTCACCCTGGGCAGGCGGTGCCTCGCCGAGCCACCGCTCGGCCCGCCCGCGCGCCCGGTACAGGTCGTGGTCGGCTTCCGCGTGCCCCCACAGCGCAGCGCACACCACCGCGTACGCCGCTGCGTCCGCCCCGTGTTCGGCGTCCACCAGGGCGGTGACGATCCGGCCGGCGGACCCGCCCTGTTCGGGTTCCGAGAGGAAGCGGGCCAGACCGTCCCGTTCCGGGCCGCGCAGGTCGCGCAGAAGATCCGGGCCGCCGGGGGTGAGGGTCCACTGGAACAGTGCGACCGGATCGATGCGGTCCCCGTCGTCGTGTGCGGCCGGACGGCCAAGCGGATTCGTGTCATGGCGGCCGATTCTCAGGCGCCGCCGGGCCAGCCGGGTGAGGGCCTCGTCGCGGGAGAGCAGGCCCCGACCGAGCGAGGGCCAGCCCCGGGTTGCCGCAGCGTCGAGGAGTGCTTCGGCCGCCCACTTCTCGCCGCGCAGCCGCCCGTCGAGGCCGCGCGCGTCGAACGCTTCCTGTACGACTTCCCAGTTGTCGACAGACCGGATCCTGCCGCCGTAAACGCGGGCGAGCAGCCCGGGGTCAAGGTCGGTGTCCTCGCGATCGGTGAGGACAATCAGGACCCTGGGATCGACGGGTTCCGGCGCGTCAAGGTGACCCAGGATCTGCTCGTGTACGGCGAGCACCGAGGGACCCACGGCCACCCGTGCCTGCAGTCCGCCGGCAGTTCGCTGCACCGCGGGCGCGTCCCAAGAGGGAGCGGCCCGCAGCAGCAGTACGCGGGCCGTGCCGTCGCCGAGCCGACTGCGGGCGGCGACGTACTGGCGGACGGTTCCTGCGGACAGCCGGGCGGGGCCGACGGTCGCGGGGGCTGTGGTGACCGTGTCGGGCATCAGTCGACGACCTTCCAGACGACCTCGACGGTGGCGTTCGGGTTCTCGGCTGCGAGCGCCGCGATTTCCGCCTGCAGTTCGGCGGCTGCTCGGGCGGCGGTGGTACGCCCGCCGCCGGAACGGGCTGCGGACCGCGATGGAGTACGAGGCCCCGGCCCCGGCTCCGGCAGTACCTGCGGGTGGGCTGAACCGGTGTTCAGATCCACGCTCTCGGAGCTAGGCGGCAGTTCGACGGGCGGCTGGGGCTGCTCGACCGCGGTCCGCCGGGACCTCAGCAGGGACAGCACCTCCCGGCCGGCGGCCGTCAATACTCCCGGCAGGTCGGGGTAGTCACCGGGGTCCCCGGCAGCCGCGTCCCGCACGCGCTCCAGGACCGCCGCACCGTCCACCCCGAGGGTGTCGGCCAAGCTCAACTGGTCCCAGACGGTGTTCTGCAGAGCGCTAGCGACCTTCCCGGAACTCATCAGCGACATGCCGAAGCGATGTGCGGTGAAGTCGCCGAGGTCGAAGCGGGCGAGCCGGTCCACCACGGACTTCGCATCGATCCCGGCCTCGGTCGCCTCCTTTACCAACTCCTGCGCCCGTCGGGCGAGAACGAGCCGGGGCGAGTCGTCGCTGAGCCGCAGGAAGTCGCGGTGCTTCTCCAGCTCCCCGACGAGCCGTCCGGTGTCCTGCGCGAGCGCGGCGGCAGCCTGCCTGATCTGCCCGGCGAACTGGTTGACGATCCGCCCGCGCCGCAACTGCGGCGCCCGCTTCCCGAGCATCGGCTCGAAGCGCTTGCGCGCCTCGTCCCAGTCGCTCTCGCTGGGCAGCTGCTGCTCGCGCAGGGCGTAGTCCCGCTTCAACTCGTGCGGTGCGGGCGCGGGTTCGATGGGCACGCCGCCGCGCACCCACACTCGGTCGGTCATCTCCGCATACGCGGCGGCAACCAACCGCTGCAGCGGCTCCGGCAGTCCACGCCGATCGGGCAACTCACTCCAGTCGGACAACTTGACCAGGGTCGGCTCGGCGACGCCGTCCCTGCGGACCTGGGCGTTGAAGTGGTCGGGCCAGGCGGTGGACTGCCGGTAGTACGCCTCCCGCATGGCGCCGAGCCCGAGCCCGCCCGCGATCCGCGCCATGACCTTGCGGTCCTTCGCCTCGACCTCGACCTGCCCGTCACGGTCCTCGGCGGCCTTGCGTACGTACTCGAAGACGGTCCTGATCTCGGCGGGCTTCACGGGCCTGCCCGTGCCCTCGGGGTCCAGATTGGGATGCGCGGGGTACTGCTGGGCGAGCAGCTTGCCGACCAGGTCGCGGGCGGCGGACTCCAGCGGCGCGCCGAGCGGGGGCCGCAGATCGGGTACATCCTGCTGGGCGACCAGATGGTTGTCGAAGCTGAGGTCGACCACCCCTTCCTGTTTCTGCGCGAGCCCGTACGCCTGCCGCAGGGACAGGTTGACCCGCTCAGTGAGGACGAGGAGCTGCGACTGGAGCATGCCCTTGGCGCGCTCCTTGTCGTCCGCGTTGAGGCTCCGCGCGTACTCGGCGTCGAAGCGGGCTTCGTCCGCGAGGGCCTTGTCGATGACGACGAGACGCTCGAAGTCGCCGCGGGAGGCATCCGTCAGATGAGTGGGAAGCCAGGCAAGGGTGCGCGAGTCACCGCCCGGCTTCTCCCGCAGAGAGCGCAGCCGCTGCAAGTCATCCATCGGGCCAAACTCGCCCTCGTCGTAAGGGAAGTCGACGACGAGGCGCCAGGCGTCGTCCTGGCTGGGACGCAGAGTGGTCTCGGGCAGGGAGTCGGGATCGGCGACGTTCCCAAAGACCACCTCGACCTGCCGCTCGGTCCCCTTCCACACCAGACCGAGCACGTCGTACGCGTCGAAGCCGCCAGGTCCGTCGCTGACGCCGAGCGCGTCCTTGAGTAGGGTACGCATCTTGGTACGGCGGTTGCCCTGGTTGTTGTGCACCTGCGCGTTGGCGAGGACGGCGTCGAGGTCGACGCCGGTGAGCTCCAGGCGCACCACCGCGCCCGGCCCGGTACCGGTGACCTTTATCTCCGGGAAGTTAACCGCCCATTCCTTGGCCTTGTGCTCAAGGCGGCCGACCTCGGTACCCGCGATACGGGTCGTGATGGAGCCGTGGTTGAGGGCGTGCAGCCGCGCGAGCGTGAGGTCGGCAAGAGCGGGAACACTCGGCGCCAGCGCGGACAGCAGCAGCGTCTGCAACAGTCGGCTGTCGCCGGTGAAGTCGCGGCAGCGGGCCGTGAGTTGGGGATCGTTGAGGGTTTCGGGACGACGGCGATACGCCTCGACTTGATCCTCGGTGACCTGGTTGGCCTTCAGCAGGTACGGACGCAGCTTGTCCCGGTACAGCTTTTCGGCGGCCTCGAAGTGGACACTGGTCTCCCCGCTGAACGCCTTGTCGCCGCCCCCGGCGATCGCCGGGTACAGATCACCGAGCGGCACGAGCTGCCCGAGCCGCCAGTCGTCGCGGTGATCAACGAGCAGCTGGCTCATCAACTTCAGGCCGGTACGGGAGCGCTGCAGCGCGGCCGAGATGTGCACCAGGGTGTCCATGAACGCGGGCGGGAACGGATACGTCCGCCGGAACGCAGTCTCGTCGGCCCCCGTGGTCGACTTGTCGTGACCGAGCAGGGTGTCCCACACGTCCGGGCCGAGCTTCTTGGCCTCGGCGAACGCGGCCTTAACCTTCGCCACGCCCTCAGCGGTGGAGGGCGTGAGCAGGCGGGCCTGTGCGATCTGCGGCAGGTTCCGGTCCTCGAGCACCACCTTGTCGAAGCGCCCGCCACTGAACTTCAAGGTGTCCTGTACGGCGGCCTCGGCGGCCCCCGACATCTCCTCGCCGACCAGCTCACGCAGATCGCGCTGGCGGGCAATGAACGACACCACCGGGATGGCGCGCCGCTCGTCGGCACCTTCCACAAAGTTCGTGATCTTGTCGGCTTCGCGGGAGACGAACTTCTGGTCGTGGATACGGGAGGCCAGCCACAGGATCAACTCGTCCATGAACAGGACGAGCCCGTCGTAGTTGAGTTCCTTGGCGTGCGCGGCGATGATGCCGAGCCCCTTGTCCAGGGAGACGAACCCATCGGCGTCTTCGGAGGCGTTCCGCGCGAAGGAGGGGAACAGGGTCTGGGTGAGGTCCTGCACAAGTCGAGCCCTCAACTCCTGCGGCGTGGAGGGGCTCTCCAGGTCGAGGCTCTTGGTGTTGTCGTGCTCCTCCTGCGCGGCGACCGCCTCATTGAGGAGCTCGGTCGTCCAGGCGAAGGAGTCACCCCACTCGTCCTCCTGGCCGCCTCCGGCGTCGGCGAGCTGCTCGATCACTCGCTCGTCACCGTTACGCCGGCGCTGCTCGGCGAAGTCCTCGAAGAGCCCGTCGGTCAGATAGACCTGCGGCAACGGGCAGCCGGGGTGCAGCTTGCGTACGTGCTCCACGTACTTGCCGAGCACGCGCTGCTCCAGAGACTTGGAGCCCAGCATGTGGTACGGCACCAGCAGGAACTTGCGGTCGTCGGCGTCCAGCCAGGAGTGACGAGTCCGTACGGGGTCGAGATCTGCTCGGGCTCGCGCGGCCTGATTCCGCGACAGCAGTGCATACAGCACAGCCATGAAGTGCGACTTACCAGAACCGAACGAACCGTGCAGATAGGCCGCCTTGGACGAGTGACTGTCCAGCGCCGACTTAATCAGGTCGAGGGCCTCGTCGAAGTTGCCGAGCAGCCGGTCGGTGACGACGTAGTCCTTCAGCGCCGCCTCGGCCCCCTCGGGGGTGACCGCCTCGTTCAGCTTCAATACGAAGTCGGAGGTGGACACCGACTCCGGGATGTCGATCAACTCGCGCAGCAGCGGCCGGTCTTCGGGGCGAGAGTTGTTCTTGCTCATGAACGCCATGGTGTTTCTGCTTCTCCTCGCCCTGCTCAGTGGGACTCGGTGCCGGTGGCGGCATCGGTTGTTGTGTCGGTGTCGGACGGCTGGGCGGCAGATTTCGCGGCGGCGCGCTTCTTCGGGGCGGCGGCCTTCTTCGCACCGCGTCCACGGCTGGCAGCCACCGGGCGCCAGGCCCGCAGCGCGTCGTCCGTTAGCCCCAGCTCGCCCTGCTTCGACTGCCGGAACGCCAGGATCTCGGCGGCCGGCGACGCCCCAAACTCCGGGTCGTACTCGCCGTACCACTGCTCCAGCCACGGCTGCAGCTCCAGCAACCCGGCCAGATACGGTACGAGTTCGTCCTCGCCGAGCCCAGCCTGCTGGATGTACGAGGCGAGCGCGAGCGCCTGCTCCAGGTGATCCCAGCCGGCCCATCCGAAAAGCTCCGGCGACTGCGCGTTGACCGTGCCGTACGACACGAACCGCTCCTTGGGCACGTCGAGCTTGCCGCGCGCACGCCAGTAACTCGGCTTCAGGAAGTCCGCGGAGGTGTACTTCGGAGGTATGGGAGTCCGCTCACGGATCTTGCGCTTGGCGGGCTCGTCGGGTGCGGCGTCCTCTTCGCGCTGGAGTCCCCACACGTGCTCCCAGTCGGCGCGCTTCTTCAGCGCGGCCGGCTTGTAGCGGAGGGCGGGGATGAAGGGTACGTGCTCCTCGGCGAGCAGCTCGCGGACGGTCTTCGCGAGGTCCTGGCGGGGTGCATAGAGCTCGGCGACGGAGGTGAAGTCCTCGTCGGAGGACAGGCTTTCGGCGAGACGGGCGAGGGTGGTGACGGTGGGGTTGCCGTTGACGTCGAACCAGTGGGCGCGGTCCTCGATGCGGTCGAGCAGCCAGGTCTTCAGCGCCTTTTGCCGCATGGAGTCCCAGCCCTCGGTGGCCCAGCGCCGCTTGTACTCGGGGCGTTCGACCATGCCGATGGCTCGGTTCGATTCGATGACGTCGATGCGCTTTTGGACGAGGGCGCGGTAGTCGGCGGGCCAGTGGTGGGGGATTTCTGTGATCGGCGTGGACCCGTGTCGCTTGAACCACTCGTCGCTGGCCTCTCCGGCAGCGACGCGGCGTGCGAGCACGATTTCGAAGGCTCGCTCGCCTAGGGCGAGTTCAGGGACGATGGAGGTGTCGGGCAGGCGCAGGTCCTCGGAGTGCAGGTTGTAGAGGGAGTACACCTGCCAGTCGAGTTCCTCTTGGAGGGCAATCATTCTGGCGCGGGCGGAGAAGTAGTCGGATTCGGCGCGACGGAGGATGGCAGCCGTCGGTACTGCGTCGGCCGCGAGAGCGGCGGGCGCTGTCGCGGAGAGCTGCCGGGCGAGGGAGTCAAGGGCGGTGGCCAGGGAGGTTGGGTATTCGGAAGGGAGCGGAAATTCTTGGAGCTTAGTGCCGGTGAACTCGTAGAACCGCTCCCAGTCGGAGCTAGTAAATCCTCCACCCTCGCCGCGAATTCCCTTGTCGTGGCTGACCATTTTGAGCCACAGTCCGGCCGTGGAGCTGTTTAGTAGCCCTAGCAGCCGTGCGTATTCCTCCTCCGTTGCTCCTTTTTTCAGTTTGATCACAGGTGCGTGCTGATTGTAAGTCATGCCGGATTTGTCGAATGCTGCATGCATGTGAGTGGAGACGTGGCTAAATGAAATTGTCTCGCGAGTCTTGTACCGATCGGCGACCCAGCGATACCAAGACCACCAAGGGATGTTGGCGTCGAATCGCGACTTTCCGGAGAAGTCAGTAAGGCGACCCATGATCTGCTTGTACTTCCAGAGGTGGCGCCCCCATGGTGCGTCGTGATCCACTTCGAGGAGTTTGCTGCTGCTGTCGTACGGCGTCAGAGCTACATCGGCAGGGCTCAGGGTCCAGTCCCGAATATCTTCACCGACCACAATCGGGCGCTGCAGGTTTTTCGGTGTTCGAAACCTTCGGTGCCAATCCCTGGGAAGATAGAACGCGTCATCTACTCCTGAGAAACTAGCAAAGCCGATGTCGCGCGAAATTTCAGACGTGAGCCGGGCAATGCCTTGGGCTTCAATTGACTGGTTAATCTCAAGGCCGCCGGCGGCGAGAATCCACGGTTGCTTACTGAAGTAGCGATCGCGGTCCATGTCATCTGTAGAGACCCATTGGCTAGCTGAGCCAGGAACTTCAATCTGGTTCACGATTGCTCTCCAGACCCAGCCGTCTTCTGCGTTATCTGGCGTACCTGGCTCACCTTGGACGCTTCGTACTGTCCGGATCGTTGCCTGTCGCTGCGCCCCTGACCTGGGGCGCCCGACGAGGATTACTGTAGGTGTTCCGTGTCCCGGGATATAGGCACCCGATGTATCGATGACCTCGGTGAGCTCGACCTTATGGGCGAAGTAATCTTCGATGAGTTTGGTGCCGAACTCCCGCTTCATGAAAGAGTTAGCTGTGATCTGTCCGATCAGGCCATAGCCGTTTCCGTCGGCTCCGCCCCGCATAGCGAGCTCGAAGAAGCGCTCAGCGAAGGGGACGGACAGCGCGTATTTTCCCGCGCATGTGTCGTACAGCTTCCGGTACAGCTGGTTGAGGCTCTTATCCTTGACCGTGATGTACGGAGGGTTTCCCACCACCACGTGGTACCGCCCCTCCTGCAGAATCCCCGGGTACTCATGAATGTCCTCCGTCGCGTAGGAGAACTCGGCGAGCGGGTCGCCAGCCGGGCCGCCCTCGCCCTCAAGGGCGAGCCCCAACTGCAGTTCTAGTTGCCGGTCCTTGATGAGGGAGTCGCCGACCGCAAGCTGGATCGGCCAGTCGCCCTTCCGTGCCTCTTCGAACGTCCGCATGTCGCTCGCGGCCATCGCGGCGACCAGAAGCCGGAAGCGGGCCACCGCGATTGCGAAGGGGTTGAGGTCCACGCCGTGCACCGAGCTCAACGCCGCCCGAACCCGCTCGAACGGACCCACCTCAGGGCGCTGGTCGGCCCACATCCGCGTAAGCCGTCGGAACACTCCCAGCACGAAGTGCCCCGACCCGCATGTCGGGTCGATCATCTTCAGCTCTTCGAAGCCGAACTCCCGTACTGCAGGTGTCATTGTCCGGTCGAGGATGAACTCCTCCAAGAACTCCGGCGTCTGCCGAAGCGCGTACGTTTCCCGGGCTGCCAAGCTCAGGTCCTCGTACAGGTCGCCCAGGAACCGGGTGTCCCAGCCTTTGGTGCCGTCTTCGCTCAGCGGATCGCTGAAGTCGTGCACGAGCACCGGGCCGCCGCCCTCACCGGGCTCACCGTCGTCATCGACCATCCCCTCGCCGGCACGCTGTTCCCGCCAGAACGAGAGCAACGCACCAGCCCCATCGTGCGAAAGCGGGATCTGGTACAGCGGATTGTGGTCCCGGTCGAAGAGCAACCGCCCAGCCTGCCCAGCCCCCAACTCCGCGAACGCGGTCTCCAGCCACCCCCGATACGTCGGGTCGGCGTCCTTCTCCAGGTACTCCTCGTACCGCGCCTGTGCAGTCTCCCGCCCCGCGACATCTGGCGCCGTGATGTACGGCTCGGCGATCAGCCGATTGTCCTCGCTGAAGCGGACGAAGACCGTACCCAGCACCCATGCCACCGCGACCTGCGTAATCCGCTCACCGAGCCAGGCGTTCCACGTCGCCGCCGTACGGCCCAGCTTCCGGGCCTGGTCGTACTCGCCGCGCAGCCGCGTCCCGACCTCGGGAACAGCCTTGACCTGCTGCTCGAGGTCGATCTCTGCCGCCTTGACCTGCTTCTGCAGATCGGCGAGGAGGCTCTTGCGGTCGATCACGTAGGGCTCCTGTGGAGAGTGGGAGAGAGCGGAAGAAGGTCAGAGAACGAGGGTCAGGCGTCAGGCGCGAGATGCTTGCGGGCAACCCAGGCGTCCGGCACGACGATCCACTCGTCGAACCCTGCCTGGTAAGGAACACTCTGCCCGGCCAACCGCGGCGCCCGCGCCGGATCTGACTGAGCAACGAGGAGCCACAGCGGGTTTCCGCCCTGCCGTGCGCCTTCCGCGAGCCGTCCGAGCAGGTCCAGCGCGTCGTACCGAGCCAGGACCGCAGTGTCAGTGAGCAGCAACGGACCGCTTGCCTCCGCCAACCGCTCCCGCAGCCGCGGCTCGATCCGCCCCCACGCCTTGTCCGTACGGATCCGCAGCTGCTGATGCGGCCGACTGCCCGGTTCGGCAGCGTCAGCCTTGAGGACGGTCTCCCAGGTCGGACGATCTGCCTCGCCGACCACGCCGCGAAGCTCGTCCACGAACACCCCGGTCAGCGACACCGGCCGTGCACCGAACGGCTCACCGGCCAGCCACTTCACCGCGTCCTCAGCCCGCCGCTGTGGCACGGTAAGCACCCGGAAGCCGTCCTGCCGCGCCGAGTGCGTAAGCCGCTGGTCGGCCTTGACCGCGGCGGCCACCGCCGTGTCCGCGTCGTACTGGGTCGGGGCCGAGCGACGCGCAGCCGAGGCGCCCCAACTCGCCGAGGTCAGCCCCGCAGTGGCGTCCCCGGATCGGCGGTCTGGGACGAGGCGCAGGACCTTGTCATAGCGGGTGGCCAGCTTCAGCTCGAAGCCGGCCTCCTTGAGAGCGCGGACCAGGGCGCTTCCCGTGGGCAACTTCCGCGGCACCAGTGGATCCGTACCCAGGTCGGGGAAGCGGGTCGCGACCCGCTTGTGCAGGGCGTCCACGGTCAGGCCCGGAAGACGGTCTTCCTCGACGCTGGGCAGCACGGCGACCACACCGGCCTGGGTGATCCTCAACGCGCGTACCACGTCCAGGTCGCGCGGGTAGATTTCCAGGCGCGGGGTGAGCGCGGCTCGGGTCGAGGCGGCGACCGCGATCTCGGCGGTGCGCCGCTCATCCCAGCCCAGGCTGCCCAGCGGCCGGCGCACCGCGTCCAGTTCGGTGAGGACCGTACTCGCCGTCGGCAGGGACTCGAGCGCCGCGAGCCGGTCGGCACGTGCGCCCAGGTTCAGCGCGTACTCCTGCAGGGCGGGCAGTGATGGGGTGTCCGGGCCGTCCACGCCCTCCCGGACGTCTAGGGCGAGCAGGCCGATCACCGGGTCAGCGCCCTTGGGCATCCGAGCGTGGAAGTAGCGGAAGAGCTGCGGGGACTCGTCGACCCCAGTTTCGCGCTCCACCAGCGCCCGGCTCTCGCGCTCCACCAATGCCCGCAACAGAGAGAGCGCGAGCGCACGCCGGTCGCGCCGCTCCACGTGCTGAGTGCCGCGCCGGACGATCAGTGCATCGGCAAGTTCGATCACCGGAGCGACCCGGCCGCGCTGGGCGAGCAGCTCCACCAGCTCATCGCGCAGCAGCCCGAGGGCGGCATCCTCGTACCAGCGCTCGCGTGCCTTCTTCACGATCTGCGGGATACGGCCGGCGGTCAGCCCCACAGCTTCGGCGACGTCCCGCTGACGCACCCACGCGAGGCCGTCGGGCAGGCGACCCTCGTCGTCGGGCAGGCGAAGGAGCAGCCGTACGGCTTCGCGCTCCTTGGCGTTGGAACGGGCGTTGCCACCGGACGGCCTCGGCACCAGACGAGCGGCGAGCGCGTCCAGGCTCAGGCCGCTCAGCACCTGCTGGGCAGTGACGTCCACACCGGCCGCGGCGATTGCGTCGGCGGCTGCCCGTTCCAGGGCGGTGCGCTCCTGGTTTGCAGCCTTGAGGGCTGCTGCGCTCAGCGGTGAGGGTGCGGCCTTGCCGAGCCGGACGTTCCACTCCTTCTGCCGGCGTTGGATTTCCTCGCGGGTGCGCGAGCCCATGCCCGGTGCGGTGAGGAACTTCTTGGCCGAGTACTCCAGGACGTCCCCGACGTTGTTGAGCCCCATCGCGAACAGCTGCGACTGCGCGGAGACCGTCAGACCGGCCACCGACAGTGGCGTCTTCCGGTCGGCGCGCTCTGCCTGCTGGTCGCGGACCTGCTCGGCGGAGACGTCGTCGTCCTCCCGACCGATCCGAGGCTCCGTCGCAGGCTGGGCGACCGCGTCGGCACCGCCCTTCGCACCGCGACTCGGCTTCTCACTGTGCCCAGAGCTTGGCGCCGTCGTGCGCTGTGCATCCAGGAAGATGCGCTGCCAGGCACGCTCCATCGGCTTCAGGTCCGAGAAGCGGTCCTTCACGTCCCGCGCCAGAGCCTTGCGGAAGAACGCCACCAGTCCGTCGCGGACGGCCGGTTCGAAGGCGTCGGCCGCGAGCTGCGGAAACGGCCACTCCTTCGCATCCGTCTGTCGCGGGGTGACCGAACCGTCGCCCCAGCGGGGCAATTCGTTCGCCGCCATCTCGTGCAGCGTCACGGCCAGCGCGTACCGCTCGGCATGCCCGTCGTACGAGCCGCGTGTGATGATCCCGACGAAGGGGTCGAGGTAGCCCTCGGTGCCCGCCTCGATTTCCTTCGCGGGATATCCGGCCAGTGAGAAGTCGATCAGCACCAGCTGGCGGGTGCCGTTGGGGCGGATGCGGATCGCGATGTTGTCCGGCTTCAGGTCCCGGTGCCAGATGCCCTCGGCCTCCAGGTGCTCTACCGCGCCGAACAGATACTTCCCGTACGCCTCCAACTGGTCCATGCCCAGGCGTCCGTTGTCCCGCAGTTGGCGGGCCACGGTGTCCTCACGGCGGCGCGGCCCCTTGTCGGCGCTCGCGTCCTGGTCCTTCAACTCCCGGCTGTCGCCGACGTAGTCCAGGACCAGAACTCGCCGCCCGGCCAGCGTGAGCGGCTCCCGCTCGTACAGCGCGATGATGCTGGAGTCCCGGTGGATACGGCCCAGGACGTCCGCCTCGCGGTCCAGGACCGTGTGCTTGGCCTCACTCAGTGCGACCTTCAGCACTGCCACCGGCAGGGCACCGCTCCGCCGCGGCTCGCCCTCCAGGTCCCGCACCAAGAACGCCCGCGAAGTCGAGCCCGTACCGAGTCGGCGAACGACCTCCCAGCGCCTGCCCAGCACATCCCCGGCCACTGCCTCCAGCGGATCCTTCTCCGGTTTGGCCTGCTCCTCGCCGTCGCTCGCAGCCGACCCGCCGTTCCCATCCCCACCTACGTCGGCCGCAGCGTCCGAGCTGTCCGCGATCTCCTCGACGAACGCCTGCTCGACGTACTCCAGCATTTCCAGGAAGTCGTCGACGGTGGACAGCCGCCGTCCCGGCTCGTATGCAGTGGAAGCCTCCACCAAATCGTCGACATCCGGATGCAGTCCGTCGACCAGCGCGCTCGGACGCAGAGTCTCGCCGCCTTCCAGGCGCGCCATGACCTCGCTCTGGCTCGCACCCGGTGCCTGCCCTGTGACCAGCAGATACGTGAGCACACCGAGGCCGTACACATCGAGCCGTACCGGATCGGCCTTCGGGATCCTCAGCTCCGGTGCCAGATACGGATCGGCCTGGCCCGAGACATGGACGCCCGACACATACGTCGGAGCCAGAGTCAGCGGCCGGCCACGACTCACGCTCTGCCCGGTGGCGATCTGCCAGTCCGCGATCTGCGGCCACGGCCGCAGCCAACGCTGTTCCTCGCCGAGCTCCCGCCCACGTGGACCGCGGTCACGCGGAATCACATGCACCGAGTGTGCGGACAGCGTCCGGTGATGGATCCGCCGCGAGTGGGCGGAACGCACCGTCTCCGCCAGCTGCCGCACCAGAGCGAGCCGGCCCCGCAGGTCGAGGCGCTCTCCGTGCTGCACCAGATAGTCGTCCAGGCGCAGGGTCTCCGGGTGGTAGTCGAAGAGGATCGCCGGCCCAGCCGGATGCCCCGAAGGCAGGTAGGTCTTCAGCTGTACGGCACCCGGGTGTTTGAACCGGCTGAGAATTGCGGCCTCACGGGCGGCGGCCCGCTCCACCGAGCGCCGCTCCTCGTCGGAGGCCCCGCGCTCACTGAGGAAGACCCGCACCCGCGCCAGGTCCTGCAGCTGGGAGTGGCGACCCAGATAGTCGGCCCAGGTGGGACCGGAGTCGAACGCCTTCGCGTCCAGCAGATACGAGCCCACCTCATGCTGGCGGCGGATCGGCGCGATGCGGAGCTGTTTCAGGGCCGCGTCAACTCGGCGGGACGTCTCGGCCGTGATCCGTCGACGACCGTCGCCAGGCGGCACGGCCAGCATCTCCACCAGTTTCTTGACGGTGAAGACGCCGTTCATGTCGGCTGCCGGAAGCTCTACCTGCAGCCGGTCGTCGGTGAAGCAGACCGCTTCACCGACCCAGATCCGCGACCGGTCCCCTGGACGACCGGCGACCCCGTTGACCAGGCCCGCCAGCTCCTTGGCCTTCTGGTTCGACAGATGCAGCGGATTGCCGTGACGACGGGTGGTCCCGTTGGGCGTGGTCTGCACCCAGTCGTTGCCACCGCCGTGGACCGAGCCGTGCCAGTCCTTCAGCTCAACCAGGAAGACTCCGGCCGGCGCGACCACCAGAAGGTCCACTTCGCGGACATGCCCGCTATTCGCGGTGAACGAGAAGTTAGACCAGGCCCGCCACGGCTCCTCGTCCGGCAAGCGCCTGCGGATCGCCTCAAGACCTCGGCGCTCGTGCTCGTACCCGGACTCGGTGACCGTCGTCCACCGGCCATCCAGCATGCGGCTCCCCGTCCCCGTCTCTGTCTGCTTGCGGGTGCTTTTGCCTGCTGCCTTCTTGTCGACTCGTTCAGGAAGCCAGGCTCGACCCTCGGGCCCGATTCTAGTGGGCGGGACTGACAACCAGAGTGGGGCGAATTGGTTATGACAAAGGACTTACGGCCTGGCCGATTGGCCCAGGGGTACGTCGCGTGGCGCTCCGAATCCCGCTTCATGGCGAGCATGGCGTCACACGGCAGCGCTACGGCTTTGCAGGCCGCAGTTCGCGGTGACAGGTAGACGGCACGGTCGACCCGGCTGCGCCATGGCACCCGGACCGTTCAGGCCGAGCGCTCCTGGGGCGGCCACGATGGGCCGCCCCGTGCGAGGGCCTTGCTACCGGTGCCTGCTTACGTGCGTAACCACGCTCATGCCTGCACCAAAAGTGAATGCCAGGGCAGCCGCACCGGACGCGGCAGCGGTGAACGGGGCCTGCCCGAGAGCGGCGGATCCGATCCCGATGGCGAGCCCAGTGACCATGGAGGTCAGAGCGACGACGACAACGTGGTAGATGCGGTGGTCGCAGGTAGAAGCGGATGCAGTCAAGGGGGCCCTCCGGAACTTCGAGAGAGCGCCGTCACAGAGCCAGGGCAGGTGTCAACCCACCGTCGGATCGGGGTCACGACGTCGCCGCCCAACGGGCGTCGCCATAGGAGAGCGCCGGCCAGGCGCCCCTATAGGTTCGCGGCCGTCTCGCCGTGATAGCTGACTCCCTGCATCGATGCACCCTGCCTTCCGAGGTCTCGACAACAGCAACCACCGTAGCCAACCCCTCTGACAATTAAGCCGGTTGGTGGCAGTTGCCTCCAGAGGGAAGGTCTCAGCTCTGGGGCAGCTCCCGATGAGGTCGACGCCTCTGTAGCCGGTCTGCCAGTAACCAGCCTCTTCGCACCGAGCGACAGATCGTTGTCTCACGCCGCGCGTGGTTGGAAGCGGCCCGCGAGGTCCACTGCAGAGCGGTTTCGATTCTAGCTCTGCATGTAAACGGGACGTTTTCGGCTCCCCTATTAGTGGACCGCAGGTGTATTCAGCCGACTGCCCGGCAATGGAGACGTTAACTCGGCGCGCACAACCGGACCATCGTGCATCCTGCGAAGTGTCCGCCGAAATAAAAGCCCCGCAGTCAGGGCTGCTGGAGATCGGCGTCAGGGCGCGAGAGGGTGTGGCATTGGGTATCCGCAGCGAGTTTCCCTCGTTCTCATTGCCGAATAACCTTGAGTTCTCTCACCGGATGATCGGCCCTGCGGGCGCCTGTGCGCGATAGATCAGGCGCATAGAAGGCACGTGCTCTATCCACTGATCTACGGGGGCTGACCTGCGTAAACGCACCTTCCAGGAGCTGTCCCCCAGGTTGCGGGGGACGCATGGGGGAATCGCGGTTTCACGGTGGCCGGTGGACGCGAGCGCTCCTCGGTCGGGCCGTACGTAGGGTCTCACAGTATCTTCACGCCCCCGAAGCCTCTCGGGGAAACATCCCGTACCTCATCGGCGTTGCTGATCTCCGAGCCGAGGAGGGGAAGGTGTCGGGCCTGAAGCTGTTCCGTACGGACACGACGAATAGCGGCATGACCGAGGTCATGCCGCGTCTTGCTGAGATTGAGGCCGATGTGCAGGGTCTCGTCGAGGCGCACATGGAGACGCTGCTGGGGGTGCAGTTCCTGGCGAGCGAGTACAGCACTGGCCCAGTGCACGGGGGCCGGATCGACTCGCTCGGGCTGGACGAGAACGGATCGCCGGTCATTGTCGAGTACAAGCGCGGCACGGATGCCGGCGTCATCAACCAGGGTCTGTTCTACCTGGCCTGGCTGATGGACCACCGGGCCGAGTTCGAGCACCTGGTCCGCGACCGGCTCGGGGTGACGGCCGCGGCCCAGGTCCTGTGGAGCGGCCCGCGCCTGATCTGCATCGCCGGCGACTTCACCCGCTACGACGTGCATGCCGTGCGCGAGCATCGGCGGTCGATCGACCTGGTCCGCTACCGACTCTTCGACAGCGACCTGCTCGGCCTTGAGACCGTGGCTGCCGTGAGCGGCGGCATGCAGGTGGCCCGCCGGGCACGGCGCCAGGCGATTACCCGTGCGGCGGCCGACGTCCAGGGCGCGGCGATGACAGAGTTGGCGGGCGCGGTCGACGAGGCACTGCTCGGGCTCGGGGACGGCGTGAACCGTGTCGAGCGCAAGCAGTACCGGGCGTACCAGCGGCTGCGGAACTTTGCCTGCCTGTGTCCGCCGCAGCGGAGCAAGCTGCTGGTCTACCTGAAGGTCGACCCGAACGACGTCGACCTCGTTCCGGGGTTCACCCGGGACGTGTCGGGTCTCGGTCACCACGGGACGGGTGATCTGGAGGTTCAGCTCCGTACGCCGAAGGACGTGGAGAGGGCGCAGGATCTGTTCCGGGCGAGCTACGCAGCGGCCTAATCGCGTGACGGCACCTTCGCGGTGAGCGCTTCGCGGTTGGTCTGTGGTCGTCGGTGGTGCCTTTCGACGTACGGGCAGGTCGTGGCGGTGGACTACCAATCATGCGCGGGATGGCCGGTTTGGCTAACCGGCGATCCCGCGCTATGTTGCGCCGGCCCCATGCCCATCCGCTGCGCTGAGCGATATGGCCCGCCCGGCGGTGCCTCCTGCAGTCCGCCGTACGCCTCGGCAACGAATAGCTTGCTCCGCACGTCTGTCCGAATCCCGCTCTACTGCCATCTGGTGGACGCGGGTTAACTCAGACCTTCGCCCGGAGCTGGGCGGTAGCGGCTGAGAGGAGAGCGTAGATGGCAGACACGGCGCCCACGCAGCGAGCGGGGACGAGTCCCGCGCTTCTGATCGCTGTGGAGGAGTTGGCGACCGCGCACGACCGCAGCGAGTCCGAGCGGTCCGACGTCACCAGCTCGCAGAACAGCGCGGGCGATGACGGCGACAACCGCGACCTGAACCTCCCGAAGGAATAAGGGGACCCATGGAGCACCGGCTCGTCACCCACATCGAGAAGGCTCTCGGCTGGGACGGGCCGGGTTCCGTGGGGACCGCGTTCGCACGCGGCCGTCTCACGGACCCGGAGCTGCCCGCACGGCTGTTGACCCCGCACAAGCTGCTGGACCTGATCAAGCGCCGCCACCTGGCCAATCCGCAGCTTCGCTGCTACGCCGAGGGCGACGAAATACACCCGTCCACGTTCCTGTCCACCAACGTCAACCGGCGCCGGCAGGCCGTGAGCCAGGCCGACATGGCGGCCCTCGGACGGATCCTCAACAACGGCGGCACCGTGGTCCTGGACCACGTCGACTTCTTCGACCCGACCCTGGAAGTCGCATGCCGGGCCCTGGGCTGGTGGTCCGGCGAACTGACCTCCGCCAACGCATACCTCGCAGTCGGTGAAACCGACGGATTCCATCTGCACTGGGACGACCACGAGGTCATCGCCGTCCAGCTCTCGGGCGAGAAGTCGTGGGAGGTGCGCGGCCCCTCCCGGTCGGCGCCGATGTACCGCGACGCCGAACGCAACCGCACGCCCTCCGAGGAAGTGCTGTGGAAGGGCACCATGCGGGCCGGGGACGTCATGCACATCCCCCGCGGTTTCTGGCACACCGCCACCCGACTCGGCTCCGGCAGCAGTGGCCACTCGCTGCATGTGACGTTCGGGTTCACCAAACGGACCGGCGTCACGTGGGCCAACTTCCTGTCCGACGCTGCCCGCGCCGATGAGGCGTTCCGCCGCGACTTGGAAGGTGCCGAGGGAACCGCGCACGAGGTGCTGGCGGACAAGCTCAGCGCTCTGGCTGCCACCTACAGTCCCGATCGGTACTTGGACGAACTGCGGTCCAACACGCCGCCCGCCCGCCACATGCCCTATGTGACCGCCTTCGGCCGCCCGGCGGGGGTCGCGGCCGTCACCGAGTTCGCCCCCTCCATCGTCCGGTCTGGCGACAGGCTCCAAGTCTGCGGCGGTGGCAAGCGGCTGACCCTCCACGAGCGCGCAGAACCGGGACTCCGCGCGCTGCTCTCGGGTCACCCGGTCTACCTCGACGGCGCCGACGAGGACACCACCACCCTGGCCGACCTGCTCATCACGGAGGGGCTGTGCGAACCACTGACGGAGACGTCGTTCTCGGGCTATACCGGTCTCGTCACCCCCGTGACGTACTCGAAGCAGCCGCCGACCTCGGCGTAGCGCGCATCGACACCGCCTCGAACTACCTCCGCCATCGCTCACACGAGGTACTGAAGACGGTGGCCGGCGATCTCCTGCCGAAACTCGCGGTCTCCACCAAGGTCGGATACTTCCCCGGGGAACACTCCCTCGCCCCCGCCCGGCTGCGCGCCGGAGTCGAGCAGGCCGTGAAGGACCTGGGACGTGAACCGGACACGGTGCTCCTCCACAACCCCGAGCACTCCCACCCCGACGCCGAGATGCTGGCGCAGGCGTGCGCAGTCCTGTCCGACGCCGCGCAGACGGGGCTGTGCGGGGGGTGGGGTGTGTCGAGCTGGGATCCGCGCCCGCTTGCCGACCTCGACGCTCCTCGCCCTGATGTCCTCATGGTCCGTTCAGGGCTACTGGTGGGTGCTGACGTCCTCGAAGCGGCCGAGGCCCTTGTGACGCGTTGGCGACCGTCGCAGGTGTGCGGCATGAGCCCCTTCGGCGGCAGTACGAGCGAGGCGGTGTGGGGGAAGTTCGATCCGCGGATCTTCCTGCGGAACACCCCGCCGGCCACGAGTGCCCAGGCGGCGTTCCGCGCCGCCTACGGCCTGCCCCGGGTCGACGCGGTCGCGGTCGGTACGGACAACGTCGACCACCTGCGGGAGCTGGTCGGCGCCCTGGCCTACGAGGTCGATGACCAGGTGGTCCGGGAGTACCGGCGGCTCCTCCAGGCCCGCCGTCAGCCCGTCTGAAAGTCCCTCACCACTCGCTCCGCCGTCTCCCGGGCGGCCCCCAGTCGAGGATCGTCCGGGTCGGCGTAGGGGCCAAGGATTTTCGCGGCGACGAACAGGGTCATCAGCTTGCCGTCCCGGCTTTGCAGATCGTCGCGCCGCTCGCTGCGGACACGGTCGGCCAGAGCGGGAACGGCTAGGGAAGCGCCCCACAGATTCGCCGCGTCCAGGCCGCACGGGGCCATGCCCCAGTCCTCCCAGTCGAACAGACAGAACACAGGCGCCGTCATATTCGCCCAGTTGAAATCCGCATGGGCCGGACGCCATTCGCCCACGGCCGTATCGACGCCAGGGAAGACGCTGTGGACCGTTTCCGTGACCAGTTCCTGTGTGAGGGTCTCAGTATCCGGTGTCGCGATCCGGTTGGTGTGCTGCGCAGCGAGGGCATCTAGGGAGGCATTCAGGGCGGCCCACCACTCCTCGGACAGCCGCGGATCCTCCGCCACCACGGCGCTGCCGACCGGCGCCCCGGGCAGCAGTTCCGTCTCGTCCCCCCGCCACATCACCGGCTCCGTCTCGTCCCGCCACGCGACGCCTGCGAGCCAAGCCGGTTTCGCGATCCCCCGCAGGGCCTCAGCAGACGCGGTGCCGTCCCCACCCTGAACCCCGATCCGGTCGAGCCCACGCCGCTCGACACGCACCCACGAACCGCGGTCCGTACACGCCCCCACAGACCGGCGCTTACGCACCACAGTCTCGTGATCCAGGCGCACCCCCAGCGACCGCTCGACACGGTCCAGTACGGCTTCCACGGGCTCTTTACGCAGATCCACCGAACGCAGCGTCATACCCCCGAACGTACCAAGTCTGGGATGCCCGCGGTCAGCGTGTACGGCTGGCTGCGACCGCCGGGATGGCCGGCGGTGCGATGCCCAGGTTCGTCCTGCGTTCGCGGCCCGTGGTCTGCGCCCGGCGGCTGCCGGTTCCCTGGGCGAGGTTCTCGGCCAGGTGGGCCAGCAGCGAGCTGGGGGTGCGCGGGGACGCGGTGAGGGTCCAGGTGGGGCGGTCGGCGTTCGGGCCGGCCCAGACGGTCCAGGTCGCGAGGGTCTGGTTCGGGTGCTGGGCGGCGAAGGCGTCGAACTGGACTCCCGCGTCTGCCGCAGGGGACGTCCAGCGGATCCAGCGCCCGTCCACGGTGTGCTTCCATCCGGCGTCGGAGAGGGGCTGCGTGGCGGCGGTGACGGTCCTTTCGTCCACCGGGGCGCTGACGGCTGTGTCCCAGCCGTCGCCGTCGGCGAGGTGATCCAGCAGTTCCTGCAGCACGGGGGCTGGGGTGGCGCCGGTCGTGGTGAGCACCCACATGCGGTCGGAGACCGGTGTCTCGTACGCCGCCACCGTCCATGCGGTCTCGTGGGCGGGGGCTTCGTGGGTGCGCTCGATGCGCAGGGTCTGGGATTCGTGGATGGCGTGAGTCGTCTCGTCGGACCAGGTGCGCCACTTCTCCCAATCGCCGTGTGCATCCAGGAAGGCGTCGAGCAGGGCGTCGTGGTCGCCGGCATCGGCCAGGTAGGCCGGAACGGTCTCCGGCTCCGGGCGGGACGGTGCGGGCTTGGCTGCGGTGAGGCCGAAGGTGGCGCGGGCCTCGGCGGCGGCGCGTTCGGTGTCGGTCAGGGGCGCCGCGCCGGGGCGCATGTCGGCGGTGTGGACCTTCTCGAAGGCGAGCAGGGCCTGGGCGGGTGAGTCGAAGGTGTCGGCGACCTGGCGCAGGTGGTCCTCGCCGTGGAGGTAGACGGACTTGCCGTTGCGGCCGAGGTAGGTGCCGACCGCGACGGTGGTGTGGCCGTCGTGGGCGTGGGCGTGGATGAGGAGCTGGCCGTGGCGGATGTCGTCGTGGATCTTCTGGGCTTCGTTGGAGACCCTGCGGATTTCGCTGCGGGTGCACCAGGGCATCGGGTAGTTGGCCCAGGTCCATTCCTCGTCCATGGCCTCCCGGAGCCGAGGGGTGATCTCGACGGTTATACCTTCGGCGGACAGGTGCTTGGCTGCGTCCTCGGCCCAGTAGGGCTCCTCGTGGTCGATGCGGACCAGGACCAGGACGTTCTCGGCGACGACGGTCCAGTCGGCTGCCTCAAGACCCATGAGAGCGATGCGGGCCTGGGCGCCGGCCAGGACCGCGGTCACGGCGCTGGGGTGAGTGGGGTGGGTGTCGAGGCGGACGTGGGCGTCGATGGGGGGAGTCACGTGGGGGTGTCGTCTCTTCTGCCGGTGGCCGGACCTTCGGGTCCGGCCACCGGCGTATGCAGGGTGTTATCGGGTTGCTCGCGCAGCGCGGGCGGTGTGCGCGGCCGTGGTGGTCGGCGGGCCGGCGCGGATGGTAGGCGCCGGGCGCGGTCGCTGCGGCGGGACCGTTCCGGTGGCGTGCTGCCAACGGGTACGAACGGCGCCGATGTCGGCGAGGGATCGGCGGGCGCCGACGACGAGTTGGAACGGGGTGTTCGCCGGGTCGCCGGCGTACGCCTCGATGCGCCGGCCCGTGTGGTCGGCGGTGGCCAGGAGGGAACGCTGCAGGGCGCGCTCGCCCCAGTGCTCTACGGAACCAGCCGGTTCGGCCAACAGGCGGAGCACTTCGCCCGGGTTGTTTCCGTCGTCCAACACACCGCGCTGCTGGGCCTCCCACAAGACGGTGACGGGGTCGACGGGCTCGCGGCGCCGGGCGAGGGTGGTCAGGCACTGCCACAGGCTGGCGTGCAGCGGCAGGGTGAGGTCGTCGGGGAGCAGCCACCGGATGGAGTCGATGTCGGCGGGGTGGGCGGTAGCGGTGGCGAGCAGCAGCTGCTCCTCCTCGACCGCATCGGTGCGGTCGGGCGCGATGGCTGGCGGCGGTTCCGGGGTGCGGGGCAGGACTCCGGCGCGCGGCGGGAAGCGGCTCGCGATGTCGTCCACGACCGCGGCGAGTGCGTCGGCCTCGGCGAGCACCGTCTGGATGGGGTGCGGGAGGGAGGCATCGTGGACGGTCTGGACGAGGCGTTCGGCGGCCGTCTGCAGCCGGCGGCGGGCGTGTTCGGCCTCGACCATCCGCGCGTAGGCCGGTGCGTGGCGGGGCCAGGGACAGACCTGGACGAGGGTGTGCAGGTACGAGGCGGTCAGTCCGCGCGCCTGCCCGCGTCCCTTGGCGAGCACGCGGTCGAGCCATTTGGTGTTCTTCGCGTGCTCCGCGGGGTTGGGCGGAGGCAGGGTGCTGATCGCGGCGAAGAGGGCGGCGTGCGCGGCGGTGGAGAAGGAGTCGGCGGCGATGCCGGTCACGTCGCCGAGACGGTGCGGGTCGAGGAGGAGGGCGCCGAGGAGGGCCTGCTCGACGTGGAACACCGGCTGCGGCGGTGCGATGGCGTCGAGGTCGTCTTCGTCGGGTTCCGGGGTGTGGGGCATCAGGCGGCTCTACCTTCTTGATCGGGTTGATCGAGCCATTCGTAGGGTTGGGTCGCCCAGGGGTGCTGGGTGTGGCTATCAGGCGGCTGCCGTCTCGTGGCTTCCCTTGCTTCGCCGCCCGGCACCCCACGACGACTCGGCCGCCGATTAGGAAGTGCGAACAAGTCGCTGAGTAGAGCAATGCCGGCGAAGTCGTCCGTGGTACGAACCGTACGAACGAGCACGTCAGGAGCGCGATGAGCCGGATATGGGTGGGGATCGACAGCGGCAAGGGCCACCATCACGGCCTCGCCCTGGACACCGACGGCAAGACCCTGTTGTCGCGGCGGGTCGCCAACGACGAGCCGGAGCTGCTGAAGCTGATCGGCGACGTCCTGGACCTGGCCGACGGCCGTGAGGTCACCTGGGCCATCGACATGACCGGCGGGGAACCCGCGCTGCTGCTGGCCCTGCTCGTCGGCCACGGCCAGCAGGTCCTCTACATGCCCGGCCGGCTGGTCAACCGGGCGTCCGACGGTTACCGCGGCGAGGGCAAGACGGACGCCCGTGACGCCTACGTCATCGCCGATCAGGCCCGGATGCGCCGCGACCTGCGGCCCATCCGCCCCGGCGACGAAGCGGCCATCGAGCTCAAGCTCCTGACTGGTCGCCGGGCCGACCTCGTCGAGGACCGCACCCGCGCGGTCAACCGCCTGCGCGGCACCCTGCTGAGCATGTTCCCGGCCCTGGAGCGGGCCCTGGACATGGCCAACACCGGCCCGCTCAGGCTGCTGACGGGCTACCAGACTCCGGCCGCGATCCGCCGGACCGGTGTCACGCGGCTGACGAAGTGGCTGGCCAACCGCAAGGTCCGCAGCGCCAGGTCCCTGGCCGAAGCGGCCATCGAGGCCGCTGAGCGGCAGCACACCGCTGTTCCCGGAGAGAAGACCATCGCCAAGCTGGTCCACACTCTGGCCGAGGAGGTGGTGGCCCTCAACGAGCAGATCGCCGAGATGGATAAGCTCATCGAGGGCCGGTTTCGCGAGCACGAGCTCGCCGACATCGTCCTGAGCGTCCCCGGCATCGGCACGACCCTTGGTGCCGAGTTCCTTGCTGCCGTCGGCGGCAGCCTGGATGAGTTCGACTCCCCGGACGCCCTGGCCGCCTTCGCCGGCGTCGCCCCAGCACCACGCGACTCGGGCAAGATCAGCGGCAACCTCCACCGTCCGATCGCCTACCACCGCAGACTCCAGCGGGTCTTCTACACGTCCGCGCTGATCAGCGTCCGCTACGACCCGAACTCGCGGAAGTTCTACGATCGCAAACGCGCCGAAGGCAAGAAGCACGTCCAGGCCGTGCTCGCCCTCGCGCGCCGACGCGTCAACGTCATCTGGGCTCTCATCCGTGACCGACGGTGCTACGAAGTGACACCACCGGTCACGATGACCGCTTGACAACACCATTAGGAAGCGAGGGTGAAGTCGTCGGGGTCGAGGGTGACGCCGAGGTGTGGGGCGAGGAGGTGGCCGGCGAGCAATGGGGGTACGGCGTTGCCGATCTGCGAGAACTGCTGGCCCTTGTTGCCGGCCCAGGGGTAGTCGGCGGGGAAGGTCTGCAGGAGGCCAGCCTCGCGGGCGGTGATCCGGATCGGCTCCGGTACCGCCGGCGCGTCCGTGCCCTTCTCGTCCGTGTCCTTGGTCGGAGCCGAGGCCGGTTCGGCGACCCAGGTGCACTCGTTTGCCCGGTGCCCGAAGAACAGCGTGCCTGCCGGCTCGGACAGCGGACGGACGGTGGCGTTGGTCTGGTTGTTGCTGCGCAGGGACCAGGACCAGCGGTGCGCCTCGGCGGTGAACGTCGGAGCCGGAGCGTCGGCGGCCCGGTTCTCGCGTGTGCCGTGCCGGGCCTTCCAGCCAGCGCCTTCGCGGCGGGACTGCAGGACAACGCCGTCCGGCCGGGGCATCCATGTGCCGCGCTCTCGGGCGTCGGAGAGTGTCTTGCGGGAGCCCGACGGGAAGGGTTCGGGTCCGCCGCCGGGTCCGCCGCCGGCACAGACGGTGGGAACGGGCCGGTCGGTCGCACCCCACCCCAGTGCCTCGGCCATGCTGACCCAGCGGGCGCGACCAGGCCCGAACAGCGATTCAGACTCGGCGACTTGGGAGTGCGTGGGAGTGGGAGGCTGTGCCGTGCGGACCCGGGAGGCGAGGAGGATCGCCCGCCTCCTGGTCTGCGGAACGCCGAAGTCGGCGGCGTTGACGATCCCGTACCAGACGGAGAACCCCCATCCGCGTAGGACGGCCGCGTACTGCTTCCACAGGGGCAGGACGTCCGGCACCTCCTCCATGGCGACCCAATCGGGCTCGCCGACTGTGTTGAGGGCGTGCAGGTAGCGCATCGGCTCAGCGGCGAGCAGGGAGCGCTCGTCACGGCACGCGGCGAGGAGGCTTTCGCGGGTGTCACGTCCGGCGGCCAGGTCCTCGACCGCCGCGTGCACCAGCGGCTGGTCCAACAGGCCGAGGCGTTTGCCTGCCATGCTCCACGCCTGGCACGGCGGTGAGGCGATCAGCCCGCGCGTGCGGCCGATGAAGGGCCACGTCGGATACATCGCAACGTCGGTACGAACCGTCAACTGCCCCGCAGCGACACGGGTTTTGCAGGCCCACTCGTCCCATTCCAGACCGACGTCGCGCACGCCGAGGACGCCCAGTGCCCTGCTCCAGCCGCCCGGCCCCGCGAAGAGGTCGAGTATCACGTGGCCAGCCCGAAGTCGTTCTGCGCCAGCGCATCCGCCTCCCCGCGGCACGCCCAGGGTGAGCAGCCGTCCGCGACGCCGTTCTCCAGCTCGTCGGCCTCGTCCGCGCCGATGGGCAGGGCTGCCCGTTCGGCGGCGGTGACGTGGTCGATCGGAGCCTGGCTCAGTGGGACGCGGGAGCGGTGCAGAAATGCCTCGCCGAGCAGTCGGCTGCCCGCCGCGTTGGCGCGGGCATTGCCCTGCCGGATGGCCGCGTCGAATTCAACGACGTCCGCCCACTCGGACGGCGATGTATCCCTGATGTGCCTCCACTGGGCATTTCCGTGAAACGGGCATCCCAGGCAACTTGATTTCGGTGTATCGGCAAGCCCGAGCGAGGTCAGGTAACGAATGCAGTCGGCCCTGCTCCAGGACAGATCCAGAAGAGGATGCCGGTTGTGCATGTACTTGACGTCGGCGTCCTTGGCGCGATGGAATTCATCCGTGGATATTCCCACCCACTGTTCGACGAACACTCCCTTGGGGATGCGCAAAGGATAGGGGTAGCCGAGCAGTTCGCGAACCTTCTGCTTTATCGGTTTTACCTTATATTCGCTGGTGCACTGCCTTCGGGTCATTCCAGGTCGCCCATCCCTATTGAGAATGTGGAGGGGTATGGATGCGAACCGGTGATCGGGGTTCAGTGCGTCGCTGCGAATGTTCCCGGACGATACGCGCAGCACTGGGATTCCGGCGGGCTTGGCTATCTCCTTCTCCATGCGGTCAAGGTGCGCGTAAACCGCTTCGGGTTCCCACCCGGTGTCGGCAAAAATGGCATAGTCGACCTTCGGCAGGATGCCCTCGGCTGACAGGGCGAGCAGGGTGCTGGATTGAACTCCCGCGCCAAGGGAAAGGGCGCGGAATCGGGGCTCATCTGAAATGGTCTGTCCTGGGGTGTGAGGAATGGGGGCGCGCTTTCGCGGCGGCCAAAGCGGGCTGGGCCGAATCAGCTGGTCGCGGGATATGGCTGCGAGAGGGCAGGGATGCGGTCGAGGAGGTCGACGGCCGACTCGATGAACTGCTGCGGTGACGGGCCGACCAGGACGACTCGTCCTGATTCGGCGCCGGCTTGGCGGCGCCGGTTCTCCACGGCGCGGGCAAGGGCTGCGGTCAGTTCGGCGCCCGCGTCCTGGGCGGCCCTGGCGATCTGCGCGACGCGGTCGAGGACCAGCAGATCCGCGGGCGAGGGCTGCGACGCGTGCTGGGCGAGGTCGAGGAACAGCCGCAGGGCGGTGCTGGCGAGTTGCTGAGCGTCGGTTATCCGCGCGGCCAGCACGTGCGCGTGGTCGATGGGGAGGGCGCGCAGAGCCCGGCGCAGGGTGGATGCGTCGGCTGTGATCCGGTCAAGGGTCGGGGCTGAGGTGAAGCGGTCAGGCACGGGTCTCCGTGAAGGTGTGCGGGTTCAGGGCCTGGGCGAACGCGGCGGTCAGCGCTGGGGCCTGTCCGGGGTCGGTGGCCAGGCCGCGGACGACGGGGGTGCCGATGACGACGGCGTCCACCAGCGGAGCGACGCGTGCGGCGAGATCAGGGGTAGAGATCCCCACACCCGAGACCACCGGCAGCGGGCTCGCGGTGCGCAGGCGCTGGGTGAAAGCGGCGAGTGCTGGGATGTCGAGCGGGCCGCGGTAGCCCGTGGGAGCCGTGCTGGCGGGTGCGTAGAGCCACCCGGATGCGCCGGCGACTGCGGCCGGGATGCCGGTGTCGGGCGCGGTGCGAGGGACGAGGCGTGGGGTGCGAAGGCCCACGTCCCGGGCGACGTCGTACCAGCGGGCCACCTGGTGAGCAGGCAGGTCGACGACCATCACGCCGACAGCACCGGCCTCGGCGAACAGGCGGGCCAGGCGCTCGGGGCCGTGGCGACTGACGGGTTCCCAGTAGGTCATGACGACGGTCGGCCGCAGACGGGCGGCATGCTCGACAGCGCGGAGCGTGCGGTCGAGGACATCCCCGCGTCGCAGGGCGCGGTGGTAGGCAGCCTGAATGACGGGTCCGTCAAGGCGAGCGTCATGGTGGGCGAGGCCCACCTCGAACAGGTCGGCACCTGCCCGCGCGATCTGGTCGAGGTGACGCCGCTCGGCGGTTGACGGGTGCAGGCCGGCGGGGACGAACACGCCCAACGCGCACCGTGGTTGGGTGAGCAGAGTGTGCAGGGAGGCGGAGGTGGCCAGGGTGGTGCCTTTCCCGGCGGGTGGGCTTTCGCCGCCGGTCAGCGGCGGCGTCCGGCCGGTGGAGTCGGGGTGGTCGCGGGGGCAGCGGTACTCCGGCCGTGATCGCGGTGCGCGCCGGGCGCGGTATCCGCGGTGGGCCGGCTGCTGAAGGCGGGAGCCACGCGTTCGAGGGCCCGGGCGATCTGCTGAGCCTGCTCGTGGGTGTCATGGAGCTGCTTGACGACGTCGTCGGGGAGCCGGTCCCACTGGGCCCGGTACTGGTAGCGCTTGATGATCTCGGCGGCATTGCGCAGCTGCTCGGCGACCTGCCGCAGGACTGCGGTCTTCTGCGCGGGGGCAGTCGCGGTGTGCGTGGCCTGCAAGAGCGCGTCCAGGGCGGCGGGCAGCGTCTCGTTGTCCGTGGGAAGTCCGTAGAGAGTGGCGTGCAGTGCCTGGGCGTAGACCGTCACTGGCCCGCCCCGACTGCGGTCGCGGTACTCGACTGGGGCCTGTCGGCGGGCGCTGAAGTTCACGGTCACGTCACGGGGAGAGGCACCGGGGTGGAGCTGATCGGCGAGGGCGCGTGCGAGATCATGCGCGGTCGGGGTGTCGGAGGACGTGGTAACTCCAATCGGACGACGCTGATGACGTCTACGAAGGTGGTCAGCGAGTGCGGCGACGGGCCGATGGCGGCGCGGTCAGTGAGCCGGTGGCGGCAGTTGAGGGGCGGCGGGCTGCGGCGGGGATGTCGGCTGGCGTGGGGATGCCGAGGTCGACGCGGGCGCTGAGACCGTGGGCGTATGCGTGCGCCTCGGCAGCGGTGACAACGCCGAGCAGTCCGCGCTCGTCCAGCCCGTCCTGCGGGCGGTAGGACGAGCCGTCTGCCGTGGGGGTGAAGCCGTGCTGCTCCAGGAGGGAACGGGCGGTGGTGGTCTCGGCGGTCACGGCAACGGTGCCCTCACCGACCCGGAAGTGAAGGTCCGGATCGCCTGCCGGATGGTCGGGGCTCCAGCGTGTCGTCCAGGGGGGAGGAAGATGTGGATCAACGTGTCGCGGCACGTGTCGCGGTTGCGGCCGGGCGGCTCGCCGGGCGGGTGGCGGTGAGCGCAGGGGGTCGTGGCGGGCCGAAGGTGGCAGCCAGGCGCGGCACCCGTCAGTGGTGAGGTGGACTCGCTCGTCACGGAGCCAGAGCAGGCATGCTTCGCGGGTCACAGGCCGCGGGATTCCAGGGAGCGGATGGTGCTGATGGAGACGCGGGCCTCGTCACGGCGGATGTACGGCTTGTCGTCGGCGATCGTCACATCGCCCTGCGCGATGGCGCGCAGCGCGGCGTCCTGAGCAGGAGAAAGCGTCGGCGGCTGGTGCAGGGGGTGGACGCCCCGGCGGCGTCGTTCGGTGGACCACCACCGCCCTTGTGTGTGGCCGGAGTTAAAGTTCACGAACAGGCTGCCGTTGGGGCTGCTGACGGTAATGCGTCCGGTCGCGCGCTCGTGCTCGCTCGGCCAACCGAATAGGTGGATCAGCGGGCCGATCGCGTCGGCGAGCCGGTCGATCCCTGCACCTGCCAGATGGCCGGCGAGACCAGAACGCGGTCCTGGGGCTCGAAGTGCGTCACCGGCGGGCTCCCTGCACCGCAGGAGCCTTGCATGCGGCTCTTGCGGGTGGCGCCGCCGTGGCTGCGGGGCGCGGACTGGCCAGGGCCTGCCGCCCGTGCTCGGTGACGGTGATCTTCTGCCCGTGGAACAGGGAGGTGCTGGTGTCCCAGTCGACGAGCCCGCGCTTGTTCAGGGCCCGGAAGGTGGCGATCGAGACGCGGGTGCCGTCGTCGGTGGCGACACGGGTCACCCCCAGCCCTCGCTGCGAACTCTCGTACAGCTTCCCTCCGCCGAGGGCGAGGGCCTTGAGGGCGTCGTACTGGGCGCTGGTCAGCGGAGAGCCGTCAGCCCGCCGCGCTGAAGGGGTTTCGTGACGTGTGGCGGCGAGGTCGCGCGTGATACCGGTCGCGACGTAGTGGCACGCGGTCGCGCTCAGGTCGAGCTGGTGGGCGGCGTCGGCGAGGTGGCCGGTCATCTTCGGGATGGCTTCGGCGTGGCGAGTGGTGCGTGTCGAGGTGTCGTCCGCCGCATAGCCGGGGAACGGCGCACCTTCGTAGGGGTTGGCGTACAGCGCGCTGGCGAGGTCGTTGCCAGCCAGGGAGGAGGCGACCACGACCGAGGACAGCCTTGAGCAGGAGCGGGCTGATCTGCCGCAGCGCGTCGGTACCTAGGGTGTAGGAGATGTCCCGAACCCGGGCATGCAGGGCTTCGAAGTCGCTTGCCAGGCAGCGGAGTTGTTGCGCTTGTTCTGCAAGGTTGAGCGGGGTCATGGGGTGGTGTGGCTCCGGAGGATCGGTCAGCGGCTTCGGGTGGCCGTCTTTGCGGCGGCGTGAGCGGGCGCGGGTGTCGTGCCGGGTGTCCTGGCGGTCGGCGGGCGGCTGATGGCGGCGGCCAGGGCGGTGGTGCCGGCGGTGGTGAGACGGACTCGGTCTTTGAGCGGTCCGCCCACGTAGGCGGAGGCCGCGGACTTCGGGACGCATGCGGTTCAGGGGGCTTGCCACAGGAAGCGAGCGACGTGGTCGTTGCTGTGACCGGCCCGGGGGCGGGAAGGGGTGTGCCCATCCGGCCCGGGGCGGCCGGCTGGCGACCAGGTGCCAGCCCGCGCCGCGCAGAGATGCGCCGCTCTCGCCCTCCTGGGTAAAGGTGATCAAGCGCCGGTATCCGAGGGCTTTCGCCGCGCGCCACAACGCCCCGTACAGCAGGGAGTTGGCGTTGCGTGCGCCGTCGCTGGCGGTCAGGGTGACTTCGAGGGTGGCGCCGTCGTCGAGGTGGCGGGCCACGGGCCGGCCGACGATGGCCACGGCGCGCAGTGTGCCGGTCTCGTCGGCGGCTCCGACGGCGAAGATCTGTCCCACGGGCGGCGGGTGGTGGCGGTGCCAGGCGCGCACGAAGTCCTTCGCCTCGCGGGAGCGGACCGGTACCAGGTGCAGCCGGGCGTCGTTCACACGGCCTTCCCGAAGTCGGACTGTGTCGGCGCGTGCTTCGCCACGGCGCGGGCGGTGATCGCCTTCGAGGCGCGGGCGGACGCTGCGGACAGTTCCTCCGCTCCGGGCTCCAAGTACCAGGGCCGGAGGTCGAGCATGGCGGCCCTCATACCGGTGGCGAAGCAGAGTGCGGTGCCCTTGGGGAGGGCGCGGATCGCGTCGGCGGGCAGGATCCGCTCCTGCCGCATGCTGACCGAGGTTGACTTGCCGGACTCCGAGTGCGAAGTGGACGTGGTCTCCACGTCGTGGTCGCCGATCAGCCGGGACAGCTTGTCCGCGAAGTCGGGGTCGTCGATACCGGACCCGATCACCTTCACGGTGGAGGCCGACCACATGGCGTCCATGCCCGCGTCCCCCCAGACTTTCTGGCCCTGGCGGTAGCTCTGGAGGATCGTGATGGGGATGATGCCGCGGCTGCCGAGGTGGGAGTACAGGTCCGGCAAGTCGCTGATCTTGCACACGTTGGCGGCCTCGTCGAGGATCGCCAGCATCGGCGGATCGAGGCGTCCCCCGGCACGCTCGGCCTGGGCGGTGGCGGCGCGCATCACCGAGTCCGCGCACGCCGCGATCAGCGCCGAGGCCCCGCCGCCACCGTCCTTGCTCAGCAGGAACAACGTGTCGTTGGAGGTGACGAATTCGGCAGGCCGGAACTCGGCGACGTCCTTCTGCGGCGTCACCCACGCGGCGATCTCGGCGTTGAGCAGGGCGGCGGCGTACTGGCGGGCGGTCTCGTAGATGCCGTCGCGCGTCTCCGGGGGGCCCTCGACGGTTCCCTTGAGCTGGGCGGCGACAGCGGCGAAGTCATGGTCGCGGAGGATGTCGAGCGGAGTGCGGTCGGCGGGGAAGGCCAGCCACTGCATGATGTCGGTGATCGGCCGCTCGTCGAGCGCCGCGGCCAGCAGCAACTGGGACAGGATGTTGCTGCCGGCCTTCGACCAGAAGTCGCCCTGCTGGGAGGCATCCACCGAGGCTGCGAGGAAATGCCCGGCGAGCCGGTTCGCCCCGTCCAGGGTTCTCGCGCTGGCGAGAGGGTTCCACCACATCTCGCGTGCGGCATGGGCGATCTGCTGCGGGTCCATGGTCCACACCGCCCCCGCCTCCGCCCGGGCCTCGTAGGCAGTGGTGAAGGCGTCTCCCGCGGCCTTGTTCGAGGTCAGCAGGACCGGGCCGGGCGCGCTGAGCATGGAGGGGATGGCGAGCGAGGTCGTCTTGCCGGACCGGGGCGCCATGATCGCGACGGCGACGTCCTCGAACCCCATACGTACCTCGTGGCGGCTGCCCTGCAGGTTGCCGAGGAGGATGCCGGTGTCCTTCGCGTCGATGCGCTTGCTGTCCTTCAGGCTTGGGCGCAAGGAGCGGGCTTTGTCGGTGATCGCCTTGGCCATTAGCGGCTCGATGTCCCGGGCCTTGGCCATGTCGGTGATCTTCCTCTTCCGGCTGCCGCTTCGGTTCTTGTGCCGCGCCCACAGGGCGCCCGCCCCCACACCGAGGGCGAGGAGTAGAACAACGGGGACGATGCGGGCACCGATCAGCAGGGACGTTTCTCCCGCGTCGGGCCAGACCTGCTCGGGATGGAGCAGGGCTTCGGTCGGCTGGTAGGGGGCCCAGGCGGTGCCGGTGAGGTAGGCGGTGATGTTGCCGGACAGCCAGGCGAGGTGGGACAGGGGGACGACGACGGCGAGCACGCCGAGGAGGAGGCGCAGGACGAGGTCGTACCCGTCGGTGTTGCTGTTGGAGGAGGAGGGGGGCAAGGGCTACGTGCTTCCGGGCGGGGACGGGGGTCAGCGGCTGCGGTCGTTCTTGGCCGGCGCCTGTCGCGTCGGGATCGGGCTCGTCGGCGGGGCGGCGCGCCGGGCCGCCAGGGAGTGGACGCGTTCTTCCAGCGCACCGGCGACGTACACAGCGAGCACGTCCGTGGTCCTACGGGTGACGACGCTCGGGTCGTGGGTCGGGAGACTGCGCCCGCTGTCGATGCGCGGCACGGGCTTCGGATCGGCGAGTGCAGCGGCGAACGCGGCGACCAGGCGGGCGGGAGTGTGCGCGTCGAAGCGGGCCTGCCACACCGGCCGGTCCAGACCGAGCGTGGCGGTGACGAACCAGGCGCCCGGTTCTTCCGCGCTGCCCAGTCGCTGGAGGTACGCGGTGCCGTCGGGTGACACGAGGCCGTTGTCCGCGGAGACGGGCGTCCAGCCGATCTGTTGGAGCGGCTCGTACGGATCGGAGGGCGCGCCCGCCGGCGGGGCCGGGTCGGTGAGGGCGTCGGTGACGGCCGCGATGAGTTCGACCGGCGTGCGGGCACCGAAGCTCGCGTACCAGGCGGCGTGGTCCGGCCCCGCCGCGTGGCTCAACGTCCACCACTGTCCATCGGGGTCGGGCTCCAGGCGCAGGAGGGCCTTCTGGTCGGGGCTGGAGAGCAGGACGCGCGGCATCAGGGGGTCGTCGCCGTAGCTCCAGCCGCAGCCACGGTGGAGGGGGACGGTGATCCAGGCGGGGTCACCGCCGCCCGCGAGGTGGCGCGGGGCGATGAAGTCGACCTCGACGGTCTCGGGAGTCGGGGACATGCTCACTTCCGTGCCGCAGATCGCTGGACGCGTGCGGCGGCCGGTATAGGGGCCAGAGGCGAACGGGCCTTGCGAGCAGCGGAGTTGATCTCCCGGAGCGCCTTGCCGTGGGTGGCCCAGTCGTCGAGGTAACTCCACGATTCGGCGTGATGCTCGGCGAGGGCGTCGTCGAAGTCGGCGGTGCCGGGCTTGGCGGTGGCGGGGAGAGCGTCTCGGGTCTGGAGCCACCGGTCGTGCAGTTCGTCGAGCCGGTCGAGGGCGGCGTGCAGAACGCCCAACTGGTAGACCCAGCGGCTCTGCACCGTGTACTCCGGCAGCTGCGCCAGCTGTGTCTCGGCGGTGGCCAGCAGGTGACGGGCGCCGTAGCGGAGCGGCTCGAACGCCGTGAGGGTGTCGGCGTCGCGCTGGCTCGCGCGCATGCCGTAGGCGTGGTCGTCGTAGGGCCAGCCGTCGAGGTCGGTGTGCTCCTCGGAGTAGGCGTCCCAGCCGTCGAGGATCTTCTTGCTGTCGCTCAGATAGTCGTCGAGGTGACGGAGGAAGTCGCGGTGTGCGTGGTGGTCGGTGGAGATGAGGTGGAGTCCTGTCGGTTCAGCGGCGAGCGGCCGGCTGCGTGGTGCCGGCGTTCGCCGGGGTCGTCGCGGGTTTCGTCTGCTGCCGGCGGGCGGAGCGTGCGTGCGCGCGGAGGGACTTGAGGCGCGTGGCGTGGGCGTCGACCACCTGCTGTGGGCGCAGTGGGCTGGGCTCCTGCACAGCGCTGTAGTGGCCGGTGCGGTCGTACATGCCGCGCTGGAGGGGGCTATGGTCGGCCAGTGCGGTGAGGAACGATCCGACCAGGTGGGCGGGGGTGTGCTCGTCGAAGTAGGCGTGCCAGATGCACGGGCCGTGGAATTCTCCGTGGCCGGGCTCACGGGTCTCGACGAGGGCGTCGGTGAAGCCGGCGAGGACCTCGGCGGGCACGAGTTCGCCGAATTCGGCGTACCAGCCGGGCTCGATGTCGTTGGGCTCCGCCCGCAGCCGCCACCACGCGGAGGTGGTGGACTGCGGGTCGAACTGGAGGCGGTGGCGAAAGGTCGGGGCTGCGCAGGACGATTTCGGCGCTCAGGGGGTCGGAGACGGGGCTCCATCCGGCGGCGGCCAGGCCGTGGGTGACGTGGCGGGCGTCTCCGGGGCCGGCGAGGTGGCGGGGGCTGGTGTCGAACGGGATGCGCCAGGCGTGCTTGTCGGCGAACGCGGCGAGCTGCCGTTCGCTCAGCGGCACCGGCAGCACCCCGGCTCGCTTGTGACGGCGCTGCCGTACAGGCCGCGGAGGTCGTCCAGGACGTAGTGGAGGGTGTGCTGGTCGGTCTGCTCCCACGCGGCCGTGCGCAACTCGGTGATCAGAAGGTCGACCTGCGCGGTGCGCGGGACGTCGGGGTGGTCCTGCAGGGCACGGGCGAGGGCGCGCAGGGTGTCGGCGAGTTGGACGGGCAGGCCCGTGTACTCGTCGAGGAGAGGCTCGACGAGTGCGAGGGCCTGCACGGGGTCGGGGTTCTCGCGCAGATAGTCGGTGAGGTCCGACAGCGTTTCGGTCAGTGTGTGGATGGTGTCCGGGGTGAGTGCGGGCATCGGGTTCCTTGGGACGGGGCGGCGGGTCAGCGGCGGGTCCGGGCGCCGCCGGCCGGGGTGTAGGGACGGGCGCTGGTGCGCGGCCGGGTACTTCGGGCGCTGTTGCGGGCCCAGGTGGCGGCGCGGGCGGCCGTGATCCGGGCCTGCTGCCACGCACTGAGCTGGGAGGGCTTGACGGAGACCGACCAGGTACGGATCTGCGCGCTGTGCGGAACGCGTCCGCGCGGGCGCATCACGGGATCGGGGCCGGCGAGTTCGGTCGAGAAGGCTTGCACCAGGTGCATCGGCGTGTTCGGCGTGAAGTTGGCCGTCCAGCCGTTGCCCTGCTTGTCCTTCGCTCCGGTCCACCACATCGCCATGCCGTCGGCGCCCTGGTGGTACTGCATCCACGCGGTGCCGTCGGGGCTGGTCGCCATGTAGTGCTCGCCCTCGAAACGCGTGTGCCAGTTCTGCTCCTGCAACGGCGCCCAGACGTTGGGAGCGTGGGCGGAGCAAGGACGGGTGAGGGCGTCGGTCAGACCGGCGACGATCTCCACCGGGGTCTGCCGGCCCAGGTGCGCCGACCACTCGCCGCTGGGGCCGGCCGCTCTGCCGTGGATGGTCCACCCGCCGGGAAGGACGTAGGGGTCGTAGGCGACACGGACGGTGCGGTCCGGGCTCTCCATGAACAAAGGGCCGCCCGACTTGGACTTGTCCCGCCATCCCGAGGCGCGCAGGAACTCCGAGACGTGCCGGACGTCGCCGCCGCCGGCCAGGGCACGGGGCTGGACGAGGTATTGCTGCTCGGCCTGCTCGCCTGGCCCCCAGCCCTGCCACTGCTTCTTCTTCATCGGCGCCGCCGGACGACGAGCGGTGCGGGTGTCGGGGGCTTCGCCGCAGTGGTGGCGGGCTGGGTACCGACATGCTGGAGGGTGTCTTTGTGTTCGTCTAGGTCGAGGGTGATGTCGTGCAGTTCGTTCGAGGCGCGGCCCAGCGCGAGCCACACCTCTGCGGGGAGAGCGCCTCGTTCGGCCTGGTCCTTGGCGAGCACGCTGCCGGTGGCGACGAGGTGGGTGATGCCGCCGAGGACTCCGGCGTCCGCGTCGAGGACGCGGGCGATGACCTGCACGGCCTGGGGCGGGGGGAGCTGCGAGAGGTGGTAGGCGAGCTGGCCGAGCTGGCGGGTGATCTCGTCGGCCAGTCGCACCGGGTAGGGGGTGGGGTGGGACATGCTCCTCCGGGTCGGTGGACGGTCAGTGGTGGTGGCGGTTGCCGACGCGCTGCGTCTCGGCGAGGACGGCCTCCGGGCGGGCGTCGGCCAGCGGGGAGGCGCGGTCGGGGCCGGTCGGGATGCAGGCGCGCAGGTAGCGGCGGAACAGGGCTGTCGCGAGCCGGGGTTTGAGCCGGTTGCTGATCGGTGGGGGTGTGCGGGGTGCTACGGGTTTCTCCGGGGATCGAGCGGTGCGGTGGGCGGCCCCGGCGCGGTGCCGGGGCCGCCCGGGCGTCTTACGGGGCGCGGCGGGCCGGTGCGGGGCGCGAGGGGGAACGGGCCGGTGCCGGATGCTGCCCGGCAGGCCGGGCCGCACGGGTGCGGATGTCGTGCACGGCCTGCCGGTAGGTGGCCTTGTCGAAGACGTCGGGCGTGCAGTTGACCTCGTAACCGGCCACGAGCAGCGCGGGGATGGCGCGGGTCACCAGGCGCTTCTGCTCGTCGGCATTGAGGTGTTCGGGCACGGTGTGCCAGATGTAGAGCGGCCCGCCCGTGGGGTATTCGTGGCGTTCCAGGCCGAGCTGTTCCAGCAGGTCGTGGAGGTGTGCGGGGGCGCCGGTCGGGGTGTCGGCGTGGATGGTCGTCGTCAGGGCCTTGATGTAGATCTCGACGTCCGTGCCGTACTCGTCGGCCAAATTGGCCATGGGCCTCTCTTCGGGGGCAACGGTGTTGGGGGCCTTAGCGATGGTGTGACGTACTCCAGCACCCAGATGTCGGGCTCCGTCTGCTTCATCGAGCCCTGGTGCCCGGCGTGCGGGTGCCGGCTGGGGCCGGCGGCATGGAAGCTGAGGTGGAGGTGGGTGCGGTCCGGCCTGCCGGGTGCTGCAGGGCGGTGCCGATGCCGAGCCGGTCGAGCCGCGGGCCGATCTCGCGCAGGGCGCGCGCCTGCGCCTTGGTGTCGTCGCCGTTGAGGCGGTAGATGCCGCTCTGCGGGTCCTGGACGAAGCCGTTGGCCACGAGGACGGCGCCGGCGCGGTCGTCGACGGGGGCGATGGCGACGCTGCCGTCCGGCTGCCAGGTCAGGACGACCCGGTCCGGCTGGGAGGGCTGGATGCCGCCCAGGGCGTTGTGCCGGGCCTGGGCGAGGGCGCTGTCGTAGCGGGCGAGCAGGTCGCCGGCGACCTGCTCGGCGCTCAGGAACGGGTCGTCCGCCAGGGCGATGCCGTTGGGCTCGGGGACGGCGCGGTACGCCTCGTCGGGCAGGGCGCGGGGGGCGACGGCGGCGATGAGGAATCCGTCGCGCTCGTCATGCCGGTGAAGGACGACGAGCTGGGCGCCGTCCGGGCGGCTCAGGACGGCGGCCTGCTGGAGCGGGTGCTCGGCGAGGGAGGCGGCGACCAGGTCCAGATCCCAGATGCGGTCGGAGAGTTCGGCGAGATCGTCCTTGGCGTCGGCCGGCAGGTGGGAGCTGGACCAGCTGTCGGGGAGTTCGCTGGCGAGGACGTCGGCGTACGAGGCAAGGCGCTCGGAGGTGTCGTGGTCGTGCATGGTGTCCTTGGGCGAGGTGGGAGTCAGCGACGCAGTCCGGCGGCCACCGGGGGCGGCGGAGCCGGGAGCGTGCGCGGCGAGGGCGGGCAGGCGCACACGGCGGAGCGCTCGCGTTCGGTGGCGGGGACCTCCCCGCTGCAGGTGCTGCGGCCGGGGTGGGGTGCGTGCCGGTCGGCGAGCGTGTTGCGGGTGTCGGCGAGGTCGGTGCGGATGACGCGAAGGTGCTCGTCGGCGAGGTAGCGCAACCGCCGTGCGATGTAAGGGTCGGCCGCCTGGCCGAGCCCGTCGTGGAAGTCGGCGGTGGCGGTGAGCACTTCGTCCAGCGCGGCGAGGATGCCGTCGTGGGCGGCAGTCAGCTCGATCAGGGCGTCGGCCGCCTCATCCGTGGTGGTGGCCTCGCGGATCCGCTCGGCGATATGGGCGACGGAGGAGCCCAGCGGCAGGTAACTGGCCGGACGGGAGCCAGTGTCGAAGTCCTCTTCGCAGTCGACGTGATACCCGGCGACCCGGAGGCGGGCGACTGCGTCGGTGGCGAGACGGGACTCGTTTTCCTTGTTGAGGCCGGTGGGGGCGCGGTGGTAGGTCTCGTGGACGCGGACGACAGCGATGAAACCCGCGCGCTGCAGGACGCTGTGCGCCTCGGAGTCCCCGCCGCGGGCGAGGAGTTCCTCGGAGTGCGGATCGCGGCGGATGTCCAGGAAGCGGTCGGTACGGGGCAACGAGACGTTTCTCCTACGGCGATCGGTGGGCGGTGTGCCGGGCGGCGGGCGGTACAGCGGCGACCCGCGTCTGGACCAGGCGCGCGGCGGTGCTGTCCAGGTCCTGCTGGATGGCGTGGAGGCGGCGGGCAATCAGCTCCAGGCGGTGCGCCGCATCGGTGCTGGCGGCTCCCGGTTGACGGGCGATCCGGTGCGCGGTGTGCTCGCCGAGTCCGCGGACCGCAGCCAGGGCTCCAGCCTGCTCGTCGGCGAGCTGCGTGAGGACGCTCGCGAGCTGGGCCGACGCCGTGGGTGCCGGGCGGATGGCGGGTCGCTCCGTGGGGCCGGTGCGTACGGGGATCAGGTGGAGGTCCTGCTCGATGCGGCGCGCCTCGTCCGCAAGGCGCCGCAGGATGTCGGCGGTCGGGGCGTGCCACGCGCCGTCGAGGTGGATCAGGTTGGCGATCAGATCGAGGCGTCCGGGCTGGGCCTGAACGGCGATCCACCGGCAGCCGTGCTCCTTGCCGGGAATCTCGATACCGGAAGCCCGCGCGAGCCGGTGGGCGGCTTCGGCCCACTCAGGGCCGGTCAGCTCCCGGTCGTCCGGGTGAAGCCGGACGTCGAGGTGGAGGATCGCCCGCCGGTCATCATCTGGGCTGGCGGTGAACGGATACTCCAGATAGGGGTCTTCGAGGTGCTCGGCCCACTGGCGGGACGTCCAGATCTTCTGCTCGTCGTCCAGGGTGAAGTAATCCAGGCCCGGCCAGTGGGCGACGACCGTGTACTCCGTCAGGCCCTCGTTCGGCGAGACCGGCCGCCCCAGCGCTTCGGCGAGCGGGTCGTGCGCGGTGTGGGTCCGCTCATGGAGGCGGGGAATCATCGGCCGCCCCGGATGTCGGCTATGTGTACGAGCTGGTTGAGGGCGGTGGTGGTGTACCAGCCGCAGTCGATCAGCTCGTTGCGACCGGCGTACCGCGGAAGGAGTGCGTCCTCCATGGCGCGCAGGTAGATCAGGCAGTCCGGGCAGCGGCGCGAGAGGTGCACGAGGTAGCGGGGATGGGCGGTGACGTAGGACTGGGCGCCGCCGGTCGCATCACGCAGCCGCCATCCGTCCTCGTCGGTCGGGGTGTGCCAGGACGGGGCGACGACGCGCATCGCGTCTCCCCACAGTTCACCGCCGGCCACCCCCTTGAGGACGACGACAGTGTCACCGGCCTGGAAGTGCTGGTGCGTGATGTCCCGGTCGGGGGTGAGCGGGTCCGGTGTCGGCGCGAAGGCCGAGGTGGGCGGGGGCTGGGACATGCGGTTCGGTTCCTTCCACGCAATCGGTGGCGGGGTGGGAGGAACAATGGTCCGGAGGAACGCCGGTTTGGCTAACCGGCGTTTCCCGGCTATGTTCCGCCGCGATCAGCGGAACGGGTTCTCCGTCCCGCGGTCCGCCTCGGTGGCTGCGTCGAGGAGTTCGAGCAGGTCAGTGCCCTCTGCGTCGCGCTGGTCGATCCACCACCCGGCGCGGGTGATGGCGCGGGCCTTCTCTTCCAGCTCCGCCCAGTCCGCCTCGTCCCAGGCCCCCTCCACGACCAGCGCGGTGTGCGCGGCCGTCATCAGCTGGTGGCGGGAGCGCTCGCCCCAGTCCAGGGCCTTGGCCGGGCCTTCCAACTGCGGCATGTCGAACTGCTTCGCCCACGCGACAGCCGCCTCCTGTTCGGCGGCGCGGTTGGCCCCGAGCCACTCCTCCTTGGACTCGGTATCGGCGTCGCGTGCCGCCTTCCAGCAGTCGGTGCAGTCCCGGCCTGCGAGCCAGCGGGCGAATCCGGCCCGCTTGTCGGCAGGACGGTTGGACAGGTCATGAACCACCTGGTGGGAGCAGGCGTGCTCTACGGTCCACTGCGTACGGACGGCCATAAATGGATCTCCTCAAAAGGGTTGGAAAGTAGGGGGGTTGCGCCCTGATCAGGGCGTCTTGTGCCGGCACCGGAGCGGGCGGCGATGCCGGCCACGCTGCATGTGTCCGGTGGGGCCGAGATGTCGGCGCGCGGCGAGAAGTACGGTGAGAGCGAAGGCCGCGCCGGCGGCGGGGAGCGCAGCGCTGGCGAGAGGCTGCTCGGCGAGGCGTCCGGCGAGGGCGGTGCCGGCGGACTGCCCGGCGCCGATCGCGAGGATCAGCCACGCGTACGCCTCGCTGGTGCGGCCAGCCGGAGTGAGGGCGTCGGTGGTGATGTAGGCGCAGGCGACGACGATTGTTAGGAACGCACCGGGCACGGTGACCGCGACGATGGCCGCATACGGGCCCGGAAGGGCAAGGAGCGGGAGCCACCCGGCCAGGAACGCGGCTGTGGCGATGATCAGGCGCCTGGTGGTGGTGCCCGACCAGGTGCGGCTTCCGTAGATGAGGCCGCCGAGGAAGCTGCCGGTGGAGAACGCGGCAGGGATGATGCCCGAGAGCATGTCCTGGTGGTGGTGCTCGGCCATGGCGATGGACCACACGTTCATGGCTCCGATCGCGAACCCGATGCCGGTGAGGGAGACGAACAGCAGCAACACGGTGGGAGAGGCCAACTGCTGTGAATGGGCAGCGTCCTGGCCCTCGAACCGTTCGGGCCGCCAGCGCCGCGATGGCGGCGCGAGGGCGACCGCGGCGGTGCCGGCCAGGCCGAGGGCGGCGGTGACGGCGAGCGCGACGGCGGGGTTGTACGCGGAGGCGAGCGCGGCCACGAGCAGGGGGCCGACGATGTACAGCAGGCCCTGCGTGCCGGTGTCGAGCGCGAGCGCGGCGTGCCGCAGCCGGGGGTCGGGCAGCACGCTCGGCCACAGCGCCCGCAGCCCGGCCTCCAGCGGAGGCGTGGTCAGACCGCCGGCGACGACGATGGCCGTGGCGAGGCCCGGTCCGCCGTACGGTCCGGACAGTGGCAGGGCCACCAGGAGGGCCGAGTTGAGTAGGGCGGCCGGAAGGTGCACCGCGCTCTGGCCGTGGCGGTCCATGAGGCGTCCCTTGACCGGCTGGGCCAGCGCGGACGACAGCCCGTACAGGGCGCTGAGCAGTCCGCCGAAGGCGATACTGCTGCCGCTCGCGGTGGCCCATAGCAGGATGGCGACGGGCGCCATGCCATTGGGGAGTCGGCCGGTGAGGGTGCCGCCGAGGAGGCGGGCGACGTACGGGCTGCCCAGCACCGCGCCGTAGGTGATGCGCGGTGCCGGGGCCGGGGGTGCGGTCAGGGACAACGGGTGCTTTCTCGGTGATTAGCGGTGGCGGGCGGGCGTGCTGGCGCGGGGCGGCGGTGTGGGTGGTGTGGTGTCCACGGCAGGGCGCTGGCGGACGCGCAGCACGGGGGTGCGGTGCGGCGGCAGGACGGCGACGGTCGCGCCAAGGTCCTCGGCCGCTTCTTCGACTTCGCGGGTGAGGAACTCGATCTGCCGGCCGAACGCCGAGAGGCGGGCGGCGATCTGGCGGCCCTGCACGGTCTCCAGCGCGCTGGCGAACTGGCTGCTCGTTTCCAGGAGTTCTTGGAGACGGACCATCGGCCCTGCGTCGTATCTGCGCTGGGTTGCACTGAGGAGCGCGTTGGACGCGTCACCGGCGTGCTGGGCCTCGACGACGTCGCGGGTGAGTTCCTGCAGCGAGATCTCGGGGGCGGGCTCGGGCCGGTTGAACCCTGAGACGTCGGCGCGCAGCACGCCGGGCGGGACCGGGGCGGGTAGTGACTGCCCTGCCTCGTATTCGTGGGCGTAGTGCCCGATCACCTGCCAGCCCGGTGCGTCTGGGTCTCCTCGCAGCGCGACCAGCGTCGAGTCGTCGTCTTCGACCAGGTGGGCGAGCATGATCGGCTGCCCGTCGGCGGCGTACCACGACTCGGTCAGCTCCAGCTCGCCTCGCCTCTGCGCAGCCTGAGCTCGCTCGGTCCACATCCGCTGTTCCTCTTCGGTCAGCGGAGCCTTGTGGTGCTGGCCATCGCTCTGGTCGGCGAGGTTGCTGGCGATGAAGCTGTGATCCGCCCATGCGGTGAGGTGCGGCCACAGGGCCGAGTGCTGCGCGCGTTCGGCCTGGGAGCCGGGGGCGGCCGGCCGGTCGAGGGCCCGGCGGATCTCGGTGGCGGAGGCGGCCAGGCCGTCCAGCACGGCCCGCCACCCGGCCAGGTGCCGGGCAGGCGGCAGCTCGTCGAGCGCACGGCGGGCGGCATCGAGCAGAGCGTCGGCGTGCGGGGCGAGGTGCGTGGTGTACGCCTCCACCGCAGCCTTGTCGCGCTGGGCTCGAGCCGTTGCCGCGGCGCTTGCGTGGACGATGCGGCCGTAGCGGTCGCGTGTCATGTCGAGCGCGGTCTCGGTCTCGCGGTCGATGACCGCCATCCGCAGCCGGAAATCGCGTGCAGCGTTGGGGAGTTCGGGTGCCACCGGCAGAGGGCCGTCGGGGTCCGGGTTGCTTGCGGGCGTCATCGGGACCGCCCGCCACCCGAGGCCGTCAGGTGGACGGTCGGTGCGTAGGCGGGCTTCGGTGGGATCGGCCGGGCCGACGGCAGGGAGGTGGTGGGCGGTGTGGCGCGACGCTGAGTCGTTCGGCCGGCGGCGGCCTCGGCGAGACGGCTGCGGCGCTCCCGGAGTCCGTTCGCCCGGACCGGGCGTGGTGGGCTGGCGGAAATGGCCGGGTCGAGGCGAATGTCGGCCTGCACAGTGAAGCCCTGGCGGCGAAGATCGTGGACGGCCTGACGGGTCCGGCGGGGACCGTCCCGCTCGGGCTCGCTGAGCCGGTACAGCCCGGGTTGATCGGGGACGGGCTCGAACTGCTCGCGCTCCAGGTACCAGTGGGCGAGGTGCGCGGGCAGGGAGGAGGTGAAGGAGGCGACGAAGCCGTGTTCCTCGTGGTCGCCGAAGGCGAAGTGGGTGCCGGGTTGCAAGGGGGCGAGGTTCTCCTCACGTTGTCGGGGTGGAGCGGTTAGTGGCTGCGGTGCATGGGACGGGTTGCGGTAAGGGGGCGTGCCGGCGCGGAGACGGGGAGGGCGGGGCGGCGGTGGGGTGCGCTCACGCGGGCCTGGCGAAGGAAGATCTCGCCGTCGGTGAGCCAGGTCTCGATGGCCGGCCACGCGCGGGCGTTGCGTTCCTGCGACGGCATAGGACCGCCGTGGGGGTGGGAATAGATCTCGACCGACGTGTTCCACTGGCCGGGCAGTTGGCGCGCGAGGTCGCGGGCGGCGTCGCCGATGAAGCGCCGGCTGCTTGTGTGCACGCTGGTGCGGTGCCGTTTCGCGCACTTGACCAGGTCGACCACGGTGGTCTGGTTGCCGTCCGCGGGCAGGTGGTAGACGCCGTCGTCGTCCCGCCTAAAGCCGCTCTCCGCGAGGGCGGTGTGCGCCCACGGGTATTGCTCGCCCGAGGCGATGGCGACGATGCCCGAATCCCGGCTGTGCGACAGGATGATCTGCGCCTCAGCCATGGACCAGGTCCCCGCCGCTGCGCAGGACGGAGCGCAGGCTGCGGCCGTACTGCCAGGCATGCTCCCGGGCCGCAGCCTCCAGCTGGTCGTACCCGACCTGGGCTGTCATCTGCCCGCCCCATTTGCGATATCTGTACACGGGGACCGGAAGCAGGATTCCGGGCGCGAGAGTGGTCACGCCGAGGGCCGCGCAGTAGTCCTCGCCCTGGACGAGGCCGCCCATCGGTGCGGCGCGTACGAGGTCGGTGCGGGCGAGGATCGTGGTCGGCCCGATGGGGATGGTGTCCGCCGGGGACTTCCAGTAGGTCCACACGTCGCCGGCCTCGTGGCGGCCGGGCGGGGTGGGGCAGCGCCACAAGGTGGTCGAGCCGTCGGGGTACTGGTCCTCGCTCCAGCCCGCACACCAGCCGACCCCGGTCGATTCCAGGGTGTTCAGCCGTACGGACATGGCGTCGTCGGTGAACTCGTCATCGTCGTCCGCCCAGTTCGTATACCGGGTTCGAACGTGGGCGAGGGCCAGATTCCTGGCGCAGGCGGCGCCGACCGGGCGGGGCAGAGCAAGGGTGCGGACGCGGGGGTCCTGCGCAAGCGGGGCAGGCAGACGATCAGGTGAAGCACCGTCGAGCGCGATTATGGCCTCCCAACCCACGGACTGCCGGGTGAGGCTGGCGTGCATGGCGGTCAGGTAGTCGAGCCGGTCTTCGCGCAGGCGGCTGGCGATGACGACGGTGATCAGGGGCGTGGTGTGCGGGGGCAGGGAAGGCTCCGGGAAGACGAGGGGAACTAGCGGCGCGTGGCGGGGCGCGGGGCGCCGGCCCTCGCCGGGGATGCGGCGGGAGCGCTCGGGGGCGGCGTGCTGCGCGATGCCCGGATGGCCGGCGCGAGGTCGAGGGAGGACCACGCTGCCGGGTGGTCGTTGAAGGCGGTGCGCGGGTCGATGGCCCAGTCGACAAGCGGGCCGATGTCCTCGTGCAGGAGGCTGATCACCTCGATGCCCTGCTGGTGCAGGACGTAGCCCCACTGGATGTCCTGCGCGTCGGCGGTCTCGTCGGTGACTGTCATACGTACCGGCGGGGAGCCGTCCGGGGTGATCAAGTGGTCGAGCGTGCGGCTGGGCCAGTGCTCGCCGCCGGTCAGCTCGGCCACGAGCGTGGGCGGTGCGCCGTCGAGGAGGTCGGTGCCCAGCTCGTCCCAGCCGACGGCGACGTCGTCGATGAGGTGACGGGACATGGCTTCCACGTCGCGCCCGAACTTGTGCTGGTAGGCGGCCAGGAGCAGGGGCAGGTGGTGGCTGGGCACGCCGTCGAGCTGGACGTGGATGCCGCTGTACCCCGTGCCGATGGGGCGGGCGATGAAGGAACGTGTGGACAGGGACTTCTCCGCATCGGGTAAGGGGCTGGGGACGTTCGACGGCCATCAAGGTGGTGTGTGCCGCGTGGGAGGGGACGCGTCTAAGCGCGGTCCGACCATGAGGCGACCGGAGGGCCGTAGGCGTCGGTGCGGGCGCAGGTGTAGCCGATCAGTCGGGACGGCTCGGCCTTCGCGGGGACGGTGGCGGCGTCGTTGCATACGAACGTGTACGTGATGGAGGTGCGGGGCACGTCGTGGAGCCACGCTCGGTCGTCCTTGCCGGGGTTGATCTGCAGGCCGGAGTGCGCGACGGCGTCGGTCTGGGTGTGCGTGTGGGAGAAGAGGATCAACGCGCCGCCGTCGGTGGTCTTGAGGGCGTAGGCGTCCTTGTAGCGGTTGGCGGCGCCGGCGAAGACGGTGGTGCCCTGGTTTCCGTAGCGGGTGCCGGTCTTGTCGTGGACCTCGATCTGCTGCTTGCTCGCCTTGGTCGGCGCGAAGACTTTCGTCCCGCTGTTCGCGGCTCCGGTGGCGAAGTTGTCGAGCACGCCTGTGCGCAGCAGGTCGGCGCCGGCTGCCAGCTGCTTGTTGCCGTCGGCGGCGACGGCCGTCGCGTACCCGTCCCGGTCGAGGGCGATGTCGGGCAGCTTCTGGCCGTCGAGGTCGACGACGGACACCAGCTCCCAGCGCTTGTGCTGGGGCTGTTCGGCGAACACGCCCAGACGCGAGGGGGCCTTGCCCTTCTGGTCCGAGAGCGCGGCGGCGAACCAGCGGTCCTGCCCGGCGACCAGGCGCGGGATGTACAGCTTGGCGTTCGCGGAGTCGTAGGACCACGGCTTGTACGGCTTGCGGTCCGCTGCGGGAATTCCTTCGGTCTCGGTGTAGTCCGAGACGGACATCGCGTACAGCGGGCCGTCCTCGACCGTGTCGAGCAGGCGCCGGTTACGGTCGGCGTTGGCCTCGTTGTTGATCTTCGAGTAGTGGGTGATGACGTCGCGGGCCTGGGCGGCGCTGAGGGCGGCCGTCGGCTTCGGGGCGGTGCTGGCGCCGGGAGCCGGCTTGGCGTCGGAGGTGCCGTGGTCGGTGGTGCAGCCGGTGAGTGCCAGGGTGAGGCAGGCTGCGCTGGCGAACAGCGGCAGGGTGCGTCGGGCGATGCGGATGGAGGCTCCAAGGATCTGCAGGCGGGGAGTGGGTCAGCGCGTACGGCCGGCCGAGGGTGTGGCCTTCGGTGACGCTGGCGGAAGGGCGGCGCTGGTGGTGGGCGCCGAGTGGCGCAGGTTCACGCCGATGCCCTTGGCTGTGAGCTGTTGAACCACGCTGTGGACGCGCCGGGCGCGACCGCTGTCCCCGTAGGCGGTGGGCAGGAGGAACGCTGCTTGGTGCGGGTGGTACTGGAATCCGTGGGCGTACAGCGTCATGCGGGCATCGACCGGCACGCTCTCGTACGGCGCGCCGAGGGCTCCGTCGCTGTACAGGGTCAGGGTGAGGACCTGGTCGACCTGTGCCGGGCCGGGCCGGTGCGGGGGGTCGGGCTGGGCCGCCGCGTTGTCGAGCACCGCTTGCAGGGCCTGTTCGTAGCGGGGCAGCACCCGTCGGGTGACTTGTGCCGCCGCCCGCGCGGGGTCCTTGGGAACGGCGATGCCGTTGGGTTCCTCGACTGCGGCGAAGTGGTGGGGCTTGATGTGCGGGCCGTCGGGGGCGAGCGGGGCGACGACGAACTGGTGCGGGTAGCGGGGCCGGTCGGTGACGTACAGCCGCTGGTCGGCGGGCCCGTGGAGCACGGCGTCGTGGGTGAGGACGTACTGGCTGACGATGTAGTCGACGTGGCCGGTGTCCCAGAGTTCGTCGGTGCGGGGGAACTGGTCCGCGTACTGCGCGTGGCGCTGGTACTTGCTGGTCCAGGTGCCGGGCAGACGGGCGGCCAGACCGGCAGCGAAGGCGGACAGGTCGGTGCGGTGTGAGGTCATGTGTTCCTGGAAGGAGACGGTGGTCCGGCGTCAGCGCGTGTGCCGCGGCTGTGCCGCCGGGAGGGCTCGCGGGGGAAGGGACGGCGGACGCCCCGGGGTGGACGTGAGCCGCGGGGCCGGCATGAGCGGGGTCAGTGCCCGCATCCGGTCCTCGGCCACGTGCAGCACCTCGCCGAGGTTGCGGATCTCGGCGGCGGCGTCGGCGAGGTCGTAGGACAAGTCGAAGCCGTCGTCCTCCTCGGCTTCCTTGGCCTTCTCCCCGGCCGCTTCGAAGAACTCCCCGAGCTGTGCCAGCAGGCCGTCGCTGGGCTCCAGGATCTGGTGCAGGAAGGCAGCGGCCTCCGCATGCGACTCGGCTCCGTTGAGCCGGTCAGTCAGAGCGCGGAGCGCGTCGCCGTAGACGTAGACGGAGGCGCGGCCGGCGGGGTCGGGGACGTCCGGGACTTCGGGCGCGTGGAGCGTCGGCGTAGCTGGGAGCGCGCTCCGGCCTCCGGCCGATGCAACGGGATTCGGCAGCAGCCCGAGCTGGGCAAGGCGATGGTCGATCGTCTCGATCAGGGGCTGGACGCTGCCGCCGTGGCGAGCCTCGGGCCGTTGGGGGGCGCCAGGGTCGGCGGATGAAGCCGAGTCGTAGACGACCTCGAACAGCGCCTGGTCGTCCGGGTGTTCACGGGTCGCTATCCAGCCCTCCGGGCTTCCTGGCGGGCGGTCGGAGGGGGGCTCCTGCGGCGGACTGATGATCAAGTAGCTGTCGTCGGGGAGCGATACGCGCACGATGTACGCGCTGAGGCCGAACTCGATGTCGCACTCCAGCCCACGCTGCCGCAGTGGCGTGGTGATGTGCGCGTGGCGGCGCCAGAGCTCCTGCCACCACGGGGTGGCCGCATTGCGATGGTCGGGAAGCGGCGCGAGCGGGCCCGTGCGGTCGCTGGCAAGGGTGTTTTCGTCGTCAGCGCCCACGGCTCCTCCTGCGGGAGGCGGGCGTGCGGTGCGGCGGTGGTGTCCGGTGGGCGGGGCTGGGCTCCGGGGCCGGGCTGAAGTCGAATTCGTACTCGTCGTAGGAGGCGATCAGGTCGTGTTCCATCTGGGCTTCGCGTTCGGCGACCTGCGCCATGAGGTCATCGTGCTCGGCCTGGCACTGCTGGTACTCGGCCCAGTCGGCGTTGCTGAAATGAGCGGGGCGGTTCAGGGGACTCCTTGAGGTGGTGATGCCGGTGATTCGAGGCGAGCTAGCGGTGGCGACCGCTCGGCCGGGGCGGTGGAAGCGCAGGGCTTTCCCGAGGGGTGAGCGTCGAGAGGAAGCGGTGGAAGCCGAGGTGGTCGTCGAGTTCCTTGGCGGCGTCGCGGAGCGATTCCGACGTGCGCCGCAGGAACGCTCGCGCCGAGGCGTGATCGATGACCATGCGGTTCTTGAGGTAGTGCCGGTCGGTCGGGTTGGAGGACCGTGGCAGGGACAGGGCGCCCTCCGCGGTCTCGGTGAAGTGCGGTGCTGCGTGGCTCGACATGGTGGCCGCCGTGGCGAGATGGGCGAGGACGGCACTGCCGGCGCGGGTCGTGCTGTGCGGGCTCCGGGCGAAGTCAGCAGTCAGCCGGAGGACGTCGCGGGAGAGGTCCTGCGCGTCGGCGGCATGCTGGAGCAGCGCGGTGTAGGAGGGGGCGGCCGGGACGTGCCCACTCTCGTCCAGCAGCTCCCACTGCTGGGCGGCATCGAGTAGTTTGTCCTTCGTCGCGTTGAGCGCGCCGATAAGGTGGACAGTGTCGTCGCGCGGTATCAGTTCGCGTTGGATGTCGGGTTTCACGGGCCTCTTGCTTTTTCAGTGCATGCGGGCGTCGGTGTCGAAGAGCGCCAGTTCGTGGCTGTGCAGGAGGTGCTGCACGATGAAAGATCGTCCGGCGACTTTCCACAGGCCACGCCCTCGGTTGAGGTGCGCGATGGCGTCCATCTCCACGGAGGTCAGGCCGAGCAGGGAGGCCGCGGCTTGGAGTTGGTCGGTCTCCTGGCGATAGATGATTCGGGTGCTGCAGTCGGCGAGGAGGCCCTCGGCCAGAGCGCGGCCCTGTGATCCGGCGTCGCCGGCGGTGAGCAAGTCGCTGAGCCGGTGGATCACCATCAGGTTGGCGATGCCGAGACCGCGGGAGAGCTTCCACTGGGCTTGCATGCGCTGCAGTAGGCCGACGTGCCGCATCAACCGCCACGCCTCGTCGTACACGATCCAGCGCCGGCCGCCGGACGGATCGGAGAGGGCGGATTCCATCCAGGCAGAGGCGCAGGTCATCGCCAGGACGAGGGCGGTGTCGTCGCCGGAGCCGCCGAGCCGGGAGAGGTCGATGGTGAGCATCGGCGCGGTCGGGTCGAAGGCGACGGTGGAGGGGGCGTCGAACATGCCGGCCAGGTCACCGTGGACGAGGCGGCGCATCGCGTGGGCCAGGTCGCGTGCGGCGTCGCCAAGCTGGCCCGACATCATCCCGGCGGCCTCGTCGAGCGCACTCGGGCTGTTGAGGGTGGCGGCGACATCGCCGAGCAGCGGGGTGCGGCCGGTGTCGACGGCGCGGGTGACGACGGCGTCCAGGGCGACGTCCAGGGCGGTGTGCTCCATGGGCATCAGGTCCCGGCCCAGGACTGTCCGGGCCAGGGAGCCGAGCAGGAGCAGGCGCCGTTTGCGGATCTCGCCGACCCAGTCGGCCTCGGAGACGCCCTCCGGGCGCGGGGCCGCGTCCAGGGGGTTCAGCCGTCCGGGCAGTCCGGGGCCGAGAGCGACGGACCGGCCGCCGAGGGCTTCCGCCACCGGCGTCCACTCGCCCTTCGGGTCACACGGCACGTAGACGCGGTATCCGAAGGCCACCGAACGCAGCGCGAAGCTCTTGGCGAGCGCGCTCTTGCCCTGGCCGATCACCCCGGCGAGCAAGAGGTTCGGGTTGGTGAATCCCTCGACCTTGCCGTACAGGGCGAACGGATCGAAGACGAAGGACGCTTCCGCGTGGACGTCGCGCCCGATGTAGATGCCCTCGGCGCCGAGTCCGCCTTCGGCCAGGAAGGGGTATGCGCCGGCGGCGACGGCCGTCGTCATGCGGTGGGCGGGCAGCTTCAGCCGGTTGTTACGCGCGGAGGCGGGTCCGGGGCGTCCGCTCGGTGGGTAGAGCGCGGTGGGCATCTCGTGCTCGGCGGATGTGCTCTCGGGCTGGTGGGCGCTGGCTTCCGCGCGGGCTTTTGCGGTGGCCTCGGCGAGCTGGCGACGGGCGGCCTTGCGGCTGGCGCGGTCGGTGCCGTGGGGGGTGAAGAGCGGGCTGGCGGACGCGCGGCGTGCGCGACGGGCGGGCCGGTGGCTCATCGGTGGCCCTCGTTTCTGCGGGTGGTGCTCATCGCACGCAGGCCGTGGTGTGCGGGCGGAGGTCGGTGGGGGTGGTCTTGCGGCGGATGACGTGTCCGGCGGCGAGGTGGCGCTGACAGATCGTGAGCACGGGCGGTCCCTCGGGCAGCCGCTCTGGATGGCATGCGCTCGACTCGGCTTCTGCTGCTGTGTTGTTGGGTAGCAGGTGGAAGGCGGAGTGGACCTCGCTGGTGGCCTGCCAGAGGCGGGTGTGCGCGGTGGCGAGGTGGCGGCCGGCGGCGGGGTGCGGAGGCCGAGTGCTTTCGGCGAGCCGGTCCAAGAGCTGGTGCAGGGCGGTGAGGTGGGCGTGCAGCACGTCAAGGTGCAGCCGGTCCGCCGGCCGGGGCGGGTTCGCGGCCGACGGCGATAGGGCCCGGGTGTGGTGGCGGACCCCGGCGCTCGCGGCGCGGAGGTAGGGGTGCCCGTCGTCCGGACGCGTGGGAGAGGTCAAAGGTGGTGGTCCTTCCTGCCGGGAGGCAGGGGTGGTGACGGATGGTCGAAGAGCAGCGGGCGCCACAGTGCTGACCGGCGGGGACGGGCCCGGCTCACAGGGCGGTCCGGGCGAGCGGGAGCGCGGTGAGGGCGAAGGCGTCTGGCTGCTGGTAGTTGAGCCGTCGGAGATCGACGCCGGAAGTGACGGCGTGGGTCTCGATCTGTGCGCAGGCGGCGTCCAGGAGGGCGTCGGTCTCGGCGGTGACGGTGACCAGGCCGGTGAGGGCCACGTCCGCGTGCCCGGCGATGAGCTGGCGCTCACGCTGCTTGACGTCGGCGTACTCGACGGAGTCTTCCTCGCTGTCGACCTGCCCCCGGCGGGCCCGTTCGTTGGCGTCGGCGATGATCGCCGCTTTCTTCCTCTGGACGTCCCGCAGCGCGGACTCGAGCCCCTGCGGCACGTATATAAGGGAGAGGCTGCGCCGCACTCCGGCCGTGAACATGATCCCGTGCAGGAACCCGGCTCCCATTTCGGTGCGCGGCCAGTTCTCCACCCAGTACGTCGCATGCCGTGCGCTGTCGGTGGCGAGGCGGTCGTACTCCTCGAACTGGACGACGGGCCCGGCGGCTGCGGGCTCGGCCTCGGCGCGGCCGGTCTCGGACCACTGCTGGAGGGCCGCGAGGGCCTTGGGGTCGTAGGCGGTGCGGATGACAGCGGCGATCTCCCGCGAGGTCAGCCACCCGGTGACCTGGAGTCCGGCGTTGCGGGCGGCCTGGGCGATGGAGGCGGTGGTCTGCTCCATGACGGTGAACGCCCCGGGCAAGCCTCCGCCGGCCTGGCTGATCAGGCGCCGGGCGGCTTTGAGGTCGAGGGAGATGGCGAGGTAGGTCTCGTGCGGGGCTGCGGCGGGGCCGGCCGAGGAGACCAGTTCGGAGTAGATCTGTCCGGCGACGGGGGTCTGGGGCTGCCCGTTCTGGGTCCAGTGGCGGGTGAGGGTGTCGCCGCTGTCGGGGACGGTGCGCTCCAGCACCTGCACGGTGGCGATATGACCGGTACGGGCGATGCCTGCGAGAGCGCGTCCCCAACTGCTCACGTTGTGGTTCTGGGTGGCGGGGTCGAGGAGGGCGAAGGCGCGGCTGCTGACGCGGGCGATGGCGGTCAGGGTCTGCTGGTGCGGGTCGTGGACGGCCGCAGCCTGGTTGGCGGAGTCGCCGGGGGTGACCACCTTGAGGGAGGCGGTGGTGCCGGGCAGGTGGAGGACGCCGTCCTGCCGGGGCCGGGTGACGGGCCGGGCGAGCCAGAGGGTCTGGCCTGTACGGCGGCGGTGTGCGTAGCGGGTGACGATCGGTGCCCAGTCGATGAGGGAGCGGCCGTGTCGGCGGATCGCGACGAGGGCACCGGAAGCTGCCCACAGCGGCGCCAGGGCGACGGCGCCGAGCAGTCCGGTGGAGACCACCGTCATCAGAAGCACCGCCAACGTGCAGGAAACGAGGATGAGTTGGGGTAGGGAGAGGCCGAGGAGGATGCCGCGGCGGGACCGGTGCGGGAACTTCACCGTGACCGGGGCGACGGAGAGATCAGTCAAGGGGCGGGTCCTGGAGGCGCGGGTGGAACCCGGGGGCGGGAGATGGCGTGCACGTCCCGCCCCCGGTAGGCGGGCAGGGGATCAGAGGCTGGTCGGAGGCGGCGGCGGTGAGGCCGACCCGCTTGACGTGGCGTTCTGTGAGCCGGAGGACGGGGGTGCGCCCTGCGGCGGCGGAGTCGTGGTCGGCGGAGCGGACTGCCATCCGCCGCCCTGGCCGGATGCGGCATTCGCGCCGGATCCTCCCGGCCCCGGGCTGCCGCCCACCTGGCTGCTGGTGTCGTCGGACACGCTCGTCGGCGCGGGCTGGACGGCCTTCTCCAGACCGGACTTGACGGCATCGCCACCGGGCGAGACGCCCGTTCCGCCGCTTTGCGAACCTTCGTTGCCCTCTCCGCCGCCGCCGGTCGGGTTGGCGGCGACGTCGCCGGGGAAGCCGCCCCCGCTGGCGTCGGGGCCCTGCGGTGCGGCGCCTGCTCCGGCGGCAGCGCCACCGGTTCCGGCGGTGGCGGCAGCTGCGGCGGCCTTGCGGGCGGCCTTCTCGGCATGCGCCTTGGCGATCTGCGCTCCGGCGCCGCCGGCGCGGTGGATGGACTCGCCATCGGTGCCGTCGGCTGCCCAGTGGACGAACTTGAAGACGGCGTACGGGCAGAGCAATACCAAGACCATGATCACGATGCCGGACATGACGTCGGCCAGAGCGGCGATGCCGTCCTTGGCCTCGGTTTTGCCCATGGCGGCGATACCGAGCACGAAGATCACGGTCATCAGTAGCTTGGAGACCACGAGGGTGGCGGTGGCTTCGATCCAGCCCTTGCGCCAGCGCCGGGCGACCTCCCAGCCGCCGCCGGCGGATGCGAAGACGGCCAGCGTGACCATGACGAGGATGCCGACCTTGCGGACCATCATCACGCACCAGTAGAGGAAGGCGCCGATGGCTGCGCCGAGGCCGGCGACGACTGGCACGAGCCAGCCCAAGCCGGACAGGCCGCCGATCTGGTTGACCTTCACGATGCGGCGCACGGCCGACTCGATGTTCAGGTGTGCGGTCTTGAACAGGCCGTCGCTGACGGCGTCGACCACTTCGACGGCGACCGTGGTGAAGGCGATGGCACAGAAGGCGAACAGGACGCCGCTCATGGTGCCGGTGAACGCCTGTGTCAGCGCTTGTCCGTCGCGCCGGATGGCTGCCCGGACCAACTGGGCGCAGAACGTCGCGACCAGCAGGACCAGGCCCAGTGGCAGCAACATCTCGTAGTTGTCGACGAACCATCCGGCGTTCAGGTCCACCTTCGTGGTGGTGTTGACGGCCTCGGCGGCCAAATCGGCTGCGGCAGCCGCCAGTTCACCGGCGGACTTCGCCATCCAGTCACCGATGGCCTTGCCGGGGTCCGAGGCGAAATCCACCGCGTCGCCGACGGCGCACAGCTTGTCTGCCAAGGGGAAATCACAGAAACCCACGAGGAGTTACTCCTCCTCTCTTGTCTCAGGCGCGGGTCACTGCGTGACGCTCGGTGCGATGGCGGCCAGGGTGCAGTCGTGGTTCGGGCGGCACTGCACGGCGAGGGTTACGGCCCGTTCCTCGGCTCCGCCGCCGCCCTTCTTCCAGCTGAGCGTCTGCTTGCCGTTGACGGTGACGACGTAGATGTACGCCTCGGTGATCGCGGACGGGTCGTCGGCCAGGGCCGCCTTGAACGCGGAGGGGTAGTGGCCCTCGGTGACGCTGGCGGTGGCGTGCTGGTCCTGGTCGGCCATCCGTGACCACAGCACCGGATCGGGGACCTGGCCGGAGACCGAGGCCCAGTCGGCGTACTTGGTCTCGGTGGTCATCCAGGCACGCATGCCGGCCAGTTGCTGGTCGCGGTTGGTGTCGCGGGTGTCGTAGGACCACAGCATCTGGGCCGCCGCCTTGGCGTAGGCGACCGGTTCGGCGATCTGCGGAGGCTTGGACACCGAACCGGATCCGGAGGCAGGCTTCGGGGCGGCCTCGGAGGAGGACGGGCTGCCAGTCGGGGCGGGCGCGGCGGTGTCCGGGGCCTGGTGGCCGTTGCCGCCGCCGGTCAGCAGGGCGACGATCCCGGCGATGGCGAGCAGGACGGCGACGGCGGAGGCGACGATCGCGATGCGCCGGTTGGCCGACCAGCCCGTTCCGTACGAGGACAGCGAAAAGGAGGGGAATCGGTTCCGCATCAATGGACCTGAGACCCCAGGCCGGAGAAGAACGCGACGATGCCGTTCGCGGCACCCAGACCGAGGGCGGCGCCAGCGGCTACGACCGCGCCCTTCTTTCCGTTGGCCTCGGCCTGGTGGCCACCGGTGTGGTGGCCCCAGGCCCATACGCCGAGCGAGACGGCGAGGGCGCCGACGACGGCGATGATCCCGAACATGTTGATGCTGTTGACGACGTTCTTCAGCACGCTCAGGCCGGGCAGGCCACCGCCCTTGGGCGAGATTCCTGGGTCGTAGGCGAGCTGGATGACGCGGTCTGCGAGAGGGACAGACATAGGTGTGGCGGGGCTCCTTGCATACGCGGGCCAGGCGAGGGCCGGCGGGAAAGGGGAAGCGGAGGGGGAGGTGCACTCGGGGCGCGGAAGTGGCCGCGGCGGCGGCCCGCCTGGAGCGGTGCCGGGCGGGAGGCGGCGTCAGAGGACGCGGCGGGCGGCGAGAATCGTCCAGTCCTTGATCGGGGTGATCCGGACCGGTTTTGATGTGCGCGGCGCCTCGATCACGAGGCCCTCGCCCATGTACATGCCGACGTGCTCAGGCCGTGCGGCGCTGCCGCGGCTGAAGATCAGGTCACCGGGCTGCAGCTGGGCGGGCGATACCGCCTTACCCTCGTTGACCTGCGTGTACGTGGTGCGGGTGAGCGTGACGCCGACATGCGCGTACGCCTGCTGCATCAGCGAGCTGCAGTCGCAGCGACCCATGGGGTCGGGGCCGTGCGAGTTCGTGCAGGAGCCGCCCCACTGGTAGAGCGTGCCGAGCTGGTGCATCGCCCACTCGATGGCCTTGCGCGCCTTCGGATCGGCGTCCTTGGGGATCGCGTAGCCCTTCGGGACGCTTCCCTCAGGGATGCGGCCGAAGCCGGAGCCGTCCTGGCCCGGCGCGCAGCCGGTCGTACTGGTCGACGGCTTCTTGCCCTGGTCCGCGTCCTTGCCGTCCGCGTCGTTGCCGCCGCCCGGGAAGGTCTTGGCGATGGCGTCCTGCAGTGCGGTGGCCAGGTTCTCCCACTGCGCGTACGCGTCCGGCAGGCCGGACTTCTGCACGGCTTGGGCGGCCTGGGTGACGGTCATCTGCTGCCAGCCGCTCACCTTGAGCAAGTGCTTGTAGAACTGCTCGGAGGCGTAGACCGGGTCGCGGATCTGCTGGGCGCTGCCCCAGCCCTGCGAGGGACGCTGCTGGAACAGGCCGAGGGAATCCCTGTCGCCGTAGTTGAGGTTGCGCAGTCGGCTCTCCTGCATCGCCGTGGCGAGCGCGACGATCTGTCCCTTCTTGGGGACGTCGAGCGAGAGGCCGGCGGCCACGATCGTCTGGGCGTTGGGGACCTGCTCGGCGGGCAGATCAAGGCCCTTGATGTGGACGTTCTTGCCGGACGCCCCGTCGAGGATCTTGGTGACCTGCTCGGCGACCTTGTCCGTGTCGATGTCGGTCAGGCAGCTGCTGAAGGAGCCGCTGCTCTGCACGGCGTCGGCGGAGGAGGCCATCATCATGCCGGTGCCGGCGATCAGGATCGGAGAAAGGAAGACGACGCCGATGCCGGCGGCGAGCGCCTTCAACCGGAGCGGATCGCTCGCCGGTCAGCGGTTTCGGGCATGGGTGGGTAGCGAGATGTCATGAGAGTGTCCTTCGGGGTGCGGTGTCCGGCGTGCCGCGTGCGCGAGGCGTGATGGAAGGGCGCGGCGGCCGGGGTGGGCGATCGGGACGGGCCGGCGCGGGCGAGTTGCCGCTCGCTCCGCGTGGCCGGGCCGTGAGCTAGGTGTGCCGGGGCAAGGGGGTACCTCCGTGAGATGTGGCGGAAAGGTAGCCAGCGGCGGTGTGCGCCGGGCGGTTCAAAAACAGTAGGCGCGGATCGGCGGTTGACCAAAAAATGGGCGTGAGGTACCGGAATCCGGCACCTCAGCAACGCACTTCTTGGTCGTCGGCGGATTCGCCTCTACAGTTTTTGGACTCCCCTCGCCCTCCTCGGTCTGCGGCCCTGGGCTTCTGCATGCCCACTTCCGGCCCGCGAGGACTCCTGTGCGAGACGGGTAGTTCCCTCCGCGACTCCGCACCCGATTAGGGGTTCCTCTTTGCCTTTCTCCCTGCACCAGGGCGACGCCCTCAGTGTTCTCGCCGGCCTTCCGGACGGCTGCGTCGACTCTGTCATTACCGATCCGCCGTACAACTCCGGCGGTCGGACCGCGAAGGAGCGCACCACCCGCTCCGCGAAGCAGAAGTACACCTCTGCCGATTCCAAGAACGACCTCGCCGACTTCACCGGCGAGAACATGGACCAGAGGTCCTACTCGTTCTGGCTGACGCAGATCATGACCGAAGCCCACCGCCTCACGAAGACCGGCGGGACCGCGCTGCTGTTCACTGACTGGCGCCAACTGCCCACCACGACGGACGCGATCCAGGCGGCCGGATGGCTGTGGCGCGGCGTGCTGGCATGGCACAAGCCGCAGGCCAGGCCGCAGAAGGGTCGGTTCACCCAGAACTGTGAATTCATTGTCTGGGCCAGCAAGGGGGCGATCGACGGCTCCCGGAACCCGGTCTATCTGCCCGGCTTGTACTCGGCCTCGCAGCCCTCGGGGGCGAAGCGTCAGCACATCACGCAGAAGCCCGTCGAGGTGATGCGCGAGCTGGTCAAGATCAGCCCCGAGGGCGGCACGGTGCTCGACTTCTGTGCCGGCTCCGGCTCCACGGGGGTGGCAGCTCTGCTGGAAGGCAGGGACTTCATCGGCGTGGAGAAGACCGCGCACTACGCGTCGATCGCGGCCGACCGGCTCACCGAAACGATCCGCGCGACCCTCACGCAAGACGACGTGATTCTCACCGTCTGAGCCGCGAGCGCGCTTCCCGTCAAGGCGACCGGCGCCCTAGTCGGCAATCCGACGAAGCGGAGTTGTAACTCGCTGGCGCTCCGCGCATCGCCGCTTTCGCCCTCTCTCATTCGCGTCTCGTAGGAGGCCCAACTTTTTCATGCCCGAATCCATAAAACCGTCTGACGATGGGGAGTTGGAGCCGGTACGCATTCCCGATCCGCAGCTGGAGGGAATCGAGGCGAGCGTTCGACGGCTCATGGAGCAGTCGGCGCAACAGGCGCAGCAACTCGACCACCTCGCGTCCGCCCCGGAGCCGAACGGATCGCCGTTCGCCGCGTTCGGCATGCCGGGGCTCGGCGGGCCGCCTGCCGCCGCTCCGCCGGAGCCCCGCCCGATCCTGGAACTCGACGGGGAGGAAAGGGAGGACGAACTCGACGCCTTGTCGGACTGGGTCGATGACTTCTTCCTCCCGGTGTACGGGTCGGAAGTCACCACCGCGGCGCCTTGGTGCCTGCAGTGGCAGGAGCACGACGATGTCGTGGCCTGGCTCCACGCCCTGTGGCTCGCCTACCAGCAGCACAAGGACCCCGAAGCCGGACTCTCCGGCCTGTTCGTGTGGCACCGGGACTTCCTCACCCACGCCGTTGCGGCGATCCGCGCACCGGGCGGGCCACTGTCGGCCTGCATGACCTCTCCCGACCGGCCCGCGCACCGCCTTCTGCCCGGCCCGCCGCCGTCCGTGCGCACGGAGACGGCAGCCACGGCGGAAGCCGCCGGGCCCGCGGACCCGGACGAGCCGACGTCATGACCGCGCGACGGGGACAGCCCGCCTTCGGCCTGAGCTTCGACCCCCGCGCGCTGACCGACCTCCTCCAGGCCCCGAGCGATATCCGCGACCTCACCCTCGCCTACCTGCAGGAAGTCGTGAACGCGCAGCGCTTCGGGCTACGCCTCGACGGTGACCTGGAGGGCTACCGCAAGCTGTTCGTGGACTCGCGCAAGGACTGGCGCGTCGTCTACGGCGTCCGAACGGCGCCCGCGGAGTCCGCGCACCAGAAGGAGATCCACGTCGTCGCGGTCCGGCCGCGTGCGGGCAACGACGTCTACGACGAGGTCGGCCGCCGCCTGGGGATGACCCGCCGGCCGCTGAGCGCACGCACCCACGCAGCACGCTCCCGTTCCCCGCAGCTGACCACCCGCACTCCCGCGCCTCGGCCCGGTCCACCGCCCACCGCACTGCCGGGTCTGCCCCGTCCCGCACAGAACCCTGCGCACCATCACACCCGCTGAACGCACGGAGCGTCGCCTATGCCCCATGAACCCGCGCCGACACCAGTCCGGCGTGCGGTCTCCACGCTCGACCACCGCATCGAAGCCGTCACCGGCCACGACATCGACACCCTGTGGGCCTACCGCGACCGCGGCGTCCTAGACGAGCCACATGCCCACCTGGTCGACCGGCACCGCGAGTTGGCCAAGTCCCAGACCGGCGTCGCCTTCTACCTCAGACTCCTCAATCGCCTTTCCAGCGGCGAGTTCGACGTCGATGACGCCCAGTTCACGCGTATCGACCGCACCGTGGACCAGCTGGAGGAGGCCACCGACGCACGGGACGCCGCTGCCCGGAAGGTGATCGCCGCCCTGGAGCCCATCGAGGCCGCCGCGGCGGCCTCCGCTCCCGACGCGAAGCCGCTCTCGACGGACGACCAGGCGGCGCTGCTCGCCATCGCCGGCGGCGCCAAGCTCTACGAACACCTGCTGACCGGCCGGATGTCGGTCACAGCCGCCAACGGCACCCGCATCCCTCACGCCAAGCTGCAGCGACTGGAGCTCGCCGGCCTGGTCCTCCGGGATACCGGCCACCCTGTGCACGCCGGCCAGCCGGTCGCCCTCACCGACACCGGACGCGCCGCACTGTTCGCCGCCCGACGGACGCCCACGCCCCAGGCGCCGAAGCTCCCGGCCCGACCCGGCACATCGCCTTCCACCCCGGCACAGCGGCGCTGAACCCCACCGAAAGGCCCTTGTTGTCTCCCACCGAACCGGCGCCGGCTCGGAAGTCCATCCCCCAAGTCGACTTCGAACTCGACGACTTCGATGCCGACGAGGAGAAGTACCTCGACTTCTACCGCCAGGTCGCCGTCCGCGAGGACATGCTCGTCCCCCTCGCCGAACACCACACCCCCAACGGCGCGCACAGCTACTACGTCCTCTTCGACCGCACCGCCACCTACGGGCACCCAGGCATGCCGCAATACGTCGCCGTGCACCTGAAGCGGGACCGGGAGAAGGAAACGTTCGACTTCGAGCAGGCCCTGCTGCCGCTGCCCGCGATGGCGCAGTCCTGGCTCATCCACCGCGGCTGCCCGCCCGACGCCATCGGCCTCAACCCCGAGCTGGGCCCACCGCCGGCGGACGAGGCGACTCGTGCACTGGAGCGACGCCTCGCGGGCGACGGCGACTACTACGCCATGGGCTACTCCTACACCGCCGACGACCCGGACGACATGGTCACCGTCGTGGCACTGTGCGCCCTGGACGAGCGAGCCCCCACCCCGTTCCGCGTCGTGGTCGAGGAAGTCGACACTGCGCGAGGGCGGCTTCGACACGGTGGGCGAGGCCCTGCAGTGGTGCGACGACCGGCTTATCGGCGAGGCCGGCCCTCTCCCACCGGTCCGCCCGGCAGCCGCAGCCAGCCGCCCGACCGGTGTGCCGAAGGCCCCTGCTCCCCGCCCGCCCGGCCGCTCGCGCTAACCGCCAGAGCCGACTGGCGCGGCGAAACATAGCCGACGATCGCCGGTTAGCCAAACCGGCGATTCTCCGGACTCTTATACAGCCGCCGGGACAACTCCCACGGCGCCATTCCACACAATCCCTATGCCTTCACGGAGGTTTCTTCCGCATGCGCTCCACCCGAATTGCCATATCCGCAGCGATGCTCGGCGCACTCGCGCTGCCGGTGCTGTCCGCCACCACCGCCAGCGCCGCCCCCGCCGCCGTCACCGCAGCCCCCGCGAGCGGCTGCTACGACCTGCCGCCGCTGCCGTACGCGGTGCACGCCAAGGCCGTCACCATCCGGTCCAAGGCCAGCTCGAAGTCCACCGCGCTCGGCGTGCTCTACAAGAGCCACAAGTTCACCGTGCACAAGAAGAGCGGCAACTGGCTCTACATCACGGACAAGACGACCGGAGTCAAGGGCTGGGTGTCCGGCACGTACGTCTACCGCGACGTCCGCATGTGCCTGGACTGACAGGAATTCAGCACACACCCGTAAGCGGCTGAGCTGCCGGGTACGGCCGCCCCTCACATTCCCCCAGGCATCGGCCTTTCCAGAACAGGAGTCTCCCTTTTGTCCGACGGCATATCCGATGACGCTGAGGATGTCGTGGGCGTGCTCACCGAACGGATCGAAGCGCGCTTCGCCATGGACATGGACCAGTTGAAGGCCGCGGTCGGCGCCGCGCCGACCGCGAACCCTGACGCCACCGACGTCGTCAAGTGGCACGGCCTTCTCGCTCAGGCCCAGTCCGTGCTCGACCGCGCGGAGGACGACCTCCTCGCCGCGCTGGAAACCCAGCCCAGCGAGGTCGACGACCCGACGATGGGCCTCGCCCACCGCGTGAACGCGGCCGTCACCGCACGCGACGGCCGGGCCATGGTCGTGCGGTGGCTCCTCGACCCGGACGCTCCGGGCAAGAAGGACCTCGCCGCCGAACGGCTCGCCCGCCTTCGCCCCCGAACCGGGCCGGCGGTGCAGACCAGCGCTCCCCAACGACCCCCGGGGACACCTGCGCCAGCAGCGGCGTGGCGGGCGGGAAGGCCCGTCCGTTGAGCCGGGGCAAGGCCAGCACCATGGACGGCGACTTGGAGAAAGTCTTCGGGAACCCGGTCCCGGAACTGTACGAGGCGGCTGTCGGCCACGATGCCTCCCCCGCCCTCGCCCGTGCCCTGGAACTGCGCTCATTCCTGGCTCTGACCGAGGAGCAGGTCACCTGCGTCCGCGACCGCGTGCACGCGGACATGGACCCGGATCGCGACATGGGCGAGCTGTCGGCGGACAAGCTCCGCTTCGATGCGCAGTGGCTGGAGGCGGCGTTGGACGCCCGCGACGGCTACCGCGCCGCCCTCGGCGAGCTGCTGCGCACCATGCCTCCGCCCGACCAACGGGCCCGACCCGTCCGCACGGCACAACTAAGGATCACAGCAACCCTGCCCCCGTCCGCCGCCCCGGCACCCCAGCGTGCCGGGGCGGCCCGGGCCCGCCGACCGTGAAAGCCCCCGCTTGTCCCACCTCACGTCCACCGAGATAGCCGGACGGATCGAGGACTTGTACGGCGCGCCGCTCGCCGACCTCGAAGCCCACGCCCAGGGCCAGCCGCCCGGCATGCTCTCCGCCCTGCTCGGCATGCACGACGAACTCGCCGTCGCCGAGCGCAGCATCGACTTCCACCGCGACCGCCTCGCACGGCTCGTCCACCCCGAGCGGCAGATCGGCCGGCACGAGGTCTCCCATCTCCTCGACGGCTCCCGCCGGCTCGCTGAGGCGGTCGCAGTCCGCGACGTCCAGGCCAAGTCGGTCGCCGCCGTTCTGCAGAGCCTGGCCCGCGTCCCGGCCCCAGCGCCGTCCCCGCCGGCACCCTCGCCGCCCGTTCCGGCTCCGCCCCTTCCGGCCCAGAGCACGGCCCCCAGCCGCTGATCCGCAGGCGATTTCCCTTACTCACCCAGGAGTTTGTCCCTTGGCCATCACCGCTCTGCCTCCCGACACCGACGCCGACATCGCCCGGGTCAGCGAGGCCCTCGCCATGATCACCCCGCGCTGGAACGTCCGGATCCTGCTGGCACTCTCCGGCCCGCCGCTGCGTTACAGCGAGCTGGCGGCCAAGGTGTCCTGGCTGCAGAACGGCCAGCTCCACCCCAAGCTCAAGGCGCTGTGCGACGCGGGCCTTGTCGAGCGCACCGAACACACCGCACGCCATGTGACCTACGGGCACACCGAGCGTGGTGTCGCCCTGCTTCCGGTGCTGCCGGTGATCGTCACCTGGGCCGAGGAGCATCTGGAGACCGCGGACCACCCGCTGCCCGCGATCGAGCAGATCGAGGACAGCCTCACCCTGCTCACCCGGCGGCACGCCGCCGCCATCCTGTGGGTGCTCAAGTCCCGTGGCGAGGTCAGCGGGCGGGCCCTGGCCCGGATCGTGATGCCCAGCAGCGACTGGACCAACGTGTACCCGCCGCTGCGGCAGCTCGTCGCCGACGGCCTGGTCGACACCGAGGGCATAGGCCGGCCCTACCGGCTCTCCGCGGCGGGCGACGGCCTGAGCCCCGTTCTCGGCGCTCTGTCCGCGTGGTCCGCCGGGCAGCCCCTCAACCAGGCGGGCCAACACCCAGTCTGGGGGCACCCGCAGGCGAAGGCCGCGCCGCGGCCGTGGGTCAGCAGCCAGTCCCGGCCGGCCCCCGCAGCCCTCCCGCAGGCCCGGACGGGTGAGCCCTCTCCGGCGTGGCACAACCGCGATCTCTTCTCGCACGCCACGCCCGCCCGCCCGAAGGCGGTCATCCAGGCGGGAGGTCCGCGCCGATGACCACCCCCTTCACCACGGCCGAAGTACGCAACGCGGTCGAGCTGCTGGCGTCGCGCTCCTTGATCCGACTGGTCACCGAGATCGACGACAACGGAGCGATACCGCCACGCCGACTGGCCGCCACCCTCCCCGACCTCTCCTCGCATCACCTGCGCCGCGCTGCCGAAGCGGCCCGTGCCCACGGTCTCGTCCGGACCGCACCCGGCGCCGGCCTGGAACTCACCGCTTGTGGAGCGGAGTTGGCCGACCTGTACGACGCGGCTGCGCGCTGGGCCCGACGCCACGCCTACCCGGCACCGGTCTGCGAGTTCAGCAGTCGCATCCGCCACGTGCTCGAGCTCCTGGCGCCCTCGCTCGCGGCCGAGCGCGCCAACGGCCTGTCGCGGCCGTCCGCCGCGCGACGGCCCAGCGCCGAGGCCGAGGCGGACGTTGCCCGCCCCCGCGCTCTCCTGATCCAGTGGCTGGCCGGCAACCCCCAGGTCACCCGGGTATCCGAGCCCGAGCCGGTCGCGTGAGCGCAGCAGTTACACCCCGGCATGCACGCCACACCGCCGGGCTGATGCGCAGCATCTACCTGCCGCGCACGGCGGACGCCCTCGCGTTCGCCATGTCCACCTACGGCATCCCACTGCTGGTCCTGGCCACCACGCGCTCCGCCGCGCTGACAGGCGCAGCGTTCGCCCTGGAATGGATCCCGCGGCTGGCAGCCTTCGGGTGGGCAGGATCGATCGTCGACCGGCGCGGGGCGGCCGTCGTCTTCCACCTCGCCTCCCTGGGACGCGCGCTGGCCCTCGCCACCGGCGCAGTCCTGCTCCACCTCCACCCGACCGGCACCGTCGCGACCGCGACCGTGATGGTCCTCGCGGCGACCACCGGCGTGCTCACCGAGTTCAGCTACATCGCGGCCGAGACCGCGGGCGCCGCCGCCGGCCGCCGAGCGGGCGCGCAGGCCCACCGCGTCCAGGCCGTCCTGCTCGGCATCGACCAGACCGCGACCCTGGCCGGCCCGGCGCTCGCCGGGGTACTCCTGCTCGCCGGGCCGCCGCCGATGCTCGCGGTGATCACCGTGCTCTCGCTCCTCGCCGCGCTGCTCGCCCTGCGCACACCCCCCTCGCCCGTCGCCCCGGCCCGCGCGCCGAAGGGGAGGTCCAGCGCCGGACTCCTCACCGGGTGGCGCACCATCCGCTCACTTCCCGCGCTCGGCTGGCTCGTGACCGGGCTGACCCTGTCCAACCTGGCCATCGGGCTGCTCCAAGCGGCCGGTCCCGTGATGGTCGTCCAGCACTTCGGGCAGTCCACTACTGCCGTCGGCCTGGTCTGGTCCGCAGCCGCCGGAGCGACGCTCCTCAGCGTCACGCTCTGCCGGTTCGCGATCGACCGCCTGGGCCTTTGGCCGGTCGGCGCCGCCTGCGCCGCCCTCGCCTCGCTCACCTGTCTCGCCGCAGCCCAGGCCCCCGACTACCTGTCCTACCTGGTCCTTGTCGCGGTCCTCATGGCGGCCGAGGGCGGCCTGACGGTCGTCCTGCGCACCCTGCGCTCCCGCCTCATCCCCCCGGAGAAGTTCGGCAGCACCCTGTCGGCGACCATCCTCATCCTCCTGCTGCCCTTCCCCGTCGCCGGCGTGCTCACCGCGCTCACCCCGCCCGACGCCCTGGGCCACGTCATCACCGCGTGCGCCGCCCTGCAGGCCCTCGGCCTGTTCTGCGCCTTCGCCCGCCTGCGCACCGATCCCGCCCTGCACACCTGACCCTGCTGCGCCCCCAGCCTGTGGAGAACCTCATGCCCACCGCCGTCCTCAAGACGAACCGCGCGAGCGGTCGCACCATCACCGAACAGTTCCACGCCTTCGACGTGCACAACCCGCACGTCTACCGCGCTCTGGAACGCATGGCCGCCCGCCGCCTGGCCGCCGGCGCCACACGGGTCAGCCTCAAGGACCTCTTCGAAGACCTGCGCCGCCAACTCCCGTACGGCGTCGCCGGGCTGAACAACAACTTCACCGCCCTCTACGCCCGCCGCCTGATCGACGACCACCCCCACTGGGCCAGCGTGTTCGAGCTGCGCCGCCGCCGCGCCGCCTGAGACACCCCTCTCTCTTCTCCCGTCCTGCCGTCCACCGATACGGAGAACCCCTTCTTGTCCGCACGTCCCCTCGTGCTCGTCGTTTCTCCCGGCGACGAGACCTATCGCGGCTACCTCCTTGAGCAGGTGGCCGCCGCGTACGACGTCGTCCTGCTCACCGGCGCCGAGCCGTCGTGGGAGAAGCCGTTCATCGTCGACCACTCCGTAGTCGACCTGACCGACCCCACCGCACTGCTCGCCGCCGGCCGGGCCCTGGCCGAGCGCCACGACCTCGCCGGCGTGGTCACCTGGGACGAGTGGAACCTCGTCCCCACAGCCCGCCTCTCTCGCGCGCTCGGTCTGTCCTCGACGTCCGTCGAGGTGATGCTGGCCTGCCGCAACAAGGCCACCGCCCGGACCCTCTTCGCCCGCCACGGAGTGCCGTCGGCCGCCTCGATGAAGGCGCGGACCCTGCTGGAGGCCGGCCTTGCGACGATGACCCTGGGCTACCCCGCCGTCATCAAACCCGCCGCGTCCGCCGGCAGCATCGGCGTGATCCGCGTCGACCGGCCCGAAGAACTGCCCGGAGCCTTCGAGTTCGCCTCCGCGGGTGCGAGCCGCAGCCGCGAGGACACCGGCGTCCTGGTCGAGGAGTACCTCGACGGGCCGGAAGTTTCCGTCGAGTGCGTCACCCATCGCGGTGCGACCACAGCGGTCGCCGTGACCCGCAAGCACCTGGGCCCCGCACCGTACTTCGACGAGACCGGCCACACCGTCGATGCCACCGACCCGCTCCTGGCCCAGGTCGCCCCGGCAGCCGCTGCTGCGGTCAAGGCCCTGGGGATCACCGACGGCGTGCAGCACGTCGAGATGCGCCTCGTGGACGGCAGGCCCCGGCTGATCGAGGTCAACGCCAGGATCGGCGGCGACATGATCGGCCACCTCGTCCGCCTCGCCACCGGCATCGACCTGCCCAAGGCCGCCGCCGACCTCGCCTGCGGCACGCCGCCGGACCTCACCCCCACCCGCAGCGGGGCCGCGGGCATCCGCATGCTCTACCCGGCCGCCTCCGGCACCCTCACCGCACGGCGCATCAACCAGCCGTTCGCGGCCCACACCCCCTGGCTGCGGCAGATCCAATGGATCCGCGAGATCGGCGAGCAGCTTCTCCTGCCGCCCGACGGCGACCTGTTCACCGCCCGGGCCGGGTTCTACATCGTCACCGGCCGCAACACCGCCGAGGTCACCGAACGCCTCGACACCGCCGCCGACGAGATCACCGTCGCCACGAGGGCGGACCGATGAGCCACCAGCCCGATCCGCTGCGCGACATCGACGGCGACGTCTACGTCTCACCGCGCCATCTCGCGTCCACCACCGGGACCGGTGACCCCGCTCTCGCCCCGCTGCTCGCCCTCGGCTGGGACCTCCGGTACGACGAGGACTCCAACGTGTACCTGAGCGCTCCCGACCGGCGCGTGCGCCTGGGCTACCTGCCCGAAGGCGAAGACGACGGGCTCTGGCGCATCAACGCCTACAAGGACTCGTTCGGCCCGCCGGCGTGGGGCGTCTGTTTCAACGACCGCGTCCCCACCGAGTTCGTCCAGGCGTTCACCACCGTCCTCGCCACGGCGTACGAGCAGGGGCCGGACGCCTACCTCGCCCGGCCGGTCTCCGGGATCGACGAGCACGACCCCTTTCTCGCCGTCGTCCCGCTCCTGAAACAGGGTTGGGAGATCGACCGCCCGCGCTGGGGCGTCTTCGCGGTCCAGGCCCCGGACGGGCTCGCTGGCATGGAGTTCACCACCGGCGACCTCGATCCGGAAGCGGAACTGACGATGCGTGACGCCCGCTGGCAGCTGTGGGCGGGCAAGTCCATCGACCGGCCCGTCTGGTATGCCACGGCCAGTACCGATACCCCCGTCGCCCTGCTCACCGCCGTCACCGAGTGCGTCGCAGACCCGGCTCCGCTGCCCCGGTGGCGCGAGGAGACCTTCAGCTACATCAAGGGCATGGCCCAGCTCACCCCGATCCTTCCGCCCGGACCGCCGGCCCCCACCCCGCTCGACGTGCAGCGGGCCGTCGCGTCCCGCCGCCCGGCCGCGCTCCCCGCGGCCAGTGTCCCGCGCTGGAGCACCACCAGCCGACCGGCCCTGCCCGGCCCACGCCGGTAGGACCAGCCCGACCCCGACCGGAGACCCCTCTTGTCCCTGCAGGCCCCCGAGTTCTTTGCCGAGCTGTGCCTCCCCTTCCACGACCACGCCGTCGTGGGTAACACCTACTTCGCCGCCCCCGTCCCCGGCGCACCGTTGCGGCTGCGGATCGATTTCGCCGGCACCATCCACGCGGACACCTACGGCGGGCTGCGTGTGGCGGTCGTCCACCCGGACCGCGGCGAGATCGACGCGGTGGCGCTCAGCTTCGTGGACCACGGGACCTTCCACCGCCGCGACGAAGCGACCAACACCCGGCCGAACACCAAGCAGTACGGCACCTTCGACAAGTACCACCGCCCCGGCCGACCCCCGTGGGACGGGGCCGTCACCACCGGGCTGCGCGACGCCATCGAGCAGTACACCGCCGTCTGGTTCCCCGGCGCCTGGGCCGCGTCCGCGCCCAGGCGTACGGCTGGCCGTACACCGCGCAGCACTCCCGTCCCGCCGGCCGCCCCCGCCGGGGCCCGCACCCGCTGAGCCCTCGTACCGATCCCGCGCACCGCAGTTCCGCGCAGCCTTCCCGGCAGGAGCCCCTCCTCGTGTTGCCCGATCTGCTCCCCGACCCCTTCAAGGACCTCGACCCTGCCCACGCCGTGAGGGTTCTCCCGCGTCACCTCGCCGGTCCCGGCCACATGGACCTTCAAACGATCTGGCCCTTCCCGTTCGACCAGGACTGGACGTTGCACCAGCCCGGCCAGGAGCGGCCTACGCCACTAGCCCGTGCCTTCGGCTGTGGACCCGCTTCCTCCCCGAGCCCGACACACAGGGGAAGGGGGCGTGGACCATAGGTGCGAACCCCGCCCCGTTCGGCGAGACGGCTTGGCGCATCACCTTCGACGCCACCACTCCCGCTGAGCTCTTGCTCGACGTCCACGCCGAGTTGCTCGACCTCTACCTCGAAGACCGCTACAGCGACCAGGACCGCCTGTTCGAGGACGCGACCGTGCCGCACGAGGTGTACACGCCCCTCCTCGCCCGCGGCTGGAGCCACAGCATCAAAACGGACGGCACACAGACCTTCCTCGCACCAGAGGGCCTCGGCAGTCTGCGCCACCGGTACGCCACCACCCATTCCGACGGTCCGACCTGGCGGGCCTGGGCCGGATACCCGAGCGAGCCGAACTGGCAGGCACGCTTCTCCTCTGGCGCGCCCACCACACTCGCCGCGGCCTTCACCGCCTCGCTGATCTCCACCGAACCGCTGCACCGCGCCGTACAAGACGTTCCCTTCTACACCGTCGTCACCGCTACGTCGCACCAGCTGCAGCCAAGCAGCCGCCCAGCTATCCGACGCCCGCTCTACCGCCCGCGACGCACGCCGTCGGGCCGCACTCGCTGACCTTCCCTCTACTGATCAAGGAGTCCTCTACCTCGTGCACGCACGTCTCGTCCGATCCGCCGCCGTCGCCGTCGCGGCGGCCGGCACCCTCGCCTGGGCGCCGGCCGCGAGCGCCCAGCCCTCCGAACCGACCCCCTCAGCCCCTGCCACCCACGCCGAGACACCGGCCCCGGACGCGGGCAGCGTCGAGATCACCGCGAAGGACACGGCCGGGGATGTGCTCCCCGGCGCCGCGTTCCTGCTGCTCGACTCCGCCGGCCAGGAAGCCGGGCGCGGGAAGACCGACGCACAGGGGAAGCTGACCTTCCCCGACCTTGAGCCGGGCGTCTACCGGCTCAAGGAGACGGCTTCAGGCAGCCCGCTCCACGAGGTCGTCGCCGACCAGGACGTCATCGTCACCCCGGGCACGAATACTCGGCTGACGATCGTCGACCCGTTCAAGGCCGCGAAGGTTCTCCTGAAGGCCAAGGACGACAAGACCGGCAAGCTGCTGGCCGGCTCCGCGGTCAACATCGGCAGCGGCGACAAGACCATCCTGACGTTGACCACCGGATCCGACGGCACGGCCAGCGGCAAGCTACCCATCAACTCCCGCACGGGCAGCGACTTCTGGGTCAAGCAGGTGAAGGCACCCGTCGGCTACGACATCTACAAGCTCTCGAAGGAGTTCAAGGCCAAGCCGGGCGATCCCGTGACCGTGACCGTCACCAACGCCAAGACCGCCACCACCCCGCCGCCCACGGAGAAGCCGACCGGCAAGCCCACCGAGAGGCCGAGCGACAAGCCCTCCCCGGGCCAGCCCGGCGAGGGCGAGGATGTCCCGGCTCCGTCCGCCTCGGGTACCCCGACCGCCGACGAGACCGCGTCGAGCACCGCGGCGCCTGCCCCCGCGGGCTCGCTCGCGCACACTGGCGCCGACGCCACCCCGTGGCTGATCGGCGGCGCCGGAGTCCTGATCGCCGCCGGCGGAGGCGCCCTCGTCATGACCCGCCGTCGGCGCACGGACAACTCCACCGACGATGGCTCCACCGAGAGCTGACCTATCCGCCTTACGACGCGAAGCCCCCGGAATCGATTCCGGGGGCTTCGTCGTGCGTGAACGGAGGCGCGGCTCCCTGGCAGTGCTTGAAATCCAGTGATGGCACTTTGTATAGGTTGATTGTGCGCTCTACCGTGCCCCGAAAATCATCCCCAGGATCCGCTCCGCCCGGGCCCTCACCTGCGGATCAGGGTGCGCCAGTGCTGCGGCGAACAGCACCGTCAGCAATGCGAGGACCGGGCTGTACATGGTCGTGAAATGCGTTGCGAGTCCCATGTGCAGAGACGGTATCGGATTTTTCTTTTCAGCTTGAATTCCCTCAAATGTACGTTCAAGAGGGGGGTGGGTTTAGGTAATAGGGTCATCCCTAAAAGGCTTACTGGTCACACGCGTTAAGGGCGCCCGATTCCCTCGCTCATCTCCGGAGCGGGTGCAATTCGACTGTGATGGGCCTCACTTGGGGAACCGGGGTAAATCAGCACAGATCCCATCCTCGTTCTCAGCGGATGTGGAGCTTGCTGCGCGGCAGGCGGACGATCGCACGGCTGCGGGCCGTGGTGGGTGTGCCAAGGCGAGCTGGTGGCCGAGGCGGTCTACCGGCGGGGGGTTGCCGCTGCCGGGCCGCCCGCCGTCCATGTGCGGTCGGGGCGCAGCGTGCCGGCGAACAGCGGGGCCCGTGCGTGCGTTCACCGGCAGGGGTGGACTTGTCGTCTCCTTGGTGTCGCTGGGCACCGAACGCCAGCGCGAACACGCAGGGGTGCGCCACACTGCCGCTGCAATCAACGTTCTCGCACCAGAGGAGCCATCCCATGGCCGAGCCGATCGTCGTCCCTGACCTGTGGAGTGGGGGCTGTCAGTGCGGCGATCACACATACGAGGCGGCGGGCGCCCCGGATGACCCCCACCTGTGCTCGTGCGAGCACTGCACGCGCCTGTCCGGGGCGCCGGCGATGGCCTGGGTCGGATTCCGCAAGGACGCCCTGAAGTGGACAGGCCCCGCAGGCGAGCCGACGTACTTCTCCACCTGGCCGACGCTGCACCGAGGTTCCTGCCGGCGCTGCCGAACCCAGCTCACCTCCGTTGCCGACGGCTCGGACATGATCATGGTGACGATCTTCAGCCTCGCCCGCGGCGCCGAAGTGGTCCCAGTCGGACATAGTTACCGCGAAGAGGCGGCGCCGTGGTTGGCCGTTACCCTCGCCCCCGATCCGCAGGGGTGATCGTGACCGTGGCAGTGGCGCCGATCTCTCGGTGGCGGCACAGCTAGCCTTCCGGAGTGATCGAGCCCTCCTCGCTGCCCGGAGACCCCACCGAGCTGCATCTGCGCATTTCCTACGGCGACGAACTCTGTGACACCCCGCAGGCGGACACGCTGGAGCGGTGGGACGTGGCCGTGCTGCACCGGCGGCGTACGCATGACGGCGGCCAGGGCCCGGCGCCGAGCGGCGACTGCGTCACCGCGGACTGCCCGTCGTGCAGGGTGGAGGATGTCGCCGTCGGGTCGATGACTTTCTACCGGGTGCATCTCGACCGCGGCCGGAATGCCTACTGGGCCATGGAGGAAGAATCCGACGAGCTGTACGAGACCGCCCAGGTCCTCCTTGACCCGCAGACGGGTTCGTTCACCAGCGAGGTCGGCGAGCTGCTGGAGTACATCGGCTCCGCGCTGCTCGTCATGGACCGGGTGACCTTGGATCCGCAGTGGCGCGGCCACGGCCTGGCGGCCGTGCTCGGCATCGAGGCGATCCATCGGCTCATGCCCGGCTGCCGGGCCATCGCCTGCTCACCCGGCATTACTGACCTCAGCAGCCAGCGTCTGAGGGATCGATCCGAGTGGGACCGCGTGAACACTAAGATCGCCCAGGGATGGGAGCGCATCGGGTTCCGCCTGTACCGCGACAACATCTATCTCGTCTCGCCCGCCTCGCAGGACCTGGAGGAGCAGCGCAGCGTGCTTCGGGGGCGGCTCGCGGAACTCGGCGCATCCTGGAGGACCGCGACCTCCTGATGGCTCACCGCCGCAGGCACCTCCGGACCAGGATGCCGTGTCGGCTTGACGTGGAGGCTGGAGGTCTCGTCGCGGCGGCCAGGGGCAATTCTTCGCTCCCGGTGGATGGCATGGAGGCGACGTCGGGCACTCTCTCAATCTCCCGAGTTGCACCCCTACCGCCGGCCCGGATAGATGCACGGAGCCAGCAGGTGCGACGGATGGCAGTGCAGTTTGTCCTTTGTCATTCAAGCGAGGCGATTGACAGCGAACCCAGTCGTCGTCTGCGAGTGAGTCGAGCCCGCTCAAGGTCGGATGGGGGACGGACTGCGTCCGTCATCAGCACCCCACGCGACGAGTCACTGGCGCCATGGATATCTATCTCGACCGCGCCCTGGTTCCAGCCCGGGCGGCGCCTCGGCGTCTGCATCAGATTGACCTGGCGGCTGCCTGGCCGAGCGCGGGGTTCAGGCCGAATTCGATGCCTGGTTGAGGATGTCGTCGACGAACTGGGATCGTCCTTCGGTTCGTACGCCGTGGTACGGATCGGTGAAGCGGTCACCGGCAATAAGGACGACTTCGTCCTGGGCCCGGGTGACTGCGACATAGAAGTTGCGGCGTTGCTCCTTGAGGGATCTGGTCGTCAGGTTCTGGTTCGCGAAGTAGAAGGGCATGAGGCCGTCGACCAGGCCGGGAAGGATTACGACCGAGAATTCCCGCCCCTTGGCGCTGTGGTAAGTAGTCAGCACAATGCGGCCGGGGGCACGTTCGCCGGCAAGTTCCGCCATTGTCAGGCCACTTGCTGCCGCAGTTCGGAGAGCACTCGGTGCTTGCTGGTCTCGAAGATCGGGAGCGAGGCTGGCTAGCTGGTCGACGCTGAGGTGTGCGAGCAGGCGGTCGAGGAAGGCCGTGGTGTCATCCTCTGGGGCTTCGCGGTCGGGGGCGTCGAGCAGTGTCAGGAGATCCCGGGCGAGGCTGCGCGGTGTTTCCTCCTCCAGGGTGATACCCGCGGCCTGTCGGCGGTGATGCCATGTGGAAGCTAGTTCTCGGACAGTTTTGGCCTGTTGCGCCGACGTCCGCCGCCGTGCGGGCTCCGACGGCGAATCCGTGGTACCTCCAACCTCACCATCGGGAGCATGCGGCGGCAGGTCCTCAGGACCGGGTACAGGGCCGGCCAGCCGGCGAGCGGTGCAGGCGGAGACGAAGTCGGCGAGAGGTCCGCTGGGGATCTTGCGGGTGCGCTCCATGTCGCAGGGCAGGTCGGCAGTTTGGAGGGCGTTGGTGAGGTGCTTTAGGAGATTCTTGTTGCCCGGATAGAGCACGGCAATATCTTCGGGCAAGGTGCCTGCTGCGATTCGCTGGCGAATGACGTCGACGGTGCGTTGCGCGTGGTCGACGAGATCGCTGTCGTCTTCATCAGTGAATTCTTCGAGGGTGACGGTTCCGGGTGCTTCCTGATCCGGATCGGCTCTGTAGCCGGGGTCTCTGCCCAGCACGCCGCGGCCTGCGGCCACCAGGTTGCTGCCGCTACGGAAGTTCACCAGTAGCTGGATAGTGGTGAAGTCATCTCGCTCGTGGAGTTCCTTGAAGAACCGGATGTCAGCGCCCTGGAAGGCGTACATGGTCTGGTCGGGGTCGCCGACGGCGGTCACCTGGACTCCGGCCATGAGGAGTTCGGTGACCACGGAGTGCAGCACGGGATTGAGATCTTGGTATTCGTCGACGACGAGGTGGGGGAATCGGGCTGAGAGCATGTCGCGGGCGGGCTCGCTTGCCCGGAGTACAGCCAGCGCTCGGCCTGGCATGGCGTCGAAGTCCCAGCAGCCGCGGTCGATCAGAGATTGCTCGTAGAGGTGGACGGCATTCACGTATTGGTGCTGGTAGCCCTGCAGGTTGTGTCCGGCAGCCATGAGACGCCGGATCTTGGTTAACAGACTTTCTGGCTTGTCCTTCACCGGCAGGCCGGCCGTGTACGTGGCCTGGGCCCAGAGTTTGTTGGCTTCGGTGTCGCTGAGGACAGGCAGGTCGTCGGCGTACGGCACGGTAGTGAATCGTGCGTACGGCCGAAGGATGTGGTGTAGGCAGAAGGCGTGCACGGTGCGGCTGGCCAGCCGTCGGCCGGGGCGCATGCCCAGGATTCGCAGTCGGGTGGTGACTTCGGCGGCTGCTGCATCGGTGTAGGTGATCGCGGCGATCCCGCGGTGAGGGCTGGTATTCGCCAGAAGTTGGCCGACGCGGGCCACGAGGGTGCGTGTCTTTCCCGCTCCCGGGCCAGCCACGAGAACCAGGTTGCCTTGATGATGTACAGCCTGACGTTGTCGCGGATGCAAGTCGGCGATCTCCTGGGCCAAGGCCGGAGGCAGCCGGAGTGATGCCGGGGCCGGCGTCAGCTGCACGGGGTGTTCCGGCGGCGGAGTAGAGGCGTCTGCCGCAGGCTCACGGACGGGCGGGGCAGAGGTCATGTACTCGTCCCCTGTTCGCCGGGAGATGATCCACTGGTCTCTTCAAGGGTGGGGGCCAGGGGCAGGTTCTCGTAGCGGCGGCGCAGATCGTCCAGGAGCGCCAGCAGAGGTCCGCAGCCAGGCAGACCCAGCAGGTCTGCCTGGCTCACGGGTTGCTCGGCGGAGACACTGAGCAATTCCCGGATCCGAGTGGGTAGATCGAGTTGCTCGACGTGGGCTGCAAGCCGCTGGGCGAAGCGGCCCTTGCTGACAGGATCGCGCTCGACACGGGAGACGATGGCGTCGCGCTGGATGGCGGTGGAAGGCCCAGCAGAGACCTGATCCACGGCCTTGGCGAAGTTCTCGCGGCGTGTCCGCCCGTTAGCGAGTTCGTTGAAGGTGGCTTTCATCTCCTTGCCCAGCAGCGGTGCAAGGTCGGTCTCCAGGGTGTCCGGGCCGACGAAGATGCCGAAGCCCGCGGCGGTGGTGACAAGTTCCCTGCGCCCCGTCCGCGAACCTCCGGTGTCCGGAAGGTTCTGTTCCTGCAGAACGCCCAACGCTTCCTCATACGTATCGGCCGTGGCTGCATCGGTGAGGACTTTCAACAGGCCGAGGGCACGCTTCAGGCCCAGTTCGCGCCGGTACTTCTCCTTGTCCTCGGTGTCGACGGCGTCGCCGTCGGTCAGGACACTGAAGGGGCGGTTGAACCCGGAGGGGCCCAGAAGTTTTGCGTAGGGAGCAAAATCCGTTCCGTCGATGCTGGCGACGACGATGCCGTGGGCGTCAAGGTTGAACCCGGCGGATCGGGCGAGCGCGGGCAAGACGTAAGTCTCAGCGATCCCTTCAACGAGAACGACGCCTTGTGCGAAGAGCAGTTCTGCCCGGTTGACGTTGAGGTACCGCTGCAGGTCCGCTCGCTCGGGCGCCGTGAGTAGGTCGGGGGACATGACACGCGCCTCGGACCCAGCACCGCCATCCAGCAAGAGCACCAGGCTGGGCAGCGGGGTTACGGAGGCGATATGCGGGCTGTGGGTAGTCAGCAGCAGGCGGTTGGGCTGGGCGAGTAGGTGGGCAAACAGGTGCCGCTGCAAGGTGGGGTGGAGATGGGCTTCTGGTTCCTCGACCGCCAGCAGGGTGTCCTCGCCATGTACGGCGCCCCGGCGCAGGCCCAGCCACTCCAGCAGGAGCCCCAGGTAGAGCACGTTGGCGGTGCCCGTTGAGGTCCGATCAACGCCCCTAGTGGCGGATGGGTCGATGAACAACCGGATGCTGCGCAGCAGATCTTCATCGCGCCCGATGAAAGCCAGTGACGGATCGAGATTCAGCCGGGGCCCGGCCATGGTGGTGACGCGCGCCCGAATCAGGTCGGCGACACGCTGGACGTTGGCATCGCGGCCGAGATCCTCTCGCGCGTTGCGCATCGCCTCCAGCGTTTTGTCGATGCTGGTCTGTGATGGGGGAAGCTCGCGCAGCAGTCTCGTCAGAGGGCTGCGCTCTGGGCGCGCGAGGTCGCTCTCGGCATCCCGCAGGGCTGGCAGAACCGACAGCGCGGCATATTTCTTCGCGCCGAGCATGCTGTTGCTCGGGTCCGTGCCGCCGAAGATGGTCCATTCGTAGTCGGTCGGTGTCAGCGGCTCGGCCTCCTCCTCGCCCAACAGGAGTGCCGCCGATTGCCTGGGCCGAAACAGGTATGTGAGCCGGGCGGCAAGCGGATCCACGCTCACGATGGCCCCGTCGAGTTCGCTCCGCGCATCGGGATCGTCCTCAAAGCCGCAGAGTTCGATTTCCACAGTGACCTCCGCCCCCTCGGCCAAGGCGGGAGAGCCGTCGTGGATGTCCTCCGGCAGCAGATCCCGGCGCCGGTCTGGCAGATCTGGATCAAGAACCAGTCGCAGGGCGTGCAGCAAGTTGCTCTTGCCTGCACCGTTCTCGCCGACGATCACGGCGGGCGTTGGGAACGGATCTATGACCAGGTCCCTGAAGTTGCGGAAACTCCGGATACGAAGGCGACGAAGCTGCATCGTTCTCCTGGTTCATCGGCCAAATACTCCTGGCAGTGACGCTCAGCCCACGCCTTGGCGACCTGCCAAAGAGGCGGCACCATGCTACGGCGGAGATGCCCTCTTGAGGCCCGGTTTTCTCCCCCGCCCTCCGGCGAAGCGACAGCCCGCGAGCGCGGACGGTGCGCTGCCGGGTCGGCGCCGCCCGGTACCAGCCCGATGCCCTGGAAACAGCGCGCACCCCTCGACCACGGAAACAGTCCTACCGGAACCGCGTCCTCGAAGCTGGACGTCGCGCAGTCCAACAGGGGACGCCGCCGACGCTCGCGTACGGCATTCCCGGCGCCTCGATGTATGGCGTGGCCCCGTTCCCTCCAGCTGGTACGGCCGTACAGCATCCGCAGTGCGCTAACCCCGTACGACTGGGTTCGCTGTCAAACGCCTCGATTGGATGACGAAGGACAGCAGTTCGCCGGGGGCAGACAGGAAAGATCGCGGAAAGACTGGCCAAGGTGTGCGAGGGCATGTCAACGTAGACGACCTTGCAAGAAACCCCAGGTCAGAGAGGTGATTGCCCGTGACCGTAGCGCCCGTGGGCCCCGGTTTCTCCACCACCGTCGAAGCCCTGCGGCTGCGTGAGTGGCAGCTCGGCCCCGGCCAGCCCACGCTCGTCATGGACCAGTTTTCCGCGGAGGACTTCCACCTGATCGTGGACGACCGCGCGGACGTGCACGTCAGCTCGAAGGACGGCCGTTTCTACCTCGGCTGGTTCCCGCTCGGTCGCCCCGGCACCGACGGTGAGGGATGGACTATCGCCGTCACCGGCACGGCCAAGGTGCCCGGCTATCACCTGTCGTTCGACACCGAGACGCCGGCCGACATCGTCGCCGCCGCCGTGGCGCGCGTGCTGGAGACATCGCGTCGCGTATGACCGTGCAGAGCCCACCGGAAGCCTTCACTCGGAGGGCCGGCTAACTGCCGGCCGCCGGCCCGTTCCTTCGCTCCCCGTTTCCCCTCACCCCAGGAGGCTGTTCGTGACGTCCCCGGAGATGACCGTCGGTGATCTCATCGACCTGCTGTCCGCCTGCGACCGGAGTGCTCCGGTCCGCCAGGCCATGAACCCCTTCTTTCCGATGGCACACCGCCTGGCGCAGGTCGTGCAGTCGGTGGACGAAACCGGCCGGACCGTCGTCTACCTCGCCGAAGGGCGGGACGAGGACGCACAACTCGGCCATCTGCCGCCCGAGGTCGCCGTCGCCCTGACCTGGCAGGGCCCCGTCCAGGCACCTCCGCGCCGCCCCCGCCGCCGTGCCGGCGGCAACTAGACCCGAACCGAGCCCTTGGAGGCGCCCCTGTACCCCGACTTCCCGCTCGACCCGTCCACCCCGAGCGGCGAACAGCCCGCGTTCTGGGTCGGTCCCCGGCATCTGGCCGGTGACGATGGGCGCCTCTACGACGCCATCGCCGACACGCTGTCCGGCCTCGGCTGGACGAGCCTGACGATCGTCCGCGGACGGCACGAGCCGGACGAGGCACCGGCGGACCGTCAGGTCCTGCGCAGCACCGTCCTGCACATCAGCCCTGACGCCCTCCGATGGGCGCAGTGGAGTCTGGCTGACGAGCCGTTCCACCTGGGAGAACTGCCGATCGCCTGGCAGATCTCCGCCCGCGCGGACACGAGCAGCCCGCTCGCTCAGTGGTCGGCCTACTTCACCACCGACGTCCCCGGCGAGGCTGTGGCCGACTTCCTCGTCGCGCTCGACGCCCGCGACCAGCCCGCCGTGCCGCTCGCCGGCCCCGAGCTGGTCCTCGACGCTGTCGCCGCCCACGGCTGGCTCCGCGACATCGACCAGCCCCAGGCGGCAGCGACGGACCCGACGTTCACCTCGCACATCAGCCTCGGGGAGGTGCCGCCCCTCATCCAGGACGCCGACCCGCGCGCCCTGACGACCGAGGCCGACGAGGCGGGACCGGCCGGATGGCAGGCATGGGCCGAGCCCGCGCTCGGCGCACCCTGCCTGTGGGCAGCCTCCTTCGGGGCCAGCGTCCCGCACAACCTCGTGGCAGCTTTCGCCGCCTCCCTCAGCTCGACCGCGCCGGTCCTGCGCCGGGTGCTGCCCGAGGCCACCCAGGAGCGCCTCCTGCGCGCGCCAGCCATCTAACATCCCGCGCTCGGTTCCCGACGCACGCAGCCCGGCCCCTCCCAGTTTGGAGGGGCCGGGCTTTTTGCTTCCAGAGCCGTAATCGCCGGTGTGCACTACGGCAGTCGGGAGGACCGGCCCGGCGTGAGGCGCTGTCGCCGGGCGGCCGGTCTTCGGCGTCCCCGCGGGGTTTGCAACCCTGTGACGGCACGATGCAGGATGCCGCAATGCACCCCAGCCCTGGCGTCCTTGTCGCCATCGCTCTCGTCGTCGCCGTGACGGTCGCGCTGTCGGTCCGTTCACGTCGCAAGCGCACGGCCGCCCTCGCGGCTCAGTGGCAGGCATTCCAGCAGCACCGGAGTTCCGGGCAAGGGCAACTTCTCCAGGTCACGCGGGTCTATCAGCACGGACGCCGTGGCTCGAAGGCCGTCGTGACCTGGTGCGACACCGGTCGGCAACAGGATGCCTGGTTCTGGAACTGGCACGTTCCCGCAGGCGCGTATCTACTCGTCAATGCTTCCAGCGGCTATGGGCCTCACAGTCACAACCCGAACGTGCTCTACGTACAGCCCGGACAGGTTCGAGCCTGGGTGTCAGGCCGAGCTGCTCGCGCCGCTCACCGGGTCGGCCAGTAACGCGCTGCTGCCCCCGACCACCGTGGTCGGGGGCAGCGGCATGGCGGGCGGGCAGGTCAGCTCGTCGCCGTGGCCTTGGCGAGGGCCTTGCCGAGGTGGCGGTCGACGAGGGCCGGGGAGCCGGAAACGATCAGCAGCAGGCTGCCGTCGCGGATCGCGGTCTGCTTGACCACGGTGCTCCGTCCTCCGGTGGAGAACGTCAAGAGCTGGCTCCACTGCTCGTCACCGAGGCCGCGGGGTGCGGGCAGCTTTTGCGAGGCCATGTCGATCGGGGTGCCGCCCGCTACGACCTGATAGGTCGGGCAGCCGGTCATGGCGTCGAAGATCCGGTCGATGCCGCCGGACAGTTTCTCCACGCTGTCGCTGTACAGCTCCTCGGAGACCTCCGAGGAGCTGCCGCCATAGGTGAAGGACGCCTTCGCCTTGTGCGGGAAGGTGAGGGTGCCGCCGGTCGCCGCGTCGCCGCCTAGCTCGCTCAGGGCCGGGCAGCCTATGACGGTGACGTCGTCGTTCTGGGTGCGGCGTTCGGGCTTGCGCAGGTAGCCGCTGCCGAGGTCGCTTTGGTCGAGCAGGCGGGTCTCCAGCGCGGCCGACGTGAGCGGGGCAGCCTGCTGGGCTGCGTCGGCCGGCTTCCCAGTTCGGGCGGAGGGAGCGGTGTCGGGCTTGGTGCCGGCGGCGTTGGTGGAGCAGGCGGGCACGGCGAGGAGGGCGGCGGTGATGCCGAGGGCGGTGGTGCCGACGCGAACGCGCATGACGGAACTGACCCCTTGGTGCTAGGCGACGGGTGGTCAGTGCGGGCCCGCGGGCCCGGTGGGGTCGTAGGAGTGGGGGTCAGTGCCCGAGGTGGCGCAGGCAGTCCTCGAACGTGGCGTGCGTCGCGTCTGCCGGCCCGAAGTTCCGGTTGAACCAGGCGGTGTCGAGTCTGGTCTCCTGCTGCTGGTGGCCGACCCGGCAGCGCAGCCAGATCTGGTCGCGCGTGGAGAGGATGAGCCAGTCCCGGTACGCGCCGCACTCGGCGCAGGCGACCATCTCGCCATCGAGGACGAGCGGCTGCTTCCACGGCATCATCTTGCCGTCGACCTGGTCGTGGCTGGGCACCCGCAGCTCCGGCGGAAGGAAGTCGTCCACCACGGTGGTCGGCTCGGTGCGCTCCGGCTCGACCGGCGGTACCCCGAACCCGGGCGGGACCTGATTCTGCAGCCGCGCATGCAGCTCGGCGAACTGGCGCTGCGCCTCGCTGGGCTCCTTGGCCCGGCGGCGTATTCGGTGAAACACCCTGGCGTCCTCCTTTGCCTCGTCCTGCTCGCTTCATGATCGTGCACTACGCCTCTGGCGGTTTCAATTCACAAAGTCCACAGTCACCTTCGGGCAGGTCATCGGGCAGTTCCTCGCCTCCCGAGGCCGGAGGATGACGAGTTGGCCACGGCGCGTGTCTCCGAGCGGAAGAGTGACGTTGCCACGGTGTGCCCGAACACATCTCGTCCTCTCCCGCCGCCCAACTGCGCGGCGCCTACTGCCTCGACTCGCCGCACCTGCGCCATTCCCTTCCCTCCTGCGCGTGCTCCGGCGCCCGCACCCCACAGCGCGGGCCTGCACTCCGTCGGGGGCCGGTGTGGCGTATGGCCATGCTGTGGGTCGCGTGCGGGGCGGTGGCGGTGTCCCTGGTCTCGGTGGTGCGCTGATACCGCCCCGGCACTCAGCAGGGCTCACCGGGTCTTGCTCGATGTCTCCTCTCCGCTGCGGAGACGTCCGGGTGCGGAGGGCCTGGTCGTCGTCCTGCGTGTTGCGGACTGGACCCCAGCGGTGCTGGTCTCGGGCAGGCTTGAGGCGTCGGCGGGCAGATCGGCTGTCCGCCGCATCCGCCACACCAGTACATCGCTCACCGAGTCTGCGGTGTCGAGTTCGCGACGCTCTACCGCGTCGGACAGAAGAGCGGCCGGATCGTGGCCAGCGGCTTCGGCTTCCGCGATGGTCGCGGCCAGTGCGTACCAGCCGGGCTCGGCGAGGATCTGCTCGGCGAGTTGGGGCAGTGTTTCGCGCAGCAGTACGGTCTGGCGCTGGAGCACCGGCCGGCTCAGACGTCGGCCTCGCTGGTAGAGCACGCCGAGCGGCTGGGCAGCGGCGGCCTGGTAGGCGGTGCGCAGGTGCTCGGCGGCATGGGCGGCGGCTTCGGCCTGCTGGGCGTGGCCCTTTCTCGCGTGCCAGTGGGCAGCGGCGGTGATGAGGAAGAACAGCATGTCGATCGCCATCGCGGTGGTGGCACCGTCCTCACCGCGGCCGAGGGCGGGCCCGCCGTGGACGAGGTCGCGGGCGGCCTGCCGCAGCGCGCGGTCGTGCCCCCGTACGGCGCGTACGTGGGAGCGGGAGGCCCGCTCGAACGCTGTTGCGGCGTCTCGCAGATCGCGGCGGGTGTGTGCGGCGGAGGTCTTCGCGAGCGCGTCCAGGACCTCGCCGGCGGAGGCGATGTGGGCGGCGGCGACCGCGTCGTCGCCGTGCTCGACGATGAGCACGGCCTGCCACGCGGCCGATGCCGTCCTGCGGCGGGCGGAGGCCGGGGTGCCGGGCCCCGTATGGATCGTATCCTCCTGCCGTGGAGTCGGATCGGGCCCGGTGTCGCCGGACCAGCGCTCCCGGATGCGGGGCAGCGACAGGTCAGGGGCCAGGCGCGCGCCGGGGTAGAACACCGGCTCGCCGTCCTTGTTCAGGTCGTCGGGCAGAGCGACCTTGTATCCGAGGAGGTCTCCGGAGGGCGCGGCGCGCTTACGGATCAGGAGGCCGGCGGCGGCGAGCCGGTCGAAGAACTCCTCGTCACTCCTCGCACCGGACACCGCGCGCCGTACCGTCTCGCGCAGCTCCTCGCGGGCGGTGCGCTCGCGACCCTGGCGTTCGGCCTTGTGCCGTTCGGCACTGGTGGGCCGCTGTGCGGCGGTGCCGTCGCCGGGGGCGACCTGCCGGAGCCCGAGTTCCTTCTCGATGAGACGGGCTTCGGCCTGCGCCCGTTTACCGGATCGGTGGTGGTCGGGGCGTCGGCCGTCTTCGCGCACGAGGGTGGCAACGATGTGGATGTGGTCGTCAGCGTGCCGCACGGCGGCCCAGCGGCAGCCCGCGCCGTCGCGCGGGTCGATCCCTGTGGCGGCGACGATGCGACGCGCGATGTCCGCCCACTGGTCGTCGGTCAGGATCGGGTCGTCGGGCGCAGCACGCACCGAGCAGTGCCACACGTGCTTGTCGGGGCGTTGATCCGCGGCAAGGAGATGGAGGGGCTGGTCGAGCAGCTGCCCGAGATCCTTCTTGGTAGCTGTCGCATCGCGTCCGGGGTCAGGCGACATCCCGTCGAAGGAGGCGACGAGATGTGGATCGACGTGTTCCTCGTGGGTTCCCTTGCCGTAGAGGTAGTACAGCAGGCCCATGGTGTGGCTGCCCTGCTTGTGGATCTGTGGAATCAAGGCGCCTCGTCTGCCTGCCGGTTGGCTACCTTGTCGGCAGCCATCCTCACCGCGTCGGCCGCTCGGTGGACGTCGGCCATCACCTGGGTCAGCTGGGGAACGTCACCGCCGGAGTTGAGGATCTTGGCGGCTTGATTGAGGTTGCTGCCGGCCCAGCCGAGCTGCCGCCTCATCGCGAACAGTTCGGTGAGCACGTCGCGTTCGGTGGCGATGGCGACGGCGGTACGGGACTGGTCGCGGGCCATGGCTAGCCCGGCGTAGGCGAGGAACCCCGCCACGCTCATACCGGCGGCGTCTGCTCCGGCCTGGATGAGAGCGAGTTCGGACGGGTTGAGGCGGACGCTGTGTGCGCGACGCTGCTTCTTGTCGCGCGGACGCGCTCGCCCCTTCGGCCGCCCCTTGTGGGCGGCTTTTGGCTGCGATCCGCCCTCGGTCGCAGTCTTCCCGACTGGCGCCCCCTGGTGCCAGTCGGGCCCCGCCACCCCAGGGGCGGGGACGGGTTCGGACACTGCCCCCTCGGGGGAGTGTCCGAACCTCCATCTTGCTCGCCCCGAGACCGAGTTGGAGTCCGGATCAGGTACCGGGGTGTTGCCGTTCTGGGTGGGGTTCGTCATCGGGATTCGGACCTCGTGGAGCGGGTGTGGTGCTGGATCGTCGCGGCCAGCGCGAGGACGTCGGCCGGTCCCGTGAGGACGCGGACGGGCTCGTCGGGGTGGTCCTGGACGAGCCACTGGCCGGTCGGCGTGAGGACGGCGGCGTACAGGAGTCGCCGGCGGACCAGGACGTCTGCCCAGGCGCTGGCCTCGGCGGCGGTGGGCTCGGATGAACGAGGGGGACGCGGAATCACGGCGTACCTCCTTAAGCGGGACGGTGGCCCGGCACGGATCCGGGCCACCTGTTGCGGATAGGGGCGTTGAGCTGGGGCTTTGGCGCGGTTCAGCCGCACTCGGGGCAGCGCCCGACGTGGCTGTTGAGGGCCCGGGCCATCCGCTGCTTCGTCGAGGCAGCCTGCTTTGCGCTGGACTTCGCCGCCGGCCTGCCCTCGTGCCGCTTGGAGTGGGCGAGCATGAAGCCGATCTCCCGCTCGTACTCCGCGCGGACGGTGTCGAACTGGTGGCAGGTCTTCATCGGGCGGTGCTCCTTGTCTTGGTGGTGTCGTCGCTCCGCAGTTCCTGGAGGACGAGGCTCAGCCGGTCGTTCCGGCCGCCCTTCAGGCCCTCGCGGCGGAGGATCTCCCGCAGCTGGACTCGGGTGACGGACTCGTTTCCGTCCCGTTCGAGCAGGGCGGGGACGTGGGGGCGGACCTGCTGGACGAGCTGGTCCACCGACTGCTCCGGCTCGCGTGGCGGGCGCTGTGTCTGCGGGGTGCGGGACCGGCCGCGCTTCCCCTTGTTCTTCGTCCTCGTCTTCGTGGTCGTCTTCCGCCGGAGGGGGACGTTGTGTCCCCGGTCCCCGGTGGGCTCGGTCCCCGTGTTGGTGTTGGTCGGTCCCCGGTCCCCGGTGGGCTCGGTCCCCGTGTTGGTGTCGGTCGGTCCCCGGTCCCCGGTGGGCTCGGTCCCCGACTCGGTGTCGGTCGGTCCCCGATGCGAATCGGCGCCCTGAGCAGGTACTTCTCGCGCAGGAAGGTCGGTCCCCACGCTTCCGGCGTCCCCCGCCGAGGCTTCCGAATCGGCGGGACCGGTCCCCGGGACCGCGTCCCTTTCTGGGGCCTCGGTCCCCACGCCGGTCCCCGCGTCCTCGCCTTCGGTCCCCGCGCTTGACGACTCCGTCGAGTCCGCGATTTCGGGGACCGGTCCCCTCGGCTTGCACGGTCCCCGGTCCCCGCCCGACTCGTCGGGACCGGCTACGGGGACCGGCGCTTTCGAGGCCGGCTGCGAGGGGACCGTGGCTGCCGTGGCGGTGCTGTGCACTGGGGACCAGGGAGAGGGCAGCGGGACCGTAGCGAGCGCGAGGGCGTGCCGACGGGCGGCGAGCTGGTCGAGCAGCTGCGCGCGCTGGCGGGCGTCGGTCCCGACCGATGCCCTGCCGACCGCCTTCGACAAGCGCCGCGTGAGCCGACGGCCGCTCCGACTCCGCTGCTGCTCGGGCGTGCGCTCGGCGAGACGGGCGGCCAGGGCGACCGCGCGGGCGGTGGCCCGGTCCCGGGTGATCTGCGCGGCGTCGCGGTCTCGCGCGGCGATACCGAGGCGGGACAGCAGCCGCTCGCGTGCCTCCCGGCCCAGGACGGCGATCAGTCCGTGGGAGGCGGCGCCCGGGGTGCGCAGACGCAGCTCGATTCCCATGGCGAGGTGCCACAGCATCGCAGCCATGACCGGCCCGACGAAGGCCCGGACCGTGCCGCCGACAGGGCCGCTCTCGGCGTAGGCGGGGATCACCTGCACTCCTGTGATCACCCAGACCAGCGTGCCCGGCAGGCCGGGGGCGCCCTGAGCGGCCAGGTTCTGCCGTGCCATCAACGCGGTCGCGAAGAGCGCCAGCTCGGCCGCGGCGAACATCCCGGCTCGCTCTGCGGTGCCGGCCATGTCGAGGTAGTCGGCGGCGAAACGCCAGCTCGTGTCTGCGCTGTAGGCGGTGCAGCCGAGGGCGGCAAGGGCGGCGACCTTGACCGCTGGGCCGCCGAGACGTTTCTGCGGGCGGGTTCCTCGACGCCGGAACGCCCAGGCGGTCAGCACCAGCACGAGGGCGGCGGGCACGCCGACGGCGAGGAGGAGAGGGAGATCCGGAGCGGCGCTCAGGGCCAGGACGGGGTGGGTCATGCGGCCTTTCCGAGAGGGGCGTGCGCCGGAGTCGACGCTGCCGGGCGGGACACCGGCTGCTGTGTGCCGGGTGCGGCGGGCGCGGGGCTCCCTGCTGCCGGAGTGGTCTTCTTCCGCTTCTTCTTGGGCCGCGGCACGCCGTAGGTGCGGTCGCGGTCGAACACCTTGTTGGCAGCCTGCCGGAGCAGGTCACGGGCGTGCTTGTGGCTGATCTGCAGGGCAGCGGCGAGCCGGTCGGGCCGCCAGCCGCGTACGTAGGCGTGGTGGATGACAACCTGCCGCTCGGCCTCGGTCAGGTGCACGTCGCGTCCATGGAAGAAGGCCGTCACGCGCCGGTAGTCGAGGCGCTGGGGCAGTCCGTCGTGCAAGGGGCGCCGCTCGGCTTCGGTGAGGCCGCCCCAGATGCCCTCCTTGAGGACGTTCTCCAGGGCGAAGTCGAGGCAGTCGCGGCGTACCGGGCACCAGCCGCACAGTTCCTTCGCCTCGGCGATGTCCTCGTGGTCCCGGGGCCCGGGGAAGAAGACGGCGTCGGCGTCCTCGACGTCCATGCCGTGGCACGCTCCGCGGGTGTGCCAGCTGGTGTCTCCGATGCCGCGCAGGCCGGTGGCCGGCGCGTCGTGGGTGGTGATGTGACGCAAGGGGGTCTCCGATGTGCTGCCGCGTCGGCCGGCTGGGGCGGTGCTGGGCGGATGCGGTGTCGGGTGCCGGCTGCGGCGCGAGGGCGTGCGCCGCAGCCGGGGCGGGACGGTGGTGTTGGGTGGCGGTGCACCGGCCGGGGCGCACGTGCCGGATGCGCCGGTCAGGCCATGGCGGGCTGCTGGACCTGCTCGCTCGGCTGGGCCTGCTGGGCGGCGGCGAGGTCGAGGCGGCCGGGGTGCGGGGTGGCGCGCGGGGCGGTTCCGCGCGCTCCGCCGTCGGGGCCGATCCGGCGCCGGCGGCACGGCTCGCCGGGCTGGGCCAGGCACCACTCGCAGCGGACGCTGAGGGCGTCGGGCTGTCCCTGGGCGACAGCCGCTTCGCGTGCTGCTCGGGCGGGCCGGTAGGGAGCGAGAGCGGCTCGGGCGGCGGGCGGTATGCACGAGCCGATCTCCCGCAGCCGCGCCTCCAGCTTCGGGTCGATCCCGTCGCGACCGCTGGTGATCGCCGGGGCTTGCGCGGGCTGCGCGGCGCCGGCGGCGACGGCGCGGCGGGCGCCGACCAGCTCGGCGGTCCAGGCGGCCTGGTCGTCCGGGTCGACGGACGGCGTGGGGTCGGAGTGCCGGGCCAAGCGGTCGCGCCGGTAGCTCTCCCAGGGACGGGCCACGTCCGCGGGCAGGATCTGGTACGGCGAGACGCGGATGTGCTGGCGGGCGGCGACGCGGGCGTCCCAGCCGTTCGGGGTGGCCATCGGCACGTCGCCGAGCAGCTCGTGCCACTGGGCGAGCTGGTCGCGGGCCTCGCCCTGGTCGGTGCGGATGGTGCGGGGGTCGAGTCGGCCGATGTAGGCCAGCAGGGCGGCGGTTTCGCGGCGGTCCACGGTCAGCCCTCCGTTCCGGTCGGCTCGCCGAGGGCGGCGAGGAGAGCGGCGGTGTGGGCCTCGGCCCGGGTCATGCCGCTCGGCGCGGCGGGACCCTTGCCGGGCACGGCATAGAGGTTCGGGCGACTGGGGGCGTGCTCTCGGGCGACCCAGGAGCGCCAGTCGGCAGCCCAGGCATCCGTCGGCCTCGGCTTGAAGTCGGCGCGGTGGGCACGCCACTTCGCGTCGGCCGCCTGCAGACCCTCCTCGCCGAGGCGATCGAGGTGTCCCTGCTGGCGGGCCCAGGCGTGGGTGGCTGGGTCGACCTGCCACTCGGCAGCCGAGGTGACAGCCGCACCACCACTGCTGTACCTCCGGTTCAAATCAGGTTCACTACGGTTCTGTGTGCCGGTTTCCGGTACATCGCTGTGCCGGTTTCCGGTACGTCGAGGTGCCGGTTTCCGTCGGGACCTGCCGGTTTCCGGTACTGCCGGTTTCCGGACCCTCGCGGGGGAATCCGGCACCTCACGCGGACGGATTCCGAATCGGCGCAGAGCTGAGAGCCGGAGTTTCAGAGGGACAGCGGGCTCGTCTGACGCTGCCGTGTCGCTGTCCCCCACCTCGCCCGGCTGCTGCGCTCGCAGAGCCTGTGCGACCGCTACGGCGGCGAGAGGCAGGCGGTAGACCGTGCTGCGCTGAGGGCCGACGAGGTCGTCGAGCTGCTCCAGCTCACCGGCGTCGACCAGGCGGTCGATGGCCTCGCGCACCGTGGACACGGAAGCGCGCGTGCGCTTGGCCAGGCTGGACAGCGAGGCCCAGGAGACGCACTGCTCGTCGGCCACACGGTCGGCAATCGAGAGCAGGACCAGGCGCGCCGCTCCCCGGCTGGAGCTGTGCTCCCACACCCACTCGCGGGCCTCGCTGCTCATCGGCCGCTCCCGATGAGCGGGCGGTGCCGGCGGTTCGCCGGGGCCGGGAGGGTGTGGTCCGGCTCGGCGCGCTGAAGCGCCGAGACGGAGGTGGCTGCCGCGCAGGCCAGGCGGAAGGGCCTTTCGCGCAGGGCAGGAGACATGCGATACTCCCCTTTGCAGTGTTGCCACGCTGGTGCGCCCCTGGAAGGACTCAGCGTGGTGATGGTGGGCAATCTCCGCCCTTGCCGGGGCGGACGTGCCACTTAGCGTTCGGCGTCCGGGAGTTAACGCTCTCGGGCGCCGTCGCTGTTTTGCGGGACCTACTCGGTCCGGTCCGTGCTCTCGGGCTCCTCACGTCCGTCGTCGCAGGCGGGCTGCCCGGGGACGACGAACATACGCACGGACCCGTGTCAAGATCCAGACTTGGTTCTTAAACTCTGTACTGGTTGCAGAGAGTCACCGCATGATCTGCCGCCGGAGCCCCCTGTGGGGCTCGGCGCGGGCCGCCCTCCGGCGTCGAGGAGCACCGTTGCCGCGGTTGCCCCGACTGTCGAGATCGTGCCAATGTGTCCGAATTGGAACGAGTGTCTAATGTCCTCCGCAGCGGAAATGCGATGTGGATGAGGTGTTTCCACCGTCGCCTCCGCGCTTTCTGGTCGAGGATCAAAGTTTTGCGGGCCAGACGTGACGTACGTCGCTGGGTGAACGTGGCTTGCGCCACGTCCTCCGGCGTACCCCTGCCGGTAGAAACGGACAGGTCGACCTGAAACAGGCGGTGCGTGCCACACGGAAACGTGCTGGTGAGGAAGAACTTTCCATATGGGGGATCAACCCGTCAACTGGCGTTTATGGCGGGGTAGGGTGGTTGAAGTTGCTACGAAGCCCACCCAGGAAAGGATCATGAAAGAGTCCATCGAAGGTCAGGTGAACCCCAAGGGGCTCATGGACCGCCTAAACCGCCTGTTCGACACGGTGCACCCGCCCGATCGCGGCCCCTTCAGCAATGCTGAAGTGGCCGAGCTGATGGAGAAGCGGGGCCTGGGCAAACTGTCGGCCCAGTACCTGTGGCTCCTTCGGACGGGGCAGCGCGATAACCCGACGAAGCGTCATCTCGAAGCGCTCGCAGGGTTTTTCGGGGTGGATCCCGCTTATTGGTTCGACGATGCCGTCGCTGAAAAGACCGTGCAGGAGCTTGAGTTGCTCGCGCTGCTTCGGGACGCGAAGATCAAAAACGTTCTTCTTCGCCTATCCGACGTCTCTGCGGACGGAAAAGACGCCGTCCTGGGGATTGTCGAGAGCGTGCGAAAATCCGAGGGGTTGCCGCCCTCAACTGGCGCGTAAAACGGCCTTAGTTCAGTAAGTGATCAAGGAAAAGCAATGTGGTCTGCACGTAGGCTGCGCCGGCCTGACCTTCTGGCCGAGCTGAAGCTCCCGCACGTCACCAATATCCGCGATCTCAGCGACGAGGTCTCCCGCCGTACCGGACGGAAGGTGGTCCTAGAGCCCCGGGAGCAGGCGCCCTCGGTGTGCGGGGCATGCGCCGTCACGGAGAGTGCCGTCCACGTCTTCTACGACCCGCGGACCAGCTCCCTGCACCAGGACCACATCATCGCCCACGAATTCAGCCACCTCCTGCTCGGTCACCATGAGAACCGGCCGGTGTCCGCGCTGGCTCCGTCCTTCATCACCAGCGTGGATCCGGCCACCGTGCAGATGATGCTGGGGCGTACCAAGTACGAGGAGGACGAGGAGCGGGACACCGAACTCCTCGCTTCGCTGCTCCAGCGCCGGATCATCGACCGGTGGCTGCGCAGCGACGAGTCCTCCGGAGACGAGGTGCAGGACCGGGTCACGCACACGCTGCTGCGCCGACGGGAGGCCCGGACGTGAAGGACCTGCTCCATCCGATCAGCCTCGTCGTCGCCACGCTCGGCTTCCTCTGCCTCCTGCGGGACGTGCCGACCCGCCGCCGAGACCCGGCCTCCACCGCGCTGGCCGCCGTCTTCCTGCTGTCAGGACTGTCGTTCCTGTTCTCCATCACGCCGATGTGGAACTACCTCGACCGAGTCCTCGGCACCGTCAACCTCTCCGTGCCCCTCGCGCAAGGCTGCGTGGTCGCGCTCCTGGCCTGTCAGCAGGTGGTCCTCACGTACTGGGGATCCCCGCCCGATGTCGCCCGCCGGCGGAGTCGCCGGTGGCTCGGGGCCGGCTTCGCGGTGATCGCCGGACTGTTGGTGCTGTTCGCCCTGCTGACGCCCAGCGCGCCGCATCCGATCGACTTCACGCTGTACTACGCGCACGACGACTGGTATGCCGCGTACCTCACCCTGTACGTCACGGCCTACACCATCGGCGAGCTGTTCCTCGCCCGCGCCTGCTGGCGCCTGGCCGGCCGCAACATCCGCGGGTCCGTCCGCTACGGCCTGCGCATCGTCGCCCTCGGGGCCACTGTCACCCTCGGATACAGCGCGGTCCGCATCAGCAACGTGATCGCTGGCGCCTTCGACACCTCCCTCGCAGGCTGGGAGGGCTTCGCCTGGACCTGCGGCGATGTCGGCGCCATGCTCACGCTCATCGGCTGGCTCGTGCCCACCATCAGCGACCAGGCCCAGAGCGTCCAGTTCCGGATCAAGGTGTACCGCAGCTACTACGGCCTGCGCCCTCTGTGGCTGGCGTTCTACAGCGAAGCGCCCGAGATCGAGCTGCCGATCGACCGAGTCGACCCGGCCCAGAGGCGTCGCTTCCGCCGCATCTCGATCCGGCTCTACCGCCGAGCAGTCGAGATCCGGGACGGCCGGTTCGTGATCCGCCAATACCTCGACGCCGCTGTCCGCGAGGCCAGCGAAGCCCACCACCGGGCCCGAGGACTCCACGGCCAGGAGCTGTCTGCCGCCGTCACGGCCGACCAGATCCTCGCCGGAATCGCCGCGAGGGCCGAAGGCGCCCGCCCAGCGCCCGACCAGCTCACCGAATTCGCCGACTCCGAACGCCAGACCAGCCGGCCCATGGACGACATCGACGCCCTCCTCGACGTCGCTCGCCACCTGCCCCGCCAGCCCGCACGAGCCCCCCACCTTGAGCGAGTCTCCGCATGACGACCGACCTCACCCACCAGCCCGCCCACGTCCAGCTCCAGGCCCTGGACCGCCGCGAGATCTCCAGCCGCGAGCTGCTCGACCTCCATCTCGACCGCATCGATGCCAGCCACGTCAACGCCGTCGTCACCCGCGACGACGACGCGGCCCGGACCGCCGCGCGAGCAGCGGACGAACGTCGCGCCCGCAACGAAAGCAGGGGAACCTTCGACGGCCTTCCCCTCACGATCAAGGACAGCTTCGAGACGGCCGGCCTGCGCACCACCAGCGGCGCCGAGGACCTGGCGGGTCACGTACCCGCACGGGACGCCGATGCGGTCGCCCGTCTTCGCCATCAAGGCGCCGTGATCATGGGCAAGACGAATACGCCGGCGTACTGCCAGGACCTGCACACCGACAACAGCCTGTTCGGCCCCACGCTCAACCCCAATGATCCTGAGCGCACTGCCGGTGGCTCCTCTGGCGGCCCCGCCGCCGCAGTCGCCGCCCACCTGACTCCCGCCGACCTCGGCAGCGACCTCGCTGGCTCACTGAGGCTTCCGGCGCACTACTGCGGCGTCTACGGCCTGCGCCCTACGCATGGACTCGTCCCGGCTCGCGGCCACATCCCCCGCCCGCCGGGATGGATCACCAGCAGCGATATGGTCACGCCCGGCCCCCTGGCCCGCCACCCCCGCGACCTCGGCCTGCTCCTCGACGCGCTGACGACACCGTCACCCGCCGAGAACAGCCCCTGGCTCGTGAAGCTGTCTTCGGCGCGCCGCGCAGTTGGCCAGCTCCGGGTAGCGGTGTGGGCCGAGGACGCGAGCTGCCCCGTCGACCGTGAAACTGCAGCTGCTCTCGCCGCCGTCGAGCAGGCACTGGCCTCCGCGGGCGCGAACGTCATCCGCACCGCGGGACCGGTCGGCTTCGCCGACTCTCTCCGTCTTTTCGAGCAGCTCCTCCACGCCACCGCGACGGCCGCCACCGACCACGAAGCCGGCGCGGCCGAACTCGAGGCGGCGCGTGACCTGCAAGAGGATGACGCGAGCCCGCGGGCCACCTTCCTCCGCCACCGAACGCAGACACACCGCGCCTGGCTCCGCGCCAACGAGGAGCGTCTCCGGCTTCGGGAGACGTGGCACCGGTTCTTCGCCGACGCCGAGCACGATGTCCTCATCACCCCCGCCGCTCCCACCGCAGCGATCCCGGCCGGCACCCGCGCTCTCACGGTCGACGGCGTCGAGCGGAGCTTCTTCGACCAGACCGGCTGGGCCAACCTCACCAGCCACGTTGGTCTGCCCAGCCTGGTCATGCCCGTCGCGCGAAACGCGGACGGCCTCCCGATCGGCGTACAGCTCGTGGGACCGACCTATTCGGACCGGACCTTGCTCGCAATGGCGGAAGACTTGGCGTCGCTCCTCGGAGGGATGGCCGAGGGAATCAGTCTTTGACGCCGGTGGCAAGAAGTAGCCGAGGTCGTCGTTCCAGATCGCTTGGAGGAGCAAGACCCGATCGTTGTGGAGGACGACTGCTTTGGCCGAATTGCGGATGGCGAGGGGCATCAGGGAGGAGTCCGTTGCGCGACAGAGGAGGGATGTTCAGCAGGGCGCGGCTGATCTTGACGTGGGTGGATCGATACGGTCGAGGACCTGCCTCCTTCGCGGGACCGGATCCGTCATCGTGCGGGTTCGGCGATGGGACGCAGGGATCGCAAGGGTGTCAGCGCGAGCCGGACCGGAGGCAGGACAAGCAGGCACGCGCCGATCGTCAAGATGGTGTGCAGGCTGATGCGCGTGCTGGCGGCCCCGGCGAGGATGGTGGAGAAGGGGCGTAGCCCGAAGGCAGTCCATTGGCCGGTGGCCTGCATGCGGCCCTGCATCTGTGGCTCGCAGGCGCTTTGGCGCACGGTGCGCTGTGTCAGTCCGTGTGTGACGGCCCCAAAGAGCTGAACGAAGAGGCCACAGCCGACGGCAAGTTGGCCGCCGAGGCCGGGCTTTGCCAGCAGTAGGGGGAGCTGGCTTGCCGGGGCCAGGGCGAGGGCGCTGATCATGACCGGGCCGGCCCCGAATCGATCGGTCAGCCGCTCGGCGGTGAGGGAGGCCAGGAAGCCGCCGCTCGCGCCGATCGCCATCACGTAGCCGAATGTCTGCGGGGGCCAGTGGAGTTCGCGGACGAGGTAGACGATCCAGATCGCGTTGGTGCCGGCGAGGACGGTAGAGGTGATCGCGTTCGTGGTGACGAGCGGACCGATCACCGGGTGTTTCCAGGTGTAGGCGAGCCCTTCGCGGATCTCTCGAAGCAGGGAGCGTTCGGCCGTTCTCGGCTGTGGTGGTGGTTCGGGGGTGCGGATACGGAGGGCGCACCAGGCGCTGACGAGGTAGGAGACGGCGTCGAGGGTGACCGCGCGGGCTGCGCCGACGAGGCCGATCAGCACGCCGCCGAGGGCCGGGCCGCAGATGTCCGCCAGGGTGTTGGCGCTGGCCAGCTTCGAGTTGGCCTGGAGCAGCTGGTCGGAAGGCACCAGATGCGGGATGTACGACAGGCTCGCCGCCATGCCGACGACCTGGCAGGAGCCGATGGTGAAGGCCACCAGCCACAACTGCGGGAGTGTGAGTCGGCCGAGGGACGCTGCGAGCGGGATGGTGGCCATCGCGATGGCGCAGCCGAGGTTCGTGGCGATCATCAGCGGCCGTTTCCGGAGCCGGTCGGCCCAGGCGCCGGCGGGGAGCGAGAACAGCAGCGGCGGGGTCTTCTGCGCGGCGGCGAGGACCGCGGCCTGCCAGGCGCTCGCGTGCAGGGTGACGACCGCGACCAGGGGGATGGCGACGGAGCTGAGCGAGGAGCCCAGGACGTCGATGGCCTGCCCGGTCCAGTAGAGGCGGAAGTCGCGGTGCCGCCACAGGGTCGTACGCGGGGGCGAGTTCATGCACCTGCGCTTTCTGGAGCGGATGACGGTGCCGTTCGGCTGTCGTAGGGAGTGAAGTGGGCCGGGGGGTGGTCGATGGGCAGGTCGGGGCGCCAGGCGGTGAGGATCTGTGCGCTGCACTCGAAGAGACCGTCGGGCAGCTCGTCGAGCGGCCACCAGGCCCAGTCGCCGACGCTCTCGTCTGGCTGGGTGGTGGGTTCGCCCTGCCAGGTGGTGATGAGGGCGCCCACGGTGACGCGTACGACGTCGCCGACGTGATCGACGAGGGTGCCCAGGAGGGTGACGTCTTCGGGGCGCGCGGACAGGCCGGTCTCCTCGGCCAGCTCGCGCACGACCGTCTTCTCCAGGGGTTCGCCGATCTCAAGAGATCCGCCGGGGAGTTCGAGAGTGCCGCGGCGGTGGCGGCCCAGGAGCAGACCGCGGTCGCCGAGGACGATGGCGCCCACGCCGATCGCGGCGTGCGGGACGGGCGGGCGTCGGCTGCGGGGGCGGCTGGTGATCCGCGCAGGTAGGACGGTCCTGCGCCGGGCCTGGATGAGCTGGCAGGTGACGGGGTTGTCCGGGTCGGGTGCGTGGAGCTGGGTGATGGCCTCCACCGTGAATCCGTAGTCCGTCAGGAGGTCTTCCCACACCTGGGCGGTGAGCACCCAGGTCTGCAGCGGCAGCGGGTCCATGCCCTTGAGCCCGACCGTCTCCGCGCGTGGAGCCACGGTGTCGGAGGGGCCATGGCCGTGCCAGTTGGTGTGCAGAACGGAGAAGACGAGCGGGGCTCCGGGGAGTAGTCCGTCGCGCAGCGCGGGCAGTGAGATGTGGGGGTCGATTCCGGCGAGTGTGCAGATGCCGTACGCCGCGTCGTACGGCTGAGCCTGCTTAAGGTGCTCGATCACGTCCGCGTGCAGGAACCGGACGCCGGGTACGTCGCCGAAGTGTCCGGTGGCGCGGCGGTGTTGGGTGGGCGAGAGTTCGACTGCGTCGACGAGTGCGCCGTGGGCTTGTGCGATGTGGACGGCGTAGTGGCCGGCGCCGGAGCCGATGTCCAGGACCCGTTTTCCGGCCAGGGGGCCGAGGACGTCGTCGCCGGGGCCGACACCGTCCCAGAAGCCCCATCGCAGCTGTTCAGGTGCGGGCGGCATGTAGGACCGGTCGAGCTGAAACTGGCCATAGGCAGTCCAGGTCTCGGGGTTGGGGGACGCCTCGACGGACATGAGAACTCCAAAGGGGAGGGCCGGGTTAGGTGTGATCGGTGACGAGGTACTGCGGGCCGTGGCCGGTGCGGGCCCGTTCGATGGCCTCCAGGCGGGCGAACGCTCCCTCGGCCAGCAGAGGTCGCCACTCGTCGAGGCCGTGGATCGCCCACATGTCGTGCTCTGCCGGGTCGACGCGAATCTGCCGCAGCTGTTCAGGGCTGAGGCTGCCGCCGTCGAAGATGAAACCGATCTTGCCCATGGGCCAGCGGGGCCCGGGGTGCAGGTAGTGCGTGAGCAGCAGACGGGGTTGGCCCTGGCCGAGCTCGAGCCCGGTTTCCTCGGCCGTTTCGCGGCGCGCGGTCTGCAGGGGATCCTCGCCGGCGTCAATGTTCCCGCCTGGAAACTGCCAGGGTCGACCGCCGTACACCGAACGCAGCATGACGGGCCGATCGCGGTCGTCGCGTACGTAGAAGCAGCTGTACACCGTGTGGTGCGGAACGGTCTGTACGTATGCCTCGGGGGACACGGGCATCGGCTGCCCCGCAAGTGCCGGCCGGTGGTCGAACTCGATCGCGAGCGGTCCCAGGGCCTCCTTCTCTGGTGGGTAGATGCGGCGCAGGTTGGCGAGCTGCTCGGCCTCTGTGGCGTCAGGGTCGATCCGGGAGGTGTCCTCCGCGGCGAGCAGCTCGGCGAACGAGGCGTGCGGCGTGATCCGCGCGACCCTTACGTCGAGTTCGCGGCCGGAGTCCTCGCCGTGGAATACGAGCACGTCGCCGACCGCGACGTCCGTCATCCGGGGTGTGCGCACCCGGACTTCGATGGTCTTGCGGCCGGATTCCACCTGGGCGTAGTAGCGCTCGTACAGGCCCAGCCCGTGCTGTGGCTCGACCTGGTCGGGTGCCGGTTCAGTCATGGGCGCTCACCTTCTCTGGCTGCGCGGCCGGGGCGTCGGCGGTGTCGGAGCGCCACGTCCACACGAGCCGGTTGTGGGTCTTGTCCAGCACGTGGCCTGCGGGTAGTTCGGTGTCAGGGGTTCCGGCGGGATGAACCTCCAACTGGGGGTAGCCGTAGGCTCGTTCGTGGACGTCCCAGCGACGCACGGCGAAGGTGAGCTGTTCGGCCAGAGCAGGCCCGGATGGCCCGAAGCCGTGAGCCAGAAACTCCGAGCGGCGCTGTTCGGCCGTGGGGCCGTCCTGGACCAGGACGTGGGTCAGGTAGGCGAGGGAGCCGGCCGCTGTGATCGCGGCGGCGTCCGAGCCCTTGGGCAGCGCGGTGATGCCACTGCTCTGATCACGGTTGCGGGCGAGGCGGCAGAAGCCGGGCAGCGTGGTGGCGAGGAAGAGCTGCAGGGCCTCGAACGACTCGTTGCCTGCCACGGTCACGCCGGTGGCCACTTCGTGGCGAGGGCCAGCGAGGGCATCGTCCAGACCGGTGGTCTCGGCGGGGACGCCGTCGGGGAAACGGAGCTGCAGTTCGCCGTCGGCGAGGTCGACGGCGGGGACGGCGCGGGCCGCGGGCCCGCGGTCGCGGATGAACCCACAGAACGTGAAGTCCGTAGCACGCAGCACCGGGCCGTGCTTTTGAAAGGCGATGGCGCGGGTGTAGTCATGGACTTCCAGTGGGAGGACGAGATAGCGGCCGTCGGCGAGCTGGTCACGCCAAGCGGGAGCGATATCCCAGCAGTTGTAAGTAATTACCGCAGCATCGAAACCCCCGCGGGGCATGTGCTCGACGGCGCCGTCGCTGGCAGAGCCGAGCACCGCTGTGACGCGACCGCTGCCGGCCTCGGCGGTCAGCCGCCGCGTGCGGCGCACGACATACGGCGCGAGGTCGACGGTGATCACGCGGCCGGTCGGCCCGACGACGTGTGCGATCAGTTCGGCGTTGTAGCCGCCCGAGCCTCCCTCGAATACCGTCATCCCCTCGGCCAGATGCAGGTGCTCGGCCATGTCGGCCTGGAGCCAGGCCGCAGACACGGAACTGGTCGCCTGAGCGAGGTCGTTGTGCTCGGTGACCACGGCCAGGTTGCTGTGGTACGCGGTCCGCAGAGGGCTCTCGGGGGTGAAGCGGTGCCGCGGGACCGAGCGGAGCGCTTGCTGGATCGGCGGGGAGGGGGCCCAGCCGCCGGCAATGACCCGGTCAGCCATCTGCTCGCGTCGCTCGATCGCCTCTGGCGGCTCGTCGGGCACCGGCGGGCAGCTGTTGTCGACCGGATAGGCGTGCGCGGACGGCACGTACGGAAGGACTCCCGGCCAGACCAGGTCCAGCGCCCGCGCTGAGGTGGCTGGCAGCCGGTCCAGACGGTGCAGGGTGTGCAGCGGTCGCCAGTCCACGTGCCCGAACCGGTTCGGCTTCAGCGGCTGGGCCTGCCCGGTGTGAGACGTGACGCGGACCACCACGCTCGTACGCAAGAGGCCGTCCGGGGCATCGAGGTGCAGTCCGAGGACATGCGCGTCGGCGGGATCGGCCATCACGCCGGTCTGCTCGGCCAGGGCCCGCACCGCAGTCTGCTCGAATCCTTCCCCGGGCTCGGCCATGGCGCCGGGCAGCTCCCACTCCTGTTGTGGCGAGCGCCCCAGCAGAACGCGCCCCAGGGCGTCGGTGCCCACGACGTGCACCGCGGTTACCGAACTCGACTGCGGGAGAGTGGTGTTCGTGATCTGCACGGCGGGCTTCTTCAGCCCGCGCAGGACCAGGACGGCCATCCCGTTCGCGTCGAAGCGCTGTGCCTGCTCCCACATGCTCATCAGGTGCGCGACCTCGTCCTCGTCGAGGGCGATGCCCCGGCGCTCGGCGGGGGTGGTCGCGGCGAGCGGTGTGATGACGACGAGGGCACCGTGCTTGCGTAGCCGCCGGCCCAGCGTGCGGGTCAGGCGCGTGCGGTCGCGCAGGAACGCGAACACCATCCGCAGGACGACCAGGTCGTAGCCGTCTGCGTGCAGTTTCGAGAGGTTGGCGCGCTCGATGTCCAGGTGCAGCCAGCGAACGGCTCCGTGCGAGGGGTCTTCCGGGTGCGCGTCGGTGCTGGGGAAGGCGGCGTCGGCCCAGTCCACGGCGTCGACGGCGTAGCCCATGGAGGCCAGGTGCAGCACGAGTTCGCCGGTCCCGCACCCCACGTCGAGTGCTCGGCCTCCATCGGAAGCGGGCACGTGCTGGGCGAGCAACGTGCGCTCGTCCTTGTCGAGAGGCCGGTAGCGGCGTCCCTCGGCATAACCGCTGTTCCATTCATCCTGCGAGGTGAACAACGAGTGGCACATCCTTACTTTGAGGGGTGGCTGGAGAGGCGTCGACCAGAGCCAGCAGGGTCGGAACGTCGGGGCCGTTGAGGGATGGGTCAGCTCCACCCCATCGCCGTGTACGGCTCGTCGCGGGCGATAGCTCGCAGCGCGACGCGGGTGTACTCCACGAGGGACTCGGGCAGGGCGTCGAGAGGCCACCACCGCCACTGGGTGCACCGCTCGGGTTCGAGCACGCGCGGCTCGCCGCTCCAACGGGAGGCGGTGAAGAACAGCTGGATACGCGACGTGGAGCTGCCGGGATCGAGGAGATCCAGGGTGTGGGCCAGGCGGAGATCTTCAGCGGCGATGGTGAGCCCGGCCTCCTCGGCCGTTTCGCGGACCATGCAGGCCAGGGCAGACTCGCCGGCCTCTCGGTGTCCGGCCGGCAGATGCCAGGCGCCGGGAGCGAAGGCGCTGTCGGGGTGGCGTTGGCCGAGCAGCACCGCGCCGTCGCGTACAAGGACGAGATGCGCTCCGACGATGCTGCGATCTCGGTGCTCGTCCGGCTCCGTCACCTTCACGATCGCAGGCATGCCCGAGCCGTCGAGGAGGGGCTTTGGAAGGCGTCGATGTTCGTCAAGGGTCGCCATGGTGGCGGGGTCCATCGTCATCTCGGCCGTCTCGTCGATGCGCGTCCACCGCAACTGGATGCCTTCGCGTAGTTCGATCTCGTGGACGGCCCGGTTGAGCGTGCCGAGGTAGACATGCACACGGTTGGTCAGGACACCGTTGGTATCGACGGTGTCCCGGGTCCGGAACGGGACGAGGTCCTCTACGACAAGACCGATCTCCTCCTGTAGTTCACGCCTGATGCAGTCGTCGTTGCTCTCTCCAGCGTCGAGGCGGCCTCCGAGCAGACACCAGTGGCCGGCGCGCCAGATTGGCTTGTTAGCCGCGCGCAGGTGCAGCAGGTACTCACCGCTGTCGTTGACGAGCAGCGCGGCGGTGCCACTTCCACGGAGTAGTTCCGCGTGGCCGGGGCTGTGCACGGTGTCGGTGGACTGAAAGGACACGATGCTCCTTCGGAGGGCTGGTCAGGCGGACTCGGAGGCGGCCGTGGGCCGGGCAGGGCGGGGCAGGACGGGGGCGTACTGGGCGGCCTGGGCGCGGAACATGGATGCGTATTGCTTGTTCGCTTCGATCAGCTCGTCATGGGTGCCGTGCTCGGCGACGTGCCCGTTGTTCAGGACGTAGATCTGATCGGCCCACCGCACGCCGGACATGCGGTGTGTCACCAGCACCACGGCCCGGTGGGGCGCGGCCAGCTCTCGGATGCGGTCGAAGGTACGGATCTCGGCCTCGGGGTCCAGGGCGGAGGTGGGCTCATCGACGATGAGGAGGCTGTCCGCGGTGGAGGTCTCGGTGCGCCAATGCGACCGCGCCAGGCCGACCTTCTGCCACTCTCCGCCGGACAGTTCGGTCGCACCTCGGAACATGCGGGCCAGCAGCGTATTGAGCCCCTCCGGGAGTTTGTCGAGCAGCGACGCTGCACCCGCGAAGCGCACCGATGAATTCAACTCCTCATCGGTGGAGGGGCGGTGGGGACGGCCGATCCGAATGTTCATCGAGGCGGTCATCGGCCACCGCTGGAAGTCCTGTGTCAGTTGCCCAACCCGCTCGAAGAGCTTGAAGCGGTTGAGCTGGGTGACCGGGGATCCGCCCCAGGAGACCGAGCCGGTGGTCGGGACCAGGAGGCCGCTAATGATCTTCACTAGCGTGGACTTGCCCGCGCCGTTGTCGCCGACCACGGCAGTCACGCTGCCCATGGGAAGAGTCAACGACACCTTGTCCAGGGCCGGTTCATCCCGGTCGGGATAGCGGTAGCCGACCTGCTCCAGCACGATCGCGTCGACCCGCTCCGGCAGGTCATCCCCGCCGTCCGGAATGGTGCGCCGGGCTGCCTCGACGAGGAAGCGCTCGTGATCCTGCACGTACAACGACTCCTCGTGCAGATCGTTGACGTTCATCACGAGGGCGCCGAGGCTGGCCGAGCCGGAGCGGATGGCGAACACCGCCGTGCCGGCGACGGCCAGGCTCATCTGCCCGCCCGTGACCAGCCAGAACATCACCGCATAGGTCGCCGCCGTCGCGATGCCAGACATCGCCTGCGCCAGCAGCTCGGTCGCCGCCTTCCCGTTGGCCAGCCGCTGCTGTTCCTCCTCCGCGTTCTCGGCCATGTCCCGGTAGCGCGCCAGCAGATAAGGGCCCACACCGTGCAGACGCACCTCCTGGGCGGCGCTGCGCTCGGTCAGCAGGTTGCCGATGAGACGACTGGCCCGCAGGTGCTCGACCCAGTTCAGCACCGACACGTAGCGCCGCTGCGCCACCCTCATGGCGCCCCAGCCCCGGGGGGCCACGATCAGCAGCAGCATCGGGATGAGAGCCCAGTGCAGCACGAGCAGGATGCCGGCCGTGGAGATGAGCCCGATCATGCTGTTCAGGCCGGCGACGCAGGTGGAGATCATGCGGCGCGCGTACGTGGGGCCGTAGTAGGCCACGTCGAGCAGTCGCCGAAAGGCCGGGTCCTCGATCGCCTCCAGCTCGACGGCCTGCGCCGCGTCCAGGTACTCCGTCGTGGCGATCCGCTCGACGAGTGGCTCCAGACGGCCGGCGCGCGATGTTGACCAACTGGCCAGACCTGAATTGACCACGGCCGCGCCTGCCCCGACGAGCATCGCCGGCAGCGCCGCGTCGAGGCGGTCCGCCGGGCTGCCCGCGCCGAGCAGTGCATGCATCACTGCGTTGAGGACGAGGAGGTTCACCGCGGCGACGATGCCCTGGCCGATCTCGCAGGCGCCGACGCTCAGCAGAGCGCCCCGGTCGGCCCGCCAGGCTCGCCGCAGTGTGCCCCACACCTGCCGGGGCATGGAACGAAGTGCGCTCCATAGCGTCAACTCGAGCCGAGCGTGCTCGTGTTCGGTCCACCCCATGTCATAGCGAAGCGGTCCTCCGAACAGCTCCTGTTCGGAACGGGAGACCTTGGGCTCCTCCACTCGGGGACGGCGCAGAAGCCTCATGCGGCGTCACCCGCAGTGGTGGGGTCGGCTTTGATAACGGCGTACAGGGTCCCTTCGACGAAGTGGCGGAGCACGCCCTGGGTGTAGGGGTGACAGTCCTGGGGCGGGTCGCCGGGTTCGGCCCACAGGAGCTCCGAGTGCTTGTCGGGCTCGCTATTCGCCGGGGTTCCTTCCCAGGAGCGCGTTACCCAGGCCGTCCCGAGCCGCCGAGAACCGTCTGCCGCGACGAACTGGAATAGCCCGCAGAACTCGGCGTCGTGGGGGCTGATCCGGATCCCCAGCTCCTCCTCGGCCTCCCGGATCGCCCCTTCCAGAGGCGACTCGCCCTCCTCCAAGTGGCCTCCCACCACTGTGAGTTGTCCGGGCGCGTACTGATCTTGTGCACGCCGTAGAAGCGGCATCCGTCCGTCCTGGCGGTACGGGAGCATGAGCACGTCGACGATGCTGGTGTAGCGGTCCCTCACGCGAACGCCTCCTCGGATGCTGCTCCGAGGCGCTCCGTAGCGCCGACGGGCGCACAGGGATGAGGGGGACAGGCTCCAGGCGGAGGTCCGAGGCGCACGGGCACATGGAATTCGAGCGTGATGTGCGCGCCAATGGCGATCATCTGGCGGGGCATACGGCCTCCTCGGTGTGCGTGCTCTCGGACAGGTGCTCGGAATAACGGCCCGCTGGGCCAGTCGTTCGGGGCACAGAAGGGGTATTTCTTGGAACGCATGTGCTGTTCTGGGGGTTTGGCCAGGTGCTCCCGCGTCTTCCGGGAGGCGGGCCTCAAGTTCGTCACGCGTGTGGGGGCGACGCGGTTTCGCCGCCGTGTCGGAGGTTGCGGCGGTTAGAGGTGATGGGCCGTCAGGCGGGTCGCGAGGGCGCTGCGGCCGTGGCGAGCCGAGGTGACGTAGGTGACCGAAATCGTGGGTGTGCTGCGGTGCGGCGGGCGAGCATCGCGGCGGCGCGTGCAAGATCCTCCGGGGTGTCGACCGCGACGCCGCTGTCGGACACGGGCAGCATCTGCACTCGGTGGCCGTGCTCGATGAACCGCAGCATCTCGACGCCCTCGGCCTGTTCGAGAGGGCCCTGCGGGAGCTGCCGGAAGCGTTCGAGAGCCTCGCGTGTGAAGCCGTAAAGGCCGAGCTGTCGCAGGAAGGAAGGCCGCCTGCTGCGGGGGTAAGGGATGGGCTGCCGCGAGAACATCAGCGCCTGGCTGTCGGTTCCGACGACAACCTTGACGACGTTGTGGTCGAGTACGGCCGCGGTGTCGCTCAGCTCGGCGTACGCGTTAACGGCCAGGGCCTTGCCGTCCAGGTTGGCGAGCGCGTCGGATAAAGCATCGATGGCTGACGGCTCAATGAAGGGCTCGTCGCCCTGGACGTTGATGTACGCGTCCGCGCGGAGACGCTCGGCGCACTCTGCGACGCGGTCGGTGCCGGTGGCGTGCTCGCCGGTCCGTACGCAGTCGATGCCCAGCTCGTGGCACGCTGCCTCGATGCGCTCGTCGTCCGTCGCCACTACGGCGCTGTCCAGAGACGTGGCTTCCAGACAGCGCTGGTGAACGTGCCAGAGCAGCGGCTTGTCGCCCAGACGGGCCAGGGGTTTGCCGGGGAAACGCGAAGCCCCCCACCGGCAGGGGATGACGGCTATGTGCCGGCGTCCAGGTGTTTTCGGTGAGGCTGTGGTGGCGGCCACGGGATCTCCTAGCGGTCGGCTGGGTGTCGGAGGTCAGAGAAGGGCGAGTTTGGCGCGGACCGTGGGCGCGGCGGCCTCGGTGAAGGGACGCCACTCGTAGCCGCCCACTTCCGCGGCCTGCAATGTCACTTCGTGCTCCGAACGGAGGCGGAAGATCCAGCGGAAATCGATGTGCTGGTGATCGGGCTCGCCCTTGGAGGGATTTGCGTCGATCGCGTGCACGTCGATGTCGAAAGGGATGTCTGCGAATCCGGGAAGAGCGACAGCGGCGCTTGGCGGGATGCCTGCTTCTTCGTGGAGTTCACGCAGTGCCGCAGTGGGGAGGTCGGGGTCCTCTGCCTCGTTGTGGCCCCCGGGCGCGAGAACCTTTCCGGAAGCCTTGTGGTGGATATGGAGGATCCTCTGGTCGCGGTCGAGGAGGATGGCGCTGCAGGTCACGTGGGCCGGGAACGTCTTGCGGCTCGTGGGGTCGTCACCGCCGGCGAGTGCGGTGAAAAGCGGTGCCAGCCCGTCGCGTTCGTGCGGGTAACGGGAGAGGTACGTCTCGGTGACGGCGCGGATGTGCTGTGCGGAAGGGGGCACGGAATCACCTTTCGAAGTGGTCGAGCCAGGTCCTGGCGATGGCGTGACGGTCGGATGCCGCCATCTCGTGCATGCCGGGCTGGAACTGGTCGCGGCTAAGAGCTGCTGTGGCGGCGAGTATTTCGGCCTGGACGAGATGGATGTACGAGCCGACAGCGGCGCCGTGCACGAAGTTGACCGCGCCGCCGTCGGCGAGCACGAAGAAGTAGTGGCCGGTGATTTCGTACCGAGTCAACTCCGGGCTGATAGACGTGCGTTGGTAGAGACTGTGGAGGCTTCCAAGCTCAAGTTCGTCCTCCGAGGAGGTGACCGACCCGAGATACGCACCGTTGCGCAGGGCAGCGAAGTCGCTCTGCTGCAGGGCGAGGTTGCCGGTCGCACACAAGACGAGTTCCGCCTCACGGACCGCGTCCGCGGCGGACGCGCAGGTACGGAAGCCCAGCGAGTGCGCCTGCACCTGCCTGACCGGGTCCTTGTCGTACACAGTGACGCGCAGGTCCAGCGCCCGCAGCGTCTGAGCGATAGCGCGCCCGACTTTCCCGAAGCCGATGACGCAGGCGTTGCGGCCGGTCAGAATATCTCCGCGCCCGCGCACAAGAGCCTCGGTGGAGAAGACGATCGAGCGACCCACGAGGTGGTCCTCGCAGTCCTTGAGCGGGGAGCGGGCCACGGAGACGACCGGGCACGGCAGGGAGTCGAGCGCCGCGTATCGCTGGTGTCCGTTCTCGGTGTCCTCGACGACGCCGAGGATGCGGCCGGAGAACTTGCTCACGAGGGTGTCGAGGCTCGCCGCGAAGTAGCCGCCGATGTCCACCAGGACGACGTCCCGGCCGCCGGCCGTGTCCTCCAGGTAGTCCAGAGCCTGGGTCTCGTCGGTGAACCGTTCTCGGGTGAGGTCGTGGACTGGGAGGGTGCGGCGGACGTCGTCGAGGGTCGGCTGGTGGATCGACCGGGGCTTGGGGAGCACGGCGCCGACCGTGGACACCTCGGTCATGGCGCGCAGGAACGCAGGCCGCTCGGGGAGCAGATGCGTGATGACCAGCGTCGTGATCGCCTCGCCCGCGGGGAATTGCGCGGTGATCTGCCGGAAGAAGGCGTCCAGCCGGGCTCGCTCGGGACTTTCCATTGCGTCTCCTCTCGGGCTCCGGGTCGCGGAACTATGCGGCTCGGCTGTAGTTGGGGACCTGTGCGGCCAGAGCCTGCATGTGAGCGCGCAGCCCGTTGTGGAGGTCGACTCGCGGCTGCCAGCCGAGGATCTCTCGGGCACGGCTGGGGTCGGCGCGAGTGAGGAGGACGTCACCGCTGCGCGCGTGGTTCTGCTCGATCTGGATGTCGCGGCCGATGAGGCTGGTCGCGATGTTGATCACTTCCAGCAGCGACGCGTTCGACCCGCCGCCCACGTTGATAGCGCCCTGCGCGGTCGGCACGACGGCGGCGGCGATCGTGGCGGCGACTACGTCGTCGATGTAGGTGAAGTCGCGTCGCTGGTGGCCGTCTCCGTACAGGCGCAGCGGCTGTCCGGTCAGAGCTGCCTGCAGGGCGCGGTGGGTGAACATGTCCGCGCGCTGGCGGGGGCCGTAGACGGTGAAGTACCGCAGGGCGACGACGCTGGGACCGTTGGGGCGCGTGGCGTAGGCGAGGCAGAGCTGTTCTTCGGCCAGTTTGGTCACCGCGTACGGGGACGCCGGTTGCGGGCGGTCGGCTTCGACGCTCGCGCCGCCGTCGGTCGGCCCGTAGACGCTGGAGGAGGAGGCGACGATCAGCCGCGGAACGCCGATGCGCGTGCAGGCTTCCAGGACCCGGTGGGTGGCCAGCACGTTGGACGCGAGGTAGTCGCCGAACTGCGGACCCCAGGAAGGCCGTACGCCGGGAATTCCGGCGAGGTGGAAGACCGCGTCCGCGTCGATCAGGAGAGGGTCGATCGCGCAGTGGAGGAGGTCGGCAGTGACGTGGTGGTAACCCGGGAGGCCCCGCAGGGCGGCGAGGTTGACGCCGGCCGTGTGGTCGGTGGACGGGTCGCGGCGGTCGACGCCGATCACGGTGGTGCCGGCCTGGACGAGGGCGTGGGCGAGGTGGGAACCGATGAATCCGGCGGAGCCGGTCACCACGGCTCGGCGGGGGGCAGCGGCGGTCGGGTGCTGCTCGTGCTGCGGCACGGGAATCTCCAGAGAGGTGTGGTCGAAGGGGGGAAGGTCAGGTGAGGCGGGACAGGACGGTTCGGCCGTGCGCGCTCAGAGTGAGGTCGTTTTCCTTGTGGCCCTTGACCAGGGCAGTGGCCGCCTCGATGGCGCCGAAGGATTCCAGGAGGCGCCGTTCGGCGTCGGTCAGCGGACGCCCGTAGCCGTCGAGGAATGCCGTTCGGAGGTGGGGTGCGGCTTGCCAGCGTCGGAACTCGAGCCGCGCGAAGTCGCGGACGCGGGCGTCGCGTCGCATGTGCTCGAAGTCGCAGACGCCGAAGTCGTCTCCGACCAGCCAGTTCCGCGGCTGGTAGTCGAGGTGGCAGACCGCGCCGTCCATGAGGCTGTTGCCCAGGATGCCCGCATGGTGCTTCAGCAGGTTTCGCTCGGCCGTGTCGATCAGGTCGGCGTGAACGGCCCGGTCGATCCAGCTCTGGAGGCGCTCGGCGAGTGCTGCGCCGACGGCGCCGCCCTGGGGCATGGAGGTGGCCTGGTGGAGCTTGCCGAGGACGTGGCCGGCCTCGTGATGGGCCAGTTCCTCCTCGGGTGAGCCCGGGGCTGCGGTGTCCGCCCGAGCGCCTGCGAGCGCGGTCAGCAGAAGGGTGCGGGTGGCGTCGTCACGGCCGACTAGCTTCGGCGCGTGGCCGGTCAGCTGGGTGCCCCATGTCCGGTAGGCGTGGAGTTCGCCTGCGTACCGGTCGTGCTCGGCATGCTGCTTGGCGACGAAGTGACGCCCGTTGCCGGCCACCACGCGCACGACCCGGGGAGGGAGCAAGGGGTCCGGCGCGATCTCGACTGCGCCGAGAAGGCAGTGCGCCAGTTGGATCCGGGGATCGTCCGATGTCGCGATCACGGGGTCGGCTCCGGCGTGAGGAGACTGAGGTGCTCGGTGTCGTTGTGCCGATCGAGCATCCAGCGGGTCTGGCCCAGGCGGTTGCGGTGGTGCTGCCAGCGGGTGATGGAGGCGTGGTTGTGCGTGAAGCCCGCCGGCGAGCCGATCGGGATGTCGAGGAGCAGGGTGTGCGCGGTGATCACCGTCTCTCCGTGGGCGGCGAACACGATGCGCTTCCCCTCGTTCTCCTCGATGAGCTGACTCAGGTTCTTGCTGGCGCGCTTCAGGTACCCGTTCCAGGTGTCTGAGCCAGCGGCCCAGGGAGTGTTGGGGTACGCATGCGGGCCGCCGTTGGCGGCCGTCTTCACCGCATCCCAGGGTTTACCATCGGCATCGCCGTGGACGGGGCCGTCGAGCCGGTCGTCGATGTGCAGCGGGATCTGGAGCGTCTGGGCGATAATCTCGCCGGTCTGGACGAGGCGAATCCGCGGACCTGCGTAGACCATGTCGAAGGACTTCTTCAGGTGCTCGGTGGACAGGCGGCGCGCGGCCTGTTCGGCCTGGGCATACCCCAGGTTGGTCAGTCCCGTGCAGGTGCGAGGACCTCCGACGAGTCCGTCGGCATTGCACTGGGCTTCACCGTGCCGTACGAAGACGAGTTCGGTGGTGATCACGATGCTCCTTGAAGGCGGAGACGGATGTGGGCGGGCCAGATGTGGCAGTAGCCGTTCCGGCCGAGGTAGGGCGCGGTGAGTACGGCGTGCAGCGCCAAGCCGTCGTCCAGGCGTTCTCGGTCTATGGGGTCCAGCTGTGGGGCGTGCTGGCGGAGCGCCTGGCTGTAGATGTCGCAGGCGTCGTCGATCGCTTCGCTCGCGAGGGGGCCGTAGGTGAGGAGAAGCGTGGCGACCAGCTTCGCGAGGTCGTAGCCCATGGGCGCGAGACTGAGATCGTCGGTGTCGACCGTGACGATGTCCCCGGCGGCAGTGATGATGAAGTTCCGCGGGTTGCTGTCCTTGTAGAAGGCACAGGGCCCCTGCGCCGTCTCCTCCAGTAGGCCGAGCATCGCGTGCAAGGACACCTTGTTCGTCAGGTAGCCCTGTTCGTGGCGCCGTCGGAGCGCGACCTTGCGCGGGCCGAGGTAGTCATCGAACGTCGTGCCGTCTTGGAAACGATGCGGAGTGTTCAACGACGCGGCCTGCAGGTCACTGCGCCAGGCGGCACCGTGAGCGTGGCCCAGCAGTTCCGCTGTGCGCGGGAGATCCTCGGGGCGTACGGAGCGCCCCTCGACCCGCTCGAAAGTCAGGCTGGCAGGGCCGATGACTTTGAGGGCCGGCTGCCGCAGCGGCTTCGCGTGCTCGTTGATCCACCGGTAGTGGCGGACGGCCGCCGCCGCGCGCTCCGCTGTCTCGTAGTGCTTGGTGAACGGCGGAAGGGTCATGCCTGCCCCTTCTTCGGATGGGCGACGACGAAGGTGATGAGGGACCGAGTGGTCAGCGGCTGGTCCGGAAGGAATTCGTGCAAGGCCGCCGCCATAGCCCCGGGGTTGCCGTACAGGCCGGGCGCGAGGTGGTACTTGGGGTTCGTGGCCAGGTATTGCGCCGTGTGGTCGTGGCCTTCGAAGGTGAAGGCATGCTCCTCGTCCAGGACGGCGATCACGTCGAGCGAGGAGGCGGTCAGGTCGGCGAGGTTGCCGCTGTGCGCTGCGGTGTAGAGGCTCTCGTGCTTATCGCCCCGCGCGTCGAGGCCGGCCGAAGCGACCAGCTGGTCCATCTCCCGGTAGCTGTCGAGTGCCTTGGTGACGAGCACGGCCAGGCCCCCGGGGGAGAGGACCTTGGCGATCTGCGCGATGACGTCCTTGGGCTGCGGCGAGTGGTAGAGGCAGAACGCTGCGACGGCGACGTCGCACGACCCGGCGGGCAACGGGAGGTCGTGGAAGTCGCCTTTGACGAAGTCCACCGTGATGTCGGGTAGCTCCTTGGCGCGCTCGCGGGCCTGGGCGAGCAGGGCGGGGGCGGCGTCCAGGCCGACGACGCGCTGCGGCCGGAGCTGCTCGGCGATGCCCAGGCTGCTCGTGCCGCGACCGCAGCCGATGTCGAGCACCACGCCGAGCCGGTCCGGCTGCGCGTGGTGGGTCTGCACCAGGCTGACGATCGTCTCGGGCACGGGGTTGCCGGAGGTCTTCGCGCGCATCAGGGCGCTGGTCCGCCCGGACAGCCGGGAGGGGTTCCCGTACAGCTCCTGTTGCCGGGCGGGGTCCAGGAAGGCGTTGGGCTCGTTCATGCCGCACCCCCTGCCCGGGGGCGCGGGTCGTTCAGGACTGCTCGGCGGCCACCTTCCGCAGCCAGCGGCGCGTCTGGCGCCGGTTGGCCAGCAGCACCACGTCGGCTTTCGCGCCGAACTCCTCGATCTTCGCCATCACGCGGGGCCGCATCTTGCGGCGGTACGTGGCGACGTACTTGATCACGCCCCAGTGGATGCGGTTGTGCACCCCGTTGCCCTTGTGTCCCGCGCCGTGCCGGATCTGCCGGGCGAAGATCCCGTACAGCGCCGCCACGGTCGACACGTCCATCAGGACCACCGTGTCGCAGGCTTCGAGCCGCACCTGCAGCGTCGAGTTGTAGTTGCCGTCGATCACCCACCGCGGTTGCGCGACCAGCTCGCGCTGCACGGCGGTGAACTTGTCCATGGGGAGCGCGTTCCACTCGTCGTCGTAGAACGCGGCGTCCAGGTGCGTCACCGGGGCGTCGAGGATCTTGCCCAGTTCGCGGGCCACGTGGGATTTGCCGCTGCCTCCGCAGCCGACGATGGCGACCTTCTTCATGGTGCTCCAGCGTAGAGAGGTTCGGGTGTCCGGCGGAGCCATCCTCCAGGACACGTTTTGATGATCCAGGCGCCATGGCCTGTAGAGCGGTCGGCATCAGGCAGCTCCCCGCTCGGTCGTGCCCGGCCTCACGAGACCGTGCAGAAGGGATTCCAGGGTGTCGACCTGCTTGCTCAGGCCGAACAGGCGCAGACGATCCACGCACGCGGCGATCAGGTCGGCGTGCTGCTGGGTGCCGGCGATCTCGCGGAGGTGGGAGAGGCGTTCGATCACGTCCCGGCCGGAGCGCACGACCAGCTCGTCCGGGACGAACCGGTTGACGTAGCGGATGTCCGCCGGGGCCACGGGCAGGCATCCGGCGAGCACGGCCTCGAAGATGCGCTGGGTCATCTGCCCGACCGCGGCGTACCGCTCGGGCAGCATGAGCACCGTGGCCAGGGACCTGCCGTATACGCCGGCGGCGGCCTCGAACGGGATCCGGCCCAGGAAGTGGACGTGCGGCCAGCGGTTGGTCTCCGTCCACTTCCCGGCGACCAGGTGCGCGACGCGGGCGGCGGCTGGGGCGAAGAAGCGGTCGAAGGGCTCGTCGCGGTCGTACTGGTTGCCCACGTAGCCGAGCACGAGGTCCCGCCGCTGTGCCGCGAGGGCCACGGGGTCCGCCTGGGTGAGGAGGTTCTCGGCGACGGGGAAGAGTAGCGAGTGCGCTCCGTGGGTCGGGGCGAGGGCGGCCTCGCAGACGCGGGTGTGCGACGTGGTGCGCCACACGCTCTCGGCTCGCAGGGTGCGGTCCTTGTCCCAGATCACAGTGGGTGTCTGGTGCCGCACGGTGTAGTGGTTGATGAGCTGGGCCTGGCGGTGAAGGTCGCAGGTGTGCCCCTCGCTCCCGCACATGGTGGTGTTGCGGCCGGGGATCGCCCAGCGCCACTCCAGGAACAGGGCGTCGATGTGCGGAACGCCGTCGTCGAAGGTGTACGCGCCGCCGAGGTCCTCGCCCGCTTCGAGGCGGTCGCGGTCGGCCTGCAGGAAGACGATGTCGTGACCGTGGGCGATGAGGGCGTCGATGAAGGGGCGGCGGTGGCTGCGTCCCCCGTCCGGGGTGTCGGTGACCCCGTTGCCGAGGAAGCCCCAGAAGCTGTATCCGATCTTCACTTGGTGATCCACCGCCCTTCGAGGAGCAGGGCGTCGAGCCCGGAGTTGGCCAGGCAGTCCAGGGCCATTTCCGGTGTTCCGCAGATCGGCTTGCCCTTGACGTTGAGGGACGTGTTGATCAGCACGGGCACCCCGGTCCGGCGGCCGAAGGCGGTCAGGACCGCGTGCATGAACGGGTTCTGCGCCTTGGTGACGGTCTGCAGGCGGGAGGTGCCGTTGGCGTGCACGATGGCCGGCACGCGCTCGCGCGTTTTGTCGGTCACGCCGGAGGCCATGGACATGTACGGCGCCTGCTGGCCGAGGGTGAAGAACTCGCGGGCGCGCTCGGCCAGGACCATGGGGGCGAAGGGCCGGAACGGCTCGCGGAACTTCACGGTGGCGTTCAGCCGCTCGACGACGCCGGGCTCCAGCGGAGAGGCGAGGATCGAACGGTTGCCCAGGGCTCGCGGCCCGGCTTCGACGGCCCCCTGGAACAGACCGACGATTGTGCCGTGGGCCAGCTGGTCGGCGAGGAACTCTGCGGTTTCGATGCCCAGGGTCTTCTGGTGAAGGGCGGGCCAGGGCGTGAGGTCGAGGGCTTGGTCCTCGTAGGACGGGCCGAGGTAGCAGGTGCGGGCGACGCCGGCCACCGGTCGCGGGCTGCGTCCGCCGATATGCACGGCGAGGGCGGCGCCGATCGCGGTACCGGCGTCACCGGGCGCAGGAGGCACGAAGACCTCGTCGAAGATGCCGGCCTCGATGATCCGGCCGATGCTCACGCAGTTCGTGGCGACACCGCCCCCCACGCACAGGCGCCGGGAGCCGGTGAGCACGCGAGCGCGGCGGGCCAGGTGCACCATGACCTGCTCGGTCCGCTCCTGGAGAGCCGCCGCCAGGTCCCGGTGGACGTCGGCCAGGGACTCGCCCGGGTGCCGTTCGGGGCAGGTCTCGGTGACGAAACGGCGGGACGTCCGCTCGTATCCCGACGTGAGGGTGCGCGTGGGGAAGTAGGCGGGGTTGATGCGGAAGCCGGTTGCGGTCGTGTGGACGGCGTGGGTGAAGAGGGAGCGGAAGCGGGCGGGGTCGCCGAGGGCGGCCAGCGCCATCACGGTGCCCTCCTCGTCGCCCCGGCGCCAGCCCAGGTGCTCGGTGACGGCGCCGTACACGTACCCCAGGGAGGCTGGGTCGTTGATCGCCTCCAGGGTCTGCGCGCGGGGACGGAGCGTGTCGTGGCAGCGGGCGATGGTGGTGGTCTGCCGCTCGCCGAGGCTGTCGACCACGAGCACGGCGGCTTCGTCCCAGCCCGAGGCGGCGAAGGCCGTGAGCTGGTGGGCGCGGTGATGCAGCACCGGGGTAACACGGGCGGCGGGGAACTGCCTGCCGATCAGCCGCAGGCGCCGCTGGGTGCGCACGGCCACCTTGGCGAACCCGTGCGCTCGGGCGAACGCCCGGTCACGAGTTGTCGGGGAGAGCGCCATGCGCAGGGCGGCGGGCGACTCGGCGAGGTAGCGGGCGGGCTGGAAGTTGTAGGCGACGGTGTCCACGTCGGCTGAGGTGAGCTTGGCCCGGCCGAGCAGCCAGTCCACAGCGTGAGCGGGGTAGAGCTTGGTGTGCTTCTGCTCGGAGAGGCGCTCCTCCTCGACGAAGCCGATGAGTTCGCCGTCGACCAGGAGAGCTGCCGACGAGTCGTGGGTGTAGGAGCACAGGCCGAGGATGACCGAGAGAGTGCGCTTCATGGCGGCCGTCACCTCGCCCCGGCCGTCGTCGCAGCCGCGGGCTGGCGGGAGCGTCGTTTCAGCTCGCCATACCAGGCGGTGAGGGCCTGGCCGAGAGGGCCGTCGATGCCGTCGGCCACGCGCCACGCCTGCTGGTGCTGTCCGTCCTTCCACAGCCGGTAGCTGCGCAGCGTCCCGGCCATCGCGTCCCAGCCGGGGTGGCCGGTCACGTCCCGGGCCGCGACCTGATCGAGCAGACCGGCGAAGCCGTTCCACCGTGTCCGCAGGTCGGGCATGACGGGGCTCGCCGTGAGCGAGGCCAGCTGCTCGGACTGGTCGAGGTGCTCCTCGTAGATGTGCAGCGACCCCACGTGCAGGTGGAACTCGCCCAGCTCCGCGTCGAGCCATCCGGCGACCAGCTCGTGCAGGACGGTGTAGAAGAAGACGTCGTACGGCATGCCGATCCACACGTCCTGGCCCCGCATCATGGTCGCCATATGCAGTCGGCCGGCACGCAGATGGAAGCGGAAGCCGAGGGTGCAGGGCACGTCCTTGTGCCCGGCGGCGTCCTGAACCGGGTCGTAGAGCTGGATCAGGGCGCGGCGGGAGTCGGGGTCCTCCTTGAGGATCTCCACGACACGGCTGAGCTGATCGACCTTGCCGGCCCAGTTCCGCATCCTGGGGCCGTACGCGCCGAGCAACACCCCGTCATCGGCGTACTGCCGGAGCCGCGCGTTGTAGTCGAAGATCCACGGATCGTCCGAGCCGGACAGGTGCCAGACGCTCTCGGCCACGGCGAACGCCGGGTTCAGGATCCTGGCCGGCGGCGCGTACAGCAGGCGGGCCCGCGGCTGCGTGAGCATCAAGTGGATGTCGCGGACTTCCCGCGTGGGCATGCCGCGCGGGCTGACCTTATCACCGGACTTCGTCAGCGTGACGGCTCCGGAGAACAACTCGGCGATGTTGTCGGCGGTCAGATGGGTCATGAGGCTGGGACTCCTTCGCCCTGCTCAGGCACGGGCGGCGTGCTGCGGGCATCGTCGTGAAGGGGGTCAAAGGGCAGCTCGGGGCGCGTGGCGCGGTGATCGATGAGGCGGGCGACCTGGGCGGCGCTGTCGCCGCGCCACCGGCACACCGAATCGGCGGCTCCGGCCGGCGGGCGAGAGCGGGGCAGCTCCGCGAGGGCGATGCCGACTTCGTCCGCGGAGCCACACCGTTGCGCGATGCCGTGGTCGGCCAGGCCGAGGGTCCGCTCGCCCAAGGCGGCAAGTTCAAGGACGGGCACGCCCAGCAGCGCGGCTTCGATGCCGCATGTCGAGTAGGCGCTCGCGACCACATCCGCGCCGGCCAGGCACCCGCGTGCTCCAACCCGAGTGTCGGCGACGGCCACCGGAAGACCGGTCGCCTGCTCAAGAAGCGGGGCGAACACGCTGTCGCGCTGAGCCGGATGCGGAGCGATGACCAGTCCCCAGTCCGGGCCGGCCGACCGCAGCCCGCCGAGGAGGAGTTCGGCCTGGCGGGCGAGATGCTCGGGCCGGAAGGGCTGGCAGGCCCACACGGCGATCTTCGACGGGGCACGCCGTGTGCCGACCGACAACAGCTTTTCCAGGTACCGGCGCTGTGCCCCACGGCCCAAAGCGGCCAGGGCATCGAAGCGGGGCTGCCCCAGGACGTGCACCTCACTCTTCGGGTGCTTGGCCCAGGCGAGGGCGAGCGGATGGTCGCGCTCGCCCATCACGACCACGTCCCGGCTGTGGAGGGCGGGCCACGCGACGGACTCTTCCGTCCAGGCGCCGTGCTGGACATGCACCGTGTTGGAGTCGTGCCGATCAGCAAGGTAAACCGCCAACGCCCCGAGCGGACTTGTGTCGTTGCTGAGGACGACGGAGTGCGGACGAACGGCTCTCAGAACGCGGCCCAGCCAGTTCTCCGCCTGGACCAGAGCAGGCCAGGATGGCTGCGTGCAGCCGCCGCTCATCGCCAGCAGCGTGGACAACAACCGGACGAGGCGGGACAGGCGGATCGCGAGCGGACCGACCTCGACGGTCCGGTCGTCATCCGCGGGACGCAGTCCGTCCGTCTCACCTGACAGCCGGAAGAGCCCAACCGGTGCAGGACACACCCGCACGCTCTCGCTGCCCTCGGCCAAGCAGCGCTGACCGGGATCAGTGGCGAGGTCGATGAGCACGCTGTCGTGCCCCTTGCGCGCCAACTCCCGAAGAACCGGCATCAGGGTCTCGGCGTGGCGGGACGACCAAGAAAGGGCCACGACTCCGCCCCGGTGCAGGCCCGTGGGGAGCGGGTGCGGCTCGGTGATAGCCACGTCGGCGGGTAAGAGCGTGCTCAACTCGGCAGTGTGCGGCGGATTATGTGCCGCTGTGCCGCCGAGCAGATAGGCAATGCCCGACCAGGTGACCGTGTAGGTGCGGTACTCCTGAGAGCTGCTCGGCCGCACACCGACGAGACCTTCGTACGGCACCGGGGTGATGGGCCCGGGTGCGGTGACGAATGGCTCCCAGAGGCTCAATGCCAGCAGTTTCCGCAGGACCTGCGTGACCAGTCGGCGGACCGGTACGTGCTGGACATGGAGCCAGTCAGCTCCGCCGGGCGTGTGGGCTCGGCCGCCGCCGTACTCGTGCAGGGCGGCCATGACGCGGTCGGTCAACGAGCGGAGGTCCTGCTGGTTGAGCGGTAGCTCCTCCAGGTCGCGTGTTCTGATGCGGGGGGAGTTGGCGAGGTCGAAGCGGCCGGCGCCGACTAGGACCCAGACGGGCCGGTGGCCGTCTTCTCCTCGGACAAGGCCCAAGTCTCCGAATGCCGAGGTGGTCACACCAGGCTCCCTTCGACAAAGGGAGTGCACGCCGTGGCCTGGTGGAGGAGGGTGAGCAGGTCGGTTGGGGACTGGGCGACCGCTACAGCAGGAGAGCCGGGCTCGCCGTACCCCCAGGCGGCATGAATGTAGGGGACGCCGGCACGAGTTGCTGCCTCCCGGTCCACCGGCATGTCCCCGATGTACACGGCCGACGCAGGGTCGACTCCGAGGTCCACCAACGCGAGGAGGAGAGGGTCCGGCGCCGGCTTCGACCGCCCGGAACCCGCGGGTGTCCGCACGGTGCCGAAGGGGCAACCAAGCTGCGCCAGGAGGGGCGCGGCCCGATCGACGTGCTTGGATGTCACGACTCCAAGCCGCCAGCCAGCTGCCACGAAGGCGTGCAGGACGTCCGTGATCCCGATGAACTCCTGGGCCAAATGCGCTGCGGCTGTCGAGCCGGCTCCGTAGGTCCGGTGGACGCCGTCAGCGTCGACGACACCGAGCCGCTCCATGATGTCGCTGAACTCCCGCCCCAGGTGGGCTTCGTACGCGGCGAACGGGATAGCGAGGCCGTGGTCTTTCTGGACCTTCCTCCACGCCTCGCGCATCACCGGCCGCGTGTCCAGTAGGACACCGTCCAGGTCAAGAAGGAGTGCGCGTTCAGCATCGGGAGGCTGGAGTGCCGACGGTTTCGGGCGATGGTGCAGGGGCGCGGAGGACTGCTCGGAGGCCGTGGGAACGGGTGACGTGGTCACTTGCTCGCTCCGCTCCGCACCGTGCTGGTCTGCTGGGCGGTCAGCAGGTTCCAGCCGTGGGCCCGGGCGACCAGCCGGGTGGTGTCCGCTGCCCCGGTATCAGCGAGCAACTGGAGGAGCGCTGCGCAGAGGTCCGCCGGTGCCATGTTGGCGCCGCGCGCGATGTCGAGCGGCTTGGTGTGCTCGGCGACGGCCTTCAGCAGGTTCGTCTGCTCGGTGCTCAAGTCGGGGGCTGGCGTGTCCGGTGCCGGGGCCGTGGCCTCGTTTGCGCTGAGCAGACGGTGGGTGACTACGGCAAGGGAGCAGCGTTCGGGGCAGTGCAGCTTCCTGCGCAGGGAGACCATGTGCGCGCGGACCGTGTGGTGCGACAGGGTCTCGGTGTCGGCGATCTGGCCTGTTGGTAGGCCGTTCACCACATGCTGGGCGATGCGCCGTTCGGCCGGAGTGAGCGGTGTGGTCGGGGCTGGGGCGGTCATGGTGGTCTTCCTCGTCGGTATCGGTCAGCGGCTCGACGTCGGGCGCAGGCGCACAGGGACGGAGGTGTGTCCGTTGCTGATCAGGCTCGGCAGCCTCTTCAGATCGGTTCTGTCCGTGGCGAGTTGGGCGTCGGGGAAGCGTTCGAAGAGCAGGCGCAGGGCGGTGGCGACTTCGAGTCGGGCAAGTGGGGCGCCGAGGCAGAAGTGGACGCCGTGTCCGAAGGCGAGGTGTTCCTTGCTGGGGCGGGTGGCGTCGAAGCGGTCGGCGTCCTTGTGCCAGTCGGGGTGGCGGTTGGCGGCGGCGTAGGAGGCGAGGATCGCCTCGCCGGTCTTGATCGTCTGCCCGTCCGGGAGGGCGATGTCGGTGCGGGCATAGCGCAGGGGAAGGTGCTTGACCGCGGGCTGGTGGCGCAGGGTCTCCTCGACTACGCCCTCCCAGGTGCAGCGGCCGTCCCGGACGTGGGCCAGCTGCTCTGGCTCGGAGAGCAGGGTGGTGATGGCCTGGTCGATGACGTTGACGGTGGTCTCGTACCCGGCGCTGATCATCAGCAGGAGCGTGTCGCGCAGCTCGGCGTCGCTGAGGGCGGAGCCGTCGCCCTCCTCGTCGCGGGCGGCGATCAGCAGCGAGGTCATGTCCTCGCCGGGCTCGGTGCGCTTGACCTCGATCAGGGCGTCCAGCAGGCCGTACAGGGTGGCGGTGTTTGCGGCTTGTTCCTCGGCGGAGAGGTGGGTGGCGAATACGTTGTCCACCACGGTGCGGAACTCGGTGCGTCGGTCGGCGGGGACGCCCATGAGCTGGCCGATGACGGCGATCGGGAGCGGGTAGGCGAGGTGCTCGCGCAGGTCGGCCACCTCATCGGCCGGGAGGTCGTCGAGGTCGTCGAGGATGCCGTTCACGAGAATCTCGATGTCCGCCTGGAGGGCGGCGGTACGGCGGGCCGAGAGGGCAGGGGCGACCATGCGCCGCAGGCGGCTGTGGTTGCCGCCGTAGGCGGTGAACATGTTCTCCACCGCCACCCACAGGGCCAGCGGCCAGGTGGGGACCGTCTCGGCGAAGGCCGGCCAGTGGGCGCGGCCGTCCTTGGAGACGTCCTTGCTGGTCAGAAGCTGCTTAAGGAGGGCCGGGTCGGAGACGGACCAGGCGCGCACGCCGAGGATGTCCACGAGAGTGGCGGAGCCGCGGTCGCGCAGGGCCTGGTGTTCGGCGTCCGGGTCGGATCCGGTGGGGTCGAGGACGAGTATCTGCCGTTCGGACACGTTGGGGCCTCTTTCAGCTTGAGGGGAAGGTGACGGGGAGGGCGACCAGCGAGCGGTGGAAGGGGCCGGGGCGCCAGACGAGGTCGTCGCGGTGGCCGTCGAGGTCCATCTCGGGCAGGGCGTCGAGGACGTGGAGGATGGCGGTTTCGGCGATGAGGTAGGCGTGCGTGCTGGCCGGGCAGCCGTGCGGGCCGGCGCCCCAGGCGAGGTGGGCCCGGTTGCCCAGTGGCCGGTGGGCTCCCAGGGCAGGGTCGTTGTTGCAGGCGGCATAGCTGACGACCACCGGCTGGTCGGCGGGCAGCAGGTACCCGCCGATGTCGGCTGGCCGGGGCGGGTAGGACATCGCGAAGTTCGCGAGCGGCGGATCGCGATAGAGGACGCTGTCCAGGGCCTCGCGGACGGAGGCGTCGCCGGCGTGCAGGTCACCGGAGAACTCGCTGTTGGTGAGCATCTCCAGGAGGGTGTTCGTGATCAGGTTGGTCAGGGGTTCGATGCCCGCCCCGTACAGGGTGATGAGCTGCTGGCCCATCTCGGTGTCGTCCAGCCGGGCGACGTGGGCGAGGAGCCTGCTGGTCACGTCGTCGCCGGGCTGCCGACGGCGCAGGGCGACGAGGTCCGCCACGGCCTGGGCCATGATCTGGTTGCCGATGGAGGCGTTGACCCCGTCGAAGATCTTCGCCATTCCGTCCGCGATCCGGTGGCCGACCTCGTCGGGGCAGCCGAGAAGGTGGCTGAGCGTCTGGAACGCGAGAGGCCAGGCGTACTCGGACAGCAGGTCCGCCTTGCCGCTGCCCTTGAAGGCGTTGATGGTCTGCTCGGCAACCAGTTCGACGTGGGCTCGCAGCGCGTGCTGGTCGACAGCCCCGAGGGCTTCCGTGTTCGCGGCCCGGTAGCGGGCGTGCTCGGCACCGGCCGAGCGCAGGGCGTTGGGGCGCCACTCCATCATCGGCCGGATGGGGCAGGTGTCGGGGACGGAGGTCTGCCACTGGCGCGGGTCGGCGGGGAAGCGTTGCGGGTCGCCGAGGATGCGGCGGGCCTCCTCGTAGCCGACGACCAGCGTGGCGGGCACGCCGGGGGCCAGGTCCACGGGGACCAGAGGGCCGAACTGCTCGCGCATGCGCTGGTAGGCGGCGTGCGGATTCTGGGCGAAGTCCGGTTCGTACAGGGGGATGCGGTGGGTCGCGGTGCTCACGGTCGGGGCTCCAGACGGTGCGCGAGACGGGCGAGGTATTCGGTGAGCTGGATCAGGGCCTGCATGCAGGACGCTCGCTCGCGGGCATCGCACACGGTCAGCGGCGTGTGTCCCTCCAGGGCGAGGGCCTCGTGGACTTCTTCGAGCGGGTGGCGGGGCGCGCCGTCGAACTGGTTGACCGCAACCGCGTAGGGGACGCCGTTCTCTTCGAGGAGGCCGAGGATTTCGTGGGAGGCGTCCAGGTCGCGGGGGTCGACGAGGACCAGGGCGCCGAGGGCGCCGATGATCAACTCCTGCCACAGGAAGCTGAATCGGGCCTGGCCGGGGGTACCGAACAGGTAGAGCACGAGGTCGTCGCTGAGGTGCTTGCGCCCGAAGTCCACGCCGACGGTGGTGGTGGACTTGGCAGGCGTGCGGGCCAGGTCGTCGACCAGGGCGCTCGCCCGGGTGATGGTTTCCTCCATGTGGACCGGAGGCACCTCGGAGACGCTGCCGACGAAGGTGGTCTTGCCCACGCCGAAGGCTCCGGCGACCACGATCTTCGCGGTAGCCGTCACCGTGCGCGCGACGAACCGGTCAGGCGTGAGCGCGGAGTCCATGAAGAACCCTTTCGATGAGTGAGGCCGGGGGCCGGTCGTCGTCCTGGCCCTGGGCGAGGGTCATCAGTCCGTGTCCGATGAGGTCGGCGACGAGAATCCGGGTGGTCGAGGGCGGGAGGGCGAGTGCGGAGGCGATCTCGGCGACGGCCAGCCCTCCGCCTTGCGCGGGTGCGAACAGGGCGAGCACGCGCCGTGCGTCCGGGTTGAGGCCGGGACGGGTGCCGGTCGCGGCGAAGACCAGGCTCTCCAGGCGCACGTCCTTGCTGGGGCGGGTACGTCCGCCCGTGCGGACGTAGGGCCTGACCAGATCCGGGTCCTGCCGCGGCCTGCTCATGCCAGCGGTGCTTCCGTGCCGCCGGCGATGCGTGTCTGGACACCCAGCTGTTCGCCCACGCTCGCGGCCAAGCGCAGGGCGGCCTCGCTGATCACCCCGATGTCCGCGTGAGGGCTGTCGGTGCGGACGGCGAGCATGGTGTTCTCGCCAGCCGGGATGAGCAGGGAGATGTGGTCGACCGACTCCATGACGAACTGGCGGACGCCCCCGCCGTTCGTCTCCCGGTCGTAGGCCCGCGATGCTCCCCACAGCGTGGAGGCGATGGCCGAGATCTTCTCGGCGCGCTCGCGCGGCAGCCGATCGGTGTAGGCCGGGCTCATGCCGTCCGCGGCGACCAGCACGGCGTATTCCACGCCAGCGGTCTCCTCCAGGCTTTCGAGGAGCCAGCCGATGTTCTTGTCGGTCATGCGTCGTGTCCTTGGTCGTTGTCGGCAGTGGGGACGTGGGTGCCCTGCTCGGCGCGGGCGCGCTTAGTGCCACGGGCCCAGGCGGCGATCACGCTCGCTCGCCCCGGCTCGGCGTTGGCAGGGCGGGGAACGGGAGCGGAGGCGGGTGCGGCGCGGCGGCTGCGCACCGTCAGTCCGCTGGCGGTCGTGCGGGCAGTGGAACGCTCCTGGTCGGATTCCCCGGCCGTCGGCGGGACGGGGGTGAGCGCGGGTTGTGTGGCTACCGGAACCGGGGCGAGAGCAGGGAGCCGGCCGGACGCGGCAGAGGCGAGAGCAGCTGGCGGATCCTTCTGCACTGGCTGCGAGGATGCCGGCGGCGTCTGGGGCGCCGTGGTGAGGAGGTCCTGGGGAAGGGTGAGGAGCGCGCGGGTGCCCAGAAGGGAGTTGGGCGCCTGGACATCGACCCGGAATCCGTAGGCGCGCGCGAGGGCGGCGGCGACTCGGAACCCGGTCTGCGGGCGGGCGCCGAGCTGCGTTATGTCGTCCGTGCGCTGCCCGGTGAGGATGTCCCGGGCGCTGTCGAGCTGCTCCGGCGTCATCTGCAGGCCGCTGTCGTCCACGAAGACGGTGACTCCGTGGTGGCCCTGTTCGAAGGACACGTGCACTCTCGACTGTGGTGGCGAGAAGCGCAGCGCGTTGTCCAGCAGGAGCGCGAGGGCGTGCACCACGGGCCCGACCACGCGGGTCTTCACCGCGACGGTGAGTTCCTGGGGCTGTACGCGCTGGTAGTCCTCGACGTAGCCCATCGCGGCCCGCACCACATCGGTCAGCGTCGTCGTGGGCCAGTGCCGGGTCAGCTTGCCGCCGGCCAGGATGGTCCAGCCCTGAGCGACCAGCAGCATCTGCTGCACGGTGTGGTCGATATCGGTCAGCGTCTCGAACGCGGCGTCGTCCTCGTGCTCGCGCACGCCCTCGCTGACCTTGCGGCTGGTCTTGGAGGCCATGCCCACGAGCGCCGACGACACACTGCGCACTGCGGCCTCGGTCGACCGCACGGCAGTTACCCGAGCGATCTCTTCCTGGGCGGCAGTGTGCGAACGCCGCAACTCCTCCGCCCCGAGCGTCTTCGCCTGCTCGATCTCCTGGTGCGCCGCGTACTGGATGTCGCGGATCACGGCCTGGACGACGCCGGCGGTGGCCTTGACCACGTTGGTCAGGTGCTCACCGACTGCGGTGCCAGCCAGTTCCGGTGCGGGGGCTAACGCCGTGATCCGACCGCCCGACTGGTGGATCTGGGGCAGCGTCTCGTGGACCAGTTTCTGCAGGGCACCCTCGGTGGCCTGTTGTTCGCGGGCTAGAAGGTGTGCCCGCCGCCGCGTCTTCTGCCATCGGCGGTGGCTAACCCAGGCCGCTGCCACCGCGACGATGGCCGCGGCGGCGAGCACGATGACCATCGTGCTGGCGGTCGTGTTCATCAGACACCCACCGCCAAGAGCACGTCGGCCTCGGCTGCGGGCGCCCCCGAGTCGAGCTGCTGCAGCAGGAGCGCGGACCCGATCACCCCGATGTGGCTGTACGCCTGCGGGAAGTTGCCCAGTTGTCGCCCGGTGGCGGGGTCGTACTCCTCGGCGAGCAGGCCGAGGTCAGTGCGCAGGGCCAGGAGCCGGTCGAAGAGAGCGTGGGCTTCGTCCGGGCGGCCAGTCAGGGCGAGCGCATCGACCATCCAGAACGAGCAGAGCAGGAAGGTCCCCTCGTCACCGTTCAGGCCGTCGAGCCCGATGCGGTCGCCGGCGGTCGGGTAGCGCCGGACAAGGCCCTCCGGGGTGGACAGTTGCTGACGTACTGCCTCCACCGTCCCGAGCACTCGGGGATCGTCGGGAGGCAGGAATCCCACCCTGGGGATCAGCAGGAGGGCGGCGTCGACCTCCTGTGATCCGTAGGACTGGGTGAAGGTGTTGCGGACCGGATCGAATCCGCGCGTGCACACCTCCTGGTGGATGGCCTCGCGCAGTTCAATCAGGGCGAACAGGTCGGCCTCCAGGACGGCGGCCTCGACCAGGAGGATGGTCCGGTCGATCGCGGCCCAGGCCATGACCTTGGAGTGCACGAAGTGGCGGCGCTCACCTCGGATCTCCCAGATTCCCTCGTCGGGCGTCTGCCACCGCTCGGCGAGGTGCTCGACCAGCCGTTGGTGCAGGACCGCGGTGTCGCCGCAGCGGGCCACCCCGCTTTGGTGGGCGAGGTACAGGGTCTCGATCACGTAGCCGTACACGTCGAGCTGCAACTGGTCTACAGCCCCGTTGCCGATCCGTACCGGGCCGGAGTTCTCGTAGCCGGGCAGCCACCGCAGCTCCCGCTCCTGGAGATCCCGTTCTCCGGTGATCCCGTACATGATCTGCAGGTTCTCCGGATCGCCGGCCACGGCCCGCAGCAGCCACCGCCGCCACGCCTCGGCCTCCTGCCAGTACCCCGAACCGAGCAGGGCGCCCAGGGTGGTGGAGGCGTCGCGCAGCCAGGTGTAGCGGTAGTCCCAGTTCCGGCGACCACCGACCTCTTCCGGCAGCGACGTGGTCGGCGCTGCGACGATGCCGCCGCTGGGGGCGTACGTCATCGCCTTCAGGGTGATCAGCGACCGGACGACCGCTTCCCGGTGCGGGCCGTCGTAGGTGCATTGGCTCGTCCAGTCTTCCCAGAAGGCGAGGGTCGCCGCGAGCGCCGCGTCGGGATCCGGGATCTCCGGCGCGACACCGTGAGAGGGCCCCCAGCTCAGTACGAAGGCGACGCTCTCGCCGGCGGTGACCGTGAAGGAGCTGACGATCGCGCCGTCCTTCTCAACCTGCCCGGTGGACGTGTCCAGCCACAGGGCGTCCCCGCCGCCCTCAGCGATCATGCGTCCGCCCAGCTCATGGATCCACGGGCTGACCCGGCCGTAGCCGGGGCGGGCGCGCAGCGTGGAAGCCATGGCGATCTGGCCAGCCGTTCCCTCCACGATCCGGATGACCTGCGGTGCCCCGTCGCGCGGCGGCATGAAGTCGGTGACCTTCGCGCTGCCGGAGGACGTCGTCCAGACTGTCTCCAGCACGAGGGACTCGCCGACATAGCGCCGCTCGGCAGTCGCACCGGCTCCCTCTTCGTGCGCAGCGGCCGGGGCTATGCGCCACGCTCCGTGCTTCTGCGTGCCAAGCAGCGCAGCGAAGGAGGCCGGCGAGTCGAAGCGGGGCAGGCACAGCCAGTCGATCGAGCCGTCGTCGCAGACGTGGGCACTGGTCTGCATGTCGCCGATCAGGCCGTAGTGCTCGATACGCGGAAGGCGTTTCATCGTGTAGATCTCCGTTAGGCCCCGCGAGTCCGGGGAGGGCTTTAGGGCCGTCGAAACGGCCGGCGAACTGTCGGTGAGGCGAGACTCCGGTGGTCACCGGTGAGGCGGCGACTCGCTCCGCGCCGGTGCGGGTTCTTCGTCCGCTGACGGGGAACTGGTTGCGCGATCACCGCGGAGAACCAGCCATGTCGTGGGACCAAGGATCAGGACGATCAGCACCGCCCCGGTGGCGGTCATGTCCGGGGCACCGACGCGGCCAGGACGAGACAGGCGAAGGCGATCGCGAAGACTGTGCCGCGCAGCAGGTTGATCGGCGGTGTCCGCCAACGCCGTCCCCGCTGCCGCATCGCACGGCCGGTGCCGTGGGCCTCCACACTCGCCACGAGCTCCTGGGCCGCCTCGGCCAGTTGGACCAGATGCGCCCTGCTGGGCATGTAGCCGTCGGGGACCCCCGCCGAGCCGAGCTGCTGCGCGCGGCGCAGCGCTGGCTCCTCCTTGGGCACCATGACGCCGAGTCGATTGATGTGACCGCGCAGACGCCTCGCGAGGTCTTCAACGTCGCCGGTGGTCTCCGGCAGCGGCGAGTCCTCGTCCAGCACGAGCGCCACTGTCTCGGCCGCGGCCACCGCTTGATTGCGCGGCGAAACAGGCTCGACAGCCATGCGGCCCTTCCTGTTGGACGCGACGTGTTGACAGGCGTCCTGGCGGGGAGCCAGCGAGAGGCGCATGACACAACTCCTGTTCGGATCAGGCCAAGTTGATTGGGGTTCGCCGTGCGGGGGCGGCGGTCGTAGTGCAAAGTGAGTGATCCGGTCGCTACGTTGAGCGAACCGTGAATCCCCGCTCGGGGGTATGCCTGCGCGACCGCCGAGGCCGTCAAAGGCGTCAAAGATCATTTCGGAACCGAGGGGCAGCCCATGGCCCGTGTGCGAAACGTCGCCCTCGCCGCACTTCTGCGCGAAGCGGGCTGGTCTCAGCCGACAGCGGCCGCAGCGGTCGCCCGGGTAGCCGCGGAGAGCGGGGTGCGTGAGCTGGAGGCCATCTCCCGCTCGCACATCGCCATGTGGGTGCAGGGCACGCAGCCGAGCGGTCGGGCACCTCATATCCTTCGCGAGACGCTGTCCCGCAGGCTCGGCCGCCGCCTCACCCTGGCCGACCTCGGGCTGGAAGGTGAAGGCACAGGCCAAACCGACAGCGGTTCCGACTGGAGCGTCGATCCTCTGACCGTGCTGGCCGAGCTGGGAAGCGACGACCTCGATATGCACCGACGTAAGCTGCTGGCGACCGCCGCGTACTCGGCCGCCGGCCTGGCCTTGCCCACCGCCTCGTGGTGGGCAGCCGCTCCTGCCGCGGCGGCGAAGCGCCCAGCAGTCTCCTCCCGGCTGGTGACGCAGGCCGACATCGACGACGTCCGCGATCTGACGACCTTCTACTCCGCGCGTGACCAGCAGCGAGGCGGCGCCTCTGGCCGATCGGCCCTCGCCGGCCATCTTCGCGACGAAGCGGTGCCCCTGCTCGGCAGCAGGTTCCGCACGGAGCAGCTTCGTCGCGACACCTACTCGGCCGTGGCGGAGATGGCCTATTTGTCGGGGTGGATGGCTTTCGACGCCTCCGAGCACCGCACCGCCCAGCGCTACCTCACTCTCGCCGCCCGCATAGCGGCCGAAGCGGGCGACGGGCCGCTCGGCGGCCACATCCTGCGCGCCCTCGCGCACCAAGCCGTGGACCTTGGGCACCCCGGCCGCGCCCTCGTCCTGGCCGACGCCTCCACGAACCGCGACCGCTACGGCCAAGCTAGCCACCGTGAGAAAGCCCTGCTCGCGATCGTTCACGCACGCGCCCTCGCAGCCGACGGCGACCGCGCCGGCACTCTCGCGGCCATCAGCCGCGCGGAGCGGGATCTCTCCCGCGCCGACAACAGCGAGGCTCCGAGCCGCGTGAGCTTCTTCCAGGAAGCCTCCCTGGCCCACGAGACAGCCTGCGCCCTGCGCGACATGGGCCAGCCGCTGGACGCGGAGATCCACTTCAAGCGCAGCGTGGCCACCCGCCGCCGCCAGCAGTACGCCCGCACGCACAGCGTGACCCTCGGCTACCTCGGCGCCGTCCAGGTCCAGCAAGGCCGCCTCGACGAGGCATGCGCCACCTGGAACCAAGCACTCGACGCCATGGCCGGCGTCCAGTCCGGCCGTGCCCGCGACGTCATCGTCCGCATCCAGAGCGACCTCTCGCCCGTCCGGCAACGCGGAGGCCGACATGTCACCGAACTGGACCACCGGGCACGGGGCATGCTGCGCACCATAGGCTGACCACAGAGCGGGTTCGCGGCGCTGGCCGGGGGCCGCCGTGCATGCTACGCCGAGGGAGAGGAACGAGCGCCGATGGCGACGTACGAGGTCGAGTCGATCGCAACAGTCGTCGGGGGCCACACCCGCGTTCAGGACGACTACCAGGGCGGGGTCGAATCGATCATTCGGCTCGACGACGCGTACCCCCTCGAAACGCTGCAGGGAATCGGAGAGTTCTCCCACCTGACGGTGACGTGGCGCTTCCACCTGGCGCGACCCGAAGACGTCGAGCTCCACGCACGCAGCCCACGGGGAAACCAGAACTGGCCGCCGACAGGTACGTTCGTCCACCGCAACCACCGGCGCCCCAACCAACTGGCCATCAGCTACCCGCGGTTGCTCAAGGTCGAAGGCCGGGACCTCCTGGTCACCGATCTCGACGCCGTAGACGGAACGCCCGTGATCGACCTGGCACCGTACTTCGAACAGATGGGGCCTCGGGGCCCGATCCATCAGCCCGCATGGCCTGGCGAGATGCTCGAACCGAATTACTGGGCGAAGGCAAGCGAACGGCCCTCGGAGCGCCCTGCGTAACGGGAGTGACTGAGCTGTGCTGCTCGCCGTTTGGCTGGTCGGGGACCAGCTGGAGGTCTGACTCAAGCCGCAGCCCTCGCGTACCGGAACTCACACCACGTCTCCTCGCCGCTGCTCTCCCACGCGTCTGAGATCGCATGGACAAGCCGGATCCCGCGACCGGATTCACCGTCAGGTCCGGCTTCCTTGAGTACAGCGGGGGCCGGATCGCGGTCGGTTACCGAGACCCGCACCACGTCGACGGTCACCGTGATCCGGAGCACGACTTCGCCCTCACCGTGAACCACGGCGTTGGTGACCAGCTCCGAAACGGCCAGCACGACGAACCCCGCCACCGGCTGCGAAACACGGCACCGTCGCAGGAACGCCCTGGTTGTCTGCCGCATCTCCCCAGCTTTCATGGGGTCCGGAAGAAAGGCCGCCTGACAGGTATGGGGTGCTGCCGGTATGTCGGCCCATGCCGATGTGCTGCGTCGGTCCTCCTGGGCCGGCCTCACACACGACGTGCCTTCTGTGGCCGCAGAACTACGGATGCCCCCGCCGGGCGGGGTCGCCTCTTGGAGCCTGGTCATGGGGGCTATCGCACCGCGCGGCGACGCCGTCGACCAGGGGAATCCAGAGGGGGAAAAATCTGTCAAGGGGGGAAACCAGAGGGGGAATTGAGGCCATGATTGGATTCCGCCCACCAATAGAGGTCACACTCATGCCAGATCCGTTCGCCGACCTGCTCCTCCGGCTTCGGCAGGATGCGGGCCGGACGCAGGAGGAGCAGGCAGACGCGATTAACGCTGTCTCCGGCCGGGACACCATGACCCGCCGAGAGATCAGCCGCTATGAGAACTTTGAGAACATTCCTACCAATCACACAATCGGCCATATCGCGGCGGCCTGCGGTGTCCCCTTCGAGGAACTACAGCGGGAGGCTAAGGCTGCCCGCGCTCGGAAGAGAGAGGGGCATACCAATGCAGGGGAGGATCAGGACGCCGTGAAGCGTCGCACGCTGCTGGGTGGTGCCGCCATCGGCGTGAGCGCGGCTGCCGAGCCCTGGGGGCGCCTGGCCTTCGCCCTCAGTAAGGGGTCCAAGATCGATTCGCCCGCCGCCGTCGCGCTCATCGACCGGGCCGCTGAACTGCACGTCCAGGAACTCAATCTCAGTGCCCGGCGACTACAAAGCACGGTCGAGTCACATCTTGACGCGATCACCGCGGCCCTGCCCCGTGCTGGCAAACACGAACGGGCTCTCACTATCGCCGCCGGAGAAACTGCCGCTCTGGCTGGTTGGGTGGCCTGGGACCTGGGCGAGCACGACAAAGCCGACGCCTACTACAAGGTCACGTCGCAGTGCGCGGCGACTGCCGGGCACCCTCCACTCCGAGCCCTGGCCCTGACCTACACCAGCTACGGCGCCTCGACGCCGAAGGCGAAGTTGGAGTTCCTTTCTCAAGCGGCCAGCGACGTGCGAGGCCACGGCAACGCTACTGCTGCCGCCTGGGTCCTCGGCAGGCACGCGGAGGAAGCTGCGGCGGCCGGCGACGAGACGGGGGCACTCCGGGCCTTGGAGCGAGCGCGCTTCGCCTACGACTTCGCGGATCACACCAGCGAGCAGGCGTGGGTCCGGTTCGTGACCCCGTACCGCATGGACTCGTTGGCCCTCTCCGTCTACGGCCAGTTGGGGCGTCCCGAACTCACGTCCACAGCAGATACCGCAGTCGACCGTCTAGGGGACGAACTACCGGACGGGGGCGTGGTGGTTCTCGGCGATCTCGCTTCGGCCCTACTGCGTGGAGGCGACGTCGACCAAGGCGTCTACGTGTCACGCCAATTCGCTACGGCGGCACAGGCCAAGCCCAACACGATGGGCAAGGAGCGCGCAGAGACTATCGCAGCGTCGCTCCCCGACAGAGAGCGCGAACTCGCCGTCTATCTGCGGCAGTTCGCATCCTGAGCCCCCTCCGGCGGTACGCGGCAAACCCGGGACGCGAATGCTGTCGTACGTCCGGCCCGTCGCTCCTCAGTCCTGTGCCGTCTCCTCGACAACCCAGGACAGGTACGCCTCCGACCCGCCGGTCACGGGCAGTGTGATCCATTGGGGGACGTCGTACGGGTGCCTCTCGTGCAGCCACGCTTCCAGCGCCGGTAGACGGTCCGTCGTAGTCATGTACGAGATCCGCCACTCCTGCGCCGCCTCGACCTTCCCCTTCCACCAGTAGAAGGCGGTGATCGGCGCATCGATGTGAACGCCCGCTGCCAGCTTGCTCTCGACCGCGCCCTGGGCCAGTGCCTTCGCCTGATCCTCGTTGTCGCTGGTCGTCTGCGCAATCACAATATCGTTGGCCATGCAACTACCTCTCCAGCTCGGGTACCGGGACCCTACCCAGCCGTCCAGGGCACACCGAAAGCCGGTCGCCGGCCGTGAAGGTGAGTTGGGCTCGACCACGACGTGGATCAGTCGGACGGCAGCGTGTCGATCGGGGTTGCGCGTCGCTTCGGCACTGCGGTGGCAGGTCCACTCATCAACGAGGTGGTGCGGCTGCATGATGCAGGCGTCGGCGCATTCCCTGCGCCTCCATAAGTCCACGACAGGAGGACTTCATGCAGGCGGTCGGCGGGCATTCGCTCACGGCAGACGAGAAATAGGACGACAGGACTGGAAACCTCCGCCGGGACCATGTCAACGTACAACGTCCCGGAAAACACCAGGCCAGGAGGCACAGATACTCCACTGTGGCCCGGGTTGCGAAATATCTCGGAATCCTGCACCGCGTGTGACTGTCTTGCTGGCATGGCCCTACTTGGGAGGTTCGCCTGTCTGACCCCGCTATTCGACCGCTCGCTTCACTTCACCCGCTCTCTTTGCCCTCGGCGCACTGAACGCCTGGTACGGCCAGGCGGCGGGCGACTATGGCGCCGTCTCCACCGGGCGGTGCGTACGCGCTGCCGGACTCTTCGGCGAGGACTTGCTGCAATGCGGCTACCGACGCGATAGGGCCGTCCTCGCACATGCTGCGGCAGCACCCGGAGCTGCAACTCGGCATGTGGCCCCGTGCCATCGGGGTTCCTGAGCGTTTCGTGGTGCGGAAACTCGGGCGCGTGACTGACAGCGCGGGACAAGCCTCTGGCGTAGCGCGAGCGCAACATAGGCCACGATCGCCGGTTAGCCAAACCGGTGATCGTGGTGACCATTACTTCCATGCCTGCACGATCGCTGCTTCTTCCATCTGCCGCACCCGCTCCTGCTGGCGCCGTACGCGCCGCCTTCCTCAACGTCAAGGATGCCGCCGAGTATCTCGGCCTTTCACCGCACACGCTCTACGTCTGGCGGCACCGGCGGCAGGGGCCGCCGAGTTTTCGCATGGGTCCTCGCGGTCGCGTCATGTACCGCCGAGAAGCCGTCGACGCCTGGATCCGTGAACAGGAGCAGGCCGACTCCCGCTCCAACGCCGTCCTGAGCCCGCTGAGCGCCACTCCTCAGCAACGGCCCAGCCGAATCCCCAACGCCTGACGCTCCCACGCCTCAGAGCGCCGTTTCCCCTCGACAAGGAGTATCACCTGGCCGGCTACATTGAAGATCGTTGGATCAAGAAGAAGAAGGACCCGATAACCGGGCAGAGGGAAAGAACCGCTCGCTACGGCAAGGGGAAGCGGTACAAGGTCGCCGGTATCCCCGGAGTCCGGGATCGCTCCTTCGACACGTTGGAGGACGCCAAGGCGTGGCTTCGTCGAGCAGCCACGGACGAAGAGCGGGGCGAGTTTGTGGACCCGCGTGACGGATCCATCACACTTGCCGACTACATCGCGATGCACTGGGCGCCGGGCAGGGGCGGAGTTCCGAAGACCCAAGACAACCAGGAGCGGAGAGCGCGCCTTCACATCATTCCGCACCTGGGTCAACTCCCCCTCAGGAACATCACGGCGGCGGATCTGCGCGCTTACATAGCCAAGTTGCAGTCAACCGTCTCCTCGGTCGACTACCAGCGCGGCATTCTGTCCGAGCTCTCCTCCATTCTGGAAGCGGCTGTCGACGACAAGCGGCTCGCCAGGAACCCCATGCATGCGAAGTCCGTGCGGTGGCCAAAGGCGCCGCAAGAGCGACGCGACGCGTGGCGGTTGGAGACGGCGCTGCGAGTCCGCGACGTCATCAGCCCACGAAACCGGATAGCCGTCGTAGTCGGCCTGGGATGCGGGCTCCGTCAGGGCGAGGTGTTTGGGCTGAGCCCGGAGGACATCGACTACGCGCGAGGCGTCCTCCACGTCCGCCGCCAAATACAGGCGATCCGTGGAAGGTTGTACTTCGCCCTGCCGAAGGGGAAGAAGACCCGTACCGTCGACATGCCCACCTCAGTGGCCGAGGAGCTGAAGCGCCACGTCGAAGCGTTCCCACCGGTGGAGGTGGAGCTTCCGTGGGGGAAGCCGGAGGGGCAGGGCAGGAAGTTCTCCCTGCTGCTCACCACACGACTCGGCAACGCCGTCGCGGTGAACACGTGGAACACCTACACCTGGAAGCCCGCGCTGGCCGAGGCCGGCATCATCCCGCCGCGCGCCGAGGGAGCGAAACCCTGGCAGTGGGCGGCGGCCCCGAAGGACGGCTTCCACGTGCTGCGGCACACCTATGCCTCGATCATGCTGGAGGCCGGAGAGTCTGTCGTGACCTTGGCGCGGTGGCTCGGGCACTCCTCGCCCGCGATCACCCTCGGTTACTATGCTCACTTCATGCCGGAGGCCGGAAGCAAGGGGCGCGCCGCCATCGACGGACTGCTCGGGGAGCGGGGAGATCGGCAGGCCAGCCGAAACTCCCCAGATTCTCCCCAGGCCCGTTGACGGGTGATTCCCGCTGCTACGCCCCTCCAAAGTTGGCCGTGGATTGCAAGGTTGAAGAGATGGGTGGCCTGGGAAAATGCTGAAAGAGGTCACCGCGACCCGCTATGTCACACCCTTGCGTGAGGGCGGCTCGCTGCCGGGACTCGTCGAGGCCGACGACCTCGGTACGTACGTCATGAAGTTCACCGGCGCGGGACAGGGCCGCAAGACGCTTGTCGCGGAGGTGATCTGCGGAGGGCTCGCGCGGCGGCTCGGATTCCGGGTGCCCGGGCTCGTGCGGATCGGACTCGACCCCGTGATCGGCCTCGGCGAGCCGGACCAGGAGGTGCAGGGCCTCCTCAAGTCGAGCGGTGGCGTGAACCTCGGCATGCGGTACCTCTCCGGCGCGCTCGGCTTCGACCCGCTCGCCTACGAGGTGGATCCCGCGGAGGCGGGCCGCGTCGTCTGGTTCGACGCCCTGATCAACAACGTCGACCGGTCCTGGCGCAACCCCAACATGCTGGTCTGGCGGGGCGACCTGTGGCTCATCGACCACGGCGCGAGCATGATCTGGCACCACAACTGGCGCGGCGCCGAGGCCGCGGCGGCCCGCCCGTACGACGCCACCGAACACGCCCTCGCCCCCTTCGCGCCCGACGTCGCGGCGGCCGCGGCGGAGCTCGCGCCGCGGCTCACCGAGGACCTGCTCGCCGAGGTCACCGCCGACGTCCCCGACGCCTGGCTCGCCGACGAGCCGGGCTTCGACGACCCCGACGCGGTGCGGCGCGCGTACGCTGCCGTGCTGCTGCCCCGCGCGGCGACCGTCCACGAGCGCATCGGCCTGCCCGAGCCGGATCCCGACCGCGTCCGGCGCACCCCGGGCTGGCTGACCGGCACGGCGAGCGTGAAGGGCGGCACCCGGTGACCGCGACCACACGAGACGTCTTCGAGTACGCGCTGCTGCGCGTCGTCCCGCGCGTCGAGCGCGGCGAGCAGATCAACGCCGGCGTGGTCGTCTACTGCCGCGCCAAGTCCTACGTCCGCGCGCTCACGCACCTCGACGAGGCGAAGCTGCGCGCCCTCGACCCGGAGGCGGATGTGACCGGCGTCCGCGCCTCGCTCGCCGCAGTCGAAAGGCACTGCCGAGGCGGCGGCGACGCGGGCCAGGCGGCGGACGACGACGCGGGCCGGCGCTTCCGGTGGCTGGTCGCGCCGCGCTCGACGGTCGTGCAGCCCGGACCCGTGCACACCGGTCTCACCGAGGACCCCGAGGCAGAGGTCAACAGGCTTCTCGACCTCCTGGTGAGGTGACCTCGCGGTGGCCCCTTCGCGGTGAGTGATCAGTCGCACCCGGTGGGTACGTTGACACCGGGTGCCAGGACTTCTAGCGTCACGTCCACAGGGTACTAAGCGGTCGCTCACCGAGTTGGGACGTGAGGGCCGCACTCTAGGGCGAGGAGACCGAAGAGCATGTCCACCACTGAGCAGCGCGTCGCGATCGTCACCGGTGCCGCACGCGGCATCGGCGCCGCTACCGCCGTACGTCTGGCCGCCGAGGGTCGCGCCGTAGCCGTGATCGACCTCGACGAGGCCGCCTGCAAGGACACTGTCGAGAAGATCACCAACGCCGGTGGCAAGGCCCTCGCGGTCGGCTGCGACGTCGCCGACGAGGCGCAGGTCGAGGCCGCCGTCGCGCGCATCGCCGAGGAGCTCGGCGCGCCGACGATCCTCGTCAACAACGCGGGCGTGCTCCGCGACAACCTGCTGTTCAAGATGAGCGCCCTGGACTGGGACACCGTCATGAACGTGCACCTGCGCGGCGCGTTCCTGATGTCGAAGGCCGTCCAGAAGCACATGGTGGACGCCAAGTTCGGCCGCATCGTCAACCTGTCCTCGTCGTCGGCGCTCGGCAACCGCGGCCAGGTCAACTACTCGGCGGCCAAGGCCGGCCTCCAGGGCTTCACCAAGACCCTCGCCAAGGAGCTCGGCAAGTTCGGCGTCACCGCGAACGCCGTCGCCCCCGGCTTCATCGTCACCGAGATGACGGCCGCCACCGCCGCCCGCGTCGGCATGGGCTTCGAGGATTTCCAGGCCGCCGCCGCCACGCAGATCCCCGTCCAGCGCGTGGGCAAGCCCGACGACATCGCCAACGCCATCGCCTTCTTCACCGGCGAGGCGGCCGGATTCGTCTCCGGCCAGGTCATGTACGTCGCCGGCGGACCGCTCAACTAGGGCCGGGGGAAACGGACATGACTTCATCCCAGCTCCCGGAGCTCTCCGGCAAGGTCGCCCTCGTCACGGGCGGGAGCCGTGGCATCGGCTACGGCGTCGCCGAGGCGCTCGTCGCCCGCGGTGACCGCGTGTGCATCACCGGACGCGGCGAGGACGCCCTCAAGGAGGCCGTCGAGAAGCTCGGCGCCGACCGGGCCATGTACGTCGCCGGCAAGGCCCACGACGAGGCGCACCAGGCCGCCGCCGTCGAGCGCACCATGGAGGCCTTCGGCCGCGTCGACTTCCTGGTCAACAACGCCGGTACGAACCCGGTGTTCGGCCCCATCGCCGAGCTCGACCTGAACGTGGCGCGCAAGGTCTTCGAGACCAACGTCGTCTCCGCGCTCGGCTTCGCCCAGCAGACGTGGAAGGCGTGGCAGGGCGAGAACGGCGGGGCGATCGTCAACATCGCCTCCGTCGCGGGCCTCGCCCCGTCTCCGTTCATCGGCGCGTACGGCATCAGCAAGGCGGCGATGATCAACCTGACCGTCCAGCTCGCGCACGAGTTCGCGCCCAAGGTGCGGGTCAACGCGATCGCCCCGGCGGTGGTCAAGACGAAGTTTGCGCAGGCCCTCTACGAGGGGCGAGAGGAGGAGGCCGCGGCTGCCTACCCGCTGGCCCGGCTCGGCGTGCCCGAGGACATCGGCGGCGCCGCCGCGTTCCTGACCTCGCAGCAGTCCGACTGGATCACCGGCCAGACCCTCGTGGTCGACGGCGGAATCTTCCTCAATGCGGGCGTCAGCTGACAAAGCCTCCGCGAGGCCGTTTCGGACCAAACTCGCTTAACTGAAGTTCCCCGCGTACGTCGCGTACGTGCGCATCAAGTGCCCTGCCGGAGTGCCTCGTTGGCCCGGCGGGGCACTGCGGTATGGTCTGCCGACCTGTGGCATGGCCGATCGAGGAGCGCGCGCGTGTTCAACCGGATCCAGGGCCCCCGTCAACTGGCGGCGATAACGTGCATATCGCTCCTTGCCGGATGTGGACTGATGTCCTCCGGAGAGTCGGACGACACCGACCCCATCGTCGTGGGGACCACCAGCGCGCCGAGCACCCTCGACCCGGCCGCGTCCTGGGACGGTTCCTGGGAGCTGTTCAGGAACGTCTACCAGACCCTCGTCAGCTTCCCCTCCGGCGCCTCCGAGCCCAAGCCCGACGCGGCCGAGCGCTGCGAGTTCACCGACCCCTCCAACCGCATCTACCACTGCAAGCTGCGCGAGGGCATGGCGTTCTCGAACGGCGACAAGCTCGACGCGGCGGCCGTCAAGTACTCCTTCGACCGCATCAGAAGGATCAACGTCAAGGGCGGCCCCGAGGGGCTCCTCGGCAGCCTGAAATCGGTCGAGGTCAAGGGCGACCGTGACATCACTTTCACATTGAACAAGCCCGACGCGACCTTCCCCTTCGTGCTCGCGACACCGGCGATGTCCATCGTCGACCCTGCCGAGTACCCGGCCGACGCGGTCCGCGACGACGGCAAGATCGCCGGCTCGGGGCCGTACGCGCTCGACGCGTACACCGACGGCGACAAGGCAGAGCTCGTCAAGAACGACCACTACGACGGGTTCGCCGAGCGCAAGAACAGCGCCGTCACCATCCGCTACTTCAAGGACTCCGCCTCGATGGTCGGCGCCCTGCGCGCCAAGAAGATCGACGCCACGTACCGCGGGCTCGCCGCGTCGGACGTCGTGGGGCTCCAGGGCAAGCAGGCCAAGGACGGCATCCAGCTCGTCGAGGGCGCGGGCATGGAGATCAGCTACCTGGTGTTCAACCCCAAGGACCCCTGGGCGCGCAAGTCCGCCGTCCGCAAGGCCGTCGCCCAGGTCGTCGACCGCGGCGCGATCGCCCACAAGATCTACCAGGACACCGTCGAACCGCTCTACTCGATGGTCCCGAGGGGCCTGACCGGGCACACCACCGGCTTCTTCGACGACTTCGGCGACCCGAACGCGGCCAAGGCCAAGGGCATCCTCACCCGGGCGGGCATCACTGACCGGGTCCCGCTCACCCTCTGGTACACCACCGACCGCTACGGGTCCGCGACCGGCGCCGAGTTCACCGAGCTCAAGCGGCAACTGGATGCGTCCGGACTGTTCGACGTCACCATCAAGGGACGCCCCTGGAAGACGTTCGAGGCCGGATACCGCAAGGGCGAGTACCCCGCCTTCGGACGCGGCTGGTTCCCCGACTTCCCGGACGCGGACAACTTCATAGCGCCCTTCGTCGGCCAGCAGAACGCGCTCGGAACGCCCTACGAGTCCAAGGAGATCACCGACGACCTGCTGCCGCAGTCGCGCCGCGAGAGCGACCGCGCCGCCGTGGTGGGCCAGTTCAAGCGCGCTCAGCAGATACTCGTCGACGATGCCCGGCTGCTGCCGCTGTGGCAGGGCAAGCAGTACATCGCGGCCAGCGAGGAGATCTCGGGTGGCGAGCGGGCCCTCGACCCGTCGACGATCATGATGATGTGGGAGCTGCAGCGCAAGACCAGCTGGTAGGCAGGCCGCCGGGGCCCGTTGTCAGTGGCCGCGGGTAGGTTCTGGGGTGTGCAGCGGCCGTGCCTCGTACGGCCGTGAAGTGACCGTACCCCGGAGGTTGTTGACGTGACCGACACCGCGATGCTGCCCGAGTCCTGGCGCGGCGTCCTCGGCGAGGAGCTGCAGAAGCCCTACTTCAAGGAGCTCACCGAGTTCGTCGAGGAGGAGCGCGCGAAGGGTCCCGTCTACCCGCCGCGCGAGGAGGTCTTCGCGGCGCTCGACGCGACCCCGTACGACCGGGTCAAGGTCCTTGTCCTCGGCCAGGACCCGTACCACGGGGAGGGGCAGGGGCACGGTCTGTGCTTCTCCGTGCGGCCCGGCGTGAAGACGCCGCCCTCCCTGCGGAACATCTACAAGGAGATGAAGGAGGAGCTCGGCCACCCGGTCCCGGACAACGGGTATCTGATGCCGTGGGCCGAGCAGGGCGTCCTCCTGCTGAACGCGGTGCTCACGGTGCGGGCCGGCGAGGCCAACTCGCACAAGGGCAAGGGCTGGGAGAAGTTCACCGACGCGGTGATCCGCGCGGTGGCCGACCGGCCCGACCCTGCCGTGTTCGTCCTGTGGGGGAACTACGCGCAGAAGAAGCTCCCCCTCATCGACGAGGAGCGCCACGTCGTGGTGAAGGGCGCGCACCCCTCGCCGCTCTCCGCGAAGAAGTTCTTCGGCTCGCATCCCTTCACGCAGATCGACAAGGCGGTGGCCGCGCAGGGTCACACGCCGATCGACTGGCGCATTCCGGACCTGGGCTGACGTCCACGGGTGCGTGTCCCTCCGGGTACGTGTCCGCCGGGTGCGGTGACCGCCCGGCCCTCGGAGGGACCCCCCGCCCGCGCCTGACCGGGATTGTCAGCGGCTGCCTATAGCGTCGGAATCGTTATCAGCTTGGACGATCGGCATACGAGCGTGGAGGACCTGTGGCTGAGCAGCGGGAGCAGGCGGCGGACGACGCCATGATGGCCCGGATCGGGCAGGTGATCATGCTCCATCACGCCGGTGACCGCGAGGAGGCCAGGGACCGGTACCTCGGCCTGTGGGCGGAGATCGGGGAGGACGGCGACCCCCTCCACCGCTGCACGCTCGCGCACTACATGGCGGACGCCCAGGACGACCCGGACAACGAGCTGGCCTGGGACCTGCGGGCCCTGTCCGCCGCCGACGGCCTGACCGAGGCGCGGTTCACCCGCCACGAGCAGTCGCTCGCGGTCCGCGCGCTCTACCCCTCGCTGCACCTCAACCTGGCGGCGGACTATGTGAAGCTCGGTCGCCCCGACGCGGCCCGCAGCCATCTGACACAGGCGCGCGCCGTGGTGGGCGCGCTCGGGGACGACGGTTACGGGGACGGTGTGCGGGCGGCCATCGCCCGCCTGGAGCAGCGGGTCGCGGCGATGCCGCCGGGCGGGGACGAGGCTTCGGGTCGGGGTTCCGCGGGGGGCGAGCCGCTGGGGCCGCCCAGACGGAGTTCTTAGGCGGTCACCCCTCGCCGGGCCCCTCCATCTGATGCGTGGCCCGCCGCGCCCGCCGTCCAGCCTCATCCGCCGTCGCGCCTCACCCCCGTAGACACCCCCGGGTGTGAGTGGTTGAGGTACAGAAAGTGCCGCTGAGATTGATCTTGCTGGAGTGCGCCTACCGCGCGGGCGCTTCGAGCTGACGGGGGACGGTGCCGGTGCGAGCTCGCGCAGGTCCGGGATGTGGTTGTAGAGGGTGCCTGGGGAGACGCCGAGCAGTTTGGCGATTGAGGTGATCGAGCGGCCTGGGTCGGGCAGCAGGTCGCGGGCGGCGCGGATGATTTCCTCGGTGGCGACGCTGGGGCGTCCGCCGACCCGGCCGCGGGCGCGGGCGGCGGCGAGGCCTTCCTTGGTGCCGATGATGACGAGTTCCCGGATGAACTCGGCGAGCGCGGCGAAGACGTGGAAGACGAGTCGGCCGCCGGGGGTGGTGGTGTTCAGGTTCTCGTGCAGCGAGGTGAAACCGATGCCGCGCTCGCGCAGCTCGGCGACCATGTTGATGAGGTCTTGGAGGCTGCGGCCGTAGTGGTCGAGCGAGGGCACGACAAACGTGTCGCCCGCGTCGAGGAAAGCGTGGCACGTCTTCAGCTCGGGGCGGAGCGCGTCCTTGCCGGACTTCTTGTCCGCGAAGATCACCCGGCACCCGGCACCCGGCACCCGGCACCCGGCGGCGGTGAGCGCGTCGAGCTGCCGCTCCAGTTTTTTTGAAGGCTTCGAGGGGGGCCGGGCGCCCCTCCGGGAGGGATCTTCAGAAGACAAAGGTTTTCTGAAGATCGTCGCGCTACGACAGCTGATGCACCGCCCGGCAGGTCGCGCACTGTTGGTCGTCGCTCGGTCTGCACCCCCGCGGCGGGCCGCTCCGCCCACGAGTTCGGGCAACCAGCTTGAGTGATCCGCTGCTTGCTCTATCCGCGTGGTGTGGTGATCTGCCGTACGGCGTGGACGACGGCGGCGCGGTGCTGGATCAGTCGCTGCGCCGGCCACGGGGCGCTTCCGCTGGTCGGGCCCATGCCGCCTGTGAGGCTGAACCAGGCTTGGGTCAGCGCCAGCACGAAAGCCACCAGGTCCTCCGGGCCGAGCTCCGGATCGACTCGGCCCTGCTCCTGGGCCGCCGCCACGGCTGTGGTCTTTGCGGTGTAGGTGGCGGCCTCCTGGTCCGGGGCGCCGGGGCGCTCCAGCAGTTTCCAGAAGAGCAGCCGCATCAGGTGGGGGTGGGCGACCAGGTCGTCGAAGATCTGTCCCGCGACTTCGGGGAGGTCCTCGGCGTCGAAGGGCACGGTTTCCGTGCCCACGGCCAGCACCCGCTCGATCACCGCGTCGAACAGCTGCTCCTTGTTGCCGAAGTAGGCGTAGATCCTTTGCTTGTTCGCATTGGCCGCCTCGGCGATGCGGTCCACCCGGGCGCCGGCCAGGCCGTGCGCGGCGAACTCGGCGGAGGCGGCGTCCAGAAGGCGTGCCTTGGTCGCGGCGGAGTCTCGGGCCATGCCGCCACTCTAGCAAGTAACCATCCAGTTGGTTTGACGCCTGCGAAGACGCGCCCCACTATAGAAACCATCCAGTTGGTTGCCATGGCTTGGGTGACCTCGACACAAGGAAGATCAATGATGGAACTCCGCACGCTCGGCAGCCAGGGCCTCACCGTCTCCGTCCAGGGACTCGGCCTCATGGGGATGAGCGCCTTCTACGGCGGCACCGATGAGGCCGAATCGCTGGCCACCATCGACCGTGCCCTGGAACTGGGCGTGACCCTGTTCGACACTGCCGAGATCTACGGCCCCTTCACCAACGAGCAGCTCCTCGGCAAGGCGCTCACCGGCCGCCGCCAGCAGGCCGTGATCGCCACCAAGACCGGAATCGAGATCGGCGACGACGGTGCGGTGGCCGGCCTCAACGGGCGCCCCGAGTACATCCGCCGCGCGTTGGACCGCTCCCTGCGCCACCTGAACACCGACTACGTCGATCTCTACTACCTGCACAGGGTCGACCCGCAGGTGCCGATCGAGGACACCGTCGGCGCCATGGGCGAGCTGGTGGACGCCGGCAAGGTCCGCCACATCGGCCTGTCCGAAGCCTCGCCGCAGACCATCCGCCGCGCCCACCGCATCCACCCGCTGACCGCGGTCCAGACCGAGTACTCGCTCTTCGAGCGCGGCATCGAGCAGGACGGGGTCATGGCCACCCTGAACGAGCTCGGGATCGGCCTGGTCGCCTACGCGCCGCTGGGGCGCGGCTTCCTCTCCGGCGCGATCACCAGCCCGGACGACTTCGCCGCCGACGACTACCGCCGCATCGACCCCCGCTTCCAGGGCGAGAACTTCCAGCGCAACCTGGCCGTGGTCAACGAGGTCCGCCGGATCGCCGCAGCCAAGAAGGTCACACCCTCCCAGCTGGCCCTCGCCTGGGTCCTGCACCAGGGCGCGGTCGCCATCCCTGGCACCAAGCGCCGCCGCTACCTGGAAGAGAACAGCGCCGCTGCCGCCGTGACCATCACCGCGCAAGAGATGGCCGCCATCGATGCGGTCGCCCCGCACGGGATCGTCGCCGGCGACCGCTACACCCCCGACCAGATGCAGCTTCTCAACGGGTGAGTGCGGGGCCTCCCGGCAGGCGGCCCGCCACGGCTCGGCCTCCCGGGAGGCCGAGATGCAGCAATCCAACCAGTCCTGGACGCTTGCGTGGGCGGCGTCCTCGGCCTCCGGAAAGAGATGAGCACAATGATCGACCATGTCTTCCTGACGGTGAGCGACAGGGAACGCTCAGTCGAGTTCTACAGCCAGGCGCTGAAGCCGCTGGGCATGCGCCACGTGTTCGACTTCGACGGCTCAACCGCCCCGGAGTGGGTCGGCGACCTCGCGGGGTTCGGTACCGACACGGCCTTCACGTTCTGGCTGCGCGAAGGCGACAGCCAGGGAAACGCCGCGCACGTCGGCTTCACCGCACCCTCGAGAGAGGTCGTCGACGCGGCGTACGCGGCGGCCATGGCAGCGGGGGCGACCGACAACGGTGCACCTGGGGAGCGCCCCTACTTCGCTCCCGGATACTACGCGGCCAACGTCCTCGACCCCGATGGGTACAGCCTGGAGTTCACCTACCACGGGCAGCCCTGACCTGGAGGTTTTCCGCAGGCCTGCGTGGACGGCGATGGTCCGGCCTGCCACCGCTTCACGGCGACGGCACCAGCACTGGCGGGAGGAGGCCGACGACTCGCCCGTGACGGCGTTCGGGCGCCCACAGGCGGCGCCTGAACGCCGTTTCAGTTCAGGAAACAGACACTGGCTGACGCTCAATCCTCGGCGTCGTCCTCGACAGCGCCCGGGTCCCGGAAGGGGCGCAGGGCCGGCGCCGACACCCCGGGCAGCAGTACCCGGTTCTTGCTCAGCCACGTCACCGCGTGGTTGAACAGCGCCACCGGCCCCTCGGCGTGCGTCCACGCCCGCCCGTACAGAAAGCCGCGGAACTCCCGGCTCCACTTCGGATCGGTGAAGTCGCGGTACTTGAACCGCTCCTGGATCTCCTCCGCGTGCTCGTACGTCGTCCTGCGCCGCTCCGAGTACCGCTTCACACATGATGTGTCCTCGATGCCGAGCTGCCCGGCCAGGTACTCCACGACCTTCCACGGCACCGCCAGCGGATCATCGGCCAGGAACCGACCGAGGTAGCGGACCGTGCAGATCTGCAAGGCCATGCCCAAGCGGTGCGTGTCCGTACGCCGCAGCGCGATCAGATCGCGGTCGTCATCGTCGAGGAAGAAGAACCGCTCCAGCTCCGGGCGCGTGGGCGCCGCGGTGAACGTCCTGTACGCCTCGGCCTGCTCATCGGTCAGAAACTCCACCGGCAAGGGCCGGGGCCGTAGCCACCCCAGACGCCCCCGCGGTGGGTATCACCGAACTCCGGCAGCGCCACTGGACGGTTTGCTACCCGAGCGAGATCAATCTCAGCGGCACTATCTGTACCTCAACTACTCACACCCGACCCCCGCCCGCCTCAGCCCCCGTACGTCTCCCGGCAGATGCGGGCCTCGGGGCTGTCCGGGTTCCACTTGCCGTACTGATTGCCCAGGGCGCACACATTGCCCGGGACGCCCGGCGCCGCGGGGGCCGCCGTGTGCGGGTGGCGCGGCGCGGGTGCCGCGGGGCGCGCCGCGTGGTCGGGGTCCGACCGCCGGGGTGCCTCCTGGCGTGGCGGCTGGGGCGGGCGTGGCGCACGGGTCGGCTCGGGGGAGGGCGAGTGGGCCGGTGGCGTGCGGCCCATCCGGTCCAGTGCCTCCCGCACCGGCGCCTGCACGACCTGGGGCTCCGCCCGGCCGTCGGGGCGGGGCGCCTCCGGAACGGCCGGTGCGCTGGGGGACACGGCCGGAGGCTCCGGCTGCCGTACGCTCACGCAACCGGACACCGCGGCGGCCGTGGCCGCCACCGTGAGCAGAAGCGCTGCTGAGGTCGTCGATCGATGCACCCGCGCAACTCTGGCGGCTACGGGCCCTCGTGGCGCGCCCGTCGGCCGATGATGCCCCGCACGGGTGACGCGCAGGTCAGGACGGGGACGCGGCGAGCATCCCGCGCAGCAGCTCCCCGAATCCCTTCCGAAGGTCCGCCAGGTCCGGGACCGACGCGTGGAACACCCCGGCCACGCACGAGAACATGATCCCCTCGGACCAGGCCACCAGCGACAGTGTGTGCCGCTCCGGATCCTGGGACCCGGCGGCCCGCAGCAGCGCGGTGAGCGGTTCGTGGAACTGCCGTCCCGTCGCGTCGAAGAACGCCCTCAGCTCGGGCCGTCGCGTCGCCTCAAGTGCCAACTCGTAACGGCAGACCAGCAGTTGAGGGTGGTCCGTCAGGTAGCGGTGCAGCGCGAGCGCCATGCCGTCGACGAGCGAGTGGATCCCGCCGGCCGGATCCGGTAGCTCGTCCACGGCGAGCACCCGCGACTCGCGCACGGCGAGGCGCCGCACCGTCGCCTCCAGGAGGGCGAGCCGGGTCCGCGCGTAGTTCGACGTCGACCCCTGTGGCAGGCCCGCCGCCTCGTCGACCGCTCGGTGCGTCAGGCCCCGCATCCCGCGCTCGGCGAGCAGATCGAGTGCGGCGTCGGCGATGACTTCCGCGCGAGGTGCGCCGGCGGCGCTCGTGGCGCTGGTGCGTACGGACATGGTCCCAACCTACCGCCGGAACTACAGATGTAGTACGGTCGAGCACGCACACTACAGGTGTAGTGCGCGTGACAGGCCGAGCCGGGCGTTGTGAGACGTAAGGAGCGCGAAGCCATGACTGCCGAATCGATGGAATCAACGGTTCCCACCGAACTGACCGACTCGACGGGCAAGGCGCCGGCGCGAGCAGAAGCGCAGAGCGCCGCCGGCCTCGGGCGGCGGCCCCGCGCGGTCGTCGTGGGCGGCGGCATCGGCGGCCTCACCGCCGCCGTCGCGCTCGACCTGCGCGGATGGCACGTCACCGTCTTGGAGCGGGCCGCCGAGCTGAAGCCCGTCGGGTCGGGGATCTCCCTCGCCCCCAACTCGCAGCGGGCCCTCGACGTCATCGGCCTCGGCGAGGAGATCCGGTGCCTGGCCGCCTGGGAGGGCGAGGGCGGCCTGCGCACCCCGAGCGGGCGCTGGCTCTCGCGCTCCGACGCGAAGGCTGCAGCCGAGCGCTTCGGCGGCTCCCTCGTGCTCCTGCACCGCGCGACCCTGATCGACAAGCTGGCGTCCCGTCTCCCCGACGGAGTCGTACGCACCGCGTCCGCCGCGGCGCTCGCCGACCCCGGCGTCGAGGGCGACCCGGCCCGCCCCGCTCGGGTGACCACTCCGGAAGGCGAATTCGAGGCCGAACTCGTCGTCGGTGCCGACGGCATCAAGTCCGTTGTGCGCAGCGCCCTGTTCCCCGCCCACCCGGGCGCGGTCTACGCCGGGTTCACCACCTGGCGCCTCCTCGTCCCGCCCCTCGGCAGACCCTTCGCCCAGCACGAGACCTGGGGACGCGGCCGGATCTGGGGCACGCACCCCTTCGCGGACGGCACGGTCTACGCCTACGGTGCAGCCATCGCCCCCGCCGGCCACCACGCCCCCGACGGCGAGAAGGCCGAGCTGCTGCGCCGCTTCGGCGACTGGCACGACCCGATCCCGGCGATCATCGACGCGGCCGCGCCCGACGAGATCCTGCGCCACGACGTCCACCACATCACCGAACCCCTGCCGGCCTTCCACCGGGGCCGGGTCGCGCTCCTCGGTGACGCGGCCCACGCCATGCCCCCGACCCTCGGCCAGGGCGGCAACCAGGCCATCGAGGACGCCGTCGTGCTCGCCCACCATGCCGACCCCGAGCACCCCGACGCCCTCGGCCTCGCCACGTACACCGCCGCACGCAGGCCGCGTACGACCGCCATCGCCCGCAAGGCCGTCGGCGTGGGCCGGGTGAACATGCTCAGCAACCGGCCCGCGATGGCGCTGCGCAACATCCTCATCGCCGCTCTCGACAAGACCGGACCCGCCGTCATGCTGCGCGGATTCGACGAGATCGCGGACTGGCGGCCCCCGCAGCGGCCGTATGCTGCCCAGACACAGAGGGCCTAGCCGGACACAGGCGGCCCGGGGCGAGGAGAAGACGGACGTGAAGGTCGGCTGCATCGGACTCGGAGACATCGCGCAGAAGGCATATCTGCCGGTGCTCACCACCTTGCCGGGGGTCGAGCTGCACCTGCAGACCCGCACACCCGCGACGCTCCACCTGGTCGGGGACACGCACCACATCCCCGCCGAGCGCCGGCACACCGACCTGGACGCGCTGCTCGCGCAGGGGCTCGACGCGGCCTTCGTGCACGCGCCGACCGCCGTCCACCCCGAGATCGTGACGCGGCTGCTCGAAGCGGGGGTCGCCACGTATGTCGACAAGCCGCTGGCCTACGAACTCGCCGACTCGCAGAGCCTGGTGCGGCTCGCCGAGGAGCGCGGGGTCAGCCTCACCGTCGGCTTCAATCGCCGTCACGCGCCCGGCTACACGCAGTGCGCCGAGCACCCTCGCGAGCTGATCCTGATGCAGAAGAACCGGATCGGGCTGCCCGAGGACCCGCGCACGCTCGTCCTCGACGACTTCATCCACGTCGTCGACACCCTGCGCTACCTCGTGCCCGGTCCGATCGACGACGTGTCGGTGCGCGCCCGGGTCGAGGACGGCCTGCTGCACCACGTGGTGCTCCAGCTCGGCGGGGACGGGTTCACGGCGATCGGCGTCATGAACCGGCTCAGCGGCTCGACCGAGGAGATCCTCGAGGTCTCCGGGCAGGACACCAAGCGCCAGGTCGTCAACCTCGCCGAAGTCATCGACCACAAGGGCCAGCCGACCGTGCGCCGCCGCGGCGACTGGGTGCCGGTGGCCCGTCAGCGCGGCATCGAGCAGGTGGTCCTCGGCTTCCTCGACGGCGTGCGCGCGGGCAAGGTCCTCAGTGCCAAGGACGCGCTGGAGACGCATGTGCTGTGCGAGCAGGTCGTACGTGAGGTGCAGCGGTTCGCCGCCTGAACTGGCGGAGGGCCTCCGACGCGCCCAGCAGGGCGAGCACGGTGACGGCCGCGTGCACCGGCCAGTCCCCGAACCGCACGTACAGCGTCGTGCCGTGCGCCGTCGGCACCTCGTAGACCCGGGCCGCACTCGCCGACGTGCCGAGCCACGGACCGACGCGTGAACCGTCGGGGCCGTACACGGCCGACACCCCGGTCAGCGTCGCGTGCACCATCGGGCGGCCCGTCTCCGCGGCCCGTACGGCCGCGAGCGAGGCGTGCTGCTCGGGCGCCCAGCTGTGCTGGAACGTGGACGTGGAGGACTGCGCGAGCAGCACCTGCGCCCCGTCGCGCGTGAGCCGCCGCGTCATGTCGGGGAACGCCGACTCGAAGCACACGAGCGGGCCGATCCGCAGGTCGCTGTCCCGCGCGGACCGCGCGTCCATCACGACCTGTCGGGTCCCGCTCACCCGGTCCTCGCCCGCGGCCTTGCCGACCGACGTGGCCCAGCCGAGCAGGGCGCGCGCCGGGATGTACTCGCCGAAGGGGACGAGCCGCATCTTGTCGTAGCGCTGCCCCGTGAGGCCGTCCGGGCCCACCAGGACCGAGCTCTTGAAGATGCCGGGGGCGCCGCCGGGGGAGACGCGCCGCGCGTCCACGTTCACCAGGATGTCCGCGCCCACCTCGCGCGAGAGCGCCGCGATCCGGCGCGCCAGGTCCGGCCGCTGCGAGAAGTCGAAGCCGACGCTGCTCTCGCCCCAGACCACCAGGTCGACGCCCTGCCCGGCCAGGCCACGGGTCAGCTCCTCCTCCCGGTCGAAGCGCTTCTCGCCGCTGTCGGCGCCGCCTATGGGGCCCGGCTGGACGACGGCGACCCTGACCGGGCCGTCCGGCTCGGGCCGCGGGGCCCAGGTCCAGGAGACCGTCGTCACCGTGGCCGTCACCAGAAGCCCCGCCACCGCGGGCGTACGGGCGCTGCGCGCCACGAGAAGGACCGTGATCGCGGTGTTCACCGCCACGACGAGCAGGCTGACCAGCCACACCCCGCCCACCGACGCGACGCGCAGGGCGGGCTGCACCTGCCACTGGCTCGACCCGATGAGCCCCCACGGGCCGCCCAACCCCTGCCAGGACCTGACCAGTTCGACCATCAGCCACGCCGAAGGCACCGCGACCAGGGCGGCGGCCGCCTGCCCACGCGTGGGCGTGCCGCCGAGCAGCCGCCGCAGCAGCCTGCCCCAGGGTGCCCACAGCGCACCGAGCAGCGCCGCGATCACGACGGTGAACACATGCAGACTCGGCAGCAGCCAGTGGTGCACCGACAGCATGAACCCGAGTCCGCCGAGCCAGCCGTCGAGGGCCGCGCGGCGCGGCGTGGGGGCCGAGCGGGCCAGCAGCATCCACGGCACCAGCGCGACGTACGCCAGCCACCACAGCGACGGAGCCGGGAACGCGAGGGCGGGCAGCGCGCCCGCCGAAACGGCGGCGACGCCACGCCACCAGGGGGACGCCGCGAGGCGGGGAGCGATGCCCTGCCACGACGCGGTTGGCGCCGTCCACGACGCCGGTACCGCCGACACCGGCCACGCCTGCGTCCCACTTGACGAGCGCGACCGACCATTCCCGCCCGACCCGTCCATGCGCCGCCTCCCTCGTCGTCCGACGCCCGGTACGTGCTTTCAGTGTGCGCGCCGGGGACGATCTTTGACAGTGGGCATCGGGGGCGGTCGCGTCAGCGCGTGGTGGTCGCCGCGGCGCCCTCTGTGCGGCGCCACTTCTCGTGCACCGTCACCCCGCGCAGCCGCCAGCCGGAGCGCGTCCGCACGAGGGCGAAGGCGTAGCGGCCGCCGCACACGAAGTCGGGCGCGCCGGAGGGAGTGCCGGAGGGAGCGTTCGAGGCCGCATCTGCGGCGGTACCTGCGCCGTCGCCGGTGAACCGCATCGGGTTGATGTAGTCGGCCTGCACTTCGGCCGTGTCGCCGGTGTCGTTGTCGAGGCGCCCGAAGCGCAGGCGCCGGTTGACGATCAGGTGCTGGCGCATCGGGAACAGCTCCATCGTCCGGGTCAGCCACTCGGTGATCTCGGCCGCGCTGCCCTCGATTCCGCCGGCCCGCCGGTAGTCGGCGCGCCCGTCCGGACTGAAGAGTCCGCGGTACGCCGTCCAGTCCCCGTCGTCCACGGACACCGCGTAGTCGGTGATCAGCTCCTCGATGGCGAGTCGGTCCATCACGGTGGCGAGTTCTACGCGCTGTGTCATTGAGTCAGTCTTGGGCACCGGAACCGCAGATCCAAGGGGCGCGACGGGGGGAGGCCGCGACAGTCATCATTGATACCTTCTCGGCATGTCTTCTGAGAGCGCCTCACGGACCGCCGCCGACGACCTCGCGCACTCCGTGCGGCTCGCGCTGGACACCTTCGGCGGGGCGTCGGCCGCGGACTGGAGCGTCAGGGCCGGCTCGCTGGAGTGGGACTGCTGGGAGACGGCCGAGCATCTGGCCGACGACCTGTTCGCGTACGCGGCCCAACTCGGTCCGTCGAAGCCGCCGTTGGACACCGAGGTGCCCTTCGCCTGGACGCGCCGCAGGCCGGGCGGCCCCGCGAACGTCATCTTCGCGAACCGCGACGCAGGCCCCGCGGGACTGCTTCAGGTGCTCGACGCGAGCGGCGCCCTGCTGGTCGCGATGGTGCGGACGGCCGCGCCCGAAACCCGCGCCCACCATGTGTTCGGCCTCTCGGACCCCGCGGGCTTCGGCGCGATGGGCGTCGTGGAGACCCTGGTCCACACGCAGGACATCGCCGAGGGCCTCGGCCTCGACTGGGCCCCGCCGGCCGGCCTCTGCGCCAGGGCACTCGCCCGGCTGTTCCCCGACGCGCCGCAGGGCGACGACCCCTGGCGTACGTTGCTGTGGGCGACGGGGCGTGGTGAGCTGCCCGGCGGGGAGCGGCTCACGTCCTGGCGCTGGAACGCCGAAGTCCGTTGACAGGCAGACAGACAAGGCCGGGCGGGCTTGGAATTGACGGGGTGTCAGGCCGCGGCCTCGATGACCTCCGTACGGACCGCGATCGCCCACTCGGTGACGAGCCGTGCGTACTGAGCGCGCTGCTCGGTGGAGAGCCGGCCACCCGCGCGCAACCACAACCCGCGGATCTGCTCGTTGACTTCCTCGGCAGACCGCGCGGAACCCGAACACTCAAGCGGCATGCGGTAAGGCTAGGGTGCGTGCCACCTACTGGGAACCCTAAGCGACGGAACATATTCGCCAAGTGATCGCAAACACCGATCAGTTGGCTGCCAGTCCCTGGCAAGGGCCGTCGGGGAGGGGCGGATCGTGCTCGGACCGGCCCGGCGAAAAACCAGGTGGCAGCGTCGCGTCCCGTCACTACAGTTGCGGCATGCCCAGGTGCGAAGGAGCGGGTTACTTCCACTGTTAATGGGGTGGTCGCGGGTTCGAGTCCCGTCGTCGGCTTCGGGCCGGCGTAGCTCAGTTGGCAGAGCACCTTGTACCTGCACCGATCTTGATCTCTGGGCAGCACACGTCACGCACCTCCCGGTGCGCGGGCCCGCGGCTACTTCTTCTCATGAACGCACGCCGCGGGCCGACTTGATCTCGGGAGGCACCCAGCATGGCCGCGCCCCGATTCGGTGTGCCCGCACACGGTGCTTCCCCTCCACAGAGAGGGGCCGCCTCATGGCACGCTTCAACATCCGCGGCACCCGCCCGGTGGGCCGGTCGCCGATCGCCACCGTGACGGGCGAGAGGGCGCGCACGCACGAGGGCGCGACCGGATACCTGCGCGACGCGCGCAGCGAACTGTTCCTGCTCGCCGTCTCGAACCTCGTCGCCACGGGCGCCTTCTACGAGTCCGCGGACGACCGCGACGACCGGTACGGCACCCTCGTACGGCAGCTCGCCGTCGAGGACCCGGAGTGGACCGCGGGCCTGCTCGGCTGGCTGCGCGGCGAGGGGAACATGCGGACCGCCGCGCTCGTCGGCGCCGCCGAGTTCGTCAAGGCCCGCATCGACGCGGGCGAGCCCGGCCACTCCCGTCAGCTCGTCGACAGCGTCCTCCAGCGCGCCGACGAGCCGGGCGAGCTGCTCGGCTACTGGACCTCGCGGTACGGGCGGCGCCTGCCGAAGCCGGTGAAGCGCGGCATCGCCGATGCCGTCCAGCGGCTCTACAACGAGCGCTCGCTCCTCAAGTACGACACCGACTCCAAGGGTTACCGGTTCGGTGACGTCCTCAATCTCGCGCACCCGGCGCCCGCCGCCGACAAGCCGTGGCAGGGCGACCTGTTCCAGCACGCCCTCGACCGCCGGCACGGCAACGCCGAGGAGATCCCGGAGCGGCTGCGTACCCTGCGCGCCCGCGAGCGGCTGATGCGCGTACCGGTGGAGGAGCGCCACGCGCTGCTCACGACGGACCCCGGCCGGCTCGCCGAGGCGGCCATGACCTGGGAATCCCTGGCGGGGTGGCTGCAGCGGCCGATGGACGCGGCGGCGTGGGAGGCGGTCATCCCGTCCATGGGGCTGATGGCTCTCGCGCGGAACCTGCGCAACTTCGACGAGGCCGGTGTCTCGGACGAGGTCGCGGAGCGGGTGGCGGCGCGGTTCGCCGACCCGGAGGAGGTGCGCCGCTCGCGCATGTTCCCGTTCCGCTTCTGGGCCGCGTACAAGCACGCCCCGTCGCTGCGCTGGGGGCACGCTCTGGAGCGGGCGCTCGCGCACTCGCTGGCCGGTGTGCCGGCGCTGCCCGGCCGTTCGCTGATCCTGGTGGACCGGTCGCCGTCGATGTTTCCCGGCTGCGGATGGTCGACGCCGCACCGCTCGGACATCCCGCTCGCCGAGCAGGCGGCGGCGTTCGGCGCCGCGCTCGCGATGCGCGCGGAGCTGCCGACGCTCGTCGAGTTCGGGATGGAGAGCCGGCGTCTGAACTTCCGGAGGGGCGGCAGCGTGCTGCGGCTCGTCGAGAGGTTCGGGCAGATCTCCGGCACCGACATCCCGACCGCGGTGAAGAAGCACTTCTCCGGGCACGACCGTGTGGTCGTCGTCACCGACGAGCAGACCCGGCCCGGCTGGTTCCCGTCGAACGCCGAGGGCTTCGGCGGCATGGCCGAGACCGAGATCGACGCGCTCGTGCCGAGGGACGTGCCGGTCCACATGTGGAACATGGCCGGATACAAGGTGGGCGCGACCCCTTCAGGCGGCGCGAACCGGCACGCGTTCGGCGGCCTCACGGACCAGGCGTTCCGCCTGATCCCGCTCGTCGAGCGGGGCGGCGACGCGCGCTGGCCGTGGGAGGCGCAGCCGAAGTAGGGAAGTGGCGCGGGGGTTGGCCCGTCCGGCGGAAGCCGGGCCGGTCAGCCCGCCGACTCCCCGGCGTGCGGGCTCAGGACGCCCGCCGTCACCAGCGCGATCAGCACGATGCCGAGCAGGATCCGGTAGTAGACGAACGGCATGAAGCTCTTGGTCGAGATGAACTTCATGAACCAGGCGATGACCACGTACCCGACGCCGAAGGCGATGATCGTCGCGAAGACGGTCGGGCCCCAGGAGACGGACCCGTCCGCGCCGGCGTCCTTCAGCTCGAAGACCCCGGAGGCGAGGACCGCGGGGATCGCGAGGAGGAACGAGTAACGGGCCGCGGCCTCACGGGTGTACCCCATGAGGAGACCGCCGCTGATGGTCGCGCCGGAGCGCGAGACTCCGGGGATCAGGGCCATGGCCTGGCAGACGCCGTAGATCAGACCGTCCTTGACGCTCAGGTCCTTGAGGCCCTTGCGCTCCCGCACCGCGCGGTGCTTGCCGCCGACCTCGTCGCGCGCGGCGAGACGGTCCGCGATGCCGAGGACGATGCCCATCACGATGAGGGTCGTCGCGGTCAGCCGCAGATCGCGGAACGGGCCCTCGATCTGGTCCTTGAACGCGACACCGAGCACGCCGATCGGAATCGATCCCACGATCACGAGCCAGCCCATCTGCGCGTCGTGGTCGCTGCGCAGCGCCTTGTTCGTGAGGGAGCGGAACCACGCGGAGATGATCCGCGCGATGTCCTTGCGGAAGTAGATCACCACCGCCGTCTCCGTGCCGAGCTGGGTGATCGCCGTGAACGCGGCTCCCGGGTCGTGCCAGCCCGCGAAGGCCGCGGTCAGCCGCAGATGCGCGCTCGACGAGATGGGCAGGAACTCGGTCAGCCCCTGGACGAGTCCGAGGATGAATGATTCGAACCAAGACATGAAGTTACGCGATCCAAGTGCTGACGTGAGCTGACCGCAGACGCGCAGGCCAGAGGCGGACACGGAGAAAGGAAGGACGGACGGGCGAGGCCGTACTGGTCAAGGGGTACGGAAATGGAAGGGCGCCCGCCGTGGGGCAGCGTAGCGCCCTTGTATGAAGAGACGACGACAGGGCCTCTCCACTCGGGCGGCAGCTACGCCGCGGCCGGTCCCGCCTTGGTCCAGCCCGGGGCCTGGGGATGGGCGCTCAGGTCCTCGTGGTGGACGGAGTCGCCGCATGCGGAGCAGGTCACGACGGCGACCAGTTCATTGCCGCAGGTGTGCTCGATCACCATCGGACGGTCGCCGTCGTCGCGCAGATGACGGTCGCCCCACGCCATGAGGGTCATGAGGACCGGCTCCAGTTCGAGCCCCGCCGTGGTGGGCCGGTACTCGAAGCGCTGCGGGCGCTCCTGGTAGGCGACCTTCTTGAGGACGCCGGCGTCGACGAGGCGGCGCAGGCGCGTCGCAAGGATGTCGCGCGGCGCTCCGATGTTGCGCACCAGCTGGTCGAAGCGTCCGTTGCCGAGGCACACCTCGCGCAGGACCAGGAGCGAGTACTTCTCGCCGACCACGGCCAGCGTGTCGGCGATCGAGCAGGGGCGCGGGTCCTTGGCAGCTGGCATGCACATCAGTGTAAGCGAGGGTTTGCTTTTCCAACCTATGGGGTTATGGTGAGTTCAGTTTTCCTACTCACTGGTAATCGGCGCCGGGCCCGACCCGTCGGCCAAGGAGGCCCGCACCATGCGTGACGCAGTCATCGTCGAAGCCGTACGCACCCCCGTCGGCAAGGGCAAGCCGAACGGGACGCTCGCACATGTCCACCCCGTCGAACTCCTCGCGCACACCCTGCGCACCCTCGTCGGGCGCGCCGGGATCGATCCCGCGCAGATCGACGACGTCATCGGCGGTACCGTCGACCAGGTCGCCGAGCAGGCCATGAACACCACCCGGTACGCCGTCCTGTCGGCGGGCTTCCCGGAGTCCGTGCCCGCCACGACCGTCGACCGCCAGTGCGGCTCGTCCCAGCAGGCCGTGCACTTCGCCGCGCAGGGCGTCATCTCCGGCGCCTACGACATGGTCGTCGCCGGTGGCGTGGAGTCCATGAGCCGCGTACCGATGTGGTCGAACGTGCCCGGGGGAGCCGACCCGTTCGGTCCCGGCGTCGCCGAGCGCTACCCGGAAGGTCTGGTCCCGCAGGGCGTCAGCGCCGAGCTGATCGCCGCCAAGTGGTCACTGTCGCGCGAGACGATGGACGCCTACGCCGTCGAGTCGCACCGCAAGGCCGCCCAGGCCTGGGCGAACGGCCTCTTCGACGCCGAGGTCGCACCCCTCGAAGGCGTCACCCGCGACGAGTCCGTGCGCCCCGGCACCACCGCCGAGATCCTCGCCGGGCTCAAGCCCGCCTACTACGACCCGCACTTCGCCGAGCGCTTCCCGCAGATCGACTGGTCGGTGACCGCGGGCAACGCGAGCCCCATCAACGACGGCGCCTCCGCCGTCCTCATCACCACGAGCGAGAACGCGGCCCGGCTCGGCCTGCGCCCGCTCGCCCGTCTCCACAGCTTCGCCGTCACCGGCTCGGACCCGCTCCTGATGCTCACCGGCGTCATCCCCGCCACCGAGAAGGTGCTGCGCAAGGCGGGTCTCGAGCTGGGCGACATCGACCTGTTCGAGGTCAACGAGGCGTTCGCGGCCGTCGTCCTCGCCTGGCTCCAGGAGACCGGCGCCGACCCGGCGAAGCTGAACGTGCACGGCGGCGCCATCGCGCTCGGCCACCCGCTCGGCGCGAGCGGCACCCGTCTGATGACCACCCTGGTCCACGCGATGCGCGCCCGCGGCGCACGCTACGCACTCCAGACCATGTGCGAGGCGGGCGGGCTCGCCAACGCGACCATCCTGGAAGCGCTCTGAATCTCCAGGGGCGTGTCAGCAGGGGAGGCGGTGGGTTTCCAGGGGCGCGTCAGCCGCGGAGGCGGTCGCGCTTGCACCACGCGATCGCCGCACCCGCGAGGCCGGTCAGCGCGATGAAACCCATCGCGATCAGGAACGCGGGCGACGTCGGCGTCGAGGCCCTGGCCCCGGCGACGACGTACGCCGCCGTATTGGGGACCGAGCCGATCGCCGTGGCGAGAAGGAACGGCGCCCAGCGCATGCGCGAGATCGCGGCGCAGTAGTTGGCCGCCCAGAACGGCACCCCCGGAAACGTCCTTGCCGCCAGCATCGACCGGAAGCCGTGCCGACTGAGCTGCCCGTCGGCCGCCTTCAGCCAGCGGCCGCGTACGAGGGGCCGCAGGGCCTCCTGGCCGAGCACCCGGCCGAGCCCGAACGCCACGCCGGCGCCGAGCACCGTCCCACCGAGCGCCGTCAGGGTGCCGAGCTGCGAACCGAACAGCGCGCCCGCCGCGAGGTTGAGCAGCGGCCGCGGTACGAAGGCCACCGTGCACAGGCCGTACGCGACGCCGAACAGGACGACCGCGGCGGTGCCGCTCATCTGGGGTGGCCAGCCGTCCGCGAGCAGTCTCTGCGGCTGGAGGAGCAACACCATCGCCCCGCCCGCGGCGAGCAGCGCCACCAGGAGCGACAGCCGAGACCAGGGGGACAGCAGAACTCTCGTGCAGCGCAGGGCAAGGCCCGCCGGCCGGGCGGCGGCGAGTCCCTCGGGACGTGTCGCGACGGTGTCGGGCATCCGGGGAGACTAACCGACCCATATGTATGTTCGCCGTAGGGTTGTGTCGCATGGCCGTCACAGTCCCGCGCAGCGCTCTCGCCGACACTCTGCTGGAGCGGCTCACCTCCGTGTACCCCACGGCGGCCGACCCCGAGCGGGCCGGGCAGATGCGCGCGTACATGAAGGACGTGGCCCCCTTCCTCGGTCTCACCACCCCCGTCCGCCGCTCGCTCTCGAGGACCGTCCTGGCCGGGACCCCGCGCCCGAACGAAGCCGACTGCACCGCGCTCGCGCTGCGCTGCTGGGAGCTGCCCGAGCGCGAGTACGCGTACTTCGCGGTGGACTACCTGCGCCGGTACGTGGGCCGCTGTTCGTCGGGCTTCCTGCCCGTCGCCCGGCACCTGGTGTCAACGGTCCCGTGGTGGGACACCGTCGATCTGCTCGCCGCGCACGTCGTCGGCGCGCTCGTCGCGGCCGACCCGCGCCTTGAGAAGGACATGGACGCGTGGATCGAGGACGACGACCTGTGGATCGCCCGCACCGCGCTCCTGCACCAGCTCCGCCGCAAGGAGACGACCGACACGGAGCGCCTCTTCGGTTACTGCCTGCGCCAGGCACCGCACCCCGACTTCTTCATCCGCAAGGCCATCGGCTGGTGCCTGCGTGAGTACGCGAAGACCGACCCCGATGCCGTACGTTCCTTCGTCGCCGCCCATCGTGACCGGCTCGCGCCCCTGTCGGTGCGCGAGGCCCTGAAGAACATCGGCCCCTGAACTCCCTTACGCCCCACGGGAGACAGGGCCGAGCGGCCCGCCGGAAAAGCATTCGACCTGCGCCGTTCTGTAGGCAATGATCGGCGTCATGTTCCGGTACGCCTTCCCCGCAGCCACGTCCGCAGTCGCGGACGCTGCGAAGGCTGCCGTCTTCCTGGCCGCCGCAGCAGACGGCGCCCGAAGCTGACCCTCTCCGGACATTCCGGCGGACCCCGCAGGGGGAGGGTCGGTAGCACTCCGGGGTCCCCGCCTCATCAAGGAGGCCATCACACCCTGTTCCGTTGAGGAACACGTTCCGGGAGGAACCACCCAGTCATGCCCAAGACGGCATACGTGCGCACCAAGCCGCACCTCAACATCGGCACCATGGGCCACGTCGACCACGGCAAGACGACCCTCACCGCCGCCATCACCAAGGTCCTCGCCGAGCGCGGCGCCGGCACGTTCGTGCCCTTCGACCGCATCGACCGCGCCCCGGAGGAGGCCGCCCGCGGCATCACCATCAACATCGCGCACGTCGAGTACGAGACCGACACCCGTCACTACGCGCACGTCGACATGCCCGGCCACGCCGACTACGTCAAGAACATGGTCACCGGGGCCGCGCAGCTCGACGGGGCGATCCTCGTCGTCTCCGCGCTCGACGGGATCATGCCGCAGACCGCCGAGCACGTCCTGCTCGCCCGCCAGGTCGGCGTCGACCACATCGTCGTCGCGCTGAACAAGGCGGACGCGGGGGACGAGGAGCTCACCGACCTCGTCGAGCTGGAGGTCCGCGAGCTGCTCTCCGCGCACGGGTACGGCGGCGACTCGGTCCCCGTGGTGCGGGTCTCCGGGCTCAAGGCCCTTGAGGGCGACCCCCGTTGGACCGGGGCGATCGACGCGCTGCTCGACGCCGTGGACACGTATGTGCCCATGCCCGAGCGGTACGTGGACGCGCCGTTCCTGTTGCCGGTGGAGAACGTGCTCACCATCACCGGGCGCGGCACGGTCGTCACCGGGGCCGTCGAGCGCGGCAGGGTGCGCGTCGGCGACCGCGTCGAGATCTTCGGCGCGGACACGGACGCGGCGGCGACCGTGGTCACCGGCCTGGAGACCTTCGGCAAGCCCATGGAGGAGGCGCAGGCCGGGGACAACGTGGCGCTGCTGCTGCGCGGCGTGCCCCGCGACGCGGTCCGCCGCGGTGACGTGGTCGCGGCCCCCGCCAGCGTCAGCCCGAGCCGCCGCTTCACGGCCCAGGTGTACGTCCTCTCGGCGGCCGAGGGCGGCCGGACGACACCGGTCGCCACCGGCTACCGCCCGCAGTTCTACCTGCGGACCGCGGACGTGGTCGGCGACGTCGACCTCGGCGAGACCGCCGTCGCCCGGCCCGGGGACACCGTCACGATGGCGGTCGAGCTCGGCCGCGACATGCCCCTGGAGGCGGGCCTCGGCTTCGCGATCCGCGAGGGCGGGCGCACCGTCGGCGCGGGCACCGTCAGCTCTGTCGGCTGAACCGCACCGCCCGCCTCCCGCACCCCGCGGGAGGCGGGCGGTCGCACGTCGGCCACACTGGACGCCGGCGCCGGCAAGGAGGTCTCAAGTGGCGGGCAGGGCACTCGTACTCGGGGGCGGCGGCCTCTCCGGCATCGGCTGGATCTGCGGAATCCTCCACGGCCTCGCCGAGGCAGGTGCCGATCTGTGGGACGCCGACATCGTGATCGGCACCTCCGCGGGCTCCGTCGTGGGCGCCCAGCTCACCTCCGGCAGACTCACCCCCGAGGGGCTGTACGAGCGCCAACTCGCCGCGCCCGTAGGGGAGATCCCCGGGCATCTGAGTCCGGCCGCCACCCTCCGCCACGCCCGCGCCGCGCTCACCTCCCGTACTCCTGAGGACTTCGGCCGCAAGGTGGGGCACATCGCGCTGGCCGCCGACACCCCGGACGAGGCGACGCGCCGCGCGGTCATCGCGGGGCGGCTCGTCTCGCACAGCTGGCCCGGGCGGACGTTCCTGGTGACGGCGGTACGGGCGACGACCGGCGAGTTCCGTGTCCTCGACCGGGGCAGCGGCGTCGGCCTGGTCGACGCCGTCGCGGCCAGCTGCGCCGTGCCGGGCGTCTGGCCGCCGGTCACGTTCGAGGACAGCCGCTGGATCGACGGCGGCGTTCGCTCCCCGGCCAACGCGCACCTCGCCGAAGGCCACGACCGCGTCGTGATCATCGCCCCGATCGCGGCGGGCGGCGGCACCCTCGAATCGGCCCGCGCCCAGGCGGAACGCCTCACCGCGGGCGGGGCGAGGGTCACCCTCATCACCCCGAACCGCACCACCAGAAAGGCGATGGGCCACAACAGCCTCGACCCGACCCACCGTGCCCCGTCGGCCCGAGCAGGCCGGGAACAGGCGACGGCGCATGTGGCGGCGGTGGCGGAGGTGTGGGGCTGAGGAAGGCGGTGGCGAATGTTGTGCGGCGCCCGATGCCCCGGCCGCCCGGCACAATGGACGGCGTGGATGAGCCGATACCCGTGACCAGGACCGTCGATCACGGCACCGCCAAGCTGATGCCCGACGTGGACCGGCGTCGGGCCTGGCTGCTCACGGTCGACGGGGCGCCGCAGTCGTATGTCGATCTGGACGCGCCGGAACACCTCGAATTCGAGTACGCGCGTCGGCTCGGCCATGTCCTCGACTGTGCGGACGAGCCCGGAAAGCCCCTCGACGTGCTGCATCTCGGCGGTGGCGCGCTGACCCTGCCGCGCTATGCGGCGGCGACGCGGCCCGGCTCACGTCAGGACGTGGTCGAGGCGGACCGCGGGCTGCTGGCCCTGGTCGCCGAGCATCTGCCCGTCCCCGACGGCGCCGGGATCACCGTCCACGGGGCCGACGCCCGCACCTGGCTGGAGTCGGCCGACGCCGACAGCGCCGACGTACTCGTGGCGGACGTCTTCGGCGGCTCCCGCGTCCCGGCCCACCTGACCACCGTGGCGTACGCCGAGGCCGCCGAGCGGGTCCTGCGCCCCACGGGCGTCTACGCGGCGAACCTCGCCGACGGCACCCCCTTCGCCTTCCTCCGCTCCCAACTCGCCACGTTCTCCGTGGTGTTCGAGCATCTCGCGCTGATCGCGGAGCCCGCCGTGCTGCGCGGCAGGCGCTTCGGGAACACGGTCCTCGTGGCCTCCCACGAGGAAGTCGACATCGCGGCGCTCGCCCGGCGTGCCGCGGCCGATGCGTTCCCGGCCCGCGTCGAGCACGGCGCTCAGCTGCGCCGCTTCACCGGCAGCGCGAAGCCCGTACGGGACGAGGACGCGGTGCCCTCACCCGAGCCGCCAGGCGGCTCCTTCGGCATCGGCTGAGACCGGCTCCGGCGCGGGCTGCTTGTCGGCGTCGGAGCGGCGTGTCAGCTGCCGTACCTCCGGCACGAACAGGACCGCGCCCGTCGCGACGACGACGAGCGCCGCACAGCCCCACAGCGCCGGGGACAGGCCGAAGGCCGCCTCCGCCGGACCCGCGAGCGCCGTGGCGACCGGCACCATCGCGACGGAGCCGAACCAGTCGTACGCGGAGACCCGGGACAGCTTGTCCTCAGGGATCTCCTGGTGCAGCGCCGTCATCCAGGAGACGCTGAACACCTCGATCGTCACACCGCTCACGAACATCACGCAGACCAGCACGGCGAGCGGCACAGGCACCGCGAGCGCCGCCGAGGGCAGCGCGAGCGGGAACACACACAGGGTCCCGGCGAGCAGCAGCCGCCGAGGCTTCCACCGCATCATCAGGAACGCCCCGGCGACGGTTCCGACGCCGAACGCGCCGAGGGCGAGCCCCCAGGGTCCCGGTCCGCCGAGGGAGTCGCGCGCGACGAGCGGGCCGAAGACCGCGTCGGCGGCGCCGACCACCGCGACCACGACGGAGAACTGGGCCACGATCCCCCACAGCCACGGCCGGCTGACGAACTCCTGCCAGCCGTCCCGCATATCGGCGAGGAGGCCGCCGCCGGGCTCACGCGGCGCGATATGGCTGACGTCGAGGAACGAGCGCAGCGCCCCCGCGACGGCGAACGCCACCGCGTCCACGGCGAGCACCCAGCCGGGTCCGACGGCCGCGACCATCGCGCCGCCGAGCGCCGCGCCGCCCACGGCCGCGCCGGACATCGCCATCCGGAAGAGGGCGAAGGCGCGGCCGGCCTGCTCGCGGTCGACCGACGACATCAGCATGCCTTCGGCGGCGGGGTTGAAGAAGGCCTGCCCGGTGCCGCCCAGCGCGCTGAGCAGCATCATCTGCCAGAGCTCGGGCTTTCCGGTCAGGACGAGCAGCGCGAAGGCGCCCTGGGAGAGGAAGTTGAGCGCGTTGGCCGCGACCATCACGTGGTGCCGCGGCAGCCGGTCGGCGACGGCTCCGCCGACGAGCAGGAACAGCACGAGCGTCAGGGTGCGTGACGCGGCGACGAGGCCGACGTCCCCGCCGTCGCCGCCCGTCTCGAGCACCGCGAACGCGGACGCGATCAGCGCGCCGTTGCTGCCGAGGGTCGTCACGAACGCCGCCACCGCCAGCAGGCTGTAGTTGCGGCCCGCCCACGCGGGTCGGCGGGGTCTGAGCGGGGAGGCGGCGGGAGAGTTCACTGAGGGACTATCGCCGCAGCGGGTCCGACTTGCCAAACGAGATTCTTTCGGCCTCGCCGAACGTGATTGTCGCCGGCGGGTCGCTCCGCTGGATTGATCATGAATTTCGTGTCATGTTCACGATGAATCTGCCCCCGCGAACCTGTTGGTTCTCGAGGAAAGGGATGAAATGCGGAAGTACTTCTCGTCTCTGCTGGCCGCGGCCGCGCTCGCCGGCGCCGCAGCGCTCCCCGTCGTGGCGGCGACGCCCGCTTCGGCGGCCGCGACCACGTGTGCACCGGCGAGCCACGACTACACGGTCGCCGAGGAGAAGGTGCCGGTCCACTCCTCGATCTCCGCGAACGCGGCCGTGATCGACTACGTGTACAGGAACAACTCGGTGCACGCCTACTGGGCCTGCACCAACAGCTCCGGCAACCCGTGGGTGTGTATCGGCAGTTGCAAGGTGACCGAGGACACGATCTCCGGCCGGTGGGTCTACCGGGTCTACCTGCGCTGACCGAATCATGCTGCTCCACAGCGCCCGGCCCGCCCTTCACGGGGCGGGCCGGGCGCTGTGCTGTGTGCGGCTCAGTCCACGCTGGGGTCGCCCTGGAGGCGGACGGTGCTGAGGATCTTCTGCACCGTGGAGTCGGGGACCTCGTCCTTCACGCCCTTGGCGCCGTAGAACGTCCAGGAGACGAAGTCGCCCTGGGAGTTCTTGAAGGCGAACACGGTGGCCTTGCCGTCCGTGTCGCACTTGCCGGTCTTCGGCACACCGGACGACGTGGTTGTCGCCACGCTGCCCTTGACGCCGGAAGCGGTCGTGAAGTCCTTCGGCTTACCGATCTTCAGGAGCTTCTTCGACGAGTTCTTCTGGTCGGTGTAGCCACCGAACACCCACCATGCCGAGTCGTTGCGCGCGACGTCCTCGGTGTTCTTGGCGCCGTTCTGCCCCTTGGTGCCCGCACCGGCGAGGGCGCTGTCGTCCACGGTGCCGTCCTTGTCGTCGTCGGACGTGCACCACTTCTCCTTGAGGAACGCGGGTGCGGACATCGTGATGAGGGGCTTGCCGTTCTCGTCCTTCGCGTCCTCGAAGCCGGTGATCAGGCCGTCCGACTTGACGACCCAGTCGGCCGGTACGTCGAACGCGGTCCCGTACTTCGGGTTCACGACGACCTGCCAGCCCTCAATGGTGGCCTTCGGCGCGTTCGACGGGTCGCGCGGATTGACGTCGTCACTCGCGTCGGGGCTCGGGTCCTTGGAGGCGGACTTCGTGGGGGACTTGGACGGCTTGGAGTCCGCCTTGTCCTCCTTGTCACCACCGAGGACGAGGAACCCGGTCACGCCGGCGGCGACCACGACGGCCGCGGCAGCGACGATCGCGGTGATCTTCGTCTTGTTGCCGCCGCCGTTGCCGCTCGGCGGCTGGGGAGCGCCGAGCGGGACGGTGGGAGCGCCCCACTGTCCGGGAGGCTGCTGCCCGGGCTGCTGCTGGTACGGATTGGGCTGCTGCTGGTAGCCCGGCTGCTGATAGGGGTTGGGCTGCTGCTGGTACCCCGGCTGCTGGTACGGATTCTGGTCCTGCGGGTTCTGCTCGCCCCCGGGCGGCTGCTGTCCTGGCCACATGGCGCACAACAATAGAGGTCCCGGCAGCCGCCGGCACCGTCGCCCTGTACCGGACGTGCAACGGTTCGCCGGCGGCCTCGGCACCGCGCCGCGTGTCAGGAGTCGCTGACGTCCACGAGCCGCACCGTGCTGACGATCTTCCTGACCGTCGCGTCGGGCACCTCACCCTTGACGCCCGTGGGCCCGAAGAACGACCAGGACGCGAAGTCGCCGTCGGCGTCCTTGAAGGCGAACACGGCGGCCTTGCCGTCAGAGGTGCACTTGCCGTGCTTCTTCTGCTTGACGCCCGTCGAAGAGGCCGTCACCAGGCTGCCGTTGAGGCCGGACGCGGTGGTGTACGACTCCGCCGGCTTCGTGGTGATGCTCCTCCTGTCGGGCTGTGAGTACGCGCCGTAGACCCACATCGTGGCGTCCTCGGTGGCGGCTTCCTCGGTGCTCCTGGCGCCGTTGTTGCCTCGTGACCCGGTCGCGCCGAGCGAGGACTCCTCCTCGTTGCCGTCCTTGTCGTCGTCGGAGACGCACCACTTCTCTTCGAGGAAGGCCGGGTTGCTCATGGCGATGAGCGGCTTCTCGCGCGGGTCGCCGTCTTTGGAGACCCAGTTGACCCAGCCGTTCGACTTCACCAGCCACGTGGAGGGAACGTCGAACGCCAGGCCGTGGTCGGTGTTCACCACGGTCTTCCAGCCGTGCACGGTGGGCTCGACGCCGCCGCCCGCGCGCGGGTTGCCGGTCGCGCTCGGCGCGGCCGCCGAGGACTTCGTGGGGCCGGGTCCGGCGTTGTCGTCCTTCTTGTCCTTGTCGCCGCCGAGGACGAGGACCCCGGTGACCACGGACGCGACGACGACCGCGGCGGCGGCCACCACGGCGATGAGAGCCGTCCGTCTGCGCTTCGGGGGTTCGGGCGACGGCTGGGGTGAACCGGCGGGCATCGTGGGCGCGTTCCAGACCTGCTGTCCGGGCGGCTGCGGATGCGGGTTCGGCTGCTGGTACGGATTCGGTTGGCGGCCCTGCGGGTTCTGCTCGCCCCCGGGACCCTGCTCTCCTGGCCACATGGCGAGCAACGATAGAGCCACCGCCGGATCGAGGATGGCAAAGGTCGCTACCCGCGGGTAACATCACGCCGCATGAGCGCAGAACAGATGTCGATCGGCGAGATGCTCGCCGCCACCGTGCCGATGGCCCGGACCCTGAACATCGAATTCCTCGAGACCACCCCGGAGAAGGCCGTAGTGGCCCTGCCGGACCAGAGCGAGTACCACAACCACGTCGGCGGCCCGCACGCCGGAGCGATGTTCACGCTCGGCGAGTCCGCGAGCGGCGCGATCGTCCTCGCCGCCTTCGGGGACCAGCTGTCGCGGGCGGTGCCGCTCGCTGTGCGCGCCGACATCGCGTACAAGAAGCTCGCCATGGGCCCCGTCACGGCGACGGCCACACTCGGCCGCCCGGCCGTCGACGTGGTCGCCGAGCTCGACGCGGGGGAGCGCCCCGAGTTCCCGGTGACGGTCGCTATCCAGCGCGCCGACGGTGCGGTGACCGGGGAAATGACCGTCGTCTGGACGCTGCGCCCCAACAGCTGAGCCGGACATCTCCGTTTCCCTCGACCGGGTAGGCTGCCCGGCGTGCGCACGCGGGGGAGCGCGCGCCGGGCACACGCCCACCGACACGGGAGGAATCGGCGTTGCACGTCCAGGAGTGGCTCGACACGGTACCGGCGGTCGCCATCTATGCCCTGGTGGCCGGGGTCATCGGCCTCGAGAGCCTGGGCATCCCGCTGCCGGGAGAGATCGTCCTGGTCTCGGCGGCGCTGCTGTCCTCCCAGCACGGTGACGTCAACCCGATCATCCTGGGCGCCTGCGCCAGCGCGGGAGCCGTCATCGGCGACTCCATCGGATACGCCATCGGCCGCAAGGGCGGACGCCCCCTGCTGGCCTGGCTCGGCAAGAAGTTCCCGCGCCACTTCGGCGAGGCCCATGTCGCGACCGCCGAGCGCTCCTTCGAGAAGTGGGGCATGTGGGCCGTCTTCTTCGGCCGCTTCGTCGCCCTGCTGCGCATCTTCGCGGGCCCGCTCGCTGGTGTGCTGCACATGCCGTACTGGAAGTTCCTCATCGCGAACTTCCTCGGCGGTGTCATCTGGGCCGGCGGCACGACCGCCGTCATCTACTACATCGGCGTGGTCGCCGAGGACTGGCTCAAGCGGTTCTCGTACTACGGGCTCGGCGCGGCCGTGCTGATCGGCGTGGCCTCCATGCTGATCGTCAGGCGCAAGGCGAAGAAGGCGGCGGCCGAGGCAGAGCCGGTCCCGGCCGCCGACTGACCAGGCCGGTCAGCTGTCCTCGTGCGCCGCGCGGTGGGCCTTCGCCAGCTCCACGTAGAGCGTGCCGTTCAGGGTGATGCCCGCCCTCTCCTCTTCGGTCAGCGGGCGCTTCACCTTGGCGGGGACGCCGGCCACGAGTGAGCCCGGCGGGACCTGCATTCCCTGCGGGACGAGGGCCTGGGCGGCGACCAGGGAACCGGCGCCGATCACCGCGCCGTTGAGGACCGTGGCGCCCATGCCGACGAGGCAGTCGTCCTCGACGGTGCAGCCGTGCAGGACCGCGTTGTGCCCGACGGAGACCCGCTCGCCGACCGTCACCGGGAAGCCGGGGTCGACATGCACCGTGCAGTTGTCCTGGATGTTGCTGTCGGCGCCGAGCACGATCGGGCCGCAGTCCGCGCGCAGCACCGCGCCGTACCAGACACTCGCCCCGGCGTGCAGGGTGACCTCGCCGATCACGACCGAGGTCGGCGCGGCGAACGCCTCCACATCAAGCTCCGGATCCTTGCCGCCGATCCCGGTGATGAGTGCCTGCTGGCCCATCGCTCTGTCTCCTCTTCGGTCTTCCGCACAGCCTGTGTCGCGCCAGAGCGAACCGTACGGGACGCCCCCGAGCGGGTGCCGCGTGGGGCGAAGATCACAGGCGAGGGCTCTGCGCGGTGGCAAACGGCTGAGTAACGTGAGGCTGTGCCGAAGAACTGGAACGCGTTCTCATCCCGCGACTTCACCGGACGCCTCGCCCATCGCGCGGTGCAGGCGGGCTGGCGCCTGGCGCAGCGCGCGGGCGCGGTGACCGCGGCGCATCCCGGCCGCTACCGATTCGGGTCCCTCGGCCATGGCACCAAGCTGGCCTTCCCGCAGGGCACGGTCTTCGGCGAGCCCTGGATCCACCTCGGCGCGCACTGCATCATCGCTGAACAGGTCACCCTCACCGCGGGCCTGATGCCCGACCTCGACCTCGGTTCCGAGCCGATCCTGCGCCTGGGCGACGGTGTCGTCCTCGGCCGCGGCAGCCATGTCATCGCCGATACGACGGTGACGATCGGCAACGACTGCTACTTCGGGCCGTACGTCTACGTGACCTCGACCAACCACTCGTACGACGACCCGCACCAGCCCATCGGCAAGCAGTGGCCGCGCATGGAGCCGGTGGAGATCGGGCCCGGCTGCTGGATCGGCACCGGCGCGGTGATCCTGCCCGGCGCGCGGATCGGCCGGAACGTCGTGGTCGCCGCCGGTGCCGTCGTGCGCGGCGAGGTGCCGGACCACGCGGTCGTGGCCGGGGCGCCCGCCCGGGTCGTCCGGAGCTGGGACGAGGAGAACGGGTGGCAGCCGCCGCTGCGCACGCCCGCCCCCGCCCCGATCCCCGAAGGCGTCACCTCCGAACAACTCCTCGCGCTCGCCGACCTGGGAGAGCTCGAAGAGGGCGTACAGCAGCCGGGCGCGAGCGCCTAGGGCCTTTCGTTCGGATCAGGCTCTAACCTGTCGCCAGCAGCACCGTGCCCACCAGTGCGAGGCCCGCCCCCGCGGCCTGTACCCCGCGCAGCCGCTCGCCGAGGAAACCGCGCGCGGCCAGCGCCGTCACCACGGGGTAGAGCGAGGCGAGCACGGCGGCCACGGTGACCGGGCCCTGCTGCGCGGCCATCGCGTACGTGCCGTTGGCCGCCACGTCGGCGAGGCCCACGAACGCCAGCGCCGGGAGCGCCGACCGGACGACCTTCATCCCGCCGTCCTCGGGAAGCGCCCGGCCGCCGCGCCGCACGGACACGTACAGGGCCGTACCGCCCGCCGCCACATTCGTCACCCGCTGCACGAAGAGCGCCAGGAAGAGTCCCGTCACGGTGGTCGAGGCCTCCGCGATCAGGGCCATCACCGCGCCGAAGCCGAACGCGGCGAGCAGCGTGAGCAGGACGGCCTGGCGCTGCACGGGCGCGCCCCTGAACTGCGGACCGCCGGCCAGGATCACCCCTGCGACGGCCACGCCGATGCCCGCGAACCGGAGCAGCCCGGGACGCTCGCCGAGCACCAGGCCGACGGCCACGGGGACGGTGACGCCGAGCGAGCCGAGTGGCGAGACGACGCCCATCGGGCCGAGGGCGAGGGCCTTGTAGAAGGCGAGCATGGCGACCGGGCCGACGAGACCGGCCGCGACCGCGAACCACAGCTGCGGACCCGCTTCGCTCCAGGCGCCGGTCGCGGCCACGATCGCGCCGAGTACCGCGACGGCGATGCCCTGCGAGACCACCACGACCGTGAGCGCGGGCGTTCGCCGGGTGAGGATCCCTCCGCCGAAGTCGGCCAGGCCCCACATGAGGCTGGTGGCCAGGGCGAAGAGTGCTGTCATGGTCTGCCTCGCAGTACAGTGTGGTGAACATCGGTGAATGCTTTGTTGCACCACAGGTTAGTTCAATGAATTGAACGCTGTCATCCAGAATATTGGACGGAATGTGTCGGACCTCGATCTGCTGACCCAGTCCCTCGGCCGCAACGTCAAGCGCTGGCGCACCGAGCGGGGCTTCACCCTCGACGGTCTCGCCACCCGCGCCGGAGTCAGCCGCGGCATGCTCATCCAGATCGAGCAGGCCCGCACCAACCCCAGCATCGGCACCGTCGTCAAGATCGGTGACGCGCTCGGCATCAGCATCACCACCCTGCTCGACTACGAGCAGGGCCCGAAGGTCCGCATCGTCCCGCCCGAGCAGGCCGTACGCCTGTGGAGCACTGAAGGCGGCAGCTACAACCGCCTGCTCGCCGGGACCGAGGCCCCCGGCCCCCTGGAGATGTGGGATTGGCGCCTGGAGCCGGGTGACGGCAGCGGCTCCGACCCCCACCCCGCGGGCACCGTCGAGCTGCTCCATGTGACGGCCGGGGAGCTGACCCTGGTCGTGGACGGCGCCGAGTACCGCGTGCCCGCCGGATCCAGCGTCTCGTTCGAGGCCGACTCCTCGCACACGTACCGCAACGACGGCACCGAGGCGATGGAGATGACCATGGCCGTATCGGTGCCGCCCGTACGCTGAGACGCCCGACTCACTCGCCCCGGACGGCTGTTAGCGTGCCGACATGCGCGCACCCATCGGAAATTTCGACCGCGTCCGCCCCGCTCCCGAAGCGCTCGACCTGCTCACGGACCCGGTGGCCGACGCCGTACGCAACTGGCACGGCACGGTCCCGGCGGAGCAGCTGATCCACGTCGACACCGAGCCCGAGTGGGCGGACACGGCCACGTTCGTCGAGCGCTACGGCCCCGAACTGCTCCAGGACTCCGCGAACTGCGTCGTCGTCGCGGGCAAGCGCGGCGGTGAGACGACGCTCGCCGCCTGCCTGGTCCTCTCCGGCACCCGGGTCGACGTCAATGGCGTCGTGCGGCGTCAACTGGGCGCCCGTAAGGCGTCGTTCGCCCCGATGGAGACGGCCATCGGGGCCACCGGCATGGAGTACGGCGGCATCACCCCGATCGGGCTGCCCACCGACTGGCCGCTCCTCGTGGACGCGGCGGTCGTCGACCGGCCGCACGTCCTGATCGGCAGCGGAACGCGCCGCGGCAAGCTCATCGTGCCCGGCAAGGCGTTCCTCGACCTGCCCGGCGCGGTCGTCCTCGAAGGGCTCGGCGTGAACTGATCCGCCAGCCGGTGAACGAATCCGGAGGCCGCCGCGTCCGAGGAGCGGCTCCGCGCAGCAGCGCGGGGCAGGGGCGGAGAAGCAGGTGGGGCGAGGAATGAGAATCCGTACGGTGGCCGTGCTGGTGGCGGCGTTGATGTCGCTGGTGTCCGTGGCGGCCTGCGACACAGGCACGCCGGTCCCCGAGGGCCTGGTGGTGACCGGATCCTCGCCAGCGGCCCCCTACCGCGGTCCGCTCAAGGCGAAGGCGCCCGACGTCGACGGCGACGAGGACAACGTCCAGGGCGGGGGCGCCTCCGTCCTCGCCCTCGAATGCGCGGGCAAGCCGTACCAGGGCGGCAGCGGGGACGACGGCTGGGGCGCGTCGGACAGCGCGGACTCGCCGGACCAGGCCCTGAGCGCGCTCGTGGCCGACGAGTTCTCCCGGTCCCTGCCGCGCCGCGGCTATCGCGTCGAGCGCGAGGCGGGCCGCCGCGTCCTGTACTCGTACGACGTCGGGAACCGCACCCGCGTGGCCGTGATCGTCGCCAAGGACCTGCCGCGCAGGCCGGGTTGGGGTCTGGAGACGTATGCCCAGTGCGATCCGTCCGAGTTCGCCCGCCGGGACCGCGCGCACCTCGACATCCGGGTGTGGGCGGACCGCAAGGGGCGACCGGCCCCCGCGTCCGAGATCTTCAGCACGGCCGGCCCCGAGCACTGCGACTGGCAGTCGGCGGAGTTCCTCCACCTCGGAGACCGCCAGTACCTGCGGGACCCCGAACACTCGCTGCCCCGCGAACTCCTGCACTCCTCGTACGGGGCGAAGACGCGGCTGCCCGAGGGGGCCATGGACACCGGATACCGCGACGGCCGGCGCCAACTGTGGCTCTCCACCGACAAGTTGGACGCGTATGTGCGCACAGGGAGCGTTGTGGAGCGGTGGCCGGGGGCGATCGAGCCGATCGCGTGCATGTGAGGACGGGGACGCTCAGGCCGCGCGCTTCAGCCCAGGCGCGGGATCTCGATCGCCGGGCACATGTCCATGACCATCGCGAGGCCCGCCTCGCGCGTGCGGTCGTAGGCCGCCTCGTCGATCACGCCGAGCTGGAACCAGACCGCTTCCGCGCCGATCGCGCGGGCCTCGTCGGCCACCTGGCCCGCGAGGTGGGAGTTGACGAAGACGTCGACCACGTCGACCTTGAACGGGATCTCGTCGAGGGACGCGTAGCCCTGCTCGCCGTGGACGGTCTCGGCCTTCGGGTGGACCGGGACGACGCGCTTGCCGAAGCGCTGGAGGGCCTCGGCGACGCCGTACGCGGCGCGCGCCCTGTTCGAGGAGAGGCCCACGACCGCCCAGGTGTCACCGAGCTCCGTGAGGATCCTGCGGACCGTCTCCTGATCGCCGTACATGCGCTGCCTCCTGGGGTCGACGGGCGTTTTCCGGAGTCAACAGGGCGGTGCCCTGCGGGATTCCCCCCGGACGAGGTCAGAGGAACGTGGCCGCGTGCAGGATGCGGATCATGGTCACCGCCGAGTTCGCCGACGACATCGCCGACGCGGCTGTGCCTACGGCGGCCGCCCAGGCCGCGAGACCGATCCCCGTGCCGACCGGTGGCCAGCTGTGCGCCGTAGGGGCCGGGCGCAGGAGGGCCGCGACCCGGCGGGGAACCGGGCCGGGCGCCGCGAGGCCCGCAAGCGTGGGGGCCGGCGCGGCGCGCGGGACGAGGGCGGCCTTGCCGATCGCGCGGGCCACCACGCGGCGGTCGTGCACGGAGCGCGCCGCATCCTCGTCGGCCCACCGCTCCGTCGAGTACGCCACCGCCGTGCGCAGCGGCAGCAGGAACGGATTGGCCCGCGCCGCCAACTGCGCCACCATCAGATGGCGATGGTGCCGGGCCGCAAGATGGGCCCGCTCGTGCGCGAACAGCGCCCTGCGCTCAGGTCCGGTGAGGACGGCAAGCAGCCCGGTCGTGACGACCACCCGATCGCGGTCGCCACCGGGCAGCGCGTACGCGTACGGCTCCGTGTCCGGCACGACCGCGACGCCCGGCGCGCGAAGGCCGGCGAGCGCCCGCCTGGCCCGGCGCCGCACCAAGTGGTGCCGGACGACGACCCGCGTACAGACCACGAGCACGGCGGCGAGGGCGGGGATCGCGGCCCTGCCCGCCACCTCGTCGTACGGCACGGCCGCCCGCACCTCGGGGTCCGACCAGCCGTCGGGGAGCGGATTCCCGGGCAGTTGGGCCGTGCCGACGACCATGAGGAGCGCCAGGCACAGCGTGCTGCACGAGGCCATCACTCCCGTGACGGCCGTCAGGAGGCGGGTCGCGGTGCGCGGGTGGAGATGCTGCTCGGCCAGGCGCGCCACGGGCCACGCCGTGAGCGGCAGCACCAGCGGCAGGAAGACGAAGACGCCCATCGCCCGGCTCAGCCTTCGCCGGGGCCGGGGGCTGCGTCCGGCCGTTCCGCCTGTTCGAGGAGGTCCCGCAGGAGTTGTTCGTCGCCCGGCGGCAGCGCGGTGACGAAGCGTGCGAGGACCGCCTCGCGGTTCGTCTCGCCGTCGAGCACCTTGCGCATCCGCAGGGCGGCGAGCCCCGCCCCGTCGGCGGCCGGTGTCCACAGGAAGGAGCGGCCGTCGCGGGCGCGGGTCACCGCGCTCTTCGCGAGGAGGCGCGTCAGGATCGTCACCACGGTCGTGTAGGCGAGGTCGCCGCCGATCCGTTCCTGGACCCACGCCGCCGACACGGGGCCCGGCGCTTCGCACAGCGCCGTGAGGACCTGGGCCTCCAGCTCGCCCTGGCCCCGGCGCCGCGGCCGCCGGCCGTCGTGTCCGTCCCGCGTCATGTCCCCTCGCCCTCCGTCCCGGCCGTCCCCCACACGTGGGCGCCACATCCTATTCCGGAGTGCCGTGCGCGCAGGTCAGCCCACGTGGACGCGGGGCCGCAGGGCGGGTTCGGGCTCGGCGCGGCGCAGCACCTCGCGGGTGACCGGCGCGACCTCGCCGTCGCCGAACACGAGGAAGCGGAGCAGATGGCTGACGGGGTGGCCCTCGGTCCAGTTGAAGTACGCGTGCGGCACCTCGCCCGTGCGGGTCCGCAGGCTCATCAGGACGGCCGCGATGGTGTTCGGCACGCCCGCGCCCTGGACGCGCAGGCGGCGTACGCCGTGCTTCTCGTCGCCGTGGACCTCCACCGGCGCGGTGAAGTCCGACGAGTCGTGGACGAAGACCTCCAGGAACAGGACGGGCCGCCCGTCCGGGATGTGGGTCTGCTCGCGCTGGCTGTACTCCTTGGCGCGGTACTCGGCCTTCGAGTGCTCGTCGGGCTCGTTCGCGATGATCCGCAGCGGGCCGTGGCCCGCGGCCTCGTCGATGATCCGCGCCGCCGTCGCGTCGAACGTGACGTCGCCCGCCCGCAGTTCGAACGCGCGGTGCACGCGCGACGCGAACGAGGTGAGGAGGATGCCGACGATGAAGAGGAGTGCGATCTTGATGCCGTCGGGCCGCTCGATGACGTTCGTGACGAGCGTGTACCCGAATACGGCGGTGATCGCCCCGAAGCCGATGGTCGCGGCCCGGCGCCCGCGCGAGCGCACCGCGACCGTCGAGGCGAACGACGCCGACAGCATCAGGACCAGGACACCGGTCGCGTACGCGCCGCTCTGGTCGTCGACGTTCGCGTTGAACCAGAGCGTGATGAGGACCGCGATCGCCATGAAGAGGAGCACCAGCGGGCGGACGGCGCGCGCCCACTCCGGGGCCATGCCGTAGCGCGGCAGATAGCGCGGCACGAGGTTGAGGAGCCCCGCGAGTGCGGAGGCGCCGGCGAACCACAGGATGGCGATGGTGGAGACGTCGTACACCGTGCCGAAGCCCTCGCCCAGGTACTGGTGCGCGAGGAACGCGAGGGCGCGGCCGTTGGCCGGGCCGCCGCTCTCGAACGCGGACTGGGGGATGAGGATCGTCGTCGCGAGGCTGGAGAGCAGCAGGAAGCCGCTCATGATCAGCGCGGCCGTGGTGAGCAGCTTGCGGGTGTCCCGCACCCGTCCCGCGGGCCGCTCGTACGTGTCCGTGGCGTCGCCGCGTACCTGGGGCATCACGGCGACGCCCGTCTCGAAGCCGGACATGCCGAGCGCCAGCTTCGGGAAGACGAGGAGCGCCACGCCGATCATCGCGACGGGCGAGGAGTGCGCAGCGGTCATGGCGTCCCACCAGTTTCCGATCTTCACCGGCTCGGTGAGGACGTGCCACGCGGCGGATATGAGGACGACGACGTTCAGCATGAGATAGAGGGCGACGAGCACGACCGCCACCCGTATCGCCTCACGGAATCCCTTGAGGAACACCGCGCCGAGGCCCGCCACCAGGAACAGCGTGATCCAGGTGTTCGCGCCGTCGAGCGAGGCGGGCGCGAAGGGGTTCTCGACGACGTGCGCCGCGGCGTCCGCCGCCGACAGCGTGATCGTGATCATGAAGTCCGTGGCGGCGAACCCGAGCAGCACCAGGACGAACAGCTTCCCCGCCCACCACGGAAGGAGCCGTTCCAGCATCGCGATGGAACCCTCGCCGTGCGGGGACTCCTTGGCGACGCGGCGGTAGACCGGCAGCGCGCCGCCGAGCGTGAGCGCGATCAGGACCAGGGTGGCCAGCGGGGAGAGCAGTCCCGCGGCGAGGGCGGCGATGCCCGGCTGGTAGCCGAGGGTCGAGAAGTAGTCCACGCCCGTCAGGCACATCACCCGCCACCAGGTGTGGCCCTTGTGCTCGGCCGGCGGCGTGCCGTGCGGTCCCGGATGCCGGGCCGTCGTCTCGCTGAGACCTTCGAGGAGCCAGGACCGCCATCGTGGGGACGGCGGCCGGACGGCCGTGCTTTGGGCGCCTTCGGCCTGCGTGCCGGTCATGGGCGGGACTGCTTTCTGTCGTGCCGGTACGGACCCTGGGGGCATCCCGCAGGAAGCCGTAGGGCAGAACGCCCCGCGACCGCTGCGACGACGAGCGAGTATTCACCACCGCGTGACCCGGGCGACGGGCGGGGGCGAGCGAACCCCGGCACGCGGCATACGCTGGCCGGATGCAGGACGAGTACCGCACCGTGGCCCGTGAGGGCGTGCACGAGACCGAGATCAACCGCTCCCGGTTCCTGTGCGCGCTCGCGCCCGCGGCCACCGAGCGCGAGGCCCAGGACTTCGTCGCGCGCATCCGCAAGGAGCACCCCACCGCGTCCCACAACTGCTACGCGTATGTCATCGGCGCCGACGCCTCCGTGCAGAAGGCGAGCGACGACGGCGAACCGGGCGGCACGGCGGGCGTCCCCATGCTCCAGATGCTCACGCGCCGCGAGATGCGGTACGTCGTCGCCGTCGTGACCCGCTACTACGGAGGCGTGAAGCTCGGCGCGGGCGGCCTCATCCGCGCCTACGGAGGAGCGGTCGGTGAGGCGCTCGACGCGCTGGGCACCCTCACCCGCCGCCGCTTCCGGCTCGCCACCGTCACCGTCGACCACCAGCGCGCCGGCAAGGTCCAGAACGACCTGCGGTCCACGGGACGTGAGGTGCGTGACGTCCATTACGGGGAGGCGGTCACGATCGAGATCGGTCTGCCGGACGCCGACGTGGACGCGTTCCGCGCGTGGCTGGCCGATGTCACCGCCGGCACCGCGGAGTTCGAGCTGGGGGGAGAGGCGTACGGGGACGCGTGACCGGCACCGGCGGGCGGGACGCGTGCGCGGCGGAGCAGGTGCCGATACGCGAGTAGCCGTCAGTGATGTCCGACGGTCCGTGGAACGGAGCGCAGTTCAGGTTTCCTGCGTACCGGTGCCTGTCCCTTCTCCTCGCGTTTCTTGTCGAAGGCCGCTGTCGCTGAGGTGACATGGCCGGCGAGTTCTGCCGTGGACCGGACGTGGATGTTCGATGAGCGGCTGAGTGTGTTGAGGATCTGTCGCGCGGTTCTTGCCCTACGTCCCCCCCCATGATGTCCGTCTGCCCGGGTACATGTTGCGACGCAGGGGTGCGTTGCCGCCTCTCGACGGTCGGAGCGGGATCTCCGGAGCGGCTCTCGCTGTCACCCAGGGCAAGCTTCCGACGCGCAGGGCGGCCCCGGCGACCTTGGCCGAGCAACCGTCGGCTGATGCCGAGATGCCCCGTCACGGGAGTACGGCATGAACCCCGCGTTGTCGCAGACGGATGCCTGGACGACGGGTTTGCTCATGCCGCCCTTGCTGTTCGATGCCGATTACCTCACTGGTGAACACCCAGAAATCTATGCTCGCCGGAGTAGACATTGACCAGTGTGCTGGTTATGGTTTCTCTCGTACCCAGGGAGACAATAGGGCCTGGCAGATACGAACTGCCGGGAAGCAGTACACGCAAGTGCCGTTCGCAGGACGGTGCGGTGGTGGAGTTCCGAAGCCGGAGCGGTTGCAGTACGGGCGACGGGGCTGACGACCGGACCGGGTGGCCCGCAGTGATCAGGGGCTGCCGGGTGCAGTAGCGCAGTGGCAGTACCCAGCAGCGAAGTCAGTGAGCAGCACCTCGGTGAAGGCGTCGGCTGCGGGCGCGCGTACCGGGAAGTTCGACAGCGGGTTTCTGAGCCAGGGCGGACGCATGAGCGGCGACGGGACTGGCTGCCGGAGAGTGGCGCTGTCGCAGGCCACAGCAGTACGTAGCACCAGCAGTACGCAGTACCGAATCGACAAGTAAGTGATCCCAGAGGGAAGAACGGAGGAGCCAGGCGCCATCAGGATCGCCCGGGCGAATGCCTTGAGCCCGGGTACCGCAGGACATCGAAAGTGAGGTGGTCTCCGGTCAAGCAACCGCGATCCCCGCAGTTCCCGCCCCCTCCCGGGTGGGCACGCGGAAACAGAAGGCCGGCGCAGTATCAGGGCCGGCAGATGGTGTAGCAGTTCCTTCGGGGCCCTGGTGCCAAAAGGCATCGGGGCCCCTCCACGCGTTCCATGAGAGAGGTGCAAATGACCGCAGACGACTCGTTCGGCCGTCTCGATGACGACGACTACCCGGCCTATACGATGGGCCGGGCCGCCGAGATGATCGGCGCCACTCAGGGCTTCCTGCGCGCCCTGGGCGAAGCCCGCCTGATCACCCCGCTCCGTTCCGAGGGGGGCCACCGCCGTTACTCCCGCTACCAGCTGCGCATCGCGGCCCGTGCCCGGGAACTCGTCGACCAGGGCACCGCGATCGAGGCTGCCTGCCGCATCGTCATCCTCGAGGACCAGCTCGAAGAAGCCCAGCGCATCAACGCCGAATACCGGCGCGCCGCGGAAGCAGCGAGCCCCACGGCCCCGGCCGCAGACGGTTAGCGGGCCGCAACGGCCCAGGGACTTCGCGGCTTCCGCCACGCGGGGTGCCCGGAACGCAGAGCGTTCCGGGCGCCACCAGCGCGGCGAGGTCCGACGTGCTTGGTGTAGTCGGTGTCGGCGAACGCCCAGCTGCTGAGGCGTTCGGGTTCGTGTCGGGTGTGGTGGGGTGAAGGGCCGGTTCGCGATGTCCTGAGGGAGTGCGGCCGGGTTCCGTCGGATCCCGCATCCACGGCGGCAAGTGACGCGCCGGTCGTTCTGCCCGGTGGCGGGGCGTATGGACGGTGGCGGTGCGGACCCGTTCGTGCACGGCGACCGCGCTTACCTGAATGTTGTGCTCCGGATCGATCGATAGCTGCGGCCGTGAGGTGAGGATTTAGCGCACCGTGCCCGGAGTGTTTTTATCGCGACGAGAAGAATGGGATCGCATTATTCACAGCGCCGCTATGGCATGCTACTGTCGGTCTCGGTTGCCGTATTGGTTCCCAAAATTCAAGCGCCTCTGACGGTATTTTCGGCCGTTGGGAGCGCTTTTGTGTTTCCGGTCATCCCGGGAGGGGTGTCATCGCGGCGGCCCGGTATCCGTGTATTTGCGGGTCCCGCCGTACTGCCCCAAAGGAGATATTACATGGCGTCTGGCACTGTGAAGTGGTTCAACGCGGCAAAGGGTTTCGGCTTCATCGAGCAGGGTGATGGCGGTGCCGATGTGTTCGCCCACTTCTCGAACATCGCGGCCGATGGCTTCCGTGAGTTGCTCGAAGGTCAGAAGGTCACCTTCGACATCGTGCCGGGCCAGAAGGGCCCGATGGCCGAGAACATCGTTCCCGCCTGACTTCGACGCGCACTCTGCGGCGCCGGGGCCGGAATCTTTGGGGACGTGGTCCCGAATTGTGGGAAATTTCGCGTGGTGGAGTCACGCGTGGGAATAACATCGCCAGCCGATATTATCCAGGGGTGAGGGCTGTCCCGAAGTGGCACCCGTTTCGAGATCCTTGATTTCACGCCTGCGTCTGTATCGGATTCACTGCGGGCGGTCAGATGTGTTTCGCATTCCATTCGGCTCGCTCATGGATTCCGGCACGGCTCTTGTCCGGCGGGAATTCGTTGAGCGTGCCATATCAAGGAGGGCCCTTAATGGACTCCACGCATACGGACGATCACTTTTCCACCAGTCCTCGTGGCCGCGATTTCGGCTCGGTCGCCGATTCGGGCCGGGGCAGCTGCTTCGGTGCGCTCGCTCCGAGTGAGAGGAAAACGGAGGGCACAGACATCCGTCGCAGAAACAACGTCACCGTCACCGGCCGCAAGGACGGGCCTGTGCTCCTGCTGGCGCACGGGTTCGGCTGTGACCAGAACATGTGGCGCCTGGTGGTCCCCATGCTGGCCGAGGGCTTCCAGGTGGTGCTCTTCGATTACGTGGGCTCCGGCCACTCGGACCCTTCGGCTTGGAGTGAGCAGCGCTACAGCTCCCTGGGAGGCTATGCCTTGGATGTGCTCGAGATCTGCGAGGAGCTCGATCTGCGGGAAGTGACCTTCGTGGGGCATTCGGTCAGTGCCGTGGTCGGGGTTCTCGCAGCGGCCAAGGCGCCGCAGCGGTTCTCCCGGCTGGTGATGGTGGCTCCGTCGCCCTGCTACATAGACGAGGACGGGTACCGGGGCGGGTTCAGCGCGGACGACATCGATGAGTTGTTGGAGTCGTTGGAGTCGAATTATCTGGGCTGGTCGGCGGCGATGGCCCCGGGGATCATGGGTAACGCGGACCAACCGGAACTCGGCAAGGAGCTGACTGCGTCGTTCTGTGCGACCGACCCGGACATGGCCCGGGTCTTCGCCCGTACGACGTTCTTGTCCGACAGCCGTGAAGACCTCAAGACGGTCGCGGTGCCCACGCTGGTGCTGGAATGCAAGCAGGACGTGATCGCCCCCCGCGAGGTCGGTGCCTTCGTCCACGCCGCGATCCCCGGCAGCCGCCTGGTCACGCTGGAGGCGACGGGGCACTGCCCGCAGCTGAGTGCACCGCAGGCCACTGCTGAGGCGATCGCCGACTTCATGCAAGTGGCCCGGTGATGTGCCGCCGCACCGACCAGGATCCGGACCAGGGGCAGGATCCTGGTGCGGAGGCCACGGGTGTGGCCTTCACCGCTCTCCTGGAGGACAGCGCAGAGGAGCTGTATGAGCAGGCTCCGTGCGGCTACCTGTCGACTCTGATGGACGGCACCATCGCGAAGATCAACACCACCTTGCTGGAGTGGCTGGGCCTGTCCAGGCGGGAGGTGGTTGGTCGGATGCGGTTCATCGATCTGCTCACCGTGGGCGGGAAGCTCTACCACGAGACGCACTTCGCCCCCCTGTTGCAGATGAACGGTGAGGTCGGCGGTATCGCCCTCGACATCAAGACCGCCAACGGGCAGCGGATGCCGGTGCTCGTCACCTCGACGGTGAAGACCAGCCACGACGGCGAACCGATGCTTGTCCGCACCACCATCTTCGACGCCCGCAGCCGCCGCGCCTACGAGACCGAGTTGCTGCGCGCTCGCCAAATGGCCGAGGATGCGCGCCGGCAGGCCGAGGCCGACCGCGAGCGGCTCCAGGAAGCTCTCGCCGTCCTTCAGCAGAGCCTGCTGCCCGCCGAACTGCCCATGGTTCCGGGCCTGGAGGCCGACTCCTACTACCACACCGCCTCTCCGGATCTGCTCGGCGGAGACTTCTACGACCTGTTCCCCCTCGGCGAGGACCGGTGGGCGTTCTTCCTCGGCGACGTGTGCGGCAAAGGCCCTCAGGCCGCCGCGGTCACCTCTCTGACCCGCTACACACTGCGGGCGGCCGCCCTGCACGACCCGGACCCCGTCGCCGTGCTGACCACCCTGAACACCGTGCTGAACGAGCGGTACCGGAGCGGTGACCCCCGCTACTGCACCGCCATCTTCGGCGTCCTCCACCCCGGTGGCGGACAAGTCAGAGTGCACCTGGCCTCCGGCGGCCACCCCTCCGCACTGATCCAACGGGCCGACAACACCGCGCACTACCTGCCCACCCCCTGTGGCATGCTCATTGGCGTCCTGCCCGAGGCACGGTTCACAGCCGCCCACACTCAACTGTTCCCCGGCGACACCCTGCTGCTCTACACAGACGGACTGACCGAAGCCCGTACCGGGCCCAAGCGTGAGCTCTACGGCGACGACGCCCTGCGCGCCTTCGCCGCCGAACAACCCGCAGTTGGGCCCCAGGCCCTGATCACCGCCCTGGCCGGCCTGCTCGCCGGCTTCGGCGACGGACTCGACGACGACACCGCGCTGCTCGCCCTCGGCGTGCCCGCACCGCTCCCCACTCCCGCGAGCGAAGACCTGACCTGAGCAGGCTGACGATCACTGTCCGGGACGCAGCCACCGGTCCCGTACTGGAGATCGCTGGTGATCTCGATTACGCGACGGCACCCGAACTTCGCCGCGTCATGGACAGCCTCACCCAGGTAAGTGGGCAACTGCAGGTCCTCGATCCGGCCGACCTGAAGTTCTGCGACTCCAACGGCATCACGGCACTGCCGGCGGCACGCAACGTGGCTACAGAGAGCTCTGGTCGCGGTCCCTGCCCACACCGTCCGGATCCTGCGCATCGCCGACCTGGACCAGGTCTTCACGCTCCACCCCGAGGCATCAACGGCCGTCAACCCCCGTTCCGCAGCCCGCTGATCACCAGAAACGTGCCTTCAAGCGACTCATCACGTGCTGCCTGTTGCTCTGCCAGTGTCGAAGACGCCGCTCTGCCGGTGCTGACCTGTGGTTTTGAGGCCAACCTCGAGGCCGAGAAACGATCAAGAGTGGAGCGAGCGCGGAAAGCCCTGCCCGTCCGGATGCGACTCGTAGGCCAGAGGGCAGCGCCTACAGGTACTGGAAGGCCAACTCGCCTCAAGCGTTGTCCACGGTGGTGATTCGAGGAGGCGGCCACGCTCGCGGCGATTGCCTTTCCACTCGCCTGCGAAACCCCGCGAGGATCAACAGGCGGCGCTGTGATCCTGCCGCCGGTGTGGTGACCTCTCCACGGGAGACAACCCCGAGTGGCTGAGCACCGAGGCGTCGTTCGCCGCTGTGCGGAGTCAGCCCCGTCGAGTACTCCTCGGCCTGTTGGAGCTCGCGTCGGCTCAACTTGGGCGGCGATCGACAGGCCAACGCCGCGCTGTATCGCATCGTGTTCACCCGGCTGCCGCCGTCCAGGAAGGTGCACCCATGACACACACAGAGAGTGCTCCCGCAGAATTGCCCGAGCGAGCGGAAGCACCCAGCGTTTCGCACTCGAAGGAGGAAAGCGTCGCTGCCGGCCTCGATGAACGTGCCCAGAGGCTCAGACGGCGGCTGGAGAGACTCATAGGCATCGCAGCGACCGAAGGCAACGCGCTGGTCCCGCTCCGCAACGGCGACGAGATCTTCGGCGCCATGCTGGACAGCATCCGGTCTGCCCGGCACACGGTCGACATGGTGACGTTCGTGTACTGGAAGGGCGAGATCGCCCAGCAGTTCGCCGACGCGCTGGCGGAGAGGGCGCGCGAAGGAGTGCGGGTGCGTCTGCTGCTGGACGGATTCGGCAGCCGGCTCATCGAGAAGGACCAGCTGGATTCGATGGAGCGGGCCGGCGTGCAGGTGGCCTGGTTCCGCAAGCCACTGTATCTGTCACCCCTGAAGCAGAACCACCGCTGCCACCGCAAGGTGCTGGTGGTCGATGAGGAGACGGCCTTCACCGGCGGTGTCGGCATCGCCGAGGAGTGGTGCGGAGATGCCCGTAACCCGAACGAATGGCGCGACACCCACGTCCAGGTCCGCGGGCCGGCCGTGGACGGGCTGGCCGCCGCTTTCGCTCAGAACTGGGCCGAGTGCCACGACGAACTCTTCGACGACCGAGACCGGTTCAGCCCCCATACCCCGCAGGGCGGGGCGGTCGTGCAGGTGGTGCGGGGCTCGGCCAGTTTCGGCTGGCAGGACATGCAGACCCTGTTCCGCGTGGTGATCGAGTCGGCGGAGGAGCGAATCCGGCTGGCCACCGCCTACTTCGCACCGGACGCGTACTTCATCGAGCTGCTGTGCGCCGCCGCCCGCCGTGGGGTCGAGATCGAGATCCTGCTGCCGGGCCCGCACACGGACAAAAGAGTCTGCCAGTTGGCAGGGCAGCACTACTACGAGGACCTCACCGCCTGCGGCGTGAAGATTTTCCAGTACCAGCCCACGATGCTCCACACCAAGGTCGTCACCATCGACCGCACCATGGCACTCGTCGGCTCGACGAACTTCAACCGCCGCTCCCTGGACCACGACGAAGAGGTCATGCTCGCCGTCCTGGACCCTGCCTTCACCGCGATACTCGAGGACCATTTCACGCAAGACCTCGAACACAGCGAGCCGATCAGGCCCGGCCGCTGGAAGCGGCGCTCGCCCCTCCAGCGCGTCAAGGAAGCGTCCGTCATGCCGATGCGCCGCTTCCTCTGACCTGTTGGGGCGGCCCGTATGACGGATTTCCCTGCGTCAGTGGACCTGGATCTCGCCCAGGAACCAACCGCTCACCTCATCGAGCCCAATGCGGAACAGACCACCACGCTCGGGGAACGCGGCTCCAGCGCTGACGACCTTGCCACCGTTCAAGTGGAGGTAGCGGCCGTCTCGCTCCGGCTGGTCCTTTTCCCACGCGAAATCGGCGGAGAAGACGCTCGCCCGGCTCTCTGAATCGGCGAGCTGCTCTGCGATGTGGGCTGCCCAGACGGCATGCGGCACCACCTCTCCGGTAACGGTGGTACCGCTCACGACGAGCGTGATCGGCAGGGTGAGGCCCTCCCTCTCCACTCGGTCGGTCAACCTCTTCAGCAAGGGATCCACAGTGCTCATGGCTGGAGAGTAACCCGGCCTCTCCACACCCCAACGGGCAGTCCAGCGGCCACATGCGCATGCGCGTTCGAAGGCGGGGCACACGGAGAGAGCACGACAGAGACCGGGCGCCGCCCATTTCACGGGCGACGCCGGGCTCTCGCCGGGCCCTCGGTGTGCGACGGGCTCGAAGAGGGTGCTGCGAGCCAGGTGAGTCAACGGCTCGTACGCACCGAAATGACATGAAGATCGGAACCGACATGCTCATCCTTGGCGCCATTCTGCTCCTCATCGGCCTTCTGGTCGGTGTCTCGCTGCTGACGACCGTCGGCGGTGTGCTCGTCGTAGTCGGTGCGATTCTGTGGATCCTCGGCGCGGCCGGACGCCAGGTCGGCGGGCGCAAGCACTACTTCTAAGCGTCTGGGACGCACGGCTGGGCGTTGAAGCCTGGGAGTTGCTGCGGGCCAAGCGGCCAACGCACTCTGCAGACGCACGTCAGCCTCCGTACCGAACACGGGGCCCGACGGAAGGAACGCCGTCGGGCCCCGTCGGCATCCCACGCACCTGGCGACGCACTTCGCGCACCGCAGGTGTGGTAGTCCTCCCCGCTGTGGAACGAGGCTGGTACTCGATAACGATGTAAATCTTCCCTTGGGCAAGGCCGTCCACAGCCCCGTACGGCATCTCGGAAGTCACCGGTTTCGAGGCGATGTCCACTCTCCGATGCTGACCGGCGTTGGGCTGTCCGTAGTCTCCGGGGGAGTGGGTGGGCGAGGCGCCGGATGTCGGTGGAGATCGCATGGGCATGGCCGGCAGGCCTTGTCGGGGCCGGGCATCAGCCGCTGAACTGCCCTGGAAAATCAGGCAGTAGACAATCGATCCGGAAAATCGGCCGGCTGACGGTGCGGTCGACCGTGAGGGCATTCGGCTATGGATCTCGCACCTCTCGAACTGGCTGTCACCCGTCTGCGCGATATGGAGGCCGCGGTCGACGCGGCACGCGCCGACGTCGAGCTGGACGCGGTTCTGGCCGTCCGCCGAGGTGCCGATGTTGCCGAAGTCGCAGAGCTGACCGGCTTGAATCCGCACGACCTGCTGCGGATGGAAGAGCTGACCGACGAAATCCCTGGCAGCTGAGCGGAGAAGCACTCGGATCCGGCCTGGACAGGGAACCCATGGTGCGATTCACCTCCACTCGGGCGGGGTCGGCCCAGTAGGCAGAGTCAGGTTGGAAGGGATCGGAATCCTCGGCGCGGTCCTGTGCCGCTATCTGCCGGCCCCCACACATGGAGGTGTTCGAGCGGAACCGGCCTGATCGTTCGGCTCGACGCCCAGGAGGCGGCCTTCGCCGGCTGCCGGCACGACCTGGCCGGTACATCCACGACTTCGAAAAGCAGCGGCGCCCCGACCGGATGGGGCTGGTCGAGGCGGGCGCTCTGCAGATCGGACCGACGGCTCAGGGCTGGACCGGAGTGTTGTTCTCGGCCGACATTCCGGTGCGAAGCTTGGTGAGGGTGCGGGCGAGCAGTCGGGAGATCTGCATCTGGGAGATGCCGAGTTCCTCGCCAATCTGACTCTGGGTCATTTCCTGGCCGAAGCGCATTTCGATGATGCTGCGATCGCGCTCACCGAGCTCTTCCAGGAGAGGGGCCAAGGTGTGCAGGTCCTCAACCATGACCATACCGGGGTCCGGCTCGCCCATGAGGTCGGCCACGGTGCGTCCCGAGGGGCCGCCTTGGCCGCTGTCACCGGAGTCGACGGGAACGTCCAGTGAGCCGGCCGTGTAACCGTTGGCCGCGACGACTCCTTCGGTGACCTCGTCCTCGCTGATGTCGAGGTGCTCGGCGAGTTCCCTGACCGTCGGGTCGCGGTCCAGTTCCGTGGCCAGCTGCTCCTTGGCCTTGGCCATGTCCACGCGCAGTTCCTGCAGGCGCCGCGGCACGTGGACGGCCCAGGTCGTGTCGCGGAAGAACCGCTTGATCTCGCCCACGATGTAGGGGACGGCGAAGGTGGAGAACTCGACCTCGCGTGACAGGTCGAACCGGTCGATCGCCTTGATGAGCCCAATCGTTCCGACCTGGACGATGTCCTCCAGGTCGCCCTGGCCCCGGTTGCGGAACCTGCCTGCGGCAAACCGTACGAGTGACAGGTTCATCTCGATGAGCGTGTTGCGGGCGTACTGATACTCCTGGGTGCCCTCTTCCATGAGCTGGAGCCGGTCGAAGAACACCTTCGAGAGGTCTCGTGCGTCTTTCGGCGCGATCTTGACTGCCTCTTCGATCCAGGGCAGGTCTCCCACAGAGGCAGGGGACTCCAGGGTGGATCGCGTCGATGCCCCTGCCCGGTCTGCGCTCTTCGTCTGCGCCACCGTCACCATGGTCACCCTCCCTGATCGCCCCGTTCCGTACACAGAGACAGCGTCTGCCCCTGGACTGCGCTTTCATGCACTTCGCAGCGGGAAACACTCCTCTCCGCCTCGGACGGGCCGGCCCGAACGGGGGTGCGCGGCCAACCGCGCCCGCTCCGGCCGGTGGCCTGGCGCCGCCTGCGTGCCATCGGCCAGCGGGTCCCTCGGAGGCGCGATGTCGCACACAGACTTTCTGGGACCGATGGGACCGAGCAGTTGTTCCTCGCCTCTGTCGGATCGATGGCCGCCGGTGGTCACCGCTACCTTGTTCTGGACGTCACTGCGCTGACGTTTTGCGGCTCCCGGGGGCTCTACGATCTGCTCACCCTCTGCCGGCGCCGTTGCGGCGGCGCTCTGTCGCTCGCCGGTGTGGGCCACCGGCTTGGCGGCCTCCTTGCCCGGACGGGCAGCGGTGCGCTCCTTCCCAGCCACCCCTCGGTCAGTGAAGCTCTCGCCACCGTGTCCGCTCTGTGCCGTCCTCCCTCGTTGCCCCGGCCCTCCACGACGCGGGGCAACGAGGGAGGACGGCGCGTACGCTCTTGCCCCCGTGGCGGGAGGGGGTGACGGCGACCGTACGGGAGACGAAGCGGACCAGCTGCCAGCCGAATCCGCCCCCGGCCCCGTCGAGATCCGGCGGGCGCTCGCGCGGTGGTGCGTGGCTGGGGTCCCGCACAGTGATCTCCAGCGTGGTGCGATCCGCGGCCAGTCGCAGGGCGGTGAGCCCTCCCGCGTGCCGCAGTGCGTTCGTGACCAGCTCGGAGACGACCAGGACGGCGTTGTCCGTGCACTCGGGGGTCGGGGCGGGCGACAGCTCGGAGAAGAACTCGCGCATGTCGTCGCGTGCCTGGGCTGCCGTGGCTGGGCACGTCGTCCGCTGAGCGTGGTCGGTGTGCCGGTTCCTCATAACGTGTGGCTGACCCATGCGCTGAACCTCCGTCGAGGAGAAGACCTGGTCTCGTGAACCGTGCTTCTGCCCTCATCGGCCGGGGTCTAACTCCGCCACAGGAGGCCCGTCCGTGGCCGCAGCTCAGGGGAACCAAGGAGCAGATCGAGGCTCGCCGGTAGAGATGTTCGACTACGTTGCTCCGCCCGTCACGTTCTGGGCCTGTTCCTGGAAGGGCGAGTGCGCCCCAGGACCTCCTCGTAGGAGTAGTCGGTGCGGCGGAACACCAGGAGCCTCCCGTCGCACACGACGTAGACGAGCACCTTTTCCTTCGTGACCCTCTCGGGCAATGAAACAACCTCCACCGGGTGCGGAGCTGAACCGAACGCCGGCCACGTGCCGAACCTGGGATGCGGGCCTGGGGTTCTCCGGTGATCGAACGAGACCGGGAGGCGCGTCCGGCGGAGAGGTCGGTCGGCTCTTGATGTCAGACGGATCGGCGTCATCGGACGCATCCGCGCCGGACGCGCGGTGCAGTGATGGGTGGACGGTCCGGTATCGCGCGCCTGGCAGTGAGAGGGGGCGACATCGGGAGAGAATTTTCAATTACCAGGCTGATCTGAGGTGAGTGGTGGGTCCGGGGGCGACATGCGTTAGCGTGGCCAGAGTTGACGGCGAGCCTCGTGCTGGTTCGTGCTGGTTTTAGAGGCGCAGTAGGGGTAAACGTGCAGGTCAGGGCGATTTCATGAGAATCCTGCACACTTCCGACTGGCATCTCGGCCGGGCGTTCCACCGGGTGAACATGCTCGGAGCCCAGGCCGAGTTCATCGGTCACCTTGTCGCGACCGTCCGTGAGCGGGCCGTCGACGCGGTGGTCGTGTCCGGCGACGTGTACGACCGCGCGGTGCCGCCTCTCGCCGCGGTCGAGCTGTTCGACGACGCCCTGCACCGCCTCGCCGAGCAGGGCATCCCCACGGTGATGATCTCCGGGAACCATGACTCGGCGCGCCGCCTCGGCGTCGGCGCCGGGCTCATCGGCCGCGCCGGCATCCACCTGCGCACCGACCCCGGCGCCTGCGCGACCCCCGTCCTGATCCCGGACGTCACGGGTGACGTGGCCTTCTACGGACTGCCCTATCTCGAACCGGCGCTGGTGAAGGACGAGTTCGCGGTGTCGAAGCCGGGCCACGAGGCCGTCCTGGCCGCCGCCATGGACCGGGTGCGGGCCGATCTGGCCGAGCGCCCGGCAGGCACCCGGTCCGTCGTCCTCGCGCACGCCTTCGTCACCGGCGGCGAGGCCAGCGACAGCGAGCGCGACATCACTGTCGGCGGGGTCGCCGCCGTCCCCTCCGGCGTCTTCGACGGCGTCGACTATGTGGCGCTCGGCCATCTGCACGGCAGCCAGGTCATCTCCGAGCGTGTGCGCTACTCCGGCTCGCCGCTCCCGTACTCCTTCTCCGAGGCCGACCACCGCAAGAGCATGTGGCTCGTCGACCTGGACGCGTACGGCTTCGCGGCCGCCGAGCGCGTCGACTGCCCGGTACCCAGGCCGCTCGCCAGGATCCGCGGGGACCTCGCGGACCTGCTCGCGCGCCCGGACCTCGCCACGCACGAGGAGGCGTGGGTCGAGGCCACCCTCACCGACCCGGTCAGGCCCGACGACCCCATGGCCCGCCTCACCGAGCGGTTCCCGCACACCCTCAGCCTCGCCTTCGACCCGCAGCGCGGCCCCGAGGACCCCGACGTCTCGTACGCGCAGCGGCTCAAGGGGCGCGACGACCAGCAGATCGCGGAGGACTTCGTTTCCCACGTGCGCGGCGCCGGACCCGACGAGCGCGAGCGCGCCGTCCTGCGTGAGGCGCTCGACGCCGTACGCATCGACGACACCCGGCGCGAGGTCGCCCGATGAGGCTCCACCGGCTGCGGATCACCGCCTTCGGACCCTTCGGCGCAAGCCAGGAAGTCGACTTCGACGACCTGTCATCGGCAGGCCTCTTCCTGCTCCACGGCCCGACGGGCGCCGGGAAGACCTCCGTCCTCGACGCCGTCTGCTACGCCCTGTACGGCTCGGTGCCCGGCGCCCGGCAGGGCGGCGGCCAGGGCACGACCCTGCGCAGCGACCACGCCGCGCCCGGTACGCGCACCGAGGTCGCCCTCGACCTCACCGTCGCGGGCCGCCGCCTGGAGCTGACCCGGCAGCCCCCGTGGGAGCGCCCCAAGAAGCGCGGCACGGGCACCACCACGGACAAGGCCCAGAGCTGGCTGCGCGAGTACGACGCCACGGCGGGCACCTGGAAGGACCTCAGCCGCTCCCACCAGGAGATCGGCGACGAGATCAGCCAGCTCCTCGGCATGAGCAAGGAACAGTTCTGCCAGGTCGTCCTGCTGCCCCAGGGGGACTTCGCGCGGTTCCTGCGGGCCGACGCCGAAGCCCGCGGCAAGCTCCTCGGCCGGCTCTTCGACACCCGGCGCTTCGCCGCGGCCGAGCAGCGGCTCGCCGAGCGGCGCCGCGCCGCCGAGAGCGAAGTGCGCGCGGCGGACGCCGAGTTGCTCGCTGACGCCCACCGTATGCAGCAGGCCGCAGGGAACATCGTCGAACTGCCCGCCACCGACGCCGCGCCCGGCGACCCCGGGCTCGCCGACTCCGTCCTCACCTGGGCCGCCGTCGCCCGCTCCACCACCCGCGAGCGGCTCACCGTCGCGCACCTCGCACTGACCGCCGCCGACGCGGCACGCACCGAGGCGCAGCGCGACCTGGGCGGCGTACAGGAAGTGCAGCGGCTGCAGCAGCGGTACGAAGAGGCGCGGGAGCGGGCCGCTCGGCTCGACGAGCGTGCCGACGAGCACCGGCGGGTCCAGGAGCGCATGGCGTGGGGCCGTAAGGCCGAGGCCGTCGCCCCCGCACTCGCGCTGCGCGAGGCCGCGGAAACCGAACACCGCAGGGCCACGAGCGAGGACACACGCGCGCGTGCCGCGCTGCCCGGGTCGTACGACGGAGCCGGCGCGGCGGGCCTCGCCACCGCCGCGCGGAAGGCGGCCGAGGAGCTGGGCGGCCTGGAGTCCGCCCGGCGCGCCGAGCTGCGCCTGACGGAACTCGCCGGGCAGCGCCACGGACTCGACCGCGAGGAGCGCGCCGACGACGAGCTGCTCCAGGACGCGGCGAGCTGGCTCGACGGCTGGGACAGCGCCCGGGCCGTTCTCCAGGAAGCCGTCGAGTCCGCGCAGGACGCCGCGACGCGCGCCGAGCACCTGGCGGGTCAACTGGAGCCCGCGCAGCAGAAGCTGGAGTCCGCCCGGCGCCGCGACGGGCTCACCGGCGAGGCCGCCGACGCCCAGACCCGCACCCTGCGCGCCCGTGAGGACGCCGCGGCCGCCCATGAGCACTGGCTCGGCCTCAAGGAACAGCGGCTGAACGGGATCGCGGCCGAGCTGGCCGCGCAGCTCGTCCCCGGCGAGAGCTGCGCGGTGTGCGGGTCCACCGACCACCCCGACCCCATGCGCAAGACCGCGGAGCACGTGGGCCGCGACGCCGAGGAGTCCGCCCTCGCCGCGTACCGCCGCGCGGACGACGCGCGCACCGCGCAGGAGAGCCGGCTCGCCGCGGTGCGCGAGTCACTCGCCGCCGCGACGGCCGCCGCCGGAGAGGCATCCGCCCTGGAACTCGCCGATGCGGCCGACGAGTTGCGCGCGCGACACGCCGAGGCGCGCGGCCTCGCCTCCGGGCTGCACGCCGCGCGTGAGGCCCTCGGTCAGGCCGAGGGCGAGCACGACCGCAGACTCGCCGCGCAGCAGGAAGCCGCCCGTCGCGCCGTCGCCCGCGCCACCCTGCGCGAGAGCCTCGACCGCGAGCAGGGCGTCCTGGAGCGCGAGTTGGCGCAGGCACGCGGGGCGGAGGCCAGCGTCGGCGCGCGCGCCGCGCAGCTGGAGCGCCTCGCGGCGCAGCTCACGGCCGCCGCGGACGCAGCCCGCACCGCCGACGACTGTGCCAAGCGGCTCAAGGACGCCGACGCGCGACTCGCCGACGCGGCGTTCCGCGCCGGGTTCGACACGCCGGAGGCCGCCGGCGCCGCCCTCCTGGACGACGCCCGGCATCGGGAGCTGCAACACCGGCTCGACGCCCGCCAGTCCGAGGAGGCCGCGGTGCGCGCCGTACTGGCCGAGGACGACACCGCGGCAGCGGCCCGGCAGGCGCCCGCCGATGTGGCCGCGGCGCGGCATGCCGCCGAGGCGGCCGACCGACGGGTGCGCGAGGCGGCCTCCGCGCGCGACGACGCGGCCCGCCGCTGCACCGAGATCGACCGGCTCTCGGCCCGCTGCGCCACGGCCGTGCGACGGCTCGCACCGCTGCGCGCCGCGTACGACCGCGTGGCGCGCATGGCAGGCCTCGCCGCTGGGACGTCCGCGGACAACGAGCGCAAGATGCGCCTGGAGTCCTATGTGCTCGCGGCCCGGCTCGAACAGGTCGCGGCCGCCGCGACCGCGCGGCTGGCCCGCATGTCCTCGGGCCGCTACACGCTCGTGCACTCCGACGGCCGTTCGGGGCGCGGCCGTTCCGGCCTCGGCCTGCATGTCGTCGACGCATGGACGGGGCGCGAACGGGACACCGCGACACTCTCCGGCGGCGAGACGTTCTTCGCGTCGCTCGCCCTCGCCCTCGGGCTCGCGGACGTCGTCACGGACGAGGCGGGCGGCGTCCGTCTCGACACACTCTTCATCGACGAGGGCTTCGGCAGCCTCGACGACCAGACCCTGGACGAGGTGCTCGACGTCCTGGACTCCCTGCGCGAGCGGGACCGCAGCGTCGGCATCGTCAGCCACGTCGCCGACCTGCGGCGCCGGGTGCACGCGCAGCTGGAGATCGTGAAGGGGCGGTCGGGTTCGGTCGTACGGCAGCGGACCTGAGCCACTTTTGGCGGCGGTTCAGTGGCCGAGCGGGCGCCGGGGCAGTGGGGACGAGTAGACCACGCTGGTCGTCACCGAGCCGAGCGCGCCGATCCTGCCGGAGACCTCCTCCAGGTGCTTCATCGAGCGGGCCGCGACCTTGATGACGAAGCAGTCGTCGCCGGTGACGTGGTGCGCCTCCAGGATCTCCGGCGTCACCTCGACGAGGTCGTGGAACGGCTTGTAGTGCCCGTTCGGATAGCGCAGCCGTACGAACGCCAGGATGGGCAGGCCGATCCGCTCGGGGACGACCACCGCCGCGTACCCCGCGATCACCCCGGCCTCCTCGAGGCGCTTCACCCGCTCGGTGACGGCGCTCGCGGACATGGAGACGGCCCGGGCGAGCTCGGCGTAGCTCGCCCGGCCCTCGCGCTGGAGGACGTCGAGGATGCGCCAGTCGGTGGCGTCGGGGACGTACGGGGATTCACCGGTCATGCGGCAGGAATAGCAGGGACATCCCCGGCAGATCAAGGGCGATGCCGGGGATCGTCACTTCAGGAAGATCGCCGGGAACCATAGATTTCTGGTCGAGGGCGGCACGGTCGTGCGGCCCGCAGCGATCCGCCCGGGAGGCCGACATCATGACCGCGACCACCACCGTCACCCCCAACTCCGTGCTCCGTGTGCCCCCGGCGACCCCCGCCGCAGCCGCCGCATACTTCGGCGCGAGCCTCGCCTTCCACGCCGACGTGTCCGACGTCGCCTCGGCGCTCGCCGCGGGCGGAGACCCGGGCTTCGTCGTCATCGACACCCGCTCCACCGCCTCGTGGGACCAGGGGCACGTACCCGGCGCCGTCCACCTGCCCACCGCGCTCATCGCCGAGCAGGCCGAACAGCTCCTCGACAGGTCCGTGCCCGTCGTCACGTACTGCTGGGGCCCGGGATGCAACGGCGCCACGCGCGCCGCTCTCGCCCTCGCCGAACTCGGCTTCCAGGTCAAGGAGATGCTCGGCGGCTTCGAGTACTGGGCGCGGGAGGGCTTCGCGTACGAGACGTGGGAGGGGCCCGCGCAGCGCGACGCCGACCCGCTGACGGCGCCGGTGGACTCGGACGACTGCGGCTGCTGAGCGAGCGCCGGGAACGTGGATGTGCGGGCGGCAGCCGCCAAGTGCCGCCGCCCGCAATCGAGTTACAGCTGGGACAGCTCGTCCACGAGGTCGTCGAGGCCGAGCGATCCCTGCGAGAGAGCCGCCATGTGCCAGGCCTTCGCGTCGAACGCGTCCCCGTGCCTCGCCTGCGCGTTGGCGCGGCCGAGCAGCCACGCGCGCTCGCCCAGCTTGTAGCCGATCGCCTGCCCGGGGATGGACAGATAGCGGGTCAGCTCGCTCTCCACGAAGTCCGCGGGCCGGCTGCTGTGCGCGCCGAAGAACTCCTGCGCGAGGGCGGGCGTCCACCGCTCGCCCGGGTGGAACGGCGAGTCCGCCGGGATCTCCAGCTCCAGATGCATGCCGATGTCGACGATGACGCGGGTCGCGCGCATCATCTGCGCGTCCAGATATCCGAGCCGCCGCTCGGCGTCCGTGAGGAAGCCCAGCTCGTCCATCAGACGCTCCGCGTACAGCGCCCACCCCTCGGCATTGGCGCTCACCATGCCGACGCTCGCCTGGTAGCGGGAGAGGCTGTCCGCGACGTGCGTCCACTGCGCGATCTGGAGATGGTGACCGGGTACGCCCTCGTGGTACCAGGTGGAGACCAGGTCGTAGACGGGGAACCGGGTCTGGCCCATCGTCGGCAGCCAGGTGCGCCCCGGCCGCGTGAAGTCCTCCGACGGCGCCGTGTAGTAGGGCGCCGCGGCGCTGCCCGCCGGGGCGATCCTGGACTCCACCTTCCGCACCCGCTCCGCGAGTTCGAAGTGCGTGCCGTCGAGGGCCTCGATCGCCTCGTCCATCACGCCCTGGAGCCAGCGCTGCACCTCCTCCACGCCCTCGATGTGCGCGCCGTGCTCGTCGAGGTGCGCGAGCGCCACCCACGGCGTCGCGGCGCCGGGCAGGATCTTCTCCGCCTCGGTCCTCATCTCGCCGAGCAGGCGGTGGTACTCCGCCCAGCCGTACGCGTACGCCTCGTCGAGGTCGAGGTCCGTGCCGTTGTAGTAGCGCGACCAGCGGGCGTACCGCTCGCGGCCCACCGTGTCGGGCGAGCCCTCGATCGCGGGCGCGTACACGTCGCGCATCCAGTCGCGCAGTTCGACCACCGCGGCCGTCGCGGCGCCGCCGGCCTCGTCGAGCTCGGTTCGCAGCGCGTCGGGCCCGTCCGCGGTGAAGTCCTCGAACCAGCCGCGCCCTTCGCCCGCCCACTCGGTGAGCTGCTCGATGAACGTGGCGGTCGGCCGTGGTCCGCCGTGGAGCTTCTTCTCCAGGCCCAGCGACAGCGTCTCGCGGTACCCGGCGAGCGCCCCGGGCACGGCGCGCAGCCGCTCCGCGACGGCCGCCCAGTCCGCGTCCGTCGCGGTCGGCGTGAGGGTGAACACCTCCCGCATGTGGTGGACGGGCCCGCCCAGATTGGTGACGGCCCGCAGGTTCTCCTCGGCGTCGTGCACGGCGAGTTCGGCCGTGAGCCGCTCCCGCAGGAGCCGGCCGCAGCGGCGCTCGGCCGCGCTGTCGGCCCCGGGCCTGCGCTCGGCCTCGTCGAGCCGCGCGAGGGTCGCCCGCGCGAGAGCGGCGAGGGCCTCCTGACCGGCGGGTGAGAGGTCGGGCAGTTTGCTGTGGCTCTCGGGCACGCCGAGGTAGGTGCCGGTGACGGGGTCGAGGGCGATGAGCTCGTCGACGTAGGCGTCGGCGACTTCGCGCGGGAGCGGTCCGGTGACGGCTGCTGCTGTGGCTGACGAATCTGACATGCCGCCATCGTCATACGGGGCGGGGGGCCGCGTCATCAAGATTCGCCGACGGCGTCGGCGGACGGGGGCAGCAGCGGGCCGCACTCCCACTGCTGGAAGATCAGCCGCGTCTCGACGCGCGCCACCTCGCGGTGCGCCGTGAACTCGTCGAGTACCAGCCGCTGGAGGTCGGCTGTGTCGTGCACGGCGACATGCACCAAGTAGTCGTCGGGGCCCGTCAGATGGAAGACCGACCGCGCTTCCGGCAGCGCCCGGATCCGCTCCACGAACGGGCCGACCAGCTCGCGCCGGTGCGGCCGGACCTGCACCGAGAGCAGCGCCTGGAGCCCGCGGCCCAGCTTCGCCGGGTCGAGGCGCAGCTGATGCCCGAGGATCACGCCGGACCGGCGCAGCCGGGTCACGCGGTCGAGGCACGTGGACGGCGCGACGCCGACCTGCGCGGCGAGGTCCCGGTAGGTGATGCGGGCATCGTTCTGGAGGAGGCGCAGTATGTGCAGATCAACCGGATCAAGTACGACGGAATCGGCCATTGGTCGAACGTAGCACGGGGTTTGTCCCATGAACCCCGGCCGTTGTTCAGGCTGTCGCCCATGGAGAACGACCTGTACGCAGGGATGCGCCCGGGCCCCGCCCACCGGCGGGCCCTGGCCACCGAAGCCGTGCACGCCGGCCGCGACGACCTCGCGGGACTCGGGCTGCACGCCCCGCCCATCGACCTGTCCACCACGTACCCGTCGTACGACAGCCGTGGCGAGGCCGCCCGCATCGACGCGTTCGCGGCGGACGGCGTCGTCGACGAGGGCCCGCCGGTCTACGCCCGGCTCGGCAATCCGACCGTCGGCCGCTTCGAGACCGCGCTCGCCCGGCTCGAAGGGACCGAGAGCGCGGTCGCCTTCGCGAGCGGCATGGCGGCCCTGACCGCGGTGCTGCTCGTACGCAACGGCGCCGGGCTGCGCCATGTCGTCGCCGTCCGGCCGCTGTACGGATGCAGCGACCACCTCCTCACCGCGGGGGCGCTCGGCACGGAGGTGACCTGGGTGGACCCGGCGGGCATCGCGGACGCGATCCGGCCCGACACCGGGCTCGTGATGGTGGAGTCACCCGCCAATCCGACGCTCGCCGAGCTCGATCTGCGGGCCGTGGCCCACGCGTGCGGAACGGTGCCGCTCCTCGCCGACAACACCTTCGCGACGCCGGTGCTCCAGCGGCCCGTCGAGCACGGCGCGCGGCTGGTGCTGCACAGCGCGACCAAGTTCCTCGGCGGGCACGGGGACGTCATGGGCGGGGTCGTGGCCTGCGACGAGGCGTTCGCCCGGCAGCTGCGCCAGGTGCGGTTCGCGACGGGCGGCGTGCTGCATCCGCTCGCCGGCTATCTGCTCCTGCGCGGCCTCGCGACGCTGCCGGTGCGGGTCCGGGCGGCGTCGGCGACGGCGGCCGAACTGGCGGCGCGCCTGTCCGGGGACCCGCGTATCGCGCGCGTGCACTATCCGCGGATCGGCGGCGCGATGGTCGCCTTCGAGACCGTGGGCGACCCGCACGAGGTGATCCGTACGGTCCGCCTGGTCACGCCCGCCGTCAGCCTCGGCAGCGTCGACTCGCTCATCCAGCACCCGGCGTCCATCAGCCACCGCATCGTCGACGCCGGCGACCGCAGGTCGGCGGGCGTGAGCGACCGGCTGCTGCGGCTTTCGGTGGGTCTTGAGGACGTCGAGGACCTGTGGGCGGACCTGGACCAGGCATTGGGGGAGCCGGGCGCTGTTACGGGGCGTGCGGCCGGGGCGCGCCTGCGGGTGCCGGAGTGACGTAGAGGTACTTGCCCGGACCGGAGAGAAGCAGGAGGGGACCGGTCCGGGCCGGACAGACGCAGGAGCGGACCGGTCCGGGCCGGCTCGCGAGGAGCCGGTCCCGGCCGGCCCGGACCTCAGTGCCGGTCGGCCTGCTCGTACGCCGCGCGGGGCCCCTCGTACGGCAGCCGTGACCTGACCGGAGTCGCCTCCAGGCGCGCCGTGATCACCAGCGTGCCCTCCTCGATCTGGTAGTCGAGGGGCAGTCCGAGGCCGCGCATCGCCGCGACCATCCCGGTGTTGGACGCCTGTGTGACGGCGTACACGCTCTCGCAGCCCGCCTCGATCGCCATCGCGACCAGGCGGCCGAGCAGCTCGGTGCCGATGCCGCGGCGCTGCCAGTCGTCCTCGACGAGCAGCGCGATCTCCGTCTCGTCGCCGTCCCACAGCAGATGCCCGAGGGCGACGATGCGGCCCGCCGCGGTCTGCGCCGCGAGCGTGCGGCCGAAGCGGGGGCTGAGCAGGTGGTTGAGGTAGCGGTCCGCGTCGCCGACGGGCCCGTGGTAGCGCTTGCTCAGCGTCGCGCGGGAGCACCGCTCCTGCATCTCCTTGGCCGCCTCCACGTCGTTCGAGTCGGCCCGGCGCACGGTGATCGCATTGCCCTCGGGGAGCGTCAGGACGTCCTGGCTGCGCGGGATGCGCGGGCCCAGCCGCGCGTCGAGCTCGACCAGGGCGCGGGCGCGCGCGAACTCGGTGGGCGTGAACGGCAGATACGGCCGCTCCACGGTGATCACGCCGCCTTCGGGGGCCCGGAGCCGGATCACGGTCCCTTCGAGCGCCCCCTCCACGGGCGCGCTCTCGGTCGTTCGGCCGCTCACCGTCGTGCCCGGCAGCGACCTGATGGTGCACCGGCCGAGCAACTGGCGCAGCGCCAGCGGGAGTTCGGCCGCGTCCAGGGCCGTGCGCGTGGCGAGACCGAGGATCCGGGTGGGCGCGTCCACGAGGTCGTGGGCGTCGGCCCGCTCGATCCAGGTGCCGGACCCGCCGGCCAGGGACACGACCCGGCTGAGTTCGGCGGCGGGCAGCTCCCGCGGTGCGCGCAGCAGGAACTCGTCCACGGTCCCCTCACCCAGGGGGTGCGTCTGGAGGCTCAGGATGTCGACCCGCAGCGGGGTGAGCGCCGTGCACAGGGCCGCGAGCGACCCCGGCTCGTCACGGACCGTCGTCCGCATGCGCCACAGCGCGGTGGCCGTGGCCTGGTTCGTCGCCTGCGGGCCGGCGCCTGTGGGGACCTCTGTGTCGGGCTGTTCCGACTGCCCGGCGCGCTCCGTGGGGAGCCGCCGGGCGTCGGTATCGCCTGTCGGGGGTGCGTGGTTGTGGCGTCGTGCCCACCATGTGTGGAATCCGGCCGTGGCGAGGAGTACCGCGGCCGAGATGGCGAGCAGTGCGGGGCCGTCGGGGCCGTGACCGACGAGGTTCGCCACGGCGTCCGCGACGGCCACCGCCGTGAACAGGGCGGCGAGCTCGACGACGTCGCGCCGCCAGTGGTGGACAGGGCGGCCGTTTTTGGCCCGCCTCACATCAGACATGTCTGGACTCATGCAGCCACTGTGAAGGAACGGTGTTGCGTGATCACGAACGCTTTGTGACCGATGAGTAAAGACTGCTTATGTCCTCTTTGGCTTCTTTGGGTCCCTACTGGCCGACCCGCCCCGGCTGGAGCACCTTGGAGAACAGCACGTCGCCGCCCTGCTGCCGCAGCCGTACCGTCAGCTCGCCGCTGCCGCCGTCGATGTCGACCTCGCCGAAGTACTGAGGGGTCTCCATCGGCGACGTGTTGGCCCGGTCCGGCGCCTTGACGAAGCTCTGCTCGGGGCCGAAGGTGGCGTCCAGCTTCACCGCCTGGAAGCCGCCCGCCGCCAGCGGGCCCGAGACGAACTCCCAGAACGGCTCGAAGTCCTGGAACGCGGCGCGCGAGGGGTCGTAGTGCTGCGCCGACGTGTAGTGCACGTCCGCGGTGAGCCACAGCGTTCCCGTGATCCGGTCGTGCTTGATGTGCCGCAGCAGCTCGGCGATCTGCAGCTCGCGGCCGAGCGGCGCACCCGGATCGCCCTGCGCGACGGCCTCGAAGTTCACCGCGCCGTCGGCCACGACCAGGCCGAGCGGCATGTCGGAGGCGATCACCTTCCAGACGGCCCGCGACCGGGACAGCTCACGCTTCAGCCAGGCCAGCTGCCGCGCGCCGAGGATCCCGGTCGCGTCGTCGGGCTGCCGGCCCGGGGAGTTGGCGTTGCGGTACGAGCGCATGTCGAGCACGAACACATCGAGCAGGGGGCCGTGCCGCAGGACCCGGTACACGCGGCCCTCGTCGTCGCCCGGCGGCAGCGTGGACACGGGGAAGTACTCGCTGAACGCCCGCAGGGAGCGCGCGGCGAGGACGTTCGTGTCCTTCTCCGTGTAGCGGGCGTCGTCCAGGATCTGGCCCGGATACCAGTTGTTGTGCACCTCGTGGTCGTCCCACTGCACGATCGACGGCACCTGCGCGTTGAAGCGGCGCACGTTCTCGTCGAGGAGGTTGTAGCGGAACGCGCCGCGGAACTCGGCCAGCGTCTCGGCGACCTTGGACTTCTCCTCCGTCGTGACGTTCCGCCACACGCGCCCGTCCGGCAGCGTGACGCTGGGCAGGATCGGGCCGTCGGCGTAGATGTTGTCGCCGCTGCACAGGAAGAAGTCGGGGTTCAGGGCGCGCATGTCCTCGTACACGCGGTAGCCGCCGATGTCCGGGTTGATGCCCCAGCCCTGGCCCGCGATGTCGCCCGACCACAGGAAGCGCACTCCGTCGCGGCGGCCCACGGGGGTGGTGCGGAAGGTGCCGGTGACGGGTTCGCCCGTGCGGCGGGGGTCGTCGGGGTCGGCGAGCACCACGCGGTAGTGGATCTGCTCGCCCGGCGGCAGGCCGCGCAGGCGGGTGGTGCCCGTGAAGTCCGTGCCCGCGCCGATCAGCGGCCCGTGCCACTTGGTGGACCGGCGGAACGACTCCGTCGCGGAGGTCTCCACGATCATGCGGGCGGGCCGGTCGGAGCGCGTCCAGATCAGCCCCGAGTGCGCGCCGACGTCCCCTGCCTGAACACCCCACGCCGCCTTCGGGCGACCCGACAGCGCGAAGGCCGGGGCTGCGGCCGAGCCCACGGCGGGCAGCGCCAGGGCGGCCGAAGCGGCGAGCGAGCCGCGCAGCACCCCGCGGCGGCCGGGCAGAGAACTCGGCGGACGGTGTGACATGAATACGCCTCCAGAAACGGGTTCCGACAGTGCGGTGCCACCACTGCGGGGGCGCCGCGGCGAAGCCACACCTACGGGCTCACCACGGCGCACACGCGAACCCCAAGTGAACAACTGCCCCTGGGGATCGGGGAACCCGGCGCGCTGCGTCGCCTCACATGCCCACGCCGCCGCTCACGCGCGCGTGGCCCTCTCGTGAGCCGCGCGTGCCAGGAGACGTACGCCTTCCGCGATCCGGGCCGGCGGCAGATGCGCGTACCCGAGGACCAGCCGCACTCCGCCGTCGTCGCTGTCCGAGGTGCCGTAGTGGCTCAGCGGGCGGACGGCGACCCCGGCCGCCGAGGCTCGTTCGAGGAGTGCCTCCTGCGACCCGTGGCGCTCGGGGAGGCGGGCGATGACGTGCAGCCCGGCGGCGATCCCCGTCACCTGAGTGCCCGGCAGATGTTCGTGGAGCGCGGCCACGAGGGTGTCGCGCCGCTCTCGATAGGCGCGCTGGCAGCGCCTCAACTGGCGGTCGTAGTCGCCGCGCTCGATGAAACGGGCCAGGAGTGCCTGGTCGAGGGCGGGGTTGCCGAGGTCCATGTAGCGCTTGCGCTCGACGACCTCGTCGGTCAGACCCGCGGGCACGACCATCCAGCCGAGCCGCAGCCCGGGCGCAAGCGACTTGCTCACCGAGCCCGTGTACGCGACATGCTCCGGGTCGAGCCCCTGGAGCGCTCCTACGGGCGCCCGGTCGTAACGGAAGTCGCCGTCGTAGTCGTCCTCGATGACGAGGCCGTCCACCGACCGTGCCCAGTCGAGGAGTTGAGTACGGCGCGCCGGTGAGTAGGCGATGCCGGAGGGGAACTGGTGGGACGGCGTGGTCACCGCGGAGCGCACCCCCGCGTCCCGCAGCGGCCCGAGGGCAGGCCCCTCGCCGTCCAGGGGCAGCGGGGTCGTGCCGATGCCGGCCGAGGCGAACAGTGAACCGAGGTCGGGGCTTCCCGGGTCCTCGACGCCCACCGAGCGCTCCCCGCGCGCGTGCAGCACGAATCCGAGCAGCGTCACCGCCTGGGCCACCCCGGAGCAGACGATGATCCGCTCCGGATCGGCGACCACGCCCCGCCGCCGCGCGAGGAGTTCCGCCAGCGCGGTACGCAGCCGGGGGATGCCCCGCGGGTCCGGGTAGCCCAGCATGTGGTGCGGCAGTTCGGCCAGCACCCCGCGCTGCGCCGCCGCCCACGCCGCCCGCGGGAACAGCGACAGATCGGGGCTGCCCGCCACGAAGTCGGCGCGCGTGCCCGGCGGACGGGGCGCCAGGTCCCGCACACCGGCCGCCGCCGCGGCGCGTACCGCCCCGCCCACCCAGGTACCCGCCCCGCGCCCGCTGCGCAGATACCCCTCGGCGGTCAACTGCTCGTACGCCTCGGTGATCAGCCCGCGCGAGACGCCCAGATCCGCCGCGAGATCGCGGCTCGACGGCATCCGTGTCCCGGGCGCGAGCCGCCCCGACCTGACGGCGTCCCGCAGCGCGGCCTGGAGACCACGGCCACGCGCGCGTGCGGGCGCCGATGCGGCGGGAAGCAGTAACTCCCAGGCGGCGGACGATGGTTGGGCGCCACCGTCCGCCGCACGCGGATTGGTCCCCGATGGCGTCATGAACGTGGACCTTAATCCGGGCCGCCGCTCTCCCTAGCGTCAGGGCCATGAACGCGCACCCGATCCGAGGGGCCCTGCCGGCCGCCCTCGCCTGCGTCCTCGTCGGCGCCTCCTTCACCGCCAACAGCGTCCTGGGCGACTACCCGTACGCGGGCGGCCAGTTCCTCCGCTACGCCCTCGCCTGCCTGCTTCTGCTGCCGCTCCTCGGCCGGGGCGGCGCGGCTCCGCTGCGCCACCTCACCGGCCGTCGATGGGGGCGGCTCGCCCTGCTTGCGGCCGTCGGGATGGTCGGCTTCAACCTCGCGGTGCTCGCCGCCGAGCGCAGCGCCGAACCGGCCGTCCCCGGGGTCTTCGTCGGATGCGCCCCGGTCGTCGTGGCAGTGCTCGTACCCCTGCTCGCGGGCCGTCGGCCCCAACGGATCGTCCTCTACGGGGCGTTGCTGGTCGCCGCGGGCGCGTTCACCGTCCAGGGCTGGGGGCGCACGGACACGGCCGGCCTCCTGTTCTCCGTAGGAGCCCTCATCGGGGAGGTCGGTTTTGCCGTCCTCGCGGTGCCGGTGCTGCGGCCCCTCGGCCCGAAGCTGCTGTCCTGCACGGTCTGCGGGGTCGCGGCCCTGGAATCGGCCGCGGTCGGAGCGGTGCTCGACGGGGCGGACATGCTCCGCGTACCCGACGCCACCGAGGCGACGGCGCTGCTGTGGCAGGCCGCCGTCGTGACAGTGATCGGCTTCGTGTGCTGGTACATCGGCATGCAGCGCATCGGCGCCGAGCGCGCCACCCTGTTCTCCGGCCTCATCCCCGTGGCGGCGGCGTGCACCGCGCCACTCGTCGGCACCGGGACGTACGGCGCCGCGCAGGCCGTCGGCAGCGCGCTCGTCGGCGCCGGAGTGGCGCTGGGCTCCGGCGTGTTCGGCGCGCGGTCAGCGGCTGGTGTCCAGGATGACGCGGGAGACGAGCGCCGGGTCGTCGCTCATGGGGACGTGACCGCAGCCGGGCAGCCGCACGAGGCGGGCTCCGGGAACGGCGTGCTTGGCCCTGATGCCCTGGCGGCGCAGCAGCAGCCGGTCGCGGGTGCCCCAGGCGACGGTCACCGGGATGTCCGGCACGTCGTCCGTGAACTGCACGTCCAGACCCGCGGCGAGGGTCTGCGCGAACCCGGGGGCGTGGCGCAGGGCCAGGGTCTCCGCGACGACCGCATCGGGTGAACGGCGGCCGGGGCGGGCGTAGATGGTGCTCGTCAGGGCCGCCCGGCCCGCGGCCGACCGCGAGAGCCGCTCGATCGCGGGAACCGGCAGTGCCCGGGCCCCCTGCCGCATCGCGCGCAGCGTGCCGAACGCGTAACGGCGTTCGGCCTGCGACCAGAACCCCCCGGGAGACAGCGCGGTGACCGACCGTACGAGCTTCTCGCGGCCGAGCTCCAGGGCCAGCAGACCGCCCAGGGAGTTGCCCGCCACGTGCGGCCGCTCGATGCCCAGGGCGGCGCAGAGCGATCCGAGCGTGGCCGCCACCGTCGGCAGGTCGTAGGCGACCCCGTCAGGTAGCGCGGGGGAGCCGCCGAAGCCCGGCAGGTCGATGGCGATCACGTCGCGTTCGGCGGCCAGGACCGGGATCACGGGGGCCCAGGCCTGCCAGTGGTGGCCGATCCCGTGCAGGAGAAGCAGGGGCTCCCCGGAGCCCACGCGTTCGTACGTGACGGTCACCTCGCGGGGGCCATCGGGGGTTTCGATGCTGAAGGACACCTCTGTGGCCATGTCGCTCCCTGTCCCCGACGCCGGCGCGACGGTTTCCTTAGACTGCTTGTCAGCAACAATTACCGCTCAGTAGCCTCCAGTTCAAGGGGGATGGGGGAGCGAAGCCCGGCGCGGAGCCGTTTGTGGTCACCGACGCACCGAATCCACCTGGACACGTGCCGCCGCGTCCGTTGGGATGGAGGGGTGGCAACCGACACCGTGATTGAGGTCTTCGAAGAACACCGGCCGGTCCTGATGGGGGTCGCCTATCGCATGCTGGGCCGCGTGGCCGACGCCGAGGACGTCGTCCAGGACTCCTGGCTGCGCTGGGCGCAGGCCGACCGCGACGAGGTGCGCGAACCACGCGCCTACCTCGTCCGCGTCGCCACCCGCCTGGCCATCGACCGGCTGCGGCAGGCGCAGACCCGGCGCGAGGCGTACGTGGGTCCCTGGCTGCCGGAGCCGCTGGTCACCGACTTCGGGCCGACCGCGCCCGACACCGCGGAGGCGGCCGTACTCGCCGAGTCGGTGTCGCTCGCCGTCCTCGTCGTCCTGGAGTCCCTCTCGCCGCTGGAGCGCGCCGTGTTCGTGCTCCGCGAGGCGTTCGGGTTCCCGTTCGCCGAGATCGCCGCCACGCTCGAACGCAGCGAGTCCGCCGTGCGCCAGCTCGCGGGACGTGCCCGCAAGCACGTGGACGAGCGCCGGCCGCGCTTCGACGTCGACCCCGTCGAGCAGCGCGCCCTCACCGAGCGCTTCCTCGCTGCCGCGACGGGCGGGGACCTGGAGGGCCTGATGACGCTCCTCGCGCCCGACGCCCGCCTCGTCGGAGACAGCGGCGGCAAGTCCAAGGCGCCGCTGCGCGTCATCGAGTCCGCCGACAAGGTGGGCCGCTTCCTGCTCGGCGTCGCCAAGGGCGGCGGCACCGGATTCACCTTCCGGACCGTGGAGCTCAACGGAGGGCCGGCCGTGCTCGTCCTCGTCGACGGCAAGCCGGACAGTGTCGTCCAGGTCGATGTCGCCGACGGCCAGGTGCAGTGCGTCTACATCGTGCGCAACCCGGACAAGCTCGTGTCACTCGCCTGACGCTCTCCCTGCGGCCCTCTTGACGGCCTCTTCCATGGCCTTCCTTGTGGCCACCGAAGCCCCCGCCCCGACCGGGCGGGGGCTCTCGTCGTTTCGCGAACGCGGTGTGAACGCTCTGCGGACCGCCATGAACGCTCCGTGGCAGAGCCCCCGCGGGTCCAGGAGCGGGCCGAGGATTGGTCTTGACCAAGTCGGAGGGCGGGCCTACCCTCGCAGAGATAGTGCAGGAACCTTTAATAAACAAGGGCGCTAAACGCAGCCGGGACACGGCGATTGCGGAGGACAGGGTGGGGACCACGCAGTTGGAAACGGCGCCGGAGCCGAAGTACTGGCACCTCAAGACCGTGCTGACCGAGGCACTCGACTCAGAGTTCGCCGTGGGAGAGATCCTGCCGAACGAGCGGGACCTCGCGGCCCGCTTCGGAGTCGCCCGTGCCACGCTCCGCCAGGCGCTCGAACAGCTCGAACTCGAAGGCAGGCTCCAGCGCCGCCGTGGCGTGGGCACCACCGTCGCGCCGCCCCGTGTGGGCGTGGCGGTCGACTCGTCCGACGACCAGGAGTGGCCCGGCGCCGCCGACGGTGAAGCCTGGCAGGCCGTCGACAGCGAGCTCGCGGTGCCGCCGGCGGCCGTGGCCCGCATCCTCGGCACCGCGCCCGACGAGCGCGTCCACCGGGTGCGCCGTACGCGCGTGTCGCACGGCCAGCCCGTCGCCGCCGAGCTGCTGTACGTACCGTCGTCGTCCGTGCCCGAACTCTCCGCCATAGACGCCCCCTCGGGGCCCTCGCGCGCGCGTTCCGTGCTGCGTGAGCTGCGGCGGCTCGGGCTCGAAGGGCAGGACCGCGCCGTCGAGCTGGGCTCGGCCCGCGCCGACGACGCGAAGGAGCTCGACCGGCTGCCGGGCGCGCCCGTTCTCGTCGTCACGACCCGGTTCTTCAGCGAGGGCGAGACGGCCGCGGTCTCCGTGGCCACCTACCGCGCCGACACCTGCCGCCTCACCTTCGGCGACTCGGGCGGCGTCGAGATCCACCACGGCCCGGACCGCCGCGCCTCCTGACAGACGCGCGGCTGGACCCGCGCGCTCCGCGTTCCGTAAAGGCCCACCGTGATCCTTCACGGTGGGCCTTCGGCGTCTGTGCGTTTCCGGCCGGCGGCGCCCGCACGGCCGCGACTCCTGACCCGCGCACGCTGCAATCCCGGGCGCCTCAATCCGCGCACGCCGAGCGCGCCTCAATCCGTAAAGGCCCACCGTGATTCTCCACGGTGGGCCTCCGGCGTCCGGTGCGTGTTCCGGTTAGCGGCGTGCCGTGACCGTGCCCTCGACGGCGAACAGTTGCTCCTCGACATGATCCAGCGCGAGCCGCAGCGCCCCGGTCGCGACCGCCGCCTCGCCCAGAACAGACAGGGCCACGCGCGGCGGACGCAGGCAGTAGCGGGCCAACTCCCGGCGTAGCGGCTCCAGTACGCCGTCCAGGCCGGCCGCCCAGCCGCCCACGACGACCAGTTCCGGATCGAGGGCGAGCACCAGCGCCGCCACGTCGTGCACCAGGCGCTGGAGGAACCGGTCGACGGCCGCGCCCGCCCGCTCGTCGCCCTGGCGCGCGAGAGCGAAGACCTGCGCGACGGCCTGCTCGTCGAGCGGGTGCAGCGGCTCGTCCGTCGTCGAGAGCAGCGTCTCGGGACGCACCTCCCGCCCCAGGAGATGCAGCGCCCCGATCTCTCCGGCCGCGCCGCCGTACCCGCGGTGCAGCCGGCCGCCGATCAGCGCGCCGGCGCCCGGGCTGAGGCCCGCCAGTACGAACACGACGTCGTCGGACTCGGTCGCCGCGCCCTTCCAGTGCTCGGCCACCGCCGCGGCGTTCGCGTCGTTCTCCACCAGGACCGGGCACTTGAAGGAGCGCCGCAGCCGCTCGCCCAGCTGAAGCCCCGTCCACTCAGGAAGGGCGGTGCCGAGGCGCACGGTGCCGTCGGCCTCCACGATGCCGGGGCTGCCCACGCCGACCGCCCGCAGCGAGTTACGGGCGACGCCCGCGCGGCGCAGCAGGTCCGCGACCGCGGTCCGCAGCCGCTCGATGCGCTCGTCGGCCGGAGCGGTCTCGTCGACGTCCTTCGCGGCCGTGCCGAGCACCTTGCCGTCCAGGTCCGACAGGACCGCGGCCACGCGGTGCGGGCCGATCTCCAGACCGAGCAGATGCCCCGCCTCGGCCCGGAAGCGGAACCGGCGCGCGGGCCGCCCCTGGCGCCGCGTACCGCTGTCGTCGACGGCCGTCTCCACGACGAGCCCCGCCGCGATGAGCCCTTCGACGACGCCCTCGACCGTGGGCCGGGACAGCCCGGTGACCCGGGTGATCTCGGTGAGCGTCGCGAGATCCGTGGCGCGCAGGGCGTGCAGCACCACCGCGGAGTTGATCCGCCTTAGCAGAGAGGGGTCCCCGCCGGTCAGCCGCCCCAACGTCCGTCCTCCCAGCTCGCGCGCGTGTTGGGCGGATCGTACTCGCCGCGGCGCACCCCGGCGAGCGCGGGTGCACTTCTGGGACGGGGGACGCTCAGCCGGGCGAGACGAAACCGGATTCGTACGCGGCGATGACGGCCTGCGTCCGGTCCCGCGCCCCGAGCTTGGCGAGGACGGCGCTCACATGCGACTTGACCGTCTCCGTGCCCACGACGAGGTGCCCGGCGATCTCTGAGTTGGACAGGCCCCGAGTCATGAGGCGCAGTACGTCCGCCTCCCGCTCCGTGAGCGCCGCGCGGTCCATCGCTTCCCGCGCCGACGTGTTGCCGTACTCGGCCGCGAGGCGCCGCACGGCCGCGGGGAACAGCAGCGAATCGCCCTCGGCCACGAGTCGGACCGCGTTCACGATCTCGGCCGGCCGCGAACGCTTCAACAGGAACCCGTCGGCGCCCGCCCGCAGCGCCCCGTACACGTACTCGTCGTTCTCGAACGTCGTGATCACGAGGATCTTGGGCGGTTCGGACATACTGCGCAGCACTGCGCGCGTGGCCTCGATGCCGTCCAGGAGAGGCATGCGCACATCCATGGCGACCACGTCCGGACGCAGCTGCCGGACGAGCGGGATCACAGCGGCGCCGTCGGCCGCCTCGCCCACGACCTCGATGTCCGGCTGCGCCGAGAGCACGGCGCGCAACCCCGCGCGGACCAGCGGTTCATCGTCGACAAGGAGCACGGTGAGCGGCATCCGGACAGCCTAGGGGAGCGGTCGGGGCGTACGTGGGGACGGGTTCAGCCGAGTGGTCGGGGCCGTATGAGGACGGGATCAGCCCAGCGGCAGCTCGACGTGCACCCGCCACTGCCCCTCGTCGGGACCCGTCCGCGCCCGTCCGCCGAGAAGCGCCGCCCTCTCGCGGATGCCGCGCAACCCGCTGCCGCTTCCCGCGGGCGCACCGCTGCCCTGGCCGTTCACCGGCGCGCCCGCGGGGAGCGGATTGCGTACGTCGAGCCACAGGCGGGTGTCGTCGACCGTGACGGCGACCCGGATCGGGACGGTCCCCGAGTGGCGCAGCACGTTCGTCAGCGCCTCCTGAAGGATGCGGTAGCCCTCTCTGGAGACGGGACCGGGCACCGTGTCCAGCGCGCCGAGGACCTCCGCGTCGACCTCGGCTCCCGAGGCGCGCGCCGAGTCCAGAAGACGGTCCGCCTCCGTGAGCGTGGGACGGCGGCTCGCGGGCTGCCCCGACTCGCGCAGCACCAACAGGACCCGCTCCAGGTCCTCCAGGGCCGCCCTGCCCGTCTCCTCGATGGCGTCCAGGGCGCGGTCGGTGAACGCCGGGTCGGCGGCCGCCCGCGCCGCGCCGGCCTGCACGACGGCGACGGTCAGCGCGTGCCCGATGGAGTCGTGGAGTTCGCGGGCGATGCGATTGCGTTCGAGCAGCTGCTCGGTGCGCTCCTCCAAGGCGGCCAGGCGCTCCGCCGCGGACGGTCCGAGCAGACCGAGGGCGGCCGAGGCCATCAGGCGCCCGGCGAGCGCGACCACTCCCACAAGCACCAGCGGCGGCACCGGCACGAGCAGCGCGTACGCCCAGCCGTGCCCCGGTACGGGGATGAGGGACTCCGCCTCGGCGGGGCCGCCCGACGTGGCGTCCACCAGTTCCAGGGCGAGAGCCATGAGCTGGCCGGTCACGAACGCGACCGCGCAGCCGGCCCACAGACGCAGCACCAACCACACTGCGGTCCTGCCCCGGTCGCGCCACGACGCCGACGGCGCCACGGACACTCCCGCCTCCCGTGGACCCGAACCGCCCTCCACGCGCGCGTGCGCACCGGGAAACAGCATCAGGCGGGCCTGAAGACCCTCGGCCCTGCGCACCACGGGGATCACGGCGGCCGCCATGAGGAGCGGGACCGGAATCAACAGGATCAGGGCCCACTGCCCGAACCCCGGCCGGGTGAGCCCCGGGTACACGGACCCGCACACAAGGGCGATGATCGCGCCCACGAGCAGATGCAGCCAGCGGGTGTACGTGACCGCGCGAGTGAGCGGCGCGAGGAGGCGGGACATGCCGCCATCGTGCCAGTGGAGCGGCCGCGAACGGCTCCCCCTCATGGGGGAGACGCTCTCCACGCCCGGGGGAGGACCCGGCGTGGCGCGGCCGGAAGGCTGGAGCCATGACCAGCATCGACGTCCAAGAGCTCACCAAGGAGTACGGCACGACCCGCGCGGTGGACCGCCTGACGTTCAGCGTCGGGCCCGGCCGGGTCACCGGATTCCTCGGCCCGAACGGCGCCGGGAAGTCCACCACCATGCGCCTCGTCCTCGGCCTCGACCGGCCGACCTCGGGCACCGCCACCGTCGGCGGCCGCCCCTACAAGGCGCTCGACGAACCCCTGCGCGAGGTCGGCGTCCTCCTCGACGCGCAGGCCGCCCACGGCTCACGTACCGCCCGCGATCACCTCCGCGTCCTTGCCGCCTCCAACCGCATCCCGGTGCGCCGGGTCGACGAGGTCATGGAGCTCGCCGGGATCGCGGCCGTCGCCGGGCGCCGGATCAAGACGTTCTCGCTGGGCATGCGCCAGCGCCTCGGCATCGCCGCCGCACTCCTCGGCGACCCAAAGGCCGTGATGCTCGACGAACCGTCCAACGGCCTGGACCCCGAAGGCATCATCTGGATCCGCGAACTGATGCGCGGCCTCGCCCGCGAGGGCCGCACGGTCCTCGTCTCCAGCCACCTCATGAACGAGACCGCCACGTTCGCCGACCACCTCGTCGTCCTCGGGCGGGGCAGGCTGCTCGCCGACACCCCGATGCGGGACTTCATCGACGCGCACAGCGAGCGGCGCGCCCGTGTCCGCACCACCGACCCCGCGAGCCTGCGCGCTGCACTTCGCCGCAAGGGACTCGAAGCCGTGGCCACCGGCGACGGCCGCTGGACCGTCGCAGGGGCGCGCGCAGAGGAGATCGGCGCGCTCGCCGCCACCGACGGCATCCCCGTCCTCGAACTCGCCGACGAATCAGCCTCCTTGGAGGAGGCCTACCTCGCCCTCACCGCGGACGACACCGAGTTCGCCGCCGCATACACGCCCCTCCAGGAGGCCTGACGATGATGTCGACCACCGCCGTACTGCGTTCCGAATGGATCAAGGTGAGATCGGTGCGCGCCAGCGCCGGCTCACTCCTCGCGGTCTTCGTCGTGACCGTCGCCGTCAACGTCCTGGCCACCGCGGCGGTCGGACAGGCGGAGGCGGACAACGAAGGAGCCGACCTCCTCTTCGGGGCCTTCTACGCACTCAACTTCGGCCAGATCGCGGCCATCGCCTTCGGCACGACCGCCGTGTCCTCGGAGTACCTCAACGGCGCCCTGCGCGTCTCCCTCGCCGCGGTCCCCAACAGGAATCTGCTCTACGCGGCGAAGATGACGGTCGTCGGTGCCCTCGCCGTCGTCGCGGGCCAGCTCACCTCGTTCGTCACGTTCCTCTCCGGGCAGGCGTTCATGGGGTCCTACGCCCTCGGGCTCGGCGATCCGGGCGCGCTGCGCGCCTGCGTCGGAGGCGGCCTCTACCTTGCGCTGATGGCCCTGTTCGCGGCCGGTCTCACCGTCGTCCTGCGCAGCGCGGTCGCCGTCCTGAGCCTGCTCATCCCGTTCATCCTGATCGTGTCCTTCGTCGTGGGCGACATGGCCGCCTCCGTCGCCGATTTCCTGCCGGACCACGCCGGACAACAGGTCCTGCACCAGGACCCGGCCGGCCCGCTCGGGCCGTGGACGGGGCTCGCCGTCACCGCCGCGTGGGCGGCGGCCGCGCTCCTCGCCGGCTGGTGGGCGCTGCGCCGCAGGGACGCGTAACGGCAGGGACTCGTAACCGCCGGACGCCCCGCCAAATGTCAGTGGTGGCCGCTTTACTGGACGTCATGAGCACCGCACAGCATCTCGCGACGATCGACCTGCTGCGCTCCCGTGAGTTCCCCGCGGAGCACGGCAGATCGGACGCGGGCTCCGGCGGACCGGGTTACTACATCGCGGAGTTGGCGACGCGCGGCGAACTCCGGGAGCCGGCCCCCGAGGGCGCCGCTCAGGACCAGTGGGTCGCCGACCGGGACGGGCTCTCCTCGGTGCTCACCGAGCGCTGGGGGGAGCCGCAGTGGTTCAGCCTGTGGAGCGTCAGCCTGCGCGCGGTCGAGGGCGGGGAGGACATACCGGAGCCCTGGGCCGCGCTCAGCGCGTATGTTCCGGACGTCCAGTTGTGGCAGGCCGACGGGCGGTGGATCGTGCTGGGTATCCCGCTCGGCGCGGAGGACCTGCCCTTCCGGCTCGTCGCCGCCGTCACGGACGTGGACCCGCCCTGACGACGCGCCTGGGCCCCGTATGCGGGAACTCCCGTGCCACCATGGGATCTTGGCAGCGGGTCATGGCACGACCGAGGCGAGGGAGAGCACGTGAGCGAGCAGAGCGGGCAGGAGCCGGGGGAGCGGATCGCGAGCCACATCGCGCACAACGCCCGCGTGTGGAACTACTGGCTCGGCGGCAAGGACCACTACGAGGTGGACCAGCAGGTCGGCGACCAGGTCACCTCCATGTACCCCAGCATCGGCGAAGTGGCGCGGGCCGACCGGGCCTTCCTCGGCCGCGCCGTGACCTACCTCGCCGGCCGGGCAGGCATCCGCCAGTACCTCGACATCGGCACGGGCCTGCCCACCGCCGAGAACACCCACGAGGTCGCCCAGCGCATCGCCCCCGACTCCCGCGTCGTCTACGTCGACAACGACCCGATCGTGCTCACGCACGCCCGCGCGCTCCTCACCAGCACGGACGAGGGCGCCACCAGCTATGTGGACGCGGACGCGCATGACCCCGCGGCCATCCTCCGCGCCGCGTCAGGCACCCTCGACCTGGGCCGGCCGGTCGCGGTCATGATGCTCGGCATCCTGAACTTCATCCTCGACACCGCCGAGGCCACGTCCATCGTGCGCCACCTCTTGGACGCGGTCCCCTCCGGCAGTCATCTCGTGGTCACGCACCCCACGCTGGAACTGGGCGGGGAGGGGAACGAGGAGGCGATGCGCTTCTGGAACGAGAACGCGACGCCGCCGATCACCGCCCGCAGCCGGGCCGAGATCGAGGGCTTCCTCGACGGACTCGACATCCTGGAGCCAGGCCTCGTCTCCTGCGCGCGCTGGCGGACGGACGGCGCCGACGAGGGGCCCATCGTCGCCCAGTTCGGCGTCATGGCCCGCAAGCCCTGACGCACGCCACCGCGCAACCCGTCACGCGCCGCGTCAGCCGGGGAGCCCCGCGACGTCGTCCCCCGAGGCGGCGGCGCGCAGCCGCCCGTACTCCTCGGCCATCGTCGCCGCCGTCCAATGCGCGTTCAGACCACTGGGGTTGGGCAGCGCCCACACCCGGGTCCCGCCGATCATCCGCTCCTGCGGTCCGATCCTCGCCTTCGGCTCCTTGAAGGCGGACCGGTAGGCCGTCACGCCCACGACCGCGAGCCAGCGCGGCCGCAGCCGCTCCACCTTGGCGGTGAGCAGACGGCCCCCGTCGAGGTACTCCTGCCCGCTCAGCTCGTCCGCCCGCGCCGTGGCCCGCGCGACGACGTTCGTGATCCCGAGCCCGTACGACAGGAGTTCCTCCTGCTCGGCGGGGGCCAGCTGCCGGGGCGTGAACCCGGACAGGTGGAGTACCGGCCAGAAGCGGTTGCCCGGGCGCGCGAAGTGGTGGCCCGTCGCGGCCGTCATCAGGCCCGGGTTGATCCCGCAGAAAAGCACGGAGAGGCCGCTCGCGACCACATCGGGGACGATGCGGTCACGGGCGGCCTCCAGGTCCGCGGGGGTCAGCCTGCTCAGAGGATTGCTCCGGGCGCGTAACCGGCGGCCTCCGGGTGCTGCTTGACGATCTCCTCGATGCGCGCGACGACGGTCGCGACCTGGTCGCTCGCGGCGCCCGTGAAGGACAGCTTGTCGGCCATCAGCTCGTCGAGCCCGGCGCGGTCCAGCGGGATCCTCGAGTCCGCGGCGAGCTTGTCGAGCAGCTCGTTGCGCTCGGCGCCCTGCTCGCGCATGGCCAGGGCCGACGCGACGGCGTTCTCCTTGATGGCCTCGTGGGCCTCCTCGCGGCCGACGCCCGCCCGCACCGACGCCATCAGGACCTTCGTCGTGGCGAGGAACGGCAGGTAGCGGTCCAGCTCGCGGGCGACGACGGCCGGGAACGCGCCGAACTCGTCGAGCACCGTCAGGAACGTCTCCAGGAGACCGTCGAGCGCGAAGAACGCGTCCGGCAGCGCGACACGGCGCACCACGGAGCAGGACACGTCGCCCTCGTTCCACTGGTCGCCGGCCAGCTCACCGGTCATCGACGCGTAGCCGCGCAGGATCACCATGAGGCCGTTGACGCGCTCGCAGGAGCGGGTGTTCATCTTGTGCGGCATGGCGGACGAGCCGACCTGGCCCGGCTTGAAGCCCTCGGTGACGAGCTCGTGCCCGGCCATCAGACGGATCGTCTTGGCGGTCGAGGACGGCGCGGCCGCGAGCTGCACGAGCGCGGTGACGACCTCGTAGTCGAGGGAGCGCGGGTAGACCTGGCCGACCGAGGTGAACGCCTGCGAGAAGCCCAGGTGGCCCGCGATGCGCTGCTCCAGTTCGTCGAGCTTCGCCGCGTCGCCGCCGAGCAGGTCCAGCATGTCCTGCGCGGTGCCGACGGGGCCCTTGATGCCGCGCAGCGGGTAGCGGGAGAGCAGCTCCTCCACCCGGGCGTACCCGACGAGCAGCTCGTCGGCGGCGGTCGCGAAGCGCTTGCCGAGGGTCGTGGCCTGCGCCGCGACGTTGTGCGAGCGGCCGGCGATCACCAGCTCGCCGTACTCACCGGCCAGCTTGCCGAGGCGGGCGAGGACGGCGACGGCGCGGTCGCGGACCAGTTCGAGGGAGAGCCGGATCTGGAGCTGCTCGACGTTCTCCGTCAGGTCGCGGGACGTCATGCCCTTGTGGACCTGCTCGTGGCCGGCGAGGGCGTTGAACTCCTCGATGCGGGCCTTCACGTCGTGGCGCGTGACCTTCTCGCGCTCGGCGATGGAGGCCAGGTCGACCTGGTCGAGGACGCGCCCGTAGTCGGCGAGAGCGGCGTCCGGCACCTCGATCCCGAGGTCCTTCTGCGCGCGCAGCACGGCGAGCCAGAGCTGACGCTCCAGCTTCACCTTCTGCTCGGGGGACCAGAGAGTGGCGAGCTCGGCGGAGGCGTAGCGTCCGGCGAGAACATTCGGGATACGGGGCTTTGCAGGCGCAGCAGTCACGTGTACGGATTCTACTGGCGATTCGTGCAGGCCAGCGCCAGGGCCCCGTTCGTCGGAAGCTACGAGGGCGGGGCGCCCGGCGCGCGTCGCCCCCGTCTCGGCAGGTCAGCCCCGCGGAGCCTCGTACGGCAGCAGCTCAGGTCGCTTCGCCGGGCGGCCGTCCCCGGAGGAGCGGCCCGTCAGGCGGCGGCCGATCCAGGGGACCAGGTGCTGCTTGGCGAAGCGGGCGTCGGCGACGCGGCGCGCGCCCCAGCCCGGCGGCACGGTCGACGGGAGCACGGCCCGCCAGTCGTCCTCGGGCTCGTGGCCGAGCGCCTGCCAGACGGCCTCGGCGACCCGGCGGTGCCCTTCGGGTGTCAGGTGCAGCCGGTCCACGTCCCACATGCGGGGGTCACCGAGGACGGGTGGCCCGTACAGGTCGACGACCACCGCGTCGTGCCGCGCCGCGAGGTCGTCGATGCAGGCGAACAGCTCCTCCATGCGGGGCCGGAAGCGCTCCATCACCGGGCCGTTGCGGCCGGGGCTGCGCATCAGGACGAGCCGCTCGCAGGCCGGCGCCAGCTTCTCGACGGCCTCTTCGAGGAGCCCGCGCACCCGGCCCATGTCGACCTTGGGGCGCAGGGTGTCGTTGAGCCCGCCCACCAGCGTGATGACGTCGGCGCCCATCGCGGCCGCGACGTCCACCTGCTCGTCGACGATCTGGCCGATGAGCTTGCCGCGCACGGCGAGGTTCGCGTAGCGGAAGCCGGGCGTGCGAGCCGCCATCCGGCCGGCGAGTACGTCGGCCCAGCCTCGGTAGGAGCCGTCGGGCAGCAGGTCGGACATGCCCTCGGTGAACGAGTCACCGACCGTGACGAGGCTGCTGTAACTGGTGTGGTTGGCATTTTTCTGCATGGCGGAAGCGATGGTAACCCGGGCCATGGGACAGCCGAAGAGGCGCCGTGTGCCCGACGTCGGGCACACGGCGCCGAGCTCATACGGGCTGGCCGAACAGCTCCCGCAGGACGTCCTCCATCGTCACCAGACCCGCGAGCCGCCCGTCCGAGCCGAGGACCGCCGCCACATGCGTACGGCTGCTGCGCATCGCCGAAAGGACGTCGTCGAGCGGCGTCGTCTCGCGGACGCGCGCGATCGACCGCATGTCCGGAATCCGGAACGGCAGATCACGCGGCGACGCGTCCAGGGCGTCCTTCACATGCAGATAGGCGACGATGCGGCGGTTGTCGTCGACCACGGGGAAGCGCGAGAACCCTGACCGGGCCGACAGCTGCTCGAGCTGCTCGGGCGTGACGCCCACATGCGCGTAGACCACCCGCTCCAGCGGCAGGACGACGTCCCTGACCGGGCGGCGGCCCAGTTCGAGCGCGTCGCGCAGGCGCTCCTGGGCGCGGTCGTCGATCAGTCCCGCGTCGCCCGAGTCCTTGACGAGACGGGCCAGCTCGTCGTCCGAGAACGTCGCGGACACCTCGTCCTTGACGTCGACACGCAACAGCTTGAGCAGACCGTTCGCGAAGGCGTTGACCGTGAAGATCACCGGACGCAGCGCCCTCGCGAGGGTCACGAGCGGCGGGCCGAGCAGCAGCGCGCTGCGCACCGGCTCGGCGAGTGCGACGTTCTTCGGGATCATCTCGCCGAGCAGCATGTGCAGATACGTGGCCACCGTCAGCGCGATCACGAACGAGATCGGGTGGACCAGGCCGTGCGGCACGCCGACCGCGTCGAACAGGGGCTCAAGAAGATGGGCGATGGCGGGTTCGGCGACGATGCCGAGCACCAGGGTGCACAGCGTGATGCCGAGCTGCGCCGCGGCCAGCAGCGCCGACACGTGCTGAAGGCCCCACATGACGCTCTTCGCCCGCCGGTCGCCGTCGTCGGCGTGCGGTTCGATCTGGCTGCGGCGTACGGAGATCAGGGCGAACTCGGCGCCTACGAAGAAGGCGTTGACGACCAGCGTCGCCAGACCGATCAGGAGCTGGATCGCGGTCATCGGTTCCCCTCCGGGGCGTCGTCGGACTGCCCGGCCAGGGGCGCGTGCAGCAGGACGCGGGCCGCGCGGTGACCCGCGGCGTCCACGACGTCGAGCCGCCATCCGGCCACCTCGACGCTGTCGCCGACGGCCGGGATCCGGCCGAGCTCGGTCGCGACCAGGCCGGCGAGCGTCTCGTAGGGGCCGTGGGGGACGCGCAGTCCGACCCGCTGGAGCTGGTCGGTGCGGGCGGCGCCGTCGGCCGAGTAGAGGCCGCGGCCCTCGTCGTCGATGCCGGCCGGCGCGAGGTCCGGCGTTTCGTGCGGATCGTGCTCGTCCCGCACCTCGCCGACGACCTCCTCGACGATGTCCTCGACGGTCGCGACGCCCGCGGTGCCGCCGTACTCGTCGATGACGACGGCCATCGTGCGCTTCCCGGAGAGCCGGTCGAGGAGCCGGTCGACGGTCAGGGTCTCGGGTACGAGGAGCGGCTCGCGCATGAGATCGGACACGGAACGGCGGCCACGGAGTTCGGCGGGCACGGCCAGGACGTCCTTGATGTGTGCGACGCCGACGACCGAGTCGAGATTGCCGCGGTAGACGGGGAACCGGGACAGGCCCGTGGCCCGCGTCGCGTTCGCCACGTCCTCGCAGGTGGCCTGCGCGTCGAGCGCCACGACCTGGACACGCGGCGTCATCACGTTCTCGGCGGTCAGGTCCGCGAGGTTCAGGGTCCGCATGAACAGCTCGGCGGTGTCCGCCTCGAGGGCGCCCTCCTTGGCGGAGTGGCGGGCCAGGGCCACCAGTTCCTGCGGTCCGCGCGCGGAGGCCAGCTCCTCGGCGGGCTCGATGCCGAAGCGGCGCACAGCCCGGTTCGCGGTGTTGTTCAGGTGCGTGATGAAGGGGCGGAACGCGGCGCTGAACAAGCGCTGCGGCGTCGCGACGCGCTTGGCGACGGCCAGCGGCGACGAGATCGCCCAGTTCTTCGGGACGAGCTCGCCGACGACCATCAGGAAGACCGTGGACAGTGCCGTGCCGATGACCAGCGCGACCGAGGAGGCGGTGGAGCGGGAGAGCCCCAGACTCTCCAGGGGGCCCGCGATCAGCGTGGCGACGGACGGCTGGGCGAGCATGCCGACGACCAGATTGGTCACGGTGATGCCGAGCTGGGCGCCGGAGAGCTGGAAGGTGAGGTTCCGTACGGCCTTGAGGGCGCCGGCGGCGCCGCGCTCGCCGCGCTCGACAGCGCGCTCGAGGCCGGAACGCTCGACCGTGGTGAGGGAGAACTCGGCCGCGACGAACGCACCGCAGGCCAGCGAGAGCAGCACCGCCACGGCGAGCAGAAGCACTTCGGTCATCGGGTCACCTCCGTCCCATGATCGGGCAGGGCGGTGGGTATCGCGCGATGTCGCAGGCGCCGGGTACTGGGAGGCTCGCCCATGGGCGGACGCTCACACCTTTCAAGGGAAGAAGCAGAACAACAAACAGGACAAGACAAGTGGAGCAACCATGGTAAAGGATCGGCAAAGCCGGTGTGGCCGGGACGCCGTCGCCCCGGCCCCGGAAGGTGTCAGTCCGGACCGTGTCTGTTCGGAAGGTGTCTGTTCGGAAGGTGCCCGTCCGGCAGGTGTCCGTCCGGAGTGTGAGCCCGGTACGGATCAGTCCGTGAGGTGCTTGACCCAGCGGGTCCACTGCGGCTCCGGCGCGTAACCCCCGGCACGCCACGCGTGCTGCGCGCGCTCGTTGCGGTCCAGGACCATCGCGTCGCCCCGCAGCCCACCGAGTCGTACGAACCTTTCCTCCGCGGCGGCCAGCAGCGCCGACCCCACGCCCTGCCGCCGCGCGTCCGGATGCACCGCGAGGCGGTACAGATGGCAGCGCCACCCGTCGAAGCCGGCGATGACGGTCCCCACCAGCTCCCCGTCGCGCTCGGCGAGCAGCAGCGACTCGGGGTCGCGGGCGACGAGCCGCTCCACGCCCGCACGGTCGTCACTGATGCTCGTGCCCTCGGCGGACACCTTCCAGAAGGCGAGGGCGGCATCGAGGTCGTCGGGCGTCGCGGCCCGTATCCGAAGATCACTCATGGGTCCGATCCCACCACCGAGCGGCCGGGCCCGTGCGCCATTTCAGGATGCGGACCGCCTCATCCCTTCCGCAGCTCCTCGATGACCGGACCGAACGCATCCATGTACGGCTCCAGGACCGTGAGGTACGTGAACCCGTAGCGGTCGCGCTGCGCGCGCACCTGGTCGGCGATCTCGCGGACCGTGCCGACGAGCAGCAGCGGAAGCTCCAGCGCCTCGTCCTCCGTGAACTGCGGGATGTGTTCGAGGACCGGCCGGATCGCGGCCCGCCGGTCGTCGGTCACCGTGACCATCTGGATCAGCAGATTGAGCTCGGCGGGCTCCGCGCGACCCGCGGCGAAACGGTGGTAGGCGGCGACGCGCTCGTCCAGTTCCCCGGGGGCGAGGTGCTGGAGCTTTCCGCTCGGGTCGCCGGGGACGGAGCGCGCCCCGGTGAACGCCGCGATCTGTGCGTGCTCGGCCGTCAGCTTCAGCATCCGGTCGCCGTTGCCGCCGATCAGGAGCGGCGGGCGGGGGTGCTGCGCGGGCCGCGGCTGATGCTCGTCCGACCCGAGCAGCCGGTCCAGCTCCTCCACGACGTGCCGCAGATGGTCCACTCGCTCACCGGGCGACCCCCAGGCCAGCCCGGCCGCCTCGTGCTCCGCCTGTACGTAGCCTGCGCCCAGGCCGAGCTCGAGCCTGCCGCCGGTGAGCGCGTCCGTGGTCGCCACCTCTCGGGCGAGGAGCACCGGGTTCCAGAAGCCGGCGTTGAGGACGAACGTGCCCACACGTGGGCGCTCGGTCGCCTCGGCGGCGGCGACCAGGGAGGGGAACGGCGAGGGCAGGCCCAGGTGGTCGGCGACGAGGATCACGTCGTAGCCGAGTTCCTCGGCCCTGCGGCAGCGCTTGCGCCACTCGTCGCCGGTCGCGGGGGTGACCATGTTGACGCCGAACCGGAACGCGCGACTCATGAACTCTCCTCACTCTCGGGCGAGTTGAACCAGCGGGAGTCGAACTCGGGCGAGATGACGTCGGATGAGTTGAACGGCCGGGAGACCGCATGGCGAGTACATCATTCGTGCGCGATGGCCGTGGGGGACGATCGTCGCGGTCGTGGTCGGCTCGGTCGTAGTCATCCTGGGGCCTTTCCATTCCCCTCTGCGGCTGAGCAGCGAGGAGCGGTTTCGAGAGGCCGTGACGCGGCCCTGCACGGATGCCCGCGAGGCCGGCCAGCACCTGGCCTGGGACACGAAGACTGGCCGCGGCCAGGGGCGCTTCATGCTCGCCCCCGCCTTCATGAAGCCCCGCGATGCCTGGGACTTCTACCGGCCGGAGAACCGGCCGACCATCCAGCACATCACGCAGTCCCTTGCCCGGTGGCAACCGGGTCTGTGGGCCGAGGAGTTCGAGAGCAAGAGCTAGGAGCGCCATGGAGGACGGCAGGGACGTACAGGCCGAAGAGGCCGGCGAATGGCTGCGGGAGCGCTTCAAGGACGACCCCGAGCCGTCCGTGGACATCACTCTCGTGGTTGGTGAGCCCAATCCGACGGCCTATCGAGAGGTGATGGAGATCCTGTTCGGCCCTCCCGTCGGCTGACCGAGCGACATAATGCCGCCACATAGGTGACCCCGGCGGCGCTGCGAACACCCCGGGGTCTGGCCAGTCACGGAGGACTGACGTGGAACAGACTCTCACGAACCTTGCAGACAGTGAGCTTGAGGCCCTGGTCAAAGAGATCGGGGCTGTCTTCCAGGAGCCGAAGCCCGGACAGCTGCGAGCCGTCGCCTACCTTCGGGTCTCCACGGAGGACCAGAAGCAGGGCTTCGGCCTGTCGTACACCGGCAAGAGGGTCATCAAGCACATTGCCAAGAAGGGCCACGCCCTGGTCGGCATCTACGCCGACGGAGGCTTCAGCGGAAGCCTGGAGGCGCATGAGCGCCCCGACCTGACCCGCCTGATGGAGGCCGCACGGCAGCCGACGACGCCCTTCGACATCGTGGCCGTGGCCGAGGCCCGAGCCATCGGCCGACGGGACAGGGCCTTCTGGCCCTGGGTCTGGGAACTGGAAGACCTTGGGGTGTACACCGCAGTCGTCAAAGGCGACTACGACAACACCACCAACGAAGGCCGCTCGCGCATGCGCAAGGACGCGGACCGGGCCGAGGACGAGCGCGAGACCATCCGCGACCGCACCCAAGGCGGCCTTCAGGAGAAGGCCGAGGACGGGGGCTACACCGGCGGGTTCGTCCCCTTCGGATACATGGTCGAGAACCAGGGGATCAAGGGCGCTTCCAAACTGATCCTGAACCCGGCCGATGTGCCGACCCTCCGCCGCGGGCGAGAGGTCTTCGTCAAGCTGAAGAGCTGGCCGGAGACCGAAGCCGTACTGAATGCCGAGCGGCTGTTCAGCCAGAGCGGCAAGCCGTGGAAGTACCAGAACCTCCAGAAGGTCATGTTGGGGGACGCGGTACTGAACTCCAGGATCGTCTTCCGCAAGAGCAAGAAGGCCAAGCTGGACCGGGCAGGCAAGCCCCTGTACGGGGAATCGGTCGTCATCGACCTGCCGCCAGTCTTCACGCCAGAGGAAGCCGACGAGCTGTACGAGGCAGCCGAGTTGGTGAAGAAGGGGCCACCCGTCAAGCGCGGGCGAATTTACATCCTGAGTAACCGACTGGTTGCGCGCTGCGGATACAAGTACGTCGGTCACCGCAAGAACGGGAAGGTGCCCGGCTACCGCTGCAACGGCTCCGCCTCTGCCGGCGGGCCGGGATGCAACTGCCCCTTCCTGGAAGCCGAGGTCACAGAGAATGCCGTCTGGGTCAAGGTCTGCGAAGCACTCGGAGATGCCGACCGCCTGCACGAGATCGCCCAGGACTGGACCGGCGTGAACGCCGGCCAGAACATCAACCACGCCGAACGGCTGCTGGACTTGGACAAGCAGATTTCCAACCTGCGCAGGACGAAGAACCTGACGCTGTCCATGTCGGTACGAGACGCGGTGGCCGAAGGCGCCAGTGACGCCGAGGCCGAGAAGATGGCAGCTGCCGCCGTGCAGCCCTTCACTGACGAACTGGCCAGCCTGACCAAGCTGCGGAACGAGACGGCCGCCTGGCAGGCCGAGACAGAGGCGGCGGGCCAGAGGGCCAAGGACCTGCTAAAGATGGCCGAGACGGCCCACAAGAGGCTGGAGAACCTGGCCCCCGTTCAGAAGCAACGACTGTTGGAACTGCTGGATACCGTGGTCACGGTGAAGCGGGACGCCCCTAAGGGGCGGCAGGGCACCGCCTGTTCACTCGCCTCGTGGTTCCGGGACCGTGACAAGACCGTCCCGGAACTGACGGACGACAACTGGGAGTCCGTCTCCCACCTCTTCCCGAAGCTGCGCAAGCACGACGCCCGACAGGTTGTCGCCGGGCTCCTGCACAAGGCTCGAACCGGCGTCCAGTGGACGCAACTGCCTGCCGAGTACGGCAACGGCGGAGGCGTGCATACCCACTGGGTCCGCTGGAGCAAGACCGGCCTGTGGGAGCAGGCGATGGCCCTGCTCGACGGGGCCGCGGGCCAGGAGCCGTTCCGGCCCTGGACGTCGCCTTCCATGTCGATCCGTACCTGGGTGATTCCGGAGTTGCTCCTAGACACCGAACAGAACCTGGCCGGAGGCTTGCGAAGCCGAGCATCACGTACTTGATCACGGCGAGGAACGAGCCGAGGTCCGCCGCGTCCGATGTGGCCTGTTCGCCGGCGGTCTTCAAGTCGTAGCCGGAGCCCAGCTGTTGGGCGATCCGTTGCTTCAGTGCGGCATCGCCCACCCCGGGGGCCGCGTCCACGGAGATGCTCGTCGCGCGGTCCGTACTGCCGAGCCTTCAGTGCGGCATCGCCCACCCCGGGGGCCGCGTCCACGGAGATGCTCGTCGCGCGGTCCGTACTGCCGAGCAGCTTCGCCTGCGCCGTCGCCGTGTCGAGGAAGACGAGCGCGGCGCCGGGGTTGGTGGTGCGGAAGGTCGCGATGCCGACGATCCGCACGGTGAAGGAGCCCGGCTGTGCGAGCACGGTGAGCGAGTCGCCGATGCGGATGTGCTTCTTGTCGGCGGTGTCGGCGTCGAGCAGCGCCTCGCCACTGCCGCGCGGGGCGTGCCCCGAGGTCAGGCGGACCGGACTGCGGTCCGTCACATACCAGTTGGTGGCGATGGTGGGGGCGCCGCTGGTCGGGCCGACCGATTCGTTCTTGTCGTCCACGACGGTGATGTTCTCGGCGGCGGCGTCGATCCTCGCCGCGGAGACGCCGTCGATGGACCTGATCTGCCGGGCGAGGCGGGCCGGGACGGTCTCGACCGCCCCGGTCGGCACCGACTCGCTGAGGGAGTCCTGCTTCGGATTCACCTGGACGTCGGCAGACGTGGACGCGAACAGCCGGTCGAAGGTGCGGGTCACCGTGTCCGAGAAGACCAGACTGCCCGCCACGAACGCCACCGAGAGGACGATGGCAAGCCCCGACAGGACCAGTCGGCCCTTGTGCGCGAGGAAACTCCTGAGCGTCGCCTTCAGCACAACGGCCTCTCTACGGCTGGGAGTTGTGGGGGTTTCCCCCGGTGAACAGGCGCATGCGCTCCAGGACCGCCTCCGCCGTGGGCTGCGGCATCTCGTCCACGAGGCGGCCGTCACCGAGGAAGAGCACCAGGTCGGAGTGGCCCGCCGCGCCGGGGTCGTGCGTCACCATCACGACGGTCTGCCCGAGGTCGTCCACCGCCTCGCGCAGGAACCCGAGGACCTCCAGGCCCGCGCGCGAGTCCAGGTTCCCCGTCGGCTCGTCCGCGAAGATCAGTTCCGGCCGCGACGCGAGGGCCCTGGCGCAGGCCACCCGCTGCTGCTGCCCTCCGGAGAGCTGTGCGGGACGGTGCTTGAGCCGGTCGCCGAGGCCCAGCGTGTCGATGACCTGCTTCAGCCATTCCGCGTCCGGGGTGCGGCCCGCGATGTCCATCGGCAGCGTGATGTTCTCCGCCGCGTTCAGCGTCGGAATGAGGTTGAACGACTGGAACATGAAGCCGATCCGGTCGCGCCGCAGTCGCGTCAGCTCCTTGTCGCGCAGGCCCGTGATCTCGGTGTCCCCGAGCCACACCTGACCCGCGGAGACCGAGTCGAGCCCGGCCAGGCAGTGCATCAGCGTGGACTTGCCCGACCCCGAGGGGCCCATGACCGCGGTGAACCGGCCGCGCGCGATGTCCACGTCGACCGAGTCGAGCGCGAGGACCGCGGTCTCGCCGGACCCGTACGCCTTGGTCAGGCCGCGGGCGCGCGCGGCGACGTCGCCCGCCTCCGCCAGGTCGTAGGGCTGTTCTGCTGCCGCTGTGGACAAGGCCGCCTCCTGGATCCCGCCGTCGTCCTGGCCGTCACGACTCCCGTGTCGCGTACGAGGGTAGTGGGGTGCGTCACACCCGCGGTATCCCTCCGAGGTCGGGCTCCCGATACGCGTGTAAGGGGCACCTTCGCCGCCTCCTTGCCGATGCTAGCGCGTCGGCGCTAGCGTGAAGTCATGGCGAAGACTCAGCTGAACGTACGGGTGGACGAGGACACCGCCCGAGCCGCGCGTGAGCGTGCGCTCGCACGCGGCGTGAGTGTGAACCGGTACATCGAGGAGCTGGTCAGACAGGACGCGGGCGAGCTCGGCCGGACGTTCGTCGAGGCAGCCGCCGACTTCATGAAGCAGTACGAATCCGTGTTCGCCGAGGAATTCGGCGCGGAGCGCGAAGGCCGACGCTGAGCCCTTGAGCGAAACGAAGAACGTGCGTATCGACCTGGCGTGGCTTCTCATGATCGCCGAACAGAAGACCCCCGGAGACCCTCAGGTGACCGACTGGGGCGCGCTCGTCGCCGCCGTCAGCCGGCACGAGGCGGAGATATTCGGGACCGCCGTCTACGACAGCCCGCACGAGCGGGCCGCGTCACTGCTCCAGCTGCTCCTCCACGTCCCGGCCCTCGAACGCTCGAACGCCATGTTCGCGTCGGCCGTCGCGTACGCCTATCTCGTCGCCAGCGGCCTGAAGGTCGCCACGTCGCCCGACCAGGTCAGAGAACTGGCCCGCCTGGTCAAGGACGGCGGGGCGACCGTGCACGACATCGCGGAGGAACTCCGCAGATGGACCCTGTGAGCCGCTGGGGCCTTTCGTTTGGATCATGTCGGCTCGCGGGGGTCTGGTGCCGCACCTCGCGGCGTTGTCGTCAGTCGCCGACTCCCCCCAAGCTCTCGGCTCCGCTCGAGCAGGGGCCCATGACCCCGCTCCCTGATCCGGCCTGATCCGAACGAAAGACCGTAGGCGCCGTCCAGGGCTACCCGGCGACGCTCGCGGCGAAGGCCGTCGCGTCCCACGTTCCGTCCAGCTCCGGTGCCAGCCAACTCGGCGCGGATGTACGGAAGGTGGGGTGTGCGCCTGCCCCTTCGGGGATCGCGCCGAGGAGCTTCGTCCCCGAGACCTCGGGGAAGTCCGCGAGATTGCAGCGGGCCGCGAGGTCGGGGTGCTCCGGCCAGCTGCCGACGACGACGCCGAGCGGCGTCAGGTCACGGGCGCGCAGTGCCTCCGTCGTCAGGGCCGTCGAGTTGAGCGTGCCGAGCCCCGCCGCCGCGACGACGAGAACCGGCGCTCCGAGCTGCCTGGCGGCGTCCGCGAGGGTGCCCCCGTCCGCGTCGAAGCGCACGAGCAGGCCGCCCGCGCCCTCGACCAGGACGAGGTTGTGCTCCGTGGCCAGCTTCGCCGCCGCGTCGGCCACCTCGTGCGGGCGCACCGGGGGGAGGCCGGCCCGCAGCGCGGCCGTCGCCGGCGCCAACGGCTCGGGGTACCGCGCCAGTTCGACGGCCGTCACCCCGTCGCCCACCAGGCGCTTCACCTCGTCCGCGTCCCCGCACTCACCGGGACCGACCCCGGTCTGGGCCGGCTTCAGGACGGCCACCGACCGCCCCGCGGCCAGCGCGGCGGCCGCCACGGCCGCCGTCGTGACCGTCTTGCCGATCTCGGTTCCGGTCCCCGTGACCACCAGTACCGTCATGCTGTTCAGCCCTCCCGTGCCGCCGCGCACACCGCGCGGCCGATCCGTGCCAGATCCTCGTCCCCCGTGATGTACGGGGGCATCGTGTACACGAGGTCGCGGAACGGCCGCAGCCACACGCCCTCGCGCACCGCCGCCCGAGTGGCGGCAGCCATGTCGATCTCGTGGTCCAGCTGTACGACGCCGATCGCGCCGAGCACGCGCACGTCGCGCACCCCGGGCAGCTCCGAGGCAGCGGCGAGCGACTCCCGCAGACCCGACTCGATCCGCTTGACCTCCGTGGCCCAGTCCTGCCCGAGCAGGAGGTCGATCGAGGCACAGGCCACCGCGGCGGCGAGGGGGTTCCCCATGAACGTGGGCCCGTGCGCGAGCACCGGCACCTCGCCGCGCGAGATCCCGTCCGCCACGCGCGCCGTGCACAGCGTCGCCGCCAGTGTCATATAGCCGCCGGTCAGCGCCTTGCCGACACACATCACATCGGGCGTCACCGACGCGTGCTCCGCGGCGAACAGCGCCCCGGTCCGCCCGAACCCGGTGGCGATCTCGTCGAACACGAGGAGCACGTCGTGCGCGTCGCAGGCCTCGCGCAGGACCCGCAGATACGCGGGGGAGTGGAACCGCATCCCGCCCGCGCCCTGCACCACGGGTTCCACGATCACGGCCGCCAGCTCATGGGCGTGACGCCCGATCAGCTCGTGCAGATGATCCGCGTAGGCCTCCTCGTACGCGGCGGGCGGGGCGTCGGCGAACACGTGCTGCGGCAGCGCACCCGACCACAGCTCGTGCATGCCGCCCTCGGGGTCGCAGACCGCCATCGGCTGCCAGGTGTCGCCGTGGTAACCGCCGCGCCAGGTCAGCAGGCGGCGCTTCTCCGGCCGCCCGAGGGAACGCCAGTGCTGGAGGCACATCTTGATCGCGACCTCGACGGACACGGAGCCCGAGTCGGCGAGGAACACATGCTCCAGACCTTCGGGCGACATGTCGACAAGGCGCTTCGCGAGCCCGACGGCGGGCTCGTGCGTGAGCCCGCCGAACATGACGTGGCTCATCCGGCCGAGCTGGTCGCGCACCGCCTCGTTGAGCACGGGGTGGTTGTAGCCGTGGATCGCCGACCACCAGGACGACATCCCGTCGACCAGCTCGGCACCTTCACCGACCCCATCGCCACCGCCGGCGAGCCGGAGCCGCACCCCGGCCGCCGACTCGACGACGAGCGGCTCCTGCCGCCCCGGCATCGGACCGTACGGATGCCAGACGTGTCGCCGGTCGAGGTCGAGCAGCTCCGTCACGGGCAGCCCCGACACCGGCAGTCCCGGCCCCTCAGGCATTGGGCGCGAGATCCGTACCGGCACCCCGGCGGCGTACGGCGACGAGGTCCGTACGCGCCTCGGGGACCTCGGCGACCGGGGACTTCGCGGCGTCTTCGTGCGAGCCGCAGCCCCCTTCCCCATGGGAGCCGCAGCCCCCGCCGGAACCGCAGGCCGCCTCAGCCCCGGAACCGCAGGGCCCGCCCCGGTGCTCGGGCAGCGTCACCTGGTCGGTGCCCTCGACCTCGAACCCGGCGTCCGTGATCATGTCCAGGTCCGCCTTGCCCGCCTGGCCCTCACTCGTCAGGTAGTCGCCGAGGAAGATGGAGTTGGCGAGGTGGAGTGCCAGCGGCTGCATCGAGCGCAGGTGCACCTCGCGCCCGCCCGCGATCCGCACCTCGACGTCGGGGCAGACGAAGCGGACCATCGCGAGGATCCGCAGGCAGCGCTGCGGCGTCAGGTTCCACTCCTTGGCGAGGGGCGTGCCCTCGAAGGGGATGAGGAAGTTGACCGGCACCGAGTCCGGGTCGAGTTCGCGCAGGGAGTAGACGACGTCGACCAGGTCCTCGTCACTCTCGCCCATGCCCGCGATGAGACCGGAGCAGGCGGACAGACCGGCCGCGTGGGCCTTCTGCACCGTGTCGACGCGGTCCGCGTAGGTGTGCGTCGTCGTGATGTCGCCGTACGTGCCCTCGGAGGTGTTGAGGTTGTGGTTGTACGCGTCGGCCCCCGCGCCGCGCAGCCGCTCGGCCTGGCCCTCGGACAGCAGACCGAGGCACGCGCACACCTCGACGCCCTCGTTCTGCTCCTTGATCGCGCCGATGGTCTCCGACACGCGGTCGACGTCCCGGTCCGTCGGGCCGCGCCCGGACGCCACCAGACAGACCCGCTTCGCGCCGCCCGCGACACCGGCGGCCGCGGCCTTCGACGCCTCGTCGGGCTTCAGCCACGTGTACTTGAGGATCTCCGCCTTGGATCCGAGCCGCTGCGAGCAGTACGAGCAGTCCTCGGGGCACAGGCCCGACTTGAGGTTGACCAGATAGTTGAGTTTCACCCGCCGGCCGAACCACTGCCGCCGCACCTTGCCGGCCGCGGCGACCACATCGAGCAGTTCGTCGTCGGAAGTCGCCAGAACGGCGAGCGCTTCTTCACGGCTCGGCAGCTCGCGCCGCAGCCCCTTGTCCACCAGCGTGTTCAGCAGGTCCATGGCCCGATCCTGACCTACGTCCCCTGCTCAGGCCAAGGAGGCTTCGGACAACTCTGCCGGTTCGGCGTGTGGGTATTGCCACATCCTGGGTGGCTGGATGTCCCGCTAGTGTCTGTGCACTGCCTACAAAACTGTCTACAAAGCAGCAGCGGGCACGGGACAGCACACCCCACTCGAGAACCGGCCGCGACATGGCCGTCGGAGGGACTCACATGGCGGGATCGCCGTTCGGCTGGATCGACGAGCAGGAGCGCGTGCGCCGCGGCGCCGGACTCGTCCGCACGCTGCGTCCCCGCCCCGCCGAGAACCCGCTCCTCGATCTCGCGAGCAACGACTACCTCGGTCTCACCCGCCATCCCGAGATCACCAGGGGGGCGGCGGACGCGGCGCTGCGCTGGGGCGGCGGCGCCACCGGCTCGCGGCTCGTCACGGGCACCACGGAACTGCACACCGAACTCGAGCGCGAACTGGCCGAGTTCTGCGGCTTCGAGGCGGCACTCGTCCTGTCGTCCGGCTACGCGGCCAACCTCGCCGCCGTGACCGCGCTCGCCCCGCACGACTCCCTGATCGTCTCGGACGCGAGCAATCACGCCTCCCTCATCGACGGCTGCCGGCTCGCCCGCGGCGCCACGCAGGTCGTCCCGCACGCCGACCCGGGCGCCGTCCGTAAGGCCCTCGACACGCATCAGGGGCAGGCGGTAGTCGTCTCCGACTCCGTCTTCTCGGTGGACGGCGACGCGGCTCCGCTGGCTGAACTGGCGGGAGTGGCAAGGGAGTTCGGGGCCGGTCTGATCGTCGACGACGCTCACGGGCTCGGAGTGCTCGGCGACGGTGGCAAGGGGGCGCCGCAGGCGGCGGGGCTCTCGGGTGCCGACGACACCGTCGTCACCGTCACGCTGTCCAAGTCGTTCGGCAGCCAGGGCGGCGCCGTCCTCGGTCCCGCCCGGGTGATCGACCATCTCGTCAACACCGCACGGACGTTCATCTTCGACACGGGCCTCGCGCCCGCGGCGGCCGGCGCCGCACTCGCGGCCCTGCGCCTGCTGCGCCGCGAGCCCGAGCGCGCCGAACGGGCGCGCGCCGTCGCCTCCTCGCTGCACGAACTCCTCACCGCCGAGGGACTCCAGGCCGTACGGCCGGACGCCGCCGTCGTCTCCGTGCGCGCGCCGTCGCCCGAAGAGGCCGTGCGCTGGGCGGCCGACTGCCGCGAAGTCGGCCTCGCCGTCGGCTGCTTCCGGCCGCCGTCCGTGCCGGACGGCATCTCACGGCTGCGGCTGACCGCCCGCGCCGACCTGACCGACGATCAAATCGCCGAGGCCGTACGGGTGATCAGCCGCAACGCTCCCGACTCGGCGTTCACCGCAAGGAGTTGAGGAACCCCTCCCAGGCGGAGGGCGAGAACAGCAGGGCGGGTCCGGCCGTGCGCTTGGAATCGCGCACGGCGAGCAGTCCGGCCGAAGGGCCGCGGTGCAGCGGAGCCGTCTCGACGCAGTTGTTCATTCCGGTGCTTCGGCTGCTTCGCCGCCATGACGCGTCGTGCAGAGAGGTGCTGGGAACTGCGGCGGATGGTACGTACCGAGGCAGAGCTGACATGGTGCCTCCTTACGTGCGTTCACTGTCCGGTGGGGGGTGCGCTCCGGCGATCCCGGCGATGAAATCCAGCGAGTCCCCGGGCGAAAGGGCGTGGATCCGAAGGGTGTCAAAGGCGTCCGTGTACGCCTTGAGGTCTTCTTTCCGCTCGAGGTAGAGGCTACTCGTCAAATGGTCGAGAACTACTACGTCCAGATCAGAAGTGTTCGGAAATGAGAACACAACGAAAGGGCCGGTTAGGCCGACATGCTCCCCCGCGGCGAACGGCAATACCTGTAGCCGCACATGGGGAAGCTTCGCCACGGCGGCGAGATGGCGCAGCTGCTCCGCCATCACCCGGGGACCGCCCACGGGCCGGCGCAGCACTGCCTCGTCGAGTACCGCGCTGAGCCGCAGCGGCGACGCCGAACGCAGCACGTCCTGTCGGGCGATCCGCACCTCGACCAGGGCGTCGACCTGCCCGTCCGGCAGCCCGTCGAGCGCGGCCCTGGTCACCGCACGCGCGTAGTCGGGCGTCTGGAGGAGGCCCGGCACGACGGACGTCTCGACCGTCCTGACCCGGCACGCCTGCGACTCCAGGCTGATGAAGTCCCGGTAGGCGGGCGGCAGGAGACCCCGGTAGGCGTGCCACCAGTGCTGGCCGCCGTCGTCCCCCGACCCGGCCAGCGCGACCAGCAGGTCCCGTATGCCGGGGTCCGTGACCTCGAACGCGTCGAGCAGGAGGCGTACGTCCGACGCTTTCACGCCGCTGCGGCCTGTCTCGATACGGCTCACTTTCGACTGGTGCCAGCCGACGAGCCGGGCCGTCTCGCCACTGGTGAGCCCCGCGCGGGCGCGCAGCGCGCGCAGCTCCGCGCCGAGCCTGCGGCGGCGCACCGCCGGACCGTGTTTCATTCTCTCTCCTCGGACCTGCGGCCCGGCTCCTTCCGGCCCGGCGGATCGTGTTCCGAGCCGACGGTAGAGGAAGCCGGCGGCGTACACCCAAATGCGGTCCACCGACACAGAGTTCACCGCTTCGAGCGACAGATATATGCATATCTCGGGGGATCGGCTCCACTGTCGGAGCGGGAGTGGCAGTCTGGCGCGAAGCACCAGTCCGGGGGTTGCCTCGAGTCATCCGCCATGTGTCGGATTCAGGCCCCGGCGAAAAAAGGGACGACGTGGCCATGGCAGATCACCAGGAAGCATCCGTCACTCTGCCGAGCGATCCTGCCTCGGTCTCCTCGGCCCGCACATATGTCGGCGACGTACTCGCCGAATGGGGCATGCCGCGCGACGCGGAAACAGCAGACACGGTCCGGCTCATCGTCTCCGAACTCGCCACGAACGCCGTGATGCACACCCGCGGGCAGTCGCCGGTCTTCACAGTCGACGTGCAGCTGGAGCGCGACGAACACCTGCGCATCGGCGTCACGGACAGCCACCCGCGCTACCCGAAGCGGCTGCCCGCCGCCGTCCAGCAGGACAACGGGCGCGGCATGGTGATCATCCGCTGTCTGACCGCCGAGTGCGGCGGAAGCCTGTCGGTCAGGCCCACCGCCGAGGGCGGCAAGACCGTGTGGATCGCCCTGCCGTGGACGGTCCCTGTCCAGTCGGTGTGAAGGCCGGCGGTGGTGGCGCGGCTACGGGGACGGGGTGTCCGTCCCCTCCTGTGCCCGCGTGAGTGAGCGCCGCACCAGACGCGGCAGTACGCCCCACAGGCCCGCACAGACCGCGAACGTGCCCGCCCCAGCCGCGATGCCCGCCGCCCGGCCCGCGGTGACGTCCACGACGAGCAGCACGGACCCGGTCAGGGCGAGCATCAGAACGCCCAGGCCGGCCGCGGCGAGCCGCGAGGACACCTGCACGATCTGGGGCTTGGCACCCCGCCCGAACAGCTCGCGGTGCAGCGCCGCGGGCGCCGTGAACAGCGCGGCGGCGAGCACCGCGAGCAGCAGTGTCGCGATGTACGTCGCGCGCTGCACGCCGTCCAGCGTCGGGAACCTTGGAGTGAACGCCAGCGTCAGCAGGAACGCGAAGAGGATCTGCACGCCCGTCTGGGTGACTCTCAGCTCCTGGAGCAGCTCGCCGAAGTTCCGGTCCGCGCGCTCCAGCGGCGTCTCGTGCCGGTCCTGCCCCACGCTCCTTGGACCTGAGTTGCGTGGGGCGTCCTCGTCGCCGGCCGGTCGGTCCTCGTCCATACGACCACGAGTACCCCATCGCGCGGTTCCGAGACGGCCGGGGCAGGCGCGTGCACCTGGTGACGACTGACGGGCCCCCAGGTCCCCGAGGACCCGTCAGGTGGCGCTACCGCACGCGCCCGTACCAGACGCTCTTCGTCCAGATCCGCTGGAGCCGTACCACGTCACCGGTCTTCGGCGAGTGCCAGATCTTTCCCTTCCCGGCGTAGATGCCGACGTGGTAGACGCCGCGGCCTGAATGGAAGAAGACCAGGTCACCGCGTTTGCGATGGGACGCGGAGACATGGCGGGTCTTGTTGTACTGCTGGGCGGCGGTACGGGGCAGCCTCTTGCCCACACGCTTGAACGAGTAGGCCGTCAGGCCCGAGCAGTCGAACCTGTGCGGTCCTGAGGCGCCCCACTGGTAGGGGCTTCCCTTCCTCGAGGCCGCGATCTGGAGGGCCTTCGTCGCAGGCGGCGAGGCCTCCGCTTCGGGCGTGGCTCCTGGGACCAGCAGGCTGCCGCCCGCTACGGCGAGCGTGAGGGCCGAGGCGGTGCCGGCCCGGGTCAGCAGCGACGGGACACGATTGAGCGCAGTCATGCGCAACCCTTCGTCAGCCGCCTGTGAAGGATGACCTGTCGGATTCGGGCTGGCGAAGTTGCCCGGCCGCGAAGTGCGGCTTCACCCCAAGGGCCGGCCCGGAAAACAGCTCCGGCGGCCCGTCGTGCTTGGGTCCTCCACTCCTGCCGATCCACTTCTGTCGACCTGGCATCCGTACGGCGGCAGGACTCGGCGTCCGCACGGACCGCCCCGCCGCGGCGGCGGGGGCTTGTCGTCGGAAGGGATCTTCACGCACAAACGGCGCGAACGCAGAGCCGAATCGGCGTTGTGTGAGTGTCCTCACGAGTGATCCAATCGGGTGGACAGCACACTTCTCCCCCCCGGTGCGGGGGTCCCAACGAGCCCCGCACCAGCAGCGGAAGGCGGAATTCCCGACTTCGCGTAGGCGTTCCGCGCAACTTTTCCGGTTCGCATGTGCGAGTACCGGCTACGCCGTATGTGGGTACCTCTTCTGGTCCGTTTCGACCCCGGCCCGGACGGTTCGGATCGATCGCTTCGGTCTTGAACGGGCCGTCAATTGACCGACTCCGGCGGCACTGTGACCCGTTGTGACCTCCTTTCTCCGTCCAGGACCCGCAAAGCCCGAGCCAGCGTCGTCGCGTGGAGCTCGGTCTCGCCTCGCTGATGCATGAGCGTCAGGGCGTCCCTGAGCGCCGTCGCCCCGCCGACGAGCGCTTGCGCGGCCCGCAGTCCGCCATACGTGTGGTCGCTCCTGGCCGGGTTGATCCTTCCGAGCAGGTCGACCACTTCCAGATAGCGGTCGAGGAGTTCGCACTCGGCGCGCGTCAGCGCGGGCAGCGGGGGCAGCTCGGGCGGCAGCATCGCCGGGTCACCTGGCGCCGTGGGCCGAACCGGACAGCTTGCGGTTCTCGATGACCCGGTCCACGAGCCCGTACTCCACGGCGTCCTGGGCCCGAAAGATCTTGTCCCGCTCGATGTCGGCGCCGATGCGCTCTCGGCTCTGCCCGGTGTGCCGCGCGAGCAGTTCCTCCAGCTGGGCGCGCATGCGCACCAGTTCACGGGCCTGGATCTCCAGGTCGGTCGGCTGGCCCTGTGCGGGCTCGGGCAGCCCCGGCTGATGGATCACCACACGCGCGCCGGGCAGCATGGCCCGCTTCCCCGGCGTCCCGGCGGCCAGGAGTACGGCGGCGGCGGAGGCAGCCTGCCCGAGGCACACGGTCTCGACCTCGCAGCTGACGAACCGGATCGTGTCGTAGATCGCCGTCATCGCGCTGAACGAGCCGCCGGGGGAGTTGATGTACAGCGAGACGTCCCGGTCCGGCGCGGCGTACTCGAGGTGCATGAACTGCGCCATCACATCGTTCGCGGAGGTGTCGTCGATCGGTGTCCCCAGGAAGACGATCCGCTCCTCCAAGAGCTTGGAGTAAGGATCGAGCGTGCGGTGCCCGGCCGAGGTGCGCTCGGTGAACTCGGGCAGGACGTAGCGGGCGGAAGGTCGGTTCATGGCACATGCCTCCGTGAGCGCGGAACTCTGTCGCTGCTTCTGTAAAAAATGTACAGGACGTACGGATCGCGGAGTAGGGCCAGGCTCCGAGAAACGCGAAGAAGGGGGCCGGCCCGCGCCCGATGCGCGTGGCCGGCCCCCTCTCCGTGCTTCTGGGGCGTGGCTACCGGTCGCCGTCGTCCGTCCTGGACAGGCGCAGCGCGAGGTGTTGCAGGAGGTCGGCGCTCTTGATGTCGGTCCTGCCCGAGTCATGCACCTCGGCGAGCTCGGAGAAGAGGAAGGCGAACGCGCCCACCAGGGAGATCGTCACCGGCATCAGCGCCGCGATGGTCGCCTCAGCCGCCTCCTCCACGCTCGATTCCGCCGGGATCTCGATGGAGGGGAACGCCTCTGTCACCAGGCGCCCGAGCTGGGCGTCCTCGGTCTCGATGTCGGGCTCAGCATCCTTGCTGAGCCTGCGCACCATTTCCTGGGTCTCGGTCAGGACGCCGATTGCGCGCAGGATGATCTCGCTCTGTTCCATGCGCGGAGCCTAGGCGGACGGCGCCCCGCCGCGGGCGCTGTTCCGGGCGGGGCTTCGTCGGATCCGCGCAAGCAGCCATGCAGCACGAACAGTTGACACGTCGACGTCAGGCCCAGCCACTGACAACGGCGGCGCCCCCAACCGTCCCGCTCGGGCCGCCGTCCCACCTGCGGGTTGCCGTGCGCTCACGGACCGTGTCCGCACCGGGGGCCGGTCTAAGCTGGAGGACATGGCCTACGAGATTCCGGTGACGCAAGCCCGCGCTGAGCTCGCCGATCTGATCAACCGCGTCGTGTACGGCGGTGAACGCGTCGTCGTGACCCGGCACGGCAAGCCGCTCGTCGCGCTGGTCTCCGCCGCCGATCTCGAGCGACTCGAGGCACTGGGGGAGCCGGGGGACGAGCGGGTGATCAGCTCCGTCTCCGGCATCGGCCCGACCTCGCCCACCGGCGGCGACCGCCACCGCTTCGGCATCGCCGCGGAACACCGGGGGCCGGAGGTCAGGTAAGTCGGCGGATCCAGCAGGTCTGGCAGATCCAGCCGATCCGGCAGGTCGGGCAAATCTGGCCGGTCCGCCACGTCCATTACGTCTCGCAGGCCTCAAGAGGCGCCCGGATCAAGCGACTTGGGTGACTGTCCCGGGGCAGGAAATGGCCGTGCGCCCCCGTCCGCTACAGCGGGGACGCACGGCTGTCATGAGGGAGCGCGGCGTCAGCCGACCGCCACCGCTTCCCGCGCCGCGGTCTCCCCGGCCCCTTCACCGGCGCCCCGCTCCTTGCGCAGCCCGCCCAGCAGTACGCAGACGAGCCCGAGCCCTGCCCAGGCCGCCAGCGTGATGGCGGGCGTCATGGCCCGCGCCCCGTCGAAGTACGAGACCGAGCGCAGTAGCGTTCCACCCGCGCCCGGCGGCAGGAACTGGCCGATGCGGCCGACCGGTTCGGGCAGCAGCTGCGGCGCCGACGACACCCCCGAGAACGGGTTGCCGAGCAGCACCATCAGGAGCGAGCCCACCCCGATCCCCGCCGGGCCGAACAGCGCGGAGAGCCCGGCCACGGTGCCGCCCACGGCCAGCGCGGAGAGGCCCAACACCCCTGCTTCGGCCCACCAGTTGCCCGTGAGCACCCCGAGCCAGCTGTGCGTGAGCGCCGCTGCCACGACGCCGACGAGCGAGGCCGCCGCCACGAGCGCACCCGCCGCCCGCCACCCGCGCAGCCCGAGCAGCGTCACCACGGCGCCGCCGGCCACGCCCGCGATCGCCAGCGGCAGCACGCTCGAACTCAGCACCGCCCCGCGCGGATCCCCGGCCGGTGCGGCGACCACGTCGACCGTCGGCACCTGCGTGCCCTTCGGCGTCTCGGCGGTCACGGCCTGCTGGAGCAACTGCGCCACGACGGGGCTCGCCGCCGTCGCGGTGAGGAGCTTCGGGCCCTGGGCAGTCGCCACCACCGCTCCGTAGACGGTCCGGTCCGCGATCGCCGCGCACGCCGCCGCCTCATCGGCATACCGGTGAATCTCGAACGCGCCTTTGTGGGACCGCAGTTGCTGCTCGACGGGTGCTGCGGCGGCCGCCGGTCCCGCGACGCCGAGCGGGAGATCCCGGGGCGCGGTTCTGGCCCCGGGCCAGGCGAACGCCCACAGCGCGAGGGCGACGAGCATCGGCACGAGCAGGGCGACCGCGGCCATCCTGCGCGCCGGAGACGGCGGGGCCGGGGTGGCGGTCGGGCTGGACATGGCTTCCTCCGGGAGGAGCGGGAGCTTATAGCGAAGGATCGTTCGTTTTACTGGCGGCCACTGTCCCGGCGTGGTCGCCTCTTGTCAAGAATGAATGTTCGTTTTACTTTGTGGCCATGGCTCGTGTATCCCAGGAACACCTGGACGCCCGTCGTCGGCAGATCCTCGACGGTGCGACCCTCTGCTTCGCGCTCAACGGCTTCCACGCCACGTCCATGCAGGACGTGCTGAAGTCGGTCAACCTCTCCGCGGGCGCGGTGTACCGCTACTTCAGCGGCAAGGAGGAGCTGATCGGGGCCATCGTCACCGAGGTGCTCGACGAGATACGGGGTGTCTTCGAGTCGGCCGGCGCCGAGAGCCCGCCCGCGCTGCCGGACGTGCTGGTGGGGAGGGTTCTGAGCAGGATCCTCGGGATGCGGCCGGGGCTCACGCACGAGGGCGTGTCCGTCTTCCCGCGGCTGATGGTTCAGGTGTGGACGGAGACCCTGCGCAACGACGAGCTCTCCCGGGTGATGCGCGAGGCGTACGTCGGCGTGCGCGCGGCCTGGGTGAAGATCGTCGAGGGGTATCAGGCCGCGGGGATGATGCGCGCCGACATCCCCGCCGACGACGTCGCCCGGGTCATGATCGCCACGGCGCAGGGATTCGCCGCGCAGCAGGCCCTGTTCGGGGAGGTTCACGTCCCTGTCGAAACTTTGCAGAACGGCCTGCGGGCCCTGATGAGTATGGGCGAGGTCGGCTGACAGTCATGGGCGGGTCAATGGGTGGTTAACCTCGTTGAAACTCCCCCCGATTAGCCTGCACCGCACGTCATCAGGGGCTTTTGTAACCGGGATGCACAAGATCGTGTGCATTTCTTGTATGTTACATCTATATCCGCCGCGGTGGCCGCGGCAGCCGGATCCCGCGCGGTCCGGAGCGAGGGACTTGTGAGGTGAGCTGTGCAACTGACCCCGCACGAGCAGGAAAGACTGCTCATTCATGTGGCAGCCGACGTGGCCGAGAAGCGTCGGAGCCGGGGTCTGAAACTCAACCATCCCGAGGCGATCGCTCTCGTCACGTCGCACATTCTCGAAGGTGCACGTGACGGCCGGTCCGTGGCCGAACTCATGTCGTCGGGTCGCAAGGTGCTCACCCGCGACGACGTGATGGAGGGCATCCCCGAGATGATCCACGACGTGCAGGTCGAGGCGACCTTCCCCGACGGCACCAAGCTCGTCACCGTCCACGATCCAATCGTCTGACGGGGGGAGCGCTTCCATGATTCCCGGAGAGATCCTCTTCGCGGACGAGCCCGTCGTGTTCAACGAGGGCCGCGAGGTCACCCGTCTGACCGTGCTCAACGCCGCCGACCGGCCTGTCCAGGTCGGCTCCCACTACCACTTCGCCGAGGCCAATCCCGGTCTGGAGTTCGACCGTGCCGCAGCGCACGGTCTGCGACTCAACGTCGCCGCAGGGACCGCCGTGCGCTTCGAGCCCGGAATCCCTGTCGACATCGAACTCGTGCCCCTGGCCGGCCGGCGCATCGTGCCGGGCCTGCGGGGCCGGACCGGAGGTGCCCTCGATGGCTGAACTCTCCCGCGCCGCCTACGCCGACCTGTTCGGCCCCACCACCGGCGACCGCATCCGCCTCGCGGACACCGACCTGCTGATCGAGATCGAGGAGGACCGCTCCGGCGGCCCCGGACTCTCCGGTGACGAGTCCGTGTTCGGCGGCGGCAAGGTGATCCGCGAGTCCATGGGGCAGTCACGCGCTACGCGCGCAGACGGCGCTCCCGACACCGTCATCACCGGCGCCGTGATCATCGACCACTGGGGCATCGTCAAGGCCGACATCGGCATCCGGGACGGCCGGATCACCGCGATCGGCAAGTCCGGCAACCCCGACACGATGGACGGCATCCACCCCGACCTCGTGATCGGCCCCGAGACCGAGATCCTCGCCGGCAACGGCAAGATCGTCACCGCGGGCGCCATCGACACCCACATCCACTTCATCTCGCCGACCATCGTCGACGAGGCGCTCGCCTCCGGTGTCACCACGCTGATCGGCGGAGGCACCGGCCCGGCGGAGGGCTCCAAGGCGACCACGATCACCCCTGGTTCGTGGCACCTCGCCCGCATGTTCGAGGCGATGGAGTCGAGCCCGGTCAACATCGGCTTCCTCGGCAAGGGCAACACCACGTCCGCCGAGTCCATGTACGCCCAACTGCGCGGCGGCGCCGTCAGCTTCAAGATCCACGAGGACTGGGGCGCGACCCCCGCCGTCATCGACGCCTGCCTGAACGTCTGCGAGGACACCGGCGCGCAGCTCGCCGTCCACACGGACACCCTGAACGAGGCGGGCTTCGTCGACGCCACCTTCGACGCCGTGGCCGGCCGCACCCTGCACGCCTTCCACGTCGAGGGCGCGGGCGGCGGACACGCGCCCGACATGATCACGGCCGTCTCGCTGCCCAACATGCTGCCGAGCTCGACCAACCCGACGCGGCCGCACACCGTCAACACCGTCGAGGAACACCTCGACATGCTGATGGTCTGCCACCACCTCAACCCGGCTGTCCCCGAGGACCTGGCCTTCGCCGAGTCCCGGATCCGGCCCACCACCATCGCGGCCGAGGACATCCTCCACGACATCGGCGCCATCTCGATCATGTCCTCGGACTCCCAGGCGATGGGCCGCATCGGCGAGGTCGTCCTGCGGACCTGGCAGACCGCGCACGTCATGAAGCGCCGCCGCGGCCAACTCCCCGGCGACACCCGCGCCGACAACCGGCGCGCCCGTCGCTATGTCGCCAAATACACGATCAACGCGGCCGTCGCACAGGGCATCGACCACGAGATCGGCTCCGTCGAGACCGGCAAGCTCGCCGACCTCGTGCTCTGGGACCCCCAGTTCTTCGGCGTCAAGCCGCAGCTCGTCATCAAGGGCGGCCAGATCGCGTACGCTCAAATGGGTGACGCCAACGCGTCCATCCCCACGCCGCAGCCCGTCCTGCCCCGCCCCATGTTCGGCGCCCACGGCAGGGCCCCCGCCTCGAACTCGTTCTTCTACGTGACGCAGACCGCCCTCGACGACGGGCTGCCCGAACGCCTCGGCCTGGACAGGAAGTTCGTGCCGATCCGCTCGACGCGGGGACGCACGAAGGCGGACATGCGGGAGAACGACGCGCTGCCGCGGGTCGAGGTCGCCCCCGACAGCTTCGCCGTCACCATCGACGGCGAACTCGTCGAACCCGCACCCGCGGCCGAACTGCCGCTCGCCCAGCGGTACTTCCTGTTCTGACGGGCCGAGAAGAAGAGATATGACACGAGCCGCACTACTCGTCCTGGCCGACGGCCGCTTCCCCGCCGGTGGGCATGCCCACTCCGGCGGGGCGGAGGCCGCCGTCAAGGCGGGACGCATCACGGGCGCGGCGAGCCTGGAGGACTTCTGCCGGGGCCGTCTGCACACCACGGGACTGGTGTCGGCGTCCCTGGCGGCGGCCGCCGCGCTCGGCATCGATCCGGTCACCCTGGATGAGGCCGCCGACGCCCGTACACCGTCACCCGCCCTGCGCACCGCGGCGCGCAGGCTCGGCAGACAGCTCATGCGCGCCGCGCGCGCGGCCTGGCCGCATCCCGAACTCGACGCGCTCGCCCGTCGGTTCCCCAAGGGGGCCCACCAGCCGGTGGTCCTCGGCCTCACCGCCCGGGCCGCGGGCCTCGGAGCCGCCGACGCCGCCTACTGCTCCGCGTACGAGAGCGTCAGCGGGCCCGCCACCGCGACGGTCCGGCTGCTCAGCCTCGATCCCTTCGACGCGACGGCGGGGCTCGCGCGCCTCGCGGACGACATCGACCGTGTCGCGACGGCGGCCGCCGAGGCGGCGGCACGAGCCGTCACCGAAGGGACGGATTCATTGCCCGCGGCGTCCGCGCCGCTGCTGGAGGTGGGGGCCGAGGCCCACGCGGCCTGGGCTGTGCGCCTGTTCGCGTCCTAGGAAACGCGACGCTGCGGACACGCCTCAGGGCGCTCTGCCTCCCCACTGAACGATTGGAGTAACACCATGCACCTCGACCACTCGCACGACGGCCCCGCCGCGGTCAGCGCCGACGCCCGCCGCCCCGACGGCACCCGCCGCGCCGTTCGCATCGGCCTCGGTGGCCCCGTCGGATCCGGCAAGACCGCCACCGTCGCGGCGCTCTGCCGCGCGCTGCGCGACGAGCTGTCTCTCGCCGTCGTGACGAACGACATCTACACGCGCGAGGACGCCGAGTTCCTGCTCCGCGAGGCCGTGCTGCCGCCCGAGCGCATCACCGCCGTGGAGACGGGTGCCTGCCCGCACACCGCCATCCGCGACGACATCTCCGCCAACCTGGAGGCCGTGGAGGACCTGGAGGACGAGGTCGGGCCGCTCGACCTGATCCTCGTCGAGTCCGGCGGCGACAACCTCACGGCCACGTTCTCGCGCGGCCTCGTCGACGCGCAGATCTTCGTCATCGACGTCGCCGGCGGCGACGACATCCCGCGCAAGGGCGGCCCCGGCGTCACCACCGCCGACCTGCTCGTCATCAACAAGACGGACCTCGCCCCCCACGTCGGCTCCGACCTCGCCCGGATGTCCGCCGACGCCAAGGAACAGCGCGCCGAACTCCCCGTCGTCCTCCAGTCCCTGCGCTCCGCCGACGGTGTGCGTGACGTCGCCGACTGGGTGCGCGCACAGCTCACCGCGTGGACGGCATGACCGCAGGCGTACGCTCCACGGCCCGCATCACGGCGAGCGACGACGGCCGCGGCGGCACCTGCCTCCCCGTCCTCGACGGAGAGGGCTCCCTGGCCCTGCGCCGCATCCGCTCGACCGGTCCCGACGCGCGCGTCATGCTCGTCGGCGCCATGAGCGGGCCGCTCGGCGGCGACCACATGAGTGTCGAGGCACACGTGACGGCCGGTGCCCGCCTGCGCATCGGGTCCGTCGCCGCGACGATCGCCCTGCCCGGCCAGGCCAAGGGCGAGGCGCGCTACGACGTCCGCCTCACGGTCGACGACGGGGCCGAACTGCACTGGCTGCCCGAGCAGTTGATCTCGGCGTGCGAGAGTGACCTGCGGGTCACCACGCGGGCCGAACTCGCTCCCGGCGCCCGGCTCGTGCTGCGTGAGGAACAGGTGCTCGGCCGCACTGCCGAGGAGCCCGGTCGGCTCACCAGCCGGCTCACCGTCCACCGCGCGGGCCGCCCCCTGCTCGACCAGGAGCTGGCCTGCGGCCCCGGCGCGCCCGGCGGCTGGGACGGCCCCGCCGTGCTCGCGGGACACCGGGCAGTCGGTCAACTCGTGGTCGTAAGGCCCGAGTTCGAGAAGGGCAGGCCGTCGCCCGCGCTGCTCGGCGAGAACGCCGCGCTGACGCCGCTCGCCGGGCCCGCCGTGCTGGTCACGGCCCTCGCGTCCGACGCGCTGCGGCTGCGCGGAACGCTCGACGACGCCCTGCGCCGCCTGTCCTGAGCGACGGCCCAAGGGGCCCGGCCGGTCCGAACCAAACGACCGTAGGGGCCCATTCCGCTCACCGGGACGAGTTATACCGTTTATCGGATTGGTAAAGAACGTCAACCGTCCCTGTTGTCAGGGGCGGTGCAGGCGCAAGGATCCCCGTACTGATCGAGAACCCGATCGAAGTAATGATCGAATCGATGTACGGAGGCCTCAGTTGAGACGGACTCGACTTACCAGTCGAAGCAGCCGGACGGCGGTGATCGGCTCCGCCGGAACCCTGGTGGCGGCGACCCTGATTGCGGGAGCCATGGCGGCGCCCGTCGCCAGCGCGGACTCCCGGAGCGGCCAGGACCGTGAGGCCCGCGGTGCGGCCGTCGCGGCGGCCCGTGCCGCCAAGGCCGGCATCGACTGGAAGGACTGCCCCGCCGACTGGGGCATAGCCAAGCCCATCCAGTGCGGCTGGGTGACGGTGCCGCTCGACTACGCGAAGCCGTACGGCAAGCAGATCAAGCTCGCCGTCGACCGCATCGGCTCCACCGGCACCAAGGACGAGCGCCAGGGCGCCCTCGTCTACAACCCGGGCGGCCCCGGCGGCTCCGGCATGCGCTTCCCGACGCGCGTGACCACCAAGAACCCGCTCTGGACGAAGACTTCGAAGGCGTACGACTTCGTGGGCTTCGACCCGCGCGGCGTCGGCCACTCCGCGCCGATCTCCTGCATAGACCCGCAGGAGTACGTGAAGGCCCCCAAGGCCGACCCGGTCCCCGACTCCGAGGCCGACAAGCTCGGCCAGCGCAAGCTCGCCAAGGAGTACGCGGACGGCTGCGCCGAGCGCAGCGGCGACATGCTGCCGCAGATGACCACGCCGAACACCGCGCGCGACCTTGACGTCATCCGCGCCGCCCTCGGCGAGAAGAAGCTCAACTACCTGGGCGTCTCCTACGGCACGTACCTGGGCGCCGTCTACGGCACGCTCTTCCCGGGCCACGTCCGCCGCATGGTCGTCGACAGCGTCGTCGACCCGTCGCGCGACAACATCTGGTACGAGGCCAACCTCGGCCAGGACGTCGCCTTCCAGGGCCGCTGGAACGACTGGACCTCGTGGGTGGCCAAGAACGACGCCTCCTTCCACCTCGGTGACACGCAGGCCAAGGTCGAGGCCCAGTGGCTGAAGCTGCGCGCCGCCGCCAAGAAGAACCCCATCGGCGGCGTCGTCGGCCCCGCCGAGCTGATCGCCTTCTTCCAGAGCGCCCCGTACTACGACTCGTCGTGGGTGCCGGTCGCGCAGGTGTGGAGCAAGTACGTCGCCGGCGACACCCAGGCGCTCGTCGACGCCGCGGCCCCCGACATGTCGGACACCGCGGGCAACGCCGCGTCGGAGAACGGCAACGCGGTCTACACCGCCGTCGAGTGTGCCGACGCCAAGTGGCCCACCAGCTGGAAGAAGTGGGACCGCGACAACACGCGTCTGCACAAGGACTATCCGTTCATGACGTGGGCGAACGCGTGGATGAACCTGCCGTGCGCCACCTGGCCCACCAAGCAGCAGACCCCCGTGAACGTGAAGACCGGCAAGGGCCTGCCCGCCGTCCTGATCGTCCAGTCCACCCGCGACGCGGCCACCCCCTACAGGGGCGCCGTCGAGCTGCACCAGCGCTTCAAGGGCTCGCGCCTGATCACCGAGAAGGACGCGGGCTCCCACGGTGTCACCGGCCTGACCAACCCGTGCATCAACGACCGGGTCGACACCTACCTGCTCACCGGCAAGACGGACAGCAAGGATGTGACGTGCGCCCCGCACGCCACGCCCAAGCCGTAACCACCGTCCCGCGGTGAACACGTGATGGCCCGGCCTCCCCGAGAGGCCGGGCCATCGTCGTGCCGTCGCTGCCGGGCGCTCGATCCGGCCCGGGCTCAGCTCAGCGGCATCCGCGGGAACTTGCGGGCCTTGTCCTTGGCCGCTTCGGCCTCGGCCTTGACGTCGGCCGCGTACTTGTCGACGTACTCCTGGCCGGACAGGCCGAGGATCGCGTAGATGATCTCGTCGGTGACCGCGCGGAGGATCGCCTTCTCGCCGTCCATGCCCGCGTAGCGCGAGAAGTCCAGGGGCTCGCCGAAGCGGATCGTCACGCGGTGGAGGTTCGGGATGACCTGGCCGGGCGGCTGCGCCTCGAACGTGCCGATCATCGCGCAGGGGATCACCGGGACCTGCGCCTTGAGCGCCATCGCGGCCACGCCGACCTTGCCCTTGTAGAGCCGCCCGTCGTGCGAGCGCGTGCCCTCCGGGTAGATGCCGAGCAGCTCGCCCTTGCTCAGCACGCCGAGGCCCTCGCGGATCGCGGCCTGGCCCGCCGCTTTGCCGGAGCGGTCCACGGGGATCTGTCCGGCGCTGCGGAAGAACGCGGCGGTCAGCCGGCCCCTGATGCCGGGCCCTGTGAAGTACTCCGCCTTCGCCAGGAACGTGATGCGCCGCTTCAGGATGGCCGGCATCAGGAAGTGGTCCGAGAACGACAGGTGATTGCCCGCGACGATCGCCGCGCCCGACTCCGGCACATGGTCGAGCCCTTCGATCCGGGGCCGGAACGCCAGCCGCAGCAGTGGGCCCAGAATCACGTACTTGAGCAGTCGGTAGAACATGCTGGGCCGCCTTCCCCGTGGATCCAGATGCGTGCGCACAGTAACCAATCGTCGGCCCGCGCGCGAGAGCCCGTTCGGACCTCGCCGGGCCTCCGACCGGGGGACCGCACCGCGCGTCCGCTTGGCGGCCGCCCGGGACAGGGAGTCCCCTGGCCTCCGTTCGTCCCGCACCTTCACCGGAGGTCCCGTGATGCGTCCGCTCGTTCTCGCCGCCGCAGCCCTCACCGCCCTCGCCGCGGCCGGCCCCGCCCGCGCCACCGCCACCGACCCGCCCGCGCCCCAGGGGCTCTTCCTCACCGTCTCCGGAGATCAGGGCTCGTGGATGCGCGGTGAGCTGCTGCGCTGCGAGCCGGGGGCGTCCGGGCACCATCCCCACGCGTCGGAGGCGTGCGTCGCACTCGACGGGGCGCAGGGGGATCTGGACGCGCTGAACCAGGAACCGGAGATGTGCACCCAGGTCTACGCTCCGGTCACCGTGAGCGCGAGCGGCACGTACCGCGGCAAGAAGATCACCTGGCACAAGACGTTCGCCAACGCGTGCACGATGAACGCGTCGACCGGCTCCGTCTTCCGCTTCTGACGCGCGGGACCCGCTCTCGCGCGGCACCGGGCCATGCGTCGTCAGGTGCTGCGCGACGCGGCCATCCCGAGGGTGAGCAGACCGAGCACGACCCAGCCGAACCACAGCCAGCCGTTGCTCCCGAGCGCCACCGTATAGGCCGTCACCGCGACGAGGGCGCCGACGGTGAGCACCCCCATCGTCTTCATCGATCCGGGCATGGCCCGCCTCCTCCCGGCAACCCGGACGGCGCAGCGCCCGGACCACGGCTGAACACCATGGTCACCCCTCAGGGGCGCCGGGCGCTACCGGCCGCGCGTGTTCAGTGAGGCGAGATACGCGTTGTACGCGACAAGCTCCTGGTCACCGTCGCGGTCCGCGGCCCGGTCCTTGCGGCGCGCCTGCCGGTCCTCGGACTTCTTCCACTGGAAGAGCAGCGCGAGCAGCACGAGCACCGAGGGCACCTCGCTGAACGCCCAGGCGATGCCGCCCGCCGCCGTCTGGTCCGCCAGGGCGTCGATTCCGAGCGAGGCCGGCGGGTGCTCGTACGTGCCGATCATCGGCCCGGACGCCATCATCAGAGCGATGCCGAAGAACGCGTGGAAGGGCATGCCCGCGAAGAGCTCCAGCATCCGCATCACATAGCCGGGGCGGTGCGGGCCCGGGTCCACGCCCATGATCGGCCAGAAGAAGACCAGGCCGACGGCGAGGAAGTGAACCATCATGCCGATGTGCCCGACCTTCGAACCCATCAGGGTGTCGAAGATCGGCGTGAAGTAGAGCGCGTACAGGCTCGCGATGAACAGCGGGATCGTGAACGCGGGATGCGTGATGATCCGCATGTACCGGCTGTGCAGCAGCAGCAGGAGCAGCTCGCGCGGCCCCTTCGAGCCGCGCCGCGCCACCGGCATGGCCCGCAGGGCGAGCGTGATCGGCGCGCCCATCAGGAGCAGGATCGGCGACAGCATGCTGATCACCATGTGCTGCACCATGTGCACGGAGAACATGACCATGCCGTAGTCGTTCAGCTTGGTGCACATCACCAGCATCACGGTCAGCACGCCGATGACGAACGACAGCGTGCGGCCCACCTGCCAGCTGTCACCGCGCCGTGCGAGCCGCACGACACCCCAGCCGTACAGGCCGAGCGCCACCAGGCACCCGATCAGGAAGAAGGGGTCCGCCGACCATGCGAGGCCTCGCCCCAGCGTGAACGGCGGCAGATCCATGTTCATGCCGTGCCCGCTGTGATCCATCCGCCGGCTCCTGATTGGTACTGGTTATGGGCTGTCTGTCCGCACCAGAGTAGAACTGCCCCCGGTCGCGGTCGCGACCGGGGGCAGACTCTTCAAGAGCGAACTACAGAACACACTCCGCCTCGGCGTACCGCTCCTGCGGAACCGTCTTCAGCGTCTCGACGGCCTCGGCGAGCGACACCATCACGATGTCCGTGCCGCGCAGCGCCGTCATCATGCCGAACTCGCCGCGGTGCACGGCCTCGACGGCGTGCCAGCCGAAGCGCGTGGCGAGCACACGGTCGTACGCGGTGGGGGTGCCGCCGCGCTGCACGTGACCGAGGATCACCGGGCGGGCCTCCTTGCCGAGGCGCTGCTCCAGCTCGCCGGAGAGCCGCGTGGCGATGCCCGCGAAGCGCTCGTGGCCGTACATGTCCTTGACGCCCTCGTCGAACTCCATGGAGCCGGGGGCGGGCTTGGCGCCCTCGGCGGCCACGACGATGGCGAACTTCTTGCCCGCGGAGAACCGCTCGCCGACCTTCGCGGCCAGCTCCTCGATGTCGAAGGGGCGCTCCGGCACGACGATGGCGTGGGCGCCGGCGGCCATGCCCGAGTGCAGCGCGATCCAGCCGGTGTGACGGCCCATGACCTCGACGATCAGGACGCGCTGGTGGGACTCGGCGGTCGTCTTGAGGCGGTCGAGCGCCTCGGTCGCGACGCCGACGGCCGTGTCGAAGCCGAAGGTGACGTCCGTGACGGCGATGTCGTTGTCGATCGTCTTCGGTACGCCGACGATCGGGAGGCCGCTGTCGGACAGGAGGCGGGCCGCCTTCAGCGTGCCCTCTCCGCCGATCGGGATGATCGCGTCAAGACCCAGATCCGCGACATGGCCCTTGGCCCGCTCCACGCCGTCGCGCAGATGCGCGGGCTGGACCCGCGACGAGCCGAGGATCGTGCCGCCGCGGGCGAGGATGCCGCCCACCGCGTCCAGGTCGAGCTTGCGGTAGTCGCACTCCAGCAGGCCCTTCCAGCCGTCGTGGAAGCCGATGACCTCGTCGCCGTGGTCGACGACGGCACGGTGCACGACCGAACGAATCACGGCGTTCAGGCCGGGGCAGTCGCCGCCGGAGGTGAGGACACCAATACGCATAGCCCGAGAACCTTTGCAAAGTGGGCCGATGACCGGACCACTTTGTCCGGCTGGATCCCCGCCACCCTACCGGCGGGAGGGGGCGGGGCCGCACCTGACGTCCGCCTGCTGGACTGACCCGCTCACTTGTGCGGGACAGCGATCAGGCGGGCTGCTGAGCCGACGCGATCCGCTCGTTGCGCAGCGCCTCGTACCAGCGGTCGTCGACCGGCGGCAGCGCGTTGACATCGAGGGCCAGCTTCAGGAGCAGGTCCGCGATCAGCGGGTTGCGGGCGAGGACGGGGCCGTGCATGTACGTGCCGAACACGGTGTCGTTGAACGCGCCCTCCGTGCCGTCACCCGTGCCGTTGCCCTTGCCGATCTGCACGCGCGCGAAGGGCCGCGCCGACGGGCCGAGGTGCGTGATGCCCTGGTGGTTCTCGAAGCCCGTCAGCGGGGGGAGCCCCAACTGCGGGTCGATGTCGCCCAGTACGTCGCCGACGCACCGCTCGCCCTCACCACGCGTGGACACCACGTCGAGCAGGCCGAGGCCCTGCTCGCGCTCGCCCAGGTCGTTGATGAACTCGTGGCCGAGGATCTGGTAACCGGCGCAGACCGAGAAGACGATCGCGCCGTTGGCCACGGCGCGCTGGAGACCGCCGTCACGCCGAAGCCGCTCCGCGGCGAGACGCTGCGGCCGGTCCTCACCGCCGCCGATCAGATAGATGTCGCCGGAGGTGGGCACCGGCTGGTCGCTGCGCACGTCGATCCGGTGCACGTCGAGGCGGCGCTGGCGGGCGCGGCGCTCCACGACGAGGGCGTTGCCCTGGTCGCCGTACGTGCTCAGGAGGTCGGGGTAGACCCAGACCAGACGAAGGCCGTTGTCGCTCATGCTCATGAATCCTCTGCGGGGTCTCAGTTGCCGACGCGGCGGCGGACGTCCTGGAACGCGGTGTAGTTGGCGATCAGTTCGATCCGCCCGGGCGGGGCGGACTGCACCGCCTCGTCGACGCTCTCGCAGACCCGGAAGTCCAGGCCGGCGACCTCGAGCCGCACGGCGAGGTCGAGCCTGCGGTCGCCGATCACGAAGATCGGGTGACCGGCCAGACGTGTGTAGTCGACGTCCCACAGCCAGGAGGTGTCGGTGCCGTCGGCGCCGCGTGCGTTGACCGAAAGGATCACCGGGGTCGGCGGCGGGTCGATCAGGGAAAACGTTTCGAGCCAGCCCGCCGGGTTCTTCGCGAGCAGCAGACGCAGGTCGCGGCCGAGGAACTGCACGACGTCGTAGCGTCCCGCGACCGCCTGCACCTGGTACATGCGCTCGAGGGCCACCTGGGGCGGCACGCCGAAGCACGCGGCGACGGCGGCCGACGAGGTCGCGTTCGCCTTGTTGGCGCGGCCGGGGAGCTGGAGGTGGATCGGCCAGGCCGAGCCGTGCGGGTCGAGGACGTAGTCGCCCTGGAGCGCCCAGCTGGGCGTCGGACGGCGGAAGCCGCACTCGCCGCAGTACCAGTCGTCGCCGGGGCGCTGCATCACGCCGCCGCACGACGGGCAGGACCACGCGTCGTCCTTCCACTCCTGGCCGGCGGCGACCCACACCACGTTCGGCGAGGAGGACGCGGCCCAGACGACCAGCGGGTCGTCCGCGTTCGCGATCACGATCGCCTTCGAACCGGCCAGGCCCTCACGCCACTTCTCGGCGAGCATGCGGGTCTCGGCGGCGCGGTCGAGCTGGTCGCGCGAGAGGTTGAGCAGCGCGATCGCCTTGGGGGCGGTGTCGCGGGCGACACCCGCCAGATACTTCTCGTCGACCTCGATCACGCCGAACTTCGCGTCCGAGCCGCCGGCGAGTGCCGAGGTGATGCCCGCGGGCATGTTCGCGCCGAGCGCGTTCGACACGACGGGGCCGCTGGCGCGCAGGGCCTCCGCGATCAGCCGCGTGGTGGTGGTCTTTCCGTTCGTCGCCGAGACGAGCACCACGTCCAGATGCTGCGCAAGCCGCCCGAGCAGCTCGGGGTCGAGCCTGAGCGCGACCTTGCCGCCGATCACCGATCCGCTGCCGCGGCCCGCCGCGCGGGACACCGCCGCGGCCGCCTTGCCCGCCGTGACGGCCAGCTTGGCCCGCGGAGTCAGCGGCTCCGAGTTGCCTGACATCGTTCTGGATCCTCCTTGCGTACGGCGCCGCGCCTGCCCCCGGCATCGCTTGGTGGAGTCAGCCTATCGAGATCCACCTTTGAGCCCGAACCGCGGCACCACCCCGGATCCGGGGCTCGCCCTGACCGTACCCTTACGGCCATGCGACACGGCTCGATCCCGGGCGCCTCCGGGCACGTACGTCCCCTGACCCTGCTCGGTGATCCCGTGCTGCACACGCCCTGCGAGGAGGTGACAGATTTCGGGCCCTCGCTCGGCCGCCTAGTGGAGGACCTGTTCGCGACGATGTACGCCGCCCAGGGCGTGGGCCTCGCGGCGAACCAGATCGGCGAGTCCGTGCGGGTGTTCGTGTACGACTGCCCCGACGACGAGGACGTCCGTCACCTCGGGCACATCGTGAACCCGCGCCTCGTCGACGCGGACGGGGTGGTCGTGCGTGGCCCGGAGGGCTGTCTGTCGCTGCCGGGCCTGGAGGCGGGCACGCCCCGCTTCGACCATGCCCGCGTCGAGGGCGTGGACCTGCGGGGCGAACCTCTGGTCGTGCACGGCACGGGCTGGTTCGCCCGCTGCCTCCAGCACGAGTGCGACCACCTGGAGGGGCGGGTCTACACGGACCACGTCACGGGGTGGCGCCGCCGCAGGGTCCTGCGCCAGGCGGCGCGGGCCCCCTGGGCGACCGACGCGGCGTCCTGAGGCTCCTCGGGCTAGAAGCCCGGCCCGCCCACCTTGTCGCCCGCCGCGGCGAGCCTGCCCCACAGCAGGTCGGCGAGGCTGCGCACCAACTCGCTTCGCGAGCAGGGTCTTTCGCCGAGCCACCAGTCACCCGCGGCGTGCATCATGCCGACGATTCCGTGGCCCCAGACGCGCGCGAGCTGCTGGCTGCCGGGGCCGAGATCGACGCGCTCCTCGATGACCTCGGCGAGCTCCTCGCCCATGCGGCGCAGCAGGGGAGCGGAGTGCTTGCCCACGTAGAAGCCCTGCTCGCCCGGTGCCGCGCTCTCGGCCACGCTCTCCGAGGGGTGCATGAGGAAGCGGTACACCTGAGGGCTCGCCTCGATCGCCGCGAGATAGGTGTCGAGCGTCGACTCCACCCGCTCCCGGCGCTCGGCCGGGGCGTCGAGCGCGGCCCGCAGCGAGGCGAGGAGCGCGTCGGTGTGGCGCTTGGCGAGCGCGGCGTAGAGGCCGCCCTTGTCGCCGAAGTGCCGGTAGAGGATCGGCTTGGTGATGCCCGCCTCGGCCGCGATGGCGTTCATGGACGCACCGGGCCCGTCGCGGAGCACCACGCGGTCCGCGGCCTCCAGCAGCTCTCGCCGCCGGCGCTCGGCAGACGTCTGCTGTTCCGTCCGCTGTGTGGTCTCCATGAGGTTTCTCCCCGCCCGTGCGATGGCCTGACGCACGCGAAACGTAACACTCGACGGCCTCGGGGCATCGAACGGGCTGCCGGGAGTTGACAGGGGCTACTGGCGAGTAACAGACTGCCGTTACCGCAAGTAACGTGTGAAGTGTACGCAGTGCTGGAGGGGTTCATGGCCGAGTTCACGATGGATCTGAACGACGAGCAGAAGGAAGTCAGGGACTGGCTCCACGGGTTCGCCGCCGATGTGATCCGTCCCGCGGCCGCCGAGTGGGACGAGCGCGAAGAGACGCCGTGGCCGGTCATCCAGGAAGCCGCCAAGATCGGAATCTACTCCCTGGACTTCTACGCGCAGCAGTTCTTCGACCCGACGGGTCTCGGCATCCCGATGGCCATGGAGGAGCTGTTCTGGGGCGACGCGGGCATAGCCCTGTCGATCGTCGGCACCGGGCTCGCCGCGGTCGGCGTCCTCGCCAACGGCACCGAGGAGCAGATCGGCACCTGGATCCCCCAGATGTACGGCGACGCCAACGATGTCAAGGTCGCCGCCTTCTGCTCGTCCGAGCCGGACGCCGGATCCGACGTCGCCTCCATGCGCACCCGCGCCGTCTACGACGCGGCCAAGGACGAGTGGGTCCTCAACGGCACCAAGACCTGGGCGACCAACGGCGGCATCGCCAACGTCCACGTCGTCGTCGCCGTCGTCGACCCCGAGCTCGGCTCCAAGGGCCACGCCTCCTTCATCGTCCCGCCGAACACGCCGGGCCTGTCCCAGGGCCAGAAGTTCAAGAAGCACGGCATCCGCGCCTCGCACACCGCCGAGGTCGTCCTCGAGGACGTACGCGTCCCCGGCTCCTGCCTGCTCGGCGGCAAGGACAAGCTCGACGAGCGCATGGCGCGCGCCCGTGAGCGCGCCAAGGCCGGCGGCGGCGAGCGCGTGAAGAACGCCGCCATGGCCACGTTCGAGGCGTCCCGCCCGGCCGTCGGCGCGATGGCGGTGGGCACGGCCCGCGCCGCCTACGAGGAGGCCCTGGAGTACGCCAAGACGCGTACGCAGTTCGGCCGCCCGATCATCGACAACCAGGGCGTCGCCTTCCAGCTCGCCGACATGCGCACGCAGATCGACGCGGCGCGACTCCTGGTGTGGCGTGCCTCCTGGATGGCGACCACGGGCAAGAAGTTCGAGTCGGCCGAGGGCTCCATGTCGAAGCTCTTCGCGAGCGAGACGGCCAAGAAGGTCACCGGCCAGGCCATCCAGATCCTCGGCGGCAACGGCTTCACCCGCGAGTACCCCGTCGAGCGCATGCACCGCGACGCCGCGATCTACACGATCTTCGAGGGCACCAGCGAGATCCAGCGCCTGGTGATCGCCCGCACGCTCTCGGGCCTGCCGGTCCGCTAGCCGAGTCGGCCGGTGCCCCTCGCGCGGCGCGGGGCACCGGCTTTCAGTGGCCGTGCCGCAGTGGTCAGAGCCGGGCGGCCACCTTGCGGGCGATGCGGACGATGTCGCCGGAGGGCCGTGCGGAGTACGCCGGGTGGTCGCGGACCCAGCCGTCCTCCAGGGCGTACCAGTCGACCTGTCGAGGGGCGGTGCCGTCGGCGAGGGCGGCCGCGAGCCCGTCGAAGTAGGTTCGCCAGCGCAGCGTGTAGAGGCCGCCGATGAGCCCGGCCCACTCGCGGTTCGCGTAGTCGTGCAGTCCGCCGTCGTCGGCACCCGAACGCGGACCCCACACCGTCACCAGGGACACGGCGTCGTACTCGAGACGGTCCCGCTCCTCCTCGTCGGCGCCCCAGGCACGCGCGTCGGCGATCCAGCGCCCGAGCAGATGGCGCGGCTGCGTGGCGACGGTCTCCTCCAGCAGCCCGAGCCAGGTGAACCACTCACTCGTCAACTCCTCGAACGCCGCGCGGTCCTTGGCGTCGTACGCGGTCCTGATCCGCGGCAGCAGGATGCGGCTGCGGTGCGAGACCGTCTGCCGGGTGACGTCCATCAGGTCGTAGGCGTACGCCGAGCTGCGGCGCAAACCCGGTGCCACCGCGAGCATTTCGGGCAGGGCCCGCGCGAACTCCTCGGGGTCGTAACGAAGCGCGCCCGGCGACCAGGACGCGCCGCTGGACACGTCCAGGCCGGGCCGGGCGCCGAACAGGCCGTCGTGGCCCTCGCTCCAGCTGTCCGCGCGCGTGGTGCCGTACGCGGTGCGGCGCAGGACGTCCCAGGCGGCCACCGCGTGCGCGTCGTGGCCGCCGTAGCGCTGCGCCGGCCACTGCTCGAACCAGTTCTTCAGCTCGACGGGTCCGTCTGTCCAGGGCAGGTCGCTGAAGAGGGCGAACGCGGCCGGATTGTTGTCGGCGCCCTCGGGCATGAGCGCGATGCCGTCCAGGGCGCTGTTCTCCCTGGTGCGCCAACTCTCGTACAGAGAAGCCCAGTCGGGGGTGTTGGCGCCCATCGTCGTGTGGCCGCCGAAGTTCCAGATCGAGCCGAACGCGTAGGGCGTGCCCGCCCAGTCCTTGTCGCGGTCGGTCACCGAGGGGAAGCGGTCGGAGAGGCCGTCGACGATGAACATCTTGGAGCGGTCGACGGCGTCGAGGATGTCGCGGCGCGGGTTGGTCTGCCAGCCGAGGATGTTCCAGATCGCGCCGGGGTGGGCGGTGCGCAGCGCCTTCTCGACCGCCTTCGCGGCCTCGCCGACCGGCACGTCACCCGGCTTGCCGCCCTCGTGCAGCAGGTCGAGCTTGTACATGGTGGTGTCGCCGAGCAGTTCGCTCTGCACGCGGTAGAACCTCTCGGCGATCCTGGCGAAGTGCGGGTCGCGGGGGTCGAGCCAGTCGGGGCGCGTGAAGCCGACCCAGTCGCCCTGGGGGACGATGTGCGCGCCCGGGTTCCGGTCGGCGAAGCCGGGCGGGACGGTGCCGAAGTATCCGGGGAACACCGGGGTCATGCCGAGCTCACGGATCCGGCGGACGATTCTGCGGGCGAGCGCCGCGCGCCGGTCGAGGAGATGCCGCGACACGGGGCCGCCGAAGCCGGACATGTTCTGGAGCAGCCACCACGGCTGATGGGCCGGGCCCGCGATCCACCCGCGCATCTCGGCGTCGTCGTAACCGAATTCCTGGAATGTGCGGTGGTAGACGGTGTCGGCGCCGAGGTACACGAGGACCTCGTTGAAGCCGTGCAGCGCGAGGACGTCGAGCTCGCGCTCCCAGTAGTCCCAGCCGTGATACGGGCCTGTGTAGCCGTCGTTGGTGTCGTTGAAGGCGAACCGGTGGGCGACGTTCGCGGCGCGCGTCAGGGGCGTGGCGAGACCGGGCAGTCGCACCGGCAGGGACTCGGTCTGCTCGCCGCTCCACGAGAAGTGCGCGTGGGCGTGGTGACGGAGGTAGTGGTGGAAGCCGGTCAACTGCACGGCGGGCGTGGTGCCTTCGACGAGTATGCGGCCGCCGGACCCCGACACTCTGAACGCGTCGCCGGTGCCGGCGTTGTGGGGGGTGGCGCGGAAGGTGACCTGGTCGTGGTGGTGCGGCAGCAGCCGGGCCAGGGCGTCGGCGGCCGGGGTACGGGAGGCCGCACGGCTTTCGGCGGAGGCACAGGAGGCGGACGCGGTGAGCGCGGCGGCGGAGCCGAGGGCGGTGAGCACGGTACGGCGACCGATGTTCATGAAGCACTCCAAGCGCGTGAGTGGACTGGACCACTTGCGCCGGGGATCTTACGGAGGGCGGGGTGGGTTCGGTAGGGAGCGGGAGTAAGCGCTTGCGGGCGCGGTGCGCCCACCCCGGCCGGAGGCCACTCGTCCGTGGCGGCGGCCGAGAGCGCGGCAGCCGGGTCGTGGGTCGCGGGCCCCACGGGGGGCAGCGGCCGGCAGGCGTTCGCCGGACGGGATGGCCAGCGGGGATGGGCGCAGGTGGGCGCCCACCTCGACCTGCCGTCACTTGTCTGTACGGATGGCCGGCCGGGGCAGGTGCACGTGTGCGCCCGCCCCAGCCGGCCGTCACTCGTCCCCGGCGGCAGTCGACAGGGCCGCGGCCGGGTCGTGGGCCGCAGGCCCCGCCGGGAGCCAACGGTCGTGGTTCTTGCGGTACGGCCACCAGCGGCCGTCGCGGCCCAGGCGCGCCTGCGCACCCGTGCCGGTGGCCGTCCACCGGTTGCGGGTCTCCCGCAACGGCGGGCGCTCCCCGGCGTCCCAGGCCGCTTCGACTGCGGTACGCGCGCGTGCCGCGGTCTCCGCGTCCGGCGTCCACTCGTCCTCCAGGACGTACAGGGCGGCGGTGCCTCCGTGTTCCCACGCCAGCACCGCCGCCGCGAGGCCCTCGCGGTCCCGACCCGAACCATCCGCGAGCCGGGCCCCGATCCACGCCTGGGGCGAGCCCGCAGCCAGCCGGACAGCATCCTGATCAATCGTCAACTCATCGTCCGGAGCGCGAAGTTCGTGACCCGGAGTCAGCGCATCCGTCAGCATCCGGTGCGCCTCGGCCGCCGCCCGCGCCCCGAGGAACTCCAGCGCCGCCACATCCGTCCCGGCGGGCGGCTCCGTCTCCGTGTCCAGCGACGGTACGACCGCCGCCTCGGGCGGCACCGGGGGAGCGGCGGGCAGCGGCGGCAGTATGCTCCCGGCCGCGAACGCCTCAGTGGCGTCGACGCCGTCCGCGTCCACCGGCCCCTCGTCGGTCTCCTCGTCCGCGGACCCGGCCGAGGCGGACGCGACGCTGCGCACCTGGAGTTCGTCGAGCAGCACCCGCTCGCCGCGCCCGCGCATCAGCAGCAGTACGAACGGATCCTGGTCGAGGAGACGGCCCAGCTGATAGCAGAGCGCCGCCGTGTGGGCACAGTGGTCCCACGCGTCACACCCGCAGCGCGGCTCCAAGTCGCCGATACCGGGCAGCAGTTCCACGCCGGCCGCCGCCGCGTCCTCGACCAGGTGCGGCGGCATCTCGCGGTCGAGCAGCGCCGCGATGTGCCCGGCCCGCTCGACCGCCATCCCGAGGAACCGGTCCCACTCTTCCTCGCTCAGCCGTTGCAGCAGCACGTCGGCGCGGTACACGGCGCCACCCCGGTCCTTGACGAGCGCGGTGACCCGCCCCGGCCGCACCGAGACGGCCCCCACGGACCCGCCGCGCGCCAGAGCGCGCCCCGCCTTCAGCTGCTGAAGGTCGAGTGCCGTGTCCTCCAGCGCCTTGAGCCAGGTCTGCCCCCACCACGACTGCGCGAAGCCGCGCCCCTGGACGGCCGCCAGTGCCGCGAAGACACGCTCCTCATCCGATGCGTCGGCCCCGTCACTTTCGCCTTCGGTGTCGAACAGGTCGTCCTCGTACTCGTGACGGTCCGTCATCGTGCGCCCCCTCGCAGCTCGACCAGATCGGCCAGTTCGGAATCGGTCAGTTCGGTCAGGGCGGCCTCGCCGGAGCCGAGCACCGCGTCGGCCAACTCCCGCTTGCGTACCAGCATGTCTGCGATCCGGTCCTCGATCGTCCCCTCCGCGATCAGCCGGTGGACCTGCACCGGCCTGTTCTGCCCGATCCGGTACGCGCGGTCCGTCGCCTGCGCCTCGACCGCGGGGTTCCACCAGCGGTCGTAGTGCACGACGTGTTCGGCGCGGGTGAGGTTGAGACCCGTACCCGCGGCCTTGAGGGAGAGCAGGAAGACGGGCACCGCGCCCTCCTGGAAGCGCCCCACCATCGCCTCGCGCGCGGCGACGGGCGTGCCGCCGTGGAGGAACTGCGAGGCCACGCCGCGAGCGGCCAGATGCTGCTCGATGAGGCGACCCATCTGCACGTACTGGGTGAAGACCAGCACGCTCGCGTCCTCCGAGAGGATCGTGTCGAGCAGTTCGTCGAGCAGTTCCAGCTTGCCGGAGCGGCCGGGGATACGCGGCGCGTCCTCCTTGAGGAACTGGGCCGGGTGGTTGCAGATCTGCTTGAGCCCGGTGAGGAGTTTGACGATCAGCCCGCGCCGGGCGATGCCGTCCGCCCCGGAGATCTCGGCGAGCGTCTCGCGCACCACGGCCTCGTAGAGCCCGGTCTGTTCGGTGGTGAGCGACACGGCGCGGTCGGTCTCGGTCTTCGGCGGAAGCTCGGGTGCGATGCCGGGGTCCGACTTGCGGCGCCTGAGCAGGAAGGGGCGCACGAGTTGGGAGAGGCGCTGGGCGGCGCCGGGGTCCTTGCCCTCCTCGACCGCGCGGGCGTAACGCGTGCGGAACGTGCCGAGCTTTCCGAGCAGCCCCGGGGTCGTCCAGTCGAGGATCGCCCACAGCTCGGACAGGTTGTTCTCCACGGGGGTGCCGGTGAGCGCCACGCGCGCGCGTGCACCGATGGTCCGCAGCTCCTTCGCGGTCGCCGAGTGCGGGTTCTTGACGTGCTGCGCCTCGTCGGTGACGACCATGCCCCAGTCGACGCCCGCGAGCTGCGCGGCGTCGAGCCGCATCGTGCCGTACGTGGTGAGCACGAATTCACCGGGATCGAGATCCTCCAGGCTGCGGCGCCCGCCGTGGAAGCGGCGTACGGGGGTGCCGGGCGCGAACCTCTCGATCTCGCGCTGCCAGTTGCCCATGAGGGACGTGGGGCAGACGACGAGGGTCGGGGCGGCGGTCTCCGGGGCGGTCTGCCGGTGCAGGTGGAGGGCGATCAGCGTGATCGTCTTGCCGAGGCCCATGTCGTCGGCGAGGCAGGCGCCGAGGCCGAGGGAGGTCATCCGGGCCAGCCAGTTCAGGCCGCGCAGCTGATAGTCGCGCAGGTCGGCGGCCAGCGCGGCGGGCTGTCCGACGGGCGCCATGCCCTCCGGGTCGGCGAGGCGCTCCCGCAACTCCGCCAGCCAGCCCGTCGGGTGGACGTCGACGCGGCGGCCGTCGACCTCCGTGGAGCCCGTCAGGACCGCGCCGAGCGCGTCGATCGGCGTGACCTTGCGGTCCTGGTGCTCGCGGGCGCGCCGGGCCTCCTCGGGGTCGATGAGGACCCACTGGTCGCGCAGCCGCACGACGGGCCGGTTGGCTTCGGCCAGCCGGTCGAGCTCCTCCCGGCTCAGCTCCCGGTCGCCCAGCGCGAAGCGCCAGTTGAACGCGAGGAGGGCGTCCGCGGAGAGGAACGACGGGGTGGTCGTCCGGAATCGGTCGGGGTTCTCCCCTCCGGGTGACCCCTCGCCCGGAGGGCCGATGACCGCGCGTGCGCTCAGCCGGCGCGCCAGCTGCCGGGGCCAGTGCACGTCGACACCCGCCGCCGCGAGGGCCCGCGCGCCGGCGCCCAGTAGGTCGGTGATCTCCTCGTCCGCCAGGTCGAGGGCGTCGGGGACGGCCGCCGAGAGCAGCGGCGCGAGGGGCGTCCAGGCGCGGGCGGCGCGGCGCAGCGCGAGCAGGGTGTCCATGCGGGCCCGCGGCCCGAAGGCCTGGACCGAAGCGCCTGACGCCGCCCAGACCTCGGTGGCGTCGGCGACCAGCGCGGGGTCGCTGACACTGTGCATCTGGAGCACGGCGCGGAAGGCGACGCGCTCCTCGTCCTCGGCTCCCGGTACGGCCCGGTCGAGGCCCGGCACCTCGACGCGCAGCGAGATCCGCACGCCCGCGTCGTGTCCCGCGGCGACATCGGCGGCCCACGCGCGGTGTTCGGGCACCTGCTGCGGCTCGGTCGCGGCGAAGGCCGGCGCGCCCGCCGCGAGGCTCGCCGCGGGGGAGCGGGGCAGAGTGTCGGCGACGGCGTCGAGGAAGGCGCGCAGCAGCGCCTCGGGCGCGGGGAGGCGGAGGGGCTCCGGTCCGTCCAGGGGTGTCGCGTGGGCCTCGGGCGGCATCGCGGCGGCCAGTTCCCTGACCCGCTCCAGGTCCTCGGCCCGCAACGGGCCCGCGCGCCAGGCGTCGTGATCGGTCGTGGTGAGCCCGGGCAGCAGCAGGCCGCGCGCCGCGAACTGTAGGGCGAGCACGGAGGCGGCGCCCCAGAAGACGGCGGTCGGGTGCGCCTGCGCGGTGGCACGCGCGCGCGTGAGGACCGGCAACGCGGCGCGTACGGGCAGCAGGACGGCGGGTACGGACGCGCGCTCGGCACCGGCGTCTGCGGGCAGGGCGAGGCTCAGCTCCTCGGGCGTGCCGGCCTCCGTGTGCGGGGGCCTGCCGCCGTCGGGGCGCCAGAAGGCGACTCTTCCTTCGCGTGCCGGGTCCCCGGGCGCGAAGACCGTGCAGCAGCGGACCAGTTCGGAGATCTCGGGGAGTGTTGCCACGGGATGCCTGTGGGCAGCGATGACGTATTCCTCAAATTTGACTACCGGGCGGAATCGCCGAGGGTACCCCAAGACTCCGCCCAGCGTGCCGCGTCACAAGGTGATGCCGGTCACTCCTGTCCGGAAGGGGTGGAGCTAGCCCCCCTCCGGGGGCGGTGCTAACCCCGCGCGCAGTCGGGTGGTGGCGTCATGGTGTCCAAGGCCGCTGATTTCTAGGTTTGTTGAGGTCAGGCCGTCTCGTGAGCGGGGCGTCCGGACGGTACGTCCATCCCCACATCTCTCGCCACACCCCGCCCCGCCCATCGCCGTGCCCATCACAGGCCTATTGCCATGCCCAGAGACCGGAGACCTCGCCATGACCCTGGCCGTCGAACCCGTAGTGGACCATTCCTCAGGTACGAACGGGACGCAGCCGCAAGGAAGCGAGTTCACGCCGCTGCTGCGCACCGTCAAGAGCCAGGACCTCCTGGAGCGGCGCACCGGCTGGTACGTGCGCAACATCGCGCTGAACGCCCTGTCCCTCGCCGCCGTCGGCACGGGCATGGCCCTCATCGGCGGTTCCTGGTGGGTCCTCGCCCTCGCTCCCGTCCTCGCCGTGCTCTGCGCGCGTACCGCCTTCGTGGGGCACGACGCCGGCCACGCGCAGATCACCGGCAACCGCGCCGTGAGCCGGCTCATCGGGCTCATCCACGGCAATCTCCTGCTCGGCATGAGCTACAGCTGGTGGAACGACAAGCACAACCGGCACCACGCCAACCCCAACCACATCGACAAGGACCCCGACGTGGCCGCCGACGTCCTCGTCTTCACGAGCAAGCAGGCCGCGGCGCGCTCCGGCTTCCGCCGCTGGCTCACCCGCAACCAGGCCTGGCTGTTCTTCCCGCTGACCCTCCTGGAGGGCCTCGCCCTGAAGCTGTCCGGCTTCCAGGACCTGCGCCGCCAGTCCCCGCGCGAACGCGCCGTGGAAGGACTCCTCCTCGTCGCCCACGTCGTCGGCTACGTGGCCCTGCTCCTGACCACCATGCCGCTCGGCCACGCCCTCGCCTTCGCGGCGATCCACCAGGCACTCTTCGGCCTGCACCTCGGTATGGCCTTCGCGCCGAACCACAAGGGCATGGAGATGCCCGACCCGGACGGCGAGCGCTGGGGCCACCTGCGCCGGCAGGTGCTCACCTCCCGCAACATCAAGGGCGGCGCACTGACCGACTGGTTCCTCGGCGGCCTCAATTATCAGATCGAGCACCACCTCTTCCCGAGCATGCCCCGCCCCCACCTGCGCCTGGCCCAGCCCCTCGTCAAGGCCCACTGCCGCGACCTGGGCATCCCCTTCACGGAGACCGGTCTCGTCGACTCCTACCGGCAGGCCCTGCGCCACATGTACGAGGTCGGGGAGCCGCTGCGCATGGAGTGACCCACCTTCTCGGCGGGTCCTGTGCAGCCCTGAGCCCCGGGTTCCTTGCCCCGGTCTCAGGGCGTGCGCCCTGCGCGGGGCTGCGCCGGGCTCAGGGGTGCGTCAGGGTGGAGACTCAGGGGTGTCTCAGGGTCGTGAACAGGAACCGCCCGGGCCGCGAGTCCGTTTCAGAGAGTAGAGGCGGGGGCCCGCCTCTCATGGCGAGGGCGGTTTGCAGCCCCCGAAGGAGGCGACGGACATGTCGAGGAACGCGAAGATCGCCGCAGGAGGTGTGGCGGCCGGACTGATCCTGTTGATCTGGCTGCCCTGGTGGGCGTCACTCCTGATCGTGCTCGGGGTGCCCACGGCGGCCTATCTGGCGCTTGACCCCTCTCAGCGGCGCAGGCTCCGCCGCGCCTCGCGCAGGGAGATAGGCCGCTGACAGGCGGTGCTACGGGCGAGTGGCCGCGGCCGCTGCCGCCGCCGAGCAGTTGTTGACGACGTCGCCGCTCGCCGGCCTGGCGATCGTGTGGTCGGCGGGCGGCCGCGCACCGTCCTCCACCCACGCGGTGAGCAGGTCGAACGCGGACCGGTAGCAGGGCAGCACGGGACGCAGCCGGTCGGGATAGGTGTCGTAGAGACCATCGGTGTGCGTGCCGTCCTGCACGGTGTACGAGCGGTGCAGGCGGCCGCGCCCCCGGTCGTCGACCATCCGCCCGTACACATCGGCGTCGGCCGCGATCGGAAGCAGGGTGTCCAGGTCGCCCTGGAGCGTGATCAGCGGCTTGCCGATCCGCCCGCTCAGCGCGACCCGCGCGACGGCCCGGTGTACGGAGGCGGGGCGTGCCGCGTAGTCGTAGGAGACGTCGGACGCGCACGGCGCGAGCAGCTCGTCCGTCGTCGAACCCGCCGACGGGCCGGGGCACTTGGAGTCGTACGAGGGGTCGAACTCGGCGCGGTAGATCTTCTGCGTGATCCCCCAGTAGGCCTTCTGGTGGTAGGCCCACAGGAATTCGGACCCGCGCGCGAAGCCCACGCGATACAGATCGTCGTCGTCGGCCTTCCCGAGCCCGTAGGCGACGGCGGTCGGCAGCGAGGTGAGCGGGTTCGGGCCGTCCGTGGTCCAGAGGGTTCCCTCCCAGTCGACGCCTCCGTCGTACAGCTCGGGATGGTTCTCGAGCTGCCAGCGCGTCAGATAGCCGGCGTTGGAGATCCCGGTCATGTACGTCCGGTGCGGGGCCCGCCCGTAGCGCTGGGCCACGGCCTTCTTCGCCGCTCTGGTGAGTTGAGTGGTCCGGTTGTTCCACTCGGCGATCGCGTCGCCGGGGCGCTTTCCGTCGCGGTAGAAGTCGGGTCCGGTGTTGCCCTTGTCGGTCGCCGCGTAGGCGTAACCCTGGGCCAGGACCCGGTCGGAGATCGCCGCGTCCGTCGAGTACTGCTTACGGTTTCCGGGTGAGCCGGTCACCACGAGGCCGCCGTTCCAGTGGTCGGGCAGCCTGATCACGAACTGGGCGTCGTGCTGCCAGCCGTGCGTCGTATTGGTCTTGGAGCCGTCCGGGAAGTACCCGTCGATCTGCGAACCGGGGACGCCGGACGGGTTGCGGGTCCCCTTCGCGGTGAGGCCCGCCTGGTCGGCGCTGTCGGTGTACGGGGTTCCGGCCAGGCCCGCTGTCGTCAAGTCGCCCAGGCAGGCGCTCTGTTGAAGGGCGGCACCCGGGACGTGCACCCGCTCCTGGTGTGCGCAGTGGGCCCCGCCCCCGCCGCTCTCCGTGGCGGCTCCTGCGGGCACCGGCCCCGAGGCGGCCAGCGCCAGCAGGGCGGTGGCGAAGAGGGGGACTGTTCCGGGCACGCGCATGGGGAGCCTCCGCGACGACGAGGGACCGGCAGGGGTGACGAGCGGGGCCATCGTGCGGGCGGGACGGGTCACCGGGCCATGGGCCGGCGCCACATGGGGGAGGGGAGCGGTATGTGGGGCTGGGGGTGGGGCGGTGTGCGCGGCGGGGCGGCGGCTCGCCGCGCAGAGGAGTCAGGAGGGGCGTACGGCCATCTTGTCGAGCGCTTCCAGGAGGCCGGGCAGCTCGGGGCCCCGCCCCACGGGCAGCACCTCACCGGGCTCGTCGTCCAGGAGCACGAACGCGATGTCGTCCGTCCGGGCCACCATCGACCAGCCGGGACCGTCGGCCCGGAGCGTCCTGGCATCCCCGGACGCGAACGCCGACCGGACACGGCCCAGGGGCGGAGGGCTGTCCACGTAGGCGCGCACCTCGGCGAGGACCCGCCGGACGCCGGCGTGCGGGGCAGGGGCGCTCTGCGCCTCGGGGCCGCTTGCCGCGGGAGCGGCGGCGGTGGCGTCGCCGGAATCGGGGGTGGCCGTGCTGTCGGCGTCCGGGCGGTCAGAGCCCGTGCCGCCTGCCCTCTCCGGGGTCTCCGCACCAGCCGCGCCATCGGAGCCCTCTGTGCCACCCGTGACGTTCGCGTCGTTCGCGTCGTCCGTGCCGTCCGTGCCGTCCGTGCCGTCCGTCAAGAACGCACTGTCGTCGATCTGGTCCCGCCAGGACGCCCACTGGAGGGCGATCTCGTCGGCGCCGAGGCGCCGTTGGGCGGGGCCCCATGTCTCCGTGTTCGGCGGCGTGAGGGGCGGACCGTCCATGATCTCGGGGTCGTGCTCCGGGTCGTGCGGGGCGGGGACTCCCGGCGCGGACACGGACAGGGCGAGCGGCCACCCCGGCAGCGCCGAGACCACCGTGCGTTCGTCGGGCGACAACTCGTACTCCATGCCGCAGTCCCAGGATGCGATGGCGACGGCGACGAGGGACACGTCGTCGATGACGACGGTCCAGCGCGCCCCCGCCCCGTCCTGCCCGAGTACGAGCCCGTACCCGTCGGCGAGGGGTGCGAGCCCGAGTGCGGCGCATGCCTCCGGGTAGTCGTCCCCGAGCACGCTGGGGAACTTCGCAGGGGTCAGCAACACCGCCGTCAGTACGTACAGCGCGTCGTCCCCGGCGGCGACCGCGTCGTCCGTCCCGGCCATGCCAGCCTCCCCTGAGCTTCGTCCGTCGGCGCACCCTAACCAGTCGCGGTGGAGATCGTCGAGGGCGTTGAGCTGGAAATTCTTCCCGGGGACCCGGTGTGGCGACCCGTGGGCGGACCATGCCAAGATCCCGTGCGCACTTCGTGTGCCTTCCGTGGAGAGCCGACGGGCGTCGCGGGTCAGGTGGCGGCGGGCAGGCCGAGCAGCGTCCGCGCCACGACCTGGGGTGACTCGCCGCGTTCCCGCGCGAGCGCGACGACCGCGCGGCACGCGAGTTCGTTGATGCCGAACGTCAGGGCCTCCGGAGACACCCACGTCGCGGCCTCGGCAAGCCTGTCCTCGTCGTCCTCGACGGACGCCGAGACATAGGTGGCCGCCGCCTCGAAGAGGTTGTGCGGCCGCTTGCGCGGCCGTTCGGTGACGTTCGTGCCGGCCGGCGTCCGTGTGGCCAAGGCCTTGCGGAGTCTGTCGAACATGTACGCCACCTTCCCCTCGTGTCGTGTGCGACGGTGAGTCACATCACCAACCTAGAGCGGGAGTTCGAGCGTCAGAAGGGCTCAGAAGGGTTTCGTCTACGGTGCTCGCAAGTCCGCGAGGGTGGAGCGCAGCCAGGCGAGTTCGGCCCTGCTGGTCGCGCGGGCGATGGTGAGGATGCCGCGGCGGAACGGGTCGTCCAACTCCTCGGCGCGCAGCGGACGTTCACCGTCGTAGAAGAAGCTGGCCGGTTCCTCGAGGAACGCCAGCCTGCGCCCGAGCACCGTCGCCTGCGCCGACGGGTCGTCGAGGTGTCTCAGGAACGCGAGGACCGTGAACCAGCGGTTCTCGTCGGTGATGTCGGCCCGCCCGGGCTCTGCCAGCCTGCCGCGGAGTTCCTCCCGGCCCGCGGCGGTCAGGCTGAGGACGTGGCGCTGGGCCGCGACCGACCCCGGCTGTGTCTCGCGGGTGAGCAGGCCCGCCTTCTCCAGGCGCTTGATCGCCGGATAGAGCGTGCTCTCGGCGACGGGCCGCACGTGGCCGGTCAGTGCCGTGATTCGTTTGCGCAGCTCGTAACCGTGCAGAGGGGCGTCGTAGAGGAAGCCGAGGATGGCGAGTTCCAGCATGCCCTCATTGTGCCGTACTCCCTCCGGGTTCGGTGTACATCGGTCTGGCAATACATCGACGCCGATGTATGCTCTACGGAGTGCCCCGTAAGGGCGGGGCTGTGCGGTTGCTGGGGAGAGGGAGTGGGGGCGCATGATGAAGCAGGCCCGGTTCGACTCGCAGGAGAGCCACATCCGCTGGGTCGAGGCCGATGGGGACGGGGCGTCGCGGGTGTACGTCCATGGGCTGGGGTCCGCCTCGACCGTCTACCACGCGCATATAGCCGGCAGGCCTGAACTCGCGGGCCGTCGTTCGCTGTTCGTCGACCTGCCGGGGCACGGCATCAGTGACCGGCCGGCCGACTTCGGGTACTCGCTGGACGACCACGCCGACGCCCTGGCGGCCGCTCTCGACGCATCCGGCGCGTCCGGCGCCGAGCTCGTCGCGCACAGCATGGGCGGCGCCGTGGCGATCGTCCTCGCCCACCGGCGTCCCGACCTCGTGTCGCGGCTCGTGCTCACCGAGGCCAACCTCGACCCGTACCCTCCCCGCGTGGAGGGCAGCAGCGGAATCGCCTCTTACGGGGAGGACGAGTACGTCACGGGCGGCGGCCACGCGCGCGTGCTCGCCAAGATCGGCCCCCTGTGGGCGGCCACCATGCGCCTCGCGGACCCCCTCGCCCTGCACCGCACCGCCGTCGGGCTCGCCCGCGGCACCCGCCCCACCATGCGGCGGATGCTCATGGACCTGGACATCGACCGCCTGTATCTGCAGGGCGCGCGCAGCGGTGAACTCGCGGACCGCGCGGGCCTCGAGGCCGCGGGCGTACGTGTGCGCACCGTGCCCGACGCCGGGCACAACATCATGTTCGACAACGCGGAGGCCTTCGCGGCGGCGGTCGCGGGCGACCACGCCATCGCGTAGCCCGGCATGAGGCCAACGCGGCCAACGCCCCTACGGCGTCAGGCCCGGCACTCCGCCAGCGCCAGGAAGCGGTCGTCCTCATCCACGTACGACGTCATCTGCCAGCCCGAACCGGCAAGCAGTGAGCGGAGGTTCGGCTCGGCGCGCAGGTCGTCCGGGGTGAGTTCGCGGCCCTGCCGGGCGGCCAGTGCCGCCCGCCCGATGGGGTGGAACAGTGCGAGGAGTCCGCCCGGGCGCACCACCCTCGCCAACTCGCGCAGATTTTCCCGGGGTTGGGGCAGGTGCGCGACAAGTCCGGAGCCGAAGACGGCGTCGAGCGAGTCGGACCGTACCGGCAGGCGCGTCACGTCGGCGAGCATCAGCGAGCCGGCGCGATCCCGTCCCGCCCGCACGGCGGCCTCCAGCATCGCGGGAGTCAGGTCGACGCCGAGTACGGCTCCCGAAGGCCCCACGGCGTCCCTGAGCGCCGGCAGGGCGCGCCCAGTGCCGCATCCCGCGTCGAGCACCCGGTCGCCCGCACGGAGCCCCAGCTCGGCGACGGCCGCCTCGAAGCGCGGACCGTCGTCGGGGAACCGTGTGTCCCAGTGGGCCGCGCGGGCCGCGAAGAACTCCTGTACGTGCGTGTGGTCGTCGCTCATGACTCCATGATCTCTCGCGTGCGGGCGGGGGCGCAGGCGCGTGTAGGGGATCGAAAACTCCGCATGCGACCGATGAGAACCGATGCGAACCGAAACCGCCGCATGCGCGGACGGTGCACATGTTCGAGCCTGACGCGATCGTTCAGGTGCGTCTCTCTGTCATATTCCAGCACCTTTCGAAATGCGCCCCTGCTGTGCGCCCTCAACAGGTCTAGCGTCCCGGAGCCATGGGACACCTGGACCACGCCACCTTCGGCTGGCTTACCCCCGTGCTGTCATACGTGATGGCCTCCATCGGCGCCGCGCTCGGTCTGCGCTGCACCGTCCGCGCCCTTGGCGCCGCCGGCCGTTCGCGGCGCAACTGGCTGATCACGGCGGCGTCCGCGATCGGCACCGGCATCTGGACGATGCACTTCGTGGCCATGCTCGGCTTCGGCATCACCGGTACGGAGATCCGCTACAACGTGCCGCTCACCGTCCTCAGCCTGGTCGTCGCCGTGGCCGTCGTGGGCGTCGGCGTCTTCGCCGTCGGCTACGGCCGCGACCGCAACCGGGCCCTCGCCCTCGGCGGGCTCACCACGGGGCTCGGCGTCGCGAGCATGCACTACCTGGGCATGGCGGCGCTGCGCCTGCACGGCCAGGTGCGCTACGACCCGCTGCTCGTGGGGCTCTCCGTCGCCATTGCCGTCGTCGCCGCGACAGCCGCCCTCTGGGCGGGGCTCAACATCAAGTCGCCCGCCGCTGTCGCGGTCGCCTGCCTCGTCATGGGAGGCGCGGTGACCAGCATGCACTACACCGGAATGATGGCGGTGAGCGTGAAGGTCGCGTCCTCCGCGGCGACCCTGCCCGGGGCCACGGCGATGCAGTTCATCTTCCCCCTCGCCGTCGGCCTCGGGTCCTACCTCTTCCTGACCTCCGCGTTCGTCGCGCTGTCCCCCACCACGGGGGAGCGCGAGGCCTCCGCGTCGGCCCAGCGGCCCGTCGAGAGCGTCGCCCGCTGACAGCGGACCGGCGCCGTCACCCTTCGCACCACCAGCGCACCACGAGCGAGGAGGCCATGCGTACACCCCGTAGGACCCCCATCAACGGCGCGCCGCCCAAGCCCGCGCCCCCGGCGCGCGGACGGCGCGCGCACGCCGGACCGCCCGCGGAAGAGCCTCACACAGAGGACGGCCCGTCCGCTCCTGCCGTGCCTCCCACGCGCGCGGGCGGCCGAGGGCTGCGGCCCCGTACCGTCCGCGCCAAGATCGTGTGCCTTCTGATGGTGCCCGTCGTCTCCCTGCTGGCTCTGTGGGCATACGCGACAGTCACCACCGCCCAGGACGTCGCCCGTATGCGGCAGTTGCAGCGAGTCGACTCCACGGTCCGCGGTCCGGTCGCCGACGCGGTCGCCGCGCTCCAGGCCGAACGCACCGCGGCCGTCGCGTACTCCGCCAAGCCTGCGGCCGACCGCGGTGACGCCCTCAGGAAGCGCACCTCGGCGACCGACAAGGCCGTGGCGAAGCTCCGCCTCGGCGACGGCAACACCGTCGCGGACGGCGCCGATCTGCCCGCCCTGGTCGGTGAGCGCCTCTCGGTGTTCGTCTCCGGCGCCGAGAAGCTGCGCTCCGTGCGCAGTGCGGTGCTCGGCCGGCGGACCGGCTGGGAGGGGACGTACGAGCAGTACACGAAGACGATCGACTCGGCGTTCGCCGTCAACGGAGCGGTGACCGGGATCCAGGACGACCGTCTCGGCTCCGACGCGCGCGTGCTGCTCGAGTTCTCTCGGTCCGGCGAGATGCTCGCCCGCGAGGACTCCCTGCTCACCGCCGCACGGCTCGCAGGCTCGCTGGACGGCGCACGGCTGCGGCTGTTCACGGGAGTGGTCGACACCCGCAGGACCCTCGCCGAAGCGGCCGTCGCCGACCTCCCGGCACCGCAACGGACCGCCTGGCGCAACCTCGTGGAGGGGAGCGCGTATGGCGACGTACGTGCCGTCGAGGACAAGGCGATCGCCGCTCGGCCCGATCGCGCGGCGCCCGCACCCACCTGGGACAGCGCGCACACGACCGTGCAGAACCGGTTCCGCTCGATCGAGGCGGACGCGGCGCGCACGGCCGCGGTCCGGGCGGATCCGTTCACCCGCGGACTGCTCACGCCCGCGGGCGCCGCCGTCCTCTTCGGCCTGCTGGCCGTCGCCGCCTCGCTCGTGATCTCCGTACGCATCGGCCGAGGCCTGGTCATCGAACTGATCAGCCTGCGCAACACCGCACTGGAGATCGCCCGGCGCAAACTCCCGCACGCCATGCGGAAACTGCGCGCCGGCGAGGAGATCGACGTTCATGCGGAAGCGCCGGAGGGCCCTCCCGCCGAGGACGAGACCGGACAGGTCGCCGAGGCACTCGGCACCGTGCACAGGGCGGCCCTGCGCGCCGCTGCCGAACGCGCGGAACTCGCCAGCGGGATCTCCGGTGTCTTCGTCAACCTCGCCCGCCGCAGCCAGGTCCTCGTCCACCGCCAGCTCGGTCTCCTCGACACCATGGAGCGCAGGGCCGAGGACCCGAACGAACTCAGCGACCTCTTCCGCCTCGACCACCTCACGACCCGCATGCGGCGCCACGCGGAAAGCCTGATCATCCTCTCCGGAGCCGCCCCGGGCCGCGCCTGGCGCACCCCCGTCTCGCTGACCAATGTGGTCCGCGCGGCCGTCTCCGAAGTCGAGGACTACGCGCGCGTGGAGGTACGGCAACTGCCCGCCGCCTCCGTACAGGGCGCCGCGGTCGCCGACCTCACCCACCTCCTGGCCGAACTCGTCGAGAACGCCGCCCAGTTCTCCCCACCGCACACCAAGGTGCGGGTCAGCGGCGAACCCGTCGGAAACGGCTACGCCCTGGAGATCGAGGACCGCGGCCTGGGCATGGGCAAGGAGACCCTCGCAGAGGCCAACAACCGCATCGCCCACTCCGAAGCGCTCGACCTGTTCGACAGCGACCGGCTCGGGCTCTTCGTGGTCAGCCGGCTCGCCCACCGCCACGCCATCAAGGTGCACCTGCGCACCTCGCCCTATGGCGGCACCACCACCGTCGTCCTGCTGCCCACACCCCTGCTGCACGCCGGAACCCCGGAACGGGCGGACACCAACCAGGAACACGCGACGGAGCACCACTACGCGCGCGTGCCCGACCCGGAAGCACTTCACATGAACGGCAACTCCGTGCCCGCCCAGGGGCCACGCCCCGCCATCGCCGCCGCCGTACACGCTGTGCCGGACACCGACACGGCTCACGACATCCCGACGCCCCCGGGCGTCACCGCCCTGCGCCTGCACAGGCAGCCCGCGAACAACGCAGACAACACCGACGACGAATCACCGGACGGACTGCCCAAGCGGGTGCGGCAGGCGAGCCTCGCGCCCCAACTGCGCGAGCGGCCCGAGGAGCAGAACGGCGCCGCACAGCGCCAGGAATCCGACGCACGGACGCCCGAAGAGGCGCGGCAGCGCATGGCGGCGTTCCGTGACGGCTGGGTCCGGGGCGGCGGCCGCCCACCAGGAGCCGGTTCAGGATCCGTGCCCCGCAGCGACAGCACCGAAGGAGATCCCACATGATCCAGGACCCGACCATGGACGCCGCGCCCCGGTCCGGAGAACTCGACTGGCTCCTCGACGACCTGGTGCAGCGCGTGGCCGAGCTGAGGCACGCGGTCGTCCTGTCCAACGACGGACTCGCCGTCGGCGCGTCGAGCGCCCTCGGCCGCGAGGACGCCGAACACCTGGCCGCCGTCGCCTCCGGCTTCCACAGTCTCGCCAAGGGGGCGGGCCGGCACTTCGGAGCGGGCGGCGTCCGCCAGACCATGGTCGAGATGGACGACGGCTTCCTCTTCGTCGCGGCCGCGGGCGACGGTTCCTGCCTCGCCGTCCTCAGCACGGCCGACGCCGACATCGGCCTCGTCGCCTACGAGATGGCCCGGATGGTCAAGCGGGTCGGCGAACACCTCTACACCCCACCGCGGTTCGCCGCGCACCCGCCCGCCGCCGGATGACCGGAAGCCACGACGATGAACGATCACGGGCACAGGGACGACCAGGGACGGGGCAGCCCCGACCGGTCGGGCAGCCAGTGGTACGACAACGAGGCCGGGCCCCTGGTCCGCCCCTACGCGATGACCGGCGGGCGCACGTCACCCGGGCCCAGAGGGGTGCGCTTCGACCTGATCGCACTCGTCAAGCTCGACGACGCCGCGCCCGGCAAGGACGACGACACGGCCCTCGGCCCCGAGCACAGGGCGCTCATCGAGCTGTGCCGCACCGAGACGCAGTCGGTCGCCGAACTCGCCGCGGGCACCGACCTCCCCGTAGGGGTGGTCAGGGTGCTCCTGGGCGACCTGCTCGACATGGGCTGCGTCAAGGTCAGCCGGCCCGTGCCGCCCGCACAGCTACCCGACGAAAAGATCTTGAGGGAAGTCATCGATGGCCTCCGAGCACTCTGAAGAGACGAACGCCGACCACGCCGACCACGCCGACAACTCCGCCCTGGCTCTGAAGATCCTGGTCGCGGGCGGATTCGGGGTGGGCAAGACCACCCTGGTCGGCGCCGTCAGCGAGATCCGGCCCCTGCGCACCGAGGAACTGCTCAGCGAACTCGGCCAGAACGTCGACGACACCGGAGCGGTGGAGCGCAAGACCACGACGACCGTCGCCATGGACTTCGGCCGCATCACCATCCGGTCGGGCCTCTCGCTCTACCTGTTCGGCACGCCCGGGCAGGACCGTTTCTGGTTCCTCTGGGACGAGCTGTCACAGGGCGCGCTGGGCGCCGTCGTCCTGGCGGACACCCGACGGCTCGAGGACAGCTTCCCCGCCGTGGACTACTTCGAGCACCGGCGCATCCCGTTCGTCGTGGCGGTCAACTGCTTCACGAACGCGCGTGCTTACGGTGCCCACGAGGTGTCTCGCGCCCTCGACCTCGACCGCGGGACACCCGTCGTGCTGTGCGACGCCCGCGACCGCGACTCGGGAAAGGAGGTGCTGATCCGGCTCGTCGAGTACGCCGGGCGGATGCACACCGCCCGGCTTCTCGACTCCGTGAGCTGACGTGCGACGTCGTCAGTCGGTGAGCCCCGCCAGGGCCACGACCTTCTCGATCCGTACGCGCACCAGGAGTTCGCCGGGCACGCCGTTGCGCTCGCCGAACTCCTGGGCGCGGTCCTCGCCCATGTAACGCCCGCCGATCCTTGCGGCCGAGTCCCGCACCTGCCCCAGGTCCTCGATGAGTTCGGCGCGGCCCTCGATCACAGCGAAGGAGAACGGCGGCCGATCGTCGTCCACGCACAGGGCCACTCGGCTGTCCCGAGCGAGGTTGCGGCCCTTCACGGTGTCCTTGCCGGTGTTGAACAGGACGTTCTCGCCGTCGAGTACGAACCAGACGGGCGCGATGTGCGGGCTGCCGTCGGGCCGCACGGTGGACAGCTTGGCGGTACGGGTCCCCTCGGAGACGAACGCCCGCCATTCCTCATCGGTCATCTTGTGTGCCATGGGGTCATCCTGCTTGCCGAGATGCCGAGCGTGGGGAAGGCTGGCGAAACAGATCCTCCGGGTAGGGGAGCGATCGGGAATGGGGGAGACGGGATCATGGCGGACAACGAGGGGCTCGGCTGGCTGCTGGACGACCTGACGGAGCGTGTCGAACATGTGCGCCACGCTCTCGTTCTGTCCAACGACGGTCTGGTCACCGGGGCGAGCAGCGACCTCAGGCGGGAGGACGCCGAGCATCTGGCTGCAGTGTCGTCCGGTCTGCACAGCCTGGCCAAGGGATCTGGGCGGCACTTCGGTGCGGGCGGGGTCCGGCAGACGATGATCGAGTTCGATGACGCCGTACTTTTCGTGACGGCGGCCGGCGACGGCAGCTGCCTGTGCGTCCTCAGCTCGGCCGAGGCCGACATCGGCCAGGTCGCGTACGAGATGACGCTGCTCGTCAATCGGGTCGGCGAGCACCTGGGCGTGGGAGCCCGTCGAGCAGAAGGCTCTTGACCTGCGCAAACGCCGGGCCGTTCGGAGTTATCCACAGGCTCAGCGGCGCGGGCGGGTTTCGGGCTACGGTTTTTCCCGGGAGCGATCACGACGCACGGGGGAGATCAGACATGGGTGGCAACACCATCACGACACCGGCCACGCGGGTACCCGCCGCCTCGCTCGCGCAGAGCAGGGCGGCTCGCGAACTGGGGCTGAAACGGGGCGAGTTCGAGCTGGCGGTACGACTCGGACGCGTCCGCACAGTACCGGCCCACGACGGCGGGCGCCGACGCGTGGCCCGCGACGAGATCGAGCGGGTGCGTGGCACCGCGGGCTTCCCCGAATCGCTGCGGGAGCATGTCCGGGCCGTGGGGACCACGGAAGGCGCGGGCCTCATGGACATCACCACGGCCAGGTTCACGCGACTCGCCCGCGCGGGGATACTGACGCCCGTTCGCTTCTACTTGAATCGCTACCGGGCCGTGGTCTGGCTCTATCTCGCCGAGGAGCTGAGGGAGTTCGCGGCGGCCGAGGTCAACGCACCGCTGATGACGGGACGCGCACCCGACCGTATGCGCGCCCGCCTCGACGCGGGGATCGACCTGCGGCCCCGCAACTGGCGGTCGCGGCACGCGGGCCACCTGCTCGGGCAGTGCGACGACGCATGGGAGCGCGCCGCAGCGGTCGCGTCCCTCCTCGACCCGGTGACGGTCCTGGAACTCGTCAAGTGCCCTTACGAGCGCGGATATCTGAGCAAACTGCGGCCCGAGTCGACCGGACACGGGGCGCCCGACTCGCCATCGGCACGCATCGCCGAGCGGATCATGACGGCGGACGACCCGCACGAGATCAGCTGGCTCAGGGCGAGCCTGCTCCTCAGCCTGGCGGAGGCGCGCGGCCTGCGACCCGCGCCGCGACCGAGTGCGGGCCTCCCCGCGGTGGCCCCTCCGGCGCCGGATGTGGTGCCGGCGGAACCGTCGAAGGGTACGGGCGAGCAGAGTCCGCCCGACACCGGACCACTCCGCCCGTCGCGCGGATTGCTCGGTTGGCTCCGCCGCAGAGGAGTCTGAACCGGGCCCGTGGCGGCGGCAGTTCGCAAGCGTGGGCCTATTCGACGGCGTCGAGATCCTTGGCGTAGTGCTCGATGGCCGGCCGGTACGCGATGAGGTCCCGGTCGCCGCTCGTCTCCGCGAGGACGGTCAGCAGCAGCTGCATCCCCTCGTGCGCGCGGCCCACGTTGTACAGGGCCATGGCCAGGAACGTCTTGAGGGCGTTGTCCTCGGGGAAATCGGTCGTGCCGACGCTCAGCGTGGCGACCGCCTCCGGGTAGCGGCCAAGAGTGCGGTACGTGCTGCCCAGACCGAGCAGCGCGCCACGCCGGTCGTCCGCGCTCAGGCCCGATCCGGCGAGTGCCCGCACGTAGTAGGGGACGGCGTCGGCCTCGAGTCCGAGGGTGTCGTGGACCCAGGCTGTCTGGTACGCGACCTCGGCGTCGTCGGGGAACCGGGTGGACAGCGTGACGAGCCGCTCGCGGGCCTCTTCGCGCAGGCCGTCCTCGCGCAGCCGCACGGCCCGCGCGAGCGACGCGTCCCGGTCGTCGGCGCCGGTCACTCCCCGAGCTTCCGGAAGAGGCCCTCTTGCACCACGGACACGAGGAGATGTCCGTCGGCGTCGTAGATCCGGCCGCGGGCCAGACCACGGCCGCCCGTCGCTATCGGGGACTCCTGGTCGTACAGGAACCACTCGTCGGCACGGAAGGGACGGTGGAACCACATGGCGTGGTCGAGCGAAGCCATGTCGAAACCGCGCTGCCCCCACAGCGGTTCCACGGGGATGCGCACGGCATCGAGGAGAGTCATGTCGCTCGCGTACGTGAGCGCGCAGGTGTGCACGAGCGGGTCGTCGCCGAGGGGCCCGACCGCGCGCATCCACACCGCGCTGCGCGGCTCGGCGCTCTCGATGTCCTCCGGGGACCAGCGCAGCCGGTCCACATACCGGATGTCGAAAGGCTGGCGACGCGCCATGAGCTCCAACGCGTCGGGCAGCGTGCCCAGATGAGCACTCACCTCGTCGGCGATCGTCGGCAGGGACTCCGGATCGGGAACCTCGCGCGCCGGCGGCAGCTGGTGCTCGAAGCTCCCGTCCTCGGGCTGGTGGAAGGAGGCGGTCAGATTGAAGATCGTGCGGCCCTGCTGCACGGCGGTGACGCGGCGCGTCGTGAACGACCGGCCGTCGCGGATCCGTTCGACCTGGTACACGATGGGCACGCCGGGGCGGCCCGGACGCAGGAAGTACGCGTGCAGCGAGTGCACGGGCCGGTCGCCCTCGGTGGTGCGGCCCGCGGCGACGAGCGCCTGGCCCGCCACCTGGCCGCCGAAGACCCGCTGCAGGGACTCCTGCGGGCTGCGGCCCCGGAAGATGTTGACCTCGATCTGCTCCAGGTCGAGCAGGTCGACGAGCCGCTCAGCTGGGTTCGTCATGCGTTGTTCTCTCATTTCTGCACCGCGCTCCGGGCGCTGCGTCCGGGGTGCGCGACCGGGTCAGGACCTACAGCTGGCCGACATCCGTGACGCGGATGACCGCACGGCCCTCCGCGTCGGACGCCTCGAGGTCGACCTCGGCGCTGATACCCCAGTCGTGATCGCCATTCGGATCGGCGAACGTCTGGCGCACCCGCCACAGGCCGTGCGCGGCGTTCTCCTCGATCTGCAGCAGCTTCGGCCCGCGGGCGTCGGGACCGGTGCCGAGATCTTCGTACTCGTCCCAGTACTTGTCCATGGCCTCGCCCCAGGCGTCCGCGTCCCAGCCCGCGTCGGCGTCCAGTTCGCCCAGTTCGTCGACGTTGTCGAGGGCGGCCAGCTCGACCCGGCGGAACATGGCGTTGCGGACGAGCACACGGAACGCGCGCGCGTTCGCCGTGACCGGCTTGACCTGGTCGGCTTTCTCCTGGGCCTCCTCGGCCGTCATGACCTCGGGGTTCGCGAGCTGCTCCCACTCGTCGAGGAGGCTGGAGTCGACCTGGCGGACCATCTCACCCAGCCAGGCGATCAGGTCTTCGAGGTCCTCGGACTTGAGGTCGTCGGGGACCGTGTGCTCAAGGGTCTTGTACGCGCCGGCGAGGTATCGCAGGACGATGCCCTCGGTGCGGGCGAGCTCGTAGAAGGACACGAACTCCGTGAAGGTCATGGCCCGTTCGTACATGTCGCGGATCACGGACTTCGGCGACAGCGGGTGGTCACCCACCCACGGGTGGCTCCTGCGGTACACGTCGTACGCGTGGAAGAGCAGCTCCTCCAGGGGCTTCGGGTACGTGATGTCCTGGAGCCGCTCCATGCGGTCCTCGTACTCGACGCCGTCGGACTTCATCGCCGCTACAGCCTCACCGCGCGCCTTGTTCTGCTGGGCGGCGAGGATCTGGCGCGGGTCGTCGAGCGTCGACTCCACGACGGACACCATGTCGAGCGCGTACGACGGCGAGTCGGGGTCGAGCAGGTCGAACGAGGCGAGGGCGAAGGTCGACAGCGGCTGGTTGAGAGCGAAGTCCTGCTGGAGATCGACCGTCAGCCGGACGATCCGGCCCGTGGGGTCGGGCTCGTCGAGCTTCTCGACGATGCCGCCGTCGAGGAGCGAGCGGTAGATGGCGATCGCGCGGCGGATGTGCCGCAGCTGCTGCTTGCGCGGCTCGTGGTTGTCCTCGAGGAGGTGGCGCATGGCGGCGAAGGCGTTGCCGGGGCGGGCAATGACCGCGAGCAGCATCATGTGCGTCACCCGGAAGCGGGACGTCAGCGGCTCCGGAGCCGAGCCGATCAGCTTCTCGAAGGTGCTCTCGGTCCAGCCGACGAAGCCCTCGGGGGCCTTCTTGCGGACCACCTTGCGGCGCTTCTTCGGGTCGTCCCCCGCCTTCGTGAGCGCCTTCTCGTTCTCGATGACGTGCTCGGGCGCCTGCGCCACGACGAGGCCCGCGGTGTCGAAGCCGGCCCGCCCGGCCCGGCCCGCGATCTGGTGGAACTCCCGCGCGCGCAGCGTCCGCACCCGCGTCCCGTCGTACTTCGTCAGAGCGGTGAACAGGACGGTACGGATGGGCACGTTGACCCCCACGCCCAGCGTGTCCGTGCCGCAGATGACCTTCAAGAGGCCCGCCTGCGCGAGCTTCTCCACCAGGCGCCGGTACTTGGGCAGCATGCCCGCGTGGTGCACGCCGATCCCGTGCCGCACGTAGCGCGACAGATTGCGGCCGAACTTGGTGGTGAAGCGGAAGTTGCCGATCAGGTCGGCGATCTTCTCCTTCTCCTCGCGCGTGCACATGTTGATGCTCATGAGGGCCTGCGCCCGCTCCACGGCCTGCGCCTGTGTGAAGTGCACGATGTAGACCGGGGCCTGCCGGGTGTCGAGCAGCTCGGTCAGCGTCTCCGTGAGCGGCGTGAGCCGGTACTCGTAGGAAAGGGGAACCGGACGCGTCGCGGAGCTGACCACGGACGTGGGGCGGCCGGTGCGCCGCGTCAGGTCCTTCTCGAACATGGCGACGTCGCCGAGCGTCGCCGACATCAGGATGAACTGCGCCTGGGGGAGTTCGAGCAGGGGAATCTGCCAGGCCCAGCCCCGGTCGCCCTCCGCGTAGAAGTGGAACTCGTCCATCACGACCTGGCCGATGTCGGCCCGCGCCCCGTCGCGCAGCGCGATGGACGCGAGGATCTCGGCGGTGCAGCAGATCACGGGGGCGTCGGCGTTGACCGACGCGTCACCCGTGAGCATGCCGACGTTCTCCGTGCCGAAGAGCTTGCACAGCTCGAAGAACTTCTCGGAGACCAGCGCCTTGATCGGTGCCGTGTAGAAGGTGACCTCGTCCCGTGCGAGCGCCGCGAAGTGCGCGCCGGCGGCGATCATGCTCTTGCCGGACCCCGTGGGCGTCGAGACGATCACGTTCGCCCCCGACACCACCTCGATCAGCGCCTCCTCCTGGTGGGGATAGAGGGTGATCCCGCGCTCCACAGCCCACGACTCGAAAGCCTCGTAGAGGGCGTCGGGGTCGGCGGTCTGCGGCAGCTGATCGATAAGGGTCACGCCCCCATCTTGCCTGCCTTCCGACCCGATCCGGCAATCGGTTGCCTGCACGAAGATCACGAAAGGTACGCTGTGGCGCCGACGGAGCGTCAGGACGTGGTGGCCCGGGTGGGGACAACTGGGCACCGACACAAGTGGAATGGGGCGGAACGCAGCCATGATGGGACCGGCACACTCGCTGTCAGGAGCAGCGGCCTGGCTGGGGGTGGGCGCGGCCGCGGCCGCCGCCGGACACCCCATGCCCTGGCCCGTCGTGCTCGTCGGGGCACTGATCTGCGCGGGCGCGGCCCTCGCCCCCGACCTGGACCACAAGGCGGCCACCATCTCGCGGGCCTTCGGCCCGGTGTCGCGCGGCCTGTGCGAGATCGTCGACAAGCTGTCGTACGCGGTCTACAAGGCGACCCGTATGAAGGGCGACCCGCGCCGTTCCGGCGGACACCGCACCCTCACGCACACCTGGCTGTGGGCGGTCCTCATCGGCGCCGGCGCCTCCGCCGCGGCGATATTCGGCGGGCGCTGGGCGGTCCTCGCCCTCCTCTTCGTCCACATGGTGCTGGCCATCGAGGGCCTGCTGTGGCGGGCGGCACGCGGCTCCAGCAGCGACGTCCTGGTCTGGCTGCTAGCCGGGACCAGCGCCTGGATCCTCGCCGGAGTCCTCGACAAGCCGGGCAACGGGTCGGACTGGCTGTTCACGCAGCCCGGCCAGGAGTACCTGTGGCTGGGCCTGCCCATCGTCCTGGGCGCCCTGGTGCACGACATCGGGGACGCGCTCACGGTCTCCGGCTGCCCGGTCCTGTGGCCCATCCCCATCGGCCGCAAGCGCTGGTACCCGATCGGCCCGCCCAAGATGATGCGCTTCCGAGCCGGCAGCTGGGTCGAGCTCAAGGTGCTGATGCCGGTGTTCATGCTGCTCGGCGGGGTGGGGTGCGCGGCCGCGCTCAACGTCATCTGAGCCGTCGCACACCCCAGGGGGTGTCCGGCGGGTCATGGCCGGGGTCGCGAGGCCTGGCGCGGCACCTCGCCGCGTTGCCGAAACATCCGAATAGTGCCGCTGTCAGGACGCTCCGGCGCCTTGCGATGCACCGCGCCAGACGCCGCGACCTACCCGACCCTGATCCGCCGGACACCCCCTTGCCCCGCCCGCGCGGTCACCCGTGCCAGGACCGCCACAGCGCCGCGTACGCGCCGTTGGCCGCGACCAGCTGGTCATGGCTGCCGAGCTCCCTGATCCGCCCCTCCTCGACCACGGCGATCACATCCGCGTCGTGCGCGGTGTGCAGCCGGTGGGCGATGGCGACGACCGTGCGGCCGTCCAGGACCCTGCCGAGCGAACGCTCCAGGTTCCTGGCCGCCCGGGGATCGAGCAGCGAGGTCGCCTCGTCCAGGACCAGGGTGTGCGGATCGGCGAGGACCAGGCGGGCCAGGGCGATCTGCTGGGCCTGCGCCGGGGTCAGGGCCACCGCGCCCGAGCCGACCTCGGTGTCGAGGCCCCCGTCGAGCGCCCGCGCCCAGCCGTCCGCGTCGACCGCGCCAAGGGCCGCCCACAGCTCGGCGTCTTCGGCCCCGGTGCGGGCCAGCCGCAGATTGTCGCGCAGGGAGCCGACGAATACGTGGTGCTCCTGGTTGACCAGCGCCACGTGCGAGCGCACGCGCTCGGCGGGCATCCGGGAGAGCTCGGCGCCCCCCAACGTGACCTGGCCCGCCCGCGGCGCGTAGATCCCCGCGAGGAGCCGGCCGAGCGTGGACTTGCCCGCTCCGGACGGCCCGACCAGGGCGAGCCGCGTCCCCGGCCGCACGTCGAGCGACACCTCGCGCAGCACGTCGACGCCCGCCCGGTACCCGAAGTGAACGTCGTCGGCCTGCACGTGCCGCCCGTCCGGCGCCACCGAGGCGTCGCCCGCGTCCGGCTCGATGTCCCGGACCCCCACGAGCCGGGCCAGCGACACCTGGGCGACCTGGAGCTCGTCGTACCAGCGCAGGATCAGGCCCAGCGGGTCGACCAGCATCTGGGCGATCAGCGCGCCCGTGGTCAGCTGCCCGACGCCGATCCAGCCCTGAAGTACGAAGACTCCGCCGATCAGGAGCACCGCGCACAGGACCGTCACATGCGTGGCGTTGATGACCGGGAAGAACACCGACCGCAGATAGAGCGTGTAGCGCTCCCACGCCGTCCACTCCTTTACCCGCTGGTCGGACATCCCCACGCGGCGGGCGCCGAGCCGGTGCGCCTCGATGGTGCGCCCGGCGTCGACGGTCTCCGCGAGGGCCGCGGCCACCGCGGCGTAGCCGGCGGCCTCCGAGCGGTACGCGGACGGGGCCCGCTTGAAGTACCAGCGGCAGCCGACGACGAGCAGCGGTACCGCGACGAGGACCGCCGGTGCCAGCGGCGGAGCGGTCACTGCGAGACCGCCGAGGAGCAGCCCCACCCACACGACGCCGATGGACAGCTGGGGAACGGCCTCGCGCATCGCGTTGGCCAACCGGTCGATGTCGGTGGTGATGCGCGAAAGGAGGTCACCGGTACCGGCCCGTTCGAGCACGCCGGGCGGCAGACCCACCGCGCGCACGAGGAAGTCCTCGCGCAGGTCCGCCAGCATCCGCTCGCCGAGCATCGCGCCCCGCAGCCGCACCTGCCGTACGAACACGGCCTGGACGACGAGCGCGACGACGAACACGGTGATGGTGCTGCCCAGATGCTCCACGCGCAGCCGGTCCGTGCTGTCCGAGACGTCCTGGACCAGGGCGCCGAGCAGATAGGGGCCGACCATCGACGCCACGACGGCGATCGTGTTCACGCCGATGAGCAGCAGAAACGCTCGCCGGTGCCGCTGGTACAGCTCGCGGACGTACGACCGCACGGTCGCCGGGGCACCGACGGGCAGCGTGTTCGCCGTGGTCGGGGCCGCCGGGTCGTAGGCCGGTGGCGCCAGGCCGATCATGCCGTCTCCTCGATCTCGGTGAGTTCTTCGATGCCGGGGTCGCCGATGCCGGGTTCGCCGCGCAGAGGGGTGCCGCCGTTCCGGGACAGGGCCGCCGACGCCGCCTCCTCGTCGGTCTCGCGGGTCACGACGGCCCGGTACCGGGGCTCGGTGAGCACCAGCTCCCGGTGCTCGCCGACCGCCGCGACCGTGCCCTCGTGGACCAGGACGACCCGATCGGCACGATCGAGCAGCAGCGGGGACGAGGTGAGCACCACGGTCGTACGCCCACTGCGCAGCGCCCGCAGTCCGTCGGCGATCCTGGCCTCGGTGTGGGAGTCGACGGCGGACGTCGGCTCGTCGAGGACCAGTGCCTCCGGGGCGGTGACCAGGGACCGCGCAAGAGCGAGCCGCTGCCGCTGGCCTCCGGAGAGGGAACGGCCGCGCTCGGTGATCCGTGCGTTCATCGGGTCGTCGTCCAGCGACGCCTGCGAGAGCGCGTCCAGTACGTCGGCGCACTGCGCCGCGGCCAGCGCCTCCTCGGGGCTTACGGATCCCGAGGAGGGGACATCGAGCAGTTCGGCGAGCGTGCCGGACAGCAGCACGGGGTCCTTGTCCTGGACGAGGACGGCGGTGCGGGCCGTGTCCAGGGGCAGCTCGTCGAGCGGCACCCCGCCGAGCAGCACGGAGGGCAGGGAATCCGGATCCGAACCCGGATCCGAACCGGTCCCGCTGCCCGCGTCCGTGGGGTGTCCCCCAAGCCGGTCCGCGAGCCGGCCCGCGAGATCCGGGTCGCCGCACACCACGGCGGTGAGCAGGCCCGCGGTGGCCAGCAGCCCCGTCACCGGGTCGTACAGGTCTCCGGCCGGCGCCTCGGCGGTGCGGAGTCCGCCCGGCTCCGTGACCCGTTCGATGGACAGGACGCGTGCCGCGCGCTGGGCCGACGGGCGCGAGAAGGAGTACGCCATGGCGATCTCCTCGAAGTGCCGCAGCGGGTAGTTGAGGATCATCACGGCGCTGTACACGGTGACGAGTTCACCGACGGTGATCCGGCCCTGGCGGGCCAGCTCGATGCCGTACCAGACGACCGCGATCAGCAGCAGGCCCGGCAGCAGCACCTGGACCGCGGAGATCAGGGACCACATGCGGGCGCTGCGGACGGCGGCCGTGCGGACCTCCTGCGAGGCGCGGCGGTAGCGGTCGAGGAACAGTTCCTCGCCGCCGATGCCGCGCAGGACACGCAGCCCCGCGACGGTGTCCGAAGCGAGTTCCGTGGCGCGGCCCGCCTTCTCGCGCTGCCGGTCGGCACGGCGGGTGGCGCGGGGGAGGAGCGGGAGGACGGCGAGCGCGAGGACCGGCATGCCGATGGCGACGACGATGCCGAGCGCCGGTTGGTAGAGGACGAGCCCGACGCAAACCACGACGACGGTGAGCGCGGCGGCGGCGAAGCGCGAGAGCGCCTCGACGAACCAGCCGATCTTCTCGACGTCGCCCGTGGAGACGGCGACGACCTCACCGGCGGCGACCCGCCGGGTCAGCGCGGCGCCCAGGGCCGCGGTCCTGCGGGCGAGGAGCTGCTGCACCCGGGCCGCCGCGGTGATCCAGTTGGTGACCGCCGTCCGGTGCAGCATCGTGTCGCCGAGGGCCAGCGAGGCGCCGAGGAGCAGGATCAGCGCGCCCGCCAGGGCGAGCCGAGAGCCCGAGCCGTCGACCACGGCCTGCACGGCGAAGCCGACACCGTAGGGAAGGGAGGCGACGGACAGGAAGTGCAGGAGTCCCCAGGAGAGGGACTTGAGCTGGCCGCCGAGCTGGTTCCGGCCGAGCCAGAGAAGGAAACGGGGGCCGGAGCGGGCATCAGGCAGGCCCGGGTCGGGATACGGAAGATCGTGGATCTGCATGACGTCCCAGAGCTCGGAAGGGGGGGAGCGAAGTCGGGGGTACGGACGGAACAAACCGTGCAAGGTTCGCGGGATTCAGGCACTGGAGGCAAACGGTTTTCCGCCGTGGGGCAAAGTTTCGGCCCGCGTTCGACGCCCGGGGCAGGGCCGGTCGGGGTCACCTGGTGCGTGGTGCGACCATGGACCGTATGCGTAACGCGGGTGCGGTTCGAACGGCGGTCGCTGCGGCGGCCTGCAGCGTCCTTCTCATGACCCTGTCCGCTTGCGGTGGTTCGAGCGGGGGCGACGGGACCGGGCGCAAGGCCGGGTCGGGCTCGGCCGGAACTCGGCAGGAGGACCGCCCCGCCGTCGACCTCAAACGCATTCCTGACGTCGGCGACCAGCTCCAGTCAAAGATCCCGCAGAATGCGGGACAGGTGATCGCGGTCTACGGCGACGGCAAGAACTCCGGTGACTCGACCGTCGTGCTCTACACGAAGTCCGGTTCCACCTGGGACAAGACGCACAGCTGGCCCGCGCACAACGGCAAGAAGGGCTGGACCGCCGACCACCGCGAGGGCGACAAGCGCAGCCCCATAGGGGTGTTCACCCTCACCGACGCGGGCGGGGTGCTCGCCGACCCGGGCGCGAAGCTGCCGTACACGCAGGCCGCGTCGTTCCAGGCCCCGCACTACTGGGCCAAGTCGCACTGGCACGACTTCGACTACGTCATCGCCATCGACTACAACCGCGTGAAGGGCACCGCGCCGAACGACCCGACCCGGCCCGAGGGGCAGACCAAGGGCGGCAGCATCTGGCTTCACATGGACCACGGCAGTGGCACGTCGGCGTGCGTGAGCCTGTCCAAGTCCGGCATGGAGTACCTGCTGCGCACCGTCGACCCGAAGCAGCACCCGGTCGTGGTGATGGGCGACAAGGCGTCACTGAAGAGCTGACGCGGCACCAGGCACCGGCGTCGGCCTGGCCTGGCGTGGGGGAGGGGCTGTTGCGGGCGTCGCGTCCGCCCCGTACAACACCCGTCATGAGAAGACGCCTCACGTCCATGCTCGCCGTGGTGACCCTCGCGGCCGGCGCCCTCGCCGGACAGGCCACCGCGGCCTCCGCCGAACCCCGTCGCGCCGTGGCCTCTGCCGAAAGCCACTCCGCGGCGCCTCGACCCACCGACCCGCCGGCCGAGTTCGGCACCGACTGGCACGACCCGATCACCGCCACACCGCCCGTGGCCAAACCCGCCACCAAGTCCTGCCGCGTGGCTCTCGCGGAGACCGAGTTCCGTGACTTCACGCCCTACAAGGGCAGTTACACCCCGCCCAAGGGCTGCGGCGACCGGTGGAGCAAGGTCGTCCTGCGCCTCGAAGGCAAGGTCAAGGGGCGGCAGTTCGACCGTCTCGGCTATCTGCACATCGGTGGCGTGGAAGTCCTGCGCACCTCCACTCCCGAGCCCTCGCCCGACGGCATCGCCTGGAATGTGGAAAAGGACGTCACCCGCTACAGCGACACCCTGCGGGCCGACCAGCCGGTCGAGATGCTGATAGGCAACGTTGTCGATGACACGTACACCGGCGTCATCGAGGTGAAGGCCACCCTCACCTTCTACGCCGCCGAGCCGCACGTGAAGCGGCAGCCCGCCACGGACACCCCCGACCGCGTACTCACGCTCGACCAGGGCAGACTCACCACCCCGCGCAACAGCGAGCGCATCGTCGCCGAGGCGTACGCCACCGGATCGGGCGGTGGCTGCGAGGAGTTCTGGTACCTGGCGGTGCCGAACGAGGTCCCGTACTCGTGCAAGGCGGACGGTGGCCCGTACCGCGAGGTGCAGATCTCCGTCGACGGCCAACTGGCGGGCATCGCCTCGCCGTTCCCGAACGTCTGGACGGGCGGCTGGTCCAACCCGTTCCTCTGGTACGTGATTCCGGCCCCCGGAGCCTTCGACGTCCGGCCCCTGCAGTACGACCTGACGCCGTTCGCCGGACTCCTCAACGACGGCCGTCCGCACCAGGTCGACGTCTCCGTCGTGGGTGTGCCGAAGGGCCAGAGCGGCTGGAGCGTCCCGGTCAACGTGCTCGTCTGGCAGGACGGCGGGAGTTCGCACGTCACCGGCGCGCTGACCGGCCACAAGGAGAGCGAGCCGGACAGCTCGACGACGTACACACCCGGCACGGACGAGTACCGCCTCGACGCGAAGGGCGGGCACAGGCTGACGGTGTCCGGCTACGTGAACACCTCGCACGGCCGCGTCGCCACCACCGTCACCCGCGACCTCACCACCAGGTCCACGCACCGCTGGACCGAGGGCGAGAACAACGACGCGCTGAAGGGGACTTGGACCGATCGCCAGACCGTCGTCTCCGGCCACCACACCCTTCGCACGAACCGGGCCTACACGATGGACGGCGCCACCACGCTCGACGCGGACAACCGGCTGCGGACCGTGATCGACCTCGGTGACCGGGCCGAGACGGGACGGGCCACGGGCTCGGGCCGCACGGCGTGGACGGTCCTCGACGACACCTACGCGGGTGACGCCTCGTACACGGCGAACGTTCCGCGTGATCAACGGCACGCTGTGGGCACCAGCCGTGAGCGATACCGTCTGACCAGCCCCGATGGCTGCTACGACCGCGAGCTGGCCACGGCACAGGGTGCGCTGACGGTGGACCGCAGGCACTGCTGAGGGGCACAGCGACAGGCACGGCCGCAGGCACCGGCGCCGAGGTCTTGGAGCAATATCCAAGATTCACGCCGATGTGACATCGGGGTCTTCTACGGCAGCCGCTACTCCGACATAGTGACGCTTCGCGGAACAGAAATTGGAATCTAACTTCCGCATAGCAGAATCCGCACAAGTCACTGACGTTGCTCCGGAGGAATGCCCCGTGCCGCAGTCCGTACCGTCCCTGCCGCGACGCGCCGCACGCGTACTACGTACCTCGTTGTTCGCGCAGGTCGCCTGCGCACTCGTGATCGGAGTCGTCGTCGGACGGCTGTGGCCCCACGCGGGCACAGCCGTCCAACCGCTCGGCGACGGCTTCGTACGTCTCATCAAGGCGATGATCGCGCCCCTCGTCTTCTGCGTGGTCGTCGCCGGAATCACCAAGGCCGGAGACCTCAAGGCCTTCGGCCGCATCGGGCTCAAGGCCCTCCTGTGGTTCGAGGTGGCGACGACCGTCGCCCTGGTCGTCGGCCTCCTCGCCGGAAACCTGGCCGGCCCCGGCGTCGGCATGAACGTCGACCCGTCCAAGCTGGACGCGTCCGCCGTCGAGGACAAGACCGGCGGCGGCTCGCTCCCGTCGACCGGCGACTTCATCCTGCACTCGCTCCCCGACAGCGCGGTCGGCGCCTTCGCCGAGAACTCGCTGCTCCAGGTGCTCGTCCTCGCCTGCCTCGTGGGCGCCGCACTGCTGCACCTCGGCAACACCAAGGTCCCCGCGATCCTGCCCGCCATCGAACAGGGCCAGGAAGTGGTCTTCGCCGTCGTCGGCTTCATCATGAAGCTGGCCCCGCTCGCCGTGTTCGGCGCGACGGCGCACCTCGTGGGCGAGTACGGCCTCGGCGCCCTGTCGACGTACGGCAAGCTCATCGGCGTCTGTTACGCCGTCGCCGTGATCTTCCTCGTGCTCCTCGGCCTCGCCATGAAGGCGGTCACCGGACTGAGCCTGTGGAAGTTCGTCCGCTACACGCGTGAGGAACTGCTCCTCGCGCTCGGCACCGCCTCCAGCGAGACGGTCATGCCCCGCATGATGCAGAAGCTGCGCCACGCCGGCTGCCGCGACGACGCCGTGGGCCTGGTCCTGCCGACGGGGTACTCGTTCAACCTCGACGGAGCGTCGATCTACCTCTCCATCGGTACGTTGTTCATCGCGCAGGCCGTCGGCGTGGACCTCTCGCTCGGCCAGCAGATCACCGTCGTGATCGTCCTGATGCTCACCAGCAAGGGCATGGCGGGGGTGCCCGGTTCGGCCTTCCTCGCGCTGTCGGCCACCGCGTCCGCACTCGGGGTCATCCCGGCGGGCGCCGTCGCCCTGCTGCTCGGCGTCGACCGCATCATGGACGCGATGCGCGTCTCCACGAACCTGCTCGGCAACTGCGTGGCCGTCTTCGTGGTCTCCCGCTGGGAGGGTGCGCTCGACACGGCCAGGGCCAAGAAGGTGCTGGGCGGCGAGATCGCGTTCGTACCGGAGGAGGACCGGGTCGAGCCGGTCGAGTCGCCGGAGCTCGCGAAGACCCAGGAGCCCAAGTCCGCAGCGGAGACGGCGGGTTGAGCCCGAGCGGGGGCCCGGCGGCAAGCACGACGCCGCCGGGCCCCCGCACCGTCAGGCTTCCACGGGCTTCTCGGAATCCACCCCCGGCCGCGCCTTCTTCCACATCCCGCGCGTGAAGTCGGGGATCGCCTGAGGCGCCCCCTTCGCCTTGATGGACAAGTGGCTCAGCGGTACCGGCGACGTCCACGTCGCCGCGTCGTACACATCGAAGTCCGGTACCAGGCCCACCCGCAGACACTGCATCAGACGGAACACCATGATGTAGTCCATGCCGCCGTGGCCGCCCGGCGGGTTGGAGTGCTCCTTCCACAGCCAGTGGTCGAAGTCGGTGTACTTGGAGAAGTCGCCCCAGGAGTCGTTCGTGTGGTCCGGCTCTATATAGATCCGCTCCGGGTAGTCCTCGAACACACCCTTCGTGCCGCCGAGGCTGTTGATCCGCGAGTACGGGTGGGGCGTTGACACATCGTGTTCGAGCCGGATGACGCGCCCCTTCGCCGTCTGGACCAGGCTGATGGTGCGGTCCGACTCGATGTACGTCTCCTTCCAGCTCGGGTCGCCCTTCGGCATATGGGCCTCGCGGTACTGGGCGAGGCCGAGCGAGGGCGTGCCGAAGCTGGAGATGTGCGTGACGCGGTCACCGCGGTTGATGTCCATGTAGTTGGCGACCGGGCCGAAGCCGTGGTTGGGGTACAGATCGCCGCGCAGCCGCGTGTGCCACAGCCGCCGCCACGGGCCCTCGTAGTAGTCGGGGTCGAACATCAGGCCGCGCAGGTCGTGGTTGTAGGCGCCCGCTCCGTGCAGCAGGTCGCCGAACTTGCCGGCGTGTGCCATCCGCAGGACCCGCATCTCGTTCCTGCCGTAGCAGCAGTTCTCCAGCTGCATGCAGTGCCTGCGGGTGCTCTCGGAGAGATCGACCAACTCCCAGAGCTGGTCGAGCTGCAGGGCGATCGGACACTCCACACCGACGTGCTTGCCGTTCAGCATCGCCGTCTTGGCCATCTCGAAATGCCAGTCCCAGGGCGTGGCCGCGTACACGAAGTCGATGTCGCCCCGCTTGCACAGGTTCTCGAAGTCGTGATCGCCCTTGGTGTATGTCGCCGGGGCCGGCTGGCCCGCGGCCGTCACCTTGGCCGCCGCTCTCGCGGTCTTGTCCTTCACCGGGTCGCAGAGCGCGACCACTTGGACGCCAGGGATCGCCAGGAACAGGTCGATCATGCTGCCGCCGCGGTTGCCGAGCCCGATGATGCCGACCCGCACGGTGGAACGCCCCTCGAAGGGCACGCCGACCATCGTCTCGCCCTTCCGGGCCGGAGCCTGGGCGGCCGTCGGCCCGGCCTCGCTCCGCCCGGCCTCGGCCTGCCCGCCGGCGGCCTGCGCCGTGCCACCGGTGAACGCGCCGAGCCCGAGCCCCGCCCCGGCGATGCCGGCCGTCCGCAGGACGGACCTGCGGGACTGCCCGGCGGCGTCGTGTTCGGGCTGCTCGTGGCTCGCGTCGGGTGCCGGTGTCGCGTTGTCGTCGTGCATCGGACCTCCATCGATGGGTGGGTGCGCTGCAAGCGCTTGCCACCCTGGAGGGGGACGACACGGGGGCGCAAGGGGCAGAAGGGGTCAGGGAGTTGGACTTTCTTTACGGACTCTTGGGGACCTGCGGGTAGCGCCGAGGCGGAAGTTGGCGTGACGAGGCCCTTGAGGCCAGGCGTGACCGACCCTAGGGGCGCGTCGCGTGCTCCAGCTCCACGATCACGGAGTAGTAGCCGCGGCCCGTCGCGTGGTCCATGCCGACCTCGCACATCCGGTTCGCCGACAGATGCGCATCGAAGTGCCGGGCGGTCACCTCCGCCGCCTCCTTGCGTGTGGCCGACTCGGTGAGCTCCTTGTGGAGCATGCCTCGGTCGCCCGCGAAGGCGCAGCACCCGGCGTCGTCCGGGACGACGACCTCGTCGGCGCAGGCCTCGGCGACGGCCCGCAACTGCGCCACATCGCCGAGGTGTTCCATGGAACACGTCGGATGGAGGACCGCCGAACCGACCGTCCGGCGCACCGTCAGGTGCGGCAGCAGCTCGTCCGCCGCCCACACGATCGAGTCGACGATCTTGAGCTCCTTGTGCAACTCCCTGTTGTCGTCCGTCAGATAGGGGACGACCTCATGGGCGATGCCGAGCGTGCACGACGAGGCGTCGACGACGAGCGGCAGTCTGCCGCCGGCGGTCCAGCCCCAGGCCGCCTCGACGATCCGGTTCGCCATAACGGTGTTGCCCTCGTCGTACCCCTTCGAGTGCCAGATCGTGGCGCAGCACGTCCCCGCGACATCGTCCGGAATCCAGACCGGCCGCCCCGCGCGCGCGGACACGGCGACCATGGCCTGCGCGAGGGACACGTCTCCGGGGGTGCCGAAGATGCGGTTCACACAGGCCGGGTAGTAGACCGCGGCAGCCCCCACGCGCGCGGTGCGGGGCAGCTTCCGGGCGGCGGCAGCGGGGATCTCCGGCAGCCACTCCGGTACGAGGTCGGGGCGGACGGCCTTGCGGGCGGCCTGGGTCACGGAGGTCAGGAGCCGGTCGCCGATCTTGCCGGCGGCCGCCACGGCGAGCCGCGCCGACGCCTCGACGGCCTTGAAGTTCTTCGCCGTGAACGCGGCCACCTTCTCCTCGCGCGGGGAGTGCCGAGCGTGCCGGAACTCCTTCATGAAGGCGCCCGTGTCGATGCCGACCGGACACGCCAGCTTGCACGTCGAGTCGCCCGCGCACGTGTCCACCGCGTCGTACCCGTACGCCTCGACGAGCCCGTCCTCGACCGGCGAACCGGACGGCTGGCGCATCATCTCGCGGCGCAGGACGATCCGTTGGCGGGGCGTGGTCGTCAGGTCCTCGCTGGGGCACGTCGGTTCACAGAAGCCGCACTCGATGCACGGGTCGGCGATCAGCTCCACCTTGGGGATCGTCTTGAGGCCGCGCAGATGGGCCTTGGGGTCGCGGTCGAGGACGATACGCGGCGCGAGGACGCCGTACGGGTCGATGACCTGCTTGGTGCGCCACATCAACTCCGTGGCCTTCGCGCCCCATTCGAGCTCCAGGAACGGCGCGATGTTGCGCCCCGTGGCGTGCTCGGCCTTGAGCGAACCGTCGAAGCGCTCGACGGTGAGGCGGCAGAACTCGTCCATGAACGCCGCGTACCGCTCGACGTCCTCGGGCCTGCCCGCGTCGAAGGCGAGCAGGAAGTGCAGATTGCCGTGCGCCGCATGGCCGGCGACGGCGGCGTCGAAGCCGTGTCGCGTCTGGAGTTCGAGGAGCGCCTCGCACGCCTCGGCCAGGCGCGACGGCGGCACCGCGAAGTCCTCGGTGATCAGCGTCGTCCCGGAGGGGCGCGATCCGCCGACCGCCGTCACGAACGCCTTGCGGGCCTTCCAGTAGCCACCGATCGTCTTCGCGTCCCGCGTGAACGCGTTGGTCACCGAGGCCACGGGCGCCACCAGTTCGAGTCCCTCAAGCACCTCGGCGGCCGCCGCCTCGTAACGCTCCTGGGTGGCCTCGTCCGGCGCGCGGAACTCCACCAGGAGCGCCGTCGTCGACTTGGGCAGGTTCGCCCAGTCGGCGGGCACCCCCTGCACGCTCACCGAGGCCCGCAGCGTATTTCCGTCCATCACCTCGACGGCGATCGCGCCCGCCTCGTTGAACAGCGGGACCGCCGCTGCCGCCGCGGGCAGCGAGGGGAAGAACAGCAGCGCCGTGGACACCTTGCGGTCGAGGGGCAGCGTGTCGAACACGACCTCGGAGATGAAGCCGAACGTCCCCTCGGACCCCACCATGAGGCCGCGCAGGATCTCCACGGGTGTCGCGCCGTCCAGGAAGGCATCCAGGCGGTAGCCGTTGGTGTTCTTGATCTCGTACTTGGCGCGGATACGGGCGACCAGCTCCGCGTCGGCCTCGATCTCGCCCTTGATCTCCAACAGGCCCACGCAGAGAGCCGGTTCGGCGTGCTCGAGGAACGCTTCGGCATCGGGGTCGGCCGTGTCCACCACGGTGCCCGAGGGCAGCACGAAGGTGAGCGAGGCGACCGTCCGGTACGAGTTCCTGGTGGTGCCCGCCGTCATGCCCGAGGCGTTGTTCGCGACGACCCCGCCGATGGTGCAGGCAATGGCGCTTGCCGGGTCGGGGCCGAGCACTCGCCCGTGCCGCGCGAGCGTGATGTTGGCGCGCACGACTGTCGTACCGGGGCCGATCCTGGCCCGCTCGCCGTCGCCGATGACCTCGATGCCCGCCCAGTGCTTGCGGACGTCCACGAGGATGTCCTCGCCCTGCGCCTGCCCGTTGAGCGACGTGCCCGCCGCGCGGAAGACCACCTCGCGGCCCTTGCCGTGCGCGTACGACAGGACGGCCGACACGTCGTCGATGTCCTCGGCGACCACCACGACCTGCGGCACGAAACGGTAGGGACTCGCGTCCGACGCGTACCGCACGAGGTCCGAGATGTGCGTGAGGACCTTGTCCGCCCCCAGGAGCCCGGACAGCTCGGAGCGGAGCGGCTCCGGGGTCCCGCCCGCCTGAGCGTCCGGCACCCGGTCGGGGGCCGGGCCTTCCGCATGAGGTCCCGGGCGCAGCGCTTCCGGCTTCGGCTCCAGCAGGGGCATGCCTCTCCAGCCTCTCCTCGGACGCTGCGGGCCCGGGGCCTAACGCTCGGGGCCTAACAGCGGTGGTCGTACGGCGTCTCGAACAGCGCGTTCATCAGGACGCCCAGCTGGGCGCGCTGGTCGGGGCTCAATGGAGCCAGGATGTCCTCTGCGGCGGTCCTGCGCGCGCTGCGCAGCTCACGCAGCGCCTTGCGGCCCAGTTCGGTGAGCTCGATGCGGATCACCCTGCGGTTCGTGGGATCGGGCACCCGGCGCACCAGCTCGGCCGTCTCCAGACCGTCGACCAGGGTCGTCACGGCGCGGGGCACGACTTCGAGGTGCTCGGCCAGGTCGGCCATGCGCGGCGGGGTGTCGTAGTGCACGAGGGTGCGCAGCAGCCGGGACTGGGCGGGCGTGATCCCGACCGGCTCCAGATAGCGCTTCTGGATCCGCTGCAGCCGCCGGGTCAGCCGGAGCAACTGCTCCGCGAGAAGGCCGTCGGCGTCCGGGGTACTCATGTGCGGAACAATATCAGGACCTTGTTCATTGTGAGTATAGGTAACAATGAGCTATGCTCCCTGAGACCTTGAATCACGACTCGTAGGAGGCTCATGCGTCACGACGAACCCGGCTGGACGCCGTCGCCCTCCGACACCACGTCGCCGGAGCCGCGGCAGATGCGCCGCATCCTGGCCCTCTTCCGTCCCTATCGCGCCCGCCTCGCGCTGGTCGGCCTGCTCGTCGGCGCCGCCTCGCTCGTCTCGGTCGCCACGCCCTTCCTGCTCAAGGAGATCCTCGACACCGCGATCCCGCAGGGCCGCACCGGGCTGCTGAGCCTGCTCGCCCTGGGCATGATCCTCAGCGCCGTCGTGACCAGCGTCTTCGGCGTCCTGCAGACCCTGATCTCCACGACCGTCGGCCAGCGCGTCATGCACGACCTGCGCACCGCCGTGTACGGTCGGCTCCAGCGCATGTCGCTCGCCTTCTTCACCAGGACCCGCACGGGCGAGGTCCAGTCCCGCATCGCCAACGACATCGGCGGCATGCAGGCGACGGTCACCTCCACCGCCACGTCCCTGGTCTCGAACCTCACCAGTGTGGTCGCCACCATCGTGGCGATGGTCGCGCTCGACTGGCGGCTCACGGCCGTCTCGCTGCTCCTGCTGCCCGTCTTCGTGTGGATCAGCCGCCGCGTCGGCCGCGAGCGCAAGAAGATCGCCACGGAGCGCCAGAAGCAGATGGCCGCGATGGCCGCCACGGTCACCGAGTCCCTCTCCGTGAGCGGCATCCTCCTCGGCCGCACGATGGGCCGCGCAGACTCGCTCACCCGCTCGTTCGCCGACGAGTCCGACCAGCTCGTCGGGCTCGAGGTCCGGTCGAACATGGCGGGGCGCTGGCGCATGGCCGTCATCACGGTCGTCATGGCCGCCATGCCCGCCGTCATCTACTGGGTCGCGGGCGTCGCGCTCCAGCTCGGCGGCCCCTCTATCTCGATCGGCACCCTGGTCGCCTTCGTCTCGCTCCAGCAGGGCCTGTTCCGGCCGACCGTGAGCCTGCTCGCCACCGGTGTCCAGATTCAGACGTCGCTGGCGCTCTTCCAGCGCATCTTCGAGTACCTCGATCTGCCGATCGACATCACCGAGCCCGAGCAGCCCGTCCGCCTCGACACGATCAAGGGCGAAGTCCGCTTCGAGGACGTCGAGTTCCGTTACGACGCCGCCGACGGCAAGAGCGCGGCGATCCTCGACGGGATCGACGTCACCGTCCCCGCGGGCGGCAGCCTGGCCGTCGTCGGCCCCACCGGCTCCGGCAAGTCCACGCTCAGCTACCTGGTGCCGCGTCTGTACGACGTCACGGGCGGGCGCGTCACCCTCGACGGGGTGGATGTGCGTGACCTGGACTTCGACACCCTCGCCCGTGCCGTCGGCGTCGTCTCCCAGGAGACGTACCTCTTCCACGCCTCGGTCGCGGAGAACCTCCGGTTCGCCAAGCCCGATGCCACCGAGGAGGAACTGCACGCTGCGGCCAGGGCGGCCCAGATCCACGAGCACATCGCCTCCCTGCCCGACGGGTACGACACCGTCGTCGGCGAGCGTGGCCACCGGTTCTCCGGCGGAGAGAAGCAGCGCCTCGCCATCGCCCGCACGATCCTGCGCGACCCGCCGATCCTCATCCTCGACGAGGCGACGAGCGCCCTGGACACCCGCACCGAGTTCGCCGTGCAGGAAGCCATCGATGCCCTGTCGGCCAACCGCACGACCGTGACCATCGCCCACCGGCTGTCCACGATCCGGGGCGCCGACCAGATCGTCGTCCTCGACGGCGGGCAGGTGGCCGAGCGCGGCACCCATGAGGAGCTTCTGGAACGGGACGGCCGCTATGCCGCCCTGGTCCGCAGGGACTCCCAACTGGAGCCCGCGAGCCCAGCCTGATCCGAACGAAAGACCCTGGGCCGTGACCGGGCGTGCGGGTGGCGCCCAAGTGGAGCCACCGACGCTACGATATGCCCGGTTTGCCATCCTCTGCGGGTTAGCGTTCGGCCATGCTGAACGAGACTCCGCAAAGGAGCGCGATGCGACTGACGCGCCGGGGCCGCGCCTCCCTGATCGCTGGTGGGGCCCTCGTGGCGGCGGCCGCCGCAGTGGCGGTGCCGCTCCTGCTCCCGCACCACGGGAGCGGTGACAAGCGGCCGCAGGCGCTGACCGTCCCCGAAGGCTGGCGCGCGGGCCAGGTCTACGAGGCCCTGGACAAGGCCCTCGGTGTCCCGGCAGGCACGAGCAAGAAGGCCGTCCCCAAGGCTGGCCTCAAGCTCCCGGGGGACGCGGAAGGCAACCCGGAGGGCTACCTCTTCCCGGCGACGTATCCACTCAACGACAAGTCGACTCCGGCGGGCCTGCTGTCCTACATGGTCAGCACCGCCAACAGGAAGTTGAACGGCAGCCAAGTGACGGCGGGAGCCGACCGGGACGCGGTGAACCCCTATCAGACCCTCACCATCGCGAGCATCGTCGAGGCCGAGGCGGCCACCAAGGAAGATATGGGGAAGGTGGCCCGCGTCATCTACAACCGGCTCGACCGCGGTATGCCGCTCCAGATGGACTCGACCATCAACTACGGGCTCAACCGCTCCACGCTCGACACCACCACCAAGGACACCAGGGCCGAGAACCCGTACAACACCTATGTCCGGATGGGGCTGCCGCCCACCCCCATCGCCAACCCGGGGGCCCAGGCCATGAAGGCCGCGATCAGCCCGCCGCAGGGGGACTGGGTGTACTTCGTGACGGTCAAGCCCGGCGACACCCGCTTCACGGCGAACTTCGACGAACAGCAGAAGAACGTCGCGGAGTTCAACAAGCTGCGCACGAGCGGCAAGCCGTCGTCCGCCTGAGCAGGTCGCGACTGACTGGGTCGCGACTGACTGGGTCGCGCCTGATCGGGGCGCGCCTCATGGCACGCCGCCTGATCGGGCCGGGCCGGAGCGTCGCGTTCGGGAGCGTCAGGCGGCGACCGGCGCCCCGGCCAGCAGGCGCTTGATGTCCCGTACGGCCGCGCGCCCCGCCCGGTTGGCGCCGATCGTGCTGGCCGAAGGCCCGTAGCCCACCAGATGGATCCGCGGATCGGCGACCACCCGGGTGTCCTCGGCCTGGATGCCGCCGCCGGGCCCGCGCAGCTTCAGCGGTGCCAGATGCTCGATCGCGGGCCGGAAACCCGTGGCCCACAGGATGACGTCCGCGTCGACCCGCCGGCCGTCGTCCCACTCGACGCCGGACGGCGTGATCCGGTCGAACATCGGCAGCCGGTCGAGCACTCCGTCGGCGCGGGCCTGCCGGATCGCGTCGTTCAGCGGCAGCCCCGTCACCGACACCACGCTCTGCGGGGGCAGTCCCGCCCGGACCCGCTCGTCGACCAGGGCGACCGCCGCGCGGCCGAAGTTCTCGTCGAAGGGACCCTCGTTGAAGACGGGCGGCCGGCGCGTCACCCAGGTCGTCGCGGCCGCGTACGGCGCGATCTCCATCAGATGCTGCGTCCCGGAGGCCCCGCCGCCCACCACGATCACCCGCTGTCCGCGAAACGCCTCCGGACCCGGGTAGATCGCGGTGTGGAGCTGACGCCCGCGGAACGTCTCCTGCCCCGGGTAGCGCGGCCAGAACGGCCGGTCCCAGGTGCCCGTCGCATTGATCAGCGCACGCGTCGACCACGTCCCGGCGGACGTCTCGACGAGCAGCCTCCCTCCCCCAGGGACTCCGACAGGCTCCGTCCAGGGGGGACCCCCACCCCCCTCACGCACGGCGCGCACATCGACGGGACGCCGCACCCGCAGGTCGAACGTCTCCTCGTACGAGGCGAAGTACGCCGCGATCACCTCTGACGACGGCCGGGCCGGGTCCGCGCCGGTCAGTTCCATGCCCGGCAGCGAGTGCATGCCGTGCACTCTGCCGTACGTCAGTGAAGGCCAGCGGAACTGCCAGGCGCCGCCGGGGCGCGGTGAGTGGTCGAGGACGACGAAGTCCCGCTCCGGCTCGAAGCCGGCCCGGCGCAGGTGATAGGCGCTGGACAGTCCTGCCTGCCCAGCGCCTACGACGACCACGTCGACCTCGCGTACGTCCGCTGTGTCCCGCACCCCGATATCGTTCACGCTTCTACTAACTGCACCGGGGGCGTGGATCTTCCCGCAGGGGGCGCGCGACGCTTCAGCGGCCCCCGGCGACCAGAAGCGGCGCGCCACCGACGGCCGGCCTGGTGAGCGGCGACGCCGGTGTCCGCGGCAGCAGCCCGCGCGCCGCCAGATCCGGGATCACGCCCTCCCCGAACCAGTACGCCTCCTCCAGATGGGGGTAGCCCGACAGGACGAAGTGCTCGACGCCCAGCGCGTGGTACTCCTCGATCCGGTCCGCGACGTCGGAGTGGCTGCCGACGAGCGCCGTGCCCGCGCCGCCCCGCACCAGACCGACGCCCGCCCACAGATTGGGCGAGATCTCCAGGTCGTCGCGCGAGCCCCCGTGGAGCGCGAGCATCCGCTGCTGCCCGACCGACTCGCTGCGGCCGAGCGCCTCCTGGGCGGCAGCCACGGTCTCCGGCGACAGGTCGTCGAGCAGCCGGTTCGCTGTCGCCCACGCGTCCGCCGACGAGTCGCGCGAGATGGTGTGCAGCCGGATCCCGAAGCGGACCGTGCGCCCCTCCTTCTCGGCGAGCCCCCGGATCCAGTCGATCTTCTGCTTCACCTGCTCGGGCGGCTCGCCCCAGGTCAGATAGACATCGGTGTGCCGCGCGGCGACCGGACCCGCCGCGGCCGACGAACCGCCGAAGAAGATCTCCGGCAGCGGGTCGGGCGGCAGCGCGGTGAGACCGCCCTCCACCTGGTAGTGCTCACCGCCGAAGTCGAACGGCTGCCCGCTCCACACACCGCGCACGACCGAGAGGAACTCGTCGGTCCGCGCATAGCGCCGGTCGTGGTCCAGGTGGTCGCCGAAGCGCCGCTGCTCGGTCGAGTCACCACCCGTCACCACGTTCAGGAGCAGCCGCCCGCGCGTGATCCGCTGGTACGTTGCCGCCATCTGGGCGGCGAGTACCGGCGAGATCACGCCGGGCCGGAACGCCACGAGGAACTTGAGCCGCTCGGTGTGCTGGGCGAGGGCCACCGTCGTCAGCCAGGCGTCCTCGCACCACGTGCCCGTCGGCGTCAGAACCGCTTCGAACCCCAACTGCTCGGCGGCCTTGGCTATTTGGGTCAGATAGTCGATGTCGGGCGCGCGCACGCCGCTGACCGGAGCGATCCGCGAGCGCTTCACGCCCCCGTCGGTGTAGGCGTGTCGGTCCACGAGCGTGCGGCCGTCGCCGCCCGTCGGCAGAAACCAGTGAAGGTGGACGCTCATCGTCAGGACTCCTTGCCGAAGGTGCGGGGTGCGGTCGTCGACGCCGGCAGACCACCGTTGAACCGGGTGTCCACGAACGACGCGAAGTCGACCTTGCGGGGGATCAGTTTCAGCCTCGCGAAGGTGTCGGCGATCTGCTGCTCCGAGGCGATGGCGGGCTTGTCCACGGCGACGGTGACCCGGGTGCCGTTGGTGCGCTTCACCGCGTCCAGAGCGACGTCGTAGGGCAGCCCGGTGTCCTTCGCCCAGACCTTCGCCCATGCCTCGGGGTGCTTGAAGACCCAGTCCTGGGCGCGCTTGAGCCGCTTGAGGTAGTCGCCGATCGCCGCGGCCTTCTTGCTGTCCTTGAGCGAGGAGGGTGCCGCGACCTGGAACGCGAGCCCATTGGTGAGCCCGTCCCCATCGGTGAGCACCCGCCCCTGCTTCCCCCGCAGGACCTGGGAGGTGTACGGGTCCCAGACGGCCCAGGCGTCCACTTTGCCACCGGTGAACGCGGCGAGCGCGTCGGCCGGCTGGAGGTACTTGACCTGCACGTCCTTGAGGGAAAGACCGGCCTTCTTCAAGGACGCGACCAGCTGGTAGTGCGCGGACGAGCCCTGCGCCACGGCGATGGACCTGCCCTTGAGCTCGTCGGGCTTCTTCAGCTTCGAGTCGCTCGGGACGAGGATGGTGTCGCCCTTCGCGGTCCCGTGGCTGGCCGCCACGACGGCGATCTTCGAGTTGGCGCCGGCCGCGAAGACGGGCGGGGTGTTGCCGACCCCTCCGATATCGACCGCCTGGGCGTTGACGGCCTCAAGGAGCGGTGGCCCGGACGTGAAGGTCGACCAGCGGATCTTGTAGTCGAGGTCGTCGAGCTCGCCGGCGGCGCGGAGTACGGCTTCCGAACCGCCTTTCTGGTCACCGACGTTGAGCGTGAGGCTCCCCTTGCCGTCGGTCCCGCCGCTGCCCGAGCCGCCCGTGGACGTATCGGCGGCGGAGGTGCCGGAGCAGGCGGCGAGCAGCAGGGCCAGGGGGAGCAGTAGAGCGGGGGCGAGGCGTCGTCGCATGGGGAGTCCGTTTCGTGGGTTCATGGCCGGCCGGTCATGGCCGGTGTCGGTCTGTCGGGCGCAGGCCGGAGGGGCCGTAGGGCGGTGCGCCGGTACGGGTGGTGTGTGTAGGGGTGGTGTGTATAGGGGTGGGAGTACCTGACGAGACGTCAGGCGGCGGCTGCGGCAGGGGAGGAAGTCTCCGGCGCGTCGACCCCCAGTCGGTGGAGCAGCTCGGTGCGCAGTTCGCCGAAGCGCGGGTCGGATATCGCGCGCGGACGCTCCAGATCGATCTCGGTCTCGTACGCGATGACGCCTTCGTCCATCACGAGCACACGGTCGGCGAGCAGGACGGCCTCCTCGACGTCGTGCGTGACCAGGAGGACGGCGCAGCCGCGGCGCTGCCACAGCTCGTCTACGAGGCGCTGCGCGTTGATGCGGGTGAGCGCGTCGAGTGCGCCGAACGGCTCGTCGAGCAGCAGCAGATCGGGCTCGCGCACCAGAGCGCGGGCCAGCGATGCACGCTGGGCCTCGCCGCCGGACAGGGTCTTGGGCCACGCGTTCGTGCGGTGGTCGAGGCCGACCTCTGCCAACGCCTGCTCGGCGAGGGCCCGTTCGGGCTTGCCCGGCAACCCGAGCAGTACGTTGCGCCATACCCGCTTCCACGGCATGAGACGCGGCGCCTGGAACGCGACGGCTTTGCGGCGCGGCACGAGCACGGTGCCCTCGATGTCGCGGTCGAGCCCGGCGAGGATGCGCAGCAGGGTCGACTTGCCGCAGCCGCTGCGGCCGAGCAGCGCCACGAACTCGCCCGGCTTCACGTCGAGGTCGAGGCGGTCGATGACGGCACGCCCGTCGAAGGAGCGGGTGAGCCCCTCCACACGTACGGCCGAACGGGTGTCTGTGGACGGGGACTTGGTGGTGGTCACCGGCCGGTGAACGTCGGTCGCCATTGCAGCAGCAGCCTTTCGAGGGTACGGACGACGAAGTCGGCGAGCAGGCCGAGGAACGCGTAGACGATCAGGCAGACGACGATGACGTCGGTCCGCAGGAAGTCCCGGGCCTGCACCATCAGGAAGCCGATGCCGGCGTCCGCGTTGATCTGCTCGGCGAAGACGAGGGCCAGCCAGGAGATGCCGAGCGAGTACCGCAGCCCGGTCATGGCGCCGGGCAGCGCGCCCGGCAGGACCACATGGCGTACGAGACCCCAGCGGGAGAGTCCGAGCGACTCCCCGGCCTCGATCAACTGCGCGTCCACGCCGCGGATTCCGGCGTACACGTTCAGATACAACGGGAACGAGACCCCCAGCGTGATGATGGCGATCTTCGGCGCCTCGCCGATCCCGAACCAGATGATGAACAGCGGGATCAGCCCTACGAACGGCACGGTCCGCAACATCTGCACGCTTGCGTCGACGATGTCCTCGCCGACCCGGAACAGGCCTGAGACGAGGGCGAGTCCGGTACCGACGACCACGCCGAACAGCAGGCCGATTGCGACGCGCTGGAGCGAGACCCCCATGGCGTTGGGCAGCGACCCGTCGGAGACGAGATCACCGGCGACGCGGGCGATGGTGCCGGGAGAGGCGAGGACTTCGGGGGTCAACACGCCTGTACTGCTGAGGAGTTGCCACAGGATGAGCAGCAGGACGGGCCCTGAGGTGCGGCGCAGCCACCGCGGGATCCGAGTGCGTCGGGTGGAGGAGGGGACGAGACGGACGAGCTCGGGACGGCCGACGGAATCGGCACCGGAATCGGCACCGGATTGGGCGGAGACGGCATCCGGGGCAGCCGACGTGGCGACGAGGTCCGGATCCGGCGGGGCATGGCTGATGCTCATGGGTGCTCCACGCAGAAGGCAGGGGAGGGCAGCGGTGAAGGTGAAAGGGGTACGCGTATGCGTCAGCGCCCCCGCGTGAGTTCACGCGGGGTCGAGGCAGGGGCGTACGGGGCTACACGACGTAGCCGGAGATGCGGGGAAAGGGCGTCAGCAGCCGCGGCGACACGCGGCGGAGGCCACCCGCAGCAGGTCGATGTGACCGCGCGTGGTGAGCAGAACTGAACGCAACATGCCGCAGAAAGTAGCCACCTTGTCGACGCAAGGTCAATGGCGTCTCGATGGATGGACGCGCTGTATCAGGTGGCGGGCCGGGGTCGGGCCCGGACGGCGCCCGATGAGTGAGGATGGAGGCATGTCCGACGCCTTCACCACGCGCATCCTGAACGTATCCACCGGCTCCGCGGAGCGGGTCGTCGACCTGACCCACGACTGCGAGACCTTCCTGAGCGAGGTCGCCGCGGGCCGCGACGGCCTGCTCAACATCTTCGTGCCCCACGCGACGGCCGGCGTGGCCGTCATCGAGACGGGCGCGGGCAGCGACGACGACCTCCTTGCCGCCCTCCACGCCCTGCTCCCCGCGGACGACCGCTGGCAACACCGGCACGGCTCCCCGGGCCACGGCCGCGACCACGTCCTCCCGGCCCTGGTCCCACCCCACGCCACCCTCCCGGTGATCGCCGGCACCCTGGAAATGGGCACGTGGCAGTCGGTGTGCCTGGTGGATACGAACAAGGACAACCCCGACCGTCAGGTGCGATTGAGCTTCTTGGGGTGAGCCAGGGTCGATCGAGTTCGTCCTGGGGGTGGCCGTCGGTTCCCACGAGCGCGCCTTCGAGGTCGGGGTGGGCGCGGGTGCTCGAGCGTGGCGTCCCAGTTGTGCCGGTCCCAGACATTGGCCTGGTAGTCGAGCGAGACCTTCGGCTTGATGCCCAGGCTGCAGGGCGACGTTGGCCATCGAGATGTCCAGGGCGTCGAGGGGAAGTGACGCGATACGGCAGGACGTGAAGTCCGACGCCATCGCGGCGGACCGAACTCCGGTTCGTGGTGCATCCAGGGGCGGCGCCTCGGCTCCGGCGACAGGCCCTCCGAGAGGGCCTTTTTCAGCCAGCGGAGCTGACGATGCATCAAATAGGTCATCCGTCCCGGACTCTTGACTCGTTGTCAGGGCCGCGCCATCCTCGACGGGACCTACGCGCGAGTAAGTTAGCGCGTGCCCATCCCGGACAGCGAAGGTAGCCCGGATGACCCTCCTCCGCAGGCGCGGCCTGTTTGCCGTCGTCGTCACCCTCCTGCTGGCTCTCGGCGTGGGCTCCCCTCCGGCCGCAGGCGCCGACACTCCCTGGTGGGAGCCCACGGCGCGGCCCGCCGCCGACTCTCAGATCAACGTCACCGGCGAACCCTTCCGCGGCACGGACAGCCAGGGCCGGGTCCGCGGCTTCATCGACGCGCACAATCACCTGATGTCCAACGAGGGCTTCGGTGGCCGCATCATCTGCGGCAAGCCGTTCTCCGAAGAGGGCATCGCCGAGGCCCTCAAGGACTGCCCCGAGCACTATCCCGACGGCTCCCTCGCCCTCTTCGAGAACGTCACCGGCGGTGCGGACGGCCACCACGACCCGGTGGGCTGGCCGACGTTCAAGGACTGGCCGGCCCACAACTCCCTGAGCCACCAGCAGAATTACTACGCGTGGCTGGAGCGCGCCTGGCGCGGCGGCCAGCGGATCCTGGTCAACGACCTGGTCTCCAACGGCCTGTTGTGCTCGATCTACGTCAGGGACCGCGGCTGCAACGAGATGGACGCCATCCGCCTCGAGGCCCGTAAGTCCTACGAGATGCAGGACTACATCGACAAGATCTACGGTGGAAAGGGCAAGGGCTTCTTCCGTATCGTCACCGACTCCACCCAGGCCCGCCAGGTCGTCGCGGAGGGCAAGCTCGCCGTGGTGCTCGGCGTCGAGACCTCGGAGCCCTTCGGCTGCAAGCAGATCCTCGACGTCCCCCAGTGCAGCCAGGCCGACATCGACAGCGGTCTGGACGAGCTGTACAAGCTGGGTGTGCGCAGCATGTTCCTGTGCCACAAGTTCGACAACGCCCTGTGCGGGGTGCGGATGGACTCCGGCACCATCGGAACGGCCGTGGACATCGGCCAGTTCCTCTCCACCGGCACCTTCTGGAACACGGAGAAGTGCACCGGTCCGCAGCACGACAACCCCGCCGGCAACGCGGCCGCCCCGGCCGAGGTGACCAAGCTGCTCCCCGCAGGCACCAAGGTGCCCACGTACGACAGCGGCGCGCAGTGCAACACCCGCGGGCTGACCCGCCTCGGCGAGTACGCGGTCAAGGGGCTGATGAAACGCAACATGATGCTTGAGGTCGACCACATGAGCGTCAAGGCGGCCGGCCGCACCCTGGACATGCTGGAGTCGGCGGACTACCCCGGCGTGCTTTCCAGCCACAGCTGGATGGACGACGGCTGGCTGGAGCGCGTCTACCGCCTCGGCGGCTTCAAGGCCTCGTACATGTCCAGCGCCGACAGCTTCGCCAAGGAGTCCGCCGGGACCAGGGCGCTGCGCCAGAAGTACGGCGTCGGACTCGGCTACGGCACCGACATGAACGGCGTCGGCGGCTGGCCGGGACCGGTCGGACCCGACGCCCCCAACGCGGTCAAGTACCCCTTCCGCAGCGCCGACGGCGGCTCCGTCATCGACCGGCAGCAAACCGGCGAACGCACCTGGGACTTCAACACCGACGGTGCGGCCCATGTCGGCATGGTGCCCGACTGGATCGAGCAGATGCGGCTCTCCGGCGGCAAGGACACGGTGCAGGACCTGCTCGGCGGCGCGGAGTCCTACCTCGGCACCTGGAAGGCGACCGAACTCCACAAGCCCGCGCCCGACCTCGCCGCCGGCGCCCCGGCGAGCGCCAGCTCGACGGAGTGGAATCCGTTCACCAGCTACGCCGCGGGGCGGGCCGTGGACGGCGACACCGGCACGAGGTGGGCGAGCGGCTGGTCGGACGACCAGTGGCTGCGACTCGATCTGGGCACCTCCCGTACGGTCGGCAAGGTCTCCCTCGACTGGGAACGGGCCTCCGCGCGGGCCTACCGGGTCGAGGTCTCGGACGACGGGACCACGTGGCGGACCGTGTGGTCCACGGACGGCGGGGACGGGGGCCTGGACAACGCGGTGTTCAGTCCGGTGCAGGCGCGGTACGTCCGTATCCACGGCGTGACACGCGCCACCAAGTACGGCTACTCGATCAACGAGGCAGCGGTGTACAGCCGCTGAGCTACTCCCGCACCAACGTCAGGATCTGGTCCGCGACGACGTCCAGCACGTCGCCCGCCTTCTCCTCGTCGCCCAGCACGAGGAAGTTGAGGGTGAGCCCGTCGGTCAGCGCGGCCAGATACCTGGCGGCCGCGGGCTCGGGCACGGACAGCTCCACGCCCAGGACCGAGGGGAGTTGACGGATCACCTTGGTGTGGGCCGCGAGATAGCGCTCGTACTGCCGCCGGGCGAGATGCTCATAGCCGGGCTCCCGCAGGGCGTACTGGGTGAGTTCGTACGTCAGCATGTGCTCGCCGGGATTGGCCAGCACGTGGTCCCAGTACGCCTGGAGCCCGGCGCGGATCGTCTCGCGCAGGCTGGGCCTGCGGGTGAGCGTGGTGAGGACGTCCGACTCGGAGTGCTCGGAGATGGTGTCCATCACCGCTTCGAGCAACTCCTGCTTGGAGTCGAAGCAGTAGTGGAAAACGCTCAGCGAGACGCCCGCCTCCGCCACCACGGACCGCGTGGTGGTCTTCGCGACGCCGTCGCGGGCCATGACCCGGATGGCAGCCTCGACCAGTTGCCTGCGCCGCTGCGCCGACGGCATCCGCCCCATGGTGCCTCCTCCCCTGACCTGCGCAAGCATACGCCGCGGGGGTGCGGCGCAGCGGGCCGCTGTGACGGCCCCGCGTTCTCCTGGCCCCACTGACCGTGCAGCCCGTCCGGACGTCCTCCTGCCGAGACTGGGCGACTGGCTCACCCCGTCCCGCAACGCGGGTGCAGTGGACCGATCTTGTTGTCCAGGTGCGCCCCGGGAGTATCGGCGGCGATGTGCCTCAGCGCTCCCGGGCCGGCGGAGGCCCGTGGTGAGTTCATACCGGCGGAGGCCCGTGGTGGGTTCGTGCCGGAGCAAGTCCGTCCGCTCGAGATGCATCCCGCGACTCGCCCGTCGCAGCCCGACAGCAGCTCAAAGAATGTCTGAATTGGTACCGTTTGCCGGCCGCAATGGGCGGTCCACCGAGGGCATTTCGAGCCGGGAGGCTGCTGGAGATGGGCAAACCAACGCGGCGCGATCTCCTCAAGGGGACCGGGGCGCTCGGCGCCGCCGCCATCGTCGACGGAGCGCTGGGGGCATCGGCGTCGGCGCGTCCGCTCGTCCAAGCGAGGCCGGAGCAGGCCACCACGGTCGAGGGTGCGCACGGCGTGCTCGACGTCGCGGTCATCGGCGCCGGGGTGTCCGGTGCGTATGCCGCCTGGCGGCTGCTCGGCCCGGAAGCCAAGCACAGTCGTGTGCTGAACGAGCTTCGTCGGCGTCGCGGCGGTCGCCTCACGGTGGGCCTGTTCGAGGGCAGCGAGCGCGTCGGCGGCCGCCTCTTCTCAGTGACGCCGCCCGGTATGCCCCACCTGCACGCCGAGCTGGGCGGCATGCGCTACCTGAACACCCAGCCGGTCATCGCCGACCTCGTGGACCATCTCGGGTTGCCGACAGATCCCTTTCCCGTCGACGAGTCGCAGAATCTCGTCTACCTGCGCCAGCACCGCTTCACCCAGTCCCAGTGGGGCGATCCGGCGGTCGTGCCCTACGACCTGCCGGCCGCGATCCGCGGCAAGTCGCCGGACGACGCGCTCGTGTCGGTCATCGAGCGCTTCGTACCCGGCGCCGCCACCATGGACCAACAGGCGTGGGACAAGATCAAGGCGACGGCGTCGGCCGGCGGCCGGCACCTCTATGACATCGGGTTCTGGAACCTGCTGCTCGACGCGGTCGGGCAAGAGGGGTGGGCGTTCCTCCGCGCCGGCTTCGGCTACGGCTCGGTGGTGGCCAACGTCAACGGCATCGAGGCCATGGAAGCGTCGGTGGCCGACTTCGTCGGCTCCCCGGCACCGCAGTACCTGCTTCTGCGCAACGGCTACCAGACAGTGCCCAAGGAGCTCGTCCGGAGGTTCGAGGCGGAAGGCGGGACCGTCCACCTCCACCACCAGGTGCGCCGGATCGACCGGGAGACCGTCCACGGCGAGCAGGTGCTGTCCCTTGCCCTCTCCGTCTGGCCCACCGGCCGGCCGCTCACGGTCCGGGCACGCCACGTCGTTCTGGCCATGCCCCAGCGCTCGATCGAGCTGCTGGACCCGGACACCTTCCTCTTCACCAGCGACCAGTTCCTGTCCGACCTCGGCTCGATCGTCCCGAGGCCCGCCTCCAAGCTCTTCCTCGGCTACGACCGGCCGTGGTGGGAGGATCTCGGCCTGAGCAAGGGCCGCTCGGTGACCGACCTGCCACTGCGCCAGACGTACTACTGGGGCGTCGAGGGGAAGCAGCCCGGTGCCGACCCGGCGAACCGCAACGCCCTGCTGCTGGCCTCCTACAACGACCTGAGCGACGTGGAGTTCTGGAACGAACTGCAGAAGCGGCCACAGCGCCTCGCCCCGGTGGCGGTGACCCGTCCGCCGCGGCCGATGGACGCGGCAGCCCCGGGGACGCTGGTCGACGAGGCGCAGCGCCAGTTGCGCGAGCTGCACGGCCCCGACGCCCGTATCCCCGAACCGAGGTCGGCCTACTTCCAGGACTGGGTACAGGACCCGTACGGAGCGGCCTACCACTTCTGGCAGGTGGGGGCGAAGAGTTGGGAGATCATGCCACGCATGCGCCGCCCGCTCCACGACGCCAACCTGTACGTCTGCGGAGATGCCTATTCGACCGGGCAGGGATGGGTCTGCGGCGCGCTCACCCAGGCCGAGCTGATGCTCGAGGAGCACTTCGGCCTGCCCCGTCCGACGTGGCTCCCGCCGAGCGTCTATCTCGGCTCCTAGGCCGCCGAGGCAGCACGCGGGCAGGAGCCATTGCCCGAGGGCCGCACCGATGCCGTACCCCGCTCCCGGCTGCTCGGGCTTGAGCTGCGGGCTTTCTCCGTAGTGGACGCGGCGGGCACGCCCGGTGCCCGGGCCGCCCGCCGTTGCCGGGGTGCCCGGTCCCGATCGAGAGCGGCCCCGGTGGATCGGTGCCACGGCGGGCAGCCGCCGTGGCACTCACCTCACCAGTCGTGCACGGACCCGTCCCGCAGTCGGTTGACCGGCAGGTACTTGCGCTCGTACGGGAACTTCGCGGCCGCCTGTTCGTCGAACTCGACGCCGATGCCGGGGCGGTCGCCGGGGTGCATCAGGCCGTCCTCGAACGTCCAGGACGTCTCGAACACCTCCTCGTAGCCCGGGAGATGGGCCATGTACTCCTGCATGCCGAAGTTCGGGATCGACAGGTCGACGTGGAGCGCGGCCGCGAGCGACGCGGGGGAGAGGTCGCCCGCGCCGTGCGAGCCGGAGCGGACCCCGTACAGCTCGGCGAGCGAGAAGATCTTGCGCAGGTGCGTGATGCCGCCGGCGTGCGAGACGGAGGTGCGGATGTAGTCGATGAGGCGGTTGGTGATCAGGTGCTGGCAGTCCCAGATCGAGTTGAAGATCTCGCCGACCGCGAGCGGTGTCGTGGTGTGCTGCCGGATGAGGCGGAAGGCCTCCTGGTCCTCGGCCGGGGTGGGGTCCTCGATCCAGAAGAGGCGGTAGGGCTCGAGGGACTTGCCCAGGCGGCCCGCCTCGATGGGGGTGAGCCGGTGGTGCACGTCGTGCAGCAGGTGGAAGTCGTAGCCGAACCGCTCGCGGACGGCGGACATATAGGTCGGCACGAAGTCCAAATAGGCGCCGGTGTCCCAGACTTCCTCGGTCGGCAGCGCCCCGTCGGCCGGCTCGTAGGTGTCGCCGTCGCCCTTGCGCATGCCGTACACCCGCTCCAGACCGGGCACGGCCGCCTGCGCGCGCACCGCGCGGAACCCCTTGTCGAGGAACCGCTGTACGTCGTCGAGGAGTTCGGGGACCGTGTTGCCGCTGGCGTGGCCGTAGACGGTGACGCCGTCGCGGGCCGCGCCGCCGAGCAGCTGGTACACGGGCAGGCCCGCGACCTTGCCCTTGATGTCCCACAGGGCGACGTCGACGGCGGCGATGGCCGTCATGGTGACCGGGCCGCGCCGCCAGTAGGCACCCTTGTACAGGCACTGCCACACCTGCTCGATGCGGGCCGGGTCCTTGCCGATCAGGGTGGGGCAGACGTGGTCGCGCAGGTAGGAGGCGACGGACAGCTCGCGGCCGTTGAGGGTGGCGTCGCCGATGCCGGTGACACCGTCCGAGGTGGTGATCTTCAGGGTGACGTAGTTGCGGCCGGGGCAGGTGACGAAGACCTCGGCCGAGGTGATGGTGGCCATGGGTGCCGTTCTTCTCGATTGGGGGCGCGGGGCAGGGGGAGGTGCGGGCCGGCGCACGGGTCCGGCGGCCGGCACTGGATCAGGTGAGTGCGGAACGCAGCGCGGCCTCGATGCCGTGCACGGCAAGCGTGTGCGCGAACTCGCCGACCGCATCGCCGAGTTCGGGGTGCCGGGCGACCTCCGGCGGCAGCAGGTCGCCTTCGCAGAGCAGCAGGCGGGCCGCGTCGGCGGGACCGGTTGCACGGGCCGCGAGCTCGGCCAGGCGCGACCGGGCACCGTCGTGGACCGTGCCGAGCGCACGCTCGTCGTATGCGTCGTCGGCCGTGATGACGCGCACGTACGCGGCGAGGCCGAGGGCGAGAACGCGCGGGACGCGCCCCGCCGCCAGCGACTCGGCGAGTACCCCCGCCCAGCGGACCGGGATCTTCAGGGAACCGTCGGAGCCGACCTGCGCGGTGCGGTGGCCGAGCGCCGGATTGGCGAACCGGTCGAGGAGTTCGGTGACGTAGGCCTTGCCCGGCATTCCCTCGGGCTCCGGGACCGTCGGCAGGATCTCCTCGCGCATCGCGAACTCCACGGCACCGCCGAGGAGTTCGTCCGTCACCGCCTGGTCGATGCAGCGGTGTCCGCGCAGCAGGCCGAGGTAGGCGAGGAGCGAGTGGGCGCCGTTGAGGAGCCGCAGTTTCATCAGTTCGTACGGGGCGACATCGTCCGTGAACAGCGCGCCCGCGTGCTCCCACGCAGGGCGTCCGGCGCGGAAGTCGTCCTCCATGACCCACAGTCGGTACGGCTCGGCGGGCACCGGCACCGAGTCGCGGACGCCGAAGGCGCGGGCGACCAGGTCACGGTGCTCGTCGGTGGTGGCGGGCGCGATCCGGTCGACCATGGTGTTCGGCGTGGTGAGCGAGCTCGCGACGTAGGTCTGCAGCTCGGGGCGTTCCGCGGCGGGCAGCGCGGCGACGAACTCGTCGACGAGGGCGCGCAGTCGGTGCCCGTTGTCCATGAGGTTGTCGCAGCTGAGCACGGTGACCGGCGACCCGTCGGTGCGGGCCCGATGCTGGAGCCCGCGCACGATCAGGCCGAGGGTGGTGCGGGGCGTGCCGCCCGCGAGGTCGGCGCGGACCAACGGGTCGTCGAGGTCGAGGCGGCCGTCGGCGCCGAAGGTGTACCCCTTCTCGGTCACCGTGAGGGAGACGATGCGTGTGGTGGGGCTGCCGATCGCGGCGACGACCTCGGCGCCTTGTCCGTCGGCGACGAGGCCGGGATGGTGCACCCCGGGCACGGTCGCGGCAACGCCCGCGTCGCGGCGCAGGGTGAGGACCGTGTAGAGCTGGTCCTGTTCCGCCATGCCGGTCAGTACAGGGCGCGGGCCTCGGGCCGCGCTCGTGGAGACACCGGTGATGCCCCAGGGGCCGGGGCTGTGGCGCAGGGCGTCGGCCGTGTGGACGGCCTGGTGGGCGCGGTGGAAGTTGCCCAGGCCCAGATGGACGATGCCGGGTTCGGGGAGGGGTGGAGGCAGCTTCAGACCGGCCACGGGCAGGGCGGTACGGGACAGGCGGGGCAGGGCGCTGCGCGACAGGCGGGTCCGGGTGCGCAAGGTCATCGTCAGACCTCCCGCGCCGGCTCGACCAGGACCTTCATCTGCGACGGGTCGGTCAGCGCGACCTCGAGCGCCTCGGCCGCCCGCTCCAACGGGAAGGCGGAGGTGACCAGTTCAGCCAGGCGGACACGCCCCGCGAGCGCGGCGGCCGCCGCGAAGTCCCCTGCCCCGTACCGGAACGACGTCACAAGGGACAGTTCCTGACGCTGCATCCACGCCAGCGGCAGCTCGGTCAGCGGTCGGCCCGGATTGCCGACCACCACAGCGGTGCCACCGGGGCGCAGCGCGCGGATCCCCGACACCAGGGCGGTCCCCACGCCGGAGCAGTCGAACACGGCGTCGTAACCGTCCGGCGAGGCGAGCGCGTGGGACCGCTCCGGATCGGGCGCGAGGCCGGCGGCGTCCACCGTGTGCAGGCCGAGCCGCGCCGCGAACTCCCGCCGCTCGGCCGCCACATCGGACACCGTCACTGACCCGGCGCCGACGGCCGCCGCGACCTGCGCGACCAGCACACCGATCGGCCCCGCCCCCGTGACCAGCACACGGTGACCGGGGGCGAGCGCGGCGCGGCGCACCGCGTGCACGGCGACGGCGAGCGGCTCGATCAGCGCGCCGAGCCGGACGTCCGTCGACGCGGGCAGCGGATGCACGAAGTCCCGCGGCACGCTCACGTACTCGGCGAGAGCGCCGTCGGTCGGTGGCGAACCGAAACAGGTGCCCTCCGGGCAGAGGTTGTAGCGCCCGGCCCGGCACAGCGCGCACCTGCCGCACGGGTGCGCCGGCTCGATCGCCACAGCTGTGCCGTGGGGCAGGTCGTCGGCACCGGAGCCGTGGCCGACGACCACGCCGGCCGGCTCGTGGCCGAGGACGGTCGGCTGCCGCAGGACGTTCGGGCCGTTCTCGCCGTGGGCGTAGTAGTGCAGGTCGGACCCGCACAGTCCGACGGCACGGACGGCGACCAGGACCTGGCCCGCACCGGGCTCGGGCACCGGGCGGTCCTCGACGCGCACGTCCTTGGGGCCGTGCAGCACGGCGGCGCGATGTATGGACTCGACGGGCTCGACCGACTGGGCCGACTCGACCGACTGGGCCACGGGGCGTCCCTCTCTTTCGTACGGGGATGGAGCGGGCCGGGGCGGGCTAGCGGGGGCTCCGGCGGATCAGGGTCGGACAGGTCGTGGCGCCTGGCGCGGTGCATCGCAAGGCGTCGGAGCGTCCTGATAGCGGAGCTGTTCGGACGTTTCGGCAACGCGGCGAGGTGCCGTGTCAGGCGTCGCGACCCCGGCCGTGATCCGCCGGACACCGCCTAGCGCACCGGCAGCGGTTCGACGCGCTTGATGACGAACGCGTAGGTGAGGGCGCCGACGACGGACAGGGCGCCGGACACCAGGAGCGGCACCAGGTACGAGCCTCCGGAGGACGCCAGCAGGAATCCGGTGACGATCGGGCCGAGGATTCCCGCCACGTTCGAGGCGAAGTTCTGGATACCGGCGAGCGAGGCGACATGCCCGGCGGTCGGCGCCACGTCGGCGGGCAGCGACGCGACGGACGCGGTCGAGAAGGTCAGCGAGGCGTAGCTGAGGGAGAGCAGCGCGAGGGCGCCGGACGCGGTCGGCACGACGACGGTGAGCGCGATCACGGACGAGCACAGCGTGCCGGAGACCAGGCAGGTCTTGCGGACCTTGGTGGTGGACCAGCCCTTGCGGAGCAGCCGGTCGGCGGTGAATCCGCCGAGCAGCGACCCGAAGATGGCGACCAGACCCGGGACCGTGCCGAAGAAGCCCAGCTTGAGGAGGTCGAAGCCGCGCTCGTCGACGAGGTAGCTGGGGAACCAGGTGATGAAGAAGTAGATGACGTAGTTGAGGCAGAAGAAGCCGAGCATCATGCCCCAGACCGTCCGGTAGCGGAACAGGTCCCGCCAGCGCACCTTGGGCGCGTCCGCATCCTGCGTGGCCGTCTCGTCGGTGTGAGCGCCGCCCGCCTCGATGTAGGCGCGCTCCTCGGCGGTCAGCTTCGGGTGGTCGGCGGGCTCGTGGTAGAGCCGCCACCAGCCGATGATCCACAGGAAGCCGAGCAGGCCGCAGGCGATGAACGCGACCCGCCAGTGGAACACGGAGACCAGCATCGTCACCAGCGGCAGGGCGATGGCGGTGCCGACGCGCGCGCCGTTGTCCCAGACGCTGTTGGCGAGCGTTCGTTCGTGCCGGGGGAACCAGCGGGAGACGGCCTTCGCGGGTGCGGGATAGCCGGCGGCCTCACCGGCGCCGAGCAGCATCCGGGCGCCGACGAGCGAGCCGACGCCGCGGACCAGGCCCATCCCGACGGTGGCCACCGACCACCAGATGGCGCCGATCGCGAAGACCCGCTTCACGCCGTACTTGTCCAGGAGCGCCCCGGCGGGCAGTTGGCACAGCGCGTACGTGAAGAAGAAGGCACTGAGGATGAAGCCCTGCGTCTCGGGACCGATGCGCAGGTCGTCCGACATGGACGGCAGCGCGACGCTGAGCGTGGAACGGTCCAGGTAGTTGACCGCGAGGCCGCCGAAGCACAGGACGGCTATGCCCCAGCGGACGTTCTTCCCCCGGCCGCGCGGGCGGGCGGGGAGCGAGGAGCCGGGCGGGGCAGCCGGCGCCTCACTCTCGGTGACGGAGCGGGTGGTCATCGTTGACCTCCGGTCGAGGGGGACGTGCGGACGTGACGGAAGCGGTTCGCGAGACCGGGGCACAGGAGTGTCCACAGTGGGGACAGGGACACGGGCGTGGCCAGGGGGTCCGTTGACCCCCGCGTCATTTTCTACCCCGGTCCGCACTTACATACAAGGCTTGTATGTAAGTACCCTTGCAGCTGAGGTGAGAAAGTGAGCGTCATGGCAGCTCAGCGGCGGGAACCGAGAAAGACGCGACGGGTCGAAGCGGAGGCGTCACGTCCGCGCGAGTCCGTCCGGGCTCGGGTGCACGCCCTGCTGCGGGCGCGCATCACCTCCCTCGAGCTCCTGCCGGGCGCGCCCCTGTCGGAGAACGAGCTGGCCGCGGAGCTGGACGTCAGCCGCACCCCGGTGCGCGAGGCGCTGATCCTGCTGGGCGAGGAGTCGCTGGTCGACGTCTTCCCCAAGCTCGGTACGTTCGTCTCGCGGATCAGCGTCGACGCCGTCCTGGAAGCCCAGTTCATGCGGGAGGCGCTCGAACTGGCGGCGCTGCGCGAGGCGGTGACGAAGTCCGGCGCGCAGGACATCACGGCGCTGCGCGCCATCCTCGACGCACAGCGGGCCGCGCTGAAGGCGGGTGACGCGGACGTGTTCTTCGAGCAGGACGAGGCCTTCCACCGTCGCCTGATGGAGGCGAGCGGTCACCGCACGCTGTGGCGCACGGTGGCGACCGCCAAGGCGCACCTCGACCGGGCCCGCCGGCTGAGTCTGCCGCTGCCGCACCGGATCGAGACGCTGGTCGACGAGCACACCGCGGTGGTCGACGCCCTGGAACGGCGGGACGCGGCGGGCGCGGAGGACGCGCTGCGCGGACACCTTCAGGGCGTCTTCGACGACATCGGCACGATCCGGGCGAGCCATCCCGAGCTGTTCGCGGATCCGCATGAGCAGCCGGGCGCCCCGTCCCGCCCGCGAGTCCATCCCGGGCTGCGCGCCTGACGTCTACCCGGGGGCGGACCCGGCCGGGATGCCGCATGAGGTGTTCGAGGAGCGCGTACTCCGTCGGGCTGGGCTCCACCGGCACACCGGCCCGCGTCACACGCCTTCGGGCTGACGTTCCTCGGATGCCGTCGCCGTGAGCGTCTCGGGGCAGCCCTCGGCGATCGTGCGGTCGAGTTGCTGGGTGCGGAAGCCGCGTGGCGGGAAGACCGCTTGAGCGGTGGGCGCCTGAGCGGGGTGGGTAGACCGGACGGGCGCGTCCAGCAGTGTGGGCGGCGGTCCAACCGCTGGTCCGCCGCCCACGTCTTCACCGGCCGGGAAGTGACCCCGGACTCAGCTGTGCGTCACTTCGGCGCCGTACAGGGCGACCTCGCCGTAGTTCGAGGTGTCGCACGGCGAGGAGTTGTTGCAGTTCGCCTGGGTGTAGTCGCCCGCCTTGAAGTAGCCGCTGCCGAAATCGGCGTCGACCGTGGCCTGGAGCGTGCCGTTGTAGTAGACGTCGACCTGCCCGTCGTGAACGACGAACTTACCCTCGAAGCGCGTGCCCAGCTGGTAGTTGGAGGTCACGAGCTTGTAGTGGGTGGTGTTGTACGAGGTGACGTACAGGTTGGTGCCTTCGAGGCGGAACGATGTGACGTCGCTCGTCTCGTCATGTATCTGACCAGCCATCACATGCGGCTTGTCCTCGGGGAGATGTGTGATCGCCTCGTCGAAGACCATGGTGTGGGTGCCGGAGGTGGACGACCAGCTCGCCGTGGACGATCCGTCCGCGGTCATCTCGCGCAGCTCCGACCGCGGGTAGCCGGTGTTGCTGGTGGTGGCGCCGTTGACCGCGGCGCGCATCAGGATCGCGTCGCAGGTCGACTTGGTGGTGAACCAGGGGGACTTGCTGTAGGTCGCCAGGGCGGGCTGCTTGACCTCCTGAGGGGATCCGGAGCTGGTGGGCAGGGGCAGCTGGAGCTTCCAGCCGGTGCTCAGGCCGATCGCCTCGGCCGGCGCGGGGCAGGCCGCGGCGCCCGCCGGGGCGGCGGAGGCGCCGGGGACCGCGGTGATCAGTGCGGCGGCGAGTAACGGTGAGGCCAGCAGGGCGAGGTTGCGGCGCGATGTCATGGATGAGCGGACGTACTTGTTCATGAGCGGCTCCTTCAATTTTTCGACAGACCTTCGACAGACCCTGGGGTGGATCTTCGGTGGACCTTCGATGCGGCTGCCGGGGCAGGCCCGGCCGCCCGGGTTCGTTCAGCAGGCCAGTTCTCGTACCGTCCCTTCGTCGATGCCGATACCGAGGCCGGGGCCGGTGGGCACCTCGGCCGTCCCCGCGCGCACCCGGATCGTGGGTCCGGTGGCGTAAGGACTGGTCAGGAACTGGCGGCCGTTGAGGTCGGCCGGAGCGACGAGGTCGTAGGCCGCGAAGAGATGCAGTGACGCGGCGAGGCCGATGTCGGACTCGGTCAGGCCCGAGCCCATCAGCGCCACGCCGCAGTCCTCGGCCAGCTGGCACTGGCGCAGCGACAGGGTGAGTCCGGCGCAGCGCTGCACCTTGGCGACGGCGGTGCCGATCGCGCCTCTGCGGACGAACGTGGCCAGGTCGGAGGGGTGGCGCAGGCTCTCGTCCACGGCGATCGGCACGGGGCTCAGGTCGCGCAGCCGGCGCAGGCCCTCGATGTCGTTGGCGGGCAGGGGCTGTTCGAGCGCCACGATGTCCAGGGGCGCGAGCAGCCGGGCAAGGCGCAGGGCCGAATCCTGTGTGCCGGCCTGATTGGCGTCGACGACGAGGCGGGCGTCGGGCGCCGCTTCGCGCACGGCGGCGACGCGGGCGACCTCCTCGGTCTCGGGCTCTCCGGGCGTGAGGCCCGTCTTGATCTTGAAGTGCCGGTATCCGTGCGCCTGTCCCTCGGCGACCGAGTCCGCGAGCGACGCCGGATCGGAGCCGGTGGCGATCCAGCACAGGTCGACGGTGTCGTGGCGGCGCCTGCCCCACAGCTCGCCGAGGCTCACGCCGCGCGACCGGGCGAGCGCGTCGTGCCAGGCGACGTCGAGGGCGGCGCGGGCCAGTGGCATCCCGGTTGACCAGCCGCGCCGGATGGTGCGGTCGCACACCCGCGCCAGGCCGTCCAGATCCCACAGCGGCAGCCCGGTCGAGGCGGGCGCCAGGTAGTGCGTGAGGGTCGACACGATCGACTCGGTGGTCTCGTACGTCCAGCTCGGGATCGGCGTGGCCTCTCCCCAGCCCGTACTGCCGTCCGAGGCGGTGACCTTGACCAGGACGCGTACGGCGGGCTGCCCTTTGACGGTCACGCCGCCACCCGCGACCGCGAAGTCCCGCAGCGTGGGCAGGGCGACGGTGAAGGTCTCGATGCGCTCGACGACGACTGCGGACCGGGAAGCGGTGGGTGGCTGCTCTGCGTTCAGAACCATTGCGTCTTGTCCACTACGTTGATCAACGGGCGTCCTGCGGCGAAGCGTCGGGCGTTCTCCGTCAGCACCTCGAAGCGGCGCTCCGCGGCATGCGGACCCGCCCCCGCCACGTGCGGGGTGAGCAGCGCGCGCGGGTGGCGCCACAGCGGATGGTCGGCCGGGAGCGGCTCGCGCTCCATGACGTCCAGGGCGGCGCCTCGCAGCTGCCCCGCGTCCAGGGCAGCGACCAGGTCGTCGAGGCGGACGGTCGGTCCGCGGCCCACATTCACCAGACAGGCGCCGCGCTTCATCGCCGCAAAGCGGTCAGCGTCGAACAGGCCTTCCGTCCGCGGGGTGTGCGGAACGGTGACGATCACGATGTCCGTCTCGCCGAGCACCTTGTCGAGGCGGTCGGGCGGCACGATCCGGGTGAAGCCGGGCGGCGGCGCGGTGACACGGGCGTCGACCCCGTCCACCCGAGTCCCGAACGCGGCGAGCAGCCGCCCGATCTCGGCGCCGACCGCCCCCGTCCCGACGACGAGGGCACGTGCCTCGCCGAGCGGGACGATCGCGCCGTCCGACCAGTCCGGTGCCCAGTGGGCGGCGGACTGCTCGCGCACGTAGCGGGGGATCTGCCGGGCGAGGGCCAGGACGAGGGCGAGGGTGTGGGCGGCGACATGGTCGGTGTAGGTGTCGCGCATGTTGGTGACCTGGACCGGATGACTGACCAGCGCCGGATGGTAGAAGCCGGGCGGTGGTCCGGCCTGCGGGGCCTGGAGCCACCTCAACCCGTCGGCCATGGCGAGGAGTTCGGGCGTGAGGGTGCCGTACGCGGCATCCGCGCGGCCCAGCGCCGCCTCGACGTCCTCGGGGTCCTGGGGGACCAGCACGTCGATGCCCGGGACCGCGCGCGCGAGCCGACCGGGCCAGGTGCGCGTCTCTTCCGGGGCGGGCGGCACCAGTACGAAGGTGAAGGTCATGCGGCATGCTCCATCGCCTCGGCGGTCACCTCGTGGCGCAGCGGCTGCCCGGCGACGTAGCGGTCCAGCTCCTCGGCCATGGCCCGCCCGAGCAGACGGCGCTCCGGCCCGAGACTGCCGGCGAGATGCGGGGTGACCACCACGTTGTCGAGCGTGAACAGGGGTGAACCGGGAACGGCCGGCTCCGGGTCGGTGACGTCGAGTACGGCGAAGAGGTCCGGCCGTTCCTCGAGTACGCGGACCAGCGCGGGCTCGTCGATCAGTCCGCCGCGGGCGGTGTTGACGAGGGTGGCGTCGGGGCGCATGGAGCGCAGCAGGGGTGCGTCGACCATGGCGCGGGTCTCGTCGAGCAGCGGCGCGTGGAGGCTCACCACGTCGCTGAGCGCGAAGACTTCCTTCAGCGTGGCCGGTTCGACCCCGAGGGTGCGGGCGTCCGCGTCGGACACATAGGGGTCGTGGGCGAGGACGCGTACGCCGTGCCGGACGAGGAGCCGCGCGGTGGCCCGCCCGGTGGCGCCGAGGGAGACGAGACCGACGGTGGCGCCCGCGGTGCCGGGTTCGCTGCGGCGTACGGCGGCTGCCCGCGCGCGCCGCGCTGTCAGCGCATAGCGCCAGCCGTGCTTGAGGGCGTACAGGATCTGGGCGAGCGCGAAGTCCGCGACCCTGTCGGCGATCACGGCACCCGCGGACGCGATGCGCACGCCGCGTGCCCACGACTCCTCGGTGACGATTCCCCGCACGGAACCGGCCGCGTAAAGGACGAGCGACAGGCGCGGCGCGCGGGCGAGCAGGTCGGGGGAGAGGCGGGGGGCGCCCCAGCTGGTGACGAGGACGTCTGTGTCCGCCAGCGCGTTCGCGGACCCGGACAGGTCCGCCGCGGAACACGGCGGCTGCTCGATGGTCAAGTGCCGTTCGATCAGCGCGCGTTCGTCGGGGCCGTAGACGTCGTCGAAGCGTGCCGGGTCCATCACCGGCCTTGGGGACCAGCGGAACAGCCAGTAACGCTAAGCACTTGATCTTGCTGCGTTCGCCTACAACTCGAACGTCAGCTGCCCGCCGGTTTCGAGCGCGGTATGCCGGGTCTGGGCCCGGGTGCGGGCGTGGTGGTTACGGTCGTAGTGCAGGTGGCAGCCCTGGCATGGCTTTGAGGTTGGCCGGGTGACAGTTCTCCGGCGTGTGGTCGAGGTGCGCGCTCTCGTCGTCAGGATGACCCGCGAACCGGTGCCGTACACGGGCTGTCCGTGCCGGTTGGGACACCGGCCGGGGTGACTGCCGCGTCCGCACTCGCCTTCACACTCGCACCGCCAGCCGGCGCGTTCGTTGATGGCGTTGGAGATGTCCGGCCAGTCGACGGGACAACGCTCGCGGTTCTAGGGACGGATCGGCACGTGGGGTCACCGTTCCGCAGCGTCGAGCTGGTGGGGGACGGCGGAGGCGCGCAGGTCTTGGAGGTCGGGGATGTGGTTGTAGAGGGTGCCCGGGGAGATGCCCAGCATTTTGGCGATCGAGGTGATGGAGCGGCCGGGGTCGGGCAGCAGGTCGCGGGCGGCGCGGATGACTTCCTCGGTAGCGACGGTGGGGCGCCCGCCGACCCGGCCGCGGGCGCGGGCGGCGGCCAGGCCCTCGCGGGTGCCCTGGACGATGAGTTCGCGGATGAACTCCGCCAGAGCGGCGAAGACGTGGAAGACGAGCCGGCCGCCGGGGGTGGTGGTGTCGAGGTTCTCGTGCAGCGAGGTGAAGCCGATCCCGCGCGTCCGGAGTTCGGCGACCATGTTGATGAGGTCCTGGAGGCTGCGGCCGTAGCGGTCGAGCGAGGGGACGACGAGGGTGTCACCAGCGTCGAGGAAGGCGTGGCACGCCTTCAATTCCGGGCGGAGGGCGTTCTTGCCGGACTTCTTGTCCGAGAAGATCTTCCGGCATCCGGCGGTGGTGAGGGCGTCGATCTGCCGGTCGAGCTTCTGTCCGCCGCTGGACACCCGCGCGTACCCGATCTTGATCTCGGTGCAGACAAGCGGTTCGGCAACGAGGAGTTCGGGGTGGCCGGACGGCTCCGGAGTGTCACTCATGACCCCGGATCATGTCAGAAAACGGTGGTCGAGGGTTCTTGAATGACCCAGGTTTTTGAAGGGTTTTTTGAAGGGGCTGCGGGGTGTGCGGACCCCTGCACGGTGATCTTCAGGAAACGTTCGTTTTTTGAAGGCGAGGCTCGTCGACCCGCATCGTCTTCTTTGTTGGATCGGAGTGTCGCAGTAAGGGCGGTTGGTGCGATGCCGGGCCCTCATCAGCACCCCGGGCGAGACTCTGACGGCACGGTCGGCGGCAGCCCGGCCGGGACGCAAGGGGTCATCCCGGTTTCTGATCGATCTCGGCGAGTCGCGCCTCCACCTGGTCTCCCAATTCGATCAGCAGGTCCATCTGCGCAGGGGTCACGTGGTCGATCAGCACATTGCGCACGTCAGCCAGGTGGAGCGGGGCGGCTGCCTCGACGAGGGTGCGGCCCTGTTCGGTGATGACCACGACGGCCCCTCGCTGGTCGGTCGCGCATCGCTCGCGGCGGATGAGGTTGCGGTTCTGCATGCGGGTCAGATGCTGCGACAGACGGCTCTTCTCCCATCGCAGCGCATCTCCGAGTGCGAACGACCGCAGGCGTCCCTCGGGCGCCTCGGACAGGTGCGCCAGCACCTGGTAGTCGGCGGTGGACAGCCCGCCGTGGGTGCGCAGCTGCCGCTCGATGTATTCGGACAGGCCGGCCTGCATCTTCATGAGGCTGCGCCAAGCCCGCTGTTCACGCTCGTCCAGCCATCGCGGTTCGTCCATGAAGCCCACCCTACCGCTTTGGTTGACATGTTAACCAGTCCGTCGTACGGTTTGGTTAACACCTCAACCAAATGGACTGGCGGAGGTCGGAGCCGCCTACAGAAACGCGGCGACGACAGGCCGGACGACGAAGCTGCTCTGCCGCCTCGACAGCCTTCAGCAATTACTGGAACAGGGAGCACTCATGTCTGCAGACAGCCGCTACGCCATCGTGGGCACCGGAAACATCGGTTCGGCGCTGGCGCGCGTCTTCGCCCGGGCCGGAGTCGAGGTCAGCATCGCCAACACCCGCGGACCGGGCTCGATCAGCGAACTCGCCGCCTCCTGGGGTTCCACGGTCCGGGCTGTGACGCTCACCGAGGCACTGGCGGGCGACGTCATCTTCATGGCCATCCCGTTCGGCGCAGTCGAGACGTTCGGCAACGCCCTGCCCGACTGGAACGGGAAGATCGTCGTCGACACCACCAACGCGCACTACGCGCCCAACGCGGGCGACATCCTCAAGGGTCGGCTCTCCTCGCAGTACGCGGCCGAGGTCCTGCCCGGCGCCCAGATCGTGAAGGCCTTCAACCACCTTCCCGCCCAGACGCTCGCCGCCGAAGTGCCCTCCGGCCAGGGCAAGCGCGTGGTCTTCGTCTCCAGCGACTCCGGGGAGGCCAGCTCCCAGATCGCCGAGCTCGCCCGCACGCTCGGCCTGTCGCCGGTGGAACTCGGCAGGATCGACGAAGGCGGACGCCTCATCGAGGTTCCCGGCGTACTGGTGCTCAGGAACTTCACCGAACAGCCCCTCACCTGATCGGCCGCGTTCCGCCTTCCACAGGCGGTGCGGCCGGCGCCGACGAGCCGTCCCGCCTCAGCGTCTGCCGTCACCGGGCCGCACCGCGGCGGCCGGCGCCCGGCCCGCGGCCGGGTTGCCGCGCAGCAGCGCTCTCCATCGATGAGACCGCACTTCAGCAATGCTCACGCGTGAGCAGCAAAACCCCTGGCACACCCATCCTCCACGGATGCCGGTCCCTCACAGCTCGGGCGGTCTGAATCACTCTCCAGAAAGGCATGACCCGTGTTTGTCTTCGCCGCCGTACTGAGCGTTCTGCTCGCCGTTGTCGGGCTGGCCGCCGGACTACCGAAAGCCCTGCTCAAGGGCAGCATTCCAGCCCAGTTGCAGTCTCCCGGAGGCTTCAGCGCCCCGCTGGTCCGGTTCATCGGGCTGGCCGAGCTGGCCGCAGCCGCAGGGCTCATCGCCGGTCTCTTCTGGCAGCCCATCGGCGTTGCCGCCGCCCTGGGATTCGCAGTCCTGCTCGTCGGAGCCGTCGGCTTCCACGCCAAGTCCGGCGACTACGCCAACCCCGAGACCCGCGGCAACGCGATGGCACCCATCATCCTCACCGTCATCGCGATCGCTGCCGCCGCCACGCTCGTCCTCGCCTCCTGACCAGCGCCTGAATCCGAGGCGCCACAGCTCACCTTCCGCCCGGCAAACCCGGCCGGGTGATCGCGAGACCGCCCTCGCCACGCGGACCGTCACCGATCATCCGCATTCCCGACCACTGCTACACCTGAGGAACATCCCATGGCCACTCTTCTGCACCTCGATTCCTCGCTGTTTTCCGGCGACGCCTCCTCCTCCCGCGCCGTGACCGCCGCCTTCCGCCGGACCTGGCAGGAGCACCACCCCGAGGGCACGGTCATCTACCGTGACCTCGCCACGAACCCCGTACCGCACCTCACCGCCGACGCCCACACCGCCGGCCAGACCGACCCGGCCACGCACACCCCCGCCCAGGCCGCCGCCCTCGCCCACCGGCTGACGCTGATCGACGAGCTGGAGAACGCCGACGCCATACTGATCGGCGCTCCGATGTACAACTACTCGATTCCCTCGCCCCTCAAGGCGTGGCTCGACAACATCGTCCTCGTCGGCCGCACCGCCGGCGTGGAAAGCTCCAGGCTCAAGGGCACCCCCGTCACCGTCGTCGCCAGCCGCGGCGGCTCCTACGCCCCGGGCACGCCCCGCGAGGGCTACGAATACGTGCAGAACTACCTCACGGCCGTTCTGGCCGACGCGCTCGCCCTGGACGTGAACTTCATCGTCCCGGAACTCACGATGGCCGTACACAACCCGGCGATGTCCCAGCTGATCCCCCTCTTCGAAGCCTCCCGCCAGCAGGCACTGGACGACGCAGCCTCCACGGCCAAGGCGATAGCCCACCGCATCGCCGCCTAGAAGCAGCGCCCTCCGGACGGCGGCCGTGAAGCACGATTCACGGCCGCCGTGGGCGAACTCCAGCGGGGACAGGCGGCTGGCTGCCCTCGAAGGAATTTCTCGCCCCGGAGGAGCTGGACGACGCGAACCGGCGAATCGACGAGGCGGCCGGCGCTGCCGGGCGGGACCCGAGCCGGACCAACCGGGTCTACAACCTGGTCGGTGACCGTTCGACTACACAGCGGGTCGACCTGCTGACGAGCTGGCCGGTCGAGCACGGCATGAACGGCTACATCTTCAGCGGCCCGGCCGACGAGTCCGCGCTGCGCCCCATCATCGAGAAGGTCGCGCCCGCCGTGCGCAAGGCAGTCGCAAAGGAGCATCGACGATGACACAGCCGCAGGCGGGAACTGTCGCCGGCCGCCAGATGGTGCAGCAGCTGCTGATGGCGCATGCGCCGCTGCGCAGCGACGTCGCCGCCCTGCGCAAGGGGCTTGAGGTGCTCGATGCGGCGACCACACGCACAGAGGACATTGAGGAGCTGCTCGGCGGTCTGACTGTCGCGGACCTCACCTGGCAGCTCAAGGTGGGCTGCCAGCATTTCTGCGCCCACCTGGACGCCCACCACACGATCGAGGACGCTCGGATGCTGCCGGTCATGCAGCACCGGTTCCCCGAGCTCAGCGGTCAGATCGGGCGGCTCCGGCGCGAGCATGAGGAGGTCAAGCAGATGATCGTGAGCATCCGCGCCGACGCGCGGCATCTGAACCCCAAGGACGAACGCTCCGTCCACGTGGTGCTGGAACAGATCGTCGCGCTTTCCGACCACCTCCAGGCACATCTCGACTTCGAGGAGCGCACCCTCTTCCCGTACTTCCTGCGGATGGACCACGGCTGGCACGCCTGAGCTGTCCTGGCCGGGAGCGTGAGTTTGGAGCCGCGGACGGCGGTGCCGCTGGGCCATGGAGGCTTTGAAGCTGGACGCTGAGCTTGACTCTGACACGAAAATAGAGGCTTCGTGCAGGTCAGGTCACCTCGATGGGTTCGAAGCGGATGGTCATCGTCGTGTCCCTGCGGTCGGCGGCGAACCGCTCGTTGGCCTCCCGCGGGTGCTCCCTCATCTCGTCGTACGAGTCGGTCACGGTCATACCGGCGCCCCCTTCTCGCTGCCCCCGCCGGTCGGCGGTGGCCTTCTCGAAGTACAACGACCCGCCCCGGACGGCGGATGCGGCGCTCACTCCTCCTGGCCGTCGTCATCGTCGAGGTCGACAGCATCCGGGTCGCGCAGGGGCCGCAGCCCCTTCACCGGCTGGGAGGCGGTGAAGCTGTAGCGGCCCAGGACGTTCAGATTCTTGTGCTTGAGCGGGGAGAGCCGGGCGACGTCCTCGTCGCGGATCTCGTAGCCCTCCGCGCGGAGCTGGGCGACGGCGGCGTCGATGTAGCGCGTCGTCCACAGGACCACGGCGTTCAGCACGAGCCCCAGCGCCCCGAGCTGGTCCTCCATCCCGTCCCGGTACGCCTGGTGGATGGTTCCCTTCTTGCCGTGGCAGATGTCGCGGGCGAGCTTGTGGCGGGATTCCTGCACCGTGAGTTGCTTGTGCATCTGGCGGCGGTAGGTGTCGTCGACCGGGTCGACGACGGCGAGCAAGTGCAGGGTCTTGGCGATGCGCCCGTACTCGGCGAACGCCTGCCCCAGCGGGGCGGGATGCCCCTCGCGGCCGAACATCCGCAGCAGGTCGTAGGCGCGGACCTGGTTGGTGACCAGGGAACCGGCGACCCGCAGCATGTCCGGCCAGTGCGTGATCACCTTCTTCACGTTCACCTTGTTCCGCGCGATCGCCTCCAGCGGCCCGTACCCGCCGGCCGTCTCGGCGCCGGGCATCTGGGCCTTCCAGAACCGCTGGTCTTGAAGGTCCTTGAAGCGCGGGGAGAAGCGGTAGCCGAGCAGCTTGAAGATGCCAAAGACCATGTCGGAGTAGGAGGCGTTGTCGGTGGCAACCATCTCCGGCTTCACCCCGCCGTCCAGGTTCAATAAAGCGTCCAGGATGAACAGGGAGTCGCGCGGGGTACCGGGCACCACCATCTGCCCGATGCCGATGACCTGGTCGTTGATGGCGTTCAGCCATGTGATGCCGGTCTTCTTCGCGAAGTACTTGGGTGAGGGTGCGGCGTTGATGGTGCGGACGGGGACGACGAACCGCAGGCCGTCGACGGAGGCCAGCAGGCCCTTGCCCCAGAACTGCACGATCGGCACCTGGGCCTGGGCGGCGATCAGGGCCGCGTTCGCCGCGGCGATGGTGTCGGCGCGCAAGTAGTACTGGTCGACGTGGACCAGCCGGGAGCGGGTCAGAGCCTCGTGGTTCGGGCTGATGACCGGGGTCATCCCGATGTTGCACGCCTCGCTCACCAGCAGGGCGACGACCGAGGTGGTCAGGTCCTTCATCCGGGTTCTGCCGTCGCCCAGATGCACGAAAGCGTCCAGGAACCCGGTCCATGAGTACACCTCGAACAGCAGGTCCGGCAGGTCGATCTTCGGAAGCATCTTCTCAACACGCTCACGCAGCCACTTCAGCGACTTCGGCTCACCGAGCGCATGGAGCTTCTCCACGTTCAGCTTCGCCCGGCCGTTCGGCTGCACCTCGATACTGATCTTCGCGTCGGCACCCGCCTCCACCAGGCGCTCGGCCATCTGCTTCCACGTCGCGTCCAGCACGGCGACCAGTTCCCGAAGGTGCAGTTCGGCGTCCTCGTCCAGGCTCAGGCCCGCAAGGACGTCCTCGCGCACCGCCTCCCACCCCTTGCCCCGAAGCAGCCGGGCGCGCGGGTCGGACCAGCGATGCGAGGGCGAGGCGAAGACGTCGCGGCGCCTCAGCGCGCCGAACAGCTGCTCCAGCACGCACACCGCGTACGCATCCCGGTCCACCGCCCCCTGCGGCAGCTCCGCGTTCGCGTACACCGCCTTGCGCCAGTGCGCCGGCACCAGCTTGTCGTCGACCTCGCGCGGCAGCAGCGGCTTCTCGCCCACCTTCCGCCGGGAGAGAGCCGGGAGCCGCTGCACACCGGTGAGGATCCGTCTGCCGGCCGGTGCCGCGTCCAGCGCCTTCGACTCACCCAGCAGCGACAGGAACGGCCTGACGGTGTTGTAGCGCAGCGCCAGCGCCCCACGCAGCGCGGCCTCCGCCGTGCCGTCGTCCTCCGGCACCAGGCTCACCACCGTGGCCGCCGCGCTGGAGAGCGCGGCCCGGGGCGCGACCTCCTCCAAGGCCCGCCACAGCGCGGCCACGTCGACATCGCAGCCGCTCGCCTCGATGAGCTCCAGCTCCTCGATGATCACCTTCGAGACCCGGGCGGTGATCCGTGCCGCCTTCTCCAACTGCGGCAGCGTGGACAGGCGCTGCTTGTCCGTGGACCGCCTCGCGGAGCTGATCAGCCGGGTGGCCATCAGGATCTCGAAAAGGTCCAGCGCGTCGTCGATCGCCTTCGCCTCCAGGTGGCGCATCACCGCGGTGAGCATCGCCGTGCGCTTGGGCTCCGGGGTCCGCTCCAGCTTCGGCGCCTTGGTGCCCAGCCCGTACCGGGCCAGCGCGGACAGCCGGTTCGGCGGAACCTGCTCCAGCTTGAGACGGCCCAGCTGGAAAGCGGCGATGTCCTCGACCCGCTGCAACGCGGCCTTCATCGCGGTGCCGGTGGTCCGCGTCGGCGGCCGGCGCATCCGCTCCAGCTCCGAATGCCGTTTGCCCTCCGGCGTCTTCAGCGTGGCGACCAGGTCGCCGGGCAGAGCCGGGTCCGCGCGCCGGGCCGCCCTGGCGACCGTGGCGTGCAGCCGCTTGTCCGCGACACCACGGACCTCGGCGACCTGCCGGGCCAGCACGCTCACCCCTGGCAGCAGCACCCGGTTACGGCGCAGCCAGCCCACCGCGTGATCGAACAGAGCCTTCGGCCCCTCCGCGTGCGCCGTCCACGCCCGGCCATGCAGGAACGCCCGGAACTTCCGGCCCTGGGCGTGGTCCTCGTACGAGTGGTAGCCGTACGCGTCACGTATCTCCCACGCGTGCTCGTACGGCGTCGGCCTGCGCTCGGTATACCGCTTGATCTGGGAGACATCCCCGATCCCCAGCTGCTCGGCCAGATGCTCGACGACAGGCCACGGCACCGCGAGGGGGTCCTCCAGGAACAGCCCGATGTACCGCACCGTGCACATCTGGAGCGCGAAGCCAAGACGGTTGTGGTCACCGCGCCGCTTCGCGATCAGCTTCAGGTCCTCGTCATCAAGGAAGAAGAACCGCTCCAACTCGGGCCTCGTCGGCTCCTCGGCGAACTTCCCATACGCCTCAGCCTGCTCATCAGTCAGAAATTCCACCGGCATGCGGCGGACCGTAACCACCCCCCACCAGCGATCGGGTACCTTCCGCCGAACCCCCGCACTGCACCGATCACCCGTGCTAGAAGCCCAAGATCAAGTGCTTAGCGTTACTGGCTGTTCAGCTGGTCCCCAAGGCCGATCACGTACATCCCGGTGAGTCGCTCGTTGGTCACGCTGCTCCCTCTTGTGTCGGTGTGATGTCTGCGGTGGTGCCTGCCGCCGCGCGCAAGGCGCGCAGTCGGGCGGGCGAGGCCAGGCCCGCGTGGTAGTAGCGGAATTGCTGCGCCCCGGCGGCCCGCAGCCGTGCCACTCGACGGGCGAGGTCGGCGGGGGGCTCGTCGAGGACGGAGACGTTGGCGATGACCGGGAGCGGGCTCGCGGCCACGGCGTGCTTGATGCGTGCCGCCGAACGGTCCTCGTCATCCCAGCACTTGACGACCACGGCGTCGGCGGGCCCGTCGAAGCGGCTCAGGTCGAGTCCGCTGTCGGGCCCTGTGACCTGCGGGTCGCCGTCCGCCATCAGAAGCAGTTCGCGGCCCGGCGCCTCGGCCGCGATCCGGTGTGTCAGATCCTCGATGACCTGCCGACGGTGGCCCAGCACGGCCCTCGCTGCCTGATCGCCGAGCGATTCGGCGAAGCTGTCCGGCACACGGCGCCCGTCCCGCAGCTCCGCGTCCACGGTGCGGCGCACGGCCGCGGCGACCACGGCCGGGTCCGCACCGGCGGCTGCGATGCCCCGGCGGCACGGCTCGCACAGACAGATCGACAGGAGGTTCCGGCAGCCGGCGCCGAGGTCGGCGCCCGCGGTCTTCTCGTGGTGGCTGCCGTGCTCGAAGCCGAGCCAGCCGCACGCCTCCAGCATCAGCGCGGGCACCTCGGCGCCGTCGTACCGTGCGCAGAACGACCGCACCAACTGCGTTGCGTACGCGACCACTTCGGGTTGCGCCGGGCACAGGGCGTAGCCGTAGCGCTCGTCGAACGCGTTGCGCACCGTCAGGTCGGGGGCTCGGTCCCCCAGCGTCGTGGCGTGCGTGAGCACCAGCCACGCCTCGACGCGCAGCCCCTGGCGGCGCAGCGCCGAGGCCGCCGTGCCGAACCGGTCGCTCACGTCGATGCCCCAGCCCGGTGCGGCCGGTCTGAGGCGCGTGCCGCGCCAGTCGTGCGGATCGAGCGGGAAGTAGGCGGCGGCGTGCGTGGCGTGCACGATGCGGTGGGCGGGGTGGTGCGGCGTCATGGCACGTACCGAGTGGTATGCGGCCTGGAGGGCGACGGAGCCCACGCCCAGCGAGGCGATGCGCTCGGCCGCCGCGGAGTCGCCCACCAGGTCCCAGGTGTAGGCGAACGTGCCGTCGAGTCGGGTGGAGCCTGGCGGCTCGGTGGTCACGGGGTCACTCCTTGGTGGCGCCGGCCAGGCCGCGCACGAAGTAGCTCTGGAAGAAGATGAAGACAACGAGCATCGGAATGACGGACAGCGTCATTCCGGCGGCGAATCCGGTCCAGTCCACGGAATGCTCGCCCTTGAAGGACAGCATCCCGACCGCGAGATTCTGCAGATCCGGCTGGCCCAGAGTGAACACCAACGGGATATTGAACTCATTCCAGTTGCTGATGAACTGGAAGATGACGACCACCGCGACAACGGGTTTCGCGAGCGGCAGGACGAGCCGGAACGTACGTAGGAACCCCGCGCCGTCGAGCTTCGCCGCGTCGAACAGATCGCTCGGCACGCCCGCGAAGAACCCGACGAACAGCAGCACGTACAGCGCGCCCGCCGCACCGGACATCGCCAGGATCACGCCGGCCCGGGTGTTCAGCAGACCGAGACTGTCCACGAGAACGAACTGGGGAATGATGATGGAGGCCACCGGCACGAACAGGGTGGCGACGATCAGCCGGTGCAGGGCCTTTCGGCCGGGGAATTCGTAGCGGGCCAGAATGTAGCCGCACAGCGCCGACTTGAAGAGTTCGATGAGCGTGGAAACGACCGCGTACACGACCGTGTTGAAGAAGAACTTCGAGAATCCGGCATCCACCCAAGCACGCCGGAAGTTGTCGAAGTTCCACTGGTCGGGCACAAGGCCGGCGCCGCCGGTGAAAAGGCCGTTCTGCGTCTTGAACGCGCCCGTGACGATCCACAGGAACGGATAGACCCAGATGAGGCCGATCACGATGAGCAAGGGCAGCGCGACGAGGTTGGCCCGCGCGGGCCGCGAGAGACGACGAGGCATCAGACTCCATACTCCTTCCGCAGCTTCTGCGCGCGGCGCACGAACAGGCCCTGGCTGGTGACGAGGAGGAACGCCATGACGGAGAACAGCAGGGCCGCGGCCGAGGCGTATCCGTAGGCGAAGGGCATCGAACCGAACGCCTGCTTGTAGATGAAGTACGAGACGACGTACGTGCTCGTGCTGGGGCCGCCGCCGGTCAGCGTGACGACGAGGCCGAAGACGTGCATGGCGTTGACCAGGGCGAGCATCACGATGACGACGGCCACCGGGCGGATCAGCGGCAAGGTGATCCGGGTGAGCTTCTGCCACTCACCGGCTCCGTCGAGGGCCGCTGCCTCGTACAGCTCGTCGGGCACGTTCTGCAGCGCGGCCATCCAATAGATCATGTACTGGCCGAACACCTGCCAGACCGAGATGAGGATCAGGGCCAGCATCGCCGTCCAGCGGTTGGCGAAGACATCGGTCGTGCCGTCGGTCAGGCCGAGGCTGTGCAGTGCGGAGTTGAGCGCGCCGTTGGACGGGTTGAGCAGATACGTGAAGACAAGGCCCGCCATGGCCACCGGGATGATCAGCGGCGCGAAGAAGACGGTCCGCAGCGCCTTCTTCGCCCGCAGCCACTTCCGGGTCATCACCAGGGCGGCGAGCAGCGAGAGCGGCAGCTTGATCAACGTCGTGCCGAGGGCGAACAGCAGGGTGTTGACGACGGCCTGCCAGAACAGCGGATCGCCGAGGACGCGGCTGTAGTTGCCGCCGCCGACGAAGTTGTTCAGCGGCCCGGTGCCGGACCAGTCGAAGAACGAGTAGGAGACCGTCGCGATCAGTGGCCACAGCGTGAACCCCAGATACAGGACGAGGAAGGGCACGAGGAAGGCCGCCACCCACAGCCGGTCGCGTCCTTTGGCGCGTTCACGGTTCCCCTCCGGCGGCAGCGCGGGCCGGCGCCGGCGCGCCCGGCTGCGGAGGCGGACGGAGGTGGAGGCCGCGTCGGGTGGACGCGAACTGGTGGGGGCGAGAGCCATGTGAGGTCCTTTGCGGTCCTGGCCGAAGTCCGTCTGACGGGGCGGTGGGTGGCTATTCGGCCGCTCGGTAGTCGGAGGTGTACGACCAGTCGGGGAACGTGAAGCAGTCCATGGAGACCTTCAGGCCCTTGGCCGCCTCCTTCTTGAGCTCGGAGGTGAGGGTCTTCTGTCGCTGATCGACGATCCGCCCGGCCTCGGCTCCCAGTGACGTGCCGGAGTTCAGCGCCCCGGTCATCGCCTCGTACTCCCAGGTGGGCCGCTGGCCGATCGCCTTCACATACGCCGTGGACCTGACCAGGTCGGGGCACTTGGCGAGGGGCAGCGGCAGCTTCACGCGGAAGGCGGGCTCATCGGCGATGCGCATGATCTGCTGGATCGCCGGATCCTTGATGTAGCGCTTGTTGTCCGCGAACGCCAGGGTTCCGAAGCCGCCCGCCAGGTACTGCTTGGCGAAGTAGCCGTCGGGCTGCGTCATCCAGTCGAGGAGCGTCCAGGCGGCCTTGGACTGCTTGCTGTCCGCGCTCACCCAGTACTTGTTGCCGTCGGGCTGGCTCCACAGGGAACCCTTGCTGCCCGAGTCGGGGACCGGATGCGCGGCCACCGTGTACCCGGAGGAGTCGAGGCCGAGGGTCTTGAGCACCGACGGCAGCCAGGTGCCGTCCATCATGATCCCCGCCTGGCCCGCTGCGAACTGCTGCCGGGAGAAGTTCTTGTCGTTGTTGCCGGGAGCCAGATAGCCGTCCTTCTTCAGCTCCTGGATGAACGAGAACACCTTCTGCGCCTGCGGTTCGGACAGCGAGAACGTGCCCTTCCTGTAGTCGAAGAACAGGTCGTTGGTCGTGTACTCGCCCGAGGCCAGGGCGTAGAAGATGCGCTGGAAGTCGACGTCCTTGGTGGGCGAGGCGATGCAGTACGCCTTCGTCTTCTCCTTGATACGGGCGCAGGCGCTCTTCAGGTCGGACCAGGACTTCGGCGGCTTCGCGGTGTCCAGGCCCGCGTCCTTGAAGACCTTCTTGTTGAGGAACATGTAGCCGGGGCCCCAGTAGGTGCTCTCCGACAGGGGGAACCCGTAGGTCTTGCCACCGAGTTGGTTGACGCCGTCGGTGAACGAGCCCTTGGGTCAGCGCTTCGTGAAGCTTGCGGGCAGCGCGGCGCCGCCGTTCAGCGGCTGGATCCACTTCTGGCCCATCAGCTGGGACATCGCCAGCGGGCCGTTGTCGCTCCAGTAGAAGATGTCCGGCCCCTGGTGGCTCTGGAAGGCCAGCGGGAGCGTCCGCTTGTACTCGTCCTGCGCGATCGACTGCCACTGCACGGTGATGTCGGGGTGCTGCCGGTGGAACTCCTCGGCGACCTTCTTGTGGAAGTCCGTCTGCTCCGCCGAGTAGTCCCAGATCTTCAGCGTGGTGCCCGAGCTTCCCGAACCTCCGCCGCATGCCGCGAGCAGCGGCACCACCAACGCGCAGGCAAGCGCCAGCCTGCCGCCCGCCGTGGATGCCCGCGCTCCGAACGCTGTCCCCATGCCCATTGGTCGGCTCCTGCTCTGTCGAGACGGCGGCCGTGACGGCCCTGACGTGCCTGACCGTCCTGTACGTGCCTGACGGTCCTCGGGACTGAAGCGCGGCTGACGTTAGGGCGCATCACTGGGTCGAGCAAGCGTTTTCACAGACGGAATTTTGTCGATCACGCGCGTCTGTCTGCCCACGTAGCTACTGACCTGCAAAATTCCCCGAGTTCTCGATATGGAGGTCGAGGGCAAGGTAAGTTCAGGGAACGCTTTCACGCGGAAGGAGCAAGTGGTGAAGGTTCTGGTTCTCACGAAGCCGTTCGGGGATGCGCCGCCGCAGCAGCTGGCCGACCGCCTGGCGCAGGCCGGTGCGGACGGCGCGGATCTACTGGTCAGGGACGGGCACACCGTCACACCGGACACGGTGGGGCGCATCGCCGAGACAACCCGGGCCCTACGGGGCAACGGACTGGACCTGGGCATGGTCAGCACGGACCTGACCACGGCGGACCGCGAGGCGGAGCGCGTCATCGGGCACTGCGCCGAGGCAGGGGCGACACTGCTGCGGCTCGGGTTCTACCGCTACGACGCGCGAATCGAGCACGCCGCAGCCGTCGACAGGGCCCGCCGGGACCTCGCCGGCCTCGCCGAGCTCGCGGCACGTCACGGCGTCCGGCTCGTACTCGCCCTGCACCACGGGACGTTGCACCCCTCGGCCGCACACGCGGCACGGCTCCTGACCGGCCTCGACGGCATTCACGTCCACCCCGACCCCGGCAACCAGGCCAAGGAGGGCAGCGAGCACTGGCGCCTCACCCTTGACGTGATCGGCGGCCCGGGCCGGGTCGGCTGCGTGGGCGTGAAGAACGCGGTGTGGGAGCCGGAGGCGCGCCCCGGCGAATGGACCTGCGTATGGCAGCCGCTCGCCGACGGCGGTGTCGTTCCCTGGCACACGATCCTGCCCGGGCTCGACGCGCTCGGCTACACGGGACCGCTCTCCCTGCACGTCCACTACCCGACCGACGATCCGTTCACCGCGGTCCGCCGGGACGTCGCCCACCTGCGCGGACTCCTGCTCGGAGCGGGGCGCGGCGCATCGGCCGACAGCACGACGAACTAGGCTGGCGAAAGAGGATGGGCAACGGGGAGCTGGCTTTGGTTACTTCAAAGGTTCCGGACGCGAAGGACGGCTCCGGGGCGTCCGCGGGGGCGCGCCGCGCGGCGCGGGAGCTTGCGGAAAAGTCCGGACCGGAGAGCCCGGCAGGCCCGTCCGCCGGGCGGAAGGGCGCCCGTCCGCGGCGCGTGACGATCACGGACGTCGGCACGGCGGCCGGAGTGTCCACGTCCACCGTCTCCCGGGTGCTCAACGGCACGGCCCGCGTCGACCCCGAACTCGTCCGCCGGGTGCACGACGCGGTGGCCGAACTCGGCTACCGGCCCAATGCCGCCGCGCAGGGGCTGGCCCGCGGCGAGGCCGGTGCCATCGGCGTTCTCGTCCCGGACCTGGCCAACCCGTACTTCCCCGACGTCCTCAAGTCCGTTTCCGCGGTGGCCCGTTCGCACGGGCGGCGGGTGATGGTGATGGAGTCGGACGAGGACGCGGCGAGCGAGCACGAACTCGCGGAGGACCTCATGGGGTGCTGCGACGGCGTGCTCCTGTGCTCCCCGCGCATGGAGCGCACCGCACTGGTCGATCTGGCCCTGCGCGGCCACCACGTGGTCCTGGTCAACCGCATCGTTCCCGGGCTGAACATCCCGTCGGTCTCCGCCGACTTCTACGGCGGAATGACCCTGGTCTGCGGACACCTCAGCCAGCTCGGACACCGCCGGGTCGCTTATCTCAGCGGGCCCGAGGCGTCCTGGGCCAACGCGGAACGCATCCGCGCCTTCGACGCCGCCGCGGCGTTCGGGGTCGAGGTCACGGTGATCCCCTGCGGCCACACGGCCCGGCACGGGTACGACGCGGCGGGCGCCGTGCGCGCCCTGGACGTCACCGCGGTCGTCGCGTACAACGACCTCGTGGCCCGGGGCGCGGCGAGCGCACTGGAGGAGTCCGGCCTGCGCATCCCCGACGACATGGCGGTCATCGGCTGCGACGACATCTCCCCCCTCGACGACCTGCCCGGTTCACGCCGGCTCACCACCGTCTCCATGGCCCGCGACGACCTGGGCCGTCAGGCCGCCGAAACCCTGGAAGCGCTGATGACAGCCTCGGGCGACACGGAACCCCGACTGATCCCGATGGAACTACGAGTACGCGAGACGAGCGCGGCCCCGTCGACGCGGTCCCGCTGAGCCGAGCAGCAGAACACCGGTGACTCCCGTCGACGGTCGCGATGGGCAAGGCCGATCGCTTGGCGTGGCCGTCGACCGGATGAAGGCGCCGAACCTCGACGTGCAGGACCCCAGCTCGGCCCGGCCATGGTCGTGGACCAGAAGGGGCAGGGGGCACACCGGCTACCCCCCACTCCCACTGTGAGGCCCTAGCTCAGTGTCTTGAGTGCCGCCGCGTCGTACGGCGTCAGTTCGTCGAAGCGGCCCGCCAGGACCTTCGCCGCCCACTCCGGGTCCTGGAGCAGGGCGCGGCCGATGGCGACCATGTCGAACTCGTCGCGCTCCAGGCGGTCGAGGAGGTCGTCGATGCCCTTGACCGCGGAGCCCTCGCCCATGAAGGCGCGGATGAAGTCGCCGTCGAGGCCGACGGAGCCGACCGTGATGGTGGGCTTGCCGGTGAGCTTCTTGGTCCAGCCCGCCAGGTTCAGGTCCGAGCCGTCGAACTCCGGGTTCCAGTAGCGGCGGGTGGAGGCGTGGAAGGCGTCGACGCCGGCCGCGGTGAGGGGGTTGAGGATCGCCTCGAGCTCCTCAGGGGTCTCGGCGAGCCGCGCCTCGTAGGCCTCCTGCTTCCACTGCGAGTAGCGGAAGATCACCGGGAATCCGGGGGAGACGTTCTCGCGGATCGCGGCGACGATCTCGGCGGCGAACTTCGTGCGGGCCACGGCGTCGCCACCGTAGCCGTCGGTACGGCGATTGGTCCCGGCCCAGAGGAACTGGTCGAGCAGGTAGCCGTGGGCGCCGTGCACCTCCACGCCGTCGAAGCCGATGTGCTCGGCGTCCTTGGCGGCCTGCGCGAACGCGCCGATGACGTCGTCCAGGTCGCCCTGGGTCATCGCCTTGCCCGTGCCCTCGGTGCCGTCGATGCGAAGGCCCGAGGGGCCGACGGCCGGGGCCTCGGCGAAGGGCGGCTTGCCCTGCTGGCGCACCATGCCGATGTGCCACAGCTGCGGCACGATCGTGCCGCCCGCCGCGTGCACGTCCTCGGCGACCTTCGCCCATCCGGCCAGCTGCTCCTCGCCGTGGAAGCGCGGCACCCGGTCGCTCTCGCCGGCCGAGTCGTGGCCGACGTAGGTCCCCTCGGTGACGATCAGGCCCACGCCAGCGGCGGCGCGGCGGGAGTAGTAGGACCGAACGTCCTCGCCCGGGATGCCGTTCGGCGAGAACATGCGCGTCATGGGCGCCATCGCGATGCGGTTCGGGACTTTCAGGCCGTTCAGCGCGATCGGGCTGGACAGGATCTCGGCAGCGCGGGAAACGGGCGACGCGGCATCAGTCACGGAGTGCTCCTCTTAAGTACCAGTCGGTATGTGCACAAGCATGGAATCCGCGTGTGCCAACCGTTCCGGCCTCCATGACATTCCGCAGGCCAGCCGCGCCCTCCTGTGATCCCGGCCACGGTCCCGGGACCCGGGCCCCTTCGTCTGGATCAGGCTGGGCTCGCGGGGTCCGGCACGCACTTCCCCGAGCTCTCGGCGTCGCTCGAGCAGGGGGGACCCCCCCATGACCCCGCTCCCTGATCCGGCCCGATCCGGACGAAAGGCGCTAAGGCTGGTCGACGACGGCGCTGAGGGGTGTCGAGGCGAGTCGCTCCTCGTGGTCCAGGACGACGAGTCTCCGGCCCTCGCCGGTGGTTCCGACGAGGACCAGGTCGTCCATGGCCGGGTACCAGAGGTCGTCGAAGTGCTCCAGGAGCCGCTCGGGCGCGAGCCGTACCGCCACCCCGTCCCCGGGCCACGCGGCCAGCACCTGGCCCTCGACGTCGCCGAGCTCGGCACGCAGCAGCGCGCACGTCTCCGGCAGCGTCATCTCCGAGACGTCGACGACACCGGAGGCCTGCCGCAGCACACCGGCCAGCGGGGCGAGTGTCCCTCCCAGGAGTGCCAGCAGCTCTTCGTAGGCGCCGAGGTCGGGCGCGGCCCCGATGGATTCCAGCGTGGCAGTGAGACGGGGTGGCATGTCTTACTCAGTTACCTTCCAGAAAGTTCCCGGCATTGTCCTGCCAGGGTGCCCAGCCGATGTAGCGGGATCCGGGAGTGGTCGGGTCGTCCGGATACCAGTCGTGTCCGTACACGCCGCCGGCTCCCTTCTTCCCTCCCGACCAGTCCCAGTAGTTGACGTGGCCGTCCGGCCCGTCGATCCGCCAGCCACGCATCTTGTCCGGAGTCTGCTCGCCGATCAAGGTGCCCGTGCCCTCGCCCGTCTTCGGGTTGTGGTCGTACATTTTGATGGAGTCCGCGCCGAGATCGCCGCCGGCGTGCTCCCTGGCGGCGCTGACGGCCCGGTCGTAGTTCGACCAGGAGTAGTCGTAGCGGCCGATGGACGGCTTGGTGTAGCCCCGCGGATCGTCGGGATGGTCGCCGCCCTGCGGCTGCTTCTTCGGCCCGTCACCGTCGTATTCCGGCGCGAGGCCGAGCGGGTCGCTCCAGGTGTGCGGGTTGTCGACGTACGCGGCAGGGTTCGGCGCAGGTGTCAGGCCGAGCGGGTCCGGGGTGAGATAGCGGCCGGTCTGTGGGTCGTAGTGGCGGAAGTAGTTGTAGTGGAGCCCCGTCTCCGGGTCGAAGTACTGGCCGGGGAAGCGCAGGGGCGTGTACGTCGCGCTGTCAGCCGTCCAGGTCGTGGTTCCCCAGAGGGTGCTGCGCGCGTGCCAGGCGACCCGGCCCTGCTCGTCGACGAGTTCGCTCGGGGTGCCGACGAGGTCGGTGACGATGGCGAAGAAGCGGGAGTCGATCTCCGTCTGCGGCGCGTCGGCCGCGTGGATGCGCTCGGTCTGGGCGAGCGGGCGCCGGCCCACGTGGTCCCAGGTCAGGGTGACCGGGTGCGGGAACTGGGGTGCGCTGGTGGTCTGTTCGCAGAGTGTGCTGCCGTCCCAGGTGAAGACGGTGCGCTCGACGACGGTCGCGCCGTCCGCGCCGATGCGCAGCTTGGCCGTGCGCCGGCCGAGCGGGTCGTACGTGTAGCGCCACCTGGTGCCGTCCGGTGTGACGACCGAGACGAGGCGGTCCTCGGCGTCCCACTCGTAGCGCCACGTGTCGGGTTTACGGGAAAGGCGGGTCTTCTGCCGCAGCGTGATGCGGCCCAGCGCGTCGTGCTCATAGCGGACGTTCCCGGCGCGGGTGATGCGGGTGCCCTGGTAGGCGCGGGGGCCGGTCGCCTCCTGGCCCGGATGTTCGGCGGGCCAGGACGCCGAGGTCTGGTTGCCCGCGGTGTCGTACGCGTACGTCTCGGTCCAGCCGGCCGCGTGCACCGCGGTGACCCGGCCCGCCGCGTCCAGGTCGAAGCGGCGGGCGCCGCCGAGCCGGTCGTCGACGGCGGTGAGGTGGCCGTCGGCGCGGTAGCTGTATTCGCGGTGCTGGACGGTGTGGCCGTCCGCGTCCGTCACCGACTGGGCTGACAGCCGCCCCAGCGGGTCGAAGGCCTGCTCCAGGGTGATCGTCGCGCCGATGTGCCGGGCCGTCTCGCGGCCCGCCGCGTCGTAGCGCAGGTCGACGGCGCGACCGGACACGACCAGGTCGGTGCGGCGGCCCACGGCGTCGATGGACCAGGCCGTGGCACCGCCGGTGGGAGTGGTGCGGCCGGTGCGGCGGCCCAACTCGTCGTATGCGTAGGTGAGTTCGCGGCCGCCGACGGTCTCGGAGCGGACGCGGCCGTGACGGTCGCGCAGGATGCTCACATGGCAGCCGTCGGGGCCCGTCGCCTGGGCCAGCTCGTCGGTCACGTCGTAACCGAAGGTCGTGACATGACCGTCGGCGTCCTTGCGGACGATCTGGCCGAGCGCGTCGCGTTCCAGGGAAGTCGTCTGCCCGAGCGCGTTCGTGCGGGCGACGAGCCGGCTCGCGGCGTCATGGGCGTAGCTGAGTGTGCGGCCGTCGAAGTCGGTCTCCGATGTCAGGCGCCCGGCCGGGTCGTAGACGTAACTCCAGGTCAGGCCCTGCGGGTTGGTGACCTTGGTGAGCCGTAGTTCGTCGTCGTGCTCGAACTCGTGGCGGACGCCGTCCGGGGAGGTGCGGGCGGTGAGCAGGTCGAAGTGGGTGTACTCGTGGCGCGTGACGCCGCCGAGCGGGTCGGTGTGGGTGACGCAGTTGCCCTCGCCGTCGTACGTCCATGACTCGGCGGTGCCGTCGGGCCGGACACGGCGGGTGAGCCGTCCCTCGACGCTCCATTCCAGACGGGTCGTCGCGCCGGTCGGATCGGTGAGGGCGATGGGCCGGCCGAAGGCGTCGCGTCCGTAGCGGGTCACGCCGCCGAGCGCGTCGGTGATCTCGACGGCGAGCCCGGCGCGGTCGCAGCGCACCCGGGTCACGTGCCCGAGCGGGTCCGTGACCGCAGTGAGGTGACCCGCCTCGTCATACGCGTAGTGCGTGGTCCGCCCCGAAGGGCCCGTGGCCGAGATCCGGTTGCCGCGCTCGTCGTAGGCGTAGCGGTGCGTGGCGCCGTCGGGACCCTTGAGCCGGGTCAGGCGCCCGGACGCGTCGTACTCGGCGTGCGTCTCGCGTCCGTCGGGGCGCCGGACGAGGACCGGATTGCCGTCGTCGTCGTAGCGGTGGTCGACCGTGTGGCCGAGCGGGTCGACGGCGGTGAGCAGCCGGTTGCGGTGGTCACGGGTGAAGCGGGTGGTGTGGCCGAGCGGATCGGTCTCGGCGACGATCTGGCTGGCGCTGTTGACGAGGAAGCGGCGCGTATGGCCCTCGCCCGTCGTGGTCGTGGTGACCCGGTGACCCGTCGCGGGGTCCGCCTCGCCGTAGGACAGGCGCAGGCTCATGTGCCCCTCCGAGCCGCGTTCGGAGACACACCGGTCCTGCTCGTCGTACGCATATGTGTAGGAGCGGTCGTTGCTGTCCGTCCACGACGTGACGCGGCCGCGCTCGTCGTAGGTGAACCGCAGGGCGGATCCCGAGGAGTTGAGGACCTCGCCGAGGTGGCCCGCCGCGTCGTATCCGTAGGCCTTGACGACATGCGTGGCGCCGGACGGTCCGGCGAGACGCAGGGCGGTGACACGGCCGTCGGCGGTGGTGAGTTCCAGGTGGTAGCCACCGGAGGCGACGATGCCGAGCGGTGTGCCCTGCTCGTCGTACTCGAAAGTGAGCCAGTTGCCGTTGCGGTCGTCGATCTGTTCCAGCACCGCCAGGCCCTCGGCCCGGTCCGCGAAGTGCCGGACGCGGCCGGTGCGCCGGTCGGTGACCGTGTAGCCGCCGTCGACACGGTCCAAGGGCCAGGCGGGGCCGTGCGTCGGCAGGACCGGGACGCCGGGGGCGGGGTGCGGATAGCTGAGCAGCAGGCCGTCCTCGGTCACGAAGACGACGCCCTCGCCGTCGATCTCCAGGCGCTGGTCGACGGTGGACGACCACGACGGGCCGAACCACTTGCCCAGGCGGTAGCCCGACTCGACGCGCCGCGTGAAGACCAGCGGCAGGGTTCCGGGCAGCACGACATCGGTCTGCGGCAGATACATCCGGCCCGTGGCCATGTCGATGGGGTCGGAACCCTTGTTCTCCACCGAACTCTCGGTACGGCCGTGCTGGTTGGGGCCGTCCGTGTGACCCGCGCCCCGCTCACTGTCCCGCACCGTCCTGCGCGCCGCGTTCTCGGCGACGTCCTTCGCCCCCGTCCTGAGCCCGAGCCGCAGCCCGCTGCGCGCGAGGCCCGCGCCTTTGGTGCCGATGAGTTCGGGGATGAGGCGCCCGACGAACTCGGAGGGGTCCTTCTTGAAGCCGTCGACTGCGGCGGTGACGATGCGTTCGGGGTGCGCGGCGGTGGAGACGAGGCCGGAGAGCGTCATGGAGACGTTCTGCATGTACGCGGCCGGGTGCGTGAGGTTGTATGGGTCGGTGGGGTTGAGGCCGCGGGCGAAGTTGACCAGTCCGGCAGTGCCTTTGAGAGCGCCGCCGACGACGTGGGTCAGTTCGGTGTTGTAGGCCTTGTAGCCGTCGACGACGGTGTTGCCGAGCCGGTCGAGCGGCGGGGGTTCGGCGGGAGCGTGCGCGAGGGCCGCCTTCACCTTGCCCTGGGCGTCGGAGGCCGCGGTGTTGCGCTGCTCGCGCGCTTCGGTGAGCGTCTCGTGGGCCTTCTTGATGTCGGCCTTGCCGGGGTCCTGGAAGGGCTCGGGCTTGGCGCCGGGGTCTTCGTTCGCCTTGATCTTGGCGTTGTAGGCGTCGACCTTCTTGTTGTACGCGTCGACCGCGTCCTTCGACGCCTGCTGCCCCTTCTTGTACAGCTCTACGGCTTCCTTGGCCTTGCCCTGTGCCCACTTGACCGTGTCTGCGTACGCGTCCAGCGCACCCGCCGCCTTGTCGCAGGCGTCGGACGCCTGGGCCCACTTGGTGGGGTGCACGCCGAACTTCTTGCGGAAGGCATCACCGCCCTCGCCCGCCCACCCGGACGAGTCGACCTTCCTCATCCCCTGCGAGACGTGGTCGAACGCCGTGTGGAAGTCCTTGAGATGCTTCGCGGCCTCACGGATCTTGTCGGGGTTGCCGTGGACGAGTTCGTTGGCCTCCTCGGTCTGTCCGAGCTGCTGCTCGCCGGGCGTGGCACCGAGGTCCGAGGCGACATCGTCGCCCCAGTCCTCCACGGCGTCGGCCGCCCCGTGCAGGCCGACGTAGTCCAGCCCGTCGCCGACCTTGTTCGTCGCGTAGTCGACGCCCTCGCCGACCTTCTTCTTGCCCGCGTCGATGAGGTCCTCACCGGCCGAAAGCCCTTTGTTGATACCGCCCTTGACTCCGTCGACGAGATCACCGAAACCCATCAGCCCTCACCCCCGCCCTGCTGCTGTCCGGCGGCCTCGGCCCGTTCCTCGGGGGAGGGGCCGAAGGTGTCGTCGAGCATCTGGTCGTACTCACCGTCCGAAACGCCGAGGGCGTTGTGCAGGTTCTCGGGGTTGAGGCCCGCGGGGCCCAGCGTGTGTGACGTCATGACGTCGCGGCCGGCGTCCTTCCAGCCCTGGCCGCTGTTGGCCATGGCCTGGTCGAAGGATTCCTTGCTGTAGTCCACGCCGCCGTACGCGCCCGACGTGGCGATGTCGCCCCAGCCCTTCTGGGTGACCTCTTCCTCGGAGGCGTACGGGTTCCCGATCGCGGCGTTCGTGACGACCTTGAACGATCCCTCGACGTACTGCTCGGTCTCGTAGTACGTACCGGCGGACAGGCCGGTCTTCACCGCGAACCCGTTGCCCTCGTTCACCAGCGAGCGCACGCCCCACTCCCAGCGCTCGCAGAACGACTTGAACTCCCCGGTCAGCCCTTCGTGCCCCAACTCCAGGCCGGACAGGGCGATGTCCCCGAAGCCGCGCCCGGCCCCGGCCTCACCGACCATGCCGAGCTCCTTCAGCTCGGCCAGGGCCTCGGTCAGACCCTTGGCGATCAGAGCCAGGCCGCCGGTCTTCAGATCCTTGCCGCCGCCGCCACCGCCTCCGTCGCCGGTCATGCGCTGCCCCTCTCGCCCTCGTCACGGTCGACCGCCGCCTCGTCCGGCACGATGCCCCGCACCGGCGGAAACACCATGCCGTCCGGCCCGTCCGCGCAGTCGAGCGCCACCCCGCACGGCACTCCCGCCGCCGGCACCGCCACGTCGAGCAACCTGGCGCCGAGGATCGTCCGGTAGGTCCATTCCCGGCTGAACTCGCCGCGTGCCTGGGCGTAACGGGCCATTGCCTGCTCGTCGGAGAACGCGAGGATGAATCGGATGCCGTTGAAATCCGCGGTCAGCAGGCCGCGTTCGTCCTCGGTCCCGGGGAAGTCGCCCAGCGGAACCAGTACCGCCGTACGCCGGAACTCGCCGAGCAGCCGAAGGAACTCGCGCCGCCGCGTGGTGACTTCAGGATCCTCGGGTACGGGTTCCTGTGCGACGGGCTGAGTCTTCTGCGCATCCGGCTCGGGATCGGGCTCGGGCTCTTGAGCGGCCGGAACCGGCTCTGGAACCGGCTCGGGAACCGTCTCCGAAGCCGGCGGTCTCTGCGCAGGTGTCGCCGGTGCCTCTGTCATATCCGCGTAGTCAGCGAGGCGTGACCTCGGAATCGAGTTCCCGGGCCGCTCGTCCGACTCGCCCCCGTACTCAGACATAAGCCCCATCATCACGAGTGCATGTTGACGACCGCAACGGTGCTGCTGTCACACCCCTGTCACAGTGCGGGGCGCGGGGCCGGCCGGAGGGGCTGGCCCGGCGGACGGTGCGCGCGCTACCTTCGATGGCTCGGTCGACGGGGGAACGGGGGTAGGTTGTGCTGGCGAACGTGGTGATGCTGTGGGTCGTCGGCCTTGTCTGTCTGGTAGCCGCCGCGATCGGTGAGACCGTGAAACTGGGCGGCTGGGAGCTGCCCGCGCTGACCTCGCGCAAGACGCGAATTCCCGTCGCACTCATCGGAGTTGTCGCTCTCGTGCTGGGCCTCGTCGCGTTCGTGCACAGTTCGTCGGGCTCGACGCCGGGCGGTGCGGCGGCCGGGTCCGGGGTCTCGCCACCGCCGCAGCGTGATGATCCTCCGCCGGCCGACCCGACCACGAGCGAACCCGCCTCGCCATCGCCGTCCCGGTCTCCTTCCCCCGCCCCCTCGCGGCCTCGTGCACCGGAGTCGTCCCCGCCGCCCGCGCCCCCTGCCGACTCCACGCCCCTGCCCCCGCCGGTGATCGGCGTGCACTTGTGCGGCTCGGTGCAGCTGAACGGCGAGACGCGGGGCGACGGCACGGACATGACCACGGGGTGGTTCCTCGACTCCGTCCCACCGTCGCGCGCGCCCCTCGGTGACCTGGGCCTCGCTGGGTCGAACGCGGTCGCGGGCAACGCGCTGGCGCGCTGGTCCGGCAGGGGCGCACCGAGCGCCCGCCAGTGCGGTGACCTCCTCGACACCCAAGTGGGGCAACGTCAGTTGGACGTACAGGAGGGTGTCACGGGCTGTCTCAGGACGGAGGGCGGGCGCGTCGCCTCCTTCACGGTGACCGCAGCGCCGGGGGCGCTGCAGATGACGCTCGCGGTCGTCGTCTGGCAACGCGCGTAGGCGATCCGCCGCTCGCGCATGCCCGGAGATCCCGGTCATCGAGACGCTGGGACATGCGGCCGAGACGGAAGGCTATTCAGCGGCTCATTCGATCTCCCTACGGTTGAGACATCAAGCAGGGCGCCTGGCCGGATCCGGGGTCGGTGCCCCCAACTCCAGCTGAAACAGGGAGAGTTACTGTGCGTGCAGTCATTCAGAAGTCCTTCGGTGGTCCCGAGGTTCTCGAGGTCGTCGAGACCGAACGGCCGAAGCCGCTCTCCGGTGAGGTCCTCGTCAAGGTGCACGCCGCCGCGGTCAACCCGGTGGACGTGGCCGTCAGGTCCGGCGCCTTCCCGCTGCTGGGCGAGCCCCCGTTCGGCGTCGGCTGGGACATCTCCGGCGTCGTCGAGGAGGCCGCTCCCGGTAGCAGGTTCGCCGTGGGCGACGAGGTCTACGGGATGCCGTTCTTCCCCCGCGCCGCCACCGGTTACGCCGAGTACGTCGCGGCCCCGTCCCGCCAGCTGGCCCGTAAGCCCGCGTCGGTCGACCACGTGCACGCCGCCGCCATCCCCCTCGCCGCGCTCACCGCGTGGCAGGGCCTCGTGCAGGCCGCCGGAGTGAAGGAGGGCGACCGGGTCCTGATCCAGCGGGCGGCAGGCGGTGTCGGCCACTTCGCCGTGCAGATCGCCAAGGCGCGGGGCGCCCATGTGACCGCCATAGCCAGCGCGGCCCGGCACGACTTCCTCCGCGGACTCGGCGCCGACGAGTTCATCGACTACCGGACCGCCGAATTCACCGACGTCGTCAAGGACGCCGACATCGTCCTCGACTCGCTGGCCCAGGGTGATCGGTCCCTCGGCGCGCTGCGTCCCGGCGGCGTGCTCATCAGCATTCTGGAGCACGGCGACCCGGAGCTCGCCGCGCGCGTGGAGGCGGCCGGGCGGCGCTTCGCCGGCATCTCGGTCGAGCCCGACTACGCCGCGCTCGAGGCCATCGCCGAACTCGTCGACGCGGGAGCGGTCCGTCCGCACGTCGAGGAGACGTTCCCGCTGGACGAGGCGGGCAAGGCCCACGAACTGGTCGCCTCGGGACATGTACAGGGCAAGATTGTCCTGACGGTCTGACCGGGACGGGCCGCACCAGGGAGGGCGAGGCCGGATGGACATCCTGACCGAGGCGCTGGCCTCGATGCGCACGGGACGCCCGGCGTCCGTCCGCACCAACGGCCGCGCTCCCTGGGGCCTGCGGCTGCCCCCGGTCGCCGGCGCCGGATTCCACGTGGTGCTCTACGGGACCTGCTGGCTGGTCCCGCTGGAGGACACGGCCCCGCATTTGAAGCCGATCCCGCTCAGCCCCGGCGATGTCGTCTTCCTGCGCGACGGGCGGGGCCACATTCTCGCCGACCACCCCTCCAGCCAGGCCGAGGAGCCCAGGGCCGAGCACTTCCGGGAGGGGTCACCGATCGGCTCGGTGACGCTCGGCGGGGACGGCCCCGAGACCAGCCTGCTGTGCGGCAACTACCACCTGGACCAGGGCCGCCCGCACCCGTTGGTACGCCAGTTGCCCGAGGTGGTCCACCTGCCGACGCGGCACGGCCGCCACCCGGAACTGAGCGCCACCGTCCAGCTCCTCGGCTCCGAGCTGGAGAATCCGCGGATCGGCTCGGACGGCATCGTGCCCACCCTGATCGACTCGCTGCTCCTCTACATCCTGCGCGCCTGGCTGGACGATCAGCCGGCCTCGGCCGCGCAGGGCTGGGCCGCGGCGCTCGGGGACTCGGCTGTCGCGCCCGCGCTTGCGGCGATTCACGACGACCCGTCGACCCAGTGGACCGTCGAGGGGCTGGCCGAGCGGGCGGGTCTGTCCCGCGCCGCGTTCGCCAGGCGGTTCGCCGCGCTGGTGGGGGAGCCGCCCATGGCGTATCTGACCCGCTGGCGCATGACGACGGCGGCCCGGCTGCTACGGGAGTCCGACGCGCCCCTGACGGCGGTCGCCGCGCGGACCGGATATGGCTCTGAGTTCGCCTTCGCCAAGGCGTTCAAGCGGGAGTACGGGCTCGCCCCGGGCGGTTACCGGCGGCAGGCGAGGGTGGCGTAGGCGGGGCCTGGTTTTCGGATATCAGTTCGGTTGGGGGTGCGTTTTCGGGTTGACGGGACCATTCTGGAGGTATGTCCGAAGGTGCGCCCGTGACCGTGCACCCGCCCCTGCCTGACGGCGGCCGGCGGGTGACGATTCGCGGCAAGGACGTGGGGACCGCCTACAACCTGCTCGACGTCCTGGAATTCCTGGGCGCCGCGGGCCTTCCCGAGGCGGACACGACCGTCGACGACCCGGAACTGATCGACTGGCATGGTGCGGGGCCCGAGAACTGGGGCCCGGACGGGCCGGAGAAGGCTTCGTGACTGCTCACCCGTCCGGCGTTCGAGCGAGCCGGTCAGGGTGTTCACGTAAGCCGGTCAGGACTTTTGCGCGAGCCGGTCGAGCAGGTCGTGCCATCCCGCCTCCACGCGGTCCAGCGGCATGCCCCGCTCGACGGTCAGATGGTGGACGAGCGCGGTGTCCGCGGCGGCCAGCAGCGTGTGCGCGAGGAGATCGGTGTCGCCCTCCAAGCCCGCCTGGCGCAGCAGCAGCATGACGTGCGTGTGGCGCAGCCGGTTCGCCGGGACCGCGTAGTTGCGCAGGGGGTCGGTGCGCGCGGCGAGGATCAGCTCGTGGTGGTCCCGCTCGTGGCGGATGAGGGCGGGTCCGAAGGCGTGCAGGCGCTCCAGGGCGGGCGCGTCCGGGCCCAGCGGCGGCGGGCCCGACAGGAACGCCGCCTGAAGCTGCTGCTCCCGGTGGTCCAGGAGGGCGATGAGCAGCCCGGTGCGGTCGCCGAAGCGCCGGAAGACCGTCCCCTTGCCGACTCCGGCCGCTGTCGCCACCGCCTCCATGGTCAGGTTCGCCGCCCCGCACCCGGACAGCAGGCGCGACGCGGCCTCCAGCAGGCGTGTGCGGTTGCGCGCCGCGTCCGCGCGCAGCGCCGGCCGCTCGTCGGCCGGTGTCAGGGCGAGGTCGGTCGGTCCGCCCGGGGCGCCGGGCGTCGTGACGAGAGGGGGGATCGGGCCGGTCATGGCTTCAGAGTAGCGCCGGGAAGCGGCAAGTGGACCGTAGTCCGTATAGGTGGTACAACTTTAAACGGACCTCGGTCCGGTTGGATCCCGCACGAGATCCATACGCCCATATCTGGAGTTCCGCCATGTCTGTTCGCATCCTTGCCCTCGTCGGGAGCCTCCGCGCCGGTTCCCACAACCGTCAGCTCGCCGAGGCCGCCGCCAAGCACGCGCCCGCCGGCGTCGACATCCAGCTCTTCGACGGCCTCGCCGACGTGCCCTTCTACAACGAGGACATCGACGTCGAGGGAAGCGTCCCCGCCGGTGCCGCGCACCTGCGCGAGGTGGCCGGTCGGACCGACGCCTTCCTCCTCTTCTCGCCCGAGTACAACGGCACCATGCCCGCCGTCCTGAAGAACGCCATCGACTGGCTGTCCCGCCCGTACGGCGCCGGCGCGATCTCCGGCAAGCCCGTCGCCGTCGTCGGCACCGCGTTCGGCCAGTACGGCGGCGTGTGGGCGCAGGACGACGCGCGCAAGGCCGCGGGCATCGCCGGTGCCGCGGTCCTGGAGGACGTGAAGCTGTCCATCCCCGGCTCCGTCACCCGCTTCGCCGAGACCCACCCCGCCGACGACTCCGAGGTCGCGACCGCGCTGACCGAGGTCGTCGGCCGCCTGAGCGAGCAGGCCACCCCCGCCGCTGCCTGAGGCTCCCGGCACAAGTGCGGCCGGAGGTCGGGGACGAAGCTGTCCCCGGCCTCCGGCCGCACCCCTTTACGGGGAACCCGTGCGGGGGGCGAACCGGGGCGGGCCACGAACGGCTGATCCGTGGCGGCCCCGGAGCGCGCTCGTCAATCCCCTCTGCCTACGATGCAGCGGTGACCACCCGCCCAGGACAGCCCACGCGACCGCAGTTGACGCTGCGGCTCCTCGGGCTGCTCGTCGGTGCCGTGCTCCTCGGCCTGCTCGGCATGCACGGCCTGGGACCCGTACCGGCAGGGGCGCACGGCGAGATGCACCCGGCGTCCGCGCCCGTGACGGGTGCGGGTGGCGCCGCTGACGCGGTTGACCATGCCGGGCCCGAGCGGCAAGGCGTCAAGGCTTCTGCTCCCGACATGTGCGACCACGGAGAGGGTGGCTGCGAAGGGCACATGGCGCACGCCGACTCGGTCTGCGCCTCCGCCTCCGTCGCAGGCCCCCCGGCAGTCGCCCCCGCGCTGCTCCCCGACGTGATCACTTGCCCCGCCCGCCCCGAGGCCCGCACTTCCTCGGCCGGCAGTGGCCCCGACGGCGGCCGTGCCCCGCCGTCACTCTCCGAACTCCAACTCCTGCGGATCTAGAACGGCCCGCGCGGTACCGCATGCCCCAACGGGCGGCGCCGCGCTCGCGCGAGCCCTTCACCGAGATCAGCATCAGGAGTTCCGCATGACCACACACCGCACGTTCGTCCGCCGCGCCCTTGTCGCCGCCACCACAGGGGCGGCCGCCCTGGTCCTCGCCGCATGCGGCAGCGACAGGCCGGCCGGGGGACACGACATGGGCGCGAAGGAGTCCGCTTCCCGTCCGGCCGCGTCGACCCAGGCCGACGGCCACAGCAACGCGGACAGCCGCAACAGCGCCGACGTCTCCTTCGCCAAGGAGATGATCCAGCACCACCGGCAGGCCGTGGAGATGGCCGGACTGGCCGAGGGGCGCGCCGCGTCGAAGGACGTGAAGAGCCTCGCCGCCAGGATCAAGGGGGCCCAGGACCCCGAGATCGAGGAGATGTCCGGCTGGCTCACCGCATGGGGTGAGGAAGTCCCCGCCGAAATGTCGGGCATGGGCCACGACATGTCCTCGTCCATGCCCGGCATGATGAGCGCCGGTGACATGGACGAGCTCAAGAAGGCGTCCGGCGACGACTTCGACAAGAAGTTCCTCGCGATGATGGTCAAGCACCACGAGGGCGCCGTCGCGATGGGCAGGACCGAGAAGTCCGACGGCAAGTACGGCCCCGCGACGCGCCTCGCCGCGGACGTGGTGACCGCGCAGACCGCCGAGATCGGGCAGATGAACAAGGTGCTCGGCAAGAGCTGAAGAAGCCTGCGCGGGCGCGCCGTGCACCCCGTCGGCCACACGCCGGCGGGGTGCACGCCCACGCTGCTCCCCGCCGGACCCGTGACGTCACGCGCGATCGGGGGCATGGTGGGAGACCCTCACCGCAACGGTCGCCCGGCACCCGCGCCGGCCGTGAACCGGGGCCCGGCACGGCCTGATCGTGCCACCCCGGGGCACTTGTCCGGTTCGGGGACCGGCGCCGGTGTGTGCGAGGCTCGACGCCAAGGGCCTTCGTACGTCGGCCGGATGGAGGTGTGATGTCCACGCAGAGCCATCGTTTGATGATCACCGAGCTGGCGAGCTGCGACGGCTGCGCGGTGCTGCGGGTCAGCGGCGAACTCGACCAGAGCGCCGAGGGACTCTTCCTGGGCACGCTCGGCGCCTGCGTCGACGCGGGTCACCCGTACCTCGTCCTCGACGTCACCGCGCTCTCCTTCTGTGACTCACGCGGTCTCTACTGCCTGCTGGCCATGCGATGGCTCCTGGACCGCCGCGGCGGCAAGCTCCTCCTCGCGGGGGCGGGGCGCCGGCTGACCGAACTGCTCACCCAGACAGGCAGTGTCGATCTCCTCCCCGCCCAACGGTCCGTCGGCCAGGCCCTGTTGTCGCTGCCTCCCACGCACCGGCCGGTCTGGCCACCCGTAACGAGCCCCGACGCGCTGGACGACGGGCCGCCCAGACCCCCGCGGCCCCGGCCGCCCACGCCCTGACCGGGCCGTCGGCGCGAGGTCGCGCGCGACTCGCCCGCCTCAGGCGGCTCCCGGCGCACCGGCGCGCAGGCCGTCCATGACGAGGTCGAGCAGCCGCCCGGCGCGCGACTGCCAGTCGCCGTGCGGGTCGATCTGCCAGAGCCCGGCGATGGCGAGTGCGAAGTCCTCCGGTGTCACCCCGGGGCGGATCGTGCCCGCCTCCTCGTTCGCCGTGAGCAGGAGCGACATGGCCGATGTCACCGGGCCGTGCCCGAGGGCGGCGAGGCTGCCGCGCGTAGTGGCCTGGCGCAGCGCGTCCGCCAGACCGGCCTTCGCCATGGCGTACTGGGCCAGGCGGTCCATCCATGCGCGCAGGGCCTCGTCGGGCGCGCGGGTGGCGAGCAGGTGGGACGCGGTGTCGGCGACCTGCTGCATCTCGTAGCGGTAGACCTCGAGCACGAGGGACTCGCGGTTGGGGAAGTTGCGGTAGAACGTGCCCTGGCCGACGCATGCCTTCTTCGCGATCGCGCTCAGCGGGGCGTCCGCCGACCGTGTCAGCTCGGTCAGCGCCACTTCCAGGATGCGGTCGCGATTGCGTTGCGCGTCCGAGCGGAGCGGCGCTTCCTTCTTCGGCTGCACCCGTCCCCCTTCCGGGAATCGCGAATCCGTACGGCAGTGCCAAGAACCGGTATGCCCTTGCTAAGCGGACAGTCGTCCGTTAGCGTCGGCGTAGTGGACAGTTGTCCGCTTGGCTCCACCATAGCGGCAGACCCGGCTCGAGTGGAGGGCCGGTGACCACCGCAAGCGGCTTTTCGGCCGCCGAGCGCGCGACAGGCGCGAAACCCCGAAGTTCTCCCTCCACGTACAGCTCTCGCACCCATGAGCGAAAGAAGGCTGATCATGGCCCCATCGACGTCCAGCGTCATCACGCTGAACATCAATGGCGAGAAGTACACGCTGCCCGTCGACCACCGCACCACCCTGCTCGACGCACTGCGCGAGCGCCTCGATCTGCCGGGCACGAAGAAGGGCTGCGACCAGGGCCAGTGCGGCGCCTGCACCGTCCTCCTCGACGGCCGCCGCGCCGTCTCCTGCCTGCAGCTCGCGGTGGCGGCCGAGGGGCGTGAGATCACCACCATCGAGGGCGTGGCCGACGCCGACGGACTGCATCCGGTGCAGCAGGCGTTCCTCGATCTCGACGGGTACCAGTGCGGTTACTGCACTCCTGGCCAGATCTGTTCGGCCCTCGCGGTCATCGAGGAGCACGCGGCGGGCTGGCCGAGCGCCGTGACCGCCGACGTACGGCCGGAGGCGGGCGTTCCGGAGCTGACCGCCGACGAGATCCGGGAGCGGATGAGCGGCAACCTGTGCCGCTGCGGCGCCTACGTGTCGATCGTCAACGCCGTCGCCCGCGCCGCAGGAACGGAGGCCGTCGCATGAAGGAGTTCGGATACGAGCGCGTCTTCGACGTGCCCGCCGCGGTCGCCCTGCTCGACGCCGACCCCGACGCGCGCTGTCTGGGCGGCGGCACCAACCTCGTCGACCTGATGAAGATCGGCGTCGAGAGGCCCGCCAACCTCGTCGACGTCCGCGAACTGCCGCTGGGCGAGATCGAGTTGACGCCGGAAGGCGGCCTGCGCATCGGTGCGACGGTCACCAACAGCGACCTCGCCGCCCATCCCGAAGTGCGGCGCCGCTACCCGATGCTGGCGCAGGCCGTCCTCGCCGGTGCCTCGGGTCAGCTGCGCAACATGGCCACCGTCGGCGGCAATCTGCTCCAGCGCACGCGCTGCGGCTACTTCACCGACCTGGCCAAACCCTGCAACAAGCGCACGCCGGGCAGCGGTTGCCCCGCCATCGAGGGCGAGCACCACAACGCGGCGATCCTCGGCGCCTCCGCGCAGTGCGTGGCCGTCCACCCCTCGGACATGGGAGTGGCGCTCGCCGCGCTCGACGCAGTCGTCTCGTACGAGACGGTCGACGGCCCGGGCGAGTTGGCGCTGGCGGAGTTCTATTCGCCCGTGGGGGAGACCCCGCACGTGGAGACCGCTCTGCCGCCCGGCGCGCTGATCACCGCCGTCATCCTGCCCCCGACGCCCGTCGCCGCCCTGTCCCGCTACCGCAAGGTCCGCGAGCGCGCGTCCTACGCGTTCGCGATCGGCTCCGTCGCGGCGGCGCTCGACGTCCGGGACGGAACGGTCCACGAAGTGCGCCTCGCCTTCGGGGCGGTCGCGTCCCGGCCCTGGCGCGCTCACGAGGCCGAACGCGCCCTGACCGGCGGCCCCGCGACCGCCGAGGCCTTCGTCGCCGCCGCGGAAGCCGAACTCGCGGCCGCCGAGACGCTGCCCCACAATGGATACAAGGTGACGCTGATGCGCAATCTCGTCGTGGCCGTGCTGACCGAGCTCGCCGAGGAGGCCGCCCGATGACCACGACGACCACGGCAGCCCCGGTGACGGGCACCGTCGGCGCCTCGTACACCCGGGTGGAGGGGCTGGAGAAGGTCACCGGGGCAGCCCGGTACGCGGGGGATGTCCCCGCCGCCGAACTCGCCCACGGCTGGCTGGTGTTGTCCACCGTCGCCCGCGGCCGCATCCGCTCGATCGAGTCGGACCCCGTCCGCGGGATGCCCGGGGTGCTGGCCGTGCTGCACCACGGCAACGCGCCGCGCGTCGACGGGAACTACGTCGGCATGCTGGGGCGGCCCGACCCGATCGTCGAGGTCTTCCAGCACGACCGGGTGCCGTTCGTGGGCTGGCCGGTGGCGCTGGTCGTCGCTGAGACCACCGAGCAGGCCAGGGAGGCCGCCGAGGCGCTGGTGGTGCGGTACGACGAGGAGCCGCACGACGTCGCGTTCTCCGCCGGACACGCCGGCATCTACACACCGGACGGCGACGGCATGCTGGCGGAGAAGGGCGACCTCGCGGCCGAACTCGCCGCGTCCGTCCATGTCGTGGACGCGGAGTACACCACCCCGGAAGAGCACCACAGCTCGATGGAACCGCACGCGGCGATGGCGCGCTGGGACGGCGGACGCCTCGAAGTCGTCGACTCGAACCAGGGCAGCATGTGGGTGGCGCAGGAGCTGGCGAAACTGTTCTCGCTCGACCCGGCCTCGGTGCGGGTGCGGTCCGAGCACATCGGCGGTGCCTTCGGGTCCAAGGGTGTGCGCGTGCACCAGATCCTCGCCGTGATGGCGGCGACCGTACTCGACCGCCCGGTCAGGGTCGTCATGACCCGACGTCAGATGTTCTCGCTCGTCGGCTACCGCAGCCCCACGGCCCAGCGCGTCAGGCTCGGCGCCGACGCCGACGGGCGGTTGCGTGCTCTCGACCACCAGGCGCACAGCCTCACGTCGACGGTCCACGAATTCGTCGAGGCCAGCGCCGGGTTCGGGCGTCCGATGTACGCCGCCGACGCTCACCGCAGCGTCAACCGGGTGGTGCGCCTGGACGTGCCGACGCCGACCTTCATGCGCGCCCCCGGTGAGGCTCCGGGCTCGTTCGCCCTGGAGTCCGCGCTCGACGAACTCGCCGAACGGTGCGGCATGGACCCGATCGCGCTGCGTGCCCGCAACGAGCCGGACGTGGGCCCGGTCTCCGGGCTGCCGTTCGGCTCCCGCAACCTGCTGGCCTGCTTCGACGAGGGGGCCCGCAGGTTCGGCTGGGCGGACCGGGACCCACGTCCCGGCGTGCGGCGCGAAGGGCGCTGGCTGCTCGGCACCGGCACGGCGGCGGCCACCTTCCCGGTGATCGTGGCACCGTCCACGGCGGCCGTGACCGCTGAGGCCGACGGTACCTTCACGGTGCGGATCGGCGCGTCGGACGTGGGCACGGGGGCGCGGACCGCGCTGACCCTGCTCGCCGCGGAGGCCCTCGATGTGGCCGGCGAGCGCGTCCATGTGCGCATCGGCGACAGCGACTTCGGCCCGGCGGCGATCTCGGGCGGCTCGATGGGCACCCGCTCCTGGGGCTGGGCCGTCACGACCGCCGCGCGAGACCTGCGGGAGCAGTTGGCCCTGGGCGGCGACATTCCGCCGCAGGGCATCACCGTGCGATCCGACACCAGCGCCGCCGTCGGCTCCCTCTCCCAGAAGGAACGGCACTCCTTCGGCGCCCAGTTCGCCGAGGTCGCCGTCGACGTCACCACCGGCGAGGTACGCGTACGGCGGATGCTCGGCGTTTTCGCGGCCGGCAGGATCGTCAACCCGCTGACCGCGCGCAGCCAGTTCATCGGCGGGATGATCTGGGGACTGTCCATGGCACTGCACGAAGAGGCGATCAGGGACCAGGCCACGGGCGGTCACGTCGGCGCCGACCTCGCGGGCTACCACTTCGCCGCCAACGCCGACGTACCCCTGATCGAGGCGGACTGGGTCGACGATCCCGACGCGGACGACCCCGTCGGGATCAAGGGCATCGGCGAGATCGGCATCGTGGGCGCGGCGGCCGCCGTCGCCAACGCGGTCTGGCACGCGACCGGCGTCCGCCACCGGCACCTGCCGATCCGGCCCGACCGCGTACTGTCGGCCGGGGCCCCTGCCGCAGGTGACGGCGATGCTTGACATCGCTGGCGAGCTGAACCGGTGGGCCGGGCAGGGCCGGGACTTCGCCGTCGCCACCGTCGTCTCGGTGGGCGGCAGCGCACCCCGCCAGCCCGGCGCCGCCCTCGCCGTCGACAGCGAGGGCACCGTCATCGGCTCGGTCTCCGGCGGCTGCGTCGAAGCGGCGGTCTACGACCTGTGTGTGCAGGTGCTCCAGGACGGCGGGTCCGTCCTGGAGCGGTTCGGCTACAGCGACGAGGACGCCTTCGCCGTGGGGCTCACCTGCGGTGGGGTCATCGAGGTCCTCGTCACGCCGGTGCGCGCCGACGCGCTGGACAGGGCCGTGTTCGCGGCGGCGCTCGCGGCCGCCGCCCGGGGCGAGACGGCCGCGCTCGCCCGGGTGGTCCGCGGACCGGACGAACTGCGGGGCGGAGCGCTGCTCGTGGGGGCGGACGGCTCGTACGAGGGAGGGCTCGGCGGAGGCTCCGGCCTCGAGCGGACCGTGGCGGCCGAGGCGCGGGCCCTGCTCGCGGCGGGCCGCACCGGTACGTTCGACCTCTCGGCCGGCGGCTCCCACTGCGACGCCGACCTGACGCTGTTCGTCGAGTCGAGCGTGCCGCCGCCCCGGATGATCGTGTTCGGCGCTGTCGACTTCGCGGCGGCGCTGGTCCGTGCGGGCAAGTTCCTCGGCTATCACGTGACGCTGTGCGACGCCCGCCCCGTCTTCGCCACGCGGGCCCGCTTTCCCGAGGCGGACGACATCGTGGTCGACTGGCCGCACCGCTACCTGCGGCGCACCACAACCGACGAACGCACGGTCCTGTGCGTGCTCACCCACGACGTGAAGTTCGACATCCCGCTCCTGGAGATCGCGCTACGGCTGCCCGTCGCGTTCGTCGGAGCGATGGGCTCACGCCGCACCCACGAGGACCGCGACCGCCGCCTTCGCGAAGTCGGCCTGAGCGACGAGGAGTTGTCGCGCCTGCACTCGCCCATCGGTCTGGACCTCGGCGCCCGCACACCCGAGGAGACGGCCCTGTCCATCGCCGCGGAAATCATCGCGTCGAGGCAGGGCGGCACGGGCGCACCCCTGACCACCTCGCGCACACCGATCCATCATGACGGCGAGGCGGGGGAGCGGCGCCTGTTGGCGACGGGGGAGAGGTGACCCTCGGCGGCCGGAGGGCCCCGGCTCGGCTTCGTCGGCGAAGGGCAGGAGTGCGTACTCGGTAGGCGCGGGCGCCCCCGCGAGCGCGTCGCGCACCCGCGCCCGGAACGCGGCGGCCGTGGACCTCGTCCCAGGCGCTCCCTAGTGCCCAGGAGCCTGGTCCGACGCGGCAGCGTGAAAGTGGAGCCGCGCGGTGTCTGCCGCCCCCTCGGGGGACAGCTTCGCGCCCTCCCCGTACGCCTCCGCGAAGGCCGTCTCACCCAGCGCCGCCGTCGCCCTCGCCGTGATGCGGTCCACGTCGCCGCGTTCCGCGGGTGGGAGTGGGGCGCCCGCGCTGCGGCGGGCCGCGTCCGCGGCCCCGAGGAGCTCGGCCGCCCGATCCGCGGCATCGGTGAGTGCTGCCGCGCCCGCCAGGCCCTCCAGGGAGAGGGCCACGGCGCGCGGCTCGCCGATGGCGCAGGCGACGTCCAGGCCGAGGAGATGGTGGGCTGCCGCCCCGCCCGCATCCCCGCGCAGTTCGGCGACGAAGCCCCATTCCGCCCGGAGCAGATGATCGCCCGCCTCCGACGACACGTCACGGAACTCGTCGCGGATGCGCAACAGATGCGCCTCCGCCGCATCGAGGTCGCCGGAGCGGCGTGCGCCGAGGGCCAGGCCCATCTCGGCGTGGAGTTCCCCGTACTTGTAGCCCTGTTCGGACGCCGATCGCCGGGCTTGCTCGTGCAGGTCGGCTGCCCGGTCCCAGCCGCGGTCGAGCAGCGCGAGCCGGCCCAGGCCCGACAGCCGGGCGGAGACCTCCGCGTCCAGGCCGAGTTCCCGCGCCATACGCAGGCCCTCCTCGTGGCGCCGGGCGGACTCCGCGTACTCACCCTTGATCTCGGCGAGCGCCGCCAGTGGCTCCACCGTCTGCAACTCACCCCACTGGTCCCCGAGTTCACGGAAGAGCGCCGCGCTGCGCAGCCCGTCGCGCCCGAGCGCAGCCAGGTCCCCGCGGATGAGAGCATGCATCGCCCGCAGCCCGAGAGCCGCCGCCGTACCCCACCGGTCGTCCTCGGCGGCGAAGAGGGCGAGCGCCTGCGAGACGGCCTCCTCGCTGGCGGTGAGGTCACCCGACCTGAACAGGCCGTACGCGGAGAACCACACGGCGCGCCCCCGCCGCACAGGATCGGCGACCGCGGCGTCCGGGCACGGCGTCGCCGGGGGCCGCTCTCCCGTCATCAGCCCGAACGCATCGCTCAGTACCCGGAGTTCGCCCGCGGACGGCGCCACGGCGAGCACGGCAGACAGGGCACGACGGGCCTCGCCCAGTCGGCCCCGCAGCAGCCACCACCAGGACAGGGCGGTCGCCAGGCGCACGGCGTCATCGGCCGCACCACCCGTCGACGCGCGCCGCGTGGCTTCGTCGAGCGCCGCCCGCAGATTGGCGGTCTCGGCGTCGAGCCGGCCGAGCCACTCGCGCTGCCCGCGCCCACGGAGCCGGGGCTCGGCACGCTCTGCCAGTTCCGTGTAGTGGCGCAGATGCCGGTCGCGTACTCCGTCGAGTTCGTCGCTCTCGTGCAGGCGCTCCGTCGCGTACGCGGCGACGGACTCGAGGAGCCGGTAGCGGGGGCCCGTACCTCCGGGGCCGGTCACCACGACGACCAGCGACCGGTCGACCAGCCGCGTCACGAGGTCGAGAACCTCGTCGCGGTGCACCCCGCCGCCCGCGCACACCTCCTCCGCCGCCTCCAGAGTGCAGCCGTCGCGGTGCACGGCCAGGCGCCGCAGCACGGTCCGCTCAGGAGCGCTGAGCAGCTCCCAGCTCCAGTCGATGACCGCCCGAAGGGTCTGCTGACGCGGCGGGGCACCCCGTCGCCCCGACGTGAGTACCCGGAAGCGGTCCTCGAGCCGGGCCGCCAACTCCCCTACGCCCAGGGCCCGTACGCGCGTCGCCGCCAGTTCGAGGGCGAGCGGGATGCCGTCGAGGCGCCGGCAGATCTCCAGTACCGCCGCACAGGTCTCAGGAGAGGCCTCGTCGAGCGAGAACCCGGGGGAGGCCGCCGCGGCGCGCGCCGTGAACAGGCGTACCGCGTCCTCGGGTTGCAGTGGTTCGACCGCATGCACCGTCTCCCCGGCGACGCACAGCGGCTCCTGGGTGGTGGCCAGGATCCGCAGGTGCGGCGCGCGGCTCAGCAGCGTATCGGCGAGCTGCGCCACCGCCTCGACGACCTGCTCGCAGTTGTCCAGGACGAGCAGCGACCTGCGGTCCCGCAGAGCTGCGGCGAGCCGTTGCCCGGGAGCGGCCGTCGCGCCTTGCCCGGGCGGCCCCGAAAGCGCGTCGTCCCGCAGGCCGAGCGCCGCCGAGACGACCTGCGCCAGATCGGCCACGCTCCCGCGACGCTCACCGGCGAGTTCGACCAGCCACACCCCGTCGGGTGCGTCCGGGGTCCGCCGTGCCGCCTCGACCGCGAGCCGCGTCTTGCCGACCCCGCCCGGGCCGGTGAGCGTGACCAGCCGTTCCGTGGCGAGGAGTTGAGCGATCTCGGCCAGTGAACGGTCACGGCCCACGAGCGCCGTGAGCGGGGCGGGAAGGTTCGACCGGGGAGGTGTGGACTGAGGCACGGCGCCCGCAGGAGAGGCCGGGGGAGGGGCGAGCGACGCGTCCTGGCGCAGGATCGCCTCGTGGAGCGCGGCGAGTTCGGGGCTCGGGTCGAGCCCGAGCTCGTCCGCGAGCCGGCCCCGAAGCTCCGCGTACGAGGCCAGCGCCTCACTCTGCCGACCCGTCAGATACAGCGCCCGCAGCTGGACGGCGCGCAGCCGTTCCCGTAGCGGATGGCGCGCGACGAGATCCGCCAGCTCCCCGGTCAGGAGCGTGAGGTCGCCCGACTCGAGGAGCGCCTCGGCCCGTTCCTCGAGGACGGCCAGCCGCTGCTCCGTCAGGCGCTGCGCAGCAGTACGTACGAACTCCTCGTCCGCGAAATCTGCGTACGCCGGACCACGCCACAACTCCAGTGCCTCGGTGAGGAGTTCGGCTCGCTCGCGCGGGCCCGCCGCGGATCCCGCCCGGTCCACCAGGTTCAGGAAGCGGTGCGCGTCCACTTCGTCACCGGCCTCGTCGAGGCAGAGCCGGTAACCGGGCGCCTGGCGCACCACACGGTCCCGGCCGAGCGCCCTGCGCAGTTGGGAGACCTTCGCCTGGAGGGCGTTGGCGGGGTTTCCGGGAAGGTCGTCGCCCCACAGCCCGTCGATGAGGCGGTCGGCGGAGACGGGCCGCCCCTCGTGGACCAGCAGTGCGGTGAGGAGGGCCCGGACCTTCACCTCGGGAACCACGACCGGCTCCCCGTCGCCGTCCCGCACCGTCAGTGGACCAAGCACCCCGAACCGCATGGGAGCACCGTACACACGACGCAGCCGCCGACCGTCAGCGGACCATCAGCGTTCCCGAAGCCCCGACCTGCACTGTCGTCGCATGAACGGAACAGACGTCACCAGGACGGAGCCGACCGACAGGTCGCCCGCCACCCCCGCCGTCATCGGCCCGGCCCACAGGCACAAACTGCCCCTCCCTGCCCTGCTCGCGCTCGCCACCGCCGTCTTCGTCACGAGCCTGACGGAGACACTGCCCGCGGGCCTGCTTCCCGCGATGAGCCGGGACCTGGGAGTCGGCGAATCGGCCACCGGGCAGACCGTGACGGTCTACGCGATCGGCACCGCCCTCACGGCGATCCCCCTCACCGCGGCCACCGCCGGATGGCGCCGCAAGCGGCTCCTGATGACGGCGATGGCGGGGTTCGGCGTCGCCAACACCGTCACCGCTCTCTCGGCGAACTTCCCCCTCACGATGGTGGCCCGGTTCGTGGCCGGGGTCGCCGCCGGCCTGGCCTGGGCGCTGCTCGCCGGTTACGCTCGGCGCCTCGCGCCCGCCCACCTCCAGGGCAGGGCCATCGCGATCGCGATGGCGGGCATCCCGGTCGCACTGTCCCTGGGCGTGCCCGCGGGCACGTTCCTCGGCAAGGCCGTGAACTGGCAGACCGCGTTCCTGAGCATGACCGTCCTCACCGTCGCCCTGCTCGGATGGATCGCCGCGGCCGTCCCCGACCAGCCAGGACCGCGGCAGGAGGCCCGGCCGCCGATCCTGCGGGCGCTCCGTGTGCCCGGCGTGCCCCCGGTTCTCTTCGTCACCCTCGTCTTCGTTCTGGCCCACACCGTCCTCTATACGTTCGTCGCGACGTTCCTCGACGGGGTGGGCATGGGGAACTCCACCGATCTCGTACTCCTCGTCTTCGGAGCCGCGTCCCTGGCAAGCATCTGGATCGTGGGTGTCCTGATCAACCGGCACCTGCGCGCCCTGACCGTCGCAGCCGCCCTGCTGGTCGCCGTGGCGGCGGCCGTACTCGCCCTGCTGTCCGACAGTTCCGCCCTGGTCTACGCGGCCGTGACGCTGTGGGGTCTCGGCTGGGGCGGCGCCCCCACGCTCCTGCAGACCGCCGCGGGCGACGCGGGAGGCGAGTCGGCGGACGCGGCGCAGGCCATGCTCGTCACCCTCTGGAACGTGGCCATGGCCGGCGGCGGAATCGTGGGCGGGATCCTCCTCGACCTGGCCGGATCCCGCTCCTTCCCCTGGACCGTCCTCATGCTCCTGATCCCCGTACTCGCCGTGGTCGTCGCCGCCCGCAGCCATGGATTCCCCGCCCGCCGCACGGCGAGGACGTCATGAACGGCCAGACCGCACACCGGCACACCACTCACCCCGATGCAAGGAGAGCCGCCATGACGACGTCCCGCCTCTTCGAAACCGCTCGCCTCGGCACGCTGACCCTGCCCAACCGCCTCGTGATGGCGCCCATGACCCGTAACCGCGCCACTGCGGACGGCGTCCCGCAGCCCGTCATGGCCACCTACTACGCGCAGCGCGCCACCGCGGGCCTGATCATCGCCGAGGCGTCCACGCCCAATGCCGTCGGACAGACCTACGCCAACATCACGGCCATCCACAACGAGGCCCACGTCGAGGGCTGGCGGCACGTGACCGACGAGGTCCGTGCCGCCGGCGGCCGGATGTTCCTCCAGCTCCAGCACGGCGGCCGGATCGGGCACCCCGACAACAGCGGCGGCCTGACCCCGGTCGCCCCCTCGCCCGTCCCGCTCCCCGACACCATCCACACCCCGACCGGCCACCAGCCCGCCGTTGTACCGAAGGAGATGACGCCCGGCGACATCCGCTCCACCGTCGCCGACTTCGCCGAGGCCGCCCGCAAGGCCGTGGCGGCGGGCTTCGAAGGAGTGGAGGTGCACGGCGCCAACGGCTACCTCCTCCACCAGTTCCTCGGCCAGGGCACCAACCACCGCACCGACGCCTACGGAGGAACCGTCGAGGGCCGCATCCGGTTCGTGGTCGAGGTGGTCCGCGCCGTGGCCGACGCGATCGGCCCCGAGCGGGTGGGCCTGCGGATCTCCCCAGGACTCACCGTCAACGGCATGGAGGAGGGAGACACCGATGACATCTACCCGGCACTCGTCGACGCCCTCTCGGACCTGGACCTCGCCTATCTGCACATCGTCTTCGCCGACCCCGACAATCTGCTCTTCCAGGACCTCCGCAAGCGCTGGACCGGCACGCTGATCGCCAACCCCGTGCTGCCGCGGGAGCGGATTCCCGCCGACGGCGGCAGGCACGAGGGCGAGCGCCTCCTGGCCGCCGGCGCCGACCTGGTGGCACTCGGCCGCCCGTTCCTGGCCAACCCGGACCTCGTCGAGCGGCTGCGCGTGGGCGCACCGCTCAATCAGGTCCGCGACAGGTACCTGATGTACGTAGGAGGGGAGACGGGCTACACGGACTATCCGTCCCTGTCCGACAGCCGCCGGTGAAGTGAATATCCGGGGCCCGGGGCGCCGGGATTTGCTCAACCTGGGGTGAAGGTTCGCGGCGACGCGCGAAATCTCCTGGCTCACCGTGCCCCGAAGCTCGTTTCGTGCTAGTCTCAATCTCAGTTGCAGTTGTGGTTCCCATAGATACTTCAAGTGCCTTAGGTGACTTCACGTTGCCGGGCGCTTTTCTATTTCCGGATGCATTTTTCCGGGCGGGGCAATCATTGCGGCGACGCCGAGGTTCGCACAGTGCGGATCACGGGCACTGCCCCGAAGGAGAATTTGCATATGGCTACTGGCACCGTGAAGTGGTTCAACTCGGAAAAGGGCTTCGGCTTCATCGAGCAGGAGGGTGGCGGCCCCGACGTCTTCGCCCACTACTCGAACATCGCCACCCAGGGCTTCCGTGAGCTTCAGGAAGGCCAGAAGGTGAACTTCGATGTCACGCAGGGCCAGAAGGGCCCGCAGGCGGAGAACATCGTTCCCGCCTGACGCTGAAGCGTTGAGCGCAGCTGGTGCCCGTACCCCAGTGGTACGGGCACCAGCTCGTTGCTGTTTGCGGGGCATCCCGCCCGGGTAGGCACGACCACCGGGTGGCACACCACCCCGGCGGGGCGCCCAGACCCCCGCACCCCATTGATCCGGCCCGTCCGAGAGCCGCCTGCCGCAGCGGAATCCCAGTATTCCTACGTCAGGCGTCGCCATTCTCCGTACCGGCGCGCCGGCCGATTTTCAGTCTGTTATTCGGCTCGTTCTTGCAATTCGTCCGGCGCTCATACGCCGGGAATTCCTCGATACGTGCCATATCGAGGAAGGTTCTCCATGAACCGTTCAGCTCGCACGAACGACCGTTACTCCAACCCTCGCAGGGGTTCCGCCGGCGGTGACCGGGGTGCCCGTTTTCGACCCCAGGGCCAGGGCCAGGGACGCACCGGAGGCAAGAGCTCCGGTGGCTACGGGCGCAGGTCCGCCGCGCCGCAGGGTGAGTTCGCCCTGCCCGTCACCGTCACGCCCGCCCTCCCCGCCGTGGAGACCTTCGGAGAGCTCGACCTGCCGGCCGAGATCCTCAAGACGCTCACCGGCCTCGGCGTGACCGTGCCGTTCCCGATCCAGGCGGCCACGCTGCCGAACTCGATCGCGGGCCGGGACGTCCTGGGCCGCGGCCGCACCGGCTCCGGCAAGACCCTCGCCTTCGGGCTCGCGCTCCTCGCGCGACTCGCGGGCCAGCGCGCCGACGCCAAGCAGCCCTTCGGCCTCATCCTCGTCCCCACGCGGGAGCTCGCCCAGCAGGTCACCGAGGCGCTCACCCCGTACGCCCGGTCGCTGAAGCTGCGGATGGCCACCGTCGTCGGCGGCATGTCCATCGGCCGTCAGGCCAGTGCCCTGCGCGGTGGCGCAGAGGTCGTCGTCGCGACGCCCGGACGCCTCAAGGACCTCATCGAGCGCAAGGACTGCCGCCTGGACCGGGTGAAGATCACCGTCCTGGACGAGGCCGACCAGATGGCCGACATGGGCTTCATGCCGCAGGTCACCGAGCTGCTCGACCTGGTGCACCCCGAGGGCCAGCGAATGCTGTTCTCGGCCACCCTCGACCGCAACGTCGACCTGCTGGTGCGCCGCTACCTGCACGACCCGGTCGTCCACTCCGTCGACCCGTCGGCGGGCGCCGTCACCACGATGGAGCACCACGAACTGCATGTGCACGGCGCCGACAAGTTCGCCGCCGCCACCGAGATCGCGGCCCGCGACGGGCGCGTCATCATGTTCCTCGACACCAAGCACGCCGTCGACCAGTTCACCAAGCACCTGCTCGGCAGCGGCGTGCGGGCCGCCGCCCTGCACGGCGGGAAGTCCCAGCCGCAGCGCACCCGCACCCTGGCCCAGTTCAAGGCCGGTACGGTCACGGCGCTCGTCGCCACGAACGTCGCGGCGCGCGGCATCCACGTCGACAACCTCGACCTCGTGGTCAACGTCGACCCGCCGAGCGACCACAAGGACTACCTGCACCGCGGCGGCCGTACGGCCCGTGCCGGTGAGTCCGGCAGCGTCGTCACCCTCGTCCTGCCCAACCAGCGCCGCGACATGAGCCGGCTGATGCGCGACGCCGGTATCCGGCCGCAGATCACCCAAGTCCGGTCCGGCGAGGCCGAGTTGAGCCGTATCACCGGTGCTCAGGCGCCCTCCGGCGTCCCGATCGCCGGCCCCGCGCCGGCCACGGAGCGGCCCAAGCGCGGCGGTGCCCCGTTCCGCGGCATGGGCTCGCGCCCGGGCCGCGCCGGTGGTGACTCGCGCCGCACCTCCGAGGCCCGCCAGCTCGCCGACGCCCGCAAGGCAGCGCGGGTCCGCCGCGCCGGCTGAGGCATACGCACGAAGGCCGGAGGCCCGGGACCGATATCGGTCCCGGGCCTCCGGCCTTCGTGCTGCTGTCAGCCCTTGCGGGTGTTGATTTCCTCGGTGAGTTGGGGGACGACGTCGAAGAGGTCGCCGACGACGCCGTAGTCGACGAGGTCGAAGATCGGGGCTTCGGCGTCCTTGTTGACCGCGACGATGGTCTTCGAGGTCTGCATGCCGGCCCGGTGCTGGATCGCGCCGGAGATGCCGTTGGCGATGTACAGCTGCGGGGAGACGGACTTGCCGGTCTGGCCGACCTGGTTGGAGTGCGGGTACCAGCCCGCGTCGACCGCGGCGCGGGAAGCGCCGACCGCCGCGCCGAGGGAGTCGGCGAGGGCCTCGATGATCGCGAAGTTCTCCGCGCCGTTGACACCACGTCCGCCGGAGACCACGATCGCGGCCTCGGTCAGGTCGGGGCGCCCGGTCGACTCACGCGCCGTGCGCGCGGTGACCTTGGTGCCCCTGGCCTGCTCGGAGAACGTCACGGTGAGCGCCTCGACCGCACCGGTGGCCGGGGCGGACTCGACCGGGGCACTGTTGGGCTTGACGGTGATGACCGGGGTGCCCTTGGCCACCCGGGTGGTGGTGGTGAAGGACGCGGCGAACGCCGACTGGGTGGCGACCGGACCCGAGTCGCCGGCCGTCAGGTCGGTGGCGTCGGTGATGACACCCGACCCGATCCGCACCGCGAGACGCGCGGCGATCTCCTTGCCCTCCGCGGAGGAGGGGACCAGCACGGCGGCCGGGGACACGCTGTCGTAGGCGGCCTGCAGCGCATCCACCTTCGGCACGACGAGGTAGTCGGCGTACTCGGCGGCATCGTGCGTCAGGACACGGGTCGCGCCGTGCTCGGCGAGGGTCGCGGCGGTGTCGGCGGCACCGGCACCGATCGCCAGCGCGACGGGCTCGCCCAGACGGCGGGCCAGGGTCAGCAGTTCAAGGGTGGGCTTGCGGACGGCACCGTCCACGTGATCGACGTAGACCAGAACTTCAGCCATGGGACTTCTTCTCTCCTGCGTGCGAAAGATGAGGACAGAGCGGGTGATTCGAGCAGACGGGGCTCAGATGAACTTCTGGCCCGCGAGGAACTCGGCGAGCTGCTTGCCGCCCTCGCCCTCGTCCTTGACGATCGTGCCCGCACTGCGCGCCGGACGCTCAGCCGCGGAATCGACCTTCGTCCAGGCGCCCTCCAGGCCCACTTCCTCGGCCTCGATGTCCAGATCCGAGAGGTCCCAGGAGGTGACCGGCTTCTTCTTCGCCGCCATGATCCCCTTGAACGAGGGGTAACGCGCCTCGCCCGACTGGTCGGTCACCGACACCACCGCCGGCAGGGACGCCTCCACCTGCTCCGACGCCGTGTCACCGTCACGGCGGCCCGTCACCACACCACCCTGGACCGACACCTCCGAGAGCAGCGTCACCTGCGGCACACCCAGCCGCTCCGCCAGCAGCGCCGGGACCACACCCGCCGTGCCGTCCGTCGACGCCATACCCGAGACCACCAGATCGAAGCCGGCCTTCTCGATCGCCTTCGCCAACACCAGCGACGTGCCCACGATGTCCGTGCCGTGCAGATCGTCGTCCTCGACATGGATCGCCTTGTCCGCGCCCATCGACAACGCCTTGCGCAACGCGTCCTTCGCGTCCTCCGGACCCACCGTCAACACGGTGATCTCCGCATCGTCCGCCTCGTCCGCGATCTGCAACGCCTGCTCGACCGCGTACTCGTCCAGCTCCGACAGCAGCCCGTCCACATCATCACGGTCCACCGTCAGGTCATCAGCGAAATGCCGGTCCCCCGTCGCATCCGGCACATACTTCACGGTGACAACGATCCTCAAGCTCACGCCGGCTCTCCTACCCTGGTGTGGTTCCTCAAAGCGACACTATGGCACTCAGTACCCTCTGGCAAGGTACGTGGTGCCAGACGAGCCGCTTCGGTGTTACGTTCCCGGCATGACTGAGGCGACCAGACCGGCCAAGAAGGCGCCGATGCGCGAGGTGCTCGCCGAGGCGGCGTTCCAGCTCTTCCTCGACCGGGGTTTCGAACAGACCACGGTCGACGACATCGTCGCCCGGGCGGGCGTCGGGCGCAGGTCGTTCTTCCGGTACTTCCCGTCCAAGGAGGACGCGGTCTTCCCGGATCACGAGCGCTGCCTCGCCGACATGACCGCGTTCCTCGAAGAGGCCGACGGCCGCGACCCGGTGGGCACCGTCTCCGACGGGGCGCGCCTCGTGCTGCGCATGTACGCGGCCAACCCCGAGTTCTCCGTGCAGCGTTACCGGCTCACGCGCGAGGTGCCGGGACTCCGGACGTACGAGTTGTCGGTGGTGCGGCGCTACGAGCGCACCCTGGCGGGCTATCTGCGGGCGCGCTTCGAGGGGGAGCCGGACGGCGCGCTGCGGGCCGAGGTGATCGCGGCGTCCGTCGTCGCCGCCCACAACAACGGGCTCCGAACATGGCTCCGTTCGGGTGGTGAGGGAGACCCGTACGCGGCCGTGGACCATGCTCTCGGGATGGTGCGCGCTGTGTGGAGTGGCGCGGACGACGGCGCGGCGCGGCCCGCCGCCGAGGATGAAGTCGTTGTGATGGTCGCCCCGAAGGGTGCCCCGATGTGGCAGGTGGTGCAGCGGATCGAGTCGGCCCTCGGGCAGGGCTGAGGGCCCGGTCCCCGGAGGGATCCGGCTGAATATGGCACTCAGTACCTTTACAGTCGGGAACTCAGTGCCATACGGTGCGGAGGCGCCGACGCGAGGGTGCGGCGCATCAGAGCCGAGCGCAGGGGGCCGAGCCGTGTCAGAGACAGCAACCCACACCGCGCCGATCGGGCACGAGGTGTCCCATACCGCGCCGACCGGGCGCGAGGGGACCGGCCTGACGGTCCAGCGCTGTCGCTGGTGCGGCACCGCCTCCTTCCGGCGGCTCCTGTGTCCGGTGTGCGCGTCGAGCGATCTGCAGCCCGAACACAGCGACGGCCTTGGCGTCGTCGTGCAGTCCAGCGTCGTGAACCGGTACACGGGGACGGCGCGCAACGAGTCCCTCGTCCGCTTCCCCGAAGGCTTCGTGTTCCGGTGCCGCGTCGTCGGCGCCGCCCCGAACCTGGTGTGGATCGGCGCGCGCGTGCGCCCGGTGGCCGGCAGCAATCCCGACGCCGGGGAAGTGGTCTTCGAGCTGTGCGAGACGGGCGGACGCACCGACTGGCAGTGACTCTGCCGCTCTCGTCCCCGCTGTCAGGATGGCGCCGGTCAGAAGTCGACCGGGTCCCGGATCAGCGGGCACGTCATGCAGTGTCCGCCGCCTCGGCCGCGGCCGAGTTCCGCGCCGACAATGGTGATGACCTCGACGCCCGCCTTGCGCAGCAGGGTGTTCGTCTGGGTGTTGCGGTCGTACGTGATGACGACGCCCGGCTCGACCGCGACGGCGTTGTTGCCGCTGTCCCACTGCTGGCGCTCGGAGGCGTAGACGTCGCCGCCGGTCTCGATCACGCGCAGTGCGCCGAGGCCGAGCGCCTTCGCCACGACGTCGACGAACGGGCGCGATCCCTCGTCGGTGATGTGGAGGCCGGACGGAACGCTGCCGGGGCGCAGCGTGAAGGTGTGGACGGCGTCCATGATGGCCGGGTAGAGCGTGACGATGTCGCGGTCGGCGAAGGTGAAGACGGTGTCCAGGTGCATGGCCGAGCGCAGCTTCGGCATACCGGCGACGATGACCTGCTCCGCAGCGCCGTTCCTGAAGAGTGCGGCCGCCACCTGAGTGATCGCCTGCCGTGAGGTGCGCTCGCTCATGCCCATCAGGACGACCCCGTTGCCCACGGGCATGATGTCGCCGCCTTCGAACGTGGCCTGCCCCCAGTCCCGTTCGGGGTCTCCCCACCACAGGGTGGAGCCCACGAAGTCGGGGTGGAACGTGTAGATCGCCTTCATCAGCAGGGTCTCGTCGTGGCGTGCGGGCCAGTACAGCGGGTTGAGGGTGACGCCCTGGTACAGCCAGCACGTCGTGTCGCGGGTGTAGAGGGTGTTGGGCAGGGGCGGCATGAGGTACTCGCGTACGCCCGTCGACTCGCGGACCAGGGCGACGTAGTCGGAGCGGAACTCGTCCGGCAGGTCGGTGGTGGCAAGCCCGCCGATCAGATACTCGGTGAGGCGGTGCGGGCTGAGCTCGTCGAGGAAGGCCCGGGTGTCGTCCATGAGGCCGAGACCGACCTCGTTCGCGACGATCTTGCGGTCCAGGAGCCAGGCCTTCGCCTCGGGGATCAGCATGGTCTCGGCGAGGAGTTCGTGCAGTTCTACGACGTCGACGCCGCGCCCGCGCAGCTTGTTGACGAAGTCGGCGTGGTCGCGCTGGGCGTTCTCCACCCACATCACGTCGTCGAAGAGGAGGTCGTCGGAGTTGGTCGGGGTGAGCCTGCGGTGGGCGAGGCCGGGCGCGCAGACCAGGACCTTGCGCAGCGTACCGACCTCGGAGTGGACGCCGAGCGCCGGCTCGGCCGTGGTGTCGTTGCTGGTCACGATGTGCCTTTCCAGGGAGTCGGTGCGCCGGGCGGGCCGGCCCAGCAGCCGAAGGCCGAGAAGAAGCCCAGATGTTCGCCGAACCCGGCCTTGGCGTACGCGTACACGCCGGCGTCCAGATCGGGCCTGCGCGCGGCGAGGGTCTGGAAGACGAAGGCGAGCATCAGCATGCCGGTGCCGGCGACGGCCCACGCGATCAGGGCGCCGGCCATGCCGGTCTCCTGCGCGAAGCGGCTCGGCAGGGAGAAGACGCCGGCGCCGACCATGGTTCCGACGATCGTCGTCGGCGTGAGGAGGGTCGGCTTGGCTGTGGGCGACTGCTCGGGCTGGTCGGCGGAGAGGGCGCCTTCTGCCTGCGTCATGTCTTCCTCTGGCCGTGGGGCGTTGGAACCGGCAGACGACGACCATATTCGTAAAATGTCTGGCGTGTCCCATTAGGGGGTTGGAGGTGGCGAGGGGAGTAGCGTCGCGCGCCGAACCGGAAATTCGGGCATATCGTGCATCGAGGAAGCCTTGTGAAGCCTCACGCCTTTGGAAAGGCGCTCCCATGCAGCCCGAACTGACCCCCGCCGTGCTCGCGTCGCTGCGCCGGCCCCGGCACTATCCGGCGGTGTCGGTCCTCGTGCCCACGCACCGGCGGAAGCCGGACAACGCGCAGGACCCCATCCGGCTGCGCAATCTCCTTGCCGAGGCCGCCAAGGAGCTGAAGGCCGATCCCGCGGTGAGCCCGGAGCGTCGCCAGGACATCGTCGAGCAGCTGGATCTGGCGCTCGCGGAGATCGACCTCGACCACGCCGAGGACGGTCTGGCGATCTTCGCCTCGCCGGGCGAGCACCACGTGTGGTCGCTGCCGCGCACCGTCCCCGAACGGGTCGTGCTCGCCGACACGTATCTGACCCGCAATCTCGTCGCCGCGTACAGCGCCGAACAGCCCTACTGGGTCCTCGCGGTCTCGGCGGACCGTGCCGCTCTGTGGAAGGGCGACGCGCGGCGCCTCGTGGAGCAGCACACGGCAGGATTCCCGCTGACCCGGAGCCTCGACGACCCTGACGCCGAGCGCAAGGAGCGCGTCGGGGACCTGCCGAGCACCTACCGCGACGAGCAGACCCGCCAGTTCCTCCGGCAGGTCGACACGGCGCTCGACGAAGCCCTCGCTCCCACCGCGCGGCTGTACGTCGCCGGTGAGCAGGCGGCCGTCACCCTGCTGAACGAGGTCGGAACCGCCACCGGGCACGCCGTCCCCGTGGCCCACGGCGGACTCGCGAACGCCGATGCGGAGACGGTGCGTGAGGCGGTGCGGCCCGCCGTCACCGCTCAGGAGCAGCAGAGTGTGGCCGCCACCATGGCGGACATCGAGCGTGCGCGGGGCTGGAAGGAGTTCGCCGCGGGCGTGGACGAGGTGTGGGAGCACGTCGCCGGCGGGCGGGTCCGTGCACTGGTCGTCGAAGAGCACTTCCGCACCACCGTCCGGCAGGACGGCGACCACCTGGTCCCGGCCGAGCCCGGCGACCTGGACGCCCACGACGACATCGTCGACGAGATCGTCGAACGGGCCCTGGAGACGGGCGCCGAGGTGCGCTTCGTCCCTGACGGAACCCTCCCGGACGAGTCGGGAATCGTCGGAATCATGCGCTACTGAGCCAGAGCTTTCGGATAGATGCAAGGAGACGTCTGAATGAGTGCCGGTCCCTCCGGGAAGAAGCCAGCGTCGCGTCGGCGGCGGTCCATGACGGCCGTCCTGGCCGTGCTCGCTGCCACGACAAGCGCCGCGGCCCTCGTGTCGTGCAGCACGGACAGCGGCAACGACAGTTCGTCGAGCGTCAGCCCGCGTCCTACACCCCCCAATACGGCTTCCTTCTCGGGCACCCCGCCCTCCGCGATGGCGTCGGCCGCCGAATCGGCCGTCGCCTCCGCGAAGGCGGAGGCCTCGGCGGCGGCGAGCTCCGCGTCGGCCCGGGCCTCCGAGTTCGAGGCGTCAGTGTCGGCCGAGGTGGAACGGGCCAACGCCGCGGCCGCCAGCGAACTCCTGAAGGTCGAGGGCCGGGGCAACGCCATGGCCGATGTCGCCCTCACCGGGAAGCCGCGGTCCCAGACGGGCGGCGTGTTCGCCGTCGTCGTCAACATCACCAACCGCACCGACAAGAAGGCGTCCTACGCCGTGCAGGTCGACTTCAAGGACGCCGACGGCAAGGTCGTCGAAACCCGGTACGTCGGCGCGGAGAACCTCGACCCCGACGAGCGGGCCCAGCCCCTGGCCATCAGCCGCAAGCCCCCGGAGATGAAGCTGACCGCGAAGATCGTCAAGGCGCAGCGGTACTGAGAGCGCAGTGCTGCTGAGTGCGCAGCACGACCGAGAAGCGTCTCAGGGCCGGAGCAGCTCGGTGAAGCGTGCGACGTCGACGTTGCCGCCGCTGACGATCACACCGACGCGGCGGCCGCGCAGCTGCCCGGCCAGGGCGCGCGCGGCGGCGAAGCCGAGGCAGCCCGTCGGCTCGACGACGGTCTTCATCCGGGTGTGGAAGATCCGCATGCACTCGACCAGTTGGTCGTCCGTGGCGGTGAGGATGTCGTCGACGCCGTCCTTGATGACGGCGAAGGTGTGCTTGCCCAGGTGCCGCGTCTGCGCGCCGTCCGCGATGGTCTGCGGGGTGTCGATGTCGATGATGCGGCCCTCGCGCAGCGACTGCCTGCCGTCGTCGCCCGCCTCGGGCTCGACGCCGTAGACGGCGCAGCCCGGGGACAGGGCGCGGGCGGCGAGGATCGACCCGGAGAGCAGCCCGCCGCCGCCCAACGGCACGAACAGCGCGTCGAGTTCACCGACCTCCTCGAACAGTTCCTTGGCCGCGGTGCCCTGACCCGCCATCACGTCCGGGTGGTCGTACGGCGGGATCAGCGTCAGGCCCCGCTCGGCGGCGACCCGGTGCCCGATCTCCTCGACGTTCTCCGTGTAGCGGTCGTACATCACGACCTCCGCGCCGTACCCCTTGGTGGCGGCCAGCTTGGCCGCGGGGGCGTCGTGCGGCATGACGATGGTCGCGGGCATTTCCAGGATGGCGGCGGACAGGGCCACGGCCTGTGCGTGGTTGCCGGACGAGTAGGCGACGACGCCGGCGCGGCGCTGCTCCGGCGAGAACTTGGACAGCGCGTTGAACGCGCCGCGGAACTTGAAGGCGCCCATGCGTTGGAAGTTCTCGCACTTGAAGTGGAGCGAGGCGCCGAGTTCGGCGTCGGTGAGGCGCGAGGTGAGCACGGGGGTGCGGTGGGCGTGCGGGGCGACGCGTTCGTGCGCGCGCACGACGTCGTCGTAGGTCGGCAGGTCGGACGGCGTCAGGTCGGCCATGGGGGCTTCCTCTCAATCGGCAGCTGATCATGTGGCATCCAGGCATCCGGCATCCGGGCATCCGCCTATTTGGCGTCCGCGTACACCGTCGCCCTCGACACACCCAGGTGGTCGGCGACGATGCCTGCCGACCGGCGTACTTCCATGAAGCCCTGGGCCTTCAACTCCCGTACGAGTTCCCGGCGTTGGGTCGTCCGCAGGGCGCGCGGAGTGGTCGCGCGGTCGGCGGCGAACGCGTCGATGCGGGCGCGGATGGCGTCGCCGTTCGCCGGGTCGAGGGACTCGGCGGGGGCGGCGGCGCCGTCGGAGCGGCCGAAGTGGTCGAGCACGGTGCCGATGCCGTCGAAGACGGTCATGTCGATGTTCAGGCAGAGCGCGCCGGCGTAGTGGCCCCGCTCGTCCTTGATGCCGATCGACGTGCTCTTGACCCGGCGGCCGTCCGCGAACCGGTTCGGATAGTTCGCCACGACCTGCGGGTACGCGTCGTCGGCCAGACGTGCGAGCCCGAGTTCGGTGGCGGGGTCGCCCACGGAGCGGCCCGACAGGTTGTTCTCGATGGCGACGATCGCGTGGTCCGGGTCGTCGAGATCGTGCACGACGACCTCGCAGAACGGTGCGAACGTGGCCGCGAGCCCCTTGGCGACCTGCTGGAGCTGCTCCATGAGATGGGCGTGACCGGGTTCGGACATGCCGACAGTTTATAAAGATCTGGACTGTTCGTCCAGAGACTTCAGGTGCTGCCTACGGCGCACGGGCGGTCACCTGCCCGCAGTCGCCGTCCTCACCAGCCAGTCGTACGCGGCCTCCGCCGTGAACTCCCGCTGCCCGCCACGGAACAGCAGCCCCGCAGTGGCGAACGCGGGATCGTCGGCCTGCGCGGCCACGTACGGGATCGCGATGCAGCGCATCCCGGCGGCATACGCGGCCGCCGCTCCCGGAATCGCGTCCTCCATCACCGTGCAGTGCGCGGGCATCACGCCGAGCCTGCGCGCAGCCTCCAGGAACACGTCGGGCGCGGGCTTGCCGTGGGCGACCTCGTCCGCGGAGACGTAGATCCTGAGCTGTGCGTCCAGGCCCGTGCCCGAGAGGACCGCGTCGATGGCATCGAGCGGCGATCCGGACGCGACGGCCATCGGCACCCCCGCCTCGTGCAGCCGCTCCACCAACTTCCGCATCTGCGGATATACGGGTGTGCCGGCGCGGGCGAGCGCCAGGTAGCGGGTGGTCATCTCCGTGAGCAGCGCGTCCACCGGGGCCTGGATCCCGTACTTCCGGCGCAGGCTCTCGATGGTCTCCTGGGTGCTGATGCCGACGTAGGACTCGTGTTCCTGCCAGGTGAAGTCCGGGACGCCGTGTTCGGCGAGGGTGCGCCGGCTCGCCTCGAAGTAGTTCGGCTCGCTGTCCACGAGGGTTCCGTCGAGGTCGAGGACGACGGCGGTGCTGCCCAGGGTGCTCATGTGCTCCAGGATGCCAAGGTCGCGGTCACCGGCGCTCGCCGGCGGCCCGGCCGATCGCCTCGACGAGCGGCAGGACCCGGTGCGGCACGCGCTCGCGCAGCGCGACCTCGGTACGGGTGCGGACCACGCCGGGCAGCCGGTTGAGCTGCTGGATGATGTCCTCCAGATGGCCGTTGTCGCGAGCCGCGACGCGGGTCAGGAGGTCTCCTCCGCCCGTGATCGAGAAAGCCTCGATGATCTCCGGCACGCCGGCGAGCGCGTCGCCCACGTCTTCGAGATGGCCCTGCGTGACCTCGATGTGGACGAACGCGAGGACCGGGTGGCCGAGGGCCGCGGGGGAGAGGGCCGGGCCGGTGCCGGTGATCACCCCGTCGCGCTCCAGCCGGTCGAGCCGCGCCTGGAGCGTGCCGCGGGCCACGCCGAGAATGCGGGCGTACTCACGCACGCTCGTACGCGGCTGCTCCAGGAGGAGACGCAGGATGCGGGTGTCCAACTCGTCCACGGCCATGGGCTGCGTCCTCCTTCGCGGGGCGGTGATCGCCGGACGACTGTACCAATGGTCCAGTGGATCCGGGATTGTGCGGGCCAGTGGAGCGCACCCGGGGAGCAGCTCAGGATCTGGTGCGGGATCCGGTGCGGGGTCCTGTCGAGAGGGGGTCGGTCACGAGATATCTTGATGTCGAGCAATGTTGCAGACGTGGAGCGGAGCACCCGGTGACTGACTCGACCATCATCTATACGCACACCGACGAGGCCCCGGCCCTCGCGACGTATTCGTTCCTGCCCGTGGTCGAGGCCTACGCCTCGACCGCCGGCGTCAGTGTGGAGAGCCGCGACATCTCGCTGGCCGGGCGGATCATCGCCAGCTTCCCGGAGCGCCTCGCGGAGAGCCAGCGCATCGACGACGCGCTCGCCGAGCTCGGCGAGCTGGCCAAGACGCCCGGCGCGAACATCATCAAGCTGCCGAACATCTCGGCCTCCATCCCGCAGCTGAAGGCGGCCATCGCCGAGCTGCAGGGCCAGGGCTACGCGCTGCCGGACTACCCGGACGACCCGCAGACCGACGAGGACAAGGACGTCCGCGCCCGTTACGACAAGGTCAAGGGCAGCGCCGTCAACCCGGTCCTGCGCGAGGGTAACTCCGACCGCCGCGCCCCCGCGTCGGTCAAGAACTACGCCAAGGCGCACCCCCACCGCATGGGCAAGTGGACGCCGGAGTCGAAGACCAACGTCGCCACCATGGGCGTCGACGACTTCCGTTCCACCGAGAAGTCCGCGGTCATCGCCGAGCCCGGCACCCTGCGCATCGAGCTGGCGGCCGCCGACGGCACCACCACCGTCCTGCGCGAGTCCGTCCCGGTCCTCGCCGGCGAGGTCGTCGACGCCTCCGTCCTGCGCGTCGCCGCGCTGCGTGAGTTCCTCACGGGGCAGATCGCCAAGGCCAAGGCCGAGGACGTCCTGTTCTCCGTGCACCTCAAGGCCACGATGATGAAGGTCTCCGACCCGATCATCTTCGGCCACGTCGTGCGCGCCTTCTTCCCGAAGACGTTCGCGAAGTACGGTGAGGCGCTCGTCGCCGCCGGCCTGTCCCCGAACGACGGCCTCGGCACCATCCTCAAGGGCCTGGACTCCGTGCCCCACCTGGGCGCCGAGATCAAGGCGTCCTTCGAGGCCGAGATCGCCGAGGGCCCCGCCCTCGCCATGGTCGACTCGGACAAGGGCATCACCAACCTGCACGTACCGTCCGACGTCATCGTCGACGCGTCCATGCCGGCCATGATCCGCACCTCCGGCCACATGTGGGGCCCGGACGGCGAGGAGGCCGACACCCTCGCGGTGCTGCCCGACAGCAGCTACTCCGGCGTCTACCAGGTCGTCATCGACGACTGCCGTGCCAACGGCGCCTTCGACCCGTCCACCATGGGCTCGGTGCCGAACGTCGGCCTCATGGCGCAGAAGGCCGAGGAGTACGGCAGCCACGACAAGACCTTCGAGATCCAGGCCGCGGGCACCGTCCGCCTCGTGGACGCCGCGGGCAACGTGGTCCTGGAGCAGGAGGTCGCCGAGGGCGACATCTTCCGCGCCTGCCAGACCAAGGACCTGCCGATCCAGGACTGGGTCAAGCTCGCCGTCACCCGCGCCCGCGCGACCGGCAACCCGGCCGTGTTCTGGCTCGACGAGGGCCGCGCGCACGACGCGACGCTCATCGAGAAGGTCAAGGCGTACCTGGCCGAGCACGACACGGACGGTCTGCAGATCGAGATCATGTCCCCGGTCGAGGCGACCGCTTTCTCCCTGGAGCGCATCCGCCGCGGCGAGGACACCATCTCCGTCACCGGCAACGTGCTGCGCGACTACCTGACCGACCTCTTCCCGATCCTCGAGCTGGGCACGAGCGCGAAGATGCTCTCCGTCGTCCCGCTGATGAACGGCGGCGGCCTGTTCGAGACGGGCGCCGGCGGCTCCGCCCCGAAGCACGTCCAGCAGCTCGTCAAGGAGAACTACCTGCGCTGGGACAGCCTCGGTGAGTTCCTCGCCCTCGCCGTGTCCTTCGAGCACCTCGCGACCACCACGGGCAACGCCCGCGCCAAGGTCCTGGGCGACACTCTCGACCGCGCGACCGGCACCTTCCTCAACGAGGACAAGTCGCCGAGCCGCAAGCTGGGCGGCATCGACAACCGCGGCAGCCACTTCTACCTCGCCCTGTACTGGGCGCAGGAGCTGGCCAAGCAGACCGACGACGCCCAGCTCGCCGAGGCGTTCGCGCCGCTCGCCAAGACGCTCGGCGAGCAGGAGCAGACGATCGTCGACGAGCTGATCGCGGTCCAGGGCAACCCGGCCGACATCGGCGGCTACTACCAGCCCGACGCCGCCAAGGCCGCGGCGATCATGCGCCCGTCGGCCACGTTCAACCAGGCCATCGCGTCGCTCGCCTGAGCACTCCCGGTCTGACGTGTTCCGCCCCGGTCGGCATCAGCCGACCGGGGCGGTCCCGTATCCGCGGACGGGTGACTTACGAGGCCGCCTCCGCCGCGCGCCGGTAGCGCAGCATGACGACCCCGTTCCCGAACGTCCGGGTCTCCATGAGCCGGAGCGCGACGGCGCGGCCCGCCGCCGGGAACAGCGGCTTCCCGCCCCCGATCAGCACCGGATGGACGTATAGGCGGAACTCGTCGACCAGGTCGAGCTCCATGAACGTCGCGGCGAGACCGGCCCCGCCGAGTGACATGTCCCCGCCGGGCTGCGCCGTCAGCGCCAGGATGTCCTCCACGACGACGTCCCGCACGATCGTCGTGTTCCAGTCGGTGTTCTGAGCGGTGTTCTCCAGTGTCCTGGAGAACACGATCTTGGGCATGTTCCGCCAGATGCCGGCGAACTCGGCCATCGTCTCGCCGCAGTCCGGGTCGGCGTCGACGGTCGGCCAGACCGACACCATCAGCTCATGGGTGACCCGCCCGTCCATGAAGGCGCTCATTCCGGCGAGCTCCGCGTTGAAGTACCGGTGCAGCTCCTCGTCGACCCGGTGCCAGCTGATGTCGCGGTCCGGTCCCTCGATGTAACCGTCGAGGGAAACCGACATGCCCAGAATGATGTCTCGCATCTCAACTCACCCATTTCTCCCGGTGGTTGTGGCCCAGGCGGATCACGGCCGTCGGTCATCCCCCACCCGTATGCGGGTGCGGGGCGCATGGGGTGCGCGACAGGGGCGGACCTGGGAGGCACCGGATTTCGCGCGAGGATTTCACGCCGCTGGACTCAGAGCTCCAGTGCCGTCGCCAGCCGCCGCCACTGCTCCCGGGGAAGGCCGGCCCGGTCCTCGCCCGAGGCCAGCACCTGGATGGCGACGTGGTCCGCGCCCGCGTCCAGGAAGGCGTCGATCCGCTCGCGCACCCGCTGCTCGTCACCCCAGCCGAAGAGGGCGTCGACGAGCCGGTCGCTGCCGCCGTTCGCGAAGTCGTCCTCGGTGAAGCCAAGACGCAGCCAGCTGTTGGTGTAGTTGACCAGCTGCAGATAGAGCGCGAGCGTCTCGCGGGCGGTCGCGCGGGCGCGGTCCGGGTCGGCCTCCAGGACCACGGTGAACTCCGGCGCGAGCAGCGGCCCCTGGCCGAGCACCTCACGGGCCTGCGCGGTGTGCTCCGGGGTGACCAGATACGGGTGGGCGCCGGCGGCACGGTCCCGGGAGAGCTCCAGCATGCGCGGGCCGAGCGCGGCCAGCACGCGGCGGTCGGCCGGGATCCCCGCGGCGTCCAGCGCGTCGAGATAGTCGACCATGGCGCCGTACGGACGCTTGTACTGCGCGGTGAGCTTCGCGTGGCTCACCCCGAGGCCGAGCAGGAACCGGCCGGGGTGGGCGGCCTCCAGGGCGGCCCAGCGGTCGGTGGTCTCCCGCGCCTCGTGCTGCCAGATGCTGAGGATGCCGGTCGCGACGGTGATCTTCGAGGTGGCCTCGATCAGCGGGGCGGCGTGTTCGATGCCACTGCTGCCGCCGAGCCAGAGCGCGCCGTAGCCGATCTGCTCCAACTCCACTGCGGTTTCGGCGAGTTCGGCCGCCCGGGCAGGGTCCGGGTCGCGCAGCCCGGTGTTCCACAGGCCGTACCTGCCGATCGAAGATGCCTGCGTGCTGCTGCTGTCGCTGACGCTCATGAGCTGTCTCCCGCTGCCAGGTGGATCGATGTTCGACGTCTGCCGCAAACCCTCGTGGGTGATCTTGTATTCCGCGTGATGTCTGCGATGTGCCTGATGTGGGTGATCGAGTTCGGCGGCCGGGTGCCGACCGGATGCGGACACCGGCGAGGCAGACGGCCCTTGCGCGCGATGCGCCGTCCGCGGTGGGGGCGGGAGCATTTCGTGGTTCGCCGCCCGGGTACGGGCCTCGCTCGCATTGATCGGCGGAGGCCGGAGGAGCGGTCGGTGGCCATGCTGCGTCCTCTGGTCGATGCGGTAGGCGGGCTGCGGCGCCAGATCTTGACGGTGATCACGGGGGCCGCGTGGTTCTGTCGGAGAGACTCGATGTCCGACTCGGACAGTTTCATCACCACAAAGCCGTGCGCGATGGCCGCGCGGGCGGGCCGCACCGTCAACACCCTCCCCGGATCAACCCGCCTTGATCATGACGGCGCACTTCTCGCCGATCATCATCGTCGTGATGCACGGATTGACGGCAGGCAGGAACGGCATGACCGACGCGTCGGCCACCCGCAGCCCGCTGACCCCCTTGACCCGCAGCTGCGGGTCGAGCGGAGAGTCCGCGTCGGACGCCGAGCCCATCCGGACCGTTCCCGCCGGGTGATACACCGTGTTGTGGGTCTCCTTGATGTAGGAGAACAGCTCGTCGTCGGACTGAGCGGCCGGGCCCGGGGCGAGTTCGGCACCCGCCCACGCGGCCATCGGCGCCTGCGCCGTGATCTCCCGTGCGAGCCGAAGCCCGTGGATCATCACCCGGATGTCGTGCTCATCCGTGAAGTACCGCGGGTCGACCTTGGGCTTGTCACGGAAGTCGCGGGTGCGCAGCCGCACCGTGCCCATGGACCGGGCCCGGGTGACGTTCGGCGTGAGACAGAACGCGTTGTCCGTCGTCGGGTAGCCGCGCCGGTACGTGTTCATGTCGAAGGGCACCGAGCCGTAGTGGAACATCAAGTCCGGCCGGTCCAGGCCCGGTTCGGTTCCGGCGAAGATGCCGATCTCCCACCACTGGGTGGACCTCGTGACCATGGGCTGCTTCGCCTCCCACATGATCACACCCTCCGGATGGTCCTGGAGATGCGAGCCGACCCCGGGGGACTCCACCCGCGCATCGACGCCGCAGTCGCGCAGATCCCCGGCCGGGCCGATGCCCGACAGCATCAGCAGCTTCGGCGAGTCGATGGCCCCGCAGCTCACGATGACTTCACGCCGCGCCGCGACCGAGCCGCTGTGAATGGTGTCGGGCTCCAAGTAGTCGACACCGGTGCAGCGATTGCCGTCGTCGAACCGCAGCAACTTGGCCTGGAGCCCGGTACGGATCTCCAGATTCGGCCGGCTGTCGAGAATCGGATGGAGATACGACACGGACGCGGACGAACGGGTGCCGTCCTCGCGGGCGTTGATCTGGAACCAGTGCGCGCCGCGCACCACCGTGGAGCCGGTGTTGAACGGCGTGGTGGGAATGCCCGCGTCGGCGCAGGCGGCCAACAGGGCCCTGCCGCACGGGTCGTTGGGCGGGATGGTGCGGATGGTGACGGGGCCGGAGCGGCCATGGTGGTCCCCGGGCGCGTCGTTGGTCTCCAGGCGCTGGTAGAGCGGGTAGCAGTCCGCGGCGCTCCACCCCGTACAGCCCAGCGCCCCCCACTCGTCGAGATCCTCGGCCGGCGCCCAGAACGCGATGCAGGAGTTGTGCGACGAGCAGCCGCCGAGGACCTTGCCGCGGGCGTGCCGCATGAAGCTGTTGCCGTTCTCCTGCGGCTCCACCGGGTAGTCCCAGTCGTAACCGGACTCCAGCAGGGCCATCCACCGCTCGAGCCGCAGGATGCTGTCGTCGCCGACGTCGGAGGGACCGGCTTCCAGCACGCAGACAGTGACGGCCGGATCCTCGCTCAGCCGCGCGGCCACGACCGCCCCGGCCGTACCACCGCCGACCACCACGTAATCGAACTCATCCACCTCTGCTGCTCCTTCTCGATTCAGGCTCCGCCGTGGGCCGCTGCGGGCTCCGGTGGTTCTCCGACGGCGTGTTCGGCGATCACGCCGGTCTTCTTGCGCTGCACGAACCAGTAGTAGGCGAAGCCCGCGGCCGCGACGACGCTGACGAACAGGACGCCGCCCCATCGCAGATACCAGTGCTGGGGTCCGGTGGCGTTGTAGACCGCGGCGCGCGGCCACAGCAGGTTGACCGACATCGCGGCGCCCCAGAGCACCGCCAGGATGTTGACCGGCAGGCCGAAGCGGCCCAGTGAGAAGTAGCCGGGCGCGGGCGTCCACTCGCCGCGCAGCCGCTGTACCAGCATGGGACCCGTGACCAGCAGATACGCGATGTAGATCATGATGATGGCGATGCTGGTGACAACCGAGAAGATCTGCGGTTGTTTGATGTTGACGACGAGGATGGCGATCGCCACGATCCCGATCAGGCACGTGGCGACCACCGGTGTCTTGAACCGCGGGCTGATCCTGGCCAGTTTGGAGCCGGCCGGCAGGTTGTTGTCGCGGGCCATCGCGAACGCCATGCGCAGGCCGGCGGTCTGTACGGACAAGGCGCACACGGTGATGGCGATGACGACGCACCACAGCACGGCCAGGCCGACCGTCTCGCCGAGCGTGGCCTTCACCACGTACTGCAGACCGTCCACCGACAGCTCTTCGGCCCGTAGATCAGGGGTGGCGAGCAGCGCGAAGAGCAGGATCAGGCCGCCCAGGACGAAGGAGGCGATGAGTGCGCGCAGGATGGCGCGCGGAGCGTTGCGGGCCGGATCGATGGACTCCTCGCCGAGCGAGGAGGCGGTGTCGAAGCCGTACATCACGTACGCCGAGGCGAGCGACGCGGTCAGGAATGCGCCGAGGTAGCCGAGCGGCTGGCCCTGTCCGTAGCCGTCGGTGTCGAGGATCGCGCTCGGACCGCGGGTGATGTGCGCTGCCAGCAGGCCCACCAGCACGACCGCGGCGATCAACTCGATGAACACCCCGGCGGAGTTGATGGTGGCCATCAGTTTGACGCCGAAGGCGTTGATCAGGGTGGTGAAGAGGATGAGGATCGTGCCCAGGAGCACGGCGTTGGCGGCCGCGTCGTACTGTCCCGTCCCGTCGCCGATCACCTGGAAGAAGCCCGAGATCTGGGGCAGCGTCAGCTGGTATGCGAGGGCCACGGCGGCCAGCGACACCATGGTCGCGATCGTCATCATCCAGCCCGCCAGCCAGCCGATGTGCGGACCGCCCGTGTGCTTGGCCCAGTTGTAGACCGACCCCGCGACGGGGAAGCGCGCCGCGAGTTCACAGAAGCTCAGCGCCACCATCAGCTGCCCGATGAAGACCATCGGCCACGACCACCAGTAGGCCGGCCCGCCGAAGCTGACGCCGAAGTAGAACAGCTGGAAGGTGCCTGTCAGGATGGAGATGTAACTGATTCCGGCGGCGAAGGTGTGGAAATTGCCGAGGGTGCGCTTGAGTTCGGGCTTGTAGCCCAGCTCCGTGAGCGCGGCGTCCTGGTCGTGACCACTCGCGGCGCGACCAGGTCCGTCAGGCGGAACGTCCGGCATCGCCGTTCTCCTCTCCCGCGCGGGTGGTGGGGTGCCCAGGGCTCACTCGAACCACCGCTGCGGCCGTGGCGCGGTGTTACGCCAGATGTGCTTGGCCTCCTGGTACTCCGCGAGGCCGGTCGGACCCAGCTCCCGGCCGACCCCGGACTGCTTCATACCGCCCCACTCGGCCTGCGGTACGTACGGGTGGAAGTCGTTGATCCATACGGTCCCGGCGTTCAGCAGGGACGCGACCCGCTCGGCTCGCTCGGTGTTCTGTGTCCAGACCGCTCCGGTCAGGCCGTAGACGGTGTCATTCGCGAGGGCGACCGCCTCGGCCTCGTCGCGGAACCGCTCGACGGTCAGGACCGGGCCGAAGGATTCGTCGCGCACCACCGACATGCCCGGGGTGCAGTCGGTGAGGACGGTCGGCGGATAGTAGTAACCGTCCCGCAGTGCCGGGTCCTCGGGGCGGACGCCACCGCAGCGCAGCACCGCACCCTCCGCAACACCCGCGGCCACATATGCCTCGACCTTGTCGCGGTGGGCGGCGGAGATCAGCGGACCCGTGCGGGCATCCTCGTCGAACGGGCCGCCCATCGGGATCGCCCGGGCCTGCACCACCAGGTCCTCGACGAACCTGTCGTGCAGCTCGTCCTGGACCAGCAGCCGCGCCCCGGCCGAACAGACCTGACCTGAGTGCAGGAACACGGCCATCAGGGCGTAGTCGACAGCCGTCCCGTAGTCGGCGTCGCCGAACACGATGTTGGGGTTCTTGCCGCCGAGCTCCAGAGCCACCTTCTTCACGGTGGCCGCGGCCGCGGCCATGATGCGCCGTCCCGTGACGAGACCACCGGTGAACGACACCATGTCGACCCGAGGGTCCTCGGTGAGCGGTGCCCCCGCGTCCGGACCGGTGCCCAGGACGAGATTGGCGACCCCGTCGGGCAGTCCGGCCTCGGCCAGCAGCCGCATCAGGATGATCGCGGTGTGGGGAGTGAGCTCGCTGGGCTTGAGGACGAAGGTGTTGCCCGCGCCGAGCGCGGGGGCGACCTTCCAGGCGGTCTGCAGCAGCGGATAGTTCCAGGGAGTGATCAGCGCGCACACGCCGACCGGCACGTGCACCACTCGGCTGTCCACGCCGGGGTTGCCGGTGTCGACGATCCGGTCGGTGCCGCCGGAGGCCACCAGACTGCCGAAGTAGCGGAAGCAGTTGGCGATGTCGTCCATGTCGTACTCGCTCTCCACGAGCCGTTTCCCGGTGTCCAGGGATTCGGCGCAGGCGAGTGTGTTCTTGTCACGCTCGATGAGGGCGGCCACACGCAGCAGCAGCGCGCCGCGCTCGGCGGCCGGTGTGGCGGGCCACGGTCCGCGGTCGAAGGCTTCACGGGCCGCGGCGACCGCCGCCGCCGCGTCCTGCGGACCCGCCTCGTCGACCGTGGCGATCAGCGTGCCATCGGCCGGGCAGCGGATCTCGCGCACCCGCCCGTCGACGGCAGCGATCCACCTGCCACCGATGAACAGCTCAGGCATGCAGACTCCTCCGGGTCGGACGTTCGATCCAGCTCCCGAGCATGATCGGCCCTCCGACCCCGCTCCCGAGCACGCGGTGTGGTGCTCCACTGACCGACAGTAAGTATGCGGCGGCGTCTGTGCAGCACCGCGGGGGCCGGCGGTGAGGTGAGGGGCATCCCGTTGCCGGCACCCACCGGCGCCGGAGTACGGCGATGTCGGAAGGGGAGATCGCGGGACGAGAACCGGGCGGAAGGGCGGCCACGGCAAGAGCGGAAGGGTGGCCACGGCAAGAGAGGCTCCGTCGGGTGGTGGCAGGCGCGACCAACCCGACGGTGCGCGTGCCACGTCAGGGAAGTCAGCAGGTTCCAGTGGGGCCGGCTCGCGGACGTCGTCGGCGTCTACCAGCCGGGCCTCGTCATGTCGATGATGCCGATCTTCGTGATCGGCCTGGTGTGCGGCCTGGCGATGGGCCAGGAGGTGTTCCTCGTGACGCGGATGCGAGAGGCGTACGTCCATGGGGCCCGCCCCGCCGAGGCGGTCGTCACCGGCTTCAAGCGTGGGGGACGGGGCGTCGGCCGTGGTCGCCGGCCGGTTCGAAGGCCGGCGGTGCGCCGTCTCCCTCGGCGTGGTCCGTTGGTCCCCTCCCGGCCGACGCGCGGAGCTTTTGGCTGGGCCATTGGCCCAAGATATTCGGCCGCGGTTGATCCATAGGCCCTTGAGATGCTCTGATGTCCCCGTCGATGGCGCTGCGGGATCTCCGCGGCGCCTTTTTCATGCGGAGTTTCGCGGTGACGCGGAAAGGGTGGGTGGCTGTGCTGAAGAGGGTGTTCGTGGCTCCGGATCCGGGGCGGCTGCGGTTGCGCTTCGCGGCCCGTGGCGTCCTCGGCATCAGCCTTGCGGTGGCCCTATGCGGGCTCGCCGGACACTCGCTCGTCGCGGCCATCACCGGTGGTCTGGCCGCGCTGCTCGCCCTGTTCACCGTGACCGACGCGACGGTGCGCGGACAGGCCGTGACGACCGCGCTGCTGCCGGCCGTCGGCCTCCCGGTGCTCGGGCTCGCGGCCGTCCTGCACGACCTGCCCGTCGCCCGTGACCTGGCGTTCCTCGCGGTCGTGGGCGCCGGGGTGTACGCGCGGCGGTGGGGGCCGCGCGGGCACTCCCTCGGCGTGTTCGCGTTCATGACCTTCTTCGCCGCGCAGTTCCTGCACACCGTGCCGGACCAGCTCCCCGAGCTGTACGCCGCGGTACTCCTCTCGCTCGCCGCCGCGTCGGTCGTGCGGTTCGGCCTGTGGTGTTACGAGCGCCGCCTGCCGGCGCCCGCGGTGGTGGCGGCGCCCACCGGCGGGAGCCGACTCGCACGCATCACGACGCGGCAGGCCGTGCAGGCGACCGTGGGCGCCGGCTTCGCGCTCGCCGCCGGTCAGGTGCTGTCCGACCAGCGGTGGTACTGGGCCGTGGGCGCCACGTGGTGGGTGTTTGTGAACACCACGTCCCGCGGGGAGACCGTGGTGCGCGGGTTCCGGCGGTTCCTGGGCACGGTGCTGGGCATCGTCCTGGGCCTCGCCGTGGCCGTGCCGCTGCACGACCAGCCCGTCGTGGCCGCCGTGATCGTCGCCCTCAGCGTGTTCGGGATCTTCTACACCGCCGCTGTCTCGTACACGTGGATGATGCTCGCCGTCACCGTCATGGCGAGCATGCTGTACGGGCTGCTCGGCGTGCTCGACCCGGCGCTGCTGGCCCTGCGGGTCAGCGAGACCGCCGTCGGGGCGCTCGGCGCCGTGCTCGCGGTGCTGCTCGTGCTGCCGGTGACCACGCACTCCGTCACCGACGCGTGGGTCGAACGTGCCTTGCGCTGCGTGCACGCCTGCACCGCCGAGGCCGCAGCCCGGCTGGCGGGTTCACCGACGGCCGACCCGGCCCGGCGTGTGGCCGAGCTTGAGTCGATCCTCGGCAGGGTGCGGCTCTCGCTCGCGCCGCTGGTGCATCCGTTCAGCCCGATGCGGGCGCGGATGGGCCGGGCCCGGCACGTACTCGCGCTGCTCGACGACTGTGCGCGCGAGGTGCGCGGGCTCGCCTCCGTCGTCGCCGACCCGGAGGCCTCGCACGACGCGCGGCTCGCCGCGGCCTGCTGGCGCGTGGAGACGGCCGTCGAGGCGCTCACGGACACGCCGTCGGGCGGGGCGCGTCGCCAGACCGAATCCGCGACGCTGCCGCAGCTCGTCGAGGGCGAACCCGTGCTGGCGCATCTCCACGCCCTGGAACAGGCCCTGCTCGAACTCGCCGTTCCTCTGCGCGGATCCAACCGCGTTCCGGTCAGCGCCTGAGCCCTCGGGGCGCGGGCCCTCCGAGGGGCGCGCGCCGCACAATTCGCGCCCCAGTACTGCCCTGTGCGCCCCCCTCTCCTCCGGGCTGAATCGCGCGTACGGCCGCGGCCCTGCGTCACTCGTCCTACCTGCGGCAACGCCCCGTGAGGTGGACGGTCCGGCACGTTCCGGGGCGGATTCGCCTGTCACGTAGACGACGGATCGGCCCCCGGACGGGTGACGCAGCGGCATCATGTGGACGCACGGAGTGCGCGGCCCCGCGGGAGGGCCAGCGGCCGGGGACCCTCTGGGAGTGCGCCATGCCCGATACACCGCAGCGAACCGACGGGCCCGCCGGATGGCTGGACCGAGCCGACGCCAGGGACGGAGCCACGGCCTGGGATCGAACCGTGCCTTGGGATGGGGCCGCGCCCTGGGACTGCCCGGAAGGGGCCACCCGCCATCACTCCTCCGCACGCGCCCCCGCCGGCATCGGCCACCCCCGCAGCCCCGGCTCCCACGGCCCCGACCCCCGTAACCCAGCCCCCCGCACCCCAGAGCTCTGGCCCGCCGCCTCCGGCTTCATCCGCGCCCACCACGCCGAGGAGCGGCTCGGTGACCCGGCAGCCCGCCTCACGGAGGCATACGCCGAGATCGCGGACACAGGAACGTATCGCCACACCGAGCGCGAGCTCACCTTCGGGGCCCGCGTCGCCTGGCGGAACGCCAACCGCTGCATCGGCCGCCTCTACTGGAACTCCCTGCACGTCCGCGACCGCCGCCACCTCACCGCCGCCGAGGACATCGCAGCCGCCTGCACCGACCATCTGCGCGAGGCATCGCAAGGCGGCCGCATCCGTCCTCTGATCACCGTCTTCGCACCCGACGCGCCCGACCGCCCCGGGCCCCGCATCTGGAACGAACAGCTCATCCGGTACGCGGGGTACGTCCAGCGTGACGGCCGCGTCGTCGGCGACCCGCGCAATGAAGGCCTCACCGCGCTCGCCCGGCGCCTCGGCTGGCGCGGCGGCGACGGCACCCCCTTCGACGTGCTGCCCCTGATCGTCCAGGGCACCGACGACAAGCCACGCTGCTTCGACCTGCCGCCCGACGCGGTCCTCGAAGTGCCCATCGAGCACGAGGACCACGACTGGTGGGCCGGGCTGCGCCTGCGCTGGCACGCCGTGCCGGCCCTGTCCACGATGTGCCTGGAGATCGGCGGGGTCTGCTACCAGGCCGCCCCCTTCAACGGCTGGTACATGGGTACCGAGATAGGCGCCCGCAACCTCGCCGACACCGACCGCTACGACCTCCTGCCGCGCATCGCGGAACGCCTCGGCCTCGACACCACCAGCGACCGGTCCCTGTGGAAGGACCGCGCCCTCGTGGAGCTGAACCGCGCCGTCCTGTTCTCCTTCGACCGCGCCGGCGTCACGGTCACGGACCATCACACCGAGTCCCGGCGCTTCCTCACCCACCTCGACCGCGAGGAGCGCAAGGGCCGCACCGTGGGCGCCGACTGGTCCTGGATCGTGCCGCCGATCTCCGGCTCGGCGACCCCCGTCTTCCACCGCACGTACGACACCACGGAGCGCACGCCGGCGTACGTGCAGCATCCCGAGGCGCTCGCCAGAGCGTCCGGCGAGTTCTTGGTCTAGGGCCACGCCCCTCTGCGGCGTTGTCGTCAGTCGCCGACTCCCCGCGAGCTCTCGGCTGCGCTCGAGCAGGCGGGTCCCCATGACCCCGCTCCCTGATCCGGCCTGATCCAAACGAAAGGCCCTGGACCCGCTGCTACCGTCGGCCGCACGGACGGCGAGCACCGGGCTCACCGTGCATCCGGCGCAAGGGGATCGGCGTGGGCGACAGGCAGGGCGGACGGGCGTACATCGGATCCTTCACCGCCGCGGGAGGTTCCGGGATCGTCACCGCGTCCGTCCACATGGACAGCGGCTCACTCACCGTGCTCAGCGCCGTCGACACGCTCCCCGACCCCTCGTACCTCGCGCTCTCGCCCGCGCGCGACCTCCTCTACGCGGTGAGCGAGACCGCCGAGGGGGCCGTGGCGGCGTTCCGTACGGGGGACGGCAAGCCGGAACTCGCCGGGCGCGGCGTCCCCGTTCGCGGCTCGGGCCCCACCCATCTCGCGCTGTACGACGGCCATGTACTCACCGCCAACTACGGCTCGGGAAGCGTCACTTCGGTACGGCTGCGCGCCGACGGCACCCTCGACGGCGACTCCGCCGACGTGCTGCGCCACGAGGGTTCGGGCACCCACCCCAAGCGCCAGCAGGGCCCGCACGCCCACCAGGTGGTGCCGGACCCCAGCGGCCGCTGGGCCGTCAGTGTGGACCTCGGCACCGACTCCGTACGCGTCTGCTCGATGAAGGGCGGAAGCCTGGACGTCCACCGCGAGGTCGCGCTGCGGCCCGGCTCAGGGCCTCGGCACCTCGCGTTCCACCCGCGCGGCGACCGCGCGTACATCCTGAACGAGCTCACGCCGACCGTCACCGTCTGCCAGTGGGACACCGCCGAGGGCGCCCTGCAGCCGCTCGGCGAGATCTCCGTGCTGCCGGACGCGCCGCACGGCGACGCCTTCCCGTCCGAGGTCGTCGTGGCGCCCGACGGGCGCTTCCTGTGGACCGCCACGCGCGGCGCGAACGTCATCTCCGTCCTCGCCCTCGACGCCATCGGTGACCGCCCCACGCTGCGCGCCACCGTCTCCTGCGGCGGCGACTGGCCGCGCGACCTGGCCCTGCACCCCTCGGGCCGCTTCCTGTACGCGGCGAACGAGCGGTCCGGCGACGTGACCTGGTTCTCCGTGGACCGCGAGACCGGCCTCCCGCGCCGCGGCGGCTCCATCGAGGCGCCCGCCGCGTCCTGCGTGATCTTCGGCTGAGACCGTTCCCGAGCGGATACGGAGACGGGCCCGACCCCATGGGGGTTCGGGCCCGTCTCCGGTGCCTGTGTACGTGCCTGGTCCGCTAGAGGACCGGCGCGCCCTGCGGCTGCTGCGGGGCGATGCCCAACGCCGTCGCGTACTTCGACAGGGCCAGCTTGCCGATCGCCGGGTAGGCGCCCAGCGACTCGGCGGACGCGCAGCCCGCCTCGTTCGCCGCCGCCTGGAGGAGGCTGGCGTCTATCTCGGGACCGATCAGGTACGGCGCGAGCGCCAGCTGCTGCGAGCCGGAGCCGCGCAGCTGCTCGGCGGTTGCCGCGATGGCACCCTCCTCGTCGAGCGCGGCCGCCATGACCGGCACCGCGAGGCGCGCGGCCAGGAGCATGCCGGTGATCCCGGCCGCCTGGACGGCCTCGTCGCCGCCGACCGAGGCGAGGATGATGCCGTCGGCGGCGGTCGCCACCGTGAACAGCCGGGCGCGGTCGGCACGGGCCAGGCCCGCCTCCGACAGACGCACGTGCAGCGCCTCCGCGAGCAGCGGGTGCGGGCCGAGGACATCCGTCAGCTCGGCGGCCGTACGGCTGTCGATCACGGCCTGCCGGATACGGCGCGTGAGCGCGCTGTCCGGGCCCGCGAGCAGGGGCACGACCACGGCGACCGGTCCGTCGGGCTCCGCGACGTCGGCGCCCGCGGCACGGGCCTGCTCGAAACGGGCGGTGCGCTCCTTCGCGGCGCGCGACAGCACGGCCCGCAGGGAGGGGAACTCGGCGAAGGCCGAGGCCTCGGCGGCCTCCGAGTCGTCACCGTCGAGGTATCCGATGCGGGCGTCGAGGCCCGGCAGCTCGGAGCGGGCGATGCTCACGACCTCTTCGGCGAGGCTGCGCGAGGTGCTGCTGGGCGTGCCGGGCACCGCGAGGACGAGTGCGGGTGCGCCCTCGGGGGCGGCCACGGGTTCCGGGCGGCGGTGCCGACCGGGCTGACGGGGTCGCGGCATTCGTACAGGCAGGCCGGATGCAGGCCCAGTGGGGGAGCTCATGCCGCCGCATGCTACTGGCTCGCGGGTCTCCCTTGTTCGGGGAGGGGGCAGCTGAGCGGTATCCGTCCGGATTTATCCTTTCGGTGACGAATGGGTCAACTGTCCAGGTCAGAGGGGGCGCAAGGGCCGCCCTTAGCGGCCGGCATCCTCCCGGGGGACGTGGAGGAGGCGGCCGTCGCACGGCAGGAGCAGGCCGTCGAGCGCGAGCGCGGCGGCGATCACCAGCGCGCCGTGCAGGGGGTCGCCGGTCGCCGACACGGCTTCGGCGTACGGGAGTTGCTCCGCGAGCTCGGCACGGAGCGGGGCGAGCAGCGGCTCGCCCATCTTGAACAGGCCGCCCGTGAGCGCCACTTCACTGCCGTCGCCCGCGGGGCACACCGCGGCCGCCGCCTCGGCGATATGGCCTGCCGCCGCACGCAGGATTCCGGCGGCGACGGAGTCGTCGAGTGCGGCGCGGGCCACGTCCGGCGCGAAGGAGGCAAGGACGGCGGGACGGTCCGTACGCGGATAGATCCGTGCGGGCAGCCCGGCCACCGGGCCGAACCGCTCCTCCGCCAGGGCGAGAAGCGCGGCGGAGCCCCCGCGCCGTCCGTCGTACGCCCGCATCGCCGCGTCCAGGCCCGCACGGCCGATCCACGCGCCGCCCCCGCAGTCGCCGAGGAGATGCCCCCAGCCGTCGGCCCTGCGCCAGGTGCCGAGGTCCGTGCCGAGCGCGATCATGCCGGTGCCCGCGGCGACGACCGCGCCGGGCCGCTGGCCGAGCGCGCCCGCGTACGCGGTGACACCGTCCGCGGCCAACGCGAGCCGCCGTACGCCCAGTTCGGCCGCGAGCGCGTCCGGGAGCTCGGCCCGCAGTCCGTCGCCGAGCGTGGCCATGCCGGCCGCGCCGACGGCGACCGCGCTCAGCCGCGGGGCGCCCGGGCCGCGGTCGCGGACGCGGGCGAGCAGCTCCCGGGCCATCGGAAGCACCTGTGCGAGCAGATGCCCGGCGTCGATGCCCGCCGCACCGGTCCGCACGGGCTCGCGGGACACCGTCGTCTCGGGACGTGTGAGGTCCCCGGCGGCGGCGAGCGCCACGCGCAGACCGGAGCCACCGGAGTCGACGCCGAGGACCCACTCGGGGCCCGCGGGACCGTTCCCTCCGTCGCCCGGCCCGGCAGCGGCGGACCCGCGGGTCACGGCAGCCGCCAGTCCACCGGCTGTCCGCCCTGCCGCGCCAGCAGGTCGTTGGCCCGGCTGAACGGGCGCGAGCCGAAGAAACCGCGGTCCGCCGACATGGGTGAGGGATGCGCGGACTCCACGGCCGGCAGGTCGCCGAGGAGCGGGCGCAGATTGCGGGCGTCGCGTCCCCACAGGACGGACACGAGCGGGCGGCCGCGCGCGGCCAGCGCCCTGATCGCCTGCTCCGTCACCTCTTCCCAGCCCTTGCCGCGGTGTGCGGCGGGGCGGCGCGGGGCTGTGGTGAGCGCCCTGTTCAACAGGAGCACGCCCTGCTGCGTCCAGGGCGTCAGGTCGCCGTTCGACGGCTGGGGCAGGCCCAGGTCCGTGTTCAGCTCGCGATAGATGTTGATGAGGCTGCCGGGCAGCGGCCGCACCTCGGGCGCGACCGAGAACGAGAGCCCGACGGCATGTCCCGGCGTCGGATAGGGGTCCTGGCCGACGATCAGGACCCGCACCTCGTCGAACGGCTGCTGGAACGCGCGCAGCACGTTCGGCCCGGCCGGGAGGTACGTGCGTCCCGCCGCGATCTCCGCGCGCAGGAACTCGCCCATCGCGGTGATCTGATCCGCGACGGGTTCAAGGGCCTTCGCCCAGCCGGCTTCTACGATTTCGTGCAAGGGTCGTGGTGCCACGGGCGTCACCCTACTGCTGTGACGGACGGGCCGATCAACCGACCACGGCCGCTCGCACGCACAGCACGTCCGGCAGATGGGAGGCCAACTGCCGCCAGCTGTCACCGTCGTCGGCCGACGCGTACACCTCGCCGTTGCGATTGCCGAAGTACACGCCCGCCGGGTCGGAGTCGTCCGTGCACATCGCGTCGCGCAGCACCGTCCCGTAGTGATCGCCCTGCGGGAGGCCCGCCGTCAGCGGTTCCCAGCTTCTGCCCGCATTCTCCGTACGGAAGACGCGGCAGTGCCGCTCCGCGGGTACGCGGTCCGAGTCGGCGTTGATCGGGAAGACGTACGCCGTGTCCCCGCGGTGCGGATGTGCGGCGGCGGCGAAGCCGAACGTCGAGGGAAGGCCCGCCCCGATGTCGTTCCACCGGGTACCGCCGTCGTCGCTGCGGTACACGCCCCAGTGGTTCTGGAGGTAGAGGCGGTCCGGGTCGGTCGCGTCCTGCGTGACCTTGTGGACGCACTGGCCGAACTCGGGGTTCGGATCGGGCAGGAAGACCGCGGAGACCCCGGAGTTGGCGGGCTCCCAGCTCTGTCCGCCGTCCCGCGTGCGGAACACCCCGGCCGTGGACACCGCGACCGTCACCGCGCTCGCGTCACGCGGATCGGTGACCACCGTGTGCAGGCCCTCACCGCCGCCGCCGGGCACCCACTTCGACCGTGTCGGGTGCTCCCACAGCGGACGCACGAGATCGAACGTCTCGCCCCGGTCCTCGGAGCGGTAGAGCGCTGCCGGCTCGGTGCCCGCGTAGACCACGTCCCGCTCGGCGGCCGCCGGATGCAGTTGCCACACGCGCTCCAGCGAGGCCCCCGTGTCCTTCGGGAACTTGACGGCGGGGTGCGACGGCTCGGTCCACGTACGGCCAAGGTCGTCGGAGTGGAAGACCGACGGGCCGAAGTGCGCACTGTCCCCGCTCGCAAGCAGCCGTGGGACATCGCCTCGCGTGTCGATCGCCACCGAGTACACGGCCTGCGAATTGAAGTACGGGCCTTCGTCGAACTCCCACGCGCCGCCGCCCCGCCTGCGGCCGATGAAAAGTCCCTTGCGCGTGCCAACCGTCAGCAGCACTTCAGTCATGCCGGACACCTCCGAGGACGCCTTTGTCTCAGGTCCGGCCCAGTCTGCACCCGACCACTGACAGTCGCCCTCAGAGCTGGCATCGGCGCAGGTCACACCGGCTGGGCGGCCGCTTCCTCCGGCACCGGCAGCGGAAAGTGACAGGCCACCCGGTGGCCGGCTCCGCGCGGCGCCGCGACCGGCGGCTCGACCTCGGCGCAGACGTCCTGCGCGAGCGGGCAGCGAGTGCGGAACCGGCACCCCGACGGCGGCTTCGCAGCGGACGGCGTCTCACCGGCAAGAGGAGCCCCGGAACCGGCGGCGGCCGACGGATCGGGCACGTTGACGGTGTCGAGCAGACCCCGCGTGTACGGATGCAGCGGCCGCGCGTACACCTCCTCCGCGGGACCGGTCTCGACGAGCTTGCCGAGGTACATCACGCCCACGGTGTCGGCGAGATAGCGCACCACCGCGAGGTCGTGCGAGATGAACAGATACGTCAGGCCGCGCTCGCGCTGGAGCTCCCGCATCAGGTTGAGGATCTGCGCCTGCACGGACACGTCGAGCGCGGACACCGGCTCGTCCGCGACCACCAGATCGGGCGACAGCGTCAACGCCCTCGCCAGGCCCAGGCGTTGGCGCTGGCCGCCGGAGAACTCGTGCGGATAGCGGTGGACGGCGCCCCGCGGCAGCCCCACGGCGTCGAGGAGCCCGTCGATCTGCGCCTCCTGCTCGGCGCGGCTGCCGACGCCCTGGATGACGAGGGGTTCGCGCAGGATCTCGCCGACCCGCATCCGCGGGTCCATGGCCGCGGTCGAGTCCTGGAACATGAGCTGGATCCGGCGGCGGTGCGCCCGGCGCCCCGCCCGCGTGAGGACCGCGAGGTCCTCGCCGCCGAAGCGCACCGATCCGGCCGTCGGGTCCTCCAGGCCCGCGACGATCCGGCCCAGCGTCGTCTTGCCGCACCCGGACTCGCCGACCATGCCGAACGTCTCGCCCTTGCGGATGGTCAGCGACACCCCGCCCACCGCACTGACCGTGCCGCGACTGCGCGAGAACGGTCCACCCTTGAGCGGGAACTCCTTGACGAGACCGTCGAGTTCGAGAAGCGGCGCACCCGGGGCCGACTGTGCGGGGATGGCGGCGGGCGCGATGACGCCGGCCGTCTCGCCCTCCTCGGACACGTCGGGCACGGGGTGGAAGCAGGCGAACCGATGCTCCGCTCCCCGTAGTTCGTCGTCGGCGAGCGGCGGTTCCTGGGCACGGCACTCGTCCGTGGCGAACAGGCAGCGCGGCGCGAACCGGCAGCCCGCCGGACGCACCGTCAGGTTCGGCGGCAGACCGGGGATCGTGTGCAGTTCGGTACCGCTGTCGCCCGCCCGCTCCGGAAGCGCCGCGAACAGGGCCTCCGTGTAGCGGTGGCGCGGGCGGGCGAACAGGTCGCGTACGTCGGCCTGTTCGGCCACTTTGCCGGCGTACATGACGGCGACGCGGTCCACGCGGTTCGCGATGACGCCGAGGTCGTGCGTGACGAGGATCATCGCCATGCCGAGCTGATCGCGCAGGTCATCGATCAGCTCCAGGATCTGGTGCTGGGTCGTCACGTCGAGCGCGGTCGTCGGCTCGTCGGCGATGAGCAGTTTCGGCTCGCAGACCAGCGCCATCGCGATGGCGACGCGCTGGCGCATGCCGCCCGACAGCTGGTGCGGATACGCCTTCATGAGCTCGGCGGGCTGAGGCATGCCGACGAGCCGGAGGGTCTCCTCGGCCCGCGCCCAGGCCTCCTTGCGGGAGACGCCGCGGTGCAGGAGGAGCGGCTCGGCGACCTGGCGGCCGATCATCATGGTCGGGTTGAGCGAGGTCAGCGGGTCCTGGAAGACCATGCCGATGGTGTTGCCGCGTACGTCCTGGAGGACGGGGGCGGGCGCGGCGGCCAGGTCCGCTCCGTCGAACAGGACGCGCCCGCCGGTGATCCGGCCGCCGGGCGGCAGCAGTCCGAGGACGCCGAGCGCCGTCATCGTCTTGCCGCAGCCGGACTCGCCGACGACGCCGAGCGCCTCACCGGCGGCCAGGTCAAGGGAGATGCCGTCGAGGGCGTGGACGGTGCGGTCGCGGGTGGCGATGTCGACGCGCAGGTCGTCGATCCTGAGCAGGGGCTCGGTCATGTCTGTCTTCCTCAATGCCTCGGTCCCTTACTTCCGCAGCCGTACTTCGAACGCGTCACGCAACCCGTCGCCGATGAAGTTGAACGCGGCGACGACCAGCACGATCGCGATGCCCGGCGGGAAGATCAGCCACCAGTAGCCGTTCTGCGTGTAGGTGATGCCGGCGGACAGCATCGAGCCCCAGTCGGCCGACGGCGGCGGGATGCTGAGCCCGAGGAACGCGAGATAACTGACGTAGAGGATGGCGTCGGCGATCTGGAACGTGCAGTTCACGATGACCGTGCCGATGGCGTTCGGCACGATGTGTCTGAACACGGCCCGTATGCCGCCGCCGCCCATCATCCGCATGGCCTGGACGTACTCCCGATTGCGCAGCGACAGCGCCTCGCCGCGCACCAGGCGGGCGGGGGAGAGCCAGGCGACCCCGGCGATGATCAGGATGAGGACGCCCTTGCTGGGCGTGATGATCGCGGCGACCACGACGAGCAGGAACATCGCGGGGATGGCGAGCGCCGCGTCGGTGACCCGCATCATCGCGGCGTCGACCCAGCCGCCGAAGTACCCGGCGACCGCCCCGTACACGGTGCCGAACAGTGTCGCCAACAGGCCTGCCGCCAGGCCGATTTCGAGCGAGGTCCGCCCGGCGACCATGAGCCGGCCCAGCAGGTCGTACCCGAGGTCGGTGGTGCCGAGGAGGTGCCCGGCGGTGCCGGGCGAGAGGTTCGCCTGCGCGAGATCCGTGTGGATCTGCTCGGTCGGGTGGACGAGCGGGCCCAGATAGCAGAAGGCCAGTAGCAGGACCAGGACCACGACGCCCGTCAGGGCCAGCTTGTTGCCGGTGAAGACGCGCAGGGTGCGGCGGGCGAGGGAGGGGGTGGCCTGCGTGGCTTCCTCCTGGCCCGGCTGGACGGGAAGGACGGCGGACGTACTCATGCCACGCTCCGGATCCGGGGGTCGAGGACGGCGTACAGGATGTCGGTGAGCAGCGAGCCGAGGACCGTGGCGATGCCGACGACGAGGGTCACGCCGAGGAGGACCGGGAAGTCGGAGCCCTGGGCCGCGTTCCAGAACAGCAGCCCCATGCCCGGGTAGTTGAACATCGACTCGACGACGAGAGCGCCGCTGAACAGGGTCGGGAGGTAGAGCCCGAGCAGGGTCGCGAGCGGGATCAGGGCGTTGCGCAGAACGTGCCTGACCATGATCCGCCGGCTGGACTGGCCCTTCGCCATGGCCGTGCGGACGTATTCCTCGGTGAGGTTGTCGAGCACGGCGGAGCGCATGTAGCGGCTGAACATGGCCACGATGCCGAAGGCCATGGTGACGACCGGCAGGATCAACCCCGGGAAATCACTCAGGAGTTGGCCGATCGTCTCGCCCTGTGGTGCCTCCGCCGGGAAGATCGGCATGACCTGCGCGAACAGAATGATCATGATGAGGCCCAGGAAGAAGACGGGCGTCGCGTACAGCAGGAAGGCGAGCCCCGTGAGCGCGTAGTCCGAGGCCTTGCCGCGCCGCACGGCCTGGAGCAGGCCCAGCGGTACGGCGATGACGACGGCGAGGGCCGTGGACAGGACCGTCAGGAGCAGCGTCTTCGGCAGGCGTTGCTCGAGCAGTTCGAAGACGGGCGAGTTGAGCTTGTACGAGTCGCCGAGGTCGCCGGTGAGCAGCCGCTGCAGATACATCACGTACTGCATCGGCAGGGAACGGTCGTAGCCCTGCTCGTGGTTGAAGTGCTCGATCTGCTGCGGAGTGCCCTTCGGACCGAGGATCGCGCGGGCCGGGCCGCCCGGCAGCAGGTGCAGGAGCGTGAAGACGATGATCGAGACCAGGAACAGGACGACGAGGGCCTGCAGGAAGCGCTTGACCAGAAAGCCGGTCACTTCTCGGCCCCCTTCTCGACTTGCTTGTCGGTCTTGTCGTTCTTGACGAAGTACCAGTGCTGGGGTGCGAACGTGACCGTCGGGTTCTGCTCGATGCCCCGCAGGTCGTTACGGATCACCGACACCTGGTACGCGGGGTTCGGCATCCACATCACCGGCAGCTGCCGGGCGAGGTACTCGCCGTACTCGTGGACGGCCTTCATGTCCGGCGAGTACTGCACGGCCCGGATGATCCGGTCGGCCTTCCTGTCGCTGTAGTTGCCGAAGTTGGCGGAGGCGCCCGTGGAGAAGAGCTGCTCGCCGCTCGGGTTGAGCGGGTAGTACCAGCTGCCGGCCGTGCCGAAGAAGGACATGTCCCAGTCGCAGCCGGGGTCCTTGGCGGTGCACGGAACGGAGTTGCCGAGCACCGAGTTCAGGGGCTGCTGACGCACGGTCAGGTCGATGCCCGCCCGGCTGAGCGACGACTTCAGCTCCTGCATCATGTTCGTCGTCTCGGTGGAGCCCGACTGCGAGAGCAGGGTCATCTCCAGCGGAGCGTTCTCCTTGACGCCGGCGCCGCACTCGTCGTCGCCGGTGCCGGGGCGTGCGCAGCGCGCGATGCCGTCACGTGTCTTCCAGCCGTGCGCGGAGAGCAGCTCACGCGCCGTGCGTACGGAGAACGGGTACTGGTTCTTCGCCATGGCGGGGGACAGGTACTGGCTCTTCGGTGTCACCGGCACCGGGCCGAGCGTCGGTGTGGCGCTGCCCTGCCAGATGACGTCGCTCATCGCCTTCTGGTCGACGAGGTGCTGCATCGCCTGCCGGATATACAGCTGGCTCATCAGGGGCCCGGCGTGGGTGGACTCGAAGTTGTAGACGATGTACGTCGCCGCCCAGCCCTCCCACGGGTCGACGCGGTACCCCTTGTCCTCGAACTTCCCCTTCTGCGCCATGACGGACGGCGGTATGTACCCGTAGTCGACGCCGCCGGAGCGCAGCACGTTGTACTCGGAGTCGGCGGTGGTGAAGGGCTTGAAGACGACCTTGTCCAGGTGCGGCCGCTCGGAGTCGGGGCCGGTGAACTTCTCGTTCGGGACGATGGTCACCTGACCGCTGTCCCGCCAACCTGCCAGCTTCCAGGGCCCGTTGACCGTCGTCCACAGCGGGTCGCTGCCGTACGAGCCGAGGCTCTTGGCGTGCCGCGTGAGTCGGGCGAAGACGGCCTTGGCGCCCTTGGTGGTGCGGTCGTGGTCGCCGACCCTGCCGCCGTCGGTCGTGGCGTCCCAGGCGTGCTGGGGCAGGGCCCGCATCAGCGTGAGCTGGTTGGCCGTGAACCAGTCCGGGTTGTACGCCCGGTCGAGGTGCAGCCGCACCGTGTGGTCGTCGACGACCTCGAACCGCTTCACGTTGTCCGGCATCGTGCCGACCGAATAGCTGCCCCAGTCCGCCTTGTCGGCCTTGACGAGGTTGAACCAGAACTCGAGGTCGCGGGAGGTGACGGGCTTCCCGTCGGACCACTTCACGCCCTCGCGCAGCGGCACGGTCACCGTCTTGTTGCCGTCGCTGTACTTCGGTTCGAGGCCGAGCGTGCTCGGGCCGTGCGTGGTCAGCTCGCCCTTGAGCTGCACGGCGTCGTAGACCGGCATGAACAGCAGGGTCTGGATGCCGTAGTTGTACGAGGCCCCGTAGCCGGGCGCGCCGATCGGGAAGATCCAGTTCGGCGTGGCCGCGGGAGGCAGGGCCATCGTGGCCGTGCCGCCCTCCACGGGGGTGCCGCCGGTCGGCCCCATGGCGATGCCGCCGCCCTCGTGCGTGCAGCCGGTGAGCGCCGCCGCGAGGACGAGGGCGGCGGCCGTTGACCTGGATGAGCGCATGCCGGAGGGCCTCCAAGGGGACGGGGGACGGCCCCGTACCGGAGTGCGACGGGGCGGCGCCCGAACGCTAGGCCGGTCGGCAAAAACAAGTCAATAGCTTCATTCGGCAAATAGTTCTTCGTCCTGGAGGTATGGCGAACTTGCTTCGGTTCGGCCTAGGGTTCGAGCTGTAATCGAAGAAACCTGTCGAACGAACCAGTCGAACGAGCCCGCCGAACGCACCAGCGCGCTGAAGCAAGCAACCAAGCAACGAAGAGGGCGTATGTCCGACACATCGCAGGGTGAACCGGGGTCGGCGCAGCACATCCTGCACCTGGTCTCCTCCGGCGCCGCCACCTCCCGGGCCGATCTCGTACGGGAGCTGGGCCTCGCCCCCTCCACCGTCTCGCTGCGCGTGCAGGAACTCGTAGCGGCGGGCGTGCTCACCGAGTCCGGCGAGGGAGCCTCCCGCGGCGGGCGGCGCCCCCGCCTGCTGCGCGTACGGGCCCAGGGCGGCGTCGCGCTCGCCGCCGACCTCGGCAGCCATCACGCGCGGCTCGGCGTGGTCGGCCTCGACGGGACCGTCCTCGACGCCGTCGACCTGCCGCACGACATCACCGTGGGGCCGGAGTCGGCCGTCGACTGGCTCTGCGGCCAGGTCGCCGAACTCGCCGCGCGCCAGGGTGAGGCGGGCCGCACCGTGCGCGCGCTCGGCGTCGGCTTCCCCGGCCCGGTCAAGCCGGGCGAGGGCCGCGTCCTGAGCCCGTCCCGCATGCCCGGCTGGCACCGCTACCCGCTGCGCGACGTCCTCGCCGAACGCCTCGGCCTGCCCGTCACCGTGGAGAACGACGCCACGATGATGGCCGTCGGCGAGCACCGCGCCGCCCGCCCCGACCTCGACCACATGGTGGTGGTGAAGGCGGGCCGCGGCATCGGCAGCGGCATCATCTCGGCGGGCCGCCCGCACGACGGAGCCAACGGCTGCGCCGGCGACATCAGCCACGTACGCGTGGAGGCCGCGCAGGACCGCCCGTGCAGCTGCGGCAACATCGGCTGCCTGGAGACGGTTGCCAGCGGCGCCGCGCTCATCCGTGAACTCGCCGGGCAGGGCGTCGAGGTGGCCTCCACCACCGAGCTCCTCCAGCTCGTCGCCGACGGCGACCCGCAGGCCACCACCCTGGTCCGCACCGCGGGCCGGCACATCGGCACGGTCCTGTCCGTCGTCGTGAACTTCTTCAACCCGCAGGCCGTGGCCCTCGGCGGCGCGCTCGCCGCCGCCGAGCCCCTGGTCGCCGCCGTCCGCGGAGTCCTGTACGAGCGCTGCCTGCCGCTCGCGACGTCGGACCTGGAGATCACCACGACGATCACGGGCCGCGACGCAGGACTGCTCGGCGCGGGCCTCACCGCCCTGCGCCACAACCTCCCCACCGCACCCGTCCCCCAGGAAGAGAGCGCCTCAGCATGACCGGCACGGCCCCCGCACGCCGCCTGCGCATCGGCATCGGCGGCATCGGCATCGAGTCCTCCACGTTCTGCCCGCACCGCTCCACCACGGACGACTTCCGGCAGACCCGTGGCCAGGAACTCCTCGACCGCTACACCTGGACCAGGCCCGACTCCGACCTCGCCGACGTGGTCGAGTGGGTGCCGCTGCTGCACGCGACCTCGCTGCCCGGCGGCCCGGTCGAGGCGGAGTCGTATCTGGTCCTCAAGGACGAACTCGTCACCCGCATACGCGAGGCGGGCCCCCTCGACGGCATGGTCTACGACATCCACGGCGCCATGAGCGTCATCGGCCTCACCGACGCCGAGGGCGACCTGACGGACGCGGTCCGCGCCGCGCTCGACGCGCACGGCACCCGCCCCCTGCTGTCCGCCGCGATGGACCTGCACGGCAATGTGTCGCGCCGCTTCGCCGACCCCTGCGACCTGCTAACGGCCCACCGCCTCGCCCCGCACGAGGACGCCTGGGACACCCGCGAGCGCGCCGCCCGCAATCTCGTACGCTGCCTGCGCGCCGGCACACGCCCGCACCGCGCCTGGGTCCAGGTGCCCGTCCTGCTGCCCGGCGAGAAGACCAGCACCCGCCTCGAACCCGCCAAGTCCCTGTACGCCTCGCTCGCCGAGACGGAGAAGCTTCCAGGCATCCTCGACGCGGCGATGTGGGTCGGCTACGCCTGGGCGGACGAGCCGCGCTGCAAGGCCGCCGTCGTCGTCACCGGCGACGACGCCGAACTCGCCGCCGCGGAGGCGGAGAAGCTCGCCCGGCGCTACTGGGACGCCCGCAGGGACTTCGTCTTCGTAGGCCCGACCGGCAGCGCCGAGGAGTGCATCGAGAAGGCGGTGGCCTCCGACAAGCGCCCCTTCCTCATCAGCGACTCCGGCGACAACCCGACGGCGGGCGGCGCCGGCGACCTCGCGTACATGCTGGGCGAGCTCCTCGCCAACGACGCCATCCGCACGGGCGAGGTCACGGCCGTGCACCCGGGCATCACCGACCCGGTCGCCGTGGCCCGCTGCTTCGAGGCGGGAGTGGGCTCCGAGGTGACGCTGAGCGTCGGTGGCAAGGTCGACGTCGGCCACGGCGGACCGTACGAACTCACCGGCACCGTGACGGCGTTGCAGCGCGCCACCGAGCAGAAGGACCGGGCCGAGGGCGGCGCCTACGACCGCGGCGTCGACATGGCGGCCGTGCGCGTCGGCGGACTCACCGTCGTCCTCGTGGAGCGCCGCAAGCCGTTCCACACGCTCGCAGACTTCATGGGCCCCGCCGAGGGCGGCCTCGGTGTCGACCCGCGCACGTACGACCTGGTCGTCGTGAAGATCGGCTATCTGGAGCCCGAACTCCACGACATGGCCGCCGACTGGCTGCTCGCCCTCACCCCGGGCGGCGTCGACCAGGACCTGCCGCGCCTGGGGCACCACCGGGTCGAGCGGCCGCTGTACCCGTTCGATGACGACGCGTACGCGGACGGGCCGGGCCCCGACCTCACGGCCGTGCTCCTGTAGGCGGGCGTGCTCTTGCAGACGGGTGGCCGACGGAGTCGCGGAGCGGCCGCTTCCGGGTGAGGCTGGAGAGGCCCGTACCGGCTGTCGACGAGCCGGTGCGCTGAAACCGCGCGCTGAAGGAGACACGATGCAGCAGGACAAACAGCCCGGCTACGGCCCCGTGGTGTTCCGCGACCGGTCGGCGGGCTATGCCTTTCTGACCCGCTCGACGGCCTCCAGCGAAGAGACGATCGAGTGGGACGACGGCGAGACCTACCCCGTCGTCGACGTGGAGATCTCCTCCGAGTCGCACCCCTTCTACACGGGCAAGGCGCGGGTGGTCGACGCCGAGGGGCAGGTCGCCAAGTTCGAGAAGCGGTACGGCGAGCAGGACAAGGGCTGACCGCCCGGGCGCCTGACTGACCGCCGTACCGCGGGGGGATCGGACCGTACCGCTGGGGCTCAGACCGAGCGGTGGTACTGGTCCGGCACATGCACGTCCCCGCCCAGCTCGCGCGCCGCCGAGCGTGCCCACGACGGGCTGCGCAGCAGTTCACGGCCGAGCAGGACGGCGTCGGCCTCGCCGTTGGCGAGGATCTTCTCGGCCTGCTCCACGTCGGTGATGAGGCCGACGGCGGCCACGGCCAGCTCCGTCTCCGCCTTCACGCGCGCGGCGAAGGGGACCTGGTAACCGGGTCCGACCGGGATGCGGACGCCGGACGCGTTGCCGCCGGTCGAGACATCGAGCAGATCGACGCCGTGCTCCTTGAGGAGGGCGGCGAGGCGCACGGTCTCGTCGGGCGTCCAGCCGTTCTCCTCCAGCCAGTCGGTGGCGGAGACACGGAAGAAGAGCGGCTTGTCCTGCGGCCACACCTCGCGGACCGCGTCGACGACCTCGAGGGCGAAACGCACCCGGTTGTCGAAGGAGCCGCCGTACTCGTCCGTGCGGACGTTGGAGTGCGGCGAGAGGAACTGGCCGATCAGATAACCGTGCGCGCCGTGGATCTCGGCGACGTCGAAGCCCGCGTCCAGGGCGCGGCGGGCGCCGTCGGCGAACTGGCCGACGATCTCGCGGATCCGCTCCACGGTGAGCTCGGCCGGGACGGGGTGCTTGTCGTCGAAGGCGAGGGGGCTCGGCGCGACCGAGTCCCAGCCGTGCGCGTCGGCGCCGACCGGGGCGCCGCCCTTCCAGGGCCGGTCGGTCGACGCCTTGCGGCCGGCGTGCCCGAGCTGGATGCCCGGGACGGTGCCGTGCGCCTTGAGGAAGGCGGTGATCCGGCGGAGCGCCTCGACCTGCGTGTCGTTCCAGATACCGAGGTCGTACGGGCTGATGCGGCCCTCGGGGCTGACCGCGGTGGCCTCGACGATGATCAGCCCGGTGCCGCCGGCGGCGCGGGCGGCGTAGTGCGCGAAGTGCCAGTCGTTGGGGACGCCGGTCAGCGGGCCCTCGGGAGCAGCGCTGTACTGGCACATCGGCGGCATCCAGACCCGGTTGGGGATGGTCAGCGACCGAAGGGTGTAGGGCTCGAACAGCGCGCTCACGGCAGACTCCTATACGTTCACGACGGGCGTGGCGAGTCCTCGTACGATAGGCATCGTAGTACGGCACCTGTCAAACTACGACAGGTCTCGTACAATGGGCCTGACGCAACCGGAACGCACCCGCCACACCCATCCGCACACCGGGCCGAACGAAGTGGAGCCGCCGTGACGACCGCCGCACCGAGCAGCAGGGCGCTTGCTCACCCCACGCGTGACGAGATCCGCCTGGAGTCGGTGCTGCACGCGCTCGCCGACCCGATGCGCCTGCGGGTGGTGCGGGAGCTGGCGGCCGAGGAGGGCGAGGACGCGGAGCTCTCCTGTTCGCACTTCGTCCTGCCGGTCACGAAGTCGACCACCACGCACCACTTCCGCGTCCTGCGCGAGAGCGGCGTGATCCGGCAGATGTACCGGGGCACCGCCAAGATGAGCGTGCTGCGCCGCGCCGATCTAGAGGTGCTCTTCCCCGGGCTGCTCGACAGCGTTCTCGCGGCCGCCGCCCGGCAGGACGGCCGGCTCGGGGGCTGAACTCCCGCTTCCCGGAAGGTGGTTGAACAGCAGGTTGAGCGCGATCGCCGTGATGCAGCCCGCGCTGATCCCGCTGGTCATGACCGTCTGGAACCAGTCGGGGAACTTCGCGTAGATCCCGGGCACACCCACCGGAAGCACGCCCACCGCGACCGACACGGCGACGACCGTCAGGTTGTGGTTGCCGGCGAAGTCGACCCGGGCCAGCGTCCGCACACCGCTCGCCGCGACCGTGCCGAACATGACCAGGCCCGCGCCGCCGAGCACCGGCGCCGGGATGGCGGCGACGACCGCGCCCAGCTTGGGCAGCAGGCCGAGCAGCACCAGGATCCCGCCGGCCGTGGCGACGACCCAGCGGCTGCGCACCCGCGTCATGCCCACAAGGCCGACGTTCTGCGCGAACGCGGTGTACGGGAACGTGTTGAACACGCCGCCGAGGACCGTGGAGAAGCCGTCCGCGCGCAGGCCGTCCGCCAGTGAGCGCGGCTGGACGGGCCGCCCCGTCATCTCGCCCACCGCGATGAAGTCGCCCGTCGTCTCGGTCATCGTCACCAGCGCCACGATCAGCATCGACACGATCGCCGCGCCGTGGAACGTCGGTGTGCCGAAGTGGAACGGCGTGCTGATACCCACCCAGTGCGCGTCACCGACACCGCCGAAGTCCGTGAAACCGGTCGGCACCGCGACGGCCGTCCCGACGACCATGCCGACAAGTACCGCGACGCGGCTCAGGAACGGCGGCGCGAACCGCTGCACGGCCAGGACCACCACGAGGACGAACGCGGCCAGCGCGACGTTCTTCGGGGCGCCGAAGTCCTTTGAACCCGCGCCGCCCGCAACCCAGTTGCCCGCCACCGGCAGCAGCGAGACGCCGATGATCAGGATGACCGTGCCGGTGACCAGCGGCGGGAAGAAGCGCAGCAGCCTGCCGAAGACCGGCGCGAGCAGCATCATCGCGAGCCCGGCGACGATCACCGCCCCGTAGATCGCGGGAAGCCCGCCGCCCGTCGTGCCGATGAGCACCATCGGCGAGACCGCGGCGAACGTACAGCCCTGGACGATCGGCAGCCGTACGCCGAACCGCCACACCCCGACGCACTGGATCAGCGTCGCGATGCCGCACACCAGCAGATCCGCGGTGATGAGATACGCGAGGTCGGCGGGCGACAGCTTCATCGCGCCGCCCACGATCAGCGGCACGGCCACCGCGCCCGCATACATGGCGAGCACGTGCTGCAAACCGAACACGGCCAGCTGCCGCACGGGCGGCACCTCGTCGACGGGGTGTACGGATGGTGGGGCGGCCGGGGCTGCCATGGGCACTCCAAGGGGCTGTCGGAACGCGAACGCGCAGGCGAATGCGGGTGCGGGGCGGACAGCACGAGACCGTATGGGGCTTAAACGTTTTGTTGATTTCACGACTGTTGCCGGGATGTGTCGCCCTTCCCGGGCGTCACGCGACAGTGCGTATCGCTGCTCGGACGCTACGTCGTCCCGTCGCGGGCAGCCGCCAGCAGGCCCGCCCAGTCCGGGATCTTCACCGGGCCGCGCCCCAGGGACCGGCCCAGCTCCGCCTCCGCGCGCTCGATCGCGAGCCACCCGGGCCACTCGACGGCCGCACAGCCCGCCGCGCGAAGGCCGGGGAGCGCGTCATCCGGAACGGCCCGGGCGGCAAGCGCTGCGGCGTCGTCGAGCAGTGACTGCGCGGTCTCCTTGGCGCACGGGCGGTTGGTGCCGATCACGCCCGTCGGGCCGCGCTTGATCCAGCCCGCGACATACTCGCCGGGCGAGACCTCGCCGGCCCGCAGGATGCGCCCCTCGCGATGCGGCACGGTCCCGGTGGCCGCGTCGAACGGCAGCCCGTCCAAGGGCACTCCGCGGTATCCGACCGAGCGCAGGACGAGCTGGGCGTCGATGTCGTCGAACCGGCCGGTGCCGCTCACGCCGCCCGAGCCGTCCGGCGCGGTGTGCTCGAACCGCACGCCCGACACCCGGCCCGCGGCCCCCTCCAGGAGTGCCACCGGCCGCTGGAAGAAGCGCAGATGGATGCGGCGGGGGAGACCCGGCGACGGGCGCTCGGCCCAGCCGCGCAGCACCTCGACGTTCCGCCGGTTCGCCGCCGGGAGCCCCGACGGGTCGAGGTAGGCGGGATCGAGCGCCAACTCGGCCGGATCCACGACCACTTCGACCCCGGGCAGCGTGCCGAGCTCACGCAGCTCCTTGGTGGTGAACCGGGCCTGCGAAGGGCCGCGCCGCCCCACCATGTACACGTCCCGCACCCGGCTGTCGGCCAGTGCGCCGAGCGCCGCCTGCGGCATGTCGGTGGGCGCCAGCTCGGCCGCGCCGCGGGCCAGGATCCGCGTGACGTCCACGGCGACGTTGCCCACGCCGATGACGACGGCCGACTCCACACCCCGTACGAACCCCTCGGCCACCGCGTCCGGATGCGCGCTGTACCAGGAGACGAAATCGGTCGCCGACCAGCTGCCCGGCAGATCCTCGCCCGGTACGCCCAGATGGCGGTCGGTGGCGGCGCCCACGCAGTACACGACCGCGTGGTACATCTCCAGGAGCCGGTCGGGCGGCAGGCCGGGGCCGATCTCGACGCCGCCGACGAAGCGGACGCGCTCGTGCTCCAGGACCGTGCGCAGATTGTTCTGCAGCGACTTGATCTTCTCGTGGTCCGGTGCCACGCCGTAGCGCACCAGGCCGTACGGGCAGGGGAGCCGGTCGAGGACGTCCACATGGACGTCCGGCACCCGCTCCTGCTGGACCAGGCTCTGCGCGGTGTACACCCCGCTCGGCCCCGACCCCACAACGGCGACGCGCAGCACGGCGGACTCCTTCCGCAGGCCGACGGACTTCCAGCATGACACCGCGGGGGCCGGGCCGGGAGGGTACGACGCGCACGGAGCTCACCCGCAGGGCGTCAGGACATCTTCCGCATGCGCCCGATCTCGGCCGTCTGCTGCGCGATCACGTCGTTCGCCATCTCCTCGACCTGGACGTTGTTCCCCTCGGACAGCACGTCCGTCGCCATGGTGACCGCCCCGGTGTGGTGCGTGATCATCAGCTTCAGGAAGAGCTCGTCGAAGGCCGCGCCGTGCGCCGCGCGCAAGCTCTTCAGCTGCGCCTCGGTCGCCATCCCCGGCATCGCCCCGTGCTCGTGGTGCACGCCGCTCTCGCGCTCCCTGCCGTGGGAGTTCAGCCAGCCCTCCATGGCCCCGACCTCGGGCCCCTGCGCCGCGGCGATGCGCTCCGCGAGGCGCTTGACCTGGCCCGACTCGGCCCGCTTCGGGGCCAGTTCGGTCATCTGCAGCGCCTGTGTGTGATGCGCGATCATCATCTGCACGTAACTGAAGTCGGCCGAGTTGGGGCTGTCGTCCGGCCTGCGCTTCTGTGCGTCCTTGGCCGACAGCGTCTCGGCGCCCTCGCCCGGCTTGCCCGGCGCGATCACCGAAGGCCCGGGCCGCGCACGGGAGTTGGTGTCAGCGCCCCCGCCGTCCGGCGCCGTGTCACAGCCGCCGAGTACGAGCGCGGCCACCGCGACCGTCAACGGCAGAACAACTTTCATGACGAGTACGTTGCCATCTGTTGATCTGTGCATGATGAAGACGATACTCGTGGGGTCCGTGCTCCGCTCCCACGTGAACGAGGGATGCGGGGAAGTCCTCGACGAGGGAGACAGCAGTGACCCTGTTGGACACGTCCCGAACGCGACGCAGACGCCTGGGAGTTGCCACGACCGCGGCCGGGCTGCTGGCCGCGCTGCTCATGGGGGGCCCGGCGGCAGCGACCCCGGATCCGGGCGACACCCCGGCCAAGTCCGAGCGGCTCTCGAAGAGCGCGGCGGCCGACACCCGGGCGGCGATCGCGAACGGCGACATACCCGCCCAGGACGAGGTCGTCCACTCCGACAACATCGAACATCTCACCAACATCCCCAAGGACGTGCTGCCCGGCACCAATTCGGACCTCGCGTTCCAGGGCAAGTACGCCTTCGCGGGCAACTACGACGGCTTCCGCATCTTCGACATCAGCAACCCGACGGCCCCGAAGACCGTCGCGCAGGTCCTGTGCCCCGGATCGCAGAACGACATCTCCGTCTCCGGCGACCTGCTCTTCCTGTCGACGGACTCCTCGCGCAGCGACAACTCCTGTGCCAGCACCACCCAGCCCGCCACGGAGAAGTCCTCCTGGGAGGGCATGAAGGTCTTCGACATCAGCGACAAGAGGAACCCGAAGTACGTCGCCGCCGTCGAGACCGCCTGCGGCTCGCACACGCACACGCTGGTCCCGGAGAAGAAGAACGTCTACGTGTACGTCTCCTCGTACTCACCGAGCGCGACGTTCCCGGACTGCCAGCCGCCGCACGACGGGATCTCCGTCATCAAGGTGCCCCGCAAGGCGCCCGAGAAGGCCGCGATGGTGAACTTCCCCGTGCTGTTCCCCGGTGAGGGGCCGGACGGCGGCGGCAATCCGGGCGGACCCACCAACCCGGGCGTCTCCAAGACCACCGGCTGCCACGACATCACGGTCCTGCCCTCGAAGGACCTGGCCGCCGGCGCCTGCATGGGTGACGGCATCCTGTTCTCCATCAAGGACCCCGAGAACCCGAAGGTCATCGACCAGGTCGAGGACAACACCAACTTCGCGTTCTGGCACTCGGCGACGTTCAACCAGAAGGCCGACAAGGTCATCTTCACGGACGAGCTCGGCGGCGGCGGGGCGGCCACCTGCAACGAGGCCGTCGGGCCGGACCGTGGCGCCGACGGCATCTACGCCGTCGTCGGCAAGGGCGACCACCGCAAGCTGGTCTTCAAGAGCTACTTCAAGATCCCCCGCCACCAGGCGGACACCGAGAACTGCGTGGCCCACAACGGCTCGCTGATCCCCGTCAAGGGCAAGGACATCATGGTCCAGGCCTGGTACCAGGGCGGCGTCTCGGTCTGGGACTTCACCGACTCCTCGAAGCCGAAGGAGATCGGCTACTTCGAGCGCGGTCCGCTCACCACGGACACCCTTCAGGTGGGCGGTGCCTGGTCCGCGTACTACTACAACGGCTACATCTACTCGAACGACATCGCCAAGGGCTTCGACGTCCTGAAGCTCAGTGACCGGCGCACGGACCCGGCCAAGCGGGTCCGAATGGGCGAGCTGAACGTCCAGACGCAGCCGGACTACTTCGACTGAGACCCGGGACGTCCCGGCTCGAAGTACTGGGAGAAGTCCGGAGTGCTCTCCGGGCTTCTCCCGCCGGGCGCCGCGTCGTCCGGCGGGGTTCCGAGCTCCCACGCGAGCCCGTACCGGGCGAACAGCTCCGCCCGCAGGGTCGGCAGCGGCATCGGCGCCCCCGGGACCAGCGCCGCGAACACGGCACCCATCAGCTGGGAGCGCAGCAGCGGATAGTCGCGGTCGACGCTGAGCGAGCCGTTGCGCAGGACCGTGTCGCGCAGCAGCTCGGCGAGCCGCTGCTGCTCGGGGCACTGCACGAAGCCCTCGGCCTGGAGGATCCCCGCCATGTGCGTCCGCATCAGGACGGGGTGGTCGACGGCCAGGCCAAGGATCGCGTCGACGGCCCGCGCGAGGCGCTCCGGCCCGTCCTCGGTGTGCGGCTCGCGCTCCAGGGCCGCCTCCAGCGTCCGGTGCATGAGGCGGTGCACCGCGGACTGGAGCAGCTGCCGCTTGCCGGGGAAGTAGTACGACACCAGGCCTCGCGCCGAACCGGCGCGGTCCGCGATGTCGCCGAGGGTCGTCGCGTCGTACCCGCGCTCCCCGACGAGCTCGACCGTCGCCTGCAGAAGCCGCTCGCGGGAACGCCGTCGCAACTCCTCGTTGACCGATGCGCTGCGCGGGGACATCCTGTAACTCCTGCGTTGACTGGCTCACAGCCAGTATACTCAACGCGTCCCTGCCAGAGGGCCCTTTCCGGAACCTTTGGCCAGGGCTCTCGGGTGTATCCGGCGACGCGGGGGATCGTCGGATACACCCGGCCCTGCCGGTGTACGGACGGCGTCGGCGCCGTCCGTACACCGGCCCGGTACGGGCTCGCGATACGGGATACGGGATTCCGGCAGGGGTTCCGGTACGGCCGCCGGCGCCGGAAATCCCCACCGCGGCGGACGCCTCCCGGGCACACTGGCCCGATGCCGCAGCTGATCGCTCCCGACGTCCGCGTCCACGCCTCCTTCCTCGCCGCCATGGACGAGGCCCGCGCCGATGGCGCCGGCGGACCCGACGACGACTCCACTGCGGGGCTCAGCCTGCGCGCGTACGGAGACACCTGGCAGGACCCGGCCGTCTTCGCCGAATACGTCGCCCGCCTGCGGCTCACCCACGGACCGCGCAGCATCCTGCAGTACGACGTCGAGTGCACGACCCTCTGGTACGTCGACGGGGACACCTACCTCGGCCGCCTCGCCATCCGCCACCGCCTCACCGAGGCCTGGCTGCGCGACGGGCACATCGGCTACGACGTACGGCCCGGCGCCCGCGGCCGTGGACACGCCACCGCGATGCTCCGCGCCGCCCTCCCGCTCGCCGCGGACCTGGGCGTCGACCCCGCGCTGATCACCTGCGACTCGGACAACGCCGCCTCCCGCCGCGTCATCGAGTCCAGCGGCGCGGTGCGGGACGACTCGGGCGAGGACGACGGGGTGCTGCGGTACTGGGCGCCCACCCGATCCGGATCGCACACCGGGCGAACCCTCCCTACAGTGGGCAAGGGGTGACGGGCGGCCAATCAGGAGGCGTACCGACATGGATCAAGAGCAGATCCTGGCCCGGATCACGGCGATGGTCGACGACGAGAAGCGGCTCCGCGCGTCGCTCGCCTCCGGTGAGATCGACGGTGCGACCGAGCACGAGCGCCTGGCCGCCGTGGAGCGCGAACTCGACCAGTGCTGGGACTTGCTGCGCCAGCGCAGGGCCAAGACGGAGTTCGGCGACAACCCCGACGAGGCGAGGGCCAGGCCCGAGTCGCAGGTCGAGGGTTATGAGTCGTGAGGCCCGGTCGCGTCGTGACGGCCAGGCCCGATCGGATCAACTCTTACGGGTCAGCCGTGACGGGTCAGCCCTGACGGGTCACCTGCTCGCTGCGAGCCGCTCGTACGCCGTCACCGACACGGTCACCGTCAGTGCCCCCAGCAGCCAGCCGCCGAGCACGTCCGAGGGCCAGTGCACGCCGAGCCACAGCCGCGTGAGGCCCACGCCGACGACCGACACCACCGCGAGCGCGCACGCCGTGCGCCACAGGACGCGGCCCGCGCCGTAGCGGTGCAGCAGCCAGAGGGTCAGCCCGCACACCACCGTCGCCGTCATGGCGTGCCCGGAGGGGAAGGCCGCGTAGTGCGCGGAGTCCACGGGGTCGGTCCACACCGGGCGGTCACGGCCGACGGCCGCCTTCAGGCCCTGCTGGATCAGTGTGCCCACCGCACATGTGGCCACCACCCATAGTGCGAGCCACCAGGCGTTATGGCGCCATACAAGCCAGACGACGACCACGGCGCACAGGGCGCGCATCGTCCACGGGTCCCAGAACCAGTCCGTCAGAACGCGGTTCACCTGGGTCAGTCCGGGATCGTCGAGGGCCCAGCGGTGGACGGTGCGCGCCAGTTCGCCGTCCAGCGTCATCAGCGGTTCCCAGCGCGTGGCCACCGCGATCAGCAGCAGCGCGCTGAGGGCGGCGAGCACCGCCGTCGCGCGTGCGGGCCCTGGGTGCCGGGGATGGGGCGGGGAGTCGACCGGTGCCGGGTGCATGGGGAAGATCCTCACCCATGGACGGCGCCGGTGGCCATCATGCGGAGCGGGCGCGTCCGGCTCGGGTCGTCGGTCAGCCCAGCGCGCGCAGACCCGGAACGAACGTCACCAGGAGCGGCACCACCGGTACGAGCGCTGCCGCGGCGGTCAGGCGCAGACGCCGGGCCGGGGTGAGCCGCCGCGGCGGGGTCAGCAACCGGTGCACGCGCTGCGGCACATGGGCCTGCGGCGTGGGGCACGGGCCGAACACCCCGCGGTCCTCGTTGAGTTCGACCAGGGCGAGGGCGATGGTCAGCCGTCCGAAGCGGCGCGACGCCATGTCGTCGGCGGCCAGTTCGACGAGCCGGTGCATCTCGTCGCGGAACGCGGCGAAGACCGGAACCTGCGGGAAGCCCGTGGCCAGCGCACCCGAGCAGTGCAGCAGCCAGTCGTGCCGCCACTGCGCGTGGCCCATCTCGTGCGCGAGGACCGCGTCCAGCTGACGGCCCTTGAGGCGGCGCAAGGCGGCCGTCGTGATGACCAGTTGAGGCGCGGCGCCCGGCAGCCACCAGGCGTCGGGGCGCTCACCTTCGAGGACTACGAGTCGGTCGCTGCCCGGCTCCTCGCCCGGCAACAGCGGGGAACGCACCAGGAGTTCGGTGCGCCGCTGCCTGCGCCCGGCCCCCGAGCGGAAGATCTCCCGGGCGAGCATCGCCGCGGTCCACAGCCCGCCGAGCGCGAGCGTCACGGCCAGCGTCGCCGCCCATCCGCCGGCCGCCCGGAGCGCGTACGCGTCGACGACGGCATGCGGGGCGGACGCGAACACATGGCCCCGGACTGCCTGCCAGGCGGCGGCCGCGCTCAGCGTCATCGAGAGCGCGCAGCACAGGAGGACGCCGGCCACCACGCACTGCCACACCCACAGGGCAACCACCGGCTCGCGCTCCGGCCAGTCGGCCCGCGCGAGAAGGCGCGGGGCGAGGACAGCGGCGAGGGTGCCGAGCAGCAGCAGTGCTACGGGGACCGTCATGGCCTCAGCCTATGAGCCGGGGCTACCGGAGGGTACGGGCTGTCGCGTCAAGTGACGTACGCCACGGTTTTGAGCGGGCAGTTGTCCGCAATGGAGCAGTTTCCCGGGATCCCTGTCCGTACGGGCTCGCGGCGGCACCTCAACGGCCCCGGCCTGCGCGTCTGCAGGGTCGACAGGTCTTGCGCGTCTACATGGTCAGCAGCATCGCGACCATTCCGATGCCCATCGAGAGCCGGCAGGCCCGTGCCAGCTCCGGGCGGTCGCCCCACCCGGACGCCGGCGGGCCGCCCCCGGCCGCCGTCGCCACCGGCACCAACCGCGCCCCGGACCACAGCACGTAGCCCGTGAAATAGAGCAGGAGCAGACCGGTCACCAGCGGTGCGCCCGCCCCTGCGTGACCTGCGTGCCCGCCCGGCGCCGCGGCCATCGCCACCGCCATGTACGCCATGGCGAACGCGCCCACCAGGTGGTGCAGATGGTGCGCGCTCGAACGCGCCGCCCACAGCGCGCGCAGTGCCGCGGCCCCGAACACGACCGCGTACACCGCCCAGGCGGCGGGCGGTGGCGTGACCGCCGCGGCGGGTATCGCCATGAGCGCCATGCCGAAGCCCATGAGGGCCTCGCCGCCCGCGGCGCGGCGCTGCTCCTCGACCCTGCTGCGCATCCGCAGCAGGCAGTACGCCCCCGTCGCCGCGCACAGTGCGACGAGCAGCCAGGCGGCCGAGCCCGGTCCGTGCACGCGAACCTCCCCCAGTCGGACGCCGTACCGCGTCGGGGACGAGATGCCCGTGCACGGCGGGGCGCAATCGAGCGCAGGGGAGCACTGGGCGCTTTCGGCAGTGCGACCGTGCGCGGGTTGCGCGGTCGGCCTCCTGGGCCTGTCGGCGCCCGGGCGCGGGGCGCGGGAAAGTTTTCAGGTAAAACACTTGCTAAACTTCTCTGTATGAGCAGCGCGGAAACCCCCACCCCGACCTCCACACCGTCCCCGTCCAGGCCCCGGCCGATCCGTCGGCTCCCGCTCGCGGGGGTGCTGCGTCTCAACAAGCCGTCCGACATCTGGTTCAAGCCCGCGACGAGCGTCGTCGTGTCCGCGGCGGTGCCGAATCTGACGCTGCTCGCCCTCGGCCGCCTCGACCTCGCGATGTACACGATGGCCGGGTCGCTGTGCGCGCTCTACGCGCACAATCTGCCGTACGCGGCGCGAGCCCGGGCCCTCGCCTGGGTCGTCCTCGGCATGCTCGCGAGCCTCGCCGTGGCCCTGCTCACCGCCTCGCTCACCTCGTCGGCGGCCGTGCTCGTGGCGGTCGGCGCGCTTCTCGCCGCCGCCCAGAAGACCCTGTGCGACGCGACCCGCATCGGCCCGCCCGGCCACCTGATCCTCACGTTCATCAGCTCCGCCAGCCTCTTCGCCCCACAGACCCTGGGGCAGATACCCGGCCACCTGGCCCTGACGGCCGGTGCGGGCGCCGTGGCCTGGCTCGTCGGCATGGCACCCGCCCTCGTACGCCCGCACGGCCCGGAGCGGCGCGCCACCGCTCGCGCCCTGAACGCCGCCGCCGCGTACGTGAGCGCCGAGGGCGGTGCGCGCGAGCGGGCCAGGGCCGGTGCCGCCGCCGCTGTCCACGCCGCCTGGCAGTCCCTCCTCGCCACCGGCGGCCGGGGCGCCGCCCGTCGCGCCCTGGAGCGCCTGGTCGTGCGCGCCGAGGTCGCCCTCGCAGCCCCCGCCGACACCGACCCCGTACTCCTGCGCGACTGGGCCGCAGGCCTGAGCGGCACGGGCCCCGTCCCGCGCATCCGCCACGCGCACGCCCATGAAGTCGACGACGAAGTCCTCGGCATCGAGGCCGAACTCGCCTTCGGCAAGCCGTCGTTGTGGCGCAGGCTCGCCCCCGGCTCGCCTCTCCTGCCGGTCGCCCTGCGCACCGCCGTCGGCTGTGCCCTCGCCGGATACGGGTCCCTCGCACTCGGAATCGGCCGCCCTTACTGGGCCCTGGTCACCGCGGCCTCGCTCTACCAGGCCAACGTCACCCTCACCTGGAACCGCACGGTGCAGCGCGTGGCCGGCAATCTCGCCGGAGTGCTCGTCTTCGCCGCCGTGGTGCCCCTCGCCCACGCCGGCCAGATCTTCGTCGTCCTGTTCTGCCTGCTCTTCAGCTTCGGCGCCGAGGCGTTCATCTCCCGCAACTACTGGCTCGGCAGCGTCTGCGTGACCCCCATGGCGCTGCTGATCACCGAGTTCGCCAGGACGCAGGAGGCCGGCGAGCTCATCACGGACCGGGTCGTGGACACCCTCGTCGGGGCGCTGCTCGGCATAGTCGCCGCCGTGGTCGTCACCAACCGGCGCGCCGCCGACCACATCGAGCTGGCCCTCGAAGCGACCGACCGCGCCCGCGAGGCCGCGGAACGCACCCTCGACGCCCCGCGTCCTGAGCCCGGCGCCCTGGAGACCGCGCGCCGCAGGCTCGCCGCAGCCCTTGTCGAACTGCGCGCCGCCGACGACACCGCGGCCGGCGAATGGTGGCAGCGCGCCCTGCCCGAGGAGCGTGTGGTCACCGCTGAGCAGGCCGGACACCGTACGCTCGCGGCGACGGTCCGACGCGCGACGCTGAGGACCGTCCGGAACCCCGAGAACGCAGACGAGCACAGGGGCGGCAACGCCCGGGAGAACACGCGAGCATGACGACACGGAACGGCAGGGCGGCGGCGGACGACACCGTCGCAGCGGTGGTGCGGCAGTGGCAGACCGTCCACCCCGACATCGACACCGGGCCCATGGAGGTCATCGGGCGGATCAACCGCTGCGCCGCCCTCCTCCAGCAGGCCGAGGACGCCCCGCTGCGCCGCGCCGGGCTGACCCGCGCCGAGTTCGACCTGCTCGGCGCGCTGCGCCGCACCGGCCGCGAACTCACCCCGGGTGACCTCGCCCGGGAGACGTTCTCCTCGGGCGCCGCCGTCACCAAGCGGCTCAAACAGCTCCAGGAGCGCGGCCTGGTCGACCGGCGTGGCGACACCCGCGACCGGCGCGTCTCCCACCTCAGCCTGACCGATGCCGGCCGTGACCTCGTCGACGCGCTGCTGCCCGACCAGCTCGCGTACGAGAAAACGGTGCTTTCCGGCCTCGGTGGCGCCGGGCAGGGTCAACTCGGTGTACTGCTGGGCGAGTTGCTCGGTCAGCTCGAAGGCCGTCCGGGTGGTCCGCGCGCCTGATCCCGGCCCTTCTCGCAATGGCTTGGGATTTCACTCGAACGTCTTGATACGACCGCCCTCGATCTCCCGCCCGTCGCAGCCGCACAGGCGCAACGGCCCGAGTATGCCGAATTCCACTCGTTCTCCCCCGTCGATCCACCGCTGTTCCCGATGCCTCCGAGCTGGAGGTCGCCGGCGGCAGCCCGCGTCAGCCCCTACTCCGAGGGATCCTCCACGGCCGCCGCGAGCAACCGTCGCGTCTCCGGCTCCACATGGTCGGCGTAGTACTCGTACAGCGCCTCACGGCCGAGCCGGGCCGCGCGCGGCGCGTCGCCCGAGCTGATCGCGTCGAGCACCTGCCGGTGGTGGGTGATCGAGCGCTCCATCCAGGCGGCGGCGTCCGTGGCGCCCGCGATCTTCTCCTCGATGACCCCGACCACCGCCTCGTGCACCGCGCGGGCGCACAGGCCGAGCAGGGAGTTGCCGCTCGCCTCGGCGATGGCCCGGTGGAAGAGGGCGTCCGCCTCGCTGAAGGCGTGCAGGTTTCCCGTCGACGACTCGCCGAGGCGCTCCATCCGGTCGATCTGCTCCCGCATGCGGGCCAGGTCGTCGGGGGTGTGCAGGCGCGCGGCGAGGCGGTTGCTCTCCGCGTCGAGCACCATGCGGAACTGCACCAGTTCGCCGAGCGAGGCTATACGGGAACGGGTCAGGCGGCTCAGGGCCTGGCTGAGGTTGTCCGGGGAGACGCCGAGGACCTCGGCGCCCAGCGGGTCGCCCGGGCGGGAGCGGATCAGGCCCGCCGACTGGAGCACGCGCAGCGCCTCGCGGACCGTCGAGCGGCCCACGTCGAAGCGCACGACGAGTTCGCGCTCCGCCGGGAGCCGGGAGCCGGGCGGCAGGTCGCCGCTGAGGATGCGCTCCTCGATCTGCTGGGCCACCCGCTGATAGGCGCGGACCGGCTTCACCGGCTGGAAGAGATCGTCGTCGGGCGCCATGTGCCTCTCCGTGTCGGGCAGTTGTGCCGGAGTGAATCCATGATCCGGCCATTGACCCGGGCGTGAACGTGGGGGCAGAGTACGGGAAATCAACTGGTCTGACCAGTCGACTGGCCTCGTGGCCGCCCCGACCCGGAGGTGCGATGCGTTCCCGCTCAACAGCCCTGCCCGTCCCCGTGACCGACGCCGCGGCCGCGGTCGCCCTCACCCAGGAACTCGTCCGGCTGCGCACCGTCAACGCCGCGGGCGCCACCGAGGTGGAGCGCCCTGCCGCCGACCTCGTCCAGCGGCTCTTCACGGAGTTCGGCTGGAAGTACGAGGTGGTGGAGGTCGTCCCCGGGCGGCCCAACACCGTCGCGGTGGTCGAGGGCGGCGGCGGGGACGGCCCCACGCTGATGTTCGAGGGGCACATCGATGTCGTCACCGAGGGCGACACGGCCGACTGGACCGTCGATCCGTACGGCGCCGAGATCCGCGACGGAAAGCTCTGGGGCCGCGGCTCGGCCGACATGAAGTCCGGTGTCGCCGCCATGATCTACGGGGTCCGAGCCCTTCAGCTGGCCGGGCCCTTCCCCGGCCGGATCGTCGTCGGCGTGCTCTGCGACGAGGAGGGGCTGATGCTCGGCGCGAAGGCGTTCGCCGCGTCACCGCTCGCCCGCGAGGTGGACGGCGTCATCGTCTGCGAACCCGAGGGCTACGAGGTGTGCACCTCGGCGCGCGGCGGGGTCCGCCTCCGTCTCGACCTGCACGGCGTGATGGCCCACGGCGCCATGCCGCAGGAGGGCAGAAGCCCGATCGTCGCCGGCGCCCGCATCGTCGAGGCGCTCGCCGCCGTGCAGGAGTGGGCCGAGGAGCGCTACGGCGAGCATCCGCACGCGGGCCGCGTCACCGTCACCCCGACCGTGCTGCTCGGCGGCGACCCCGACCAGCTCAACGTGATCCCCGCGCACGGCGTCGTCGGCATCGACGTACGGACCGTCCCGGGCACCGACCACGCCGAACTCATCGATCGTGTCAGGGAGTTCGCACAGCGGGCGGCCTCCGGAGCGGGGGTGTCCGTCGAGGTCACCGTCGTCGACGACCGGCCCGCCATCGAGATCCCCGAGGACCACCCCGTGGTCACCGCGCTCGTGGACGCACACCGCCAAGTGCACGGCGAAGCACCACCGTTCGGAGCCGTGCCCGGCACCACCGACGGCACGATCCTGACCCGCGACGCCGGTCTCGCCACCGTCGTGTACGGCCCTGGCGGCAAATGGATCGCGCACCAGGCCGACGAGTACGTCGAGGTGCGCGAGATCGCCGAGTACACGCGTGTGTACGCGGCCGCCGCGCAGGCCTTCCTCACCGCCCGTACGGACGGGGGAGCGGCGCGATGACGTATCCGCGAGAAGTGCCCACGGGCCTGCCGGTCGGGGACGCCTGGGTTCCCGCGCCTTCGCAACGGCCCGTCGTCTTCCCGTACGACGGGAGCGAGTTCGCCTCGGCGCCCGTCGGCGACGTGGACCTCGCGCGGCGCGCCGTCGAGCACGCCGCCGGGCTCCGCAAGGCGGTCGCGGCCCTCTCTGCGCGCGTGCGGCGGGACGTGCTCGCCGGTGTCGCGGCCGACCTGGAAGGCGTCTCGTCCCGGATGGCGGAGCTGCTCGTCCTGGAGACCGGGAAGCCGAGAGTCGACTGCGACATCGAGATGCAGCGCGCCGCCGCGACCTGGCGGGCCGCCGCCGACGAGGTGGCCCACCTGCACGGCGAGACCGTCCCGCTGGACCTCCAGGCCTCCGGCGACGGCATGTTCGGGTTCTGGATGCGCAGGCCCATCGGGGTCGTCGTCGGCATCGCCGGCTTCAACTACCCCGTACTCCTCGCCTCCCACAAGATCGCCCCGGCGCTCGCCGCGGGCTGTCCCGTGATCGTGAAGCCCGCACCGGCGACCCCGCTCGCCACCCTCTGGCTCACCCACCTCGTCCGCGAGCGCCTCGCCGCGGCCGGCGCGCCGCCCGGAGCGGTCCAACTCGTGACAGGCGACACCGAGGTGGGCCGCACCCTCACCACGCATCCCGACGTCGCGGCGGTCTCCTTCACCGGCTCCGCCACGGTCGGGCACCGCATCGCGCGCGACGCGGCGCCCCGCAAGGTCGTCCTCGAACTCGGCTCCAACGCGGCGCTCGTCGTCGCGGCGGACGCCGACCTCGACGCGGCCGCCGACGCCGTGGCCCGCGGCGGCTACTACGCGTCCGGGCAGGCGTGCATCTCGGTCCAGCGGGTCATCGCCGTCGAGGAGATCGCCGGCGCCCTGGAGAAGAAGATCGCTGAACGGCTGCCCGACGTCGTGGTCGGCGACCCGCGCGACGCCGGCACCCGGGTCTCCGCGCTCATCGACGAAGCCGCCACCGAGCGCGTCCTCGACTGGATCGGCCGGGCCAGGGCGGCCGGTGCCCGGGTCGTCGCGGGCGGCAGCCGCACCGGCGCGCGGTGCCTCGCCCCGACCTTGCTCGCGGACGTCCCCGACGGCGAACCCGCCTGGGACGAGGAGGTGTTCGGCCCCGTCGTGTGCCTGCGCACCGTCCCCGGCCTCGATGCCGCGTACGACCTGGTCAACGCGAGCCGGTACGGGCTGCACGCCGCGGTCTACACCCGCGACCTCGGCGCCGCTTTCCGTGCGGTCGACGCGCTCGACGTCGGCGGCGTCGTCATCAACGAAGTCCCCGGATACCGCAGCGACATCGCCCCGTACGGCGGCGTCAAGGACTCCGGCGCCGGACGCGAGGGGCCACGGTTCGCCATCGAGGAGCTGACGGTCACGCGGATGGCCGTCATCCGCCCCTGACGGATCACGTCAGCAGACAGAAAGGCAGCAGCACTTCATGGACTACGCGAATCTGTTCCGGCTCGACGGCAGGCGCGTCGCGGTCGTCGGCGGAGCGGGCGGCATCGGCCGTGAGGCCGTCCGCGCGCTCGTCGCCCAGGGCGCCGACGTCGTGGTCGCCGACCGGGACGAGAAGGGCGCCGAGCAGACCGTCGCCCTGGCCGGCGCGGACGCGGTCCGGTCCGGCACCGCGTCCGCCTACGCCCTCGATGTCCTCGACCCCGAGGCGATCCGCGCCGCCGCCGACGCGTGGGGCCCCCTCGACGCGCTCGTCGTCACCGTCGGCGCCAACGTCCGCAAACGCATCGCCGACTACACGCTCGACGAGTTCGACCGCGTCATCGCCCTCAACCTGCGTGCCTATGTCAGCCTCGTCCAGACGTTCGCCCCCGGCATGGCGGAGCGCGGCCGCGGCAGCGTCGTCGGCTTCGCCTCCATGCGGGCCTTCCAGGTGGAGGCGGGCCAGAGCGTGTACGCCGCGTCGAAGGCCGGCCTCATCCAGTTCCTGCGCACCGCCGCCGCCGAATGGGGCCCACGGGGCGTGCGGTTCAACGCCGTCGCCCCCGGCGTCGTCCGCACCCCGCTCACCGACCAGATCGCCGCGGACCCCGCCTGGTACGACGCCTACGCCCAGGCCTCCGCGCTCAGGCGCTGGGCTCGCGCCGACGAACTCGCCGGTGCCGTCGCCTACTTGGTCTCCGACGCGTCGACGTACGTCACCGGCAGCGTCCTGACCGTCGACGGCGGCTGGACCGCGGTCGACGGCCGCTACGACCCCACGCTCTGAACAATCCGCCGCCCTTCCCCCTCAAGGAAGTTCATGTCCCCCACAGACGAGGCCGCCGGCCGCTCCCCGGAGCCGGACCCGCGCGAGGCCGACCCCCTCGATTCCCCGGAGCCCGACCCCCTCGAAGGACTCCCCACCCTCGGCGGCCAGGCCCGCCGCTCCCTCTGGATACTGCTCGTGCCCGTCGTCCTCTACGGCGCCGCGCCCTTCGTCGCCAACCGCATCGAACCCCGCATCCTGGGCGTCCCGTTCCTGCTGGCCTGGGTCATCGCCGCCACGGTCATCAGCCCCGTCGCCATCTGGCTGGTCGCCCGCTTCGACCCGGCGTACCGCACCGGCGCCGTCGAACCCGTCCCCGCCGACGAGGGAGGCACCCGATGAGCGGCTCCGCAGCCGTCGCGACGACCGTGTTCGGCCTCGCCATGGTCGCCACCATCCTGATCGGCCTGCTCAGCGCGCGCGGCCGGTCCAAGGGCCTCGCCGAGTGGTCGGTGTCCAGCCGCGGCCTCGGCGTGATGTTCATCTGGCTCCTGATGGCCGGCGAGACGTACACCAGCTTCTCGTTCCTGGGGACCGCCGGCTGGTCGTACTCCTTCGGCGCCCCGATCCTCTACCTCGTCGCCTACCTCACCGTAGGCTTCGCCGTCGCCTACATCGTGGGCCCCGCCCTGTGGACTTACGCCTCCCGGCACCGTCTCATCTCGATCGCCGACATCGCCGAATTCCGGTTCCGCTCACGGCCGTTGGGGATTCTCGTCGCCGTCGTCGGGACCGTGTTCCTCGTGCCGTACATCCAGGTGCAGATCCAGGGCATGGGCGTCGTCGTCAACGCGATGACGTACGGGAGCGTCGACCTGCACGTCGCCGCAGTGATCTCGTTCGTCGTCGCCGAGGTGTTCATCCTCGTGTCGGGGCTGCGCGGCTCCGCCTGGGTGAGCGCGCTCAAGGACGTACTGGTGATCCTCGCGGTCGTCTTCCTCGCGGTCTACATCCCCATGCACTACCTCGGCGGATTCTCCGACTTCATGCAGCGCATGGTCACCGAGAAGCCCGAGTGGCTCACCTTCCCCGGACACGTGTCCGGCGGGCGCAACGCCGCCTGGTTCCTGAGCACCGTCGTCCTCAACGCCGTCACCATCACCATCTTCCCGACCACCGTGGCCGGCTACCTCAGCGCGAAGAGCCCCAACGCGCTGCGGCGCAACGCCCTGCTGCTGCCGTGGTACCAGCTCCTCCTGTTCGTACCGATGATGGTCGGCGCCACCGCGCTGTTCGTGCTGCCGGGCCTCGGCAACCCCGACCTCGCCCTGTTCAAGCTGGTCACCGACTCGCTGCCGTCGCCCGTCGTGGCGGTCATCGGCGTCGCGGGCGCCCTGTCGGCGATCGTGCCGATGAGTGTCTTCATGCTGTCCATCGGCACCCTGTGGGGAAAGACCGTCCTCGGCGGCGGCAACGGCGCCGACCCGCGCCGCCCGCGGCCGGCCGTCACCGACGACCACGACCTGCGCACCAAGCGCCGCTCGCAGGCGGTCTGCGTCCTCGCGGGCCTGGTCGCGCTCGGCGGCAGCCTCTTCTACCCCAACACCCTCGTCCAGCTGTCCGTCCTGTCCTACGAGGGCCTGGCCCAGCTCGTGCCCGTCGTACTGCTCTCCCTGTTCTGGCGGCGCATGACCGCCCGCGCCGGGATCTCGGGCATGCTCGTCGGGCTCGCCGTGATGACGGGGCTGTGGGCCACTGACAACGACCCGTGGCACGGGGTCAACGGCGGCATCATCGCGCTGGCCGCGAACCTCGTGGTGACGTTCGCGGTCACCCGCGCGACACCGGCCCCGACCGCCCCCGCCCCGCAACGGCCCACTGTCCCGGCCGCCTCGGCGGCCCAGGCGAAGGAGTCCTGATGATCGACGAGACCGCACCCGCCGTCCTCCGCCGCGCCGCCCCGCAGGACCGACTCCCCGGCGCGCCAGAGGCGCTGCGGATCCTCACGCCGGGCTCGGCGGAAGCGGAGGGCGGCGCCCAGGTGTACGCGGCGACGGAGGAGACGTACCGGTGAACTCGCAAGCAGCGAACGACTTCGAGATACCCGGCCTCGCCGGACCCGTGGAGATCCTCGTCGACCAGTGGGGCGTCCCCCATCTCTACGCCGGCTCCCAGGACGACCTGTTCCTGGCGCAGGGCTTCAACGCGGCCCGCGACCGCCTCTTCCAGCTGGACCTGTGGCGCCGCCGCGGACTCGGCCTCCTGTCCGAGGTGTTCGGCAAGCGGTACGTCGAACACGACCGCGCCGCCCGCCTGTTCCTCTATCGCGGCGACATGGCCGAGGAGTGGAGCGCGTACGGCGAGGACACCGAACAGATCACCACGGCGTTCGTGAACGGCATCAACGCCTACGTGTCCCTGTGCCGCCGCGACGCTTCCCAACTCCCGCCAGAATTCGTGACGTTGGGCTACCAGCCGGCATTCTGGGAGCCCTCGGACGTCGCCCGGATCCGCAGTCACGGCCTGCAGTACAACCTCCACGACGAGGTCGCCCGCGCCTGCACCCTGCGCGACCACGGCACCGGCGTCGAAGACATGCGCCGCCGCCGCGAACCCGCCCCGCACCACCTCACCGTCCCCGAGGGCCTCGATCTGAGCGTCATCCCGGACGACGTGCTGCGCGTGTACGACCTGGCGACGGTCCCGCCCTGGCCCGACGCCGCCGCCCTCCAGGGCATCGACGGCTCCAACAACTGGGTGCTCGCGCCGTCCCGGACCGTCACCGGCCGCCCCATCCTCGCCAACGACCCGCACCGCGCGGTCACCCTGCCCGCCCTGCGCTACATCGCGCACCTGACCGCACCCGGCATCGACGTCATCGGCGCGGGCGAACCCGCCCTGCCCGGCCTCTCCATCGGCCACAACGGGAACATCGCGTTCGGCTTCACGATCTTCCCGATCGACCAGGAGGACCTGTACGTCTACGAGACCGACCCCGACAACCCCCGCGCCTACCGCTACAAAGGCCGCTGGGAAGCCATGACCCGCGTCACCGAGACCATCCCGGTCAAGGACGGGGAGCCGGTCGAGGCCGAGCTGTGGTTCACCCGGCACGGCCCCGTCATCCACGAACACCCCACGCACGACGCCGCGTTCGCCGTGCGCGCCGCCTGGCTCGGCCCCGGCATGGCGCCCTACCTCGGCAGCACCGGCTACATGCGGGCCGAAGGCCCCGACGCGTTCCTCGCCGCCCTGCGACGCTGGGGCGCGCCCGGCGAGAACCAGGTGTACGCCGCGCCCGACGGCACCGTCGGCTGGCGCCCCGCGGGCCGCGTCCCGGTCCGCCCGAACTGGGACGGCACCCTGCCCGTGCCCGGCGACGGCCGGTACGAATGGGACGGCTTCCTCGACGCCGACGCGCTGCCCGCCGAACGCGATCCGGACCAGGGCTGGTTCGCCACCGCCAACCAGATGAACCTGCCGCCCGGCTACCCGAACGACCGCGCCACGGTCACGTACGACTGGTACGCCCCCACCCGCCACCACCGCATCGCCGAAGAGCTCGACGCGCGCACGGACTGGACCGTCGAGGACTGTGTACGGCTCCAGACAGACACGGTCAGCCTGCCCGCGCGCCGCATCCTGCCGCTGCTCGCCGATCTGGCCGGCGACGACGAACCGACGGCGCGGGCCATCGGCCTGCTGCGGCACTGGGACGCCGACGTCACGGCGGACTCGGCGGCCGCCGCGCTCTTCGAGGTCTGGTACCGCCGCCATCTGCGCCCCGCCGTCCTCGACAAGGCACTGCAACAAGTCGCCCCCGACGCCGAACGCGCTGCGGCCCTCGCCCGGATCCTGCCGCCCGACGACCCGACCTCCGACCCCCGCGTCGACCTGGACCTGCTCACCGGCGCGGAGACCACCCTCGACCCGGGCACCCTGCTCGCCACTTTGACCGCCGCCGTCGCCGACCTCTCCGCCCTCCTCGGACCCGACCCGGCCGCATGGACCTGGGGCGCGCTCCACCACGCCCGCGTGTTCCACCCGGTGACCGCCCTCCACGACGGACCGCAGCCGCCGTGGGCGTCGGTCGGTCCCGCCCCGCGCGGCGGCAGCGGTGACACCGTGGGCGTCGCGCCGTACGGACCCGACTTCCGCCAGACGACGGGCGCCACGTTCCGCCTGGTCGTCGACGTCGGCTCCTGGGACGACTCGGTGGCCATGAACTCACCGGGCCAGTCCGGGAATCCGGACAGCGAGCATTACAGCGACCTGTTCTCCACCTGGGCCGCCGACGGTTCCTTCCCGCTCCTCTACACCCGCGGGCAGGTAGAGAAGCACACGACGCGGACGATCACCCTGCGTCCGCCCGCGCCGGCCACCCCTCAGGACCCGAACGGGAGATAGTCCACGTCACTGCCCCTGGCCCTGTCACTGGCCCTCGACATGCGCCGTCACCATCGCGTGCACTTCCTCCGGCGTCAGATACGCGTCCGTCTTCTCGAAGTCCTTCAGCGTCGCGGGCCGCTCAGCCTGGAACCCCGTCCGCACGAAGTCGTCGCCGGCGACGGCGTTGAGCCCCCAGTTCGCCGCCGTGCGGAAGCGGGCCGTCCCGGTGCGCAGCGCGCCCAGGTGGTAGGCCCGTGCGACGACCTGGGCGGGCAGCCCGGTCAGCTGCACACCCAACGGCTTGGACACCGCCTGAACGCCGCCCAGGTCCACCACGAGCCCCAGGTCCTTGTGCCGGTACGGCTTCAGCGGCTGTCCGTGCAGCGCGGCCGCCACGTTCTTCGCGGCCGCCCAGCCCTGCCGCATGGCGTGCTGGGCGGTCGGCGGGCAGATCGCGTCGGTGCCCTTCTCCAGGTCCGGCACGGCGGCCGCGTCACCGAGCGCGAACACACCGTCGAGCCCCGGAACCCTCAGATCCGGCTCCACGACGAGCCGGCCCCGGTTCGTCTCCGCGCTGAGCGTCGCGATCAGCGGGCTCGGGGCGACACCTGCCGTCCAGATCAGCGTGCGGCACGGCAGTACACGGCCGTCCGTGAGTGTCACCGTGTCCTCGGTCGCCTTCGCCACGGAGACCCCGAGCGACACATGCAGCCCGCGCCGCTCCACGATCGACAGGGCCTTCTCGCCGAGCCGGTCGCCGAGCTCGGGCATCAACTTGGGGGCGATGTCGACGAGATGCCACTTGATCTGCGCCGGGTCGAGCCCCCGAAGGCGCTTGGCGGCGGCGGTGGTCAGGCGCTGCAGATAGGCGGCCGTCTCCGTACCGGCGTACCCGCCGCCCACCACCACGAACTGCAGCCGCGACTCCCGCTCGGCGGGGTCGGTGCTGGCCGCGGCCAGGTCGAGCTGCGAGATGACGTGGTCGCGGATCCAGGCCGCCTCCGCCAGCGTCTTCACGCCGACCGCGTACTGGTCCACACCGGGGATGTCGAACTGCCGCGTGACGCTGCCCGGCGTCAGGACGAGGTAGTCGTAGCGCTCCACCACCGTCTCGCCGTTGATCTTCCGTACGACGACGGCCTTCGCCTCGGGGTCCACACCCACCGCGCCGCCCGGCACGATGCCGGTGTGCCGCAGCATGCGGCGCAGCGGCACGGCCACCGACTGCGGAGTGAGCACGCCCGAGGCGACTTGGGGGAGCAGCGGCAGGTACAGCTGATGGTCGAACGGACTGACCAGCCTCAGCTGTGCCTCGCCCGGCTTGAGGATCTTCTCCAGCTTGTGCGCGCACTCCATGCCGGCGAATCCGCCGCCGACGATCAGGATCCGAGGAGCTGCCATGTGATGTCTCTCCAGGGTCGGGCTCATCCGGACGCGAAGGGGCCGGTCTGCGGCCATCCCGCCCATACTCTTCCGCGCGCCGGTGCCGCGCACGCTGAACGGGTCCTTCCGCTCCCTACCCCGGAACCCGCTCCCTCAAGGCCGGTAGCGCAACGGATGGTCCTCGGGTACCTCGGGGATCACGATGCGCACGCCGTCCGGGTCTCCCGACCACAGCGACTCAGTTATCAGTCACACTGTCCCTATGACTGTGATGCTTGGCAGTGAGCAGTTGGAAGCCTTATCGGTGATCAGGCTCAGCGTCCGCACCGACGAGACGACCTCCCCGACGCGTCAGCGGGAGGCAAACGGGCGGTCCGCACGTGTGCTCAACGCACGGATCGTGGGCGAGGCGGAAGACCTTGACGTCTCGGCGTCCAAGACGACGCCGTTCGAACGCCCCGAGCTTGGCAAGTGGCTGGCAGAGCCTTCCCGCTTCGACGTCGTTCTGTGGTGGCGCCTTGACCGTGCCGTGCGCTCCATGGCGGACATGCACGAGCTGGCCAAGTGGGCCCGCCAGTACCGCAAGATGCTGGTCTTCGCCGAGGGACCGGGCGGGATGCTGAAGCTGGACTTCCGCAACCCCCTGGACCCAATCGCGGAGATCATGGTCACCCTCCTTGCCTTCGCGGCGCAGATGGAGGCGCAGGCCATCCGGGAGCGGGTCAAGGGAGCCGCGGAGGCGATCCGGGCCATGCCGCTGCGCTGGCGCGGCGCACGCCCTCCGTACGGCTACATGCCGGGTCCCATGCCCGACGGGGCTCCGGGGCAGACACTGGTGCCGGATCCGGACGCGGTGAAGGTGATCGAGCGCATCGTCCGCGAACTAGTCGAAGACAGCAACCCAACCGCCGTAGCTCGCCGGCTCAACGCGGAAGTACCGCCCATTCCGACCCCGCGCGACCACTGGGCGATTAAGAAGGGGCGACCGACCGGCGGAAAGACCGGGGGAGCGGCCTACGACCGTGGCACCACGGTTGAGCGCTTCAAGTGGGGGGCGTCGGCGATCAATTCCCTTCTCCGCTCACCCACACTCATGGGGCACAAGGTTCACGCGGGGGCGCCAGTGCGCGACGCCAACGGCCGGCCCGTGAAAGCGTCAGCGGACCCGATTCTCACGCGCGAGGAGTTCGACAACATCGGCGCACTCCTCGGGGCTCGAACTAGGGACACTCGCCCCGCCACACGGGTAAGTACGAATGCGCTCCTCCTCCGGGTGGTGTTCTGCGACGAGTGCGGAACTCGCATGTACTACACGAAAGCCGCGGGGAAGCGGGTGACGAACATCTACGGATGTCGTGCCACAACGCATGGCGTCACTTGCGAAAAGCCCGCCTCGATCAAAGCCGAATGGATAGAGGAGTACGTAGAGCGGGAGTTCCTGAAGGTGGCTGGCACCTGGGAGATCGTGGAAACGCGCAAGATCGCAGGCTATGACCCGGGGCCCGAAATCAACGAGGTCGCGGCGGAGTTGGAAGAGCACATGACGCAGTCAGGGCGTGCGCGTTCCGAGGCCGGCCGTCGACTGTGGCAGGAGAAGCACGACGCGTTGGACGCTCGGCTCGCGGAGCTGGAAGCGACGCCTCGTCGCCCGCCGCTTGAAGAGACCATCCGTACGGGACGCACGTACGCCGACGACTGGAAGACGCGGGACAGCGCGGGGCGCCGTGGCATGCTCCTGGACGCGGGAGTTCGAGTGTCCGTCAAGCAAGGCCGCAAGGGGAGCCGTTACGCGGTCGACGAGTCGCGCTTTGAGTTCGGACTCGGGCAGTACGACGATCCAGAGGCCGTCAGGCTCGCTGAGATCCTGGAAGAGGAGAACAGCGACTGAGCGCGGGCGCCCTGCGCGGCGCGACTAGGTAACGGCGCCCGAAGCCCCGGCGGGTCATCGCCGGGGCCCTCGCGTTTTCAGTTCGGCGTACTCCACGGGCCGGCCGTCGGCATGGACTATGACGTGACCGACTTCGCCGGCGTCGTCCTCTCTGACGACTACTTGGACAGCATCCCGTCCGCGGTTCTGGGTACGGAGGCCCTGGAAGCGGATCTCTTCGTTATCCGCGCCGCGGACCTGAACGCCTACGCCCCCGACGAGCGGTGTGGGCACTGCGGGGAGAGCGGCGGAGCGGCTCCCGTGCTCGTTGGTGACACCTGGACGACGTCGGGTCCATGCATCCTGCGCCGCGGAGGCGCGTCGCTCGACGTCGGCGCGAGACGTCCCCATCGCTGCGTGAGTCTCACTGAGTGACGAAGATGGCCCGCCCTGGGGTGACTCGGGAGCGGGCCTCGTTGCGTCCGGAGGTGTCCACGATGGGGGCGTAAGTGCAAAGGTGGCGCGCGCCCCTTACGTCGCCCACGCCTCCAGGCCAAAATTCGACCTCGGTGCGCCAAACTGTGCCGAAGTTTGTCGCGGGAATCTCCGCAGCTCAGCGGCCGTTTAGGGACTCCTTCTCTCTTCTTCTGGTCAAACTGAGAGGGAAAAATAGAAACCCTTAGAGAGTCCCTATGGGTTTTCCAGAATGGTGTTCAGTTCGTCATTTTGGTGCGCGTTCTGGCCAGCGGCGGAGCGGGGCGACGAGGCCGGGACGGTGCGGCTTCCGGGCAGTCAAAGTCACGCGTCACGTTTTACGCGTATTCCCCCACTACCTCAGTAGTAGCACGTCACGTCTGACGGCTAGCGACCCATAACTGAGGTACGGCGCACCCCTGCGCCCGCTCGGCGACGTTAAGGAACCCACCATGCATGAGACTGACTTCGGCGTGCCCGCACGCCGTCGCGCTCGCTACACGGCCGCCGTGGAGGAGATGGCCGCCCTGGAATACGAGTTGGTGGAGGCCGGCTCGTACATCGCGCCGGGACGCGCCCTGTGGCGTGGCCTGTCCGGGCGCGACCCGTACGACGAGATTCCCGACGAGGTGCGCAGCCAGTGGGCATTTGAGGATTGGCACGATGGCATGTACGACGCCACTGACCCGGAGCGTCCGGAGCGACGTCGGCCGTCGGGCCGGGAGTTCGACATCATGCCGCCCGTCGTCTTCGAGGTGACGTCGCGTGTGGATCCCGCAATCGCGGAGCGCTTCGCAGCCTCACAGGCGGACGTGGCGGCGGACCGATCGTGGGAGGCATCCTCCGGCGGCACCGTGACCGTGCTGGGGGCCCACAAGACGTGGAGCGGACCATGCGCGCAGTGCGGTGCGACGTTTGAGCAGCGGCGCCCGGCAAGCCAGCGACGGCGCTGGAAGACCCTGTGCACGCCGGAGTGCGCCGCGGAGTGGGCGCGCGGCCAGGCCAAGGAGCGCAAGCGGCGTCAGAGGGAGCGCGACGCCGCCTGATGCCGCGCTTTACGTAACTAAGAGATCATCTCAATTGGTGAGTCTGCGGTAGCAGATGAGGGTGCAGGCGATGCTGGTGAAGGCCAGGAAGTGGATGGCCTGCCGCTCGTAGCGACGGTGGAGACGTCGGCAGCCGGCGAGCCAGGCCATGGTGCGTTCGATGGTCCACCGGTGGCGCCCCAGCTTCTGTGACGTCTCAACTCCCTTGCGGGCGATGCGGGGTGTGATGTGGCGTAGGCGGAGCCATTGCCGCAGGTGACGGTTGTCGTAGGCCTTGTCGGCGTGAAGCTTGGCGGGGCGTCGGCGGCGTGGACCGCGCCGGGATCTGATCGGTGGGATGCCGCGCACGAGTGGTTCGAGGGCCTGGCTGTCGTGGAGGTTGGCGCCGGAGATGCCGACGGAAAGCGGAAGCCCAGACCGCTCAGTGATCAAGTGGATCTTCGAGCCATACTTGCCCCGATCTACAGGATTCGGACCCGTCAGGTCCCCTTTTTCAGGGCGCGCATGTTCACCGAGTCGATCGCGCATCGTGACCAGTCCAGCTCGCCTCGAGCCCCCAGCTCGTCCAGAACCAGACGATGCAGTTTCGCCCAGACCCGCTGTCGGCTCCACTCCATGAACCGGCGGTGAGCCGTGGTCCCCGACGGCCCGAACACCGACGGGACCTGCGACCACGTACAACCGGTCGTGGCCACGAAGACAATCGCCGCCAACACCTCACGGTCCCCATGACGGCGCCGACCACCTCCTTGCGGACGCGTCGGCGCCTCTGGCACCACCCGCTGGAACAACTCCCACAACCCGTCAGGGACCAGACGCTCAGTCAGCAACACGTCACCAGGCTACCGGCATCTCCAATTGAGATGATCTCTAAGTGGGCCCGGACGCTGCATGGTTGTCCGGGCCCCGTCGCACCCCCAGTCGCGACGGTCCGTCCTCTCCGGACCTTCGCAGAGGCCGGGCGATGTCGAGGCCCCATGTTGAGCAGACGCACTCTCCTCCGTCGTTGCTCCGCGGTGCTGGCTCCGTCGCCCGGCCTTTTCATTTGCCTCGATTCGACAGACTGATAGATAAGGAGGCGCCGATGTCCGACGTACCGTCGCCCTCACAGACCCCATCGCGGCTCTGCCTGACCTGCGGGCGTCAACTCCCCTGCTCAGCCGCCTTTTTCCACCGTGATGCATTCGGCAGTTTTGGACTCAAGCGCAGGTGCCGCGACTGTGTGAACGAGGCGGAGCGGGGAAAGTACGCCTCCTCCGCAGACGACATCCGCCAACGGATGCGTACGCGCCGCGCGGAACGCGCAGCGTACTGGACTACCCAACCCCCAGTGGGAGGCCGCGTGACGGCCGCGCAGCCCACATCCGAGAGGCCCTTGCCGACGATGGCAGGGGCCATCGCTATTTCTGAGAGGCAAGCATGAGGACGAGCACGAACCCTGAACTACTAGCCGCGTGGGCAACAGTGCCCGACGTCGCAACGGCGCAGGAGCGCCACGCAGAGGCCGTCAGGCTGCGCCGCGCCTTCCCGTCCGGGGCGACGCCCACTGAGGCTCTGACGGGCGTACAGGACGCTGCCATCGCGACGCTCACGAGCACGGGCAAGTGGCCGAGCGACTTCGCCAGGAAGGCAGCGAAGGCGCACGCCGACGCCGTGGTGTGGCACGCCGAAAACGCCGCACTCCGACGTGCGGAAGAGATGCTGAAGTACGCCGCGGAAGTCACACGCGACTCCACGGCGCCCGACGTCCTAGCGCACCTGGACGGTCGGCTGACGGAGATCCTAACTGCCGCGAAGGACGCCAGTACGGCCCTGGGGGACGTCACGACAGCTGAGGCGGCCATTGATGCGGGTGGCGATGCCCTGGACGCCTGGAGGGCGCTCACAGCGCTTCTGAGCGACTTGCGCAACGTGAGGTCTGCGCAATGGTATGTGCTGCGCAGCGTGTCCGACGATGACGAGCGAGCCCGACTGCGCACGTGGAGTGCGCAGGGACACGGGGAGGTCCGTGGCGTCCGCCTGGAAGACGTTCCCCCGCACGTCAGGGACGCAACTCGCACGGGCGCGTACCCCATTGCGCACCTCGTCTGGCTTGCGCACTCAGGTGCTGGGTACGTTCCAACATCCTTCGGCGATCTAGAAGCGGACGTCGTTGCTGCGTCGGAGCCGGTGACCTACGACGACCTCGGTCCCCTGCGCGACTTCAACCCCCGCGTGACCCAGATTCCCGCGCCACGGCAGGCGCAGGTCTACCCACACTCCAGCACGCCCCACATCGACCACTCGCAGCCGACGCCGACCCGGCCGACGGTCAACGCCACCGTCCCCGACCCGTCGCCGCTCGCCTACAGCTACTGATCGCAGAGGAACCGAGATGACCGAACAGACCACCGAGCAGCCGCATCCCGCGGTGCTCGAACTCGCACGTGTCCGCGCTGGCCTGGCGGCGGGGCTCACCGTCGAACAGAGCGCCCGACTCCAGGGCTCCACTGACGAGGAGCTGACAGCGGACGCTACGGCGCTCGCCGCGGAACTGGGAGCAGCCAACCCCGAGCCGCCTGTGCCCCGTTCCGGCGGAAACCAGGGACCCGATGTCGGGTCGCCTAGAGGCGTCAGAGCCGGCGCTGCGGCATACCGCGAGAGGCACGGCCTTGACGATGACGGTCGACGTCCAGCGCCACGCCCCGTGACCCACACCAACCGCAACCCGTTCGTGGAACGCGGTTACACCATGGAAGGACGGTAAGAGCAGATGAGCTACGACGACACTCTTCACGAACAGGCCATCAAGTTCCAAGCAGTAGCACTGAACGGCACGGCCGTGGTCGTCAGCCTCGTCGGAGGCCAGTCCGTCACGGGGGCGCTCGCGTACGCGACCGTGGTCAAGTACGGGGGAACGGTCTTCCCCGACGCCCTCACGGTCACTGCGTCCGGCAAGGCCACGACGGTACGCACCGACCACATCTCCGCGATCGGCCAGGGCTAACCCGGCTACCGCCTGCGCCAGAACCTCAGTGCATCTGCCCACGCACGTACGACATGGGCCAAGCTGCCCAGAATGGCTGAGCGTTGGGCAGGTGTCGCGCCGCGCAGCGAGAGGTACACGAGGGCGACGGCAGTGCAGCACACCACCGTGAGGCAGTAGGCGAAGGCGGCGAACGGTACGAGCGCGGATGACATGCGCGAGACTCCACGAAGCATGTTGCCGTCAAGTGGAGTCTTCGCTACACAGCTTCAGCCCACTGACGGACATCGATAGTCCGGCGGCCTCCTGTGGTGGAGGCGTCCCAGTGGGCTCGCTCTGGGTAGCGTCCGGACGATGCTCCGGCTACGTAGGTTGCCTAGCCTGGCAGTTGATGAAGATCGACTAGCCCTGACCCAGGGGGGTGACCCCCTCCCGGAGATCATCCCGACCGTAAAGGTGCTGGGCCTCGCGCTCTGTACGGGTCTGGGGGATGTGGCTGAGGCGTCCGCAGGCGCCTCCTGGAGGCCCGAACGCCGGCCCGCTGGACTGCCGAAGACCCCGACACGGGAGGCGGCGACACAGCGATCCGGTACGCGCTCGACTTGAATCAATGCAGGTCAAACACTGTTCTACCGTTACACGCCGCGCTAAGATGGAGCCATGAACACACGACAATGCGAGCGGTGCTCGGAGCACCTGGGGGCGCGGCACTCACACCGCGCGCGCTTCTGCTCGACCCGTTGTCGTGTGGCATCGCACCGCGCGGCGAAGAAGGATGCGACTCCCTACGAGCTGACGACCCGCGACAGGTGGGTTCGACGCGCCGCGGACAAGCGCCCGTTGACCGTCGCCGGCATGGCGGCATCGTCGACGCGCCCCCGCACCTGGAGCACGCACAAGGAAGCCGCCGCTTCGACGGCCGGCGTCGGTCTGGGCTTCGTCCTCTCGGACGTCGACGACATCGTCTGTCTCGACCTGGACCACTGCTTGAACCCGCTCACTGGGCAACTCGCCCCGTGGGCGGCTGCCATCGTCCGCGACGCAGGCGCCACCTACGTAGAGGTGTCACCGTCCGGCGATGGACTGCACATCTGGGGTCGCGCTGACGTCCGCCATGGACGGAAGATCCGGCGCCCCGACGGTACGGCCGTAGAGATCTACGGGACCGGCCGCTACATCGCAATGACGGGGCGCCGACATGGCAACGCCCCGTCGATCCTTGCCGATGTCACGCCTGCGGTCGAAGGACTCTTGCGCTAGTCGATTACCGCTGGGTCCACCATGCGATTCCGCTTCCGGCAACGGTGGTCACCGTGGTCACGAGCCACGTGGGAACGCGATCAATCGTCACCCGGATGCCGCCGCAGCGCAGTTCGAAGGCGGGATCCCGCTTGGGTTTCGACGCGTCGGAGGGTGGCGCGATCTTGGGCACGGCGGTTCCTCCCGCGGGGCTCTAACTGCTTTCACAGGGTGACGAGTTCACTCGCGCACAAGCGCGAGCGTACGCCGTAAAATTTACCGCATGGAACCCCGGAAACGAAAGAATCTTCGGCATGTACCCGTGAACTGGGGCGCTGGCCGCAAAAGGATGCTGGCTCACCCGAGACGGAAGGAGCGCCGATGGCCGGACGAGGTCCCGCCCCAGAGGGCACAACCAAGCGCCGCCGGCGCAACACCACGGCGGTGCTTGCTTGTGTTGCAACGTTGGCGGGTTGGCTCATCGCGCTTCCGTAAGGGACTTGCGCAGGCACGGGGTTGATGCATGTTCATCGCGTTGTGATCCATGCCGTGAGCGCAGATCCAGCGCAGGTGATCAACGCCGTCAGCAGGCGCACGGGGACGCGCTGAAGGGTCATGCGGAACCCGCCGATTCGGATGTCGAGTGCGGGGGCGGTTCGTTCGATCTCCATGAGCTGACCCTCCATTAAGTCCCTTGCTCTGCCCGGCTGATCTGGTTTCGTGCGACGCCCTCAGCATGTCCCAGCTGGCCCAGCAGAGTGCACTAGGGGTCGACCGTTGGGCCTATAAGCGGCACTGAGTGCCGCCAACCCCCTATGGGGGCGTGCGGTTGGGTGGGTGTCGAAGGTCCGTTCGTCAAAGCTAGATGACCTTTCCAAAATGCCGCAATACGGACTCTTCTCGCCCGTTCCGCGAACCGATTGGAGGAGCGCCCATGGGAGGCCGTGGCCCCGCCCCGAAGGACCCGACCAAGCGCCGCCGGCGTAACGCCGGTGAGCCAGAGACCGTAATCACCAATGACGAGGAACTCCGCGGCCCCGAACTCCCCGCGGGCGTTCTCGGCGAGGAAGACGGCGTTCCTGTCGAGTGGCACTCGATGACTCAGCTCTGGTGGAACTCCTGGCGAACGTCGCCGCAGGCGCAGACGTTCGTGGCAACGGACTGGCTCTTCCTCATCGACACCGCCCTCATGCATCACACGAGGTGGGCTAAGGGCCGATGGGAGTTCGCTTCCGAAGTCCGGCTCAGGGCAGCCAAGTTCGGCGCCACGCCGGAGGACCGCGCTCGCCTGAAGCTGAAGGTCGATGAATCCCCAACGAGTAGGAAGAACGTAGGCCCCAGCCCTACGGGCAACGTCTCCGACATCAACTCGCGCAGAGCGCGTCTCACAGGCTAGGAGGCCGGATGCCGCGCGCAATCGTGCGCGCTCCCGGTCATGACCGCTCCCGCTTCGCTCGGGTGGATGGCGGTCGCATGGATGGAGTACTTCGTCGTCCACAGTCCTGGCGACGTCCAGGGCGAGCCTGTACGCCACGGCGACGAGTACACAGGCTTTGTCGTGGACTGCTACGCCGTCGATGACGGCGAGGGTCGCCTCCTCTACGACAGTGCGTTCTTCTCCCGCCCGAAGGGCTGTGACAAGAGCGGACTTGGCGCCCGCATCGGCCTCTTCGAAGCCTTCGGCCCTGCGCGCTTCGCCGGCTGGGCAGAGGGCGGAGAGGTCTACCGCGACCCGTGGGGGCTGGGCTTTGGCACGGGTCAGCGTCCCTGCATCAGGAGGTGCAGCAGCGTCGCCACGCCAACACCGACCAAGAGGGCAGTGCCGAACGACGGGTGCTCGAAGACGACGTACACGGTGCCGCAGCCGACGAGCATGAGCAGTGCCGTCCGCTGATCTGTCTGCCCGTTCATTCGTGAGGCCCACCCAGCGTCTACGCCGCTATCGCTGTCGCAGGGAATCAACGACTGGAATCTAGACAGATTTCCCACCTGGTTTAGGGCGTTTTCTGATCATGCGGTATTACCCCGCGCTCCTCGGTGGCCCCGATTCTGTCGACGGGCGCCGCCTCTCCGTCTCTGACCAGTGCGATGACACTTCGATGACACGAACTCGCCTCAGTCAAGGTTCGATGGCGTGCGCTCAAGCTTCGCGGTCACATGAGGCCCCCGCCACATGGCGGCGGCTCAAGCTCTGAACTGGACATGCTCCGCTCCTTGGAACGCGACCTCTGGCGTACCCGGCGGTGGATCGAGGAGGCGGAGCGCCGCGAGGACGAGCGCACGCGCGGCGAGCGGGAGCGTCCACCGGCCCCGGAGTGGCTGATCGAGATAGGGCTCGGAGGCCGGGCGCCCGTGTACGGCCACGTTGGTGAGTGCCACGTGGCGGGCAAGCGCTCGCGCGGCGTCGACCGAGGCCAAGCACTCCGCGCCGTGACAGAGGGCGTCCCGGCTTGCACACACTGCCGGCCGGATACGGGGTTGGGGGTGCTGAAGTGATCGGACCGCCGCACCCTGGAGATATGGCGATATCGCTGATAGTTGTTCACCCGGTGCTCGGCACAGGCGGCCGGCGGGTGACGGTGCGCGGGCAGATTCTCGGCCTTGCGAACTCGGACCGGGACGTCGTGGAGTTCCTCCGACGTGCCGGCTTGCCGGACGCGGAGGACCTGCTTGAGGATCCGTCGTGGGTGAAGTGGCACGGCGGCCGGGCGCACCACTACGAAGCGGCGTGAGTGTGAACGGTCGTGCGTGTAGGGCGTGTTGGCAGTTGCGGGCTGTGTGATGTAGATACTCCGCATGGTCATTGCCGCGGGGGACCCCTGGTATCAGAGTGCGTTGTTTGTTGGCATCGTCAGCGGGCTGTTGGGGGCCGCTGGTGGTGTGGTCGCCGTGTTCATGCAGGGGCGGCGACTGCGGTTGCGGTGGGCTGAGCGCGCCAACACATCGTTGTTGAGCACCTCGGATCCAGATCTTGCCGTGTTTCACGGGGGCGCACCCGTCACCAACCCGCGAGTAGTCAGGTTGGAGATCTGGAACCCTTCAAGACGTGAAGTAACCAGTGACAAGTTCAACAATGACGGCCTGGTCTTTGACTTCAAAACCCCGATCGTTGCAGTGCTCAGCGCTGAGTCGACACCAGTAACGCGTGTTGCGCCCAGCACCCTGATTGCAGGGGAGCATCTGGAGATCAACCCCGCACTCCTCGCAGTCAAGCAGCGCTGCACGTACACCGTCTTGGTCGACGGCCCAGAGGAGCGTGTCGTCACGTCATTTGATCCCTTTGTGGGTGTGACCATCACGCGTGAGCTGACCGTGGACGAGCAGCAGCAGCGGCAGCAGTTGTTCAGTGTTCTGGCAGGTGGTGTGTCGTTCGCATTTCTCCTCGTAGGAACCGTGTTGGTTTGGCTGCGCTGAACCGCAATCCACAGGAACACCCTTTCCCCCGCCCTTCGCCGCACCGTGCCCCCCGACCACAACCACGGGTGCCCCATACACGATGACCGCCTTCCGCTCCTCAGCCTCGACGAGGCTCATGCGCTCCTTGACGTCCTTGCCGGCACCGCGGAGAGGGACGACGAGCTAAGGGACGACGCGGCGTGGCTGCTCGCCGAACACGCGGCCCGCGTGCCGTCGCGCGAGGACGAGATCAACGGGAACTGAGCGTTCTCCGAGCCGCGTTGATGACGTTGTGCGCGTCGGCGCCGTAGACCGCGGACTCTTCCAGCGTCTTCCACGCGCGCATGTATGTGGCGACACTGTCCGCGTCCTCTAGCCACAGCTCGGAGTGCCATGTCTCCGTGACGACCTGGCGTTCGTCGTAGATCCAGAACCCGGACCCCGGCGGCAGCTTCAGTGACGCGCCGAACGGCACGATTCCTAGCTCCACGGTGTCCATGCCGACGACGCCGGCCAGGCGGTCGAGCTGGGAGGCGAGCACGGAGGGCGGGCAGACCATGGCCCGGAGGACGGCCTCCCACATGATGATTCGGTAGCGGCGCGTCCCGGTGTAGAGGAGTTCCTGACGCTTGATCCGCGCTCGGACGGCGTCCTCCACGTCGCGTGGCGACCGGTGCAGTTCGCTGAAGCGCGTGAAGATCGATCGCGCGTAGTCGGGCGTCTGGAGGATGCCGACGACCCACGACGACTCCCATGCGTGTAGCACCGTGGCGTGGGCCTGAGCTGTGTTGTGGGCGTCCTGTGCGGCGCGGTGTCCGGAGGCGAGTTGGCGGCGCCACGAGCGGATGTGTGACTCGAAGCCGGCGAGCCTGGAGCGCAGTTCCTCGAACGCTTCAGGCTGGCCCGTTGCGTCCGCCCACGCGCGGAGGTCGTCGGTGGTGGCGGTCTGCCGGCCATTCTCCAGCTTGGAGACTTTGGCCGCAGACCACCCGAGCCGTTCCGCGAGCTGTGCCCCGGTGAGCCGCCCGTCAGGGTGGTTGAAGCGGAGCTCTCGGAGCCTTTCCCCGAGAGCCTCGCGCGATTGCTGATAGTCGGTCGTCACCGGTCACGCTCGTTCGTGGCTAGTCGTTGAACTCTTGGTACGGCACGGCGTAGTGCCAGGCAGCGTCACGGAGCTGTGCATGCCGGTTAACGGCCGCAGGCTCCGTGATCAGTTCGGCGTTTGTGAAGTTGTCGTCCTCGTCGAACACGAGGCGGGCGACGATGCGGGAGTCAAAGATCCAGAAGTCTTCGTCCCCGAGGAGCAGCCGATCCGCGTCAGCGCGGCTGAGGTTGCGAATGTCCTCCCCAAGCGCCGTGTTCTTCACGGCGTGGGCGGTCAAGTAGCGCTGCCCTACGGTTGAAGGGGAGTCGACGAGGCGGACGCGTTCGACGCGGGCGCCGTCAGCGGTCTTTGCCTTGATCGTCTGGCACCACGAGGACGAATAGTCCCACGCCGGCTCTTCCTCGGCGACGAACTGCGCGTAGGTCGACGTCGCCTCGTCCGACGCGTACCGCCCGCGCGTCTCAAGCCTCCACGCCGTGTGCTTGAAGTTCTCGAAGAGTCGGCCGAACGCGTCCAGGTCGATGACGCGAGGCGTCTCGTCGCGCGGGCCGAAGTCTACGAGCGTGTTCCTGGGAATGACGACCGCCACTTCCCCTGCGTCGAGATGCTGCAACTTCGCGATGTCCGCGGGGTCTTCGAGCGGCGGGCCGTGGACGATGACCTCTCCGGAATCCAGGTCTTCGTGTACCGCGGGGCATCCGCCTTCGCCTGATCCTGTGCCGTTGAACCGGAGTCGTCGTGGCATGGCCAAGTCCTCTCGTTCAGGTTCGGGTCCACAAAGGATCGCCGGGCGTGACGGCGCTGAGCCACCGGCTACCAATAGCCTCGTGAGAAATAGGGCGAAAAACAAGAGGGTCACCGCGAAATTTCGCGAAAGTGGGCTCCCGCTGCACCGGGTGGCGTCCCTAGCGTCCTTTTCATGGCGAAGACACGAGAGCCGGATAACGCCGAAGCGCGGGAAGTAACTGAGTCCCTGCGGGCGGCACTTGATGAGGCGGGAATCGTATTTCCGTCCCTTGGCGTCGACGACGCGGCATTCGGTCCCGGCCTCGTGAATCTGGGGCGGGTCCGGGCGGACGTCGCCTCTTGACTGGCCGACGTAATCCGACGAGGGGGCCGCGCGGCATGACAGTGAGACAGGAGATCGGCGCTCTTGTCGTCGACACGAGGACGAACAAGCTGGGACGCGTCATGGGAAGGGTGGGCATCTACGTCCAGCTCCGTGCCCCCGGCGGGGGACGTGAGTGGGACGCCGACCCCGCTCACCTCCGGCCGGCGAACGAGGCCGAGAGACGCCGCGCGACGGTCATGGAGGGCTCGCTCGTGCGGCGGGTGCCGTCGTGACGGCCGCCATCGAGGCGCCCGACCTGCTCCGGCTGAACGGCGATCAGCTCCGGGGCTGGGCGTGTGCTTTGTGTGGCGCCAGGCTCTACGAGGACCGGGCGCTCCCTCCGGCCACGGAGGTTCGTCAGGGGCTGAAGGTGCGCATCGAGCTGTGGGCGTGTGCCCCGACGTGCCTGGAGGCGAGCCAGAAGGAGAGGCGGGGTCCGTGGCTATGACGCCGCCGCCCCTGTGCATCGCTGTGTCCACGATCCCGCATCTCCTGGCGCGGAGCCTTTTGGTGGTGTGTCAGCGAGACCTCTCGTCGCTCATCGTCCGGTGCGCCCTCCCCGACGGCCACCACCCGAGCCACGAGGCCGCTCTCCCTGGGGGCGGCATCTTCTACTGGGAGTGATCTCCCACCACATACCCGCGTGCCAGGGGCTCCCACTCCGGCGCGCGGAGGGGCGGCAGGGTTCCGGCGTCGCCGTTAGGGACCCTGCCCGCTCCGGCGGCGAAGGCCCCGTCCACTCCCACGGTGCTGGGGGAGTGGACGGGGCTTTGTCGTGACCTGGGGACTTCTGGGCTACGGGCGGTACCGGAGCGGATGATCCGCCGGGACCTCGCAGATAACAATTTTGGTTCCGTCCGGATCCGAGATCCACATCTCGATGAGCCCCCACGGCTCCTTGACCGGCGGCCGGAGCACCTCGACGCCGCGCGCCGCCAGCTCCTCGTGCGCGGCCGCCGCGTCCGCGACCTGGAGCCACAGCTGGAGCCCGGGCGACGGCGGAGCATCCGACCGGCCGGACACCTCCAGGAAGCCGCCCCCGAGGAAGTAGACGGTCCCGCGCTCGGGCCCCGTCCCGAACTCCCGGTACACGGCGAGACCGAGCGCCCCACCGTAGAAAGCCCGCGACCGCTCGGGATCGGTGGGGCGAAGAAGCGTCCTGCTGCTCAGTACGTGAACCATGCGCACGCAGCGTAGAGGCTCGGCGTTAGGCTCGACCGCGCCCGCGCCGACAGCCGTGCACGAGATCGGAGACCGCCCCATGTCCATCGCTCCCCGCCCCACGATCGGCGACCTCACCTTCCGGGACGCCACCGACGCCGATGTCGACGTGCTCGTCGCGCTGATCGAGTCGGCGTACCGAGGGGACTCCAGCCGCACCGGATGGACGACCGAGGCGGACATCCTGGAGGGGCAGCGCACCGACCCGCAGGGCGTCGTCGACGTCATCAAGTCGCCGGACAGCCGGCTGCTCACCGTCGAGCGCGACGGCGCGGTCGTCGCCTGCTGCCAGCTGGAGCACCGCGGGGAGCACGCCTACTTCGGCATGTTCGCCGTGAGCCCGGCCCTCCAGGGCGCGGGGCTCGGCAAGGTGATCATCGCGGAGGCGGAGCGCACCGCCCGCGAGGCCTGGGGCGTGCGCGAGATGCACATGACGGTGATCTCCGTACGCGAGGACCTCATCGCCTGGTACGAGCGCCGGGGCTACCGCCGTACGGGAGAGATGACCCCCTTCCCGTACGGCGACGAGCGCTTCGGCATCCCGCAGCGGGACGACCTCCAGTTCGAGCTGCTGGTCAAGCCTCTCGGGTGACGCGGGCCTCTCGGCCAGCACCCGGGTCCCGCGGCTGACTCGGGCCGCTCGGCCGGCTCAGGCCGTGAAACGGCCGGTCCGTTTGATCTCCGGGTAGTCGGTCGTCGCACCGTCCAGGCCGAGCGCCCGCACCAGGCGCAGATCGTCCTGCGTGTTGACGACCCAGCCGATGATTCGCAGGTCCGCCTTGCGGGCCCGCTCGACGATCTCCTGCGTCAGGCGGCGGATGTTGAGGACGAGGGACGTGGCGCCGACGGCGGTGGCGCGCTCCACCACGTCGGTGCCGTAGCGGCTGGCCACCAGCGCCGTACGGACGCCCGGCACCAGCCGGGCGATCTCGGCGACGGCCTCGTCGTGGAACGAGATCACCTCGACGCGGCTCACCAGATCACGGCGCAGCATGACCTCGGCGAGGGCGCGCGCCGCGGCGACGTCCTTGATCTCGGCCTGGAGCGGCTTGGAGACGGCGTCGAGCACCTCCTCGAAGACCGGCACCCGTTCGCCGCGCCCCGCGTCCAGGGCGCGCAGCTCGGCGAGTGTCTTGTCGGCGATGGGGCCCCGGCCGTCCGTCGTGCGGTCGACGTCGGCGTCGTGCATGACGACGAGGGCGCCGTCCTTGCTCAGATGCAGATCGAGTTCGATGACGTCGAGGCCCGCGCCCTGCGCGGCGACGAAGGACCGGAGGGTGTTCTCGGGTTCGACACCCATCACTCCGCGATGCCCGATGGTGAGGAAGTTCAAGATCGTCTCGCTTCCGTCGACGGCGGCTCGGCATCCGCGCGAGGTCGTGGACGGGGTCGCCCGCGCGGCACGGCCGAAGCCTAACGGCCCGTCTCCACGATGGGACCGGTCCGACGCGAGGGAGTGGAGTGGTCCGCTCTGGTTGCGGTGATTCCGAGGACCAGTCCGGTGACGACGGCTGCGACCAGGACGGCGCGGATGCTCACGTTCAGGGCTCCAGACGGGCGGAGGGGCAGGGAAGAGGCGCGGACCGGTCCGTCCTACCGCCTCGGCAGCCTGCCGCGGGAAGTGTCACCCGTGGGTGGGCGAGTTCCCCGGCGGTTGACCGGGCACCGCGTCCAGGTCGTCCAGCATGGCCTCGGCCAGCTCGACTTCTGCCGCGAGCCGCCGCTCGCTCCAGCGCAGCGCGATCTGCGGATGGGCCCATGCCTCCACCCCGTCGCCTCGCTCGAGCGCGTCCTTGACCTCCTTCAGCTCGCCCTTCGTGCGGGCCACGTGTTCCGTCACCAGGTCACGCAGGTGCTCCGGCGCGGCGAGGTGCCCGAGCCACACGCGCAGGAGCACGGGGTGCTTGAGCACGGGCGCGCCGAGGCCCTGCCCGCTCCCGGCCCACACCGCGAGCGCCCCGCGCCCCTCCTCGGTGATCGCGTACGTCCGTTTGGCCCTCGGCTCCTCGGCCCCGGAGTGCAGCGAGGTGACGTAGCCCAGTGATTCGAGGCGGCGCAGTTCGGCGTAGATCTGGCTGATGGCGGGCGACCAGTAGAAGAACCGCAGGGAGGCGTCGGCCCACTTCTTCAGCTCGTATCCGGTCCGTTCCCCGGGGAAGGACAGCAGTCCGAGGACGGCCCAGGCGGTCGGTGGCAGGTCGTCGGCCATGCGCCGCATTGAAGTGACCGGAACCGGTCACCGCAAGCCCCCCGAGCCTTTCTCATTGCCGAATACCGTCGCCGGTCTTGCCCCTTGAAGACATGATGGTTAGTCATATACCTAACAGGAACAGTGCGTGTGGCTCAACTCCCTGGAGGCAACGTGAAGTTCTCCGTCATCTTCGAGGCGCAGCTCGCCGATCCCACCGTCGAACACGAACACCAGGTCATCCACGACTGCGTGGAGCAGGCGGTCCTCGCCGAGGAGATGGGCTTCGACCGCATCTGGGCCGTCGAGCACCACTCCCTCAAGTGGTACGCGCACATGTCGGCCCCGGAGATCTTCCTGACCTGGGTCGCCGCCCGCACCAGCACCATCCGGATCGGGCACGGCGTCGTCTGCATGCCCTTCAACTTCAACCATCCCGTGCGGGTCGCCGAGCGGGCCGCCATGCTCGACCTGCTCTCCGGTGGCCGCCTCGACCTCGGGGCCGGCCGGGGCGGCACCAAGCAGGAGACCTCCCTGTGCGGTGTCGACAAGGACCGCACGACGCAGGAGGTCGAGGAGGCGCTGCGGATCATCGGGAAAGCCTGGGAGAAGGACGAGCTGGAGCACCACGGGGAGCTCCTCGACATCGACCCGCACCCCGTCCTGCCGCGACCGAAACAGACACCCCACCCGCCCCTCTTCCTCGCGTGCAGCCGCACTGAGACGCTCACCCAGGCGGCCGAACTCGGCATCGGCGCCCTGGTGATGGGCTTCGCGGGCCCCGAGTCGATCGCCGGCATGCGGCGCGCCTACGACGACGCCATCGCCGCCCGTACCCCCGACCGCTTCGTGTCCGGCGTCGTCAACGACCACTTCTCCGTCCTGTGCCCGACCATCGTCCTGGACGACCGGGAGACGGCCCGGAACATCGGCATCCGCGGCCAGCGGTTCTTCGCGCAGTCCATCGGGCACTGGTACGGCGGCGCGGGCGTCCCCGACGAGGCCGTGGTGGAGGGCGCCGACGAGGCGGCCGACATGCGCAGGGCCGCCGAACAGGTCGTGGCCCGCCTCCACGAACACCGGATCCCGGTACGTCCCACTGCGACGGCCACCTTCAACGCCGACCACGCCTACGGCACCGCCGACGACGCCATCGCCTACGTCGAGCGTCTGCGCGACGCGGGCGCCGACGAGATCATGTGCCTCGTCCAGATGGGCACCGTGCCCCAGGAGGCCTGCCTGGAGACGCTGCGGCAGTGGGGCGAGAAGGTCATCCCGCACTTCCGCGCCCAGGAGCAGGCGGTGTCCGCATGAGCCCCGCACCCGAGGACCGCCTGGCATCCGAGGACCGTCTCGTGTCCGAGGACCGCCTCGCACCCGACGTCCGCGCCCTGGTCGACGCGATGACCGCGTTCTTCCCCGACCTCGGCGGCGCCGTCACCGACGCGGCCGAGGCCCGCCGCATCCTGGCGGCGGCACCCGCGTCACCGCTCCCGCCACCGGTCGTCGGCTCGGTCGAGGACCGCGACATCCCCGGCCCCGCCGGAGCGCCCCGGGTCCCGGTACGGATCTACCGCCCGGACCCCGACGAGGCCCCGGGTCCGCGCCCCACCGTCGTCTTCCTCCACGGGGGAGGGTGGGCGATCTGCGGCCTGGACAGCCATGACTCCACCGCCCGTGGGCTGTGCCGCGAGGCGGGGGCCGTGGTCGTCTCCGTCGACTACCGGCTTGCCCCCGAGTCGCCGTTCCCGGCCGCCGTCGACGACGCGTACGCGGCGCTGTGCTGGGCGGCCGACCACCACGCCGTGCTGGGCGGCGACGCAGGCGCCCTTGTCGTGGCGGGGGACAGTGCGGGCGGGAACCTCGCGGCTGTCATCTGCCTCCTGGCCCGGGACCGGGGCGGCCCGCGCATCGCGCTCCAGGCCCTCGTCTATCCGGCCACCGACGCGCATCAGTCGACGGAGTCGTTCGCGCGGAACGCCGACCGCTACTTCCTGACGGCCGCGCACTGCCGCTGGTTCGCCGAGCAGTATCTCGGCCCGGACGGCGACCGGTCCCACCCGCACGTCTCGCCGCTCCTCGCCGACCTTGCCTCGCTGCCGCCCGCCCACATCGTGACCGCGGGCTGCGACCCGCTGTGCGACGAGGGCCTCGCCTACGCGAAGGCCCTGCGCGCGGTGGGCGTCGAGGTCACCGAGAGCCACTTCCCGGGGATGTTCCACGGCTTCTTCGGTTTCCCCGAGCTGCTCGACGATGCCCGTACTGCCGTGGCGAATGTGGCGAAGGCCATCGTTTCAACCGTGTCAGGCAGGAAAAACGACGGTGAACCAGGGGGTCACGCAGGATAACTTCCTCCCGACTCCCCTTGTGGTGGAGAACCTCGCCCCCTTACGGTGTCTATACGCGAGGTTCTCCCGTAGAGGATGGGTAATGACGGAAATTCTTGTGCAGTCGGGCGTGGAGGGGAAGGTTCCTCCGGAGAAGGTCGGGGGAAGCCCCGAAAGCAGGGTGGTCGAACACCCGGCGTGGCCCGTGCTCAAGGCCGCCGTGGAGGAGATCCGTCCCTGGCAGCAGGAGGACGGCTCCATCGACTTCGCCGCCGACGGCGCCCCGTCCAAGGCCGTAGCGGAGCTGACGCTCGACCGCGCGATATCCGCCGTCGAGCAGCTCTCCCCGCTGCTCCCGCACGACGCCGCGTACCACTCGGCGCTCGCCGCCGACCTGCGGCGCTGGGCGGAAGACGGCTTCCAGGTCCCCGACTTCCTCGACTCGCTGCTGGCCTTCCAGCCCGCCGCGCACCGCGAGGACGGACTGCAGCACCTGGTCGTCTTCCCGATGTACACGCAGAACGGCAACCCGGACCGCAATCTGGAGGCCGTCGTCCTGCGCATGGTGTGGCCCGAGTGGCTCGCCGAGCTGGAGGCGACGCGCTACGACAACCCGCTGTTCTGCGGGATCACGTTCGAGGACTTCACCGCCGGCTACGACACCAACTCGGCCGTGCTCTTCCCGGAGACCATCGCCGTACGCGAGGCTCCCGAGCGCTTCTCCTGGGGTGGCATCTTCTGCGACCGCGAGGCGGCCCGCTTCCGTGCCGTCACCGAGGCGTCCGTCGGCATCCTCGGGCTCGAACTGCCCGACGACATCCGCGAGATGATCTCGGACCAGGACCGCTGCCAGCAGGCGTTCGTCCTGTGGGACATGGTGCACGACCGCACCCACAGCCACGGCGACCTGCCCTTCGACCCGTTCATGATCAAGCAGCGCCAGCCGTTCTGGATGTACGGCCTCGAAGAGCTCCGCTGCGACCTCACCGCCTTCAAGGAGGCCGTGAAGCTGGAGGCCGACGGCTTTCCGCAGGGCCGCGACGTGCAGTACGCCGTCCTCTTCGACCGCATGTTCCGCTTCCCGGTCACCGGCGAGCGCGTGCGCAACTACGACGGACTCGGCGGCCAGCTCCTCTTCGCGTACCTGCACAAGCACGACGTGCTGCGCTGGACCGACAACAAGCTCCAGATCGACTGGGAGCGCGCGCCGCAGGTCACCAACCAGCTGTGCGCCGAGATCGAGAAGCTGTACCGCGACGGCATCGACCGCCCGAAGCTGGTGCACTGGTTCGCCGCGTACGACCTGGTGTCCCAGTACCTCGCTCCGCACCCCGGTTCGCGCTGGGCCAAGGGCCCGGACGCCCTCGATCTGAGCCTGCCGCCGCGCAAGCTCGTCGACGACGTGCTTCCGGACGAGTTTCCGCTCAGCATGTTCTATGAGGCACTGTCCAAGAAGCTGAAGAACGTGATCGCCTCCACCAAGGGGATCACTGCTGCGGGCGCCGAGCAGGCCGCCGCGTGAGCGCTCGCGACGAGGAGGCGACGGCCATGGCCGAAGGCAACGGGAACGGCATGCTGGACGGAGCGGTCATCGCGGTCGCGGGCGCGGCGGGACCCGCGGGCCGGGCCACCCTGCTGCGCCTCGCCGAGGCGGGCGCGACGGTCGTCGGAGCGGACGCGGACGCCACCCGCCTGGCGGAGGCCGTGGACGCGGCACGCTACGCGCACGGGGGCGCCACCGTCATCGGCGACACCGTCGACCTGCTCGACCTGCAGGCGACCCGGGACTGGGCGAACCACATCGAGAAGGACTTCGGCCGGGTCGACGGCCTTGTCCACCTCGTCGGCGGCTGGCGCGGCAGCGCCACCTTCGCCGAGACCGACCTCGCCGACTGGGACTTCCTCGAAAAGCTCCTGATCCGCACGGTCCAGCACACCTCCCTCGCGTTCCAGGACGCCCTCCAGCGCAGCGACCGCGGACGCTTCCTGTTGATCAGCGCCGCGGGCGCCAGCAAGCCGACCGCGGGCAACGCGGCGTACGCGGCCTCCAAGGCCGCCGCCGAGGCCTGGACGCTGGCCCTCGGCGACGCCTTCCGCAAGGCGGGGGGTGACGCGGGCCCGCAGCAGGCGGCTGCGATCCTGGTGGTGAAGGCGCTGGTGCACGACGCGATGCGCGCCGAGCGACCCAACGCGAAGTTCGCGGGTTTCACGGACGTCACGGACCTGGCGGATGCCATCGCCGGCGTCTGGGACCGGCCCGCCCATGAGTTGAACGGGACCCGTCTGTGGCTGACCGAGAAGCCGTGAATCCGCCGAAGACCGACGCCCGCAGGCATCACGACCCGGACGTCCGCGGCTTCGCGAGCGACAACTACGCGGGCGCGCACCCGGAGATCCTCGCGGCCCTCGCCCTCGCCAACGGCGGTCACCAGATCGCGTACGGCGAGGACGACTACACGGCGAACCTCCAGCAGATCATCCGCGCCCACTTCGGCCCCACGGCCGAGGCGTTCCCGGTCTTCAACGGCACCGGTGCCAACGTCGTCGCGCTCCAGGCGGTCACCGACCGCTGGGGCGCGGTGATCTGCGCCGAGTCCGCGCACATCAACGTGGACGAGGGCGGGGCCCCGGAGCGCATGGGCGGCCTCAAGCTGCTCACCGTGCCGACCCCGGACGGCAAGCTCACGCCCGAGCTCATCGACCGGCAGGCCTTCGGCTGGGACGACGAGCACCGCGCGATGCCGCAGGTCGTCTCGATCACGCAGAACACGGAGCTGGGCACGCTCTACACGCCCGAAGAGATCCGCGCGATCTGCGACCACGCGCACGAGCGCGGCATGAAGGTGCACCTCGACGGCTCCCGGATAGCCAACGCGGCCGCGTCGCTCGACGTGCCGATGCGCACGTTCACGAACGCGGTCGGCGTCGACATCCTGTCGCTTGGCGGCACGAAGAACGGCGCTCTGTTCGGCGAGGCCGTCGTCGTCCTCAATCAGGACGCCGTCAGCCACATGAAGCATCTGCGCAAGCTCTCGATGCAGCTCGCCTCGAAGATGCGTTTCGTGTCGGTGCAGTTGGAGGCCCTGCTCGCCAAGGACCTGTGGCTGCGCAACGCGCGGCACGCCAACGAGATGGCCCAGCGCCTCGCCGAGGGCGTCCGCGCCGTGCACGGCGTCGAGATCCTCTACCCGGTGCAGGCCAACGCGGTCTTCGCGCGGCTGCCGCACGACGTCAGCGAGCGCCTCCAGAAGCGCTTCCGGTTCTACTTCTGGGACGAGGCGGCCGGCGACGTCCGCTGGATGTGCGCGTTCGACACCCGGGAGGAGGACGTCGACGGCTTCGTCGCCGCCCTCAAGGAGGAAATGGCCCGCTAGCGTTCTCCCCGCATCTGGCTGTATAGATATGCGATCGACCGTAAAGCTATTGACGCGCGGTCGGTCGCATTTCTATGCTCCCGGACCATGCGGCTGATCCAGAAGAACCCCGACTTGTCCGCCTACTTGGTGGCCGACGAGGCCATCAACCATCACCACCCGCTCGTACGGAAGACGGCCGAGCGCCTAGCCGCGCAGGCGTCCGATTCATATTCATACGCCCAGGTCGCCTACGAGTTCGTGCGGGACACCATCCCGCACTCCGCCGACAGCGGAGACCTCCGCGTCACCTGGCGCGCCTCGGACGTCCTGGAGCAGGGCACGGGCATCTGTCACGCCAAATCCCACGCGCTGGCCGCGCTCCTGCGCGCCGAGGACATCCCCGCCGCGCTCTGCTATCAGCGGCTCACGCATGACGCCGGGACCGGGTATGTGCTGCACGGCATGGTCGCCGTGCGCTTCCATGGGGCCTGGCACCGGCAGGACTGCCGCGGGAACAAGCCCGGGGTCGACGCCCAGTTCTCCCTCGACGGTGAGCGGCTGGCCTTCGCTGTGGATGCGGAGTCCAATGAGGTGGACTATCCGGTACTCTTCGATGTACCGGAGCCGGCCGTTCTGCGCGCCCTGCGCGACGCCCCCGACCGGCCCTACTTGTGGGAACACCTCCCCGACGCACTCTGAACAGCAAGCGCACCCCGAAGAGCAAGGCGGACGATGACCCTCCACCTCACCGTTTCCGACGAGGTACGGACCCTCGCGCCCGAGTTCCGGCACGTCGCCATCGAGGCGTACGGTCTGGTCAACAGCCCCAGCAATGAAGGGACTTCGGCCCTTCTCGACGATGCCGCACGCCGCCTCGCCGCGCGTCTCGACGGACGCGCCCCGCACGAGGACCCGCACATGGCGGCCTGGCGCGCCGCCTACACGGCCTTCGGCTCCAAGCCCTCCCGCACCCGCAACTCGGCCGAAGCGCTGGCCAAGAGGGCCCTCGCGGACGGCGCGCTGCCGCGGATCAACACCCTGATCGACGTCTACAACGCGATCAGCGTGGCCCATCTGATCCCGGTCGGCGGCGAGGACCTGGACCACATCAAGGGCGGCATGCGCCTCGTCAGGGCCACCGGCGAAGAGGGCTTCGCCACCGTGGCCGGGGGAGCGGACGTCGTGGAACACCCCGACGCAGGCGAGGTCGTCTGGTGTGACGACGACGGGGTGACCTGCCGCCGCTGGAACTGGCGCCAGGGCACCCGTACGCGGCTGACCGAGGAGTCGGTGAACGCGCTCTTCCTGCTGGAGGCGATGGGGCCGCACTGCGACGTGGTGGCGGCCGGCACCGAACTCGCCGAACTCCTGGAGAAGTTCAGCCCCGGCGCGCGGGTCACCGTCCACGCGCCGGAGTAGACGCACCGCGGTGGGCCCGCGGCGCGTCTGCAGTACCGATTCAGCTCGCCTCGGCGGCCTTCACCTCTGCCGCGGTGGGCGCGGTGCCGCCGAGGTGCGCGGGCATCCACCAGGTGTCGTCCGGACCCTTCGGGCGTACGGGGTACGCGCGCTGTGCCGCTTCGAGGAGCTCCTGCACGCGCTCGCGCAGCCGCCGGGTGATCGCGCCGGCGTACTGGTCGCGCGGGGCCTCCATCGGCTCGCCCACCCGGATCGTGATCGGGATGTGCTGTCGCTTGAAGTTCTTCGGGTGGCCCTTCGTCCACAGGCGCTGGGTGCCCCACAGCGCCATCGGGATCAGCGGCACACCGGCCTCCTGGGCCAGGCGCGCGGCGCCCGACTTGAAGCTCTTCAGCGTGAACGACTGCGAGATCGTCGCCTCGGGGAACACCCCGATGACCTGACCGGAGCGCAGCGAGTCGAGGGCGTGCGCATACGCGTCCTCGCCCTGCTTCCGGTCCACGGGGATGTGCTTCATGCTGCGCATCAGCGGACCGGAGATCTTGTGCCGGAACACCGACTCCTTCGCCATGAAGCGCACCAGGCGCTTCTGCGGCAGCGCTGCGAGACCGTCGAAAATGAAGTCCAGGTAGCTGATGTGATTGCTGACCAGGACCGCGCCGCCGGAGCGCGGAATGTTCTCCGCGCCCTTGACGTCGATCTTCAGATCGAGCGCCTTGAACATCGTGCGGGCCGCGCCGATGACCGGACGGTAGACGAGCTCTGCCATGGAGGGGGAGGACCCTTCATCTCTGCCTGGGGAGGGGGCTCCCGGCGGGAAGTTACGCAGCCGTAGGTTTTGTGGCTTGCGCAGATCGTGCCCCATCAACGGCTGAGTAGCCAGTCCTGGTTCCGGCCGGGCGCGAGATCCTCGTCACTCCCACGCGGTCCGCACAACCCGTTGATCAGCCAAATCGTGCCGCGCCACGCCGCAGGAGCAGGTACATCTCGCACCCCAGGCAGTAGCCGAACGCCGAGTTGAGGAACGCCGCCGCCAGCGCGCAGGCCGTCGCCCCGAGCCCGAGCCAGCCCGGCCCCCACACCAGACCCACCAGACCCACCGCCGCAAAGACGAGCCCGACGAACTGCGCGAACCGCGGCGGCTGCGGAGCCTCGAACTCCGTGGGCGGCCCGAGCCGCGGCCGCACCGCCGTACGGAACAGCCACGCATAGGGAGAACGCCCCACCCCGCCCGCCGCGCCGAGCGCGAAACACAGCGTCTGCCACGCCAGGAGCCAAGCGCTGCCCGTGACGAGTACCAGGGCCAGTACGACCGTCGTGACCGCGGCACCGAACCGCGGTCCTCTCACATCAATGTCCATGAACCCAGCATTCCGCAACGGTGCGCTGCGCGGACCCGGGGAATCTTTGCGGTCTCGTGAATGCTGCACTGGAGCGATGACCGGACTTGTGGTGTGTGTGGCCGTGCTCGCCGTGGCGAGCGCCTTCGGGCTGATGCAACGGCGGCGGAGCGGGAGGATGAAGGTGCGGCAGGGTGAATCGGCGCTCGGAGCGGCGCGGTTGGGGGAGGGGTTGGGGGAGCGGGCCACGCTCGTGCAGTTCTCCAGCGCCTTCTGCGCCCCGTGCCGGGCCACCCGGCGCGTGCTCGGCGAAGTGGCCGAAATGGTTCCCGGCGTGGCTCATGTGGAGATCGACGCCGAGGAGCGGCTCGACCTCGTACGGGAACTCGGCATCCTCAAGACGCCCACCGTGCTCGTCCTCGACGCGGCCGGGCACATCGTGCGCCGCGCCTCGGGTCAGCCGCGCAAGGCCGACGTCATCGCCGCGCTCGGGGAGGCGGTCTGACGGGTGGTGACCACGTCGTGACGCTTCTCCCAGATGGCGGGACGCACTTGACTGCACGCACCACCTATCGTCAGCCTGACTGTATGCCCACGGAACTCCTTCTCTTCGAGCGTGCCCATGTGGACCTCGCCCGCTGCGCGAGTGCGCGCTGTCCCGGCTCCTGAGCAGCCACGGACCCCGCTCGCACCCCTCCGGCAGAAGGACAACTCCATGACGGCCACGCCCGATCTCCGCACCGCCACGACCGCATCGCCCGACCTGCTGCGCTCGGTCTTCCGCCGGCACGCGGCCGGAGTCGCCGTGATCACCGCCCGGGGCGCCGCCCCCGTCGGCTTCACCGCCACCTCCCTGACGTCCGTGTCGGCCGAACCCCCCGTCATCTCGTTCGGTATCGGCCTGGGCGCCTCCAGTTGGCCCGTCGTCTCCGAGGCCGAACACATCGGCGTGCACATACTCGGCGAGCATCAGCAGGATCTGGCCGCCACGTTCGCGAAGAGCGGGGCCGACCGCTTCGGGGGCTCCACGCGCTGGCACGAGGGCCCGGAGGGCGTGCCCGTACTCGAAGGCGTCCTGGCCTGGCTGGTGTGCCGGGTGATCGCACGCGTGCCCGCCGGTGACCACCGCCTTGTGCTCGCCGAGGCCGTCGCCGGAGACCCCGCGGGGACCGGCCGGCCGCTCGTCTACCACCAGGGCCGGTTCAACGGTCTGCGCGACTAGGATCACAGTTCAAAGCGCTTGCTTAGCGGGCGAATCCTGGGTGTACTGACGAGTAATATTCCGTTCGGGGCGCGGGCCGCCCCGACCGGGAGAGTCCGCTTCGGACGCCTATGCTGCCTGCAGGGAGCAAGGCCGCCCAGTAAAGACGATTGCAGTAGGAGAGCCGGCGTGAGCTTGAGGATCGTTGTCACCGTGAAGTATGTGCCGGATGCGACGGGGGACCGGCATTTCGCTGATGACCTGACGGTGGACCGTGATGATGTGGACGGGCTGCTGTCGGAGCTGGACGAGTACGCGGTCGAGCAGGCGTTGCAGATCGCGGACGAGGCGGACGATGCGGAGATCACCGTGTTGACGGTGGGTCCGGAGGACGCGAAGGACGCGTTGCGCAAGGCGTTGTCGATGGGCGCGGACAAGGCGATCCATGTCGAGGACGACGATCTGCACGGCACGGACATCGTGGGCACGTCGCTGGTGTTGGCGAAGGCGATCGAGAAGGCCGGCTTCGATCTGGTGGTCTCGGGTATGGCGTCGACGGACGGCACGGCGGGTGTGGTCCCGGCGCTGCTCGCGGAGCGGCTGGGTGTGCCGCAGGTGACGCTGCTCTCGGAGGTGTCGGTCCAGGGTGGTGTGGTGACGGGCCGCCGTGACGGTGACACGGCGTCGGAGCAGGTGGAGGCGTCCCTGCCGGCGGTGGTGTCGGTGACCGACCAGTCGGGCGAGGCGCGTTACCCCTCGTTCAAGGGGATCATGGCGGCGAAGAAGAAGCCGGTCACCTCCTGGGACCTCTCGGATCTGGACATCGAGGCCGAGGAAGTGGGCCTGGAGGGCGCCTGGACGAAGGTCGATTCCGCGGCTGAGCGTCCGGCGCGCAGTGCGGGCACGATCGTCAAGGACGAGGGCGAGGGCGGCAAGCAGCTCGCCGAGTTCCTCGCGGGCCAGAAGTTCATCTGAGCCCCGTCTGCTCGAATCACCCGCTCTGTCCTCATCTTTCGCACGCAGGAGAGAAGAAGTCCCATGGCTGAAGTTCTGGTCTACGTCGATCACGTGGACGGTGCCGTCCGCAAGCCCACCCTTGAACTGCTGACCCTGGCCCGCCGTCTGGGCGAGCCCGTCGCGCTGGCGATCGGTGCCGGTGCCGCCGACACCGCCGCGACCCTCGCCGAGCACGGCGCGACCCGTGTCCTGACGCACGATGCCGCCGAGTACGCCGACTACCTCGTCGTGCCGAAGGTGGATGCGCTGCAGGCCGCCTACGACAGCGTGTCCCCGGCCGCCGTGCTGGTCCCCTCCTCCGCGGAGGGCAAGGAGATCGCCGCGCGTCTCGCGGTGCGGATCGGGTCGGGTGTCATCACCGACGCCACCGACCTGACGGCCGGCGACTCGGGTCCGGTCGCCACCCAGTCGGCGTTCGCCGCGTCCTTCACCACCACCACCCGGGTGGCCAAGGGCACCCCGGTCATCACCGTCAAGCCCAACAGTGCCCCGGTCGAGTCCGCCCCGGCCACCGGTGCGGTCGAGGCGCTCACCGTGACGTTCTCCGAGCAGGCCAGGGGCACCAAGGTCACCGCGCGCACGGCGCGTGAGTCGACCGGGCGCCCCGACCTGACCGAGGCCGCGATCGTGGTCTCCGGCGGACGTGGTGTCAACGGCGCGGAGAACTTCGCGATCATCGAGGCCCTCGCCGACTCCCTCGGCGCGGCGGTCGGCGCTTCCCGCGCCGCGGTCGACGCGGGCTGGTACCCGCACTCCAACCAGGTCGGCCAGACCGGCAAGTCCGTCTCCCCGCAGCTGTACATCGCCAACGGCATCTCCGGCGCGATCCAGCACCGGGCCGGCATGCAGACCTCGAAGACCATCGTCGCGGTCAACAAGGACGCCGAAGCCCCGATCTTCGACCTCGTCGACTACGGCGTCGTCGGCGACCTCTTCGACGTCGTCCCCCAACTCACCGAGGAAATCAACACCCGCAAGGGCTGAGCTTCTCAGGGCCGGTAACGGGGCCGCGTGGTGATCTTCACCGCGCGGCCCCGTTCGCGTACGAGGGACCATTGACGCAGGTGGCGAGCGCAGATAACTTCGCTATACGGATTGTTGATTCCGTGAAGCGGAAACTCTGGAACGTCGAGAGTGTGGAGGGTGCAGGAATGGGTCAGCAAGAGAAGGTGGCAACGAGCCTCGCCGGTGCGGTCAGCGAGGGCATCAGCGCTTCCCTCGCCCCCGTGGACGCGGAGCTGGAGCGCCGCTACCCCGGAGACCCCGGCACCCGGCAGCCCGTCCACACCGTGTACGTCCCCGGTGAGCAGTTCGACGCCGACACCATTCGCACTTGGGGTGACAAGGCCCTGGCGATGCTCGACGAACACGCCCCGGACGCCGCCTCCTTCGCCGCCGTTCTCGGTCTGGGCGACGACCTCGCCGAGGCGGTCCACACGCGCGTACGCGCCAAGCTGGAGCGCGAGCCGGTCGAGGACCTGCGCATCGACTTCGAGGACGGCTACAAGGGCGCCGACGAGGACCAGGACGCCGCCCGCGCGGCCCGGCTGGTCGCCGAGGCGTACAAGAACGGCACCGCCGCTCCGTACATGGGCATCCGCATGAAGTGCATGGAGGCGCCGGTACGCGACCGGGGCATCCGCACCCTCGACATCTTCCTGTCCGGCCTCATGGAGGCGGGCGGCCTCCCCGACGGGCTCGTCCTCACGCTCCCCAAGGTCACGTACCCGGAGCAGGTCACCGCCATGGTCCGGCTTCTGGAGGCGTTCGAGAAGGCGCACGGTCTCGAGGCGGGACGCCTCGGCTTCGAGATCCAGATCGAGACCAGCCAGTCCATCCTCGCCGCCGACGGCACCGCCGCCGTCGCCCGCATGATCGACGCCGCCGAGGGCCGCGCGACCGGACTGCACTACGGCACCTTCGACTACAGCGCCTGCCTCGGCGTCAGTGCTGCCTACCAGGCCAGCGACCACCCGGCCGCCGACTACGCGAAGGCCGTCATGCAGGTGGCCGCCGCCGGTACCGGTGTCCGCGTCTCGGACGGCTCCACCAACGTCCTGCCCGTCGGCACGACCGCGAAGGTCCACGACGCCTGGCGCCTGCACTACGGCCTCACCCGCCGCGCCCTGGCCCGGGCCTACTACCAGGGCTGGGACATGCACCCGGGCCACATCCCGACCCGCTACGCCGCGGTCTTCGCCTTCTACCGCGAGGGCTTCGAGTCGGCCGCCGCGCGCCTGGCCGCCTACGCCGGTCACCACGAGGGCGGCGACGTGGCGGACGAGCCGGCCACCGCCAAGGCGCTCGCCGGCTATCTGCTGCGCGGCCTGGACTGCGGCGCCCTCGACACGGGCGAGGTCACCCGGATCACCGGTCTCACCCTGGCCCGCCTCCAGGGATTCGCGGGCCCGCGCCGCGGCGACCTGACCGCGCAGGAACGGTGACGGTCGTCCCGGTCCCGTAACGCGTATCCGGTCCCGTCACCGCTGCCCCGTAGTCTGTACGCCACTCAAACAGGCGTCACAGGGACGGGGCAGCGGTGTCTTCGGGGGATCAGGAAGAGGCGGAAGGCGGCCGCCTCCTCGCGGGGCGGTACCGCGTGCGGGGACAGCTCGGCCGGGGCGGCATGGGCGTCGTGTGGCGCGCAGTCGACGAGGTGCTCGGCCGTGAGGTCGCTCTCAAGGAACTGCGCACCTACTCGGACGCCGCCGGGTCCGAGCTGGCCGACCTCGGCGTGCGGATGCAGCGGGAGGCCCGCGCCGCCGCCCGCGTGCGCCACCCCGGAGTCGTCGCCGTGCACGACGTCACCGAGGTCGACGGCCGGCCCCTCATCGTCATGGAACTCGTCGACGGCCCGTCCCTCGACGACGTCCTGCGTGACCGGGGCCCGCTCGACCCGCGCGAGGCCGCCGCGATCGGCGCCAAGGTCATGGACGCCCTCGAGGCGGCCCACCGCGCCGGGGTCCTGCACCGGGACGTGAAGCCGGGCAACATCCTCCTCGACCGCTCGGGCCGCGTCGTCCTCACGGACTTCGGCATCGCGACGATGGACGACCCGGGCGACGGCTCGGCGACCCACCTCACCCGCAGCGGCGAACTCGTCGGCTCCCTCGACTACTTGGCCCCCGAGCGCGCCCAGGGCCAGGTCCCCGGTCCGGCATCCGACGTATGGGCCGTCGGCGCCACGCTGTACGCGGCAGTCGAAGGAGCTTCGCCCTTCCGGCGTACGTCCACGTGGTCGACGCTCACCGCGATCGTCGTCGAGCCGCTGCCCGAACCCCGGCGGGCCGGCCAGCACCTCACCCCCGTGCTCCAGCAACTGATGGCCAAGGATCCGCAGACGCGGCCCGATGCCGATCGGGCCCGGCAGCTTCTCGAAGCGATCGCCGCGGCACCGGCCGACGTCGCCACCGCCGCGCTCCGGCAGCCCGGACCGCGTCCGAGGGAGACGACGGTGCGCAACGTGCCGTCCCTGCCGCCGCCCGGCTTCGGCCCGGCGCCGACCCCCGCGAACGCCCAGGCGCCTGCCCCTGTGAACGCCCCGCCGCCCGCCCCTGTCAACGCCTCGCCCCCTGACGAGCCGCGCAAGCCCGGCCGTATGCGCGTGCTGCTCGCCGTCGCGGCCGTCATCGCCGTACTCGGGGCGGCCGGCGCGACCGTGGCCGCGCTCAACGGGTCCGACGACAAGGGGGACCGGGCCGCCTCATCGGGTGCGGCCACCACGGGCACGCCGGAGGCGGACCACAGTCGTGGAGCCCTGGACGGCACGCCGAAGCCGTCCGCCAGCCGGCCCGTACCCTCCGCCTCCGGCCCGGCCGAGCCCCGCCCCACGAAGAGCGGCACCACGGGAGGAGGCGGCGGGGCGAGCCCGGCACCCGCTCCGGCCTGCCACTCCGCAGGCGGCGGCAAGTACAACTGCACGGTGTGGCGCACGTCCGACTCGTACACCGCGTCCGGCGACCGCGCGGGCGTCCTGAACGCGGGCACCAACTACTTCTACTGCCAGCAGAACCTGGGCCGCCGCGAGACGTACGGGCAGTGGACGAACGTCTGGTGGGCGAAGACGGACGACGACAGCGGCAACACGAACGTCTTCGTCAGCGACGTCTACATCAAGGGCGGCGACAACAACGCGCCGCTCCCCGGGCTCCCTGTCTGCTGACCCCCGCCGAGCCGCCCGCGGCCTCAACTGTCAGTCGGCCGGGGGCAGTTCGCCCGAGCCGCGCGTGATCAGCCGGGTCGGCAGCTCGATCCGCTCCGGCGCCACCGACACCCCGTCGAGCTGCCGGAAAAGCCGCTCGGCGGCCGTGCGGCCCAGCTGTGCGGCGTCCTGCGCGACGACGGTCACGCCGGGGCGCAGCAGATCGCCCAGCTCGATGTCGTCGAAGCCGACCAGCGCCACCGGGCGCGTCACCTCCGAAAGGACGCGGACGACGGTGACCGTCACACGGTTGTTGCCCGCGAAGATCGCCGTGACCGGCTCGGGCCCCGCGAGCATCTCCTCCGCGGCGCGCCGCACCCGCTCCGGATCGGTCACGCCGAGCGACATCCACGCGTCCTCGACGACTGTCCCGGCGTCCTCCATCGCGGTCCGGTAGCCGCGCAGACGCTCGGCGGCGGTGTGGATGCGCGGCTGGTCACCGATGAAGCCGATACGGCGGTGGCCGTGCGCGATCAGATGCGCGACGCCGTCACGCGCGCCCCCGAAGCTGTCGGACAGGACCACGTCCGCGTCGATCTTCCCGGCGGGTCGGTCGACGAACACGGTCGCGACACCGGCTGCGATCTCGGGCTCCAGATAGCGGTGGTCGTCACCGGCCGGGATCACCACGAGCCCGTCCACCCGGCGTGCGCAGAGCGCGAGGACGAGTTCCTGCTCGCGCTCCGGGTCCTCGGCGCTCGACCCGTTGATGAGCAGCGCGCCATGGGCGCGGGCGACCTCCTCGACGGCGCGGCTCAGGGGCCCGTAGAACGGGTCGGCCAGGTCCTCGAGCACCAGGCCGATACTCGCGGTCCTGCCCTTGCGCAGGACGCGCGCGCTGTCGTTGCGGCGGAAGCCCAGGGCCTCGATGGCCTCCTGGACGCGGCGCTCGGTGTCGGGGGTGACCCCCGGCTCGCCGTTCACGACGCGGGACACCGTCTTGAGTCCCACCCCGGCGCGCGCCGCGACGTCCTTCATGGTCGGGCGGTTGCCGTAACGGCTGTCGGGGCGGCGGGCGGTGCGGTCCACGGTGGGCTGTCCTGTCCTGTCGTCGCTGCGGTTCCAGGGGGTTCATCATGCTGTATGGGGATGTAGCGTCGAGCATAGGGCCTGGACAACGTTGTCAGATGCGGGAGAGACTATCCATCGCATTCTCCGACCTGCCATTTCACCAGGGGACCTCACACTGATGCAGACCGACCTCGTCGCCGCGCTCGACATTGGCGGCACCAAGATCGCCGGGGCCCTGGTGGACGACCACGGCCGCATCCTGCTGCGCGCGCAGCGGCCGACTCCGGCCAAGGAGGACGGGGACACGGTGATGCGGGCCGTCGAGGACGTGCTGCGTGAGCTGACCGCCGCGCCGCTGTGGGTGCGGGCGCGGGCCGTGGGCATCGGGAGCGCGGGTCCGGTGGACGCCTCCACCGGCACGGTGAGCCCGGTCAACGTGCCGGGCTGGCGCGACTTCCCGCTCGTGGACCGGGTCCGCGCGGTCACCGGTGGCCTGCCCGTCGATCTGGTCGGCGACGGCGTGGCCATGACGGCCGCCGAGCACTGGCAGGGCGCGGCGCAAGGCCATGACAACGCGCTGTGCATGGTCGTCTCCACCGGCGTCGGCGGCGGCCTGATCCTCGGCGGCAAGCTGCACCCGGGCCCCACGGGCAACGCGGGCCACATCGGCCACATCAGCGTGGATCTGGACGGGGACTCGTGCCCGTGCGGGGCGCGCGGCTGCGTGGAGCGGATCGCGAGCGGGCCGAACATCGCGCGCCGCGCGCTGGACAGCGGCTGGCGTCCCGGCGCGGACGGCGACGTGTCGGCCGCGGCGGTGGCGGCGGCCGCGCGCGCGGGCGACAAGGTGGCCATGGCCTCGTTCGAACGCGCGGCCCAGGCGCTGGCCGCGGGCATCGCCGCGACGGCCACGCTCGTGGAGATCGACATCGCGGTGATCGGCGGGGGAGTGGCGAAGGCGGGAGAAGTCCTCTTCGCGCCCCTGCGCCGCTCGCTGCGTGACTACGCGACGCTGTCGTTCGTGCAGCGCCTCACGGTGGCCCCGGCCCGCATGGGCACGGACGCGGGCCTCGTCGGAGCGGCAGCGGCTGCGCTCACGCGCGACCGGGACGTGTCGGCACTCTGACGCGTCACCTGAGTTCGAAGGGGCGGTGTCGGGGCGGGAAGCTCTGCCCCGACGCCACCCCCTGACGCGTCAGCAGGACAGCGTCGCGTCCCCCCAGTCCGCGTGATCGGAGTCCACGCCGTCGCCGGCGTCGGTCACCACGAGGCGTACCGCCTGGGCCCCGCCCACGTCGGCCGACAGCTGCTCCGCCGCGTCCGCGTTGGTGAGGGTGACGGTCGATGCCACCTTCTTGCCGTCGGCCCAGATCTCGAACGTCACGGTGCCCTTCGTGCCCTTCTCGTCGTCGACGCCCACACTCGCGGTGACGCGCTCGCACGAGCCGCCCGTGTAGTACTCGACGGCGCTGTCCGCGTGCACGCCGAGCCCCTTCCCGTACACGACGCCGCCGATGGTGATCGGATGCCCGTCGCCCGCGTCGCTCTCCCCGTTGCTGGTGTTGCGTTCGACGGGCCCGTACCCGTTCGTCGTGGACAGCCACGGCAGATCGCCGAGGGACGAGGCTCCGGCCGGCGGAGCGACCACCACGTGCGCGGTCAGCGGCAGGGCGCTCTGGGCGCGCACCCCGCCCGGCGAGCGGTACGTGGCCTTGAGGGACAGGTCGTACGCCCCCGTCGCGGTCCCCGCCGGCGCGGTCACGGTCCATGACGTGGTGAGCGCCTTGCCCGTCGGTACGGATCCGGCGCCGGTCGGCGAGGTCGGCCTGACGCTCCACCCTGCGGGCCCGTCCAGTGCGACGGACACCTGGCGTGCGGGCGTGCGGCCGAGGTCGGTGACCGACGTCGTGAGATGGGCGGCCTTGCCCGCCTCGACGAACGGCGCGCCGCTCAGGCCGAGTTCGACGGCGGGCGGGTTGGCGGCCCACTTGTCGTCGGCGGCGACCCGTACCAGTACGGTCCCGTGGGCGGGCACCGTCGCGGAGATGGTCCCGGCCGTGTTGTAGCTCTTGTGCTGCCACAGATCGCGCAGCGTGTAGGCGCTCGCGTGCGGCAGTCCGACCGCTGCGGCCGAGGTCGCGATCCGCTGTGCGTTGCCCGACTCGTTGAAGAGGGCGACGACGCGGCTGCCGTCCTTCATCTCCTTGGCGACGACCCAGCGCCCGCCCTCGGAGGAGAGCACCGTGCCCTGCTTGCCCAGCGGGTCCTGGTCGACCGCGATGACTTCGCGGTTGCTGAGGATGTCGAGGGTCTCGGCGGAGGCCTTGCGCAGGTCGGTGCCGATGAGCAGCGGTGAGGCCATGATCGACCACATCGAGAAGTGCGTGCGGTACTCGGTCGCGGTCATGCCGCCGTTGCCGACCTCGAGCATGTCGGGGTCGTTCCAGTGCCCGGGCCCCGCGTACTGCGCGAGCGGCAGATTCTGCTTCATCAGGGAGAGCATCGAGCCCCAGCTGTCACTGATGTCACCGGTGGTGCGCCACAGATGGCCGACGTCGGCCGCCCACTCCCACGGCTTGTTGGATCCCCATTCGCAGAGGCTGTAGACGATGGGCCGTCCCGTGGCCTTCAGGGCGTCACGCATCGTGCGGTAGCGCTGCTTGGCGTCGACGCCCTGGTTGTTGCAGTTGTCGTACTTGAGGTAGTCGACGCCCCAGTCGGCGAACTGCTGGGCGTCGCTGTACTCGTGACCGAGGCCGCCGGGGAAGCCGATGTCGCTGCACGTCTTGGTGCCGGCGCTCGTGTAGATGCCGAGCTTGAGGCCCTTGGAGTGGACGTAGTCGGCGACGGCCTTGATGCCGCCCGGGAAGCGCACCGGGTCCGGCACGAGCTTGCCGTTCGCGTCGCGCTGCGGCAGGGCCCAGCAGTCGTCGAGGTTGACGTACTGGTAGCCCGCGGCCTTGAGGCCCTTGTCCACGAAGATGTCGGCGATGCCCTTGACCATCGCCTCGTTGAACTCGGCGCGGCAGTGCGTGGAGTTCCAGTTGTTGAAGCCCATGGGAGGGGTCGGCGCGAGCCCGTCGTCGAGCGTGGGCGAGGCCTCCTGGACGCTTGCGCTGTGCGAGCCGGCCGCGCCGGCTTTCGGCGGGTCGGCGACCGCGGCCGGCGCCGTGACGCCCGCGGCACACAGCAGCCCGGTGGCCAACGCTCCGACGACTCTTCGGCGGGTGGTGCGAGAGGTGCGGGTGGGAAGGTGACGCATCGTTACGTTCCTCCGTACTCGCGAAAGGTGGGGTGACGTCATGTTCGCGTCAGTGGCGCGCGTTTACGGTAGGCCGTGTTGGACTCTGTTGGAAGAGATGCGGTAACGGTTGCCCGATGTCCCGTCAGAACCCTTGACGATCTCGGGAGTTGGGAGTGGGATCCAACTCTCGCGTTCGGTTGTGTTGGGTTGCGGCCCCAGGAGGGGGACATGGCACAGTCATCGTTCTACGGTTCTGGCGCGCCCGGGAGCGCGACAGGACATCGGATGTCCCGTCGGGGTCTCCTGCGGGGCGCGGCGGTGGGCGCAGGCGCGCTCACGCTCCCGGCACTGCTCACGGCGTGCGGGGACGGCCCGGGCGGCGACAAGAAGACGGTCACCGTGGGGTCCAACTCCTCGGACGCGGTGCCGAAGAAGGCGTTCGCGGCGGCCTTCACGGCGTACGAGAAGAAGTCCGGCAAGAAAGTCGACGTCAACACCACGGATCACAACGAGTTCCAGACGAACATCACGCGCTATCTCCAGGGCACCCCGGACGACGTCTTCATGTGGTTCGCCGGCTACCGCATGCAGTATTTCGCCGAGAAGGGTCTCCTGACGGACGTCGACGACGTCTGGAAGGGCTTCAAGGGCTTCTCGCAGGCGCTCAAGGACCAGTCCACGCACGACGGCAAGCAGTACTTCGTGCCGTACTACTACTATCCGTGGGCCGTTTTCCACCGGAAGAGCCTCTTCGAGAAGAGGGGCTACGAACAGCCCAGGAACTGGGACGACTTCATCGCCCTGGCGAAGCAGATGCACAAGGACGGCACCCCGGTCGCGTTCTGCGACAAGGACGGCTGGCCCGCGATGGGCACCTTCGACTACATCAACATGCGCCTGAACGGATACGACTTCCACAAGGGCCTCATGGCGGGTACGGAAGCCTGGACCGACACCAAGGTCAAGAAGGTGTTCGACCTCTGGCGCGAACTCATGCCGTACTACCAGAAGGGCGCGCTCGGCCGGACCTGGGAGGAGGCCGCTCAGGGCCTGCAGAAGCGCCAGACCGGCATGGCCGTCTTCGGGATGCCGCACCCGGGCCAGCAGTTCCCGGAGAACGAACGCGCGGACATCGACTTCTTCGCGTTCCCGGAGATCGACCCCCAGTACGGGCAGGACGCGGTGGAGGCGCCCATCGACGGGTTCCTGATCGCGAAGAAGGCCAAGAACGTCGACGCGGGCAAGGCGCTCCTCAAGTACATGGGCACTCCCGGGGCCGAGGACATCTATCTCGCGGGCGACCCGAACAACGTCGCCGTGAACGACGGCGCCGACACCTCCAAGTACACCCCGCTGCAGAAGAAGTCCGCCGAGCTCGTCTCCGGGGCCAAGCAGATATCGCAGTTCATGGACCGCGACACCCGGCCCGACTTCGCGCAGACCGTGATGATCAAGGCGCTGCAGGACTTCATCGGAAATCCGAACGACGTCGACGGCCTCGTCAACCGGATCGAGCGGCAGAAGAAGGAAATCTTCTCGTCCGCCGTCAGCTGAGTAGTGGGGGAATGCGTTCCGTGGCGCTGAACACCGCGCGGCGCGCAGGGCGGCGGAGGTCGCGGCGGTTCACCCGCCGTGACCTCGTCGTTCTCGTCGTGCTCCTGGGAATACCCGTACTGCTCGACATCGTCATCATCTGGGGCCCGACGCTCGCCTCCATCGGCCTGTCCTTCACATCGTGGGACGGCATCGGCGACATCCACTGGGTCGGCGGAAAGAACTACCAGAACCTCGTCGACAACTATCCGCCGTTCTGGCCGGCCGTGCGCCACAACCTCCTGTGGCTCGCCTTTCTCGGCCTGATCGCCACGCCCTTCGGCCTCTTCCTCGCCATACTCATCGACCGGGGCGTGCGCTTCAGCCGCTTCTACCAGTCGACTCTCTATATGCCGGTCGTGCTCTCACTCGCCGTCGTCGGATTCATGGCGCAGCTCGTCCTCGGCACCGACCAGGGCGTCGTCAACACCGTTCTCGACAACCACGAGAACCCGATCGACTGGCTGGGCGACTCGGACATCAACATCTGGATGATGATGCTGGCCGCGAGCTGGCGGCACACCGGATACGTGATGATCCTCTATCTCGCCGGCCTCAAATCCGTCGACCCGACACTGAAAGAAGCCGCGGCGATCGACGGCGCGAACGCCCGCCAGACCTTTTTCCGCGTCGTCTTCCCGACCCTGCGCCCCGTCAATGTCATCGTCGGCGTCATCACCGTCATCGAGTCGCTGCGCGCCTTCGACATCGTCTACGCCGTCAACAAGGGCCGCAACGGCCTGGAACTGCTGTCCGTCCTCATCACGGACAACGTGATCGGCGAGGCCAGCCGCATCGGCTTCGGCTCGGCCATCGCGGTCGTCCTCCTCACGGTCTCCCTGGGATTCATCGTGACGTTCCTGGTCCAAGAGCTGCGAGGTGCGCGCGACCGATGACCGCCGACATCCGTACGACATCCCCCGCCGCCCGGGGCCGCTCCCTGGCCGGCGGGGACCGGCGCGGTGAACACCCGCGCCGGCGCGGCCGGTTCGGGGTGCACATCTTCCTCATGGCCGTCTCGCTGGCGTTCCTCGCCCCGCTCCTGCTCGCGGTCTACGCCTCGCTGCGGCCCTACGAGGAGACGGCGCAGCACGGCTACTTCTCGCTGCCCGAGCACCTGTCCTTCGACTATTACCGTGAGGCCTTCAGCGACTCGGGGATGGGCGAGTACTTCAAGAACACCCTGATCATCGCCGTCCCGGCCGTCCTGATCACACTCTTTCTCGCCTCCTTCGTCGCCTTCGCGGTGTCGCGCATCAAGGTGCGCGGCGGAATCGTGCTCCTGATGTTCTTCACGGCGGGAAACCTGCTGCCTCCCCAGGTTCTCGTCACCCCGCTGTATGTCCTCTTCCTGAAGATTCCGCTGCCGTGGTGGATGTCGGACTCGCTGACGATGTACGACTCGTACTGGGCCGTGATCATCGTCAACATCGGATTCCAGCTGGGATTCTGCGTCTTCGTCCTGGGGAACTTCATGCGGACGCTTCCCCAGGAAATCCTCGAGGCGGCGATCGTCGACGGCGCGGGACTGTGGACGCAGTTCTGGCGCATCACGCTGCCACTGTGCCGCCCGGCTCTCGCGGCGCTCGGCACGCTCGAATTCACCTGGATCTACAACGACTTCCTCTGGGCCCTGATCTTCATCTCGAACCCCGACAAACTCCCGATCACATCGTCCCTCAACAACCTCCGCGGCCAGTTCTTCACCGACTACAACCTCCTGGCCGCCGGTTCAGTCCTGGTGGCTCTCCCCACGATCCTGGTGTTCCTGCTCCTGCAGAGGCACTTCATCGCGGGACTCACGTTGGGGTCGAGTAAGGGGTAGCCGGGCCGGCCGCTCTAGTCCTGCCGTGCCGCCGCCTCGACGGTCGGGGCCGGGGCGAAGAGCGGCAGCAGGCCCGTCACCTCCAGCAGGCGTAGCGTCAGCGGCTGGTTGCAGACCACCCTCAGGCGGCCGCCGCGGGACTCCACGCGGCGGCGGGTGCGCATGAGGAGGGTGAGGCCCGAGCAGTCGAAGAACGTCGTGCGGGTCAGGTCGATCACCACAGTGGCGGCCGGGCCCGCCGCCACCGTCTCGAGCAGGGCGACGGAGTCCTGGAGCGTCACGATGTCGACCTCGCCGCGCAGTTCGACGACGACGCAGTCACCGGTCTCGTAGACCACGGGGGGCGCCGGGGGCGTGTCCGTGCCGCCGCGGCGATCTTCACCCTGTCGCATGGATCCCCTCGGCCGCGCGGGCACACCTCATGGGGGGAGCGCTCCCGTACACCGTCCGGAGTCAGCTCTGGGAGTGCGGCCGGCGGGCGGCCTGGCGCAGGGTCTTCGCCACGTCGTGCCGGTTCAGGCCCTGTTCCTGCGCGTACGCCGTGACCGCGGCCTCGACCTTGGCCGCCGCCTCGAACCAGGCCTCCCGCTGCGCCTGACGCTCCGCGTCATCGAGGTGCTCCAGGGTGCGGCCCTTGTCATCGGCGTCGTGCTGCAAGCGAATCATCTCTTCGGGAAGGTCCACGGAGCGGATCCTAAGCGGCCCCCGCGGCTGGTTCGCGGACCTCGGTGACGTGCGCGAGGCGTACGCGAGGCGCGCCCCCATCAGGTGCTGGTTTCCGCCGCACGCTGTTGCGGGCAAGCCTCAGGGGGCCGACAGAGGAGGGGGAACCGTGATCGTCTGGATCAACGGTGCTTTCGGTGCGGGGAAGACCACCACCGCACGGGAACTGATCGAGCTGATCCCGAACAGCACGCTCTTCGACCCCGACGCGATCGGCGGGGAACTCGCGCAGCTGCTGCCCGCCAAGCAGCTGGCAGAGGTGACCGACATCCAGGACCTGCGCATCTGGCGGCGGCTCGTCGTCGACACTGCCGCCGCGCTGCTCGCCGAGGTGGGCGGCGTCCTCGTCGTCCCGGCGACGCTGCTCAGCCAGGAGTACCGCGACGAGATCTTCGGCGGTCTCGCCGCCCGCAGGATCCCCGTACGCCATGTGCTCCTCGCCCCGGCCGAAACGATCCTGCGCGAGCGAATAGCCCGGCGCGAGATACCGCCCGAGACACGCGACGGCGAGCTGCGCGTCCGCCAGTGGTCCTACGACCACATCGAGGCCTACCGCACGGCGCTGGCCACCTGGCTCACCGCCGACGCCCACCCCGTCGACACCAGCGCGCTCAGCGCGTACGGAGCGGCCGAACGCATCGCCGAGGCCGTGCGCACCGGCGCCGTCGAGCCGTGCGACATCGTCCAGACGCCCGAGCCCACCGGTGAGACCGTCGCCGCGGGCGTACTCCTCTTCGACGAGGAGGGCCGCGTGCTCCTCGTCGACCCCACGTACAAGGCCGGCTGGGAGTTCCCCGGCGGTGTCGTGGAACCCGGAGAGGCCCCCGCCAGGGCCGGTGTACGGGAGGTCGCCGAGGAGACCGGGATCCAGCTCCCCGAGCTGCCCGGCCTGCTCGTCGTGGACTGGGAGGCGCCCGAACCTCCCGCGTACGGCGGCCTGCGGCTGCTCTTCGACGGCGGGCGCCTCGACGGCGCCGAGGCCAGCCGCATGATCCTTCCGGGCCCGGAGCTGCGCGGCTGGCGGTTCGTCACCGAACAGGAGGCTGCCGGACTCCTGCCTCCCGTCCGGTACGAGCGCCTGCGCTGGGCGCTGCGGGCCCGCGAGCGCGGAGCCGCCCTCTACCTGGAAGCCGGGGTGCCGGTGGGCTGACGCGCCGTACGGGGATGCCTACGCGGCGTCGAGGCGCGCGACCGCCGCACGCAGGGCCGCCGCCGACCCGCCCGTCACCGGGTCGCCGTGCCCGAAGCACGCCACGTCGGAGTCGAGCGAGGCCAGGGTGCGGAAGGACTCGACGGACCGCGCGCGGCCGAGGTTGAACACGCCCAATATGACCTGCCCGTCCAGCGGGGACGCGGCCACGGCGTCGCCGGTGAACAGCACGCCGTGGTGCGGCAGATGGAGCGCGATACTGCCGTCCGTGTGCCCGGGCACCGCGACGACGCGGGCGCCACCGCCGAAGCCGAGCACGTCACCGTCCGCCAACTCCCTTACCTCACGCGGTAGTACAGGATTCGCCGGCGGTGGCGGCAGCAGCTTCTGCGCCTGTGCGTACAGCGGGCGCTCCCAGCCCTCGAACTCCGGGTCGGGGCCGGGCCGTTCGCCGCGTACGAACGGCGCGTCGAGCGGGTGTGCCCACACGTCCGCCCCGCTGAGCGCCGCGAACTCGCCCGCGCCGCCCGCGTGATCCTCGTGGAAATGGGTCAGGACGATCCGGCGCACCTCGCGCGGATGGTGGCCGAGCGCGCGTACGGCGTCGGCGATCGCCGTTCCGGCGCCGGCGGCCCCCGCGTCCATCAGCGTCAACTCGCCCCCGTCGTCCCACAGATAGGCCTGCCCCACCGGGAAGCGCAACAGGTGCAGCCGCGGGACGACCTCGATCACATCGGTGATGCCGTAGACACTCATGCGCCGACCGTAGGGACGCGCAGCGGTCCGGGCGACATGGCTACGCCCCGGGCAGAAGAGTTCTGCCCGGGGCGAAGACGACGGCCGGCACGAGTTTCAGATCGCGGCGTACTTCTGGAGGAACAGCGCCTCGGCGACCGAGAGCCGCTCCAGCTCCTGCGGCGACACGCTCTCGTTCACCGCGTGGATCTGCGCCTCGGGCTCGCTCAGGCCGATCAGCAGGATCTCCGCCTCCGGGTACAGCGACGCGAGCGTGCTGCACAGCGGGATCGAGCCGCCCTGGCCCGCGTACTGCATCTCCTGGCCGTCGTACGCGACGCTCATCGCCTCCGTCATCGCCGCGTACGCCGGGCTGCCGGTGTTCGCGCGGAACGCCTGGCCCTGCCCGATCTGCTCGACCTGGACGCGGGCGCCCCACGGGGTGTGCGACTCGATGTGCGCGACGAGGAGCTTCGTCGCCTCCACGGCGTCCGTGCCCGGCGGCACCCGCAGGCTGATCAGGGCGCGCGCCCCGGCCTGCACGGACGGCGTCGCGCCGACGACCGGCGGGCAGTCGATACCGAGGACGGTGACGGCGGGGCGGGCCCAGATGCGGTCGGCGACCGTGCCCGAACCGATCAGCTCGACACCGTCGATGACCTTGGCGTCCTTGCGGAACTGGCCCTCGTCGTACTGGAGCCCGCCCCACGCGGCGTCGCCCGCGAGACCGTCGACCGTCGTCGAGCCGTCCTCCGCGCGCAGCGAGTCGAGGACACGCACCAGCGCCGCGAGCGCGTCCGGGGCCGCGCCGCCGAACTGGCCCGAGTGCAGGTTGCCCCCGAGGGTGTCGACCTGGACGCGGACGAGCGTCATGCCGCGCAGCGTCGACGTGGCCGTCGGCAGGCCGACCCGGAAGTTGCCGGCGTCACCGATGACGATCGTGTCCGCCTTCAGCAGCTCCGGGTGCTGCTCGGCGTACCGCTCGAGACCGCCCGTGCCCTGCTCCTCGGAACCCTCGGCGATCACCTTGACGTTCACGGGGACACCGCCGTTGGCCTTGAGCGCGCGCACCGCGAGCAGGTGCATCAGAACGCCGCCCTTGCAGTCCGCGGCGCCGCGCCCGTACCAGCGGCCGTCCTCACGCTCCGTCAGCTCGAACGGCGGCGTGACCCACGCCGACTCGTCCAGCGGAGGCTGCACGTCGTAGTGCGCGTACAGGAGAACGGTCGGCGCGCCCTCGGGGCCCGGCAGGAAGCCGTACACCGACTGCGTCCCGTCCGGGGTGTCGAGCAGCGCGACGTCCTGGAAGCCCTCGGCGCGCAGCGCGTCCGCCACCCAGTTAGCGGCGCCCTCGCTCTCGCTCTTCGGGAACTGGTCGAAGTCCGCCACCGACTTGAACGCCACCAGTTCGGCGAGCTCGGTCCGGGCCCCGGGCATGAGCGAGGCGACGGTCTCGGCGATCGGATTCGGTGACATGGGAACGCTCCTCGTAGGTGCGACGTTGCACGTGTGTGTACGTATGCGGCTTTCGCACGCGTCCGTGCGGGTCCGCCGTCGGCTGGTGTGCGTGAGCGTTTCGTGCACAGGGCATGCGGTGCCGATCCTGCCACAAGGGGTCGGCAGGACACCGCCGTAGGATGCCTGGGAAAGGTGCGGCAGGCGGCTGGATCGGGAGCAGTAGACCATCGTGAGCAGCGAGAACTCGGCGGACGGCAACGGAACGGGCGAGCACGCGGCGGACGCCGGTGACGGCGGGCAGGTGTGGGACGTAGTCGTGGTGGGCGCCGGTCCCGCCGGCGCCTCGGCCGCCTACGCGGCAGCGGTCGCCGGACGCAGCGTCCTCCTTCTGGAGAAGGCGGAACTGCCCCGGTACAAGACATGCGGCGGCGGCATCATCGGCCCCTCCAGGGACGCGCTGCCCCCGGGGTTCGAGCTGCCGTTCCGGGACCGGATCGACGCGGTGACGTTCTCCCTCGACGGGAAGTTCACCCGCACCCGGCGCTCCCGCCACATGCTCTTCGGCCTGGTGAACCGCGCCGACTTCGACCACCAGCTCGTCGAGCACGCCCGGAAGGCGGGCGCCGAGCTGCGCACGGGGGCGACGGTCTCGCGGGTCGAGCAGCACGGCTCGGCCGTGCCCGACCGGCGCACGGTCGCCGTGCTCCTCCAGGACGGCGAGACGATCCTGGCGCGCGCCGTCGTCGGGGCGGACGGCAGTGCCAGCCGCATCGGGGCTCATGTCGGGGTGAAGCTCGACCAGGTCGACCTGGGTCTGGAGGCGGAGATCCCCGTTCCCGAGACGGTCGCCGAGGACTGGAAGGGCCGCGTCCTCATCGACTGGGGCCCGATGCCCGGGAGTTACGGCTGGGTCTTCCCCAAGGGGGACACCCTGACCGTCGGCGTGATCTCGGCGCGGGGCGAGGGCGCCGCCACGAAGCGGTACTTGGAGGACTTCATCGCCCGGCTCGGCCTCGCCGGCTTCGAACCGTCGATCTCCTCCGGCCACCTGACGCGCTGCCGTGCCGACGACTCACCGCTCTCGCGCGGTCGCGTACTCGTCTGTGGTGACGCGGCGGGTCTCCTCGAACCGTGGACCCGCGAGGGCATCTCGTTCGCGCTGCGGTCGGGACGTCTCGCGGGGGAGTGGGCCGTCCGCGTCTCCGAGGCGCACGACGCGGTGGACGCGCGTCGGCAGGCTCTGAACTACGCGTTCGCGGTCAAGGCGGGGCTCGGTGTCGAGATGAGCGTCGGCAGGCGGATGCTGACCGTCTTCGAGCGCAGGCCCGGCGTGCTGCACGCGGCGATCACCGGGTTCCGGCCCGCGTGGAAGGCGTTCGCCCGCATCACCCGCGGATCGACGACGCTGGGCGAGATCGTCAGGACGTATCCGATGGCGGGTCGCGTCCTGAGCCGTCTGGACCGGCCGGCATCCGCGGCCGCGTCCTCGGCTGATCCGTCGGTCGTGCCGACGGTCGACGATCCGGAGGCTACTTCTCGATCGTGATGAGGAAGACCGGGTGGTCCGGCGCGGCCGCGGTCAGCTCCTCGTCGGTCGACTTGGCAGTGATGCCCTTGAAGTACTGGTTGACCTCCCAGCCCCACTTCTCCAGGTAGCTGCGCAGGATCGGCAGCTTCTCGCTGTCGGGCACCTCGGTCGCGGTGAACGTACGGACCTTGCGCCCGACGCGCAGCTCGCCGGCCTCGGCGACGCGCATGTTGCGCACCCACTGGGAGTGCCCGCGGGCCGAGACGATGTACTGCGCGTCCTTGTACGTGTGCGGGTTGACCGGGATGCGCTGCATCTGACCGCTCTTGCGGCCGTGTACGGAGAGCTCGGCGGACCCCATCAGGCTGACGCCGTGGCGTGCGAGCCAGCCGATCACGCCGTTCAGCCGGACGTTCAGGCGGCTGCCCTTCAGGTAGTAGGGGCTGGGGGAGGAGGACGAGCCGGACTGGGCGTTCGCGGTCATGGGGTTCTCCTGGGTGTGGGTGGCGCGACAGGGGCGCCGCTGGAGTCGGTCTCGATCTCGGTTGCGAGAGCACTGCTCTCGCTTGAGATCAGTGTGCACGAGATCGGCGATCCAAAGCAAGAGCGGTGCTCTCTTTTCTCGTCGCCACGGAAAAGTGCGCCGCTCGCCATTGAGTGCACTGCTCCCAAATGAGTGCACCGATCCATAACGCGTGCATCGATCCGGAACGTGTGCACTGCTCCGAAAGCGTGGGACACTGCCCGTATGAGCACCGCACGAGGAGCCAGGGCCAGGGCACGGGAAGAAGTCACCGCCGCCATCAAGGACGAAGCCCGCAGACAGCTCGCGGCCGAGGGCGCCGCCAAGCTGTCCCTGCGCGCCGTCGCCCGCGAACTGGGCATGGTCTCCTCGGCGCTCTACCGCTACTTCCCCAGTCGCGACGAACTCCTGACGGCGCTCATCATCGACGCGTACGACTCCATCGGCGAGGCCGCCGAGCGGGCGGACTCCGCCCTGCTCAAGAAGGCCGCGAAGAGCACCGACAAGGCGAAGACCTCCGACAGCAGGACCGAGGCGATCGCACCCGTGCGCCGCTGGGTCGCCGTCAGCGAAGCCATCCGTGCCTGGGCGCTCGCCCACCCGCACGAGTACGCGCTCATCTTCGGTTCGCCCGTGCCCGGATACACCGCGCCGCTGACGACCGTCCCGGCCGCGTCGCGCGTCGGTCTGCTGTTCTTCAGCATCGTCCGCGACGCCCACCAGGGCCGCGGGATCGCCGAGCCACCGCTCCCCGAGGAGCTGCGGCCCGAGGCCGAGCGGCTCGGCGCCGACCTGGCCCCCGACCTGCCGCCCGCGACGGTGGCCGCGCTCGTCGCCGCCTGGGCGCAACTGTTCGGCCTGATCGGCTTCGAGCTGTTCGGCCAGTTCAACCGGGTCGTGGAGGACCGCGCCGCCTTCTTCACGCACGCCGCGACACAGCTCGCCCACGGCGTGGGCCTGGTGCTGCCCCGGGCGTGACGGCGTGACGCGCGCCCCTGAAGCGCCGCCGCGTACTCCCCGGGGAGTACGCGTGATCACCACGCCCGGCTGACGCCTGCGACGGCGCCCGGCGTCTAGCGTTGCGGTCATGGATGAGCAGCACGTACGCGAGGCCGGCGGCCCGCCCCGGACCTGGGCGGGTCCGCCGCACCTCAGGCGCTACGGGCCGCCCTGGACGGCGACCGGTGCCGCCCGGCGAGGTCACTACGGGCCGCCCTGGTGGGGCGGCTCGGGCCAGGGGCCGCGCTGGCCCTGGCGGTCCACCGTCCTGATCACCGCGTTCGTCCTCGTCGGCTCGAACTTCGCGGCGCACGCCCAGACCGATCGCGCCGGCCTCGACGTGTTCGCCCGCGTGCTGCTGATCGCGGGTGGCGTTCTCCTGCTGTGGCGTCAGCGCCACCCGGTCCTCGTGGCCTTCGGTACGGCGGCGTGCGCGACGGTCTATCTCGGCGCGGGCTACGCGTACGGGCCGGTCTTCATCACCGTGGCCGTGGGCTGCTACGCGGCGATCGTCGCGGGGCACCGCAGAGCCGCGTGGGCGGCGGTCGGCATGTTCTGGGTGGGGCATGTCCTCGTGGCGCACTGGCTGTACGCGTATCTGCCGCCGTCGGGCGACGATGCCGCGTCCTGGGGGCAGGAGGGTTTCATCGCCGCGTGGGTCCTGGCGATCGTGGCCTTCTCCGAGCTGGTCAAAACGCGCCGCGAGCAGTGGGCGAAGGAGCGCGCCGAGCGCGAGAAGGCCGCGGAGCGGCGCGCCGACGAGGAGCGCCTGCGGATCGCGCGGGAGCTGCACGACGTGCTCGCACACTCCATCTCGGTCATCAACGTCCAGGCGGGCGTGGGTCTGGCGCTGCTCGACTCCGACCCCGAGCAGGCCCGTACCGCGCTCACCACCATCAAGTCCGCGAGCAAGGAGGCGCTGGGCGAGGTCCGCCAGGTCCTCGACACCCTCCGGACCCCGGGTGACGCGCCGCGCGCCCCCGCCCCAGGTCTCGACCGGCTCCCGGAACTCGTGGAGCAGGCCGCGAGCGCGGGCCTCACCGTCGACATCGCCACGGAAGGATCCCGCGCCGCGCTGCCGCCCGGCGCCGACCTCGCCGCGTTCCGCATCGTGCAGGAGGCGCTCACCAACGTCGTACGGCACTCGGAGTCGCGCAACGCTCGCGTGGAAGTGCGGTATTCGGGGACCGCGCTGTCCCTGCGCATCGACGACGACGGGCCGGCGAGCCACGAGGCGGCCGGTGGCAGCGGGAACGGGCTTGCGGGGATGCGTGAGCGGGCCGCCGCACTGGGTGGCACGATCGAGGCGGGACCGCGGCCCGACGGCGGTTTCCGGGTGCTCGCCGAACTGCCGTTCACGCCGACGGAGGAGAACCGTTGATCCGCGTACTGCTCGCCGACGACCAGTCGCTCGTCCGCGCCGGATTTCGGGCGCTGCTCGACGCGCAGAGCGACATCGAGGTCGCGGGGGAGGCCTCCGACGGCGACGAGGCGGTGCGGCTCGTACGCGAACTGAGGCCCGACGTCGTCCTGATGGACATCCGCATGCCGGTCCTCGACGGGCTCGCCGCGACCCGCCGCATCAGTGACGACGCTGCGCTGGAAAGCGTGAAGGTCGTCATGCTGACCACCTTCGAACTGGACGAGTACGTCTTCGAGGCGATCCGCGCCGGAGCGTCCGGGTTCCTCGTCAAGGACACCGAGCCCGAGGAACTGCTGCGTGCCGTAAGGGCGGTGGTGCACGGGGACGCGCTGCTCTCGCCGGGGGTGACCCGCCGTCTGATCGCCGAGTTCGCGGCACGCTCCAAGGAGCCTGCGGCCGCCCAGTCGCTCGGGCAGCTCACCGAGCGCGAGCGTGAGGTGATGGCGCTGGTCGGCATCGGCCTGTCGAACGAGGAGATCGCCCGCCGTCTCGTCGTCAGCCCGCTCACCGCGAAGACACATGTGAGCCGCACGATGGTGAAGCTCGGCGCGCGTGACCGGGCCCAACTGGTCGTGCTCGCCTACGAGTCGGGCCTCGTACGGCCCGGATGGCTCGGCTGAGCGGAAGCGCGCCGCCGACACGCGGGTGCGCCCGGCGGGCAGGGGACTGCCGGCCGGGCGCCACCCATGTGTGATGGGGTCGAGGACCTGTGGGTCAGTCGCGGACCGCGACGCGCTCCGTACGCGCGGCGGCGTCCGTCTCCTCCTTCGTCGACTCCTGCACAGCCCCCTCCTCCTGCACCGACTTCGCGATAACGATCGTGTCCTGTGGACGACGGGTCCGCAGGCCGGTGAGGGTGATCAGCAGGCCCACCAGGGCGATCGCGGTGACGACGACGAGACCGGGCCGGAAGCTGTCGAGGACGGCCTGCGGGGACGAGCCCTCGCCGGAGTTCGCGGTGACGACGGCCGTCACGACGGCGAGGAAGATGGCGCCGCCGACCTGTACCGAGGTGTTGAGCAGGCCCGAGACCATGCCCTGTTCGTCGTCGTGGACGCCGTTCGTGGCCTGGATGTTGAGCGAGGGGAACACCAGGGCGCAGGCCGCGCCGATCAGGAGCATCGTCGGCAGGATGACGGACGCGTAGACCGGGTCGAGGTTGATGCGCAGGAACAGCGCGTAGCCGATCACCATGGAGGTGAAGCCCAGCGCGATGAGGCGCGGCGTGCCGAACCGGTCGACGATGGCGCCGACCTTCGTCGAGGAGAGCGCCACGAGGGCGCCCGCCGGCAGGAACGCGAGCGCGGTGTGCAGCGCGGACCAGCCGAGCAGGGACTGCATGTACAGGGTGACGAGGAACTGGAAGCCGACGTACGAGCCGAAGAACGCCATCGCGCCCAGCTGCGCCCTGATCTGTGAGCCGGAGCGCAGCACTCCGAGACGGATCAGCGGGCCCGGGGAACGGCGCTCGATGGAGACGAAGACCGCGAGCAGGACGGCGACGGCCAGGAAGGACAGCAGGGTCCGGGCCGAGGCCCAGCCCGCCTCCGGTGCCTGGACGACGGTGAACACGAGGAGCAGCATCGACGCGGTGCCGGTGATGGCGCCGGGGATGTCGTAGCCGCGGTGGTTCTTCTCGCGTTCGCTGTGCGGGATGAGCTTGATGCCGATGAGCAGCGCGATCACGGCGATCGGCGCGGGCAGCAGCATGGTCAGGCGCCAGCTGGCCTCGGTGAGCAGGCCGGACAGGACGAGGCCCATGGAGAAGCCGGTCGCGGCGCAGGTCGTGTAGATGGAGAGCGCGCGGTTGCGCAGCGGGCCCTCGGCGAACGTCGTGGTGATGATGGACAGGCCGGCCGGCGCGGTGAACGCGGCGCTGAGGCCCTTGATGAAGCGGCTGGCGATCAGGAGCGGCCCGGAGTCGACGAGTCCGCCGAGCAGGGACGCGAGGGCGAAGACGCCGAGGGCGATCAGGAACACCCGGCGCCGGCCGAGCAGGTCGGCCGCGCGGCCGCCGAGCAGCAGCAGGCCGCCGTAGCCGAGGATGTAGCCGCTGACGATCCATTGCAGGGTCGACGTGGACAGGTCGAGCTCCGAGCCGATGGACGGCAGGGCGACTCCGACCATCGACACATCGAGTGCGTCGAGGAACATCGCGGCGCAGAGGACGAGCAGTGTGCCCCACAGACGGGGGGACCAACGCTCCTGGGACGCAGGGGCGTTGGCGAGCGGAGAGGTCATGCGGAGCACACTACATGCATATGCATTGACTGCAAGTGCATTTAATTCCGATGCAACAATGCCTGTCTTTTCTGCTACGGTGCGGTTATGGCGGCGAAAAAGGCCGAGCCCGGCCTCGTGGATCAGTGGCGGGACATCCTTGCGGTGCATGCGCGCACCATGTGCGAGCTCGATCGCGAGCTGCATCAGCACGGCCTGGGCGCCAGCGATTTCGAGGTGCTCGACGTCCTGGCCGCCGGCACGGCGGAGGACGGCAGTTCCTCCTTCCGCGTGCAGGAGATCGCCGCGCAGGTCCATCTCAGCCAGAGCGCCCTGTCGCGCCTGATCGGCCGCCTGGAGAAGGACGGCCTCCTGACGCGCGGGATGTGCCCCGAGGACCGCCGCGGCGTACGGGTCTGCCTGACGCAGAAGGGCCGCGACCTGCACACCGAGGTGCGACCGTTGCAGCGTGCGGTGCTGGGGCGGATGCTCGCGGACGGCCCGAAGGGCTGATGTCCGCAGATGGCCCGGCGGGCCGTCAGCTCCAGGTGATCCCCGACCGCTCCCGCCACAGCGCGGCCAGTGAGGCGTCGCCGGTGAGGCTCGGGAACGGCAGCCGGTTCCACAGCGACAGATAGAGCCGCGCCGCGGGACCCGACAGCTCGCAGTCGGCCTCGCCCGACCCGTCCCGCTCGGTGACCGGCGGCTCCTGCGAGACCCGTACGGTCCATGCCCGGCCGGCGTCGGTGGCCCGTACGCGCAGCAGGCGCGGGGTGTCCGCGCGCATCTTGCTCCTGCCGCGCGCGTGGAAGCCGAGCAGCAGCTCCTCGATGCCGTCGACGGCGAACTCCGCGGGGATCACGCCGGGCGTCCCGGCCAGCGCGGACTCCGCGTCCACCCGGTGGACGGTCGTCTCGTGCGCCTGCCGCCGCGCCCAGAACGCGAGCGGCGACGGCGCGGGCAGGAACGTCCAGCACTCCACGTCGGGCCGGGCGCCGGCCAGCGTCCCGACGAGCCGGCCGTGGCCCTCGCGGAACCAGGCGATGAGCTCCGCGCCGTCCAGTTCCGGCAGGCCGTCACCGGGGTGGTACGACGTGCGCCCCTCGGCGACGAACGCCGTGGCCCAGCGATGCACCATGCCCACGTGCCGCAGCAGGTCCCGTACGTCCCACCCCGGGCAGGTCGGCACCTTGGCGTCGGTGCCTGCCGTCTCGGCGGCGCGGGCGAGGAGGCGGCCCTCCTCGTCGAGCGTCTCGATGTGCTCCGCAGTCTCCATGGCGGGAGTCTGCCCGATGGGACCTGGCTTGAATGCGTCCTTGCGGGATGCTCGTGGCGTGCGGGTCAGGTGACGGCTGCGCGCCGGGTCGCGAAGCCGATCAGGGCGGCGACGCCCGCCAGTACGGCCACGCTGGTCAGCGCGGTGGGGAGCGAGAACCAGTCCGCCATGAAGCCGATCATCGGCGGTCCGAGGAGCATGCCGCCGTAGCCGAGCGTGGACGCGGCGGCCACGCCTGTGGGTCCGGCCAGGGCGCCGGCGCGTTCGACCGCCACGGGGAAGATGTTGGCGAGACCCAGGCCTGTGACGGCGAAGCCGAGGAGCGCCAGCCACACGGTGGGGGCGAGCGAGCCGAGCAGCATGCCGGCCGCACCGGTGGCGCCGCCGAACACCAGCGTGCGGGTCCTGCCCAGGCGTTCGAGCAGCGTCGTCCCGCTGATCCGGCCGATGGTCATGGCCAGGGCGAAGCAGGAGTACCCCGCCGCGGCCACGCCGGGATGGGCGTGCAAGTCCTCCTCCAGGTGCAGCGCGCCCCAGTCCGCGAGCGCGCCCTCGCCGTACGCGGTGCACAGGGCGATGAGGCCGAAGACGAGGACGAGCCCGCGCACGCGTCCGGCGGGCCGTTCGGACGCCGACGCGGGCTCGCTTCGTATACGACTGCTGTCGTCCTGGGCCGTCGGGGCGTCGTGGCGCAGGAGCGTGGGGCCGACGGCGGCCGTGACGAGCAGGCCGATGACGGTGAGGGCGAGGAGGTGCCGGGTGGGGGAGACGTGGCCCGCGACCAGGCCGCCGAGGCCCGCGCCGAGCATGCCGCCGAGGCTGAACGCCGCGTGGAAGCTCGGCATGACGGGGCGGTGCAGCGCGGCGACCAGGTCGACTGCCGCGCTGTTCATCGCCACGTTGATCCCGCCGTAGGCGGCTCCGAACGCGAGCAGCACCAGGCCGAGGGCGAGCGCCGAGTGGGTGAGTGGCGGCAGTGCGACGCTCAGCGCCAGGAGTACGGCGCTCACCACCGTGACCGGATGGCTGCCGAAGCGCCTGCACAGGCGCCCTGTGAGCATCATCGTGATCACGGCCCCCGCGGAGACGCCGAGGAGCGCGAGTCCGAGCGTGCTCGCCGAAGCGCCGGTCTGCTCCTTCACGGCGGGGATGCGCACGACCCATCCCGCGAAGATGAAGCCGTCGAGCGCGAAGAAGATCGTGAGTGCGATACGGAGGCGGGTGAGGGACGCGGTTCGCGGGCTGTCGTCCTTGACGCCCCCGAGTTTGTTCAATGTCGGCACAAAGTCAGGGTAGGGCGCCGCCCCGGCCGGGGACAAGACGGTCCGAGGCGTGACGGCCACGACATCCGCCGGACGGGACGCAGGGAAATGGCTGCGGCCCCACCCGTCCGGGCGGGGCCGCAGCCATGAATACCGTAGGTGTGGTCTTGGGGCGTCACACCGCGAGGACCTTGACCCCCGCCTCCTCGAAGCGCTCCACCGTCGCCGCGTCCACGGCGCTGTCCGTGACCAGGGTGCCGATCCGCTCCGTCGAGCAGATCCGGGCGAACGCGCGCTGGCCCAGCTTGCTGGAGTCCGCCGCGACGATCACGCGCTCCGCCCGCTCGCACAGCAGCCGGTTGATGGCCGCTTCCGCCTCGTCGTGCGCCGCGGCGCCGTGCGCGACGTCGAAACCGACGACACCGAGCACGGCCGTGTCGATGGTGATCTGGCTCAGCACGCCGTCCGCGAGCGGGCCGATGAGTTCGTACGACTGCGGCCGGGCGACTCCGCCCGTGACCACGATCTTGAACTGGGGCCGCACCGCGAGCTCGTTGGCGATGTTCAGCGCGTTCGTGACGATCGTGAGGGCCGGGGAGCCGGAGGCGAGGTCGGGGCGGATCGCGAGTGCGCGCGCCACCTCGGTCGTCGTCGTGCCGCCGGTCAGGCCGACCGCCTCGCCCGGCGTGATCAGCTCGGCGACCGCCTTGGCGATCCGTTCCTTCTCGGAGGCGTTGCGCGCGGTCTTGTAGCGCAGCGGCAGCTCGTAGGAGACGCCGTGGACGACGGCGCCGCCCCGCGTGCGTACGAGCATCTGCTGCTCGGCGAGCTGGTCGAAGTCGCGCCGGATCGTGGCCGCGGACACCCCCAGATCGGCCGCCGCCTCCTCGACATCCAGGCGCCCCCGCTCCACGAGCAGTTCCAGCAGGGACTTCCAGCGGGCGTCGCGGGACATCCGCGGCCTCCAATCGTCGTTCTCCGGTGACCCTAGCGCACTACCTGATGCTTGGTTATGCTCGAAACGTATCGAATTCTTGCAGGAACGAGCATACGCTCGACGGGGCCGATCGAGCGCGGCGCATGCGGCGTACTCGACCGGTCCACGGACACGACACATCAGGGAGTGGGCACGGCATGAGCCATGTCGAGAACGAGCTGAACAGCCAGCCGGAGTGCTGGACGCGCGCGGCGGGCCTGGCCGCGGGCGAGGCAGCCAAGCTGCCCGCGCCGGGGGAGCGCGTCGCGATCGTGGGCTGCGGCACCTCGTGGTTCATGGCGCAGGCCTTCGCCGCGCTGCGCGAGGAGTCCGGGCAGGGCGAGACCGACGCGTTCGCGGCCTCGGAGTTCCCGGCCGGGCGCCCCTACGACCGCCTCATCGCGCTGTCCCGGTCCGGCACCACGACCGAGGTCGTCGAGCTGCTCGCCGCGGTCAAGGGCCGCATCCGGACGACCGCCGTCATCGGCGACCCGAACACACCGATCGTCTCCGCCGCCGACGACGTGATCGTCCTGGACTTCGCCGACGAGCAGTCCGTCGTCCAGACCCGCTTCGCGACGACGGCGCTCACGCTCCTGCGCGCCCACCTCGGCCTGCACACCGAGCAGGCCGTCGCCGACGCGCGCACCGCGCTCGAGACGCCGCTGCCCGAAGGCCTCGTGGAGTGCGGCCAGTTCACCTTCCTGGGACGCGGCTGGACCGTCGGCCTCGCGAACGAGGCCGCCCTGAAGATGCGCGAGGCGTCCCTGTCGTGGACCGAGGCGTACCCCGCGATGGAGTACCGCCACGGCCCCATCAGCGTCACCACCGCGGGCACCGCCACCTGGATGATCGGCACGGCGCCCGAGGGGCTCGCCGAGCAGGTCGCCGGCACCGGCGCGCTCTGGGTCGAGGGGAGCCTCGACCCGCTCGCCGAACTCGTGCGCGCGCAGCGTCTCGCCGTCGCCGTCGCGGCCGCCCGCGGCCTCGACCCCGACCAGCCGCGCCACCTCACCCGCTCGGTGATCCTCACCGCCGGCTGACCGTCGACCGAGCTTCCGAGCCTTCCGAAAGGAGGGGCCGTGCCCCTCGCAGCAACCGGCGCGCTCGTCGCCGAGGCCACCGCGGCGCGAACCGCGGTGGCCGCGTTCAACGTCATCACCCTGGAGCACATCGAGGCCGTCGTGGCGGGCGCCGAGGCGGCGAACGCGCCGGTGATCCTCCAGGTCAGCGAGAACGCCGTGCGTTACCGCTACGGGCGCCTGCTGCCCCTCGCGAGGGCCGCGGCCGCCACCGCCGAGGCGTCCTCGGTGCCCGTGGCGCTCCACCTCGACCACGTCCAGAGCGACGAACTGCTCCGCCAGGCCGCGGACGCCGGGTTCAGCTCGGTGATGTACGACGCTGCCCGGCTCCCCTACGACGAGAACCTCGCGGCCACCCGCGCGGCCGCCGACTGGGGCCACGCCAACGGGCTGTGGGTCGAGGCCGAACTGGGCGAGGTCGGCGGCAAGGACGGCTCCGCGCCGCTCGACGCCCACGCGCCGGGTGCCCGTACCGACCCCGGGGAGGCCCGCGCCTACGTGACGGACTCGGGCGTCGACGCCCTCGCCGTCGCGATCGGCTCCTCGCACGCCATGACCACTCGCACCGCGACGCTCGACCACGACCTCCTCAAGCAGCTCTCGGAGGGCCTCGACGTACCGCTGGTCCTGCACGGCTCCTCCGGTGTCGGTGACGACGAACTCTCGCAGGCCGTCCGGGGCGGCATCGCCAAGGTGAACGTCGGCACGGCCCTGAACATAGCGATGACAGTGGCCATCCGGGAGTTCCTTGCCGCACATCCCGACGCCGTCGACTCCCGCAAGTACCTGAGCGTGGGCCGCGAGGCGATGGCCCGCACGGTGACGGAGCTGGTCGAGGTGATGCGCCGCTGACCCGTCCACCGCTCCCGCCCCGGTACGCGGAAGGTACAGGTACCTCGTACCGGGGACAATGGGTCCATGGCCGGCCAGCACGAACCGCACGCGCCCCCGCTCTTCCCGGTGCACCGGGACCGCCGGGAGATCACCCCCGGCGCCGTGCATGTGCCCGGCTGGCTCGACGCCGAGGCCCAGCGCGCACTCGTCGACGCCTGCCGAGGCTGGGCGGCGGGTCCCGTGCCGATGCGCCACACACGACTGCCGGGCGGTGGCGTGATGTCCGTGCAGACCGTGTGCGTCGGATGGCACTGGCAGCCCTACCGCTACACGCGTACGGCGGCCGACGTGAACGGCGCGCAGGTGGCCCCCTTTCCGGACTGGCTGAGGGAGTTGGGCAGACGCGCGCTCGTCGACGCGTACGAGGACGACGCCGCCGCCGACGGGTACGACCCCGACACGGCACTGATCAACTTCTACGACGGCGCCGCCACCATGGGCATGCACCAGGACAAGGACGAGCGCGCACGGGAACCCGTCGTCTCACTCAGCATCGGTGACACCTGCGTCTTCCGGCTGGGGAACACCGAGAACCGCGGCAAACCGTACGAGGACGTGGAGCTGGTCTCCGGGGACCTGCTGGTCTTCGGAGGGCCGTCGCGGCTCGCCTTCCACGGGGTGCCGAAGGTGTACCCCGGCACCGGCGACCCGGCCACCGGGCTCTCCCGGGGCCGCCTGAATCTCACGATGCGCGTCACCGGACTCACCGGACCGCCCTCCACGCCTTCCCCACCCTCCGCACAGGGGTGAGTTCACCCGCAGGGGCTGCGGCGTTCACCGGTTACGATGCGACACGGTGATCAGGGCGAGGAGTTGCTGATGCGTGGCAAGGCGGCCTCCGGGGCCGGGGGGCAGACGGCGGGCGAGGCGGAGGGTTCCGCGCGTTCGCCACGTCTCGAGCGGGGCCGTGGTGCGCTGGGGCCCGCGCTCGAACTCGTGCACACCGGCCGCGCGCCGACCCGCGCCGTCCTCACCGCCGAACTGGGCGTGACCCGGGCCACGGCAGGCGCGGTCGCCGCCGAGCTCGAAGCGCTCGGGCTGATCAGGATCGACGCCAAGCCGAGCGCCGCCGCAGGCTCGCAGGGGCGACCCTCGCACCGGCTGTCCGTCGCGGAGGACGGACCCGTCGCACTCGCCGCGCAGGTGCACGCCGACGGCTACCGCGCCGCCCTGGTGGGCCTCGGCGGCCGGATCGTCGCGACCACGCCAGGCTGCGAGATCATCGACCCGGACCCGGCGCAGGTGCTCGGCTCGGTCGTGGAGGCCGGCGCCCAACTGCTGCGCGAGACCGGGCGCCACTGCGTCGGCGCGGGCCTCGCCGTCCCGTCCGCGGTGGCCGAGCCCGACGGCACGGCCCTCAATCCGCTGCACCTCGCCTGGCCCGCGGGTTCGCCCGTCCGCGAGATCTTCGCCGAGCGCGTACGGGAGGCGGGCATCGGGCGGCCGGCGTTCGCCGCGAACGACGTCAACCTCGCCGCCCTCGCCGAGCACCGGCACGGCGCGGGCCGTGGCGCGCGCGACCTGCTGTGCGTCGCTACCGGCCACCGCGGCGTCGGCGGCGCGCTCGTTCTCGACGGCCGTCTGCACACCGGCAGTTCGGGCCTCGCCCTGGAGGTCGGGCACCTCACCGTGAACCCCGAGGGCCGGCCCTGCTACTGCGGCAGCCGCGGCTGCCTCGACGTGGAGACCGACCCGCTGGCCCTGCTCGACGCGGCGGGCCGCGAACCGGGCCCCGACGGCTCCCTGCTCCAGCAGGCCCGCGACCTGATCGCCGGCAGCGTCGACGACCCGAAGGTGCGGATGGCCACCGAGGCCCTGATCGACCGTCTCGGACTCGGCCTCGCGGGCCTGGTGAACATCCTCAACCCCGACCGCATCATCCTGGGCGGCCTGCACCGGGCGCTCCTCGACGCGGACCCGGACCGCCTGCGGGCCGTCGTCGCGGACCGCAGCCTGTGGGGCCGAAGCGGCGGCGTGCCCATCCTGGCGTGCACGCTCGACCACAACAGCCTCGTCGGAGCTGCCGAGTTGGCGTGGCAGCCGGTCCTCGACGACCCGCTCTCGGCGCTGGGCCTGGTCTGACGCGCGGAACTCCGTCGCACCCCGACTGGTCCGGCAGGGGCTTGACCGTGCACAATCACCGCCATGACTGGTGAATCGGCCCGAAACTACCTGGCCTCGGTGGAGAGCCGCCTCCAGGCGGACGGCTGCGCGACGCGCTGGGAGGACTGGTTCGGTGTGCCCGTCCTCGTGGGGCGGCGGGCCGACTTCCGGATGCGCTGGATGGCCACCAACCTGCACCTGTTCACCGTCGCCGCCGCCGTGCCCGAGATCACCCCGCAGAGCGTCGACGCGTTCACCTCGCAGGTCCTGACGTACGCGAAGAAGAACAAGGGCGGCCTCCCGGTCGGCGTGCAGACCGGCGTCGCCGCCTTCCCCGTCCTCGTCAGCGAGCGCGTCGACCCGGCCGCCATGGCCTGGGCCTAAAAGCAGTAGCGCAACCGCTTCGCCTGCTTCGCGCGCCCCGTCGTCGTGGACAGCGCACAGCGCTACGTCGGTTTCTACCGCGGCAAGCCGGCCATCGGCCGCGTCTACGCCTCCCACCTCATCGACAAGGGCAACCGCTACTTCAACGGGTAGTCGTTACGGTCACCGGTCACCTTGCGCGCTCTGCTCAGGCCCACCGCGAGCACCCCGCGCGCCAGGTCGCCTCCCGAGTGGTGCCCGACGGCGAGCAGTTCGCGTACGGCGGGTTCCAGTTCCAGGGGAGGGCCTTCCCCGCTCAGCGCCCGCAGGAACGCGTGGGCCTGCGGTACGCATTCGCCGCGCACCGCATGCCGCAGGAGCGCCGCCGAGAGCAGCGGGGTGCGCAGGGACGCGTCCGCGACCGCCTCCGAGAGCGGCGCGAGCGAGCCTCCCCACGCTCGGCTCGCCAGCAGCGCGCCGCACAGGATGTCGTCACCGGACGGGGTGAGTCCGGGGCCGAGGCCGACCAGCGCGCGGGCGGCCCGCCGGACTTCGCCCGACCTATTGGCGTGCAGGGCGTGGCGCAGATCCGTCAGGCGGGGCGCCAGCGGGGGCGGCAGGGGTTGTGCCAGGGCGTCGAGCAGCACCGTCACCTGTCCGATGCGCGCCGGGTCCGGTGGGGAGGAGGCGCCCTGGACACGGGGCGGTGTCCAGGACGCCTCCGGCTCGAAGTGAACGGGCCCGACGACTACGCGGCCTGCCCCGAAGCCGGCCCGAGGTGTGTTCAGGTCCAACGGCCGGTCCGCCGACGAGAAGGGCAGTACGAGCGCGTTCGGCAGGCGGATCGCGTCCCGGGTCACCACGGCGATCGCGGGTAACTCCCGGTCGCCGGTGGCGAGATGGACCGCGTAGGCGGTGGCGGCGACGACGCGGGCCGACCGGGACGGACCGTGCACCAGCGGGGCGACGGCCGTGCTGATGGTGCCGAGATGTACGTGCTCGGGACGGGGCACCCCAGCCCGTACGGAACCGCCGCCGGCCGCCGTGCCCGTCACTCCCCGGGCTCCGGGGGCACGTCGAAGGCGCTCAGCGCGTCCGTGAAGCAGCGCATCGGGGCGTGGGTGAGGCCGGCACCGATCTGGCCGATGCCCGGCTCGCGGTGGGCGATGCCCGTGGTGATCACCGGTTCGAGGCCCGTGTCGACGACCTTGCGGATGTCGACGCCGACGGGGCTGCCGACGAAGTCGAGGCCGGGGAGCCGGTAGTCGCGGTGCCGGCCGACGGTGAGTGTCCCCATCTCCTGGGTGATGCGGCGGGCCCCTTCGGGCGTACCGCCCACGAAGCCGACGATCGCCGGGGCGGCGGCCAGCGCGAACCCGCCCAGGCCGTGCATCTCCGTGATGGCGCTGTCACCGATGTCGGGATTGGCGTCGGCTGGTCCGTAACCGGCGAAGTAGAGGCCGTCCACGGGGGCGGCGGGTGCGATGAACCAGGTGTCGCCGAGGCCGCTGACGCGGATGCCGACGTCGACACCGTTACGCGCGAAGGCTGTGACGACCGTGGAGTGCGGCACACCGTGCCCGGCCATGAGCGCCAACTTGCTTGCGGCCATCGAGAAGTTGAGGAACCAGTAGTTGTTGTCGCGCAGGAAGTCCAGCGCCTCGATCCCGCCCAGGTCCGCATGCCGGGCGAGCACGGCGGAGAGTTCGCGGGTGAGCAGGGCGCTCGCCGCGGTATTGCGGCTGTGGCACTCGTCGCCCATCTGAAGGGCCTGCGCGGTGACCGACCGCAGGTTCACCGGCTCGGCGAGCGAGCCGATCGCAGCGCGCAGAGCGGGGCCGAGGCGCTCTCCCATCCAGCGCAGCCGCTCCATGACGTCGTCGCCGAGCGCGCCGTAGCGCAGGCAACGGCCCTGTCCCTCATTGAGGTTGGAGTACGCCCGAAGTCCCGTGGCCCCGTCCTCCACGACGAGCAGGGGCATGGACGCGGAGATGACGCCCGCCATCGGGCCGACCGCGTCGTGGTGATGGCAGGGGGCGAAGCGGATGGCTCCCGCGTCGGCGAGCGCTTCCGCTTCCGGCGGCGTCGCCGCCCAGCCCTCCAGGAGTGCGGCGCCGACGACGGCGGCCCGCATGGGGCCGCACATGCGCTCCCACTCGATCGGCGGTCCGGCGTGCAACAGGAGTCTCTCCTGCGCCAGTTCAGGGATCAGCTCTCCGGCGGGGCGGACGTCGGTCCACATCGGCACGACGCCCAGGATCCGTTCGAGTGCTTCTGAGTTGGCGGCCTCGACGGCCGGGTGCGCGACCAGGCGGGCGAGCCCGGCGCCGAGTTCCGGATCACCGTAGGCCGGGGGACGCCAGTCGACCGCGGTCACCGTCGCGCCCGCGGCCCGCGGCGGCCCGGCGAACGCGTCGACACCGACGTTCACGACGTGCGGGACGCCGGTCAGGAGGCCCCGCGCGGGCACGGCTTGTGCGGGCATGGCCTGTGCGGTCATGCGGTCTCTCCGATCCGGGAGGCGGGGGCGGGGGAAGGAGTGGGCGCAGCTGGGGCGAGTGCCAAGTCGTCACGACTGTCCAGGAGTTCGGCGCACACCCGCGCAGCGGTCGTACTGCTGTCGACGACATACGCGCCCGCGTCGCGCAGAATCCGCCGCTGTGCGGTGAGCCCCTGCGGGTCGTCATCGGTGCCCACGACGAACGCGATCACCGGTGGTGCGTCGGCGGGAGCCTCGGCCAGCGCGCCGGCGAGAGCCGCTGCCGGATCCGGCGCGGCTCCGTGTCCGATGACCACGTCGAGGACGACCGCGGCGCTGCGCGGGTCCGCGAGGGCTGCCCGCAGATACTCGGTGCGGACCGTGGGGTCGATCATCGGGTGGGGGCGCCCGGCGGTGAACTCGTCGTCGCCCAGGTCGAGTACGAGATGCCGGTCCGGGAGGCGCGGGGCTGCGCCCGGCACGGGCGGGGGAGCGGTACGGGTGATGCCACCGAGCACCGGGCCGAGGAGCCAGGCCGCCTCGTGGGCGAACGTGCCGCCCGCGTACAGGGCCCGCAGCAGGCGGCGAGGCGGGGCGGGGGCGGGCAGCTCGGGCAGCTCCTCGCCGGGCGGGAGCGCCCCGCCGACAGTAAGGGAGGCCGCGGACCGTGCCGCCTCGAAGAGGGTGGGAGCGAGCGTGACTCGGGCCGGGGCGGGGGAGGTCTCGTCCGTGCCGAGGAAGCAGGCCACCACCGGTTTCCCCAACGCGGCTGCGTGCCGCAGCAGTTGTTCGGCCACGTGTGAGGCAGGCGGTTTGGATACGAGGACGATGACGTCCGTCGCAGGGTCTGCGGCCAGGGCGTCGAGTCCGGCCCGCATCGTCAGCCCGCCCACTTCCGCGCTCACGTCGCGGCTGCCCGTGCCGATCACATGGCTGACCCCGGCGCCCATGGAGTGCAGCAGGCTCGACACCTGCTGCAGTCCCGTACCGGAGGCTCCGACCAGGCCGACGGTGCCCGCCCGCACCTCGTTGGCGAAGCCGAGGGGGATGCCGCTGATGACTGCGGTTCCGCAGTCCGGCCCCATGACGAGCAGCCCGTGGCGGGCGGCCTCCCGCTTCAGGAGCACCTCCTGCTCGGTCGGCACGTGATCGCTGAAGACGAAGGCGTGCATGCCAAGGCGCAGCGCCTTGAGAGCTTCGGCGGCCGCGTACGGTCCGGGGGTGGAGATCAGCGCGAGACTTGCGTCGGCGGGAGCGCCGGCGAGCGAGCGCACCGGGGGCCCGGCGTCCGCACCGGCCTCCGGTCCTGCGCCCGGCCCCTCGCCGGGACCGGACAGGGCGTCGACCACCAGGGCGAGGGCGGTGTCCACCGCGTCGGGTTCGCCGCGGACGGCGACGAGCAGGTCGTTGGGTCGGGCGTCGTGGCCCGGGGTGGTCAGCAGCCCCGACCGCGCGAGGACGTCGCGGTTGGCGGGTGTTCCCATCACGAGGCTGATGGTTTCGACGCCCGGCGGTTCGGCCAGGCGGGCGGCGACCCTCATGAGGGCGACGGAGTCGGCGTAGAGATCCTTGTGCACGGCGTTTCGTAGCACCATGGTTCCGACTCTAGGCAGCGGCCCGCCCCTTGCAGCATGGCTCGAAGTGCCAGAACCGGCCGTGGATTTACCGGCAACGGGTGACAGTGACCGCCTCTGCGGGGGTCGGTGTCAGCCGTAAGGAGGGCTGCTCAGTGCCGGTCGCGCGAGGAGAGCAACCGGTAGGCGTGGACAGCCAGTTCGGTCTGGAGCCGGGCCGTCGGCCGGCGTTCGAGACCGCCGGTGAGGCGGTCGATCTGGCGCAGTCGATAGCGCAGGGTGTTGTAGTGGATGTGCAGCCGCGCGGCGGTGGCCACGCCGTTTCGGTCCTGGAGGAGATAGACGCCGAGGGTCTCGACGAGGCTGCCCTCGTGCTCGGCGTCATGGGTGAGCAGCGGGCCGAGCGCGTCGTCGACGAGGGCCGTGAGCTCCGCTGCGGGAAGCTGTCCGAGGAGCCGGTACACCCCCAGGTCCGCGTAGCCGCGAACGAAGTCGGGGCCGTGCAGTTCGCGGCCGAGCGTCAGGGTCTGCGCCGCTTCCTCGTAGCTGTGGTGGTAGTCGGTGAAGTCGTCCCGGACGGTCCCGGCGGCGACAGCCACGTCCCAGCCGGGGTGCGCGGCGGTGACAGCCGCATACAGGGCCTGACATCGGCCGGCGAGTGACGGCCCCGGTTCCATCAGCAGGACGAGTCCGCTCTGGCTGCCCCAGATGATCGCGCCGGACCCGGCCGCCGACCGTACGAGAGGCAACAGCCGTTCCTCCAAAGCGAGTTCGGTGTCGGTGGGACTGCCGGTACCGGTGGAGGCGACCTCGACGAGCACGACCGCGCGGGGCAGCCGCAGGTTCCAGCCCATGGCCGCGGCCCGGCGCGCGGTCTCGGCGCGGTCGCGCGGCGGCCGGGAGACCAGCTCCATCAGGAGCAGCGTGCGGTAGCGCTGCTGGCGGCTGGCCAGGGCGCGTTCCTGGGCGGCGATGGTGGCGGCGACGGTCGTGGCGTGCTCCAGCGCCATCCGCTGATGAGTGTCGAGCTCATGAGTGGAAGCAACGGCCGCCCCGGCCCCGCGGTCCGCGGCCTCCGCGTCGTCCCGCCACAGGGCCACGGCGCCGCTCGCGCCCGTGCCCGTCTCGATGGCGCGCTCGGCGGCGGGCGGACGGTCGGGAGGCGGGGAGCCTGCGGAGGCCAGGATCCACCCGTGCTCGTCGAGCACGGCGGCCGCGCAGCCGGACAGTTCGAGCAGTACGTTCATGAGCTCCTGGTAGGAGCCTCCGTCGAGGGCCACCGCCGTGAGCCGTTCATGGATGGCGCGCGAACGCTCCAACTCCAGGGCCTGACGGTTCAGTACGGTGCCCAGCACCTCGGACAGGATGTCGTTGAACATGACGGCGCCCGGCAACTCGACGACAGGGAAGCCGAGTTCGTCCGCCACCGCCAGCATCACCGGCGGCAACGCGGGCAGATAGGGGCCCACCTTCACGGCCAGGGCGGCGAGGCCGCGCTCGGCGAGTACGGGGATCAGGTCGCTCAGCGCCTCCGCGTCGTCACGGACGGCGTAGGCGGTGGTCAGCAGCAGTTCACCGCCGCGCATCCAGCGCACGATGTCGGGGACTTCCATGATGTTGACGACGCGGATGCGGCGGCCGCGGCCGCTCGCCCCGGCGACGAGTCGTGCGCCGCTGAGGCAGGGCAGGGCCAGCGCCTCGCTCACGGTCAGCCCGGGAGAGAGGCCGTAGGGGACGGTCGGGGCGGTACCGATACCGATGCCTGTCATGCACAGTCACTATGCGACAGCCGCGAGTAACCTGTAATACCCCGCGCGTAACTTCCGTGTTTCCCACCACGGTTGGGGACACCCCTTGTCAGCGGGTGTCAACGACGGGCCGCTCATCCTGGCGTCCGGTGCCCATGACCGGCTCGGCCCGCCTCTCTTACGGTGACCCGCATGACTCCCCGAGCCGTGCCGAGGACAGCGAAGGTCGCCATCGGCGGCAACCCGCTGCTGCGCGGTGGCACCCACGCCACCGTCGCCGAACAGGTCGAGGCCGCGCGCCGGCTCGCGTCCCCCGTCGTGGCGCCGGCCGAATCGGGCCGGCGGGTCGGCGTCACCCATGGCAACGGCCCTCAGGTCGGATCCATCAAGCGCCGCGCGGACCTCGCGGCGTCCCTGACGCCCGAACTGCCCGCAGACCTCGGCGCCTCTCGCGGCGGAACTCGGCGCGGACCTGCTGGTCATCACCACCGGGGTGGAACGCGTCGCCGTCGACCACGGCACGCCCACGCAGCGCCACCTTGACCGGCCCACCCACGAGGAGGCCGAACGGCTCCTGGCGCAGGGCCAGTTAACGCCGGGCAGCATGGGCCCCAAGATCCCCGCCGCCCTCGACCTCCTGCGCGGCGCCCCCGGCCGTCAGTCGCTCATCACCTCACCGCGGCAGCTCGGCGCCGCCCTCGACGGGCGCGGCGGCACCTGGCTCGAAAGCGAACCGGCGCGGACCACCGAAGAACCCCTCAACGGCACCGTCACGGCAGGGAGGCCGCAGTGATACTCGAAGCGGGACAGGGCCCGATCGACGGCACGCACTATCTGCGGGCCACACCGGAGACCGCCGGCTGGGGGCGGCTGCCCTGCCGCACCACCGCGCCGGCGCTCACGATCGACTCCGGCGACAGCGTCACCTTCGACACCGTCTCGCACGAGGGCATCCTGGAGGACCAGGGGCGCGATCCGGCGGCCTTCTTCGGGCGGTACGGCATCGCCGCGACCGAAGTGCTCTCCGACGCCCGCCTGTTGGCGAAGTCCCCGCCGCCACGGGACCCGGACGGGGACGGGCCTCACGTCGTCAGTGCGCCCGTCCACATCAGGGGCGCAGAGCCGGGCGACCTCCTCAAGGCCGAAGTGCTGTCCCTGCACCGGCGCGCCGACTACGGCGTCATCTCCAGCCGGCACGGCCGCGGCGCCCTGCCCGATGAATTCGCCTGCACAGGGCCGGAGTTCACCTTCTGCGCGGTGGAGCGTGCGGACGGCCGGGACGTCGGCGTGATCCGCTACGGCAACGGCCGGGCGGCGGCCCGGTTCCCGCTGCGGCCCTTCATGGGCATCATGGGCGTGGCCACCGACACGGACGGGCGGGAGCACTCCGTGCCGCCAGGACGGCACGGCGGCAACCTCGACATCAAGGACCTCGCGACGCACTCCGCGCTGTATCTGCCCGTACAGACGGCCGGCGCGGGCTTCTACACCGGAGATCCGCACTACGCCCAGGGCAACGGCGAAGTCGCCCTCACCGCCCTGGAGGCGCCGCTGCGCGCGACATTCCGGCTCACCCTCCTCAAGGGCGCACGGGCCCGCGCGGCCGCCGCGGCCCTCACGCATCCCTTCGGCGAGACCGACCGGCACTGGATCCCCGTGGGGCTGCACGAGGACCTCGACGAGGCGATGCGGGAAGCGGTCCGCGCCGCCGTGCGCTTCCTCACGGACCACTTCGGCATGGACGGGCCGGCCGCGTACGCCTACCTGAGCGCGGCGGCGGACTTCGAGATCTCGCAGGTCGTCGACCAGGTCCAGGGAGTGCACTGCCTCATCCGCAAGGCGGACTTCCCTGACTGATCCAGTTCCGTCCGGTCCGATCGCGGCTGATCGCGCCTGCCGCGTATGCCAGTCACCCCCCGCATCCGCCTCCGCCCATCCACCCACCGGGAGCCCGTATGCCTCAACTGATACTGCGTCAAGCACGCGTCGAGGACGCCCGGTCGCCCTGCGACGTGGTGATCGACGGCGGCCGGGTGCGAGCCGTCGGGGACGCCTCGGGCCAGGACGCCGACGAGGTGATTGACTGCGCGGGCCGGGTCGTCCTGCCCGGTTTCGTCGAACCGCATCTGCATCTCGACAAGGCTCTCCTGGACGGCGTACGAAGCAACCCCGACGGAACCCTCGCCGGAGCGATCGCGGTGACCGGCGAACTGAAGAGCGCCTTCACGCACGAGGACGTACTGGCTCGTGCGCGGCGCGTCCTCGAGGCGGCGGTCCTCAACGGCACGACGGTGATCCGCGCCCATCCGGACGTCGACCCGGTCGCGGGGCTGCTCGGCGTCGAGGTCGTGCTCCAACTCCGCGAGGAATACGCGGATGTGGTGGACCTCCAGATCGTGGCGTTCCCCCAGGAGGGCGTCCTGCGCTCACCCGGCACCGAGAAGCTGCTGATCGCGGCGCTGGCGGCGGGCGCCGACGTGGTGGGCGGCTGCACGTACAACGAGGCCACCCTGGACGACTGCCGCCGCCACGTCGAGCTCGTACTCGACCTCGCCGCACAGCACGGAGTCCCGGCCGATCTGCACGCCGACTTCGCCGACGACGCGTCCGACCCCCGGTACGCGCTCGCCGAGTTCATCGCCGGTGAGACCGCGCGCCGGGGCCTGGGTGGCCTGGTGACGCTCGGCCATATGACCTCGCTCGGCGGCCGGGAGCCGGCGGACCGGGCGCGGGCGATGGCGGCACTCGCCGACGCGGGCGTCGCCGTCGTGCCGCTCCCGGCGACCGACCTGCACCTCGGTGGCCGACGCGACACCCGGTCGGTCCGGCGGGGGATCGCCCCGGTCCGAGAACTGTGGGACCACGGCGTGCTCGCCGCCTGCTCCTCCAACAACATCCGCAACGCCTTCACCCCGTTCGGGCGCGCGGACCCCCTGGACACGGCGCTCCTGTTGGCCCAGACCGGCCATCTGTCCGGGCCCGTCGACCTTCATCGGGTCCTTCGCATGGTCACGCACGACGCGGCCCGCGTCATCGGGGTCGCCGACGACTACGGCGTACGGCCCGGCGCCCGCGCCGACCTGGTGGTCCTCGACACGCAGGTCTACGACGACATCGTCCTGGACCGGCCCGAACGCGCCCATGTCATCAAGGCGGGAAAGGTGGTGGCCCGCACGACCAGGACCAGCGAACTCCTCGTCCACTGAGCCTCCCCTCGCACCCTTACCAGCCCCCACACGCCCCCGCACGGCACCGCGCTCTGCCATCCGACTCCAGCAGAGGAATCCCCATGCGCGAACGCCTCTCTCACGAAATCGTTGCCTCCGTACTCGCCGGTCTGACGGCGTTCATCGGAGGGACCGCGCTCCATCTCCCGCCCTGGGCGATCTTCATCCCGTGGGCGGCCGTCTTCGCGCTCGGAGGGCCGAGCTGGGCGAACGCACGCAGGCTGTGGTGCACGATGCCCGCGGGCTCCGCCTTTGCCCTGATCATCGTGCTGATCGACCAGCACGTGGGCACGGCGTTCGGCGACAGCCAGTTCGCCCGGAACGCGGTGTTGGCCCTGGTGATCATGGTCGTCAACACCGCCCTGATGTACACGGGCCGCATCAAGGCGTTCTCGCTGATTCCCGGCATGTTCTTCGGCTTCGCCAGCTACTTCGCCACGTTCTTCGGCGGCTTCGGCTACAAGCCGGGCAACATCTGGGCGGCGTGGGTCTGCGTGGTCGCGATGAACGCGCTCGGGCCGGTCTTCGCCTATCTGTCCAACCGGCTCATGTACCCGATCTTCTCGCCGGTGCCGACGTCGGTCGTGGCGTCCGCGGGCCCTGTGCACCACGACGGCCGCACACCGTCGGCCGGAAGCGCACAGGCCGAGTGAGGCCGTCCGTCACCTCCCGGGCAGCCGCTCCACCGCGAACGCCCTGCCCGGGTTGTCGACGAGGATCCGGTCCACCAGCTCCTTGCCCAGCGCCAGTTCGAGCCGTGGGCGGAGGCGGCGCAGGAGGTACGGCATCCCGGGCCCGCCGCTCACCGAACGCGCCCCGGCGGTCGTCGTGTCGCCGCCGAGAAGGAGCCGCTCGCCGAACCCCGCGTCGGCGAGCGCCGCCATCGCGTCCGGCATCCGCCAGTCCGTCGCGTGGTTGGCGCGCGACGGCCCGTCGAAGGCGAGATACGCGCCGGACTCGGCGGCCTGGCGGTGCACGACGAAGTCGGGGGAGCAGTTGAGGTGCCCGAGCACGACCCGCTCCGGCGCCACCCCCAACTCCCCGCACAGCAGGTCGAGTACGTCCAGTACGCCCGTACCCATCTCGTGGTGGACGGCGATCGGCGCCCGTCGCGTGATGGGCCTCGGCTGCGGCCCGCATCGTCCACACCGCGTGCACGTCGAGGGCGTGGAAGCCGCCCGCGACCTTGATGAGCCCGGCACGCACACCACTGTCGCCGATCCCCTCTGTGAGTTCCCGCACGAACACGTCGGCGAGGACGGGGCGCAGCCGGTCGAGCAACTCCGTTGTGCAGTGGGCGGCTTGATGAAGTCCCGTCGCGGCCACGATGCGTACACCCGTCGTGATCGACAGCTCGGGCAGCAGCTCGGCCCGGCGACCCAGACCGTGCGCGGTCCACTGGACGACCGCGCCGCCGCCCGCCTCCCGGTAGGCGCGCAGTTCCGCCTCGGCGGCTGCCGCGTCGTCGAGTTCCTGGCCGGGGAGCAGCGGGCTGCGGAAGAAGAGGTGGTCGTGCGCGTCGCACACACCGAGTTCCGCCGGCGCCACGTCCCCGAGCACGGTCCGTACGGTCGCGGTCACCACTGCCTCCCCCGGGGGAGCCGGTCGCGCTCGGGGGCGCTCAGGTGCAGCACCTCGTACAGGTCGCCCGCCGTGTCCGGCGACGCGTGGTCCCAGAGGGAGAACGTGAGCAGCTCCCAGTGGCGCGGGTCGACGGCGACTGCCGCGCACACCGCCCCGTCCTGCCCGGCGATGCGGGCCGCGTCGCGCACGGCGGCGCCCGTCACTTCGGCGAGCGTCGCCTGCCCGGTGAGGGGTGTCCGGCGGCGCACCGCGCTCCTCGGGGTGGCGTGCGGGGCCGGCCCCTCGTCGTACGCGAGTCCGGCCCAGTGCTGCACCTCGGGCCGGCCGAAGTCGTCCACGATGCCCTGGAAACCGGGCCCCCACAGGAACGAGTTCATGCCCTGAGGGGTGTTCCACAGGTAGCACGGCGCGTACTGGTTCACGGGTGACCCGGCGACGCCGCGCTCCCGCATCAGATAGGCCTTGAGCCCGAGTCCGGCGAAGTCGTCCAGGAGATGCCCCCTGGTCTCCACCCGCTTGCGGATGATGGCCATGTCGTAGTCGGCGGGCAACGTGATCTCGTACTGCATCGCGTGCACGGTCGTGTCACTCCTCGGCTCAGGCGGCGGGTACGAGCAGCGAGAGCAGTCCGCGCACCCCCGCGTCGAAAGCGGCGGGCGAGCCCGACGCGCGGGCCAGCACATACCCGCCCTGGACCGTCGCGACGATCGTCGCCGCGATCTCCTCGGCATCCAGCGAAGGCGCGAACTCGCCCTGTTCCCTGCCCTCTTCGACGATCCCGGCGAGCTGCTCCCGCAGCCAGTCGATCGTCTCGTCGACCGGAGCGCGCAGCGCATCGCTCGCGATCACATCCGGGTCCATCGTGAGCCGGCCGATCGGGCAGCCGCGCAGCACATCGCGCTCGCGCCGCAGATACGCCTCGATACGGGCGTACGCGGAGCCGGCGCCGCCGAACGACTTCGCGGCCGTGGCCCGCATCTCCTGCGCCGTCCGCTCGATCGCGGCGAGCGCGAGGTCCTGCTTCCCCCCGAAGTGGTGGTACATGCTGCCCTGCCCCGCGTCGGCGCGCTGCTGGATCGCCTTGGGGCTCGTGCCCACGTACCCCCGCTCCCACAGGAGCTCACGAGTGGACTCGATCAACCGCTCCGAAGTGCTCATGAAATCACTGTACATACTAGTAGGTACAGAAGTCGAGAGCGGGGAGAGTAGGCGGAAGCAGGCCCAGTACTCCCGTGGTGGTACGCGCGCTGCCGCTGGCTGTACGACGACTTCGACCCCCCTTCGGAGCGAGTCTCGAGTCATCGAGAAAACGTGAGCACACGTTCCGAGGAGATGACTCTCATGCAGACTCTGGCGAACTGGGACGGCGGGCCCGGCCCGTGGATCCTGTTCTTCCCGCTGATCTGGGCGGCCGTCGTCATCGGCGTCGTCACGCTGCTGCGCCGCACCGTGTGGCGCGGACGCCGTCGTGGCGGCCCCTGGCGGCCCGCCGCCGACGAGAACTCGCCCCTCACCGTGCTCGGCCGGCGCTTCGCCGCGGGTGAGATCGACGAGGACGAGTACTGGCGCCGCAGCTCCGTCCTGAACGAGGAGTTCGGCCGCACCAAGGGCGGTGCGGAATGACCACCGCCACCCTCACCCGGACCGCGGCCCGAGTCGTCGACGCCGTGAAGGTCTACGGCAGCGGCGACACCGCGGTCCGGGCCCTGGACGGCGTGAGTGTCGGCTTCGAGGCCGGGAGGTTCACCGCGATCATGGGTCCTTCCGGCTCCGGCAAGTCCACGCTCATGCACTGCGCGGCGGGCCTCGACACCCTCAGCGCCGGCTCCGCCTTCATCGGCGACACCGACCTGAGCGACCTCGACGACCGCCGCCTGACCCTGCTGCGCCGCGACCGCATCGGCTTCGTGTTCCAGGCCTTCAACCTGGTGCCGACACTGACCGTCGCGGAGAACATCACTCTGCCGATGGACCTCGCGGGTGCGAAGGACGACGCCGCCTCCAGGGAGTGGATCGACGCCCTGGTCGACGTGGTCGGCCTGCGCGACCGCCTGCACCACCGGCCGTCCGAACTCTCCGGCGGACAGCAGCAGCGCGTCGCCGTGGCCCGGGCCTTCGCGGGCCGCCCCGACGTCGTCTTCGCCGACGAGCCCACCGGCAACCTCGACTCGCGCTCCGGCGAGGAGGTGCTCGGGCTCCTCGGCCGCGCCGTACGGCAGATGGACCGTACAGTCGTCATGGTCACCCACGACCCGGTGGCCGCCGCCCACGCCGACGAGGTCGTCTTCCTCGCCGACGGCCGCCTGGTCGACCGGATGCAGGCACCGACCCCGGACAAGGTCCTCGACCGCATGAAGGCCTTCGACGCGGCCGGTGGCGCACGACATGCGGGGGAGACACCGTCATGAGCTCCCTGAGCACCTCCGCGCGCCTGAGCCTGTCGTCCCTGCGCGCCCACAAGCGACGCTTCGCCGGTACCTTCCTGGCCGTCCTGCTCGGCGTCGCGTTCCTCGCCGGCACGCTCGTCATGGGCGACACCCTGCGCGCCAGCTTCGACACCATGTTCGGCAACGCGTCGAGCGGCACCGACGCCGTCGTCCGCAGCACGAACGTGATCACGACCCCCGGTGAGAGCCAGGGCACCCGGCAGCCCGTCGCCGCGTCGCTCGCGAAGAAGCTCGCGGACACCCCGGGCGTCGCCGCCGCCGTGCCCGGCATCCAGGGCGCGGGCCAGCTCGTCGGCAGCAACGGCAAGGCGATCGGCGGCCAGGGTCCGCCCACCCTCGCGGGCAACTGGATCACCGACCCCGAACTCAACCCGTACCGCCTGGCCGAAGGACACACCCCTTCGAAGACCGGCGAGGTGGTCGTCAATCGTGGAGCCGCCAAGAAGGGCGACCTCAAGATCGGCGACACCACGACCCTGCGCACCCCCGACCCCGTCAAGGTGACGATCGTCGGCCTCGCCACGTTCGGCGGCGAGGACGGCATGGCTCAGGTGACGTACACCGGCATGACGCAGGCCGACGCGGAGAAGTACCTCACACCGAAGCCCGGCGAGGCCGCGTCCATCCAGGTGCGGGCCGGCCCCGGCACCAGCCAGCGGGAACTCGTCGACGAGCTGACTCCCGTACTGCCCAAGGGAGTCGAGGCCATCACCGGTGAGGCGTCGGCGCAGGAGAACACAGACATGATCTCCGGCCAGTTCCTGACCCTCTTCACCACCTTCCTCCTCGTGTTCTCCGGCATCGCCCTGCTTGTGGCGACCTTCTCGATCCACAACACGTTCGCGATCGTCGTCGCCCAGCGCACCCGGGAGAACGCGCTCCTGCGTGCCCTCGGTGCCTCCCGCCGCCAGGTCACCGCCACCACGCTCGTCGAGGCGAGCGCCGTCGCCGTCCTCGCGTCGGTCGCCGGTCTCGCCGGCGGCATCGGCATCGCGGCCGGGCTCCAGGCGCTTTTCCCCGCGATCGGCTTCCCGTTCCCCGACGGCGCTCTCGTGATCACCGGCCTGTCCATGCTGCTCCCGCTCGCCGTCGGCATCCTCGTCTGCCTCGGCTCCGCGCTCCTGCCCGCCGTACGAGCCGGACGCACCGCACCCCTCGCGGCCCTGCGCGAGACGGCAGTCGACCAGTCCGGGGCCTCGCGCCGCCGCGCCGTCATCGGTACGGCACTGGGCGTCGCGGCGGTCGCCGTCACCCTGATCGGCGTCCTCGCGTCGCCGTCCATCTGGCTCGCCGGCCTCGGCAGCGTGCTGATCCTCGTCGCGTTCGTGGTGCTCGGTCCCGTTGCCTCGTCGCGCGCCGTACGCGTCCTCGGCAGCCCCCTCGACAAGCTGCGCGGCGTCACCGGCGGCCTCGCCCGGCGCAACGCGCTGCGCAGCCCCAAGCGCACCGCCGCCACCGCGAGCGCCCTGATGATCGGTGTCGCCGTCGTCTCCCTGTTCACCGTCTTCGGCGCCTCGCTGAAGGCGACCATGGACCAGACGGTGTCCCGCTCCTTCGCCGGCGACATCGCCGTGTCCGCGCCGTCGTTCGGCGCGGGCGGCAGCGGCCTCAGCCCGAAGCTCGCCCCGGCCATCGCCGAGCAGCCGCAGGTCGCCACAGCCGTCGGCCTGGGCAAGGGCGTCGCGGACATCGACGGCGAGGGCCGCGCCCTCACCGTCACCGACCCGGCCGCGCTCGCCAGGTCCTTCGACCTGGGCACCGTCCGCGGCTCGCTGAACGACCTCGGCACGGACGGCATCGCGATCACCCGCAAGGAGGCCGACAAGCAGCACCTGGAACCGGGCAGCCCCGCCCGACTGGCCTTCACCGACGGCAAGCAGCAGAACTTCACCGTCCGCGCGGTCTACGGCCAGTCGGAGCTCGCGGGGGACTACGTCATCACGCGCGAGGCCTGGGCCCCGCACCGCGCCCAGGACTCCGACACCCTGATCGCCGTCACGTTCAAGGACGGCGTGAGCACGGCCGACGGCAAGGCCGCCGTCTCCAAGGTCGCAGCGGCGTACGGGAATCCGGAGGTGCAGACCCGTGACGAGTACGCGCAGTCGTCCGCCGGCGGCATCGACATGATGCTGACCCTGGTCTACGCGCTGCTGGCCCTCGCCGTGCTGATCGCTCTGCTCGGCATCGCCAACACCCTCACCCTGGCCGTCCACGAACGCACCCGTGAGCTCGGCCTGTTGAGGGCCGTCGGCCAGACCCGCGCCCAGCTGCGGGCCATGGTCCGGTGGGAGTCCGTCCTGGTCGCGGCGTTCGGCACCGCGGGTGGCCTGGTGCTCGGCGGCTTCCTCGGATGGGTCCTGGTCGAGGCGTCGGACGGCGCGAGCGACAGCGCGTTCGCGTTCGCCCTGCCCCCGCTCCAGCTCGTCGTCGTGGCCCTGGTGGGCCTCGCCGCCGGAGCGCTCGCGGGCCTGCGTCCGGCCCGCCGCGCCGCACGCCTCGACGTGCTGCGGGCCATCGCCACCGAGTGACGTGGTCCGTGCCGCAAGGAGTGACGTGGCCCGTGCCGTACGAGGGGGTGGTCACCGCCCGGTCAGCCGACAACGGCCGACCGGGCGGGAGCATGTCGGGCCGTGCGGCGGTCCGCCGGGGAGTCCAGCTCGGGGAAGGCGTCCGTCACCCGGTACTCGGGAATCGGCGACCGCGGCCGCGCCGCCGCCGGCGCGGGGAGCGTGAACCACACGACCTTGCCGTCCTCGCCCTGCGGCCGCGCGCCCCAGCTCTCGCTGACCGCGGCGACCAGGGCGAGGCCCCGGCCGCAGGTCGCGAGCGGGTCGGCGTCGCACAGTTGCGGCAGGTGCGGGTCGTGGTCGTGCACCGACACCGTGAGGCGGTCGCGCAGCAGCTCGATCTCGACGGTGCACATCTTGTCGGGACCGGCGTGCCGATGGACGTTGGTCAGCAGCTCGGTCACGCCGAGCATCGCCTCGTCGATCAGGGGATCCAGATGCCAGTAGCGCAACTGCGCCGATACGATTCTGCGGACCTGGCGGATCCGCGACGGCAGGGCTTGGAGCTCCACCGTGCAATGCCTGCTTGGGTGGCTGATCACGGCTGCGACTCCCCGAATTGAAGGTCCGGAAGAAGGCGGAGTACCGAGCCAGCAGAGGGTCGCGTTGTCAGCCGAGGCCCGCCTGCTGCATGTCCGGCGGGCTGGTTCGCAGCGTTATCGCCGGTAAACCCTGAGTAGTGATGTGTGACCAGAGTGACGCAGGGGGTGCGAGCCTGCAACTCGCGCGCGCAGTCCCCCAGTCCGCCGCCGACTACGTCAGCCGGCCGCGCGCCCTGCGTACCGCGTCGAGGAACCGACGCGTCGTGGGCGGCCCGCTCTCGCCGACGAGACGGGGCACCGCATCGCCGGGTTCATGATCGTCGCCGAGTTTCAGCAGGTAGCGCCTGCCGCCGACGTCGGCGAGCGCCCGGTCGCCGGGCGCGAACCAGGCCTTGCCGGCGCGGACTTCCTGGAGTGGCGCGCTGTCGATCTCACTGCCGTAACTGGTGAGCAGTTCGAGACGGCCGCCCTTGATGCGGACCTCGCCTGCCCGGGTGAGCGAGCGAAGCAGGCGCCCTATGCGCACACCCGTCGCCGTGAACTCCGGCTCCGCCATGTCGTCCGCCCCCTTGGTGTGAGCTCTCACCGGCCCCGCGGTGCAGTCTGCCCGCACGAAGGCGTCCGCACCAGTGCGCGGGGGAGTGCGCCCGGCAGGGGAAGGGCCGACTCACGCCTTTGTTCCTCCGCACGCTTGTTCCTGCACTGGGGCAGGTGTTCCTTTGAGTTGCTCAAAGGGGTGTTTATGCAGGTGAGAAGCGTGCGGAAGGTGTTTATGATCGGGGCGTCCGACCGGTCGTAAAGACGACGGCCGGGTGTGGACGGCGTCGGACCGGCGCTCGGAACGACGCTAAGGAGCCATGTGGTGAGCACCCCTCGGCAGGACCCGTCAGCCGTGATCCCCCAAGGGTCGGAACCGGTGCCCACGCTGGACGTGGACCACACGGACGCCGCGTACCGAAGCTGGCTCAAAGAAGCCGTACGAAAGGTCCAGGCCGACGCCAACCGGTCGGCCGACACCCACCTCCTGCGTTTCCCGCTCCCCGAGGAGTGGGGCATCGACCTCTACCTGAAGGACGAGTCGACGCACATCACCGGCAGCCTGAAGCACCGGCTCGCCCGCTCGCTGTTCCTCTACGGCCTGTGCAACGGGTGGATCCGGCCCGGCCGCCCCGTCATCGAGGCGTCCAGCGGTTCGACCGCCGTCTCCGAGGCCTACTTCGCGAAGCTCATCGGGGTGCCCTTCGTCGCCGTGATGCCCCGCACCACCAGCCCCGAGAAGATCCGCCTGATCGAATTCCACGGCGGCCGCTGCCACTTCGTCGACGACTCGCGCACGATGTACGAGGAGTCGGCGGCCCTCGCGGCCGACACCGGCGGTCACTACATGGACCAGTTCACGTACGCGGAGCGGGCCACGGACTGGCGCGGCAACAACAACATCGCGGAGTCGATCTACCGGCAGCTGGAGCTGGAGCGCTACCCCGAGCCCACCTGGATCGTCGCCACCGCCGGCACCGGAGGCACCTCCGCGACCATCGCCCGGTACGTCCACTACATGCAGTACGACACCCGCCTCTGTGTCGCCGACCCCGAGAACTCCTGCTTCTTCGAGGGCTGGACGACCGGGGACCCGGACGTCACCTGCGACTGCGGCTCCCGCATCGAGGGAATCGGCAGGCCCCGCATGGAGCCGAGCTTCGTGCCCGGCGCGATCGACCGCATGATGAAGGTGCCGGACGCGGCGAGCGTCGCTGCCGTGCGGGCCCTGGAGGGCGCCATCGGCCGCAAGGCGGGCGGCTCGACCGGTACGGGCCTGTGGAGCGCATTGAAGATCGTCGCCGAGATGGTGGCCGAGGGCAGGACCGGCAGCGTCGTCACGCTGCTGTGCGACCCGGGGGACCGCTACCTCGACAAGTACTACTCCGACCAGTGGCTGGCCCACCAGGGTATGGACATCGCGCCGTACACGCGGACCATCGAGACGCTGCTCGCCACGGGAGTCTGGCCGAGCGCCGACTGAGGCCCGGGAACTGCCTCAACTCGCCCTGGAATCCCGGGGGTTCACGGCGATCCTGCGGTCGAGTGCGGCCACCGCGTCACGGAACGCTCGGCCGAGTCCGGCCCGGCCGAGCCGCAGACCCACCCGGAAAGCGGCGGCGCCGTCCGCGGCGAACGTCCACTGCACGCGTGTCCCGCCGGTGCCCGACGGCGTGAGCCGCCACTCCTCGACCAGGGCACGTATCCCCGGCGCGTTGGTCTCGTCCACCCGGTACGCGTACACCGTGTCGGGCTCGGCCGCGAGGATGGTCTCCCGCATGCGCGCACCGCCCCTGAGCCGCACCTCGCGCCCCGCGCCGTCGTCCGTCGGGCGGGCGAGCGTCACGGCGGAGAACCAGTCGGGCCAGCCCGTCACGTCTTCGGAGAGCGCCCTGAACACCGCCTGCGCAGGTGCGGACACCTCACGGGCGAAGACCAGGCGCAGCGGCGCGGACTCGGTGAACTCGAGCCCCACGGGCTTCAGTCGGCGTGCCATGGACGTTCAGCCCCCAAGCGGAATCGGGCGGTTGACCGGGCAGAGGTCACCATAGCTGGCGAACCGTCAGATGTCTGTACCTGTTCCGGGCTCGCCCGCGATGACGAGCCGCAGCTCTTCCGAGATCTCCGCGCGCGCGTCCGCGGGCAGCCCCGCGTCCGTCACGAGCGTGTCCACCTGGTCGAGCGAGGCGAACGAACTCAGGCCCACCGTGCCCCACTTGGTGTGGTCGGCGACCACGACGACCCGGCGCGCGGACTGCACGAGGCGCCGGTTCGTCTCCGCCTCCGCCAGGTTCGGCGTCGACAGGCCGGCCTCCAGCGATATGCCGTGCACACCGAGGAACAGCACGTCGAAGTGGAGCGCCGCGATGGCCTGGTCCGCGACCGGCCCCACCAGAGAATCGGAAGGCGTTCGCACGCCGCCCGTGAGAACCACGGTCGCCGCGCCCTGCCGCTGTCCCGACGAGCGCTGCGCACCGTGGAACACGTCCGCCACCCGCACCGAGTTGGTCACCACGGTCAGGTCCGGCACATCGAGGAGGTGGTGGGCCAGCGCATACGTCGTGGTGCCGCCGGACAGCGCGATGGCCGTGCCCGGCGCCGCCAGGGCCGCGGCGGTCCGCGCGATGTCCTCCTTGGCGCTGAGCTCCAGACCCGACTTCGCCTCGAAGCCCGGCTCGTGCGTGCTTGCTTCCTCCACGGGGACCGCGCCGCCGTGCACCTTCTCCAGGACGCCCTGCCGGGCGAGCGCGTCGAGATCACGGCGGACCGTCATGTCGGAGACGCCCAGCTTGCGAGTGAGCTCGTTGACCCTGACGCCGCCACGGCGCCTGACCTCGTCGAGGATCAAGGCCCGGCGCTGCTCCGCGAGGAGGTTCTGATTCTCGCTCACGTCCTGTCGGATCCCTTCACCTCGTCACAGCCGTCCATGGTCGCCACATCCTCGCACGCGCCACCGACAGCCGGACCACTGCCCGCTCACGCGGGCAGTATGGCGCGCGGTAGCACGGATGGGGGAGATTCGGTGACGAGGGATGCGTAGCGCGGGCGTGAGCGGGGATTCTGGTTCCGGCACCACACGCGCACGTCAATCGGGGGATGCTGAACGGTGGAGCGTGACACGGCGGACGAGACCGCCCTCGAACTTCTGGTCCACGGCGTAGGGGGCACCACCCCCGAGGCGATGCTCAACGACCCGCGCACGGTCCGGGTCTCGGGCGACGACACGGCCGCGGTCTACCGCCGCGCCGACGACGCCGACGCGGAGGAACGCCCCGACGACTACCGGGGCAAGCCCGTCCCCGAGGCGTACGTCTGGTGCAACCTCACGTCCGGCAACGGCTCGCGCGCCTTATGGCTGCTGCTCCTGCCGTTCATGGTGGTCAACCTCGCCCACTGGATGCGCCCCAACGCCCACCGCCGCACGCGTACCGTGCGCGCCTACGGACTGCTGGTGCGCCTCGTCGGCCTCAGCCTCACCGTCCTCCTGGTCGCCGCCGCCTGCGAGGTGGCGCTCGACCTGGTGGCCTGGCAGTGCGCGGGCACGCACGCGTGCGCCGAAGGGCGCTCCTGGCTCGGCTTCCTGTCGGTCGACGCGCACGGACACGGCGGCTGGTGGAGCCAGCCCGGCCGCCGCCTCGCCCTCGCCGCCCTCGTCCCGGCCGCCCTCACCGGACTCCTCTGGTACCTCTCCCACCGCACCTGGGGCGCGTACGAGTCCCAGCAGCCGCTGCCCCACCAGCACGACCCGGAGGAGGAGGCCCCGACCAACGCGCTCGGCCGGCCGGGGTTCTGGTACGGCCGCCGTCTGGTCGCCCGGCTGCGCGCCGCGCACACCGCCGCGGGCCTGCTCACGGTGGCGGCCGCCGTCGGCACCTCGGCCGCCCGCTTCGACCGCGAGAGCGGCGGCCCCGTCCTCCTCGACGTGTTCGGCCGGATCCTCGACGGCGCGCTCGTCGTGGGCACCGCCGTCGTCGTATGGGTGGTGTGCCGCAGGGGCCGCAGCGAGAACACGGTCGACCGCACCCTCGACCGGACCCTCGTCCGCCTCCTGCCCGCGGCCGCCCTCGCCCTCCTGGTGCTCACGTTCCTGTACGCGGGCTGGTCGCGCCCCGAGTGGCGCTCGCACGGGCGCCTGCCCGGAGACGCGACGTTCGGCGGGATCGTCCTCGTCCAGGGCGCCGTGGTCGTGGCGCTCGCCGCAGTCGCCCACGCCATCCACCGCCGCGCCCGCGACTCCCGTGCGGCCCTGCGCGGCCTCGGCGGACCCGCGACCGCGATGCTCGCCTGCGCCCTGGGCGGTGTGATGTCCGGGGGAGTGGCCCAGCGCGTCGCCGACTGGCTGGACGGCTCCGGCACGCCGGGAGCCGGCGGCACCATCGAAGGACCGCCCGTCCTACTGTCCTGGCAGGCCTCCGTGATCCCGCCCCTGCTGATCGTCGTCGCCGTGGTGTGCGCCGTCCTCGCCCAGCGCACCATGCGGCTCAAGCGCCGCGAGATGGCCACCGTCGCGACCGACTACCCGGGGGAGCCCGAGGATGCCGCCCGCACCAGCCGCATCGCGGGCACGCGCGCGCGTGCCGCCCTCACCGACCAGGCGCCCATGATCATCGGCGCGGTCTCCACGGTGACCCTCCTCCTCGGCGCGGGAGCCCTCACGGGCGCGTGGGCGACCCACCAGGTCCCGGGCCGGGCGGCACAGGGCACGTACGACATCGTGGAAGGCGCCGCGCAGACCGCGCAGGCGATGGGCTCCTGGCTCATCGGCCTCGGCTTCATCCTCTTCGTCACCTGGGGAAGGCGCGCCTACCGCGACGCGTCGGCCCGCCGCACGATCGGCATCCTGTGGGACGTCGGCACGTTCTGGCCGCGCGCCGCGCACCCCTTCGCGCCGCCCTGCTACGCGGAGCGCGCCGTGCCCGACCTGACCTGGCGCATGGCCACCTGGATCCGCACCACGGGCGGCCGCCTCGTCCTGTCGGGGCACTCCCAGGGCAGCGTCCTCGCCGCGGCGGCCGCCTGGCAGCTGCACCCCACGGTCCGCCGACGCGTCGCCCTGCTCACCTACGGCTCGCCCCTGGAGCGCCTCTACGGGCGCTGGTTCCCGGCCCACTTCGGCCCCGCCGCGCTCGGCGCCCTGCACCGCCAGGTCGACTGCTGGCGCAACCTGCACCGCACCACCGACCCGATCGGCGGCCCCGTCCGGCTGCCCGGCGAGGACGGCCCCCAGGTCGATCACCCGGCGCTGAAGGACCCGCTCGCCTACGGCCGCACCGAGCAACACCCGCTGCCCGCACCGATCCTGGGCCACTCCGACTACCAGGCCGACCCCGTCTTCGCCGAGGAACGGGCCCGCCTCCTCGCCAGGCTGCGCCCGGAGGTCCCGGGGCCACGCCCGGACGGCGAGCCCGCGGCGCCTCAGGGCAGCTCGGGCAGGTCGTCCTCGTAGAGCAGGGTCAGGTCGTCCGTGCTCGGCTCGGCGAGCTGGGCGACCCGGCCCGCGTGGCGCTCGACCATCGACTCGAAGGTCTGCCGCGCCGTGCGGCCGTTGCCGAAGGCGGGCCCCTTCGGGAGCGCCGTGAAGTGCTTCAGGAGGGCCTCGGACGCGCCCTCGCCGAGCCGGTACTCGTGCTCGTCGGCCTGCTGCTCCACGATCCGCAGCAGCTCTTCGGGCGCGTAGTCGGAGAACGTGATGGTCCGCGAGAAACGGGAAGCCACACCGGGGTTGACGGAGAGGAAGCGCTCCATCTCGGAGGTGTAGCCCGCGACGATCACCACGACGGAGTCGCGCTGGTCCTCCATCAGCTTCACCAGCGTGTCGATCGCCTCACGCCCGAAGTCACGGCCGGAGTCCTCGGGGGACAGGGCGTACGCCTCGTCGATGAACAGCACGCCGCCGGTGGCCCGTTGAAAGGCCTCCTGCGTGCGGATGGCGGTCGAACCGATGTGCTCGCCGACCAGGTCGACCCGGGACACCTCGACGAGATGGCCCTTCTCCAGGACACCGAGCGAAGCGAGGATCTCCCCGTACAGGCGCGCCACGGTGGTCTTGCCGGTGCCGGGGGAGCCCGTGAACACCAAGTGCCGCCTGACGGAAGCCGCCTTGAGGCCCGCCTGCTGTCGGCGCCGGCCCACCTCGATCATGTCCGTCAGGGCGCGCACCTCGCGCTTGACGCTCTCCAGGCCCACCAGGGTGTCGAGTTCACCGAGGACGTCGGTCGACGTACGCGTCGTGTCCGGCGCCTCTGTCTCGGGTCGCACGGCACGCTGGTCGGGCAGCGCGCTGAGCAGTCCCACGGTCTGCGTGGCCTTCTGGACGCCGGGCGCCGGAGCGGCCTGCCCCGCGGAGCGCACCCCGCCGCTCTCGTCGCTGGTGCAGTCCTCGACGACGGGACCGTCCTCGGCGAATTCGTAACCGCCGCGTGAACACCGCTCCGTACGGCACTTCTTGAGCGTCGTGCGGCAGCCGTCGATGATGTGGAAGCCGTAGCCCTCGCTCCCGGTGACGCGGCAGCCGTGGAAGCTGCCCCGGCCCCCGGCCGACACGTAGAAGCCGGCTTCGGCGGGGGAGGTGACCGTGCAGCGCTCGATCGTCGGGTCGGCGCCCTTGGTGACGATCACGCCCGTCTGGACGGCGTCCACAGTGCAGTTGGCGAGGGTGCCGCCACTTCCGTGATCACGGAACCAGGCACCCGTCGAGGCCTCCCTGATCCGGCAGTCGTCCAGCTGGGCCGTGGCGCCGTCGCTCACCGACACAGCGGTGTTGCGGACTTGGGAGAGATCGCTGTCGACGACGTCCACGCGGGAGCCGCGGTCAAGCACGAACAGGGCGTCGGGCACGTCGTGCACCCGGCACGCGTCGAGCACGGCCGTCGCGCCGTCACTCACCCACACCGCCGGATAGTCGCCCGTACTGTCGTGGATCTCGCACTGGTTGGCGTCCACGCGCGTGCCCGGGTCCCACACGGACAGACCGTTGCGCCCGAACCGGCGCACCGTCGAGCGGGTCAGCGTCAGAACCGACCGGGAGCGCAGGTCGATCGCGTTCTCCGGGATCTCGTGGATACGGCAGTCGGAGAGGGTGAGCACCGCGTCCGTGTCGAGCGTGACACCGTCCGCCGTGGTGCGGTGCACATCGCAGTCCGTGAGGTGCGCCGTGGCGCGCCCGGTGATCTGCACGCCGGTGCCCTTGACCTCGTACACCTCGCAGCCGACGGCCTCCAGGCCGCTGTGCTCGCCGGTGACGGACAGTCCGGAACCCGACGCGTGATGCACCCGGCAGCGCTCCAGGCGGGGGTGCGCGCCGCCGCGTACGGCGACTCCGGCCTGGCCCGCCGAGACGACTTCGCACTCCTCGAAGACCCCGCCTCCGCCGTCGAGCACGGCGATGCCGATGCCTCCGGGGTTGTCGACGGTGCAGCGCCGCACGGTGGGCCGCGCGCCGCCCCGCACCTCTATGCCGGCCGCCGAGCGCGTGACGATCCGCAGATCGCAGAGCTCCGGAGCGCCTTCCTCCACCAGGAGCGCCGGGGCCGCCGAGTCCTGCCCCTCGACATGCAGATCGATGACGGTCGCGGACGCGCGCACCGTGAGCGGCACCCCGTCGACCGGGGCGATCCGCACGGACCCGGGCGAGCCCTCCGGACCGCGCAGCGTCACCGCGCGCTCCACGACGAGGTTCTCTCTGTACGTGCCCGACGCCACGGTCAGCACGTCGCCGTCACCCGCGGCCTCCAGGGCCGCGGCGAGCGATCCGTACTCCCCAGTGCGGCGCCGCCACCGCGACGTGCCGGTGTGCGTCACCTGGACCGTGCCCTGTGCCATGGCTTTGTCGTGCCCCCACCTCGTCGTACGCGGGTCCTCGCTACGTTCCCCGCGGCGAAGGTGGGTCCACCGTAGCGTGCGCGAAGGACGGGAGTTGACCGGAGCGGAAGGCCGCTCAGCTGCCGGTCCCTGTCCTGCCCCAGTCCGGACCCGCCTTGTCCCAGGCGCGGTCCCAACGGTCGTACCGGCGGCGCACCATGCGCCACACGACCAGGCGCCGGGCGCCCTCGACGAGCCCCGCCACGGCCGCCGCGGTCCCGAATCCGGCCAGCGCGGCGTGTGTTGTCGCCGTCGCGTTGTCCAGCGGGCGGCCGGCGGCCTGACCGGTGGCATCGACCCACAGCGTGAACCGGTCGCCCGGATGCGGGGTCTTGAGGCTCGACAGGACGCGGCCGGTGTGCTTGACGCCGTCGGGTCCCTTCCAGCCGGCGACGACCCTGCTGTGCGCGTCTCTCGCCGTGGACGTCTCGGGGTCGGGGTCCAGCGGCGGCTGGGGCAGCTTCCGTACGACCGTCGCCGGAACCTCCCGGCGGTCCTTGCGCTGTTCCTGCACGGACTGCATCAGGGCGCTCTGCGCCAGGGTCCCCGTCGCGACGCCGATGAGCGGTGCGACAACGACGATCAGCAGCAGCGCCACCAGTGCGACCCAGGCCTCGGCGAGGTCGGTCGCGCGGCGCAGCGGATTGTGCCGCCAGCGCCAGAGTCCGGCGATTGCCCGCACAGCCAGCACCCCCTTCCGCCTCCGTCTTAACCGTGAACGGCACGGCTCACGCGCAGGTGGGGCGAAGAGAGAGCGAAATCACCCCACTCGACGAAGCTCTCCGCCTGTCCCCGTCTTTCCATTGTGCTCCAACGACCGTGTTCCGGCGCGGGGTTCCCTACGCGGCCACGAGTCAGCCCAGGATCGTGATCGCGTCACCGATCCGGACCGTCCCCGTCGTCTCCGGGACCAGGTTCGTCCCGAAACACAGCTGGTCACCGAAGCGGCGGTGGCGTGCGAGCGTCCGCAGCGGCTCCTTGCCACGCTCCGAAGTTGACTGGTTCGTGGTGGTGACCACGCAGCGGCCGCTCTTCTTGGTGATACGGAACGTGACGTCGCCGATAGAGATGCGTGACCAGTCGTCCTCCGCCCAGGGCGCGGTGCCGTCCACCACGACGTTCGGCCGGAAGCGGTTCATGGGCAGCGGGCCCTCGTCCGCGTGATCACCCTGCGCGATGAGGGAGTTGAGGGCATCCAAGGAGGGCAGGGTGGTGAGCAGCAGCGGATACCCGTCGGCGAAGCTGACCGTCTCGCCGGGCTTCGCGTACTCGGGGTCGATGGGGCGCCGCGTCGCCGGGTCGTCGAGGTGGACGAGCCGCACGTCGGCCTCGAGGTGCGCGCTCCACCAGGTGTGCGCCGCGTCGTCGGCCGGAACGGCCTCGACCTTGTCCCCGAAGATGTTCACCGTGGTCGTCCCGGCGGGCCGGGGCACCGGCACGGTCAGGGGAGCGCAGCCGGGTGCCGACATGCGCAGACCGTCGCCGTCCGGCGTCTCGGCCGAAGCGAGCGCGAGACGCGGGTGCTGGCGCTGGGTGACGACCTTGCCCGAGGCGTCGATGAGCACCCACCGGCGGTCTCCTGCAAGACCCCACGGTTCCACGGCCGCCTCGCGCGGCGCGCGCCCCCGAACCGACTTCAGCGGGTGTATGTGAATCGAGTGAAGCGAGGCATTCGGCATGGGGCCATCCTGCCAGCCGGCACGGACAGCCCCATGTCCGGAAGATCAATAACCGCGGTACTGCTGACGGTTGTACGGATCCTCGTAGGGCGCGGCAGGGCGGGGCGCCGCGGGGCGCATCGCCTCGTAGCCGGTGCCGGGCGCCGGGCGCTGCTGCTGTTGTTGCGGCTGCTGCATGCCCGCGTAGCCGCGGGGCCCGGAGGCCTGCTGCGGGATGTACGGCGCCGGCGCGTGCTGGAGCGGCGCCTGCTGCGGGGTCGCGTAACCGTACTGGGGCATGGGAGCGGAGGGCGCGGCCGGCAGCGCGGGAAGCGCGGACGGGAGCGCGGGCAGATGACTGCCGGTGTCGTACATGGCAGGAACCCGGATCGGGGCGATCTGGGGTGTGCCCCGCTCTGCGACGAGGGAGTCGTAGATCGGAGTGTCCGGGAAGGACGGCGCGGAGTAGTAACCGCCGCCATAGGTGGAGCGGGGGGAGGTCATGGCACATAAGTTAAGCCCACGATGTGCTGGTTGGGGAGACCGATAAGAGGGTTGTTTTGAGTGTCGGCAGTGGTTCGAGATCCCCAATGCGAGCGAACTTGGCAAAATCGGTCGTCGTTCAGCGTTCGGATCGTGTAAAGGCGAGTTCTGATGGGTTACCGGCGGTTGGCCAGTGATCATCAAACGCCTGCCCCTGTGCCGCTTTCGGTCGCGGGGAATAGGTTGACCAGGAAGCCGGAGATCTCTGTTGGGGGCGGACATGCCAATGTCTAAAGGTTCGAATGTCGTCGTGGCGGCGCCGGCCGTGCGGATCGAATTGGGGTGGCGTTCAGGTGCGGGGGTGCCCGACGCGGACGCCTCCGCGCTGTTGCTCGTCTCCGGAAAGGTCCGTTCGGACGCGGACTTCGTCTTTTACAACCAGCCGGCGCACGCCTCGGGGGCGGTACGTCACGAGGGCAAGCGGAGCGCGGACGGCCAGGTGACCGACACGATCTCGGTCGACCTCGCGCGCGTGGAGCCCGCGATCGAGAACGTGGTGCTCGCCGCGTCGTCGGACGGCGGCTCGTTCGGGCAGGTCCCCGGGCTGTACATCAGAGTCCTCGACGCGGCGGACGGCGCCGAGATCGCGCGCTACGACAGCGCCGACGCGAGCGTGGAGACCGCCTTCGTCCTCGGCGAGCTCTACCGGCGCCAGGGCGCCTGGAAGTTCCGCGCCGTCGGCCAGGGATACGGCAGCGGTCTGTCGGGCCTGGCCACCGACTACGGGATCACGGTCGACGAACCACAGACACCCGCGCCGACACCCGCACCCGCGCCGGCACCGGCGGTCACGCCCGCCCCCGCACCGCCCGTCGCGGCCCCTGTCACCGCGCCGCCGCCTCCGCCCCCAACCGCACCCCCGCAGCAGCCCGTCCGCCTCACCAAGGTGACGCTCACCAAGGCGGCGCCGTCCGTCTCCCTTGCCAAGCAGGGCGGCACGTCGGGCTCGATGCGCGTGAACCTCAACTGGGAGGTGCGCAAGCAGTTCAAGGGGTGGGGCAGCAAGCTGGGCCGCGCCGTCGCGCAGCACGCGGACCTCGACCTGGACCTGTGCGCCCTGTACGAACTCACCGACGGCCGCAAGGGCGTCGTCCAGGCCCTGGGCAACGCGTTCGGCGCCCTGAACCGGCCGCCGTACATCCACCTCGACGGCGACGACCGCACCGGCGCCGTCTCCAGCGGCGAGAACCTGACGATCAACCTCGACCACATGAAGGACCTGCGGCGCGTCCTCATCTTCGTCACGATCTACGAAGGCGCCCGCAGTTTCGCGGACCTGCACGCGACCGTCACGCTCCAGCCCCAGTTCGGCGCGGCCGTCGACTTCTCCCTGGACGAGTGCACCGTGCCGTCGACGGTGTGCGCCCTCGCGCTCATCACGAACACAGGCAGCGACCTGACCGTGCAGCGCGAGGCCCGCTACCTCGTGCCCGAGCGCGGCGTGAGCCCGCAGCGCACCGTCGACTACGCCTATGGGTGGGGCATGAACTGGACGCCGGGCAGAAAGTAGTGCCCCGGTCGGCTACTGCCGCTCCGGCGCGGGGTGCGGCCTGGAATACGTACGTCCCTTCCAGGCCGCACCCCGCCCCCTGTAGTGCTGCACCGCGGAGTCGACCGTCATGAGGAGATACAGGAACGCGGTGCCCGGCAGCAGCGGCGCCAGCCACAGCGGCTGCGCGTAGTAGCGCAGCATCGGAACGTACGTCGCGGTCATGAGCAGCCAGGCGAGCCCGCCGAGCAGCGCGGTGAGCCCATGTCCCGTGGCGAGTCCGGCGACGAGCGCGACCGGCGGCGCCAGGTAGACGAGCGCAAGGCCGGCCACGGTCCCGGCGAGGAGCAGCGGGTTGTGGCGCAGCTGGGCGTAGGCGCTGCGCGACACCATGCGCCACAGGTCGCCGAGCCGCGGGTACGGGCGGATGCTGTCGACGCGGTCGGCGAGGCCCAGCCAGATGTGGCCCCCTGCGCCCTTCACCGCCCGCGCGAGCGCGACGTCGTCGATGACGGCGTGCCGGATCGAGTCGGGGATCGCGGCGCGTTCGGCGGCCCGGGCGCTCAGGAGCACGCAGCCGCCGGCCGCTGCCGCCGTGCGCGAGCCCTTCCGCGCGATCCAGCGGAACGGGTACAGCTGGGCGAAGAAGTACACGAAGGCCGGGACGACGAGCCGCTCCCACACGCTCTCCACGCGCAGCCGCGCCATCTGCGAGACGAGGTCGAAGCCGCCCGTGCGGGCCGCCGCCACCAGCTCCCGCAGGCTGTCCGGCTCGTGCGCGATGTCCGCGTCGGTCAGGAGCAGATACTCGGGCTCACGCGCGCGTGCCAGGCCGATCCCGTGGCGCACCGCCCACAGCTTGCCGGTCCAGCCCGCCGGCGGTTCGCCCGGTGAGTCGACCGTGAGGGGCAGCCCGCCGTGCCGCAGGGCCAGCTCCCTTGCCAGGGTTCCGGTGCCGTCCGTGCTGCCGTCGTCGATCAGGAAGACCTCGGCCCGCCCCGGATAGTCCTGCGCGAGGAGCGAGGGCAGGCTGTCCGGAAGGACCGCCGCCTCGTCGCGTGCGGGGACGACGACACACACCGAGGGCCACTCCGCCGGATCCGAACGCGGGGGCAGACGCAGGTCCGTGCGCCAGAAGAAGCCCTGCCCGGTCAGCAGCCACACCCACGCGGCCAGCGATGCTGCGGTGATCCACACAACGGCGTCCATCCGCCGCAGTCTGCCCCACCGCCCGCTCGCTGTGAGGGCCATCGTCTATGGTTTCCGGGTGAAGATCGCGCTCATGGACTCGGGAATCGGACTCATCGCGGCCGCTGCCGCGGTACGGCGCCTGCGGCCCGACGCCGGGCTCGTCCTCTCCTCCGACCCCGACGGGATGCCCTGGGGGCCGCGTAGCCCGCAGGGCATCACCGAGCGGGCCCTGGCCGTCGCCGAGGCCGCCGCGGAGCACCGCCCCGACGCGCTCATCGTCGCGTGCAACACCGCCTCGGTCCACGCCCTGCCGGCGCTGCGGGCCCGTCTCGAACCCGGGATCCCCGTCATCGGCACGGTCCCCGCGATCAAGCCGGCCGCCGCCGGCGCCGGACCCGTAGCCATCTGGGCCACCCCCGCCACCACCGGAAGCCCCTACCAACGGGGACTGATCCGGGACTTCGCGGACGGGGTGGAGGTCACCGAGGTGCCCTGCCCGGGGCTCGCCGACGCCGTGCAGCACGCGGACGAGGGCGCCATCGACAGGACGATCGCTGCCGCCGCCGCGCTCACCCCGAGCGATGTAAGGGCCGTCGTCCTGGGCTGCACCCATTACGAACTCGTGGCGGAACGCATCCGCGCCGCCGTCCAGCAGCCCGGCATGCCGCCGCTCGCTCTGCACGGCAGCGCAGGGGCCGTCGCCGCGCAGGCGCTGCGCAGGATCGGCGCCGGGCCCGACGCCGAGACCGGTGCGCAGGGCGCCCTCACCGTCCTCCTCAGCGGCCGCACCTCCGCGCTGCCGCCCGCCGCACTCGCGTACGCGGAGGGCAGGCTGCTCCAGGCCGCCGTCAGCCACGCACAGTGACGACGGGGCCGGGATTTCGGGCAGGGCCCAGGCGCACCAGGGTTTTGCGCAATCACTCTCCGCTGCCCAGTGCCTTCACTGCGGAACATGAGTAGTCTCGATTTCATGAGGCACCACTCCGGTAGTGAGCGGCGCGCGTCCGTCGCCCCCGAGGTCTGGACAGGCCGTGCACGCAATCGGGTGCAGTGGCTGGCAGCGCTGGGCGGCGCCGCGTGCGTGGCGCTCGGCATCGAGATCGCCGTGGCTTCCCAGTGGACTTCCGGGATCGTCGCGCTGGTGATGTCGGTGGTCGGCTGTATCGCCGCGGGTCTCCTGATCCTGTTCGGCACCCTTGCCTTCGTCCATGTGGCTGTGAAGGTCGACAAGGACTACCTGGAAGTGCGGTGCGGCCACATAGGAGTCCCGCGCCGCCGCATCCTGCTCGCCCATGTGGTGGGAGCCGAGTTCGAACCCAGCGTCACGCCCCGGCAGTGGGGCGGCTGGGGCTACCGCTGGCGTCCCGAGCAGGGCACGGCCGTCATCGTCCGGCGTGGCGAGGGCGTCGTTCTGATCATGGCCGACGGCAGGAAGTTCACGGTGACCGTGGACAACGCCGAGTCCGCGGTGCGCGCCATTCACGCCAGGCTCAAGCCGGCCTCGATGGGCCCCGCCGTCTGACGGCACCCGCACCCTTACGCACGGCCGCTCCGGACCCGCACGGGGGCGGCCGTAGTGCTGTCCGGGGGCTCGTCGCCCCAGGGTCTCGCCGTCGCCACCCCCGCGAGCAGGCCCGCGCCTGCGGTGACGGTCGTGAAGCTCAGGGCGTTGCCGAGCGTCGCCAGACCGGCGAGAGCGGTCAGGGCCGCGCCCGCCGTCAGGACCACCGGCGTGGGGCGCGCCGACCGCCACAGGACGTACAGGAGCCAGCAGAACACCGCGGCAAGGAGGCAGACGCCCACGAGTCCCTGTTCGGCGGCCTGCTGGAGCGGGGCGGAGTGCGGCTTGCCGTCGGGCAGCAGCGTCTCGCCGACCGTGGGGCTGAGCTCTCCGAAGCGGCCCGGGCCGCTGCCGAGGCCGGGATCGGACTCGGCCAGACGCAGCGCGTCCTGCCACAAAAGGATCCGGTGCTGCGTGAGCTGCCCCTCCAAGGAGGCGGTGAGTCCCGAGGGCAGTACGCCCTTCAGCAGAGCCAGGGAGAGCCCGGTCACCAGCCCTGTCATGACGCCGAGACCGGCGAGGCCGAGGCCCCTGTGGTGCCGCATCATGACCGAGGCGAGGGAGCACAGCAGCACGCCCGTGCACGCGGTGACACCGGCGATCGACCCGACGGCGGCGGCCGCCGCGACCGTGCCGCCGGCCAGCAGGAACAGGGCCGCGCGCACGGGCAGGCGCTGCGCCGCCCAGGCCGCGCAGCAGGCCCCACCGGTGGAGAGCGCGAGGAGTGCGGCCGTCGCGCCGGTGCGGCCGAGCGGAGAACCCGTGTCGGGCGCGGGCACCGCGTGCGGGGATGCGAGCGCGAGCCCGAGTCCTGCGAAGGCCGCCGCACAAGGCGCCGCCATGGGCAGCAGCGCGCCGGAGATCCGGCCGCACGCGTAGCCCGCCGCGACGGCCAGCACCGCGAGCAGCACGCCCTCGGGCCTGCCCGCGCGGGCGGTCGCGGTGATCAGCGACCAGACGGCGCACGCCCCGAGCACGACGATGCCCGCCGCGTCGGCGACATTGCGCCGCTCGTACTCCGCCGACGGACCGGCCGCCGACGACATCCCCGTGGTCCCCACCACCCCGTCGCCCCCCGACTGTGACGGGCCCCGAGCGGCATGGCCGGATCCGGCCCGTCCTCGGGGACTCGGGCACACCGTAACGGCTGATGCACCGGTTTGTGCATGGGTTGCGCAGGAACGATGCTGCACGGAGTGGTCCGCGTGGCGGCCACCACCCCCGCGGACCGCCGTGTCGCCCGGCAGGTGACCCGCCGTACACTCCCCGGGTGACCGCCACCGCAACCTCCGTAGACGAGCCGGAACAGCTCGATCCGCAGTCGGCGCCCGCCTCGCGCTGGGCCCGCCTGCCGCGACGGATCGCTCCGGCCGCCGCAGCGGTGCTCTCCGGAGTGCTGCTGTACGCCGGCTTCCCGCCCCGTGAACTGTGGTGGCTCGCGCCTCTGGCCCTCGCGCTCTTCGGGGCGTCCGTGTACGGGCGGCGGCTGCGCGCGGGGTTCGGCCTCGGCTTCCTCATGGGCCTCGGCTTCCTCGTGCCGCTCCTGTCGTGGACGGGCGTCGACGTCGGGCCGCTGCCGTGGCTGGCCCTCGCCCTCGCCGAATCGCTGGTCATGGCCCTGGCCGGTCTCGGCATCGCCTACGTCTCACGGCTGCCGCTGTGGCCGCTGTGGGCCGCGGGCGTGTGGATCGCGGACGAGGCGCTGCGGGCACGTTTCCCGTTCGGAGGCTTCCCTTGGGGCAAGGTCGCGTTCGGTCAGCCCAGTGGCTTGTTCCTGCCGCTCGCCTCGCTGGGCGGCACCCCGCTCCTGGGATTCGCCGTCGTCCTGTGCGGCTTCGGCCTCACCGCTCTCGCGCTGCGCCTCAAGGACGTACGCGGTGTACGTGACCGGGGTGTGGCCGTTGCCGCCGCGTTCACCGTCGCGCCCGTCATCGCCGGAGCGGTCGCGGCGCCCCTCGTCTCCACCGCGGCCGAGGACGGCACCGCGCGCGTCGCTGTCATCCAGGGCAACGTGCCGCGCATGGGCCTCGACTTCAACTCCCAGCGCCGGGCCGTGCTCGACCACCACGTACGGGAGACGATGAAGCTCGCCACGAAGATCAAGGCGGGCCAGGTCAAGAAGCCCGACCTCGTGCTGTGGCCGGAGAACTCCTCCGACATCGACCCCTACGTGAACCCCGACGCGTACGCCGAGATCGACAAGGCGGCCAAGGCGGTCGGCGCGCCCATCTCCGTCGGCGCCGTCGTCACTGCGAAGGACGGCACACCCCGCAACCGGCAGATCCTCTGGGACCCGAAGACGGGCCCCGGCGCCGTCTACGACAAGCGGCAGCTCCAGCCCTTCGGCGAGTACATGCCGTACCGGAGCTTCTTCCGCATCTTCAGCAAGGACGTCGACCGCGCGGGCAACTTCGTGGCCGGCGAGAAGCCGGTCGTCTTCGACATGGCGGGCACCAGGATCGGGCCCGTGACCTGCTACGAGGCCGCGTTCGACTCCGTGGTCCGCGACCAGGTGAAGGCGGGCGCGCAGATCCTCTCCGTGCCCAGCAACAACGCCACCTTCGACCGCAGCCAGATGACCTACCAGCAGCTCGCCATGGACCGGGTACGCGCCGTGGAGCACGGCCGCGCCGTGATGGTGCCGGTGACCAGTGGCGTCAGCGCGGTCATCAGGCCCGACGGATCCGTCGCCCAGCACACCGGCATGTTCGTCGCCGACACCCTGGTCGCCGACGTGCCCAAGCGGACCTCACTGACCCTCGCCACGCGCCTGGGCGGATGGCCGGAGCTGCTGCTCGTGGCCGTCGGCGTGGGCGGTCTCGGCTGGGCCGTGGTGCGCTCCCGCCGAGGCCGGCGCGCCGCCGGATAGGGTCGCGGGCATGGCTACTCCAGAGTTCATCCGCAAGATCCGGGAAACCGCCGGCCACCAGCTCCTCCTGCTGCCCGGTGTCAGTGCCGTCGTCTTCGACGACGACGGCAGGGTCCTGCTCGGACGGCGCGCCGACACCGGCAAGTGGGCGGTCCTCGCCGGAATCCCGGATCCGGGGGAGCAGCCCGCAGAGGCCGCCGTACGCGAGGTGTACGAGGAGACGGGCGTCGAGTGCGTGCCCGAGCGGGTCGTCCTGGTGAAGACCCTCAAGCCGGTGAGGTACCCGAACGGCGACCGGTGCCAGTTCACCGACGTCTCCTTCCGATGCCGGGCGACCGGCGGCGAGGCCCGGGTCAACGACGACGAGTCCCTCGAGGTGGGCTGGTTCGAGCTGGACTCGCTGCCGCCGCTGGGCGACTTCTGCCTGCTCAGGATCAAGCAGGCGGCCTCCGACGAGCCGACATGGTTCGAGACCATGTCCGAGCGCTGAAGTATGGGTGCTGACCACATCGGGCGGGGCGCGAGCGCTGCCTAGGGTGCGGAGCATGACCGCGCCCAACGCACCCCTCACCGCGCCGCTCGATCTCGGCGGCCGCATCGCACTCGTCACCGGCGCCGCAGGCGGCATCGGCCGCGCCTGCGCGCTGCGGCTCGCCGCGGCCGGAGCCAAGGTGAGAGCGGTCGACCGGGACCGGGAGGGCCTTGACGCGCTGGCCGAGCAGGCCGGCGCCACCCCCGGCGGCATCGAGCCGCGCGTCCTCGACCTCACCGACCTGGACGCGGCCGAGGAGTGCGCCGCGGGCGCCGACATCCTGGTCAACAACGCGGGCATCCAACTGGTGCGCCCCATCGAGGAGTTCCCGCCCGACGTCTTCCACACCGTCCTCACGGTGATGCTGGAGGCACCCTTCCGCCTGGTCCGCGGCGCCCTGCCGCACATGTACGAGCAGGGCTGGGGGCGCATAGTGAACCTCTCCTCGGTCCACGGCCTGCGCGCCTCCGCGTTCAAGTCCGCGTACGTCGCCGCCAAGCACGGCCTCGAAGGGCTCTCCAAGACCGCCGCGCTCGAAGGCGCTCCGCACGGCGTCACCTCGAACTGTGTGAACCCCGCCTACGTCCGCACGCCGCTGGTCGAGAAGCAGATCGCCGACCAGGCCGCCGCCCACGGCATCCCCGAGGAACGGGTCCTGGCCGAGGTCATGCTCCAGGACAGCGCGCTCAAGCGGCTCATCGAACCCGACGAGGTCGCCGAGGCGGTCGCGTACCTGTGCAGCCCGCAGGCCTCCTTCATCACCGGGACGTCGCTCGTCCTGGACGGCGGCTGGACCGCACACTGATCACTCTCGCGGGTGGCGGCGATTGTCTGATCCATTGAGTTGTCCACAGGGCTGGCGGGGCCGGCCGTACGGCGGGTAATCCTGGTGAGCATGTCGCACGATTCAGCACAGTCCCCGTCAGGACCCGTCGGCCCTGAGCGCCCCGCATCGAGTGCCGAGGCGCCGTTCCTCGAGCTCCTCGCCCGGGGCGCGTCCGCCGACGCCTACGAACAGCCCGTGCTGGTCGCTCGCGCCGAGGGTGAGGGGCAGGGGCGGATCGACGCCCTCGAGCAGGCCAAGGGGCTCGCCCTGCGGGTCCGCGCCGATCTCGAGGGCAGGCGCCGCCGTGAGGCGGAGCTGTCCGCGCTCTTCGAGACCGCCCACGACCTCGCCGGCCTGCGCGACCTGGGCGCCGTCCTCCAGGCCATCGTGCAGCGCGCCCGCTCCCTCCTCAGCACGGACGTCGCCTATCTGACGCTGAACGACCCGGCCAGGGGCGACACCTACATGCGGGTGACCGAGGGCTCCGTCGCCGCGCGCTTCCAGCAGCTCAGGCTCGGCATGGGCGAGGGGCTCGGCGGACTCGTCGCCCAGACCGCCCGGCCGTACGTCACCGAGGACTACGCGCAGGACATCCGCTTCAAGCACACGCGCACCATCGACACCGGAGTCCACGACGAGGGCCTCGTCGCGATCCTTGGCGTGCCGTTGATGCTCGGCCCCCACGTCATCGGCGTGCTGTTCGCCGCCGACCGGCGCGCGCGGGTCTTCGAGCGGGAGCAGATCGCGCTGCTCGGCTCCTTCGCGGCGCTCGCCGCGGCCGCCATCGACACCGCGAACCTCCTCTCGGAGACCCGGGAGGCGCTCGGCGAACTGGAGCGCGCCAACGAGATCATCCGGGACCGCGGCGACGTCATCGAGCGCGCGTCCGACGTCCACGACCGCCTCGCCGAACTCGTCCTGAGGGGCGGCGGCGTCCACGACGTGGCGGCGGCCGTCTCCCAAGTCCTCGACGGGACCGTGGAGTTCGCCGACGTGGTCACCGCCCCCGACAAACCCCTCGACGCCTCCCGCTCCGACGGGCACGCCGTGCGGGACGGGGACGACTGGGTCGCCGCCGTCGCGGCGGGCGGTGAACTCCTCGGCGCGCTCGTCCTGCGAGGCCACCCGGGGCTCGACCCCGTCGACCAGCGCACTCTGGAGCGGGCCGCCATGGTCACCTCGCTCCTGCTCCTCGCCCGGCGCTCCGCCTCCGAGGCAGAACAGCGTGTACGGGGCGAGCTGTTGGACGACCTGCTCGACGCGCGGGACCGGGATCCGCGGCTGCTGCGGGAGCGCGCCGCGCGGCTGCACGCCGACCTGGACGCCGCCCATGTGGTCCTGGCCGCGCGCCTGGAGACCCCGGGCGCCGACGCCGAACAGGAGGCTGCCGCCCGGCGCCGCCTGTGGTCCGCCGCGTCCCATGTCGCCGCCACCCGGCACGGACTCGCCGCGGCGCGTGACGGGGGTACGGTCCTGCTGCTTCCCCTGAGAACCGGGGACCGGGCCTCCGACCTGGCCCGCCGCACCGCCAAGCACCTCTCCGCCGCGGTCCACGAGCAGGTCACCGTCGGCGCGTCGGCGCCCGTGGAGGACCTGACCACCCGCACCGACACCGTCGCCACCGCGTACGCGGAGGGGCAGCGCTGCCTGGACGCCCTGCGCCTGCTCGGCAGAGCCGGGGAGGGCGCCGCCGCGGAGGACTTCGGCTTCCTCGGCCTGCTCCTCGCGGAGAGCCGGGACATCTCCGGATTCGTCGAACGCACCATGGGCGAGGTCGTGACGTACGACCAGCGCCGGGGGACCGACCTTGTGCGCACGCTCGACGCCTACTTCGCCTCGGGCATGAGTCCCGCCCGCACCAAGGACGCGCTGCATGTGCACGTGAACACGGTGGCACAGCGCCTGGAACGGATAGGGCGCCTGCTCGGCCCGGACTGGCAGTCGCCCGCGCGCGCCCTTGAGATCCAACTCGCGTTGCGGCTGCACCGGTTGGCCGGGGCGATATCGGGCTGACGGCCGGGGCGTGGTGAGCTGGGTGCTGCGTGTCGTGTGCCGTGCCTCGCGTGACGGCGAGGCCCCCGTACGCGGGGTGCGTACGGGGGCCGGGGGAGCGGTGGCCGGGTCAGGCGGGGCGGGCGTCCGCCGTGCGGGCCGCGTCCGCCTGCTCGCCGGCGGCGCTGTCTTCCTCGACGTGAGCCAGATCGCGGTGCCTGGTCTCCTTCGCGACGCCCACGGCGATGAGCGTCAGGACGGCGGCGGCGATCACGTACAGGGCGATCGGGGTGGAGCTGCCGTAGTCCACGAGGAGGGCTGTGGCGATGAGCGGCGCGGGTGCTCCGGCGGCGACCGAGGCGAACTGCGCGCCGATGGAAGCACCCGAGTAGCGCATCCGCGTCGCGAACATCTCGGAGAAGAAGGCCGCCTGCGGTGCGTACATCGCCCCGTGCAGTACGAGGCCCACGGTCACGGCGAGGATCAGGTTCCCGAAGCCGCCGGTGTCGATGAGCGAGAAGAACGGGAACATCCACAGGCCCACGCCCGCGGCCCCGAGCAGGTACACGGGCCTGCGCCCGACCCGGTCGGAGAGCGCGCCCCAGGCCGGGATGACCGCGAAGTGCACGGCGGACGCGATGAGTACGGCGTTCAGTGCGGTCTGCTTGGAGACGCCGGCCGACGTGGTGGCGTACACGAGGATGAAGGCGGTGATGACGTAGTAGCTGATGTTCTCGGCCATGCGCGCGCCGATGGCGACGAGGACGGCGCGCCAGTGGTGGCGCAGCACGGCGACGAGCGGCGTCTTCTCGCTCGCGCCGCCCTGCGCGGCCTTGCGCGCCTCGGCCCGGGCCAGCGCCTCCTTGAAGACAGGTGACTCATCGACAGACAGACGGATCCACAGGCCGACCATGACGAGGACACCGGACAGAAGGAACGGGATGCGCCAGCCCCAGGAGGTGAAGGCGGAGTCGGAGATGAGCGCGGTCAGCAGGGAGAGCACACCGGTGGCGAGGAGTTGTCCCGCGGGCGCTCCGGTCTGCGGCCAGGAGGCCCAGAAGCCGCGCCGCTTGGCGTCCCCGTGCTCGGAGACGAGGAGCACGGCGCCGCCCCACTCGCCGCCCAGAGCGAAGCCCTGGACCAGTCGCAGCACGGTGAGCAGTACCGGAGCGGCGACCCCGACCGTCGCGTACGTCGGCAGGAGGCCGATCGCGAACGTCGCCGCACCCATCATGAGCAGGCTCAGGACCAGCAGCTTCTTGCGGCCGAGGCGGTCGCCGTAGTGCCCGAAGACGAGCGCACCGAGCGGCCGGGCCGCGAATCCGACGGCGTACGTCAGGAACGAGAGGAGCGTGCCGACGAGCGGGTCGGAGTCGGGGAAGAAGAGCTTGTTGAAGACCAGTGCGGCGGCGGAGCCGTAGAGGAAGAAGTCGTACCACTCGATCGTGGTGCCGATGAGGCTCGCGGCGACGATCCGCCGGAGGCTCGCGGGCGGTGGGGGAGCGGTTGCTGCGGAGGCCATGTGGACCACTTCCAGGCGTTGGGCGGGGACGGGTACGTGTCGGCACAAGGTAGAAAGACGCAGGTCAACGGCACATGTGGTGGGGCACCATAGTTTTGGGCGGTGCTATGCGGGGAGCCACCATGAGGAGACCGTGAGCAGGGTCAAGTTCATCGTGCGTCGGCGTGTCGCGACAGCGTGACGGCCGTGGGCCCCCGTAGTCACTGGGCCAGGCGGATCGGACTGGCCGTCAGCGATCGGGGTCAGTGGATCGGACCCGTTGTCAGGGAGCGCCGCGGCAAGCGCGGATCAGACTCTTCGTCAGCGATCGGGTGTGGTCGGATCGGACTGGGCGTCAGGGACCTGGACGGGGCGTATCGGACCCGTCGTCAGCGAGATGGGTGGGTCGGGCTGGTGCGTTCGAGGGGCCGGGCGCGCGCAGTCGTGTCGGGGCCGATCGGGTTGTGCCATAAGCGGACCGCAAGCCGGAAGTCGGGGAAATCCCCTGGCGAAATGCCTGGTCAGGATCCGTGACCCGCCCCCCGGTTGAGCCATTGGGGGCCGAGTGGGTGATAACCATACTATCGGCCAGGCGGGCGGTTCGAGTGGTGCGTGGGCCACCTGTGGCCGACGGTTATCACGTCGGGGCCGGGTAAGTCGAGCTGACAAAGCGTCAGTGGCCTGGCCGCGGCGGAAGGACTTCGACGATGCGTTCTGCTCGCATGCTCCTCGCTACCGCGACGGCCACGGCTGCACTCGCCATGGCTGCTCCCGGTGCGTACGCAGTCGCCGCAGGCGACTGGGACAACGATGACTCTTCCTACAGCACAGAGCACGACAACGACAGCAATCGCGGCGACGACCACGGCTCGGGCAAGGGCGACCACGGCTCGGGCAAGGATGAGCGCGGCTCGGGCAAGGGCGACCACGGCTCGGGCAAGAACGAGCGCGACAGCTACGGCTCGGGCAAGAACGAGCGCGACGGCTACGGCTCCGGCCACGGCAAGCCGCGTGGTGGCTTGCACACCGGTGGTGGCGCCCTCTCCGTGGTGAAGGGTGACGACTGGAGCAAGGACGAGAACAAGAAGGGTGACTCGGACGAGCACGGCTCGGGCAAGGATGAGCGCGGCTCGGGCAAGGGCGGCTACGGCTCGGGCAAGAACGAGCGCGACGGCTACGGCAAGCCCCGTGGTGGCATGCACACCGGTGGCGGTGCGCTGGCCATGGTGAAGGGCGACGACTGGAGCAAGGACGAGAACAAGAAGGGCGACTCGGACGAGCACGGCGGCCAGGGCGGCAAGGAGCACGGCGGCCAGGGCGGCAAGGAGCGTGGCGACTGGGGCGGCAAGGAGCACGGCGGCCAGGGCGGCAAGGAGCATGGCGACTGGGGCGGCAAGGAGCACGGCGGCCAGGGCGGCAAGGAGCATGGCGGCGCCTACGGCTCGGACCACGGCAAGCCGCGTGGTGGCGTCCACACCGGTGGTGGCGCCCTCACCGCGCTGAACGAGGACGACTGGACCCAGGACAAGGAGAAGTACGACCCGGAGAGCTACAAGAACGACGGCGACGACGAGGGCAAGGGCTCGTGGGGTTCCGACTCCAAGCGCGAGAAGCCCAGCGGCGGTATGCACACCGGTGGCGGCGGGCTCGCCACGTCGCCGGGTGTCACGGCAGGCGGCATCGCGGTCCTCGCGGTCGCCGCGGCCGGAGCGTTCGCGATGCGCCGTAAGAGCGCGTCCCACCGCGCGTCCTGACCGGCGGTGCCTGTCATAGCAGCCGGGGCCGCCGCGTTAACACGTCGCGGCGGCCCGGCTGGCTTTCTTTTTTGCCCAGTTCTCTCTTGAAGCTCCCGACTATGTGAACCGGTCCCGGACGGCTTGCGCTGTTGCCGGACTCTTTTGCTGTTTCCGATCTTCTTGCGCTGTTGCAGATCTGCTCGTTCCAGTGAGGTGGTGCCAGATGGCAGACCGGATGCCTTCCCCCAATCAGACCGAGTCCGCGCCGCCCGAGCGCCGCTCCCGCCGCGGCCCATGGATCGTGTGGTCCATCGGAATCGTCGTCCTGCTGGTCAGCCTGTTCGGCGGTCAAGAAGAGACGTCCGACATCTCCGATTCCTCCGGCGCTTCGCGTCCCGCGGCGGCGCTCGCGCCGTCCTCGGAGCCCACTCTGCCCGACATGCCTGTTCCGCCTACAGAGCCCGCAGCGCCTACAGAGCCCGTAGCGCCCGCAGAGCCCGTAGCGCCCGCGGCGCCCGCAGAGCCGGCGCCCGTCGGGAAGCATCTGCCGCGGGCGAATCCCACGCGGCTGCTCATTCCGAAGATCGGCGTGGACGCCCCCTTCACCCGCCTTGCCATCGGCCCCACGGGCCAGCTCCAGCCCCCGCCCGCCGCCAACACGAACCTGGTCGGCTGGCAGGCCGAAGGCGTGTCCCCGGGCGAGACCGGTACCGCGATCATCGCCGGGCATGTCGACACGAAGACGTCAGCCGCGGTGTTCGCCAGCCTCAGGGCTATGAAGACGGGGGACACCTTCACCGTCAAGAGGGACGACTCGCGCACGGCCTCCTTCGTGGTCGACAGCGTTGAGACGTTCGCGAAGAACGCCTTCCCCAACGAGCGCGTGTACGGGGACACGCCCCAGGCCCAGGTGCGACTGATCACCTGCGCCGGGGCGTACGACCACGGCAAGAAGGACTACACCGACAACCTGGTGGTCTTCGCCCATCTTGTCTGAGGCCGTCGGGAGTTGTCAGTCCCGGTCAAGGACTCCCATGAGAGCGTCCCGCAGTTCCTTCCCGGGATCCGCCGACGGCCCTTCGGACCGCCACGCGACGAACCCGTCAGGGCGGACGAGTACCGCACCGCCCGGGGCGACGCCATGGGCCTCGGCCCAGTCCACATCGCCCACGGGGTTCAGCTCCGCGTCGGGCCCACTGCCGATGCGGTACGAGTCGAGCGGGACGGCCAGCCGTTGTGCGATGGCCGTCCCCGCGGTGTGCCACGTGCCGTCGCCGTCCCCGGAGCTCAGGAGCACCAGCGACCTCTCGTACAGGTCGAGGCTGGAGATCCGGGTGCCGGCGCGGTGCAGCCACATGTGGGGCGCGCGGCTCCCGGGTTCGCCCGTCAGCCGCATTCCCTCGGGTACGACCGGCGTCGCCGGGTCGACGCCGAGGACCGCGCCGCGCGGATAGCGGTAGCCCAGCGCCACATTGAGGATGCCGCCCTTCTTGCCGCCGGGGCCGCCGGGCCCGCCAGGACCACCAGGGCCGCTGAGGCCGCCGGCGCCGCCGGCTTCCGGGCCAGGGGTGTATCCCGGGTGGCTGTGCTCGACCGACCGCGACGAGGCGCGGGCGCTCGTCGCCTCCGCGACCGGCCGGCGCTCCAGGTCGTAGGACTCCAGCAGACCGGGACCTGCCCAGCCGCCGAGCACGGCGGCCAGCTTCCAGGCGAGGTTGTGCGCGTCCTGGATACCGGTGTTGGACCCGAACGCCCCGGTGGGGGACATCTCGTGGGCCGAGTCGCCGGCGAGGAACACCCGCCCGTCCGAGTACCGTTCGGCGACCCGCTCGGCGGCGTGCCAGGCGGCCCTGCCGGTGATCTGCACGTCGAGGTCCGGGACTCCGGTGGCGCGCCTGATGTGTTCCGTGCACCGCTCGTCGGTGAACTCCTCGAGCGTCTCCCCGTTCTCGGGGTGCCAGGGAGCGTGGAACACCCAGTGCTCACGGTTGTCGACCGGCAGGAGAGCGCCGTCGGCCTCCGGGTTCGTGAGGTAGCACACGATGAAGCGCCGGTCGCCGACGAAGTCCGCGAGGCCGCGCGAGGTGAACGTGACGCTCACGTTGTGGAACAGGTCGCCCGGGCCGGTCTGCCCGATGGCGAGCCGCTCGCGGATGGGGCTGCGCGGCCCGTCCGCCGCGACGAGGTACTTCGCCCGGACGGTGGTGTGCTCGCCCGTGTCGCGGCTCTTGAGCTGTGCGGTCACGCCCTCGGCGTCCTGCTCGAACGACATCAGTTCCGTGTGGAACCGCAGGTCCCCGCCCAACTCCCGCGCGCTCTCCAGGAGTACGGGTTCGAGGTCGTTCTGGCTGCACAGGCACCATCCGGCGGGGCTGAAGCGGGCGAGCCCGCCACCGGGGTCGATCTCCTTGAACAGCCACTCGCCGGCGTCGCCCACCAGGGTCGGCGTCTGCAGGATGCCGTGGTTGTCGGCCAGGACCGATGCGGCGTCCTTGATGCGCTGCTGGACTCCGGCGACCCGGAACAGCTCCATGGTCCGCACGTTGTTGCCGCGCCCGCGCGGATGGATCGAGGTGCCCGAGTGGCGCTCAACGAGCATGTGCGGGACGCCGAGACGCCCCAGGAACAGTGAGGTCGACAGGCCCACCAGGGAGCCGCCGACTATGAGTACCGGCACGTTCTGAGTGCCCTTCGGGGCCTCTTCCGACGGGTTCATTCTTGCCTCCAGCCGCAGCGGCGACCTGGGTCAGTGGTTGGGATCACAGTCCATGCCTCCCCGTGCCGCTTCGCCCCCCGGAGCACCCGGACGGGTGCTCCGCTCACCCGTACGGCGCTTGGGGATCGCGCCCGCCGGGGGGCCGATCAACGATCGGCTCATGCGACCCCGGCATTTCGGACGCGGTGGTCGTTCCTGATCTTTTGCGAAGAAGAGGAGAGGTGTGTCGTATGACTCCGATCTCAGGACGTATATCGCAGTCGGCCTTCGACGGTTCCAGGCTGCGAGTGATCCTTCTGCTCGATCTGTACGAGGGAGCCCAGCAGCAGTTCCTGGACGCGTACGAGCACATGCGCAATCAGGTCGCGTCCGTGCCCGGTCACCTCAGTGACCAGCTCTGCCAGTCGATCGAGAACCCCTCGCAGTGGCTCATCACCAGCGAGTGGGAGAGCGCCCCGCCCTTCCTCGCGTGGGTGAACAGCGAGGAGCACGTCGAGACCGTCAGGCCGATGCACAGTTGCGTCAAGGACACCCGGTCGATGCGCTACAGCATCCTCCGGGAGACCAACCCCGCCCAGCCGGTCACGCCGGCGCCGGCGGCGGCGAACGCAGTGGCGGCCCGGGTGGGCGACGGCGCGGCGCGCCACGCCCTCACCTTCACCGTCAAGCCGGGCTCCGAGTCGAAGGTCGCGGAGATCCTGGCCGGGTACCAGTCGCCCCAGGCCCAGGTCGACGACACCACGCGCCTGCGCCGCACCTCGCTCTTCATGCACGGCAACCGCGTCGTGCGGGCCGTGGAGGTCGAGGGCGACCTCCTCGCTGCGCTGCGCCACGTCGCCCGTCAGCCCGAGGTGCGGGCGGTAGAGGAAGCCATCAACCCCTACCTCGAACAGCACCGGGACCTGACCGACCCCGAGTCGGCGCGCGTGTTCTTCACCCGGGCCGCGCTCCCGGCCGTCCACCACGTCGTGTCCGACATCCCGGTACCGACCGACCTGCGGCGTCACGCCCTGTACTACCCGGCCAAGAAGGGCCGCGGGATGGACCTGGCCCGGCTGCTCGCCGAGCAGGACGCGGCCGCGGCGGACGCCCCGGGCAACCCGGTGTACGGCAGCACCGTCTTCCAGCGCGACGACATCGTGGTGCGTCTCATCGACATCACGGGTGAGCTCGACGCCGACCCCGTCGCCTCCCTCGGCCTCAACGGCGCGAAGAAGTGCCAGGAGCTCGAGAAGCTCCTCGACGGCGCAGCCATCGGCGTCGAGGGCTCCCTGCAGACGGAGCGCAACATCAACCGGCTTCTGTCGCACGCCGACATGATGCCCATCACCGACCGCAGCTCGGCGGGTTCCTGACGGACAACCCGCGGGGTGTCCGTGGGCAAGGGCCCCGGACGCCACCGCCGCACCCGGAGGTATCAACCATGATCAAGAATCCACGCATCGTGGATCTGAGCGAGACGGAGCCCAACCGCCGGCGAGGAGGTGATCTGCGGGCCATGCTCACGCCCGCGACGGTCGGCTCCACCAGTGGCTTCATGGGCCTGGCCCTCGTCCAGCCCGGCGAGCGCATCGGCGAGCACTACCACCCGTACTCGGAGGAGTTCGTCTACGTCGTCAACGGCGCCCTCGAGGTGGACCTGGACGGCGAGACGTATGAACTCCGCCCGGATCAGGGCCTGTTGATCCCGATCAACGTGCGCCATCGCTTCCGCAACGTCGGCGACGTGGAGGCCCGTATGGTCTTCCACCTCGGCCCGCTCGCCCCGCGCCCCAGCCTCGGCCACGTCGACACGGAGGTGACCGAGGGCGCCGGATCCGGACCCGGGTTCATCACCGGTGGCCCCGACCTGTCCGCGCCGGAACACGGGCAGTCGTCCGAGCGTAGTGGGGCCATAACGTGACCCGGCGGGTGGCTGTCACCGGTGTCGGTGTAGTCGCCCCGGGCGGTATCGGGGCGAGCGCGTTCTGGGACCTTCTCGCCAACGGCCGTACCGCGACCCGCGGCATCACGCTCTTCGACCCGGTGGGCCTGCGCTCACGCATCGCCGCCGAATGCGACCTGGACCCGCTCGCACACGGGCTCGACCCGGAGCTGGTCGAACACGCAGACCGGTACATCCAGTTCGCCGTCATCGCCGCCGGCGAAGCCGTCAAGGACTCCGGGATCGACACCGGAGTCGAGGACCCCTGGCGCATCGGAGTCTCGCTCGGCAGCGCCATCGGCGGCACCACCCGCCTGGAGCGCGACTACGTGCGGGTCAGCGAGGGCGGCAAGCGGTGGGACGTGGACCACCGCGCGGCCGAACCGAAACTCCACATGGCGTTCTCGCCGAGCACACTCGCCTCGGTCGTCGCCGAACAGTTCGGTGCCCAGGGCCCGGTGCAGACGGTATCCACCGGCTGCACCTCCGGGCTCGATGCGGTCGGCTACGCCTTCCACACCATCGAGGAAGGCCGCGCCGACATATGCATCGCCGGGGCGTCGGACTCGCCGATCTCCCCGATCACGATGGCGTGCTTCGACGCGATCAAGGCGACGTCGCCCAACAACGACGATCCCGAGCACGCCTCCCGCCCCTTCGACGCCGAGCGCAACGGCTTCGTGATGGGCGAGGGCGCCGCGGTGCTCGTCCTGGAGGACTACGAGCACGCCCGTGCGCGAGGCGCGCACATCTACTGCGAGCTCAGCGGCTACGCCACCTACGGCAACGCCTACCACATGACCGGTCTCACCAGCGAAGGCCTGGAGATGGCCCGGGCGATCGACAACGCGCTCGGCCAGGCCCGCCTCGACCCCACGCTGATCGACTACGTCAACGCCCACGGTTCGGGCACCAGACAGAACGACCGGCACGAGACGGCCGCGGTCAAGGTGTCCCTGGGGGCTCACGCCTACAAGACACCCATGAGTTCCATCAAATCCATGGTGGGCCACTCCTTGGGCGCGATCGGCGCGATAGAGGTGGTCGCCTGCGTCCTTGCCATGAAGCACCAGGTGGTGCCGCCCACGGCGAACTACGAGACCCCCGACCCCGAGTGCGACCTGGACTACGTACCGCGCACCGCACGTCCGCGAAAGCTGCGGAACGTTCTCTCCGTCGGCAGCGGATTCGGCGGGTTCCAGTCCGCGGTGCTCCTGACTGAGGCAGGTGGGAGGACACGATGAGAACGGACCGCACCCGCGGCGCGGCCATCACCGGGATCGGTGTGATCGCGCCCAACGGACTGCACGCCGAGGCGTACTGGAAATCCGTCCGGGAGGGCCTCGGCGCCCTGGACCGGATCACCCGCGAAGGATGCGAGAACCTGCCGCTCCGCGTCGGGGGTGAGGTCCGCGGTTTCGATCCCGCGGACCTCATCGAGGAGCGGTTCCTCGTCCAGACGGACCGGTTCACCCACTTCGGTATGGCCGCCGCGGCGCTCGCCCTCGACGACGCGGGCCTCGGCCGCGGTGACCCCGCGGAGCCGTACTCCATCGGCGTGGTCACCGCGGCCGGTTCCGGCGGCGGCGAGTTCGGGCAGCGGGAGCTCCAGAAGCTGTGGGGTCAGGGCTCCAAGTTCGTGGGCCCCTACCAGTCCATCGCCTGGTTCTACGCGGCCAGCACCGGACAGATCTCGATCTGGAGCGGCTTCAAGGGGCCGTGCGGAGTGGTCGCGAGCGACGAGGCGGGCGGCCTGGACGCCATCGCGCACGCGGCCCGCACCGTACGGCGCGGCACCGGCGCCATGGTGGTCGGATCCGCCGAGGCACCCCTCGCCCCGTACTCGATGGTGTGCCAGCTCGGCTACCCCGAGCTCAGCACCGCCGAGGACCCCGACCGGGCCTACCTGCCCTTCACCTCGGGAGCGCGCGGATTCGCGCCCGCCGAGGGCGGCGCGATGCTCGTCGTCGAGGACGAGACCCGTGCCCGCGAGCGGGGGTCGGACATCCGGGCCGTCGTGGCCGGCCACTCGGCCACCTTCACCGGCGCCTCCCAGTGGGAGGAGTCCCGCGAGGGGCTCGCCCGCGCGATCAAGGGCGCCCTCGACGAGGCGGGCTGCGCCCCCGAGGAGATCGACGTCGTCTTCGCCGACGCCATGGGCGTCCCGGCGGCGGACCGCGCCGAGGCGCTGGCCATCGCCGACGTCCTGGGTGCACACGGCAGGCGTGTACCCGTCACGGCACCCAAGACCGGTACGGGGCGGGCCTACTGCGCGGCGCCCGTCCTGGACGTCGTGTCCGCCGTCTTCGCCATGGAGAACGGCCTCGTACCCCCCACCCCCAACGTGTTCGACATCTGCCACGACCTCGACCTGGTGATGTCTCGCGCTCGCCCCGCCGAGCTACGCACAGCCCTGGTCCTCAGCAGGGGACTCATGGGCTCCAACGCGGCGCTGGTAGTGCGCCGCGGTGGCGACTCCGCCCGGTAACGACCGGGCGGGAAGGAGAACACCCGCATGATCACCGCAGAACTGACCTTCGACGAACTGGCCCGCCTGATGAAGAAGGCGGCCGGAGTCACCGTGGACCCCCATCAGCTCAAGCAGTCGCCGGACTCCCCGTTCGACTCCGTCGGCCTCGACTCGCTCGGCCTGCTCGGCATCGTGGGCGAGCTCGAGAACCGGTCCGGCCAGTCGCTTCCCCCGGACTCGGAGCGCTGCAAGACGCCCCGCGAGTTCCTCGACCTCGTCAACAGCAACCTCAAGGCTGGAGCCTGACATGTCCGGACACACAGAGAACAGCGTCACCATCGACGCTCCCATCGACCTCGTCTGGGACGTCACCAACGACATCGAGAACTGGCCGCAGCTCTTCAGCGAGTACGCGTCCCTCGAAGTCCTCTCCCGCGAGGGCGACAAGACGACCTTCCGCCTGACCATGCACCCGGACGACAACGGGAAGGTGTGGAGCTGGGTCTCGGAGCGGACCGTGGACCGCGCCAAGCGGTCCGTGCGTGCCCGTCGCGTCGAGACCGGGCCCTTCGCGCACATGGACATCCGGTGGGACTACACGGAGACCCCGGAAGGCACCCGCATGGACTGGGTGCAGGACTTCGCGATGAAGCCCGAGGCCCCGGTCGACGACGCCTGGATGACGGACAACATCAACCGCAACTCCGTCACGCAGATGGGCCTCATCCGCGACCGGATCGAGCGCGTCGCCCGTGACCGCCAGAACGCCGCCGTCCCCCGCTGATCGCCCGCCCGGAAAGGAAACCCGATGCATCACGCCCTGATCGTCGCCCGCATGGCGCCCGGTTCGGCGCCGGCGATCTCCGACGTGTTCGCCGCCTCCGACCGAGGTGAGCTCCCGCACCTGATCGGTGTCAACCGGCGCAGCCTCTTCCAGTTCGGTGACGTGTACCTGCACCTCATCGAGTCCGACGAGGACCCGGCGCCCGTCATCGCGAAGGTGGCCGGGCACCCCGAGTTCCGCAGTGTCAGCGATCAGCTGTCGGCGTACGTCAGCGCGTACGACCCCGAGACCTGGCGCAGCCCCAAGGACGCCATGGCGCACCGCTTCTACCACTGGGACCGGAACAACCCCTCCTGAGTGAGGGCACGACACAACCCGAGGCCGCCGGTCCCGCGTCAGACGCGGAGCCGGCGGCCTCGGGTTTGTCCGGAGGTGATGTCCCGGTCAGGCGGGGACGGTGCACTCGAAGGCGTGCAGATACGCGTTGACGGGGCGGACCTCGCCGAGGACGAGCCCCGCGTCCGTCAGCCGCTCGACCATGCTCAGCCGGGTGTGCTTCGCGCCGCCGACGTTGAGGAGCAGCAGCAGGTCCATGGACGTCGTGAACTTCATCGACGGGGTGTCGTCGACGAGGTTCTCGATGACGACGACGCGGGCGCCGGGCCGCGCCGCCTTGCGGACGTTGGCCAGCGCCCTGCGGGTGCTGTCGTCGTCCCACTCCAGGATGTTCTTGATGATGTAGACATCCGCCTGGACCGGGATGTCCTCGCGGCAGTCACCGGCGACGATGCGCACCCGCGAGGCCAGCGAACCGCCGTCGCGCAGGCGCGGATCGGCGTTCTCGACCACCCCCGGCAGGTCGAGCAGGGTGCCGTGCATGTCGGGGTGCTTCTCCAGCAGGCTGGCCACGACCTGCCCGTGACCGCCGCCGATGTCCGCGACCGAGGCCACGCCCGTCAGGTCGAGGAGGTCGGCGACGTCGCGCGCGGACTGCTCGCTGGACGTCGTCATGGCGCGGTTGAACACGTGCGCCGACTCGGGGGCCTGCTGGTTGAGATAGGTGAAGAACTCAGCTTCGTACACGTCCTCGAAGACGTTGCGGCCGTGGCGCACCGCCTCGTCGAGCTTCGGCCAGACGTTCCAGGTCCACGGCTCGGTGCACCACAGCGCGATGTAGCGCAGGCTGTGCGGGTCGTCCTCGCGCAGGAGCCGGGACATGTCCGTGTGCGCGAACGTGCCGTCCGGGAGTTCGGTGAAGACGCCCTGGCTGGACAGTGCGCGCAGCAGCCGGCGCAGTGTCAACGGCTGGGTCTTCACCGCAGCCGCCAGGTCCTCCGCGCTCATGGGCGTGTCGTCCAGGGCGTCGGCGACACCCAGGCGGGCGGCCGCGCGTACGGCGGCGGCGCACGCGGCCCCGAAAACCAGCTCCCGCAGGCGCATGGGTGACTGGGTGGCCTCATCAACGGTTGTCATCTGTTGCCTCGCTTCTGCTGGCGTGATGTGTGTGCGGACATGGCGTTGGCCCTCAGCACATTCCGGCGGGCACAGAGACCGCACACGCGTTGTCGTGGAACGTGTTGCCCTTGCCCTTGTCCTGGCTGGCCAGGTCGGCCGTGCCGTTGCCCATCACGAGGTTGTCGCGGATCTCGTTGCGCTGGTTGAGGGCACCCTTGAAGTTCTTGGCGAGCACGATGCCGCCCGACATCGGGGCCTTGCCCACGTTGTCCTCGACGCCGTTCTCCGCCACCAGCGAGTCCTCGACGCCGGTGAGGATGATGCCCGACCCCTGGAGGAAGGGCAGACGCGCGGTCGCGGCGCAGTACTTGTTGTTGTCGTGGATGTAGTTGTTCTGCACCTTCAGCCCCCCGGTGCGCGGCTTGTTCTCGTCACCCACGAGGAACATCGCGGTGCAGTTGCCGGTCGCCTCGTTGTTATCGACGGCCACGTTCCGCAGCCGCCGCACGGTGACTCCGATCCGGTTGCCGAGCAGACGGTTGTTGCTGATCACCGCCTCGGAGTTCGGGGCCCCCTCCTCGGCGTCGACCGTGTTGGCCAGGAAGAGGCCGGCGTCACCGTTGGCCTCGACGGTGTCGTGGCGGAACACCCCGCGCACGGACCTCTCCTGGGCGATGCCCCACTGGCCGTTCTTCTCGGAGGTCACTCCCTCGACCCGGAGGCGATCGGTCCCGGTCGCCCACAGACCGTTCTTCTTGAAACCACGAAGGGTCAGCGAGCGCACGGTGACGTTCTCGACGGGCTTGCTCTTGGTCCCGGTGACGCAGATGCCGTTGCCGGCCTTGGCGCAGGCGCCGGCAGCGGATGCCGCGGCAGGGACGATGACGGTGGACCGGTCGCTCGCGCCCCGCAGCGTCAGCCCGGACACGGTGATGCTGACGCTCTCGTGGTAGGTGCCGGGGGAGAGGACGATGACGTCTCCCGGCTTTGCTGTGCTCACGGCTTTCTGGATCGACTCGCCCGGGTTCACCCGGTGCACCGTCCGGCAGTCGGCCGACGGGGCCGCGGCCCCCACCCCCGACACGACGACGGCCGCGGTGCATGCGAGGTACGCAATCTGTCGCTTGGTCATATGGCGAAGCTACGAGCGGGTGTTCCGGCCCGCCACCGCTGATCGCCCAGGTGGGCAGCGCCCTACGCTGTGGGTGAGCCGAACGAGCGGAAAAGGGGGCGGCACATGGCCACTTGGGGGCTGATCGTCGAGATGACGGTGGGGACGGGGGAGCGCAAGCACATGGAAGCGTCCGTGCTCGGGCATGTGGAGGGCTCGCGGGAACAGGCCCTCGCGGAGCTGGCGGAGTGTATCGGGCGCTATACGCCGGAGCATCCCCGCAGTCCGAAGCGCAGCCGCATCTTCCGCACCGCCGACGGATTCCTGCTCGTCATCGACGGTGCCTGGCAGTCCTTCAGTTCCCGGTTCACGGTCGCGGAACTGGTGAAGGACAGTGCCGCGCCGCCGCCCGAGCCGCAGCCGACCCCTGTGCCGACACCCGAGGACACCGCCACCCCGACCGCCGCACCCCCCGAGGACGCCGCTCCGGCGTCCTCGGGCCCGACTGCGGACCGGTACGAGGACGGGGTGCCGGTGAAACCGGCCTGGCTGGGCCGCACCGACCTGCCGTGACGCACGGCGCCCTAGGTGCCGGCGGACACCGGTGAGTCGGTCCGTGCGGCGACCGAGTTCTCGGTCGCGGACTTCGGGATCGGACGGTCGTCGCGCAGGGCCTGCCAGACCTGGTGGGACGCCTTGGCCAGCGGCAGGACGCGGCCGGCGTCCTCGGCGTCGTAGCGGACCGGCAGCGTGACCATGTTCATGTGGTCGGGGCTGATGCCCTTCAGGTCCTTCGCCAGGCCGAGCAGCTTGTCCGCGGACGCGAGACCGGAGTCGGCGCTCACGGTCTTGGTCGCGGTGTCGGCGAGCTCGTACGTCCTGGCGGGGTTGCCGACCACGTCGATCGACTCGGCGCGGTGGATCAGTGCCTTGATGAAAGTCTGCTGGAGCTGGATCCGCCCCAGGTCGCTGCCGTCGCCGACGGCGTGCCTGGTCCGCACGAGCGCCAGGGCCTGTTCACCCTTGAGGGTGTGCTTCCCGGCGCTCAGGGACAGGTGACTGCCGGCGTCCTTGATGGCCCGGTGGGTGCTGATGTCGACACCACCGAGCTCGTCGACGAACTTCTGGAAGCCCTTGAAGTCGACCTCGAGATAGTGGTCCATGCGGACGCCCGACATCTTCTCCACCGTCTTCACGGTGCAGGCGGGACCGCCCACTTGGTACGCCGCGTTGAACATCGACTGATGCTCGCCCGGCGCCGTGCCGCCCGACGGCTTCGCGCACTGCGGCCGGTCGACCATCGTGTCGCGGGGGATGCTGACGACGGAGGCCATTTTGTGGCTCTTGTCGACGTGCAGCACCATCGCCGTGTCCGAGCGGGCGCCGGTGACGCCCTTGCCGTACTTGCCGTGTGTGCCGGCGCGCGAGTCGGAGCCGAGGAGGAGGATGTTCATCGCCCCGTCGTGCCCCGCGTCCGGGCGGTTCTCGCCCAGTACGGCATTGATGTCCGTGCCCTTGAGATTCCCGTTCAGGTGCGACCACGCGTAGGCCACACCACCGCCGCCGACGAGGACGGCGCCGAGCGCGGTGTACGTGATGACGCGCAGCCGTTTCCTGCGTGACCTGCCGCGTGAGCGGTGCAGGTTCGCGGACCCGTAGCCGGGGTGTTCAAGGGCGTCGTCTGAGGGCGCGTGCCCTTCGTCTCCGCTGGTGTGCGGCATGGGCGCTGCCCTCCGTTCGAGGGTTGAGATGTGCCGTGGATCAGTTACGGCGTGTGCGTGCGGTGACGACGACTCAGTACGCGGAGTCGACGTTGTCGATGGAGCCGTACCGGTCGGCGGCGTAGTTGGCGGCCGCGGTGATGTTGGCGACCGGGTCCGTCAGGCTCTTGGCGGTGCCGGCGACGTGGTAGGCGTCGAAGGTCGGCTGGATGACCTGCAGCAGGCCCTTGGACGGGGTGCCGTTGACCGCGTTCACGTCGTAGCCGTTCACGGCGTTCGGGTTGCCGGAGGACTCACGCATGATGTTGCGCTTCAGACCCTCGTAGGAGCCGGGGATGCCCTTGGCCTTCATGACCTTGAGGGCTTCGTTGATCCAGCCGTCGACGTTGTTCCCGTCGGTGGCCGCCTTGGTCGACACGGAGTGAGCGGACTTCGGCGTCGCGGCGGGCTCGGCGGCCTGCGCGGGGGACGGGGCGAAGGTCAGTGCCGCGCCCGCGAGACCGGCGGCGGCCAGGACCGTGACGGTGGTGCGCTTGAAGCGGGTGGGGCGGGCGGCAGCGGTGATCGGGGTGGAGAAGGCCATACGGGATTACCTCTTCATGTTCGGGGACATCGTGCGGCGCCGGCCGGTGTGGTGGCGCCTGGAGCGGAGTCGGGATCCGCGTCCTGACCCGGGAGTCCGGAGCGAGCGACTTCGCTCGTGCTCCGACCCGTTCTCCGGGACGACAGCCATAGTTAGCGATGCCCGTGAGGGGGCGCAAGGATGTGACGTACTACCCCACTACGGAGGAATGTCCGAAATGACCGGATAGGGCGCCTTCTATGCACCTCGGGCGGCCCCACCGGCTACTACCACCTTTAGTATGTGATCTGGCTCCTATGGGGTGCTTCACAGGCCCGACCCCCCTCCGCGTTACCCAGGTCACGCGTTCAGCCCGGTTCGGGGGCCAGGGTGATGCCCTCGGAGGGTGACTCTCTTAAGGAGACGGAATGGGTGGAACCGCGCGGCAGGTCGACTTCGTGACCGAGGGGCGGCCCGAGCCGCACACGCTGGGTGTCCGCTGGATCCATGGATCGGTGTCGGCGAAGCACAACACCGACCCGGACATCCAGGTGCACGCCTATGACGAGCACACGGTCGTCCTGCGGCAGAACATGGCCGTGCATTACGAGGCGCCGTTCCTGTTTCTGCTGTTCGGCAACGCACGCGCCGTACTCATCGACACGGGAGCCACCGCGTCCGCCCGGCACTTTCCCCTGCGCCGGGTCGTCGACGAGCTCATCGAGGACTGGCTGGCCGAACACCCCAGGGACACGTACGAGCTCCTTGTCCTGCATACGCACGCCCACGGGGACCATGTCGCGGGAGACGTCCAGTTCGCCGATCGGCCCCACACGCGCGTCGTCGGGGCGGATCGTGACACCGCCTGGGAGTTCTTCGGGTTCGCGGACGACGAGGGCCAAGTGGCCCGCGTCGACCTGGGAGGCCGCGTGCTGGAGTGCCTGGCCACACCGGGCCACCATGCGGCGGCCGTCACCTACTACGACCCGCACACCGGCTTTCTGCTCACCGGTGACACGGTGTATCCCGGGCGGCTGTACGTCGAGGACTGGGCGGCGTTCACCGAGTCCATCGACCGCCTGGTCGAGTTCGCGGGTACCCGTACGGTCACCCACGTCCTGGGCTGCCACATCGAGATGAGCGGCGAGCGGGGCGTCGACTACCCGATCCGGACGACCTGTCAGCCGGACGAGCCACCGCTGGAGATGACTGTCGGGCAACTGCGGGACATCCGCCGCGCGATCGAGGAAATCGGCGACCGGCCCGGCCGGCACGTCTTCCCCGACTTCATCATCTGCCGCTCGGACGACTGAGCGCCCCGGCCCAGCACGCCGGCAATCACAGGGAATCCCCGAGGGGGGTCTGTCTCCGCCGACGGATGATCAATAACCTGGTGGGCGTTGCCTGTTACTGACCGAGGGAGCTTCATGTCCACCGCACAGGTCCCCGACATACTGTCGCCGGAGTTCGCCGAGAATCCGTACCCGGCCTACGCGGCCATGCGTGAGCACTCTCCGCTCATCTGGCACGAGGCCACGCAGAGTTACGTCATCTCGCGGTACGCCGATGTCGAGCGCGTCTTCAAGGACAAGGAGTCGCAGTTCACGACCGACAACTACAACTGGCAGATCGAGCCCGTCCACGGCAAGACGATCCTCCAGCTCAGCGGGCGTGAGCACGCGGTCCGCCGAGCCCTCGTCGCACCGGCGTTCCGCGGCAGCGACCTCCAGGAGAAGTTCCTGCCCGTCATCGAGCGCAACTCCCGCGAACTGATCGACACGTTCCGCGCCACCGGCTCCGTAGACCTCGTGGACGCGTACGCCACCCGCTTCCCCGTCAACGTGATCGCCGACATGCTGGGCCTCGACAAGGCGGACCACGCGCGGTTCCACGGCTGGTACACCACCGTCATCGCGTTCCTCGGCAACCTGTCCGGCGACAAGGACGTCGCGGCGGCCGGTGAGCGCACCCGCGTCGAGTTCGCCGAGTACATGATCCCGATCATCCGGCAGCGCCGGGACAACCTCGGCGACGACCTGCTCTCCTCGCTCTGCGCCGCCGAGGTCGACGGCGTCCGCATGAGCGACGAGGACATCAAGGCGTTCTGCAGCCTGCTCCTCGCGGCCGGCGGCGAGACCACCGACAAGGCCATCGCCAGCATCTTCGCCAATCTGCTCACCCACCCCGAGCAGCTCGACGCCGTCCGCGAGGACCGCTCGCTGATCGCCCGCGCCTTCGCCGAGACGCTGCGCTACACCCCGCCGGTCCACATGATCATGCGCCAGTCGGCGACCGACGTGGAGGTCAGCGGCGGCACGATACCCGCGGGAGCGACCGTCACCTGTCTGATCGGCGCCGCCAACCGCGACGCGGACCGCTACGCGGAGCCCGACCGCTTCGACATCTTCCGCGAGGACCTCACCGCGACGAACGCGTTCTCGGCGGCGGCCGACCATCTCTCCTTCGCGCTCGGCCGGCACTTCTGCGTCGGCGCGCTGCTCGCCAAGGCCGAGGTCGAGATCGGCGTCGGCCAGCTCCTCGACGCGATGCCTGACGTGCGGCTCGCCGACGGGTTCGACCCCGTGGAGCAAGGGGTGTTCACCCGCGGCCCGCAGTCCCTGCCGGTGCAGTTCACCCCCGTCACGGCCTGAACGACGCGGCCGGGACCGGCAGTTGACCGGTCCCGGCCGCGTGGTCTCCGTGGGTCTCAGTGCGACACGGGAGTGAACTGCACCGGCAGCGCGGTCAGCCCCCGCATCCAGATCGACGGGCGCCAGGTCAGCTCGCTCGGCTCCACGGCGAGCACCAGGTCGGGGAGCCGTTCCAGCAGCGTCTCCACCGCCGTACGGGCGATGACGTCCGCGAGGAGAGGGGCGGGGTACGGGCAGCGGTGCTCGCCGTTGCTGAACGACAGATGCGCCGAGTTCTCCGCGCCCACCTGCGACTCGGGCCAGATCTGCGGATCGGTGTTGGCCGCCGCGAGGCCGAGGACCAGACAGTCGCCCGCCCGGATCTGCCGCCCGCCCAGCTGCGTGTCGCGCACCGCCCACCGGCCGATGAAGTTCTGCGTGGGCGTGTCCAGCCACAGCACCTCGTTCAGCGCCTGACCGACGCTGAGCCGCCCGCCGGAGACGTTCAGCGCGAACCGCTCGTCGGTCAACAGGAGACGCAGCGTGTTGCAGATCCAGTTGGCCGTCGGCTGCTGCGCCGCCGCGATGACGGAGATCAGGTCCTGGACGACCTCCTCGTCGGTGAGGCCCGCCGGGTGCGCCAGCATCCGTGACGTGACGTCGGGACCTGGCGACTCCCGCTTCTCCTTGACCAGTTGCTGGATCCGCGCGCCCACCCGGCCGTACGCGGCCACCGGGTCGTCGCCCTCCGCCGCGTCCAGGGAGATCCGCAGATCGTCCACCAGCTGCTCGGTGTCGGTGCTGCCCGCGGGCATCCCGCAGAACTGCACCGCCGCCCGCATCGGCAGGGCGTGCGCGAACGCGCCCATCAGCTCGGCCCGGCCGCTGCCGGCGAACGCGTCGATGAGCTGGTCGGCGATGCGCTCGCAGTCGCGGGCGAGTTCGAACTGGTCGACCGCTTCGAGGGCCTCCGTGATGACGCCCGCGCGCCGCTGGTGCTCGGCGCCCTCCGTGAACAGGACCGAGGGCTGGTAGCCGACGAACGGCATCAGCGGCCAGTCGGCCGGGATGTGCTCCCACTGGTTCCAGCGCCGCGAGTCCCGGGCGAACAGCTCGTCGTGGCTGGTGACATATGTGACCTCGGGATAGCCGAGGACCAGCCACGCGGGGATGTCCCCGTCGAGCAGGACGGGCGCGATCGCGCCGTGCTCCCTGCGCAGGGACCGGTAGAGCTCCGACGGGGTCTGCTGGTACTCCAGGCCGCTGAGGGCCACCGCGCCGGAGTGGGCGGGGCAGCCGGGCGGCGGGGTCGCGTCGGTCATGGTGTCTTCTCCCGGGCCATGGCCAGTTCGTAGAGGTGGTCGACGAGGGTGATCAGGACGTGCTTGCCGGACGACCTGACGCGCGCGTCGCAGTCGATCAGCGGCACATGCTCGGGCAGCGTGAGCGCCTGGCGGATCTCGTCGAGGGAGAACCGCGTCCCGTCGTCGTCGAACCGGTTCACGGCGACCACGAACGGCGTCCTGTGGTGCTCCAGGCGGTCGATGGCGTACCAGGAGTCGCTCATCCGCCGCGTGTCGACGAGTACGACCGCGCCGAGCGTCCCCGAGAACAGCCGGTCCCACAGGAACCAGAAGCGCTCCTGCCCGGGGGCGCCGAACAGATAGAGCACCATCCGCTCGGTGAGGCTGATGCGCCCGAAGTCGAACGCCACGGTCGTCGTGGTCTTCGAGGCGACCCCGGCCGGCTCGTCGACGCCGACGCCCGCCTGGGTCATGACCTCTTCGGTGTTCAGCGGCCGGATCTCGCTGACGGACCGGACGAGGGTCGTCTTGCCGACACCGAACCCGCCCACGATGACGATCTTGAGCCCGGTCTCGGCGACGTCGGCAAGCGGCGTACGGGAGGGCAGCTCAGAGGTTGCGGAGTCCATGCAGCACCTCCTTGAGAAGGGCGGAGTCGGGGAGCGAGGCGACAGACCGCGCCGCGCGTGGATGCCGGGCGGTGATACGGCCCGTCGCGAGGAGATCGCCGAGCAGGATCCGGACCACCGTGATCGGCAGCTTCATCTCGGCGGCGATCTCGACCACGGCCGCCGGATGCCGGCACAGGTCGAGGATGCGGACGTGTTCCGACTGCATCCCCGGCGTGGGCTCGCACTCGGCGACGACCAGGGTGACCAGGTCGAAGGTGTCGTCGTCGGCCCGGCTGCGGCCACCCGTGACCGTGTACAGCCGGTCCGGGTCACCGGTGTCGACGGGCCGGCGCGTCATGAGGACGCGCTCTCGCCGTCGGCTGTCCGTGGCTCGGCCCGCAGGTGCTCGCCGATCTGCTCGACCAGCTCGCTCATCTGGTGGCCGACCACACCCGGGTCGGCGCCGTCCTCGGCGATCACCGCGAGATGCGCGCCCTCGCCCGCCTCGACGATGAACAGCAGACCGCCGTGGAACTCGGTCATCGAGTGCCGCACACCGCCCGTCCCGTCGCCGAACTCCACCGAGGCGCCCTGGGCGAGCGCCTGGATGCCGGAGCAGATGGCCGCGAGCTGGTCGGCCTGGTCGAGGGTCAGATGCTCGCTCCAGCACAGCTTCAGACCGTCCCGGGAGAGCACCAGGGCGTGGCGCGTCCCGGGCGTTCGGTCCAGCAGGCTCTCCAGGAGCCAGGTCAGGCTGTTGTCAGTGGTCCGCATGGCGTGTGGGGCGGGTTGTGCCCGGCGAACCGGTTCACCAGCCCGTGCCTCCAATCAAACGTTCTCGTACGGGGGATGGGGGCGCCGGTGCCCGGGCGCGTGCGGGGAGCGGGGCGGGCTACTCGGCCGGCGGCTCGTCGGCCTGGCCGGGCACCTCGAGGGACGTGCCGGGCGTTTCGTCGCGGGCACGCCGCGCGCGGTGGAAGGCGCCGAACTGCGCACCGGCGTTGCGCGGCGCACGCACCGATTCCTCTGCCGGCCCGCCCCCTTCGGCGGGCGCGCGGTCCTTGCGGTCGCGTTCTGCCGAGGCCATGGTGCGGCCCGGCGCCCGTACGGGCAGGCCGCCCGGCGTCGCGGACGGAGGATCCGCCTGGGCGGGAATCCCGGGCGTGGTGTCGTCGGACGCCCGCGGAGCGGGGTCCGGGGCCGTCACAGGGGCGGTGGCTGCGGGGCGGCGGACCGGGGGCTGCTGCGGGGCGGGGTCGCGCTGCTGGGCGAGCAGCTGCGGCGGAAGGAGGACCACGACGCCGGTGCCGCCGCGGGACGACGGCCGGAAGTTCACGCTCATCCGGTACTTGGCGGCGAGGCGGCCCACCACGGCGAGGCCGAGCCGGGTGCCCTGGAGCGAGGCCAGGTCCGTCTCGCGGCCCGACACCGCGGCCTCGGCCCGGCGCATGGCCGCGTCGGCCATCTTCAGGCCGCTGTCCTCGATCGTCACGACGATCCCGGCGCTGCGTTCCTCGACGTAGACATGGACCTCGTCGATGGGCGGCGAGAAGTTCGCCGCGTTGTCCATGAGTTCGGCCAGGAGATGCATGACGCCCTCGGCGGCGAACCCGGCGATCGCGGCGTTCGTGGCGCAGTGGAGCCTGACCCGCTGGTAGGCGGCGATCCGGCCGACCGCGCCGCGCAGGATGCTCTCCATGACGATCGGCTTGTTCCATGCGCGGCTGGCGCGGCCGCCCATGAGGAGGGCGAGCCGGTCGGTGAGCAGGCCGAGTTGGGATGTGTTGTGGTCGAGCCTGAGCAGATCGCCGAAGACCTCCTCGCCGTGCCGGTCCTGCATCTCGCGCAGATCGGCGAGCATGCTGACCGACTTGGCCTGCACTCTGCTGAGCGCTTTGGCGCTGGCGGCCTGGGCTGCGGCGGCCCGCCGCTCGCTGGTGGCGAGTTCCCGTACGAGGGACTCGGCCAGGGTGCGCAGGTGCGCGTCGTCGGGGAGGCCGAGGCCCGACAGGACCGCGGCGGCGGTGGAGCCCTCGCGCAGCGCCGCCACGGCGGCCGGCAGGGTCGCCGTGGTCAGCTCGTCCAGGTCGCGGTCGGTCCGGGCGATCCGGTGAGCCGCGTCCTGCCCGGTGGCGACGGCGGATGCCTCGCGCCGTACGGCGTCGTCCAGCTCGGCGGTGAACGCCTCGAGCACCAGGCGCAGTTGGGGATCGGCAGGCGGAGCGGTGGCGGTGAGCGCCTCCTCGGCGCCCGCGCCGTCCCGCAGCCGCTTCGACACGGAGGGGAGCGTGACATTCACGAGATGGGCGGCCTCGGCACCACGCTGCGTCAACTGCTGCTGGAGCGCCAGCGATTCACCCTGCGCGGCGCCCACGGCAGCACGGGCCCGCTGCTGGAGCAGGGTGGCCGTGATGAGGGAGGCGGCGACGCAGAGCCAGCTGATCAGGAGCGCGATGAGCACCCAGGTACGGGCGGCTTGCGGCGCCGCGGCGGTCACCGCGCCGACGGCTGCTCCGGCCACCACGAGGACGGCGAGGGGGACGGCGAGCGTGGAGCGTCGCGACGTGGGTGTTCGGCGCGGCCTCGGGCGGGCAGGCACTGGCATTCCGCGGTCCCATCGGTGCTTGCGTGCGGGAAGGTCGTGGCCGATCGGCTCGGGTCGGCCGCACGGCCGGTCCCACCAACAGGATGGTGATCTTCCGGCACGTATATGGCGCTCATGCTAGCCACCGCGCGCGATGAGAGAACCGGGACAATCGACGCAGAGCGCCCGGCGGCGAAGTTCGTCGCGAAGTCGCCAGCCTGTCAGGGGACCGTGGTATCGGATTTCGCCGCAGAGGGCACGTCAAATAGCGACAGGCGTACGGGTGTTGGACGCGACCCGGCGCGAGTGGACTCAGGCCGGGCCGTGTTCACCGGCGCGCGAGCCGGTGAACGGCCCTTCTGCACGTCTCCCGCGTTACGGCCGGGGGCTGTTTTCAGCCAACCCCGGCCGGATTCGCGGCGACGCGTCATCGATGTGGAGCCGGGGCGAGTGCCGTTCGGTCGGCCGTAATGAAGGCGATTGTCGGCAACGCGCGGTTGGTCGGGGGTGTAACGGACGTACGGCGTACTTGCCTCGAACGTGACGGTTGGCGGATGGACCGGTCAGTCCTCTTGCGGGGCGCGCGTCCTGCGCCACAGCAGGTAGCCGGCCCCGCCCGCGAGCGCCGCGCCGAAGCCGATCCTGCCCAGGTCCACGCCGCCGCCCGCGGTGCTGCCGACTCCGGCGCGTGCGCCGCGGTAGTTGGAGCCGCCGTCCGACGTCCCGTAGTACGAGCCCTGGTCGCGGTTTCCGTTGTACGAGCCTTGGTCGCGGTTTCCGTTGTACGAGCCTTGGTCGCGGTTCCCGTTGTACGAGCCCTGGTCGCGGTTCCCGTTGGATGAGCCCTGGTCGCGGTTTCCGTTGTACGAGCCCTGGTCGCGGTTCCCGTTGCCCGAGCCCTGGTCGCGGTTCCCGTTGCCCGAGCCCCGGTCGCGGGTCTCGTCGTCCGAGTCGGCGCGGCTCAAGAGGTCGGTCCGGCCCACCTCGCCGGGTGCGGTCACCGAGGCAGGCGCTGTGACGGGCTGGTGTGCGCTCACGGACCCGGGCGCGAGCGCGGTGAGGCAGGCGGTCGTCGTGATGATGGTGGCTATGGGGCAGAACATGAGGCGTCTCCGGTCCGTGTGCCGCAGCGGCAGGAGAGCTGCGGTCCTGGTCAGGACGCTAGTGAGCCCGGGCGGGCGGCGCCCGCAGGACTAGGCCGATCGGAGGTCGTCCCCGTCGGCGGCCGGTTCGCGGTATCCGACCGCGGCGACCGCCACGAGCAGGGTGCCGACGAGGAGCGGCCAGCCGAGGCCGTGGTGCAGCACGAGCAGCGCGCCGAGCGCGGCGCCCACCAGCATGGCCACCACGGAGACGATCCGACGCCCCGCCCGCGGGTCGGTGCCGCCCGCGAGCGAGGACTCGGAGGCGAGCCCGGTCAGCGTCATCGTGAGGACCGTCGTGGTCATGTCCGGGACCGCGAGCTTGCGGACCGTCGCGTTGCGCAGCCCCATGGCCCATGCGAGGACCGCGATGAGCGCGTACGCAGCCCTGCCCGGCCAGGCGAACGCGACGGCCGTCGCCACGGCGAGCAGGACCGCCTCGGTGACGAACACCGACCGCACCCAGGACTCCCGCGCCCGCCCGGCGAACACCCCGGTGAGCCGCCCGGCGCACACGGCCCCCGCGAGGAACGCGCCGAGGGAGGTGAGCGACCCGAGCACGGAGAACCCGGGAGCGCCCGCGGCGGCGAAGCCGATGACGACGACATTGCCGGTCATGTTCGCCGTGAAGACGTGGCCGAGGCCCAGATAGCTGACCGCGTCGACGATTCCGCTCACGACCGTGAGGACCGTGAGGGCCGCTGGGAGGGTGGACCGGCGCGGCACGGGCGCGGGCGCCGCTGGTGGAACGCTGGCTTCACTCACCCGCACGACCTTACGGAGTCCCGGTCCCGGCGGCCCGCCGGATCAGGTCCGCACGGCCCACCGTTCCTCGACCTTCGCGAGCCGCCAGTACCCGATGGCCGCCGCCCAGACGACGACGAACAGGCCCACGATGATGAACCCGACGTTGTCCAGGTCGAGCCCCGCTATCCAGCCGGTCACCGAGTCCCGCAGGTCGAGCTTGTCGTGCAGGACGCCCACGAGCTCGATGGTGCCGATCAGGAACGCGACGGCGATCGAAAGGCCGGTGATGGCCAGGTTGTAGAACACCTTGCGCACCGGGTTCGAGAACGCCCACTGGTACGCGAAGTTCATGAACGTCCCGTCCAGGGTGTCGAACAGGCTCATACCGGCGGCGAACAGGAGCGGCAGGCACAGGATCGCGTACCAGGGCAGTCCGGCCGCCGCGCCGCTGCCCGCCATCACCATCAGCGTGACCTCGGTCGCCGTGTCGAAGCCGAGGCCGAAGAGGAAGCCGAGCGGGTACATCTGGCCCGGGCGGGTGATGGACTTGGTGAACCGGCCGAGGATCCGGTTCATGAACCCCCGTGAATCCAGGTGCTGTTCGAGCTCCGCCTCGTCGTACGAGCCCGCGCGCATCGCCCGGAACACCCGCAGGATCCCCACCAGGGCGACGAGGTTGAGCGCCGCGATGAGGTACAGGAAGGACCCGGAGATGGTGGTGCCCATGACGCCGAGCGTCTGATGGGTGGCGGACCCCTCGTTCATGATCCGCCCGGCGAGCTGGGTGCCGCCGGCGATCAGCGCGGCGAGCACGACCACGACGCTGGAGTGGCCGAGCGCGAACCAGAACCCCACCGACACCGGGCGCTTGCCGTCGGCCATCAACTTGCGGGTGGTGTTGTCGATCGCGGCGATGTGGTCCGCGTCGAACGCGTGCCGCATCCCCAGGGTGTACGCGGTGACGCCGAGGCCGATGCCGAAGGCCTTCGACCCCACCTCGTAGTGCTCCGGCACGACGAGAAGGAACAGCACGCCGAACGCGACGACATGGAGTGCGGCGATCACCGCGAGGAGCCCGGCGGTGCGGACGGTGTCCTCGCGCCGCCAGTGGAACGCGTCGCGTCCGGTCGCCGGGGACTTTACGGGCAGGGCCATGCGGTCACGCTCCAACACCTCGTGGAATCACTTCGTGAGATGCCGTGGCCGGTCTCCTGGCTGACGGGTGTCCGCGTCCGCCCCTGCCTTCCCAGCTGCGCGCGGCAGCCAGTGGCGTACTGGGGGCGAGGCGTCCCGAGTCGTCTCGTTGCCGAGGGACCCGGGGCCCGATCACAGTGGCGAGGGCCGCTTCGGTCTGAGTCCTTTGAGGGACCGTCACCGAATTCCCGAGCACCACGGCCCGCCCACAGTAGAGGCCGGTCCGCGACGCCTGCAAGGCTGCACAGCTGCGTAGGTGTGCGCGGGTATTCAAGATCACATCGGTGGCTGCGAGGATGGGGCCATGCATCTCGTCCCTGCCGAGCGCGCCGACCGCCGCACGATCGACGGCCACCGGGTCTGCGAAGCCATCGCCGCCATCGGTGAGCCAGGACATGTCCGCGCCTGGGCCGACCGGTTCTCGCTGCTCGCCGATCCCCGCCGCCTCGCGCTGCTCCTCGCGCTGTACCGGGCGGGGCCGCTGGCCGTGTCGGATCTCGCCGTCGCGACGGGCATGAACGACCCGGCGGTCTCGCAGGCGCTGCGGCTGCTGCGCGCGGCCGGAGTGGTCGAGGGGGAGAAGGAGGGCAGGATCGTGCGTTACCGCGTCGTCGACGCGGCGACCGCGGACCTTCTCAAGCACTGCGCGACGGACGGCGCGCACTGACACGTGCGCGCCGTCGTGGCCGGCTGCTCTGTCCTTCAGTCGCGTCGGCCGTTGGCCCGGCGGCGCGCGGCGGCGATCTCCGCGTAGGTGAGGTCGCGCCCCTCCCAGTGCGAGCCCTCGGCGGACTTGCCGGGCTCCAGGTCCTTGTAGACCTCGAAGAAGTGCGTGATCTCCAGGCGGTCGAACTCGGGGATGTCCTCGATGTCCTGCACGGAGGTGTGGCGCGGATCGTGCGCGGGCACGCACAGGACCTTCTCGTCCATGCCCTTCTCGTCCCGCATCACGAACATGCCGATCGCGCGGCACTCGACGGTGCAGCCGGGGAACGTCGGATCGCTGACCAGGACGAGCGCGTCGAGCGGATCGCCGTCGCGCCCGAGCGTGCCCTCGATGTATCCGTAGTCCGCGGGGTACTGGGTGGAGGTGAACAGCATCCGGTCGAGCCTGATCCGGCCGACGGAATGGTCCATCTCGTACTTGTTGCGGGAGCCTTGGGGGATCTCCACGGTGACGTCGAACGCGTGGACCGCGTCGGTGCCGTGGGCTGCGTCGGTGTGTCGGACCTCGTTGTCCAAGCCGGCCTCCTCGTCCACCCCGAGTGTGCTCCCGGGAGTGCGGGCGCGTCAGCCTATCGGGAACTCCAATTCAGGCCTGTCCCACATCACGGCGGGCGGATTGGCGGCAGCGGTGCCGGTGCGAACGGCCCCCATGCCGCGGTAGAAGCCCTCGGCGGGCGGGTGCGAGACCACACGGACCGAGGTGAGTCCTGCCGCGCGCGCCTCGTCCTGCATGTGGGTGACGAGCAGCCGCCCGATGCCGAGTCCCTGCGCCGCGTCGGCGACGAACATCAGGTCGAGTTCCGGGGGCACGAGCGTGAGCGCGTAGAAACCGAGCACCAGGTCATCGGCGCCGACCGCGACGAAGACACGATGGGCCTCGATGTAGTCGGGCCCCACCCGGTAGCCGGCCACCATCGACGCGTACGGGGCCTCGTAGGCGCGCGACGTGCGGACGAGCCGGGTCAGCCGCTTGGCGTCACGGGCGGTCGCCCGGCGCACCCGGACCGTCCCGCCGTCCCCCGGGCTTCCCGCGGCAGTAATGCTCGAAGTCATAGTGTGAGTATTACGCATCCTGCCGCGCCGATCGACCCGGGACGGTGCACGCCGGCCGTCTCACGCGGTGGGAACGGTGGACTGCACCTGCCGCAGGAACGTCGCGTTGTCCGGTGTCTGCCGGATCCGCTCGACGAGCGTCTCGAGCCCCGCGTGTCCGTCCCGCGACTGAAGCGCCCGCCGCAGGCCGCGTACGACCGCCGACTCGGCCTCAGGCAGGAGGAGTTCCTCGCGACGCGTGCCGGACTGGGTGAGGTCGACGGCGGGGTGGATCCGGCGCTCGGCGAGGCCGCGGTCGAGACGGATCTCCATGTTGCCCGTGCTCTTGAGCTCCTCGAAGAAGTAGTCGTCGGCGCGGGAGCCGGTGTCGACGAGCGCGGTGGCGAGGATGGTGAGCGAGCCGCCCTCCTCGGCGAGCCTCGCCGCGCCGAAGAACCGCTTGGGGCCGATCAGCGCGGAGGCGTCGACACCGCCGCTGAGCGTACGGCCGCCGGACGACGCCGTGTTGTTGTGGGCGCGGCACAGGCGCGTCAGGGAGTCCAGCAGGATGACGACGTCACGGCCGTCCTCGACGAGCCGCTTGGCGCGCTCGACGGCGAGTTCGGCCAGCGCGATATGCGCCTTCGCAGGCTGGTCGAAGGTCGAGGCGAAGACCTCGCCGCGCACCGAGCGCCGCATGTCGGTGACCTCCTCCGGCCGTTCGTCGAGGAGCACCACCATCAGATGGGCCTCGGGGTGGTTCGTGGCGACGGACGCGGCGAGCTGCTGGAGCAGCACCGTCTTGCCGGTCTTGGGCGGCGCCACGATCAGCCCGCGCTGCCCCTTGCCGATGGGGGTGAACAGGTCGACGATGCGGGGCGTCACGCCGCCCTTCACGGTTTCGAGACGCAGGCGCTGCCGCGGGTGCAGGGGAGTGAGGTCACCGAACTTGGGCCGCCCGCGCAGCTCTTGGACGGGGCGCCCGTTGACGCGCTCGACCTCGGCGAGGACGCGCGGCCTGCCGCATGTCCCCTGGATCAAGTCGCCCTTGCGCAGGCCGAGTCGGCGGATCAGGGCGGTCGGAACCTGGACGTCGTGCGACGTCGGCAGGAGGTCGGCGAGGCGCAGGAACCCGGGCCCGTTGCCCGAGGTGTCGAGGACACCCGCGGCCTGGACCGCGACCTCCTTCGGCTGCGTCGTGAACGCCTTTGTGGTGGTGGGGGGTTCGAGTGTGGTGGTCATCGGAATCGGTCCTTTCGAGGACGTTCGTACGAGAGCATGAGTGAGGTGGGATCCGGCGGGATCGGGGCGGTGACTGCACGCCCCGCGAGGCGGGCGGGCCAAGAGGCCCGTGAAAGCCCTGAGAAGCCTGTGGCCGGGAAGAAGCGATGCGGGGTACGGCGCGTCGGCGCCGCCTGGCGCATCGCTGACATCGATTCGACGAATCCCGCTGTGGCGGCGATTCGGAGAGGGAGACTGGCACCGGCGCCGAAGAGGCGGCTAGCACACGTGCCGTTCGCACTGTAACACCATGGGGGCTCCGTCCCGCAAGGGCTTACGTCACGGGCCGCGGTGCCGACCCGGCCCGGGAGCCCCGCTCGAACCCTTCACCACAGCCCCTGTGGCCCCAGGCGCGGCCTATGCTGAGCCACGATGTTCGCACCCGAAGGCCCCACCGTCCGCGAGCTCGCCGTCCAGGCGCTGTCCTCCGTCGAGCACGGCTACGACCTGCTCGCCCCCAAGTTCGACCGCACGCCGTTCCGCACGCCCCGGTCGGTCCTCGCGCCGGTCACCCGTGCCCTGCGCCGCATGGGCCCCTTCGAGCGCGGACTCGACCTGTGCTGCGGGACCGGCGCGGGGTTCGGCGTGCTGCGGCAGGTGTGCCGCGAGCGGCCCGTCGGGGTCGACATCAGCGCGGGCATGCTCACGGCGGGCCGCGCGGCCCACACGACCGCGGACCTGGTGCGCGCCGACGCCCTCGCGCTGCCCTTCGGGCCGGCCTTCGACCTGGTCGTCAGCTTCGGGGCGTTCGGCCACTTCCTGCCACGGCAGCGGCCCGCGCTGTTCGCTCAGGTCCACTCCGTGCTGAGGCCGGGCGGACGCTTTGCGTTCCCGGTGCCGGCTCCGGCGCGGCCCGGCTCCCGCGGCTACTGGTCGATGCTGGCCTTCGACGGCGCGATGCGGGTCCGCAACGCGCTGTGGCGGCCACCCTTCGTCATGTACTACCGCGGCTTCCGCCTCGGCGACGTACGGAGCGAGCTGGTCGCGGCCGGTTTCGGAGTGGAGCTCCAGGCGCTGCCCGAACTCGGCGAGCGCTCCGACGGCAGCCCCCGGTGCCGCCTCCTGGTGGCCATGAAGACCGGCGCGCCCCGCTAGACGGCGGTCTCGGGCGCCCCGCCCGCCTGCCGTACGTCCTCGTGGAGATGGACGATCAGCCAGCGGCCGGCCGCGGGGTCCTTGCGCAGGACCGCCGTGTTCCGCAGCAGCTCGGGACGGAGCGGGGTGCCGTCCGGGCCGGGCGCGTATGCGACGCGCAGCCAGTAGCGCAGGACCGCTGTGTCACCGAAGACGTCGACGACCGGGTCGTAGGGCCGGAGCCCGCTCCCCACGGGCCCGTCCTCGGACTCGGGCCGCTCGTCCCGCACCCGGTCCAGGTCCGGCTTGCCGAGCAGCAGCCGCTCGGCTGCCGGGTCCCAGATCGTCGCCTCCGGGTCGAGCCGGGCGTCGATCTGGGCGCGGTCCCCGGTGGCGTACGCCTCGTACATGCCGGTCACGACGGACCAGACGGCGGCCACGTCGCCGGGCGCCGCGCCCGGCCTGGCCAGTGCGGGGCGGGCGGACACGGCGGACTCGGGCATGAGGGATGCTCCTGGTCGGACGGGGGAGGCGCGCCGGGGCGACGCGGATGCCAGGCCACCGTAACGGGTCCACGGTGACGGGTAACCGGTCGGGCCGGAGCGAGAGGCAGGTGGGCGGGATACCGACGCAGGCCCTAGGGCCTCTCGTCCGGATCATGCCGGGCGCGCGGGGTCTGGTGCCGCACCTCGCGGCGTTGTCGTCAGTCGCCGACTCCCTCGCCCGCCTTGCGATGCACGCTCCCCCAAGTTCTAGGCTGCGCTCGAGCAGGGGGGAACCCGATGACCCCGCTCCCTGATCCGGCCTGATCCAAACGAAAGACCGTAGGGGTGCGGCCGTTCGCGGCCTGTGGCGCGGGCGGGCGGTGCGGTCAGGGCGTCGTGTCCTGCGGGAACGTCAGCTGGCCGCTCATCCACTGCATGGCCGGCGCGATCTCCCGCTGCCATGTCGTGAAGTGGTGGCTGCCGCGCGGCAGGATGATCTGGGCCGACGTCATGGGCGGCTTGACCGCGTGCAGGAACCTCATCGTGTCGCTGTAGTCCTTCTCGCCCGACCTGCTGCTGGCGGCGAGGACGGACACGCGCGGCACGGGCAGGTTCTCCAGGCGCCAGATCAGGTCGTGCTCGCGCTGTCGCCGCGCGGCGTCGGGACCCGAGCCGAAGAGGCTGCCCGTCGTCAGGTCGTCGCCGATCCTGTAGTCCGCCGACAGCGCGGCCGCCGACGTGTACACGCCGGGGTGGCGCAGAGTGAGCTGGAGTGCGCACGTGCCGCCCGACGAGTATCCGAGGGCGCCCCACGCGCTCGGGTCGTGGCCCACGCGGTACGACCGCTTGAGCGCCTCCGGCAGGTCCTTCGTGAAGAACGTCTCGGCCCGCGGACCGCCCGGCACGTCCACGCACTCCGTGTCACGGGGCGGCGCGATCGTCGGGCGCACCATCACGATCACCGTCGGCTGCATCCTGCCCGCCCGCAGCAGCCGGTCCGCGGTCTGGGGGACCTGGAGGTACCGGGCGAGGTTCATGATGCCGCCCGGATAGCCGCTGATCGCGACCATCACGGGGAAGCGCTGACGGTGGAACTGCGTCTGGAAGTACTGCGGCGGCAGATACACGAAGGCCGGGTTCATGGTTCGGCTGCGCCGTCCGACGATCTTGACCGACTCGACCCGGCCGACCTGCGCCGCGGGCCCGTGCGGAATCCCCTCCACCCGATCGAGGCCCTGCGGCCCGGCGGGCTGCACCAGACCGCCGCGCACCGCGCCGACCGTGGTGTAGATGCCGCCGTGGCCGAGCGCCGTGACCTCGGCGGGCGCCTTGTCGACATGGCCGAGCAACTCGTCCCACGAGCCGTAGAAGTCGAAGTTCGTGTTCACGGCGACGGCGAACGCGGTGAGGATCGTGAGCTGGGTCGCGCCGATCACGCCGAGTCGGCCGAGCACGGCGGCGGGCCCGCGCCGGGCGAGCCGTGGCCACACCCAGACCGTGAGCGCCACACACACCAGGGCGGCCAGCACCGTCGCGTATTCGAGTGCCCGGCTCGTCAGGCCCATGGTTTCCTCAACTTTCAGCCGTCATCTGCGCTGTTCGGCAGTTTTCACCGGGAAAGAGGCGCGACGGCCGAGGAAGGTTTGCCGGCCACCGCGTTCTTACCGTGCTGTTGTGTCGCTCTTACTCCAGTGACGTGGAGCACTCCTACGCTCGGTCACTGTGAAACAACGCCCCGCCGCCGTGGCAGGTCACACGTGCCTGATCATCGGAATTCTGGACATCGCGTCGGCGATCTCCCCGCACATGCACGAGACCCGCATAGAGCGCATCGCGCCCTACGTGCCGGGCCTCGCCGAGGAGGTGGCCCGCGCCGCCGCGCTCGCCGCGGGACTGCTGCTCGTCATGCTCGCCAGGGGCCTGCGCCGCCGTAAACGGCGCGCCTGGGAGGCGGCCGTGGGGCTGCTCGCGGTCAGCGCGCTCGTCCAGGGCGTGCGCCACCATGCCCTGATCCCCGCGATGGTCTCGGCCGTCCTGTGCGTCGCGCTCGTCGCCTACCGCGAGGAGTTCTATGCGCTCGGCGACCCGCGCGGCAGAGCGCGAGCCCTGGGGAACCTCGTCGTCCTCGGCGGCAGCAGCTTCGGGCTGGGGCTCCTCGTCGTCGGCGTGCGCGCGAACCAGGAGGCGGGCCACTCCATCGTGTTCACCGAACGGGTCCAGGAGGTCGCCTACGGCCTGTTCGGTGCGTCGGGCCCCATCACGTACAGCAGCGACAAGGCGGCCGACATCGTCCAGTTCTCGTTGCTCGCGCTCGGTGTGGTCACCGCCGCCACGAGCGTCTATCTCGCCCTGCGGCCCATAACCCTCCGCCCCGCCGACAGCGACGAACGGCTGCGTGCCCTTCTGGCCGACGAGGGCCGGCGCGACTCGCTCGGCTACTTCGCGCTGCGCGGCGACAAGAGCGTCCTCTTCTCGCCGTCCGGCAAGGCCGCCGTCGCCTACCGCGTGGTGTCCGGCGTCGCCCTGGCCGGTGGCGACCCCATCGGCGACCACGAGGCCTGGCCCGGCGCCATCAAGGAGTTCCTGCGGCAGTGCGCCCTGCACGCCTGGACCCCGGCCGTCATGGGGTGCAGTGAACTCGGCGGACAGGTGTGGGTCCGCGAGGGCGGTCTCAAGGCCCTGGAGCTGGGCGACGAGGCCATCGTCGACTGCGCGGCCTTCAGCCTCTCCGGACGCTCCATGCGCAACGTCCGGCAGATGGTCAATCGCATCGAACGCGCCGGCTACACCTGCCGCATGCAGCGCGTACGCGATCTGCCCGACGAGGAGAAGAAGCGGCTGCGCGAGGCCGCCGCCGCGTGGCGGGGCAGCGCCACCGAACGCGGGTTCTCCATGGCGCTCGGCCGGTTCGGCGACCCCGACGACGGGGACTGTGTCGTCGTCACCGCGCACCAGGACGACGAGGCGGGCAACGACCGCGTGCGCGCCCTGCTCCACTTCGTGCCCTGGGGCGAGGACGGTCTCTCCCTCGACCTGATGCGCCGCGACCGCACGGCCGAACCCGGCCTGAACGAACTCCTCATCGTGGCTGCCCTGCGGGGCGCGCCCGGGCTCGGAGTGCGCCGTATGTCGCTGAACTTCGCGGTGTTCCGGGCCGCTCTCGCCCGCGGCGAACGCCTCGGCGCGGGACCGGTGCTGCGGGTGTGGCGGGGGCTGCTCGTGTTCCTGTCGCGCTGGTTCCAGATCGAGTCGCTGTACCGCTTCAACGCGAAGTTCCGCCCGGAGTGGGAGCCGCGCTTCGTCGTCTATCCCACGGTGCGCGACCTGCCGAGGATCAGCTGGGCCTGCCTCCAGGCGGAGGCGTTCGTCGTCCTGCCGCGCCCGGCGGAGCGGCTGCGTCAGCTGCTCAGGAGCCGGCCCGCCGCCCGCGAGGAGAAGCCGCAGCCGGTGGAGGTCACCACCCCGTGACCAGCAGGTGGTTGATCAGCAGGGCGAGCACGGCCTGCGCGGTCAGCCACCCGCGGCGCCACCGCTCCGGCAGCAGAGCGGTGGCCGCGAGGAGCCAGACGGCGAACGGGAGCCAGATACGCTCCGTCTCCGCCTTGCTCATGCCCGACAGATCGGCGGCCAGAAGGGCGAGCGCCGCGCCGAGGACGACAAGGGCGAGCCGCCCCTCCGGCTCCGTCCGGTCCCGCAGGACACGTCCAGGGACCCGGCGCAGCCCCGCCACCGTGGCAAGGCCGACGATCAGCACGGTGCACGCGAGGTTGGCCCAGATCCAGTAGCCGTACGGCCGGATCCCGCCCGCACCCTGGTAGTAGCGCTCCGTCAGCAGGTGGTACGCCTCCCACCAGTTGAACCCGACGAGCGTGAACGCGACGGGCACGACGGCCGCTCCCACGGCGAACAGCGCCAGCGGCCGCACGGTCCGCGCCGTGCACAGCACGGCCGCCGCGACCAGGACGATCAGCGTCAGCCCGTACGACAGATAGCAGGTGAGCCCGAACAGCAGTCCGCTGCCGAGGGCCGCCCAGCGGCTGCCGCGGGTGGCCGCCACCGCGAGGAGCGCCACCGACCACGCGGCGACCGCCGCGAAGTAGCCGTCGGCCGATGTGCCCATCCAGACCGCGGCCGGCGCGAGCGCCAGGAACGGCGCGGCGCGGCGCGCCGTCCGCTCGTCGGCGAGCGCGCGGACGGTGACGAGGACGGCGAGCGCCGCCGTGCACCCCACCGTGATGCACCACACCCCGGCCCACGCGCCGCCGCCGAGCCCGATCCGGTCCAGGCCGACGAAGGTCAGGGTCGCCGCGGGCGGATGCCCCGCGACATGGGGAGGCCAGTGGTCGGGGGAGTGCAGCAGGATGTGCCGCGTGAAGTCCCGCAGTGTCGCGCCGACGTCGTCGAACCGGTCGATGACCTGCAGATACTCGTACGAGGTGGTGAGGCGCCCGGCAATGCCCCGCTGCCAGCCGTCGATCAGCGCGAGCGAGAACGTCCACGCCGCCGACGCGGCCCACACGGCGGGCAGCAGCAGCCGCCACCGCAGCCGGGCGGCCACCACGGGCCCGTACGCGACGACCAGTACGGCGACCGAGATCGCCGCCGGGGTCCCCGGGCCCATGTGTGGTTCCCAATGGGCGTACAAGGGAGCCCAGTTGACATGCAGAGTGCCGTAGTGGTCCTCGATGTATCGGCCCACGAGGACGGCCGCCGTGACCAGGGCCACGGCGGCAGCGGCGGCAATCAGGTCACGGCGCGTCCCGGTGGTGGGGGGCGCGGTGCTGGGGGCGGCGGGGGGAGCTTCGACCTTCACATCCGGAACGCTAAGCGCCCGCACCGCCGATCGGTCGGCACCGCGAGGTGGCGTCACCGAACCGTCAGATCTTCCTGCGCCGATCCGCGGGCTGTGCGCCATACGGTCGGAACAGGTCGGCGGGCCCCCGCCGCGCACAGCCTGAAGGAACCACATGGGCGACTTCCCCCGCACTCTCCCCGATCCGTGGCGCAGCACCCTGCGCGGCCCCCGCTTCACCGCGGTACTCGGCCTCGTCCTGCTCGTCGGGATGACCCTGCTCTTCGTGACCGGCCTCCTGTCCTACGCCGCGTACAACCCGAACCTCGCGGCGGTCAACGACAAAACGCCCGACAAGGGGCTGCTCGGCTTCTATCTGTTCTCCTGGCCGACGGACCCGCACTGGCTGTACCGCCTCACGCAGGGGCTGCACGTCACCGTGGGCATCACGCTCGTGCCCGTGCTGCTCGCCAAGCTGTGGTCGGTCGTGCCCAAACTGTTCGAGCTGCCACCCGCCCGCTCCGTCGGCCACGCCCTGGAGCGTCTTTCGCTGCTCCTGCTCGTGGGCGGCGCGCTCTTCGAGTTCGTGACCGGCATCCTCAACGTGCAGCTCGACTACCTGTTCCCCGGCTCCTTCTACACGCTGCACTTCTACGGCGCCTGGGTGTTCATCGGCGCGTTCGTCGTGCACGCCGTGCTGCGCGTACCGCAGGCGCTGCGTGTGCTGCGCGAGCGGAAGGCCGGCCTGCCCGAGACGGGGGACCTGGTGGCGGCGAAGCCCGCCGAGCCCACCGTGTCGCGGCGCGGGGCGCTCGCCATGGTCGGCGGGGGTTCGCTCCTGCTGCTCGTCACGACGGCCGGCCAGAGCATCGGCGGGGTGTGGCGCCGCACCGCACTGTTCGCTCCGCACGGCGGCGCCGACCCGGGTACGGGCCCCGGCCGCTTCCAGATCAACAAGACCGCCGCGGTGGCGGGCATCCGTACCGCCGACACGGGTGAGCCGTGGCGGCTCGTGGTCACCGGTCCGAAAGGCACCGTCCACCGGCTCACCCGTGACGATCTCCTCCAACTCCCGCAGCACACCTCGTCGTTGCCCATCGCGTGCGTCGAAGGCTGGTCCACGGACGACCAGCAATGGAGCGGCGTACGGCTGCGGGACCTTGCCGTCCTCGCCGGGACCGACGGCGACACCGACGTTTTCGTCGAATCCCTGCAACAGCGCGGCGCGTTCCGCAAGGCGGCCCTGCGGCACAACCAGGTCCGCGACCCGCGCTCCCTGCTGGCCCTGCGCGTCAACGGAGCCGACCTCACCGCTGACCACGGCTACCCGGCCCGCGTCATCGTGCCCGCGGCGCCGGGCGTCCTGAACACGAAGTGGGTCGCCCGCATGACGTTCGGAGCGCTGTGATGAACAGACTGAGTCGTTGGTACGGCGAGAGCCCGCTCCAACTTCTGCTCCTGGCCGCCTCGTTCGCCCTCGCGGGATACGCGGGCGTGCGGCTGCTCGAAGGCGACGTGTGGGCCGTGGCGATCTGGTTCGTCGGCGCGGCCCTCGTCCACGACCTGCTGCTCGTGCCGGTGTACTCGATCGCCGACCGCGCGGCACAGACGGCGCTCGGCGACCGGAGACGCACGGCGATGATCTACGTGCGCGTCCCCGCGTTCCTGTCGGGGCTGCTCCTCCTGGTGTGGTTCCCGCTGATCACGCGGGCGCGAGAGGACCACTACGTCCTCGTGACGGGGCATTCAGGTGAAGCGTTCCTGCCGCGGTGGCTGCTGCTGACGGCAGCGCTGTTCGCCGCGTCGGCCCTGTGGTTCGTGTCCGTTACGTTCCTTGCTCCCGCGTCGCCCTGGAGGCAGGCGCGCAGGGCGCGCCGTGAGGAGCGGGCGCGGGAGCGAGAACGGGAGCGTCAGCGGCGCAAGGAGACGAAGGAACGCCCGCCCTCGGACCACTGAGCGACCGGCCGCCAGCCGAGCGGGCGCGCGTCGCGCAGCAGCGCGCGCGTGCCCACCCGGGCCCACGGGAACAGCGAGCCCGCGGCGCCCTGCCCGTCGTCCACCCGCACCTCCACCCGCTCGTCTATGTCGAGCGGAGCCGTCTCGGCGATCAACAGTCCACCGGGGGCGGTGAGTTCGGCGACCCGGGACAGCAGGGCCTCCGGGTCGCCGCCGATGCCGATGTTGCCGTCGAGGAGGAGTGCCGTCCCCCAACGGCCCTCGCCGGGCAGGGGGGCGAAGACGGACCGCTGCAGAGCGGCGCCGCCGAGGCGGACCGTCCGCGCGACCGCGGCCTCACTCACGTCGATGCCGAGCGCGCGGTGCCCGGCCGCGGCGAGTGCGGCGACGATTCGGCCGGGGCCGCAGCCGATGTCGAGCACAGCGCCCTCGCAGCGGCGCAGCGCCGAAAGGTCGGCCGCGTCGGCGACCGCGCACCAGCGCTCCACCTCGAGCGGCAGCAGCCATCCGTCCGCGCGCCGCAGGAACAGGGGGCCGCGCTCGTTGCGCACGGCGTCGGTGTAGGGGTCCGTACACCAGGCCGGTGCCGCCTCGCGCGTCGTGGTCATGAGCGGACCACCCGCGTCAGCCGCGCGTGCTCGGCGGCGAACCGGCCGTCCGGCGCGTCGGCCGCCACCAGGGCGGCGTCGTGGGCCGTGTCGACGTCCCGCAGGACCGGCAGGTCGCGTACGCGCAGCCCCGCATCCGTGAGCCGGGCCCGCTGGGCCGCACCCGTGTGCGCCGTCGACATCGGCACACCCCGCAGCAGCTCCGGATCGGGCTCGGCGAGCCCGAGCGCCCAGAACCCGCCGTCGTCGGCGGGCCCGAACCATGCGTCGCAGCCACGCCAGGCGTCGGGCCCCAGCGCGGGCGCGAGCAGCGCGGGCGTCACCTGAGGCGTGTCCATCCCGATCAGGACGGCCGGCCCGGTACACCCGGCGAACGCCGCCGCCAGCCGCTCGTCCAGGCCTCCGCCGCACTGCGGGACCACGTCGATCCCCGGCGGCAGCCACGCTCCGGGCGCCCCGTCGAGCACCAGGACGCGACGCCGCGCGGGCGTGGCGAGCGCTGCGTGGAGCGTGTCGACGAGCGAGGCCTCGGCCAGGTGCGCGGCCTCCTCGGGCGTGAACGGCGGCGTGAGCCGCGTCTTGACCCGCCCCGGCACCGGGGACTTGGCGATGACGAGGAGCGTGGTGTCGTGCCGCCGCGCTGCGGGCGATCCGTCGGCGGTCACCGCGACGCCGCCTCTCCGCGCGCGGAGAGCGCCGTCCGCGGCTTCTCCGCGAGAACCCCGCGCATGTCACGTACCGCCTGCCAGGTGCCCCGCCAAGTGCCCGTGACCTTGGACTTTCCCGTACGGGGCCGGTAGGGCACCGGGCGCTCCGCGATGTGCCAGCCCGCGTCGGCGGCCCGGACGACCATCTGGAGGGGGTAGCCGCTGCGGCGGTCCGTGAGGTCCAGGCCGAGCAGGGACGTGCGGCGCGCGGCCCGCAGCGGGCCCAGGTCGTGCAGCCGGAGCCCGGTGCGCCGGCGCAGCATCCCCGCCAGCGCGAGGTTCCCGGCGCGCGCGTGCACGGGGAACGCGCCACGGCCCTGCGGCCTGCGCCGGCCGAGCACGAGATCGGCCCGGCCCTCGATGACGTCCTCGACGAACGTCGTCAGCAGAGCCGGATCGAGCGACGCGTCGCAGTCGCAGAAGCAGACCACTTCCGCGTCGGACGCCAGCAGGCCCGCGTGGCAGGCGGCCCCGAAGCCGCGCCGGGGCTCCGTCACCACGGTCGCGCCCAGGGAACGGGCGATGCCGGGGGAGCCGTCGGTGGACCCGTTGTCCACGACGAGTGCCCGCCAGCCGTCCGGGATGCGGGCCAGCACCCACGGCAGCGCGGCGGCCTCGTCGAGGCAGGGCAGCACGACATCGACCGAGGGGGCCGGGTCGCGGAGGGAGGGGAAGTCAGGGGGGATCACAGTGTCACCCTACGAATCCAAACCGGACATTCCGGGCCTCAGCTCCTTACGAAACGCGGACGTCGGACGCGGACGGCCCCTCCGGTGACTCCGATCGGCGCCCTCGGGTGCGACGCTGGTGGAATGCAGACACCACCGCTCGGCCGCGTCCTCGTCGTCGACGACGACCCGACCGTCGCCGAGGTCGTCGCGGGCTACCTGGACCGCGCCGGCTACGACGTCGACCGCGCGGCCGACGGCCCGGCCGCCCTCGACCGCGCCGACGTGCACGGGCCCGACCTGGTCGTCCTCGACCTGATGCTGCCCGGCATGGACGGCCTCGAGGTGTGCCGCAGGCTCCGGGCGCGCGGCCCCGTCCCCGTGATCATGCTGACGGCGCGCGGCGACGAGGACGAGCGCATCCTCGGTCTCGAGGTCGGCGCGGACGACTACGTGACCAAGCCGTTCAGCCCGCGCGAGCTGGTCCTGCGCGTCGAGTCGGTGCTGCGCCGGGCCCGCGCGGCCACGGCGCCCAAGCCGGCGGGACCGCTGCGCGCGGCCGCCCTCACCATCGACCCGGCAGCCCGTCGCGCCACCAAGTCGGGGGACGAACTCGCCCTGACAATAAGGGAGTTCGACCTCCTCGCGTTTTTCCTGCGCCACCCGGGCCGCGCCTTCTCCCGCGAGGAGCTCATGCAGCAGGTGTGGGGCTGGGACTTCGGCGACCTGTCGACCGTCACGGTCCACGTCCGCCGGCTGCGCGGCAAGGTCGAGGACGACCCGGCGGCACCGCGCCTCATCCAGACGGTCTGGGGCGTCGGCTACCGCCTGGACCCGGGCGGCCCGCAGAGCGACGCCGCGCAGTCCGACCGCGCACCGGCAGACTGGACCGAACCCCGTGCATGACATGCTCCTCATCGCCCTCTTCGCGTTTCTCGGCGCCGTCGGTGCGGGCCTCCTCGGCGCGCTCGCGCTGTTCGTGCTTCGCCGCCGCTCCCTGACGGTGTCGCTCACGGTCGTCGCCGCCGTCGCCGTGACGGCGATGCTCGCCGGAACGCTCGTCGTGGCCTGGGCGATGTTCCTGTCCCCGCACGACCTGTCCGTCGTGACGACCGTCGCCGCGATGGCCGCCACCGTGTCGCTCGCGACCGCGCTGCTCCTCGGCCGCTGGGTCGTGGCCCGCAGCAAGGCACTCACCCTCGCCGCCCGCTCCTTCGGCGACGGCGGCAGCTTCGCGGCGCCCCTCGCCCCCGCGACGGCGGAACTCGCCGCGCTCTCGAGGGAGTTGGAGGCCACCAGCGCCAAGCTGGCCGCGTCCAGAGACCGTGAGCGCGCCCTGGAGACCTCGCGTCGCGAGCTCGTCGCCTGGATCTCGCACGATCTGCGCACCCCGCTCGCCGGGCTCCGCGCGATGTCCGAGGCCCTGGAGGACGGCATGGCGGCCGACCCGGACCGCTATCTGCGCCAGATCCGCACCGAGGTCGAGCGCATGAACGACATGGTGGGCGACCTCTTCGAACTGTCGCGCATCCACGCGGGGACCCTCGTCCTGAGCCCGTCCAGGGTCTCCCTCCACGACCTGGTGGGCGACGCGCTCGCGGGCGCCGACCCGCTCGCCCGCGAACACGGCGTACGCCTCGTCGGCGACCGCATCGACAAGATTCCCGTCGAGGTCGACGGCAAGGAGATGAGCCGCGTCCTCGGCAACCTCCTCGTCAACGCGATCCGTCGCACCCCGGCCGACGGCACGGTCGCCGTGGCGGCGGCCGGCTCCACGGACGGCGTGGTCCTCACGGTCACGGACGGCTGCGGCGGCATCCCTGAGCAGGATCTGCCCCGCGTCTTCGACACGGGGTGGCGCGGCAGCCACGCCCGGACACCTCCGGCGGGCGCGGGCCTCGGGCTCGCCATCGTCAGAGGAATCGTCGAGGCCCACAGGGGCAGCGCCGCCGTGCGCAATGTGGCGGGCGGCTGCTGCTTCGAGGTGACGCTCCCGGCGGCGGGGGTGTAGCCCGCAGGTGCCACGTCGCCGGGGCCGTCACCTCACTCACCTCACCCCAGCTCGGCCTTGGCGAACTCCGTCATCCCCTCCTCGAACCCCACCTCGGCGCGCCACCCCAGCTCGGCCCTGAGCCGGGCCGGGTCCGCCGTGATGTGCCGTACGTCGCCGAGCCGGTACTCGCCCGTCACGACCGGCATCGGCCCGCCGTACGCGGCAGCGAGGGCGTGGGCCATCTCGCCCACCGTGTGCGGGTCCCCGCTGCCCGTGTTGTACGCGACGCAGGTGTCGGAGGGCCGGTCGCTCATCGTCTCGAGCGCGAGCGCGTTGGCCGCGGCCACGTCGTGCACGTGCACGAAGTCCCGCCGCTGGCGGCCGTCCTCGAAGACGCGCGGGGCCTCGCCCCGGGCCAGGGCCGACCGGAAGAAGGACGCGACGCCCGCGTACGGGGTGTCGCGTGGCATCCCCGGCCCGTACACGTTGTGGTAGCGCAGCGACACCGCGCGGCCCCCGGTGGCCCGCGCCCAGGACGACGCCAGGTGTTCCTGGGCGAGCTTCGTCGTCGCGTACACGTTGCGGGGGTCCGTGGGGGCGTCCTCGCCGACGAGGCCGGGGCTCAGCGCGGCGCCGCACTGTGGGCACGCGGGCTCGAAGCGGCCGTCGCGCAGGTCGGCCTCGGCGCGCGGCCCCGGGCGCACGACCCCGTGGCGCTCACACTCGTACCGCCCCTCCCCGTACACGACCATCGACCCGGCGAGCACCAGATCCCTTACCCCCGCCGAGGCCATCGCGGCGAGCAGCACGGCCGTGCCGAGGTCGTTGCGGGAGACGTAGTCGGGGGCGTCGGCGAAGTCCTTGCCGAGCCCGACCTTCGCCGCCTGATGACACACGGCGTCGATGCCGGCGAGGGCCGACTCCACGGCGGCGGGGTCGCGTACGTCCGCGACGACCCAAGGATGCGGTTCGTCCGGGCCGGGCGGCCGGACGTCGAGCACGACGACCTCATGTCCTCGCGCGGAGAGAGTGTCCACGACCGCTGACCCGATGAACCCGGCACCGCCGGTGACCAGTACACGCATACCGCCCACGCTATGCGGAGCGGGGCGCCGGGAGGGCTCTCCCCGCCGATACGTCACGGCTCCGTAAGGCTTGTGCGAACGGAGTTCGGTATCGCGCGGCAGCTCGTACACGACTAGCGTGAATCGGGGTAACCGGGACGAAACGCGCCAGCGTCGCCCGGAATATCTCACCCCCGGCACCACCACTCGGAAGAAGGGTTCGCGCCATGGCCGCACGACCGGAAGGCGCGCCCGTCTGGGCCGACGCCATGTTCCCCGACCTGGAGGCCGCCAAGCGCTTCTACGGCGAGCTCCTCGGCTGGACGTTCGAGGAGGGGCAGGAGGAGTACGGCAACTACACCCAGGCGAAGTCGGACGGCAAGCGGGTCGGCGCGCTCTCGCCGCAGATGCCGGGCATGGAGGGCACCCCGCCGGCCTGGAACCTGTACCTGGCCACGCCCGACGTCAACGCCACGGCGGCCCGCGTCAAGGAGGCCGGCGGCACCCTGGTGATGGAGCCCATGCAGGTCGGCGACTTCGGCACGATGGTCACCGTCCAGGACCCGGCCGGCGTCTTCTTCAGCCTCTGGCAGCCGGGCACGCACGACGGGTTCGAGAAGGTGGGAGAGCCCGGTTCGTACGCCTGGGCCGAGGTGACCACACGTGACACCGAGAAGACGGACGGGTTCTTCGAGGCCGCCTTCCCGTACGAGGTCCAGAAGATGGCCGACGAGAACGTCGACTTCAGCATCTGGCAGCTCGACGGACAGCCGCAGCTCGGCCGCTTCAAGATGACCGAGGACTTCCCGCCGCAGGTCCCGTCGTACGTCAACGTCTACTTCGCGGTCGACGACTGCGACGCGGCGGTCGCCACGGTGACCAGGCTCGGCGGAAAACTCCACTACGGGCCCATGGACACCCCGTTCGGCCGATTCGCGGCGGTGACGGACCCGCAGGGCGCCGCTTTCTCGGTGATCGACCTGAGCACGACCGAGGGTGCGATGCCCGACCTCACCTGAGGCGGGATCCGTCAGGGAATCGAGAAGCCGAGCGCGCCCGCGGCCAGTTCCGCGGTGGGCTGTGTCCAGCGCTCGGCCATCGCGTTCCGGGTGGACAGCGAGCGCAGCTCCGCCCGGTCGAGATAGAGCGTGCCGTGCAGATGGTCCGTCTCGTGCTGCACGATCCGGGCGGGCCACCCCGTGAACTCCTCGTCCACGGCGTGGCCCCGCTCGTCGAGCCCCCGCAGCCGCACGTGCTGATGCCGGGAGACCACGGCCTGGAGGCCGGGCACGCTCAGACAGCCCTCGAAGAACGCGGCACGGTGGGCCCCCACGGGTTTGTACGACGGGTTGATCAGGACGCGGAACGGCTGCGGCACGCGGCCGCGCGCCTTCCGCACCTCGTCGGGGACCTCGGCCGCGTCCTCGATGACGGCGATCCGCAGCGGGACGCCGATCTGCGGTGCGGCGAGCCCGACGCCGGGGGCGGCGTGCATCGACGCACGCATCGCGGCGATCAGACGCTCCAGGAGCGCGGGCCCGAGCTGACCGTCGTAGGTCTGCGCGGGGGACCGCAGCACGGGGTCGCCCGCCTCCACGACCGGCAGCGGGTGCTCGCCCGCGAGCAGTTCCTCGACGTGGTCACTCAGGGGTACGGAGGACATCGCGCCAGCATGCCAAGAAGGATCACGCGTCGGCAACGTCCACAGCGCCACGCGCATCGTTGCGGACTCGTGAACATTCCCCCGGCGAGGGAATGGGACCGCGGTGACACGGGCTTTCATGAGGGAGCGGCCATGGTCGGCACGGCCGCTCCACCAGTCCGAACGTCCACCGCCGCCTCCTGGGAGCCCGCCGTATGTCCGTCCCGGCCGCCGCCACCGCCCACCCCCTCGACAACCCCGCGTACGCCTCCCTCACCGGCCCGCACGCGCACTTCGCCGAGTGGCGGGGCCGGATCGTGCGGTACCCCCTCGACGTAACGCCGTGGCTCGCGCTGCCGGACGAGCCCGGACCCGGGGACTGGGCGGATCTCGCGGCGCTCGCCGGGCCGGGCGAGACGGTCCCGCTACTGGGGATGCGCACGGCGCCGCCGGAGGGCTGGGAACTCACGATGAGCATGGACGGCGTGCAGCTCGTCGACGACGGCGTGGCCGTGGCGCCGGACGCGGAGGCCGTGCTCCTTGGCGCGGCCGACGTGCCCGAGATGCTGGACCTCGTGGCGCGCACCCGGCCGGGCCCGTTCCTGCCCCGCACCGTCGAGCTCGGCACGTATCTCGGGATCCGCAGGCAGGGCGCGCTCGTGGCGATGGCGGGGGAGCGCCTGCACCCGCCCGGCTGGACGGAGATCAGCGCCGTCTGCACCGACCCGGACCACCGCGGCCAGGGGCTCGCGGCCCGTCTCGTCCTGGCCGTCGCGGCGGGGATCAAGGACCGCGGCGAGACCCCGTTCCTGCACACGTCGGCGGGCAACACGAACGCCATCAGGCTCTACGAGTCCCTGGGCTTCCGGCTGCGGCGCACCACGAAGTTCATGACGGCCCGGGTCCCGGAGTTCGACCACGCCGCCGCCCGCTGAGCGCTGACGCGCGCGGTCCTCGGGGTGGCTCAGGCCTCTTCCCGGACCTGCGCGTTGTAGCGCAGGAGATAGTCCGCGAAGCGGACGAGATCCTCCTCGGGCCAGTCCCCCACCCGCTCCTGGAACGCCTGGCGGCGGCTGACGGTGACCTGGGCGAGGATGTCGGCGCCGGCCTCGGTCGGATGGAGGACCTGGACGCGGTGGTCGTCCGGGTCCACCCGGCGCATCACGAGTCCGGCCCGCTCCAGCGCGGACACCTGCCGGCTCACCGTCGACTTGTCGAGGGCGTAGTGCGTGGCGAGGTCCGTCGCCCGGCAGCCGCCCTGCTCGTCCAGGTGGCTGAGCAGGGTGTACGACACGAGGGACAGCTCAGGGTGCATCCGTCCGGCCATCGCTCTGGCGCGCCGCGCGAAGGACGTCATCTCGCGCTGAATGGTCTCGACTGCCGTCTCGCGGTCTGTCACGTGCTGTCCTCTCCCCGCTGCTCGTTGCATTCTACAACCGAGGGGGTGGGGTGCGCCGCGGGCAGGCGAGTTCCCGTGCCCGGAGCTAGCCTCCTGAGCATGAGCGACCCCAGTGATGTGCCCGCCCGCTACACAGTCCTGGTCAAGCCCCAACTCGCCGACAAGGACGGCCACCCCGTGCACGGCAACCCCCTGCGCGTGGTCTCCGTCGAGGCCACGGGGTCGTCCGGGGAGTCCGGCTATCCGCGCTTCGAGGGCGAAGGGGTGCAGGTGGAGATCGACCCGCTCACCCGCTCCGTCGAGGCCGTGACGGTGGACGGCGAGGAGCTGCCGTACGGATGGGTGGCGGAGGTCGCCGTGGACTGACCGGCCCCCCGGCCGGGCTGTGGCGGCGTGGCGCGGCGGCGCCGCGTCGGCGTGGCGCAGCTCTCTTATGCAACTTGTTGCAAAAGCGAGCTGTCGTCGTCTACAACTGTGACGACGTTCGCCGCGCACGGAGGGCCACCATGAGCCGATACCCGCACCTGCTCACCCCGCTCGACCTCGGATTCACCACGCTTCCCAACCGGGTCCTGATGGGCTCCATGCACGTGGGACTCGAGGAGGCGGAGAACGGCTTCGCGCGCATGGCGGAGTTCTACGCCACCCGCGCCCGCGGCGGCGTCGGCCTCATGGTCACCGGCGGCATCGCCCCCAACAAGGCCGGACGCCCCTGGGCCGGCGGCGCGAAGCTGACCACCGAGGCGGAGGCCGACGAGCACCGCCAGGTCACCGACGCGGTGCACGCGGCGGGTGGGAAGATCGCGATGCAGATCCTCCACTTCGGCCGCTACGCCTACCACGAGGACCTCGTCGCCCCCAGCCCGCTCCAGGCGCCGATCAGTCCCTTCCCGCCGCACGAACTCACCGACGCCGAGGTCGAGCAGACCGTCGAGGACTTCGCGCGCGCCGCCGAACTCGCGCAGCGGGCGGGCTACGACGGCGTGGAGATCATGGGCTCCGAGGGCTACCTCATCAACGAGTTCATCGTCGCCGCCACGAACCGGCGCGCGGACCGCTGGGGCGGCTCGTACGAGAATCGCATCCGCTTCCCCGTCGAGATCGTGCGCCGTGTCCGCGAGCGCGTCGGCACGGACTTCATCCTCATCTACCGGCTCTCGATGATCGACCTCGTGCCCGGCGGCTCCACCCTCGAAGAGGTCGTGCAGCTCGCCAAGGAGATCGAGGCGGCCGGCGCCACCATCATCAACACCGGCATCGGCTGGCACGAGGCCCGCATCCCGACCATCGCCACCTCGGTGCCGCGCGGCGCGTACACCTTCGTCACCAAGAAGGTCATGGGCGAGGTCTCCATCCCGCTCGTCACCACGAACCGCATCAACACCCCTGAGATCGCCGAGGAGTTGCTCGCCGACGGCTGCGCCGACATGGTGTCCCTCGCGCGGCCCCTGCTCGCCGACCCGGACTTCGTGGCGAAGGCCCGGGCCGAGCGCTCCGAGACCATCAACACCTGCATCGGCTGCAACCAGGCATGCCTGGACCACACGTTCAGCGGCAAGATCACCTCCTGTCTCGTCAACCCGCGCGCCTGCCACGAGACCGAGCTGGTCCTCGCGCCGACCCGCCTGCGCAAGCGCGTCGCCGTCGTCGGCGCGGGCCCCGCGGGCCTCGCCTGCGCCGTCTCCGCCGCCGAACGCGGCCACGCCGTCACCCTCTTCGACGCCGCGTCCGAGGTCGGCGGCCAGCTCAACATCGCCCGCAAGGTACCCGGCAAGGAGGAGTTCGACGAGACCCTGCGCTACTACCGCGCGCAGCTCGAACTGCACGGCGTGGACGTCCGGTTGAACACCCCCGTCACCGCCGCCGACCTCACCCCGGACGCGTACGACGAAGTGGTCGTCGCCACCGGCGTCACCCCGCGCACCCCCGAGATCGAGGGAATCGACCACCCCAGCGTCGTCGGCTACCTCGACGTCCTGCGTGACGGCGCGCCCGTCGGGGAGCGCGTCGCGATCGTCGGCGCGGGTGGCATCGGCTTCGACGTCGCCGAGTACCTCACCGACAGCGGCGACAAGGCGAGCCAGGACCCGGCGACGTACTTCCGGCAGTGGGGCGTCGACATGGACTACCAGGGCCGCGGCGGCCTCGCGAAGCCCGACCGTCCCGCCCCGCCGCGCGCCGTCCACCTCCTTCAGCGCAAGACCTCGAAGGTCGGCGCCGGACTCGGCAAGACCACCGGCTGGATCCACCGCACCGAACTGCGCCACCGCGGCGTCACCATGGTCGCGGGCGCCACGTACGACCGCATCGACGACGCGGGCCTGCACGTCACCGTCGACGGCAGCTCCACGGTCATCCCCGTCGACACCGTCGTCCTGTGCACCGGACAGGACCCGCGCCGCGGCCTGTACGACGACCTGCTCGCCGCCGGCCGCGAGGCGCACCTGATCGGCGGCGCCGACGTGGCCGCCGAGCTGGACGCCAAGCGCGCCATCCGCCAGGGCACCGAGCTGGCCGCGGCGCTGTGAGACCGGCGGTCACGTGGCCGGGCCCGCCGGCCGCGTGACCGCCTCCGCATAAGGTGCAGCCATGTCACTCCCGCACGCGATCCTCACGGCCCTCCTGGAGAAGCCGTCGTCGGGCCTCGAACTGACGCGCCGCTTCGACAAGTCGATCGGCTACTTCTGGTCGGCCACGCACCAGCAGATCTACCGCGAGCTGGGCCGCCTGGAACGCGAGGGGTACATCAGGGCCCTGCCCACGCCGACGCCCGCGCGCGGCCAGAAGAAGGAGTACGAGGTCCTGCCCGAGGGCCGCGCCGAACTGGCCCGCTGGACCGCCGCGAGCCAGGACCCGAAACCGCTGCGCGACCCGCTGCTCCTGCGCCTGCGCGCCGCCGCCGTCGTCGGCACGGACGGCATCGAGGCCGACCTGCGCCGCCATCTCGACCTGCACCGGCGGCAGTTGGCGGAGTACGAGGAGATCGAGAGGCGCGACTTCCCGCCGGGCCTCGACGCCGTCGAGGACCGGCTGCAACACGTCGTGCTGCGCGCGGGCATCGACCTGGAGACGTTCTGGGCCGGCTGGCTCGAACAGACCCTGGAGGAACTCGGCCTCGACCCGTCCTAGGGCTTTTCGTCTAGACGAGCGTCGCCGCCTCCGGGTCCCAGTCGGCCGGTACGGGCGGCGGCGCCGCGGGACAGGTGGCGACGTGGGTGAACTCGGCGTGTTCGGCCGAGCGCGTGATCGCCGTCATCGTCTGCAGGACGTGCAGGGCCAGCGTCCCCGACGCACGCGGCGCACCGCCCCGGCGGACCGCGCGCGCCAGGTCGAGCACGCCGAGCCCCCGCCCGTCGGTGCGCCCCGCGACCGGCAGCTCGCGCCAGTCTTCCGCCCCGTTGGCCCGCACCTTCAGCGGCCCGCGGAAGGTGTTGGGGTCCGGCACCGCGAGGACGCCCTCCGTGCCGGTGACCTCGAACTGGATGCGCGGCAGCGCCGAGTCGAAGCTGAACACCGACGTCGCCCGCACCCCCGACGCGAACTCGACGAGCGCCGACACATGCGTCGGCACCGCCACCGGGAACACCTGCCCCGCTCTCGGGCCCGAGCCGACGACGCGCTCCTCGCGCGCGCGTGCGGCCGAGGCCGCCACCCGTGACACCCCGCCGAACAGCGCTACCAGGGACGTCAGGTAGTAGGGCCCGAGGTCGAAGAGCGGGCCCGCGCCCGGCTGGTAGAAGAATGCCGGATCGGGGTGCCACCGCTCCGGTCCGAGGCCCTGCACCGCAGTCGTCGCCGCCACCGGTTCACCGATGTGCCCGGCCCCGACCGCCCGCAGCGCCGACTGGAGCCCCGCGCCGAGGAACGTGTCCGGCGCGTTCCCCACGAGCAGCCCCCGCTCCGTCGCCTCGGCGAGCACCTTCTCCGCCTCGCCGGGGGCCAGGGCGATCGGCTTCTCGCCGTACACGTGCTTACCGGCCCGCAGCGCCCGCGTGGCGACCTGCGCGTGGGCGGCCGGCACGGTGAGGTTCACGACGAGCTCGACCTCGGGAACGGCGAGCACCGTCGCCACATCGCCGGCGACCGGTACGCCGTGCTCGCGTGCGACGGCCGTGGCGCGGTCCGCGTCGAGGTCGGCGACGCCCACCACCCGCAGGTCGGGAAAGGCGGACAGCGTCCGCAGATACTGCTCGCTGATGACGCCCGCTCCGACGACGGCGACACCGACCGGCCCCGAACTCACACTGCCCCCAAGGCGGATGCGTAGATGGTGCGGCCGCTCCCGCGCGGCTCCGGAGACGGTAGGACGCTTCGAGGGGGGCGGACAAGGGCGCGTCCCGGGCCTGGACACAGAGATGCCACGGACCCAGATCCGGTGGTGCACTCCACGCCCGCGTGCAGGAACCAGGCGGTGCCGCCGACTCCCGCGGCCACGAGAACCCTGCTCAGGACCCGGTGGTGACGCTCCGTTCGGCGGAGTAGGCGCCCCACGTCCCGTCGGGCAGCTGGGCGCGGATCCGTACCCGGTGCCGGACGCCGGCCTCCTTGCCCACGTAGAAGCTGTTCCGCGCCGTGCCCTTGGGCGGGGCGTCGCCCCAGACGAGCGTGGTCGCCTGCCGGCCGTCGAGATAGATGCGGTACGCGGGCACGGTGCCGCCCGTGCGCGGCGGCGTCCACGACAGGTCGATGTAGTACGCCCCGCCGGCCCGGCGGGACGCGGCGCGGAAGTCGGTGGGCGCGGTGCCGGGACCCTCCTCGGAGCCCTTCGCGGTGGTGAGCCTCAGGGTCGGGCCCGCGGGTGAGGTGTTGTCGGCGGCGTCGCGCGCCTTCACGGTGAACGCGTAGGCGGTGCCCGGCCGCAGCCCGGTGATCAGCGCCCGGGTCTCGCCGCCGCCGACACTGTGGATCTTTGAGGCGCCCTGGTAGATGTCGTACGAGACGACGCCCTTGTCGTCCTTCGACGCACCCCACGACAGCGACGCCGCGCGGCCGCCGTCCGCCCGGCCGCGCAGCGCTCCGGGCCGGGTCGGGGCCGACCGGTCCTCGGCCACGGCGGCCGGGGTGGTGACGGGCACCTTCGCGCTGAGCGGCCCGAGCGTGCCATCGGTGTCCTCGGCCCGGACGGAGAAGGTGTACGCGGATTGCGGGCGCAGCCCGACGACGTCCACCATGTGCTGTTCGCCCGGCACCTCCTTCACCTTGGTGGCGCCCCGGTACACCGTGTAGCCCTTGACGTCGGCGTCGCCCTCGGGGCGGCTCCACATGACGTGCACGGAGGTGGCGCTGCCCGCCTGCGCCGTGACGCCGGCGGGGGCCGTGAGTGCGGGACCCCGCCGGGTGTCGTCGCCGAGCACGCCGCACGAGGTGGCGAACAGGAGCGCGGCGGCGCAGGCCGCGTACGCCAGAGGGGTGCGTGCGGGGGTGCGTCGCACGGGCGGGCCTTCCGTTCGGAAGCATTGGTACAGACCTATATGCCACGAGTGACGGGGTCACATCAAGAGGTGGCGCGTCGCCCGCGTCGTGCACGTCCGGACCCGGAGCGGTGGACTGCATGGTCTGGGCGAGCTACAGGCGAAGAAGCTCGCCGCCGCCAACTAGGCGGGGACCAGGGGAAGTTGGGTGACAGCAGGAACGCGGCGGGTCGGGGCGACGGACCGACCGCCGCCCCGGATCGCTCACACCTTCCGGTACGTGTACGCCTCGACGGCCGCCGCCTCGACCGCGTCCAGATCCGCCCCCGCCGACGCTGTGACCACCGCGGCCACGGCCCCCTCGACGAAGGGGGCGTCCACCAGGCGTGCCCCGTCCGGGAGTTCATCGCCCTCGGCCAGCAGCGCCTTCACGGTGAGTACCGCGCTGCCCAGATCGGCGAGCACCGCGATGCCCGCACCCCGGTCAACCGACCGCGCGGCCCCGGAGATCAGCTCGGCGCTGGTGCCGAGCCCGCCGTCCTCGGTGCCGCCCGCCGGTGCCACGGGGACGACCGCACCGCCGCCCGCGAGCCCCTTCGCAAGCTCCGCCACCGATTCGGCGACGGCGCGGCTGTGCGACACGAGCACGATCCCGACAGCCTTCTCCTGACCACTGGCCCCGCTGCCCACGCCCCCCGGCTCACTCATCGCGGGCCGCCTCCACCAGGGCCCCGATCAGCAGAGCCGACGACGTGGCGCCCGGGTCCTGATGCCCGATGCTGCGCTCGCCCAGATAGCTCGCGCGCCCCTTGCGCGCCTGCATCGGCGTCGTCGCGAGCGCACCCTGCTCGGCGGCGGTGGCGGCCGCGTCGAAGGAGGTGTCGAGCGCGTCGACCGCGGGCACCAGCGCATCGATCATGGTCTTGTCGCCCGGCGCCGCCCCGCCCAGCGTCATGACGGCGTCCACGCCGGTCCGCAGCGCCGCCGCGAACTCCGCCTCACTCACCTCGGGGGCGTCCCCTAGCGCCTTGCCCGTACGGCGCAGGAGCGTCCCGTACAGCGGGCCCGACGCGCCGCCCACCGTCGAGATCAGCTGACGCCCGGCGAGGGTGAGCACACCGCCGGGGGTGGCCGGTGCCTCCTTCTCCAGGGCCGCGCTCACGGCGACGAAGCCGCGCTGCAGGTTGCTGCCGTGGTCGGCGTCGCCGATCGGCGAGTCGAGTTCGGTGAGCCGGGCCGCCTCCCGGTCGACGACCGCGGTGGCCGCGTCGAGCCAGCGTCGGAAGAAATCGGCGTCGAGCACGTCATCTCCTTGCGTGGTGGTGATGGTTCGGACGACAGGCTGCCTCACATGCCCCAGCGCAGGCCCGCCGTGCTCACGGGCGCGTCCCACAGGCGCAGCATTTCCTCGTCGACCTGGCACAGGGTGACGGAGGCGCCGGCCATGTCGAGCGACGTGACGTAGTTCCCGACGAGCGTGCGCGCCACCGGCACACCGCGCTCGGTCAGCACGCGCTGGACCTCGGCGTTGAACCCGTACAGCTCGAGCAGCGGGGTCGCGCCCATGCCGTTGACGAGGACGAGTACCGGGTCGCTCGGCTGCAGGTCTTCGAGAACGGCGTCCACGGAGAAGTCGGCGATCTCGCCGGACGTCATCATGGCGCGCCGCTCGCGGCCCGGCTCACCGTGGATGCCGACGCCCAACTCCAGCTCCCCGGGCGGCAGATCGAAGGTCGGGCTGCCCTTGGCGGGCGTGGCGCACGGGCTCAGGGCCACGCCGAAGCTGCGCGCATTCGCGTTGACCTGGCGTGCGATCGCCTCCACGCGCTCCAGCGGCTGTCCCTCCTCGGCCGCCGCGCCCGCGATCTTCTCGACGAACAGGGTCGCGCCCGTGCCGCGCCGGCCCGCGGTGTACAGGCTGTCGGTGACGGCCACGTCGTCGTTGACGAGGACCTTGGCGACCTGGATCCCCTCGTCCTCGGCGAGTTCCGCGGCCATGTCGAAGTTCAGCACGTCACCGGTGTAGTTCTTCACCACGAAGAGCACCCCGGCGCCGCTGTCCACGGCAGCCGCGGCCCGCACCATCTGGTCGGGCACAGGCGACGTGAACACCTCGCCGGGACAGGCGGCCGACAGCATCCCGTGCCCCACGAACCCCCCGTGCAAGGGCTCGTGCCCCGACCCGCCACCGGAGACGATCGCGACCTTCCCCTCGACGGGGGCGTCCCGGCGCGCGATCACCCGGTTCTCGACATCGACGAGCAGCTCCGGATGGGCCGCGGCCATTCCCCGCAACGCGTCGGCGACCACGGTCTCGGCCACGTTGATGAGCATCTTCATGGGTACCTCCAAGTGAGCGAAGCATCTGGGCCTCTGGCCAGTGTTTTTCCCTGGTCAAAGCGGGTTTGGAAGGTTTTCGATCTTGGCGGTCCGTGGCGGCTGGGAGCGGGTTCTGGCGGGGCTGTTGCTGACCTATTGCTGATTTTACTGACGGAGTATCAGGTGGGCGTGTAGTTGCGGACCGGCGCTCCCAACCGCTCACTCACGGCAGTATCGGCTCTCGCGGAGCCCTGGTCACGTGTGCGGCGTGGGTGGCTGGTATGAGAAGGGTCGTCGCGGAGCATTGGTGATGTCATGCGTGCAACGTCGGCGTTGCACCACGACTGAGGCATCTCGAGATCGCAGGCGTCGCGTGCCTGCTGGGGCGGCAGCGGAATGTTTCCCTGCTGTAGCGCAGCGCGGAAGACTCCTGTGCACGTACCTCTCGGCTGTGCTCCTGGTCGGCCTGGTCCTCAACGCCGCCCTCGGCTGGGCGTGGGCCGACCCCATCGGCCCTCGTCATCGCCGTCAAGGAGGGGCGCGATGGCAGGGCAAGGGCCGCTGCCGTGCCTGTGGCCGCCGCCGTGCCGATCGTCGACGCCGAGGCGGGCGACGCGTGCGGCTGCGGCCCCGGCCCGCGCCTGCTGAAACTGGCCGCCCACGCAGGCTGAACGGGCCCTGCTTCCTGCGGTGCGCGCCTACACCTCGATGTGTGAGCCCATGATGACCGTGCGGTCTCGGGGCAGGCTGAAGTGCTCGGCGGCGTCGGACGTGATGTAGGAGGTGGCGATGAACAGCCGCTTGCGCCAAGGCGCCATCGTCGGTGCCTTCCCGCGCCGGAGCTCGATCTTCGACAGGAAGTAGGACGCCTGGTCGAGCTGCAACGGCCCTTCGGTTTCGGCCGCGTCGAGTGTGGCCAGTAGACCGGGCACGTCCGGTGTCTCCATGTAGCCGAACCGGGCGGTGACGTGGACGATTCCGTCGTCGGCGTAGCCGAGGTCGTCCACGACGACCCGCTGGTCGTCCGGGACACGGGGCACCGGCTCGGTCTGCAGGGCGAGGATCACGACGTGCTCGTGCCGGACATGGTTGTGCACGACGTTGGCCCGCATGGCCAGCGGCGTGGTCTCCTTGCCCCGGTTCAGGAAGACGGCCGTGCCGGGGACCTGGAGCGTGGAAGCCTTGCCGCTGCGGAGGTCGTCGACGAACTCGGGCAACGGCCCCTCGGCGCGGGCTCGTTCCGCGGTGACCAGCTCGCGGCCCCGCTGCCAGGTCGTCATGACGGTGAACGCCGTGAGGCCGATCAGCAGCGGCAGCCATGCGCCGTGGACGAGCTTGGCCATGTTGGCCGCCACGAACAGCAGGTCCACGAAGAGGAGCACGCCCGCGCCGATGCCGAGCAGCCACCGGGGCATGCCCCACTTGGCGCGGGCGACGTAGAAGAAGAGCAGGGTGGTGATGGTGATGGTGCCGGTGACCGCCATGCCGAACGCGTAGGCCAGCGCCGCGGAGCTGCGGAAGGCGAAGACCAGGGTGAGGACCGAGACCATCAGGAGCCAGTTGATCCAGGGGACGTAGATCTGACCGATGGTGGACTCGGAGGTGTGCGCGATGCGCAGCCTCGGCAGGTAGCCCAGCTGGGCCGCCTGGGAGGCGACCGAGTACGCGCCGGTGATCACTGCCTGGGAGGCGATCACGGTCGCCGCCGTCGCCAGTAGGACCATCGGCCAGCGTCCCCAGTCGGGTACGAGCAGGAAGAAGGGGCTGCTGATGTTGTCCGGATCGTCGAGGATCAGCGCGCCCTGGCCCATGTAGCTCAGGACACAGGCGGGCAGTACGAGGAACAGCCAGCCTCGGGTGATCGCCCGGCGGCCGAAGTGACCCATGTCGGCGTAGAGCGCCTCGGCGCCGGTGACCGAGAGCACGATCGCGGCCAGGGCGAAGAAGGCCGTACCCCAGTGGCCGAACAGGAAGCCCAGCGCATACGTCGGTGACAGGGCCTTGAGGATGTCCGGGTGGTCGGTGATGCCGGCGACGCCGCACGCACCGATGGCCACGAACCAGGCGATCATGACTGGCCCGAACACCCGGCCCACGGCGGCGGTTCCCCTGCGTTGCACCAGGAACAGGATGACGATGATCACCGCGGTGATGGGTACGACCGCGTCCGCCAGGGACGGCTCGACGACCTTGAGCCCTTCGACCGCGGACAGCACCGAGATCGCCGGGGTGATCATGCTGTCGCCGAAGAAGAGCGACGCGCCGAAGATGCCGAGCGCGGCCAGGACGACGGCGGCCCGGCGCCCGCGCTGTGAACTCAACCGTCGCAGCAGGGTGATGAGCGCCATGATGCCGCCCTCGCCGTCGTTGTCGGCGCGCATCGCGAGCAGCACGTAGGTGACCGTGACGATGATCATCACCGACCAGAACACCAGCGACACCACCCCGTACACGTTGTCCGTGCTGACCGGGACGGGGTGCGGGTCGTCGGGGTTGAACACCGTTTGGATCGTGTAGATCGGGCTGGTCCCGATGTCGCCGAAGACCACGCCGAGAGCACCGATGACCACTGCGAGGCGCACCGTGTCGCGCGCGCTCGCCCGACGGGCGTCCGGTGTCCGCGATGGGGATCCGTCATCCGACGCGGGTTCCTGTCGGCGATCGGCCATGGTGCTCCTCCTCGTGCGGGCGGCTGCCGCGGACCGGGGCGTCGGGGCGTCGGGGCGTCGGGGCGGACGATACCGATCCAAGGGCGCAATCGTCGGTATGGGCGCCCTTCGTCACGGCGAGCGTCGCCGGCGCGAATCCGGGGCCGGTAAGGAGCACGTCGGCGACATGGCCGCGTCGCATCTGAGGGGTGGCAGGCCGAAGTCCTTCCGATCGAGGAGGGGGTGGGGCGTGGCGCAGGTGAGGTTGGGTGGCGCGGGTCGGGGCATCGGCGCGATCAATCGGGTTCAGGAGCGTCTCCGCACTCGTCGACGAACTCGGGGCCCAGTACACCTCCGCTTGTGAAGAGCTCGCGAGGTCCGCCGCTCCCCTGCGCGACACGAGGACCCTGCATCCGTCTCGGGCCTGAACCGCTCCGGGGCCCAGGCAGTGTCCGGCGGATCTCGAGCATGCAGCGCACAGACGGCAGCGGAGCCGTACGGAGATTGCCTGGCACCGGCATGGTCAGGCACCACCGGGTCCAGCGACAATGTGGGCATCTTCGGGCCGGGCGTTACTCGCGTTCCGGGCCTCTTGCGGTCGGAGCGGAGTGACACCATGGCATGGGTAGTAGGAACGGGCGCGTTCCTGGGGATGCTGGCGATCGCATTGGGAATCGTCACGCTCCGGACAGGGTGGATCCTGCCCACGGCGCGCCGCCACGTCACCAGGCCCCGACTCCACGGTCTCGGTGCCCTGCTCACGGGCGCTTCCGTCGTTCTGCAGGGCCTCTTCTACTTTCGAGTCCTGCCGAGCGTTTCCTGGGAGGCCCGCTTCTTCACTGGGAACGCCCTGCTGTTGGCTGGGCTACTCCTGATTGCCCTCAGCCAGCTGCTGCCGCTCCGCCGAAACCCGAATCACGCCGATCCCTCCGGTGCCTGAAGGGTGTCGGCGGATCACGGCCGGAGCCTAGGCGGATCGCAGCCACGGTGATGGTGCCGTGGAAGACGTGGCCTGGCTTGTCGAAGCGGGTGGCGACGGCCCGGGGGTTCTTGAGCCGGTTGATCGTGCGCTCGACCTCGTTGCGGCGTTTGTAGATCTCGCTGCCGAAGCCGGTGGCGGGCCGCCCTTGCTGCCGCGCCGTTTGCGGGTGGCCCCTGGCCCTTCGGCTCAGGGATCACGTGCTTGATCTGGCGTCTTCGCAGGTGGCGCCGATTGCGGCGTGAGTTGTATGCCTTGTCGCTGCCCAGGTGGTCCGGCTGGGTGCGACGTTCTCCCGAGGTCGCTGTCAGGCGTCGGGTGGGGTGGTGTCGCCTCTTTGGTGAAGTGTCGGGTGTCCAGGCGCAGTCGCCACACATTGCGGAGGTTGTGCTGCCGCGAGGTCGGCCTCCAGTGGGGACGGCGGGACGGCGAGGACCGGGCAGCAGGCATGGGCGAGGCAGTACCGGCTCACCGACGGGTGCAGTGCGCGGTGGAGGTGGCCGCGGTGCCCGGCGCCGACGACCAGGAGGTCGTCCTCACGGTCGGCGGTCTCCGCCAGTGCCCGGCCGGGGGTGCCGCGGGTCAGGACGGCGTGCAGGGGGACGCTGGGGCCATCGGGAAGCACTTCGCGGATCGTCGTGACGAGCGTGGTGCGGGCGAGGTTCTCCCAGTCCCCGTCCGCGAGCGGCGCAGCCGAGGCCCGGCGAGCGTGGAGTTCGCCGCCGGGTGACTGCCACGCCCGCACCGCCCAGAGCTCGGCCTGCCGATGGTGAGCTTCGGCCGCGGCGCGGCGCAGGGCTGTGCGGCTTCCCGGTGACCCGCTCACCCCGACCACGACGCGGGCGACACGCGCGTCTGGGGCCGCGTCGGAACCGGACATTGCTTCACCGTCCGTCAACTGCCGCCGCAGGAGAGGGCCCGCCGGCGGTTCTCATCAACACCGGGACCATCACACTCCCCTGCCGGGGCCCGTGCACAGCCCCTGCGTCGCTTCTGGCGTACCTCTGACGGCGCCTTCCCGCTGTCGGAGCAGTGCCCATCACCATCGCGTCAGCATTGCCGCTCTCCGCGTCAGCAATCCGTCAGGACGGCTCCGGGGGCCCGGGTGGGCGGGCATAGCGTCCTCGACGAGCCCCGGTCGCCCGTCCCGTGACCGGGGACCGGTCACCTTCGACTGAAGCGAACGTCCCGAACTCAGGCGAGCCGCCTCGGGATATCGCGTATGACCCCGGATCCTCCAGGAGACATCCCATGGCAGAACTTCTGTGCGACGAAGACCCGGAACCCTCTGAACGGTTCCCGGCCGGACCGCTGTACGTTCCCGTCCGGCCGGGCCCGCTCGGGCACGCCGCCCGGCTGTTCCGCACGCCGCTCGGTGACCGCACAGCGGTCGGCTTCACCTCCGAGCGCGCCCTGACCGCCACCCTCGGCACCGACCAGCCGTGGATCCGGCTCGCTGAGCCCGCCCTGCGAGCCATGACCGCGCCGCTCGGCGCCGCCACCGTCACGGTGGATCCGCAGCTCACCGCCCCGGCACCCACGTCCGGCAAGAGGGCCGTGCGCCGCAGCACCTGGGACCCGCAGGCGGTCGGCGCACGCCGGGGCACCGGGGCCGCCGCGCCGGTCTCGGCGCTGTCGCACTGGATCGGCTGAGGAAGGCGCCACCATGACCACCGTTCACGAACCCGCCGTCCCCGCCACGACCTCTGCCGAAGAGCTGTCGGTGTGGCCGGCCTCCACCGCCGAGCCCCGTCCCGGTGACCTGACCGTCGGCGGGGTGTCGCTCGCCGAGATCGCGGGCCGCTTCGACACTCCGGTGTACGTCCTCGACGAGAGTGAGGTCCGCCGCCGCTGCCAGAACTACCGGGACGCCTTTCCGGAGGCCGAGATCCACTACGCCGCCAAGGCGTTCCTGTGCCGGGCCATGGCCCACTGGGTGAAGGAGGAGGGACTGGGCCTCGATGTCTGCTCCGCCGGTGAACTGGAACTCGCGGTCGCCGCAGGTTTCCCGCCCGACAAGATCGTCCTGCACGGCAACGCCAAGACGCCGCACGATCTGAAGAAGGCCCTGTGGTACGGCGTCGGCCGTATCGTCATCGACAGCCCCTCCGAGATCGCCCGGATCGCCGCCGCGGTCGGCCCGGACGGACACCAGAAGGTGATGGTCCGCGTGGTGCCCGGCATCAGCGCGGGCGGCCACGAGAAGATCCGCACCGGCACCGAGGACCAGAAGTTCGGCCTGTCCATCTCCGACGGCTACGCGCAGCACGCCATCGCCCGCATCCTCGACCAGCCGCAGCTCGAACTGACAGGTCTGCACTGCCACTTGGGCTCACAGATCACCGACGTCAAGCCGTACTTGTCGGCGGTGCGCCGCATGGTGGGCCTGATGGCGCGTCTGCGTGAACAACACGGCATAGCCCTGAAGGAGTTGGACCTCGGCGGTGGTCACGGCGTCGCCTACCGTCCCGGAGAGCAGGCCATGGACCTCACGCGCCTGGCGCGCAAGGTACGCGCCGAGCTGACCGAGTCGTGCGCGGCGGCCGGGCTCACCGTGCCGCGCCTGATCATCGAACCGGGCCGGGCGATCGCCGGACCCGCCGGAATCGCGCTGTACCGCGTCGTGTCCGTCAAGCACACCGGCGGGCACACGTTCGTCGCCGTCGACGGCGGTATGAGCGACAACCCCAGGCCCGCCCTGTACGGGGTGCGCTACGCGCCCCGCATGGTCGGCCGGCGCGGCAGTACGACGCTCGCGCCGGTGACGGTCGTCGGACGCCACTGCGAGGCCGGCGACGTGGTCGCCGCCGACGTACAACTCCCCGACGACGTGGGCGCCGGCGACCTGATCGCCGTACCCGTCGCCGGCGCCTACCACCTGTCGATGGCCTCCGGCTACAACCTGGTCGGCCGCCCGCCGGTGGCCGCCGTACGCGACGGCCGCGCCCGGCTCCTCGTGCGCCGCGAATCGCTGGACGACATCCGCAGCCGCGACGTGGGTCTGTAGCCCGCGCCGCCCACCGAACCACCTCCGGGCGATACGCGCACCTTTGCCCGGCCGCCTCGCCCGGAGGTGTCCAACCCCCCTGTCCGACAACCCATCTGAGAATCTGTGAGGTCCCTGTGACGGCCGAGAACGTCGTCGGGCTGATCGTCGCGATCGCTCTGCTCGCCTACCTGGTGGTGGCCCTGATCAAGCCGGAGCGCTTCTGATGGCCGCGCCCGCACCCGTACGCGAGAAGCCCGCAGATGCGGCGCACACGCCCGAGGGAGCTCCGACCCGACGGATCGGCGCCGGTCTGCCACCACCCGTATGTCTGGCGTCGACCTGCCCGGCGGCCGAGGCGACCCCTGAGGACAAGCTCGCGCTGATCAAGAAGGAGCAGGCGGGCGGCCATCTGATCGCCATGACCGGTGACGGCACGAACGACGCGCCCGCGCTCGCTCAGGCGGACGTCGGAGTGGCGATGAACACGGGCACGTCGGCCGCCAAGGAGGCCGGCAACATGGTCGACCTCGACTCCGACCCGACGAAGATCATCAACATCGTCGAGATTGGCAAGCAACTCCTCATCACCCGGGGTGCGTTGACGGCGTTCTCCATCGCCAACGACATCGCCAAGTACTTCGCGATCCTGCCCGCGATGTTCGCCGGCGTGTACCCGGCGCTCGACGCGGTCAACGTCATGCGCCTGCACTCGCCGACGACCGCGATCCTCTCGGCCGTCATCTTCAACGCGGTGATCATCGTCGCGCTGATCCCGCTGGCCCTGCGCGGAGTGCGCTACCGGCTCAGCAGTGCGGACGCCCTGCTCACCCGCAACCTGTGGGTGTACGGCCTGGGCGGCCTCATCCTGCCCTTCCTCGCCATCAAGCTGATCGACTTCGCCGTCGTGCAGTTCATCCCCGGGATCTGAGGACCTGCCCCCATGAACTTCCTTTCCAGGATGCCCTCCTGGGTCGGCCACCACGTGGCCGCGATCCGGATGGTCGTCGTACTCACTCTGCTCCTGGGCCTCGCCTATCCGCTTGCCATGACGGCGGTCGCCCAGGTTCCGGGCCTGCACCACAGAGCCCAGGGCTCGCAGCTCACCGGCGCCGACGGCAAGAAGGCGGGCAGTGAACTGATCGGCCAATCCTTCCTCGACAAGAAGGGCCGGCCTATCCCGTACTACTTCCAGGCCCGGCCCTCCAACGCCGGTGACGGATACGACGGTTCGGCCTCGGCAGCCGGAAACCTCGGCCCGGAGTCGACCGTCGACGTCCTGCCGACCAAGGGCGGCCCGGACTCCGGAGCGCAGAGCCTGCTCACTCAAGTCTGCTCGCGCAGCAAGGCAGTCGCCGACCTGGAGCACGTCGACGGCTCCCGGCCGTTCTGCACGCACGACGGAGTCGGCGCCGTGCTCGGCGTCTTCCGCGCGGACGGCACATCGGGCCGCGCCACCCGCGTGATCAGCCTCAACCAGGCATGCCCGGCCAAGCCCTTCCGCACGTCGTACGAGGGTGTGGCCGTGGAGTGCGCGAAGCCGGGCGCCGACTACAGCAAGGCGGTCACCACGCCGGTGCGCGGCAACGCGCCCGCCCACCCGAAGGTCCCCGCCAACGCGGTCACCGCGAGCGCCAGCGGGCTCGACCCGCAGATCTCCACCGCGTACGCGAAGCTCCAGACGCCGCGCATCGCCCGCGAACGCGGCATGAGTGAGGCGGCCGTACGCGACCTCGTGGACGAGTACACCGACGGCCGCGGCCTCGGCGTCCTCGGCGAACCGGCAGTGAACGTCGTCATGTTGAACGCCGCACTCGACCGCGCCCACCCCGTGAAGGGAGCCTGACCATGTACGCCTGGCTCCAGGCCACGCTCATCCTCGCGGTCGTCGTGGGGCTCCATGTCCCGCTCGGTGACTACATGGCGCGCGCCCTCGACGGCGGCCGCCAAAGTCGCCCCGAACGCGTCCTCTACAAGGTCTGCGGCATCGACGCGGACCGCGAACAGGACTGGAAGCACTACCTGTTCGCGCTGCTCGCCTTCACGCTGATGAGCATCGGCGCGCTCTTCGCCCTCTTCACCCTCCAGGGCAAACTGCCGTGGTCCACAGGCCATGAGGGCATGCCGTGGCGGCTCGCTCTGCACACGGCGGTCAGCTTCACCACCAACACCAGCTGGCAGAACTACGCGGCCGAGTCCACCACAGGACACCTTGCGGTGATGGCGGGCCTGGGCGTCCAGGCATTCGCCTCCGCCGCGGTCGGCATCTGCGCCGCACTGGCCCTGATCCGCGGCCTGGTTCGGCGCGACACCGACCGCCTGGGCAACTTCTGGGTGGACCTGGTCCGCACGATCTTCCGCGTGATCCTGCCGCTCTCGATCGTCTTCGGCGTCATCCTCATCGCGCTCGGTGTCCCGCAGAACCTCGGCGGCGCCCACACGGCCACGACCGTCGCAGGCGGGCAGCAGACCCTGCTCGGCGGCCCGGTCGGCTCGTGGGAGCCGATCAAGCTGATGTCGGGCGACGGTGGCGGCTTCTTCAACGCCAGCAGCGCCCACCCCTTCGAGAACCCGTCCGCGTACACGAACGCGATCGAGATCATGCTCATGCTTCTGATCCCGACCGCCTTCATCCGCACCTACGGACGAATGATCGGCTCCCTGCGCCAGAGCTGGACGCTGCTGGCGGTCGTCGGCATCCTCTTCGGCCTGCTCCTTGCCGCGGGGGCGCTTGCGCAGGGCGCCCACAACGGCACGGTGACCGAGGCGGTCGGCGGCCAGTACGAGGGCACGGAGACCCGCATCGGCGTCCCAGGCTCCACCCTCTTCGGCGTCTCGGCCACCGCCACCGCGGACGGCGCGGGCAACTCCTCGTACGACAGCTTCTCCAGCCTCGGCGGCGGCGTGCTGCTCTCGGCGATGATGCTCGGCGAGATCGCCCCCGGTGGCACCGGCAGCGGCCTGTACGGCCTGATCATTGCCGTCATGATCGCTGTCTTCATCGGCGGTCTCATGGTCGGCCGCACCCCCGAGTACCTGCAAAAGCGCATTGGCTTCCAGGAGATGCGCTACGTCGTCTCGTACGCCCTGGTCGCCCCGACCACGATCCTGGGCTGCACGGCCCTCGCCGTCGCCCTCGGCCACGGCCAGTCGTCGATGACCAACCCGGGTCCGCACGGCCTGACCGAACTCGTCTACGCCTACACCTCGAACGTCAACAGCAACGGCAGCGCGATGGCCGGCTTCAACGGCGCCACCGACTTCCACAACCTGCTGATGAGCGCGGCCATGCTGATCGGCCGCTACGTCCCGATGGTGTTCCTGCTCGCTCTGGCGGGACGTCTCGCACGGCAGCAGCCCAGCGTGGTCACGGTCGGGACGCTCCAGGCCCGTGGCGTCAACTTCGTCGCCCTGGCCACGGGCGCCGCGCTCATCCTGGCACTGCTCAACTTCCTGCCGGCGCTGTCGCTCGGATCATTGGCAGAAGGGCTGCTCTAGGGCTCCTCTGAGTGAGGGCGTCAGTCGCTGCAGTCGCAGGCCGTCAGGATCAGGCCGACCGGGAGTAAGGCCGAGAGGTAGGTGCATGGCAGGGTCTGTTGGGGGTCGCGACCGTGCCGGCTGAGCCCGGCTCGCGGCCCCACGGCGCTGCGCCCTGCACCGATCAGGGCGAAGGCCTCGGCTGCCGGGTCTGACGGCCGAGGCACCTCCTTCGGAAGCCGGTGCCCGATTTCCAACGCGGACTCCGTGTACATCTCGTTCGAGGCAGAGCTATGCACCCTGACACGTCAACTTCGCCCCCGCGGCTGTCGCCTGTGGGGCATCACAGCTCGTGGCACACGGTGTGGACGCCGATGCGCCGGCCGGGAGCGCCTTCCACGTGCAGGGCCTGGGATGTGAGGGCGAGCGATCAGGTCTGGGTGTGGTGGAGCGACTTGTGCGCGGGGCGGCCTCATGCAGCGATACGGCTGCGTCGTGCTGGGATTCCGACCGCGTAGTGAACGTACTCGCGTACCAGTCGGAAGCCGGCTGTCCAGGCCAGGAGGCGGCTGGCGCGGTTGAGGACGGAGCAGTTCCAGCTGGGGGTGTGGCCGCGTGCGGTGATGTCCGGGACGAGGGCGGTGACGCAGGCCAGGGCGAGGCGGTGGCGACGGTGGTCGGGGGTGGTGAAGACGGCTACGTCCTCGTAGCGGGTGCCGCGGAAGTACGTGCAGGCGATGGCCAGTACCTGTCCGCCGCGGTCCACGGCCCCCCAGCCGTGACCGGAGGCGGCGAGTCCGGCGGCGCCGCCCCAGCTGGCGTGGATCCAGGCCGCATCGGGGCCGAGGGCGTGCAGGGCGTCGGTGTCTGCGGGTTCCAGGCGACGCACGGTCACGCCGCGCGGAGTCGGGCAGGGCTGGGGCTCGGCCTGCAGGGTCCACACCATGCGTTCCCACGGGGTTAGGCGGTCGAAGGCCGCGCCGAGGGCGGGCAGGAAGCGGGCGGGCGCGTCGATGCGGCTGCCTGCCAGGGGCGCCAGGTCCTCTGGTGTGTCCGGGAAGCCGCGCAGCAGGACGTGGTCGGCGCAGGAAACGGCGATGATGCGCGGCTGATCCGCCCGGTCCGCCCACCAGCGGCCGACGCCCGTAGTGAGAGCATGCTCGCCGATGGTGGCCGGCCCTGGGGCTCCGGCGGGGAACCAGCGGGTGAGTGGCGGAAGTTGACGGGGTTCGAGCTCGATCATCGATGCCTCCGTGGGCTTGGAAAGGGGGAGAGGCGGGCGGGGGAGGCGCGGCCCGTGTGGCCGGTCTCGTCACCGCGCCCGCCCCTCCGATCGGGTCAGCGCTGGCCGGCCTTGCGGCCGTGGTTCGCCTTGTTCTTGCGGCGGGCTTTCTTCTTGCGGGATCGCTTCGACATCGGCATCAACTCCGTTTGAGAGAAGAGAAGTTCAAGCGGTGCGGCCGACAAGGAGGTCGGCCAGCTTGTTGAGGCGCTTGACCGTGCGGTCCTCGGTGGCGGCGGGCGCCGGGTCGACGCGCTCGGCGCGGTCGTAGTAGGCGCCGTTGACGATCTCGACCGACGGGTCGCAGAGGCGGACCACGTGCCCGGCACCCTCGGTGGGCGCGACGCCGTCGTGGGCGTAGAGGGGGAGCAGCGCGGTGTCGCACACACCCGGGTGGACGGACACCGCGGTGACGCGCGGATCCGCCGCGAAGACCGTCAGGGCCAGCTGCGACTGGGCGTACGCGGCGAGCCGGGAGTAGCGGCGGGCGCGGTTGGGGTCGCTCCACTGGATGGAGCCGGTGCGGTGCAGGGAGGAGGAGACGTTCACGACACGGCCGCCCGGATTGCTGGTGAGTGCCGGTTCCAGCAGGCAGGTCAGCAGGTAGTGGGCGAGGAAGTTGACCTGGAAGGCGATCTCGTTGCCGTCCGCAGTGATGGTGTGCCGCTCGGGCGCCGCCATACCCGCGTTGTTCACCAGGACATCCAGGTGAGGGTGCTCGGCGACGACACGGGCCGCCATGGTCTCGACCTCGTCCAGGCGCGTGAAGTCGGCACCCATGGTGCAGAGCCGGCCCGCATCGATGCCGGTCGTCGCGACGAGACGGTCGGCGGCGGCACGCGCTTCCTCGGCGGTGCGGCCGTGCAGCAGCACGGTGGCACCGCGTTCGGCGAGCTGCCGGGCGGTCTCCAGACCGATGCCGGAAGTGGCGCCCGTGATAAGGACGGTACGGGACGAAAAGGTGGTGTCAGACATGGTCCATCCGGGGATACGAGTACGGCTTCGCGTACGGCTCAGGTCCGCGTACGACAGGTGCGTACGGGCATGGAAAGGGGCGCCGGACGTGGGTCACGGCGCCCCTGGGGCAGCGGAAAGCGCGTCAGCGGACGACGGACGCGGGCGTTTCCGCACAGCGGGGCACACGACGGGACGCCCGATGAGGCGGCCGGTCGATGAGGAGCCACTCGCTGTTCATGGTGTCCATGGAACCCGCGGGAGCCGCCCCGTACAAGCTCAAGCCCCGCTCCCTTACGCACCTCTGACGTGCCCGGACGCCTTTTTGACGCGGGCTGTTCACCCGAGCCCGGGCACGCCGGAAATCAGCAGGTCGATGAGCTTGATGCCGACGAAGGGCAGGACAAGGCCGCCGAGGCCGTACAACGTCAGATTGCGCCGCAGAAGGTCGTGCGCCGACGCGGGCGTGTAACGCACGCCCCGCAGCGCGAGTGGGATCAGCGCGACGATGATGAGCGCGTTGAAGATGATCGCCGAGGTGATGGCCGAGGTCGGGCTGTGCAGGCCCATGATGTTGAGCGACTCCAGACCCGGGTACGCGCCCGCGAACATGGCCGGGATGATCGCGAAGTACTTGGCGACGTCGTTCGTGATGGAGAACGTCGTCAACGCCCCGCGGGTGATGAGGAGTTGCTTGCCGATCTCGACGATCTCGATGAGTTTCGTCGGATTGGAGTCCAGGTCGACCATGTTCCCGGCCTCTTTGGCCGCGGAGGTTCCCGTGTTCATGGCCACGCCCACGTCGGCCTGTGCGAGGGCCGGCGCGTCGTTCGTACCGTCGCCCGTCATGGCGACGAGTTTGCCGCCCTCCTGCTCACGCTTGATCAGTGCGAGCTTGTCCTCGGGAGTGGCCTCGGCCAAGTAGTCGTCCACACCGGCCTCTTCGGCGATGGCCTTGGCTGTCAGCGGGTTGTCGCCCGTGATCATCACCGTTCTGATCCCCATGCGGCGGAGCTCGGCGAAACGCTCCCGGATGCCGTCCTTGACCACGTCCTTCAGGTGGATCAGGCCCAGCACGCGGGGCCCGTCCCAGTCGTGCACCGCAACCAGGAGCGGGGTGCCACCGGAGGCCGCGACCGAGTCGGCGAACCAGCGGGCCTCGGCAGGGACCTGTCCGCCGTACATCTGCACCCACTCGATCACCTGCTGGGCAGCGCCCTTGCGGATCGCGCACACCGCGCCGTTGTCCCAGCGCAGATCGACGCCGCTCATGCGGGTCTGCGCGGTGAACTTCACCCACCGGGCGTGGACCAACTCGCCCTCGGTAGGCGCCCGTAGCCCGTACCGTACTTTCGCCAGCACGACGACGGAGCGGCCCTCGGGCGTCTCGTCGGCCAGCGACGACAGCTGGGCGGTGCCGGCGAGCTGCGCTTCGGTGATGCCGGGCAGAGGTACGAAGGCGGCCGCCTCGCGGTTGCCGAGGGTGATGGTGCCGGTCTTGTCGAGGAGCAGAGTCCCCACGTCACCGGCGGCCTCGACCGCACGGCCGGACATGGCTAGCACATTGCGCTGGACGAGCCGGTCCATGCCCGCGATGCCGATCGCCGACAGCAGTGCTCCGATGGTCGTCGGGATGAGGGTGACGAGGAGGGCGACGAGGACGGTGGTGGACTGGGCGGCACCGGCGTACGCGGCCATCGGCTGGAGCGCGACGACGACCAGGACGAAGACGATCGTCAGCGCCGCCAGCAGGATGTTCAGGGCTATCTCGTTCGGGGTCTTCTGGCGCGAGGCGCCTTCGACGAGCGCGATCATCCGGTCCAAGAAGGAGTGTCCCGGGCGCGCGCTGACCCGGACCACGATCCGGTCGGACAGGACGGTCGTGCCGCCGGTGACACCGCTGCGGTCGCCGCCCGACTCCCTGATGACGGGCGCGGATTCGCCGGTGACGGCCGATTCGTCGACCGCCGCGACGCCGTCGATGACGTCGCCGTCGGCGGGAATGAGTTCGCCCGCCTCGACCACGACGACATCGAGCGGCTTGAGGTCTGTGGCCGCTACCGCCTCGGTCTCCGCGCTGCCCGGGTCGGCGCCGTAGGTCCAGTGACGCAGGCGCAGCGCGACCGTGTCCGTACGCGCCTTGCGCAGCGATTCCGCCTGCGCCTTGCCGCGGCCCTCGGCGACGGCCTCCGCGAGGTTCGCGAAGATCACCGTCAACCACAGCCAGGCGCTGATGACCCAGGTGAAGACGGCGGGGTGGAGGACCGCGGAGAGGGTGGTGAGGACGGCTCCGACGGAGACGACGAACAGCACCGGGTTCTTGACCAGGACGCGCGGGTGCAGTTTCCGCAGGGCCTCGGGGAAGGACCGCGCGAGCTGGGCGGGTTCGAACAGCCCGCTCGGCGCGCGACGTCCCGGACCTCTCCGGGCCCCTGGCTCGGGTCCGCGCTGCGGAGGGGACGGCGGGGCCTGCTGGTGAGGAGCGGAAAACATGGGGACCTTCATGCCTGGTGGGGAACCGCGCCCACGCGCAGGGCGGCGCGCCGGCGACCGGTCGGGCTGACAGAACGCGGGGTGGCCGCCGGGCCTTGCGGTGCCGGGGGCCCGGCACCGCAAGGCTGCGCACGGACGTCGGCGACGGGACGACGAGACGCCGCCGCGTGCTCGGCCGCCCGTGAGGTGCCCTGACCGGAAGCATCCGATGGGTGCTTCCGGTGGCGAGCCGTCATGCCACTGACGCCCGCGGGCCTCACCGGCGGCCGAGGGAAAATCTAGCCCCGCCGGATGCCCGAAGTGCGCCGTCCGGTACGGAATTTGCGCCTCCCTTACGACCCTTCGAACGGCGGCATCAAGTTCGCGTCAAGGTCACCTGAGAAAGCGTCAGGGGGTCGTCAATGGACCACGTTCGTGGCCGATTCCGGTCGCAGACTGAGCGGCGCGGGGGACACGGGCGACCGTCCGTGGCGTGACGTTGGAGGGCTCGTGACCATCACGGCCGGTACCACGCGCAGTTCTGAGGTCGAGGCCGAGACTGTCGCGGAGCCACAGCACGGACCGGTCGCCCCGCCCGGGGGCGGGCCCGGTCCGCGGCCACGAGGGGGGTCGCGACCGGGCCCTCACCTCCGTCGCGAGGCCGTGGACGCGTGGGCCGCTCTGCGCCGCCGCTTCTGGGCCACCCTGCCCGCGCGGCTGCGCCTCCTGCACGTGTCCACGGTCTCGCTGACCGCCGCGCTCGCGCTGCTGCTTCTGCTGGCCGGGCTCGCCGCTTCCGGCACCTGGGACGCGGTCGCCGACCGGGACTCGCCGCGCACCACCAGTGCCGCCGACCTCAACCTCGCCCTCAACGACATGGACGCGCAGGCCGCGAACATCCTGCTGTCCAGTGGCGACGCGGGCAAGGGGCGTCTGAAGACGCCGTACGGGAAGGCGGTCGGCTTCTACGGCGACGCCCGCACCGCCATCGGCCACGACCTGCGCACCCTCGCCGTCGCCGCCCAAGGCGACCGCACCGACGAGCGCACCGTCGAGTCCCTCACCGACAACTTCGCCGAGTACCAGGAGCTGGTCGGGCGCGCTCTCGAGAACGACGGGCGCACCGGCGGCAAGGCGTCCGCCATTGCCGACTACCGGGATGCGACGGATCTGCTCCAGCGGAAACTCCTGCCGGAGTCACGCGAGTTGGTGGCCTCCAATAATCGGGCATTCAACACGCAGTACGCGCAGGCCCGTTCAGCGCTTTCCGTGCAGCTCGCCGCTGTCATTGCGCTCGGCGTACTGCTCCTTGCGGTGCTCGCCGTACTGCAGCGGTATTTGGCGCGCCGCTTCCACCGGATCCTCAACCCCGGCGTCCTGGCCGCCACCATCTGCGTCCTGCTCGCCACCCTCCTCGGTGCTCAGGCGCTCTCCGAGACGGCCGAGCAACTGCGGGGCGCCCGCCGGGACGCGTTCGACTCCGTCGTCGCGCTCTCCCGCGCCCGCGCGATCGCGTACGACGCGAACGCCGACGAGAGCCGCTACCTCCTCGATCAGAAGCGTCGCGGCCAGTACGAGCGAGCGTTCCTGGAGAATTCACAGAAGTTGTACGGCCTGCGGGGCGCGACCCTCACCACGTACGACGACCAACTCGCCACGACCTGGCAGGCGTACCGCTCCGACCACGAAGACCTGCGCTTCACCGGCGAGTTCCGGCGCGAACTCGACAACATCACCTTCCCGGGCGAGCGGGCAGCGGCCGAAAAGGCGGTCGAGACATACGCCGTCTACCAGCGCGACGACCGCAAGATCCGTGCACTGGTCGCGCAGGGCAAGGAACGCGAGGCCGTCACGTTCGGGATCAGCTGGCAGCCCGACATGTCCAACGCGCACTTCGGGGCGTGGATGGCCGCGCTCGACAAGGTGACCGACATCAACCGCCACCACTTCACCGCCTCGGTACAGGCGGGCCGATCCGCGGTGGGCGCATTGCTGCCCTGGGCCCTTGGGGCGCTTCTCGCGGCGGTTGCACTCACCGCCCTCGGGCTGCGGCCGCGGTACGCGGAGTTCCGCTGACGCGAGGGGCGCCCAGGACGCAGAACTGAGATGACACAAATAAGTGTCATCTCAGTCAGAGCTGCTATCGTCGACGACGTGCCCCATGACGCCCAGCTGATCTTCGCCGACCATGTCGGCCGCTTCTACGCCCGTCGGTACGGCTTCCCGCCGATGGCGGGGCGTCTGCTGGGGTATCTGTTCGTCTGCGATCCGCCGCAGCAGACGATCGACGAGCTCGGTGAAGCGCTGCTGGCGAGCCGAAGTGCCATCACAGGTGCCGTCAAGCTGCTCGAGAGCTACCGGATGGCGCGGCGGACGAGGGTCGCCGGTGAGCGGATGGACCGGGTGAGTCTGAACCCGGACAGTCAACAGCCGCAGAATTTCGACTCCGCCCTCCACGAGGAGCATGCGGCCCTGTTTCGGGAGGGGTTGGCGGTGCTGGACGACGCTCCGCCGGAGCGTCGCGCTCCGCTGGCGGAGATGGTCGCGCTGGCCGAGTTCCTCGGTGAGCGGCTGCCCGAGCTGCGGGACGAGTGGCACGCGCGTCGCAATGAACTTCGAGCGTCGGGCAAGCTGCCCACCTCGGGCGGATAGCGGAGAGGTGTCCAGTCAGGACACGCCAGATCCTGGGCCGGTCGGCCCAGGGCCACGAGTAGGGAGAGGTGGTCCACTATGACTGACTCCGACCTGTCCGTCCTGCGGGAGCGAGCCGACAAGGGTGACAAGGATGCGGTCGACGAACTCATCGAACTGGCCGCAGAGCTGGGTGACATGGATGAGCTGCGGCGTCTTTCCGACGGGGGCAATGCCACCGCGACCGATCTGTTGATTGAAATGGCCGGTGAGCATGGTGACGTGGGCGAGCTGCGGCGTCTTTCCGATGCCGGTAGCGTTACCGCGACCGATCAGTTGATTGAACTTGCCACCGAGTACGGCGACTTGGGCGAGCTGCGACGTCTCGCCGGCAAGGGCAACACCACCGCTGCTGAGCAGCTCGCGGAGCTCACCGCTGAGTGAGCCGGCTCGCGATGAGCCCGGTGAGGGGCACGTGGCCGGCGGGTGGAGCTCGGCGGTCTTTACGCTTCGTACGCCGTCCCCGTTGGTCCTGAGATGGGGATCATGTGACCCTCTGCCGAACGGAGGCCCCGGCGCGCCTCTTTCACTCTGGCGGACCAGATCTCGTCAATGTGGTGTCAATGTCCATGTGAACGGCGCCAAGGATCCGTCAAGGGGCGCGCCGATGCCCTCGCACAAGCGCTTCGGTAGAGGGAAGTAACCCTTCCCTCCGGGAGAGTTGATCGTCAGTGAGCGGAGCGCATCGGCTGCGATGAGTGACGTACGGACCGACAAGAGTGACGTACGGCCCGGCTGGAGTGAGGCACGGACCGGCGTGGGTGACGTGCGTCCCGGACGTCTGAAGGTCTACCTCGGAGCTGCCCCGGGAGTGGGCAAGACCTACCGCATCCTCGACGAGGCGCGGCGCAGGGCGGCGCGCGGGGCTGATGTGGTGGTGGGGTTCGTGGAATGCCATGGGCGCCCCGGCACTGAGGCGATGCTCGACGGCCTGGAAGTCGTCGATCGAGCCTCCTGCGCCTATCGCGGCGGCGATTTCACGGAGATGGACCTCGCCGCGGTCCTCGCGCGCCGCCCGCAGGTTGCGATCGTCGACGAATTCGCCCACAGCAACGTCCCCGGCGGCGGCCGCAACCCCAAGCGCTGGCAGGACATCGAGGAGCTGCTCGCGGCAGGGATCGATGTCATCAGCGCACTCAACATTCAGCATCTCGAATCCCTCAACGACGTCGTCGAGAAGATCACCAAGGTCCCGCAGCATGAAACGGTGCCCGATGAGGTCGTTCGCAGAGCGCGTCAGATCGAGCTGGTGGACATGCCGCCCGAGGGGCTTCGGCGCCGGATGGCGCACGGCAACATCTACGCTCCCGAGAAGGTCGACGCGGCCCTCGCCAATTACTTCCGGCCCGGCAATCTGACAGCCCTGCGCCAACTCGCTCTGCTGTGGGTGGCCGACCGCGTCGACGAGGCACTGCAGACCTACCGCTCCGAGCACGGCATCGGTGGCGTGTGGGAGACCCGGGAGCGGGTGGTCGTGGCTCTGACGGGCGGGCCCGAGGGCGACACACTCATCCGGCGGGCGGCCCGCATCGCGGACCGGTCGGCCGGCGGTGACCTGCTCGCCGTACACGTCACGCGCAGCGACGGACTCGCCGCCGGTACTTCGCACGCCTCCCTGGCCCGGCAGCGGCGGCTCGTCGAGGACCTCGGCGGCAGCTACCACTCCGTGGTCGGCGACGATGTCGCCACCGCCCTGGTCGAGTTCGCGCGCGCCGAGAACGCCACTCAGCTCGTGCTGGGTACCAGTCGCCGTGGCCGCCTGGAGCGGTTCGTCACCGGCCGCGGCACCGGCGAGACGGTGGTCAAGTTCTCCAGCGACATCGACGTCCACATGGTCACGCACGAACGTGCCGGGCGTGGCACGCTGCTGCCCTCCCGCCGCCGGACTCTGTCGACCGTCCGCATGATCGCCGGTCCGGTCGCCGGTCTGCTGCTGCCGGTGGCGCTGACCTTCCTGCTGGATCTCGACGTGGCCAGGGACAGACTCAACCTCACGAGCGAGGCTCTGCTGTTCCTGCTCGCTGTGGTGGGGGTGGCCTGTATAGGTGGGGTCGTGTCGGCGGTGATCGCGTCGGTGACGGCGTCCTTGCTGCTCAACTACTGGTTCATCCCGCCCGCAGGGCACTTCACGTTGAACGATCCGAATGCGTTGCTGGCGCTCGGGGTCTTCGTCGTGGTGGCCGCCATAGTGGCGGCTGTCGTCGACCGCTCCCTGCGTCTGTCGCGGCGCTCGGCGCGAGCGACCGCGGAGGCGGAGACCATGTCGTCCCTCGCGGGCACCATCGTGCGCGGCGGTGCGACCATCCCCGCTCTGGTGGAGCGCACCCGTGAGACTTTCGGCATGGACTCGGCGGAGCTGGTGGACGAGCCGCCCGGGGAAGACGGCGCAACTGTCGTACCCGCGGGTCCCGGAGCCTTTCTGGTGTTGCGCGGCCGCCCGCTCCCGTCCTCGGAGCGGCGCGTGCTGGCCGCCTTTGCGGCACACGTGGGCGCCGCCGTCGACCGGGCGAGGCTTGCCGAGGTCGCCGCCGAGGTCGAGCCGGTCAAGGCCGCCGACCGGATGCGTACGGCGCTGCTGCGGGCGGTCGGCCACGACCTGCGCACTCCGCTTGCCGCCGGCTGGGCGGCCGTCTCCTCGCTACGCAGCAAGGATGTGGAGTTCTCCGACGCGGACCGGGACGAGCTCCTCGCCACCGCGGACGAATCCATGGCCAAACTGAACCGGCTGATCGAGAACCTCCTCGACCTCAGCCGTCTGCAGGCGGGGGTGCTCACGTTGAACCTGCGCCCCACCACGCTGGACGAGGTCCTGCCGGTGGCGCTAGCAGACACTCCAGAGGTCGAGGTGGGGGACCTGGACGAGGTTCCGGCCGTGCTGGCCGACCCGCCGTTGCTGGAGCGGGTGGTCGCCAACCTTGCCGGCAACGCAGCCCGCCACAGTCCCGCGGGGCGCATGGTGCTGCTGACCGCCAGCTCCCACGCGGGACGCGTCGAACTGCGAGTCGTCGACCGGGGCCCCGGCCTCCCGCCGACCGACCGCGACCGCCTCTTCGAACCCTTCCAGCGTCTCGGCGACACCGACAACGCCACCGGACTCGGCCTGGGTCTTGCCCTGTCCAGAGGTCTGGCCGAGGCGATGGACGGCACCCTCGTCCCGGAGGACACTCCCGGCGGGGGCCTGACCATGGTGCTGTCCCTGCCATTCGCCGAGCGGGCGGAGCACCCCAGCGGTACGCAGGCTAGGAGGAGCACATGAGCTCTGACATCGGCGTACGAGGGCCCAGGCCCGCACTCGCCGCAACGAACGCAAGAGGTGACGGCATGATGACCGGCTACCGGCTCCGCGACCGGCTCGCACTGCTCGCGGGCCTCGCAGGACCGTTCCTGGTGGCGCTCGCGCTCGTGCCCTTCCGTACCGACCTGTCACAGACGAACACCGCGCTGATCCTGGTCGTGGTGGTCGTCGCGATCGCCGCCATAGGGAGCCGAGCGGCAGGCGCGCTCGCTGCGCTGTCGGCGGCCGCCTGGTTCGACTTCTTCCTCACCCGGCCATACCGGACCTTCGACATCAACGCTTCCGACGACATCGAGACGGCGGTCCTCCTTCTGGTCGTCGGCCTGATCGTGTCCCAGCTCGCGGCACACGCACGCCGCCTCGAAGTCATCACGGTGACGGATGCGGGTTACCTCGCCCGTATCCATGAGACGGCCGACCTCGCTCAGTCCGCGAAGTCCTCGGACTCGGTGGTCGACCACGTCCGCCACCAGCTCACCGAACTGCTCGGCCTGCGCGCCTGCCGCTTCGAATACGGCACCCTCATGGGACAGCCGCCCCGCCTGCAGCCGGACGGCAGTGTCGTGGTCGGCCGCAAGCGCTGGGACGTCGACAGCAGAGGCTGGCCGGAGGGCGAGACGGAACTGCGCACGTACGGCAACGGCCACTACCTCGGCCGGTTCATGCTCACTCCTGGCCCGGGTCCTGTCCCGCCGCTCCAGGCCCGCCTCGTGGCGGTGACCCTCGCCGACCAGACCGGCGCGGCCCTCGACACGGCGGGCCCGCTGAAGGACGGCTGACACCCGGCAGGGCAGGGCGGCCGGCCTGCGGGACGCCTGGTACGCCCCGCAGTGCGGACGTTCGCATACGGAACCTTGACGCTGAACCCTCGGTGATCCGGAACCGGGCCCCTCCGCTCTGCCGTTCTTGACTGATGTGACGTCAACTCTCCATCTCCGCACGGAACTTGGCCACCGCTCCCAGCACATGGTGATCTGTGGTGACGACGGGCTCGCGCACCGGCTCGCCGTCGAACTGGACGCCGTGTGCGGCGAGGCCGTCACCGTCGTACTGCCCTCACGACGCGACGAGCGCGGCGCCGAGATCGCCGCGCTGCACCGCGACCCGCACTCACCCATCGAGCTCCTGGTGGCGGCACACCCCGACGAAAAAATCCTGCGTGCAGCGGGCGTGCAGCGGGCCGCAGCCCTCGCGCTGACCTACGCCGACGACCAGATCAACATGACCGCGGCGCTGCTGGCCCGGGGCCTCAACCCGTCCATCCGCCTAGTCATCCGCATGTTCAACCGCGAGCGCGGACGCCACCTCGAGCGCCTCCTGGACCGTGCAGCCGCCGAGGTCATGGGCGGAGGCGACGACGATCCACGGCCTGACATGTCGACCACGGTTCTGTCCGACGCCGACACGGCCGTGCCCGAGCTCGTGGCCGCCGCCGCGGTCGGCCACGGCCACACCCTCCAGGTCGAGGGCAAGGTCTTCCGCGGAGTCGTGCGGCCCGCCGGATCGCCATCCCGGTCGACCGATCTGGCCACACTCGCGGTGCTCTCCGGAGCCCACCAGGACGATCCGGCGAGCGACGACAGCCCCGAGACACCGGGCGAGGACGGCACCCAGCTGCTGCCCGACACCCGCACCGCCTACCACCGGCAGTTCACACACGGCCGGCTGATGCTCGAGGAGGTCACCCACCACCACGCCCCCGAGCCGGCCGCCGGGGAGCGGAGCAAACCCGTCGGCGGCTGGCTGAGGGCGCGGCTCGCGCATCTGCCGTGGCGGGTCTTCCTCTCCCGCGAGGTCATCGCCGTCTTCGGTGTGCTCGCGGCGATCGTCGTCGCGCTCGCGGTCGCCACCGCGTTGTTCGCGCACGAGCACCCTTGGTGGAAGAACGTCTACCTACCCCTGCTGGACATCTTCACCATGGGCGACCCGGCCACCGACGAGGCGGTGGCCCGCCGGGTGCTGCAACTGGTCGCGGGCTTCGTCGGGCTCGCCGTGCTCCCCCTCGTCGTGGCCGCCACCATGAACGCCACCGAGGCGTTCCGCAGCGCCTCCGTGGGCCTTGCGCCCTCCGACGACCTCACCGACCACATCGTCGTGGTCGGTCTCGGGAAGATCGGTACCCGTGTGCTGGCGCAGCTCCGCACCACCGACCACAAGGTCGTTGCCGTCGAACGGAACCCGCACGCGCGCGGCGTCGCCCTCGCCCGTGAACTCGACGTTCCGCTGGTCCTTGAGGACGCCGGAACGCCGGGTGTCCTCGACCGCGCGCGCATCCGGCACAGCAGGTCGCTGCTGGTTCTCACCCGGGACGACGGCGAGAACCTCGACATCGTGATGGCCGCACGTGAGACCACCCCGAGTGTGCGCGTGGTGATGCGACTGTACGACGACGACTTCGCGGCCACGGTCCAGCGCACCCTGCGCGCCTCCTACCCCCAGGCCCCGACCCGCAGCCGCAGTGTCTCGGCGCTCGCCGCACCGTCCTTCGCCGCCGCGATGATGGGCCGCCACGTGCTGGGGGTGATGCCGGTCGAGCGGGGCTCGCTGTTGTTCACGGTGGTGGATGTGGCGGGGCATCCCGAGCTCGAGGGACGCTCGGTCCACGAGGCGTTCCGGGAGCACGAGTGGCGGGTCCTGGCCGTGGGGTCTGCCGCGGACAGGCCCGCTCAGTCGGCGATGGACACCCTCGCCGGGATCCGGTTCCGCCAACCCGGGTTCGACTGGCGCCCCTCGCAGGGGAAGGTCCTGCGTGCGGGCGACCGCGTGGTGCTGGCGACGACGCGGCGTGGCCTGGACATCCTCATGACCGGGGTGCAGCCGCATCCGGCGGACAGGCGGGGATGACGGCCGCGTCGTATCGGGCGTCGTCGGGGCGTTGTGGGTCACACCGCTGTCAAGGTCGCGTCAGGGTCGGGGGATTTGGCGCGAAGAAGCCGCAAGGAGCGGTCGGAGACGGCGGTGAGAGGACAGAACGTGGGTGCACTCGCGTATCGCCTCCCCGTGTACGTGGGCCTTTCGTAATGTGAAGGAGCACGTGTCCCATGTCTGTCCTGACCGCCGAGTCCGCCGGCGCCGCCCCCGCCGACGAGGAACCCCCGGATACCGGCGAGCGCCATCGGCTCACTGCCGTCACCGGCCTGGCCGCCCTGTCCCTCGACGCGATGGCGTCGGTGGCGTACGGCCCGGAGGCGATCGTCCTGGTGCTGGCCGCCTCGGGGGCACACGGCCTCGGCTTCACCCTGCCGGTCACGCTCGCCATCGCCGGACTGCTCGCGGTGCTGGTCGCTTCGTACCGGCAGGTGATCGCCGCGTTCCCGGACGGCGGCGGCTCGTACGCGGTGGCCAAGACCCATCTGGGCGCCCGTACGAGCCTGGTGGCCGCGGCCTCGCTGGTCCTGGACTACGTGCTGAACGTCGCCGTGGCCGTCACGGCCGGTGTGGCCGCCCTGACCTCGGCCTTTCCGGAGCTGTACGACGACAGACTGTGGATATGCCTTGCGGTGCTCGTCCTGATCACGGGCGTGAACCTGCGCGGCATCGTCGAGTCGGCGCGGGCCTTCATCGTGCCGACGGCGGTGTTCGTCGTCTCGATCCTGGCGCTCATCGCCATCGGGCTGTTCCGGTCCGGGCCCGTCAGTACGGCTGCAGCCGCGGGCCACGCCTCCGTGCTCGCGGACAACGCCACCACGGTCGGCGCCCTGCTCCTGCTGAAGGCCTTCGCGTCCGGATGCAGTGCCCTCACCGGCGTTGAGGCCCTCGCCAACGCCGTGCCGTCCTTCCGCGTGCCGCGCGTGCGCCGGGCCCAGCGCGCGGAGGTCGCCCTCGGCGCCGTACTCGGCGTGATGCTGATCGGCCTGTCGGTCCTGATCTCGCGCTTCCACCTCCAGCCGGTGGAGGGCGTCACCGTCCTCGCGCAACTCGCCGACGCGTCCCTCGGCCACAACTGGGCCTTCTACGTCATCCAGTTCGCGACGATGATCCTGCTGGCGCTGTCCGCGAACACCTCCTTCGGAGGGCTTCCCGTCCTGCTGAAGCTGCTGGCCCGCGACAACTACCTGCCGCACGTCTTCGCGCTGAAGGCCGACCGCCAGGTCCACCGGCACGGAGTCCTGACCCTGGCCGCCGTCTCGGCCGCCCTGCTGGTCTTCTCCGGCGGCGACACCAACACCCTCGTGCCGCTCTTCGCCATCGGTGTCTTCATCGGGTTCACGATTGCCCAGGTGGGCATGGTCCGGCACTGGCGTGAGCAGCGGGGGAGGAGCTGGCAGGGCAAGGCGCTGCTGAACGGCTTCGGAGCGGTGCTCACCGGAGTCTCCGCGGTCGTCGTCACCGCCACCAAGTTCGAGGACGGCGCCTGGTTGATCGTGATCGCGCTGCCGCTGCTGGTCGCGGCCTTCGAGACGGTGCACCGGGCGTACGCGCGGATCGGGGAACGGCTGGGCCTCGGACGCATCCCCGAACCGCCGCACCGCGACCGCTCCGTCGTCATCGTCCCGGTGTCGAACCTGTCGCGCTTGACCTGCGAAGCCCTCAACGCGGCCGCCTCCCTGGGCGACGAGGTGCGCGCGGTCACCGTCTGCCACCCGGACGCCGAGGACCGTGCGCAGACCGAGGCCCTGGCGCGCGACTGGGCCCTGTGGAACCCCGGAGTGCCGCTGATCCAGCTCACCTCGGAGCGTCGTGCTCTGGGCCGCCCGATCGCCGCGTACGTGGGTGAGACGGCTGCCACCGAGGCCGGCACCCGGGTGACCGTGCTGATCGCCGAGGTCGAGCCCGACCGGCTGTGGCAGCGTCTGCTGCAGAACCAGCGGGGCGCGGTCGTCGCCCACGCCGTACGGAAGGACACGGACGCGGTGATCTGCAGGCTCCGGTTCCGCATCTCGTGACGCCCTTCACCCCCCCCGATGGCCCGCACCTCGCCGGTGCGGGCCATCGGCGTATTCAGGCGGATGGGGGGTGGCAGTTCCTGCCAATGGATGGGTCGGCGTAAGAGTTCCGTCAAAGGCGTACGCGCCTCCGTAAGGGAGACGTCAACGGCGCTCGAATTCGGCCAGGGAGGCGGTTTCCTCTAATCGTCCGTTCAATCCGAACCTCATCTAGGAGCTCGCGATGGCCGACCTGGCCTTCGTCGTCACCACGATCGCGGTTTTCGCGCTGGTGGCTCTCGTCGCCAAGGGGGTGACGAAGCTGTGACTGCCGAAAACATCGTCGGCCTGATCGTGGCCGTCGCCCTGCTGGGCTATCTGGTCCTCGCCCTCATCTACCCGGAGAGGTTCTGAGCACCGATATGAGCCCCGTACTCGCTGGTGTGCTCCAGCTCCTCGCACTGATAGTGGCGCTCGGCCTTGCCTACCGCCCTCTGGGTGACTACATGGCCCGGGTCTACTCCTCCGACAAGCACCTGCGCGTCGAGAAGTGGATCTACAAGGGCATCGGCGCCAACCCGAACACCGAGATGCGCTGGATGGCGTACCTCCGCGGTGTGCTGGCCTTCTCGGCCATGAGCGTGCTGTTCCTGTATCTGCTGCAGCGCTTCCAGGGCCGGCTGCCCGGTTCGCTCGGCTTCACGGCGATCGACCCGGACCAGGCGTTCAACACGGCCGCGTCGTTCGTGTCGAACACCAACTGGCAGTCGTACTACGGCGAGCAGGCCATGGGCCACGTCGTGCAGACCGCCGGGCTGGCCGTGCAGAACTTCGTCTCTGCCGCTGTCGGTATCGCGGTGGCGGTCGCGCTGGTGCGGGGCTTCGCCCGCTCGCGCACGGGTGAGCTCGGTAACTTCTGGTCGGACCTGGTGCGCGGCGTCGTGCGCATCCTGATCCCGATTTCGGTGATCGGCGCGATCGTCCTGGTGGCGTGCGGCGCAATCCAGAACTTCTCCGGGATTCACTCCGTGGGTCAGTTCATGGGCGGCTCGCAGCAGTGGAACGGCGGCGCGGTCGCGTCGCAGGAGGCCATCAAGGAGCTGGGCACGAACGGTGGCGGTTACTTCAACGCCAACAGCGCCCACCCCTTCGAGAACCCCAACGGCTTCACGAACCTCTTCGAGATCTTCCTGATCCTCGTCATCCCGTTCGCCCTGACGCGCACCTTCGGCCGCATGGTCGGGTCGCTCAAGCAGGGCTACGCGATCCTCGCCACGATGGCCACCATCTGGGTCGGCTTCGTCTGCCTGATGTGGTGGACCGAGTTCGCGCACCACGGTCCGGCGTTCGAAATGGCCGGTGGCGCGATGGAGGGCAAGGAGACCCGGTTCGGGATCGGCGCCTCGGCGATCTTCTCGATCTCCACGACGCTCACCTCGACCGGCGCGGTGGATTCCTTCCACTCCTCCAATACGGGCCTGGGCGGGGGCCTGAACCTGCTGGGCATGCAGCTGGGCGAGATCGCCCCGGGTGGTACCGGCTCCGGGCTCTACGGCATGCTGATCATGGCGATCATCGCGGTGTTCATCGCGGGTCTGATGGTCGGCCGTACGCCGGAGTACCTGGGCAAGAAGATCGGCACCCGCGAGATCAAGTTCGCGGCCTGCTACATCCTCATCACCCCGGCCCTCGTGCTCGTGTTCACGGCGATCTCGATGGCGCTGCCCACGCCGCCGAACTCGATGCTCAACTCCGGCGCGCACGGCTTCTCGGAGATCCTGTACGCGTTCACGTCCGGGGCGAACAACAACGGTTCGGCGTTTGCCGGTCTGAGCGCGGACACCAACTGGTTTAACACCATGATCGGGCTGGCGATGCTCCTTGGCCGGTTCCTGCCGATGGTGTTCGTCCTGGCGCTGGCCGGCTCGCTCGCCGAGCAGAAGCCCGTCCCCGCCACGGCCGGCACCCTGCGCACCGAGAAGCCGCTGTTCACCGGGCTGCTCGTCGGCACGATCCTGATCATCACCGGCCTGACCTACTTCCCGGCCCTCGCGCTGGGCCCGCTGGCCGAGGGGCTGGCGTCATGACCACTCGTATAGCCAAGACCCGTACAGAAAACGACGAGGACGCGATGTCCACAGCCACTCCGACCCGGGCGCCGCACAGCGATGTGCCGACCGGTCACAAGGACGAAGGACGTGTCGGCGCGGGTCTGTTCGACCCGAAGCAGCTGCTGAAGTCGCTGCCGGACGCCTGCCGCAAGCTCGATCCGCGCGTCATGGTCAAGTCGCCCGTGATGTTCGTGGTGCTGGTCGGTTCGGTCCTGACGACGGTGTTCTCCTTCAAGGACCCGTCCGACTGGTTCGGCTGGGCGATCAGTGCCTGGCTGTGGCTCACCGTGATCTTCGCGAACCTGGCGGAGGCGGTCGCGGAGGGCCGCGGCAAGGCGCAGGCTGACACGCTGCGCAAGGCCAAGACCGACACCGTCGCGCGCCGCCTGTCCAAGGACGGCAAGACCGAGGAGCAGGTGCCGGGCACGGCGCTGACCATCGGCGACCTCGTGGTGTGCGAGGCGGGCGACATCATCCCCGGCGACGGTGACGTCGTCGAAGGCGTCGCGTCCGTGGACGAGTCGGCCATCACCGGTGAGTCCGCGCCCGTCATCCGCGAGTCCGGCGGCGACCGGTCCGCGGTCACCGGCGGCACGAAGGTCCTCTCGGACCGCATCGTCATCAAGATCACGACGAAGCCCGGCGAGACGTTCATCGACCGCATGATCGCTCTGGTCGAGGGCGCCGCACGCCAGAAGACGCCCAACGAGATCGCGCTCAACATCCTCCTCGCGTCGCTCACCATTGTGTTTCTCCTTGCGTGCGCCACACTGCCGCCGTTCGCGGATTATGCGGGCAAGCACCTCACGATGGTCGTGCTGGTGGCCCTGCTGGTCTGCCTGATCCCGACGACGATCGGCGCTCTGCTCTCGGCGATCGGCATCGCGGGCATGGACCGCCTGGTCCAGCGCAACGTCCTCGCCATGTCCGGACGGGCGGTCGAGGCGGCGGGCGACGTCTCGACGCTGCTGCTCGACAAGACGGGCACCATCACGCTCGGCAACCGTCAGGCCTCCGAGTTCGTGCCGGTGACCGGCACCCGCGAGGCCGAGGTCGCGGACGCCGCGCAGCTGTCCTCGCTGGCCGACGAGACGCCCGAGGGCCGCTCCATCGTGGTCCTGGCGAAGGAGAAGTACGGGTTGCGCGAACGCCACCAGGGCGAGCTGGCCGGCGCCGAGTGGATCGCCTTCACCGCCCAGACCCGCATGTCGGGAGTGGACGTCGACGGCCGCAAGATCCGTAAGGGTGCGGCCGGTTCGGTCATCACCTGGGTCAAGGAGCAGGGCGGCCAGATCTCCGACGACGCGGACACCCTGGCCAACCGGATCTCCGAAGCGGGCGGTACGCCGCTGCTGGTCGCCGTCGAGGATGACAAGGGCGCCCGTGTACTGGGTGTCATTCACCTGAAGGACGTCGTCAAGGAGGGTATGCGCGAGCGGTTCGACGAGCTGCGCCGTATGGGCATCAAGACCGTCATGATCACCGGTGACAACCCGCTGACGGCCAAGGCGATCGCCGAGGAGGCGGGCGTGGACGATTTCCTCGCGGAGGCCACTCCCGAGGACAAGATGGCCCTGATCAAGCGGGAGCAGGCGGGCGGCAAGCTGGTCGCGATGACCGGCGACGGCACCAACGACGCCCCCGCGCTCGCGCAGGCGGATGTCGGCGTGGCGATGAACACGGGCACGTCGGCCGCCAAGGAGGCCGGCAACATGGTCGACCTCGACTCCAACCCGACCAAGCTCATCGAGATCGTCGAGATCGGCAAGCAACTCCTCATCACCCGGGGCGCGTTGACGACGTTCTCCATCGCCAACGACGTCGCGAAGTACTTCGCGATCATCCCCGCGCTGTTCGCGGCGGTCTACCCGGGCCTGGACAAGCTCAACATCATGCACTTGTCCTCACCGGACTCGGCGATCCTGTCCGCGGTCATCTTCAACGCGCTCGTCATCATCGCGCTCGTACCGCTCGCCCTGCGCGGCGTGCAGTACCGGCCGGTGAGCGCGGACAAGCTGCTGCGCCGCAACCTCGGGATCTACGGGCTCGGCGGCCTGATCGCCCCGTTCATCGGCATCAAGATCATCGACGTACTCATCTCCCTCATCCCCGGAATCGGCTGATCACGATGAACAACTCAGTGGCAAACACAGGTCGGTTGCTGTGGGCGGGACTGCGTGCACTGCTCGTCCTGACCGTCGTCTGCGGCGTCATCTACCCGCTCGCCGTGACCGGCGTCGCCCAGGCCGTCTTCCACGACAAGGCCAACGGCTCGGAGATCAAGTCCGAGGGCAAGGTCGTCGGCTCGTCCCTCATCGGGCAGCGCTACGACCTGCCGCTCAAGAAGGGCCAGGAGACCGCGGAACCCGACCTCAAGTGGTTCCAGCCGCGCCCCTCCAACGGCCTCGGCGAAAACAGCGTCAACACCCAGTACAAGCTGATCCTGTCCGGCGCCACCAACCTCTCCGGCGACAACAAGGACCTCATCGACCAGGTCAAGGCCGCACAGAAGGCCGTCATCAAGGACAACTCCACGGCCACCTACAAGGTGAAGAAGGCGGATGTGCCGGCCGACGCCGTCACCTCCTCCGGCTCCGGCCTCGACCCCGACATCTCCCCGGACTACGCCGACCTCCAGATCCACCGGATCGCGGAGCAGAACGGCCTGTCCGTCACCCAGGTGGACAAGCTCGTCAAGGACCACACCAGCAGCCGCATCCTCGGTTTCATGGGTGAGCCCCGCGTCAACGTCCTCGAACTCAACGTCGCACTCAAGGAACTCGTGGCGAAGAGCTGATGGCCTTATGCGCACCACGCGGGAGTTGGCGTACGGGGCGACACCCCCGATGCGTCAACTCCCGTAGCCATGAAGCAGGTTCCGCAGGCTCCGGCCTTCCGTGCAAGAGGAAAGGCGCACACCGATGACCCGGGTGCTGGTGGTGGAGGACGATCCTCAGCTCGTCCGGGCCCTCGTGATCAACCTGGAGGCCCGCCGATACGGAGTGGACCCGGCGCCCGACGGTGCCACCGCACTGCGCCTCGCCGCCGCGCGCCAGCCCGACGCGGTCGTACTCGACCTGGGCCTGCCCGACATGGACGGCACGGACGTCATCAAGGCCCTGCGCGGCTGGACCCGGGTACCGATCCTGGTGCTCTCCGCCCGCCGCGCATCCGACGAGAAGGTCACCGCGCTGGATGCGGGTGCCGACGACTACATCACCAAACCGTTCAGCATGGACGAACTGCTGGCCCGCCTGCGCGCGGCCGTCCGCCGCACCGAAGCCGCTCCGCTCGCCCCCGACATCGTCCTGGTCACGACCGACGAGTTCTCCATCGACCTGCTTGCCAAGAAGGCCAGCCGAGGCGGACACGACGTACGCCTCACGCCGACCGAATGGCACCTGCTGGAGATCCTGGTCACCAACCCCGGGCGACTCATCACGCAGAAGTATCTGCTCCAGGAGGTCTGGGGCGCGTCCCAGAGCAACAAGACCAACTATCTGCGCGTCTATATGGCCCAGCTGCGGCGGAAACTGGAGACGGACCCCGCCCACCCGCGCTACCTCATCACCGAGCCCGGCATGGGATACCGCTTCGAGAGCTGAACCGCGCTTTCGTCACCCGGCCCCAGCACTCCCACAGCCTCCGCCCGTAGAGACGAAGAGACGAGAAGATGGCACGCGGCAAGCTTCGGATATACCTCGGTGCGGCACCGGGTGTCGGTAAGACGTACGCGATGCTGTCCGAGGCGCACCGTCGCGTCGAGCGGGGGACCGACTGTGTGGTCGGATTCGTGGAGCACCACGAACGGCCGCGCACCGAGGTGATGCTGCACGGCCTGGAGCAGGTCGTGCGCAAGGAACTGCAGTACCGCGGCAGCGTCTTCACAGAGATGGACGTCGACGCGGTGCTCGCCCGGCGTCCCCAGGTGGCCCTGGTCGATGAACTCGCGCACACGAACATCCCGGGCTCGCGCAACGCCAAGCGCTGGCAGGACGTCGAGGAACTCCTCGCGGCCGGCATCGACGTCATCTCGACCGTCAACATCCAGCATCTGGAGTCGCTCGGCGACGTCGTCGAGTCGATCACCGGCATCCGGCAGCGTGAGACCGTCCCTGACGAGGTCGTACGACGGGCCGACCAGATCGAACTGGTCGACATGTCGCCGCCCGCCCTGCGCCGCCGGATGGCACACGGCAACATCTACAAGCCCGACAAGGTCGACGCGGCACTGTCGAACTACTTCCGGCCCGGCAACCTGACCGCGCTGCGCGAACTGGCCCTGTTGTGGGTGGCGGACCGGGTCGACGCCTATCTGACCGAGTACCGCAGCGAGCACAGGGTCTCGAAGATCTGGGGCTCGCGCGAGCGGATCGTCGTGGGACTGACGGGTGGCCCTGAGGGCCGCACGCTGATCCGCCGGGCCGCGCGGCTCGCGGAGAAGGGTGCGGGCGGTGAGGTAATGGCCGTCTACATCGCCCGCAGTGACGGGCTGACCTCCGCGTCACCGAAGGAGCTGGTGGTCCAGCGGACTCTCGTGGAGGACTTGGGCGGTACTTTCCACCACGTCATCGGCGACGACATCCCCACCGCGCTCCTGGACTTCGCGCGCGGCGTCAACGCCACCCAGATCGTCCTCGGGGTGTCCCGCCGTAAGGGCTGGCAGTACGTCTTCGGCCCGGGTGTCGGTGCCACCGTCGCCCGGGAGTCGGGCCCCGACCTGGATGTCCACCTGATCACGCACGACGAGGCGGGAAAGGGGCGCGGTCTGCCTGTCGCCCGGAGCGCGCGCCTCGGCCGGTCCCGGGTCATCTGGGGCTGGCTGGCCGGTGTGGTCGGCCCGGCCCTCCTCACGCTGCTGCTCACCGGCGTCGCCCCTGAGGTCGGCCTGGCCAACGACATGCTGCTGTTCCTCGCGCTGACGGTGGCCGCGGCCCTGCTGGGCGGGCTCTACCCGGCGCTCGCGTCGGCGCTCGTGGGTTCCCTGTTGCTGAACTGGTTCTTCACCCCGCCCGTCCACACCTTCACGATCGCCGATCCGAAGAACTTCGTCGCCATCGCGATCTTCGTCGGCGTCGCCGTGTCGGTGGCCTCCGTGGTGGACCTCGCCGCCCGGCGTACTCATCAGGCGGCCCGGCTGCGCGCAGAGTCGGAGATCCTCTCCTTCCTCGCGGGCAGTGTGCTGCGCGGAGAGACCAGCCTGGAGGCCCTGCTCGAACGGGTCCGGGAGACCTTCGGGATGGAGTCGGTGGCGTTGCTCGAGCGGGCCGACGACGTGGATCCGTGGGCCTGCGCGGGCAGCGTAGGTACGGGAGCGGTGGTCGAACGTCCGGAGGACGCGGATGTCGACATGCCGGTCGGTGACCGCATGGCGCTGGCGCTGTCCGGGCGAGTGCTGCCGGCAGAGGACCGGCGGGTCCTGGCCGCTTTCGCCGCCCAGGCCGCCGTGGTCCTGGACCGTCAGCGGCTGCAGTCCCAGGCCGACCAGTCCCGCACGCTGGCCGAGGGCAACCGCATCCGCACCGCGCTGCTGGCCGCCGTCAGCCACGACCTTCGCACGCCACTGGCCGGAATCAAGGCAGCGGTCTCTTCGCTGAGGTCCGACGACGTGGCCTGGTCCGAGGAGGACCACGCGGAACTGCTCGAGGGCATCGAGGAGGGTGCCGACCGCCTCGACCACCTGGTGGGCAACTTGCTGGACATGTCCCGGCTGCAGACCGGCACGGTCACCCCGCTGATCCGCGAGATCGACCTCGACGAGGTGGTGCCGATGGCGCTCGGCGGGGTTCCCGAGGGCAGCGTGGAGCTGGAGATCCCGGAGACCCTGCCGATGGTCACCGTCGACCCGGGCCTTCTCGAGCGGTCGGTCGCCAACCTCGTTGAGAACGCGGTGAAGTACAGCCCCTCCGGCGAGCGGGTCCTGGTGTCCGCGAGCGCCATCGCCGACCGGGTGGAGGTACGAGTGGTGGACCGCGGCCCCGGCGTGCCTGACGAGGCCAAGGACCGGATCTTCGAGCCCTTCCAGCGCTACGGCGACGCCCCCGGCGGGGCCGGCGTCGGCCTCGGCCTCGCGGTCGCCCGCGGCTTCGCCGAGGCGATGGGCGGCACACTGAGCGCGGAGGACACCCCCGGCGGCGGCCTCACCATGGTCCTCACCTTGCCGGCCGCTTCCGGCCTTCAGCCGATCCGCCCCGACCTTCCGGCGACCGCCACCTCCTAGCCGCTCAGGGCCGCCGTACCAGCCGTGCAACACCGATAGCGCTCCCAGACATGGGGATTCCCTGTTGCAGCGTGAGGCCATGGCGCGTCCTTGACGCGCCTCGCCGCGGGGGCCCGGTCACACTGGCCTCGAACGGCTTCATGCCGCCGCACCCTGCACCGCGAGGTCCCCATGGCGTTCGGCTTGGCCCGCCGCGAACTGCGGCCGAGAGTTCCGTTGCCGCCCGGCGAAGGGGAACGCCTCCACCTGACCAGTGCGAAGGGCTCGCCGCGCTGTCCTTGGACGCGCTGAGTTCGGTCGCCTACGGACCCGAGGCGATCGTGCTCGTCCTGATCGCGGCCGGTACCGGCGCGCTGACCGCCACACTGTCGGTGACGCTGGTCATCGCCGCACTGCTGGCGGTGCTCGTCGTGTCGTACGGACAGGTGATCGCCGCTCACCCGGACGGTGGCGGCGCTTACGCGGTGGCGAAGAAGGATCTCGGCCCCAGGACGAGCTACCTCGCGGCGGCCAGTCTTGTCGTGGACTACATGCTGACCGTGACCGTCAGCCTGGCGGCGGGCGCGGCCAGTCTCGTCTCCGCCTTTCCCTCGCTCGGCTCGTATCTGCTCGAAATCTGTCTCGCCGGGCTCGCGCTCCTCGCCCTTGTGAATCTGCGGGGGTGGCCGAAAGCGCCCGGGTGCTGATGCTGCCCACCGTGCTGTTCATCCTGAGCATCCTCGGCATCATCGTGGTCGGACTGCTGCGCAGCCATCCCGCGGAGATCGTGGGAACCGCTCAACCTGTCCACGCCACCGAGGCGTTGGGGGCGCTGCTGCTCCTGAAAGCCTTCTCCTCCGGCTGCTCGGTGCTTACCGGTGTGGAGGCCATCGCCAACGGAGTGCCTGCCTTCCGCGAGCCGCGCGTGAAGCGGGCGCAGCGCACCGAGCTGATGCTGGGTGCACTGCTCGGCCTGATGCTGATCGGGCTGGCCGTACTGATCCGCCGTGACCATGTGGCCCCGCGCGGCGGCGTGACCGTTCTCGCGCAGCTCGCGGCCGGCTCGTACGGGACGGGCTGGCCGTACTACGCGACCAACCTCATTGTCACCCTCGCGCTCGCGTTCGCCGCCAACACGAGTTTCGGCGGTCTGCCCGTCCTGATGAGCCTGCTCGCCAGGGACCACCGGCTGCCGCATCTCTTCGGGCTGCGCACAGAGCGTGTAGGGCTCGGAAAGTCGTCGCTGCAGGTCAAGCGGCATAGCGGTACTCGTTAATGACGCTGCCGAGGACGCGGGTGCGCAGGAGTCTGCGGCCTTCGAGTGCGTGCACGGCGATGGGCTGTTGGTGGGCGCCTGGCGGTAGTTGGTTGCGGGCCTGGTGGGGGGCGGTGCTTGTCGTAGTGCCGTTCGTAGGCGGCCAGGACCTGTCGGGTGTGGGCTTTGTTCATGATGAGGACATGGTCGAGGACCTGGCGCCGGATGCTGCCGATCACCCGCACGCAGTGGGCGTTCATCCGAGGGGCCCGCGGCGCGCTCATGAGGATCTCCATCTCCTCGGCCTCGAAGACGGCGTCGAAGGACTGCCCGTACTTGCCGCCGCGGTCACGAAGCAGGAAGCGCAGGAACTCCATGCGTGTGCCCAGGTCGGCGGCAAGGTTCCTTGCCTGCTACATCGCCCACTCGCGAGTGGGGTGCGGGGTGACGCCGGTGATGTGCAGGCGCCTGGTGCGGTGTTCGAGAAACGCTGGCGGGTACAGCTTGCGTCCGTCGGCAGTGTCGAGATGGAAGAAGTCGACGGTGATGTGCCGTGGGCCTGGTTGGTGAGGAACTCCCTCCAGGTCGGGCCGGAATGGCGCGGGGCCGGGCCGATGCCCGCAGCGTGCAGGATCTCCCAGGCCGTGGACGCGGTGATCGGGTGCCCGAGTCGGGTCAGCTCGCCCTGGCTCCGCCTGTGCCCCCGCTGTGCGTTTTCTCGAGCGAGCTGCAGGATCAGTTTCTTGAGTGTCGCCCTGGTCGGTGGGCGTCCTGTGCGGGTGTGCCGGGCGCTGTGGTCCCACTTGGCCGAGATGAACCTGCGATGCCAGGCCGGCAGCGTGCCAGGCGTGACCGGGGAGATCTCGCGCCAGCGGCGACGGGGTATCAGGTTGGAGAGGGGGCGGCCGGCCAGAACCGGTCCGCGGGCTCGTAGCTGACCGGGCCGGTGATCTGACGGCGTAGCACCGCATTCTCATGGCGGAGGACAAGCAACTCGGCGGCCTTGGTGCTGTCGCGACTCAACAGCACCCCGGGGACGGACAGCAGCTTGCGCGCGACTTTGTAGAGCAGTGAGACGATCACGCCGGCATGGTTCCGGTACAGACCGCGCGATGGTCGCGACCTGCAGCGATGACTCTACGAGCCCCACAAGCGCGCTGCTCTACCCATCGCTGCTGGTCATCAGGCCAGGCCGGGTTCTGGAACCCCACAGGCAGTTGGCCACCGGCACCATGTGGTGACGGCGCTCGAAGGTCTGCAGGAGCCGCGCCCTCATGGCCTTGGTGTCGGCCGTGGCGTGCGGTGCGGGGGAGTACACGCACGTGCCGCCGCGGGCGGCGATCCAGGCGTGGCAGGCGAAGTGGGCCGGTGCGTGTGGGGTGTTCCCGCTCTCCCGGGAGGTGCGCCGGTGTCTCCTCAGGCGGGTGTTCAGGCTCCTCGACTCGCCGACGTAGATCACGGACGACTCGAGGCGGGGATAGGGCAGTCGTCTCTCGTTGAGGACAAGGACGTAGACGCCCGGGTGGGACGGCACGTCGGGCTCCTCGTCGCCGAGCAGGTCGAAGGCGCCTGCCAAGGGCGGCCACTGGGCCTGGAGCAGCACGTGGCCGAGGATGTCGATCGTGGCTTCGTTCACCTGCGTACCTCCTGGTGCCGGTCGGCTGCCGAGTGGTCCGCCAGGAGGTGTGGGCCGTACAGGTCGGCGGTGCCGATGCCGGCGAAGAGGTCGAAGTACGTCGCGGTCAGCGTGGCGTCGCGGGCGACGGCGCGCAGGAGGGCCAGGCGTTGACGGCAGGCCGGAGCGAGTCTGGCCACGGTGAGGGGTCGATGCCTTCGACTCTGAGGGTCTCTCAGACGGTGGAGGCGGCCATCTGGAGGCCGAGTGCGGCGAGTTCGCCGTGCACCCTGCGGTACCCCCACGACGGGTTCGCCCGGACCGGCGCTGGATCAGCGTGCGGATCGAGCGAATGATGGGTGGGCGGCCTGGTCTCTTCGGCCGGCAGGTGTGAGGGTGGCGCTGCTTGATCAGGTTGCGGTGCCGGCGCAGCACGGTGTCGGGTTGGACCAGCAGCCGGAGCCGGCGCAGTGCCTTGCGCGGGAGTGGCATCAGCGGAGCGGTGAGGAAGGCTGGGTCTTCCGAAGTGAACTTCACTCGGTCCGCGCCGAGTTGCCGTTCGAGGGTCGTGATCTGGTGGCGCAGGGCAAGGATCTCCGCGTCCTTGTCGCGGTCGCTCATCGGTAGCAGGCGCAGCATGGCGAACGCGTTGGTGACGGTCAGGTAGGCGAGACGAAGCAACTCAAGTGTTCAACCTGCCGCAGCACCGCACAGACCCCTGGGCTGCACGGACGGCATTCTCGACAGGCGCAACGTCAACACCTCGAACTCCGTTCCCGTGCAGGTGAATTGGCGTGCCAGCGAGTGATCAGATTGCGGCGTTGTTCGCACCGGTCTATATCGCCCGCAGCGACGGCCTAACGTCGGCCACGCCCAAGGAACTGGCCGTCCAGCGCACCCTGGTCGAGGATCTGGGCGGCACCTTTCACCACGTCATCGGCGACGACATCTCTTCCGCGCTCCTTGAGTTCGCGCGCGGGGTGAACGCCACCCAGTCGTCCTCGGTGTCTCGCGCCGCAAGCCCTGGCAGTACCTCTTCGGGCCCGGCGTCAGTGGCAGCGTGGCCCGTGAGTCGGGGCCCGACCTCGATGTCCATCTGGTCACCCATGACGCGATGGGCAAGGGCCGCGGTCTGCCGGTGGCGCGCGGCGCCCGGCTCGGCCGGTCCCGGCTGATCTGGGGCTGGCTGGTGGGTGTGGGCGGCCCCGCGCTGCTCACGTACCTGCTGACCAGTCTGCTGCCTGACGTCGGCCTGCACCACGACATGCTGCTCTTCCTGTCGCTGACGGTCGGCGCGGCCATGCTCGGCGGACTGTGGCCCGCTCTCGCCTCGGCAGGCGTCGGGTCCCTGCTCCTGAACTACTTCTTCACGCCCCCACTGCACCTCTGGACGATCGCCGACACCCGCAACATCGTCGCCCTCGTGATCTTCGTAGGGGTAGCGGTCTCCGTGGCCTCCGTTGTGGACTTGGCGGCCCGCCGTACCCACCAGGCTGCCCGACTGCGCGCCGAGTCGGAGATCCTCTCCTTCCTCGCGGGCAGCGTCCTGCGCGGCGAGACCAGTCTCGACGCACTCCTCGAACGCGTCCGCGAGACGTTCGCCATGGATTCCGTGGCACTCCTCGAGCGGGCCAGTGACGTCGAACCCTGGACCTGCGCCGGCCAGGTGGGCAACGCGGGCCCGATCGACCGCCCAGAGGACGCCGACGTTGACATTAATCTTGGACACGGGCTATGCGGCTTGGGCCAGGCTAGTTGATGTTGTGTCGAGTGCTGTCTCGTAAGCGATGGGACTGCGTTGTCCGAGGCGGGAGTGACGGCGTCGGGTGTTGTAGCGGTTGAGCCAGCGGAACGCGTCGAGGCGGGCCTCGCGTTCGCTGGACCAGGTCTTGCGGCTCTGAAGCGTCTCGCGTTTGAAGGTCGCGTTGAAGGACTCGCCAAGCGACGTTGTCCGTGCTGGAGCCGATTGCGCTCATGGACTGGCGGAGGCCGGCCTGGCGGCAGGCGTCGGCGAAGGCCCGGCTGGTGTATTGGGCGAGTTCAACTGGTCGATGCAACACCGGCTTGTTGAAGCGAGCGTAGTTGCTCCTCGAAGATTTCAGCGGGCGTCTTCCACCCGAGGATCTTTCGTGGCCGGTTGTTGAGCGCGTGAGCGACGGCCAGAGCGTCGGTGACGAGGTCGGTGCGCATGTGGTTCGCGATCGCCCAGCCGGCCAGGCGGCGTGAGGCGAGGTCGATGACGGTAGCCAAATACAGGAACTTCCCGCCGTCCAGCGGGAGATAGGTAATGTCGCCGACGTACTTCGTGTTCGGCTCGCTTGCTGTGAAGTCGCGGCCGACGAGGTCCGGGGCCTTCGCCGCGGCCGGGTCCGCAACAGTGGTGCGATGTCTGCGGCGCAGGCGAATGCCCGCCAGACCGGCACCCCGCATCACCCGCGCGATCCGCTTGTGGTTGACGCGTTCACCCGCCTCGCGGAGCTCGGCGGTGATCCTCGGAACGCCATAGGTGCCGTCCGACTCGCGGTGCACGGCCCGTATCCGGGCGGCGAGGCGGGTGTCGGCCGCTTGCCGGGCGGCCCGGTCTGCGGCCGTCCGACGCCAGTAGTATAAGCTGGAGCGGGCGATGTTGAGGATGGTGCACAGCCGCTTCACGCCGTAGCGGTGGTGGTGGTCGGCAACGAACTGGAAGCGGTTCACCAGCGCGTCTCCCCGGCGAAATACTTCGCCGCCTTGCGCAGGATCTCGCGTTCCTCCTCCAGCTCACGGACCTTCTTTCGCAGAGCGGCGTTCTCCGCCTCCAACGGCGTCGGCGGCTCGGTCGGCGCCTCCGCCCGGCGTCCCCGCGGCCGGCTCGCGCCGGCTGCCCGCACCCAGTTCCGCAAGGTCTCGGGATTGATTCCCAGATCGGCAGCGACCTGCCGGATCGTCGCCTCGGGCCGCGACTGATACAGCGCGACCGCGTCCGCCTTGAACTGCGGCGGATAGTTCTTCATGACCACGAGATGTCCGTCCTCAGATCCTCAGGATCTAGTGTCTCGTGTGTCCAGGATCAAAGGTCAAGGCCCCGGTGGCACCACCCCCCAGGTCATGCCCTCGACAGGGGGGAACAGCCATGCCGGGCCCGGAGGCCAGCGGCCCTCTTGCAGGACCGCGGAAAACATAACGGGGGGGGTGAGTTGTGTGCTCAGTCGTCCGGGAACAGCTCCTTGCGCCTGGCGCGCCAGCGCTCCAGCATCAGCGGCAGCTCCGCGCCGATGAACTCGAAGAACGCGAGCGTCTCGGACATCCGGCGGCCGGCTGGGGTGTCGCTCCCGAGGCTCTTGACGCCCTCGCGCAGTGCGTCCTCCCAGCGCCTCATGATCACGTCGCGGTTGCCGAGGGCTTCGTACCACTGGTTGTTGTGGACCCGGTAGCGGTCGCGGCGGGAGCCGGGCTCACGCTCGCGCGTAACCATGTGCTGCTGGCTGAGGTAGCGCACCGCACCTGAGACGGCGGCCGGGCTGACCTGGAGCTGTTCGCCCAGTTCGGCGGAGCTCAGGGCACCGGAGTCCGCGGCGAGCAGGGCCGCGAAGACCCGGGCCGGCATGCGCTGGACACCTGCCTCCACAAAGGTGGCGGCGAAGGACTCGATGAACCGGGCGACGGCCTCTTCGTTCCTTTGTCCCTTGGAAGCTTCAGTCATCTCCGGATCATCTCCCCTGATCAAAGCGCTACCGACGAGTTTATACGCTTCCTTAACTTCACAACTTTGCGAAACCAGCGTACGTTCAGAATCATGACGAAGGCAATCACCGTCTCCGGACTGCAAAAGTCGTTCGGAAAGACGCACGCTCTGGACGGTCTCGACCTGGAGGTCGAGACCGGCGAGGTCCACGGCTTCCTCGGCCCCAACGGCGCAGGCAAGTCCACGACCATCCGCGTCCTGCTCGGCCTGCTGCGCGCCGACTCCGGTGCCGCCCAGCTGCTCGGCAAGGATCCGTGGCACGAGGCGGTCCAGCTGCACCGGCGGCTCGCCTACGTCCCGGGCGATGTCGAGCTGTGGCCCAATCTCACCGGCGGCGAGGCCATCGACCTGCTCTCCCGGCTGCGCGGCAAGCTCGACAAGCACCGCCGGGACGAGCTGATCCAGCGATTCGACCTGGACCCGACCAAGAAGGGCCGGGCCTACTCCAAGGGCAACCGGCAGAAGGTCGCCATCGTCGCCGCACTCGCCTCCGACGCCGAGCTGCTGCTGCTCGACGAGCCGACGGCCGGACTCGACCCGCTGATGGAGGTCGTCTTCCAGGACGTCATCTGCGAGGCGAAGGCCGCCGGCAAGACCGTACTGCTCTCGAGCCACATCCTGGCCCAGGTGGAGAAGCTCTGTGACCGGGTGAGCATCATCCGGCAGGGGCGGATCGTGCAGTCCGGGACGCTGAGCGAGATGCGCCATCTGACCCGTACGACCATCGAGGCCGAGACCACCCACCCCGTCACCGGGCTCGACTCACTCGCTGGTGTGCACCAGCTGCGCACCGACAACGGCCGGGTGCACTTCGCCGTGGACGGCGCCCAGTTGGACGGCGCGGTGCGCAAGCTGTCCGAGTTCGGCATCCGTAGCCTGGTCAGCCACCCGCCCACGCTCGAAGAGCTGATGCTGCGCCACTACGGCGACGAACTGGCCGCCAATGGCAACGGCAAGAGCGGCTCCGGCGGAGACACTCGATGAACACCGTCACCGCCACCAAGGCACCCGCGCAGGCCGCTCCGGCCGCGGGCGGCAACGCTCTGGCCGGAACCCGGACGCTGATCCGTTTCAACCTGCGCCGGGACCGGATCCGGCTCCCCGTGTGGATCCTCGCGCTGTTCCTCGGCACGCTCTCCACGGCGAGCAACTACAAGACGCTGTACGCCACGGCCAAGCAGCAGGCCTCGGTCGTCAAGACCATGGACACTCCGGCCGGTCTCGCCATGACCGGACCGCGGCACTACCTGGACGACTACAACTTTGGCTCCATGATGGGCCACCAGATGCTCGGCTTCATGGCCGTGATGGTGGGTCTGATGAGCGTCCTGATCATCACCCGGCACACCCGCAACGAGGAGGAGACGGGCCGCGCCGAGCTGGTCCGCTCCACCGTCGTCGGCCAGCACGCGCACCTCGCGGCCGCGCTGACCGTGGCGGTCCTCGCCAACCTGGTTCTCGCCCTGTTGCTCGCTTTTGGCCTCGGCGGGATGGGCATCGACGGCATCGACACCGGCGGCTCGCTGCTCTACGGCCTTATCCACGCGGTCATCGGCATTGTCTTCGCCACCGTCGCCGCGATCACCGTGCAGATCACCCCGCACACCCGGGCCGCCTCCGGCACGGCGCTCGCCGTCATCGGCGGTGCGTATGTGCTGCGCGCGGCCGGCGACTCGGGCGACAACGCACTGGCCTGGCTCTCCCCGATCGGCTGGGTGCAGCGGACGTACGTCTATGTCGACAACCGCTGGTGGCCGCTGCTGTTCTGCCTGGCGCTGGCCGGGATCTGCGGGACCGTGGCCTTCGTCCTGTCCACCAAACGGGACGTGGGCGCTGGCCTGCGGGCCGCGAAGCTCGGCAGCCCGGTGGCTTCCGACGCTCTGGCCCGGCCGTTCGGCTTCGCGCTGCGGCTGCACCGCGGGATGCTGTTCGGCTTCGGTGCCGGTTTGCTCCTGATGGGCGCGATGTATGGCTCGATCCTCGGCCAGGCCGACGACATGCTGAAGGACATCGACCAGATCAAGGACGCGCTCGACCGCATCGGCGGCACCACGATGGCCGAGTCCTTCGCCTCCATGGTGATGGTGATCCTCTCGGTGGTCGCCGCGGTGTACGTCGTCATGGCCACCCTGCGCCCGCGCGCCGAGGAGACCGCGGGCCGGGCCGAGCCGCTGCTCTCGACCGGCCTGTCCCGGGGCCGCTGGGTCGGCAGCCATCTGGCCGTGGCCCTCGCGGGTGGCACCCTGATGCTGCTCCTGGGCGGACTCGGCATCGGCATCGCGGGCGCAGCGTCGACCTCTGACGGGGGGTTGTTCCTCAAGCTGGTCGGTGCGTCCCTGGCGTACGCCCCCGCCCTCTGGGTTACGGTCGGTGTCGCGGTCATGCTCTTCGGCTGGCTCCCGCGGGCGAGCGCGGCGGCGTGGGCGGTGCCGGTGTACGCGTTCGTCGTCGGCTACCTCGGGGAGCTGCTCCAGTTCCCCGGCTGGATGAAGAACCTGTCCCCGTTCGGCCACATCCCGCAGCTCCCCGCAGCGGACCTGAACTGGACGCCGCTCATCGTCCTTACCGTGCTCGCGGCCGGGCTGATCTGGCTGGGCCTCGCGGGCTTCAACCGGCGAGACCTGGAGACGAAGTAACTCCAGCCCGCTCAGCTCCACTTGGACGTGCGACGCCCTCGACCTGTAGCGGACTCGGGGGCGCCGCATTGCGTGGCTTCAGACCTCGACAGGCAGCGACTTGAGCCCTCGTATGACATTGCCGTCCTTCCACTCCGGCTCGACGGCCAGGCGCAGGTTCGGGGCCCGACCTGAGCAACTGACCTAAGGACGCGGACCGTTCGAGCCGGGCCAGCGGGGAGCCCAGACAGTAGTGGATGCCCGCGCCGAGGCTGACGTGAGGGTTGGCGGGTGAGGTCGAGGACGTCCGGGTCGGCGAAGACCGCCTCGTCGCGGTGGGCCGAGCCGAAGAGCAGGGCGACCTCCGAGCCACGGGGGATGCGAACGCCGTCGACCTCGATGTCCTCCAGGACCCATCGCATGAGCTCCAGTTCCAGCAGCAGCTGCCCGTCTTCCAGCGGTACGAGGGACACGGGCGGGATGGAGATGAGCGTCGCAAGCATGGACGCGATGAGCGCCTCACCGTCCGCCTCCGCCTCCTCCAGCGGCGGTATGCCGATGAAGTTCATGCTCACGGGTTCCAGCAGCAAGCTGTTCGGCGGCGACGCCGGCGATGTCAAGTACCCGTACTACCTCGTCAACGGGCGCGTCCCAGCCGACCCGGAGATCTACAGGGCCAAGCCGGGCACGCGAGTCCGGCTGCGCATCATCAACGCGGCGGGTGACACGGCGTACCGGGGGCGCTCGGCGGCCACAAGATGACCATCAGGCACACCGACGGGTACCCCGTCCAGCCCACCTCGACTGATGCCCTGCTGATCGGCATGGGGGAGCGGTACGACGTCACGGTCACCCTCTGCGACGGCGTCTTCCCGTTGGTCGCCGTGGCCGAAGGCAAGAACGCGAGTGGCATGGCGCTGGTGCGCACCGGCTTTGGGAGCGCGCCCAAGCCCACCGCCCGCCCGTCCCAGCTGAACGGCCAGATCACGGCGGCCTACCGCTCGGGTCGGCGGACGACGTCTGGCTCGAGACGAACAAGACCGACCGGGTGCACCGCATCGAACTGACTGGCCAAGTCCTTTCTTTGGATACCGGGTAATGGTCGACGAGGTTGATGGCGCTCCAGGGGACGGGATGCCTGACGGGCCCGAACCGCGGCGCGGAAACCCGTCCGGCCAGCGTCCTAATGCTCAGCGTGGTGTGCGCGCCGCAAGGCATCTGCAAGCGCGACAAAGCCCTCGCCCACTGGTGTGCTGGCGGAGGGCTCCGCGTGCGACTACGGCTCGACGCTGGGCGGTGCCGGGGGCTGTACCGTGCCCGGGGCGTTGTCAGGAGGCTGCGACTGCTGGAAGCGCCCACTGGGCGGGGAAGGCGTGACGTGCTGCTCTTCCACCGTGCCGTGGGTTGTCCGCCAAAACACGGTCAAGAGGCCCACGGCACACGCAACGCCGATGACCAGCACGACCGGTGGGCGTTGCCGCGATCTGATCAGGCGCAGGCAGAGTCAGCCGGCGCATGACCCCGCGAAGAAGATGATCAACGGGGTGAGCCCGCCACGCTTGTACGTGATTAACAGCGCGTCAGGATCGGCGGCCAACAACAGGATCGCTGCGTAGACCACGCCCAGCGCCACGAGGGCTGCGCACGCCCCTTCCAACAGACGCAGCGCGAGGGGACTGCCACGCATGTCGTCCCTCCTTCGGCGGCCGATTGTCCAGGACCGTCAGCCGGCCCCAATGCGTGCCGACCAGTGCAGGCTACGGCGTTTGTCATACAGGCGGGGTCAGATCAACTTGGTAGTTGGCGGAGCCACTACTTGCTGGCGCGATGGGACCCAAAGAAGTGCGTACAGACAGAGTGCGCCTTCAGCACCGCGACGCTGTCCGGGGCCGGAACCATCCTGGCTCCCTCACACATCCCTGGCCGGCCATTCGAGGAGGCGGGCGCCGATCACCGCGGTCTGCAGCGTGTAGCGGTGTACGGGGTCGGACGGATCGGCACCCGTCAGCTGGTGGATACGTTCAAGGCGGTACGTCAGTGCGCGCACGCTCAGTGACAGGCGGCGAGCCGCCTCCGCTCCGACGCAGCCCGCGTCGAAGTAGACGGTGAGCGTGTCGATGAGGGGCTGAGCCCCGCCACGCGCCTGGCGCAGAGGGCCGAGGGTGCTGAGCACCAAGTCGGCCATGGCCTGGCGATCGCGGGTGAGGACGGGGTAGACCAGCAGGTCCGCGGCACGCAGGACCGGGGCGTCGAGTTCCAGGCGCTCGCCGAGGTCGAGGGCGCTCAAGGCCTCTTCGTAGGACTGGACGACTCCGCCGGCACCGGGCTGCGGGCGCCCGATGGCGACCCGGCCGCCGTCGGTGGCTGCGTACGCCTGTTTGGCGAAGAAAGCGAGGACCTCGTCCTGGTCACCGGGAGCGATACAGATCAGGCGCCCGTCCTTGGTGGTGAGCAGGATGCTGCGGTCGCCGAAGCGGCCGATCAGGGCGTGCTCTACCTCTCGCGAGGCAGCGTCGCCCTCGTCGTAGGACGCCGTGCCCTGTGCGACGGCGACAGCATGTGCGGAGGAGAGGCGCAGTCCGAAGCGTTCGGCGCGCTCGGCGAGCAGGCCCAGGTCGCTGCGCCCGTACAGGAGGTCGTCGATGAACTCGCGGCGGGCGGCTTCCTCTTGGCGTACGGCCATGCGTTGGGCCCGCTCGTATCCTTCGGCGAACGCGTCGACGGCTTGTTGCATCGCGGCGAGCACGCTGTCGGCCGACGTCGCGTCGGCGGGCCAGTGAGCCCGGGTCGCCGCCAGGTGGGCTCCGATCAAGGCGCGCAGTCCAAGGCCTGCTTCGGCGGCCTGTTCGCCCAGGCCGCGGCGGGAGTCGAGTTCGTCTCGGGTCAGACGCCGCCCGGTGACCGAGGCACCGGCAAGGATGCGGTCAAAACCTTTCAGGTACGCCTCGGATATGTCCCGGTCCGCCATGCCCGCCACCGTTTCTTGATGAGTCGCTGACGCCTTTCTAGCGCACCACTCGGTGTGGCAGTACCAAACCGGGTCCGTCAGTCTGGGCCGGCCGGTGTGGCGGACTGCCAAATCGACCACCCGCTCGCCCTCTCAGGCTGGGGTCACCTGTCCCTCGACGAGCCTGCCTGGGATCGTCGCCTCGGTCGTGAAGGCCGCCTGGCCATCGCTGCGGAAGAGCGCGCGTCAGGCCACTACCGACATAGCGGCTGTAGCCTGGCATATAGGTGTGCCGGGAACCTCATCGTCACTCGACCGGTACTGAGCAGGGCGCGCGACATCAGGGGGAAGCATGCCTACCTACCACGAGATCATGAGCACCGACCTCGCCACACTCAACACCGCGGCCGACCGCTGGGACGGCATGGCGAATGAGTTCGAGAAGCGCGAGACCGCATACAGACGCGATGTTCACGGAATATCGCTGGGCAACTCCTGGTCAGGCGTGAGTGCCGACGCAGCCAACAAGCGATTCGACATCACGCTCAAGGAGTTCCAGTCTGCTCAGACGGAGGCCAAGGCGGTTGCCTCGCTGCTGCGTGACGCGCACACCAACCTCGTGGAGCTGAGGGGCAACCTCAAGACCGCGCGGCAAGAGGCCATCGAAGCGAAGATGAAGGTCTCGGACCAGGGTGTGGTCACGTACGACTACTCGAAGCTGACCGAGGGCGAGAAGAACGCCATCCATCACGATCCTGACTATCAGGACAGCGTTCGGAAGGCAGTCGGTTCCTGGCAGGACCGCCTCGACCACGCGGTGAAGGCCGTGACCGATGCCGATCGCGGCATCGAGATCGCCTTCGAAGCGGTCGTGCTCGACTCGGACATCAACGACGGCACGATGGGCACCGGCTTCAACGGCCATGCGCAGGGCGACATCGAGAAGTACGAGGCGGAAAAGGCAGCAGGCATCGCCACGCGTCTCAACAACGGGGAGGTCTCGGCGGCCGATATCGCAGAGCTCCGACGTTCCTTCCGTGACAACTCCGGTGACAAGGCGTTCAGCCAGACGCTGCTGACCAGCCTCGGGCCCGACGGGACGATCAAGCTCACCAACTCGCTGAACCACCTGGCCTACGACTCGGACAAGAAGCACAAGGGTCAGTACATGGACCTGCAGGGCGGGCTTGCCGACACCATCGCCACTGCCACGGACGTCCCGGCCTCGGTGAAAGACCAGCCCCCCGGGTCCAAGAAGTTCGACGACTGGCTCGCGAGCGACAACGGGAAGTTCTACCGGCAGTGGACCGACGGCCTCGACAAGTACGGGACCAAGAACTACGGGTCCAAGAGCAATCCGCTCTACGGATACCAGTCGCTGGTCGGCGCGATGCAGCACAGCGACAAGAAGTACGACGACCAGTTCCTGTACCAGCTCACCGACGACATGATCTCGGCTGAGAAGAAGCAGCCCGGGATGTTCACGGAGTGGGGACCGGGCCACGACGGTATCCGAGCCGACGCCATCGACGGCGCCCTCGACATCATGAGCAAGAACCCCGACGCGGCAACCGCCTTCTTCGATCCGGCGGGCAACGGGTCCGGCGAGAAGCATGTCGACAACGACCACCTCCACTACCTGGCCGGAAGCGGCGACGACACGCGGGACTGGCCGAAGCACACCATCACCGGCGTCACGGTCACGAATTTGGATGACCCGCTGAGCCGGACAGGACTGGGGGCCGCGCTGCAGGCCGGAGCCACCGGGCACGTACCGCTGCCCGACGGTCAGGAGCCACTGCCGACCTATACGCATTCGGAAGAACAAGCCCGGGTCATGAACGGGATCCTCAACACTCTCGACCAAGGCACATCGACCGAAGTCCACGAGAATCTCCGGGTCCCCGTGGCTCAGGCTATCGCCGAATACACACCGGACAACCAAGAAATCCTGGGCGGGCTCGACGGTGAATACGCCGAGAACATGAAGGACGGCTACTTCATGGACGAAAAGAACCCCAACGCGGCGCACTTGTCCACCCCGGCAGACGCATTGGTCCACGTCATGCGTGGGGTGTCCGAGGATCCGGATGCATACGGAACCCTTGACAAGGCCGAATCGCGGTACATCAACGCGGAGCTCGACAAGTTGCCCCAGGGCGCGACTGGTTATTCAGAGAGCAACCCTCTCACCAAGTCGGGTGCGGCACTCGGCGCCCTCACCGCGATTCGCGAAGACGTCCTGAACGACGAGCGCAGCAGCGCATACAGCGACGCCGACTGGAAGTCCAAGGTGGCCTACCACATCATCGGCGGAGCGGTGACGCCGATGACCATTCCAACCGCCGGGGGGTCCATCGCGGTCGGCGACGGGCTGCAGCGCGGAGTCGATACCGTGGCCTGGGTCTGGGGCAACGACATGAAGGCGGACGCCGACGCGAAGGCCAATGAAGGCATCAACGACCGTTATTTGGATGCCAACAAGCAGATGCAGCTCCTGGTGCACGGCTGGGGCAGCGAGCGCTACGACATGGGCACTCAGGAGGGCAAGGACCATGTCCAGGGCCTGACCAATGAGATCCTCTCCGGGCATACCCGAGGCGTGTCCAACGCCAAGGCGTATCTCACAGACACCACCAACTGATCACCTGCCCCACGAACAGGAATGACAGATCCCATGGCTTCGCCTTCGTCGCGCCGCATACGCGCCGCCGTTCTGGCCACCAGCATCGTGGTGGTGGCCGCCGGAGGTGTCGGAATCTGGAAGTGGACACGCCCGGACGGCAGCGATGCCGTCACCTGCTCGGCGCTCCTCAACGACACTAGGATCCACAACGCTCTGGGATCCGCCTACCGCAAGAACCTCTCCTGCCATGGCCTCGGCGAGGCCCTCAGAGAGGCAGGTACGGGGGACAAGCCGGGCATCCACTCAAAGGTTCAGGCTCAAGCCATGCGGAACACCTTGCAGGCAACGAGCGACGCCCTCACAAAGTCCAAGCAGAAGTCCATCGCCGGCCCGTTGCGCCTGCCGCTCGCCGCATTGATCACGGATTACGCACCGGACACTTACGAGATCTTGAAGGAACTGGACGCGGACTACCTCACCCACGCTTCGGACGACGAACCGTGGGAGGACAACTCCGGTGTCCATATGACGGTTGCACACGAGGATCTGGTTCGCGTGGTCAGAGCCATATCCGATTCGCCCACCGCGTATGCGAAGGTGAGGAGCGCCGAGGGCCGGTACGCCGCACACACCCTAGCGGCCATCCCCGGTACAGCGAAGGGTTTCTCCCTGTCTCTCCCGCCGACCGGCAATGCGCTGGTGCTTGGCGCGCTCGACGGCGTCGCTGCGGATGTCACCAACGGCCTCTCGAAACGGGAATCCGCGAGGTGGAACAAGGACATGGTCGACTCGCTGGTTTCTTCAACCACGGCGAACATTCCCGATTACAAGTCCAATCCAGCGGAATACATCAATAACACCTGGGCAAAGGGGCTGAGTACCACCTCGACCAATAGCTCAAAGGTCTTCCACGAGCAGGGCTTGCACTATATGAACATCTGGGCCAAGGAGCGGGGCGAAAGCTCCAAGCCCTCGGCTCGGCAGTCAGAAGACTGTCTGGACAGCCAGTTCCGGAAATACCAGGAGACGGTGGAGTTCCTCAAGACCCACTGAGATCCCTGCCGTTGGCTGGTGCGCGACGTCTTCATTACTCGCCGGGACAGGTCAGGCAGACGTCAACGCCTTCGATCACGCCCCCTCTTCAGCGGTGGTGAGGCGGCGCCCACCAGCGAGCGAACGAGCTTCGGCATGGGTGCCGCGGTCGGCGGCGAGGGTGCCCAGCGCCTCGCCGACGTCCGGAACGACAGCTGGCTCGCCAGAGTCCGGGAAGCGACTGGCTCACTGTCTGATGAAGTGCCGAGTCGGGCAATGACGTCGCCCGGGACCATCGCGACCGCTCCTTCGACGAGTGGGGAAGCGAACGACAACATGGACCCACCGCCACCGACACCGCAGGCCGGAAAGGCGCGGCAGAGCCCCATCGCCGGCCGCCAGACAACGCACGAGGCCCTGCGGTCCCGCGCTTGATCAGCGCAATCGGTACGCCCCCGCGCAACCCGACGCAAGGAACCGGTAAAGAGCACCATGACTGTCCAGACGCGGAAGAAGAAGCCCGTGTTCGTCGCGGCGGGCGCCTTGATCGTGGTCGCCGCTCTGGCCTCCGGGTACTGCTCGTGGAACACGAATCTCCTTGGCGCGGACTCGTTCTGTGACGGTCGCCTGGGAAGCGGGGACTCGCTGGCCGCTCTGGACTCCACCGGTCGTCTGTCGCAGGTGTACTCGCAGGTCGACACGCAGCGGGCCGAGTTTGCGTGCACGATCGAACGCACCAGCCGCTTCGTCGGAGACGACGACCAGCGGGTGACGCTCAGGACGGCCAGCGAGCAAGGGGCGTTCCCCTTCACGACCAATGTCTGGAAGAACCCTGCCGCCCGGTCGTACTTCAAGGACGGGGTGACCGGTGCCGTCTCGCCCGGCGGCGGGTACGTCGTCCTGCCGAAGTCCTGCTGGGACAAGGGCGGCAGCCTACAGGGCAGCCAGGTCGTACGTGCCGGGGACGGCGCGGTGGCGACGGTGGAGGCCACCGTGGAAAAGGGGTCGGTAGACCCGGGTGGTCTGGCCCGGCTGCTGACCCGGGCGGCCCGACAGGTCACGGGAAAGGCCGACTGCGGCACGCCGGCGCTCTCGGCCACCCCTGATCTCACCGCCCCATCCGCCTCGCGGAGGACAGATGCCCGGAGCGTGTGTGGAGTCCAAGGCTTCGCGCTGCCCAAGGAGGCCGTACTCGTCGGACGGGCCGAACCGGACCGGGAGCAGGTGAACAACGTAAGTGCCCACACCTGGGCGTGTGACCTGCGCATGGCCGGCTCGGCCAAGGCGGCCGTGTCTTTTGCCGCGACGTCGGACAAGAGTCTCGTCGAGGCGGCCCAGAAGGATACGGACAGCTTCGAAACGCTCCCCGGCGACAAGGGGGTTGCCGCGATCGACGAGGCCGTTCTGCACTGCGACGGCGGTGATGTGCACTTCGCCGCGCACTGGAACGGCACCTACGAGGGGGCCCTACTCGACAGCGTCGACCACTCCGCTACCGATTACGCGAAGATTAAGAAGGCCACGTTCCACAACTTCCTCGACGCGACGGCCGACGCCCGTTCCTGCCCGCGCGTCACCCTCCCCTGAAGCCGACCCCCGGCATTGCCCAGGGGCAACATCTTCGATCGTCGCCCCCTCTTGAGGTGGTGGTGAGGCGGCGTTCACCAGCGAGCGAGCTAGCTTCGGCATAGTCGTCTGAGAGGTTTCGCGGTCGGCGGAGACGTAAGGATGGACGTCCACGACGGCGCCACCGTCGACAAAGCAATAGTCAATGCCGGCGGTTCGGCTGGCTTGTCTCCTTGGGTCCGTAGAGGCGATGGTGGGCGCCATCCTGTGTCTGTAGCATCGCGGTTGTGCCTGATGCGTGGATAAGTCTCGACGCTGCTGATAAGCGCAGGAACTGCTGGTGGACCGGATTCCTGATGCTTGTCGGCCTCGGCACGACGACGGCAACAGCACTGTCTGCACGCGCCACGGAGCGATGGTGGTGGGGTGGCGGCGAAGGATTGTTCTGGCTGATCATGCTCATCTACATGGTCAACCGTGGATACGGCCGGACGCTCCTCACACCCAATGGGATGGAGTTCCACACCTTCGTCAGCCGCAGGTCGATCCCATGGGGCGAGATCGCGCGGGTTGAGAAGCGCTGCAGGCAAACACGCAGCGGTACCTGGTGGGATGTGCGCGCCATCCGGGTTCACGGACGGGCACTCACGATTCCGGGTGCCTTCACCAGCAAGCATGCGGATGCCAAGTTCGAGGAGGAAATGGCGAAGATCCGTGAGTACTGGTTCCACGCAGTCGCCAGATGACGACGCTCATGCCGCAATCACGGTCTGCGGCTGCACTGGGCGGACTCGACGAGCTTGAAGACCACGGCAAGCACTTCCCCCGCGATGCTGGGGCCCTTCGTAACCTTCGTACATAGGCAGACGGTCCCGAGGTTGGCTTCGTTCACTTCTATCGGCAGCGTTTGTCCATCGGTTCGGGTGTCATCTCAGGCACCCGACGGTCGCGAATGTCCATGAGAAGTGGTGTCATCGGCAGCGCTGAGCCAGTGAGTCCCGCCAGCGCTGCCTGACATTCGAGGGTCTTGGGGTCGGGGCCAGGGTGGGTAGGGTGGCGGGAACACATCCGGTGGGGTGTGCGGTGTGCCGGGAAGTCTGGTCGGCGGCTCTGTCGTCGATCCGTCTCGGAGATGTGTCGTGCTACTGCCTGTTTTGGTGATCATCGCCATGCTGCTGCTCCGTGTCGCCATCGGAGCGCTGCGACGCCCGGGGAGCACTCGCCAGCAGTGGCTGTTCCTGCGAAACCGCATTGCTGTGGCAGCCGGTGCTGTGGCCTTCGTTCTGACCGTCGGGGCTGGCTGGTCGGCAAAGACGGTGTGCTGCTGTGGGCAGTCTTGATCGGCTTGCTGGTCGCCTTCATCGCGGACCGCTTGAGCAAGGCCGAGACTCCGACGAGGTGAAGCAGCCAGCGACCACTTCTCCGCAGGAAGGCATCTTGCACTGAGTCGCCGGTGTGACGCCGCGTGACCAGGGCGAGTGCGGCGAGGGCGTGGCGGACCCGGTAGCCCTTCATCGCCGCCTCGGTGCTCAGGGCGATCAGCATGTGCGACTTGCCGGTGCCGGAGTCGCCGATCAGGCAGAGCGGCTGTCCCTTCTTGATCCACTCGCAGCTGGCGAGCGTGTGGATGGTGGCCGGGTCGATGTTCGAGTTGCGTCGAAGTCGAACGCCCGCAGCGCTTCTCCCGCGGGAAGCACGCCGCCTTGATCCTGCGCTCCGATCGCCGCCGGGCCCGGTCGTCGCACTCGGCCATCAGCAGCTCGTCCAGGAACCCGCGGCAGGTCATCTGTTCCTTCATCGCCCGGTCGGCGATGTCGGCAAACTCGTTGCGGATGTTCGGGAGCCGCAGCATGCGGCCGGCGGTGTCAATGGCCGTGGTGGCGGCCTGCTCGGTCAGGCCGCGCTGGCGGGGCAGGGTCACTGGGCTTCTCCCTCTCGGTGGTCACCGCCGCTGGCGCGACGGCGTCGAAGTAGTTGGTCATAAGGCGGTAGGGCCCCACCTGCGCCTTGCTTCCGGTTTCCGGCAATCTGGCCTCCGGCCGGTTGCGCGTCAGAGCCCTGTCAATCCCGCGTTAGGAACCGGTAAAGTTCCCCCCGGTGTGCCGGGAAGCCTGGTCGGCGAATTCGAGAGAACTCTCTTCTCTGATCGGGGGAACACCGGCCATGGTCCTCATTGCCGTATTCGGAGTGGCACTACTCATCGCGGTCCTCCTGTCCGGGCTCGCCGCCCGTACCGTGCTGTCCACCTCCTTCCTCTTCCTCGTAGGCGGAGCGCTGGTCAGCGACGGCTTCCTCGGCCTGATCCACATCACGCCGGACAGCGAGATCGTGTCGGTGACGGCCGATCTGGCCCTGTTCGCCGTGCTGTTTACCGATGGCATGCACGTCTCCTTCCCCAAGCTGCGCGCCAACTGGAAGAACCCGGCCCGCGCCCTGGGCCTCGGCATGCCGATCGCGTTCGTCGGCATGGCTCTGGTCACCCACTACCTGGTGGGACTGGACTGGACGACGTCCTTCCTGGTCGGCGCGGTCCTCGCACCCACGGACCCGGTGTTCGCCTCAGCCATCGTCGGCCGCAAGGAAGTCCCGGCGAAACTACGACAGTTGCTGAACGTGGAGAGCGGCATCAACGACGGCCTCGCCCTGCCGGTCGTCCTGGTCCTCATCGCCGCCGCAGGACCTACCTCGGGCCACGCCGAGTCCTCCCTGTCGAAGATCGCCCTGGAGCTGGTCCTTGGCCTGGCATTCGGCGTCATCCTGCCGATGGCCGTCATCGCGCTGGTCCGTTTCCGGCTGCTCGGCGCGGAGCCGAAGCTGCAGCCGCTGCTGCCGCTCGCCATCGGCGTGATCCTCTACGCGGTCTGCCACGTCACCCACGCAAACCCCTACCTGGCCGCGTTCTCTGCAGGCGCGGTCCTGGCCGCCCGCTCGCCACAGGCCCAGGAGGCGTTCGAGCCGCTGGGCGAGGCACTCGCGGAGCTCGCCAAGTTCGCAGCGCTGCTGGTGTTCGGCGCACTGCTCACGCCGCAACTCTTCGGCGACCTGTCGCTCGGCGGCTACGTCGCCGTCGCCCTGGCCATCGTCCTGATCCGCCCCGCCTCGCTGCTGCTCTCGTTGATCGGCAGTCGCATCGAGCGTCGGGAGGCGCTGGTCGCCGCCTGGTTCGGTCCGAAGGGCTTCGCCTCCGTGGTTTACGGGCTGCTGGTGCTCCAGGCTGGCATCCCGCACGGCGAGGAGGCGTACACGCTGATCGCCGTGTGCATCGCCTTCTCGATCGTCGCGCACAGCAGCACCGACGTACACGTCGCCCGGCTCTTCGACGTCGAAGACCTGACAGGCATCGAGGAGCCCCACCACGAGCGGGACACCGCCAAGGAGGTCGGCCATGTCGGCACGTGACCTCGCGAAGCCCCACCCATACACCGGCCCGAGAACTCGCGCGCAACAGGCCGCCGTGCCAAGCGCGACGGCCCACAACACACCATCCGCCGTCGTTGAACACGACGGCGGACAGATCGGCTAGGCGGGCACCCTAGCGGCGCCCGCCCCAGGTAGCGACTCATCGGAGGAACGTGAACGACTGGCACAGCTGGGCGGCGATCGTCGTCTTCGTCGGCGCCTACGCGCTGATCATCAGCGAGAAGATCCACCGCGTCGCCGCCGCGCTCGGCGGCGCGGCGCTCATGCTCGCCATCGGCGCCACGGACGACAAGTCGGCCTTCTACTCAACCGACTCCGGGATCGACTGGAACGTCATCTTCCTGCTCATGGGCATGATGATGATCGTCGGCGTGCTCAAGAAGACCGGAATGTTCGAGTACTTGGCCATCTGGGCCGTCAAACGGGCCTGCGCGAAACCCTTCCGCGTGATGGTGATGCTGATCGTCATCACCGCCGTCGCCTCGGCACTGCTCGACAACGTCACCACCGTTTTGCTGGTCGCGCCCGTCACGCTCCTGGTGTGCGAGCGGCTCGCGCTGCCCGCCGCCCCGTTCCTGATCGCCGAGGTGTTCGCCTCCAATATCGGCGGCACCGCGACCCTGGTCGGCGACCCGCCCAACATCATCATCGCCAGCCGCGCCGGCCTGACGTTCAACGACTTCCTGGTCCATCTCGCACCGCTGTCGGCCCTGTTGACCGTCGTCCTCGTGCTGCTGTGTCGGGTGATGTTCCGCAAGACCTTCGTCTATGACGAGGAGCGCGCCGCGGAGATCATGGCGCTCGAGGAGCGCGAGGCCATCAAGGACCCCCGGCTCATGGTCCAGGGTCTCGTGGTGCTTGCTCTCGTCGTCGCCGGGTTCGTCCTGCACCCGTTCCTGCATTACGCGCCCAGCATCGTCGCGCTGCTCGGCGCCGGGCTGCTCGTCGCCGTCTCCTCCGTGGAGACCAGTGAGGTGCTCAGCGACGTCGAATGGCCCACGCTCGCCTTTTTCGCGGGCCTGTTCATCATGATTGGCGGGCTGATCGAGACGGGCGTCATCGGCGAGATCTCCAAGGCTCTGGCGGACGTCATCGGTGGCAGTGAACTGGGCGGTTCCATGGTGCTGCTCGGGGCGTCGGCCGTTCTGTCGGGCATTGTCGACAACATCCCCTACGTCGCCACCATGGCCCCGATCACGGCCGACCTCGTCCATGACATGGGCGGCGCAGGCGATCACGTCATGTGGTGGGCCCTCGCGCTCGGCGCCGACCTCGGCGGCAACGCCACCGCCATCGGCGCTAGCGCCAACGTCGTCGTCCTCGGCATCGCCGAACGCAGCCGCCAGCCCATCAGCTTCTGGCAGTTCACCAAGTACGGTCTGATCGTCACCACCGTCACCGTCACGATCTCGGCCGGGTACGTGTGGCTGCGCTACTTCGCCCTGGCATGACCGGTACCCGCGTATGTTCCATATCAAGGACCCGGTCAGCGTCCGCAATCGGTACGACGCTTGGCTCAGGATGAGAACCCCTACTGAGAACACGAGGAGCCGGCCCGTGCGCGCACGTGACCTTGCGGTCGAATACGAGGCGGTGGACGTCGACAGTGATGCCATCCAAGCGGCCCAGCTGATGGCCGAGCACAAACTCCCGGGACTGCTCGTCCTGGACAGGCACGGCGAGCCGAAGGCGATCCTGCCCGCCTCACAGATGATCAAAGTCCTGGTGCCCGCCTACGTCGTCGAGGACCCGGCCCTCGCCGCCGTGATCGACGAGAAGCACGCCGACCGGCTCTGCCAGGCCCTGTCCGGCCGTACAGTCGGCGACTGCCTCCAGGACAAGGCCGCGCGGCCGCCCATCGCCGACCCCGACGACACCGCGCTGGAAGTGGCCGCCCTCATGGCGCAGGTCCGCAGCCCTCTGGTGGCAGTGGTGCAACGCGCCGATGACGGCCCACACCTGCTCGGTGTGATCACCGCGTCGCATCTGCTGCACGAGCTTTTGGGCGCAGCGGGGAAGCTACCGCCTTCCTGACCCCCTGCCGGCCAGCGGTTGGATCTCCGACGCTGAGCCTTGCCCCGTTTCGATCGTGTCTGTTGCGGCGCTTCAGGACAGGCGCTGGCCGGGGGCGGCGTCGAGGCGGATGAAGGGGATCTGGCGGCCGGCCTGCCGGTAGGACTCGGTGGTGCCGTCGACATCGAAGCCCATGAAGGCGCACAGGCGGCGTGCTATGCGGGGATGGGTAGGGGCGTAGCGGCTCGTGATCTCGCCGCCCTCGTCCGCGCTCAAGAAGTGGGCGGTGACGGCGTAGTTGCGGTTGCCGACCTGGATGGTGGTCTTCGGGGTGGCGCGGAGATTCTGGTACCAGGCGGCCTTGGGGCCGAAGCCGGAGGCCAGGATCCAGTTACCCCGTTCCGTGTCGTGGGCGACAACCTCGAGGACCACCCGCCGGTCAAGGCCGCTGGTCCGGCCGATGTGGTGCAGGAGCAGCAGGCGCTTACCGAAGACCGGCCCAAGGCCCACGCGGTAGAGGGCGATGGGAGTCGCGCGAGGCGTCGCCCCCAGCCGCGCGGCAGGGGAGGGCGGTTGTGGGTGCCGCGCTGCTGTGCCGTCATCACATGCCCTCCATGCCCGGCCCCGCCCGGTCTGGCGTCACCGCATCCTCATTGCCCCGCCAGGGTCGAGGAGTAGCGGCCTGGGTCCGTCGACGTACGCGCGGGCTGGAGCGAGGCCGCAATTCATCGTGGTCCCAGAGTCTGTCGGGCGCGCAGGATGCTGCGATGTGCGTCCGCGCCATAGACCGCGGACTCGGTGAGCGTGTCCCATACCTTTTCATAGGCCGTGACACTGTCGGTGGTGTCGAGCCAGAGTTCGGCGTGCCAGTCCTCGACGACGACGAGGCGATCGTCGTAGATCCAGAAGCCGTTTCCTGGTGGGATTTTGAGGGATGCGGTGAGCGGGACGACGCCGAGTCGCAACGTGTTGAGCCCGACCAGCCCGACCAGCCCGACCAGCCCGGCCAGTCGTTCCAGTTGCAGGGCGAGGGTCTGGGGTGAGCAGATCAGGGCGTACAGGGCGGCTTCCCAGAGCACGACGTGGTACTCCTTGGTGCCCGCGTAGATCCATTTCTGCAGTTCGAGCCGTGCCCGTACGGCTTCCTCGGTGTCGGGGCGAACGCTGCGAAGTTCGGTGTAGCGGGTGAACATGGCGCGTGCGTAGTCCGGTGTTTGGAGGACTCCGGGGATGGCGGAGTTCTCCCATATGCGGAACGAGTGGGTGCGTTCGTGTTCGGCCAGGAGCGTTTCCTGTACGGGGCGGTGGCCGCCGGCGAGCTGGCGGCGCCAGGAGCGGGTGAGGGACTCGAACCCGGCCAGCTGTGAGTGGAGACCCGCTATGGCGTCCTCGTGGCCGGTGGCCTGTGCCGCCTCGGGGCCGACGGACGTACGTGGCTCACGGACCTCGCAGAGGAGCTGGGCGTGGGGATCACGACCGTACGCAAGCGTCTCGCCCTCCTCGTCGCCAACGAGGACCTGGAGCTGCGCTGCGAAGTCGCTCAGCCCCTGTGCGGCTGGCCGATCTCCACCTCGATCTGGGCCCAGGCCCACCTCGACGATCGCGACGCCCTGACCAGACTGCTGGCCGCCGTCCCCGAAATCCGGGCGTGCATCGGCCTCGCAGGGGGCACGGCGAACCTGCTCATCAGCGTCTGGCTCCGCTCCCTTCCTGACATCCGAGGCCTCGAATCCCGACTCACCAGCGCACTGCCTCAGTTGAAGGTGCTCGACCAGGCGGTCTCTCTGCGCTTCGTCAAGCGCATGGGCCGCATCTTGGACCCGGCCGGCCGCAGCGTCAGTACCGTCCCCATGGACATCTGGTCCGATCCTTCCTGAATCGCCTTCTGGCACACGCGACAGCCACGGCACGCTGGTTTGGGGCTTCGTTCATGACGTGATGACAGAAATCAGATCGCGCTGCAAGCTCGGGACCCACCCGGCAGTCGGCCCTGTCAAGGGCCGCAGTGGTCCGCGCGCGGCGCGGGCGGACCTCGTCCGCCTGAGGTGCCGCGCGCTGTGCGGGTCCGTGCGGTCCTTCGCCGACCGGGCTGCCGCAATGAGGACCGGGGCCGCCCCCGCCCGACCTCAACGTCCAGGACCTGGTTGGCTTACCAACTTGCCGCGTAGGCCGCCGCCATGAGCAACTGGGTGGGTCTGTGATGTCGCAGCCTCCACCGCAGCTTCGGCCCTCACCGCCGTCTTGCACGCTGCCTGCTCCAAGGCGCCGACATGGGGCGTCGTCGGCCTCCTCGTATCTGCCGGGCTCAGCGCGATGTGGGTGACCCGCCTACCGGACCCCGGTCGGCGGGTGCCAGCCGAGCCTGCGGGACACGGCGAGGCCGGACGCGATGACGGCCGGGCGAATCGTCCGTAGGTCGACCGTTCCGGCCCGTACGACGACCGAGAGTGCCGCGACCACGTTGCCGTCGGCGTTGAGGATCCGGGTGGCCACCGAGTCGGCTCCGGGTGACGTCTTCCCGTGGACGTACGCCACACCGGTCTCCCGGCACTCGGCCAGTTGTGCCCGCAGCAGCGCGGGATCGGTGAGGGTGCGTTCGGTATGCGCGCTCAGGCCCGCCTCGATGACCTGATCGGTCAACTCCGGTGCTGCGTGGGCGAGAAGGATCTTTCCCACGCCGGAGCCGTGCAGAGGCAGGTGCCCGCCGGGCCGCGAGGTGACGTCCACCGCGTGGCCCGCCGACAATCGTTCGACGAGTAGGGCCGACATGCCCTCGAGTACCGCGAGTTGTACGTGCTGACGCAGTGCAGCGTGCAGGTCGTCCATGTACGGCAGTGCGATCGTGCGCAGGGGCATGCTGAGTGGCGCCAGTGTGCCGAGCTGCCACAGGCGGATGCCGACGGTGAAGCCGCCGTCCGGTGTGCGGTCCAGTGCTCCGGCCTCGACCAGTGCCAGGGCGAGTCGGCGCACGGTGGCGTGCGGCAGGCCGGTCTCCCGCGTGAGGTCGGCCAGGGTCAGCTGTGACCTGCCGGTGCGGAAGGCGAAGAGAACGTCGAAGAGCCGCGAACTCACGCTGCGACCGGGCTGGTTCGAGCGGGGCACCGGTGCCTCCCTCTCTCGATGTGCCCAAGGCGACTTGTGGAACAGGATGTTCGTTGAATGAACATAGCTGTTTCGGCGCGGTACGTGGGTCGATGAGGATCGAGGAGTCGTCAGGACGTCCACCTTGGGATGAAGGAACGAAGGAGCCGCTGATGCACGCGAGGGAGAGCGGTCCGCGGATCGCCGTTGTCGGAGGAGGCATAGGTGGTCTGGCCACCGCGGCCTTTCTGCGGCGCGCGGGGTTGACCGCCACGGTCTATGAACAGGCGCCCGCACTTGCCGAGGTGGGCGCCGGGCTCGTGATCGCCCCCAACGCCGTACGGCTGTTGCGCCGCCTGGGTGTGATGGAGAGGGTGATGCGCAGTGCGGTACCGCTCGACTGGGGCTGGGAGTTCCTGCGCTGGGAGGACGGGCAGGTGCTGTCCGTGGAGAAGCTGAGCGGTGTCTGCGAACGGCTCTATGGCGAGCGGACGTACACCATCCACCGGGCCGACCTGCTGGAAGCGGTGCGGTCGGCCGTGCCCCGTGAGTGGATCCGTCTCGGCGCCCGCTGCACCGCGGTGGAAGCCAATGGGAGCGGAGCACACCTGCGATTCGCGGACGGCAGTCGGGCGGACGCGGATGTCGTCGTCGGCGCCGATGGTGTGCACTCCGTGGTGCGCGGCCTGGTCGCCGACGCCACAGCCCCGCAGTACTCCGGCATCTGCGCGTTCCGCGCCGTCGTGCCCGCCGAGCGCGCCCCTGAATTCGCGCGGCGGCGGGCCCAGACCCTCTGGCTCGGACCGGGCCGCCACTTCGTGCACTACCCGATCGACGCGGGACAGTCCGTCAACGTGGTTGCTTTCGCTCCCGCCGGCGACTTTACGGAGGAGTCCTGGAGCGCGAAGGGGACTGTTGAGGAGTTCCTGGCCGAGTTCGCGGGCTGGGACTCGCGCGTGACCGATCTGATCGCGGCGGGCGGAGTGCCGGGGCGATGGGCTCTCCTCGACCGGGCGCCGCTGCAGAGGTGGAGCCGCGGCCCGGTCACTCTGCTCGGGGACGCGGCGCACCCCATGTTTCCGTTCTTCGCCCAGGGTGCGGCCCAGTCCCTGGAGGACGCCGCCATACTCGCTCGCTGCCTCGCCGAAGCACCCGATACTCCTGAAGGGGCACTGAAGCGCTACGAGTCCGAGCGCATCGAGCGCACCACCCGCCTGCAGCGGATCAGTCACGCCCGCCGGGACGTCAACCATCTGCCGGACGGGCCCGAGCAGAAGTCCCGCGACAGGGCTCTCGCCGAGGCCGATCCGCTGGTGGAGAACGGGTGGATCTACAGCCACGACACCGAAGAGGTGTCTATCTCATGACGGTTGACACCCCTGACACCCCTGACACGGCCGACAGGAGGAGCCGCATCATGTCCGAAGCCACTCCCGCAGTGTCCGAGCAGCAGCGGCAGGTGGAGGAGGAGTTGATCCGTACCGTGCTCGCGTCGTTCGCGGACACGCCGGATCAACGTCTGAAGCAGCTGATGCAGTCCCTGGTCCGGCACCTGCACGGGTTCATCCGGGACGTCCGGCTGACCGAGGACGAGTGGCAGCGAGCCGTCGACTTCCTCACCGCGGCCGGCCACATCACAGACGACCGCCGTCAGGAATTCGTGCTCCTCTCCGACGTCCTCGGCGCCTCCATGCAGACCATCAACGTCAACCACGAGGCCGAAGGGGACGCCACCGAAGCCACTGTGGTCGGCCCGTTCTTCGTGGATGGCGCCCCGGAGATCGCCATCGGCGGCGACATGGTTGGTGGGGCCCCGGGTGAACCGTGCTGGGTCGAGGGGGCCGTCACGGACACGGATGGAAACCCGGTCGCCGGAGCCCGACTTGACGTGTGGGAAGCCGACGAGGACGGCTTCTACGACGTCCAGTACGGACCGGACCGTACGGCGGGCCGCGGCCACCTCTTCACCGACGACGCGGGCCACTACGCCTTCTGGGGCCTCACCCCCACCCCGTACCCGATCCCGCACGACGGGCCGGTCGGCGCACTCCTGGAGAAGACCGGACGCTCCCCGCTGCGCGCCTCCCACCTCCACTTCATGGCGACCGCCCCCGGACTGCGCACCGTGATCACCCACATCTTCGTCGATGGCGACCAGCTGCTGACCCAGGACGCCGTGTTCGGTGTCAAGGACTCCCTGGTCAAGAAGTTCGACCGGCAGGAGCCCGGTACTCCGACGCCCGACGGCCGCCCCTTGACCGACATGAGTTGGACCCGGGTCCGCTTCGACATCGTGCTGCGGCGTACATGACGCGGGCCGTGGGATACAGCGACGTACGAGTACGAGGAGGAGAACGACCCATGCGATTCGAGCGCGAGACCCTGCCGCAGCGCGTCCACTTCGCCGCGGGTGAGGCGCGCGCGGCGGTGCACGCCGAAGTCGAACGGCTCGGCGGCGCACGCGTGATGGTGATCGCCGCGGCGAGCGAGGCCGGCCTGGCCAAGGCCGTCACCGCCGATCTTCCGGTGGTCGTGCACCACGAAGAGGTAGCGATGCACGTCCCGGTGGCCACCGCCGAACGGGCCCGGGCCGCCGCGGCCCGGCACGAGGCGGATGTGCTGGTCTGCGTCGGCGGAGGCTCGACGACCGGCCTGGCCAAGGCCGTCGCGTTGACCACGGGCCTGCCGATCGTGGCCGTCCCGACCACGTACGCGGGGTCGGAGGCCACCAGCGTATGGGGCCTGACGGAAGGCTCCCGCAAGACCACCGGCGTGGACGCCCGCGTACTGCCGCGCGCGATCGTCTACGACGCGACGCTCACCCTCTCGCTCCCGGTGGCGATGAGCGTCGCCTCGGGCCTCAACGCCCTTGCGCACTGCGTCGATTCGATGTGGGCGCCGCGCACTGACCCCGTGGACCAGGCGCTGGCAGGGGAGGGAATCCGCGCGCTCGCGGCCGGCCTGCCCGCCGTGGCGGCCGAGCCGGACGGAATCGAAGGCCGAGAACAGATGCTGTACGGGGCGTACCTGTCGGCGGTTGCGTTCTCCTCGGCGGGATCGGGCCTGCACCACAAGATCTGTCATGTGCTCGGCGGCAGATACGAGTTGCCGCACGCGCAGACGCACGCCGTCGTGCTGCCGTACGTGCTGGCCTTCAACGCCTCGGCCGCGCCACACGCCGAGCGGCGGATCGCGGAAGCCTTCGGCTCGGTATCGGCGCTCGACGGTCTGCAGAGCCTGCGCCGGGCGGTTGACGCGCCGACGGCGTTGCGGGACCACGGCCTTGCCGAGTCCGACATCGACGATGCTGTGCCGGCGATCCTGGACGTGGCCCCCGCGGACAACCCACGCCCGCTCACGCCCGACGGCGTACGACTGCTGCTGCGAGCCGCATGGGAGGGAGCGGATCCGGCTACGGCCTGCTCGTCGATGACTTAGATGACACAGGTGACAGACCGGAGGGCCTGCGCGGCGATGCCGCCGCGCAGGCCCTCCGAAGTTTTGTAAGGGAGCTCAGCAGTCGATGGTGACCTTGGCCCCGGCCACGCGGGAGACGCAGCCGCACATCTGGCGCCCCTCGTCCCGCTGTCTGGACGACAGGAAGACGTCGCGGTGATCGATGGTCCCGTCAGCCTCCAGGACCCGGACCCGGCACAGCCCGCACTCCCCGCGCAGGCAGTCGTACATGAGGTCGACGCCCGACGCCTGCAGGGCGTCCAGCATGCTCGTGCCGACCGGGACCTCGACTGTCACGCCGTGGCGCGGCACCTCGACCCGGTACGGCTGCGCGGGAAGGCTGCCGCTGGTCCCGAACGTCTCGAACCGCAGGTTCGTCGGCGACCGCCCGTCCTGCTGCCAGGCCTGCCGCACGTCTTTGAGCAGGCCCATGGGCCCGCAGACGTAGAGCACGCCGTCGCGCGGCACCGTGGTCACCACCTCGGCGGGCCGGATGCGTGCCCCGCGCGCGGACTCGACCACGGTGACCCGATCGGGATGCGCCGCCTCCAACTCCCGCGTGAACGCCATATGTTCACGCGTCCGGCCCGTGTAGAGCACCCGGTAGTCACTGCCGCGGGTGCGCAGGGCGCGGGCCAAACCCAGGACAGGGGTGATGCCCACCCCGGCGGCGAGCAGCACGCTGGGGGCCGGGCCCGGGGTCAGGGGGGAAGGCGTCGACCGGGCCGGAGACTGTCAGCTCGTCCCCTGGCCCGAGGGTGTGCATCCACACCGCCCCCCCACGGCCGTCGTGGTGGCGCCGCACGGCGATCCGCAGCAGACCGTCGTCCCGGCCGAGATCCACGAGGGAGTAGGACCGGGTGTCGGGCCCGGCCGGAAGTCGTACGACGACCTCAAGATGGCTGCCCGGAGGTGGTGTGGGCGCTGACTGCGAGAGGCGGAGCGAGAGCAGGACGATGTCCGGTGTCACGTCGTGGCGTGCCCCGACGGTCGCCCGTTGCGGAGTGGCGTCTGTCATGCGGACCGCCGTGTCGTCGCCGCGGCCACCGCCAGGGCGGTGGGGTGGGTGCGCTCACGGCCCAGCTCGGCGGAGACCTTGGCGTCGATGATGCGCCGCGCCCACATGCCGCCCGCGTCGATGTTGAGGTTGTAGAACTCGTGGTCGGGGTTGGCCATGATGGCGCGCTGCTGCGCGTGGAGCATGTCGGTGTCCTGGGCGAAGACGCGGGACACACTCTGCCGCAGGAGGCTTGTCAGGCCCTGGTCGCCGAGGTGGTAGTTGCGGGTGAACGCCCAGAAGTAGTGGCACTTGCCTGCGGCGGCCGGCGTGATGGTGTTGAGCACCTGGCCGTTGACTCCCGCGTTCCGGTCACCCTCCGGAGCCCCGGTGCCGACGGGGGCGACGCCGACGTCGATGGTGACCGTCGACGGAGCCTTGAAGCGGATGATCTGCCAGCGATCGACAAGCCCTCGGAACTCCGGTGACTTGCGCCGGAGTTGCATGTCCAGGAACGGCGGCGCCTCTATCCCGTGCATCCAACGGGTCTGCACGACCGAGTCCGCGTCGTGCTCCACGTCCGGTTCGGAGTGGGACAGTTCGTCGTTCGCGAGGCTGTCGGAGTGCAGGAACTGCTCGTGGGTCAGGTCCATCAGGTTGTCGATCACCAGGCGGTAGTCGCAGTCGAGTTCGATCCGCTCGCCGTCGCCCGTCCAGTCGGGGTCGTCGTTCCAGTGCAGGTCCGGTACGAGGGAGGGGTCGGCCTTGTCGGAGTCGCCGGGCCAGATCCAGATGAACCGGTGGCGCTCGACGATCGGGTAGGCGGTCACGGCCGCCGAGGGGTTGAGGGTCTCCTGCGCCGGCATCCGCTGGCAGCGACCCGTGGGGCCGAACACCAGGCCGTGATAGCCGCAGACGACATCGTCACCGTCGAGCCGACCCAACGAGAGCGGAGTGAGCCGGTGCCAGCAGGCGTCGGTGAGCGCGACGGGCGCTCCTTCCGTCGTGCGGTACAGGACGACGGGCCGCTCGCAGATGGTCCGGGGGAGGAGCGCCCGTCCGACTTCGGTGTCCCAGGCCACCGCGTACCAGGCGTTCAGGGGATACATCAGGAACAGTCCCTTCTGATGTCCTGCCGTGAGCGGCGCCTCACTGCGGGACGCCGGGCTTCTCGGATCCGGCGAGCCAGGCCGCGCCTTCCGCGTACAGTCGCTCGACCTCCTTGCCGACGAGCCCGGGCAGGCCGTTCTTGACCGTGAACCCGGCTTTCGTCTGTACGTAACCGAGGTGGCGGTAGCCCGTGGGGAAACCGGCGAGCAAATCGGCATCGAGGGTAAGCGAGGCGGCCGGGTCGACGGGGTCGAGGCGGTCTTTCTCGTAGATGGGCTGACGGCGGACGATCGTCCACGCTCCGGTGTCGCGGGTTACGAAGTCGTAGAAGCGGCCGGTGCACACCACGTCCACCAGGGCGCCGTCGACCTCAGCGCGCTGACTGATTGTCATCTTGGTCTGTGCGATCGCCCGCTCGCCCGACACGTCCGAGCTGTGACCGCCCAGGAAATGCAGGATGCTCACGCCCTGCTCGAAGCCCTCCTTGCTGGCGGCGATGAAGTCCGGTGCCGGACCCTGGAACCATGTGGCGCTCATCCAGCCCTGCGGATGCCAGGTGGTCGCGAACCTGTCCCAGTCGCCGGCGTCCCGCCACACCGCCCAGTTCTCCACGAGCTGCCGGATCTGCGCCTGATCTGTAGTCATGTGGGTGCTCATTTCTGTGTCCGGTCGGTGAGGGCCACGGCGAGTAGTCCGCCCGCCATCGCGGCGTTCTTGAGGAACTCGCCCTGCTGCTTGGCGCGTTGAGGGCCAGGCGGTTGCTCCCAGAAGGGGAAGGCGGCCACCGTGGTCGGAACCAGCGAGGCGGCGAGCGCCGTCGCGCAGACGGCAGGCACGCGGCCCACGGAGAGCCCGACTCCGGCAGCGACGTGAACGGCCGCGTTGACACGGACCAGTTGGCGGTCCGACAGCCAGTCGAGGATCGGCACGGTCCGGCGGCACCGCTTGAGCAAGGGTTCTGCCGCCTGCGCAGGGCCATCCGGATGGCGCCACACATGGCGGCCGCCGGAGACGAAGACTGCGGCCAGCGCGACACGGGCCAGGGCGCGGGCGACGTCGTCGTACCGCGGTCGACGGTCAGGCATTCCATGGGTCCGATCGCAGGTGATGGTCGAAGAAACGCTCGATCAGCGCCGGTGTGAGCCGAACCGTCCGCTCGGTGCCCGGGGTGCGGGAGGATCGCGCGGTGGCTGTCATGGGGCGCAGCTCCCAGTCGCCGGTGTTGAGGAAGCTGTGGTCGGTACCGTGGACGAGGAGGAGGGTGGACTCCGCGCCGGCCGCGAGCAACGCGTCGTGCAGTCGGCGGCTCTGCGCCGGGCCGATGAGGAGGTCGGCGTCGCCATGCATCAGGAGGACGGGCGGGACGCCTGGATGGACCTGCCGGACCGGGCTGGCTTCGGCCGCGGCCTCGGGTCGGTCGGCGGGTCGTCCGCCGAGCAGCCCCCACGCCGGGTCGGAGGGGTCCACGCCCAGGACTCCGCCCGGCAGGGCGTCGTCGTCGAGGTGTAGCAGGTCGGTGGGGGGATAGCCCGCTACGACGGCTCGTATGCCGGGAACCGCCGGCTCCCCGCCCGCGCCGGTGGCGAAGGCCGCGAGCAGCGCCAGGTGGGCGCCGGCCGAGCTGCCCCACAGCCCGATCGAGTCACTGGCCAGGCTGTGGGTGTCCGCGAGTGTGTGCAGGTGACGCAAGGCGGCGAGGACATCGTCGCGCTGGGACGGCCAGGGGGAGAGATCGGACGACCGGTACTCGATGTCCGCCATGGCGTAGCCGCGTTCGGCGAAGAGCCTGGTCAACCGGGGTCCGTAGCCCCGCCGTTGGGTGCGCCAGCCGCCGCCCGGCAGCCAGACGATCACGGGGACGGGGCCGGATGCCTCTTCCGGTAGGTACAGGTCCATGCGGAGTTCCCGTGGACCCAGGTCGCCGGGAGGCGCGCTGAACACGAGGTCGCGCACCACTCGGACGGGAGGCGGAGCGATTCGCTCGGGTGGCGGTGGCGCACTGCCGAGGCCTTCCATGAAACGGCCCATGACGTCGGCGTTGTTCGTCTGCACAGCCGCGAGGTCGGCGGCCTGTGGCTGCGGTGCGGTGTCACTGCTCATCCGGCCCACCGGTTCGTCCCCTCGTAGCCAGGGTCACGAGAGGCAGGCTCCGGCGCCTCTCGGCGCGGTGCTCGGAGAGCCGCTGTCGGTAGTCCGGGGCGAGCATGTCCGGCGTCCACTCCATGTCGTGGTCCAGGACGACGTCGACCCCGGTGACCCCGGGAAGTGCGCCGAGGCGTATCCGTGCCTCGTTGCCGAAGGCACCCATGAGCATGCAGGTGGGGTCGGTGAGCCCGAAGGTCACGCTGACCTGACAGCCGCCCGGCCCGTCGTCGCGGACCTGGATGTCGCCGATCAGCCCCATGTCGTCCATGCCGGCCGGGACGCCGGCGGTGATGCTGCACGGGTCGGTGATGGTGTTGAGCACCTCCCGCACCCGGGATTCGGTGACTTCGCTCATCACGCGGCTCCGGACACCGTGCGCTCGAGCCGGCCGCCCCAGGCCGGAGTGAGTTCGGCGGTGTCGAACTCGTCGCCGGCGATGGTGGCGCGCAGCTTGTCCTCGTCGATGCCGTGCAGACGAAGGAAGTTGCGGCCCAGGATGTTCTTCTTCGCCTCCAGGGTCAGCGGTTCCACGCCCCGTTCCTCGATGAGGTCCTGCGGGGTTTCGAGGTTCCAGAACGCCTCGATCAAGGGGCGTGGATGCGCGGCGATGCAGCCGGTGCCCCAGATGATGCGCTCGGCCCCACCCGGGACAGCGAGGAACGCCCCCATCGCCTCGGCGAAGCGGCGCGGCGCCGTACGGGCCAGGGCGGAGGTGACTTCGAGGTTGACGACGATGTTCGGTGCGCACTCCATCAGCAGTGCCGTCTCCTCGACGAACGCGAGCCCGCCGTGCACGACTTCGAAGGTCAGGTCGGGGAAGGCAGCGGCCGCGCCCTGGACGTCGTCGACACGGAGCGCATGAGCGGGGCCGGGGCCGACCGGGAGCGCCTTGTGGATCCCGACGACCTTGATGCCGCGCTCTCGCGCCCGCTGGAACACAGGGAAGCAGACCTTGGGGTCGCTCAGGTCCAGTGCGGTGACGCGCCCTTCGACCAGGTCGATCGGGTACAACTTGAGCGCGTTGACGTGGTACGTGTCGACCAGTTCGTCGACCCGGTCGACCGCGCCGGGCCGCAGTGGGGACACCGCACCGTAGACGAGGACCCGGTCCGGCCAGAGTTCGCGCATTTCGAGACCGGTGGAGAGGCGGGAGCCGCCGTCCTTGAAGTGTCCGTAGATGGGCGTCTCGTGGTAGACGACGATGTCGGTCTGGCTCTCCGCGAGGATCGCGCGGCCGAGCGCCTCGGTGCCCACGGAGTGGTTCAGGTAGACGGACTTCTCGACGGCGTAGTCGGGCCCACCGAACTTCTGGTGCTGGTGGTACATGTGCTCGCCGATGGCGCGGCCGAAGGCCGGGTCGACGCAGTTCTCGGGCAGGAAGTTGTAGTCGTGGGCGACGCCCTCGACCACCAGGGTGTCTTCGATCATCGTCTGCTCCTGAGGAGTGCTGTCGGTGCTGTCGGGTGTTCTCGGTGTCGTCGGTGTGGCTACGCCAGCAGTTCGGCGATGCTCTTTAGAGCCAGCGTCGCGAGGCGGTCGTCCGTGGCTCCGTCGGCGCCGCCGACCCCGATGCCGCCGATGACCTCGCCGTCGTCGACGACGATCGGGACACCGCCGGGGACGGGGAGCAGTTGGTCGTCGACCAGGTGGACCGGGGCGACGGCCATCTCCGGACTTGCGGCGAACTGGGCGAAGGTGGCAGTCGGCAGCCCGGATGCGGCGGAGGTGTAGGCCTTGCGGCGCGCGGTCTCGACGCCGAGGAGACCGACGCCGTCGTCAGCGAGGAGGACCTTGGTGGCGCCGCCGCGGTTGACGACCACCGCGCAGACCCGCAGGCCCTCGGCGCGGGCTGTTTCCAGTGCAGCTTGGGCGGCCTGATGGGCGACGGTATAGGTCAGGGGTTCCCTCATCGTCGGGTCCTTTCAGGGGCGGGAGCGTCGGAGCCGGTAGTCGTGCCCCCGCGGATCAGGTCGGAGGCCTTCTCGGCCACGGCGATGACGGTGGCGTTGATGTTCGCGCCGGGGATGCTCGGCAGGACCGAGGCGTCCACGACCCGCAGCCCGGACACGCCGTGGACCCGCAATTCGGGGTCGACGACGGCGTCCTCGTCCGTGCCGATGGCGCAGGTTCCGCAGGCGTGGTTGCCGGAGTAGCCGGTCTGCCGCAGATAGTGCTCGAAGTCCCTGTCGGCCCGAACACCGGGGTCGGGAGCGCGGATCGCCTCGACCATGGGGGCGACCTCGGCGCTCCGCAGGATCGCCAGCGTCGTGCGGATGGTCTCGCGCAGTGTGGCGACGTCCTCCGGCTCGGTGAGGAAGTTGAAGGTGATGCGCGGGGCAGCGGCCGGGTCGGCGGAACGCAGCCGGACATGACCGCGACTGCGGGGGGTGGCGACGGCGTTCAGGGCGATGCAGTGGCGTTCGCGCAGCGGCCGGATGCCGGGGAACCAGGGCCGGGCGTCGAACCCTCCGGCCAGGATGCCGAGGAACCCGTCGGGGCGGTCCAGGTCGGGCCGTGTGCGGACGTAGGCGGAGAGGAATTCCGGCATCCGGCCGAGCGGTCCGTTGCCGGTGACGAGCCAGCGCACGGCGTTCACGGCCAGCCGGTCGGCGCGCAGATGCTCGTGGAAGGTGACCGGGTCCTTGACGTCGAACGCCACGGGCGCCGCCGCGTGCTCCTGCAGATTCGCGCCCACGCCGGGCAGTTCGGCCTGTACGTCGATGCCGTGCTCGCGCAGCTGGTCGGCCGGGCCGATGCCGGAACGCATCAGCAGCTGCGGCGAGTTGAAGGTGCCCGCGCACAGGACGACCTCGCGGTTCGCCCTGATCACGCGGCTGGCTCCGGCCCGTGTCACGCGTACGCCGGCCGCGCGCCCCTGCTCCAGTACGACCTTCTCCACCAGCACCTTGGTGAGCAGGGTGAGGTTGGAGCAGTCGCGCAGTGCCGGGCGCAGGTAGGCGGCGGCGGTGCTGTGCCGTCGGCCGCGGTGCAGTGCGTTCTCGATCTGACCAGCGCCGGTGGGGTCGCCGCTCTGGGTGGCATCGGGGAAGTCGATGCCCAACGTGCGGGCAGCGCTGTCGAGTCGGCGACCGAAAGGGCCCCTGCGGGTCGTGGTCGAGACGGTCACCGGCCCGTATCCGCCGTGGCTGTGGGTATCGCCGCGCCAACTGCTCTCCGAGCGGCGGAAGTAGGGCAGCAGGTCGTCCCAACCCCAGCCGGTCGCACCGGCTTTGACCCAGTCGTCGTAGTCGAGCCGGTGGGCGCGGACATGGGTCGAGCCGTTGATCGATCCGGTGCCGCCGACCAGGCGCCCCCGGGGTACCGGGATGCGTCGGCCGCCCAGCCCCGGCTCCGGCTCGGACTCGTACCCCCAGGCGATCCCTTTGCGGCCCGACAACAGGCCGACACCTGCGGGGAGTTGTGCGAGGAGTCCCCGGTCGGCGGGTGGGCCGGCCTCGATCAGTAGCACGCGTAGATCAGGGTCGGCGGACAGTCGGGCGGCGAGGGTGCAGCCGGCCGAGCCCGCGCCGACGACGACGTAGTCGTATGCGTCGCTCATAGGGAAGGTCCAGACATCATGGTCTCCTTCGGCTCCGGAGGAACGTGCGGCGATGGCGGCGGGCCGCGGGGAGGCGGCCGGCCGTGCTCTCGGCAGCGCGTTCGTCAGGCGTGATCGCGAGGCTGCCCACAGGCCATGGACGGCTCGGCGCCTCGATGCCAGGGAAACGTAACAGCGAAGTGGATTACTCTGCCAGAGGCTTGCAAGGATTTCATCAAAGCAGGTCAGCGCAGTTGACAGGATTTCATCAGAGTCGTAGAACGGCAGGGGACGCGCGCCGTCCGGCAGCACATGCTGAGCTGCCGGAACGATGCTGGAACAGCAGCCCGTACCCCTGCGGGTCCACCCCAGGATGTGGCCTGCCCCTCTGCGTCGCCCCCTCGTCCACCCACCCCCCACTGGCTCAGAGCCGAGGAGTTGGATCGCCATGACCGACACCACCGTGACCGACACGCCCGCGCCCGACATTCCCGCGCCCGACACGGGAACCGGCTACGGGCGCAAGCTCTCCTCCCATGACGCCCGGCTGACCGAGGTCGGCCCCGGCACGCCGATGGGTGAGGCGCTGCGCCGCTATTGGCATCCCATCGCCCGTTCCGCCGGACTTGTGGCGGGTGACCGGCCGCATCGCGCCCGGCTCCTGGGCGAGAACCTGGTTGCCTTCCGGGACGGCCAGGGGCGCCCAGGCGTGGTCTTCGAGCGCTGCTCCCATCGTGGGAGCAGCCTCTCCTACGGCCGTATCGAGGAGGACGGCATCCGCTGCTGCTACCACGGCTGGAAGTTCGACGTACAAGGCCACTGCCTGGAGCAGGCCTGCGAGCCGGACGGCGGCCGGCGCCGCAACCTGGCGCGTCAGCCGTGGTATCCGGTCGAGGAGCGTTACGGCCTGGTATTCGTCTACATGGGCCCGCCCGAGTCCAAGCCGGAACTGCCGCGCTTCGACTGCCTGGAGCCGCTCGGTGAGGGGGAGAGCTACCACACCGACTGGCTGGCCCCCGACGCCGAAGTCCTCGGTATGGAACAGGACTTCAACTGGCTCCAGATCTACGAGAACGCCGTCGACCCCGTCCACGCCTCATGGCTGCACTCGCACCACAGCGGGTTCCAGTTCCAGGGCACGGGCACCACCGGCTTCCCCGAGAGCTACTACGACCCCACCACCGTCGCCGACCGCGTCACGTACCACCGCACCGACCTCGGTGTGAAGTACGTGCAGAGCTACCGGGACAGGCCGGTCGGCGGCGGCGAGACGGTCGACCTCGACTGGGCCGTGGAGCTCCAGCTGCCGAACATCCTCGCCCTGCCCGACTTCATCCGCGTTGCGCCGGACTCCCGGCACGACATGCTGATCTGGGTCGTCCCGGTCGACGACACCCACCACCGGCTCGTCTTCTCCATCCGTTCCGCCGACCCGGAACGCGCCGCATCCTTTGTCTTCGGTATCAAGCAGAACGGCAAGAACAACTGGGAGATGACCGAGGAGGAGCGCCACCGCTTCCCCGGGGACTACGAAGCGCAGCGTTCCCAGGGCGACATCACCCAGCACTCCGAGGAGACCCTGGCCCCCTCCGACCGCGGTGTCGTCATGCTCCGCCGGATGCTGCGCACCATGGTCGACGACGTCGAGGCCGGCCGGACCCCGCTCGGCGTCACCAACCCCGACGGCGGCCTTCGAAGCGTCGCGTCCGGTGTGTTCACCCGCACGGCCCCCGCCGCGGGGGTGTGACCGACACGTGGAGACGACCTGGACGGACGCGGTCGTGGTGGCCCGGCACGATGCCACCCCGCGCATCGCGGTCCTCGATCTCGCCCGGGCCGACGGTGGCGAACTGTGGGAGTACGAGGCAGGCGCCCACATCGACGTGATGGTCGGCGAGGCGGGGCTGCTGCGGCAGTACTCGCTGTGCGGGCCGCCGGGCGAGCAACGCAAGCAGTACCGGATCGCGGTCCTCAACGAGGCAGCGTCGCGCGGCGGTTCCCGGGCCATGCACGCGCTCGCGCAGGGCGACACCCTGCGCATCGCCGCGCCGCGGAACCGCTTCGCGCTGACCCCCGCACGCCGGTACGTGTTGCTCGCCGGCGGCATCGGCATCACCCCGCTGCTGTCCATGGCCCGGGCGCTGGACGCCGCGGGTCACGATTACGAGTTGCACTACTGCGCCCGCAGCCGGACCGAAGCCGCCTTCGCCGCCGACCTGGAAAGCCACGGGAGAGTCAGTTTCCACTTCGACGACCGGGCCCCGGAGCAGTTCCTCGACATGGAGCGCGACGTGGGCGGACCCGCCGACGGGACGGTCCTGTACGTCTGCGGTCCCGGCGGCTTCATGAACCATGTGCTCGGCCGCGCCGCGGAGTTGGGCTGGCCCGAGTCCGCCCTTCACACGGAGCGCTTCAGCGCCGAACCGCCCACGGACGCCGATCCGGGGGAGGCCTTCACAGTGCGACTGGCCTCGACCGGCGCCGAGTACCACGTCCCGGAGGAGCAGAGCATCCTCGACGTCCTGCTGGCCCACGGCGTCGATGCCCCGCACTCGTGCGGGCAGGGCATCTGCGGCAGTTGCATCGTGCGGGTGCTCGCCGGTGAGGCCGATCACCGGGACGACGTACTGACCGAAGAGGAGCGGGCGGAGGGCCAGTTCACGCTGTGCTCCTCGCGCTCGAAGTCCCCGATCCTGGAGTTGGAACTGTGACGCACCCTTCGACGACTGCCGCCGTGGCCACCTCGCCCCCGGCAACGGTGGAGGAGGCGGAGGCCGCGTGGCTCGCCGCGCAGGCGCTCCCGGATCCGGAGCCGGTGTTGCGCGCTCTGATGCACTCCGACTGCGTCGTCGTGCACGCCGCCGTCGGTCACATCCACGGCGTGGACGACTTCCTGCGGTACGCGGCGCGCCTGGGCCGTACGAGCAATGTCATCGTCCACGACGTGACCGTCCGGACCTTCGGCCCGACTGCCGTGGTGAGCTGTCTGCAGGAGATGCGGGTCGCGTTCGTTCCTGAACTGACGCCGTTCGTGATCCAGGCCGCCGTGACCCGGATGTGGGTGACGGACGAACAGGGCGGGTGGAAGCTGGCCCACCTGCAGATGGCCCGGCGACTTCCGCCCGGCTGAGGCCGTACAGTCAGGGGCGTGAACGCCCGGTTCGCCGTCAGTCCTGCGACGGGGAGCCGGGCGTCGGTGCGTCGTCCCCGAGCGCGGCGATGATGCGGGCGACCTGCTCGGCGTAGTGGTCGATGAACTCCTGCGAGCCCGGATCCTGCTGGGTGAACTCGCGGGCGATCCACGGCAGGGCCTCGGGAGCGATCGACGCGGCGAAGAAGACGAGGGACAGCACCCCGACGTCGATGTCACCGCGGATCTCACCGCGCGCCTGCCGAGCTCGAAGCTCCTCGACGCTCTTCAGCAGTTCGGCGGCGCGTTCGTCCTCGGCAGGTGGCGGCGCGTCGGGCTGCTCCCGCGTCAGCGTGTGCACCCATCCGGGATCCTCGTGCGCCATATGCACGTAGCGCCCTACCGCCTCGGCGAAGGGCAGGTCGTGGCTGACCGGCATCGCGGTCGACAGCCATCGGTCGCTCAGGGCCTCGTACAGGCCCCGCTTGCTGCCGAAGTAGTAGGTGATCAGCTGGTGGCTCACGCCGGCGGCCTCGGCGATGCGCACCACGCGGGCTCCGTCGAATCCATGGGCGCCGAACTCGGCACCGGCGGCAGCCAGAATGGCCCGGCGCGTCCCCACGGGATCCCGCCGGCGGTCGGGGTCGCCGGAGTGCCTGCGGCGCTGCCGCTTCCCGGACTGTGCCGTCGGCTCGGCCGACGGTCTCTCCTCCTCTGACACGTCGACGACCTTACCGGCGGCTCGGCGACGGAGGGTGCACGGGGCACCCGCCACTCGTGAGCCGCCGGCCGGGCGGAACGGCCAGGCTTCGGGTCAGTGGCCTCGGGCGATCCATTCTTCGAGGTGCGGCGCTTCGGCGCCGATGGTGGTCGACTGGCCGTGGCCGGTGTGCACCACCGTCTCCGGCGGAAGGACGAGCAAGCGGTCCCTGATGGAGCGGACGATGGTCGGGAAGTGGGAGTACGACCGGCCGGTCGCTCCCGGTCCACCGGCGAACAGGGTGTCCCCGGTGAAGACGGTGCCCAGATCCGGCGCGTGGAGCGAGATCGCCCCGGGCGTGTGCCCCGGCGTGCTGAGTACCGTCAACGCTGTTCCGGCCACGGTGATCCGCCGCATGTCGGAGAGGTAGCCGTCAGGGGAGCGGCCGGGGTGGGTGTGCTTCCAGAGCAGTCGGTCCTCGAGATGGATCAGGACCGGGGCACCGGTCGCGTCCGCGAGGGCGGGGGCGGCGTCGATGTGGTCGTCGTGTCCGTGCGTGCAGACGATGGCCTTGAGCCGCCGGTCCCCGATGGCCTCGGTGATGGCTCCGGCATCGTGTGCCGCGTCGATGACGATCACTTCTTCGTCATCGCCCACGATCCAGACATTGTTGTCCACCTCCCATGTGCCGCCGTCCAGACTGAAGGTGCCGGACGTGACGAGGTGCTCGATACGCGGGCCGCCGCCCGTCACAGGGTCACCACCGAGCGCAGCACGTCGCCCTTGTGCATCCGGGCGAAGGCGTCCTCGACGTCCTCCAGGGCGGTGGCCTCCGATACGAACGCGTCGAGGTCCAGGCGGCCTTGGAGGTAGAGGTCGATGAGCAGAGGGAAGTCGCGCGACGGCAGGCAGTCGCCGTACCAGCTCGACTTCAGTGACCCGCCGCGGCCGAAGACGTCAAGGAGGGGCAGCTCCAGTGTCATCTCGGGGGTCGGTACTCCGACGAGCACGACCGTTCCGGCCAAGTCGCGAGCGTAGAAGGCCTGTTGATACGTCTCCGGTCGGCCGACGGCGTCGATGACCACGTCCGCGCCGAAGCCGCCGGTCAGCTCGCGGATCGCCTTGACCGGGTCGGTCTCCCGCGAGTTGACCGTGTGCGTGGCGCCCAGGGCAGTGGCCGTCGCGAGCTTGCGGTCGTCGAGATCCACGGCGATGATCTTCGCAGCACCCGCGAGGCGGGCGCCTGCCACGGCCGCGTCACCGACCCCACCGCAGCCGATGACGGCCACGGAGTCACCTCGGGTGACCCCTCCGGTGTTGATCGCGGCGCCGATCCCCGCCATGACGCCGCACCCCAACAGGCCCGCGGCGGCGGGTGACGCGGCCGGGTCGACCTTGGTGCACTGTCCGGCGGCGACGAGGGTCTTCTCCGCGAACGCACCGATACCCAGGGCGGCCGTGAGCTCGGTGCCGTCGGCCAGCGTCATCTTCTGTCGCGCGTTGTGCGTGTCGAAGCAATACTGAGGGCGCCCACGCCGACAGGCCCGGCAACGCCCGCACACTGCGCGCCAGTTGAGGATCACGAAATCGCCCGGAGCCACGTCGGTGACGTCGGCGCCCACCGACTCCACCACGCCCGCCGCCTCGTGTCCCAGAAGGAACGGGAACTCGTCGTTGATTCCGCCCTCGCGGTAGTGAAGGTCGGTGTGGCACACCCCGCAGGACTGGATCCGGACCACCGCCTCGCCCGGGCCCGGATCGGGGATCAGGATGGTCTCGATGGCGACGGGCTCGCCCTTCGCCCGTGCCACAACTCCACGTACGTGCTGAGGCATTGCGCAGTCCTCTCGAGTGGTGCAGCTGAGTAGTTCTGTGGGTGCAGACAGGGGTGGTCAGGCAGCCGGACGGACGCGTACCGGCAGGGACTCCCACGCGCGCAAAGTGTTGTTGGCGTGCCGGCGCGGTGCGCCCCTCAGCTCGAACGACTCGACTCGGCGGGCCAGGGCGGTCAGTAGCGCCTCCGCCTCCAGGCGGGCTACGTGCTGTCCGATGCACTGGTGGATGCCCATGCCGAAGCCGACCTGGCCGGACGGGTCACGTGTGAGGTCGAAGCGGTCGGGCTCGCTCCAGCGGTCCGGGTCGCGGTTGGCGGCGCCGAGGAACATGAGGATCTTCGTGCCCTCCGGGATGGTGGTGTCGGCGATCGTGACATCGGTGGTGGCGGTACGGAAGAACGTCTGCACCGGCGACTGCCACCGCACTGCCTCGTCGAAGGCGACCCTCGCCAACTCAGGCCGCTCGCACAGCTGTTGCCATTCCTGTGGGTGTGTGGCGAACGCGTAGAGGCAGGCGGCCAGGCCGTGCACGGTCGTGTCCACTCCTGCGGTGAGCAGTGACCGTACGACCAACGGAGCCTGCGCGTAGGTGAGTTCACCACGGTCGGCGGCTGCCCAGATCTCGGCGCCGAATCCGTTCGCAGTCAGGGCCTCGCGTGTGCACTGGGCGTTGACCCATGCTCCCAGCGCGGCAGCGCGGTGGGCGTCGGCGGCGACGAGGTCGTTGCGCGGGCCGAACGCGTTGAAGGCCATGTTGCCGTACGGCAGGAGGTTCTCCCGGCCGTCGGGCCCCAGGCCCACGGCATCGGGGAAGGCCCGCAGCGGGAACGCCTCCGCCAGTGCCGTGAAGGCGTCGAACTCCGGCCCGTCTTTGAGGACTTGGTCCACCAGTTCGTCCGCCGTCGCGGCCCAGGTGTCGCGCAGGCGGCGCAGTGCCGGCGGGGCGAGGATCTCGCGCAGGACCCGGCGTGGCGCGTCGTGCAGGGGAGGGTCGGCTTCGAGGAGCAGGCTCGGCGCACGCCAGGGTTCCTCGTGGCGGAAGTTCGCCAGGCCCACGCCCGACCCCGACTCGAAGTGCTGCCAGTCCACCAGCGCGGCGTGCACCTGCTCGTAGCGGGCGAGCGCGTGGACGTCATAGCGGGAGAGACGCACGACGGGGCCGGCCTCGCGCAGCGCCTGATGCAGGGGATCGGGGTTCAGCAGGTGCTCGTGGGCGAACGGGTCGGCGTCGCTGACGGGCGTCGCCACGGCACGTGCGGGTGCCTCGGTCATCGCAGCTCCAAGAGGATGAGTGGGAGGGGCTGGTGCGGCTCGGACGGGCCTCGCGGTCCTCACAGATCGAGGACGAGACGATCCCCGCACGACCGCGACACACACACGAACATGCAGTCGTTCGCGGCCCGTTGGTGATCCGTGAGGATCGAGTCCCGGTGGTCCGGCTGCCCTTCGGCGACCGGTGTCAGACAGGTTCCGCAGGTGCCCTGCTCGCAGGACGACAGGACGTCCACGCCGGCCTCCCGGATCGCCTGCAGCACGGAGACGTGGCGGGGAACGGTGACGGTGCGCCCGCTACGCCGCAGTTCGACCTCGAAGGCCGCGTCCCACACCGGCGCTGCTTGATCGGAGGCGGTGAAGCGTTCAGTGTGCAGGGCGTACGGAGCCCATGACGCGCAGGCACTTTCCACCGCGGCAAGCAGCGGGGCAGGGCCGCAGCAGTACACCTTTGTGCCCGGGAGCTCAGTGCCGAGCCAGGCTTCGAGGTCCAGAAGTCCGAGCTCGTCCTGCGGAACAATGTGCACCCGCGAGCCGTAAGCCGCCGCGAGCTCGTCACGGAAGGCCATCGAGCCTCGGATTCGCCCGCCGTACAACAACTGCCAATCCAGGCCGAGGAGTTCGGCCTGGCGCACCATCGGCAGCAGGGGAGTGATCCCGATGCCGCCCGCGACGAAGAGGTACTTTTCCGACGGCACCAGGGGGAAGTTGTTGCGCGGTCCGCCGACGCCGACCCGGTCACCCGGCCGCAGCCGGTCGTGCACGTACGCGGATCCCCCGCGCCCGTCAGGTTCCCTCAGGACGGCGACCCGGTACGTGTACGCGTCCCACCGGTCACCGCACAACGAGTACTGCCGAGTCGTCCCCTCCGGCAGTACGAGATCGATATGGGAGCCCGGCGTCCAGTCCGGCAGCCGTCCGCCGTCCGGATGCGTGAGCGTGAGGGACACGACGCCTTCAGCCACCCGCTCCTTCGCGGCGACGGTCAACGACACCGCGTTCCTTGTTCCCGGCCGACTCTTGTCGGGGCCGGGAACGGCATTCACAACCACGCTGGTTCCGACCACGTTGTCGCCTTCCATCGTTGGGTTCCAGGAAGGATGCGTGGGCCGCGGTGGAGGGCGCGACGCCATTCTCAATGAGTGAGAGAGGAATTCTCCGCTCGCTCAAGCGGCGCTCACCCCGATGTCGGTGCCCCCAGGGCACGGGAGATACCGCGTGCGGCGGTGCGGACCACCGAGGCGACGGACGTGGCCCCGGCCTCGTTCGGGACGATCACCGACAGCGTGGCCAGCACCTTCCCCCGGCTGTCCCGCACCGGAGCCGCGATGCCCAGGGCGTCCGGGTGTACGTATCCGGGACAGCACGCGTATCCCTGCTGCCGGACGTCCGCGAGCACGGCGCGCAGTTGCGGCGCGGTGGCGGGCGTGGCCTCGGTATAACGGTGCAGGGGTTCGGCTAGGACTCGATCGCGCAAGTCTGCGGATCCGTGGGCGAGCAGGACCAGACCGCTGGACGACGCGTGCAACGGCAGACGGCCCGCGATGCGGGTGTAGTTGATGACCGCGCCAGGCGCGCTCAGCCGCTCCACGAACAGCACATCGTCGCCGTCGAGGACGCCCAACTGCACGTGGTGGCCCACCACGTCGTGGACGCCCTCCATGAAGGGCATGGCGGTGTCGCGCAGAGAAAGTGCGGGCGAGGCGCGCGTCACCAGCTCCCACATGCGCATGCCGATGCGTACCCGCCGGTCCGCGTCGCGTGCGAGAAAGCCGTGTGAGACCAATTCGGCGACCAGCCGCGATGCGGTCGCCATGTGCAGGCCCGTACGCCGGGAGATCTCCGAGATGGTCAGGGTCGGCTCCTCGGGCGTGAACGCCTCGAAGATCCGTACGGCCCGGGCCAGTACCGACTCGCCGTTCTGTGACTTCACGTGGCCATCATCGGATTCCTGCCGGATGCGTCAAGATCCCGGCTCGATTTCGGTTCACGTGAAGGACGCGTCCCGGCGTCACATCGCAGCCCACCCGTCGTCCACGGGGAGCGTCGTTTTGGCGGGCCCGCGCGACGCGTCGGCCGCGGGGCAGCGTGAACAGGGACGGTGTCAACGTCTCGCGGTTCCTCACCGACCAGAGCACGTGCGACCGCACCGTCCTCTACGACACCTTCGACATGACCAGGCTGGTGCGGTCGGGAGGGGAGTGGCGCCGGGATGTCGGGCGCGGTGTTCACCTGTGCCAGGTGACTTCGGAGTGGCGCAGGTTGTACGGGAGGATCGGGATGGGGGTGACGGTTCCCTGCAACACGGAGGCGGAGATGTGGGTGCCCGCGCAGCGCAAAAGGGGCCGCGCGTCCCAGGGCGTCGCGTACGTGCGGGACGATGCCTCGGGGAGCGCGCAGTGCCGCCTGTGTCGGGCGACGATGCGTGTCTTCCACTGCAACGCTGCCTCGGGCTACGGCAGTTGGGCCCGCCCGCAGCCGGCGCGAACGGGCACTCCACGTGGCCCTTACGAGGTCAGGCGGTTGTCGCAGGGCCGGGTGGCAGGTGGACCGTCATGATCAGGTGGCAGGTTTCGGTGCCCGCACCGCGGTAGGTGTGGGTGGCGTCGCCGTCGAAGGTGGCGGTCTGTCCGGCTTCCACGGGGTGCTCGGCGCCGTCGACGATCAGAACCATCTGTCCTGAGGTGACGCTGACGGTTTCGACGACTCCGGCCTGGTGGGGGTGGCTGGGGTATTCCTCGCCGGGTTCCAGTCGCCAGCGCCAGACCTCTACCGGGGCCGGTCCTGAGGTCGTCAGCATGAGCCGGGCCTCGCTGCCCCGTTCTCCGGCCCACAGCGGCATCACGGCGTCGGCGTCCACGACGCGGACGCGTCCGTCGGCCGGTCCTTCCATCAGGGCGGATACCGAGACGCCGAGCGTGTCGGCCAGCCGGACCAGGGTGGCGAAGTTCGGGTTGCCCTGTGCCTTCTCCAGTCCGACCAGGGCCCCCTTGCTGACCTTGGCGCGCCGGCCGAGTTCGTCCAGGGACAGGCCCGCACGGGTGCGGGCCGCCCTGACGTTGTGGGCGAGTGTCCGCAGGGCTGCCTCTGTCTCGGCCATCCCCTCACCATCCTCACAGTGGACCACTGGAATGCACCGCACGGTCGTTTGGTTGACCGGGTCGGTCGTTTCATCGTACGGTTTAGTCGTTCCACTGAATAGTAAGGGATGTACCCGTGATCGCTCTGCTGCTGGCTCTGGGCAGCTCACTCGCCTACGGATGCGCCGACTTCCTCGGCGGCCTCGGTGCCCGAAAGGCGCACGTTCTGCGCACCGTGATGGTCGCCGCCCCGGCCAGCCTCGCGGTCGAGCTGCTGCTGTGGCCGGTCCTCGGCGCGTCGTTCGGCCCGGCCGCGCTCGGCTGGGGTGCCGCCTCCGGTGTCGCCTCGGCCGCCGCGTTCGCCCTGCTCTACAAGACCCTGGCCATCGGCCCCATGAACGTGCTGTCCCCGGTCACCGCGCTGGTGTCCGCCGCGCTGCCCGTCGGCGTGGGCCTGATGCAGGGCGAGCGCCTGGGTGTGGCCGGACTCCTGGGCCTGCCGCTCGCGCTGGCGGCGGTGGTCCTGGTCAGCGCCGGGCACGGCGCGGGCTCCGCGCGGCCTTCCCGGACGGCGCTGCTGCTGGCCTTGGGTGCGGGCGCCGCGATCGCGCTCCAGCTGATCTTCCTGCACCAGGCGCCGTCGGACAGCGGGGTGGCCCCGCTGGTCATCGGCAGGGCGGTCTCCTCCGCGGTCACCCTGGCCGCGGCCGGGATCATGCACCGCAGGCTCGGCCCCGAGAAACCCGCCTACGCCATGTCGGCCGGCGCGGGCGTGCTGGACTCGCTGGCGAACCTGCTGTTCCTCCTCGCCGCCCGCAGCGGAGACCTCACCGTCGTCGCAGTGATCACCGCCCTGTACCCGGTCGGCACCGTCCTGCTCGCCCGCAAGGTGCTCGCCGAACGCATCCACCGCGGTCAGCTCGTCGGCCTGGGCACCGCCGCCGTCGCCGTCAGCCTCCTCGCCCTCACCTGAGCGATCCCACAGTCAAGGAGAGACACATGTTCATCCAGCCCTGGGACACCGGCCTGGACGACGCCGAATGGCAGACCTGGATCGCCGATGGCCATGACTTCGGCCAGCTCAGTGTCAACGGCCTGCCCGGCCAGCCGCCCACCGTCGTCCCCACCCACTTCACTTCCGACGGCAACCAGCTCCTCATCCACCTTGCCCGGCCCAACCCAGTCTGGAAGGCGATCGAGCACGACCCGAACGTCACCTTCACCGTCATCGGCGACTACGCCTTCGTCCCCGGCCCCTGGCGCGCCAAGCCCGACACCCCGCCCGCCGACGGCGTGCCCACCAGCTACTACGCCGCCGTCCAGTTCACCTGCCACGCCCACATCGTCGACGACCCCGAGGCCAAGGCTGAGCTGCTGCGTCGCCAGCTCGCCCACTTCCAGCCCGACGGCGACCATGGCCCCGTCGCCGTCGACCAGCCGCCTTACGGTCGCATGCTGCCCGGCATCCGCGGCCTGCGCCTGGAAGCCACCGACGTGCGGGTCAAGTTCAAGTACGACGACCACAAGCCCGTCGAGCACCGCACCGCCGTCGCCGACCGCCTTACCGGACGTGGCCAGGGCCTGGATGCGCCCACTGCGCGCCAGCAGCTCCGACGCCTGGACCGCATCGGCCCCTGGAAGCCCTGACCACCACCCCACGCCATAGGAACGGAACCCCGCCCATGACCGTCTTCGGCATCAGCCCCGCCGTCGCAGACGCCTTCCCCGACACCCTCATCGCCCTCGTCACCGCCACCGGCGTGCACGGCCACGAACCCTGGCCCCACACGGCCGCCGCTCTGGAGAACCTGGAGCAGCAGCTCGCCGACGGCTCCTGGCAGCCCGCCGACGAGACTGACCCGCGCATCGAGGCGTGGCACGCCGCCTACCGCTCCTTCGGCACCAATCCCCGCCGCACCCGCCCCAGCGTCGACGCGCTCGGCCGCCGCTTCGCCAAAAAGGGCACACTGCCGCGCATCAATCCGGCCGTCGACTCCTACAACGCCGTCTCCGTCCGCCACGGCCTGCCCGCCGGCGCCTTCGATCTGGACCATGTCACCGGCGACGTCGAAATTCGCCACGCAGACGGCAGCGAGGAGTTCACCCCGCTCGGCGAACCCGACACCATCGAGAACCCCAAGCCCGGCGAGATCATCTACACCGACACCACCGGCGTCCTGACCCGCCACTGGAACCACCGCGACGCTCACCGCACCCGCGTCACCGAGGACTCCACCCACGTCGCCTTCGTCCTCGAAACCCTCCGGGCCGACCGCGACGGCCACCTCCTCAAGACCGCCGCGCACGAGCTGCAGGGCCTGCTCCTTCCGCACGCCGAGCAAACCCGGGTGTACTACCTCAGCCCGGATCAGCCCCAGGCAGGAGCCTGAGTCCCGACGGCCAGCTCCAGCACGGTCGCCGGCGTCCCCGTCGTCATGGAGGGCCGGGACGAAGCTTTCTTCGGGCCTCGGGGGAGCCGCCCGTCCACGCTGCTGCGGCACCTTCCTCCTGGTCTCGTCTGAGCCCATAGTGCCTCTCCCTCGCTGAGGGATGACTGATGGCCGTGCTCAGACCTCACAGGCACCAGGGAGAGAAGCTTGCGGGGAGATTCTTCAGAAGGCGTCGCCCTCGCAGCTCTGACCTGCGGAGGCAGCCAGTCCGGCGACCTGCTATAGCGCCGGGCGGCCGGGGAAGCCGTTAGGCCCTACACCGTGCCGGGCGGGTCCTGGGAGTCCACACCGGTCGAGGCGGAGGCATCCTTGGTTCCGCTGGGATGTCTCGCCGACCGCGTTGACCGAGGTATCGGCAGTGTCTCCCACGCCTACCGCTCCCTCTGTGTCCCGGCACCGTCCTGGTGGTCTTGGGCGCGTTCGGCATCCTGCCGATCCGCCCGGGGTGCTGGCGACGTGACGAAGGGGCCGCCGAGCCGGCGCGCGCCCGGTCGCGGTCACGAAGCCCCGTCCTCCTCGGCGTCCCAACTGGCAAGGAGCGCCTGATGGCTGCGGCGGACGTGTTCGCGCATCATGCGTTCCGCGCCGTTGCCGTCCTTGGCGAGGATGAGGTCGAGCACTTGGTGGTGCTCGTGGTCCGATTCGCTCAGGCGGCCCGGCTGGGCGAGCGAGGTGCGGACCAGGCGGCCGTAGGCAAGCTGGTTCATCAGGGTGCGGTAGTGCGCTTCCAGCTTGCCGTTGTCGGCGCCCGTGATGATCAATTCGTGGAATTCGTGCACGAGTTGGCCGTACCGCTCCGCGTCGCCCGCCTGCGACGCCTCGTCGGCCTCGGTCATGACGGCCTGCAGGCGGTCCGTCTCGGGCACCCGGCCGCGCAGTGCCAACAGGCGGGCGGCGGCGCCCTCCAGCAGTTCCTTCATCTGGAAGAGTTCGGCGACGTCCCGGTGCGACGGGACCGCGACGAACGTGCCCACCCGTGGACGGATCTCGACCAGGCCCTCGGTCTGCAGCTGTTTGAGGGCCTCACGGATGGGGGTGCGGCTGACCCCGAAGGTCTCCGAGAGCGCCATCTCCGAGAGACTGGTGCGGGGCTGCAGCTCACCGCTGATGATCATCTGGCGCAGTTCGCCCGCGACCTGAGCCTGCATGCTGGACTTCGGCAGTCGCTTACTTCGTTGCCCCGTGGGTTCTTGCATGGCACAAGACGGTAATGACCTCGAATGCAGGCGTCAATATCCAGTACGAGGAGGCTTCTGCCATGCAAGAGCCTTGAATCCCCCGAGGGGCGTGTGCGGGCTCACTGGAAGGCTGGCAGGACTTCCTTGATGAACAGCTCCAGCGATTCCCGCTTCTCTTCGTGCGAGAGGGTGTTGTCGATCCAGAAGCTGTACTCGTCGACGCCGAGCTCCTCGTAGGCGCGCAGTCGCTCGATCACCTCGGCCGGCGTGCCGATCATGGCCGTCTTGTGGAGGGATTCGGGGGTGAACTCGGGGCGCTCCGCGAACTTGTCCTGCGGGCTCGGCTCCAGGAACCCGTTGGCCGGCTCTGTCTTGTTGCCGAACCAGGCGTCGAAGGTGCGGTAGAAGCGGTTGATGCCCTCGGCGGCGGGACGCCAGCCGTCCGGGTCGTCGGCGGAGTGGACGTGGGTGTGGCGCAGCACCATCAGGTCGGGGCGCGGCACCTCCGGGTGGGTGGCGACGGCGGTGTCGAACTTGTTCTTGAGGTCGGCGACCTCCTCGTCGCCCTTCATGAGCGGGGTGACCATGACGTTGCAGCCCTGGGAGACGGCGAAATCGTGAGACGCGGGGTCGCGGGCGGCGATCCACATCGGCGGGGTGGGCCGCTGCACCGGCTTGGGCACGCTGGTCGACGTCGGAAACTGCCAGATCTCTCCGTCGTGGGCGTAGTCGCCCTGCCACAACGCTCGTACCGCGGGCACGAGTTCACGCAGGTGCTTGCCGCCGTCGGTGGCCTTGAGCCCGTCCGTGAGACGGTCGAACTCGATCTGGTAGGCGCCGCGGGCGAGCCCGACCTCCATGCGGCCGTTGCTGATGACGTCGAGCAGCGCGGTCTCACCGGCCGCCCGGATCGGATGCCAGAACGGGGCGATGATCGTCCCCGCGCCCAGCCGGATCGTCGACGTCTTCGCGGCCAGGTGCGCCAGGATCGGCATGGGGCTGGGGGAGATCGTGTACTCCATCGCGTGGTGCTCGCCCACCCACACGGTGCTGAACCCGCCGGCCTCGGCCATCAGGGCCAGTTCGGAGAGGTTCTCGAAGAGCTGGCGGTGACTGGTCGTCTCGTCCCAGCGCTCCATGTGCACGAACAGCGAATACCTCATGACGGCTCCCTTTCTGAGGGTTCTACGGGTTCCACGGGGGTGGGGTGCGGGAACATCTCGGCGAGCGTGACGTCGCCGGTGGCCCAGTGCGTGCGGGGGACCTCGTGGACGAAGACGCGGATGTGCTCGGGCCGGGTGTTCACCGAGCGCAGTACGGCCGCGTGCACCTCGTGGATCAGCGTCCGGAGCTGCTCCGGTGTGCGGCCGTGGCCGATCGTGATCGTGACCTGTGGCATGGCGTCCGTCAGCTCCGCATCGTGAACGGGTCGGACAGCGGCTCCTCGCTCGTATTGATCCACACGCTCTTCAGGCGGGTGTACTCCTTGATCGTCTCCGTGCCGTGCTCCACGCCGGCTCCGCTGTTCTTGAAGCCCTGGCGCGGCGACATCGGGGACATGGCTCGGTAGGTGTTGATCCAGACGGTGCCGGCGTCGAGGCGCCCGGCCACGCGGTGCGCCCGCGCGAGGTGGGTGGTCCAGACGCCTGCTGCCAGGCCGTACTCGGTGTCGTTGGCCAGGCGTACGGCCTCGTCCTCGGTGTCGAAGGGCATGATCGCCACGACCGGGCCGAAGATCTCCTCGCGTACGACACGCATGGTGTTGTCGACGTCCACCAGGACGGTGGGTTCGTAGAAGTAGCCGCCGAGGCCGCCGTCGGTGGGTGCTCCGCCGGTCAGGACGCGGGCGCCCTCGCTGCGGCCGAGTTCGACGTAGGCGGCGACCTTGTCGCGCTGGTCCTCGAAGGCCAGCGGGCCGAGTTCGGTCGCCTCGTCCAGCGGGTCGCCGATGCGGATGGACTTGGCGCGCTCGAAGACCCGCTCGAGCAGCTCGTCGTAGACCGAGCGATGGGCGAACACCCGGCTGCCCGCGATACAGGTCTGTCCCGCGGCCGCGAAGACTCCGGCGATGACGCCCATCGCGGCGTTCGCCACGTCCGCGTCCTCGAACACGATCTGGGGGGACTTCCCGCCGAGTTCGAGGGTCGAGCCGATGAAGCGCCCTGCGGCCGCCGCCGCAATGCGCGAACCCGTGGCGGTGGAGCCGGTGAACGAGATCTTCGCGAGGCCCGGGTGATCGACCAGCGCCTGCCCGGCCTCCCCGCCGAACCCGGTGACGACGTTCACCACACCCGGCGGGAACCCGGCCTCCAGGGCCAGTTCGGCGAGCCGGAGCCCGGAGGCCGAGGTGTACTCCGACGGCTTGACCACCACGGTGTTGCCCGCGCACAGCGCGGGAGCCAGCTTGCTCGTGGTCAGTGTCAGCGGAGAGTTCCAGGGCGTGATCGCACCGACGACCCCGAGAGGTTCCCGCACCGTGTAGTTCAGGACCCGGCGGTCCGACGTGGGGATGGTGTCGCCCTGGATCTTGTCGGCCAGACCGGCGTAGTAGTGGAAGTACTCGGGTAGCGTGGCCAGTTGACCGCGCATCTCCCGCAGCAGCTTGCCGTTGTCCCGCGACTCCATCAGGGCGAGCTCGTCCGCGTTCTCGGCGATCAGCTCGCCGAGGCGGCGCAGCAGATGCCCGCGCCGGGTCTGGCTCAGGTCGCGCCAGCGCGGGTCCTCGAAGGCGTCCTGTGCGGCGGCGACGGCCCGGTCGACGTCAGGGGCCGTGCCCCGCGCGGCCCGGTAGAGCGTGCGGCGGGTGGCCGGGTCGGTGCTGTCGAAATATGCGCCCGCTGCGGGCTCGACCCAGCTCCCGCCGATGAAGTGCTTCCAGGTGGTGAGGTCAGACATGTGCGCTCTCTTCGATGAACGTGGTGAGGGCCTCGCAGAACGTCTCCGGGCGCTCGACGGGCAGCATGTGACGCGCCCCTGGAACGATCACCGCCCGGCAGGAGGGCAGTGCGGCGGCGAGGCGGTGCGTCATCTCCGGCGTGGATCCGGGGTCGTTCTCCCCTGTCACGGCAAGGGACGGCACGGTGATTTCGCCGAGTCGCGGGGCGAGTTCGGCGTCCGCGCTCGCGAACACCCGGTAGCAGCCGCGGAAGGAGCCGAGATCGTTGGCGAGCAGCGTGTCCTCGGTCCTGCCGATCACGTCGCTCGGCACTGCGGTACCGGCGTACCAGCGCTGGAGGGAGGCCGCGGTGCTCGACGCGAAGTCGCTCTCCGCGGTATGCAGCCGGGCTTGGACGGCCGCCCGCTCGGTGGGGGTCCGCCGGCAGACCGAGCTGACCGAGGTCAGCGTGCGCGTCAGCTCCGGCCGATGTAGCGCAAGTTGCTGCGCGACGAGCGCGCCGAGCGAGAATCCGACCAGGTGCGAGCCGGCCGGGATCCGGTCGGCGACCCCGTCGGCCAGATCGGCGAGTGTCACTTTGTCAATCACCGGCGGGCGGGCACCGTGCCCCGGCAGGTCGGGCGCGATGACCGTGAACCGGTCGGCGAGCAGGGCGGTGGCGGGTTCCCACATGGTGCGGTCGAGCCCGACGCCGTGCAGCAGTACGAGGGGCGGCTTGTCCATGGCGCGGCGCCTACTGCTCGGTCGCCAGCGGGGCGAGCCGGGCCTGCGGGCGGCCCTGGGCCGCGGCGGCGAGGCCGATGACGATCTCGTCTGCGCGGGGCCCGTCCGGGACGCGTACCTCGATGCTCTGATGGTGCGAGCGGATCGTCGCGTCGGTGATGTGCTTGAGCGGGATGTCGAAGACACTGCCGGCGACCGCCCGCTTCTCCACCGCGGGCAGCAGCGTGGTGGCGTTCGCCGCCTTGCGGAAGTGGTCGCCGAACTTCAGCGTGTGGATCAGGCCGCTGCCGTGCTCGACCTCGCCGTCGAGGCCGACGATGGCGGCCTTTCCGTACGCCTCGACCGGCGCGCCGAGCGCCTCCACGACGCGCGGTGCGAGCAACTCGCCCAGCTGGGGCGCCACTTCATCGATGCCGGGCAGCAGGTCGGCGACGAAGCCCTGCCCGGCCCACGGGTTCTCGATCACGGCGAGCACCACGGCGGTGCGCGCGACCGAGTCGACGGGGCGCCCGCCCTCGGTGTGGATGTCTTCGACGTACGTCACGATCTTGCGGAGGTTCATCGGGTGGTCTCCAGGTCGGTGAGGCGGACTATGGGGTCAAAACGGCGGTCTCCGATACGGGCGTTGGGGCGCGGCCCCGACGCGGCGGCGGCGACCACCACGATCTCGTCGGGGCGCGGCGCGTCCGGCACCCGGATCTGGACCGTCTGGTAGTGGGAGCGGGTGGCGGCGGCAGTCTTGTGCCACACCGGAACGGTCAGTGGCTCTCCCGCCGCCAGGCGGTCGTCACTGAACACGATGATCGAGGTGCCCTCCGTCATCTCCCGCAGCACATTGCCGAAGTACGGGGTGTGGATCAGGGCGCCGCCATGCTCGATCTCCCCGTCGAGCCCAACGACGGCCGCCTTGCCGAAGGCCTCGACGCGGTCCACGCCGCCCAACGTCTCGATCAGCCGGTCGGTGAGCAGTCGGCCGATTTCGGGTGCCACGTCCTCCACCTCGGGCTGCAGGTCGGCGACGAAGCCGCGCCCCGCCCAGGGGTTGCGGATCACTGCGGCCGCGGCGACGCGACGTACGGGAGTAGAGACCGGCCGCCCGAGCTCCAGCAGAACCTCGTCGACGACCGTCACCACCTTGCGTAGGCCGCCCGTCGACGGGCCGAATATTTGTTGCTGTGCCATGGCAGCGAGGCTATGAGCCGCTCGGAGGGTCGTCAAGAGGTGGCAATGAAAAGGTGGCTGCTCCCGGCTACTACCTGCGAATTCACAGCAAGACTCCACGTCGCCGCCGGATTTGCGCGGGAGGCATTGACAGCATGCGTGCCTGGTTCTTACGGTCCTGTGCCATACAACAGTCTGACTGAGAGGGTCGTCATGAGCCGCACTCTTGACCGCACGGACCAGACCGATCAGGCCGCAGGCGCCGACAGGACGGACCGGCCGACTCTCCTCGGCACCGCCTGGCATGCCGCGTGGAACCAGGGCGACGTCGATGCCCTGGACGAACTGCTCAGCACCTCGTACGTACGCCGCCGGGGACCGGCGGGTGTCACACAGGACCGCAAGGAGTTCAAGGCGAGCATCAGCGCCGTGCGCGAGGCGTTCCCCGATCTGCACACCGAGATCGAGGACCTCGTCGAGGCCGGCGATCAACTGGCCGTCCGTTGGCGCAGCACGGGACACCACACGGGCGCCTTCCTCGGGGTGCCGCCGACTGGCAGGCCCGTCGAGGTGTCCGGTGCCACCTTCGCCCGTTTCGAAGGCGACGCGATCGCCGAGGAGTCGGTGACCTTCGACTCCCGGCAGCTTCTGGAGGCGCTCGGCATCATCACGACCGGACACACCGCCGCTGTCGACCCCGACCTGGTGCGCGGCGTGCACCGCAAGTTCATCACCGGCGTCACCGTGGTGACCACCGACGACGCGGGCACCCCCCGGGGTCTGGCGGTCAACGCCTTCTCCAGCATCTCGCTCGACCCGCCGATGGTCCTGGTCTGCGTCCAGCGCAGTTCGTCCACCCATCCCGTGCTGCACCGGTCGACCCACCTGGGCATCAACATCCTCGCCGCCGACCAGCTCGACGTCGCCAAGACCTTCGCGAGCAAGGGCGACAACAAGTTCGCCGACCTCCAGTGGGCTCCCGGTGAGCACGGGTCCCCGCTGATCGAAGGCTCCAGCGCACAGCTGGAGGTGGAGATCGGCGAACGCCTGGAGGCCGGCAGCCACACCGTCTTCACCGGCCGCGTGGTGTCTGCGCACCATGCCGACCTCGCCCCGCTCGTCTACAGCGGCGGCGGCTTCTTCGACATCTCGCAGACGGCACCCCTGCCGTGGTGACCTGCCCCCGCCCCCGCCCCCGCCCCGACATCCTCCGGAGCACGCCATGACACACGCCTCGCAGGGCCCCGTTTACGGCAGCGCGGTCACCAAGGTCGAGCCCTTCGGCGTCGATCACATCCCCGACAACGAGCGGCACGGCAAACCGAGTTCACAGTTCTTCGTCTGGTTCGCCGCAGGCCTCAACTTCCCCATCATCCTGCTCGGTTTCAGCGCGGCCTGGTTCGGACTGAGCTTCTCCGCCGCCGTCTGCGCGATCGTCGTGGGTGCCGCCCTCGGCTCCGCCCTCATGGCCGTCATGTCACGCATGGGTGTACGCCTCGGTGTGCCCCAGCAGATCCAGGCCAGGGGACCGCTGGGCTTCTTCGGCAACTTCCTGCCCGTCGCCTACATCAACGTATTCTCCGGCGTGGGCTGGGCGGCCGTCACCGTCATCCTCGGCGGCAAGGCCTTCGCCGAGCTGACCCACATGCCGTTCTGGCTCTGTGCCGGCCTGCTCACCGCGGTCGAACTCGTCGTGGCCATCTACGGCTACAACATGATCAACTTCCTTCAGCGGGTGCTCACTTACGTCCTCACCCCGCTGTTCGTACTGATCACCGTCGTGGCAGTGGCGCGCGGCGGCAGCCTCTTCGGGGCCAACCCGCAGGCGGACGGCTATGTCGGTGCTGCCGGCGGATCCATCACCCTGGGCGGCTGGTTCCTGGCCTTCCTCGTGGCGTGGGCGCCCTTCGCCTCGGACTACTCACGCTATCTGCCCGACACCCCCAAGGTCGTCCGGCAGACCACCTGGTACACCGGCCTCGGTAACTTCCTCACCATCTGCTGGCTCGGCATTCTGGGCGTGGTGGTCGGCGGCTCCGCCTCCAGTACGGACACGATCACCGCTCTGCACGAACTGGCAGGACCGTTCGCCGTCCCCGCCCTCATCGCCGTTGGCCTGTCCGCGTTGGCCCAGAACTTCCTCAACGTCTACGGCGGCGCGATCTCCGTACAGACCCTCAAGATCCCGGTGACCCGCCACCAGGCGGTGGCCGCGATCTGCATTCTCGCCTACGCCATCAGCCTGTGGGGTGCCTCCGGTACGGAGGACAAGTTCAAGGTCTTCCTCAACCTGACCGCGTACTTCATCGCGCCGTTCGCCACCGTGCTCCTGATCGACTTCTATCTGGGCGGGCGCAGCGATCCCTGCAGGATCGCCGAACTCTACGACCGCTCCAGGGTCCTGGACTGGGGCCTGGTGGCCTGGGCGGGCGGCGTCGCGGCATCCGTCCCCTTCTGGCAGTCCACCGTGTACACCGGCCCCTTCGCCGCAACCCACCCCGGAGCCGGCGACCTCAGCATGTTCGTCGCGGCGGGAGCCTCGCTCGTCTTGTACCTGCTCACGTACCGACTGAAGCCACTGTGGCAACGGACGTCCGCGGAAGTCGGGCGCGCAGCCGCAGACGACGCGGAACATGGGGATCGGTCCACGGATCTGGCCGCACGCACCTGACGCGTCATGTCAGTTGGAAGGCGGCCTCGAAGCGGGTGTGCTCCACAGAGATGTGCGCAGGTCCGGCCAGAGTTCCGGCCGGACCTGCGCGGCGTTCGCGTCGCGTGTACGCCGCGCCCGGGATCCGGGCGCGGCGTACTTGAGCGTGTGACGGGCGGCGGGGTCACAGCAGCACGGTCGAAACATCTTGCCGCGTGGTCGACAGCCGGGCGAGAGCGCCGACTTCAGCGGCCGCGCCGCCATTGTGCGAAGTCCCGGCACACTCGTTCTCATCAGGGCGGACGGGGTAATCGGCAAAGGCACTGATGATCACGTGCTGGACAGGCGGAGTTCCCGGACCAGGACAAGGTGATCGGCGAAGGGGGTGTCGCCACTGATCGCCGCCACCTCGGCGAACGGGGCCGACGCCTCCACGATCAGGCGCCAGTCCGAACCGGTCGTGACGCGGGTGGAGACCTGAAGGGTGTCAAAATCTCTGCAGGTGCTGTGAGCTGGGGTTTTCCTGCTGGGGAGTGATGGTTCATCGGGAGGTTCGGTGGTACTCGTTGAGGAGTCCGTCGAGGATCTTTCGGCGTCGGACGCGCCCTGCGGGGAAGGGGATGACGGTGGGGTCGTCGCCGGGAGCGTGAAGGTCCAGGCTTCGGTGGGCCCTTGTGGTGTTGTAGTGCGTCGCGTACTGGACCAGCACGGTGCGCAGGTGGCGTTCACCGAAGATCAGCATCCGGTCGGTGTACTCGGCTGGGGCGGTGCGTGTCCAGCGTTCCGCGAAGGCGTTCATCTTCGGTGCTTGTGGGGCGGCCTTGAGGACCTGGGTGCCGTTGCCGGCGAGCACCGTGTCGAAGGCCTGGGTGAACTTGGTGTCGCGGTCCCTGTTCAGGAAGCGGAACGGGTGGGCGGGGTCCCCGAGTTGGAGGGGAAGGTTGCGGGCCTGCTGGGTGATCCAGTCGCCGGTGGGGTGCGTGGTAACGCCGAGGACGTGGGCGGTTCTGCTGCCGAGCTCCATCACGAAGGAGACGTACAGGCGCTTCAGGGTGATCGCGCAGTTGACGTGGAAGAAGTCGGTCGCCGGCGGGGTGTCGGTCTGCGTGTGCAGGAACGCACGCCAGGTGTGCTCGGTCGTGCGGGTCGGTGCGGGTGGGATTTTGTTGCGGCGTAGTACTCGGCGGATGGTCGCGGTGGCGACGCGGTGGCCCAGGCGGCGCAGTTCTCCCTGGATCCTGACGTATCCCCAGGTCGGGTTGTTGTGGGCCGGACGGAGGATGAGTGCGGTGAGTTCCTCGGCGAGCGGCGAGCGGCGAGCGGCGGTCGGCCTGACTTGGCCGGTTGCTGTCGCCGCTTGCGGCGTACCAGGCGGCGGTGCCAGGCCAGGAGCGTGCCGGGGGTGACCAGTCGATGGCGGCGGAGCAGGGCGGGCAGGCTTCGGGCCGGGGCGGACAGGATTGCGCGGTCGGCCCATGACAGGCGGGGGCGCGGGGTGTGGCGGCGCAGCACCGTGACCTCGTGCCGGAGTACGAGTATCTCCATCTCCTTTGACCGGTTGGACCGGCCGTGGAGGACAAGCCGGCCGAGTGTCCGACAGAAGATCATGTAGAGCAGTCGCAGAGCCACAACCGACGATCATGCCCAGCTCACTGCGTCAGCCAAAACTCCAGGTCAACGCACGCGTGGAATAAAGACACCCTTCAGGCCTTCTCGCTGGCTGCCCTTGCGCATCAGCCCATCGCCAGCCCGCAGCCGAACGCCTGTCGGCGCCAAATGAACCTGGCGCAGCGCGGCCCGAAGAGGTGCTTACAAACAATCCCGTCCTGTACGCGTGTCTTGACACAGATCGGGGCCGCGCGTCCATTGCCGCGCGGCCCCGATCACATATGCCACGGATCCCGCACCTCCCGCGCAAGCCTGGTGCCAGCTGCTTGGGTCGGGCCCGCTCGAGGCAGGCGTCCCTTCGAGCGCGGCGCCCGCGGCCAACAGGCTGGTGAGGCGGGTCAGGCCAGGTTGATGTTCTCCGCCTGGGGGCCCTTCTGGCCCTGGGAGACATCGAATGTCACGCTCTGCCCCTCCTGGAGCTCACGGAAGCCCGTGGAGTTGATCGCCGAGTAGTGGGCGAAGACATCCGGCCCGCCGGCGTCCTGGGCGATGAAACCGAAGCCCTTCTCCGCGTTGAACCACTTCACAGTTCCCGTAGCCATGTCTCATGCCTTCCAGTCACGAACGCCTCCCGCACCATGCGGGAAGCGGAGGTGGTCGTCCTGGTTCCTGCGGCACAGCACAGCAAAACGCCCACGCCGAAGCGCGGGCAAAACGGGGAATATCCGAACCACGACATCTGCCCTAAACGCTACACGCCCTCACGCCCTGTCACCATCGGAAACGCGTCCTGTCGCGAGGGCCGCAGCAGGGGCGGCCTGCCGCCCAGTGCTCCCCGCGCCTGGCAGGTGTGCGCAGGACCTGCCGTCGCCCGATGGCCCGTTGTCACCTCAGACCGCGGGTGGTGTACCCGATTCGGTTGCGCGGCTGTATTCGGCGTTGATGCGCTGGGCTTCTTCGAGCTGGTCCTCGAGGACGATGATGCGACAGGCGGCCTCGATGGGAGTGCCCTGATCGACGAGTTCCCGGGCACGGGCGGCGATGCGCAGCTGGTAGCGGGAGTAGCGGCGGTGGCCGCCCTCGGAGCGCAGCGGGGTGATGAGGCGGGCTTCGCCGATGCCGCGGAGGAAGCCCTGGGTGGTGCCGAGCATCTCGGCGGCCCTGCCCATCGTGTAGGCGGGGTAGTCCTCATCCTCGAGACGGTCGAACGAGTCGTCTGCTGTCATTTGCACCTCTCTGTGGAACACGCTTGAGGGGCCCTGGTGCCATATGGCACCAGGGCCCCGAAGGAACATTTACACCATCTGCCGGCCCTGGAACTGCGCCGGCCTTCTGTGTCCGCCGACCCGACCTGGGAGTTGTCGGGGACGCGGGGATCGCGGTTGCTTGACCGGAGACCACCTCACTATCGATGTCCTGCGGTACCCGGGCTCAACACTCCGCCCGGGCGATCCTGATGGCGCTCGTTCCTCCGTTCTTCCCTCGGTAATCGGCTACTTACTAAACGGGGGACTTGATACTGCTGGTACTGCGTACTGCTGGTACTGCGAACTGCTCAGTGACCTGCGGCAGCGCCACTGTTCGGCAGCCAGCCCCGTCGCCCATCGTGCGTCCGCTCTGGCTTAGAACCCCACTACCGAACCTCCCGGCGCGCGCGCCCGCAGCCGACGCCTTCACCGAGGTACTACTCACTGACTTCACTGCTGGGTACCACCAACTGCACTCACGGGAACCGCCACTGCTGACCGCGGTCCCGCGGACGGCGGCCCCTCATCACTGCGGGCCACCCGGTCCGGTCGCCAGCCCCGTCGCCGTCCTGCAACAACCCTGGCTTCGGAACTCCACCACCGCACCGTCCTACGCACTGCAACTTCCGTAATGCTGCCCGGCAGTTCGTTTCTGCCGGGCCCTGCCGACTTCTGGCTACGAGAGAAACCATAACCACGCCGCCCCCCAATGTCTACTCCGGCCAACATAGATTTCCGCGTGTTCGACGGTGAGGTAATCGGCCTCGAACAGTGAGGGCAGACCCAAGGGCTGTCATCGCCGAGTGTCGAGTAGGGACCGCAGACTGGGGTGCAAACAACCGGGCAGCCAGGGTCCGGCATCGCGGATCCAGAGGGCCGCGAGGCCGACCTGAGGTGTCAGCCGGCCCGGTTCTTCGGATCTGGACTGTCCGCCTGGCGGCGGCGCCGAACGCGCCACACGATGAGCCCGCCCACCACGATCACTGCGACGGCGATGGCAACGACGCGGCCGGCAACCGCCTCGACCCGCTGGTAGGCGGAGCCTGCGAAGTAGCCCAGCAGGGTGAAGCCGACTCCCCAGATCAGGCCGCCGAGGGCGTTGAAGAGGAGGAAGTGGCGGTAGTCCATGTGGGAGATACCGGCGAGCGCCGGCATCATAGTGCGAAGAAGGCGATGAAGCGGCGCAGGAAGACCGCTTCAGGGCCTCGGCGGCGGATGAAGTTCTGTGCCTTCTCGCTGCGTTGCTCGTGTCGGCGCAGCGGTCGGGTAGTAAGGGTTTTCGGGCCGAAGTGGTGGCCGACGGAGTGGCCCACGGTGTCTCCGGCGATTGCGGCGGGCACGACGGTCATAACGAGCCAGTAGACCGAGACCTGGGCCTTGATTGGCGAGTACGCCCCTCAGGACGACGACTGTCTTACGCGGCAGGACGAAGCCGAAGGACAGCGTGTCCTCGGCGAACACCAGGGCGCCGACGGCCGCGTAGACCAGTGGGCCGGACAGGCCGCCGAGCCAGTCGGTGATCGCGTTCATGTGCGGTGTCCTCCGGGCCGTGGTCCCCGTGGCCCAGTTTCGAGGAACGACTACACCGATGCGCGGCATGTCGACCCACGCTGACCGAGGCGAAACTCCTTGCCCCAGGTCCTCTCCCCGCAGTGGTGATCAAGCTGCTGGAACGAAGGAGGGCTGCAGATAGGTCAGCCGACTCCTCCGGGCGAGGCGACGCGTCATGTGTTTTCCGCGGTCCAGGGACGCTGCTCGCCGACTCCGGTCCGCCCCGTCGCACTCACACCGCCGGTGGCGACTCGTACACCACGGCGCGGCCTGGTTGTCGTCGAGGTCCTGGCGGGGTCAACCCGGCACGCCGTGGTGACTGTGATGTGGAGCAGGCAGCCGCATTGGACGGCGGTCACGGCCGGGCGAAGAGGGCTTCATTGCATGCTGCGGCCACCGTGGCTCTGGTTCGCGGTTCGCGGTTCGGCGCTCGGGGCCCCGAGCGCGGCGCAGTCCGTACCTCCCATACGGCACGCGGTGCAGCAGAGCCCCAGGGCCACGCTCCGTGCGGATGACAAGCGGCTGGAAATGGCGGCACAACAACGGCAGTGAGGCTGCGTCTGTGGCCAACGGCCGGGCTCCGCAGCGACTCGAGGCAATATCTGCGCCGGCGAGGTCAGAGTTTGACGGACCACGCGGTGAGAGTTTTTGCCGCAATGGGCAGAGTGGAATTATTCAACGCATGACGGCCGTTGCGGCGTGCTACTGTCGATCTCAGTTGCAGTTGTGGTTCCCAAAACTTCAAGTGTCCTCACTCGGCTCCTGCCGGTGGGAGCACTTTTGTATTTCCGGTCATTTTCCGGGCGGGGTAATCATCGCGGCGACACGGTGTCCACACAGTGTGGATTCCGATGTACTGCCCCAAAGGAGATATGACATGGCTGCTGGTACCGTGAAGTGGTTCAACGCGGAAAAGGGCTTCGGCTTCATCGAGCAGGACGGTGGCGGCGCTGACGTGTTCGCCCACTACTCGAACATCGCCGCCCAGGGCTTCCGTGAGCTGCTCGAAGGCCAGAAGGTGACCTTCGACATCGCGCAGGGCCAGAAGGGCCCGACGGCCGAGAACATCGTTCCGGCCTGACGCTGACGCACACTTGTAGCTGGGGCCCGCATCCTTAGGGGTGCGGGCCCCAGCTACACGCATTTCTGGCAGTGGTTTCGCCTGCGGGACGGCTCGGAGGGGTCCGCAATCTCGCGCAGCTCCTCCTTCAGGAATGCAGGCGCATCCTGAAGAGCTACACCGCACCTCGGCGCCCGGATTTTACGTCCCCACTGCATCGCCTATTTCAGCATTTTCGCCCGCGCGGATTACCGACGGCCCGGATTTGCTTTGACATCGGTCCATACTTGTAATTCTCGATGCCGCTCATCGCTGCGGGGATTCCTTGATATGTGCCACATCGAGGAAGGTTCCCTGTATGAACCGCACACGCACCAACGACCGTTCCACCCGCACCCGTAGCGGCACTGCTGACGCCACCAGGGGCGGCAGCCGCTTCGGCTCGCAGGCACCGCGCCGTTCCGGCGGCCCGGCCCGTTCCGGCGGCCCGGCCCGTTCCGGCGGCTACGGCCGCCGGCCGGCCGCAGTGCAAGGCGAGTTCGCGCTCCCCAGGACAATCACCCCCGCGCTGCCCGCTGTTGAAGGCTTCGAGGATCTGGACATGCCCGCCCAGCTGCTCGCCGAACTCGGCAGGCAGGGCGTGACCGCGCCGTTCCCGATCCAGGGCGCGACGCTGCCGAACTCCCTGGGGGGCCGTGACGTCCTGGGCCGCGGGCGCACCGGTTCCGGCAAGACCCTCGCCTTCGGCCTCGCCCTGCTCGCCCGCACCGCCGGGCAGCGTGCTGAGCCCCGTCAGCCGCTGGGGCTGATCCTCGTGCCGACGCGTGAGCTGGCGCAGCAGGTGACCGACGCGCTCACTCCGTACGCCCGCTCCGTCAAGCTGCGGATGGCCACGGTGGTGGGCGGGATGTCGATCGGCAAGCAGGCCGGCGCGCTGCGAGGCGGGGCAGAGGTCGTCGTCGCGACCCCGGGCCGGCTCAAGGACCTCATCGACCGTGGTGACTGCCGACTGAGCCAGGTGGGCGTCACGGTGCTGGACGAGGCCGACCAGATGGCCGACATGGGGTTCATGCCGCAGGTCACCGCCCTGCTCGACCAGGTGCGTCCGGAGGGGCAGCGGATGCTGTTCTCCGCCACCTTGGACCGTAACGTCGACCTGCTGGTGCGCCGCTATCTGACCGACCCCGTCGTGCATTCGGTCGACCCGTCGGCGGGCGCGGTCACGACGATGGAGCACCACGTGCTGTACGTCCACGGCGCCGACAAGCACGCCGCCACGACCGAGATCGCCGCCCGCGACGGCCGCGTGATCATGTTCCTGGATACCAAGCACGCCGTCGACCGGCTCACCCAGGACCTGCTCAACAGCGGGGTACGGGCCGCCGCGCTGCACGGCGGCAAGTCACAGCCACAGCGCACCCGCACGCTGGCGCAGTTCAAGACGGGGCACGTCACCGTCCTGGTAGCGACCAATGTCGCGGCGCGCGGCATCCACGTCGACAACCTCGACCTCGTCGTCAACGTCGACCCGCCGACCGACCATAAGGACTACCTCCACCGCGGCGGCCGTACCGCCCGCGCCGGCGAGTCAGGCAGTGTCGTCACCCTCGTCACACCGCACCAGCGCCGCGGCATGGTCCGCCTCATGTCGGACGCCGGAATCCGGCCGCAGACCACCCAGATCCGCTCGGGCGACGAGGCTCTGAGCCGAATCACCGGCGCCCAGGCCCCGTCCGGCATCCCGGTCGTCATCACCGCACCGGTGGCCGAACGCCCCAAGCGCAGCGCCTCCTCCCGAGGCCGACGCCGCCCCTCGTCGGCGACCCGGCGCGCGCCCGTACGCCGGCCCGTCTTCGGTGCGGCGGCCTAGAACCTTCGTGATCAGGAAGCTGACCCATCTCTGCAGGAGGCACCTTTTGACGCTGGTTCAGATGCAGCCCCGCCCGGCGAGCGCCAACCCCGTGCACAGGAAGACGGTTGAGGCCAAGGACGCGGCCGGACCGCAGGTCTGTGACGACATGAGTGTCGAGGTGGCGCTGTCCGTCATGACCGCCGCACGCACGGGTCGGCTGGTCGTCTGCGATCAGGACGGCCAACGCACCGGTCTGGTCACCCAGACCGAACTTACCGCCGTCCGCGACAGCTCCGCTTACACGGACCGCGTCCGCCTGCGCGACATCATCGGCGATCACGGGTCGTTCACCTCGCCCGAAGCCACTGGTTCCGAAGCCGAGCACGTGCTGCGCTCCCGCCAGCTCGGCGCACCGCCGGTCATCGACGGGCAAGGCAGCACCCTGGGCGTCCTCGCCCTCTCCCGCTGACCCGCCTCACCCCTCGTCGGACCGTTATCCCCTTCTCCTTGTGAGGCCACATGCGCTGCGTCATCGCCCGCTTCCCCTTCGAGCTCACCAAGAGCGGCGTGCTGGAATCGATGAAGGGCGTCAAGCCCGAACCGGGCACCGGCGAATCCGTGATCATCGGCCGCCGCCACTACCCCGTCAAACAAGTCGGCCAGGTCATCACCCGCCAGGACCGACGTGACTTCAGCGCCACCGAAGTCCTCCGGGCCATGACTCAGCTCGGCTTCACCTGCCGTAGCCTCCCCACGGCCGCACCCGTACGCATCCTCAGCTCGCTCCAGCGAGCTTCCGCGATGCTCGGCACCCCCGTATCCGTCTGACCGAGGTAGCAGGCACGAGCCGACACCTGAACAACGGATGGGCCCGACCGGCGCGCGCCGGTCGGGCCCACACTGCTGTTAGCGGGTTCCTGTCGCAGTGATTGCTCAGTGGTCGGAATAGCTGAAGTCGCCCACGGTCCAGGTGCTGATGTCCTCGATCGCCACGCGGTACATCCCGCCTGTCTCGGGAATCCCCACCGTGCCCTGCAGGATCCGGGCGACATGGAAGTGCAGATGCGTAGGCGGCCCGTCCTTCTTCGCGGGGGTGTCGAAGACGGAGGAGAACTCTCCCAAGCGGTCCGAGTCCGACAGCACCTCCGACACCCTCTGCCTCCACACTGCTTCGGGAGCCAGCCGACCGGTGATGACAGCACCACCGGTGACCACGGTCAGGGACATCTGGTTACTCTGCCCGGATTCCACCAGGGCAGCGACGTCAACGAGCAGCTCGTCAGGCTTCGACATGGGGCAGATTATATTCAACGTCATCCAGCTGATTGAGCGGCGGCGCTACAGGGAACGACGGGCGCTCACGGTCTTACCGCCTGAGGCCCGGCGAGTGACGGGGCTTCGGCTGCCCCATGGCCAACCGCCTCGCCCGCTCCACCGCAGTGGTGCCGCCGTTCAGGTCGGGGTGCGCTTGCGCATGCCGACTGGGGTCGTGGACGGCCACCTCGATGGTGTCGGGGTGTGCAGTCAGTTCCCATGTGCAGCGGCCCCCGCCGTGGCGCATGGGCGTTGGTGACGAGCTTGGACACGACCAAGTCCACGGTGTCCGCTGACCGACCTCCCATCACGCTGTCGAGGTGAGGTCTCCTAGCATGATCACATGGTTGCCAGTGACGCCCGAGAGACCGGGCAAGGACGGGAAGCCGTGTCCCGCGACGCCGCTGAAGTCGAATGCAGTCACGTCGCCTCAGCGCGGGAAGAACGCCGTGAAGAGCGGCTGCCCTGCGGATCACCAGGTGGCGATGCAGGGGGGAAGACGCCCCCGGCTGCTGCTCTGGTGGAGCAGGCAGCCGACCTGGCCGAACCGATCAAGCCGAGATTGCGTGGCTGGCTCCATGCCGGAATGGTCCCTGCCGCACTGATCGCAGGCGTCGTACTCATCTGCCTGGCCCCGACTCCGCAGGCGGTCCTGGCCTGCGCCGTGTATTCAGCCACCGCCTGGCTGCTGTTCGCAACGAGCGCCATCTACCACCGCGGCACCTGGGGGCCGCTCGGCGAGGCTCTCCTGCGACGTCTCGACCATGCCAACATCTTCCTGATCATCGCCGGCACCTGCACGCCCCTGGCCGTGCTCCTCCTCCCGCCGGACCAGCGATCCCTTCTGTTGTGGATCGTGTGGGCGGGCGCATTGGCCGGCATCGCGTTCCGGGTCCTATGGGTCGCAGCTCCGCGCTGGCTGTACACCCCGTGTTACCTGGCCTTGGGGTGGGCGCCAGTGAGCTACCTGCCCGACTTCCTGCACACCGGCGGAGTAGCCGTACTCGTCCTGATCGTGGCCGGCGGTCTCCTCTACAGCGGGGGCGCGGTGGTCTACGCCCTCCAGCGGCCCGACCCCTCACCCCGCTGGTTCGGCTTTCACGAGGTGTTCCACGCGCTGACCGTGGCGGCTTTCACCGCGCACTACACCGCCATCTCCCTGGCCACCTACTGACCTGCTCGGGCTGCGCCTGCGGCGGCGGCCAGGGTCGGTCGAAGCTGGCTACTGGAGCAGCCGGGTGTACACCGACAGCGGGCGACGTACACAGCGAGCTGGCCGCCCCGCCCGAGCGGTTCATCCGGGCGACGGAGGGCGCCAGCGAGAAGACCGCGACCTGGGTGGGGTCCAAGATGCACATCCTGTCGGACGCGAACGGACTGCCCCTCATCGTCGGTCTCTCCGCCGCCAACGTCCACGACAGCCTCGCGCTGAAACCCATGGTCGAGGTCACCCGTCGATGTCTCCCGTGTCGTGCTGGACTCCGCGCACCTTTCGGGTCGTGGGCGGTCAGGTCGAGCGGCTGGTTCAGGTGACCATGCGCTGACCGGTTGCCGTCTACAGGTCGGCGAAGTCGTGCTCCAAGCGCCAGCGTTGGGGCAGGTGGAGAGTGAGGCGGTGAAGCCGCCAAAGGAGTGGCCGAACATGCCGACCTTGTCGAGATTCCACCCGCGCCTTCCCAGCTCGTCGAGGACGAACCGGGCATCGCCGAGGCGCGCTTCGGCCGCCTTGCCCAGCTGGTCCTTGGGGATCTCAACAGGATTCTCGACCCGTCCGCCCGGAAACTCCACGGCGGTCTCAAAAGCCCTCGCTCTCAACTGCCACTGGAAGTGATCTTCAGTGAGAAAGCCTCAGTGGCCCAATCCAGTCCCGTCATGACGAAGACATGCGCCGCTGACCCGCGCGCCAAATGACACTTGAGGGAGATCCGAGGTGCGGTGTCGCCATCAGTCAACTGCCCGGTCGTGAACGACAGGTGTGGGGCTCGAAAACTCGTCGCTGCTGGTCAGGCTGTGTATCCGCTGTACTAGTTGATGACGCCGCCGAGCACTTGAGTACGCAGGAGTGTGCGGCCTTCGAGATTGTGCACGGTGGCGGGTCGCTTGTGGGCGCTTGGCGCACCCTCTTCCGGGTGACGCGACGGCTGTCTGCGGCACGTCACACGTCACGGACTCGCTACGAAGATCACGACCTGTTCGTGATCTTCGCGGAGCCATGTTGCGCACCTTCGCCCGCACTGCCACCCTGCTCAGCGTCATTGCCGCACTCGCTATCCCCACAGCTACCGCCCAGGCGGCCCCGGGACCGTTCGGCAGCCCCGGCGACGTCATCACCACACCACTCCAAAACGCCCTCAAGGCCCTGCCCGTCGCGAATGAGGACCGCAGCGGCTACCAGCGCACCAGCTTCAAACACTGGATTCACGCCGACAAAGACGGCTGCAACACGAGGGCCGAGGCACTCAAGGCCGAAGCATTGATGACCCCCGGGCAGGGCCCCAAGTGCAAGCCCACTGGCGGGCGTTGGTACTCCGTCTACGACGACCAGTACATCGACGGGCCGTCCGGCCTCAACGTCGACCACCGCGTCCCGCTCCCCAAGGCCTGGGACTCCGGCGCCTCCGTCTGGAGTGCGGCTGAACGGCAGGCGTATGCCAACGATCTCGGCGACGAGCGCTCGCTGATTGCTGTGTCGGCGAAGTCGAACCGTTCCAAGGCTGACCAGGACCCGTCCACTTGGATGCCACCGTTTGACGGGGACCGGTGCGAGTACATCACTGACTGGACCACTGTGAAGGTGCGCTGGCAGCTCGCGATCGATCCGTCCGAAGAGGCAGCGCTTGCCGAGAACGCGGCTCGCTGTCCCAACGCGTCGGTAACGGTTACCCCCACACGCTGAAAAGACTGGCCCGTGTGTCGCCGCTCCTCAAAGTGCAGCGACACACGGCCGGGCAGGAAGCACGCTTTCCAGACTGTCCAACGTGGCTCTACGGATGGAACAGTGCGGCTGGGTACGCCGCCACCCCGACCCCTGCAGTGAGGTATCCGTCAGGCATCGACGGAACTGGTCCTCGTGCTCCTCCTCGTCGAGGAAGAGCACCGACATGGTCATCATGTCCGGGATACTCCGGGTTCTGCGTCAGGCTGCGTTTGTTCGTCCACCCGATGAAGGCTGCATTCGCGCGCCGTTGGGAGGTCTTGGCCTGGGTAAGCCAGATGCCGAGGTGGGACTGCGTGAGGCCGGTGAGCTCGATCGTCAATATCAGAGATTAATCATTGGCCTTTTCGTATGCTTCCTTAACGGAAGCGGGAACTCGACCCCGGTCATTCACCTCAAGGCCGTTTTCCTTGGCCCAAGCCCGAATCTGGGCCGTGTCCGGGTGGGCGGAGGATCCTACGGCTCGACGCTTACCCCTCGTGCCGGCTGTGGTGACGCTGCCACGTACTCGACGGGCCCCCTCGGCGCTCAAGTACGGGTGCAGAACTTCCAACAGGCGATCGTGGCTCTCCGTGGAGAGGTCAATCTCGACCCCAGCCCCGTCGATGAGGATGGTGTGGGTACCGATCTCTTCGGATTCTTCACCTGTGAGGTCGTCCGTATAAGTGATTACTTCTCGCTGAGCCATGCGCTGATTGTAGGGCTAGGGCCTGCGCCGCCCCTCTTCACTCAGAACAGGGGCGGCCCTCGGGCTCAGCTTCGGCAGAATGGAGGTGTCAAGCCATGGTTCGCACTTTCATGGCTACCCTGACCGGATCATCGCTCACTTCTTTGATTTCAGCGGCCGCCGGGCGACCTTTGGTTTTGTCCGTGTGATGCGGGTGATCGTGACGGCAACAGTGACGGTGTCCGCCGTGCCGTGCGTCGTGACGAGGGTGGTGAGGGACGCGCGGGTCCGGTCGTGGACGGTGCGGGCGACGTCTATGGCTCGGTGTCCCTCGGCCAGGACGCAGCGCACCTCCACTTGCCAGCCGGAGCCGTCCGGGTCATGGACGACACGGATGCCTGACAGCGGCGAGGCGAACCTGCTGTCTGCCGCGCCTGGAGTTGCGCGTGAGGCGGCTCGGGCGAGACGGCTGGCGAGGGTGGGTTGCAGGGCGAGGACCCCGCTGACCGCGAGGGCGGCCTCAGCGGCAGTCTGGCGAATGTCGGCAGGGTGACATGCGGTCATGGGTTGCCGCCCGGTCCACTACGGGTGGTGTCTGCGCGGTTCGGCGATACGGGTGCATGGTGCACGTCGATGACCGTGACGTCCGCTGCTGTCACCCTCAGGCCCAGGGCATGGTGGGCGGCATCTACTACCGAGCGGCGCACTAGGTCGGCCGTCTCGGGCAGGGGGCGGTCCAGGCTGACAGCCAGGGTGATGCTCACACTTACGCCGGTGCCCTGGTCGGCTCGGGTGAGGCGGCAGCTGGCGGCGATGACGCCGGGTATCGCGTCTGCTGCGCGCCGTAGCACGGTGGCCGCGGTGTGTTCGGCGATCTGCAAGGTGCGCGTGGGGTCGTTCAGGGGCAGCATCGACCCCAGTCGTACCTCGTCCCGGACGCTGTCCATGACGCGGGCGATGAGGTTCTGGGTGCTGGGCTTCTTCTGTTCCCGCAGGGCCTGCGTAGCTGTGTCCAGTGCGGCCAGTCCTTCGACGGCGTCGCGACAGTAGGGGCAGTCGGCGAGGTGGGGGTCGGCGGGCGGACCGGTGTCCCGGGCCTGTTCCCAGGCGTGGCTAAGGGTGCGCCCGCAGGTGAGCACTTCGTCTCCGGTGTGACGGCGGACCTCGTCGAGGGGTGAGCCGTCTGGCGAGCGGGGTTGGCGTCCGAGCTCGGGAGGCTGGGGGGGATGGTCGTCTAGCGCCATGGGCCCAGTGCCTCCTTCAGGGATCGGCGTGCTCGGTACAGTCTCCCGCGGACCGTCTGCTCGGTGGTGCCGGTCACGTGGGCGATCTGTTCGTAGGGCAGTCCGTGCAGTTCCCGCAGGATCCAGCAGACCCGCTGCTGCGGTTCCAGCGCGCCGAGCGCGTTGACCAGGGCTTCGGTGAGGGCTTCCTGTTCGGCTGCCCGCGCGGGCGAGCTGCGCGTACCGGGGGCGGCGGGTTCGGCCACCGAGTCCAACGGTACCGGTGCCGGCCGGCGGCGCAGGGAGTTCAGGCAGCGGTTGACGGTGATGCGGTACATCCAGGTGCTGAACGCCGAGGCGTGGCGGAATTCGGGAAGGCTCCTCCAGGCGCTGATGAACGCGTCCTGCACCGCGTCCTCGGCGTCTTGAACGTTGCCCAGCGTGTGGGAGGCCAGGGCGAGCAGGGGACGGCTGTGGCGCCGCACCAGGATGGCGAAGGCTTCCTCGTCGCCTTCACCGGCGCGTGTCGCCAGCAGGTCGTCCGGCGCGGTGAGCAGCCCGTCGGCCGTGCCCGGGACAGGGGGCTCCGGGGGTGGGCCGGGGCAGGTCGCTCGGCGCGGGGAAGGGCCGGCGCTGTGCGTCATGACCGCACCTCCTCCCTGCGGTGTTGTGCCCGGCCTGAGTGATGTGATGCCGGTTCATGGAAACATGTGACGATTTGCCTGTCGGGTGTGTCCCATCCTTGACGGGCATCGTGCCGGTGCCCGCGGCAACTGATCGAGGCGACTGCCATGACGGACACCACCGACCGTTCCTCCACCGGACAGGACGGCCATCCCGGGACAGCGACCATGCTGAAGGGGCCGACCGGCGCCGGCACCTCACCCGAAACGCGGGGCAAGACCACCATCGCCGACGGCGTCGTGGCCAAGATCGCGGGAACGGCCGCCCGCGAGGTACCCGGTATCCACAACCTCGGCGCGGGCATGGCCCGTGCGTTTGGAGCCGTGCGCGAACGCGTCCCCGGCGCAGACACCGGCGGCGTCGGCCGCGGCGTGAAGGTCGAGGTGGGCGAACGCCAGGCCGCACTCGACATCGATGTCGTCGTCGAGTACGGCTACCCCATCGTCGATGTGGCAGCAGAGGTCCGCGTCGACGTCATCTCCGCCGTGGAACGCATGACCGGCCTGGAGGTCATCGAGGTGAACCTCGTCATCGACGATGTGAACCTGCCCGACGACGAAGACGACACCGAACCGGCCGAAGGCCGCGTCCAATGACTTCCGGCAGCGGGCGGAGTTCCCCTCCGATCGAACGCCGACGTGGGACAGGTGAGTCAGTGATGAATACAGCAACAGTGGGTCTGACAGCCGGAATGGCACTGGGATTCGCCGGCTACTTCGGCGGCTTCTGGGCCTTCCTCCTTGTAGCGGTCCTGGGCGCGGTGGGCTTGGTCGTCGGTCTCGTCCTGCAGGGCGACGCCGACGTGTTCACCCGGCGGCAGCGGGACCTGTCCACCCGGCGGCAACAGTGAGCACCACCACCCGCAGCGCCGGATCAACTGAGAGCCCCCGCGGCGGGTACGACGCCGAGAATCCTCTGCCGCCTGCCGAGCGCGGCGCGACAGTGATACCCGACCGGGTTGTGGCCCGCATCGCCGCACGGGTGGCGAGCACAGCCCTGCACCGGCTCACCCGTCAGCCACCTGCCCACGCGGCGCTGACCGCACCCGGCGCTCGCGCGACCACGCACGACGGGACGGCACAACTGGCGCTGTCGGTGGACCTTCCCTACCCCACTGACATCGCCGCCACCTGCGGGCAACTGCAGCGTGAGGTCGCCGAACGGGTGGCCCAGCTCACCGGTCTGGACATCAGCGACGTGATGCTGACCGTGCGGCGTCTGGTCGTCGCGGGCCGGTCGGCTCGCGTCCGCTGATCCCGCTCACCGCCGCAGCGCTGCCGCACAGGCCAGCCATCAGATCTGCGGATCCTCACACCAACGACGAAGGACGGCCACCATGACCCTCCCATCCGGGCCCGCCCCGCCTGCTCACGATGAGCAGACGCCCTCGGCCAAGGAGGCCGCGGGGACAGGTCGGCCCGACATCCGCGCTCCCGCGACGCGGCCGCTGCCGCATGACGGCTGGGGGGCGAGGTCGCCCCGCCTGTGGTCCGCACGCCGCGTCCCGGCGGCCCTGGTCGCACTAGTGACGCTCTGTGTCGCCGGGGTGCTGCTGTACGACGTGATCGCAGTGCGCGCCGGACATCGGGCCGGGGTATGGCGCATCCGCCTCGCCGACGAGCTGGCCACCCGCCCGGTCGACGACCTTTGGCTGCTGATCGCGGCCGCCGTCGCCGTCATCCTCGGCCTGTGGCTGCTCATCCTCGCCCTCACCCCCGGCCTGCGCCGACTGCTGCCGCTTCGGGCACCCGATGGCTGTCCCGACATGGAGGCCTGGCTGGACCGCAAGGGCGCCGCCTTGCTGTTGCGCGACGCCGCGATGCGGGTCCCCGGCATCAGCGGTGCCCGAGTCCGGGTCGGACGCCGCCGCGTCACGACCCGCGCGGACGTCCGCTTCCGCGACCCCGCCACCGTCCGCGACGAGCTCACCCAGGCCCTGCAGGACCAGTGCCGCCGACTCGGTGTGGCGCACACTCCGCGGGTGACGATCCGCCTACGACACCACACCCGTTGACCACGCCCCGGGAGCACGCCATGAACGGCCGATCCACACTCAACCGTCTCCTCATGGCCCTCAGTGGCCTGGTGCTGCTGGGCGGCGGTCTGCTGATCCTCACCGTAGGCCTCGACCTCTACCGCCGGTTCCACCTGGCCGCGCCTGCCGGCTGGCCCCTGACCACGCCCCACGACGTCCTACTCAGCAACGCCGACCGCATCGGGTGGAGCGACCAGGGCTGGTGGTGGTGGCCCGCCGTCATCGCCGGCCTGGTTCTGGCCGCCGTTTTGGCCCTGCTCTGGCTGCTCGCGCAGCTGCGCCGCCGTCGCCCCGCTTCAGTGCACCTGGGCGGCACGCCTCCACCCGAAAGCGTCGAACTGCGGGGCCGCGCCCTCAGTAATGCGGTCACCGCCGAAGCGCGTGCCCTGCCCGGCGTCGAGCAGGCGAGCGCCCATGTCACCGGACGGGCGGCGCGCCCCTGCCTCCACGTGGCCCTCACACTGACGGATCACGGCACGCCCGCCCCCGTCCTGCAGGCGCTGTGCCACGGCCCCGTGGCACATGCGCGCGACTGCACCGGGTTGACCCACCTGCCCACCCGGGCACGACTGGACGTTGGCAAGCACAAGGCGCGCCGCGCCGAGTAGAGCGCGGTCATCGGGTGCAGCGAGGGCCCGCGGATGGGTGGCCCTCCCATCCGCGGGCCTGGATCCCTGGCTACCAGTAGTGGCGTCGCCCTGCGACGGCGTGGCCCATGGCGCCAAGAATCCACAGAATGGCGCCGATGACGAGCACGATGATGCCGATGGTCCACAGGATCGAGAGGCCGGTCAAGAACCCGACGACCAGCAGGATCACTCCGAGAATGATCATGGTGTCCTCCAATGAGGCATGGCGCTATCTCAACTGTGAACCTTCCAGGCCCGGAGGGAAAGCGGGGCCGGCAGAGCCGGCTGAAGGCCCGCCGCGTTGCTGCTTCACTTCGTGGCGACGCCTCCGGGTGACCGCCCGCCCAAGGCCTGACGAGCGCACTCCACGTGCCGGGTCCAGGGCCGTCCGCGCTGCAGTTGTCATGGGAGCCGATGCATGTGGCGGCGATCGGAGCCCATTTGGCCGGCAGCAGCGGTCTGCTCACGGTGAATACCTCCGGGGCAGACAGAGCGGCTGCCGCTACCGTCGGTCAGTGAGACGGTCTCTCCCTTGGGCAGCTCTCAGCGACGTCTGCGTGCCCGATATGGCCGCTCTGGCCGTGGATGGGAAAATAGGACACCACCCGCAAGGCGTGTGCAGGCACCCCCGACAGGACAGGCAGGTAGAGGTCATGCCCAAGCAGCCGAAGCCGTCCGAGCCCTCGCACGGCGAGGGTCCGAGTCGGCACAAGGGCACTCAGCACGGCTGGTCGCCGGATGTGGACGAGACTCGTCAACAAGAGAATCCGAGCGCCCACCGTTCCTTCCACCCGAATGAATACGCCCCCGCGAAGGGGCCCGGCAGGAAAGTCTCCAAGGAAGAATCGAAAAGCGTCCCCGGCGACACCGCCAAGAGCGCCGGCCGCCGCGGCGAACAGCAGAGCAAGGGCCAAGGCGAAAAGGGTATGCACGACACCGGTCGCAGAGGCCGCTCGCAGCGTCCCAGCGGAACCAGGGACGCCTCCGCGTCGAGTGGGGTGGACCCCCAGGACCCACCCGGCACACGCAGCGAAGGTTAGGCAGCTCGACGAATCTGGACGTGATCTTCGTAGGAGCGCGGAGCGCATGACGTGCCGCAGACAGCGTTCGTGGTGGCGCGGCAGCCGTCTCGGACGATTTGATGAAGAAGCAGCAGGCGACTGACGAGGCGCACGCGCGCGGGCGGGCGTTGCAGGAACGGTTCGGCTCGCCCATGAGCAGGGCGTGCACGTTCTGCTGCAGTGCATGATGCACAGTCAGATCACCGATGAGTTCGGCGCGCCGCAGCCGGAGACGCGCTGGTCCGCTGCTTCAGCACACCGCGAAGCACCCGTCGAGGTGCCGTACCTCGGATGCCAGGACCGGGCCCGTCCGCCCGTGCGGAACCGGTGCGCCAAGGGGATCCTCGGGCGCTGGCACTGCACAAAGGCGCGCTGTTCGATGCCGCCTGACCGGTGCACTGCGCAGCGTGACGCGCGCCCTGAACAACCAACTTCACTTACCGTGACAGGCTCTGTATGTGTTTGCCCACAGGTTAGGGGCGATGACGACGCTGTCGTAGCCCGGGAGGGTTTTGGGTGCCAGCGGGGCGGCGCCTTGGAGCTCCGCGTGCGTAAGATGCTGCAGCCGTCGTGCGCTCGCGCGGTAGAAGCGCTGCTGGGTGGGGTGCCCGAAGGCCGCGAATCCGGCGTGGATAAGGGGGTTGGCCAGCGGCGCTCGCCGCGAGTAGCCGCTGATACAGAAATCCACCGCTCCGGTTCGCAGTCGCTTGACGACTTCGTATGTGAGTTCACCCTGTTCCAGGTGGCCTTCCAGGGTCTGATAAGACCAGCCCCACACGCGCGATTCCTCCCCGCCACAGCCGCGCGTCTCATCGATCACAGAGGTCACTCGTACGCCCATGTCGAAGCGGAGCCCGGCGAACCGGCCTTCCAGGAGCATGTTGCGGCCCAGCAGGGTGTCGTCGGCGCTGTAGATGGCGCGCAGGATGGCCGGATCTGCGAACTGGTAGTCCCGGACCAGGCGGCAGGCGATCTCCCAGGCCCCGCCCTGCTGCGGGTCGCCGGCGGATTCGCAGGCGATCGGGTGGCGCAGGGAATCGAGGTTCCAGCACGCCTCCCGGGTGGGGAGGCTCCGACTTTCGGGCAGAGGCTCGTAGTTGACCTGACGGTCGGCCAATTCACGCAGGGCGCCCACGGCCTTCGCTCGGTGGAGCCGTCGCTCGCGCAGCATGTGTGCCTCACCGAGGCGGGGCGTGTACGGCCTGGTCGAGGTCGCGCAGTGACTGCGCCATGAGCCAGAGTGTGGGTGCCCACAGGCCGACGAAGAGGGCACGTCGCTCGGCATTGCCGCGTTCGTCCTGGTCGAAGCTCGCGGCGCGCATCCAGAAGACGGTGCACAGGCCCACTGAGCCCATTGCGGCAAGTTGCAGTTGCGCACTGCGCAACCCCCATCGGTGCATCATCTGTGCGACGTCCGCCATTCAGCCCTCCTGAATCCGCATCAGCATCGAGGACGCGCGAGCGGCGCCTCGAAGCGGCGCTCACCTCGTGCTGTCATGGAGAAATGTCGGGACAAAACGACAGTAGCAGTGCCACCACTCGCGATGGCCAACCTCAGCTCCGCAAACCGACGCCGAGGCGGCGGCTGGGTACGTTGCTGCGCTTCCCCATGGGGGTATTGCTGGTTTCCTGGGAGTACATGTGGCGGGTTACCGCGCTGCACCGCACCGAGGGGAGTGGCGACGCCGGCGATCTGCCCCCTCCGCTGCCGGCGGCACACGTCGATGAGTTCACCAAGCCGCTGGCCGATGGAGTAGGCCCGATGTTCCATCGGCGCTTCAGCGTCCGAATCGAGGGGGCGGCGATGGGTCCCGAGGAACTGATCGACGCAGTGGCGGCGGATCTGAACGGACCGGCTCCATCGACCGTTGCGGTCTTCCACAGGACGCGAGGCACGCAGGGCAGCCCCGCGCGTCCCGGCGACGAGTACCGCGTGCAGATGCCGGGCCCCTGGGACGGTCCTGTCCGCGTGCTCGACCGCGACGCGCTCTCGATCAGGTTGGGCACGCTTCGCGGGCACTTGGAGGCGGGGCAGATCCAGTTCTGGGCCGGGGCCGACGACGACGTGCTGGAGTTTGGCGTCGAGGCATGGTCGAGGGCGGGCGACCGCTGGGCCGACGTCCTCTACAGTCGGCTGCGGGTGGCCAAGGAGATCCAGTTCAACATGTGGGTGCATTTCTGCCTCGGCGCCGCCGCCATTGCCGGCGGACGCCCACGGGGCGGCGTCACCATCGACACGCGCCGTGTTTCGCAGGATCTCTTGTAGACAGCCCGTGTGTCGTTAGTGTGATGCGCCAGAAATCCTGAGGGTTAGTCCTGCTTTGTTTTCTGGCTGATGGTTCCGACCTTGGTGAGGTAGTCGGCGAGGGAGTTGAGGATCTCGTCGGCGGTCTTGGTCCAGGTGAAGGGCCGTGGGCTCTCGTTCCAGGTGTCGATCCGCGCGGTGATGTCGTCCTCCAGGGCCTTCACGGACCTGTGGACGCCGCGGCGGATGAGCTTGTCGGTCAGCAGGCCGAACCATCGCTCGGCCTGGTTCATCCAGGAGGAGCCTGTCGGGTGAAGTGGACGTGGAAGCGAGGGTGTTCGCCCAGCCTCCGGCCCGAGAATGCCGGGGCCTCAACGGCGGAACCCGGACCGGCTCGCGCTCGCAGAGCAGATCGGTGCGATTCCCATCGATGACTCCAAGGCCTCGCCGATCGACCAGATCAACGAACTCACCAACGGTCTGGGGGCGGACCGTGGCTGTGAGTGCGTGGGCTACCAGGCGCACGACCCTCAGAGTGTCGAGCACCCGAACCTGACGCTCAACAACCTGGTGCACTCGGTGAAGTTCACCGGGACGATCGGGGTCGTGGGTGTCTTCGTGCCGCACGACCCGGGGAGCCCGGACAAGCTGTACAAGGCGGAGGGCGAGGTGGCCTTCGACTACGGCCTGCACTGGTTCAATGGCCAGTCGATGGGGACCGGCCAGGCCAACGTCAAGGCATACAACCGACAGCTGTGCGCCCTGATAGAGCAGGGCAAGGCCAAGCCCTCATGGATCGTCTCCCACGAGCTGCCGCTGGACCAGGCCCCCGCCGGCTACCAGCACTTCGATGCCCGTGACGACGGCTGGACCAAGGTCGTCCTCCACCCCAACGGCTCGAGCTGACCGGACCGGGCCATCCCGGGCCAAGGCCCGCCCCGCAGACACCGGGCACCTGGCTTTCGCACAGAACCAGAACTGGTTCTGGCCCAACTTCTGTGATGGCGTCTCGCCGCCTGGCGAGTCGGTGCCGTGATGACGCAGAAACCGCCACGTCAGGAGGTTGGACCGGCTGTGCGGACAGCCGCGGACGGACGGGCATGGCGTCGCTTCACAGAAGTTGAGCCAGAACCCCAGAACTGACAGCGCCTGGACACGAGATTGGGCAGCACGCGAAGCACTGCAGAAATCGAACAGTTCATGACTTCGGGCAGCGCGGGGGTCGTGCAACTCGCTACGCCGCGGTACGTGCGCCTTCGATTCCCGGCGGACCTTTACAGCTGCGGCGCTCAACGTGGGTAGGAGCGGGGACGGTACGGACCACCGCATTCAGCGCGAAGCCTTGGTCGCTCCTCAGGCAGCTGCTGACGACCCCCTGCGTCGACAGTCGCGGCGTGGCTGCTGACGAGCGTCTTCCAGGAGCGTTGTTGAATCCCCAACAGGACGGCGGGTGCCGTGAACTGCACCATGATGGAGGGGATGCGGCGCGCGTGATCATCCGCGAGGTGTCTTTGCCTCCGTCCAGAGGGGATGCCAACGAGATGTTGCTGCCATCGAAGGCTGAGGTCGCCCGTCACCTGAAGTTCTACCGGGCATGGGAGCGCAGGCTGCTCACGACTCCCACCGACCGTCAGGCGCGAAAGTACTTCGAGGATGCCGCCTACACCCTGTGCGTCCTTCTGGGGCATCGCTGCGGCCGTGAGGCCGCCGACGCGGCCGAGACCTATCTGCGGCCCTATGCGGCGCAGTACCGGGCCGCACCGCAGACCGCGGCGGTGATGGCGCGCCCCGCGCACCACGCCGCCTGAACTGGAAGACGAGCCGACTCGCAGACAGCGTGGTTCCGGCGGAAAATAGGGGGCAGTCTTACAACGGTGTTTCGGACCGGAGGCATCCCCGCGAGCGGCTCGCCGCTCCGGTCGATGCTGTCCGGGCGGCTCGCTTCTCGCGGACAGAGCAAGTGTTCTGACCGTTGAGGAGCGATTCCATATGCTCACCACCGCCACCCCGCGACGTGTGCGTTTCGATCGCGCGCACGACAGTCCCGATACGGCTGCCGCCTTCGCCCGCCGGCCTAGTGGGGCTGGATGAAGGGACCGAGAGGGAGCTTCTGCGCGAGGAGGTCGTCGAGGCGTGGCTGCCCGTGGCGCACCGTATCGACGGCTCCTTCCGCGACAAGGGCGAGAGCATCGAAGATCTGCGTCAGGTCGCCGCGATGGGGCTGCTCAAGGCGGTCAACAACTATGACCCGCGGCAGGGCCCGTTCGAGTCCTACGCCATACCCACCATCAGGGGCGAACTGCGTCGGCACTTCCGCGACCACATGTGGGACGTCCACGTACCCCGCCGCGTGCAAGACCTGCGCAACAAGGTCCGCCTCCCCGCCAAGAGCTGGCGCAGCAACCCGGTGGGAGCGAGGAACCAAGCATCGGCGCCATCGCCGCCCACGCGGGCCTGACCGAGGACGAAGTCCGCGACGGTCTCAAGGCGATCAACGGGTTCAGCGCCCTGTCCCTCGACGCGGGACTTCTCCCCTCCGACGGCCAGGGGTACAGCCTCGCCGACGCGCTCGGAGCACCCGATGGCGCCTACGTACGACATCGTCACCGACCGCGAAGCCGCCAGGACCGGCCTGGAGCATCTACCGGAACGTGAGCGCTCCATCCTGTACATGCGGTTCTTCGAGGACATGACGCAGAGCCGGATCGCGGAGAAGTTCGGCATCTCGCAGATGCACGTCTCGCGTCTCATCCACGACAGCTGCATGCGTGTTCGTGAGAAAGCCAGCCGTGACTGGAACCGAGGCGAGGGCGGTCAGGCGGCCTGAACGCTGGGTGAGTCCCGACGGCCGACCCCCGCAGTAGGGCCGAGGGCGAACGACGAGGCCGACCGAGATCACGGTGGGCGCACAGCTCGTGCTTTCACAGCGATCCGGAGATAGACCTGAGTAACGGCAGCCGGGTCCTGCCGAAGCCCTGCGGTTGACGCCTCACGCTGGGCCCAACCCTGACCGGCCGGTACAGCGGGTGCGGGGATGGGCGAGGAGGCCGCCGCACCACGCTGGCCTGTGTGAACAGACCTCAAGTAGTTGGCTGCCAGCTTGGCCTATTCCCTGTCCGCCTGTCCCGGCACGACACGCACCTCCTGGCTCCAGCGGGCGTTAATGCCGCGAAGATCGGCTCACCAGGCACAGGCTGAGCCTTCTGGAGTCGGGCTATGTCCGGGCGGCGTGTACGAGCCGGTTGTACTCCAGGTCGGACCGGCTCTTGGCCTCGATGGAAAGGTCGACGCCGTCAAGCTGATTTCTGAGGGCGGCGTACACCGCTGCGTGCGCTGCCATCTGTTCGGGACTGGTGCCTTGGGGCGACCAGGAGATCAGGACGATGGCCGCTCTGCGGCTGCCGTCCCGGTCGGCGAAGTGCAGTTCATAGGCCACGAGGCGTGGATCGGAGGGCAGGGCTTTGAGGAGTTCGTCGTGGGTCAGGTTCCCCTCGAAGTCCAGGATGAGGGTGTCCAGGTTGTCGTTGAGCCGATAGAGCACGGTGGTGATGTGCCGGCTGGTTTTGAGCTCGTTGAAGGCGTCGATGCAGCGGTCTTCCACTGAGATGGCACTGGTCACGACGACACCTTCCGCTCATGGGCTGGACGTTCGGGTAGCTCAACGACCGCTTGACCGGGAGGTTGTGGACGGGCCCGCGCGCAGTACCTAAGTCCAGGGCGGGGGTCAGGGCTGTCCAATCTCGTGAACATCGAACACGCCAGGGACTCGGCGACTTCCGAGTGGCTGAACATCCGCTGCCCAATCTCGTGAATGAGCCAGTCCCGCAGTCCACGGACTGCGGGACCTGCCGATTCGCCGGTCCTTACTCCTGTTGCCGCGCCCGCAGCAGGTTCTGCCGTGTGGTGACGAGCCGTCGCCAGCGAGGGCGTGTGGTCTGTTCGCCGTCGAGCCAGTGGGGCGGGGCGTGTCTGTCGGGGAGGGGGAGGTCGGCCATGAAGTGGACAATGTTCCCCTGTGCCGCTGCCGGTCGGGCACCGGTGGGACCGGGTGGCAGGGGCGACCCTGGCCGGCGACGCCGCTCGGGACCCGAACCGCTGCCGTCCGTCTTCTACTGGGTGTGCATGCTGATGGGCCTCGGCTTTTTTGATCGCCGCGGCCGGAGTGATCCGTTCCGCCACGGCTCAGCGCCGTCAGGTGGCGGCGCCGTCGCCCCCGTCCACCCCTTCCGCCACATAGCGCTCCAGCCAGGACGGAAACTCCGTCAGGTCCGCGAGCACCACCTCGGCACCGGCGTTGCGCAGCTCCGAGGCATCACACGGGCCGGTGGCGACCGCGATGGACAGCGCGCCCGCGGTGTGTGCCCCGACGACGTCACCGATGTGGTCGCCGACGTAGACCTGCGCATGGTGCTTGCGCAGCGCGTCGGCCTTGCCCTCCGCCCACAGGGAGCCGAAGAGGGCGTCCACGTCGAGGCCGAGGTGTTCCAGGTGCAGCTTGGCGTTGGGCTCGTACTTCGCCGTCACCACGATCGCCCGGCCGCCCGCCGCGTGGATCGCGTCGATGGCCTCCCGGGCGCCGGGCAGGGCGGGCGTCGCCGCGACCGCGTACTGCGGATACAGCTCGCGGAAGAGAGCGGCGGTCTCCGCCACCCGCTCCCCGGGGAACCAGTGGCGGATCTCCTCCTCCAGCGGGGGCCCCAGCCGGCTCGCCGCGAGGTCGGCGTCGATGAAGGTGCCGGTCCTGGCCGACAGCTCCCGATAGACGGCCTTGATGCCCGGGCGCGAGTCGATCAGCGTCATGTCGAGGTCGGAGCCGACCGTCAGAGAGTGTGCAGCCATGCCTGCCATTGTGTCTGCGGCGGTACCCCCGGTCAGGGAGGCACGACCCGGCCCGGTCAGCGGGGCACCCGCCGCATCCGCCACACCAGGACAACGCCGAGGTGACCGCCGCGACCGCACGATTCCCGGCAGCCCGTCGGTCATCTCCTGCCCCATCCGTTCCTGGGCGATGGGCTCGCCCCACCACGCGTCGAATCCGGCTCCACAGCCACACCACCAGCCAGGGCGAGCCACGACCCCAGCGCCGCACCGGCGACCAGCAGGAGGACGGCCAGCGTCAGGACCGGGCTGAGCCGCGCCCGTGCTGGCGCCGCCACCACCTCGTCCGGGGCTCCGGCCGCGGGTGCCGCCTCGGCAGCTGCGCCGCGCCGCCGACGGAGCGCCCGCCGCACCAGCCCCGGCAGCGTCCGTTCGGCCAGCGCCGCGCCGTCCGCGTCCGGGCCCTGCGCCGCGTCCGCGCCGTCCTTCTGCAAGGAAGCGGGCGCTCGCTCTTCGGCCGGTCCCATATTTCCGGGATCCCGATGCCGCCGACGAACCCCTGAACGGTCTCCCCCGGCCCGAACGGAGCCGGCCCCACCCGCCACCAGTCGGGCGCGTCAGCGTCGTCGCCCAGTTCGTCCGCCCCGGCCAGATGCGGTGGCACCCCGACGGACGGCGCGGAGTCCGCCGACCGTCGCGCGGGCCGGGCACCGTGCCGCGCCCTGAGCCCTTGCCGTGCCCGGAGCCTTTCCCGTGCGGGGAGTCCCAGCGCAATCTGCCGGCGCGGCGATCGCGTTGCCGGAGAGGCGAATTGACGCCTTGATGGACCAGGGCAGTCGTAAGCGGCTTCGATCAGGAGCCTCGAACTGCGCGGTTCGGGCGCGTAGTTCCGCAAGATGCACTGTGATTAGTGCAGAAGTCCCTCAACTGAGGTCAAGGGGTCGCAGGTTCAAATCCTGTCGTCCCGACAGAGATGTCGGAAGTTTGAGCAGCTCAGGGGGTATCTACGGATGGCCCCTTCTGCATGCCGGGGAGCAACCAGGGAGCCCTCTTCCGCCCCCTTGCTCCCCTCGGGGGCGCCAACCGGCAAGGGGTCACCTCAGGTGACCCCTTGCGACCAGGCATGAGCCCACACCCCGGCGACCGTCCCCTCGGGGCGGGCGCCGGGGCCGGCTTTACGGGATACGCTGCGGCCGCACTCCTTCCAGCGTGGGCGTGACGGGGTGCATCAGCCCGTCCGCCCCGAACGTCACCTTGTCGATGGTCGTCTCACGGCGCGTGCCGTCACCGTCGGGGATCGCGAAGCGGTGGTAGGCGATGTACCAGTCGTCGGTCCCGGGTACCTGGAGCAGGGAGTTGTGCCCGGTGCCGAGGATCCCCTGGGCCGGGTCCTTCTCCAAGACCACACCGCGGTAGGTGAATGGCCCGTTCGGGGAGTCGGAAGTGGCGTATCCCACGCGGTAGTTCTCGCTTCCGGTGTCGTCGATCGAGTATGTCAGGTGGTACACGTCCCCCCGCCGGACGACGAATGTGCCCTCGCGGAAATCCTCAAGTCCCTTGATCTGCTGCATCTTTGACGAGTCGAAGGACACCATGTCGTCATTGAGCGGGACCACCCACGCCGAACCGTTACCCCAGTACAGATACGCCTGCCCGTCCTCGTCAGTGAAGGCGGCCGGGTCGATGGCCTGCCCGGCGCCGTCCGGGTTGGCCGCGATCAGGACCTTGCCGGAGTCCGTGAACGGCCCGGTGGGTGAGTCGGCGGTCGCGACACCGATCTTCGCCTCGGCACAGTAGTAGAAGAAGTACTTCCCGTCCTTCTCGGCGATGGTGGGCGCCCAGGCGCGCGCATCCGCCCAGCCCACGTCCTTCCCGAGATCCAGGATGACGCCCTCGTCCTTCCAGTCGACAAGGTTCTGCGACGACCAGACGCTGAAGGTAGTGCCGCTCCAGCCGGCGAACCCGTCGGTGGTCGCGTAGATGTAGTACGTCCCGCCGAACGCGACGATGTTGGGATCGGCGTAGAGCCCCGGCAGCACCGGCGTACGCATCTCCACCGCGGATACCTTCCACGCGCGCTGCGCGCCCGCCGCCGAGGTGACGGTGTACGTCACCGGCTTGCGCAGATCTATCCGCTTCCCGTTCGCCGGGCTGATCCGCGCACCGGGCGCGAGCGTGAACTTGGGCCTCAGCCGCCGCCGGTCAGTCCCCGGCATGACCGGCAGGACGACGGTGGCGGCCTCCCCCTCGATGACGGCGGGAACCTTGAGCTCCTTCACCTCCACGCCACGGACGCGGGTCGCGTTGGCGGGCAGCGCGGCGATCTCGTCGTCCGACAGGGCCCGGTTGTACAGCCGGACGTCCCGCAGCCGCCCCTTGAGGGTGTGGTCGGAGGTGTACTGCGATCGGCCGAGGTAGTTGGCCGTGGTGCGACCGCCGCCGATGTCCGAGGGCATGAGGGTGATCGCGGTGTTGCGCGCGACGACAACGCCGTCGAGGTACAGCAGAGCGGTGTCCCCGTCGACGGTGTACGTGACGTTGGTCCAACGCCCGTGCTCCAGGCCGCTGTTGGCGTTCGTCTCCTGTTCCTTGCTCCAGTTGCCGTCGGACAGGGCGGCCCGGAACCCGCTGCTGGTGCTGCCGCCGGTCGCGAAGAGATAGCCGTTGCCGTAGCCGGTGGCGGAGGCGGTGTTCCCGAACCCGTAGAGGAAGTAGGGCGTCGCCTGATCGCTGTCCACCCACACATCGGCGGCCACGGTGACGGCGTCCACCCCGGACAGCATGTTGTCGGGCAGCTTGATGTGCCCGCTCGCGCCGCCGAGTACGAGAGCCCCCTCGGCCCAGCTGATGTCCCCGGTGGCGGTGCCGTGACAGCCGTGCCCGGAGGTGTCGTCGGCGCTGGTGTCCAGCGGCCAGTGGGCGACGAGCCCGTCCGCGTCGGCCAGGACAGGGGCGACGCCCCACTTGGCGTTGACCCGGTCGAACTCGTCCTTCGTCACCGGAAGCACGGTGCCGTGCCGAGGGGCCGAGGGCAGCCGGTACTCGGCCGACTTGGTCCACACCCCGCCGGCCAGGTCCGTCGACTCGAAGGGCATGTAGCCGCTCGCGGTGTAGTCATCGACGAACAGGTACCACTTCTCCTCCGTGTTGGACTTGAAGACGAGCGGCCCCTCGCCCTGCGTCATGGCCCCGCTGCCGATGCACTCGGACACCGTGTCCCAGTCCGTGTCGAGCAGATCGGTCGCTTTCTCCTCCAGGATGAACTTCCCGCACGAGGACTGCTCCGCCGACCGCTCATCCTTCGTGAACCGGTAGTACGTCCCGTCGTGCGCGATCACCGTCGAGTCGATCACGGAGTACCCGGGGTCGTTCCACACCTTGGCCTCGCTGAACGTCACGAAGTCCGTGGTCGTCGCGTACAGCATCCGGTTGTAGGTGTCCCCGGTGTGCTCCGTGTCGTCATCGGCGTACAGCTTCGACGCCCAGAAGACGACGTACGCACCGACCTCCTCACTCCAATAGGCCTCGGGCGCCCAGGTGTTGCCCGCCGTCGCCGGAGACACCTGCACCAAACGCTCCTGGGACCAGTTCACCAGGTCCGTCGACTCCCACACCATGATCGACCGGGAGCCGTGCCGCTGGACGTAGTCCCAGCCGGCCCCGCCGTAGATCTTCAGGTCGGTGGCGATGAGAAAGAACGTGTCCCCTTCGGGCGACCGGATGACGAAGGGATCGCGTACGCCCTTGTCGCCGAGGGCGGAGGTCAGCACGGGCTCACCACCGTTCAACTCCCGCCAGTGAAGCGGGTCGTCGCCGCGGCTGAGCGCGAAACGGATCTGCTCGCCGTCGGCGGTGCCCTCACCGGTGAAGTAGACGAAGAGGTAGCCCTCGTAGGCGGCGGCGCTCTTGTCCCCCGCACGGGCGGGGGCCGGGGCGGCAAGCGTCGCGGCCCCCAGAGTGAGAGCTCCGGCGACGAGAAGGTGCCGCCGCGACAGGTTGGCAGCGGGCAGACGGGATGTTCCGTTACGGGGCATACGTACTGGTCCTCGGGGTGCGGGGGGAGCCCGTGGGGGCAGAGCTCGTGGGGGTGGCGGTGGTGTCGGCGTTGGCCAGTGAAGAAGCCCTCAGGGGCCCGGTCAAGGTCCTGGACACGGATTGGTCCGAAAACTCGAAGGCCGATCGATATACCGAACGGCAAACAGTGGAAAGTCATCGATAAGGGACGCCTTCTGGTGGGTCTACGGGGTCAGCCCGCCCCGCGTCATCTCCATGATCTCCTCGCCGCTCAGCCCGAGTTGGCGCCCCTCTGGCACGAGTGCCCGCACCTTCACTGCGAGCCGGACCAACCCCCCGGTCCCGTCCCCCGGCGGGCAGCGCGACGCCAAGCCGCCCGCGCGTCATGAGTAACGAGCGGTTCTCAACGGTCCGCCTTGCGCGAGACCTTGACGGCAGAGGGGCCGGATGTGACGATTCCGGCGCTGCGATGTTTGCGTAAACATCGGCAGCGGCCGGGTCTGCCCGCAATGCCGGGCCCACGCCTGTCCCAGCGTGTGTACGCGCGTTTCCCGCGCCCAACCCGGCAATGCGGCACCGCTGTTCACCGAGTCGCTCTCTCCTGAAGGGGAATATCCGTGCGCATGGCCCGAACCCGTCGTATCTCCTCCGCCGTGGCTGTCGCGGCGGCCGCTCTCGGCGTCGCCGCTCTCTCCGCCGGACCCGCCACCGCGGCCCCGCGAGCGGACACCACCCGGTTCAAGGGCGTCAACTGGGCCGACCCCCGGGACAACTTCGCCGACGACGAGCTCCAGCTCTCCGGCCTGTTGACCACCGACAGCTACCGCGAGACGTACAGCAAGGCGAAGCGGATCATCTCGGCTTTCCGCGCCAACCTCGGGGCCAACACCGTCCGGCTTCCCATCAACCCGTACACGGTGAACGGCAGTTACTGGGACTCCTACCAGGGGGTCATCGACGCGGCCTCCGACCAGGGCTTCAAGGTGATCGTTTCCTACTGGGAGGGAACGGGCGAGCGCAAGGACGGCCTGATCGACGACACCACCACCTACTGGCCCATGTGGAACAGAGTCGTCGACACGTACAAGAACGACTCGCGGGTCTACTTCGAGCCCATGAACGAGCCGCACGGCTACACCGAGACCGAGTGGGCCGACCTGGCCGCGAAGTGGCTGGACACCTACTCCTCCGTCCCGCGCGACCGGGTCTTCGTCAGCGGCGCCGGCTACAACGACCACGTCACCTCCGTCTGCGCCGACCCGCGCCTGGCCGGCACCTATCTGTCGCTGCACCACTATGGCTTCTGGAAGTCGTACGCCACCTACGACCAGTGGGTCGCCGACCTCAAGGAACGCATCGGCGACTGCGCCGGCCGGACGGTCGCGGACGAGTTCGGCTCCCCGATGACCACCGGCCTCGACTACAACGTGCCGACCCCGGACGACAACTTCGTCAACTACCTCCAGGCCGTCACCGACACCTTCCGCGAGCTGAAGATGGGCTCCGTCTACTGGCCCGGCCTGCGCAGCGACGACACGTACTCGCTGCAGACCCTGACCGGCACCGAGGACCGCCCCTGGCTGGCCACCACCAATCAGTCGGGTGCGGACAGGCTCGCCTGGGCGTGGGGGCGCGGCGAGGCGGTCGGGGACTGAGGGCCGCGTGCGAGCGGGGCGGGCCTCGTCGGCCCGCGCCGCTCCCCGCGCCGCCCCAGACGGTGGAGACGGCGACTTGGATGCCGAGGGTGGCGAGTTCGCCGTGCACCCTGCGGTAGCCCTGCGCTTGCCGGAAACCTCATCCATCGAGGTCAGGCGGCGTGGTGGTACTCGTGGAGGATGCCGCCCAGGCGATCGCGTCTTCGTATGTCGAGGCGATTGAGCTCCTCCGGATCGGCGACCGTCACGGGCAGGGGACGTAGCGGGCGGGCGTTCGCAAGGCCCTGATGAGGCCGATGGGAGTTGTAGAACCGTTCGAACTCGCGCAAGGCGTGGAGCAGGTGCCGCTGATTCCAGATCAACGTGCGGTCCAGCAGCTCGCGCCGGCAGGTCTGCACCCACCTCTCCATGACTGAGTTCATCCGTGGTATCCGGACGCCGTTGAGGACGTTCTCGGTCCCCGCATCTCGCAGGACGGCGTCGAACAGCTCGGGGAACTTGCCGTCCCGGTCTCGGATCAGGAACTTGGCTTTGGATCTGGCGTCTTCGAGGTCCATGACCAGGTTTTTTTGCGGCCTGCGTCACCCAGGGAGCGGTCGGGTGCGCGGTCGCGCCCAGGATCCGGATCCGTCGGGTGCTGTGCTCGATCACCGCGAACACGTACATCCGCGCCCCGGACAGGGTGACCGTCTCGAAGAAGTCGCACGCCAGCACGGCCTCGGCCTGGGAGCGCAGGAAGTCTGCCCAGGTACTGGAGTTCCGTTCGGGCGCTGGGTTGATCCCGGCCTCCTTGAGGATCTCCCAGACGGTGGAGGCGGCCACCTTCACGCCGAGGATGAGCAGTTCGCCGTGGAGGCGCCGGTAGCCCCAGTTGGGATTCTCCCGGGCCAGGCGCAGGACCAGAGCGCGGATGGAGTGCACGGTGCGCGGCCGGCCTGGTCGCTTCGGGCGCGACGCGGCAGCGTGGCGGCGTGTGACCAGGTTGCGGTGCCAGCGCAGCAGCGTGTCCGGCCGGACCAGCAGTCGCAGCCTGTGCAGCACATCCCGCGGAGGCCCTGAAACGGCACATGGTCGCGCGGCTTGTCGTATGTCGTGCTCGCCGCGTGATGAAGCATTGCATCGGAAGGACGCGGTGTGAGGGGGAAGAAATTTTCCCCGGCACGCAATGCACCGGGGATCCGGTTGATCCCTCAGTGAGAAGGAAAAGCGCAGAACGGCGAAGCAAGAGCACGGGGGCGCTGCATTCATTATGGGAGCGCAGGGCTCAGCCCTCGGAGGCGTTCCACAGCTCGCTGAGTTCTGCCCAGTCCGGAGCCGGGCTCTGCAACGCGGTGGGCCCGTCGGTGGTCGCCGTGCGCAGTCCGGCGAGGATCAGGTCCAGGTACCGCAGGTGGAGCGTGGTGGCGCGTTCGTCGGTGACGGGGATCCGCGCGGTGAGGTGTTCGAGCAGCAAGGGGACGTCGGCGGAAGTGAAGTCGGCGCGCAGTACGCCCGCGCGGTGCGCGCCGTCCACCAAGTCGTCGAGGGCGGTCCGGAGCCGGCTGGAGGCGGCCACGATCTCATCGGTGGCCGGCAGTCGGCCGCCCACCAGCGGGAGCAGCGGACCGACTGCACCCTGGGCCGAGAGCGCGTTCCGCAGGAAGCGGGCGAAGGCCGCCCAAGGGTCCGGCTCCTCGGCGAGGGCTGTGCGGGCCTGGGCGACGAGCTGTTCCATCCCCATGACGCGCATCCGCTGGGCCAGCAGCTCCTTGCTGGGATAGCGGCGGTAGAGGCTGCCCATGCCGATGCCGGCCCGGCGGGCGATCTCCGAGACGGGGGCGTCCCAGCCAAGCTCGGCGAAGACTTCGCGCGCAGCCTGCATGAGGCGGGCGTCGTTGCGGTCCGCCTCCCGCCGGCGGCCGCGCGGTCTGCCGGTCTGCGTGTCACCCATGGACAGGTATTTTCCCCTACCGGCGTGCCACGCCGTACCCACCGTCGACAGTGAGCACCTCGCCAGTGACGAAGGCGGCTTGCTCACCGACGAGCATCGCGATCGCCCGGGCCACGTCCTCCGGTTCCGCGACCCGCCCCAGGGGGGTGTTCGCAGCCAGTCGCTGTTGGAATTCCTGCGGCATACGCGCGCTGCTCTCGGTGCGGACGTAGCCGGGTGCCACGACGTTGACGGTGATGCCTAGCGGGCCTGCCTCGTGGGCGACGAAGCGGGCGAAGGTGTTCAGGGCGGCCTTGGCGGTGCCGTGGGCGGCCATGCCCGGGGCGGGCGGACCGTCGGCCACGGCGCTGGAGACATACACGATCCGGCCCCGCCCTTGGGCGCCCATGAGTTCCAGTGTCTGTTGGGTGAGCGTGTAGACGGATGCCAGCTCGTCCGTCACCTTCGTCCTGAAGTCGTCCCAGGCGAGGGCTTGAACCGGGGTGGGAATGAAGCGGGCACCGGCGTTGCAGACAAGAACGTCCAAGCGCCCGTCGACCGCGGAGCGCTCCAGCAGTTCGGCAGCCTGGGTGGGGTCGTACACGTCGGCCTGTACGGCGAAGGCTTCCCCGCCGTCGGCCTCGATGAGCTTGACCACCTGGTCGGCGGACTCGCGGCGGGAGAAGTAGTTGACGGCTACGCGGTAGCCGCGAGCCGCCAGTTCCCGTGACGTGGCAGCGCCGATTCCCCGGCTGCCGCCGGTCACCAGGGCCGTGGGTTTGGTCATGGCGTTCATATGTCCTCCCGCGTCGGGTGATCGGCTGCCCAACTTATCGGAGCGGAGCGCTCCGCTCAAAAAAGTCACCGCAATGGGGAATCGGGCCTTCCGGCACCGCGTTCTCCCCTGACATGAGCGAAGTAGTAGTAGCGCGTGCTTACGGTGGTCCCGAGGTGCTGTCGGTGATCGATGTCGCCGTAGCGGAGCCCGGGCCGGGTCAGGTGCGCATCGAGGTCCGCGCCGTCGGCGTCAACCCTTTCGACCACAAGATGTACAGCGGCGCCTTCGGAACCGATCCGGCGAACCTGCCGATGCGGCTCGGTGCCGAAGCGGCCGGTGTGGTGACCGCTGTCGGTGCCGACGCGACCGGCCCCGCCGGTCCGATCCAGATCGGCGACGAGGTGATCGCGTACCGAGCGCCCGGCGCGTACGCCGCCGAACTCATCGTCCCGGCCTCGTCGGTGGTGCCCAAGCCCGCCGCTCTCTCCTGGGAGCAGGCCGGAGGACTGATGGTCACGGGCGTCACCGCTGTGCACGTTCTCGAAGCGATCGGCCTACGTGAGAACGACTCGGTGCTGGTCCACGGCGCGGCGGGTGGCGTCGGCCTGATGGCCGTGCAACTGGCCGTCGAGCGCGGAGCCAGGGTGCTGGGAACGGCGAGCCCGGCCAAGCACGACGTACTGCGCGACCTGGGGGCGATTCCGATCGCGTACGGGCCGGGTCTGGCGGACCGGGTGCGCGCGGCAGCACCGCAGGGAGTCCACGCGGCTGCCGACCTGGTGGGCACCGACGAGGCGGTGGACGTCTCGGTGGAGCTGGTGGCGGACCGGTCCCGCATCGCGACCGTCGCGGCGTTCGAACGCGGGGCCCGAGTCGGCATCAGGCTCCTGGGCGGCGGGCCCGGCGCGGACCCCGGCACGGAAGTCCGCGCCGCTGCGCGCCTGCAGCTCACCGAAGCCGCGGGGGCCGGGCGACTGCGCGTCCTGATCGCCGCCAGCCATCCGTTGCGCGAAGCCGCCGCCGCGCATCGGCAGATCATGACCGGGCATACGACGGGGAAGATCGTCCTCGTCCCGTGACCGGGCCCCTGACTGCACCGGCAACTTCGTTCGGATGGCCGTGGCCGGCCGACGCACGAGTCCTGACGCCGGTGTACCCGTGACGTCATGACGCAGTGAGAAGAGAGGAGGGAGCGTCCGGGGCGGAAGCGGAGGGCGAAGAAGCTCTACCCCGTTGCTCGCGGTGGTGGGGACCGCTGGAAGCTGCGGCACCCACCTGCTTCAGGCGGCAGGGCGCGCCGTTCAGGATCCCTGCCGCCCTGCACGGACCGACCGTGCATGGACGAGATCGCCGTGCCGATGTCGACCTTGAGGCGAGGGCGGTGGACTGGTCCTCGAGCGAGTGGTCGCTGCTTTCGCTGCGGGCCGACCGGTGCCGCGGTCGGCTGGAACCCCGCTGGCGGCGGCATACGATGCGCCGAGACCGCCGGGGGAGCGGGCGGCGTGCGCCGTGCCTGGGCCACCGACGCGCCAGCCTGTCCTTGACCGGCCGACGAGCTCAGGCGTTGCGCACCGTCTTGCTCACCTGGTCGAGCAGCGTCCGTAGCTGCGCGCTCTGGTCCGGTCCCAGGCCCTCGGTGATGTGACGCTCTACGTCGGCGATTACCTGGTCGGCCGCGCGCAGCGCCTCCCGCCCGGCGTCGGTGAGGTGCAGTTCCTGCACGTGCCGGTGGCGCGGGTGCTCGCGCCTCTCCAACTGGCCGCGGCCCTCCAGGCGTGCCACGAGGGAGGCGACGGCCTGAGGGGTGACGTTGAGGCGGCGGGCCAACTCGGCGCCCGCCAGCCCTGGTTCGCTGTGCACCGACATCAGCAGGGTGTAGTGCGCGGCGGCCATGCCCAGCGGACGTAGCCGCTGTTCCTTGAGCGTCTGCACCGCCAGTTCCGCGCGGCGCAATGCCCAGGTCACCCGGTCAAGCGCGCCGAGCCCCACAGGCTCCTCGTCATCACGTATCACCTGCCAAGGGTACGACACTTCATAACCATCAAGCGTTTGACACTAAGCTAACGGTTGAGGCATGCTCGGCGTATGACTCGCACGATCGCTCTCATCACCGGAGCTTCCTCCGGCATCGGCGCCGAATACGCCCGTCTGCTGGCGGATGACCACGACCTCGTCCTGGTGGCGCGCCGCGCGGACCGGCTCGGCGACTTCGCAGAGGAGCTCCGCGCCCGGGGTGCCGCCGTGGAGGTGCTGCCCGCCGATCTCGGCACCCACGAGGGCATCACTGCTGTCACCGGCCGTCTCGCCGCGGGGGACGTGCGCCTGCTGGTCAGCAACGCCGGCGCCGGCGGCTACGCCCCGCTCGTCGACGTCGACCACGCCGACATCGACCGCCTGCTCACCCTCAACGCCGTGGCCCCCATTCAGCTGGTCCGCGCCGCGCTTCCCGGAATGCTCGCCGCCGGAGAAGGCGCGATCATCACAGTGGCCTCGCTGCTGGCCTTCAGCGGCGGCCTCAACGATCCCCGCGCACCACGACGCACTCTCTACGCGGCGGCGAAGGCCGCCACCGTCGCCTTCACCCGGACCCTCACAGGTGAGCTCGCGGACACGCCCATCCGTACGCAGCTGCTGCTGCCCGGCGTCGTGGCCACGGAGTGGAACGAAGGCGTCGGCCGCGACATCCCCTGGGCAATGACCCCGCAGGACGTCGCCTCGGCCAGCCTTGCCGGCCTGCGCCTGGGGGAGACCGTGTGCGCACCCGGTCTGGAGAACCAGGCCGCAGCCCTTGAAGCCCTGCTGGCCGCGGAGTCCGCTCTGCTCACCGGCGGCAACCAGCCCACCCCCGCAACTCGCTACCGCGGCCCGCAGGCGTAGCAGCGGGCGCCTCCTCGGCGCTGCCCCCGACCCGGCCACGGGTCGCCCTCCCAAGGTTGCGCTACGCCCGTCCGCCGAGGGTGCTTCCCGCTCCGCGGCCACCCTTGCCCAACTGCCGAACGTCCGGCACGGCACACGCTCCCAATGACCTCCACCATGCAGTCCTCCACGTCGGCCCGCGCCGACTGCCCTCCAGCGGCCACTCGTGCCGAAGACCGCCTCCGCCACCGCCCTCACCCACGGTGTGTCTCATTCGGGCGGGCGGAAGAAAGTTAGGGAAGACCTATCACCGACAACATTCCGACGATCACCCGTGACGGCGTCATCGGATACGACGCGACCGAGATCGTCACCATCGACCAGGCCACCGGAGCCGAGTTCGCCCGATATCCCGTGGCGGGCAAGGAAGAGGCTGCCGCGGCCGTCGCCGCCGCACGCTCAGTCACCGGGGCCTGGTGGGACCTCGGCTTCGAGGGCCGCGCGGAGCGACTGCGCGCGTGGCGGCGGCAGATAGCTTTGAGCGGTGAGGAGGGCGCCGCACTCATTCACGCCGAGAACGGCAAGCCCCTCGACGACGCCCGCGTGGAGGTGCTCGGGACTCTCGAGCACCTGCAGTACGTTGCTGACAACGCCGCGCGGGTCCTGGAGCGCCGGGAGGTTCCATCCAGCCCCACCACGCCCAACCAGCGTGCGTGGGTCGAGTACCAGCCCTACGGCGTGGTCGGCGTCATAGGCCCGTGGAACTTCCCCCTGCTCACTCCCGCGGCCATCCTCGCCGATGCGCTCGCGGCCGGGAACGCCGTCATCCTCAAGCCGAGCCAGATCACGCCCGGCGTCGCCGAATGGCTCATCCGAACCTGGCAGCGTGCCGTTCCGGAACTGCCGGCCGTCCTGCAGAACCTGAACGGATACGGGGCCACGGGTCAGGCGCTCATCGAGGCCGGCCTCGACAAGCTCGCGTTCACGGGCAGTGTCGCCACAGGCCGGACGGTGGCCGCCCAATGCGCGCAGACCCTGACCCCCGTTCTGCTGGAACTCGGCGGAAAGGACGGCGTCATCGTCGCCGAGGACGCCGATCTGGACGAAGCCGCCGCTCACATCGTGTGGGGCGCCATGCAGAACACCGGACACGGTTGCATCAGTCTCGAAGTGGCCTATGTCGTCGAGTCGGTGCACGACGAGTTCGTCGAGAAGATCAGCGAGCTCGCCGGGCAGGTACGCGTCGGCAGCGACGAGGACGCGGAGATCGGGCCGGTTCCGCTGCCGAGCCAGACCTCGATCATCCGGGAACACATTCAAGACGCCCTGGAGCGCGGCGCGACAGCCACCGTCGGCGGCCTCGACGCGGTGGGCGACCGCTATGCCGCGCCCACCATCCTGGTCGGAGTGGCCCCCGACGCCCTCGCGGCGACGGAGGAGACGTTCGGGCCGACGCTGGCGGTCGGCAAGGTCGCCGACGCCGATGAGGCCGTCGCTCACATCAACGCCGGCCGGTACGGGCTGGGCAGCGCCGTCTTCAGCCGCGACCACGGCGAAGCCATCGCTCGTCGCCTCCGCGTGGGAATGACCAGCATCAACGATGCTCTGGTGTTCTCCATGAACCCCGCCGTGCCGTTCGGCGGTCGGGGCGACAGCGGTTACGGGCGCAAGCAGGGGGAGGAGGGACTGCGGGAGTTCGCCTACGCGCACGCCTTCACCGCCAAGACCGGCCCCGCCCGGTTCTCCGCCTCGACCTTCGGCAGGCCACAGGGAGCTATGGAGGGAGCCCTCGCCGGCGCCCGTAACAGGATCCTGGCCGAGAGCGGCGAGAAGTCGGACTGATTCAACTCACGGGCGCCCACGGACGTTCCGGACCGAGCTCGGCCCGCCGTACGTGCCCTCACAAGGCAGGCCATCGGCCTGCCCAGCACCCGGGTTCGAGACGCTGCACCGTCTTGGACCCGGGTCCCGGACGCCGCGCCGATGTCGGGGCGCATGGGAGAGCTGCGGCGCGCCGGCCGCGGGAGCGAGCGGTGAGCGATGGATGGCCGCCGGGCATGCGGCCGCCTGGCGATGGTACGGAGCGCTGGACCGGACATCGGAGGATGCCGGGCCCAAGGCAGCGTCGACTCCTATCAGGCGGGCCCCCGCCATTTCGCCTGAACCTCGACGCCTGACCCCCTTCGGTCCGGGCTTGCGTCCGCTCACCCGCGGGTCAGGCCTAACTCGCCCGCGCGCACCCTGGCCTGGAAACGTGAGCCCGCGTCCAGGGCGACGAGGAGTTCGGCGACTCTGCGGCGGTAGGTGCGCAGCGACATGCCCAGTTCGCGGGAGGCTGACACGTCGGTCACTCCGGAGCCCAGTGCGTTACAGCACTCGCGGGCTCGCGCGTCGATCCGGGGCCGGTCGGGGTCGAAGAAGGCCGCCAGTTCGGTGGCCGTCTCCCACGCTGCTTCGAACAGCGCGTACGCCCCGCTCACCAGGGCGGGTTCGGCACTCATCGTGTACTGACGGTTCTGGGGACCGAGAGCGGAGGAGGCTGAGGACGCATGCCCGGCAAGGACGGCATAGAGGCCCCCCGCCGCATCGTCGCCGCCGGTGACCGTTCACGCGTCCTCGTGCTCACGACGTTCGACCTCGACGAGTACGTCCACGCCGCCCTGCGGGCCGGCGCGAGCGGCTTCCTCCTCAAGGACGCCCGCCCCGAGGAGCTCCTCGCCGGGATCCGCGCGGTCGCCGTCGGCGACGCTGTCATCGCGCCCGCTCTCACCCGCCGCCTCCTTGACGAGTTCGCCCAGTACGTCCCCTCCCACAGAACTGACCCCTCCGAGGGCCTGAGGCTCACCTCCCTGACCGACCGTGAGCGCGAGATCCTCGTGGCCGTCGGCAAGGGCTGGACCAACGGGGAGATCGCCGCGCGGTTCGTTCTGTCCGAGTCCACGGTCAAGACGCATGTCGGCCATGTCCTGGCCAAGATCGGAGCCCGCGACCGCATCCAGGCCGTGATCTTCGCCTACGACCACGGCCTCGCCTGGCCCGCCGTGGACTGAACCGGCGAGCGGCCGCCTGTGATCCGGGAGCCCGTCACGTCGAGGGTGAGTCGGATCCGCCGGAGCAGGCCCGAACATTTCCCAGTTGAGCACCGGGGTGCCTGTCTCCAGCACCTGCCGCAGGGCCCCTCAATGCGCTTGACATGCTCGCGTGACAGGACCTCCGTCGGCCGCTGTGAATGTCATTGCCGACCGTCCCATCGCGTGCCTGTGTATCCGGCACCGGCGAGCCGTCCGGGGCCCACCTGTCGAACGCTACGCCTTCCTCCACCCTCCATGGTCCGCCGAAAGCCCGGCCAGTGCAGTGGCCGGAGTGTCTCGGAGGACCGTGCGGCCGGGACGAGGCTCGGGTGTTCCTACGGCGCCTGCAGAGCCGAGTCGAATCAATAGGCATCGTGGCGACCCTCGTCGCCTCTGCACTGCAGATCGTGAGCACGGTGGCGGGTTGATCGACTGCGTTCGCAGACATGCTGCGGGCCCGTCCGGGCAGCCGGAGTCTCAACGCCGTACCGGCGAGCGTTCGACGGTCAGCATGAGGCGTGATGCCACGAGCGCGCGCAAGCGCGGTTGAGGGCTCGCAGCCGACGTCTGGGGGTCAAGGGGGCGCAGGTTCAAATCCTGTCGTCCCGACTTGTGTTGTCGCAGGTCGGAGACCGTTCTCTCATGATTAAGAGGGCGGTCTTTTGTGTTTCCGGGGGGGCGTGGTGGTCGCAGTGTGGTGGCATGCCCTGGGCGGTGCTGGCTGGCCGTGGTGCTGAAGGCGGGCGGGGCGGGGTTGCGCAGTCGTCGGAGGGCCTCGCGGAGGCTGTGATTGTGGTCGCCTGATGGTCGCAGCCACGTCGGTCGGTCTGTTGAAAGACCGGTGGTCTCGGCTTGGGCGAGGGTGTGGTCGGCGGCTTCGCGTGCGGCTGTAGAGGTTCGCGGTGGTCGACAGGGTGGAGTGCCGCAGGGTCTTGGAGACCACGGTGAGAGGGACGCCCGCGGTGATGGTGATGGTGGCGGCCAGGTGCCGCAGGTCGTGAACGGTGATCCTGGGGACGCCTGCTTCGTCGGAGAGGCGGTGGAGGCGATCGAGTACCAGGTGCGGTCGGAGCGGGCGGCCGTCGGGCTGGCAGAAGACCGTCCGGCGAACGGATCGGCAGCATCGCTGTGGGTGTGAGGAGCCGTAAGTGCCCGATGCCGCAGTGCTGCGGCGACGCGAGGTGAGATGGCGACCCAGTTGCGGCTCGATCGGGTCTTGGGGGTGGTGAGGACGCCAACCGTGCCGACGTCTTCAACCTCGGCGGCGTCCTCACCGGCAAGGAGGACACCTTCGCTCTGAGCTTCGTCGAGAACGTCCTCACCGCCAACGAGCACCTCGCACCGCTGACCGGCCGGTTCCGCGCCGACCTCGACGTGTTCCTGCGCCTGGCCGACGGCGACCCCACCGCCCGCCCCGACCAGCTCACGCACCCCTACCCCCCGAGGACCGTGACCGGATCGTCGCGGTCCTGCGCCACCTGGTCGCGGCCCGCGCCACGGTTCTCGCCGTCACCGCTGCCTACATCGCCTCCGCCGCCCAGGTCCTCGTCCGCGTCGGTCTGGGCCACCAGAGCGATGAACACCCGTTCCCAGGTGCCATCGACGGGCCCACATCCGCAGCCGGTTGTAGACGCTCGCCAGTTGCCACACTTCTCCGGCAAATGAACCCAATGGGTACCAGTCTGAAACTTGAAGGCGATCGCGTCGGTCACCTCATGATGGTCCCGCCAGCGGCCACCCCGCTTCGGCGTCCGGTCCGAGAGCAACGGCCCAATCCGCGCCCACCGCGCATGAGTCAACGGCACACCTGGACCAACGACCAGCTGATCCAAACGAAACTTCCTAGCAATTCATCGTGGTCTCAGAGTCTGTCGGGCGCGCAGGATGCTGCGATGTGCGTCCGCGCCATAGACCGCGGACTCGGTGAGCGTGTCCCATACCTTTTCGTAGGCCGTGACACTGTCGGTGGTGTCGAGCCAGAGTTCGGCGTGCCAGTCCTCGACGACGACGAGGCGATCGTCGTAGATCCAGAAGCCGTTTCCTGGTGGGATTTTGAGGGATGCGGTGAGCGGGACGACGCCGAGTCGCATCGTGTTGAGCCCGACCAGTCCGGCCAGTCGCTCCAGTTGCAGGGCGAGGGTCTGGGGTGAGCAGATCAGGGCGTACAGGGCGGCTTCCCAGAGCACGACGTGGTACTCCTTGGTGCCCGCGTAGATCCATTTCTGCAGTTCGAGCCGTGCTCGTACGGCTTCCTCGGTGTCAGGGCGAACGCTGCGAAGTTCGGTGTAGTGGGTGAATATGGCGTGTGCGTAGTCCGGTGTTTGGAGGACGCCGGGGATGGCGGAGTTCTCCCACTATGCGGAACGAGTGGGTGCGTTCGTGCTCGGCCAGGAGCGTTTCTTGTACGGGGCGGTGGCCGCCGGCGAGCTGGCGGCGCCAGGAGCGGGTGAGGGACTCGAACCCGGCCAGCTGTGAGTGGAGACCCGCGATGGAGTCCTCGTGGCCGGTGGCCTGTGCCCAGGCGGTGAGGTCTTGTGGTGTCGCTGTCTGTTTGCCGTTCTCGAGCTTGCTGACCTTCGACTTGTGCCAGCCGAGTTGTCGGGCGAGTTGCTCGCCGGTGAGCCGGCCGCCAGCGCCCCTTCATCGACTGGGCGGAGACGCGTCTGCTGCCCGCACTGCGAAAACTTTGAACAGGCCAACCCGTGCGGTCGGTCGTTCATCCGTCCCGTCTGCGCCGGTGCACGTTGTTTCACGCCCTGAACCTCCATCGGGCGATCGGACTCAGCGCAAGCGATCTCATCGCCCGTCTGCTGGGCGACGGCCGTGACGGGGACGAGGCCCTCGCAGCCGCCCACGACACGCTGTACGGCACATGGTTTGACCGGCTCCCCGCTCTCGACGGAGCCCAGGACCTGCTGCGCACCCTCGTAGACCGGGGCAGGCTTGTCGTGCTGGCCGCCTCTGTCGGGGGGTGCGAAACTCAAGGCTCTATGCCGGGCAGTCGACGCGGATGACGTCATCGCCGGTGTGGCCTCGGCCGATGACGTCGCGGCCGGCAAGCCCGCACCCGATCCGGTTCACCAAGCGCTGGAACTCGTCGGAGTGGCCGTCACGGAGGCAGTCTTCGTCGGGGACAGGGTATGGGACATGAAGGCAGCCACCCGAGGCGGGCGCACCCCCATCCCAGGAACACCCGCGCTGCGGGGCCCGCAGCACCGTCCCTCCCGTGAGCGCGGAAGCCACCACTACTAGGGCTCCCGCCAGGCTATGCGCCGCGCGTGACGCGGAGATTCCGCCGAGCTGCGACCGTTCGGGCGACGGCAGGACGGCGAGCCGGTCGAATGCGCGGCCCGGGCCCGTGCGCCTCAAGTGGCGCGGAGCGAAAGGGCCCTGCTGGCCAGGAGGGGGACCGAACTGGCGGGTCAGCTGCTACAACGGCGTGCGTAGCGCGCTGCGCTGATCGCGCCAGGCTCCCAAGAGCTGTCGTCCGAGGCGTTCTTCCAAGAGGACGGTGGCTTGGACGCCGAAGGCGATGTCTGGCTCGAGCATGGGTTCGCTTGCTCGCAGCCCGCCGATGACATCGCGACGCACTACCTGTTCGTGGACCGCGTCGGCCTCCACGTGCTCGTCGTAGAAGCGGGCCGCGGCCGGTCCCGCGCCGGTACGCCGCAGGGCCGAGGCCAGTCGCCGCGAGCTGGGGGGCGACGTTACTTCGACAGCGGCGAAGTGCCCGACCAGGGCTCCGCGCAGAGCACGGTGGAGGCCGAACAGAGACATGACGTTGACGGTGGCCAGGGCTTCCGCTGGAGCCGTTTCGACATAGTGCCCGTAGGAGGTGCGCAGGCCGAGGTCCGTCATGAGGTCGGCGAAGAGCTGGGCGTGGATGTCCTCCGGGTGTCCCGCGCCGAACTCGTCGAACTCGACGGCCACCATGGCGGCTTTGGCGCGGCCGTGCAGACGGGGGAGGACCCAGGCGTGGGGGTCGGCTTCCTTGAGGTGATAGAGGGAGCGCACGGCCGCGTACTCCCTGAGCTGCTCCAACGTGCCGTCCCTCTGGAGGTAGTGGCTGACGCTCGACTCGTCGTGACCGACGGGTTCCACCAGAAGCGGGGCAAGGGCCTCGTCGGCATCGGTCCGTGGCGGCACGTGAGTGCGCAGCGCGTCGAGGAAGCGCTGTTCGAGCAGACCGCGCAGGGCGAGCAGCTCCGGATTCCACTCGTGTTCGTCGCTGACGCCGTCGAAGCCCTGATAGTGCAGTTCGTAGAGAACGTAGAGAGCGAGCTGGAGATCGTCTCCGTATGGGTCGACAGTGCGCGGCGATGCGAGCGGCAGTGGCGCCGTGGCGGCGCCGCCGAGCGCTTTGAGGACTGTGCTCGACAAGTCGCCCCGGGGCTGGGGAAGTGGAGGGCTTTGACCGCGTGGCTCCTGGCTGTCCGGATGCATGAGGGGGTCCTTCCTCAGGCCTCGGAGTCCGATGCGGGCGGGGGTGCGGGGTCGGTCCGGGGTTTCGTGCGGCGCCTGTGACTGGTGTCGCACCACGGGTAGTTACGGCTTCGCCGGCACGTGCAGATCGCGACGGTGAAGCGTTGCGAGACGAATACGGCGCCGTCGTCAACTACTACTTTTACGGGGCCCTCCACCAGCAAGGGTCCGTCAGGGTCGACGGTGACGTGGCGCGCGCGTTCAGAACTTTTCGGCACGGATGACCACCAGCTCTTCCCAGCTCTCCTCGCCCACGAGTCCTCGGCGGCGCAGCCATGCCGTCCGGGAGCGCAGGACCGGGCCGAAGGGGATGCGGGCTCGGTCGACGACGGCGGGGTGGAGTCCTGTGCCGGCGAGCCGCTCGAGCGTGGCCTCGGTGCCGGACAGCGCCGACTGCACGAGCAGCAGGACTCCGCCCGGCCGCAAGGCTGCGGGGGCGGCGTCACAGATACGGTCCACCAAGGCGCGTCCGTCGGGTCCCGCGTCCCACGAGCGTGCCTTGCCGCGACACGGCAGGCCGACCGAAGGGCAGGGCACGTACGGCGGATTGCTGACGATGATGTCGAATGCGCGACCTTGTAGCGCGCTGGTCAGGTCTCCGCGGCGGACGGTGACGTGATGCCGTGACAGGCGCGCGTTGAGACGCGCGGCCCACACAGCACGCCACGAGATGTCGACAGCGGTCACACGGGCTCCCATGCGCGCGGCCTGGACGGCGAGCGCTCCGCTGCCGGTCCCCAGATCCAGCACACCGGTGGTGGGCCCTATGTTCTCCCCGCACAGCGCCTGGACGAGTATCTGCGTGTCCCTCTGCGGTGCGTACACGCCGGGCGGCGTGAGCAAGCGGGGCGGGCGCGACGGAGCCGGTGCTGACTGGGCCTCTGCGGTCATCGGATTCCACTCCGTGTGGACATCGTGCGTGACTACTGTGGCACCGGGTGCCCTGAGGGGTGAGATCCACACGTGCGGCCTCTTGTGGTGGATGTGGTTGTGCTGCCGAAGCGGCGCCGGGTTGCGGCGGCACCTCAAGCAGAGGTGCTCGCGGTACACCTGTGGGCGACGACGACCGGCGGTTGCTGCGTAGACTCGCCGGCTAGGTCGCAGACCATGATCGTCACCAACGATGCCTACACCGACCTGGTCTTCCAGGCACGACGGAGCGCGCCGACGACGCGACCATCTCCCTCATCGAGTGGCGGGGCGGCGACGCCGGTCACCTCGCCACCCTCGACTGAGCTGACAACCACCCACCCCGACGGAGCGACGACGAAGCCCCCACGGCCGGTCCGTGCCTTTCACCGCACTCGGTGGCAGCGCCTCTATTCGGCACGGCGCGCCTTGTGCCTGCCAACGTTCAGGTGCGCTCGGGCGGGTAGATGGGCCAACCCAGTGGCCTCGCGTGCGTGGGCCACTGGGCCATGGCACAGGGCCTGCAGGACGGGGGCGGGCAGTCCGTGGTCCGTCAGCGTGAGCGCCACATGCAGTTGGGGGCCCGCCGCCCGTCCGGCGAGGTGGGCGCTGGCCTGCTTGACGTCGGGCAGAGCACGCGCTTCGGAGGTCACGGCGTCGCTGAGGGCACGGCCTCGCAGCTCGACGCTTTCGGGTGGAGGCGTCCCACCCAGGTGTACTGCGCTGGGGCGGTGACGCAGCTGTGCGAGAAGCCAGATGAGGGCCAAGGCGGCTGCCAGAACCAGGACGGCGATGACGGCGGCCGACCACCACCAGCCCTGATCGCTCCAGTGGACGCGGTCGGCGTTGCTGAGCAGGACGTCGTGAGGCGCGGCCACGGGCCACCCGGCGGGCGGCGCGACGTGAAGCCGGCGGTAGAGGTCGAACCCGGCTGTGAGGATCAGCAGGCCGCCTCCTAGCAGCACCAGGCCGCAAAGAGACAGGAGGAGACGGTTCAGTGTGGATCGACCGTTCATGGCGCGCTCCCGGGGCAGCCTCAGCGGGTGTGGTGTCGTAGGCGGATCGTCAGCCGTGGGGTGTGCACCAGGGCGAGCTGACGGCACTGCTCCTGCAGAGCCTGGGTGAGGTCGTTGCGGACGACCGCAGTGTCGCGGAAGCCGACCTCCGCGCGGGCTATGACACGGCGGCGCCTGACCCGGAGCCGGGCATGGCTGACGCCGGGGACCCGCATTGCGGCATCACGCAGCACCATTGCGGCGCCCTTGCGATCTAGCCAGGCCCCAATCTCCGTGGACTCCTCGGGTGCCCGCAGGGGCAGGAGTCGGCGCAGCCCGGGTGTGAGGGCGAGGATGAGTAGCCACAGGCCGAGAAGGACGGCGACGGCGCCCGTGGCCAGCAGCCAGGGGTCGTCGACGGGCCGGGTGGTCATCTCCTCGGCGATGCGGGTGCGCCATGCTCCAGAGCGGTGTCCCGCGCGCACCGCGATCACGTCGTACAGCAGGGCTCCGATGGCGCAGAACGCCACCAGAGCGACCACGGCGGCCGGGATGCGGCGTGCGGACCACAGGCGGGGTGATCTCGCCCCTCGCCCGTCGTACGTTGAGGGCGTTGTCGCGGGAGCGCGGATATCGGGCCGGTCCGTTCCGGCTGTTTGACCGGTCGAGGCGGTTCGGTGTGACAGCGTCATGGTGTCCGCCCTCCGTCGTCTGTCGGGTGTGTTTGCTGCTCCGGTCAAGGCCGGTGCTGAGTAGGCGCAGGTAGTTGGGCTGCGGGATCAGCGGACGCGACCTGGCTGACCCGCGACAACCAGCCGCCGCACCGTCACCATCACCTCGCTGATGTCCAGACCGGTCAGGTGGGCCACCTGTTCGGTGACCTCGCGTTGCAGTTGCCGGCAAGTGGCGGTGATATCTGTGGGATAGGGAAGATCCACGGACAGCGCTAGCTGTGCCGTCCCGTTGTACGCAGTCGCGTGAGCGCCGGGTGCAGCCAGGTCCGTCAGCGGGTGCTGCGGTCCGGTGATCCGGTGCAGGGCTGTGCCGGCCACTCTCGCGGCGATGCGTGCCACGACCCGGTCAGGAATCACCGTCGCGCCGCGCTCCGCGGGCGGCGGTGGGCGCTGTGCGCCGTTCGCATACCGGCCGTCCGGGTGTTTGGACGACTCGTTGGCACTGGGGGCAGTACTCACCGTTGCCGCCGAGTGAATATGTCGGCGTCGCCCTGCAGGACGAGACCTAGGACCAAGCCCACCGCACCCAGGACGGCTACGAGGAGGAAGGCCCAGAAGCCGCCGAAGTATCCGGCGAATCCCAGTGCCATTCCGGCTGCCAGACCCACTGTTGCCGGATTCATCGCTCACTCACCTGTCCCTTGGGTGTTCTGCCACCTCGGGCGCGCTTCTTCCCGCCAGGGGGAGCACCGCCGGTAGCCGGAAGTCATTCGACGCGGCCCTCGGTTGGCTCTGCGTCGTCTTCGTCGGGCAGGTTCACGTCGTCGACGACGAGGTTCACCTCGACGACCTCGAGCCCCGTCATGCGCTCCACGGCAGAGATGACATTGACGCGTACCTCAGCCGCCACATCGACGATGGCGAAGCCGTACTCGACGACGACATCGATGTCCATTGCGGCCTGGCGCTCGCCTACCTCGACCTTCACACCGCGGCTGACGCCGCCGGTCCCTCCACCAGGGACGCGCTCACGAACGGCTCCGATGGCACGGGTCACGCCCGCGCCGAGGTTGTGGATACCGGGTACCTCGCGGGCGGCCGTCCCCGCGATCTTGGCTACGACGCCGTCGGCGATGGTGGTCTTGCCCCGGGTTTCGGGTGAGGCGCCAGCACCTGTCGGCCCTTTCAGCATGGTCGCAGTTTCCGTAGGGCCGTCCTGCTCGGAAGGGGGACGGTCGGTGGTATCCGTCATGGCAGTCACCTCGATCAGTCGATGCGGGCACCATCACAATGCCCGTCACAAGGTTCGACACAGCCAGGTGGGAAATCGTCACATAAATCAATAAATCGACTCATGACTGCTGAGCCGGGCACTCGTGACAAAGCGGGAAGGAGGTGCAGGCGTGAAGAGCAGCACCAGTCCTTCCTCGCGCCAAGGTGCCAGCGACTACCTGTCTTTCAGGCACCCTGCCTCCGGCACGGCCGATGGACTGCTCACCGCACCCGACGATCTGCTGGCGACGCGTGCTGGTGAGGGCGACGAGGAAGCCTTCGCCATCCTGATGCGACGCCACAGCCGCCTCCTGCTCGCACTGGCCCTCCACACACTGGGCAACCTCCAGGACGCCGAGGACGCAGTCCAGGACGCGTTCATCAGCGCCTGGAGGCGCCTGCCCGAGTTCCGTCACGCCTGCGCGTTCAGCAACCTGGATGTACCGCATCACCGTCAACCGCTGCTTGAATTCTCTGCGCCGGCGGCCGGCACCGGTACCGTTGAATGCAGTGGCGGAACCCACCGCCGGTGTGGACAGTTCGCCCGCCCAGGCAGCTGAAGCGGATGCTCTTGCCAGCGCCCTGGCCGACGCGCTCGGCGCCCTTGAGCCCCGTCAGCGGGTGTGCTGGATCCTGCGGGAACTGCACGGACTGCCCTACGAACAGATCGCCCAAGTGACTGGCACCAGCCAGCAGACGGTCCGCGGAAGGCTGTACCGGGCACGCCGATCCCTGAAGGAGATGATGGGCCCGTGGCGCTAGACGACCAACCCGCCCAGCCTCCGCCCCCCGGTTGCCTGCTCGTGCCGTCTGACGGCTGGCCCGGTGACTCCGTCGAAGACCCGGCACTGGACACAGCGACGAAGACCCTGCGGGAACGGGAACCGCCCAGCACGCAGCGCCTCATCGCCCGCGTCATGACCAAAATCATCCATGATCAGGTGTGGCCGGGGTCGACACTGCCCTTCGGCGGCCAAACGCACGCCCTGCGGATAGCTGAGCGCGCCGCGTCCGCCGTGCTGCGGCGTGCAGCGGACGAGGTGCCCGGCGTCACTACCGTCAGTTGTCGCCTTGCCCGATCTGACCTCTTCACGGGTGTGCGCGTGATCATGACCCTGACCGCCGAAGTGAACCGCCCTTTGCCTGAGACGGCCGGACTGGTGCGCCGCTCAGTGGCAGACACCTGCGGCCATGTCCTGGGCATGGTGGTGACCGCCGTCGACATCACGGTGGTCGAGGTCCACCACGCATCCGTGTAGCCGTACCCAACTGCAGCAGACCGAGCCGTGTCCGGTGCGCTCCGTCGCCCTTCGTCAAACCGCCGCAGCGGCGCCGCCGGCGATTCCGCGCTGCTGCTTCCGCGCAGACCGGAGGTTGATCGCCGCCGCGACAGTGGGGTGGCCGCGGCCCGGAAAGCCGCCTGACCGTCCTGCAGTCTCAGGTGGGAACCACGGCCGGATCCTCTGGAAGCATGAGAAGCCCAGCAGGTATTACGTCAACAGCCCCCCGGGGACGCTGACGTGGCCAATAGCTTGCCGACCGCACACCAATGCCCGGATCAGCAGGTGACGGGCCTTGAGACGTGAGCAACCCGGTCCGACGCGTGCGCTCGTCTGCTCCGCTCGAAGTGCGCTAAGCCCGACATTGGTCAGACTTGTATTCATGGCAGAAGAACGTCGGCCGCGTGCCGGGAAGTCCTCGACGACAGCCGCACGCCGCTCACCGCCCATGCGGGGAGCAGGCCAAGCCGCGCGGGCTGCCTGCCAGAGCCTGGAAGGGCTCATCGGCCATCCCACGGAGGGCGTATCGGCCGTGAAGCGTAACGATGACGGTTGGTGCGTCGTCGTGGACGTCCTTGAGCTGCCCCGGATTCCGGACACTACGAGCCTTCTCGCCTCGTACGAGGTGCAGCTCGACCAGGACGGTGAACTCATGGAGTACTGCAGGGTCCGCCGCTATCGGCGCGGATCCGCCGATGAGTGACTCTGGTTTGTCGACAATCGGAAGGACGCCCCATGCCTGCGACCACCTACTCCGATGAGGTAGTGGCGTGCCCACCGCGCGCCGGCACGTTGTACGACGTGCTCGAACTCATCCTCGATCGGGGCATGGTGATCGACGTGTTCGTCCGGGTCTCCCTGGTCGGCATCGAGATCCTCAAGATTGACGCGCGCATCGTTGTAGCGAGTGTGGACACCTACCTGCGGTTCGCCGAGGCCTGCAACCGGCTGGACCTGGAACGGGACTCGGGCAGCACCACCGTTCCTGAGCTACTGAGCGGCAGTGCTGCCAAGTCCATCGGCAAACGGAAGGTCCGCAAGGCCGCGGAGACCGTGGGTGACACCGTGCGCAAGGCAGTCGGAGGCCGCGACGACGACTCCGACGAGCAGGACGACGACGAGGAAGAGCAGCAGGAACGGCCACGGAAGCGGCGTGCTCCTGCCCGTGGCAGCTCGCGTCGACGTCCGGCGGAGGCCTGAGTTGTGACAACCGACGGGGTATACGTATACGCGATCATTCGGGCGGGAAAACCGCTGCCGACGGACTCAAGCGGTGTGGGCAGCCCTGCCGCCCATCTGCGAGTCATTCGGCAGGGCCGGGTCGCCGCTGTCGTCAGCGACGCGCCCGCGAACCTCCGCGCCAGACGACGCGACCTTATGGCTCATCAGGACCTTTTGCTGCGCCTCACGGGCCAAGGCCCCGTTCTTCCCATGCGATTTGGGATGGTGGCACCGGACGAGGAGACGGTACTCGCTCAGTTGGCAGCCTGCGAGGCGGACCACGTGGCTGTACTTGAGCATCTCGCGGACGGGGTCGAGGTCAACGTCAAGGCCTTCCCGGCACAGAATGCGCTGCGAAGCCTCCTTGCGGAGGACAAGAACGTCCGCCGCCTGCGAGATGAGGCGCGCCACAGGCCCGGCTACGAAGCCAACGTCCGATTGGGCGAAGCCGTCGCGAGCGCTCTGGAAAGCAGGGCCGCCGCAGCCGGCCGGCAAGTGCTGCGCGAGCTCACTTCCAGGGCGCGTGCCGTGGCCTCGGGACCGGAGGTCCACGGATGCGTGCTCAACGTGTCGTTCCTAGTGGGCCGTGGCGACAGCGACGGCTTCCGAAGCACGGTAGAGCAATTCGCTGAGGCACACCGTGAACGCGTTGAGTTGCGTCTTGCCGGCCCGCTGCCCTGCTACAGCTTTGTCTCCGCTGAAAGCGCTTCTGTTCGGACTGTCGGAGTCTGACATGGGTCTGATCACCGGAATTCTCACACTCCCCATTGCGCCGGTCCGCGGCGTGATCTGGGTGGCAGAAAAACTCAACGACGCAGCTGAGCGAGAGCTGCACGACCCGGGAGTGCTCCGCGCCCAGCTGGCTCTGCTGAACCGTGAACTTGAGGACGGGGACATCAGCTTGGAGGAGTTCGAACGAGAAGAGGAACGACTGCTCGATCGGCTGTATTCCACACGGGTTGGTCCCGCTCCGAACGATCGAAGGTGACAGGCTCATGAATGAAAAGGAAAAGGTGGCGCTTGCTGCTGCTGTAGTGGGCGGCTACGTGCTGGGGCGAACGAAGAAGGGCCGCATGGCTCTGTCCATTGCGACCTATCTGGCAGGCCGGAGGTTCGGCCTTGAACCTCGCCAGCTTGCAGCCGAGGGGATGCGCAAACTGGGGGAGATTCCCCAGTTTGCTGATCTGCAGGAGCAGTTGCGAGGGGAAGTCCTCCAAGCGGGGCGTCAGGCAGTGGCTGCCGCTGCCGACCGCGGGATGAGCACGCTGGCCGGCGCCATCAGCGATCGCACGGCCCGGCTCGGCGAGATCGCGGACGAGGACGAAGAGGACGAGGAGGAGTACGCGCCGGAAGAGGAAGACGCGGAGTACGAGGAAGAGGAAGAGCCGGAGGCCGAGTACGAAGAGGACCAGGCCGAGGAAGAGGACGAGGAAGAGGAAGAGGAAGAGCCGGAGGCCGAGTACGAGGAGGAGGACGAAGAGGAGGAAGAGGAGGAAGAGCCTGAAGAGGAGGCGCGGCCGCAGCGGCGCCGCAGGGCATCCGCAGCAGCAACATCCAAGAAGGCCGCACCCGCCCGCGCGAAGAAGAGTCGGGCAGCCAAAGCCGCGCCGCAGAAGGCTTCGCCGTCCAAGAAGAAGGCGGCGAAGAAGTCCGCGCCCGCCAAGAAGACTGCGGCCAAGAAGAGCGCGGCGAAGAAGTCCGCGCCCGCCAAGAAGACTGCGGCCAAGAAGAGCGCGGCGAAGAAGTCCGCGCCCGCCAAGAAGACTGCGGCCAAGAAGAGCGCGGCGAAGAAGTCCGCGCCCGCCAAGAAGACCGCGGCGAGGAAAACGACGTCATCGAAGCGAGCAGCATCCAAGCGCGCCGATCGTCGGAGGTAGCCAGTCATGACCAAGACGGAGAAAGACCAACCCACTGAGGAAGCTTCGGGTATGGACCAGCTCCGCGAAGAGCTGACCAAGTTCCTCTCCGCGCAAGTGGAAAATCTCGCCGAGAAGGCGGGAGAGAAACTGACGGACGTGACCGAGAAGCTCACCGACGCGTCCGAGTCCGGTTCGCTTCCGGCGATAGGATCCCGCATCCTGCAGGGTGACTCTCCGGTGAAGGCATTCGTTTCAGAAAAAGCAAAGGGCGTCAAGGACAACGTCGTGGGGAAGGTGAAGGACGCCTTCGGCGGGGGGAAGGGGAAACGCAAGTCCAGCGGCGGCAAGGTCATGAACATCATCGAGGTTCTCGATGTAGGGGTGCCCCTGCGTGACGCTTACGACTATTGGACGCAATACGACCAATTCAGCAGCTTCGCGAAGGGCGTTCGCGACGTCTCGAAGAGTGACGAGGTCGGGAGCGACTGGAAGGTTAAAGTCGGCCCATCCTCGCGCAGCTTCAAAGCGACTGTTCAGGAGCAGATTCCCGACGACCGTATTGTCTGGACCTCCGAAGGAGCCAAGGGCACCACTCGCGGCGCGGTCAGCTTCCATGAACTGGCACCCACCCTGACCCGAATCGTCCTCGTCGTGGAGTACTACCCATCAGGGTTCTTCGAGAAGACCGGCAACCTATGGCGGGCCCAAGGGCGCCGTATGCGACTGGACTTCAAGAACTTCCAGCGGTACGTCAGCCTCACCAATGAAGAACCCGAAGGCTGGCGCGGTGAAATCCGTGACGGTGAAGTCGTCGTGTCGCACGAGGACGCCATGGAAGAAGAGGACGCTGAGCAGGAAGGCGCCGACTCCGGTTACGAGGACGAAGCCGAAGGTGCCTACGAGGACGAGGACGAGGACGAGGAGGACGAGGAGGAGGACGAGGAGGACGAGGGAGCGGAGGACGAAGAAGCCGACGCCGACGCCGACGGCGAATACGAGGACGAAGACGAGATGGAGGACGAGGAGGAGGACGAGGAGGAGGACGAGGAGGACGAGTCTGCTTCCAAGAAGCGACGAGGACAGAGGCGGCGTCGTGACTGACGTCGACTTGCGGCAGACGTCCTATCCCGCCTCCGGCCCGCAGACCACCAATCTCGCCGACATCCTCGAACGTGTTCTCGACAAAGGGATCGTGATCGCCGGGGACATCAAGATCGAACTCCTCGACATCGAGCTGCTCACCATCCGGATCCGCCTGTTCGTGGCCTCCGTAGATACCGCGAAGAAGGCCGGAATCGACTGGTGGGAAACCGACCCGGCACTCAGCTCGCGCGCTTCCCGTAGCGCCCTGCAGGACGAGAATCGCGCATTGCGAAAACGTCTGGAGGCGCTCGAATCCAAAACGAAGGACGAATCGCCCGAGCAGCGACCCAAGTGACCCCGCAGCGAAATTCCCCATCCAGCAAGGAGAACCGAGGCACATGACGGAGCGCGGCCCTGAGCATTCGGACGCCCACGCCACCTACGTGTTCGCGGTCTGCCGGAACCCGGACCCGTCGGCCTTCGTCGGGCTGCCAGGTGTCGCCGACGAGGCGCCCGTGAGCATACTGCCGCTGGAGACACTGACTGCGATCGTCCAGAAGGTCCGAGCTCGCGACTTCACCGACGAGGCCTGGCAGGCCCGCCTGTCCGACCAGCGGGAGTTGGAACGTTACGCACGCGCCCACCATGACGTCGTCACTGCGGCTGCCGCCTGCTGCCCTACAGTGCCCCTGCCGCTGGCCACGCTGTACCACGATGAGCAGAGGGCGGCGGACGCCCTCACCAACGAGGCGGACCGCTTTCATGCAGCACTCAGGCGCATCGCGCACCATGCCGAATGGGGCGTAAAGGTGTATGCGCCACCCTGCCCACCGGACGATTCGAGCCGTAGGGCCGCGCCGGCCGAGCGGTCCCGACCGGCACCCGGAGCCGGCCTTGCTTACCTGGAGCGCAAGCGAGGTGTGCAGGAACGTCGCGACCAGAGCCAGGACGAGGCGCTGCAGGTTGCCGAAACGGTAGATTCCGAAGTCCGTCTCCTCGCCACGGCATCCCGTAGGTTGCGACCGCATGCCCCCCAGCTCTCCGGGGAACGGCGGATCCAGGTCCTCAACGCAACCTATCTGGTAGCCGAACAGCGCGCCGACGAACTCGCCCTGCTGACACGGTCGTTGCGAGCACGGACCGGGGTGGAGATCGAGCTGTCGGGGCCGTGGGTGCCCTACTCATTTATTGGTGAGGTGTAGACCGTGACCTACGACGACGTGGCGCCTTGGGACAGCCCCGGGCCACTAAACGGCCCCATCGGGGTGCCTCTCGTCGATCTGTTGGACCGACTCCTGGCCACCGGGGTGGTCATCAGTGGCGACCTGGTCATCGCCATCGCCGACGTTCCCCTGGTGCGCCTGTCGCTTCATGCTCTGTTGTCGTCCGTCAACGAACGCGTTCCGGCGCCCTGGGCGGACGGAGGTCCGTTGTGACCGAATCTCGACTTGATCTTGACTCCGACAAGGTGGGACGTGACCTCGTCGCCTTCGTGCTCACCGTGGTCGAGCTCCTCCGGCAGTTGATGGAGCGGCAGGCAATTCGACGTGTCGATCAAGGCGATCTCAGCGATGCGCAGGCTGACGAGATCGGAACCACCCTGATGCTGCTCGACCAGCGGATGGCAGAACTCTGCGAGCAGCACGGAGTCCGGCCGGAGGATCTCAACCTCGACCTCGGGCCACTCGGAACGCTCCTGCCGCGGAGCTGACGCTGCAGGCCTGCAGCCTACGAGCGACTCGAGTCCGGCCATCACGTGGAACCTGCTGCACCATCGAACTCGTGGCGTAGACCGCACATGCGGCAGAAGTTGATCTCGAGATGGATCACCAGTAGTGCCGTCGGCCGCCGACTGCGTGCCCGACGCTCCCCAGAATCCACAGCACAACTCCGATGATCACCAGGATGCCTCCGATGGTCCAGAGAATGCCGATTCCTGCCAGGAGCCCGATAACGAGCAGAATGACTCCGAGGATGATCATCTTTTCCTCCGCTACGGGAGCTCGACTCCCTGATCGTCGGATGCCCGTGAGTTTGGACGCAGACATGGGTTTTCAAGCACGCGCGCCGTTCGCGAGAGCTGGCCGCTTACGCCTTCGCGGAAGCGAAGCTCCTGACGTCCAACGTCATGATTGCGTCAACGCTTGAAGACGCCCTTGGAGTTCTCTTTCGCGCCCCGCATCATGCCCCGTGCTTCGAGAGCAGCGCCTTTCGCTGCAAGGGTTTCTTTGTGTGCTGCGTGAGCCGCCTTCCGCAGGGTCTTTCCGACGACCTGTTCGGCCTTTGCCTTGGCTCTTTCTCCGGCAGTCATCTCGATACCTCCACGGAGCCTCACTGACCCTGTGCCCGTGAGGCAGGGGATAAAAACATAAGCACTGGTGCCCTCTTCCTGTGCTAAGGGAACAGGAGCACACGATGAATCACCACATCGTCGCCGAGGTGGCGAGTCGGTGGGCGGTACGCTGAAGGAATGGCCCATGGTCCGTGGCGGCGCTACAGAAGTCCTGCCAGGCCCTGCTCGTCGAGGCGTGAAGGACTCTCTGGTGCAGCCGGCCCCGGACACCGGCTGCACCAGATGGCTAACCGGCGGTGCACGGCCGACTTCGACGCCCCGAAGCGCGGCGGCAAGGCCCGCCAGGCACAGCCGCCGACCAGGTGGTCAGTGGTCCACAGGGGAAGTGGCCGTTTGAACTCAACGTCAACGGCTCGGGCCCTGAGGGGAGTTCAGTCCCTTCGGGGCCCGTGTCCGTCTAGAGATCAGGTGTGCTTCCGGATCTTTCCCTTCGTTTCCTCTGCCCCTCCGCGGACGGTCTGTTCGACTTCACCAGCTGCCTTTTCGGCTTTACCCTTGAGTCGATCGCCCGTCCCCTTCATCCGCAGCTCGTTGTCGCCTGTTGCTCGTCCGACCTTCTCCTTGGCCTTGCCCATGGTCTCCTGGGCCTTGCCGTGCAATTTCTTTCCCGCACCAGCCACATGGATCAGCTCCTCGACTGAGAAAAGAGTCCTTCTCCATTGTCAGGCAAGAACCGGGAAATGACGCCGGAAAATTCCTTCGTTGGCGGTCGGTGAGTGATTGGCTACCGAGGGTTGTCGTGGCGATATAATTAGCGGGCGCTACGGGGATAACCTTTGGTTGGCGTCGCTATTAAAGCGTTACGGCCCTCGGTCGTCGTACCTCAAGTGCGATTCTGGCCGAGAACGAGGCTTGTGCACTCGGGTCGGCCGAGCAGGTCAAACGTCTCCTCGGCCCCGCCTTCGCTCGGTCCAGTCCCGAGACCCGTCTGGCCGAAGCTTGGCCTGGCCACTGCATGGAGTCACGCGGACGGCGGCAGCAATGTACCGAGTGGCCCCAAATCCAGATTCAGGTCTTCCATCGTCAGCCCGTACTCGGCACACAGACTAGCCATGCGTTCGTGAAGGACCATGAGCGTGGCACCGAGGCGCTCCTCCTGCTCTTCGGTGAGGTCGCCCTGGTCGACCCGGTGGAGCGCCTGGCGTTCCATGAGCTGACGCAACAGTTCCACAAGCGTGAGAACCAGCCTGACCAGGTCCCGTTCCGCTGTGTCAGGGTCGGAGCTGATCCGGTGTGAGGGTGCACGTGCGGGCTCGGCCCCCGAGGGGAGGTCACGGGGCGTGGCGGGGCAACCGGAAGGCGCGCGTGGCAGCCTCAGCGACCTCGGCTTGCCGCTGTGCGTGCCTACCGTGTTCTTCGGAGGTCATCGCTGTGTCCTGCTGTAGTGGGCGGGGGCCATGGCGAGGGGTTGTCCGGGCCGATGGACACGATCAGGGCGCGCAGCGATATGCGCACGAGGTCGATGTCGGCGATGGAGAGCACCACATCCCCGGTGATGACCGCGCCTCCGCTGAGCAGCCGGTCGAGCAGGTCTATGAGGGCGACCTGTCGGTCCGGTAGTGGGGCCACCTCGGACGATTCGTCTGCCGTCATCATGCGATTGGTCCGTCCATGGGAGGGTCTGACCCGGGAGAGGCTGCCGCGAACGAGTACGGAGCCCATGGGCCGGTGACCTCCACTCTCACTCCTTGGAGTCCCTCGGCAGCTCGTGCGGCCTGGGAGCGGAAGCTCTCAGCGCGGTCCATGGAGACGAGATACGCGTCGTTGAGGACGTTTTCGTCCCCCGTGGTAGCGAGGTCACCCTGCTGGACACGATGACGTGCACGGCCGACCGCGAACTGGCGCCCGGCTGCTTCCACCCGCTCGGCAGCCTGCTGCGCAGCCCGGTAGGCCTGGTCACGGACACCCTTCTGTGCCCTGCGCTGTAGAAGATAGGCCCGGCTCGGGGACAGAGCGCCGGCTTCGGCCGTGGCTGGGGCGGGAGTTGGAGCCGAGGGGTCTGCGTAGATCTTGACACCCCACTCGACGTGACCTGCGAGCCGAGTGAGCTGCTCGTCGAGCACCGCCGCTCGGTCGTCGAGCACCTCACGGGCGCGCGCGTTGTCGAGATGGACGGTTGCCAGGCGCAGAGGGAGAACGTCGGTATGGGCCGCGAGGGCGTCGATGACGCCGTGGTGGGCGCGGGCGACGGCCTCCAGCCACTCCATGTCCGCACTTCGCCCGTGGCGCGCTGAGCTTCCACGAGGACGACCGCCATCATCTTCCTGCGGACCTTTAGGGGAAGGCAGTTGTTGTGGTGGCCCCACGGCGGACGGTTTCCCGTCGACGTTCGATGCGCTCTGAGCATCCATGCCCCGACAACTGTGTGAGGCTTTCCTGCGGTGGTGTGGACACCATGCCGGCCGCTCCTCCAGCGCGCAGCACCTCGTCCAGCATGATCGGCAGGTCTCGTACGCGCACACCTCAGGCGTACCACCCCGCGTTCCACACCGCGGCGGTCGTGCCGACGATGCCGATCTCCCCGATACCCTTCGACCTCATGGTATTGACATGGGCGTCTCGCTCAGGAAGCCAGTGCGCCTTGATCTCGTCGACGTCCGCATTGGCAGTGATGTGGTGTATCGGCGTGGTCACAGCCCTTGTTGGGGCTCGTCACCCCCAGCCGTTCGCATAGAGCGTCGAGCAGCGTCGTGCACGTGTCGACGATCAAGCGACGCGGGGCCCCGTCGACCTGCAGCGTGGTGCCGACTCACGAAGGTGGCGGCAGAGCGAGAGTGGGCGCGCGGGCGCGGTGCGAGCCGTGGGGCACCGGGGTGGGTGGCAGCGTCTCTGCCGGGTAGTCAGGAGGTCATCCCCCGCCGACCGCATCCGTCTGCGTAAGAAATCGGGTGCCGCAGCGACCGTCGCTGGGAGGAGGCACCCAACTCCGAGGCCGGCAGCATGATGTGCTGTCGCCCCATCCGTTCCGAATCGGCTCAGATCCCTGTGTCATGCCCGAGGTGGGGATCCCCTTCGGGTCGAGGCGGTCCGACGACCTCCACGTGGGCCGGACGCAGCAGGTGGTCACCGACTCGGTACCCGAGGCAGAGGATCTGCGTACAGGCCAATCGGTCGGCGTCCGAGGAGACATGATGGGCCACGGCGTCGTGGAAGGCGGGGTCGAACGCGTCGCCCGTCTCGCCGAACGACTGAAGGCCCAGCGAGCCGAGCTGGGTTCGCAGGGTGTCGGCGATGTCGTCAAGACCCGGCGTGATCGGCTCGTGCTCGCACGCGCGGTCGACGGCATCCAGCACGGGAAGCAGAGCGTGAAGAACGTTGGCGACGGCGATCTCCCGCACGGCCATGCGATCTCGCCGTACCTGCTTGCGGTAGTTGTCGTACTCCGCCTTCACTCGCTGCAGGTCGGCCGTGCGCTCCTCGAGCTGGCGCCGCAGTGAGAGGTCTGTGACCGGCAGTCGTTCCTTCTCCATGGTCAGCCCGCCTCGGGCTTGTCCTCGTCGACGATCTCGGCGTCGACGACGTCGTCATCAGCGGCCTTGTGCTCGTCGCCCGGGGCTCCGGCCTCGGGACCGCCCGCGGCCTGCGCGCCCTGCGCCTGGGCGTACATGGCCTGGCCCAGCTTCTGCGAGACGGCGGCGACCTTCTCGGTGGCGGTGCGGATCTCGGCGGTGTCCTCGCCCTCGGCGGACTCGCCCTTGAGCTTCTCCTTCAGCTCGGCGATGGACTCCTCGACCTCGGTCTTGACCTCGCCGGGGACCTTGTCCTCGTTGTCCTTGAGGAACTTCTCCGTCTGGTAGACGAGCTGCTCGCCCTGGTTGCGCGTCTCGGCGGCCTCGCGGCGACGGTGGTCCTCCTCGGCGTACTGCTCGGCTTCGTGGACCATGCGGTTGATGTCGTCCTTGGGCAGGGCGGAGCCGCCGGTGACGGTCATCTTCTGCTCCTTGCCCGTGCCCAGGTCCTTCGCGGTCACGTGCATGATGCCGTTGGCGTCGATGTCGAAGGCGACCTCGATCTGCGGGACACCACGCGGGGCCGGCGGCAGACCGGTGAGCTCGAACATCCCGAGCTTCTTGTTGTACGCCGCGATCTCGCGCTCGCCCTGGTAGACCTGGATCTGCACGGACGGCTGGTTGTCCTCGGCCGTCGTGAAGATCTCGGAACGCTTGGTCGGGATCGTGGTGTTGCGCTCGATGAGCTTCGTCATGATCCCTCCCTTGGTCTCGATGCCGAGGGACAGCGGGGTCACGTCGAGGAGCAGGATGTCCTTGACCTCACCCTTGAGGACACCGGCCTGCAGGGCGGCGCCGATGGCGACGACCTCGTCCGGGTTGACGCCCCTGTTCGGATCTTTGCCCGTGAGCTCACGGACCAGTTCGGTCACGGCCGGCATCCGCGTGGAGCCGCCCACGAGGATCACATGATGGATGTCGGACAGCTTGACGCCGGCATCCTTGATCGCGTTGTGGAACGGTGTTTTGCAGCGCTCCAGGAGGTCGGACGTGAGCTGCTGGAACTGGGCGCGCGTGAGCTTCTCGTCCAGGTGCAGCGGGCCCTCGGCGGACGCCGTGATGTAGGGCAGGTTGATCGTGGTCTCGGTCGAGGACGAGAGCTCGATCTTGGCCTTCTCGGCGGTCTCCCGCAGTCGCTGCACCGCCATCTTGTCCTTGGACAGATCGACGCCGTGGCCGTTCTTGAACTGCTTGACCAGGTGGTCCACGATGCGCTGGTCCCAGTCGTCACCGCCGAGGTTGGTGTCGCCGTTGGTGGCCTTGACCTCGATGACGCCCTCGCCCATCTCCAGCAGCGACACGTCGAAGGTGCCGCCACCCAGGTCGAAGACCAGCACGGTCTGTTCGTTCTCCTTGTCCAATCCGTACGCCAGCGCCGCGGCCGTGGGCTCGTTCACGATCCGCAGGACGTTCAGACCGGCGATCTCCCCGGCCTCCTTCGTCGCCTGCCTCTGGGAGTCGTCGAAGTACGCCGGGACGGTAACCACGGCGTCGGTGACGTCCTCACCCAGGTACGCCTCCGCATCCCGCTTCAGCTTCTGCAGCACGCGCGCGGAGATCTCCTGTGCGCTGTACTGCTTGCCGTTGATGTCCCCGGCTTCCGGGAACCGCCAGCCGTGGTCTCCCATGTGCCGTTTCACCGAGCGCGCGGTGCGCTCCACGTTCGTCACTGCCTGCCTTTTGGCGACCTCGCCGACGAGTACTTCGCCACTCTTGGTGAAGGCCACGACCGACGGGGTGGTCCTGGCCCCCTCCGTGTTGGTGATCACGGTGGGCTCACCGCCCTCGAGGACCGAGACCACCGAGTTCGTCGTGCCGAGATCGATACCGACCGAGCGCGCCATCTGCCTCTCCCTCCTCTGTCGTGGTTGACGGCGTCCCGTCACACCACCCTCCGTTCTCACCAGGTCGACCCGTTGCAGCAGGAACTCGGGCCTGTCCACAATGCCCGTTTTGTATCTTTAGTACCCATGACTCGGAGGGCCACACGGCCCGCCCGGATGTAAGGGGCAGGCACAGGCAGCCACGGCGCAAGCCCGACGCACTCGCGGGCCACCACAGACTGGCGGCGGCCTTGCCGATGGTGGCTACCGGAATCATCCCCAGTGCATCGGTCAGGCGGTGGAGACATGTTCATGGGCCAGGGCCAGGGCCAGGGCCACGCCGGGGGTGGTCTGCTTCCCAGTCATGAGCGCTTGGTGAGGTCGCGGTCATGTCCGGGGCGGGGCGAGCAGGGCTCGCACGCCTCGGCTGGTGAGGATCACGCCGTCGTGGTGGCCAGGGTCGATGAGGAGCGCCAGGTCTTCGTCGGTGGGCCAGTTGGCTGCCAGCAGTCCAAGTTGTATCTGGTGACTTACGACAATGTCGGGGAGTGCCTGGCCCATTCGCTCTGCTGACGTGAAGACGGGGACGGCACGGAGGCGTGGCGGGTCATCGATCACGGGGAGGGTCAGTCCGCCCTCTTCCGGGTGGTCGTGAGTGCCGAGTTCTGTAGGTTCAGGAACGAGAATGTCGCAGGCGGCCAGCGTGTCCAGCGCGGCCAGGTCGTCGGGTGCTTGGTGGAGGTCGCGCAGGGCGTCCTGGGCGGCGGCCGCGAAAAGTTCCTTGGGGATGCTGTCGTCACACATCGTTTGTCCCCTAGTGGCTCCGAGTGGGCCGCCCGGCGCGGGTTCGCCGGGTGGGGGTCTGCCATCTCCCCGGTACCCGGGAGTGATCCAACTATGCGGCACCAGGGTGTCGGCGGCGAGGACGGGCCCGCACGCCGGCGATGGGGGAGGGGTGAGTGCTCTGAGCCGCGGAGATTTTGGTGGCTGCTGAGGCCGACAGCCGGCATCGGCTGCTGCGCGGGCGGATGCGGACCTGCACTGCGTCACCGCAGGCAACATCGGGGTGAGACTGCCGGGCTGCTGGACTGCAACCGGGGAAAGTCGCGCGCCAGGGATCGATCCGGCCCGGACCGACGCCGTGCTCACCGACGGCGAGTTCGAGGACATGTTCATCACCGACGTCATCGTCGAAGACCGGGCAGCCGCATGCACGCGGCGCACCGGGACAAGAACGACACCTGTGAGCTCCTGAGGTGGCTGTTGTTGTGCCACGCCCAAGGCCACGCTGTAGGCCTCTCGGCGGATTGTCAGGTCACTCGGGGACGGTGAAAGTAGTGGCTACATTTGTCGCCGATTGTCCTGGAGGCACCCTTGAGGCCCCACCCCCATGAGCAGCGAAGCGATGAGCCTGCGGCCGAAGGTCCTGAGGCATCCGTGCTGGACTCGGAAGGCGGAACCGGTCGGCCGCAGCCGGGGGCCTTCGACGCGGTGGTCGACCAAGCGGCCGGCGTGCTCATCGCCGTAGGGCGGATGACGCCGGCGGACGCCTGGGACGTCCTGCGGGAGACGTCCATGCGCACCGACATCAAGCTCCGGCACGTTGCCGAGCTGCTGGTCGAGTGGGGCCGCTCGGGCGTATTGTGCGCCGACATCCGCACCGAACTGGATCGCCAGCTCGCCCAGCGCAGGCGGGCGCCCAGGATCTGATCAGGCGCAAAGGGGGCGCCACGGCCCGGGCGGGGCAGTCGTAGGCACACTCGGTATTCCGAACTCCGACGCGGCACGAAAAGAACGGCGTTACGTGTCCTGGCGGTCGGGTACCCGGCGCCCATGGGCCGTTCGGAGCAGCTCGGAGACGACAACGCCCGGCCCGGCGAGTCATGATCCGGCTTTCAAGGACCGTCGTCGTGACCGGGGCGAGCGTCGGCGTGGGTCTGGCCGCGGTCCTGACCTTCGCCGCCCGCAGCGACCGGGCCGCTCTCTTGGACCGGGGCATTGCCGGACTGGCCGCGGCGGCGGACGAGGCGCGGCACGCGGGCGGCGAGGCGCTCATCGTCACCGTCGACGTGGCCGACCCCAAGGCCATTGATCGGGCTGCCCAACAGGTGGCCGACGCGTTCGGCCGGATCGATGGTGCAGTTGCCCGCCGTCAACACACCCCAAGCCGACTGGATGTTGATCCGAGTGCCGGGGCGGGCCCGCCCGCTGCCGCGATCTATGAACCGGAACTGGCCGCCCGTGCCATAGTCCACGCCGCTGCACACCCGCGGTGGCGTGAGTGCTGGGTCGGCGGGTCCAAGGTGGCCACAGTGGTGGCCAACGCGCTGGTTCCCGGTCGGCTCGGCCGGTACCTCGCCCGCACCGGATACGACTCCCAGATCGAGGAAGGCGAGCATGCCGGGACCGGCTACCTCTGGCGCCCCGCCGAAGGCCCTCGGGGACGGGACTTCGGCGCGCACGGGAGCTTCGACGCGAAGTCCCGGCCGGGCAGCGCGCTGGAATGGGTGTCCCGCAACCGTGGGCGGGCCGGTAAGGCCGCCGTCATCGTCTGCGGGGCAGCCGTCTTCGCACGCAAGGTGATCCGCAGCGCGGGAGATTCTCACCTCGGGCCGTCCCGGGGTGTTTGGCCGCTCCGGGCAGGGGGACGCGGTAAGCCCGTATGAGCGACCGCCTCGGAGGCGGAACGTGGCGCAACCTCGCATCGTGATCGTCGGTGCCGGCTTCGCCGGGTATCAGACGGCCCGCACACTGTCCCGGCTGGCCGGGCGCAAGGCGGAGATCATCCTCCTCAACCCGACCGACCACTTTTTCTGTATCTGCCCCTGCTGCCTCAGGTCGCCGCAGGAGTCCTGGAACCACCCCGTGTCACCGTCTCGCTGACCGGCACCCTGCCTCACGTGAGGCAGGTGCTGGGAGAGGCCGACGGCATCGACCTCAAGGGACAGACGGTGCACTACAGCGATCCCGTGGGCGGCGAGGGCTCACCCACGTCCGACCGGCTCGTGCTGGCCGCGGGAAGCATCAACAAACTGCTGCCCATTCCCGGCGTCGCCGAGCACGCACACGGCTTCCGAGGACTGCCCGAGGCGCTGTACCTGCGCGACCACGTGACCCGCCAGGTCGAGCCCGCTACTGCCGACGACCCCAAGAGCTGCGCCTCGCGCTGCACATTCGTGGTGGTCGGTGCCGGCTGCACCGGTACGGAGGCCGCGGCCCACGGGCAGCTGTTCACCGACGCGCTGGTGCGCAAGCAGCCGCTACGGGAGGGCCTGCGGCCCCGGTGGCTGCTGCTCGACATCGCCGAGCGCGTCCTCGGAGCTGGACGAGCGGCTGTCGCGCACGGCCGACCGCGTGCTGCGTCGGCGAGGCGTGGACGTGTGCACCGAGACCGCCGTCAAAGAGGCGACCTCGAACGGAGTGCTGCTCAACGACGGCGAGTTCGTCGAGAGCCGGACCTTGGTCTGGTGTGTCGGTGTACGGTCCGATCCGCTCGCCGAGGCACTCGGACTGCCCATGGAGCGCGGCCGGCTGCTCGTCGACCCCCTCCAAGTCCCCAACCACTCCAAGGTGTTCGCGTGCGGAGACGCTGCCGCTGTACCTGACCTTGACAGGCCCGGCCAATACACGCCGATGATCGCGCAGCACGCCTGGCGGCACGGGAAGATCGCGGGCCGCAACGTGGCGGCCTCACTCGGAATCGGGGAGCGCCGCACCTACCGTCATCGTGGCCACGGCTTCACCGTCGACCTCGGCGGCGCGAAGGCAGCGGCAAATCCTCTGGGCGTACCGCTGTCCGGCCCGTGCTTGACGCCTTCACCGACGGCCGTCCGGTCCCGCGGCTGGTGCGTCTCGTTGTCCGGACGATGCCCGGCTCGGCGAGTCCCGCGGAACAACTGCACGCAGCCGGCATCGCTGCCGGGACGATCGCGGCGGCGGCACGGCTGCTCGTCGAGACGGCCGTTGTGCGCTGACCGGAGGAAACCGGCATGACCAGCACCGAGACGGTCCGCGTGGGCCGCCGCACCCTCGACATCCACCGACCGGGCAAGGTGCTGTTCCCCGCGAGCGGCAGCGGCAAGGAGTACACGAAGAGTGACCTTGTTGAGTACTACCGAGCCGTCGCCCGCCAGATGCTGCCGCACCTGCGGTGCCGCCCCTGATGCTGGAACGCCACCCGGACGGCATCGACGGACCCCAGTCCATGCAGAAGGACACCCCTGACCACTACCCGGACTGGATCGAACGGGGCGAGGTGCCCAAAGAAGGGGGCACGGTCGTCCACACCGTGTGCGAGGACACCGCGACCCTCGTCTACCTCGCCGACCAGGCCTGCATCACGCCGCGCCGTTGGCTGTCCCGGACCGACCGACCGAACCGATCGGATGGACGAGCCCGACCGTCTGGTCTTCGACCTCGACCCTCCCGATGGGGATGACTTCACGTGCGTGCGCCAAGCCGCGAGACGCATGGGGGAGTTGCTCGACGAGCTGAAACTCCCGGCGGGACTGATGACCACTGGTTCTCGGGGCCTGCACGCAGCAAGCCCGGTCGTTCACGACCGGGCAGTTGACTCCCTTCGTGGACTCCAAGGCGCCCCAGGGCGCCGAGCGTCTCGGATTGCCGCCGCGGACCTCAGAGCTGGTCCGCATTGCCGAGGATGCGTCGACGAGCGCGGCAATGGCCTCGGCACTGGTGCGGGCAGCCCTGGACAAGGACGTCGTGGCGGACTGCCTGGACCACGCCGCCTGAGGGTGCCCGGAAAGCGATGCCCCATCCCATGCTCTCCAGAACCGACGAGAAACCCTTTCCAGGGGTTCTCGGACGCGTTCGGCAGAAGCCCCGTTCACCTGGGCATTTCCCTGGCCGGACAGCGAACCCAGGCACGGCGGAGGCTCCGAAGAGCCACGATGAGTCTTCTCCCCGCGCGCGAGCCAGGCGGCCTGGTGTGAGACTGCACAGGTACGCATCCGCCGTGGACCGGACCAGGTTCCGGAGGAGGGGTGATGAGGTGTCGGTTCCTGAGATCCCTGACGTTGCCCTGGGCGAGTTCCTCGCGGATCCCGGCACCTCGACGCTCGACCTGACCACCGCTGTCGCGCGTTGTTCCAAGGCCCTGGGACTTGAGCATTCCGTGGTGTACCTGGCCGATCTGCAGCAACGACAGCTGACACCGCTCAACGACGTGTTACCGGCGCTTCCCATTGACGACTCGCTCGCCGGCTGGACCTACCGCACCCAGTCCCTGCGCGTCGAGGAGTCCGACTTCGGAGGGATGACAGCCTGGTTGCCGCTCGTGGACGGGGCGGAACGCCTGGGGGTCCTCGCTGTACGGTCGCCCGCTCTCGATCCGCTGTCCCTGCGCCGAGGCAGGACACTCGCGGCTCTGCTCGCCATGATGGTCACGTCAAAGAAGGCGTACAAGGACACCTACGTCCGTCAAACCCGTACGGAACCCATGCGACTGGCCGCCGAGATGCTGCGCGCCTACCTTCCGCCCCGCACGATCGGGTCGACACGCGCCGTGTCGACAGCCGTCCTGGAACCGGCGTACGAAATCGGCGGAGACGCGTTCGACCACGCGCTGACCGACTCGATCCTCCACACCGCGATCCTGGATGCCATGGGGCACGATCTGGCCTCCGGCCTGACCTCAGTGGTCGCGCTGGCCGCCTGCCGTCACGCGCGTCGCGACGGAGCAGACCTCCCGGACCTCGTGGAGTCCGTCGACACGGCCCTGTCCGAGTGGCTGCCGAACCGCTTCTGCACCTCCATCCTCGCCCAACTGGACCTACGCACCGGCAAGTTGCGCTGGATCAACTGCGGACACCCGGCGCCGCTCCTCATCCGCGACCAACGCCTGGTCGCCGGAGCGATGGACCGCGAGGCCGACCCGCCCATGGGGATGCCGGCCGCCTTCACTGTGGAGCCACGACGAGTGCACGAAATTTCCCTCGAGCCGGGGGACCGCGTACTGATGTTCACCGACGGCGTCACGGATGCCCGTACGGGGGACGGCGGCGAACTTGGACTCGAACGGTTCGCCGACTACGTCGTGCGGGCCGCCGCGACAGGCGAGCTGGCGCCGGAGACACTTCGGCGCCTCATCCACGCGATCCTGGATGCCCAGGAGAACCGCCTCCGGGATGACGCGACGATCCTCATGCTCGAGTGGCGGAACCCGGCGCCGGCGCCAGAGGCGTACGGCACCTGACGTACGAATTCCCGCCGGTTGCCCCAACGGTAGCCGGGCCCGGGTCTCGGGAGTTCCGGCCCGCCTCGCGCGCTCGCCTTGGTGCGGTGACCGGATACCTTCGCCCCGACAGTGCCTAGGGGCGAAGGCTCGCGGCTCTCCCGCGGGGAGCATGGAGGGCCGGGCCACGGTCACCCGGAGCGCGCGATCGTGCGTCACTGAAACCCGTCCAGGCCTTCCGCGCCGGTATGCGGACCGGTTGTGTTTCGCTTCAGGCTGCCTGGGCGTCCTCGGCCTGCTCTACGTGGAAACCCGTCACTCACCGAAGTCCGGTCCGGCCGAGGTGACAGGCGTGAATCACTGTGGTCCTCCGCCCACGCGACGGTGGACGCCCCGCGGCGTTCCCGGGAGTGGCCTACGAGACGGCGATCGATGGGCCGACTCGTAGGCCCATCGATCGCCGTCTCCGAGTCGCGTTCCGCCAGCCGGCCCCCTTCCGTACCAGTGCCAGAGACGGCCGGTCGCGGGCGTGCTTGGCCTGCCAGCCGAAGAGGCCCCTGGACCCGAGCCGGCCGTGGTCTGCCCCGGTCGCCGACCCGGCCGCAGACTTCGACGAGCCGCCCTCCGGTCACGGCGATGTCCGCCGTGTTCCCGTTGGAGTGGAGCAGCGAGGCACTGTGCACCCAGCGCTCCGCCTGGTCAGGCGGCATGCCCTGCTGTGAGAAGCGCTAACAGAAGTCGTTGAGGGAAGCGACGGCATAGCCGGCACCGTGGGCCGGCGCATGCCTTTGAGGGGGTTGCCATCCACGTCTGACCTTTCGGTGTTCCCCGGCCCTCAGTGGGTGAGCGGTGGTCTTCTTCCTGTCCGGTCCCGGTGGGTCAGGACGCGTTGTGCGCGGGTGAGGCCGGAGGGCCGGTGCCGACGCAGGGCCGCGCGGGCGGCATTGGCTCCGGGTGCTCCATGGACCCCTCCGCCGGGGTGGGCGGAAGCTGAAGCGAGGTAGAGACTGCGTATGGGTGTCTCGGGGCGTCCCGTTCCGGGGACGGGGCGGAAGACGAACTGCTGGTGCATTGCCGCGGTGCCGCCGTTGATGGCGCCGTCGTGCAGATTGCTGTCGAGCGACTGGAGCGTGGGCGGGGCCAGGATGCGGCGGGCACGGATGAGGGAGCGGAAGCCGGGCGCGAATCGCTCGACCTGACGTTCGATCCGGTCGGCCATGACCTCCTGCTCCTTGGTGCTCCAAGTACCCGTCAGGCCCTCGTCGCCCGCGTCGGACTTGATTTCGTGTGGGACGTGTGTGTACGCCCAAGCGGCCTCGGTGCCTTGAGGTGAACGCGAGGGGTCCGCCGTCGTCATCTGGCCGAACAGGGCAAAGGGCCGGTCGGGTACATAGCCCATGGTGATCTGGGCTGCGAAGCGGGTGAGTTCGTCCATGCCGTCGGCCACGTGCACGGTTCCGGCTTGAGCCGCTGCTTCGGCCTGCCAGGGCACGGGCCCGTCGCATGCCCAGTCCACCTTGAAAGTGGGCAAGTCCCACTGAAATCGCTTCAGGTCGGCTATCAGCTGGGAGGGAAGGTGCTCCGCTGCGACGAGTTCGCCGTACAGGGCGGGCGCGGACACGTCTGCCAGGACGGCGCGACGTGCGGCCACTGTCTCTCCGTCGGCGGTGTGCACACCGGCGGCTCGCCCGTCACGCACGATGATGCGGCGGACCCGCTGCCCGCAGCGGAGAACGCCGCCACGCTTGCGCAGCCGGCGGACGAGAGCCGCCGTCAGGGCCCCGGCGCCACCGACCGGCACGGGGAAGCCGTAAGTCTGTCCGAGCATGGACATCAGCCAGCCGAAACCTCCGCTGCCCGCTGCTTCCGGCGGGAGGTCGGCATGCAGCGCGTTCCCGGCCAGCAGTAGTTTGCCGCCTTCGCCCCGAAACTCTTCGTCCCCCATGCGGCGCACCGGCAGGATCAGGGTGCGGGCCATCCGTAAGCCGCCGGCCGCCTTCAGCCTGACGCCGAGACGGGCCGTGGCGCGTAGTGGAGGGAAGGGGGTGAACAGAGCGCCCAGAATGTCGGGGCCAAGCCGTTCCCACATCTCGTGCAGACGTCGCCAGGCGTCCCCGTCGCCCGGGTGAAAGGCGTCGAGAGAGTCGGCGGTGGCGTCGATCCCGCGGGCCAGCACCGCACACCTGCCGTCACTGAGCGGGTGGGCCAGCACACGTGGCGCGTGGCTCCAGCGCAGACCGTGGTCCTCGAGTCCAAGACGCGCCAGCACCGGTGACGCGGCCGCGAGGGGGTAGAAGGAGCTGAAGAGGTCACTGACGAAATCGGCTTCGACCTCCCTGTTGTGGCGCACTGCGCCACCGGGTCTGGGCTGCTCCTCGAGTACCTCCACGCTCCATCCCTCGTCGGCCAGCAGATTGGCCGCCACCAGCCCGTTGGGGCCGGCTCCGATCACCACCGCGTCAGGCATGGCCGCCGCCAGTGCTGTGAGCTGCCGCCCTACGCCCCTTGTGGAGGCCTTCCAGCTGTTCGGCCTGGGGTTGCGCCTCGCAGACCCGAGCGAGGCGGGCCAGCATCGCGCGATGCCGTAGTTGGATCAGCGCCTCCACCGCTACGTTGTGGAGCAGCCCGCCCACTCCCTGCAGCGGGTGCTCATCCGCGATGACCAGGCAGTATTTTCCCCAGGGGCGGAGCTCGATGGCGATCCGCGCCGTCCCCAGCGCGCCTGCTCGTGCCTCCAACCCGAGAACGGAGCCCTCCTCGCACTGCCGGACAACCGTCTCATTGGTGAGCCGCAGAGGGCCCACGCGAACTTCGTAGCTGATCGCCGAGTCCACCTGTGGCCACTGCCCCCGCACCGGCTCGGAGGCCGACGTTCCCACTACCCACTCCGCGTATCGGCTGCCGTCCGCGAGGACGGACCAAACAGTCTGCGGAGTCACCTTGATCAGACGATGCCGTACCGCCACGCCGCACCTCCAGCGAGTTCGGCCCCCAGCTCACAACCAAGTGCCCAGATCAATGCGGGCGAACCGGAAAATAGCCAAGCATTCATAGCAGATCGTCCACCGCTTTGTGTCGGCAGCCGGTGTTGCCGCCCGGGGTCGGATCGAGTGCAGGGTCGCTGCGTGAGGGACAAGTGGCTGCGGCGAAGCTGGGAATCGGCGCAAGCACCAACAGACGCGAGACCCTCAGGCCGAACGCGCCCTGAGCTGTGGCGTCACACCCCGGACTCGGTATGGGCTGAGTCACTGTCACGCGAGCGCGCAACCCCAGCCGTGTAGCCACCGACTGCGGCTTCCGATTGCCCGCTGTGCAGCGTGGGTAGCTGGCTCGGTCCAGATCGCGCCGCAGCGCGGTGGTGCTCCGATGGGGGAGCGCAGAGTAGCCGTAGAAGCTGATGATGCCGCCGCACGAGTGGGGCTCGGTGTCACGGCACAGCGGCGTCACTCTCATGGACCCGTGCACAATCCGATCCTCGCGTCGGGACCGAACCGAGCCGTGCGCGTGAAGCCGATGAGGGCTTCCGCCCGGCACGGCTAGGCCTCGCGGGTGTCGGCGCCCAGGCCTGGTGCCGTGATGGATCACGTCCGGGGGACGCGTACGAGCGCCCGCCGACCCCCGCCATGTACTCGCCAGAAGTACGCCCCATAAGTAGCGGTCTCATCGGCCATTTGAGGGGCAATCGGATGACACGACGCCGCCTGCGCCGTGGCTCGTTCGCCCGTCGATTACAGGGGCGTACGAAGAACAGGTGGGCCGGCCCGGTTCGGCGAAGGCCGGGCCGGTACCTCCTCGGTCGGAGACCGGCGCGAACCACGTCACGGCCGCACGAGAAACCATGCTGTGGAACCGAGCCAGTGGCCTTCCGCGCTGAGGTGGAGGTGCCGCGGTGAAGCTGGCGCGGGTTAAGCCATCTCATGCCTGTGGGGCAGAAGATGACAGTGCCGACGGTGCCATGGAAGACGAGGCAGTGCTCGGCTACACGTGCGCGTCACACTGACGTGCCCTCATGGTCGACCGGCAAGCTCCTTCAATGGAGTTCATTGCGAGCAGGCTGCGGCTGTCCCATGCGTCCCTCGGGCAGGACTTTCGGTACAGGCGCCCGGCGGCCGTCACTCCATGCCTTCGGCGCCTGGCCCCCTTCTACGAAAGGAGATCCCCATGACCGAAGTCCTCGGTCACGGCACGGACCCGGTCAGTGCCCTGATGCACCTCATCAGCGCGGACAACCAGCGATGGCTGAAGGACCAGCCACTGTCGAAGCAGAAGGAGATCGCCGGGCGGTATTTCGACAGCACAGGTGTAGATGTGGCCGACGTCATGGGCGGCCTGGCGGACCAGCCGAGCTCGCAGCAGAAGGCCGACCAGCTCATCGAACAAGAGAGGAACGCCAAGCAGGACTAGGGGCGTTTTCCACACCTTCGGGCGAGATGAAGACTCCCACGAACTTCCAATGCGGCCAGACCAGGCCACGTCATCGCTTCAGCTTGATGCACCGCTCCACAGAGTTGCCTGGTAGGCAGTTGTCGAAAGCAGGCATCCTGCCACCGACCGGCCACAGTTCATGCGCCTCGCGAACTTGTCGGTGTGTGTGGACCTGGCCGGGAGAGACGTCTGATGCGTGGTCGTCCGGTCCCCGGCAGGGGCGCCTTCGGTCGAGGGCCCTGCCGGGGATGGTGGGCACGGGTGACCGTGGAGTCGACGGCGTCGACGCAGTCGAGGCCGCCTCGGCGTCGGCCTGCACGAGCAGGGCGGTGAACGTCTTCTCCCAGGTGCCGTCAGCCGGCCACTTGCGCAGTCTGGTTGTGAACGCTATTCCGATCCGAACGTCTTGGGGCAGGTGGGCCGGCCCAATGCGATGCGGTGCGGACAATCGCCCGTGGCCTACCGATGCCCGCGGCGAACCTGTCGCCTCGTATCAGAGACGGCGATCTCGCTCTTCGTCGATGAGCGGAGCGGACGATGGCACGACGACCCGCCTGCGTTTGGCGATGCTGGTGAAAGCCAGCACACCGATGACGCCGACGATCATCATGATCGCGCCGACCACATCGAGGTTGACGCTCCGCATCTGCCAGTCGGTGCCGAACGTGAGAATGGCGCCTGCGCCGATGAGCAGAATGCATCCGCCTAGGCCCATGGGATTCGCCTCCAGTGTCGGATGGTGATGGTGCCGGTCGCCTTCGCGTACCCGCGGCGTTCGCCGCCATGCACGATCCGCGGCCCCGCCGCGACAAGCTGGAAGCCGCGCTGCCCATCACCATCGGCGACAACGTCTGGCTCGGCGGCGGGGTCATCGTGTGTCCCGGGGTGACCATCGGGGATGACTCCGTCATCGGCGCCGGCGCCGTCGTCACCAAGGACATCCCGGCGAACGTCGTCGCCGTGGGCAACCCCGCCCGCCCCGTCCGCACCCTCTGACCGGCGCACCCATGGCCACCGGACGCACGGACCCGCAGCGCCGCGAGCGCATCCTCGCCGCCACCCTCGACCACATCGCCGAAGAGGGGGTCGCCGGGGTCTCCCACCGCAGGATCGCCGTGCGAGCCGACGTGCCGCTCGGCTCGATGACCTACCACTTTGCAGGCATCGACGACCTGTTGCGCGAGGCCTTCAAACGGTTCGCCGACCAGATCGTCGCCGTGTTCGAGCGGCACCTGGCCGACGCCTGCACCCCCGAGCGGGCCCGGGAAGCCGTCACTGACCTCATCCACGCGCTCTCCGAAGGGCCGCGCCGGGATCTCGTCCTCACCCACGAGCTCTACGCACTCGCCGCCCGTCGCGACGAGTACCGCGAACTCACCCACGCCTGGACGGCCCGCAGCCGCGACCTCCTGGAGCGGCACTTCGACGCGGAAACCGCCCGCCAACTGGACGCACTGATCGAGGGGTTGCCCCTGCACCGTTCCCTCGACACCGCCCCGCAGAGCCGCGACCTGACGCGGGCGGCCGTGCGGCGCATGACCTCCGGCCGATCTCCGCCTGGCGTTCGGCGCGCAGCCGGCTCTGAGCCGCCCGTGGGGTGCGGACCTGACCCCGCACCCCACGGGCCCCCGTCCATCGGCCTGCGCACTAGGTGTATTGCCCTGGAGCGTTGTTTGCGCGGCTGATGGGGGGCTTGCCTGCGAGTGCGGTGTGGCATCGGTGGTGGTTGTAGGTGTGGAGGAAGTCTGTCAGGGCTGCGCTTCGTTCGCTGTTGCTGGTGTAAGGGCGGAGGTAGGCCCATTCATCGAGCAGGGTGCGGTTGAAGCGTTCGACCTTGCCGTTGGTCTGTGGTCGGTAGGGGCGGGTGAGCTTGCCCGTGGCGCCGAGTTCGGCCAGGGCCTGACGCCAGGCGAAGCTCTTGCGGTAGGACCAGGCATTGTCGGTCAGCACGCGTTCGATCCTGGTGATGCCGAGGGTGGTGAAGAAGGCGGCTGCCCGGCGTAGGAAGTCGGCGCAGGTGGCGGCCTTTTCGTCGGCGTGGATCTCGCTGTAGGCGAGGCGGGTGTGATCGTCGACGGCGGAGTGCACGTAGTCGAAGCCCATGCTCTTGCGGGTGGTTCGGCCGGCCTGGCGGCCCAGGACCCGGTGGCCGCCGCCGTCCGGGATCCGGCCGAGTTTCTTGACGTCGACGTGGACGAGGTCACCGGGCTGGTCGCGTTCGTACCGGCGGATGACCTGTCCGGTGGGCCGGTCCATGAACGCCAGGCGGTTCAGGCCGTGTCGCACCAGGACACGGTGCACCGTCGAGGCAGGCATGCCGAGGATCGGGCCGATCCTGGCGGGACCGAGCTTGCGGCTGCGGCGCAGTTCGCAGACTTCTTCCTCGCGTGCCGGCGGGGTCCGCAGCGGTGTTGCGTAGGGGCGACTGGAGCGGTCGTAAAGCCCGGCCTCTCCCTCTGCTCGCCAGCGTCGCACCCACTTGTAGGCGGTGGGGCGGGAAATGCCCATTTCCTTTGCGACGTGGGCAATCGGCCGGCCGGCACAGACGCGGTCGACCAGGATCCGCCTGCCATGAAGGGTCAGCCGGGCATTACGGTGGGACATGAAGGCCTCCGTGCGGTGAAGATTCGACACCTCCACCACACACGGAGGCCTTCGCCTTCTTCAAGGCCCGCGCGTGTCAACAACGCTCATGCTCAATACAACTAGGGTCTGATCGCCACCGCCAGGACACGGTGGCGTTCGACGAGGAGGGTGGCCGCGATGACGCAGCAGTTCGGTGACTACCAGCACGAGATCTACTTCAACGCGCTCGGGGGCGTCGTCCCCGAGCTGCCCATGGCCTTCGCGGAGTTGGAGCAGCGGGCCGGCGAGGCGCTCGCGCCGTCCGTGTGGTCGTACGTCGCGGGTGGCGCCGGCGACGAGTTCACCCAGCGCGCGAACGTCACCGCCTTCGAACAGTGGGGGCTGATTCCGCGCATGTTCGTCGGGGCGAGCAAGCGGGACCTGACCGTCGACCTCTTCGGACTCAAGCTCGACAGCCCGCTGTTCATGTGCCCCATCGGCGTGATCGGGCTCTGCGGGCAGGACGGGCACGGGGACCTCGCGACGGCGCGGGCCGCCGCGCGCACGGGAGTTCCGATGGTGGCCTCCACCCTGTCCGCGGACCCCATGGAGGACGTGGCCAAGGAGTTCGGCGAGACCCCCGGCTTCTTCCAGCTCTACACACCGACCGACCGCGACCTCGCCGAGAGCCTCGTCAGCCGCGCCGAGGCGGCAGGCTTCAAGGGGATCGTCGTCACCATGGACACCTGGGTCACCGGCTGGCGGCCCCGCGACCTGACCACCGGCAACTTCCCCCAGCTGCGCGGCCACTGCCTCAGCAACTACACCTCCGACCCGGTCTTTCGCTCCCGGCTTCCGCAGGGCCGCGCCGATGACACGCAGGCCGTCGTCATGCAGTTCGCGAGCGTCTTCGGCAACCCCCTGACGTGGGACGACCTCCCCTGGCTGCGCTCGCTCACCGACCTGCCGCTCATCGTCAAGGGCCTGTGCCACCCCGAGGACGTACGTCGGGCCAAGGACGGCGGCGTCGACGGGATCTACTGCTCCAACCACGGCGGGCGGCAGGCCAACGGAGGCCTCGCCGCCATCGACGCCCTGCCCGAGGTGGTGGAGGCCGCCGACGGTCTGCCCGTGCTGTTCGACTCGGGGGTGCGCTCCGGAGCCGATGTGGTCAAGGCGCTCGCCCTCGGCGCGACGGCGGTCGGCATCGGCCGCCCCTACGCATACGGCCTCGCCCTCGGCGGCGTCGACGGCATCGTCCACGTGCTGCGGTCCCTGCTCGCGGAGACCGACCTGATCATGGCCGTCGACGGCTATCCGACGCTTGCCGACCTCACTCCGCAGGCGCTGCGTCGCGGGCGCTGACCAGCGGCGCGTGGGGCGCGGACCGGTCCAGTTCGACCCCGAACTGGGCCCCCGCGAGCAGCGCCAGGTTCGACACCCACAGCCAGACGAGGAAGACGACGACGCCCGCCAGGGAGCCGTAGAGCTTGCTGTAGGTGCCGAGTTCCGAGGCGTAGAGCGTGAAGCCGGCCGACGCGACGAGCCAGATCAGCGCGGCCAGCAGACCGCCCGGCAGGCCGTGCCGCCACCCTCGGGCGGCGGGCGGCCCCGAGCGGAACAGCACCAGGACGAGCAGCGCCACCAGGCAGAGCAGGGCAGGCCACTTGAGGAGGTTCCAGGCCGCGGCGCCCAAGTCGCCGAGCCCGAGCCAGTGCCCCAGCGACTGGGCGAGGGATCCGCTGAGCACGAGGACGAGCGCGCTGGCCACGAGGAGCGCGAGCAGGGTGCAGGCGGTCAGCAGGATGCGGTGGGCCTTGCGCCACACGGGCCTCGTGTCGCGGACGCCGTGCAGTGTGTGCAGGGCCCGCCGGAACACCGCCGAGTAACTCGACGCCGACCACAGGGCGCTGACGGCGCCCGCGATCGTCACGGTGAGCGCGGCGGACCGCTCGTGTGCCATGTGGCGGAGCGACCCGTGCAGGGCGGCGCCCGACTCGGCGGGCGCCCAGGCCGTCACATGCGCGATCAGGGCGTCGGTCGTCGCCGGGCTGACCAGGCCGATGAGCGAGACGGTCACGAGCATGGCGGGCAGCAGGGCGAGGATCGCGTAGTACGTCAGCGCCGCGGCCCAGTCCGACACGTCGTCGTTCCACATCGACACGGGCGTGCGACGCAGCGCCGCCCACAGCCGGCGCCAGGACATCGACCTGGCGCCCGGCACGTGGCTGTGGCCGTGATCGGCGGAGGCGGTCGTGGCGGGGGAGGGGACGGTTCGGGTGACCTGGGCCGTCGGCCGGGTTCCCAAGGCGTGCTCGTCTCGGTCGGAGGGCGCCCGGCGGCCTCGGCGGGAGCGCCGGTGTGCGCGGGACATGGTCCGCGATCATCTCATCGCAGGCTCGGGCATCCTGCCGGGGGAGTCGTGGATCAGGGGCGTACGGGGACGTTCCGCGCGGTCCAGTCGGCGAGGACGCGTGCGCAGTCGGCGACCGTCTCGCGCCAGGTCCTCGCCGCGCCGTCGCCCGCCTCGTCACTGACGTGCTTGACGATGCGCAGCGGTACACCGGCCTGCCGGGCGGCGGACGCGAGTGCGTAGCCCTCCATGTCGACGAGCGGGGCGTGCGCGGCGAGGCGGGCGCGGGCCGCCTCGTCGGAGATGAAGGAGTCGCCGGTCGCGAGGACGGGCCCGTCGTGGTCGGGCAGGTCGATCGGCGCACCGTAGATCTCGCCCGTCAGGGAGGCGAGCACGGCGTTGTCGAGATCGTGCTGGATCACGGAGCCGATGACGTGGGTGCCTGTCCAGCCGGGGCGCAGCGCGCCCGCCGTGCCCAGGTTCACGATGCCCGAGGGGTGCGGGCCGCGGGCCAGGACGGTGGCGAGCGCGGTCGCCGCGTTGACCTTGCCCATCCCGGTGAGCAGGACGGGGAGATCCGTGTCGAGGAACTGCGCCTCTTCCTTCACGGCCAGCACGAGAAGGGGGCGGCCGACGGTGATCTCACCTATGAGTTCCATGGCGCAACGGTAGCTGCGGGGCGGTCGTCCACCCGCAGCCGGGGCAGGGAACGTCTGGTCAGCGGCCGCGGACCGCCCCGCGCGCCACGGGGGTCAGCAGCATCCCGATGGTGAGTCCGACGGCGAGATAGACGCCGGCCGTGCCCACCTTCGTCACGAGGGCCACCGACGTGGTGAACGGCAGCAGCACCATGACGAGCGTCGCCAGCGTGACGATCCAGGAGAAAAACCGCCCCGGCTGCGGTGTGCCGAGGCACAGGAGATGCAGGAGCAGCGTCGCCACGAGGCCCGCGACGGCGGCGCCGCCCGCGAGCAGTCCGGTGGACGCGTCACCCATCGCGCCGTCGCCCTCCGGCGCGAACACGGCGACGCCGAGGACACCGCGGACGAGGAGCACACCGGCCACGGCGGTCAGCGCGGCGACGAGCGCGGTCATCAGGCCGCCGGACCAGATCTTGCCGGCGTCGACGCGCGGTTGCGGGGGCGGAGGCGGCGCGCTGTCGACGTACGGCCCGTACGCCGGGTAGGTGGGGTGCGCCGGGTCGGGCCCGTACAGCTGATGCGGATCCTGCCCGTAGCCGGGGTCCTGGCCATAGGGCGTATGTGGTGTCTCCATGAGGAACTTCCCCCTCCGTCCGGACGCTTGGTTCAAGCCAACACAGGGGCGAGTGCATGGCGCGAGCGGGCGTGGGCCGAATGGACGGGCCGGAGGAACCCGTGGGGTCAGGGCTTTGCTCCGGCGCGGGGCGTGAGGGCGAGCAGCCGCAGGTACATCGCCGTCAGATCGGCGACCGCCCCGTCCCGGTAGCCCGGGTCGGCGGCCACGGCCCGTGCGAAGCCCGCGACCATGCCGGCCGCGGCGGTGGCCACGGACTCCGGCGAACCGGCCGGCTCGGCGAGGCCCAGGCGCACCAGACGGGCGATGTAGCGCGCGGTGCGCCCGCGGGGGCGGTCGTTGATCTCGTCGCGGAGCACGCGCATCGCCGGATCCGTGAGCGACTGGTGTTCGAGCACGGTCAGGAACGCGAGGTTGTCCACGTAGGCGTCCAGGAACGCCGCGTTGGTCCGCTCGGCGAGCAGATACGGGTCCTCGGCCTCGGGGTCCGCCGCTTCCTGGGCCGCCAGGAAGCGGTCCCGCAGATCGGCGGCGAGCACGGCGAAGACGTCCTGCTTGGAGGCGAAGTAGACGTAGAACGTGGCGCGGCCGACGTCGGCCTCCGCCGTGATGTCGGCGATCGTCGTGCGCGCGTAGCCCCGCTGCTCGAAGACCGTGCGGGCCGCCGTGAGCAGCCGGGCGCGGGTGGCGCTGTCTTGGCGGTCCCGCTTGTCGCGCACGGTCCAGGAGTTTCTCGCGATCGGCATTGCCCCAGCTTATTGACGTTGACGACGGCGTCAACGCAGACTGGGCGCGCCATTGACGTTGACACCAGCGTCAATGCACTGGCGCGTCGGTACGTCCGGCACGCCCCGAAGCCGTGCCACGTACAGCCCGAAGCACTCACTACAGCCCGAAGCCGTCACGTACAGAAGGCCCGCGTTCCGGCCCGTGGAGGAGACGTCCGATGACAGGTGTGCTGATCGCCAACCGGGGCGAGATCGCCGTCCGGATCCACCGCGCGGCGTCGGCGCTCGGCCTGCGGACCGTGGCGGTGCACTCCGCGGACGACCGCTCGGCGGCCCATGTGCGGCTCGCCGACGAGGCCCACCTGCTCAAGGGCGAAGGCGTGGCCGCCTATCTCGACGCGCGTCAGATCGTGGAGATCGCCGGGCGCGCGGGATGCGACCTGGTCCACCCCGGCTACGGGTTCCTCAGTGAGAACGCCGACTTCGCGAAGGCGTGTGCCGAGGCGGGGCTGACCTTCGTGGGTCCCACCCCCGAACTCCTCGCTCTCTTCGGCGACAAGGCGAGTTCACGGGTGCTCGCTGTGCAGCACGGCGTCCCCGTCCTCGCGGCCACCCGCGCCCCGACCTCACTCGCGCAGGCCACAGATTTCCACGCCGGTGTGCGCGACGGCGTCATGGTGAAGGCGGTCGCCGGGGGAGGCGGCCGCGGCATGCGCGCGGTGCACGACGCGTCGGACCTCGCCTGGGCGTACGAGCGCTGCCGCTCCGAGGCCGAGCGCGCCTTCGGCAACGGCGATGTGTACGTCGAGCAACTCCTGCCCCGCGCCAAGCACATCGAGATCCAAGTCGTCGGGGACGGCACCGGACAGGTGACCCATCTGTGGGACCGGGAGTGCTCGGTCCAGCGCCGCAACCAGAAGCTGATCGAGGTCGCGCCCAGCCCGTGGCTCCCCGCGCGCACGCGTGACCTGCTGATCGAGGCCTCGGTCACGATGGCTTCGGCGACCCGGTATCTCGGCCTCGGGACCTTCGAGTTCCTCGTCGACGCGGACGACCCGGACGCCTACTACTTCATCGAGACCAATCCGCGCCTCCAGGTCGAGCACACCATCACCGAGGAACTCACCGGCGTAGACCTGGTGGCCACCCAACTGCGCCTCGCCCAGGGCAGGTCGCTGGCCGAACTCGGCCTCCTCCAGGAAGACGTTCCGCGGCCGCGCGGTTTCGCGATCCAGACGCGCGTCAACCTCGAGGAGCTGTCCGCGGACGGCACGGCCCGCGCCTCGCAGGGCACGCTGACCGCCTTCGAGGCACCCGGCGGCCCCGGCGTGCGCGTGGACACCCACGGCTGCGCGGGCCTGGAGATCAAGGGCTCGTACGACTCCCTCGTCGCCAAGGTGATCACTCGTACGGTCCGCGGCGACTTCGCCGACGCGGCGGGGCGGGCGGCCGGGGCGCTCGCCGAGTTCACGCTCTCCGGGGTCCCCTCGAACATCCCGCTGCTGCGTGCCGTTCTGCGCCACGAGGCCTTCCGGGACGGCACGGTGACGACCGCCTTCGTCAACGAACACCTCGACAAGCTCGTACCGGGCGCCACCCTCTCTCAGGAGAGCCACGGCTCGGTCCTCACCGCCCTCTCCGCGGGCAGTGTCGTCGACGTCTGTGTGGAGCCGGGCGCCGAGGTGGCGGCCGGTGCGCCACTCGTCGTCCTCGAGGCGATGAAGATGGAACACGTCCTGACCGCGCCCCGCGGCGGAATCGTGCGCGAGGTCCGCGCGAGCGTCGGGGACGTCGTCCCGGCCGGTGCCGAACTCGTCGTCTTCGCACCTTCAAAGGGCGAGGACAACGTCGACGAGGAGGCGGCCGACGTCGATCTCGACGTGATCAGGACGGACCTCGCCGAGGTCGTCGCGCGCCACCGCATCGGCCTCGACGAGGCCAGGCCCCAGGCCGTCGAGCGCCGCAGGCGCACCGGCCACCGCACCGCACGCGAGAACCTCGCCGACCTCTGCGACCCGGGCAGCTTCACCGAGTACGGCGCCCTGGCCATCGCCGCGCAGCGCCGCCGCAGGACCCTCGACGACCTGATCGCCAACACACCGGCCGACGGGATCGTCACCGGCGTCGCCCAGGTCAACGGCGCGCAGTTCGGCGACCGGCGGAGCCAGTGCGCCGTCCTCGCGTACGACTACACCGTCCTCGCCGGCACACAGGGGGTGCTCAACCACAAGAAGACCGACCGCATGCTCGAACTCGCCGAGCGGCAGCGGATCCCGGTCGTGCTCTTCGCCGAGGGCGGCGGCGGGCGTCCCGGCGACACCGACATGATGGCCGTCGCCGGACTCGACGTCCCCACCTTCGCCACCCTGGCCAGGCTCAGCGGGCAGGTGCCGACGGTCGGCATCGTCGCCGGGCGCTGCTTCGCGGGCAACGCCGCGCTCCTCGGCTGCTGCGACGTCGTCATCGCGACCCCCGACGCCACGGTCGGCATGAGCGGCCCCGCGATGATCGAGGCGGGCGGCCTCGGGCAGTTCCTGCCCGAGGAGGTCGGACCGATGCCGGTCCAGGTACCGAACGGCGTCGTCGACGTCCTGGTCGACGACGAGGCCGAGGCCGTGGCGGTCGCCAAGCAGTATCTCTCCTATTTCCAGGGCGACTTGAGCGACTGGGACTGTGCGGACCAGCGCCTCCTGCGGCACGTCGTCCCCGAGAACCGGCTGCGCGCGTACGACGTGCGTGAGGCGGTCACCCTCCTCGCCGACACCGGCTCGGTCCTGGAACTGCGCCGCGCGTTCGGCGTCGGCGTCGTCACCGCGCTCGTACGGGTCGAGGGGCGGCCGATGGGCCTGGTCGCCAACAACCCTCAGCACCTCGGCGGCGCCATCGACAGCGACGCCGCCGACAAGATGGCACGCTTCCTGCAACTCTGCGACGCCCACGGCCTGCCCGTGATCACCCTGTGCGACACCCCGGGGTTCATGGTCGGCCCGGACGCCGAGAAGACCGCGACCGTACGGCACTTCAGCCGGCTCTTCGTCGCGGGAGCCCACCTCGGCGTCCCGGTCTTCTCCGCCGTGCTGCGCAAGGGCTACGGTCTCGGCGCGATGGCGATGACCGGCGGCGGCTTCCGCGCCCCCACGGCGATGGTCTCCTGGCCCACCGGCGAGATCGGCCCGATGGGCCTGGAAGGCGCCGTCCGGCTCGGATACCGCCGCGAACTCGAAGCCATCGCCGACCCGCGGGAGCGACAGGCCACGTACGAGGCCCTGCTCGCGGAGCAGTACGAGCAGGGCAAGGCGCTCAACGCGGGCACGACCTTCGAGGTCGACGACGTGATCGACCCGGCCGACACCCGCCGCTGGATCACCACGACGTTCGCCCAGCACCCCACGCATCCGTATCCGCACCGGCGTCCGCCCGAGGGGCACACCCGCGGTCGATTCGTCGACACGTGGTGACGCCGGTGCGGTGAAGGTCCAGCCAGGTCAGGTCGGGACAACGAACCGAGGAGCCGCATGAAGATCGAGGAGTACCTGGAGGATCTGCGGGCCCGTCAGGCCCGCATCCGCCCGCACGGCACACCGTCCGACGTCGTGTACCCGCTCGGCGAGATCTCCGTGCCGGATCACGTGGCGCACTGGGCGCGCCTGCGCCCCGACCGGGCCGCGGTCGTCTTCGAGGGCCGCACCGTCACCTACCGCGAACTCGACGAGCTGAGCCGCCGGGTGGCGGGACGGCTCGCCTCCGAGGGTGTCGGCGCGGGCGACCGGGTCGCCGTCCACCTGCCCAACTGCCCCCAGTTCCTGGTCGCCTTCCTCGCCGTGCTGCGCCTGGGTGCGGTGCACGTGCCGGTCAACCCGATGTTCCAGGGCGCCGAACTCGCCTACGAACTGGAGGACTGCGGCGCCGAGACCGTCATCACCCTGGACACCTCGCTCCCGCTGCTCGCCTCCGTACGCCAACAGACGGCCGTAGGACGGGTGTTCATCACCTCGCTCACCGAGATGGCCGACGCCGCGACCGCCCCGGACGTCGTGGCGACCGAGGGGCTCGCGGTCCACATGTGGGCGCAGGCCGTCGCCCACCAGCCGGTCGACGGCGCCCCCGCCGACCTCGACGCCCTGGCCGCCCTGAACTACACCGGCGGTACGTCCGGGCTTCCCAAGGGCTGCATGCACACCCAGCGGCACATGATCTACACCATCGCCACCAGCGCAGGGGCCACCCGCCAGACGGCCGACGGCGAGGTGGTGGTCCTGTGCTACATCCCGGTCTTCTGGATCGCGGGCGAGGACCTGGGAATCCTCAACCCCCTGATGCTGGGCGGGACCTCGGTCCTCATGCCCCGCTGGGACCCGGCGCGCGTCCTGCGGGCGATCGACGCGCACAAGGTCACCACAATGGTCGGCACCGTGGAGAACTACCTCGAACTTCTCGACCGGCCCGACTTCGCCTCGTACGACCTGAGTTCCCTCGTCGACCCGCTCTGCACCTCGTTCATCCGCAAGCTCGACATCGGCGTCCGGCGGCGCTGGGAGGCGGCCGCGGGAGCGCACTCGGTCCTGCGCGAGGCCGCGTACGGCATGACCGAGACGCACACCATCGACGTGACGCCCTACGGGTTCCAGGGCGGGGACGAGGATCTGCACGCCGAACCCGTCTTCTGCGGACTGCCCATGCCCGGCACGGACATCGCCGTGATGTCGCCCCTGACCGGTGAACCGCTGCCGCTCGGCGAGGCCGGCGAGATCGTCGTCCGCAGCCCCTCGGTGACGACCGGCTACTGGAACAAGCCGGACGCCACGGAACGCCAACTGCGCGACGGCTGGCTGCACACGGGCGACAACGGGCGGATCAACGAGGACGGTTGCCTGCACTACCTCGGCCGCGACAAGGACCTCATCAAGGTGAAGGGCATGAGCGTCTTCCCCGCGGAGGTCGAGATGCTGCTGTGCCGCCACCCCGACGTACACACGGCGGCCGTGGTCCCCGCCGCCGACCCGACGAAGGGCCAGATCCCGGTGGCATTCGTGACACTCCGTCAAAAGGGTGCAGTGGAAGCCTCGGTGCTACGGGACTGGGCCCGCGAGAGCATGGCGCCGTACAAGGTTCCCCTCGTGGAGATAGTCGAGGAGATGCCGATGACGACGACCATGAAGATCCGGAAGGTGGATCTGACGGCCCGCGCGCAGCAGCTCGCCGACGGCCGCTGAAGGCCGTGCTGACGCGCGCCTCAGGTCCTCGGCATGAGCGTGTGCAGCAGGTCGACGCACTGCCGGAGATCCGGCTCGGGCGATGCGTGGTCGCCGGCCGCGCCCAGTGACCACTGCTCCAGGGCGGTGCGGGTCACGGCGAGCGCGATGCCGGTGAGCAGGCGGGGCCGGGGGTCGGCGGGAGGGGCGGCCATCCGCTCGGCCACCGCCTCCCTCACCTGTTCCTCGAAGGCGTCGAACCGCGCGTGCAGCGCCGCCCGCAGCTCCGGGTGCCGGTCGGCGATCCGGAAGGTGGCCTGGACGAGTTCACGGTCGGGCACGATGTCGTCCGTGATGTGCGCGGACAGTACGTCGAGCAGCTCGGTGAGCGTGGCCCGCGGAGCCGGGTCGCCGTGCGTGAGGCGCAGGCGGAGCGCGTCCGGCAGCGGCGGCGGGCTGATGGTGAGCGCGGATTCCTTGCTCGGGAAGTAGTTGAAGAACGTGCGCGGGGAGATCCCGGCGGCGGCACTGATCATGTCGACCGTCACCCCGGCCAGGCCGTGCCCCTCGACGAGCCGTACCGCGGCCGCGTGTATCGCGTGCTCGGTCTCGCGGCGGCGCCTCGCGCGAAGACCCTCGCCTGCAGCGGACGACGTACGGGCCGGACTGGGCATGGCGACAGTCTCGCAGGTCGCACAACGCGCCCGTACAGGGCCCGGCAGGCCGTGAATGGCCCGGGTCGGAACCGGGTCACCAGCGGGTGAGGACCGGGTCAGAAGTAGCCCCTCCCGCCGTCGAGAAGCTCACGGATCGCGTCGAGGTGACCGGCGTGCCGGGCCGTCTCCTCGATCATGTGCAGGAGGATCCACCGCAGATTCGCGGCCCCCGCGCGGAAGTCGGGGTGCCGGCCCGCCTGGTCGAGGGAGTGCGCTGCGGTGATCTCGTTCGACCGGGCGTACTGGCGCGCGTACTCGCCGAGGAGCTGGTCGAGGGGGACGTCGTCGACCAGCATGTCGGCGTCCTCCGGCCCGTCGTCGAACTGGGGGCCCTCGGCCGCGCCGCCCATCAGCATGACCTCGAACCAGCAGTGCTCGACCCACCGCAGGTGCGACACGACCCCTGCCAGGGTCATGGCGGGGGACGCGGGGAGTACGGACCGATGGGCGTCCTTCTCGGACACGCCCTCGCACTTCCACTCGACGATGGCGCGCTGCATGTCCAGCCAGGCGACCAACTGCGTTCGCTCGTCTGCGTCGTAGGCAGGGCGTATACGAGGAAGAGTCATGGGCGGGGACGCTACTGGTCCCGGCGCACCCGGAGCACGGGAATTTCCCGTGGCTGGATTCGGGCCGCCTCATGCCGCGGGGCGCGTCGCACGTTCCTTGGCGGCCGGGACCGAGGCGGGACGAGGCTCGGGGTGCTGCTCGGGGTGGGGCCCGGGATGGACCTGGGGCCGCGGTTCGGGACGGACCTGCGGGCGAGGTGTGACCGGCGTCGTGAGGGCCGGAGGAGCGGCCGCGGGCTCGGCGGCGGGTATGAAGGCCGGCCCGGGCAGGCGTATCCGTCGCGGGGTGGCTATGACGTGGCAGTGCGGGGCGCCGAGGCGCTCGCCGAGCCGGCGCGCGTCCCTCGGCAGGTCGCGCCGCCAGGCCATGGCGACGACGGGCGCAAGGAGCGTCAGGGCGCCCGCGAGGCGGCACTGCACCGTGAGGCGCAGCAGGGTGCCGCGGCGGCGCGGGGAGAGCGTGAACGAGTACATCGGCGTCTGGGCGCCGAGCGGGTTCCACATCCGGTCGCCACGGAAGACGAGGTGCTCGCCCGGGACGTACGCCACGCACTGGAGCAGCTGGTCCCGGTGGCGCCCCGGAAAGCGGTACACATGAGCCACGCCCGGACCTGCGGGCTCTGCGCTCTCGGCGACGGTGTCGACCCCCGAGAACCAGAGTTCGAGATTCCGTGCGTCGGAAAGGAAGTCGTACACCTCGGTGACGGATCGGCTGATGTGGACGTCCACGGAAATCTCTGGCATCACGCACCTCCCCGGCGCCCGTCCGGTCGTCGGCGCGGTTGCCGACGGGTACGCACCCCACGGGCTCTACATTCCAAACGTGCGTGCGGATCGGCTCCACGACATCTCGGGTTAGCCCGAACGGGTGATGAGGCACGCACGTACAGTGGTCGCCTGCCCGGGGCGCGGCCCGCCATGCGGCTCGGGGCGGCCGGGGGTGTGAGGAGCGTGCGGGGGAGGTGTGAGGGGGGCGGGGTCGGCCCGCCACCGATCGGGGGATCCGGCGCCGAGCGTGTTGAACGTTCGTTAAATCTACGGCTGGTGTGCCCGCCGCAGCTCCGCCTTCAGGACCTTCCCCGCGGCCGAGGTGGGCAGCGCCTCCAGGAACCGCACCTCGCGCACCCGCTGGTACGGAGCGACGCGGGCGGACACGTGCGCCATCAGTTCCTCCGCGAGCGCCGGGCCGGGAGGCGGCGAGGCATCCGGGCGCGCCACGACGTACGCCGCCGGTATCTCGCCCGCGTCCGCCGCGGGCACCCCGATCACCGAGACCTGCGCGACCGCCGGATGCCCGCTGAGGATCTCCTCCAGCTGGCCGGGATAGACGTTGTAACCCTTGTAGATGAGCATGTCCTTGGCGCGGCCCACGATGTAGACATGGCCTCGCTCGTCGCACCGCGCCAGGTCGCCGGTGCGCAGCCAGCCGTCGACGAACTGCTGAGCCGTCAGCTCGGGATGGCCGAGGTAGCCCGCCGTGATCTGCGGGCCGCGGGCCCACAGCTCGCCCGTCTCGCCGTCGGGCACGCAGTTCCCGGTCTGCACGAGGTCGCGGATCTCGACCTCGGTGTCGAAGACGGGCAGGCCGACCGACCCGATCGGCACCGGGTCATCGGGGTCGACGATTCCCGACGTGACGCCCATGGTGGCCTCGGTCAGCCCGTACCCCTCCACGACGCACGCCCGCGGGAACAGTGTCCCCAGGGCGCGAAGCGTCGTCGTATCGATGGGCGCCGCGCCCGAGTTGACCACGCGGACCGCGGGGAGCGCACGGCCCTGTGCGGCGGGGGCGGCGAGCAGGGCGTGGAAGAGCGCGGGGGACCCGGCGATCTGGGTGGCTCCGAACTTCTCGGCCAGTTCGAGGAACCGCTCGGGGTCGAATCGTCCGGCGAGGACGCTCGTCAGCCCGGCGAGCACGCCGATCGACTGGCCGACCAGGCCCATGGCGTGGAAGAACGGCGCGACGGCGACCGAGACGCCCTGCCCCGGAGGGTTGGTGTACTCGGTGGCGGCCTCGGGAACCGGGTCCAGGAAGATGCCCCCACCGGGGTCCACCGCGGGCACGGCGGCCGCGCGCCAGCAGGTGAACTGGAGGCAGTTCGCCACGACCTGGCGGTGCAGCACCTGGACCGCCTTCGAACGCCCCGTCGTGCCGCCCGTGAAGGACAGGTGGGCGACCGCGTCGGGCGTGACGCGTGGGCCGGGCTCGGGCGCCGCCGCGAGCAGGTCGGCGAGAGGCACGGTGCCGTCGAGGTGTGCCGGATCGCCGGGCGCGACGGCCGACGGTGGCACGAGGGCCAGCAGTTCGAGCCCCTCGGTGCCGGCCGCGAGGAGCGCCGGTGCCGTCGCCGGATGGGTCACGGCCGCCCGGGCCCCAGCCTCGTCCAGCTGTGCGCGCAGGGCCGCCGGGGGCAGGGTCGGGTTGATGGGCGCCACGATCGCGCCGGCCAGCAGAATCCCGTAGTAAGTGACCGGGAACCAGAGGGAATTGGGCTGGTGCAGTGCCACCACATCGCCCTCGGCGATGCCGCGTTCGCGCAGTCCCCGCGCGAAGCGGAGCGCCTGTTCGTGGAGTTCCGCGAAGGTCAGCGTGTCGTCGCCGTCGCGCAGGGCGACGCGGTCGGGGTATCTCCTGGCCGAGCCGGCGAGGATGTCCCCGACGGACGCCTCGGGGTAGGAGAGGCGGGCAGGCATGCCCTTCGGGTGGCGACGGATCACGCGGCAACTCCCTTGTCGACGAGTGCGACGGGCGTGCAGTCAGAACATTCGTTAAGCTACGGTTCCCGTCGGCACGTGTCCAGACGCCGGGACAGGAGCAGGAGATCGGAGAGCTGTGTCCACGCGACCCGCAGGCCACAAGGCCATCGTCGAGGCTGCCCGGCAGGAGTTCTCCGAGCGCGGCTACGGAGCCACCTCGATCCGCGACATTGCCCAGCGCGCCGGGGTGAGCCTGTCTGCCCTGTACTACTACTACAAGGGCAAGCAGGACTTGCTGGTCGCCATCCTCGACGACGGTCTCGACGCCTACTTCGGTGCGTGCGACGAGGCGTTGGAGGCGTCGGGCGACGACCCGGCCGAACGACTGGAGGCGCTCGTCGCGGCGACCGTACGGTTCCGTACGGAACACCCCGTGAAGAGCAGCATCGTGCTGACCGAGGGGCGCAGCCTGGAGCCCGAGCATCTGGCGCGCTACCGGAAGAACGAGGCGCGTGGCAGCCGGCAGTTCCGCGACGTCGTCGAGCTGGGCGTGGCGCAGGGCATCTTCCTCACCCCCTACCCGGACGACGCCCGGCGCGCGGTGATCGCCATGTGCAACGCCATCGGGGAGTGGTACCGGTCCGAAGGACCCGTATCCGTGGACGAGTTGGTGGAGCGGTACGTGGCCCTGGCGCTGACCGTGGTCGAGTACCGCCCGCGCGCGGTACGCCGACCCGCGCGCGCCTGACATCGAAGCCGCGTCACCCCGCAGGGGCGGCCGTCACATGCGGTGATCCGTCGTCGTCCAGGAACTCGATCACCGCGAGAGCGATGAGCGCGCAGAGGGCGATCCACACGATGACGACGCCCGTCGGACGGTCCCACACCAGCATGATCACGGCCGACACGGCGACGACCGTCCAGTTGAGCCACGTCTTCGCCCGGTGCACCCACGCGCCCACCGGCCCGCCGGTGAGGCCCGCCGCGTCGCGCACCGCGCCGATACCGCCGCGCCACATGGCCTTGACGCGGGTCGCCGCACTGCCGTCGCCGCTCAGCCAGGCCGCGAGCGCCACCACGATGCCGACGGTGATCAGCATGCGCACCGTCGTCCGCAGGAATCGCACGAGCGCGTCGTAGACGGCGCCGGCGGCCGGCTGCGACACCTCGGAGGGCAGCCCGTCGAGATAGAACGCGCGGAAGGCCCACAGACCGATGCCGAGGATCGCGGCGCCCACCGCGATCGCGATCCCGGCCGCCACCAGCGCGCGCCGCTTGCGGACGGCCAGGAGGACGGCGCAGGCGGCGAGGACCAGGGTGATGACGGGCAGCCAGACCCCCATGAGCTGGAGCAGCCGGAAGCCCTTCTTGATCTTGCCGATGGAGTCGGACGTCATGACCGTGAAGTCGGTGTGCACCTCGGGGATCTTCGAGGCGACCCCGAGGCCGCGGTCGACGAGCCGCTGTTTCGCCTCGTCGATGACGGGCGCCAGGTCGATCGTCACCGCGTCGTTCGTGAGCTTGACGGCGCCGCCGCCGCTCCCGGTCAGCGCCTTGTCGACCGCCGTGTGCACACGGCGGTTGAGGCCGGTCCACAGTTTCTCGAACGAGTCGCTCGACACGAACTTCTGGACGGTGTTGTGCACAAAGCCGCTGAGTCCGCTGGTGAGCGGGCCGCTCAGCCTGCCCAGTGCCTTTTCGAGCCTCGGCCGGTCGGCGGGTGCCACGTCGCTGAGGAGCGCCTTGAGATCGATGTTCTCCATGACGACGTTCGTGACGCGGTTCGTGACGGCCGCCTGGACATCGGGATCGGAAGCGAGCGGCTCCATCGTCGCCACATAGCGATCGGTGTCGCCGACGATGTCGCTGGCCCATGTCGCGACCGCGCTGAGCGGCGTCAGGATCGCCACGAGGACGATCAGGAGGCCGGCGAAGAACGAGCGCAGATGGTGCCGGGGCCGGGCCGGCGCCGCGGCCTCCAGCTGAGCGACCCGGGCGCGCAGCGCCGCCATGTCGTCGCTGGTGTCCGCAGGGGGACGGTCGTCACGGTCCGGTGTCATGTACTCATGGGATGCCATGCGGTGTCCGAAGGCCCGCTGGACTAGTGCGTATGGGCGGCCACCGCACCCCGCCACCCCGTCACCACCGTCACGGGGTGACGATCGCGAAGTCCGGATCGTTCTCGTCGAGGACCGAGAGCAGGGTGTCGAGGGCGCCCAGGTCGCCCGAGTGATAGACGCCGTGGAGACCCTTCCCGGCCAGCAGAGTGAGGAGTTGGGGCTTCGTCAGCGTGAGGGAGAGGTCCGCGCTGTCGGCGGGCCGGGTCGTACGGGTGTGGACCAGGACACCGTTGTGCAGCGTCATGCGGTACATCTCGCCCAGGTCCGACAGATGCCAGTGCAGGGTGAGCGAGTGGTGCCACGCCCTGGGCCCGTCGACCCGGACCGCGAGCGAGTCGAAGAGCTGCTCGACGTTCAGCGCGTCGCCCATGTCGCCGCCGCCGATGCTGGTCGCCTTGATCTCGCCGCGCAGCTCCTGGGCGCCGGTGAGGTAGCAGTTGCGCCAGGTCGCGCACTCCGCGCCGTGCGCGAGCCGCTCGAAGGTCTCCGCGAGCAGCTCCCTGGCGTCAGCGCTGTCCGGCGCGGCGAACACGGCGTGCCTCAGGAGCTGGGCGGCGAACCGCAGATCGCCCTCCTCCAGGTACGTACGCGCCTTGCCGAGCACCGCTTCGAGCCCACCCATGCAGTCGACGTAGCGCTCGGCGGTCTCGGTGGGCGGGTGCTCCCACAGGGATGCGGGATTGCCGTCGTACCAGCCCATGTAACGCTGGTAGATGGCCTTCACGTTGTGGCTGACGGAACCGTAGTAGCCGCGCGCGTGCCAGGCCGCGGAGAGAGCGGGCGGCAGCTCGATCAGCTCGGCGATCTCCGTCCCCGTGTACCCATGGTTGAGCAGCCGCAGCGTCTGGTCGTGCAGATACGCGTACAGGTCGCGCTGCTCGGCGAGGAACGACCTGATGCGGTCCGAGCCCCAGGTCGGCCAGTGGTGCGAGGCGAACAGGACGTCCGCGTCGTGGCCGAAGAGTTCGATGGCCTCGTTGAGGTAGCGGGCCCAGATCCGGGCGTCGCGGACCACCGCGCCGCGCAGGGTCAGGATGTTGTGCAGGTTGTGCGTGGCGTTCTCGGCCATGCACAGGGCGCGCCGCTGCGGCAGCAGGAAGTTCATCTCCGACGGCGCCTCGGTGCCCGGCGTCATCTGGAAGCGGAACACGACGCCGTCGAGGGTCAGTTCCTGTCCCGTGTGCCGGACCTCGACCGTGGGCGCCACCAGGCCCGCAGTGCCGGTGGACGCCGTGAAGCCGAGTCCCATGCCCACGAGACCCCCGGGCCCGCGCTCCAGGTTGGCGCCCGAGTAGTAGGTGCCGCGGCGCAGCATCGCCGCACCCGCGTACACGTTCTCGGCGACGGAGTGCTCCATGAAGCCCTGCGGAGCGATCACGGGTACGTCGTCGTCGGCTCCGATGACGCCGAGCACACCGCCGAAGTGGTCGAGGTGGGAGTGGGTGAACACGACGGCGGCGACGGGCCGTTCGCCGCGCTGCGAGCGGTAGAGCTCCAGCGCGGCGGCCGCCGTCTCCGCGGAGGCGAGCGGATCGACGACCACGACGCCGTGGTCGCCCTCGATCAGCGTCATGTTGGCGAGGTCGAACCCGCGTACCTGGAAGACGCCCTCGGTCACCTCGAACAGGCCTGCCCGCGCGCACAGTTGGGACTGCCGCCACAGGTTCGGGTGTGCGGTGTCGGGACAGTCCTCGTCGAGGAACGCCGTGTCGTCGAAGTTCCACACGACGCGCCCGTCCTCGGCCGTGACCGTCGAGGAGAGCGGCGGAGAGACAAGGCCCCGGTCCGCCTCCTCGAAGTCGGACCGGTCGGCGAAGTCGGGGGCGGAGTAGGGGGTGTCGGAGGTGGTCACTTCGGTCTCCCAGGGATGGTGTCAGCGGCGCGCTTCAGTGCCGTACGCGCGCAGGAACAGCGCCACCACCTGCGCCAGGTGCTTGATCTCGGAGGGGTCCACGCTCTCGTTCGGGGCGTGGATCAGGCACTGCGGTTCCTCCACGCCCGTCAGGAGCCGTACACCGCCATGGCCGGAGCGGCCCGCGGGCTCGCCACCGACGCGGTCGTCATCAGCGTCGGCGTCCCCCGCTTCACGGCGGCGCCGTGACCGGTGCCGCCGACCTCGTCCGCGGTCTCGGTTCGTCGGACGGGACATCCATGGTGGTCATACGGGCCCTCCCAGGTCGCGTCGTTGCACAAAATTGGCATAGCTTGTGCCGGTTCGCACCTGCTGTCGGGCCGGGCCCGTACGCACGGGGGGCGCTGCGGGACCGATCCGCGCCGTCCCCGGACGGTCAGCTCTCGGTCAGCTGCCGCACCAGCACCGGCACATGGCTGTGCTCGATGTCCTTGACCGAGGTGACCAGCGTGACCGTGCCCGTACGGGCCAGCGCGCGCAGCTTGTCCGTCAGCTCCACGCGGTCCGGCTCCGCGAGCTCGTCGCGGTAGCGGCGCTCGAACTCCGGGAAGCGGGATGCGCGGTCCTCGTGGTACCAGGAGCGCAGCGCGGAGGACGGCGTCAGGCCCTTCATCCACGCCTGGACGTCGGCCCGCTCCTTGGAGACGCCGCGCGGCCACAGGCGGTCCACCAGGACCCGGGTTCCGTCGTCCGCCGACGGCGGATCGTAGACCCGGCGGACGCGGAAGTGTGGTTCGGAGCTCTTGGAGCGTTCTGTCATGGCCCAATTGTGCGGAGTTTCCCGGCTTCGTGTCCGCGGTCGTCCGCCGCTCCGGTGACGGCCCCCGGATGCCGGAGGCGTACGTCGTTCGCCTCACCCGAGTGGCGGGCGCGCCGACGTCGTGTGAACAGTCGGACATGACGCACGCACCGCACGAACCCCGAACCCCGGCGGCCGAAGAGACCCGCGAAGAGCGCACTTCCCCGCCCGAGGGTCCCCTCGGGCGCCTGGCTCGATCCGCATGGCAAGTAGTGCTCCTGGCAGGCATAGCCGCCCTGATCCTGGGCGTACTGGTCCTGGTCTGGCCCGGGGCGTCCCTGTTCGCCGCCGGAGTGCTCTTCGGCGTGTATCTCCTGGTCACCGGCGTCTTCCAGCTGGTGGCCGCGTTCGGCACGCATGTCACCACCGGGCTGCGCGTGATGGCCTTCATCAGCGGCGCGCTGTCGATCCTGCTCGGCCTGTTCTGCTTCCGCGGGGCGACGCAGTCGATCCTGCTGCTCGCGCTGTGGATCGGTATCGGCTGGCTGTTCCGCGGCATCACCCAGACCGTCGCGGCCGTCTCCGACGAGGCGATGCCGGCGCGCGGCTGGCAGATCTTCCTCGGCGTCGTGAGCGCGCTGGCCGGTGTGGTCCTGATCGTCTCGCCGTTCGAGTCCGTCGCCGTACTCACCCTGGTCGGCGGCTGCTGGCTGCTGGTGGTCGGCGTCGTGGAGATCGTCACGGCGTTCCAGCTGCGGAGCAAGGCGAAGCGGATTCCGCACGGGGTGTGACGAGGGTCCTGAGGGCCGATACGCGCGCGCCGGGCGCCCACATGGGGACGCCCGGCGCGACGGCTCCGGTCTGTCGGTGACGGTCAGACCGCGACCGTCTCCTCCATCTCTTCCTCTGCCGCCTCTTCCTCTGCTGCCTCCGTGGAGCGGGTGGGCGCCTGAGTCACGCTGTGCGCGGCATGCTGCCGGGGCTCGGCCTCGACGGCACCGCGCCGCCGCTCCGTGAGCGCGGCAAGCCCCGTCATGGCCAGGCCGACGACGAGCCAGACGGCCAGTGTCCACACGTTCCTGGCAAGGTCGTGGCTGCCGAAGTAGAGCAGGCTGCGCGAGCCCTCGACAAAGCCGGCGCCGTTCCAGAAGGCGTGCAGGGTGCCGAAGAAGCCGTTCTGCAGCTCGGGCCGGTAGAGGCCGCCGGAGCTGGTGAAGTTCAGCATCACGAACAACACCATGAGCGCGAGCGTCGTCCACCGCTTCAGGAACGTGTGCAGACCCACGCCGATGAACAGAATGCCCGCCGAGTAGAGCCAGGACATGGCCCACATGCCCCACAGGCCGTGGTGGGCCAGGTGGAACACGGGTCCCGCGAGAGCCGCGCCGACGAGGCCGACCACGCCGGACACACCGACCACGAGCGCGGCCCGCGTCCGCATCGACAGGGCGGAACCCGCCGCGCCGATCACGGCCACCGACGCGTACGAGCCGATGCTCAGCGCCACCAGCAGGAAGAACAGGCCCTGGCCCGTCGGATCGTCCGAGACGGTCGGGGTCACGTCCGTCACCTTGAGCGGCACGCCCTGCTGCGTGGCGACGGGGGTGAAGATCTTCTCGGCGGTGATCGCGCTCATGTCGGACCCGGCGGTGGCGACGATCAGCTCGGGGGACTTCGCGCTCAGGACGTACGCGCCGTCGATGTCACGGGACCGAAGCTGCTCCACGGCCGCCGGGCGGCTGTCGAGCGTACGGACGTCGAGAGCGTCGCCGGCCTTGTCCTTCACCGTCTGGGCGAAGACCTTCGCCTCGGGCCCCGCCCCGACGACCGCCACCGGCAGATGGTGCGGCTCGGGCGCCACGAAGGCCCCCATGTACGCGAGCCCCATGCCCAGGCACATCAGCAGCGGGGTGATGAGGTGGGTCAGCACATGGCGCAGCGCCGGATTCCGCACGCCGTGCACGGCGCCCGCGGACTCGGAGCGGTGTGCCTTGTGATCGGCGGGCATGGGCAGGACCTCCAGCTGGTTGGGTTGGTGTTTACAACCTTTCACGTTGTACTCTACAACTATCTCGGCGGGATGGGATGCGGGGGAGGATGTGACGATGGCCACCGCGGCCCCGCGGTGGCCATCGCACGTGCCTTCAGCCCTGCTGGAGCTCGAGCTGGTACTCGTACGTCCGATGCGTCGGCACGTAGCCGAGTCCGTCGTTCACGGCGCGCATGTGCGTGTTGCTGTCGGCGGTGTCCGTGAGCAGGCCCCCGAGCTTCGGGTGGCGGTCGCGGGCGCGGAGAACGGCCTCTGCCTTCATCCAGCGCGCGAGGCCGTGGCCGCGGTGCTCGGGCAGCACGCCCGTGCCGTAGTGCTGTCCGTCGCCCGTGCCGTCGCCGGGGACGACGAGCTCGGTGAACCCCACGACGGTGCCGTCGGAGGCGTCGACCGCCGCGACCGTGTCGAGGTGTTCGCCGCGCTGCTCGACCGCCTCGGCCGCCGCGCGGACGCGGTCCACGTCCCACGCGACCGTCCCGTAGTCGGTGTCGTCCATGGGCATGTCGTCCATGGCGCGACGCGACGCGGCGAACGTCGCGGCCAGGTGGTCCGGAACCGTCCCTTCCCAGGAGACGAGCCGGTATCCGGGGTGCTCCGCGCGCGCCGTCCGCGTGAGGTCCGGGACGTCCGCGTCCGCGAGCGGGAGTCGCGCGTACGTCAGGTTCAGCACCCGGCGGAACCCTCGCGCGGCCAGGAACAGGTCCGCGGGTGAGCCGTCGTCCGCCGGGGCGGTGAGCGAGCGTCGCCCGTCGTCCTTCGCGGCCGTCACCGCCGCGTCGAGGAGCCGGGTGCCGGCGCCGCGACGCCGTTCCGCGGGATGGACCTGGAGGGTCAGCTGGGCGAGATGCCGCTGCCCGTCCCGGTCGATGAGCCGCAGGAACGCGGACCCGACGGGGTTCCCGTCGGTGTCGGACGCCAGCCAGGCGAGGCGGCGGGCGTCCGGACCGCCGGACGGATCGGTCAGCGGTGTCAGGTTCAGCGACAAGAGGGCTCCTTGTGCAGGAAGTTGAGGACGCGGCTGAACCTAACCGCGGGCGCGCGCCCCCGCAAAGGGATTGGCCGCGCGGGCCCCCGGCGCCGGAACCGTCCGCCCGCGCCCATTCCTTATTTCTGAAACGAGTTCTACTGTGTGCGCCGTCAGGACCGGGACCCGGTGTACCAGCGACCGCCAGGAGGGGCCGTGCACCTCGAATACACGCCCGAGCAACAGCAGTTGCGCGCGGAGCTGCGCGCCTACTTCGCGGAGCTGGTGCCCGACAACGCGTACGCCCGCTACGAGGATCCGGCCGCGCAGAAGCGGTTCTACCGCGAGACGGTGCGCCGGCTCGGCACCGACGGGTGGCTCGGCGTCGGGTGGCCGAAGGAGTACGGCGGGCGCGGCCTGACGCCCATGGAACAGTTCATCTTCTTCGACGAGGCCGCGCAGGCGGGCGTGCCCCTGCCGCTCATGGCGCTCAACACCGTCGGCCCCACGATCATGCAGTACGGCAACGACGAGCAGAAGGCGTACTTCCTGCCGAGGATCCTCTCCGGAGAGCTCGACTTCGCCATCGGCTACAGCGAGCCCGACGCGGGCACCGACCTCGCCGCGCTCAAGACGAGGGCGGTGCGCGACGGGGACGAGGCCACCGGCCACTACACGGTGAACGGGCAGAAGATCTGGACGACCAACGGCGACACGGCCGACTGGGTGTGGCTCGCCGTGCGCACCGACCCGGACGCCCCGCCGCACAAGGGCATCACCATGCTCCTGGTGCCGACGTCGGACCCCGGCTACTCCTGCACCATCATCAACACCCTTGCCTCGCACGACACCACCGCCAGCTACTACGAGAACATCCGCGTTCCCGTCAGCCGCCGCGTCGGTGAGGAGAACAAGGGCTGGCGGCTCATCACGAACCAGCTCAACCACGAGCGCGTGACGCTCGCCGCCCACGGCACCATGGCGATCCGCGCGCTGCGCGACGTGCAGCGCTGGGCCATGGACACCAAGCTCGCCGACGGGCGCCGCGTCATCGACCTCGGCTGGGTGCGCAAGCGCCTCGCCCAGACGCACACCCGGCTCGACGCGATGAAACTCCTCAACTGGCAGATGGTGAACGCCGTCCAGGAAGGCAGCCTCACCCCGCAGGACGCCTCCGCCGTAAAGGTGTACGGCTCCGAGGCGCGCCGCGAGGCGTATGCCTGGCTGATGGAGGTCGTCGCCGTGGCGGGAGCGCTCAAGGAGGGCTCGGCGGGCGCTGTCCTGCACGGCGAACTCGAACGCGGCTACCGATCAGCCGTGATCTTCACGTTCGGCGGCGGCAACAACGAGATCCAGCGCGAGATCATCTCCTGGATAGGCCTGGGCATGCCCCGCGTCCGCCGCTGAGGCGCTCGTGACGAGGATTCATAGTTGGCACAAGAGAGGCATGGTTGGCACTGGCTGCAGCCCGCAGTCATCGGGATGCCAAGCCTCTGGGCTCCGACGGGATGGACGTGCCGCGACCACGACGGGGCACCACGAAGGTTCGGACTGAGAGGATGTCTCACGTGGTGGTGGCGTGAGCTGCGGCACGACGTCTCTTCGGGGGTGCCGATCTGTCGCGTCGGCTGGTTCCTGACGGTCTGTCGGAACTTGGCGTTCCGTTGCTGTCGTCGTTCAACTCCCGCCCTCAGGGCGGCGGAACCGCGCTGCTGGACGAGCGGGCCGGGTTCACGGCGGTGGTGTACGTGCCGACCAGCGGAGGTGCCTGGCGGCCCCTGCTGGAGACGTCCGGAATGTCGCCCGCGACGGCGCACCTCATGGACCAAGGCGGGGCCGTGGCGCGGATTGCACCGGGCGGTCCTGGACGAACTCGGCGCCCAGGTTGAGCTCGACTGGACGTACGCGATCGTCGACGCCGCCTTGGAGCGGGCGAAAGAGGGCGTTCGCCGAGCGGGCCGACCCCGGTCGGTCGCGGCAAGCAGGGCAGCGGACTGCATCTGCTGGCCGAGCCTCAGGGCATCCCGCTCAGCGTCGCCATGACCGGCGCCAACATGCACGCGAGCCTCGCCCTCAAGCCGCCGGTCCGCGGCATACCCGCCATCCGCTCACGACGCGGACCCCCGTCGGCGACGCCCGGTCAAACTCCGCGCGGACAAGGCGGACTTCTCCGCGGAACACCTGGCCTGGCCGCGCGAGCGGGGTGTCGTCCCATGCATCGCACGGCCGGGCATCGAGTCCGGCGAACGGCTCGGCCGGGACCGCTGGAAGACCGAGCGGTCCATCGCCCGGCTCTTCGGCTACCGGCGCCTCACCATCCGGTACGAGCGCAAGTGCTCCCACTTCCGCGCCTTCCTCGGGTGGGCCACTGCCCTCACCCGCTGAGAGAAGCTCGCAACACCCGCCACAGCTGATCAGCACGGAACTGTCCCCGCGTCAGCTCTTGAGACTTCCGGTGGACAGCCCCGAGCGCCAGAACCGCTGGAGGGCGAGGAAGGCGATACAGAGAGGGACCACCGACACCAGGGAGCCCGTGACGACGATGTCGTACCAGGGCTGGTCCCGAAGCTGGCTGTTCCAGAAGTAGAGACCCAGGGTCAGCGGCCAGCGTGAGTCGTCGGCGAGCATCATCAGTGGCAGGAAGAAGTTGTTCCAGATCCCTACGAACTGGAACAGGCAGATGGTGACCAGCGCGGGCGACATCAGCCGCAGGGCGATGGTGAAGAAGATCCGGAGTTCTCCCGCGCCGTCGACCCGGGCGGCGTCGGTGAGTTCGTCGGGCACGGAGGCTTCGGCGTAGACGCGGGCGAGGTAGACCCCGAAGGGGGTGACGGCGCTCGGGATCAGCACCGACCAGTACGTGTTGACGAGGCCGGTTGACGAGGCGAGCAGATACAGCGGGAGGGCGAGCAGCGGCGGGGGGATGAGCACCGCGCCGAGGATCACGGCGAAGACACCCTCCCGGCCTTTGAAGGGATATTTGGCCAGGGCGTATCCAGCCATCGCGGCGAACAGGGTGGCCACCAGGGCCCCGACCCCGCAGTACAGAAGGCTGTTGAGGAGCCAGCGGCCGAAGATGCCGTCGCTGTGCCGGAAGACCTTCGTGAGGTTGTCGGCGAGGTGGAAGTGCGAGCCGAACCAGAAGCCGTTGCTGCCGAACAGGTCGCCGTTGGATTTCGTCGCCGAGACGATCAGCCACCAGATCGGCAGCAGGAAGTAGCCCGCGATCGCGAACAGCAGCACGGTGGTGCTCAGTCGGGCGGCCGAGGTGCCGCGACGGCGGGCGGGCGGCGCCGCCCGCCCGGGGCCGGACCTGCGGTGTCGGGCTGTGGTTTGCGTGCTCATCGCGATCCTCGTGTGCTCAGGCGCAGGAAGCCGTAGGACAGGGCGAACGTGGCAAGGGCCAGGACCACCGCGACAGCCGCGGCGAAGTTGTAGTCGTTGAGGCCGAAGGCGGCCTGGTAGGAGAGCATCACCGGGGTGTAGTTGCTGCTGATCGCGGCGGTCATGGGGCGCAGCACCATCGGTTCGCCGAACAGCTGCAGCGTGCCGATGATGGAGAAGACGCCGGTCAGGGTGAGGGCCGGGCGCACCAGCGGCACCTTGATGTGCCAGGCGATCTGGAATCCGGAGCATCCGTCCAGCTCGGCGGCCTCGCACAGCTCCTTGGGGATGGACTGCAGCGAGGTGTAGATGATCAGCATGTTGTAGCCGGTCCAGGACCAGGTGACGATGTTGCCGATCGAGAAGAGGATCATGTTGTGGGAGAGGAAGTCGACGTCTGCGCCGATACTCCTGCCGACGTCGTTCAACGGACTGATGCCCGGCATGTAGAGGAAGGCCCACAGCACCGCCGCGATCACACCGGGGATCGCGAACGGCAGGAAGTACGCCACGCGGAAGAAGCGCTTGAACCGTGCCACTTGGGAGTCGAGGAGCAGGGCGAGGAGCAGGGCGAGGCCCAGCATCACCGGCACCTGGACGATGCCGAAGACCAGGACCCTGCCCACGCCCTTCAGGAACGTGCTGTCGGTGAGCACCCGCGTGTAGTTGTCCAGGCCGGCGAAGACGGTGCGCGGCGCCCCGAAGCCGAGCCCGGAGCGCTCCACCCGGAACAGGCTCTGATGGACGGCGTACCCGATCGGGATGACGAACACGGCCAGGAACAGGACGCCGAACGGGGCGAGCAGCACGGCGGCGGAGCGGTTGCGCCGGGCGGTGATCCTGCTGCCGGAGCGGCCGCGCGACGGCCGCCGCTCCCGGCCCGGAACACCGGCGAGCCGGTCCGGGCCGTGATCGCCCGACGGCGCCGGCCGGTCCGCGACCGGCAGTGTCGGGGAGTCCACATCGCGGGTCATCTGACCTGCACGCCCTTCGACTTGATCGCCGCGAGCGTCTTCTTCTGTACGTTGTTGAACGCGTCGAACAGCGTGCCGGAACCGGCGTAGGTCTTGGCGGTCGCCTCGTCCAGATCGACACCGAACTGCGACTGCGTGGGACCCCACTGCCAGCTCGTGTCCGTGTGCTGGGCGGCTTCGCCGAACACCTTGTAGATGTTCTGGCCGCCGTAGTAGTCCACGTCCTTGTTCACTTCGGGCAGCTTGAGTCCGGCGGTGGCGGCCGGGTAGATGCCGGTCTTCGTGATCAGGTTCTTGAGGCTGTCGGGGTTGGTGCTCATCCAGGTGGCGAACTCGACTGCCTCGTCCTTGTGCTGACAGCCCTTGAGCACGGCCGTGCTGCCGCCGCCGTCGTTGCCGAACTTCTTCTCCCCGGCGGTCCACTGCGGCATCGGGGCGACGGCGAACTTGCCCTTGGCCTTGGGGGCGTTCTGGGCGATCAGCGGGTTCAGCCAGACCGCGCCGATCGCCGTGGCCACCTTGCCGGACTGCAGGCCGCTCCACCACGCGGGGCTGTAGCCCTGGTCCGTGGCCACCAGCTTCTTGTCCACCAACTGCTGCCAGTAGTCGGCGAGTTGCCGGGACTGGTCGTCGTTGACGCCGACGTGCCACGCGTCGCCCTCGGTGCCGAACCACTTGGCGCCCTTCTGCCAGGCCAGGCCGGACAGGGTGATCGCCCGCAGGTTCACGATGTGGGCCTCGGGGTCGGCCTTGTGCAGCTTCTCGGCCGCCTTGGCGTACTCGTCCCAGGTCGTCGGCACCGCGATGCCGTACTTCTTGAAGACGTCCTTGCGGTAGTACATGGCCATCGGGCCCGTGTCGACCGGGATGCCGTAGGTCTTGCCCGCGACGGTGACCTGGTTCCACGTCCACGGAACGAACTTGTCCTTCGCGGCACCGGCCTCCTGGGAGACGTCCTCCAGGGCGCCCTCGAGCAGGAACGTGGGTATGGACTCGAAGCCGATCTGCGCCAGGCAGGGGGCGTTGCCCGCCTTCACCGCCGAGAGCATCTTGTCGTAGCCGCCCTGGCCACCTGACGGCAGCTTCTTGAAGGTGACCTTGATGTTCTTGTGGGTGGCGTTGAACAGCTCGGCCGACTTGTCGTAGCCGGGGGCCCAGCCCCAGAACTCCAGGTGGATGGTGCCGCCGGCGGCCATGTCGTCGCCGCTCCCTCCGCACGCCGCCGCTGTCAGGACCAGGGCGGCCGCGGACAGACTCCCGAGTACGGCCCGCCTTCTGGAGCGCGCGGCCAACTTAGCAAGCATTTATGTGCACCTTCCCGTTGCGAAGAACTGGCAATTACTCAGGTTCTTGGGCAAGTTGAACGTGAGGAGCCTGGCGCTGCCCTCGAAGGCCGAGAGGCGGCGCTGCAGTCTCCCGGGGCGCTGAGGTCCGGTACCCGTATCCACCGCTAGGCGAAGCTCAGTATTTGTGGGGCGCTCCGTGACGTCAAGACCATAGATCCGATACATTCCACCCGTAGAGATCCGTAGCTCAGAAATATCGGATGGACATTGAACCGGCCGCGAGCCTGCCTTCATCGCCGCGTCGGCCGTGATCCCGCCGTCGGACACCAGGCCGGGACCGGACCGTACCGGCGGCTGGAGCGCCATGGGGAGGCTGAGCGGACCGCAGGGCGACGGCGACCAGGTCGCCGTCGTTTCCAACCGTCCCGACCATGGCGCGATCGGCGCCTGCGCCGCTTGGCCCCGACTCACGCCGAGTGCGGTGCGTCCGGCCGGGAGCGCACCGCGGGCGCGGCCGGGGCCGCGGTGCTCCCGGCCCTCTGCGGCATCGGTTGCTCGGCGCGGCCTACCTGGCCGGGGCGTGCGGCCGGCCGGGCGACTGCACCGCTCCGCTCGGAGACTCCCGCTGACACCGGCCCGGCACGGGCAGGACCCGGAGGAAGCCGGATGAAGGACGAGAAGGCTGGTTCGACCACTGGGGCGAGCACCACCACGTACGGAACGCGGACGAGGCCGCCGCGGAGCTGGACCGGATGCTGGCTCAGGGCGCCTCGGTCAACCTCTACATGGGCCACGGCGGCACGAACTTCGGATGGTGGAACGGGGCCAACCACAACGAGACCGACTACCAGCCCACCTGCACCAGTTACGACTATGACGCTCCGGTCGGTGAAGCTGGAGAGCTGACCGAGAAGTTCCACGCGTTCCGCGCGGTGATCGAGTGGCACCGTGGCCCGATCCCGTACGCGATACCCGCGACACCGGACCGGCTCGCCCCGCAGACGGCACGGCCGAACGGTGTGTTGGCGCTGGCGGACTGCCTCGACGTGCTCTCCATTCCTCGGCAGCGGCTCTCACCGGAACCGATGGAGGTGCTGGGCCAGTCGCTGGGGCTGAATCCACCACCGCACGTGGCTCCGTGGCTCCTTCCCCGACTCGACCCTGCGCGTGCACGGCCTCGCGGACCGGGCCCAGGTGTTCCTCGACGGAGTGCCGCTGGGCGTCCTGGAGCGGACAGGGTCGCTCGACGCGCTGCCGATCAGCGTCCCCGACACCGGTGCCGAACTCGACCTGCTCGTGGAGAACATGGGACGGATCAACTACGGCCCCTTGCTGGAGGATCGCAAGGGCATCAGCGGCGTCCGGATCGACGGCCAATACCAGTTCGACTGGGAGATCCGCCCCTCCCGCTGACCGATCTGGCAGGCCTGCGGTTCGGGGCCGCCGAACAGGTCGAGGGTCCGGCCTTTCACCATGCGACGCTGAAGGTACCGGAACCGGCCGACGGTTTCCTGGCCCTGCCGGGCTGGACCAAGGGCCAGGTGTGGCTGAACGGCTTCGCCGTCGGCCGTTACTGGGACCGCGGACCCCAGCGCACCCTGTACGCCCCCGCCCCGGTGTGGCGGGCCGGCCGAAATGAACTCGTGATCCTGGAACTGCGGCCGGGCGAGCGGATCGAGCTCTGCGACGCCCCGGATCTGGGCCCGACCGACTGACCTTCGGACTGCCAACTGGCTCCGGTCCGTATTCCTTCCGGACCGGAGCCACCTGAAGCGAGTCCCGGAAGCCGACGGGATTCCGCCGGCTTCCGCCTGCCTGAATCAGCTCTGGCCGTGCCCGAAGTACGCGGCCAGGTCCCGGTCCGGGGCTGCGACCTCGACAGCGCGGCCGCCGTCCCGCAACGACATGGTGGCCGCGTAGCCGGCGGCCACCGCTTCGCGGGCCGCGACGGGCGAGGTGACGGTGGCTCCGCCGTCCCGTACGAACCGCAGGAATTCCGCCATCAGCACGGGATCGGCGCCTCCGTGCGTGCCAGTCGGTGTGTGCACGGGCACCACCAGATCGGCCTCGGCGCGGCCGTCGGAGCGGCGGTTCCACACGTGCACCCCCGCTCCCTCCGAGTCGCCGAAGTTCTCCAGGCGCCCCTCGGTGCCGATCACCGTGTAGTTGCGCCAGTAGTCGGGGGTGTAGTGACACTGCTGATAGCTCGCGAAAACGCCGTTGTCCAGCTGCATCTGCATCATGCTCAGGTCCTCCACGTCCACCACCGGGTGGAGACCGGTCTGGCTGAGCGGCGGCCAGTTCTCCGTCGACAGCCACTCGGTCATCCGCTCCCCGCTGCGGTCGCGGTGTGAGTCGATGTCCCCGTAGACCGTCAGCCCGCCCATGGCGTTCACCCGCCGGGTGTAGCCGCCGGCCAGCCAGTGGATGACATCAATGTCGTGCGCGCCCTTCTGCAGCAGCAGGCCGGTGGTAAGGCGTCGGTCCGCGTGCCAGTCCTTGAAGTAGAAGTCCCCGCCGTGGCCGACGAAATGGCGGCACCAGATGGCCTTGACCTCGCCGATCGCCCCTTTGACGATCAGCTCACGCATGGCCACCACGACCGGCATGTGGCGCATGTTGTGGCCCACGTACAGCGGGGTCCGATGCCGGTGAGCTGCCGCGAGCAGCCGGTCACACCCCTCGGTGGTGATCGCCATCGGTTTGTCCAGGAACACCGGTACACCGGCCTGAAGGAAGTCCAGGCCGATCTCCTCGTGCGTGTGATCCGGAGTCAGCACCAGCACGCCGTCGAGTCCCGCGTCGAGCAGCTTGTGGTGATCCGCGGCGGTCCGCACCTGGGTGCCGAATCGCTGTTCGGCGCCCGTCAGCAACTGTCGGTCGCGGTCGCAGGCGGCGGCCACCAGTGAGCCCGATCCGGGCTGATGGGCCAGATCGGCCAGGTCGCTGCGATTACCCAGGCCGATGACGCCGAGCCTGATGTCGTCCAAGGTGCTTGCCCTTTCAGAAGGTTCCGACCCCAGCAAGGCGAGATGACTCGATGATAGATCTGGAACATATCCTTTCCATGGTGGGTTTGTGCCCGATTCTGAGGGGGTCGGGATGGTGCCGACCGCCAGGGCGGCCGCGCTCTCGGGGGTGCAGCGACCGGGCGGCAGAAGGATGTTGCCCCGGTGGGAGGTGGGGTGAGGTGGTCGGTGCGGGACGGGATGAGTCTGAGCTCACCGGATCCTGGCGTCAAGAGTTTGAATGTGATTCACTGACCCCGGATTGGCTGATGTATCAGAAACATGTCGCAAATGGGGCGTCTCTGCGTCACTCGGCGACCTCACGCCCGACGTGGACCGCCGTACCGTCCGGACCGCCGTACCGTCCGGACCGCCGTACCGTCCGGACCGCCGTGACCTGGATCGACGGAGAAGTGGATCGACGTGAAAGGGGAGCGCCGTTGACCCGCGCAGCCCGCAGCACCGCACCCGCGCCGCAACCCCCGGGCGACGGGGCCGGTTACCGTCCCGGCTACGAGGTCGCGGCCGAACGCATCCTCGAGTACCTCGTCCTGGCCGGCCTGGGGCCCGGCGCCCGGCTGCCCACCGAGCAGGACCTCGCCGACCGGGTGGGGATGAGCCGGACCGTGGTCCGCGAGGCGGTGAAGATCCTCTCCGCGCTGGGCCGGCTGTCCGTGCACAAGGGCCGTGGCATCTACGTCGCCCAGCCCGACCAGTCCTCCTGGCAGCACTCCCTGACCCACTTCCTGCCCGCCGATCTGCGTCAGGTCGACGAACTCTTCGAATTCCGGCGCCACTTGGAAACCACCACCGCCCGCCTGGCCGCCGAACGCGCCACCCCCGCCCAGGTCAAAGCCGTCCGCGCGGCCGCCCACCAGTCCACCCGGGCCGCCCGGCAAGACGACATCGACGCCTTCAGCCACGCCGACGACACCTTCCACACCGCCATCGCCACCGCTACCAACAACTCCTTCTTCGCCGCCACCATCGACACCCTGCGTCGCCTGCAACACCAGGTCACCGCCATAGGACTGGCCGGCCTCGCGGGCGGCTCCCTGTGCGACGCCGCCGCCCAGCACGAAGCCATCGCCCACGCCGTAGCCACCGGCGAACCCACGCACGCGCACACCCTCATGGCCCACCACATCGACCGGACCACCCACCAGTTCCAACGAGAGATCCGGCACCGCATCGCCCTGGGCCACCCCAACGCCTGAACCCCACACCACCACCCATGAAGGACACCCATGCGAATCACCGACGTGACTGTGGAACTGGTCGATCTGCCCGCTCAGCCGCCCTTCCGGTGGCGGGCAGGGCTGCCCGGTTCGGAGCCGGCGGTCGTGGGCGGGATTCTGCGGGTCCACACGGACGAAGGCCTGGTGGGCGAGGCGCACACGAGACGTGGGCTGATCGTCGCCGATCTGGTGAACCGCCGTATACGTGAGGACCTGCTCGGCCGCGACCCGCTGATGCGCGAGCTGCTGTGGCACCGCCTGTGGGAGCTGGACCGCATAGAGGAGCTCCCCATTTACACGCTCGGCCTGGTCGACGTAGCGCTGTGGGACCTGGCCGGCCTCGCGGCCGAGCAGCCGGTCCACCGGCTCCTCGGCCCTTACCGCGAGGCCATCCCCGCCTACGCGAGCACGGTCACCTTCGGCAGCGTCGAGGAGTACCTCGATGTGGCTGACCAGTGTCTGGAGCTCGGCTACTCCGCCATCAAGCTGCACGCGTGGGGAGACCCGCGAGCCGACGCGGACCTGTGCCAGAAGCTGCGGGCCCACGTCGGTGACGACGTCCCGCTCATGTACGACGGCTCGGCCGGGTTCGACCTCGCGGACTCGGTGTACCTCGGCCGCGCACTGTCCGAGGCGGACTACCTGTGGTACGAGGAGCCGATGCGCGAGTTCAGCGTGACCGCCCACCGGTGGCTGGCCGAACAGGTCGACATTCCGCTGCTGGTCGCGGAAACCTCCGACGGCGCGCATTTCAACACCGGCGACTTCATCATGGCGGGCGCGGCGAGCCGGGTCCGCACCAGCGCGCAGCTAAAAGGCGGGATCACCGGAGCCCTGCGCATCGCGCACCTGGCCGAGAGTTACAACCTGCGGGCCGAGGTGCACGGCAGCGGAGTGGTCAACGCCCACCTGTGCATGGCGATCCCCAACACCACCTACTACGAGTCCCTCGTGTACACCAACCCCGTACAGCGCGAGCCGGCGGTCGGTGCCGACGGGCTGGTGCGGGCACCGACGGCCCCCGGCATCGGCTTCGATCAACCGGGCTGGTGACGACTTCTTATCGAACCAACAGGGCGGCTCCAGCACGTCCTTGACGATGTCTCAGGTTCCAACGCCCCCAACGCCTCAGCGCTTCGTGGAAAGGAGCCACACCATGCCCGTGCAACGCTACGCCTCGGTCATACGCCTGCGTGGGGAACTCGAGGCGGAATACCGCGCCTTGCACGCGGTGGCCTGGCCCGAGGTCCTCGCGACCCTCAAGCGCGCCCACATCGACAACTACTCGATCTTCCTGCGTGACGGGCTGCTCTTCAGCTACCTCGAGTACACCGGCGAGGACTACGCGGCCGACACCGCGCTCATCGCCGAGTGCCCGGTCACCCGGGACTGGTGGGCCCGTACCGACCCCTGCCAGCAGCCACTGGACAGCGTCGGCGACGGCGAGTGGTGGGCACCCGCCGAAGAGATCTTCCATCTCGAGTGACATCAGGGGCAAGCGGCAGAGGGGGGCGGACGCAGCTGCTTCCGCCCCCCTCTGCCGCTTGCCTGCCGCGGGTCACAGACCGCTCGTCGAGGGTGAAGTCGCGTCGCAGTGAGGCGAGTTCGGGGCCGGTGATCCAGTCCTGGTCGCGGGCCGACACGTCCCAGACGTGCTGGTGGGCGTCGATGGTGGTCACGGGGACGGGCTCAGTCGGGTCGGTTGTTTCTGACAACGTGCTCGGCATGCTGTTCCTGTATCTGGCGAAGTTGATGGTGGAACGGGTGCACAGCGAGAACGGCCGGATCAGGCATGACGTGCGACCTTGCCTTTCCGCGTGATCCGCACGGTGACCACCCCACCCGCCGGGACTTCGACCTGCGGCCAATCGATGAACGCCGTGTACCCAAGGGGGCGGGCCGATTGGCGGGCCGTTTCCGAAAGTACCGACACCCGTGCCGCGTAGGCCGTGTTGTTGGTCAAGCGGACTACGGCGGCCTGACGGCTCTCGCTGACATGCTCGGCCTCGACATGATCAAAGGGAATGAGGATTCCTTCCCCGGGCCGGACGTAGATTCCGGGAAGTTCGAGTGCCATCAAGACACCGTTGGTCTCGGTCCAGGAGTTTCTTGTCCTGATGAAATCACCGACGGCACCCTTGCCCTCGGCATCGCTGGGCTGGATCCGCTCCATGCTCGAACCGATGAGGTAGTCGGTGGTTATGTGTCCCGGCATGTTGACGGCCTCGGTGTGGGCATGCTGGATATCGCTGATGAGTTCAGCGTACTTCTTGTCCCCAGTAGCTCGATACAGCTTGAACAGGTGGTCAGCGGAGGACGTACAGACACCGGGCGCGGCATGTTTGTTCTGGCTGCTTGCCCAAACGGCGCCGGCCATCCTTCCCTTCAGCCGTGCGATATCACTGCCTGCCGGAAACAGCGGATCATACGCAAGAGTCCAGGACGAGCACAGAGCGGCCTGGACCTTCGCGCGATTCAGCCATCTCTTCTTTCCGGTGTACTGGTACAGCGCCATGAATGACTCCAGGAGACCAAACGCTGTTTCGGAGTCCGCATCCTGTGAAATATCCGCGCACGCTCCGCTGGTGAATCCACGGGACTTGATGTCGCGCTCATAGTAGAATTCGGCTGCTTCCTCGGCCGCGGCCAACCAGTCCGGGCGGCGGAAGTATTCAGCCGCCAGGGCGAGACCGGCCGGAGCGATGGCGCCGGCAGTCGAGTTGTACACGGCGATGTCGCCTGTTTCTGGCACGATGTACTGACCGAATTCTCCGTGCTTTCGCCAGGCCCGGGTGAATGCTTCGGCCAGACCGCCTGCGGCCAGTTCCCAGGATTCCTTGATGGTGTCGCCGTGCCCTTGCGCCTTCAGGAGCATCACATGCTTGATCAGCCAGAAGAGCACGTCTCCGTTCTTGCGTACCATCGCCTGCACCGCCGGAAAGTCGGGGTGGGCCTTCTCTGAGCGGATCTCGCCATCTTCGCTGATGAAGCCGTAGAAGAATCCGCTCTGCCCCTTCATGCGGGAACAGATGAAGTCAAGCTCATCGGAGACCCTGCCCCGTTCCGTCGGGTCATTCAGAGCCAACATGGGGTAGGTGTTGATCATTCCGCTCACCCAACCCAGTTGAAAGTGCCTGGAGTTTTCTGGAAGGTAGTAGCGGCCCGCCTTGGTCTCTGTGAAATTGCCTCGGCAGATGTTGGTGCCGAGCTCCGCCAGCTGACTCATCGGAAGCAGGTTGCGAGGCGCGGTGGGGCCGGTGAGCGATTTTCGCACTTCCATGAATTTTTGCAGGACTGCCGGAATTCCGTCGGCGTCGAAGGTGAAAACTTGGAAGCGAATCGAAACCGCGTCACCGGGAGCCCAGTTCGACGCCCTGTCACCGCTCGGCCGAAAGTCGCCGAAACCGGCCGCCTGCCGGCGCATAACCGGTGCTGAGATGCGGAATTCACAGCTTTCCCTGCTCGCACTCTCCTCAACCGAGAGCCCACTGTTGCCCAGGCGGGTTCCTTGCTCGGTGAGGACGATCCAGCCCTTTCCGAACTTGGGAGAGAAGAAGCTCATCGCTGGGGCGGCAGTATTGCACGTCGCCAGCTCGATCCGTGAGGGCACCGCAGCATCGGAGGCCAGTCGCGGGTTGTTCGATATCGTCAGCGGCGTCTGTGGGTTGTAGTACATGTCGGCCGGATAGTCCGGATTGTATCCGTTGCCGATGGCGCGATAGCGATTGCCGTTGTAGATGATTCCGGGAATCATCACGTAGTTGGTGGTCTCCCAGCTCTCGAATGGGAAATCAACGGAGACTGCGGCCTGTTCCGCCGCCCCCTTCTCCAGGGTGCAGGTCAGGGTGACCTCCCATCCGTGATGATCGGGCACCCGTCGTGCATCCCACTTCAGTTGCCACTGCCGCGGTCCGTCGGTCAGCAGGTCGCCGTCGAATTCCTGGGACCGGCGCAGCGTCGTGTCGTCATATTCCCGAATCGACACCAGGAGGGAGCCGTGCAATTCGCGCAGAGAACGGCTGAGTTCCGTAGCGTGGCCATCGGCTCCGGCAACCCCTGCGTCGAGCGGTTGGGCCTGTGAGATCGTGGGTTCGAGAGCGACCTTCGCTCCGACTCCAGCGGCCGCCAACAGGGAAAGGCAGTTTCTCCTGTCAAGCATTCTGAAACCATCCTCGTGTGTGCGTTCCAGTGAAGGAAAATTCGATCAATTTCGGTTCCACGCGGGGAGTCTGCGCTCCGCGGTCCCGGTCGCAAACCGCCGTCCGCGATCAGGGACGTACGCCGTCCTGACGCGGGACAGGCACCGGTACACCCGGCGGCAGCAGACCCTGGGCACACAGGGCGAGCCACATCCCCTCGGGGACGGGGTGGCTGATCATCGCGGTGGCGTCCGTCACCTCGGCGGCGCTGCGTGCCCCTAGCAGCACACCGGCGACCGCCGGGTGCCCCAGCGGGAATTGCAGGGCGGCTGCCCGCAGCGGAACCCCGAAGGCCTCGCACAGCGTGCGCAGAGCCAGCGCCCGGTCCAGCAGGTGTGCCGGGGCCGGTGCGTAGTCGAAGGTCGCGTCCGGCTGGGGATCGGCGAGGAGGCCCGAGTTGAACACCCCGCCGACCAGCACGGACACTCCGCGTTGCGCCGCCTGCGGCAGCAGTGCGGCCAGAGCGCTCTGGTCGAGCAGGGAGTAGCGGCCGGCCAGCAGGACCACGTCGATGTCGGTGTCGCGGACGAAGCGTGTCGGCATCGCGGTCTGGTTCATGCCGACGCCGATCGCGCCGACCATGCCCTCCGCACGCATCCGCTCCAACTCGGGGTAGGCGCAGTCGAAGGCCTCGCGCTCGTGGCCGTCCGGGTCGTGCAGATAGACGGTGTCCACGCGGTCGAGGCCGAGCCGGGTGAGGCTCTCCTCGATGCTGGTGCGTACACCTCGGGTGCTGAAGTCCCACACCCGCTCGTGGGTGGCCGGGACGGCGAAGCCGTTCGCCAGGTCGTCGCCGGGCAGCCCGGCGCGTGCGCGCAGCAGGCGGCCGACCTTGGTGGACAGCGTGAACTGCGCACGTGGCCGGGTGCGCAGTGCGTCCCCCAGCCGGCGCTCGGACAGGCCGAGTCCGTAGTGCGGAGCGGTGTCGAATGTGCGGATGCCGCAGGCCCAGGCTGCCTCGACGGTGGCGGCCGCGTCCTCGTCACTGACCGCGTGGAACAGGTTGCCCAGGGCGGCGGCACCCAGTGACAGTGCGTCGACGGCGGTGGCGCTGTGCCCGGGTGCAGTGGGGTGCATGGGGTGAGGAATGCCTCTCGCTGAAGGGGCGTGAACGGACATGAACGGACGTGAAAGGACGTGAAGGGGCGCGAGCGTCCGAAGTCCGCGACATGTGACAGGGGGGCGGGGCTTGCGTCGGTCCCTGCCCCCTGTCACATGTCCAGCCGTACCGGCCGATCTCAGCCCTTCGTCGCTCCTCCTGTGAGGCCCTTCACGAACTGCTTCTGGAAGGCCAGGTAGAAGACGAGGATGGGCAGTGTCGCCAGGAACATGAAGGCGAAGACCGAGCCGAAGTCCGCCTGGTGTTCGCCGATGGCCCGGTAGATACCGACGGTCACCGTGGTGCCTGCCGCCGGGCCCAGGACGATCAGCGGGTTGAGGAAGTCGTTCCAGATCCAGACGCCGAGGAAGATCACCACGCTGGCCGACGCCGGCCGCATCAGCGGGAAGACCACCTGCCAGAAGGCGCGGAACGCTCCGGCGCCGTCGATCGCCGCGGCTTCTTCGAGCTCTCGGGGAATCGTCTTGGCGAAGCCCGCGAAGACGAACACCCCGAACGGCATGTAGTAGCCGACGTACGCCAGGACCAGTCCGGGCACGCTGCTCATCAGCCCCAGCGTGCGCAGGACTTCGGTGATCGGGGTGAGGATCACCGCGGGCGGCACCATGAGACCGCAGAGCAGGACGACCATGACGACCTTGGACAGGACGCTGGTCGACCGGGCCAGGTAGTGGCCGAGCATGGCGGAGATCGCGGTGATGACGAGGATGGAGATCGCGGTGACCTCCGTGCTGTTGACCAGCCCGTACCAGAAGAGGTGGTCCGGGCGCGACAGCACGCTCTGGATGTTGTCCAGGGTCGGTGGGACCGGGAGGCCGACCGGGTTCGACACGATCGCCGAACCGTCCTTGAACACGTTGACCAGCACGAGGTAGATCGGCAGGAAGAACAGCAGGCCGGCGAGGAGCGCGACGACCGGGCGTATCCACGGTCTTGTCCCACCCCTGTTCACGCTCGCGTTCAGGTCCGGGTTCATCTTCGTGTTCGCGCTCATGCGGACACCTCGCGTTTCTGCAGCCACCCGAGCGCGATCACGGAGACGGTCGCGACCAGGATCAGCATCGCCACGGCCATCGCGGAGGCGTAGCCGACGTGGTTGCCGTTGAACGCGGTCTGGATCACCTGGAAGGCGAGGGTGGATGTGGTGCCGGGGCCGGGGCCGCCGTTGGTGAGCACCTGGATCTGGTCGTAGGCCTTGAATCCGCCGATCAGTGACATGACCGTGTTGATGGTGACGGCGGGTGCCAGCATCGGCCAGGTGACCTGGCGGAACCGCATCACCGGTCCGCAGCCGTCGATGGCCGCCGCTTCGTGCAACTCCTGGGGGATTCCCTGGAGTCCGGCCAGGTAGATCACGACGCAGAAGCCGAGCCCTTGCCAGGCGATGACCCAGGAGACGGTGTAGAGGGCGAGGCTCGGGTCGGAGAGCCAGCCCGGCGGATGACTCACCCCCATCTGTCGCAGCATGGAGTTGAGCAGGCCGTCGTCGACGAGGATCGACTGCCAGATGACGCTGACCACCACGGCGCTCAGCACGACCGGCACGAAGAACACACTGCGTAGAGCGTTGTACAGCCAGCCGCGCCGGTCGAGCAGCAGGGCGATCGCCAGGCCGCCGGCGTTGGTCACCAGCGTCACGATCACGGTGATGACGACGGTGTTCTGCAGTGCTTTGAGGAAATCGTCGTCGGCGAACAGGCTCGTGAGGTTGGACAGGCCCACCCACTGGGTCGGCGGGTTGAAGGGGTTCTTGTTGGTGAGGCTGTAGCCGACGGTCATGCCGATCGGCACCAGGACGAGGGCCAGGTAGGCCAGCAGTCCGGGAGCCGCGAAGACGGCGAAGCGGCCCGCTCCGCCGTTCGGGCGGAAGTGCCGGGACGGTCGCGACGACCGCCGCGCGGGGGCGTCCTGTGGTCGGGCCGCTGCCGTGTCCTTCGCCGCGGGCGCGGCAGCGGAACCCTCCGGTCGGGTCAGGGTACGTATGCGCATTATCGCGTGGCCTTGTCCCACTGCTCGTCCATGTAAGCACCGAACTGACGGTCCGTCATGCGTCCGCCGATGAGCTTCTGGACGCCGGCCGCGGCCTTGTCGGCCAGGCCGGGCGGCAGGGAACCGTCACCGGTTTCCTGGGAGAAGGAGTTGACGATCCCGTCGTCCTTCTGGGCCTGCCGATACGCCGCCAAGGTCTTCTTGTAGACGGGGCCCATGGTGCTGGGCGGGCTGTAACCCTTGATGTCGATGATGAGCCCGTCGGCCTTGACGGCGGCGTCCAGGTTCTTCTGGTCCTCCATGAAGGCCTTGGCCCACTTCTTGGCCAGGGGAACATCGGACGACTTGGAGCTCACCGTCATCCCGCCGCCGAGGACGCCCGGGAGTGCCGGGGTCCCCTGGTCCGTGGGCCACGCGAAGACGCCCGTGTCGAAGTCCGGCTTCTTCGTGTCGGCCGAGGCGGAGAACCAGCTGCCCATCGGATACATCGCGCCCTTGCCGTCACGGAAGGCCTGTTCGGTGTCCGCGTAGGAGCGGGAAAGGCCGGCGCGGTCGATGTATCCCTTGTCCGCGAGGCCGGCGACCTTCTGGGCGGCGGCGACGAACGCCGGGTCGGTGAACTTGACCTTGCCCTTGGCGCGTTGGGACAGCCAGTCCGGCGTCTTCTTGTAGACGTCGGTGGCCACCGTGCAGATCAGCGGGAACATGTCGGCCCAGGAATCCTTGCCGCCACCGCCGACCACGAAGGGGTTGATGCCCTTCTTCTTCAACTTGGCGCTGTCATTGAGCAGTTCACGGTACGTGCGGGGCGGTGTGTCGATGCCGGCCGCCGCGAAGTCCTTCTTGTTGTAGTAGACCAGCGTCGTCTGGGCGGAGTAGGGCAGCTGGTAGACCTTGCCGCCGTACGTGTTGGCTTGGGGGTTCTTGTACGTCGCGAGTTCCTTGTCCGTCCAAGGCGCCAGCTTGCCCGCCTCGGCGAATCCGGCGGGGTTCAGGCCGATCATGACGTCCGGGAACTGGCCCGTGCTGTCGAGCTGCTTCGCGTACCCGGTGCGGTCGGCGCTGGGTGATACGAGCTTCTTGATCGTCACCCCGGGCACCTTCGCCGAGGCGCGGGCGATCGCGGCGTCCCAGTACTTCGCGTCCAGGTTGGGCGTTTCGAAGGTGAGGAAGGTCAAGGTGACCTTGTCGCCGTTGCCCTTGGATGCACTCGTACCGGAACTGCCGGCCGTGCACCCGGCCAGGAGGAGAGCACCTGCGAGGGCGGCGGTTCTTGTGAGTATCGGGTTGCGCGTCATGTCCAACTTCCCCTACCCGTCGTTGTCCGTGGGCGGTACCGAGTCGCTGTCTTGTTCGTACCGAGACGAGAGAGGGAATCCCACTGCCGACCGTCCACCGAATCCGTCACATGGTTCAGACTCTTCCCAGAGTCCTGCTGCTCTCGGGGTCGACCGCTTCCCCTCAGCGTTCGCCCCTCGGGGCACCTTGGGGTATGGAAGTCCGCGCGCGACGGCATGTCAAGAGATGAGACGGAGTTATCGCCTCAACCAAGGCGCCAATAGATCCGATATATGTCCTCAGGGTTTCGCCGGGCCTCTACGGATTCGCTTCGCGAGAACGAGACACATCGGTGGCGCGGTTCACGACCGCGGCACGCTGCGCCCCCCGTCGCCCGGCCGTTTCCGGCGTGGGCGGCGGGGCGGGGGCCGGCGGGGCACTACTGATCGGGGCTGTCGCCCACGGTCACGCCCCGTCCGGGCCGGCGGGAGCGGCGAAGATGCGGTTGCGGATCTCTCGTTGGACCTGGAGTTCCGTCGTGTCTATGTGGCGGGCCATGAGGGCGGCGGCCTGCTCCCGCTCGCCGGCCCCGATCGCTTCCAGGATCGCAAGGTGCTGCTCGGCGGCCCCGGCCAGCGATCCCGGTGCGGAGTCGGCCAGGGCCACGATGGTGACCTGTCGCTGCAGCCGCTGGATCGCGTCGACCAGGCTGGAGAGGAACGCGTTCCCCGCCGCTGCACCGATCGCCTGATGGAACTCGGCATCGGCCCGGCCGAACGACTCGTGGTCGTCGCGTTCGGCGGCCTCCGCCGAACGCTGCGCTGCCTCGCGGATCGCCCTGAGCTGAACCGGTGTGGCCCGCGTGGCCGCGAGCCCGCTGGTCTCGGTCTCGGTGAAGCGCCGGAACTCGAACAGTTCACCGACGCGGCTGGGGTCGGTCGGCAGGAACCGGGAGAACGTGTCGGACCACAGGTCGTTCTTGGGATGCGCCACGAAAATGCCGCGTCCCTTCTCCACTGAGAGCCTCCCGAGGGCCGAGAGGATCTTGACGCCCTCTCGCACCACCGTCCTGCTCATGTCTACTTCGGCCGCCAGATCCTTCTCCGTCGGCAGCCGGTCGCCGGGCCCCATCCCCTGCCGGGCGACGTACTCCAGGATGCGCTCCGCCGCGACCTCGTAGCCGGGACGGTAGGGAGCTGCCTCCGTCTCCGAATCCGATGTCGCGGACGCGGACGCGGGCCAGGAAGATCCAGTCATGTTGCTCCATGTATCCGATGCATGCAGGTCACGAAATACCAAGTGCTGGGCCCCAAGATACCTCCGTGGCAGCCCGTTCAGGGGTGTTCGGACCGTCCCGCGGAGCACCCGCGCCATCGGGAATAGATCCGAACTAAGCCTTGACGGCCCCTTCCGTGCCGTGCACGCTAGACCGCACTTGTGCTGCGGTAGTTACACAGGAGAAGCAAGCGCACTTCCCTGCACGGGCAGGCCTATGGGCTCTCCGACTCACGGCCGTCGGCCGATCCCGCTCCCCGGAACAGCGCGAACCATCTCCGCTGAAGAATACGAACCATCCAGGTGACCTCGTTCGTCGCTCGACGTTTGCCGGCCTTGCGCCCCTCTGCGCTGTTCGCGGGCAGTTGATCAGCGATCCCGCGCGTCATCGAGAGTCACTTCACCTAGGAGGACATGTGGACAGGCGTCGCTTTCTGGTTGCCAGCGGCTTGAGTTCGGCCACGGCCGTGGCCATGGCCGCCGGACCCGCGCATGCCGCGGGAACGGCCAGGACCAAGACGTCCCCGTCGCTGCGGATAGGGGCGGGCTTCCTGTTGGTGGGCATCAGCGGCTCCGGGTACGTGGACAGCCTGGTGGACCTGCGTGACGGCACCGACCACCTGGCGAAGGACACCCCCGTGCCGCTGGTCAGCGTGGTGGCCGACGGCAAGCACGTGGTTCCCGCGAAGGTGCGGGTCGTGTCGCGCGACCGGTCGCACAACCGACAGGTCCTGGAGTTCGCCGGCGAGAGCGTGACGATCCAGGTGGAGGCCGTCAGGTTCCCCACGCATTCCACACTCGAAGTCGTCGGCCTGACGGCAGCCTCGGGTGTGGATGTGCAGACGCTGCTGTGGGGTCCGCTGCCGACGACGCTCGACGAGACCATCGGCGAGACGGTCGGTGTGGTCGCCGACTCCGATTTCGTCATGGGGGTCCGGCCGCTGAACGACAAGACAGTGGGCGGGTGGCCGAACGAGCATCTGGCGTACGGGTTCGGTCCCGATCTCGTCTGGAATCCGTACGGGCTCCAGACCGGTGCAAAGGACGAGTGGCTGGCGAGCAACGTCGCCGCGAAGACGACGTGGGGCAGCGTTCTGCGCGCCACCACCTACGACTACAGCAAGGTACGGGTCCGGCAGCGCACCAACGGTTACGAGATCCCGCTCGGCCCGCTGCCCGCGCCGGAGGGCCGGATCGTCGGGTCGAAGATCGCCCTGTTCGGCAGTGCGCCGGATCTCGCCCTGACCGTGCTCAGCCAGATCGCCAAGGAGCACGACCAGGCGTACCCCACCCTGGACGGCCAGTGGCAGAAGGTGGCCCAGCGCACCTCGCAGACACATTTCTGGGTACACGACCTCAACACGGGCAACGTCACCGCGGCCGCCAAGCTCGCCGCGCAGGCCGGGGTGCGGAACATCTACGCGATCTCCGGCAACGGGCCGTGGGTGTCGCACGGGCACTACCAGTTCAACGACTCCTTCGGCGGATCGGACGCGGCGGCCGCCCAGTTGGTGGCCGCGGCGGCGAAGGAGGGCATCGAGGTCGGGGTGCACACTCTGTCCACCTTCATCGACACCAACGACCCGTACGTGAAGGCGCCGGCCGATCCACGGCTCGCGTTGGGCGGCTCCGCCCGGCTCACCCGCCCGCTGGCCGGGTCGGACACCACGCTGTACGTGGATGCCAACGGCCTGCTGGCCTCCGGCGTCGACGGTCAACGGCTGCGGATCGGCGACGAGTTCATCACCTACGGTTCCGTCACCAAGGTCAGCAACACCGAGTGGCAGGTCGGCGGCCTGAGCCGGGCACAGTGGTCCTCGGCCGCCAAGGACTACCCGGCCGGCACCACCGTCGCCCGGCTCATCCAGAACGGCTACGGCGGCGCGCTGGCCAATCTGCCGATCACCGACGAGATCGCGACCCGGCTGGCCACCGCCTACAACACCAGCGGCGTCCACGCCACGTCCTACGACGGGCTTGAAGGCACCGGCTACAACGGCTGGGGCGGCTACGGCTTCGCACGGCTCGTCAACGGCGTCCACCGGCAGGTCACCACCAAGAACTTCATCACCGAGTGCAGCAATCTCGCGTCGAACACGTGGGACGCCCAGTCCAGGGCGAGCTGGGGTGAGATCGGCCCCACGAGCTACGCCCAGATCATCCGCAGCAACACCTTCTACCGGGCGAACTACCTGCCCGGGATGATGGGCCAGCAGGGGCTCTCGGGCGGCGACAGCCTGCAAAAGATCGAGGACACCCTGGCGCACGCGGCCTCCCTCGACGCCGGTGTCAACTTCGAGACCAGCGTGAGCAGCCTCCAGTCCGGTCAGAACGCCCCCACGCTGCTCGCCGCCATCCGGATGTGGGAGTCAGCGCGCGCGGCCGGCGCGTTCACTGCCGAGCAGAAGAAGCAACTGGGTGTAGCGAGCAGGCACTGGCACCTGACCGAGGTCACGCCGGACGCCGAGTGGACGCTGCAGGAGATGGACACGTCCGGTCAGCAGAGCGGCGACCCGCAGTCGATCAAGGCCCCGACGCCGGGCTTCGCCACGGCGGAGCCTACGGACGCCCGGGTCGGAAAGCTGTACGCCTTCAAGGTGACCTCGACGACGCCGCGGACCATCCGCTACGAGGTCACCGACGGCCGCCTCCCGCGCGGCCTGACCCTCGACCAGGACACCGGTGGCATCACCGGAATTCCTGCCGTCCCCGGCACCAGCAAATTCACCATCACCGCCAGGAACGGCGGGAGCATCGCCGACGCGAAGATCACCTACAAGGTGACGACCAGGCCGTGAACGCGGCCGCCGCGCCCCGGCCGTGGCCGGGGCGCATTCGGTGCCCGCTCCCCGTCGCGTCACCCGCACGAACCTCCAGGAACGAATCCATCTCGAACGGCTTGGAGTTTCAGATGAGAGCGCGTCCAAGACAGTTGCTGTGCCTTCTCGCGTTAATGGTCTCCGTGCTCGCCCTCGCCGCTCCCGCCACACCGGCGAGCGCCGCCCCCGACCCGGTCAATGCAAAACCCGCAGTGGTGCCCGCCCTCCAGAAGTGGCAGGGCCGCACCGGATTCTTCGAGCTGAGCCCGCACAGCCGCATCGTGTTCGCCGGAGCGCACCGCGACCGTCTCCGCGACCAACTAGCCACCCTCCCCGACGAGATCGAGCAGGTCACGGGGCGCAAGCCGGCCCTGTCGCCGCGCCACCCGCACAGCGGCGACATCGTGCTGTCGATCGATCCCACCGTGCCCGAAGCGGTGGACAGCGCCCGGTTCAAGGAAGAGGGCTACACCTTCGCGGTCACCGGCGAGAACGTGCGGATCACCGCGCCGACCGCGAAGGGCGTCTACTACGGCACCCGTACGCTCCTGCAGATCCTGCTGCTCGACGACGGCCGTGATTCCGTCCCCGTGGGCACTGCCGTGGACTGGCCGAACTACAAGGTGCGGGGCTTCACGCTGGATGTCGGGCGGCGCTTCTTCACCGCGGACTTCATCCGGGACTACATCCGTCTCATGGGCTGGTTCAAGCTCAACGAGTTCCAGATCCACCTCAACGACAATGGGTTCAAGGGTGACCGGCCCTGGAGCGAGGCCCAGGCCGGCTTCCGCCTCAAGACCGACAACCCCGCGCTGTCCGGCCTGGCTTCGAAGGACGGAGCGTACGACCGGCACGACTGGGACTCCTTCGAGAACACCGCAGCCGCCAACGGCGTCACGCTCGTCCCCGAGTTCGACGCCCCCGCCCACTCCCTGGCGTTCATCCGCTTCAAGCCGTCCCTCGGCCTCAACAACGGCGACTCCGACCACCTGGACCTGTCCAAGCCGGAGACCACCGCGTTCATGAAGTCGGTGTTCGACGAGTTCACGCCGTGGTTCCGCGGTCCGGACGTGCACTTCGGCGCCGACGAGTACCGGTCCGACAAGCCCCGCTACAAGACCTACTTCAACGAGATGGCCGCCCACATCCGCACGCTCGGCAAGCATCCGCGCGCCTGGGGCAGCCTGTCCCTGATGGCGTCCAGCACCGAGGGCTACGACCGGGACGTCACCCTCAACAGCTGGAACAACCAGTGGTACGGCCCGCAGGCCGCCGAGAAGGACGGTTACTCGTTCATCAACACCAACGACGCCCTGCTCTACATTGTCCCGTTCGCGAGCTACTACCACGGCCACGGCCTGGACGGTAAGTACCTCTACGACAACTGGGAACCCAACGTCTTCCCCGACGGCCAGAGCGTGGCACCGAAGGACCCCCAACTCCTCGGCGCCATGTCCTCGGTGTGGAACGACCTGACCACGTCCAGCTACACCGAACTCGACGTACACAAACTGGTCGAGCCCACCTTCGGAGTCCTGGCGCAGAAGATGTGGAGCGGCGCCAACTCGGGTGTCCCGTACAGCGATTTCATGTCGACCGTGCGCAAGCTCGGCGTGGGTACGGGGCTGACAGAGGTCGCCACGACACTCACCACCCCGGCCAACAGCGAGCTGAGTGCGGGCAAGCCGGCGACCGCGTCCGCGGGCACGGCCGACGCGGCGTTCGACGGGGTGAGCACCACCAAGTGGCAGAGCGGCCGGGGCGATCGCGCCTGGCTCCGCGTGGACCTCGGCCGCCCGCGGACCGTCACCAAGGTCGACCTGGACTGGGCCCCCGCACACGGCCGCGACTACGCGATCCAGGTGTCCGGCGACGGCATGACCTGGACCACGGTCGCCCGCCGCACGGACCGCACGTCCGCAGGGTCCGACACGCTCATCTTCGAACCGGTCACCGCAAGGTACGTGCGTCTCGTCGGCACCGAAGCGGCCCGCAAACAGGACGGCTACGCACTGTGGAGCATGCGCGTCTTCGACGCAGCGGATCTGGCGTTGCACCGGCCGACCACCGCGTCGTCGTCCGAAGTGCCCGGCCTGGGACCGGAGAACGCCACGGACGGGGACCCTGGAAGCCGGTGGGCCAGCGCCTACCACGACGGCGAATGGATCCAGGTGGACCTGGGCCAGGCACAGACGATCCGCCGGGTCCTGCTCGACTGGGAGACGGCGTCCGGACAGGACTACGACATCCAGGTCTCCGACGACGGGGTGAAATGGAATACAGCCGCCGCCGTCCGGGACAAGCCCGCGGGCGCCCGCGTGGACGACCTCACCTTCGCGCCCGCCTCGGGCCGGTACGTGCGCATGCAAGGCATCAAGCGCACGTCGTCCTTCGGCTATTCGCTCCGGCGCTTCGAGGTCCGGGCCGCGAGCCCGGAGACGTACCTTCTGCGCGGCTGAGACGTGGTGCTGACCGGTGACGGCGCCGGTCACCACCACTGCACAAGGGCGCCCAGTACGTGAAGTTGGTGTTCGACGGCGGCTCGAACGGGTCAACGACCGATCTGCTCGAGGTTTCCATCAACGGGAGATAGGTGACACGGCGACCGGTCGGCGTCGTGGTCTTCATCAGTGACGATGTCGGCAGGCGCCACTGCACAACCGATTGCACCCTCCACGTAAAACATGAAACATATCGAAACATGTCGATTTGGAGGAACTGTGGACAGAAGAAACTTCCTGATCGCCGGTGGTCTCGGTTCGCTGGCGCTCATCGCGACGCCGGCCCTCGCCCAGCCGGCGGCAGCAGCAGGGCCGGCGATCACGGAGCAAGCCGGCCGCCCGTTGCGGATCAGGGCGGGATTCCTGTCGCTTGGTCTCGACCCGACGGGCCGGGTCGTCGAACTGAAGGACATACGCAAGGGAACCGACCATCTGTCGGCGGGCAGATTGCACCCCCTGGTGTCCGTCGTCCTGGGCGACGGGAAGCAGGTCGTCCCCACCCAGGTGAAGGTCTCGCGGCGGGACCGGCACGTGCTGATGTTCAGCGGCGACCAGGCGACGGTCGAGGTCAAGGTCGTCAACCACGCGACATACGCGACGCTTGAGGTCGTCGGTCTGGACGCCGCACCGGGCGTGGATGTGCGGACCCTGCTGTGGGGGCCGCTGACCACCAGCGTCACCGACACCGTCGGCGAGGCCGTCGGTGTGGTCCGCGACAGCGGCTTCGCCCTCGGCATCACCCCGCTCAACGACAAGACCGTAGGCGGCTGGCCCAAGGAGTTCGACGCGTACGGGTTCGGCTCGGAGGTGAAGTCGAAGCCGTACGGGGAGGCCGGGACGCAGAACGAGTGGGGCGCCGCGGCGAAGACGTCGTGGGGCAGCATTCTGCGCGCCTACTCCTACGACTACAGCACCGTACGGACCCGAGAGGACGGCATCCGGATCGGCCCGCTGCCGGGCTTCGAAGGCCGGATCCTCGGATCGAAGCTGGCCGTGTACGGCAGCACCCCCGATCTCGTGCTCACCGTGCTCAGCCAGATCGCGCAGGGCGAGCACCTGCCGTACCCGACCATCGACGGGCAGTGGCAGAAGGCGGCCCGGGCGACCCGGCAGCCGTTTCTGGCTTTGTCGTCCCTCGACACCTCGAACCTCTCCGACGCCATGAAGTTCGCGAAGCAGGCGGGCATCAAGAACGTCTACTCCGTGCAGGGCGCGGCCGGTCCCTGGAAGTCGACGGGGCACTACCAGTTCAACAGCGGCTTCGGCGGCTCGGACGCCGCCGCGGCTCAACTGGTGGCGACCGCCGCGGCGGGCGGCATGCGGGTCGGCGTGCACACCCTGTCCAACTTCATCCAGGCCAATGACCCGTACATCTCTCCCGCACCGGCCGACAAGCGGCTCACGGTCGGCGCGACCGTGAAGCTGACCCGCGCTCTGGCCGCGTCGGACACGACCCTGTACGCCGACGGAGACTCCGGCGGTGGCGGTCATGTCATCGGCCGCCGGCTGCGCATCGGCGACGAGTTCCTCACGTACTCCGGTGTGACGCAGGCCGGCGCCGGCGAGTGGCAATTCACCGGCGTCAGCCGGGCGCAGTGGGGATCGGCCGCGGCGGCCCACCCCGCCGGGGCCGACGCCACCCGGGTCAGCGAGAACCAGTACGGCGGTGCACGAGGCGACCTGCCGGTCATCGACGAGATCGCCACCCGCCTTGCCACGATGGCCAACACCACCGGCGTCCGGAGCATCTCGTACGACGGACTGGAGGAGGTGTCCTGGAGCGGCTGGCGCGGCCAGGGTTTCGCTCACCTGGTCAACGGGATCCACCGCCGGCTCGACTCCCAGGACGGCTTCATCTGCGAGGCCTCCAACCCGTCGTCCAACTCGTGGTTCGCCCAGTCGCGGATCAGCTGGGGCGGCATCGGCTGGTCCGACTCCAACTACTCTCAGGTGACCAGGAACAACAACTTCTACCGGGCCAACTTCCTTCCCGCCATGGGCGGTTCACTGCCGATCGGCGGAGGCACGAGCACGCTCGACGTCGAGCACAACCTGGCCCTGGGCGCGTCGATCGGCGCGAACTTCGGCTGGTTCGAGACGAGCACGGACAGTCTCGCCAAGGGATCCAACACCGCTGCGGTCCTCACCGCGGTACGGATCTGGAACTCCGCCATCGAGGCCAGCGCCTTCACGCCCGCCCAGCAGCAGCTCATGACCGACGAGAAGAAGAACTGGCACCTGAGCGAGATGACCGAGGGGAAGGAGTGGTCGCTGCAGGAGCTGGACTCGTCCGGCAGTCCGGTCGGCCAGGCTCAGCCGGTGCAGGCGCCGAAGCCCGGTTTCACGACACCGGAGCCGGCCGACGGCCGCGTGGGTGAGCTGTACGCGTTCAAGGTCACCTCTAGCTCGCCCCGGACGGTCCGGTATGAGGTCACATCCGGCGCGCTGCCCGCCGGACTGAGCCTGAACAAGGACACCGGCGGCATCACCGGAGTCCCCACCGCCCCGGGCACCAAGCGGTTCGCTATCACCGCGCGCAACAACGGCATCATGCCCGACGCGGAGATCACATACAGCCTGCGGGTCACTCGCGGCTGACAACGGGGCCTCGGTCGGTCCATGACCGCTGAAAACAGTCAGGGCCACGACGGAAGTGTGACGACACGCCTCGGCGGACGGCGCCTTCATCGAGTGGACCGTCGACGTTCCCGACGCCGGAACCAGGACGCTGACTTTCCGCTGTGCCAAGGGCGGCCCGAGCGATCGCCCGCTGTCCGTGTCGGTCAACGGCTCCCCTGTCGAGAGCGCCCTGCCGTTCCACCCGACCGGGGGTGGGCCACCTGGAAGACGACCTCCCTCGCCGCCGCGCTGCCTGTGGGCAGGGTCACGATCCGCGCGACCACGGTCGGATCCAACGGCGCCCACATGGAGAGCCTGACGATCCACTGACCCCTCCAGCGCTCGGGCACCGCGATTCCCGACGGGCCAACACTCCGAACCTTGTGGCGTGCGGCGGCAGAAGCCTTGGAGCGGACAGCGCTTCCGGCTGCTCGGAAGCGCTGTCCGGGTTCGGCCTGGGGACTTCTTCCTCTGCGTCGGTTCATGGGGCGGGATGTGGGGCTGTTCGCCGGATCCTTCGTCGAGGTCCGGCATGTCGTCGGGGGTGACGGTGAACTGGTTCAGATGCTTTTAGCCTGCAAGCGGCGTTCGTGCCGGCCGGCGGCGTGGACGTTGGGGCTGCGGCCTGCGGCCTTGACCGGCTCGTGGATCCACTCCTGTCGCCGTGATCAAGTTTTGGAGGTGTGTGTCTGGCTGTGCTCCTGGAGGGGTGCTCCTCCGTGGGTAGCCGCCCAGTAATTGCTTCTCCAGCCGTCGCTGGCGACCCATCAGCTGGGCGATCTCCCCGGCCGACAGATCGCCCCCGGCGCCACGAGCCTCGTCCGGCCGTGCTCTACAGGGACAGATATGCTCCTTGCGCCCCGGCTTCGGCTGGATTGCTAAGGGAAGGAGGTTGCGGCAGACCCGATCTCTGGCCTCAGGCAACAGTATGGCGAGCACCGCCACGTCGAGGGATTTCCGCACAGGACGTCTCGCGCAAGAGCCATCGCCATGGCGTGTGACCTGCGGTGGACCAATGTGCCAAGTATCTCTCTGACTTCGGCCTCCGAGGTGCTGAAGCTACTTGGCATCACTACAGGTCAGGAACATCAGCTAGTGCCATGTATCGATCCTCGTCACAGGCGCTGCGACCACAGACATCAGTTGTCACATACCGAGGATGGTCGGCGCCGGCATTCGGTGGGATCGAGATGGCGGCTGAGCCGTGACATGGCAGTCGGCGCTTTGCCGCGAGCACTGGACATGACGGCGTTGCCCACTTCGCGGCGAGGGCGGCTCCAATTCAAGATCGAGAACTTACCGCCTGCCAGGCTGCGAGTTCTCCATTGGCGCCGCGCCCGAGGTTGCCCGCGGCGCACACCATCGGCAGTGGGCATTCTGGCGGGAATCTTGGAGATGTCGTTCGCGGCCGGCAAATAGATCAGTTTGTACGGGTCCAGGTTCTGAGGTGCACCGAACGCCGGGTTGACCTTCGTGGGGACGGTCCCGAGTTTGCGGCTCAGGGAGACACTCCAGCGCTCCGCGACTCCGCCAAGGCTGTGATGACACGTGTCGTACAGCTGGCGGCCCAGTCTTCCGAACTGACTACGCGGGTTCGATTCCCGTCGTCCGCTCCACGCAGGAAAGTCCTGAAGTCCGGCCGATACGAGGTCCGCGCCACCGGCCCGGACGGCAGACGCCGAAATCTGGGCACCTTCCGCACGAAGCCTTCCGCACGAAGAAGGACACGGAGCAGGCGCTCGCGAAGCACATCTCCGAGCGGATCGACTCGGGGCCTCCACCCCTGACCCGGCCAACACACCTAGGGGAGGGACGGGAAAAATTCAGGGAGGCCGCGTGAACCTCTCCGATGCCCCGTCCCGCGGCTCGGGCCAGAGTGAATCCCGTGTCGCACAGGGAGTGGGGCACGGGAGGTGAACATGTCTCTGAGGACCGATCTCTACGCAGATATCACGGGATTCCTCCAGACCCAGTGCGATGCCGACCCGGATGAACTCTCCGCGGAATCCGATCTGTACTCGGACATCGGCATCGACTCACTCGACCTCGTCGCCATGGCGCAGGCACTTCAGAACGCGTACGGCATCTCGATGGACGACGAGCGCATCGGTTCGCTCCGCACCGTCGGCGACGTCCTGGACTTCGCCGTCTCCAAGGTCGAAACCAAAGCAACCGCCTAGATCACGGGGAGACCCTGCAATGCCTGCCTACATCACCGCCATGGGGCGCTTCCTGCCCGGCGAACCGGTGCCCAACGAGGAGGTCGAGGACTACATCGGCAGCGTGGGCCGCGCGAGTTCGGAGCTGCGTGAGCAGACCCTCGCCAACTGCGGGATCAAGTCACGGCACTACGCCATCGACAAGCAGCACAAGACCCTGTTCTCCAACACCGACATGGCGGTCGCGGCGATCCGCCAGGCGGTGGACCGTTCGGACATCACCCTCGACGACATCGACCTCATCGCGGCGGCCACCGCCATCCCGGATCTCATCGCGCCCGGCATCGCCAGCAGCATCCACGGCGAACTGGGCAGCCCCCCCTGCGAGATCGTCACCACCCACGGCATCTGCAGCACCGGGATGATGGCGCTCAAGAACGCCTACCTCCAGGTGGCGGCCGGGGAGAAGAAGAACGCGGTCGCCTCCGCGTCCGAACTGGCCTCGCGTTTCATGAGGAGCGAGCGGTTCGCCGACGTCCGGCCGGTCTCGGACGACGGTGCCATCGCCATGGAGATGGCGTTCCTGCGCTACATGCTCTCGGACGGCGCCGGCGCCGCGGTGGTACAGGACCGCCCGGCGGCCGACGGGGTGAGCCTGCGGATCGACTGGATCTCACTCACCTCCTACGCCAACACCGAGAAGACCTGCATGTACATGGGTTCGGCCGACAACTCGGCGGAGCAGACCTGGTGGGACTACCCCTCCGCGGCCGAGGCCGCCGCCGACGGCGCGCTGGCGCTGCGCCAGAACCTGGGCCTGCTGCCGCATCTCGTGCGGCTCGGGGTCAAGGAGTACCAGCGGCTGCTCGACGAGGGCCGCTTCGACCCGGACGAGCTCGCCTGGTTCCCCGCGCACTACTCCAGCGAGCGCATGAAGTCCATGGTGCTCAAGGAGATCGAGCGGAAGAACGTCAGGGGCCCCTCCCCCGAGAAGTGGTACAGCAATCTGCCCCGGGTCGGGAACATGGGCTCCGCCAGCATCTACGTGATCCTGGAGGAGATGCTCAGCGAGGGCCTGGTGTCCCCCGGCGACAAGCTCCTGGTGATGGTCCCCGAGTCCGGCCGGTTCGCGGTGTCCTTCGCGCATCTGACGGCCGTCTCCGCCGGGGAGGTGTGAGGTCGTGGGTACCCAGCCCCGAGTGACGGTCTACTGGTACTCACAGACCGGTCAGCTCCTGGAATCCGTCTCCGCCGTAACCGACCCGCTGGAAAAGGCGGGTTGGGACATACGCAAGGTCGAGATCGGGCCGCGGGAACCCTTTCCCTTCCCCTGGCCCGTACGCCGCTTCTTCGGCGTCTTCCCCGCCTCCGTCGACCCCGACGGGGCACCCGAGATCACCGCCCGGCCGCCGGTGGCCGAGGACGACGATGCGGACCTGGTCGTCTTCGCCTTCCCCGTCTGGTACTTGGCTCCGGCGCTGCCCATGCGGGCGCTCGTCGGCGCCGAGCCGAAGGCGTTCGACGGGCGTGCCGTCGTCGGCCTGGTGGCCTGCCGGAACATGTGGTATTCGGCCGCCGTCGAGGTGCGGCAGCTGATCCAGGCCGCGGGCGGCCGCTACTTGGGCACGATCGCCGCAGTGGACACCGCCTCCGCAGGGGTCACCTTCGTCACCACGCTGCGCTGGCTGCTCGCCGGCAAGCGGGAGGCGTCCTGGGGGTTCCCGCGTGCCGGTGTCGGCATGGACGAGCTGGACCGGCTCGCGCTCCTCGGCGAGCGCCTCGCCGAACTCGCCCCAGCGCAACCCGAACTCGCCCCGGAACAGGCCGAACCCGCGTCCCGCGCCGCTTCCGAGGAGGCCCTGGCCGACCGGGTCCGCGACGTTCTCGCCGCCCATGACGCGGCCCCCGTGAACCCTCCGCTGGCCGCGGCCGACCTCCTGGCCGGGAAGGTCTTCCGGGTCTGGGGCCGGGTCATCCGCGCCGCCGGCCGCCGTGGCGAGGTCCAGCGCACCGCGCTCACCGGGGTGTTCGTGCTCTGGCTGACCGGCGCCATCCTGGCCGGGCTGCCCGCAGTCGTCGTCGCCCGCGTCCTGTTCAAGGCCGGCTTCGACGCCGCGGTGGCGCGGCGCCTGGCGCCGGTCGTCGCCGGTCTTACGGAGGTGCACCGATGACTGGAGCCGTACCGCATCAGCCGGAGGCCGCCGCGCAGGCGGAGGCCGACGTCGTGGAGGCCGACGTCGTGGTGGTCGGTGGCGGGCCCACCGGCCTCGCCGCGGCCCACTTCCTCGCCGGACACGGCGTCCGCACGGTCGTCCTGGAACAGCGCCTCTCACCGTCCGGTCACCCACGCGCCACGGTGATCAACTCGCGCACCATGGAGCTGCTCAGGCACCTGGGCGTCGATGCCGAGGTACGCCGTGCCGGCGTGCCCCTTGAGCACACGGCGCGCATCACCTGGTGCACCGAGCTCGCCGGCACCGAACTCGGCGCCCTCGACATCATCGATTCGGCGGACGCTCTGATGCAGCGAGCGGCCAACAGCCCGGTCCTTCCCGTCATTTGCTCGCAGAACCGGGTGGAAGCGCTGCTCGTCGACCGGCTCCCCGAGGACGCACGACTGATCCGCGGCGTCAGGGCCGAGGAGCTGACCCGGACTCCGTCCGGTGTCAGGGTGACGGCCGGGGGCGAGCGCCCCACCGTCGTCGAGGCCCGCTACGCCGTCCTGGCCGAGGGGCTGCACGGCCCGCTGCGCGAGACGGTGGGCCTGCGGCGGACCGCGGCCACGCCGCTCGGCAGGCTCCTCGACATCCACTTCAGCGCCGACCTCTCGCCCTGGACGTCCGGCCGGGAGAGCGCCCTGTACTGGATTCTCAACGACACCGTGCGGGGCGTCCTCATCACCGTGGACCCCAAGCGCGGCGAATGGCTCCTGGAGATCCCCGCCCTCACCCCCGACGAGGAACACACCTACTTCGAGCAGGAAGTCGATCACCACAAGCTGATCGAGGCCGCCATCGGCGAGCCGGGCGACGCGATCGAGGGGCTGCGCGTCCACTCCGTACGGAACTGGGTGATGGGTTCCACCGGGCTCGCCTCCTGGCGCAGCGCCGACGGCCGGGTGCTCGCCGCCGGGGACGCCGCCCACACCTTCCCGCCCACCGGGGGCTTCGGCATGAACACCGGCATCCAGGACGCCCACAACCTCGCCTGGAAGCTGGCCGCGGTACTGAGCGGCGGCGCCCCCGACACGCTGCTCGACTCGTACGAGCGTGAGCGGCGCCCGGTCGCGGAGTTCAACGCCCGGCACAGCGAGCGCAACGCCCTCCAGAAGCGGGCGCTGCTCCAATCCGACGCCGACCCGACGGAGTTCTCCCGAACCGTCGAACAGCATCGGCCGCACTTCGACTTCGAAGGGCAGGAGCTCGGTTTCAGCTATGCACCGGACGAGCCCGTGGTCCAGGACGTGGTGACCTACCGGCCGACCGCCCGGGCCGGCCACCGGGCACCGCACGCCTGGCTCGACCGGGCCGGCGACCGGATCTCCACGACCGACCTGGCCCGCACCGGCTTCGCCCTGCTCACCGGGGCAGCGGGAGCCGTCTGGCAGGAAGTGGCGCAGGAGACGCCGACGTTCATGGGCCTGCCCCTCACGGCAGCCGTGATCACCGCGGACGGGCCCGAACTGCGCGATGTCAGCGGAGCCTTCGCCGACAGATACGCCCTGCACGGTCCGGAAGCGGTTCTCGTACGGCCCGACGGCCATGTCCTCGCCCGACTGCCCGGCGTCGACCCACGGCAGGAACTCCGGCAGGCCGTCGACCGAACAGTCACCAGCGGGCCGGTGCCCGCACGAGCGGAAGGGCCCTCATGACGGCCGGACCCACTTTCTCTCCGGAGCGACTCGCGGGACTGCGCTCCGGCGCACTCTCCGAAGTCCGCGCCGCCCTCGCCGGGCTGCCGCGCGAGGACCTGGCGGCCTGGCTGGCCACATCGGACGGCGCGGACGTGCTGCGCACGGTCTTCGAGCAGATGCCCGAGCGCTACACCAAAGGCCACATGGACGGTCCGCAGACTGCCCGTTGGGAGGTCGAACGGCCGCCGGCCGACACCGTCGCGTTCGACCTCGTACTGACCGCGGACGCCTGCGAGGTGCGCGAGACAGGGAGCTCGGGCGCCCCCGCGGTCACCCTCACCCTCGACGCGGTCAGCTTCGTGGAGATGGCCTCCGCCGCGGCGAAGGGCTTGGACCTGGTGCTCATGGGCCGCCTGCACATCCAGGGTGATGTGCACCTCGCGATGCGGATGGAGTCGCTCTTCGGGCTCGCCGAGCCGGGTGAGCCCCTATGAACACCGCCCCTGGGCGCCACCGGGTGGTGGTGACGGGCATCGGCATGGTCAACCCGCTCGGCATCGGCACCGAGAAGGTCTGGACGCGGCTGCTGGCCGGAACCTCCGGCGTGGGACCGATCCAGGGCTTCGACGCCGAACGGCTGCCGGTGCGTATCGCCGCCGAGGTGACGGACTTCGACCCGACCGACTGGCTGACCCGCAAGGAGACCAGACGCCTCGACCGGTTCTGCCACTTCGCGATCGCCGCGGCCGAACTCGCCGTGGAGCGCGCGGGCCTCGACGGCATCGACCGGGACGGCGCCGCCACCGTGATCGGCAGCGCCATCGGCGGCGCCGGCACCATGATGGCGGGGGTCCTGAAGGACGCGGAAGCGCCTCGTATGGTCTCCCCGTTCTTCGTGCCCAGCTCCATCGTCAACATGGGCGCGGGCACGGTCGCCCAGCGCTTCGGCTTCCGCGGCCCCGGCGCCGCACCGGTCACCGCCTGCGCCTCCTCGGCCGACGCGATCGGGCAGGCCTACCGCATGGTCCGCGACGGCTATGCCGGGGCCGCACTGGCGGGCGGCTCCGAGGCCTGCATCGCCTCGCCGCTGATAGCGGGCTTCGCCAACCTGCGCGCGCTGTCGCGCCGCAACGACGAACCCCGCCGGGCCTCCCGCCCGTTCACCGCGGACCGGGACGGTTTCGTCATGGGCGAGGGCGCCACCATGCTGCTCCTGGAGACCGCGGAGTCGGCCGAGGCGCGGGGCTGCCACGTGTACGCCGAGCTCTGCGGCTACGGCCAGACCACCGACGCGTACCACGTCACCGCCCCCGATCCCACCGGGCGGAGTGCCGCCCGCGCCATGCTCGCCGCGCTGCGCGAGGCCGACCTCAAGCCCGGCGAGATCGACCACGTCAACGCCCATGGCACCTCGACCCCGTTCTCCGACGCCGCCGAGACGAAGGCGATCAAGGCAGCCTTCGGCACGCACAGCGGGAACCTGGCCGTCAGCTCCACCAAGTCGATGACCGGCCATCTGCTGGGCGCGGCCGGCGCGACCGAGACGGCGTTCTGCGCCCTGGCCATCGACCGCGGGATCATCCCGCCCACCATCAACCAGGACGCGGCCGACCCCGAGTGCGACCTCGACTACGTGCCGAACACCGCCCGTCCGTACGAGGTCCAGGCGGCCCTCTCCAACTCCTTCGCCTTCGGCGGGCAGAACGTCTCGCTCGCCCTCCAGCGCTTCGTCAGGGAGTGACCGCGCCCGTATCGACGGCCTCACACCGGAAGCCACCGACCACGTCCCGTTGGACCGCCGGCCGAGCCCGCGGCGCCACTCGTGACCACACCTCAGGAAGGCACTTCGATGACCCAGGTCTCCACCGCCCCGGTGGCCGCCCCCACCGCCGTCCCCGGACCCACCGGCAAGCTGCGCGCCCTGCACGCGATGTCCGGCAATCCACTGGACTACTTCAACGATCTGCGCGACCAGTACGGCCCCGTCGTGCGCGTCCCGCTCGGTTTCCGCGATCTGTACCTGGTCAGCGACCCGGAGGCGGTCCACGAGGTCCTGGTCACGTCGCACCGCAACTTCACGAAGGCCACCATGAGCGCCGGGCGCGGCGAGTGGGTCGCCCCGCTCTCGGTGATCTTCGGCAACAGCCTGACCACCAGCGACGGCGAGTACCACCGCAAGCAGCGCAGGCTGATACAGCCGATGTTCCATCACGAGCGCGTCGCCGGCTACGGCCGTGCCTTTGCCGAGATCTCCGACGACATCCAGTCCGGCTGGAAGGACGGGGCCCGGCTCGATCTGACGGTCGAGATGACCGAGCTGACCCTCGCCGTAGTGGCCCGCACGATCTTCGACGTCTCGCTCGACAGCGATGCTGCCCGCACCATCCGCACCGGCATCCCGCGCGACGAGGGTCCGCTGCGCTGGGATTCCCTGCCCTTCGCCCGCTATCTGTCGAAGCTGCCGCTGCCCGGCAACAAGCGCTTCTTCGAGGGCCGGGCCAAACTCGATGCCATCGTCTACGGGCTCATCGAGGAGCGCAGGCAGGGCGACGGTCAGGGGGACGACCTGCTCTCCCTGCTGCTCGCGTCGCGCGACGCCGACACCGGGGAACCGTTGGAGGACTACCAGGTACGGGACGAAGCGATCACCATGCTCATGGCCGGCCACGAAACCACGGCCAACGCTCTCGCCTGGTCCTACCACCTGCTCGGCAGCAACCCCGAGGCACGGAAGCGGATGCACGAGGAGATCGACGAGGTGCTCGGCGACCGGCTGCCCACGATCGAGGACCTGCCCCGCCTCGTGTGGACCGACGCGGTGCTCTCCGAGGCGATGCGCCTGTACCCGCCGATCATGGGCATGGCCCGCCGTCCCCTGGAGGAGTTCGAGCTCTGTGGCCACCGCATTCCCAAGGACAGCTTCGTCGCGCTCGTCCCGTGGGTGAACCACCGCGATCCCAAGTGGTGGCCGCAGCCGGAGCTCTTCGCCCCGCAGCGCTGGCTCAAGAACCCGCAGCCCGCCGACGCGGCGGACGAGCTCACCGGTCACGCGGTACAGCCCGGACGCCCGCGCCTGGCCTATCTTCCCTTCGGCGCCGGTCCGCGGCAGTGCATCGGCAGCAGCTTCTCGCAGATGGAAGGCGTCATGGCGCTGGCCACCGTGGGGCGGAACTGGGAGTTCGAGCCCGTTCCCGGATTCACGGTCGACCCGCTGGCAAGGATCACCATCCGACCGCGGCACGGTCTGCCGATGACAGCCAGGCGCCGCTGAGCGTGTTGCGTCCTTTGGTCCTGGATCACCTCGCGCCGTGATCACCAGGCGGCATCACTGACAGAAATCCGAAGGGAATACCCGCACATGTCCAGCATCACCCAGATCGCATTCGACAAAGAAGAGCTGCGCTCCCTCATCGCCGACGTCCTCGAGCTCGACGTGGAGGAGGTCACGGACGACGCCGATTTCGTGCAGGACCTGGAGGTCGACTCCCTGATGGCGCTGGCGATCGTCTTCCGGCTGGAGAAGCAGTACGGCGTCAAGCTGGAGGAGAGCGACCTCAAGCAGGTCTCGTCGCTCATCCAGGTCCTTCAGCTGATCACGGACAAGCGCACCGCGCAGGCCGCATCCTGACCTGCCCGCGGCTCACGCGGCCGGCCGTGCGCCCTCCGAGAGCGGAGGGCGCACGGCCGACCGCTCCCTCACAGACCCTGCTCGACACGGCTTTTCAGGAGAAGGACATGCCCGACACCCAGCGACCGGTGGCGCTCGTCTCGGGCGGCTCCCGAGGCATTGGCCGCGCCATCGTGTCCCGGCTGGCCCACGACGGATTCGATGTCGCGTTCTGCTACCGCTCGGACGCGGACGCAGCCGACGAGGTCGTCAGGTCGGTCACCGATACCGGAGCCCGCGTCGTCCCCCACCGCGTCGACGTCGCGTCTCTGGAGGAGGTCCGGGCGTTCACCGACGCCGCGGAGAGTGATCTCGGCCCGATCGACGCCGTGGTGACCTCCGCGGGAGTGGTACGTGACAACCCCCTGGTGAGGATGACCGGCGAGGACTGGGGCGATGTCATGGCGACCAACCTCGACGGCACCTACAACATGTGCCGCTCGGCCATCTTCTCGTTCATGAAGCGCCGCGCCGGCTGTGTGGTGACGCTGTCGTCCATAGCCGGGATTTACGGCAACGCCACGCAGACCAACTACGCGGCTTCCAAGGCGGGGATCATCGGCTTCACCAAGTCCCTGGCCAAGGAGTGCGGAAAGTACGGCGTACGCGCCAATGTCGTGGCGCCCGGCCTCATCGAGACCGACATGACCGCCGGCCTGACCGAGGCGGTCAAGAAGGACATCGTCGACGGCGTTCCGCTCGGCCGCTTCGGCACCCCCGACGACGTCGCCGACCTGGTCTCCTTCCTCGTCTCCGACCGCGCCCGCTACATCTCCGGTCAGGTCCTGGGCGTGGACGGCGGCCTGGTGATCTGAGCACACCCCGCCCCGATCCATCGATCATGAGAGAAGTGTCTGTCGCACCTGCTCCGCCCGTTCGCGACGACGCCCGGCGCGGCCGGTGGCGCGGAGTGCCGGCATTGCCGTTGGCGCCTGTCGTGGCCCTGCACACCGTCCTGGAATTCCTCGATCGCTCTTTGACCACGCAGGAAGGACACCCGGACCGATGAGGCTCGGACTCAATCTCCGCTACCTCGGCAACCTGGGCGCCGGAGCCCGGCCGCGGGAATCCGCTCGGTACGTTCGCGAGGCCGAGCGCCTGGGCTTCTCGGTGGCCTGGACTGCCGAAGTGTTCAGCTCGGACACGGTCTCGCTGCTCGGCTGGCTAGCCGCGCAGACCTCGCGCATCGATCTGGGCACGGCGGCGATGCAGATCCCCGCCCGCACCCCCGCGATGACGGCGATGACCGCCGCCACCCTCGACCTGCTCTCCGAAGGCCGATTCCGCCTCGGACTCGGAGTGTCCGGGCCACAGGTCGCCGAGGGCTGGCACGGCGCCCGGTTCGAAAAGCCGCTGGCACGCACTCGCGAGTACGTCGACGTCGTCAGGATGGCCCTGCAGCGCAAGACCGTCGCCTACGACGGAGAGCACTACCGCTTGCCGCTCCCGGACGGCCCAGGCAAGGCCCTCCAGCTGGGCATGCGCCCTCGGCGCAAGCACGTACCGGTCTACCTCGCGGCCGTCGGCCCGGCCAACATGCGTCTGGCGGGCGAGATCGCGGACGGCTGGCTCTCCGTCTTCTTTCAGCCCGAGTTCAGGCAGGAGTTCCTGGCGGAACTGCGCACCGGACGGGAGCGCAAGGGGGCGGATCTGCGGGGATTCGACGTGGTGGCGGCGGTGCCGGTCGCGACCGGCGGCAATCTCGCCGACTGCGCCGACCGGGTTCGCGCCTTCACCACCCACTACGTGGGCGGGATGGGCTCACGCCAGCACAACTTCTACAACCGGCTCATGGCCCGCACCGGCTTCCCCGACGAGGCCGAACAGGTGCAAAAACTCTACCTGGACGGGAAGTTGCGTGCGGCCACCGAGGCCATGCCGCAGGAATTCCTCGACCGCACCGCCCTGCTGGGTTCCACCGACCGCATCGCGGACCGGCTGCGGGCGTACGCCGAAGCCGGAGTCACCACCCTCTCGGCCATGATCTTTCCGGAACACGTCGAACAGGGCATCGCGACCCTGCGCACCCTGGCGGAGGCCATGGACAAGGCCGGAGTGGGAGACTGAGGCTCGACTACGACGTCCTCACCGCGACATCCGCGGCTCAAGGGAGCGTCACCACCTGGCCGCGCCGGCTCACCACCACGTGCCGACCTGCAGATGGTCCGGGTGCGCTCGACACTCCCGTTGGTGCTTTGGAAGCGCAAACGAAACGGTTGAGCCAGGGCCTCGACAAGGGACCCTGAGAAGTCCGCTGCCAGAAGGAGAAGTTCCTCCTCGAAGCACGCGAAGCCATGGTGACGGTCGGTGCTGACCAGATATCCAAGGCCGGGCGACGATGCCACTGATCGGTACGCCAAGTGAAGCGGCGTACGGGAACGCTTGACAGCGAGTCGACCTCGCTCAGGTCTTTGACGGCACGGCCGACCAAAGTCCGCCCGAAACGCCACGCCGTAGTCCGCCGGGCACACCAGCCGTCTGGCATGACCAGCTGACCGACCGCATCGGCCGGGACCGTGTGCACTCGGGCGAGATCGTGCAACGTGCAGGTCGACATCGTGCTCTAGAGACACCTGGCGGCTGTGGTCACAGGCGCCTTTTCGTACGGTCGTCGGGGGCGCGGGGTCAGCCGAGCTGCCCGGACGGCCGCATGGTGATGTGGTTGATGTCCACGCCCGCAGGCTGGTTGACGGCGAAGACGATCGTGTCCGCGATGTGCTCGGCGGTCATCGCCGGCGCCGCCTCGGGGGTGCCGCCGCGCTGGTCCCAGAACGGGGTGTCCACCACCCCGGGGGCGATGACGGTCACGCCGACCCCGTCCTTGCCGACCAGCAGCCGGGTGTTCTCCGCCAGCGCGTGCGCGGCCCACTTGGTGACCGAGTACAGATTGCCGGGCGTGTTGCGCACCCCGGCGACCGAACCGATGATCACGATCCGGCCCTTGGACTCCCTGAGGTGCGGCAGGGTCTCCCGCACCAGCAGGGCCGGGCCCAGGACGTTGGTGAGGACCATGGCGCGCATGTCCTCGGGGGCGTGGCTCTCCAGGTTGCCGGGCAGCGAGAAACCGGCGTTGGCGATGACGTTGTCCAGCCGGCCCCACGCGTCCACCACGTGGCGCACGGCGGAGGCGACGTCGTGTTCGTCGCTGGTGTCGCCGGTGATCGTCAGCAGCCGCTCGCCCGCTGCGGCCGAAGCGGCGAAGGCGGCGAGCTTGTCCGCGTCACGTCCGGTGACGGCCACGCGGTGGCCCTGCTTGAGCAGGGCGCGGGCGGTGGCGGCGCCGATTCCGGTCGAGCCACCGGTGATCAGCGTGACGGGTTCCATGTGACGGCCTCCTGAGTGGTGTGGTCATCGGGGATCCGCCAGGATCCTGGACGACGATGAACGCGAGGTGGCGCGTGAGGTCGAACGGCTCCGGGCCCCCGGTTCCCCGGAACGCCCGCACTATAACTTCAGGGAAACCGCAAAGGCTCTACGTAACTGGGCCGGGGGGAAGGCTGCAGCCCTGCGTCACGGGCTCGCTGAGACGTCCATGCCGCCCATAGCAGGATGGCCGAGATCCCCAGGACGGCGCCGACCACATCCGGGACGGTGGGCCCCCGGCCCGACGGAAACACCATGAGAACCACAACGACTACCGCTGTCTTGATCCGGGTGTCCGCCAGCGGGCGCCATGCGACGGTGGCCAGGGGCACCGCACCCCATAGCAGGTACCAGCCTTGCACGGCTGGAGCACACACCACCAAAGCCAACAACCCCAGGGCCGTGGCGCGTTCGGCGCCGAGGCGAGGAGCGCGCGCCAGGAAGTACAAGGCGCCGCAGCCCCCTGCCAAGGTGCCGATCGCACGCATCACTGTCACCGGGTCCGGCGTGGTGTCCCAGCCGGCTTCGGTCCCGATCCACCTCAGCAGCCGCCCGACGTCCGTGGCCACTGACATCGGCGTGTACGAGTGGGCCGGCGTGCGGATCGTATGGAGCCAACCCCAGCCCAGCCCGCTGAGCGTCACCGTCAGCACCAGCGTCCCGACGGCCGCGAGGAGGATCCCCGCCGCGCGGCCCAAGCGTCGCCAGCGGCCCGTCTGACCGGCGACTGCCACCAGGGCGGCGCACCCCAACGCCACCGCGGCCGGGGCCTTCACCAACGCGGCGCACGTCAGCGCGACAACGCCCAGAACCCATCGTCCCGACCGGCACGCCACAAGACCGGTCATCATCAAGCCGAGCATCAGCGCCTCGTTGTGTGCCCCGCCCACCAGGTGGGCCAGCACCAGCGGATTCAACGACGCTGCCCACCAGGCGCCTGAGCCGTCGCCGCCCGACCGGGTCGCGAGCCACTGAACCGACCAGGCCAGCAGGGCGAGCCCGGCGAGCGCGGCCACCCGATGGAGCACGACAGCGGCGACCACATGGTGTTCGCCGGTCACGAAGACCACGGCCCGACTCACCAGAACGGACAGGGGGCCGTACGGAGCCGGCGCGTCCCGCCACACTTCGGGGACATTTGCAGCGAGATGCCCGCCGAGTGCCGAGGGCCCGACTTCGTACACGTTCCAGGAGCGCCCGGCCAGTGCGCCCTGGGCCACGTAGCTGTAGATGTCCATGCTGAACAGCGCCGGCGCCGGGAGCAGAGGCAGCGCCCAGCCGCCCAGCGTGAGCCACTGGCGCCGTCTGCTCATCACCGCGCCGGCCCGCAGCAGCGTGCCCAACTGCCACCAGGACCAGAGCAGCAGACTGAGTCCCGCATACGCCGCCGTCGCACCGATCAGCGCGAGGGCGGGTCCCGGGGCTCCCCAGATCCCGTTCGGCACGCCGCGCGGCAGAGCGCCGGCGCCCCAGGCACCGCATGAGAGCAACGCAGAACCCCACATGCCGCGCTGTGCCCAGACCCGAATACCGCTATCCGCCGCTCTCATTCGCACGAAGGTAGAGCGCTTTCCGGATCACCGCACCAGCTCTGCCCCAATGAATGGCAAACGCCGGATGTCACCTGTGTCCGCGGCCGGGATGGGTCCATGGTCACAGCTTGGATCATGCGCCGCTGCCGAGTCCACGGGCGTGCCCACGATGTGGACATACGGAGGGGTGAATTCCGGCCGGTGCATACGATCCGACGGTACGTCCTCGCACCACACCGGAAGGCGCTCGTGAGTACCACCTCCCCCCTGTCCACCAGCACATCTCCGGTGACGCCGTCGGGCACGGTACTGATCCGCTCCGCGGCCGACGTCTCCGATCTCGTCAACTCGGGCACGGCGCGGGGCCGGCACGCCAAGATGATCGTGATCATCGCGCTCGGCGGCATCTTCCTCGACGCGTACGACCTGAGTTCCCTGGCCTACGGGCTGCCCGACATCACCCGGCAGTTCGGCCTCAGCTCCACCATGGCCGGCACGGTCACCGCCTCGATCAGCGTCGGTTCGCTCCTCGGCGCCCTCGTCGGCGGCTGGCTCGTCGACCGGATCGGCCGCTACCGCGTCTTCATGGCCAACATGCTCTTCTTCGTCGCTACCGCGCTGGTGTGCGCGGTCGCGCAGGACGTGTGGACGCTGATCGCCGCGCGCTTCGTGATGGGCATCGGCGTCGGCATGGACATCCCGGTCGCGATCGCGTTCCTCGCCGAGTTCTCCCGGCTGCACGGCAAGGGCAGCAAGGGCTCTCGCACGGCCGCCTGGTCACCTGCCTGGTACACCGCGACCAGCGGCTGCTACCTCGTGATCATGCTGCTGTACTTCGTCCTGCCGGACGCCCAGTTGGGCTGGCTGTGGCGGTTCACCGTCGGCTTCGGCGCGGTCCCCGCGCTGCTGGTACTGCTGCTGCGCCGGCGCTACATGAACGAGTCCCCGACCTGGGCCGCCGACCAGGGCGACCTGGAAGGCGCGGCGAAGATCCTGCGGCAGTCGTACGGCGTGGACGCGCGCGTCGCCGACGACGTGCCCGAGACGGCGCCCCGCCCGCCCCGCACCGGCCTCGGCGCGTACGCGCGGCTCTTCGCCCCGCCGTACCGCACGCGCACGATCCAGTCGGTGACCGTCGGTCTTGCGGAGACCTTCGGCTACAACGCGGTCGCGTTCGGACTGCCGATCATCATCGCCACGCTGATGACCCAGGGCCCGCTCACCACGATCGCGTCCTCCTTCGCCCTGAACCTCGTCTTCGCCCTGACCGGTGGGCTGCTCGGCATCCGCTGGGCGTCGACCCGCGGCGCCTGGCCGATGATGACGCTGGGCTTCGCGATCCAGTTCGTCGCCATCACGGTGCTCGGCCTCATCGGGGATCCGTCCGGGACGGCCGTCGTGACGGCGGGCATCCTGATGCTCGGCGCGTTCATGTTCGCGCAGGGCTTCGGCCCCGGCGCACACATCATGAGCTACGCCTCGCTGGGCTTCCCGACGTCGATGCGCGGTGTCAGCATCGGCTTCAACCAGGCCGTGCTGCGCCTGGGTTCGACCCTGACCCTCTTCTTCTTCCCCATCCTCAGCACTGGCCTCGGCACCCACGTCTACTGGGTCATCCTCGCCGCCCCCGTCCTCGGCCTGACGGCCCTGCTGGCGAAGCGCTGGGAGCCGATCGGCTTCGACGCGGACGCGGAGGAACGGAGCCGGTCCGGGGCGGCGGCAGCCAAGGCATGAAGGACTGAACGCCCGTGCCCCGGCCGACGTGTTGTCGGTCGGGGCACGGGTGTTCAGGCGGCGCGAGTGCCTACTGGCCCCCGTCGCACATGCCTTCCTCCAGCTCGGAGATCGGCCGGTCGCCGGAGGCGACGCAGATCCACTGCGTGGGTTCCTCGGCGTACGCCCAGCTGCGGGGGTCGGCGAGGAGCTCGGTCAGCTCCTCACCGGTGACCTCCTGGCCCGCGCCGTACGCGGGCCACTCGTGCGACCGGAACACTCTGATGAACCCCAGGGGCTGCCAGCAGGCGATGAGCCGGGCGAAGCGCGGAATGTGCTTCTTCCACTCCTCCTCGTCCTCGCCCTGCGTCCAGTCGGCGAGCACGGCCCAGAGGTCGGAGGCCTCTCCACCGTTGATGTAGAGGCAGTATTCGTCGTCGGCCCAGTCCTTCACGGATAGCTCCTCGTTCCAGCCACTCGACCACCCATCGGCACTCCTCGAAGGTGGCATCAGATTCCCGCCCGGCCGCCGCGCCGTCGACCGGTGCGCCAACCCGCCGTAGCGTTGTACCAAAGCGCCGAGCAGAGATCCTCGATCGCACTGGGCACCGCTGATTCGGGAGAGGGGCGATGGTGTGGAGGACACAGGAACGGAAGAGGGGCGGGGTGATCCCGGGCTCTTCGGGCCAGGGTCGGTCACCTGGCAGGTGCACGCGGATCCGATGATGTGGGTCGCCGGTGTGCGTGCGCTCTACTTTCAGGCGCTCCTTCCGCGTGCCGTGCGGGGCGTCATGCAGAACTCGGACTTCCGGAAGGACGCCTGGGGGCGGCTGATGCGGACGGCCGGTTTCGTCGGTACGACCACGTACGGGACCACCGAGGCCGCCGAACGTGCCGGTGCCCGCGTGCGGAAGATCCACAGCCGTCTGAAGGTCACCGACCCCGATACCGGTGAACGGTACGGCGTCGATGAGCCGGAGCTGCTCCTGTGGGTGCACTGCGCCGAGATCGACTCCTACCTCCACGTCGCGCGCCGCTCCGGGTTCCGGCTCACGGACGCGCAGGCCGACCAGTACATCGCCGAGCACCGCACCAGCGCCCGGCTGGTGGGCCTCGACCCCGCCGACGTGCCCGGCGACCGGGCCGGACTCGCCGCGTACTTCGAGAAGACGAGACCCCTGCTCGCCGCGGGTCCGGAGGCCCAGGATGTCGACGACTTCCTGCGCAGACCGCCCGTCCACCCGCTGCTGATCCCGGCGCGCGCGACGCTCTGGAGGCGCGTGTCGCATCTGGCGTACGCCTCTCTGCCGCCGTACGCCCACGAGTTGTACGGCAGGCCGGCCCCGGCACCGGCCGCAGTGACCCGAGGGCTGCGGTTCACCGGCACCGTCCTGCGCTGCGTTCCCGCAGGTGTGCGCTGGCAACTCCCGCCGAAACACATCCTGCGCGCCATGTCACGACTCGGCCCCGGCAGCCGACCGGCACCGTACAAAATCGGGAGTCGGACGGCCATACTGGACAGGCCGGGGAGGGCGCAGCGAGGTGACGGGGGCGACAGCGCGAGATGCCGGAGTCGGGGGAGACCAGGCTGATCCAGGGCCGGTACCGGCTGCTCGATCTCATCGGGCGGGGCGGTATGGGCGAAGTGTGGCGCGCCAGGGACGAGTCGCTCGGGCGCAGAGTCGCGGTCAAGTGCCTCAAGCCGATGGGGCCGCAGCACGACCAGTCCTTCACCCGGGTCCTGCGGGAGCGCTTCCGCAGGGAGGCCCGGGTGGCGGCCGCCCTTCAGCATCGCGGGGTGACCGTCGTCCACGACTTCGGCGAGCACGAAGGCGTGCTGTACCTCGTGATGGAGCTTCTGGAGGGCAAGAACCTCAGCCAGCTCCTGGAGGACAACAAGCAGCACCCGTTACCCGTCGCCGACATCGTCGAGATCGCCGGCCAGGTCTCGGCCGCGCTCGCCTACACGCACGAACAGGGCATCGTCCACCGTGATTTGAAGCCCGCGAACATCATGCGGCTCGCCGACGGCACGGTGAAGATCTGCGACTTCGGCATCGCGCGCCTCGGCCACGACATCGGCTTCACCTCACGCCTCACCGGCACCGGCATCGCGATGGGTACCCCGCACTACATGTCGCCCGAGCAGATCGGCGGCGACCATGTCGACCAGCGCAGCGACCTGTACTCGTTCGGCTGCGTGCTCTACGAGATCGCGACCGGAGCGCCGCCGTTCGACCTGGAGGACGCCTGGGCCGTCCTCGTCGGGCACCGCGACACCGCGCCCGAACCGCCCCGCACGCACCGGGCCGAGCTCCCCGGCTTCCTGGACCGGATCATCGTCGACCTCCTCGCGAAGGACCCGGACGAACGGCCGCGGGACGCCCGCGAACTGGCCCGGCGGATCGGTGACGGCCGTTCCCCGTCCGGATATGTGCCGACGGTGGCCACCGCCCCGGTACGGCAGACGGCGGTCGAGCCGCGGCAGCCGGTGTCCCGTGAACCGCGGCTGCCGTCCTGGACGCGCGGCATGACGACGGGCCACAAGGCGGCCGGCCCACCCCTGCTGCGCGGCACACCGCCCGACGCGGCCGCGGGCCTGGCCGGGGAGTGGATCGCGCGCCCCGAGTCGCGGCGCGGGGAGCAGCCCGTGCGCACGGAACGCCCCACGCCGGCACCGGAGTTGGTCGCCCATCTCGCCGCCCGGCACAGCGCGGGCCTGAGCCTCGGCCGGCTCGGGCGCTGGGAGGAGGCCGGCGAGGTCCACCGCGCCGTCGCGGCGGAGCGCGAGCACGCGCTTGGCCCCGACCACCCCGAGACGCTCGCCAGCCGCTACGAGGTCGCCTTCACGCTCAGCCGCACCGGCCGCCCCGCCGACGCCCTGCGCGAGTACCGCCGCGTCACCGAGGGGTGCGAGCGGGTCCTCGGCCCCGAGCACCCCGAAACGCTCGGCGCCCGGCAGGAAATGGCGTACGTCCTGGGCCAGTTGGGGCGCCACTTCGACGCGCACGAGGTGTACACATCGGTGCTCGCGACGCGTGAGCGGGCCATGGGCCCCGACCATCCGGACACCCTGCGCTGCCGCCACAACCTCGCGTACAACCTCAGCCGGCTCGGGCGACTCGAGGACTCGTACCGCATGGCGCGCGAGGTCGCCTCGGCGCGCGCCCGCGTCCTCGGCGCCGGCCATCCGGACACGCTCGTCACGCGCTACGAAGTCGCTTACGCACTGGGTCAGTTGGGTCGCTGGACCGAGGCCCTGCGCACTTACCGCGAGGTGGCGGAGGCCCGCGGACAGGCGCTAGGCCCCGACCATCCGGACACACTCGCCTCGCGCTACGAGGTGGGCATCAGCCTGGGCCGGCTCGGCCGCAGCGCCGAGGCCCTCGGCCTCTACCGCGACCTCATCGACGACCGTACGCGCGTCAGCGGCGCGGCCCACCCCGAGACCCTGCGCACCCGCCACGGCCTCGGCGTCAACCTGGGGCGGATGGGCCGCTGGGAGGAAGCGCTCGCCGAGGCCCGCGACGTCTGCGCGATCCGCGCCCGGGTCCTCGGGGCCGATCACCCGGACACGCTGGTCAGCCGACGCGAGGTGGCCGTCGGACTCGGCTGGCTCGGCAGGTGGTCCGACGCGCTCGACGAGTACCGCCGGGTCGCCGCGGCCCGCGAAGAGGTCCTCGGCGCCGACCACCCCGACACCCTCGCCAGCCGCAACGACGAGGCACACTGCCTGGAACAACTCGGCCGCGGCACGGAGGCGGTCGAGCTGTACCGCCGAGTGGCGGCGCTGCGCCAGCAGCGGGCGTCGGGGGGACACTGAGGGGCTGCGTGCGGTCGGCTGCCCGCGAGTGACGCCTGCGGCCGCCTGCCTCGCGTCGTCTGCCTCGGGTCGTTTGCCTGCGGTCGTGTGCCTGGGTTCGGCTCCCTGTGATCATTTGCCCGTGAGGGGCGCCCGAGGTCTGCCTGCGGTCGGTTTCCCCGCGAGTGACGCCTGCGGCCGCCTGCCTCGGGTCGTTTGCCTGCGGTCGTGTGCCTGGGTTCGGCTCCCTGTGATCATTTGCCCGTGAGGGGCGCCCGAGGTCTGCCTGCGGTCGGTTTCCCGCGAGTGACGCCTGCGGCCGCCTGCCTCGGGTCGTTTGCCTGCGGTCGTGTGCCTGGGTTCGGCTCCCTGTGATCATTTGCCCGTGAGGGGCGCCCGAGGTCTGCCTGCGGTCGGTTTCCCCGCGAGTGACGCCTGCGGCCGCCTGCCTCGGGTCGTTTGCCTGCGGTCGTGTGCCTGGGTTCGGCTTCCCGTGATCATTTGCCCGTGAGGGAACGCCCGAGGTCTGCCCGCGGTCGGTTTCCCCGCGAGTGACGTCCAGGCTCCTCCGCCTGCGGTCGGCCTCCCGCGGTCGCGGGCCTGCGGCGCCTGCCCGCGATCGTCCACCTGGGACGGGTTGCCTGCCCACGCGTGCCCGCCCGTCCGTACTCCTCCGCTTCGCGATCCCCCGAGCCAGGGTCTGGCCCGGCATGATCGGCTCGTGTTACCAAGAGGGATGCCAGCACACGAGCGCTACGACGTCGTCATTGTCGGCGGAGGTCACAACGGCCTCGTCGCCGCCGCCTACCTCGCCCGGGCCGGACGTTCCGTCCTGGTTCTCGAGCGGCTCGGCGCCACCGGCGGTGCCGCCGTGTCGACGCGGCCCTTCACCGGGGTCGACGCACGCCTGTCGCGGTACTCGTACCTGGTCAGCCTGCTGCCCCACAAGATCGTCGACGATCTCGGGCTCGACTTCGCCGTGCGCGGCCGCACCGTGTCCTCGTACACGCCGACCGAGCGCGACGGGCGGGCGACCGGGCTGCTCGTCGGCGGTGGTGAGGAGCGCACCCGCGCCTCCTTCGAGCGCCTCACCGGCGGCGGGCGCGAGTACGCGGCCTGGACCGACTTCTACGAGACGACCCGCCGCGTCGCCGAGCGGGTCTTCCCCACGCTCACCGAGCCGCTGCCGAGCAGAGACGCGCTCCGGCAGCGCGTCGACGACGAGGCCGCCTGGCGGATGCTCTTCGAGGAGCCGATCGGCGCCGCCGTCGAGGAACGCTTCAGGGACGACCTGGTGCGCGGCGTGGTCCTCACCGATGCCCTCATCGGTACGTTCGCCGACGCCCACGACGCGTCCCTCCAGCAGAACCGCTGCTTCCTCTACCACGTGATCGGCAACGGCACCGGCGACTGGGACGTGCCCGTCGGCGGCATGGGCGCCCTCACCGACGCCCTCGCCAACGCCGCCCGCGCGGCCGGCGCCGAGCTCGTCACCGGGCACGAGGTGACCCGCGTCGAGACCGACGGGCGGCACGCCGAGGTGACGTACGAGTCGGAGCGCGGCGCGGGCCGCGTCGGCGCCGGGCACGTGCTCGTCAACGCGTCGCCGCAGGCCCTCGCGGCCCTCGTCGGCGACGAGCCGCCCGCCCCGGCCGAGGGTGCGCAGCTCAAGGTCAACATGCTCCTGACCCGGCTGCCGAAGCTGCGCGACACGTCCGTCGACCCGCGCGAGGCGTTCGCCGGAACGTTCCATATCGCCGAGGGCTACGAGCAGTTGGCGACCGCGTACGGCCAGGCGGCGGCCGGGTCACTGCCCGCGGCGCCCCCGTCGGAGATCTACTGCCACTCGCTGACCGACCCGAGCATCCTCGCCCCGGACCTCGTCGCGCGCGGCTACCAGACCCTCACCCTGTTCGGCCTGCACACGCCCGCCCGGCTCTTCGCGGGCGACAACGACGCCGCCCGCGCCGAGCTCCTGAAAGCCACCCTCGCCCAGCTCGACGCGCAGCTCGCCGAGCCGATCGAGGACTGCCTCGCCCCGGACGCCGACGGCCGGCCGTGCATCGAGGCGAAGACCCCGCTCGACCTGGAGCGGGACCTGCGCCTGCCGGGCGGCAACATCTTCCACCGCGACCTGTCCTTCCCGTACTCCCAGGAGGGGACGGGCCGTTGGGGCGTCGAGACCGCCCACGCCAACGTCCTGCTGTGCGGCGCGGGCGCCGTGCGCGGCGGCGGGGTCAGCGGGATCCCCGGGCACAACGCGGCGATGGCGGTCCTCGGCCACTGAAGCGGTCAGCCGCCGAGGGCGCCGCGCAACGCGGCGATCTTCCGCGGCAGGTCGTACTCGGCTCCTCCCTCGTGACCGTTGTACGGGAACACCTCGATCTCGGCGGGCCCCGCGTAGCGGTGGTAGGCGGCGAACACGGTGGACGACGGGCAGATCTTGTCCATCAGGCCGACCGAGAACCAGGCGGGGCAGGTGGCGCGCGCCGCGAAGTTGACGCCGTCGACGTACGACAGTGTCTCCATCGCGGTCTCGACGCTGAAGCGATGGCCCGACAGCCAGCGCGCGATCTCCGCGTAGGGCCCGTTGTCCGTGATCTGCGAGGCGCGCCGGAAGTGGCACAGGAACGGCACGTCGGCGACGGCCGCGGACAGGTCGTCGCGCAGTCCCGCGACGGCCAGGGCGAGCCCGCCGCCCTGGCTGCCGCCGACGACGGCGATCCGTGAGGCGTCGACGCGCGGGTGGGCCTTCGCGGCGTCCACGGCACGGACGGCGTCGGTGACGAGCCGCCGGTAGTAGTGCCGGTGCGGGTCCTCGATGCCACGGGTGAGGAAGCCGGGCGACGAGGAGCCGTGGCCCTCGGGCGCGATGTCGGGGGTGTCGGCGGTGTTCTTGCCGCCGCCGCCCTGCCCGCGGTTGTCCATGACGAGGTGGGCGAAGCCGAGCGAGCTCCAGGTCAGCCACGAGTAGGGGATGCCGCGTCCGCCGTTGTAGCCGATGTACTGCACGACGGCGGGCAGCGGCTCCGCGTGGCCGCGCGGCAGCAGCAGCCAGGCCTTGACGGGCTGGCCGCCCCAGCCGTTGAACGTCACGTCGTGCACGTCGACCGTGGCGAGGCCCGCGTCGTGCGCCGTGAACCGGGCGTCGAGTGGATGCCGCGCGGCCTCGTCGAGCGTCTTGGCCCAGAACGCGTCGAAGTCGGCGGGTTCCTCGGGCTCGGGACGGTAGTCCCGCAGCCGGTCGAGGGACATGTCGAACAGCAAGGTCAGCTCCTGGTGAAGGTGAGGGCGAAGGTGGCGCCGTGCGCCCCGGCCGTGTCGACGGTGACGCGTGTCCCGGCGGAGGTGCGCTCGGCCCGTGCGCCGGTGTCGGCGCGGGCGAGGGTGAGACCGCGCAGCGCGAGGTCGAGCGTGACGCGGTCGCGCAGCTGCGTGGGGTCGCTGACCGCCACGGTCACGGTCTTGCCGTCGGGCCGCACGAGGACGGAGGCGGGACCGTCGGCGGACAGCTCGCCCGCCCGGCCCGCTGCCCAGAAGTTCGCGGCGAGCAGCCCGTCCGCGCCGCGCCGCACGGCGTGCACGCTCGCCGTCGTGGCCACGGGGCGCACGGGCGGCGCCAGGGAGAGCCGCCGGGTTCGGTCGGCGGACGCGCCCGGCGCCTGGAGCCAGCAGTACCCGGCGTCGGCCGGCGCAGTCCCGTGTTCCTGCCACAGCGTCAGATACGGCCGTGTCACCGGGGTGTCGGTGCCGTACTTGAGGTTGATCTCCCGCCAGGTCGCGGTGCGCTCCTCCCGCAGGGCCCGGACACGGGTGGGGCGGGGGAAGACGTAGCCGCCGGTGCCGGCGAGGTGCAGCCAGCGGACGTCGGTGAGCTCGCCGGATCCGTCGAAGCGGTCGCCGTCGACCGTCAACTGTGCCTGGGGGTCGCGCAGTTTGCGGTTCTCGACGATCGTCTCCGCGTCGCCCGCGTCCGCGCTCACGCCCGACCCCATGTGCACGATCAGGTCGTCCAGGCAGAACCAGCTCTTCAGGGCGCGCAGTGAACTGCCGTAGGCCCGCAGGTCCATCCCGTACGAGCCGAGCGTCGTGCCGGGCAGTGCGGCGCCGCCCGCCCAGTCGGCCGTGCTGGTGGTGCGCTGCCCCTCCGCGTCGGCCGGGCGCCCGGTGAGGACGGTGGTGCCGGGCAGTCGCTTCGGGTCGACGGTGGGCCAGTAGTCCTCGCTGTAGTGGCCGAGGTCGTCGTCGTACAGCAGCGTCATGCCGTCGGACAGGTGCCAGCCGTGCAGGTTCTCGTTCTGGATGGACTCGTAGTTGTAGATGCGGGTCGAGTAGGCGGAGACGCCGAACGTGAAGGCGGGCCTGTGATGCACCGCCTTGTCCATCCGCGGGTATTGACGGTGCGTCACCAGCCGTCCGCGGGGCGGGACGTCGGCGCCGAGCACCTCGCGGGCGGCCACCAGCGAGGCGAGATCGGTGGCGGCGAGGAAGTCGCGGTAGGTGTCCTCGGTGATCCACTGCTTCAGCAGCGCGGTGAAACGGTCGCTCTCCGCGGCCGGGACGCCGGGCAGCAGGCGCAGCACGGCCTCGATGACCGTCTGCGCGGAGACGTGTCCCTGCTTGCTGGAGCGCGCGATCTCCCGGCCGCAGACCGGCGCGAGCATGTCACCGCGCGCCATCAGCGGGTCGAACCCCTCGGTCACCCAGCGCCGCACGTTGGCCACGTCGGGGTCGGTGACATCCCACGGTGTGGCGGCCAGGAGATGGAGGAGGCGGGAGAGATTGCCGAGGAGTTCCTTGCCGTATCCGCCGTTGTAGGGGTGCTTGTAGTGCTGGAGGAAGGAGCCGTCGGAGTAGAAGCCCTCGCCCGTACCCGTCTGGTCGTCGTTGAAGGCCAGCACGCTGTTCGCGCCCGCCCCCTCCACGTCCGACAGCGCGTCACGGACGCGGGCGAGCGCGTCGGCGTCGTCGCGGAGCACGGCGTTGACGGCGACGACCGTGCAGATCCACACGCGGTTGGCACCCGTGGCGATCTGCCGGTCGGCGCGCCACAGATTGGGGTCGGGCGTGTAGTGGCGCACCGCGGACGTGACACGCGCGAGCCGGTCCGCGCCCAGCACGTCATGGAGGAGGACCGCCGCGTCGTTGAGGGCGAGCGCGCAGCCGATCTCCCAGTCCCAGTCGTTGTCGAACCGCGCGAAGCCGGGCCCGTAGCGATGGTCGAGCATCCAGTCCACGCCGCGCAGAAGGAGGTCGGCGGTGGCGGAGTCGGCGTGCTGCGGGGTGCCGGGGACGGCCCAGGCGGTGGCGAGCGTGGCCAGCCGTTTGAAGGAGGTGGTGACGTGGTTGGACACAGTGGTGCTGGTCAGGTCGGGCCACAGGCCGTCGGTGCGGCCGGGGTCGAGGCCCTGAGCCGCGGAGGTGCCGGCGCGGCCGATCCGGGCGACGGCGGCGGCGATCTGCGGGTCGGTGGGGTCGAGACCGGGGCCGCCGGTGAGCAGCCCCTGCCAGCGGGCCAGCAGAGAAGCGGCGTCGGGGCTCTCCGAGGCCCGCGCGAACGGCGTGACGGCAGGGAGCCCGGTCAGGGCCAGAGCGGCGGCGCCGCCGATCAGGACGGTGCGTCTGGAGGCGTGCGGAGTCATCAGGGGACCTCGCGATGGGGTGGGAGACGGAAGAAGGGGGGCGGTGAGTGCTCAGGCGGGGCAGGGGCCGGTCGGGTCGTACGCGCTGCCGTAGGTGCCCACGGCGTCGCCGCCCGTGTTGCCGCTCATCTTGTTGGTGCAGACGGGGCCTTGGGGCGTGCGCATGAACTTGATGCCGCCGCCCGCGTTGTTCGTGATCGTGTTGCCGTACACGCTCGTGTCGACGCCGTCGGTCGCGGTGTCACCGCCGAGCCGGATCCCGGCGCCCGTGTTGTCGTGCACAGTGTTGTAGCGGAAGATGTTCCCGCTTCCCCGGGCGTCGAGGCCGGCCGAACCGGAGTCGCGCTGCTGGGAACAGTCGTTGTACTCGACGTAGTTGTTCGTCGAGTTCTCCTTGAGGTCGACGCACTCGTTGCCGCGCGTGGCGATCGTGTTGTGGTCGATGCGGTTGTTGCGGCTCACGTCGGGCGCCGCGTCCGGAGCGCCGTTGTCGCCCTGCTGCTCGGGGGCCGTGCCCAGGTAGATTCCCTCGCCGTTCTTGCCGCCCGCGCCGAAGCGGAAGTCGGCGACGCCGCAGTCGGTGATCGTGTTGCCCGTCACCTCGGCGCCCGTCACCAGGTAGCGCAGGCGCAGACATTCGTCGGCGGCGTTCTTGAGCGTCATGCCGGTGATGCGCAGCCCGCCGACGCCGTTGCCCGGCGTGGTGCTCATGACGTAGACGAGCTTGAGCCGGTAGCCGTCCAGGGACGTCGACGAGCCGTGCAGGCCGTCGACGGTGAAGCCGTCGAGGACGGTGCCGTCGTGCTGCACCTGGATGACGCGGGCGTTGCCCGCGCCCTTGACGACCGCGCTCGACGGGCCGGTCAGGGTGACGTTCGCCCTGCGGGTCACGGCGTCCTGCCGGTACGTCCCCGAGGCGAGATGGACGACCGCGCCGGACGGGGCGAGGTCGAGGGCGTGCTGGATCGTGGCGAGGGGAGCGGACGCGGACGTACCGGCGTTGGCGTCGCTGCCCGAAGGGCCGACGTAGTACGCGGTCGCCGCGGCGGCGGGGTGCGCGGGTAACGCGAGCGGGGCGGCCGCCGTGAGGGCGGCGACGACCACGGTACGGACGATGCGGCTCATACGGGGTTCCTTCCGGTCGGGGACGGATCGGCGAAGGACAGGGCGAGCAGAACGGGCACGCTCGGCCCCAGGAGCAGCGGGCCGAGCGGGACGACGAGCGAGAGCAGAACGGCGGAGACGACGGCGCCGAGGAGCGCGGTGCCGCGGGCGGGCGAGCCGAAGGAGAGAGCGAGCGCGCCGCGCGTCCACGAACCGACGGATGCCTCGGGAGCGATGCCCGCACAGGCCGCGAACGCGGTGTGATGCACCACCACGGCCGCCGCGATGCCCACCTGCGCGGCGAGGAGAACGAAGGCGTACGGACTCGAACTGCCCAGCAGATAGACACTGTTGACGGCGAGCAGCGCGACGACGCCTGTGGAGAGCAGCGCGTGCCGCCACAGCGACCGCCAGTAGTGCGGAAAGGTCCTGAGCACGCCGGAGAACACGCGGCTGTCGCCGTCCGTGCGCCAGCGCTGGAGGGCCCGGGCGAGCGCGGCGAGGGCGGGCAGCCAGGTCACGACCCCGAGCGCGAGTACCGCGAACGCGGCCCCTGCGGCTGCCGGGTACGCCACGAACTCGAGCCGCCGCAGCAGCCCCCGGTCGGCGAAGCGGCCCGGTGAGAGAGCGGTCGCCATGTCACACACCTCCGGTGAACGGTTCGGGAACGTCGAGGACGACGCGGCCGTCCACCTCCACACGCCGTGCGGCCACCACGTGCACCGGCCGGCCCTCGCTCAAGAGGACCGCCGCCGCGTCGGCCCGCACACCCGCCCCCTCGACGCGCCGCTCCACGGGCGAGAGCAGCACGGTCTCGGACCCGAACGTCACGCCGTGCCCGTGCGCGCAGTCCACTGCGCGTGCGCTGACCTGTGCGCCCGGCTCGATCACGGTCAGGAACGTGGCGTGGCGAGCGGCAGGTGTGGTCACCCGCAGCGTGTGCAGCGTCCTGGTGAGCGTCAACTCCGGCGTGCTGGACGTGGGGTTGGCCGCCACCTCGGTCACACCGGACTCCGTGCGGACGTCGTCGGGCGCGAGCCTGGTCACCGTCGCGCGCGCCTCGCCCGCCCGGATCATCCGCGTACACCCGACACCTTCGGGGACCGTGGGCTCGTCGGTCTGGAGCAGGAACGTCCACTCGCGGGCGAAGCCCTCCTGGGCCTGCGCCAGGTCGAGCAGCACCAGTCGCCCCGACGGTGTGCACACCAGGGTGCGGTCGAGGCGCTGTACCCCGAGGTGAGGGTCATACATGGCGCCGATCTCCGCCGTGCCGTGTGCCCAGCCACCGCCCGCGAGGACGTCGCGCATCCGGGCCCGGCGCTCGTGGGGGATGCCCTCGTAGACGTGATAGCGGTCCTCGTCGGCGAAACCCTGCCCGTCGACGAGCAGGAGATTGTGATGCGCGGCCCGCTTGCGGTTGCTGTAGCCCTCGTCGACCGCGAGGAACGCGCCCTGCGACAGCAGGACGAACGAGCCCGAATCCGGGTGGTGGTGGCCGGTGTCGAGCGTGTCCCAGCCGAGCTCCGCCCGGTGTTTCGCCGCCGTCTCCCACGCCTTGTGACCGCCGCCGGGCGAGGCCTTGAACGACACGAACGTCGCGTCGTCGGCCCAGCTCGTGCGGGCCGTGACGAGGCCCAGGTCGGGGAAGTGGGCGTGGGTGTCGGACGCGGCCGGCGGGCGGACCCCGACAGAGGGGTCGTACCAGAGGTACTCCAGGTAGGCCTCGGGCAGGATTCCCGGCCGGACCCCGCTGTCGGCCGCCTCGCGTCCGAGCAGCTCGCGCCCGACGAGATCGGCGAGCCACTGGGCCTCGCCGATCCCGTACGCGGCCGCGAGGCGGTGGTAGAGCGCGGCGCTGTGCCCGCTGAGCCGGTCGTGGCAGTCGCCGTGTCCCGTCTGTTCGGCGAACCCGGGCGCCGACTGGTGGAGCCGGAAGCGGAACGTGTTCTCCATGAACCCGCTGCGTCCCCACCAGTCGAGACCCTCGCACTCCTGGAGCAGATCGAGGTGGATCGCCAGCCAGGGCACGCCGTAGCGCCAGTACACGACGCCCTCGGCGTGCGAGCCGTCCTCGGGGAGCAGGTCGAGGACGCGTCCCAGGTTGTCCTTGGCCCGCTCGGTCCACTCCTCGCGGCCGAGGACGTAGCCGGCGGTGGCCAGGCCCGCGTAACAGATCCAGTTGTGGTTCTGCCAGTACGAGGAGGACCACCAGCGGCCCTCCGTGGCCACCGCGAAGTCGTACAGGCGTCGGCCCTGCACCATCAGCTTGTACCGCAGGAGCGTGTGCGTCTCGTCGGACAGGGCGTCGCCCAGCCAATGGTGGGCCAGGGCGAGATGGTGCAGGAGCCAGCCCGCGTCCAGGTCGTGGTCGGGCATGTGGGCCCTGCCCCAGTGGGGGAAACCCGTCGCCGCCCCGATCCAGCGCTCGGCCTCCGCCAGATGCGCCGGGTCGCCGCTCACGCGGTACGCGAGAGCGGGGTTCGACGCGGCCGGGCCGAGCCAGGTGATCGACGCCTCGGGGTGCCGGCGGGGCGGTGCGAGTGCGCGGTGGCGGACGGCCTCGTCCATGAGCCGCCGCTCCTGGAACGGGCGGGGGCCTGGAGGCGGCGTCGCGGACAGGAGCATCTCAGGCCTCCGTCCGGTGCACGCGGCGGGAGCCGTCGGCCAGGGAGACGACCAGGCCCTCCTCGGTCAGCCGGACGTCCGTCACGGCGGGCCCCGCGGACGCCGACTGGTACACCGACGCGAAGACGACCCGCGTCGTGTCCCGGGCGGTGAAGTCGACCCAGCTGCGCTGCTGCTGGGGATCGTCAGCGGGACCCGGACCCGGCCTGCAGAAGGGCCGGACCGGTGCGGACGCGGTGTGCCAGCCGTGCAGCAGCTCGTCCCCGTACCAGGTGGTGCGCACCGGACCGGACGCCTGCACCTGGAGGTCGAGGGCGACGCCGGGCCGCAGCTGAACCGCGACCCGTCCGAGTGCGTCCCGCTCTCCGGTCACCGTCAGTACGTCGACCAGGTGGCACGTTCCCGCCTCGACCCGCCGGACCGCGCGGACCCCGTCGTAGGCCGTGGTCACCTCGGCCGTGGCCGACGTGTCGTCCGCGTTCAGCAGTCCGCCCGCGCACTCGGCCTGCTCGGCGCCGTCCACGCGGAACGAGGGATGGGCGGCAGTGGAGGCGTACAGGTCGCGGAACTCCTCGTGGGCGTAGGGGACTTGTCCGGGATCGGGCTGCCAGGGCGCCGTCACCCCGTACAGGTACAGGGAGAGCTTGTCGCGGTGGCCGTGTGAGCCGCCGTGCGGTCCGAAGTCGAGGACGGCGTGGACACCCGCGGCGCGCACGACGGCGTAACCCGCGTCGCCGAACACGGTGACCGGAGCGGGTGCGGAGCGCTCCGGGAGCGGGGAGCCCGTGAACCAGCCGTCGAGGAGCCGGTCCAGGCCGTCGTCCGCGCCTGCGAGATCCGCGCGGGCCCTCGCCGCCACCGCGTCCATGCGTGACGCGGGCGCGAACTGCCGTGCCAGCGCGCAGAGTTCGAGCCACTCCAGGGAGAGCGGGTCACGCAGATACGGGCCGTCGTGCAGGGCGGGCAGGACACCGCCGTCCGTGGCGATCGCCGCCAGGACGTCGACCATGCCGCCGAGGCGGGCCGCCACGTCGCCGGGCAGCGCCGAGGGATCGGTGCCGCGCAGCGCGAGGAGCGCCGCGCGCAGCACGAACCCGTGGTAGTACGTGCTGCCTTCCCACTCCCAGCCGTCGTCCGCGACGCAGGCCCGCAGATGGGCGTACAGCCCGTGCGGGCCCTCCAGCCACTGCTTCGCCCCGTCCCAGGGGACGCCCCGCACCGCCGCGGCGGCCCGCCCTGTGGCGATCCCCGCCGCGGTCAGCCACGTCGTGTAGTTGGACGCCAGGTCGCCCCGTGCGACCAGCACGTCCCGGGCGTCGAGAGCAGCCCGCTCCAGCTCGTCGAGCAGGGGGAGGACGGCGGCGAGCCCGGCCGTGCCGCGTGCGCCGAGCGTCCACGTCGCGTGTCCGATGTTCACGGCCCAGATCGCGTCGGTGAGCGCCTGGTGGAACAGCCGGCCGCGCAGCATCCACGGCTGCGCGTCGTCGTGGTGCCGGCCCGCCAACTCCGCGTACAGAGAGACGTATTCGACGAGTCCGGACACCGCGTCGGTGTCCTCGCCGAGCTCGGCCAGGACACGGATGCGGCGGGCCCACGCCTGATGGGAGAGGACGGTCCAGGCGCCGCGCACGGCGGTGGTGTCCACTCGGCAGCCGCGCGGACACCGCGCACCGTCCTTGGGGAACGCGCCGCCGAGGACGTCGCCGTGGTCGAGTTCGACGCCGTGCGCCGGGCACACGTACGCGTGCCACCAGCCGCCGCGCTCGCGGGGGATCCGCTTCACCGCGGCCATACGCCACCGTCGATGTCGAGGGTCGTGCCCGTCAGGAAACCGGAGGCCGGGGAGGCGAGATGGACCACTGCCGCGGCCACGTCCTCGGGCGTGCCCGCGCGGCCGACGGGGATCCCCGCCTCCATCGTCTGCTGGGCCTCGGGCGCGGTGAACGTGTCATGGAACGCGGTGCCCTTGATGAAGCCGGGCGCGACCGCGTTCACCGTGATGCCCGCCCCCGCGACCTCCTTGGCCAGGGCCTTGGTGAAGCCGCGGATCCCGGCCTTCGCCGCCGCGTACGGCACGGAGCCGGGCCCGCCGCCGTTGTGCGCGGCCAGCGACGACATGGTGACGATCCGGCCGGCCGCCGACCCGGTGAGGTGGGGGAGCGCGGCGCGGCAGGTCCGGAACGTGGACGTCAGATTGGTGTCGACGACCCGCTCGAAGTGCTCGTCGCTCATCTCGGCGACGGTGACCCGCCCGATGAGATGCCCGGCGTTGCAGACCAGGACGTCGAGACCGCCGAGGAATCCGGTGGCCTCCGCGACGAGGCGGTCCACGTCGGCGGTCACCGTGACGTCCGCGCGAAACGCCTTGGCGCGGCGGCCGAGCGCCTCGATCGCGGCGACGGTCCGCTCGGCCTCCTCGGGCGAGCTGTGGAAGTGCACGGCGACGTCACAGCCGGCCGCGGCGAGTCCGACGGCGACGGCACGGCCGATGCCGTGGCCGGCTCCCGTCACGAGCGCACGGGAACCTTGGAGATCAACAGACATGGGACAGGGCCCTTTCACGAGCAAGTGGGGGATGAGGGGCAGCGGGGACGGACGAGGGGATGGGGCGAAGGCTCACTTGAGGCCGGCGGTGGCGAAGCCCTGGACGAAGTAGCGCTGGCCGATGAGGAAGAGGATCACCATCGGCAGCGTGGCGAGCGTCGTCCCCGCCATCAGGAAGTGCCACTGCGTGGCGTTCTCCGTCTTGAAGACGGACAGGCCGACCTGGATGACGCGCAGACTGTCGGTCCGCGTCACGAGCAGCGGCCACAGGAAGTTGTTCCAGGACGCTTCGAAGGTGAGCAGGGCCACCGTGGTGAGGGCGGGCTTGACCTGCGGGGTCATGATCCGGGCGTAGATCCGGAACTCGCCCAGCCCGTCGAGCCGCGCCGCCTCCTCCAGCTCCACGGGCAGGTCCAGGTAGAACTGCCGGAACAGGAACACGGCGAACGGGGTCACGGCCCCGGGCACGATCAGCGCCCACCACGAGTCGAGCCAGCCGCTGCCGCCCTGGCCGAAGAGGTCGTTGCCGCCGGCGAGCGGCATGAACCGCACGATCAGGAACTCCGGCAGGACCTTCGTGTACGTCGGGATCATCAGGGCGGCGATGAAACAGTAGAAGATGAGGTCGCTGCCGCGGAACCTGATCCGCGCGAGTGCGTAGCCGGCCATCGAGGCGACGAGCACGTTGAGGACCGTGTGGCTGACCGCGATGACGAAGCTGTTGCGCGCGTACGTCGCGAACGGAGCGGCCTTGAAGGCGTCGACATAGTTCCCGAACTCCCAGTGCGACGGCAGGAGTCCGGCGTGTTCGGAGGCGATCTCCGCCGGTGTCTTGAGCGAGGTCAGCACCATCCACGCGAACGGCACGACCATCAGGAGCGAGGCGAGCGCGAGCGTCACGTACAGGGCGACGCGTCCGGGCGACACCCGGGGACGGGACTCAAGCCTGGCCACGGGTGCCTCCCATCATCCGCCGGTTGACCAGGGTGAACGCCATCAGCAGGACGAACAGCACGAGGGACTGGGCGCAGGCGTAGCCCACACGGAACTCCCGGAACGCGGACTTGTAGATCTCGTACGTCATCATCGTGGTGCTGTTGGCGGGGCCGCCGTCGGTGAGGATGTAGATCTGGTCGAAGGACTGGAACGCGCTGATCATCGAGGTGATCAGGACGAAGAACGTGGCGGGCTTGAGCAGGGGAAGCGTGAGGGAGAAGAACTGGCGCACCTTCGAGGCGCCGTCCACGGAGGCGGCCTCGTACAGTTCCCTCGGCAGGTTCTGCAGCGCGGCCAGATAGATCAGCATCTTCATGCCGATGCCCTGCCAGATCCCCACGAGGATCACCGACGGCATCGCCCATGTCGTGGACGCGAGCCAGGCCGGGCTCTCCACGCCGAAGATGCTCAGCAACGTGGTGAACAGGCCGTTGCGCGGGTTGTAGATCCACAGCCAGACGAGGGCGATCGCCACGGTCGCGGTGACCTGCGGCAGGAAGATCGCGGTCCGGAAGACCCCGCGCGCCCGCAGCCCCGCGTTCAGGGCGAGCGCGAGCAGCAGCCCGAGCGCCATGCCGAACGGCACGGTGAAGAAGGTGTACACGACGGTGTTCAGGATCGACTTGCGGAACACGTCGTCGCCGAGCATGTCGCGGAAGTTGTCCAGGCCCACGAACTTCGGTGCGGACAGGACGTCGTACGACGTGAACGCGAGGAAGACGGCGGCCACGACCGGCAGGCCGATCCACAGCGCCGCGTGCAGCAGGGCGGGCGCGACCATCAGCAGACCGGCCCTGCGGCGGCGTGCGCCGGGACCGGCGCCGCCGCGAACGGCCTTGCCGCGAGAGGGTTTCGGTGACTCGGGGGGCGAGGGCGGCCGCGCGGGGCCGGCCTTCACCACGGAGAGGGCTCCCACGGTGACAGCCCCTCACATCCGCGCGATGGCGGACTCGGCGAGACGCCCGAGCTCCGCGATCGCACTCTTCGCGGACCGGCCGCCCACGACGGCGGGTTCGAGGGTCGGCTTGATCTTCTCGCGGATCTCCATCCAGGCCGGCGTGCCGCCTTCGGCGCAGGCGCTGCCGAGGTTCTGCAGGGAGAAGTCGACGAGCTTGTTCTTCTTGACGTACGAGGTGGAGCGCAGTTCGCGCAGACCGGGCACGGTGGCGCGCTGCTCGGCGGCGGCGAGGATGGAGTCGGGCGCGGCGAGGTACTCGACGAGGGCGCGGGCCGCCGCTGGGTGCCGGCTGTGCGCGGACTGCGTGACGAGCGTCCCGCCGGTGAGCATCGCGGGCTTGCGGTTGCGCAGCACGAACGCCCCGATCAGGTCCTTCTCGATGAGCTCGGGCGTCTGGTCCTGGAGCTGCTTCCACAGACCGCTGCCGGTCATCATCATGGCGGCCTTGCCCGTCTGGAGGTTGGTGGGGGCCCCGGCGTCCGCGTCCGTCTTCTTCGCGTAGTCGGCCGAGCCGTCCGCGCTCAGATCCTTGAAGAACTGCAGCGCTTCGACCCCTCGCCCGTCGGTGAAGGCGACCTTCTTGCCGTCGGCACTGAACAGGGAGCCGCCGTTGGCGTACAGGAAGGTTTCCCAGCACTGCCGCAGGTCGATCGAGAACGGGTCGAAGCCCAGCCGGTCGCCCTTGGTCAACTGCTTGGCCATGGCGCGCAGTTCGGTGCAGTCGCGGGGTGGCTTCTTGATGCCGGCGGCGGCGAAGTGGTCCTTGCGGTAGGCGACGAGCCGGGTGGCCATCACCGTCGGGAGGGCGTACAGCTTCCCGTCGTAGCGGGACGGTTCGAGGACTCGCGGCTCGTAGTCGTGGCGGGTCGCGAGCGACTCGGGCAGCGGGGCGAGCACCTTCTTCGCGGCGAACGGCGGGATCCAGCCGACGCCCATCATCAGCACGTCGGGCAGCAGCCCGCCCGCGAGCGCGGTGGTGATCTTCTCGTTGAGCTGCGTGTACGTCGTGTAGTCGACGTTCACCTTGACGTCCGGGTGCTTCTCGCGGAAGCCGCCGAGGATCTCCTGCTCCAGGAGTTTCTTGCCGTCGGAGCCTTCGAAGATCGGGGTGAGCAGCGATATCTCACCCTCTGCGGGGCCGCCGGCCGAGCCGCCGGACGAGGAGCCGGTGCCGCAGCCCGTGACCGCGGCCGCCGTGCCCGCACCGAGTGCGGTCAGCAGCAATCGTCTCGTGAGTTCCATGGGACACCCCTTGTGAGGCGGAGATGGTCAATCGATACAGCGGAGAGTGGCCTGTGAGTGGCCGGAAACGCCGGTAAATCGATGCAGTGAGGCTAGGAGCCGCTCGTGAGACGCGTCAACCGCCCGTGCGCAACAATCTTTTGGGCCGATCACAGGGAGCTGCCGATTCGCTGAACCTGCGAGCCAGATCTAGTAAATCGGTACACTGGAGTGGAACACTGCACGGGACAGTCGGGAAGTCGCAGCTAGCCGGAGGTGGCACGGCATTGAACGGGGTTACGATCCATCAGGTCGCGGAGGCGGCCGGGGTGTCCGCGAGCACGGTGTCCAACGTTCTCAACGGCCGCACCGACCGGATGCAGCCCGCCACCCTGGCCCGGGTCGAGCAGGCGATAGAGCAGCTGAGCTACCGGCCCAACCGCGCGGCCCGCATGCTCCGCACCGGTCGCATCCAGGTCATCGGCCTCATCGTGCCCTCCGTCGCGAACCCGTTCTGGGGTGCTCTCGCCCGTGAGCTGGAGGCCGTCGCGCTCGCCGAGGGCTACCACGTGCTCCTGTGCAACAGCGAGCGCGACCCGGCCAGGGAGCTCAAGTACGGCGAGGAGCTTCTCGCGGACGGGGTGAGCGGCGTGGTGCTGTGCTCCTCCCTCCCCTCGCTCGACCACGTGGCGCCCCTGCTGAAGCGGGGGCTCAAGATGGTGGCCTTCGACCGCGCCGCCCAGGCCGGCGACCCGCCGTCCCTGGCCAGCATCAGCGTCGACAACGCGATGGGCGCCGAACTGGCCACCCGCCATCTCCTCGACCTCGGTCACCGGCGGCTCGCGTTCGTCTCGGGCTCGGTCAACAGCGTCAACCGGCGGGAGCGACTGCGCGGTTTCCGGTCGGCCCTGGAGGAGGCGGGCATCGACCCGGCCCGCGCGGTCGTCTGGCCGGGCGCGGCCACCAGCGAGTTCGGCGACAAGGAGTCCGCCGAGCTGGGCCGCTCGGCCGCGCGCGAGTTGCTGGCCGCGCCGGAGCCGCCGAGCGGGTTCGTCGCGATCAACGACATGTGCGCGATCGGCGTGTGCCGGGGTGCGCGCGACGCAGGGCTGAGCGCGGGCCGCGAGGTCTCGGTGGTCGGGTTCGACGACATCCTGCTCGCCGAGCTCTTCGAGCCTCCGCTGACCACCGTCCGCCAGCCGCTCCCGGAGATGGCGGCGGAGACCTTCCAGCAGTTGCGCGCCCGCATCGAGTCCACGTCGGGTGCCGGGCGTTCGCTCCTGATCCGGCCGCGGCTCGTGGTGCGGGAGTCGACCGCGGCGGGCCCCGCCGGAAGCCTTGGTGCCCGGTGAGGAGGGCACAAAGGCCCGGGCATGGGGGACGTCGGGCCTGTCAAAGAGCGTGCGGGCCCGGGGTACGGTCGAGCGACCGAGGGGGTTCGAGGAGGAACGAGGTGGCGCCGTCAGGCTCCTCGCCGTGCCGACACGACGCCGACCCCGAACGAGCAGGTGCGGCGCGGTCAGCTCATCGAGGCGACGATCGACCTGATCTGCGAAAGGGGTTGTGCCGCGGCGTCCCTGTCGGCCATCGCCCAGCAGGCCGGGATGTCCAAGGCCGCGGTCCTCTACCACTTCTCGTCCAAGGACAACCTGACGCGGGCGCCCCTCACGCACGTCCTCGACTCGGTCACGGCGTACGTCACCGAGCGCGTGGCACACGCGGCCGGACCTAAGGGGGCCGTCCTCGCCTATGTGCGCTCGGTGGTCGGCTACCAGCGCACGGAGCGGCGCCACGTCCACGTCATCGCCGAGATGCTCCTCGACCGGCGGAGTGGCGCCGCGTCCCCGGTGGGGCGCTGGGGCATGCTGGCCCGGCTGCTCGCCGACGGCCGACGGGCGGGCGTGTTCCGTGAGTTCGACCCGGAGGTGGTGGCGCTCGCCGTCGGCGGCGCCATCGAGGGAGTGCTGTCCCACTGGCTGACGCACCCCGAATTCGACCTGGACGCAGCGGCGTCCGAGCTGGAGACGTTCACGCTGTACGCGATCGAACGTCCCCGGCCCGGCCTGCCCGCCCAGGCGTCCCCGGCGTCTTCGGTGCCGCGCTCAGTCCTCTGAGCGCGACCACCCCACCGCCTCGATCCGCGCCGCGTCGGACGGGCGTGCCTCGTCGAACACGGTCCGGCGGCCGTCGGTGACGCGCACCCCGTCCACGTACACCCCGCGCCCCACGTACAACTGGTCGGTCGCGTAGCGCCAGCGCAGGCGGACCTGGCTGCCCTTGAAGGCGCCGAGGGCGGCGGTCAGGCGGTGCCAGGCGCGGCCCGACCAGCCGTCGGCCATGCCCTTGGGGTGGTCCTCGGCGCTCTCACCCTTGCGCGTGGTCGCGAACGGCAGGGCCTGCCAGGTCGCCCCGGCGTCGGCCGATGCCTCCAGGTACAGGAAGTCGGAGTGGGGCTCCGTGTCCCACCACAGGTCGCAGGCGAAGGCCGCCGTGTCGGAGGTGACGTCGAGGCCGGGCAGCGTGAGTGTCGCCGACGTGGCGCTCGTCATGCCGGAGAACCAGGCGGTGCGCCCGTGCGCGGGGCGTACGGCGACGGCGCGGGCAAGGTTGTTCGCGGTGGCGACCCGGGGAGCGGAGCCGGATCGCCAAGTACGCACGGGGTGCACGGAGTTGCCGAGCACGACGAGGAACGAGTCCGTCGTCGGGTCGAGGACGATGGACGTGCCCGTGAAGCCGGTGTGCCCGGCCGTGCGCGGTGTCGCCATCGCGCCCATGTACCAGTGCTGGTAGAGCTCGAAGCCGAGGCCGTGCTCGTCGCCGGGGAACGCCTGGTTGAAGTCGGTGAACAGCAGCCGTACCGACTCCTCGGACAGGACGCGCGCCTTGCCGTACGCACCCCCGTTGAGGAGCGTGCGGCCGAGGATCGCGAGGTCCCACGCGCAGGAGAAGACACCGGCGTGGCCCGCCACACCGCCCAGCCCGAACGCGTTCTCGTCGTGCACCTCGCCCCAGACGAGTCCGCGGTCGAGGCCGGACCAGGGCAGGCGCGCGTCCTCCGTCGCGGCGATCTTCGGCTTCCACGAGGCGGGCGGGTTGTAGCGGGTGCGGCGCATGCCGAGGGGGCCCGTGATCCGCTCGTGCAGGAGCACGTCCAGGGTCTGGCCCGTCAGCTTCTCCAGGACCAGTTGGAGCGAGATCAGATTGAGGTCGGAGTAGAGGTACACGGTGCCGGGCGGGTTGAGAGGCGCCTCGTTCCAGATGAGGCGGAGCTGGCCCTCGCGCGTCGTCTCCTTGTAGAGGGGGATCCAGGCGCGGAATCCCGAGGTGTGCGTGAGGAGTTGACGGATCGTGATGTCCTGCTTGCCGGCGCCCGCGAAGTCGGGGATGTACGAGGCGACCGTGGCCTCCAGCTCCAGCTTGCCGCGCTCGATCTCCTGTACGGCGATGAGCGAGGTGAACAGTTTCGACACGGAGGCCAGGTCGTAGACCGTGTCCTCGGCCGCCGCGATCTGCTGGTCGGCGGGGAACTCCACACCCGTGTCGGTCTTGTCGTCGTAGGCCGAGTAGCGCACGGCCTTGCCGATCGGCTGGTGGAGTGCGACCGTGCCGCCGCGGCCGGCGAGCAGTACGGCGCCCGCGTACCAGGGGTGCTTGGGGGAGGGGGCGAGGAACTTCTCGGCGTCGGCGACGAGTTGGCGCAGATGCCCGGCGATCAGGCCGGCCCGCTCGGGGGACCCGCGGCGCAGCGTGGTTCCGTGCCCGTCGGCGTGCCCGCCCGTGTGCGTGTCCGCCGCTGAGGCGGGCCCCGCCGGGAACGGGGCGATGGCCAGTGCCCCGCCCAACGCCAGCACACCCGCGCCCAGTTGGCGACGGGACAGCCCGTCGTCCGTGCCGTGCAATCTGTCCGCCGCGCCGTCGGTCATGAACGAACCCCTTCTGAAAGAATCTTTCGGGATCTAGCTCGACGCATGAAACTTTCATGTCAGGTTCCGGTCGTGTCAAGCCTCGGAAATGCGTCGCAGAAATCTGACGCAGCATCAGAAAGTGTCTTCCCTCGTTCGGAGGAGTGCGGCATTCTGCGCCCATGCAGACGGAGCTGAGCAAGAAACTGGGGATCGAGCACGCCATCTTCGGCTTCACGCCCTTCCCGGCGGTGGCCGCCGCCATCAGCAGGGCCGGGGGGTTCGGCGTGCTCGGCGCGGTTCGCTACACCGCACCCGACGACCTGGCCCGCGACCTCGACTGGATGCAGGAGCACGTCGACGGCGCGCCCTACGGGCTCGATGTCGTGATGCCCGCGAAGAAGGTCGAGGGCCCGAACCACCAGAAACTGACCGAGGCCGACGTCGAGGCGATGATCCCCGAAGGACACCGCCAGTTCGTCAGAGACACCCTCGCCAAGCACGGGGTGCCCGAGCTCGCCGAGGGCGAGACGTCGGGCTGGCGCATCACCGGCTGGATGGAGCAGGTCGCCCGCAGCCAGCTGGATGTCGCCTTCGACTACCCGATCAAACTCCTTGCCAACGCGCTCGGTTCACCGCCCGCCGACGTCGTCCGGCGCGCCCACGACCACGACGTCCTCGTGGCCGCTCTCGCGGGCAGCGCCCGGCACGCCCGTAAACACGCGGACGCCGGCATCGACATCGTCGTCGCGCAGGGCTACGAGGCGGGCGGACACACCGGCGAGATCGCCTCCATGGTGCTCACGCCCGAAGCGGTCGACGCCGTGTCGCCGCTGCCCGTCCTCGCGGCCGGCGGCATCGGCAGCGGGGAACAGATCGCGGCGGCCCTCGCGCTCGGCGCCCAGGGCGTCTGGCTCGGCTCCCTCTGGCTCACCACCACCGAGGCCGACCTCCACTCCCGCGCCCTCACCGCCAAACTGCTCGCGGCCGGCTCCGGCGACACCGTCCGCTCCCGCGCCCTGACCGGCAAGCCCGCGCGCCAGCTCCGCACGGAGTGGACCGACGCCTGGGACGACCCGTCGGGCCCCGGCACGCTGCCCATGCCGCTCCAGGGGCTGCTCGTCGCCGAGGCCGTGTCCCGTATCCAGAAGTACGAGGTCGATCCGCTGCTCGGCACGCCCGTCGGGCAGATCGTCGGCCGGATGACGAGCGAACGCCCCGTCCAGGCCGTGTTCGACGACCTCACGCGCAGCTTCGAGCGCGCCGTCGACCGCATCAACCGCATCGCAGGAAGGAGCGGCCAGTCGTGAGCACAGGCCCCCACACCGACAGCGCGCCCCCCAACGGATTCTGGGCCCAGGCCACCGCAGATCCCGGCCGTACCGTCCTCGTCGCACCCGACGGGGAGGAGTGGACCGCGGGCCGGCTGCAAGCCGACGTGAACAAGCTCGTGCACGGCCTGCGGGCCGCCGGGCTCGAACGGGGCGACGCGTTCGCCGTCGTCCTGCCCAACGGAGTCGAGTTCTTCACCGCGTTCCTCGCCGCCTCCCAGGCCGGCTTCTACCTCGTGCCGGTCAACCACCATCTGGTCGGCCCCGAGATCGCCTGGATCGTCGCCGACTCCGGAGCGAAGGTCCTGATCGCGCACGAGCGGTTCGCCGAACAGGCCGTGGCCGCCGCCGACGAGGCGGCACTCCCGGCAGCGCAGCGGTACGCGGTCGGAGCCGTCGACGGCTTCCGCCCGTACGCCCAACTCCTCGACGGGCAGCCCGAGGCGGTGCCGGACGACCGCACTCTCGGCTGGGTCATGAACTACACCTCGGGCACCACCGGCCGCCCCCGCGGCATCCGCCGCCCCCTGCCCGGCAAACTGCCCGAGGAGACCTACCTCGGCGGGTTCCTCGGCATCTTCGGCATCAAGCCGTTCGACGACAACGTCCACCTCGTCTGCTCGCCGCTCTACCACACCGCCGTGCTCCAGTTCGCGGGCGCGTCCCTGCACATCGGGCACACCCTCGTCCTGATGGACAAGTGGACCCCCGAGGACATGCTGCGCCTCATCGACACCTTCAAGTGCACGCACACGCACATGGTGCCGACCCAGTTCCACCGTCTGCTCGCCCTGCCCGACAGCGTCAGGAGCGCGTACGACGTGTCGGCGATGCGGCACGCCATCCACGGCGCCGCGCCCTGCCCCGACCACGTCAAGCGCGCGATGATCGACTGGTGGGGCCACAGCGTCGAGGAGTACTACGCGGCCAGTGAGGGCGGCGGCGCCTTCGCGACCGCCGAGGACTGGCTGAAGAAGCCGGGCACGGTCGGCAGGGCCTGGCCCATCAGCGAACTCGCCGTGTTCGACGACGACGGCAACCGGCTGCCGCCCGGCGAACTCGGCACCGTCTACATGAAGATGAGCACCGGAGGATTCTCGTACCACAAGGACGAGACCAAGACGAAGAAGAACCGCATCGGCGACTTCTTCACCGTCGGCGACCTCGGCATTCTCGACGAGGACGGGTATCTCTTCCTTCGCGACCGCAAGATCGACATGATCATCTCGGGCGGCGTCAACATCTACCCCGCCGAGATCGAGTCCGCGCTCCTCACCCACCCGGCCGTCGCCGACGCCGCGGCCTTCGGGATCCCGAACGACGACTGGGGCGAGGAGGTCAAGGCGGTCGTCGAACCCGCGGAGGGGCACACGGCCACAGACACCCTCGCCGCCGAGATCCTCGCCCACTGCGAGCGCCAACTCGCGGCCTACAAACGGCCCAAGACCGTCGACTTCATCGAGACGATGCCGCGCGACCCGAACGGCAAACTCTACAAGCGCCGTCTGCGCGACCCCTATTGGGAGGGCCGCACCCGCGCGATGTGACCCACGCGGGGTCTGACGTCAGGAGCGGCCCGGGGGCATTGCCCCGAGCCGCTCCCGTCGTTCAGTCGTGCACCCGCAGCACCTTCAGCGCCGGTGACTTCAGGATGTCCTTCTCGCAGAAGCGCGAGGTCACCCACTGCCCGTCCGAGAACAGGTGTGTCTGGTCGCTGTAGTGGGGCGAGTTGGGGTTCGAGGACTGGGAGTACGTCAGCAGGGTGCGGGCCACCGGGCAGCCGCCGCCGTTCCAGCCGACGGCCTGGAGGTAGCTCGACCCGTGGACGACCTCCGTGTAGCCGCCCGCCTTCGCGTCCCACACCGTCTCGACCTTGTTCCACACGCCGAGGGACTCCGTGCCGCCGTGGACGGGGATGCGCTTGCCGCCGCGTACGACAAACTGGTGCGCGCCGAGCGGGTCGTCCAGGGCGATCCCGGCCGACCGCAGCTCGACCACCGCGTCGGCGAGTGCCGTCGCGAAGCCCGGCGCCTGCGTGTTCAGCGTGTTCGGCGTGCGCACCGGGTCGGCGGCCGAGAACGGCATCTTCCACAGCTTGTCGTTCGGCACGGCCGCCGTGAGCCCCCGCCAGAACCGGTCGAAGAGCAGCGCGCCACGGCTCGAGGTGCGCATCGTGTGATCCCACTTCTTGAGCACATCGCAGGCCTGGCCGACATCAACAGCCTTGCCGTCGGTGCTTGTTGCCATGCCGTCCGGCAGCGCCGCGCACGCGCGCGCCGTGTCCGCCGCCGCCAGATCCGCCGCGGGCACCCGGTCGGCGAACTGCTGCCGCTGGAGGTCCGGGACGGTCAGGCCGCCCCGACTCGCCATCGCCGAGACGTCCTCGACGCCGCCGCGCGTCCGCATCGACCGCTGCGTGCCCACCGTCCCGAAGACCCGTTCGTACCCCGTCAGCGGCCGGTCGGCGTTGGCCAGCCAGGCGCTGTCGTTCGAGTTCTCCACGTACGGCGCGTCCTTGAGGACCGGCATCCTGGACGGTCCGAAGATGCCCGGCTGCACGGCGTCCTTGTCGGAGCCGAGCGCGCAGTCGCCGCGCGAGCCGTCCAGGACCGCGACGCCGGACGCCGGATACGTCACCTTGCCGAGCGGCGTCGAGCAGCGCGCGGCCAGGTCGTCGGTGATCCGGGGCAGCACCTGCGCCTGCGCGAACAGCGAGTGCCCGGAGGCGTCGGCGGCGATCGTGTTCACCCAGGGAAGCCCCTGCGTGCGCTTCAGCGAGCGCAGCACGTCGTCCGTGGAGCGCGCCTTGCTGAACCCGAGTCCCGTGTCGGAGGCGCGCAGGTTCAGGGCGTTCGGGTCGTTCAGCGCGTACGCCGTCGTGGCCGTCCAGGGCAGCGGCAGCGACGCGCCGAGCGAGTTCACGATCGGCCCGTACCGCGTCCACCACTGGGTGCGGGTGACCGGCGCACCGTCCTTCACCGCGACGCTCACGGTCCGCTTCGTCATCCGCTCCGGCTTGCCGTCGACGAGGTACGCGGTCGGGTCGGCCGAGTCCAGTGTCAACTGGTGGAGATTGAGCGTGACGCCCGTCGCGACGGTGTGGCTCCAGGCGATACGGGAGTTGTGGCCGATCGAGATCGTCGTCGAGCCGAGGAGCGAGCCGCCGGAGACGTTCAGCTCACCGGGAATCGTCTGCTGGGACTGCCAGAAGCGACGGCCCCCCTGCCACGGGTAGTGCGGGTTGCCGAGGAGCAGACCGCGGCCGTTCGCCGTGGTGGCACCGCTGAACGCGACAGCGTTGGACCCCATGTCGGCGTCCTCGTTCGAGAACAGCTCCTTGGCCGCCGCGGCTGTCGTGGCCTTGTCCGGCGTATGGGCAGGGGCTTCAGCGGAGGGCGGCTGCGCGCCGGCGTCGCCCGGTGGTTGCGCGGTCGGTGGCTGTGCGGCCGTGATGCCGTCCACGCCGCGGCCCTGTCCGCCGAGCACGGCGAGAGCGAAGCCGTGCGCCGCGACGTCCGTGGCCGTCACCGGGCGCACCCAGTCCGCGCCCTTGCAGGCGGGGTCGGTGATCCGGTTCTGCTTGAGCCATGCGTTGTACCCGGCGGCGAAGCCCCGCATCGTCTCCTTCACCTCGCGGCTCGGGCCCGCGGGCGCCGGCTGGGTGAGGAGCTTCTCCACGGTGCCCGCCTCACGGACTCCCCGGAAGTAGAGGTCGCTGGAGACGTTCTTCGTGGCCGAGGAAAGGGAGCCGTCAGGGGCCGCGTCGGGCCCGAAGTAGCGGGAGCGCTCGCCGCGCACGGTGACGAATCCGTCGGCGAGCGCGCACACCTGGTCGGCGGCCTGCGCCCACCCGGTGCCGAAGCCCAGGCCCGCGTAGTCCTTGGCGACGATATGCGGAAGGCCGAACTCGGTGTAGCGGATCGTGGCGGACAGGCCGCCGCCGTGCGGGTGGTGCTCGGGCCGGCCGTGGCCGCCGGCGGCCGCCGACGGGAGTGAGGCCGTGGTGCTCAGCGCGGTCAACAGGGCGAAACCGATGACCGCGAGACGTCTCGGGCGGGTGCGCATCGTGCCTCCCAACTGGAGTGAGGGAAGGGGCGGTTGAGCGTACCAACGGGTATGCCCGGAAGGGCGGCGTCCGGTGCGGCCTCCGTGCGACGCGCGTCACCAGCCTTGATTTCGCGTCGGCCGGGGCACAGGATCGCGCCATGACGCGTGTCCGGGATGAACAAGACGTACGTGCCAGCACGGTCGACGGGACGCTGCGCCGCAGCGCACGACGCACCCCCGAGCGCGTCGCCGTCCGCTACGGCCCGCGCACATGGACGTACGCCGAACTCGACGCGGCCGTCTCGCGCGCGGCCGGCGTACTGCGCGGCCTGGGCCTCGGACGAGGGGACCGCGTCGGTGCGTACGGGCACAACTCGGACGCCTACCTGATCGGCTTCCTGGCCTGTTCGCGCGCCGGGCTCGTGCACGTGCCGGTCAACCAGAACCTCACGGGAGACGACCTCTCCTACATCGTCGGCCAGTCGGGCTGCGCGCTCGTACTGACCGATCCCGACCTGGCGGACCGGCTCCCCGCGGGCGTGCGCACCCTGGCGCTGCGCGACGCGGACGACTCGCTGCTCGCCCGGATCCCGTCCGCCGAGCCGTACGACGGACCGCAGCCCGACGCCGACGACCTGGTGCAGCTCCTGTACACCTCCGGCACTACCGCGCTGCCCAAGGGCGCGATGATGTCGCACCGGGCGCTCGTCCACGAGTACGTCAGCGCGATCCATGCACTCGGCCTCACGGAGACGGACCGGCCCGTCCACTCACTGCCGCTCTACCACTCGGCGCAGATGCACGTCTTCCTGCTGCCCTACCTCGCCGTCGGCGCGCAGAACACGATCCTCGACGCACCGGACGCCGCGACAATCTTCGACCTGGTGGAGGCGGGCGAGGGCGACAGCCTCTTCGCGCCGCCCACCGTCTGGATCGGCCTCTCGCAGCACCCGGACTTCGCCACCCGGGACCTGAGCGGCCTGCGCAAGGCCTTCTACGGCGCGTCGATCATGCCGGTGCCGGTTCTGGAACGGCTCCGCGCGCGCCTGCCCGGACTCGCCTTCTACAACTGCTTCGGCCAGAGCGAGATCGGGCCGCTCGCGACCGTCCTCGGACCCGACGAGCACGAGGGCCGGATGGACTCGTGCGGGCGGCCCGTCCTGTTCGTCGAGGCGCGGGTCGTCGACGAGGACGGGAAGGAGGTGCCCGACGGCACGGCCGGTGAAGTGGTCTACCGCTCACCGCAGTTGTGCGACGGCTACTGGGACAAGCCGCAGGAGACCGAGGCGGCCTTCCGCGACGGCTGGTTCCGCTCGGGGGACCTCGCGGTGCGCGACGGCGAGGGCTACTTCACCGTCGTCGACCGCGTGAAGGACGTCATCAACTCCGGGGGAGTGCTCGTCGCCTCACGCCAGGTCGAGGACGCGCTCTACACCCACCCGCAGGTGGCCGAGACCGCCGTCATCGGCCTGCCCGACGAGCGCTGGATCGAGGCAGTCACGGCCGTCGTGGTCCGTGGCGGCGGCGAGGTGACCGAGGCGGAGCTCATCGCCCACGCGCGCGAGAAGCTCGCCCACTTCAAGGCGCCCAAGCGGGTCGTCTTCGTGGACGAACTCCCGCGCAACGCCAGCGGCAAGATCCTCAAGCGCGAGCTGCGGGACCGTTTCGGTACGGCGCACTGAGCCCGCCGGAAAATGACGAGCGGAGGCGGCCGGGGCCCTGTTACGGTCCGGCCATGAAGCGACGCGCGGCTGCCATGACGACGACGCCGGAGAGTGTCCCGGCGCGCTGACAGCTGTCTCAGTCCGAAGCCCCGGGGCGAGTGCCCCGGGGCTTCGCCATGGGACCACTCGCCCGACGACCGCGAGGGATCCCCAGATGAACGAGCAGAAGCACGACCAGCAGAACCACGAGCGGCGCAGTGAAGAACACGCGAAGCGCGAGAGCCACAGGCCCGAGGGTCCGCAGCACGACCACCGCAGGCTCGGCCGCGAGCTCGGCCTCTTCGGCACCGACCCGCTGATCGGCGCGGGACTGCCCTACTGGCTGCCCGACGGCGTGGCCGTACGGCACACCCTCGAGGAGTACATCCGCACCGCTGAGCGGCGGGCCGGCTACCGGCACGTGTACTCGCCGGTCCTCGGCAAGCGCGAGCTGTACGAGATCTCGGGGCACTGGTCGCTCCCCCAAGCTCTCGGCTCCGCTCGAGCAGGGGGGACCCCCATCAGCGACGACATGTTTCCCCGATGGACCTGGGCGGCGAGCAGGTCGTCCTGCGGCCCAGTCTCTGTCCCCACCACGCCGTGATCTACCGTTCCCGCTCCCACAGCTATCGCGAACTCCCGCTGCGTATGGCGGAGCTGGGCGGCATGTACCGCTCCGAGCTGTCGGGCGTGCTCGGCGGCCTGACCCGCGTACGGGCCATCCAGCTCAACGACGCGCATATCTTCTGCACCCTAGACCAGGTGGCCGACGAGGCGCAGGCGGCCCTGGAGATGATCCGCAGGGCCTACGAGGCGCTCGGCATCAGCCCGGCGCGCTACCGGCTCTCTCTGCCGGGCCCGGGCGGCAAGTACGTCGCCGCCCCCGGGATGTGGAAGCGCTCGACCGCGCTGCTCACCGACGTCCTCGACCGCTCGGGTCTTCCCTACGAGGCGGCCGAGGGAGAGGCCGCGTTCTACGGGCCCAAGATCGACGTCCAGGTCGCCGACGGCGCGGGACGTGAGTCGACCCTCTCCACCGTCCAGGTCGACTTCCACCAGCCCGAGCGTTTCGACCTGCACTACATCGGCCCGGACGGGGCGAAACACCGCCCGGTGATGGTCCACCGCAGCATCATCGGCAGCGTGGAACGGGCCGTCGCCCACCTCATCGAGCAGCACGGAGGTGCCTTCCCGGCGTGGCTCGCCCCCACCCAGGTGGCGATCCTGCCGATCTCGGACGCAGAGCTTCCGCACGCCGACGCCCTCGCGCGGCGGTGCGCCGAGCTGGGGCTGCGGGCGGAGGTCGCGGGCCCCGAGCACGGCACCCTGGGCGCCCGCGTCCGGGAGGCCAGGCTCGTGCCGTACCAGGCGGTCATCGGTGCGAGAGAGGCGGTGGACGGTCGGGTCGCGCTGCGCCTGCGCGACGGCCGCCGTCCCGCCCCGCTGCCCGCCGAGGAGGCGCTCGCCAGGATCGGGGCAGTCGTCGACGCGTACGGGCACGACCTGTGGAGCGACGCGAGCTGACGGAATCGGGGCCGATGGGGGCGGGTTACCCCTCCCGCCCCCGCAGGTCCACGATGCGCTTGATCTTGCCCACCGAACGCTCCAGCGTCTCCGGGTCCACGACCTCGACCGTCACCGAGACGCCGATGCCGTCCTTCACGCCGGTGGCGATGGTGCGGGCCGCCGCGTCGCGTTCGGCGGCGGTCGCGTCGGCGCGGGCCTCCGCGCGTACCGTCAGGGCGTCCATGCGGCCCGCGCGGGTCAGCCGGAGCTGGAAGTGGGGGGCGACGCCCGGCGTGCGCAGGACGATCTCCTCGACCTGGGTCGGAAAGAGGTTCACGCCGCGCAGGATCACCATGTCGTCGCTGCGGCCCGTCACCTTCTCCATGCGGCGGAAGGAGGGGCGGGCCGTGCCGGGCAGGAGCCGGGTCAGGTCCCGTGTCCGGTAGCGGATCACAGGCATGGCCTCCTTGGTGAGCGAGGTGAACACCAGCTCGCCCTGCTCACCGTCCGGCAGCACCTCGCCGGTGATCGGGTCGACGACCTCCGGATAGAACTGGTCCTCCCAGATGTGGAGCCCGTCCTTCGTCTCGACGCACTCCTGGGCGACGCCCGGGCCCATCACCTCGGAGAGGCCGTAGATGTCGACGGCGTCGATGGCGAAACGCTCCTCGATCTCGCGGCGCATCTCCTCGGTCCACGGTTCGGCGCCGAAGACGCCGACCTTGAGGGACGTGCTGCGCGGGTCGACGCCCTGGCGCTCGAACTCGTCGAGGATCGTCAGCATGTACGAGGGGGTGACCATGATGATCTCGGGGCGGAAGTCCTGGATCAGCCGCACCTGGCGGGCGGTCATGCCGCCGGACGCGGGGATGACCGTGCAGCCGAGCCGCTCGGCGCCGTAGTGCGCGCCGAGCCCGCCCGTGAACAGGCCGTATCCGTAAGCGACATGGACCTTGTGGCCGGGCCGGGCGCCCGCCGCGCGCAGGGAGCGCGCCACCATGTCGGCCCACATGGAGAGGTCGTTCTCCGTGTAGCCGACGACGGTGGGCAGGCCGGTGGTGCCGCTGGACGCGTGCAGCCGGCGCACATCCGTCTCCGGCACGGCGAACATCCCGAACGGGTAGTTGTCCCGCAGGTCGGTCTTCGTGGTGAACGGGAAGCGGGCGAGGTCGGCGAGCGAGCGGCAGTCCTCGGGGTGCACGCCCGCCTTGTCGAAGGACGCGCGGTAGAACGGCACCTTCTCGTACACGCGGCGCAGTGTCGCCCGCAGCCGCTCCAGCTGCTGCGCGTGCAGCTCCTCGGGGCCGAGCAGTTCCCCCGCGTCCAGCAGTTCTGTCATCGTCGACCGCACTCCCGAGCCCTGAGGGCCGACCGACCACCCGCACTGATATAACGGGCAAATCGGTCGACCGATCATTCGGTTGATCCGTTCAGGGCCAGTAATTCAAGGGGCGGGGGCAGGCGTCAAGAGGCGGGACGGACTCAATCGCCGGCCGGGCGCCCTCGGATTCCCTCAGGCGCCACCGGCGGCCTCGTGGACGTACGGAGTCGTCGTGCTCAGGGCGGCGAAGCCGAGGCGTTCCAGGATCGGGCGGCTCATGCTGGAGGCGTCGACCTGGAGGTAGCGGTAGCCGAGCTCGGCGGCGATGCGGGTACGGAACGCGACGAGGCTGCGGTAGATCCCGCGCCCGCGCCACTCGGCGACGGTGCCGCCGCCCCACAGGCTCGCGAAGTCCGTCCCCGGGTGCGTCTCCATACGGGCCGCGCTCACCGGCACGTCCCCGGCCAGCGCGAGCACCGCGGGAACGGCGTCCGGGTCCTCGGCGAGCTGGGCGAGGAGCTGGTGCCGGGTGAGGCCGAGACTCCTGCCGAAGGCCTTGTCGTGCACCGTTGACATGAGGTCGACACCGGCCTCGTCGGTGACGGGGAGCAGCCGGATCCCCTCGGGAGGCGGGACATCTGCCGGCAGGTCCGCGACCTCGGCGACCAGGAGGGTCTCCACGGGCTCGGGGACGAATCCGGCGGCCGTGAGCCGCCGCGGAAGGTCGTGCGGCAGGTCGTGCCCGTACACCTTCCACTCGAATTCACGTCCGAGGCCGGTGAAATGGCGTACCTGCGCGGCGATCGCCGCGTCGGCCGAGTGCTCGTCGAGGTCCGACCACACGACGCCGTTCCAGGAGCTGCCCTCGGCGCCGGTCTGCCGCACCACGCCGTCCACCCGCTCGACCCGCGCGCCGGGGCCGTCGGGCCTCGCGTCCCGTCTCATCTGCCGGTCGAACAGGCGCAGCACCGCTTGGTGATCCATCCGGTCACTCCAGCACCGGGACGACGGGGCGGCAACCGGATTGATCCCCGGCGCGAGGCCGTGTCCCGCCACGCGCCGTCGCCATGCCCCGCTACGAGCCCCGGTCGCGCAAGCTACGCCCCGTCCGCCGCCACCGCCCGCGCCCACCGGTAGTCCGCCTTGCCGCTGGGTGAGCGCTGGATGCGGTCGGTCAGGACCAGCTGGCGGGGGATCTTGTAGCCCGCGAGGCGGGTGCGGCAGTGGGTCTGGATGTCGTCGAGCGAGGGCGCTTTTGCACCGTCGCGCAGTTGGACCACCGCGGCGACGTGATTGCCCCACTTGGCGTCGGGCACGCCGGCCACCAGCGCGTCGTACACGTCGGGATGGGACTTCAGGGCCTGCTCGACCTCTTCCGGATACACTTTCTCGCCGCCCGTGTTGATGCACTGCGAGCCGCGTCCGAGGACCGTGACGACACCGCCCTCGTCGACCGTCGCCATGTCCCCGAGCAGCACCCACCGCTCGTCGCCCTTCTGGAAGAACGTCTCGGCCGTTTTCGCGGGGTCGTTGTAGTAGCCGAGCGGGACGTGCCCGCGCTGGGCGATGCGGCCCGGCTCGCCGGGGGCGACGGGTTCGTACGTCGCCGGATCGACCACCTGCGTACGGGAGTTGACCCGCAGGCGGAAGCCCTTCTCCGGGCCGGAGTCGTCCGTCGCCGTGCCGTTGAAGCCGGACTCGGACGAGCCGAAGTTGTTCAGGAGCATCACGTTCGGGACGAGCGCCTGGAACTGCGCGCGCACCGTCTCCGACATGATCGCGCCCGACGACGAGACGCTGAACATCGACGAGCAGTCCGTGCCCTTCATCGGCCCGTTCAGCGCGTCGATCAGGGGCCGCAGCATCGCGTCCCCGACGAGCGACATGCTCGTGACCTTCTCCTTCTCGACCGTACGCAGCACTTCTTCGGGCACGAACTTCGTGTGGATGACGAGGCGTTGGCCGAAGTTGAAGCCGATGAAAGCGGTGAGCGTGGACGTGCCGTGCATCAGGGGAGGGGTGGGGAAGAAGGTGATCCCGTCGCCGCCGGCCGCCACGCGCTCGGACAGCTCCTCCGGCCTGCTGACCGGCTCGCCCGTCGGCGCGCCGCCGCCGAGCCCCGAGAAGAACAGGTCCTCCTGGCGCCACATCACGCCCTTGGGCATGCCGGTCGTGCCGCCCGTGTAGATGATGAAGAGGTCGTCGGCCGAGCGCGGCCCGAAGTCGCGCTCCGGCGAGCCCGTGGCCTCCGCCTCCGTGAAGTCCACGGCCTTGACAGGCGGAGCGCCGGTCGGCGGGGTTCCGACGCGCACGAGGTGGCGCAGCTTCTCCGTCTGCGGCTGGGCGGCCGCGACGCGTTCGGTGAACTCGGCGTCGAAGACGAGCGCCGCGAGGTCCGCGTCACGGTAGAGGTAGACCAACTCCTCTTCCACGTAACGGTAGTTGACGTTGACGGGCACGATCCGCGCCTTGAGACAGGCGAGCACCGTCTGGAGGTACTCGATGCCGTTGTAGAGGTGCAGGCCCAGGTGTTCGCCGGGGCGGATCCCGCTGTCGATCAGGTGGTGCGCGAGGCGATTGGCCGCCGCGTCGAGTCCGGCGTACGTGAGCCGGCGCTCCGCGCCCGTGCCGGGATGGTCGATGTGCACGAGCGCCTCGCGGTCGGGGACCACGTCGACGACCGACTCGAACAGGTCGGCAAGGTTGTACTCCACCGCTCCTCCTGACCCAGGCGCCATCTCGATGTGGCCGTCATCTCAGCAGAGCCGCATGGAACAGGGAAGGGCCCCCGCACAAGAAATCTGACTGACTGTCAGAAAACTCTTGAACTGGCCACCCGCCTACTGCAACCTGTTCTCGCATCCGAGACGTACGCGGCATCCGAGACGCATCCGAGACGGGAGCACGGCCATGGGTGGCACGGAACACGACGCGGGACACGGGACGGGGCACGGGACGGAACACCTCGCGGTGCGGCGCGAAGGCGCCACCCTGGTCCTCACGCTCAACAGGCCCGAGGCCAAGAACGCGCTCTCCCTGCCGATGCTCGTCGGTCTCCACGACGGATGGGTCGCCGCCGACGAGGACGACTCGATCCGGTCGGTCGTCCTGACCGGCGCGGGCGGCACCTTCTGCGCCGGCATGGACCTCAAGGCCCTCGCCGGCAAGGGGATGGAAGGCGAGCAGTACCGGGACCGTCTCAAGGCCGACCCCGATCTCCACTGGAAGGCGATGCTGCGCCACCACCGGCCCCGTAAACCCGTGATCGCCGCCGTCGAGGGCTACTGCGTGGCCGGCGGCACGGAGATCCTCCAGGGCACCGACATCCGCGTCGCCGCCGAGAGCGCGACGTTCGGACTCTCCGAGGTCAAGCGAGCCCTCTTCCCGATCGGCGGATCCACCGTACGGCTGCAGCGCCAGATCCCGCGCACCCACGCCCTGGAGATGCTGCTGACCGGCAGGCACTACAGCGCGGCCGAGGCCCTCTCCATCGGGCTGATCGGCAGCGTCGTCCCGACCGGCACCGCGCTCGACAAGGCCCTGGAGATCGCCGAGCAGGTCAACGCCTGCGGCCCGCTCGCGGTGGAGGCGGTGAAGGCCTCGGTGTACGAGACCGCCGAGATGACCGAGACCGACGGCCTCAAGTCCGAACTGGAGCGCGGCTGGCCGATCTTCGCCACCGAGGACGCGAAGGAGGGCCCCAGGGCCTTCGCCGAGAAGCGTCCCGCCGTCTACCGGCGCGCGTGAAGCCCTCCGACCGCCAAGGAGTCATGAAGTGCCCGAAGTCCTCAAAGCCCCGCTCGTCGTCGAGTTCCCCTTCACCCGCTCGCTCGGGCCCGTCCAGAGCGCGTTCCTGACCGGCCTGCGCGAACGCACCGTCCTCGGTGTGAAGACCACCGACGGCAAGGTCATGGTCCCGCCCGTCGAGTACGACCCCGTCACCGCCGACGAACTCCGCGACCTCGTGGAGGTCGAGTCCACCGGCACCGTCACCACCTGGGCCTGGAATGCCGAACCCCGCCGCGGTCAGCCCCTCGGCACACCCTTCGCCTGGGTCCTGGTCAGGCTCGACGGCGCCGACACCGCCCTCCTGCACGCACTCGACGCGCCGGGCCCCGACGCCGTGACCACCGGCATGCGCGTCCGCGTCCGCTGGGCCGCCGAACGCACCGGCGCCATCACCGACATCGCCTGCTTCGAGCCGTACGAGGGCGAGGCCGCGGATGCCGAACCCGCCTCGCACGACGGGCAGTTCGACGATGCGATCACCGGGATCGTCGCTCAGGCCCGTCTCGACTACGTGTACTCCCCGGGCCGCGCCCAGACCGCGTACATCAACGCCCTCGCCGACCGGCGCACCGTCGGCGAACGCTGCCCGTCCTGCCGCAAGGTCTACGTCCCGCCGCGCGGCGCCTGCCCCACCTGCGGCGTCGCCACGACCGACCGGGTCGAGGTCGGCCCGGCCGGCACCGTCACCACCTTCTGCATCGTCAACGTCAAGGCCAGGAACCTCGACATCGAACTGCCCTACGTCTACGCCCACATCGCGCTCGACGGCGCCGACCTCGCGCTCCACGGCCGCATCGCCGGCATCCCGTACGACCAGGTGCGAATGGGCCTCAGGGTCGAGCCGGTGTGGACCGAGGGCGGGCGCTACCCCGACCACTACCGGCCCACCGGCGAACCGGACGCCGACTACGACACGTACAAGGAGCTGGTGTAGATGCGAGAGGTAGCGATCGTCGCCTTCGCGCAGAGCGACCATCTGCGCACGACCGACGAACTCTCCGAGGTCGACATGGTGATGCCGGTGCTGCACCAGGTCCTGGCGCAGACCGGCCTCAGGACGAGCGACATCGGCTTCACCTGCTCCGGCTCCTCCGACTATCTCGCGGGCCGCGCCTTCTCCTTCACCATGACCCTCGACGGCGTGGGCGCCTGGCCGCCGATCTCCGAGTCGCATGTGGAGATGGACGGTGCCTGGGCGATGTACGAGGCCTGGGTGAAGCTGCTGACCGGCGAGGTCGACACCGCGCTCGTCTACTCGTACGGCAAGTCCTCGCCGGGCTCGGTGCGCGATGTGCTCACGCGCCAGCTCGACCCGTACTATGTGGCCCCGCTGTGGCCGGATTCCGTTGCCCTGGCGGCACTTCAGGCGCAGGCCCTGATCGACGCGGGCGAGACCGACGAACCCGCGCTCGCCGGGATCGCCGCAAGGAGTCGGGAGTCCGCGTCGGCCAACTCCCACGCACAGGTGAAGGGTTCGGTGCCGCAGGGCGACTACGAGGTGCAGCCGCTGCGCAAGGGCGACTGCCCGCCCGTCAGCGACGGCGCCGTCGCCGTGATCCTGGCGGCCGGGGACAAGGCCCGCGCATTGTGCGAGCGGCCGGCCTGGATCCGCGGCATGGACCACCGCATCGAGGCGCACAGTCTGGGAGTCCGCGACCTCACCGACTCCCCGTCCTCGCGGCTCGCCGCCGAGCGAGCGGGTGCTTTCGAACGGCCGGTGGACACCGCCGAGTTGCATGCACCGTTCACCTCCCAGGAGGTCGTCCTGCGCAAGGCGCTGAAGCTGGGCGACGGCGTGGCCGTGAACCCCTCCGGCGGCGCGCTCGCCGCCAACCCGGTCATGGCCGCGGGTCTGCTGCGTATCGGAGAGGCCGCCGCCCGTATCCACCGCGGTGAGTCCGACCGGGCACTCGCGCATGCCACGTCCGGCCCCTGTCTGCAGCAGAACCTGGTCGCCGTCCTGGAAGGAGACGCCCGATGAGCAGCACGGTGAGCGGCGGGGTGAGCGCCGGGGTCAACAAAGAACCCGTGGCCGTCGTCGGTATCGGCCAGACCAAGCACGTCGCGGCCCGCAAGGACGTCTCGATCGCCGGACTGGTCCGTGAGGCGGCCCAACGTGCCCTGGAAGATGCCCGGTTGACGTGGGCGGACATCGACGCCGTGGTGATAGGCAAGGCCCCGGACTTCTTCGAGGGCGTCATGATGCCCGAGCTGTATCTCGCGGACGCGCTCGGCGCGGTCGGCAAGCCCATGCTCCGCGTGCACACGGCGGGCTCGGTCGGCGGTTCCACCGCCCTCGTCGCCACCAACCTCGTGGCGTCCCGCGTCCACAGGACCGTCCTCACCCTCGCCTTCGAGAAGCAGTCCGAGTCGAATGCGATGTGGGGCCTGTCCCTGCCGATCCCCTTCACGCAGCCGCTGCTCGCCGGCGCCGGCGGCTTCTTCGCCCCGCACGTCCGCGCGTACATGCGGCGTACCGGCGCACCCGACCACGTCGGCTCTCTGGTCGCGTACAAGGACCGGCGAAACGCGCTGAAGAACCCCTACGCGCATCTGCACGAGCACGGCATCACTCTGGAGAAGGTCCAGTCCTCGCCCATGCTGTGGGACCCGGTCCGCTACTCCGAGACCTGCCCGTCCTCCGACGGCGCGTGCGCCATGATCCTCACCGACCGTGCGGGCGCGGCCCGTTCGCCGCAGCCGCCGGCCTGGATGCACGGTGGCGCGATGCGCAGCGAGCCGACCATGTTCGCGGGCAAGGACTTCGTCTCGCCGCAGGCCGGCAAGGACTGTGCCGCCGACGTCTACCGGCAGGCGGGCATCGCCGACCCGCGCCGCGAGATCGACGCCGTCGAGATGTACGTGCCGTTCTCCTGGTACGAGCCGATGTGGCTGGAGAACCTCGGCTTCGCCGACGAGGGCGAGGGCTGGAAGCTCACAGAATCGGGCGTCACGGAACTCGACGGCGACCTCCCCGTCAACATGTCGGGCGGCGTCCTGTCCACCAACCCCATCGGCGCCTCCGGCATGATCCGCTTCGCGGAGGCCGCGCTCCAGGTCCGGGGGCAGGCCGGAGAACACCAGGTCGACGGCGCCCGCAAGGTGCTCGGGCACGCCTACGGGGGCGGCTCGCAGTTCTTCTCGATGTGGCTCGTCGGGGCGCAGCCGCCCACGTCCTGAACGGCTCGCCGCCGCGGCCTGTCCGCCGCGCGGGCCGATCGCTAGGCTGGCGGGCGGACGACGAACCGGGAGGAGCACGGACGTGGCCGAAAGCACCATGGAGCAGCACACGCTCGCGGGTTGGGACAAGCCGGACCTCGATCTGAGTGCCGCGGACTGGCATTCGAGCAGCAAGGGGCTGGGGGACGTCCAGATCGCCTTCGTCGAAGGCTTCATCGCGATGCGCAATGGCGGCAGTCCCCATAACCCGTCCCTGATCTTCACGCCCGCGGAATGGGGGGCGTTCGTGCTGGGGGCACGCGAGGGGGAGTTCGATCTGACCTGAGCCGGGCTGACCCTGAGGGGGTCTGACCTCGGCAGGTCTGACCCGAGCCGGTCCGGCCCGAGCCGCGGTCAGGTGACGTTTCCGGCTTTTCCGGCGACATGTGGCATACGGCCCTGCCCCTTGGCCCCGGTGTGCGCGAGGCTGGGGGCAGGAACAGTCGCTCTTGCCGGGGCCCGTCGACACCGTGCCCCGGTGTCGGAGGTTGGACATGAGTGCCCCGCGCCCCCTGCCCGTCGTGGCCGCCGTCGACGGATCCGAAGACAGCCTGCGCGCCCTGGAATGGGCGCTGACGGAAGCGGGCAGGCGCGGGGCGCCCGTGCGGATCGCCCATGTGCGCCAGTACGCCCCCTGGACCCAGCCAGGGGTACTGGTGTCCGGCCCGCCGGAGCCCGCGGGCGACGCGGTCCTCGACGAGGTGCGCGCCACCCTGACCGGTCGAGGCGATCTGCCGCCGGTCGAATACGTGACCTTGGAGGGCGCTCCGGCGGCCGTCCTGGCGGAACTCGGCTCCGAGGCGCAGCTATTGGTCCTCGGCTCACGGGGGCGCGGCGGCTTCGCCAGTCTGCTGCTCGGTTCGAACGGTGTGGCCGCGGCACGGGACGCCGCCTGCCCCGTCGTCGTGGTGCCCAGGCCCGGGCGCGCCGTGCACGGTGACGACGACCTACCGCCCGGACCGCGCGTGGTCGTCGGCGTCGAGGTGGACGAGCCCGACGACACCCTCCTCGCCTTCGCCTTCGAGGAGGCCGATCGGGGCGGGGCGCGGCTCCAGGTGATCGCGGCGTTCCCGTGGCCGGTGCTCGCCTGGACGACGTTCGGCGACTTCACGCCCACGACCGTCGACCAGGAAGCGGCCGAGAGCGAGACCCTGACCCTCGTGAACGCTGCCGTGGCGCCCTTCCGCAAGGCGCACCCCGACGTCGAGGTCGACCTGTACGTGGCGCCGGGCGACGCGGCCGGGCACCTCGTCGAGAACTCCCGCGAGGCGGACCTCGTGGTCGTGGGCCGCCACCGCCGCCGCCTCACGCGCCCCGCGCCGATGCTCGGCACGGTGACGTTGGCGGTACTGCTGCACGCGGCGAGCCCGGTCGCGGTTGTGCCGCCGGTTCTGGAGGTCGCGCCCTAGAAGGTCTTCAGTGGATCAGTACAGCACCACGCACCCCCGCGCCGTGAGGGCCTCGAGCAGCCCGGACGGCACGTGCAGGTCGTTCCACCGGAGGTCCAGCTTCTCCAGCGCGGGCAGCGCGGCGATCCAGTCGGGCAGGTCGCGCAGCCGGTTGGACCGGAGGTCGAGCCGCCGCAGCAGCGGAAGTCCGCGCAGGGATCCGGGCACGTCGGTGAGGGCGTTCTCGCGCAGTTCGAGTTCCCGCAGCTCACGCAGGTGCCGTACGGAATCGGGGAGGGCGGTGAGGCGGTTGCCGCGCAGCCACAGCTCGCGCAGCGCGGTCAGGCAGCCGATCGATTCGGGGAGCCGGGTGAGGGTGGCGTCCTGGGCGCGCAGCTCCACGAGGCCCTTCATCGAGCCGATCGATTCATGGAGTCCGGTGAGGGTGTTCTCGCCGACGTTGAGATAGGCCAGCCGCGAGAGCCTGCCGAGCGAGTCCGGGAGCGCGGTGAGCTCGTTGTCGTGCAGGTAGAGGAAACGGGTCAGGCTCGTGAGGTCACCGAGCGTGTCCGGGACCGAGGCGAGGCGGTTGTGCCCGAGATCGAGAGTGTGCAGGTGGGGGAGCGATCCGAGGCGGTCGGGGAGCCGGGTGAGTGCGTTGTCGGGCAGGAGGAGAACCTCCAGGCGGGGGTGATCCCACACCTCGTCCGGTACGTCGCTCAGGCCCGCCCGCCAGTACGAGAGCACAGCCGTTGCCTCCCCCGAGAGCTAATGGATGCGCGGGACCTTATCATTAGCCCCATGTGTGACACCAGCACCGGCCAGAACAGCGCACTGCTCGCCCTGGACCTCGTCCTCACCATCCGCCATGACGGGCACGGCGGTGTCGCCGATGACCTCGACCGGCCAGCGGGGCTGACGGCCTGGGTGCGGGAGCGTGCCGAGGTGCTGCCGGGCGCCGCCGGGTTCGAAGCGGACGCTACCGCGCTCGCCGAGGTGCGCGAGGTGCGGGCCGCCGTCCGCGCGCTGTTCGCCCGCGCCGTGCGCCCCGGCGAGCCGAGCCCGGCGGACGCCCACCGGCTGCTCCCCGTGAGCGAGGCCGTGCGGCGGCTCAACGAGGCGGCGGCGCTCGCCCCCACCGTTCCCGTCCTCACCTGGGACGACGGCGCCGTCCCCCTCGTACGCCGTGAGGCGCGCACCCCCGCGTCCGCCCCCGACCTGCTCGCCGCGGCCCTGGCCCGCGCCGCCGTCGGCTTTCTCGCGAGCGACGACCGCGAGCGGCTGCGGGCCTGCCACGCCCCGCGCTGTGTGCGCTACTTCCTCAAGGACCATCCCCGTCAGGAGTGGTGCAAGCCGTCCTGCGGCAACCGCGCACGGGTCGCCCGGCACCACGAGCGGCACCGTGCGGAGGCGGTACGAGACTGAACTCGCCGCGGGGGAGGGGGTGTTGAGTGAGGGCGCCGGCGGGGGCCCGGGCCGGAGTCCCCGGCCGGTTGCACACCGGTGAGCAGACCATTGCGCCGCCGCGGGAACCCCCGGCGCCCCCGGATTCGCCCGCGTCGGCCCGGTCACGACTCCGTCGGGGCCGCGGCCCCCGCGCCGCGGACCGCCCCGATGCACGTACCATTGCGGCATGTCCTTCCTCCGCCGACGCAGCTCCGCCACACCCGCGGGTCCTGACTTCGATGTCCTCGCCATGGACCCGGGCGACTGGCCGGGCAATCTCGGCGCGGGCCTGCTGCCCGCCCCTGACGGCAGCTGCCAGGGCGTTTTCCTGCGCTACGACCTGTTCGGCGGCCGCGGCCCCGCGATGATCATCGGGAACCTGCCCGAGGGCTCCTCGGCCCGTGAGACCGCCGAGGACGAGATCCCCTTCGAGGTCGCCCAGCTCCTTCTCGCGCTGGAGAACGACGAGGAGGTCACCGTCGTCGGCACCGAGGACGTCCCGGTGATGCAGGGCGACAACCTCCTCATCGTGCGCCGCCTCAAGCTCTCCGAGGGCCGTATCTCCTGCGTGCAGTTCGACCGCAGCGACAACGTCCTCGTGACCATCGCGGCCTGGGACCGGCCCATCACGGACGACCTCTACGCGCTTCTGAAGCCGCTGCCCCCCGAGCTGTTCCAGCAGGCCTGAGCCAGGAAAACGGCCGGGCCCGGATCTGCCCCCACGGCAGATCCGGACCCGGCCGAGTCATGTGCGCTCTAGGCTCCCGACGGCAGCACCCGCACGTCGGCGGCCCGGACGTACGCCACCCGGTGACCGAACTGGATCTCGTAGTAGACGTCCTTGCCGCGCACCACCCGGTGCGACGTCGTGTCGAACGTCGGCGAGAAGAAGTACTCACCGGTCGTCCTGCCCCCCACGACGTACCGCTGCCCCGCGAGCAGCTTGTACGGCAGCGGAGAGATCGCCTGCGGCGTGATGTCCGCCGGGTACGCCTCCTTCTCGGGGTAGGCGCGCCCGTACACGGGGACGTCGGTGAGGCCGGCCTTCGGGGCGATGACCAGGCCTGCCGCGTTCACGGCCGTGGGCTGCTTCTTCGGGTTCTTGAACCAGGCCTTCTGGCCGAGGTACCAGACCGCGGTCCAGTCGCCCTTGCGCTCCGCGACGGCATACTGCTGGCCGGTCGACAGGCGCGCGCCCATGTCGTTCACGTCGATCGTGGAGTCCTCGCCGCCGGGCCGCAGTCCGACGTCCTTGATCAGCGGCGCGGTTTCGCTGGGCGCGGTGTACACCCGTACGGCGCCGGAGCCGTGCGCCGCGCAGGTCTCGCCCGCCTTGACACAGCCCGTGTACACCGGCTTGTTCGTGGCGAAGTCGGGGGCGACGGTGACGAGGCCGCCCTTCGTGCCTGCGGTCGCCTTGAACGGCTTGCCCATCAGCGCGAAGTAGTGGGCCCAGTCCCAGTACGGACCGGGGTCCGTGTGCATCGTCTTGATCCCGGCGGGTGTCGTGCCGGGCACGTTGTCATGGCCGAGGATGTGCTGCCGGTCCAGCGGGATGTCGTACTTCTTCGCCAGGTACTTCACCAGGCGCGACGACGCCCGGTACATCTCCTCCGTGTACCAGGAGTCCGGCTCGGCGAGGAATCCCTCGTGCTCCAGGCCCAGGGACTTGGCGTTGACGTACCAGTTGCCCGCGTGCCAGCCGACGTCCTTGGCCTTCACGTGCTGGGCGATGTGCCCGTCCGTGGACCGCAGCGAGTAGTGCCAGGCCAGATACGTCTTGTCCTGCACCAGCTGAAGTGTCGTGTCCCACGTCGCCTCGGTGTCGTGGATGACGATGTAGTCGATGCTCTGGTCGTTCGGCCGGTCGGCGAGGTCGTGGTTGCCGTAGTCGCCGTCCCCGAACTCCTCGTAGGGCGCCGGGATCCACTCGCACGACACGGTCGGCGGGCACTCGATGCCGCTCTCGTCGGACTTGCGCAGACCCATGCTCCGCACCTGCGCCGCGTCGGGCTTCAGGCTGCGGTCGGCCGCGAGCTCCACGCGCTGCCCGGCGTCCGTGGTGCGCCGCTCGCCGTCGTGGATCACGGCGAACACGTCGTTCGCGTACGTCGCCGCGGTGGCGGTGTCGTCGGCGCCGGAGAACTTCGCGATCGCGCCGTACCAGTCGGCCGGGTCGGAGCTGAGGGGCTTGCCGAGGGCCTTCTGGGCCGCGGCGAGCAGGGCGGCGCCGCCGCGCACATTGGCCGCGGGGTCGGAGCGCAGCTGCTCGGCGGGGATGCCGCTGAGCTCGGCGGCACGCGTCAACGACTTGAGGCGGGCCGGGAGTTGGGAGTTCTGCGGCACCTTCGTCCTGGGAGTGAGCGCCGCCCGAGACGAGTCGCCGCGCGGATCGCCCTCGGCCTCGCTGTGCGTCGCCACACCGGCGAGCGCGGCGCGGGCGTCGGTGAGGTGCATCGGGCCGTAGCCGCCGGTGACGCTGGGCGCACCGCCGTGCGTGTCCCACCGGGACTGGAGGTAGGAGACGCCGAGCAGGACGCTCTGGGGTACGCGGTACTCGGCCGCCGCGCTCGCGAACGCGTGCTGGAGGCCCGCGTCCGACGCCCCCCGGGCCTCGCTCGGGGGCGCGGCGCCGAGGAGGGGGAGCAGCAGGGCCGCCGTCGCGAGCGTCCCCGCCGCCCGGGCCGCCTGGTTGGTGCGTCTGCGGGCGGCCGGGGAGCGGTCGCTGGTGGTCGAGGGCAAAGCGGCCTCCTGGGAGCGGTCCTGGGACAGATGAGCTCGACGGTGTGCGGGGGCGATCGTGGGTCAGTGGTATCGGCTTGCCGACGATCCGTCAATCATGCTCAGGGCAAGGGATTTCCCATGTCAGCGCCCGTACGGCGGGCTTTCGCCGGGGAGGCCTCACTGCCTGCGGCGCGTCAGTGGAGTGGACCAATGACCGTTCGGAAAGAGTGGGGCCGGTGTCTCGGCATACGGGAGGGCGCCGCGCGCTCACCGGCGCACTCCACCTGATCGGGGTATCGACCACGCGGGTGTTCCCCCACGGTCGGCCCGGGGTCGCTAGGGGGTGTCCGGCGGATCATGGCCGGGGTCGAGACGCCTGGCACGGCACCTCGCCGCGTTGCCGAAACGTCCGAACAGCTCCGCTATCAGGACGCTCCGGCGCCTTGCGATGCACCGCGCCAGGCGCCGCGACCCGTCCGACCCTGATCCGCCGGACACCCCCTAGCGCGGCGACGTCCCCCCGAGGACCCGGTCCACCTGCTCCGGCGAGAGGGCGTGCTCGATCGCCAGAATGGCCGCGCCGACCACGGCCGCGTTCGCCCCGGTGCGGCTCGGCTCGATCCGCAGCACATGGGTGGCCAGCGGATGGGAGCGGCGGTACACGGTCTCCCGCACGCCCGCGAGGAGTTGGTCGTGGACGGCGGCCAGCGCGCCGCCGACCACCACCGTGTCCGGGTTGAAGAAGTTCACCAGCCCCGCGAGAACCTCGCCGACCGCACGCCCCGCCTCGCGCACCATCCGTACGGCGTCACGGTTGCCGGACTTCACCAGGCGCACGACATCGCGGCTCGACGCGGCGTCCAGGCCCAGGTCCGACAGCTCGCGGGCCAGCGCCGCGCCGCCCGCCACCGCCTCGAGGCACCCCGAGTTCCCGCACCGGCACGGCGCCGTCTCCTGACGGCTGTCGCCCACCCGGATGTGCCCGATGTCGCCCGCGCTGCCCTGCGCGCCCCGGTGCAGCCGGCCGTCCGCGACGATGCCGCAGCCGATGCCCGTACCGACCTTGATGTAGAGGAGGTAGCGGGTGTCCGGAAACGCCCGGCGCTGCTCGGCCAGCGCCATCACGTTCACGTCGTTGTCGACGAGGGCCCGCACGCCGAAGCGGTCGGCGAAGAACTCCGGGATCGGGTACTGGTGCCAGCCGGGCATGATGGGCGGATCCACGGGCCGGCCGGTGGTGAACTCGACGGGGCCCGGCACGCCCACACCGATCGACTGGAGCGAGGCCGGGTCGAGGCCCGCCTCGTCGAGGAGTGCGTGGAGCGTCCGCTCGACGTGGCCGAGAATCGACGCAGGACCGTCGGCGATCGACAACTGGTCCTCGCGCAGCGCGAGTTGATCCCCGCCGATGTCGAGCAGCGCGACCCGGCAGTGCGAGGCGCCCAGGTCGACGCCCGCCACCACGTGCTCGCGGGTGCGCAGATGGAGGCGGCGCGGGGGCCGGCCACCCGTCGAGTCCCCGGCCTCCGCCCCGGCCTCGATGAGGAAGCCGTGCGCGATGAGCGCGTCGACGCGCTGCGACACGGTCGACCGTGCGAGGCCGGTGATCCGCGCGATGTCCGCGCGGGTCGCGGCGGCCCCCGTACGCAGCAGGGCGAGGACCTCGCCGGGCGACGACGGCGGCGCGGAACTGGGGTGATCCGGCGCTCCAGACATGGCAGTCACGATAGGGACGAGTTCCGCTGCTCACAAGCCCGATGCTGTTCGCCGGTCGACCTAAGTACATGTCAATTTCCTTTGTACGGACCAGGGTTGGACCCTTGACAGGTCAAAGAAGGGTCAGCACATTGCAATGCAGACCGCTGCGGAAGACTGCCGAGAGGCCGGAGAGGCTGAACGATGCAGGCGACACAGACGATGTTGGCGATGCACGGCGTGTCCAAGAGCTTTCTCGGTGTACGGGTGCTGCACGGGGTCTCCCTCGACCTCGCCGCCGGCGAGGTGCACGCCCTCGTCGGGGAGAACGGTGCGGGAAAGTCCACCCTGATGAAGGTCCTCGCGGGCGAGCACGTGCCCGACGAGGGCACCATCACCCTGGACGGCGCCGAGCAGTCCTTCACCCATCCCGCACAGGCGCAGGCCGCCGGAATCGGCATCATCCACCAGGAGTTCGCGCTCCTGCCCCACCGCACCGTCGCCGAGAACGTGTTCCTCGGCCGCGAACCTACCCGGCGCGGACTCGTCGGCCGCCGCACCATGGAGGCGCGCACCGCCGAACTCCTCGCCGAACTCGGCGAGTCGGGCATCACCCCGCGCACCTACGTCCGCGATCTGCCGGTCGCACGCCAGCAGACCGTCGAGATCGTCAAGGCGCTCGCCTCCGACGACGCGCCCGCCCGCGTCCTCGTCATGGACGAGCCGACCGCCCCGCTCGCCGACCACGAGGCGGCCCAACTCCACGCTCTCGTACGCCGGCTGGCGGCCCGCGGCCTCGGCATCCTCTACATCTCGCACCGCCTGCGCGAGGTCTTCGACCTCTCGCAGCGCATCACCGTCCTCAAGGACGGCCGGCACGTCACGACCGTACGCACCGAGGACACCGACACCGACCAGATCGTCCGCGCCATGGTCGGCCGGGAGCTCAGCGCCTACTACCCGCCGCGCGCCCGCCCCGGCGAGGCCGGCGACGTCCGGCTGACCGTGCGCGGTGGAGGCAACGCGCGCCTGCACGACATCGACCTGACGCTGCGCTCGGGAGAGGTCACCGGCATTGCGGGCCTCCAGGGATCAGGACGTACGTCCCTGGCCCGTGCCCTGTTCGGGGCCGCGCCCTTCACCACCGGCGCCATGACCGTCGGCGGGCGCGACCTGCGCCCCACGAGCCCGCGTCAGGCCATCCGCGCGGGGATCGCCCTGGTCACCGAGGACCGCAAGGCCGAGGGTCTCGCCCTGCGCCAGTCCGTGCGCGACAACGCGCTCCTCGTCACCCGGGCCGTCCCCGCGCGCGGCCGGCCGCCCGCGGCCCGCGACCTCGCCGTCCTCCTGGAGCGGGTCCGGCTGCACGCGCGCGGCGACGACCAGCAGGCCCAGTTCCTCTCCGGCGGCAACCAGCAGAAGGTCGTCATCGCCAAGTGGCTCGCCGCCCGCCCGCAGATCCTGCTCTTCGACGAGCCGACCCGGGGCGTCGACGTCGGCGCCAAGGCCGCCATCCACACCCTCGTCCGCGACCTCGCCCGCGAAGGACTCGCCGTCCTGATCGTCTCCTCCGAACTCCCCGAACTCATCGGCATGAGCGACCGCGTCCTCGTCATGGCGGAGGGTCGCCTGGCCGGTGAACTCCCCGCCGGAGCAAGCGAGGAGGACGTCATGCGCCTGGCCACACGCGGCGGCCCGGCAGTGGGCCCGCCCGCCCCCGCCTCACCGGAAGGAAGCGCATGACCGGGACCGCCGTCGCCCCGCCGACCGTCGCGAAGTCCGCCCCACCGCGCAGAATCCGCCTCGCCGACCCCGCCGTCGGCGTCTGGCTGGCCGCCGCGGCCGTCACCGCTGCCGGGTGGATCGTGGTGGCCGCGCGCGGCGGGGACTTCCTCACCCTCGCCAACGTCGTGGGCATCCTCCAGAACTGCGTGGCACTCGGACTCGTCGCCGTCGGGCAGACCGCCGTGATCCTCACCGGCTCCCTCGACCTCTCCGTGGCGTACCTCATCAGCCTCGGCACGCTCGTCGCCGCCACCACGATGGAGGACGGCAGCGTCGTCACGGCAGTCCTCGCCGTGCTCGCGCTCTCCGCCGCCGTCGGCCTCGCCAACGGCCTCGTCGTCACCGGCCTCAAGGTCAACGCGTTCATCGCGACGCTGGGCACGGCGTTCATCCTGCGCGGCTGGATCGAGGACAACTACACGGGCCCCGCGGGCAAGGTCCCCGCCTCGTTCCAGCATCTCGGCTACGACCGCATCGGGCCCGTCCCCGTCTCCGTGTTCCTGCTCGCCGCGGTCGCCGCCGCCCTGTGGCTCGTCACCCGCCACACCCGATTCGGCCACCACCTGTACGCGACCGGGGGCGACGAGCACGCGGCCCGCCTCTCCGGCGTCCGCACCCGGCGCACCGTCGTCGCCGCCCACGTCCTGTGCTCGCTGTGTGTGGGAGCCGCCGCGCTCTTCCTCGCCGCGCGGCTTGGCGCAGGCGCCCCCTGGGCCGGCACCGAGGCCCGCTACGACCTCGAGTCGATCGCCGCCGTCGTCCTCGGCGGCACCGCGCTCGCGGGCGGCCGTGGGGGAGTGGCGGGCACGCTCGGCGGCGTCCTGGTCCTCGCCGTGCTCGACTCCGTCTTCAACCAGCTGGGCGTCGACCCGTTCTTCAAGAACGTCGTACGCGGCGTCGTGATCATCGCCGCCGTCGCCCTCTACGCCCGGCGCGGCACACGGAGGCCCGCATGACCACCGCGAACCCAACGGCCGACCGTTACAGGCGAGTTGCCCGCTCCCTGGGCGCCGGCGCCCCCGTCTACGTACTCCTCGCCGTGCTCCTCGTGGCCCTGGCCGCCACCGACCCCGGCTTCTACGAACCCGACCGCTTCCTCGCCTTCGTCAAACGCGCGGCGCCGCTCGTCATCCTGGCGGCGGGTCAGTATCTGGTCATCGTCTGCGGGGAGTTCGACCTCTCGGTGGGGGCCGTCGTCACCGCCGGTGTCGTCGTCGCGGCAGAGCTCTACGGCTCGTACCCGGGCGCCTCCTGGATCGTGGTGACGGGCGGGCTGCTGCTCGCCGGAGCGCTGACCGGCCTCGTCAGCGGGCTGATCACGACGAAACTGCGCGTGCCGTCGTTCATCACCACGCTCGGCATGATGCTGATCCTCGAAGGCGCCGTCTTCTTCTGGACCGGGGGCTCCCCGCACGGATCGCTCCCGGAGGAGTTCCGCCGGCTCGGCCGCGGCACGGCGGGCGGCTGGCTGCCCTGGGCGGTCCTCGCCTGCCTCGTCGCGGGCGCCGCCGCGGTGTTCCTCATGCGCTCGGACTTCGGCCGCACGCTGATCGCGACCGGCGACAGCGAACGCACCGCCGCCCTCGCGGGCGTCCGCGTGCACCGGGCCCGCATCATCGCGTTCGTCCTGTCGGGCGTCGCGGCCGCGCTCGCTGCCGTAGTCGTCGGCGGATTCTCCGGAGTGTCCGCGCAAGCGGGCCGCGGCTACGAGTTCGAGGCCATCACGGCCGTCGTGCTCGGCGGCGTCGCACTCGGCGGCGGCCGTGGCAGCGTCGTCGCCGCGATGGCCGGGGCCTTCTCGCTCCAGGCTCTGTTCACGCTGCTCAACCTGCAAGGCGTCTCGGGCGCCCTCGAATCCACGGTCCAAGGCGTCATCGTCATCGCCGCCGTAGGTCTCGGAGCGGCCGACTTCTCCCGCCTGCGCCGCCGTCGTACTCACCCCTCGGGAGGGACCCCCTCATGACCCGCAGACGTCCACTCGCCGTCGCCGCCGCTCTGGCGGCCGCCGCGCTGCTCACCTCGTGCTCCAGCGACATGCCGGCCGACTCCGCGGCGGGCACGGCGTCTCGGAGCGCCGCGAAGGGGGGTGCCGACAAGCCCTCGAAGTTCTTCCAACAGGCCGAGTACGAGAGGCAGTTGGCGCTCGCCAAGGTCACGCCCGAGGGGCCCGCCGACAAGCCCTGGGAGCAGATGCTCGAACCCGAGATGACCGACACGGCTCAGTACAAGAAGAAGGGTTCAGGCGGCACCCACCTCTGCTTCTCCAACGCCGGAGTCTTCAACCCGTGGCGCCAGGTGGGCCTCAAGGACATGAAGGCCGAGGTGAAACTCCACAAGGAGATCACCGACTTCACCGTCCTCGACGCCCAGGGCAAGGACGACAAGCAGATCTCCGACATCCAGGAACTCGCCGGGAACAAGAGCTGCGACGCCCTGATCGTGTCCCCGAACACCACGGCGACGCTCACCCCGGCCGTGAAGGAGGCCTGCGGCAAGCTGCCCGTCATCGTCTTCGACCGGGGCGTCGAGACGGACTGCGCCGTCACCTTCATCAACCCCATCGGCGGCTACGGCTACGGGGCCGTCGCCGCGGACTTCCTCGTCGCCAAGGTCAAGCCCAAGGGCAAGATCCTCGCCCTGCGCATCTCGCCCGGCGTCGACGTCCTGGAGACCCGCTGGTCCGCCGCGAAGCTCGCCTTCGACAAGAGCCGACTCGACGTGGTGGACGTCAAGTTCACCGACGGCGACCCGGCCAAGACGAAGTCGATCGTGGCGGACGCGATCTCCCGGCACGGCTCGGTCGACGGCGTCTGGATGGACTCGGGCGCCACATCCGTGGCCGCCGTCGAGGCGTTCGAGGACGCCGGCGTGGACGTCCCGCCCATCACCGGCGAGGACCAGCAGGACTTCCTCCAGGCGTGGAAGGACAAGAAGCTCACCGCGATCGCGCCCACGTACCCCACTTTCCAGTGGCGTACGCCGGTCATCGCCGCACTGCGCGTGCTTGACGGCAAGCAGGTCCCCAAGGAGTGGAAGCTGCCGCAGCCCACCGTCACCCAGGACAACCTCGACGAGTACCTCCAGGAGGGCATGCCGCCCCTGCACTACGCCATGTGCGGCTGCCAGGACCTGCCCGGCTACCCGAAGGACTGGGGAGGCAAGAAGTGACCGCGCCGGCCTGGAAGTTGGGCGCCAACCCCTGGATCTGGCACTCGCCGGTCACCGGCCGCGCCCTCGCCGACACGCTGCCCCGACTCGCCGCCTGGGGGTTCGACTGCGTGGAACTCCCCATGGAGAGCGCGGGCGACTGGGACCCGGGCGACGCGGTGAAGCTCCTCGACGCGACCGGTCTCGCGCCCGCCGCCGTGATCGCCGTCATGCCGCACGGCCGCGACCTGGTCGACACGGACGCGGACACGGTGAGCACCACCCGGGACTACTTACGCCACTGCGTGGACACCGCGCACGCGATCGGGGCGCCGGTGGTCGCCGGCCCCCTGTACACGTCCGTCGGCCGGACCTGGCGCATGGACCGCGCCGCACGCGAGGCCGCGTACGACGAACTGCGCACGCACCTCGCCCCCCTCGTCGAGCACGCCCGCGCAGCCGGGGTACGCCTCGCGGTGGAACCCCTCAACCGCTACGAGACCAGCCTGCTCAACACCGTCGCCCAGACGCTGGAGGCCCTCGAAGGGCTGCCGCACGACGGGATCGGCATCGCGCTCGACACGTACCACCAGAACATCGAGGAACGCTCGCTCCCCGCCGCCGTCCGCGCGACCGGGGACCGCATCGCGCACGTCCAGGTCTGCGCGAACGACCGCGGCACACCCGGGGCCGACCACCTCGACTGGAGCGGCTTCCTGGACGCGCTGCACGAAGCGGGCTACCAAGGCTCCTTGTGCATCGAGTCGTTCACCGCGCACAACGACGCGATCGCCGTCGCGGCCTCCGTGTGGCGCCCGCTCGCCGACAGCCAGGACGCCCTGGCCACGGACGGCCTGCGCTTTCTGCGCGCCGTGACCGGCCGAACCCGCTGAACCTCTGACTTCCCCGAATTCCGGCACCCCGCAAGTCCGTCCACTGTTTCCACGGAAAGGACCACCTCATGGGATGTCATGCTCGTGACATCGGACGCATGCGAAGAGCTGCCCTCGCGTTACTGACCGCCCTGCTGCTCGCCGTCGGCTTCCTCCCCACCGGCGCCACGGCCGCGGGCCAGGCCCCCGCCTTCCGCGCCCTGCTCTTCACCAAGGCCGTCGGCTACGTCCACGGATCCATCCCGGACGGCATCAAGATGGTCGAGGAGCAGGCCGCGGCGAACAACTTCGAGGTCGTCCAGACCGACGACTCGACCGTCTTCGACGACGCGAAGCTCAAGGACTTCGACGTCATCATCATGCTGCAGAACTCCGGCATGGTCTGGGACACCGACGGCCAGCGCGAGGCCCTGCAGAAGTACGTCCGCGGCGGCAAGGGCGTCGTCGCCATCCACAACACCCTCGACATGGGCGTCGAGGAGCAGTTCCCCTGGTGGGACGAGACCATCAACGGCGGCGCCCACATGCCCGCCCACTCACCCGGCGTGCTCCAGGGCACGGCCAAGGTCGCCGACCGCGTGCACCCCTCCACCAAGGGACTTCCCGAGCGCTGGGAGCGCCCCGAGGAGTGGTACAACTTCGACAAGGACCCGCGCGGCGACGTGCACGTCCTCGTCACCGCCGACGAGACCACGTACGACCCGGGCGGCTCCGCGATGGGCGCCGACCACCCCATCTCCTGGTGCCGCAACGCCGAGGGCGGCAAGGTCTGGGCGACCGCCATGGGCCACGACACCGCCTCGTACAGCGAACCCGCCTTCCGCTCCCACGTGCTCGGCGGTATCCAGTGGGCCGCGGGCAACAAGCCCGGCGACTGCGGCGGCACCGTCTGGTCCGGCTACGAGAAGACCGCCCTCGACGACAACACCGCCGACCCGATGGAGCTCGACGTCGCCAAGGACGGCAAGGTCTTCTACATCCAGCGCAGCGGTGAGGTGAAGGTCTACGACCCCGCCACCCACGCCACCGCGACCGCGGGCAAGCTCGACGTCTACACCGGCGGTGAGGACGGCCTCGTCGGCATGGAGCTCGACCCGTCGTTCAAGGACAACCACTGGATCTATCTGTACTACGCGCCGAAGGACGCCAAGGACGACGTCAACCGGCTCTCCCGTTTCACGGTCAAGTCCGACAACACCCTTGACCTCGGCAGTGAGAAGAAGCTCCTCGACGTCCCCGCCTACCGCGACCGCAGCTTCCCCGAGCCCGGACACACGGGCGGCGCCGTCGAGTTCGGCCCGGACCGCACCCTCTACCTCGGTGTCGGCGACGACACCCCGCCCAACCTCGACCCCGACTGGCAGGGCTACGCGCCGATCGACTGGCGCCCCGGCAAGCAGATGCTGGACGCCGCCCGCACCGCCGGCAACACCAACGACCTGCGCGGCAAGATCCTGCGCATCAAGCCCACGAACGCGGGCGGCTACACCATCCCCAAGGGCAACCTCTTCGCCAAGGGCACGGCCAAGACCCGCCCCGAGATCTACGCGATGGGCTTCCGCAACCCGTTCCGCTTCAACGTCGACCCGAAGAACGGTGCCCTCCACGTCTCCGACTACGGCCCCGACCGCGGCGCCCCGACGACCGACCGCGGCCCCGAGGGTCTCGTCGAGTACAACGTCATCAAGAAGCCCGGCAACTACGGCTGGCCCTTCTGCCACGGCAACAACCAGCCGTACGCCCCGTACAACCCGGACACCAAGGAGGTCGGCGCCAAGTTCGACTGCGACAAGCCGGTCAACCCCTCGCCGAACAACACGGGCCTCACGGACCTGCCGCCCGTGCAGCAGCCGGTGATCTGGTACGGCTACGGCAAGTCGAAGGAGTTCCCGGAGATGGGCGAGGGCGGCTCCGCGCCGATGAGCGGGCCCGTCTACCACTACGACGCGAAGAACCCGTCGAAGACCAAGTTCCCCGCCTACTTCGAGGGCGCGAGCTTCTTCTACGAATGGGCCCGCGACCAGGTCAAGGAGATCCGCTTCGACCAGGACGGCAAACTCCTCAAGATCAACGACTTCCTGAAGACCGCGAAGTTCGCCAAGCCGATGGACATGACCTTCGGTCCCGACGGCTCGCTCTACGTCCTCGAATGGGGCAGCCAGTTCGGCGGCGGCAACAATGACTCCGGGCTCTACCGGATCGACTACGCCCAGGGACAGCGCGTACCGATCGCCGAGGCGAAGGCCTCCGTCACCAATGGCCCCACCCCGCTCGAGGTCTCCTTCTCCAGCGAGGGAAGCAAGGACCCCGACGGCGACCCGCTCACCTACGCCTGGGACTTCGACGGCGACGGCACCTACGACTCCACCGAGGCGAGCCCGAGCCACACCTACACGGCGAAGGGTGACTTCAACGCCCAGCTGAAGGTCACCGACTCCACCGGCAAGTCCGGCTACGCCAACGTCCCCGTCACCGCGGGCAACACCGCGCCCAAGGTGAAGATCGAGTTCCCCGTCGACGGCAAGCTCATCGACTTCGGCGACAAGATCCCGTACAAGGTGACCGTCACCGACCCGGAGGACGGCACGGTCGACTGCTCCAAGGTGACCGTCAATCCGGCCCTCGGCCACGACGACCACGAGCACCCCACCACCGACATCCCCGGCTGCGAAGGCACCGTCGACACCGGTGATCTGGGCGGCCATCCCGAGGGCGCGGACCTCACCTACGTACTCAACGCCAAGTACACCGACAAGGGAGGCGACGGCGTCAGCGCCCTGACCGGCTACGGGCGGTCCGTGCTCCAGCCCAGGCACAAGCAGGCCGAGTACTACGACGGTCAGTCCGGCACGCGCGTCGTCGCGCAGGAGGGCGCCGAGAACGGCAAGCGCATCGGCGACGTCAGCGACGGCGACTGGGTCGCGTTCGACCCGATGAGCGTCGAGGGCATCGGACAGGTGAGCTACAAACTGTCGTCACCGTACGGAGTCGGCTCCATCGAGCTGCGCGCGGACGCCCCTGACGGCAAGCTCCTGTCCACCACACCCGTCCCGAACACCGGCGGCTGGGACACCTACCAGGCCACACCCGCCGTCCCGGTCGACGCGCTGACCGGAACCCACAAGCTGTATCTCGTGTTCAAGTCCCCGCAGGACAACTCGTTCGACGTGGACGCCGTGCAGTTCAGTAACCCGTAGCCCCTAGGGATAGGGGCACACGAGAATCCGCGGTGCGCCGCTGTCCTGGCGCACCGCGGATTCCTGTCCCCTCAGCGAGTGCCGACCGCCGCACGCACGGCCCGGCGGGCCAGCTGGCAGTCGTCGTGCAGCCGCCTCAGCAGCAGCCGCTGTTCCTCGCCGGACGGCGCAGCACCGTGCGGGGCCGTGCCCGATGCCGCCGGGGTCGTGTCGTGCATCGAACGCTGCACGGCCGTCTCGTACGTCCGGATCTCCCGCGTCAGTACGAGCATCAGGTTCACCAGGAACGCGTCCCGCGCCGCGGGACCGCCGGACTGCGCGAGCTGGCTGATCTGGCGGCGCGCCACCGGCGCGTCACCGAGCACCGACCACAGCGTCGCCAGGTCGTACCCCGGCAGGTACCAGCCCGCGTGCTCCCAGTCCACGAGCACTGGGCCCGCCGGGGACAGCAGGATGTTCGACAGCAGTGCGTCACCGTGACAGAACTGGCCCATGCCCTGGCGGCCCGACGAGTGAGCGATGCCGTGCAGCAGCTTCTGCAGATCGCCCATGTCCCGGTCGGTGAGCAGCCCGAGGTCGTGGTAGCGGGAGATCCGGTCCGCGTAGTCGAGCGGCGCGTTGAACGTGCCGGCCGGCGGACGCCAGAGGTTGAGCCGGCAGATCGCGCTGAGCGCGGCCCGCACGTCCGCCCGGGGCGGTGCCTCGGCCGGGTGCCGCTGCAGGGCGGCGACCCGGCCGGGCATCCGCTCGATCACCAGCGTGCAGTTGTCGGGGTCCGCGGCGATCAGCCGCGGCACCCGGACCGGTGGCCGGTGCCGGACGAACGAGCGGTATGCCGCTATCTCGTGGCGGATCCGCTCGGCCCAGATTGGGGAGTGGTCCACTAAACACTTGGCGACGGCGGTGCTGCGCCCCGTGGTGCCGACGAGCAGCACGGACCGTCCACTGCGGCGCAACACCTGCACCGGATTGAACTCCGGGCAGATCCGGTGCACCGAGGCGATCGCCGTGCGCAGCTGCGCGCCCTGGGGACCGGACAAGTCGAGTCTCCCGCTGAGCGGTTGGGTGCCGACCCCCGGGACGCGCCTTGTCCGACCGGAGCCGAGCGCTGCGGCCGCAGGTCGCGCGGGGTCGAGATACGGGCCGCTGCCCGCCGGTGGGGCCTCCCCTGCGCGGCCGTTGCCGCGAGCCGGGGGCCGGGCGTAGAGCGGCCGGGGCGGGGCGGACACGGAGGACGATGCTGCGTACATGGGCGAACAGATCCCTTCGTGTGCCTGCGAGTTGCCTGCGCCACCCGCCCCGGGGAACCGTGGTGCACCCTGGGGAGTGAGCCGCGGCAACCGGGTCGGGGTGGCGCATTCCTACCTGACACCCGGTGCCCACTGGCACACCATCTGGCGCACCCTGGCGAACCCTGGCGAATAGTCGCTCTGCAACTGACAGAGGGTTACTGTCAACTCAGCCGAGAACCTGGGGGCTTGACGTGAACGGACAACCCAACACCCGCCTGAACGACCTGTTCGGCCTCGCCGGCTGGTCCAAGGGGGAGCTCGCGAGGCTGGTCAACCGGCAGGCGGCGGCCATGGGCCACCCACAGCTGTCGACCGACACCTCACGGGTGCGGCGTTGGATCGACATGGGAGAGATCCCGCGCGATCCGGTGCCACGGGTGCTGGCGGCGCTGTTCACCGAGCGGCTCGGCCGTGTCGTGACCATCGAGGACCTCGGTCTGGTCCGGCACGGGCGCACGGGGAAACGGCGTGACGACGGGGCTGTGCAACACCCCGACGGAATGCCGTGGGCGCCCGAGCGGACAGCTGCGGTCCTCACCGAATTCACGGGAATGGACCTCATGCTCAACCGACGCGGCTTGGTGGGCGCGGGTGCCGCGCTTGCCACAGGATCTGTACTCAGCGGCGCCATGCATGACTGGCTGCACACCGATCCGGCCCTCGCGGCCGACGCCCCACGTTTCGAAGACCCCCTGCACGCCGACCCCGCTGGGTTCGACCGCTATGAGGCCGCCCCCATCGGGTCGCAGGAGATCGAGGAACTGGAGCGCTCCGTCGAGGTGTTCCGGGCCTGGGACGCGGCCCGCGGTGGCGGCCTGCAACGCAAGGCGGTGGTGGGCCAGCTCAACGAAGTGGGCGGCATGCTCAGCTACCGGCACCCCGACCATCTCCAGCGGCGCCTGTGGGGCGTCGCCGCCAACCTGGCCGTCCTCGCGGGCTGGATGTCGCATGACGTCGGCCTCGAACCCACGGCCCAGAAGTACTTCGTCATCGCCGCACACGCGGCGCGGGAGGGCGGCGACCGGCCGCGTGCCGGGGAGGCCCTGTCCAGGGCGGCCCGTCAGATGGTGCACCTCGGCCGGCCCGACGACGCACTCGACCTCATGAAGCTCGCCAAGTCCGGATCCGGAGACCAGACCCTGCCGCGTACCCGGGCGATGCTCTACACCATCGAGGCCTGGGCGCAGGCGTCGATGGGCAAGGGCCAGGCCATGCGGCGCACCCTCGGCCAGGCGGAGGACCTCTTCGTCTCCGACAAGGGCGACGTCCCGCCGCCCAGCTGGATGCAGATGTTCGACGAGGCGGACCTGCACGGGATGCAGGCCCTGGCGTACCGCACCCTCGCCGACCACGAGCCGGCCGCGGCGAACACGGCGCAGCGCCACGCCAAGGAAGCCCTCGAACTGCGGGCGAACGGGCGGCAGCGGTCGCAGATCTTCGACTACATCTCGCTCGCGTCGGCCCTGTTCATCGCCGACGACCCGGAGCAGGCCGACCGGTACGCGCGCCTGGCGCTGGTGTCGATGGGGGCCAACTCCTCCCATCGCACCTGGGACCGGCTCCGCGAGATGTACCGGCTCACCGGGCAGTACGCGAGCTACCCGAAGATCGTGGACCTGCGTGAGGAGATCAAGCTCGCGCTGCCGAAGACCCCCGGAAAGCCCACGGGAGGCAAGCGCGCCCAGGCGTGACCCTCCGGGGCACGTGGCCCGAATTCAACAAGTAGCTGTCCGCAACCAGCTGTCCGCAACCAGCTGTCCGCGTCAGGAGCCGATCCTGGCGACCAGCACACAGGCCTCGTCCGCGCGCTCGTGCGCGGCGAACTCCTCGAAGACCGTCCGCACACAGTCCTGCGCGGTGGCGGCCTCGGCGAGTCGTGGCGCGAGATCGAGGAGCCTGTTCGCCGCCGCGGCGCCGCTGCGGTGGGGGACCAGGCCGTCGGTGTGCAGCAGCAGCAGATCGCCTGCGCGGAGCGACTCCTCGGCCAGCCCGTACGTGGCACCGGGTGTCGCTCCGAGCAGCACGCCCTCCGGCGGTGTCAGCGCACGCCCCACCCCGTCGCGGAAGAGCAGCGGGGCGGGGTGTCCCGCCTGCGCCCAGGTCAGCGTGCGCGACCGGGGATCGTAGCGGCAGCAGACCGCGCTGCCCAGTGACGGCTGAACCGACGTGTCGGTCAGCTGGTTGAGCCAGCCCATCAGCTCGTCGGGGCGGGTCCCCGTGACGGCCATGCCGCGCAGGGCGCCGAGGAGCATCGCCACGCCGGAGGTCACGGCCACGCCGTGTCCGGTCAGGCCGCCCACGCTCAACAGGGTCTGTCCGTCCGGCAGTTCGAGCGCGTCGTACCAGTCGCCGCCGACGAGCTCGCCCGTCGACGACGGCAGATGGCGGGCCGCGAGGTCGAGGTCGTGCGGTGCCCCCTGGGAGAACCGCAGGGAGCCACGCCACGGCGGCAGCACGGCCTCCTGGAGCTCGACCGCGAGCCGGTGTTCCGTCTGCTCGATGTGCCGTCGGCGCTGGAGCGAGTCATGGGTCTCGCGTACGGTGCGCTGGGTGCGGCGCAGCTCGCTGACGTCGCGCAGGACCGCCCACATCGAGGCGGTGGAGCCGTCGGCGTCGAGCACGGGCTCGCCCATCATGTGCACCGTGCGGGCGGTGCCGTTGGTGCGCAGGATGCGGAACTCGCCGTCGATCGGCTTCCCCTCGATGAGGCAGTCCGTCACCATCCTGGTGAGCATGGCCTGGTCATCGGTGTGCACGACGGACGGGAGTTCGTCGAGGGTCAGCGGGGGCGCTTCGGGGCTGCGGCCGAGGATCTGGAACAGCTCCCCGGACCAGCTCGCCTCGTCGGTGAGGAGATTCCACTCGGCGCTGCCCACGCGGCTGAGCAGGGAACCGCTCGGCGGCTCGGCCGGTGCGCAGCCGTGGGCCTCGGGGATCAGCGAATCCACGGTCGGGCGCGGTGGCCCGTCGCGCAGCTGCGCCAAGTGCTTGTCGAGATCGCTGAGTTGGTGCACGGCGAGCTCGTAGAGGGCACGCTGCCAGCGCCGCTCGGGGTCACCGTCGTCCGAAATGGCCTCGCGGCGCACGGCGTCGACATCACCGAGCAGCCGACGCGTCTGCGTGATCAGCGCGTCGACCGAACCGTGCTCCGGCGGCTGGGCGGCGGGGCGGTCCGCGAAGGCATGGGGAGGCATGACGTACTCCGATACAGGCGCGGCACGACCAAGACTTACGGAAGGACCGGTAATGACTGTCGCACAGCCGGACAGGCCCCGTAAGGGGTTTGGCAACACCCGGTGCGGTGATGCTTCTGGCATATACCTGAGTCCTCCCGGGCGTCCGGTTCAGACGCGGAGCCACACCGCCGTGTCCCGTGGAAGCCGCCCCCCGTCGTCCAAGGGGCCACTGGCCAGCAGAAGACGTGAATGCGCCGGGAGCGGAGCGGCCCGATCGGAGAAGTTGACGACGCAGACCAGGCCCTCGCCCCGGGCAAGAGCCAGTACACCAGGGGAACTTGGGAGCCAGCGCATCGGCCCGTCGCCGAAGCCCGGCTCCGTGCGGCGCAGGCGCAGCGCCTCGCGGTAGAGCGACAGCATCGAGCCCGGATCGGCGTCCTGCCGATGGGCCGCGTACGTCCCCCAGTCCGCCGGCTGCGGCAGCCAGGGCTCCCCGGGCGACCCGAAGCCGTACGAGGGTCCGTCCTGCGTCCATGGCAGGGGGACGCGGCAGCCGTCGCGGCCCGGGTCGGTGCCGCCGGAGCGGAAGTGCATCGGGTCCTCGATGCGGCCGGGCGGAACCTCCGCCTCGGGCAGGCCCAGCTCCTCTCCCTGGTAGAGGTAGACGGCCCCCGGCAGGGCCAGCGACAGCAGCGCCGCCGCGCGCGCCCTGCGGGTGCCGAGCACCAGGTCCGTGGGCGTGCCGAAGCGCTTCGACGCGAAGGCGAACGTGGTGTCCGACCGTCCGTAGCGGGTCACCGTCCGCGTCACGTCGTGGTTGCACAGGACCCAGGTCGCGGGAGCCCCCACCGGCGCGTGGTGGGCGAGCGTCATGTCGATGGACCCGCGCAGTTCCGACGCATCCCATGGGCGCGACAGGAAGTCGAAGTTGAAGGCCGTGTGCAGCTCGTCGGGGCGCAGATAGCGGGAGAAACGCTCGGGGTCGGGGACCCACAGCTCCCCGATGAGCACGCCGTCGTACTCGTCGGCGACGGCCCGCCAGGAGCGGTAGATCGTGTGCAGCTCGTCGCGGTCCACATAGCCGCTCGTGTCGTCCTCGGCGGCGTCGGCGAGTGCCGGATCCTTGGCCAGGAGCGCCGCCGAGTCGACGCGTACGCCCGATGCGCCGCGCTGGAACCAGAACCGCAGTACCTCCGCGTGCTCGTGACGCACCGTGGGGTGCGCCCAGTTGAGGTCCGGCTGCTCGGGCGTGAACAGATGCAGGTACCACTCGCCGTCGGGGACGCGGGTCCAGGTCTCGCCGGCGAACTGGGACGGCCAGTTGTTGGGCGGCAGTTCGCCGTGCGCGCCCCGGCCGGGCCGGAAGTGGAACAGCTCGCGCTCGGGGCTGCCCGGGCCCGCCGCGAGCGCGGCCCTGAACCAGGCGTGCCGGTCGGAGACATGGTTGGGCACGACGTCGACGATGACGCGGATGCCGAGGTCGCGCGCCTCCGCGATGAGCTTCTCCGCCTCGGCGAGCGTGCCGAACGACGGGTCGATCGCCCGGTAGTCGGCCACGTCGTAACCGCCGTCCGCCATCGGGGAGCGGTACCAGGGGGTGAACCAGATCGCGTCGATCCCCAGGCGGGCCAGGTGGCCCAGCCGGGCTCTGACCCCCGCGAGATCGCCCGTCCCGTCTCCGTCGCCGTCGGCGAAGCTGCGTACGTACACCTGGTAGATGGCGGCGGAACGCCACCAGTCGCCGGTGTCTGGGGTATGGGGGGCTGCCACGTAGTGGTCCTTTCGGGCAGGAGGGCGTGCCGGGGCGCGCCGTCACGGAGGCGGCGTACGGGGAGGGGCGGCGGGCGTCAGCCCTTGAGGCCGCCCGCGGTGAGACCGCTCATGATGTTGCGCTGGAACAGCAGGAAGAGGATCAGGGTCGGCAGCGAGGCGATGGTGAGGGCGGCGATCAGCCAGTTCTCGGGAACGCCGCTGGCCAGCGAGTAGATGCCGACGTTCAGGGTCTGCTTGCCGGGGTCGGGCAGCGTCAGCATCGGCCAGAGGAAGTCCTTCCACACGCCGACGACCGCGAAGATGGAGACGACGCCCAGGATGGGCCGCGAGATGGGCAGCACCACGGACCGCAGGGTCCGCAGCGCGGACGCCCCGTCGATGGACGCCGCGTCCAGCAGCTCCTGCGGGATCGAGTCGAAGAACCGCTTGAGCAGGAAGATGTTGAAGGCGTTGGTGACGGACGGCAGCCAGATCACCCAGGGGCTGTTGAGCAGATTGCGCTCGAAGATCGGCACGTCGAGGACGGTCAGGTACTGCGGCACGACCAGGACCGTCGCCGGGATCATCAGCGTCGCCAGCATCATGCCGAGGATGACGTTGCCGAACAGGGGCCGCAGCTTGGACAGCGAGTAGGCCGCCGCGACGTCGAGGACGAGCTGGAAGGCGAGCGCGCCGAACGCGTAGTACAGCGTGTTGCCGAGCAGCTTCGCCAGATCCATCACCCGCCACGCGTCCCCGTAGTTGCCGGGGTGCACGCTGGTGGGTACGAGCGTGGGCGGGGACTTGACGAATTCCTGCGTGGTCTTGAGGCCGCCGCTGACCATCCAGTACATCGGCCCCAGGAAGACCAGCGTGAAGAGAACCATCACCAGGGCGAAGACGACCCAGTAGACGACCTTGCCGCGCCGCCTGCCGAGCTGGGCCGGCGAGATCAGCGTCCGGGGACGCATCGTGTCGGTAGCCATGTGAACTCCCGTGCGGGTCAGTCTTCCTGGGTGCGGCTGAGGCGTACGTACACCGCGGAGAACCCCGCGAGCAGGACGAGCAGGACCAGGCCGAGCGCCGCCGCGCCGCCGTAGTTGTTGAAGTTGAAGGCGTACTGGTAGATGAGGTAGACGACGGTCATGGTGGAGCCCTCGGGCCCCGCGCCGTTGGTGAGCAGGAACGGCTCGGTGAAGACCTGCATCGTGGCGATGATCTGCATGAGGAACATCAGCGAGAGGATCAGCCTCGTCTGAGGGATCGTCACATGCCAGATCTTGCGCCAGAGTCCGGCGCCGTCCAGCTCCGCTGCCTCGTACAGCTCGCCGGGGATGCCCTGGAGGGCGGCGAGATAGATCAGGGTCGCGCCGCCCATGTTCATCCAGGTCGCCGCTATGACGACGGAGATCATCGCCGTGGTGGTGGACTGCAGCCACTGCTGGTCAGGTATCCCGAAGATGCCGAGGATCCGGTTGAACAGGCCGTAGCCGGGGTCGTAGAAGTACTTGAAGAGCAGGACCGAGGCGACCGGCGGAAGCATGACCGGAAGGTAGACGAGCATCCTCAAGTAGCCCTGGCCGTGCCGGAATTCATTGAGCAGGACCGCCACGAGGAACGGCACCGCGAACCCCAGCACGAGCGCGAGCCCCGTGAACAGAAGGGTGTTGCGCCAGGCCTGCCAGAAGGCCGGGTCGTTGAGGACGTAGGAGAGATTGGACCAGCCGGCCCAGGTGGTCCTGCCGTCCTTGTTCTTCTGGAAGGCCAGGAAGAACTCCCTGACCATCGGATACCAGGAGAAGAAGGAGAAGCAGAGCACCGCGCCGATCAGGAAGCCGTGGGCGGAGAGATTGCGCTTCACCGCCCGCGCCAACGAGCCGCGCCGCTCGGGGAGTTGATGCGGCGCACGGGCGGGCGCCGACGAGCTCTTGGACAGCGTGGGGGCCGACATGGTCGCTCCTCGGGGTGCAGGTGCCGTGGGCTACTGGTTGGCCAGCACCTGGTTGACCTGCTGCTCCGCGGTGGTGAGCAGCTTGTCGATGTCGGCGTTGCGGTTGGTGAGGACGCCCGACATCACGTTGTCGAGGACCTTGTAGACCTCCTGTGCCTTCGGCGGCTCCGCCTTGCCGGGCACCGGGTTGTCCAGGAACGGCTTGAAGTTCTCGACGGGCATCGTCGCGTTCTCCGTGCGGGATGCGAGGTCCTCGGCCTTGGTGTCACCGGTGAAGAAGTTCGGCTGTGGCAGGCCCACGGGCAGCTTGTCAGCCTTGGTGCGGTCCCACTGGAACTGGCCCTTGCCCGGGGTGAGGTTCTTGAAGTTCAGCCAGGCGACGGCCGCCTTGATCTTGTCGGGCGACGAGCCCTTCTTGATCATGTAGTCGTTGCCGCCGAAGAGGGTGGCCTTGCCGCCGGGGATCGGCCCCATGCCGAAGTTCTCGTAGTCGGCGCCCAGTTGCTGGACCATGTACGTGATGTCGTCGGGCGCGGCGAGGAACATGCCCAGCTTGTCGGAGGCGATCTGCTTCTGGAGGTCACCCCACTTCAGCAGCTGCGTCTTGCCCATGCTGTCGTCCTTCCAGCGCATGTCGTGCAGCTGCTGGGCGACCTGCTTGCCGGTGGCGTCGTTGAACGCGGCCTTCTTGCCGTCGGCGGAGACGACGTCGGCCCCGAGGCCGAACATCGCGGCGGTGAAGTGCCAGCCGCCGGTGTTTTCCGCGCTGTACTCGCCGTATCCCGAGATGCCGTTGCCGAGGCCGGCGATCTTCTTGGCGGCGGCGCGGACCTCTTCCCAGGTCGTCGGCGGCTTGTCCGGGTCGAGCCCGGCCCGCTCGAAGAGCTTGCGGTTGATCAGCAGGCCCATCGTGTAGTTGCTGGTGGGCAGCCCGTAGAGCTTGCCGTCCTTCTTCAGGACGCCGAGGACGTTCGGGTCGATGGAGTTCAGGGCCGGCACGGTCTTGGGTGTCACGTAGGCGGAGATGTCCTCGGCGCCGTTGTTGTCGAGCACCTGCTGGAGATCGGTGAAGTACGTGTAGAAGACGTCCGGTTGGGACTTCGCCTTGAGCTGGGCGGTGAAGCGGGCGGGCTCCTCGCACTGGCCCGGCGTCGACTTCCCGCTGATCGTGACGTTCGGGTACTTCTTGTTGAACTCCTTGACGTCCTCTTTCCACTCCCTGAGCTCGGCCGCCTTCGCCGCCGGCGGCATGCAGTCGATGGTGAGCGTGACCTTGGTCTTCGGATCCAGCGGAGCCGATATGCCGGCCTTCGAGCCGCCGCCCGACCCGCTGTTGTCGTCGCTGCTGCTGGTGCCGCAGGCGGCGAGGGAGGTCAGGGTGAGCACGGCGGCGACCGCGGCCGCGGAGGTGCGGCGGGTAGGGCGGAACCAGGAGCTTCTCATCGGTGGTCCCCTTCGGGCATGAGCTTGGAGGGCCCACGGCTGACGACAACCGCAGGAAGGCCTACGGCTATCGAGCAGCCGGGGCGCGGCACACTCAACCACCGCGAACAGGCGCCCGCAAGATGTTGTGCAGACTCCGCAAAAAATTGACTATGCCACGGTTGTGCGGGACGGAGCCTGTGCCGTGGAGCCGCGCACCACCAGTTCGGGCTCGAACAGCAGCTCACCGGGCGTCACCGAGCCGCCCTGGATCTGCGTGACGAGGAGCTCGACGGCGGCCCGGCCCATCGCCTCGATCGGCTGGCGCACGGTGGTGAGGGGCGGTTCCGTGCAATTCATGAACGCCGAGTCGTCGTAGCCGACCACCGAGATTTCGTCGGGCACGCGCAGGCCCTCACGCCGTGCGGCCCGCACCGCGCCGAGCGCCAGCGGGTCGCTCGCGCAGATGATTCCCGTGATGCCGCGCCGCATGAGGCGCGCCGCCGCCGCGTGGCCGCCCTCCAGCGAGAACATGGCCCGCTCGACAGCGTCCTCGGGCAGCGTCCCGCCGGCTGCCCGGACCACGCCCCGTGCGGCGGCGAGCTTGCGCATCGACGGCACATGGTCTTCCGGGCCGAGCACGAGTCCGATGCGTTCATGGCCGAGCGAGGACAGATGCCGCCAGGCCTGCTCGACCGCGACGGCGTCGTCGCACGCGACGCAGGGGAAACCGAGGTCCTCGATCGCCGCGTTCACGAGGACGACGGGGACCTTGCGTTCCGAGAGCAGTCGGTAGTGCTCGTGGCGGGCGTCCGCCTGGGCGAACTGGCCGCCCGCGAACACCACGCCGGACACCTGCTGCTGGAGCAGCAGTTCCACGTAGTCCGCCTCGGAAACGCCGCCATTGGTCTGGGTGCACAGGACGGGGGTGAGGCCCTGCTGGGCGAGCGCGCCGCCGATCACGTCCGCGAACGCGGGAAAGATCGGGTTCTGCAGCTCCGGCAGGACGAGCCCGACCAGGCGGGCGCGCTCGCCGCGCAGTTGGGTCGGCCGCTCGTAGCCCAGGACGTCCAGGGCCGTGAGTACGGCCTGCCGGGTGGCCTCCGAGACGCCGGGCTTGTTGTTGAGCACCCGGCTGACCGTCGCCTCGCTGACGCCGACCTTCTGTGCCACCTGAGCAAGTCTCCGTGTCATGGAACGCAAGATTAGCGCAAGAATTGCAGTCTGCTTGCGTAAGTTCGGTGAACGGTTGCCCAGGGCGCGGTGAGCAGGTTCCGAGAGGGTGCTGACAGGTGCCCTGGGCATGGAACGTATCCGTTCAGGGGTGGTGGCGTCAGCGCACGTCGCCCGTGGCCGGGTCGACGACCTTCTCCACGAGGACCTCCAGGACCCGGCGGTCCTCGTCGGCCGTGGCGCGCGCGGCAGGGCCGCCCGGGTAGGTGTCGAACAGCACGTGCGTGGCGCCGAGTCCGGCCAGTGCGAGCAGGTCCGCGCGGACCTGGTCGACGCTGCCGTGGCCGAGGGGGCGGTCCTCGGTGTCGGGCCGCTCCCCGAGCGCGATCTGCAGTCGTGGCACGAGCGACGGCGTGGGCCGCCCGGCCTTCTCGGCCTCGGCGGCCACGACCGGCAGCTTCGCGCGCAGGCCCTCGAGCGTCGGCATGAAGGGGTGCCACCCCTCGCCGAGCCGCGCGGCCCTGCGCAGCGCGGCGGGCGAGTCGCCGCCGACCCAGACCGGCAGCTGCGCGGCAGCGGGGGCGGGGGCCGTACGGATGCCCTCGTACGAGACGTAGTGCCCCTCGAAGGTGCACGGGTCCTGCGCCCAGGCGGCGCGGATCGCGGCCAGGTACTCGTCGGTGATGGCGCCGCGCTCCTCGAACGGGACGCCCAGCGCGCGGTATTCGGCGGCCGACCAGCCGACGCCCGCGCCGAGGATGAACCCGGCGTCGTTGAGCTGGTCGATATTGGCCGCGAGCCGCGCCGTCTGGAGCGGGTGCCGGTACGGGATGACGGTGATGGTCGTGCCGAGCTGAAGCCCCGGGACCCGGCCCGCGAGATGCGCGGCCAGGACGAACTGGTCGTAGAACGGGGCGGGATACACCTCGTGCACGTCGGGGGTGACGGCTATGTGGTCGGAGATCATCGCGAACGTGAAGCCCAGCGCGCGGGCGTCCGTCGCCTGGCGCTCGAGGGTTCGCGGGGTGGTGCCGGAGCCGAAATTGAGAAGGTTCACGCCGAATCGCATGATCCGCAGTCTTGATGATCATGGGCGGGGTTGTCGAACCGGGGTTGTCGAGCCGAGGTGGGTATAGGGGTGGTCGTACCGGGGGCCGTGACCGGGCCCGACCCCCGATGTGCCGCAGGGTCAGCGGGCCCAGAAGGGCACGGGGGCACAGGTGTTGGCGCAGGTGTAGGAGCCCGGCATCAACAGGCCCGCGTCGTCCTCGTAGTTGCCGCCGCCCGCGAAGTACACCTCCGGCGTCCAGCCCCAACGGCCGTTGTCCGCCTGGGTGCTGGCCCACCAGTTGTTCTCCGCGGCGCCGTCCCGGTACGTCTGGCCCTTCATCTCGGTGACGAACCAGTTGGCCGCACCGCCCTGTTCCAGACGGCCGACCACGGGGGAGCCGGGGGAGCGGCTCGCGTGGACCGGGACGTGACCGCGCGTGAGGTTGCAGTGCATGACGGCGGTCCCGGGCCAGGTGCGTCCGGACGACGGGTCGACCAGGTCCCGCTTCACGGTGTTGTGGCACGGCACGTTGTCGGTGGCCTGCGCCGGGGTGGCGGCGGGCCCTGCGAGGCCGGCCGGCGCCACGACGGCGAGGGCCGCGAGTCGGACGTGGAGGGGGTGCGCATCGAGGTGTGGTCCTTCGTTCGGGGGTGGGCTCGGGGGTGGGCTCCGGGGGTGGGTGAGAGGGACGTCACGGCGGGGTGCCCAGGTGGTGAGCGGCGACGACACGGTGCATCGGGGTGAGGGGAGTGAGTATCGGCCTGCCGTGCTCAACTGCAGGGTTGTCATATCAAACTCACTCGCGCTAGGTTGCCGTGCATGACGGTTGGAAAAGCAAACTCAATGGGGGTGGCGGACGCGTCGACCGCGAGCCCGGACGCGCAATCGGGCACTTCGGCGTCGAAGGCGGAGGCGGGTTCAGGCGCAAGCAGTCCGGCTTCCGGCAGGGCCGGATCCGCCACCGCGTGGATCGTCTCCGCGGGCGTCTTCGTCGTGAACCTCGACCTGTTCATCGTCAATGTCGCCGTACCCGCCCTCGCCACCTCCTTCGACGGCGCCTCGCTCGCCTCCCTTTCCTGGGTGCTCAATGCCTACGCGATCGTGTTCGCGGCCCTGCTCGTGGCCGCCGGACGCCTCGCCGACCGGTACGGACACCGCCTCGGATTCCTGCTCGGCCTCGCGGTGTTCACCGTCGCCTCCGCGCTGTGTGCCGTGGCACCCGGCGTCGGCTGGCTGGTCGCGGCGCGTGCGCTCCAGGCCGCGGGCGCCGCCGCCCTCATGCCGACATCACTCGCGCTGCTCCTCGTCGCCACCCCGGCGGAGCGCCGCCCGCGCGCCATTCGCGGTTGGGCGGCCATCGGGGGCATCGCCGCGGGCCTCGGCCCCGTGGCGGGCGGGCTGCTCGTGGAGGCCGACTGGCGCTGGGTGTTCCTCGTCAATGTGCCTGTCGGGATCGCCGGCCTCGTGGCCGGGGTGCGGCTGCTGCCCGCCGACCGTCCCGAGCGCAGCGGCCCGCTGCCGGACCTGGCGGGCGCCGTCCTTCTCACGCTCGCCATCGGCTCCCTGGCGCTCGGCCTCGTGAAGGCCGAGGCATGGGGCTGGAGCTCGGGTCGCGTGCTCGGCTCGCTGGTCGCCGCGGCGATCCTCGCGGCGGCGTTCTGGCTGCGCTCGGCCCGGCACCCGGTCCCCATCGTCGAACTGCCGCTCCTGCGCGTCCCGGCCTTCGCGTTCGCGACGCTCGCCGCACTCCTCTTCACCGTGGCGTTCGCCGCGATGCTGCTCACCTCCGTCCTGTGGTGCCAGCAGGTGTGGAGCTACTCGGCGATCCGTACCGGACTGGCCATCGCGCCGGGCCCGCTGGTCGTCCCCGTCCTCGCCGTCGCGTCAGGACCCGTCGTGCGACGCCTCGGTGCCGGCCGCGTGGCCGCGGCCGGCTGCCTCCTCTTCGCCGGCGGCCTCGTGTGGTGGGCCCTCGCCCTGGACACGACGCCGCACTACGCCGCCGCGTTCCTGCCCGGCATGCTCATCACCGGCGTCGGCGTCGGGTTCGCCCTGCCGACCCTCGTGGGGGCTGCCGCCACGGCGCTGCCGCCCGGCCGGTTCGCCACCGGGTCGGCGGTCACGACGATGGCCCGCCAGACGGGATCCGTCGTCGGAGTGGCCGTGATGGTCGGCCTCATCGGCGTGCCCCGTACGGCGGAAGCGGCCCTCACGGTGTTCCGTCACGGCTGGCTGACCGCCGCGGTCGTCGGGGCGCTCGCGGCGGCGGCGGCCCTCGCGCTGCCCCGCCCGGCACCCGCCGCCGCCGTCCCGGGGGAGGCGCCTGCCTGACCGGTCCCGCCGGGTCGCCTAGAGTGCGGCGGGTAGTCACAGTGCCGGCGGAGGGACGCGCATGTCGCGGTATCGCGAGTTCAAGTTCAGGGCCGTGACGTGGTTCCAGCGGCGCATCGGCAACCCGCTCCTCTCCCGGCTCCCCAGCCAGATCCTGCTGGAGACCACCGGCCGCACGTCCGGGCTGCCCCGGCGCACCCCGGTCGGCGGCCGCATGGTCGGCCGCGAGTTCTGGTGGGTGTCCGAGTACGGTGACAAGTCGCAGTACGTGCGCAACATCCAGGCCGACCCGAAGATCCGCGTACGGATCAAGGGACGATGGCACACGGGCACGGCACACCTTCTGCCGGACGACGACGCCCGCGCGCGACTGAAGCGCCTGCCCCGGTACAACAGCGCCGCCGTGCGCACCCTCGGCACGAACCTGCTGACGATGCGGGCCGATCTCACGGACCTCACCGACTGAGGCACGCCGTCCGCGCGCGGGTGCCGGCGTGGGCGTGGCGAGGTCGGCGGCCCGCGGCGCGGATACGTGAACCGGCTTGTGCGAGCTCGAAGTTGACGACTTCGGGGCGGCGGAATCCGGTTGGTCGGATTCGGCGACAATCGGTTACCGGGCGCGCTCGACTGGCTACACTTGCGCGGCGCGTCACGTCGGGCAGCATGTCCGGCCGCACCTCGGAAGGTCCCTGCATGACTGCCCGTTCCCAGCCGGTCTCTCCTCTGCCCGAGCGGGTCGGCACGCTGCGCGTCAGCGCCCGGCACCTGGCGAACGCCGCCGTCGCGCCGGTGGAGAGAAGCCCCGCGGGGGCGGGCGGCGACGTGTACGGAGCCGTTGAATCCCCTTACGGCACACGCCTGTTGATGGGGGATGTCATGGGCAAAGGCCGCGCGCTCGCCCGTACCGCGGACAGTGTCTTATGTGCCTGGCGCGATCTCGCCGCCTGCGAGGCACGGTTGGAAGGAATCGCCGTACGGCTGCACTCGCTGGTCGCGCGCTCGGACGAACCCGACCGCTTCGTCACCGCGACCCTGCTCAGCGTCGAACCCGACGGATCCGCCCAACTGGTCTGCTGCGGACACCCGCCGCCCGTCCTGCTGCGCGACGGCGCCGCTGTCCACGCAGCGGTCCCCACGCCCGCGCCACCGCTCGGCCTGCTCGACCTGCACTCCGGCTGGTGCGCCGCCCAACCGGTGCCCGCCACCGCCTGGGAGAGCATGCTGCTCTACACGGACGGGGTGAGCGAGGCCAGGGACGCGCGCGGGGCGTTCTACCCGCTGGCGGAGCGAGCCGCGGCCCTGGAGAACACGGTCCTCGAGGATTTCACCGACGCCCTCGCCGCCGACCTGCTCCGCCACGCGGAGGGCCGGCTCCAGGACGACGCCTCACTCCTAGCGGTCCGGGCCGCGGCCTGATGTCAGGTGGGTGAGGGGTCAGGCCTTCAGGACCCCCGCGCTGTCGGACTCGGCCAGGACCTCCTCCGCCTGGGCCCGCGTCGGCTGCCACAGTGTCGTCACCGGCGACCAGACGCGCAGTCCGCCCGGCTCGGAGAGTGAGGCGGCGGTGAACTTCTTGCCGTCGTGTTCCGGATTCGCCGCCACCACGACGTAGCCGACCGACCGGACATCGCTGTCACCGCTCGCGGAGACGGAGCGCACGGCGGCGTGGGCGGTCTTCCCCGCGTCCAGCTTGTACGTGGCGCTCCCGGAGAGCGGGAACGGGACGGCGGCCCCGTCCAGATCGCCGTAAGTGACCAGCGGGACGTGGCCCACGAGGCAGGCGCGCGAGGAGTGGTTCTTGACGCTCAGGCGCAGGACGTGGTCCTGGCCCGACGCGGCCGCCTTCACCGTCAGCGCGTTCTCGGCGCAGAGCTTGAGGGCGGCGGCCGGTGCGGCGGCGGGGTGCGCGGCGCGGATGTCGGCCGACGCCGTGGTGGCGGACATGCCGGTGACGGACACGCCGGTGGCGGACGCGAGCAGCGCGGCGGCGGAGGCGGCAAGGACGGTGCGAGTGGGCATCAGTCTGGTCTCCCGGCGAACAGTGGCTTTCGCATTTCACCCGAAACAGCGCTAACGAGCCTAACTCGGATGAATGCCTCTGCCCATGTCGGCGCCCGTGTCCGTGCCTGAGCCGGTGTCCGAGCCGGTGCCTGCGTCGCTGACGTGACCACGGGTGCCGAGAGTCTCATGGGCCCTAGATGCAGTGCGCGCAAAGATTGCAGTGTGTGCAAGAATCTTTGGCGTGATGACATCAGGCACCGCGACGTCGGCGGTCCGCGAGCAGGCGCCGGCCGAGGGGCTGCGCGCCCGGCGACGGCGCCAGACCCGGGCCGAACTGCACGCCGCCACGGTCCGCCTGGCCCGTGAACGCGGCCTCGAACACGTCACGGTCGAGATGATCAGCAAGGAGGCCGGTGTCTCCCCGCGGACCTTCTTCAACTACTTCCGCACCAAAGAGACCGCGCTCTTCGCCTGGCCCGGTGGCCTGACGGAGGCCGAGGCGGAGCAGTTCGTCTCCGCGCCCGGCCGCGACCCGGACGCCGTGCTGCGGGACCTGGGCGAGGTGTTCGCCGCGCACGTGGACGAGATGGCGCCCGGCGCCGGAGCGTTCGAGGACGTCTTCGCCATCGTCGAGAAGGTGCCCTCGGCCCTCGGCGCGTTCCTCGCCGAGTGCGACGCGCTCGAACGGGATCTCGCCGGCGCCATCGCCCGCCGCACCGGAGACGCCCCCGACGGGCAGACCGTCGCTCTTCTCGCGGGGATCGCCATGACCGCCGTACGCAACGGCCTCATGCGATGGGCCCGCGACAAGCAGCACCCCGACGGTCCCGCGGCCTCGGTGCGCGACTCGTTCACCGCCCTGCGCGGCCTCCTCTCCCTGGCGGACTCCCCGCACGCCACCACCGAACGGGAGGCCTGAGGCGCGGCTCCCGAAGCGCGACCCGGCTGCCGCCCCCACGGCACCGGTGCGCGCGCTCCCCGCGCAAGGCCCCACACGACTCCCCACCCGAGCCCCGAAGACTCCCCAGCCTCCCCGGGCGGCGACCGCTCGCGCGCCGCGCACCCCATCCCTTCACGTACGGAGACCTGAGCATGACCCACGCCCCCGCACCGGCGGGCTCCGATCCCGCCCTTGAGGACGGCATAGCCAAGCCGCACAACTTCGGGCTGATCTTCGGCGCGCTGATGCTGACGATGCTGCTCGGCGCGCTCGACCAGACGATCGTCAGCACCGCCCTGCCGACCATCGTCGGCGAGCTCAACGGCATCGAGCACATGGCGTGGATCACCACCGCGTACATCCTCGCCGCCACCATCGGCATGCCGGTCTACGGCAAGCTCGGCGACCTCATGGGCCGCAAGAACATCTTCCTCGCGGGCATCGCGCTCTTCCTGGTCGGCTCCGTGGTCTGCGGGCTCGCCCAGAACATGGGCACCCTCGTCGCCGGCCGCGCCCTCCAGGGCCTGGGTGGCGGCGGCCTCATGATCACCTCGCAGGCGATCATCGCCGACCTCGTTCCGCCCCGGGAGCGCGCCAAATACATGGCCCCCATGGGTGCCGTGTTCGGTCTCGCCTCGGTCGTCGGGCCGCTGCTCGGCGGCTGGTTCACCGACGAGCACTCGTGGCGCTGGGCGTTCTGGGTCAATCTGCCGCTCGGCATCCTCGCCTTCTTCGTCGCGGCCGTCGCGATCAAGCTGCCGCGCAAGGCCGTCAAGGTCACTCTCGACTATCTCGGCACCGCCCTGATGGCCGCCGCCGTCACCTGCACCGTGCTGTTCGCCAGCTGGGGCGGCACGCAGTACGCGTGGTCCGACCCGCTGGTCATCGGGCTCGGCGTCGGCGCGGTCGTCGCCTGGGTGCTGTTCTTCGTCGCCGAGACGCGGGCCGCCGAGCCGGTCATCCCGCTGCACCTCTTCCGCAGCCCGATCTTTAACGTCGCCACGCTGCTCGGCATGATCGTCATCGGCCTCGGCATGTTCGCGATCGTCGGCTACATGCCCACGTATCTGCAGATGGTCTACGGCAAGACGGCCACCGAGTCGGGGCTGCTGCTCATCCCGATGGTCGTCGGCATCATGGCCACGGCGCTGCCGTCCGGCGCGATCATGAGCAAGACCGGCCGCTACAAGGTCTATCCGATCGTCGGCACGGTCATCATCATGCTCGTTGCGTTCCTGATGTCCCGCCTCGACGTGAGCGACCCGGTCTGGCTGGTCTGCCTGTACGTCGGACTCGCGGGCGCCGGTGTCGGCCTGATGATGCAGACCCTCGTACTCGCCGTGCAGAACGACTTCCCGGGCGCCGAGGTCGGCACCGCCACCTCCGCGAACAACTTCTTCCGCGAGATCGGCGCGACCCTGGGCACCGCCGTCGTCGGCGCGGTCTTCGCCAGCCGCCTCACCGACCAGCTCGCCACGCGGCTGCCCGCGGACGCCGCCTCGAAGGTCGGCGACAGCGACTCACTGACGCCGGCGCTCGTACGGGCCCTGCCGGCCGACCTGCGCGCCACGGTCGTCTCCTCGTACCAGGAGGCACTCGTGCCGATCTTCCTGTACCTGGTGCCCGTGTTCGCTGTCGGTCTCGTCCTCGCCTTCGTGCTGAAGGAGAAGCCGCTCGCCGACAACGAGGACTGGCATGCCGAGAACGAGACGGCGCGGCCGGGCAGCGAGGAGAAGGAGTTGGAGCCTGCCGCCGGCTGAGTCGGTCGGTTGGTCGGGTCAGCCGGTTCGGTCGGCTGCGTGTGTGGCGCTGGGCGCGCCCGCCGGAGGGGTCTTCGGCGGGCGCGCCCTGTGTTTCTCGGGCTCGGGGGTGCGGTGGGTGGCGGTGGGTTCACCTCGTGGGGCGGTGCCGGTGGCAGCAAGCCCGGTCGTTCACGACCGGATAGTTGACTCCTCGATCCACTCGCCCTCCCGCATCAGCTCCCTGCCCGCCAGCTCGTTGGCCTCCCGCCAGGCCTGGACCCGCTGCGGCGTGACCCGGAAATAGAGGTACTCCGAGGTCAGCCCGCGCGGGTCGAACCCTGTCCTCTCCGCGAACGCGTCACCGACGTCGTCCGGGAGCTCCGTGGCCGTCAGCGTCTGTACCGTGCCCTCGATCATGACTACGTCACGCGTCGGGCCGATGCCGAGCCGGACCCGCCCAGTGGACCGCAGATTGCGTCCCGTGGGACTGGCCGCCGGGGTGGCGAGCAGCAGCGTCGAACCGTCCCACAGGAACGACAGCGGTACGAGATAGGGCGTCGCGCCTTCCCCGTCCGACGTGTCCGCCGTGGCCACCCATACGTCCTCGTCGCGTTCGAGCCGGTCGAGGGTGTCCTGCTTGCGCTGCTTCGCGGTCCGGGCGGGTGGCATCGGCGTCTCCCTGTCGTATCGGGCGGGTTCCCTGGTCACTGTTATGACACGGGGCGGCCCTGGAATGTGACCGATGGGCGAGAACGCGCTTCTCGTTCTGTGCGTCGTCGTCATCCCCGTCATCCGCTCAGGAATGGCGACACTCGGTGTCCTGATTTCGGGTCATGCTCGAACCGAGGACGGGCCACGACGGCCTGTCCGGCAGCAGCGAGGAGGCGGCTTCATGACGCAGGAACCCGGGACCGGAAGCGCCCGGCTGGACGGCAAGGTCGCCCTCGTGGCGGGTGCGACCCGCGGAGCGGGACGGGGCATCGCCGTGGAACTCGGCGCGGCCGGCGCCACGGTGTACGTGACCGGGCGCACTACGCGGGCCCGGCGCTCCGAGTACGACCGGCCGGAGACCATCGAGGACACGGCCGACCTGGTGACCGCGGCCGGCGGGCGCGGTATCGCCGTGCCCACCGACCACCTGGAGTCCGCCCAGGTCAAGGCCCTCGTCGACCGTATCGCCGACGAACAGGGGCGACTCGACGTGCTGGTCAACGACATCTGGGGCGGCGAGAACCTCTTCGCCTGGGACACCCCGGTCTGGGAGCACGACCTCGACGACGGGCTTCGGCTGCTCCGCCTCGCCGTCGAGACACACGCCATCACCAGTCACTACGCGTTGCCGCTCCTGCTCCGCAACCCCGGCGGCCTCGTGGTCGAGGTGACCGACGGCACGGCTGAATACAACCGCGACAACTATCGCGTCTCCTTCTTCTACGACCTCGCCAAGAGCTCCGTCCTGCGCATGGCCTTCGCCCTCGGGCAGGAGCTGGGTCCGCGGGGCGCCACGGCCCTCGCCCTCACCCCGGGCTGGCTCCGCTCGGAGATCATGCTCGGGCACTACGGCGTCACCGAGGACAACTGGCGCGACGCCCTGGAACAGACACCGCACTTCGGCATCTCCGAGACCCCGTTCTATGCCGGCCGGGCCGTCGCCGCACTCGCCGCCGACCCCGAAGTGGCCCGCTGGAACGGACAGTCGACGTCCAGCGGGGCACTTGCCCAGGTGTACGGGTTCACCGACGTCGACGGGAGCCGGCCCGACGCCTGGCGCTATCTCGTCGAGGTGCAGGATCCTGGCAAGCCGGCTGACGCGAGCTCTTACCGCTGACGCTGTGGGGGCCGAGGGCTCGGTGGTTGATGGTTGGATCTAGATCTGTGCCGGCCACACCTGCGTACCGCCACCCCGCCACTCGACCAGCTCGGGGTCGTCCAGCCGCGCGTCCTCCAGGCCCGCGCGCCGCAGGAACTCGAGCACGTCCTCCTGCCCGGTGGCCAGCCCGGCGTCCTCGCCGCGGATCGTCACCCGGCGCCCGCCGGGCTGAGTGGCGTGCACGACTACAGGGGGAAATCCTTCAGGTTCGTCCATAGTCCTCAGCTTCCGTGAGGTGAATCGGCTCCGCACCCGGACGGGGTCCCGGCGCGGGACGCGTGGCGTTCTCGTTCCGCCAACAATGACGGAACGCGTGCGCGTGCGGCAGCCACTTCCCGATTACGCCCAAATTACCCTGTATGAGCGCCAGTCGAGCTGCTCCTGCCGGTCACGCACGGCACAGAAGGACCAGTTACGGTGCTGTAGTGGTGATCACTCAGCAGGACAACGGGGAACAGACAGTGACCGGGACCGCGCTGCTCCTTGCGGCCGCCCCGGCGAACAAGAGCTGCCTCATCGACGCGACTTCCGTACTGCCCGCGCTCGCGGCCGTACCACCCAGTGCCCTGACCGGCACCGCCGCCGCGACCGTCGTCGAACTCGCCGATCCCGTCGACCCGCAGACCGTCCTCACCCGCATCCGCACGGCGGTGGCCGCGCCCGGGCCGCTCGCCCTGTTTGTGACCGGGCAGCTTCATCTGGATCAGCGCCAGCGTCTGCTTCATCTCGCCCTGGCCCGTACTACTCCGTCGACCCTGCGGTACACCTCCCTGCCCTGGCACTGGCTCACCGGCGAACTCGCGTTGCGGCGGCCCGACACCACCACGGTCGTCCTTGACCTGGTGGCCGATGGGGATGCCTGGGAGCAGGTGCGGGGTGGGGGGTTCGGTGTGGGGGTGGGTGTTCGTTTGTTCGGGCGGGTCTCGCCTCCTCCTCCGCGTCGGGCTACCGCCGTGCCCGGTTATCTCAAGACCTACGCCTCGATATGGCGCAACGGGCACCGTCCGCCGCTCGCGCATCTTCATGCTCAGGCGGCTGGGGAGGCCGGTCCGGACGGTGCCCTGTTCCTCGTGGTCGATGGTGGGCCGGGGCCCGTTCCGGCGGCTCCTCGCCCGCCTGTGCCGGCCGCTCGGCAGGAGGAGGTTCCTGTCGTCGAGCCCCGCCCTGATGCCGATCCGCACCCGGCGATCCTCGCCGCCGCGCAGTCCGGGCGGCACGGTGAGGCCGCTGCCCTCGCCGCGATGTGGGAGAGCACTGCCCTGCGTACCCATGGTGCGGGGTCGCCGGAGGCGCTCCACTGGCTCGAGGTACGTGCCGATCTTGCGCGGCTCGCTCAGGATCCTGGGCGCAGTTGCGAACTGTGGACGGCTGCGGCCGAGGCTCGGCTCGCGCGCGGGGAGGCGGTGGGTTCGGAGGATGTCGAGGCTGCCGTCGATCGCGCTCATCATCAGTGGGAGCAGCTTGGTGACCCGGCGCAGGCCCGTGCGCTTGCGGCCTCTCTCACGCGGTTGCGGCGTGCGGTTCCTGGGCGGCGGCCCGGTGCGCTCGAGGCCATTGGCCGGCGGATCTCGGCGCTGGAGGGTGTGGCTGTGACGCCGTGACGGAATGACGGGTGGTGGGGTCCGGTGCGTCGGCTGGTGCGGGGGCGTCTTGGCCGGTGTGTTTTCGGGCGCGGGGCCGCGGGGGCGTGTACGTGCTCGCTGTTCCATGGGTTTTCGCCGGCTGGCCAATTGCCTGTACGTGGTGCTGGTGGCTCCGCGCGCACATGCCCTCACGTGCCTCCTGTCTCGTACGCGGCTGTCCGCTCGGCGGGGCTGTCACTCGCTGTGCCCGGTCCCTGTCCGGTACGGGGATCCGCCTGGTTTTGTGTGCCGGGACGGTCCGTGACGTAGTTCATAGGGCCGGTTGCGGGGTGGGGAATTCCCCGGGGTGGTTCTTCGTTAAACTAGGTGTGGACGCGGATGGAGCTGTGTCCCCGGGCCTCATCTCATTTGCCTGCAAGGACGATCGTTCGGCTGAAGCCTTGTGGAGCCCCCGCCGAGAGGCGACCGCCATCCGCGACCACTCAGACCGCCCCGGCTGTGATCCCCCGTCACGGTCGGGGCACTTTCGTTTCCGGGCCGTCCGTCCTTCCGCAGGACGTGCCGCCCCCTGGCCGCCCACAATGGAGACAGAGGCCACCGCTGAAGGAGGCGACGTGGACATCGACGATCAAGGGCGGGGAGACGACGTCTACCAGCCCGACGGGTCCGAGGTCCAGGACGACGAGGGGCTCCTCGACCAGGAGGACACCCTGCTCGGCGGCGGCGTCACCGATCCGCTCGACCAGGGCTATTCGCCGCCCGAGCGGCCCTGGGGGGTCGAGCACACCGGTGTCACCTGCACGGAGCAGCGGCTCGGCGAGACGCTCGACGAGCGTCTGTCCGAGGAGATCCCCGATCTGGTGGTTCCTGATGACGACGGTATCGGCGACACCTGGGACACCGATGGCGAACCGCTCGACGACGAGGTGGGAGCCGCGCGCTCCGGGCGGCTCGTGGCGCCCGACGAAGGTGTGCGTAAGGACGCGGAGAGCGAGCTGTTCGCCGAGGACGTCGGGATCGACGGTGCGGCCGCGTCCGCCGAGGAGGCTGCCATGCACCTCGTGGAGGACGTCCGCAGAGGGCGTGATCCACGGCGGGTCACCGACTGACCGTGCGGGACAGGTGAGCCCGGCTTAGGGTGACGGAAGTCAGCCGACCGCATCGTGCACCCCTGCGGGAGAGTCAGTGACGCAAACGCAGCCTGTCATGGCGCCGCACTCGACAGCGGCCCTTTTTCTCGTGGTGACCACGGCACCTGGCGCCGAACCCCGCGTACGCGACCAGCTCGGTGATTTGAACGGGCTGCTGCGCTCGGTCTCGTTCCGGTCTCCCGACTCGTTTCTGTCGTGCACCGTCGGGATCGGGTCTGTCGTCTGGGACCGGTTGTTCGGCGGGCCGCGGCCTGTCGGGCTGCATCCCTTTCGTGAGCTGAACGGCGATCGGCACCGGGCCGTCGCCACTCCGGGGGATCTGCTCTTTCATGTGCGGGCGCGGCGCATGGACCTCTGTTTCGAGCTGGCCGGCCACATCGTCGGTCAGCTCGGCGACGCCGTGACCGTTGTGGACGAGGTGCACGGCTTCAACTACTTCGACGACCGGGACCTGCTCGGGTTCGTCGACGGCAGCGAGAATCCGACCGGTGACGCGGCGCGCTCTGCCGTGTTCATCGGCGATGAGGACGCCCCGTTCACGGGCGGCAGTTACGTCGTGGTGCAGAAGTACCTGCATGACATGACTGCCTGGAACGCTCTGTCGACGGAGGAGCAGGAGAAGGTCATCGGCCGTTCGAAGGCCGACAACATCGAGATGTCCGACGAGACCAAGCCCGCCGACTCCCACGTCGCCCTCAACACCATTACCGAGGACGGCGAGGAACGGAAGATCTTCCGCAAGAACATGCCGTTCGGCACCCTGGGGCGCGGCGAGTTCGGGACGTACTTCATCGGGTACGCGCGGACCCCCGCGGTCACCGAGCAGATGCTCGAGAACATGTTCATCGGCAGCCCGCCCGGCAACACAGACCGGATCCTCGACTTCTCCACGGCCGTCACGGGAAACCTGTTCTTCGTCCCCACCGCAGACTTCCTCGACAACCTGCCGGACCCGCCCGCCCTGCCGGACGCCGCACGCGAACTTCCCGTCCCTGCCGCGTCACCGCAGCCCGTCGTCGCCCCGCCCGACGGCTCGTTGGGCATCGGCGGCCTCAAAGGAGCCCCCGCGTCATGAACAACCTGCACCGCGAACTCGCCCCCATCAGCGAAGCCGCCTGGGCGGAGATCGAGCAAGAGGCCGGCCGGACCTTCCAGCGTCATGTCGCGGGACGCCGCGTCCTCGACGTCACCGGCCCCGACGGACTCGAACTCGCCGCCGTCGGCACCGGGCATCTGCGGTCCGTCACGCCGCCCGCCCCGGGAGTCATGGCACGTCTGCGCGAGGCCCAGCCGCTTGTCGAACTGCGCGTTCCCTTCACCGTCAGCCGCGAGGCCGTGGACGATGTCGCGCGCGGCTCCAACGACTCCGACTGGCAGCCGGTCAAGGACGCGGCCCGCACCATGGCCTTCGCCGAGGACCAGGCCATCTTCGACGGCTACGCCGCGGCCCGGATCGAAGGCGTCCGCGAGCGCACGTCCAACCCCGTCCTGAGTCTGCCGGCCGAGCCTCGCGACTACCCCGACACCATCGCGAGGGCCCTCAGCGCCCTGCGCCTCGCCGGCGTCGACGGCCCGTACTCGCTGCTGCTCGGCGCGGAGGCGTACACGGCGGTCAGTGAGACCACCGACCACGGCTTCCCCGTGGCCGGCCACATCGCCCGCCTCCTCGACGGCGACCTGATCTGGGCACCCGCGATCAACGGCGCGTTCGTCCTGACCACCCGCGGCGGCGACTACGAACTCCGCATCGGCCAGGACCTGTCCATCGGCTACACCTCGCATGACGCGACCGGCGTCGAGCTGTACTTCCAGGAGACGCTGACGTTCCTGATGTACACGGACGAGGCCGTTGTCGCTCTGCGGGCGTGATGGCTGGGATCGTTGACGGGGTGTGCCGGGGCGGTTAGGAAGGCCGGATGAGTCGACCTACCGTTTGCGGGCCCGAAGGGCCTCTGCGCGCCGGACCCGCTGTGTCCGAACTGCCTGTGCGTGCCGTTCTCTTCGACTTCTCCGGCACCCTCTTCCAGATCGGCCCCTACGCCGACAGGATCAGGGCCGTGCTGGGGCCCGTCGACGAGCTGGTCATGGACGGCATCCTCGATGGACTCGAAGCCGGCCTCACCGACCCGGACGTGGTCGCCGCGCAGCTCGGCAGGGACGTGTCCGCAAAGGCCCACCGGCACGCCTTCACCACCTGGTACGCGTCGGCTCCAGAACTGGCCCCTGTCGCGGACGTGCTGTACGAGCAACTGCGCGAGCCCGAACACTGGGTGCCGTACGCCGATGTGGAGGCGACCCTTGTCCGGCTTGCCGGCAGGGGGATTCCGTTGGGCGTCGTCAGTGACGTCGGCTGGGATCTGCGAGCGACCTTCGCCCGGCGCGGGCTCGACGGCTTCTTCTCCAGCTGGGTGCACTCCTATGAGCACGCCACCGAGAAACCGGATCCGGTGCTCTTCCGGCTGGCCTGCGACGAACTGGGCGTCACGCCTGCCGAGGCCCTGATGGTGGGCGATCACCCGGCCAAGGACGGCGGGGCCGTCGCCGCGGGGCTGCGCGCCTACGTCCTGCCCTCCGGGGCTGCCCCCGGGGCCCGACGCGGGCTCGACGCCGTGCTCCGGCTCGTGGAGGCGGAACGAGTCTAGGGAACGGGCCCTTCTCCTGGGTGCGGCGTCAGGGCCTGGCCTCTTCCAGGCCGGGTGCGCCCCACACCGGGAACCAGCGTTCCAGGTCCGGCTCTATACGGAGGTCGTCGCCGACCACCGCGCGTACGCGCAGTTCCAGGGCGTTGTCGCGCTTCTCGCCCGGGAGCGGGGCGAAGGGATAGAACGTGCCCCGCTTGTAGAGGTAGACGAGCGCCAGTGAGTGGCCCTCCGCGTTGTGGAACCCGGCCAGGGAGCAGAGGAGTTGGGGGCCGAAGCCGTTGCCTTCGAGTGTGGCGTTCACCGCGTGGAGATCGCCGACCAGTGCCGGGAGGTCCGAGGGGGAGCGTTGGGAGAGCAGCCATGTGTAGCCGTATTCGTCCCGGCTGAACTCCGTCGCGTCGACCCGTTCCGCATCGGCGTTCAGGAGCGCCCCCACGTCCTGGCGGATCGTGTCGAAGGCCGTCCCCTCCACCGTCGTGAAGCACACCGAGCCCAGGCCGGTCGGGGTGAACCCGGCCGCCGCCTCAAGGGTGACCGCGGCCGACGGCAGGCCGAAGAGCCGGTCGAGGTCCGGTGGGGCGGGCCTGGTGCGCCCGAGCAGGATGTCCAGGAAACCCATGTGGATCCCTTCGGGGCTCAGGCCGGGCGGCCGAGGTCGGCGGAGATCGCCGCCAGCTGGTCGAGGCGCTGTTCGAGCGAGGGGTGTGTGGAGAAGAGACGGGGGAGCGGGGCGGTCCTCGACAGCGCCGGGATGAAGTAGAACGCGTTGAACGCGCGGGCCGTCCGCAGGTCCTTGTTCGGGATGCGGGCGATGTCCCCGTCGAGCTTGGTCAGCGCGGATGCCAGCGCGGACGGCCTGCCCGTGAGCAGCGCCGCGGCCCGGTCGGCGGCCAGCTCCCGGTACCGGGACAGCGCCCTGATGAGGACGAAGCTGATCGCGTAGACGGCGGCCGAGACGCCCACCACCACCGCGAGGACGACCAGCGTGTTCTGGTCGGTCCTGCGGCGGCCGCCGAGCAGCTCGGAGTAGAAGGCGAAGCGCACGACGATGCCGGCGATCACTCCGAGGAACGACGCCACGGTGATCACGGCGACGTCGCGGTGCGCCACGTGGGACAGCTCGTGCGCGAGGACGCCCTCCAGTTCGTCGGGCTCGAGGCGGCGCAGCAGGCCACTGGTCACGCACACCACCGCGTGATCGGCGTTGCGGCCGGTGGCGAAGGCGTTCGGCAGGTCGGTGCCGGCGAGGGCCACCTGCGGTTTCGGCATGTCGGCAGTCGCGCACAGCCGGTCGATGACGCCGTGCAGCTGGGGCTGCTCCTCACGGGTCACGATCCGGCCGTGCATCGCGTACAGGGCGATCCGGTCGGAGAACCAGTACTGCGACACGAGGAGTCCCGCGGCGAGCACGACGACCAGGAGCGTCGACTTGAGCAGGACCAGGAGTGCGCCGACGAAGGCCACGTACAGCAGGCCCAGCAGGAACACGGTGACCAGCATGCGCACGGTCAGCTGCCGGTCGGCCTTGAACCGGCTCCCTCCGGCCTTCAGAGTGGTTGCCACAGCCGTCACCGCCTTCGCTCCGCGGCGCGCCCCGCCGTACGGACCGCTCACACGGAGCGGGACCGGCGGTGCGCTCACCTTCCACGATGCCACTAACCGGGGCTCTTCCGACCAGTAGCGCACGGTGCCCGTCAGATCCTTGTGAGCCCGCGCTCCGTCCGTCCGGCTCGCGCCCTTCTGGAGTGGCGCCATGCCGCCGAGCGAGCACCACGACCGGAGCGCCGTGACACCCGCACTTCCCGTGATGAGAGCGGGCGAGGTGTGGACCGTGGGCGCCGTGATCCTCAATCAGCGGGGGCAGGCCTTCGCGCAGAGGCGCAGCTCCGACCGGCGACTCTTTCCCGACACCTGGGACATTGTCGGCGGCCATGTCGAGCCGGGCGAGAGTCTCCTCGACGCGCTGGCCCGGGAGATCACGGAGGAGACGGGCCGGCGGCTGCGACGGGTGGGCGCGTTCCTCGGTGTCTCCACCTGGACCGGTGACGACGGCGGTGGCCGACGGCACGAGGCCGACTGGGTCGTCGAGGTCGACGGGGATCTGGTCCACCCCGCCCTGGAGTGGGCCAAGCACTCCGCGTACGGCTGGTTCGGGGCCGACGAGCTGGACCGGCTGAAGGAGAACCGTGGGCCCGGCGAGTTCCTCATCCACGATCTGATCGCCGGCGTCGTGCGCGGCGCCCGCTGGGGCGCCCCCTCACCCCTCGTTCGTCCCCAGTACCAGTACCTGGATGGCCAGGACCGCGGCGCCGCGGGCCCACTCGTGGAAGTCGGAGACCTTCGTCTCCAGGTGGACGGGGTCCGCCATGGGGTTGCGGTTGGCGAGGATCGCCTCGTGGACCACGCCGCCCGCGACATCGGCGAGGCCCACCCCCTCGCCCGCCAGCAGGATCTTCTCCGGCATCGCGAAGTTGGCGATCTGTGCGACCAGGGTGCCCAGGGCCCGCGCCGCCTCGCCGATCACGCGGGCGCAGAGCGGGTCGCCGGAGGCGGCGCCGGCCAGGATCTCCTCGTACGTCACGTCCCGGCCGGTGGCCGCGCGAACCTGGTAGCAGATGCTGGGGATGGTCAACAGGGCCATGGCGCTGCCCCGTTCGCCCTCCGGGGTGAGCGGGCCGTTGGCGTTGATGATCCAGCGCTTGCCGACGCCGTGGCCGTCCTCGCCGGTGCGGACCAGGCGTCCGCCGAGCACCAGGCCGTAGCCGATGCCCGCCCCGATGGTGAGGACCGCGAACCGGTCGAGGCCGCGGCCGGCGCCGAACCAGGCCTCGGCCTCGATCAGCGCCGCCACGTCGCTGTCGACGACGACGGGCAGCCCCGTGCGCTCCTCGACCATCTCGGCGAGGGGCACCTCCTCCCAGCCGAGGAACGCGTTCGCGACGACGGTCGCCCGGTGTCTGACGTTGCCGCCCACGCCGATGCCGATTCCGGCGAGGCGGGGGAAGCTCTCCTGGAAACCGGCGGTCATCCGGTGCAGGAGGTCCGCGATCTCCTCCGGATCGTGCGTGTCCAGGGGCTCGGAGCGGCGGGCGACGATCTCGCTCCTGAGGGTGGTGACCACCCCGTAGACCGCGTCACCCGTGATCTTGAACCCGGCGAAGCTCTGTGACCCGGCCACGATGTCGAGCGGCTGCGAGGGGCGTCCCTGGCGCAGGGATGCTGCCGTCGTGGCCTCCTCGACCAGCAGGCCCGACTCGATGAGCGGCTTCGTCAGGCGGGTGAGGCTGCCGGGGGACAGGCTGAGCCGCTTGGCGATCTCGCTGCGGGACAGCGGGCCGTGCGTCAACACCTCGATCGCCACCGCGCGTTCACCGGGGCTCAGGGGCAGCCAGCTCGCGGTACGTGCGCTCATGGGCTCCTCGCGCTGGTTGTCGATGGGGGTGGCGTGCGGATCCAAGCCTGTCACAGTCTGTGACAAAGAATTATTCCGGGACGGAAGCAATGTCAAGGTCGGATCTCGTGAAGGGCGCCCTGGAGAAGGTTCGTGCAGGCCTCTTGACGTCGTGATTGTTCCGCGTCAAAAGTAATCGGCGCGAGGACGAGTCGCGGACGAGGGAGTCTCAGATGACTGTCGCCTCAAGCAGCCCACCCACCCGAGTGCGGCTGCCTGGTGCCGAAGCAGCCAGGAACAAGACCAAGGACCGGATCAGGGAACGAGACGGTGGCGGAAGCGGAGGGGACGGCGCCCTCGCGGCGGTCTTCATCGCCCCGGCGCTGCTCGGCTTCCTGGTCTTCCTGCTCTGGCCCACGCTGCGCGGGATCTATCTGAGCTTCACCCGCTTCAACCTGCTCACGCCCGCCGAGTGGGTCGGCCTCGACAACTATGTGCGCATGGTCAACGACCCCATATTCTGGGGGTCGTTGAAGGTCACCGTCGAGTACGTGATCATCAACATCGGCGTCCAGACGGTCGCGGCGCTCGCCATCGCCGTCCTGATGCAGCGGCTGACGAAGTCGGCGCTGCTGCGCGGGATCGTCCTGACGCCCTACCTCGTGTCGAACGTCGTCGCCGGCATCGTCTGGCTGTGGATGCTCGACACCCAGCTGGGCATCGGCAACCGCGTCATCGGCGCGTTCGGCTTCGACCACATCCCCTTCCTGACCGACGAGACCTGGGCGATCCCGACCATCGCGCTGATCAACGTATGGCGCCACGTCGGCTACACCGCGCTGCTCCTGTTCGCCGGGCTCCAGGTCATCCCGTCCGACGTGTACGAGGCGGCGAAGGTCGACGGCGCGAGCGAGTGGCGGATGTTCTGGCGCGTCACGCTGCCGCTGCTGCGGCCGGTGCTCGCGGTCGTCCTGATCATGACCGTCATCGGCTCGTTCCAGGTCTTCGACTCCGTCGCCGTGACGACGGGCGGCGGGCCCGCCAACGCCACGAACGTCCTCCAGCTGTACATCTACGGCTCCGCGTTCGGCCGCTTCCAGTTCGGCTACGCCTCCGCCATGTCCGTGGCCCTCCTGGTCGTCCTCAGCGTGATCACCGTCATCCAGTACCGGCTCACCCGCGCCGGACACACCGACCTCGGCTAGCGACGAGCGAGAGAAGGGAGCCATCGCCATGGCCGCCGTGACCACCACAGCGCCCCGCACCCGCGCCCGGCGCAGGATCTCGCCCGGACGCGCCCTCGCCTGGGCCGTGATGACCGCGATCGTCGTCATCACCCTGGTGCCGTTCTACTGGATCCTGCGCACCGCCCTGTCCTCCAACGCCGCGCTCACCGCCGACCCTTCGTCCCCGTTGCCCACCGGCCTGACAGGCGGCGGCTTCGCCCGGGTCTTCGGGCAGCAGAGCACCAAGGAGGCGCTCGCCCAGGGCGGCGCGGGCGGGTCGATCGACTTCTGGCGCTATCTGCTGAACTCCGTGGTCGTCTCGACCCTGATCACCGTCTGCCAGATCCTGTTCTCCGCCATGGCCGCGTACGCCTTCGCCCGGCTCCGCTGGCGCGGCAGGGACCGGATGTTCGGCCTCTTCCTCGCCGGGCTCATGGTGCCGACCATCTTCACGTTCCTGCCGAACTTCATCCTGATCAAACAGCTCGGCCTGGTCGACACGCTGCTCGGGATCGCCCTGCCCAGCCTGTTCATGACGCCCTTCGCGGTGTTCTTCCTGCGGCAGTTCTTCATGAACCTGCCCCGCGAGGTCGAGGAGGCCGCGCTGCTCGACGGCGCCGGCAAGGTGCGGATCTTCCTCCGCGTGCTGCTCCCGATGGCGTCGACCCCCGTCATCACGCTCGGCGTCCTCACGTACATCACGGCCTGGAACGACTACTTCTGGCCGCTGATGGTGTCGTACAGCGACAGCTCGCGCGTGCTCACCGTCGCGCTGAGCATCTTCCGCGCGCAGACCCCGCAGAGCGGCACCGACTGGTCGGGCCTGATGGCGGCGACGCTCGTGGCCGCGCTCCCGATGCTCGTGCTCTTCGGCTGCTTCGCGCGGCGCATCGTCAACTCCATCGGCTTCAGCGGGATCAAGTAGAGAGGCAGGAACCTGATGCGACTGCGTGCCTTCACCGCCCTCGCGGGGGCGCTCGCCCTCTCACTGGTGTCCGGCTGTTCGGCGGGATCCTCCTCCGGCTCCGCCTCGCACACCGTCACGTACTGGCTGTGGGACTCCAACCAGCTGCCCGCGTACGAGGCCTGCGCCAAGGACTTCGAGAAGGAGAACCCGGGCCTCGACGTACGGATCACGCAGATGGGGTGGAACGACTACTGGACCAAGCTCACCGCGAGCTTCATCGCGGGGACCCAGCCCGATGTGTTCACCGATCACATCCAGAAGTTCGCCCAGTTCGCCGACCTGGAGGTGCTCGCGCCCCTCGACAAGCTCCCGCACACGAGGAGCATCAAGGACGCGGACTACCAGCCCGGCCTCGCCGCCGCCTGGGTCGGCCAGGACGGGCACCGCTACGGCGCACCGAAGGACTGGGACACCGTCGCCCTCTTCTACAACAAGAAGATGGCGCGCGAGGCCGGACTGACCGCCGGCCAGCTGAACAACCTCACCTGGAATCCCGAGGACGGCGGAACCTTCGAGAAGGCCATCGCGCACCTGACCGTCGACAGGAACGGCGTGCGTGGTGACGAGAAAGGCTTCGACAAGAACCACGTCAAGGTCTACGGCCTCGCCACGAACGACGCGGGCGACGGCGACGGCCAGACCCAGTGGAGCGCGTTCGCCGCGTCCATGGGCTGGCGCTACACCGACCAGCCGGCCTGGGGCACCCACTACAACTATGACGACAAGAGGTTCAAGGCCGCGATCGACTGGTACTTCGGTCTCGCCGAGAAGGGCTATCTCCCGCCCCAGAAGGACTTCTCCCAGACCAACGGCCCCGATGTGCAGTTCGGTTCGGGCACGGCGGCGACCTCGCTCAACGGCTCGTGGATGATCAAGACGTACTACGGGTTCAAGGGCATCGAGACCGGCACCGCCGTCACCCCGGTCGGCCCGAGCGGCCGGCGCGCCACCATGATGAACGGCCTCGCCGACTCCGTCACCAAGAACGCGCGCAACAAGCCGGGCGCCGAGAAGTGGGTGGCCTACCTCGCCTCCCACGCCTGCCAGCGGACGGTCGGCGAGCACGGGATCGTGTTCCCGGCCACCAAGGACGGCACAGCGGCGGCCGTGGCCGCGTACAAGAAGGACGGCATCGACGTCACGGCGTTCACCAAGCCGGTCGCCGACAAGACGACCTTCTCCTTCCCGATCACCAACTACGCGGCGGACGTGTACGCGTTGATGCGGCCCACCATGCAGGACATCTACGCCAACGACGCGCCCGTCGGCGACCTCGACCGCACCAACAGCCAGATCAACCTCCTGCTCTCCCAGTGAAGTTCAGGGAAGGGGAGGAGCGTGCAGTGAAGTTCCGTGAAGTTCTTTGACGTTCAGTGAAGTTCAGTCTGTGAAGGGATCCTCATGACGTTCTCCATCGGCATCGTCGGCGCCGGTCAGTTCTCCGGGCAGTTCGCCAAACTGTTCCGCGCCCACCCCGGTGTCGGCGACATCCACGTCACGGACCTGCTGCCGGAGCGCGCCGAACAGCTCGTCGCCGCCGAGCGGCTCACCGGCACCTTCCCCTCGTTCGACGCCATGCTGGAGTCCGACGCGGTCGACGCCGTGGCGGTCTTCACCCAGCGCTGGACCCACGGCCCGCTCGTCCTGAAGGCGCTGCGCGCCGGGAAGCACGTGTACTCGGCGGTGCCGATGGCGATCACCGAGGACGAGATCGCCGCGATCATCGACGCCGTGCGCGACACGGGGCTGACGTACATGATGGGCGAGACCAGCCAGTACAACCCGGCGACGGTGCACGCCCGCAACCAGATCGCCGACGGTGCCTTCGGGCGGCTCTTCTATGCCGAGGGCGATTACGTCCACGACATGGACCTCGGCTTCTACGAGGCCTACCGGTACAGCGGTGGCGACAACTGGAAGGCCACCGCCAGCTATCCGCCCCTGCTCTACCCGACGCACTCCGTCGGCGGCGTGCTCGGCGCCTGGCAGACCCACGCCGTGAGCGTCTCCGCGATCGGTGTGCCCGACGAGCGGGGTGACGGGGTCTTCGACAAGGAGGTCAGCCAGTTCGGCAACGACCTGTCGAACGCGACGGCGCTCTTCGAGGTCGCGGGCGGCGGCTCGTTCCGTACGAACGAGTTCCGCAGGGTCGGCTATCCGTCGCACATCCGGGAATCGCGGTTCCGGTTCTTCGGCACGGACGCCAGCATGGAGCAGCTGGCCACGGTCAGCTTCTGGCAGGACAAGAAGGGGGTGCAGGACATCTCGGAGCTCCTGCAGCCCAAGCCGACCCTGCCGGCCGACGATCCCTCGCTCCAGCACATCGCGCCCGCACTCAGGGACGCGTTCACCTCCGGTTCGGCGCCCGTGCACGACCGCGCCCGGCTGCCCCGCGAGTTCGACCACATGCCCAACGGCCACGAGGGAAGCCACCACTTCCTCGTCGACGACTTCGTCACGGCCGTCGCCACGAGGACCCTGCCGTCGGTGAACGCGTGGGTCGCCGCCCGCTACACCCTGCCCGGCATCGTCGCCCACAAGTCGGCCCTGCGCGGGGGTGTACGCCTGGACATCCCGGACTTCGGGGACGCTCCCAACTCCCTCTGAACCAGGGGCGCGAGTTATAGGGGAGGCGGTTGCGAGCCCTCGGTGCGCCAGGAGTAGGGTGCGCGCACTGTCAAACGGGGCGAACACATCGCGGAGGAAAATTCTGTGGTTGAGAACAAGAAGACGTGGCGGGCATCGGGCGCCCTCATAGCGGCCGCCACGGCAGGTGCGTTCGGCGTGGGGCTCTTCGCGAGCCCGGCGCAGGCGCACACCCCCGTGTGGGAGGTGACCTGCTCCCAGGTCAGCCTCGACCTGACCAACTACGGGTCGCGGTCGGACAACACGGTGACGGTCACGGTGGACGGAAAGGACCTGCTGCCCACCGAGAAGTTCCAGAACGACTTCCACAAGAAGCTGGACCTGCCCGAGCACAGCAAGGAACTCACGGTTCGCCTGGTCGTGAAGGCCGGCGACGGGGACCAGTACTCGCGCGACGAGGAGAAGACGGCCCCGGTGTGCGAGGGCAGCACGCCCAAGCCGTCGGACACGCCGAAGCCGACGCCGACGCCGTCGAAGCCCGCCGACACGGCGACTCCGACGCCGAGCGACAAGCCCAGCACGGCGACGAGCTCCGCTGCCGCGGTGCCCTCGTCCAAGCCGAGCTCCGACTCGGGTGACCTCGCCGAGACGGGCTCGTCCAGCGCCACGCCGCTCATCGCCGGGGCGGCCGCCGTGGTGATCGTCGCGGGTGGCGGCCTCGTGTGGGCGACGCGCAAGCGCCGCAGCGCCGCTCAGGGCTGAGAAGATGTGCGGGGGCGGGCCGATCCTGGTCCGCCCCCGCACGCATGTCCGAGCACGGAGGTGAGGTGGCCATGACGGCCGTCGGCGAGGGGCGCGCCCCGGAGGACCGGAGCGCTCTGGTCATCACCCTGCCCATGGCGAACCCGCTGCTCGAAGCGGCGGCGGAGGTCAACCCCGCGCTGGTGAGAAAGGGCCTGCCCGCCCATGTCTCGCTGCTCTACCCGTTCCTGCCCGCGGCGGAGCTGACGGCGGACGTCGACGCCGAGGTGCGCGGCCTCGCGGCATCGCTGCCCGCAGTCGAGACGGATCTGAAGGACTTCGTGGTGGCGCCGCGCTTCGTCGCCGTCCCCGTGCCCGCGCTGCAGGCAGTGGCCGATGCGTTCTGCGCACGCTGGCCGCACATCGCGCCGTACGGCGGCCGGTTCGGGGAGCGTCCCGAGCCGCATGTCACGCTGGCGACGGGGGCCACGGACGAGGAGGCGGAGCTCGTGCAGGACCGGGTGCGGCCGCTGCTTCCGCTGCGCGTGGCGGCCTGGCGGGTCGATCTGGTGGTCCGTACCGACCGGGACTGGCGGCTGCGCCTCACGGCGCCGTTCGCCGCCAGCCCCTGAACGACTACTGCTGGTACGGGTTCTGGCCGAGCGGCTGGCCCGGCTGCTGCTGGCCCTGGGCCGGGTAACCGGCGGGCGCGGCGGCCTGCGCGAGCAGCGCCTCCGCCTGCTCCTTGGCGAGGTGGTGCTCGATCCCGCAGAACGTGCACTGCGAGCGGTACTTGGTCGAGATGGGGAACAGCGGGACGAAGAACAGCGTGAACTTCGTGACGTACTTGCGCAGCGCGTGCGCCGCGGGATTCCCGCAATTGCCACAGACGAACGTGAGCATCGCGAGCTGGTACAGATATCCCCGCGTACCGAAAATGATCATTGGTGGCCCCTCCCGACCGGCGGCCCGCCGGCACATGAGCGGCGGTATATCGCCATCGTAGAGGGAGCACGCCGAGGCCGGTCGGGCGCAGTGGCCCTCAGGAGGCGTCGAGGTCCAGGGCCTTCGCCATCGCTTCCATCGCGGCCACCTGGTCCCTGATGGGAACCTCCGCCAGATTGAGGTCACCCCACTGGATCTCGTCCGCGCCCAGCTCCACGCACCGCTCACGTTCCTCATGCGCGCCGTCGACCAGTGTGGCCACCGGGTCGAGTGTGTCCTGGGAGACCGCGAGGATCCGGATCACCACGGGACCGGCACCGCCGGCTTCCCGGTACCAGCCGATCTGGGTACGGGCGGTGTCCCAGTCCTGGGGGAACGCCACGGTGACGAACCCCGCGCCGAGCCGGGCCGCCCGCTCCACCGCAGAACGCGCGCCCGCCCCGATCACCAGGGAGAGCGGGCCGTTCACCGGCTTCGGCCCGACGGTCGACAGCGGGATCCGGTAGAACTTCCCCTCGTACTCCACCGGGTCCGGACCCCAGCAGGCCCGCATCGCGGCGATGTGCTCCTCGAAGCCCGCGCCCCGGCGGCCGGCCGGCACCCCGGTGGCCGTGAACTCCTCCGGCAGCCAGCCCTGCCCGATCCCCACGTCGAGCCGCCAGCCGGAGAGGCGGTCGAGGGTGGCGAGCCGCCGGGCCAGGATCAGCGGCGGCTGGAACAGCGCGTTGACGATGCCCGTCGCCAGCCTGATCCGGCTCGTGTGCGCCGCGGCCCAGGTCAGCGTCTCCAGGGGATCCCACACGTACGCCTCGGGCAGCCGCGCCTCGTTGCGCCAGTCGGGTCCGGCGGGGAGCAGCAGTCGCTCGGACAGGGACACGCTGTCGAAGCCGAACCGCTCGGCGGCCCGCGCCACTTCGGCGATGGCCTCGGGGCCTGCGTACGGTCCGTAGCTCGGCAGGCTGAAGCCGATGCGGGGGGTGTTCATCGGGAGCTCTCCTCTGTCGGGGGTGCTGCTCCCTGTATGACCGTGAGCGGCGCCGAAACTCATCGCGTGAACGCGGGAGCGGCGGGACGCGGGACGATCTTGTCCGATTGCATGTTTCGGTGCGGACAATGGATCGTTGGATGCGTTCTTGACAGGAGAGTTTGCCGCAATGAGCATCGTTGTGCTTTCACCAACCGGTGAGGGTCATCCGAACGATGGAGGGGGTTTACGAATGTCCGCGATCGTTTCCACGCTCAAGCACACCAAGTACGTCATGGGTTCGCTGGCGGCGGTGCTCTTCACCAACTGTCCCAGCTGACGCGGCGACGGGGCGGGCGGCGACGGCCGCCCGCCCCGTCTCTTTGCTGTTCAGGGGGGCGCGGTTCACGGTGCGCGATGTGTCGGAGGCGGGGGAGGAACCATGTTCGACGCGGGGATCCGGCAGTTCCGAATGGCGCTGGCGATGGTGCTCGGCCGTCCCATCGACGTACGGTCCGCCGAGCGGCTGGTCGAGGACGCCCTGGCGACGATCGCCGAGTTCGGCTCGCCGGGAGAGGACGTCGAGCAACTCCTGCGGGGCGCGGCCGCCGACCCGCAACTGCGTGCCGACCTGACGAACAAGGCCCTGCGCCGCACCGCCAGGCGACTGGCCGACAAGTCACCTTTCTATGCCGAGCACTTCGAGGCCGCGGGCGTCGACCCCGCCACGCTGACCATCGAGACCATGGGCGGCGTCCCCGTCACCACGAAGACGGACCTGGTCAAGCGGTCTCGCGACTTTCTGTGCGGCGAGCCGTTCCTCGCCTCGCGCACCACCGGCACGACGGGCCGCCCCGCCGAGGTCTGGTACTCCCGTTACGAGGAGCGGCTGTGGCCCGCTCTGGTCGCTCTCTCGCAGGTCCTGCGCGGCAATGTACGCACCACGGACCTCGTCCAGTTCAACGTCAGTTCCCGCGCCACCGGCACCGCGTACGCGGAGATGCAGGTGGCCCGCATGGCCGGGGCCGCGATCCGCATGGTCGGCCTGGTGCCCCCCGTCGAGACCCTCGACCTCACCGTCGGCACCGACGCCCCCGCCCCGACCCTGATGGTCACCTACCCGAGCTATCTGGGCCAGTTGGTCGCCCTCGCGCGTGAACGGGGCCTCGGTCCCGCCGACTTCCGGCTGCGGCGCATCAACGTGGGAAGCGAGGTCCTGTCGCCGGCCCTGGCCTCGGCCGCCGAGGAGACCTTCGGCGCCCCGGTCCACGACGGTTACGGCATGACCGAGGTGACTCCGGTCGCGGGCGCGATCTGCGCGCAGCGGCATCTGCACATCGACGCCGGGATCGGCCTCGTCGAGGTGTGCGACCTGGAGACCGGGGAGCCGGCCGAGCCCGGTGCGCTCGGCACCATCGTCGCCACCCCGTTCTTCCCGTACCGGGAGTGCATGCCGCTCTTCCGCTACGACACCCGCGATCTCGTGCGGCGCCTGCCCGACGTGCCCCTCACCTGCGAGATGGCGAACGTCCCGGCCACCTCGCACATTCTCGGCAAGGCCGACCACGTGCTGAGCACCGGCGCCGGGGCCGTGATGCCGCGCGACATCATCGAGGTGCTCGACGCCCTGCCGGGCGCCCGGTGGCCCATGCGCTACCGGACCGACGTCACCGACGGCCGGCTACGGCTCGAACTCGCCGCCGCGTGCGCCGGGGACAACAGTCCGGCCGACATCGCCGGCCGCCTCGCCGAGGCCGGCATCGACGCGACCGTCGCCCTCACCGACGCCGAGGGACACCAACTGCGGCGGTACCGCTGCGACTTGGTCGAGCACAGCTTCGCCGGGAGGGCCTCGTGAGCGCCGCACAGTCCGTGTTCTTCACCCTCGTCACGCTGGGCATCGCCGTGGGCGTCTCGCTCGCCGGAGTCGCGTACTTCCGGCTCGTCACCCTGCCGCGGCCGGCAGTCGGAGCCTTCAACGGCAACGACATGGTCATCATGATGGGCTTCGTCGTCGCCCTGCCGTTCCTCTACCTGGCCCTGCCCGGTGCGCTCCTGCCGCCCGTCCTCGGCCTCACCCTGGCGGGCGGCCTCGCCGTCGCCTACGGCCCCGTGGTCCGAAGCGCCCGGCTCCGGTGGCTCCTCATCGCCGCGCTCCTCGCGGCCGACTGGTTCGCCGCGCGCACCGCCGAACACGACCCGACCCATGCGCTCCCGTACTGGCTGATCAACAGCACCGTCATCATGCTGATGGCGGTCGGCGCCGCCAATCTCAACGCCCAGGGCGGTCTCCGCCTGCGGCACGTCGCCCGGTTCGCGCTCGCCCTCGCCGCGTACGACCTGTTCTTCGCCACGGCCGTGCCCATCACACAGCGGCTCTTCGACGCCGTGCAGGGCTACGCCTTCGCGCCCTCCGCGGGCCTGCGCGTCGGAGACCTCGGCGCGGTGCTCGGCATGGGTGACCTCCTCGTGTACGCCCTCTACAGCACCGTCGCGTACAAGGCCTACGGGCGGACGGGTCTCGCCACCGCGCTCGGCCTCGTCGCCGTGTTCGGCGCGCTGCTGCCGACCCTCGCACCGGTCACGGTCGAGGCGCTCACCGGGCACCTCCCCGAGATCGTGCCCGCGCAGATCTTCTTCGGGCCCGCCGCGTTCGTCGGTCATCTGGTGCTGCGGCGGCGCGGTCCTGAGCGCCGCATGGCGGACGTTCGCCCGCCCGCTCCGGCGCCGGCCTCCGTGGGCGCGTAGACCGTCAGACCTGTACGCCCGGCACCCCGTCCTCGACGACGACGCCCTCCTGGTGCCGATGGGCGCGTCGGGCCGCATACCTGTCGCCGGGACATGGAACAGATGCCTGCCCGAGCGCGATCCAGGGACGTAACGTTTATTACATCTAGCCATCTACGACATTGATGTGTAACTTCTGGGACGTCGGCGGAGGTGATTCCGCGCGCTTCGGACGTCCGAGAGGGAACGACGTTGATGTACATCTCTGTGCCCCGCCGCGGGGCGACTGCCGTGCTGGCCTGCACGGCTCTGGCGGTGGTCTCCGGCTGCGGCGCGAGCGGCGCCGGCGGAGCTCGGCCGGCGTCCCGGGACAAGGTCGCCGGGGTCACGGTCACGCGGGACGCGGCACTGCACGCGGCATTGCCCGAGCGGATCAAGAAGGCAGGCGCCGTGCGCGTGGCCACGGACGTCCCCTACCCGCCGTTCGCGATGTTCGTCACCGAGGGGAAGAGCGAGCTGACCGGCCTGGACTACGACCTCGGCCAGGCCCTGGGCGCGAAGCTGGGTGTCAGGTTCGCCTTCACCCCCACCAAGTTCGACGGCATCGTGCCCGCCCTCCAGGCCGGCAAGTTCGACGCCGCGATGTCGGCCCTGACCGACAACAAGGAGCGGCAGAAGGTGGTCGACTTCGTCGACTACTCGCGATCCGGCTCGGGCATCCTGGTGACCGAGGGCAACCCGGCGAAGATCAGCACGCTGGACGACCTCTGCGGCCGAAAGGTCGGCGTCCAGGCGGCGACCAACCAGTACCAGCTGCTCGAGGCCCACCAGGCCGAATGCCGGGCGGCCGGCCGGAAGGCGGCCGACATCCAGACCTTCCCCAAGGACTCGGACGCCCAACTCGCCCTGCGCTCCGGCAAGGTGACAGCCGAGGTCGTCACCAAACCCGCCGCCGCCTGGTCGGCCAGGACAGCCGACGGCGGCAAGGCCTTCGACCTCGCCGAGGACCCCGAAGCGCCCGCGGGCTACCGGGCCTCACCCAACGGCATCGCGGTCACCAGACAACTTCCGCAACTGACCGACGCGATCCGGCGGGCGCTCCAGGCCCTGATCGACGACGGCACCCTCACCAAGATCTGCGACAAGTACGGCGTCGCCTCCATCGCCGTGAAGGAAGCCACCAAGAACGCGGCGGTGGACTAGAGATGGCCACCACCACCCCCACGGGCGGGCAACGCACGGGCGAGACTCCCGCACCCGACGCCTTCGAGATCGTCCCCGTCCGCCACTGGGGTCGCTGGATCTCCGCGGTGGCCGCCGTCGCCGCGCTGGCCGGCCTCATCGGCTCGCTCGCCAAGAACGGCAACCTGCGCTGGGACGTCGTCGGCCACTACCTGTTCGCCGGGCTCATCTTCGACGGTCTGGCCACCACGTTGTGGCTGACCGTCGCCGCGATGACCCTCGGCCTCGTCCTCGGCACCCTCGTGGCCGTCATGCGGCTCTCCGACGACCCGGTCCTGTACGGCCTCTCGTCGCTGTTCGTCTGGGTCTTCCGCGGCACCCCGCTGCTCGTACAGATCATCTTCTGGGGATACGCCGGAGCCCTCTACCAGCACGTGATGATCGGCGTCCCGTTCACCGGCGTCACCTTCTTCCAGGCCGACACCAACACCCTGCTCACCCCGGCCGTCGCGGCCCTGCTCGCGCTCGGCCTGAACGAGGCCGCGTACGCCTCCGAGATCGTCCGCGCCGGGATCCGCTCCGTCGACGTGGGGCAGACCGAGGCGGCCCACTCGCTCGGCATGCGCCCGGCGCTCACCATGCGGCGGATCGTGCTGCCCCAGGCGATGCGGGTGATCATCCCGCCGCTGGGCAACGAGACGATCAACATGCTCAAGATGACCGCCCTGGTGTCGGTGATCGCGGCGCACGACCTGATGTCCAACATCCAGGACGTGTACGGGCAGAACTACCAGGTAATCCCCATGCTCGTGGTGGCGTCCCTCTGGTACCTGGCTCTGGTCAGCGTCCTGAGCGTTCCACAGGCGTGGCTCGAACGCCGCTACGGGCGGGGCACGGCCCGCGGCGCCGCGGTCTCCCCACTGCGACGCCTCTGCGCCGGATCCCTCACCGCCCTGCGCAGCCGCACACAGAAGGAGGCGGGCCGTTGAACGCGCCCATGGTGCACGCCGAGGGCGTGCGCAAACACTTCGGGAAGCTCCAGGTCCTCAAAGGCATCGACCTGACGGTCGAACGCGGGCAGGTGTGCTGCCTGTTGGGGCCCTCGGGGTCCGGCAAGTCCACGTTCCTGCGGTGCATCAACCATCTGGAGAAGATCGACGGGGGCCGCCTCTCCGTCGACGGCGAACCGGTCGGCCACCGGCCGCAGGGTGCCCGCCTCCATGAATTGCGTGAGCGCGAGGTCGCCGCCCGGCGGCGCGACATCGGCATGGTGTTCCAGCGGTTCAACCTCTTCCCGCACATGACGGCTCTGGAGAACGTCATGGAGGCCCCGGTCAAGGTCGCCGGCGCGGCCAAGGACCAGGCCCGCGACGAGGCGAGGACCCTGCTGGACCAGGTGGGGCTCGCCGACCGGGAGGGCCACTACCCGGCCGAGCTGTCAGGTGGCCAGCAGCAGCGCGTGGCCATAGCCCGCGCCCTGGCCATGAAACCGAAACTGATGCTGTTCGACGAACCGACGTCGGCGCTCGACCCCGAACTCGTCGGCGACGTCCTCGACGTCATGCGCCGACTCGCGGCCGACGGCATGACCATGGTCGTCGTCACGCACGAGATCGGCTTCGCCCGCGAAGTCGGGGACCCGGCCGTCTTCATGGACGAAGGCGTCGTCGTCGAATCCGGTGATCCCCGACGGGTCCTGGCCGATCCGGAGCAGGAGCGCACCCGCGCCTTCCTCTCGAAGGTCCTGTGAGCGCCCCGCCCCGGCAGCGGCCCCTCGACGAGGCGCTGCTGGCCCTGTCCCACGCACACCAGGCGCGGTACCTCGAAGACCTGGCCGAACTCGTCGCGATCGACTCCGGCTCTTACAGCTCCGACGGCGTCAACCGGGTGGCCGACCTGGTCCGGGCCCTCCTCGAGCGTCTGGGCTTCTCAGTGGAACGCGTCCCGCTGCCGCCGGCCCACGGGCGCCGCACAGGAGATGTGCTCATAGGGCGCCGACAAGGTCGCCTCGCCGTCGCCGACGGAGGCCGCAGACTCCTGCTCGCCGCGCACATGGACACCGTCTTCGACGACGGGGCCGCTGCCGAACGCCCCTTCTCCCTCAGCGGATCCGTCGCCCACGGACCCGGCGTCAGCGACGACAAGGGAGGCCTGGTCGCAGGCCTTGCCGCCCTCGAGATCCTCGCCCGGGCCGGCGTCGAGGACTACGCGGAACTCGTCTTCCTCGCCACGCCGGACGAGGAGATCGGCTCACCCGCCAGCAGACCGGTCACCCGGCGGGCCGCCGAGGGGGCGCACTACGCCCTCGCCCTCGAATGCGCCCGGGAGAACGGCGACCTGGTCATCGCCCGGAAGGGCGTGGCCGACTTCAGGCTCACCGTCACCGGCCGCGCCGCGCACGCGGGCATCGAACCCGAACGCGGAGCGAACGCGGCTCTGGCCGCCGCCCACCTCGTCATCGCGATCCAGGCGCTGAACGGCGTGTGGGAGGGCGTCACCCTCAACGTCGGCGTCGTCCGCGCGGGCAGCCGCTTCAACATCGTCTGCCCCGACGCGGAACTCCTCGTCGAGATCCGCTCGGCCACGGACAGCGGCATGCGCGAGGCCACCGCCGCCATCCAGGACGCCGCCGCGCGGCCCGTCGTCCCCGGCACCCGCGTCACCGTCGAGGAACTCGAATCCTGCCCGCCGATGGAGGACACCGACGCCTCCCGCCGGATGCTCGACCGGGCCAAGGACATCGGCGTACGTCTGGGCCTGTACTTCGGGGCCACGGCGACGGGCGGCGTGGGGGACGCCAACACCATCGCCGGCACAGGGGTCCCGACACTGGACGGCCTGGGACCGGTCGGCGGCGCCGACCACACCCCCGAGGAGTGGCTCGACGTCGGTTCGGTCCCGGCCCGGGTCGCCCTGCTCGCCTCTCTCATCGCCGATCTCGGCGACAGCCGCAGCGACTGACGCTGCCCCGGACGCTCCCGCACCGGTTCGATCGCGCCGTTGCCCGGTGCGGGAGCACCTGTCGTGGCCCCGGGTGCGGCGACGGCCGGGACCGCGGCTTTGATGATCGGCATTAGGCTCGGCACGCGGGCCCACGCCCGCCGACGACCGAGAAAGGAACCCGCGATGGCCTCCGGCGCACTCGCCGACGTGATCCGGCACAAGCTGGGCGACCTCAGCCCGGCCGAGCGCAAGGTCGCCCGCGTCCTCCTGGTCAACTACCCCTCTGCCGGCTTCGAGACCGTCGCCGTCCTCGCCGAGCGGGCGGGCGTCAGTGCCCCGACCGTCATCCGCTTCGTCGGCAGGCTCGGCTACCGTGGCTTCCCCGACTTCCAGAGCGCCCTGCGCGAGGAACTCGACGAACGCAACGCCTCGCCCCTGTCGCTGTACGAATCCGCCGACCGCGCCCGCGCCGACGAGGCGGCGGGCGGCGACGCGTCCCTTCTCGGGCAGGGCAGCCGGCTGTTCAGCGCCGCCGTAGCCCAGACCCTCACCGAACTCCCGTCGCACGACCTGGAACACGCCGTCTCGCTCCTGGCCGACGGCAAGCGGCGCATCACCCTGGCAGGCGGCCGCTTCACCCATCTCCTCGCCCAGTACCTCGGGCTGCACCTCATGCAGTTGCGCGGTGACATCCGCCTCCTGCCCGCGGGCGACGTCGAGCGGACCGCGGCGCTCGGCGCGCTCACACGCCGCGACGTCCTGGTCGTCTTCGACTACCGCCGTTACGAGCAGGACAAGGTCACCATGGCCCGACTCGCCCTCGAACAGGGCGCGAAGGTCGTCCTGTTCACCGACAGATGGCTGTCCCCGGTCGCCGCGCACGCCGAGGTCGTACTGCCCAGCCTGGTGACGACACCGTCGCCGTACGACAGCTTCGTGCCCACCCTCGCCGTGGTTGAGACCGTCGTCGCCGGAGTCGTCGCGGCGCTCGGCGACGACGCGCCGGCGCGCCTGCGGCACACCGAGGAGATCGCGCGGCGTATCGGTCTGCAGTGACCTGGGGCATCGGCTTGCGGTGACGCGGACCGTCGACTCGCAAGGCCCTGTCGAGGCATCGGATTGCCATGTACTGTTCAACCACGCGTGGCTCTCGCTCCTTATGGCCGGTGTTCTACGCGCGCAGACTCGACCCCCGCACCGCCTTCTCCCCACCCCTCACGGAGGTATGACGGATGCTCGGATCCAGACGTCCCCGCCGCCGCGTCGCCTGTGCGGCCGCCGTCCTCGGGATGCTTCTCACCGGTGTGACGGCAGGCCAGGCGGCCACCGCCGCCACCCCGGCCGCCGCCGCGACGCCCCACCGCGTGCTCTTCGACAACACCAAGGCCGAGACAGCCGGCAACGCCGACTGGATCATCGGCACCAGCCAGCCCGACCCGCTCGGCCAGGACGCGACCCCCTCCGCAGAGAACGACTGGACGGGCGCGCTCTCCGCATGGGGCGTGGGCCTCCAGAAGACCGGCGACTACGCGCTCAAGACGCTGCCGTCCGGCAACACCATCGCGTACGGGACCTCGTCGGCCCTGGACCTCAAGAACTTCGACACGTTCGTGCTGCCCGAGCCGAACGTGCTGCTCAGCGCGGCGGAGAAGACCGCCGTCATGAAGTTCGTCCAGAACGGCGGCGGCCTCTTCCTCATCTCCGACCACACCGGCGCGGACCGCAACAACGACGGCAACGACGCGGTCGAGGTCATCAACGACCTCATGACCAACAACTCCGTCGACTCCACGGACCCGTTCGGCTTCTCCGTCGACACGCTGAGCATCAGCACCGACAACCCCAAGGCCATCACCTCCACCACCGACCCCGTCATCAATGGGTCGTTCGGCAAGGTCGGCGGCAGCATCATCCGCAGCGGCACCACGGCCACGCTCAAGCCGGCCGACAACTCCGCGGTCAAGGGCCTCGTCTACCGCACCGGATATTCAGGCAACACGGGCGCCTTCTTCGCCACCAGCACGTTCGGCAGCGGCCGCGTCGCGTTCTGGGGCGACAGCTCCCCGATCGACGACGGCACGGGCCAGTCCGGCAACACGCTCTACGACGGCTGGAACGACCCCGCCGGCACGAACGCGCCGCTCGCCCTGAACGCCACCGAGTGGCTCTCCGGAGCCACCGGCAGCAGCGGCGGCGGGGGCACCTGCACCGCCGCCCAGCTCCTCGGCAACGCGGGCTTCGAGTCAGGCAGCACCACCTGGACCGCCTCCAGCGGTGTCATCACCAACGACACCGGCGAACCCGCGCGCACCGGCACCTACAAGGCATGGCTCGGCGGCTACGGTTCCGCCCACACGGACACCTTGTCGCAGGCGGTGAACATCCCGACCGGCTGCGCCGCCACCCTCAGTCTCTACCTCCACATCGACACGGCCGAGACCACCACCACTACGGCGTACGACACGCTCAAGGTGCAGGTCCTCAACAGCGGCGGCACCGTCCTTTCGACGCTCGGCACCTACTCCAACCTCAACGCGGCCTCGGGCTACGCGCTCAAGACCTTCAACCTGGGCGCCTACGCGGGGCAGTCGGTGACCGTGAAGCTGACCGGCACGGAAGGGTCCACCCTCCAGACGTCGTTCGTCGTCGACGACACGTCGGTCAGTGTGAGCTGACCGACCGCAGGTCAACCGCCAACCATCCGTACTGACAAGCGAGTTGCTGTGGCAGACTGCGTGGCCATGACGGCAGAGACATCACCCAGCCCCCGGATAGACACCAGCAAGCCCCACCCCGCCCGTGTCTACGACTATCTTCTCGGCGGCAAGGACAACTACCCCGTCGACGAGGCGGTGGGGGAGCAACTGCCGCCCGAGGCAAGGGACGGGGCGCGCCAGAACCGTGAGTTCATGCACCGCGCCGTCGCGTGGCTGGCGGGCACCGGTGTCGGCCAGTTCCTCGACATCGGCACCGGGATCCCGACCGCGCCGAACCTGCACCAGATCGTCCAGCGGATCCGCCCCGAGTCGCGCGTCGTCTACACGGACAACGACCCCATCGTGCTGCGGCACGCCGAGGCCCTGCTGGTCAGCAGCCCCGAGGGCATGACCGACTACGTCCAGGGTGATGTGCAGGCGCCCCGCGAGATCCTCGACCACGCCCGCAAGCTGCTCGACTTCGACCGGCCGGTCGCGCTCTCGCTCATCGCGCTCATGCACTTCCTGCCCGGGGACCAGGAGCCGTACGACATCGTCTCCACCCTGGTGGAAGCGCTGCCCTCCGGCAGTTACCTCGTGCTGTCGCATGCGTCGTCCGACATCTTCCCGGAGCTGTCCGCGCAGGTGACGGCCGAGTACGCGAAGGGCGGGATCGAGCTCGGGTTCCGTTCGCGGGACGAGGTCGCCCGCTTCTTCGAGGGGCTCGAAATCGTGGAGCCCGGCCTCGTGACGGCGACGGAGTGGTTCCGGGACACGGACGCCCCGCGCGCGGAGAACGGCGGAATCTACGGCGCGGTGGCACGCAAGCCGTAGGACGGATCGAGGCGGACACCGGTGCAGCGTCCGGCGGGAGTGATCTCCCGGCGGGCGCTGCATTTATTGTTCGCGCATGGCTGTGAATGTGGAGAAAAAAGGGGAGTTGCTCAATACCCTGCGTGAGCGCCTCAAGGAGCGCATCTACGCCGCGATCACGATGCTCGCGGTGGTCGTGGGCCTCGCGCAGAGCCCGCACGCGGAGCACTGGACCGCTGCCGCCTATGTGACGGGCACCGCGGTCGGCCTGTGGCTGGCCACGCTGGTCGCGGACGTGCAGGCGCACCGCGTCGTGCACAAGCGGTTCCCGGGGCGCGCCGAGGTGCGGCACATGCTGTACGTCAGCAGCCCTCTCCTCTCGTCCGCGGCCGGCCCGCTTGCGATGGACGCTCTGTCCGCGGCAGGCGCCCTCGACCTCGACACCGCCCTGTGGATCGCGGCCGGCGCGGGCATCGCCGGCATCGCCGCCTGGGGCTTCGAGGGCGGCCGCCGGATGGGCGGCGGGCTGCTCGCCTCCAGCCTGGCGGCCGCGCTCGACGCGGTGATCGGGGCCGGCGTGGTGGGAGTGAAGCTGCTCGCGGGGCACTGACCGCGAGCCCGCGGGGGGACGGTCTGCCCGTCGGGCCGCATATCGTCTGCCGCCGCCTCGCCGACGCCCAAGTCCCGTGCGCTGCCGCCGCGTTCGAGCGCAGGGCGCCGTGAGCCCACCGGTGGCCGACGGGGCTCGGGGCTCAGTAGGTGTCGGGCGCGTCGAACAGGAGGCGCAGCGCCACCTCCCTGTAATGGCGCACATGCCGGAGCGCGCACGCGGCCGCCGCCTCGGGGTCTGCCGCGGCGATCGTCTCGTACAGGCGGCGGTGTTCCTCCCACACCGACGTGGGGTCGTCGATCTGGTGGAACAGCCAGCGCAGCCGGCCCTCCAGGGGTTCGAGGGTCGCGGCGAGGAGTTCGTTGCCCGCCGTCTCGACGATGTGGTGGTGGAACGCGGTGTTGGCGCGCGACACGCGCTCGGGGCGCCCGGCGAGCGTGGCCTTGCGGGCGGTCTCCAACAGTCGCTGCATCTGGCGGAGTTGAGCCTCGTCCGCGTTCTCGGCAGCCCGGCGCGCCGCCAGGACCTCAAGTGCCTCACGCAGGTCGAAGAGGTTGGCCACGTCCTGGCGCGACAGCTCCTTGACGACGATGCGCCGCGGGGACAGGGCCTGGAGGAACCCCTCGCTCATCAGGATGCGGATGGCCTCGCGCACCGGGATGCGGGAGACGCCGAACTCCTCGGCCACGTCCCGCTCGACGAGGCGGTCGCCCGGCTTGAGTCTGCCGCCGATGATCTGGTCGCGGATCCCCTCGCAGACCTGGTCGCGCAGCCACCCCGTCCCGGTCGGGGACGTGGTGTCCCGGGTCTGGCCCTGTGTCATGCGTCCTCCCCGAAAAGTTGCTCTTACGGTATACCAAACGCTTGACGAGGCCCTGGGGTTCCCTCCATTGTTTGGTATGCCATAGCGCGGAAGTTGCACGTCAGCACGTACCCGAAGTCTGCCGAATCGAGGGTCCGCCATGTCGCAGGTCAACCCCGTACACAGCACAGATGAAAGAACCGGGGCCGATGCGGGGCCCGCCCCCGCCGCCCGGCCCACCCGCACCCGCTGGAAAGTGTTCGTCCTTCTCCTGGCCGTCGTGGCCCTCAACTACATCGACCGCGGCTCCGTCTCCGTGGCGCTGCCCCTCATCACCGAGGACCTCCACCTCTCCAAGGAGGTCACCGGCTTCGTCCTCAGCGCGTTCTTCTGGACGTACGCCCTGATGCAGATCCCCAGCGGCTGGCTCATCGACCGCTTCGGACCCCGTTACATGGCCGGTGGCGCCTGCGTCGGATGGGGCGTCGCGACCGGACTCACCGGCGCGGCCACCGGCGTCGGCTCCCTCCTCGGGTTCCGCCTGCTGCTCGGCGCCGTAGAGGCACCGGTCATGCCCGCCGGCGGCAAACTCAACGCCAACTGGCTGCCCGCGAAGGAACGCGGCCGAGGCGCCGTCCTCATGGACGGCGGCGCACCGCTCGGCTCCGCGCTCGGCGGCATCGCCATCTCCGGACTCATCGCCTGGACCGGCAGCTGGCGCATCAGCTTCGTCGTCGCCGGTGTCCTCACCGCGGCCATCGGATTCTTCGCCCTGTGGTTCCTGCGCGACACCCCGCGCGCCCACCGCGGCGTCAACGCGGCGGAGGCCGACTACATCGACCGCGCCCACGCCGCCGAGGACGCCGCGGCCGGCACCGACCGGCGCGCCCGCCTCCGCGCCTATCTCAAGTACCGCTCGTTCTGGGGCATGTGCCTGGGCTGGATGGGCTTCAACGGCGTCTTCTACGGCATCCTCACCTGGGGTCCGCTCTACCTCTCGGAGACCAAGGGCTTCGACATCAAGACCATCGGCTGGTCCACCCTCGCCATCTTCGGCGCGGGCTTCGTGGGCGAGCTGACCGGCGGCTGGATCTCCGACCGCTGGCAGGCCACCGGAGCCGGAGCCAACCGCGTGATGCGCACTCTGATGGGCATCGCCGGCGCCGCCGTCGTCGCCGGGCTCCTCGGCGTCGTCCTCGTGCCCGACGCCCTCACCGCGGTCGCGCTGCTCTCCGGCGTGCTCTTCTTCCTGCGCTGGGCCGGCCTCTACTGGTCCCTGCCCTCGATCCTCGGCGGCCGGGCCAACGCGGGCGTCGTCGGCGCCGCCATGAACCTCTCCGGCAACATCGCCGGAATTGTCACGCCCATCGCCGTCGGATTCATCGTCGGCGGCACCGGCTCCTACACCTGGGCCCTGCTCTACTTCGTCGGCGCCGGCGTCCTGTTCACCGTCTCGTCCCTCGTCATCGACTACTCCAGGAGGCTCGCCACCCGATGACCAGTCACACACCACCCCGCCTCGGGATGCTGACCCCGTCGTCCAACACCGCCCTGGAGCCGGAGACCTACGCCCTTCTGCACGGCACGGACGCCGCGACCGCCCACTTCGCGCGCGTCCCGGTCACCCGGATAGCCCTGGACGGGGACAGCGACGCCCAGTTCGACCCCGGCCCGATGCTGGCCGCGGCCCGACAGCTCGCCGACGCCAAGGTCGATGTCATCGCGTGGAACGGCACGTCGGGCTCCTGGCTCGGTATCGAGCGCGACCGCGCACTCGCCGCCGCGATCACCGCCGAGACCGGCATCCCCGCCACCACCTCCACGCTCGCCCTCCTCGACGCCTGCGCCGCGTACGGCGTCACCCGGCTCGGACTCGCGCTGCCCTACACCCGGGACGTGTGCGAGCGGATCGTCGACACGTACGCGAAGGAGGGGATCACCTGCTCCTTCGCGGAGCCGTTCGGCGAGGACGACAACGAGGCCTTCGCCCGTATCCCCGCCACCGACATCGCCCGGCAGATCGAGCGGGCCGCCGAGGAAGACACGCACGCCGTGGCCGTCCTCTGCACGAACGTGCGTGGCGCCGGAGAGGCCGAACGGCTCGAACAGGCCCTGCGCACACCGGTGTTGGACTCGGTCACCGTCACCCTCTGGAAGGCCCTCGACCTCGCGGGCGCCGCCCCCCGCCTCACCGGCCACGGCGACCTGCTGCGCTCGGGCAGCCTGCGGGCCCTGATCCAGGACACCTTGAACGGCCTCCTCGCCGAGACCGGCGCCGACCGCACCACGTTCCGCGTCGACCTGCCCGAGCTCGGCCTCCACGTCGACCTCACCGCCGGAGAGGCGCTGCGGCCCGGCGTGCGCCCGATCCGCCGCGACGCGTCGCTCGACCAGCGCAACCTGAACACCGTCGCGTGGCTCGAACACCACCGAAGGCCGCTGATCCAGCCCCATTTCCACGCGGACCCACACCCGCCGCAGGCCCTCATCGACGTCTACGGAGTGCGGGCCCAGATGCTCGCCCCCGTAGAGACCGGCGGAGCCATGACCGGCTGGATCTCCGTCCACAGCCTGGCCGAACGTGACTGGACGCCCACCGACACCGCCGCCCTCGACGACGCCGTCACCCGTATCCGCACCGCCCTGTGACCTAGGAGCTGCCCCATGAAGGACATCAAGATCGCCCTCGGAGTCGACGTCGACGCCGTCGCCGGCTGGCTCGGCAGCTACGGCGGCGAGGACTCCCCGAACGACATCCAGCGCGGCGTCTTCGCCGGAGAGATCGGCACCCCGCGCCTGCTCAAGCTGTTCGAACGCCACGACATCCGCACGTCGTGGTTCATCCCCGGTCACTCGATCGAGACGTTCCCCGAGCAGACCCGCATGATCGTCGAGGCGGGCCACGAGGTCGGCGCGCACGGCTACAGCCACGAGAACCCCATCGCGATGTCCCCCCAGCAGGAGGAGGACGTCCTCGCGAAGTCCGTCGAACTGATCGAGCAGTTCACCGGTCGCAGGCCCAAGGGCTACGTCGCCCCCTGGTGGGAGATGTCCGAGTCGACGGCCGCGCTGCTCCACAAGTACGGCTTCTCCTACGACCACTCGCAGAACTACCGCGACTTCACCCCCTTCTACGCCCGCGTCGGCGACTCCTGGACGAAGATCGACTACTCCGGTGAGGCGAAGGACTGGATGAAGCCCCTCATCCACGGCCACGAGGTCGACCTCGTCGAGTTCTGCGGCAACTGGTACGTGGACGACCTCCCGCCCATGATGTTCAACAAGCACTCCCACAACAGCCACGGCTATGTGTCGCCGCGCGCGCTCGAACAGGACTGGAAGGACCAGTTCGACTGGGTCCACCGCGAGCTCGACTACGCGGTCATCCCGGTGACGCTGCACCCGGATGTCTCGGGTCGCCCCCAGGTGCTGCTGATGCTGGAGCGCTTCATCGCTTACGTCTCCGCCCACGAGGGAGTCTCCTTCTGCACCCTGGAGGACGCGGCCGACGACTTCCGACGCCGCTTCCCGTTCGAGTCCAAGGAGCGGCCTGCCGACATGCGGTGAGTTCCGCGGGGACCGAGAGTCAGAGAGAGGGCCGTCGTGCGCACGACGGTCACACAGAAGACGGACGGTCCCATCGTGGAGGGTGCACCATGACCACGTACGTGTTGATCCCTGGAGCCGGCGGCTCGGCCTGGTACTGGCACGGGGTCGGTGACGAGCTGATGCGCCGGGGGTGGGACGTCGTCTCCGTGGACCTCCCCGGAGACGACACCCGGGCAGGTCTTCCGGAGTATGTGGACACGGTTGTCGACGCGGTAGGTGACCGGACCGACCTGGTGGTCGTGGGGCAGTCCCTCGGCGGGTTCACCGCGCCGCTGGTGTGCCCGCGCCTGCCCGTGTCGCTCCTCGTACTCGTCAACGGGATGATCCCGCGGCCCGGCGAGACACCGGGGGAGTGGTGGGCCCACACCGGCCAGGAAGAGGCCCGCCGCGCGAACGACGTGCGTGAGGGCCGCGACCCCGACGCGGAGACCGACCTGGAGACGTACTTCCTGCACGACCTGTCGCAGACGCTGATCGACGCGTCGGCGGAGCACAACCAGGACGAGTCCGCGGCGGCCTTCGCCACGCCGTTCACCCTCGACGTGTGGCCGGCGGTGGAGACGCGCGTGGTGACCGGTCGCGACGACCGTTTCTTCCCCGCCGACTTCCAGCGCCGGGTGGCGGAGGACCGGCTGGGCATCACCCCCGACGAGGTGCCGGGCGGCCATCTGGCGGCACTGAGCCACCCGATGGAGCTCGCCGACTGCCTTGAGGCCTACGTCAAGGAGAGCGCCTGACGTCCGCCGGCGACCCCGGTGGCGTGAGGCGTCCTTCAGGATGAGTGCCCGGCCGGCTCATCCGTTGGGCCCAGTGCCGCTCCACCCGCTGGGCGGATCACTCACGGTCGTGATCGCCGTAGCGTCGAGGCCATGACGCAGACTCTGTACGGCCGGATCTATCTCACGGCCTACGACACCTCCGCCCACGGCCTCTACGACCGCACGAGGACCGGGTTCCTGATCCGGGCCGCCGTCCTGGCCGAGCTGGCGATCCGGGGGAACCTCGTCGGCTCTGGAGGCGATGTGTCGGTCGCGACGCCGGGACCGACCGGGGACCCGGTCCTCGACCTGACGCTCAGCCATGTCGCGCGCGACCGGCGCGGCTGGAAGTCCTGGATCAGGCACGACCGCAAGGAGACGCTGCACGCGGTCGAGGACAGGCTCGTCGCCGAGGGAGTCCTCGCGGTCGAGGAGAAGAAGTCCTTCGGCCGGTCCCGCCGTGAGGTGACGGTGCGGGACGCCTCCGCGGTCACCTCGCTCCAGGCCACGGCGGCCGGGCTTCTGCACGGCATCGAGCCCGCCGCGCGGATCGCGCCCGCCGACGCCGCGCTGGTGGCCCTGGCCGCCGCCGGCGGCATCCGGTCGGTCGTCTCCCGATCGGATGCCCACGCCCGCAAGGACCGCATCGGGGAATTGACGGCACGGCTCGACGCCGTGGCCCCCGGCCTGGGAAAGGCCGTCGGCGGTCTCGGCATGACGATGGTGGCAGCGCGGGGCGGGATGGGCGGCGGCTGAGGTCCCTGACCCGGACGCGCACCCCAGCGAGCGTCCTACGACTGCGGCGGCTGGTTGATCGAGAGCCGTTCCCCGGCGCGGACGATGTACTTCGCGAGATACGCCGGCCGGCCGCCGTGCTGCGCGGTCTGGGTGAGGATGAGCAGCGGGGCGGAGGGGGGAAGGGACAGCAGGCGTCCGCGCGTGGCGCCCGCGACGCCCGCCGTCATCGCGCACTCACCCGGGCCGAAGACGGGGCCCAGCAGGTCCGTCATCACGGCGAAGAGGGTGCGGCCCGGATCCTGCGGGTCCCGCAGGCGCTCGGCGAGCAGCGGGCTGATGTCGCGCAGGTCGCGCCCGGCCGGGATGTGTTCCTGGACGAGTGCCACCGGCTCGCCGTCGCGCGTGAGCCGGGTCTCCCAGAACCATGTGTTCGCGTCGGGGTCCAGCTTGAGGCCGCCCGCGACGAAGTCCGTCGCGTGCTGGATGGTCGCCTGGAGGTTCTCCACGCCGACGGCCTTGCCCTGGGAGGCGAGCACCTCTTCGAAGGGCCGCAGCCGTTCGAGGCCCGCGCGGGGCAACTCCGGTGCCACGAAACGGCCGACGCCGCGCCGCGTGTGGATGAGCCCGTCCTCCTCCAGGAGCATCAGGGCCTCCCTGACGACCGTACGGCTGACGCCGAGGCGGGCGCCGAGGTCGCTCTCCTTCGGCAGGAGAGAGCCGAGCGGGAAGACCTGCGAGCGGATGCCGGCGGCGAGGCGTGAGTACACCGCCACGCGTCGCGGCTGCCCGAGGGGAACCGTCAGGGGCTGATCGAAGAAGTCGCCGAAGTTGTCGACGGTCGCGACCACTGCACCTCACTAGGCCGTGCTGCTGGATTGGGGGACCAGCGTAGCCCCGGAAGTTCGGCTCTGGACGCATGTCGGACCGAGAGGTATAACATCACACATCAGCCGGGCGGCGACGCTACGAAATCAAGGTGTCCAACATGGTTACTCACGGTGTGCAGAACAGAGAGAGCGCCGGCCCCCCGGCCGCGTCAGACGCACCGCCCCTGCGCGGTGCGCAGGTCGCGGGCCTGGTCGCCACCCTGCTGCTCGGCGTGATCTCGTTCCAGCTCAACGCGAGCATGGTCACGCCCGCACTGCCCGACATGGCCGGGCGGCTCGGCGGCAGCGTGGACGACATAGCCCAGGTGTCCTCGCTGTTCTTCCTGGCCGGCGCCATCGGCGGTGTCATCCTCAGCCGGATCAGTGACTTCGTGGGACGGCGCAAGGTCCTCGTCGCCGTGCTCACCGTGACGGCCGTCGGCACCCTGATCTGTTTCCTGGCCCCCGACCTGCCGGTCCTGCTCATCGGCCGGGTCCTCCAGGGCGCGTCGAGCGCCGTCTTCCAGATCGCCTACGTGATCCTCAACGAACGTCTGAGCGCGAAGGTCTTCGGCACCGCGCTCGGCGTCGTCACCGCCATCAACGGCGGCGTCGGCGGAGTCGACGGATTCCTCGGCGGCGCGCTCTCCGACCGCTACGGGTTCCGCGCCATCTTCGCCGTCATCCTGGTCGTAGGGGTCCTCGCGGCCGTGTGCGTCGCGCTGTTCATCCCCAAGGACCGGCCGTCGGTCACCGTGGGCCGCATGGACTGGTGGGGCGCGGGCGCGCTGTCCGTCGCGCTGTACTGCGTCACATACTTCGTCTCGCACGGGTCGTCCGACGGATGGACGAGCCCGAGCACCCTCGGCTACCTCGCGGGCACCCTCGTCTCTGCCCTCGTGTTCGGCCTCGTCGAGCGCGGCCAGGCCACCCCGCTGATCTCCCTGACCCACCTCAGGTCGCGCCGTATGTGGCCCCTCGTCACGACGACCGTGCTCGTCCTGTCCGGCGTCTTCGCCGTCATCAACTTCACCGTCGTCGTCATCAGCCAGAACCCCGACACCGGCTTCGGCCTCTCCGCGACCGACTCCGCGCTGCTCTTCCTCACCCCGGCCGCGCTCATCGGCCTCGGGGCCGCGCCGCTGGCCGGGTGGCTCGCGGGCAAGCGGGGCTGGCTCACCACGCTGCGCGCCGGCCTCGTCCTGAGCATCGTGGCCCTCTGTGCGGTCGCGGCCTTCCCGCTCGACAAGTGGCTCGTCCTCGCGGCGGTCGCGTTCCTGGGCATCACGTACAACGGCCTGGTCCTCACGACGCTCAACGGGCTGGGTGTCCTCCTCTCGCCGAAGGACGCGCCCGCGGCGCTCCCGGGTCTGAACGGCGCCGCGTTCGGCATCGGCGCGGGCCTCGGTATCGGCATCGTCGCCCCGTACGCCGCCCGCGCCACGGCAGGCGGCTATGCCACCGCCCTGTGGATCTCGGCCGCCATCACCGTCCTCGCCCTCGGGACCAGCCTGTGCATAGCGGCGCCCCGCACCGACGACGAGTGACACCCCGACCTCCCCGAACTCCACACCGGCCACTCCTGACACCCTGGCCTCCCCGAACCCGAACCCGAACCCGAACGTGCACGTGCACAAGGAAGTCGAGGACCCCATGAACAACGCACCGCAGCCGCTCTACTTCGACTGCGACACCGGCATCGACGACTCGATGGCCCTGGCCTACCTCCTGGCCTCGCCCGAGATCTCCCTCGTCGGCATCGGCACGGTCAGCGGCAACGTCGACTCGACGCGGGCCGCCCGCAACACCCTCGCGCTCCTCGAACTGGCCGGACGGCCCGAGATACCCGTCGCCGTCGGCGAGCACGACCCGCTCGCCGGCACCTTCCCCGGCGGCGTCCCCCACATCCACGGCGTGAACGGCATCGGTGACATCGAAGTGGCCGACGCCCAGGCCGCCCCCGAGGCCGAGAGCGGCCCCGAGATGATCGTCCGCCTGGCCCGGGCCCACGAGGGCCGCCTGCGGCTCCTGACCACCGGCCCCCTCACGAACATCGCGGCCGCCCTCAAGCTCGACCCCGAACTCCCGTCCCTGGTACAGGACGTCACCATCATGGGCGGCGCCGGACTCGTCTCCGGGAACGTCACGCCCGTCGCCGAGGCGAACATCTACAACGATCCCGAAGCGGCCAACGCGGTCCTCGACGCGCCGTGGGACATCACCCTCGTCCCCCTCGACGTGACCCTCTCGCACACCATCGAGGAGTCGCACCGCACGCAGCTCCTGGAGTCGGAACGCCCCATGGCGCGCGCACTGGGCGAGATGCTCGACGTCTACTTCGCCTTCTACGTCCAGACGTTCGGCCGCCCCTGCTGCGCCGCGCACGACCCGCTGGCCGCCGCCGTCGCCACCGGCGGCGTCGTGGCGAGCCTCGCCCCCCGCGTGCACGTGACCGTGGACGACACCGACGGACCCGGCCGCGGCCAGACCATCTGCGACCTGCGCGGCGCCCACCAGGGCTTCCCGGACCAGCCCGGCGCCCGCTGCCGCGTCGTCCTCGCCGCGGACACCGACGTGGCCGCCCATCTGACCGAGCGCATGCTCGCACTCTGACCAGGACGACGGGACATGGGCCGCACCGCGCCGGCGTGCGGCTCAAGGCGTCACGGCTCAGGGAGGGGCCTGCGCGTCACAGGCCGTGACGCCGGCTGCCGAGAACCCGCTCGCACACCTGGCGTTCGGCCTCCGGTGAGAACCCGGAGAAGTCGGCGCGCCGCGCCTCGACGGCGGCACGGGTCTCCTCCGCCATCAGATCGGCATTGATGGCCGCGGCCGCGGCCAGTCCCGCGGCGGCCGAGCCGATGACCTTCTCGGTCAGCTCGGTGACGTTGCCCGCCGCCCACACCCCGGGAACCGCCGTCTGACCGGTGGGGCCGGCGGGGATGCGCGTGCCGATGACCATGCCGTTCAGCTCCTGCTCGGACGGTTCGAGCCCCAAGGAGTCGAGGAAACCGGCGCGCGCGGTGAACCGGGGCGCGACCACCAGGGCCTGGACCGGCACGAGCGTGCCGCGCTCCAGGCGGGCTCCGGCCAGCCGGCCGTTCTCGCTCTCCAGCGCGGCCACCGTGCCGTCGACCACGCTGATCCCGCGGGCGGCGAGCTGTTCGTACTCCTCGTCGGTGGGCTCGGGCGCGGTGTGCAGGAAGAGGGTGACGCTCTTGCTCCACTGCCGCCACATCAGGGCCTGGTGCACCGCGGCCGGTCCCGTACCGAGGACGCCGACCGCCTGGTCGCGGACCTCCCAGCCGTGGCAGTACGGGCAGTGCAGGACGTCCGAACCCCACAGTCCGGCAAGGCCCGGCACCTGCGGCAACTCGTCCACCAGGCCCGTCGTGACCAGGACCCGGGCGGCGCGCACGGCGCCGCCGTCGTCGAGCACGACCCGGAACCCGTCGCCGTCCCGCTCGGCCGTGACGACGCGGCCCGCCACGATCTCCCCGCCGTACCGGCGCACCTCGTCGCGGCCGGTGGACACGAGCTCGCCGGGAGGTGTGCCCTCGAGGCCCAGGTAGTTGTGCACGCCGTCGGCCGGGGCGTTGCGCGGCTCGCCCGCGTCGATCAGGAGGACCGACCGGCGCGCCCGCCCCAGGGTCACGGCCCCGCTCAGCCCGGCGGCGCCACCGCCGATCACCACGACGTCGTAGCGCCGCTCGTCACGCGAAGGGTGAACGCTCATCATCGGCTCCATCTGCTTGCTCGGCTGACTGCTCATGGGATTGCCTTCGTTCGTCACCGAGCCTGCGCCGGTCCTGTACCGGTTGACAAACTTCTTTGCCGTAAGAGCAAAATCGAGGCATGAGCGACGACGAGTTCACCCCGGTCCTCGCCGGCGTGGGGCCTCGGCTGCGGGCCCTGCGGCACGAGCGCGGGACGACCCTGGCCCGGCTGAGCGAGCAGACCGGCATCTCGCTGAGCACCCTCTCGCGCCTGGAGTCCGGGCAGCGCAAGCCCACGCTGGAACTGCTGCTGCCGCTGGCCAAGGCCCACCACGTGGCGCTCGACGAGCTGGTCGGCGCACCCGACACCGGCGACCCGCGGATCCACCCGCGCCCCATCAACCGTAACGGCCACACCTACATCCCGCTGACCCGGCACCTGGGCGGCCTGCACGCCTACAAACAGATCATGCCGGTGCGCGAACTCGGCGAGGGTGTGCGGCCCGAGCAGAACACGCACGAGGGCTACGAGTGGCTCTACGTGCTCACCGGCAGCCTGCACCTGGCCCTTGGTGAGTACGACCTCATCCTCACGGCCGGTGAAGCCGCCGAATTCGACACACGCACCCCGCACGGCTTCGCCAACGCCGGCCCGTACCCGGTCGAGTTCCTCTCCCTGTTCGGCCCCCAGGGCGAACGGCTCCACGTGCGGGCACGGCCCAGCGAGGGATGAGCTCCTACGCCGGCTTCGTGTCGTCGGCGGCGAACCGGGCGTAGTACACCAACACCGGCCGCAGGCCCCGGCGTTCGTAGAGGCGCTGCGCCCCCGTGTTCGCGGCCAGCGTGCCGATGAGCAGGTCGGTGACGCCAATGCGGTCCAGTTCGGCGTCGACCAGGTCGAGCAGGAGGGTGCCGATGCCGTGGCCACGCTCGGCCGGCAGGACGGAGAGCGTCTGGAGCTCGGCGATGCGGGTGCCGGTCACCCAGGTGTCGTCCGGGCCGTCCTCGATCTGTACGAAGGCGTACCCGACGGGCTGCCCGCCCCGTTCGGCGAGCAGCACGAACGAGCCCTCGTCGAGGATCCAGCGCCGATAGCAGTCGCGGCGCAGCTCCCAGGAGTCCGCGTCGGGAAAGTAGGTGAACCCGGGCTGCACGGACTGGTGATGGGCGTGCAGCGCGAGCCACAGGGGAGCGAGGCGGTCAATGAACTCGGCCCCTCCCTTACGGACCGTGAGGTCGCCGTCGGTGTGCCGGTCCTGGCTCGTGTCCACGGACTTCTCGCCTTTCCTGTGCCGGTACGGGGCGTGCGGGCCCGCCTTCCCGATGTGAGCGGTTACTACCCGTCAAATCGCCGCCGCCATAGTAAAAGACAGAAACATTCCGAGCCCTCTTGCGAGTGAATAGCAAACGCTTACATGCTGTCGCGCAGCCCGCACGCCACCGAGTACGAGGAGAGACGATGAATCCGCTACGTCTGGCCACAGCCGCCGGAGCCGCCGTACTGCTCACGTTGGGTGCGGCGGGCGAGAGTTGGGCCTCGACGCCCACCGTCCGCTGGACGACGGGCGCACCGACGCCCGTCACCGAGCTGACCCTGCCGATGTCGTTCGAGTCGGCCCCCGACGCGTCCGGCATCTACTTCGCGTACTACACGACCCTGGAGAGCGGGACCCGTCCGTACGCGGGCTTCCAGCCGAAGCCGGCCGTCAACGGAAAGCCCACCCTCCAGGCCGTCTTCAGCTCCTTCAACGCCAACGCCACCACCACGGACAGCCACTGCAAGTACGGTGCCGACGGCGGCGCGGGCGTCAGCTGCGCCGTCCAATTCCCGTACACGAAGGGCACGATGTATGCCGTCAAGCTCTCGCGGGTGAGCGACGACGGTACGACGCAGCTGATGAACGGTGAGGTCGTCAACACCGAGACCGGTGCCGACGTGGCGCACATCGGCAGTTTCAGGCTCCCCGTCGCGTCCGGCCGGTTCAAGTCCGCCGACCAGGGGTTCATCGAGCCGTATCTGACGGCGGGCTGCTCGCAGCAGGTGACCGTCACTTACGGCAGACCCGTCGGGACGGAGGGCGGGAACACGTACACCGGAAGCCTCCCCACCGTCACCGATCCCGCGTCCGGCAGCTGCCTGAGCAGCACGTCGTCCGACACGCCGGTCGGCCGGCAGGTCACCGTGACGGGCGACCAGTTCACGGCCGGTGGCTGAACACGCGTCGGACGGGCGGGCGTGACCCTCTATCGTGGAGGACATGTCCGCCCCTGAACTGATCCGCATCGTCTCCCGCGACTCGCCCATGGCGCTGGCCCAGGTGGAGCGCGTACGCGCCGAACTGGCTGCCCTGCACCCGGGAATCCGCACCTCGGTCGTCCCCGTCAAGACGACCGGCGACAAGTGGATGGGCGACCTGTCCCTGGTCGAGGGGAAGGGGGCGTTCACCAAGGAGGTCGACGCCGCGCTGCTCGCCGGTGAGGCCGACCTCGCGGTGCACTGCGTCAAGGACGTGCCCGCCGACCGGCCCCTGCCCGCGGGAACGGTGTTCGCCGCGTTCCTCAAGCGGGACGACATCCGGGACGCCCTCATCCATCCGGACGGCCTGACGCTCGACCAACTCCCGTCCGGCACGCGGATCGGCACCTCGTCCGTGCGCCGCATCGCCCAGCTCTCCGCCGCGTACCCGCACCTCGAGTGCGTGCCGATGCGAGGCAACGCGAACCGGCGCCTGGAGAAGCTCGCGGCGGGCGACGCCGACGCGCTCCTCCTGGCCGCCGCCGGCCTCGAACGCATCGGGCGTACGGACGTGATCACGGAGGTCCTGTCGCCCGAGGTCATGTGCCCGCCGATCGGCGCAGGGATCCTGGCTCTTCAGTGCCGTGAGGGCGACACCGACCTGATCGACGCGATCTCCGGGCTCGGTGACCCCGACGCCCACCGTGAGGCGAGTGCGGAGCGCATGTTCCTCCACGTCCTCCAGGGGCACTGCAACAGCCCGATCGCCGGGTTCGCCAGGGCGGAGCGCAGCGGTGATCTGTCGCTGCGGGCCTGCGTGTTCACCCCGGACGGGAAGACCGTGCTCAACGCTCACGAGTGGGCGGGCCCGCTCGACCCCGCGACCCTGGGTACCTCGGTCGCCGTGGCCCTGCTGCGGCAGGGAGCGCGTGAGCTGATCGACTCGATCTCGCACTGAACGGCCGGCCCGTCACTGCGCGGCGAGCCACTCGCCGTACCACGCGAGGGTGCGGTCCAGGGCCTCGCCGAGCGGTGTGGGGCGCACACCGAAGGCCGCTTCGAAGGCGGAGGAGTCGACGATCTGCGGCTCGGTGTGCTGGTAGAACATCTCGGCGTACTCGTCCATGAAGACCTCGTCGAAGGGGCCGAAGGGGCGGGCCTCGTCGAGGATCGTCGCGCTGAGCGGGCGCCCGACGCGCGCCTCGATCAGGCGGTGGATCTCGCGGGTGCTGACCGCCGGCGCGGTCGGCAGGTGCCATACGCGCCCGTCGCCGTCCGGCCGCTCGCCGAGCGTCGCGAGCCCCGATGCCACATCTCCGATGTACGTGTAGCTGTGCGGCAGGTCGAGGTCTCCGAGGCCGAGAACCTCGCCGCTGGTCAGCGCGCCCGGGAAGACGGTGGCGCCGAGCGAGGAGTTGATGACGCCCGGGCCCACGAAGTCCGCCGAGCGGCCGAGCGCCACCCTGACCCGGCCCTCCCGGTGGGCCGCGAGGTACTCCCCGTCGAGCTCGGCCCGCATCCGGCCCTTGCGTGACGTCGCGTTCCACGGGGTGCTCTCGGTCATCACCTCGCCCTTGGTCTCCCCGTACGGGTAGAGCGTGTCGAGGACGACGAGCCGCGCGCCCGTCTCCTGTACGGCGCCCAGGATCGCCTCCGTGATGCGGGGCATCACCTCGACCTGGAGGTGATAGCCGACGTTGACGCAGTGGTGGACGACGTCGGCTCCCGCGACGGCGCCCCGCGCGCCTTCGAGGGTGCTCACGTCGGCTGCGAACCGCTCCACCCCGGCGAGGGCGGGGCCGTCACCCTTGCGGTCGACGAGCCGCACGGCGTGGCCGCGGCGAGCCAGCTCCTGGGCGAGTGCGGTGCCTGCGGGGCCCGAGCCGAGAACGGTGTGGGATCCGTGTGCGGTGGCAGTCATGATGCTTTCCTCTCAGCGGGTGATTGTGTATCGCTTCAGTTAGAGACTGTAACTGAAGTGATAGGGTGTGGCAATGCCCTGAGTGGCCTGCCGTCGTTATGCACCGGAACTGTCGTTAGGCTGAGTCACGCAGTTGATTCGTCCAGCCGTCAGCCGTTCAGAGGAGCAGCCACCGTGGCCGAGACCGCCCGGACCCCGAGGGCCCGCTACCGCGAGCAGACGCGCGCGGAGATCAAGGACATCGCCCTCGCGCAGCTCGCCGAAGGTGGCACTGCGGCCGTGGCCCTGACCCGGATCGCCAAGCAGGTCGGCCTGTCGGGCCCGGCCCTGTACCGCTACTTCGACAGCCGGGACGCGCTCCTGACCGAGCTGATCCGCGACGCGTACGCCGACCTCGCCGCCGCTGTCACCACGGTCGCCGAGACCTGGCCGGCGAAGGTGCCCACGGCCCGCGCCCGGCTGCACGGGCTCGCGGGCGCCTGCCGCTCCTGGGCGACCGAGCAGCCGCACCGCTACCTGCTGATCCAGGGCACGCCCCTGCCCGGGTACACCGCCCCGGCCGACACGCTGGACAGCGCCCGCGCCGTACTCGGCCCGTTCCTCACCGCGTTCGAAGGGGCGCGCGCCTCGGAGGCGGCTCAGTCGCTCGTCGCGGAGATGACGGCATGGGCCGGCCGGGACGCCCCGGTCGCCGAGTGGGTGCAGCAGCATGCCGGCGAGTCCACGCACGGCGAGGAGGCGGGCACCGCCCTCGCCGGGGCGGTGCTCGCCTGGTCCCACCTTCATGGAGCGATCAGCCTTGAGGTGTCCGGTCAGTTCACCGGGATGGGCCACGGCGGCGGCACACTGCTCGCGGCCCAGATCGACATGCTGGCCGACGCGTTCGGCCTCGCCTGACGGTCAGGCGGTCTCGGCGGCCGCGTACCGCCAGAAGTCGCGCATCAGCGCGGGATGGGTGGGGCCGGTCATTTCCACCTGCGTGAGCAGGATGCTGACCGCGCCCGTGGACGGGACGAGATACGCCGCCGTTCCGGTGCCGCCGACCCAGCCGTAGCGGCCCATGACGTTCCACGGATTGTTGGGCGCCACGTCGACCGAGCCGCCGAAGCCCCAGCCCTGCCCCTCCGTGAACAGGCCGCTGGCCTCGCGCTGAGCAGCCGTCAGATGATCCGTCGTCATCTGCCGCACCGCGTCGGCCGACAGGAGACGCCGGCTGCCCGCGACCCCTTCCGCGAGCAGCATCCTGGCGAAGGCGTACCAGTCGTCGACGGTCGAGACGAGCCCGCCCGCGCCGGACGGAAACTCGGGCAGGCTGCTCCACTGCCCGTCGGGAGCGTCCGCCGGTTCGAGGCCGCCCTCCGGGCGCGGGCGGTAGGACGTGGTGAACCGGTCGAGCTTGCCGGCCGGCACCTCGAATCCGGTGTCGGTCATCCCGAGCGGCTCGAAGACGCGCTCAGCCAGGAAGTCCGGCAGCGCGCTACCCGTCACCCGGGAGATCAGCACTCCCTGGATGTCGGAGCACGTGTTGTACAGCCACGCCTCACCCGGCTGGTCGAGCAGCGGGATACGGGCGAGGTGCGCCATCCACTCGTCGGGCGGCGGGACGAGCTGAGGGGAGAGGCCGTTCTTCTGGAGCCCGAACAGCGACTGGACCGCCGGCAGCGAGAAGTCGGACGGGTAGCCCCACCCCGCGCGGAACGTCAGGAGATCGGCCACCGTGATCGGCCGGGCCGCGGGGACCACGTCGTCGACCGGAGCGTCCGGCGTGCGGACCACGACCGGTTTCGCGATCTCGGGAAGCCACTGGTCGACCGGGTCGTCCAGCGCGATCCGCCCCTCGTCGACCAGCATCATCACGGCCGCGGCGACCACGGGCTTGGTGATCGAGGCGATGCGGAAGATCGAATCCCGGGCCATCGGAGTACTGCCCCCGAGGGCGGCCGAACCGGCGGTCTCCACCTCGACCCGGTCACCACGGGCCACCAGCGCCACCGCCCCCGGCAGCGAACCGTCGCGGACGTGCGGCGCGAGAATGCCCTGCAAGCTGGTCATGGATCCACCTTCTCGAGTGTGGGGTCGAAGGGGAGACTCCCCACGCGGCGCGGATTCATCGGCCGGGGCGCCGCCGACCTACCCGAAAGGCGGCGGGGAGGAGGCCGGATGTCCCCAGAGGCGACAGCGACGAGGCCCTGGCGGTTCGTGTCCGGTTCGGCACGGTCAGCCTCCTCGCCGACTTCGTCCACGAGGGCGCCCGCTCGGTCACCGGCCCCCTCCTCGCCCCGCTCGGCGCATCCGCGGCCGTCGTCGGCGCCGTGACGGGAGGGGTGCTGATCGTCCTGCCGGCCTCTCGGCGGCGGTGCCCGCGCTCGCGTTCACCGGCTCCCTCGCCCCGGTCGTGCTCGGCGCTCCGGTGTGGTGCGGCGACCGGTGTGCGGGAGTCCACCCTGCGCGCGGTCGTGGCCGATCTCGTCGCGCCGGGCCGCAGGGCGACTGCGTACGGCGTCTTCGCCGCGGTCGTGGGGGTGGCGGCGTTCGCCGGAGGGGCGCTCACGGGGGACGCTCTACGACATCTCCGTCCCTGCGCTGATCGCCGTGGTGGGCGCGATCAAGGTCGCGGCCGTACTCCTGCCGGCCGTCGCCGGCGTCAGGCTCCGCCGGGCGTGACCGCCCCGCCAACACGTCGACGGTGTTGGCCAGTTGGGGCCGAACGCCCGTCGCGGACCCCCGATCCGCGACGCGCGAGGTCCTGATTCGGCCGCACGTCTCGGCGGGCGGAGGGAGTTGCGCATAGGCTTCGCGCCATGCTGCGCCTCGTCGATGCCTGCTCGGGCCTTCCTGTCGCTCCGGTGATGCACCGGAGCGTGGTGCGCATCGGCGTGCCCGTGGCCCTCCCCGAGGGCGGCGAGGCGCTTTCCGACGTACGGGCGATGCTCGTCGCCGACGTCCTGACCCGAGTACTGGAGCTGTCCGGAACCATCGCGTACACAGGGCTGATCTGCCCGGAAGGGGCCGACGAACGGCGCACGGCGCTCCAGGCGCGGGCCGCCGAGCTCGGCATGCACCCGGCCGCCGCGCACGGGGACGAGCGGGGTGTGGAGGGCGAGCTGGGGGGTCCGTTCGCCGTCCGTGTGGGACCGAATGAGGACGCGCCGGACGAGGCGAGCGGGGACGTCATCCGGCTCGCCGTCGGCGACGCCCACGCCGCCGACGGTGTCGCGGACCGAGCCGACGACCCGTTGGCCCTGCGGCTCGCGCTCCTGACCGAGCCGCGCACGGAGCCCTTGCGCCTCGCACCCGCGTCGGTGTCCGCCGCCCATCACACGCTTCTGCGGTGGCGGCACGCGGTGGCCACCTGGGCGGACAGCCCGTCCCGGCCCATGCCCGGACCCGCCCGCGACAGCATTCGCGACTGCCTGGAGGACGACCTCGACCTGCCCGGGGTGCTGAGCACGCTGCACCGCCTGGAGCACTCCGGGGACGCCCCGGCCGGAGCGCTCTTCGAGACCTTCGCGTATGTGGACCGGGTACTCGGCCTGGACCTCGTACGCGACGTCGGCAGAGCGCCCGCACCTCCCCGGCCGCTGGCCTGAGGCCTTTCGCCGGGGCGGCGCACGATGGGCGTTCACATGTTTTTCGCGCCCGCCTTGATGGCCTCGCGGATGCGCGTGTACGTGCCGCAGCGGCAGATGTTGCGGATCTCGTCGAGGTCCGCGTCGGTGATGTCGCGGCCGGCCTCCGCCGCGCGCCGGACCTTGGCGACCGCCGTCATGATCTGGCCCGGCTGGCAGTATCCGCACTGCGCGACATCGAGGTCGAGCCAGGCCTCCTGCATCGGGTGGAGGTCCTGGCCCACCGTGGCGGGCAGACCCTCGATGGTGGTGACCTCGTCCTCGGGCCCGATCTTCGACACCGGCACCGAACACGGGTTGAACGCCTTGCCGTTGATGTGCGACGTACAGGCCTGGCACACGCCGAGGCCGCAGCCGTACTTGGGTCCCGTGACGCCGAGCAGGTCGCGCAGAACCCACAGCAGCCGTACGTCGTCCTCGGCCTCGACCGTGATCTGCTCGCCGTTGAGCTTGAAGGTGTGACTGGGCATGGCGGGGCTCCTCAGAAGGCGCGGTCGAGACCGTCGGTGGGGGACTGGGGTGTGGACGGTTCGAGGGGCAGCGGGTCGAAGGAGAGGGTGGCGTGGTTGATCGGGAAGCTCGTCGGCAGGGTGCCCGTGGCGCGCGCGTAGGCGCAGGCGATGGCGGCGAACGCGGGCGCGACACCCAGCTCGCCCGCCCCTGAGGGCTTGTCGCCGGTGGACGGCATGACGATGACCCGCAGTTCGGGCGGGGTGTTCCACTGCCGCGTGTAGAAGTAGTGGTCCCAGCTGCCCTCCAGCGGGATGCCGTCCTTGATGTGCAGGCTGGAGGTGAGGGCCATCGCGAGCGCGTCGTTCATCCCGCCCATCATCTGGGCTTCCAGACCACGGGGGTTGATGGCGAATCCGGCGTCGACGACCATCAGGGCGCGGGTCACGCGCGGGCCGGTGACACCGTCCTTGACCTCGCGGTTCACCGTCTCGGGCCGGCAGTCGATCTCGACGAGCGAGGCGACCGCGCCGCGGTACTCCGTGTGCAGGGCGATCCCCTGTGCGACACCTGCGGGCAGCGACCTGCCCCACTCCCCGGCCTCGGCCGCCTTGTCGAGGACGGCGCGCAGCCGCTTCTCCTTGAGGAACTCGCGGCGGAAGGCGACGGGGTCCTTGCCCATTTTCGCGGCCAGTCGGTCGACGACGAGCTCGCGCGCGCACGCCACGTTGGGCGAGTAGATGTTGCGCATGCTGCCGGTGTTGAACTTCAGCGGCACCTCGTTGAGGAGCTGCGTGGTGACACCGAAGTTGTACGGCGTGGACTGGGTCAGCTGGAAGATGGTCTCGGCGAACGTGAGGTTGCCGGCCACGGGCAGCTTCGCCGCCGTCGACGTGATCATCTCTCCGAGCCCGTGCCCGAAGTCGGTCTGCGAACTGGTGTGGCGCTGCTCGTAGCTGACGACGTTGCCGAGCGCGTAGGTGGCGCGCACCCGCGAGACGCACATCGGATGGGTCCTGCCCTGCCGGAAGTTGTCGGTCCGTGACCACGACAGCTTGACCGGCTTGCCCATCTTCTGCGAGATCTCCGCGGCCTCGGCGGCCACGTCATGGAAGAGATGCCGCCCGAACGAACCGCCGCCCTCCACCACATGCACCGTGACAGCCGTCTGCGGCAGCCCGAGCCGGTCGGCGATGTCGCGCTGCGCCACGATCGGAACCTTGAGGCTCGCCCAGATCTCGGCGCGGCCGGGGCGCACGTCGGCGATCGCGTTGTCCGGCTCCAGCGGGCTGTTGCTGGCGAACGCGAAGGTGAACTCGGCGTCGATCTTCTTGGTGAGGAGCGGCGGGACGACCATGGGCAGCGCCGCGGCCCTGAGCTTGGCGAGGACGGTGTCGTCCGACTCCTTGTCCACCGTGCCGGGGCCCCAGGTCACGTCGAGCGCCCGCAGCGCGTCGATGCACTGGCCGAAGGTCTCGCCGCGAACCGCGACGCCGTGCTCGACGGTGGCGACATCGGTGATGCCCGGCATGTTCCTGACGGCGTCGGCGTTCGCGACGGACACCACCGTGCCGTTGACCGTGGGCGGCCTGCGCACCATCGTCGGCTTGGCGTCGGGCACGTGGAGGTCCATGCCGAACTTCTTGGCGCCGGTCACGATGTCGCGTGCGTCGATACGGTTCTGCGGCGTGCCCAGGATCGTGAAGTCGGACGTGGACTTGAGGTGGGCGGAGGCGGTGACGGTGCGCGCGGTGGCGGCGGCCTCGGCGAGCGAGCCGTACGTGGCGCTCTTCGCGGTGCCGTGCGTGATCACGCCTTCCTGCGTGGTCAGTTCGGACTCCGGTACATCCCATTGCTGTGCGGCCGTGGCGACGAGTCGCTGCCTGGCGACGGCCGCGGCGGAGCGGACGGGGAGGTAGATGCTGCGCATCGAGTTGGAGCCGCCGGTCAGCTGGTTCATCAGGAGTTCCGGGCGTGCGTCGGCCAGGGACACCCGTACCTTCGCCAGCGGGAGGTCCATCTCCTCGGCGATCATCATGGCGACCGCCGTGGTCATGCCCTGGCCCACCTCGGCGCGCGGGACCGCGAACGACGCCGTCCCGTCGGAGTGCACCTGGACGGAGATGAGACCGGACGTGGGCGCCGCCGCCAGGGTCTGCATGTCACCGAGGTCGAAGAGCTCCTCAGGCTGCGGCACGGAAGGCACCGCGGCTTCTGCGGACTCACCGCCCACGGCGTCCAGGCCGATGCGCGCACCGACCGCCAGCGTCGGCGCGGCGAGCAGATACGCGAGCACCCGCCGCCGTCCGGGGCCATCGGGTTGTGCGGGTTCACGTGGCGAACGGCTCTGTTCTGCCATGGGGTGCCTCCCGGCGCACGGATTGAGTTGATCAACCGGGGAGCCTAGGGCGCGGGAGGCGGACGGTGTATACGGTGCGGGGAAGCTCCACATGACTGCCACACACTCGCGTATGCGGGGGCAGTCGAGGATCACGGCTCGCGGCTGCGAGAGGGGCGGGGCCCCGAGACCCGCCCCGCCCGGCCGGTTCAGCCCAGCGGCACGTCGAGCCGGGCCTTGCGGTGGCTGAACGTCGCGATGGAGTGCGGGCCGTGATAGTTGCCGAGACCGCTCTCGCCGACTCCGCCGAACGGCAGCTCGGGGATGCGGAGATGGGCCATCGGCAGCCCGAATCCGATGCCGCCGGAGGACGTCTCGTCTGCGAGGCGGCGCCGGGTGTCCTCGCTCTCGGTGAAGCCGTAGAGCGCGAGCGGCTTGTCGCGGTCGTTGATGAACTCGATGGCTTCGTCGAGCCCGGCGACCTCGACGATGGGCAGGACGGGGCCGAAGATCTCCTCCCGCATGACCGGCTCGTCGGGCTTCACGCCGGTGAGGACGGTCGGCGCGATGTAGGTGTCGTCGCGGTCGGTCTGCCCGCCGAAGGCCGTCGTCCCGGAGCCGAGCAGCGCGGACACCCGGTCGAAGTGCCGCTCGTTGACGATGCGCCCGTACGCGTCCGAGGCCTGCGGGTCGGTGCCGAACATCGCCTCGACCGCCTTGGCGAGCGCGTCGGCGAGTGCGGGGGCGGTCTCCGGGTCGGTCAGCACATAGTCGGGGGCGACACACGTCTGCCCGGCGTTGCGGAACTTGGCGCCCGCGAGGCGCTCGGCGACGCGGTTCAGATTGACGTCGCGGTCCACGAACACCGGGGACTTCCCGCCCAGTTCGAGGGTGACCGGGGTCAGGTGCTCGGCGGCGGCCCGCATGACGATGCGGCCGACCGTGCCGTTGCCGGTGTAGAAGATGTGGTCCCAGCGCTGGGTGAGCAGCTCGGTGGTCTCGGGGATGCCGCCCTCGACGACGGCGACGGCCTCCTTGTCGAGGTACTCGGGCACCAGGCGGGCGATGAGCGCGGAGGTCGCCGGGGTGACCTCGCTCGGCTTGAGTACGACGGTGTTGCCGGCTGCGAGCGCGCCGACGAGCGGCACCAGCAGCAGCTGCACCGGGTAGTTCCAGGGCGCGATGATCAGGACGGTGCCGAGCGGGTCGTACTGCGTTCCGGCCGCCGATCCGTCGGGCAGCCCCGCGAGGGCGCCGGATGCCACCGGCCGGGGGCGCAGCCACTCGTCGAGATGGTTCAGGGTGTGGTCGATCTCCCGTACGGGGAAGTCGATTTCGGTGGCGAAGGCGTCGGCGCGCGGCTTGTGCAGATCGGCGTGCAGGGCGTCCGCGATGTCGCCCCGGTGCTCCGTGAACAGGGAGCGCAGCCGGGTGAGCTGCTCCTTGCGCCAGGCGAGCGGCTTGGTGCGGCCACTGGCGAAGGTGGCGCGGAGGCGGGCAACAAGGTCTTCGATGTCGGTCACGAGGGGTCTCCTGCGAGGGGGTGCCCGGCGGGTGTCGAGCGGGAAGTCAGGGGTGGGGGGAAGAGCGCGGCGGTGGCCTGGAGTGGGCACAGTGTGGCCGGTCAGGCGGGATGCGTCGCGGATCCGGGCGGCGCCCCGCCGGGCGTTGTCACCCGCGAGGTGCATAGGGATATGGGGCTGCCGAGGAGCCCTGCGAGCAGCGCGTCCGTGGCCGGGGTGAACAACTGCCGTGCGTCGGACACCGACTCCAGGCCGACCACCAGGGCGACGCAGATGTCGGCGGCCTCGGCGGGTTCCACGGCGGCGGGGGTGCCCGCCTCCGTGAACAGCTCGGTCAGCAGCCGGCGCAGATCCGCAGTGAACGTGTGGCAGATGTCGCCGAACAGCCGGGCCTTCGCGTCGAGGAGCTCGGCGGAGTGCGGCGAGTCCCCGGCGAGGCGCAGGACCAGGTCGAGCTTGGCGGCCAGGACACCCCGGACGCGCTCGGCGAGGGGAGAATCCTCGGCTGCCGCCCGCCGGGCCCGCTCCAGCGCCTGCGCGTGCTGACGCTCGGCGAGCCGGCGGAAGGCGTCGTCCTTGTTCCGTACGTACTGGTAGACCGCGGACCGGGACACGCCCATGGTGGAGGCGATGTCGTCCATCGTGGTGCGCCGCACGCCGTACCTGGTCAGGCAGTCGTAGGCGGCGTCGAGGACCTCGTCGAGCCGGTCGGCGCCCATCGTCAGGCCAGCTTCTTGAGCAGCTCGGCCGCGAGCGGCGCGGCGGAGGACGGGTTCTGGCCCGTGACCAGGTTGCGGTCGACGACCGTCTTCGGGGCCCACGGCTCGCCCTCCTGGAAGTCCACGCCCGCGTTGACGAGGCGGTCCTGGAGCAGCCACTTCGCCTGGTCGGCGAAGCCGGCCTGGGTCTCCTCGGCGTTGGTGAAGGCGGTCACCTTGTACCCGGCGAAGGCGTTGGAGCCGTCGCCCTTGATCGCGGCGAGCATGGCGGCCGGGGCGTGGCAGACGATGCCGAGCGGCTTGCCCGTCTCCAGGGCGAGGGTGAGGAGCCTGCCCGAGTCGGCGTCGGCGGAGAGGTCCTCCATGGGCCCGTGGCCGCCGGGGTAGAACACCGCCGCGTAGTCGTCGAGGTTCACGCCCTCCAGCTTGACCGGGTGCTGGAGTTCGCTGAAGGAGGCGAGGGCCGCGGTCACCTGGTCCGCGCCTTCCTGGCCGCCGTTGAACTCGGGCGCGAGGGAGCTCTGTCCACGGTCGGGACGACGCCGCCGGGGGTGGCCACGACGACGTCGTGGCCCGCGGACTTGAAGGCTTCGTACGGGGCGACGGCCTCCTCCGCCCAGAAGCCGGTCGGGTGCAGCGTGCCGTCGGCCAGCGTCCAGTGGGTGGCGCCGGTGACTACGAAAAGGATCTTCGACATGGTGAGTGCTCCGAGGGTGCGGGCCCGTTGGCCCGGAGTGGGTTCGGATCGCGGAAAGTCTGACGCTTTGTGCTCAGATCGTCAGTGTGGCGACGGCACCGACCGTAGGACGGGTCTCCCATAGGAATCCAATAGGGTGGTCAATATGAGAAATAGGGATTCGAATGGGTCTCCGGGAATAGGCCGGACGGCGCACACGGGTCCGCTGGACCTGAATCTGCTGCGCACCTTCCTCGCGGTGTACCGGTCGGGTTCCTTCACCGCGGCCGCCCGACTGCTCGGTCTGTCACAGCCGACCGTCACCACGCAGATCCGCTCGCTGGAGCGGCAGCTGGACCGCGAGCTGTTCGAGCGGCTGCTGCGCGGCGTCGCTCCCGCCCCCTTCGCCGACGAGCTCGCGTCCCGGGTGGTCGACCCGCTCGACGCCCTGTCGGCCGTCGCCGGACAGGGCGGACCCGGCACCGACACTGCGGCCGAGCCCGTCCACCTCGCGGGACCGGCCGAGATGCTGTGCCACTGCGTCCTGCCGGCGCTGGCACCACTGGTCGAGAAGGGGGTGCGGCTACGCGTCAGCACCGGGCTGACCGACCCGCTCCTCGAGGAGCTGCGCACCGGACGGCACGACCTCGTCATCGCCACCGCCCGCCCCCGCGGCCGCAATCTGATGTCGGTGCCGCTCGCCGACGAGGAGTTCGTCCTGGTCGCCGCGCCCGCCTGGGCGGACCGTGTCGGCGGCCCGGACCGGATCGCCGCCGACGGACCCGGCATACTGCACACCGTCCCGCTCATCACGTACGCGGAGGAACTCCCGATCGTCCGCCGGTACTGGCATCACGTCTTCGGCAGGCGCCTGACCTGCAAGGCCGCCGTCACCGTGCCCGACCTGCGCGGGGTCGTGTCCGCCGTGGCGGCCGGCGCCGGGTTCAGCGTGCTGCCCCGCTACCTGTGCCGCGAACTGCTCGCGGCGGGTGAGCTCGTCCTCCTCCACGACCCGGAGGACCCGCCCTTCAACACCGGTTACGTCGTCCAGCGCCCCGGAACGCCGGACAACCCGCACATCGCCCTCGTCCGCGACCAGCTCCTGGAGGCCGGCCGGGGCTGGTAGCCCCGGCCGGCCTCACAGCGGCGGCGCGGCTACGCGCCCGCGGCCTCCTGCCGGATCCGCTCGAACTGCGCTCCCATGGCCTCGGAGAGAGCCTCGGCGCCGGACAGCGGGCGCACCATGACCGTGAAGTCGTCGATGAGCCCGTTCTCGTCGAGGTGGATGAAGTCGCAGCCGTTGACCTCGCGGTCGCCGACGCGGGTGACGAAGACCAGGGCGTGGTCGCGTCCGTCGGCGCTGCTGATCTCCCGTACGTAGCGGAAGTCCTCGAAGACCCGCATGACGCCCCGGAGGATCGCGGCGGTCATCGCCTTGCCGGGGTACGGGTGGAAGGCGACCGGGCTGGTGAACACGACGTTCTCGGCGAGGAGCGCCTCGACGGCGTCGGGGTCGTTCGCCTCCACGGCCTTGCGGAATGCCTTCATGCGCGCGCTCCATAGTCAATTTGTTGAATAGGTGCGACCGAGATTAATCGTGCCGGTGTTAGCGTGTCCAGATGTCTCTGAAGCACGCGGTCCTTGCGGCTCTCCTGGAGGGCGAGGCGTCCGGGTACGACCTGGCCAAGGTGTTCGACGTGGCGGTGGCCAATTTCTGGTCCGCGACCCCGCAGCAGCTCTACCGCGAACTGGAGCGCCTCGCCGGGGACGGCCTGGTCGAGGCGCGGGTCGTGCCGCAGGAACGCAGGCCGAACAAGCGGATGTTCACGCTCACCGACGAGGGACGTGCCGCCCTGGACGACTTCGCGGTCGCCCCGCCGAGGCCCACCGCCATCCGCGACGAACTCATGGTCAAGATCCAGGCCTCGGACGGCGCGGACCCGGACGCCGTACGCGCGCTCGTCGAGGAGCGCATGGGGTGGGCGCGCGGCAAGCTGGCCCGCTACGAACGCCTCAGGGAGCGGCTCCTCGACGGGCGCGACGAGGACACGTACCTGCGCGACGCCGAACGCATCGGCCCGTACCTGACGTTGATGCGCGGCCGCGCCTTCGAGGAGGAGAACCTCCGTTGGGGCGAGCGCGTCCTGGACATCCTGGCGCGTCGGACGTCACGCGCCGGACGATCCTGAACTCCCTTACCGAGGTGAGTGGTTACCTCAGGCGCATGTAGGTGTGTGCCGGATCGGCGGGCGCGGTGCGCGGGTTGCCGTCGACCACCACGTCGGCCCGCTCCCGGGTCCCGTCCTGGGCGAAGTGCTCGTCCTCCGCGGCCATCCACGTACGCCACTGCGGCAGCGCGTCCTCACCGTCACGGGCCAGGCCCCTGCGCAGACGCACCGTCCGACCCGTCTCGACCCACACGGCACAGGCGAGACGGTCGGCGACGGCCCGGCGCGCTGTCGACACACCTTCGAGGACGAGGGCGTGGCCGACGGGGACGTCGTGCCACTCGGCGAGTTCGCGCCGCACCCAGTCGTAGCGCTGGAACCGGCCGGCCACCCCGCTCCCCAACGGCTGGAGCACCTGATCCTCGAGGCGGGGCCACCAGCCCAACGGGTCGTCCCACGAGGCGAAGTCGTCCGTGTGTACGATCCGCGCGCCGCCGAGTGCCCCGGCCAGGCGCTCGGCGAACGTGCTCTTGCCCGCCCCCGACGGGCCGTCCACGGCGACGAGCCTGACCGGTCCGCACCGTGGTGGCGCCGCCCGGATGCGGGTCGCCAGTGCCGTGTACGTCTCAGGGGTGGGTTCCATGAGGGCGCACGATAGTGGTGGTTGTGCGGTGCCGGGACCGAATATCTCAGGCGTTCGCCGGAGCGTCCTTCTTGTCGGTGTCCTCAGTGGTGGCCGCCGCGGCCGGACGGGCGGTGTAGAACACGGACTTGTTCTGCTTGGTGCGCTCGGCCTGACCGCGGGCGACGAGGGATTCGAGGGTGTTGCGCACGACCGTGCCGCCGGCCTTGCGCTCCGGGTGGGTCTCGGCGAGCGTCGTGGTGACCTCGGCGGCCGAACGCGGCTCGGTGCTCGTGGTGATGAGGTTCAGGACGATTTCCCGCAGGGTGGGGGTGCCGGGTGTGCGGGGCTGCGTGACGGTGGGTGCCTTCTTCGCGGTTTCCTTCTTGCCGGCCGCCTTCTTCGCGCGCGGCTGGGATGCCGCGCTCTCACCCTTCGGCTTGCGCGCCTTGGGGAGTTCGACGGGAGGCGCCGTCGTCGGCGCGACCGGTGCCTCCTCGGCCACCGCCGCCGTGCCTTGACCTGAGAGTGCCTCGCGCATCCCCACCAGCAGGGTGCGGTCGTGGTCCAGCGTCTGGAGCTGCTCCTGAAGTGCGGCCAACTCGGCGGCGACGCGATCCTGTTCCTTGGCGTTGCGCTCGATGTCGGCCTCCACCTGGGCGGAGTACTGGGACTTGAGCGTGTTGCTGTCCGACATGACTGCCCGCTTCCTGTTGCTGTGGGGCTGTGTGTTGGTGCCGAAGGGTACTCACACCACACACACTTGTGCACGGTTCTTCGGTGCATTGCCCCTGCGCAGTGTTGGTGGGATGGCACTGTGTACGGCCGTGCGCGCCGCTTCGGGCGGTGTCCGACGCGGATGTGTAGAACACCTCTGCGTGGGATGCCGGTCGGGTGCATCGAGTGGACGTGGCGCCCGAGCGGGCCGTCAGCGGTGACATTTGTACCGGCCGGGCGACGACATCTCGCTCTGCCGCGTGCCACCCGCCCCCGGACATGCTGAGGTCGGCCGCCGAAGTGGCGGCGACGGGACCGATGGAGGTCATGGTGGCATCGCGAGTGGGAGAACACCCTGTGCCGGACAGCGGCACGTACGAGATCGATCCGGCGGCGTCGAGCGTGAACTTCCGTATGCGCACGGTCTTCGGGCTGTTCCCGGTGCGGGGCAGCTTCCGGATCACGCGGGGACGGATCGATGTGACCGGACCTGTGGCGAAGTCCACGGTGGACGTGAGGATCGGAGCGGACACGTTCGAGTCGGGTTTGGCGCGCCGCGACGACCACGTACGGTCGGCCGACTACCTCGATGTGGCCACCCATCCCGAGTTCGCGTTCCGCGGCGAAGGCGTCGAGGTGGGCACCGACGTGACAGTTCTGACCGGGCAGTTGACCGTCGTCGGTGTCAGCCGGCCGGTCGACGTCACCGTGGAGAGCGTGGCCGTCGAGGGCCGCAGGCTGACGGTCGTGGGGTCGGCCGTCGTCGACCGGTACGCGTTCGGTGTGACCACCGCGAGGGGCCTGACCGGCCGCCGGCTGACCGTGCGCCTGGACGTCAGGGCGACGCGTTGACCTGCCGCGACACCGGGTGGGGGGTCACGGAGTGTCGGCGCTGGACGGCCTGGGTGTGTGCGGCATCCCGTTGAGCAGCACCCGCAGGCCCCAGCCCAGGCGGGCCTGCCCCGGCCCGGACAGCAGTTCGTCGCCCAGCGCGGCGAGGCGCGGGTGGCTCGTGGCGGACACGTCGTGCAGCGCGGTGGTGAGGGCGTTCCAGTCGCCCTGGGCGTCCTCGTCCCGGTCGCGGGTGGACTGCTCGGCCGCGGTCGAGGTGGCGTACTGCAGAAGGGCGTCCACGCCCCACGCGGCCTGCGCGTCCGGGACACCACCCTCGGCGAGCAGCGCGAGAAGGGCTTCGAGCAGGTCGAGGTAGTGCTCGCCCGAGGGCATCGCCACGAGTGCCGACCGGGCGAGGCTCGGATGCTCGAACAGCACGGCGGTGTACGAGGACAGGATCCGCACCAGACGATCCTGCCAGTCGCCTACGGCGGTGGCGGGGGAGAGGTCGACCTCGCCGAGCAACTCGTCCAGGATGGCCGCGTGCAGCTCGGCGGTGTTGCGCACGTACACGTAGAGCGAGGCCGGGCCCGTGTCGAGCTCCTGCGCAAGGCGGCGCATGGTGACGCGCTTGAGGCCTTCGTCGCGCATGATCGTGACCGCGGTCGCGACGATGCCGTCCCGGGTCAGGGCGGGCTTGGCCGGGCGCTCTCGGCGGCTGCGGGGTGCTGCGGGCTGGGGGGACACGTGCTCACCGTAACGAGCCGGGTTCGTGACGAACAAGTTCGTCACGAACCTGTTCCCACGCTCTCTGCCTTCTCTCCCGAGGCGTCCGCCTCCTCGCGGAACGACGCGAACATGTCGAGCAGGCCCTGCGGCGCGTCGGGGCTGAAGATGACGTCCAGGTTGTCGGCGGAACCGGCTGCGGCGTGCTCGCTGCGGGGGAAGAGCGCCTCCTCGTAGACGGCGAGCGCCTTCTCGGTCTCGCCCGGGTGCGCCAGGATCGCGGCGGCCAGCTCGGCGCCGTCGAGCATCGCCAGGTTCGCGCCCTCGCCGGCGAACGGCGACATCAGGTGGGCGGCGTCGCCCAGCAGGGTCACCCCCGGGACCCGGTCCCACCGGTGTCCGACGGGCAGGGCGTGGATGGGCCGCGGGACGAGCGCGCCGTCGGCGTCGCCGATGAGTCCGCGCAAGGCCTCGTCCCAGCCGTCGAAGGAAGTGAGGATACGGGCCTTGGCCGCCTCGGTGTCGGCGAAGTCGATGCCGCTGGTGGTGAACCGGTCGGCGGGCGCCCGCAGCGCGCAGTAGACGTGGATCCGGCCGTCGCTCTCCCGGTGGGCGAGGAAGCCCTTCTCGTCCCCGAGGGCGAACAGCGCTCCGCCGCCGACGACAGCGGCACTCTCCGGGTGAAGGGTGTCCGCGTCGTCGAGGTACGCCTCGACGAACGAGATGCCGGAGTAGGCGGGGCGGGCGTCGGAGAGCAGCGGGCGGACCTTGGACCAGGCGCCGTCGGCGCCGACGAGCAGGTCGGTGGTGAACGTCTCGCCGGACGCGAGCGTCACCTCGTGGCGGCCCCCGGTCAGCGGGCGGGCGCCGGTGACCTTGGCGCCCCAGCGGATGGTGCCCTCGGGCAGTGAGGCGAGGAGCATGTCGCGCAGATCGTGGCGGTTGACCTCCGGCCGGCCGTCGGTGCCGCCGCCGTCGGACTCCTCCATGCGTACGGCTCCGTGCCGGTCCAGGATCCGCATGGACTCGCCGCCCGCGTGGATGGCGGCGACGAACTCCTTGTGGAGACCCGCGGCGCGCAGCGCGGCCTGGCCGGACTCCACGTGCATGTCGAGCATGCCGCCCTGGGGACGGGCGGCGGCCGAGGCCTCCAGGTCGTAGACGGCCGCTTCGACGCCGCCGAGGTGCAGAACGCGCGCGAGGACGAGGCCGCCGAGACCTCCGCCGACGATCGCGATGGGGTGGTGGGTGGTGGTCATGGCGTGCTCCTTCAGGTGGACGGCGCCCGCCGTTCCGGGAGCCGCTCCACGACGATAACGAACATGTTCGTGGCGAACAAGTTCCCAACGAACATGTTCGTAAAATGCCGTGACAGTCCCGGCCCGGGGGATTACGGAACGTCCCGGCTGCACCTCGCATAAGCTGCGTCGATGAGCATTCTTGATGACGCCCGCCCGGGTATGAACCCCGAGATCCGGCCGCAGGACGACCTGTTCGGCCACGTCAACGGCCACTGGCTGGACACTGAGCCGATCCCCGAGGACCGCTCGAGCTGGGGCCCCTTCGTGCAGCTCGCCGACACCGCCGAGGAGCAGGTCAAGGCGATCATCGAGGAACTTGCGGCGGGGGCCGAGTCGACCTCGGCCGACAGTGGCGAGGCACGCAAGATCGCCGCGCTCTACGCCTCCTTCATGGACGAGCGGGCCATCGAGGCGCTCGGGCTCGCGCCGGCGCGTCCGCTGATCGACGAGGTCGCGGCCATCACCGACCTCCGGGGCCTCGCGTCGTTCCTCGGCCGCTTCGAGCGCGTCGGCGGCTCCGGCCTCTTCGGGTCGTACGTCGACACCGACGACCGCAACTCCGACCGCTACCTCGTCAACGTCGTGCAGGGCGGCCTCGGCCTGCCCGACGAGTCGTACTACCGCGACGACAAGTTCGCCGAGATCCGCGACAAGTACGTCACCTACCTCACCGATCTGCTGACGCTCGCCGAGCACGCCGACCCCGCGGCCGCCGCGCGCACGGTCCTCGCCATCGAGACCAAGCTGGCCGCGGGCCACTGGGAGCGGGCCGAGACCCGTGACGTACAGAAGACCTACAACCTCACCGCCCTGGACGAACTCAAGGCACTGGCGCCGGAGTTCGACTGGCACGGCTACGCCGCCGCGATCGGCGGCACCGACGCGACCATCGCCGAGACCTGCGTCCGGCAGCCGTCGTACTTCGCCCACCTCTCCCAGGTCCTGACCGAGTTCCCGATCGAGCAGTGGCGCGACTGGGTGCTGGTGCGCGTCCTGCGCGCCTCGGCGCCGTACCTCTCGGACGCGTTCGTCCAGAACAACTTCGACTTCTACGGGCGCACGCTCAACGGCACTCCGGAGCTGCGGGCCCGCTGGAAGCGCGCCGTCGCGCTCGTCGAGGGCGCGATGGGCGAGGCCGTCGGCAAGGAGTACGTGGCCCGGCACTTCCCGCCGGCGTCCAAGGCGATGATGGACGAGCTCGTCGCCAACCTCCTCGAGGCGTACCGCCAGTCGATCGCCCAGCTCGACTGGATGACCGACGAGACGAAGGAGCGGGCGTACGAGAAGCTCGCCACGTTCCGCCCCAAGATCGGCTACCCGGACAAGTTCCGCGACTACTCCAAGCTCCAGGTCACCGCGGACGACCTGCTCGCCAACGCGCAGGCGGCCGCGGCGTTCGAGACGGACCGCGAGCTCGCCAAGATCGGCTCGCCGGTCGACCGCGACGAGTGGTTCATGCTGCCGCAGACGGTGAACGCGTACTACAACCCGGGCACCAACGAGATCTGCTTCCCCGCGGGCATCCTGCAGAAGCCGTTCTTCGCGCCCGACGCCGACCCGGCCGAGAACTACGGCGGCATCGGCTCCGTGATCGGCCACGAGATCGGCCACGGCTTCGACGACCAGGGCGCCCAGTACGACGGCGCGGGCAACCTCAACGACTGGTGGACCGCGTCCGACAAGACGTCCTTCGAGGCCAAGTCGAAGGCCCTCATCGAGCAGTACGACGGCTTCTCGCCGCGCAACCTGCCCGGCGAGTCGGTCAACGGCGCGCTCACCGTCGGCGAGAACATCGGCGACCTCGGCGGCCTGACCATCGGCCACAAGGCGTACGTCATCTCGCTGGGCGACACCCCCTCGCCCGAGCACGGCGCCACCACCGGCTCCCAGCGGCTGTTCCTCAACTGGGCCTACTGCTGGCGCACCAAGCGGCGCAAGGAGCAGGAGCAGCAGTACCTGACCATCGACCCGCACTCGCCGCCGGAGTTCCGCGCGAACATCGTGCGCAACCTCGACGAGTTCCACGACGCGTTCAACACGTCGGACAGCGACGGCCTGTGGCTCGACCCGGCGGACCGCGTGCGCATCTGGTAGCGCGCCGGTGACGCGTGGCCCGTACCTTTCCGGAAGGTACGGGCCACGGCTGTTTCATCGCGTGGTGACGCCGAAATCGGCGTGCAGCCTGCGGGTGTGGCCCACCGCCCGCACAGGTCCGGTGAGCGTCACCTTCGCGGTCAGCCGGAGGTCGGTGCTGGACGCGCCGAGCCGCAGTTCCAGCTCGCCCGGTTCGACGATCCGCCGCCCGTCCCGCCCGGTGAACGACGCGAGGTCCGCGGGCACCGTCACACGGACCCGCGCGGCCTGCCCGGGCGCGAGTGCCAGGCGCACGAACCCGATCAGCCGCTGGACGGGTTGCACGACCGAGGCGACCGGGTCGTGCAGATAGAGCTGCGCGACCTCGGTGCCGTCACGGTCGCCCGAGTTCCTTACGGTGAAGGCGAGTTCGGCCTCGCCGTCCGTCCTGACCGTCGCGCGCTCCACGGTGAGATCGGACCAGTCGAACGACGTGTACGTCAGGCCGTGCCCGAAGCCGAACGCCGGTGTCGGGTCGATGTTCGACACCTCGTTGACCTGCCCGAGCCGCGCCGCCAGATACGTGGACGGCTGGGCTCCCGGGCCGTTCGGGATGCTGACGGGCAGCCGTCCGGACGGGGCGACCCGCCCGCTGAGCACACCGGCGATGGCGGGCGTGCCCTCCTCGCCGGGGAAGAACGACTGGACGACGGCGGCCGACTCCCGTACCGCACGGCCGAGCGCGTACGGGCGTCCCGCCAGGAGTGTCAGGACGACCGGTGTGCCGGTGTCCAGGAGCGTGTTCAGGAGCTGCTCCTGCACGCCGGGCAGCGCGAGCGTTTCCGCGTCGCAGCCCTCGCCGCTGGTGCCGCGGCCGAAGAGCCCGGCGCGGTCGCCCAGCGCGAGGACGACGACGTCGGCGCCACGGGCCAGCTCCACGGCCTCGGCGAAACCGTCGGTGCCGGTGTCGTCGATGCCGCACCCGGGCGCGGTGACGACCGCGCTGTCGGGGAACTCGGTCCTCAACGCCTCGACCAGGGTGGGCAGTTCGATCCCGGCCGGTATCTCGGGGTGCCGTTGACCCACGTGCACCGGGAACGCGTAGCAGCCCAGGACGGCCGTCGCGGTGTCGGCGGTCGGGCCGACGACCGCGATCCTGGCGGGCCGGGTCAGGGGGAGTGTGCCGTCGTTGCGGAGCAGGACGACGGCCTGCTCGGCGACCTCCCGGGCGAGAGCGCGGCGGTCCGCGGTGTCCAGGACCACGGTTCCGCGCAGCGCCTGCGGGTCCCCGAGGTCCGCACCGGCCAGCGCCTGCGGCACCGCGTCCCAGCCGGTGTCGAGGAGGCCCAGCTGCGCCTTCTGCACGAGCACACGGCGCAGCGCGCGGTCCACGACGGCCTCGGACACCTTCCCGTCCGCGACCGCGTCGAGGAGCGGCTGCCCGAACGCCTTGACGGTGGGCAGTTCCACGTCCACCCCCGCGGCCAGCGCGGCGCCGGCGGCCTCACCCCAAGTCGCGGCGACACCGTGCAGGGTCTTGAGGAACCCGACACCGAAGTAGTCCGCCACCACCGTCCCCGTGAAGCCCCAGGTGTCCCGCAACAGCCCGGTGAGCAGCTGCTCGTCGGCTGCCGACGGGACGCCGTCCGTGTCGGTGTAGGCGTGCATCACCGAGCGGGCACCGCCCTCGCGCAGCGCCATCTCGAACGGCGGCAGCATCACATCGGCACGCTCCCTGGGCCCCATGCCGACGGGTGCGAGGTTGCGTCCCGCGCGGGAGGCGGAGTAGCCCACGAAGTGCTTCACGGTGGCGACGATCCCGGCGGACTCCAGGCCCTGGACGTAGGCGGAGCCGAGCGTGCCGACGAGGTACGGATCCTCGCCCATGGTCTCCTCGACGCGGCCCCACCGTGCGTCGCGCACGACGTCGAGCACGGGGGCGAGACCCTGGTGGACACCCACCGAGCGCATGTCCTGCCCGATGGCCCGGGCCATGCGCCGTACCAGCGCCGGATCGAACGTCGCGCCCCACGCCAGCGGGACGGGGTAGGCGGTCGCGCCCCAGGCGGCGAAGCCCGCGAGGCACTCCTCGTGGGCGACGGCCGGGATGCCGAAGCGGTTGCCCGCGGCGATGCGGCGCTGGGTGCGCAGCAGCGACAGCGCGCCGAGGGCGGGGTCGACGGGGGCGGTGCCGAAGGGTCTGGTGAGCTGCCCGAGACCGTGCGGCAGCAGCGCCTCGAAGTCGACCGCCTCCTCCATCTCGTGCTGGTGCGGGGCGACTTCGCCCCCCTCGTCGGACGCCCCGACCCAGACGCCGAACAGCTGGGCGACCTTCTCCTGGAGGGTCATCTCGGCAATGAGGGCGTCGGCGCGCGTCTCGTGGTCGAGGGTCGTGTCGCGCCACAGGGGCGTGGTGGATTCTGTCGTTACGGCCACGTTGTGGGTCACTTTCCTCCCACGCCCATGAGCCCCTGGACCAGGGTGCGCCGGGCGAACAGGTAGACGAGCAGGACGGGCACCATGGACAGGACCACGGCGGCCAGCAGCCCCGGGACGTTGATGCCGTACTGGGTGCGGAAGTTGTAGAGCCCCAAGGTGATCACCTTGGTGGAGTCGGACTGGGTGAGCACCAGGGGGAACAGGAAGCCGTTCCACGCCTGGAGGGCGGAGAAGACCGCGATCGTCGAGAGGCCGCCCCGCGACAGGGGGAGTACGAGCTGACCGAACACCCGCCACGAGGAGGCCCCGTCGATGGCCATCGCCTCGTACAGATCCGGGGTGATGTCGCGCATCACGCCGGTCAGGACCAGGGCGCACATGGGGAGTGAGAAGGCCGCGGTCGGCAGGATGACGCCGATGAGGTTGTCGTAGAGCCCCGCCTTGCTGATGACGTAGAACATCGGCACGATCACCGCCTGCGCGGGGATGGCGAGACCGAGCAGGAAGAGGCGGAAGACGGCGGTCGTGACGCGGCCGCGGCTGCGGACGATGGTGTACGACAGCGGCGGCACCACCACGAGGACGATGGCGACCACGCACACGGTCACGATCACCGTGTTGAGGAAGTACCGGCCGAAGCCGGTGGAGAAGTCGTCGATGTAGTTCCGCAGCGTGAAGTGCCGCGGCAGGCTCAGCGGACCGCTCGCGCCGTAGCCCGCGCGGGACTGCACGGACGCCGAGACCAGGACGTAGAGCGGTGCGCCGACGACGAGCAGCCAGACCACGGAAGCCAGGCCGGCCAGGTAGTTGGGGCGTTGCTTGCTCACAGGCCCTCCACCGAGCTGCGCATCTTGTCGTAGCCCGAGACCCGTACGACGACGAGCGAGATGACCGTCGCGACCACCACCAGGAGCAGCGCGATGGCCGAGCCCGCGCCGAAGTCGAAGCTCTTGAAGGCCTTTTGGTACATGTAGTAGGCGCTGATGGTGGTGTCCGTGCCGGGACCGCCCTGGGTGAGGATCAGGACCGTGTCGAACGTGGTGAGGCCGCCGACGACCATCAGGATCATCGACGTGATCATGGTGTTGCGCAGTTGCGGCAGCGTGATGTGGAAGAACTGGCGCACCGTGCCCGCGCCGTCGATCTGGGCTGCCTGGTAAAGGACTTGGGGGATGGCCCGCGCCGCGCCCTGGTAGATCAGGGTGTGGAACGGGGTGAACTGCCAGGCCCCCACGAAGACCAGCACCCCGATGGCCCCGCTCTGCATGCCGAGCAGATTGCCGTCGCCGAACAGCCACTTGGCCTGCGACGGCACACCGAAGTTGGGGTCGAGCAGGGTGCGCCACAGGACGGAGACCGCGGTGGCGGACAGCAGCAGCGGGACGAAGTAGATCGCCGACAGGACGGCGCGGTTGCGCTGGCGGCCCGCCGCCCAGACGCCGAGCAGGATGCTCAGCGGCGTCTGGACGAGGACGCCCAGGACGGTGATCAGCACGCTCAGCCAGAGGCTGTTGAGCATCACCGGGTCGTCGAAGAGCTTGGTCCAGTTGTCGAGCCCGGCGAACCGGGGCGCGCCCAGGCCGTTCCAGCTCGTGAAGGACAGCACGGCGACCAGGACGAGTGGGACGACGGCGAACAGGACGAAGAACGCGGTGGCGGGCAGCGCCCAGGCGAAACCCGGGCGCCCCACTCCGCCCGCGCGCGGCCTGGCGGGCCGTCGTTCGGCCACGACTGCGGCCTTGGTGACGGTGGTGGTCATCTCGGCACCCGGTCTCACGTGGTGGGCAAGGCCTGCATGGCCTTGATGAAGCCGTCGGTGTCGAGCCCGCCGTTGAAGAACTGCTGGACCGCCTGGTGCATGGGCGTCGAGGCGGACTGGGGGTAGGCCTGGTCCCAGGAGAGCTGGAACGCCGGGGCCTTCTTCACGAGGTCGAACTGGTACTTCGAGTACGCCGGGCTCGCGGAGGTGCCGAGGAACTTCTCCGTGTTGGTCGTGGTCGGCAGGTTGCCGATGCCCAGCTGCGCCTTTACGAACTCGTCGGAGTACTGGAGCTTCAGGAACTCGGCGACGGCCTCGGGGTGCTTCGTCTTCTTCATCACGGAGTAGAAGTTGTTGGTGTTGCCGACGAGGTTGCCGGCGTCGCCCGTGCCGCCCGCGACCGTCGGGAACGAGGAGTAGCCGAGGTCCTTCTTGGCGAAGGCGGGGTGGGAGTCCTGCTGGGTCGAGTACTCCCAGGAACCCATGAGCTCGAAGCCGGCCTTGCCGGTGGCGAGCAGCGTGGGCGAGCCCTGGTCGGTGAACTTGACCGAGTCGTAGTTGGTGCCGAAGGCACCCGCGTCGACGAGCTGCCTGATCATGCCCAGAGCCTTCTTGCTGCCCGCGCTCTCCCAGGCGCTCTTGTCACCGCCGAGCGCCTTCTGGAAGACCTCCGGGCCGGCGACACGGTCGTAGAGGTACTCGAACCACATCAGCGTCGGCCACTGGTCGCCGCCGCCGAGCGCGATCGGGGTGACGCCCTTGGCCTTGAGCGCCTTCACCGCGCCGAGCAGGTCATCCCAGGTCTTGGGCGGCGTGACACCGGCATCGGCCAGGACCTTCTTGTTGTTGAAGAGCAGCACCGGCTGCGTGCCGCGCATCGGGACGCCGTAGGGCTTGCCGTTCACCGACGCGCTGTCGAAGACCGACGGCAGGAAGCTGGACTTGAGGGCCGGGTCGTCCTTGATGAAGTCGTCGAGCGGCAGCAGGAGGTCGGCGTCGACGAAGGGCTTGATGCTGCCGCCGCCCCAGTTGAAGAAGACATCCGGGGCCTGCGGGGTGCTGATGATGGTCTGCAGCTTCTGCTGGTAGTCGGCGCCGGGGATGGTGTCCAGGACCGCCTTGACCTTCGACGTCTTGTTGAAGGTGGCGACGAGCTGTTTCTCGACCTTGTTGGCAGCGTCCCCGTACACCAGCACGTGGATCTTGTCGGAGTCCCCGCCGCCCGCCGAGTCGGAGGAGCCGCCGCCACAGGCCGACAGGGTCAGGCCGAGGGCGAGCGCCACACCTCCGGCGACGGCGCGGGAGATCCGTGCGGGTGTCTTCATCTTTGAAGCCTCTCGAAAGTGTCGGTCAAGAGAGCGAAATATGCTGGGCGGTGTGACGCTAAGGCGCGCTGAACGGGCGGTCAACCCTCGGCGGACGGGTTTCCGAAGCGTTATCGGTTCGGGCGCCTGGCGCTGGGCAGGCCTTGTGGCGAAAGGGCGCGACGGGGCGGCGGTCCGGTTCGGGCCGCCGAAGAGCGTGCGGACGATGCGCGCCGACAGTTTCGAAGATCGCCGCAGGGCGTGATGGCCAATAGGCGAGGTGGCGAGGTGGGGCGAGGGCTACCGCTCGGCGGGCGCCGCCGTGCTGCTCCGCACGACGAGGCGAGTGGCCAGGTCCATGCGCAGCGTGGCGGGCTTCTTGCCCCGTGCCAGGTCGAGGGTCAGCCGTGCCGCCGCCTCGGCCATCTCGACCAGGGGCTGGCGGACGGTGGTCAGCGGCGGCCCGACCCAGCGGGCCAGGGGCAGATCGTCGAAGCCCACGACGCTGACGTCGTCCGGGATCCGCAGGCCCATTTCACGGGCCGCCTCATAGAGGCCGAGCGCCTGGAGGTCGTTGCCGGCGAACACGGCGGTCGGCCGGTCCGGCAGGCCGAGCAGTTCGAGACCGGCCGCGTGGCCGGACTCGTGGTGGAAGGTCCCCTCGCGGATCAGCGCCGGGTCGAAGGCGACCCCGGCCGTCTCCAGAGCCGCCCGATAGCCGTCGATCCGGGCACGGCTGCACATCATCCCCGCCGGGCCGGCGATCACACCGATCCGGCGATGACCCAGCTCCAGCAGGTGCCGCGTGGCGGCGAGCCCGCCCTGCCAGTTCGTGGCGCCGATCGCGGGCACGTCGTCACCGGGGTCGCCCGCCGGGTCCATCACCACGAACGGGATGTCACGGCTGGTGAGCTGCGCCCGCTGAGCGGCGTCGAGCCCGGACAGGACGAGGATCACGCCGGTGGGACGGCGGGCGAGAACGCCGTCGACCCAGGACTGGCCGATGCTGAGCTGCCCGGCGTGCTCGGACAGGACCAGGCTGAGCCCCTCCTCGCGGGCCACGTTCTCGACCCCGCGGATCACCTCCATCGACCAGGAGCTGTCCAGCTCGTGGAAGACCAGTTCAAGGAGGGGGATGGCCGTGGTGTTGGCCCTGCGGCGCTGGTAGCCGTGGTGGCGGAGCAGTTCCTCGACCCGCTCGCGGGTGGCCGGAGCGACATCGGCCCGGCCGTTGAGGACCTTCGAAACAGTCGGAGCCGAGACTCCCGCCTCGCGGGCGATCTCAGCAAGCGTCGCCGTGCCCGCCCCGGAAGCATCCTGGGACGCCGGCATCTGCTTCTTCTGCACCGCTGAGGAGTTCACGGTACGGATCGTAACTTCTTGGGGGTGAGACGGGGCAAGGGGATCAACGCACCCCAGCAGCCTTGACGCATCGGCAAGATCCTTCTAGATTTTCGCAACATGCGTCTTCAGCGTCGAAATAGTTGAACGCGAACACCTTTTGAGGACGGACATGCGGATGCCCGCGACCGATACACCACTGCGGAACTGGGCGGGAAACGTCACCTTCGGCGCGGCGCGGGTCCACCGTCCGACGTCGGAGGACGAGCTGTGCCGGACCGTCGCCTCCGCCGAGAAGGTACGGGTCCTCGGCAGCGGACACTCCTTCAACCGCATCGTGGACACGGACGGCGACCTCGTGCTCCTGGACGGGCTCGCGCGCCGGGTGCAGGTGTCCGAGGACCGCGCCACCGTGAGCGTCTCGGCCGGCATGCGGTACGCGGAGGTCGCCTCGGCGCTCCAGGATCGGAGTCTCGCCCTCGCCAACCTGGCGTCGCTGCCGCACATCTCGGTCGCGGGATCGTGCGCCACCGGCACGCACGGTTCAGGGGACTCGCTGCGCGGTCTGGCCACCGCGGTGACCGGGATCGAGCTGATCGGCCCCGACGGCACGCGGACGACGCTGGACCGCGCCTCCGACCCGGACCGCTTCCCCGGTGCCGTGGTCAACCTGGGCGCTCTCGGTGTCGTCGTCGGTATGACACTCGCCGTGGAACCCGCCTTCGACGTCGCCCAGTGGGTGTACGACGACGTGCCGCTGGACCGCATCGCCGAGGACTTCGACGCCGTGTTCGGCGCCGCGTACAGCGTCAGCGCGTTCACCGACTGGCGCGCGGAGACCGCCACCGTGTGGCTGAAGCGCCGCACCGACCGCCTGCCGACCGGCACCCCGGGAGGCCGGTGGATGGGCGGCCTGCTGGCGGACGGCCCACGCCACCCGGTCCCCGGCATGCCGCCGTCGTCCTGCACCGAGCAGCTGGGCGTCCCCGGACCGTGGCATGAGCGCCTGCCCCACTTCCGCCCCGACTTCACCCCGAGCAACGGCGAGGAGCTCCAGTCCGAACTGCTCCTGCCGCGCGAGGCGGCGGCCGACGCGATGGCGGCCCTGCGCGCGCTCGGAGACCGGATCGCCCCGGTACTCCTCGTCTCGGAGATCCGCACGGTCGCCGCGGACGACCTGTGGCTCAGCCCGAGCCACGGCCGCGCATCCCTCGCCCTGCACTTCACCTGGGTGCGACGCCCCGACGACGTACTCCCCGTCATCGGCGCCATCGAGGAGCGGCTGCTGCCGCTCGGGGCGCGCCCCCACTGGGGGAAACTGACGACGGCTGCTCCCCGTACCGTCGCCGCGCTCTACGAACGAGCCCCCGACTTCAGGCGGCTACGACAAGAACTGGACCCGGCAGGGAAGTTCAGCAACGCCTTCGTGACGGAACTCTTCGCCGGTCACTGAACGTGATCCCCTGCGGAGCACCGCAGGGCTCGTCCGTTCGGCGGCGCCCGGGTCGCTGCCCTCCGGCGCCGAACCTAGCGTTCCCACAGTCAGGGGGTATCTCTGTCTGGAGGGTCCACTGTGCGTTCCATAGGTCTCGCTTCCGCAGCGCTGTTCGGCGCCGCCGCGCTTCTGTCCGTGACCGCACCGGCGTCTGTGGCGGACGACGGTGGCGGCACCACCCCCACTTACGAGTCCGCTGGTGGCGGTACGACTGCGGCTGGTGAGTCTGATGGTGGCGGTACGACCTCGGCTCGTGAGTCTGATGGTGGTGGCACTACTGCGGCTGGTGAGTCTGATGGTGGCGGTACGACTGCGGCTGGTGAGTCTGATGGTGGTGGCACTACTGCGGCTGGTGAGTCTGATGGTGGCGGTACGACTGCGGCTGGTGAGTCTGATGGTGGCGGTACGACTGCGGCTGGTGAGTCTGATGGTGGCGGTACGACTGCGGCTGGTGAGTCTGATGGTGGCGGTACGACTGCGGCTGGTGAGTCTGATGGTGGCGGTACGACTGCGGCTGGTGAGTCTGATGGTGGCGGTACGACTGTGGCTGGTGAGTCTGATGGTGGCGGTACGACCTCGGCTCGTGAGTCTGATGGTGGTGGCACTACTGCCGCTCGCGAGTCTGATGGTGGTGGCACTACTGCCGCTCGCGAGTCTGATGGTGGCGGCACTACTGCCGCTCGCGAGTCCGACGGTGGCGGCACTACCCCCGCCCGCGAGTCCGGCGGAGGTCCCACCACGCCCACAGTGCCGAGGGGCGTAGAGGCCGGAGACGGCGGAAGCCTTTCCAAGCGCGACGCCACACAGCTCCTGGCGGGCACCGCCCTGGTGGCCGGTGCCGTGGGCGCCGGCGTGTACACAGCCAGGCGCCGCTCCGGTTCGCAGGACTGAGACAGTCTGATTACGACCTCTGCCGCGCCGGAGTCGCACGTTCGCGTGCCGTCCTGGCGGCCTCGCCCACCGAGCCGTGGTGCACCGGGCCGTGCCCGGGCAGCAGCATGTCGCCCGCGAGCCTCTCGAACACGTCCAGCGAGTCGCGGGTGCGGTCGCGGTCGCTGTCGAACATGGTGAGCAGGAGCTGAGGCCCCCGGGTGCGCGAGGTCGGGTGGCCGGTGACCAGGCCGTCACCCGAGATGACGATGCCCGCGCCGGGGAGGTGGTAGGCGCAGTGGCCCGCGGTGTGCCCGGGGGTGTGGACGGGGACGGGGCGGCCCGGCAGGTCGAGGGCACCCTCAGTGGGGAACGGCTGGGCCCGGTCTACGCGGGCGTCCGTCGTCCCGCCGGAGCGCAGGGCGTGGACGGCCCAGGGCAGGACACCCGGGCGCCAGCCGTTGCGCAGGACCCTGCCGAGCGAGACCTGGTGCAAGAACTCGCGCCGGGCGTGCGGGACTTCGGCCTCGTGCGCGTACACCGGTGCGCCGAAGGTGCGGCTGAGGTAGTCGGCAGACCCGAGGTGATCGTTGTGCGCGTGGGTGAGCAGGATCGCCGTAACCGCCTCGGGGGAGTGGCCCGCCGCGCCCAGTGAGTCCAGGACCTGCTGCCGGTCGCCGGGATAGCCGCAGTCGATGAGAGTGACGGCGTCGCCCTCGCCCAGGATCACCCAGTTCGTGTTGCTGCCGTGGACCAGATGAACGCCGTTGGCGGCGTGGATGAGGGTGTCTTCGCGCATGACGGACCGCATCTCTTGAGATATGCCGCTGGTGGGCGGGGACCGAGGGGAGCCGGGGGTACCGCAGTGACCGGTCTGCGACTGCGGTCGCAGGCAGGGTAGTTGATCGCCTGCCCCGCCCGGATGCCTTCGACGAGGAGTCGCGCCGATACGTGCCGGATCCCTTGACAGTCATCCGATGAATTTATAGCTTCCGTGGCCAGAAGCTTCTCAATTGAGCCAACTACCTTGCAAACGTTGGATGTCCGGTCCGTAGATCGATGGTCAATCCCGACCTGCCCGACCCGCCAAACCTGCCCGACCTACCCGATCTGCCCGACCTACCCGATCTGCCCGATCTGCCCGGCCTCAGGAGTCCCCGTGCGTACTGTCCATGGTTTCCGCAAGAGCCGAAGATCCCCGCTTCCCGGTCTGCTCGCCGCGGCGGTGGGTGTGACGTTGGGCTTCGGCGCCGCGACCGCGCCCACGGCGTCGGCGGCCGCGGGTGGCGTCAAGACCGTCACCCTCCACGTGGCGCCCACCGGCAGCGATCGCGCCAACGGCTCGGCGGCCAGGCCGTTCCGCACGGTCGAGCGCGCTCAGCGAGCCGCCCGCAAGGAGGCGCGCAAGCATCGGGCGAGACCCGTCGACGTCGTGGTGCACGCCGGTACCTACCGCCTGGACCGCACCCTGACGTTCGGCCCCGAAGACTCCGGCACGGAGCGTGCCCCGGTCCGCTACCTCGCGGCACCCGGTGAACGCGTCGTCATCAGCGGCGGCAGTTCGCTGCGGCCGGACTGGAACTCGTACAACGACACCGTCAAGGTCGCCGACATAGGCGCCGGGCTCGACTTCGACGGCCTCTTCCTCGACGGGGAACGCCAGGTTCTCGCCCGCTACCCCAACTACGACCCCAAGACGGCGATCCTGGGCGGCTACGCGGCCGACGCCATCTCGGCGCAGCGTGCCGCCCGCTGGAAGAACCCCACCACCGCACTCGTACGAGGCCTGCACCAGGGCGAGTGGGGCGGCAACTCCTACCGGGTCACCGGCCTGAAGGCCGACGGCACTCCGCAGCTGGACTGGGTGGGCGACAACAACCGCGGCAGCGGCCTGCACACCACGTACCGCATGGTGGAGAACGTCTTCGAGGAACTCGACGCCCCCGGCGAGTGGTTCTACGACAAACCGGCCGGCAAGGTCTACTTCTACCCTCCCAAGGGTGCCGATCTCGCCTCGGCGCACATCGAGACCGCCGAACTCGACGAGCTCATCAGGGTGCAGGGCCGCGGACCGGACGACGCCGTGCACGATCTGAGCCTCTCCGGCTTCACTTTCGCCCGCACCCACCGCACCCTCTTCGACCAGCCGTACGAGAAGCTCCAGCTCGGTGACTGGGCGATCGCCCGCGCCGGGGCGGTCCACCTGAAGAACACCGAGAACGTCGCCGTGCGCGACTCGCTCTTCGACCAGGTGGGCGGCAACGCCCTCTTCGTCGACGGCTACAACCGCGAAGACACCGTCTCCGGCAACGAGTTCAGCCACTCGGGCGCCTCCGACGTAGCCGTGGTGGGCAACCGCGACGCCGTGCGCGAGCCGTCCACGTGGGACAGCATGCGCAAGACCATCACGGACACGACCCCCGGCCCGAAGTCCGAGAACTACCCGCGCGACATCCGCGTCAGCGACAACTACATGCACGACAACGGGCAGTTCGAGAAGCAGACCTCCGGCGTGCAGATCTCGATGAGCCGGCGCGTCACCGTCGACGGCAACACGATCCACGACGGGCCGCGCGCCTGCGTCGACATCAACGACGGCACCTGGGGCGGACACGTCATCGAGAACAACGACATCTTCAACTGCGTCAAGGAGACCTCCGACCACGGGCCGATCAACTCCTGGGGCCGCGACCGGTTCTGGCCGCTGACCGCCGACGACGCGACGAAGAAGTCGTACGCGAGGCTCGACGCGATGGACACCACCGTCATCCGGCACAACCGGATCCGCCACTCCTCGCACTGGGACATCGACCTCGACGACGGCAGCTCGAACTACCTCATCGAGGACAACCTCCTTCTCAACGGCGGGGTGAAACTTCGCGAAGGCTTCCACCGGACCGTGCGGAACAACATCTTCGTCAACGGCGGCGCGCACTTCCACGTGTGGTACGCGGACAGCGGCGACACCGTCGAGAAGAACATCTTCGTCACCGGCACCCCGTACAGCCTGATCCAGGCCGACATGGCAAAGAGCAGGCCGACCGTCGACAACAACCTGTTCTGGAACAACGGCAGGCCCGTCACGGGCGTGACCGATGCGTGGCGCGCCCTCGGCCTCGACACGCACTCGGTGACCGCCGACCCCGAGTTCACCGGGGCCTCGCCCTTCACCGACCCGAAGAAGCTCGACTACACCCTCCAGGCGGGCTCCCCGGCCCGCAGCCTCGGCTTCCACCCCTTCGCGATGGACGGCTTCGGAAAGGCCGGCAGCCCCACGCCTCCCCCGCTCGAGTGGGTCGACGACACCCCGACCGACACGCTCGACGCCTTCCCGGAGCCGCTGCTCGGGGCGTCGGCGACGCGTATCTACTCGGACGCGGTCAAGTCGGCGACAGGACTGACCGACTACGACGGACTGCATCTGCCCACCGTCCCCGCCGAGTCGGAGGCGTACCGGCAGGGCCTGCGCGCGAACGACGTCATCCGGGAGATCGGCGGCAAGAAGGTCACCGGCCGCGACAGCTTCTGGAGCGTCTACAACCGCTCAGCACCGGGCGCCGACGTCCCGCTGACGATCTGGCGCAACCAGGCGGCCATGCAACTGACCGTCCACAAGCCCGAGTTGGGCGAGCAGATCAACAACACGTCCGGGGTCGTGTACGCCGGTTCGGGCTGGGACTGGAAGAACGCGTCTCGCGGCGGCGCGGGCGGCTGGGCCGACGACGTACACGCCACGCAGGGCAAGGGCGACTCCTTCGAGCTCACCTTCAACGGCACGGCGATCGACGTCATCACCCAGATCAACAGCGACGAGGGGCAGGTCGACCTCTACGTGGACGGGCAGCCGGTGGGCACGATCGACAACTCGAGCCCCACGCGACAGCACCAACAGACCGTGTTCACAAAGGCCGGCCTGACACCGGGGGAGCACACCGTCAAGGGCGTCATGAAGACGGGCAGTTATCTGATCGTGGACAGCTTCAAGGTCCGCTAGGCACCGTCGGAGTCCGCCCTGCGGCCAGGGCCTCAGGCGGGAGCCGCGTCATCGTCGAGCAGAGGGAAGAGTCGCGCGACGGCCGCGACCGCCACGGTGTCCGCCGGGCGCGTCGCGGCAGTGTCGTGACGCGGCCGGCGCGGCTGAGCCAGAAAAGTGAGCCCGGTCTGATCCGAACGAAAGACCCTAGGATCGCGGCCATGGCGATGTTCGTACACCTGACCCCCCAGGCCAACGCGGCGCGCATCAGACGGGCGGGTGTCCGGGCCGTCAGCCGGCACCGCGACGGCAGGCGTGGCGTGTACTGCTTCCCCGTGCTCGTGTCGTACACGCTCACGCACCAGTGGCTGCGGGAGCTGGCACGGCACGGTGGGCCGCGCGGGCTTGTCGCCGTCCAGGTGCGGCTGCCGGACGACGAACCGGTCACGGTGGGCCGGTACAACCGCGACCCGCTGGCGACGACGGCCGGCGACGCGGTGCGCCGGTTGGCCGCGATGGACGACCCGCGCGGGTGGGAGGTGTTCCTCCCCCGGGCGGTCGCCAAGCGGGAGGTGCAGCGACTCCGCGCCGTCCGTCAGGTGACCGGATGGCGCTACTTCCCCAACGCGCACGGCGTCGTGCCGTGCACCTGCGCGGGCTGCCGGGTGCGCGGCGAGTACGGGTCCCGGCGGCTGCGTGAGCGCAGGCCGCACCCCGATGACGGCCCGCCGCCCCCGGCGCCGGTCCTGCTGCGACGGGTCGAGGCGGCCGGAGAGCCGGGCGACGCCACCGCGCTGTGCGAGGCGCTGCGCTGGTTCGGGCTGCGCCGGCGGGGTCCGGTCGAACGCCTGTCGCGGCTTGTCGACCACCCTGAGCCGGCGGTGCGCGAGGCTCTCGCCGACGCGGTCGCCGGCTGGTCGACACCGGGGGTCGACGCACTCCTCGAACGCCTCGCGGCCGACCCGGACCCCGACGTACGGGAGCTGGCGGCGGCCGTCGTCGAACGGCGGGAGGAGAGGCGTACGCCTCGATGACTGGTGGTGGGAACACCAGGCGCGGCACGCTCTCCCTTTCGCGGCGTCGTGCCCGTCAGGATGGGCGTCATGAACCCACGCATCACCTTGATCACCGGAGCGACCCAGGGACTGGGCCGTGGTATCGCGCTCGACCTCGCCGCACGCGGCGACACCCTCCTCCTGCACGGCCGTGACGCGGGCCGGCTGGAAGCGGTCGCCGCTGAGGCGCGGGCGGCCGCACCGGACACCACCGTTCGTACGTACCTCGCCGACCTCTCGGACCTCGACCAGGTGCGCGCCATGGCGGACCGGATCCGCGACGCCGAACCCCGTCTCGACGTGCTGGTCAACAACGCGGTCGCCGGTGGCGGCGCGGAGCCGCTGCGGCGGGAGCTGAGCACGCAGGGACACGAACTGCGGTTCGCCGTCAACCACTTGGCCCCGTACGCCCTGATCCGCGGCCTGCTTCCCCTGCTCAAGGCCTCCGCGCCCGCCCGCGTCGTCAACGTCGCCTCCATAGGGCAGGAGCGCATCGACTTCGACGACGTCATGCTGGAGCGGGACTACGAGGGGCTGCGGGCGTACTGCCGCAGCAAGCTCGCCCTGATCATGGCGACGTTCGAGCTGGGCGCGGAACTCGAAGGCACGGGTGTCACGGTCAGCGCCCTGCATCCGGCGCATCTCATGGACACCGAAGGAGTGCGTGCGTACGGCCTCACCCCGGTGACGGGAATCGACGAGGGGGTACGGCCGACGGTGCGGCTGATCACGGACCCGGAGCTCGGCTCCACCACGGGCCGGTACTTCGACCGCTTCACGGACACCCGCGCCCACGAACAGGCCTACGACAAGGAGGCCCGTCGGCGCCTGATGGCCCTGACGGACGAGCTGACCGGGTACGGGCCAGCGGCACCGTGAACCGGACGTCGATGTCCCGGGGCAGCGGGGTCCGTCGGACGCCGGCCGCCCCGGGACATCGTCCCCTCCTACTGGGTGGTTACGTGGACGTAGTCGACGACGAGCTGCTGGGGGAAGCTCGTGCTGCCGTCGGGGTCGCCCGGCCAGTAGCCGCCGACCGCGAGGTTGAGGATCAGGAAGAACGGCTTGTTGAACGCCCACTGGTTGCCGCCGACGTCGGCGGGCGTTCGGGTCTGGTAGACGTTGCCGTCGACCGACCACTTGACGGAGTTCGGGGCCCAATCGACGGCGAACGTGTGGAATCCGTCCGCGAAGGCCTGCCCGCCGGGCAGCGTGTAGGCCGCGCCGATGCCGCCCGAGCCCGAGTATCCGGGGCCGTGCAGCGTGCCGTGGACCGTGCTGGGTTCGAAGCCGACGTTCTCCATGACGTCGATCTCGCCGCTGGCCGGCCAGCCGACGCTGCCGATGTCGTTCCCGAGCATCCAGAACGCGGGCCACATGCCCTGCCCGCGCGGCACCTTCATCCGGGCCTCGACATGACCGTAGGCCTGGGTGAACTTGCCCGAGGTGTTGAGCCGGGCCGAGGTGTACTCGCAACGCCCGTACCAGCACTGGTAGTTGTTCGGGTTCTCCTTGCGGGCCGTGATGACCAGGTTGCCCTGGCCGTCCAGCGCGGCGTTGCTGTTGCCCGCGGTGTAGTACTGCCGCTCATGGTTGTTGACGTTGTCGCCGGTCTCGATCTGCCACTTGCCGCCGTCGACGGCAGAGCCCGCGGCGCCGTTGAAATCATCGGTGAACGTGGCCGCGGCGGCTTTCGCGGGACTGTCGATGGGCGCCGGGGCGGCGGACGCGCCGCTGGGTATCGCCGCCAGGCTCGCGGCGCAGCAGGCCAGGGAGGCGGCGTACAGGGAGGCGCGGCGGCGCCAGGATGAGCGCACGGTCATCACATCGCTTCACGTGGGGGGTCGTGTGGGGGGTCGCGTGCATGACAAAGAAGCAAGCGAAGCATCCGGAAGTGAACGCCGACGACGGCCACTTGAGGCACTTCCTTCACTTCTTGATTTAAAGGAGTGGCCACCGTGGCGTCAAGGAGTTGGCATGTACCAAGTGACGGGAGCGGCGCGGCGACGCGTTCGAGCGTCGATGCCGGTCGCGGGAAGCGGGCGGGCCCTCACGCGTGCGGCAGCCCGCTGACGTCGAGCGGTACCGCCCCCACGTGGTAGCCGCGCTCGTCGAGCAGGTGGCTGTTGTGCTTCATCGGCCACAGGGCCACCGCCCGGTCGGCGACGGTCAGCCCGGGCACCCGCTCGGCCAGGCGCACCTCGAAGCGCTGGGCGTCGTCGAGCGAGCGGACCCAGGCGACGAGTTTGAGATTGTGGCGGGCGATCACCGCGGCGCACAGACGCACCTCGCGCATGCCGGTGACCAGCGCGGACACGGCCCGCAGGTCCGCGGGCGCGACCTTGCCCCAGAGAATTACCGACACCGGCCACTCCGACAGAGGGCGCGCCACCTCGCAGCGCGTCTGCACCATGCCCGCCGCGAAGAGGCGGCCCGTCCGGCGGCGGACGGTGTCGGGGCTCGCCTCGCAGACGTCCGCGAGAGAGCGGTACGTGGCGCGGCCGTCGACCGACAGTGCGGCCATGAGGCGGTGGTCGAGGGCGGTGAGCGGGAACACGGGCACGTCAGGGCCGGGCGCCCCCTCGGCCGCGAGGCGGGCGATCTGGCCCCCGCCGAGCGCGCGCAGACGCCAGCGGCTCCCCTCGGTGTAGACGGTGCTGGCCAGTTGGGTGCGGGTGGTGACGATGCCGTCCATCTTGCCGAGCCGGTGGGTCACCCAGCGAGTGAGCGCGACCGGGTCCGGCGCCATCACGGTCAGGAGCAGGTCACGGTCGCCGCTGACGTGCGTGACGGCGGACACGTGCCGCTCCGCGGAGAGTTCGCGGGCGACCGGCAGCAGGCTCCCGTTGGCGCAGTCGACCTCGACGAAAGCCAGGCAGCCCTGGCCCGACGCCGCCAGGACCGGTGCGGGGTGACAGCTGATCCAGGCGGCCCCCCTGTCGGTGAGCCGGTTCCAGCGCCGGGCGACCGTCACCGCGTCCATGCCGAGGGCGGCGCCGATCCGGGCCCAGCCGGCGCGCGGCGCGATCTGGAGCGCGTGCACCAGTGCCTGATCCGCATGGTCCAGGGCATGCACGGAATCCTGCGTCATCACGCTGCTCCTGCGTCTTTCTTGGGAGTTTCAGCCCCGAAATGCCTCATGGCATCAGTCTGGCCTCGTTACCGCCGGCACCGTACCAGGAGGTTCATCCAGCATGTCGACCACGGAACGAGCCAAGGAACTCCAGCCCGAACTGGCCGGGCTGCGGCGCTCCCTGCACCGTGAACCCGAGCTCGGACTCCAGCTGCCCCGTACCCAGGAGAAGGTCCTCGCGGCCCTCGACGGCCTCCCGCTGGACATCACCCTCGGCAAGAACCTCAGCTCCGTGACGGCGGTCCTGCGCGGCGGGCATCCGGGCGGCGCCGTCCTGCTCCGCGGCGACATGGACGCCCTGCCCGTCGCCGAGAAGACGGGGGTGGACTACGCCTCGCGGACGCCGGGCGCCATGCACGCCTGCGGCCACGACCTGCACACGGCCGGGCTCGTCGGCGCGGCCACCCTTCTCGCCGAGCGCCGTGAACACCTGCGCGGCGACGTGGTGTTCATGTTCCAGCCCGGCGAAGAGGGTCACAACGGCGCGGGCGCGATGATCGAGGAGGGCGTCCTCGACGCGGCCGGGAAGCCCCTCGTCGCGGCCTACGCGCTGCACGTCGCCGCCAACCGGGTCCCCGGCGGCCTGATCGCCTCCCGTCCCGGCACCATCACCTCCGCCTCCGACGTGCTGCGAGTGACGGTGCGTGGCAAGGGAGGGCACGGCTCGAGCCCGCACAGCGCCAAGGACCCGGTCCCCGTCGCCTGCGAGATCGTCACCGCCCTGCAGAACTGGGTGACCCGCCGCTTCGACATCTTCGACCCGGTGGTCGTCACCGTGGGCAGCTTCCACGCCGGTACGAAGCAGAACGTCATTCCTGAGACGGCCGAGTTCGAGGCCACGGTGCGCAGTTACTCCGAGGCCAATCACGAGCGCCTCATCGAGGGACTGCCCCGGCTGGTCCGCGGGATCGCGGACGCGCACGGCATCGACGCGGAGGTCCACTACGACGTGGCCTATCCGGTCACCGTCAACGAACCCGGTGAGACCGCCTTCGCCCTCGACACGGCCCGCGACCTGTTCGGTGCCGACCAGGCGTGGCAGGCCCCGCACCCCGCGAACGGCTCGGAGGACTTCGCGTTCGTCCTCCAGCGCACCCCCGGCGCGATGCTCCTCGTCGGTGCTGCCCCCGAGGGTGCGGACCTGGAGGAGGCTCCGATGAACCACTCACCGCACGCCGTCTTCGACGACCGGGTCCTGTACCGCCAGGCCGCGCTCCTCACCGAACTCGCCGAGCGCCGCCTCGCCGCGGGCGCGGCGGCATGACGGCGCCGGGGAAGCCCGACGGCTGCCCCACTGCGCGAACCACCTCGCCCCCTCCCCAGGCCAAGGTCGCCGCCGTGGTAGGTCTGCTCGTCGCCTTCGAGCTGGTCAGCGGACTGCTGCAGGGCGCCGCACCGCCGCTGATCCCGGAGGTCGAGAAGTGGCAGCACCTCAGCACCGCCCAGGCCCAGTGGTTCACGACGGTCCAGTTCTTCGCGGCCGCCGTCAGCGTCCCGGCCTTCGGCCGCCTCGGTGACCTCTACGGCCACCGGCGCCTTGTCCGCGTGGCGCTCGGCTGTGTCGCCGTGGGCACCGTCCTGGTCGCCCTCGCGCCGAACCTGCCGGTCCTGCTGCTCGGCCGGGCTCTCATGGGCCCGTTGGCCGCGCTGCTGCCGCTGGAGATCGGCCTGGTGCGTGACCGCCTCGACGTGGACGGCGGCCGCCGCGCCGTGGGGCTCCTGGTCGGGGCGCTCACCCTCGGGTCACTCCTCGGCCATGCGCTGGTGGGGCCGCTCCTCTCGGCCGTCGGCGGCCTGCGTCCCACGCTCGCCGTCCTCGCGGCCCTGGCGTTCGGGTGCCTTGTCGTGTCCTTCCTCGCCATCCCCGAGTCGGCCGTCCGGGCGACCGGCAGCATGGACTGGGCGGGTGCCGTTCTCCTCGCGGTCGCCCTGGTGACGCTGCTCGGCACGATCTCGCGCGGCACGGCCTGGGGGTGGCTCTCCCCGCGCACACTCGCCGCCGTGGCGCTGTCCTGCGCTCTGCTGTGGTGGTGGGCCCGCGTCCAACTGTCCCGCCCGCACGCCCTGGTGGACCTCCGGGCGGTGGCCCGTCGCCGAGCGGCTCCCTACTACGCCTCCGGGTTCGTGCTCGGCGTGGTGATGATGGGAGGACAGGGGGTGGCCGTCAGCTTCCTCGCGGCGTCGCCGGGCGACGAGGGCTACGGATTCGGCCTTGTCACCTGGCAGATCAGTGTCTGGGGCGCGATCCCGCACGTCATGGCCTTCCTGGGCTCGGCGCTGTGCGCGGGGATCGCTGCCCGAATCGGGTACGCGCGCACCCTCCTCGGCGCATTCGCCCTGATCGCCGTCGGCAACGCCGGGCTGATGGCCGCCCACTCCGCACTGCCGCTGTTCGCGGTGGCGTACGGGGCGGTGGGCATCGGCATGGGGCTCGCCCTCGGCGGCCTGCCGTCGGTCGTGGTGGAGGGCAGCGCCTCCGACCGCACGGCGAGCGCCGCCGCCGTCTACAACAACCTCAAGACACTCGGGGGCAGTGTCGCCGGGGCGGTGTTCGCGGCGGTCCTCGCCACGCTGGTCGTCGGGACGACGGACACACCGACACTCAGCGCGTATCTGACCGTATGGGGCCTGGGGATCGCCGTGAGCGTCCTGGCGGCGGGCGCGCAGTTGCTCGTGCGCCGCAGCGCCTGGCAACGGGCGAGCGCTGTCGAGGGGGCCGGCCGCCCAGCTCATTGACAACCCCCTCCCGGTTCCGCCAGGAGGATCTCGGTCCCCGCCACGACGGCGGGGACCGAGGCATGTGCGGGTACGTGACGTCCGGTCACCGGGCGACGTCAGGCGCACGCGAACGACCCCACGGCCGTGAGGGCCTGTGGGGTCGTCCGGTCCGGCCGGCGCTCCGGCACCCGGGTGGCTCGGTCAGGTGAGGAACGCCAGGCCCTTGGCGATGCCGTTCTTCTGGATCTCGGAGGTGCCGGTCAGGACCCGGAACATACGGACCTTGCGGAAGAGGTACTCCACCTCGTTGCCCTGCGTGAGGCCTTCCTTGCCGTGGATCTGTACGGCCTCGTCCAGGATCCGGAAGGCGGACTCCGCGACGAAGAGCTTGCACATGAAGGCTTCGGTCCGCACGTCGGCCCCGCTGTCCAGGGCAGCCAGGGCGGCGTACGTCATCGAGCGTGCGGCGTAGAACTCCGTTGCCATGTCGGCGACTTTGTGCTGGATGGACTGGAGCGCGAGGAGGGGCTGTCCGCCAGCGACCTTGCGGTGGCGGGTGCGGTCGAGTGTGAGGTCGAGGGCGCGCCGGGTGGCGCCGAGCACGGTCGGGCAGTGCAGGAGCCGGTTCGTGGTGACACGGCCCAGGGCGATGCGCATGCCCTCGCCCTCCTGGCCCAGGAGGTTGGCCGCGGGTACGAAGCAGTCCTGCAGGACGATGTCGCTCTCGATGTGCTCCCCCGACATGGGCGTGGCGCCGTCCAGGACGCGGCAGCCGGGGCTGTCCAGGTCGATGAGGAAGGCGGAGAAGGACGGCTTCGTGTCCCCGTCCCCGCCCCCGTCAGCCATGCGGGCCACCACGATCGCGAAGTCCGCGAAGGGCCCGGCGGAGCTGAACACCTTGTGCCCGGTGATGCGGTAGCCGTCGCCGTCGCGGACGGCCGTGGTGCGCATGGAGCGTACGTCGGAGCCGGCGTCCGCCTCGGTGAGCGAGAAGCAGCAGGCGCGCTCTCCCCGGACCAACGGCAGCAGGTACTTGTCGAGTTGGTGTTCGGTGGCGTGCCGCAGGATGTCGCCGGCACGCAGCGGACCGCCCATGTCACCGAGCACGCAGTGGCCGAGGACGCGCCCGGAGGCACCTATCTCCTCCTTGAGCGCCGCGAGTTCGGTGTACGAGAGGGCCTGGCCGCCGAACTCCTCGGGCAGGTGGATGCCGTAGAAGCCGAGTTCGCGGCTGCGCCGCCAGACGGGTTCGAGGTCGGCGCGGGTCAGCCGGGACGTGTGGGTGATGCCGCGCTCGCGTTCGTAGTCGGCGAGTTCGCCGTCAAGGTAGTCGCGGAGTGCGGCGACGAGGCCGGCGAGGCGCGGCTCGTCGTAGGTGGGGCGCAGGGAGAACGTCATGTGCGGGTTCCTCGTTCAGGTCGTTCGGGGTCAGTTCACGCGGCGGGCCGAGCCGGCCCAGAACGGTTCGCGCACGGCCTTGCGGTCGAGCTTTCCGTTGCGGTTGTGGGGGAGTTCGGCCACGAAGTCCACGGAGCGGGGCTTCTTGAGCCGGTCGAGGCGCTGTGCGCAGAACGCGGTGACCTCGTCCGCGGTGAGGCTGTGGCCGGGGCGGGTGACGACGACGGCCTTGACCGCCTCACCCCACTTCTCGTCCGGAACGCCCACGACGCAGGCCTCCTGGACGGCGGGGTGCTCGTAGAGGGCTGCTTCGACCTCGGTGCAGTAGATGTTGAACCCGCCCGAAATGATCATGTCTTTCTTGCGGTCGACGAGGAACAGATAGCCGTCCTCGCGCATCCACGCCAGATCGCCGGTGTGTACCCAGCCGTCGCGGAAGGTCTCGGCGGACAGCTGGGGCTCGTTCCAGTACGCGTGCACGCAGTCGGGTCCGCGCACGATGACCTCGCCCACCTCGCGAGGCGGGAGCTCGTGGCCCGCGTCGTCCACGATCCGGATCTCGGTGTCGAACATGGCGCGCCCGCAGGACTGCAGGAGTTCGGGGTCCTCGGCGACGGCGCGTGCCGTCTCCGCGCTGCTCAGACCGGCGACCACGCTGGTGGTCTCGCCGAGGCCGTAGCCCTGGGCGACGACCGGGCCGAACAGGGCGACCGCGTCCCGCAGCCGCTGGGGTGAGATCGGCGCGCCGCCGACGCGGACACTGGTGAGTGAGGAGAGATCACGCTCGGCGACCCCGGGGTGGGCGAGGACCATGTTCAGCATGGCCGGCACGAGGAACGTCGCGGTGATGCGCTCCTTCTCCACGGTGTCCAGGAAGGCGTCGGCGCTCCAGGTGGGCAGGACGTACGTCGTCGACCCCCCGAAGACCCCGGCGAGCAGCCCCATGCCGGTGGCGTGGGTGATGGGACTGCACGCGAGGTACCGGGTGGTGGGCCGTGGCCGTGACTCGTCGTTCATCAACTGCTTGCGCATGTTGGCCAGGCGGTTGCCGGCGGTCTGGACGGCCGCCTTGAGCGCACCGGTGGAACCGGACGTGAAGTTGAGGACGCATGCGTCGCCCTCGGAGACGTCGACGCGGACCGGTTCGGTGCTGCCTTCGGCGAGCAGGTCCCGATAGCGGACGACCGCGCGGGATTCGGGGGTGTCGGCGACCGGGGGTGTGCCCTCGTGGGCCGGGGCGTCCTCCAGCTGGACCGGAACGCAGCCGGTGCCCGCCGCGGCGATCGCCGCAAGCGCGTCCTCGCGGTGTGCGGCGTCGAAGACCAGGACGTGTACGGGCGCGTACCGCAGGATGTGCTCGATCTCGCCGCGGCCGAGCCGGGCGTTGATCGGCGCCCGGGTCAACCCCGCCTTGTAGAGGGCGAATTCGACCTCCACGAGCTCGCCCCTGTTCCAGGCGAGTGAGGCGACCGCGTCACCGGGACGCAGCCCGCGCGCGACGAGGGCGGACGCCAGACGGTTGGTCTCGCTGTCGAGGTGTGTGTGGGTCCAGGTCCGTTCGCCGCAGACGAGGGCCGTCCCGTCCGGCCAGTAGCGGGCGCTGCGGGAGAGATAGGTGCCGAGGTTCATCGACGTACTCCAGAGCCAGAAGATTTACACTCTGATCACTCTGATCAATAACAGACAGCTTGTTCAATAACGCATGGACTGTCAAGGCCTCCTAGACTGGGGCGCGACGACTGGGGCCTGCGTGAAGGCCGGCCCGGCAACGGTGGAAGGCAGCGATGGCTGAGGACAGAAGGACCAGGCGTACGCGGCGGGCCCTGGCGGACGCGTTGGTGGAACTCGTCCTGGAGCGCGGCTTCAGCGCGCTGAGCGTGGAGGACATCACGGAGCGGGCCGACGTCGCCCGCGCCACCTTCTACAGCCACTTCAAGGACAAGGACGCCTTGTTCGCGCGGGTGACCGCCGACCTTCTCGACGAACTCGGCCGGCGCCTCGCCCCGTCCGTGGCCGGAAGCGCTGTGGGCTTCACGGGGAAGCCCCTCCTGGAGATGCTCCGGCACGCCCGCGACGAGCGTGACCTGTACCGGATCGTGCTGCGAGGGGAGGGTGACGGCAAGCCGCTCCAGATGTTCACGGACGTGTGCGCCGCGAACACCGCGCAGGAGTTCCGTGCCCGCGCCGAGCGCAACGACGTGAAGCCGCGCATCGATTCGGAACTGCTCGCCCGCGTCTGGGTCGGGGAGCAGGTCGCCGTCCTGCGGTGGTGGGCCGAGAGCGAGACACCCCCCGCCCCCGCCGAGGAGGTCGTACGGATGCTGCTCGACCTCGCCCTGCGCGGCCGTTACTGGGCGAGCGGGTTCGACGCGCCCGAGTGACCCCGGCGCGCCGCACGGCGCACCCCGCGCGAGACCCTCACCGGCCCCGCCGCCCCCCGAGGTGGCGGGGCCGACTGCTGCCCTGGAGGCGGCGTTTCTCTCCTTTTCTTCCCTGCTCCTCCCTCTTGAGTGGCGACGGCACCTGACCTACATTGCTGATCTCATCGCAAGATATTGAACAACCTGTCCTGTATTGAAGAGCCGCCCACGGGAAGAGCCCGCATGTCCGTGCCAGAGGTGTTGTCCATCGTCCTGCTCGTCTCCGCGTTCGGCCTCGCGATGTGGCGCGACGTCAACGTGGGTCTCGTCGTGCTGCCCGCGGCGTTCGTGATGTCGGTGATCGCCGACATCCCCAAGGAGGAAGTGCTCGCCGGGGTCCCCGCGGACCTCGTCGTCCTGATCCTCGGCGTGATGTACATGTTCGGCCACGCCCAGCGCAGCGGGGCCATCGACCGCCTCGTCCATCTCATGGTCGGTCTGTCCCGAGGACGCGACTGGTTCCTGCCCTGGAGCATGTTCCTGGTCGCGGCGGCTCTGAGTGCCATCGGGACGCTGCCCAGTGCGACGGTCGCCGTCGTGCTCCCGATGGCGATGCGCATCGCCCGTACCAGGGGGATCGACCCCGTCCTCATGGCCGTCGTGGCGTGCGGCGGAGCCGGTGTCGGAGGGTTCTCGCCGCTGTCGCCGTGGGGTGCGCTCGTCAAGGAACTCACCGGGAAGCTCGATGCCGCCTACTCGCCCGCGATGCTGTTCGCCGGGCTCGCGGCACTCAATCTGGTCCTGGCGCTGATCGCCTTCTTCGCCCTGGGCGGCGTGCGGCTGGTGCGTGACTCCCGGGTGCGCAGGGCCACCGCGCAAGAGGGCGGGGTGCCGGTCCTGCGAGGCGCCGCGCCGGCCACCCCGTACGAGACCGGGTCGCTGATCGGCCTGGGCGTGTTCGTGATCGCGGTACTGGGCTTCGGTGTGTCCGTGAGTTTCGTGGCGTTCCTGCGGCCTCATCCTCCAGCTGGTCTTCCGGCCCGACACGCGGCGTGTGGTCGCCGAACTCCCTTGGTCCGTCGTTCTGTTGACCAGCGGAATCATGGTGTACGTCGGCGTGCTGGAGCGGACGGGCACGCTCAAGGCACTCTCGGGACACCTCGGAGGCATCGACAGCACCCTCCTGGCGGTGCTCGCCGTCTCCTACCTCGCGGCGCTCTTCGCGACGGTCGAGTCCTCCACGGTCGCCGTGCTCGGCGTAGTCGTCCCGCTGGCCGCCGCGGTGCTGCCGCACGCGGACCGGTCGCAGTTCACCGTGCTGCTGATCGCCGTGTGCGCCACGATCGGCGCAGTGGCGATCAGTCCCCTCCACCTGGGCGGCGGCCTGATTCTCGCCAACACCGAGGAGGCGGACACGCCGCGCGTCTTCCGACGGCTGATGGCCTGGTCCGTCGGCGCGGCGCTGGTACTGCCCCCGGCCCTTCTCGTCCTTCCGCTGGCGACGGGCCTGTGACCCGACGCCGGCGCGTCACATTCCCCAGCCCTCCACCAAGGAGCCGCAAAAATCATGGCAGTTGAAAAGCAGGACCCGGAAACGGCCGAGCAGTTCGAGCCCGTCAGTGACGCGCACGGCGGACCGCCGGACTGGTCCTTCCTGACCGGCAAGCGCGTGCTCGACCTGTCGCGGCTGCTGCCGGGCCCGTACGCCACCTCGATGCTCGCCGACGTGGGCGCGGACGTCATCAAGATCGAGGAACCCGACGGCGGGGATCCCGCGCGTGCGGCGCCGGCGCTGTTCGAGGCACTCAACCGCAACAAGCGCTCCGTCACCCTCGACCTCCGAGACGACACGCACCGGGCCGAGTTCCTGCGCCTCGTCGGCACCGCCGACGCGGTGGTGGAGAGCTTCCGCCCCGGCGTCCTCGACCGGCTCGGCCTCTCCTATCCCGTCCTGCGCGAGGCGAACCCGCGCATCATCCTGTGCTCCCTCAGCGGATACGGCCAGACGGGACCGTACGCGAACAAGCCCGGCCACGAACTGAACTTCCTCGGCCTGTCCGGGTTCTTCGCCGTCCCCGGGCGCATCGACGGGGAGATCGCCCGGCCGGGCGTGCGGGTGGGTGACATGGCGGGCGCGATGCAGGCGGCGTTCGCACTGACCGTGGCGCTCGCAGGCGCGGCCGCCACGGGACAGGGGCAGCACATCGACGTCTCCCTCACCGAATCGATCGCCGGCTGGTGCGCCCTGTTCGCTCTGCCCCTGGCCGATGCCGGGGATCCGCTGAAGAGCGGGCTCGTCCAAGGCGACAACGACGTCTTCCGCACGGGCGACGGACGCCTGCTCTCGCTCGCCACGTTCGAGGACAAGTTCTGGCGGGAGCTCCGCACCGCGCTGGGTGCGGAGTTCCCCGGCCTGGACACGGACGCGTACGACCGTCGGCCCGCTCGCACGGCCGCCAAGGAGAAGGTTCGCGACCTGCTGACCGCGGTGTTCGCCACCCACGACTACGCGTGGTGGGAGCGCACGCTGACCGGGATCGGCGCGCCGTGGGCACCCGTGTTCACCGAGGCCCAACAGCTCCTCGACGACCCGCATCTGACGGCAAGAGACCTGTTCTCCCGGGCCTCCGGTCCTGCGCCGCAGACGCGCTTTCCGGTCCGCTTCGGATCCGGCCTGAACACCTTCCGCACGCCGGCACCCGAACTGGGCGCGCACACAAGGGAGGTGCTGGGAGCGATGCCCGCCGCCCCGATCACCGCGGCTTCGGGGCCACGGCCTCCAGAGCGTCGACGGAGCCGGACATGACGGTGCGCACGTGCTCGGTGAGGTGCTCGGTGGGCCAGTCCCACCACGCGAGGGCGAGCAGGCGCTCGACGTCCTCGCCGGAGTAACGGCGGCGGATGAGTTTCGCCGGGTTGCCGCCGACGATCCCGTAGTCGGGCACGTCGTCGACGACCACGGAACCCGAGGCGATGATCGCCCCGTGCCCGATGCGCACACCGGGCATCACCGTGGTGCGGTAGCCGAACCACACGTCGTTCCCGACCACCGTGTCACCCCGGCCCGGCAGCCCGCTGATGAGATCGAAGTGGTCCGCCCACGAACCGCCCATGATGGGGAAGGGGAACGTCGACGGGCCGTCCATACGGTGGTTGGCGCCGTTCATGATGAAGCGGACGCCCTCACCCAGCGCACAGAACTTCCCGATGACCAGCTTCTCCGGCCCGTAGTGGTACAGCACATTGCGCGTCTCGAAGGCGGTCGGGTCGTCCGGATCGTCGTAGTACGAGAACTCGCCGACCTCGATCAGCGGCGAGGTGACGAGCGGCTTGAGCAGCACGACCCGTGACTGCCCCGGCATCGGGTGAAGCACGGTCGGATCGGCGGGCACGAATGACATGACGGGTCAACTTCCTCACGTGGTACGCGACGACGATGGACGGCCTTGCTCTCAGCCGCGCCGGGTCTCCGACTCCAGCGCGGCCCGCGTCTCGGGACCGTACACACCGGCGTCCTCGTCGATGCCGCGGGCCACCTGATAGCGGTGGACCGCGTCCGCGACATCGGTCGAGTAGCTGCCGTCGGCCGGCTCCGTGTACAAGTTGAGTTGGGTCAGCCGTCGTTGGAGGTCTTTGACCTGACCGCCGTGGCTGCCGGTGGACAGGACTCGGGCGCCGGACACCGGGCGGGCGGCGGAAGACACCGTGGGTGCGGGCGCGGCAGGCGTCGCGACGGAGGATTTCGCCGAGGCGGACGCGGATGCGGTCGCCGAGGTGGACGCCGTTCCGGAGGCCGCCGACGACGGGCTGGGGGAGCGGGTCGCGTGCGCGCCGCCGTTCTCGGGGGAAGGGTCCGCCGACCGCGACGAGACGGATCCGGACGGCGCGGGCACGGCGGAATCGTCCGCCGCCGACACCGTCTGGCTCGGGGCGCTCCCGGAGCTGAAGGCGCCGCTCGCCACGGCGATGACGGCGGCCGCGCCGACACCCAACGCCGCGGTCCCGACGATCACCCACTGGCGCCTGAGGCGCGCGGGTGGCCGACGACCACGACCGGCGGCGACGACCTGCTCCGAAGTCCGGACCGACATGTCCTCGACGGCCGGCCCGACCCCGACCGGCCCCTCGAAGAGCTGCAGATCCTCCTGGGCCACCGTCCCGGCGGACTGACCGGGCGGGATCACCTGGCCGAACACCGGGTTCGCCGGCACCACCGGTGCGGACGTCGCGCAGCCGCACGCCGGCTGCCGGCCGGCAATTGGTTCACACCCGCACAAGGGGCATCGCTGTGCACTCACGTGAATCGCCCCTCCTCCGGGCGGCCACAGCATATGCCGATGATCAGCTGAAGTCCGACGGTCGTGCCTGCCCGACCGCCACCCGACCGATGGAGCCCCGCTGCCGTTCGCCTTTGACGAGTGGATATGCGAAATGGGTGTCGCTCGATACAGTCGTCCCTTTACAACTGGTTGTGGGGACAACCGGAGCGCCTTGGGGAGGGCCTGCAACACATGAGTCGACGCTCCAGTGGTTCGGTCGGCGTCTGGGCTGAAATGCAGCGGCAACAGCAGCGCCAGATGGAGGCCGAAGCCAGACGGCAGAGGCAAGAAGCGCAGCAAGCACGTGCCTATCAACGGCGAGCGATCCAGAACCACCGCGAGTACCGGCAGGCAGAGGCCCTACGCCGCACCGAGGAACTGGACGCTCAAGTCACGTCGCTGCAGGGCCTTCTCGCCTCGGGTTGTCAGGCTCCGCCTTTCAGGGCTCCCTCTCTCATGCGCCCTGAGGATGTCCAGCCCTTCGCTCCAGGCCCCTTGGCGCAGCCCGTGCCCATGCCGGACTTCAATCACTACCAAACACAGAGCGGGTGGTCTGCCACTCGGCGGGCCCAGGTGCAGGCTGAGGCTCGGGCGCATTTCGAGAGGGACTGGCAGTCGGCCCAGGCGGCGGAGGCTCAACGGCAGCAACAGCTGGCGTCGTACCAGCGGGAGTACCAGCAGTGGGCCGATGCCCAACTGGCCGATGTGCGCCGGCACAACGCAGGCATCGAAGAACTGACCGATGCAGTCAGGCGCCGCGAACCCGACTCCGTGGTCGAGTACTTCTCCGCCGCTCTTTACGCCTCGACCGCATGGCCGGAGGGTTTCCCGCGTCAGGTGGCAGCCGCGTACGACTCGGCGGCTCGCCAGTTGGTGCTGGACTGGGAGCTGCCCGCCTACACCGTCGTCCCCGAGGTCAAGTCCGTTCGGTACATGTCCGGGTTGGATCAGGACAAGGAGACGGCCCGCCCAGTAGGCCAACGTCGGGCTCTGTACCGGGAAGTTCTCGCGCAGTGCATGCTGCTCGTCCTGCACGAACTCTTCGCCGCGGACGAGATGGGTGCGCTCGAGGCGGTGTCCTTGAACGGGTTCGTGGACGGGCACGACCCCACGACGGGCCGACCGGGCCACATCTATCTGGCAACCGTCATGACGTCGGGCGCAGCGTTCCGCAACCTGTACCTGGCCCAGGTGGACGCCGGCAGCTGCCTGTCCGACGCATTACGTGGGCAACTCTCCGCCCGCCCCGATCAGCTCACGCCGGTACGGCCCGGTCGCCGGCCGCAGGAGGTCGGAAACCGCGTAGTCATGCATGGCAGTGACGAGGAACCCGACCTGTACGACATGGATCCGATCGCCTTCGAGAATCTCGTTGCCGAGCTCTTCCGGGCCATGGGTATGCAAGCGGTCACCACTCAACGTTCGAACGACGGAGGGGTGGACGTCGACGCTCTGGATCCGACACCGATCCGGGGCGGCAAAATCGTCGTGCAGGTGAAGCGCTACCGCAACACGGTGCCGCCCACCGCCGTCCGCGACTTGTACGGAACCGTGCAGGACGCCGGCGCCAACAAGGGTGTCCTCGTGACGACATCAGGGTTCGGCCCGGGCTCGCACACCTTCGCCAACGGCAAGCCGCTGGAACTGATCCCCGGCACCGAACTCGTCGACCTGCTGCATCGGCACGGGCTACGAGGGCGCCTCGGCGATGGTGCCCGCCGCCCGGCAGCGCAGCCGACTCCGACGCTTGTGGACTTTCGACTGCCCGACGACTACAACATCCTGGGCATGTCGTGGACCGGAGACGTCGCCCTGGATGTGTGTGCTCTCGTCTGCCGCGGCAGCAGCATCCTCAGTGACGATCACTTCGTCTTCTACAACAACCCGCACACAGCGGACGGCTCCGTACGCGTGCTGCCCCCGACCGCACCGGACAAGGCCGCGATCTGCGTCTCCTTCGACGAGTTGCCGGATGAGGCCGACCGGTTCGTGCTCGTCGCCGCGATCGACCCGGAGGTGAACCCGGACGCCGACCTCTCCGGCTTCACGGACGCCTGCATCCGCCTGCTCGACCCGAGGCTGGCCGACCTGGGACGGCTCGAGGTCTCCGACGGCCGCCCGGGCGAAACCGCCCTGGTGCTTGGTTCCTTCCGCCGCAGACCGAACGGGGACTGGGACTTCGTCCTGGGCGGCAAGGGCTACGCGGGGGGCCTGGAGCAGCTCGTCCAGGACTTCGGCATCGAGGTGGATTGAAGTGCTCTCCTCCCTTCGCAAGCTCAGGAAGGAGATTCCCGTCTACCTTGCGGTGGCGGGCTTGACGCGGTTCGCACGCCTGACGACTGCCCTCCCGGCAGCCGGGATGAGCGCGTGGCCCATCCGGTACAGGTGCAAGATGTTGCGGGCCGCGTTGTGGTCGGCGTTGCCCGACCATCCGCAGTCCGGGTTCTTGCATACGAACGTGGCCTGGTCCTCCCGGCTGCCGGGCGTGATGAAGCCGCAGGCGGAACAGCGTCGGGAGGTGTTCGGGGCAGGCACCTTGTGCACGGTGCCGCCGTACCGGCCGGCCTTGTACGTCAGCATCGTGACCGTCCTGCCCCATGCCTCCTGGCTGATGGAGCGGTTCAGTCCGGCTTTCTGGGCGACGCCTGTCCCCGGCTCGGCGATGGTGCCCCGAGCGGACTTGACCATGTTCGTGATGGTGAGTGCTTCGACCACCATGACGCCGTACTTCTGGGCGAGGGCGGTGGTCGTCTTGTGCTGCCAGTCCTGGTGTCGTCGCGTGGCTTTTGCGCGCAACCCCCGGATCTGGTCATAGGTGCGGTGCAGGCGGCGGCTGGTGCGCTCGCCAGGCTTGCGGTGTGTCCTGCGCCGGGCGGCCCGGCGCTCAAGGCGCAGGAGCTTGCCCTTTTCCTCGGTGTTCAGCCACTTGTCACGGTCGGCGCTGCCATCCGGGAGGCGAGGCGCACGCCCGTGGTCCTGTTGGTTGCCGTCCGAGAGGGCGAGGGGCAGGTTCACCCCTGCGTCAATTCCGACCTCCGCCCCCTGGTGGGATGCGGGCTTGGCTTCGAAGCTCTGCACACGGAAGGCGATGTGCCATCCCAGGTGGTCCTTGACCAGCCGTGCCCCGGTGATCCGGTTGTCGGCGTTCGCCTTGTTGCCCACGGGGAGGTCTTTGGTCCAGCGGAAGCGGACACGGCCGACCTTGGGAATGTTGGCCATGCCCCAGCGGCGGTGTACCCGCTTGATCTGGAGGTCACGGCCCTGCGGAATGTCCACGCTCATCACGGACCGGAACCGGCCCTTGAAGTTCGGAGCGTCCACGCGGCCGTCCCAGAAGTTCTTCCAGGCCTGGAAGTACGTCTTGAGCACCGCTTGCGCGGCCTGCGCAGGAAGGACGGCGAGGAAATCGATCTCTTTGCGGGCCTGGCGTATCGCGGCGTCCGCGTTCGCCAGAGTCCGCTTGTCCTTCGGCATTATCTGCCACCACGCGTGCAGGCAGTTCCACATCGCGCGGGCGGCGTGCGCCTGCTCGTCGGTGAGGAGATTCTCGGCAGGGGACAGCGCCAGTCGGGCACGGTGTCCGAACTGCCGCTTCTCCCAACCGAGTTCACCCATGGTGATCACCATACTACCGTTGGTGTATGCCACCATGATGGAAGCCGAACACCGATGTCAGAACCGGCCGGCACGTCGTCCACAACCTGCACGTCGATGGCCTTCACCCCCGGCGTAAACGCCGGAACACCGGCCAAGATCAAAAGGTAGATGAAGCGCGGCTCGGGCCGAGGGCTGAGCCCCGTCCCGGGGCGTGACGGTGCTCGGACCCGGGAGGCGCTGGCGTTGCGGATGTGCGTGGGTCCGGGTCTCGGACGTACCGTCGTGCACGTCAGCGCCAGACTCGCGTCTCACCGAAACGGCAGGAACGCTCCATGAGTACCACGCACTACGACGTCGTCGTCCTGGGCGCCGGGCCCGGTGGCTACACCGCGGCCGTGCGCGCCACGCAGCTGGGCCTTCGCGTGGCGGTCGTCGAGGAGAAGTACTGGGGAGGTGTCTGCCTGAACGTGGGCTGCATTCCGTCCAAGGCGCTCCTGCGCAACGCCGAACTCGCGCACATCTTCACGCAGCAGGCCTCGACCTTCGGCATCCACGTCGACGGGCAGGTCAGTTTCGACTACGGCGAGGCCTACCGGCGCAGCCGCAAGGTCGCCGACGGCCGGGTCGCGGGCGTGCACTACCTGATGAAGAAGAACGACATCACCGAGTACGACGGGCGCGGCACGTTCACCGACGACCGCACGCTCCGGATCGACCTCACGGCCGGCGGCACCGAGACCGTCACCTTCGGGAACTGCATCATCGCGACCGGTGCCACCACCCGCCTCCTGCCGGGTACCGCCCTCAGCGACCGCGTGGTCACCTACGAGGAGCAGATCCTCTCCGAGACGCTCCCCGAGTCCATTGTCATCGCGGGCGCGGGAGCGATCGGCGTCGAGTTCGCCTACGTCCTGCACAACTACGGCGTCAAGGTGACCGTCGTCGAGTTCCTGGACCGCATGGTGCCGACCGAGGACGCCGACGTGTCCAAGGAACTCTCCCGTCAGTACCGGAAGTTGGGCATCGAGGTGCACACCGGGACGCGGGTGGAGTCCATCGACGACAGCGACCCGGCGGCCAAGGTACGTGTCACGGTCTCCAAGGACGGGCAGCAGCGGGTGATCGAGGCCGACAAGGTCCTCCAGGCGATCGGCTTCGCGCCGCGGACCACCGGATACGGGCTCGAGAACACCGGCGTACGGCTCACCGACCGCGGCGCGATCGACGTGGACGGACGCGGCCGCACCAACGTGCCCCACCTCTTCGCGATCGGCGACGTCACCGCGAAGCTGATGCTGGCGCACGCGGCGGAGGCCATGGCGGTGATCGCCGCGGAGACGATCGGCGGCGCGGAGACCATGGAGGTCGACTTCACCATGATCCCGCGCGCCACCTACTGCCAGCCGCAGATTGCCAGTTTCGGGTGGACCGAGGCGCAGGCCCGCGAGCTCGGCTTCGACGTGAAGGTGGCGAAGTTCCCGTTCTCCGCGAACGGGAAGGCCCACGGCCTCGGTGAGCCGACGGGCTTCGTCAAGGTCATCAGCGACAACCGGTACGGCGAACTGCTCGGCGCCCACCTCATCGGCCCCGAAGTCACGGAACTCCTCCCGGAGTTGACGCTGGCTCAGCAGTGGGACCTGACCGTCCACGAGGTGGCCCGCAACGTGCACGCCCACCCGACACTGGGCGAGGCCGTGAAGGAGGCGGTGCACGGCCTGGCCGGACACATGATCAACATGTGACGTGCGTCCGGGCGGCGGCCTCTGCGGTGGCCGGCCGGGTTTCCTCGGTCAGGTGACAGTGAACCCCCGGCCGTCACGCGGTCGCGAGCGAGACCTCGGTCGACTTGACCAGGGCCACGACCGAGGAGCCGGGGGCCAGGGCCAGGTCGGTGACGGCGTCCTTGGTGATCGCGGAGGTCAGTTCGCCGCCCTGGACGCTGACCTTGACGGAGGCCATGGCGCCGCCCGCGACGACGTCGTCGACCGTTCCGGGGAGTTGGTTGCGGATGGACAGGCCCTCGACCGTGCCGGTGGCGAGGGAGACCTCCGTGGACTTGACCAGGGCGCGTACGGCGGATCCCTCGGCGAGGCCGAGGTCCTTGACGGCGTCCAGGGTGATCGCAGCGGTGATGTCCTGGCCGCCGTCGAGGCGGACCGTGACCGTCGCCATGGCCTCACCGGCGGTGATGCCCGTAACTCTGCCGGGAAGCTGATTGCGGATGCTCAGGCTCATGCGGAACGCCTCGCAGAAATGGTATGGAATGTCAGGCTTTAGGCCTGTGTGGGCATCACCGTAGTCGGGTTGGGTGCGGCTGTGTGTGAGGCCCGTCGCATCTGCGAGGCAAGGGGGCGTGAGGTCCTGGCAGGTCGCAGGCGCCGACTCTGTTGTCGGCTCCCGGGGCGCCGAGTCAGGCGGGATACGCGTGCGTCTGCGCCGCCTTGACCGTGGCCCAGACCGGCGCGCCCGGGTGCAGGTTCAGCTCGGCGGCGGCGACCGTCGTGAGGTCGGCGGCGAGCTCGAGTTCACCCGTGAGGTCCGCGCGGATCTGGTCCCCGTGGGTCTCGAGCCCGGCGACCTGGCAGCGCCACAGATTCCGGGCGCTGGTGCCCGTGGGCCGGTCCCGGTACAGGGTCACGGCGATCGGGGGGAACGCCACGAAGGCGGGTCCCGACAGCTCCTCGCTGGTCGCGATCTCCGGCCCGGAGTCGACCCGCACCACGTGCCCGTCGGCCTGTCCCCTGTAGAGGTTCAGGCCGACCAACTGGGCGATGTAGTCCGTACGAGGACGACGGGCGATGTCGGCGGGGGCGCCCTCCTGGACGACGCGCCCGTGCTCTATGACGACGAGCCGGTCGGCGAGCACCATCGCGTCCAGCGGGTCATGAGTGACCAGTACGGCGACGGCCTCGAACTCGGCCAGGTGGCGCCGGAGTTGGGCGCGCACGTCGAGGCGGGTGCGGGCGTCGAGCGCGGCGAGCGGCTCGTCGAGGAGCAGCAGCCGGGGATGGGTGGCCAGGGCGCGGGCCACGGCCACGCGCTGGGCCTGGCCGCCGGACAGCCGGCGCGGCTTGGCGCCGTGGTGGTCGGCGAGGCCCATGCGGTCCAGCCACTTCGCGGCCTGATCGCGCGCCTCGGCCTTGGGTACGCCATGGCAGCGCGGGCCGAAGGCGACGTTGTCCAGGGCGCTCAGGTGGGGGAAGAGGAGGTAGTCCTGGAAGACCACGCCGACCGGCCGGGATTCGGGCGCCGTACGGTCCAAGGCGGCGCCGTCCAGGTGCAGATGACCACCCGTCAGAGGGGTGAGTCCCGCCAGGGCGCGCAGGGCGGTGGTCTTGCCGGCGCCGTTCGGTCCGAGGAGCGCGACCACCTCGCCCGGGGTCACGCTCAGGGCGACGTCGAGGCGGAAGGTGCCGCGGTCGACGACGAGGTGGGCGTCCAGGCCTTCGGCGCGGATGTCGTCGGCGGGGACGCCACCGGTGACCTGGTCGATGTGCGTCATGGGGCGGTCATCCGGTGGTCGGACGGTCCGGCGGGGACCGTGAGGGGGAGAGCGGGGCCGGTCATGACGCCGTCATCCAGCGGTCCCGCAGCCCCGCGAGGACCGCGATCGACACGGCGAGCAGCACCAGGCTGAGGGCGATCGCGGCGGCCGGGTCGTTCTGGAGCGCCAGGTACACGGCCAGTGGCATGGTCTGCGTACGGCCGGGGAAGTTGCCCGCGAAGGTGATGGTCGCGCCGAACTCGCCGAGCGCGCGTGCCCAGGCGAGGACGGCGCCCGCTGCGATACCCGGCATGATCAGCGGCAGCGTCACCCTGCGGAACGCCGTGAAGCGGGAGGCGCCCAGCGTCGTGGCGGCTTCCTCGAACCGCGGATCGGCAGCCCGCAGCGTGCCCTCCACGGAGATGACGAGGAACGGCATCGCCACGAACGACTCCGCGACCACGACTCCCGCCGTGGTGAACGGCAGCGTGATCCCGAACCACGAGTCCAGCAACTGCCCGACGACACCATTGCGCCCGAGCGCCAGCAGCAGCGCCACACCGCCCACCACCGGTGGCAGTACGAGCGGCAGCGTCACCAGAGCCCGGACGAAGCCGCGCCCGGGGAATTCCGTGCGCGCGAGCAGCCAGGCCAGCGGCACCCCGAGGACCAGGCTCACCGCCGTGGCCGCCGTCGCGCAGATCAGCGACAGCTGGAGTGCCTGCCAGACCTCCGGACTGGTCAGCTGCTCCGGCAGGCTGCGCCAAGGGGCGCGTACGAGCAGGGCGATCAGGGGCAGCAGCAGAAACGCGAGGCCGACGAGGGCGGGCAGCAGAAGCGGGAGAGGCACCCCGCGTCCTCGGGCGCCCGGCCGGGCACGCCGGCGCCGCGGCCCGGCCCCACGGGTGTCGCCACCCGTGAGGACCTCGGCCGCGGCCCCGGACTTGTCGAGCTCGGTCACGGCTTGAGGAACCCTGCCGCCGTCAGAACCTTCTGGCCCTCGGGAGACTGCACGAGCGCGATGAACTCCTTGGCCGCTTCGGCGTTCGGCGCGTCCTTCAGGAGAGCGATCGGGTAGTCGTTGATGGCGTTGGCGGACTCGGGGAACTCGACGCCCTCGACCTTGTTGCCCGCGGCCTTCACATCGGTCTTGTAGACGACGGCGGCGTCGGCCTCCTTCAACTCCACCTTCGTCAGGGCACTCTTGACGTCCTGCTCGTACGAGGCCGGGGTGAGCTTCAGCTTGCTGGCATCCAGCGCCTTCTGCGCGGCGGCGCCACACGGCACCGTCTTGTCGCAGAGCACGACCTTGAGGCCGGACTTGGTGAGGTCCTTGAGGGAGGCGACCTTGTCGGGGTTGCCCGGCAGGGTCGCGATCTCCAGCTGGTTGCGCACGAACGTCGACGGGGCGGTGGCTGTGCCCTTCCCGTCCCTCTTGTCCGTCACGATCGCCATCGTCTTGGGGCTGGCGGCGGCGAACACGTCGGCCGGCGCGCCACCGGTGATGCTGGCGGCGAGGGTGTCGCTGCCGCCGAAGCTGAACGTCACCTTCGTGCCTGGGTGCGCCTTCTCGAAGTCCTTGCCGAGGGTTGTGAAGCTCTCCTTGAGCGAGGCGGCGGCGAAGACGGTCACCGTGCCCGTGAGCTTCTTGGAGGAGTCCGCGGACGCCGAGGAGGAAGAGTCCTTCTTGGAGGACGAGTCCGAGCCGGAGGAGCAGGCGCTCAGCGCCAGCAGCGCGGCGACGCCTACGCCGGTCACCTGCAGGGTCCGGCGGGTCCGGCGCGCGTAACGGGTCATCACGGGGTTACTCCCTAGGGCTCTTTGGCGAAGAATCGGGCTGATTCTCCGCGAAGCGTCCGGCGGACACTTCAAGGACTTTCGACGACCACATTGGTCGATTTGATCACGGCGACGGCAGGCACACCGGGTTCCAGCTCCATCTCCTCGGCCGACTCCCGGCTGACCATGGCCACGACCCGGAAGGGTCCGGCCTGGATCTCCACCTGCGCCGACACATCCCCGAGGATCACCTCGGTGACGATGCCGGAAAGGCGGTTGCGCGCCGAGGATCCGTTGTTCGTCCGCTCGGTGCGGTGCAGCTCCCGGGCGAAGGACGCCAGGTCCGGCCCGGGGATGATCCGGCGGCCCAGCTCGTCACGCTCGGCATGCAGCTTCCCGCCGTCGACCCAGCGCCGAAGGGTGTCGGCGCTGACGCCCATCAAGGCGGCCGCCTCCCCGATCCGGTAGGTGCGCATGCACGGATCATACTGCCGCAGATGCGAGGCGGAAGTCTCTTGTCGCATCGCATGAGCTGGACCATGTGCGGACGGGGGTAGGCATGTGCGTTTGTGTGAGAGTGCTCCGGCCGCGGCCCGGGTACGGTCATTCGGGAGGTGGTAGTCCGTGCGTCAATCCCTTACGGCCGCCGGTCCGGTGGCAGAGCTCGCCCTGACCGGCGATGTCGCGCGCCCGGGCCGGCTGACGGTGCCCGATCTGCTCGACTGGCCGCAGCACGCGGCCCGGGTCAGCTTCGAGTGCGCCACCAGCGGCATCCAGGAGCACAGCTTCGCGGGCCCGCTGCTGCACGACGTCCTGCACGACGCGGGACCCGGCTTCGACCCAGCCCGACGCAAGGACCGCCTGCGGTTCCTGATCGCGGTGACCGGAGCCGACGGCCATCACGCCCTGCTGTCCTGGGCGGAGATCGACCCGGATTTCGGGCGGGCACCCGTCCTGCTCGCCGTCACCATCGACGACACGCCCCTCGACCGGGCCGGCCCTCAGCTCGTCCTGCCCCAGGACCGCTGCGGGGCGCGACACATCAGTGGCATCAACGCGATCCGCGTGGACGGCCGCTACACGTCGTGGGCGTGACAGGGCGAGAGCGCCACCGGCACACCGGACCCCCGACCGCCCACGGAGGGCCGCATGCTGCTGCGCCAGCTCGAATACCTCGTCGCGCTCGCCCGTGAGCGGCCCTTCGCGCGGGCGGCGGCCGTCTGCTTCGTGTCGCAGCCGCGTCCCTGCTGACCACCCCGTTCTGCGAGCGGCACCCGAAGGTCCGCGTGGGCATCGAGTCGCTGTCGTCCGCCGAGATCACCCACGGACTGGCCGAGTTCGAACTTGACGCGGCGATGACGTATGTCGACGACGACACCCTCGGACATGTGCGCCGCTTCCCGTTGTACGAGGAGCGGTACGTGCTCCTGACCCCGCTCGACGGCCCCCTCGCCGCGGCGTCGAAGGCCCGCTGGGCGTACGCGGCCGCCCTCCCGCCGTGCCTCCTCAACTCCCGCCCCGCACATCTCCGGATCCTCGCTGTCCGCGCAGGCCCGCTATGCGGCGGGCACCCGGGAGATCCTTGAGGCCTGGCTGGACGGCAGGCCGATCCGTGACGAGTACCTGATCGTGGAGGGCGGTGCGCTGGCCGGCGCGGGCGCGCACTCGTACTCCACGTCGACGGGCGACGCCTGAGGCGCATGAGACGGCCGCCGCCCGCAGACGTCAGGTGCGGTCGATGTGCACGTTCGTCGACTTCACGCGGGCGGTGGCCTCCGCACCGACCTCAAGTCCCAGCTCCTCCACGGCCTCACGCGTGAGCAGCGACACCAGCCGGTGAGGGCCCGCCTGGATCTCCACCTGGGCCGCCACATCGCCCAGCTTCACGGCAGTGACGATGCCGGGGAAGGCGTTGCGCGCGGAGGTGTACGAGATGTCGTCCTCGCCGCCGGTCCTGGCGACCTCGACCGAGAGGGCGGCCAGGTCCCTGCCGTCGATGAGCCGCCGCCCACCCGCGTCACGGTGGGTGGCCACTCTGCCCGCATCGGCCCATCGCCGCGCGGTGTCCGGGCTCACGCCGAGGAGCCGCGCGGCCTGGCCGATCGTGTAGGACTGCATACGCGTCAAGATAGACGAATACTCAGGTGAGCCCGTCCTCGGCGAGCCGCATCGTGAACCACAGCGCGGGGTCCTCCGGCAGCACGTAGCGCTCCACCTCCACGAACCCGTGCTTCTCCGCGAACCGCACCCCGGCCACGTTGGACGCCAGGATCACCGTCTCGATGACGGCGGCGTCCAGTTTCCGCGCGTGCTCCAGGCCGTGCCGGTAGAGCACTTCGCCGAAGCCCTGCCGCCGGTGGTCGGGGAGCACGCGGGCGATCACTGTGGCTGTGGCGGTGTCGTCCGTCGGCGGGCGCACCGTCGTGCAGCCCACGAGGGTGTCGCCGAGATAGGCGACTTCCAGATGGTTGCGCCCCACCCGCTCGCGCACGTCGTCGAGGGACAGCGGGTCGGCCGGGATGATCAGGTTGTGGGCGTGACGCCAGTCCTCGATCAGGGCGTCGCCCTGCACCTTCTCAATGCGTAGATCAGTCATCGCAGCAGGAAATCGTGCGCATCGCCGCACGTCAACTGTGTATCGGCGCCCGGCAGTCGGTGATCGGGCGACTTCTTTGTGGCCTGGAGGGGATGCGGTGGCGCGGCGCTGCTTCAGCGTGTCGTTTCCGGCGGCTGGTCGTCGGTCCCGGTCCCGGTGTCCGGTTCGTCGGTGAGGGACTGTTCGGCCCAGATGATCTTCCCGTCGAGGGTGTAGCGCGCTCCCCAGCGCTGGGAGAACTGGGAGACGAGAAACAGCCCGCGCCCGCCCTCGTCGGTGGTGCGGGGGTGGCGCAGATGCGGAGCGCTGGCGCCCGCGTCGGACACCTCGCAGATCAGCGCCCGTTCGACGATCAGACGCAGCCGGATCGGCCCGGAGGCGTACCGGATCGCGTTGGTGACGAGTTCGCTGACGACGAGTTCCGTGGTGTAGGCGAGTTCGTCGAGCCCCCATTCGGACAGCTGCCGGGTGACCTTCTTGCGTGCCTCGGCGACGACCGCCGGGTCGCTCTCCAGATCCCACGACGCGACCTGCCCGGCGCCGAGACGGTGGGTGCGGGCCATCAGCAGGGCCACATCGTCGATCGGGCGCGCGGGCACCAGCGCGTCGACGACGGCCACGCAGCGGCCCTCCAGGGACGGGCCGCGCAGCTCCAGGGCATTGCGCAGGCGCTCCCTGCCCGCGTCGAGGCCGGGCTCGCGGCCGGGTTCCCGTGGGGCGACGGCGAGCAGTCCGTCGGTGTGCAGCGCGAGCACAGTGCCTTCCGCGAGGGACAACTCGGCCCCCTGGAAGGGCAGACCGCCCGTGCCGAGCGCAGGCCCGATCTGGAGGTCGGGGAAGGAGACCGTGCCGTCCGGGGTCACGAGCGCGGGCGGGGGATGCGCGGAGCTGGCCATGGCGCACTGGCCGCTGACCGGGTCGTACACCACGTACAGACAGCTGGAGCCCACGGCCTGGACCGCGCTGAGGGCGTCCTCCTCGCGTGCGCCCCTGCTGACCAGGTCGTCAAGGTGGGCCAGCACCTCCTCCGGCGGGAGGTCCAGATCCGCGAGCGTCTGGACCGCGGTGCGCAGCCGTCCCATGGCGGCGGCGCCGTCGATGCCGTGACCGGGGACGTCGCCCACGACGAGGGCGACCCGGGCACCGGACAGCGGGATGACGTCGAACCAGTCGCCGCCGAGGCCCGTCAGCTCGTCCGCGGGCCGGTAGCAGGCGGTGACGTCCACCGCGTTCTGCTCGGGCAGATGGCTCGGCAGCAGACTCCGCTGAAGCACCAGCGCGGCGTCGCGTTCGCGTGTGTAGCGGCGGGCGTTGTCCACGCAGATCGCGGCCCGGGCGACGAACTCCTCCGCGAGCGCCAGATCGTCCGCGTCGAACGGGTCGGGGCGGTCCCGCCGGAAGAAGGTGGTGACGCCCATCGTGATGCCGCGCGAGCGGATCGGCACGATCATCATCGAGTGCAGCCCGAGCTCCATGAGGGACACCGCAGGGCGCCCCGTCTCGGCCGCCGCCCAGTCCTCGGCCCCGGGGCCGACCTGCTCCTCGTGCCAGGACTCGCCGCTGGTCAGGACGCGGACGGGGGGTGAATCCGCGTGATAACGGACCGTCTCCCCGATGCGGACGACGGTCTCGGGGACGCCGTCCCGCACTGACTGGTGGCCCGCGCGCCGCAGCATCACCATCTCGGAGCCGCTCGGCGGCCCCGGCGTCGGCTCGGCTCCTTCGAGCACCGACTCCAGCAGATCCACGGCGACGAAGTCCGCGAGGCCGGGCACCGCCGCATCGGCCAGTTCCTGCCCGGTCTGCAGGACGTTCAGACTCCGGCCGATGTGCTCACCGGCCCGGTCCAGGAGGGCGAGCCGCTGCCGGGCCAGATAGCGGTCGGTGATGTCCATCGCCGTGTAGTAGACGCCCAGGGGGTGCCCGTTGTCGTCGTCGAGCCGCGAGAACGACATGGCGTGGGCGACCTGGCGGTGCGGCGAGGACTGTACGCGGCCCACTTGCTCGAAGTCCACGAGCGCTTCGCCCGTCTCCAGGACCTGCCGCATCTTCGCTTCGAGCCGCTCGGAGTCGAGCCCGGGCTGGATGTCCGCCAGCCTGCGACCGATACGGTCCCGCGCCGGACCGCCGCCGAACTGTGCCAGCGCCTCGTTCGACCACACGTACCGCAGATCCGTGTCCACGATGGCGATCCCCAAGGGGGAGCGCGTGGCCATCTGCTCAAGGACGGAGCGGCTCATGTTCCATCCCGGCGCCCCCGTCAGGTCCGTCACGAGCGCGATCCAGCGCTCGGACCCCTGGCTGAGCTGCGCCTCGACGACGCGCACCATCAGAGTGACGGAGTGGCCGTCGTGGTGCCTCGCCGTCAGGATCCCCGACCAGCCGCCGCCCCTCCTGCATCGCTCGCTGAGCGCGGGAACGCGGGCCGCGTCCGCGGGCAGCAGCAGCTCGGCCACCTTCCGGCCCACGACCTCGGCGGCCGCGTACCCCAGCAGCCGCCCGGCTCCGCCCGACCAGCCGGACACCACCCCGTGCGTGTCCAGCAGCACCGGCGCGGCGTCCGCCACGTCGAAGCGCTGCTCGGTGGCATCGCTGTGCTCGCTCGTCCCCACGGCGCCCCGCTCCGTCCTGAAGGTGGCTCCCCCCTCTCGTCCATTCTTCACCTCGTGTGACGATGGCGGCAGCTGTTCGCCACCCGCACGCCTCCGCGCCGGGAAAATCCGGGGCGCCCGCCGAGGTTCCTTGCGAGGATGACTGCCCGTCGTACCCGCTTCGAAGGGAATTCACGTGCCCCGCGCCGTCTCGCTGATCCGTTCGTCCTCGCTGTCCGACGTCGCCGAGTACGCCTACGCGGCCACGGCGCCCGCGGAAGCGCGGCTGATCTTCCTCGCGGGGGCCTGTCCGCTGAACGAGGACGGCTCGACGGCGGCCGTCGGCGACTACGCCGGACAGGCGGCCAAGGCCGTGGAGAACATGCGGACGGCGCTCACCGAGTCCGGCGCCACGCTCGGCGACGTCATCAGCACCCGCGTCCTCGTCGCGTCCACGCGCCAGGAGGACCTGGTGACTGCGTGGGAGGTGGTGCGCGACGCGTTCGGCGACCATGATGTCCCCAGTACGTTGATGGGGGTCACGGTGCTCGGGTACCACGACCAGCTCGTGGAGATCGAGGGCGTCGCGGCGGTACTGGACTCCTGACGGGGCGGGCCGATCAGGGGTGGCCGCACGGGCCGGTTCCACGAGTGGCGGCCACGCCACTAGAGTGCGTCCATGCCCGGTGAAAAGCTGCCAGACCGCCGCGAACTGCGTGCGTCGCACGAGGAGCGCGACCAGGTCGTGGAGCGGCTGACCGTCGCCGCCGGTGACGGCCGGCTGACCGCGGACGAGCTGGACGAACGGCTCGAGGCCGCGCTGACGGCCCGTACCCACGGTGAGCTGGCGGCCCTGCTCGCCGACCTGCCGGACGCCGGTCCCGCGTGGGCCGCCGGGGTCGCGGCCGCGACCCCGAAAGACGTGTCGCGGATCGTCGTCGACAGCGCGAGCGCGAAGCGGGACGGCGGCTGGGTGGTCCCGAGGCGTCTGGAGATCGAGTCGAGGAGCGGTTCCGTCGTGCTCGACTTCACCCAAGCTGTCATCGCGGTGCCCACTCTGGAGATCGAGGTGGCGGTGCGCAGTGGGTCGGTGACGCTGCTCGTGCCGCCGGACGTCGTCGCCGACGTCGAGGATGTGGCCGTTCGCAGCGGCAGCGTGCGCCATCAGGCACGGCCCGAGCCCGTGACGCCGGTCAGGCTGCGCATCCAGATGACGGGTGAGGTCCACAGCGGCAGCGTCACCATACGGCCGCCCAGGCCGCCCCGCCGCGGCTTCTGGCAGTGGCTGCTGCGGCGCCCGCGACCGGTGGCGGCGCTCCCTCGCTGACCGGGACCCTGTGGGACTACGGATCATGGTCCGATCCCGGGGGCTATGGTCGGCCCGAGCGTTCGCTGCGCGAGGAGGACCGGCCATGGAAGCCGCCGATGTGAACACCCCTGCCGACGACGGCTCACCAGGACGGGCGGGCTACCGACGGTCGGCCGGGTCGCCGCGCGGCGAAGCCCGGCGGCGCGAACTCCTCGCCCTTGTCACCGAAGACCTCGCGGTCAACGGACTCGTGGACTTCTCGCTCCGGCGCGCGGCGCGAGCGGCCGGCACCACGCACAAGGTCCTGCTGTACCACTTCGACGGGGCCGACGACCTGCTCACGCAGGCGATCGTCCAGCTGCGCGAGCGGCGCATCGCGAAGGCGCTGGCCGCCGCCACCGAGGGCCACGACCGCAGGACGCTGGCGGACTGGGTGCGCGCGGTCTGGCCGATCCTCGTGGGGGAGGAGGCGCGCGTGCTCGACCAGGCCATCGGGCTGGCGATGTACGACCCGGACCGCCATGCGGCACTCGGCCGCGAGGCGTCGCAGCAGTATCTGCCCACGCTGCTGTCCGTCTGTCCGAGGCACTGGTCCGACCGTCGCAAGCTCGAGGTCGCCGAGATGGTCCTCGCCACGCTCCGGGGCTTTCTGGTGGACGCGCGGACCAGTGGTGACGCCGAGGGCGTCGCCGCCGGGTTCGAGGCGCTGGCCCGCTCGCTGGAGCGCGAGGAGGCGGCGGAGGAGGCGTAACCGCGACGCCTGGGTGGCCCCCGACCCTGCCGGACCCCGTGGGCGGAGACCGTGGACAGGTTGTGAACCACGTGGTTCACTTTTGCTGAGGGTGCTTCTCATCCACTCGGATCCACGCGGGTCCACTCGGAGGCCGGTCATGCGGATGTCCATGGAGCGGGAGAAAGTCCGATTCCCCAGCGGCGGCACCGACTGTGCCGCGTGGCACTACCCGGGGACCAACGCCGCGTGTGTGGTCATGGCGGCCGGCGGCGGAGTGACCAAGGAGCCGGGCACCGACCCGTTCGCGGCGCGCTTCCACGCCGCCGGGTTCAGCGTCCTGGCCTTCGACTACCGGCGCCTCGGCGAAAGCGGGGGAGCGCCGCGCCAGATCCTGAACATCCGGGAGCAGCTCGCCGACTGGCGGGCCGCGATCGCGTGCGCCGCCGCCCTGCCGGAGGTCGACCCCGCTCGGGTCGCGGCCTGGGGGTTCTCGGCATCGGGCGGCCACATCTTCGAAGTCGCGGCCCGCGCACCGCGGTTGGCGGCGGCGATCGCGCAGACGCCGCTGGCCGACGGACCCGAGGCGTCGCGCAGGGCTATGACGTATCAGACGCCGTGGGGCATGCTGCGGCTCAGTGTCAGGGGCCTGCTCGATGCCGCCGGTGGTCTCGTCGGACGCGGTCCCTTGCTGATGCCGCTCGCCGGTCCGCCCGGGACCGTGGCGGTGCTCACCACGCCGGACGGCAACGACGGGGACCGGGCGCTCAACCCCGGCAACCGCTACCCGGAGTGGCAGCAGGAGGTCGCCGCCCGCACGGCGCTGAGCCTCAGCTTCTACCGGCCCGGCCGCCGGGCTTCCGAGGCGCGGTGTCCCCTGCTGGTCGTCGTGTGCGACCAGGACCGGTCCGCCCTGCCGGGGCCGGCCGTCGCCGCGGCACGGCGAGCGCCGCAGGCCGAGGTGGTTCACCTGCCGGGAGGGCACTACGCACCCTTCATGGACGCGCACGAGCCGACGGTTGAGGTCGAACTCGCGTTTCTGCAGCGCCACTTGGTCGATGAGGCACCCGTCGGCGGCGGTGTCGCGGCGACCGCTGACCCTTCGGTCCGAAGCCGGTCATGAGGGAGATCGAACTGTCCGCAGGGACCATCGAGTACGAGGACACGGGCGGGCAGGCGGACGCGGACGCCAGTGGCCCCACCGTCGTCTTCCTGCACGGCCTGATGATGGACGCCTCGCTCTGGGACGGGCCGATCGCGGAACTGTCCGGCGAGCACCGGTGTGTGGCGCCCACGCTGCCCCTCGGCGCACACCGCCGTGCGATGCACGACGACGCCGAACTGTCGCTGCCCGGCGTCGCCCGCCTCGTGGCCGAGTTCCTCGACCGACTCGACCTGCGCGACGTCACGCTCGTAGGCAACGACACCGGCGGGGCGCTCGTTCAACTGGTCGTCTCCGAGGGCGCAGCCGAGCGTGTGGGGCGCGTGGTGCTCGTCTCGTGCGAGGCATTCGACAACCTTCCACCGGGGCTGACGGGCAGGACGCTCGCTCTCGCGGGGAAGCTGTCGCCACGGATGTTCGGGCTGTTCATGCAGCAGATGCGGCTCGGCGCGGTACGGCGGCTGCCGGTCGCGTTCGGGTGGCTGACGAAACGGGGTGGAGCTACGACCGGTCGATGGATGAGGCCGGTCATCACGCAGCCGGAGATCCGCCGCGATGCCGTACGGATGCTGCGCGCGGTGTTCGCCGACACGCGCGTCCTGCTCAGGGCGGCGGAGCGCCTGCCGGGATTCGACCGGCCCGCGCTCGTCATCTGGGCGCGCGACGACCGCGTGATGCCGCTCGACCATGGCCGGCGCCTCGCCGAACTCCTCCCGCACGGGCGGCTGGTCGAGATCGAGGACAGCTACACCCTCATCCCCCTGGACCGGCCGACCGAACTGGCCTCCGTTGTAGGGGAGTTCACGCGTGCACCCGATCCGGATCCGCGCTAGCGGTCCCGACCCCACCCACCCGGGGCCAATCCGCTTGCCATGATCGGCGCGCGGACCCGAGGATGACGGCATGCCCGCCTTCACCGCACCCGACGGCACCCGGCTCGCCTACCACGTCGTGGGGGAGGGTGAGCCCTTGATCTGCCTGCCCGGCGGGCCCATGCGCGCCTCCGCCTACCTCGGCGACCTCGGCGGGCTTGCGAAGCGGCGCCGCCTCGTCCTGCTGGACCTGCGCGGCACCGGCGGCTCCGACGCCCCGGCCGACCCGTCCACGTACCGCTGCGACCGGCAGGTCGACGACGTCGAGGCGCTCCGTGTCCAACTCGGCCTGGAGGGCGTCGATCTGCTCGCGCACTCGGCGGCCGGAGACCTCGCGCTGCTCTACGCGGCCAGGTACCCCCGGCGCGTCCGCACCCTCGCGATGGTCACCGCCCGCGCACGTGCCCTCGGTGTCGACTTCACCACGGAGCAGCGGCTCGAAGCGGCGGACCTGCGCGCGGACGAACCGTGGTTCGGGTCCGCGCGCGACGCGTACGGACGGGTCTGGGACGGCACCGCGACCGACGCCGACTTCGACGCGGCGCTCCCGTTCTTCTACGGTCGCTGGGACGCGGCCGCCGAGGCGCACGCCGCCGGCGAGGTCGAGCAGACCAACGAGGAGGCGGCGGAAGTCTACGCGTCCCGCGGAGCCTTCGACCCCGCCGCGGCCCGTGCCGCCCTGGCCGGGTGGGACGCGCGGGTCCTGGTCCTGGCGGGGGAGCGGGACGGCGGCCCGTTGCCCCGGGTCGCCGCAGCCGTCGCGGAGCTGTTCCCGCACGCCGCACTGGTCGTCCAGGCAGGCGCGGGCCACTTCCCGTGGGTCGACGACCCCGATCGCTTCACGGAGACGGTGGCCTCGTTCCTGGGATAGCCGCCGCCGCCGCCGTGCGTGCCGTGTCTGCCGTGTCAAGATCGGTTCCATGATGTATCGCTGGGCGACCGAGGCCGACGCTCCCGCCATGGCCGCGCTCTTCGCCGCCAATCACCGCGACGCCCTGACGGAACAGCAGCGGGACGAGCAGGGCTTCGTGCAGGGGGGTTTCGACGCCGCCGCGCTCCGCGCCATGGCCGCCGCCGGGACGCTCCTGGTCGCCGACGACGACGGGAAAGTGGCGGGTCTCCTCGCCCTCTCCGGCCCCGACGAACTGCCCGCGCCGCCGCCACCGGTCGTGGGTCTGCTCGCCGCACAGGACACGCTGCGCTGGGAGGGCCGGCCGCTGAGTGAGGTGCGCTGGCTGCTCTACGGCCCCGTGGTCGTCGACGCGGCCTACCGGGGGCGCGGGGTGGCGCGTGGCCTGTTCACCATGGCCGTCGAGGCGGCCGCTGCGCGGGCCGACGCGGTGGTCGCGTTCATCGAGTCCACGAACCGGCCCTCCTGGCGCGTGCACGTGGACGGGTTCGGTATGCGGCCCTTGGGCGAGTACGTGGTGGACGGTCGCGCGTACAGCGCGGTCGCGGCGGCGGCTGTGCGTGCGCCGGGTGGTGCCTGAGGGGGCCGGAGCAGGTCTATGACCGCCTGGCCGCAGACATCGGAGGTGTCGTGGCCAAGATCAACGGGACACCGTCGCACGGCAGTAGGCGCAGCTCGTCGTGGTCCGTGCCCTGTGTCGGTCCGGCCAGTACCGCCGCGAGGTCGGGGCCCTTGGTGAGGGAGCCGACGAGGTGGCGGGGGTCCGTCGAGGCGGCGACGCGGCCGCGCGCGTTCACCAGGCGGGCGGGACCCGGAAGGCGCTGGAGCAGCGGCACGACGACGGACTCGAAGCGCCGCAGGTAGACGTCGGCGGCGGCCACTCCCATGAACCGGCCTCCGACCGTCACGGGCGCGGACAGCGTGAGGCTGTACTCGTCGGAGCAGAGGTAGTCGACGTAGGGGCCCGCGACCGCCCGCTGCCCGGTGTCGCGGGGCAGCGTGAACCAGTCCCAGTGGGTGTAGTCCGAGTACGCGGAGCGCTGCGGGTCCAGGTCGAGCAGCAGCCGCTGCACGGATCCGTCCGCGGTCCGCTGCCACCACTCCAGCCACGCGGGTACGTCGTCGAGGAGACCGGGCGCCGCGACGAAGCCGATCCCCGAGACCAGGTCGTAGCGGTCGAGCCGGGTGTGCAGTCCGGGGCGCAGCGCGGTCAGGTCGTCCGTGGCCGGGCGGCGGCCCTTGGCGGCGACGGAGGAGAGTACCGACTCGATGTCCGCGGCGGTGGCGCCGACGGCGTCGAAGACCCCTTCGAGCGCGTCTCGGACGCGGGCGGCCGCGTCGGCTGCCGACAGGTCCTCAAGCAGCGCCGATCCGGCGTGTGCGGGACGGGGGTTGCTGCCCATCGGGGGCCTCCTTCGGGCGGGGACCGCTCGCGTCGCCGGCCGGGCCGAGGCGGAGTTCGATCAGGCGCGCCATGGAGGTCTGCACGCACTGTTCGGCCAGGGCCCTGGCGCGGTCGTCCGCCCCATCATGCACGGCCGAGATCACGGCGCGGTGACGGTCCGCGGCGTCCGCGAGGAGGTCGTCGTCGCGCAGCACCAGCCGCAGCAGCGCCCCGACTTCGGTCTGCAGAGTGACTTCTTCCCTGGTCAGACGGGCGGACTGGGCGGCGGCGGCCAGCTCGACATGGAAGCGACCGTAGACGCGGCTGCGGGCCCCCGAGTCCTTGGCGTCCATCAACTCTCCCAAAGACCTCTGCAGTTGCCGCAGATCGGCGGGCTCCGTGCGCCGGGCCGCAAGGCGGGCGGCGGCGCCGGAGACGGCGGCCCAGTGGTCGGCGAGATCGCGCAGTTCCTCGGTGCTCCAGTCGGCGAGGCGGGCGAGGAGCCGGTCCTCGGCGGGGCCGTCGGGGACGGTGACGAAGCTGCCGCCGCCGCGGCCCCTGCGGGTGGTGACCAGGCCGCGCTGCCGCAGCGCCATGAGGGCCTCGCGCAGGGTCACGGTGGAGACGCCGAGCTGGGCGGCGAGGTCGCTCTCGCCGGGCAGCTGCTCACCGTCGGCGAGCAGCCCGAGGTCGATGGCGTCACCGAGCCTCCGCACGACGGCGTCCACGCGGGCGAGCGTGTCGACGGGCGTGAAGACGGCTCTTCGGACGCCGGTTTTGTCTCGGTTCACGGTCACCACCTTGCCACTTGGCACAGCCTTTACCTTAGCGGGGCCTTGAAATTAGAACTATGGCTTCATATGTTTACGGCCAACTCCCGACAGCACCAGAAAGGTTCCCGCCCATGGAGGGAATGGCCATCCGGCTGCAGAGCCTGCGCAAGTCCTTCGGCAGGACGGAGGCCGTGGCCGGGGTCGACCTGGAGATCGCGGACGGCGAGTTCTTCTCGATGCTCGGGCCGTCCGGCTCGGGCAAGACCACGGTGCTCCGGATGATCGCGGGCTTCGAGGCCCCGACCGCCGGAACCATCGAGCTCGCGGGCGCCGACGTCACCCGCCGGGCCCCCTTCGAGCGTGACGTGCACACCGTGTTCCAGGACTACGCCCTGTTCCCGCACATGACCCTGGAGCAGAACGTCGCCTACAGCCTCAAGGTCCGCAAGGTGCCCAAGGCCGAGCGTCTCGCGCGGGCCAGGGAGGCTCTGGCGAGCGTGCGGCTCGAAGGCTTCGGCGGGCGCCGGCCCTCCCAGTTGTCCGGCGGCCAGCGTCAGCGCGTGGCCCTGGCTCGCGCCCTCGTCGGCCGCCCGAAGGTGCTGCTCCTCGACGAGCCGCTGGGCGCCCTCGACCTCAAGCTCCGCGAGCAGATGCAGGTCGAACTCAAGGCGATCCAGCGCGAGATCGGCATCACGTTCGTCTTCGTGACGCACGACCAGGAGGAGGCGCTGACGATGAGCGACCGCATCGCGGTCTTCAACCAGGGCCGCGTCGAGCAGGTCGGCACCCCGGCCCAGATATACGAGCGTCCCGCCACCCCCTTCGTCGCGGGCTTCGTCGGCACCTCGAACCTGTTGTCCGGCGACGCGGCGGAGCAGGTCGTGGGGGACCGGGCGACGTACAGCATCCGCCCGGAGAAGATCCACGTGCTCAAGGAGTCCGCCGCCGCCGAGCCGGAGCACGCGAGCGCGACCGGCACCGTCGCGGAGGTCGTCTATCTGGGGGACGCGACCCGGTTCCTCGTCGACCTCGACGCGGGCGGCCGGCTGACCGCCCTCCAGCAGAACCTGGAGACCTCGTCCGAGGACGTGGCCGCCCTGCGCGGCTCCCGGGTCAGACTCCAGTGGCACCGGCGGCACAACTTCCAGGTGCCCGAGGCGAGTTGACCCCCGGCCCGCCGCGTTCCTGACGCACACGCACACGCACGCGTCGCCGCAGACCCCGTACGACCGTTACCGACTGCCCGCCCGTCCCCTCACCGTGGAGATCCCCGTGCGACTGACCCGAACGTCCCGAGCGGTGGCCGCGCTCGGCGCCCTGCTCCTCGCCTCCGCCTGCGGTTCCTCGGACACCGCCGGATCCTCGCCCGGCGGCAGCGACTTCACCCCGCCGAAGCTCTCCGCGCAGAAGACCCTCGGCAAGACGGAGGGCCAGGTCAACCTGATCGCGTGGGCCGGTTACGCCGAGGACGGCTCGAACGACCCGAAGGTCGACTGGGTCACCGACTTCGAGAAGCAGACCGGCTGCCAGGTCAACACCAAGACCGCGGGCACGTCCGACGAGATGGTCAACCTGATGAAGACCGGCCAGTACGACGCGGTCTCCGCGTCCGGCGACGCGTCGCTGCGGCTGATCGCCTCGGGTGACGCGGCCCCCGTGAACACCAAGCTGGTGCCCAACTACAAGGACGTCTTCGCCGGACTGAAGAACCAGCAGTGGAACTCGGTCAAGGGTGTCGCCTACGGCATCCCGCACGGCCGCGGCGCCAACCTCCTGATGTACAACACCAAGAAGGTCTCCCCGGCGCCCGACTCCTGGTCCGCGGTCTTCGACAAGGCCTCGGCCCACAAGGGGAAGGTCACCGCGTACGACTCGCCGATCTACCTCGCGGACGCCGCCCTGTACCTGATGAAGTCCAAGCCGTCCCTCGGCATCAAGGACCCGTACGCCCTGGACCAGAAGCAGTTCGACGCGGCGGTCGCCCTGCTCAAGGCGCAGAACTCCAATGTCGGCGAGTACTGGAGCGACTACCTCAAGGAGGTCTCCGCCTTCAAGAGCGGTGACTCCGTCGTCGGTACCAGCTGGCAGGTGATCCTCAACACCGCCCAGGCGGAGAAGGTCCCCGTGAAGGGCGTCCTGCCCAAGGAGGGCGCCACCGGCTGGTCCGACACGTGGATGCTCTCCGCCAAGGCCAAGCACCCCAACTGCGCGTACAAGTGGATGGACTGGATCATCTCGCCCAAGGCCAACGCCCAGGTCGCCGAGTACTTCGGCGAGGCGCCGGCCAACGCGAAGGCCTGTGACCTGACGGCCGACAAGAACCACTGCGCCACCTACCACGCGGCCGACGAGGCCTACTGGAAGAACGTCCACTTCTGGACCACGCCCATCGCCCAGTGCATCGACGGCCGCACGGACACCAAGTGCGTCCCGTACGCCAAGTGGGTCCAGGCCTGGACCGAGATCAAGGGCTAGGACCTGCCGCCGATGACCGACACCGCGCCTGCCGCCGGACCCGTCCGGCGGCTCGCCGGGGCCCTGTACCGCCGCCCCCGGCTACAGCTGTCCCTGCTGCTCTCCGCACCACTGGCCTGGCTCGTCCTGGCCTATCTCGGCTCGCTCACCGTCCTGTTCCTGTCCGCGTTCTGGACCACGGACTCCTTCACCTCGAACGTCGTGAAGATCTGGAACACGGACAATTTCACCGCCCTGTTCACCACCGACGTCTACCGGCAGGTCGCCCTGCGCAGCGTCGGCGTCGCCCTCGCGGTCACCGCGCTGTGCGTGCTCATCGCGTTCCCGATCGCGTTCTACACGGCCCGCATCGCGAACCCCCGGTGGCGGCCGCTCCTCGTCGTCGCCATCCTCACCCCGCTGTGGGCCAGCTACCTCGTCAAGGCGTACGCCTGGCGGCTCATCCTCGCCCAAGGCGGCCTGCTGGACTGGGTGTTGGGGCCGCTCGGCATCAAGGGTCCGGGCTACGGCCTCACCGCCACCGTCCTCGTCCTGACCTATCTGTGGCTGCCGTACATGATCCTGCCGATCCATGCCGGACTCGAACAGCTCCCGGACAGCCTTCTCGACGCCTCCGCCGACCTCGGCGCCCGCACGGGCCGCACCTTCCGCTCCGTGGTCCTGCCGATGATCCTGCCGTCCGTCGCGGCCGGCTCGGTCTTCACGTTCTCGCTCAGCCTCGGCGACTACATCGCCGTACAGATCGTCGGCGGCAAGACCCAGCTGATCGGCAACCTCATCTACTCCAACATCACCCTCGACCTGCCGCTCGCCGCGGCGCTCGGCACCGTGCCCGTGGTGATCATCGTGCTCTACCTGCTCGCGGTACGCCGCACCGGAGCCCTCAGCAGTCTGTGACGCCCAGCAGCCTCCGGCGTCTCCCAGACCCCTGATGCCCGGGCAGCCGCCCGCCCCCGCCGACCCTCCGGATCACGCACAGCGAAGGTCCCTCCGATGAATCTCTCCCGCCCCGCGCGCATCACCCTGCGCATCGCCGCCGCGCTCGGCTTCGCGGTGATCTACGTGCCGCTGCTCCTGGTCCTCGTCAACTCCCTCAACCCGGACCGCAGTTCGGGCTGGCCGCCGCCTGGGCTCACCTTCGACTGGTGGGCCGACGCCTGGCACAGCTCCGGCGCCCGCGACGCGCTCTGGACGTCGGTCAAGGCGGGGCTCGGCGCGACCGTCATCGCCCTCGTCCTCGGTACGCTCATCGCCTTCGCGTGCCAGCGCTACAAGTTCTTCGGACGCGACGCCATCTCCTTCGTCGTCGTCCTGCCGATCGCGCTGCCCGGCATCGTCACCGGCGTCGCGCTCAACACCGCCTTCCGCACGGTCCTCGAACCGCTCGGCGTCGGCCTCGGCCTGTTCACCGTCATCGTCGGCCACGCCACGTTCTGCATCGTGGTGGTCTTCAACAACGTCATCGCCCGGCTGCGGCGCATGCCGGGGTCGTACGAAGAGGCCGCGATGGATCTCGGGGCGCACAGTTTCCGCACGTTCGTCGACATCACGTTCCCGCTGGTGCGCTCCGCGCTGGTGGCGGGCGGGCTGCTCGCCTTCGCCCTCTCCTTCGACGAGATCGTCGTGACGACCTTCACCGCCGGACCCGGCATCCAGACACTGCCCGTCTGGATCTTCTCGAACATGGCACGCCCGCAGCAGGCCCCCGTCGTCAACGTCGTCGCCGCCGTCCTCGTCCTGCTGTCCGTCATCCCGATCTACCTCGCCCAGCGTCTGTCCTCGGACACCGCGTCCGGGAGCCGGATCTGACTCGGGCATCGGGGGCACCCGTTGCCCGTTTGGGAAGGCGCATCGTCCGGCCGTGGTGTTCGATTGCGGTGTGAGGCACAACAAGCCGCTGGACGATCCGCTCGCCGCGCTCCTGGACAGCGTCCGCATCCGGCTGCGCGACCTCACCGACGGCGAGCCGGCCTCGTACATCCCGGAGCTGAGCAGGGCCGACCCCGACCTGTTCGGACTGAGCCTGTGCGCGCTCGACGGGCAGGTCTACAGCTGCGGCGACAGTGAGGTGCCGTTCACCGTCCAGTCCGTGTCCAAGCCCTTCGTCTTCGCGCTCGCGCTCGCGGACCAGGGCCTGGAGGACGTCCTGGCGCGCGTGGGCGCCGAGCCGAGCGGTGAGGGGTTCAGCTCGATCCGCCTCGAACCCGGCACCGGACGCCCGCCCAACCCGATGGTCAACGCAGGTGCCATCGTGACCAGTTCACTGGTCGCGGGAGCGACCCCCGACGAGCGCTTCGGCCGCATCCTGGCCGGACTGGGAGCCTTCGCGGGCCGGGACCTGACCGTCGACGAAGCGGTGTTCGCCTCCGAGCGCTCCACCGGCGACCGCAACCGCGCCCTCGCCTACCTCATGCACAACGCGGGATCGCTCACCGGCGACGTGGAAGAGCAGCTCGCGGTCTACTTCCGACAGTGCTCCGTGCTCGTGACCTGCGACGACCTCGCCGTGATGCACGCGACGCTGGCCGGCGGCGGCACGAATCCGCTCACCGGCGAACGCGTCGTCGCCTCCCGCCATGCCCAGCATGTGCTCGCCGTCATGGCCACCTGCGGGATGTACGACGCCTCGGGGCAGTGGATGCTGCGCGTGGGCCTGCCGGCGAAGAGCGGCGTCTCGGGCGGGATCGGCGTGGCGCTGCCCGGCCAGTTCGGTATCGGCGTGTTCAGCCCGCCCCTCGACGAGAAGGGCAACAGCGTCCGCGCCATCGCCGCCTGCCACCTCCTGTCGGAGCAGTTCGGGCTGCACCTCATGCGCGCCACCGGCAGCAGCGGCCGCCCCCTGCCGCCCCGCTCCCTCGACCCGGGCCCGCTGCGCTCGCTGCGCCACCGCCCCCGCGACCAGCGCGCCGCACTCGACGAACGACCCGACCGCATCCGGGTCCACGTCCTCCAGGGCGACCTGGACTTCGCCACCGCCGAACAGACCCTGCGCGCGGCCCGCGACCTCCCGAAGGCCGCCCGCTGGTTTGTTCTGGACCTAGCCCGGGTCGGCCGCATCGAACCCGTCGCGGCCGACCTCCTGCGCGCCCTCGGCCACGACCTGCGCGAACGCGGGATCCGCATGGTGATCGCCGACCCATCGGCCCGACCCGTGACGCACACCAAGGACGAGTTCGCCGACCTCGGTCGCGCCATCGAATCCTGCGAGGACGAACTCCTGACCGGCCTCGGACTCGACCCCTACGCGCCCGTTCCCCTGACGGACAGCGACCTCTTCGGGAAAGCCGGCGAGCAGGCCGCGCAGGCCGTCTCCGACTGCTTCGGCACCATGTCCCTGTCCGCCGGCCAGACCGTCGAGCCACCCCGCGCGGAGCCCGTGGTCCTCTGGTACGTGGAGTCGGGGCGCCTGGCCGTGTGCGCCCACAGTTCACGGCCCACACCCGCGGGCCGCACCTGGTCCGCCGGGCCGGGCGCGGCCCTCACCCCTGCGGACTTCCACGCCCGCCTCGGCGAGCGCGTCATGGCGGAGGAGGACTCGGTGTGCCGCACCCTGACGGCGGCGGGACTGCTGCGGCTGCGCACGGCCGTCCCCGCGGCGGCCGCGTTCCTGGAGCGCAGCCCGCTCGACGGGGCGGAGACGGTGGACCGGCCCGAGGGCGCCTGAAGCGCGCCAAGGCGCGGCAATCATTCGGGAGTTGAACGGCGGAGCGCCCGAAGCCGCCCCGCCGTTCGGTCAGCTGTCGGCCGTCGTGTCGGCGGGCATCGCGCCGGACTTGTCGACGACGGTGCGGCGCAGGATCGCGTTCGTACCCGCCAGCTTCATGCCCTTGCCGTCCTTGTCCAGATACGAGCGTGAGCCGAGGTAGGTGAGGCTCTCGCTGTCGAAGATCCACTCGCTGCGGCTCGCGGACCTGGCGTCCTGGCGGGCGATGCCGACCCCGTGGCGCCCCGCGGCGTCGACCGCGTCGGGAATCCGCTTGATCCCGGGGATCCGCGCGACGGCCTTGTAGAGCGCCGCGGCGTTCTTCGGCGGCATCACCGTCTCGTCGAGGAGGGACCCGATCTTCTCGAAGACGGCCTGGTCCTTGGACTCGCGGCCCCAGGTCCGGGTCCCGGCGTAGAGCTCGTCGAGGAGCTGTTCCGGGTCGGTGGGCAGCGAGGCCAGCCAGGCGTACGTCGGACGCTCCAGGCCGGGGGCGAGTGCGTCCGTCGACTCGTAGGGGAGGCGCTGCCCGGACATCGGAACGCCCTTGCCGGTCTCCTTGATGGTGCCGAGGGTCTTGACCGGCTTGGACGTCTGCGCCATCCAGACCTCGCGCCGGTGCGGGGCGCCGAGTTCGACGGGCCCGGCGAACGTGCCCTCGTTCGAGCGGACCGTGCTGCGGACGTACACGTACTGGCCGTCCTTGACCGGTGTGGTGTCCGTCCTGAGCGAGGCGTCGGCGATCTGGTCCAGCAGGACGGTGGCTCCGCTGTCGGCCGCGGGCGCATGGGCTACGGGAGTCGCGCCGTGGTCGTCGCCGACGAACGTCAGGGTGGCGGCCAGCGCGCCGGTCAGAGCGAGAGCCGCTACGGGCACGGCCACCGCGGGGCGCAGGAAGCGTCGGCGGGCGGTGGCGCTTTCCGGGCGACGCGGCGAAGTGGTGGGTGCGACGCTCTCGTGGTGGCGGTCGATCTGCTGCATCAGGATGTCCTTGTGGTGGCGGTGTCGCCCCCGCGGCAGATCCCATTCGGGTGCCTCGGGCAGAAGCCGGGATTCCTCCTGGGCCTTCTCGCGGTCACTCCCGGAGGGGTGTGCTGCGTTCATCGGGTTTCCTCCCGAAGGGGCAGGGCCGCGAACGCGGCCTCACTCGATACCTCTCCGCGACCGGGGCGCGGTTCCGGTGTTTCCTGCTGACTCAGCTGCTGCAGTTTGGCGCGCGCCCGGGACAGCCGCGAGCGGACCGTGCCCACGGGGACGCCCAACGCGTCCGCCGCCTGCGCGTAGTCGAGCCCGGCCCAGACGCAGAGGGCGATCACGTCCCGCTCGGGGCGCCGCAACGTGGCCAGCGAGCCGTGGATGCGGGCGAGTTGGCGGGCGTCGTCGATACGGCCCGCCGTCTCCTCCGCGAAGTCGTCCACGTCGGGTGCGGCGGGCTGGCGGGCCAGGAAGGCCAGCCGGCGCCGCACACCGCGCCGGGCGTTGTGCGCCTTGTTGGTCGCGATGCCGTAGAGCCAGGGCCCGAGCGGTGCGTCGGCATCGGGGTCGAGACGTTCCCTGGTCGCCCACGCGGTCAGGAACGTGTCGGACATGATCTCTTCGGCGAGCGACCAGTCGCCGGTCAGGCGCAGGGCGTGGTTGTAGATCGCCCGCGCGTACTCCTCATACAGGTCGGCGAACGCCTCGCGGTCCCCTGCCCGGATCCGTGCACGCATCCGCACTCCTTCTCATCGCGCTTCACATCCGGTACCTCTCCGCACCCCAGCACGCGTTCCGGTGACCTGCGCCACACCAGCAACTCGTGGTGGGCGCACCCTTGGTGGCCATCCCGGAGGCGGGATCCGGGATGCCCCGGGCCGCACCCTGAGATCGGGCTCACGGCCTGTCGCCGCCGTGCCCGCGATGTCAGTGTCGGTGACTTATCCGCCCCACGTTCCACCACCGGTGAGGGAGCCGCATGAGCGATATGACGGACCGTCCGACGCGACGGTCGGTGCTGACGGTGATGGGCGCGGCCGCGCTCGCGGCGGCCACGGCGGGGACGGCTACGGCAGATGCGCGTACGGCTGTCGCAGCCAACGCCGGTAGGCAAGGAGGCGCCGCGCGCCCGAGCGGCCGGACCCGGTTGGCGCTGCCCGCACCGACTGGGCGGGCGGCTGTCGGCACGACGCAGCTGCATCTGGTCGACCACTCGCGCGAGGATCCGTGGACCTCGCCCCGGTCGTCCCGGTCGACACACTCGCCCCGGGAACTGATGGTGAGCCTCTGGTACCCGGCCCGCCCCACGCACGGCCGCGCACGCGCTCCCTGGCTCCCGCCCAAGGCGTCGGCGTTGTACAAACAGCAAGTGAGCCAGCAGCTTCACACGTCCCTGGACACCGTGGATCTGCCGCTCACGCACGCGTACACAGGCGCCGCCGTCGAGGTGTCCGGGCATGGACTGCCGGTCGTGCTCTTCTCCCCGGGCCACCGCGCGCAGCGCGCCCTCGGCACGGCGCTGGTCGAGGACCTGGCCAGTCGCGGCTATGCGGTCGTCACCATCGACCACACGCACGAGAGCGACATCGTGGAGTTCCCGGGAGGTCGTCTCGAACTGGGCCGGCAGCCGGCCCGGCCGACCGACGAGGACATCGCGAAGGCGCTGCGGGTCCGCCAGGACGACACCAGGTTCGTGCTGGACGAGCTGGCCCGCGTGAACGCGGGGAGAAATCCCGACGCCGAGGGCCGCCCGCTGCCCCACGGCCTGTGCGGCTCGCTCGACCTGGGCCGGACCGGCATGTTCGGGCACTCGCTCGGCGGGGACACGGCGGCGGAGGCCATGGCGGCGGATCACCGCATCAGGGCGGGCGCCGACCTGGACGGCAGTATCAACGGGTCTGTCGCCACCACGGGCCTCGACCGGCCCTTCCTGCTGATGAGCAACGCGAGCCACGGACGCGAGAACGATCCGTCCTGGGAGGAGTTCTGGTCGCATCTGCGTGGCTGGCGCCGGAGCCTGCGCCTGCGCGCGTCCGGACACCAGACCTACACCGACCTGCCCCCGCTGATGCAGCAGCTGGACAGAGCGCTTCCGCTCCCGCCCGAGGTGGTCGACGCCATGACCGATGCCATCGGCACGATCACCGCGGACCGCGCCGTCGCCGCCGAGCGGGCTTATCTCGGCGCCTTCTTCGACCTTCACCTGCGGTGCCGGGACAGCCGTCTCCTGTCCGGGCCGTCCCCGCGCTTCCCCGAGATCGAGTTCGTACCCTGACCGGCCGGAGGTGGGGCCGGGGAGGTCGGTCGCGCGGGGCGGTCAGGTGGGGCGGTCAGGAACGCTGGTCGCCGGACTGCTCGGCGCGCTGGGCGTTCCGCTCCTTGATACGGACGGCTTCCTTGCGGACCGCGGCCTGGGTGGCACGCTCCTGCTGGAGCCACTCGGGGCTCTCGGTCTTCAGCGCCTCGATCTGCTCCGTGGTGAGCGCCTCGGTGATCCCGCCACGGGCGAGACCCGAGATGGAGATGCCGAGCTTGGACGCGACGACGGGCCGGGGGTGCGGGCCGTTGAGCCGCAGCTCCTGGAGCCACGCGGGCGGATCGGCCTGCAGCGCGTTGAGCTCGCTGCGCGAGACGACACCCTCCTGGAACTCGGCGGGGGTGGCCTCGAGGTACACACCCAGCTTCTTGGCCGCGGTCGCGGGCTTCATGGTCTGGGTGGTCTGGTGCGACGTCATGGTGTCAAGGGTATCGACTGTGTGCGATACCTCCGACCACGACCGGTAACCTGGCGGAGTGACAGGCTCGGAAGTATCCCCTTCGTTCCGGCTCGCGTATGTCCCGGGAGTGACGCCCACCAAGTGGGTGCGGATCTGGAACGAGCGGCTGCCCGGTGTTCCGCTGACCCTCGTCGCGACGCCCGCCGACGAGGCATCCGACGTATTGCGGGACCGTGGGGCGGACGCCGGCCTCGTGCGGCTGCCGGTGGACCGGACCGTGCTCAGCGCGATCCCTCTCTACGTCGAGACGACCGTCGTGGTGATCCCCAAGGACCATGTCGTGGCCGCGGTCGACGAGGTGTCCCTGGAGGATCTGGACGACGAGACCGTGCTGCACCCCCTCGACGACACCCTCGCCTGGGAGCAGCTTCCCGGTGAGCCCGCGTTCGAGCGCCCGGAGACGACGGCGGATGCCGTAGAGCTGGTGGCCGCCGGGATCGGTGTGCTGATGGTCCCGCAGTCGCTCGCCCGCCTGCACCACCGCAAGGACCTCACCTACCGACCGGTGACCGACGCCCCCGAGTCCCAGGTCGCGCTGTCGTGGCCGGAGGACGAGACCACCGACCTGGTGGAGGAGTTCATCGGCATCGTCCGCGGGCGGACGGTCAACAGCTCACGCGGCCGTACGGCGACCCCGCCGCAGCCCAAGGCCGCGCGTACCGACAAGAGCGGGACGGCGCGACAGAAGCAGGCCGCCGGTAAGAACCCGCGGAGCGGCGGTGCCAAGGGCGGCGCCAAACCCGGGCCGAAGGGCGCCGCAAGGGGCGGTCCCAAGGGCGGCGCCAAGCGCGGGAAGCCGCGCCGCAAGCCGTAGTCGCGACAGGGTCCGCGGCCACGGATATTCCGTTGCCCCGTACGTCGTCCGGCGTGATGATCCCTGAATGGCTTCGACTCCGAGTCCTTCCGACGGCCGTGCCGGAATCACCGCTGCACTCGTGGAACGTCTGATCGCCGCGCAGTTCCCCCAGTGGAGCGGCCTCCCCGTGACACCGGTGGAGGTCGACGGCTGGGACAACAGGACGTACCGCCTGGGTGACACGATGACGGCCCGCCTGCCCACCGGCGCCGGCTACGTTCCCGCGGTCGCCAAGGAGAACGAGTGGCTGCCACGGCTCGCGCCGTCACTGCCCGTAGCCGTCCCGCCCGTCCTGGCCAAGGGCGAGCCCGGCGAGGGATACCCCTTCCCGTGGTCCGTACGCGGCTGGCTGGACGGAGAGACGGCGGCCCGCGGCCCCATCGACGACATGGCGCAGTTCGCGGTCTCGGTGGCCGAGTTCGTCCTCGCGCTGCAACGCTGCGACGGCGGCGGGGGACCGTCGGCCGGAAAACACAGCTGGTACCGGGGCGCGTCGCTCACCCATTACGACGACGAGACCCGGCGCTGCCTCGCGGCGCTCGAGGGCCATGTCGACACATGCCGGGCGGCCGCCGTGTGGGAGGCCGCGCTCGCGGCGCGGTGGCAGGGGACGCCGGTGTGGTTCCACGGAGACATCGCCACGGGCAACCTGCTCGTCGCCGACGGCAAACTCACGGCCGTGATCGACTTCGGCACGTCGGGCGTCGGCGACCCCGCCTGCGATCTGGTGATCGCCTGGTACACGTTCTCCGGGGACAGCCGCGAGGCCTTCCGCCGCACGGTCGCCCAGGACGCCGGCACATGGGCGCGAGCGCGCGGCTGGGCCCTGTGGAAGTCCCTGCTGGTCATGTCCCAGTCGCTCGGCACCGACCCGGAAAGCGCCGCGTCCAATCACCGCGTGATCGACGAAGTCCTGGCCGACCACGCCCGATTCGGCGGAGCCGGTAACTGACGGCCTGCACCAGGGGCGTGCGCTCAACTCGCCCAGCAGGTCGGGCAGTTCACCACACACCCCGATCCGGCGCCGCGGCCTGCGGAGGCGTCGCCTTCGGGGAGAGGTTCTGGAGCCTGGACACGTCGACCGAGTCGTCCTTCGACGGAGTCGCGGTCGGCACCGGCCGGTTGTAGTCCGTGAGCGTCATCGTCGTGTTCAGGGCGCCGTCCTTCTGGGTGGCGCGCACGAGCCGGTGCGGGTCCTTCGCGGTGATGAACAGGACGACGTCGCTGCCGTCGTTCCTGCCACGCACCGGCACGACGTCCGTGCCGTTCACCTTGGTCTGCTTGCCCTTCGTCAGCTTCTCGGGGGGCGCACTGGAAGGGCCGCCGTTCACCTGGGCCTGGAACGCGTTCAAGTCGCATGTGTCGCCCAGGCTCTTGAGCAGGCCGTCGTTCGCATTGCCGCGTACATAGCGCCCTTTCAAGAGCTGGGCCGCGAGCTCCCCCGCGCCGCCCTCGACCTGGGACTTCCAGAACGTGGTGTCGGGCTTCATCCACAACTCGTCGCCGCGTTTGACGAGTTCGACGGTGCCGCCATAGGCGCCGCCCGTGCCCATCTTCAGGGATCCGGCGCAGTTGCCGTCCTGGTCCAGGACGAGATCGAGGACCGCGGGGGACTGGGCGTCGGCGGGTCCCGTGGAGGTGTTCCTCAGGAGCACATGGAGGGACTTCGCGTCCAGCAGTTCCTTCTTCGCGTCGTCCGCGAGCTGCTGCGCGCTCAGCTTCGACGCGTCGCCCCCGTCGTCCGCGAACGCCGGAACTCCCGCGAGAGCTGTCACGCACGCGACAGCAGCGCTCACCGGGATCAGCGCGGCCTTGCGATGCCTCCTCGACACGCACCACTGCATGGCGTCACCTCGCAGACGGGACACACATTTGCGAATCACATCAAATTGTACATTTCTGGCCGATGGCCGTCGCGGCGGCGGTGCGCTGCGCCCCATGGACGGGGGCGGCGGGGTGGGCGGGTTGGAGATCACCGCCGTCCCGGACTCCGAGGTGTTCGAGAGCCGGCTCGGGAGCACCGCGCCCGGCAGGAAGGTGGCCCAGGAGCCAGTGGTCCCGGGTGAACGTCGACAAGCTGCTCGGCGGCGAACCCGGCTGGCCCAACTTCCTTGCCAGTCCGGTCACTTGGTGCGTTCACCTGTCGCCCGGCTGCCCCGTAACGACTCCGCGGGGCGGACCCGGTGGATTCCAGGCCCGCCCCGCGGCGGGTCACGTCATACGCGGTGGCGCGTCAGCAGCTCAGGTTGTCGCCCGGTGTGGTGCCCAGGATCTGGACGAACGCCTTGTACCGGTCGATGCGGCTCTGGACCTGGCCGGGGTTGCCGCCGTTGCACTCCAGGCTGCCGTTGATGGAGCGGATCGTCTCGCCGAAGCCGGCGCCGTTCACCATGGCGTTGTGCGGCGTCATGGTGCCGGGGCCGTTCTGCGTGTTCCAGTACCAAAGGCCCGTCTTCCAGGCCACGGCCGCGTCCTGCTCCACCAGGTACGGGTTGTGGAGGAGGTCGATGCCGAGCGCGTCGCCCGCGGCCTTGTAGTTGAAGTTCCAGCTGAGCTGGATCGGGCCGCGGCCGTAGTACGCGGCGGTGCCCGCCGGGCAGCCGTAGGACTGGCTGGTGTCGCAGTAGTGCGGATAGTTGGCGGTGTTCTGCTCGACGATGTACACCAGACCGCCGGTCTCATGGCTGACGTTGGCCAGGAACGCCGCGGCCTCCTGGCGCTTGACCGTGTCGCTGCCGGTGTTCGCGAAGCCGGGGTAGGCGCTGAGCGCGGCGGTCAGTCCGCTGTACGTGTAGAACGGATTCCTGTTCGGGAACATCTGGTTGAACTGGGCCTCGCTGACGACGAAGCCGGACGGATCGGGGTCGCCGGGGTTCGTCTCGCCACCGCCGCAGGCGCCCTGGTCCGCCCAGACGTCGGAGGTGCCGGGGGTCTCGTTCTGGGTCCACCACTTGGCGTTCCAGTTGTGCCCGTTGTACGAGGCCGATCCGCCGCCGGTGTAGACGGACGAGGAGTTCCAGGGCGCGGCGCACTCGGCCGCCGATGCCGTGGTGGCCGGGCCGATGACGACCACGGCACTGACCGCGGCCAGGGTGGCGACAAGACTCGTGACGCGTTTGATCATGCCAACGCTCCTTCGGTGCGACGCGAGTTGGGGGTCCCGGCGCCGCCATGGGGGGTGTCGGTCACTCAAGCGAACCTGGTCTGAACCTGTCAAGGTCTAGACCAAAAGCGACCGCCGCGGTGGCGGGGTTTCGGCCGGGGCTGCCGCCGAGGAGCAGCCCGCACGGAAGTAGCGGGACGTTCGCGATACGGGCAAGCCCAGGGACCGCTCGACGAGGTAGTCCAAGGGCTTCTGAACTGCGGGAACGCCGGCGCGCCGGGGTGGTCCACGTCACCTTGGCGCGAAGGCGCGTATGGGATGCGTCAAGGCCGCGCACCCCGCCGTATGAGAGGCGTCAAGGGCAGGCGATTCCGGTCCTGAACGGGGGTTTCCTCTAAGCGTCCGTTCAATTCCGAACCTCATTCAGGAGCTCACGATGGCCGACGTGGCCTTCGTCGTCACCACGATCGCGGTTTTCGCGCTGGTGGCTCTCATCGCCAAGGGGGTGACGAAGCTGTGACTGCCGAAAACATCGTCGGCCTGATCGTGGCCGTCGCACTCCTTGGCTATCTGGTCCTCGCCCTCATCTACCCGGAGAGGTTCTGAGCACCGATATGAGCCCCGTACTCGCTGGTGTGCTCCAGCTCCTCGCACTGATAGTGGCGCTCGGCCTGGCCTACCGTCCCCTGGGTGACTACATGGCCCGGGTCTATTCCTCCGACAAGCATCTGCGGGTCGAGAGGTGGGTCTACAAGGGGATCGGTGCCAATCCGAATACGGAGATGCGCTGGCCGGCGTATTTGCGCGGTGTGCTGGCCTTCTCCGCGGTGAGCGTGTTGTTCCTGTATCTGTTGCAGCGTCTGCAGGGCAGTCTGCCGGGTTCGCTCGGCTTCTCGGCGATCGACCCGGACCAGGCGTTCAACACGGCGGCGTCGTTCGTGTCGAACACCAACTGGCAGTCGTACTACGGCGAGCAGGCCATGGGTCACGTGGTCCAGACGGCCGGGCTCGCGGTGCAGAACTTTGTCTCCGCGGCCGTCGGTATCGCGGTGGCGGTCGCTCTGGTGCGGGGTTTCGCCCGCTCCCGTACCGGTGAGCTGGGTAACTTCTGGTCGGACCTGGTGCGCGGTGTCGTGCGCATTCTGATCCCGCTCTCGGTGGTCGGCGCGATCGTTTTGGTGGCGTGTGGCGCGATCCAGAACTTTGCCGGGATCCACGAGGTCGGCCAGTTCATGGGCGGCTCGCAGCAGTGGAACGGTGGCGCGGTCGCTTCGCAGGAGGCGATCAAGGAGCTGGGCACGAACGGCGGCGGTTACTTCAACGCCAACAGTGCCCATCCCTTCGAGAACCCCAACGGTTTCACGAACCTGTTCGAGATCTTCCTGATCCTGGTCATTCCGTTCGCCCTGACGCGCACCTTCGGCCGCATGGTCGGGTCGCTCAAGCAGGGCTACGCGATCCTCGCCACGATGGCCACCATCTGGGTCGGCTTCGTCTGCCTGATGTGGTGGACCGAGTTCGCGCACCACGGTCCGGCGTTCGAAATGGCCGGTGGCGCGATGGAGGGCAAGGAGACCCGGTTCGGGATCGGCGCCTCGGCGATCTTCTCGATCTCCACGACGCTCACCTCGACCGGCGCGGTGGATTCCTTCCACTCCTCCAATACGGGCCTGGGCGGGGGCCTGAACCTGCTGGGCATGCAGCTGGGCGAGATCGCCCCGGGTGGTACCGGCTCCGGGCTCTACGGCATGCTGATCATGGCGGTCATCGCGGTGTTCATCGCGGGCCTGATGGTGGGCCGTACGCCGGAGTATCTGGGCAAGAAGATCGGTACCCGTGAGATCAAGTTCGCGGCCTGCTACATCCTCATCACTCCGGCTCTGGTCCTGATCTTCACGGCGGTGGCGATGGCGTTGCCCACGCCGCGTGACTCGATGCTCAACAGTGGCGCGCACGGTTTCTCCGAGATTCTTTACGCGTATACGTCGGGGGCCAACAACAACGGTTCGGCGTTCGCCGGTCTGAGCGCGGACACGCAGTGGTTCAACACCACGATCGGGCTCGCGATGCTGCTGGGCCGGTTCCTGCCGATGGTGTTCGTCCTTGCGCTGGCGGGCTCGCTCGCCGAACAGAAGCCCGTCCCCGCCACGGCCGGCACGCTGCGCACGGAGAAGCCGCTGTTCACCGGACTCCTCGTCGGCGCGGTCCTCATCATCACCGGCCTGACCTACTTCCCCGCCCTGGCCCTCGGCCCGCTCGCGGAAGGCCTGGCGTCATGACCACAGGCATAGCCAAGACCCGTACAGAAAACGACGAGGACGCGATGTCCCAAGCCACTCCGACCCGGGCGCCGCACAGCGACGTGCCCTCCGGGCACGCACAGGAAGGCCGGGTCGGCGGAGGCCTGTTCGACCCGAAGCAGCTCCTGAAGTCGCTGCCGGACGCCTGCCGCAAGCTCGACCCGCGCGTCATGGTCAAGTCGCCCGTGATGTTCGTGGTGCTCGTCGGTTCGGTCCTGACGACCGTGTTCTCCTTCAAGGACCCGTCCGACTGGTTCGGCTGGACGATCAGCGCGTGGCTGTGGCTCACCGTGGTCTTCGCGAACCTGGCGGAGGCGGTGGCCGAGGGCCGCGGCAAGGCGCAGGCGGACACCCTGCGCAAGGCCAAGACCGACACCATCGCCCGGCGCCTGACCGGCTCCACGGAAGAGCACGTGCCGGGCACCGAACTGCGCATCGGCGACCTCGTGGTGTGCGAGGCGGGCGACATCATCCCCGGCGACGGTGACGTCGTCGAGGGTGTCGCGAGCGTCGACGAGTCGGCGATCACCGGTGAATCGGCCCCCGTCATCCGGGAGTCGGGCGGTGACCGCAGTGCGGTCACCGGCGGCACGAAGGTTCTCTCCGACCGCATCGTCATCAAGATCACGACGAAGCCCGGTGAGACGTTCATCGACCGGATGATCGCCCTGGTCGAGGGCGCGGCCCGCCAGAAGACCCCCAACGAGATCGCCCTCAACATCCTCCTGGCGTCCCTCACCATCGTGTTCCTGCTCGCCGTGGTGACCCTGCCGCCGTTCGCGGACTACGCGGGCCAGCACCTCAGCATGGTCGTGCTGGTGGCCCTGCTCGTCTGCCTCATTCCGACGACGATCGGCGCACTGCTCTCCGCGATCGGCATCGCGGGCATGGACCGCCTCGTCCAGCGCAACGTCCTCGCCATGTCCGGCCGGGCGGTCGAGGCCGCGGGCGACGTTTCGACCCTGCTGCTCGACAAGACGGGCACGATCACGCTCGGCAACCGGCAGGCCGCCGAGTTCGCGCCCGTCAAGGGCGTCACCGCGGCCGAACTCGCCGACGCCGCCCAGCTGTCCTCGCTGGCCGACGAGACCCCCGAGGGCCGCTCCATCGTGGTCCTCGCCAAGGAGAAGTACGGGCTGCGCGAGCGCCACCAGGGCGAGCTGGCCGGCGCGGAATGGGTCGCCTTCACCGCCCAGACCCGGATGTCGGGTGTCGATGTCGAAGGCCGCAAGATCCGCAAGGGTGCGGCCGGTTCGGTCATCACCTGGGTTCAGGAACAGGGCGGCACCGTCTCGGATGACGCCGACACGCTGGCCAACCGGATCTCCGAAGCGGGTGGCACACCGCTGCTCGTGGCCGTGGACGACGCCGACGGCGCGCGCGTCCTCGGTGTGATCCACCTGAAGGACGTCGTCAAGGAGGGCATGCGCGAGCGGTTCGACGAGCTGCGGCGTATGGGCATCAAGACCGTCATGATCACCGGCGACAACCCGCTGACGGCCAAGGCGATCGCCGAGGAGGCGGGCGTCGACGACTTCCTCGCGGAGGCCACTCCCGAGGACAAGATGGCGCTCATCAAGCGGGAGCAGGCGGGTGGCAAGCTGGTCGCGATGACCGGTGACGGCACCAACGACGCCCCGGCGCTCGCGCAGGCCGATGTCGGCGTGGCGATGAACACGGGCACGTCGGCCGCCAAGGAGGCCGGCAACATGGTCGACCTCGACTCCAACCCGACCAAGCTCATCGAGATCGTCGAGATCGGCAAGCAACTCCTGATCACCCGGGGCGCGTTGACGACGTTCTCCATCGCCAACGACGTCGCGAAGTACTTCGCGATCATCCCGGCGCTGTTCGCGGCGGTCTACCCGGGCCTGGACAAGCTCAACATCATGCAGCTGTCCTCGCCGGACTCGGCGATCTTGTCCGCGGTCATCTTCAACGCGCTCGTCATCATCGCGCTGGTGCCGCTCGCCCTGCGCGGCGTGCAGTACCGGCCGGTGAGTGCGGACAAGTTGCTGCGACGCAACCTCGGGATCTACGGCCTGGGCGGGCTGATCGCCCCGTTCATCGGCATCAAGATCATCGACCTTCTCATCTCCCTCATCCCCGGGATCGGCTGATCGGCTATGAACAACTCGGTTAAGAACACTGCCCGGTTGCTGGGGGCCGGCCTGCGTGCCCTCCTCGTGCTGACGGTGGTCTGCGGCGTCATCTACCCGCTCGCCGTCACGGGTGTCGCGCAGGCCCTGTTCCACGGCAAGGCCAATGGCTCGGAGATCAAGGCGGACGGCAAGGTCGTCGGCTCGTCCCTCATCGGCCAGCGTTACGACCTGCCGCTGAAGAAGGGCCAGGAGACCGCGGAACCCGACCTCAAGTGGTTCCAGCCGCGCCCCTCCAACGGTCTGGGCACCAACAGCGTCAACACCCAGTACAAGCTGATCCTGTCCGGTGCCACCAACCTGTCCGGCGACAACAAGGACCTCATCGCCCAGGTGCGGGCCGCCCAGCAGGCCGTCGTCAAGGACAACACGACGGCCACCTACAAGGTCGACAAGGCCGACCTCCCCGCCGACGCCGTCACGTCCTCCGGCTCCGGCCTCGACCCGGACATCTCCCCCCAGTACGCGAAGATCCAGATCCACCGCGTCGCGGAGCGGAACCACCTTCCGGTGAACCAGGTGCAGCAGCTCGTGGAGGCCCACACCGACGGGCGGGTCGCCGGCTTCATGGGCGAGCCCCGCGTGAACGTCCTCGAACTCAACATCGCGCTCAAGGACTTGGCCGCGAAGAGCTGATCGGGAACGGAACAAGGCTGATCGGGAACGGAACAAGACGGAAGCCGGCGGCTCGGGAGACTTTCCCGTGCCGCCGGCTCCCGTTATGCGTCAGAGCGAGCCCTGCCCGCCGCTGTTGAGCGCCGGCGCCTGCGTCTGCTGCGTCGGCATGGCGCGCGGCAGCGGCGCCGGCATCACCCGTTCCAGATCCCGCAGGGTCTGTTCGGCTACGGCACGGACCTGGGCGGGGATGTCGCCTCGTTCCTGGATGAGCCGACTGTAGATCGGAGCTTCGTGCTGTGCGGCCCACACGTCGAGACTTCCCTCTTTCCTTGGCTGGCGACGCCCCCGGCACCGGAGGAATCAGCCAACGAGTCTACCGGTGACCTTTCCTGCTTAGGCAATGTGTCCATATCGGGGGACGAGCGACCTCTGAAGAGGGTATGGATCGTCGGAAGGCTTCGGGGCGCTCCGACTTCAAGGTGGCCCCGGGGAAGAAACACGACGTGGAGGTTGAGAGTGCGCTACCGCGAGCTGGGCCGCAGCGGAATGTCCGTGTCCGAGATCGGCTACGGCGCCTGGGGCATCGGCGCGTCCGGGTGGGTGGGCGCCACCGAGGACGAGTCCGTACGCGCCCTGCACCGTGCCGTCGACCTCGGGGTGAACTTCATCGACACCGCCCGTGGCTACGGCGAGAGCGAGCGGATCGTGGGCCGGGTCGTGCGCGAGCGGACCGGCGACGAGGTACTGGTGGCGACCAAGGTCCCGCCGATGAACAGGATCTGGCCCGCGCCCGACGGCATCGACGCCGCCGAGGCGTTCCCCGGCGCCCACATACGCGAGAGCGTCGAGACCAGCCTGCGGGTCAGCGGCCTTGACCACTTCGACGTGGTGCAGTTCCACGTCTGGAGCGACGAGTGGGTGGGCCGGGGCGACTGGCTGCAGACGGTCGAGGAGCTGAAGAAGGAGGGAAAGATCCGCCTGTTCGGCGTCTCGATCAACGATCACCAGCCGGACAACGCCCTCGCCCTCGTGCGCAGCGGCGCCGTCGACACCGTGCAGGTCATCTACAACATTTTCGACCAGGCACCCGCCGACGCGCTGCTGCCCGCCTGCGAAGAACACGGCATCGGGGTCATCGTCCGCGTGGCGCTGGACGAGGGAGGGCTCACGGGGCGGATCACTGCCGGTGCGACGTTCCCCGAGGGCGACTTCCGGGCGCGCTACTTCCGCGACGACCGGCCGGCGCAGGTCGAGCGGAAGGTCGCCGCCATCGTCGCCGACCTGGGCATCGCGCCCGACGAGATCGCCGAGAACGCGCTGCGCTTCGTGCTGAGTTCGCCCGCAGTCTCCACCGTCATCCCCGGCATGCGCACCGTACGCAACGTCGAGCGCAACACTGCCCTGAGCGACGGACGGCCGCTGACCGCGGACCAACTCGCCGTGCTGGCCGGGCATCGCTGGCAGCGTAACTTCTACGGATGATCTCCACAGAGAGGCTTCACGAGGTGCACTCCGCGACCGACGCCGCATTGGACGCCGTCTCCCACGGGATGGTGCGCATCCCCGGTGGCACCGTCGACCTACGGGACGACCGGCGGGGCACGCGCTGGACGGCGGACATCGCCCCCTTCCTGCTCGGCCGCCATCCCGTGACGGCGGATCTCCTTCGCTCCGTCACCGGAGCGGACCCGGCTCCCGCCACGAGCGATGCTTCGCCGGTGACGAACGTCAGCTGGCTCGACACGATCGACATCTGCAACGCCATCTCGGCGCGCTCCGGGCTGACACCTGCCTACACCCGCGACGCGGGCAGCGGTGAGGTGACCTGCGACTGGAACGCCGACGGCTACCGGCTGCCGACGGAGGCCGAGTGGCAGTACGCCTGCAAGGCGGGCACGGAGGGCTACCGGTACGGGGCGATCGACGACATCGCCTGGTACGCGGACAACTCCGGCGGCGGCGTCCGCGATGTCGGCGGCAAGGCCCCCAACGCGTGGGGGCTGCACGACATGCTGGGCAACGTCTGGGAGTGGTGCTGGGACCTGTACGACGAGGAGGTCTACGGCTCTTACCGCATCTTCCGCGGCGGTGGCTGGGCCGAGTCGGAGCGCGGCTGCGGGGCCTCGGTGCGGCGCCGCAGCCACCCGACGTTCGCGATCGACGACCTCGGGTTCCGGCTGGCCCGCACCGTGTGACAGCAGGGGAGGAGCCCCCGTGCAACACGCACGGGGGCTCCTTCGAGGCTCTGGTCAGGAGCCGTCGCGGTGCAGGGAGTCCTGGACTCCGCGGGCGCGGTCGCGGGCTTCGCCCATCGTCTTCTTGGCCTCGCCCTTCGCCTGGTCGGCGCGGCCCGAAGCCTCCTTGCGGCGATCACCGGTGGCCTTGCCGGTCATCTCCTTGGCCTTGCCCTTGACCTTGTCCATGCCGCCCTTGTCAGCCATTACGACTCCTTTGTCTTGTACGGCTCTTGCTCGACCAACGTAGAACGGCGGCGCCGAAGTCGCGCGGCGGACGACTACGCTCCGTGAGAGTCGGTGCTGCTGGGCAGCTCAGGCCGGGGCGGGGCCCAGTCCGCATGACGCGGAATCGCGGGGACTGTCGCGTGGGACGGTGCCAGGCGGAGAGGCGTATTGGGCAGGGCGACGGCCAATGGGTGCTCCAACTGCCGGCCCATCCGGCCCGCCCGGCGCGGCGGGGGAGGAATCGCCGTCACTGCGGGATGCCGGCCAACTCGCGGCGCAGATCAGCGAGTTCCGAGCGGCGGCTCACGGGGGAGGGTCGGCAGCGGCCCCTCGCGCGCCATGCCTGCGCCGTCGAGAGGACGGCCGTGCGGTAGCACCCGTCGGTCGCGGAAGGGGTGCCGGTTTTCGTCCCGCCGTCAGGCGGTCGCGGGCGGTTCCGGGAGTCGGTGGGGTGAGGCCAGGGTGGTGTCGACGAGCCGCTGCACGTCCTGGTCGTCGAGGACCTGGTCGTAGAAGAGGCGGCGGAACAGCATCAGGCCCGCCCAGGAGTCCAGGACCATGGACACATCGGTGTCGGTGGGCAGGTCCCCCCGCTCGATCGCCCGGTGCAGGACCTGTCGCGAGAAGGTCTTGCGTTCGTCGACGAGTTTGTCCCGCAGATCGCTTCCCAGCTCGGGGTTCTGTGACGTGTCGGCGATCAGGCCGGGCAGCGCCTCGCGCACCTCGTGCGACCCGAAGAGTTGGGCCAGCATGGTGACGGAGGCGAGCATCTCGGCCCTGCTGTCGCCGAGGTTCTCCGTCGGCACCTCGGGGAGACGCTCACGCAGCGCTTCGAGGACGAGGGCCGGTTTGTTGGCCCAGGAACGGTAGATCGTCGCCTTGCCGACGCCGGCGCTGACGGCCACGCCGCCGATGGTCAGCTTCGCGTAGCCCTGGCCGGCGAGCATCTGGAGCGTGACCGACACGGAATCCGCCTGTCCTCCCACATGTGGAGCGCCGTCGCCGCGCGCCTCGCTCCCGACTTCCGCATCACGGCCTGCGACCTGCCGGGCCACGGAGCCTTGGGGGAGCGGCCGTTCACGCTTGAGGGCGTGGTCGGGCAGATCGAGGCGGCCGTCGCAGAGGCGACCAGGGCGACCGGCCGCAGGCCTGTCGTCGCGGGCACCTCGCTCGGCGCAGTCTCCACCCTCGCCTACGGCGCCCACGGTTCGGACGGTGCGGCGGGGCTCTTCGCGCATGCCGGCACGATCAGGACCGACGGGCTTCTGGCGGTCCCGCACCGGACGGCCGCACTGTTGCAGAGGCTTATGGGGGAGGAGCGCGCGTTTCGGCTCAACAGGCGTGTCCTGCGCGCGAAACTGCCCGACGACAGTTTCCGGGGCGTCATGGAGGGCGGCCTGTCCCGCCACGTGTTCGGCGAGGCCATCGCGGAGGTGTCGCGCTGGGACACGCCGGCCATGGCGGGGCTCACCGACGTACCGCTGGTGCTGGCGAACGGACTCGACGACCCGCTCTTCCGGCTCCAGGAGCGCCAGTTCCTGCATCGGGTGCAAGCCAACGGCACCCCGGTCCGCCTGGTGCACGTCCCCGGCCCGCACCTGCTGCCGCTCATCGAGCCGGATACGTTCAGCAGGGTGCTGCGGCGCGCCCACGAGGAGCTCTCGGCGATGGCCTCGCAGGCCGCGAACACGGGAGCCGCGGCATGAGCGAATGGCTGCGCCCCGGATCCGGGCCACCGCCGCGGCACTCCCCGGCTATGGACGAAGGGTCAGGCAGGCGCCGTTGGACCGGGCCGAGGACATCTCTGACGCCCCGGCCGCCCGCATCGACCCGGACGCCCCGGAGCCGCTCGTGCTCTACGGACACGGCGTGCGCACCCAGTCGGCGCTCGATCTGTCCCGTGGACCGATGACGGACGAGCCGTTGTCCGGCTCGTCGCAGAACTGGCCGCACCTCGGGCGGAGTTGGAGCCCCCGCGCGCGTGCCCGCCACGTGAACCGCGATGTCGGCGATGTCCCGCGCCGTCTGTTCCGGAGGCAGCGCGAGCGCGACGATGTGGCTGATGGCCATGCGGACGACGGCGTCGACCATGAGACGCCGACGCTCGTCGGGGATCGTCGGCGAGGCCTTCCCTACGTAGTCGGCGATCAGGGTGCAGGCACTGTCGAAGATCTGCTCCGAGCGCGTCGCGATGCGGGCGACAAGGATGCGGTCCTCGCCCACGTTGCTGGTGAGGACGGACGTGAGCAGCGGGTTGTCCGCCGCGAGGCTCGGCGCGAAGCCGATCCCCTCGGCGGTGCCCCGTCCCAGGTCGTCCGGGTGCTTGCGCAGCTCGGCCACGATGCCGAGAAGGAACCGGTCCGCCTCCCTCGGCACGAGTGACTGGCCCACCGCGTCCAACGACCGGAAGTGCTCGTGCACGAACGCCCGGGTCACTCCCGCGGCAGTGGCGACGTGTGCGTCGTCCGGAGCTTGGCCCAGCCGGACTCCGCCCCCAACGCATGGGCGGCGTCGAGCAGTTGATCCCGGATCGGCGAGGGGGCGTATCGGGAACGCGGTTCATGCAGACCTCTGGGTCGAATGAACACCACTTACTGGCGTCCGGCCCCGGAAACTGCCCCCCTCACCCCCGGTCAGCCGCCCACGTAGGCCGCGAGGTGCTCGCCGGTGAGGGTGGAGCGGTCCGCGACGAGTTCGGCGGGGGTGCCCTCGAAGACGATCCGTCCGCCGTCGTGACCGGCGCCGGGGCCGAGGTCGATGATCCAGTCGGCGTGGGCCATGACCGCCTGGTGGTGCTCGATCACGATGACGGACTTGCCGGAGTCGACGAGCCGGTCGAGCAGGCCGAGCAACTGCTCGACGTCGGCGAGGTGAAGGCCGGTCGTCGGCTCGTCGAGGACGTAGACCCCGCCCTTCTCGCCCATGTGCGTCGCCAGCTTGAGCCGCTGGCGCTCACCGCCGGACAGCGTGGTGAGCGGCTGCCCCAGGGTGAGGTAGCCGAGCCCGACGTCGGCCATCCGCTGCAGGATCTTCTGTGCGGCCGGTGTGCGCGCCTCACCCGCGCCGAAGAACTGCTCGGCCTCGGCCACCGGCATCGCAAGCACCTCGCTGATGTCGTGCCCGCCGAAGTGGTAGTCGAGGACCGAGGCCTGGAACCGCTTGCCCTCGCAGTCGTCGCACGTGGAGGCGACACCGGCCATCATCGCCAGGTCGGTGTAGATGACGCCCGCGCCGTTGCAGGTGGGGCAGGCGCCCTCGGAGTTCGCGCTGAACAGCGCCGGCTTCACACCGTTGGCCTTGGCGAACGCCTTGCGGATCGGGTCGAGCAGTCCGGTGTACGTCGCCGGGTTGCTGCGCCGCGAGCCGCGGATCGCGGCCTGGTCGACCGTGACCACCCCGTCCTGCCCGGCCACCGAGCCGTGGATCAGGGAGCTCTTGCCCGAACCCGCGACGCCGGTGACGACGGTCAGTACGCCGAGCGGGATGTCGACGTCGACGTCCTGGAGATTGTTGGTGCCCGCGCCGCGCACCCCCAACTTCCCCGTAGGCGTCCGTACGGTCGGCTTCAGGGAAGCGCGGTCGTCCAGGTGCTGCCCGGTGAGCGTGTCGCCGGCGCGCAGCCCCTCGACCGTGCCCTCGAACACCACCTCGCCGCCCTCGGTGCCCGCGCGCGGGCCGAGGTCGACGACGTGGTCGGCGATCGCGATCGCCTCCGGCTTGTGCTCGACGACCAGCACCGTGTTGCCCTTGTCCCGCAGCCGCAGCAGCAGGTCGTTCATCCGCTGGATGTCGTGCGGGTGCAGCCCGATCGTCGGCTCGTCGAAGACGTACGTGACATCGGTCAGGGACGACCCGAGGTGGCGGATCATCTTGACGCGCTGCGCCTCACCGCCGGAGAGCGTGCCCGCCGGGCGGTCGAGGCCGAGGTAGCCGAGCCCGATCTCCACGAACGAGTCGAGGGTGTCCCCGAGGGCCTTCAGCAGCGGCGCCACCGACGGCTCCTTCAGGCCCCGCACCCACTCGGCGAGGTCGCTGATCTGCATCGAGCAGGCGTCGGCGATGCTGATCTTCTTGATCTTCGACGACCGGGCCGCCTCGCTCAGCCGCGTGCCGCCGCAGTCCGGGCAGGACGTGAACGTCATTGCCCGCTCCACGAAGGCGCGGATGTGCGGCTGCAGCGAGTCGATGTCCTTCGACAGCATCGACTTCTGGATCTTCGGGATCAGACCCTCGTACGTCAGGTTGATGCCGTCGACCTTGATCTTGGTCGGCTCCCGGTGGAGCAGATCGTGCAGTTCCTTCTTGGTGAACTTGCGGATCGGCTTGTCCGGGTCGAAGAAGCCGCAGCCGCGGTAGATACGGCCGTACCAGCCCTCGACGCTGTAGCCGGGGACGGTGAGCGCGCCCTCGTTGAGCGACTTGCTGTCGTCGAACAGCGCGGTGAGGTCGAAGTCGGTGACCGAACCCCGGCCCTCGCAGCGCGGACACATGCCGCCGACGATGCTGAAGCTGCGCCGCTCCTTCACCTTCTCGCCGCCACGCTCGATGGTGACCGCACCCGCGCCGCTGATCGACGCGACATTGAAGGAGAACGCCTTCGCCGAGCCGATGTGCGGGTTCCCGAGCCGGCTGAAGAGAATGCGCAGCATCGCGTTGGCGTCGGTGGCCGTGCCGACCGTGGAGCGGGCGTCGCCGCCCATCCGCTCCTGGCCGACGATGATCGCGGTCGTCAGACCGTCGAGTACGTCGACCTCGGGCCTGGCCAGCGTCGGCATGAAGCCCTGCACGAACGTGCTGTACGTCTCGTTGATCATCCGCTGCGACTCGGCGGCGATCGTGCCGAAGACCAGCGAACTCTTGCCCGAGCCGGAGACACCGGTGAACACCGTCAGACGGCGCTTCGGGAGCTCGACGCTGACGTCCTTGAGGTTGTTCACGCGCGCACCGTGCACGCGGATCAGATCGTGGCTGTCGGCAGCGTGCAGCGCAGCTGACTGCGCCTGCGTCCCCTTGGCCATGCTCATCGTGTCTCCATCTGTTGCGCGGGACCGCCCTCGCGGACCCCGTCGGCGTCGCCGCTCGATCTAACCAGCTTCGAGCCGTCCGCCTGGTCCTCTTCTGCTTCTGAGCTTCTGAGCTTCTGAGCTCCTGGCTTCTGAGCTTCTGAGCTTCTGCCCGGGGCCCGGCAGGCCGGGCCGCCCGTCAACGGTCCTGGAGCAGCCCGAGGACGTTCCCGTCGGGGTCGGTGAACGTGGCCACGAGACGGCCGCCGCCGACGTCGTGTGCCGCCTCCTTCACCACGGCACCCGCGGCCGTGACCTCGGCCAGCTTGGCCGCGATGTCCGGTACGTGCCAGTACGTCACCGGCGAGGTCATGCCCCCGCCGCCCGGCACGAGCCCGATGTGCTGGCCCTCGACGTCGAAGCCGACGTAGTAGGGCGCGTCGGCCGTCGGCTCCGCGCCGAGCAGGGCCACGTACACGGCCTTGGCCTTCTCCAGGTCGGAGACAGGGTGCAGCACGGTCTTGATTCCCTGGGTGGAAGAGCTGGTCATGATCACTCCTGAAGGTGGTGGGTGCGGCGGCCGTCGTCTGGTTCCAGGACGGCGGGAGAGCTGCCGTGAGGGGCGCTGTCCACGGAGTTCAGGCTAGGCGCGGCTCATGAGCGGCGCTTCTCCAAAACTGCTCACTTTCGGTGCCCCTCCGCCCCTCCGTGGAGTCGGGCACGGGTTCGAGCGTTCCGCGCGACGAGTGGACCGTCGTCCGGTGACGACACCATGGGGCCGCTCAGGCGTTGGGGTTGCCGTGGCGCGGGTGCAGTGACGGTTCTGCACAGGGCGGGCGCGGGCTACGGACGGCGGTGACTGCCGACGGACGAGGGGCAGGAATGTGCGGAGCATGGCGGACGTGTGGACACGCAAGGGCGGCGACAGCGCGCCGTCGGCGGAGGGCCGCGGCCAGGTGCCCGGTTCTCTGGTGGGCCGGGAGCGGGAGTCGCAGGCCCTGCGCACGCTCCTGGAGAACCATCGGCTGGTGACGGTGGCCGGCGAGGTCGGCGTCGGCAAGAGCCGACTCGCGGCGGAGGCGGTCGCCGGCGTCGGCGCGCGGGGGTCGGCGGAGCGTGTCCTCGGCGTGGGCGAGCGCCGGGTTGGCGTGGAGGCGGTCGCCGATGTCGGTGCGCGGGGGTCGGTGGAGCGTGTCCTGGGCGTGGGCAAGGGCCGGCTCGCCTCGGACGCCGTCGCCGTCGTCGGCGTCGGCGTCGGCGCGCAGGGGGCCGGGCCGCGCGTCATGGTCGTCCGCTGGCCGGGGGGCGGGCAGGAGGCCGGGTCCGGTGGTGCGGGGTCCGGTGGTGCCGGGCCGGGGGCGCCCGCCTCGCTGACGGAGGCTGTCCTGGAGGCGGCGGGTGGGATCCACGGGCGGCGCGGCGCATCCGGTGCCGGTGCCGGTGCCGGAGCCGGTGCCGGAGCCCTCGCCGAGCGGCTGCGCGCCGCTGACGTGCTGCTCCTCCTCGACGACGTCGATCCGGTCCATGCCGAGTGCGTGGGCATGGTGCAGACGCTGCTGGAGTTCGTACCGTCGCTGCGCGTGCTCGTGACCGCGCGCCGGCCCCTCGGGCTGGGCGGCGAGGCCGTGCTGCGTCTCGCGCCGCTCAGCGCCGAGCCCGCGGACGACGACCGGGCCGCGCCTGCCGTGGAGCTGTTCCTGGAGCGGTTCCTGGCGCGGGCGGGCGCCGCCTTCGACTCCGGCGATGCGGAGCTGAACTCGGTGGCGGACATCTGCCGATACGTGGGCGGTCTGCCGCTCGCGGTCGAATTGGCTGCGGAGCAGGCCGCCAGGAGCAGCGTGGGGGAGGTCGCGGCCCGGCTGGAGGAACACCAGTGCTGGCTGAGCGCACCGGACATGGCCGCGCCCCGGCACCGGTCGCTGCGCGACGCCGTCGCCGCGGCCTACGTGCTGTGCGACCGCGACGAGCGGATCGTGTGGGCCCGCGTCAGCATTCTGGCCGGAGACTTCGACGAGTCGACGGCTGCGTTCGTCTGCGCCGGCGGCGGCCTGGCCCCGGCCCGGGTGCCCGCATGCCTGACCCGCCTCGCCGCGATCGGCGTCCTGACTCCGGTCCGCGACCCCGGCGGCATCCGCGAACCGCGCTACCGGATGGCCCCCGCCGCCCACGACTTCGGGGGGGAACGGCTGCGTGAGGCCAGGGAGTTCGAGGTCGCCGCCGAGCGCCGCGCGATCCACTTCCACCGGGTGGCCGCCCTCGCGGAGAACCTGTGGAACCTCGGCAGCCAGCCAGAGGCCGTACGGCTCGTCCTTGACGAGGCCGAAGGGCTCGGGGCGATGCTGGAGTACGCGCCCCGGCAGCCCGAACTCGCGGGGGCGGCCCTGGAGTCCGTACTGAACCTGTGGTTCTGGTGGGCGGTCTACGGCGCAGCCGACGAGGGGCGCCGCCATCTGCTGCGACTGCTCCCGATGTGCCGCTCGGACACCCTCCTGATCGCGCGCGGCCTGTGCCTCGCGGCCTGGCTCACGGCGTTCGGCGACCCTTGCGGAGCGAACGAGCTGCTCCAGCACGCGTGGCCCGCCGCCGTCCTGGCGGGGGACGACGCGACGATCGGCCGGATCGCGCACGTGCAGGGCACGCTGGCGCTCCACGGGGGCGACCTCGAACGGGCCGCCGAGCAGTTCCAGGAGGCGGCGGACACGATCCCGCCGCACGCCCCCGGCGGGCTGCCGCCCGCAGTGAGCCTGGCCGCTCTCGCCGTGACGCAGGCGGAGCGGTCGCCACGGGCGGCGCGCCGGAGCGCCCGCCGCGCCCTCAGCCAGCCCGGCGTGAGCGGCGATGCCTGGGCGTGCCTCGTCGCCCGCTACGCCCAGGCGTTCGTCGACCACAGCGACGGCCGCACCGGCAGGGCCCGGCAGCGCGCACACCGCGCGCTCGCCGCCCTGGACGGCCGGCTGCCGGCACCGCACGGCTGCGCCGCGCTGCGGGATCTGATCACCGACATCGACCGGGGGAGCCGCGGCGGCCTGCCGACAGTGCCTGTGCCACGGGGGTGTACGGCGGTGGCGCTTCCTGCGCAGGCCGGGAGCGGCATCCTGGGCTGAGTCGGCGGCGGGACCGCGTCAGGCCGTCGGCGCGCCGGGGACGCGGCGGCTGCCGCCGTTGCGCTCCTGCCACAGCCGGTACACGTCGACGGCGTTGTCACGCGGCTCGTGGCGCATGGGCAGGCGCCGCTCGGTGTAGTCCTTGGCGAACTCACCGTAGAAGGTGTCGAGTTCGAAGTACTTGCGGTCGTCGACGTAGTGCGGCTCGTAGGCGTCGCGGGTGGTGAGGAAGACGACCTCGTCGGGGGAGCAGTAGTACAGCGAACCCAGGCACATCGGGCAGGGGTGGGCGAGTACGTAGATGGTGGCGCCGACCAGGTGCTCGGTGCCGAGCCTGCGGCAGGCGTCGCGGATGGCGAGGATCTCCGCGTGCGCGGTGGGGTCGGAGGTCTGGGCCACCCTGTTGGGGCTCTCGGCGAGGATCTCGCCGTCCCTGACAATGACGGTGGCGAAGGGGCGTCCGCCCTCTTCGACGTTCTGGCGGGCGAGGTCGATGGTGCGCTGGGCGAAGTCCATGGGGGTCCTCCGGGGGATTGCGTGACCGGCTGCGGTATCGGTCCTGACGAAGACTCAGAAAGGCTTCGTGGGCAGGTACTTGCCGTCGAGGGTGATGACGGCGCGCTCGCCGCCCTCGGGGTCTGCGACCTTCTTCACGTCGAGCTTGAAGTTGATCGCGCTGATGATGCCGTCGCCGAACTGCTCGTGGACGAGCGCCTTGAGGGTGGTGCCGTAGACCTGGAGCATCTCGTAGAAGCGGTAGATGGTCGGGTCGGTCGGAATGCCGCCGGGGATCGAGCCGCGCGTCGGGATGGTCTGCAGCAGCAGGGCCGCGTCCTCGTCCAGACCGAGGAGTTCCGCGACGGCCTCGGCGGACGTCTGCGGCAGGGCGTGCTGGCCGAGCACGGCCGCGGTGACGAAGGCCGGCGACAGCCCGGCGGCGTCGGCGATCTGCTGCCAGGTCAGGTCCTTACGGGTCTTGGCGTCGACGGCGGAGACGGCGAGGGTCTCGCGGGCGGTGGGGTCGAACTGGGCGTGCGGCATGGGGGTTCCTCTTTCGGGGTGCGGGGTGCGGGGTGCGGGATTCGGGTTCTGTGTTCTTCGGTTCTGGTCGGTGCGGTCAGGCCGCGATCGCGGTGGCGTCGACCGGTTCGACGGCTCCGGTGGCGATGTCGAACACCCAGCCGTGCAGCGTGAGCGTTCCGTCGGCCAGAGCGCGGGCCACGGAGGGGTGGGTGGCCAGGTTCTGCAGTTGTGCGGACACGTTGGCCCGCACCAGGGCGGCGACCCTGGGGGGACCCGACGCGGCCGGGACGGCGGCGGCCCGGGCCCGCGCGGCGTCCGCGTGCCGCAGCCAACCGGAGACGACCGGCGCCGCGCTCAGGTCGTGCCCCTCGGCCAGGGCGGTCATGGCCCCACAGGCGGAGTGGCCGCACACGACGATGTCGCTCACGTGGAGCACGGCGACGGCGTACTCGATGCTCGCGGCGACGCCGTCGGGGTCCGACGCGTAGGCCGGGACCAGGTTGCCCGCGGTGCGGACGACGAACAGCTCACCGGGTTCGCTCTGCGTGATCAGTTCAGGGACCACGCGGGCGTCCGAGCAGCCGATGAAGAGCGTTGTCGGGTGATGGGCCGTGGCCAGGCGGGCGAAGAGCCCCGCCTTTGCGGGAAAGACGTCGCGGCGGAAGCGTGCGAGGCCGTCCGAGAGATCGTGCATGGGTCACTCCCTTCGATGACTGCCGGCCCGTCGGGCTGACGAAATCCACCATGCATGAACAGCTGCTATAGCGTCCAAGACGCACTGACCATGACTCCTATCGATGACATCTATTCCTCCGCTTATAGTCGGGGTATGGGTCCCGAACTTCGTCATCTCCGCTATCTGATCGCGGTGGCCGGCCACGGCAACTTCACCCGTGCCGCCGAGGAGCTGCGCATCTCCCAGCCGACCCTGTCCCAGCAGATCAAACAGATGGAGCGAGTGGTCGGCGCCCAGCTGCTGGACCGCAGCGGCCGTACGGTGCGTCCCACCGACGCCGGCGAGGCCTACGTGTTCTACGCGAAGCGTGTACTGCGGGACCTCGCGGCCGCCGACCGCGCCGTTGTCGACGTCGCGGACCTCTCGCGGGGCCACCTCCGTCTCGCCATGACGCCCACGTTCACCGTCTACCTCATCGGCCCGCTCGTGGACGCGCTCCGCAGCCGTCATCCCGGAATCACCGTCGACGTACGGGAAATGACGCAGGATCACATCGAGGCGAGCCTGCTCGCCGACGAACTCGACCTCGGGATCGCCTTCGAGGGGTCGCATCAGGCGGGTATCGCCGCCACAGCGCTGTTCACCGAACACCTGAGCCTCGTCGTGAGCGCCGACGACGATGAGGTCCGGAGCGGCCGGCCACTGCCCGTACGCGAACTTGCTGACCGCCAACTGGCTCTGCTCAGCGGTGATTTCGCGACCCGGGGTCACATCGACGACTATCTCGCGGCGTATCGCGTCGATCCGACGGTCGCCGTCGAGGCCAACAGCATCCTGGCGCTGACCGAGATCGTGCGCCGCTCACGCCTGCTCGCCACGGTGCTCCCCGACGCCATCGCCGAAGATCACCCGTACCTTCGGCCCGTCCCTCTCGACCCACCCCTGCCCACCCGCACAGCCGTGCTCCTGCGCAGGGAGAGCGCCTACGAGAGCGCGGCCGCGCGCGCGTTCGCCCGTCTCGCGCGTGACCTGGTCAAGGACCGTGGCTACCGGCAGGCCTGACCGCGCCGAGGCGTCGGCGGAGGCGTGTGCGGGCTGCCGCCCGCTCCTTACCGGGGGGTAGGCCAACGCGCCTCCCTTGTTATACGGTCCGTCTAACAAGCGGGCGGGTGGCCTCTGCAGAGCCCCCGTCCACCTGTGCTGACCTGGTGTCTTCGCGCAGCCCGCGGAGCCGGCAGGCGGCGCCCCGCCGACGGGCCACGACAGGGCGACGGGGTGGCGGTCCGTGGCCCCGTGCGTGTGCCCGAACGGTGGCCTCCGTGATCAGCCCCGCGTACCCCCGGGTGTACTCACGGACGGTGACGGACACGGCAGCGCACCGACAGGGAGCGCACCGGCAGGGAACGCACACCCACAGGCAACGCACCGACAGGCAACGCACACGTCTGATCCAAGGAGCCGCAGCATGGCAAGCAGCACTGTTCGGCCGGAATCGCATGAACTCCACGACGAGCGCGGCGTCTCGCAGCGACTGCTGGAATCGGCCGCCGTGCTGGCGTACGACCCGGCGACCGAAGTGGACTGGGAGACCCCGCTGGACAAGGCCTTCCACGGCGCGAGCCCGGAGTGGAGCACGCTCTACGGCACCGCATACTGGGCGGAGTTGACCGAGGAACAGCGCAAGGAACTGACCCGGCAGGAAGCCGCTTCGGTGGCCAGCACCGGCATCTGGTTCGAGATGATCCTTCAGCAGATGGTGCTGCGGGACATGTACGCCAAGGACCCGACGAAGGCCGACTTCCAGTGGGCCCTCACCGAGGTCGCCGAGGAGTGCCGCCACTCGATCATGTTCGCCCGCGGCGCGCAGAAGCTGGGGGCGCCTGCCTACCGGCCGCACCGGTTCGTCATCGAACTCGGCCGCGTGTTCAAGACGCTCGCCTTCGGGGAGGCGGCGTACGCCGCGATCCTGGTCGCCGAGGAAGTCCTCGACGTCATGCAGCGCGACTGGATGCGCGACGAGCGGGTCGTGCCGTTCGTCCGCACGATCAACAACATCCATGTCGTCGAGGAGTCGCGGCACATGAAGTTCGCCCGCGACCAGACGCGCAAGCGCCTCGCCGGTGCGGGCTGGCTGCGCCGCCACATCAACGCCTTCCTGGTCGCGACCGCGTCCTACTTCATCGTGACGAGCATGGTCCGCCGGCAGGTCTACGAGAGCGCAGGGCTCGACGTACAGCGGGCCGTGGCCGAGGCCGGGGCCAACGAGCACCACAAGTCCATGATGCGTGCGAGCTGCTCGGGCCTCATGGAGTTCCTGGCCTCCGCACGGCTGCTCACCAGGCCGGCGCTGGCGTTCTACAAGCGTGCCAACCTCATCTGAACCGACGTGAGCTGACGACATGACGTACGCCATCACCCAGACCTGCTGCAGCGACGCGACCTGTGTCGCCGTGTGCCCGGTCAACTGCATTCACCCCACCCCCGAGGAGCGGGCGTTCGGCAGCACGGAGATGCTGCACATCGACCCGGTGTCCTGCATCGACTGCGGCGCGTGCGCCGACGCCTGCCCGGTCGACGCGATCTTCCCGGTGGACCGTCTCGCCCCGGAGCAGAAGGAGTACGCCGCGATCAACGCCGCGTACTTCGAAGACAGGGACAGGCATACGGATTCGGGCACGGACGCGGTCGAGGACAGCCCCAACTTCCATGCCTGGGGCAGCCCCTCGTTCCCGCGCGTCCTGCCGTCCGGCCTCGCGCCGCTCAGGATCGCCGTCGTCGGCACCGGACCGGCCGGGATGTACGCGGTGCAGGACCTGCTGCTGCACACCAACGCCGAGGTGACCCTCATCGACCGGCTGCCGGTGGCCGGCGGCCTCGTGCGTTACGGCGTGGCGCCGGATCACCCGGCCACCAAGAAGGTCGGCGAGACCTTCGCCAGGTTCCACACCCATCACCGGGTACGGATGCACCTGGGCCTCGAAGTGGGTGACGACGTCACCGCGCAGGAGCTGGCCGAGCACCACGACGTGGTCGTCTACGCCGTCGGGGCCGCCGCCGACCGCCGTCTGTCCGTCCCCGGCGAGGACCTCACCGGCAGCATCTCGGCCCGTACCTTCGTCGCCTGGTACAACGCCCATCCGGACGTGGCGCACGAAGCGATCGACCTCTCCGCCGAACGCGTCGTGGTCGTCGGCAACGGCAACGTCGCCCTCGACGTCGCCCGCATCCTCCTCGCCGACCCGGACACCCTCGCCCGCACCGACATCGCCGACCACGCGCTGAAGGCGCTGCGCGCAAGCTCCGTACGCGAAGTGGTCCTCCTCGGGCGCCGTGGCCCCGAGGATGCCGCGTACACCACACCGGAGCTGCTGGCGCTCAAGCACGTGCCGGGCCTGCAACTGCTCGTCGACGACCACGATTCCCGTATCGCCGCGGCCATCGACGAAGCCGGTCCGAACGACAGGGCCGCCGTCCTGAAGGGCGTTCCCCGCGGTGGCTTCGACGGGGACGTGGCACCGCCGCCCGGGCGGCGCATCGTTCTGCGCTTCCACAGCTCGCCCGTCGAGCTGCTCGGATCGGAACAGATCGAAGCCGTGCGCACCGAAGGGGCGTCGGGGGAGCGGTCGATCGCGGCCGGGATGGTGCTGCGCGCGATCGGCTACCGCGGAGGCCCGCTCTCCGGCCTCCCCTTCGACGAGGCCACCGGCACCGTTCCGCACGAGGGCGGACGCGTCACCGGCATGCCCGGAACGTACGTCGTGGGCTGGATCAAGCGCGGCCCCAGCGGCGGAATCGGCGCCAACCGCACCTGCGCCGCCGAGACGGTCGCCACGCTGCTGGCCGACGCCGTCTCCGGCGCGCTGCCGACGCCACCGCACGCGCCCAAGGCATTCCACCGGCTGGCCAGGCGCCGCAACCGGCGCGTCCTCGACGCGAAGGGCCTCGCGGCGATCGAGCGGGCCGAGGCCGCGCGGGGCCGCGAGGCCGGCCGGCCACGGGTCAAACTGGCCACGGTCGACGAGCTGGTGGCGAGCGCGAGGCGCCGGCGCGTGCTCCGGTGAGGTGAAGCGGGGCCCGGCGCGGCAGTTGGCGGCGCCGGGCCGGGATCTATCCGGAGGTAGGTGTCGGGCCGCCCGCGGCGGGACGGCGCGAGCGCATCATGGCGACGTAGACGGCCGCGGAGACCAGGATCCCGACCGGCAGGGAGAGGTCCGTGCCGCCCGCCGCCCGGGCGATCGGCCCGGTGTACATCGGCGTGTTGACGCACTGGGACGCGACGGCGGTGGCGACCACCAGGGCGGTCACGCCGGCCCAGTTGACACCGCCCGAGTACCAGAACGCGCTGCCTCGGGCCTCGTCGGTCAGTTCCCTGCCGTCGTAGCGGTTGCGGCGCCACAGGATGTCGGTGGCGTAGATCGCGATGCTGGGGCCCATCAGCGCCACCATGAGTTCGAGCATGTTGTTCACGGTGTCGAGGAAGTTGGAGACGAGCAGCGCGTACAGCGTCAGCGCCACGCCGAGGGCCCCGTCGAGGGCGACGCTGCGAGACCTGCGGATCCGGACGCCTATCGACTGCAGGGCGAGGCCGGAACTGTAGGCGGTCATGGCGTTGTTGCAGATCGCGCCCAGGATGACGGCCAGCAGGAAGGCCGGCTTGAACCAGCTCGGCAGGATGCCCTCGAGAGCGGTCTGCGGGTCGGACATGTCGAGCGCGGTGCCTGCCAGGGCGCCGAGTGCGGTGAACAGGACGCTGGGCACGTAGGCGCCGAGGGTGGTCCAGCCGGCGATCGCTGTGGGCGAAGTGGTGCGGGGCAGGTAGCGGGCGAAGTCGGCGCTGTTGCTGTACGAGAGCGGCGCGGAGGCGACGAGCGTGATGCCGCCTATCACCACGGACCACAACTCCGTGCCGTGGAGCGGGTGTGGGGGCGCGTAGCCCCAGTCGACGTGGCCGAGCACGTAGCCGGCCAGGACGACGAAGACCGCGGTCAGGGCCAGGGTGAACGGCAGGTAGAGCTTCACGATGGTGGCGTGGCCGTAGACGCTGATGGCGAGCGTCGCCGCGGCCAGCACCACGATGACGACGACCTTGACGCCCGTCGTGAGTTCGAAGCCGGCCTTGTCGACGAGGCTGAAGGCGGAGAGCGAGGCCGCGGCCCAGCTGAGGGCCAGATAGCAGACGGACACGAACCAGCCGGTCAGGGCGATGTTCGCCCGGTTGCCCCGGACGCCGAACATCGCGCGCGTAATCACCTGGCTCGGGGTGCCGGCCGCGGGACCGCTCACGGCGACAAGGCCGACCAGCACCCAGCACAGGTTGCCCGCCGCGATCACGCCCAGCGCCTGCCAGAGGCCGAGGCCCATCAGGATGAGGCGCCGCCGACCACGAGGCTGAGATAGCTGACGTTGGGCGCCGCCCACACGGCGAACAGCTCGCGGGCGCGTCCGTGCCGCTCGGCGTCCGGGATGAAGTCGATGCCGTGCGCCTCCACACGCCCGGCCCGGTCGACGGGGGGTGTGGCGGCTTGCGTCGTGGGGTCTGGGATCGTGGGAGCCATGCAGTCCTCCGAACAGGCGAGCACGGGAGCCGACTTGTCTATTGGTCAGGAATCCAATAGTGAGCAGGGGGTGCCGTCAAGCACTCCGCCGAAACGCGTGCGGAAGAATCCCGAGGCGCGCCGCGCCGAGATCGTGGCCGCCGCGGCGGCGATCGCCCTCGCGGAGGGCCTCGAATGCATCACGATGCGCCGGGTCGCGGACGAGCTCGCGGTGCGCCCCGGCCTGATCAGCCACTACTTCCCGGTCGCGGAGGACCTCGTCGCCGAGGCCTTCGGCGTGGCGGCGACGGCCGAGCTGGACGAACTGATCCCCGCCGACCGGCCCGAGGGCGAGGCGCTGGAGGACCTGGCCCGCTTCTTCCTCCTGACCACGGGGGACCGCTTCGACGGCATGAGCCGGCTGTGGCTCAACGCCAGACACCTGAGCCGCTACCGGGACAGGCTGTGCGACCGCGTGGGCCACCAGGAGGCCCAGTGGCGCGAACGTCTGACCCGGCTCATCCGCGACGGCGTAGCGGCCGGGGTCTTTCATACCGAGGACCCCGAGGTGACCGCCATCCAGATCCTCGTGGTCCTGGACGGCCTCGGCGTCCACGCCAACACGGAACGCACCAACCGCCCTCCAGCGGTGACAGCCATGGCGATCACCACCGCGGAACGCGAACTCGCCGTCCCTGCCGGGACGCTCGCCGAACTGATGGCGGCCCCGCGCTAGTTGAAACCCGGGCACCCCCGACGCCCTGAGCGCCCAGCGCACCGGGCAGGTCAGCCCCGGCGTGACGCCACGCAGCGGGTGCGCCACTGAGGGCCGATGGCCAGGTCGAGGCCGGTCCGGGCCATCGCCAGTGCGCCGTCCGGTACCGCCTCGTCCCCGGCCGAGCCGGAGACCCCCTCGGCGAACTTCCGGGTGCGCGGCATGCCTTGGGCGCCCAGGACCCCGATCGCCGGGTGATGGCGGGCAAGGCGTGCGTGATGTTGCCCATGTCGGTGGAACCGCCCGTACCCACCGGCGGCGGGCCCGGCTCCGGGACCTCCCGGCCGGTCGCCCGCAGGTTGCGGACGTGGGCGTCCATCAGTGACGGGTCGTGGCACAGGTGCAAGTGGTCGGGCTGGATGCGGCGCACCTCGGAGACCGCATACGTCACGGTCTGGGCGACCCGCGGCGCGCCGGCGCTCCTCGGCGTGGCCATCGCCCGCCGCGTGGGCCGCCAGCGGAGCCGGGGCCGGGTGGCCGCTCGCCCCGAAGGCGGCCGTCACCACCGTGGAGTGAGCCCGGCCCGGGCGGAGCTCAGTCGCCGAGGGCCTTCTTGAGCTCCGCCTTGTCCATGGACGACCGCCCGTGGATGTTGCGCCGCTGCGCCTCCGCGTACAGCTGGTCGTACGTGGGGCCCCCGGCGCCGGAGTGCGAGCGCTGCCCGCCACGCTTGCCGGACGACATGTCCTGCGTCGAACTCCTGCTTGCCGTACGGGACTCACCGGCGCGGGCGCGTTCCTTGTTGACGGTGCGGGCGGCGATCTCCTCGGCCCGCTTCCTGCTCTCTCCCCGCTCCTCGGCGCTCTCCTTGATGTGCTCGTACTGGCGCTCGCGCTTGGCGTTCGACCCTCGGGGCATGGCGGCTTCCTCCTGAGTGACCGGGATGTGCGTGGTCACGGGTTGGTGAGGTGGAGCTGGACCTCGACCTCTTGGTCGCCGGCGACGGTGCCGACCTTCTCGACGGCGAAGGCCGCGTCCAGGGTCCGGCAGAGGCGTTCCACCGCCACTGGGCAGCCCTGGAGGTCGGCCGTGACCGTCCCGGCGAGGGCTACGCCGGACACCTGGGCGGGGGCGTGCTCCACGAGGAAGTTGCCCGTCCACGCGGCAGGGCGCGGCCCCTCGTTGCCGTGGGGGACGGCCTCGCCGCGGTCGGAGTCGAAGTGGTCGCCCAGGAGGTGGAAGACCGCGTCGGCGTCCGGTGCGGAGCAGTCGCCGAGCACGACCTCCACCAGGTCCCGGGACGAAGGGGCCTCCGCGGGGAAGGCTGTCGAAGCTGATGTGCCGTTCACGTCGTTCTCCGTGTCTCTCGGTGGAAACGGGTGGTCCTGTCACGGCCCACTCGGGCCTCCTTCCCCGTCATCCGGCGCAAGCGATGTAACCGGCAGCTCCACCGGTGCCAGTGGCCACATGGCCGGCCCCTGAAGTACCGATCCGTCCGTGGCGAAGCGGGAACCATGGCACGGGCACTCCCACGTCGTCTCCGCCGCGTTGAACGCCACGATGCAGCCCAGATGTGTACAGCGCGCCGAGACCGCGCGGACCGTGCCGTCCTCGGCGCGGTAGACGGCGCACCGGTGTCCGTCGACGCGCACCACCGCGCCCGATCCCGGCGGGATCTCGGTGACGGAGTCGACATGGGCGGTGTGCAGCCGGTCGCGGACGAAGTGCCGTGCGACATCGGCCTGTTGCCGCAGGAGAGCGGGCGCTTCCCGCACCGTGCTCCACAGGCGGCGGGGGTCGTACAGCTGGGCCCAGGGCGGCTCGTCGCCGGTGATCAGCCCGCTCAGCAGTTGCCCGGCGAGGACGCCGCTGCTCATGCCCCACCCGCCGAAGCCCGTCGCCACATACGCGTGCCGGGCCCCGGGATGCAGCGGGCCGATCATGGGAATCCCGTCGCCCGAGTCGTTGTCCTGGGCCGCCCAGTGGTATGCGGTGTCCTCCACGGCGAAGCGCTCGCGCATCCACGAGTCGAGCCGGGCGAAGGACGCCGCCGCGTCGCCCGTACCCGGTGTGAAGCTCTCCCCGGTCACGATGAGCAGCCGCCGCCCGTCGGCGCCGTACGGAGCGGTGCGCACCGAACGCCTGCCCTCGTCCTCGGTGATGAACATGCCGAGCGGGCCGGGGTCGGAGGCGAGCGGGGCGGCGACGACGAGTTCCCGGCGTGGCTGGAGGCGGGCGAACAGGAGCGCGCGGTCGAAGATCGGATAATGGGTGGTGACGACGACGGCGTGCGCGGTCACCGTGTGCCGCGTCTCGGTGGTCACCGTGCACGGGACGCCGCCGAGCATCTCGGTCACCCGGGACCGCTCGAAGATCACGCAGCCCTGGGCGACCAGATCCTCGGCCAGGGCCAGCAGGTACTTGCGGGGGTGGAACTGCGCCTGGTCGTCCACCCGGACCGCGCCCGCAACGGCGAAGGGCAGACGGGTGTCCTCGGTGTACCGCGCGGGGAGACCGGCCTCGCGGGCGGCCTCGGCCTCGGCGCGCAGCACCCCGGTGCCCTCCTGGCGGACCGAGTAGGTGAAGGCCGGGGCGCGCTCCAGATCGCAGTCGATGGGCACGCCGGCACAGATCTCGGCCACGCGCTCCACCGCGCCCTGCTGCGACATGGCGTACAGCCGGGCGGCCTCCTCGCCGTGCGTGCGGCGCAGGCGGTCGTACACGAGGGTGTGCAGCGCGGACACCTTGGCCGTGGTGTAGCCGGTGACTCCGGCGGCGATGCGGTCGGCCTCCAGGACGGCGACGGTCCGGCCCGCGCGCGTCAGTTCCCAGGCGGTGCTGAGCCCGGCGATTCCGCCGCCGACCACCGCGACATCGACCTCGACGTCCTCGTTGAGAGACGGGTAGGCGGTCGTGCCACTGGTGTGCATCCAGTACGACTCGCCCCGCCCCGGCAGTTCCAGTCTCGGCGCCACAGTCAGGCCTCCTTCCCGTCACCCGCGATCGGGGCCCCGCGCCGTGCCCCGTAAACCCCCGCACTCCCTCAAACATGGTGACCGCGATACCGGTGAGGCGCTCGTCGAGTCGGGGAGGGCGTCGGGAGGCGGGCGCGAGGACTCGCGGAGGGGAGACGCTGTGTCCTCGCGCCCTACGGCCGTCGCCCAAGTCATCCCGGCGGCGGCCGCTCCCCGCCGGCTGCCACCCTTGCTCCCGAAGGAGCCGGGGGCAGGGGGCGGAGCTCAGCCCCTGATCCCAGTGTCCTCCCGCCGGCCGGGCGAAGCGGCTGATGTCAGGCGGCCGTCACGCCGTCGGCCGCCCCGTACTCCCGGCCCGCCTCCGCGCGCACCCGAGCGCAGCTGAGGTGGATGAGGCGGGAGACGTGCATCTGCGAGATGCCGAACTTCTCGGCGATGCGGGCCTGCGTCATGCCCTCGAAGAAGCGCAGGTAGAGGATGGCGCGCTCGCGCTCGGGAAGGTGGCTCAGCCCCGTCTTGGCGGCTTCGCGGTCGGTGATGAGGTCGTACGCGGTGTCGGGTGCGCCGAGCGCGTCGGCGAGGCTCTGTCCGTCGTGGCCGGACGGGGAGAGCTCCGCGTCGAGGGACAGCGCGCTGTAGCTCTCGATCGCCTTGAGCCCGTCGAGGACCTCCGCCTCGGTCAGCCCCGCGTGCGCGGCGATCGCGCCGACGCCGGGTTCTGGGCTGCCGGGCCGGTCGACGAGGTCGCGGCGGGCCGCGCGGACCTTGTTGCGCAGGTCCTGCACGCGGCGGGGCACGTGCACGTCCCACATCCGGTCGCGGAAGTGCCGGCGCAGTTCGCCGGTGATGGTGGGCACGGCGTAGCACTGGAAGGGGCCGCGCTCGGGCCGGTAGTGGTTGATCGCCTTGACCAGTCCCATGGCCGCGACCTGCTCCAGGTCCTCCGTGCTCTCGCCCTTGTTGCGGTAGCGGCGGGCGATGCGGTGCGCCATGGGCAGCCACGCCTCGACGAGCTCCTCGCACAGCAGGTCCCGTTCCGGGCCCTCGGCGAGACCGGCCACGCGGGCGAAAACCGCCGTCGTGTCGGGGGAGTCGTCATGCGCGTGGCGGGAGGTGCGACGGCGGTGGGTGGGGCCCGCAGTGATGTCAGTGAGCATCGGGATTCGCTCCTCAACGGTGTGCCGGCGCGGGCCGCGGGAACGGTCCAAACGAGGCCCCGAAGCGCCTCCGGTCCGAAGCATCGACATGCGACTGCACTTCGATTCTCCGGCCGCACGTGCCCATATGCGACTCGGCGGGCGCCGCGTCACGGCGGGTCATGGCCGTTCGGCGGACGGTTTCCGTCGAGTTCTGGTGTGTCGGACCTGGTGTCAGGGGTACCCGGTCGCCGGCAGAGCCCTGACCGAGTCCCCCGGGCACCGAGAGGGGGCGCCCCTTCATGAACAGCAAGCTGATCTCCAGGACCGGACCGGACGACGCCACGTCGCACCACGCGATCCTCGGATCTCCCTGCTGGGTGAGCCTGGCGGCGCGCGACCTGCCGGCCGCGCAGTCGTTCTACGGTGCCGTCCTGGGCTGGACGTTCCGCGCGGGCTCGCTGGGTGAGAGGTTCGTGGTGGCGCTCTCGCAGGGGCGGGCCGTGGCGGGGATCGGAGCGGTCGCTCCGGCTCTGCAGGTTCCCGTCGCGTGGACGCCCTATTTCGCGGTGGCCGACGCGGACGAGACGGTCGGCCGCGTACAGGAGCGCGGCGGCACGGTGGGGGTCGGTCCGATCGGCTTCCCGACCGGTCGGGCGGCGCTGGTGTCCGACCGGGCCGGCGCGGTCTTCGGGATCTGGGCCGGCGCGCTCATCCGCAACTTCGGCGCGTGGCGCCGGGACGCGCCCCTGTGGCTGCGCCTGGTCACACGCGACGCGTTCGACGCCGCGATCTTCTACGGGGAAGTCCTCGGGTGGACGTGCCCGGGCTGCTGCGACGTGCGGTACGAGGACGAGGAGGTCGTCCTCGTCTGTGGGGGACAGCCGGTGGCCGCGCTCGTCGGCGGGACGCCGGGATCGGCCCCCGACCCGCAGCTGCGGCCGCACTGGCAGGTCCGCTTCACCGTCGGCGATGTCGCCACGTGTACACAGGCCGCTGTGGAGCACGGCGGAACGGTGACGGGCTGCGAGGCGGACACGACGGGCGACTGCGTGACCCTGCTCGACCCCGAGGGCGCCCAGCTCACGCTCTTCGCACCCCGACTGCGACCGGAGGAGCCCGACGACGGCCCGTGACCGACGGCTCGCTTCCGGAGCAGGGCCGTGGCGTCCGGCGTCGGACCCGGTCCCGCCGTCACTGCGTCCGGCGCCGCAGGAAGTTCATCGCGGACAGCGTGAGCACGGTTTCGCCGCGCTGGTTGAACACCTCGATGTCGGTGTGCACGACCCCGCGGTCGGGCTTGGACTGCGAGGGACGCGCGGACACCACCGTCGTACGGATCGACAGGCTGTCACCGGGGCGCACGGGGTGGGACCAGCGCAACTCGTCGACGCCCGGGGAGGCGAGGCTCGCCACCTTGCTCACGTAGTGGTCCGCGTACATGCGCATCATCAGCGAGGCGGTGTGCCAGCCGCTCGCGATCAGCCCCTTGAAGGGACCCTGCTCCGCGGCCTCGGGATCCGTGTGGATGTCCTGCGGATCGAACTCGCCGGCGAACCGGAGGATCTCCTCCTCGGTCACCGTGACGCTCCCGTACACGTAGCCGGCCCCGGGAACGTAGTCCTCGAAGTAGCGTTCTTCAATAGGGATGTTGAAGTCCGTGCCGATCGCTGTAGTAGTCATCGAAGGCACGGTAGCCGACCTCCTGGATCAGGCGGGGGAGCCCGGGACGGCGACGCGGCGCAGTCCCCGGTCGAACACCGTCAGGAGCAGGAAGAGGGCCCCGGCGCCGAGCATGAACCAGGCCAGATGGTGCATGCCACCGGTGTCGGCGTGCTGCCCGAACGCGGTCGCGCTCGCCGCGGAGGCGACCATCGAGCCGAGGTAGATGAACGTGCGGAGCAGCCCGGACGAGGTGCCCACGCGCGCCGGATCGGCCTGGTGGTACACCGAGTTCTGCAGGGCGAGGCTGTTGAGTCCCTGGGGTACGCCGAAGATCAGGGCGACGGCGAGCAGCATCCAGATGGGGCTCGTGCCGCCGAGCCTCAACAGCAGTGTGCAGGCGGCGAGTTGGAAGACCGCCCCGATGAGCAGCTTGCCGCGGATCGACTTGTGGCGGCCGGTGAGGGTGGAGACGGCGATTCCGGTGAGGAAGATCGGCAGCTGTACGAGGCCGGCCTGCGACGGCGAGAGCCCGCGGCCCTCCTCCGCCCACTGCGTGAAGCCGTAGAGGAAGGCGTACGAGACCACGTAGGCGACCAGAGCGCGGCCGTAGGTGGCGAGCAGCGGGGTGTTGCCGGCGAGCACTCTGAGGTCGATGAACGGTACGGGGGCGCGCAGTTCACGTACCGCGAACGCGGCGGCCGCGGCTGCGGCGATGGCGAGCAGGTACCAAGTGTCGGCGTGCAGGTTCATCAGGAACAGCAGCAGCGAGAACAGCAGCGCGGCGAACAGCGCCATGCCGGGGAGGTCGAGTTCGGACGCGATGCTCCTGCCGCCCGTGCGGTGCGGGCGGGCCTGCACGGGCAGCCGGCGCGCGCCGAGGATCAGGGCGGCCGCCGCGAGGGGGATGTTGAGGGCGGATGTGGCGCGCCAGCCACCCATGTCGATGAGGAGCCCGCCGAGGGAGGGGCCGATGACGGCGATCGTCTGGCTGGACACCGCGAGCGTGGTGAGGATGCCGCCGGGACTGTCCCGGCCGGTCCGCTCCGCCTCGCTGCGCAGCAGGGACATCGAGGCCGGATAGCCGGCGCAGGTCCCGAAGCCGAGGAGTACGCGTGCGGCGATCAGACAGCCCAGGTTGGGGGCCAGCGTGCCGGCGATGCCCGCGATGCCGACCAGGGACGTGCTGATCAGGAAGAGGCGTCGCGGACCGAAGAGGTCGATGAGCCGTCCGACGACGGGCTGCCCGAGCGCGGTGGCCAGATAGAGCGCCGAGACGAGCCACGCGGTCTGTGCGGGAGGCGCCCCGAACGCCACGCCGATGGGGACGAGGGCCACGGCGACGATCGTGGAGTTGATCGGGTTCAGGACCGAGCCGATGATCATCGGCGGGATCAGCCTGCGGTCGAAGTGACCCGCCGGGGCGCCGTGCGGCCCGGGTTCGGACTCTGCCGAGAGGCCCTCTGCCGCCGGTGCGGGTATGTCGGGGTTGCTCATGGGCGGGTCAGCCCCTGGCGGTTACGTGGCGGGGTCACGGCGTTCTCGCTCATGCCTCCACCGTAGATTTGACAGGTGTACCTGTCCAGTTTGACTGAGCAGTTTTGCTTCCCTTTTGTGTGATGGCCGGCGGTCCGAGCGGCGGCCCGCGTCCTGCGGGCGGGCGTGGGGACGCCTGAGTGGCGCACCCGCACCGATGGAGTGGCGTACCGGGTCTGCACGGTATTCACACAGGTCACAGGGGGTGTGGGGGGCGTTGGTGCGCCGTCCGTGCGACAGGGCGCGGGAGTCACGCGGGTATAAAATTCCCCATGTGAGACTCCGGCGATGGTCGATGGATCGCCTACTGGAGCGGCCATCGGGCCGCGGTCTGGTGGTTGTTCCGCTCGTTCTGATCGTGGTGATCACCGTGGTGGACATCCACTCCCCGACCGACGTCCACCTCGGCCCCCTGCTCGTCATCGCACCGGCCCTGACCGCCTCCGTCGCAGGCCCCCGGTTGACCGCCCTGGTCGGGCTCCTGGCCGTGGGCGCTCAGATCCTGATAGGGGCACTGCACGGCGGTCTGACCACGGCCAACCACATCTCGCAGATCATCGCCATCACCTTGCTCTCCGCGCTGATCGTGGTCTTCTGCCGTGCGGGGGAACGGCGCCGCGAGGAACTGAGCCGGGTGCGGTCGGTGTCCGAGGCGGCGCAGCGGGTGCTGCTGAGACCGCCGCCCCACAGGGTCGGTCCGCTGCGCCTGGCCTGGCTGTACCTGGCCGCGGGGGACGAGGCCAAGATCGGGGGCGACCTGTTCGCGGTCGCCCGCGCCGCCCACCCCAGCACCCGCGCACTCATCGGTGATGTACGCGGCAAGGGCCTCGCCTCCATCGGTGAGGCATCGGTCGTGCTCGGGGCGTTCCGCGAGGGCGCGCACCGCCACGCTCTGCTGCCCGACTTGGTGGCGGCCATGGACGACAGCGTCGCCCGGAACCTGGAGGAGGTCGCCGATACCGAGCACGACGCCGGCGAGCACTTCGTCACGGCCCTCGTGCTCGACATCCCGGACGAGGGCCCGCACGCAGAGATGGTGACCTGCGGCCATCCGCCGCCACTGCTGGTGCGCGAACGCCAGGTCACCGAGCTTGCGCCACGTCAGCCCGCACCGCCCCTGGGCATGGGTGAACTGCCCGTCCCCCCGCTCCGCAGTGACCGCTTCGCCTTCACGGCCGGTGACTTCCTGGTCCTGTACACCGACGGAGTCATCGAGGCCCGCTCGCCCACCGGCGACTTCTACCCGCTCGCCGAGCGGGTCGCCTCATTCCCGTCCTTTCCCGGCGGCGGCCCGGACTCCCTGCTGAACCACATTCACCGCGACCTGCTCGCCCACACCGGCGGCCGGCTCAACGACGACATCGCGCTCCTCGTCATCGAACGCGTACCCACGCGGCACCTGCTCCGCCCGCTTCTCGACGGCCGGCCCATGGCGGACCAGGCCGCCGACGCGCACCCCGACGGAGCGCCGCCGTCGAGGGCTCGCGGGCGCGGGATCTGAACGGTCACTGTCCACGGCCAACATGCATCGGGCTTCTGCCCTGGACCCGGACCTGGACGACCTGCCACAGCACCGCCGTCGGCGCGAAGCCCGCCACGCCCATCGCGGTGGTCAGGACCGTCCGGGTGCGCAGGCCCGTGGCCACGTCCAGGCCGACGAACTTGGTGAACATCCCGTGGTCCGCGTCGTTGATGTGGGACAGCGACAGACCGCCGGCGCCGATGGCCAGGCAGATCAGGGCCGGCTGCTGCGGGGACGGGTCGGCGCGCTGGAGCAGCGGTGTGACCAGGCCCGCGGTCGTGACCAGGGCGACCGTGGTCGAACCCTGCACCGCGCGCAGCAGCATCGCGATGACGAAGGCCGGCAGCAGGAGCGGGAGGCCGGTGCGGTCGAGCAGGTCAGCGACCGCGTTGCCGAGGCCCGTCTTGGGACCCTTCCGAAGACTCCGCCGCCCCCTGTGACCAGGATGACCACGGCGACGCCGGGCAGCGCCGAAGACATGACCTGCCCGATGTGCCGGCGGGACCAGCCGCGGCGGGCGCCGAGGAAGTACGCGGACAGCGCGGCGGCGATCGGCAGGGCGACCATCGGCGCGCCCAGGACGGCGCGCAGTGTGTTGCCCTCAGGGAACGTCTTGGTGCCGATGGTGCGGGGCGGGTGTGGCGAGTGCGCCAGGCGCGGTGGGTGCGGACGTGTCGGGCTGGGCGTGGGGCAGTCGGCGTACGGCTCTGGAGGCCAGGGGGATCAGGCTGGCCGCGGCGGAGACGGCCCCGGCTGCAGCGGTCACCCGGAACGCGCCGAATGTCTCCGCCAGTGGGACCACGCACAGCTGCCCGACCGGAATCGCGACATAGGACAGCAGCTCGTCGTAGGACGCGACGCGCGACAGCACGTGCGCGGGCACGTGCTCCTGGAGCGAGGTGTCCCACGCGACCGCGGTGACGGAGGAGCCGAGCCCTGCGACGAACGCCGCCACGATCAGCCATGGAGCGTGCCCCTGTGCCCCCAGTGCGAGCAGCGGCAGCGCGCCCAGCGCCCCCGCCAGCTGCCCGAACCGCAGCAGATGCCGCACCATCATCCGGTACATCAGCAGGCTCGACGCCAGCATGCCGACCCCGCGCACACTGAGCACGAAACCCCAGGTCGTCTCGCCGCTGAGCTGCCGGGTGAGCTGGGGGCCGAGGATCTGCCACGTACCGGTCTGGACGAGGTTCAGCAGGCAGAAGGACAGGGTGCCGACCCACACCCACCGGATCGCACGGAACGCGCTCCAGCCGTCGCGGATGTCGCCCAGCACCGTGTCTCGCTGTGACACCTCAGGGGTGCCGGTGAGGGAGAGCCGTGCGAGGAACCCGGCCGCGACGAGGTAGGTGAGCGCGTCGAAGGCGATGGCGGGCCCGCTCCCGACCGTCACCACCAGCACACCCGACAGACTCGGACCGAGGATCTTCGTGGCGTTGCCGGCCGAAGCGAGGAGTGAATTCGCCTGCCGCAGAAGGGACTTGGCGACGAGCTGAGGGACGACGCCGCGCAGCGCCGGTGTCGTGAAGGCGCCGAGCACGCCGCCTGCGAACTCGAGGGCGGCCACCAGCGGCAGCGAGTAGTGCCCGGTCAGCAGGAGTGCGGCGACGGCGCCCTGCGTGAATGCCGCCCCCAGATGGGTGGCCGCCAGGACGGTCCGGCGCGGGAACCGGTCGGCGACCGCGCCGCCCACGAGCAGGAACGCGAGCAGCGGCAGCATGTGGGCGGCCAGTACGACGCCGAGGTCGTGGCCGCTGCCCGAGGCGTCGAGGACGGCGAAGGCAAGGGCGACCGGAGCCATCGAGCTTCCGAGGAGGGACACCAGGCGTCCGGCGAAGAACGAGCGGAACGCGGCCTGTTGGAGGAGGTAGGAACGCACCGGCCCGAGTGTGGGGAGCCGCGGGCACGCAAGCTAACGTTTCGGCAGGAGGCGAAAGATGGTGCTGCTGCGGCTGAGTTCGATGGCCCTGTCACAGTCCCGGTTCGCGCTGTCGCCGAGCGCCGAGACGCTGGGGTCGATGAGCGTCCTGATGAGGCCCTGCTCCGACCCGTGGCTCACCCCCTGGTACGACCGCCACCACGACGCGTTCCACGCCGCGCTCGACGCGGACCCGTTCGCCCGCGGGCTCGTCGAGCTGATCTGCTCGACCAAGTACCTCCCCGGTTACGTGAGCCGCCCGCCGTCCGGCGGAATGCGCACCACGCTCGCCGACGAACTGAAGGCCGTCGCCGCGGCCCGCGAAGACGACATACGCGCGGACCTCGACGCGGCGGTGGCCCGTAGCTGGAAGCGCCACGACCTGGAGTGGCTGACCGGGCACGGGTGGGGAGCCCGGACCGCCGACCTCTTCCGGTACGTGTGGAAGACGCATGTGTCGCCGGACTGGCCGCGCCGCCGCGCCCTGTTGGAACGGGACGTCACGTACCGGGCGGGGCTGCTCGCCGCGTACGGCTGGCCCAGGGCGCTCCAGCACATGAACCGGCGCAGTGCGTGGGTCGGCGCCGACGCCATCCGCTTCAGCGACCAGCCGGGCCCTGACTGCATCGTCGGCGAGGGCGGAATGCTGTTCGTCCCGGTCTGCGTGACGAGCGGCACCTGGCTCGCCGAGGCGCCTCCCGACCGGTACGCCCTGGTGTACCCGGCCCGCGGCGCAGCCGAGCAGAGCGGGCGGCCGCGAGCGGCGCAGGCCCTGGATCGGCTGATCGGCACCGGCCGCGCCGCTCTCCTCCACGAGCTGGAACGCCCCGCGACCAGCAGCGAACTCGCGGCGCAACTGGGGCAGTCGCTCGGCACGGTCGGCGGCCACCTGGCCGTTCTGCGCGATGCGAACATGGTCGTCGGTACGAGAGTGGGGCGACGCGTGGTCTACCGGCGCACGGAGGCGGGCGATCGCCTCGCCGGTCGTGCAGACTCTCCGGATGACTGACCACGAGATCGACGAGCCGCTCGGCGAAGCAGTCGACGAAGCAATCGACCAAGCCATCGGAGAAGCATCCGACGAAGCCATCGGCGAAGCGTTGGTGCGGTCGCTGCTCGAGGAGCAGTATCCGGACCTGGCGGTGCTGGAACTCCACCATTCGGTGAGGGGCTGGGACAACCAACTCTGGCGGCTGGGCGACGAGTTGGCCGTACGACTGCCGCGTACGTCACGCGCCCCGGACCTGCTGCGCAAGGAGCACCGCTGGCTGCCGCTCCTGACCCAGAGACTCCCCCTCCCGGTCCCCACGCCCCTCCGGCTCGCCGAACCGTCCGACCTCTTCCCACACCCCTGGACCATCGCGGAATGGGTCCCCGGCGAGCCGGCCGACCGTTCGCCGATCAGCGAGGGCGCAGACTCCGCCGACACGCTGGCGCGCTTCCTGAGGGCGCTCCACCAGGAGGCGCCCGCGGACGCACCGGCCGACACCGGCCGCGGCGCCCGCGGACGCACCGGCCGACACCGGCCGCGGAGTTCCCCTCGCCGCGATCTCACACCACTTCGACGAGGCGGTCCGATCCGTCGCCGCCCACGTGCCCGAAGGCGTCCGGGGCGTGTTGGACGAGGCCGTAGCGGCTCCCGCGTGGGAGGGGCCGCCGGTGTGGCTCCACGGGGACCTGCACCCCGCGAACGTCGTCGTCTCGGACGGCACACTCTCCGGCGTTGTCGACTTCGGCGAACTCTGCGCCGGTGATCCGGCGATGGACCTCGCGGCCGGGTGGCTCCTGCTGCCTTCAGCCGCGGGCTTCCTGGATGCCTATGAACGCGCCGACGAGGCCATGATCCGACGTGCCCGCGGGTGGGCCGTCCTGCAGGCTCTGTCCCTCGTCGCGATCGGCCGGGCAGGGGACCAGGGCCTGCCCGGCGGCAAGCCCACGTGGGGGCGGGCGGGCCGACTGACCCTCGACCGCGTGCTGGCCTCGCGCTGACCGTGAGGTGGGGTGCGTCAGGCACTCCCCAGCAGGTCCCGAAGTGCCTTCGTGACCTCGGCGGGCGCCTCCTCCGCCATGAAGTGGCCGTACGCGACCACGGTGTGCCGCAGGTCCTCGGCCCAGGCGCTCCACAGCGCAGCCGCGTCGAGGCCGAGCGCAGCGCCCCAGTCCTGCTGAAGCACGGCGACCGGCGCGTCTCAGCCGCGCGCGCCGCCCGCACGGCAGAGTGGGCGTGTGGACGCAGATGATGTCGCCGAGGATCTCTACCGCCTGCCGCCCGTACAGTTCATGGCCGCGCGGAACGCGCAGGTCGCCGAGGCGAAACAGGCCGGGGACGCGGCCGCCGCGCGCCGGATCGCCGCCTTCCGCAAGCCGACTCTCGCCGCCTGGGTGTCGAACCTCCTGGCGCGTCAGACTGAGGAGGCGGGGCAGCTCCTCGAGCTCGCGGAGGCACTGCGGGAAGCGCACCGTACGCTCGACCCGGAGCAGTTCCGGACTCTCAGCCACCAGCAGCACGTGATGATCGCGGGCCTCGCGCGACAGGCGGGTGGGCTCGCCAGACGGGCGGGCCAGCCGGTGAGCCTGAGCGTCCTGCACGAGGTCGAACAGATCCTCCACGCGGCGCTGGCCGACGCGGAGGTCGCCGAGCAGTGGGCCACCGGCAGGCTCACGAAGGTGCCCACCGTGTCCACCGACTTCCCCGGTACGGCGCCTCTGGCGCAGGTGTCGAAGAAGGACGAAAGGCCCACCCCCACCCCTGCGAGCAAGGCCCCCGACCCCGCCGAGGAGAAGCGCCGCGCCCGCCTGAAGGAGGCGATGAAGGCAGCCACCCAGGCCGCGGCCGAAGCGGGCCGTCGCGACGACGACGTGCGCCGTGCCGAGGAGGAGCACGAGCGGGCCACCACCCGGCGGTCCGCGGCGGACGAACGCGTCGCGCTCCTGACCCTTCGGCTCGGCGAGGCCGAGGAGGAACGGCGCACCGCTGCCGCGGCGGCGGACGAGGCGTCCGTGCGGGTGCGGGACGCCGCACGCGAACAGAAGGCCGCCCAGCGGAGAGCGGCGAGTACGTCCCGGGCCGTCGAGCGGCTCTCCGGAGGCGATTCCGGCCGCTGAGCGCGAGGTTCACCCGTGCATCACGAACTGATCACGCCACCCACCCGTATCCGTGTTCCATTGGATGCTGGCGACCGAGATCACGTCAGGGGATACGTGTTCGCGAAACGGAGTGAGGACATGACCGATCCGACCGCCGCACCACTGCAACTGACCCACACTCAGATCGACGAGGCGTCGCACGGCCACGACGTCCCGCTGGTGCGGGTGACACTCCCGGGGACCACAACCCCCGTGTGGCTGGCCACGCGCTACGACGTGGTGAAGGCGGCGCTCGGCGACACCCGCTTCGTACGGGACCTGGCGAAGGTTCCCGGTGCGCAGGGCGGGGGTGTCGGCGCGGAACTGCTCGACGACGCGGGGCTGCCGCCGGAGTACCGGCAGTACCTGGAGATCCTCGTCATGGCCGACGGGCCCGAGCACACCCGACTGCGCACACACGTGATGCGGGCCTTCGCGCCGCGCCGGATCGCCGCGCTGCGTCCGCGCATCGAGCGCATCGTCCAGGACGTGACCGGTGAACTCGTCGCCAAGGGGGACCAGTTCGACCTCCTGAGCGCCTTCGCCTACCCGGTCATGACGGACGTCATCTGCGAGATCATCGGCGTGGACGCGGCCGACCGGCCGAAGGTGAGCGGCTGGATCAGGGACTACGAGTCCGGTGAACCGGACCGGTTCCTGCCCGGCATCGACCACCTCGCCGAGTACATCGGCCGGCTGCTCGACCTCCGTGGCCAGGCGCCCAAGGAGGACCTGGTCTCCGATCTGCTGCGCTCCAGCGCCACGGCGGCCGAGGGGCAGCGCCTGACGCGCCAGGAGATGATCGCGCTCGTCTTCTTGCTGATCAACACGGGGATCGCGCCGCCCGCCTTCTTCATCACCGACGCGGTCCTCACCCTCCTCGACCACCCGCAGGAGGCGGTCCGGCTGCGGGCGGAGCGCGACCTGCTGCCGCGCGCCGTCCAGGAGTTGCTCCGCCATGTGTCGGCGGTGCGGGTCGGCGCCACCCTGTACGCCACCGAGGACGTGGAACTCGGCGGCGTCCTGGTACGCCAGGGCGAGGGCGTGACGAGCGGTCTGCTGGCCGCCAACCGCGACCCGGGAAGCTTTGACGACGCCACGCGGCTCGACCTCACGCGCGAGGTGGCACGCGGGGCCGGGCACATCGCGTACGGACACGGCGCGCACCGCTGCATCGGCGCCGCGCTCGCCAACCTCCAGACCGAGGTGATCCTCGACGAGCTGTTCCTGCGCCGGGACAGCCTCGAGCTGGCCGTCGAGCGGGAGGCCGTCGAGCGCGTCGGGTTCGCGGGCGACGGCACCTATCCGATCGCGCTGCCGGTTCGCATCTGAGTCGGAGCCGGGCCCGTGTCCGGCCGGGCATCGTCACAGAACGGCGATGCCCAGCGGCCGATGACCTGCGGGCAGCCGGTGGGTCTTCCCGCTCTCCAGGTCCACGACGGTGATCCCGTCCCAGAATCCGTCTCGCGTGAAGCCCCCGGTGACGTAGGCGGTGCGGCCGTCGCGCGACGCGGCGACGTCCTCGTGCGGGCCGTCGAGCGGGACGACGCGCTCCTTCCCCTCGGCGGTACGGACGGTCAGCGAGGCGTCGTTGTCGCCTGCGCTGATCGGTCCTGTGCCGACGGCGAGCAGCGTGCCGTCGGGGGTGAGCTGGGCGCCGTGCTGGTGTGTGTCGGCGGTCATCGGTTCGACGGCGACCTTGCCGGTGCGCGGGTCGAGCACGGCCAGCTTCTCGCCCTCGAAGGGCAACAGGAGCTTTCCGTCGTCGCGCACGGCGGCGTAGTGCGGCTTCAGCCACGAGCCGAGTCCGCCCTCCGTGCCGTACGGGGCGACCTCGAACCGGCGCGGAGTGAGCGTGTCCGTGCGTACGGCGGTCACGTCGAACGAGTCGTGGCCGGTGGCGTACACCTCGCCGCCGTCCCGGGCGACGTCCACATCGAAGGGGCGGCGGCCGACCGGGACGGTGTCCGTGACCTGCCGCGTCGCCGTGTCGATGACCTCCAACACCCCATTCCTGTCAGGCACGTTGACGCCCACGTAGACATGCTTTCCGTCGGGTGCGAGGGCGATGCCCATGCCGCCGCCGCGGTACTCGCCGGTCGTGGCGGGGCCGGTCTCCGTCGTGTACGGGATGCGGCCGACGTTCTCGCGCGTCTCGGTGTCGACGACGGCCACTCCTTCGGCCGTCGCAACCCACGCCCGGCCGTCCTTGCCGACGACGAGCCCGTACGGCGCGGTGCCCACCTTCACCGAGTCGAGGGTGCCGCGCCCGGGGTCCACGAACGTGACCGTGTCGCTGCCGAAGTCCGCCACCAGCAACGTGCCTTGAGCGGTTCGCTCGGGCGCCGGCGCGGACGGGGTGACGGTGGCTGCCCGGGGTGAGGACGCGGTGGAGTCGGCGGTGCCGGTCGCGGTGCACCCCGCCGCGAGGAGGACGATGGCCATTGCCCCGAGCGCACCGCGCGCGCGGGCCGTCATGACGCGGCCCTGAGCAGCGCCGCGAGCGCATCGAAGCCGCGGCGTTCCGCGTGTTCCAGGGCCGTGACGCCTTCCGCGTCCGCGAGATCCGGGCGGGCGCCCGCCGCGAGCAGCAGCTCCACGATGTCCTGGTGCGCCCGGCCCCCGTCACCGAGGATCACGGCTTCGAGCAGAGCGGTCCATCCGAGGTCGTTGACGTGGTTGACGTCGATATCCGTCTCCCGGAGCACCGCCCGTACGTACGCGACGTGGCCGCGCTCGCTGGCGGGGATCACCGAAACACCCCCATAGCGGTTACGCAGAGTGAGATCCGGGCCCGCCGGGAGCAGGACGCGCATCATCGCGACGCTGCCGGTCACGCCGGTGACGAGCCACGGGCTGTCGTGGCGCCGGTCCTGGGCGTCCGGGTCGGCGCCGGCCGAGACCAGGACCCGCGCGGCCTGGACGTGATCATTGAGGGCGGCGAGCAACAACGGGGAGCGCAGTTCCTCGTCGCAGGTCTCTACCGAGGCCCCGGCGTCGAGGGCGGCGCGCACCTCGGCGGCGTCACCGCGCCGGGCGGCCTCCAGGAGTCGGCGGTCGCGGTCGTGCATCTCGGTGCTCCATGTCCGTAGGGAAGGATCCGTAGGGAAGGAACGGGGGCGCCTCCGATTTCCGTCCCGGAGTCCATTCTCCGGCCGCGTCCCCCGCTCACCGGTCGGCCTGCCGTCTGTGGTGCGGGAGCCCGACGGACGACCCCGGGGTCAACCGATCGGCTGATGCCGACGCGGCCGGTCCAAGGGGCAGTACGACGAGGAAGGCCCCCTCCCTGCCCGGTGGGGGCGCGGAGGGGGCCTTGACGGAGGCTCGCCCTCAGGGTGTGCACCGGTTGCCGTCGCCACGACAGGAACCTGAAGACGTCCTCAGGTATCTCAACGAGCGAGCATGCGCCATGTTCTGCCATACCCGCACGGGACACCCGCACGGAGCTGGTCGGCGTGTCACGTTGACGCGTTGTGAGGGCTCCATGCGTTCACCGTGATTCCCGACCGTGCGGCGCCCGTGATCGATAGGTTGTTCCCCTGCATCGGCCGTCATCGGGACGGCGATGTCCGCAGGGGTGCAACGTGGGAGGTCAGATGCGTTCGCGAGTCTCGGCGTATGCGGTCTCTGTCATGGACGAGCAGTTGCTGCTCACCCAACTCGCGGACAGTTCACCGGTGTTCGAGCCCGGCCTGTGGCACCTGCCCGGTGGCGGGATCGACCCGGGGGAGCAGCCGCGCGAGACGCTGGCGCGCGAACTGTACGAGGAGACCGGCCTGGAACTCCTGGACGCCCGGCTGGTCGACGCGCGGGCGTACACCGCTCACCGGCTCGGCATCGACTGGCATCTGGTGGGGCTCTTCTACCGCGTCGACCTCAAGCCCGGCTCTCCCGTGGTGACCAAGGGGGACGACTCCACCAGCGCCGTCACCTGGATGCCCCTGTCCGGCTTGCGGGAGTCCGAGCTGTCCCCTGCGGCGGTCGACGGCTTGGCGATGACCGGTGTGCGTCAGAACCGTCGGCCCCGCGTGGGCGCGGCCCGCCAGTAGCGGAGGAAGCGAACATGACCTTCTCCGGGAAAGGGGCATAAAATGCCGTGTGGAGTCTGGAGGCAGTATGGCCGAGAACCTGGACCGCAGTACATGCCGGGGCTCCGGCTGACAAAATACTCGTCCTCGATGGAGTCGATGACATCCCGAACCGGGCTGATCCCTTGCAGCCGTCCCTCGGACCCCGGCGATTCTGGGGAGGTGACTGGATGGATGCGATCGGTTCGTCGCGGACGGGCCTGACAACGGCGGGCACGGTCTCCGAGCCCGGCGGCCTTCTGGACGCCCTGGCCGTGGCCGCGGTGATGATCGATGCCCAGGGCCGGATCTGCCTGTGGAGCCCGCAGGCCGAGGAGCTGTTCGGCTTCACCGCCGAGGAGGCGCTGGGGCAGTACGCCGCGCCGCTCCTGGTCGCCCCGGAGAACCAGGATCTCGTACTCGGCCTGTTCGCCGAGGTCATGGAGAGCGGCCGGAGCTGGGCCGGCGTCTTCCCCGTACGCCACAAGGACGGCAGCACCCGCCTGGTGGAGTTCCGCAACATGCGGCTCCACGACGAGCTCGGAGACGTCTACGCCCTCGGCATCGCCAGCGACCAGGCCCTCCTGCGCCGCTTCGAGCGGGACCTCGCGCTGTCCGTGCAACTGGTGGCCCAGTCGCCCATCGGGCTCGCGGTCCTGGACACGGACCTGCGCTACGTGATGGTCAACCCCGCACTGGAACGCATCAACGCCCTGCCCGCCGAGCAGCACATCGGCCGCGGCGTCGGCGAAGCCCTTCCGTTCCTGGACACCGAAGCCATCACGGCCACGATGCGCCAGGTCATGGCCACGGGCACGCCGGTCCTCAACGAGTTCACCATCGGCCGCCCCGGCGGCGCCGCCGACGTGGAACACGCCTGGTCGGCGTCCTACTACCGGCTCGACGACTCGGCCGGCCGGGTCCTCGGCCTGGCCATCTCCGTGGTCGACGTGAGCGAACAGCACCGGGCCTCGCAGGAAGCCGCCCGGGCCCGCCGGCGCCTGGCTTTCATCGCCGACGCGTCCAAGACCGTGGGCACCACTCTGGACGTCGAGCAGACCGCGCACGAGCTGGCGTCGGTGGTCGTCCCCGAGCTGGCCGACCTGGCGGCGGTCGACATACTCGACGCCGTGCTCCAGGGCCTGCGCCAGACCACCCCGGCAGCCGGAGGACCCGCTCTGTTCCGGGCACTGGCGGTGACGGCGGCCTACTCCACCAACGCGCTCCACGCCGCCGACACCCCCGGGCAGATCGCCAGCTACGCGGCCGACCGGTACATCACCCAGTGCGTGACCTCAGGGCGTCCGGTGCTGGTGGAGCACGTGAGCGAAGCGGACCTGGAGCGCATCGCCCCCGACCCGAAGTCCGCCCGGGTCCTGTCCCGGGCGGGGCTGCACTCCTATCTGGCGGTGCCGCTCATCGCGCGCGGAGAGGTGCTCGGCGCGCTGGACCTGGGCCGCGCGAGGAACGAGCTGCCGTTCGACGAGGACGACGTCGTCCTGGCCGGCGAACTGGCCGCCCGCGCGGCGGTCTGCATCGACAACGCCCGCTCGTACCAGAGTGAACGCCGCACCGCCCTCACCCTCCAGCGCCACCTGCTTCCGCCCAGACCGCCCCGCAGGCCCGGCCTGGAGATCGCTTACCGCTACCAGCCCGCCCAGTCGGCCAGCGAGATCGGCGGCGACTGGTTCGACACCATCCCGGTGGCCGGGAACAAGACCGCCCTCGTGATCGGTGACGTGATGGGCAGCGGCATCAACGCCGCCGCCACCATGGGCCAACTGCGCACCGCCACCCGGACGTTGGCGGACCTGGACCTCGCGCCGGCCGAGGTGCTCCGCCACCTCGACCACACCGCCGCCGAACTCGACCCCGCGTTCGCCACGTGCATATACACCGTGTACGACCCGCACCGCGGCGAGTGCCGGATCGCCGTCGCGGGCCACCTGCCGCCCATCCTGGTCAGGCCCGGCCGCCGCCCCGAACTCCTCGACCTGCCCACGGGGACACCTCTCGGTGTGGGCGACGTCGCCTTCCAGGAGACGGCCGTGAAGATGGAGAGCGGCGACCAACTCGTGCTCTACACCGATGGGTTGATCGAGACGCGTGCCGACGCCATAGATGCCCGCATCAACACACTGCTCGATCTGCTCTCCGAGCCGCAGGGGTCCCTGGACGAGGTCTGCGACCACCTCCTCGTGGCCCTGCGGGACGAGGGGGACCGGGACGACGTGGCCCTCCTGATCGCCCGGGCCCGCCCGCTGGGGTCCACGTCGTAAAGCCTCGGCGCGATCCGGTCGCCTACAACAACTGCCGCCTGCGGCCGAGCCACGTCTGCGCGATGACCACGACCGCGAGGAACGCGCCGCTGACGACCTGCTGGTAGGAGGAGTCGAGGGAGCCGATCTGGTTGATGACGTTCTGGATCACCTTCAGGAGAAGCACACCCACCAGAGAGCCGCTGACGTAACCCAGACCGCCGGTCAGCAGGGTGCCGCCGATGACGACCGCGGAAATGGCCTCCAGCTCCATGCCGTTGCCCAGAATCGTGACGCCGGAGGCGAGCCAGGCGGCGTTGAGCGCGCCGGCCAGGCCCGCGAGGACACCGGACAGCGTATAGACGATGATCTTGGTACGGGCCACGGGAGCACCCATGAGGGCGGCCGCATCCTCGTTGCCGCCGACGGCGTACACATGCTGGCCGAAGCGGCTGCGGCGCAGGACCACCGCGCCCGCCACGAACAGGACCAGAGTGATCCACACGGGGTTGCCGACGCCGAGGGTCGTGCCCTGGCCGAGCTCGGCGAGGAACGATCCCTTCTTGACGAGGTAGGTGTCGGCGCCCTCGTTGGTCAGGGACAGCATCAGACCGCGCGCGCCCAGCATCGCGGCCAGCGTGACGATGAAGGGAGCGAGCCGCGAGCGGGCGATCAGCAGGCCGTTGACCACACCGATGAGACCGCAGACGACCATCGGCAGCAGGAGCGCCACCAAAGTGCCGTACTGCGAACCCCACGCGGCCAGAACACCGCCGAGAGCGAAGAGCGAACCGACCGACAGGTCGATGCCGCCGGTGATGATGACGAAGGTCATGCCGAGCGCGACGACCGCCAGGAACGCCGAACTCGTCGCCATGTTGGACAAGTTGTCCCCGGTGGCGAACGAGTCGAAGCTCAGCGACGCCACCGCCGACACGATCACGAGGACCGCGAGCGCGCCGTGCTGCTGGACCAGCGCGCTCAGCCGCTCGGAGCGGCTGCTGCCCACGGGCTCGGCGGCGTCGAGCAGCTCATTTTCGGTCCGGGCCACGGCCTCTTCCGTTTCCGTCCTGGTCGCCGTCATCGCTTCCCCCGTCCGCGCGCCGCGTACACCGCCAGCACGATCACGATGGCCTGGGCGATCTGCGTCCACGAAGGCGGCAGATCGTGCTTGATGAGCGTGGCGGTGAGCAGCTGGATGAGGACGGCGCCCGCCACCGTTCCGGCGATGTTGACCCTGCCGCCGCTCAGGGGGGTGCCGCCGACCACCACCGCGGTGATCGCGGACAGCTCCATGAGGTTGCCCAGCGATGTGGGGTCGCTGGCCTGCAGCCGCGCGGTCGCGAGCACACCGGCGACAGCGGCGAGGAGCGCGCACGCCACGTAGACGAGCATCAGGACGCGGCGCACCGGGAGCCCCGCGAGCTTCGCGGCCGCCCGGTTGTCGCCGATGGCGAGCAACTGCCGCCCGAAGGTGGTGCGCCGGATGACGAAGGCGACCAGCAGAGCGAGCGCGGCGGCGATGATGATGAGGTAGGGGATGCCGAGCACGTCACCGGAACCGAGCGACGCGAGCCCCGGGTTGTGCAGGTCCTTGAGCTGCGGCAGCAGCACCAGGGCGATGCCTCGGCCGCCGACCATGAGGGCGAGGGTGGCCACGATCGGCTGCACACCGACCCAGGCGACCAGCGCCCCGTTGGCCAGGCCCACCACGGCCGCGAACACGGCCACCGTGAGCAGGGCCGGCACCAGCCCGTACCCCAGATAGAGGGCGGTGACCGAGGCGGCGAGCGCCATGACCGCGCCCACGGACAGGTCGATGCCCTCGGTGCCGATGGCCAGGGCCATGCCGAGGGCGACGATGATCACGGGCGCGACCTGCACGGCCTGTGTCCGGAAGTTCTCCGCGGACAGGAAGTGCGGCGTCACGGCGATGTTGACGACGAGCAGGACGGCCACGCCCGCGTACACGCCGTACGTCTGCATCCACTGCAGGACTCGCGCGCGGTCGAGGGCGGCCGGGCGTATGGCGGCCTCAGCCATGGCGGGTCACCTCCCCGGCGGCGCCGGGTGCGGGGCTGCCCGCCGCGATGGTCTGCATCAGCTTGTCCTCCGTGACGTCGTCGCCGGTCAGTTCGCCGACGACCGCGCCGTCCTTCAGCACGACCACGCGGTCGGATCCTTCGATGAGTTCCTCCAGGTCGGAGGAGATGAGCAGGACGCCGAGGCCGTCGTCGGCCAGTTCGTCGACCAGCTTCTGCACCTCGGCCTTGGCGCCCACGTCGATGCCGCGCGTGGGCTCGTCCAGGAGCAGCACCTTCGGGTTCATCGCCAGCCAGCGGGCCAGGAGCACCTTCTGCTGATTGCCTCCGGACAGCTCACCGACCTTCTGGTGCGGCGAGGATGCCTTGATACGGAGCCTCTTGACGAAGGTGTCCACGATCTTGTCGACCTGGGCCTCGGAGACCAGGCCGAAGCGGGAGAGCCTCGGCAGCGCGGCCAGCGCGATGTTCTCGCGGACGGAGAGCCCGGGGACGATGCCCTCGCTCTTGCGGTCCTCGGGCAGCAGGCTGATGCCGGCGCGGATGGCGGCGGGCGTGGATCCCGGGCGCAGCGGGACACCGGCCACGGTGACGTTGCCCCCCTTCGACGGCAGAGCCCCGGAGATCGCCTTGGCGGTCTCCGTGCGCCCCGACCCGAGCAGCCCGCCCAGACCGACGACCTCGCCGGGACGGATGTCCAGCGAGACTCCGAGCAGCTTATGAGGAACCGTCAGATCTCGTGCGCTGAGCACAGGTTCGGAACTCGCGGCATGGTGGTCGCCGGTGAACTTGGTGACGCCCTCACTGCGTACCTCACCCATGTCACGCCCCAGCATCGTGGACACCAGTGTGAGCCGGTCCAGGTCCGCGAGCCGTCCGGTGTGCACGCGGCAGCCGTCCCGCAGCACTGTCACGGCGTCGCACACGGCGTACAGCTCGTCGAGCCGGTGGCTGACGTAGATGACGGCGATCCCGTCGGCGCGCAGTCGGCGGATCACCTCGAACAGCGTCTCCACCTCCCGTGGTTCGAGGGAGGAGGTCGGCTCGTCCATGACGACGACGCGTGCGTCGGTGGCGACGGCCCGGGCCAGGGCCACCATCTGCTGGGCACCGACGCCCAGCGTGCGCAGCGGCTGCCGCACGTCCACCCGCACCCCGTACGCGCGCAGCGTCTGCGCGGCGTCGCGGTGCATACGGCCGAAGTCGAGCAGCCCGAACCGGTTGCGCGGCTCGCGCCCCAGGAAGAGGTTGCGGGCCACGCTCAGCAGCGGGATGAGGTTGACCTCTTGGTAGATCGTGGAGATGCCCGCGTGCTGGGCCTCCAGCGGTGTGGCGAAGGAGACCGGGCGGCCCTGGAAGGTGATGTCTCCCGCGTCGGACCGGTACACACCGGTGAGCACCTTGATGAGCGTCGACTTGCCGGCGCCGTTCTCGCCGATCAGGGCGTGGACCTCACCGGCGTGCAGCGCGAGGTCCACACCGTCGAGGGCCCGGACACCGGGGAACGACTTGCTGAGTCCGCGGACAGTGAGGACTTCGGCGGAGGGAGTCACCTGTGCCTCCAGGGTGGGGTGAGGGCTAGGGCAAGTGAGAGGAGTACGGATCAGGGGCGGGGTGGGCCGGCGCTCTGGCCTGCCCCACCCTGTCTGCCTGAAGCTGCGTCAGAATGCCTTGCCGATCTCGGACTTGGCGTTCTTCGTGTCGTAGGCCCCGTCCTGGATGATGACGTCCTGGGGGACTTCCTTGCCCTGGGTGAACGTGTCGAGGGTCTGGAAGGCGAGCGGGCCGAAGCGCGGGTTGGACTCGATGACGCCGCTGATCCAGCCGTCGACAATGCCCTGGACCGCGTTGCGCGTCCCGTCGACCGTCACGATCTTCACGTCACCGGCCTTCTTGCCGGCGCCCTTGAGCGCGGCGACCGCGCCGAGACCCATCTCGTCGTTCTCGGCGTAGATCCCCTTGATACCGGGCTTGGACTGGATCAGCTGCTCGGTGACCTGCTGGCCCTTCTCACGGGCGAAGTCGCCGGTCTGCTGGAAGACCACCTTGAGGTCGGGGGCCTTCTCCTTGATGCGGTCCTTGAAGCCCTTGGTGCGCTCGGTGGTGACGTTGTTGCCCGCGGCGCCGAGCAGGATCGCGACCTCGCCCTTGCCGCCGGTCGCCTCGATCATCTGGTCGGCGGCGCGCTTGCCCTGGTCGACGAAGTCCGAGGCGATGAAGCTGACGTAGTCCTTGCACGCCGTGGCGTTGATCTTGCGGTCGATGGTGACGATCGGCACCTTCTTGGCCGCGGCGGCCTTCAGCACCGGCTCCCAGCCGTCCGAGTTGAGCGGAGCGATCACCAGCAGGTCGGCGCCCTTGGCGAGGAGGTCCTGCACATCGCTGATCTGCTTGGAGAACTGGGACTGGGCGTTGGCGGTGAGCAGCTTCAGACCGCGCTTGTTCGCCTCGGCCTTGATCGAGGCCGTCTCGGCGATCCGGAAGGGGTTGGCCTCCTTCTCGGACTGTGAGAAGCCGACCGTGGCGTTCTTGAGGTCGAGCTTCTTCCCGCCGTACGCGTCGATCGTGCAGCCCTTGCTGCCGGGCTTCGGCGTGACGACCTTCTGGCCCGCGTCGGCGGCGGACGCGGAGGAGTCGGACTTGTTCGAGGCGTCGTCCTCGGACTTGGCGCAGCCGGAGGCGGTGAGGGCCATGGCGGCGGCCAGGGCCACGATCACAGGGCGGGCGGTGAGGTGACGGCGGTGGGCGAAGTGCTTCATGGTGACCCCGATCCGGGTGACGCGGCGACGGAGGGTTGGCAGGGAGCAGCGAGGGCGGCGCGTATGCGGCTCGACGAGGCGAGTGCCTCGACCGGTCCGCCCGCAGGAGTTTTTACATCGTTGAAAGGAGGGTGTAAAGCCTTTGTGCGGGACGTGACCGCCCTGTGATTCGGGCGGGCCGTCCGGTCGTGGTCAACGTGCGACCGCGGTGAGGTGCGGGAAGGTGAGCACGGTCCGGCTGCGCATGACCTGGTCCGGGCGCAGGACGGTGCTCGGATACTCGGGCCGGTTGGGGGAGTCGGGGAAGTGCTGCGACTCCAGGCACAGACCCGAGTGGGCGCCCAGCCGGCGACCCAGGAAGTCGCTGAAACCGCCGTCGAGTTGCTGCCCCGCGTACACCTGGAGCCCGGGCTCGCTGGTGTGCACTTCGAGCACGCGCCCGCTGCCGGGGTCCTCGAGACGGGCCGCACGCCGCAGTACCAACTGCCCCTCTCCGGGAGGTTGTTCACGGTCGTCGAGCGCCCAGCAGTGGTCGTATCCGTCGGCGCGCCTCAACTGCTCGTCGGGCTCGGCGATCCGCGCACCGATCCGCCGTGACCGGGTGAAGTCGAACGGCGAGCCGGCCACCGGTGCGGGTGCGCCAGACAGCGGGAGGCCCGTCTCGTCGATGGGCAGATACGTGGTGGCGTCCACGGTCAGAAGGTGGTCGAGTACCCCTCGGTCCGGGTTCCCGGAGAGGTTGAAGTAGGCGTGGTTCGTGAGATTGACCGGCGTGGGACGGTCGGTGACGGCGTGATAGTCGAGCGTCAGGGATCCGTCGGACGCGAGGGTGTAGGTGACGGACACCTGGAGCGAACCGGGAAAGCCCTGGTCGCCGTGTGGACTGTCCAGGCTCAGGCGCACACTCGCGGCGCCGTCGGGCCGCTCGCAGGACTCTGCACGCCACACCCGGCGGTCGAACCCGTCGGCCCCGCCGTGCAGCGAGTTGCCCCGGTCGTTGCCCGGGATGTGGTGCCGCGTTCCGTCCAGGGTGAACGTGCCCGCGGCGATGCGGTTGGCGTACCGCCCCACCACAGCGCCGAGATACGCGCCATGGCTGGCGTAGTGCTTCACGTCCGGGAGGCTGAGGACCACCTCGGCGGGCGGCCGGCTCCCGGACGGACCTGGGACACGCAGGGAGTGCAGTGCGGCGCCGTACGTCAGGACGGCGGCCTCGACTCCGCTCGCACTGCGCAGAGTCCAACGCTCGACCGGGAGGCCCGAGGGGGTGGCGCCGAAGGGTGCCGAGAAGGGGGCGGCGAAGGACATGGGCTCCTCGCGGGGAGTGAGGGCCGGGCACTGTCCGGCGCCGGGCGCGGGCGATACCGGTGGGGCGCGGACGGAGCCGGAGACCGGCAGCTGCGGACGCCTGGACATTACAACGTTGTAAGGAGGCGTGGTAAGGGGTCGGTACAGGTATCTGCTCGGGTCTTTCGGCCATGCGGCGGTCGAGTGGTTGTCCGGTGGCCAACGGGTCGGTGATTTCGGCGGGAAGTCCTTTACGGGCTTGTCGGCGGGAACGATCACGCGGTCCCGCCGCTCGGCCTATGTGTTCCGCCCCAGCGTGCTCTCGCGCGCGATGAGCCGGTAGTCCGCCCAGACGCGGCGGGGCTCGTCCGCCTGGCCGCCGAGCCGGGCCAGGACCGACTCGACCGCCATCCGCGCGATGGCCTCCTTGTCCGGCGACACGGAGGTGAGCGTGACCGCCCCGAAGTGCCCCTCCACGACGTCGTCGAAGCCCACCACGGCGATGTCCTCGGGCACGCGCAGACCGCGCTCCGACAGCACCCGCATCGCTCCGATGGCGATGGGGTCGTTGTACGCGAACACGGCGTCGGGCCGGCGCCCGGTCTCCAGGATCCGGGTCATCGCCGCCGCGCCGTCCGCGTGCCCCCACCCCTCGGTCGTCGCGATCAGCCCGTCGTCCACGGAGAGGCCCGCCGACAGGAGTTCCTCGCGCCACCCCTGAACACGCAGGTGGGCGGGTTGGCTGTGGCCACGGCGGGCGCCGATGAACGCCACCTCGCGGCGCCCCATGTCGATCAGATGGCGGACGGCCGTTCGGGCCGCCGCGACGTTGTCCACCGCGATGTGGTCGTAGGGCAGGTCGTAGTGGCGCTCGCCGAGCAGGACCAGAGGCACGTTCTCCGTGCGCTCACGAAGGTCCTCCGCCTCCAGCTCGATGGGGCTCAGGATCAGGCCGTCGATGACGCGTGCGCGGAACCCCTGGCTGACCAGGACCTCTTGCTCGCGCCGGCCTCCCGTGTGGTCCAGGAGCACGATGTAGTCGTGCAGGGCGGCGGCGTCGATCACCGCCGCCGCGAGCTCGGCGAAGTACGGGTTGCCGAGCTCGGGCAGGGCGAGGGCGATGATGCCCGTCCGCCCCTGACGCAGGTGGCGGGCGGTGAGGTTGGGCCGGTAGCCGAGCTCGTCGATGGCCTGCTGCACCCGCTCGCGCATCGCGGGGGTGACGTGCTGGTAGTTGTTCACCACATTCGAGACGGTCTTGATCGACACGCCCGCACGCGCGGCGACGTCCTTGAGGCTGACCCGCACAACATTCCTTCCGGTGACCTGCCGGGCGCCGGGACCGGTGCGTGCCCGCACGGCGCCGGAGCCATGGCCCCGGCGCAAAGGCTCTGGAGCCGGGCTTGCAACGTTATACGTCCGCATGGCGAAAGGTGGCAAGGCGACGGATATCCCCGGCGCCGGCTGCTGGACCAGCGGCTCGACCGTCGAGGAAGCGGAGCCCCGCACACCGACGCCGTGGCGCGCCGGGATCCGCCCGGCGCGCCACGATCGGTCACGACCTCAGAGCAGCCGCCACAGATGGTCGTCCGTCCCGTTGTCGTCGAACTGGACGACCTGCGCGCTGTCCGCTGTCGACATCCCGTCCACGCCGAGGACCTTGCCGCTGTTCTTGTTGCGGATCCGGTACCACCCGTCCCCGCTGTCGACGAGCGCCCACAGATGGTCGGCGGTGCCGTTGTCCTCGTACTGGACGACGTGTGCGCTGTCGGCCGTCGACATCCCGTCGACCCCGAGGACCTTGCCGCTCTGGCCGTTACGGATCAGATGCCAGCCGTCGCCCTTGTCGACGAGCTGCCACGCGTGGTCGCCCGTACCGGAGTTGGCGAACTGGACGACGCGGGCACTGTTCTCGGTCGACATGCCGTCGACGGCCAGGACCTTCCCGCTGTGCTTGTTGGCGATCCGCCGGAACGCGGGCTCCGGCGTCCACGCCCTGCCGTCGGGCGAGGCCTGGGGAAACGCCGTGATCCGCAGTCGGGCCGCGCCCATCGGGACGAGTGTCACGGTCTCGACGGGTGCGTCGCTGCGGGCCGGTCCGTTCTGCAGAGGTGCGACGACGTGCTCGTCGTCCGCGACCCACTCCTCGATGCGACGGGCCTGCGCGGTGATGTGCACCGGCGTCGTTTCGTGGGTGAACGGGTTCTCCCCGACCGGCCCGTTGTCGCGCCGGAACGCGAGGCCGGGGGCGGGGGACAGGCCGTAGTTCCAGGCGGAGGTCGCGTGCACCTCGTAGTGCGGGAACGTGTCGTCGCCCGCGTAGCGCTCGTACTGCTCGCCGATCTTCAAGGAGTAGGTGAGCGGTCCGTGGTCGACGCTGACGGCGTCATGGTTGTCGGGCCAGTGGCGTACGGAAGTGCGCTGGGGCAGGCGCAGCGTCACCACGTCACCGTCGTGCCAGGTGCGCTCCACCTTGGCCCAGGCCGGTCCGTCCTCGGCCGCCAGACGCTTGCCGTTGACGAGGAGTTCGGGCCCGCGGCACCACCCCGGGATGCGGAGCTGAAGCGGGAAACGCACCGGCTTCGGGGTGGAGAGCCTGAACTCGACCGTCTCGGTGAAGGGGTAGCCGGTCTCCTCGACGATGGTCACCTCGGTGCCGCCTTCGACCCGCGTGCGGACCGTGCAGGGGGCGTACATGGCGGCGGCGAGGCCGTCGCCGGGCGTCGCGAGCCACAGCTCCTCGTTGAAGTACGGCCAGCCCATACCGTAGTTGTGCGGGCAGCAGCGGTACTGGTCGACGCCGGGCTGCAGGGACTGCATGGCGAAGCCGTTCTGGAACTGCCCTTGTGTCTTCGGGGTGTTGTCCAGGTCGACGCTGTTGGCGCTGGTGACGTAGTGCAGGGACTTACCCTGCGGGTCGAGGGCGGCGGGCAGCATGTTGAACGCGAGTTCCTCGCAGCGGTCCGCCCACACCGGGTCACCGGTGATGCGCGTGAGCAGTTCATGGCTTGCCATGAACTCGACGATGCCGCAGGTCTCGAAGCCCTGACGGGGGTCCCCGAAGCCGGGCCGGTAGTTCTCGTCCCCCGCCATGCCACCGCCGGGGAACTGGCCGTACGCACCCATCACGGCGTCGTAACCGCGGTAGGTGGCCCGGGTCAGCTCGGCAGAGCCGGTGAGCTGCGCGTACTGGGCCGGCTCACGGAATCCCTGGGCGATGTTCACGTTGTGGCGCGAGGGCATATCGCCTGTCCAGTCCGCCCCGAGGGTGTGCATCTTGCCCGCCAGATCGAGGAGGAACTTCTCCCCGGTACGGCGGTACAGCCACACCACGATGTCGAGTCCGTCGCCCCAACGGAAGGAAACCCAGCTGGAGTTGAAGGCTCCGGCCCCCTGGGCGTTCATGAAGCGCAGGAAGCGCGTGACGAACGGGAGGACGCGCCGGTCGCGCGTGTACTCCTCGTAGGTCCGCAGCGCCATCAGGAGCGGCAGGAACGGCCAGAAGTCCGGACCGCCGTTGAGCGCGGTCCGCAGCGCGCGCGGGCCGAAGAAGCCGTCGCTCTCCTGCGTGGCGAGGATCGCGTCGATCCACTCGCGCGAACGGGCCAGGGCGTGCTCGTCGCCGGTGGCGACCGCGAGTGGCACATAGCCGCGCAGCCAGTACGGCAGTTCCTCCCAGGCCCCGCGCTCCGGGTGCACCCAGCCGGTGTTGTCGAAGTCCAGGAAGTGGGAGAGGTCCTCGTACCGGCCGCACAGCCCGTCGAGCTGGAGCTTCAGCTGTCCGGCGAGCCAGCCACGGGCGGTGACACTGCCGGAGGGCAGCTTCCGGAACGCGTCCGGGGCCGGCGTGCCGGCCGACGGCCGTGAAGCCGCCGCCGCGGACGGGGCGAACGGGCCGCCGAGCGCCGCGGCGCCCAGGCCCAGGGCGCCGGCACCGAGAAGAGCGCGTCTGCTGACAGGCATGCGGGTGCTCCTGTTCGGGGGTTCGGGGGAGGGGTGAGAAGGGGCCGCGCTCGCGCAAGAAGGGCGAGCCGCGCCCCGGCCCCCCTTCCGCCCCGAGAGGCGCGAAAGGGGGACCGGGCACTTGTCGGACCGACCGTGCTCAGCTGCCGGAGCAGCCGGCCACGGTCGCCTGCGAGGCGTCGTGGATCAGCGCTTCCTGCGCCGCCTTCACCCGCTTCACATCCGGCTTGACGATCTTGCGGTCGTACGTCAGCAGGCCGTTGAGCTCACCCTCGACGTCCGAGATCTGCGTGTACACGGCGCCGTTGCTGCCCTGGCAGGCCAGCTTGTGCACCTCGGCGAGGCGCGCGAGGTAGTCGTCCGTGTACTTCGCCGGGTCGACGTCCACGTACGACTGCTGCACCGCCCAGGCGTGACCGGGCACCGCGAGGCCGAGGCCCCCGTATTCGCCGCTGACCAGGGCGCGCTTGCCGTCGGGGTGCGGCGGCAGGGCCGGGCTCGGGTATCCGTGCTCGTCCATGATGTCGCCGGTTCCGCCGTCCGCCCCCAGGTTGAGGCCCGACATGTTGTTGACCAGCCGCGTCGGGTCCCAGGCCTTGGCCTGCTCGGCGATGCGGCCCACGTCGTACTGGCCCCAGCCCTCGTTGAAGGTGACCCACATGACCACCGACGGGTGGCTGCTGTGCTGGTCGATCATGGTCTTCATCTCGCGCTCGTACTCGGCGCGCGCGGCCGCGTCCGGCGCCGCGCTCATGGCCGGCATGTCCTGCCACACCATCAGACCGAGCTTGTCCGCCCAGTAGAACCAGCGGTCGGGCTCGACCTTGATGTGCTTGCGGACCGAGTTGAAGCCCATCTGCTTGTGCATCTTCAGGTCGTAGGCCAGCGCCTCGTCCGTCGGCGCGGTGTGCAGCCCGTCGGGCCAGAAGCCCTGGTCGAGCGTGGCCATCATGAAGGCGGGCTTGCCGTTGAGGAGGGTGCGCGGTGTGCCGTTCACCTTCTCGACGGAGATGGAGCGCATCCCGAAGTAGCTGCCGACGCTGTCCTTGCCGACGTTCACCTTGAGGTTGTAGAGGAACGGGTCGTCGGGCGACCACAGATGCGCCTTGTCGATCTTCAGGGTCAGCGGCGCGCCGGTGACCCCGCTCGCCGTGGCGACCCTGCGCCTGCCGTCGTACGCCGTCGCCGTGAACGGCACTCCGTCCCGCACGCCCTTGGCCTCGACGGTGGCCTTGCCCGCCGTGACGTCCGGGGTGATCTTGAGGTCGGCGGCGTGGTCGGCCGCTACCGGTTCCATCCACACGGTCTGCCAGATACCGGAGGAGGGGGTGTACCAGATGCCGCTCGGGTCGAGGCGTTGCTTGCCGACCGGCGGGTTCTCGCCGCCCTGCGCGTCCGTCGGGTCGTAGACGCCGACGATCAGCTCCTGGGTGCGCCCCGGCTTCAGCGCGTCCGTGATGTCGGCGCTGAACTTGTCGTAACCGCCCTTGTGTTCGGCGACCTTGGTGCCGTTGACGTACACCTCGGACTGCCAGTCGACGGCGCCGAAGTTCAGCTGGAGGCGCTTGCCGTCCCCGACCTTCCAGCCCGCGGGGACCGTGAAGGTGCGGCGGTACCACATGCGGTCCTCGTGGCGCTCGATGCCGGAGAGCTGCGACTCGACCGGGTAGGGCACGAGGATCTTCTCGCCGAGCTGCTTGCCGACCGGCGGCTTGTCGCCGGACTTCGCCGCGGCGAACTGCCACTCGCCGTTGAGGTTCTGCCAGGCGTCCCGGGTGAGCTGCGGGCGCGGGTACTCGGGGTGGGCGTTCTTCGGCCCCACCTCGTCGGCCCACTTGGTGCGCAGCTCGTACTCCGAGTCGTTCGGGCCGCTGCTCCAGAACTGGCCGACGGCCTTGTCCCCGGTGCCGGTCAGCCCGCCCTTGCCGTCGTACGTGACATCGGCCTGGCCGGACGCGCCGCCGCCCTTCTTGCCCACGACCGGCTCCTTCAGCCCGACGAGCAGGGTGCGGGAGTCGGCCGGGTCGGCCTTGATCGTGGACAGCGGCCATTGGGCGCCGCCGATCACGGCCTGGAGGTGATCCGCGAGTCCGGCCGGCGGGGCCGCGAGGGACTGCGCGAAGTCGAGCTTGAGAGTTCGGCCGTCCTTGAGGACGGTGGTCGATATCGCTCCGTCGTAGTCCCAGCCGTCGGGCAGCCGGAAGGCGGAGGAGGGGATCGCTTCCTTGGTCTCGCCGGGCTCGGTCCAGCGCAGATGGAGGTTCGAGCCGCCGAAGTGCTCGAAGTACTCGACCTTGATGTCGTACGCCTTGCCGGCCGTCAACTCGACGGGCTGGGAGGTCTGTTCCTTGTCCCAGTCGTCGACCCAGTGGTCGATGGCGAGCTTGCCGTCGACCCAGAGCCGGAAGCCGTTGTCGCCGGTGATGGAAAACGTTGTCGCGCCGGTCTTCTCCGGTACGACCTTGCCCGTCCAGCGCACACTGGCGTCGTCGGCCTGGCCGGTGGCGGTCCGCAGCCGCGGCTCGAGGGTGTCGAAGTCGAGCTTCGGGTCGAAGCCGGTGGCCTTGAGCTCGTTGAAGTCGAAGGCTCCGGGGGCGGACTGGGTGTAGTACTCGCCCTTCAGGCCGTGAGGTTCGACCGGGTCGTCGGCCGCTGTCGCCGACGGCGACCCGGTGAGTGCCGCGAGGCCCAGTCCCGCGGCCAGCAGCATGGCCAGTCGGCCTCTGAGTCGTTTGGTGCGCACGAATCCTCCTTGACTGAGGAAGAGGGGGCGGCTCGTCGCTTGCGTCTGTACAACGTTGGAAGGAATGGGCAGTTGGCATGACAGCACGCCCTCAGGGGCGCTGTCCAGGGTCACGACAAGACGACCCCCCGGTAACTCCGCGGGGGGCGATCCGACGGGCTGCAAAGTTTGCTGACGAGAAGGCGGATGTGGCTTCATCGACTTGGTTGAACACGTTCAAAACTTCTGGCAGGCTGACCCCGGCTCGAACGGGCGGACGCTGCCCGTGGTGGCCTGCTGGGGCATGCGGTCGACAAGGTCGGGGCGGTGGGTGGGGCGTGAAGTCGAGGATGGCGGTGCTGCTCGGATGTCTGGTCCTGGCCTGTGCGTCGTGCGCCGACGCGGGCGGTGAGGCGGCCGTGATCCAGCAGGCCGATCTGGTCGGGGACTGGGCCAACTCGGCCGGAGCCCGCGTGCACATGGCGGACGATCACACCGTGACGGCGAGTGGGGTCGATCATGCCGTGCCCGACTACACGTGCCCGACGACGGTGAGGGCCGCCAGATGGCAGTTCTTCACGCGGGCCGACTCGTCCGGGTTCGCCACCGCCTCCGACTCGGTGGCCGAGGGGGACTCGCTCGTGGTGAATGTGGACGCCGGTGACCCCGACTCGCAGTGGTGCGACCTCCAGGCCGCCGTTCAGAGGGACTACCGGGGCTTCAATCTGTGCCTGGTTCTGGACATGGATCAGGGGTGCACGGCCGGGGAGCTCCTGCGCAGGGTCCCGGCCGCACGGGGGTGAGCGTGCGGCTGTGTCGAATTGAGTGGATGTCGCAGGTCCGTGGGTGAGCCGAATCGCGTGGAGGCCGCGCTCCGATGCCGGGCGCTTGCCGACATCGGCTCGTTTGCAATGGTGTTGGGCCGTTTCCGGTGTGGTCGCCGGGGTCGTTCAGTGCGGGGGCCGACGGATGGGTGGACAGCGTTCCGCGCCCGTGCTCTCAAGCTGGACCGGCGCAGAGTCTTCAACGTAGTACAGCAGCTGCCCCGGGGTCGTGCCGCTTCGCCAGGTATCTACTCTCTCTGCCCGGGCGCCCCGTTCACCGGCTGCTTCTTCAACGACGTGGCGGGGGAGCGGGGCGGCGTCGACCGGGCCTCGGAGCACGGCATCGAGGTGGTGCCCGCCGACTTCTCCATGAACGGCACCGTGCACGCCGGCGTCCCGGCGAAGGAGATCGTCCGTGGCGATGTCTTCTTCGTCCCGCTGAACCGGGCCGGAGTCCGCGGAAGCCAGGGCCCCTCGGCGGGCCTGCCTACGCCGCCTCGTAGTGGTGGGCCCGACCGCCGCGCCACTTCACCCAGGCCGGATCGTCGAGCAGCGCCTCCGCGTCCGGCAGCCCGGCCCGACGCAGGAATTCGACGACTTCCATGTCGGAGTGCGCGAGGCCAAGTATCTGACCGTGCGCCGTCACCCTGCGCCCACCCGTGCGCGAGGGGCGGTGCACGACTATCGGCACGACGTCCATAAGTACAGGGTCATTCGAATGCCGGGCGCGTGCATCCGCTGGCCAGGCATTTTTGCTGGAAGATAGAGACAGAGCCCCGCTCGGCCCACCCCCCCCGGCCGGGCGGGGCTCGCCTTGTGCGCGCGGGCCCTCGCCATGGTTGTCCGCCGGAGGCGTTACGCAACCCTCTTGCTCTTGCGAGTAATGTGCAACAAGCTGGCCCGGTCCTTACCGCCTGCCCCAGGACGCGGAGCCACGACATGCCCGTCATGCCCCAGCTGATGCCCGAAGCGGGACCTCAACGCGTCATCGCCGCATCGAACTTCGTCAACACCGTCGGCAGTGGCCTCTACCTGACCGCCGGAGTCCTGTACTTCACCCAGGACGTCCGCCTCCCTGCGACGCAGGTGGGGCTCGGACTCGGTGTCGCCGGATTCGCCTCGCTCGTCACGGGCATAGCCGCCGGCCACCTCGCGGACAGGCGCGGCGCGCGCGGCGTCTACGCGGCGACCATCGTCGTACAGGCGCTGGCGACAGCGGGGTTCGCCCTGGTGGACAGCTTCTGGCCGTTCGTCCTGGCCGTCTGCGCCGCGACCGGGGCGCAAGCGGCGGGGCGGGCCGCACGCAGCCCGCTCATCAGGCACTTCGGCGGGGACCGGCCGCAGGAGTACCGCGCCTACCTCCGGGCCGTCACCAACATCGGCATCTCACTCGGCGCGCTGCTGGCGGGCTGGGCCCTTCAGGTGGGCACCCACACCGCGTACCAGCTCCTGGTCATCGGCAACGCGATCGCCTTCGGTGCCTCCGCCGCCATCCTGCTCTTCCTGCCGCCGGTCGCTCCGGAGCCCACCTCCGCCGGCCCCCGGTGGATCGCACTGCGGGACCGGCCCTACCTCCTCCTCGCGGCGCTGGACGGCATCATGGCCATCCAGTTCAAGGTGCTCACCGTGGCCATCCCGCTGTGGCTGGTCGTCGCCACCAGCGCACCCCACTGGCTCATCTCGGGCACGATGCTCGTCAACACCGTCATCGTGATCGCCCTTCAGGTGCGGGCCGGCCGCACCGTCAACTCCCCGGCCGCGGGTGGCGGGGCGTACCGGCGGGCGGGCGTGGTCTTCCTCATCTCCTGCTCGCTGATCTCGCTGTCCGCGGGGGTTCCGGCATGGGTCGCCGCGGCACTGCTCCTGGTCGCGGTCGTGGTCCACACGGTCGGCGAACTGTGGCACTCCGCCGCTGGGTTCGAGGTCTCCTTCGCCCTCGCCCCCGAACACGCCACGGGCCAGTACCTCGGTGTGTTCGGCCTGGGTGCGGGCCTGGCCGATGCGCTCGGCCCCAGCCTGCTGATCGCGCTCTGCATCACCTGGGGCCGGCCCGGCTGGTACGTCGTAGGGGCCCTGTTCGCCGTAACCGGCCTGGCGGCCCCCTTCGCCGTCCGCTGGGCTCAACGACCTGTGCCCGCACCGGACTTGTCCCTCGAAGCGGGGCGGCCCGTTACGCAGGTCTGACATGCGACCGAGTGATCCCGGTCGGCCGAGTGGTTCCGAGGCTGTCCGTCCGATCGGCCGGTGCACGCCCACCCACACGGGCCGCACATGCTCGCGTCGTGGGCGGCGGGTCATCCGGAGGCGACCTCGGAACCAGCGCTCCGACGGCTCCCGCCACGGGGTTCAGTCCAGCACTCCGAGCACCCCGTCGGGGTTGCAGTGCGGACAGGCCGGCACCTGCTCCCACAGCGCGCGGCGCGCTTGGTCGTCCGTGACGCCTCGCGACCGTTTGCCCGCCATGTGGCAGCCGCCGACGTGCACGTACACAGGTGCGCGCCCGCCGAGCCCCATCTCGATCAGCCAGTCGGGGGCCAGTGGCCGGTCCCGTTCGCCGCGCTGTCTCTCGGCTTCCTGCCGCTCCGCCTCCGCGATCTTGCGGCGCACCCTGTCCAGAGACAGCACGAGCCACGTCTCCAGCGTGCGGAGCCTTGGCAGGTCGGGCGGCAGTTCGGACATGTGTTCGAGTCTACGCCGGTTTCCGGCCAGGCAGCACGCCCGTTGAATGGCCCAGGCGCAGAGCCAAGAATTGCCCCACATGGATGGGCCGATGCGCGCGTACCGTCATTGCCATGCCGAACCTGTTGCCGCCCGCCGGCCCTCAACGCACCCTCGCCCTGGCCCAGTTGAGCAACTCGCTGGGCGACGGCGCGTACTACGTCACCTCGGCGCTCTACTTCACTCACGTCGTCGGCCTCGCGCCCGCCAGGATCGGCCTCGGCCTCACTGTCGCCTGGGCGATCGGGTCAGTCGTCGGGGTGCCGCTCGGCCGGATCGCGGACCGCCGCGGCCCGCGTGGAACGGCGGTCCTGCTCGCCCTCGCGACCGGCGTCGCGGTCGCCTCCTTCCTGGTCGTACGCGATTTCCTTCCCTTCCTCGTGGCCGCCTGCCTCTACGCGAGCGCGCAGTCGGGACTCGCGGCCGCGCGCCAAGCGCTGCTCGCCGGTCTGGTGGCCAAGGAGGACCGCACGGGTGCGCTCGCCCACCTGCAGTCGACGCTCAACGCAGGTCTCGCGGTGGGCGCGGCGCTCGGTGGCCTCGCACTGTCCGCCGGGACGAAGTCGGCGTATCTGACGGTGTTCGCGATCGACGCCGCCAGTTTCGTCCTCTGCGCGCTCGTCCTGCTGCGGCTCCCGGCCGTCGCGCCGGCGCCGGCCGTCCGCGGAGCGAAACTCGAAGTCCTGCGCGACCGGCCCTACGCCGCCGTGACCCTCCTCAACACCGTTCTTCTCCTGCGGATGCCGCTGCTCAGCCTCGGGCTCCCGCTGTGGATCAACGAGCGCACCGACGCCCCCACGTGGCTCGTCTCCGCGCTCTTCATCCTCAACACCGGCGCCGTGATGCTCTTCCAGGTCCGCACGGCCCGCTCGGTCTCCGGCCTCCCCACGGCGACCCGCGCCATCCGCCGGTCAGGCGTGCTCATGCTCCTGGCCTGCGGAATCTTCGCGGCCTCGGCCACCGGCCCGGTCTGGGCCGCGGTCGCCGCCCTGGTCGGAGGATCGGTGCTCCTGGTCGCCGCCGAGATGCTCCAGTCGGCCGGATCCTGGCAGCTCGGCTTCGACCTGGCCCCGGCCGGGCGCATCGGCGAGTACCAGGGCTTCTTCGGTACGGGCGTCACGGTCGCCCGCACGCTCGGCCCGCTGCTGCTCACCGCGCTGCTGCTCGGGATGGGCGCGCCGGGCTGGCTGCTGCTCGGCGGCCTGGTCCTGGCGGCGTCGTACGGGCTGGGGCCGGTGGCGCGGTGGGCGGCGAGAACACGTCAGGATCCAGAAGCCGTACGGGTGACGGCTTCGACGGTGTGATCTCGACGCCGCGGACGGGTAGGCCCACAGCGTCCTGAGCGGCAAGCGTTGCTGACGCTCCGTCACCGCGCAGTCTCCCCAACTGTCTCCCGAGCAGTCTCCCGAAAGGAGACCGGCCCCCATGACCGAACTCGACTCGCCGATCCCGCGGTTCCACCTGGCCATGCCCGTGGACGATCTGCCCGCCGCCCGGCACTTCTACGGTGAGGTGCTCGGCCTCGAGCAGGGCCGCAGCGCCGGCACATGGGTGGACTGGAATCTCCACGGCCACCAGTTCGTCACCCACCTCGCCCCCACCCGTGCCGAGCACATCCGCAACCCCGTCGACGGACACGACGTGCCCGTGCCGCACTTCGGCCTGATCCTCACGATCCCCGTGTTCCAGGAGCTCGCGGACCGGCTCCGCGCCGCGGACACGAAGTTCGTCATCGAGCCGTACGTACGCTTCGCGGGCGAGCCCGGCGAGCAGTGGACGATGTTCCTGCTGGATCCGGCGGGCAACGCCCTGGAGTTCAAGGCGTTCGCCGACGACTCGCAGGTCTTCGCCACCTGACCGCGCTATCCGGCGCCGCCGCCCGCCTTCGCCTTCACGTCCGCCTCTACGTCGTGCCTGGCGAGGCCCTCGTCCTTGGCGTACTCGGTGACGGCCTGCTGGACGTCGCGGGCCAGGTCCCGCCACGCGCGCCAGGCCGTCTCGTACGTCTGGGTCTGCGACTCGCTCAACGGCTCGAGCCCCGGTGGTCCGTAGCCGTCCCGGAGTCGCAGGACCTCGTGGTGTGCCGCGTTCGCGGCCTGCTGTCTCTCGACGAGTTCGTCGAAGGTGTGTGCCACGCAGCGGATCCTAGGGCGCCGTCGAGGCGATCCCGGTCAGCGCTCGCGCGGGTGACACGAATGCCGGAGGGGTGTGAGCGAAACGGGTCAGGGGCGGCGCCGTCCGGCGCCGCCCCTGACCCGTCCGGCGAGTTCCCTCAGGACTGGGGGCGCTTGCCGTGGTTCGCGGCGTGCTTGCGGCGAGCCTTCTTCTTGCGCCGTCGCTTCGAGGACATTGCTACCTCCCAGGTGTCGCTGTTCTCGGTCCTGCCTGGATGAGCGGGCCCACCCAGACGATCATCCGGCCGCCTACCCAAGGGCGCGACCGGTAATGACGTGGCCCATGCCACCACTCCCGCCCCCCGATCGGCCGGGCGACGCGCCGCTGTGACGATCCGCCGTGCGGGCTGCACGCTTCCTCGCGCGCGTTACCTAAGTTAGATGCGAATTTGCCTAAAGGTCTTAGGTAACTGCATAATCGATTTCGTTGATTGGGGTGAAGGTTATGGTGCGTGTAGGGCTGACCAGGGAACGCCTGATCCGAGCCGGCGCCGAGCTGGCCGACGAGGTCGGGTTCGACAAGGTGACCGTCTCTGCGCTCGCAAGGCAGTTCGACGTCAAGGTCGCGAGCCTGTACTCGCACCTGAAGAACTCCCAGGAACTCAAGACGGGGATTGCGCTGCTCGCCCTGGAGGAGCTCGCCGACCGGGGCGCCGCGGCGCTCGCCGGGCGCGCGGGCAAGGACGCCCTCGCCGCCTTCGCGAACGTCTACCGCGACTACGCCCGGGAACACCCCGGTCGCTACGCGGCAGCCCAGCTGCGGCTCGACCCGGAGACGGCGGCCGCCAGCGCCGGCGTCCGGCACGCACAGATGATGCGGGCGATCCTGCGCGGCTACGACCTCACGGAGCCGGACCAGACCCACGCGGTCCGACTCCTGGGCAGCGTCTTCCACGGCTACGTCAGCCTGGAGATGCAGGGAGGCTTCAGCCACAGCGCACCCGACTCGCAGGAAAGCTGGTCGCGGATCCTCGACTCCCTCGACGCCACGCTGCGGAACTGGCCCGCACGCTGACCGCGGCCCTGCGTCGACCCGTATCGGCGCGCCCGAACAGCCCCACAGGCATATTGATCAACAGGTTGAGGCAATGCACATGAACGACAACTGGACCACGACTCCCGTCACCGCGGACCTCGTGCGTGGCGCTTACGAGTTGGAGCGCTCCGAGCACGGCGTGCTCCCGCACCGGCTGCCCGAGCGGGCCCGCGCGCAGTGCTCCGACGGACAACTGGCCATGGCCGAGGCCCAACCCTCCGGCGTACGGCTGGTGTTCCGCACCCGGGCCACCGTCATCGAGCTGGACGCGCTCCGGACCAAGATGGCCTACAAGGGCGCTCCGCCCCGTCCGGACGGCGTGTACGACCTGCTGGTCGACGGCCGCCTGGCCGCGCAGGCCGGCGTCACCGGCGGCAAGGTACAGACGGTGGACATGACCACAGGCACCAGGGAGACCCAGCCCGGACCCATCGGCACCGTGCGGTTCACCGGGCTGCCCGACCGCATGAAGGACGTCGAGATCTGGCTGCCGTACGACGAGATCACCGAGCTGATCGCCCTGCGTGCCGATGCCCCGGTCGAGCGCATGCCGGACAGCGGGCGCAAGGTGTGGCTGCATCACGGCAGTTCGATCAGCCACGGCTCGGACGCCGCAAGCCCCAGCACGACGTGGCCGGCGCTGGCCGCCTCCCTCGGGGGCGTGGAGTTGATGAACCTCGGTCTGGGGGGCAGTGCCCTGCTCGACCCGTTCACCGCGCGTGCCCTGCGGGACGCCCCCGCGGACTTGATCAGCGTCAAGATCGGCATCAACATTGTCAATGCCGACCTGATGCGCCTGCGCTCCTTCACCCCGGCGGTGCACGGTTTCCTCGACACGATCCGTGAGGGACACCCGACCGTGCCGCTGCTGGTCGTGTCGCCGATCTACTGCGCCATCCACGAGGACACTCCGGGCCCCAGCGCCCCGGACTTCAGCAACCTCAGCGCGGGCAGGCTGCAGTTCATGGCCGTTGGCGACCCGGCGGAGCGAGCAGCGGGGAAGCTCACGCTCAACGTCATCCGGGACGAGCTTGCGCGCGTCGTGAAGCAGCGGATTGCGGACGACCCGAACCTGTACTACCTCGACGGCCGCGACCTGTACGGCGAGGCGGACTTCGCCGAGCTGCCGCTGCCCGACCAGCTCCACCCGAACGCCGCCACCCACCGGCGCATGGGCGACCGCTTCAACACCCTGGCCTTCGGCGCGGACGGTCCGTTCGCGTTCGCGGTGACCGAGCGTCCCTGAGGTTCACCCCTGCCAGGGGCCGCGTGGTGACACCCCCTGCGTGTCGCGCCGAGCCTCTGGTCCGTCAGGCGCATCGCGACGCGTACCGCCGCGACCGCGCCGACGGACAGGGCGACGGCGAACCTCGTCATCGTCGTCTCGACGCTCGAATGCCGGATGATCACGCTGAGCAGGATCGCGGGCAGGCCCATGCCCAGGAGGCCTGGAGCGCGAGGTGGGGGCGGCGCTGTTCGACCGGTCCCCGCAACGGGTCGCGCTGACGGGCGCGGGCGCGGCGCTGCTCCCCGAGGCGCCGGCCACCCTCGACGTCGCCCGCGGTGCGCTCGACGCCCCACGGGCCAGCCGGGCAGTCGCGCGCGGCACCCTGCACATCGGATGCCTCACGGCGGTCCGGCCGCTGGATCTGCCCAGCCTGCTCGAGTCCTTTCACGCCGAGCGTCCGGACGTCGGGCTGCGTCTGCGGGTGTCGCCGAGCGGGTCGGCGGGACTCGCGCGGAGCCTGCTCGCCGGGCGTCGTGACCTCGCGATCCGCTCCCCGCCCGGCGTCCCCGGGAGGCGTCCCGCGGGGCTGACCCCGCGGCAGGTCGCCTCGGTGCCGATGGTGCTCGTCGTCCCGGCCGGCCACCGTCCAGCGGCAGGGGAGCCGTCCGGCCGATCTCGCCGACGAGCAGTTCATCGACTTCCCCGTCGGCTGCGGCAATCGTGATCTGGTCGACCGGGCCTTCGCCACCACCGGCATCGAGCGCCGCGTCGCTCTCGAAGTGACCGACATCGGCGCGGCCTCCGCCTTCGTCCGGCATCGCGTTTGCCCGAGTTCGCGGCACCGCCCGACGAGGCGGGAGCGCGCGTACTGAGCCTGGTGGACGCACCGCTGCGGTTCGACCCGCACGTCGCCACGGCCACCGCACGCCGTCCGAGCGCGGCACTGGAAGCGTTGCTTCAGCTTCTGGAACGGCTGCTGTAGGCGGCGGCGAGAGGCCCTGTGGCCTGCGATTATGCTGGGCGGTCTCTGAGGGGGAGGGCGAAGTGACAGCTGCACGAATGATCATCGTGGTGGCGGTGACCTGGGTTGTTCTGACGGCGCTTTTTTTGGCACCGTCGGCGCTTCCGGCCTCGTGGCAGTACTACGTCTACTCGCCGGCCAGCGTCGGCCTGTGGATGCTCGCCATGCTGTTCGGGCCCGTGATCATGGTCTTCCGGAGATGGAACTGGATCAGGCGCGGCTGACCGGGCAGACGACATTTCAGCCATCGCGTCGGCGGGCGATGGGTACGCCAATTCCCGAACCACTGCCCATGGTTTGACGGTCCGTATGCATAATGCTCGGCATGAAGAAGTTGATCTCTGCGGTCCGGGCCCTGTCGGCTCGGACGTGTCCTCACCCGGATCCGTGATCAGGGGCTGACCGACTCTGGCCGGACAATCGGCGAGCCACGGGGGGCTCGCGACTCTTAGACGTGGAGACAGTTAATCGATGCGCCCCCGGACGCTGTTGCGGGCCCTGCTGACGGAGCGGGGCTGCGGCCACTTCGCTACGTTCGAAGAAGAGTTCACCCGGTCCGCCCAGCTCGCAGCCGCGAAACTGAACCGGCCCGACCTGGCGACGGTGACCGCCTCCCAGGCCACCTGGAAGCGCTGGCTCTCCGGGGACCAGATGCCCCGCAGTGACGCCGGTGCCGTCCTTGAGTTCATGCTCGGTGTCGACGTCGAGACGCTGCTGCGGCCCGCGGTGGAGCGCGGCGTCGTACTGCCGCAGATCGCGCCCAATGCCGCGCGGGACGCGGCGCGGCTCCTGAACGCCATGTTCGACACGTCCTATCTGGACCCCATGGGCCGGGCCTCCGGCATGGAGGGCGTGTGGCACCTGGACGGCCAGCGATTCTTCGACGGCACGTCCGTCGCCGTCCAGCTCTACGAGGCCGCCGAGCAGGACGGCCGTGTGGTCATCGGAGCCCATCACCACGCCCACGTACGGGCCTTCACGCGGGCCACGCGCCGAGCGCTGCTCCTCGGCACACTCGGCGACGACGGCCTGTACGCGTTGGACGCCGCCCACGCCCGCCGTCAATTAGCGGCCACCGCCGAGACGATGCCGATCTCGACCCCGTACAAGATCGACGACCTCACGTACGGGCTGCTGTGGGCGATGCTGAATCTCGACGACAGCCTGCTGGCCAACGACCATGTGCTGCACGCCGAGCAGCAGACCCTGGAACCCCTGTGGGCGCAGCGGCGTTCGGCGGTCGCGCGGTCGGCCGTGCCGGAGCTCACCAACGTCGGCAGCGCCTGGCTCGGCATGTACTTCTGTGCCGAGCACATCATCCGGCGCCTGGACGAGGGCAGCTCGCCGCCGGTCTTCTGGACCCCGGTGCGGACGGGGGAGGAAGCCGCGGTGTGGCTGTTCTTCGCGTCCTGGACGCAGTTCCGCCACGCTCTTCAGGAGCGCCTCGCGGACGGCGCAGCCGCCCCCGAGCGGGTGTTCTGCATCCCCGAGGCGGACGCCGGCGCGAGCCAGCGCTACGAGCGCATCCTGCTGTGGCTGGCCGTGGCCATGATGGAACGCGACGGGCAGACGATCTGGGTGTGCGCCCAGCCGGAGTACAAGCGCATCGACGGCTTTGTACTGGTCCCCGGACGCCGCGTCATCTCCGCGAACTGGCTGGGCGCCGAGGGTATTTGGCACGTCGACACCACCGACAGCCTGGCCGATGTCAGCTCCTACGCCCAGGTCGTCGACCACGCCCGCAGCCAGAGCGTCACCAAGGGCGACAGCTCGGAGGAGCGGCTGCGGTCGCTCGCCCGCCATCTCGACCTCGACTGGGGCTGGTTGGTGCGGCGCTGCCGCGAGCTGGGTGCGTACGGCATCGCCGGGATGCTGCGCCCGCGCAGCCGCCTCGTCTCCGTCGAGGAGCTCGAACGAGTGCTGCGCTTCGCGGGCGAGTTCGGCGAGTGAGGGTCCCGGCGGGGTCGGGGACCGGGCCCGTGATCGGGTCCGGTCTGGCCGCCGGGGCGCGCAGGGTCGTTTGAGGGTCGTTGAGGGGTGTGTCCGCGGCCGGGGGAGCGGCGGCTTACCCGGCTACCCGGCGGTAGGGGTGCCGTTCGGGCGCCGGTCCCACACCTGACGAGGAGAAACGACCCTGGAACGACCCCGGTTTCCCGTAGCTCCGCCCGGGCCGGACCGACAGAGTTGATGTTCGTCGCGGAGGCCGTTTTGCCACGCGACAGTCACCCTGGACAAGATGCACGCGAGTCACAACGAGCCTCCTTCGCAAGGAGGTTCGGACGACCGCGGGCGCGGCCGACACGTACAAGGACGTCGGCGCGCCGGCGCCGCCCCCCGCTCGTCTTGAGGACGCCTATGTCTCACTACTCGTCGGACGCCACCGCATCCGGCGCCCACCGCAGCGGCCGGAGAGCCGGCAAGGCCGCTCCGGCCGACCTGAGGACCGAGCGTGGTCTGCGCCGGCGCACCACGATGCTCGGCATGGCCCCCGCCGGAACGGTGGCCGTCCTCGCGGGCGGAGCGTTCGCCGTCTCCGCGGCGGGCGCCTCCGGACCGCTGGTGTGGGGCGCGGGGGTCTCGGCCGGAGTGTGCTGCGCGGCGGTCCTCGCCGTCGCACGGCGGGCCGCGCACAGCACCGCCGACACGCTCACCCGGCAGCGTGCCGAGAACGACGCGGCGGTCGGCGAGTGGATCAAGCATCTGACGTCGCTCGCCGCCGAAGGGCACCAGAGCGTCGCGCGGACCGCGGAGCAACTGCGCGGCGGCGACCGCCCCGACGCCCCCGCGCCCGTCCCCGAGACGGCGGCGACGCACGCGTTCGGCGCGCTGGAGCAGCACCTGCGGCACTTCCAGCACACGGCGCAGACCGCCGTGATCCACGCGGGCACGCGCCAGCAGGTGGACGCCTTCGTCAACATCGCCCGGCGGCTGCAGCTCCTCGTGACGCGAGCGCTGAAGCAGCTCGACGACGCCGAGCGGGTCGTCGAGGACCCCGAGCACCTCGACCGGCTCTACACCATCGACCACCTCGTCACCCGCGTGCACCGCGCGGTGGAGAGTCTCGCGGTCCTCGGCGGCGCCGTGCCCCGCCACTTCAGCTCCCCGGTCCCGCTCGCCACGGTGCTGCGCCAGGCCGTCGCGGAGATCGAGCACTACCCGCGCGTCCGCGTGCTGCCGCCGCCGTCCGGTTACGAGGTCCTCGGCCACTCCGCCGTCGAGATCATCCACCTCATCGCCGAACTGGCAGAGAACGCCACCAAGTTCTCGCCGCCGCACACGCAGGTGATGATCCGCGCCCAGATGGCCGCGTCCGGCATGGTCGTGGAGATCGAGGACCGCGGCCTCGGCATGCCCGCCGAGGTGCGGGACGAGATGAACCGCCTCCTCGCCCAGCCCGAGCTCTTCGACGTCGACCAGCAGTTGCAGGACGGCCGCACCGGCCTGTTCGTCGTCGCGAAGATAGCCAGGCGGCGCGGGCTCGCCGTACAGCTCCAGGAGAACCTCTACGGAGGCGTCCAGGCGGTCCTGGTCCTTTCGCACTCGGTGCTCAGCGAGTCCCGCGCCGGGCAGAAGGCGGCGGCGCAGAAGGCCGCGCCGGCGCAGGCCCCCGCCGAGCCGGAGCCGCCCCGCGGGCCCGCCCCGGTCGCGAGCCGCCGGGCGCAGCCGTTGCCCGCAGCCGTGGACCCCGCACGGCTCCAAGCACCCCGGGAGGCCACGGCCGTGACCACGCAGCCGCCCCTTCCCCAGCGGCAGGTGCCCCCCGCGCCCGCCGCCCCCGCCGCTCCGGCCGAGGACCCCACAGGGCGCCCGGTCCTGGCGCAGCGGAACAAGGAACGCCGCTCACACCTCTCCCCCCGACTGCGCGAGCAGGGGCCGGCCGCCGACCACGGCGACGGCGAGTCGATCGACGCAGGCCTGCTCGCCCGCTTCACGGCGGGGCTGGAGCGGGCCGAGCAGGACGACGGGGCCACCCCCGCATCTCCGGTGGCACCCACTCAGCGCTATGACTCCCAGGAGTACCGATGACCCAGCCATCATTCGACCAGGACCTGGACTGGCTGCTCGCCGACCTCGCCGCCAGGGTGCCCGCCGTGACGGGCGCGGTCCTGGCCTCCAGCGACGGCGTGATGCGCCACAGCCACGGTCTCGGCTACGACGACGCGGACCGGCTGAGCGCGATCACCACCGGCATGTGCTCGCTCGGCGGCGGACTCGGGACCATCCAGCGCGCGTTCGGCGGGGTCGAGCAGGTCATCGTGCAGGGCGAGGGTGGCTATCTGTTCGTCTCCCGCGCCGGCGTCAACGGCGTACTCGGTGTGCTGACCGACAAGGGCGCGGACGTCGGAGTGGTCGGCTACGAGATCGCGATGCTCGTGAAGAGCGTCAGGGGTCACCTCGGCACACCCGCGCGCACCGCACCGGGGCCCACCGGCGCTCTGGTCGACTAACGGTGCCGGACTTCACCGACGAGCCCTGGCTGGCCGAGGACACCGCTCAGCTGCGGCTCTACGCACTGACCGGTGGCCGGACCCGCCCGGCCCGCGCCCTGGGACTCGTGTCCCGGGTGCGGGCCGCCCCCGGCCTCGCCCCCTCGACCGTGGACCGGCTCGGCCCCGAGAGCGCCCAGGTGCTCGAACTGTGCGGTCGGGAACCGCGGTCGGTCGCCGAGATCGCCGGCCGGCTGGGCGTCCCCGTACAGGTCACCAAGATCCTTCTGTCCGATCTGCTCGACTCCCACGTACTCGTTCCCGCGCTTCCCCCGCGAGAGGCGGACGGAAGCGACCCACTCCTCCTGGAGGCGGCACTTGAAGGCCTTCGAAGCCTCTGACGACATCCCCCTGACCGCGCTGAAGATACTCATCGCCGGCGGGTTCGGCGTGGGCAAGACGACCATGGTCGCCACGGTCAGCGAGATCGAACCGCTGACCACGGAGGAGATCCTCACGACGGCCAGCGCGGCCACCGACAGCCTGGTCGGCGTCGAGAACAAGACCACCACGACCGTGAGCATGGACTTCGGCCGCATCACCCTGTGGCGCCAGCAGTTGCAGCTCCTGCTGTTCGGCACGCCCGGTCAGGACCGCTTCTGGTTCATGTGGGACGACCTTGCCCTCGGTTCCATCGGGGCGGTCGTCCTCGCAGACACCCGCCGTCTCGACGACTGCTTCAGCGCAGTCGAGTTCTTCGAGGACCGCGGCGTGCCCTTCGTCGTGGCCGTCAACGAGTTCGACACCGCCCACCGCTACACGGCGGAGGAGGTGCAGTCCGCGATCGAGCTGAACCCCGACGTCCCCGTCATCATGTTCGACGCGCGCGCCCCGTTCTCCACCCAGCAGGTCCTGATCAAGCTAGTCGAGTACGCGCTCACGCTGTCCCTGCGCTCCGCGCCGGAGTCCGAGCCCGCACTCGCGCCGCCCGCTCCCGCCCCTTCACCTTCGTCGCCCTCCTCCTTCGACGGGAACCCTCACCGTGCCCTTTGACGCAGAGACGGGGCTGCACATCGCAGCCCCCGACACCGAACTCGACGCGCGCGTCGGACGCCTCGCCCAGCTCGGCCTGGGCGAGGCGGCCGCCGACCTCGACGCTCTCGCCTCGGAACTCGCCGAGGCGGCGGGAACCCCGTACGCGATGGTCAACCTCATCACCGACCAGCAGTTCTTCGCCGGACTGCACACGCCGCAGGGCCTGCCCAACACCCTTGGCCCGCAGGACGCGATGAGCGGGCCCGAGGTCGGTCGTGTGATGGCCCGCGACCACGGCTACTGCCCCGAGGTCATCAGCCGTCGCATCCCGCTCGTCCTGCCCGACGTGTACGCGGCGCCGCGGTTCGCCGGCAACCCGGTGGTCGACGAACTGGGCATCCGCGTGTACCTCGGGGCGCCGCTCATCGACGAGGAGACCGGCATCGCGCTCGGCACCGTCTGCGCGGTGGGCACCGAGCCCCGCGCCCTGGCTACGGCGCGCGGCTCCCTCGACCTGATCAAGAGGTTCCGCGACCAGGCGATGGTGCGCATCTACGAGCGTGCCGGGCAGCCCCGCCTCTGACGTCGCTACACGGCCGCCGCTTCGGGAACGCGCGGAGCGGCGAGCCGGCTCGACCAGTTGCTCAGGGACGTGCCGAGCGCGACCTCGGCCAGCCGGTAGAGCTGGATCTCGGACGTCCCAGCGGGGGCGTAGATGTGCGAGGCGTCCCGGGCGAACCGCTCGACGGGCCGGTCGGGGAACAGGCCGCACGCGGCGTGGATCTCCATCGCCGCCCGCGCCGAGTCGATGGCGGACTCCACGTTGAGGTACTTGGCGTTCATCAGCTCCGCGTCGCAGGCGATGCCCGAGTCCAGCAGATGCACGGCGTGATAGGCGGCCAGGCGGGCGGTCATCAGGCGTGACTGCATCTCGCCCAGCTTCTGGCGGATCGTGGGCAGCGCGCTGAGCGGCTTGCCGTAGCGCAGCTGCTCGGAGGTGTAGCGGGTCGTCTCCTCCAGGAGCGCCTGATGGATGCCGAGCGACACGGCGGTCAGGTTCGGCCGGCCGTAGAGCACGCTGGAGGAGTACGCCACGTCGAGGCCCTGGCCCTCGTGGCCAAGAAGGTTCTCGGCGGGGACGCGGCACTCGTCGTAACGGATCTCGCCGAAGCTGAATCCGTGCAGGCCCATCGCGGGCCGGTGCGGGGCCAGCGAGAATCCGGGGCGGTCGGACTCGACGAGGAACGCGGACAGTCCGGTGGAGCCCTCGCCGGTGCGCACCACCACACCGTGCAGGTCGCCGACGTGGCTGTTACCGACGAAGACCTTGCGCCCGTTGAGGATGTACTCGTCGCCCTCGCGCCGCGCCGTCGACTCCATGCCGAGTACATGTCCGCCGGACTGGGGCTCGGTCACCGCGATGGTCGGAAGGCAGTCGCCGGCCGCGACAGCCGGCAGCCATTTCAGTTTCTGCCGTTCACTGCCGAAGTGGATGATCTTGGCGACGCCCAGCTGCGAGGCCTGCACCATGGCGCCCATCGCGCCGCTGACGCGCGACAGTTCCTCGATGATGATCGTCTTCGCCAGATGGCCCATGCCCATGCCGCCGTAGCCCTGGTCGATGGTGACACCGAGCCAGCCCTCCTTGGCGATGAGCCGGGACAGATCGTGCTCGACGGCCCGTGATGCCTCCATGTCCGCTGTCCGGGGAGCGACCTTCGCCTCGGCGAAGGCGCGGACCTCGGCCCGCAGTATTTCGTGACGCTCCGTCATGAAGTAGCCGTCCATCTGTAACCCTTCCTTACACGCAGGCCGCTTGGAACCCGGTTCCGCCCCGACGGGCACGTGACCGGGCCGGCCATCTGGTGGACATACGAAAACGAGGAACAGGAAGACGTGCTGTTCGCGCACGGTCGATCGCGGTCCGGCCCGCCGCGCGAAGCGGCGAAGCCCTGCGGGGACCCTCCGGTCAGGAGGTGAATTGCGCGCTCGCCGATGTCTGGCGGATCGCGGGCGTCCGCCGCCGACACCTCATCCGGAGGGCCTCCAGGACAGGAGGGACCGGGTGGGAGCGGGCGGGGGCGTGCCTGTGCGCTCGGCGCGGACCTTCGCGTCGACGGCGCGCACCTGGATCACGTATCGCCTCACTTCGCTCCCGTGGTCGGGCCGGCACGTTCGATGGGCCACGGGGTGTGACCGCTGCCGGAAACAGTCGGACGGTCCCGCTCCTGAGTGCGTCGCTGCACCTCAGAGGAGGACCTGTCTCTACGGTGACGATCTAGCGGCCGGTTTTCACTACATGCCCGGGGTCGTTTGAGGGTCGTTTCTTTACGAACGGACGCGGGGGCCCCGCTTTCTGATGGCGCTGACGGGAGCGGACGTGCGTCCACGCACCGCTGCCCGGACGGCTGGTTCGCAGCACGGAATCTCCACCTCTGAGGGTCGGGTCCTTGGATGTTCAACCAAGACCCATATCGCTCACACGCTCTTGCATTTACGATGCGATGACTCGCACTCGCCTGGCGAATGTGAGAAGCGGGGTACCGCTTTCCTGCGTCCCCGGGTACACAGGGAGTCAGAGCACATGCACATCGAACATCTCCTGAGGGACGAGTCACTCGGCCTGCGCCTGCTCTGGGCCGATGAACCGCAGCTGCGGCAGGAGATCAGCGGCGTGACCGTCACCGACCTCGAGGACCCGGCCCGTTTCGTGCGGCCGGCCGAGGTGGTGCTCAGCGGCCTGGTGTGGTGGACCCAGCGGAGCGGGCGGGCCAAGGCGGACCGGTTCGTCTCCGCGCTGCGCACGGCGGGCGCTGCCGTGCTCCTCGCGGGGGAGGAGACGCACGGCGTCGTCCCGGACGACCTCGTCGAAGCGTGCCGCCGCCACGGGCTCCCGGTCGCGGCGGTCCCGGCGCACATCATGTTCCGCGCCATCACGGACACGGTGTACCTCCAGCAGTGGGCCGAGCTCAGCCGCCACCACGCCCTGCCCGAGAACGTACGTGCCACGCTCAGCCGGCTCCTGGCGCAGGAGGCGGACCCGGCCGCGCTCGTCGACGCCGCGTTCGCCCACCTCGACCGGCCGGTCGCCTACGTCCTCACGCCGACCGGACGCACCGTGGCCGCCACCACCGCCTCGGCCGATCTCGCGACGCGTGACGCCGCCGCCCTGATCGCGACGGGCGCGTTCCCCGCGCAGAGGAGCGGCCACAACAGCTCCGGTACCGGGGCCCGTCCGGCGTTCGGCCGGGCATCGGTCACCCTGCCCGTACAGGCCGACACCGACGCGGTCTCGCCCTACGAACGCTGGCATCTGCACGTCCCCGACCCCGACGACGCCCCGCCGCGCATGCTGCACGAAATTGCGGAGATCCTGGGACGGTGCCAGGAAATCCGGGCCCGCCGCCGGGCCGACGAGGACCGCGCGGTGCGCGAACTCGGCACGCTGCTCACCGCGCCCGACACCGACAAGGCCGTCCTCGAAGCCGCGCTGCGCGGCTGCGGGCTCCCCGACGAGGGCCCGTACCACGTGGTCGTCGCCGAAGTCGGCGCAGGACGTGAGGACTCGGCGCAGGGCGCGCTGACCGAGGCGGCCGCACACGTTCCGCACACCGGCGCCGCCGTGGGCCAACTCCCCGACGGCACCGCGTTCGCCGTCATCGCCGGGACGGACGCCGTGAGCGAAGCACTCGCCGACGTATGGCCGTTGCTCGCGGCCTGCGAGCCGTCCGACCCGCTGCACGCGGGCATCGCCTCCCCGGCCGCCGCGCCCCGGAACCTGAACGGGGCGCTGTCCGAGGCCCGTTACGCCCTGACCTCGGCCCGTACGACCGCGCCCGGCGCCTCACACCTGACCGACGCGGCCTCGCTCACCGGCCTCGAAACGCTACTCACGGGCGTACCCGCCGAGGTGCGCGCCGCGTTCAGCCGCACCGTCCTCGGCCCCCTGCTCGACGAGACCAACGCGTCCGCGACCGCTCTGCTCCAGACGCTGGAGACCTTCCTCGCCTGCGACGGCTCATGGGCGCGCACCGCTGAGGCGCTCCACCTGCACGTCAACACCGTCCACTACCGCATCCAGCGCATCGAGCACTTCACCGGCCGCGACCTCTCCCGGCTCTACGACCGCGCGGACCTCTGGGCCGCGCTGCTGAGCCGCGAGGAGCCGGCTACGAACGGTCGACGTGCACGCTCGTCGACTTCACGCGCGCGGTGACGGTGACCCCGACGGCGAGGCCTAACTCCTCGACGGCCTCCCGCGTCACCATGGACACCATCCGGTGCGGGCCGGCCTGGATCTCCACCTGCGCCACGACGTCGTCGGCCTTGAGCGCCGTCACGATCCCCGTGAACGAGTTGCGCACCGACGTGCGCGCAGCTCCGGCCGCGCCCCGATCGGCTTCCGCGGCCCGGCTTTTGGCGAACCGTGCGAGACCGACACCGTCGATGACGCGGTTCCCCGTACCGTCCCGCCCCATCGTCAGCCGCCCGCTGTCGGCCCACCGACGCACGGTCTCCCCACTCACCCCGAGCAGGCGCGCGGCCTGGCCAATGCTGTACGACGACACATCGGAACCTTAGCCGTGCCGGGCACCGGGCTCTTCCGGGGGAGGCGGCTCACCCGTGAGGCCTGGCGCGGACGTGCATGCGTTCCCCCTGCCTCCCGAAGAGGCTGAGGAGTTCGACGGGCCGGCCGTCCGCGCTGCTGAACCAGTGCGGGACCCGGGTGTCGAACTCGGCGGCCTCGCCCGGGCCGAGGACCAGATCGTGCTCGGCGAGCACGAGCCGCAGTCGGCCGTCCAGCACATACAGCCACTCGTAGCCCTCGTGCGTACGGAGATCCGGCTCGCAGCCCCGGTCGGCGATGACCATCTTGTACGCCTGGAGCGGGCCGGGCGACCGGGTCAGGGGGACGAACGTGCCGCCGCTCGGCATCGGGCGGGGCGTCAGCCGGACCCGGGGATCGCCCACCTCGGGAGCGCCGACCAGCTCGTCCAGTGGCACGCCGTACGCACCGGCCAGCGGCAGCAGCAGCTCGAGGCTGGGGCGGCGGTGTCCGGACTCAAGGCGCGAAAGGGTGCTCTTGGAGATGCCGGTGACCTCCGAGAGGGCCGCCAGAGTGAGACCACGCCGGTCGCGCAGTCGTCTCAACCGCGGGGCGACCTCGTCGAGTACCGCTTGATAGGGCGCTGGTTTGTCCACATCGTCAACGTCATCAATGTCATCAACGTTACCCACATCGTCCATGCGGGCATTTCACCCGGCTGTCCCGGAAATGGCAACACGGATTGCCGTTCGTGGGCGACGGGTGCACTCTCCTGGCCATGAGCACTCACAGCAATCCCGGGCAGAGCCACGGACACGACCACGCGCACGGTCACGGGCATGACCACGGTTCCGACAGCACCGACATCGACTGGGAGGCCATGGCCGACACGCTCGAGAACAACGGCGATCTGCACCTCCCGGTCCTGAGGCGGACGGCGACCCGGCTCACGGAACTGCTCGGCCCGGACAAGCAGGTCCGCCGCATCCTCGACATCGGCAGCGGCCCGGGCGTGATGACCTGCGCCCTCGCCGAGGCCTTCCCGGACGCCGAAGTCGTCGCGGTGGACGGCGCGCCCGCACTGCTCGACCGCGCTCTGGCCCGCGCCGAGCGGCTCGGACTCGGCGACAGGGTGACGATCCGGCACGCGGAGCTGCCGGGGGACCTGGAAGGTGCCGACGGGCAGAGGGGCGGGGGACTCGGCGAGGCCGATCTGATCTGGAGCAGCAAGGCCGTGCACCACATCGGTGATCAGCAGGGGGTACTGGACGCGCTCGCCGGCGTGCTGCGGCCCGGCGGCATGCTCGCGGTCGCCGAGGGCGGACTGCCCATGCGCTGCCTTCCCCGCGACATCGGCATCGGCAAGCCGGGGTTCCAGGCGCGGCTCGACGCCCTGCAGGAGTACTGGTTCGAGCGGATGCGCTCCGAGCTGCCAGGCAGCACCAGCACGGTGGAGGACTGGCCCGCGATGCTCGGCAGGGCAGGACTCACGGACGTCGGCAGCTTCACGTACCTGCTCGACCTGCCGGCGCCCCTGGGCGAGACGGCCCGCACGTTTCTGCACAACCAACTGACCCGGCTGCGCGATGTGATGAGCGAGTCCCTGGACGCCGACGACCGCAAGACGCTCGACGTCCTGCTCGACGACGCGGCGCCGGAGAGCATCCTGCGACGCCCCGACGCTTTCGTGCTCTCGGCCACCACCGTCTTCGCAGGTGTGCGCCGGGCGTCGTGACGACCGGCGGGCGGGGTGCTCCGTCTGCGTGGAACGTGGGGGCTCGTTTGTGTGATGCGCCTGTGTGGCTGGCGTGATCCGCGTTCCCGGCTGTGCTTACCGTGGCCTCTCGTCGAGGGTTGGAGCGCGCATGCCCGAGCAGGAACTTGAAGTGGAGCAGCGGCGGGAACCGTCCGTGCCGTTGGGTGTCGGGGTGCGGCGGGCCACGCTCGACGACGGTCGCGTGGTGACCATCGTGTGCGAGGCGGGACTGCCCCAGAACGAGGTGAACGTCATCGCCGCCCGCGTCGCCGAGTCGAGCCTGAAGCGCTGACAAGTCGACGTCGCAACGCCCCCGCTCTGCCGCGCGGGGGCGTTGCGACGTACCCGGGGAGTGATGACGAGGATCCGTGAGGCTTCCCCGGTGACGTCGACGCCATGGTCCGTCTGAGCGTCATGGTTCGGCGGCTGCACGCGCGGCACCGGCCGGACCTGTTCGTCGACGAGCCGTCGGAGGCATGGAGGCAGGGATGCCTGAGCGCTTCCGGGGCTGGTTGAGGGACGAGGCCGCTACCCTCCTGGTCGCCGAGTCGGACGAGGGCGAAGTGGTGGGCTACACGTTCTGCCGCGTCGAGCGACGCGAGGCATCCGTGATCACCCTGCCCGCCGCGGTGGTTTCCATGGAGCACCTGGCCGTGGACCCCGGCAGCGCTCGGAGCGGGGCCGGCGCGGCGCTGGTGGAAGCCGCCCGTGAAGTGGGACGCCGAGCCGGATGCCGGCGCCTCGTCGCGAGCGTATGGGAGTTCAACGCCGCGGCACGGCCGTTCTACGAGGCCGTCGGGCTGCGGCCGATGCAGGTCCGGATGGACCAGCCGCTGTAAGGCGTCCGCGGCGGGGACAGGGCGCCGGTGCCTCACGTCACCCGAGCAGAGCGGCAGGGCGGGACGCGAGCCACCTCTGGACGGCGAGCGCGACGGTGTCGTCGAGGGCGCTGAGCGCGTCGATGGCCTCCATGTCGTCGGGGTGGGGCGGGATCCCGGCGGTGGTGAGCGTGGCGTTCAGGCTGAGGCGGTGCCGGTCACGGGAGGTCAGGCACGTGCGGGCCGGCGGGGCCAGGTCCAGGCGCTGAGCCGGGTCGGGCAGCGGGAGCAGGAAGTCGGCGCCCGCGTCCAGGTCGGGGGTCGGCAGGACGGTGGCAGGAGAGTTCATGGCACTTCCTCACGACGGTCGGACTGTGTCGGTCTGTCGGTCAGGAGGCTGCCGGGCCGCCGGTTGGTTGCGTCCTGCCGGCCACAGCACCCGAACGCCGTAATCACCGCACAAAGGCGGACATCAACTGCCTATCGGAGAAGGCGGTTTCACCTGCGCTTTCACTGCGTTACCACCTGCATCTCCGCCGATACCACGCATAGTTCGCGCACCTGTCGCATTGGCCAAAGCCTCCTGCCGCTGTTGTACGGATCCGACGTTGAGTGCGCGGTCCGGGTGCCGCAGCATCCCCCGCAGCCCCTCGCGATCCACCGCGGGGCGTGGGACATCCAGGAGGACTCATGGGCGTGTCGGCCCGTCAACTGTGCCGCCGCAAGCCGCTGGAGAGCATGATCGGTGAGGCGGAGGGCGAGGCTTCGGGGCCGGGTGGTCTGCGGCGCAGTATGGGGCTCACGCAGCTGACCCTGCTGGGGATCAGCTCCGTCGTCGGCACCGGCATCTTCTTCGTGCTCGGCACGGCGGTCCCCAAGGCGGGACCGGGCGTGGTGCTCTCCTTCGTCGTCGCGGCAGTGGTCGCGGGACTCGCCGCGCTGTGTTACGTCGAACTGGCCGGCGCGATCCCGGTGGCGGGCAGCACGTACTCGTACACCTACGCGTCCCTCGGTGAGGGAGCGGCGTATCTGGTCGCCTGGTGTCTGATTCTTGAGTACGGGGTAGCGGTCTCCACCGTGGCGGTGAGCTGGGGGCAGTACCTCGACGAACTCACCGACGCGCTCTTCGGGTTCACGCTGCCCGACGCGATCAGCCTGCCGCCCGGCGCCGGGGGAGTGGTGAACGTCCCGGCGCTCGTCGTGGTGCTGCTCTGTTCCCTGCTGCTGGCGCGCGGCACGCGCGAGTCCGCACGCCTCAACGCCGTCATGGTGTGTATCAAGCTGAGCGTCCTCGTGCTGTTCGTCGCCGTGGCATCCACCGCGTTCCGCGCCGGTCACTTCGCCGACTTCGCACCGCACGGCGCGTCCGGCATCGGGGTCGCCGCCTCCGCCGTCTTCTTCTCCTACGTCGGCTTCGACACCGTCGCCACGGCGAGCGAGGAGGTCCGCAACCCGCGGCGCACCATCCCGCTCGCACTGCTCCTGACGCTCGGCGCGGTCACGGTGCTGTACATCCTGGTGTCCCTCGCGGCGGTCGGCGCCCAGCCCGTCGGCCGGTTCGGCGCGCAGGCCGACGCGGGCGAAGCGGTCCTCGCCGAGATCCTGCGCGACGTCACGGGCGCCGGATGGCCCGTCGTGCTGCTGTCGGCCGGTGCCGTGGTGTCCATCTTCAGCGTGGTTCTGGTGACCCTGTACGGGCAGACGCGCATCCTCTTCTCGATGGCCCGTGACGGGCTCGTCCCCGAGATCTTCCGCCGCGTCGACCGCAAGCGGCACACCCCCGTCGGCAACACATGGATCGTGGGGGCCGGCGTCGGAGCGCTGGCCGCGTTCGTACCTCTGCAGTACCTGGCCGACCTGACCAGCATGGGAACCCTCGTCGCGTTCGTGGCCGTGGCGGCGGCCGTCATCGTCCTGCGCCGCATCGCGCCCGACGCGCCGCGGCCGTACAAGGTGCCCCTGTATCCGGTGGTGCCGATCGTGTCCGCGGCGTCCTGCCTCTACCTCGCGTGGCTGCTGCCGGGTGTCACGTGGGTGCTCTTCGGTGTGTGGCTGGTGCTCGCGGCGGTGCTCTACCTGACGTTCGGCCGCCGCCACTCCGCCCTGCGTGGGCGGGGCGCTTCAGCGGAGGAGGCCATCGTGACAACTACCTCTGCGCAAACCTGAGTTCGAGCCACGCGGCCAGCCGCACCTCGCGATCGTCGAGGTCGAGGCCGAAGAGTTCGCGTACCCGCCGCAGCCGGTAGCGCAGGGTGTTGGGATGCACCCGCAGACCGGCGGCGGCGCTCGCGACATCCCCGGTCGCGTCCAGCCAGGCCGTGACCGTCGCCGCGTAGTCGGTGCCCTGCTCCCCGTCGTGCGCCAGCAGCGCGGCGACCCCGGGCAGCCGCAGCCACGGCTCCCGGCGCAGCTCGTCGCCGAGCCGGTTCAGCAGGACCACATGCCGTACGTCCTCGGCGGTGGCCGTGGGCGCGTCGGCCCGGCCGCCGCCGGTGGCCCGGAGAATGTCGTCCGCCTCGCGCCGCAGCGCACCGGCCCGCAGCAGATCCGGGTACGCCCGCGTCACCACGGCCCGCACCGGAGTACCCAGCGCGGCCCGTACGGTCCCCAGCGCACCGTCCGCGAACCTCCGCGTGGCGGCGGGCGAGAGTGAGGTCAGCAACACGTACACCGCACGCGCCGACGCCGTCACCGTCGCCGACGGCAGGTGCGCCGCGCAGTACCGGACCAGGGACGACTCCAGGTGGGCGACGAGGGCGCTGCCCTCGTCCGGGGCGAACGCGGCCAGGCACACCTTCTCTCCCTGGCCGAGCCCGAGCCGGCCCGCTGCCTCGTCGGCCGGCGGCCCGTACCCCTCGAGGAGCGCCCGCAGGGTGTCCCGGCGCATGCGCTGCTCAGCCTCGGTCGCGTTCAGCGCGCGCAGCAGATGCGGGGCCGCCAGCCGTGCCGCGTCACGCAGCGCCGACTCGGCCTGCTCCGACAGGCCGACCTCCGGCTCGATCGCCCACAGAGTCCCCAGTGGCAGGGTGCCCGCCCGCACCGCGACCGCCGCACGCGCCAGCTCGTCGCGCGCCCGGGGGAACCGCACCACACCCTGCGCCGTCAGCACATCGCGGTACTGCTGCCGCTGGCCCGGGTCGTCAGGGACCCGCCGCTCCAGGATGCCGCGTTCGCGCAGGCTGTCGATGCGCTGGCCGGGGACGTTCGAGTAGGCGACGACATGCTGGTCCAGGTCCTCCACCGCGACCGAGCCGCCCACGACCGCGGCCACCGCGTCGGCCAGGGCGAAGAGTTCCTCGGTTCCGGCAGGGGCCGACGGGGACAGGTCACCCACTCCGTACGCCGCGAGGGCGCAGCCGATCTCCGCGTCCACGTACCGCCACGGCACCGCGTCGCCGGCGGCAAGGACCGCCACGGAAGACCGCTCGGCCTCGGCCGTCAGCCGATCCGCCTCCTGCCCGCGGCACTTGACGACCACCCCCGCGTAACCCTCCGCCGCCGCGCGCCGCAGCACGGTACCCGTACGCGGATCGGCCACGTCCGCGCCGACGAGCAGCAGCAGCGCCGAGGGGGCCGCGGGCAGCGGGTCGCCCGGGTCGTGGATGACCGTGCCCCGCACGGGGACGTCGAGGCCACCTGGTGCGGCGAGCGCGCGGAGCGGGCTGGTGGAGCCGACGAGCAGGCGCAAGGAGCCCGCGGCCCGGCCGTCGGGAATTGTCCGATCAGACAACAGAGGCCTCGATTCCTGGGGCGGGACGCCGGTGAAGGCGACGGGGGAAGCCGCCAGGATAGGCCCATCGACCAGGGACAGGAGCCATCGCCCATGAGCGCCACGACCGCCACCGCAGATATCGTCGGACTCTTCCCGAAGGGGACAAATCTCGCCCCGGACGGCGAGATGGTCGTCGGCGGATGCCGCCTCGACGACCTCGCCGAGCGCTTCGGCACCCCCGCCGTCATCGTCGACGAACGTGCTCTCAGGTCCCGCGCACGCGAGTACGTGGACGCCCTGAAGCGTCATTGGCCGAACGGACAAGTGGTCTTCGCGTCGAAGTCCTTCCCGTGCACCGCCGTCGTCCGGGTGATGGTCGAGGAAGGGCTCGGCGTGGACGTCGCCGGAGGCGGAGAACTCGTGGCCGCACTCGCCGCGGGCGCCGACCCGGCCCGGCTCGTCGTCCACGGCAACGCCAAGACCGACGAGGAACTCGCCATGGCGGTCGGCGCCGGAGCCGGCACGATCGTTGTCGACAACTTCGACGACATCGACCGCCTCGAGAAGATCGTCACGGACGAGCAGCGCGTCCTGATCCGCGTCATCCCGGAGGTCGAGGCCGACACCCACGAGGCGATGGCCACCGGCCACGCCGGTTCCAAGTTCGGCCTCTCCGTGCCCGACGCGGTGCGCGCCGCGGCCCGGCTGCGCGCCAGTGACCGGCTCCGCCTCGACGGCGTGCACGTCCACGTCGGCTCGCAGCTCCTCGACACCGCCCCGTTCGCCCGCGCCGTCGAGGCCATCGCCTCCCTCGGCGAGCTGGGCGAGCACGCGGTGTACGACCTGGGCGGCGGCCTGGGCGTCCGGTACACCTACGCGGACCAGGCGCCGACGGTCGACGAGTATGTACGGACCCTGACCGAAGCGGCCCGCGCCCACCTCCCCGCGAACGCCCGGCTGATCATCGAGCCCGGACGGTCCCTGGTCGCCGAGTCGGCGCTCACCCTCTACCGCGCGGTCACCGTCAAGCGGGGCCGCCCACGCGCCCTCGTCGCCGTCGACGGCGGCATGGGCGACAACCTCGAACCCATGCTGTACGGCCAGCGTTTCGAGGCGACGGTCACCTCCCGCGTCGGCGGTGGGGAGCCCTGCGACCTGGTCGGCCGGCACTGCGAGTCGGGCGACACCCTCATCCGCGATGTACCGCTGCGCGCCCCTGCCGTCGGCGACCTGATCGCGGTACCGGTCACCGGCGCGTACTGCTACTCGATCTCCAACAACTACAACGGCGCCCGCCGCCCCCCGGTCGTCTTCTGCCGCGACGGCGAGGCCCGCGCGGTGGTCCGCCGCGAGACATACGAGGACCTGCTGCGCCGCGACCAGTGACGGCGTCCCCGTAGGGAGTGGTGTCCGATGGCCTCCGCCGCCGGATCGGACGAAAGGCCCTAGACGGACCGCGCGACCGCCGCCACCACCTCGGCGGTCGCCTCGCCGAAGGCGCTGACGGAGGCATCGGCCACGCAGCGGCCCGCCACCGGGTTGTACACGCAGCCGAGCACCCCGGCGTGATCGGTGGTCTGTTCGCTGAGTGCGCAGTCCCAGCCGTGCGCGCGCAGCGCTTCGTGCATTTCCCGAGAGGACTCGACGGGGACGGCGGGGTCCTCCGTGCCGTGCACGAGCCGCACGGGCACACGTGCCGTGGCGCGCCCGAGCGCCTGGAGGGGCACGGCCCCCGTAGTGCGCGCCGGGCGCCGGTAGCCGCCCGCGATGCCGACGACCGCGGCGGGTGGCCTGCTGCTCGGGCCGCCGAAGTGGTCCGGGTCCAGGGCCACCCCGAAAGCGGCGCCCGCACCCGCCGACCAGCCGGCCACGACCAGCTGCCGGGACGGGCCGGCGAAGTCGTGGGCGAACCGCAACGAATCGGTGAGGTGCGCGCGGCCCTCGTCGGGGGTGTCCGAACGCCAGTCGGGGACGAGGACGGTGAGGCCCCGCTCGGCGATGCCCTGGGCCAGCGGGACCATCACGTCGCGCTCGTCGGACCCGATGCCGTGCCACAGAAGGACGCAAGGAGCTTCGGCCTGGGGCGAGTTGTGGATGTCGAGAGGCTTGTGCTCCCTGCCGGTGGGATAGGTCACGGTGCGGATCGCTGTGCTCAAGGCCGTTCCTCCGGGCCGCCGGAATGCTGCATCATGACCCCATCCTTGCCGCACCGCCGCCGCGCAGTCCCCCCGGGTGGCCGGGATGGATACACGCGACCTCCCGGACCGGGCGAAGTAGGCTGGATACGCGAATCCGAAGGGATGTCACGTCACCATGAGACTGACCGGGCCGGACAGCCGCGGGGTGCAGGAGCGGCTGGGAAAGAACCTCTTCGCCCGTGTCGCGGGCCCGGAGGGCCCCAGGAACCGCGTCCGTATCCACGAAGCCCCCGGACCGCGCTGGTTCGGCCCTGACCGCCCCATCCGCACGGTGCACGGGGACGCGTCCATGTTCATCGGCGGGCTCTCCGCCCTGCTGCTGCAGTCGCTCCACCCGCTCGCCATGGCCGCCGTGTCCGCCCACTCGGGCTTCCGCGGCGACCCATGGGGCAGGCTCCAGCGCACGAGCACCTTCCTGGCGATGACGACCTACGGCCCCGCCGACGGCGCGCGGGAAGCCTGCGACCAGGTGCGGGCTGTCCACGCGCGGGTGCGCGGGGTGACCGCGGAGGGCGAGGCGTACCACGCGGGGGATCCGGACCTGCTGGGCTGGGTCCACATCGCGGAGGTCGACAGCTTCCTGCGGGCTCATCAGCGGTACGGCGCCCAGCCGCTGACGGGCGACCAGTACGACGGCTACGTCGCCGACGCGGCGCGGGTCGCGACCGAGCTCGGCGTACTGGACCCGCCGACGAACCGGGCGGAGCTCGCCGAGCGGTTCACGGCGTACCGGGGTGAGTTGCGTGCGACCCCCGAGGCGCGCGGCGCCGCCCGCTTCCTTCTCCTGAACCCACCGGTGCCGCTGGTCGCCCGGCTTCCGTACGGCGTTCTGGCCGCGAACGCCGTTTCCCTGCTGCCCGGTTGGGCGGCAGCGGAACTGCGGCTGCCGCGGCTGCCGTTGGTCGACACCGTGGCCGTACGGCCGCTCGGTCGCGGCGTCACTTCGTTGGTGCGCTGGGCCATGGCCCCCAACCGTCCCCTACCGACCCCACCGGCGGGCTGACTCGGTGTCGATGGGGCCGGTCCTGGGCGTCCCGCACTATTGGCCCGTGTACGCCTCCAGTTCGGAGAGCTGGGCGGCGGGCCACCCGGTGTTGGCGGTGAAGGTGAGCCGTAGGTAGCGGGTCGGCGTCCCGGTCAGGGCGACCTCCGTCGTGTTGTCGCTGTTCGGGTTGAAGGTGTAGCCGGCGGACGCCTTGAGCGTCGTGAACGTGGAGTTGTCCGTGCTGCCCGACACGCCCAGCGTCTGCGTGCGGGTCGCCCACGCCGCCGCGGGCGGCAGCCTCAGGACGAGGCGCTTGACCGCTTTGGCGGATCCCAGATCGACGGTGATCGTCTGCGGGAACGCGTTGTTCGTGCTCTCCCAGTACGAGCCCGCGTCACCGTCCACCGCGTTCGTGGCCTGGTAGACGTCGGCGTGCCCGGATTCCGCGACCGGGCGTCCCTTGGCGAGGTTGCCCGGGTCGGACGGCGGATCGGTGGGCGGATCGGTCGGGTCGCCGCCGCCCTGCGGCACGCCGCCGTTGGTCCACACGGGGTCGGGCCACGTGCCGGTGCAGGCGGGCGGGTCCGCGTACCAGCCGGAGTTGGTGCCGGTGCGGGTGATCTGGAAGCCGCTGCCCACGCAGTTGTGGATGGGATTGCTCTGGGCGATGTGGGTGGCTGTCACGTTCTCGAAGGTGGCGGTGCCCGGCGCCTGGATCTGCAGGGCGTACGTGCCCGCCCCGTCGATGCGGATGTTCTTGAAGTGCAGGCCGTTGGTAGCGCCCTCGATGAGGTGGATCGCCGCGTAGGAGCTGTCGAGGACCTCGCTGTCGGTGATGTTCAGCGTCGCGTCGACGGGTTCGTTGAGGCCGCTGAACCAGATCGCGCCGACGCCGAAGCGCCAGTTGAAGTCGTTGTTGCCCGCGCGGATCAGCGTATTGCGCGCCGCGGTGATCGTGCCCGAAACCGCCGTACCCTGACCGGAGTTGACACCCGGATAGCGGTTGGCGATGTGCAGGCCGCCGCCATTGGTGACGGTGTCGGACATGACGTTGTCCGACAGGACGATGTCCTTGCCGCCGTACGTGACGATGTTGTTCGCGAGGATCGGCAGGATCACGGTGTTGAACGTGAACTTGTCGGCGACGTTGGGCTTCGCCTCCGCCCACATCGCCAGGCCGTCGTCGCCCGTGTTGCGGACGAAGGTGTGGGTGACGGTCGAGTTCGTGACCCCTTGGTGGAAGTTCACACCGTCGGCCGTCTGGTCGAGGATGCGGCTGTTCTTGATGGTGAGATTGTCCATCGGGCCGTCCATCCAGGCGCCGCACTTGGTGTGCTGCATCCAGACGTTGTCGACGGTGGAGTCGGACATTGCGCCGCCGATGGCGTTGACCTGGTCGTTGTCGACGCGCTCGCGGATGTCGCCGATGATGGCGAAGTCCTTGAGGGTGACGCCGCTGCTGCCGCCCTGCGCCGCGTACTTGCCGTAGACACCGACCGCCTTGCTGCGGTCCGAAGGGTCACGTCCGGTGAGGACGCTGTACCAGGGGCCCGCGCCCCGCAGGGTCACCTTGTCCACCACGATGTGGTCGCGGACCTGGAAGGTGCCTTCGGGGATGTAGACCTCCTTGTTCTGCGCCTTGCCCGCGTCGACGGCCGCCTGGATCCTGGCAGTCGAGTCCGCGGCGCCGGTGGGGTCCGCGCCGAAGTCGCCGACGACGTCCAGCGCGCCGGCCGGTTTGCCGGTCGGCGCCGCGACCTGCTCGAAGTCCGCGAGGTCGACGGTGAACGAGGGCGAGTCCGAGACCGAGGCGACCTGGAGCCTGATCTTCGTGCCGACGGGCAGCGTCGAGCCGAGCAGGGTCCGGGTCTCGTCGTAGAAGTGGTGCGGGTTGGTGTCGCCCGGGTTGTTGTTGAACGGGTAACCCCCGTAGTACCAGCCGTACTTGGAGGTGACGGGGACGCTCTTGAGCTGGTTGCCGTTGACCTTGAGGTCGATCGACGCGTCCCGGCCGGTGCCCGCCGCGTTGTCCGGGAGCGAGTAGCGGAACGACATCGCGTTCGCCGGGGCGGTGAGGGTGAACTCGACGTACTCGCCGACGGCGTCCAGCGTGACCGCCTGACGGCCGGACGCCTCCGAGGGCAGCTTGCCGTAGATGCGGTCCGGGCCGATCAACGAACCGTTGGTGGCGGCGTATTCGGCCTCCTGCTCCTTGAAGGGGACGGCCGCGCCGCGGTCCTTGACGTCGAGCGGGGAGGGGGCCTGGACCGCTGCGGCCCTGGCAGCGGGGGCGGAGGTGGAGAGCGCGACGGCGGTGGCCGTTCCTGACACCGTCAGCGCCGTGACTAATGACGTGAACATGCCATGTCTGAGCGGATGACTTCTCGGGGGGTGCACCACGGAAGGGGTCCTTGTCGCTCGTGGGAACACTGCGAACGCTCAGAGGCTAGGGCGCCCGATGGGCTGATCGCCATAAGTGTGCGCAAGATTTTGATATAGACATGAAAATCTGCGACATCGACTGGCAAGAAGACGCGAGGGGATTCTGTGAGGGGGCGTGACCTCAGGGTGTGCGCGAGGGGGCGGTCCGCCTACCCTGGTGATCATGAGTGGTGAGAGGGATCTGCGGACCCTGTTGAGCGGCATGCGGCCGGAGCTGAACCCGGGGCGCTATGTCTTCACCACCGTCGACGGCGCGATTCCGCCCGGCGTCACCCCCGTGGTGACCGTCGCCGAGAGGGAGGCCCTGACGCTGGTGGTCCCGCTGGAGGAGGCGGACGCGGCAGGGCTCGGCCACGACTACGTGGCGGGGTGGATCACCCTGCGCGTCCACTCGGCGCTGGAGGCCGTGGGCCTGACCGCGGCCGTCGCCCAGGAACTCGCCACCGCGGAACTGAGCTGCAACGTCGTGGCCGGGTTCCACCATGACCACCTCTTCGTCCCCCACGAGCGGGCGGAAGAGGCGGTGGCGCTGCTGGAAGACCTTGCGCGCCGGTCGGCCACCGCGTGACGAAGCCGGCTCGGGTCACCCGAGAACGCGACCCTCAAGTGCCGTACGCCACGCGGGCGGTGTCGGTTCCTGGGCCGGGGTGTCCCGTCGGCCGCCGCGGGCGAAGAAGTCCTCCAGGGGAAGGGTCGCCGCACCGACGGTGACCGCGTCGGGGCCCAGCTTGCCCAGTTCGATGGTGGCCCTTCCGGCCGGGTAGGAGAGGGCGTACTTCGTGGTGTGCTTCCGGACGTCGTCGAGGAAGCGGGAGCCGAACTGGAGCCCGGCCCAGCCGCCGATCAGGATGCGCTCGGGCTGGAAAAGGTTGATCAGGTCGGACAGTCCGGCGCCCAGGTACTCGGCCGTCTTCGCCATCACCTCGTATGCCACCGGGTCGGGCTCGGTCCCGTCCGTCGGGCACGCGGCGGCGAGCAGCGCCGTCAACTGGGTCTCCTCGTCGACTCCTCGGGGCGGCTGCCCGCCGGCCTCGCGCCACCGTTCCAGTACGGACTCGGCCCCCGCATACGCCTCCAGGCAGCCCGGCGCGCCGCACCGGCACGTCCGCCCGCCGGCCTGCACCGTCAGATGGCCCCACTCCAGCGCCCGCCCCCTGCCGTCCGCGAAAAGGCAGGCGCCGACCCCGGTGCCGAAGAGCACGATCGCGGCGCTGCGCGCCCCGCGCCCGGCGCCGAACCACATCTCCGCCTGCCCGAGCGTCTTGGCACCGTTGTCGATGAAGTACGGGACTGTGGAGGGGAGTTGGGAGGAAGCCCGTAGCAGCGCCTCCAACGGGACCGCGTCCCAGCCGATCGTCTGGCAGTGGACGACGGCCCCGGACTCGGGGACCCGCTCGACGACACCGGGAACGCCGATCCCGATCCCGAGAAGGTCGTCCGCCGGCACGCCGGCCTCGGAGAGGACCTGCTCGATGCCGCTTCGGATGTGTTCCACGACAACGGCGACGTCGTAGCCGTCGCCCGTCAACGGGATGTCGGCACGGGCGAGTTCGGTGAGGGTCACGTCGAAGACCTCCACGCGGACGCGGGTCTCGCCGACGTCGATGCCTATCAGACTGCCGCTGTGCGGGCTGACGCGGAGCAGGATGCGCGGCCGGCCGCCGTCGGAGTCCAGGCTGCCGGCCTCTTCCACGAGCCCGTCGGCGGCGAGTTCGGCCACCACGTTGCTGACGGATCCTGAACTCAGTCCCGTGAGCGGTCCGAGCGCCTGGCGGCTCGTCGGGCCGTCGAAATACAACTGTTGCAGTATCGCTGCTCGATTGGCCCTGCGCAGGTCACTCACCGTGCGTCTGCTCCGCCGATCCATCTGGGCTCCTTCCTGACCTGCGACAGACGCAAGGTACCCCTGCCCAAACCCTTGACGCGACCTTTCCGCGCGGTTTAACTCACAGCCTAAATTAAGTCGTGGGTGACTTCAGGAACTGAACGCCGAGCGCTTCGGCCTGCAGACCCGCGCCCCGGCTTGGACGCTCCTGAGGAAGGGACACCTGGAGCCATGCAAAGAATTCGAGCACTCGCCAGTAGCGCGGTCGTCGTCTCCCTGCTGGCCGCTGCGACCGCCTGCGGCGGGGGTTCATCCGACGAGGGATCGAACGAGTCGCCCAAGACCCTGACCTACTGGGCGTCCAACCAGGGGCCGAACGTCGAGGCGGACAAGAAGATCCTCCAGCCCGAACTCGACAAGTTCGAGAAGCAGACCGGCATCAAGGTCAAGCTGGAGGTCGTCCCCTGGTCCGACCTGCTCACCCGCATCCTCACGGCGACCACCTCGGGTGAGGGCCCCGACGTCCTCAACATCGGCAACACCTGGTCGTCCTCGCTCCAGGCGACCGGCGCCCTCGTCCCGTGGGACCAGAAGAACTTCGACAAGATCGGCGGCAAGGACCGCTTCGTGGAGTCGGCGCTCGGCTCGACCGGCGCGCAGGGCAAGGACCCGGCCGCCGTACCGCTCTACTCGATGGCGTACGCCCTGTACTACAACAAGGCGATGTTCAAGGAAGCCGGCATCACCGAGCCGCCGAAGACCTGGGACGAACTCACCGCGGACGGCGCGAAGATATCCAAGGGCGGCAAGTGGGGACTCGGCGCCGAGGGCTCCAACCTCTCCAACAACATCCACCAGGTGTTCGTCCTCGCCAAGCAGCACGGCGGCGACTTCTTCACCGCGGACGGCAAGGCCGACTTCACCAACGACGCGGCGGTCGCGGCCGTCAAGCAGTACGTCGACATGATGGCCACGAACAAGATCATCGCGCCCGGCAACGCCGAGTACGCGAAGAACCAGTCCCTCAGCGACTTCTCCAAGGGCAAGACCGCCATGGTCCTGTGGCAGGCCGCGGCCACCACGTTCAAGTCGCAGGGCATGCAGGACGACGAGTGGGGCGTCGCCCCGGTGCCGGTCCAGTCGGGTGCGCCCGGCGCGGGCAAGGCCACCAACTCGATGGTGGCGGGCATCAACCTCGCCGTCTTCAAGAACACGAAGAACATCGACGGCTCCATGAAGTTCGTGAAGTTCATGACCAGCGACGCCGAGCAGAAGCTGCTCTGCAAGACCTACGGCTCCATCCCGCCGGTCAAGGCCGCCCAGAGCGACCCGGCGTTCGACCGGCCCGAGCTCAAGGTGCTGCGCGAGACCCTCGCGACCAGCGCCACCGCGCTGCCCCAGGTGTCGGACGAGTCCCAGTTCGAGACCTCTGTCGGCACCGCCGTCAAGAACCTCTTCGCCCAGGCGGCGAACGGCAAGAAGCTCTCCACGGCTGACGTCAAGGCCGAGCTGACCAAGGCTCAGCAGCAGATGGCCAGTCAGTGAGTGATGTGCCCATGACCACCATCGTGAACTCCCCGAAGGGGGATCCGGCGGTGCGTGAGGACACTCCCGGGGCGACGCGCAAGCCGCGCCGCCCCGGGCGCATCCGCCGCCTGGGACTTCCGTACCTGCTGTTGCTCCCCGCGCTGCTGCTCGAACTCCTCGTACACCTGCTGCCGATCGCCATCGGGTTCTTCATGGCGTTCAAGGAGCTGACCCAGTTCTATCTGCGGGACTGGGGCGCCGCTCCCTGGGCCGGCCTCGGCAACTTCCACATGGCCGTCGACTTCAACGCACCCGTCGGAAAGGCCCTGCTCCACTCGTTCTGGATCACCTGCGTCTTCACGCTCATGTCGGTCGGCCTGTGCTGGCTCCTCGGCACGGCGGCGGCCGTCTTCATGCAGGAGACGTTCACCGGCCGCGGCTTCCTGCGCACCCTGTTCCTGGTGCCGTACGCGCTGCCCGTCTACGCGGCCGTGATCACCTGGGCGTTCATGTTCCAAAGGGACAACGGCCTGGTCAACCACGTGCTCCACGACCAGCTGGGCCTCACCGGCGGGCATCCCTTCTGGCTCATCGGCGACAACAGCTTCTTCGCACTGCTGACCGTCTCGGTGTGGAAGGGCTGGCCGTTCGCCTTCCTGATCGTGATGGCCGGGCTCCAGAACATTCCCAAGGAGCTCTACGAGGCCGCCGCCATGGACGGCGCGGGCATCTGGCAGCAGATCCGGCGCATCACCATTCCCTCGCTGCGCCCGGTCAACCAGGTGCTCGTACTCGTCCTGTTCCTGTGGACGTTCAACGACTTCAACACACCGTTCGTGCTGTTCGGGCGGGCGGCGCCCGAGGCGGCCGACCTCATCTCCGTGCACATCTACCAGTCGTCCTTCGCCACCTGGAACTTCGGCACGGGCGCCGCCATGTCCGTACTCCTGCTGCTGTTCCTGCTCCTGGTGACGGGGATCTACCTGGTGCTCACCTCACGAGGGAGGAAGGTCTCCCGTGGCTAGCCCCACCGTGTCCCGCGGAGCTCCGCGCTCGCCGATGGCGTCCCCGCGCTCCTTCATCTGGTCCCGCCGGATCTTCCTGACCCTGCTCACGGGCTTCGTCCTGCTGCCCGTCTACGTCATGATCTCCAGCTCGCTCAAACCGCTGGAGGACGTGTCGGGCAAGTTCCGCTGGATGCCCAGCGGGCTCACCATCCGGCCCTACTTCGAGATCTGGAAGACCGTCCCGCTGGCGAAGTACTTCCTGAACTCGCTGATCGTCGCCGGCGCCGCCACGGTCTGCTCCGTCGTGATCGCCGTCTTCGCCGCCTACGCGGTCAGCCGCTACCAGTTCCGCGGCAAGCGCGTCTTCACGGTGACGGTCCTGTCGACGCAGATGTTCCCCGGCATCCTCTTCCTGCTGCCGCTGTTCCTCATCTACGTCAACATCGGCCAGTCCACCGGGATCGCCCTGTTCGGCTCACGCGGCGGACTGATCCTCACCTATCTCACGTTCTCCCTGCCCTTCTCGATCTGGATGCTCATCGGGTACTTCGAATCGGTCCCGAGGGACCTGGACGAGGCCGCGATGGTGGACGGCTGCGGGCCGCTCAAGGCGCTGTTCCGCGTCGTCGTCCCGGCGGCGATCCCCGGCATCGTCGCGGTCGCCGTGTACGCCTTCATGACCGCCTGGGGAGAAGTGCTCTTCGCGTCCGTCCTGACGACCGACACCACCCGCACCCTCGCCGTCGGCCTCCAGAACTACTCCACCCAGAACGACGTGTACTGGAACCAGATCATGGCCGCCTCACTCGTCGTGAGCATCCCCGTGGTCGCCGGATTCCTGCTGCTCCAGCGCTACCTCGTCGCCGGTCTGACCGCCGGGGCCGTGAAGTGAGCACTGCACCGGACCGTGCCGCCGACCCCTCGCCCGAAAGGACGTCAGTGTCCAAGCCCATCGACTTCGCCGCTCTCCCGAAGGACTTCGCCTGGGGCACGGCCACCTCCGCCTACCAGATCGAGGGAGCCGTCGCCGAGGACGGCCGCGCCCCGTCGATCTGGGACACCTTCTCGCACACCCCCGGCAAGGTCGACAACGACGACCACGGGGACGTCGCCTGCGACCACTACCACCGCTGGCGCGAGGACATCGCGCTGATGAAGCAGCTCGGCACCAACGCCTACCGGCTCTCGCTGGCGTGGCCGCGGATCGTGCCCGGCGGCGACGGCCCCGTCAACGCCAAGGGTCTCGACTTCTACGACCAGTTGATCGACGGCCTCCTCGAAGCCGGCATCGAGCCGTCCGTCACCCTCTACCACTGGGACCTCCCGCAGACCCTCCAGGACCGGGGCGGCTGGCCCGAGCGCGACACGGCGAAGCACTTCGCCGACTACGCCACCGTCGTCGCCGAACGCTTCGGCGACCGCGTCACCCAGTGGGCCACCCTCAACGAACCTCTGTGCTCGGCCTGGATCGGCCACCTCGAAGGCCGCATGGCCCCCGGCATCACCGACCTCACCGCCGCCGTCCGCGCCTCCTACCACCTGCTGCTCGGCCACGGCCTCGCCACCCAGGCGATCCGCGGCGCGGCACCCGACGCGCGCATCGGCATCGTCAACAACCTCTCCACCGTCCAGGCCGCCACCGACCGGCCCGAGGACGTCGCAGCGGCCCACCGCATGGACGGCCACACCAACCGATGGTGGCTCGACCCCGTCCACGGCCGCGGCTTCCCCGCCGACATGCGGGACGTCTACGGGGTCGAACTCCCCGAGCAGGCAGGGGACTTGGAGACGATCGCCGCCCCGCTCGACTGGCTCGGCCTGAACTACTACATGCCGGCCGTCGTCGCCGACGACCCCACCGGACCCGCCCCGCACGCCCGCGAGGTGCGCCGCCTCGGCGTCCCGCGCACCGGCATGGACTGGGAGATCGACGCGAGCGGCATCGAGACCCTGCTCCTGCGCCTCACCCACGAGTACGGCGCCCGCAAGCTCTACGTCACCGAGAACGGCTCCGCCTTCCCCGATGTCGTACGGCCCGACGGATCCGTCGACGACCCCGGACGCACCGAGTACCTGGAGGGCCACCTCGCGGCCTGCGCCTCCGCCGCCCGCAAGGGGGCACCGCTCGCGGGTTACTACGCCTGGTCCCTCCTGGACAACTTCGAGTGGGCCTACGGCTACGACAAGCGCTTCGGCCTCGTCCACGTCGACTACAAGACGCAGCGACGCACCATCAAGGGCAGCGGCCACCGCTACGCGGACATCGTCCGCAGGCACCGGCAGGGGAGGGGACTCAGGGGCAACGCGGCCTGACGCGTTCCCGCGGCTTTTGCGCCCGTACGCTCACGCATGTCCGCTTGAATGCGTGCGGTATCGCCTACAGCATGGTCGGGCTGACGAAGCTCGAGGGTGCGGCGCACAGGCCGCGAGGAAGGTTTCCCCATTTCTGGAGCGGGCGAGAACCGGAATTTCTGGGGGCGGCGCGCTGCACGGCGGCGCGCACTCCTCGGCGCGCTGAGCGGACTGCTGGCTTGTTACGCGGCCCTGGCCGCCGCCGAACTGGCTGCGGCGGTCACCCGTCCCCAGGCGAGCCCTGTGGTGGCGGTGGGAGGCGCGGCGATCGACCGCACGCCGACCGCCGTCAAGGACTGGGCGATCCGGAATTTCGGTACGAGTGACAAGCTCGTTCTGCAGCTCGGCATCGTCGCCGTGCTGTCCCTCCTCGCCGTGGTCCTGGGCCTCGTCGCCACCCGCCACCGCCGCGCCGGATCGGCCGGCGTCCTGATCTTCGGCGTGATCGGCGCACTCGCGGCCACCACCCGCCCCGACTCGACGAGCATCGCCGACGCGGTGCCGTCCGTCGTCGGCGCACTGGTGGGTGCCTGGCTCCTGTACGCGCTCACCGGCCGCGCGCGGACCACGCTGACCGAGGAGCCGCCCGAGGGCAGCACCGAACCCGGATGGGACCGGCGAGGGTTCATCACACTCGCGACGACCGCCGCAGTCGTCTCCACCGCCGCCGGACTGCTGGCCCGGGCCTCACGCGGCACGCAGGACGAGAACGCCGTGGGCTCACGCAACGGCGTCAAGCTGCCCGTTCCGGCGTCACCGGGCAAACCCACCCCGGCGGGCGCCCAGTTGGCGATCCCCGGCATCGGCGCGTTCACCACTCCGAACAAGGACTTCTACCGGGTCGACACCGCGCTGGTGGTCCCCATGGTGGACGCCATGAAATGGCGGCTGCGGATCCACGGCAAGGGCGTCACCCGCCCCGTCACCCTGACCTTCGACGACCTGCTGCGAAGGCCGCTCATCGAACGCGCCATCACGCTCACCTGCGTATCGAACGAGGTCGGCGGCGCCCTGATCGGCAACGCCCGCTGGATCGGCGTACGCCTCGCCGACGTGCTCGCCGAGAACGGCGTCCGGCCCCCGTCGAAGGGCGGTCCCGCGGACCAGCTGGTCGCCCGCTCCGTCGACGGCATGACGATCGGCAGCCTGGTCGAGGACATCATGGACGGGCGCGACTCGATACTGGCTCTGGGGATGAACGGTCAGCCCCTGCCGTTCGCCCACGGCTTCCCTGTGCGCATGCTCGTCCCGGGTCTGTACGGCTACGTGTCGGCCTGCAAGTGGATCGAGGACATCGAGCTCACCACCTTCGCCGACTACGACGCGTACTGGGTGAAGCGGAGCTGGGCCCAGCAGGCGCCCATCAAGACGGAGTCCCGCATCGACACCCCCAAGCCCTTCGTGAACCGCAAGGCCGGCACGGTCATGGTCGCGGGGGTGGCCTGGGCGCAGCATCGCGGGATCGAGAAGGTCGAGGTCCGTGTCGACGACGGGCCGTGGGAGCGGGCCACGCTCGCGGCGGAGGACACCCGCGACACCTGGCGCCAGTGGTCCTACCCCTGGCAGGCGACCTCGGGAGGGCACCGCCTGACGGTCCGCGCGACCGATGGCACGGGCCGGACACAGACGGCGCAGCGCGCCGACCCCGTACCGGACGGGGCAAGCGGCTACCACTCGATTCAGGTGGAGATCGGCTGACGGCCGTGCAGGGCGACGGGCCGTGGTCCGTCGCCCTGCACGGGTGAGGTCAGGGGTACGAGACCACGGTCGAGGGCACCGTGGACGTGCCGGACGTGGCGCCGCCGATGTCGTTGATGACGTGCTCGTACTGGCCCTGGCCACCCAGCGACACGACGAGCAGGTCGTGGAACTTCACCCCGGACGTGTTGGGCGCCGCGAAGCCGTGGTCCTGGCGGATGGTGTTGTCCGCCGTGTAGTTGCAGTAGCTCCCCAGGCCCCAACCCTCGTGCGTGGTCACGGAGTCGGCGACCTTGTACGCGGCGAAGCCCTTGACGTTGCCGTCCTGGACGGCGGCCTGGTTCGGGGCGTCGTACGCCTTCTCGTTCTGGAAGAAGATCGTGCGGCCGCGCTGGCCGGCCCAGTACACGTCGTACTTGTTGAAGTGCTCGACGAACAGGCCGGTGGCCAGTACGTCGTCGCCGTTGACGCGCACGCCGTAGTCGGCGCGGTTGGTCTCCCAGCCGACGCCGTCACCGTGGTCGGCGCGCCAGACCCACGTGTGGTCGATGATCGTGTGCCGGCTGTTGACGACGATGCTGGTGGTGGCCTTTCCGGGGCCCGCGCCGCCGATCCGTACGAAGACGTCCTGGACGGTGACGGGGTTGGCAGAGTGGTCGGCGGACGCTCCGGAAGGCCCGACTTCCAGCAGGGTCTGCGAGTTGACCGCGCCCGCGTCGATCAGGAATCCGGCCAGGCGCACACCGTCGACGTCGCCGACCTTCACCGCGGTGACACCGTTGTCCGGGATGAGGGTGGCGTATCCGAGGCCGAGTACGACGGCGTTCGCGCGGTTCACCTCTATGGCCGCGTCGAGGTGGTAAATCCCGGGCGCGAGAAGGAGGTTGAGGCCCTGGTCGAGCGCCGCGTTGAGGGTGGCGGCGGTGACGCCCGGCTTCGCCACGTAGAACTGGGTGAGTGCGAGAGAGGTGCCGCGGGGCGTGCCGCTGCCCCAGGTGGTCCCGCGCGCGTCGGTGCGCTTCTCGGGCAGGAAGACCTTGTAGTCGGCGCCGTCGAGGTACAGGAAGGGCTTCTCGCGGGAGACCGGGGTCGTGTTGAGCGTGGTGTAGGGCGGGTCCGGGAAGCTCTGCGCGGGGGCGCCCTCGACGCCGGAGAACACCATGTTCCAGACGGCGTTGGTCCAGCCGCCGACAGAACTGTCGCGGGTGTACCACTGCTGCTGCGAGTAGGGCCCGACGGTGCCGTCGATGCGGCTGTCGGCGATGTAGCCGCCGCTGGCCCAGCCGTAGCCGTCGGGGGCGAGATTGAGGCCGCCCCTCACGTGCATGCGGCGGAACGGCGCGGCCTGTGCGACGGCCCAGCGATTGGTGCCGTTGACGGGGGTGAGGGCGAGGTTCTCGGCGGAGCGCCAGAAATTCTGGGTGGCGTTGCCGTTGAACCAGCCGGCGTCGACCGTGACGTCGCCGTTGATCGCGGTGTCGTCGGGGGACAGGCCGAGTCCGGCGATCGAGGTGTAGAAGCCGAGTTGGGCGTTGAGGCCGTTGTACGTACCGGGCTTGAACAGGAACGCGTAGCGGCCGGAGCCGAACTGTGCGGACTCCTGCTGCTTGAAGATCTCGTCCAGCTTGGCCTGGATGCCGGGCGTGGAAGGGTCGAACACGATCACGTTGGGGCCCAGGTCGCCGCCGCCGGGCAGGGCGTCGGCGGCAGGCCTCGCGGAGGCGGGCGATCCGACTGCGAGGAGGCCGGGAACGGTGGCCGCGGTCGCCGCCATGACGCCGAGAACGGTCCGGCGCGAGGGGGAGACGGGACCGGCGGCGGGCGAACTGGACGTCGTTGAGCGGTCCGTGGGGGGCGTGAGCATAGGGGCGACTCTCCTAGTTCAGAAATTGAACGAATGAGGGGGGTGGGAGCGCTCTCTTGCGGTCGAATGCTTCATCTGTGTGAACGTTGCGTCAAGACTTAAATCCAGAATCGTTGAAATTAGTGGCGGGCATGTGTCAGTTGGGGCTGGAGCCGCGACGCCTCGCTACCTGACGTCACCCAACACCCCCTGAAAGAAGAGGCGTTGACAGTCTCTTGACAGTCTCGCGCCACTGCCGCAACACTCCGACTCGGAGAGCGCTCTCCCAGCGCCCCGCTCCATGAGGGCGCTCCGCTCCGCGGGTGGCCGTGTGACGCAGGACCTGCGCCGGCCGCCCACCCCCCACCCATCCATGCCGATGTGGCAGGAGGTCTCCATGGCACGGAGATCGAAGATCGTTTCAGGGTTACTGATGACCGGCGCGCTGATGGTGACGTCGCTCGGTGTGGGCGGTATGGCGTTGAACGCCAACGCCGCTCAGGAGACGCAGAGTTCAGGGTCGACGTCCGCAGCGCACACGAGCCACGTGATGGCAGCGTCCACCCTCGCTTCGGCGGAGGACCCGGACGGCGACGGATACATCCCCGCCGATCCACCGGTGACCGGCGTGGAACCCTCCACGAAGGAGCCGCCGCACCGCTACTTCCACGAGTTCCAGGCGCACTGCACGGTGACCCACACCCGGCCGGACGACCCCATCGTCTATCCGGGGCAGCCCGGCAAGTCCCACGACCACACCTTCATGGGCAACACGACGACCGACGCCAACAGCACCACGGCCTCCCTCGACGCGGGGTCCACCACGTGTCTGGCCCCCGGCGACAAGTCCGGGTACTGGATGCCCACGATGCTCAACGGGGACAAGCCCGTGCTCCCGGTCGGCGAGCAGACCATCTACTACAAGGCCGGAGTCACCGACTACACGAGTGTCCGCCCCTTCCCGAAGGGGCTGCGGTTCGTGGTCGGCAGCCCGATGCAGACCGCCCAGGAGTTCCGCGACCACCGCGGCTTCGTCGAGGGATGGGAGTGCGGCACCAGCTACTTCAACGTGGACTTCCCCAAGGACTGCCCCACCACCGCAGACACCCAGCTCAACATCCGCTTCCAGGCGCCCAGTTGCTGGGACGGCAAGTATCTCGACACACCGGACCACAAGAGCCACATGGCCTACCCGGTCGTCGTGCCCGGCACCAACAACAACGCCTGCCCGGCCGACCACCCCGTCGCCCTGCCGATGATCGAGTTCAAGATGGCCTTCCCGGTCAACGGTGACCTCTCACAGCTCAGACTCGCCAGCGGCCCGAGCTACTCCTTCCACTACGACTTCTTCAACGCGTGGGACGCCCCGACGCTGAAGGCGCTGGTGGACCACTGCGTCGTCGGCGGACTCCAGTGCGATCCCCGCGGCTACGACCAGAGCCACCCCGAGGCCGGGGCCGCCCTCGACGAGAACTACGAACTGCCCTGACCCAGGCGCTCCCCGGGCCGGGCCGACCGCTGCCTGCCGCCCCGGCCCGGGAACCGTACACACGCGTCGCACCCCCTTCACCCCCACATCCAGGGAGAGAACGACCATGCAGAGATCCCGCACATCCCGCCGTCGTCTCATGGCTCCCCTCACCGCGGGACTGCTCGCTGCCGGTGCACTGTCGCTCCCGGCCCAGCAGGCGCAGGCCGCCGGCAGCGTCGTGAAGGTCACCGGTTCACAGGGCGACTGGCAGTTGACCGTCGACGGCTCTCCGTACCAGATCAAGGGGTTGACCTGGGGGCCGTCCGTGGCCGACGCCGACACATACATGCCGGATCTGCGGTCCATGGGCGTCAACACCATCCGCACCTGGGGGACGGACGCCTCCAGCAAGCCGCTGTTCGACTCGGCGGCGGCCCACGGCATCAAGGTGATCGCGGGCTTCTGGCTCCAGCCCGGCGGTGGCCCGGGCAGCGGCGGCTGCGTCAACTACCTCACGGACACCGACTACAAGAACAAGATGCTCGACGAGTTCCCCAAGTGGGTCGACACCTACAAGGACAACCCGGGCGTCCTCATGTGGAACGTCGGCAACGAGTCCGTGCTCGGCCTGCAGAACTGCTACGGCGGCGACGAACTGGAGAAGCAGCGCGACGCCTACACCACCCTCGTCAACGACATCACCAAGAAGATCCACGCGGTCGACCCCGACCACCCCGTCACCTCGACCGACGCCTGGGTCGGCGCCTGGCCCTACTACAAGAAGAACGCCCCCGACCTCGATCTCTACGCGGTCAACTCCTACAACGCCGTTTGTGACATCAAGTCGGCCTGGGAGCAAGGTGGTTACACCAAGCCGTACATCGTGACCGAGACCGGCCCCGCGGGCGAGTGGGAGGTCCCCGACGATGCCAACGGCGTCCCCGCCGAGCCGGCCGACCAGGCCAAGGCCGACGGCTACACCAAGGCGTGGGGCTGCGTCACCGGCCACAAGGGCGTCGCCCTGGGCGCCACCATGTTCCACTACGGCACGGAGTACGACTTCGGAGGCATCTGGTTCAACCTGCTGCCCGCAGGCCAGAAGAGACTCTCCTACTACGCCGTGAAGAAGGCCTACGGCGCCGACACGTCGCACGACAACACCCCGCCCGTCATCTCCGAGATGAACGTCGAGGGCGACGCCGCCAAGGTCCCCGCCGGCGGGAATCTGACGCTGGCGACCAGGGCCACGGACCCCGACGGCGACCAGATCTCGTACGAGGTTCTGACCAACAGCAACTACATCGACGCGAGCAAGCAGCTCACGCCGGTGCCGTTCACCGACCTGGGCGGCGGCAGGTTCAAGGTCACCGCGCCGGACAGGCCGGGGGTCTGGAAGATCTATGTGAAGGCGACCGACGGCAAGGGCAACGTGGGCGTCGAGACCCGCTCGGTCCGCGTCGTGCCGCCGCCCGTCAATGGCACCGACATCGCCCTCGGCAAGCCCGCCACGGCGTCTTCGTACCAGCCCGGGAGCGGCGACTGCCCCTGCACCGCGGCGAACGCGTTCGACGGCAGGAACGACACGCGCTGGGCGAGCGACTGGAGCGACCCGCAGTGGCTCCAGGTCGACCTCGGTTCCCGCCAGTCCTTCAGTCACGTGCAGCTCAACTGGGAGACCTCGTACGCGAAGGCGTACACCATCCAGACCTCCGACGACGGCCAGAGCTGGCGGACCGTCCACGAGGAGTCGGCGGGCAACGGCGGGATCGACGACTTCGACGTCGACGGCACCGGCCGCTACGTCCGTGTCAACGGCACGGCGCGGGGCACCGGATACGGGTACTCGCTCTACGAGTTCGGCGTCTACAACTGAGCCGGTCGCACGGGACCCATGAGAGGGAGAGCGCTCTATCCCGTCCCCTGGCGGGAAGTTAGGGTGCCGACATGAACAGACAGGCGCCGACGCTCGAGGACGTCGCACGTGAGGCGGGTGTCTCGCGCGCGACGGTCTCCCGCGTCATCAACGGCGTACGCAACGTCGATCCGGGCATCCAGGACCAGGTGCGACAGGCGATCGACCGGACGGGATACGCGCCCAACCGGGCCGCGCGCTCCCTCGTGACCCGGCGGGCCGAGACGATCGCACTGGTGGTCTCCGGCGCGGGGGACGAGGCCGACAGCGAGCAGAACGCCTTCGCGGCAAGGGTGTTCGCGGATCCGTTCTTCGGACGTATCGTCAGCGGAGTCGTCGGCTTCCTGCGGCCGCGCTCGATGCACCCTGTCCTGATGTTCGCCGAGTCGGACACCGCCAGGAAACAGGTCACCGCCTATCTGCGGCAGGGCAGCGCGGACGGTGCGCTCGTGGTGTCCACCCACGCCGAGGACCCGCTGCCGGAGCTCCTCGCTGCCGAGCGGCTGCCCGCCGTATTCTTCGCCCGCCCGGCCCTCACGGCCCCGGTCAGCTATGTCGATCTCGCCCATCGGGACGGCGGCCGGCTCGCCGCCGAACACCTGCTGGCGCGGGGGCGCCGCCGGGTGGCGACCGTGTCGGGGCCGCTGGACGTACCGGCGGGCCAGGAGCGGCTGGCGGGGTTCCGCGACGGGATGGAGCGCGGCGGCGTCCCCCATGTGCCGATCGCGGAAGGCGGTTTCACTCTCGACAGCGGGGCGGCCGCGATGGAGAGGCTGCTCGGTCAACACCCGGATGTCGACGGTGTGTTCGCGGCGAACGACCTGATGGCCCAAGGTGTCTGCCAGGTCCTGCGGGAACAGGGGAGGCGTGTGCCCGAGGACGTCGCCGTCGTCGGCTTCGACGACTCGAGCGTGGCCGTCACCTGCAAGCCGCAACTGACCACTGTTCGCCAGCCGGTGGAGGAAATGGCGAGTGCGATGGCCCGCCTCCTCCAGGAGCACATCGAGGGCACACGGACCGAGCCCACGTCACTGATCTTCGAGCCCGAACTGGTGCTCAGGCAGTCGGCGTAGACCAGCGGGGGGAGAGGGGACAGGGCCCCCTCTCCCCCGTACGACCGGTCAGAACTGCGGCGGGGTGAGGAACACCGAGCGCAGCTTGAGGTAGTCGGTGGCCGGCCGGCCGTGCGGACGCAGCGTCCAGGAGTCCCCTTCGCAGTCGGGCCCGGTGAAGACCAGGGCGAACTCGTCCGTGTCGTTGTGCGGAGCGAACGCCGGCTCGGACGAGCTCGGGTCCGCGACCTCGGGGAGGGTGACGCACTGGCGGCTCGGCAGGTCGTGGAGGGTGACCGACTGCGTCTGGCCGTCGAGCCCGACGATCTTGTAGGAGAAGTCGCCGGTGGCGGCCTGGGCGGAGGCCGGCAGGGTCAGCGCGAGAGCGAACGCGGCGAGGGAAGCGGCAACGGTGGAGCGACGGCGCATGGACAGCCTCATCATTCGGTGCTCGGGGACGGTCCATGGCAGCTTCGCCCATGGGCCCGCCCGTCACGCCGTCGACAGAAGCCGAAAGGATTCACTGTCGCCCGTTCGGCGGAACGTGCTCTTCCGGGCCTACGGTTCAGCGCGCTTACGGCGTACGGCCGTTGAGGGCGAGGCGGTCGGCGACGTCGGTCGGGAGCGGCGCGAACCCCAGCAGACCGCTCACGATCCGGCCGGTCTGCCGGTGCCAGGAACCGGCCCGCCGGAGCATCGCGTGATCGCCGCCCGGCATCAGCAGCGTGCAGGCCTCCGCGCCCGCGGCCGAGGCCCGGTCGGCGTAGTCGACGGAGGCCGCGGGGTCCGTCGTGCGGTCCCGGTCGCCGTGGAGCAGCACCACGCGCCGGCCGCGGAGCTGCGTCACCGGCTCACCCTCGGGACACCACGGAGCGAGTCCCACCACGTCTTGGACGAGCCGATGCCCTGCAGCGCGCAACGCGGCACGTCCGCCCATGGAATGACCGACCAGCACCGTCGGCACGTCCCCGGCGCGTACGGCCAGTTCGTCCAGCGCCCGCAGCGCGTCCCGGAGCGGGTCCTCGCGGTCACCGTTCCAGCCGCGGCAGCGATAGCGGACGCTCCCCACCAAGAGCCTCTGGCCCTCGCATGCCCGCTCGACGGCACCGGCGAACGGGCGCATGCGCGCACCCGCGAGACTCAACCTCGACACCGCTTCCGTGCCCTCCGAGCGGCCACCGTGCAAGAGGAGTACCGCGGCCTGCGGCGGTTCGACGGCAAGAGGCGCCACGAGTGCCGATCGCGGATCGTCGTCCCATACGAGCACGCTGTCTCCCCTTCGTCGTGCCCCGGCCATGCGGCCCGGCGCTGCGAGGCCATCATGACGAATCCGTGGCCGTGGGCCGAACGGATGGGTGTGAGGCGGCGCGCGTCAGCGGCGGGCGAGCTGCCGCTCCCCTTTCGTCCCGGGCTCGTACGGCAGGCCGTAGTGCCGGAACAGGGGTTCCTCGTCCTCGGCGGGCAGCACGTCGTCCGTGCCGATCGACGGGGACTCCTTCACCAGCGCCTTCGCGTGGTCGACCTTGACATAGGCCGGCCCGACGACCGCGCCGTCCAGCGGAACGAAGACGAGCCTGTGCCGCGTGGGGAGGCCGATCAGGACCGTGGCCATGGCCGGTTCGTCCGTCCTCGTGTTCACGTAGACGGCCTCGAGCGTGCCGATCTTGCGGCCGTCCTGGTCGACGACGTCGTAGGAGCGCCACTCACGGACATCCGCGGCCTGAATCATGGTGAGCCCCTCCGCGTCAGGCGAACATGCCTGTTCTGAGCTTGGTGAGGGTGCGGGTCAGGAGCCGGGAGACGTGCATCTGGGACACGCCGATCTCGGCGCCGATCTCCGACTGGGTCATCTCCTGGCCGAACCGCATCTCGAGGATGCGGCGCTCACGGCCGTCGAGTTGTTCCAGGAGCGGCGCCAGCGTGTGGAGGTCCTCGACCGTCTCCATGGCCGGATCCGGCTCGCCGAGCACGTCGGCGAACGTCCTCGAGGCGTCGGTCGGGCGCTCGCCGGGATCGCTCGGCATGTCGATGGACCCCGCGGTGTACCCGTTCGAGGCGACCATGCCCTCGATGACCTCGTCCTCGCTGAGCTCCAGGTGCTCGGCGAGCTCCTTGGGCGTCGGCTCATGGTCCAGGACGGTGGACAGCTCGTCCTTGCCCTTGGCCAGGTCGACGCGCAACTCCTGGAGGCGGCGCGGCACATGGACGGCCCAGCTGGTGTCACGGAAGAAGCGCTTGATCTCGCCGACGATGTAGGGGACGGCGAAGGAGGTGAACTGGACCTCGCGCGACAGGTCGAACCGGTCGATCGCCTTGATCAGGCCGATGGTCCCGACCTGCACGATGTCCTCCATCTCGCCACTGCCACGGTGGCGGAAGCGGGACGCCGCGAACTGGACCAGGGACAGGTTCATCTCGATGAGCGTGTTACGGGCGTACTGGTAGTCCGCAGTCCCCTCTTCGAGTACCTGGAGCTGCTCGAAGAACACCATGGAGAGATCACGCGCGTCCTTGGGCGCGACCTTGCCGGCGTCTTCGACCCACGGAAGCTCACCCGGGCCGACGGTCGCGTCGGCGTCGTGCGTCGTCGTGGCCTGCGCTCGCGCATCTTCATGAGCGTGCACCGAAGTTGCCGTCATGTCCCTGCCTTTCGTGTCGGCCCCGTCCAGAGCGTGTGCCCCAGTCCGCTCAGGTCATGCCTCTCGCCGCGGGAAGCGGCGTGGACCTGCCGGGACTTGGCCTATCCCTGTCCCAGGCAGGCGTGGGTCATCTCCTCGGTGAAGTAGTCGCCGTCCTTGGGTCGCCCCGGGGCCCTTCGATTCGGCTGGTGCGCGGGTTCCAGGTGGGGAATGTGCTTGGAGCAGTGGACGTAGGCCTCCTGGACGGTGATGTATATCCACATCTCGGCCTGCCGCCCCGGGGCCGAATCCCTCGGCAGCGTGGGGCAGATGGCCCGTAGCTCACGATCGCCCATCAGTTGGGCCGATCCGTTCACATGCAGCCCTATGTGGTCATGGGTGAAGTCGATGAAGAGCAGGCCCATATGGGGGTTCTCGGTGATGTTGCCCGCGCTGGCCATGACTCCGTTGCCCCGGTACTCCGGGTAGGCCAGGTGGAGGTCGTCCAGAACGGCGACGAACCCTGGTGGGCCTGCCCGGAAGCTGGCATCACAGTGGCCACGTGCGTCCGCCGTGGACAGGAACACCATGGTCTGCCGGGCGATGAACTCATTCATGGCCGGTGTCAGACGCGGCCGGACCTGACGGTCGTAGAAGTCATCGGCGCGCTCGCTCGTACCCATGTGGGCCTGCAGGGCGCGTTCACCCTGGGAAGGCGCGGGGCGGGGGGTGCTGGGGCGGAGGTGCATGCAGTGATCACGTCGCAATCGCCGGGGGTGGGCAACGAGCGAGCGTGGCGCCCACTCGAACTGTGGGGCCACGCTAGGCCATTGACGTTTCCCGGACGCGACGGTTCCGCCAGGAACAGGCGTCGGCCGGGGCTATGCGGCGATCACGGCGGCGCCGGCCCGGCCTCCGTCGACGTCCACGACCGTGCCGTGGACGAACGCCGACTCGTCCGAGGCCAGCCAGACCGCGGCGTGCGCGATGGCATCGGGCGTTCCGACGGCGCCGAACGGCGTGCCCTTCATCATGATTTCGCCCGGATGCGGCTCGCTGCCCTCGGCTGCTCGGGGGACGATCACGCCGGGCGAGATCGCGTTCACCCGCACCCCCTGCGGACCGAACTCCGCCGCCCACGCGCGCGTGAGTGTCTCCACGGCTCCCTTGGTGGAGCTGTACAGCGACCCCACGGGAATTCCCAGGCGCGCGATCCACGAGCCGAGATTGATGATGACTCCGCCACCGTCGCGCGCCATGTCGGGGGCGACTGTCGCGGTCAGGAAGAACGGCGCCTTCACGTTCACCGCGTAGACGTGGTCGAAGGTCTTCTCGTCCGTCGTGGTGGTGGTCCCGGGCGGGTAGATGCCCGCGTTGTTGACCAGGATGTCGAGGCGCCCGCCCAGCACCGCACGGGCCTGCTCGGCGAGGCGGCGGGAGGCATCCGCGCTGCCGTCGAGGTCGGCCTCGACGAAGTCGGCCCGCCCGCCGGCCGCACGGATGTCCTCGACCACGTGCCGGCCGCGCTCCCGATTGCGCCCCGATACGACGACGTGGGCCCCCTCGGTGGCGAACGCCTCGGCGATCGCCTTTCCGATGTTGCTGGTTGACCCAGTGACGAGTGCGGTCTTGTCCTGCAGTCGTCCACTCATGGCCGGTTCTCCTCAGTCTCGGTACTCCCGCTCACCGAGCCGGTCGGGAACGCCGCCCCAACCCGGCCCGGCGGTCCGTTGATCCGGACCGCAAGACCGACTGTGCGCCGATGAAATTGGACCTGCAAGTCCAGTTTTCGCAGGGGGCCCCGCCTACGCCTTGACCTCCGCAGGGGCGGCAGCCGGTTCGGTGCCCGCTTCGACGGGCGTGGCGCGTACGGCCGGGATGACCGCCGCGATCAGCGCGGCCACGAGGGCGACGCCTCCACCGACCATCAGCGCCGTACGGAAACCGGCCTCGGAGCTGAAGCTGTAGCCGCCCATGGTGGTCGTCATCTGGGAAAGGATCACGCCGATCACCGCGGCGCCGACCGAGGTGCCGAGGGAGCGCATGAGCGTGTTGAAACCGTTGGCGGCAGCCGTCTCCGCGAGCGGCACCGAGCTCATGATGAGCGCGGGCATGGAACCGTAGGCGAGACCGACGCCGCTGTTGATGACCATGCACACCACCATGAGCCCCAGGCCGGACCCCATCAGCACGAGCGACAGACCGTATCCGGCAGCGATCACCAGGACACCGCAGATGAGCGTGAACTTCGGGCCGCGGGCATCGGTGAGCTTCCCGCCGAGCGGGGAGACGATCATCATCATGATGCCGCCGGGCGCCATCCACAGGCCCGCCGCGAGCATCGACTGCCCCAGGCCGTAGCCGGTCGCCTCGGGGAACTGCAGCAGCTGCGGGATCACGAGCATGCTCGCGTACATACCGAAGCCGACGAAGACCGAGGCGACGTTCGTGAACAGCACGCGAGGCCGGGCGGTGGTGCGCAGGTCGATCAGCGGGTCCCGGGTGCGCGTCTCCCACCAGCCCCAGCCCAGTAGTACGAGGACGGCCGCGGCGAAGAGTACGAGCGTCGTCGCCGAGCCCCAGCCCCACTCCGCGCCCTTGGACACCGCGAGGAGGAGGCAGACCAGGCCGACGCCGAGGCCGAGCGCGCCGGGTGCGTCGAAGCGCTGACCCTTGGCGCTCGCCGGGACGTCGGGGATGAGGAACCAGATCAGCGCGGCGATCAGTACGGCAAGCACGGCCGAACCCCAGAACAGGACACGCCAGTCGGCGTACTGGGCCACCGCGGCGGCGATGGGCAGGCCGAGGCCGCCGCCGATGCCCATGGACGCGCTGACCAGGGCGATCGAGGAGCTGAGGTTCTCCTTCGTCACCACGTCCCGCAGGAGGGCGATGCCCAACGGCACCATCCCCATCCCCATGCCCTGCAGGCCGCGGCCGACGATCATCGGCACTACGGACGACGACAGCGCACACACCACGGAACCCGCCATGAGCGGGACCGAGCACACGAGCAGCATGCGGCGCTTGCCGACCAGGTCGCCGAGACGGCCGGTGACCGGCACGCATACGGCTCCCACCAGCAGCGTCACGGTGATGACCCAGGCGGCGTTCGACGAGGTGGTGTGAAGGATCTTGGGCAGCTCCGCGATGAGCGGCGTGACCAGGGTCTGCATGATCGCGGCGGTGGTGCCGGCGAAAGCCAGAGTGGCGACCACGCCGCCGGCGCGGGCCGTCGGCTGGGGGGCGTCCATCAGGGGACTCCTTGTGTGTCTGCAGGATTCGGGAATCTGCGGGGCTTCGACCGGGACACCGGCCGATGTGCATCGTACACATCCAATGTATGGCGCACATTGTGTGGTGACTACATTTGGCTGTGCGACGATTGGCGCGGGGGTGTGCACGGACGCGCGGTGCGACGCCGCGGGGAACGACAGCAGGAGGCGGCAGACGCATGGCCAGGCCCACGTACGAGCTCGAGTACGAGCAGATGCTGCTCAGCCGGCACGGACTCGTGCACCACAAAGGCGGGCGCCCCGAGAACGGCACCCTTGAGCGCAGCGCCTACATCCTGCTGAGCCGCATTCGCGTGCAGGGGCCCATGTCCATCGGTGAGCTCAGCGACGCCTTCGGGCTCGACGCCTCCACCCTGAACCGGCAGACCGCCGCCGCGATGCGCGCCGGGCTGGTGGAGCGCATCCCTGATCCCGACGGCGGCATGGCCCGCAAGTTCCGCATCACGGACAAGGGTGCGGCCGTCCTCGACGAGGAGCGCGATCACATCGTGGGCAGCCTGGACCGCGTCATGAACGACTGGGCGGACGAGGACATCGCGGCCTTCACCGCCTACCTGAGGCGCTTCAACATGGACATCGAGCGACTGGGCGGCCGGCCGTGGCCTCGGCCGTGAGATGTGCGCCGGCGAGCCGGAGAAGCCGAGCCGGCGCGCGTGAGGCCGAGCAGGTGAGCTCGAGCCACTGAGTTCGGGCTCCCTGAGGAAGTGGGGCGTCGGGGGCGTCCCGGGGGACGTCTGCCGTTAGAATCCGCTCTCATGTCGAACCCTGACGAACTGCTCGTCGACATCGCCGTCATGGTGGAGTCCGGGCAGAGCAATCAGATGTCCCTGACTGTGGTCACCAGCGGCGCTGTGATCACCGGACGCCTCGCCCCCGAGGCCGTGTGGAGGCAACGCGTCTCGGAGGTCCTGACGGACTCGGACCACCTCGGCTCCTTCTCGGAGATCTTCACCGCCGACGGGAAGCCCGATGAGCGCAAGCGGGGCGAGACCGATGGCGGCCCCGCGCCCACTCATCTGCACTTCCATGTGGCCCGGATCCTCCAGGGCAGCGTCGGCATCCCCGAGACGGGTGGCATGTACCGCGTCGCGATCCAGGACGTGAGCGCCTGGACGGTGGGCGACTTCAGCTACTCCGACAACTGACGTTCATGTGCTCGCGGCGCCGAGAAAGCCTCGCACGCACCTTTCCACCTACCCCAAGAAGCCCGCCGTGGCCGTCACGAACCGGTCCGCGTCGTCGAGCCACGGATAGTGTCCGGCTCCGGGTTGGACGACGAGCTCGGCGTGCGGGAACAGCTTGGCGAATTCGCCCATGGTGCGCGGAGGCGCCCCGAGGTCGACCTCGCCGGCGAGCAAGAGCGCTGGGGACGTGAACCGCGCCAGGGCGGCGCGGGTCGCATCCGGGTCGAATGCGCCGGGCGCGCCGTAGGCGGCCACGACCTCCATGTTCATCCGCTCGTCCCCGGCGGACTGATGGGTCTGCGCCGTCTCGTCCCAACGGCCGTACGAGAAGGGGGCGATGGCCTTCCAGTGCTCGTCGGTCGCGTTGCCGGTGGCGACCCTCTTCAAGGCCTGGAACGCCGACGGGAACCACGGTTCGCCACGGCGCAGTTGCGCGGTCTCGGTCCGCAGGTCGCCCGTGATCGTGAGGTCCACCGCCCGGACACTCGGCGTGATCAACGCGAGCTTGCCGACCCGCTCCGGATGGCGCCCCGCGTACAGGACGGCAAGATTCGCGCCACCGCAGTGCGCGAGTACGTCCATCCGCTCCAGGCCGAGATGCTCGCGCAGGGCCTCGACGTCGTCGACGAGCCGGTCGCAGCGGCCCGACGTCGGGTCCTCCGGCGCGGCCGACAGGCCTGTGCCCCGCAGGTCGAGCCTGATCAACTGCCGGTGCGCGCTCAGGCCCCCGAGATCGCCGAGGTATTCGGAGTCCGTCGGCCCACCCGGCAGGCAGATCAAGGGAGTTCCGTCACCGAGAGCGCGGTACGCGAGCCGGGTGCCGTCGTGCGCGGAGAAGGTGGTGACGTCGTCGAGGTGGGGGAGTCGCATAGGTTCATAACCTTTCGGGATGCCTGCGGGCACTCCCGGAGCCACCTGTGTCAGGTGAACCGCATCACCGTGCGGGAGGAGAGCACCCAGCCTGAAACAGCGTTGACGGGACTCACCTCCTCGGTAGAAAACGTGCGTGCGACGCTATCAGTGGGCAGCTGCCTGCGGCGACCCATAAGGACCACCCGCAGAGACCCATAAGGCAGCCTTATGGGTCCATAGGTCCAACCCGACTACTAACTAAGGTTTGCCTTAGTTTAGGCTTCCCGTTGAGTGCCCATGCCACGAAGGGAACCTGATCATGCCTCGCCCTCTGCGGGTAGCCGTTGTGGGAGCCGGTCCTGCCGGTATCTACGCCGCTGACGCGCTGCTGAAATCCGCGGTGGCCGAAGACCCCGGTGTGTCCATCGACCTCTTCGAGCGGATGCCTGCGCCGTTCGGTCTGATCCGGTACGGCGTCGCACCGGACCACCCGCGGATCAAGGGCATCATCACGGCCCTGCACCAGGTCCTCGACAAGCCGCAGATCCGCCTGTTCGGCAACGTGGACTACCCGGGCGACATCAGCCTGGACGACCTGCGCTCGTTCTACGACGCGGTGATCTTCTCCACGGGCGCGACGGCCGACCGCGCGCTCGACATACCGGGCATCGACCTCGACGGCTCGTACGGCGCGGCCGACTTCGTCTCCTGGTACGACGGTCACCCGGACGTGCCGCGGACCTGGCCCCTCGAGGCGGAGAAGGTCGCGGTCCTGGGTGTCGGCAACGTCGCGCTCGACGTGGCCCGCATCCTGGCCAAGACGGCGGACGAGCTGCTGCCGACCGAGATTCCGCAGAACGTCTACGACGGCCTCAGGGCGAACAAGGCCCTGGAGGTCCACGTCTTCGGCCGCCGTGGTCCGGCGCAGGCGAAGTTCAGCCCGATGGAGCTGCGGGAGCTCGACCACTCCCCGAACATCGAGGTCATCGTCGACCCCGAGGACATCGACTACGACGACGGCTCGATCGCGACCCGGCGCGGCAACAAGCAGGCCGACATGGTCGCCAAGACGCTCGAGAACTGGGCCATCCGCGACGTCGGCACCCGGCCGCACAAGTTGTTCCTGCACTTCTTCGAGTCCCCGACCGAGATCCTCGGCGAGAACGGCGAAGTCACTGGCCTGCGCACCGAGCGGACCGCTCTCGACGGCACCGGCAACGTCAAGGGAACCGGCGAGTTCAAGGACTGGGACGTCAGGTCCGTCTACCGCGCGGTGGGCTACCTGTCCGACGAACTCCCCAAGCTGCCCTGGGACTTGGCCTCGGGCACCGTTCCGGACAAGGGCGGCCGGGTGATCGAGGAGTCCGGCGAGCACCTTCAGTCGACGTACGTCACGGGCTGGATCCGGCGCGGTCCCGTGGGCCTGATCGGCCACACCAAGGGCGACGCCAACGAGACGGTCGCCAGCCTCCTGGACGACCGCGAGAACGGCCGTCTGAGCACTCCCTCATCGCCCGACCCGGCGGCGGTGGACGCGTTCCTCGACGAGCGGAACGTGCGCTACACGACGTGGGACGGGTGGTACCGCCTTGACGCCGCGGAGAAGGCGCTGGGCGAGCCGGAAGGCCGTGAGCGCGTGAAGATCGTCGAGCGTGAGGACATGCTCAAGGCGAGCGGCGCGTAGCCCCTGGCGGTAGCGGTGCCTGCCGTCCTGGCAGGTGGTGGTCGGGAGTAGCTGCTCCCATGGCGTAGGGTGGTGTCTACCGACGCGGGGTGGAGCAGCTCGGTAGCTCGCTGGGCTCATAACCCAGAGGTCGCAGGTTCAAATCCTGTCCCCGCTACTGCCGACCAGGGCCCGGATCCAATGGATCCGGGCCCTGGTTCGTATCTGCGGCCCCCTGTGGCGCCACGGCGAGCGGGGGTCAGGGGTTCGAGGGCGCCGCCGCCGGGACGCGTTCGCCGATGATGCGGCTCGCCAGGTCGGCGGCCAGTTCGGGGACGGTGAGGAGCAGTTCGGCCTCCGCCGCGATGCGTTCGGCCTCGATACGGGCCTGGCCGTCGGCAAGTATCGCCTCGCGTTCGCGCATTCCGTCCTCGCGGGCGGCGGCGATCAGCGCCGCACCCTCCTCGCGCGCCGCCTGCGTGACCCTGGCGGCCTCGCGACGGGCCTCGGCGAGCAGGGCCTGCGCGCCGGCGTGCTCGGCGGAGGCTTCCGCATGGATCGCCTCGGCGCGTTCCAGGGCGCCTTCCGTACGGTCGGCGCGCTCGGCCAGCACCTGGTTGATGCGGGGCAGGAAGCGCTTGAACCAGAGGAAGACGATGGCGAAGAGGACGAGGGCCACTGCTAGGACTTCGATTTTTGCGTTGAGTGGTCCAAATTTCATCGGCAGGAGGTACATGTCCCCTGCTTACCTGCTCATGCGTGCCGGCCCAACGCTCATTTGCGTCAGATTTGGCGGGATGCCGTCACTGGGACACCGTGCGACACCGGATCGATGGCGTACCCGGTGCGTCAGCCGTGCCCGGTGCCGCGCGAACGGCCCGCTCCGGCCCGCGGACGCTGTGGTTCGCCCCGGCGCACGGAACCGGGCGCGCGACGGGCAGGGTGGTTGGCGTGTGCGGACGAGGTGAGCTGCCAGGGGACGCTCGTCACCATCACTCCGGGCGTGAACAGAAGGCGGCTTTTGAGCCAGAGCGCGGACTGATTGTGGAGCAGGTTCTCCCACCAGTGGCCGACCACGTACTCGGGGATGAAGACGGCGACGATGTCGCGGGGGCTGTCCCGGCGGATGGCCCGCACGTACTCGACGACGGGTCGCGTCACCTCGCGGTACGGGGAGTCGATGACCTTCAGCGGTACGTCGATGTCGTACTCGTCCCAGCTCTCGCGCAGGGCGGCGACTTCGTCGCGGTCGACCGACACGGTCAACGCCTCCAGCTGGTCGGGGTGGGAGGCTCGGGCGTAGGCCAGGGCGCGCATCGTGGGCTTGTGCAGCCTGGAGACCAGGACGATCGCCAACACCCTTGAGGGGGAGGTGAGTTCGGCGTGCGGATCCTCGACGGCCAGCTCGGCGGCCGTCGCGTCGTAGTGGCGGCGGATGCCGCGCATCATCAGCCACAGCACCGTAGCGGCGAGAACGGCCAGCCAGGCGCCCTCGGTGAACTTCGTGGCGAGCACGATCACCAGGACCAGGCCGGTGACGCACGCGCCGAGGGCGTTGATGGCCCGGGTCGAGTGGTGGCGGCGGCGCACCACGGGGTCGTGCTCGGTGGCCAGCTCCTGGTTCCAGTGCCGGACCATGCCCAGCTGGGAAAGGGTGAACGAGGTGAACACACCCAGGATGTAGAGGTGGATGAGGCTGGTGACGTTGGCCTTGAAGCCCCAGAGCAGCGCTGCGGCGACGACGGCCAGCGCGAGAATGCCGTTGGAGAAGGCCAGCCGGTCACCCCGGTTGTGCAACTGGTGCGGCAGGAAACGGTCCTTGGCGAGGATCGAGGCCAGCATCGGGAAGCCGTTGAACGCGGTGTTCGCGGCCAGGATCAGGACGAGAGCGGTGGCGGCCTGGATGAAGAAGAAGCCGACGCTGTGCTCACCGCCGAACACCGCTGCCGCCACCTGCGCGATGACCGTGCGCTGCGTGTAGCTCCCGCAGTCCCCGTCGAGTCCCGTCAGCCGGCACGCGTCGTCCGTGACGTGCACCTTGGAGATCAGCGCGAGCGTCGTGACACCGACGAACATGGCGATGGCGATGCCCCCCATGGCCACCAACGTGACGGCGGCGTTCTTCGACTTGGGTTTGCGGAAGGCCGGTACGCCGTTGGAGATCGCCTCCACACCGGTCAGCGCCGTACACCCCGAGGAGAAGGCGCGCAGGACGAGCATCACCAGGGTCAGGCCCGCGAGATGCGCGTCGGACTTCTGGGGAGCGATGCCGTACGCGGCGGTCTCGGCGACCGGCGCGTCCCCCAGGGCGTACCGGATCAGCCCGGTGATCACCATGATCAGTACGCCGCCGACGAAGAGGTACGTGGGTGCGGCGAAGGCGTGGCCGGACTCGCGGACGCCGCGCAGATTCATCGCGGCGAGAAGGGCGACGAAGCCGACGGCCAGCAGGACGCGGTAGTCGTTCAGCGCCGGGAGCGCCGAGATGATGTTGTCCACGCCGGAGGCGACGGACACCGCCACCGTCATCACGTAGTCGACCAGCAGCGAGGCGGCGACCACAAGGCCGGCCGACGGGCCTAGGTTGGTGGACGCGACCTCGTAGGAGCCGCCGCCGCTCGGATACGCGTACACGACCTGGCGGTACGAGAGCACGACCACCGTCATCAGTGCCACCACCGCCCCGGCGATCCACGGCGTGAAGTGCAGATAGGCGAGTCCGCCCAGGGTGAGGACGAGCAGGATCTCCTGGGTCGCGTACGCCACCGACGAGAGCGGGTCGGAGGCGAAGATCGGCAGGGCGAGGCGCTTGGGGAGCAGAGTCCCGCCCAGCTCCTCGCTGCGCATGGCGCGGCCGATCACCAGGCGTTTGACCAGAGCGGGCACGTTGAACACTGCGTGAGCGTATGGCGGACCGTGTCACCGTTCGAGCCTGCGGACGTGTCGGCGGGTCGGGGTACACAAATGGTCCTACGGCCTGGGGGAGACCGGCCCGGTCTCGTTGGCGAGGACGACGGTCTGGGCCCGGTCGCGCAGCGTCAGCTTGGCGAAGATCCGGGCCACGTGGGTCTTCACCGTCGCCTCGCCGAGCGTCAGCACTTCGCGTTCGCGTGGCGTGAGGACGGCAAGGTCGCGGTGGACGGCTGGAGTTGAGGGAGCTGAGGCGGGGCCGGCGGTGCCGGAGGCGAAGCGTTCCACGAGGCGGCGGGTGATCGAGGGGGTGAGCTGCGCGTCACCGGTGTCGACCGGGCGTACGGCCGTGGCGAGCCGTCCCCCGAGGCGATCGCCGAGCTCACGAGCCTGCTCGCGCCCGGCGGCAGCAACCGCTGAGCCGCGTTCCTTGATCCTTCTCGGTGGCGACGGCGGAGGCGGAGAGGAGCGTCGCAGCGGCGAGGCTGCCCCAGAGGGCGGCCGAGCCGCGGGAGGCGAGAGCGGTGATGACCGCCGGGGAGACGGCGAGGCCGAAGCCCGTGGAGAGCTGGAAGCGGGCGAGGGCGCGTCCCAGGACAGGGGCCGGGGCGAGGGCGGTGACGAGCGCGGTGGCGCTGCCGGCATAGATGATCTCGCCGATGGTGCAGACCACGGACACCGAGGCGACGGCCGGGGCAATCCAGCCGTGTCCCAGTGAGGTGGCCGCGAGGAAGCCGAGGTAGGACGCGGCGAGTACCACGCCGGCAAGAGCCAGCACGGTCCGCCGGGAGAAGCGGGACAGCAGGACGGTGACGGGAACCTGCAGGGTGACCACCAGCACCGTGTTCGCCACGAAGATGGCTCCCGACCACACCTGGGATGCGTGCAACTGTGTCACCAGGACCAGGGGGAGCGCGATTTCGGGGACGTTGAGGCAGAAGACGTAGACCACGTTGGCGGCCAGCAGCGCGCGCATCCGAGGTGCGGGCCCGTGGGCCCTGTCCTTGACCGAAGCAGCGGCCGGATGCGTGTGCAGGTGGACCGACCAGGCCAAGGCTGCCGCAGTGAGATAGGCGAGCCCGGTGACGGCTGCCAGCGCCTGCAGTGCGGTGGTGCCGCCCGTCAGGCATGCGGTGGCGAGGAGGGCTCCCGCGCCCAGGCCGGCGTTGCGCAGGGCGCGGCCTGCCGCGAGAGCGGCGTCGCGTTCGCGGCCGTGGGCGACCGTGGCCACGAGGGCAGCATGGGCGGCCGGCCATGCCTGGTTGCCGATGCCGAGGAAGAGTGCCGCCGTCGTGAACAGCCCGGTGTGCCCTGCCGGGGAGGTCAGCAGCAGCGCCACGCCCAGCACCCGTACCAGCATCGACGCCGCCACGACCGTGCTGCGTGCGCCCCGGTCCAGCCAGCGGCCGACCGCGGGCATGCATACCAGGCCCATGACGATGCCGACCGTCATGGCGATGCCGGTGGCCGGCGGGGACAGCCTCAGCACGTTCACCCCGTAGAGCAGCAGAAAGGGCCGCAGCAGGCCGGTGCCGAGCGCGTCCACGGCCAGGGCGACGGCATAGCGGGGGCCTCCGGAGGCACGGACGAGGGCGCGCGGCTGGAGCTTGGTGGTGGTTGCCATGGCGTCAACGGTGCGTTCGGCCGCCGGGCCGGCCATGTCGGTTGACGGACACCGTCAATCGACGCGTTCGTCGGCCGTCCGACCGGCGATGATGAGGGGATGACGTTGAGGATCGACATCGGCGGCCTGCCGTCCGGGCGGCTGCGGTTCGCTGCCTCCCCGCTGGCCGAGCTGACCGCGATGCTGCACGTGCTGGCCGAACCCGCGCATCACCCGCAGCTCGCCGGCTGGGCCGGGGACGTCTGGGCCGGGCTGCGGCCGGAGCTGGCCGAGCGGCTCAGGGAGGCGGAGTTCCTCTGGCGTTCCTCACGAGCCGACTTCCTGGTCCCCGCTCGTCCCCGGCAGACCCTCGCCGAGGAGTTGGACGATGTGGACCGGATCGACGATGAGACCTATGTGACCGCCGCGCTCATCACCACGTGCGGCAGCAACCGGGTCCACTTCGCCGCGCCGTCGCCGCTCGCCGACGCGACGGCGCGCGAGCGGGCCCTGGACCTGGCCCAGGCCCGCGGCGCGCTCCAAGAGGCCTTCGCGGAACGGCTGCTCGCGGACCCGGCCGCCGTGCGGGCGCGGGTGCGTCACACCCTCGAACAGTGCGCCGAAGCCTTCTTCGACGCGGCCTGGACGGGCGTCGCCGTGCAGCTCGCCACCGACCTGCGCCTGAAGAACGACCTGCTGAAGCGCCAGGGCATCGGGGCGGCACTCGCGTCGGTCTCCGGCGCCGTCACCCTGGCGTCGGACGGCAACTGCATCATCGTGGACAAGCTGCAGGACAATGCGACGGCCGCCCACGGTACCGGGGTCACCTTTCTCCCCAGCGTCTTCGGCCGTCCACACCTGGTGGTGGTCCACGCGCCCGGGTGGCAGCCGGTGGTGCAGTACCCCGTGGCCGAGCCGAGTCCGGCGGAGCCGGTATCGCTGGAAACGGTCACGCTACGGCTGGAGGCACTCGCGCATCCGGTACGGCTGCGGCTGCTGCGCACCCTGGCCCGCGGCCCGCACACCAACGGCGAGCTGGCCCACGCCTGGGAACTTTCACCCCCGGAGGTTTCCCGTCACCTCGCTGTCCTGCGCCGCGCGGGCCTGCTCACGACCCGGCGACAGGGTCGTTACGTCCGTTACACCCTCAATCTGCCCGATCTGACGGCGCTGGGCGCCGACCTGCTGGCGGCCGTACTGCGCTGAGTAGCTTCGGTCTGCCAGAACGAGGGCGACCGCCGCCTTCGCAACATCGTCCGACTCGGCCGGCCGCCGAGCCTGCGCCGGGCGTGGCCGCGCTGATCCCCGCCCTGCGGGCACACCGGCTCTCCGCGGCACAGGCCATCACCGCGGGTAGTGCGCCGCGGGCCGGACGCGGGCTGCGCGTCCAGCGCCGCCTCGGCGCAACCCGGTGCCACGCGCCGTCAGCCTCGACCTCGGCCAGCCGGTGTGCCCGCAGGGGCCGCTCCCTGCTGACCATGGCGGCCGTCGTTCTCGCCGTCCTCGGCGCGCTGATCCCCCCGAGGTCGGCAGCGCGCCTGACCATCGCCAAGGTGCTGCACAACGAGTAGTCCGCCATGGGCGGCAAGGCGCTGTCAGGGGCCGGCGTGCCCCTGGAGCGCGTGGGCGAGGCCGTGCTCGGCGTCGTCGGTCAGGGCGCGGTGGTACGCGGTGTCGTACGCGGTGTCGCCGGCCGCCTTGCGGGCCTGTTGCTCCCACTGGTCGCGGATCTCGGACAGCTCCGGGGTGCCGCGATTCGGGTGGCCGAGCATGCGCCAGTAGGCGTGGCCCGTGCCGGAGGTGCGGGCGGCTTCGACTCCGTTGCCCTGGGCCGCGTTCGCCCCGGTGAGCAGGTCGAGGCCGAGGGCGATCCCGAGGTTGTCGTTGAGGTTGTGCTTGCTGGTGAGCATGGCTCGGGCGTGGACCTCGGCCTCGTGCGGGCGGCCCTGGAGGAGGTTGATGAAGGCGAGTTGGTGGTCCGCGTAGGACCGCGCCCAGTGTTCGCCGTACTCGTGGCTGAGCCGGCGCAGGCTGGTGGCCTTCTCGTGCGCCTCGTCGAGCCGGCCGAGCGCGGAGAGGGCGAAGGCCCTGATCACCAGGCAGCAGAGCTGCGGGGCGCCGGTCGGCGGGGTGTCGGCGCAGGTGTTCAGGGCGTGCTCACTCACGTCGTACGCGTCCTGCGGGTGCCCCGTCATGAGATGCGTGAGGCCGAGGGTGTGGGCGGCGAAGAGTACGGACTCAGGTGTGTCGTCCTGCTGCGCGGCGAGGGCGCACTGCTCGCCGATCCGCAGGGCGGTCTGGTGGTCGCCCTGCAGGGTGAGGGTGATGCCGAGCGCCCACAGGGCGCGGGTGCGGGACGGACCCCGGGGCGTGTCCAGCCTCAAGGCGCGTTCCAGATAGTCACGCGACTCGTGCAGGTGTCCGCAGCAGGGCCAGAACAGGCCCGTGCGCCCCGCCATTTCGACGGCCGTGTCGGCGTTCGCGGTGAAGAGGTGGTCGAGTGCGGCGCGGACGTCGGCGTGACTGTCGGAGATCCGGGTGTACCAGGCCACCTGCCGGTCGCTGAGCCAGCCGGCCTCGGCCTGCTCGACGATCCCGGCGAAATGAGCGGCGTGGCGCTCGGCCAGGGTGCGCTGCTCGCCGAGTTCGTCGAGCCACAGGGCGCCGTACTCGCGCACCGTGTCGAGCATCCGGAAGCGGGTGCCGTCCCGTTGCAGGACCGACTGGTCGGCGAGACGTTCAAGGATCGTGGGGATCTCGTCCGTGTCGAGGGGGCCGCCGGCGCAGACGGACCGGGCGTCCGCCTCGTCGACGGGGCCGTGGAAGACGGAGAGCCTGGCCCACACGAGGCGTTCGAGAGGGGCGCACAGCTCGTGGCTCCAGCCGATCGCGGTGCGCAGGGCGCGGTGGCGCTTGGGCCAGATCGTGTCGTCGACGAGGGTGTCCAGGCGTGAGGTCAGCCGCTCGGCAATCTCGTCGAGGCTGTTCTCGCGCAGCCGTGCGCAGGCCAGCTCGACGGCCAGGGGGATGCCTTCGAGGCGGCGGCAGATACGGGAGATCGTCTCGGCGGCGCCGGGGGAGTCGAGCGGGACGCCGGGCGCGGCCGTGGCGCACCGCTCGCGGAACAGGCGCTCCGCCTCGTCGCAGCCGCCCTCGTCGTCGCCCGTGGAGAGGGGGGCCACCTCGATGCAGTGCTCTTCCGGGACGTCGAGAGGCTGTCTGCTCGTGGCGAGGACGGTCAGGTTCGGGGCGGCGGTGAGGAGTTCGGTCACCAACTCCCAGCAGGCGTCGAGGACGCGCTCGCAGCAGTCGAGGACGAGGAGGACGCGCCGCCCGGCCAGCCATTCGCTCAGCGCGTCGATGGGTTCGCGCGGATTGTGGTCCAGGAGACCGACGGCGTCGCAGACCGTGGCGGTGAACAGACGGTCGTCGTAGAGATGGGAGAGGTCGGCCCACCAGGCCCCGTCCGCGTACGCGCCCCGTACCTCCTCGGCGGCGCCCAGCGCGAGGCGGCTCTTTCCGACACCGCCGCTGCCGGTGAGGGTGACCAGCCGGTTTTCTTTCAACGCCCGTCCGACAGCGGCCAGTTCGCTGTCGCGGCCGACGAAACTGGTCGTCATGACGGGAAGGTTGCCTACCACGGGCCTATCCTGCCGTGCGGCTGCTCCAGGCCGTACCCCCTCGCGAGAAACGGTCAAGAACGATCAGTTTCAGTCGCTGACCGGTCGGCCGGAGCCCGGGCCGGGCCCCGGGCCTGTGACGGGGCCGGGCAGGGCGCTCCAGGCCGACCGGTCGCCGCGGGCGCGGCCGGGAATCAGCCGCTGACGGACGCCGAGCCGGTCTCGATGTGGCCTGTGTAGCGGCGGGACCACGTCGTGTCCGTGCTGGACGTGATCGTGAAGTCGTACCAGCCCTTCTGGTTCGCCACGGCGTTGAAGAAGTCCTCCGTCGAGCCGCCGGCGGGGACCGTGTAGTTCCACGGGCCGTCCGAGCGGTAGTTGTTCGACGTGATGGTGAACTGGGCCGATGCGGAGCTCGAGTTGGTCAGCTTGAACCAGATGGCCATCTTGCCGGTGCCGGACTCGACGGCGTACCGGGCGGCGACCTCGATCGCCTTGCCCGCCTTCGTGGCGTCGCCCTTGAAGCGGCGCAGGAAGCGGTTCGGTCCGGCCATCGTGATGTCGTACGCGCCCGACCCGGAGCCCGCGCCGATGTTGAAGAAGTCCGTGGCCGTGCCGCCCGCGTCGACCGTGTACTGCCACGGCGTCGTGTCGCGGTAGGCGTTCGGGTGGATGGAGAGGTGGGCGGCGCTGCGTGCCGGGGAGCCCTGGTTGGCCATGGAGAACCAGGCGAGGATCTTGCCGCTGGCGCCGAACTCGAAGTGGTCGAGGTTTCCGTTCGGCTGGTAGGGCAGGGCGCGCGCGGGGCGGGTGCCGGCCTCCTGCGTGGGCAGGGCGTTCGTCTGCGGCGCGGGGTTGGGCAGCGGGCCACAGGTGTCGTACCCGATGACCTTGGTGGCGGGCAGGCCGGACGGCATGCCGTACACGGGCCTGGCGAAGTCGAACGCGCCGGTCAGGTCGCCGGTTACCTTGCGGCGCCACGCGCTGATGTTGGGACAGGTGGCCGGAGTGCCGAGGGCGGTCGTCCAGGTCTCCAGGAACCGCAGCACGGACGTGTGGTCGAAGACCTCCGACGAGACCCAACCGCCCCTGGTCCAGGGAGACATGATGACCATCGGGACGCGGAAGCCGAGGCCGAAGGGGGTTCCGTCGAGGAACTCGCCGGCCGTGCCGGCGGGGGGTGACGGCGGGGGTACGTGGTCGAAGAAGCCGTCGTTCTCGTCGTAGTTGAGGAAGAGGACGGTCGAGTCGAAGACCTCGGGGGAGGCCGCCAGGGCGCGGTGGACGAGGTCCACGAAGTGGGCTCCGTCGCCGGGCGGGGCATACGGGTGCTCGGAGAACGCCTGGTTGGCGACGACCCAGGAGACCTGGGGAAGCCGGCCGGCCAGCGCGTCCGCCTTGATCGCGGCGGCGATGTCGTCGGGCGTGGAACCGGTCACCGCGGGGACGGAGCCCATGCCGCGGTCGTGCAGCGGGTCGCCGGGCTCGGCGGCGGCGAACTTCGAGAAGTACGCGAGACCGTTGTCACCGTAGTTGTCATTGGCATTCTGGTAGACCTTCCAGCTCACGCCGGCCCGCTGGAGGGCCTCGGCGTACGTCTCCCAGGTCAGCCCCGACTCGTCGCCGCCGTCGTGGCTGGAGTCGTCGACCTTGCCGCTCCACAGATAGGTGCGGTTGGGTCCGGTGGCGCTGAGAGTGGAGCTGAAGTAGGCGTCACAGATGGTGTAGTTGTCGGCCAGCGCGTAGTGGAACGGTATGTCGTCGCGGTCCAGGTAGCCGAGGCTGCGGACGTTGCCGACACCGGCGACCCAGTGGTCGAGCCGACCCTTGTTCCACGCGGAGTGCTGGGAGGACCAGCTGTGCGGCAGGTCGCCGTTGCACTGGGCGAGCGTCTCGCCGTCCACGCCGCCCGCGGCCGGGGTGGCGCTGAGTTTCCACGGGTACTGGCGGCCCAGCCCGCTCGGCTGGTTGAACACGGGCTGCCCGCCGGAGAGCGTGATGCCGCTGCGGTCGCCGAACCCGCGGACGCCGTTGAGGCGGCCGAAGTAGTGGTCGAAGCTGCGGTTCTCCTGCATGAGGATCACCACGTGCTTGACGTCCTTGACGGTGCCCGTGGCGGCTGCGCCCGCCCTGGTGGCGGGCAGCGCGGCGCCGGCCGCGATCCCGGCGCCCAGCGCGACAAAACCCCTGCGGCTGATCGGTGTCATCGGTTCACCCTTGTCTCACGCTTACGTCCTGACACAACGGGCGCAAGAGTGCCGACATTTAATGGTCTGGGGCTAGACCTCTACATGGTCGAGTTTGTGAACACCGGGTTCCGGCCGGTGGTCGCCGGCCGGACGCGGTCATGGACTGGAAGGGCTGTCGGGGGCCGGTGCCGCTATGACCAGGGCGTCGACCGCGAGGGCTCCTTCCGGTGAGACACGGACCGGGTTGAGCTCGATCTCGCCGATGTCGCCACGGTCGGCGATCAGCTCGGAGACAGCGACGACGACCGCCGCCAGCGCGTCGACATCGACCGGCCGTTTGCCGCGCCAGCCGGACAGGAGTGGCCATGACCGGAGCCGGCGGATCATCTCGCGCGCGGTGTCCTGGGAGCAGGGGGCCAGCTCAAGGGCGAGATCCTGGGTGAGCTCGGCCTGCACTCCGCCGGCGCCGACCATGACGACCGGCCCGAACGACAGGTCACGCCGCGCGGCGACGATCACCTCGACCACATCGGTGCGCCGGTCCATCTCCTCGACCACGTACCCGTGAGACCCCAGCCGCGCCACCATGTCGCCGTACGCGGCCCCGAGCGCGGCGGCATCGTGCAGTCCGGTCGCGACACCGCCGTGCTCGGTCTTGTGCTCCAGCCAGTCGGCTTTGAGTACGACCGGTGCCGAGAGGGGGCGCATCGCGGCGCGGGGATCCGCCGTTCCCGGCACGATCCCGACCGCGGGCGGGAACGGGACGCCGGCATCGGCCAGAAGCCGCCGAGCTGCCATGTACCCGGATCCCAGTGGCACTTGATGCTCCCGCCCGGGTGCACGAAGCTCGCGCGGACGGGGCGCCCGAGTGAAGCGGTGCGCTGTCGCCACCGACCTCAACGCCGCCTCGATGTCGGCGAAGGTCGGCACCCCGGCCGCGTGCAACTCCCGTACGGTCTCAGTGTGTTCGGCCATTGAGTGGACCACGACCGGTATCGCCCGCTCGGCGGCCAGTGAGCCGATGGCCCGCGCGACCTCCGACTCGGCCGCCTGATGTCCGGGGATGTCGCGGCCGTAGCTGCCGAAGTAACCGCTGAGGACCACGGCGTCGGTGACCGAGGTGTCGGCGAGCACCGCCGGAGTCGACGCGTACGTGGAGATGTCCTCCTCGCCCGCACCGGCGAGGTCGACAGGGTTCGCGAGCGCGGCGTGCGGCGGCAGCCGGGCCGCCAGGCGCTCCTGGACCTCCGGGGGGAACCCGACGACGGTCAGGCCGAGCCGGGACGCGGTGTCCGCGGCGACGGCCCCTTGCCCGCCACTGTCGGCCACGATCGCGACCCGGCGCCCTCGTACAGGCGCAGACCGGAGCAACAGCTGGGCTGTGTCGACGAGTTGGACCGGTGACTCGACGCGTACCGCACCGACCGTCCGGCAGGCGGCATCCACGACATCGATGCCCGATGTCATGGAGCCGGTGTGCGAACGGGCCGCCTGCCGTGCGGCCTTGCTGGCACCGACCGTCAGCAGGAGCACCGGCCTGCCCGCCTCGCGCAGGCGCTCCAGAGCGTCCAGAAGCCGCTCGCCGTCGCCGAAACTCTCCAGATAGACGGCGACGACGCGGGTGGCTTCGTGGTGGGCCAGGTCGGTGAGCAGTTCGGCGGCGCACACGTCGAGCTGGCTGCCGACGGAGACGAACCTGGAGACACCGATGCCGGCGCTCGCGGCCATCCCCGCGATCTCCAGGCCCAGCTGTCCGCTCTGCGAGACGATCGCGAGGCTGCCGGGCGTGAACCGCCCCCAGGCCAGCTCCAGTTCGCCCGACGCGTCGTAGAGACCGAGGCAGTTCGGACCGAGCAGCCGGGTCGTGCTCGCCGCTATCACGTCACCGATCGCGGCCTCGTCCTCGACGCCCGCTGTGATCGCTAGCAGACCGGGCACGCCGAGAGCGACGGCATCTCGGACTCCGGAGGCGAGGGCGGAGGCGGGGACGGCGAAGGCGACCAGATCGGGGACCTCGGGCAGCGCGTCGAGGCTCGGGTGGCTGAGGCGGCCGAGGACCTCGCCGCCGCGCGTGTTGACCAGGTGCACGCGGCGCCGGTGCGCGCCCGCGACGGCGCCGCGTGCGAGCCAGTGGCCCCACTTGGCCGGGTTGTCGGTGGCGCCGACGACGGCGACCGACTCCGGGGCGCGGAAGACGTCGAGAGTGGTCATGACTTCGCGAGCGCCCTGGAGATGACCAGCCGCTGGATGTCGGAGGTGCCTTCCTCGATCTCTTCAAGTTTCGCGTCGCGCATCCACTTCTCGGCCAGGAACTCCTGCGAGTAGCCCCAGCCGCCCAGCGTCTGCACGGCGGCCCACGTGTTGAACATGGCGTTCTCCGAGCCGGTCAGCTTCGCCATCGCCGACTCCGCGGTGACCTTCTCGCCCTGGTCGAAGAGGCGAGCCGCGCGCATCGTCACCAGGTGGGCGGTGTCGGCGCGGGTCGCCATGTCGGCGAGCCGGAACGCGACCGCCTGGTGCTCGATGATGGGCACGCCGAACTGCACGCGCTCCTGGGCGTACTCCACGGCCAGATCCAGCGCGGCCCGGCAGAGGCCCGCGCAGGACGCGCCGATCAGGATGCGTGAGGCGTCGAAGGTGCGCATCAGGCCCAGGAAGCCCTGTCCCTCGGCGCCGAGCCGGTCGGCCGCGGGGACCCGTACGTTGTCGAGGAACACCTCGGCGTTGACGATGGCGCGCTGCCCCATCTTGCGCATCGGCTTGCCCACGGTCAGTCCGGGCGCGTCCCGGTCGATGACGAACGCGGTCACGCCGCGCGCTCGGAGCGACGGGTCGACCGTGGCGAACACGACGAACCGCTGTGCGTAAGGGGCGTTGGAGATCCAGGCCTTCTGGCCGCTGAGCACATAGTGATCTCCGTCGCGCACGGCGCGCGTGCGGATGCCGGCGGCGTCCGAACCGTGGTCGGGTTCGGTGACGGCGAGGGCGGTCAACGGGGGTGTGCCGGTGGTGAGCGGCCGCAGCCACCGCTCCTTCTGTGCCTGCGTGCCGAGTTCGAGAATGGGATCGGCGAAGAAGCCGCTGGAGGTCAGCAGATTGCCGATGGCGATGTCGCCGTGGCACAGCTCCTGCTGTACGAGCACCTGCGTGACCATGTCGGTCACTCCGCCGCCGCCGAACTCCGCCGGGATCATGAAAGCGGCCAGGCCTGTCCTTGCGGCCTTGTCCCACAGGTCCAGCGGTGACTCGGTCCGGGCGTCGTCGACAGCTCGGGCGCGGGGGCGGATCTGGGCGGCGGCGAAGTCGCGGGCGAGCCGGATGAAGTCGTGCTGCTCGGCGGAGAGGCCGAGCGCGTCGCGTACGGGGTAGGGCATGGCGAGCTCCGTGGTGGGAGGGTTGCTGAGGGGCTGTGACGTTCAGCGGGAGATGCGCTCGTGCGGGGGCCGGTGCTCGGCGACGGCCGCGGTCCCCTTCGGCGCCCCGGTGAAGAACCGCGGTGCGATGCGCCCGTAGGCCAGCATCAGCAGGTAGCCGAGGAGCAGCGTCCCGACGCCGATGACGAAGACTCCGCCGACGCGCCAGTGGGGTGCGAAGGGGAGGGTCCAGGACGTGTAGCTGTTCACCGGGTCCCAGTCGTTCTTCAGGCTCCACAGCCCGGCCGCGACGAGGATCAGGCCGCCGATCGCGGGCAGGGTGAGGCGCAGCCAGAAGTCGGCGGCGCTGCGCCGCCATTGGGTGCGGTGGGCCCAGGCCGAGGTGAGGCCCGTGAGGCCGTAGTAGAACGCGATCATGAGTCCGCAGGAGGACACGGCGTCGCCGATGACCTGACCGTGGCTCAGGAAGTTCATGACGACGTAGCAGACCGCTCCCGCGACCCCGGTGGCGATGGTGCTGAACTGCGGGACGGAGTAACGCGGGTGGACTTTCGCGAAGACGCGCGGCGCGGCTCCGCGGCCGCCCATCGCCAGGAGCGTGCGCCCCAGGGAGAGCACGGTCGTCTCGGTGGACGCGGCTGCGGAGGACAGCACCATCAGGACGAGCAGATGCCACAGGAAGGACCCGAAGCCGCTGTCGCCGAAGACGGCCTTGCCGATGGCGGAGAAGACGTCACCGAAGTTGTCGGGGTTGCCGAGCCCCGTGCCGGTCGTGCCGGTGCCGGCGAAGGCCAGGGTCGCCACGGTCGCGACGAGGTAGAGCACGAGCAGCATGACCGTGGAGGAGACGGCGGCGACGCCGGGTGTCCGGTGCCGGTCGGTGGTCTCTTCATTGACGGTGAGCGCGGTCTCCCAGCCCCAGTAGATGAACAGCATCAGGACGAGGCCGCTGACGAATGCGCTGGGTGAGGAGACCTCGAACGGGTTGAGCCAGGACCAGTGCGGATGCCGTGCGCCGGCACCGGCGTTCCCGGTGTAGACGCGTACGAGCGCGACCACCGAGAAGACCGCGAGCATCGCGAACTCGAGGAAGAGCAGGGCGCGTTGGACGGCGGCGGCCACTTCGATGCCGCGGTAGCAGACGGCCGTCATCAGGGCGATCCAGCCCAGTCCCGCCAGGAGGACCCAGGGGCTGGACGGGTCGGAGCCGATGCCTTTCGCGCCGAAGAGGATGAAGACGTACTGGCCGGCGACCTGGGCCAGGCTCGCCATCACCAGGGTGAACGAGGTGATGATGGCCCAGCCGCCCATGAAGCCGACGCGTGGGCCGAGGACGCGGGTGGCCCAGGTGAAGATGGTTCCGCAGTCCGGCTCCTGGCGGTTGAGAGCGGCGTAGCCGAAGGAGACGAAGAGGATCGGGACGAACGCGAGCACGACGATCGACGGCGCCTGGAAGCCGACGAAGGCGACGATGAACGCGAGGGTCGCGGCGAGGCTGTAGGCGGGGGCGGCGGACGCCACCGAGAGGATCAGGCTCGTGGTCATGCCGAGCGCACCGGTGCGCAGGCCCTTTTCCTGCGAGCTGTCGGGTGCGGCTTCCGGAGTGGTGTCAGGTGACGTTGCCATGGGCGGACCCCCTGTCCGGGGTGGGTGGCGAATCGCAAGATTGATGCGTGGGTCAATGATGCTGGCGGTGCGGGGCATGTCAAGACTTCCGGACGGATTTATCGCAACGATTGACTGATGGATCAGTCTTGCGACATGCTCTGCGGCCATGTGGGAACAGACCGAAATGGACCTGGTCGAATCCGAGGTGGTCGTCGTGGGCGGCGGCTACGCGGGACTGGCCGCAGCTCTTCAACTCCATGACACGGGCGTCGACTTCACCCTCGTCGAGGCGGCCGACCGCGTGGGCGGCCGCGTGCTCACCGAGACCCGGCCCGCCGGCGTGACGCTCGATCACGGCGGCCAGTGGGTCGGCCCGACCCAGACACACCTGCTCGCCCTCGCGGACCGCTTCGGCTGCGCCACCTTCCCGACCTGGGAGACCGGCAAGCACGTCGAGGTGTGGCACGACGGCGGCACCGCCCCCTACATCGGCGCGGCACCGGCCGACGGCCCCGGCATCGCGGAGTACACCCGCGTCAGCGAAGTCCTCGACGAGCTCGCCGGGACCGTGGACACCCAACAGCCCTGGCGCACACCCCGGTTCGCCGAGTGGGACGCCCAGACAGCCGAGTCGTTCTTCCGCGCGCAGACCGACGACGCGGACGCCCGGCGCCGCCTGGCACTCGCCGTGCAGGGCCTGTGGTGCGCGGAGCCGTACGAGATCTCGCTGTTCCATGTGCTGTTCTACATTGCCGCCGCCGGCGGGTACGAGCAGCTCATGGAGACGCGGGACTGCGCCCAGGACAGCCGCTTCGTCACCGGAGCCGCCGGCCCGGCCCGCGCCGTAGCCGACCTCCTCGGCCGGCGTGTCCGGCTCGGTGAGCAGGTCCGGTCGATCGAGTACGACGAGGACGGTGTCCGCGTCCGGACCGCGTCCACCGTGTTCGAGGCCCGCAGGGTCATCGTCGCGCTGCCGCCACAGGCGGTCCGCACCGTCCGCTTCACCCCGGGGCTCCCCGTCAGCAGGGACGGCTGGCTGTCCCACAGCCCGATGGGACGCGTCGCCAAGGTCCACGCGGTGTACGACTCCCCGTTCTGGCGGGCCGCCGGACTCTCGGGCGTCGCCACGCTCTACGACGACGGACCGGTGGGCGTCGTGTTCGACAACTCCCCCCACGACGCCTCCCGGGGCGTCCTCGTCGGATTCGTCTACGGCGACCGGGTCACCGACTGGAGCGACCTCGGCGACGCCGGCCGCCGTGAGGCCGTACTGGCGAGCTTCACCACCGTCGTCGGGGAGGAGGCGGCACGGCCGCTCGACTACACGGAGAAGATCTGGTCGCGGGACACCTTCGCGAAGGGCGGCTACGAGGCGTACGTAACCCCCGGCGGCTGGACGGGATACGGGCGGCGCGGCTGGCGGGAACCCACCGGGACCGTGCACTGGGCCGGAACCGAGACGGCTAGTGTGTGGAACGGCTACATCGACGGCGCCATTTCGTCGGGCCTGCGAGCGGCCGACGAGGTCGTGTCGGCACTCTCATCGCAAGCGGAAGGCTGAACGGACCCAGCTCAATGACGTCGATCCAAGGCGGGCCGGAGGACATCGCGGACGACACCGCGACCCTGGCGGACCGGGCGCGGCTCGTGGTGCTCTCGGCGCCCATCAGCCAGCGGGAGTTCGCCGACCGCGTGGGCATGGATCCCACCGCCCTGTCCAAGGCCCTGCGCGGCAACCGCCGCCTCCAGGACCACGAGGTCGCCGCGATCGCGCAGGTCGGCAAGGTGTCGCAGCGGTATCTGCGCACCGGCGCGGGAAGGCCGCCCGCCACGGGTGGCGGGCAGGCCGTGCGCCGCCGCGCCGACGCCGTGGACGCCGACCTGCGCCGCGCCCAGATCCTGGAAGCCACCGCCCGCCTCATCGCCCGCCGCGGGTTCCACAAGGTACGGGTCGCCGACATCGCCCGCGCATGCGGCACCAGCACCGGCACGGTCCACTACCACTTCCCGACGAAGGATCACGCGCTGCGGTCCGCGCTCGTCTTCTACGCCGACCGCTTCCACGCGCGCCTCGAAGAGGAGTTCAGGACGGCCGACACCACCGTCGAGAAGCTGCGCCGGCTGATCGAGGTGCAGCTGACGACCACCGAAGAGGATGCCGACGAATGGTCGGTGTGGGTGCAGTCGTGGAACGAGGCCATCCTCGACCCGACGCTCAGGGAAGGACAGAAGGGCGTCCACGTCCGCTGGCGCGAGATCGTCCTCGACCTGCTGCGGACCTGCCAGCGCGAGGGGATGGCGCAGGGCGCGGACGCGGAGGCCATGGCCAGCCGCTTCACCAGCATGGTCGACGGCATGGCCATCCAGGTCCTCGCGGGGACGGGCGACATGGACGCGACGCGGATGCGCGAGCTGTTGCTGGATGCCTTCGAGCCGTACATCACGCTGCGCTAGCGGTGCTCGACGCGCGGACCTCGGGCGTTGGGTCAACTGCCACCGGCGGCCCGCTCGATCGCGGCGATGACCGCTTCCACCGCAGTGTCGTAGAGGGCCTTCTGACTGACGGAGCTGAGCTGGTCGATGTGTGCCCGCGTGGCCGGGTACTCATCCGCGGGCAGATGCGCGTAGACCCGCGTCCACGCGGTGGCGTCCTTCTCCCGCACCTCGGGATCCAGTGAGCTGAGCGCCGCGGAGTGGGCGCAGAGTCCGAGGGCGGTGTCGACGAAGGTCCTGTAGTACAGGACGGCCTCGGCGGGGGCGAGCCCCGAGCGCGTGAACGTGGTGAGCTGAAGCTCGACCAGCCGGGCCTCGTACGGACCTCCCGTGGTGCGCGCGAAGGTCAGCACGGTGATCGCCGGGAAGCGGGTCTGCACCTGCCAGGTGGCCTCGGCGATCCTTCGCAGCGTGTCCTGCCAGGGCTCGTCGCCCGGCACCTCGCCGATCTCGCCGAGGATCGTCTCGATGGTGCGCTCGCACACGGCGAGGAGCAGCTCGTCCTTGTCGCGGAACAGCCGGTAGAGCACGGCCGCGTCGACATCGAGTTCCTGGCCGAGCCTGCGCATCGTCAGGCCGGCGACACCCTCCCGCTCGGCGAGCGTGAACGCGGCGTTCACCGCCGCCTCCTGCCGCAGGGTCCTGCGCTCCCGCCGCGTGGGCTGCCGGGCGGCGTCGCCCCCGGACCGCTCGGTCGGGGCCGCGGACGCGGTGTTCTTCGCCATGGCGGAACTTTACCAAGGTTCGTCAGCAGAAATGACAACACCGTTGACAACGGCGTTACGCATCGGGTTCCGTGTCCCCGTCACGCCGATCGGCAGGCCGTCGAGTGCTCGTGCCGGTCCGTCCACCAGAGTCAGGAACCCCATGAGCCGCCACCTACGTCTTGCCCTCGTCCAGGCACCAGCGGAATCCTTCGAGCAGTTCGCCGAGGGGCTGCGGCTGCGCATGAAGTCGCCCAACGCGGCCGACCTCGTCGTCTATCCCGAGGCGCATCTCTACTCGCTGGGCACGGACTCGATGTCCGCAGAGGAGCTGTACGACGCCCACGCGGAGCCGCTGGACGGCCCGCGCGGGAAGGCACTGGGAGCCCTGGCCCGCGAGCTGGGGATCTGGCTCGTCCCCGGGACGGTCCTCGAACGCGACGCGGACGGCAGCGTCTACAACACCGCCGTGGTCTACAACCCGGACGGCGAACTCGTCGCCGGCTACCGGAAGATCTTCACCTGGCGCCCCTACGAACCGGTGTGCGTCGGCCGGGACTTCGTCGTCTTCGACATACCCGGACACGGCCGCGTCGGCCTCTCGATCTGCTACGACAGCTGGTACCCCGAGCTCACCCGCCACCTCGCGTGGATGGGCGCCGAGCTGGTGATCAACGTGGTCCAGACACCGACCGCGGGACGCGCCCAGGAAATCCCGATCAACCAGGCCAACGCGATCGTCAACCAGGTCTGGGTGGCCAGCGTGAACGGCGCGGCCCCCACGGCCCACGGCCGCAGCCTCCTCGTGGACCCCGAGGGACACGTCCAGGTCGCCGCCGCCGGCATGGAGGACGTCACGCTGACCAGCGTCGTCGACTTCGACCGCGTCGCGGCCGCGCGAAAGTACGGGACCTGTGGGGACTCCTGGCCGTGGGACCACTTCACCGCCGGCGACACTCCGCTGGAGCTGCCGCTCTACAACGGCCGCATCGACCCCGCCACCTGGCGGCCCGCCGTCTCCCGCGAAACCCCCGACGACCTGCGCCCCACCGGCCACACGGTCTTCGAGCGCCCCGCCGAGGAGTCCGGCGATGAGTGACACCTCCGTGAGCCTCACCCCGAAGCTGTCGCTGACGTCGGTGGTCACCTTCGGCCTCGCCTACATGGCGCCCAGCATGGTCATGGTGATCTTCGGCGTGATCTCCGCGGCCAGCTCGGGCGCCGCGCCGACCGCGCTCCTCGTCGCCACCGGCGCCATGTTCCTCACCGCGCTGAGCTACGCGAAGATGGCCCGCCACTACCCGACCTCCGGCTCGGCGTACGTCTACACCAGGAACCTGTTCGGCTCACCGGTCGGCTTCCTCGTCGGCTGGGCCGTGCTGCTCGACTACCTGTTCCTGCCGATGGTCGCCTGGCTCGTCCAGTCGATCTACCTGAACGCGCAGTTCCCCGGCATCCCGGTCTGGGTGTGGATGCTCCTCAACGCCGGCCTGACCACGCTCGTCAACATCATCGGGCTCACCCTGACCGACCGCGTCAACAAACTCCTGACCGGCCTGGCCGTGTTCATCGTGCTGCTCTTCGTCGCGTACTGCCTGGTCCACCTCGGACACCACACCCCGAAGTCCTACACACAGCCGCTGTGGAACAGCGGAAGCAGCCTCGGCGGCATCTCGGCGGCCGCCGCCATCGCCGCCTACTCCTACCTGGGATTCGACGCGGTGACCACGCTCTCCGAAGAGACCCGCGACGCGCGGCGCACCATCCCCCGGGCCGTCGTCCTCGTCATCGCGATCGGCGGACTCCTCTTCGCCGCCGTGGCTTACGTCATGCAACTCGTCCACCCGGGCGGCGTGTTCGAGGACCCGGAGGTCATCTCGTACGCGATGTCCATCGAGGTCGGCGGCCAGACGTTCGCCGACTGGACCAACATGGCCGGCATCATCGGCGGGTTCGCCTCGGGCCTCGCCGTACAGCTCAGCTCCAGCCGCCTGCTCTACACCATGGGCCGTGACGGCGTGCTGCCCAAGCGGTACTTCGGGGCGCTGCACCCGAGGACCAGGACCCCGGTGCTCTGCCTCCTGCTCACCGGCGCCATGTGTGTGCTCGGCCTCGACATCTCCCTCGCGACCGCGACGTCGTTCATCAACTTCGGGGCGTTCCTCGCCTTCACCGCGGTCAACGCCGGTGTCGTCGTCTACTTCGTCCGCCACCGCGGCGAGGGCGGCGTGAAGGTACTGGGCTACGTCGTCGCACCCGCGCTCGGCGCCTGCGTCACCATCTACCTGATGACGCAGCTCAGCTCGGTCGCCCTCACCATCGGACTGTGCTGGCTCGCCGCGGGAGGCGCCCACCTGCTCTGGCTCACCCGCGGATTCAGCCGCCCCACACCGGAGTTGAGCATGGGGGAAAGCTCGTAAGGTCCGTGGCTAGACCAGATCGAGGGACAGCTCGCACCACACCGTCTTGCCGTTGCCGCGGGGTTCGACGCCCCAGGCCGTGGCGAGTTCCTCGATGAGCATGATGCCGCGGCCGGAGGTGGCACGTTCGGGCGCGGCCCGGCGGCGGGGCGACGCGGTCGACGTGTCGCTGACGGCCAGACGCAGGCCCCGGCCACTGTGCAGTACCGGTCTGGCCGTCAGCGTGGCGCTGCCGTCGGTGTGCACCAGGGCGTTGGTGGCGAGTTCGCAGGCGAGGAGTTCCGCCGTGTCACTGAGAGCCTCCAGCGACCAGCTGTGCAGCGCCTCGCGCAACGCGATCCGCGCGTTGCGCAGGGCGTCGGGATCGCTGGGGGAGATGACCGCCTCCATACGCGGTGCCGGGGTTGCCTTCCCCCGGGACCGGTGCAGCACCAGGAGAGCCACGTCGTCCTCTTCGCCCGTGAAGGGGGCCATGGCGTCCAGCAGATGGTCGGCGAGTGCGTCGGGCGGCCCCGGCCCTGCCTCCAGCGCGTCGAGGAGCCGCCCACGCCCCAGGTCGATGTCCGCGCCGCGCGACTCGATGAGCCCGTCCGTGCACAGCACCAGGGTCGAGCCGGGTTCGACGACCGTCTCGAAGACCGGGTACGCGGGCTGGCCACCGGGCGCGTTGAGACCGAGGGGCAGGCCACCGGGGATGTCGAGCCAGGCACAGCTTCCGTCGGGGGCACGCAGTACGGGCTCCGGATGGCCCGCGCGCACCACCGAGGTCATCCCGGTGAGCGGATCGACGAGGGCCATGAGACAGGTGGCGAACCGGTCGGTGTCGAGCTCGGCCAGGAAGGCGGAGGCGCGCGCCATGGCCGTGGACGGTGGATGCCCCTCGGCGGCGTACGCGCGCAGAGCGATGCGCAGCTGCCCCATCACGGCGGCGGCCGTCACATCGTGACCCTGCACATCGCCGACGACGACGGCGATCCGCCCGTCGGGCAGCGTCAGCGCGTCGTACCAATCGCCACCGATGCCGCCCCGGGCGCGCGTGGGCCGGTAACGGGTCGCGAGGTCCACGCCGGGCACGTGCGGCAGGATCCCGGGGAGCATCGCCGTCTGCAGCCCCGCGGCGAGCTCGTGCTCCTGGTCGTAGAGCAGCGCCCGCTGGAGCGACTGCGCGATGACCTTGCCGAGCGCCGTCAGCACGGTCCGCTCCTCCGGCGGGAAGCTCGCCCGCCCCTCGTATGTGAGCCCGACGGCACCTATCGGGGTGTCCTGCGCAATCAGTGGCAGATACACCGCTGCCGCGGCGTCCGGGAAATGCGACAGGTACGGCGTCAGCGCCGGATAGCGGGCGATGAAGTCCAGCCTGTTCGTCACGAACACCGCCTCGCGGGTGCGCGCCGCCTCCGTCAGCGGCAGCGGCTCACTCAGACGGGCCAGGTGAAAGTCCTGGATGAGGCCCTCGTGGACGCCGTTGGAGCCCACCAGCTCCATGCGGCCGTTGTCGATCAGGCCGAGGATGATGCTGGAGGCACCTATCTGTTCCATCAGGTGCGAGTTGGTGAGGGCCTCCGCGACGTCCTCCACGGTGACGGTCGGCACGAGCGCGTCGCTGACGTGGACGACGACGTCGGACGGCCGTCGCTGGTCCTCCCGGGCCTGCCGCAGCAGCTCGGTCTGGTCCACCGCCCGCAGCTCCTGGCTCGCGTCGCGGATGATCCCGATGACCCGCACCGGACGGTTGTGCTCGTCCCGGACGATGTGGCCCTGCGTGTGTGTCCACTGCAGCCGCCCGTCGGGGTGCCGTACCCGGAAGTAGAGGCTGAATCCGGAGCGCTCCCGCAGGGCCCTGTCCACCAGCTCCTCGATGGCAGGCCGCTCGCTGGGCACGATCCGCTCACCCAGGGTGGCCAGCCGGCCGTCGAACTCGCCGGGCCGGAACCCCATGACGGCCAGGCCCCCGTCGTCATACTGCATGAGCCCGGCGGCCACGTCCCACGTGAACGTGCCCATGCCGTTGACCGCCAGGGCGAGGTGGGCGGCGGCCTCGGGATCACTCTGCGTATCGGGCACGCCGCTCGGTTCGGAGGAGCGATCCATGAAACCTCCTGGCCCGTACACCCTCGGTAACCGTGGGCGCGCCGGTTCACGGCTGCGCCGCGCGTGGCCACCTCCTCATTCTGCGCGGAATCGCGGAGGGGCGCCTGTCCGGCGCCGGGCCCCGGTGCGCGCTGGTCGGGCCGTCACCTGGTGGGGTGCCTGCGCCTGCGCCGGACAGCCTTGAGGATGAAGGGCACGCAGGCGAGACCGAGGAGGGCGACGGCCGCTCCCAGGTGACGGGTGAGGCCGGACGACGCGTCCTTGGACGTGGTGGAAGCCTGCGCGGCGGCGGCACCGTGATGGGCCGACTCCGGGCGATGTGACGGGGCGGCGTGCGAGGCCGGCCCTCGCCCCAGGCCCGCCCTCAGGGCGCCTGGAGCGGCCTCGAAACCCCAGTCCAGGAGTTCGCGGCTCTCTTCATAGACGGCGTTGGAGGACGTGTCCTGCGGATTCATGACAGTGACCAGGATCGTGCGGTTGCCTTGGGTCGCGGCGGAGACAAGCGTGTTGCCGGCCTCGGACGTGTATCCGTTCTTCACGCCGATCAGCCCCGGATAGGGCTCCACACCGTGGGATCCGACCAGCAGACGGTTGGTGTTCTGGATGCCGAAGGAGTCGGGGCCGCCCACGGCCGGGAACTGGGCCGACTTCGTGGAGCAGTAACGACGGAAGTCCGGGTTCCGCAACCCCGCCTTCGCGAACAGCGACAGGTCGTACGCGGATGAGTACTGCCCCGGGGTGTCGAAGCCGTCGGGCGTGCGCACCGAGGTGTCGTGCGCGCCGAGCCGGTTCGCGGTGGCCTGCATCTGAGCGAGTGTGAGATCCAGTCCGCCGTTCAGTCTGGCGAGCGTGTGCACCGCGTCGTTGCCGGAGCTGAGGAACACACCGCGCCACAGGTCGCCGACGGTGTAGCTGGTTCCTTCGTGCACGCCGACGAGACTGCTGCCGGGAGCCACGTCGGCGATGTCGGCAGTGACTGCCGTGTGCTCGGTGGCAGCGGGCAACTTCGGCAACAGAGCCAACGCGAACAGCGTCTTGAGGGTGCTGGCCGGCGGCAGGCGAAGGTGCGGCGCCTTGGCGGCCAGCAGCTCGCCGGTACCGACGTCGGTCACCGTCCAGGACAGGGCCGACAGCTCCGGCGCGTCCGGCGTCCCCGGCGCGGTCTGGATCTGACTGCTCACGCCGTCGGAGCGTGGCACCGCGGCCGCGACGCCGCCGACCGGGCCGACCACGATCGCCGCACCGGCGACGGAGGCGACAACTGACTTGGTAATACAGGGGTAAAAGCCTACGAATCGTGCCATGGCGGCAACTTAGGATCGTTGTTCTCCTCCTGCCATCGCACTTACGCCATCCGGCGGGGGCCGGGAGGCTCCATGTGACATCGAGTGGTTCCCGCCTCAAGGCCCCCCGCACGAAGACCGTCGGCGTGTCATGAGAGCGCTGTCCTGAGGGTGTTGTGCAACATGCCTCGGCGACCTGCGAGACTTTCCCGCGTGAGTCATTCCCGCCGCCCCTTGGGCACCGGACCGAGCCGCGACCAGGCCTCTGAGCCTGCGCGCGCCGCACGAGGCCGCACGGCTGCGGAGCGAGCAGGCGCCGCCCCGCAACCACTCGACCCCCACCCCGACCCGCACCTCGCCGACGACGCGGACCTCACGGACTCCGGCCGGCGCCGCCTCGGCGCCGGCCCGTGGTCGCGGCAGGACCACCCGGACGCGTAGACCGATCCGCCCCGGCTCCCGGCGTACTTACGGCTTGCGGGCGAGGCCGCCGTGTTCGGCGACGAGCTCCGGGGCCGGAGAGGTCGATTCGGGGCGCCAGAACGGCACCGAGACCACGCCGGGTTCCAGGAGTTCGAGGCCGTCGAAGAACGCCGTGATCTCGTCGACCGGGCGCAGGAAGTAGGGGACGGCGCCGGAGCTGTTGTAACCGTCCTGGGCCTGCTCGAAGCCGGCGTCGAAGCCGCGCGACCCGTCGTTGATGGAGAGGTAGCTGCCCGACGGCAGTCCGTCCATCAGCCGCTTGACGATGGTCCGCGCCTGCTCGTAGTCGCCCATGTGGCCCAGGATGTTGCTGAGGATCAGGGCCGTGGGGCGGGTGAAGTCCAGCGTCTCGGCGGCCGCCGCAAGGATGCGGTCGGGGTCGGACAGGTTCGCGTCGACGTAGGCGGTCGCACCCTCGGGGGTCGAGGTGAGGAGCGCGCGGGCGTGCGCGAGGACCATCGGGTCGTGGTCGACGTACACGATCTTGGTCTCGGGGGCGAGCCGCTGGGCGACTTCGTGGGTGTTGTCGACGGTCGGCAGGCCGGTCCCGATGTCCAGGAACTGGCGGATGCCGGCCTCGGTGACCAGGTACGAGATGTTGCGGCGGAGAAAGGCGCGGCTGCTTCGGGCGATGGTGGAGATCCCGGGGAACGCGGCGCTGTACGCGTCGCCCGCCTCCTCGTCGACCGGGTAGTTGTCCTTTCCGCCCAGCCAGTAGTTCCAGATCCGGGCCGAATGCGGAACCGACGTGTCGATCTTCTGGTGAGCCGCAGCTCCGGGCGTCGTCGCGTCGTCCGTCATGGGTACCGTCCGTCTTCCAACCGAGGCGTGAACTCTTTCCACGGCATAACTTACGTCCCAACAATCGTGGCACGCACACCAGTTCGCGCGATCCGCCACGAGAGTCGAGGACACTCACAGGCGCCGGACGCGCAGCACGCCGGTCAGCATCGGGAGGGTGAACTCGCCGTGGGCGGTCTCCGGTCTGCTCGTAAGGAATGCGCGGATCGGGTCGAGCGTGGCCTCCCGTTCCTGTTCCGGCATGACGAGCACCCCCGCCTTGGTCGCGAACGTCGCGACGAGGGAGTCGGCGGTCCGGCGCTGCCCGTGCGGGAACTCGGTCTGCTCAGGGGAGCCGAACCGGGCGAGCAGGCCGGCACTTGGAAGATGTGCGCCGGCCGTCTCGGCGCGCCAACTGCTGCGCGTGTCCCGCGGGCCGATGGCCGCGCTCCCACTGACGCGCTCAAGCTGGGCAACCCAGTCGACCTGGTTGTCGAAGACGTTCCACAAGCCGGCCAGCATGCCACCGGGTGCGAGGACTCTGGCAATCTCGGGTCCCGCGACGTCCATGTCGAACCAGTGCATGGCGTTGCCGGCCACGACGGCATCGACGGACGCGTCAGGCAGCGGTACCGCCTCAGCACTGCCCGGCAAGGCGCGGACAGTCGGCAGCGCGCGGCCCAACTCGGTCAGCATCGCCGGGTCGGGTTCGACCGCGATGACCTCGGCGCCCAGCGCGACCAGCGCGGCGGTCAGTTTGCCCGTTCCGGCGCCGAGGTCGAGCACTCGGAGGCCCGGCGCGGGCTCGAGCGCCCAACGCACCGCAGCCTGCGCGTAGTCCGGGCGGTGCTCGGCGTATGAGGGCGCCGCCGCACCGAACGACGAGCTGTGCAGTATCCGTTCGTCCTGTTCCACTTGGCGACCGTAGCTGTGCCGCGCGGTCCGTGTGCCCCCTTTCGCACTTGCGACGGCGGCGGACGCGCAGCGCCTTCGCGGACACCCTTGGCGGACGGCTTCACCCGTCAGCGGTTGAAGTGGTGCAACGTGTCGTCGAGTTGCGCGGGAGTGAGCGCGGGGGAGGGGAGTGGGGGCGACGGCGGTGTGGCGCGGAGGCTGTCGCAGAGGAGCGCGAGGGGGCGGTGCCAGGCGTCGGCGGTGGTCGCTGTGGTGAGCGCGGGGACCGCGCGGCCGAGCGCGGCGAGGGCGAACAGGACGTCCTCGGTGGTGACATCGGGGCGGACGGTTCCCTGGTCGCGACCGCGTTCGAGGAGGAGTTCCATGGTGCGGTGGTTGTGGGTGTGTACGGCCTCCAGTGACTCGACGCCCTCCAGGTGGGTCGTCATGAGGTCGTTCGTCCCGCGGTCGGTGGCCAGAACGGTGAACACGGCCTGGAGGTAGCCGGTCAGCCCCGTCCAGGCGTCGTCGGTGGACCGGGCGCGTTCGCCGGCGTCCATCGTGCCGCTCAGCTGGTCGCGGAAGACCGCGTCGACGAGTGCGGCGCGGTGGGGAAAGTGCCGGTACAGGGTGGCATTTCCCACGCCCGCGCGACGGGCGATCACGTCCAGCGGCGCGCTCAGGCCCTGTTCGGTGAACACCTCGTGGGCGGCGTCGATCAGAAGGTCCCTGTTGCGCCGGGCGTCTCGGCGGCGGACGGGTGCGCCTGCGCCCGCAGCGTCTTTGCCGCTGCCGCTGCCGCTGCCGGTGCGGCCGGTGTCCGCGATCCCGTTCGGGCGGTCCGTTCTGTCTGTCATCTTCATCGCCCTTCACGGTACCGGGGAGTGCTCCCCGGTACCGATGCTATCGTCGAAGTGAGAAGTGGGGAGTACTCCCCGTTTACTGCTTCGAGGGGGTTGCGGCATGAGCGACAGAGGCGATAAGAGCGACAAGAGCGACGGGTACGGCACGGCGCTGGTGCTCGGCGGCGGCGGACCCGTGGGCGGCGCCTGGATGACAGGCGTGCTGGCCGGGCTCGCCGACGCGGGGATCGACCTCCTGCGTGCCGACCTGGTCATCGGCACGTCGGCGGGCGCGATCTTCGGTGCCCGTATGGCCTGTGGCGAATCCGCTCGCGAGTTGCACGAGCGGCAGCTGGCCCGAGCCGATCAGATCGACCTGCCGGTCACCACCGCCCAGACTCTGCGATTTCTCTGGGCGGCACTGGGGTCCCGTGACTCGCAGCGGTCCGTACAGCGGCTTGGACGAGCCGCGCTCGCCGCTCGGACAGCACCCGAATCAGACGTCCGCCGCACCATAGCGACCCTGCTGCGGGATGCCACCGACTGGCCCACGAACACCGATCTGCGGATCACGGCAATCGACGCGCACACCGGGTCACTTGAGACGTTCGATGCCGCCGGACAGGTCACGCTCGCGGAAGCGGTCGCGGCGAGTTGTGCTGTCCCCGTTGTCTGGCCACCGGCGTCGGCGGCCGGGCGCCGCTGGATCGACGGTGGCAGCCGCACCACGGCCAGTATCCATCTGGCGAGTGGCTGCCGACGGGTCCTGGTCGTCGCTCCGTTGACCACCGCGCCGGGCCCGCACCCGAGCGCCCAGCGGCAGGCGGCCGAACTCGCGGCCGCGGGAGCCGACATCGTGTTGGTGTCCCCGGACCGTGCCGCCCGTCGCGCCATGGGACGCGACATGACCGCCGATACGCGCAGGCCCGCCGCCGCCCGCGCCGGCCATGCACAGGCCACGGCGCTCGCGGAAACGGTGACCCGTCTGTGGAAGGGATGACGAGGATGCAGCAGCCACCTACCCTCAACGACCACGCCCCGGAAGGCCACGACGTGGCCGCAGACCCCTTCCCCGTATACGCGTCCCTACGGGCCAAGGGTCCCGTGCACCGTGTCCTCGTCCCGGAGAGCGGCGAGGCGTGGCTGGTCGTCACGCGTGACGCGGCGCGCGCCGCGTTGACTGATCCGCGCCTGTGCAACGACATCCGGCACTCGGCCCCCTGGCGCGACGACGGGGGACACGCCATCGGGCGCAACATGCTCCAGACCGATCCACCCCAGCACACCCGCCTCCGCCGCCTGGTCGCGGGCCACTTCACCCCGGGTCGCATCACTGCCCTGCGCCCGCGGATCGAAGCCATGGCCACCGACCTGCTGGCCGAACTCCCGCGCCACGGGACCGCCGACCTGGTCAGCGCCTACGCACTGCCGCTGCCGGTCACCGTGATCTGCGACCTCCTGGGCATCCCGGCATCCGACCGCGCTGTGTTCCACGCCTGGTCCAACGCGCTGGTCATGCCGGCGAACCCCGAGCAGGCGGTCACGGCAGCCACCGAGCTGACCACGTATCTGGCCGAGTTGATCGACCACAAACGCCGTACACCGGACTCCGGCCTGCTCAGCATCCTCGCCGCCACCGACACCGCGGCCGTTGACGCCCCCCTGGCCACCGACGAACTGCTCGGCATGGCCTTCCTTCTCCTTGTCGCGGGCCACGAGACCACCGTCAATCTCATCTCCGGTACGCTCCACGCCCTGCTCACCCACCCGGACCAGCTCGACCTCCTCAGAGCGGAACCTGAGCTGACGGGCGCGGCCGTCGAGGAATCGCTCCGCTACAACTCACCCGTACACGCAAGCGCGTTCCGCTTCGCCGCCGAACCACTCGACATCGCCGGAGTGCGCATCCCCGCGGGCGACGCCGTGCTCATCTCCCTCGCCGCCGCTTCCCGGGACCCACTGCACTTCCCCGACCCGGACCGGTTCGACATACGCCGGGCGCCCAACAGCCACCTCGGTTTCGGTCACGGCCTCCACCACTGCCTGGGCGCGCCCCTGGCCCGGGCCGAAGCCACCATCGCGCTCCGCCTGCTCCTCCACGACCGCCCCACCCTCGCGTTCGCGACGGACCCGGCCACCCTCACGTGGCGCACCAGCACCCTGCTCAGGGGCCTGACCGAACTGCCCCTGCGCGTCGGCTGAGAACCGGGACGGCCGCTCACGACCCACTGTCCCGCGACGTCCGCCGACCCTCCCCATGTCACAGACGGCCGCCCCGTCCCGTCTCGGGTGTGAGGGGCCGAATCGGAAGCGAGAGGGTGCTGGGAACTGAGTTATCCGTCCTGGCGGCAGGGCTTCCGGGAGAGCCTCGCGTGACCCGGACGGAGCAGGTCCCCCCGACGTGTCAGCGGCCCTAGGGCGAGGCCACCAGCATTTCGAAACCAGCCCGGTCGCAGTAGGAGGTCACCCTGACTGCGCTGTAGTGAATGTGGTGGACTACGGCCTCCTCGGTGTCACGCAGGATGTGACTGCCTCCCGTGTCCAGGTGCTCCCGGTCCAGTGTCTTCGCCGCGTCGACAACCATCTGAGCCGATACGGAGTCGACGTCATGCGTGGCGTCGTCTTGCTGCCACTGGCCGAACTGGGCGCAGAACCGCTGCTGTTGCGCCGTCGCCTTTTCGGGATCCGTGCTGTCGCCGAACGAGCATCCGCCGGTCAGCCCCAAGCAGAGCGCCACCACCGCTGCCGCTGTCGCAGCCGCCACCCGTCCGGAATGAGATCCACCCAGCCGTCCCCGCACCACAATCCCCCCAAGCCGTCCCACCGGCGTGGCTCGCCCTGGATGCGGGCTCCACGGACGGGATACTGATCTTTTCGACAGGCCGGGCAGCATAATCGCACAGCGATCGCCCCGACCTACCTCAGACTCGGACTGACCCCGGCTCACCCCAGACTCACAGGAGAGAACGCTCCGATGCCCATCTACGCTGTGACCTACACCTACACCGACGACTCCGCGGCCCGCGGCGAGCTCCACCCCGCCCACCGGGAGTTCCTCGGCACGCTCGTCGAGCAGGGGATCAACCTCGTCTCGGGCCCCTTCGTCGCCGGGGAGGCGCCCGGCGCGTTGCTCCTGTTCCGTGCCGCCGACAAGCAGGCGGCGCTGGCAGCCACGGACAAGGACCCGTTCCGCGTGCAGGGACTCGTCAGAGATGTCTCGGTCCAGGAGTGGAAGCCGGTGCTCGGACCGCTCGCCGACCAGCTGTCCTGACGTCGTGTGTGGCCGCCACCGACCTGGGGTGGCGGCTACGCGACACTCCCTGGCCCTGTGCGATCCGGGCGGCCACGGGCAGATGGTCGCTGCCGGTTTCGGGCAGCGTACGGATCTGGGTGACGGTCGCCGAGCGGGCCATCACCTGGTCGATCCGAGCCACCGGGAAGGCGGCGGGGAAGCTGAACGCGAATCCGCGCTCCGCCGTGTTCATGCGTGAGGTCAGCGGGGCCAACCCGCGGTCATCGACCGTGCTGTTGAGGTCGCCCAGCAGGATCACCGGCTTCAACTTCTCGGCAGCGACGGCCTGTCCCAGCATCCGGGCACTCTCGTCCCGCCACGTGGATCCGAGGCCGCTAGCCCCGACGCGGACCGAGGGCAGATGCGCGACGTACACCGCGATCTCGCCGCGCGGCGCGTGGACCACGGCGCGCAGCCCACGCTCCCAACTCTCCGTAATCCCACGGGGTTTGATGTCCACCATCCGGGAGTCGGTCAGCGGATGCTTCGACCAGAGCCCGACCGTGCCCCGGACCGCGTGGTACGGGTACCGCGGGGCCAGCGTCCTGTCGTAGACGGGCCGCGCTGCCGGGAGCAGCTCCTCCAGCGCGATGAGGTCGGGCCCGGCGTCGGCCAGGGCGCGGGCTGTGCCCGCCGGGTCGGTGTTCACGTCACTGACGTTGTGCTGCACCACGACCAGGTCGTCTGCGCGGGGTGTCTTCCCCGGCAACAGCAGCCCGCCGCAGAGGTACGTCCATGCCGCCACGGGCAGGAGCAGGGCCACCAGCGCTGCGGCCGAACGGCGCACCAGCGCCAGGGCGAGCAGCACCACGACCACCAGGCCGAGCCAGGGCAGGAACTGCTCCAGCAGACTGCCCAGGTGCCCCACGGAGTTGGGCACGGCCCGGTGGAACGCCAACAGTCCGGCCGTCACCACGGCAAGCGCGGCGAGCACGCGCCCCCGTGCCCAGGCCGACCGGTCCCACTTCACCCTTGGCGCCCCATCTGCTTCCCCGCACCGCTCACCCTGTTCCCCCGCACCACTCACGTCCGTGTCGCGGTCCCGCACTCCGCATCGTCGGCACCCTGCATGCGCGCGTCCATCGACGTGCTCCGGTCGTACGGGTCGACCTCGGGGCCGGCTCCCGGGCCGGTTGCTGCGCGCGCGGAGGGGAACTCCGGGACGTAGAAACCGGTGTCGTTGTCACAGCCGCCGTTGGCGGTGTCCGACTTGTAGGAGACGAGGGAGAACGTCCCCGGCTCGGTGATCACCTTCGCCGGGTCGTCCCAGCTCATCACCACCTCGCGGCGCACGATCGTGCGCGCGACCTCGTCCCTTCCCTCCGCGGCGTGCGCGACCGGATAGACGTACGTGACGTCGGTGGTCACCTCGACCGCACCGCGCTTGCCCTCCCGGTACGTGATCCGCCCGCGCGTCTTGACCACGTCCCCGACGAGACGCACCTTCTCCGTCGCGAAACGGCTGAACAGCAGCAGAGGATCGTCGTCCTGGCTCGGCGCGCGGAACGCGGTCGCCAGGTAGTCCTGGACGTCCTCCTGATCCGGATTGATCAACGCGATCGCCTTCTCGGGCGGCCGTCCGAGAAGCACACCGGAATCCAGATTGGACGCGGCAAGAAAGTCCCGGGACTTGTCGAGCGCCTGCGAGACCTGCGCCTTGCTCATCCAGCCGGTCGCCCGGGCCTCGGGGACGGTGATCCCCGCCGTTCCGTCACCCCACTGCGCCGCGGGCGATCCCCTGAACGGCTGCTGGAGGGTGGGCTGTTGGTCCGCCGCCTCCGTCGCGGGCGGCCGGCCGGGACGTACCGACTCCGCGGCGAGCGGTGTATCGCCGCCTCCACCGCCGAACCAATCGGTCACGCGCCCGGGATCCAGCGCCACGTACAGCATGCCCGCGGCGACGAGCAGACCGACCACGTACCAGCCCTTGCCCCGCCGCTGCCGGGCCGGTTCGTGCGTCCGCCACCCCTCGGGCCGGTCGGTCTCCTCCCGCAGCCGTCGCGTCACCATCCGGGCCCGGGCCGACGGTTCCTCGGGCGCGCCCTGAGTCCCGGCCTCGGCCTCCTTCTGGAAACGCTCCCACTCCTCGTCCGATATGGACGCCCCACCCTTGCTCACGATGTGCTCCCCGCCCCTTCCGCGGTACCTGACGCGGTGCTCCACCTTCATCGCGTCGAGTCGGCCGATGGCATGGTTGCCGCCTCGGCGTCGCTGATCTTAAACCGTGAGCACGTGGGGCTGGGTGCCTCGACGTTCCGGTGCCGGGTGGTAGCCCGGCACCGGAACCTGGTCGCTACGGGCGTGGCTGCTGCTGCGTGACGCAGTGGATGCCGCCGCCGCCCGCACCGAGGCTGTCGATGTCGAGCTGCTCGACGGTACTGCCCGGGAACAGCCGCTGGAGGAGCGCCTTGGCCCCTGCGTCCGCACGGGTGTCACCGAACTGGGCCGAGATCACCGCACCGTTGCACACGTAGTAATTGGCGTACGCCGCAACGAAGTCGGGGTCACTCGACCGGATGCGGGAGTAGTCCGGGCCCTGCAGCTTGGTGACCGCGATCGGCGTACCGTCGGCGTCGGTGGACGTGGAGAGGAGCTGGTACTGCTGACGGGCGTCCTTCGACCACGGGTCGGTGTCGGTGGCCAGGGGCATCTGGACGAGGCCGTCACCCGCGGCGAGGAAGCGGGAGGTGGCGTCCACGTGGTCGTCGGTGATGTCCCGCCCGGTCACTCCGTTGAACCAGATCACCTTCGACGCCCCGAAGGCGTCGCACATCGCGGCCTCGATCTGCGCGGTTGTCATGCCCGGGTTGCGGTTCTTGTTGACGAGGCTGCTCTTGGTGGCCATGAGCGTGCCGTTGCCGTCCGTCTCCACCGCGCCGCCCTCGCCGACGAAGTCGGCACTGGTGAGTTGCACCCCGACCTCGGCCGCGATGCGCCCGGCGATCAGCGAATCCTTCGCGTGGGCCTACTTGTTGCCCCAGCCGTTGAAGTTCAGGTCCACGGCGTCGAGGCCACCGGCCCCGTCGGTGCGGAAGACCGGCCCGCTGTCACGCATCCAGCAGTCGTCGACCGGGATGGAACCGATCACGGTGACGGCCGATCCGCAGGCGCTCCGGGCCTGCGAGACGCCGGCGGAGTTGGCGCACATGGTGATGGGCTCGTACTTGGCGATCGTCTTCGCGATGAGGGCGATGTTCGCCTGGACGCCGGCCAGCTTGCGGCCCCAGATGGCGGTGCTGTCGGGCCACGCCATCCACGTCCGGGTGTGCGGGACGGTGTCGAGCGGCACGGCGAAGCCCGTGCCGGAGGCCGGCACCGGGGTGGCGAGTGCCTTGCCGCCGCCGGTCGCGGCCCAGGCGGCGCCGGCCGCCGCCAGCCCTGTCGCGGCGAGGAAGTTCCTCCTGCCGAGCAGGCGGTGGGACGGGCTCTGAGGTGCGAGGTGGTCGTTCATCTGTGATCTCCGATCTGTTGTGTACGGATCTCTGGACGCCGGTCTCGGGGCCCGGGCTACAGCGCGCGGCGGGCCAGGGCGATGGCCTGCGGGTTCCATCCGGGGCGGGGAATCGACTCCAACAGCAGGCGCGTGTATGCGTGTCGGGGGGCGTCGAGGACTTGGGAGGTGGGTCCCGACTCGACGATCCGGCCCTGGCGCATGACGATCACGTCATCGGCCACGCAGCGCACCACGCCGAGGTCGTGCGTGATGAAGAGGTAGGCGATGCCGGTCTGTTCGCGGATGTCGGCGAGCAGGTTGAGGATCTGCGCCTGAACCGACACGTCCAGGGCTGCTACGGCCTCGTCGAGTACGAGCACGGCCGGTTCGACCGCCAGTGCCCGTGCGATGGCCACCCTCTGGCGCTGTCCACCGGAGAGCTGCCGGGGCAGGGCGCCGGCCGCCCGGCTGCCGAGCCCTACCTGGTCGAGGAGTTCGTCGAGACGGTGCGAGTGGTCCCCGTCGGGAAAGTGGAGCCGCAGCGTTTCGCGCAGCGTCGCGTCGACGGTGATTCTCGGATCGAGGGAGAGGAACGGGTCCTGGAACACCATCTGGACCTCGCGGGCCCGCGCAAGCCGGGCCGCCCGGCCCCGCGCCCGTACCGTTCGCGAAACGCCGCGCACCAGGACCTCGCCCGCGTCGGCGCGCTCCAGGCCCACCACGATGCGGGCGGTCGTCGTCTTGCCCGAGCTGGACTCGCCGACGATGCCGAGCGATCCGCCGACGCCGAGCGTGAACGAGACGTCGTCCGCCGCCTGGACGCCGCGGTAGGCGCGGCTCACTCCGGTGACCTGGAGGACGGTCTCACTCATGGCCGGACTTCCCTTCGAGCCGTTCACTGTGGTGGCATGCGACGCGATGCCGCAGCAGCCCGTCCTCGGCGCCGGCCGGACGGTCGACGGGAGCCTCGTCCCGGCAGATGTCGGTGGCGTACGCGCACCGGGGCGCGAACGGGCAGCCGGTCAGCTCCTGTCGCAGATCGGGTGGTCGGCCGTCGATCGCGGCCAGTCGTCCCTGCGGTGCGTCGAGGCGCGGTGTGGCCCCCAGGAGGGCGGCCGTGTATGGGTGCCTCGGCCGGTCGAAGAGGGCTTCGGCGGGGCCGGTCTCAGCGATCCGGCCCGCGTACATCACGTAGACCCGGTCGCTGATGGTCGCGGCGAGACCGAGGTCGTGGGTGACGAAGAGCAGGCCGGTGCCGAATCGGTCCCGCAGGTCACCGAGGAGGCCGACGACCTCGGCCTGCGTGGTGACATCGAGTGCCGTGGTGGCCTCGTCGGCGAGGAGGAGCGCCGGATCGCCCATCAACGCGGCCGCGATCATGACGCGTTGGAGCATGCCGCCGGAGAGCTGGCCCGGATAGCGGCGCAGGGCGTCGGAGGAGAGGCCGACCGCGGCGAGCATCTCCGCGGCGCGCCGGCCTGCGTCCTCGGCGCGCATTCCGGCGTTGAGGCGCAGGCTCTCGGTGAGGAAGTCCCCGATCCGGCGCAGCGGGTTGATGGCGGCGCGGGGGTCCTGGAAGATCATGGCGGCCGTGCCGGTGCGCAGCTCGCGCAGCCGCGCGGGCGTCATCGTGAGGACGTCGTAGCCCGAGACCCGTACGGTCCCTTCGGTCGTGGCCCCTGGCGGCAGCAGGCCCAGGATGCTGCGGGAGGTGAGGGACTTCCCGGAGCCGGACTCGCCGACGAGTGCGACCGTCTCCCCGGCGGCGACGGTGAGGTCGACGCCGTCGAGTACCGGCCGTGCGGTGTCCGGGAGTTGGAGCCGCAGCCCTTGGATGTCGAGCACGGGTGGGGTGTCGTTCATCGGTCCCTCCTGGCGACCTGGTCGGCCCAGCGCTCGCCGACCACGTTGAACGCGACGACGGTCAGCACGATCGCGGCACACGGCAGGAACGCCGACAGGGGATAGCAACGCTGGATGGCTGTCTGGCCGTCGAAGACCATCCGGCCCCAGTCGGGCGTCAGCGCGGGCACACCGAGTCCGAGGAAGGACAGACCCGCCAGATCGATCAGCGCGTAGCCGAAGTTGATGGCGGACTGGGCGAGGACGACGGGCGCGATGTTGGGCAGGACGTGCCGCAGACAGACCTGGAGCCCGGAGTGCCCCTGCACCGAACAGGCGCTGACGTACGGGCGTTCACGCTCGGCCAGCGCCAGGGAACGGGTGAGCCGGCTGACATACGGGAGGTAGGCGACGGCGAGTGCGATGACCGGGGCGAAGAGGCCCTCGCCGTACACGGAGACGATCAGGATCGCCAGGAGCATTCCGGGGAACGCGAAGACCAGCTCGGTGCCGCGCGACAGCACGGAGTCGAGCCAGCCGCCCCGCCAGGCGGCGGCGATCCCGATGGCGACACCGGCGACGGTCGAGAAGGCGACCACGCCGAGCGGGCCGAGCAGAGAGGTCCGCGCGCCGACGACCAGGCGGGACAGCGTGTCGCGGCCGGAGGCGTCGACGCCGAAGGGGTGGGCGGTGGATGTGCCCGCCAGCGCGTTGCCGAGGTCGGCCGCGTTGGGGTCGGCCGGGGCCAGCCAAGGGGCGAGCAGGGCCGTCAGGACGACGACGCAGACGAAACCGAGGCAGAGCACGTAGAGGAGCGGACGGTTGGTGCGGAGCCGGGCGAGGCCGGGGCGGCGCAGAACGGCGACACTCATGCGGCGGACCTCCCCGGACCGAGGGAAATGCGCGGGTCGACCAGGGGGTGGACGAGGTCGACGACGAGGTTGACCGCCATGAACAGCCCGACCATGGTCAGCGAGATGGCCTGCACGGTGGGGAAGTCCTTGGTGGTGATGGACAGTTCGAGGAGCTGGCCGATGCCTCCGACACCGAACGCGGACTCCACGAGGACGGTGCACACCAGAAGGGTGGAGACGATCAGCCCGCCGGTGGTGAGCACGGTGCCGAGCGCGTTACGGAACACATGCCTGCTGATGACGTGACGCTTCGGGACACCCCGGCTGAGGGCCACGGTGACGTGCTCCTGGCCGAGGACGTCGAGCATGGCGCTGCGCGTGACGCGGGCCAGCATGCCGATCAGATACAGCGAGAGGGCCACGGCGGGAAGGGTCAGATGCCAGAGCAACTGCCCGAACCCTTCGCCGGTGCCGCCGGCGGGAAACCAGTGCAGCCGCACCGCGAACACACCCTGGAGCACGACCGCGGCGACGAACGACGGAGTGCCGACGGCGAGGGTGGTGGTGACCAGGATCGTGGCGTCGGTGGCGCCGCCGCGGACCGCGCCGATCCGGCCGAGAGCGAGGCCGACGACCACGACGAGGACCAGAGCCATCGTGACCAGGAGCAGGGTGCTCGGCAGCCGGTCGGCCAGGAGCCGGGACACGTCGGTGCGGTAGGTGATCGAGCGGCCGAAGTCGCCGTGCAGCAGCCGGCCGAGCCAGCGGAAGTACCGTACGACGAACGGGTCGTCGAGGTGGTACTGCTCATTGACCGCGCGCAGCGCGTCCGGCGAGGCGGACCGCCCGGACAGGAGGAAGCTCGCCGGGCTGCCGGGCGCCAGATACATCGCGCCGAAGATCACGAACGAGGCACCGAGCAGGGTGGCGGCCATCTCGGCCAGCCTCCGCACCGTGAATTTGAGGAAGTTCATTGCGCGGCCCCGATGCCGGCGGCCCACGGGGAGTACAGGTAGGAGATGGTGGTGGGGGCCCCGGTGATCCGCCTGTTGAGGAACAGGGCGGTGGGCCACTCGGCGACCGGGATCCACAGCACCTGACCGGCCGCCTTCCGCTGGAGCTCGGCCTCTGTCGTCAGGCGCTCGACCGGGTCGTACGTGGCGCGGGCCCGGTCGACCAGGCGGTCGTACGAGCGGTCGCTGTAGCCGGCGAAGTTCTGGTACGCGCCTGTCCGGAAGTTGCTGAGCAGGTCCAGCGGATCGGTGATGGAGTCGTAGTACGTCTCGGGGAACATGTCGATGCCCTTGCGCGCCTGCGGGTCCGTGAACAGCGCGGTGAAGGCGTTGGGAGCGACGGTCTTGAGCTTGATGTCGAGCCCGATCTCGCTGCCCGCCGCCTGGACGGCGGTGGCGAGCAGCGACACGTCCTGACCGATCGAGCTGGTGGCGACGGTGAGCGTCTTGCCGGTGGCGCCGGCTTCCTTGATCAGCTTCTTCGCCTTGCTCAGGTTCGACTCGGCGGCCGGCAGTCCGTCGAAGGCGGCCTTGCGTACCGACTCCGGGGCGGCGGCCCAAGCAGCCTTCGTCGTAAGAGAGTTGGTGACGGTTCCCGCGCCGCTCAGGCCCGTCTTGAGGAAGCCCCGGCGGTCCAGAGCCAGTGACAGCGCGCGGCGGACCCGGACATCGCCGAGCGGTCCGTGCATGTTGGTGACATTGACGTTGACCGTGCTGAGCCCCTCACCGAAGTAGAGGGTCCCGACACCTGAGGAGCGCAGGGCGCCGTAGCTCTCGGTGGGGATGAGGTATCCGCCGTCCACCTCGCCGCTGAGCATGGCCTTGGTGCGCGCGGAGGAGTCACTGAGGAAGCGGAACACCGCTTTGGCGGACTTGGCCTTCGTTCCCCGGTAGCGGTCGAAGCGCCGCAGCTCGATCGACTGGCCCTTGGCCCACTTGCCCAGCTCGTACGGTCCCGAGCAGGCGAGTCCACCGGAGGTGCCGTAGTCCCGGCCCGCGGCCCTGACCCCGGCCCGGCTTGCCACCACTCCGGCGGCGGTCGCCATGTACTGGGGGAACTGCGAGTCGGGGCGCTTCAGTCTGACGGTGACCTGGAGCGGGCCGGTCTTGTCGAGCGAGGCGACGTTCTCGAAGACCTGCGCCCACGCCGCCCCGTTGTGCGGGTTCATCTGACGCCCGAGGCTGAAGAGGACGTCGTCGGCGGTCAGGACGCGCCCGTCGTGGAAGCGCACGCCGTCGCGCAGGTCGTACACCCAGGTCAGCGGGTCGGGATTGGACGCCCTCCTGGCCAGACCCGGCGCCAGTTTCAGGTCGGGCGTCCACCGCATCAGGCTCTCGCACACATTGGAGAGGATCATGTTCTGCGGGTAGTCGAACGCTGAGATGTAGTCGAGCGTCGGGGGCTCCGCGTACAGCGCCCACGTGAACGAGTCGATCCGGCCCTTCGCCCGAGGCGTGCTCGCGGACAGCCGGAAGTCGGTTCCCACGCCCGAGGCGCCGGTGCCCGGCGGTCCCGCACACGCGGGGACCAGGAGGATGGCGGACAGGGCAGCGGCCAGCAGGGCGGGACGGCCGGCCCTGCGTCTTCCCGGCCGGGGTGGTGTGGTGTGCATCGGCGCGGTTCCTCTCCGTACGTACGTCGCCGAGGGTGAGGAACTGCTCAGACGCGCGGACGCGCGGCGGGGACCTGCTGGGTGATGCAGTGGACACCGCCGCCACCGTGGGCGATCACGCGGGCGGTCACGCCGACGACCTTGCGCCCGGGACAGGCCTGCGCGATGACCTCCAGGGCCTGCGCGTCCTGAGGCAGCCCGGCGACGGGTACGACCACGCCGCCGTTGGCCACATAGAAGTTGAGGTACCCGACCTCGACCGGCTGCCCCTCGACCTCGACGAACGCGCTCTGCGGCAGATCGACGATCTCCAGCGTCCGCCCCGTCGCGTCGGGCGTGGCCTCAAGGACCGCCCGGTTGGCGCGCATCCGCGCGTAGTCGGGGTGCTCGGGATCATCCGGGAGCTGTACGACGACCTTCCCGGGGGCGACGAACGCGCAGACGCCGTCCACGTGACCGTCCGTCTCCGTGTCCAGAAGCCCGCCGTACGGCAGCCAGATCACCTTCGTGACACCGAGCCGGGCCTTCAGCTCCGCCTCGATCTCCGCCCTGGTCAGGCCCGGATTGCGGTTGGGGTGGAGCAGGCACTGCTCAGTGGTGATCAGCGTGCCCTCACCGTCCACGGTGATCGCCCCGCCCTCCAGGATCATCTCGGAGCGGTCGGCCGGGACACCCAGCCGTTCGAGCAGCAGAGCACTGATCCGGTCGTCGGCGTCGTACGGGTGGTGCTTGCCGCCCCAGGCGTTGAAGCGGAAGTCCACGCCGGCCCGGCGGCCGTCGGGGCCGAGCACGAACAGCGGCGCGGAGTCGCGGAACCACGAGTCGTCCGTGGGCAGTTCGATCACCTCGACGTCTTCGCCGCACAGGTCACGGGCCTCGGCTGCGTGGCCGGGCGGCGCGACCATGGTCACGGGCTCGAACTCGGCGATGGCGCGGGCCACTTCGGCGTACTCACCCTTGACGGTCTCCAGGACGTCGCCCCACAGGTCGGGACGGGTCGGCCAGGCCATCAGGCAGCGCTCGTGCTCGGTCCACTCGGCGGGCATGCGGAAGGTCATCGGGGTTCTCCCTCTCCGGATTCATCCGGGGTCGGTCTATGGGGCAGGCGGTGACTGAAAATTCAGTCAGTCTGATTGAACCGAAGAAATCTCGGCGGTTTCGGCACTCGTGGAGTCTCGGTGCTTTACAGGAAGTACAGGCGGTTGAGGGGCACTTCGGACGCCGGCTCCGAGCGGACCGGCGATCCGTCCAGCGTGACGAGCCCGCTGTCGGCCTCGACCCGGACCTCGCCCAGGCGGGCGTTGTTCACCATGTCGGCCGGGCCGATCCCGCGGGTGCCGTGCACAGCCACTCGCCGGCGCCGGGTCGCCAGCGCGTCGTACGGCCGGCCGAAGGAGCCGGACTCGGCCGCTGCCCGGCTGACGAACGCCACCGACAGATCCGCCGCGGTCGCCCCGTGCGCGCCGAACAGCGGGCCGAGTACGAGCGGTTCGCAGCGGTCGTCGGCGGCATTGGGATCGCCGGTCACGCCGTAGGCGGGGAAGCCTGCCTTGAGGACCATCTGCGGCTTGGCGCCGAACGAGTCGGGCCACCACAGCACGATGTCCGCCAGCTTCCCGCTCTCGATCGAGCCGACCTCGTGGGACAGACCATGGGCGATCGCCGGATTGATGGTCAGCTTGGCGATGTAGCGCAACACGCGCGCGTTGTCGTCGTCGAGCCCGTCGCCCTCCATCGGGCCGAGCTCGGCCTTCATCTTCCCGGCCACGGCGAAGGTGCGGCGCACGGTCTCCCCGGCCCGGCCCATGCCCTGGGCGTCGGACGAGGTGATGCCGATGATCCCGAGGTCGTGCAGCACGTCCTCGGCGCCCATGGTTCCCGCCCGGATACGGTCCCGCGCCATGGCCGCGTCGCCCGGGAGGTCCGGCTGCAGGGCGTGCGCGCTGAAGATCATCCCGTAGTGCTCGGCGACCGCGTCCCTGCCGAAGGGGAGGGTCGGATTGGTCGAGGAGCCGATGACATTGCGTACGCCCGCCATCTTCAGCACGTTGGGCACGTGCCCGCCGCCGCACCCCTCGATGTGGAAGGCGTGAATGGTGCGCCCTCCGAGGACGGCGAGGGTGTCCTCGACAGAGAGGCACTCGTTCAGACCGTCGGTGTGCAGGGCGACCTGCACGTCGTGTTCCTCGGCGACCCGCAGCGCGGTGTCGAGCGCCCTGGTGTGCGCGCCGAGGTCCTCGTGCACCTTGAAACCGGACGCGCCGCCCTCGGCAAGAGCCTCCACCAAGGGCGCCGGGTCGGAGGACGAACCCCGGCCCAGGAAGCCGATGTTGACCGGCCAGGCGTCGAAGGCGTTGAACGCGTGCCGCAGCGCCCAGGGCGAGTTGACCCCGACACCCCAACTGGGCCCGATCTCCTGCCCGATGATCGTGGTCACGCCGGAGGCGAGCGACGCCTCCATGATGCGCGGCGACAGCAGATGTACGTGCGTGTCGACGGCACCCGCCGTGGCGATCATGCCCTCTCCGGAGACGATCGTCGTCCCGGTGCCGACCACGACGTCCACGTCGGCCAGGGTGTTCGGGTTGCCCGCGCGGCCGACGGAGGCGATGCGCCCCTCCCGTATGCCGATCGACGTCTTGCGGATGCCCTGCGCCGCGTCGATCACCAGCACGTTGCTGATGACGACGTCGCAGGTCTCACGGACGGCGGCGGCCTTCAGGTGCAGTCCGTCGCGGGCGGTCTTGCCGAAGCCGGCCAGGAACTCGTCCCCCGGGGCCTGGGAGTCTGCCTCGACCCGTACGACGAGTCCCGTGTCGCCGAGGCGGACCCGGTCGCCGACGCGCGGGCCGTGCACGGCGGCGTACTCCTGCGGATCGATGGTGGTGCTCACAGCGAAGCCTCCTGGTCGTCGTCCGGCCCGGCGCCGAGATAGCCGCAGGCGGCCGCGCGGCGCAGCGCGTCCCGGCGGGCGCCCGGCGCGTCCAGCGGACCGTCGACCAGGCCGGCGAACCCGATCACGACGCGGTCGCCGCCGACGGGGAGAAGCCCGACCTCGCTCTCCGTGCCCGGCGCGAACCGGGTGGACGCACCGGCCGGCATGGCCAGACGCATGCCGAAGGCGGCGGCCCGGTCGAAGTCCAGGCGGGGGTTGGCTTCGAAGAAGTGGAAGTGCGAGGTGACGCTGATCGGTATGGAGGCGGTGTTGCGGACGGTGACCGTCCGGACCGGAGCGGGCTGCCCGGCCGGATCCTCCGCCGCGGGCAGGACCGCGCCCGGCGCCTGCGCCCCGAGGCCGCCGCCCCCGAACGGATGGCTGATCACGGCCAGCCGGGTTCCGTCGTCGAAGACCGCCTCGACGTGGATCTCGGTGACCACATCGGGCACGCCGGGCAGGACGTCATCGGGCCCGAGGGCCTTGCGTGCGGCGGTGACGGCCTCCGCGAGGCGGGCGCCGTCACGGGCGGCCTCGCACACGGTGTCGGCGATGAGCGCGGTCGCCTCGGGCACGTTGAGGCGGAGACCGCGGGCGCGTCGGGCGCGGGCCAGCTCGGCGGCCCCGAACAGCAGCAGCCGGTCGCGCTCCGTCGGGGTCAGCCGCATACCGGCGGCTCCGCGAATCTGCCGCGGACGGGCTCGTGGGTGGTGGCGGCGTCGAGGTGCATGGTGGTGAGTCGCTCTCTGTGGCGGTTCATCTGGCGCTGACCTGAAGATGTCACTGACTGAAAATTCAGTCAAGGTGTGCGACGGGACTTCTCCGGGCATCCGCCGGGCGGGGCTCGCCAGGAGATCTGGCGGCCGTCCGTCAGGTGGTCTTGCGGTAGTAACGGACGGAGACCGTTACGGACTCGCTTGCCGTGGGGGCGTCGATGAGACGCACGATCGCGATGTCCTTGCCGTTCGCGCTGCGGATGCAGAACGGACGCCATTCCTCCAGGTCATCGAAGTCCAGCGTGGTCACCGGCTCGCCGTCGATCCCTTCCTCGCAGCCACCGGGGGACAACGTGTCGTCGTATGCGATGTAGGCGTCGCTGTCGTCGGGGAAGCCGAAATCGTCGGCGGTACGTGCCAGATACCAGGCGGCGGTGGACTCGGGGGCGACCGTGCCGCTGCGCAGGTCGAACTCGTAGCTCGGGTCGGGGGAGGTCAGCTCGGTGTCGGCGTACACCTGCTGGTATCCGGCACCTGGCGACGCGGTCGACTTCGAGGGCGGCGAAGAGTGCGGCCGCGACGGTGGGGCCGAGCTCCGGTCGCGCCCGCTGGGGGCGTCCGCATTCGACGGGTCCCCGGTGGAGTCGCTGAGGCTGTAGGCCGTCGCTCCGGCGATCAGGACGGCCACTGTCGCCGTCGGCACGATCCAGCGCCGCCGCCTCTTGCGTCCCCGTGGCGGGGGTGGTGGTGCGGGTGATGCGCTGACGGCGGGTGCCGTGCGGGCCGGGGCTGTCGGGGTGGCCGTCATCGAGCCGTTGACCGGACTACGGAAGGACACGCCGGGCGGGAGCGCATCCCCCGCTTGGTCTAGTCGGTAGACGTTGCGCATCCGATGACGAAGGAGCGCAACGGAGTTGAACGAGCAATCCCGTGATGTCAGCGCCATCCAGCTACCGCAATGGGGGCGGGTGGCTACGAACTCAGGTGTCGTGCCCTGGCTGGTCTTCGATGAGGACGGGAAGGTCGTGCTGCCGGTCCGCAGGTTCCTGATCGACTTCATCGCCCGGGACAACCGGACTGGCAGCGTGCGCAGTTATGCCTACGACCTGCTGCGTTGGTGGCGGTGGCTGCGGGTCGTCGATGTCGAGTGGAACCGCGCGACCTCGGTGGAGGTACGGGACTTCGTGCTGTGGCTCCGGGCCGCGTCGAAGCCGCGCAGGTCGGCGCGTACACATTCCGCGTCGACCGCGGGCACCACGAATCCGGTCACAAAGAAGACGTACCTGGACGACCGCTACAAGCCGCGGACGATCCGGCACAGCAACGCGGTGCTGCGCAGCTTCTACGACTTCTGGATCGAGACGGGCGGCGGCCCGCTGGTCAATCCGGTGCCGCTGGCGCGTTCCGACCGGCGCCGGCCGCACGCCCACCACAACCCGCTGGAGCCCTACCGGGGCGAAGGACGGCTGCGCTACAACCCGAAGATCCCCAAGCGCCGCCCGCGGCAGATGCCCGACGAGCGGTGGAACGAACTGTTCGCGGCCCTGCGCTCGAACCGGGACCGGGCGGTCCTGGCCCTGGCCGTGAGCAACGGCGCCCGCGCCTCGGAGCTCTTGGGCGTGCGCGGGGTCGATCTCGACTGGGGCGACCAGCTCGTGCGTGTCGTGCGCAAGGGCACGCTCGCCGAGCAGTGGCTGCCGTCCAGCCCGGAGGCATTCATCTGGATTCGCCTCTACCTCGCCGAAGGACCACCGATCGATCCGCAGGCCCCGCTGTGGTGGACCCTGCGTCGCCGTGACCACGGCGACGGGCTGGCCTACCAGGCCATGAACTACGAGGCTCTGCGGGCGGTGTTCCGCCGGGTCAACGCGCTGTTGGGCACGAACTGGTCGATGCACGACCTGCGGCACACCGCCGCCCTGCGCATGGCGCGCGACGAGAGCCTGTCACTGCGGGACGTGCAGACCATCCTCGGTCACGCCCACCTGTCCACCACAGCGGACATCTACCTGGTGGAGGAGGAAGCCCAGGTCATCCGCCGCGTCCAGGAACATCTGGCCGAGGTGAGGGACCGGGCGAAACTTCCGCCACCGGCGGTGGCGACGGGCTATGAGACCAGCGACCTGGATGTGCTGTTCGGAGGTGGTCAGTCATGAGCCGCCGCGCCAACCGCGTGATGCTCGCTGGCTCCGGCCCTACTCCCGAGCGCCGACTGTTTGTCGCCCACGGCGTGAAGGCAGACGAGAAGCGCACCGGCCCCCACGAGCACCTGGGCCGCGAGGACGTCCTGGCCCTGCTGCCTCTCTCCCCGGTCTGGCCGGCGCAGGACTACATCAACGGCAGGGTTCTGGGACGGTCCCGCCTGATCGGGGCCGGTCAGGTCCTCGACTGGCTCTCGACTCACCCCGGCGACGGGTGGCAGGCCCGTTGGCGCGCAGCCGGCGCCGACCGCGGCAAGGACTGGATCGAGCAGGTGCTCGCCCAGACCGACAACGGCCACAGCTACCAGGGACGCCGCGCAACGCTGCTGAGCGGCCTGAACAGCATGTTCATCAGCCGCATCGTGCTGCCCGACTACGAGTTCCTGCGCGGCTACAAGGCCATGGCCCTGTTCAAGGACATCCAGCGCATGTTCCCGCCCGAGCAGCTGGAGCAGATGCGCCGCCACGGCCATGAGCTGGGCATGACGGGCCGACACGTCGACGAGGGCCTGCGCGTGATCTCCAAGATGATCCTGCACACCGGCCGCGGCCTCGATCAACTCACTGCCGAGGACGTCTTCGAGGCACGGGCCTGGGGACGGCGAGCCATCGGCTACTCCTACGATGGCACCCACAGCGCCTGGGATCTGCTGCGGGGCGCCGAGGTGATCCACTCCAAGGACACCCTCAAGGACGCGCTGCGGCACGGCCAGCGGCCCACCGCCGAACTGGTCGACTTCTACAACCTCCAGAGCACGGCCGTCCGCAACCTGCTGGTCCGCTACCTCGAAGAGCGCCGGCCCGGCGTCGACTACGGCACCTTCCTCGGCCTGGTCCGCGAACTGGCCGGGGTGTTCTGGGCCGACATCGAGGCCCACCACCCCGGCATCGACACTCTCCGCCTGTCCGAGGACGTGGTCGACGGCTGGAAGCAGCGGCTGCTCACCTACGTCAACAAGAGCGGCGAGGTGGTTGAGCGCCGCTCCCGTTACGACGTCATGATGCGCATCCGCGGCTTCTACCTCGACATCCAGGAGTGGGCGCACGAGGACCCGTTCTGGGCCCAGTGGGCCTGCCCCAGCCCGATCCGCCGCGGCGACGGCGCGGGCAACCTCAAGGCCGTGGCCCAGACCCAGGCCCGGATGCACCAGCGGGTCCGCGAGCGGCTCCCCCACCTCGGGCGCCTAGTCGAAGCCGCCGAGCGTGAGCGGGATGAGACGGCCGCGCTGCTGGCGGCCGCGAAGGCCACCGCGTTCGACGAGTACTTCGACCACGAGGGCACTCGTTACCTGCGGGTCATGCCTGCTGCCCACAAGGTCACCAGTCGCCCCGACCACGTCACCCCGCACGTCTACGTCCAGGCCGAGGGCAGCACGAAGCGGATCAATCAGAGCATGGCCGAGGACGAAGCGTTCTGGGCCGTGATCGAGACCCTGCGACACACCGGAGTACGCGTCGAGGAACTCACCGAGATCACGCACCTCGCGCTGGTCTCCTACAAGCTTCCGGACACCGGCGAGATCGTCCCGCTGTTGCAGATCGTGCCGTCCAAGAGCAACGAGGAACGGCTCCTGCTGGTCAGCCCGGAACTGGCCAGCGTCCTGGCCACGATCATCAAGCGCCTCCGCGACGCCAACGGCGGCAAGATCCCGCTCGTTGCCCGCTACGACGACCACGAACGCGTCACTAGGCCGGTGCTGCCGCACCTCTTCCAGCGACGCCATTACTGGCAGCCGCAGGTCATGGGGCAGAACACGGTCTCCCGGCTGCTCCGTAAGACCCTGGCCCGGATGGGGCTACTCGACCAGGCCGGCACCCCGATGCGCTACACGCCCCACGACTTCCGCAGGATGTTCGCGACCGAGGCCGTCACCGGCGGACTGCCCGTCCACATCGCCGCACGCATCCTCGGACACAAGACCCTGACGACCACTCAGGCTTACCTTGCAGTCTTCCAGGACGACCTGATCCGCACCTACCGCGGCTTCCTCGACCGCCGGCGGGCCGAACGGCCCGTCGAGGAGTACCGGGAGCCCACCGAGCAGGAGTGGCGCGACTTCCAGCAGCACTTCGAGCTCCGCAAGGTCTCCCTGGGCACCTGCGGACGTCCCTATGGGACCCCCTGCAAACACGAACACGCCTGCATCCGCTGCCCCGTCCTCCAGATCGACCCACAACAGCGGTCCCGGCTCATCGAGATCATCCAGAACCTCCGCGAGCGGGTCCGTGAGGCCCGCGCCAACGGCTGGCTCGGTGAAGTCGAAGGACTCCAGGTCAGCCTCGACGCCGCCACCGCCAAGCTGCACAGCCTCAAACGAACCCCCGTCGACGGTCGCCCTCAGCTCGTCGATCTCGGCATGCCGCTCTTCACGGACCTTCCACGCCAAGGCTCAGAGCCGCTCGATGACCAGGAGTCTTCATGATCGCTGCCTCACCCTGGGGGCTACCTACCTATGGGAGCAGCCTCACGAGAGGACCTCCTCGATCGTGCCCCACCCCTTGCACTCGGGACAGCGCCCCCTCCATTTCGGTAGACCCGCTCCACAGGCCGTACATCGGAAAGCATGCGCGTTCCCTGCCGCCGTCGATCGCGCGGGGACCTTTTCGATCGTGCCCCACCCTTTGCACTCGGGACAGCGCCCCGTCCATTTCGGTAGACCCGCTCCGCAGGCCGTACATCGGAAAGGAGACTGAGGAGTTGTGGCGGGATGGGCCTGCGGCAAGGCATGCGTTTCAGGAATCGTAGGCAGACCGGGCGGCCCTGGTTCAGCCGGGCACAGATCTTGGACGGCCACTTCGCGGCGGCCTATCTCCTTGGCGAGCGGCGCAGGCAGCCAGCCGTCGAAGTCGCGCAGTTGCCGCTCCGCGGCCTCCGCGCACCGCTCGGCGAGCGCGGCGGGCGTCGGACGCTGTCCCGGATCCACCAACAGACAGGCATCCAGCAACGGCCTCAACGGGGCTGGGTAGCCGCTCAGATCCGGGGGCCTCAACTCGGTGTTGGCAATGCTCGCTGCAATGGAGACGCCCCGGACCTCACCGTAGGGGTGACGCCCGGTGGCCGCCACGGCCCCGATCAGACCGAGCGCGAAGACGTCGGTGGCCGGAGTGACCTTCTGCCCCAACGCTTGCTCGGGCGACATGAATTGCGGCGTGCCGATCACCCCGCCGGTACGTGTGAGCTGCGTGGTGTCCGCCGCCCGCGCGATGCCGAAGTCGATGACCCACGGCCCCTGCGATCCCAGCAGGATGTTGCCCGGCTTCAAGTCGCGGTGGATTACCGACGCCGCATGCACATTACCCAGCGCCTGCGCCACACAGCCGACCAACTCAAAGACGGCGGGCAGCGGCAGCGGCCCGTACGCCGTCAGCGCCTCCCCCAGCGGCACTCCGGGCACGTACGCGCTTGCGATCCAGGGCTCCTCGGAGTCCACGTTGTGGTCCACGACCGGCACGATGTGATAGCCCGACACCCGCCGCGCCGCCAGCGCCTCCGCCTTGAACCGCGCCCGGAAATCAGGATTCCTCGCGAACTCCCGCCGGATCAGCTTGAGCGCTGCCGGCTGCCCGCCTCGTGTGTGCGTGAAGTACACCGCGCCCATGCCGCCCTCACCGATCCTCGCGGTGAGCCGGTAGCCGGAAACTTCCCGCGGATCGTCCGGCTCCAGCGGCTTCAGAAATGCCTCATGGTCGTCAGACACGGATCCCCTCGCTCGTACGTCGAAAGGGCTTCCCCTGCCGACGGTGGTCGTCCCTGCGAATCCTAGGTTTCCGGCATGGGTGACAGACAGAAGAGCTACCGAATGAGGTCCGCCCCGTCCAGACCAACAAGCGACTTCAACGTCAACACCACAACGAGCGGCCCCGTCACCGACGGAGCCGCTCTCTTGGCGAAGGAGCCTCCACCTTGATCGTTTCCTTAGTCCGGAAAAGTGGGCTGGGCGTGCGGCGGTTGGAGGGGTTCGGGCAGATCGCTGCGGCGGGCTATGTCGGCACGGATCGAGTGCGGCAGCCAGCCGTCGGTGAACCGCAGCCGGGCCCCCGCGGCCGGATGGTGGCGCACGGCCTCGATCACGGCGCCGGTGGTGGGCCGGTCCCCGGGGTTCTTCGCGAGGCACTGCCACAGCAGGTTCTGCAGCTCGGGCGGTACGTGCGTGAGGTCGGGCTGTTCGTGCACGACCCGGTACAGGGCCGACTCGGGGCCGCTGCCGAAGGGCGGCGCGCCGCAGACCGCGTACACCGCGAGGGCTCCGAGCGCGAAGACGTCCGTGGCGTCCGTGGCGGGTCTGCCCAGGGCCTGCTCGGGGGCCATGAAGGCGGGTGTGCCGATCTGCAGGCCCGCGCTGGTGAGCGCGACGGCGTCGGCGGCCCGGGCGATACCGAAGTCGATCACCCGCGGGCCGTCGGAGGCCAGCAGTACGTTGGCCGGCTTGAGGTCGCGATGAACCACACCGGCGGCATGGATCGCCTGGAGCGCTTCGGCGATGCCGGCCATGAGCAGCAGCACCGTCGGAACGGGCAGCGGGCCGTGCCGGTGGACCACCTCGTGCAGCGAGGGCCCCGGCACATAGGCGGTGGCCAACCACGGTGTCGCGGCGTCCGTGCCGGAGTCGATGACCGGGGCCGTGTACAGGCCGTGGACGCGCTGGGTGTTCGTCACCTCCTGGGCGAACCGGTGGCGGAAAGCGGTGTCCCCGGCGAGTTCCGGTCGCACCGTCTTCAGGGCGACCGGCCGGCCCCCGGGTGTGAAGGCCAGATAGACATGGCCCATGCCGCCCGAACCGAGCCGGGCGCACAGCCGGTAGCCGCCGATCTCGTGCGGATCGTCCGCGGACAGGGCCTCGAAGGAGGGTGGCGCTCCGCGCCGGTCGGAGGTCATGCGGTGGCTCTCTCAGGGTGTGACGGACAAGGGGGCCGCGTGTGGCACGCGCGGGACAGGGGAGAGGATTGGACTGCATCGTGCCCGTGACTGAAGTTTCAGTCAATAAGAGGTGAGGTTCGGCCGGTGAGAGCGGTTAGGGTAGGAATCGTGGGCGACCGTAGAACAGGGATCATGGAGGCAGCCGCGCGGGTCATCGCCCGCCGCGGAGTGCGCGGGCTGCGGGTGGAGGAGCTGGCCGCCGAGGCCGGGGTGTCCACCGCGCTCATCTACTACCACTTCAAGGACCGCGCGGGGATCCTGCGCCGGACCCTGGAGTTCATCAACGACCGCGCCGAGCGCTACACCACGGAGCACGACGCCGACGCCGAGCCCCTGACCCCACGTCAGGAGCTGGAGCGCACCCTTCTCCTGGAGCTCCAGGACGAGCCGGTCGTCCGCGAGAACAGCACCGCGTGGGGCGAGCTGCGCGCCAGTGCCATCTTCGACCCCGATCTGCGGGAAGACCTGGCAAGGGCGACGCTGATCTGGGTGCAGGAAATCTCCGAACTGCTCGGCCAGGTACGGCCGATGGCCACCGTCACCGCCCTCGCGATCTCCGCCGAGCGGCTGACGCTTCTGGTGGAGGGCATCAGCATGCGCTGGCTCAGCGGCATCCTCCCGCTGGAGCACGCCCGCGAGCTGATGCTGGACGCCATCGACGCCGAACTGGGGCGGCTGGAGCGCAGGTAGGTGCTGCCCGCCCCGGCGGTGTGCGTCGCTCCGGCGCCCTGACCTGCTGGTTACAGTACGGACGTGAGTACTCGACGCGCCAAACTGCTGGAAGCCACCTGCCGAGTGATCGCCCTGCGGGGAGTGAGAGGACTGCGGGTCGAGGAGGTCGCCGCCGAGGCGGGTGTGTCCAAGACCCTGATCTACTACCACTTCCGCGACCGGTCGGGCCTGGTCACGAGCGCGCTGGAGTACGTCAACGACCGTGCCGAAGGGTATGCGGGCGTCTCCGACGACGAGGACGCCCCCGTTCGTGAGCTGCTGCTCCGGCTGCTGGTCGGAGAGTTCCAGGACGACCGGTCCGTGCGCGAGAACTCCGCGGTGTGGGGCGAGGTGCGAGCCGCGGCCACCTTCGACGAAGGGCTGCGGCCGGTCCTGGCGACACTGACCGAACGCTGGCTCGTCGAGCTGGCCGAGGTGATCGAGGACGGTCAGGACGACGGGGACATCCCGGCGTCGGTGGACTCGCGCGCCGCCGCGGTCCGGCTGACTTCGCTGGTGGAAGGGCTGAGCGGGCGCTGGCTCGCCGGCCTGCTCACCACCGCCGAGGCCCGGGCTCATGTGGCCGCCGCTCTGGAGCGCGAGCTTCTTCCCGATCCGCAGGGCTGATCTGCGGAGCTGAGCTGTAGGGCTCATGGGCTGGGTGGGCCGAGCCCCAGAGGCTCGCCGGACGCCCGGGGCCCTGCGCGGCTCTTTGACTGAAAATCCAGTCAGTGTCACAATGGGGGCGTGGTGACACCGAGCCGCCCGGCTCGCTCCCTGCCCGGGTCGCGCCCTGCGGCCCAGGGGATACGGGTGAGTGCGGCAGCCGCCCAGGCGCCGCAGGCTGACGGCTCCCGTCACGGCGTGGGCGAACGGTGGCGGCCGTAGAGGCTTCCGGCCCGTCCCACGCGAGGCTCGGCAAGGTCCCTGTCGCCGATGACCGCTCCCTGGCGATTCGGTGGCCTCAACAGCCGCTCAATACACAGCACTTGATGTGGAGCCCTCCCATGAACGAACCTCCGCTGGGCAGGCGTCTGCTCGACGCGCTTTTCGGGGCGAGCCCCTCGCGTCAGCCCGGCTACGACAGCACAGCCGATGACGGATGGCACGTACCGGCGGACGATGTCCCGCACGTGCGGACATGGATGTCCTGGCCGGCGAGCAGATCCATCTGGGGCCGCCGGCTGTCCGGAGTCCAGCAGGACATCGCCCTCATCGCCCGCACGGTCTCCGCCTACGAGGCCGTCATCATGTGTGCCCCGGACGAGGACACCGCCGAGGACGCCAGGGCTGCCTGCGGCCGGGACGTCACCGTCATCACGTCGATCCCCACGGACGACCTCTGGATGCGTGACACGTGCGCCGTCTTCCGGCGCGACGGCCGGGGAAACCGTGACGCCGTAGGCCTCAACTTCAACGGATGGGGCCACAAGCAGACGCACCGAGACGACGCCGCCGTGGCCGAGTGGGTCGCCGAATTCAATGAACTCGAATTCGAACGGGCGGACTTCGTCGGAGAAGGCGGCTCGATCGAGACCGACGGTGACGGGACGGTGATGGCCACCGAGAGCAGCCTCGTCAACAAGAACCGCAACCGCGGAATGAGCCGGACGGAGATCGAGGAGGCCGTACTGCACGCATACGGCGCCGAAAAGATGATCTGGGTTCCAGGCGTCCGCGGCCGGGACATCACCGACAACCACATCGACGTCACGTCCCGCTTCATCCGCCCCGGCGTGGTCATGGTGCAGATGCCGCCCGGCGACAGGGGGGACGTCTGGGCCCGCGACGCGCGTGAGCAGTTCGCGATCCTGTCCGGCGAGACCGACGCCAGGGGGAGGAGACTCCAGGTCATCCAGGTCGACGGCCCCGATACCGTCCGCTCACGCAGCTCGCAGTTCGTCGACTCGTACCTCAATTTCCATGTCGTCAACGGCGCCGTCATCACGGCACAGTTCGGGGACCGGACGAAGGACCACGCCGCCCGCCAGGCGCTCTCCGACGCGTTCCCCGGACGCGAGGTGATCCAGCTCGATGTCGACCGCCTCATGGGCGGAGGCGGCGGCATTCACTGCTCCACCATGCACGAACCCGTGCCGTAGATCCCCACACGCTGCCGTACACCCCCATACGCACGTAGATATCCGAAAACGCATCCAGCTACCTGAAAAACGCGCCTCGATAACCGAAAAGGCGACAGCCGTCGGATATTTCTGTCCCCAGGGCTCCACGATTCAGGATCCAGGAATCCTGAAAGTAGCCCGTCAGCTGAATTCCGGAGTTCTCAGTGCCCCATCCCCCCATGTCCCGTCGCAGTGCGCTGCGTTCCTTCGCCGGCGTCGGCGCGCTCGCCCTCGGAGCCGCGGCCTGCGGCCCCGGTGACGAACTGACCTCCTCCGCGTCCTCGTCCTCCGCGAGCGGGGTGAAGGCGTCGGGCCGCAGGTTCGGAGCGGAGTGGGACAGCCACACTCGTACGTTCATGTCCTGGCCCGCGCTGGAATCGGTGTGGTTCGAGGATCTGCCCGCCGTGCGCGACGACATCGCTCGCGTGGCGCGGGCCGTGGCGGAGTACGAGGCGGTGGTGCTGATGGCGCGGCCGGAACAGGTCGACGCCGCCCAGCGGGCCTGCGGCTCCCAGGTCGAGGTCATCCCTCTCGAAGTGGACGACCTGTGGGCGCGCGACATCGTCCCCGTGTTCGTGGAGGAGTCGGACGGCCGCCTGCTGGGCGTCGATTTCAACTTCAACGGCTGGGGCAACAAGCAGGAGCACCGCAACGACGCCCAGGTCGGCCGACTCCTGCTGGCCAAGTACGACATCGCCCGCTCGAAGGCCCCGCTCGTCGCCGAGGGCGGCTCCTTCGAGACCGACGGCGAGGGCACGCTCCTGCTGACCGAGAGTTCGGTGGTCAACAAGAACCGCAACCCCGGTAAGAGCCGCGAACAGATCGAGGCCGAACTCAAGAGCACCCTGGGCGTCGAAAAGGTGCTCTGGCTGGCCGGAGTGCGGGGCCAGGACATCACGGACGCCCACGTCGACAGCCTCGTCAGGTTCACCGCGCCGGGCGTCGTCCTCGTGGACCAGGCGTACCCCGGCAGCCCGCCGGACGTGTGGTCGCGCTCGGCGGACCAGGCCAGGTCGGTCCTCGAGGAAGCCACGGACGCCCGAGGCAAGCGCCTGGAAGTCGTCGACCTGCCTCAGCCGGACCTCGACAAGATCACCGGCCGCGGCGACGACTTCGTATCGACGTATGCGAACTTCTACGTCGCCAACGGCGCCGTGTTCATGCCGCGCTTCGGCGACACCCGGGCAGACGACCGCGCGAAGGGGATCCTCCAGGACCACTTCCCGACGCGTGACATCGTGCCCGTGAAGATCGACACCATCGCGGGTGGCGGCGGCGGAATCCACTGCTCGACCCACGACCAGCCGGGCAAGCCCGCCGCGTAACCGCACGCCACGCACAGGGCCGCCAGGTCGGGGACGAGCCGTCACATGCCGAGGGCGGACGTCGGCTCGTTCCCCGCCTGGCGGCCCTGGCGGCCCTGGCGGCCCTGGCGGCTCTAGCCGCTCTAGCCGCTCGGGCAGGTCGGGCAGATCGAGCAGGTCTGACAGATCGCGCGCGCCTCCGCCGTCGCGGTCCGTGAGTTGACCGTTGTCCTGGCGGGCGTCAGGGCCGATCGCCCGTCGGGGTCCGGCTGTCTCCTGGGCATGGCGTATCGACGGTGCGGCTTCCGTTGTATCGCGAACGTATTTCCGGTGAACCCTTGACGTCGCGCGACCCACCGCTATTAGATCTCCACTATTGGGCATGCGGCCAATAGGGTCGATCGGTCATGCCGTGACGCTTCATGGGAGGACGCGATGGCGACCAGAGACCTGACAGCCACCGTCGGCAGTGACACGGCCAAGGCCGTGGAACAGGCCGGACAGCTGGAAGCGCACGGGATCGACCACATCCCCGAAGAGGAGCGGCACGGCCGGCCGCGGGAACTGTTCGCGGTGTGGGCGGCGCCCAATGTGAGCTACCTGAGCCTCGTCGTGGGTGCGGCGCTGGTCCTGATGGGCCTCACCCTCGGGCAGGCGCTTGCGGTGATCGTCGCCGGCAACCTGCTGTGGGCGCTCACCGGAGTCCTGGCCGTCAGCGGACCGGCCGCGGGCACCACGGGCTCGGTCATCTCCCGTGCCATGTACGGAATCCTCGGGAACAAGGCCGTCATCGCGCTCACCGGCTGGCTGATCTCCGCGGCCTATCTGGCGCTGAACTGGTCCGCCGCCTCGGTCGCCGCGTTCGGGCTCGCCCGACGGCTCGGCGCACCCGACAGCCCCGTGCTCGACGCCGTCATCATCTGCGGGATCGCCGCGGTCACCCTCGTGGTCAGCGTGTACGGCCACGCCACGATCGTGCGGCTGTACTCCGTGCTGAGCGTCGCCCTCACCGTCGTGTTCGTCGTGGTGAGCGGCTACGCGCTGGCGCACACCGACTGGTCCTACCGGCCCGCCGAGTCACTGCACGGCGCCCAGCTCTGGGTGACGCTGGCCGGCGGCTTCGCGATCATGGCGTCCACCCCGCTCTCGTACAGCAACAGCCCCGACCTGGCGCGATACCTGCCGCGCGACAGCAAGCCGATGGCGGTGGCCGGGTGGACCGCGCTCGGGGCCTTCCTGCCGAGCGTGCTCTTCACCGGCGTCGGCGCCCTGGCCGCCACCACACTCGACATGAGCGACCCGGAGGCGGCGCTCGAGGGGATCCTCCCGGGCTGGTTCATCCCGGTGTTCGTCATCGCCGTCGTCCTCAACACTGTCGCCAACAACGGCCTCACCGCGTACAGCGCGGGTCTCACCTTCCAGTCCATCGGCGTGCGGCTCGGCCGGATCTGGGCTGTCCTGATCATCGGCATCCTGGCCACGGCCATGACGCTGTACGCACTCCTGGTCTTCGACTTCCTGACCAGCGTGAACACCATGCTCGAACTCGTCGTGGTGGTCACGGGACCGGCCGTCGGCGTGTACGTCGCCGACATCTGGATCTGCCGCAACCGCTACGACGGCCCCCAACTCCTCGACGAGCGGCGCGGCAGCCCGTTCTGGTACGACGCGGGCGTGCACCGGGCGGGCGTGGCGGGGTTCCTCGCCGGCGCTCTCGCCGGGGTCCTCTGCGTGAGTACGAGCTTCTGGACCGGCCCCGTCTCGTCGTTGCTCGGCGGCGCGAACCTGTCCCTCATCGCGGGACTCGTGGTCTCGGCCGCCGTTTATGGAGGGTTGGGGCGCACGCGGCGCCGCGCGGTGATCACGGAACCGGGCGAGTGACCGACGCGCGCCGCAGCCACCTCCCCACGCAATGCCCCGACATCCCCACACCCGCCACATCCCCACAGTCTCCGAGGAGAAGGCAGTCATGATCGCCCGTCCCGCCGAACGCCTCCACGTCGCGGTCGCCTCGTCCGACCCCTTCGCGCGCGGAGCCGCCCGCGGTGATCGACTGCGCGACACCCTCCCCGGAGGGATCGCCGGGTACGACCGCTTCTTCCGGCTCGGCGGCACCAGCCCGCATCAGGTCCGCGACGACGCCGAGCGCGCTCTCGACACCATCGACGCGTTCCGCCCCCGCGCGCGGGCAGAGATCGAGGGCATCGCGCACGGCGCCGGTGTCGACATCTGGCGCATTGCCGCGCTCAACGCCCGCACCGAGATACTCGCCCGCAGTGCCACCGTCCCACCCGGCGAATGCTCGACGATCGTCCGCCGCACGGGCGGCACGGGCGGCGCCTCCGGCACCGTCGACACCTTCGGCATTCAGACCTGGGACTGGCACGTCGAACTGAACCCCTACTGGCACACCCTGGAGTCCCGCGGCGGCACCCACGACGTCGTCGGCCTCACCGAGCACGGCATCCTCGGCAAGATCGGCATCAACAGCGCAGGCCTCGCACTGCACTTCAACATCCTGGGCCACCGCCGCGACGGCATCGGCGGCATCCCCATGCATGTCCTTGCCGCCGTCGTCCTGGAGGAAGCCGGGAGCGTGGCGGAGGCGGTCGAGATCGTGCGCGGCGCCCCGATCGCCTCCTCGGGATCGTTCGCCCTCTTCGACACCACCGAGGCCGTACTCCTCGACCTGAGTCCCGAGGGTGTGTTCGCGGTGGAATCCGACCGGGGCACGCTCGTGCGCACCAACCACTTCCTCTCGCCGACCCCTGCGGCCGGCGAGAAGACCTGGCTCTACCAGCCGGATTCCGGCGAGCGCTACGACCTCATCCGGAAACGCCTGACGCCCACCGCGCTGCCGCAGTCCCCGGACGAACTCGTCGCCCTTCTCGTATCGGGGAAGGGCGAAGCGGCCCTCACCTGTCTGCCCGACCTGAGCCTTCCCGAGGGACAGCGATGGGCAAGCCTGGCGACGGTCGTCCTCGAACCGGCCGCCCGCACGGCCCGCATCCTGGACGGCACACCGGCTGACGCCGGTTCACGGCCCTGGCGCCACCTCGCGGCACAGCGCGGCTCGGACACCGGATCCGGAACGCGGTGAACTCTTCACGCTCTTCTGATTCCATGAAGGCCCCGCTCAAGTGCCTCCATGAGGGAAGGGACAGCAAGCATGGTGAAGGCGAACAGCGCGCTGCTCGTGATGGACGTCCAGCGGGACGTCGTCCGCATCGCCGACGACGGATCCGGTTATCTGGCCCGCCTGACAGGGGCGATCGCGGGCGCCCGCGCGGCGGGGATCCCCGTGATCTACGTGGTCATGCGGCTACGGCCGGGTCAGCCCGAAGTCAGCCCGCGCAACAGGACGCTCGACACCGTTCTGCAGGCGGGCCTGTTCACCGACGGGGCTCCCGGCACCGAGATCCACGACGACGTCGCGCCCCGCCCGGGCGACATCGTGGTCACCAAGAGGCGGGCGAGCGCGTTCTCGGGCAGCGACCTCGACTCGGTGCTCAGGGCTCGCGACATCAACAGCCTTGTGCTGGCAGGCATCGCCACCAGCGGCGTGGTGCTGCACACCCTGTGCCAGGCCAACGACCTGGACTTCGGCCTCACCGTCCTGTCGGACGCCTGCCTCGACCTCGACCCGGAGGTGCACCGGACCCTCATCGGGAAACTGTTCCCGCAGTGGGCGGAGGTCGTCACCGTCGAGGACTGGGTCGGTTCCCTCGCTCAGTGACGGGCGCCCAGCACCTTCCTCATCGGCCATGAGCACCCGAATGCAAGGTGATCACCCCGCTCGGTTCGGGTGTGGTGACGACTCGGGGGAGCACGACAATGGCCGAGCCGGTACGCGCGTCGCTGGGAGAGATGTGGATCACCTGCCAGGTCTGCCGCAGCGAACTCTTCCGTGAGCGGGGCATCAGGCTCAACAGCACCGGCATGGAGTTCATGAAGCTGGCGTGGGCGGACGCGACGGCGACGGGCCTGATCTGCTGGAAGTGTGGATACGTGCACCTCTTCGTGAACCGTGAGATCCGGCTTCACCGGGCCGAGGACTGACCTGGCGCGGGGAGTCGTGGGCCTCCCCGGTATCAACACACGCAGGGTTCCGTGTGAGATCCGGGCCCGAAGCGGGAACAGACGGCGGCGGCCGACCGTTCTTGCTGACAATGCCGTGTGCACTGGCGATGAGGGGGAGGGGCGTTCATGACCCAGGTGTCCCGCCTGTGCGCCCTGGTCATCGCCCCGTACCGCCCGGTGCACCTGTACACCCGGGCCCATATCGACCTCCAGCGCGTGGCCGGCGCGCTCTGTTGTTCCTGACCGGATTCTTCGCCGTCGCACCCTCCGCCTGAGGGTCGCTCATCTCGTACGGTCGATCAGGAAGGCACCCTTTCGTGTCCTCGTCTTCTTTGCTGCCCTCTTCAACCTCCGCACTGCACCTTGCCGTTGCCCTTGACGGCGCAGGCTGGCACCCGGCCGCCTGGCGCGAGCAGGTGTCCCGGCCCCGGGAGCTGTTCACCGCCCGCTACTGGGCCGACCTCGTCCAGGAGGCCGAGCGCGGGCTGCTCGACTTCGTGACGATCGAGGACGGACTCGGGCCCCAGTCCTCGCACTTCACGGAACCCGACGCCCGCACCGACCAGGTCCGCGGGCGCCTCGACGCCGTGCTCATCGCCGCCCGCGTCGCCCCGCTGACCCGGCACATAGGCCTCGTGCCGACCGTGGTCGCCACACACACGGAGCCGTTCCACATATCCAAGGCGATCGCCACGCTCGACTATGTGAGCTCCGGCCGCGCGGGTCTACGCGTACAGGTGTCGGCACGCCGGAACGAGGCCGCGCACTTCGGACGCCGTACGTTTCCCGCCCTGCGCATCGAGGACCTGGACAGCCCGGAGGCGAAAGAGCTGACGGGCGACCTCTTCGACGAGGCCTCCGACTACGTCGAAGCGGTGCGCCGGCTGTGGGACAGCTGGGAGGACGACGCCGAGATCAGGGACGTCGCCACCGGCCGCTTCATCGACCGCGACAAGCTGCACTACATCGACTTCGAGGGCAGGCACTTCAGCGTCAAGGGCCCCTCGATCACGCCACGTCCGCCCCAGGGACAGCCGGTCGTCACCGCCCTGGCCCATCAGAGCGTGCCGTTCCAACTCGTCGCACGCTCCACCGACATCGGATACGTGACCCCGCACGACGCGGACCAGGCACGTGCCATCGTCGACGAGATCCGTACGGCACAGGCCGCGGCCGGACGCTCGGACGAGCCTGTCCATGTCTTCGGAGACCTCGTGGTCTTCCTGGACGACGACCCGGCCGCGGCGGCGGCACGGCGCGAACGCCTCGACGGCCTGGCGGGCTACACGTACGCCGGCGACGCACGGATCTTCACGGGCACTCCGGCTCAACTGGCCGATCTGCTCCAGGAGTTGCAGCAGTCGGGCCTCACCGGCTTCCGGCTTCGTCCCGCCGTCGTGGGCCACGACCTACCCGCGATCACCCAGGGACTCGTCCCCGAGCTGCAGCGGCGCGGAGCGTTCCGGAGCGCGTACGAGGCCGACACCCTGCGCGGACTCCTCGGGCTCGCGCGCCCCGCCAACCGCTACGCCGCCACCGCCACCGTCTGAGCCGGAGGGAACACAGACCATGCCCCGCAAGCAGATCCACCTCGCGGCCCACTTCCCGGGTGTCAACAACACCACCGTATGGAGCGACCCCAAGGCCGGCAGTCACGTCGAGTTCAGCTCCTTCGCCCACTTCGCGCAGACGGCCGAGCGGGCCAAGTTCGACTTCCTGTTCCTGGCCGAGGGCCTGCGCCTGCGCGAACAGGGCGGAGAGATCTACGACTTGGACGTGGTGGGGCGGCCCGACACCTTCACTGTCCTCACCGCGCTCGCCGCGGTCACCGAGCGCCTCGGCCTGACCGGCACCATCAACTCCACCTTCAACGAGCCCTACGAGGTCGCGCGCCAGTTCGCCAGCCTCGACCACCTCTCGGACGGGCGTGCAGCGTGGAACGTCGTCACGTCCTGGGACGCGTTCACCGGCGAGAACTTCCGGCGCGGCGGGTTCCTGCCGCAGGACGAGCGGTACTCGCGGGCCAAGGAGTTCCTGACCACCGCGAGCGAGCTGTTCGACTCGTGGCACGGCGACGAGATCGTCGCCGATCAGGCGAGCGGCACCTTCCTGCGCGACGCCCAGGCCGGAGCCTTCGTCCACCAGGGACAGCACTTCGACATCAGCGGTCAGTTCAACGTCCCCCGCAGCCCCCAGGGCCGCCCGGTGATCTTCCAGGCAGGCGACTCCGACGAGGGGCGGGAGTTCGCCGCGTCGAGCGCCGACGCGATCTTCAGCCGGTACAGCACCCTCAAGGAGGGCCAGGCGTTCTACACGGACGTCAAGGGCCGCCTGGCCCGCCACGGCCGTACGCACGACCAGCTCCTGATCCTGCCCGCCGCGACCTTCGTGCTCGGCGAGAGTGACGTCGAGGCGGCGGAGCTGGCCCGCGAGGTACGCCGGCAGCAGGTCAGTGGCGCCACCGCGATCAAGCACCTGGAGTTCGTCTGGAACCGTGACCTGTCCGGCTACGACCCGGACGGCCCGCTCCCCGAGATCGACCCCGACCTCGGCGAGCACACCATCGCGCGCGGCCGCGCCCAGGTCCGCATGTACCGCGACCCGCTGGCCACCGCCCGCGAGTGGCGGGAGCGTGCAGCCGCCAACAAGTGGTCGATCCGGGATCTCGTCATCGAGACCGGCAACCGCCAGTCGTTCGTGGGTTCCCCGGCCACGGTCGCCGAGACGATCAACGACTTCGTCCAGGCGGACGCGGCCGACGGCTTCATCCTCGTCCCGCACATCACCCCCGGCGGCCTCGACGTCTTCGCCGACACCGTCGTCCCGCTGCTCCAGGAGCGCGGGGTGTACCGCACGGAGTACGAGGGCACCACCCTGCGCGACCACTTGGGCTTGAGTGAACCGACCGCCGTGGAAGCCGGGACCCGGCGAGCGGCGTCGTAACGACCTGTCCGCCACGCGATCTGCACCTGGGTCGGACCCGGCGGTGAGCTTTCCGCCGCCGGGTCCGGCGCCGCCCGATACTGTGCACCGCGTGATCAACTCATCTGCGAGTTCTGACGATTCCGTGGTCGCGACAGCCGCGGCGAGTGCCGGTGCCGACGTGGTGCGCAGCCTGTACGGGCGACGCCTCACCCGCATCGACAAGGGCGCGGGGGACTTTGCCACCGCCGCCGACGTGGAGGCCGAGAAGGCCATTGTCGACGTCATCCGCGCCGCCCGCCCCGACGACGCGGTGGTCGGTGAGGAAGGCGGGCAGCAAGGCACGGCCGATGCCGCGCGCCAATGGCTGGTGGATCCGTTGTGCGGCACGTTGAACTACGCCGTCGGCAGCATGCTCGTTGCAGTCAACGTGGCGCTGCGCGATGGAGCGGCGGCGGTGGCCGACCCGTTCAGCGGCGAGGTGTTCTTCACCGACGGCACGAGCGCTTGGGTGCGGCGCGACGGGGTGGACGAGCCGCTGGCCCCGACCTCCGCCACCTCGCTCGTGGATGTCAACCTGGACCCGCCGTTCATCGGCCGGCCCGGCTTCCGGGCCGTTGATCTGCTGGCCCGTCCCGCGTTCGTCGAGCGGTTCCGGCCGCGGGTCGTGTCGACGACGCTGGCGCTGGCCTGGGTCGCGGCCGGCAGGCGCGCCGCGTACGTCACCGATGGCGGTGACCTCACCGGGAGTGTGCATTTCGCCGCGGGCATCGCACTGTGCCGGGCCGCCGGCTGCGTGGTCACTGGGATCGACGGTGCCCCAACTGGGCCTGCGGGGCGCGGACTTGTGGTGGCCGCCGACACCGAGACGCACGGGCAGCTGATGTCGATGATCCGCGGCTGAAGGCGCAGCGGCGACCGCTGCCCGCCTGTGCAGGGGCGGTTGTGTGTACGGCCGCAAGCCCGCCGCCCCGGTGACTGTGATCACCGGGGCGGCGGGCTTGCGGTGGGGAGGGGCCCCGGATCGGGCGGGGCCGTGGGATCAGCCGCGTACGGGCTCCAGCTCCCGCTCCTCCTCGGCTGCCGGTGACGACGACGGGGCGAGGGTCTTGTGCAGCTTCTCGCCCTCGACATCCACGTTGGGCAGGATCTTGTCGAGCCAGCGGGGCAGCCACCAGGCAGACTTGCCGAGCAGGGCGAGGACCGCCGGGACGATCGCCATGCGGACGACGAAGGCGTCGAAGAACACCGCGATGGCGAGCCCGAAGCCCATCATCTTGATCATGTCGTTGTTCTCCATGATGAACCCGGAGAAGACGCTGATCATGATGATCGCCGCCGCGCCGACGACCCGGCCGCCGTGCTTGAAGCCGGTGACGACCGCCTCGGCGGGGCGGGCCCCATGGACGTACGCCTCTCGCATCCGTGTCACGAGGAACACCTCGTAGTCCATCGCCAGGCCGAACACCACGCCGATCATGAAGATCGGCATCATCGACATGATGGGGCCCGGCTGGTCGACGCCGACGATGTCCGCGAGCCAGCCCCACTGGAACACGGCGACGACTGCGCCGAGCGCCGCGGCGACCGACAGCAGGAAGCCGAGGGCCGCCTTCAGCGGGACGAGAACCGAGCGGAAGACCAGCATCAGGAGCAGGAAGGCGAGCCCGACGACGAGACCCAGGTAGGGCAGGAGCGCGTCGTTGAGGGTCTGGGAGAAGTCGATGGTCATCGCCGTCTGCCCGGTGACCAGGACGTCGGAGTGGGTGTCCGCCTCCAGGCCGCCGGTGGTGGACCTGATCGTCTTGACGAGTTCCTCGGTCTTGTGGTCGCTCGGTCCGGTGGTCGGGACGACCGTGATGATCGCCGTGTCACCGGCCGGGTTCACCGAGGCGGGGGTGACCGCGGCGACGCCGTCGACCTTGGCGAGGGACGTGCCCACCGTCTTGGCGGCGGCGGCAGCGTCCTTGGCTCCGCCCGTGTCGACGGTGACCATCAGCGGGCCGTTGAAGCCCGCCCCGAACGACTCGGACAGCATGTCGTACGCCTTGCGCTGCGTGGTGTCCGGCGCCGACGTCCCCTCGTCGGGCAGCCCGAGCTCCAGGCTCGTCGCCGGGATGGCGACCGCGCCCAGGCCGAGTACACCGATCAGCAGCACGGTGACGGGGCGGCGCAGCACGAGGCGCGCCCAGCGGGTGCCGAGGTTGGGCTTGGCGTCCTTGGCATCCCTGGCACTGTGCGCGGCGGCCGGCTTCGCGAGGTTCTTACGGTCCTTGCGGCGCAGGGCGCGCTTGCCCGCGAAACCGAGCAGCGCGGGGATCATGGTCAGCGCGATGAGTACGGCGATGGCCACCGTGGCCGCCGCTGCGAGGCCCATCTTGGTGAGCATGGGGATGTTGACGACCGACAGACCCGCGAGAGCCACGATGACGGTCAGTCCGGCGAAGACCACGGCGGAGCCCGCGGTGCCGGTGGCCCGGCCCGCCGCTTCCTCCGGTTCCCGGCCCTCGGCTATCTCGGCGCGGTAGCGGGAGACGATGAAGAGGGCGTAGTCGATCCCGACCGCGAGCCCGATCATCATCGCCAGCGTCGAGGTCGTGCCCGAGAGGTTGAGGACGCTCCCCAGGGCGGCGATGCCGGAGACACCGATTCCGACACCGATGATGGCGGTCAGCAGCGGAAGGCCGGCGGCGATCAGCGAGCCGAAGGTGATGACGAGGACGACCGCGGAGACGGCGATGCCGATGAGTTCGGCGGAGCCGCCCATCTCCTGCTCGGCCTGGACCGCGTCGCCGCCCGTCTCGACGGTGAAGCCCTCGGCGCGCGTCTTGTCGGTGGCGTCGGTCAGCGCGTCATGGGTCTTGTCCGTGAGCTCGGTCGAGATCACCTTGTAGGTGACGGACGCGTAAGCGGTGGTGCCGTCCTTGCTGACGGCGTTCGCCTTGTACGGGTCGGCCACACCGGCGACCTGCGACCCCTTGCCGAGCGCGGTGACGAGCTGCTTGACCTCGGCCTTCGCGGCGGGGTCGGTTATCTTCTCGCCCTCCGGCGCCCGGATGACGACGCGGGCGGTCGCGCCCTCCGCACTGGCGGCGGGGAAGCGCTCGTCGAGCAGGTCGAAGGCCTTCTGGGAGTCCGTTCCCGGCATGGAGAACGAGTCGGCGGGCGGGGCGGGCGCGGCCGATGACGCGTATCCGATGCCGCCCAGGAGCAGCACCCACAGAAGTGCCACATAGCGGCGCCGCCTGAAGGAGAGGCGCCCAAGTTTGTAAAGGAAGGTAGCCACGGCGAAAGAGACTCCCGTCGGGTGGAGGCGGAGGCAGGGGCGACCGCCCGGCGGTGCCATGGCACGTCAGGGAAGTCAGCAGGATTTCTCCCTCTATCGTCGCCGCATTCCGGAGCCCGGATGTCAGCCTCCGGGCCGGACTCCGACCCACGCCTGCGGTAGTCGGACTGGGTGGCCGGTCATCCCCCGGTATGACCGCAGGACCCCTTTTGTAGAGCCGTGGGTGCAGGCGGGAGGTGGAGGCGGGGACCTGGGGACGAGTCTGCATCCGGCGCGGGGCCCGTGCCGGGCTCAGGTGTTTGCGCAGGTCACGCGGGCCGAGGCGGTAGGTGGAGAGGGAGGGAAAGGATCATGTCCAGCGACGGCGTGCCGTCCGGTCCGATGAAGGGGCCGACGAGCCGGAACCCGTTCTTCTCGTAGAAGCGCAGTGCTCGCGCGTTGTCGGCGAGGACGCCGCCCCACAGGATGACCCGCGTCCGCCCGAGCCGTCGTACGGCCTCCATGACGAACGGGATGACGAGCGAGCCCACCCCGCTGCCCTGATACGCGTCGGCCAGGGTGGGGCCGAAGCGGCAGTCGGTCCGTTCGGTGAGGGGGATTCCGGCGACCCGGTAGCGCGCGATGTCGGAGGCGGTGAGCGCGAGGCTCAGCTCGAACAGGCCCACGATCCGCTCCGAGGACTCGTCCTCGAGCACCAGCCGCAGCTTGTCGTAACGGGCGATCGCGTCACACAGTTCGCGGGCCGCCGCGAGGTCGTATCCGTCGAATGTGCTCAGCCGCCTCGACTCCGGGGACAGCCCCGCAAGGAAGTCGGCCAGACGCTTCACGTCGGCGTGGACGAGAGGGCGCAGCACGGCTCGCGAACCGTCGCGCAGGCGCAGGCGGCGCGTCAGGACGAGCGGGTCATCGGCGATGTCGGTGAGTGTGAGCACTGAGGCATTGTGCTCCCGAGGGGGCGCGTCGCGGCCTGATGCGTGCGCAGGCGATCGGCAGCCGCGTCGGCCTGGTCCAAGCGCGAGGGTCAGGTGGTCGGCTGGAGCTTGCCGATCCGGCTGACGACCTCCGGGTCACGGTGGTCGAGGAACAGGGACTGGCCTGTGTCCATGGCGTCGACGGACGCCATCTGGCTGTCGGTGAGTTCGAAGTCGAAGACGTCGAGGTTCTCCGCCATGCGGTCGGCGCGGACCGACTTGGGGATCACGACGACCTGCCGCTGAATGAGCCAGCGCAGCACGACCTGCGCAACGGACTTGCCGTGCGCGGCGCCGATCTCGGTGAGCACCGGGTCGGAGAAGAGGTTGTTGCGGCCCTCGGCGAAGGGCCCCCACGACTCGATCTGGACCCCGCGCTCATGCATGACGTCCTGGTCGACGGTGCGCCGGTTGAACGGGTGGGTCTCGATCTGATTGACCGCCGGCGTGATCTCGTTGTGGTCGATGAAGTCCACGAGCCGGTCGGGGTAGAAGTTCGAGACGCCGATGGCCCGGACGACGCCCTCGTGGTGCAGGCGCTCCATGGCACGCCAGGAGCCGTAGACGTCGCCGAAGGGCTGGTGGATCAGGTACAGGTCGAGGTGGTCGAGGCCCAGCCTGCGCAGCGAGGCGTGGAAGGCGTGCCTGGCGTTCTCCTCGCCGGCGCTGGAGATCCACAGCTTGGTCGTGACGAACAGGTCCTCGCGCGGGATGCCGCTGGCCTTGATCGCACGTCCGACGGCCTCCTCGTTGCCGTAGGCGGCCGCGGTGTCGAGGGACCGGTAGCCGGCGGCGAGAGCGTCGCTGACAGCCTGCTCGGTCTGCTCGGGCGGGATCTGGTAGACGCCGAATCCGAGGATCGGCATCTCGACGCCGTTGTTGAGCAGGACGTTCTGCATGGGGGTGTTCCTTACGTGGGTGGTGTTCCTCTCTTGGCCATTCCCCGGCGCGGTGGGTGCTCGCGCAACCGGAGTGCGGCGCCCGGTGCCGCCCGGGCGGCACCGGGCGGGCGGCACCGGGCGGGCGGGCGCGGCCGTGCCCACGCCGCCGTCCGGGGCGATGACCCCAGCATCGGGGTGACTGTGAGTGAGTTCGGCGCGCGTGATCAGCAGAACGCGGTTCGACGGTTTCACCGCCGACCAGCCTCCCACCGGAGGAATTCACGCGCCTTCCCGCACTGGCCTGGCCGCCCTGACCGCGGTTGTCGTGCTCAGCCCGAGCGCGTCAGCCGACACGACGGACAGGAACACGAGTGGAGCATCAGCGGGCCGGTGGACGGTCTGATGGACCTCGGCCTCCACGAAGGCCAGGCGGCCGTCGACGCGCACCTGATGACCCTGGAGTCCGACGGCGGACTGCCGATGCCGCGCGCCCTGGCGGGGCAGGAAGAGCCGGTCCGTCTTGTGGACGACAGCACCTGAGAGGCGCATGCCTGGACGCGCGCGTGCCCGGGCCCGCCACGTAAGCGGCAGGCCCGGGCACACCCGGAAACCTTCAGCGGCGATCACGCCGGCCTGTCTCTCACGGGTCAGGAACTCGTCAGGATGACGAGCTGCTGCGTCGCCCGGGTCATCGCTACATAGCGGTCGACCGCTCCCTCGATGCCGTCGCCGAACTCCTCCGGATCGATGAGTACGACCAGATCGAATTCGAGGCCCTTCGACAGCTCCGGGGTCAGGGACCGGACGCGTGACGTCGCCCGGAACGTGGGGTCGCCGATGACGCAGGCGATCCCGTCGTCGTGCGCGGCGAGCCAGGTTTCGAGGATCGGATCCAGGTCCGTAACCGGCCCGTGGACGACGGGGACGCCACTGCTGCGGATGGATGTCGGCACGTTGGCGTCGGGGAGCTCGGCCCGGATGACCGGCTCGGCTTCCGTCATGACCTCTTCCGGCGTGCGGTAGTTGATGCTCAGGGAGGCTGGCTTGATCCGGTCGAGCCCGGCCCGCTCCAGGCGCTCCTCCCACGACTCCGTGAACCCGTGCCTCGCCTGAGCACGGTCCCCGACGATGGTGAAACTCCGCGACGGACAGCGAAGCAGCAGCATCTGCCACTCCGCGTCGGTCAGTTCCTGCGCCTCGTCCACGACGATGTGTGCGAACGGTCCCGCGAGCCGGTCCGGGTCGGCCGTGGGCAGCGCGCTCTCGTCGATCAGGCTGTCCTGGAGGTCCTTCCCACGCAGCATCCGCACCGCGCCCTCGCTGTCGTCGCCGGCCGAATTGAAGTCGGCTGCCGAGATGATGTCGTCGATGACGAGGGCCATGCGCTCGCGCTCGGCGGCGACGGCGGCGTGGTGCTGCCGCTTGCGCCGCGCCGCCTCCGGGTCACCGAGGCGCTGCCGAGCCGCGTCAAGGAGCGGCAGGTCGGACACCGTCCAGGCCTGGGGTGCGTCCTTGCGCTGCAGCCTCGCCACGTCGTCGCGGTCGAGCCAGGGGGCACACATCCGCAGGTAGGCGGGGACAGTCCAGAGGTCGGAGACGAGGTCGGCGGCCTCGAGCAGTGGCCACGCGCTGTTGAGGGCCGCGACCAGATCCCTGTCCTGCCGCAGCGAACGCAGGAACAGATCGGGCGAGACGCCGTCCTCGTCCTCGTCCATACCCTGCTTGTCCATGAGGATCGTGGCCAGTTCCTCCCAGACCTGCTCCCGCGCCTCGTTGTGCGCGGCGCCCGGACCCGGAGCTTTGAACGCTTCGGCCCAGTCGTCGGCGCTCACCCAGATGTCGGACCAGGCAGTCGTGGCGGTCATGCCCTTGGTGGGCGGCTCCTCGTAGAACCTGACGGCCGTCTCGATCGCCTGCACCATGTCCGCCGAGGACTTCAGGCGGGCCACGTCCGGGTCGGTCTCGTCCTCCGCCGTCGCGCCCTCGGCGACGAGGTCCGGCAGGATGCAGGTCTGCACGCCCTCCTCTCCGAGGCTCGGCAGGACATCGGCCACGTAGTCCAGGTAGGGCCGGTGCGGACCGACGAACAGCACACCGCCCCGACGGTGGCTGAGGCGCGGGTCGGAGTAGAGGAGGTACGCGGAACGGTGCAGGGCGACGACGGTCTTGCCCGTGCCGGGCCCGCCGTCGACGACGAGCGCTCCGCGTGAACCGGCGCGGATGATGGCGTCCTGGTCGGCCTGGATGGTGCCGAGGACGTCACGCATACGGGCCGAACGGTTGCTGCCCAGGCTGGCGATGAACGCGGACTGGTCGTCGAGCGCGGCGCGCTGTTCCAGGCCGGCGGCGGTGAACACCTCGTCCCAGTAGTCGCTGATCCGGCCGCCGGTCCAGCGGTACCGGCGGCGGCTCGCCAGGCCCATCGGGTTGGCGTGCGTCGCCGCGAAGAACGGCTCGGCGGCGGGGGAGCGCCAGTCGACAAGCAGTCGGCGGCCCTCGCTGTCGGTGAGGCCGAGCCGCCCGATGTACAGGGGCTCGCCGTCGTCCGCGCCGACGACACGGCCCAGGCACAGGTCCAGGCCGAAGCGGCGCAGGGCGCGCAGGCGGCCGGTCAGCCGGTGGATCTCCGAGTCCCGGTCCATCGCCTCGCGGCCGATGCCGCCGGGGGCCTTGCGCAGCACGTCGAGACGGTTCGAGAGCTCGGTGATCGTCTGGTCCAGGCTGCTCGCGATTGCCGCGAAGTGCTGCTCATCGCCGGAGATCAGCGTCGCGTCGGCCTTGGAGGAAAGACGCTCGGCAAGGTCGAACGCACTGGTGGTCGTGGAGGTCAATGTCATCAGCTCCGATCCGAGGTCACGCTTGCGAAGTACGACGCGGCGCCCACCGGCACCTCGGCGCCGAGCGCCCGCTCCGGCGCGACGCCACCGCACGACCCATGAACCGACAACAGCAAGTGCACTTCGTTGATCTCCCATTTCCGCAGGGTTCGGGCCTCGGCCAGCGATTGTGCGGCAAGGTGGGGGCCTTGCCGCAAGCCCCCCAGTGCGCTATAAGTTAAGAGTGGCAAGGAGTGAGAAGTCCTCCTTGCCTTTCTTGCTCTCTGGGGACGGGCACCACTTGCTCTCTCGGACGAGCACATCCTTCAAGCGGCGGCGACGCGCTACGCAACGCTCCCACGAGACCGGCCGAAGCTCACCACAGGGGCTCGCGTGCATAGTCGGTCAGGTCCAACCGGCTTGGAACGAGCTCGACTTGATGGATGATCAGGCATAAGGGTGTTCCGGGGACGCGTGCGGTCCTGCGTCCCGCTCCTGCTCCTGCTCCTGGCGGATCCCGCGCCGAAGATTGCCGGACATCGGCAGTGCGGCACAACCCACCGTGCATGCATGCTGGTGCCCGTCGGCTGAAACGGGGGGCGTCAGTGGAAGCGAGTACAACCAGCAGCGTGGCGCGTGCGCGCGTGGGATCGGGACTGGCGGTGGCTGTTCTTCTGCTGCCCCTCGCCGGCTACGGACTGGCCCGGACCGGGGCAGTCCCCGAAGGCACACCGATCGGGCTTGCCCTGGTGTGCGTGATCATTGGCTGCGTCCTCCTCACCGAACTGTGCGAGGAACGAGCCCCGTTCCGGCACTCGTCGTCGCACCTGACCGCGCACACCCTGACCGGCGAACGGTCCGTCGACCTGAACCGGATCGCCACCGTCCGCCTGCTCACGACCTTTTCGTACGGCGGCGCGCACCGCACCCTGGTGGTGTGCGACGTCCATGGTGTGCGCCTGGGCATCACGACGAAGAGATCCCGCGGGAAGCTTCGCCGAGCGATCGAGAAGGCTGACGCGAACGCCGCGCGAGGAGTCCCCCGACCCCGGGTGAGCCGTGCGGCACGGGCATACCTGGGCCTTGCCCCGGGACGAGGGCTCGTCGTCCACACGACTCTCGCCTTTCTGCTCACGACGGTATCCGGGTGCCTGTACGTGGTCGGCGCGCTCCGACTCGGCGGGTCGTGAGTTCGCCCTTCCGCCCCGACGGCTCAGCGGTTACTGCGGTGGACGAGAACGGCAGGTTCTTCACCCGCGCCCTCGCCCCGGCGCGGCTGATCCGGGGCCTCCGCGCCGGGTCGGGCCCTCTTACGGAACAGGAATGGAAGGCTCACATCCCTGACGTTCCCTACCGCCGGCCGTGCTGATGCGGCGACCGCCCGCGCCTGGTTGTCCGTCAGCGGCGTTGCGAGTCGAATCGCCACAGGACGTGGACGACGCGCATCACTGCCAGCACGCCGCCGACCACAGTCCCCGTAGCCACCAATGAGCGCTCGACAGAGGGAGGGAGGTGCCAGACGAAGGCGGGGCCGGCGATCGTCGCGAAGACGATGCCTCCGAGGAAGCACGCGCTGAACAGCGCATAGCCGATCTCGACGGTGATCTCATCCCGCTCGGCCTGGCTGCGCCGCGGTCTTGTCCCCATGAGGGCAGCATCGCAGCCGATCCGCCATCCGGCCACGTAAGTGCACGCCCGTAGAGGGACTCTGGGAGGACTTCGCCGTCGGCCCGTGGGTGCGAAGGCGGCCCGGGCGGGCCTGGTCAGGTCGGCTCCGGCGCCACGACGCCATGGCCGACCGCCAACCATGCCCTGGGACCATGCCTACGCCGTGCCGGGAAGCCGGACCGTGACGAGGAGACCGCCGGCGGGGCGGGGGACGAGGTCGAGGGTCCCGTCGTGGGCGCGGACGATGCTGTGGACGATGGCCAGGCCGAGCCCGACGCCGGCGTGCTCGTCGGTGCGTACGCGTTCCGTTCCGCGCTGGAAGGGTTCGGTGAGGGTCGGTACCAGTTCCGGTGGGAGCCGACGGCCGGTGTTCTCGACCCGCAGCACGCTCGTGTCGCCGTGCGTCTCGGTGTGGACGGTCACGGTGCCGCAGGCGGGGAGGTTGTGGACGATGGCGTTCTGGACGAGGTTCGTCACCATCCGCAGCAGGAGCTCCGCGGAGCCGCTGGTCCGGGCCGCCCCGCCGGTGACGTCGAGCGTGATGCGGCGCTGTTCGGCGAGGGGGAGCAGCGTTTCGGCGGCTTCTTCGGCGATGAGGGAGAGGTCGACGCTCTCGCGGATGAAGTTTCCGCGGTCGCCACGGCTGAGCAGCAGGAGGGCCTCGGTGAGGTCGATCGCCCGCGTATTGACGGCGTGCAGGCGTTCGATGAGTTCGTCCCGGTCCCGCGTGGGGTCCTTGCGGGCGACGTCGAGGAGGGTGCGCGAGATCGCCAGCGGGGTGCGCAGTTCGTGGGAGGCGTTCGCGGCGAACCTCTGCTGCTCGGCGACGTGGGACTCGAGTTGTCGGAGCATCGAGTCGAACGCGTCGGAGAGTTCACGGAATTCGTCCTGCCGGCCCTTCATGTGGATCCGGTGGGACAGCGACCCGCTCCCGGCCATCCGTGCCGCATCCGTGATCTGTGTGAGCGGCGCGAGCATCCGGCCGGCGAGGATCCATCCCCCTACGAGGCCGAACACGAGCAGGAAGACCATGGCCACGGCCGCGGCGGGGGCGAAGGTGTGCACCAGGAGGTAGCGGTTGGGCGAGATCCCGAGAAGGCCCTTGGGGTTGTCAGGTACGTAGCGCAGCAGGAACACCCACACCACGGCCAGCAGGAGAGCGCCGGCGACGGCGAGGAATCCGGCGTAGCTGAGGGTGAGTTTCAGTCGGGCGCTGAGCCCTGGGCGCCTATCCATGCGGCGTACCGTCGGGGGCGGTGGTGTCCGGACCGGTGGCGATCCGGTAGCCGACGCCGGGCACCGTGGCGATGACCCATGGTTCGCCGAGCCGTTTGCGCAGCGCCGAGACGGTGATGCGCACGGCGTTGGTGAGGGGGTCGGCGTTCTCGTCCCACGCCCGTTCAAGGAGTTCTTCGGCGCTGACGACCCCGCCCTCGGCGGCGACGAGGACTTCAAGGACGGCGAACTGTTTGCGGGTGAGCGCCACGTAGCGTGCGTCGCGGAAGACCTCCCGGCGGAAGGGGTCGAGCCGCAGGCCCGCGATCTCGTGGACCGGAGGCCGGGCGTACGCGCGTCTGCGGTCGAGCGCCCTCAGCCGCAGGACGAGCTCCCGCAGCTCGAACGGCTTGGTGAGGTAGTCGTCGGCGCCGAGCCCGAACCCGGAAGCCTTGTCGTCGATCCGGTCGGCGGCGGTGAGCATGAGGATCGGGATGCCGCTGCCGGAGGCGACGATGCGCCGGGCCACCTCGTCGCCGGAGGGGCCGGGGATGTCGCGGTCGAGGACCGCGAGGTCGTAGGAGTTGACGCTGAGGAGTTCCAGGGCGGAGTCGCCGTCGCCGGCGATGTCGGAGGCGATCGCCTCAAGGCGCAGACCGTCACGGACGGCTTCGGCCAGGTAGGGCTCGTCCTCCACGATCAGTACGCGCATGTGCGAAGCCTAGGCAGCAGAACATATCGCCGACGTATGCAACGGCGTCTGCAAGGCCGTGTGCGGAGAAGTGTGCACGCCGGACACGCGACTCAGCCTGTCGGTGCCGGCGCGGGGCGAGGCCGGTCCGACGGCGCTTGCGCCGCAGTGCGCCACCAGGGGCGCGTCGCCAGCGCGGCCAGTGCGGCGCCGGCGGCGTTGACCAGTACATCGTCCACGGAGGACACCCGGTCAAGGCGCAGGACGTACTGTGCGGTTTCGACCAGGACCGAGCAGCCCGCCCCGAGCGCCAGGATCCGCGGCACGGACGCCAGCGCCGCGAACCGCATCGGGGCGAAGAACCCCAGCGACGCGAAGACCAGCAGGTTGCCGACGATCCCGAGCGTCCCCATCGTGACCAGGTCCCGCAGCGGTACCAGGCTCACCCGGGCGGGGACGATGCCGGCTCCGGCGCCCGGCATCATGGTCAGCCACAGGAACGGCACCGTCCCGTGGACCATGCCCACCTCGGCCAGCGACATCCGCCACGCCGATGTGACGCCGGCGGCACGTCGACGGAGCGCCAGAGCCCACACCACCAGCGCGGCCAACGGCAGCGCGACCAACGTCATGAGCACCACGCCGTTGAACGTGTCGAAGCAGCCGTGCCACCGCCCGGCCATGCACCTCGGAGCGGACATCATGAGCGGCCCGCGCACAACGAACGCGCCGCTCGCCAAGACGACGATCGCCAGGCCGAGGAACACGATCCTGCGTGTGCGGCCGGGCGGTGCCGGCAGGGATGCGTCGTGGTTCATGGCCCCCATTGGAGAGGGAGGGCCGTTGCGGTGGCGTATGCGATTTTCGATACGCCCGCGATACACGGAACCCCCGGCACCTAGGAACTGGCGCAAGCCGGCAGTGAGATGGCCCCGCCGCGGGTGATCGCGCCGGCGCGTCGGTCACGCTCGATCGAGTGTCCCCTCCTTCTCCTCGGCCGTGTTCACGGCATGCCGGGTGGAGCGGACGGCAGTCCAACTGGCCAGTAGTGCGAGCGCGGTGAGTCCGCCCTCAGTTCGTGGCCGCTGACGCTTCAACGCCTGACGCAGTACGGCCAGGTGCGGTCTCGTCCTCGTGTTGCCCGGGGCATGTGTCCCACGTGGCGAGGTCCACCACCTGGCCGTCCGGGAACAGGGCGCAGGTGCGGTCCTCGGCGACGAAGACGCTGGACGGTTCGGCGCCCAGTACCGACGCGGCGACGAACGCGCCGACGATGCGCGGGAAGTCGCACACCGCACCGATCCGGAACAGGGACTGTGAGTCCGTCGTGACCTCGTCGCTTCCGGCGCGCAGGATGATCCGCTGGTCGGGGGCGACGGCCCGGGCCGCGACCGCGACAGCCATGTTCGCCAGACTGTCCGAGCCGACCGCGGCAAGACCGCGGGCCCGCAGGACGGAGAGGCGTTCGAGCAGGAAGCGGTCACCGCCCCGGCCGAGGACGACGGGAATGTTCAGGGAGCGGGCCAGGGGGAGGCACGCTGCCTGGGGGTTGCGCTCGACGGCGACGACCTTGATGCCGAGGTCCTTCAGCCGCGCGGACAGCCGCAGGCCCACCTGCCCGAGGCCGACGACGATGACGTGGCCGCGGCGCGGGATGGACCGGGCGCCCAGGATGCTCGTCATGCGGTGCCCGGTGAACCGGTCGACGACGCTCGCGGTGAAGATGGCCGCCAGCACCAGGACGGCGAGCATCGAGACGGCGGACAGGACCTTGTACCAGCCGGGTCCGTGCTCGGCCGCCGGCGAGGAGCCGATCGTGGTGAGCGCGCGGGCGGCGTTCCACACGGAGTCGGTCCAGTGCTCGTGCAGGACGAGGACGCCGAGCGCGATGTCCACCGAGAAGACCACCGACAGGGCGGCCAGACTTGCGATGAGCGCCTTCGCGGACGTCCCGAGGGAGCGCAGCCACGCAGGGAAGGACGCGCGGGGGTGAACATGTGCGTGGGCCGCGAGGGCACGTCCGTTCAGATGCTCGACGGACGTGGTCCCGTCCTCCCGCCGGACCGCGATGACGCCCCCGCCGTCGGGCTGGAGCATGGCGTAGCTCGGGGCGAGGCATTCGGCCAGGAGGCTGGGCACGATGGCATCGGTCATGCTCAGGACGGTGCAGTTGGGGACCGTACGGGAGACCTCGTCGGCGACCGTGCGGTCGAAGAGGGTCACGACCAACCGGATGCCCGGCTTGAGATGTTCGGCCAGCAAGGCATAGCGCAGGGCGACGATGTCATCACGGGAGACGACAGCGACGGCGTCGACGGACTGCTCCAGGTGCTCGCGCAGCGTGTCGTCGTCGGGCCGCGGCAGGCGGTGCACCGTGCCGTACCAGCGGCCGATGTGAGCCGCTGCGGAGCGCCCCAGGGCCTCGTCGTCCTCGATGATCACAATGCGCTGACCCGAGGCGGGTATGTGGGGAGGTGCCTCATCCTGAAATGTCTGCGGGTTCAAACCGTCGGCCTTTCTGCACGGGTGGGGGCTGCTCTGAGCCGCCTTGTGATCAGTGCGCCCGGCATGCCTGGTCGAGGCTCGGTGCGGGGGCTTCGGCGCGGGCCGGTCCGGCCGACACGTCTGTCTCGTACGCCGTGTCCGATGAGTGAGGCACGGCCGGGAGGAGCCGAAGACGTGTTCTTTGTACCAGGGTGCCGACGGTTTGTATCAGGCTCCATGGGGGCGTCGGACCCCCGGCCTGTCCGACATTGTGTACAAGAGGGCGAAGTCCCCTGTGCGGTATGGGAGTCACTGTTGCCCGCGACGGTGACCTCCTGGCGACGAGGCCGGAAACGCGGAGCGGTGGTTTCCGGCGCGGTGGTGCTCCCCAACCGTTCCGAGGTCGAGAGGCCCGTGGCTTAACCACCCTTGAGGCGATCCTCAAGCCTGCCTTAAGGATCAGTGATCGGCCTCTGACCTGGCTTTTTTCGCCCCTCTCGACCCCTACTGTGGCCGCGTGACGACCGAGGCCGCCAACGAATCCGAACTCTCCAGGTACCCCGCCCTGAACGCATATCTGCGCCACGTCGAGGGTCCGGGCGCGGAGTGCCCGCCCATACCCCCGCGGCCCACCCGCCGCCCCCGCATCGGCCGTCCCGCCGCTCCCCTCCGCATCTCGCCGGGCGCCCTGCGTGCAGGCATCGTCATGGGCGGCATCGGCGTCAGCGCCCTCTGGGCCGTACAGGCCGAACCGTCGGCACGGCTCGACGTGCTCTTCGCGACCGGCGCACACCTCACCGGACTGCTCGCCGGATACGGCATTCTCGTCATGCTCTTCCTCATGGCGCGCATCCCCGCGGTCGAGCACGGAGTCGGCGCCGACCGCCTCGCCCGCCGTCACGCCGCCGGTGGACGTCACGTCCTGGTGCTGTGCGCGGCCCATCTGGTCCTCGCCGTGTGCGGATACGCCACCCACGCCGGCACCGACGTCGTCTCCACCGTCGTGGACCTCCTCGGATACCCGGCCGTCGCGGCCGCGTTCGCCGGTACGGCCCTGCTCGTCGCCGTCGGTGTGAGCAGCGCTCGTGCGGTACGCCGCCGGGTCACCCACGAGACGTGGCGGGCCCTGCATCTGCTGACCTATCTGGGCGCTGCGCTGGGCTTCGTGCATCAACTCGCGGGCCCGGACGTGGCAAGCGGCGTCGTCACGCGGTGGCTCTGGGCCCTCCTGCACACGACCGTCGCCGTACTGCTCGTCTGGTATCGGCTGGTCGTGCCCGTCCACCAGGCGCTGCGGCACAGCCTGCGCGTGGTCGCGGTCCATGGCGAGGGGCCCGGCGTGTTCTCCGTCGTCATGCAGGGCATCGGGCTCGACGGACTGCGGGCCGAGCCCGGCCAGTTCTTCCGCTGGCGATTCCTCAGGGGAGGGCTCTGGCACACGTCGCTCCCGTTCTCCCTCTCGGCGCCGGTGCGCGGCGATGAACTGCGTATCACCGTCAAGGCACTCGGCCGGCACACGCGCCGCGTCCGCAGGCTCGCGCCGGGCACGCGCGTCCTGGCCACAGGGCCCTTCGGCGCGCTCACCGCACACCGCCGCACACGGCGCAAGGTGCTGCTCCTGGCGGGCGGCGTCGGCATCACGCCCCTGCGGGCCCTGTTCGAGACGCTGCCCGGAGCGCCGGGCGACCTCACCCTCCTCTACCGCGCGGGCACGGCCGAACAACTCGTCCTGAGCGGGGAGTTGGAGGCCATCGCCCGCAGCAGGCAGGCGGCCCTGCACTATCTGCTCGGCCCGTCGGACGCCTCGTTCGACCCGCTCGCACCGCAGGCCCTACGCAATCTCGTACCCGAACTCGCCGAGCACGACGTGTACGTGTGCGGGCCGCCCGGCATGACGGCCGCGGCCACCGCGGCGCTGGTGCGGGCCGGGGTGCCCGAAGACCACATCCACGCAGAGTGCTTCACGTTCTGACCCGGCGCAGATGCCGTACACCACTGACAGAGAGACCCCCATGGGACGCCACCGCAAGCCCGCAGGCCCCACGCCGCTCCCCACCCTCACGGCCCGGCGCCGTCTCGCCGCCGGGCTCGCGGGGGCCAGCGCCCTCGTCGCCACGTTCCTCGTCATCGCCGTCGACCCGGCGGCCCCGCCCGCCCCCGACCGGACCACGGCGACGGCGCCGTAGCCGCATGACCGGGGGAGGGAGGGAATCAGCTCACCTGCCGATACCTCTCACTGATCGCGGTGCGCAACGCCGGGGCCGAGGCGCCGAGTGCCGACAGTACTGAGGGCACGAGGCCGGTGGCCGTGGTGATGACGCTGAGGCTGAGGTGTTCGAGGCCGATGTGACTGTCGTGCCGGGCCTGTGCCTCGCGGACCGTGTTCGCGAGGCTCTCCTTGGCGCGAGGGGAGAACCGGATGTGCCCGCCGGAGCGAGCGCCGGCGGCTTGGTACAGGCCGGTGGGAGCGGGGGCCTGTGCCGTGCGGGCGGGGTGTCGGGCGGCGCGCCTCCGGCGCCAGTGGCGGGCGAGGCCCGTGGGCACCACGCGACGCGGGCCGCGCCTCGGCGAGCGAGGTCCGTGGTGGACGGCACTGTCGGCGCGCGCGAGGGCTTCCGGCCCGAAGGACTCCTCGATCCTGGCGCGTACGGCGTCGATGTCGATGCCCACGGACGCGAGCGCGTCCCGGTTGAGGGTGCCGAACAGGTGGGACGCGCCCCCGAGTCCGACCAGACGGACGATCTCCTCCTCCACGCCCTCCGGCGTCACGCCGTGCTCACGCAGTACGGCGCCCGCGGGCTGATCGGTGGAGGCGAGGGCGAGCAGGAGATGTTCGGGGCCGATGTAGTTGTGGCCGAGCCGGCGGGCGTGTTCCTGGGTGTGGACCACCACGGTGCGGGTGTCCGGTGTGAAGCGTTCGAACATCATCGACTCCCTATCAGGCGGCCGTACTTGCGGTGCACGGTCTGCTTGGTGACGCCGAGCCGCTCCGCGATGTCCTGCCAGGACCATCCCAGCTTCCGTGCGTTCTCGACCTGGAGGATCTCCAGGCGTTCGGTGAGTTCTCGTAGGGCGGCCACCGCGCGGAGCCCGGTGTCCGGGTCGCTGCTGGCGGCGCCCTCGGCGATTTCGAGTGTGCTCTCCATAGCCGTCAGCATATGCTGACGGCTGAGCGGGTGTCAACATATGCTGACGCGATCCCGGGGTTCGAGAATCGATCGGAGCACCAGATCAGGCCGGGATACCGCAGGCCTTCCTAGCATCGGCATGTGGAACACCCCGCAGCGGAACAGACGACCGCCCGCCCGCCGCGGCCTACCGCAACCTGGCTGTGGCCACCATCGGGTTCGCTCTCACGTTCTGGGCCTGGGCCCTCATCGCGCCGCTCGGCAGCGACTTCGGGGAACGCCTGAACCTGAGCTCGTTCAACCAGTCGTTCCTCGTCGCGGTGCCAGTCATCGTGGGCTCCCTCGGCCGCGTTCCCGTCGGCGCGCTGACCGACCGCTACGGCGCCAAGCTGATGTTCCCGCTGATCCTTGGTGGGGCGCGGGGTTCCTGTGCCTGTCCTTCCTGGTGGTCCTGGGGCTGTGGCTGCTCGACCCGAAGGATCGCTGAACTCCCGGCCGGACGGCGTCACTTACGTCCGGCAGATCCGACCCGAACTCCAGCGGACCGGCGCCGTCCACGACCCCAGGTAGCGCAGTACGGCCAGCACGCGCCGGTTCGCGTCCTCCGACGCGGGCAGGCCCAACTTGCCGAAGATGGCCGCGACGTGTTTCTCGACCGTGCCCGCCGACACCACCAGCGCCTGCGCGATCGCGGCGTTCGTCCTGCCCTCGGCCATCAGCGCCAGAACATCCCGCTCGCGTGCCGTCAGCGACTCCAGGTCGCCTCCACGGCGGCTCGCTCCGGCCAACTGCGTGACTACTTCCGCGTCGAGAGCGGTGCCGCCGGCGGCGACGCGGGACAGGGCGTCGGTGAACTCGGCGACGTTCGCGACGCGGTCCTTGAGGAGGTAGCCGACCCCGGCTGAGCCCGCGGCGAGCAGCCTGGTCGCGTACTTGGTCTCGATGTACTGGGAGAACAGCAGCACGCCCGTGCCCGGGTGCTCGCGCCGGATGTCGATCGCGGCTCGCAGGCCCTCGTCGGTGTGTGTCGGCGGCATCCGGATGTCGACGACGGTGACGTCGGGCCGGTGCTCGGCGACGGCGGCGATGAGGGCGTCGGCGTCGGGCACGGCCGCGCACACTTCGTGGCCACGCTCGATGAGCATCTGGGCAAGCAACTCCCGCAACACGGCGGCATCTTCGGCGATCACGATGCGCATGGGGGCATGCTCTCACGGGTTCGAGCGGGGGAGGGCGGGGGCAGATGCGCTGCGCGCGGGCCGTCCGCCGTGTCCCTCAGCGCATTGCTTGCGGTGTCACTCATGCGTGGAGCGGCAGTTCCACCGTCACCGCGGTCGGCCCGCCGCTCGGGCTCGACACGGCAAGGCGTCCGTCCACCGTCCGGACCCGCTGCTGAAGGCCCGTCAACCCGCTTCCAGCGCCGAGTGCAGCCCCGCCGCGTCCGTCGTCAGTGACCCGCAGCCGCAGGACGCCGTCCTCCTGTGCGACCCACAACACCGCTCGGCGCGCGTCGCTGTGCTTGATGACGTTGGTGAGGAGCTCCGCCGCGCAGAAGTACGCGATCGTCTCGATGGCGGGCGTGGGCCGCTGCGGCACGTGCACCGAGAGCTCCACCGGCACGGTGCTCCGCGCGGCCAGCGTCGACAGCGCGTCGGGCAGGCCGTCGTCCAGGGCCGGGGGATGGATGCCGCGTGCCAGGTCACGCAACTCGGCGAGGGCCTCGGTGGCGTTGCGGTGCGCGGTGTCCACGAGTTGCCGTACACGCGCCGGGTCGGCGATCGGTTCGCCCTCCGGGCCGAGCCGCTCCTTCGCCATGTCGAGGCTCATGGCCAGCGCGACGAGCCGGACCTGCGCCCCGTCGTGCAGATCGCGCTCCAGGCGGCGCAGCAGCGCAGCCGAGTCGTCGACGGCGAGAGCGCGACTCTCCTCCAGACTCCTGACGCGTTCGGCGAGTTGGCCCGGACCGAGCAGCGCCCGGACGAGCCAGCGGTCCACGGCGACGACGCCGCGAGTGAACCAGGGCGCCGCCAGCAGCGTCACCGCGCCGATCGCCGCAGCCACGAAGGTCCCGGCGAAACTCGTGCTGTGCGGGGCGCCACCGCCGAAGGGGATCGGCGTGATCGTCGGCATACCCGCCTCGCCCGCCGCGGGGCGCTGGTGGAACGCGGCCCAGCGCAGTGGCGCGGAGAGATTGAGGAGGGCGGTCAGCCACCAGCCGACGGCGTACAGGCCGAAGGCGGCGACGGGCAGCTTCACCAGGACGTATGCCACCGAACGCCACCCCGCCGCATCGCGCAGGCGAGCGTCCAGCCGCGCGAACGCCTTGCCCGTCGGTCGCAGCCGCGGCGGTGCCTGCACCCGCTCGCCCAGCAACCCCTGGGCGAGCCGGCGATGCACGGCGGCGCAGCCGCGCGCGAGGCCGACCGCCCCGACCACCAGCGCGAGGCCGAGGACGGCGCCGACGAGGGAGGCGGTGAGACCGGTGCCGAGGGCGAGCAGGACGAGGAGGAGAACGGCCCCGACGACGGCCAGGGGGAAGCCGACCAGGCAGTACGTGGCCTCGGCCCAGGCACGGGCCGTGAACGGAGCACGCAGGACGGCGCCCGGGGATACCTGACGTGAGGGCTCGGCCCGCGCGCCATTCGGTGGCCGGTCCCCGGCTGACTCGTGCATGGCTCAAGTCTCCTGTACGTACACACCTGTTGTAGGTATCCGTCGTCCGCCGTGAGGCGATCAGGCGTCCCGGCGCGTCAGCAGCCAGCCGCCCGCGCCGAGCGCCGCCACCACGTACAGGCACAGCATCCCGAAGCCGACCCACGGTGAGAGCACGTCGGCCACCGGCTTGGAGACGGCGAGCGAGTTCCCAGCGATCATGGTCGGGAAGTACTTTGCCACCGCGACCCCGGTGAGCCCGGACAGTGCCGCGGGCAGCACGTACAGCAGCCCGACCAGGGCCCCGACGGCCGCGGCCGTGTGCCGGACGACGGCGCCCAGCGAGATGCCGAGCAGCCCGACCATGGCGAGATACGCGCCCGAAAGGACCACCGCGCGCAGCACACCCGGATCGCCGAGGGCGGGCACCGGCACTCCTTCTCCGAGCGCGAGCCGCCCGGCGAAGAACGTCGCGAACGCGACCACTTCACCGACGGCCGACGTCACCGCGCCGAAGACGCCCGCCTTGGCGGCGAGCAGCAGCGGCCGGTTGGGGATCGCGGCGAGCGTGGAGTGAATCGCGCCGGAGGAGTACTCGCCGGTGACCACGAGCACGCCGAGTACGCCGACGACGAGCTGGCCGAGGGCGATCCCGGCGAGCACGTTGTTCACCGGGTCGAACGTGTCGGCCTTGTCCGGGCTGGGGGTATGGGTGTTGGCCATGGTCACACATGCCGAGCGAGAAACCGCCCGCGCGCTTGTTCGCCACGTCGGCGAGACCGACGGTGTCCAGGACGACGCGGACCCGGGCGCGGGGAATGCCGTTGGCGGCGGCCAGCGCGGCCAGGTGGTTCGCCGCGCTGCGGCCCGGGTGGTACGTACGGGCCTCAAGCAGTGCGCCGACCTCGCGCAACGGCCAGCGCAGCTCCTCGTACGGCGTGCAGTGGATACGGGCGGTGCCCGCGTCCGGGCGGTCCAGGCCCGTGATCATGCGCATGGTGGTGGACTTCCCGGACCCGTTCGGGCCGAGGAAACCGGTCACCGCGCCCGGGCGGACCTCGAAGCCGAGGCCGTCCACGGCCACGGTGGGGCCGTAACGTTTGGTGAGACCGCGGACCTCGATCATGGCTGTTCCCAGGTGGCTACGTTCATGCCCCCGACGCTAGGCGCGCCCGCGCCGCCCTGGAACGAGGCTGACCTCCGTCTTGAGCTGGGGGGTTTCCCCCAGGGAGCGGTGCCCCGTGCGGTAGGGGCGTCAGCCTCCCGCGTCAGCCTCCCCCGTCCGCGCGGCTCAGAAGGATCAGTGTGCGCTCGAGGAGCTTGTCCACGTTCTGAATGCCCAGCTGAAGGTTCCGCTGGTGGACGAAGACGGTGAGGTCGAGGGCGACCTGGGCGAAGCAGTAGGCCAGCACACCGGGTCCGGCCACTTGCTCGCCGGCGTCGCGGAGCATCTCAAGTGCCTCGGGAGTGAAGTCGTGGGCGCTCAGAAGCGTCGCGTAGTCGAAGACTCTGGTTCCGCTGCCCAGTGCCTCGATGTCGATGACGCCACTGACGCGGTCCGCGTCGAACAGGATGTTGCCGGGCCGGAAGTCGCCGTGGACAAGGTCCTCGGTGGGCAAGGTGACGGGGCCGTGAGCGGCGAGAAGCCGCTCGCAGGCGTGGACGAGGTCCCGTCCGGTCGCACCGGTCTCCGCCGTCTGCCGCCAGAGGTCCTCACCCGCCATGCGCGTGGTCACGAACTCCGACCAGCATCGCTGCGGGTCGGGGTCGAGACCGGCGTGCATCTCCAGGACGCCGATCAGCAACCGGGCCTCGCTCGCGGTCACTTGCTGTCTCGTCCGACCAGGTGCGAGTTCCTGGATCTGGTATCCGAAGCCGTCTGTGCTGGTGCCTACGGCGAGCCAGGCGGGGGTCGGATATCCGGCAGCGCGGATCTTGGCGACGCCCGCGGCAGCCCGTTCGATCTGAGGGGCCCAGGAGAGATCCGGGCTCCACTTCAGCACGGCTTGTCGGCCGGTGTCATCGGTGATGATCCAGGCTCCTGACTGGACTCCGTCGTCGAACCGGTGAAGCAGCTGGAACTGCTCGTCATGCGCGTGGTTGGCCTCGCGCAGGACCGCCCGGGCGGTGCGGGTGTCAGCTTCGTCAGACGTGGTGTTCCGGGGCACGGGGCCCTCCTGGGCAAGCCGAATGTCGAACGTGCGCAAGGGACACTACGAGGGGCGGTCCCCGAAGCGCACCTCGTTTACCGGCTGTGGATGCCGCCGGCCGCCCTCAGCGCGGTGACCGCGGATGTGGCGTCTTCGGCGTAGAAGCGGAAGGTGTGGGCTTCGGCGGGCTTGCCCAGGGCACGTACGTACCGAACCGGTTCGGTGAGTTCGACGGTGATGGTCGTCTGGCCGCCGACGGCCAGGTCGGCGACGCCGTTCTCATCCACGGCGGCCAGCCTGCTCGTAGGGAACTTACGGTCCTGGCGGACGGAGGCTATGCGGTCGGCCGGGATGCGGATGTCCAGCAGTGCGCCGTAGCGCAGGTGCAGGGAGCCGTCGGATCCGATCACGTGCGGGCGCACTACGCACGAGGCGTGCAGGGCGATGACGAAGTAGCAGCCCCAGACGTCGAGTACGAGCGTGACGGCGTGCACCAGCGGCCAGGGGACGAGGAACGCGAGGGCGACGGTCTCGACGACACTGACGAAGAAGAAGCCGTACATGAAAGACGTCTGCCCCGGGGCGTAGGGGACGGGCACGGCGCCGTCGCCCACGCCGTGCGGGCCGCGGCGGGCGACCCAGCGCACGAAGCTGGTGGAGAGGGAGATCTCGTGCGCGGTCAGCTTGCGCACAGGCGCCGGTACGGTGTCGGCGACCGCGGCGAGGAAGGCACCGCGGTGATCGAGACCGGTGCGGTGGTGTCGGCGGTGGTCGAGGCCGAGCAGGACGGCCGACGCTGTCATGAGTGCGAGCGCGGCAAGCTCCACTGCCGATCGGGCGGCCGGGGGCGGCCGCACCCCGCTTGTCAGGCACAGGACGAGCGCGAGCTCGCCGGGTACGAGTGCGGCGAAGGACCAGCGCACGGCCCTTCTCAGCGCCTTCACCGGGCACGCTCCTGAAGGAGTTCGATGGCGCGGCGCACCGCCGCGGCCTGGGCTGGGGCGAAGTCCGAGAAGAGGGCGTCCGCGAAACCGCCGTCCTCACCCACATCGCCGTCCGCAGGGATGTTCATCGCCCGAACAGCCGCCTCCGGGATGCTGTCGACGATGGCGCGGGCCGCCGCCTCCACGCGCACGTCGTCCTCGGTGGCCTCGGCCAGCTCGTCCAGCTGGGCGTAGACCTCGTAGGCGCGCCGCATGGCGTCCGAGTCGGCGTTGAGGGTGTGCATCAGCGCATCGAGCCAGCCGCGGTCGCCGCCCGGCGAACCGGTCTCCAGCAGGGCGAGCAGTTCCCGTTCCTTGGCGGCCATCGCGGGCTCGGGGCCGGGCAGCCGTGCGGAGGCGCGGGCCATGTCGGCGAAGAGCGCGGTCAGTTCGGGCGACACGGGGGCCTCGGCGGGCAGCTGTCCGGTGTGCTCGGCCTGTCCGAGCAGCAGCCGCAGACGGGCGCGACGTCGGCGGATGGCCTCCTCCTGGCGGGCCAGGTCGGCGTCCAGCTCGGTCAGGATCTCGACGAGATCCTTGCCCACATCGTCCGCCAGCACGTCCTTGACCTCGTCGAGGCTCAGGCCCAGCTCGGTCAGCCGACGGATACGCGCCAGCTCTACGGCGTCGCGCAAGGAGTACTCGCGGTACCCGTTGGGCTGCCGGGGAGGCTCGGGCAGGAGCCCGATGCGGTGGTAGTGCCGCACGGCACGGGTGGTGATGCCGGCCATGCCGGCGAGCTCTCCGATTCGCATGGCACCAGTAGAAACGTTGACGTTGCGACAAGGTCAAGCGGCTCGGTGCACGGGTGGTGGCGTCATCCGTATGGGCGGCTGGGTCCTTGAGGGAGTAGGTGACTGGGCGGCTGGGCCGAACTGAGGGCGCTCGTCGGGATGTTGGTCCCGGAGACGGATCCCGGTTCCCCGGCCCACCGGACGCAGGACCCACGGCAGAGGCATACTCACCAGATGGCGAACCGTTGGGTCGGAGTGACCGTGGACTGCGTCGACGTCGAGCGGGTGTCAGCGTTCTGGAGCGTGCTGCTGGACCGCCCACCGGGGCCGTCCGAGCCCGGCTGGGTCTATCTCGGTCATCGCGACGACCCGCAGCCGCGCCTGGTCTTCCAGCCCGTGGCCGAGCCGAGGGCCGGAAAGGTGCGCCTGCACCTGGACGTCTCGGTCGACGACATCGATCAGGGCATCGCCCAAGTCATAGGCCTTGGCGGCCGGTTCACCGGCGAGCGGCACGACTACGACGAGGGCGTGGTCGTCGTGATGGCCGACCCCGAGGGGCACGAGTTCTGCCTGTCCCAGTACTACTAGCTTTCCGTATCGAGCTGGTGGTCGGCCCACACGTAGGTTTCGGGCAGCAGGTCGGCGACGGGGACGGTGCGGAGGTGGTCGCCCGCACCGACGATGACCTTGAGGTCCGGGAAGTAGTCGAGGAGGACCTGGCGGCACCGGCCGCACGGGGGGACGACTCCGCGGTCGCGGTCGCCCACGGCGACGATCGTGTCCAGCTCGTAGGCGCCCTGGCCGGCTGCCGCGCCGATGACGACCAGCTCGGCACAGGGGCCTCCGGTGAAGTGGTAGGCGTTCACCGCGGTGACGATCCGGCCGTCCCGGTCGCGGGCCGCGGCCGCCATGGTGTGGTTGTCGCCCCGGCAGCGGGTGCGCGCGACATGGGCCGCGGCCTCGATGAGTTCGTGGTCGACGTGATCGGTCTGCGTGGTCATCTGCTCTGCCCTCGTGAGGTGTTGGCCCATTGTGCCGTCAGCGAGTGGGTCGGGAGTCGGTCGGGACCGCCGGTTGCCTGGTTCGTCGTCATGCGGTGTGCCGCGGCGGAACGGCCTTGCTCGCGGTAGAGGGCCAGTGCGGTGGTCCAGGCCTTGCGGGCACGAGCGTCCTCGCCGCGTTCGGCGTGGATGTCTCCGAGCTTGGACCAGGTGTCGGCTTCTCGGTTGGCGTTGCCGATGGACTGGAAGTGCGTGAGGGCCTCACCGTAGGAGTGGAGGGCGCGTTCGGCTCTTCCGGTGTGCCGAGCGATGTAGCCCAGGGTGTCCCAGGTGGCGGCCTGGCCCTCACCGTCACCGTGGTGTTGCAGCAGGGGCAGGGCTTGAAGGCAGTGATCCTCGCCTTCGGCGTACCGGCCGAGGCGGGCGAGGGCCCACCCTGTTCCGTTCAGGATGTTGGACTCGCCTACCTGGTTGCCGAGTTGCCGGTATCCGTCGAGCGCCTCGGCGAAATGCGGGAGGGCACTCTCGTAGGCGTTGAGCCGGACATGAACCTCGGCCAGAGCATGGTGGGTTCGCGTGAGTCCCGACGTATCGCCTTGTTCGCTGAAGTGGGACCGGGCGTCCGCCAAGTGGGGCAGCGCTTCCTCGTGACGTCCCGCCTGGGCCAGGGCCACCGCCAGGCGCTGGTGGGTGTGAGCGGCGAGAGACGGGTCGTCGAGCGCGGCGGCCGCATCCAGGACGGACTGCCAGGCCTGGATGCTTTCCGTGAAGAGACCGCGCCGCCAGCGGAACGTGTGCAGCGACCAAGTCAGGCGACAGACAGCGGATTTGAGGCGGTGGCGTCGCGCCGTCGCGGCGATCTCCTGCAGAGCGGCGTACTCGGTGTCGAACCAGGCGAGCGCGCTGTCGGCGTCCTCGAACGTCTGCGGTGCGGTGTGTGGTGGGTCGGTGGGCAGTGGGTCTTCGGCGGTGCGATGGGGGTCGAGTACGCGGTTCGCGGCATGTGCGGTCCGGACGTAGAAGTCGACCAGCCGGTACGTGAGTTGATCGTGCAGGTCACGGGGCAGATCGGCGGCCTGTTCCTCGGCGTACAGCCTGACGAGGTCGTGCATGCGATGGCGCCCGGGGTTGTGCTGCCTGACGAGGAACGCTTCCTGGAGGACGCGCAGTGCCTGCCGTGTCCGTGCCGGAGTGCGGTCGACGAGATGGGTGAGCGCCGGAAGTGCGATGTCCTGGTGCGGGGCGAGACCCATCAGGCAGAAGACACGTGCCGCCTCCGGATCCAGGGCCTGGTGCGAAGACGTGAACAGCGCCCGCAGGTTGGTGGAGACGTCACCGGCGTCCAGCACGTCGAGGCGCGTACCAGGGTCGCGCAGCTCCTGGGCCAGGTGGTCGAGCGCGGCCGTGGGCAGGCTGACGGCGTGCGCGGCCGCGATGTCGATGGCCAGCGGAAGCCCGGCACATGAGCGGACGATGTCCTGCATCGCGGGTTCGGCCGCGGCCGGGGTGCTGCCCACGCGCCGGGCGAAGTGGAGTGAGGACTCCGAGTCCGTGAGCACGCCGAGGGCGACGGAGCCGGCGCCGCTGCGGACCTTGAGACTGCTCAGCCTGTTCCTGCTGGTGACCAGCGTCAGGCAGCCGGGGGAGCCGGGCAGCAGGGGCAGCACCTGAGAGCTGTCCCTGGCATTGTCAAGGTCGCCACATGACCCGTAGGACAGTCTGGAGGCAGAGGGGCGTACGGCCGGGGAAGAGCGGGCGCGCGAAGCGTGCTGTTGTACGTCAGGGGGGCTCGGCGGTCTGACCGGGGCCGGGGGCACCGCCGGAGTCGTGCCCGGCCCTCCGCCCACGGGGGTGGCGGGGAGCCGGGCTGCTGGTGATGTGACCAGTTGAAGCGACAGCGAGCAGCATCGACCAGTTGAAGTAACGGCTGAAGTCAGAGCTTGAAAGCCAGAGCTTGAAGTCCTCGACGCCCAGTACGCCGAGTCCGTCGACCTGACCTCGTACAACTCGTTCACTCTGAACCGGTAGAACACCCGCTGCGGCCGCCGGCGTGCGAGGAGGCGCGGTGAGCGACGGCTCCAGGACTTCGTGCCGTCAGTCGGACACGATGCGGAGGATTGCCGTGCCGTTCTCACCGGTGAGCGCCTGGATCACCACCGCATCGGGCTGAGGGCTCGGCCGGGCGGCGTCACCCTGACCACCGCAGGAGTTGCCGCCGCCGTTGCTGCGGAGGACCGTGATGCAACTTTGGCCCGGGCCGGTCGCGCCGCCGTTGGACTGGCTGTTGCCCGACTTGATCGTGTACTCCACCTTGTTCGGGCCGACCTCGGTGACGGACAGGGTTGCCGAACCGGCCGGGCCTTTGAAGCGGAACGTCACCGGCTTGGATACCGCGATCTCGCAGTTGCCGTCCGCGCAGGCGCCGACATCACGCCCGTCCGCCGCCGACACGGACGGCTGCGCGGACGAGGGCCGCGGGGACGGGGCCTTCGAGGAAGGGGCTTTCGAGGTCTGACGACTGGGTGAAGACTCATGTTCGGCTTTGTCCGTGCTGCCGCAGCCACCCACCGTCAACGCGACCAGCGCGGCGAGCATGACGCCCGCTGCCCGCCGACGCTGCGAATGCCCTGGCAGCAGCCTCCGTGCCGATTCAGTCGCGGCCATGATGTCCCCTGTGTTCCAGCCTGCACGGTTCGGTGTTCGGCAGCCAGTCTTCCCCCTTGCCACCGCCGCCATGCGGTAGCGGGCCGGAGCGGCCACCCGCCGTCACTCGAATGCCAGCCGGAACACCGCCCCGCCCCCCTGCGCCTGCTCCGCCGTGAGTTCCGCGCCGTGGGCCCGGGCGATCTGGCGGGCCATGGCCAGGCCGAGGCCTGAGCCGGGCAGGGCGCGGGCCGTTTCCGCGCGGTAGAAGCGGTCGAAGACGTACGGCAGGTCCTCGGCCGTGATGCCGGGACCGTGGTCGCGGACCGTCAGTTCGAGGCGCTCACCCGACCCCGACCCCGACCCCGACCGCCGGGACGAGGTGAGTTCCACCTCCACCGGCAGCCCCTCCGGGCTGAACTTCGCCGCGTTGTCCAGCAAGTTCGTCAGCAGCCGGGTCAGCCGGGCAGGAACCCCCGGCCGTACGGTCTCGGCAGCATCCGGGGCGACCTGCAGGGTGAAGGGGGTGGCGGGCCAGTGTGCGCGGGCCGCACCCACCGCGTGTTCGGCAAGCGCCGCGATCCGTACCTCTTCGAGGAGCGGCGTGGGTTCCTCGTCCCTGGCCAGTTCGATCAAGTCGTTCACCAGTCCCGTCACTTCGCGCAGCTGCCGTGCCAGCGCCCCCGCCGCCCGGTCGCGCTGGGCGTCGGTCAACCGGTCGGCGCGGGCGAGGAGTTCCGCGTTCGTGCGCAGCGCGGTGAGCGGTGTGCGCAGCTCGTGCGACGCGTCCGCGACGAGCCGTCGTTGGGCCGTCACAGACTGCTCCAGCTCACCCAGCATCGTGTTGAAGCTCGTGGCGAGGCGGGTCACCTCGTCCTCACGCCCCGGCGGGCCCGGCGGCAGTTCGATGCGGTGGCGCGGGTCGCGGGTCGACGCGATGCGTTCCGCGGTCGCGGTCAGCCGGGCCACCGGCGCGAGACCGGTCCTGGACACCCAGTAGCCGAGCCCGGCCGCCAGGAGAACGCCCGCAGCGCCGATCACGGCCAGCAGCCCGGCAGCCTGACGCACCCCCTTCTCGACGCTGTCCGAACGGAGCGCGACCTGAAGGGCCTTGTCCTCTCCGAGGCGGGTCGTCAGCATCCGCATGGGCTTGCCGGAGAGCGTGATGTTGCTGAAGTAGGGGGCGCGATCGCCGGTGGCCACTTCGCGCACCGGCGCCGAGACGGGCAGGAGATAGGGGCGGGGAGGGTCCTCGGCCGGGAGGCCCGGCACGATCTGCGCGCACGCCGGCGCCGACAGGAACCGGCACTCGCCCGCCACGACCTGCGGTCCGCCGTCCCGGTTCTCCTGGATCACCCGCGTCGCCGACTGCGTCAGATTCAGGTCGAGCTGGTGGAACATCTCGTACCGGATCACGAAGAACGCCGCCGTGCACACCCCGACGGCGACCAGCGCCACCGCCGCCGAGGCCGCCAGGGCGAGTCGGGTGCGCAGCGGCCGCTGCCTTCGCCAGCGGCGCCCGAGCCTGCGGACTCCGCTCATGCCACGTCCAGCCGGTAGCCGATGCCGTGGACCGTGTGCACGAGGCGCGTCTCGCCGCCCGCCTCCAGCTTCCGGCGGAGGTAACCAACGTATACCGCAAGGGAGTTGGAGTCAGGACCGAAGTCGCGGCCCCATACGAGCTCCAGGATCAGCTCGCGCGGCAGGACCTGTCCCGGGTGGCGCATCAGCAGTTCGAGGAGCGCGGCCTCGGTACGGCTGAACTCCAGCGGGCGCCCGCCTCGCCGTCCCGTACGGGTGTTAGGGTCGAGGACCAGATCCGCGTACGCCAGCCCGCCCTCCGTAGGGGTCGGCGCGGCCCGCCGCAGCAGCGCCCGTACACGCGCCACCAGTTCGTCGAGCGCGAACGGTTTCACCAGATAGTCGTCGGCGCCCGCGTCCAGGCCGTCGACGCGCTCGCTCACCGAGTCGAGCGCCGTGAGGACGAGTACGGGCGTACGGTCGCCCATCGCCCGCAGCTGACGGCACACCCCGAGCCCGTCCAGGACCGGCATCATCACGTCGAGGACGAGCGCGTCGGGCTGCCAGGACGACACCGCCGAGAGCGCTTCGAGGCCGTCGCGCGCGCCGCGCACCTCGTATCCCTCGACGGTCAGTCCGTCCTCGACGGCCGCCCGCACTTCCGGCTCGTCATCGACTACGAGGATCTTGGTCATGCCGTAAAGAGTGCCAAACGGGACTCTTAGAACCCTCTTAAACCGCTCCACGAGTGTGGCCGCCATGCGCACACCACTCTCCGTCGTGATCGGTGCGGGCGGCACCGGCGGCCACATCTACCCAGGGCTCGCGCTCGCCGAAGCGCTGCGCCGGGCCGCCCCGGACGCGGTGATCTCCTTCGTCGGCACCGAGCGGGGCCTGGAGACCAGGCTGATCCCGGGCGCCGGATTCCGCCTGCACACCGTCGACATGATCCCCTTCGACCCGGCTCTCGGCGCCAAGCGCTACCTGCTGCCCGCGGCACTGATCAGGTCCGGTGCCCAATGCCGCAGCATTCTGCGCGCTCAAGGTGCTCAGGTCGCCGTCGGCATGGGCGGCTATCCGAGCGCCCCCGTCATCGTCGGCGCACGTATGGCCGGGCTGCCGAGCGTGATCCATGAGTCCAACGCGGTGCCGGGCCGCGCCAACCAGTTCGCCGCGCGGCTCACCCCGCACATCACGGTCGCCTTCGACCGCAGCCGCGCGCACCTGTCCGGCGGCAAGGACGCCGACACCGTCGGCATGCCGATCGCCGCACAGCTCGCCACCCTCGACCGGACCGCCCTGCGAGCCGAGGCACGGCGGGTCTTCGGCATATCCGACGGCGCGCGCGTCGTGCTCTTCAACGGGGGCAGCCTCGGCGCGGCTCGGCTCACCGAGGCGGCCGTCGGGCTCGCCGCGCGCTGGCGGCATCGCCCCGACGTCCAACTGCTGATCAAGACCGGGCCCGCCGCGCTCGACGAGACGCGGCGGCGGCTCGCGGACTCCCCGGTCGCGCAGGCCGTGCCGTACCTCGACCGGATGGACCTGGCGTACGCCGTCGCCGACCTCGTCGTCTGCCGGGCCGGTTCCGCGACCGTCGCCGAACTCGCCACCACCGGTGTGCCCGCCGTCCTCGTGCCGTATCCGCACGCCCCCGGCGATCACCAGACGCACAACGCCCGCGTGCTGTCCGACGCGGGCGCCGCCCACCTCGTACCCGACGGCGAAACGACCGCCGAGCGGCTCGCCGCCCTCGTCGAGCCGCTGCTCGCCGACCCGTCGCGGCTCGCGGCGATGAGCCGCGCCGCGGACCCCGGAAACCACGCCCACGCGGCGGACCTGCTCGCCGCGAAGGTGATCAGTCTCGCCAGGACCCCCAACTCACCCGTCCACGAAATGGAGTTCACCTCATGACCGATCACAGCAACTGGACCAACCGCACCGTCCTCGTCACGGGCGCCGAGGGCTTCATCGGCTCGACACTCGTCGACATGCTCGTGGAGCGAGGAGCGAAGGTGCGCGCGATGGTGCACTACAAGCCGTACGCGGAGAAGGGCTATCTGGCGCGCTACCTGAGCGACTCGCACAGCCCCGTCGAGATGATCGCCGGCGACGTGCGTGACGCGGGCCGCGTGATGGACGCCGTGGCCGGCTGCGACACCGTGTTCCACCTGGCCGCGCTCATCGGCATCCCGTACAGCTACGACTCGCCCGGCGCCTACGTCCAGACGAACGTCGTCGGCACCGAGAACATCGCCGAGGCCTGCCGCCGCCACTCCGTACGCCGCCTGCTGCACACCTCCACCAGCGAGGTGTACGGGACCGCGCTGACCGCCCCCATCAGCGAGACGCACCCGCTCCAGCCGCAGTCCCCGTACTCCGCCTCCAAGATCGGCGCGGACATGATGGCGCTGTCGCACTGGCACGCTTTCGAACTGCCGGTGACGGTGGTGCGGCCGTTCAACACCTACGGTCCGCGGCAGTCCGCGCGCGCCGTGATACCGACCATCCTGTCCCAACTGCACGCGGGCGCGACGGAGATCAGGCTCGGATCGCTCACCCCGACCCGCGACTTCACCTACGTCACCGACACCGCGGCCGGCTTCCTGGCGCTCGCGGACTGCGACCGGGCGCTCGGCGAGTCGGTCAACCTCGGCACCGGGCGGGAGATCTCCATCGGGGACCTGGCGACCGCGCTGATCGCCGCGTCGGGCCGGGAGGCGAAGGCGGTCGTGGACCCGGCACGGCTGCGGCCGTCCGGCAGCGAGGTGGAGCGGCTCCTCTCCGACAACGCGAGGGCAAGGGAGTGGGCGGGGTGGCAGCCTGAGGTGTCCCTGGAGGACGGGCTGAAGCGGACGTCACAGTGGGTGGCCGAGAACATCGCGCTGTTCGCGACGGATCGGTACCAGGTCTGAGCCTGGGGTGTCGTGTGGTGCGGTGTGTCAGGTGGCTGGGGGAGGCCAGGTCGTCGGGTGACCCGGTGTGCGCGGCGCGCAAGGCCGTGGTCCCTTGCGCACGAGGCCGTCGGGCGGCGGATCTTCTTGCGTCATAGGCAAGATCTTATGCGCTGAACGAAATGGCACGTACGGTCGATGTCATGACGCACCCCACGCACCGGACGCCTGCACCGCACGGTTCTCCCGCACACTCCCAGCCGCACGGACATGGGTCCCATGAGGCCGGCCATGGCGCCCTCGACGCCCACAGCCACGGCACACATACGCATGAGCAGGACGGCCTGGCGGAGCTGCTCGACCTCGATGCCGACCTGTTCGCGCCTCAGCTCGCCGCCGCGATGCGTTCCATCGCGGAGCTGGCCGGGGACGATGTCGAGCGGATCGTGGACCTTGGTGCCGGAAGCGGCACCGGAACGTTCGCCCTGCTCAAGCAGTTCCCCTCCGCGCAGGTGACGGCCGTGGACAGCTCCTCACACATGCTGGAACAGCTGACCCGAACCGCTGCCGCCAAGAACCTGGACGCGCGCGTCCACCTGCTGGGAGCGGACGCCGGCACGGGCCTGCCGGGCGTCACCGACGCGGACCTCGTCTGGGCCTCGGCCTCCATGCACCACATGGACGACCCCGCCGCGACCCTCGACATCATCTTCAGGGCCCTGCGCCCGGGCGGGCTCCTGGCCGTCGCCGAACTGGACGGGATGCCGCGATTCCTCGCCGACGACGCGGTGCCGGAGCGCCCCGGGCTGGAGGTCCGCTTCCGCGAGGCACTCACGACGCTGCACGCCGAAGAGGTACCCCACATGGGAGCCGACTGGGGCGCGCTGCTGGCATCGGCCGGATTCACCCTTGAGGACGAACGCACAGAGAATCTCGAACTGCGCCCGCCGTCGGGCGGCAGCGCCGGGCTCTACGCGCACGGCACGCTCAGCCGCATCCGCGGCGCCCTGGAAGGCCGCATCGACCCGGCCGACCTGGAAGCGCTCGAAACGCTCGTGAACGGCGGCCCTGCGGACGTACGCCACCGTGACGACCTGGTGGTCCGCTCCACGCGCCAGCTCTGGATCGCACGCCGCCCCACGGACAGCGGCTCGTAGCGACCGACCGAGGGGCGACCGGCCGAGGGACTGACGCGAGGGTTGGTTGAGGGTGTCGATTCACGCGATGCCGCTCCGACGTCTCTACTGGAAGGCGCCATGCCCCATGGGAGCGGACATGGCACGGCCGGTGCGAGACATTCGGAGGAATTGCCATGCAGACACTCACCGTCGATGTGTTCGTCTCGGTTGACGGGTATGCCGGCAGCGCGACATCGCCCGCCTACTTCGGCTACTTCGGGCCCATGCTCGAGGAGTGGATCCACGAGGAGATGGCAGGGCCGCAGCTGGTGCTCATGGGGCGGCGCACCTACGAGGCCCTCGCGGGTCTCCCCGGGGAGTCGGGTGGCCCCGGTGCGGACCCGATGCTCGGTGTGGACAAGGTCGTCTTCTCGTCGACGCTGAAGACGGTCGCCTGGCAGAACACGCGCGTGTGCCAGGACGACCTGATCGCCGAGGTAACCCGGCTCAGGAGCGAAGGCCATGTGCCGCTGCGGACCATGGGCAGTCTGTCCCTGGCCCGGCAGCTCCTCGACGCGGGCCTCGTGGACCGGCTGAGACTGATGACCTTTCCGCTGCTCGTGGGGGAGTCGGGCCGCGAGCCGTTCTTCGCCGGTGTGGACTCGACAGAACTGGAGCTGGTCGCCCATCACGATCTGGACAACAGGGTGCTGATGATCGAGTACCGGCCCACAGGACGCGCGATTCCGCAGGCCTGAGAGCTGGGCACCCGGCGCCTGGGGAGGCCGTCAGAGGTTGTGCGCCGTTTCGTGGCGTGGTTGGTAGAGCCCCAGCTCGCCACCGCCCGGCAGCCGGATCCCGGTCTTGAGACCCCACCCGGCGTTCGTGACCGGGGTGCACTCGACCCCCTTCGCCGAGAGCTCGTCGACCGTCGCGTTGACGTCGTCGCACATCAGGTACAACTCGTGTGACGGTGCGGCGGCGGGGTGGACCGCTACCTCGGCCGGAGGCAGCTTGAAGATGAGCCAGCCGTCGCCGGCGTCGATGTGCGGATACTCCAGAACGTCCCTGAAGAAGGCGCGATCCGCCTCCGCGTCGTGGCTGTAGATGATGACGTGAGCGCCGCTGATCATGCGTGCAGGGTACTGACCGCTGGGGGCGGAGCCCGGATATGACGCCGTGTCCGAGGCAGTGGCCTGGCGACATGAGATGACAAGGAGCGTGAACACCATGGCTGAGGAGTACGTGAGCGCCACTCTGGCTGTCGCCGTGTCCGCCGCGAGAGCGTTCGCGGTGTTGGCGGATCCGAGGGCACATTCTGCGATCGACGGCACCGGCTGGGTTCAGGAATCCGTCGACCGGGCGCCGCTGACCGAGGTGGGCCAGATTTTCCGGATGGACATGTATCACCCCAACCACCCGAACGGTGACTACCAGGTGGTCAACAAGGTCCAGGTGCTGGACCCGCCGCGCGCCATCGGCTGGCTGACGGGGTATCGCAAGGACGACGGTCACCTGGAGTTCGGCGGCTGGATCTGGCGTTATGACCTGGAGCCGCTCGGTCCGTCCGAGACCGAGGTCACGGTCACCTACGACTGGTCGGCGGTGCCACAGTCCATCCGGGAGTACATCCACTTCCCGCCGTTCGGCCCTGAGCACCTCACCAACTCGCTGCACCACCTGGCCGAGCTTGTTACGGGCCCGCGCTGAGGCGGCGAGTCGGGACCTCCCCGCTACGCGGGGAATCGGGGATCCCTGCTACGCGGTGCTTCAGGGCCGGCGACCGACGAGCCCGGTCAGCGAGGACATCGTCGTGCGCGGCGGCTGCCGCTGGTCGCGGTCCGGGCGCAGGACCGTGCGGAACGCGACCCGGGCGAGCGCTCCGAGGACGAACCCGTAGCAGGCGACCAGCCCGTGGCCGTTCTCCTGGGTGAACCACATCGCCAGGCCGAGCACGGGTACCGCGAGCGCGAGCAGGCGGTTCTTGCGGACGGCGTTACCGGGTGAGCTCTCGTCGGCTGAGGCCCCGGCGCCGTCCGAGGCCAGGCCTTGGGCATCCTTGTCGGGCGCCTGACCAGCCCCGCCGTGCAGTAGCAGTGCCGCGGCCAGCGTCGCCCCCAGGAAGTAGGTCGCGCCCGAACTGCCCGCGAAATTGCGCGGATCGGTGCTGTGGGAGGTCTGGCCCCACAGCGCGTCGATCCGCTCGGGCAGCAGGATGCCCGCGGCGAACAGGCAGAGCGTCAGTGGCGCTCCCCAGAACCACTCGGCGAAGCCCGCGACGGCGGCGAGGGTCGCGATGTTCCATGCCGCCCCGCCGAAGCCCCCGTTCTGCATGAAGACCGAGGTGACCACACGCCACCAGCCGGACTTCGCCGGGTCCGCGTCGAGCGCCCCCATCGCCCCCGACCAGCAGAGCTGGAGGACGACCCCGGCGAGCGCGATCCCGGTCAGGCCCGATGCCGCCCAGGGAATCCGCCGCCCGCCCAATGTGGTCTCACCGACCAGAGCCAGACCGCCTTTGAACATGAGCACCATCAGTGCCGCCGTGGTCACGTTGAACAGCACGCTGCCCATCGTCACCCCCCTTCGTCCCCCGCCGATCTGCTGATCGGTCGTGACAGTAGCGCGGCGGCGCCCATTTTCAAACGGTGTTTGAAAAGCTGCTCGTGCTCGCTCTCGTGCTCGCTAGACTGCGGCCGTGAAGCTGACCGCAGACCGAATCATCGACGCGGGGATGACCGTATTCGCCGAGACCGGCTACCACGGCTTCTCCATCCGGCAGGTCGCGGAACGGCTCCATGTGCACGCCGGCAGCCTCTACTACCACGTGCCGAACAAGGCCGCGCTGCTCCAGCTGATGGCCGACCGCGTGGCCCGGCAGGCGTACGACGCCGGCACCGCGGCCTTGGCCCAACTGCCGGGGCAGGACAGCTGGCAGACGCGGGTCACCGCGCAAGCCATCGCCGTACGGCAGAGCATCCAGCAGCATCCCGGCGGGGCGATCATGCTCGCCGGCAGCCCCAAGACGCTCAGCCCCGGCGCGCTCTGCCTGATGGAGCGACTGCTCGACACCCTCGCCGAGGCCGGCGTCCCTGGCGAGGACCGCGGAACCGCTGCCGACGCCGTGCTCAGCCATGTCACCGGCTACGTGCTCCAGGAGCAGAGCGAGCCGCCCGCCATGCCGGTCACCGGTGAGGACATCGCCGCCCTCACCCAGCGCTTCCCCCGGACGTTTACCGCCGCGGCCGCCCACCACCCGGACGAGAAGTTCACCCGCAGCCTGGACCTGGTCTGCGCCGGTATCGCGACGCTCATCCCGTGAAACCTCGTCGTCGGTGACCGCTCCCGCAGTGCCGGACGTGGAGACGCACGTCACATGGGGCCATGTCACAGCGCGCGGAGCCGTTTCGTCATAGGGGTGTAGGCATCGGCAACGACGGAGGAGTTCACGATGAACGCCCGTTTGAACATGTTCGGCAACCCGACGGCCATGAAGGTCTGGAAGCACATCATCGCGGCGAACCAGGTGCTCGCTGAGTCGTCGGTGCCGCACGCGACGCTGGAGCTGGTGAAGATCCGCGCCAGCCAGATCAACGGGTGCGGCGGCTGCCTCGACATGCACACCAAGGACGCCGCTGCCGCCGGTGAGACCTCTACGCGCCTCAACCTCGTCGCGGCGTGGAGGGAGGCCAAGGTCTACACCGAGGCCGAGCGCGCGGCACTGGAGCTGACGGAGCAGGGCACCCGTCTTGCCGACGCGGCCGGTGGTGTCTCGGACGAGGTCTGGGCGAACGCCGCCAAGTACTACGACGAGGATCAGCTCGCAGCCCTGGTCTCGCAGATCGCACTCATCAACGCGTTCAACCGCGGGAACGTCATCATCCAGATGCCGGCCGGCGACTACCAGCCCGGCCAGTTCGGATAACTCGTACCGGACAGACGATGAGCTGTGCCTGGCCCGGCGGTGCTGTCCGGACGACCGCCGGGCCGCGGGCTGACCTGCCCGTTCGGATGGCCATGCTCGCAGGCCGAATGAGGACATCTGCGAGATGGCGCAGGACATGGTGGTGGAGAGTGTGCGCATGGAGTTCTTCTGCTACCACCGCGATCGTCTCGACTCCCTGGCGCTACGCCATGAGTTGCTGGAAGACCACTGGTCCTACATGGACCGGTACGGCAAAGAGCTGATCGCTCGCGGCCCGACGCTCAGCAGCGACGGTGAGGAGCCGACGGGGAGTGTGCACATCGTCGACCTGCCGGACACCGCCGCGGCACGCGCGTTCGCGTTCGACGAACCCGGCTATCAGGCCGGCGTGTACCGGGACGTGATGCTGCGCCGTTGGCAAAACAAGCTCGGGCGCACCATGTGGGACTACCCCGGTGGCCCCACCGAAGGGGACCGATACCTGGTGCTCGGCCTCGGCGCGGGGCACACTGCCGACCTCGACGTGCCAGCCGATCAGGACGACCTGATCGCGTACGGGCCTCTGCTGTCCGACGACGGCGTCACCTGGCTGGGTACGGCGGCGCTGGTCCGGGCGCCGGACCCGGACACCGCGTGTGCCGTTCTGACCGTGGGTCTCTACGCCGAGATCGAGGTCCACAACTGGCAGTTCGGCGGCAGGCGGTGATGACGGCCGTCACCCCGCCACAAGAGCGGAAGACGAGCGAGCCGTGCAACGATTCTGGCCCGCCGTGCGTCAGTTATCCGAGAGTTCACTTCGATGCTCGAGGGACGTAAGTAAATGCAACGCGAGTGTGTCTTCGGGATCGCCGGGGCCGTGCTGTTTGCCACAGCCGGCATCACCGCCTGTCAGGGCGACGCCTCGGCCGTGCCGTCCGGCGCGGCGCGGGTCGTCAAGGACACCGATGACGAGGCGGTCGTCGAACTGTCCGACGGACGCCGGGTCTCCCTGCGCTACCAGGCCGGTACGGGCCTGCTCGAACGGCACCGGAGCGCCGTCGACAAGCCCTGGTCCACGTCGAAGACCGTCTACGCCACCAAGACCGACCCCTGCCGGGGCGTCGACCTGAAGGCATACCGCGCCACCGTCACCGTGCGCGCCAACTTCGGACAGTACTGCCGGGACGGCGAGCCTCCGACGGAGAGCGCCGCCGCCGTCGGCACCGGTGGACTGGGGAAGTGGGACACCCACATCGCCAAGAACTGGGACGGCTGGGACCGGGTCGACATCGCCCGCGACGGGAAGTCGGCGAAGTTCTCGTCCAAGTCATCGGCCGGCACGACGACGCTCGCCTGGCGCGTCGGCAAGGGTTTCGGCGAGGTCGCGACCACGTACAAGAGGCTCGGTGAACGGTTCCTCGGCACCTGGCGCGCCGAGGACGGCAGCCACCAGGTGACCTTCCGGCAGAGCAAGCTCAACGTGCCCGCTTCGGCCACCGTCGAGATGCTCAACGGCCCCACGTGCAGGGTCCGCATGGACCTGATCAACATCTGGGAGGACCGGGTACAGCCCAGGGGAGCCAAGGTCCTGGAAGGCGAGAAGACCACGTACTGCCCACCCGAGGAGTTCAACTCCGAGTACGTGGTGGCGACTGCCGACGGGCCGATGGAGCTCAGGAACCTTGGCGACACCACGCCACTGGTGACGTACCGGAAGTCGTGATGCAGGCGCCAGGGGCGTCGTCCGTCTCCTTGCCCGCTCCCGGGCTTGCGTTCCGGTGATGGGGGAGGCGAGGATCGCCGGCATGGTCAAAGGTGTGATGTTCGACTTTTCCGGGACCCTCTTCCGTATCGAGTCGGTTTCGGAATGGCTGGGAGCGGTTGTCGCCGAGGCCGGACTCGATATCGGTGAGGACGAACTCGCCGCGTGTGCCGGTCGGTTGACCGAGGCGGGGGCTCTGCCCGGAGGGGCTCCACCTCGCGCGCTGCCGTCGCATCTCGAGGGGCTGTGGCGTGAACGGGACCTCAGTGCCGAGCAACACCGTGCTGCGTACACCGCTCTTGCCCGCGAGGCGTCCCTCCCGTCGGCGGAGCTGGCCGAGGCTCTGTATGACCGGCATCGCATTTCGGCCGCATGGCGCCCCTATCCCGACACCGAGGCGACTCTTCGTGCTCTGCGTGGGCGGGGCGTTCCGGTCGCCGTGGTGAGCAATATCGGCTGGGACCTGCGGCCCGTCTTCCGCGACCACGGTGTCGACAGCCTCGTCGACGCGTATGTCCTCTCCTTCGAGCACGGCGTGCAGAAGCCGGATCCGGGGCTCTTCCGAGCGGCCTGCGACAAGCTCGGACTGCCGCCCGGCGAGGTCCTCATGGTCGGCGACGATCGCGTCGCGGACGCCGGGGCTGCGGCGCTCGGGTGTCCGGTTCATCTGGTCGACCACCTGCCCGTCGATCGACGCCCGAACGCACTGCGGGCGGTTCTTGACCTCGTCTAGCTCGTCTGCGAATCAGTCCGGGACAGCTCTCGAGCTCGCCCACTCCTGCGATGCCCTGGACCGCTCGGCGGACGCGCTCACCGTCCTGAACCAGGCCCGCGCCGTCCGGCACGGCCTCGGAGAGTACGCCCCCAGCCTGTACACGGAGGGGCATGCAACCGCTCTCCACGACCTCTCCGACCTGTACCGCGAGTACGACCGTCCGGTGGCGGAGAGGATCCTTCTGCGCCACGCGCACCCCCTCTACCGCCGGCTGTCCCGCGTGACCGAGGAGGGGCGCGAGGGGTTGGCGTGGTGTCCGCATGGCCTCGGCACGAGCTACGCCACGTCCTGGGCGACGGCCGACCGGGCGGTTACGTCCCTGCGGGAGGCGTACGAGCTGCGCGTACAGCTGTCGGCCGGCGACGCGAGACATGAGGAGGACCTTGCGAGCACCTGCGCGCAGCTGGCCCGCGCCCTGCTGATGACGAGCTCCTTCCACGAAGCCGTCCGTATCGCGGAGCACGAGGTGAGCCTTCGCGGCCGCCTGTTCGTCACGAACCGGGCCCGCTACGAGCGCCCGCTGTGTTTCGCGCTCCTACGGTTGGCCGAGGGGCGGGCGCCGACGGGGAACGAGGTCGAGGCACGGCGCACCGCACTGCAGGCGGGGCAGGCCTGCCTGACGCTGGTCGACCGCCCCGGCGAACCGCCGGCCGAGCGCGCGCTGCTCCTGTGCCGACTGGCCAGAGCGCTGAGCCGGACGGGCTGTTCGATCAACACACGGCACCCGCGACGAAGGACCCGTTCTCCCGGGACTGACCAGGTCTGTCGTGTGTTCCGCCGAGAACCTCTCATCCGCCCGGACGGAGTCGTCGGACGCCATGAAGCACACGGACTTCCGGCAGCATCAGGGGCGTTCGCGACTACGCTCGTATGTCGTGAACGCCTACTTCACGACGGAACAGTGCCCCAGCTGCGGCTGCCATACCGACGGCCTGTCCAACAGATTCGCCTGCACTTCCTGCGACACGGTGTGGACGTCGGGGGACCCGGACTCGGTCGTGAGCCCTCGCACGAGCGTCATGTGACGGTCAGGCAGCGCTGGTTCGTCAAACCCTATGGCTTGGGCCGGCCGGGGCGGGCAGGGCCGCCCTTGTCGAGTTGCTCGGCCAGGTCGTCCAAGTCGTCGGCGTACAGGTCGAATCGGTCCTCGGCGGTGGGCGGGTCGCCGACGGGGCGGGTGACGTAGGCGGTGCGCAGGCCGAGGGTTCGTGCCGCGCGCAAGTCCCACGCGTGAGTGGCGACCATCAACAGCCGCTCCGGCGGTCGTGCGGAGACGGTGACGGCAAGCCGGTAGACCGCTGGGTCCGGCTTGTAGGTCCGGGCGTCCTCGGCGGACAGCGCCTGGTGCCAGCGCAGGCCGGCGTGGGCGTTGACTTCCAGCAGTGCCGTCCGGCTCGCGTTGGAGAGTCCGATCAGCGGGAACCGTTCCGCAAGTCGGGCGAGCCCCGCCACGGTGTCGGCCCAGGGCGGGAGCCGGCGACCCGACACGGCCAACGCCGTTACAGCGGAAGGGACGTCGACTCCGGCGGCGTCGGCGACTAGCTGGGCCGCTTCCCGGTTGAGAGCGTCACTGGTGACGTAGGGCCGGCCACCGTCGACGATGCGACGCTGCTCGCCGTCGATGTGCTCCTGCCACAGCGACAGAAGGTCTTCGACCTGCGGATCGTCGAGCAACGGATCGAGTTCACGAATGCCGGCGCGGATACCGGCGGGCTCGTCGACGAGCGTGCCGAGTACGTCGAAGACGACGGCATCGATCTCCAGCTCCGGCATGGGCGAGGTCTCCGTGTGAGGGGCGAAACGCCTGATGGTCGAACGTAACGGGAGGTCGCAAGGGGTGCAAGTTGCGCTGGACGCTTGCGGCCGAGTGGCAGACGGCTCCAGGTAGCCCCTAGCCAGTTGTGACGAGCGCCACAACGTCTGGTTCGAACTTCCGTACTCGCCGCGCATCTTGTCGGTGTCGGTCACTCGACGGCTTCGGTAACGCACTCCTTCCGTAGTCGTCGACTCCCTTTCACCGAGGAACTTTTAATGGGTTATCTGCGCGGATTCATCCCCTGGATCGTCGCCGGCGTCGTGTCGTCCTTCGACTGGCGCTGGGGCGCGGTCGGGGGTCTCGTCACGGGGCTGCTGCTCCTGCTGCAGGACCGCCGCCGCGGGGTCGGCCTCGACGCTCTGATCCTGGAGATCAGCACAGTCCTGTACTTCGTCGTGGTCGGCGCCGTCGCCGTCTCCAGGCCCGACTCCGGCCTGGCGGACCACACCGACGTCATCTCCTTCGCCTGGCTGGCCGCCACCGCCTGGGGGAGCCTGGCCATCCGCCGTCCCTTCACGCTGGGCATCGCACGGCGCCAGACACCCCGCGAGTACTGGGACATGCCGGAGTTCATCCGGGTCAACAACCACATCACCAGTGCCTGGGGCTCGGGCTTCACCTTCATCGGCGTGAGCCTGGCTGTCTGCGGCGCGGTGGACGCCCCTGCCTGGGTGGGCATCGCGGCCCATGTCGCCGGTCTCGTCGGCCCCGCCGTCTTCACGAAGGTCTATCCGGCCCGGGCCCAGGCCCGGCTGCTGGCGGCCCAGGCCGCGCCGGTGGCGACCTCTCCCCGCACCAAGACCAAGACCAAGACCACAACGAATGAAGGAGTTGGCGCATCGTGAGCACCACACCTGAAGCAGGGCGGGCAGGGCAGGCGGGGCAAGCAAGGATGGCAACGCAAGCTACGAACGTCGTTCTCGTTCACGGCGGCTTCGTCGACGGATCGGGCTGGAGGGGGGTCCACGAGCTGCTGCGCGCGGACGGCTACAACGTGAGCGTCGTCCAGAACCCCACGCTCTCGCTCGAAGGCGACGTTGCCACGACCAACCTGACACTCGACGCTCAGGACGGTCCGACCGTACTCGTCGGACACTCCTACGGCGGAGTCGTGATCACCGAGGCGGGCAATCACGAGAACGTGACGGCGCTCGTGTACGTCACCGCGTTCGCGCCCGACAAGGGCGAGTCCGTGAACACCCTCATCGCCGACCCTCCGCCCGGGGCTCCCGTCCCTCCGATCCTCCCTCCCCGCGAAGGGTTCCTCTTCCTGGACCGGGAGAAGTTCGCCGCGTCGTTCGCCGGGGACCTGCCCGCCGACGAGGCCCGGTTCCTCGCTGACTCCCAAGTGCCATGGGGCGTGGACGCGTTGGGCGGGACGGCCGGACAGCCCGCCTGGCGATCCAGGCCGAGCTTCTACCTGGTCGCCACCGACGACCGCATGATCCCGCCCCCTGCGCAGCGCGCCATGGCCGAGCGGGCCGGCGCGACGGTGGTCGAAACCGGCGGCAGCCACGTCGTGTATGTGTCCAGGCCCGCCGAGGTGGCCGCGCTCATCAAGAAGGCCGCTTCAGGAGTGACCGGATGAGGAACCTGAGCTGACGGGTGCGTTCCCTCTATCGACGTGGACGGGGCCACCGGTGAGGACCTCTGTCTGCGGGCCCGACGGGTTCCCTGACGTGCTCGCCGCCGGTGTGTCCCAGAGGGCCACGCGTGTGATGGCGGCCGGTCAACGGCGGTTCAGCGTAACGACGTTCACCGAATGCTCTCCCCTGCGGATCCCGTGCCCCCTCACGGGATCCGCAGGGGGCTCCACCGGGGCGACGGCCCCATGGCACTCGGCACGAGGTAATTGCCGCAAGTCGACATCGAAGCCAGGAAAGCAGAGCAGTATGACCGACGAGACCACCCTTCCCCTGTATCTCCGGGGCCGCTTCGCCCCGGTCCCCGAGGAGCGAGACGCGGCGGATCTCACCGTGAGAGGCTCCCTGCCGCCCGACCTGGACGGCCGCTATCTGCGGAACGGTCCCAACCCGCTGCCCGGCGAGGACAAGGGCCACTGGTTCACCGGCCCCGGCATGCTCCACGGCATCCGGTTGCGGGGCGGCCGCGCCGAGTGGTACCGCAACAGGTGGGTCCGCACAAGGGAGTTGGAGGGGCATCCGTTCATCCGCGCGGACTCCACCGTCGACCTGGCTGCGACGCCGGCCAACACCCACGTGATCCGGCACGCCGACACCGTCCTCGCCCTGTGCGAAGTGGGGCTCCCCTACTGGGTCACTCCGTCGCTCGAGACCGTCGGACCGTACGACTTCGCGGGACGGCTGACCACCTCGATGACCGCACATCCCAAGGAGGACCCGGTCACGGGCGAACTGCACCTGTTCGGGACCGGATTCGCCCCACCGCACCTCACGTACCACCGGGTCACGGCGGAGGGAGTACTGCTCGACAGCCGCCCCGTCGACGTGCCGGGACCGACGATGATGCACGACTTCGCCATCACCGAGCACCACATCGTCTGGATGGACCTTCCCGTCGTCTTCGACCCCGCCCTGGCCGGACAGGGGGGCATGCCCTACCGGTGGGACGACGGTTACGGCGCACGGCTGGGCGTCATGTCCCGCACGCCCGGGAGGGCCGCCGTGCGGTGGTACGACGTCGATCCCTGCTACGTCTTCCATGTCGGCAACGCCTACGAGGACGCGCAGGGAAGGATCGTGCTGGACGCGGTGCGTTATGACCGGACCGGCTTCCAGCACACGTGGACAGGCATCGGCGGCCCCGCGGGCCCGAGCGGTCCGGTCGGCGTACGGGAGCCGGATCCTGCCTCCCAGGCCGATTCCGTCCTGTACCGCTGGACGCTGGACCCGTCGACCGGCCGCGCGGACGAGTCCCAACTCGACGACCGCACAAGCGAGTTCCCCACCCACAACGAGACTCTCACCGGGCGCCCGAACCGCTACCTGTACACCGTCAACGGTGACGGCATCGCCAAACACGACCTCACTCGGAGCACGGGACGCACCTATGAGACGCCCGGTAGCCGCTCCGCGGGGGAGGCGGTCTTCGTGCCGGCGGCGGACGGCGCGGCCGAGGACGAGGGCTGGCTCCTGTCACTCGTCTCGAACGACGAGGGCGAGGCGGGGGAGTTGCTCGTACTCGACGCCGCGCAAATGACCGTACAAGCAGTGGTGGAACTGCCCTACCCGGTTCCGTCCGGCTTCCACGGAAGCTGGCTGCCGGAGCCCGCCCCCCGGTCCTGACGCTCGGCTGACAGAGGAGTCCTGTCAGAGGGGTCGTAGCCGCCATGGTGGACGCCGAGAAGCTGCACCGGCGTATTCTCCCCGGCAAGCGACCCTCGACCTGATACCCAAGGTCTACCCTTCGCGCATTGCCGAGCGGCAGGAAGGGAGATTCCAACTGCCTGGCAATACACGGGTTTTGAGCCGCGGGGACCGACCCTGAGACCAAGAGAAACACTGGCCCCGATCCCGACACCGATCCATCGCTCACACCGTCACGGAGACGTTCAGACATGGTGCCCCTCGACCCACCCACGGATGAGGAACTCACCCGCCGGGCCCAGGCCGGCGAGACCGGATCCCTCGGTCTGCTGCTGGCCCGCCACCAGGCGCCGATGCGGGCGGTGGCGATGAGCCTGCTCGGTCACGGCCCCGACGCGGAGGACGCGGTGCAGGACGCCGCGTTGACCGCGCTGCGGCGCATCGGGGACGTGAGAGACCCCGCGGCCGTGGGAGCGTGGCTGCGGGCGGTCGTGCGCAACACCTCCCGCATGCGCCTGCGCGCCACTCGGGAGACGCCAGGCCTTGACGGGCTTGACCTCCTGCACCTTCGCGACCATGGTTCGACGCCCCCCGATCAGCTCATCGAGCAGCACGCGATGCGTGACTGGATCTGGGGCGCGGTGGAGGAGCTTCCGCAACAGCTGAGACTGGTGCTGATGCTGCGCCACTTCAGCGGCATCACGTCCTACCAGGAGATCGCCGACGCGTGCGAGGTGCCGGTCGGCACGGTGCGCAGCCGGCTCAGCCAGGCCAGGGCGAGAATGGCGCAGGTGCTCCTGTCGACCGCCGCGCAGGCGCACGACGACGCGGCCGCGCTCACCGAGGAAAGCAGGCACGAGGCCGTGGCGACTCTGCAGGCGTCCGAGCGCGGCTCCCTGCCCAGGGAGATCTCGGAGCTGTGGCCGGAGGAGACCAAACTGGTCGGCATCCTGAACCGGCCGGGGGAGCGTGTCCATCCCGTCCCGGTCATGCGCCGGACCCTGGAGGCCGGGGTGCGCCAGCGTCTGCGCCATGTGATCGCGAGCCGCGACATCATCATCTGGGAGATGGATGTCACCAACCCCGTCGGCGCGGTCAATCCCTGCCCGTCGAACCTGGCCTGGCTCATGTTCCGCAGCGAGGGACGGGTCCAAAGGCTCCGGGTGGTGTTCCCGGGGCCGGAGCGGCGGGCGTCGCTTCAGGAGGGTGGCTGACGGGTGGCGGCTACCGGCCTGTCGTCCACCCCGCCTTCGCGGCCGAACTACGCAGTACGTCCGCCGGGGTTGGTGAACGGGCAGATATGTTGGGCCGATGTCTGAGCCGCCATCGATCCTGTTGCTGTCCGGAAGCCTGCGGACCGATTCCTCCAACGAGGCCGTGCTGCGCACCGTGCAGGCCCTGGCCTCCCCGCCGGTGCGCACGGTCATGTACGACGGGTTGGCCGCCCTTCCGCATTTCAACCCGGACGACGACGCGGATCCGTTGCCGACTCCCGTGGCTGGATTGCGCGCGGCGATCGCGGAGGCGACCGCGATCTTGATCTGCACGCCGGAGTACGCGGGCACGCTGCCGGGTTCGTTCAAGAACCTGCTGGACTGGACAGTGGGCGGCACCGAGATCTGCGACAAGCCCGTGGCCTTCGTGAACGCGGCCTCCCCCGGCCGGGGCGAGGGTGCGGCGGCGACGCTGCGAACGGTGCTCGGCTACACGGGCGCCGACATCGTGGAATCGGCCTGCTCGAGGATCCCGGTGGAGCGCCGGATGGTCGGCACGGACGGAGTGATCACGGACGCGGCGGCGCGCGGGCGACTCGGCGAGGTGCTTGGTCTGCTGGCAGGTCTGCATGCACCGGCCGCTGAGCCCGACGAGACGTAGTTCCATCCCTGGCCCCGCACGCGGCCGGTCGGCGCCTACTGCGGCTCCGTCGCGATCTGGATCAGGTTGCCGCAGGTGTCGTCGAAGACAGCGGTGGTGACGGGGCCCATCTCCAGGGGGGCCTGGGTGAAGGTGACGCCGAGGTTGCTCAGGCGCTCGTACTCCGCCTGCACGTCGTCGACCGCGAACTGGGCGAGCGGGATGCCGTCCGCGATGAGCGCGTCGCGGAAGGGCTTGACGGCGGGGTGGTCGGCGGGCTCCAGGAGGAGTTCGGTGCCGCCGAGCTCGTCCGGTGAGACGACGGTCAGCCACCGGTGCTTCTCGCCCACCGGGACGTCGTGTTTCTTCACGAAGCCGAGGATCTCGGTGTAGAAGCGTTCGGCCTTGGCCTGGTCGTCGACGAGGACGCTGGTCAGGTGGATCTTCATGGGGTGCTCTCCTCCGGTCCGGATGTGTGGGGCGCGGGCACGGGCCATCGCTCGACGATGTGCCGTAGTGGCTCCGTGTTCAGCTCGTGGAACTTGTAGCGGCCTTCACGCCTGGTCTCGACGAGCCCGGCTGCCTCGAGCACGGCAAGGTGCTGGGAGACCCCCTGGCGCGAGATGCCGAGCTGGTGCTTCATGCTCAGCCGCCCGCAGATCTCGAACAGTGTCTGTCCGGACTTCTCCGTGAGCTCGTCGAGGATGGTGCGGCGGGTGGGGTCGGCCAAGGCTTTGAAGAGATCGTCGGCCATGGCCGAATGATAGGCAACTCCTCGCTTGCCTATCAAGTCGAGGCGCCCGAGGTGGCGAATTCCGTCGTGTTCCGCGCTATTGCATTAGCGCTGTTATATTAGCGCTGTGACATCTTCTGACCCCACCGCGCTGCCCGACCCCTGGCACTCGCTGCACGAGCTGCTGGCCGCCATGGATGCCGAGATCGAGCAGGTCTACGTCGAGCGTGGCATCAAGGGGGTGCGGCCGCGGTTCGCGTACCCGCTGATCCGGCTCGCCCACACCGGACCGCTCACCATCCGCGAGCTCGCGGAGTCCCTGAACCGCTCGCACTCCGCGATCAGCCAGACCATCGCCGCCATGCGCAAGGAGGATCTGGTCACCTCCGAACCGGGGCCCGACGCCCGCACCCGGCGGATCAACCTGACCGAGCGCGGACGTTCGCTGGTGCCGTTCCTGGAGGCCGAGTGGCGGGCCACGCACGCGACGGTCGCCGAACTGGACGGTGAGACCCCGCACGCGATGACCGCTGTCGTCGAGGAGGTGCGGCGGGCGCTGGAGCAACGGTCGATGCGCGAGCGCATCCTCCACCACCTGGCCGAGCCGCCGCAGTGAAAGTGGGGGTGCGGTTCCTCGACACCCGCCCGCTGCGTGGCAGCCGACCGTTCCGGCACCTGTGGATCGGCACCTCGGCATCCCAACTCGGCGGCCAGATAGCGACCGTGGCGGTGCTCGCCCAGGTCTGGGACCTGACCGGCAGCACAGTGGGCACCGGCGCCATCGGGCTCGCCACCGGCCTGCCGATGGTGCTGTTCGGACTGATCGGCGGCACGCTGGCCGACAGTGTCGACCGCCGGGCGCTGGTGAGGGCCACTACGGCAGGCCAACTGCTGGTCGCCGCAGGGCTGTCGACTCAGGCCCTGGCGGGCAACCGGAACGTGTTCCTGCTGCTCGCCCTGGTTGCTGCCGGGACCGCCTGTGGCGCGCTGGGTGCCCCGGCCCGGCGCACGTTCCCGGTCCGGCTGCTGCCGGCCGACCAGGTAGCGGCCGGCCTCGCGCTGACGAACATCTCCTTCCAGGTGGCGATGCTGGCCGGGCCCGCACTGGCCGGGCTGATCATCGCCCGCTGGGACCTCTCTGCCGCGTACGCCGCCCAGGCGGTGGCCACGGTGGTCTCGATGCTCGCGGTGATCCGTCTTCCGGCCATGAGGCCCGAGGGTGCGGATGCAGCTGTCGCCGAGCGGCGCCCGCAGCGAGGCGGTTGGCGGATCGTCCTGCGTCGCCCGACGCTGTGGGGCTCGATGGTCACCGACCTGTCCGCGACGCTCCTCGCCATGCCGATCGCGCTGTTCCCGCTGGTGAACGAGATCCGCTTCGGCGGCAACCCGCAGACACTCGGCCTGTTCCTCTCGGCCATCGCGGTCGGCGGGATCACGGCCGGCCTTCTCTCCGGCACGGTGACACGCTGGCGCCGCGGCGGCCTGGTCCAGCTGGGCGCGGCTGCCGTCTGGGGCCTGGCGCTGGCCGGCTTCGGCCTCTCCGGGCCGCTGTGGCCGGCCCTCGGCTGCCTGGCCGTGGCAGGTGCCGCCGACACCGTCTCCGTGGTCACCCGCAGTGCGCTGGTTCAGTTGGAGACCCCGGACGCGTACCGGGGGAGAGTCTCCTCCGTGGAACATGTCATCGGCGTCGCGGGCCCCGAACTCGGCAATTTCCGGGGCGGGTTGATGGCTTCGGCGACCTCCGCCCCCTTCGCTCTGGTCGTCGGCGGCCTGTCCGCCACGCTGGCGGTCGCGACGGTGGCAGCGACCAACGCCCCCCTCCGCGCCTACCGCACGCCGCGCACCCCCAACAATCGCCGGAGCGAGGAGCCTTACGGAGGCCCGTCGTCCGAAACTGCAGACGCCGCGCCGAAATATGACGGCTCAGAGACAGGATGAGGCCAATGAGTGAACCCGAGTTGGACCGCCACTGAAGAAAGAATTGGCCAATTGTCGATCGCATTACCGATAGCCGCAGTTCATAGCCGTCTCCGACGTCTTTGACGCACCTGCGAGGCGCATTTCCTGCCAACCGGCGACGCAACCAAGCGAATACCACGGGAGTCACATGTAGTTGTTAGAGGCACATACTCCTCATGGAGGCAATGCAATGCACTCTCGTCCCTTAAGCCGCCGTACGCTGCGCGCCGCGTCGGCGGTGATGCTGGCTGTCGGTGCGGGGCTTGCCGGCCCCGTCCTGCTGGCCGGAACGGCCGGTGCCGCGACGTCGCCGGCCACCGCCGCGATCGACGGCCGTGCGGTCGCCTACACCGCCGCCCCCGGTCAGACCAACGACGTGACCGTCACAGCGTCGAAGAACGGAGCTGACATCACGTACCTCATCGACGACGTGGTCACGATCAGCGCGGGCGACGGCTGCTCGTACCCGAGCGGCACGGACCAGACCGAGGTCACCTGCACGATCACCACGGTGGACAGCCAGGACCCGTACGCCTCCCTCGAGTTGTTCCTCGGTGATGGCAACGATGTCCTCACCCACGACAACCAGACCGACGAGACGTACAACTTCGCCTCGATCGACATGGGCGACGGCAAGGACACCCTGACCGAGACCGGCGGCGTTCAGGGCAATGGCGTCACTGGTGGAGCGGGCGACGACAACCTCTCCGTGGGTCCGGTCACGGTGGTGCTCGGCGGTGACGGCAACGACACGATCGACGCCGCCGACGGCACCATCGCGCAGGGCGGCATCGGCAACGACACCATCCACTCCAGGGGCGAGGACAGCGCCGTCGACGGCGGTGCCGGCCGCGACTCGATCTACGGAGGTGCGGACAGGCAGATCCTGTCCGGCGGCGACGACAACGACACGATCCGCGGCGGCGACGGGAGCGACTACCTGTACGGCGGCAGGGGCGACGACGTTCTGTACGGCGAAGCCGGCGACGACACGATCTACGGGAACAGCGGCAACGACAAGCTGTACGGGGGAGCCGGCACGGACACCCTCTCGGGCGGACCCGGCACGAACGTCGTCCACCAGGACTGACGTCCCATCCGCCGGCCCGGGAACTCCCAGTGCCCGGGCCGGCGTCGGCTGCCCTCACTGACGTGCCTCCGACGAAACTCGCAGCCCCTCACGCGGTGTGCTCGTGGCGTAGGTTCCGTACCTCGGAGGGATGCCGCGAAGGCCGCGCGACCGGTCCGGACGGGGGTACGGATGGAGCTTTCCGGTGTGACCCGCAACGTCGCCGGTGGAGGAGACAAGAAGACGACGAGACTGTGGCACGTCCCCACGGGTCAGCTCCGCTGGAAGCTGTCCGGCCGGACTTCCTGCACAAGCCTCGCGTTCAGCCCGGACGGAGAAGTCCTCGCCACCGCCCACGGCGCATCTACCGTGCACCTCAAGGACACCCGCACTGGTGAGGATCTCCGCGTACTGGACGGACAGCCGCAAAGAGTCACCTCCCTGGCCTTCGCCCCGGACGGCCGCACCGTGGCCGGCGGCGGCCACGACGGCGTGATCCACCTCTGGGACGCGGCCACCGGAGACCGGCGACTCGCCCTGACCGGGCACGTCGGGCCGGTGATCTGCGTGGCGTTCGGCCCCGACGGACACACCCTTGCCAGCGGTGGCCAGGACCGGGTGATCCGGCTCTGGGACGTGCGGATTCGTTGGACGGGGCTTGTTGCCGGTCGGGAACGGCCGGCCGAAGCGGATTCGCGGTTCAGCCCCTCGCGAGCTCGGTCAGCGCGTCGAGACGGGTGGGTGTCCAGCCGAGTTCGCGGCGGGCACGGGCGCCGGTGAACTGCTGGTCGAGGGCGAATGCCTCGGCGACCGGGCCCATCCGCCGCACGGCCTCCTCGAGCGTCAGCGAGTCGATACTGCCCGGGCACCCGACGGCCTGGCTGAGGGCTCGGGTGATGTCCGCCAGTGGGACGTTCTGGTCGCTGACCCCGGCGTAGGCCGAACCGGCCGGGGCATTCAGAGCCAGTACGTACAGCTCGGCGAGGTCGTCCACGTGGACCAGGGCCCAGTGGTTGGAGCCGTCCCCGATGCAGGGCACGGCGCCGGCGGCGCGTCCCGGCTCGGCGAAGAACGACTGCACAAGGCCGCCGGAGTGGCCGTAGACGAGTCCCGGCATCACCACCACCGGGCGCTCCCCGGTGGCGGCCCGCGCGAGCACGCGCTTCTCGTTCTCCAGCCGCCACGAGGTGATGCGCGGCGGGCTGAGCGGGGCGGTCTCATCGACGACTCCGTCGGTGTTCCCGTACACCCAGACCCCGCCTGTGTGTACATACGGGTGGCTTGCCGCGCCGTCCTGCAGGGCCTCCGCCGCGACGCGGTCGACGTCCGCGGTGCCCTCGGCGTAGTCCACCCCCAGGTGGATCACTCCGTCGGCCTGGCGGGCCGCCTCACGAAGGACGTCGGTGTCGGTGAGCGCCCCCGCGACAGGCGTCGCGCCCAGGTCCGACACGGTGCGCGCCGAGCGTTCGCTGCGCGCCAGCGCCGTCACCTCGATGCCACGCCGGATGAGCGCCTTGATGGTGGAGCGGCCGATGTACCCGGAGCCGCCCGTGATGAAGACCTGCATCGCCCTCACGGTCCTTTCGCATGGCGGCGGGAGGTCCGCCGCTCCTCCACCCTGGCCCCGTGCCGTACCCCGCGTCCAAGACCTAGTCCGTCGTCGGTGATGCCCTCAGGGCATCAGTGCTGTGCAACGGCGATGTCGGCGAATTCCTGCAGCAGCGGGGACTGCCGGTGAGCGCTCCAGGCAAGGCACACCTCGTTGGGGCCGATGTCGTCGATGGGTACGTGGGCGACATCCGTGTGGGTGTAGTACGCCGCGGTCGAGAGCGGAAGGACGACGACGCCGCCGGAGGTCGCGACGTGTTCGAGCTTCTCCTCGACGCTGCGGAACACGGGCGGCGGCCCGGATGCCTCGCCGCCGGTCCGGTCGGGGAGGTCGCGCCACTCGGGGACGGCGTCGGGGTCCTGGAGCAGGCGCTCGGCGGCCAGGTCCGCGATACCGATGGACTCCTTGCCCGCGAGGCGGTGATGCGCCGGCACGACGGCGACGCGCGGTTCCCGGTAGACCGGGCGCAGAACCAGGCCGCTGTGGTCGACCGGCAACCGTACGAAGCTCACGTCGAGAAGCCCCTCGTGCACCGCCTGAACCTGGTTCTCCCAGGAGGTGCGCACCACCTCCACGCCGAGGTCGGGATGTCTGGCGGCGAAGGCCCGCACCGCGCCGGTCACGGTGATCCCGGGCATGAAGCCGACCGTGAAGGTCGACGTCCCGTGCGCGGCCCGCTGGACACGAAGCTGGAGCGCCTGCGCGCCGGCCAGCAGGGGACGGGCGTCCTCCAGCAGCTGGCGGCCTGCCTCCGTCAGCTCCGTGGACTGTTTGTTCCTGGCGAACAACTGCGCGCGCAATTCATGCTCCAGGGCGCGGATCTGCCGGGAGAGCACCGGTTGCGTGATGTGCAGTCGCTCCGCGGCCCGGCCGAAGTGCAACTCCTCGGCCACGACCACGAAATAGCGCAGCTTGCGCAGATCGACATCCACTACATTTCCCACCGTTCCCGCTGTGCAGACGCCATGCGCCCAGGCTAATCCTCCGTACCTGCGTCGTGATGCGACGCTCTCGCGCCGGGAGCATCGGGGGCAGAATGAACAGGGTGAAGTACGTGCTGCTCATCTGCGACGACGAGAAAGCTTCTCCCAGTAACGAGGAGCTGGAGGCGGATCCGACACACCAGGCCTGGCTCGCGGATCTCGACCGGCGGGGCGGCATGCTTGTCGGCGCGCGGCTGCGTCCGGTGGTGGACGCGACCACGGTCCGGGTCCGGGACGGCGAAACCCTGGTGTCGGACGGCCCGTTCGCGGAGACCAAGGACTTCGTCGGCGGCTTCGTCATCGTCGAGTGTGCGGACCTGGACGAGGCGATCGCGATCGCCGAGGGCCATCCGTACGCGCGCTGGGGTGGCGTCGAGATCCGCCCGGTCTGGGAATGACCGCGCCGGACGACCGGGTCCGGACGGCCGTCGACGAGGCGTTCCGGGGCGAGTGGGGCCAGGTGGTCGCGACCCTGATCGGGACGACGGGCGACTGGGACCTGGCCGAGGACTGCGCGCAGGACGCGTTCGCCGCAGCGCTGACGACCTGGGCGCGCGACGGCGTGCCGCGCCGCCCCGGCGCATGGCTCACCACCACCGCCCGCAACCGCGCCACCGACCGGCTGCGGCGCGACGCCGCGGGTGCGGCCAAGCTGCGCCGGCTCGCCGTGATCACCCGCGACCCGGATGAACCGCCGGTGGAGGACATCCCGGACGAGCGGTTGCGGCTGATCTTCACCTGCTGCCATCCCGCGCTGCCCTTCCCCGCACGGGTCGCGCTCACCCTCCGTACGCTGGCCGGGCTGAGCACCGCCGAGATCGCCCGTGCCTTCCTGACCGCCGAGCCGACGATGGCGCAGCGCCTGGTCCGCGCCAAACGCAAGATCGCCGAGGCCGGCATCCCGTACCGCGTGCCACCCGCCGACCTGCTCCCGCAGCGACTCGCCGCCGTCCTCGCCGTGCTCTACCTGATCTTCAACGAGGGGTACGACGACGCGGGTGCGGACGACCGCCGGGCGCTGACCGCCGAAGCGATCCGGCTGGCCCGGGTCCTGATCCGGCTGATGCCCGCCGAATCCGAGCCACGCGGGCTGCTCGCCCTGATGCTGCTGCACGAGGCGCGGCGCATGACCCGTACGTCCGACGGCGTGCTCGTCACACTGGAGAAGCAGGACCGGAGCCGGTGGGATCAGGGGCTGATCGCCGAGGGGGTGGAGACCCTTGACGAGGCGCTGGCCACGAGGCGCAGTGGGCCGTACCAGGTACAGGCCGCCATCGCCGCCTGTCATGCCACCGCGCCCGACACGGAGAGCACGGACTGGCCGCAGATCGCGGTGCTGTACGCGGAGCTGGCCCGGTTGGCCCCGTCCCCGGTGGTCGAGCTGAACCGGGCGGTGGCGGTCGCGATGGCGGACGGCATCCCGGCCGGCCTGGCGCTGGTCGACGAGCTGGCCGCATCCGGGCGGCTCGACGGCTACCACCTGCTGCCCGCGACCCGGGCCGACCTGCTGCGCCGCTCCGGCCGGAGGGCCGAGGCCAGGCACGCGTACGAGGAAGCGGTGAAACTGGCGCCGACTGAGGCCGAGCGCCGCTATCTGACAAGCCGGATCCGGGAGCTGACCAGCGGAAACGGCGAGCTGTGAGCGACGTCGTGCACATCCGGCGAATTTTTTCGCCGTCGGTGTCGATCCGGGGGGTCCGTCTTCGTCGGTGGGGTGACAGTCGCTCCGGAGTGAGCCGGAGAAGACGCTCCGGACAAGGACATGAAGGGATGAGTTCTCATGAGCACCGAAACGAGCGCACCCGCCCCCAAGGCCGTCGACCGAGCCGCCTACCAGGCGGAACTGGACGCGCTGCGGATCCGGGAGAAGGCGTATACCCGTGAAGGCGACGCGATCGCGGCGGCCCGCCGCCGGCTGCCCATGGTGGAAGTGGACGCCGGCGCCCCGCTGACCGGTTCGTCCGGTCGGGTCACGCTGCTGGACGCGTTCGAGGGCCGCACGCAGCTCATCGCGTACTTCCAGATGTGGCACGCCGGCCACCCCGCCGCCGACCAGTGCGAGGGCTGCACGTTCTTCAACAGTCAGGTCCGCGAGCTGTCCTACCTGCACTCCCGAGACGTCACCTACGCGACGCTGTGCCAGGGCCCGTACGAGGTGAGCGTCCGTTACCGCGACTTCATGGGCTGGGACGTGCCCTGGTACTCGGCCGAGGAGTCGATCGACACGCTGATGGCGGGGCGCGGCCCGTTCATGCTGGCGTGCTATCTGCGCCAGGGAGACCGCGTGTTCGAGACGTACTGGACCACAGGCCGCGGCGTCGAGGCCATGGATCAGACGTACAGCCTGCTGGACCGGACGGCGTACGGGCGGCAGGAGTCGTGGGAGGAATCGCCCGACGGCTGGCCGCAGATCAGCGGTAACTACCTGCGCACCGACGGACGCCCCACCGCCCAGTGGCCCCGCCTGGACGCCGGACGCTCCGACGAACTGGAAGCCGCCGGGAGCTAGGGTCTTTCGTTTGGATCACGCCGGGCTCGCGGGGTCTGGTGCCGCACCTCGCGGCGTTGCCGTCAGTTGCCGACTCCCCAAGCTCTCGGCTGCGCTCGAGCAGGGGGGACCCCCATGACCCCGCTCCCTGATCCGGCCTGATCCAAACGGAAGACCCTAGTCGTTCAACCGCCTTACGGCTGACGGGAATTCAGATCCACCCCCGGCGCGCCGCGATCACCCCCGCCTGGAAGCGGTTCGCGGCGCCCAGCTCTTCGTGGAGGCGGCTGATCCGGCGCCGCATCGTCCGTACCGACCAGCCCAACTGGCGGGCTATCGCCTCGTCCTTGAGGCCGCCGACGAGGAGGGTCAGCATCTGGCGGTCCTCCTCGCCGAGGGGGTCTTCCTCGGCGGGGGCACCCAGTGGGGTCGCGGTGCGCCAGCACAGTTCCCAGTAGTCGATCAGGCCGTCGAGCAGGGCTGACGGGCGGATGACGGCGGCGCGTACCTCGGTGGTGAAGTCGAGGGTGAGCGGCATCAGGGCGAGGCGGCGGTCGGAGATCGCCAGCTTGATGCGCAGGCCCGGCAGTACGCGGGCCTGCTCGCCGTGCGCCACCAGCTCACGGATGTCGCCCAGGACGCCGGGCCACTCCAGCGCCTCGGGTGCGTAGACGGCGCGATAGCGGACACCCCGGGTGAGGGCTGTCGCCTCGACCGGGTTGGAGGTGGTCAGCGCGTACGGGGGGCGGTCCAGGGTGATGACCTCGTCGCGCGCTTCCTGCTGAAGCTGTACGAACCAGCGGCCCAACGCCTCGCCGCCGGTGATGACTTCGACCTGTTCGGAGCCGCCCAGCCGGGCTGCGGCAAACAGCCGCGACAGCTCGCCGGCCGCCGCCCGGACGCCGTCGAGGTCGGCGGTTCGGGAGCGGACCAGAGACTCCAGGGCCGCGCCCGGCTCAATGGCCGCGTACCGGCGGCGGGTTCCGGCGAGCCGTCCGACCAGTCCGTTCTCGCGCAGCCGGTCGAGGGCGCGGGCCACTCGCTCGGTGGAGCAGGACAGATCACCCGCGAGGTCGGCGGGCGCGGCGGTGTGCCGGACGAGGATCGCGCGGTAGACGCTCTCGTCGAAGGCTTCGATTCCGGCGGCGGTCAGCTGAGGCATGGGCGGATCTTGGCCCGTGTGTGCCAGCGGCAGCAATGGGCCAGGCCAAATCGTTGTCTGGACCACTCGCGTCCGATTAATTCGTCTGGCATGACCCCTCGAAGAACCTTCACTGCCGGGCTCACGGCCGCCGTCATCAGCGGCCTGCTGTCCGCGGTGCCCCAGTCCGCCGGTGCGGACCCACACCAGGACCCCGAGCAGCGCGTCATCGTCAGGCTGTCCGGGGATGCCGCCGCGACGGGCAAGGGCACGCTGCGGTCCGCCGACGCCGAGGAGATCGGCGCCGACCGCGCCTCCCTCGCCGCCCGGCAGAAGACGTTCCTCGGCGACGCGAAGGCCGCCGGGCTGGGCACCGGTTCCCCGCGCCGCCTGAACCTGCTGCTCAACGCGGTCGCCGTGACCGTGAAGGCCTCCGAGGTCGCCGGGCTGAAGCAACTGCCCGGGGTTGCCTCCGTCGTCCCCGACACCAAGGTGCACATCCTCACCGACGACAGCGTGCCGCTGATCAACGCGCCGCAGGTCTGGCAGCGCAAGGACCCGGCGGGTAACGGCGCCGACGGCAAGGGCGTCACCGTCGCCATCCTCGACAGCGGCGTCGACTACAGCCACCCGGACCTGGGCGGCGCCCTCGGCAAGGGCCACAAGGTCGTCGGCGGCTACGACTTCGTCAACGGCGACGCCGACCCGATGGACGACAACGGCCACGGCACCCATGTCGCCGGGATCATCGCGGGCAAGGCCGCCGAGAAGGGCGGCGTCACCGGTGTGGCGCCGGGCGCTGACCTCCTCGCGTACAAGGTCATGGACGCCGCGGGGGAGGGCTACACCTCCGACATCGTCGCCGGCATCGAGGCCGCGATCGACCCGGCCAATCCGCACCGCGCCGATGTCATCAACATGAGCATCGGCGGCTACGGAGACGGGCACGATCCGCTCGGCATGGCCGCAACCACCGCCTCCGAGGCGGGAGTTGTCGTCGTCGCCTCGGCCGGCAACGAGGGCCCGGACAGTGGCACCGTCGGCTCCCCGGCCGCCGCCGACGGCGTCATAGCGGTCGGGGCCTCGATCAGCGGGCTGCGCATACCCGGCGCCGCCTACAAGGGCGGCAAGAAGATCCAGACGTACCGCGGCATGATCTCGGCGAACCCGCCCGCCAAGCCCGTCACCACCGAACTCGTCGACCTCGGCCAGGGCACCCCGGAGGACTGGGAGCGGGCCGGAGACGTCAAGGGCAGGGTCGTCCGCATCGACATGCTGGTCGCGGCCGTCCGTGACGACCTGTACGCCTCGGAGATCGAGACGGCCCGCGAGGCGGAGCGCCGCGGCGCGCTCGCCGTCATCGGCGGGCAGAACTCGGGCGGCGGACCGGTGCTCGCCGGAGGGCCGGACAGGGCCGGTCAGCCGGGCGGCTCGGGTCGGGCGGGTGGCCCGGGTCAGCCGCCGCCCGGCGCGGACGGCACCGTGCCGCTCGACCCGGCGACGTCCGTCAAGGAGTCGGGCGACTCGCTGCGCATGGACTCCATGGTCATGCTGGGCGTCGACGCCACCCAGTTCGCCGAGCTCGGCCGCCGCCTGGCGGACGGCAAGGTCGAGGTGACGATCAGCGGCACGGACGTCACCGACAAGATCGCGTCCTTCTCCTCGCGCGGCCCCGACCTGAACTGGAACCTCAAGCCGGACCTCGTCGCACCGGGTTACGACATCCGCTCGACGGTCCCCAAGTCCCGTTACGCGCCCGGCTATTACCGCATGTCGGGTACGTCGATGGCCGGACCGCACGTCGCCGGCGCCGCTGCCCTGCTGCGCCAGCTCCATCCCGGTGAGAGCCCGGCGAAGGTCACCTCCGAACTCGTGGGCAGTGCGAAGGAGTTGAAGGACTACGGGACGACGACCACCGGTTCCGGACGGCTCGACGTCGCCGCGGCCGCGGACCGGGCGGACGCCGCCATCACCACGACGCCGGCCACCCTCTCGTACGGGCTCGCCGACCTCTCCCGGCACACCGCGGGTGGCAGCAAGAAGCTCACGGTCAACAACTCCGGCACACGGACCCGCACCGTCCGGCTGAAGGTGAGCGGCGAGGCCCGGGTCAGCCCGCGCACCCTGCGCATCCCGGCCGGCGGCAGCGCCACCGCGACCGTCGCCCTCGGCGCCGACCGCCCCGAGGGCGAGGCCGAGATCAGCGGCACGGTCACGGTCACCCCCGAGCACGGGGCGGCCCTGCGCATCCCGTATCTCCTGGTCGTACGGCAGTTGTTCGTCCAGGCGGGTCCCGACCCGAGCGACGGCAGGTCCACCGCGGTCGTCTTCACACCGGCCCCGCTGGCGAAGCCGCCGGTGCTCACCGTGACACCGCCGCACGGCAGGCCCTACACGGTCACCACCAGACTCCGCTCCGGGAACGTCTACCAGGCGGAGATCACCGGCCGCGGCATCGGCGCCCATCTGGTCTCGGTGACCGGACGGACGACCGACGGCAAGACCCTGACGAGCAACCGCGACGGCTTCGAGGTCACCCCCGAGGACAGCCGCGACTCCCGCTGGCAGCCGGTCGGACCGAACTCGGAGAGCGGCAACATCACCACCGCGAAGAGCGACCCCAAGGCCGCCCTCCTCACCCAGTACAACAAGCTCGGTCCCTGGTCGACCGACGACAAGGGCGAGACCTGGAAGCAGCACCCCAGGCTGCCGATCGGCGACGTGAGCGGCCAGGCCTTCACCGTCGTCGACCCGAAGAACGCGAAGCGCTGGTGGTACGCCTCCAACTCCGCGTCCGGCATCCCCCGTACGAGCTCGATCCTGCGCACCGAGGACGGCGGCCGCACCTGGGAGACCCTGGACACGCCCGACGTCCCCCTTACCGCCTTCCTCGCCGACGATGCGACGAAGAGGCTCGTGGCCGTCACCCCCACCGATCTGCTGATCAGCAGGGACGGCGGCGACACCTGGGCCAAGGAGCCCATCGGCATCCCCGTCGACGAGGTGTACGACGTGGCGATCGGCGGCGACAGCCTGTACTTCACGGCGGGCAGGTCCCTCTGGAAGCGCTCCGGCCTCTCCACCGGCACACTCGGCCCGGCCACCAAGATCCATGAATCGACGGGCGGCAAGGTCTCCGTCACCGTCGCCGCGGACAGCCAGGTCGTCGCGATCTACGAGATCGGCTCGGGCGTCGTCGGCTCCTTCGACGGCGGCAAGACCTGGTCGACGCTGGACGACCATGGCGTCGGCGGTACGGGGATGACCCTCACCGGCGGCGACATGTACGTCAGCTACGGCGGCGACATCCGTGTCGGCCGCAACCACGGCCGGCAGTGGAGCACCATCCCGAGCGTCAACAACGCCTCGACGGCCTCGGACTTCGACCGCTGGGCCGATGGCTCCCTGACCGTCTCCGCGGAAGCCGCAGGTGTCTACCGGGGAACGGCCGAAGGCAAGGACTACCGCCGTCTAGGCGTCCAGGGCGGCACCGTCAACTCCCTTGCCGTCAGCGGAAACCAGCTCCTTGCGGCCGGCGAACAGGGCACGCACCGTGCGCAGCTCCCGGTGTCGGGGGCGGAGTGGGGCACCACCGGCGGCGAGGGCACCATCGGCCGCTCGACCCGTCTGCTCCAGACCTCCGCCAAGGACTCGCGGGTCGTCTGGCGGGTGCGCGGCGACGCCTTTGGCGGCTTCCACCTGGAGCGCAGCGGCGACTCAGGTGCCACCTGGGAGGAGAAGGGCGCCAGTAACGGCAGTGTGTTCGCCCTGGCCGTGCACCCCGCCGACCCCGACCGCGTCTACGTCTCGTACGGCAATCTGCAGGGCATGGGCCTGTTCTCCACCGAGGACGGCGGTGCCACCTGGAAGAACGTGCTCAACGACCAGACGTACTTCACCGCGGTCGCGGGTGACCCGAAGAACCCGGACCGGCTGTGGCTCGGTGCCCCCGACGGCCTCTACCGCTCGGACAACGGCGGTGACGACATCACCAAGGTCGCCGACGGACGCGTCGACACCATCGAGTTCGCCGGCTCGCGGCTGCTGACCGGCGGCGACGCCATCAAGGTCTCGACGGACGGCGGGAAGACCTTCCGCACCGGCGACACCGGCAAGCTGCCGGCGCGGGTCAGCGATCTGCTCCAGGTGGGCGGCACACTGTACGCGGCGACCACCAGTTACTGGGAGACGGCCCTGCCGCGCGGCGGCCGCGGAGTCCTGCGCTCCACGGACGGCGGCCGGACCTGGCAGAACATCTCCACCGGCCTGCAGAACCTCGACGCGACCACTCTCGCGGCCAATGGCGGCTGGCTGTACGTCGGCACGGTCCAGGGAGGCGTGCACCGCCTGAAACTCTGACCACTCCCGAATACGCGCCGCACGCGACCCCGGGGGTGGGGGCGCGTGCGGCGCTTCGTGGTGCTATGGGCGTTCGCCGACATCTGCAACAGGGGTTTTGTTCGGCGCCAGTTGTCGTGGTGGGGAAGTGGCATTGGCGTCGCCGACCGCGTGCCGAGGCAGCAGGAAGGCGGGAATCAGGCCGAGGAGGGCGAGGAAGGCCAGGGGTACCAGGCTGCGGCTCATCGGTGAGGCGGAGGCGCTGGTCGCGCCGGCTGCGACGGCGATGCCGAGCGACGGACCGATGTTCATCGCCGTCTGTTTGAGCCCCCCGACGACTCCGGCGTAGCCCGGTGGCGCGTCGCCGACGACTGTCCCGGTGGCGGTGACCATCACCGTGGCGAACCCGGCTCCGAGTGCGGCGAAGGCGGCTGTCATGGACGGCCACGGGCTGGTCGGACCGAGCGATGACAGCTGCGCGATGCCGGCCACGACGAGAACCGTGCCTGCGACGGCGGTGCGACGTGGGCCGTACCGTCGCAGTGCGGCGCCGGCAAGGGGCGCGCCCAGGACCATCAGCGCGGTCAGCGGCAGGACGCGCAGGCCTGTGGCGAGCGGGGCGAGCCGCAAGGCGTCCTGGAGGTAGAACGTGGCTTTGAACAGGGCGCCGAACAGACCTGCGCTCATGACCAGGAGGAGCGCCATGGCCGCGGTCACCGGGACGGACCGGGCCACGGCGTGCGGCACGATCGGGTGTGCGGCACGGCGCTCGTGCAGAACGAGTACCGCCGACAAGGCCAGGCCGCTGGTGAGTTCAAGCAGAGTTGACCCAGCGGTCCACCCGCGCCCCGGTACGTCGGTCAGAGCGTGGACGAGGATCGCAAGTGCCGCCGTGAGCAGGGCCGTGCCGGTGAGGTCCAGCCGTGGCGAACCCGCGCGTTCAGGCATCGGCGTACGGACGGCGAGGGTGAGTGCGGCGATCACGAGCGCGACGGGCGCGTTGACCCAGAACACCGCACGCCATCCGAAATGTTGCACCAGAATCCCGCCGAGGACCGGACCGATCCCGGCCGCCACCGCGATCGCGCTGGTACGGATGGCGATGGGCGTGCCGAGCCGGTCCGGCGGATACGCCAGCCGCAGCAACGCGAGCGTCGCAGGCTGGAGCAGCGCACCGAAGACGCCCTGAGCGACGCGCAGTGCGATCACCCAGCCGATGGAGGGCGCGAGCGCGATGCCGGTCGATGCGACCCCGAACCCGAGGACGCCCACCAGGAGCAGCCGCGTGTGTCCGTACCGGTCCCCGAGGCGACCGGCGACGACGAGAAGCGTGGCGACGGCGATCAGGTAGCCGGTGCTCGTCCATTGGACCTGCGCCACGCTCGCGTCGAGATCCTGCCGCAGGCTGGGCTGCGCCACGAGCAGGATGGTCCCGTCCAGTGCGACGATCATCGCTCCGGACGCGGAGGCCAGGAGAGCGAAGGTCCCCCTCGCGCCAGTGCTCACGCCGTCACCGGCCCCAGGTGAGCGTCCAGGACTGCCGCGACGAGCTGGTCGCGTTCCTGGTCACCCGGCGGGGGAGTGCCGAGGGCCAGTTGCAGGCTTCGCCAGGTCCACAGCTGGGCGATGCCGTGCAGCCCGGACCACAGGGCGGCGGCGGTCACCGCGGGCGATACGGCCGAACTGCCGGGCTGGTCGGGCCCATGTACGGCGTCCGGATCCTCCCTGCACAGGCCGACCAGCTCGACCATCCGCATGAACAGCGGAAGCGTGGAGGTGCGCAACTGAGGTCGGCCTGCCTCCTGTTGTGCCCCGTCGAGCAGGTCGTGACGGAACATCAGCTCGAACATGCCGCGGCGCTCCAGCGCGTACCCGACGTACGCTCCGGCAATTCGCTCCAGTTGAGCGCGTGGTGGTGCCTCGCGGTCGTCGGCGCCTTTGAACCGGGCCGCGAGGTCCTCGAAGCCGCGCTGGGCAATGGCCGCGAGCAGGGCGTGGTGCGTCGCGAAGTACCTGCGCGGGGCCCCGTGCGAGACCCCGGCCCGCCGGGCGATCTCCCGCAGCCCCACCGAGGCGGAGCCCTCGGTGAGGACCAGGTCCACACCGACGTCGATCAGCCGCTCGCGAAGGGAGTTCTCCTCAGTCATAGACACTGTCTACCATTGAGGCGTAGACAGTGTCTATACGGTGAGGGAGGGGGGTCGCGGGTCTCAGGCATCAGCGGGTCTGGGGCACCCGGAATCTGCGGCGGTACTCCGTCGGTGTCGTGTTCAGACGTCGCCGGAACGCCCTCACCAGCGTGTCCGTCGTACCGAACCCGCAGGCGGACGCGATGCGTTCGAGGGTGGCGTCGGAGGACTCGAGGTCGTGGCGGGCCTTCTCGACGCGGACCGATTCGATGTAGGCGTGCGGGGTCATGCCCAGTTCGGTCTTGAAGAGCCGGGTGAGGTGCCGGTCGCTGACGTGCGCGTACTCCGCGAGGTCCACGACGGTCAGCGTGCGGCTGATGTTGCGCATGATGTGGTGGCGGAGATCCTCGATGCGCCGTGTCGTGGAGAGCTGTTCCAGCGGAACGCTGAACTGGCTCTGTCCGCTCGGCCGCTTCAAGTACATGACGAGCTGCCGGGCGACACGCAGCGCGATGGCTTCGCCCAGGTCATCGGCGATCAGGGCGAGCGACAGATCCAGGCAGGCACTGATGCCCGCTCCGGTCCACACATTGCCTTCGCGGATGAAGATCGGATCGGCGTCGACCTTCACCGCCGGGTGATCCGCGGCCAGTTGGGGCGCGGTCGACCAATGTGTGGTGGCCCGCTTACCGTCGAGGAGCCCGGCTGCCGCGAGGAGGTGCGCTCCGACGCATACGGACGTGACCCGGTGGGTGCGGTCGGCGAGGGTCTTCACCCACTTGACCAGTGCGGGGTCGACGAGCGCGCGTACCCGGCGTTCGCTGTCGACCTCCACCGAGCCGGGCACGATGAGCGTGTCGATGCTTCCCTCGGCGGCCTCCCGGAAGGTGATGTCCGGGAGGATGCGGACTCCGGCGGAGGTGGTGACCGGGTCCATGCTCTCGGCGGCCAGGACGACGTGATAGCCCGCCGCGTCCTCGGTCTCGCGCCGGGCCAGGGAGAACACTTCCGGTGGTCCGGTGACGTCGAGCAGGTCGACGCCTTCGAAGAGGACGATGACGATGAGCCGTCTGGCGATGTCCTGCATGAGTCCCCCTGGTCGGTCTGCCGTGCCATCGGTGGTGCGCGAGTGGCATGTCGGTATCTGCATGTTAGACGTCATTGTCGACACGCCTGCTGGGTCATAGCGTTCTAGTCGCAGCCCACCGCATCGCACGGGCTGCCAACCTCACGCGAAGACCGAAGGCGGTACACCCATGTCCAGAACTACGCTGCGCGAGCTCAACGGCTTCGACGAGACGCCCGCGAAGCTGGCCGACTCGACGCTGATCCTGATCGACTTCCAGAACACTTACACCCAGGGCGTGATGGAACTCGACGGGTGGGAGGCCTCGCTCGACGCCGCCGCGCAGCTGCTGGCACGGGCCCGCCAGGCGGGCACGAAGATCGTGCACGTCATCAACGACGGCGGCGACGGCACCCCGTACGACATCCGGGCCGAGATCGGTCAGATCCACCCCCGTGTCGCGCCGGTCGACGGTGAGGCCGTCGTCGTCAAGCAGGTCCCGAACGCGTTCGTCGACACCGACCTGGGCGCACACGTCCCGGACGGGCAGGACGTCGTCATCGCCGGCTGGATGACGCACATGTGCGTGGCGTTCACCGCGCAGGGCGCGTTCCTGCGCGGCAACCGCCCCACGGTCGTCGCCGACGCCACCGCCACCCGCTCGCTGCCGGTCGCCGGCACCGAACTCGACGCCTGCCAGGTGCACTACAGCGCCCTCGCCACCATCGCCGACCTGTACGGCGTCGTCGTACCGACCCAGAAGGAGATCGTCTGATGAAGCTGCTGCGTTCAGCCGCCGCGCTGAGTCTCGCCACCGTTCTCGCGGCCACCGCGACGGCGTGCAGCGGAAGTTCCGAAGCCGCCGCACGCACCGACCGCAAGCCGTCGCCCGCCGCGGAGAAGAACGCCGGGACCTCCGGGGAGAAGAACGTCGCGAAGGACACGACGACGCTGCGGCAGCTCAACAAGCTGGACGAGACCCCGGCGAAGCTCTCCGACGCGACGCTGATCCTCGTCGACTACCAGAACACCTACACCCAGGGTGTGATGGAACTCGACGGGTGGCGCTCCGCGGTGAACAACGCCGAAGCCCTGCTGAAGCGCGCCCGTGAGGCGGGCACGCCGGTCATCCACATCGTCGACAAGGGTTATGACCTGAAGTCGAAGGCGGGTCAGATCATTCCGGCGCTCAAGCCGGCGAAGGGCGAGCCCGTCGTCGAGAAGACCGTCCCCAACGGCTTCTATCGCACCGATCTCGCCGAACAGGTCAAGAAGGCCGGGCGCAAGAACGTCATCATCGCCGGATTCATGACCAATATGTGCACCCTGTTCACCACCCAGGGCGCGTTCCTCAACGGCAACAACCCGACCGTGGTCGGCGACGCCTCCGCGACCCGGCCGCTGCCGCTCAAGGGCAACCCGAACGGCATCCCCGCGCAGCAGGTTCACGAGGCCGCGCTCGCCACGGTCCAGGACCTCTACGGAGTCGTGGTCCCCAAGCAGAGCTCGCTCAAGTAGCCAGTACTGGTCAGGTAGTCGTCCGGTACTCGCCGCTTTCGGAGGGGGAAGGGGTACGCATTCCTTCCCCCTCCGCCCCCTGTGATCCCCCCCCAAGAAGTGAACCCCCACAAGTAAGGCCCCCCACAAATGACTCACCCAACCAATGGATTTCCCCCCATGTCCCACATGCCCCCCACGCAGATGGTTCCCCCACTCACTCAACATTCGCGCACAGAACAGCTACGGAGAAAACGAAGATGGCTACGCGCAGAGGATTTATAGGCAGCGCTTCCGGTATCAGCACCGCGGCGCTTTTGGGCTACTCGGCATCCCCGAGCGCCGCGGACACTCCACTGACCGACTCGACGGGCACGCTCGCAACGTCGGCGGTGACCCAGCAGCAGGCGAAAGACTCGATCTTCGCTGTCAACGCCGGTATGCGCTCCAACTACGCCACCCTCAAGGCGGAGTTGGTCAAGCACCTCTCCCCGGTGATCGTGGTGCAGAACGACGCGAAGGGCGGCCGGTTCACCCTCGTGACCGCGAACGGCCAGGAGTCCGTCAACCCCGTCTCGGAGACGTTCGAGCTGGCGAAGTCCATCGCTCACGTCCCGCTCGGCTGCTTCTCCGTGATCGCCTCGTACCTGGCGGACAAGATCCCGAACCTGCCGAACGCCGATCGCATCGATCCGCATGACCTCCTGCTGGTGGCGTTCAACGACGACAAGTCCACTGCGTGGATCGAACCCCTTCAGGCCTACGCCGCCACCCTCACCACGGCTCGCAAGAATCTCCCCGCCGCCGGTCTGCCGGCCGCGCTGACCACGTCGTGCGGCAACATCCTCGACGCCGCCCTGAAGTTCATCGACGCCTCGGTCACGGCGAAGGTGTTCGACATGAAGTCGTTCGAGGACTTCTCCGGCAGCGTCTACCCGGACATCCGCGTCAACATGGAGCACGCCGCGCAGGCCCAGATCAAGGGTGTGCAGGACACCATGAAGACCTGGCGCGCGAAGGTCGGCGAGGCCGCATGGGCGGACCTGTACTGCGTGGTGCTCTCGCAGTGGACCACCAGCGTGCTCAACCAGAACACCATCATCATCAAGGACTGCATGAACGCGGCGAAGGTCGCCACCCACCTGATCGACCTGCCCGGCCTCGAGACGCCGAAGGACCCGATCTTCACCGCGCTCGACAATCTCGCCCGCATCGTGCAGGACAACATCGCCGCGGAGATGGTGTTCCCGAAGGACACGAAGGTCGCCGACGCCCTGAAGGGCAAGGAGGACCTGCTGTCCGACGAGATCCTCATCCAGCTCGGCGGCAGCGCGGCGTCGACGCAGACCTCTCCCACGTACAACACGCTCTCCGAGGGGATGTGCCCGGTCAGGAAGTAGCAACGGACCGTGGTACGCGTCGGCGTGTGGACGCGTAGAACGTGCAGGTCAGGCGGCTCCTCCGGGCCTCTCCCGGTCACAGCAGGAGAGTGGTGAGGAGCCGCTCACCGCCGCTCACGGCCCAGGTCCGCTACGCGGACAGCAGCACCACGGCCTCCGCCTCGCGCCCCTCAGCCGTGACCGGTGTCGATGACACAGAAGCGGTTGCCGTCGAGGTCGGCGAGCACGATGAAGTCGGCATCGGCCGGGTACAGGTCCCATGCGACCCGTTGTGCGCCCAGGGACACCAACCGCTCGACCTCGGCGGCCTGATCGGCCGAGTCCCCGGCATACAGATCCAGATGGATCCGCGGATGTTCCTGGACCGGCGTCTCACTGAGACCGAGCGACAGCTGGACCCCGGCGCTTTCCGCCGGCACCAGCACCACCCAGTCGTCCTCCATCTCCTCGCGCGGTACGTATCCCAGGGCCTCCCCCCAGAACGCGGCCGCACGTGGCACGTCCGAGACACCCAGCACAACCGATCCGATACTCAGCATGCGCAGATTCTGGCGGACTACGGCACCTCCGCGGTATCGACGACGCGCGGGAGTCCGCTCGCGCGGGAGCCGGGCGGTGCCGTCCGTCCATGAGGACGGGGGCACCGCCCGGCGACGTCGGCCCTGCGCGTCAGAAGACGAACGGACCAGGTGCCTGCGCGGATGTGGCGTTACAGGTCACGGTGATGCCCATGACCACGACCTTCAGGGACTTGGCCTCCAGACTGTCCCCGGCGGCGACGGTCCCGTTCAGCGGCCCCGTGGACACGGGGCTGCCGGCGGGGATCGCCGGGTTGGAGTTGCCGGTGAACGTGGACGTCCCGGTGCCGTTGTTGGTGAGCGTCAGCGTCGAGTTGACCGAGCCCGCCGCGACGTCGATGGGCGCCGAGATGGCCGAGGTCGACACGCTGATCGTCGCGGCCGTGCCGTCCTGCGTGGCTGTGAGGGTCGCCGTGCCAGACCCGTAGATTCCGCAGTCGAACGAGATGGTGGCGGTGTCGGGGGTCACCGCGGTCGCCACGGGGGCGAGCGCGAGCGCGCTCACGGCGACCACGCCGACACCCAGTGCCGAACCGATACCGAGCCTTCTGCCATACCTCATGGGAGCCTGCCTTCACTGTGTGAGTGGGGGGAAAGTGCAGGTGCGGTTCCCGGTGCAGGTGCGGGTGCAGTTGCGGGAGTGACGTGCTGAAATCGTCGCCCATTGAGGCACAGGCCGCGTGAGGCGGCAAGACCGGTCCCATGATTGTTGACGTGCTACGGCTAGAACCGGCCTTGATCGGCGAACGTGGTCCGGCCCCGGGCAGGTGGGCGTGGCGCAGGCATGCCGCTATGACACGACGCCCGACAGATCCCGGGCGCCTAGGATGCGAACTCCCTGCGTTGGAAGGTGATCCCGCATGACTGTGCCGAGCCTGCTCGCGGTCTTCGCCCACCCGGACGACGAGTCTCTGTGGGCCGGAGGAACACTGGCCCGTCACGCAGCCGCCGGCGCTCGTACCGCAGTGGTTACGACGACCTGGGCCGAAGACACGCCACGCGCCACGGAGTTGGCGGAGGCGCTACGCATCGTCGGCGCGGGCACGCCACGGCTGCTGGGCTACGCCGACGCTCGCGCGCCGCAGTCTGCTCCTGGCGCGATGCGATTCTGCGACGCGCCGATCGACGAAGCCGTGGGCCGACTCGTCGCGCAACTAAGGGAGTTCCGCCCGCAGATCGTGGTCACCCATGACGCCTACGGCGGGCTGACCGGGCATCCGGACCATGTGCACACCCATCGGGTGACCATGCTCGCGGTCCAGGCGGCCGGGCTCGAGCGGCTCTACCCGGACGCCGGCGAGCCCTGGCAGCCGAGCGCCCTGTACTCGGCGTCACACCCGCACTCGGCAATCCGGGCGTGGGGCGGACATGCGGCCGCTTCGGGCAAGGCGATGCACAGTGTTCCGGACGAGCGGATCACCGCGACGGTCGATGTCGGCCCCTGGCTCGAGCAGAAAGTCGCAGCCGTGCTGGCGCACCGGACCGAGGTGGAGCGGGGAGCCGCCCCAGGCCTGGTCGCGAGCCTCCAGCCGGCCGAGCGCCACCGCCTGCTCTCCACCGAGTGGTACATCCGCCACGACCTCATCACCACGGCGGCAGCGCAGACGGAGCTGATCGCCGATACCTGACCCGGGAGCCTTTCGCGCCGCACGGATCGGCACGGAACGGACGGCCTAGGCTGGACGTATGGATCTCCAGGACGAGTTGGACGAGCTCATCGACAGCCCATACGACGTCTACGGCCGCCTGCGTGACACCTCGCCGGTGCATCGCATCGCCGGGCCGAATGGCGACCCTGCCTGGATAGTGACGCGGTACGCCGACGTACGCGCCGCCCTTGCCGATCCCCGGCTCTCCTTGGACAAGAAGCACGCTCTGGAGGGGTCCTATCGGGGTTTCTCGCTGCCGCCGGCCCTCGATGCCAACCTGCTCAACATGGATCCCCCCGACCACACCCGCATCCGTCGGCTCGTCGGTCGCGCGTTCACCGCTCACCGCGTCGAGCAACTCCGCACGCCTATACCGGAAACCGCGGACCGACTCCTCGACTCCCTGGGTTCGCACGGCAGTACGGACCTCATCGCCGCCTACGCCGCACCACTGCCGATCGTCGTCATCTGCGAGCTGCTCGGCATCCCCGACGACCGGCGCGTGGACTTCCGCACCTGGACGGACGCGCTCGTCGCCCCTGATCCCAGCCGACCCCAGGCCGCGAAGGAAGCGGTGGTGGCGATGCTCGGCTTCTTCGGTGAACTCCTGGCCCACAAGCGCGAGCAACCCGGCGCCGACTTGCTCTCGGAGCTGATCACGGTGCGCGACACCGATGGCGACCGGCTCAGTGAGGACGAACTGACATCGCTCGCCTTCCTTATCCTTTTCGCCGGGTACGAGAACACGGTGCAGCTCATCGGCAACGCCGTCCTCGCCCTCTTGCGCCATCCGGAACAACTGGCCGCACTGCGCAAGGACGCCTCGCAACTCCCCGCTGCCGTAGAGGAGTTCGCCCGCTACGAGGGACCGGCTCTGCTCGCCATCCGGCGCTTCCCGACCGAGGACATGACCATCGGGGGAGTCCCTGTCCCCGCGGGCGAGACGGTCCTGCTGTCGCTGTCCGCCGCCAACCGCGACCCCGCCCGCTTCCCCGACCCGGACCGCCTCGACCTCGGGCGCGATGCCGGCGGGCACGTGGCACTCGGGCACGGCATCCATTACTGCCTCGGCGCGCCGTTGGCCCGCGCCGAGACCGAGATCGCTCTGGCCGCCCTCCTCGACAGGTTCAAGGAGATCGAACTGGCCCAGGATGACCTGCGGTGGCGGCCGTCCATGCGCGCCCGCGGCCTGCTCACACTTCCGGTGACGTACAGCAGTTGACGGAGTGAGGTGAGGCGGACTGTTCAGCCCCGGGTCATGGCTGCAGAACTGGCGGGGGGTTCCCAGACGCCGGCCTCCCCTTGGATCAGGGCTTCGCAGTGCGCGCAGTTGTCTTGGTCAGCGGTCCTGCCAGGCACGCCGGAGGAGTACGTGCGCGATCACGAGGCTCGCCGGCACCAGGACCCCGCCCGTGCTCAGCGCGAGCCACACCACCCCTTCATCCATGACACCAAGAATCGGAGCAGCGCGCTGTCCTGACCAGACCCCCGACCTGCCCTGAGCGGCCCCCGGTAAGCCCTCCGGACCTGTCCTGTGCCTGTTCGTCGTCGGCCTCCTCGTCGGCTTCGTGATACCGAGCGTGCCGGGCACCATCGCCTCGATGGTGGTCTCCTCCCTCGGGTACGCCTCGTTCGCCGTCAACGCGCTGGTCGCGCTGTGGAATCTCGCGCCCACGCAGAAGGTGCTCGGCACCTACACCGCCCTCTACACGATCGCCTCGGCCTCCGGCATGGCGCTGGGCCCCGGTGATCCTCGGCACTGCGATCGACCTGACCAGCTGGCGCTACATGCTCCTGAACGCCGCAGTCTTCGCCGCCGTCACCTTCCTCGTCTTCACCCTTCTGGCCCGCCGCGTCCACGACGACGCCCGCCCCGCTGCTCGCGCATGGCGAAAGGCACCCCCCTCATGGAACTCCGTATCCTCGCCCCCACCGGCGCGCTCGGCGCAGGGTTCGACGCCGCTGCCTTCGCGCGCGGAATCGCCCTTTGCCCGGACGTGATCGCCTGCGACGCGGGCTCCACGGACTCGGGCCCCGCCGCCCTCGGCTCGGGCACCCCGAAGCTGTCCGCACAGGCCGTCACCCGCGGCCTGCGCCTGCTGCTGCGCGCCCGTGACGAGCTCGGCGTGCCGCTGATCATCGGCTCCTGCGGCACCTCGGGCCGCGACGTGGGCGTCGGCCGGGTCGCCGAGATCACCCGCCGTATCGCGGCCGAGGAGAGCCTGAACCTCAAGCTCGGCCTGATCTACGCCGACCAGCCCACCGAGCGTCTCCGGCAGCTCTACGACGCCGGCCGGATCCGTCCGCTGGCCAACGCCCCCGAGATCGAAAGGGAGTTGTTCGAGCGCAGCCACACCGTGGCGATGATGGGCGTCGAGCCGATCCAGCAGGCACTCCTCGACGGCTGTGACGTCGTCCTCGCCGGCCGAGCCGGCGACACCGCCCTGTTCGCCGCCGTTCCGCACCTGCGAGGCGCCGACCCCGGCCTGACCTGGCACATGGCCAAGACCATCGAATGCGGGGCCGCCTGCGCGATACCCCCGTCCGCGAACGGATTGCTGGTGACCTTGCGCGACGACCACTTCGACGTGACCACCCTCGCCAAGGGCACCCGCCTCACACCCCGCTCGGTCGCCGCCCACACCCTGTACGAGAACGCCGATCCGTTCCGCATCGCCGAGCCGTCAGGGGTGTTGGACACCACGGAGGCCACCTACGAGGCGCTCGACGAGCAGACCGTCCGGGTCCGCGGAGCCCGCTACATCCCGGCCGACGGCTACACCAACAAGCTCGAAGGCGCCGAACTCGTCGGCTACCAGACCGTCGTCATCGGCGGCGTTCGCGACCGCGTCGTCATCGACGCGCTCCCCAAGCTCCTGCCGATGGCCAAGGAGTACTTCGATGCCAAGATCCTCGACGTCTTCGGCGGCGAGGTCGACCCGGCCACCGTCGACATCGACTACCGGCTCTACGGCGACGGCGCCGTCCTCGCCGGCACCGAGCGGGACCCGCTGACCCCGCGCGAGCCCGGCGTACTGATCACGGTGACCGCCCCCGAACAGGCCACCGCGCACGCCATCGCCACGTTCGTCGCGCACGCCAGCAGCCACCTGCCGATTGCCGAGTACGACGGCCTCGTCTCCACCCTCGCCTACCCCTACTCGCCGCCTCAGATCGACCGTGGCCCCCTGTACCGCTTCACCCTCAACCACGTGGCCACCGGCGTCACCCCGACCGAGCTGTTCCGCACCACCACAGAGGAGCTGTGACCCCCATGACGACCGTGCTCGACCACTGCTCCCTGGTGCGCTCGAAGAATGCCGGCCCCTTCACCCTCACCCTCGACTTCATGTGTCACGACCGGGCCACCTACGACGCCCTGGTGGCCACCGGCTTCCTCAACCCAAGCCTCTTCGCCTCCCTGTACGGCACGGACCCCGACCGGATCCTCGTCGTCAACCACCCCCTCGCCCTCGCCGTAAAGGTCTCCTTGCCGCGCCCCATGGCCCAAGGCGCCCTCCACGACGCGGATTGCTACGCGGGGCAGCAGTACCCCCGCTCATGGACATGCCAGTCGCCTGAGTGCCGGGGCGCGGTCGGCCGTTGCGTACGATTCGGCGCGTCGAGACTGGTAGGGGAGGCCCCATGGACGCCGGGCACCGGCACGCCGACAAGGGCACCATGCTGGCCCGCTTCGCGGCCCGCATCCTCGTGGTGTGCCCCCGCTGCTCCGGGCGCGCCGTGGTCGTGCCGCGGCCCGGAGGGCCCGAACTCCGCCACTCCGTAGACCTGTTGTTCCTGTCCAGGCGGCTGGCGTGCGCGCGTTGCGGGGCCACGGCCGAGTGGGAGCCGGAGCGGCGCGGCGGCGCCCGTATCGGCGCGACGCTCGGCGGTCCTGCCGAGCCGTTCTTCGGCCGGCCGTTGTGGTTGCAGACGCGCTGCGCGGGCCGGCTGCTGTGGGCGTACGACATCGAGCACGTGGACGCGCTCGCGGCGTACATCGGCGCGCGTCTGAGGGAGCGGGGGAGTCCGTCGTCGTCTCTGGCGATGATCCCGAGGCTGCCCGACTGGATGACCTCGGCCGCCCACCGCAGTGAGGTCGTCGCGGGGCTCGCCGCGCTGCGTGCGCAGGCCGAGCGCTCCGCGCCGGAGGACGCCCCGACACCGCTGACGGGAGCGCGGCCCGGCCGCAGCGGCGGCGCGCGACGTACTAGCCCCGATCGCCACTCGACCCCAACTCCCCATTGGTCCATACCCATTGACGAAAGGTCTGGACCTCTCTACCGTGCGTCGTGCTCACGCCAACCCCCACTCGCCCGGCGATCCTGCGGAGGCCCCCCATGTCCCGTCGCAGTCGTACGTCCCGTTTGCTCGTTGCCGCCCTCGCGGCGGCCGCATCCCTCTCCACCGTCCTCGTCGCGGCGCCCGACGCCCCCGCCGCCGACACCTGCGCGACCAAACCGCGACCGGCCGGCAAGGTCCTCCAGGGCTACTGGGAGAACTGGGACGGAGCCTCCAACGGTGTGCACCCGCCCTTCGGCTGGACCCCCATCACCAACCCCGAGATGGCACAGCACGGCTACAACGTCATCAACGCGGCCTTCCCGGTGATCCGTTCCGACGGCACCGCGCTCTGGGAGGACGGCATGGACACGAACGTCAAGGTCGCGACCCCCGCCGAGATGTGTCAGGCCAAGGCCTCGGGCCAGACCGTCCTGATGTCCATCGGCGGCGCGGCGGCGGGCATCGACCTCAACTCGACCACAGTCGCCGACCACTTCGTCGAGACGATCGTCCCGATCCTGAAGAAGTACAACTTCGACGGCATCGACATCGACATCGAGACGGGCCTCACCGGAAGCGGCAACATCAGCCAACTCTCCACGTCACAAGCCAACTTGATCCGCATCATCGACGGCATCCTCGCCCAGATGCCCGCCGGGTTCGGCCTGACGATGGCTCCCGAGACGGCGTACGTCACCGGCGGCAGCGTCACATACGGTTCGATCTGGGGCGCGTACCTCCCCATCATCAAGAAGTACGCCGACAACGGCCGCCTGTGGTGGCTCAACATGCAGTACTACAACGGCAGCATGTACGGCTGCTCCGGCGACTCCTACGAGGCCGGCACCGTCCAGGGCTTCACCGCCCAGACCGACTGCCTGAACAAGGGCCTCGTCGTCCAAGGAACCACGATCAAGGTCCCCTACGACAAGCAGGTCCCCGGCTTGCCCGCCCAGCCCGGCGCAGGCGGAGGCTACATGGCTCCGAGTCTGGTCTCCCAGGCGTGGAACACGTACGGCGACGGCCTCAAGGGGCTGATGACCTGGTCGATCAACTGGGACGGGTCGAAGGGGTGGACGTTCGGGGACAACGTGAAGAGCCTGGAACAGTAGCCGCGCCGAGTCGTGGGCGTGCCCCCTTCACCCCACTGGGGTGAGCGGACGGGGTGAGCAGCCCGGCCGGTCAGGATTGGAGAAGCGCAGTCCGCCGGGCCGCTACTAACGTGGTGCCATGGACATCACCATTCACACCACCGCGCTCCCGCACGACGACCCGGACGCGTCCCTGGCCTTCTACCGCGACGTCCTCGGTTTCGAGGTCCGCAGCGACGTGGGCCAGGGCAAGATGCGCTGGATCACGGTCGGCCCCGTCGGCCAGCCCGGCACCTCCATCCTCCTCGCGCCGCCGGCCGCGGACCCCAGCATCAGCGAGGACGAACGCCGCACCATCGCCGAGATGATGGCCAAGGGCACCTACGGCTGGATCCTGCTGGCCACCCGGGACCTGGACGGCACATTCGAGAAGGTGCAGGCAGCCGACGTGGACGTCGTCCAGGAGCCGACAGAGCAGCCGTACGGCGTCCGCGACTGCGCCTTCCGTGACCCCGCGGGCAACATGGTCCGCATCCAGGAGCTTCGCTGAGCCCCGCCGCGCCAGGCGGCCCCGGGGTCCCCTGGCGCGCGCGGATACCCATGAAGGTAGGTGTCGTATGTGCCATCCCGCCTGGGGGCGCGCGCTCGCCCAGGATCAGCGGCTGAAGGACCTGGTGCGACTGCGCCGTGTCCGTGACCGGATCGACCGGGCGTACGCGCAGCCGCTGAACGTGGAGGCGCTCGCCCGCGCCGTGAACTGGCCGGCCGGGCATCTCAGCCGGCAGTTCCGGCTCGCGTACGGCCAGTCGCCGTACGGCTTCTTGATGACGCGTCGTGTCGATCGGGCGAAGGCGTTGCTGCGCGGTGGCGACCTCACGGTCACCGAGGTCGGCTTCCTGGTCGGCTACGCGTCGCAAGGCGTCTTCCGTGCCCGCTTCACCGAGCTGGCCGGCATGACGCCCAGCGCATACCGATGCGGGGTGGTGGCGGCCGCGACAAGGACGCCGCCGATACCGGTCAGGAATGGAGAAGCATTCCTCACCGAGCCACAACTAGCGTGATGTCCATGACCTCCATCGAGTCCATCACCCTCGAGGTGGCCGACCCCACGGCCGCCCAGCGCTTCTACACCGCCGCCTTCGGCCTGGACACTCAGGTCGGACTGAGCGCCTCCCAGGCGCCGACGACCGGCTTCCGCGGATTCTCGCTGTCGCTCACGGTGTCCCAGCCGGCCGACGTCAAGGCACTCATCGGCACCGCCCTCGACGCCGGCGCCACACCGCTCAAGCCCGTCACCAAGTCCTTGTGGGGGTACGGCGGCGTCGTCCAGGCACCGGACGGGACGATCTGGAAGGTCGCCACGTCCGCGCGGAAGGACAAAGGCCCGGCGACCCGGCAGATCGACAGCATCGTGCTCCTGCTGGGAGTGGCGGACGTGGCCGCGAGCAGGCAGTTCTACGTCGACCGCGGTCTCACCGTGGCGAAGAGCTTCGGCCGCAAGTACGTCGAGTTCGAAACACCCTCGAGCCCGGTCAAGCTGGCTCTCTACGGGCGTCGCGCGCTGGCCAAGGATGTCGGCGTCCCCGTCGATGGCAGCGGATCGCACCGGCTCGTACTCGGCGGCGACGCCGGGACCTTCACCGACCCGGACGACTTCGCCTGGCAGGCCACCGCGGTCGCCTCCGCGGCCTGACCCGAAGCCACCCCCGTCCCGCTCGCCCTGACCACGCGTTGCCCGAGAGGAACCTGCCATGACGAACACGCAGAGGACCACGAAGAGCGCCACGAAGAGCGTTAAGAGCACCACCGGTACCGCCACGGCCGACAAGACGTACGACGGGTTCACCGACGAGGAGCGAGGCGCGATGAAGGAGCGCGCCAAGGAACTCAAGGCATCCGCTCGACGCGGATCGCGCACGGCCAAGGCGGACGGTGACAGCGAGGTGCGCGCCAAGATCGCCGAGATGCCGGAAGCGGACCGCGCCCTCGCCGAGCGCATCCACGACATCGTCAAGACCAGCGCCCCTGACCTGGCCCCGAAGCTGTGGTACGGCATGCCCGCGTACGCCAGGGACGGCAAGGTCGTCTGCTTCTTCCAGAGCGCACAGAAGTTCAAGAGCAGGTACGCCACGCTCGGCTTCAGTGACCTGGCGAAGCTCGACGACGGCACCATGTGGCCGTCCGCGTACGCCCTGGCCGAGTTGACCGCCCACGACGAGGCGCGGATCGGCGAGCTCATCAAGCGGGCCGCCGGCTGAGACCGGCCTGCCTCTTCGTGGGCAGCGCCCGCCCGATCTCTCTCGCCTCCGCCTCCATCAATCACCCTTCTCTGTACGGTAGTTGATCCCCAGGTGGTCGCTCCTGCCGTCGCCGAGAGCATCTAGGGTGAGGGGCGAGATCGTGATCGGCGGATGCTAGGAGAGGGCCCATGACACGCGACGCACGCCCCGGCGGCCAGGACAGCAGGATCGACACCAGCAGGCCGCACACCGCACGGATCTGGAACTACTGGCTGGGCGGCAAGGACAACTACTCCGTCGACGAGGCGGCGGGTGACCAGATCCGGCAACTCCACCCGGGCATCGTGGACTACGCCCTGGCCGACCGGGCGTTTCTGGGGCGCGCGGTGCGCTATCTGGCCGGCGAGGTGGGGATACGCCAGTTCCTGGACATCGGCACCGGCCTGCCCACGGTCGACAACACCCATGAGGTCGCCCAGCGCATAGCCCCGGACGCGAAGATCGTCTACGTCGACAACGACCCTCTCGTCCTGAGCCACGCCCAGGCCCTCCTCACCAGCACACCGGAGGGCGGAACCGACTACCTCGACGCCGACCTGCGCAACGTCGAACAGATCCTGGAGTCCGCCGCCAAGACCCTCGACCTCACCCGGCCCGTGGCACTCATGCTGCTGGGCGTGGTCATCTTCGTAGGCGACGACGAGGACCCGTACGGCATCGTCCGCCGCCTGCTCGACGCGCTGCCCTCCGGTAGCCATCTCGTCCTGTCCCACACCATCACCAGCCCGGCCATGCCGGACGTGGACGCGGCCGTGGCGTTCTGGAACGAACACGGCACACCAAAGCTGAACCAGCGCACCCCGGAGCAGGTCGCCCGGTTCTTCGACGGCCTGGAACTGCTTGACCCGGGCGTGGTCTCCTGCTCACGCTGGCGGCCGGAGGGTGCAACCGCCGCGGAGCCTGATGAAGTGGCGATGTTCGGTGGGGTCGGGCGGAAGAGGTAGGGGGAGATACCGTGCTGCTGATCTCGAGCCCTTCGGATGTGTCAGGTGTCGTCTTCATCGACATAGACGGGACGCTCGTGCCGGCTCCCGGCTCGGCCGTCCACGTCGCCCGCTACTTGGGGACGGAGGCGGCCATGGCCGAAGCGGAGGCCGACTATGCGGCCGGAAGGCTGACCAACCCTCAGGTTGCCGCTGCCGACGCGAAAACCTGGTCCGGCTACACGGAGCGGGAGATCGACGACTGGATGGCCGGCGTTCCACTCGTGGACGGTATCGAGGAGACCGTCGCGTGGTGCCGAGGACAGGGGCTCATCCCCGTTCTGGCCACGCTCGCCTGGCAGTCCATAGGCAAACACCTCTGTCACCGGTTCGGGTTCGACGCGTACTGCGGACCCGAGTTGGAGACGGCGGAAGGGCGATTCACAGGCCGCGTCCTGGCAGAGCTCGACGAGTACGGCAAGCGCGACTTTGCCGTTCGCTACGCCGGGTCGCTCGGCTTTTCCCCTCAAGACTGCGCTGCCATCGGCGACAGCCGCTCGGACCTGCCGCTCTTCAGGGAGGCGGGACTGAGCATCGCGTTCAATGCCGACCAGCAGGCACGTGAGACGGCCGGAGTCTGTGTGGATGGCGAGGACATCCGAGCCGTGATCCCCCTGCTGGAGGAGTGGCTCAAGGTGCGTGGAAGCAGCCCCTCGCTGTAGATGCGGGCCGGCCAAGCCGTGGGTGCGCGGCCCACGAGCATTAAGCACGTGGGCAGTTGGTCTGTCAGCGGCGGCCCGCGCGGGTCAGTGCTTCCTCCGTCTGGGCGGCCAGGGTGGGGACGAGATCGGCTGCCGAGGGGAGGTCGGTGATGAGGTCGACGGCTTCGCCGGCCCAGACCGGCAGTGGGGGCACCGCGCCGCGTGCCACGTCGTCCTGGTAGTTCTGACGGGCCTGGGGGTCGGCGGCGAGTTCCGCCTCGCGGCCGCGCCATTGGTCGAGATACGGGTGGCCGAGGGTTCGGGCGGGGTACTTTGCGGGCCACCGGGAGCCGCGGGCAATGTCCAGTACCGAGCTGCGCTCGGTGTCCCGGCCGCGTCCTTCGACGATCGCCTTGGTGATCGAGGGGTCCACCAGGGCCTCTGTGGTGGCCTGGAAGCGGGTGCCGATGAGTGCTCCGGCAGCGCCCAGCACGAGTGCGGCCGCCACGCCGCGGCCGTCGGCGATCCCGCCGGCTGCCAGCACGGGCACCGGGTCCACGAGATCCACGACCGCCGGCACGAACGGCAAGGTGGAGCGCCCGTGCCGGGCTCCGTGCCCGCCGCTCTCGGTTCCCTGGGCCACGATCACGTCGGCGCCCAGGTCCGCGGCCTGCTCGGCCTCCTCCAGATCCGTGACCTGGAGGATCAACAGTGCCCCTGCTCGGCGGACACGCTCCGCGTAGGGGCTGGGGTCGCCGAACGACAGCATCACGGCCCTCGGCCCGTACTCCAGAGCCCGCTCCACGGCGGCGACGTCGATGGCCCAGGTCAGGAATCCGACGCCCCACGGGCTGTCGGTGCCCGCGACGATCGGCACCTCGCGTGCCAGCCACTCCGGGTCCCCGAACGCGCCGCCCAGGATCCCGAATCCACCGCCGCGCGAGACCGCCGCGGCCAGTGCGCCGCCGGCCGACCCACCCATCGGCGCAAGTGCGATCGGGTACCGCACGTCGAACATCTCGGTGAACGCCGTCGAGAACGCCATGGCCACATCATCACTCCTCGCCCAACGGACGGGGCACATATGCGGCAGGAAATGCGCGGTCAGCGGGGATGAATGCGCTACTTATGGCGGCCATAGGTGAGGCCATGCGGCGATCAGGAAGCGTCGACCGGTTGGCGTGGCTTACATCTGTGGCTGGCGGGGCTTTCGGGCTGATGCGTCGGCCGATCGGACATCGACACAGCAGGACGGTGAGCCATCATGACTTCAGACCTGTCCGGCACCACGGCACTGGTGACCGGTGCGACCAGCGGCATCGGCCGTGCCACGGCGATCGCGCTGGCCCGTCTCGGCGCGAACGTCCTGGTCTCGGGGCGTGACGGGACTCGGGGCGAGCGGGTCGTGAAAGAGATCCGTGCGGCTGGTGGCCAGGCGCAGTTCCTGGCCGGCGAATTGAAGGACGCGGCCTCCGCGCGTGCCCTCGCCCGCCGCGCCAAGCAGGAGGCCGGCCAAGTGGACGTACTGGTGAACAACGCCGGCATCTTCCCCTTCGGGCCCACGGAGCAGACCAGTGAGGAGGAGTTCGAGGCGGTCTACTCCCTCAACGTCAAGGCGCCCTACTTTCTGGTGGCCGAACTTGCGCCGGACATGGCCGCACGAGGCCGTGGCGCGATCATCAACGTAACCACCATGGCCGCCGAACTCGGCGCCGCCGGCATGAGTCTGTACGGCTCGAGCAAGGCCGCGCTGACCCTGCTCACGAAGGCCTGGGCCGCCGAGTACGGGCCGCGCGGCGTGCGGGTCAACGCAGTCAGCCCCGGCCCGACCCGCACCGAGGGAACCTCGGGCACTCCGGGTGCCGAGGACGATCTCAACGCTCTGGCCGCGGCCGGTCCCGCGGGCCGCCCCGGCACGGCCGAGGAGATCGCCTCCGCCATCGTCTTTCTCGCCACCGACAGTGCCGGCTTCATGCACGGTGCCGTCGTGCCTGTGGACGGCGGCCGTACGGCCGTATAGCGCTCCAGGACCTGTCCGGCGGACCGGAGTTCGCCGGACAGGATCCGAAAACCCGTGGCACCGCGCCGCTGCGGGCCATTACCGTGCTGCCGAACCAAGTCGCCCAGGCAAGGACGTGCCGTTGTACACCCTGTGAGACCTCCCGAGCGCTGATTTGTCGCGCGTCGCGCATGTGCGCCGCGCTCCTTTTTGCTGCGGACTTCTCACTGAAACCGGTGTACTTCTGTGCTCAATAGCTGGGTGGTCATGCCCACCTGCCTGCCGCTCGTTCTCCGCCGTTGCCACGCGTGAGCGTCCGACCGCTTCCGGGTAAACGGTAAATTCCGCGTCAACGCCAACCACAAGCTCATCGACGCCTGGCTCCTCGCGCTCTGTACCGCTTGCGGGGAAACCACAAAGCTCACGGTCCTGGAGCGGATGAATGTGCGCTCCGTACGGCCCGAGCTGCTGGACCGGATGCATGACAACGACCCGGGCCTGGCAGCTGAGTTGCTCCAGGATCCGGTCGTGCGGCGCCGTAATCGCATCGCCCTCGACTGGGACGACGCCTGGCGCCTCGACACCGGCGGATCGGATCACCTGGACCGCGAGGTGATCGACGTCCTGGTCCGCTTTGCGGCGCGCATCCCTGTCCGGCCGGTGCGACTGATCGCTGAAGGCTGCGGTCTGTCGCGGACCGAGGTCGAGAGACTGGTCGAGGAGGGGAAGCTCGTCTCGGCAGTCCGGCTGAGCGGCAGGCTCTCCGGCGACTTCACCTTCACGCTCAAGCGCTGAGCCCTCCTCACGACAGGTCAGGTCGCTTTTCTCGCTCCTTGGAGTGGGGGAAGCGACCAGGCCAGTAGTGGCGTTCTGGTTCCCGAATCAGTTCGGTCCGCGGAAGTCGAGCGCCGCGAGGAGGTGTCCCAGGTCGCGGCGGTGGGAGCCGGCGTCCCACACCGCCCAGGTGCGCCGCACCAGCGGGTGGCCCACCAAGGGGAGCCACGTGACCGTGTCCGGCAGTGGCTGGGACCAGTCGGGGGGCGCCAGCGTGAAGGCGCGTCCGGCGCTGACGGCGGCGAGTTTGACCTCGGCGATCAAGGTCTGGCCGTCCGGCGGCGTCGGGCCCACGGCAATCCCGTGACTGCGCAGGGTGGCGGTGAGTTCGTCGTACCACGCGGGGCTTCCCGAGCGCGGGAAGCCGATCCATTCCAGACCGGCCAGAGCGTCAAGGCGAATTCCCTGAGGGCCGAGTATCTGCGTACCAGTCGACCGCACATCTTCGCCCTGGGCGATGTCAACGGCGGGCCGCAGTTCACGTACGTCTCCCTGGACGACAGCCGCATCGTCCTTGACCAGCACGTCGGGAACGGCAAGCGCACCACCACCGACCGCGTCGCCGTACCCACACCCTCTTCATGACCCCGCCGCTGGCAACCGTCGGCCTGACCGAGAAGCAGGCCCGCGCCGCCGGACACCGGGTCAAGATCACAAGCCAGCCCGTCGCAGAGATCGTCGCCATGCCCCGGGCCTACGCCGTGGAGGAGCCCCGCGGCCTGATGAAGTTCGTCATCGACGCGGAGAGCGACCGGATCCTGGGCGCCGCACTCCTCAGCGTCGACGCGCAGGAACTGATCAACACCGTCGCACCGGCCATGCGGCACGGCATCACCGCCACCGATCTGCGCGACGCGATCTACACCCACCCCAGTTCCACCGAGGCGTTCAACGACGTCCTGGGCGCCGTCGTGCGTATCGACGAACCGGGAACCACGCAGGCCTGAGACCCGGATCAGGGACGTCCACACCTACCGGCGGCTCTGTACAACGATGGGTTGTGTTCTCATGGCGGGTCGGTTGTTTGATCTCGTCGTCTGCTCCTCGCTTTGATGTCGGTGGTCAGCGCGTGGGTGATCGGGGCGGCGAGAGGTGCGGTGGGCGTGAAGGGCAGGCGGGCGCTGGGGCGGCGGTTCGGGTGGTTGTGGGCGGCGTTCGCGGTCAGTTCGTACGGCACGGGGTTCGGGTTCGGCGCGTTCCCCTTGATCGCGATCCTCGTGCTGCACTCCGGGCCGACCCAGGTGGCGGCGCTGGCCGCCGCGGGGCGGGCCGTGGGGGCCGTGGTCGCGGTGCCGCTCGGGCCGTGGATGGAGTTCCGGCGTAAGCGGCCCGTCATGATCGCGATGGACCTGATCCGGTTCGCGGCGCTGATGAGTGTCCCCGCCGCGTTCGCGTTCGGCCGGCTCAGCTTCGCCCAGCTCCTCGCCGTCTCCGTCGTCGTCGCCGCGGCCGACATCGCCTTCAAGGCGGCCAGCGGCGCGTATCTGAAGTCGCTCGTGCCGCCGGAGGACCTGCTCGTCGCGAACGGCCGGTTCGAGTCCACGACATGGACCTCGATCGTGGTCGGGCCGCCGCTCGGCGGGGCCGCGATCGGGATGTTCGGCCCCGTGACGACCATGGTTGCCGACGCGGTCAGCTACCTGCTCTCGGCGCTCGGCATCCGCGCCGTCGGAGGGACGGAAACGCGCCCCGCGCGGGCCGCCGCACCGCGGCTGCGCGCCGGTGATCTGCTCGAAGGCTGGCGCTACATCCTCGGCCACCGCACGCTGCGCCCGCTGTTCCTCAACTCGATCGTCGTCAACGGCCTCATCATGGCCTCCGAACCGCTGATCGCCGTGCTCATGCTGAGCCGGCTCGGCTTCGCACCCTGGCAGTACGGTCTCGCGTTCGCGGCCCCATGCATCGGTGGACTCATCGGCTCACGCGTGGCGCACCCGCTCGTGGCACGTTTCGGGCAGCACAAGGTGATGCTCGTCGTCGGGGCGCTGCGTGCGTGCTGGCCCATCGGACTGGCGTTCGTCCAGCCCGGAGTCCCCGGAATCGTGCTCGTCATCGCCGTCCAGCTCGGCCTGGTGACCTGCTGCGGCCTGTTCAATCCGGTGCTTGCCACCTACCGGCTCGAACACGCCGACCCCGACCGGGTCGCCCGCACACTGTCCGCGTGGTCGGTCAGCAGCAGCCTCTCGATCGCGGCTCTGACCGCCGTGTGGGGTGTCGTCGCCGCCGTCACCGGCCCCCGCATCGCGATCGCGCTCGCCGGAGTGGTGCTCCTGGCCACCCCGCTGCTGCTCCCGCGCCGCGAGAAGGCACCCCGGGGTACGGGGGAGCAGGCCGCCGCCAGCCTCACCTGACGGGTTCATCCGCGGTGTCCTTGGTGCTGAGTACGGTCGCGCGGAAGGACGTGACGACCGGGCGCAGATCGATCTGGTGCCATGCTGCCCAGAGGCGTACTGACCTTTGGAACCAGGGGAGTTCACGGACAGTGACCCCTGGGGTGTCGCCTCGCAGCATGCTCTCCTGGACGAGCGTCATGCCGAGGCCGGACGCGGCCAGGCCGAGAGCGGTGAGAGGCTCGGGGGCTTCGAGCCGGATGTCGGGCGTGAACCCGGCCGCCGCGCAGGAGGCGACGAAGTCGTCGCGCCAGGCGGGCTGTTGGCTGTTCTCGATGGCGATCCACGGCTGATCGTCGAGGTCTTCGGGCAGGATTTCCGCCCGCCCCGCAAGTGCGTGGCTGCTCGGCACAGCCAGGAGCAGGGGGTCCTCGAGAAGGAGGGCGCCGCGCAGGTCGGGGTCCGTCTCGGGGGGTGCCTCCGGTACGAGGGCGATGTCCAGGCTGCGCTGGCGCAGGCCCTCGAACTGCTGGGCCGCGGTGAGGTCGTAGAGGGCAACGTGGATGCCGGGGCGCTCGTCGTGCAGGGCGCGCAGCGCCTGGGGCAGGATCCCGGTGTGCATGGCATCGCCGACGTATCCCACGCACAGGCCGCCTTCCTCGCCGCGGCCCAGGCGGCGGCCGAGATTCTCGAGCCGGTCCGCGTGCCGCAGCAGGGCCGTGGCCTCCGTGAGGAAGACGCGGCCGTCGGAGGTGAGGCGGAGTCGCTGCTGGCTGCGCTCGAACAGGGTCAGGCCCAGGTTCTTCTCCAGCTGGGCGATCTGCCGGCTCAGCGGTGACTGGGAAATGTGCAGGCGATCGGCGGCGCGGCCGACGTGTTCCTCCTCGGCCACGGCCACGAAATAGCGAAGTTGTCGCAGGTCAAGCATGTAAGACCTCGGGGGACTCAAGTGTGTCCAAGCAAGTCTTGGACAGTCTGACCCCTCGATCCTAACCTCGACAGAGCAAGAGCCGCGGAGCAGGATAAAACCGTCCTGATCGCCGCATTACGCCTCGAACAGAAAGTTTCCCACCATGGGTATCAAGTCCCTCCTGCCGGCATCCCTCGGCTTCGGTACCGCCCCGCTCGGCAACATGTTCCGCAGCATCCCGGACGAGGAAGCCGCGGCCACCGTCGAAGCCGCCTGGGACCAGGGCATTCGCTACTTCGACACCGCGCCCTTCTACGGCGCGGGCCTGTCCGAGCTGCGCCTGGGCGAGGTGCTGGCCGGCCGGCCGCGCGACGAGTACGTCCTCAGCACCAAGGTCGGCCGCGTCATCCTCGACGAGCTGGAGGACCCCGCCGACCGCGACCTGGGTGAGAAGGGCGGCCTGTTCGAGCACGGCCGCGCGAACAAGATGGTCGACCTCTACACCGCGGACGCCACCCTGCGCTCCATCGAGGACAGCCTCAAGCGCCTGAAGACGGATCGTCTCGACATCGTCTGGGTGCACGACGTCGCCCAGGACTTCCACGGCGACGACTGGCTCGCCGTCTACGAGACCGCACGCACCGGCGCCTTCCGCGTCCTGCAGAACCTCCGCGACGAGGGCGTCATCAAGGCCTGGGGCCTGGGCGTCAACCGCGTGGAGCCGATCGAGCTCACCCTCGACCTGGACGAGCCCAAGCCCGACGCGTTCCTCCTGGCCGGCCGCTACACCCTGCTCGACCACAACCGGTCCCTGCAGCGCCTCCTGCCCGCCGCCACCGAGCAGAACGTCGACATGGTCGTCGGCGGACCCTACAGCTCCGGCATCCTCGCCGGCGGCCAGCACTTCGAGTACCAGAAGGCCCCGGCCGACATCATCGCCAAGGTCGAGCGGATCAAGGCGCTCGCCGCCGCGCACGGTGTCAGCATCAAGGCCGCCGCCCTGCAGTTCGCCCTGGCTCACCCGGCGACGGCCGCCGTCGTCCCCGGCGCGACCCGGCCCAGCCGCATCGCCGAAGACGTCGCCGCCCTCGACGAGAACGTCCCGGCCGCCTTCTGGACCGCGCTCCGCGACGAACAGCTCATCGCCGCCGACGCCCCCACCCCCACTGCCTGACCCCGACTCCACGGCACACGCAAGGAGCAGCACATGGCCACCACCGCCACCGCCACCATCGACCTCCCCCGATCCGCAGACGACGTCTGGCAGCTCATCGGCGGCTTCGACTCCCTGCCCGACTGGCTCCCGTACATCCCCAAGAGCGAGCTGAGCGAAGGCGGCCGCGTCCGCCGCCTGACCAACCAGGACGACGGCGTCATCGTCGAACGCCTCAAGGCCTTCGACCACGACAAGCGCACCTACTCCTACGCCATCGAGCAGGCGCCCTTCCCTGTCACCGACTACCTCTCCACGCTGACGGTGCGCGACATACCCGGCGCCCCCGGAACGTCGCAGGTGGAGTGGACGGGCTCGTTCACGCCCGTCGGCGTCAGCGAGACCGACGCCGAGGAGCTCTTCCACGGCATCTACGCGGACGGCCTCGCCGCACTGCTCAAGACCCTCAACACCTGAGGAAGACACCGGTGTTGGACCGGTCACGCCATGCACCGGGTGCCGACTTGTGACGCTGTCGGCACCCCAGGTGCTCTACGGTCGGGGAGAGACGGATCGCGGCGTGGCGCAGCCAGGTGGCCGCCGCCCCTCCCGGGAGTGGAGTCAGGTGAAGGACGAGGAAGTACGTGCGCTCTTCGACGGCCGTGGCCGCGTGGAGCTGATCCCCGGACGTCCCACAACCGCCAGGCTGGGACGGATCGAAGAGATCGCCCACGCGCTCGGCTACCAGCAGCACTCCATCGAGAACCTCGGCCGCGGGGGGCTCCGGCTCGTCTACGGACGCGACGACTGCCCCCAGGCGCGCCGCCGCGCCGAGCTGACCATCGCCCGGCTGCGCGAGGGCGGTCCCCTGCTGCCGGCGATCGAGCCGCCCCCGCCCCCGCCACCCACTCCGCCGCCCCCGGCCCCCTCACAGGCCCCGCCCCGGCAGCGCAGCCGCCCTCTCTCGGCGCCCCCACCACCCCCACCGCTGTTTCCACCCCTACCCTCCCGGCCGCCGGGACCACCGCCTCCGCCGTCCAACACCCCGACCTCATAACGGCGCCGGCCAGATGAGGGATGCCGATGATTTTCCGGGGCGGGCGCGGTCATGAAGAGTGGACCAGCCACGGCTCAGGAGGAGGCGCGGGATGCGCGCTCTGGCGATCACTCAGAACATCACCGTCGACGGTTGCATCGAGATGCTCACCGATTGGTTCGAACCGCAGGCCCAGGGCAACGCGGACATGGCTGATGTGCTGGAGGAGGGCCACCGTCAGGACAACGAGGCAGATGCACTGCTCGTGGGCCGGCGAACCTTCGAGGACTTCCGCGGCTACTGGCCCGGGCTGACCGACGACACCACGGGCATCTCCGACTACCTCAACCAGGTGCGGAAGTACGTCGTGTCCGGCTCGATCGAGGACCCGCAGTGGGAGAACTCGATCGTCCTGTCCGGCGACGCGGTCAAGGAGGTCACCGCCCTGAAGGCGCTGGAGGGCGGCAAGGACATCATGCTCACCGGCAGCATCAGCTTGGCCCACACGTTGATCGAGGCGGGCCTCGTCGACGAGTACCGCCTCTTCGTGTACCCCGTGGTCCAGGGCCGCGGCAGGCGCCTCTTCCCCGATGGGTACGAGGTACCGCGACTGCGGCTCGTGGACTCGAAGTCCTTCCGGAGCGGGATCGTGCTGCTGCGCTATGTCCCGGCCTGACGGAGGTCAGCGGGTGCTGATGGCTGGAGGCGGTCGGCCTGTCGGCCGTTGTCGGGTCAGCCGGCCACGGAGACCAGCGCGATCGTGACGTTGTCGGGACCGCCCGCGGCCATGGCGGCCTTCCACAGCTCGAAGACGGCCCGGCCGCCGTCGTGCGCCCGAAGCACATCGTCGATCTCGCTCTCGAGTACGGGATCGGTCAAGCCGTCACTGCACACCAGCATGCGTGTACCTGGGGTGAGCGTGGACGTGCTGACATGCGGCGTGATCGCGCTGAACGTGGGTGCGCCACCGAGCGCCTGCGTGACGATCGATGTGGTGCGCCGGCCCTGCGGAGGCGGTGGGCTGTCGTCCACGCTCACCTGGTGGAGTGTGTCGTCTGTGGCGGCCCGGGCACCGGTGAGGCCGCCGTCGGCACTCGTCTCGATGCCGTCACCGGCAGGGCCCACTTCGATCACCCTGCTGTCGCCGACGTTGAACACGAGCAGTTCCTGTTCGAGGATCACGACACCTGCGACGGTCGTCCCCATCGTGCACAGCTCCGGGGCGCGGTCGGCCGCCGCGTACACGGCGTGATTGCACATCCCCAGCGCGTCACGCACCGCTTCCTCGCCGTCCAGCGCCGGCCCGAACAGGGCGAGCCGGCGGACGACGAGACTGCTGGCCACCTCGCCGGCCGGCTGCCCGCCGATGCCGTCTGCGACAGCGACCACGAGCGGGTGGCCGAGCGGGAACGCCATCGTCTGCGGATTCTCCGTCACCGATCCGCACAGCGTCCATGGGCCGACGACCAGGCTGTCCTCGTTGTGCTCGCGCCTGAGTCCGGGGTGACTCAGCGCGGTGACCGATATGTACGGCATAGGGGGTGCCGCCCTTCCGCGAAGGAGCGCATCATCCGCACCACCATTGTCGCGCCGGAGAGCGGCCCGGGTCGCGCGGTGCGCACGCCCCGAGTTGCGCGGCGCCGCGAACGGGGTTAGCCCGGAGGTAAGGGCAGGAGGTGCCTACCCTTGCCTGCGAGGGCCTCCGAGAGGGGCGAGCGCTGTGCGGTTCACGGATCGTACTGATGCCGGGCGGCGGCTTGCCGCGGCGGTGCAGCATCTGCGTGACGAGGAGCCGGTCGTCCTCGGGTTGCCGCGTGGCGGTGTTCCGGTGGCCTTCGAGGTGGCGCGTGCGTTGGGCGCCCCGCTCGATGTGATCGTGGTCCGCAAGCTCGGTGTCCCGTACCAGCCGGAACTGGCGTTCGGCGCGATCGGCGAGGGCGGCGTGCGGGTCCTCAACGACGACGTCGTGCGCCACTGCGGGATCGAGCCGGACCACATCGCGGCCGTCGAGCGCGCGGAGCGACAGGAGCTGGAGCGGCGGGCACGGAGGTACCGCGGCGGGCGGCCTCCGGCAACCCACGAGATCCGCACGAGGACCGGCGAGACCCGCACCGTGATCGTCGTGGACGACGGGATTGCCACCGGTGCCACGGCGGCGGCCGCGTGCCAGGTCGTACGGGCGCAGGGCGCGGCCCGGGTGGTCCTCGCCGTGCCGGTCGCGCCGCCGGACGCTGTGCGCAGACTGAGCGTGGTGGCCGACGACGTGGTGTGCCTCTCCGTACAGCCCCTGTTCGGTTCCGTCGGTGAGTGGTACGGCGACTTCACGCAGACCACGGACGAGGAGGTGGCCGCGTGTCTGGCACGGGCCGTGGCGGACCCCGCACGCGTCCGGCAGGCACCGGTCACGACCGGCGTAGAGGTGGAGGCCGCCGGAGTCCGGCTGGCCGGAGACCTCGCACGGCCGGAAGGGGCCGCGGGGGTGGTGATGTTCGCCCATGGCTCCGGCAGCAGCCGGCACAGCCCGCGTAATCGTGCGGTGGCGGAAGTGTTGCAGGAAGCGGGCCTCGGCACGCTGCTGTTCGACCTGCTCACGCCCGCCGAGGAAGCCGACCGGGACAACGTCTTCGACATCGGCACGCTTGCGGGCAGGCTGGCCGGAGCCACCCGCTGGCTGCGCGACCGCGAGTCGGCGCCGATCGGATACTTCGGTGCCAGCACCGGGGCCGCGGCGGCGCTCCGGGCGGCCGCCGACGACCCGGACATCGGCGCAGTGGTGTCCCGCGGCGGACGGCCCGACCTGGCCGGACCCCGCCTCGACGACGTACGAGCACCGACCCTGCTCATCGTCGGCGGGGCCGACACGATGGTGCTCGACCTCAACCGTGCCGCCCAGGCTCAACTCCGTTGCGAGAACCGGCTGGAGATCGTGCCCGGAGCAACGCATCTCTTCGAGGAACCCGGAGCGCTCGACCGGGTCGCCGGCCTCGCGAGGCAGTGGTTCACCACGCACCTGACGGCAGGCAGCGACCCTTCGACGTCGGCGCGCCGGGAGCCACATCGCTGACCGGTTCGGGGCCGGGCGCCGGAGCGCCTACCGGTTGCTCACCGCGAAACGCATCAGCGCCCGCTCGTCGCCCTGCTTGATCTTCCCCGTCTCGTTCAGCACCTCGAGCTTCCAACTGCCGTTGACCCGGATCGCCTTGGCGACACGGCAGCCGTTGTCGTTGGTGAGCAGGCTCGGCCAGATGTCGGCGACCTGCTGGGAGGTGCCGCCGGTCGCGTCGTACACCTTGAAGCTGATGTTCCGCGCCTTGGTGAAGGAGCTGGACTTCTTGTAGGCGGCGGCCACGAAGACGATCGACGTGATGTTGGCCGGGACACGGCCGAACTCGACGGTCACTGTCTCGTCGTCCCCGTCGCCGCGCCCCGTCTGGTTGTCGCCGCTGTGCACCAAGGAGCCGTTGCCCAGCGGGTCCAGGGAGTCGAGGCCTGCGAGCCGTACCGGGTCCGCGCCTTGCAGCGCGACGGCGATGAGGTCGAGGTCCGTGCCGACGTTCCGGCGGAGCTTGCCCATCAGCCCGCCGCTGCTTCCGGCGGTGGGGTCCCAGGACACGCCTATCGACAGGTGGGTCACACCGTCGAGATCTGCCGGTCCGTCTTCCTTGGTGAGCGTGATCATGTGAATCCCTCGTGATGGTGGAGTGCAATGCATGAAGTCTGCCGATATCACTCGCCGCTTGATACACCAGGTCCGAAATTGGTGTCGGTCGGTCCTGCGTCATGGACGGCGCGGGCGCCTTCGGCGGGGGATTCCCCGGCGCGAGCATGACGGCCTTTGCCAAGGTGGACGCCGTGGCGGAGGGAACTCGAGGCGGGTCCGGTCGACCGGGCGGCGCGGCCGAGGCCGGCGACGGGATGTGGTGGCCGCGGCCATCACGTGCGCGGCACTCGCGGTCGGCGTCGTTCATCTGGTCTGGCCCGGGATCAGGATCGACTGAACCGTCGTAGTGCTGGGTGGAGACGGCTCCGGGCTGCGGTGCAGAAAGGCACCACAGCCCGGAGGTCAATCGCTCAGGCCACGCTGTTGCGCAGCTCCGCGAGGCTGTCCTTGGTCAGGTGCCGGGGCGTGCTGTCGGTGTCGACGAGGACGACCGTGCACGTGGCGGAGTGGGTGAGCGCGGTGGTGAGACTGCCGTCGGCGAACTGGGCGAGGGGGCCGCGCGGTGAGTGTCCGATGGCCACTGCGCGGGCGTGTACGTCCGCCGCGTGGTGGGCGAGGGCGCGGCCCGCGGCGGCGTGGTCGCCGACGCTCGTCAGGATCTGGCCGGTGGCGGCGATGCCGTCGGCGCTGAGGCGGTCGAGGTGGGCGGTCACGGCGGCGCGGGCCTGTTGGTCCGTCTCGGTGTCGACGGCCTGTTCCTCGACGACCGCGGTCTGCTGGACGTGGACGACCTCCAGCGGGCTGCCCGTGTCGCGAGCGAGCCGCGCCGCGGCGTCGACGATGCAGGCGGCCTTGTCGTGGGCGCCTACGGCGACGATGACGGGCGGCGCGTCGGTCGCGGCGGCTGTCTTGCCGACAGGCGTGAGCGACGGGCTGATGGTTTCACTCTCGACCGGGTTCGCCTCGGCCTCGCGCAGCAGACCATGGCCGCTGGCCAGTGCGGGGATGGCCAGGAGGAAGGTGGCGGCGCCCAGGTAGAACGGAACGCTCAGGTCCGTGGCGTCGGCGAGCTTGCCCGCGACGAAGGGGGCCAGACCGCCGCCGATGAAGCGCAGGAACCCGTAGGCGGATGAGGCCACGGGGCGCTCGACGGGGGAGACGAGCATGACGGCCTGGGTGGTGAGGGTGTTGTTGATGCCGATGAAGGCGCCGCTGACGATGACCGCCACGATGACGACTGTGGGGGTGGCGACGCCGGCGGCGATGACAGCCATCACTATGCCGAGGCCGAGCAGGTTCGCGTACAGGACGGGGGCGGTGCCGAAGCGGGCCTGCAGGCGCGGGGCGAAGAAGACGCTGAAGGCGGCCACCAGCAGGCCCCAGCCCGTGAAGACCAGACCGAGCTCGTGGGCGTTCAGCTCCATCGGGTACGGGGCGTAGCCGAGCATCGTGAAGAAGCCCCAGTTGTACAGCAGGGCCATGATGCCCATGGTCAGCAGACCGCGGTGGCGCAGCGCCTTGAGCGGTGCGATCGGTGAGGTGGGGCGCTTCGGCTTGGGCAGTGAGGGCACGAAGGCGAGGGTCGCGGCCAGCGCGATGGCCATCAGGACGGCGACGCCGAAGAACGGGCCGCGCCAGCTGATGCCGCCCAACTCCCCGCCCAGCAGCGGGCCGACGGCGATACCGAGGCCGAGCGCGGTCTCGTACAGGATGATCGCGCCGCCGAAGCCGCCGCTCGCGGAGGCGACGATGACGGCGAGGGAGGTGGCGATGAACATCGCGTTGCCCAGGCCCCAGCCGGCCCGCATGCCGACGATGCCGTTGACTGAGCCGACCATGCCGGCCAGGGCGGCGAATACGACGATGACGACCAGGCCCACGACCAGGGTGCGCTTGGCGCCGATGCGGCTGGATATCCAGCCGACGAAGAGCATGGCGACCGCGGTCACGATCAGGTAGCTGCTGAAGAGCAGGGACACCTGGCTGGGTGAGGCGTGCAGGTTCTCGGCCAGGGCGGGGAGGATCGGGTCGACCAGGCCGATGCCCATGAACGAGATCACGCAGGCGAACGCCACGGCCCAGACGGCTTTTGGCTGCTTGAAGGGGCTGGCGGCCTTTCCATGCGGTGCACTCATGCGCGGTTCTCTCCAAAGTGTCGAGAAGAGGGGTGGGGAGGAGGGGGTGCGGGGGAGCGGACAGGTTGCGGCGGGATGGGTCAGTCGTGGGCCGTACGGGTCTGGCGGTCCTGGATGGCGCGGGCCAGGGCGGGCAACGCGGTCCGCACCGCCTGCTGCTCCGGTTCGGTCAGCTCCCCGATGAGCAGATCGAGGGCCTGGGTCCGCTCGGCGCGCCGCTGCCGGAAGACCTCGATGCCGCTCTCGGTGGCTTCCACGAGGACGGCCCGGCCGTCGTTGTGGTCAGCCACTCGGCGTACCAGGCCCGCGCGTTCCATGCGGGTGACGAGCTGGGTCATGTTCGGCTGGGAGACACCTTCGGCCCTGGCCAGCTCGCTCAGTCGATACGGGCCTTCGCGGACCAGCCGGCCGATCGCGGACGAGGCCGCCGTGCTCAGGCCGCCGGCGACGGCGCTCTGTCGCACGTAGCGGACCATCTGCTCCACGGCGATCATCAGGCCTTCGGCCCGGGGGTCGACTTCCATAACCCGCTTATCCATAAGCGCATTATGCATCTACTTGTAGTGTGAATCAATACCGCGTGGGCGGGGTGTTTCGTGTCCGGTGACGGCGCTTTTCCGGGACGTACATCGACATGGATCGACGTCGTCCGGACAGAAGTCGCCCATTTGCGGCGTGCGGCGCCTGTGGGTGTCGTGCGAGTGTCGGGGGTGTGGTCGATCAGGGCGGGTCGGTCACCGACCGCTTCCGCGCGCACCTGACCGCCTGACCAGAGGAGAAGCACATGCCCCACTCCTTCGATCCGTACAGCGTCCTGCCCTCAGTGCCGGAGTTCGGCTTGCACAGCACGGACATCGCGGACGGGAAGCCCCTCGATGTCGCACAGTGCAGCAGTCTCTTCGGAGGCCCGGGCGAGGATCGCTCTCCACAGCTGTCCTGGGAGGGCTTCCCGGCCGACACGCAGAGCTTCGCGGTGACCTGCTTCGACCCGGACGCGCCGACGGCGAGTGGCTTCTGGCACTGGGCGGTGTACGACATCCCCGCGTCGGTGCACGAACTGGAGGCCGGTGCCGGGGCGCCGGGCGGGAAGTACCTTCCGGCCGGCGCGAAGATGCTGGCCAACGACGCGGGCGGGCACAGCTTCCTCGGCGCCGTGCCCCCTCCCGGGCACGGTCCTCACCGTTACATGTACGCCGTCCACGCGGTGGACACGCCCGAGCTGGATGTGCCGGCGGCGGCTTCCCCGGCCTGGCTGGGCTTCCAGCTCTTCACCCATGCGGTGGCGCGGGCCGTGATCACCCCGATCTTCGAGAACCCGGCCTGAGCACCTACGACTGACAGCGCGGAAGCCCAGAAGTGGCCGCGCAGGCCAGGAGCAGCCCGAGAGCCCAGGAGGTCGTCCTCCCGGGCTCTCGGGTTCGGGTCGTCGGGGGAGGGGCGGCGCTCAGTCCTTGATCTCGCAGATGGTGGCGCCGGAGGTGATGGAGGCGCCGATCTCGGCGTTGAGGCCCTTGATGGTGCCGGTGCGGTGGGCGTTGAGGGGTTGTTCCATCTTCATGGCTTCGAGGACGACGACGAGGTCGCCTTCCTTGACTTCCTGGCCCTCTTCGACGGCGATCTTGACGATGGTGCCCTGCATGGGGGAGGCGAGGGTGTCGCCGGAGGCGGCGGGGCCGGACTTCTTCGCGGCGCGCCGCTTGGGCCGGGCGCCGGCGGCGAGGCCGGTGCGGGCCAGCGACATGCCGAGCGAGGAGGGCAGGGAGACCTCGAGGCGCTTGCCGCCGACCTCGACGACGACGGTCTCGCGGCCGGTCTCTTCGTCGCTGTCCGTGTCGGGGGTGGCGGCGAAGGGCTTGATGTCGTTGACGAACTCGGTCTCGATCCAGCGGGTGTGGATGGTGAAGGGGTCGCTGGTGAAGGCCGGGTCGGTGACGACGGCGCGGTGGAAGGGGATGGCGGTGGCCATGCCCTCGACCTCGAACTCGGCCAGGGCGCGGGCGGCGCGTTGCAGGGCCTGTTCGCGGGTGGCGCCGGTGACGATCAGTTTGGCGAGGAGGGAGTCCCAGGCGGGGCCGATGACGCTGCCGGTCTCGACGCCGGCGTCGAGGCGGACGCCGGGGCCGGTGGGGGGTGCGAAGCGGGTGACGGTGCCGGGGGCGGGGAGGAAGCCGCGGCCGGGGTCTTCGCCGTTGATGCGGAACTCGAAGGAGTGGCCGCGCAGGGCGGGGTCGGTGTAGCCGAGTTCCTCGCCGTCGGCGATGCGGAACATCTCGCGTACGAGGTCGATGCCGGCGACCTCTTCGGTGACGGGGTGTTCGACCTGGAGGCGGGTGTTGACCTCGAGGAAGGAGATGGTGCCGTCCATGCCGACGAGGAATTCGACGGTGCCGGCGCCGACGTAGCCGGCTTCCTTGAGGATGGCTTTGGAGGCGGTGTAGAGCTGTTCGTTCTGTGCCTGGGTGAGGAAGGGCGCGGGGGCCTCCTCGACGAGCTTTTGGTGGCGGCGCTGCAGGGAGCAGTCGCGGGTGGAGACGACGACCACGTTGCCGTGCTGGTCGGCCAGGCACTGGGTCTCGACGTGGCGGGGCTTGTCGAGGTAGCGCTCGACGAAGCATTCGCCGCGGCCGAAGGCTGCGACGGCTTCGCGTACGGCGGAGTCGTAGAGCTCGGGGACCTCTTCGAGGGTGCGGGCGACCTTGAGGCCGCGGCCGCCGCCGCCGAAGGCGGCCTTGATGGCGATGGGCAGGCCGTGTTCGCGGGCGAACGCGACGACCTCGTCGGAGCCGGATACGGGGTCCGGGGTGCCGGCGACCAGGGGGGCGCCGGCGCGCTGGGCGATGTGCCGGGCGGCGACCTTGTCGCCGAGGTCGCGGATGGCCTGCGGGGGCGGGCCGATCCAGATCAGTCCGGCGTCCAGGACGGCCTGGGCGAACTCCGCGTTCTCCGACAGGAATCCGTAGCCGGGGTGGATGGCGTCCGCGCCGGAGTCCTTGGCGGCCTGCAGCACCTTCGCCATGTCGAGATAGCTGGTGGCCGGGGTGTCACCGCCCAACGCGAACGCCTCGTCCGCCGCCCGGACATGCGAAGCGTCCCGGTCCGGTTCCGCGTAAACGGCAACGCTCGCGATACCGGCATCCCGGCACGCCCGGGCCACGCGGACAGCGATTTCGCCACGGTTGGCGATGAGGACTCTCTTCAGCATGCCTGCTCCAGCGCGGGTTCCGGGGTGTCGGTGGTGGCGGTCGTGTCGGTGGTGGCGAGCAGGCAGTCGACGGTCTCGACGATGCCGCCGATGCCCGCGCCGGGGGTGAACACGGCGTGGACGCCCAGTGCTTCGAGGGCCGTGACATCGGCGTCGGGAATGATGCCGCCGACCAGGAGGCGGACGTCGCCGGCATCCTCTTCGGCCAGCAACTGGATCACCTTCTCGACGATCGTCAGATGGGCACCCGAGAGAACGGAGAGCCCGAGGAGCGGCGCGTCCTCGGCGATGACGGTCGCGACGATCTGCTCCGGAGTCTGGTGCAGGCCGGTGTAGATCACCTCGTAGCCCGCGTCGCGCAGCGCCCGGGCGATCACCTTGGCGCCACGGTCGTGGCCGTCGAGGCCGGGCTTGGCGATCACCACGCGAGCGCGCGGGGCCGGTGCGTGACCGGCGCGACGCGCGCCCTGTTGCACGGTGTTCATGAACTCTCCGATCGGGTGGTTGGTTCAGCGCGGCCAGTAGGTGCGCGCCCAGGCCGCGGGCCCGTGCTGAGGCAGGGAGTTGACGCGTGAGGGGTCGGCCCATGCGTCGCGGGTGGCTGCCGCGCCGGGCGGGGTGGTGGTGGCCGCCGCGGCGCGGGCCTGGACCACCGCCAGTGCGGCGGCCAGCTCCTCGGGGGTGGGGTTGCCCCTCACGACCTTGATCATCATTGGTCGGGTCCTTTCGGGCGGCTCTTGTCGGCGGCTCGGTTTTGGGGCTAGAGCGGGATGTTGCCGTGCTTCTTGGGCGGGAGGTTTTCGCGCTTGGTGCGGAGCTGGCGCAGGCCGCGGACGATGTGGGCGCGGGTGTCCGAGGGCATGATGACGGCGTCGATGTAGCCGCGTTCGGCCGCGGTGTAGGGGTTGAGGAGGGTGTCCTCGTACTCCTGGATGAGGCGGCTGCGGGTGGCTTCCTGCTCGGTCTCGGGGGCGGCGGCGATGGTGCGGCGGTGCAGGATGTTGACCGCTCCCTGGGCGCCCATGACGGCGATCTGGGAGGTGGGCCAGGCCAGGTTGAGGTCGGCGCCCAGGTGCTTGGAGCCCATGACGTCGTAGGCGCCGCCGAACGCCTTGCGGGTGATGACCGTGATCAGCGGGACGGTCGCTTCGGCGTAGGCGTAGATGAGTTTGGCGCCGCGGCGGATGATGCCGGTGTGTTCCTGGTCCACGCCCGGCAGGAAGCCGGGGACGTCGACGAAGGTGAGGACGGGGACGTTGAACGCGTCGCAGGTCCGTACGAAGCGGGCTGCTTTTTCGGAGGCGTCGATGTCGAGGCAGCCGGCGAACTGCATGGGCTGGTTGGCGACGATGCCGACGGGGCGGCCCTCGACGCGGCCGAAGCCGGTGAGGATGTTCGGTGCGAACAGCGCCTGCGTCTCGAAGAACTCCGCGTCGTCCAGGACGTGCTCGATCACGGTGTGCATGTCGTAGGGCTGGTTCGCGCTGTTGGGGACGAGGGTGTCGAGCTCGTCGTCCTCGGGGGTGCGGGCCAGGTCCGCTTCCTCGGGGAACGCCGGCGGCTCGGACAGGTTGTTCGAGGGGAGGTAGGACAGGAGGGTTTTGACGTATTCGATGGCGTCTTTTTCGTCGCCGGCCATGTGGTGCGCGACGCCGGAGTTGGTGTTGTGGGTGCGGGCTCCGCCGAGTTCTTCGAAGCCGACGTCCTCGCCGGTGACGGTCTTGATGACGTCGGGGCCGGTGATGAACATGTGGGAGGTCTGGTCGACCATGACCGTGAAGTCGGTGATGGCGGGGGAGTAGACGGCGCCGCCCGCGCAGGGGCCGACGACGAGGCTGATCTGGGGGATGACGCCGGAGGCGTGGGTGTTGCGGCGGAAGATCTCGCCGTACATGCCGAGCGCCATGACGCCTTCTTGGATGCGGGCGCCGCCGGAGTCGTTGATGCCGATGACGGGGCAGCCCGTTTTGAGGGCGAAGTCCATCACCTTGATGATTTTCTGGCCGTAGACCTCGCCGAGGGCTCCGCCGAAGACGGTGAAGTCCTGGGAGAAGACGGCTACCGGTCGGTTTTCGACGGTGCCGTAGCCGGTGACGACGCCGTCGCCGTAGGGCTTGTTGTCGTCCAGGCCGAAGGCGGTGGAGCGGTGGCGGGCGAATTCGTCGAGTTCTACGAACGAGCCTTCGTCCAGGAGTAGTTCGATGCGTTCACGGGCCGTCAGTTTGCCCTTCGCGTGCTGCTTCTCCACCGCGCGCGCGGAGCCGGCGTGCGTGGCCTCTTCGATCCGGCGCTGCAGGTCCGCGAGCTTTCCCGCGGTCGTGTGGATGTCGATTTCGTTCACTGATTGCTCCACCGGGGCTGACTGGTCATCGGAATGATCGGACGGATCGAAGGGGACAGGAGGAAGGATCAGAACGTGTCGTGCGGGACGTGAACGCCCCACACGTCGCGCAGGGCGTGGGAGACCTCGCCGACCGTGGCGCGCAGGCGCAGGGCCTCGCGCATCGGGGGCAGGACATTGTCGGTGCCGCGCGCCGCGTCGCGCAGCGCTTCGAGGGCTCGCTCGACGGCGTCGTTGTCACGATCCTTGCGCAGGGCCGCGAGGCGTTCGCACTGGTCGATCTCGATCTGGGGGTCGACCCGCAGCGGCTCGTACGGCTCTTCCTCGTCGAGGGCGTACTTGTTGACGCCGACCACGGTGCGTTCCTGGTGGTCGATCTCCAGCGCGATCCGGTACGCGGACTTCTCGATCTCGGACTTCTGGAAGCCCTGCTCGATCGCCGCCACCGCGCCGCCGCGGTCCTCGACGGCCTGGATCAGCTCGAGCGCCGCCGCCTCGACGTCGTCCGTCATCGACTCCATGACGTAGGACCCGGCGAACGGGTCGACGGTCTTGGTCACGTCGGTCTCGTAGGCGATGACCTGCTGTGTGCGCAGGGCGAGCCGCGCCGCCTTCTGCGTGGGAAGGGCGATGGCCTCGTCGTAGGAGTTGGTGTGCAGGGACTGCGTTCCGCCGAGGACCGCGCCGAGGCCCTGAAGGGCGACCCGTACGAGGTTGACCTCGGGCTGCTGTGCGGTCAGCTGGACCCCGGCGGTCTGGGTGTGGAAGCGCAGCATCTGCGACTTGGGGTTCTTGGCCTTGAACTCGTCGCGCATGATGCGGGCCCAGATGCGGCGGGCGGCGCGGAACTTGGCGATCTCTTCGAGCAGCGTCGTCCGGGCGACGAAGAAGAACGACAGGCGCGGTGCGAAATCGTCGACGTCGAGGCCGGCGGCGAGCGCGGCGCGCACGTACTCCTTCGCGTTGGCGAGGGTGAAGGCGATCTCCTGCGCGGGCGTGGCCCCGGCCTCGGCCATGTGGTAGCCCGAGATGGAGATCGTGTTCCAGCGGGGCAACTCCTTGTGGCAGTACGCGAAGATGTCGCTGATCAGCCGCAGGGACTGCTTCGGCGGGAAGATGTACGTGCCCCGGGCGATGTACTCCTTGAGCACGTCGTTCTGGATGGTGCCGGTCAGCTGGTCACCGGAGATGCCCTGCTCGGCCGCGACGAGCTGGTAGAGCAGGAGCAGTGTCGAGCCGGGGGCGTTGATCGTCATCGACGTGGACACTTTGTCCAGGGGCAGGCCCTGGAACAGTGTGCGCATGTCCTCGATCGAGTCGATGGCCACGCCGACCTTGCCCACCTCACCGCGGGCGATCGACTCGTCGGAGTCGTAGCCCATCTGTGTCGGCAGGTCGAAGGCGACGCTCAGGCCGCCCGTGCCGGCGCCGACCAGCTCGTGGTAGCGCTCATTGGACTCCTTGGCCGTGCCGAATCCGGCGTACTGCCGCATCGTCCACGGCCGGCCGGTGTACATCGACGGATACACGCCGCGCGTGTACGGGAACTTTCCCGGGGCGCCGAGCTTGGCGTCCGCGTCGAAATCCGTCAGCGACCAACCGTCGTAGAGCGGCTGGATGGGCAGACCGGACTCGCTCTGTGCCTCGGAACCCACGCCGGACCTCCTCTGGTACTCGATTTCATATCAACGGTACTCAGTACCGTTGGCTGCGGCAAGTGGCTTCCGAGCACCGATACAGGGAAGGATGGGCGGTCATGAGTGAGGATGGGTGGTCATGAGTAAGCCAGCCGCGCGGATCCGACTCGCGGACGCCGCCTTCGCGCTCTTCGACGAGCGCGGATACGAGCAGACCACCGTCGACGAGATCGCCGAGCGGGCCGGAGTGGGCCGCACGACGTTCTTCCGGCACTACCGGTCGAAGGAAGACGTGATCTTCCCCGACCATGACCGGCTGCTCGCGCTGATCAAGGACAGGCTGGCCACCTCCAGCCACAGCACCGGCCTGATCGCCGTCTCCGACGCGGTCCGCCTGGTGCTGCTGCACTACATCGACGAGGGCGACCTCGCGCGGCGGCGGTACACGCTGACCAGCAAGGTGGCGGTCCTGCGGGACCGGGAGATCGCCAGTGTGGCCAGGTACCAGCGGCTGTTCCGCGAGTTCATCGCGGACTGGATGGGTGACCCCACCGAGTCGGCGTCACTGCGCGCCGAACTCATGGCGGCCTCCGTTGTCGCAGCCCACAACCACGTACTGCGCCGCTGGCTCCGGGGCGAGACCTCCGACCCGGTGGCGGAGATGGACGAGGCCATGCGCGAAGTGGTCGCCCTCTTCCCCGCGCCCTCCGGCACCGGCGAATCCGGCAACGGCGGCACCACCCTCGTGGCCTTCCGGACCGGACAGGACCTCGACGCGCTGCTCCCCTCGCTGAGGCGACTCGTCGAGGGCGGCGCGGCGCACTGAACGCGTGCGTTGCGTGGGGGATTTCCCCCAACTGGAACGTCTGGCCTGCCGGATGGTGACGTGGGTGGGTATCCGGTGAAGCTTGCGCCATGGACTCCGACGCCAACACCAAGGCCGACATCAGCGCCGACAGCAACACCGATATCGACGCCAACGTGACGAGCAGGCGCCGCGTACTGGCCGCCGCGTCCGCGCTCGCCCTCGGCTGGGCGGCAACGGGCGGACCCAGCGCGACGGCGACCGCGACGGCAGCGGCCGGCACGCCTCGAATGGCACGAATGAAGCTGCCCGCGCCGACCGGGCCGTACGGCGTGGGGGCCGTGGCGCTGCGGCTGGTGGACCGGGAACGCGCCGATCCATGGGTTCCCGGTCGCAGGCGTGAGCTGATGGTCGATGTGCGGTACCCGGCCCGCTCCGTCGCCGGGCACCCGCGCGTGCCGCAGATGACGAAGGGCGAGGCGGCCGGCTTCGACCGTGTGAACAACTTCGGTGACCTGCCGAAGGGCCGTATCGACTGGAGCGCGACACAGACCTTCGCCCACCTCGGCGCGCCGCCGGACCGGCGAGGCCCGCGGCCGGTGGTGCTGTACTCGCCGGGCGTGGGTGACCCGCGCACCCTGGGCACGACGCTGACGGACGAGCTGGCGTCGCACGGGTACGTAGTAGTGGCGATCGACCACACCTACGACGCGTCGGCGGTGGAGTTCCCCGGTGGGCGGGTCGAAACGACCCTGCTTCCGCAGGAGTTCGAGCGGGCGCTCAAGGAGGGGCCCGAGGCGGTGGTCGCCCTGATGAAGAAGACGAGCGCGGTCCGGGTGGCCGACACGCGGTTCGTACTGGACGAGGTGGAGCGGGCGTTCGCCACCGGCCGCCTGGAGCGCGCGCCCGTCGGCATGTTCGGACAGTCGGCGGGCGGCTTCGCGGCGCTGCAGACGATGCACGACGACGGGCGGATCTCGGCGGCGGCGAATCTGGACGGGGTGATCGCCTACGTATCGGACGATCATGACGAGGGAGAGCTGTCCTCGGTGGCCCGCGACGGGTTGGACGGGCCGTTCCTCCTGATGGGCATGGACGGCAACGACCGTACGAACGTGCCGTCCTGGCGCGCGCTGTGGGAGCACAGCGACGGCTGGCATCGGGACCTGGTGCTGCGCGGCGCGCAGCATGCGACGTACACCGATGCCACGTCGCTGATTCCGCAGATCGCCCGGCAGTTGGGGCTGCCGAAGGAGACGGTGACCGGGTTGGTGGGGACGGTGCCGGCTGCGCGGGCGATCGCCGCGCAGCGGGCGTATGCGACCGCGTTCTTCGACCGTTGGCTCCTCGGGCGCGCCGACGGCCACTTCCTGGACGGCCCCTCGTCCAGGTATCCAGAGGTGCGGTTCGTCTAGCCGCCCGGGGCCTCAGCTCCCGTCGACCACGTCGGCCGTGTAGCTCCCGGAGGAAGCGCGTGGCTTCCTCGACGGCGCGGTCGACGTACTTCGGGATGTCGTAGAAGTCCATGTGCGTGCCGCTCTGGACGACCACGAGCTTCTTCGGGCTGCGGACCCGGCCGGACAGGCGCCGTAGACATCCAACGCCATAAGCGCCACGTCCCCGTCAGAACGAAACGCGACTGAGACGAGTCGACGTACTGGGAGGATCAGTAGTCGGACCAGGCAGCGCGTCGTCGTGATGATGCGTACGACACGGAAACGGGGAGATCGTGATGTTCCGAAGCAGGTTGCTGTGTCTGACCGTGCTCGCGGGAGTGGGCCTGCTTGCCGGGTGTGGCGAGGAGAAGCCCCCGCCCAAGGTGAAGTTCGGGGCCGCCGAGCCCGCCGGAGACAAGCTCGGCCTGCAGCCGGAGCGGGGCGCCGCGGTCGCGCTCTCGCAGTGGCCCGACGCCTGCAAGCTGGTGACCGACGCGGAGCTCCGCGCGTTTCTGCCCCAGGCGAAGGGCGTCGAGCACAAACCCGTGAAGGTGACCATCCTCAACTTCGATCCCCTGGCTGATGCCGACCCCGGCACCACGGGCGATGTGCCGCGCGGAGGCTGCGAGTTCGAGTTCAACCTCCCTGGGAACGGCGGTGACGACGTCACGAACAGCAACTTCACCGTCACCGTGACCGCCCTCGCGGATGCCGCCCTCGTGAAGGACAAGTACCGCGAGGACAAAGGGGAGGACGGTTCGGAGAAGGGATTCAAGGACCTGGCCGGCTCATGGGGCGCCCAGGACTGCTACTCGGTCGACGGTGTGCTCGGGGCCGAAGTGACCTGCATGCAGGGGGCGTACGAATTCGAACTGCGGGGCTCCAGTTCCGCCGAGGGCCTCGTGCCGCAGCCCGGCTCGGATGCGAAGCCGTCCGAGAACCTCGCGGCCGCAGCAAAGCGGGAGCAGCTCTGGACGGACAAGGTCCTGTCCCAGGTCGCTCGCACCGTCGGCGCCCGCATGGCGTGATCCAATTCGTCATACGGCCTCACCACAAGAGAATTTGACGTACCGTCACATGACATAGGGTGAGCTGCCGTGACCAACGGCATCGACGACATACTGGCCCCCTCGACCCCGTCGATCCGCGCGAGACAGCCGGCTACCGGCTCCTCGCGCGGCTCGGTGAGGGCGGCATGGGCACCGTGTACGTCTCGCACACGCGGGGCGGTCAACCCGTCGCGTTCAAGGTGATCCGCCGCGAGTACGGTCAGGACCCGGACTTCCGGCGCCGCTTCGAGCAGGAAGTGCGGGCCGCCCGCCGGGTGCAGGGCTACCACCTCGTACCGGTCGTCGACCACGACACCGCGGGCACACGTCCCTGGATCGCCTCGGCATTCGTGCCCGGCCTCTCGCTCGCCGACGCGCTGGCCGCGTACGGGCCGCTGCCCCTGCCCGCCGTCTTCCAGTTGGTGGGTTGCACGGCCCGGGCCCTCGGCTCCATCCACGCGGCGGACGTCGTGCACCGCGACCTGAAGCCCGCCAACATCCTGCTCGGTTCGACCGGTCCTTACGTCATCGACTTCGGCATCGCACAGGCGGCCGACGCCACCCAACTCACCCGCAGCGGCGGCGTCATCGGCACGCCGCAGTACATGTCGCCCGAACACGCGCTGGGTGAACCGGTCACCGAGGCCACCGATCTGTTCTCGCTCGGCCTCATCGCGGCAGTCGCGGCGACCGGACGGCACCCGTACGGAGAGGGCGGCGCTACCGCGCTCGGTGTGCGCATCGCCAACACCGAGCGCATACCGCCGGACCTGAGCGGCTATCCGGCGCCGCTGCGGACGTTGTTGGAACGCTGCCTCACCGCCGAACCCGCGGCCCGCATCACGACGGACGAACTCGCCGAGCTGTGCGAGCGGGAGGCCGGTCGGTCACTGTGCACGTTCGACGGCTGGCTGCCGGCGCCGCTCATGGAGCGCATCGCACGCCGGGAGGCGGCTGCCGCGCGGCCCCCGGCGCCCACGCCGACACCTACGGCCACGCCCACCCAGCCGGACGGCGCCGCGCACCTGGCCGGCCAGCCCACCGTGTCCGCCCCGTCGCCCCCGTCGACGCCCCCGCCCGGCCCGGCTCATGCGCCGTGGTCGACGAACACGCCCTCGGCCTCACCCACGCCCGCCGAGCGCACCCGCACCCCGCTGCTTGCCGCCGCCGGTGTCGTCGTCGTGGCCCTTGCCGTGATCGTCGCGTGGGCGATCGCGAGGCCCGACGGCGGTACGGAGGGCGCAAGCGGCACCGGCGCGGACGGAAAGCACACCGGTACCCCAACCGCCACCTCGTCACCGTCGACCTCGTCCTCTCCCTCGCCGCAGGACGCGTACACGCTCGTCTTCAAGGACAAGCCCCTCACCCTCCGGGCACCGGCTTTCAACTCGGGCACACACGTGGACCTGGACGCGCCGAAGCTCTTCCCCGACGGCGAGATCGGCCAGGACGACGGCATGGAACTCACCTACCAGGACTGGGGCGACTCCGACCTGCGCTTCCTCACCCCCATGGGCAGGAGTACCGGTACCACGCCCGAGGCATGCAGCACGGGAGTGGACACCGATGCGCTCCCGGCCGCGATCCCCGGCGACGACCTGGACGCGTGGAAAACTCTGACCAAGGGCATGGTGTTGTGCACCGTCACCAGCGACGACAACCTGGCGATGCTACGCATCACCGACGTCGTGCCCGACACCAAGCAGGGCCTGTCCAGCGGCATGCCTGACTACGTCACCACGCTGACCCTCTGGAAGAGCAACAAGTAGCCTTCACCGCTGCGGCTCAACGAGAGTCCGAGGCCAGGCGTTCGAGGAGGTCGGGGAGCGCGGCGAAGGAGTCGATCACGTGGTCGGGTGTGCCGTCGGCCGAACGGTGGGTCTCCGGAAGGTACTTGCCTGTCTTGACGAGGACGCCGGTGATACCGCTGCGCTGGGCGGCGAGCACGTCGGACTCGATGTCGTCGCCCACCATGAGCGTCGCGGACGGATCGGCGCCCAGGTGGGCGAGCGCGGCGGCGAAGAACGCCTCGGACGGTTTGCCGGTGATCTTCGCCTCGACCCGGGAAGCCCGCTCGAGGCCGAGGAGGAAGGCGCCCGTGTCGAGGTCGAGCCCGTCGGCCGTGCGCCAGTAGAGGTTCCGGTGCATGGCTACGAGGTGTGCTCCGCGCTGCAGGTGGTGGAAGATGCGGTTGAGGGCCGTGTAGTCGAACTCGTCGCCCGCGCCCCCGACCACGACCACGTCCACGTCCGACTCTGGGACTGCGCGTTCTTCCGGCTCACCGACAAGCGTCACGCTCGTCAGATCGTCCTGGATGTCACCGGAGTTGAGGAGTAGACACCGCGCGCCCGGGTGGTGCTCCCGAAGGTAGGCCGCCGTGACGGCAGGAGCTGTGAGGATGTCGTTGGACGTGACGGGGAACCCCGCCTCCATGAGGCGTGCGCAGATCGAGGCACGTGTACGCGAGGTCGTGTTGGTGACCAGCGCGAGGGGGAGCCCCGCGGCGCGCAGCCGCTCCATGGCCTCGACGGCACCGGGGAGAGGCTCCCAGGACACCGTGAGCACGCCGTCGATGTCGATGAGGACTGCGCGGATCGCGCTGGTTCGCTCTCGCTCCATAGGGCGACGGTAGTCGCCGCCGAGCCGAATCCGCGGTGCAAGCCGTCCGAGTCGCGCGGTCCCTCCCGGTCAAAAGGGGGAAGGGAGGAACCCGCGCAGCCCGCGACCGGCGGAGGTCACTGTTCAGGGAACCGTATTCCGGTACTGGCGCGAGAGTCTGGCAGCCGGCGAACGCCTGGCTCCCTGGGTGGGACCACCGGTGTGACCGGGCCTCGACCCGTGCAGAATAATGTCCGCGTGAACCCTCTTCAGCGTCCCAATGCCCCTGCTCCACAACGTGTTTCGGTAGTCGTGGTGGGCGCCGGCCCCGCCGGGCTGACCGTCGGGAACATCCTGAGACGCGCCGGGGTCGACTGCGTGGTTCTCGAGACCGAGACGCGGGAGTTCATCGAGCAGCGGCCGCGCGCCGGGGTCATCGAGGAGTGGGCGGTTCGCGCCCTGGAGCAGCGGGGCCTCGGCGAGAACCTGCTGCAGAAGGCGCAGCGCCACACCGCGTGCGAGTTCCGGTTCGATGGCCGTCAACACCGCTTCTCCTACAGTGAATTGACTGGACGGCACCACTACGTCTACCCGCAGCCCTTGCTCGTCACGGATCTGGTGCGTGAGTACGCCGACGTACGGGGCGGCGACATCAGGTTCGGCGTCCGGGACGTGCAGGTGCACGACGTCGACACCGACCGGCCATCGGTGTCGTACACCTGCCTCCGGTCCGGTCAACGGCAAGTGCTTCATTGCGACTTCGTCGCAGGGTGTGACGGTGCGCGTGGCGTGACGCGGCGCTCACTGCCCGACGATGAGTTCCGGGTCGCGCGGTACGACTACGGAATAGGCTGGCTGTCCCTGCTGGCCGAGGCGCCGCCTTCCTCCGACTGCGTGCTCTTCGGGATCCATGAGGACGGATTCGCCGGGCAGATGCCTCGCAGTCCCGAGGTGACCCGTTACTACCTCCAGTGCCCGCCCGGCGACGACCCGGCGAACTGGTCCCACGAGCGCGTGTGGGCCGAGCTGCGCCGACGGCTCGCCGCTGAGGGAGCCCCGGAGCTGGTCGAGGGGCGGCTGATCGAGAAGCGGATGCTCGACATGCACGACTATGTCGTCGAGCCGATGGCGTCCGGGCGGCTGTTCCTGGCCGGCGACGCGGCCCACCTCGTGGCGCCGATCGCGGCGAAGGGCATGAACCTCGCCCTGCACGACGCCTTCCTTCTCGGCGACGCGCTGGTCGCGCACCTCACGCAGGACGCCAGTAGCGACAGCGCCGGGCGCGACAGCGGTCTGCAGGGCTACTCGGAGGCTTGCCTGCGTCGCGTATGGGACTACCAGGAGTTCTCGCAGTGGCTGTCCGACGTCTATCACGGGTCGGCTGCGGGGGAGCCGTTCCGGACGGGCACCACGCTCGCCCGGTTGCGACGCCTGTTCACCTCGCGGGCCGCGGCAGTCGCCTTCGCCGAGCAGTACCTCGGCACGGCCGAGCGCTACTGACCAGCACGCGGGCGGACGGCTGCGCCTGAGTACGCGTACTCAGCTGATCACGTCACTTGGCTCTGATGCGGCTGGGGCCTTGTTCCTCACCATAAGTCCCTCCATCCGAGTTGAGAGAGGTGCTTATGGGCGGCCACATCCTGCAGCTGCGTGTTGCCACTCCGGAGGATCTTCAGTGGATCTACGGACTGCGCCATCGGGTGTACGCACAGGAGCTGGGCCAGCATGCGCCGGATCCGGGCGGGCAGCTTCGCGACGGCCTGGACGGTGAGAACGTCTACCTGGTCGCGGCGAGAGGAGCGGCCCGAATCGGCTTTGTCAGTGTGACCCCGCCCTGGTTGGGGCGGTACGCGCTGGACAAGTACCTGACGCGCGACGAACTGCCGCTCCTGGGCCGGAGCGATGTGTTCGAGGTGCGCATCCTCACGGTTGAGCCACGCTGGCGGACCACCGCGGCGGCACTCCTGCTGATGTACGCGGCGCTGCGCTGGATCGCCGCCCGGGGTGGCCGACAGGTGGTGGCGATGGGGCGCACCGACCTGCTCGACATGTACGTGTCCGCCGGACTGAGTCCGGTCGGACACACCGTCCGCAGCGGTGCGCTGACGTTCGAGGTGCTGACCGCGAGCGTCAGCGATCTGACGAACTGCGCGATGGACCGCTATCGCACCACGCTGAAGCGTCTCGGCTCCGTAGTGGACTGGCAGCTCGACATGCCGTTCGCAACGCGGCCGGACGGCTGCGAACACGGCGGAGCCTCGTTCACCGCCATCGGGGCGGACTTCCGCACTCTGCACCGACGCCAACAGATCGTGGCAGCCGACGTGTTGGACGCCTGGTTCCCGCCCGCACCCGGCGTGCGGGCGGCGCTCGCGGAAGATCCGGCCTGGGCCGCCCGGACCTCGCCGCCGACCGGCGCCGAGGGCCTGCTGGCGGAGATCGCCACGGCGCGAGGGCTGCCGACGGAGTCGCTCGCGGTCGGCGCCGGTTCGTCCGACCTCATCTTCAGGGCGTTCGGCCAGTGGCTGACCCCTGAGAGCAGGGTGCTGCTGATGGACCCGGGCTACGGCGAGTACGCCCATGTCACCGAAAGGGTCATCGGATGCCGTGTGGACCGCTTCCCGTTGCGCCGCGAGGACAGCTGGCGGATCGACCCGGACCGGCTGTCCGCAGTCGTGAGGGCTGGTCACTACGACCTCGTGGTGGTGGTCAACCCGAACAACCCGACCGGACGCCACGCACCGGCCGCGGAGTTGCGCTCGCTGATCGCCGCCTCGCCGGCCCGAACACGCTGGTGGATCGACGAGGCATACCTGGGCTACGTCGACCTGACCGAGTCACTCGCCGGCCTCGCCGCGACGGACCCCCGGGTAGTGGTCTGCAGCTCACTGTCCAAGATGTATGCGCTGTCCGGCATGCGGGCCGCGTACCTGGTGGCCGAGCCGCTCACCGCGGCGCAGCTACGACGATGGACACCGCCATGGCCGCTCAGCCTCCCGGCACAGCTGGCCGCAGTGGCAGCCCTGCGCGCCCCGGAGTACTACAGCGACTGCTGGCTTCGCACCCGGTCGTTGCGCAGCCGACTCGCCCGTGATCTGGCCGGACTTGACGAGGCCCTGGTCGTGGAGGAATCGGTGGCGAACTTCCTCACCGTGACTCTGCCGTCCGGCGGACCGAGTGCCGCACAGCTGGTGAACGAGTGCCACCGCCACGACGTGTATCTGCGCGATCTGTCGCCGTTGTCGCCGCAGTACGAGGGGCGCACCGTGCGCATCGCGGTCAAGGGCGCCGACGAGAATGCGCGCATTGTGACGGCATGTAAGGCTGCCCTGAACGTCCTCGGCGGCCGACGGGAGTTGACCCGTGCGGCGGGCGGCCGAGCGCCGCGAATCTGAGGCAGGGCCGTAGGTCCGCGCCGCTCTTCGGCGGCCCGTGCGCAATCCCTTGACCCCCTACCGACTGGACGGTATGTGTAGGGCGCTGTTACGGCACTCAGGAGCTGATCGGGCTCTGCAAGGAACGTACGGCCGCCTACACATACCCCCGTGAGATCCGGGTGCTCCAGGAGCTGCCCAAGGGACCCACCGGGACGATCCTCAAGAAGGAGCTGCGCTGATGGCCATGGTGGAGACCGTCCGGGGGCCGGTGGATACGGGCGCGCTGGAGCGCACCTACATGCACGAGCACATCTTCGTACTGACCCCGGACGTGCAGCAGAACTACCCGGGGGAGTGGGGCGACGAGGACGCCCGGATCGCGGACGCGGTGGACAAGCTCGGCGCGCTCAGCGCTCAGGGCGTCCGCACCATCGTCGACCCGACGGTGATCGGCCTGGGTCGCTACATTCCACGGATCCAGCGCGTCGCCGAGCAGCTTCCCGACCTCAACATCGTTGTGGCGACGGGCTGTTATACGTACGAAGAGGTGCCGTTCTTCTTCCATCACCGCGGTCCCGCGTTGAACGAGGCCGCGGGAACGGACGTGCCGGACCCGATGGTGGACATGTTCGTCGGCGACATCGAGGACGGCATCGCCGGCACCGGCGTCAAGGCCGGCCTGCTCAAGTGCGCCATCGACCAGCAGGGCCTCACGCCGGGTGTGGAGCGGGTGATGCGTGCGGTGGCCAAGGCACATCTGCGCACCGGCACCCCTGTCACCGTGCACACCCACCCAGGGGCGCGCACAGGTTCGGAGGTCAAGCGCGTGCTGTGCGACGAGGAGGGCGTGGACCCGAGCCGGGTCGTGCTCGGGCACAGCGGCGACACCACCGACGTGGACCACCTCAGCGAACTGGCCGAAGCCGGGTTCGTGCTCGGGATGGACCGGTTCGGGATCAACCTCGAGACCACCTTCGAGTCCCGGGCCGAGACGGTGGTGGAGATGTGCCGACGGGGGTACGCCGACCGGATGGTGCTCTCGCAGGACGCTTCCTGCTACATCGACTGGATCGACCCCGCCGTAATGCCGCTGCTCCCGCAGTGGCATTACCTCCACATCGCGGACGAGGTGCTGCCCTACCTCGAACGGCGCGGGGTCGCCGAGGAGCAGATCGACACCATGCTCGTCGACGTCCCCCGCCGCTACTTCGAGGCCGGTGCGAAGGGCTAGGGCCTGTCAGCCCATCGTCTTCGCCCCGTCGAGGGACTCGCGGATGATGTCGGCGTGGCCGCAGTGCTGAGCGGTCTCGGCGACGATGTGCATCAGCACCCGGCGGGCCGACCACTGCGCATTCGCCTCGAACCACGGGGCCTTCGGCAGCGGCCACGTGACATCCAGGTCGGGGAGATCGGCGATCACCTCGTCGGTCCGGCGGCCCTCCTCGGCGTAGGCGGCCAGCACACCCTCCAACGTCTCGCCGGGCAGCAGCCGGAACCCGTCGGCGCGGCGGGCCCAGTCGGCCTCGGTCATGGCCGTGAAGTCAGGCATCGTGGACGGGCCGTTCAGGATGAAGCCCACCCAGCTCCGCTCGACCTCGGTGACGTGCTTGATGAGACCGCCCACGCACAGCGCGCTCGCGGTGGTCTGCTTCCCGGCCTGCTCGTCGGTGAGGTCACGGGCGGTGAAGCGCAGGAAGTTCCGCTGCTTGTCCAGCGCCTCCAGCCACTCGGCATGCTCGCCGGTGACGGCCGGGGCCTCTGCCTGGTCCTGGGTGTCCAGCTCGTTGACAGCCATGGTTACGCCTCCACGTGTTTCTGCTCCGTCGGACAACAACCACGCTATGACCCATGTAGGTCAGACACTGTCCTAGACGGCCCGCGCGCGGTGATGGATCGACCGCCCCGAGGACGCGTGAGCCCCGGGCAGCCGCAGTGCGACCGGCCCGGGGCCTGCGCCTTGAGAGATACAGGCCGTGGAACTGCCCCTGCATTCCTCAGCGACGCACAAGTCGGGGATCAGGCGTCGGGCGTCACGCGTCAGGCGAGTTCGACCAGGAGGTCGCCGCCCTCCACCTGCTGGATCGCGTTGATGGCGAGCCGGGACACCGTGCCACCCTTCGGGGCGGTGATGGAGGCCTCCATCTTCATCGCCTCGATCGTGGCCACCGTTGCACCGGCCTCCACCGTGTCGCCCTCGGCCACCGCCAGCGTGACCACACCCGCGAACGGCGCCGCGACATGGTTCGAGTTGGACTTGTCCGCCTTCTCGGTCACCGGGACATCGGACGCCACGGAGTGGTCCCGTACCTGGATCGGCCGCAGTTGACCGTTCAGGGTGGCCATCACGGTGCGTACACCGCGCTCGTCCGCCTCGCCGATGGCCTCCAGCTCGATGAGCAGCCGGACACCGGGTTCCAGGTCCACGGAGTACTCGCGCCCGGGGCTGATGCCGTAGAAGAAGTCCTTGCTGGCCAGCACGCTGGTGTCGCCGAACGCCTGCCGGTGGCTCTCGAAGTCCTTGGTCGGCCCGGGGAACAGCAGCTGGTTCAGCGTCGACCGCCGGTCCTTCGCGAGACCGGCGCGCTCCTCGGCGGACAGTTCACGCATCGGCTCGGGTCCGGCGCGGCCCTGCAGCGCCTTGGTGCGGAACGGCTCCGGCCACCCGCCGGGCGGCATGCCCAGCTCGCCGTGCAGGAATCCGATGACCGAGGCCGGGAGGTCGAACGAGTCCGGCTCGGCCTCGAAGTCCTCCGGCGACACCCCGGCCCCCACCAGGTGCAGGGCGAGGTCGCCGACGACCTTGGACGAGGGCGTGACCTTCACCAGGTGGCCGAGGATCCGGTCGGCGGCGGCGTACATCGCCTCGATGTCCTCGAAGCGGTCGCCGAGCCCGAGCGCGATGGCCTGCGTCCGGAGATTGGAGAGCTGGCCGCCCGGGATCTCGTGGCGGTAGACGCGACCGGTCGGCGAGGACAGGCCCGCCTCGAACGGCGCGTAGATCTTGCGCACGCTCTCCCAGTACGGCTCCAGATCGCACACGGCCTGCAGATCGAGGCCGGTCGGCCGTTCCGAGTGGTTGGTGGCGGCGACGATCGCCGAAAGGGACGGCTGCGAGGTGGTGCCCGCCATCGAGGCCACCGCCCCGTCCACCGCGTCGGCGCCGGCCTGGATCGCCGCGAGATAGGTGGCCAGCTGACCGCCCGCGGTGTCGTGCGTGTGGATGTGTACGGGCAGATCGAACTCCCTGCGCAGCGCGGAGACCAGCTTCGCCGCCGCGGGCGCGCGCAGCAGCCCAGCCATGTCCTTGACCGCGAGCACATGGGCGCCCGCGTCCACGATCTGCTCCGCGAGACGCAGGTAGTAGTCGAGCGTGTAGAGCTTCTCCGACGGGTCGGACAGATCGGAGGTGTAGCACAGGGCGACCTCCGCGACCGCCGAGCCGGTCTCACGCACCGCGTCGATCGCGGGCCGCATCTGACCCACGTCGTTCAGGGCGTCGAAGATACGGAAGATGTCGATACCGGTCGCGGCGGCCTCTTCCACGAAGGCGTGGGTCACCTCCGTGGGGTACGGCGTGTAGCCGACCGTGTTACGGCCGCGCAGCAGCATCTGCAGGCAGATGTTGGGCACGGCCGCGCGCAGTTCGGCGAGCCGGTCCCACGGGTCCTCGGCGAGGAAGCGCAGCGCGACGTCGTAGGTCGCGCCGCCCCAGCACTCCAGCGAAAGGAGTTGGGGCACCGTCCGCGCCACGGCCGGCGCCGCGGCGAGGAGGTCCTTGGTACGGACACGGGTGGCGAGCAGCGACTGATGCGCGTCGCGGAACGTGGTGTCGGTGACGCCGATGGTGGGGGAGGCGCGCAGCCACCGGGCGAAGCCCTCGGGGCCGAGCTCGGTCAGCTTCTGCTTGGAGCCCGCGGGTGGTTCGCCTTCGGGCAGCCGCGGCAGCTTGGTGGTGGCGTCGATCAGCGGGGGCCGCTCGCCGTGCGGCTTGTTGACCGTGACGTCGGCGAGGTAGGTGAGCAGCTTCGAGCCGCGGTCGGCCGAGTGACGTGCCGTCAGCAGATGCGGCCGCTTCTCGATGAACGAAGTGGTGACGCGTCCGGCGGCGAAGTCGGGATCGTCGAGAACGGCCTGGAGGAAGGGAATGTTCGTCGACACGCCGCGGATACGGAACTCGGCCACGGCACGCCGGGCCCGGCCGACCGCGGTCTCGAAGTCCCGTCCCCGGCAGGTCAGTTTGACCAGCATCGAGTCGAAGTGGGCGCTGATCTCCGTACCGGCATGGGTGGTGCCGCCGTCCAGCCGGATGCCGGAGCCGCCCGGGGAACGGTAGGCGCTGATCTTGCCGGTGTCGGGGCGGAAGCCGTTGGCCGGGTCCTCGGTGGTGATCCGGCACTGCAGCGCGGCGCCGTGGAGGCGGACGGTGTCCTGGGACAGGCCGAGGTCGTCCAGCGTCTCGCCGGCGGCGATCCGCAGCTGCGCCTGGACGAGGTCCACATCGGTGACTTCCTCGGTCACCGTGTGCTCGACCTGGATCCGCGGATTCATCTCGATGAAGACGTGCTGTCCGGCGGGGTCGAGGAGGAATTCCACGGTGCCCGCGTTGCGGTAGCCGATCTGCCGGGCGAACTTCACGGCGTCGGCGCAGATCCGCTCACGCACCTCGGGATCGAGATTCGGCGCGGGCGCCAGCTCGATCACCTTCTGATGGCGGCGCTGCAAGGAGCAGTCGCGCTCGAAGAGATGGATGACGCGGCCCTCGCCGTCAGCGAGGATCTGCACCTCGATGTGCCGGGGCTCGACCACGGCCTTCTCCAGGAAGACGGTCGGGTCGCCGAACGCCGACTCGGCCTCACGGGCCGCAGCCTCGATCGACTCGCGCAGCGTCGCCGCGTCCTCCACGCGCCGCATGCCGCGCCCGCCGCCACCGGCCACGGCCTTCACGAAGAGCGGGAAACCGAGATCGTCGGCCGCCCGGACCAGCTCGTCGACGTCGGTCGAGGGCTGCGAGGAACCAAGGACCGGGACGCCGGCCGCGCGGGCCGCGGCCACGGCGCGCGCCTTGTTCCCCGTCAGTTCGAGCGTCTCGGCGCTCGGCCCGACGAACGTGATGCCGGAACGCTCGCACGCCAGCGCCAGCTCGGGGTTCTCGGACAGGAAGCCGTACCCGGGATAGATGGCGTCGGCGCCCGCCTTGCGCGCCGCGCGGATGATCTCCTCGACGGAGAGATAGGCCCGTACGGGGTGCCCGGCCTCGCCGATCTCGTAGGCTTCGTCCGCCTTCATCCGGTGCAGTGAGTTGCGATCCTCGTGAGGGAAGACCGCGACGGTTCGAGCCCCTAGCTCAAAGCCGGCGCGGAACGCCCGGATCGCGATCTCTCCGCGGTTGGCGACGAGCACCTTACGGAACATGCGCATGTCCTTCCGTCGCCCGGAATGGGCGAACTGTCGGGTTGCGGGGCGTCACGCTCCCGGATCATGCCACCTCTGCAGTCAAGACATCCAGGTGCACTACGTCACATGCCGCAGCGCCGGGTGACGATGCCCCGACCGGTTTGCCCACCCGGTTGCTGACGTAGTGCCCGGACATGTCGCCGCCCCGAGTCACGCACCGGACCGGGCAGCTCCGGACGCCGGCATGAGAGCCCCAACTCGCCATATTCGGCACGATGCTGATGGACCTGTGGAATCTCCGTCACGCCGCACCTCCGGGGTGCGGGCACTCGCCGTCCGCCGCAACATGAACGGTCAGCGAGCGATTCACATAAAGGCATCACGAAGAGCGCACGCAATGAGCACACTGATGTGAGGTGTTCGACGGTGAAATGGATCCCGCGCTCGCACATTTAGGCAAGTTGCCGATTACCTGGCCATATTTGGGATATTCCGATGGCGGTGTAACGCGACGGCGGTTGAGTGACGCAGAGTTGTACGGGCCCGCGCGACGCTTTGTATGTGTGGTGCGGCAGGCGATTGCCTGAGGGAACCAGAGGTGATGTCCGCTCCTGCCTTGGCCTGCAAAGTGACGCGTCAGATTGGATTCCCGTGAGCAATACCGACCCGATGGCCGGACACCACCCCTACGACCAGTACCAGCAGCCCCCGCAGCCCCCGCAGCGACCTGAGCGGCGCGAGGGCGGTGCTCGACGGGCGGGGCTGGTCATCCACACCATCGCTGACATTGCCGCGGTGTTCCTGGGCCTGTGGATTCTGCTCTACCTGCTCGAAGCGAACCAGGACAACGTCTTCGTCGAGTTCGTGCACGGAACGGCCGACTGGCTGGCCTGGTGGTCACAGGATGTTTTCACCATGGACACAGAAGGCCTTCGCGTTCTCCTCAATTACGGTCTGCCGGCGGTGATTTACCTGCTGGTCGGGCACGGGATCGCCGCGCGGCTCAACCGCGTGTGACCGCGATCAATCTCGCATTACCGGCCGGCTCCGAGTGAACTGTCGGCCCCGCCCGTTCGGCACCGAGCCTTTCGGGAGCCGAACGGACCATGAGTACGACAGATACCGAGAAGGACCAGCCCTGTGAATCTCAGCTCAACCGGAAACGACCATCTGCCGGTCTACGAGAGCCTGGTACGCGAACGCGGTGACGTCGTGGCGGAGGCCCGCCTGGTGGCCCAGGAGGCGCAGTACCAGGCGGCCTACGCGCTCAACGGTCATGGTGGGGTCCGGCCGACGCCCGATCCGGCCGGACACCCCGCCGGGCCGAATGAAAGGCCCTAGGCCGTGAGGGTGTCGGCGCGCTCCTGAGTCAGCTCACGAATTCCCGGTCACCGTAGTGCACTTGGGCCGTCTGCCAGTCGACACCCAGCTTGGCCGTGAACTCCCGGGCCAGCGGCAGGTCGGCGAGCGGGGCGATGAGGATGAGCCTGCCGTCGACGGTGACCGAGCCGCCGCCGAGTTTGTCGCGGGCCACCGGGTCCGCGACCAGCTCGTCATGCAGCCGGCTCGCGCTGACGCCGGCCGCCTCGATCTCGAGTGCGTCGGTCTCCGGCGAGGTGGGCGGCAGACAGCGGAAGGTGAGCACGGACTCCTGGTGGTACGTCTTGGCGATGACGCCGGCGATGTGGTGGAGCCCGTCGCGGCCGACCCTGTTGATGTCGAACTCGCGTGAGCGCTCATAGGTGGCCCGCTTGAGGTCGCCGGACCAGAAGACTCCCTCCAGGAGCTTCGAGGCGACGGGCGTGGCCCCGTTGGCGCGGATGATCCCGCGTACTTCGTGGTCGAAGCGTGTGAGACGGGTGTGGAGCCTGGGGTCGTCCGGGTCCGTGACGACCGCGGTGTTGTTGGTGGCGAAGAGTTCCGCCGTTGGGCAGTCAGCGGCGGCGGAGCTCGCGGCCGGCGAGCTTCCGGCGCCCGTAAGCCCCAGTACCAGGGCGGCGACGGTTGCGGCCATGAGACGCAGCTGCCGCCGCGCGATGGTGATCTTCATGGGTTGGTCAACGACGTGGCCAGGGCTTTGTTGCGGCAGTTACGCGATCACGCGGTGTCGCAGACTCTACGGGCCAGGGTGTGCGTGCTCAGGTGTCGTACGACGTAGCCGCCGGACGAGATAGACACCCGCGGTCGACACCAGCACCGCCATGACCGCGATGAACACCAGCCCAGCACCTTCCAGGCCGATCGGGCCCGTCAGGATTCCGACACCGATGACCGGTACGGAGATGCCCGCGTACGCCACCACGAACAGCGTGGAGATCACTGACGCGCGATGGTCCGGGGGAGACGCCTCGGCCACGGCGCCCAGCGCCGCTCGAAACGCCAGTCCCTGCCCCGTGCCGCCGACGAGCGCGCTCAGCATGACCAGGACCAGCAGGTCCCACCGCAGCGCGCCGGCGAGCAGGGCGAGTCCGGCGAGGAGCCCGGCGCAGCCCAGCGGCAGGGATTGCTCCATCCCGACCCGGGTGACCGCGAGTTGGCCCGCGGTCGAGGCGAAGAAGGCGAGTGCGACGACCAGGCCGCTCACGGCGTGGTTGTCCACGTGGAGGGACTCGGCGAGGAACGCCGGACTGACCGAGGTGAACACGCCGAACAACGCGAACCCCACGAACGCCGCGATCGCGGCGGGTCCGAACACCGGCCGCACCTGAGGGGGCAGGCTCGGCCGCTGAGGCCGTACGGTGCTCAGCGGCCGCCGCTCGGCCACGGTCTCCGGCAGCCACAGCAGGACGGCGGCCGAGGCGGCCACCAGCGCGAGGTGTACGGCGAAGGGCAGGTACAGCGGCCAGTCGGCGTACTGGGCGAGCAGACCGGCGAGCAGCGGACCGCACCCAAGCCCGCCCATGTTGGCGGCGGTCGCCACGAACGTGGCGCGGGAGCCACCGCCGTGCGGCGCCAACTCGATGACGTACACGGTGGCGGCCCCGGTGAACAGCCCGGCGGCAAACCCGGAGAGCAGCCGCCCCGCATACAGCCAGCCCAGCCCGGTGGCACTCAGGAAGCAGACGGCGCTGGCCGCCGCGAACCCCAGCCCCCACAACAGCACCGGCCGCCTGCCCAAAGCGTCCGATGCGTTGCCCGCCAGCAACAGCACACCGATGACCCCGAAGGCATACACGGCATAAACGACGGTCACCGTCAGCTCGGAGAACCCGAACTTGTCCTGGTAGAGCCCATAGAGCGGGGTCGGCAGGGTGGTGCCGGCCATACACACGGCGAATACCGCGCCGGCGAGGGAACACTTACGCCATGCTCGGCGATCACCGTCCATGGCATCGACAGTAGTTCCGCCTGTCCGCCCGGCACGGGTACGGCGTGGCCGACGCGCCGCTGGGCGGAACCCTGCAGCAGTGGTTCGACGACCGTGGGGGTGCGGGCGTCGGTGGCGCTGCCGAGGTAGACCCGGGCAGCGGACCAGGGTTCGATGCGTTCCCAGTGAACTTCCTGCGGGCACCGGCGATGTCGATCACCAGCCTGTCCACGAGGCGCAAAGAAATGTGCACGGTGATGTCGAGAACCCGCGGTCGGCTCCGTCCCTGAGGTGAAAGCGACCACAATGGGTCGCACCAGCACCGAGGAGAACACGATGGCCAAGTACCTGCTGCTGAAGCACTACCGGGGCGCTCCGGCTTCGGTCAACGACGTCCCCATGGCGCAGTGGACCCCCGAGGAGATCTCGGCGCACGTGCAGTACATGCAGGACTTCAAGGACCGGCTCGAGAAGACCGGCGAGTTCGTCGACAGCCAGGCGCTCGCTCCCGAAGGGACGTGGGTCCGGTACGACGGTGAGGGCCGCCCGCCGGTCACCGACGGCCCGTTCGCCGAGACCAAGGACCTCATCGCGGGCTGGATGGTGATCGACGTCGACAGCTACGAGCGCGCCGTCGAGCTGGCCGGGGAGCTGTCGGCAGAACCCGGGGCGGGCGGCAAGCCGATCCACGAGTGGCTCGAGCTGCGCCCGTTCCTGGGCTCGCAGCCCACCATCACGGAGTGACCTCGTCCATGAACGAGGCCCTGATCCGGAGCCTCACGCCGAGCGTGCTCGCCGTCCTCGTCCGCCGCGGAGCCGACTTCGCGGCGGCCGAGGATGCCGTGCAGGATGCGCTGGTCGAGGCGGTCCGCGTCTGGCCGGCCGACCCTCCGCGGGATGCGAAGGGCTGGCTGGTCACCGTGGCCTGGCGCAAGTTCCTCGACGCCACCCGGTCGAACGCCGCCCGGCGGCGGCGTGAGGACCTCGTCGACGACGAACCGGCACCCGGACCCGCATCCGCGGCGGACGACACGCTCCAGCTCTACTTCCTGTGCGCCCACCCGTCGCTGACGCCGTCCTCCGCGGTCGCGCTCACCCTGCGCGCCGTCGGCGGGCTCACCACCCGCCAGATCGCCCAGGCCTACCTGGTGCCCGAGGCGACCATGGCGCAGCGCATCAGCCGGGCCAAGCGCACCGTCGCCGGCGTGCGGTTCGACCAGCACGGCGACGTCGCCACCGTGCTGCGCGTCCTCTACCTGGTCTTCAATGAGGGCTACTCCGGCGACATGGACCTCGCCGCCGAGGCCATCCGCCTCACCCGGCAGCTCGCGGCCGCGATCGACCACCCCGAGGTGAGAGGGCTGCTGGCCCTCATGCTCCTCCACCACGCCCGCCGCGCCGCCCGCACCGCGCCCGACGGCAGTCTGGTGCCGCTCGCCGAGCAGGACCGCGGCCGGTGGGACACCGAGTCGATCGCCGAGGGTGTCGAGATCCTCCAGGCGGCCCTTGCCCGCGACCGCCTGGGCGAGTTCCAGGCCCAGGCAGCAATCGCGGCACTCCATGCCGACGCGCCCGCCGCCGCGGAGACCGACTGGGTGCAGATCGTGGAGTGGTACGACGAGCTCACGCGCCTGACCGACAGCCCAGTCGTCCGGCTCAACCGCGCAGTGGCCGTCGGCGAGGCCGACGGACCACGCGCCGGCCTGGCGGCGCTCGCGGAGCTGACCGACTCGCTGCCCCGCCACACCGCGGTGGCGGCGTATCTCCACGAGCGTGCCGGCGACCTGGCGACGGCGGCACAGCTGTACGCGGAGGCGGCCGACAAGGCACCCAACCTCGCCGAGCGCGACCATCTGACGCGCCAGGCGGCCAGGCTCAACACGTCTCGGCTGAACCGGCTGGAGGAGAACACGTAGCGGTTGGGAGCGAGTTGGGCACCTCGGGGCTGCCGTGCACCTCGCGGCCGTCCGGCGATCCCGGCTCACGGGAGGCCGGTGCGGAACGGCCTGGTCCCTACGGGCTGTCGCGGGCTCGTACCGCCACCTCAGCTCCCTGGCCGCCGCCCTCACCCGCACGGTCCGCTCTCGCATGCGCCCGGCGCCCGTAGCGCCGATGGTCGGATGAGCATGATCCGGTGCGGAACAGGGGGACGGTGTGGGACAGGCGGGAACGCTCATCCTCATCATGGCAGCCGCCGTTCTGGCGCCGCTGCTGGCGCACTTCGTCGGCCGATGGGTCCGGATCCCCGTGGTCATCTTCGAAATCGTGCTGGGGATCCTCATCGGTCCCGACGTGCTCGGCTGGGCGCACGGAGGAGAGATCATCGACGTGCTCTCGGACCTCGGCCTGTCGATGCTCATCTTTCTGGCCGGGTACGAGATCCAGTTCGCCGCCATCCGGGGAGACACGCTGCGCCGTTCCGTCTGGGCCTGGGTGATCTCCCTGGCTCTGGGGCTGGGCGTGGCGCTGGCCCTGACGGGCCTGGACCTGTCACGCGCCGTGATCATCGGAACCGCGCTGACCAGTACGGCGCTGGGCACGGTGCTGCCCATCCTGCGGGACAGCGGTGATCTGGAGGGCCGGTTCGGCACAGTGATGATGGCGTTCGGCGCGGTCGGCGAGTTCGGGCCCATCATCGCCATGGCGGTGCTGCTCAGCGGCCGCAAACCAGGGGCGGCCACGGTGCTCCTCGCCATCTTCGCCGCCGTCACCGCCGCCGCCGTGTTTGTGGCCCTGCGGCCGCGCCGGCCGTGGTTCAGCCAGGTCATCCGCAGCACTCTGCACACCAGCGCGCAGTTCGCGGTGCGTTTCGTGATGCTCCTGCTGGTCGCGATGCTGGCGCTGTCGCAGGAGCTCGGCCTCGACGTGCTCCTCGGCGCCTTCGCCGCCGGACTGCTCACCCGGCTCGTGCTCCAGGGCTCGGCGCCGGAGAGCAGCGAGGAGATTCTGACCAGGGTGGAGGCGGTGGGTTTTGGCTTCCTCGTCCCGCTTTTCTTCATCGTCACCGGAATCGAGTTCGATCTGGCCTCGCTGCTCGACGGCGGGCGCGCACTGGTGCTGCTGCCCGTCTTCCTCGTCCTCTTCGTGGTCGTACGGGGACTGCCGACGTACGTGCTGGCACCACGGGATCTGTCGCCTCTCAGCCGCCGGGCGCTCACGATCTACTCCGCCACCTGCCTCCCGCTCGTCGTGGCGATCACGGCGATCGGCCTGGACGAGGGTGTCGTGAAGAAGAGCGAGGCGGCGGCCCTGGTCGGGGCGGCGATGATCTCGGTCCTGGTCTTCCCGCTGCTCGCTCTGCGACTGCGCGCAAGGGAACGCCACATCAAGCCCAGGATGCCCCAGGCGCCCGAGACGGAGGCCTGGTGACCAGGCGTCGCTCAGGGGAGCTGCGCGTCAGGCCCCAGACGACTCGTTCTTCCATGAGGTTCCTCTTCGCGCGGCTCGCGCATCACATGTTCGTCGCCTTATGCTCCGTAATGTCCGTAATGCACTTCAGGGAAGGCGGCCCGCTCGTGCCCAGTGGCCTGAATGCCGACACCGTTGGACCCGTCGACGTCGCTGTGGTCGGGTTCGAGGGCAACCGGTTCAACGGTGACGTCGCGCCCGCCCTGCGGGAATTGCAGCAGAACGGCACCGTACGCATCCTCGACCTGAGCTTTGTCATGAAGGCGGCAGACGGCTCCGTCAATGTCGTCGAACTGGCAGATGAGGAAGTGGCTGAGGCGTTCCAGCAGGTCACCGATTCCCAGTTCGACCTTCTCAGCGACGAAGACCTGCGGACCGTCGCGGACAACCTCCCTCCGGAGTCGTCGGCCCTGGTCGTGGCCTGGGAGAACACCTGGGCCGCCCGGCTTGCGACGGCCCTGCGGGACTCGCAGGGCGAACTGCTGCTCCTGGAACGCATCCCGCGGGCCGCCGTCGTCGAAGCCGTCGCCGCGCTCGGCTCCGAGTGGCACCGAACGATTCGGAACTAAGGGGAAGATCGGCATGCCTCAGCGATTCGGACGACCGGGCCTTCTGGGCACGATCGCGCGCACCGCGGTGATCTCCGGTACCGCCACCGCCGTCTCCAGCCGTGTGGATCGCCGCATCGGCGAGCGCGACGCGCGTCGGCAGGCGGAGTCGCAGGCCCAGCAGCAGGCTTCGGCGGAGCAGCCCCCGCCGCCGCCGCCGCAGCAGCAGCCGGCCGCGCCCCCGGCCACGGACCGCGTCTCCCAGCTCACCGCACTCGCCGAGCTCAAGGCCCAAGGGCTGCTGACGGATGAGGAGTTCGCCGCTGAGAAGGCCCGGGTCCTGAACTCCTGACCCGGCCGATCGGAGCAGCCGGCTGATCGGAGCACTCGTCCGATCGAAGCGATCGGAACAGTCAGCCGCGCAGGGCCGACGCGAAGATGCCCGGCAGCCTGCTCGCCCTCGGATCGGTGGCGTAGGCCGTGAGACGTTCCATCGTCGTACCTCCCGTGCGGTTGGTGACGTAGTACGGCGGGCGCGGCGACAGCGAGGGTGAGCCGGTGAACAGACCTCGCGGCGCGGGCGCGAAGGGGGCCCGCAGGACGGTCTTCTCGACGTCCTCCAGCATGAACGCGTTGTGCACGAACCCGATACCGCTGCCGATGTCCTGGCGGGTGTGGCCGGGGTGGGCGCCCCAGGGTGTGTAGCCGAGCAGGAAGCCGAACGCCGACCAGCAGTTGACGCCGAGCGTGCCGTAGCGCAGTGCGGTGACGGCCTCGTCCACGGCGGCGCGGTGGGAACGTTCGGTGCGGGGGTGGACCAGCAATGTGGCGCCGAGTGTTCCGGGAAGCCTGTCGTTGGCGAACTCCGTTGCCGCGCACAGGAATTGAGGAGCGTCCTCGCCGGGCAGGCGCACCACGCCGAGGGCGCTGGCGAACACCTCGTCCGTGAGCATGGGGTCGTCGGCGTCGGTGATGTCCGGGACGAGGAGGCGGCACGTGTCGTCGCCGTAGATCTCGGCCTCCGGGTGGGCCCGCGTCACCGCGTCGAGACGGTCGGCCGCGCCGGGGTAGTAGTCGCCGCGCTGTGGCAGTTCGCGCAGGACGCGACGGATCTCCGCGAGCAGGCGCTCCGTGCCGTCCCAGTGGCGGGGCACGAGCAGGACCTGGCTGGCTACGCAGTTGTGGCCGGAGTTGTTCAGTTTGCCGGTGACGATGTGTTCGGCCTGGAAGCGGAAGTCCGCCGCGCTCCATGGGCCCGGCGTCACGATGCAGGGGCTGACGCCGCCCAGCTCGCTGGTGAACGGCTTGTCGTTGACCGGAGTGTCGGCGCGCCGTCGCTCCTCGGCCTGCGCGCCGGTGCCCCACACGATGGCGTCGTGGGTGCGTTCGCTGCCGGTGACATGGATGGTGTCGACGGTCTCGTGGGTGGTGAGGTACGCGCCTTCGGCCGCGCCCCCGTCGACGAAGCGGACCCAGCCGCGCTCCACGAACTCGGTGAACACCTTCTCGAAGTGCGGGCGGAGGTAGGCGTTGACGGGGTTCATCTTGGCGAGGACGACCTGGCCCTCCGCGTACAGCTTGTGCAGGATGTCGAGCGGCGTGATCGCCGGGACGTTCCCGGCGCCGAGGACGAGCGCGACGGCCGGTTCGCCCGGCCGCCCGCGGTACTCGCCCGCCGCGCGGGCCAGGACCCGCTCGCGGGTCGTGCCCGGCAGGGTCCGCACCTCGGCGGTGAAACCGTTGAGCAGGAGGCGGTCCGTGGCCGTGGCGGGGAAGACGTCGACGACGACGCGGCCCTCGTGCGTGCGGACGGACTTGGCGGGCACCGGGGCGTGCCCGGCGGCCAGGCGACGCAGCACGTGCAGGTACGCGCTCACGGTCTGCGCCAGCGCCCAGGGCGCGGTGGCCCAGTCCTCTGCGGCCCAGTTGGAGTCCGCTTCGTAACCCTTGGCGCAGGCCGCGTCGGCGACCATGCCCGAACCGCCCTCGGCGATGCGCGGGAGCATCCGCTCCAGCAGGGCGATCCGCTCGGTGAGCGGGGTGGCGGTCCAGGACTCGGCGTGGTCGCGCAGGTCGGACACGGCGAGGTCGAGGGGAGCCGTGTCGAGTGTGGGTAGGGGTGCGGCAGACAAGGGTCAACTCCTGTGGAGGTGCGAGGGATTGGGGTGGCGAGGTCGCGTCAGGTGCTCAGTCGTGCGATGTCCCGCGCCGGGTCGACGAGCAGGAAGGACGCGGCGGCTCCGACGGCCAGGAGTAGTCCGGACAGCAGTACCGAGTTCTGGTAGCCGTCGGTGCCCTGGGCGTCGACGAGGGCGCCGACGACGGCCGGTGCGCCCAGACCCGCCGCCGTCACCACCGCGTTCATGGTGCCCAGCGCGCCGCCGCGGCGGGACGGCGGGGCGAGCTCGGCGACGGTGGTCGCGGCGATTGTGGCGTACGAGCCCCCGAGGCCGAAGCCGAGGGCGATCAGGACGGTCTTCGCGCCCGAGCCGTCGACCAGTGGCAGGGCCAGACAGCACGCGGCGCCGAGGGCGAGCAGCCAGCCGCCCACCCAGCCCCGGGCGCGGCGGCTGCCGACACCGCGCCGCATCAGCCGGCCGGTGAGGCCGGCCTGCGCGAGCAGCACGACGGCGCCGATCGTCCAGGGCGCGACGACGAGGGTGCCCGCCGCGTGGGCCGAGTACCCGAGGGCGTTGCGCAGGTAGGACGGCAGCCAGACCAGCATCAGGGCCACGGCCCAGTAGCTGGTGAAGTAGGCGAGGGTGGCGCCGATCCAGGTGCGGCTGGCGAAGATCCTCCGGTACGGGACGGCCGCCTGCGCCTCGTGCGGTATCGCGCCACTGACGGGGGTGACACCCGCGCCACTGGCGGGTGCGACACCGTGGCGGCCGTCCGCACCGAGTGCGGCCCAGGCCACCGCCCACACGAGCCCCGCGCCTGCGAGCACCCACAGCGCCGAGCGCCACCCGTGGTGCTGGATCACCCAGGACAGGCCGGGCGCCGAGACGATCACGCCGAGGGTGACGCCCAGGGTGATCAGCGCGCCGGGCAGATTGCGCCGGTGGTCGGGGAACCAGGCCAGCGTGGCCTGTTGGGCGACGGGGAACGCGGGGCCCTCCGCCGCTCCCAGGAAGACGCGCGAGACGACCAGGACGGCGAGGCCGCCGCCGATCGCCGCGGGCACCTGGGCGACCGACCACAGGACGGCCATCAGCAGGAGCAGCAGTTTCGGCGACATCCGGTCGGCGGCGAGCCCGACGACGACCGCGGCCACGGAGAAGAGCAGGAAGAACGCGCCGTTGGCGAGCCCGAACTGAGTGGCGCTCAGATGGAGGTCCGCGCGGATCTCGTCGGCGGCCAGGCCGAGGACGGACTTGTCCGCGAAATTGACCATCATGAAGACCACGAGCAGCAAGGTCACCGTCCAGGCGCGCCGACTGCTGCTGCCGGTGGTCCCGGTGGACCCGGTGGTCCCCGTCGGGTGCGGGGGCAGGGTCGGTACCGCGGTCATGCGTACTCCTGAGGGAGAAGTGGGAGAACGGTTCAGGACAGCGGGACACCGGCGATGGCGATGCGCTCCATCACCCGGCGCTGCGGGAAGTAGTCGTTGACCGCGTAGTGCTGGACGGCGATGTTGTCCCAGACGGCGATCGAGTCGGCCTCCCAGCGGAAGCGGATCTGGAACTCGGGGATGCGCGCCTGGAGGACCAGGATGTCGAGCAGCTCACGGTTCTCCGCCTCGGACAGGCCCTTGATGTACCGGGTGAACGGCTCGTTCACGTACAGGGTCCTGCGGCCGCTGCGCGGGTGGCGCACCACGACGGGGTGCTCGACCTGCGGCCAGCTCTCGCGGAAGGCGGCCTTCTGCTTGTCGTCCATGAGGGCGCCCCAGCTGGCCTCCCAGTCGTGGACGGCGGTGAGGTTCGCGATCCGCTCCTTGAGGTCCTCGGGCAGGTTGTCGTACGCGGCGCCCATGTCCGCCCACATCGTGTCTCCGCCCGCGGCGGGTACCTCCACGGCACGCAGCACGGCGCCGAGCGAAGGGTTGGCCATGAACGAGTGGTCGCTGTGCCAGATGTTCTTGTTGCCCGCGGCCTTGGCGTCCTTGGCGAGCCGGGAGATGCCGGCGGTACCGGTCTTCGCGAAGAACGGGTTCGCCTCCGGCGGGCCCCAGATGCCCGACAGCGCGAGCTGGTGCTCGGCGGTGAATCCGGTCTGTCCGCGGAAGAAGATCACCTTCCACTCCAGCAGCGCCTGCCGAAGCTCCGCGGCGAGTTCGTCGGAGATGGGCCGGGTCAGGTCGACGCCGCCGAGTACGGCGCCGAAGTGCGGGGTGAGCGGGTCGATGTCGATCAGCCGGTACGCGGACTGCTCGGCGCCGGGGGCGAGCCGCTCCAGGACCCGGCGGCCGTAGTGCATGAGGGGCTTGTCCAGTACCGGCTTGGGGTTGGTCACGTGGGTCGATGCGACGGCCTGCATGGCGGTCCTCCTGACGGTGAACGCTAATTACGTAACCCGCAGTATCGATATTGGAATGCGCAGGTGCAAGGGGTCGGGAGGAGTTGTTTTCCTGCGCCGTCCGAGGGTCGCGGAACTGGCGTCCGGGCATGGCGAAGGGCGCGCGGGCACGACGAAGTGCCCTGCGCGCAGGGAAGTGACGGGGCGTCAGTCCAACGTCAGGGCCGGGCGCCGACCGCCCGGCCGATCAGGTCCACCACCGACTCGACGAGCGCCTCGTCGGGCATCTGCTGCTCGCCGACCATCCGGAAGACCAGCGACGCCGCCACGAGCGTCGAGGCGGCGGATACATCGACGTCAGGCCTGACGTCGCCGCGTGCGATCCCGCGCTCCAGCAGGTGCCGCGTCTCGCTCATCACGCGGGCCGTGTAGGCGCGATAGGCGCCCGGCTCCGCTCCCACCTCGGCGGCGGTACCGATCACCCCGGCCAGCAGGCGGTCGACCCCCGGCTGTCGGTAGGCCTTCATGCGCGCCGTCAGGACGGCCCGCAGCTCGGCCCGGAAGTCCCCCATGTCGGGCACGGTCAGCGGCCCGATCCGCGACTCCGCGGCAGCGATGACCAGGTCCTGCTTGGTGGACCAGCGCCGGTACATGGTCGGCTTGCTCACCCCGGCGCGGGCCGCGACGGCGTGCATCGTGAGCGCGGCCATGCCGCTCTCCGCCACCAGGTCGACGACGGCGTCGAGCACGGCCCGCGTGACATGTTCCTGGCGCGGCCGGCCCGGACCCCGGCGTGCGCTCTCCACCTGTTCCTCCGACATGCGGCGACCCTACGCGGACCGCGTCCGTCGCAGCTCGCGGGGACGCGTCCGCAGGCCTGCGGCGCTCAGGCGCCCACGGCCTGCGTGACGTCGGCCAGCTCGGCCCGCAGCACATGCTTGGTGATCTTCCCCGACGGCGTACGCGGCAGCTCACGGCGGAGGACCAGCTCGCGGGGGATCTTGTAGCGGGCGATCCGCGTCTCCAGCCACGCGCGCACACCCGCCAGGTCCGGTTCCGTACCGTCGCGCGGCACGACGACGGCCACCACGGTCTCGCCCCACTGCGGGTGCGGGCGGCCGACGACGGCGACGTCGAGCACGTCCGGATGGCCGCGCAGCGCGCCCTCCACCTCCTGCGAGGCGACGTTCTCGCCGCCGGTGATGATCACGTCCTTCATCCGGTCCACGACCGTGACGAAGCCGTCCTCGTCGACCCGTCCCAGGTCGCCGCTGCGGTACCAGTCGCCCGCGAACACCTCGGCGGTGGCGGCCTCGTCGTCGAGGTAGCCGACCATGCGCGTGTCCGAGCGCAGCCAGATCTCCCCGGTATCGCCCGGACCGGCATCCGTGCCGTCGGGGCGGACGACCCGCAGATCCACACCGGGCATGCCGTGGCACCCGATCGAACCGGCCTTGGTCACCTGCTCGGCGGGGGAGAGCGAGGTCCCCGCGGGGCCCATTTCGCTCATCCCGTACACCTGGTGGAAGTCCTGCGAGCCGTACGCCTTCATCAGCCGGCGCGCGGTGTCGGCGTCCAGAGGCCCGGCGCCGTAGATCCACGCGCGCACGGAGGTGAGGTCGAAGTCGGCGAAGTCGGCGACGGCTTGCACGGGGGCGATGAGCGCGATCGGCGCCGCGAACATCGCGGTGACCCGCTCGCGCTGGATCGTCTCCAGCATGCCGCGAGGATCGTACTCGCGCTGCAGCACGACCGTGGCCCCGCGCACCAGCGTGCCGAGCGTCCAGTTGTTGAGGGGGGAGGCGTGCCAGATCGGCATGCAGATCAGGAACCGCTCGTCAGGGACGAGGGGGATCGCGTCCGCCGTGTGCCCGGCCGTCAGGGCGATGCCGCGGTGCGTGTGCACACAGCCCTTGGGGGTCCCGGAGGTGCCTGACGTGTAGAGGATCTGCGCGATGTCGCTGTCCGGGCCCGGTTCCCCGCGATACGGCTCGGCTCGCGCGAGGAGGGACTCGAAGCTGTCCGCGGGGCGGCTCGTGTCCCCGTCGGCGTCGGGGTGGCTGACCAGCCAGGGCACGGCGACCGCCTCGGCGGCAGCGGTCGCGCGCCCGCCGATCTCCGCGTCGACGAGCATCAGCCGGGCTCCGCAGTGCTGGAGCTGGCGCGTCACCTCGGCAGTCTGCAGTTTGTGGTTGACGGGCACCAGGGTGGCGCCCGCGTACCAGGCGCCGAACGCCGCGAACAGGAACGCGGGGGTGTTGTACGTCATCACCGCGAGACGATCGCCCGGCCGCAGCCCGGCCTCGTTCAGTACCGTCGCGGCGCGCCGGGCGGCATCTTCGAACTCCCGGTAGCTCCAACGCTGTTCGCGGTAGACGACCGCTTCCTTGTCGCCGGCCGAGCGAACCACGCTGTCCAGCAGGGCACTGAGGTGCATCACGTTCTCCTGACGAGCCGGGCCGGCGAGACCGACCGTGGCGGGAACCTCTGAATCATGGTTCACTTCTTTCATGGCCTACCGCAAGACCCCAGCCGAAATCAGCCGGCTCGAAGCCGCGAGAGAGCGCCTCGTCTCCTGCGCGACCTCGGTCGTGGCGGAAGTGGGCTGGTCGCAGGCGTCCGTGACCGCCGTCGCCGACTCGGCGGGCATCGCGGCAGGCTCCGTGTACCAGCACTTCCCGTCCAAGGCGGCTCTCGCCGTGGAGGTGTTCCGGCGCGCCGCGGGACGCGAGGCCGACGTCCTGGGCGAGGTGCTGCACGGTCCGGGAGACCCCGTCGAACGGCTCCGCCGCGGCGTCGAGGTCTTCGCCCGCCGTGCCCTGGAGAACCGTGGCCTCGCCTACGCCCTGCTCGCGGCCCCCGCCGAACCCGCGGTCGGTGCCGAGCGACTCGACTTCCGCCGCCGCTACCGCGCGCTGTGGGCCGAGGTGGTGCGCGAGGGTACATCTACGGGCCAACTCCCCCCGCAGAATGCCGAGATCACCGCTGCGGCCCTGACCGGAGCCATCGGCGAAGTGCTCGTCGACCCGCTCGGCACCCCCGACGAGAACGCCACCGAGCAGCTCCTCACCGATCTCACCGCCGCGGCGCTGCGCTGCGCGGGCGCCCCGACCGCCTGATTTCCCCCCGCTCCCCGGAGGAGACCCCATGCCCAGCAACCCCACCGCCGTGACGCACGAAGTGACCAACCAGGCACCGCCGTTGACCGGCCACGACATCGCCGACGACCCGGTCCTCCTCGAGGGCGTGCGCCGCGAGGGCGCCGCATGGTCTCTCGACGACCTCCACCGGATCGGTCGCCGCGCGGGCAGCGAGGAAGTGCAGCGCTGGGCCGACGAGGCCAACCGCTACGAGCCGGTGCTGCGCACCCACGACCGCTACGGCAACCGCATCGACGAAGTCGACTTCCACCCCTCGTACCACGCCCTGATGGACGTCGCGGTCGGCGAGGGCTTGGCCGGCAGCGCGTGGGCGGACGAACGGCCCGGCGCGCATGTGGCGCGGGCCGCCGCCTTCATGGTGTGGAGCAGCACCGAGGCCGGGCACGGCTGCCCCGTCTCCATGACGTACGCCGTTGTCCCCGCACTGCGCCACGCCCCCGACCTGGCCAAGATCTACGAGCCCCTGCTCACCAGCCGTGTCTACGAACCCGGTCTGCACACCCCAGGGGAGAAGGGGGGCCTGCTCGCCGGCATGGGGATGACGGAGAAGCAGGGCGGCACCGATGTGCGCGCGAACACCACCTCCGCCACCGAACAGGCCGACGGGACCTGGCGGTTGCGCGGTCACAAGTGGTTCACGAGCGCCCCGATGAACGACCTGTTCCTGGTGCTCGCGCAGGCGCCCGGCGGCCTGTCCTGCTTCCTGGTCCCGCGCGTCCTGCCCGACGGCAGCCGCAATACCTTCCGCATCCAGCGGCTCAAGGACAAGCTCGGCAACCGGTCCAACGCGTCCAGCGAGCCCGAGTTCGACGACACCGTGGCCTGGCTCGTCGGCGCCGAGGGCAAGGGCGTCCGCACCATCATCGACATGGTGACCATGACGCGCCTCGACTGTGTCCTAGGCTCCGCCGCCGGCACCCGCGCCGCACTGGCCCAGGCCGCCCACCACGCCCGCCACCGCTCGGTGTTCGGCGCCAAGCTCATCGACCAGCCGCTGATGCGCAACGTACTGGCCGACCTCGCCGTGGAGTCCGAGGCCGCCACCACGCTCGCGCTGCGCCTGGCCGGCGCCGCCGACCGCGCTCAGCGCGGCGACGAGGGGGAGCGAGCCTTCCTGCGCCTGGCGACGGCGGTCGGCAAGTACTGGGTGTGCAAGCGGCAGCCCGTAGCGGTGGCCGAGGCCCTGGAATGCCTCGGCGGCAACGGGTATGACGAGGCGTCAGGCATGCCGCGGCTGTACCGCGATGCCCCGCTCAACGGCATCTGGGAGGGCTCCGGCAACGTCAACGCCCTGGACATGCTGCGGGCGTTGGCCCGTGAGCCCGAGTCCCTGGCGGCGTTCCGTACGGAGATCGAGGCGGCTGCGGGCGGCGACCAGCGGCTCGACGCGGCCTGGCGGGAGTTGCGGGGCGAACTCGTCCTGACCGAGGACGCGCCGCTGAGGGCTCGCCGGGTCATCGAACGCGCGGCCCTGGTGCTGCAGGGTTCACTCCTGGTCCGGCACGCGCCGACCGCCGTGGCGGACGCGTTCTGCGCGTCGCGGCTCGCCGGGGACCGCGGACTCGCCTTCGGGACGCTGCCGCCGGGGACCGATTTCGCGGGGTTGCTGGAGCGACTGCCTGCGTGACGTTCGCGTTGCGATGCGCCTCAGGTGGACCTTTGGTGGGCTCCGTTGGGGCAGTCCGAGGGCGGCCCAGTGCGCTGGTCCACGATCTCGGGGCCGCCGCCTGGGGCGCACCGGCCCGGGCGGCCGTCGTCGTCGTGGCGCCGGCACCGCCGTGGTCCGCGGTGGCAGTGAATGACGCCGCGCCCTTGCGTCCAGCGATGCGGTTCGGCGTGGTGGCCGACGAAACCTCGGGCTCGGGAGACCGAAACGCGCCGAGTGCCCCTTGTATCCTGCCGCCATGTCGCGCAGATCGCGCCGGGCGCGGGTCGAGGACGTCCATGAACTGGCATTGGCGATGCCTCATGTCACCGTCGTCCAGGGGTCCGCCGATAACCCGGTCTACCAGGTTGGACACAAGTCGTTCGTCTTCTTCCGCACTCCTCGGCCCGACGCCCTCGATCCGGAGACCGGCGAACGCTACCCGGACGTGATCGTCTTCTGGGTGCCGTCCGAATCGGACAAGCAGGCCCTGGTGCAGGATCCAGCCTCACCGTTCTTCACCACGCCGCACTTCGACGGTCACCTGTCGGTACTCGTCCGGGCCGGCCGGATCGGCGAACTCACGTTGAGCGAACTGACCGAAGTCGTCCAGGACGCCTGGCTGTCCCAGGCCTCGGCGACCAGGGCCGCCAACTGGCTCAAGGCCCGCGGAGAGCAGTGACCGGAGGACGCGCGACTGGCGCGGAGCGCCCGATGGAAGCCCCCCTTCCCCTTGTGGCTAAGGTAAGCCTTGCCTAATTATTCACGGGGAGGGCTGGAGGTGTGCCGTCGTGCGCGCTGGTGGTGTGAAGGTCGTGCTGGCCGCGGCGGTTGTCGGAGGGCTCCTGGCGGGTTGCTCGTCGTCGGCAGGCGGAGGCAATGCGGGGGAGAAGGGTGACGCGGGCCGCAATGTCGTCGCCGGTGCCGCGGACGGGAAGGGTCCCACTGCCGCACCGAGCGCCGTGCCCGCCGCAATGGCGAGCGACGCGAAGGACGGCGCCTTTCCGCGCACAGTCGGCCACTACAAGGGCAAGGTCGAGCTGAAGCACGCCCCGAAGCGGATCGCCGTACTGTCGACCGGGCAGCTGGACGACCTGCTCACACTCGGGACCGTGCCGGTCGCCTCCACGCGCGCCGACAACGCGGGACTCGTACCCGACTACCTCGCCGACGCCTTCCCGCAGGACAAGAAGCAGCTCGGTGCCATGACCGACGCGGGAACGCGGGCCGCGCCCAACCTGGAGTCCCTGGCCCGCGCGAAGCCGGATCTGATCCTGGCCAACTCCTCGCTAGGCGACCTGTATCCGAAGCTCTCCGCCATCGCGCCCACCGTCGTCACCAAGGGGCAGGGGATCAACTGGAAGAGCGACCTGCTGCTCGTGGGCGCGGCCATCGGCAAGCAGGAGAAGGCGCAGCGGCTGCTCGACGGCTTCGCCGCCGACACCAAGCGTCAGGGGGTCAGGGCCAGGGGCGCCGAGGTGTCCATGGTGCGGTTCTCGCCCGGACGTACGCGGATGTTCGGGGTGTCGTCCTTCACCGGTTCCATCGCCGTCGACATGGGGCTCACCCGCCCCAAGGCCCAGCAGTTCAGGGCCATTTCGCAGGACATCGGCGCCGAGCGCATCGACACCGCGGACGGGGACTGGATCTTCTACGCGGTGCAGGGCAAGGCCGCCAAGACCGACGCGGCGAACGTGCTCGCCGGGCCGCTGTGGAAGTCGACGCGGGGCGTCAAGGCGAGGCACGCCGTACAGGTCGACGACGACCCCTGGTACCTGAACGCCGGGCCCACGGCGGCACGGCTGGTCCTCGACGAGCTCACCGAGCACCTCGGCTGAGACGTGCCCATGCCCGATTCCGGCCCCGGCATACGACGCCTGGCCTGGCCCGTCGTCGCCCTCGCCGCCACCTTCGCCGTCGTCGCGCTCAGTCTCGCCGTCGGGTCGCGTCCCGTGCCGTTGAGCACCGTCGTCGACGCGCTGGTGCAGGGGGCGAACGGTCCCGACGCCCTTGTCGTACGTTCTCTGCGGGTGCCGCGCACGGCCATCGGGCTCGCCGCGGGCGCCGGGCTCGGCCTCGCGGGGGCGGCGCTGCAGGCGGTGACGCGCAACCCGCTCGCCGATCCCGGCATCCTCGGGCTCAGCCAAGGGGCCGCGGCCGGCGTCGTGATGGCGCTCGCGACCGGCCGGGCGGACGGCTTCTCCGGGTACGTGTGGTGGGCGTTCGGCGGCGCGGTCGCCGCCGCGTTCCTCGTGTACGTGATCGCGGGGCGCGGCCAGGGCGGGGCGAGCCCCGTCAAACTGGCGCTGGCCGGAACGGCGTTCTCCGCGATGATCGCGGGCGGTACGACGGTGGCGCTGACCTCGAGTTCGGCGACGCTCGACCAGTTCCGGTTCTGGCAGGTCGGCGCGATCGACGGGCGGGATGCGGGCACGATCGTGCAGATGCTGCCGTTCCTGGGCGCGGGGGCACTGCTCGTCCTGTGCTGTGCGCGTGGCCTCGACGGCCTCGCCCTCGGGGACGAAACGGCGCGCGCGCTCGGGCACCGCGTCCACCGCGTCCGGATCGCGGCGGCGCTGGGCGCGACGCTCCTGACGGCCACAGCGGTCGCGGCGTCCGGCCCCATCGCCTTCGTCGGCCTCGCCGTCCCGCACCTGGCCCGGCGCCTGGTGAGAGGCGGCCATCGCTGGACCCTTCCGCTGTCGGCCCTGCTCGGCGCCTGTCTGCTGGTCGGCGCCGATGTGGCCGGTCGCGTGGTGCGGCCTCCCGGGGAGGTGCCGGCCGGGGTGATGACGGCGCTCGTCGGAGTGCCGGTCCTGATCTGGCTCGTCCGGGGCCGCCGGACTGTGGGGGAGGAGTGAGCATGGGAACGTCGACCTGGGCCGAAGACGCGCGGACAGCGCATTCGCGGACCGCCGGACCGCAGTCCTCCTATCCCCGGTCCGCGGGCCTGCACGTCCTGCGGGCGCGCGGCAACTCCCTTCTCTGGCACCGCCGTTCCGCTGTCGTCGCCGCAGGTCTGTGTCTCTTGCTCGCGGTGGTCATGGTCCTCGCCGCCTGCGCCGGGCAGGGCTGGGTGTCACCCGCGGACGTGCTGCACATCGTGCGCGGTGGTCAGGGGCCCGACGCCCTCGTCGTACGGGAACTGCGCGTGCCGCGGATCGTCCTCGGGGCCCTCGTGGGGCTCGCGCTCGGGGCCGCCGGGGCGCTGGTGCAGTCCGTGACCCGGAATCCGCTGGCCTCGCCCGATGTCATCGGGGTCGGTCACGGGGCTGCCGCAGCCACCGTCCTTGCGCTTGCCACCGGGGTCATCTCGTCCCCGGGCGCGCTGCCTGCCGTCTCCGTCGCGGGCGGAATCGCGGCCGCCGCCCTCGTGTGGGCGGTCGCGTGGCGCGGAGGGATGAAGTCGAGCCGCTTCGTGCTGACGGGAGTCGGCGTGGGGGTCGCGCTCTCCGCCGTCGTCCAGCTCTACCTCACCGACAGCGAGTTGGAGCAGGCCGAGATCGTCAAACTGTGGCTGACCGGCAGTCTCAACGGGCGCGGCTGGGACCAGGCCGGACCGCTCGGACTCGTCCTCCTGCTCAGCCTGCCCGCCCTCGTGTGGGCAAGTCGCGCCCTGCGCCCCCTCGGCCTCGGCCCCGACATGGCGGCCGCGCTCGGCTTCCGGGTGCGCCGGGCCCAGCTCGGCCTGACCGTCATCGGCGTGGTCCTCGCGGCGAGCGCGACCGGCGCCGCGGGGCCCATCGGTTTCGTCGCCCTGACGGCGCCGCAGCTCGCCCGCCTCCTGACCCGCACGCCCCAACTCCCGCTTGTGTGCTCGGCGTTGACGGGCGCCGTCACCCTGACGGCAGCCGACCTCGCCGCCCGGCTGATCCTCGTACCGCTCGAAGTTCCGGTGGGTGCGTTGACCGCGCTGGTCGGGGCGCCCTATCTGCTGTGGCTGCTCGGCAGGTCGCACCGCTGATCCCTTCACATCCTCGGGCTTCCTGCGTCCTCTCGATAGAGGTCGGCCAGCAGGGCGACCGCGGCGTGGGTGGCGGGATGCGGGCTCTGCCGGGGCCAGATCAGGTGTACGGGGACGGGTTCGGTGTCGCGCAGAAGGCGATATGCGATGCCGTCGCGACGGTACTGCGTGGCCGTGGACTGCGGAGTGACGCCGACGCAGCGGCCCGTGGCGATGGCGGCGAGCCAGTCGTCGACGTCCTGGATGTACTCCGCGCGGGGACGGGCCCCTTCGGGCCACAGGTCCAGGGTGGTGGTGCCGGTGCGACGGTCCACCACGACGGTGCGCTCGCGGATCTCCGACAGGCGGATGCTGCGACGCCGGGCCCACGGGTCGTCGGAGGCTAGGGCGAGGTAGCGGCGCTCGTGCCCGACCAGGGCGTGAGCGTAGCGCCGGGTGTCGATGGCGGTCCGGATGACGGCCACGTCGCACAGGCCCTCGGCCAGACCGCCGGTGGGGGTGTTGTGGCGGATCAGGTGGAGTTCTACGTCGGGGTAGCGGTCGCGCCAGCGGCGCTGGAACTCGGCGGTGAGCCGACCCATGGCGGACCAGGCGTGGCCGATGCGCAGGCGCGTGTGACCGGTGGTGGCCTGACGGACCAGTTCGTCGGCCTCGTCGAGCATGTGTCGGGCGCGGGCCAGGACCTCCACGCCGGCAGTGGTGGGGGTGACCGTACGGCTGGTGCGGTGCAGGAGCCGTACGCCGAGGATCCGCTCCAAGGCCAGCAGGGTGCGGGAGACGGATGCCTGGGAGACGCCCAGGTCGATCGCGGCGTCGGTGAAGCTGCCGGTGTCGACGATCGCGACCAGGCAACGCAGGTGCCGCAGCTCCAGATCCGGAGAACCATCCATACGTCGAGCGTATAGGTACGGCGTCAGATGCATTTTGCGTATGGGCCCGTGAGGCGGATGGTCGCGTCATGGAAACCGATGTTCGCGCGGAGCCGACCGTGTCCACCGCTCCACAGGTCGCCTCACCCCGCTGGTCCGGGGTGGCCCTGATGCTGGGCAGCGGCCTGTCCAACCAGCTCGGAGCTTCCGTCGCCGCACTCGCCTTCCCGGTTCTGGGGCCGGTGGGTGTGGTCGCGGTGCGCCAATGGGTGGCCGCGGGCGTGCTGTTGAGCGTCGGGCGGCCGAACCTGCGCAAGTTCACCGCAGCGCAGTGGAAGCCGGTGGTGGGACTGGCCGTGGTGTTCGCGACCATGAACCTGACGCTGTACATGGCGATCGACCGGATCGGGCTCGGTCTGGCGGTCACCCTCGAATTCCTCGGGCCGCTCACCGTCGCCCTCGCGGGCTCCCGCCGTCGCGTCGACCTGGTCTGTGCGCTCGTGGCCGGCGCGGCCGTACTCGTCCTCACCCGGCCTCAGCCCAGCACCGACTACCTCGGCATCGCCCTGGCCCTGCTGGCCGCCGTGTGCTGGGGCTGCTACATCCTGCTCAACCGCACCGTGGGGCAGCGCCTGCCCGGGATCGAGGGTTCCGCGGCCGCCGCACTCGTCTCCGGCGCGCTCTACGTGCCGGTCGGCATCACCGTACTGTGCCTGCACCGGCCGACCGCAGCCTCACTCCTGTGCGCGCCGGCAGCCGGTGTGCTGTCCTCCGCGGTGCCCTTCCTCGCCGATCTGCTCGCGCTGCGACGCGTCCCCGCCCACTTCTTCGGGATCTTCATGAGCGTCAACCCGGTGTGCGCGGCACTGGTGGGCCTGGTGATACTCGGCCAGCACCTCGACCCGGCATCGTGGACGGCCATCGCCGTGATCGTTGCCGCGAACGCCGTGGCCGTGGGCACGGCAGCGCACCGCCCCCGGCCCGTCACGACCACCCGGGCGCGGTGTGAATAGAGTGGGCAAGTGGATCTCAACGCTGTGCGCACCTTTGTCGCGGCCGCGGACGCCGGCCAGTTCCAGGAAGCCGCCGCAGCCCTGTCGATCACCCAGCAAGCCGTCTCCAAGCGCATCGCCGTGCTGGAAAAGGACCTGGGAGTACGGCTGTTCACCCGCACACCACGTGGCGCCGAGCTCACCATCGACGGCCAGGCGTTCCTGCCCCACGCCCGCGAACTCCTCCGGGCGGAGGACCGGGCCGATGCCTCAGTGCGCCCCGGCCGGCGCGCCCTGCGCGTCGACGTGATCAACCGGCGGATCGCTCCGGCGGTGCTTCTCCAGGACTTCTACCGCACGCGTCCTGACATCGAGCTCGACGTCGTGACCCTGAACGCCGACGTCGACACCGCGATCGCCGCCGTCGAAGCCGGGACGATCGACGCCACGTTCCACGCGATCACCGTCGCCGAGCATCACCTGCCGGCCTCGATCAAGACCACCCGAGTGATCGACGACCCGCACGAGCTTCTCGTCGGCCCCTCCCATCCGCTGGCCGACGCCGACAGCGTCACCCCCGCACAACTCGCCGGCCACCGCATCTGGATGCCCGGTATGGCACCCGGCACAGAGTGGGCCGACTACTACGACGAGTTCGCCGCCGCATTCGGACTCACGATCGACGTCGTCGGGCCCGTGTTCGGGAACGAGGCGCTGCTGGACGAGATCGCCGACTCCGCCGACCTCGCGACCCTCGTCGGCGAAGGATCGCGCTATCTCTGGCCCGACAGCTACGACCTGCGCCGCATTCCGGTGCGGAACCCGACGCCGGTCTACCCGATGTCCCTGATCTGGCGCGGCGACAACCGGCATCCGGCGCTCGACGCGTTCCGCGCCCACCTGGAGGCGACCCGAGCGCAGACCCCGGACCCCGACGTCTGGGAACCGACGTGGAGACAGCGGACCGCCAGAAGGTCGTGAGACCCAAGGCGGCGTCCGCCCTTCAGCGAAGCACCACCGTGCGCCTTCCCTGGACGAAGACGCGGCCTTCGCAGTGCCAGCGGACGGCCCGGGCCAGGGCTGCCGATTCCGCGTCGCGGCCGATGGCGGCCAGGTCCTCGGGGGTGTGGCTGTGGTCGGCGCTGATGACCTCCTGGGCGATGATCGGGCCTTCGTCGAGGTCGGCGGTGACGTAGTGGGCCGTCGCGCCGACGAGTTTGACCCCGCGGTCGTGCGCCTGGTGGTAGGGCTTGGCGCCCTTGAAGCTCGGCAGGAACGAGTGGTGGATGTTGATCAGGCGGCCGGGCAGCTGAGCGCACAGGCCGTCGGAGAGCACCTGCATGTAGCGCGCGAGCACGACGAGGTCGACGTCGAACGAGTCGATGAGCTCGAGGAGTTGGGCCTCGGCCTCGGGCTTCGTCGAGGCGGTCACCGGCACGTGGAAGAACGGGATGCCGTGCCAGACGACGAGTCCCTCGTGGTCGCGGTGGTTGGAGACGACCGCGACCACGTCGATGGGCAGGTCACCGCTGCGGGTGCGGAAGAGCAGGTCGTTGAGGCAGTGGTCGTAGCGGGACACCATGATCAGCACGCGCCGGCGGGTGCTGACCGGTTCGAGGTGCCACCGCATGGCGAAGGGGGCAGCCACGGCGGCGAAGTCGTCGCGCATGGCCTGCGTGGTGTTCTCGCCGCCGGCGGCGGCGAAGCGCACCCGCATGAAGAAGTGGCCGTCCCGGCGGTCGCCGAACTGCTGGTTGTCGATGATGTCGCTGCCGTGCTCGACGAGGAACCGCGAGACGGCGTGGACGATGCCGGGCGCCTCGGGGCAGTCAAGGGTGAGCACGTGCTCGACCGTTGCCGTGGCGGGGCCGGTCGGCAAGGGGCCGGTCGGAGAGGGGGCGGGGGGCGCGGCGGAAGCCGGGGAATCAGTCATGGTGTCAGCATTCGGTGACGTCGGCGGAGAGGCCGCCGTCGGGCGGCCTCCTTGTATGTGGCCTTCATGTCCCGGCCGGTGTCGCGCTTGGTCGCGATAACCATGTCGAGAGGGTCCGCTTGCGTGCGGTGACCGGCCCGGCGTGCGTCGATGTGAGGTCGGCGACTGACGAAGCGCCGGGCCGCCCACGTCGGCCCTACCGTGTGAGCGGAGGGGTCGACGCGGACCGCGTAGACGTCGAACGCGCCTGACGCGATCAAGGCAGCTCGGGGCCGCGGTATTCGTTCATGGCGTCGATGAGCCAGCGCGCCAGGTAGTCGGCGAAGGACGAACGCGGGAGCAGCCGGTACGTCGGCCCGTCGTCGACCTGCCAGAGCAGGACCGCGATCGGTCCCACCGTGGTCGACACGGCCCGGCCCGGACCGAAGACCCGAGGATGCAGGTCCAGCGGGCAGCCTTTCTCCAGCACCTGCCGGGCGGCCGGGCCGCTCAGTTCGAGGGTGGTGCGGTTCGCCGAGACGTCGACGACGGAGCCCGGATCCGCAGCGAGTGCCTCCCTCGACTCGGCGGCCGCAACGCCTTCTTCGGTCTGGGACAGCACGAGCCATTCGTCAGGACCGAGCCAGAACGCCGTGTGGCCGCCGGAGGTGGTGGTCTGGCCGTACTCGCGGGGGAGCGGTGCCCCCAAGGTCTTCTCGATGCGGGTCGCCGCTGCGGAGGCGGGGTCGACGCGTACGTTCACCATGCTGACGAAGGGCCACTCCGTCAGCGTGACGCCGCGGGCACCTGTGACGGCGGCGTCCCGCATCCGCTCCGCGAGATGTGCCAGGGGGCTCACGCGCAGTGCCAACAGACCTGTGCGCGCCTCGTTCGTGGGCTCAGCCATCGCGCTTGGTCCCTTCGGGGTCGTAGAGGACGGAGTCGGTGACCTCGACGGGCACCAGGTCGTCGCCCACCGGGGCGAGCAGGGTCGAGCCGATCCTGGCCCGCCCGCCGGCGACTAGGGCGAGGGCGAAGGGGCGGCCGAGGGCGGCGCTGTGGTAGCTGGAGGTGACGTGGCCGAGCATGGGAACCGGCCCGGCCTCGGGGGTCAACGGAGTCTCCTGCGCGATGAGTTGGGACCCTTCGGGCAGCCGTGTCGTACGGTCGGTGGGCAGTAGGCCGACCAGCTGCTTGCGGTCGGCACGTGTGGTGTCGGCGCGGGAGTAGGACCGGTTCCCGATGAAGTCCTTGCGCTTGGAGACCACCCAGTCCATGTTCGCGTCCTGCGGGGTGACGGTGCCGTCGGTGTCCTGGCCGACGATGATGAACCCCTTCTCGGCGCGCAGGACGTGCATCGTCTCGGTGCCGTACGGGGTGATGTCGTAGGGCTGTCCGGCCTCGTACACCTGCTCCCAGACGGCCCGGCCGTACCACGCGGAGACGTTGATCTCGAAGGCGAGCTCACCGGAGAAGGAGATCCGGCAGACACGGGCCGGGATGCCGGAGGCCAGGGTCGCCTCGCGGAAGGCCATGAAGGGGAACGCCTCGGCGGAGACGTCGAGTTCGGGAGCCAGCTTCGCGATGACGTCACGTGACTTCGGGCCGACGACGGCGACCGTCGCCCACTGTTCGGTCACCGAGGTGCAGTGGACGTCGAGTTCGGGCCACTCGGTCTGCAGCCACTCCTCCAGCCAGTCCAGGACCCCGGCGGCGCCACCGGTCGTGGTGGTCATGAAGTAGCGGTTCTCGTCGAGGCGCAGCGTCACGCCGTCGTCGAAGATCATGCCGTCCGGCTTGCACATCACGCCGTAGCGGGCCATGCCGGGCTTCAGCTTCTTGAAGGCGTTGGTGTAGACGCGGTTGAGGAACTCGCCCGCGTCCGCGCCCCAGATCTCGATCTTTCCGAGGGTGGTGGCGTCCATGAACGCCACGCCCTGACGGGCCGCGCGGCACTCGCGGACGACGGCCGCGTCCATGTCCTCGCCGGGCCGGGGGTAGTACCAGGGCCGCTTCCACTGCCCGACGTCCTCGAACTCGGCGCCGTGGGCGACGTGCCAGCCGTGGATCGACGTGGTGCGCTCCGGGTCGAAGAGGTCCCCGCGCTCACGCCCGGCCAGGGCCGCGAAGGCCACCGGGGTGTACGGCGCCCGATAGGCGGTGGTGCCGATCTCGCCGGGTGACGCGCCCGCGCCGAGGGCTTCTGCGATCACGCCGATCGCGTTGACGCCGGACGTCTTGCCCTGGTCGTTCGCGGTGCCGAGGGAGGTGTAGCGCTTGACGTGCTCGACACCGCGCATGCCGGCGCCGGTGGACCGCCAGACATCGGCGGCAGTGACGTCGCGCTGGAGGTCGACGAAGTGGGTGTCCCAGGTGCCGGGTTCGCCGGCGGGGGACGGCACCAGCCACAGGGCGCGGACGTCGGGGCGTGCGTCCTCGGACGGCGCCGCGGGTACCGGGACGGGGAACCCTGCCTCGGTCGCGGCCAGCGCACCGGCCCGTGCTCCTTCGGCCAGCGCCTCGTCGAGGCCGTGCGTCCCCTGCGCCGCGCCGACGATCTGCTGGTGCCGAACCGTGCCGTCGGGTACGAACGCGACCAGGTCGTCGTCCCAGCGCAGCTTTCCCTGGCGCTGGCTGTGCAGGTGGACGACAGGGCTCCAGCCACCCGAGACGGCGAGCAGGTCGCAGTCGAACTCCTCGGCCTGGCCGACGAGTTGGCCATCGGCATCGAGGGCCTGGACGGTGACGCCGGTGAGCCGGGACTCGCCCGCGGTGTCGACCACCGCGCTGCCCGTGAGTACCCGAACCCCGGTCGCCTCCGCGATCTCGGCGGCCCGCCGTGACAGTTCGGGGCGCGCGTCCACGACGGCGGCGATGTCGATCCCGGCCGCGTGCAGATCGGCGACCGTGTCGTACGCGCTGTCGTTGGTGGTGCCGACCACGGCTCGCCTGCCCGGAGTCACGCCGTACCGGTTGATGTACGTGCGTACGGACGCGGCCAGCATCACGCCGGGACGGTCGTTGCCGGCGAAGATCAGCGGGCGCTCGTGCGCGCCGGTCGCCAGGACGACCTGGCGGGCGCGGATGTGCCACAGCCGCTGGCGCGAGACGCCCGAGGACGGGTCGGGGGCGTCGGCTCCGAGGTGGTCGGTGCGCCGCTCCAGGGCGAGGACGTAGTTGTCGTCGTACGACCCGAACGCGGTGGTGCGCGTCAGGACGGTGACCTCGGGTGCGGTATCGAGCGCCGCGCGGACCTCGGCAATCCACTCCGGTCGAGTGCGTCCGGACAGCAGCGCGCCGCCGAGCTCGGGCTGGTCGTCCACCAGGATCACCCTCGCGCCGGATTCGGCGGCGGCAGCGGCGGCCGAGAGCCCGGCCGGGCCCGCGCCGACCACCAGGGCGTCGGTGTGGACGTACTTCTTGTCGTAGACGGCGGGGTCGGGGGTCGGGTCGAGCCGTCCCATCCCGGACAGTGTCGTCGCGGACAGGCCGTCGTACAACTCCACCGTCGTCGCGGGGAGCATGCCCTCCGAACATGAACCGCCCAGCTGCACCAGGGCGTTGGGCTCCTCGACACCCGCCGAGACAATTCCGCGGGGACGGCCGCGGTAGAGCGACGGGGCGGCTTCCACGATGCCGTTCGCCAGCATGGCGGAGGCGAGGGTGTCGCCCGGGTGGCCGGTCAACTCCCGTCCGTCGAGAGTGAAGTGGAGGAAGGTGGTGCGGTCGACGCGGCCCGCGTCGCCGAGCCGGAACTGCTGGTCGGTCATCGCTGCTCTCCGGCCGGGTCGGTGACGTGGGGTTCGGGGCGCGGCTCGTCGAGCCGGTAGGTGGCGAGAACCTCGTAACTCACGGTGTCGCGCAGGGCGTTGAACCAGCGGCGGCAGCCGTGGCTGTGCATCCACCGCTCGGCGAAGGGGCCCTTCGGGTTGTCGCGGTAGAAGACGTACTCGGCCCACTGCCCGTCGTCGAGGTCGGCGGGGTTCTCGGGGTACGGGACGTGGGCCTGGCCCCCGTAGTGGTATTCGCTCTCGTTATGGGGACCGCACCATGGGCAGTTGATCAGCAGCATCGCAGCAGCGTCCTCTCAGTGGGCCACGGCCGCGGCGCCGTGTTCGTCGATCAGTGCGCCCGTCGTGAAGCGGTCCAGGGCGAAGGGGGCGTTCAACGGGTGCGCCTCACCCGTTGCGATGGTGTGTGCGAAGGTCCAGCCGGCGGCCGGCGTGGCCTTGAAACCACCCGTGCCCCAGCCGCAGTTGACGAAGAGGTTCTCCACGGGAGTGGCGCTGATGATCGGCGAGGCGTCCGGAGTGACGTCGACGATGCCGCCCCAGGTCCGCAGCACATGCGCCCGCGCGAAGATCGGGAACAGTTCGACGGCTGCGGCCATCTGCTCCTCGATCACGTGGAAGGAACCGCGCTGCCCGTAGCCGTTGTACGAGTCGACGCCCGCGCCCATCACCAGTTCGCCCTTGTGCGCCTGGGAGACGTAGACGTGGACGTGGTTGGACATGACGACGGTGGGGTGGACCGGCTCGTGCAGCTCGGAGACGAGCGCCTGGAGGGGGTGGGACTGGACGGGGAGGCGGATTCCGGCCCGCTCGGCGAGCACGCTGCTGTGCCCGGCGGCCGCGAGGCCGACCCGGCCGGCGTTGATGCGGCCGAGGTTGGTCTCGACACCCACGACCTTCTCGCCGTCCTTGACGAAGCCGGTGACCTCGCAGCCCTGGATCAGGTCGACGCCCATCTCGTCGGCGCGGCGGGCGAGCGCCCAGGCGACGTGGTCGTGCTTGGCGATTCCCGCGCGGGGCTGGAAGGTGCCGCCGAGCACCGGGTACCGGGTGTCCGGCGAGACGTTGAGGATGGGGCAGACCTCGGTGACCTGGTCCGGGTCGAGCCATTCGGCGTCGACTCCGTTGAGTCGGTTGGCGTTGGCGCGGCGCATGCCCTCGCGGACGTCCTGGAGGGTGTGCGCGAGGTTGAGGACGCCGCGCTGGCTGAACAGAAAGTCGTAGTCCAGCTCCTCCGGGAGCCCTTCCCACAGCTTGAGCGCGTGCTCGTAGATCGCCGCGCTCTCGTCCCACAGGTAGTTGGAGCGGATGATGGTGGTGTTACGGGCCATGTTGCCGCCGGCCAGCCAGCCCTTCTCCAGGACCGCGACATTGGTGATGCCGTGTTCCTTCGCGAGGTAGTAGGCGGTGGCGAGGCCGTGGCCGCCCGCGCCGACGATGACGACGTCGTAAGAGGAGCGCGGCTCGGGATTGCGCCAGAGGAAGTCCGGGTGCTCCGGCAGCTTCGGCTGCGGCTGGGCGGTCATGGCGCGTCTCCGTTCAGGCGGGGCAGGTGCGGATACAGGGGAAAGGCGTGGGCGAGCTTCTCGACCCGGTCGCGCAGCAGGCCCGCCTGCTCCTCGCCGAGGTGCTCGGGCTTGAGCGCCCCCGCGATGATGTCGGCGACCTCACGGAACTCCTCGGCGCCGAAGCCGCGCGTGGCCAGCGCCGGCGTGCCGATGCGCAGGCCGGACGAGACCATCGGCGGGCGCGGGTCGAACGGCACCGCGTTGCGGTTGACGGTGATGCCGACGCGGTGCAGGCGGTCCTCGGCCTGCTGTCCGTCGAGCGCGGAGTTACGCAGGTCGACGAGGACCAGGTGGACCTCGGTGCCGCCGGTGAGCACGGTGATCCCGGCCTCGGCCACATCGTCGCTGAGCAGGCGCCCGGCCAGGATGCGGGCGCCGTCCAGGGTGCGCTGCTGGCGCTCCTTGAACTCCTCGCTCGCCGCCACCTTGAAGGCCACCGCCTTCGCCGCGATGACGTGCTCAAGGGGTCCGCCCTGCTGCCCGGGGAAGACCGCCGAGTTGATCTTCTTGGCGAGACCGGCCCGGCTGAGGATCACCCCGCCGCGCGGGCCGCCGAGAGTCTTATGAGTCGTGGTCGTGACAACGTCCGCGTACGGAACGGGACTTGGGTGCAGTCCGGCCGCGACGAGCCCGGCGAAGTGCGCCATGTCCACCATGAGGTAGGCGCCCACCTCGTCGGCAATGCGCCGGAATGCTGCGAAGTCGAGGCGGCGGGGGTAGGCCGACCAACCGGCGACGATCAGCTTGGGCCGGTGCTCGCGCGCGAGGCGCTCGACCTCGGCCATATCGATGCGCAGGTCGGACTCGCCTACGTGGTACGGCACGACGTTGTAGAGCTTGCCGGAGAAGTTGATGCGCATGCCGTGGGTCAGATGACCGCCGTGCGCCAGGTCGAGGCCGAGGATCGTGTCGCCCGGGCTGAGGAGCGCGAACATCGCGGCGGCGTTGGCCTGGGCACCCGAGTGCGGCTGCACGTTCGCGGCCTCGGCGCCGAACAGGTCCTTGACCCGGTCGATGGCCAACTGCTCGATGACGTCGACGTGTTCACAGCCGCCGTAGTAGCGGCGCCCCGGGTAGCCCTCGGCGTACTTGTTGGTGAGGACCGAGCCCTGGGCCTCCATGACGGCCGCCGGGGCGAAGTTCTCCGACGCGATCATTTCCAGTGTCGACTGCTGGCGGTGCAGCTCGGCGTCGACCGCGGCGGCGACGTCCGGGTCGAGCTCGCTGAGCGGGAGGGCCTGGAGTGAGGCGGGAGTCGTGGTCGTGGTGATCGACTGGGCGTCGGTTGCCATCTGCGCACCATTCTGAGAGCCGACTAATGAGCAACTGATATATCAGTCTGTGCGGTAAGGTATGGGACCTCGATGGGACAGGTCAAGGGGGCCTCATGCAGCACGTGGCGACCGAGCCGGCGGTCGGTGGCGAGGAGCTGTCCCTCGCCGAGCGCGCCTACCGCGCCATCCGAGACCAGCTCGTGATGCTCGACATCCGTCCCGGCGCACCCATCAACGAGGACCAGCTCGCGCAGTCCCTCGGCGTCGGCCGTACCCCGGTGCGCGAGGCGCTCAAGCGGCTCCAGTACGAGCGCCTCGTCGCGACGTACCCCAGGCGCGGCACCTTCGCCACCGACGTCAACATCACCGACCTGGCCCATATCTCCGAAGTTCGCCTGGAGTTGGAGCCCTTGGCCGCAGCCCGCGCGGCGCGGCGGGCCACGGCCGAGGACCGTGCGGCCCTGACGGCCGTGCGGCGCGAGCTGGCAGGCGTGGACCCCCGACAGGGCAACGCGGCCGAGCTGATGCACCTGGACCTCAAGGTCCACCGTGCCGTCTACGCCGCCACGCACAACCCGTACCTGGAAGACACCCTCGTCCGCCACGACAACCTGGCCACGCGCATCTGGTGCCTGTTCATCGACCGGCTCGCCGACATGGCCGGCCACGTCGAGGAGCACGGACCGCTGATCGACGCGATCGTCGCCGGCGAGGCGGACGCGGCGGCCCAGATCGCGCGTGCGCATGTCGAGGGTTTCGAGCGGGCTGTGCGCGACGCCATCTGACCGTGGCCCGTGGCCTCGGCAGGGGACCAACTCGCTTGTCCGGGCGGCGAGTCGACGATGGCCTGATCCGGCGGAGGCTCTCCGTCCGGCGGGTCAGCGCGCGGCGCCCCGCGCCCCCTAGGGGCGCAGCCGGCGCCTTCCCGCCAGGGTGGTCCACAGGTGCGGGGCGACATCGTCGTCAGTCAGCTGCGCGACCATGCGTGCCACGACCGGAGGCGGTGCCATCGACCGGCCCGGCTACTTCGTAGCCCCGACCCGCCCTGCTGGTCGACGTACCCGAAAGGGCCGAAGCCGCCCGAGAGGAGATCTTCGGCCCGGTCGTCACGGTCGAGACCTTCACCGACGAGGAGGAAGCCGTACGGCGGGCCAACGACGGCCCCTTCGGCCTTGCGGCATCGGTGCGGACCGAGAACGCCCGCCGCAGCCCACGACATCGCCGCGCGCCTGGGCTTCGGAACCGTCTGGGCCAACTCACACCTCGTACTGGCCGCCGAAGTCCCCTGGTGCGGCTTCAAGGGATCCGGCTACGGCCGGGACCTGTCCCTGTACGCGCCGGACGGCTACTCGCGCACCGGGCACGTCATGCACCATCACGCCCGATGACCCCCGTGGCCGGTCGCGGAGGGGGCGCCGAAGTCTCACCCTAAAGGTGAGGTTGAAGGAACACTCGATGAGAGGCGTGGACGAGTCCGGCCGACGGCGCCCGGCGGGCCTGCCGGCGGTTCGGTCCCTGCCTGATCACCGCTCGGCGGTCCTGTTCACCCGGATCAGTGTCTGCTGTCCGTTGGCCACAAGCTTGCGTGTGCCGTCGTCCTCAGCGGCAAAGACCTCCAGCCGGCACACGGTCAGGGTCCGACCGGCCTTGAGGACCGTTCCGACAGCCTCAAGTCGGTCCCCGAGGGCGGGCGCGAGCAGGTTGATCTTGTATTCGACCGTGAGCACCTCGGTGTTCTCGGGGAACAGGGTGAACGCCGCGTAGCCGCCCGCGCTGTCGGCGATGGAACTGGTGGCGCCGGCGTGGAAGTAGCCGTGCTGCTGGGTGACTTCGGGCCGTGCCGGGAGCGCGATGTGCACGACGCCCGGTGCGATGCGGGTGAGCCGTGCGCCGAGGTGGGCCATGAGGCCCTGCTGAGCGAAACTGGCCCGGATGCTCTCCTGCACCTCGGTGCTTGCCTGCTCCTGCTGCGCGTGGCCTTCCACGTGTTCTCCTTCGTCGCACATCGGGTTCTGTGGGTGAGTGCTGCGCGCCGCCTTCGTCAGACGGCCAGGCGTTCGGCGAGGAGGAAGCCGCCGATGACGATCATCATGGCGCCGGAGGCGCGGGTGACGGTCCGGGCTGCCGAGGGCCGGGTCCTCAGGACGGTGCGGGCGAGAACGCCGACCGTGAGGTAGACGACGGCGCACGCCGTCATGTGGAGCACGCTGAGCAGTCCCGTCTGCGCGGCGACCGGCCACCCGTCCGCGGGGTGGATGAACTGCGGGAACAGCGAGAAGTACAGCAGCAGCGCCTTGGGGTTGAGTCCGCTGATCCCGGCGCCCTTGAGCATGATCTGCCCGCGCGAGGTGGCCATCGGCTCGGTGGACGCGCCCAGGACCGCCGGCCGCCGCAGAACGCCCCAGCCCAGCCACATCAGGTAGACGGCGCCGGCGACGGTGAGCGCGGTGAGGGCGGTCGCCGAACTCGCCACGATCGCCACCAGGCCCACGACGGCGAGCAGGGTGTAGCCCATGTATCCGGCTATCAGCCCGGTGACCGCCGGGACGACCGACCGATCCCGCAGCCCTGCCGAGATCGCGTAAGCCCAGTCCGCGCCCGGAGTGAACACCAGCAGAAGATCCACCGCCAGAAATGCCGCAACTGTTGTCGTGCCCATCAATCGATCCCTCTCGCGCTCCGTGCTTGAGAGGGAAGATTAGGTGCGATCTGCCCGAAAGTGTTTCTGTCTTTACTCCATGATCGCGCCATCTGAGGGAGAATCTTCCTCATGGACGCCATGGACCGGAAGATTCTTACCGAGCTGCAGTTGGACGGCCGCCTGACCATCACCGAGCTGGCCGCCCGTGTACAGCTGAGCGTCTCGCCCTGCCACCGCCGGTTGCGGGATCTCGAACGCGAGGGCGCCATCCGCGGCTATCGCGCCGTCGTCGACCCGGCGGCCGTCGGCCTGGACTTCGAAGCCCTGGTCTTCGCGACCCTGCGCTGGGAGCACAGCGCCACTGTCACCGCCTTCGAGGAGGCCGTGACCGCCATCCCCCACGTCATCCAGGCGCAGCGCCTCTTCGGTGATCCCGACTACCTGCTGCGCGTCGCCACCGCAGACCTCGCTGCCTACCAACAGCTCTACGACCAGCAATTGTCCCAACTCCCCGGCGTGCAGCGCCTGACCTCCACCCTCGTCATGAAGAACGTGGTGCAGGACCGGCCTCTGCCCGAGTAGCCGTGGCGAAGTGCGGGTGCCTTGGCGTGCACAGACCGGCCGGTCCGGCGGGACCTACGGAGCAGCGCCCTACAGGTGAGGCGGGACCACGGCGTCGATCAGGTGGGGGCCCGGTTCTGCGAGTGCGTGGCGGAGCTGCTCGGTGAGTTCCTCGCAGGTCGTCGCCCTGGACGACGGGACGCCCATGCCTTCCGCGATCTTGGCGAAGTTCAGGTCGGGCGAGGAGAGATCGAGCAGCGTCTTCGCGGCTGGGCCTGAGAGGTCGGCGCCGACCCGCAGCATTTCGAGGCGCAGTACGGCGTAGGCACTGTTGTTGAGGATGACGGTGGTGACGTCGAGGTTCTCGCGGGCCTGGGTCCACAGGGCCGAGATCGTGTACATCGCACTGCCGTCGGCCTCCAGATTGATGACCGGCCGGTCCGGTGCCGCGATCGCCGCCCCGGTGGCGACCGGGATGCCCTGCCCGATCGCGCCGCCGGTCAGCGTGAGGACGTCGTGCCGGGGAGCGCCGGCCGTCGCCGCGGGCAGGGCGGCGCCGGACGTGTTCGCCTCGTCCGAGATGATCGCGTCAGCGGGGAGCAGGGCGCCGACGACTTCGGCCCAGTTGTTCGCGGTGAGGGGGCCGCTCGGCAGCGTCGGGCCGGACCGCTCGGCCAGGGTCGGCAGGGTGCCCGCTGCCACCTGCTGGGCCAGTGCTTCCAGAGCGGCGACCACGTCCTGGGTCGGATCGGCGAGGGTGTGCACCTGGGCGCCCTCCGGTACCAGGTCGCTCGGCTTGCCGGGGTAGGCGAAGAACGACACCGGCGAACGGGTTCCCGCCACGATCAGATGCATGACGCCGTCGAGTTGGCGGACGGCCTGCTCGGCGAGGTAGCGGAGGCGCTCGATGGCGGGCAGGCCCGCGCCGCGCTCCAGCCGTGCGGGGAAGGTTTCCACCAGTGCACGCACGCCGGTGGCGTTCGCGATCCGACTGGTCGCGACGAGGCCGGGCTCACGGCAGGCCGCGCCGCCGATCAGCAGCGCGGCGGGTTCGCCGCTGCGCAGGATGTCGGCGATGGATGACACCGTCTGCGGATCAGGAGCCGCAGGAGTGCGCGAGGGCTGCGGTTCGGCGACCTGACCGCCCTCGTCCCAGGACGCGTCGGCGGGCAGGATCACCGTCGCGACCTGTCCTGGCGCCTCCATCGACGCCGCCACCGCAGCAGCGGCGTCGACCCCGACCTCCGTGACTTGGTCGCTGCGCCGCACCCAGCCGCTCACCGAACCGGCCACCGGCTCGATGTCGGACTCCAGAGGGGCGTCGTACTTCTTGTGGTGGGTGGCGTGGTCGCCCACCACATTCACGACGGGGGTGTGGGCCCGGCGCGCGTTGTGGAGATTGGCCAGCCCGTTGCCGAGGCCGGGGCCCAGGTGGAGCAGGGTGGCGGCCGGCTTGTCGGCGATACGCGCGTATCCGTCGGCGGCCCCGGTGACGGCACCCTCGAACAGGCCGAGCACGCCGCGCATTTCGGGTACGGAGTCGAGCGCGGCGACGAAGTGCATCTCCGATGTGCCGGGGTTGGCGAAGCACACTTCGACACCGGCACCGACGAGAGTACGGATCAGCGACTGCGCGCCGTTCATGGGCGGCCTCTCCGTCGCGGCTGTCCGCGCTGATTGCCAGGGCTGACGGCCGGCGACTGTCTGTCGTGGGATACGCGAGGGTTGCCTACGCTGCCTGCGGATACTAAGCGGTCGGTAATCTCGTGTCGAGGGATTGACCTCGGTCCCGCGCGCCCATCGCCCTCGCCGAAGCGCGGCAAGGAGGACGCTTCGACACCGGACCGGACCGATCAGGTGGCCGCCCAGGCCCCGTTGCCGGACTCGAGGAGCGTCTGCTGCTCCTTCAACGCCTGCTCGGTGAACACCCGGTAACCGGTCTCCGGCCGGTATCCGTGGATCTCCCGGGTGTCGAGGGCCCGCATGTAGTCGAGTACGGCTTCGTTGACGACCTGCCCGGGGACCAGCACGGGGAACCCGGGCGGGTACGGCGTCACAAACGTGGCCGACACGACGTCCCGGCCGCCGGTCATGCCCTCGCGCACCTCGTCCGCCGACAGGTACTCGCACTGTGTCTCGTCGTACGCCAGGTAGAAGGCCCGGCGGATGTCCCCTTCGGGAGTACGGCCTCCCGGTCGGAAGGCGGCATGGAAGGCGCTGAAGTCGGGCAGGGCGACGACCGTGTCCCGGACGGCATCGGCGTCCGGCTGCCGCAGGGCGGGTGGGCCCAACTCGTCCTTGCGGTCCTCGAGTTCCTCGACGATCTTCAGGAGTACCTCGATGAGGTAGGCGACGGCGCTGCGGGTGGTGCCGATGTTCGTCATGAACAGCAGCGTGTTGCGGGTGCTCTTGTTGACCTGCACTCCGTAGCGGTCCATCAGGTGCTCGTGTTTGAACGTGTCCCCGTCGATGCCCGTGAGACCGATGTGCAGGGTCGCCCGGGTCGGGTCGAGGACGAACTCATCGTCCTCCCACGCCGCCGACATCCGTGCCAGACCGGTCCGCAGCGGCTGTTCCACGCCGGAGGCCCGGAACTCGCCCGGGATCAGGTCGGGTGTCGTCAGGAAGCGCAAGTAGCGGCTGAGCACCGGGTGTTGATCGATCGCATCGCGCAGCACTCCTGCCTGCTCGAGCTGCTTCTGCACCAGCTCGAAGCCCTCCAGTGCGGCCTGTCTTCGGCCCAGGTCGAGGGAGGCGAGGATCTGGTAGTTGGGGGAGGTGGAGGTGTGCGTCATGTACGCCTCGCGGAACGTCTCCGCCGTGCGGTGGCTGAAGTCCTGGTCGAAGACGTGAATCATGGAACCCTGGCGCAGCGAGGTGAGGGTCTTGTGGGTCGACTGTGTGGCGTACACCCGGACCCGGGCCTTGGCGGGGTCGGGGACGAGCCGTTGGTCGAGGAGTGTCTCGTCGTCGGGGGCGTCCCCCAACTCCTGCTGCTGCAGGGCGTACTGATTGGCGAGGTCCTGGCCGCGCAGACTCTCCGTGAGGGTGCGGGCAGCGGCCATGGCGGTGCGCCGGCGGTAGACCGGGTGGAAGCGGGCGAAGGCGAACCATGCCTCGTCCCAGAGGAACGCCAGATCGGGCTTGAGCGCCAGGCACTCCTCCATCACCCGCGTCGGGTTGTAGACGATGCCGTCGAAGGTGCAGTTGGTCAGCATCAGCATCTTGACACGGTCGAGGAGCCCGGCCCGCCGCAGCTCCAGCAGCTTGCGCTTGATCTCCTTCACGGGCACGGCGCCGTACATCCCGTAGCGGTCCAGGGGATAGGCGTCGAGGTAGACCACCTGGGCGCCGGCGAGCATCAGTCCGTAGTGGTGGGACTTGTGGCAGTTGCGGTCGACCAGGACGATGTCGCCCGGCCGCACCAGGGCCTGTACGACCACCTTGTTGGCGGTGGACGTGCCGTTGGTGACGAAGTACGACTGCCGCGCGCCGAACGTCCTGGCGGCGAGGTCCTGGGCTTCCCGCAGCGGGCCCGTCGGCTCCAGCAGGGAGTCGAGGCCGCCCGAGGTGGCGGAGGTCTCGGCGAGGAAGATGTTCAGCCCGTAGAACTCGACCATCTCAGGGATCCAGTGCGAGGTGAGCAGCGAGGTTCCGCGGGAGATGGGCAGGGCGTGGAAGACACCGGTCGGGCGTCTGCTGTGTGCTCTGAGCGCGGTGAAGAACGGTGCGCGGAAGCGTTCGCGGACGCCGTGCAGGATCGACAGGTGGAGTTCGAGCAGCCCTTCGCGCGCGTGGAAGACCCGGGCGAATCCGCTGCTCAGCACACCGGCGATCCGTTCCACCGAGCCGTCGGTCATGAGATAGAGGTCCATCTCGGGCCGCAGTTCGAGGAGCCGCGCGCCGAGCGCCTGAGCCCGCTGCTCGTAGGGCCCGTCCTGCGCGTACGGGTCGACCGGCGGCTGTTCGACGAGGCCGGCGACGACGCTCAGGTCGTACGGGGACCGGTCGGCGAACCTCCGGTGGATGACCACGGCTTGCAGACCGGGGTTGACCAGGACCGCCATCGCCGCGTCCTCGAAGCTGGGCGCGACGACGATCTCGTACACGAACTCGTCCTCGGCGCGGCGCCGGCCGCGCAGCGAGAGGCGCAGCGCCTCCTCCTCCGCCGCGGTCAGTTCGCCGACGACGAGGACCTCGAAGTACGGCTTGGGCGTTGTCCCGGCCGGCAGCGGCTCGTCCCCGGCCGGAGCGGTCGGTTCGGCCTGGCGGGGCGTCGCGCTGCGGTACGACTCCGTGCCGAGGGCGCGATGCAGTTCGTCCGTGCGCCGGGCCAGCCCGTACCGGTCCTCCGCCGTGCGCAGGCGACGCAGTTCGGCGAAGGCGGCCCTGCCGGGGAAGGCCCAGCAGTTCTCGATCGGCAGCAACTGCCGGAAGAGTGCGTCCAGGCGCTCCTGTGTCGACTGCCGGTGGGCTGCGCCGGCGGTGTCGGACGCCCACTGGCGTGCGAGTTCGGTCAGTGAGCTCCAGGCGTCGGCACGCAGCTGACGGACGCTGCTGTACACGCCGGCGGCCGGTGAACCGGACGCCCCGGCAGGCGGATTGGCGGGTGTGTCACCCATCGTGTGGCTTCCTTGTTTGTGGCGTCGTGTCTCGGGACGGCGGAGATCGAACGGGGGCGCGGGATTCCTCACGTGGGCGGGACGACGCACTGGCCGGCGCAGACGAGGGGAACACCGGCGCGGTGGGCGAGGTGCACGTGCGAGGGCGGCACATGGTGCCCGGCGGTGGCGTGGAGCGCGCCGTCAGGTGTGGTCCGGGTGGCCTCGACGGTCGTACGGATGCCGCCGGCGCTGTAGGGGTGGCCCGACATCCGCGCGTTGACCTCCGCGGTCCGGTCGCCGGCGAAGACGAGGCGGGAGTGCGAGTCGACGAATCCGGGGATGGCTGCCAGGCCCTGGGCGTCGAAGCTGCGGTCGGCCGCGGGTGCCTCGGTCCGGAGGCCCACCCAGGCGACGTCGGTGCCGTCGATGACCAGCGCGCCGATGTTCGTGATGAGCGTGGCGGCGCCGGGCAGGTCCGCGCCGGCGTGATCGGCTTCGGCGAGGGGCTGGGGGACTGGCATGTGAATCTCTCCGTGGATGCTGCGGCCGGGCCTTGCGGCGCGGTTTGATCCGTGGGCACACGGCCGGGCAGCGGATGAGTGAGTGCCCTGGCGCGGACGGCGTTCCATCGCGCGTCCGCACCGGGGCTTCCATGAAGCACCAGGCCCCGGGGGCGGTGCCAGGGCCGCTGCCCGCAATGCGTCTCGTATCCCAGACTTCGTACCGGTGGTCCGCGGCGGCGCCGGCGCGCGGACGTAACCTCCCGGTATGTCTCCCGTTCCCGCCGCCACCCAGGTGCTGGCCATCCTCCGCTATCTCGCGGGCCAGGCAGGGCCCGTACCCGCCGCGGCGATCAGCCGTGACGTCGGGCTCCCCCGCTCGACGACGTACCACCTGCTCGACACCTTGGCGCGCGAGGGCTTCGTCGTGCACCTGCTTGAGGAGCGACGCTACGGATTGGGCGTCAGCGCCTTCGAACTCGCCTCCGGATACAGCAGGCAGGCGCCCTTCCAGCGCCTGGCGCGGGTGCCGCTGGCGAAGCTCGTCGACAGCACGGGCCACAATGCGCACCTCGCCGTACTGCACGGCCGCGAGGTCATCTACGTGATCGAGGAACGGGCCCCGGGACGTGCCCCCTTGGTGACCGAGGTGGGTGTGCGGCTGCCGGCCCACCTCACCGCCAGCGGCCGGGCGGTCCTGGCCCGGCTGCCGCAGGCACAGGTGCGGGCCCTGTTCCCCGACGCGTCGGCCTTCGTCCTGCGCAACGAGTCGGGTCCCGGCTCGCTGACCGCGCTGCGCCAACTCCTCGTGGAGGCACGCCGACGCGGGTACGCCACGGAGGACGGCGAGGTGACACCGGGCTTCGCGTCGGTGGCGGCCGCGGTCCTCGACCACGGCGCACACCCCGTCGCCGGGGTGGCGGTCACCTTTCGCGGCGACGAGGTCGGGGCCGAGCAACAGCGGCGGATCGCCGCGCAGGTGACCCGTACGGCGAACCAACTGAGCCGGCGCATCGGAGGGGTGGCCGACGCGACCGCTCGTACGCAGGTGGCGGGACACCTCACGTAGAAGCCGAACTCCCGCCGCCGGACGGGCCGGCGGCGGGAGTTCGGCCTATTTGGACCAGGCCCGGGCGGTCACAGGAACCAGGTCCGAGTGGTTCAGCCCAGCGGACCGGTCACCGACTCGGCGGCCGCGAGCGCACCGCCGGTCGCCACGAACTGGACGGCGGCCTCTATCTCGGGAGCGAGGTAGCGGTCGGTGCCGGGGCCCTCGACATCGCGGCGCAGTCCGGCCAGGACGGCCGCCGTGGCGGGCGCGGGGGCCAGGGGGCCACGAAGGTCGAGCGCGCGGGCCGCGGTGAGGATCTCGACCGCCACCACACGGGTCAGGCCGTCGATGGCGCGGCGCAGCTTGCGGGCCGCGGCCCACCCCATGGAGACGTGGTCCTCCTGCATGGCGCTGGAGGGGATGGAGTCGACCGAGGCGGGCGCGGCGAGGCGCTTGAGCTCGGAGACAATGCCCGCCTGGGTGTACTGGGCGATCATGTGGCCGGAGTCCACGCCCGGGTCGTCGGCGAGGAAGGCGTTCAGGCCGTGGTTGCGCGCGACGTCGAGGAAGCGGTCGGTGCGGCGTTCGCTGACCGAGGCGACGTCGGCGACGGAGATGGCCAGGAAGTCCAGGACGCAGGCCACGGGCGCGCCGTGGAAGTTGCCGTTGGACTCGACGCGCCCGTCGGGCGTGACGACGGGGTTGTCGATGGCGCTCGCCAGCTCACGCGAGGCGACCGTCTCGGCGTGCGCCAGCGTGTCGCGGGCGGCGCCGTGGACCTGCGGGGTGCAGCGCAGCGAGTACGCGTCCTGGACCCGGGTGCACTCAGGTCCGCGGTGGCTCGCGACGATCTCCGAACCCTTGAGGAGGGCGGTGAGGTTGGCGGCGCTCGAACCCTGGCCCGGGTGCGGGCGCAGGGCCTGGAGGTCGGCGGCGAACACGGCATCGGTGCCGAGCTGTCCCTCGACGCTCATGGCGGCGGCGATGTCGGCGGTGCGCAGCAGCATCTGCAAGTCGTGCGCGGCCATGACGAGTTGGCCGAGCATGCCGTCGGTGCCGTTGATGAGGGCCAGGCCCTCCTTCTCGTGCAGCGTGACGGGGGAGAGACCGGCGGCGGCGAGCGCGTCCGCGGCGGACATCAGGTCGCCCTTCGCGTCACGCACCTGGCCTTCGCCCATGACGGCGAGGGCGCAGTGGGCGAGCGGGGCGAGGTCGCCGGAGCAGCCGAGCGAGCCGTACTCGTGGACGACCGGCGTGATGCCGGCGTTGAGCAGGTCGGCGTAGGCCTGGGCGGTGTCGGGGCGCACACCGGTGCGGCCGGTGGCGAGCGTCGACAGGCGCAGCAGCATGAGGGCGCGGACGACCTCGCGCTCGACCTCGGCGCCGGAGCCGGCGGCGTGCGAGCGCACGAGGCTGCGCTGGAGCTGGGCGCGCAGTTCGAGCGGGATGTGACGGGTGGCCAGGGCGCCGAAGCCGGTCGAGACGCCGTAGTGGGGCACGACGTCGTTGGCGAGGTTCTCGACCACCTTGCGGCTCTGGGCTATCTCGCCCAGGGCTTCGTGGGTGAGGGTCACGCGGGCCCCGTGCCGGGCGACGGACACGACATCGGCGACGGAGAGGGGGCCGACCCCTACGAAGGTTTCGTTCATGACTCCATGAAGCCCGAAAACGGAACCTCTTCGTCAGTGGCTGCGGAGGGTTACTGTCCGGGATCCCAGACAGTTGCCCCACGCACCGTAATTTCGCGCCGACCCCAGCTGCGCGGGCGGTCTCTACACACGCGAAAAGGGCCGGCGGAACCGTCGCTCTCGCGGTTCCGCCGGCCCCTGCTGTCGCCGTTATCGCTGGTGCACGGGCTCCGCACCGGCCCTGGAATCGTTCTCGTCCGAGGGTTCCCGGCCCTGCCCGTGTACGACCTGCGGCGCGGTGTCGGCCGCTGCCGCCCGCCGGGCACGGGGACGCAGCCACAGGTAGTACACGCACGTCATCAGGGCCAGCCACACACCGCCGACCAGCAGCGCGATCCGGGTGCTGTCCGAGAACGCGAGGAGCACCACCACGCCGACCATGAAGGCGATGGTGATGATCTGGCCGTAGGGCCAGAACGGCGCCGGGTACTTCAGCGCGGCGACCTCCTGCGGGGACATCTTGCGACGGGCGCTGACCTGGGACAGGAGGATCATCAGCCAGACCCACACCGTGGCGAAGGTCGCGATGGAGGCGATGACGAGGAACACCCGCTCGGGCATGAGGTAGTTCAGGACCACGCCGCAGAGGAGTGCGCCGATCATGATGACGACGGTCATCCACGGCACACCGTTGCGGGACAGGCGGCGCATGACGGACGGAGCCTGGTTGCGCTCGGCCATGCCGTACATGATGCGTCCGGCGGCGAAGATGTTGCTGTTGATCGCGGACAGGGCCGCGATGATGACGACGACGTTCAGCACGGCGGCCGCGGAGGCGACGCCGAGTCCGGCGAAGATCTCGACGAACGGGCTGCCCTTGTCACCGATGTGCTGCCACGGGTTGAGCGACATGAGCACCGCGAGCGTCAGCACGTAGAAGAGCACGATGCGGATGGGGATCGAGTTCACGGCGCTCGGAATGGTCTTCTCCGGGTTCTGCGCCTCGCCGGCGGTGACGCCGATGATCTCGGTGCCGCCGAAGGCGAACATCACCACGGCGAAGCACAGGACCAGGCCCTGGATGCCGTTGGGCATGAACCCGCCGTTGCTCCACAGGTTCGAGATGCCCGCGCCGCCGTTGCTGCCGAAGCCGAAGACGATGATCGCAAGGCCGGCGAGGATCATCGCGACGATGGCGACGACCTTGGCGAAGGAGAGCCAGAACTCCAGCTCACCGAAGACCTTGACGCTGAACAGGTTCATCGCGCCGATGATGCCGACGGCCGCGAGGAGCCAGATCCACCGCGGCACGTCGGGGAACCAGAAGCTCATGTAGACGCCGAGCGCCGTGATGTCCGCCAGACAGACGAAGACCATTTCGAGGGCGTACGTCCAGCCGGTGAGGAATCCCGGCAGCGGTCCGAGGTATTTTGTCGCGTATTCGCCGAAGGATCCGGCGCACGGGCGGCTCACCGCCATCTCGCCCAGTGAGCGCAGAACGAGGAAGACCGCGGCGCCACCGATCAGATAGGCCAGCAGGACGGCGGGCCCCGCTGCCTTGATGGACTCCGAGGAGCCGTAGAAGAGACCGGTCCCGATCGCGGAACCCAGGGCGATGAAGCGTATGTGCCGGGATTTGAGCCCGCGCTGCAGGGACGTGGTGTCGGTGGACAAAGCAGGTCCTCCTTGGGAACGCCGAGTTCCGGGTGAGGTGGCGGGGCTGAATCACTTGCCGGTCGACGGCGTTCGTCGGCACTCCCGCATGACGAAGGCCCTTGTATATTCCTGTATATACAGATGAGTCAAGAGGTGGACCAATGGGTGAACGGACAACGGCGTCCAGTGCCTCACCGGCCGTCGGCCGCGCGCTGGACATCCTGCTGCACCTCGCCGGACGCTCGGGCCCCGTCCAGGCCGCGGCCCTGGCCCGCGAACTCGACATCCCCCGATCGTCGGCGTACCACGTCCTCTCGGTCCTGGTGGACCGCGGTTTCGTCACCTATCTCCCCAAGGAGCAGGCGTACGGTCTCGGGGTCGCGTCCTTCGAGATCGGCTCGGCCTATCTGCGCCACGAACCCCTGGAGCGCCTCGCGCGCCCCATCCTGCGCAGCGCCTCGGCCCGTCTCGGACAGACCGTGCACCTGGGCATCGTCCACGGCGCGGAGACCGTCTACCTGCTCAAGGAACGGCCACCCTCGACCCGGTCCGGCGACGCGGACATCTCCCTCGTCACCGACGTCGGCGTCCGGCTGCCCGCCCACCTGACCGCCAACGGGCGCGCCATCCTCGCCCACGCGTCCCCGGCCCAACTTCGGGCCCTCTTCCCCCGGCAGGCGGATCTCATCACCCGTACCGGCAAGGGACCCCGCTCTCTGTCCGAACTCCTCGACCTGCTGGCCCGCGACCGCGCACGCGGCTGGTCGGAGGAGGTCGAGCTGGTTTCCGAGGGCTTCCGGTCACTGGGCGTCGCGGCCTTCGACCACAACGAACGGCCCGTCGCCGCGCTCAGCAGCACCTGGCAACGGCACTACAGCCGGCACGACGCCGACCACGTCCGCGAGGTCCTGGAGCAGGGGGCAGCACGGCTGACGGCCGCGATGTCCGGCCGACGCCCCCACGCGGGCACGCGCACACTCTGAAGGCGGACTGACGGCGGAGCCCGACTCAGTGCGCGTCGAACGACCCCACCAGGCGGTACCGGGACCCGGGATGAATCAGTCGCGCGACGCTCACGACAGCGTCCCCGGACCAGGTGCGGCGCTGGATCAGCAGACACGGCTCGGACGGCCCGATGCCGAGGATCTCGCATTCCTCGACGGACGGCAGGACCGCCTCGACGATGTGCTCGCCCTTGCCCAGCGGGGCGACCTCGGACAGGAACGTGAACGGCGTACGCGCGGTGAAGTCCTGGTCGAGATAGCCGGGGGCGAAGTCCGGGTGGACGTATCGGTCCTCCAGCTGGACCGCCGCACCGTCCTCCAGGTGCACGACACGTGAGCGGAACGCGCTGCGCCGCCCGTCGAGGCCGAGCTGTGCGCCGATCTCGGGGTCGGGGAGCTCCTCGCGCAGGGAGAGCACCCTCGCCGAGTACTCATGGCCGCGGCCCCGGACCTCATCGGCGATGTTGTGCACCCCGGCCAGCGCGGAGCTGCTCTTGCGCCGCGCCACGAACGTGCCCACGCCCATGACGCGCCGGAGCAGGCCGTCGGCGCTCAGCTCGCGCAGGGCCCGGTTGATCGTCATCCGGGACAGGCCCAGCGACTCGACGAACTGGCTCTCCGAGGGAAGCGCCTCGCCCTCACCCCAGCGGCCACCCACGATCTCCCCGGCCACGAGGTCTTTGATCCGCTGATAGGCCGGGGCGGAACCGGGCGTCTGCCGCGCATAGAGCCGGGCGATCTCCGCAGCGTCCACGACCAAGCCGTCCACCGTCCTCGTACCCCATGGATCCGTCGCGCCACATCGCGAACACCACGGCAATCCTAGGCGAGGCGGCCCGCACGGAACCCGCGCCCCGGAGCCGGCCCCCCATCACCGTCAGCCGGCCACGTTCTCGGATCCGAGAATCTCGGCGGCCGCGGTTGGAACGCGTCCTGCACCTCACCTGTCATGGGACACGCAACTGCACCGCCATCGCCAGGAGAGAACATGACCGGCGTTTCCCCCGAGTCCCGCCACATCCGCGCCCCCCGTGGCAGTGAACTCAACTGCCTCGGCTGGCAGCAGGAGGGCGCCCTGCGCATGCTCATGAACAACCTCGACCCCGAGGTCGCCGAGCACCCCGAAGACCTGGTCGTCTACGGCGGAACCGGCAAGGCCGCACGCGACTGGGCGTCGTTCGACGCGATCGTGCGCACCCTGAAGACGCTCAAGGACGACGAGACGATGCTCGTGCAGTCCGGCAAGCCGGTCGGCGTCATGCGCACCAGCGAGTGGGCGCCCCGGGTCCTGCTCGCCAACTCCAACCTCGTCGGTGACTGGGCCAACTGGGAGGAGTTCCGTTCCCTCGAGGCCCGCGGCCTGACCATGTACGGGCAGATGACCGCCGGCTCGTGGATCTACATCGGCAGCCAGGGCATTCTGCAGGGCACCTACGAGACCTTCGGCGCCGTCGCCCGCAAGAAGTTCAACGGCACCCTGGCGGGCACCATCACCCTGACCGCCGGACTCGGCGGCATGGGCGGCGCCCAGCCCCTCGCCGTGACCATGAACGACGGCGTCGCGATCTGCGTCGACGTCGACCCCACCCGCATCGAGCGCCGCATCGCCCACCGCTACCTCGACGTCGCCGCCGACGACCTCGACCACGCGCTGAGCCTCGCCATCGAGGCCAAGGAGGCCCGCCGCCCGCTGTCCATCGGCCTCACCGGCAACGCCGCCGAGGTGTTCCCCCAGCTCCTCGAAATGGGCGCGCCGATCGACATCGTGACCGACCAGACCTCCGCGCACGACCCGCTGGCCTACCTTCCCGTCGGCGTGAGCGTCGAGGAGTGGCACGAGCAGGCCCGCAAGGACCCCGCCGACTTCACCCGCCGCTCCCGCGAGTCGATGGCCCGCCACGTCGAGGCCATGGTCGGATTCCTCGACGCCGGAGCCGAGGTCTTCGACTACGGCAACTCGATCAGGGACGAGGCCCGCAAGGCCGGCTACCAGCGCGCTTTCGACTTCCCCGGCTTCGTCCCGGCCCACATCCGGCCGCTGTTCGAAGAGGGGCTCGGCCCCTTCCGGTGGGCGGCCCTGTCCGGAGACCCCAAGGACATCGAGGCCACCGACCGCGCGATCATGGAGCTCTTCCCGGAGAACGAGCACCTGCACCGCTGGCTCAAGATGGCCGCCGAGCGCGTCGAGTTCGAGGGCCTGCCCGCCCGTATCTGCTGGCTCGGCTACGGCGAACGCCACCGTGCCGGCCTCAAGTTCAACGAGATGGTCGCGAGCGGCGAGCTGTCCGCGCCGCTCGCCATCGGCCGCGACCACCTCGACTCCGGCTCCGTCGCCTCGCCGTACCGCGAGACCGAGTCGATGCTCGACGGCTCCGACGCCATCGCCGACTGGCCGCTGCTCAACGCCCTCGTGAACACCTCCTCCGGCGCTTCCTGGGTCTCCATCCACCACGGCGGCGGCGTCGGCATGGGCCGGTCCATCCACGCGGGTCAGGTCTGCATAGCCGACGGCACCGAGCTCGCCGCGCAGAAGCTGTCGCGCGTGCTCACCAACGACCCCGGCATGGGCGTCATCCGTCACGTCGACGCCGGCTACGAGCACGCCGCCTCCGTCGCACACGACCGAGGCGTGCGCATCCCCATGACCGAGGGTGGGAACTCCCAGTGAGCGTCGGCGCCACCATCGAACTCACGGTGGACGCGGCCTCCGAACGCTGGCACGGCCGCGACGACGGCCACGGGGACGAGCACCTGCGCTGGCACCACGCGATCAGCACCGACACCGACGGCCCGGGACCGTGGGACGCCGCGTTCGTCGGCTTCCGCAGCGACGAGGGCGTGCGCCGCAACAAGGGCCGTCAGGGAGCGGCGGACGGTCCGCGCGAACTGCGCGCCGCCCTCTCCTCCATGGCCCTGCCCGCCCCGCTCACCGCGCTCGACGCCGGGGACGTCGAAGTCACCGACGGGGAACTGGAGTTGGGCCAGCACCGCCTCGGGCAGGTCGTCGGCCCGCTCGTCGACCGGGGTGTCCCCGTCGTGGTCCTCGGCGGAGGCCACGAGGTGGCGTACGGCACGTATCTCGGCCTCGTATCCACCCGGGCGGTCCAGGCCGGCGGGCGGCTCGGAGTGCTCAACCTGGACGCGCACTTCGACCTCCGTGACGACGTGCGCGCGAGCTCGGGAACGCCGTTCCTGCAGATGGCGCAGGGCGAGGAGCGGCGCGGGCACCGGCTCGACTACCGGGTGCTCGGTGTGAGCCAGCCGAGCAACACCGCGCACCTGTTCCGCACCGCCGACCGGCTCGGCGTGCGCTACCTGCCCGACACCGAGTGCGGTGTGCTGAACCTGCCCGCGATCGACGCCTTCGCCGACGAGTTCATCGAGAGCCACGACGTCCTGCACCTGAGCATCGACCTCGATGTACTGCCGGCCGCGGTGGCCCCCGGCGTCAGCGCCCCGGCCGCCCACGGTGTGCAGATGGAGATCATCGAGCATGTCTGCGCCAAGGTGGCCGCGAGCGGAAAGCCACTCGTGGTCGACGTCGCGGAACTCAATCCGGACCTCGACACCGACCACCGCACCGCTCGAGCGGGCGCCCGCCTGATCCACCGCATCCTGACGACACACCATGCGAGGACTGTGCAGGTCTGACGAGACCCATCACCGACCGTACGGGCCGGACCCGTGGCCGGGGGAGCGTTGCGCGCCCCCGGCCACGGGCCAGGGGCGCGCGATGGGTCTGTGCGTCGTGTGGAGGGCGTCGCCCCCGGCAACCTGCGGTGGCCGATATTCCACATGCGCCGCGACAGCCGATGCTGAGAAGATCCGGACATGCCACTCGTCGAGGTCTCGCCCGGAATGTCCCTCGCGTACGAGACGTTCGGTGATCCTTCCGACCCACCCGTCCTGCTGGTGATGGGCTTCGGCGCCCAGATGATCGCCTGGCACGAGGACTTCTGCCGTGCGCTGGCCGACCGCGGGCGCCATGTGATCCGCTACGACAGCCGTGACTGCGGGCTGTCCACCAAGTTCGACGAGCACCCCGTCGACATGGGCCGGTTCATCGCCGCCGTGAGCTCGGGGGACATCGCCTCCGCCCTCGCCATGGTGCCGTACGCATTGACGGACATGGCTGGCGACGGCCTCAACCTGCTCACCGCGCTGGGCATCAAACGCGCTCACGTGATCGGGACCTCGATGGGCGGAATGATCGCCCAGAAGATGGCCATCGCCGAGCCCGCCCGGGTGCTGACCCTGACGTCGATGATGTCCTCGACCGGCGAACCCGAATACGGCCAGTCCGCTCCCGAGGCCCAAGCGGTACTCCTCGGCCCGAAGCCGGCGGACCGCGAGGGATACGTCGCGGCGGCGGACCGGGAACTGGTGTGGGCGTCCAGGCGATACGGAGACGCCGCACTCCTGCGTGAGCTGGCTGCCAGGAGCTACGACCGCGCGTACTACCCGGCAGGAGTCGGGCGTCAACTCGGAGCGATGATCCTCGACGGCTCGCGTGCGGAGGCACTGCGGACCCTTCGGGTACCGACTCTGGTGATCCACGGCTTGGACGACACACTGATCACCCCGAGCGGAGGGGAACGCACCGCGGAACTCGTCCCCGGAGCGAAGCTCTTGCTGATCCCCGACATGGGCCACGACCGCCCGCGCGAACTCTGGCCCGAGATTATCGACGCGGTGCATGCGCACACTGAAATGTAGTGCGGGGGACTGACTGTCGATGACATCAACTCCCGCTATCTGCAAGGTTGTTGGTGAGGCTACTGATCTCCGACGGAACGGGTGCTCGTCCGGTCGAGGTGGGCCTCGATCAGTGCGATGGTGGCCTCCGGCTGTTCGATCTGAGGGAGGTGTCCCGCCTTGGGGACGATCTCCAGCCGGCCGTTGGCGAAGGCGTCGGTGTAGGCGGCGCCGTACGCGGGGCTGACGACGCGGTCGCTCTCTCCCCAGATCGCGAGCGTCGGGACCTTGACCTGCCCGAGTCGGCGCAGCAGCCCGGGGTCGTGCATGTAGGGATCGCCCGCGAGGGTACGCATGGTGGCCATGTTGGTTTGCCTGCGGGCCAGTTCGGCGGCCGGGAGGGTGGCGGGGTCGACGTAGTGGCGGTCCGGGTCGTGCCACGAGTGGTCCGCGACGCCGCGGGCGTCGAGAGCGAAGAAGTCGGTGATCGGTTCCGCTTCCACGTGTACGCCGACGGCGTCGATCAGGACGAGGCCGGTGAGGGTTCCTGCGGTGTCAAGTGTGGCCATCTCGGCGGCGATCCAGCCCCCGAGCGAGGAGCCGATGACGAGGACGTCCCGGAGTCGGCGGTCGCTGAGATATCGCAGATAGGAGTGTGCCAGGCCCTCGATACCGGTGAGCCACTCGGGGCGCTGCGTGCCGTCCCAGCCGGGGTGCACGGGCGTGAGGGTGTGTGTGGTGCGGGAGAGGTGCTGGGCGAGCGCGGCGACTGTGGCCGGGCCTCCGCCGCCGTGAAGGATGAGGACCGGCCTCCCCGTTCCGGCATCGGACACGGTGAGGGGCAGGTCGGCGTACGCGGCTGTTGCGTCGTTGGCGGACATGCGCCCACTGTAACTAAGGATCTTTATATAAGCTAGCTTAATTGTGGCGTAGACTTCATCCATGCATCGTGAGCTGCAAGAACTCGGCAGAGCGGTCAAGCAGGCCCAGTACCGGCAGCACCGGGCGCTCGACAGCGCGCTCTCGGCGGTCGGCACCACATTGGCCCAGTGGGACGCCTTGCGCGCGATCAGCCGCTCACCCGGGGCGTCGGCCCGCGAGTTGGCCGCGTCGACGTTCCAGACGGAGCAAGCCTTCGGAGCGCTGGTCGGCCGCCTCGCGGCCCAGGGTGTGGTCGAGCGCCGGCCGGGCCGCGGCCGGCGCATCGACCACCACCTCACGCCTGCCGGCGAGCAACTCCTGGCAGCCGGCCACAAAGTCGCCGACGAGGTCCTCGCCACCTGCTTCTCCGCCTTGCCCGACCCGGATCGCGCGACCCTGCTCGATCTGCTCCAGCGTCTCAACGCAGAGCCGGCCGAGTAGGCCTGAGTAATGCCTGATGGTTCAGGCGTTCAACCGCGCTGTGAGAGATGCCGGGGCCGATGTTCATGCGTGAGCTCGCCGAGCGCATGAGCTGCGAACCTCCAACGCCATCTTCGTCATCGACAAGCTCGAAAAGCAGTGCCTGGTCGAGGCCCGTGGCTTCTACGACCGGTTCCCCTCCCTTCGCGACGTCGCGGTGCAACGGTCGTGGGGCGGGTGGATCGCGCTGACGTCGTCGTGGCTGGCGGCGGCCGACACTCAGGGCGCCGCCCGGCGGTCACAGCCGGCTTCCGGCCCTCCGGGCGGTAGGAAGCACCTGTTCCGCCCAGATGACCTTTCCCTCGCGGCTGTGCCGTGTGCCCCAGCGCTCCGCGAGCTGGGCGACCAGGAGCAGGCCGCGGCCGCCCTCGTCGGAGTTCCGGGCGCGGCGGAGGTGCGGGGCGGTGCTGCTGGAGTCGAAGACCTCGCAGGTGAGTGTGTCCTGGAGGATGAGCCTCATCTGAACAGGGCTCTTGCCGTGGCGGATCGCGTTCGTCACCAGTTCGCTGATGATGAGCTCCGTTGAGAAGGACAGCTCTTCCAGGCCCCACGCGGTCAAGGTGCAGGATGCGAAGGTGCGGGCTCCGGAGACCGTCGCGGGGTCGGACGGGAGGTCCAGCGTGGCGACGTGGCCGGGGTCGAGTGCCCGGGGCCGCGCCACCAGGAGGGCGACGTCATCGGCGGGACGGCTGGGCAACAGCGCGGCCAGCAGCCGGTCGCAGACCTCGTCCGGCGAGTCCGGTGCCTGGGCGAGGACGTCGCGCAACAAGGCCAGTGCGGTGTCCACATCACGAGTGCGGCTCTCGATGAGGCCATCGGTGAACATGGCCAGCAGGCTGCCCTCCGGCAGTTCCAACTGCGCGGTTTCGAAGGGGAGTCCGCCCAGGCCCAGCGGTGGGCCGATCGGCAGGTCCGGGAAGTACACCGACTTGGAGGCCTGAGCGTCACCGTTGGCGGGCGGGGGAGTCACCACAGCCGGCAGAACGTGTCCGGCACTCGCCAGGGAGCACAGACGGGACACCGGGTCGTAGATCGCGTACAGGCAGGTGGCGTTGGTCTCGCCCGTGTCCGGTGCCTCTTCGCGCTGAAGGCGGATGACCACGTCATCCAGGTGGGTGAGCAGTTCGTCGGGCATCAGGTCGATGTCGGCGAAGGCGCGCACAGCCGTGCGCAGGCGGCCCATCGTGGCGGCAGCGTGGAGGCCGCGGCCGACGACGTCGCCCACGACGAGGGCGACGCGTGCTCCGGACAGCGGGATCACGTCGTACCAGTCGCCGCCCACGCCCGCGTGGGATCCGCTGGGCAGGTAGCGGGATGCCGCCTCGACTGCGGACTGCGCCGCCGGACGCTGCGGCAGCAGGCTGCGCTGGAGGGTGAGCGCGGTGACATGTTCGTGGGTGTAACGGCGGGCGTTGTCGATGTACACCGCTGCTCTGGCCGCGATCTCCTGGGCCAGGAGGAGATCGTCGTCGTCGAAGCGAGCCGCGGTTCGATGGCGAACGAACTGTGCGAGGCCCAGGGTGTTCCCTCGGGCCTGTAGGGGCAGCAGCAGGATCGAGTGGAGGCCGAGGGCGCACAGGGTGTCTTCGTGGTCCGAAGACGGTGCCATCCACGCGGGAACACCGGAGGCCGTGACGAGGTGCAGGAGTGACTGCCCCGTGGTCAGTGCGTGAGCGGGCTCCGACCGAGCAGGGTAGGAATGCGTCTGCCCCGTGGCGACGGCGGAGTCCGGACAGCCGTCCAGGACGGATCGCTGGGCGATACGGAGCAGCACCGGTGTCATTACGGGTGTGTAGGTGCCTTCGTCGGTGAGCACGGAGTCGAGGAGGTCGATGGCGACGAGGTCGGCGAATTCGTCGGTGCAGACCTCTGTGAGTTCCTGAGCGGTGCGGGCGATGTCGAGCGTGGTCCCGATCAGCCTGCTCGCCTCATTGGTCAGGATGAGCCGGCGCTGCAGTCGGCGGTCGCGCTCCTCCTGGTAGGCCGCGACGACTTGTTCCGAGACGCGGTCGACGTACTCGAAGGCCATCGCCACCAGTCTGGTCCCCGCAGCGTTGATCAGCTCCCAGTCGACGCTGAGACGGGTGGCCTCTGCCTGGATCTGCTGAAGCAGGGTCATGTGGCCGAGCCGGTAGGCACGCAGAAGCTTGCTGACCGGTACCCCGCTCCGAGCGAACCTGCGAGCCACCTCCAGGGCGGCAGGAGGTGTTTCGATCTCGGTCGCACCGAGGCCGTGTTCGAGTACGTCGAGAAAGGCGGCGACATGTCCGGCGGTTTCCGCCGGCGCGAAAGCGGCGAGGTCCTCGTACCCCCACAGCTCGGGAAGGTCGCGGCGCATACGCCGCAGCATCACGCCGGCCGACTCGTTCGCCCGTGGCCTGAGCTCTTGAGCCAGGCGACGAAGGAATGCGTCGACATCGTTCTCCATGCCGGAAACGTACCGAAGGTTCTGAACGTGCGCCCCTCCGGGCGGATCTGTCTGCGGCGCGACGGGCTGTGGAGTTGGCCGTGGACGGCGGCGGGATCTTGACCAGGCCGTACCGCGCGCTGGTGTGCCGTCATGGTGGACACGCCTGCCGAGGTGATCCCCGCGAGGGAGCATGCGAGGACGAAGGCCACACGTCCGCGAACACTCCGGCGGCACCACCGCGGCACTCGCCCTGACGTACCTCGACGACCAGGTCGTCCTTTCCGGGGGAGGATACGGCCCTCTCCGCCGCAATCCCCCTCGGCCCCGGAACGGCCTGACCTCGGCGTGCAACAATCTCGATGTATCCAAGATGTACCTTTTATTCCCTCGACGTTTACTGATGCGAACCGCCCCAGGACCGGCTGATCGTTGGAGGACGAGCGTGGCCACGCTGACCGTCTCGGGCTCGCTCACCGCCCGCATGGTCCTCATGGCCGCCAGCTTCACCAGTGCCATCGTCGTGACCTCTCCGAGTGTGCTGTACGACGCGGCCCCGGCCTACGTCGCCGTCCGGGCGAAGCGTCGGCGAACAGCGCAACCACGGCCGGGCCCCACCGCGGCCACAGAAGCGTGGTGACCCCGTGCCAGGCTCGCGATCAGAACTCCCTGACACCCCTCCGGAGCTGTCGCCCGCACGGTGGCTCCTCCGGGTGGCACTCGACGATCCGCAGTGCCTCCCGGAGACCCTGGCCGCCTTCGCGGTGCGGCGGCTCGGCCCCGCCGCCGCCCGCTCGGTCGCCCGTATCAGGAGGGACCACCCGGATATGGATCCGGCAGGGCTCCGTGCACTGGTGACGGCCAGGGGGCGGCGTGCCACGGTGTTCGAGGGAGCCTTCGTCGGTGGCCCGTTCCTGCTTTTCGTACCTGTCGCGTTCTGCGCTGCGCTGCTCAGCCAGGCCCGTACGGTCCTGGAGCTGGCCGCGCTGAGAGGCGGCGATCCCACGGCCGACGACCGCGCCACCGAGCTCCTCGTCCTCCAGGGCGTGCACGAGAACCCCGGCCGGGCCCGGGAGGCTCTCGCGGTCTGCCACGGGGAACAGCCGGCCACCAGCAAACGGGCCGCGCTTCGGCATCCCGTCGTGCTGTGGAACCTGACTCTGCGCATGGCCCGGGTGCTGGGACTGCTCACCGCGCCCGAGCGCACCGGCTGGTCACACAGGCTGGTGCAGGCGGGCCGATGGGTTCTGTTGGGGCTGGTGTTCGTGGTGGGCATCGTCGCCCCTCTGGTCTGGCTGCCCTACATGGCGATGTCGTACCACCAGGCCACCACCCGGTTGACGGACCGGGCCACAGCCTTCTACTTCACCGATTCCGCGCTGGTCTCCCGGCGGCGGTCGCGCCTCGACCCTGCCTCGATCGCCGGCGCCGCCCGCACCCTCCTCTCCCTTCTGGTGCCGGTCGCCCTGGTCGCGGCCACCCTCGTCACGGGCGTGCGGATCGCCGACAGCAGTTGGCCTGTCGTGGGCATCCTCCTGTTCACTGCCTCCGTAGCGGTCGGCGCAGTGTGGCACTGGCGTCGGCGCCGCCACAGGAAATCCGGCGGATGACAGACGGCGGGAAGCGGAGGGCCTTCGCCGACTCGGTTCCCGCCCCTTGTGCGGCCCGACGAGTTGTGGGCGGGCCGGCGGCCGGGTCCCGGTGGGTACGCTCGACCGCATGGTGCAGAGCAGCGCGGAAGACGTCGACGGGTATCTCGACGAGGTGGCGGAGGGGCGCAGGGAAGCCCTGACCAGGCTGCGGCAGCTGTGTTGTACCGAGCTCAAGGGGTTCGAGGAGGTCATGGCACACGGAATGCCCGCATACGAGCGGAACGGCGCTGCCGAGATCGCCTTCGCGAGCCAGAAGCAGTACGTCTCGTTCTATCTTCTGCGGTCCGATGTCCGGGAAGCGTTCACGGCGCGGCTGGCTGCGCAGGACATGGGCAAGGGCTGCCTGCGTTTCCGGAAACCGGAGAGCATCGACTTCGACTTGGTGCGAGACCTGTTGCGGGCTACCGCGGCCGCGCCGGGCAAGAGCTGCTGACGGCCGGTGCAGGCGCAGCAAGCACGCCGCGGCCAGGCGTCAGCCGGCTCCATCCCCGCGGGTTCTACCGGCAGCCCTGGCTGGAGATGGACAGCGACCTGATCGCTGCGTTCGACGACCTCGCCATCAGGGTCTTCGACCAGCTTGCCGAGGGAGACAAGGTGGCCACTCGCCGGCTGTCGGGCGGACACCACACCGGGCAGTTCCTCGATTACCCGCCGACCGGACGCTCCGCCTCCTTCACCGCGACGACGGTCGACCGGATTGAGGTCGGAAAGATCATCGACCACTGGTCGGGCGCCGGCTTCACGGCCTTCCTCCAGAAGCCGGCCGCGTAGATTCGCCGTCCCGCGACGAGCGAGTCCTCGGTCGGGCAACTCCTGAAGGTGGACCTGCGGAGGGGGCCCCGAGTCCGGACCCCGAGTCCCCTACCAGGCCGACATCGGCGCACGGGTCAGCCGAGACGGAACCGCCTGTGCCCCTCGTCCCTTCGGCTGTCGACCGAAGTCTCAGCCTCGCTCGCGGAGATACGCGTCCAGCTCTGCGGCCCCGGTCAGCATGGCCCGCCCGCGGGTGGACAGCCGGCCCCGCCAGTCGCACAGTGCGGCCTCCAGCGGCTCAAGGCCGCCGGCCGCCCGTACCTGGGCGATCAGCGGGGCGATCTGCTCCAACAGGTAGCCACCCCGCCTGAGTTGATGGGCGAGCCGGGCGTCCCGTACGTCGGCGTCGTCGTAGACCCGGTACCCGGTCCGCGGGTCGCGGCGCGGGTGCATCAGCCCGGCGCCCTCCCACTTGCGCAGGGTCGCGGGCCGGATTCCGAGCTTGGCTGCCAGCGGCCCGATGAACGTGCCGCCGGGCCCGGTCACGGGAGCCGGCTCGGACCCCGCACCGGGCTCGGACGCGGTGGTGGGCTCCAGGTCGACAAGGGCGTTCTCGACGGCCTGAAGGGTACGGCGGTCGTCGAGGAGCTGGACGTGGCTCTCGTCGATGAGACGGAACGCCTCCTCGGCCGCGCCCTCGTTCACCGCCCGCATGATCGACGTCGCCCTCTGGTGACCGTGGCCGGGCAGCAGTGCGAGGAACGCGCGCAGGGCTCCCGCGTGCAGCGAGGTATAGGTGCGGTAGCCGTGAGGTGTGCGACGGGCGGCCGGAAGGATGCCGGCCTCCTCGTAGTTCCTGACCGCCTGGGTCGACAGGCCGTGCTCGCGCGCCAGATCAACCGGCCTGAGCCGCCTCCTGCTTTGAAGGTCTGATCCCATGGGCCTGCCGAATCCTGCCGGTATCGCGGAAAAGTTTCAATCGAAGGTTCAACGATAGCGTTTAAGGCATGGCTACTGACATCAAGGACACCGCCCACGCTGTCGAAGCGGCCGCCGTCATGAGGCTGCTCGCGGCCCCGCCGCGGCTGCTCGCTCTGGGGGAGCCCACTCACGGCGAGGACGCTCTGCTCGACGTGCGCAACGAGCTCTTCCGGCAACTCGTCGAGCAGGAGGGCTACCGGACGATCGCGATCGAGAGCGACTGCATGACGGGCCTGGTCGTGGACGACTACGTCACCACGGGCACGGGCACCCTCGACGCTGTCATGGCGCACGGATTCAGTCACGGCTGGGGAGAGTCCGCGGCCAACCGCGAACTCGTACGTTGGATGCGTGCCCACAACGAGGGGCAGCCCGAGTCCGAGCGGCTCCACTTCGCCGGGTTCGACGGCCCGCTGGAAATCACCGGCGCCGCGAGCCCCCGGCAGGCCCTCACCGCACTTCACGGCTACCTCTCGGCCTGGGTGGACGCGAGCCTGCTTCCCTGCACCGCGGAGACACTCGACCGCCTGCTCGGCGCCGACGACCCGTGGACCAATCCCGCGGCGATGATGGACCCGGCCGAGTCTGTGGGGCAGTCGGCCGAGGCGAGGGAGCTGCGGCTGCTCGCCGACGATCTGGTGGCGCTGTTCGACGAGCAGACACCGCACCTGATCGCAGCGACATCGCGGGACGACCGGGACCGGGCGCGCCTGTACGGGCGTACCGCAACGGGCCTGCTGCGCTACCACTTCTGGATGGCCCACACCTCACCGAGCCGCCTGACGCGGTTGGTCGGCCTGCGGGATTCGATGATGGCCGCAAACCTCCTCGCCCTCGCCGAACGGGACCCGGCACTGATCCACGCCCACAACGGCCATCTCCAGCGGGACAAGAGCACGATGCGGATGGGCGGCCAGTTGCTGGAGTGGTGGAGCGCGGGCGCGCTCGTGAACTCCCAACTGGGTGAGGGGTACGCCTTCCTGGCCACGGCCCTCGGCACGATCCAGCACAAGGGAGTGGACACCCCGCCGCCGGACACCGTCGAAGGACTCCTGTACACCCTCCAGGAGGACCGCTACGTCGTCGATGCCCACGGCCTGACTGCCGCCCTCGGCGATACGCAGCCGACCGCCCGCGTGTCCCCCTACTACGGCTACGCCCCACTCGATCCGGCCCACCTGGACGGGTACGACGGGATCGTGTTCGTCAAGGACGTCCCGCGGAGCTAGCGTGCGCGACGACCCGATCGATGCGGCGGCGCCAAGAGCCGGTTCGGCCGGTCCGCGTTCGACACGAACAGTTGGTCCGAACTCGACCTGTCTGCACGGTCGGTGACGGTACCCAGGTCACGTAGTGCCCTAAGGGCGAGGCCACCGCGGCCCCCCGCGTGATCGAGACGGGCACGCGTCACCCCAGAGCGGCCAGCTGATGATGGACCGCCGCGGTGGTGCGCGCGGTCTCGCCCGTCGCGAGCAGGTCCAGCATCGCGCCCCGCAGGACCGCGAGTACGAGGGTGCGCTGGGTGAGAGCGGCCTCGGTGTCACGTAGCGCGGCGGGCTGGCCGGCGGCGAGCAGCGCCAGCCAGTCGCCGACCGTGTCGCGGGCGAACCCGGCCCAGGGCCCGTCGGGTTCGACGAGGGAACGGGCATAGCTCTCGACCCACAGCGTCAGCAGCCCGCGGTGAGCCTCGTCGGAAAGCCATCGCCACAACTCCCGGGCGACAGGCTGCAGCCCCTCGCCCCGGTCCTGTGCCTCGGCGACCTGCTGCATGTGTGCCAGTTCGTCGGCTCTGGCCCGCGCGAGCAGGGCGCGGATCAGACCGTCCTTGCTGCCGAACAGGTAGAGCAGTACGCGCGGGCTGGAGTGGATCTCCTCGGCCAGCGGGCGCAGGGACAGGTCGCCCAGGCCGCTGCGCAGGGCATAGGCGTAGGCCGCTTCCAGCAGCTCCTGCCGTCGCGGGGAGGGGGTTGGTTCGGATCGGCTCACCGCGTTAGTCTACTGAAACAGTCGTTTCAGTGAGCGGAACGGGAGTCTAGGTCGACATGGCAGAGCGCGAGGCGGTTGTCCGGGCGCTGGGCCGGCCCGGCGACCTGGGCTGGGTGGTGATGGCGCACGGTGAGTTCTACGCCCGCGAGTTCGGCTGGGACACCGGCTTCGAAACGTTGGTCAGCCGGATCGTCGCCGACTACGCCGAGGGGAAGAGCCCAGGTCCGCAGGCGGCCTGGATCGCCGAGGTCGACGGAGCGCGGGCCGGCTGCGTCTTCTGCGTTCGCCATGACGACCGGACGGCGAAGCTGCGCCTGTTGCTCGTCGACCCGAACGCGCGCGGCCTGGGCCTGGGAGCCGGCCTGGTCGAGGAGTGCCTGAGCTTCGCGCGGGAAGCCGGGTACGAGGCGATCACCCTGTGGACCAACGATGTGCTCGGTTCGGCCCGGCGCATCTACCAGAAGCACGGCTTCGAACTCGTCGCCGAAGAGCCCCATCACAGCTTCGGCCAGGACCTGGTCGGCCAGACCTGGCAGCGCAGTCTGTAGGAGGGCGTCAGGGGCTGGTCTTGACGATCTTCATGGTGAGGTGGGATTCGAGCCGTCGAACGCAAGGCAGGCCGCTGAGCGTGCCGGTGAGGAAGGCTTCGTAGGCGGCGTGGTCGGCGACGGCGACGCGGATGAAACGGTCGGTTCTCCTCGGCTCCGTGCGGGTTGCGAGGAGCTCGGCCATGCGGCGGTCGATGTCGGTGAGGTGATCGTTGATCAGCTCGGTGACGTGCCCGCACGGGGCCCGGCCGCCGCCTCGTAGCTCCAGGACGGAGCGGATCTCGGCCAGGCTGAGGCCGGCGCCCTGGGCGTCGCGGATGAGGCCGAGGCGCAGGGCCGCATCGGACGCGCAATCACGGTAGCCGCTCGACGTGCGGGGAGGCTCCGGCAGCAACCCGGCCCGCGTTGGCGGTTGCGCGACTGTGGGCGTGGATGTCGCTCTCGGGAACCACGGTGTTGCCGCCTTCCGTCAGCCTGGTGCGGAGGGTCTCAGGGGTGAGTGCCTCGTACCAGCTGTTGAGGTTCATACGGCAATCGACGTGCTCGGTTTCGACGCGCGCCGCCCGACGCCCTCATCGCACCCTGGCTTGTCGACGCGTCTTCTCGGCAGCTGAGAGCGGTGGGCTACTCACTGCCTGGCGTCGGTCCGGCCATCAAGGGCCCTCCACGGTCTTCCATCCCCAGGCGGTGAGCATGCCGGCCGACAGCGCGGCGCATTCGTCGGAGTCCAGGTACCGGACCGCCGCGTCGACGGCCGCGTCATCGATCAGTCCGGTGGTGAGCATCGCCGCCGTGCTGCGTTCCCATGTGTCCGCCCAGAAGCGGCTGATGGGGCTGGCCGGCAGCAGCGGCGGCACATGGATCTCGGCAGCCACGGACACGAGCCCCGCCTCGCGCAGCAGCTGCGGGTACGACGGAACCCAGGAGACATCGGTGCCGATGGTGGTCCGCAGCCCTTGCCACATCGCGCGCATCATCACGGTGTACGGCGTGTCGGGCGTCCGGTCACTCGTCAGGTCGACCGCGTCACTGAGTACCAGCACACCGCCGGGCGCGACGAGTTCGGCCAAAGCCGTGATCAGGCGCTCGCGCTCGGGCAGGTGCATCAGCACGAAGCGCGCGTGGACGAGCCGGAAGCGGCCGGGGACGAAGTCCGAGGCCGTGACGTCGGCTTCCAGCACGTCGAGCCCGGGCACGAGCCGTGCGCTGAGGAAACGTGTGTCGCGGTCCACGGCGAGCACACGTGCCACCCCGGCCTCGTCCAGCAGCCGGCGCGAAACCGTGCCCGTACCGGCGCCCACGTCGAGGCAGTGCCACCCCGGGCCGACGCCGAGTGCCCGCAGTCGCGCCATGGTGATGTCGTCGTAGGCGAGGGCGCCGAAGTCGATGCGCTCGGCCTCACCGGCCTGTTCAGGACGGAAGACGGCCTCGCCATAGCGATCGCCGCCTGGCACGTCCCCGTGCGGAGTGGCGGTCACATCGCGGCCCTGGCCGAGACGCCGTGGGCGTCGTCATCGATGAGTACCGGTGCCCGGTCGGCGCGGGGCCGGAACGCCGGGTCGTAGAGCAGTTTCAAGGCCGGACCTCTTCATCTGTGGGTCGGTGTGGCGGCGGCCCCTCCCGAGGCCACCGCCCCACCGATCTTCTATCGGCGGCCGCCGGCGCCGCCGAGGCGCGCCGGGCCGCTACCCGGACGACTCAGATCCGTGCCGGCGTCGCCGGAAGCATGGCTCGAGGTGTGCTTCCAGCGACCGACGACCACCTCAGGGCAGCAGCCGAGGCCGTCGCTTCGCCGCGACGTCCTCCACCCAGCCCACCAGCGGGATCGCCGCGGCGATCAGCACCCAGCCGACACCGAACATGAACCACTGGCTCTCCAGCGGCAGGTACTTCGCGAATGCGGGCACGTTCCAGAACTGGTCGATCAGCGGCACCGCGAGGATCAGTGCGATCTCGTGCCAGAGGTAGATCGTCATCGCCCGCGCGTTGAAGACCGACACAATCCGGTCGAGCCGTTTGAAGCGCGCCAGCCACGCGAAGTCGACCGTGAAGTACGCCTTCGAGTACATCAGCAGCATCACAAACCCGGCCGACCAGAAAGCCTGCGCAAGGGGGATGTCGTCCAGGTCGTAACTCCCGTACTCCGCCTGGTGGGTGAGGGCGAACCAGGCACCGTAGGCAAGTGCCGCGACAGACAGCACAACGACCGGTCCCGGACGCAGACGGGCCAGGATGCCCTCACGGTGAGCGAAACCGGCGAGCCAGCAGAACAGGAACGTGGCGAAGTCGAGCAGACCGCTGCCGAACCGGTTGTCCGGCGGCTGCCACACAAACTGGAGCACCAGGATCGGCGTGAGCGAAGCGAGCAGCACCGCCACCGGCGCCGGTCGGAACACCTTCAGGAGCAGCGGCGACAGGAGCACGAACCACAGGTAGGCGCGCAGATACCAGAGGATCTCCCAGGCCTGCATGCCCCAGCTGTTACCCGGCGGGTCGCCGAGGGGCACCACCCAGTACACGACCTGCCATCCCGGTATCCAGCCGTGCAGCAGCATCGCGAGGACGACGAAGATTCCCCAGAGCCAGAAGGGCGGCAGGAGCCGTCGTATCCGGCTTCTGATCACCGAAAGGGCCGGCCGTTCCATGGACTTGGCCATCAGTGACCCGGCGAGCGCGAACATGACGCCCATGGAGGGGAAGACGAGGCCCGCCCACACCCAGCCGAACGTGTGGTAGGCCACGACGCGAATCAGCGCGAGGGCGCGAAGCGTGTCGAAGTACCGGTCGCGGCCGCCCGCCCGGACTCCTGACCGCTCGGGCACGGCGGGTTCTCGGTCGCCCGGCTCGATCGCACGGAGAGGTGTGGTGTCCTGATCAAGGCCCTGCGTTCCCGGTGTTTCAGGTGTTTCAGGCTTTTCGGGCGTTGCGCGCGTGCGCCGAGCGGCTCTGTGGCGATTCCCCTGTGCCTCCGAGGTCACCGCCCCACCCCCGTCGGCGTTCCGACCTCGCCGGTGCGCTTGAGTTTCTGCCAGCGCAGCCGGCCGCCCGTGAGGGCGGTGACGGAGGAGTGGATGAGGACCAGGTACATCATCTGGCGGTACGCGATCTGCTGGAGCGGGAGCATCCACAGGTAGCGGTACTTCTCTCCGTCGAGGCGGAACGCGTAGGCGGCGCACACGAGTTGGATGCCGAGCACGGCCAGCCAAGCGAGCAGGGACGCCTTGAAGTCCACGAAGATCATCGAGTAGACGGTGAAGAGGTCGATCAGCGGCGCGAAGACCGGCGTGACGATCTGGAAGAGCACCACGAGGGGCATGCCCACCCGTCCGAAGCGACCCGAAGGCCCCTTGTCCACGAGGGACTTGCGGTGCTTCCACAGCGCCTGCATGGTGCCGTACGACCAACGGTAGCGCTGGCTCCACAGCTGCTTGAGCGAGGCCGGCGCCTCCGTCCAGGCCCGCGCATGCTCCTGGTACACCACACGCCATCCGGCGCGGTGCATCGCGATGGTGATGTCGGTGTCCTCCGCGAGGGTGTCCTCGCTCATGCCGCCGACCTCGAGGACGGCCTGGCGCCGGAACGCTCCGATCGCTCCGGGGATGGTGGGCATGCAGCGCAGCAGGTCGTACATGCGGCGGTCCAGGTTGAAGCCCATCACGTACTCGATGTGCTGCCAGGCACCGATGACCGTGTTGCGGTTGCCGACCTTGGCGTTGCCCGCGACCGCGCCGATGTCCGGGGCGGCGAAGGGCTGCACGAGTTGCCGGACGGTGTCCGGCTCGAAGACCGTGTCGCCGTCCATCATCACGACGATGTCGTAACTGGCGTTGCGTACCCCGTTGTTGAGCGCCGCGGGTTTGCCTGCGTTCTCCTGACGGATCACTCGCACGTTGGGCAGGCCAAGGGACTCGGCGATCTCCTTCGTGCCGTCGGTGGAGCCGTCGTCCACGACGATGATCTCGATGGGATGCGTGCTCTGCGCGAGGGAGTTGAGGGTGTTGGCGATGCACTCCTTCTCGTTGTACGCGGGCACGATCACGCTGACCGGCCTGGTGACGGGCGTCCCCCAGCTGAACCGGCGTTTGTTGCGCTGCCTGTAGTGGCGCCGCGCGAGGACCAGCATCATCGCGAATCGCGCCATCACGGCGACTCCGACGACCGCGAGGAAGACGGCCAGCGTCGGCACGGTCCACTCTGCGATCGCGACCGCCACGATGAGCGCCTTGCCCTCGTAGAGGGTGGTGCCGGTGGCTTTGGAGTGGGCGGCCTGGTCGACATTGCGGGCACCGCCCGGAGCGTTCGTGCCGGAGGAGGGAGGGGTTCCCTGTTGGGCCGCGCCACCGGGTGCCTGGCCGGACCTCCGCGCCTCACCGGGCTGAGCGCTTCCGTCCTGCGTGTCGCCGTCCTGCGCACCGGCGCCCTGCGCACCGGCGCCCTGCGCGGAGCCGCTCTCGGCGGAGCCGTTCTGTGCGGAGCCGCCGCCCCGCGCCACCGTCCTGGCCATGGCGCCGCTGACCGTGGTGAAGGTGTAGCCCTTCGCCTTCATCTTCTTGATGTACTTGGGCAGCGCCTTGAGCGTCTGGTCACGGTTGCCGCCGGCGTCGTGGAAGAGCACCGACGCGCCTTTGTTCTTCTTCGGCGTCGCCCACTGGACGATCTTCGAGACGCCCGGCTTCTTCCAGTCGTCACTGTCGGTGTCGACGAAGACGCTGGTGTAGCCCATGGCGCCGAGCTTCTTGTAGACCGGCCAGCTGTAGTTGTCGATCGCGGCGGCCTCGGACGAGTAGGGCGCGCGCACCAGCTTCGTGGTGATGCCGGCCGCTCCCGCGAGCGCCAGCTGGGTCTGCGTGAGCTCACGCTTGACACGGGCGTCGCTCTGATAGGAGAGGTCGACGTGGGTGAAGGTGTGCAGGCCGACCTCGTTCCCCTGCTCGACCATGTCCTTCACGATGCCGGGGTGTCGGGCGATCATGGAACCCACGAGGAAGAACGTGCCGTTCACCTCGTTGTCCGCGAGGATCTTGAGGACCTTCTCGGTGTACGTGGCGTCGGGACCGTCGTCGAAGGTGAGCACGATGGTCTTCTTCGGAACGGACTGCGTCCGCATGGAACCGTTCGTCGAGGTCAGAATCGGTCCGCCGTCGAGGATGCGCTGCGGCACCTTGTCGTAGGACGCGTCGGTGCGGACGCGGTGGTCGCCCAGGACCTCGGCCCGCAGATATCCGTCGAGCATCATCACGCTGACGAGTCCGAGGACGAGAACGAGCGCGAGGACGACGCGTGGCCGCTGCAGAGCGGCGGCTCTACGCCCGGCGCGCTCGAAGCGGGAGGGAGCGGCACGGCGACGGCGCCGCGCAGAGGTGTTGCTGGTCATGTTTTCCCTTACCTGCGCGTCAGTGGGCGTCGGCGGCTGATGCCGAGGGGGCGGGCAGCGAAGGGCTGGGCGAGAGGGAGGAGCGGGTGGTCGGAGGCGTTCCCTGCTGCTGACCGGCGCCTCCCGGGGCGCCGTAGCCGGCGTCGGCCGGAACACGACCGGTGCCGACGCCGCCACCTCCACCACCTGCGCCGCCGAAGGGCAGCAGGTCCGTCGTGCTCACGGACACGCCCCACCCCATGAACGACAGGCCGAGGACGACCGCGTAGCCCACACAGGCGACGACCACGGCAAGGCCGAACCTGCGCAGCAGCTTGGCCCGCCGTCCGGAACTGTCGACGAATACGGGGCCTTCATCGGCCCCTCTTCCACGTTTGCGGTGGCTTCCGCGCCCACTGGCACGGTTTTCGACGGAGGAATCGAAATGCATTCTCGGGACGCTAAGGGATCTTCATGTGGCCCATCACAGGCATTCCTGTGCGCACCCTGAGAAGGCCCTGAATTCGCTGTGATGTGCCTGATGAAACCTGGATCACAGGCTTACGTGTTTCAGTTCCGGGACAGGACCGACAAGAAATGGGTGCATGCGCGATGAGGAATGTTCTGGGGAGGCCGGCCGCCGCTGTCGTGTCGCTGGTGGCGGCAGCGACCTGCGCGGGGTGCTCATCGGGGAGCCCTGGCCCGGCCGACGCGTCACCGCACGGCGCGCCCTCACGGGCCGCGAGCGCACCCTCGTCATCCAGCCCGTTCGCCCCCTACGTCAGCGCCACGGACGCCTCGGACCTGGACGCGGCCGGGTCCCCCTCCGCGTACAACCTGGCCTTCACCATCGCGGACGGCAGCTCCTGCACGCCCACGTGGAACGGCACGGAGGCCGTCGGCGACGCGACGGTGAAGAAGCGGATCTCGGCACTCGAGTCGTCCGGCGCGACCGTGCGGGTCTCCTTCGGCGGGGCGTCCGGCAAGGAACTGGCCGAGACGTGCGGCAGCGCGTCCGCTCTGGCCGACGCCTACGCCGCCACGCTCGACGCCGCGGGCGCCACCCAGGCCGACTTCGACATCGAGGGCGATGCGCTGAAGGACTCCGACTCGGTGACCCTGCGCTCGAAGGCGATCGCCCTGCTCCAGAAGAAGCGCACCGACCTCGACGTGTCTTTCACACTTCCCGTGATGCCCTCGGGCCTGGACGCGGACGGCGTGGCCCTCCTGGAGTCGGCCAACGACCAAGGCGTCAAGGTGTCCAGCGTCAACATCATGACGATGAACTACGGCACGTCCTACACCGGCGACATGGGCGACTACGCCATTACGTCGGCCAAGGCGGCCCACGCCCAACTCGCCGACGTTTTCGGGCTGTCGGAAAGGAACGCGTGGCGCGGACTCGCCGTGACGCCGATGCTCGGCACGAACGACATCGACAAGGAGACGTTCACCCTTTCCGATGCCGCCCAACTGCGTACCTTCGCGGAGACGAAGGAGCTTGCCTGGGTCTCCATGTGGTCCACGTTCCGCGACCAGCAGTGCTCCTCTGCCGGCACGTCGTCGGACGACGCGCTCACCAACTGCAGTGGTGTGCAGCAGAGTTCGGGAGCCTTCGGCAAGGCCCTGTCCGACTGAGGCGACGCGTTCGGGACAGGGGCGGCGCCGATGCCTTCTTCGAGAGCGAGACCGTGACCGACGCACCTCGGGCGCCTGTCCGGCATCACTCAGTTCGACGAGCACTGATGCGGCATCATGCTCCGCATGTGCGACTCTCCCCACCCTCAAGGTGCCGGCGGCAATCTGGCGCACAGTCGGGTGCCGATGACTGGCCGCGATCCCCAAGAACCCGGACGGGTCTCTTCACCGCTGGAGCTGTTGTTCGACCTGACGTTTGTGGTCGCGGTAGGAACCGCCTCCTCCCAATTCGCCGAGATGGTTGCCGAGGGGCATACCGGAGAGGCGGTCACCGCATTTGTGCTGGCGATGTTCGCGATCAGTGTCGCGTGGATCAGCTTCAGCTGGTTCGCGTCGGCGTTCGGCACGGACGACTGGCTCTACCGCGCGCTGACGATGTTGCAGATGATCGGCGTCGTCGTGTTCTCGCTCGGCCTGCCCGCGATGTTCCACTCGGTCGACGAGGGCGAACACCTCGACCTGAGGGTGATGGTGCTCGGGTATGTCGTGATGCGGATCGCGATGGTGCTGCAGTGGTGGCGCGCCGCCCGGGAGTCCCCCACATTCCGGGACGTCGGAATGGCGAACATCCGCTGGACGGTGATCGTCCAAGTCGGCTGGGTTGTTATCGCGTTCACGCATCTGCCGCTCAATGCGGTGTTCGCCGCGTTCATCGTCCTCGGTGCGTTCGAACTGGCATTGCCTGTCCTCACCCAGGGCGATGCGGGCGGAACTCCGTGGCATCCTCACCATGCCGCTGAGCGGTACGGCCTGTTCGCCATCATCGTTCTCGGGGAGGGCGTGGTCGGTACCGTCGCGTCCTCGGGGGAGCTTCTCGGCGGTGTGGACGGAACCCATTGGAGCGGCAACGCGATCGCCGTGGTCGTCGCCGGCGTCGGACTGACCTTCGGCATGTGGTGGGTGTACTTCTCCACCCCCTTCGGCGACATCCTCGTACACCGCCGCAGCCGCGGATACCTCTTCGGCTACGGGCACATCCCGCTCTTCGTCGGGGTGGCCGGGGCCGGAGCCGGCCTCCACGTGGCGGGCCTGCACCTGGAGCACCACTCGGAGATCAGTGACGTCGCGGTGGTGCTGTCCCTGGCCGTCCCGGTCGGCCTCTACCTGCTCATGGTGTATCTCCTCCACACGCTGTTGCTGTCCACGGCCGACCCGTTCCACGTGCTGCTGATCTCGCTCACGCTGGCCGTACTGCTCGCGGCGGTGCTCCTGTCTGTGGCCGGCGTCGCCATCGCGGCATGCCTCCTCATCGTGATGCTGGCCCCCTTCGTCACCGTGGTCGGCTACGAGACGATCGGCCACCGCCACCAGCGCCGGATGCTGGAAGGCCTCGACTCGCAGAACCAGTGACAACTGCCCGCGGATAGGGGGCGATGGGCACAGGTGCAGGCCCTGGTGGCCCGCCCGCCGGCCTTCGCCCCTTCCGACTTCCCGCGAGTCCGGCTTGGTCTGCCGGTGATTCCTCGCTGGTACTGTCCAGCCATGCCGCGCCTGGTGGAAGTTCCTGGGTACGTACGCTTCTGGACCGCCTCGGCGGTATCCGCCTTCGGCTCTCAGATCACGGGGCTGGCCTTGCAGGTCCTCACCGCCGTGGCGCTGAGCGCATCCGCCACTGAGGTAGGCATCGTCAACGCCGCCCGCTGGGTTCCGTATCTGCTCTTCGGACTCGTTGCCGGGGTAGTGGTGGACCGCCGCCGACGCAAGCCGATGATGGTCACCACGGACCTCGGAAGAGCGGTCCTGCTCGGCGCGATACCCGTGCTGTATGCGCTGGACCGGCTGACCATCCCCACGCTGTGCTTCTTCGTCTTCGCGTTCGGGGTGCTGTCACTGCTGTTCGACGCGGCGAACCAGTCGTACGTGCCACAGCTGGTACCAAAAGAACTGCTCAACGCGGGGTACGCCCGTGTGGAGCAGGCGGGCGCGGTGGCCGGCTCCACCGGCCCTCTGATCGGCGGGGTGCTGATCAAAATCATGGGGGCGCCGCTGGCCGTGCTGGTGGACGCCGTCACTTATCTGATGTCGGCCCTGTTGCTCGCCTCGGTGAAGGCACCCGACCCCGTCCCCGATGGCGGTGCACGGCGCAGCCTCGGCAGCGAGCTGCGCGAAGGGGTGGCATGGGTCTACCGGCATCGCACGCTGGCATCCATCGCCCTGACCTCACACGCGATGCTGCTGTTCAACAGCATGGTCAGCACCGTCTTCGTGGTCTTCGCCCTGAACGAGCTCAAGATCGGCGAATTCGGCCTGGCTGCCACCTACGCCTTCGCGAGTGTCGGAGCGGTACTCGGCGGCGCGTTCTCCGCACGCGTGGCCGGCAGGCTGGACGTCGGCCCCACTCTGATCGCCTTCCGCCTGCTCGCCGCGATCGGCTGGCTGCCCCTGGTCCTGGCCGGACGGGGACCGTGGGCACTTGCCTCCGTGTCGCTCGCCTTCTTCATCGTGTCCCTGGCCATCGGCATCGAGAGCCCGGTGGAGATGAGCTATCGGCAAGCGGTGACACCCGACCGGCTGCGCGGCCGCATGAACGCGACGATCCGCTCGATGAACTGGGGAATGGTAGCCGTGGGGGCACCGCTCGGCGGAGTACTCGCCGACCAGGTCAGCTATCGCTTCGCCCTGTGGACCGGACTGTCCGGAGCAGCCGCCCAGGCGCTCGCGCTGACGGTCTCTCGTACCCGCGGGGCCCGCACCGCCGACGAACTCGATTTCCCAGCAGGGGCCCGCACGTGACCAAGAGGGGGCCCGGAGCCGTCTCACGTCTGCGCATTCGTCGACGAAGGCGCTGTCATTTGCCCGTACGGCGGCCCGGACACGGCGGAGATGACCATCTGCCACGACCGTGGCCCGCCGAGCCTGTGAGTTCGGGTGGGCGGCGTGGCCGCGTACAGGACGAAGCAGGGTGGATCGGCCACAGGTGAGGCGCGCCCGCCCTTCACCCGTGGCCGGCCAGCACTGGCTCGTCGTTACTCTCCGTCGGCGAGCCAGGTCCGGGCGGCGCCCAGCAGGGCCCGTAGGCCCAGCTCGATCGTCGGGTCCTGGAGCGGCGCGTACTGCGGCGAGTCGGGGGGACCTCCTTGCGAACCCGCCGTTGGAGATGCCGGCCTGCCGTGCCTGAACCGTCCCCCGTGCTCGGTCAGCCGGTGTGGAGGATCCGAAAGCGATCGGGTTCCGCCGGGTCCCGGTCAACCACTTGGACCGACGTCCAGGCCCATTGCCACACGCTGATGCCAGGCGTGCGGGAGAACTTGATCTGCCCCCGGGTGCCTTCGACTGCAACGCGCGGCCAGGACTCGGCAATGCGCGACCGGTCCGCGCCGTGCGAACGCAGCACATCGGCGAGGACAGTGATCGTGTCGTAGCCCTCGAAGGCGACGAAGGAGGGCGCTTCGCCCAGCCGCTCACGGAGCGCGGTCTCGACTCGTGCACCGAGTGGGCCGAGGTGCTCCGGCAGGTAGCGCAGGAACGGGATCGCGGCGCCGTCGTCGCCCAGCAGCTTCGCCCATTCCGCGCACTCCGGTTGCCCCGCCGGAGCACCGATCAGCATCTCGGCGAGGCGCTGGTCGTGGCGTACGGACTTGACGATCGACACTGCCGGCTCCGGATGGCCGACCAGAAGAAGCAGGGCTGTCGCGTGATTCTCGACGAGTTCGTCGCACAGCGCTGCGGGGTCGAGCTCGCGCATGTCGAGTTCGATGACGGCGCCGCCCCGTGGAACGAGGTAATCCCGCAGAATGCGGGCCCCGGACGCCCAGTAGACACTCGGCTGGGCTGCTACGGCGATTCGGCTGTGGCCCGCGCCGAGGAGGAAGTCCGCGTATATCCGCCACCCGTGGGACTGCGCCGGCGCGAGGCGCGCGACCCATTCCGTCGGCTGATCGGTGAGCGCGTCGAGAACCGCTGACGAGCAGAGATAGGGCATGCCGAGGGCGTCGGCCCTGGCAGCAGCGGCGCGCGCGACGACGCTGTGATATTCGCCTGCCAATGCCGCCACGCCCATGCGAGCCAGTTCATCCACTGCCGTCGCGGCCTTCTGCGGATCAGCGGCCGTGTCTCGGACCACCAGCTCGAGAGGCCTTCCGACGATTCCGCCGCCGTCATTGACTTCGCGAACGGCCAACTCGAGTCCGGCGAGGAGGTGTTGGCCTGCCTCGACCCAGCCGGGCCGAGTCAGCGGAACGAGAGCGCCGATCCGGACGGATGATCCGTCAGCCTGCTCCACTCCAGGCGGTGATGCCGGCGTATTCATGAGTTGGCGCCCCCCTGAGCGACGATCCGGTGGCACTTCGTCCGGATCGGATCGCAGAGTGCACGTCAGTGGCGCCGAGAGTAGTCGAACAGGGCCACCTTCGGCGCCCCATCCGGTGCGCGACCCCCAACGACGGCTTGCCGCCCCGGAGGTGGGGGCGGCGAGCCGTCGGTCGGTCGATCCCGTCAGTGGTGGTCGCCGAAGCCACCGACGTGGTCACCACCGCGGTGGTCGTCGTCGCCGACGATCGTCCACGGTCGCATCAGGTCGTCGTCTTCGTGTTCGAGGATGTGGCAGTGCTGGACGTACGTCGCCGGCAGCTCGGTGCCACTTCCCGGTAGCCCCGCGATCCTTTCCGTCGGCGGGTCGAATTCATTGATGACGATTCTGGTCACCGTCTCCGGATAGGACTTGACCGTGTCCTTGCGGGACAGTGCTTCATCCGGGTCCGGCGGAATCGGGGGACCGGTGAGATAGTTCGCCAACACAGGCCTGTCCTCCGGCTTGCGGCCACCGTCAATCCACTTTTCGTACTGTTCCTGGTAGCCGGCCGCGTCGATCGGCTGCCTGTTCAACACCTGGAAGTTGACGAGGTGGACATGCATCGGGTGGGCGTCGTGGTTGGGATTGATGTACTCCCAGATCTCTGTCGAGCCCGCCTTGATGAAGTCCTCGGACGGCTCCATGAACGGCACCGCGTTGAACGTCATGGTGGTGAAGAGCTTGTGCTGGTACAGAACCCATTCCCGCCGGCGGGTGCGCGCCGTCACCTTGATGGGGGCGGCCTTCGGCAGCTCGAGCTTCTTGGGCGGCGTTGACCTGTCTCCGCCTCCGGACAACTGTTTGGTGACATGGAATTCCATGACTTCCGAGATTTCCGGTCCGCCGCCGCCGGGGAAGTGCACGGGAGCGTTGTAGTTCGTCAGCTTGACCTTCGTGCCCATGGGCATATGGGTGAAGTCGACGATCAGGTCGTACCGTTCGGCCGGCGAGATCAGGAAGTTCAGCATCTGCAACGGGGTGCGGAGGCCGCCGTCGGTGCCGATCAGCCAGAACGGAAGGACGGGCTGAGGCAGTACCTTCTCGGGAACGTCGAACCTCAGGCGCCAGAAGCGCTCGTTCGAAGCGTTGAGAACGCGCAGCCGGTAGCGTCGCTGCTCGACCGCCAGGAAGGGATACGCCTTCCCGTTGACGACCGGGGTGTCCTCGCCTTCCCGCAACGTCATGGTGTAGGCGAGTGAGCCGTCCGGGTGGAAGGTCCGGTCCTGCAGGATGAGGGGGACCTCAAATTCGCCTCGCGGCAGTCCGAGCCGATCGTCGGCGGGGTCACCGACGCGGTAGAGACCGGCAAGGCCCGCGTAGACGTTGACGCTGGTCATCCCCATGCCGTGGTCGTGATACCAGAGCATGCAGGAACGGTCGTGGTTGGTGTAGGCGCAGATCGCCTCGTTGGGTTTGACCCGGCTCGGGTCCAGGCTGCTGTAGGACTCGGCGTGGATGCCGTCCGGGCTGAACGACTGCAGCGGCATGCCGTCGGACTGTGGCGCCGTGAAACCGCCGTGCTGGTGTACGACGTTCCACACGTTGACGTTCGCGGGAAACGGCTGCATGGGCTTGTAGGGAGGCGGAGGGGTCGGGGTGAGCTGGGGGTCCCCATTGCGAATTTTGTCGATCACGAACTGGAACAGGTGGGTGGTCGGCAGGTGGTTGCGGTACTTGACGACCGTCGGGTGGTCCCTGGTCACGCTGAGGGTCGGCCCCAGGTAGCCCATGCCGATCGGCTTGCGAGGGTCGTGCGGGTTCGCGGCCCAGTAGCCCCACACCTTGGCCGGCCCGAGATCCCGGTGGAAGCGCCACGTGCCCGGCCGCATCGTGATCTCGTAGTAGTCGGCGCCCGGATAGACAGAGGGATCCGAGATGGCTGTTGTCGGGATGGGCAGCGGGTCAACGAACTTCTTCAGCTTGGGGGTGTGCGGAATCGACGTGTCCGCAGCCGCTGACCCGTGACCGTGACCGTCCGATGCAGACGCCTGCCCTCCCGCACCCCGTGGAAGCATGGCCGCACCGCCCACGGCACCGGCCATGAGGAATCTCCGTCGCCCAACCATCGTCTCCAGCCTTTCGTCGCCTCGCGTGACGATGCATGGATACAGGGCTGGTTCGGAACGTGGCCGGAGCGCGTGGGTCCGGACCGAGAAAGCCACTCATTGAGCCGATCTCGGCAGGAATTCAGACGGTATCGGGATTGGAATCGAATTATTACCGCCACCCTGAGCTCTTGTGCTCACGATTCTGCTGGTGCGTCACATTCGGCTGTGGGATGGGCTGTTCGTCCCCATCGTCACCGATTTGCTACGCCTCAATTCCCCCCAGTTGTGCCCATTCAATACTGCGGCCCTTTCGGGACACCGGCAGAACCTGATACCTCGGGCATGCCGGGGGTCCATGTGCCCGTGCCAGGAGCCGGCCGCGCGGCGTCGTGCGGAAGGAGGCCGGTGAAAGTTCTCTGCCGACGCCGAGAAGTCTGCCACCGTGTGAACGAAGCAACGCCGAACGAGCAGGAGGAGCCGCTCCATGTCCGCGTCGCAGAACACAGCACATCCCGCAGGACTTCCGCCGGCCCGACCCGATGGCCGGTCCGAGAAGCGCGGCGCGCTGCCGGAGCAACAGCGCCAGGTGGAAGCGGAGTTGGTCGAAACAGTCCTGGCCTCGTTCCGTGACACCCCGGACCCGCGCCTCAAGGAGCTGATGCAGTCATTGGTCAGGCACCTGCACGGGTTCATCCGTGAGGTACGACTGACCGAGGCGGAGTGGCAGCAGGCCGTTGACTTCCTCACTGCTGCCGGGCGCATCACCACTGACCGGCGTCAGGAGTTCGTGCTCCTGTCCGACGTGCTCGGGGCCTCCATGCAGACCATCAACGTCAACCATGACGCCGCCGGGAGCGCGACCGAGGCGACGGTGGTCGGACCGTTCTTCGTGGACGGCTCCCCGGAGATTCCCATCGGCGGCGACCTGGCGGGGGGAGCCCCAGGAGAACCCTGCTGGGTCGAGGGCACCGTCACCGACACGGACGGAAACCCGGTCGCCGGAGCCCGGCTCGACGTATGGGAAGCCGACGAGGACGGCCTCTACGACGTGCAGTACGGGCCGGACCGCACGGCGGGCCGGGGGCATCTCTTCACCGATGACCAGGGACGTTACGCGTTCTGGGGACTCACCCCCACCCCGTACCCGATCCCGCACGACGGGCCGGTCGGTGAACTCCTGGAGAAGACCGGACGCTCCCCGCTGCGCGCCTCCCATCTGCACTTCAAGGCGACCGCCCCCGGCCACCGCGCCGTGATCACCCACATCTTCGTCGAAGGCGACCAACTCCTGAGGCAGGACGCTGTGTTCGGCGTCAAGGACTCGCTCGTCAAGAGGTTCGACCGGCAGGCACCAGGCACACCGCCCCCCGACGGCCGTACCCTCACCGACCTGAGCTGGACCCGCGTCTGCTTCGACATCGTGCTGCGGTGCGCGTGACGCGCCCGTCGGAGCAGGAATCGGAGCAGGAATCGGAGCAAGAAGGAGAACGACCCATGCGATTCGAGCACGAGACGCTGCCGCAGCGCGTCCACTTCGCCTCCGGCGACGCACGCGCGGCCGTGCGCACCGAGGTCGAACGGCTCGGAGGCGCCCGCGTGATGGTCATCGCGACGGCCCGCGAAGCCGAACGGGCCAAGTCCGTCACCGCCGACGCCCCGGTGGTCGTGCACCACGACGACGTGGCGATGCACGTCCCACTCGCCACGGCCGAACGGGCTCGGGCGGCAGCGGCCCGGCACGATGCGGACGTGCTGGTCTGCGTCGGCGGCGGCTCGACGACCGGCCTGGCCAAGGCCGTCGCGCTCACGTCGGGGCTGCCGATCGTGGCCGTGCCGACCACGTACGCGGGGTCGGAGGCGACCAGCGTCTGGGGGTTCACCCGGAGCGGCCGCAAGACCACGGGCGTCGACGCCCGCGTGCTGCCGCGCGCGATCGTCTACGACGCGACACTCACCCTCACGCTTCCCGTGCCCATGAGCGTCGCCTCCGGCCTCAACGCCCTGGCTCACTGCGTCGATTCGATGTGGGCACCGCGCACCGACCCGGTCGACCAGGCACTGGCCGGGGAGGGCATCCGCGCGCTCGCTGCCGGACTGCCCGCAGTCGTCGCCGACCCCTCCGGCATGGAGGGTCGCGAACAGATGCTGTACGGGGCCTACCTGTCGGCGGTCGCGTTCTCGTCGGCGGGGTCGGGCCTGCACCACAAGATCTGCCATGTACTCGGCGGCCGCTACGACCTGCCGCATGCCCAGACGCACGCCGTCGTCCTGCCCTACGTGCTCGCCTTCAACGCCCCCGCCGCGCCGCACGCCGAGCGCAGGATCGCCGAGGCGTTCGGCACGGGCTCGGGGCTCGACGGACTGCAGCGGCTTCGCCGGGCCGTGGACGCACCGACCGCGCTACGGGACTACGGCCTCGCCGAGCCGGACATCGACGACGCGGTGCCGGCGATCCTGGAGGCGGCCCCGGCGAACAATCCGCGTCCGGTCACGGCAGACGGCGTACGAGGGTTGCTGCGGGCGGCGTGGGAGGGCGCGGATCCGGCGGCGGGTGTCTGGACTTGGTCAAGACATACCGGGCGCCCGTGAGTGACCGCGAGTCTCCGACCTCCGAATTGGGATGGGACACTTCGATCAAGGAATACCGTAATGCGTTAGTCTGTCCGCATTGTTGACTTGATCGGTGACTGGCAGAGCGCGCTGAGAGGTGGTCACCCATGGTGATCCATGTCCTGGTCGCCGACGACAGCGAGATTGTCCGCCGGGGACTGAGCGACATTCTTTCCTCCGCGGACGACATCCACGTGGTGGACCAGGCGTGGGACGGACGCAGCGCCGTCGACGCGGCGCGGCGCCTTTGCCCTGATGTGGCGCTTCTCGACATTCGGATGCCGGGCATGGACGGCATCGCCGCCACCCGCGAGCTGCAGGCGCTCCCCGATCCGCCCCGGGTTCTCATCCTCGCCATGTTCGCGGAAGACGAGTACGTGGATGAGGCGGTGAGTGCGGGGGCCAGCGGTTTTCTGCTCAAAGACACGCCTCCCGAGGAGTTGCTGCGGTCGGTGCGTCTCGTGGCCGCCGGTAAGTCCACCCTCGATCCTCGGTCACGGGGCGGGTCATGGAGCAGCTCGCCCAGCACGCGATCCGGCTGACGACTCAGGAACAGCAGGCCCTCGACTCGTTGACCGCCGGGGAGCGGGAGATCCTCGGCCTCATCGGAAGAGGCATGTCCAATGCGAACATCGGCAAGGAACTCCACGCCGGCGAAGGAACCGTGAAGAACCAGGTGAGCCGCCTCCTGGCGAAGATCGGGGCGGACAACCGGGTCCAGGCGGCCCGCCTGGCGTACCGGGCGGGAATCGAACGCTGAACACCAGGTCCGGTCGGGCGGTGTGAAGGGAGAAAGGCCCCGTGCGCTGGACCGCGTGGAACGATGCGACGCCGTCATCCCTGCGGCGGCTGGACGCGGCGGTGGCGGTAGCTGCCGCACTCGTAGGGTTCGGAAACAGCTGGGTCAAGCCCTCGAACGGTCTGCTCACGGGGGCTGCCACCGTGACGGTCGCGGTGCTCTCCGGAGCCGTCGGACTCCTGCTGTGGTGGAGACGCCAGCGGACCGTCATGGTCGGGTGGCTCGTCGTACTCTGCCACCTCCTCCTCTTCACCCCCACGGCCCTGGCCGTCGCGCTGTACACGGTGGGATCCACGTACCCGAACCGATGGAGGCTGCTCGCCTGGTTCGCCGTCCTGGGTTGCCTGTCGGACGCGGGCGCCCTGTGGCTCGGCGGAGCGTGGGACTTCCGGGGAGTCGCGTACTCGCTGGCGCTGGTCGTCGGACCGTTGGTCGTCGGTTACGCCGTCGCCCTCCGCCGTGACCTGGCCACGGCCGCCCAGACCGAACTCGCCACGAGGGAGCGCGAGCACGTGCTGTTGGTCGAGCAGGCGCGGGACAACGAACGGAGCCGGATCGCCCGGGACATGCACGACGTGGTGGCGCACAGGGTCGGGCACATCGTGCTGCTGGCCGCCGCACTGCGCGTGGGCCCCGGGGTGGCGAACCCCAAGGTCGCGGACGACGCGGAACGGATCCGGCACGAGGGGCGTCGCGCCCTTGAGGAGCTGCGCGCGATTCTCGGGGTGCTCACCCCCGACCGCGCCGGTCGGCCCGTACCGCGCGCTCCACAGGTGGACGTCGGCGGCCTCGACGAGCTGGTGCGCAGCGCCCGACGGGCCGGACTGCAAGCTGCCCTCAGCGTGGAGGGTGAGCCGGGGGCGCTGCCCACGCTGGTGCAGCAGGCCCTCTACCGGACTCTTCAGGAGTCCCTCACCAATGCCGCCAAGTACGCCTCGGGAGCGAACGTCGGGATCGAATTGAGGTGCGGTCCGGACACGGTGGACCTCACGGTGATCAACGGTCCGGCTTCCGGGCCGTCCGACGATGAACTCCCCAGCGGGGGCGATGGCCTGCTCGGACTGGACGAACGTGCGTCCTTGCTCGGAGGCGAACTGACCGCCGGCCCGGAGGGCGAGGGATTCCGGGTGGAGCTCCACTTGCCCGTCGCCCCGCCCGACGCCATGTGACGGCTCCGATGCGAGCCTCGCCCCGCCTCGCCATGAGGTTGTCGAGGCCAGTCCTGAGGTGTCACGCCGCGGGGACCTGGAACCATACCCACTTGCCGCGGTCTCCCGCCGTCGCGACGCCCCACGCCTGTGAGGCGGCGTCCAGCAGGTCGAGCCCGCGCCCGGACTCCATGTCCTGGTCTTCGTCGGCCAGGCTGGCTCGGTCGCCCGCCCTCGTCCCGGGCTCCCTGTCGAAGACAGCACCAGTGATGACAGCGGCGGAGGGGTCGAAGCCGACAGCTACCTCGATCGCCGCTCCCTTGCCGTGGCGGACGGCGTTCGAGACCACCTCGGTCATCAGGAGGGCTGCCGTGTCCGCCCCGGAGGAACCGGCGGGTGCTATCTCATGCAGTGCGGTTCGGGCCTCGGCGGCTGCGCGAGGATGTCGGGACAGAATGGCGATACCGCTGGATGCGTGCATGGGGTCTCCGTTTATCTATTTCCCGGCGAATGTAATCCCCCTGCTTACTCAATCCAGGATGGCCCCGACATACGGTCGAATCCGTATGCCTTTGCTCCGCATTCCCATGTCCCGGACGTCACCGGATCGAGTGACGATCGTCACGGCCGACCGCTGGGGCCGGGGCCGGCCTCGTTCCGAAGGGAACAGCGAAATACGACGCGACACCATCATTTCGGGGGGTAGGACGGTGTCGCGCCGCATATCCATGATGCGACCCTGATTCTCTCGAATCCGGTGAGGTTCTTCCCTTTTTGCTACGACTAAAGTAACGGCCGACTTTTGGAAAAATAGAGTGAGCGCAAGGTGTGCCGTGAGTTCGATGCGCATTCCGGGGACGGCCGGCCCGGGGACCGGGACCCTGCACCTGCTGGGATACGGGGACGCGAAGCACTCCCGGTGAACCGCGTCGACCGAGGGGCCGTGCGCTGTTCCGCAGGGGGTTGTCAGTCCCCGTTCGTAAGATCACCGCATGCCTGACGCCTTCACCGTGCTCTGGACCCATGACACCTGCCGTGCTCTGCGCAGGGCCGACCGCGTGGGTGAGCGGCCGCCGGTCGCATTCAGTGGCATCCATACCTCCCTCCCTTCCTGGTCGGCTGCCCGTGCCGGGGACGAGGTGTTCGCGCTGCATGTCAATCGCGGCGAGGTGTTCGTGGTGAGCCGATTGAGGGTGCTCGACATGGAGCGGAGCGCATGTTGCGGCACTGCTCCTGCGACGTGGCAGGACCCGGCGTTTCCCGGGCACGGCGACTGGTCTGCGCTCGGGGCGGGCGGCTGTGGTGCCTCGGCGGTGCACGTGGACGCGACGCCGGTCCGTTTCGATACGCCGATCCCGGGCGAACTTCTGACAACGCTGACCTGGCGCAACCGCCGAGGGCAGACCCGGAATCTGAAACACGTGGTGGACGGCCGACTCGAGCGCTCGATCGGCCTCCAAGGGTTCTACCGTCTCACCCCGGAGTCCGCCGCGGAGTTGGCGCAGGTCGTGCACAACGCCAAGTAAGGGCCCTGGGAACCAGAGGTAAGTCCCATCCAGAGGTGAAGCGGGCGATGGTGTGGTGCCGGCGACCGCCCGATCGCCGTCCTGGCAAGATGGCGGCATGGAACGTGTGCTTGGTATCGGTGGGTATTTTATGCGGGCCGACGACCCGGGCGCCCTGAGCGCGTGGTATCGAGACTGCCTGGGCCTGGACGCGGATGAGCACGGCCTGTGGCGTCAGGGAGCCGGGCTGACGGTGTTCGCGACGTTCGAGTCCGAGACCGACTACTTCGGGTCCCGCGCCCAGCAGACCATGCTCAACTTCCGGGTCCGCGACCTGGACGCGATGCTCGCGCAGTTGCGCGCCAAGGGCGCGGACGTGGCCGAGGAAACGCAGGACATGGAGGGTGTCGGTCGATTCGGCTGGGTCACCGATCCTGAGGGCAATCGCGTTGAGCTGTGGCAGCCGGCCTGACGACGTCTTCGCGCCGACGGCGACGGAATGTTCTCACGGTCGCCGGCGGCGGGGTGGGGCACTACGTGACCGAGCCGGCGGCGTCCACCGGTGCCGAGGTGACGGCGGTCAGCGCCACCGCGGAACGCGGAGCGAGACTGTTGCGGCTCGGCGCCGCCGAGTTGGTCACCTTGGTGGAGGACGCCGAGGGCCGCTACGACGTGGCTCTGGAGTCGGTCGGCGGCACCAGCCTGCGTGCGGCCCTGCCAGGCGGAGGGCGGTGGGGACAGACGAGAAGGCCGCAGGCGTAGTCCCGTACCCGTGTCAGTGCCTCCCTGTTCGTTTACCTGTTCACCCTTGGGTGCGGATCGTCGCCAGTACCTCGTCTCGGAGGGCACGCATCGCCGACTCGGTCGGGGCTTCGACGTTGAGTCGCAGCAGCGGCTCCGTGTTCGAGGGGCGGACGTTGAACCACCAGTCGGTTCCGCTGACGGTCAGGCCGTCAAGGTCGTCGAGCGTGATGTCTGGGCGGTCGGTCCACGCCGCCCGCACCGCCGCGGTGCGTGAGCTCGGGTCACCGACGGCGGAGTTGATCTCACCGGAGGCGGCGTAGCGCTCGAAGCTGCCGGTCAGGTCGGACAGCGGGGCGCTGTGTGTGCCCAGGGCGGCGAGGACGTGGAGGGCCGCGAGCATGCCGGTGTCGGCGTTCCAGAAGTCGCGGAAGTAGTAGTGGGCGGAGTGCTCGCCGCCGAAGACGGCGCCCGCGCGGGCCATTTCCCGCTTGATGAAGGAGTGGCCGACGCGGGTGCGGACCGGTGTGCCGCCCGCCTCGCGGATCACCTCCGGCACCGTGCGGGAGGTGATGAGGTTGTGGATGACGGTGGCCCCGGGGTGCCGCGCCAGTTCCCGCGAGGCGACGAGTGCGGTGACGGCGGAGGGGGAGACCGGGTCGCCGCTCTCGTCGACGACGAAGCAGCGGTCCGCGTCGCCGTCGAAGGCGAGACCGATGTCGGCGCCCTCGGCGCGCACGCGTGCCTGCAGGTCGACGATGTTGGCGGGGTCCAGCGGATTGGCCTCGTGGTTCGGGAACGTACCGTCCAGCGCGAAGTACATCGGGATGATGTCCAGCGGCAGACCGGCGAGGACCGTCGGCACGGTGTGCCCGCCCATGCCGTTGCCCGCGTCGACCACGACCTTCAGCCGGCGGATCGCCGACAGGTCCACGAGGGAGTGCAGGTACGTGGCGTAGTCGGCGAGCGTGTCCCTGGTGGTGACGGTGCCCGTCCGGTCGGCCGTCGCCGGGGCGCCGTTGTCCGTCCACCCTTCGACCAAGGTGCGGATCTCGGCGAGGCCCGTGTCCTGGCCGACCGGTTCGGCGCCGGCGCGGCACAGCTTGATGCCGTTGTACTGGGCCGGGTTGTGCGAGGCCGTGAACATCGCGCCGGGGAGACCGAGAGAGCCGGAGGCGTAGTACAGCTGGTCCGTCGAGCAGAGGCCGATCTCGGTGACGTCGGAGCCCTGCGCGGTCGCGCCGCGGGCGAACGCGCGGGCCAGGCCGGGGGAGGAGGGACGCATGTCATGGCCCGTCACGATCGCGTCCGCGCCGGTGACCTGGACGAACGCGGCGCCGAAGAGCTCGGCCGTCGTCTCGTCCCACTGGTCGGGGACCACGCCGCGCACGTCGTACGCCTTGACGAGTCCGGACAGGTCGGTGCGGTGCGTCGCGTCAGTCGCGCGTGTCATCGGTGTCGCTTTCGGCGAGATGGGCGGGGGCGGTCGGGTCGAGAAGCCACAGCGCGGTGTCGGGCGGCAGCGTGTCGCCGTCGAACGGTCCGCTGCCGAGCGTCGGCCGGCCGGGCAGACCGATTGAGGTGAGACGCAGGGGCTCGGCGCCCAGGTTGACGAGGCAGACCAGCGCGCCGCGGCGGAAGGCGAGGTACGGGGCGTCGGGTGCGGACAGCCAGGTCGGCGGGGCTGCCGGGTCCGGTGCCGGATGGGTGCGGCGAAGGCGCAGCGCCGACCGGTACAGGGCGAGTGTCGAGTCGGGGTCCCGCTCCTGCGCGGCGACCGTCAGGCCCGACCAGTCGTCCGGCTGGGGCAGCCAGGTTCGCTCGGGCGCCACGGTGCTGAATCCGTACGGTGCGAGCTCACCGTTCCACGGCAGCGGCACACGCGCGCCGTCACGGCCGCGTTCCGCGTGGCCCGAGCGTTCCCACAGCGGGTCGAGGATGCGGTCGATGGGCACGTCGGCCTGCGGCAGTCCCAGCTCCTCGCCCTGAAAGAGGTACGCGGAGCCGGGCAGGGCCAGCATCAGCAGCGCGGCCGCACGGGCGCGAGCCAGGGAGCCGTACCGGGTGACCGGGCGGACCGCGTCGTGGCTGGAGAGCAGCCAGGTGACCGGGCTGCCCGGCAGGGCGAAGGAGTCGTCGACGACCCGGCGCAGCTCCGCCGCCTCCCAAGGTGCCTCCAGGAAGGCGAAGTTGAAGGCCTGGTGCATCTCGTCGGGCCGGATGTAGCGGCTGAGGCGGGCCGGGTCGAAGACGGCGGACTCGGCGACCATCACCCGGTCCTTGGGTGCCACCGCGCCGGCGGGTGCGGGGTGGGTGTCGAGCAGGGCCCGCCATTCGCGGTAGAGCGGGTGCAGCTCTTCCTGGTCGTAGTACGGCATCAGGTGGTTGCGCAGCGGGTCGGTGTGCTGGCCGGGGCCCGCGTCGGGCAGCCCTTCCGCCTTGAACAGGGCGTGGGCGACGTCCACGCGGAAGCCGTCCACGCCGCGGTCGAGCCAGTACCGCAGTACCTCGGTGAAGGCGCTCTGCACCTTGGGGTTGCGCCAATTGAGGTCGGGTTGCTCGGCGGCGTGGAGGTGGCAGTACCACTCGCCGTCCGCGACCCGGGTCCAGGCGGGGCCGCCGAACGCCGACTGCCAGTCGTTGGGCGGCAGTTCGCCGTCCGCGCCCCGGCCGGGCCGGAACAGGTACATCTCCCGCTCCGCCGAACGGGGCCCCGCGACAAGTGCCTCCTGGAACCAGGGGTGCTGGTCGGAGGTGTGGTTCGGCACCAGGTCGATGATGAATTTGAGCCCCAACTCATGTGCACGCACGATCAGTTGGGTGGCGTCGTCGTCCGTCCCCAGGTCCGCGGCCACGCCGGTGTGATCCGCGATGTCGTAGCCGCCGTCGGCCAGCGGCGACGGGTAGAACGGGGTGCACCACACGGCGTCCGCGCCCAGATCCTTGATGTGCTCAAGGCGTTCTGTCAGGCCCGGCAGATCGCCGATCCCGTCGCCGTCCGAGTCGGCGAAGGCGCGCGGGTAGACCTCGTAGCAGACCATGTCCTGCCACCAGTTCATGCGGAGGCTCCCTCGAAGACGGCCAGGTCGGGGGAGGGGACGCCCTGTTCGGTGCCGGTGGAGGCGGCGATGGCGGCAGCCTCGGCAACGGCTACCGCGGCGAGACCGCTGACGGCGTCCGCGACCGGCGGCGTGCCTTCACGGACGGCCCGAACAAGATCGGCCATCGCGGCACGCACGCTCTGCGCGTACACGTACGGCTTGCGGACCTCGCCGCCCAGGTCGAGGACGGCGGTCACGTGGTGCGGGACCGTGCGCCGCTCGTCCCGCCCCCGGGCCGGGGCAGCGGAGCCGGCGTCCCGTTCGACGCGGACGGTGATCCGCTCCTCGCCGTGCGGCCGGAAGCCGTCGACGGACAGCAACTCGCCCAGCTCGTCAGGTAGTTGCTCCCAACGGCGGGCGCCCGTCTCGTCGGTCCACGCCGAGATCTCGGCCCGCACGGGGATCCAGCCGCTGATCCGCGTCTCGGCGAACCCGTGGTCCAGACGCATGAGTTGACGCTCGGCACGGTGGGCGTGCGTGAAGGAGTGCAGGTGGGAGGCGAGGACGCCGCCGGGGTGGACGACGTCGGCGCTCACCATGTCGACCGGGCCTCCGGGCCGGGCCACGGCGGTCGCCCGCACGCTGACCGGGTCCGAGCCCAGCAATGTGCGGGCGGCGTCGAAGAAGTGGACGCCGTGCTCGACGAAGATGCCGCCGCTGTGTGCCGGGTCCCAGAACCAATGGTCGGGGCCCAGGTCCTCGTCGGAGGCGTCGTTCTCGAACAGGAACCGGCGCGGAGGCGCGAGCAGCCCCCGCTCGGTGAGGTGTCGTACGGCCCGCAGCAGCGGGTTGTAGCGCAGCACGTGGTCCACGACCAGGACGCGCCCGGAGAGCCGCGCCTCGTGGGCGACCCCCGAGGCGTCCTCGGTCGTGGTGGCGAGAGGCTTCTCGCAGAAGACATGGCGCCCCGCACGCAGCGCGGTGATGGCCATCGCGGCATGGGTGGCGGGCGGCGTGGCGATCAGCACGGCCGCCACGTCGTCCCGTTCGAGGAGCTCGTCGAGGGAAGCGAGCGCCGGGACGCCGTGCCGCGCGCCGAGCCGCTCGGCGCGGTCGCGCGAGGGGTCGGCGACGGCCACGAGGCGCAGGCCGGGCAGACCCGCGACGGCGTCCAGGACGAACTCGGCGAACCCGCCGCAGCCGACCAGGCCGACTCCGAGGGGTGCGGAGGCGCCGCCGGTCATGCCGTGCGCTCCAGGAGAGCGACGCCGATGTGCGCGTCGGCCATGCCGTAGAAGACGTAGAGTCGGCCGTCGATCTCTTCGATGGCCGTCGGGAAGACGACGTTCGGGACCGTGCCCGAGATCTCCTCCTCGGTCTCCGGGGCCATGAGCGGCTTGTCGGAGCGCGCGAGCACCTTCGACGGGTCGGCCGGGTCGAGGATCATCGCGCCGGCGGCGTACGACACCTTCCGGTTCTGCGCCCACGGGTCCTCGATGGATCCGGAGACACCGTGGTGGATGAGCAGCCAGCCCTCGGGCACGCGGATGGGGGCCGGGCCGCCGCCGATCTTCAGGGACTCCCACGGGAACTCGGACAGTGCCAGCAGACGGTGGTCACGCGGGCGGGTCAGGGCGCGGATGTCGGCCTCGACCTCGGCGACCGGAACGTACGAGATCCAGATGCCGGGACGCTCGTCGGTGACACCGGCGGGCAGGTGTACGCCCTCGCCCGGACGGAACCAGCCCAGGTCCCACATCGGGCGGTGCAGCATCGCGTACGCCATCTCGCCGTCCGGGCCCGGGACGGGCTCGGGGAAGTGGACGACGTCCTTGTTGGGGAAGAGGTTGAGGTCGGTGTCCAGGTCGGCCTGGTACTGGAACTGGATCGGGCCGAGGCGGGTCCAGTCGGTGAGGTTCTCGGAGACGGCGAGAGCCGGCTTCGGGCCGAGCGGGCCGTAGGCGACGTAACTCATGACGTGCTTGCCGAGCGAGGGGACCCAGGTGATGCGGGGGTCCTCCACGCCGGCGTTGTTCTTGCCGCGCTCCCAGCCCTCGTCGGGGGAGAGGACGACGCCGCGGCGCTCGACGGCGCTGGGCACGCCCGTCTCGTCGAAGGTGACCTCGGCGAGGCCGACGCGGGAGACGTTGCCCTCGGCGACCAGGCGCGGCAGCAGGTGCAGCGTGCCGTCCGGGGTGCGGCCGGAGGCGGGGTTCAGGACGCCCTCGACCTCGTTCGCCTCACCGGCCAGTGGGGACATGACCACGCCCTTGCGCACCATGCGGTAGGGGATGTCGGTGGCGACGGTGGTGTTGCTCATGGCGATCAGCCCTTTACTCCGGAGTCGATGTCGGTAGAGGTGAAGTGGCGCTGGAACAGGAGGAACAAGGCCACCGCGGGGACGGCCAGCACACATGCGCCGGCCAGCAGGGCACCGGCCGGGTTGGCGACCGTGCCCTGGAGGTTGGAGAGGAAGCTGGCCAGCGAGACGGCCAGCGGCTGCATGTCGGCGTTCTTGGTGACCAGGAACGGCCACAGGAACTCGTTCCACGGCCCGATGAACGTCAGCAGCAGCGCGGTCAGCACCGCCGGACGTGCCATCGGCAGGGCGATCTGCCACAGGATCCGCAGCTCGCTCGCCCCGTCGATCCGCGCCGCCTCGAAGAGGGACTGCGGCAGCTGGGAGAAGAACTGGCGGAAGAGGAACACCGCCGTCGAGTTGATCGCGAACGGCAGGATCATGCCGAGGTAGTTGTCGCCGAGCCCGTAGTCGCGGACGACGAGCACGTACAACGGCAGTGTGAGCAGCTGGAACGGGATCATCTGTACGAGGAGCAGTGCGGCGAAGACCGCGCCCTTGCCGCGGAAGCGCAGCTGGGCGAGGGCGTATCCGGCGAGTACGCCGAAGACGAGCGTGCAGACCAGGACGCCGATGGTCATGATCCCCGAGTTGAGCAGGGAACGGCCCAGTGAGATCGCGCCGTTGACGGCCGTGTAGTTGGCGCCGGTCAGCCCGGACGGGACCGCGGCGGACAGATCACCGACCGTCGTCCCGCGCAGCGAGCCGACGACCATGTAATAGAAGGGGAACAGGAAGGCGACCGCACCGAGCGACAGCAGGATGTAGCGGACCGCGCTCCCGCCGCGGTGGCGGGTCTCCAAGGTGTCACTCATGTCAGTTGCCCCTCTCGGTGAGCTTGCGGGCGGCGAGCGAGACGACCATGACGAACGCGACGAGGACGACGCCGAGCGCGGCCGCGAAGTCGGGGTGCCCCTGCTCGATGCCCTTCTGGTACATCAGCAGCACCGGCGAGGTGGAGGCGTGGTCGGGACCGCCGCCCCCGGTCAGCAGATACGGCTCGCTGAACAGATTGGCGCCGGTGATGACCGCGTAGATCACGACGAGCGTCGTCGCCGGGCGCACACCGGGCACGGTCACCGAGAAGAACTGCCGCACGCGGCCCGCGCCGTCCATGGCGGACGCCTCGTACAGCTCCTTGCCGACGTTCTGCAGCGAAGCCAGGTACAGCATCACGAAGAAGCCGAGCTGCTTCCAGGTCACGAAGACGGCGATCATCGGCATCGCGAGATGCGAGTTCACCAGCCACGACGGGTCGGGGGCGTGCGAGCCCAGCAGGTGGTTGACGAACCCGTCCGAGCCGAACAGGAACTGCCACACCGCGACCAGCGCGACGCTCGCGGTCACGTACGGGAGGTAGAACGCGGCGCGGAAGAACGCGCGGCCCCGTATCTTCGCGTTCAGTGCCGTGGCCAGGACCAGCGAGACGCCCACGGTGAGCGGCACGTTGATGACCAGGAAGATCACGATGTTGAGGAACGCCCGGCCGACCACGGGATCGGTGAAGACGTCCTTGTAGTTGGACAGGCCCACCCATGGCGAGTCGACGTCGGTGCCCGGAGCCGTGAAGTAGAAGCGGTGGAAGGAGATCCACACCGTATAGACCAGCGGAACGGCGAAGACCACCACGAGGAACAGCACGTACGGCGACACGAACAGGGCGCCGACACGGGACAGGCCACGGGCCTTGCGCGGGCCCTCTCGCCGGGTGGGAGCGTTGTCCCTCACGGCGGCGGGCGCTGACTGGAGATTCACGCTCATGACGGGTCTCCGTACTCGTTCAGCAGGTCGGTGATCTCGGACGAGGCGTTGCGCAGGCCCGCCGGCGTGGACTCCCGGCCGAAGACGACCGACTTCGTCCACTCGTCGCGGAAGGTCTGCCAGATGTCGATGGAGCCCGGCACGTTGGGCACCTCGACGACGCGCTCCGCCTGGTCGGCGAAGGCCTTGTACGTCGGATGCGCCTTGAAGTAGGCGGCGTACTTCTCGGTCAGGTGCTCGCGCATCGGCATCTGCCCGGTCGTCTCGAGGAACTTCCCGTCCTGGCCGGCGGAGCTCGCGAACTTGAGCACGTCCCAGGCCGTGGCCCGGTTCTTGCAGGAGCTGAACATCGCCGCGGACTTCTCGTCGCTGAACGAGTGCTTGTCCGAGCCGCCGTCCGCGGTCGGCACCGGCGCGACACCGATGTCCACGCTGTTCTTGTACGCGGCGAGCGCCCAGGGACCGACCGTGGCCATCGCGGCCTTGCCGTCGTTGAGCGAATCGCCCGGGTAGGCCTCCTGCGGCGCCAGCTTCTCGGCGTAGAGCCTGCGCCAGAACGCCGCGACCTGGCGGCCCGCGGTCGAGTCGAACTGCGGCTTGCCGTCCTCGATCAGCTGCTTGCCGCCGCTCTGCGCGGCGAAGGCCGGGTAGAAGTCGTACCAGGGCTGGAAGAAGTCGCTGCTGGGAGACGGCCAGATCGCCGCCTTCGCGGCGCCGCTGTGCACGAGCTTGCGCGACGTGTCGAGGAACTCCTTGTACGTCGCGAGCTTCGGGTGCTCCGGATCCAGACCGGCCCTTTCGAAGAGCTTCTTGTTGTAGAGGATCATGACGGGGTTGCTCTTCCAGGGCAGCTGGTAGAACTTGCCGTCCGTCGACCGGTACTGGTCCGTGAGGGCGCCACCGCGCTCGGTGATGTACTTCTCGCCGTCCGGGAAGTCACTGAGGGAGACGAGCCCGTTCTGCTTCTGGAACGTCGGCACCGCCGCGGGCGAGGTGTTGAAGGCGAGGCAGGCCGTCGTCCCCGCGATGATCGAAGCGCTGATCGCCTCCTCGGACGTCTTGCCGGCCGGGATCTGCTGCGCTGTCACGTGCTGGTCGGGATGGCGCTCGTTCCACGAGGCGACCATGGCCTTGCCCCACTGGACCTCTTGCGCGTTGTTGGAAAGCCAGACCGTGATCGGACCGCGCGCGTCAGCGGCGGCGGCCGGATCCGGAGCCGACCGGCCGCAGGCTGTCGCCGTGCCCGCAAGTGCGAGCACAAGCAGCGCGTACGCCGTTCTCCTCAGCATGATTGATCTCCGAACTGTTCACGCGCGGCCTCGTCGCCGAGCGGAATTTCCGGTCGGCGCCAGCGCGACCGGTGCTTGGTCCCTGCGTGCGGGAGTGCGGCCCCCGCGTCACCCGCGGGGCGCGGGCCCGATCGACGCGCGGGGCACGAACTGGGCGGGCGGCAGCTCCACGTGTGCCGTGGTGCCGAGGGCGATCACCGCGTCCAGGGCGCGGGCCGCCGCTTCACCCCAGCCGCGGGCGTCCGCGCGGGCGGAGGCGAGCGGCGGGTAGCTGTATCGCGTCAGGGGGGCGTCGTCGTAGCCGACCACCGACAGCTGATCGGGGACGCGGACGCCCAGCTCCTGGGCGACCGAGAGCCCGGCCATCGCGGCAAGATCGTTGCCGTAGACGATCGCGGTCGGGGGCTCGGGGAGCGTGAGCAGCTCCCGCGTGGCCCGCGCGCCGCCCTCGGGGCTGAACCCGCCGGGCAGCACCGGTCCTTCGGGCAGACCGAGCGTGCGCAGCGTCTGTTCCCAGGCCGTCCGGCGCCGGTGGGCGTGCCGCAGTTCCTGGGGGCCCTCGACGTGGGCGATGCGCCGGTGTCCGAGGTCCGCGAGCCGGCGGATCGCGTCGGCGTAGGCGGGTTCGTCGTCCAGGCTCACCGCCGTCAGACCGCCGCCCCACTCGGGCTGGCCCACGACGACGGCGGGCAGACCGAGTTCGCGCATGAGCGGGGGGCGCGGGTCGTCGCGGCGCAGGTCGGTCAGGAGGACACCGTCCACCTGCCGCTGTGCGGCAAGGCGTTCGTACACGCCCTGCTCCTGCTCGGGGGTGGTCAGGTGCACCATGAGCCCGTCGCCGCGCTGCCCGATGACGGCTTCGACGCCGGCGATGAACGCCGGGAAGAACGGGTCCGCCCCGATCTGCTCCGCCTCGCGGGCCAGGACCAGACCGAACGCTCCGGCCTTGCCCAGGGAGAGGCCGCGTGCCTGATGACTCGGCGTCCAGCCGAGGTCGGCGGCGGCCGCGAGAACCCGGGCCTTGGTTTCCTCCGCGATGCCGGGCCGGTCGTTGAGCGCGAAGGAGACGGTGGCGCGCGAGACGCCGGCACGCTGTGCGACATCCGCGATGGTGGGCTTGCGTGCCATGGTGCTGGACTCCCTGGGTGCGGCCTTGGACGAGCCGGAGCGCGACGAACCGTCCAGCTGACACGGAACGAACGATGGTCCGCAACCAGTTCTTAAACCGGTTTGAGTCGCTGAACGAGGCCGACTAAACCGGTTTGAACGCCGGAGGTCAAGGGGTCGGTGGCTGTGATCTGTGTCGTTCCTCCGGGCTCTCGCGCTGCCTCTGGAGCGGGATCCGTCCCGGCGAGAGTCGTCGCGTACGCGTCCGCCGCCTGGTTACGTTCCGCGGAACGCTCCCGGCGTCATGCCCGTCCGCAGTCGGAAGAACTTCGTGAAGTCGCTCGCGTCCGTGAACCCGAGGCGGACGGCGACCTCCTTCGCTGTCAGGCCGCTGTGCTGCAACAGGCGCTTGGCCTCCAGAAGGACCCGGTCGTCGACGTACTGCTTGGCCGTACGTCCCGTCGCGGCGAGCGTGGCCCTGGTCAGGGTGCGCGGGCTGTAGCCGAGCGCGGCCGCGTAGTCCTCGACGCGCCGGGTCACCGCGTGGTCACGCTCGACGGCCGCGTGAAAGCGACGGAACGTCTCCGACGCAGGGGTCGGCCGCGGCGCCGGGCCGCGCGCCTGTGCGAGCCGCACCACGAGCACGGACAGCAGCGCGCGGAGCACCTCGGTGTGTGCGAGGAGGGGGAGCGAGGCCATCGCCCCGTACTCGTACACGAGATGGTCGAGCGCCCGGCGAACACCTTCCGCGTCCGGGCCCGCGAGAACCGACGGGCGCTGTTCGTACGGCGGATCCATGTGTGCCGCCGAAACGGTCGCCGGCGGCAGGAAGCCGGGCTGGAACAGCACGATCACCCCGTCCGCCGCCACCAGGTCGGGCCCGAACCGCTGCACCTGGCCCGGCCGGATCCACAGCCACGACCCGGGCCTCAGCTCGTGCTCGACGAAGTCGACCCACATGCGCAGCGGCCGTACGCGGGCGCCGATCAGCTGGTGGAAGGCGGGGCGCAGGGGCGCGTACGGGTCATTGCCGTGGCGCCGCGAGCGTTCGAGCAGGTCGGCGAGTTCCATCACCTCGACTCCGGCCGGTGCGCCCACGGTCGGGGTGTACTCCAGGTCCCTGACGTCGGGGCGCTCTGCAGGGCGTCCGTTTTTCCCCATCGATGGTCCCGAGGGTACCGCTGCCACGTCCGGATCGCTCCGTAGCGTGAAAACACAGGTCAGCGACGTGTTTGAGGTGGTCCTATGCGGTTGGTCGTGGGAATGACCGGGGCGACGGGTGCCCCGTTCGGTGTCCGCCTGCTGGAGAATCTGCACGAGCTGCCGGACGTGGAGACACATCTCGTCCTGTCCCGCTGGGCGCGCACCACCATCGAGCTGGAGACGGGCCTGTCCGTGGCCGAGGTGTCCGCCCTCGCGGACGTCACGCACCATCCCGAGGACCAGGGCGCCACCATCTCCTCCGGTTCGTTCCGCACCGACGGCATGGTGATTGTGCCGTGCTCCATGAAGACCCTCGCCGGGATCAGGACCGGATACGCCGACGGGCTCGTCGCCCGGGCCGCCGACGTGGTTCTCAAGGAGCGACGCAGGCTCGTCCTCGTACCGCGCGAGACACCGCTGAGTGAGATCCACCTCCAGAACATGCTCGAACTCGCCCGCATGGGCGTGCAACTGGTCCCGCCCATGCCCGCCTTCTACAACAACCCGCAGACCGTCGACGACATCGTCGACCACGTGGTGGCCCGCATCCTCGACCAGTTCGACCTGCCCGCGCCCGCCGCCCGGCGCTGGGCCGGGATGCGCGCCGCCCGCGCCGCTTCCCGATCCATCGGCGACGCCGCCTGAAGTCCCCTTCCCCGTAAAGGAATTCACCATGGCCTATGACGACTTGCGCAGCTTCCTCGACACCCTGGAGAAGGAGGGGCAGCTGCTGCGCATCACCGACGAGGTGCTGCCCGAGCCGGATCTCGCGGCCGCCGCCAACGCGACGGGCCGCATCGGCGAGAACGCCCCCGCCCTCCACTTCGACAACGTCAAGGGCTTCACCGACGCCCGGATCGCGATGAACGTGCACGGCTCCTGGGCCAACCACGCGCTCGCGCTCGGGTTGCCGAAGAACACGCCGGTCAAGGAGCAGGTGGAGGAGTTCGCGCGGCGCTGGGACGCCTTCCCCGTCGCGCCCGAGCGCCGCGAGGACGCCCCCTGGCGCGAGAACACCCAGGAGGGCGAGGACGTCGACCTGTTCTCGGTGCTTCCCCTCTTCCGCCTCAACGACGGAGACGGCGGCTTCTATCTCGACAAGGCCGCCGTCGTCTCCCGCGACCCGGAGGACCCGGACGACTTCGGCAAGCAGAACGTCGGCACGTACCGCATCCAGGTCATCGGCACCAATCGGCTCGCATTCCAGCCCGTGCCCATGCACGACGTGGCACAGCATCTGCGCAAGGCCGAGGAGAAGGGTGAGGACCTGCCCATCGCCATCACCCTCGGCAACGACCCCGTGATGGCGATCGTGGCCGGGATGCCGATGGCGTACGACCAGAGCGAGTACGAAATGGCGGGCGCCCTGCGCGGCGCGCCCGCGCCGATCGCCACCGCGCCGCTCACCGGCTTCGACGTGCCCTGGGGGAGCGAGGTCGTCATCGAGGGAGTCATCGAGTCCCGCAAGCGCCAAATCGAGGGCCCTTTCGGCGAGTTCACCGGTCACTACTCGGGCGGCCGCCGCATGCCCGTCATCCGCGTGGACCGCGTCTCGTACCGCACGAACCCGGTCTTCGAGTCGCTCTACCTCGGCATGCCGTGGACCGAGTGCGACTACCTCGTCGGCCCCAATACGTGCGTGCCGCTGCTCAAGCAGCTGCGCGCCGAGTTCCCCGAGGTGCAGGCCGTCAACGCCATGTACACGCACGGCCTGATGGTGATCATCTCGACGAAGAAGCGGTACGGAGGCTTCGCCAAGGCCGTCGGCATGCGTGCGATGACCACTCCGCACGGGCTCGGCTACGTGGCCCAGGTGATCCTCGTCGACGAGGACGTCGACCCGTTCAACCTGCCGCAGGTCATGTGGGCCATGTCCGCCAAGGTCAACCCGAAGGACGACGTCGTCGTCATCCCCAACCTGTCGGTCCTGGAACTCGCGCCCGCCGCGCAGCCCGCCGGCATCAGCAGCAAGATGATCATCGATGCGACGACGCCGGTCGTCCCGGACGTCCGCGGCAACTTCTCCACTCCGGCCAAGGACCTGCCCGAGACCGCCGAGTGGGCCGCCCGCCTGCAGCGCCTCATCGCGGCCCGCGGCTGACCCCACCGATCCTCGCCGAAAGGACAACTCCCTTGAACCACCTCCCTGTTGAATGCCCTCGCTGCGCCTTTGCGGAGATCTCCCTGCTTGCCACGTCCCCCGTCCCAGGCGTGTGGGACGTGGTCCAATGCGGCCGCTGCCTCTATACCTGGCGCACCATCGAACCCGCCCGCCGCACCCAGCGCGACGCCTACCCCGACACCTTCAAGCTGACGGAGGCGGACATAGATGGCGCGATCGAGGTGCCTGCGGTACCGCCACTGCGCAAGTGACGTTTTTGGCACGCCCGGACGAAACGTCCGCCAGAACCTGAACGGGCCCGGCGTCGAACACCCCGCGACCGTGAGCCCGCGCCCGGTCACGGGACTGCTCCGCGAAGAGCCGGGATTCGACGGACTCGTCGTCAGTGACGCCGTCGACATGCGGGCCGTCCGCGCCCGCTACGGACTGACCGGCGCCGCCGTCCGCGGGCGTGACCTCGTCCGACTCGGCGGCACATCGGGTGAGGCCGAGTTCACCGCCCTGCGCACCGCCGTCGCGCAGGCGGTGGCGCACGGCGAGCTCTCGGAGGACCGGCCGGCCGAAGCCGCCCACCGCACGTCCTGAGTCAACTTGCCTGCGCTTCCACTCAGTTGGAGCATGTGCCGGGGCCTGTCAGTGAAGAGATTCCACCAAGAGCTCGCCCTGATCGCTGATGACCTCGACCTCGACATCCTTCGGATTGGAGCCGTCCCAGACCCGGCAGCCGACCTTGTTGCCCACCTTGACCTCGACGGAGACCGGGCAGGTCACCCCCTGAACGGACGCCTGTTTCGGGCCGAGGACCTCCTCGGCCACCTGCCGCTCCAGCGCGTCCTGGTTCAGCACCCGAGGCGGTTCGACGGATATGACGTCGGTGGCCATCACCTTGATCGCCACCGCCACCGCGCAGCAGGCGATGACGGCCGAGGAGATCGCCAGGACGGTACGCGCGAAGTTTCGTTGATCTGCCACGCGGACAGTCCTGTCGATCAGATGAAGAGCCGACAAGGCCTCCCGCTCCTGCACCACTGCCCATGGGGATGTCCAGCGGGGCCATCCGTGGCTAACGCGCCGTCATCGACCGGACCTCGGGTCGTGGCTAGCATCACGACCATGCCATCCGACATGGATCCGTCGATCATGAACCCGCTCGAACAGTTGACGATCGACCAGCTGCGGGCCCGGACCAGCATGAAGTGGACCACCTTTCCGGCCGATGTCCTGCCCCTCTGGGTGGCCGAGATGGACGTGCCGCTCGCCCGGCCGGTCGCGGCCAGGCTGCACGAGGCCATCGCAGCCGGCGACACCGGCTATCCCAGCGGCCGTGCCTACGCCCGTGCCCTCCAGTCGTTCGCCGCGGACCGCTGGGGATGGCGGGACTTGGAGGCCGAGCAGACCGAGATCGTCCCCGACGTGATGATGGGCATCGTCGAGGCGCTGCGGCTGATCACGTCCTCGGGCGATGCCGTGGTGGTGTGCCCGCCCGTCTACCCGCCGTTCTACGCCTTCGTCACCCACGCCGACAGGAGAGTGATCGAAGCGCCGCTCGGACCCGACGGCCGACTCGACATGGAGACGCTCAGGGTGGCGTTCGCCTCGGCCCAGCGCGTCTCGGCACGGACCGTGCTGCTGCTGGCCAACCCCCACAACCCCACCGGAACCGTGCACACCAGGGCCGAACTCATCGCGGTCGCTGCTCTGGCCAGGTCCTTCGGAGTGCGAGTCGTCTCGGACGAGATTCACGCACCCCTGGTCCTGCCCGGTGCCGAGTTCGTCCCGTACCTGACCATCCCCGGCGCCGAGGACGCGTTCGCCCTGCACTCCGCGTCGAAGGCCTGGAATCTCGCCGGCCTGAAGGCAGCACTGCTGGTAGCCGGACCGAACGCCGTCGACGACCTGCACCGGCTTCCGGAGGAGGTCAGCCATGGACCCAGCCACGTCGGCGTCCTCGCCCACACCGCCGCCTTCGAGGAGGGACGGCCCTGGCTGGACGCGCTGCTGCGTGGTCTCGACACCAATCGGGCGCTACTCGCCGACCTCATCGCCGAGCGTCTTCCCGGGCTCGCCCTGATGTGGCCGGAGGCGACCTATCTCGCCTGGCTCGACTGCCGGACCCTCGGGCTCCATACGACGTCGCCGACCACTGCCACTCCGGTGGTCAGCGACATCGCCGGCCCCGCCCAGCTGTTCCTCGACCAGGCGCGGGTCGCGTTGAGCTCAGGGCACGCGTTCGGCAGCGGGGGTGCCGGGTTCGTACGGATCAACTACGGCACCTCATCGGCGATCCTGCGCGAAGCGGTGGACCGCATGGCCGCCGCGGTGTCCGGCCTCGAAGCCCCCTGACACGTCGAAGCCTCGCGGCGCAGGGGCGGTCACCACATGTCCCGGTCCGCGGCCACCTGCGAGAGGTCGGCCGCGGCGCCGGCCGGAAGACCGTACTGTCCGTCAGAGAATGCGCAGCGTGCCGCGTGCCTCCGCCGTCGAGCTCGTCCCCGCGTAGACGTCGACGCGGCCGCGCTCCACGACGTACGTCCCTGCCGGGTCGTTCGTCCAGAAGCCGAGGTCATCGGCGCCGAGCCGGAAGCGGACCGTTGTGCTCTCGCCCGGCTCCAGCGTCACCCGCTCGAAGCCGCGCAGCCGGCGCACCGGCTGGGCGATGCTCGCCGCGACGTCGTGAATGTAGAGCTGGACCACCTCGTCGCCGACGCAGTCGCCGGTGTTGGTGACCGTCACCGTGACCTCGAGCGTCTCGCCCGCCGCCAGCTCGTCGCGGGTGATCTCGGCGCGCCGCAGCTCCGGGGCGCCGGTGGTGAACGTCGTGTAGCTCAGGCCGTGCCCGAACGGGAGCTGCGGGGTCTCGTCCAGGTCCAGGTACTTCGAGACGAACTTCGGGTCGGCGCCGGGGACATGGGCGGGGCGGCCGGTGTTCTCGTGGTTGTAGTAGACCGGGATCTGGCCCACCGCCCGTGGGAAGGACACGGGCAGTTTGCCGCCGGGGTTGACCGTGCCGAACAGCACGTCCGCCACGGCGTGCCCCGCCTCGATGCCCGGGTGCCAGGCCTCAAGGACCGCGGGCGCGGTGTCCAGCCAGCCGCCGATCGTCAGGGGCCTGCCGTTCAGGAGCACCACGGCGTACGGCTTGCCGGTCGCGGCGACGGCGGCGATCAGTTCCTCCTGCCCGGAGGGCAGTCCGATGTCGCTGCGCACGGACGCCTCGCCGCTGAGCGCGGGGGGTTCGCCGACCACGACGACCGTTACCTCGGCCTCCTGCGCCGCGGCGACCGCGGCCGTGATGTCGTCGTCGGCGTGGGTGACGCGGGCGTCGGGCGCCGCTGTGCGCACCGCGTCCAGGATACTCACGGACGGGAGCTGGAAGCCGCCGGGACCGGCCCAAGTACCGTGCAGGTCAGTGGAGTTCGCGAGCGGGCCGACGACCGCGATCGAGGGCGTGGTGCGCTCCAGGGGGAGGACACCGTCGTCGTTCTTGAGCAGCACCATCGACCGGGCGCCGGCGGCTCGCGCCGCCTCCCGTGCGGCCGGCGTCGGACCGGTGATCTCGGCGGGCTCGTCGGTGTACGGCTGGTCGAACAGGCCGAGGGCGAACTTGAGGCGCAGGATGCGCGTGACCGCGTCGTCGAGGCGGGTCTCGCCGATCAGGCCGTCGGCGACGAGCTGCTCGCCGTGCTCGGTCACGTTGGTGGAGACCATCTCCATGTCGAGCCCGGCGTTGAAGGCGAGGCGTGCCGCGTCGGCACCGTCCTCGGCGAAGCCGTGCGCGATGAGTTCCTCGACACCCGTGTAGTCGCTCACGACGAAGCCGTCGAAGCCCCACTCCTCCTTGAGGATCGTGTTCATCGTGTGCGGATTGCCGTGCGCCGGTACTCCCGCGACCGTGTTGAACGCGGCCATCACCGTGGCCACGCCCGCGTCCACGGCGGCCTTGAAGGGCGGCAGATAGTGGTTGCGCAGCCGCTGCTCGGAGACATCGACCGTGTTGTAGTCGCGGCCGCCCTCCGCCCCGCCGTAGGCGACGAAGTGCTTGGCGCACGCCGCGATGTGCTTCCCGTCCGCCAACTCGCCGCCGCCGTCGGAACCTTGGTAACCGCGGACCTTGGCCACCGCGAAGGCGGCGTTGACGTACGGATCCTCGCCGCAGCCCTCCGCGATGCGGCCCCAGCGCGGCTCATGGGTGACGTCCATCATCGGCGAGAACGTCCAGCGCACACCGTTCGAGCGGGTCTCCGCTGCCGACACCTCGGCGTCGCGGCGGGCCACCTCCGGGTCGAAGGAGGCCGCCTGGGCCAGCGGGATCGGGAACGTGGTCCAGAAGCCGTGGATGACGTCGAGGCCGAACAGCAGCGGGATGCCGAGCCGGGACTCCTCGACGGCCATCCGCTGCAGGGTGTTGGTGTGCGCCGCACCATGGATGTTGAGCACCGAGCCGAGCAGACCGGCGCGCGCCGCCGCCTCGATGTGCGCGGTCTGGCCGCCGCCAGGACCCGTGTCACCGGTCCAGGTCAGCTGTTGCAGCTGACCCAGCTTCTCCGCGGTGGTCATCTGGTCGAGAAGGCCCTTGACCTGGTCCTCATATCCTCGAAGCATGCGAGCCCCTCACCGCTCTATTGCCGCATCGCCCATGCGAAGTTAACGTGTGCGTCAGCCATGTAAGCGCATTCAGGAAGCGCATACAAGTGGGTGGAGGTTTCTGATGGCCGACCTCGGGATTCCGACGGCCGGGGACGGACTGCACGTCATGAGTTTCAACCTGCAGGTCCACTGGGACAACGCGCCCCACACCTGGCCCGAGCGCAGGCAGACGGTCGCCGAGCTGCTGCGCCGCCGACGTCCCCACCTCATCGGCACCCAGGAAGGCCTGCGGCACCAGGTGCAGGATGTCGAGGCCGCCTTGGACGAGTACGGTGACGACTACGGCTGGATCGGAGAGGGCCGGGAGGGCGGTGGCGAGGGCGAGTTCATGGCCATCTTCTACGACCGCCGGCGCCTGGCCCCCCTGGCACACGGTCACTTCTGGCTCTCCGGCACACCGGACGTCCCGGCCTCCAACACCTGGGGCGGCGGCTGCCCCCGCATGGTCACCTGGGGCCACTTCCGCGACCTGGCCACGGGCGGCGAGCTGTACGCCGCCAACACCCACTTCGACCATGCGAACGCCCGCGCCCGCGAACGCTCCGCGGCCCTGCTCGCCGAGTGCCTGAGCGCGCTCGCTCCCGACATCCCGACCGTCGTCACCGGCGACTTCAACACCCCGGCGGGACCGGACAGTTCGCCGTACATCCGGCTGCTCGCCGACGCGGGACTCGTGGACGCCTGGGACGCGGCCGAGGAACGCGGCCCGGACCTGGGCACCTTCCACGACTACTTGCCCCCGGTCCCTGACGGCGAGCGCATCGACTGGATTCTCGTCTCGCGAGGCGTCCGGGTCCGCTCGGCACACGCCAACACCTTTGCGCCCAGCGGCCGCTTCCCCAGCGACCACCTGCCGATCGAGGCTGTTCTGCACACCGCACCACCCCGACCGTCCTCGGAGGACCCCACCCCATGACCTCTCGCCGCCCCGCCACCGAGTGGCTCGCCGACGCCGTCCTCTACCAGATCTACCCGCAGTCCTTCGCCGACTCCGACGGCGACGGCATCGGCGACTTCGCCGGTGCCGAGGCCAAGCTGGACCACCTCGCCTGGCTCGGCGTGAACACCGTCTGGTTCAACCCGTGCTTCGCCTCGCCGTTCCGGGACGCGGGCTACGACGTCAGCGACTACCTCACCGTCGCCCCGCGCTACGGCACCAACGACGACCTGGTCAACCTCGTCGACGCCGCCCGGAGCCGCGGTATCCGCGTCCTGCTCGACCTGGTCGCCGGCCACACCTCCGACGAACACGCCTGGTTCAAGGCGTCGGCCAACGACCCCGCCGACCAGCGCTTCATCTGGGCCGACACCGAGACGGCGCCGCCCGGCTTCGTCGCCTCGCCCGGCACCCGTTCCGGTTTCTACCAGCCCAATTTCTTCGAGTCGCAGCCCGCCCTCAACTTCGGCCACGCCCGCATGAACGCTGACGAGCCCTGGCGCCTGCCCGTCGACGCCGAAGGACCCCGCGCCAACCGCCGCGCCCTGCGCGACATCATGGACCACTGGCTCTCCCTCGGCCTGTCCGGCTTCCGCGTAGACATGGCCGCATCGCTGATCAAGGACGACCCCGGCCACCTCGAAACCGCCAAGCTGTGGCGGCAGTTGCGCGGCTGGCTCGACACCAGGCACCCGCACGCGGCACTCCTGTCCGAATGGGGCGACCCGGCGACCTCCGTCCCGGCCGGCTTCCACGCCGACTTCTTCCTGCAGTTCGGCTCCGAGAACGACGGCCTGTACCTGCGCTCGCTGTGGAACAACTTCGCAGGCACGGTCAGTGAGCCCTGGGCGCCGCAAGCCCCGTACTTCGACGCCTCGGGCGAAGGATCCCCGCGGACCTTCCTCGACGGCTGGCGCGCAGCCCGCGACGCCATCGGCGAGGCCGGTTTCATCGCCCTGCCCACCGCCAACCACGACTTCTCCCGCCTGGCCTGCGGGCCCCGCACAGCCGAGCAGCTGCCCGCCGCCTTCGCGTTCCAGCTCACCTGGCCCACGCTGCCCGCGATCTACTACGGCGACGAGATCGGCATGCGCTACGTCCCCGGCCTGCCCGACCACGAGGGCAGCCGCCTCGGCCCCCGCTACAACCGGGCCGGCTCACGCACCCCCATGCAGTGGGACGACACTCCCAACGCGGGCTTCTCCACCGCCCCGGCCGACCGCCTCTACCTGCCCGTCGACCCCGACGCGAACCGGCCCACGGTCGCCGCCCAGCAGGCCGACCCCGATTCCCTTCTGAACCTGGTCCGACGGCTCATCGCGCTGCGCCGCGCCACCCCGGAACTCGGCCCCGACGGAAGCACCGAAGTCCTGCACGACGGATATCCGCTGGCCTACATCCGCGGCGGCCGCTACCTCGTCGTCGTCAACCCGCGCAGCGAACACGCGGACGCGGCCGCGCCGAAGGACACCGCCACCCCGGTGGTGGCCTCCGGGGTCACGGTGAGCGGGGGCCGGATCAGCGCGGAGGGCTTCGGCTACGGGATCTTCGTGCTGTAACCCGACCTTCGAGCCGTAACCCACAACAGAGGGGCCGCACCGCCCTCCGGCGGTGCGGCCCCTCCTGCGTTACCGGCGTCAGCCCTTGCGGACCGTGAACTCCCCGCGGCGTACGCGCAGGATCGTGCGCCCGCCCTCGTAAGAGGACTTGGCGCCCTCGCACCGCGCCCGGCCGTCGACGGCCACGACTGCCTCGCCGCCCAGTGCATGGAAGGTGACCTCGCCGTCCGCGATCCCGGTGATCTCGGCGGTCGCGTACGCGATGCGCAGCCCGCCCGCCATGAGGCCCAGTGGCAGCATCGCCGCGCTCGCCCCCTCCAGGTACAGCCGCTCTCCACCGAACAGAGCCTTGCCCTTCTCGGAGACCGTGCAGGACTCGGCGTAGCCGGAGGTGACGTTGAAGGCATGCAGCAGACGGCCGCCGTGCTCGTCCTTCGTGGTGAGCATGAACACGCCCGCGTCGGTGGAGCTGTGAGAGATCGCGGGTACCGCGCCCAGAACCTTGCAGGCGCTGAGCCAGAGGTCGAGGTCGCAGCGGTACGCCGTGGTGATCACGACCGCCCGCCCCTTGCCCACAGGGATGTCGAAGCCGCAGCCGTCCCCCGTGGACACCTCACGCAGCACCGTCTCGCCCCGGCTCGCCGAGCACAACTGAGCCTTGGGCACCCGGATCTCGGCCCGCGGCGCCGCCCACCCGTGCGCGGTGACGGACAGCCAGAACTGGTTCGCGTCCGTGAGGGTCCTGCCCGGCGTCAGGCCCAGCGCGTCCCGCAGAACCGTGCAGGACGCGCCCGTCATGTCCTTGCCCGGCACCTGACCCGACAACAGCAACCGCCCGCCCGCAAGTACCGCACGAGACGCTCCTGCACCATGCGCGCCAGGTACTGACCCGTGGCGAGGGCGAGGACCGGCTGCTCGGCCGGATCCAGGTCCCCGGCCTGAAGATCGACGCTCCGGTACCGGAAGCCGCCGAGCAGCATGGCCCGCGACAGGGCGCCACGCGGCCCGAAGCCACGGGTGCCCGTCACGTCGTCGACCACGGCCTGCACGGCGTCGCTGTCCGGCGGCCGGTACTCGGTGAGGTAGTGGTCGGGCACGAAGCCGAGCACAACGTCGTCGTACTCCGCCCTCATCGGCGCCAGCGCCGCGGCAAGCCCGTGGACGGCGTGCGCCGTCTCCTTGGTGGCGGCGAAGCTGACGCCGGGCCTGCCTTCGGGGTCGACGGGCGCGGCGAAGCCATGGCGTTCGCCGGTGATGCCGATGCGGTCGTTGCCGTCGCCGACCGGCTTGTCGAGCTTCGGGTTGAAGCCGCCGGCGAACAGGTAGTAGTTGATCATCTTCGCGCCCTGGGCGACACAGAGCCGCGTCTTGAGCCCGACCGCCCCACGCCCTGTCTCATTGCTCAGGTCGTCCCCGTAGTCGGCGTGCCCGGCGTCGAACTCCAGGGCTGTCAAAGGCTGATCACTGTCATTGACCGCGTCCATGAACGCATTGACCAGATACAAGTCCGTCACGTTGCCGAGGGTCAGATCACCGAGGTAGAAGTCGGCGCCGGAGATCATCCCTGGCTTGCCCGCGTAGGACTCCATCAACTGGCTGACACCGATCGGGAAGTTCTCAGCACTCCCGCCGCCCGTGCCATGGATGTTGATCAGGAACGGGATGCCGCGGACACCACCCGCTTCCGCGTACGAGCGCAGCCGTGCCGCGTAGTCGGCGATGGCGCCGCGCATGTACGTCCCCAGGTCGTGCATGAGGGCGGGTGCGTAGCCGTCCTTCGGGGAGCGGATCGCGGCGTCACGCTCGGCGGCGCTGCCACCCGCGAAGGGATAGCGCTCGGCCAGGTCCTTCCCGTACGTCGAGTCCAGCCAGGCATTGAAGTCCCGCAGGCAACGGTCGGTCAGGACGGGTCCGTTGCTGACCCACGGCAGCATGCCGATCTCGTTGTCGAGCTGGCAGGCGATCACGCCGGGCCTGCCCTTGCGGTGCAGGCGCTCGGCGATGACCGGCATCACCGCGTCGTACCAGCGCCTGGCCTCCTTGAGGTACGCCGGCGCCAGGTAGTCGACGGCGGCCGTGGTGGCCTTGTCGCCGTGCCAGCCCGTCGGCACGATCTCCGGGTGGTCCGTGCGCACCCGCTGCGGGACGCCCTCGCCCTTCAGTTCGGCCATGGTGAACGGACCGGGCCTGGCGATGACATGGAAGCCGTTCTCCCGGCACAGGTCGAGGAACGCGCCCAGGTCCCGCTCGGGCCTCGTCCGGCCGGTGACGTCGATCGAGCCGTCCGCGGTCTCGTGCCACATCCATGGGATGTACGTGGCGATCGCGTTGAGTCCTGCTTCCTTCGCCTTGTCGAGCCGGGACTGCCAGTCCGCGCGCTCGAGGCGGAAGTAGTGGATCTCACCGGCGAGGACAACAGCCGGTTCGCCGTCTATGAGGAACTGTTTGTCGCGGTAGGTGACGGAGGCGGCGGAACCATCGCCCGGAGACCGGGTCGTCGCGGCCGCCGCTGCGGAATTCAGCGACCCGGGGGCCGCCGCCAGGGCAACCCCGGCGCCCAGGCCGCCCAGGACGGTTCTGCGCCGCGGGGCGAAGCCGGGGGCGGTGACCGGCACTGGCTGCTGTGTCATCGCGGCTCCTCGGTGCTCACGTGCTCCGGTGTGTCCAGGCAGCGCAGTTGCAGCGCGGTGAGCCGCGCCGTGAGGTCCTCGACGACCTGCGCATACTCGGGGTCGTCGTACCGGTTGTGCAGCTCGTCCGGATCCCGCTCCAGGTCGAACAGCTCCCACTGCGGCGCCCGGGTCTCCGGCGACGCCCCGACCTGCCCCGAACCGTGGCCCGGATAATGGATCAGCTTGTGCGTCCGGGTGCGGATCCCGTAACTGGCCTGCACGCCGTGGCACACGTCCAGGTGCTCGAAGTAGCGGTAGTAGACCGCGTCACGCCAGTCGTCCGGCCGCTCGCCGCGCAGCAGCGGCAGCAGACTGTCGCCCTGCATCCGCTCGTGCGCGGGTACGTCGGCGAGGTCGAGAATCGTCTGCGCGTAGTCGACGTTCGCCACCAGCTCGTCGCACGACGACCCCGGCTGCACCACCCCCGGCCAGCGCACGACCAACGGGATGCGCAGCGACGGCTCATACATGAACCGCTTGTCGAACCAGCCGTGTTCACCCAGATAGAAACCGTGGTCGGAGGTGTACGCGACCGCGGTGTCGTCGGTCAGCCCGCTGACGTCGAGGTAGTGCAGGACCCGGCCCACGTTCTCGTCGAGCCCCGCGATGACCCGCAGGTACTCCTTGATGTAGCGCTGATAGCGCCACTCCCGCTCCTCACGCTCCGAAAGCCCTTCGGGCACCGGCATCTTGAGGTCCTGCGGCAGCAGGTCGGACATCCGCATCCGCGCCTCGGCCGCCGCGTCCGCCCGGTCCGCGTAGTCGTCGTGGAGCGTGGCCGGGGCCGGAATCTCCTCGTGCTCGTACAGGTGACGATGGCGCTCGGCCGGCTCGAAGGCGCGGTGCGGCGCCTTGTGCTGGATCAGCAGCGCGAACGGCCGGTCGGGATCCCGCCCGTCCAGCCAGCTCAGGGCCAGGTCGGTGATGATGTCGGTGACGTAGCCGGCGTACTTGTGCTCACCGTCGGCGGTGAGGAATGTGGGGTCGTGGTACTGCCCGTGCTCCGGCAGGACTTCCCAGTGGTCGAAGCCACACGGGTCACTGACCCCGCCGTGCCCCAGGTGCCATTTGCCGATGATCGCCGTCTGATAGCCCGCCGCCTGCAACATCGCGGGGAACGACGGCTGACGCGCGTCGAACTTCTGCCCCGGCTGCTCCAGCGTCGTCATGCCGTGCACATGGCTGTACGCGCCGGTGAGCAGCGTCGCGCGGGCGGGCGAGCAGATCGCATTCGTACAAAAGGCGTTGTCGAACCGCATGCCTTCGGCCGCGAGCCGGTCCACCGCCGGGGTCCGGTTGATGACACTTCCGTACGCGCCGATGGCGGGCACTGCGTGATCATCGGTCATCATCACGATGATGTTGGGGCGCCGGACGGGGCGTCCCCGTCCGTGTCTCGTCTCCGTCATATCCCGAAGTTCTCCTTCGCCAGCAGCGGCCGCACGCGCCGCGCGAACCCTCCGCTGCGGAACGGGCCCTGCAGCAGCCCCGGCTTGAGCACTTGGGCGAGCGCCGCCGCGATCATGCCCTGGTCCAGCGCGAGCATGTAGTCGCTGACCCGTCCCGTGTTCACGTCGACGGAGTCGCGGAAGCCCAGGCCGTCCTCGTACGCCCCGAAGTCCCGGGCGATGCGCAGCAGGTTGGTGACCGCTTCGTCGCGTGCGAACGGCATCGCGAGGAAGGATGCGTGCGGCGTGACCACGCCCCCGGAGGTGTAGCCGTCGACCGCCATGCCGATGGCGTCCACGCCGTACGTGGCATAGCCGCCCGCCGGGACGTCGGCAGGGGAGAAGCCCCAGTAGCCGTACGCCTCCTCGACCATCCCGTGCTCGATCTGACTGCGCACGTGGCGTCGGTGGTTGAGCCCCCACGCGCCCGGCGACCACGCCGCCTCCGGTACGAAGAGCGGCACCATCAGCGCCTCGAACATCGACCCGCCCCAGGAGGGGACGATCTTGCAGCCCCGGTACGTGTAGTGCCCGCGCCACAGCCGCACACCGTCGACCGTCACCCACTCACCCTCGGGCTGCTGGTCCTGCCCGGCGCCCGGCTCCAGCGTGCGGAAGGTGTGCCAGTAGTGCTCTCCGGGCAGCGAGCCATCGGCGATACCGAGGTAACTGGCCATGCGTGGCTCGGTGTTGAGTGCGCCGTACCAGTGCGGGGTGAAGGACTCGGTGGCCGTGGAGTAGCCGCCGTGCAGCTGGCCGGGGTTGGCTGCCGGGTCGGAGGCGTCGTACGGCGTGTAGTAGAACGACCAGTCGGCGTCCGCGAGCAGCCGCGCCACGCGCGGGCGCAGCTCCGGGTCGGCGTCGGCGGCGATCCTGAGGCCCGTGACCAGCCACGCGTTGTCGACGGACGACAGGAACGGGTCTACCGGGTCGCCGCTGCCCGGCCATGTCGTGAGGGTCTCGCCGGTGTAGGCGTCGTACCAGTTGAACCAGAAGCCGTGGGCGCGCTCCAGCCGCTCCACGGCGGTTACGGTGTGGGCGAGGCGGCGGTGCATCGTCGTGGCGTCGACGACTCCGAGTCCGCCGGCCGCGACCGTCGCCCACAGGCCGCAACCGATGTTGGTCGGTGAGGTGTTGACGGACGGCGTGAGTGTGCTCGCGGTGACGTCCATGGTGTCCGCGGCCAGACCGAAGTCCGTGGTCAGGGCCTCGATGGAGCGGTACGTGTCGCGGAACCAGCGGCGCAGCAGGGCGTAGGTACCGGCTCCCGCGGCCGTGCCGGTGGCCCCGAGAGCGAGTGCGGTGGACGCGCCCGCCGCGGTGGCGAGGAAGGTACGGCGTTTCATCCCGGTCTCTCCTTTGAGGTGGGGGGCGTGGTCACATACGGGACAGGTGGAGCGAGCGCAGGCCCGGCAGCGGGACGTCGAGAGACAGGGACGCGGCGCCGTCCGGTGCTGTCGTGAGCGGGGGGAGTTGTTCGTGGGGGAGCGTGTCGGCGAGTGCGTCGCGGGTCGTTGCGGCGTCGGTGGTGTCCGCGCGGTGCAGTGAGACGGCATACGAGGTGTCGGCGGCGAGGCCGGTCACCCGTACAACGGCCGTGCGGTCCAGCGCCGGCGAACCCGGCGGCATACCGGGGCGGTCGGGGGCCGTGTTCCACACCACGACGTACACGTGCGAGCAGTCGTCCGTGTGCCTCGCCACGGCGTTGACCAGGGCCTGGGCGCCGTCGCCGGTGACGTGCGGCGGTACGGCGCCGGTGGCGTCGACCGTGACTGTCACGGTCGCGAGGGCGATACCCCGGGCCTTGACGCACCCGGGGACGGGCGTCGTGGTGAGCGGTCCGGGGCCGTCGTCGGTCAGGGCCGCGACCTTGTACCAGTAGCCGCGACCGGGCTCGGCCCGGGTGTCGGCGTACGGAGGGCGGGGGAGGGACTGCCCGGTCAGGGGCGCGTAGGGGCCCTCCGCGAACGGCGAGCGGTGCACGAGGTAACCACGGGCCCCCGGCACCGGCTCCCACGTCAGGAACACATGACCGGTGCCGTCCTCGGCGCGCAGTCCGGCGGGCGGTGGCAGGGTGGCGGTCATTGCCGGGGGCCGGTCCAGGGCGCGTTGTGCGGCGTTCCTCGGTGGCATGGTGGTCCGCCTCTCGAATGGATGCGCATACATTCATGGCGTACGGATTCTCCGGTTCCCGTCCCCGTGGCGGGGGACGGGAACCGGCCGGCGGGAAGGGCTACTTCAGCCCGGCGGTGGCGATGCCCTGAGTGAAGAAGCGCTGGAGCAGGACGAAGACAAGCAGCACCGGCAGCACCACGAGGAAGGCGCCTGCCATCAGGACGCCGTTGGAACCGTCGGCCTGGGTCGGGTCCGTGGCGAAGGTGGCGAGTGCGACCGGGAGCGTGTACTTGCCCGGGTCGTTGGTGGCGACCAGCGGCCACAGGAAGTTGTTCCAGGAGCCGAGGAACACGAAGATCGACAGTGTCGCCAGGGCCGGCTTGACCAGCGGCAGCACGATCCGCCAGAAGATGTACCACTCGCGGGCGCCGTCCATCCGCGCCGCCTCGAGCAGCTCGTCCGGGATGGCCTGGATGAACTGCCGCATGAGGAAGACGCCGAAGGCCCCTGCCGCGAACGGCAGGATCAGCGCGGCGTAACTGTCGATCAGCCCCATCGCGCTCATCATCACGAACATGGGCAGCAGCATCAGGTTGCCGGGCACCATCAGGGCGCCGAGCACGACACCGAAGATCGGCCGCTTCCCTGCGAAGTTCAGCTTCGCCAGGGCGTAGCCGAGCATCGAGCAGAACAGCAGATTGCAGACGGTCACGAACACGGCCACGAGCAGGGAGTTGAAGAGCGCCTGCCCGACGTCCATCCGGTCGAGCAGTTCCCGGAAGTTGTCCAGGGTCCACTCGGTCGGCCACCACACCGGCGGGCTCGCGCCCAGCTCCCGCTGCGTCTTGAAGGACGACAGTGCCATCCACAGGAACGGCGCGACCGTCACGATCAGCCCGACGGTGAGCAGGACGTACACGAGTGTCCGACGGGCCCGCGCCGCCGGATCCCGCCGCGCCTTGCTCGCCGGGGCCGCGAGCGGGGCCCGGGTCTCGGTCGTGCTCATGAGGTCTTGTCCTTGAGGAGACGGAGCTGGAGCGTCGTGATCGCGAGGACGATCACGAACAGGACGTACGCCATGGCGCTGGCGTAGCCCATGTGGAAGAAGTCGAAGCCCTCGCGGTACATGTGCAGCGAGATCGTCAGGGTGCTGTCGTTCGGGCCGCCGTCGGTCATCACGAACGGCTCCTCGAAGACGTTGAGGAAGCCGATCGTGGTCATGACGGCGACGTAGAGCATGGTGGGCCGAAGCAGCGGCACCGTGATCCTGCGGAACTCCTGGAAGATCCCCGCGCCGTCGATCCGCGCCGCCTCCCGCACCTCCGTCGGAATGGCCTGCAGACCGGCGAGGAAGAGCACCATCGCCGAACCCATGTTGCGCCAGACGGCCATCATGATCAGCGAGGGCATCGCGAGTGTCTCGGAGCCGAGGAAGTCCGGTGTCTGGATGCCGAGTTGGTGGCCGAGGCCCGCGATCAGGCCCTCGCTGGGATCGAGGACGAAGCGCCAGATGACGGCGACCGCCACGATGGCTGTGACGACGGGCGCGTAGAAGCCGACACGGAAGAAGGTGCGCAGCCGGTCGATGCCCGAGTTGAGCAGCACCGCGGCCGCCAGGCCGCCGCCGATCGTGAGCGGCACGCCGAGCACGACGAAGTACGCCGTGTTGAACAGCGCCCTGACGAACTTGTCGTCCTGGAACAGCTTCGTGTAGTTGTCCAGGCCCACGAACTGCGCGGACAGCGGATCAGTGACATTGCGCAGACCGAAGTCGGTGAAGCTCATCAACAGCGTGGCCACGATCGGGAACGCCATGAAGGTGAGGAACAGCACCAGGAACGGTGTGGAGAACAGCCAGCCGGCAAGATGGTGGCGGGACAGCCGGTCCCGACGGCGCCGGCCGGGCCCGGTGCCGTCAGCCTGAGCCTTCGACACCACTGCGTCCTGTCCGGCACCCGGCGCACCGGCCTGTGCGGTGGTGGTGCTCATGGGGTCAGTCCACCAGCCCCTCGGCCGTCTTCTGCAGCGTCTTCGCGGTCGCCGCCGGGTCCGCGCCCTGCGAGATCTTCGCCAGGGCGCCCTCGACGGCCGCGGCGAACTCGTTCCACTTCTCCAGCGGCGGGATCGCCTTCGCCGTGTCGAGCGAGGCCTTGAAGGTGGCGAGCGACTCGCCGCCGCTCCTGAGGGCGGGCTCGTCCCAGGCGGCCTTGTTGGCCGGCAGCGCCCTGTCCGCCTCGTACCACTGGGCCTGCGTCTTCGGCGTGGTGAGGTACTGGGTCAGCTCCTCGGCCGCCGCCTTGTGCGCGCTGTCCTTGAACGTGACCAGGGAGGCGCCGCCGACCCAGGAGGTCGAGGTCTTGTCCGCGGGGACCGGCACGACCTTGTACTTGTCCTTGATCTGCGGCTGCTGATCGGCGATGTTGCGCACCATCCAGGGGCCGGACTGGAACATCGGCCGCTTCCCGGAGGCGAAGTCCTTGGTGACGTCGTACCCGGGCGTGAAGGTCTTCTTGGCGAGACCCTTCTTGAAGTAGCTCGCCCACTCGGTGAACGCCCGTACCGCTTCAGGGGAGTCGAGGGCCGGCTTGCCGTCCTTGCCGATCAGCTCGCCGCCCGCCGAGTACAGGTACTGGACCCAGCTCTGCCAGGCGCCGGTGCTGCTGGGCTGCAGGTCCGTGCCCCACTCGGTGCCCGACTTCTGGTAGGCGGCGGCGAGATCCTGCTGGTCCTTCCACGTGGTGGGGGCCTTGTCGACGCCGGCCTTCTCGGCGAGGTCGGTGCGGTAGTAGAGCGCGCGGGTGTCGGCGTACCAGGGAACGCCGTACGCCGTCCCGTCCTTGACGTTGCTGTCCCAGGTGGCGGGGAAGAAGTCGGACTTCTTGAACGTCTTGCTGTCCACCGGCTCCAGGGCGTCCAGAGCGATGAATTCGCCCATCATCGTGGAGCCCATCTGCGCCATGTCCGGCGTCTTCTTGGCGGCGATGGCCGACACCAGCTTCTGGTGCACGACGTCCCAGCCCACCGGGGTCACCTTGACGGTGATGTTCGGGTGCTGCTTGGTGAACTCGTCGGTGACCGCCTTGAGGCGGGTGCCCTCCTCGCCCATGGCCCACACCGTGAGCGTCTGCTTCTTGTCCGCCGCCACCTGCTCACCCCCGCCGCTCCCACAGGAGGTCAGGGCGAGCGCCGTCACCACCACGGTCGCGGCGACGCTGACGGACTTGGTGCGTGTCATGGGGCCCTCCTACATTCATGTAAGCGCTGTACGTAAGCGCATACATGACCTTGTAGTACGAGGCGGACCGACTCAAGGGGTCTGGAGGTAACGCTTCCGTAAACGTGCGGACATCCGCGAACACGCAGCGGGAAAAGGGCTGTTGTGCCCCGCTCAAACGGTGCGTTCCTGTGCGCATCCGCAGCTCGCCCGGCGGGTCACCGACACCGGCAGCACGCGCAGCTCGGCCGCCCGGTCGCGCTCGTGGAGCCGGGCGATCAGCAGCTCCACCGCCACCTCGCCCAGGTGGCCGGTCGGCTGCCGTACGGTCGTCAGCGTCGGCCGCACCAGACGACTCAGCGGGATCCCGTCGAAGCCGGTCACGGCGATGTCGTCCGGGACGGCGACTCCGCGCGCCTCCAGGGCGTGCAGCGCGCCCACCGCCATCTGGTCGTTGGCGAACACCAGGCCGTCGGGCATGGTCTCGTCCCGGTCCAGCAGCTCAAGTGCGGCCTTGCGGCCCGCGGCCTGGGTGAGGTCACCTCTGGTGTCGGGCGCCTTCGGCAACGGCAGTCCGGCCTCCAGGTGGGCGGCCTGGAAGCCGCGGAAGCGTGCCTCGCCGTCCGGCGAGTCGGCCGGCCCTCCGGCGAAGGCGAGACGGCGCAGCCCGTGGTCGACGATCAGATGCCGTGTCAGCTCCAACTGGCCGTCGAAGTTCGCCACTTCGGCGTGGTCGTAGCCGGCGTGCCGCTCGCCGGCCAGCAGGACGACGGGCTGCCGGCGCCCCACGACGTCGAGGTCCTCATCGGTCAGCGACTGCGCAAGCACGGCCAGACCGTCCACGCGCCCCGCCACCTCGGCGAGTTGCCGGCCTGCCTGGTCGGCGTGCGCGGCCGAGATCAGCAGCGCGTAGCCCTGGCGCCGGGCCGCGCGCTCCATGCCGCGGATGACCTGGTCCGAGTAGAGCACCAGCTCGGCGTCCTCGGCGCCCGCGGCGTGCTCCGCCTCGGTGTCGTGGAAGTCGGGGAAGCAGAGTCCCAGCACGCCGGTCGCCCGGCTGGCGAGTCCGCGGGCGCTGCCGCTCGGTACGTAGCCGAGTTCGCGCGCGGCGGCCAGGACCTTCTCGCGGGTCTCCGCCCGGACCGCGTCGGGGTTGCGGTAGACGCGCGACACGGTCGCGATGGAGACGCCCGCCTGTTCGGCGACGTCGTACACCGTGGGAGTGGTCATCTTGCTGTCTCGCCTCGCCCCTTCGCCCGGCACCTGTGGCGTGCCCGGCTGCCCGCCGTTGTTCCTGAAAGCGCATTCAGCCTACGGTCGGGCGGGTGCCGGGGCAACATACCAGGTGCCGGGTAGTGGCGGCCGGTGATGTCTGTGGCCATGGGCGCGGTCCGATCAGCGGCGCACGTCGTGCAGCACGCGGTGGAGGGGAGTGTCCGGGACCTGGCCGATCCTGGTGCCGGGCATCCAGCCACGGTCGGGCGGCCTGGTGGTCGTTCGTGGGCTCGGCGACGCGGATGCCGGCGTCCATGTAGATGACCGTCATGACACGGCGTGGGACGTTGGCGCGGTTGGGCCCCGCGTGGTGGAAGGCTCACCCGCGGTGGAAGCTCGCGTCGCCGAGCGCGAACGGCTCTGCGACGTTTTCGAAGTTCTGCTCGGTGACGGGTCTTCTTGAGGCGGGCCTCGGACTCGTCGGAGATGGGCAGGTCGCGGCCGTACGCGAAGTGGTGGCTGCCGCGGGCGAAGGCGAGCGGGCCCATCTCCATGGGGGTTTCCTGCAGCGGCAGCCAGACGGTCAAGCAGCGGTCGCAGGACAGCGGCCAGTAGTACTGATCGGCGAGCCAGGGCGTGATGCTGCCGGACGGCTCCTTGCACAGCGCCTGATCGTGGTAGAGCCGCACCCGGTGCACCCGGTGCACCCGGTGCACCCGGTGCACCCGGTGCACCCGGTGCACCCGGTGCAGTGCGGCAGCGGGTAACGGCGAACGGGCGAGGCGCCGTACGCGCTGATACCGATGACCGAACCGACCCGGGAAGCGAGCGGGAGAGCGAGTTGGCCAGGCGACCTTTCGGGCCGGAGGAGAGGGCTCAGCGGCAATCATTCAGGACGACCGGGGCCGAGCCCCGGCGGTGTGGCGTCCTGCGGGTGGCCTTGTTGGAGCCGGCGGAGGCCGCCCGTGCCGAGGGCCGGGCAGTCCCGACGAGAGCGGTCAGGCACCTTCCGTCAGCGTGGCGACGCCGGGGCCGTGGAGATCGTCGAGTGCCGCCCGGCGCCCCATCACAGCCAGAAGCAGGGAGAGCGCAGGCCCCGTCACCTCTGGCCCCGTTCCTAGCGTCAAGTCGGTGTCCGTCGCCCTGAGTCGGAGGCGCGTCAGCAGCTCCTTGGCTCCGCCGAACGATGCAGGAGTGCGTGTCTGCAGGCGGAGTGATCTGACGACGGCCTGCGGGGGGTAGGTGCGGGTGAGGCCGAGGGGTCGGCGGATGTCCTCGCCGTGGACGACTTCTTCGACGAGCCGGCTGTCGAGGGGCGCCGGAGGGGTTGATGTGCGCGATGCCACCTGACGGAACCGCTCCAGGGTCTCCTGCGGTGTACTCCGGCGTTCGCGTTCCACACCGCGGGTGTTCTGACGGTTGAAGCCGAACCGTGCCAGGGCCAGGTCCTTCACGAAACCGAGGCGAGTCGTGCGGGCCGTGTCGATCAGATGGGCGAGCACGTCGTGCACGGTCCACCCATCACAGAGCGACGGCTTCAGCCACTGATCGTCCTTGAGGTGCGCGAGGTCGTCGATCAGCGCCTCACGCTCGGCGTGCACCATTGCCCAGACATCGTCCGTCACAGCTTCTCCTTCATCGGCGCGGAGTCTGCCAGGTAGGACTTCCGGGACTACGGGAACTCATCGTCCGGCGAGCGGGGTACACGTTCCGTGACGAGCAGCCGCTGGTGCGTGGCCCGGTCGGCGCGCGGAAGGCTGAAACCCCTGACTGACCCGACCGGGATTCTCTGACTAAAGTCAGAGATATGGATGCGACGCAGATCGACGGAGTGCGGCGGTTCAACCGCACGGTCACCGAACGTGTGGGCGTGCTTCACGACCACTACCTGGGCCTCGGCCGGCCCGTCGCCGAGGCGCGGCTGCTCTGGGAGATCGGCGTACGGGGCCGGGACGTACGGTGGCTGCGCGAGCACCTCGGGCTCGACTCCGGCTACGTCAGTCGGCTGCTGCGCTCCTTGGAGACGGACGGCCTCGTGACGGTGGAGCCGCAGCCGGAGGACAGGCGCGTGCGCACCGTACGTCTCACTGACGCAGGCCGCGCGGAATACGCCGTGCTCGACCGGCGTAGCGACGAGTTGGCCGGCTCTCTCCTGGAGCCGCTCAACGCCGACCAGCGCGCCCGGCTCGTCGCCGCCATGGCCGAGGTCAACCGGCTGCTGACGGCCGCGACGGTCACGCTGGACGTGGTTGATCCGGAACGCCCGGACGCCCAGCACTGCCTGCGGTCCTACTTCGCGGAAATACAGGAACGCTTCGAGACCGGATTCGATCCCGCGCGGAGCCTGCTGCCCGACGCGGGTGAACTCCGCCCACCGCACGGCCTGTTCCTGGTCGCCCGGCTCCACGGCGAGCCTGTCGGCTGCGCCGGTCTGAAGCTGCCGCCCGGCGCCCCGGCCGAGATCAAACGCATGTGGGTCGATCCCCGCACCCGGGGCCTCGGTCTCGGCCGCCGGTTCCTGGCCGAGCTGGAGGTGCGGGCCGCCCGGCACGGCTGCGACGTACTGCGCCTGGACACCAACAAGGCGCTCACCGCCGCGATCGGCCTGTACCACTCCTGCGGATTCCAGGAGGTCGCCGCCTTCAACGACGAGCCGTACGCCCACCATTGGTTCGAGAAGCGGATCACCACACCACTGTCGGGATGAGGACTTCGACGGACTGGTGGACTGCGTGCCGGATGTTGAACATGTCCGGTGGAGCGGGCGCATCTGCGCCGTGTGGACCGCCTGCGCGGCGGCCGGTTGTAACCTCCCTCTCATGAGCTGGCTGCCGGATGACTTCGTTCACCCCGTCCATGTGCCCGTGCCCCACACCGCGCTGCACCTGCGGCCGATCCGCGAGGCGGACACCGCGCTCGACTACCCGGCCGTGATGGGCTCCCAGGAACGCCTGTGGGAGATCTTCGGTCCGGCCTGGGAATGGCCGAAGAAGACGATGACCTACGAAGAGGACCGCGTCGACCTACTGCGCCACGAGAAGGAGATAGCCGCGCACAAGTCCTTCAACTACGCGCTGCTTGACGAGGAGGAGACGGCGGTCCTCGGCTGCGTCTACATTGATCCGCCCGAGCGCATCGGCTCCGACGGAGAGATCTCCTGGTGGGTGGTGGACGACCTCGTCGGCAGCGAGGCGGAGCGCGCGCTCGACGCGCTGGTGCCCGAGTGGATCGCCACCGGCTGGCCCTTCCGACAGCCTCGTTACCTGGGCCGGGAAATCACCTGGAAGGAGTGGCTGTCGCTGCCGCCCGCCGATTGACGATTCTGTTGGACATCAGCCGCCCGGACCGGCCGGGGAAACCGCACTCGGAGAGCTCGGCCCAGCGGGTGGGGTGCGGTGCTCGTCGCAACGGCGCCCGGTTACGGCGGGTGGTGCGGGTGGGCCCCGGCGCCGGCCAGGCCGCTGAGAGGACAGATGCGGTCGGTCAGGCGTTGGATGCCCGTAGTGCGAGGCGCCGGTGCAACTCGTTGACCGCGGGCACGAGTTCATCGACGGGGCCCTCGACCTCGACCGAGGGAGCGACCTCCTGGATGGTCAGGCTGCGCACGGGCGCCTGGGGGCGGCCCCAATCAGCGAGCCACCCGGACAACTGGGCCGCAGAGGCCACGTACACGATGCGACCCAGCCCGACCCAGGCGTGTGCGGCCGAGCACATCGGGCAGTGCTCACCGGAGGTGTAGACGGTGGCGGCGGCCCGCTCCTGAGGTGAGAGGTTCGCGGCCGCCCAGCGGGCGAGTTCGAACTCGGGGTGGAGGGTGGCGTCGCCGTCGGCCACCCGGTTGCGGTCCTCGGCGCGGACGACTCCGGCGCCGTCCACGAGTACCGAGCCGAAGGGCTCGTCCCCGGCTTCCAGCGCTTCGGCAGCCAACTCGACGCACCGGCGCAAATGGTCCAAGTCGTGGGTGTCCATCAAAGCCCCTCCGGCGCTCGAAACTGATGCGCACGCCATGCTCACACAGGCCTCGGGCAGAGTCCCGCATCGGTGTTGTACTCGGCGGGTCTGCGGCAGCGTGTTGAGCCACCGAGCGGCAGGAGCGCTGCCAGCCGCTGTCGACGTAGGCAGAACCGGTCGAGGGTGGCAGGTGTCGTCGTGTGCGAGCGCCTGATGCCCTGTCAACAGATGGCATTCTGCGCCTGGTTGGGTGCGGGCGTCACGCGGAGACGGTCTCCGAGGTGGTCCCCTTTCCGTTCGCGATCGCTGCGCCCGGCGCTGTCGTCTTCGGGCCGAGGGCGAGGACGTAGACGAACAGGGCGCCCATGACGGCGAGCGCCTGCCCACATGGCCTGCTGCCAGCCGTCGATGAAGGACTGCCGCGCGGCGTGGACCACTTGCTGGGCGTGCGAGCCGGCGCTGCCCGCTGCCTCGACAGCGTTGGCCGGGCCTTCCCGTGCGGCGTCCGCGGTGTTCCGGGGGATGCCGTGCAGCTTTGCCGTCGATGGAGCTTTGGTAGCGGGCCGAGAGGAGCGCGCAGAGCGTGGCGACACCCAGTACGGTGTCCAGTTCGCATACGGGGTCTACGAGGGGCGGGCTGGAGCATGGTGAGTCGCCGGGGGAGTGGGGCGGGGTGCGGGAGCCGTGCGCTCGGTTCGATGTGCGCTGTTCCGCATGGGCCCGGGCGTCAGGCGGTGATGGCGATGTCGCCCTGACTGCGGCGAAGGCCGCCCCGATGTCGGCGGTGGTCAGGTGGGCGTTGATGTGGGCACCTGCCGCGGCGGAGGCGGCCACCTGGCGGTGAGGTCGGTGGCGTTGCCGGCAGCCCACACGTGCGGCACCTCGGTGGCGTCGGCCATGCCGGAGGCGAAGCGGCGGCCCAAGTTGTCGGACAGGTCCTCCATCGGGAGCTTCAGGCCGTCCACGCCCTCGGTGCGGGCCCGCATCCGGGTGGCGACCGCGAGGATGCGGCGAGCCACGAGCGTGCCGTCGGCCAGACGCACCCCGGCGATACCGCCGTCCTCGCTCTTCGGGAGGTCCCGCACCGGGCTGTCGACGACGCGGATGTCGCGGGCGTCGAAGCGTGCGCGGGTGTCCTCGTCCAGCTCGGTGCCGCGGGTGAAGTAGACCAGGCCGTCGGTCAGTTGGCGGAACAGCAGCGCGTGGTGGACCGAGGCGGGGCCGGTGGTGAGGGTGCCGATGGGCTCGTCGCGCACCTCCCAGCCGTGGGAGTTCGGGCGGTGCACGACACCGCGCCCCCAGTGCCGTGCATGGCTTCGGCAGGGCGCATTGCGGGGCGTGCCGCTGCCGATCACGAAGACCGAGCGGCGGGAGTGGGCGAGCATCAGCGCACCGCTCGGACCAGCGGCCCCGCCGCCGATCACCACGGCGTCGACATTCCCCTGGGGCAGTGTGTCGGTCGCGTACGCGGAAGCCGTCACCGTCATGTCCTCGCACCCTCTCGCTCGGGCGTGACCTCAGCCTTTCCGGGTCACCTCGTAACCGAACGTAACCCCCAGTTGCATGTCGGGCATACGATGTTGCCTATGACGCAAAATGATGGGGAGCTGGACAGCCTCGTACGCAAACGGATCCGCGCCCTGCGCGTGGCACAGGGCTGGTCCCTGGAGGAACTGGCCACCCGCGCCAAAGTCAGCCAGTCAACGCTCTCCCGCATCGAGAACGGCCAGCGCCGCCTCGCCCTGGATCAGCTGGTCACCCTCGCCCGCGCTCTCGACACATCTCTCGACCAGCTCGTGGAGAACGCCTCCGACGACGTCATCACGAGTCCCATGATCGACGCGGCCCACGGCGTGATGCGCTGGCCCGTCAAGGGCGACCCCGGCATGAGCGTCGTGCGCCAGCGCATGACCGAGCCACCGCCGGACAACCCCTCGCGCATGCGTGCGCACCCTGGCCGGGAATGGCTCGTCGTCCTGTCCGGCACCGCGATCCTCATGCTGGGCCACCGCAGGTTCCGCGTCGAGACCAACCAGGCCGCGGAGTTCCCCACCATGCTCCCGCACGCCATCGGCGCCGAGGGCGGCCCCTGCGAGATCCTGGGCATCTTCGACCGCGACGCCCGCCGCGGCCACCAGCGCGACAGCGGCAGCAAGGGAGCCGGCGGCGACTTCGAACCGGGCGGCCCCTGCTCCTGAGCTCGTGCCGCGGCAGAAGTTTTGCCACACACCCGCACACCCGACCGCCCACACACCCGCCCAGCAGAATGCCGCCGACACCGGCAGCCAGGCAGACACCTTCGACCTGGAGGCGGAAGTACTCACCGCGCGCGTCACCGCCATCGCCGGCCGCGCAACGCAGTCGCTGTCGCCACGGCCAGCGACGACACGTGGCGACGCGTGACGCGGGGTTTGGTGACTGACTGGCAGCGCGTGCATCTCTTGGGTCACTGCTGTCGGGCAGAGTTTGCAGGGGAAGCGGTGCCCCGGGCTCCGCGAAGGCGGCAACGGTTGGACCTGTCGGGGCAGTTCTTTCCCTTCAGGCCGGCTTGGCGTGAGGTTGTGCCGCTGTGGCGGCCGGAACATCAGGTGAGTGCTCAGAAGGCTCTGCCACCAGCGGATTTGCCCGCAAGTGAGGCGCCGGTCGGGCCGGGTCGAACGGGTTCGGTGCCGAGATGAGTGCCCGCTCAAGATGACGTGGAGCGGATTGGGAGTAGCGTTTACCACTGAGACCGCAACCCGGGACGCGCCACTTCGGCGAAGTCTTCTCGCGGTGGACAGCTCGACTGTTGCTGCGGGGTTCGCGCGTAGAGCCGTACACGGCCGACACGGTCGGTGGATGGCTACGGCGTGTCTCTCAAATCCAGAGCGGTGACATTTCGACCGCGCGCCCCTGATCCTTCTTGCGTGCGCGGCCATCCATCTCGCGTTCGGGTGCGCGAGACGATGGAAGGGAGAAAAATCTCATGCGAGCACTTCGCGTGAAGCGCCTCTTCGCAGTGACCGCCACCGGAGTTCTGATGGCGGGCGGCGCCGCGATCGGCACAGCGGGGACGGCCTCGGCCAACACAGGCTCGACCCACCACAACTCCGGCTACAACGACTGCTACAACCGTGGTTGGGGCTGGAGCTGGCACAACAACGACTGCCGCTACTACGGCCACCACCGATACGGTGGCTACAACCGCGGCTACTACAACAACTACAACAACTACGGCTACGGCGGCTACGGTCGTGGTGGCTACAACAACTACAACAACTACGGCTACGGCGGCTACGGCGGCTACGGCGGCTACGGCGGCGGCAACTACGGTGGCGGCGGCTACGGCGGCGGTAACTACGGTGGCGGCGGCTACGGCGGCGGCGGTGGCTACGGCGGTGGCGGTGGCTACGGCGGCGGCGGCGGCGGTGGCGGTGGCTACGGCGGCGGCGGCGGCGGTGGCGGCGGCTACGGCGGCGGCGGTGGCGGCGGACGCTGACTGTCTGCCTGCTGAGAGAGCGGTGTGCGGGCCCGGTTAGCGCCGGGGCCGCACACTGCGTTACTCCCAGACTCGCCCACACAGCGAGAGCGCGGCATCCGCGGGTACGACATAGCGGGGGACATGGAATTCGGTCGCTGCCACAGGCGGATGCTTCTAGTCTGCGTCGGGTGATGACAGCTGACGACGTGCTGTGCGTTCTAACTCTTTTGCGCCGGACGACCGTTGACGTCTGGATCGGTGGAGGGTGGGGAATCGATGCTCTGCTCGGCGAGCAGACCCGAGACCACCGCGACCTGGACTTGATGCACCGGCAGGACCAGGAAGCCGCCGCGCTGGGGGCCCTTGGTGAGGTGGGCTTCGTGGAGAGTGTGGATCGGAGGCCCATCCGATTCGTCATGGCAGCTGCGGACGGACGGGAGATCGACCTTCACCCGCTGGTCTTTGCCGACGACGGCTCAGCAGTGCAGGCATCACCCGAACCGCAGCGCCCTTTCACCTATCCCTGCTCGTGTTTCGTGACCGGCACCATCAAGGGAACGCCCGTCCCGTGCTTGTCCGCCGAGTAGCAGGTCCACTTCCACCAGGGATACGAGCCGTCTGAACGCGATCGGCACGACATGGCACAACTGCGCCGCGTCTTCGGGATCACCACGCATTTCTGATCCAGCCTGATCCAAACGAAAGGCCCTAGCGTTCCGCCTTCTCCCACGGTCTGACCCCGAGCTTTCCGGTGGTTCCGAGGTCGAGGTGCGGGGTTACCGTCACCGGGTCGGCACCCGCCTTCGCCCGGACGCGCACATGGGGAACGTTCACTGCCGTACCGGCCTCGGTGGTGTTGCGCCACACCAGGCCGGCGGTTGCCGACTCGCCGGGCTCGAGCATGACGGGCCGTGGCTGCTCGTCGGGCCCGGCGCCGGTGGTGATGTCGCCGCTGCCGTCGAGGATCTGGATGCCGTGGACAGGGTTGAGGTCGTCGTCCAGGAGTTCCAGGAGTGGGTATCCGTCGACGGTGTAGTCGCGCGCGCCGCAGTTGTCGAGGTGGAGCCCCACGACGCGCAGTCCCATGGCCGCGTCGCCCTTGTCGGCGCTGACCCGGATGCCGGAGGCGGGGCACGTGCCCGTCGCGGCAGGCGCCTCGCCTGCGGGGACCTTGGTCACTTCGAGGACCTTTGCCCCCGTCACCCGAGGGGCGGCGGGCGGCAGTTCTCCGGCCCGGACGGTGCCTCGCACGGTCTTTCCGGGGCCGACGTCGCGCACGGTCACGGTTTGGTTGGTCATGGCCCCGCCGTCACCGCTCATGAAGGTGAAGACGACTGAGTAGGTCAGGGTCTTGGTGCCCTTGTTGGCGACCTCGTAGGAGGCAATGACCCCCGAGTCCACGGGGAGGCTGTCGGCGGAGACGGAAGTGGTGCGGGTGGGCGAGGGGGAGACCGAGGGGAAGGTCAGAGATGTGATCCGTACGCCGTCCTTGCCCGGGTCGTCGACCTGTGTGTGGGGCGGGGGTTCGCAGGCCGTGAAGAGCAGGGCGGTCGCGGCCAGGGCCGGCAGAAGGGAAACGGATCTTCGCATTCATTCACTTCATCAGGGCGCGAGCCACACGCGCGTGGCGGAGGCCATAATTCCGGCCACGAGAGTGCTACAGGTGGGTATTTGACGACGAGTGGCTTTTCCACACCGGCCGGCCCATCGGCGTACCTGCCATGCCCTGGCTCGCTGCCTCGCCGCCATTCAGTCGGTGGCGTGGCGGGGTGCCTTCCGCGGGATGCAGAAGAGCGCAAGGGCGGCGGCCGTCAGGTAAGCGGCCGAACCGATGGCCATGCTGGTCCGCAGCCCGGTGGTGAAGTTGCCTGTGGAGGCCAGTAGGGAGCCTCCCAGCGCGACACCTGTGGCACTGCCGACCTGGCGGGTGGTGTTGAACAGGGCGGAGGCGGTGCCGGAGTACTTGTCAGGGGCGGCCGCCATCACGGTGGTCGTTGACCCGGTGAGGGCGAAGGACGTACCGAAGCCCGCCGCCATCATCGGCGCCACGAGCAGTACATAGCTCGGGTTCGGTCCGGCCGCGGCCCAGCCGGCCAGGCCTGCCCCTCCAAGAAGTAAGCCGGTGACCACAAGCGGGCGGTGTCCGGTGCGGCGTGCCAGCCGTCCGGACAGGACGGAGGCGAACATCGTCATGGCCACTGCCGGGAAAAGGGCGAACCCGGTGCGCAGCGCGGTCAGGCCGCGCTGATGCTGGAAGTACAGGCTGGCGGTGAAGATCATCCCGTAGAAGGCGAAGTTGAACAGCAGGCCGATGACCGCTCCTCCGCTCATCGCGCGGGAGCGCAGCAGCCGCAGGGGCAGCACGGGGGTGCGGGCCAGGTGCTCCCGCAGGACGAACGCGGCTGCTGCCAGCAGGCACAGGCCGGCCCCGGTCAGGATCAGTGGGTCCGTCCAGCCGCGTCGTCCGGCCTCGTTCAGTACGGCGGTCAGCAGGGCCACCGTCGCGATGATCGCGCACTGGGCCGGCCAGTCCACGGGGCGGTCCGTGCGCCGGGCCGAAGGGGGCACGCGGCGCAGCGTGAGCAGCAAACAGACGCATCCGACGGGCAGGTTGATGAAGAACACCCAGCGCCAGCCCACGGTCGTGACGAGGAGGCCGCCCAGGAGGGGCCCGGCCGAGGCGGCGATGCCGGCCATGGAGCCCCACAGGCCGAAGGCCCGGGAGCGTTCGACGGGGGAGGGATACGCCTGCTGGAGGAGAGCGAGGGAGGCGGGCACGATCATTGCCGCGCCGGCGCCTTCCAGCAGCCGGGCGGCGATCAGAGTCCCGGTGCTCCGGGCCAGTCCGCAGCCGGCCGAGGCGACGGTGAACACCACCACCCCGGTGCAGAAGATCCGGCGATTGCCCAACCGGTCTCCCAACGCGCCGCCGGTGAGCAGGAGGCCGGCGAAGATCAGGGTGTAGCTGTTGGTGATCCACTGAATCCCTGTCAGCGACGCCGACAGTTCCCGCCCCATCGCCGGAACGGCGACGTTGATGACGGTCACGTCCAAAATAACCATGAAGTAGCCCGCGCAGACAGCGAGCAGCGGGGCCAGGGAACGGCCCGAAGCCGCAGACCTGTCCGGTCCACGGGTCTGGGGACCACCGGCACGCACCATGTCAGCACCGTAGATCAGGAACACGCCTCCCTCGGCAGACCCGCGCCGTGTCAAGGTCTTACGGACCGCCTGCCCGCATCGAACGCGAGCAATGTTCCAGACCTTGGGTGTGGCACACACCTGAGGACTGCACTCAGCCTTGACTCTGCTGCTTGAGATTGATGCGGGCGGCGTTGCGGATCCGCTTGGTGCGACCTCGGGCGGCGAGGATTTCCAGGGCGGCCGCGTTCGACGCTTCGGCCGTTTTACGCTGGAGCCAGTCAGATGAGTCGAGCAAAGCATCCGGACGCCACGACTGCCTGAGCGTGACGGCCCGGAAGAGAGACCATCCGTGAAGGCGCCGGGTCAGGAACGGGTAGCGTGCCGTCGCCTGGGTCATCTTCGTGGCCCAGGACTCGTAGGCGGGTCCGGAGTGGAGGTCGGCGGCTCGGCTGTCCAGATACCGCAGGACGGCGGACCGGGCCATCGTCTCGTCCGGGTCGGTGAGTACTTCGCTGACCAGGTCGACCTCGTCGGCCTCCGTGACCTGCTCAAACTCCCTCAGGTAGGTCCAGAAGCGCAGGTGCTCCGCGGGTTCTTCCTCCTGCCTTGCGTCGTGGTGATTCATGGCAGTACCTCGGACACCTTCGGCGACTTGCGGCACCACGGCGGCAGGATCTTCGCGGAGAACCGCCGCCTCTCGCCGGTCCCGGCCGCCAACTCGGCTATGGACTCGTGGAGTTCGGCGTCCTCGTAGGCCTGGCGCATCACAGGATGATCCTGGCTCGCCGATGGGCAATTGGGCCAGCCGATTTCGAAGTCACGATGCTCGCCAATGACAACGACCGTGCCACGACACACCTGCGTCTTCACCGCTGGGAGGCCCGAGTCGGAATCTGAATCCGACTCGGCAGTGGGCAACCGTCGGTCGGCGGACCGGCCGTCTGTCGGCGGGGTGTCGGCATCCGTCACGGCGGTCGGTGATCCGTAGGCGATGTGTCGGTTCGCGCTGGAACTGTGGATGGCAAGCTGCTCCCTCAGGAGCGGCCGCAACCGTCTCGCCCCTTCGGATCCAGGGAGCCTCCCGTCATGTCGCCCACTTTCTCCACTCCGCCCTGGAATGTTCACCGGCTGCCGCGCGCAGAAGGCAGCGTCTTCTTGGTCACCGGCGGCAACGCCGGTATCGGGTACTTCATCGCGGAGCAGCTTTCAGCGACGGGAGCCACGGTCGTGCTGGGCTGTCGGGACCCGGCGAGAGCCGAAGCCGCCGTGACATCGATCCGCTCTCGCGTGCCCGACGCGCAGGTACGGGCAATCCGGCTGGACCTCGCTGACCTGTCGTCGCTCAGCGCGGCAGTGGAATCCCTGGAGGTGAGTGCTCTGCATGCGGTGGTCCACAATGCGGGCGTCGCGCTCGACGACCCGCCGCGTCGCGAGACAGGGGATGGTCATGAACTCATGTTCGGGACGAATCACTTCGGGCATTTCGCGCTGACCGGTCTGCTGATGCCGCTGCTGTCGGCTGCACCTGCGGCGCGTGTCGTGACCGTCGGTAGTTTCGCGGCGAAATCGGAACGGCTGGACCTGGACGACCTCCAGTCCCGGCGGGACTACCAGGCCAAACGCACCTACGGACGAACCAAGCTGGCCCAGATGTACTTCGGGCTCGAACTCGACCGCCGCCTGCGCACTCTCGGCAGTTCGGTGGAGAGCGCAGTGGTCCATCCCGGCGGCGCCCTGGACGCCCTCACTCCGTCACGGCCGCCGGTCCATGTGCGAAGCCTCGGCGCGCGGCTGCGCGCGGCACCCGCCGCGCTGCTCGTCCAAGGCAAGCACGCCGGCGCCTGGCCGGCGGTGCGAGCGGTGCTCGACCCGGCCGTGCGCGGAGGACAGCTCTGGGGGCCACGCCTGTTCGGCCTGCGCGGCGCACCCCGACAAGAAGCGGTATGGAGCCATCTCGCCGACACCGCCGTCGCGGCGGGTCTCTGGGACGCCAGCTGCGACCTGACCGACCACCTTCGAAACCTGGGCGCGCGACCATCTGCGCGCGGACGCCTGACGTGGCCCCTGTGACGCTTCGAATTCGAAAGCAAATTCCCCTGTCGGGCGTGGCCGCACGTGGGGAGGAATAGATGAGCCCCGTGGATCGGCCGGCGCGGATCGGGGGCGGCCGGCCGGACTCCGGGGGCGCAAGAGCGATGAGTCTCGCCGCGGTTCCCGGTCTGTATACCCGACACGCCATCAACCGTATTCGAGGAGACCATCATGACCACCACCTACACATTCGACGTCTTCTCCAGCCTCGACGGCTTCGGCGCCGCCGGCGGAAACTGGACCGGCTACTGGGGCAAGCAGGGCCCCGAGCTCCTCGAGCACCGTCTCGCCCTGTACGACGACGAGCAGCGGATGGTCTTCGGGGCCAACACGTATCGGGCGTTCGCGCGGATGCTGGCCTCGAGCACCGAGGAGTCCGAGGTGCGTGACCCATGGGTCACCCGGATGAGGAACCTGCCGGCGACGGTGGTGTCGACCTCGCTGGAAGGGCCCCTCGACTGGCCGGATGCGAACGTCGCCGCCGGCGACGCCGTCGATGTCGTCGCTCGGCTCAAGAAGGAGTCCAAGGTGCCGTTGCGTTCGCACGGCAGTCTGTCGATGAACCGGGCGCTGATGGCCGCCGGCCTGGTCGACCGCGTCCAGGTGACGCTCTTCCCCGTGATCACAGGTCAGACCGGGTTGGACCCGATCTTCCAGGGTGCGGCCGACTTCGACCTCGAGCTGATCGAGCACCGGACCCTCGACGGCGACATCCAAGAGCTCGTCTACCGGCCCACCCTGCATGTCTGAGCCCGTCCATGGGCCCCACCCCGTCAACCAGCCCAACCCGGCCGGAAGTTCACGTTGCGCAATGTGTGGACCGGTCTCATGGCGGCCCTGCTTTGTGAAGGCCGTGCCCCCGCTGTGGGCGGTCACCCTGGCTCGCCGCATCAGGGCAACCGTCGCTAAGTCGCTCTGGCCGGGGCAGGGTTGAACGGCTCGGGCCGCAACTGAGGGGGCGCCGACGCGACGGTCAGGATGTGTTCAGTCTCCGGCTGACAAGGTCGGGCCTCATGACCGATACCTCTGAGACTCCTGGGGCGTACGCGCCCTCTGAGGCGGCCCCGGGCCGCCAGCTGCGCTGGAACAAGGTTCCGGAAGTCACCGCGTACTTCTGGATCATCAAGGTGCTGTGCACGACGGTCGGCGAGACCGCGGCGGACCTCCTGAACGAGAAGCTGGGCCTGGGCCTGACCGGCGTGTCGCTGCTGATGAGCGCGTTTCTGGCGGTCGTCCTGGTCGTCCAGTTCCGCACGAAGGCCTATCGACCCGGCGTCTACTGGCTTGCCGTGGCACTGATCAGCGTGGTCGGCACCTTGATCAGCGACAACCTCACCGACAACCTGGGCGTGCCGCTGGAGGCCAGTACCGCGACGTTCGCCGTTGCCCTCGCCGTGGTGTTCGTCGTCTGGCATCGGCGCGAGCGGACCCTGTCCATCCACAGCATCGACACGACGCCCCGCGAGGTCTACTACTGGCTGGCAGTGCTGCTCACCTTCGCGCTCGGCACCGCGGCCGGCGACCTCGTCGCCGAAAAGATGGCCCTCGGCTACTGGGTCTCCGCAGTCCTGTTCGCCCTGGCGATCGCCGCAGTCGCCGTCGCGCACTTCGCGCTCGGCCTGAACGCCGTGCTCAGCTTCTGGATCGCCTACATCCTCACCCGTCCCCTCGGTGCCTCGATCGGCGACTATCTGTCGCAGCCGACCGGCGACGGCGGCCTGGGCATCGGCACCGTGATCACCAGTGTGCTGTTCCTCGCGGTCATCCTCGGACTGGTCATCCACCTGTCGGTGACCCGGCGGGACGTCGAAGAGTCCGCGCCGCTCACCCCGCGGGAAGGCTGATCACGAAGCTCGCGCCCGGAGTGTGCTTCTCGTCGTGGTGCACCTCGCCGCCGACTGAGCGGGCCAGGCGTCGCGACAGCGGCAGCCCCAGGCCCGCTCCGTCGTGTCCGTCCCCGGGCCGGGCGCGGCGCCCCGGCTGGAAGAGCTGCGGCGCGAACGACTCCGGCACGCCGGGGCCGTCGTCCGTGACGACGACACGGACGCCGCCCGCACGGGCGCATGCCCGGATCTCCACCCGGGAGCGTGCGTGTCGCAGCGCGTTGTCGAGCAGCGGGCTGGCAATGCGCTCCAGGAGTGTGCCCGGGACCCCGGCCGACAGGCCAAGATCCCGGACCGTGACGACGACCTCCACGTTCCCGGCTGAATCGGCGCGATCGGCGCGATCGGCGAGGCCGCGCAGCACTCTGGGCACGTCACTGACGCCCCGTGTGGTGGCCGCGCTGTCACGGGCGTCGTCGAGGAGGGTGTCGCAGATCATGCGCATGGATCGCGCGGCGTCCGCGATGGTGTCGTGCGTGGTCCGGGTGTCGGCGGTGGAACGAGGGCGGGACTGCCACCAGTCCAGCTCGGCGATGATCCGGGCGAGCGGGTTGCGGAGCTCGTGCGACAGCTCCCGCGTGAGCTGTTGCTCGTGCCGCAGCAGCGCGCGAATACGGTCGAGCAGCGCGTCCAGCGACCCACCCAGCTGCATGAGTTCGGTCGGGCGCTCCACGCTCCCGAAGCGTTCCTCGGAGGCTATTGCGCTCCACTGCGCGGCATGCTCGGTCATGGCGCGCACGGGTCGCAGCGCACGCCCCACCGCCAACCGGGTCAGCGCGTAGGTGCAGGCCAGCATGACGGCGTCGAGCGCGAGCGAGGCGTAGAGCAGGGCATCGGCAGAACTGCTGTAGGGGGACAGGTCCAGCGCGGTGACCACCGAGGCGTCCCTTTTGCCGTCGGGCACCGGCAGCGAGCACAGACGGACCGGCCCATGGGCCTGCACGGTGACGCAATGTCGGCCGGTCCTCGTGGCCAATTGGTCGGCGGCGCGTGTCAGTGGCCCGGCAGCGGCGGACGGCGGCTTTTCGAGCAGCCGTCCTCCGTCGTAGATCCACACGTTCGTGTCCAGCAGTTCCTCACCCGGCGTCTCCAAGACGCGCACCCTGGGTCCGCTGGTGTCGACGGTGGCGGCAGCGGCGGCGGCCCGCGTGCGGAGCTCGTCGTCGGCCTGGTGCTGGAGGCGGTTGCGGACGACGGTGTTGAACACCGCGGTGAGGATCACCATCAGGAGCGTGGCGGTGGTCAGCGCTACCAGGGCCAGGCGCCCGCGCAGGGTTCGCGGCCAGAACCATGAGACGTAGGGCCTCATGACAGGCGGTGCCCGACGCCGCGCGCGGTGGTGACGGTCAGTGCGCTGCCGCCGTCGCGGAGCTTGCGTCGTAGCCGCGTCAGATATTGGTCCAGCGTGTTGTCGCTGACGTGGGCCCCCTCGGGCCAGCCGGCCCGGATGAGCTCACGCCTACGGACGATGTCGCCGGATGCGGCCATGAGAGCTGCCAGCAACCGGAACTCCGTGGGAGTCAGGGGGACGCGCGTCCCCCGCACCGTCAGGCTGTGCCCGACCGGGTCCAGGAGCACATCTCTGCAGGTCGCGGACTGCGACGAACCGTTGCGCTTGAGGGCTGCCCTCAGTCGTGCGGCCAGCTCCATCGTGTGGAACGGCTTGGGCAGATAGTCGTCGCCGCCTGCCGAGAAGCCTGCCAGGCGGTCGGTGAGCCGATGATGGGCGGTCAGGAAGATGACGGGAAAGACGAAGCCATTGGCCCTGATCGCCTGGCAGACGTCCCGGCCGTCCGCGTCGGGCAGCCCGACGTCGAGCACGGCAGCGTCGACGGCGTCCCCCGCCAGCCGCAGGGCGGTCGCGCCGTCCTGCGCGGGCACGGCGTCGAAATCCTCGTCCCGCAGACTCCGGAGCAGCACATCACGCAGCGCGTGATCGTCCTCGACGACCAGGATTCGATGCCTCATGCTCTCCCTCACCTGCCTTCACGCGACTCCTCCTATGGGGACGCGAACAGTATCGTCTACAGTCATGTAGACGATAGTGAGGTGGGGATCGTTCCCAAAACCAGCGCGCCGGGCTGACTGCCGTAGCTGCAGTACGCGGCATCTACGGTGAGACGTGTGACGCTGAGTGCAAGATCTCTTCTCCCGGTCAACATCACGCTCGGCGTGCTACTGATCGTGCTTCTCGCGGTGGCGGCGGGGGTTGCCTACTGGTTTCGTCTGTCTCCCGACTCATCGGCCGGCAGGCCGAGGGAGATCCTGGTCGCGGGGGCGCGTGCGGCGGCTCAGCTCGCCGCGGTGTCCGTGGTCATCACCTGGGCAGTCACCACGGTGGCCGGCCTGGTCGCGTTCCTGGTCGTGATGTTCACCGTCGCCGTACGCACGGCAGGCCGAAGGCTGACCAGCAACCGCACCTGGTGGCTGACCGCCGCACCCATTGCCGCCGGTGTCGCCCCCACGGTGGCCGCATTGCTGCTGACGGGACTGGTTCCCCTCAAGGGACTCGCCCTTGTTCCGATCACCGGCATTCTCATCGGCGGCGCCCTGACGGTGACGGTGCTCTCCGGGCGCCGCGCCCTGGACGAGCTGGAACAGCGCCGGGGCGAGGTCGAGGCGGCGATGGCGCTGGGCTTCCTCGACCGGGATGCGCGCATGGAGATCGCCCGGCCCGCGGCATCGGACGCCCTGCTTCCGGGCCTGGATCAGACGCGTACGGTCGGCCTGGTCACGCTCCCCGGGGCGTTCGTGGGCATGCTGTTGGGCGGCGCGAGTCCGGTGATGGCCGGGGCGGTGCAGCTGTTTGTACTGATCGCCCTCATGGCCGTGCAGGCCATCGCAGTCGCCATAACCGTCGAACTCGTCGCTCGACGGCGCCTGTTCCGCCCTGACGCGAAGAGCCCCTGAAATTAAGCGAGTTCAGGAACCTGGGTCTCGTGGCTCACGATGGTGAGGGCCATGTTGCGCTCGGCACGCAGGCGTTGCAGGAGTTCCATGATGGCGATGGCGATGGCGATGGCGGTGTCGGGATCCAGCGCCGAGGTGATCTCGTCGCAGAGCGGCAACTCAGGGCCGGCGGTGAGGGTTCGGGCATGCAGGGTGTGCTCGCCCGCGTCGGAGCGCGGTCATCGACGTAGGTGCGCGAGTTCCAGAAACTCGTGCAAGTCATGAGCTGCTTCCAGCACACAGACGCTGCTTACTCCTACCAGTGCTCCGGCCGCGGCGAGGAGGTGTGCCGGTCTGCGCGGGGGAGGTTCGAGCAGCGCTGCGACTCGGCGGGGGATGACGCCCGGGGCCGGGCTGCGGCCGAGGACCCCCAGGGCCGCTGAGGGCAGGCGTAGCGCGCGGGTTCGTTTGGTGGCCACGGCCGCTCTGGCCACGGTTTCGGCGACTGCGCGCCGGTCGCCGGTGTGGAGTGCGGCGTACTCATCGGCCCACCGCTCGACGGTGTAGGCGACGGACGTGGCCAGCGGGCGGAGCAGCGGGTTGGCGGCGGCCGAGATCTGGGCGAGCGTGACGAACGCGTAGTGATGGTGGTTCAGGTGTGCCCGCTCATGGGCCAGGATGATGTCGTGACCGGTGGGGTCAAGAGCGTCCAGCATGCCGTGGGAGATCACGATCCGGCCGGGCAGTCCTGGCATGGTGTACGCGTCGGCGTGCAGGTCGTCGGTGACGACGACCGACTCCCGCCCGGGGAGGCAGGCCGCTTCGAGAGCGGCTGACCACAGCGCCCCGGCCCGGCGCACGGTGAGGCGGACGGTGGCCGCAACGGCCAGTGTGAGCAGAACGGCTCCTGCCAGGGCCGCGGGCCAGGCTGCCGGGTCGTCGCGGGCGATCACTGTAGGCGAGTAGCCCTCGAGCGCCGCGATCAGCGGGAGACGCACCATTCCCGCCACGGCCAACAGGCCGAGGACCACGGTGCTGGACGCAGCCAGGATCAGTCCGGCTGCTGTCAGCAGCCATGTCGCCAGCCGCGGTTCGAGGCGGCGGGCCAGCGGGCCCGCGCTCAAGCCGGCCAGCGCGGGCAGCAGCAGCGGCAAGTAGACGGCCAGGTGCATCGGTACGTTTCTCCGCTACCCGTCGCTGCCCAACAGGCGGCGCAGCAGGTCTTCGTCGTCGTCGGACAGCTCGTCCACGAAATGGGTCAGAACTGAGGCGCGGTCGGTGCCTGCCTCCATCACCTGGTGCATGTGCCTGGCCGTCAGCCCCGACTCGTCGGAGACCGGTTCATAGGCGTAACTGCGGCCCAGCGGCGTTCGTTCGAGTACGCCACGGCTGTGCAGACGGGCGAGCGTGGTGGCCACGGTGGTGTGCGCGGGGGACGCCGTCAGGAGTTCAGCCACGTCCCCGGGCGTCAGGGCGCGTCCGGCCGAGTGCAGCAAGCTGAGGATCTCGGCCTCCAGCGCGCCGTTGGCCCGGCGCCTGCCACCGGTCCCAGATGCCTGTTCCTGAGCACCCAACGCCGTCCTCCTGCCTTCGTGGTCTACAGTCACCCGTATCTTCTATTCGCGAATAGAAGATAATGTGTCCCCAGCCCCGCCGTCACGCTCCAGGTGCGGTGGACCCTGCTCACAGGATGCCTGATGCCTCCTTCGCCTGCCCACAGCCCTCGGCGCGAGAGCATGCCGTTCTGGCCTGCCGTGTCCGTCCTGGCGGGCTGCGGTGTTCTGCTCGGGACCCTGGTTGCCGCGGTCGCGACGCGGGCGTCGCCCTTCGCCGTGGATACGGCCCTGCACGCGTGGATGCTGGACCACCGTCCGTCCTGGGCACGGCAGTTGGCCATCATCGTGACCGACACAGGCAGTGGAGCGCCGGCCTATGCGCTGGCGGCGCTGGCCGGAACGCTCGCGCGGCGCACCGCGCACTGGCGAGGCGCACTCACGGGAGTACTCGCTCTGGCCTCGGCGCAACTGGCACGTATGGCATTGGCCTCGGCACTGGCAAGGCCCAGACCGCCGTCCGCGGACTGGGCGGCGAAAGCCGGCGGATGGTCCATGCCTTCCGGGCACACCACGACGTCCATGGTGGTCGCCCTCCTGTTCACCCTCGCCGTACACCGCAGGGTGCATGGCCGGGGGAGGCCGCTCCTGCTCGCTGTCCCCGGGATCTGGGCAACTACCGTGGGCCTCACTCGCATTTACCTAGGCATGCACTGGCCGACCGACGTCGCGGCCGGATGGCTACTGGCCGGCTGCTGGGCCGCGTCGGCAACACTCGTTGTTCTTCTGTGGCGGCGCCGGGCCGACCACGCACTCTCGATGGAAAGGCAGCACACGTGAGCGCCATCAGCATCGGACAGGCCGTGATCCTCGGCGTGGTGGAGGGAGTGACGGAGTTTCTGCCCGTCTCCTCCACCGGCCACCTGAAGATCACTGAAGGGCTGATGAACATCCCGGTGGACGACAAGTCCGTCGTCGCGTTCACCGCGGTGATCCAGGTCGGCGCCATCGCCGCAGTGCTGCTCTACTTCTTCAAGGACATCGTCCGGATCCTGGGCGCATGGGGACGCGGCCTTCGCCACCGCGACCAGCGCCACCATCACGACTACAAATTCGCCTGGTGGGTCATCTACGCCACCATTCCCGTCGTCATCGTCGGGCTGGCCGCAAAGCCGCTGATCGAGGGCCCGCTCGCCTCGCTCTGGGTCGTGGCCGGATCGTTGATCGTCGGCAGTGGACTGATGTGGGCCGCCGACCAGATGGGCCGGCACAAGCGCGGCGAGGACGACACCACGCTGAAGGACGCCATGCTCGTCGGCTCCTCCCAGATCCTGGCCCTCCTCTTCCCCGGCTTCTCGCGGTCCGGTGCCACCATGTCCACCGGGCTCATCCTCGACCTGGACCGCGTCGCCGCCACGCGCCTGTCCTTCTTCCTCGGCATCCCCGCACTCACCGGCGCCGGCCTGTACGAACTCAAGGACGCCGTCGGAGCCGGCGCGGACACCGCGCCCCTCGTCGTGGGGACCGTGGTCTCCTTCGTCGTGGCGTACGCGTCCATCGCCTGGCTGCTGAAGTACGTCGCCCGGCACAACTTCAACGCATTCGTCATCTACCGGGTCATCATCGGCGTACTCCTGTTCGCCCTCCTGGGCACCGGAACCCTCAACGCCTGAGCAGGTCACGGCGACGGCGGAGCCGCCGTCGCCGTGATTCGGACCGAGGTCCTGGCACAGCACCGGCCGCGCCAAAGGGCACCTGAACGCATCCTGACCGCCGTGCGGCGCAGCGCGCACCACTCGATTCGCGGGAGCACCATGGCGGAATGAACAGCTGCCCGGCCCGGCGTATATCGGCGTTCCTTCCCGCCCCTGCCCCTGCTCCCGCGACGGAAGAATGCCGCCCTGAATACCCGAAGCGCTGCCCGGACTGACAGGGCGACCGACTGGTTGCGACGCCGACTCGGCCGCGGAGTCGTCCTGTCCTACGCAGCTGCCCTGCTCCTGCCGGGCCCCGGACTGTGGCTGCGCCGAGCCCACTCGCTGCCCCTCGGCGCGGCAGGCCGGCTGTCCTTGAGCACCGCACCGCTCTTGCTGGCTCTGGTGCTCTTCTCGGCCGGACTCCAGGTTCCGGTGCGCACGCTGGGGACCCTGCTGCGCCGACCGATCGCGCTGCTTGCCGGGCTCGTTCTGCACCTGGCGATTCCGCTGCTGGCCATCCCCGCGGTCGCGTTCCTGCTGCGCCGGACGCCCGACACCGACGGCGGCAGCGGCTTGGTCACCGCGATGATCCTGATCGTGGCCATGCCCGTCGCCGCCGGGTCGACAGTGTGGACCGGGAAGGGAGGCGGCGACCAGCCGACCATGGTGGGGCTCGTCCTCGCGTCCACCCTTCTCAGCCCGCTCACCATTCCTCTGGTCACCAGCGCCCTGGTGCCGCTGCTCGGAGGCGGCTACGCCGACAGACTCACCAGGGCCCTGCACGCCGGCGACGGCGGATTTGCCCTGGTCGGCGTGGTCCTGCCGTGCACGGCAGGCATCCTGTGCCGCCTGGCCCTACCGGCGCCGTGGCCGCGCCGGGCGGTCGGCATCGGCGTACCCATTGCCCTGGTCGGCTCACTCCTCCTCACCTACGTCAACGCCTGCGGCGCCCTCGGCTCGTTCCTGGCCCACCCGCGTCCGCTGCTGCTGGTCGCCGCGCTGGCCGTGGCGGCCGGCGTCTGCCTGCTGTCGTTCATGGTGGGCCGCGGAGCCGCACGTCTGCTGGGACTGGACGCTCCCGCGGCATCGTCACTCACGCTCGCCTGCGGCATGAACAACAGCAGCGCGAGCGCGGTCCTGATCACCACCACGCTGCCCGACAAACCGCACCTGCTCCTGCCGGTCCTGGCCTACGGACTGCTGCAGAAGACGGCCGCCGGCCGGGTCGTCCGCAGACAGCGGATACGCGTCGACGGCACGCACCCCATGGCTCACACCTCCTGACCAGCGTTCGGCCGGGACAGCAACCGCAGAGTCGCCGCGCGCACGGTGCCGCAGCGCAGTACCCCGGTACCACCCGCCTGGCCCCCTTCAGCCCCCGGTACCACCGGATCGGGGACACCGCGGTCTTAGCGTTGCGGAGGAGGCGTCAGGCGTGTCCATCGCCTCAGCCCGGAAAAGAGAGAGAAGCGAATGATCGACGCACAGCAGCTCACCAAGAGGTACGGGGAGAAGACAGCCGTCGACGGTCTGGACTTCACCGTGAAGCCGGGCACGGTGACCGGCTTCCTGGGACCCAACGGAGCGGGCAAGTCGACGACCATGCGCATGGTCGTCGGGCTCGACGCGCCGACGAGGGGCTCCGTGACGGTGAACGGCCACCGCTACGCCCGCCACCAGGCACCCCTGCAGGAGGTCGGAGCGCTTCTGGAGGCCAAGTCGATCCACCCGGGCCGCTCGGCCTGCAACCACCTCCGGGCGCTCGCGCTCACCCACGGCATTCCGCGCCGCCGCGTCGACGAGGTCATCGAACTCGCCGGCCTCGGCACCGTCGCGAAGAAGCGGGCCGGTGCCTTCTCTCTCGGCATGGGGCAGCGGCTCGGCATCGCCGCCGCGCTGCTGGGCGATCCGCAGACGGTGATGCTGGACGAGCCCGTCAACGGTCTGGACCCCGAGGGAGTGCTCTGGATCCGCAATCTGCTCACGTCGCTCGCGGCGGAGGGGCGGACGGTGTTCGTCTCCTCGCACCTGATGAGTGAGGTCGCCCTGGTGGCTGACCACCTGATCATCGTCGGCAGGGGACAGCTGCTGGCCGACACGACCGTACGGGACCTTGTCCGCGAGGCGGGCGGTGACACCGTAAAGGTCGCGACGCAGGACCCGACCACGCTGCGGGACGTGCTGTCCGGGCCTGGCGTGGAGGTCACCGGCCGCGCCGGATCCGAGGAACTGCAGGTGACCGGGATGACCGCCCGCGAGATCGGGCTGAAGGCGGCCGAGCACGGAATCCCCCTGTTCGAGCTGACTGCGAAGGCGGTGTCGCTGGAGGAAGCCTTCATGGAACTGACCAGGGACGCCGTGGAGTACCACGGTTCCACGACAGGCGCCGACACCTTCGGGAGCACAACATGAGCACCCTCACGGCAACCCCCGAGATCCCCGAGACCCCCGGGACCGCCCAGGCCACTCCGGGCGGGCCCGTCTACCGGGTGACCGGACGGCGTGTGCTGTCCTCGGAGTGGGTCAAACTCTGGTCCGTGCGCTCGACCTGGATCACTCTCGGTCTGGGCCTGCTGTTCCTCGTCGCCTTCGGCGTCATCGCCGCGAGCCACTACAAGTCCGAGATCGGCTCCGGCCGTCCCATGGAACGTGGCTTCGACTCCGCGACGGCCGTGAGCCTGTCGCTCTTCGGCACGAACTTCGCCCAGCTGGCCCTCGGCGTACTCGGTGTGCTGGTCACGGCGGGCGAGTACTCCACCGGCACGATCCGCTCGAGCCTGGCCGCGGTACCGCGCCGGCTCCCGGTGCTGTGGTCCAAGGTGGTGGTGTACGGGCTGGTCGCGCTCGTGATCGCCACGGTCGGCGCGTTCGTCGCCTTCCTCGTCGGAAGCCGGGTCGTCTCCGGCACGCCCGCTGCCATGGGCCTCGCCCACGCCGGCGTCGTACGCAGCCTGCTGGGCGCCGGGCTCTACCTCGGTCTGGTCGGTGTGATCGGCACCGCCCTGGGCGCGCTGCTGCGGTCGGTGGCGGGCGGCATCTCGGTCCTGGTCGCCACCCTCATGCTCGTCCCAGGGCTGATCTCCCTGTTGCCCAGTTCGTGGCAGGGCGACATCGACCCGTACCTCCCGAGCAACGCAGGCGAGGCGACGTTCGCCCTGACGCACGACTCCACCACCCTGTCGCCGACCGCCGGGCTCCTGGTCTTCCTCGGCTGGACGGCACTGGCGCTGGCCGGGGCGGCGCACCGGCTGCTGCGCAGCGACGTCTGAGCCATTGCCTTCGAATGACGGGCCGGACCCGCAGCATGGGCCGGACCCGCATCAAAGCCCAGACCCGCACCATGGGCTGGTGAACTCCGTGACCACCGAAGACCTCGGCGGGACGAGGCCGCTCGTCGCTCGGTTCGGCCGGGCCGGCGAGCGGCTACGGCGCGCCGACGCGGCCCGTCCGTGGGTGCTGGACACCGCGGTCGTGGCCCTGGTCCTCCTGGTGTAGCTTCCGCGCATGGAACAACGCGTCAGTCTGATCACCCTGGCTGTTGCCGATCTCGGGCGCTCCCGGGCGTTCTACGAGAGCCTCGGTTGGCGCGGACAAGAGGTCGAAGAGACCGTCTTCTTCCAGGCAGGTGGCCTCGGGCTCGTCCTGTGGGGCCGCGACAAGCTCGCACTCGACTGTGGCCTCGACAGCGCTGACGGGACAGGCTTCGGCGGCATCGTCCTGGCGCACAACATGCGCTCGCCGAAGGATGTGGACGCGCTCCTCACCGCAGCACAGCAAGCCGGAGGCACCATCACCAAGCCGGCCCAGGCAACGCCCTACGGCGGCTACGCGGGGTGCTTCGCCGACCCTGACGGACACCTGTGGGAGATCGCCCACAACCCGGGCTTCCCCCTGGCCGAAGACGGCTCCCCTGACCATCCCGGCCTTCGGATCCCCGTAGTGACCTGACTGACCGCTGACCGCTGACCGCTGACCCCTGACCGCTGTAGTTGGCCCGTTCAGGGGGTGGTCAATTCGGCGGGGGAGAGGCACTCGGTGCAGCGGCATCGTGTGTGGGGGGCATGATTCGACCGTCCGGTCGGGGCTGCTTCCCCGTTCGAGCCTGTTCAGACCGTGGCCGCAGGGTGGACTTGACTTCGAGGGCACTCGAATTCGTACCGTGCCCTCATGAGCGACAGCAGCACACCGCAGCACAAGATCGGTTCGGGTTTCGGCGCCCGGAGCTCCGCCGACGATGTCCTCGCAGGCATCGATCTCACGGGTCGGCTCGCCCTGGTGACGGGCGGTTACTCGGGCATCGGCGCCGAGACCACACGCGCACTGGCGAAGGCCGGCGCCCGGGTCGTGGTCCCGGCTCGCCGGGTCGGCGCGGCACAGGAAAATCTGGCCGGGATCGACGGTGTCGAGGTGGAAGAAATGGACCTCGGTGACCTGGACAGCGTGCGCGCCTTCGCCGAGCGTTTCCTCGCCACGGGCCGGCCCCTGGACATCGTCATCGACAGCGCGGGGATCATGGCCTGCCCCGAGACCCGCGTCGGGCCGGGGTGGGAGGCCCAGTTCGCCACCAACCACCTGGGCCACTTCGCCCTCATCAACCGCCTTTGGCCGGCGCTCGAGCCGGGTGGCGCCCGCGTTGTCTCGGTCTCCTCCACCGGCCACCACGCCTCCGGTATCCGCTGGGACGACGTTCACTGGCGCCACGGCTACGACAAGTGGGAGGCGTACGGCCAGGCCAAGACGGCGAACGCGCTGTTCGCCGTGGAACTCGACCGCCGTGGCCAGGGTCTGGGCGTGCGGGCCTTCTCGCTGCACCCCGGTGGCATCCTGACGCCCCTTCAGCGGCATCTGCCGAGGCAGGAGATGGTCGAGCGGGGCTGGATCGACGAGCACGGCAACCTGCTCCACCCCGAGGCGTTCAAGACGCCGCAGCAGGGCGCGGCCACGCAGGTCTGGGCGGCGACCTCCCCCCAGCTGGACGGCATGGGCGGTGTCTACCTGGAGGACTGCGACATCGCCGAGCCCGCCCCGGCGGACGGCTCCCGGGTCGGCGTCAAGGAGTGGGCCACGGACCCGGAGCAAGCGGCCCGCCTGTGGGCGCTGTCCGCCGAACTGACGGGCGTGGACGCGTTCGCCGCCTGAGAGATGCCGTCGCACGATTACGCGAAGCCAGGACCAACCCCGCCGCCGCGCCCGTTGAACCCGTGCCACTGACCGCGGCTCAAAGGCCCCTTCGCATGAGAATGCACATCGTCTCGTGGCTACGGATCGACCCGTCGGGCCCTTCCTCGTCCCAGACGTCCGGTTTGCGGCCGTAGGCGATATAGCCCAGGCGTTCGTACAGGGCGCGGGCCCGGGGATTGCTTTCCTCCACTGCGAGTTCGGCCCGGCGCAGCCCCCGGTCCCGGATCCGCTGTTCGGCAGCGCGGACGAGCAGCGTTCCCAGGCCGCGGGACTGCAGCACCGGGTGCACGGCGAGCTGCCACAGGAATCCGGACTCCTCGCAGACCTGGAAGTCGATGCCGCCGATCGCCACCGGCAGGTCCTCGGGAGTGCATACAGCCAGGTAGTCCACCTCGCCCAACGCAGCGCGAGCCAGCTCTCGTTCTACGCTGCGCAGGTGGGTGCCCGAGCCGGACCAAGTACACCTCGGCAGATCCCGTGGCAGCAGATCGCGCACACTGACAGGCAAGATGACGGTTGCGTCGGCGAAGTCGCCATCGGTGGTCACGCCTTGGAGCATGCCTACCTCTGCGACGGCACGGCAACGCATTTCTCCCCCGGCTCGGCCTCGGGCGTCGGCGCCGACCGGGCCGGACTCCCCGTTTGGATCGCCGCCCAGGCCCTCGGCACCCGCACTTGCAACCTGCCCCCCCGGAGGACGAGTCAGAGATTGGCGGGCATTGCGATCCGGGCTTGGTCAGAGACCTGACGCATTTCCCTTCCAGCAGATCAGCCGCCGGCTCAGCCACGGGTTCTCGTCGGGCGACGACGGTACGTGATCTCCGGGAACACTGTCGCCTCGGCGTGCATTACCGGCCCACTCAGATCCGACGTCCGTCAGCGGTGCCTGGCAACCGGCACGTGTCCAAACGGGTAGAAGGAAGGGTTCCGGCGGCGGACGACACTCACCAACCTCCGGAACCGAAAATGGGCGCGTTCTGCTCCGGGCCGGGCCGGGCCGGTCAGAAGCTGCTCCCAATCCCCGCGCGGAACCAGGTAGTTATTCGCTGGACATCTCGGAGGCCAGCGGCGAGCGTTAGTGGAATGGAGCAGGCGAAAATCTGGGACGCGGAAGTTGCCAAGCGCTACGACACGCCGGGATCCGGCATGTTCGCACCTGAGGTCCTGGGTCCGACCGTGAACCGCCTCGCCGAGCTCGCAGGGGAGGGAGCCGCGCTCGAGTTCGCCATCGGGACCGGCCGCGTAGCCGTCCCGCTCGCCGAGCGAGGGATTCCTGTCACCGGCATCGAATTGTCATTGCCGATGGTGGAGCAACTGCGCACCAAGGCGGACGAAGCAACGATCCCGGTGATCCCGGGTGACATGGCGACCACCGTCGTCCCGGGGAAGTACACCCTGGTCTATCTCGTCTACAACACGATCTCCAACCTGCTCACCCAGGCTGAGCAGGTCGAGTGCTTCCGCAATGCGGCCCGACACCTCGAGCCCGGTGGTCGGTTCGTGATCGAGCTCTGGGTACCTGAGCTGCGCAAGCTCCCGCCGGGCCAGACCGCCATGGTCTGGCAGGCCGATGTCGGCTACATCGGTTTGGACACCTATGACGTGCTGCGTCAGCACGTCGTGTCACACCACTTCCGGTTCGACGAGACCACGCAGGCTCAATTGTTCCGCAGCCCTCACCGCTACATCTGGCCGGGGGAACTCGACCTCATGGCGCAGCTGGCTGGATTCGAACTGGAAAGCAGGCATGCGGACTGGGCGGGCGGTGCCTTCACTGCCGAGTCGCCCTCTCATGTCTCCGTCTACCGAATTCCACACACGTCGTAGCTGGGGTGGGGGTTTCGTGTGGTGTTGCGGGTTCAGGCCCGGGTGACCGTGGGGTTGGTGGTGCGGGTGGTGCGGAATCGTGCGCGGTATTCGGTGGGCGCTACCCCCAGCGTCTGCTGGAACGCCCGGCGCATGCTCTCCGATGAGCCGAACCCCGCCGCCTGCGCGATGTGTTCGACCGCGTCGCCGCCGCCCTCGAGCAGGGCGCGGGCCGCCTCCAGACGTACGGATTCGATGTATTGGCCGGGGGTCATTCCGGTGTCGGCCCGGAACAGCCGCGTGAGGTGGCGGGGGCTCACGCCGGCCACCTCGGCCAGGGCAGTGAGGTCGGACGCCACCCGCGGGTCGGCTCCGGCGGCGTCCATGGCGGCGCGTACTGCGGGGTGCTGTCCGGTGGCGGGGTTGAGGCGCGCACTGAATTGTGACTGGCCGCCGGGGCGGGCCATGAACACCACCAGCTCACGGGCCACATCGCGGGCGGTGTCGGCGCCGTGGTCCTCCTCGACCAGAGCGAGCGCCAGATCGATCCCCGCGCTCACCCCGGCCGACGTGACGACGGGACCGTCGCGTACGTAGATGGGGTCGTGGGCGACGGTTACGGCTGGGTAGGCAGTGGCGAGGTCGGCGGCGAGCCGCCAGTGGGTGGCGGCTCGCCGGCCGTCCAGGATGCCTGTCTCGGCAAGGAGGAAGGCGCCTGCGCAGACGGACGCCACCCGCCGTGCGCGGCGGGCGAGTTGGGCCGTGAAGGCGACGAGTTCCGTGTCTTGTACGGCGGTGCGCCAGTCGCTGCGTCCGGGGATCAGGACGGTGTCGATGCGGCGTGGCAGCGCGTCCGGGCCGATGTCGACGCCGATCCGCACGCCTGACGAGGTGCGGACATCGGCGCCGTCGGGGGAGACGATCCGCACGTCGTAGGCGGCGCCGCCGGTGGTGCCGGTCGCTGTGGTGAATACTTCCGTCGGCCCCGTCACGTCGAGGAGCTGTACCTGGTCGAAGGCGACGATCACGATCGTCGGCACCGCCGGCCTTCTTGGGCTCACTGCTCCCACTTCGAGTCGAGGATCGTCCGCACGAAGTCGCCGCGCTCGAAGCCGGGCACGTAGTGGGCGAGAACGTCGGCCTTCACGTTGCCGAAGGTGGTGTCCGGCTTCGGGGCGACACCGTCGGTGAAGGCCGCGAGGATGCGGTGTTTGAAGTCGGGCCGCGGGTGCAGGGCGACGATGGCCGCGCGGTCGGACGCGGACAGGTCGTCGTAGCCGATGCCGAGCACGTCGTACTCGACGCCTGCGGTCACCAGTGCGACCTCCGGCTCCATGTACTGGGGCACTCCCGGCGTGGTGTGCAGGGCGATCGCCGTCCATACGCGGCGCACACTGTCCGGCGGAACGTCGCGCGCGGTCAGGAAGCGCCGGGCTTCGTCGGCACTGTCGACTTCGAAGCGGCGGCCGCTGCCGTGGAAGCGTTCGGACAGCCCCAGGTCGTGGAACAGGGCGCCGATGTAGACGAGTTCGGGATCGTAGGAGAGGTCGCGGTTGCGGCCCTGGAGCGCCCCGAAGAAGAACACCCGCCTCGAGTGGTGGTAGATCAGTTCGCTCGTCGTGTCCCGTACCAGCTGCTCCGCCTCGCGCGCGAGCTTCGTGTCGGGCACGGGCACACCCGCCACTACAGCACCGTCGTTGTTCATCTTGCTCACCCGGACCTTCCGTACGCGATGGCCTCGTCCTGCCGGTTCACTGCCGACGTGTCCGCCGACCTGTTCAGCATCCGTCGCGTGGGCGGCGCGCGCCATGGCTGTACGGCCGGGTATGCCACAGATACGGACATCGGGCGGGCGGGTGGGGTTGAGGTGCGTCGGCGGGGCGGATGGTCGGCTTCGGGCCGGGGCCGGCGTCTGGCGCCGGGTGGCCGGGGTCGCCGGGACGCCGATGACCGCCGGTGCCTATGACTGCGAGGCCTGCCAGGACAGCGCCGAAGCCGCCTCGCCGTCGGTCGGGCCTACATCCCCAGGCCTCGTAGCCCTCCCACCTGTCGTGGTGAGGCGAGAGCGAGGCTTTCGTGCGGGGTGGTGGGGCTAGGCGATGGGTGTGGAGCGGATGGCGGAGATGTCGAACTGCAGCCGGACTTTTTCGCTGACCATGGTGCCGCCTGCTTCGAGGCGTTGGTTGTAGACGAGGCCCCATTGGGTGCGGTCGATGGTGGTGGTGGCGTCGAAGCCGGCGCGTTCGTAGCCGAAGGGGTCGAGGACGGAGCCGAGGTAGTCGAGTTGGAGTTCGACGGGGCGGGTGACGCCGCGGATGGTCAGGTCGCCCGTCATGCGGAAGGTCTCTTTGCCCTCGTGGGTGGTGGAGGTGCTGCGGAAGGTCATCTCGGGGTGGCGGCGGGCGTCGAAGAAGTCGGTGCCGATGAGGTGGGCGTCGCGTTGTTCGACGCCGGTGTCGACGCTGGCGACCCGGATGGTGATGTCGGCGCGGGACTGGGAGGGGCGGGCTCCGTCGAAGTACAGGGTGCTGTCGTAGTCGGTGAAGGCGCCGCGGACGGTGGTGACCATGGCGTGGCGTACGGAGAAGCCGATGCGGCTGTGGGGGCGGTCGATGGTCCATTGCCCGGTCAGTGCGCGAAGGGCGGGGTCGAGCGTGGCGCCGGCGGCGTCGTCGGGGAAGGGGGTACGGGGGCCGGCGGTAGGTGTCGGCTCGATGGTCGCGCTCTGGCGACGGCTGAAGATACCCATGCGGTCGTAGCCCTCCTCGATTTTGATTACTCCGTGTTATCACGGTGTGGGGAGGGGGTGGGTGGGGAGATGGGTGGCCTCGTCCGATATCTCTGTCGTGGCCTGCAAAGATGCACAGGATCGACCCAGGATCGTCATGAGTGTGGATGTACTGTCCGGCGATGCGTCTTCACGTAAAGTCACTGCGCGGTTCGGTGAGGTGGCGAGGTCGGTGTTCGTGGCGAACTCGGTGACCGCCCCTTGCAGCCCGAACTCGTGAGCAGGGGTGGTCTCCTGTAGGGCAGTGGCGGTGGGGTCAGCCCGCCTGGCCGCGCAACTGATGCGTATGCGTCGCCGGGGTCTCGCGGGCGGGGCGACGAGTGCGGCCTTGGCCTTGTGTGGGGAGGCGTTCCGTATTGCGGCTCAGGGGTGTCATGTTGAGGTCCGGGCTCAGGTGGAACGCAGGGTGCCGGTCCAGCTGCCTGACGGTCGGTGGGGGTGGGGTCCTGATCGGTCCGGTCCTGCGGAGGTATGAGGTATAGGGCCGTCCCCTTCAGTCGTGTTCTCGTCGGTCGCGACGGGGTGTTGGCCACTGGGTCGATCGGCTGAGGCGCGGTCGCTGATCAGTGGACGGTGTTGTGAGTTGTGGGGTAGTGGCTGTGCTCGGCGTTGCTGTGTTCCTGGCGGATCGTGTTCCGCGGGTGACGGGGACTCGGGGCTGGATCTGCTGGCGCAGGACCAAGGGGATTGTCGTCGATCGGTGTCGATCTCGTCCCAGAGGGTGACTCCGGGGGCCCGGGCCGTCCGGCGCGCTATGGAACAAGAACCCGTACTCATGAATGTCAGGCCGACGCAAGAGACCCCTTTCCGGGGGGACTTGGACGCCTGCGGGCGGTGCATGGTTGCCGCACTGGACCTCTGGTCGATGGGCGGTTACCGCTGGGAAGGGCTCTCCGTTACCTGGCGGCGTGAGCGATCAAGTGGTGCGCGACAGCGATCAGGCCGAAGCCTCGTCGGTCAGCGACGGCACCGCGCACGGGCGGAGGATCATGAGCGAGTCTTCCAAGGTCGCCACCATGGCAAAGGGGAACCGGTCGAGCTCGAGGCAGAGTGCGACGTCATCAGGATGGACTCCCTGACGCACGCCCTCCGCCAGCTCGGCGGCGGCGCGCGACTTGCCGGCGCGGCGGAGGAACTCAACTGCATCCGTCTCAGCCTCGGTGGCCCTCCGAGCGATGTATTGAGCGCACGCCAGATCTTCATCGGCCTGCCCATCCTCGCCAGTGACCACAAACGTGACAGCGTCACGCTCGCGTGTCCGCAAGAGCCGAGCCGTTGCCTCCGCCACCACGAAGCTGGCGCACAGCACCAGTGACGCCTCCTTGACCGCAAGGGCGCCGACGGTCCCTGCCGTGGTTTTCTGCACGACGGTCCGTCCGCCGAGGTCAATAGACCGCAGCAGGCCCGGCGAGTTGACGGTGTCGAACCCGGGCGCGGGCGGACCGTCTTTGAGCGTCGCCCAATCCGGGTGGCGACCCTTGAGCGCCAGGGCTTCCTCCAGCGACTCAGCAAGAACGATCTTTTCCGCTCCCTGGGCAAAGGCCCACGCAGCCACCGTGAAAGCGCGCATGACGTCGACCACGACCGCCACGGACGGGGCTTCGACCAGCTCGGAGATGCCAAGGAAATGAGCGTCCATCCGGTCATGATCTCGTACCCCCGACCCGAAGAACTCCGGCAGTGACGCGCATCACGTCGACGGTTTCGGAAGGCAACAACTCCGGCTGCCCGCGTCGCGAAAGCAGTGCGCAACGACGCGGGCCCCTTGGTGATCACGGCCGTCGACCAGTGTCCGACCGTGTCTCGATGAGGTCGTCGAGAGTCGGCCTCGCCTCCTCCACATGCGGCCTGCCCAAGTACATGGCGTCGAGGGCGCCTGTGTCGTGGCACCCCCCGGAGATCCACAGGCGACGCATCCGTGCAACGGCACCTCCTCGCCTCTGAGACGTCAAACCCGTTGCGCGAAACGGCATTTCGTGACCCCTTCCAGCGGTCGATACGGTCGGATTCATGGAATGGAATACTCAGTCAGCCGAAAGAATTGCGGCTGCCTTGCGTGCCGGTGAAGTGACCTCGGCGGAACTGACCGACGAGGCGATCACCCGTATTGAGCGGGACGACAAGGCGATCAATGCGATCTGTGTGCCGGACTTCGACCGTGCACGGGCCGCCGCGCGCGGTGCCGACCAGGCGCGCGCCCGCGGTGAGGACCGGCCGCTGCTCGGCATTCCGGTGACGGTAAAAGAGTCCTACAACATCGCCGGGCTGCCCACGACTTGGGGCATGCCGCTACACCGGGACTACATGCCGGCCGAGGACGCGGTGCAGGTGTCGCGGCTCAAGTCCGCGGGCGCGGTGGTGCTCGGTAAGACCAACGTGCCCTTTGGACTGCAAGATGTGCAGAGCTTCAACGAGATCCACGGCACCACCAACAACCCGTGGGATCACGGTCGCACGCCGGGTGGATCCTCCGGCGGATCAGCGGCGGCCCTCGCTTCCGGATTCGGCGCGCTGTCCATCGGCTCCGACATCGGCGGCTCGTTGCGCACCCCCGCACATTTCTGCGGTGTCTACGCACACAAGCCGACACTCGGGCTGGCGGCGAGCCGCGGTATGGTCCCGCCGCCCGCGCCGGCATTGCCGGCCGAACCTGACCTCGCCGTCGTCGGTCCGATGGCGCGTACAGCCCGCGACCTCACGCTCCTGCTCGACGTCATGGCCGGACCGGACCCGCTGACGTTCGGTGTGGCGCACGACTTGACGCTGCCGCTCGCGCGCCGCGAGCGGCTCTGCGACTTCCGGGTCCTGGTCCTCGACGAGCATCCGCTCATTCCGACTGGGGCCGCCGTGCGGGCGGGCGTGAACCGGGTGGCCGACGCACTTGTCGACGGCGGCGCCCGCGTCGAACGGCACAGTCCGCTGCTGCCCGATCTGACCGAAGCCGCGATGCTCTACACGCAGTTGCTGTTTTCGAGCCAGGTTGCACGTTTTCCCGTCGAAGCGTACGAGCAGCTGCGGACCCGCGCCGCCGGACTGGGCGCAGACGACCAGAGTCTCGATGCGGCGCGGCTGCGCGCCATGGTGTTCAGCCACCGCGACTGGATCGAGGCGAACAGCCGTCGCGAGCTCCACCGCCACGGCTGGCGGCAGCTCTTCGCCGAGTTCGACGCCGTGGTGTGTCCCATCACGCCCACTCCCGCGTTCCCGCACGACCACAACCCCGATCCAAGGGAACGCCGGATCGACATCGACGGTGTCGAGTACCCGTACTTCGACCAGCTCGTCTGGGCCGGTCTGCCCACCATGCCCGGCCTACCCGCCACCGCCATACCAGCGGGCCGGTCCCCGGAGGGTCTGCCGGTGGGAGTGCAGCTCATCGGTCCGATGTTCGAGGACCGCACCCCGCTGCGGCTGGCCGAACTGCTCGAGCAGAAGATCGGCGGCTTCCAGGCACCGACATAGGGCGTACTACCAGGGTGTCCGTCGAGGGCGCGGTGCGGATCACGACGAGATCCTCCGAATGCGCACACCAGCGACTTCAAGCCCGCTCTGGTGCAAGGGGTTCTGGCGTGGGGGCCTCCGGTTGAAGCTGCTGACAAGGCCCTGCGGGGCCGTTCACCGGGGGAAGCATGGGGGCGACGACCAGGAAGCCGCCCCCATGCTCAGCCCTTTGAGGTCTCGGCTACATCGACCGTTTCGGAGCCTTCGCGACGTATCCGCTCAGCCCCCCAGGCGCCGAGCGGACCGAGCGCTTGATTGAGCGTGCGCCCGTGCTCAGTCAGGGAGTACTCCACCCGTGGCGGCACCTCGGCATAGACCTCCCTGTGCACGAGTCCGTCCGCCTCCATCTCACGCAGATGCTGCGTCAGCATCTTCTCGCTCACTCCCGGCAGACCGCGACGGAGAGCGGCGAAGCGGCGTACGCGATGGGCATCGAGTTCCCAGAGGATCAGTCCCTTCCATTTGCCGCTCACCACGTCGAGGGCGGCGTCGATGCCGCAGATATAAGGCCCGCTTCTCGGCGCCAAGGCCATCACTGATCCCCTTACGAAAAGGTAAGTACCGCAGAAAATAGTGGGTACTTCCGAGCCTAGTCGTGCTCTCCGATCATGGAGGGGTGAACGAACAACAGAACCGCACCACCAGGCAGAACAGCGCTGTCACCGTGATCGGGCTTGGCCCGATGGGCCAGGCGATGACACGCACCCTCCTCACTGCCGGCCACCCGGTCACCGTCTGGAACCGCACCGCCGGTCGGGCCGACGGTGTCGTGAGCGACGGAGCAACGCTCGCGGCGACGCCCAGCGAGGCGGTCGAAGCGAGTGACCTCGTGATCCTCAGCCTCACCGACTACCAGGCGATGTACGACGTCCTTGACGGCGCCACCGAATCGCTCGCCGGCCGGACGCTGGTCAACCTGAGTTCTGACACTCCCGACCGCACACGCGAGGCAGCGACCTGGGCAGCGGGCCACGAAGCCACCTTCCTCGCCGGAGGTGTCATGGTCCCCGCGCCGATGGTCGGTACGGAGGCTGCCCATGTCTACTACAGCGGCCGCGACGAGGCCATGGAGAGCCACCTGACGACGTTGACACTGCTCGGAACACCGAAGCACCTGGGGGAGGACCCGGGCCTCGCGCAGCTGATGTATCAAGCCCAACTCGCGGTGTTCCTCACCACCTTGTCCAGCCTGATGCACGCCACCGCGATGCTGGGCACCGCAGGAATGAAGGCCAAGGAAGCACTGCCGGAGTTGCTCTCCTCCGCCGACTCGATCGGCGACATCCTTAGGGCCGGTGAAGAGACCCCCGGCGCCGCGCTTGATGCCGGAGAGCATCCCGGCGACCTCAGCACGGTCACCATGATGGGTGCGACGTCCGACCACATCGTCGAGACCAGTACGTCACTCGGCCTCGACCTCGCACTCCCACTGGCCGTGCAGGCCCACTATCGGCGCGCGATCAGGGACGGACATGGCAGCGACAACTGGACTCGCATCATCGACAGCATCCGCGAACCACGATGACCGAACTCGGGACCGATGCGTACACGCCCAGCCGCGACTCCGCCCCGGACTCCACCGCCTCCTTGCGCCCTCGGCGGACCGTCACCCGGCAACTGACCCGGCAGGGAGTGGGGCAACCCCACTGGGGCCCCTGTTGCTGTGGCGGCATTGCCCCCCGGTTCAGGCGCCGTTGCCGTCCGCCACACATCTCGTGGACAGCAACAGCCTGTCGACATGGTCGGCGGTGAGGTGCGTGGTGATAGTGACCTGGTCTTCTACAACCACCCGTCCCAGGACGGTGCGGAAGAGGGTCTCTCGAGGGCCTGGCCGTCGACGGTCCGCCGGAATTTCGCGGTGCGGCGCCCAAGAGGGTCGTAGCGGCTCGCCCACCCACGCGGCATCGTGCAGACCGCGATCGAAGCAGTCCTCGACCAGCTGTGGGACCTGCGCATCTCGAATCCCAAGGTGCCTGACCGCCCCTGGGCCCTTCCACCGGTGCCCCGTGGCGCTGCAGGCTACGTTCCGAGCCCAGCGTGTCTCCGGGCTCGCCGTCACTTCATCCCGGGGAGGGACCGCATGACTGTGACCGTCCTGGACACCACCGGTACTAAGCTGTACGAGCAGGCCGACCACTTACGCGCAGCCGGCCCGGCAACGCGGGTCGAGATGCCCGCCGGACTGATCGCATGGTCGGTCACCCGCGGAGAAGTGGTGACCAAGCTGCTGGTCGACCCCCGCGTCTCCAAGGACGCCCGCAAGAGCTGGCCCGGCTACCGGCCCTTCGCCGTGCCGTGGCTTGCCGCCTGGGTCGACGTGATCAGCATGTTCACCACCGACGGTGACGGCCATCAGCGGTTGAGGAACCTCGTCGGCAAGGCTTTCACGGCCCGCCGGATCGAGGCCATGGGTCCGGCCGTCGAGGCCATCGTCGCTCGCTTGCTGGACCAGATGGAGACGCACGGCCCCGGGGCCTGGCTCGACCTGCGCACCGCGTTCTCCTATCCGGTCCCGACCAGCGTGATCTGCGACCTGTTCGGTGTCCCCGAGGAACAGCGACCGCAGATGCTCGAGGTCATCGACTCGGTCCTGGACTCCAGTGCCGACGACGACCGGGCGACCGAGATCCGCGACGCCATGTACCGGGCGATGCAAACCCTCATCGCCCACAAGCGCGACCAGCCCGGCGAGGACATGACCAGCGTGCTCCTGGACACCCAACAGGCAGGCGACGCCCCGCTCACCGGGGACGAATTGGTCAGCACCCTCATCCTCATGATCGGAGCCGGCAGCGAGACCGCGGTCTCGCTGATCAACCACGCAGTCGTCGAACTGGCACAGCACCCCGACCAGCTCGCCGCGGTCCTCGCGGACCCAAGTCGCTGGGACGACGTCGTCGAGGAGACACTGCGCAAGCACCCGCCGATCATGCACCTTCCACTGCGCTACGCGACCGACGACATCGACCTCGGAGGGAACCTGACCATCAGGAAAGGCGACCTCATCCTGATCGGCTTCGGCGCCCACGGCCGCGACCCCGAAGTGAATCCCGACCCCGACCAGTTCAACATCGACCGCGAAGACCGCCGACACCTGGCCTTCGGACACGGGATCCACTTCTGCCTGGGCGCCGCCCTGGCCCGCCTCGAAGCCCGCGTAGCCCTGCCCGCCCTGTTCCACCGCTTTCCGCGACTGCAACTGGCCACCCAGCCCGCCGAGTTCCAGCCGCAGTCCTCCTTCATCGGCAACGACTACCGCTCCGTGCCGGTCAAGCTCACGCCCGACGCGGCCTGACAACGCGGGACAAGCCCCCGCTGAGAACCGGCTCGGATGGTGAAACACCCCCGGCGCCATCCGAGCCGGTTCCATGCCGCGGACTCCGCCGCCGCGAAGCCAGCCGTCCCTTCACCCGCTCGACGGGCACAGGCAAGGTCGTTGGCCTGATCGAACAGAGACGTAGGGACGGGCTGTCCCTCCTCGTCGAGGGCGACACGACGGAAGGCCCGGGTGGCTTCGTGCCCGGACTCGGCGCGGAGCACGGCGTGGAAGGGCTCTTGGGCTACACGACATGGAGGTCGTGTCGGTGCGCAAAGGCTGATGAGCGCCGATCGCCACTGGGCAGGGGCCGGTCGCCGGTTTCATCGGCGCGTCCTCCGTTCCGGGTGGAGCGGCGATGGCCCGGACCATGGCCGCGATCGGGGCCCGTTGCGCGAGCGCGGGGTCGACGCCGTCGATGGCTGAGTCCCACAGAGATGGCTGAGTTCCACGGAGCGTAGGGGTCCTGTCAGACGACCCTTACGACGATGCCGGTGCCTTCGAGCGCGGTGATCTCGTCGGCGGGTGCTGTGGTGTCGGTGACGAGGGTGTGCAGGAGTGTGGAGGGGCCGACGTAGGCGTAGGCGGTGTGGCCGAGCTTGCTGGCGTCGGCGGCGACGATGATGCGGCGCGTGGCGGCGATGCCGGCCTTCTTCACGGCGGCGTCATCGAGGTCGTAAGCGGTCAGGCCCTCGGCTGCGCTCAGACCGCAGCAGCCCATGACAGCGGTGTCGAAACGCAGAGCCGCCAGGGAGGCGAGGGTGAGGGGGCCGGTGAGAGCCCCCTCGGCGGCCCGCGGCTGCCCGCCGGGCACCATCAGAGTGGCCTGGCTCGGGCCCTCGCCGAGTGCATGGATGGCCTGCAAGGACAGGGGCATCACCGTGACCGGCCGCCGGCGCAGCAGGTGGGCGATCTCCAGGCAGGTGGTGCCGCTGTCGAGGAGGACGGTCTCGCCGTCGGCGATGAGTGAGGCGACGTGGGCCGCGATGCGGCGTTTGGCGTCGACGGCCTCGTGAGCGCGCAGCGCGAAGGGCGGCTCCTCGCCCCGGAGCAGCAAGGTGCGCGCCCCGCCGCGGACGCGCTCAAGGACGCCTTGCGCGGCCAGCGCGTCGAGGTCGCGCCGGATGGTCATCTCGGAGGCACCGGTCAGTTCGGCGAGCTCCTGGACGGTGATCCTTCCCGACTCTCTGACGGTCTGCGCGATCATCCCGTGCCGGTCTGCGTTGCTCATGCCACGATTGAACACCGGCCAAAACGAACAGTCAATGTGTGCGAAGTGACAGTGTTCGATCGCATGGAATGTTCGTTACTGTAGTTGTCATGATTCATTCGCTTCGAAACGCTCGAATAGCGACCTTTGCGTATTTCGTGCTCTGCGGCACCGTGATGGGTACCTGGGTGGTGAACATCCCCGCCATCGAGGAGCGCGTGGGCATCAGCCACGCGACGCTCGGGGCACTCCTGGTGTTGTTGGGCCTCGGCGCCTTCATCGGCATGCAGGTGGCCGGGCGCCTGACCGACCGCCTCGGAGCGCGCGTCGTCGTCCCCGCCACCGGTGCACTGTGCAGCGCGAGCCTGGTGCTGCCCGGCCTTTCGCGAGAGCCGTGGACTCTGGCAGGTGCCCTGCTGGTCCTCGGTTTCTGCAACGGCTGCCTGGACGTGAGCATGAACGCCCACGCTGTGCAGGTGGAGAAGGCGTACGGCCGACCTGTCATGTCGGCTTTCCACGCCACGTTCTCGGTCGGCGGCGTCCTCGCCGCGGTCGCCGGAGCGGCTACGGCGGGCGCCGGCCTGAACCCTGCCGCGGGCATGGCCGCCATGGGGGCCCTGGGTATCGTGACCGCCCTGGTGTCGGCACGCACCCTGCTGCCGGCCGCCCTCACGGCTGCCGACACCGACGCGGTGGAGGAGGCCGGGCAAGCGCCGGCCGCCAAGCGCCGGAGCGCCGGCGGACGTATCTGGCTCCTCGCCGCCCTGGCTCTGATGGTCATGCTGTGCGAGGGAGCCGCCAATGACTGGAGCGCCCTGCACCTGGAGGACGTTCTCGGCGCATCCGCGAGTACGGCAGCCTTCGCGTACGGCACCTTCGCGGCGACCATGACCATCGGCCGGCTCCTCGCCGACCGCCTCGTCACCCGCTTCGGGGCCATGGCAATCCTCCGTTACGGCGCGGCCGCGGCCGCCGTCGGCATCACGGTCGTGGCTCTGTCACCGTGGATGTGGGCCGCGTTCGCAGGCTGGGCGCTATTCGGTCTGGGGCTGTCCGGCTGTGTCCCGCAACTGTTCAGCGCGGCCGGGCACGCCGATCCCTCCGCTGCAGGGGCCAACGTCTCCCGCGTCGCCGGGCTGGGCTATGTCGGCATGCTCGCCGGCCCCGCCGTCATCGGCTGGCTGACCCACCTCGTCGCCTTGAACCACGCCTTCGTACTGCTGACGCTGCTGTGTGCGATCACCGCCGTGGCCGCCGGGGTCCTGCGCACCGGATCCGAGCGCCCGCGCGAGGCGGCAGCGAGCAGCAACTGAACGCCCCTCGGGATCCGAAGGAACTCACGACCATGTCCACCGACCGGAGCATCGTGCTGTTCGACCTATTCGGGGTCATCGCCCGCCACCAACGCCCGGGCGCCCTGGAAGAGATGGCCGCCCGCTGCCACGCACCCACCGACGCCTTCACCACGGCCTATTGGGCTTGTCGCCCGACCTACGACGCCGGTCAGCAGTCCGCGCACGAGTACTGGAACGCCGTACTGCGATGGCTGTCGCGGTCCGCCGATGCCGGCACGATCGAGGAACTGCGCCTCACCGACATTGACAGCTGGTCACGCGTCGACACCCGGATGGTCGCCTACGTCCGGTCTCTGCGCGGCGTCGCCGAGGTCGCCCTGCTGTCCAACATCCCCTGCGACCACGCGGACGCCTTCCTCGCCGCGCAGCCCTGGCTGCACGATCTGGATCACGTCGCCTTCTCCGGGAAGATCAAAGCGGCGAAACCGGACCCGGCAGCCTTCCGACACTGCGCCGTCGCCATGCGAGCCGCCCCGGCCGACTTCCTCTTCGTCGACGACCGAGAGGAGAACGTACGCGCCGCACAGGCCACCGGTATGAACGGGCACGTCTTCACCGATCGCGACGAGCTGGCAGCCGTCATCGACCACTGGTTGACGACTCGACGACCTACGGGGAAATGACACCTGACATGAGGGCGGGACTTCAGGAGTGCGCCGACTTCGGCCCGATTGCCCATAGACCCAGCGCAGGGATACGGCGTGGCCGGTGGGTGCCCCTGCCCATACACCTCACCACACATGCTCCCGGAACCCCGGCCGCCATCGGCCGACTGCCGGATGCCCCACGCTCGACCGTGTCGAGAGGACCCGGACGCGGGTGGCGGAGCGAGGCAGGTGGGGCGAGGATGGCGCGGAAGGGAGTCCCAGGAAGGTGGTGCGCGCATGGCGGAAGAAGCCGGTGGACCGGCGGCTGACGCGTTCCTCTACGGCTCCCCGATGGCCTTCTGCCTGGAGCAGGTCGCGCGGTCCACCCGCGAGGGGATCCCTGCGCCGCCCGCCGCCCCGTTCGACGCCTTCAGCCACGCCACGGCGCCGGCCGGACCGCGGGACGCGTTCGTCAGGGACAACAACGACACGCTCTACTCCTCGACACAGCTGGACCTCAACGGCGGTCTGCTGCTGCGGCTCCGTGACACGGCCGGGCGTTACTGCGTGATGCAGTTCGTCGACACCTGGATCGACCACTTCGCCTACCTCGGCCACCGTGCCACCGGAACCGGAACAGGCACCTTCCTGCCCGTCCCGCGTGAGTCCCAACCGCGCCCGGAAGCCCTCGACGGCTCGTGCACCCTGCCGCCCCTCAACACCGCTCAACCGGCGTGAAACAGTCGGACAGGAGGGACGCACGTGGTTGACGCCGACCCCCACCGCGGCACGGAAGCATCGGACTCGGCCGTGCTGGAAGCACTGTTCACACAAGCACCGCTCGGCCTCTTCCTTCTCGACGAACAGCTGCGGGTGCGTCGCTACAACACATCGTCCCGTGGCCTGCGTGGCATCTCTGCCGAGCGGGTACTCGGGCGGACGTTCGGAGAGGTCAGTTCGGGCCTCGACACCACGGAGCTCGCCGCCCTCGCTCGGGAAACGCTCCGCACGGGTCAGTCCGTGCTGTGGCACACCCTGAAGGGCACGCCGGCCACCCGACCGGACGAGGACTTGACGGTCTCGGTGTCCATGTACCAGGTGGACGACGCGGCCAACGGGCAGCCCGGTGTGCTCCTGGTGGTCGAGGACGTGACCGAACGTGAGGCGGCCCGGGCGCGGCTCGATCTCCTCTACGACACTCGCCGGACCGTCGGCACGACGCTGGATGCGACGACTACCGCCCGCGAACTGGCGAGCGCGGTGGTGCCGGCCCTCGCCGACGCCGTGACCGTGCACATCCTGGATGGGGTACTGCGCGGTGAGCCTCGCCGTCGGGGACGGGTCGACGCCGCAGAGCCGCTGCGCCGGGTGGCCTTCCTGAACGGGCCCGACACACACGCCGGCGGAAGGGACACGATCCTTGAGACGCTGCCCCTGGCCACCCCCTTCACTCGGAGCCTCGAGGACGCCACGCCCCGCCTGGTCACGCACCTGGACGCCGAGGGGGTCTGGTCCCCCGAGCTGTCCGAGCACGCCGACGCACTTGCCGCCGCGGGCGTCCACTCGTTGATGGCCGTGCCCCTCGTCGTACCCGATGCCGTGCTCGGTGTCGTCACGCTCTACCGCTCGGAGCGGCCCCAGGCGTACACACAGCAGGATCTCGATCTGGCGGTGCAGGTCGCCTCCCGGGCCGCCCTCGGCATCGACCACGCGTCGAGTTACACACGTGAGCGGAACACAGCCATGGCTCTCCAGCGGCATCTGCTGCCGAGCCGTATGCCGGAGTTGACGACTGTCGAGACGGCGCATCTGTCCTTGTCCTTGACGGCCGGCGGGGACTGGTTCGACGTGATCGAACTGTCCGGAGCCCGCGTCGGCCTCGTCGTCGGCGACGTCGTGGGACACGGGATCGAGGTCGCTGCCATGATGGGGCGACTCCGTACCGCCCTGCGCACGCTCGCCGAACTCGACCTGGAGCCGGACGAGTTGCTGACCCACCTCGACGAGATCGCTGCCCGGCTCGCCAGCGAGAACGTCGACGCCAATGGGTTGGGCCACGATGAGGACATCCCTACCGGCGGACGGGTCGCCACCTGCGCGTACGCCGTTTACGACCCGGTGAAGCGCCGGCTGACCCTCGCCTCCGCCGGGCACCCCGCCCCGCTGATCGTCTCGCCGGCCGGAGAGGTCACCACTGTGGAGGCCGACGCGGGCGCCGCGCTCGGCACGGCCCACGGCACATACGAGACAGCCACGTACGACCTCGACGACGGCGCCGTCCTCTGCATGTACACCGACGGACTGCTCGCGGGCGGTGACGAGGCGGCCGACACGCTCCGGCGGATTCTCGCCCACCAGGACCGCGCGCTGCCCGAGATGGCCGACGCGATCGCCTACGCCCTGACCGACGAGCAGGCCGAGGACGACGCCGTGCTGCTCCTCGCACGCGCCCACGGTCTCGCCGATGACCAGGTGGCCCAGTGGGACCTGCCGTCCGACCCGTCGGTGGTCGCCACGGCGAGGTCCCTGGGCGAACGGCAGCTGGCCGGCTGGGGGCTGGAGGACATCGCGTTCGAAACCGAACTGATCATCAGCGAACTGGTGACGAATGCCATCCGATACGGCGAGGGCCCGGTGCGTCTCCGGCTCATCCGCGACCGGCACCTGACGTGCGAGGTCACCGACGGAGCCAGTACCTCGCCACACATGCGCCGCGCCCACGACACCGACGAGGGCGGTCGCGGACTGTATCTCGTGATGACCATGAGCCACCGCTGGGGCACGCGCTACGCCGCGCGAGGCAAGACGGTCTGGGCGCAGCAAACCCTTCCCGCCCGGACCGACGAGGGCGCTCGATCGGCACAGTGAAGCAGCCGACCGCCATGCAGCTCCGCACGGCCAACGGCCTCATTGCACTGCTGACCGCAACGTCCCTGCCCCGATGACCCGCAGGCCTCCTGAACCGATCGGGTCACGGACCCAGTTCTCCGCAGTGATCGCCAAGCCAGGCATCAAGACCGCGACGGCCAGTAATGCGGGTGGCGATGCGGCGGCGCACTACAGCCGGCGGGGTGCCGCGCTCGGGCGTGGACACGGACACGATCGCGCCATCCCCAGAACTGGATCACGCTACGTCGTCGCACGACGTCTGCGACGGTCACCAGAGCGGACCCGCGACCCGGCCGGAGGGTGCGCTCCGATCTGCGAAAAGCGCGGTGGCGCTGGATGAGCTGCCGGACGGGTGCGCCCTGCGCTCGTACTACGCTGCCAAGGTGACGAACCCCAGCGAGCCCCAGGACCCGCAGTCGGCCGCGCGGGGCTCGGCCGTGGTGCGGGGCGGCCGCACGAGCTCCGATGGCAGCGGCGCTGTCGGCCAGGGCCGCCCGGCGAACCAGGGGCGGCGGGTCGCGGCTCGCAACCGTTCCGCTCTCATCGTCGCAGCCCGCGAGGTCTTCGCCGAGCAGGGCCTGAACGCCCCGCTGTCCGCCGTCGCGCGCCGCGCGGGGGTGGGGCAGGGCAGTCTCTACCGGCACTTCGCCGACCGCTTCGCGCTGGCCTCCGCCGTCCTGGACGAGAACGTCCAGCAGATCGAGCGGGCCGGGGCCGAGCCGGGCGCGAGCCTCAAGGGCGTTCTGGGCGTGGTCACTTGGCACCTGACCCGCTCGACGGCATTCGTCGACCTGCTGCGCGTGCGCGGGGACGGCGAGCAGGCCCGCGCGCTGGCCGAGCGCGTCCGCACTGTCCTGGCCCGGTGCCTGCCCGCCGGGCATCGCCTGTCCGCCGACGACGTCATGCTCGCCGTCGCGATGGTCTCCGGCGCCGTCAGCGGCCCCACCCCGGCGGAACGAGCGCGCGTCGCCGTTGCGGCTTGGGGACTGCTCGGCGTCGAGGTGGGGCCATTGCGGCCTTGCGAGGCGGTCGTGGACGTGTGACCGTCAGCCGCCGTTGGACTGGCGGATGCCCTTGGCCAGTGCGGTGAACGTGAAGACGTACCCGCCGTCGGGGCCGCTGACGGTCATATAGGCCTTCGTGCCGCCCGGAGCGATCGCGACGTTGGTCGCCGATTTGAGACCCTCGGCGTCCTTGGCAGGGACCTCGGCGGTGGCCAGACGCGCCCCGTACTTGCTGTAGACGGCGATGGCGGGTCGGCCGTGCAGCGCCTGGTAGAGGTTGCCGTCGGCGTCCACGGCGATGGAGTCGGTCTGGGCCAGGCCGCCGTCGACATGGATGGCCTCGTGCCGGGAGGTCACAGCGGCCTTGCCGGCATCGAGCAACAGGTAGGAGATGGTGTCCTCGGCGAGCTCGCTGATCCACAGGCCGTGCAGGCCGGGGTCGAACATGACTCCATTGGGCTGGGCGAGCCCGTCGGCCAGGACGCTGCTCTTCGTGCCGTCGCGGTCGATGCGCACGATGCGGCCGTCGGTCTCGTCCGGCTCCGTGCCGTGCGCGTCGCTCACGTACAGATTGCCCTCGTCGTCGAAGGCGATGTCGTCAGGGGTCATCTTGGAGCCGTCGACCGCACCGGAGAAGAACGTGCGCGGATCCGAGCCGTCCGGCGCGAGGCTGACGATCGAACCGGTGGCGAAGTCGGTCAGGTACAGGCGGCCGTCGTGCGGGCTTGTCTGCGCGGAGGTGTAGGCGCCGGTCCTGTCGGTGTAGACGCCCTTGTGCTCACCGGTGGCCACATCGACGGAGATGAGCTTGGGCTCGCCCGGGGGCGCGGTGACGTCCACGACGTACAGCCGGCCGTCCTCGTACAGGACGGGGCCCTCCAGCAGAGTCATGCCGGTGGCTTCGTGCACGTCGGTCACGTGCGCGAGCTGGGTGGCACGGATGTTCCTGCCCTCGCCGGGCGGCATGGGGTTCTTCGAGGCCGGGGCGCCGCCGGTCTGAGTGCCGCAGCCGGTCAGTGCCAGCAAGCCGACGGCGGCCAGACCCGCCAGGGCGCGGGGCGTGCGGTACGTGGTCATGCGGTGATGTGCTCCTTCCTGTCATCCGGGAGATCCGGACGTCGTGACGTGCAGGAGGCGTACTCCCGGCCGTGGTGCGGGTGTTCAGCAACTGGGCTCTCCCGCCGGGAAGTTCGGCACGAGGGGGGACGACCCGGCCGGGCAGCTGTCAGGCGGCGGACCAGCCGCCGTCGGAGGGCAGGATCGCGCCGTTGATGTTCACCGCGTCCTTGCTGAGGAGGAAAGTGATCGAGGCGGCCAGCTCCTCGGCCATGGCCAGGCCGGGGATCGCGACGCGCATCTTCGCGGTCCGGGACGAGCCGTACGGGGCGGCGGCGGGGACGTGGATTCCGGTGGCCACCGCGCCCGGTGCGACGGCGTTGACCTGCACGCCGGTGCCCGCGTACTGGTAGGCCGACGATTTCGTCAGGCCCACCAGCGCGTGCTTGGAGGTGGTGTAGGCGGCACCGGCCGCCGAGCCGCGCAGGGCGGCTTCGGACACGATGTTGACGATCCGGCCGCCGCCGGCGGCGAGCATGCCGGGCACGACGGCGCGCATCAGGCGCATGGGTCCCTCGACGTTGATGCGCATGACGCGATCCCAGATCGTGTCGTCGACCTCATGCACGGCGGCGTCGTCGTCCATCACGCCCGCGACGTTCGCCAACGCGTCCACGCGACCGCCGGCGGCGGCCAGGACGGCGTCGGCGGACGTGGGCGAGGTGATGTCGGCGGTGACCGGCGCGACCGCCTCTCCCAGGTCGGCCGTCAGGGCCGCGAGGCCGTCGGCGGAGACGTCGACGGCGATCACGCGGCCGCCCTCGCGCACGACGCGCGACGCGACGGCCTTGCCTATGCCGGAGGCGGCGCCGGTGACGACGACGGTCTGGCCGCTGAAGCGACCGTGCGTGATCTGTTCGGTCCACGGTTCGGGGGCTGCGATCTCGACGCCCAGGTCGGGTTCAACGGCCACTGCGGTGCCGGCCGGGGGAGCGGTGGGCAGGCCCTCGGGGACCCGGCCGGTCTCAGCGGCGGTGACCAACGCGCCCACGAGCTCCGGCGGGAACTTCCCGCCGGACACCTTCACAAGCTGCTCCAGCGGCACGCCGAGAGCGGGGGCCAGGGCCTGCTCGCTCTGCCCCTGGGAGGCCAGCAGACCTCGCAGGACCTGCCCGGCGGCGTGATCCGCCAGCCAGTCGCGCAGAGGGGAAGCGGGGGTGAGGTTCGACATCGCGGGCCCTTCGTGTCGTGGGGCTGGGGCGGGGCTGTTCGAGACAAAACCCGCACCGCAACCGGACAATGCTGTCCGGTTCTTGGGTTACGGTACCGGTGCCCTCGCGGGACGCCCCACGAGGGCACCGCCCCATCCCGCGCGGCTACTTGCGCACCTCCCCCACGAGAGGAATCCGCCACATGCCCCTGCCTCAGTGCGACACCCCACCCACCCCGCAGGAGACCGCTGACCTGCGCGAGCGCTATCGCGTCGAGCGGGAGCGCCGCGTGCGCCCCGAAGGCCCGGGCCAATACCGGTCCACGGCCGCGGAGTTCGGCTACTTCGCCGCCGATCCGTACGTCGACGAAGTGGCGGAGCGCGAGCCGCTGCGCGACGTGGTGGACGTCGCGATAGTCGGTGGCGGTTTCGGCGGGATCCTGGCGGGCGCGCGCCTGCGCGGCCAGGGCGTGGCTCGCGTGCGCGTCATCGACAAGGGCGGTGACTTCGGAGGCACTTGGTACTGGAACCGCTACCCGGGCATCCACTGCGACGTCGAGTCGCACGTCTACCTGCCGATGCTCGACGAGACCGGATACGTGCCCGAGTGGAAGTACGCGCCGGGAGAGGAGATCCGCCGGCACGCGATGCGCATCGCCGAGCAGTTCGGCCTGTACGAGGACGCTCTCTTCTCCACCGCCGTCACCTCACTGGCCTGGGACGAGAGTGCCCAGCAATGGGTGGTCGCCACCGATCGCGGCGACAAGTTCCGCGCCACCTACGTCATCACGGCAACGGGCACGCTCACGGAGCCCAAGCTGCCCGGCATCCCCGGCATCGAGGACTATCGAGGCCACACCTTCCACACCTCCCGCTGGGACTACGGATACACCGGCGGCAGTCCCGAGGGAGGCATGACGGGCCTGGCCGGCAAGAGGGTCGCTGTCGTCGGCACCGGAGCCACCGGCGTGCAGGTCATTCCGATGCTGGCCGAGGACGCCGGGCATCTGTACGTCTTCCAGCGCACCCCCTCCGCCGTGGACGTGCGCGGTCAGCGGCGCATGACACCTCAGGATGTCGGCGCGGACCGCCCGGGATGGGCGGCCGAACGCCGGGAGAACTTCCTGCGGATCGTCTCCGGGGAGGGTGCCGGGCAGGACCTGGTCGCCGACCGCTGGACGGAATCGGCCGGCCTGCTGGAGAAGCTCCTGCCCAGCTTCCGCCGCGACGGCGAGCCGGACTTCGAAGCCGCCTACGAGGCCGCCGACCACGCCACGATGAACCAGGTCCGCGAGCGGGTGGCCGCCGAGGTCACCGACCCCGCCACGGCCGCGGCACTCAAGCCCTGGTACCGATACGCGTGCAAGCGTCCCACGTTCTCCGACAAGTACCTGCACGCGTTCAACCGGGACAACGTCACTCTCGTGGACACCGCCGACGCCCATGGCATCGAGCGCATGACGGAGCGCGGCGTTGTCGTCGGCGGGGTGGAGTACGAGGTCGACTGCCTGGTGTTCGCCACGGGGTTCTCCGTGGGAGTTTCCGGCATCACCTCAGGGAACCTGCCCGTGACCGGCCGGGAGGGGGTTCAGCTTCTGCACGCGCGGGCTCAGCAGGGCCCACGTACTCTGCACGGCTTCACCAGCAACGGGTTTCCGAACCTGATCCAGATGGGCTCGTTGCAGAACGCCAGCAGCGTGAACTTCACGCACATCCTGGACGAACAGGCCGTGCACGCCGCTGCGCTGGTCACCGCCGCGGAGGAGAAGAGCGCCGTCGTGGAGCCCACTCCCGAGGGAGAGGCCGCCTGGACAGACGTCTGCGCCAAGGGCGCCCCCGACCATGAGTGGTTCCATGCCGACTGCACCCCCGGCTACTACAACCGCGAGGGCCGCGGGCGCCCCAACGGTCCCACCGCCTACCCGCACGGCGCCGTCGCTTTCCATGACCTCCTGCGCCGCTGGCGTGAGGAGAACATCACCGAGGCACTCCAGGCCAAGGCCACCGCCTCGATCTGATGCGTCGACCGGTAGGGGCGGCGCCCCTCACCGTGCGGGAGTGAGTCCTGTTGCCAGGTCTCGTGCTCAGCCGAACCCCCCGAGCGGTGTTGGGTGTTCTGGTCGCCCGCGTACGCTCCGCGTCCGGGCGGCACGGATCGTGTCCGTGGCCCGGGGATGCGGGGAGCCCTCACGCCCCGGGGCGTCCGGTCCGGCCTGGGCGGTCCGATGCCCGTACCCATCGCTGTGGTGGTACGGGGCGGTGTCGTCCGTCGCCGGATCGGGTGCCCCAGGGCGCGCCTTCTGATCGCCATGGCGGCTGCTTCGTGGCGGGTGGGTTTGCGTTTGCTGCTGGTCAGGGGCTTTTGCCAGTGCTGGGCGCCCCCTTCCGAGGTGTAGGCGGGGTCGACGGCCACGAGAGGGATGCCGAGTTCGGCTGCCATGGAAACCAGCCGGGTTCTGCAGGGTGGGTTTCGGCGTCGCCCGTGTAGTGGTTGGCGGTGTGAAGGCCGGGTACTCGGGGTGCACGTGAAGGATGGCGAGACGGAGAGTCGCCCGGCGGCGTACGTGGTGCTCCTCGATTCCGGTGAGGAGGCAGTGCCCGAGATCAACCAATTCTTGCCCAGTCCCTGCTGGCGGCGGTCTGCCGGTGATCGCGTCGGGTGATCTGTCTCCTCGGCCCGACCGGCACCGCCGTGTCCGGCCTCAGCCTCTCGAGCCACGAGAGGCCATGCCCGCCCGGTATCCAGCGGCCTCCGGAGCCGAGGACGGGAAGCGGCCTCCGTAACCCAGGACGGGAAGGAGAATCCGAACGATGGCGCGGATTTTCGTTGATGGCGATGACTTGGTTGTGTATCTGTCATGGCGGGAAAGGGCAGCCGCCCGCCACGGCAATGTGCGCGCGCCGCTGACCGCGGTGATCCGGGTGACCGTCGAACCCGACTGGTGGCGGGCTCTGCGTGGTGTCCCCCATAGAGGCGTATGGATCCCAGGGACCTGGTGCATCGGCACGCGCAGCCACCAAGCCGGGATGGATTTCGTGGCCATACGGTCCGGCAGGCCGGTCGTGTGTGTCGAACTGCGGACCTCTTCCCCTGCTTCCTTCAGCCTCCTCGGCGTCTCTGTTGCCACCCTCGCGGAAGCCACGAACACGGCACAGTCAATCCGCGGAAAGGCACCAGAGATCGACACATCCACGCCTTGGCGGCAGCCGCTTCCGGTCCCCGGGGAGAACTCGGCCTGAGCAGCCGATCGCCGGTTGCCGAAGAGGCGTCGCCGACGAGCATGTCGAAGGTCAGCTCATAGCGGCGATCCCGCGCCGGCCGCCGCACCACGGCTTCCTCAACCGCATCACGGTCTGACCGGGCCAGTAACGCCGTCGCCCGGACTGAGGTGGCCGCTCACCGGGAGCCGGTCTTGCGGCCCACGCCCCCGTAGAACCCGATCCCCTCGGATCCGGCCGGCGGCGGGATGTCCGGGCGCCAGAACGGGGCCTGGGCCAGGCCGGGTTCGACCAGTTCGAAGCCGGTGAAGAAGCGCTCGACCTCGGCGCGGGACCGCAGGTTCAAGGTGGCTGTGGCCTTGCTGTAGACGGCCTGAGCCGCACTGCGGTCGGCGAAGTCGCCCGTGGCGTGGGAGAGGACGAGGAAGCTGCCGGGTGCCAGGGCGTCGCGCAAGGTGGCGACGATCCGCTCGGGCTCGTCCGCGTCGGTGAGGAAGTGCACGACGGCGACGAGAAGCAGGGCGACCGGCTCGTCGAAATCGATGACCTGACGGACGCCCGGGTGGTCGACGACGGAGCGCGGGTCGCGCAGATCGGCCAGGGCGATGCCGGTGGCGCTGGAGCCACTGAGCAGGGCGCCCGCGTGTGCGCTCACGATCGGATCGTTGTCGACGTACGCGACCCGCACGTCGGGCGCGACGGCCTGCGCGGTCTCGTGCACGTTCGGCGACGTGGGCAGGCCCGTGCCGATGTCGAGGATCTGGCGGACACCGCTGTCCACGACGTGCCGGACGGCGCGCCCCAGGAAGGCGCGGTTGGCCCGCAGGCCGATGCGTACCTCGGGCGCGGCGGCGGCGAGTTCGTCACCGGCCCGCTGGTCCACCTCGTAGTGGTCCTTGCCGCCGAGCAAGTAGTCGTAGATCCGGGCGGGATGCGGCTTGCTGGTGTCGATCTCCCCGGCGCGGAAGCCGTCCTGTGTCACGCTGAGCCCCTCCCGGCCTCGATGATCCCCCAGCCTGCCACATCAACCGCCGTACTCCTGACGGTAGTTGTTCTGGTCGTCACAGCACGCGGCGAACACTCCGTTCCCACTACTCTTTGATGCTGCCCTCGGTCATGCCTGTGCGCCAGTACCGCTGCAGCACGAGCATCGCCGCGGCGAGCGGGATGACGGAGACGAAGGCGCCGCCGATGGTGTACTGCATGAGCTCCGGCACCCGGTCGGCAGCTGTCTTCCACGTGGTGAGGCCGAGGGTGACCGGGTACTTCCGGTCGTCGGAGAGCATCACCAGGGGCAGGAAGTAGTTGTTCCAGATGCCCACGAACTGGAACAGGAAGACCGTGACCAGGGCCGGCGACATGATGCGCAGGACGAGCCCGAAGAAGATCCGGCCCTCGCGCGCCCCGTCCACCCGGGCGGCTTCCAGGAGAGTGTCCGGCACCGCCGACTCGGCGTAGATCCGGCAGAGGTAGACGCCGAACGGCGAGGCGAGGCTGGGCAGGAGGACCGCCCAGTACGTGTCGACCAGGCCGATCTTGCTGAACACGAGATAGAGGGGAAGGGCAAGCGTGCTCTGGGGGAGCAGCACCCCCGCCAGGACCGTCTTGAACACCGCCTCCCGGCCGGCGAACCGGTACTTGGCGAGTGCGAACCCGGCCGCGGCGGCGAGCAGCGTCGCCACGGCCCCGCCGACCCCCGCGTACAGCGCGGAGTTGAGCACCCAGCGAAGGTAGACGTGGTCGTCGTAGGTGAAGACCTTGGTCAGGTTGTCCAGCAGCTGGGCGTGGTCGAACCAGAGGCCGGAGCTGCCATAGACCCGGTCGGTGGACTTCGTGGCCGCGATGACGAGCCAGTACACCGGCAGCAGGAAGTAGCAGGCCGCGACCGCGAGAGAGGCGACCAGCAGGATCCGGCCGGGGCGCAGGGTGCGGCGGGGCAGGGCCGGGGCGGCGGGGACGGGGGGCGTGTCGACCCTGGGCAGGTCCGTGGTGGTCGTGGCGCTCAACGTCCGCTCCTTTCCTTGCGGGTGACCAGGCTGAGGAACGTGAACGACAGGGCGCAGGCGACGAGGGCGAGGATCACGGACTTCGCGGCGGCGAGATAGATATTGGCGTTGGCGAAGGCGTCGTTGTACGCGCTGAGGTTCGGCGTGTAATCGTTCGTGACAGCGGGCGCCTGCAGCTTGATGACGAGCGGCTCGGCGAACAGCTGCAGCGTGCCGATGATCGAGAACACGCAGGTGAGGACGAGGGCCGGACGGATCAGCGGGAGCTTGATGTGCAAGGCCGTCTGCAGGGGACCGGCCCCGTCGATCTGCGCTGCCTCGTACAGCTCTTGCGGGACGGACTTCAGCTGGGCGACGATGATCAGCATGTTGTAACCCGCGAACTCCCAGATCACGATGTTCGCGATCGACCACAGCACGCCGTGGTAGCCGAGGAAGTCGGGAGCCGCGTCGCCGAGTGCGTCGGTGATGGGGCTGATTCCGGGGACGTAGAGGAAGCCCCACAGGATGGTGGCGATGACGCCCGGCACGCCGTACGGCAGGAAGAACGAGGCGCGTAGCACGCCCGACCAGCGGCGGCCGACCTGCTCCAGCATCAGTGCCAGTGACGTGGCGAGGAACAGCATCAGCGGTACCTGCACGATGCCGAAGAGCAGCACGCGGCCGAACGACTCGAGGAACGCGCCCTGTTGGAGGGCCAGGACATAGTTGTCGAGACCCGCGAAGCCGACCGTGGGCGCGCCCAGGCCCATCGGGCCGTGCCGGTCGACCTTGAGCAGGCTCTGGTAGATCGCATAGCCGATGGGCACGACGAAGACGAAGGCGAAGACCGCGAGGAAGGGACCGAGGAATGCCCAGGCGGCGCGGTCGGGGCGGGACGACCGGTTCTTCGCGGCCCGCAGGGGAGTGGTGTTCGTCATCGGGCGCTCCTCGCCTTGAGGCCCTTGGCCCGGAGGTCGTCGACGACCTTGCCCTGCGCGTCCTTGAGCGCGTCCACGAGGGTGCCGCCGGTGGCGATCGCCCGGGCGATGCCGTCCTGAATGTGTGCGAAGGACTGGCTGGTGGTCGGCGACCACTGCCAGGAGGTGTCGACGTTGCGGTCGGAGGTCTGGAACACCTCGTTGTAGACCTGGCCGCCGAAGAACGGGTCCGGTTTGCCGAGGGCCGTCTTCTTGAGGTCGATACGGGCCGCGGGCCAGCCGTATCCGGCGGCCACGAGCAGGTCGATGCTGCGCGGGTCGGTGTTCAGCCAGTGCGCGAACTCGAGGGCCTCGACGGGATGCCGGGTGCCCTGCAGGATCGCGGTGGAGGAGCCGCCGTAGTTGCTCGACGCGTGCGCGCCCGCCTCCCACTGCGGCAGGCCCGTGACCCGCCACTTGCCCTTGGTGCCGGGCGCGTTGCCGCGCAGCAGCGCGTCGCCCCACTGGGCGGAGATCCAGGCGGCGAGCTGCCCCGTCTGGATTGCCCGGTACCAGGGCGCCTGCGTGTCCGGCATGATCGTGACGAGGTCGTCCCGGATGACGCCGTCCCAGAAGTCGGCGACTTCGAGGGACTCCTTGCTGTCGATGTCGACGATCCATGTGTCGGTGTCCGGGTCCGTGCGGATCCAGTGCGCGCCGCGCTGCCACACGAGGGTGGAGAACCAGGAGGCGGTGGCGGGAGCGAAGGAGCAGATCCGTGCCCCGCCGCCGCGCATCCTGATGATGCGTGCCGCTTGCCGGAACTCGTCCCAGGTGCCCGGGACATCGGCGTCCCAGCGTTCGAAGAGGTCCTTGCGGTAGTAGAAGCCCATCGGCCCGGACGCCTGCGGGACCGCGTACACCTTGCCGCCGAACACCCCTTGGTTCCATTGCCAGTCGACGTAGCTGCCCTTGAGTCTGTCGGCGCCGTACCCGCTGAGGTCCGTGAGGCCGTTGACGAGCATGAACTCGGGCAGCGCGTAGTACTCGACCTGGGCCAGGTCCGGCGGATTGCCCGCCTTCAACGCCGCGTGCATCTTCTGGTACCCGCCGGACGTGTTGGCCGGGACGATCTGCACTTGGACCTGGACGTCCGGGTGGGTCCGGTTCCAGAGGGCGACGGACTTCTGCAACGGGACCCAGGTCCACAGGACGAGCCGGACCTTCCCGCCGGGGCGGCGCCGGGTCTCCGCGCTGAGCCGGGCGGCGCCCGGTGACTCGCCGCAGGCGGCGAGCGCGGGCGCGCCGGCAGCGGCCGCGGCGCCCCACGCCAGGACCTTCCTTCGAGAGGGCATCCGACCTCCTTGTCCGTGCCTTGGCCCGCGCCCCGGCAGGGGCGCGGCGGTGCACTCGCAGGCGCTCCGCCTTGGGCGCCGATGCTGTCGACGGCCTCAACTATCAATTAATTACGAAGTATTGTGAAGGCTCGTGACGGGACGAGACCCGCAGCAGCCCCGAAGTCGATCCCAAACAGCTCCCGAACAAACCGCAGACAGATCCCAAACAAATCTCAAACAAATCCCAAACGGAAGGAGCTGCTTCATGGCACCCCCTGGTACAGCAGACCGCTTCACCGGGCGCACCGCGGTCGTCACCGGCGCCGCAGCGGGTATCGGCGCGGCCACCGCGCGCCGCCTTGCCGACGAGGGAGCCGCTGTCGTGATCGCCGACGTCGATGAGACGCAGGGCGCCCTCGTCGCCAAGGAGATCCGGGAGTGCGGTGGCCGGGCGGCCTTCGTCCGCGCCGATGTCGCCGACGAGGAGAGCTGGGAGCAAGTCCTCGCCGCTGCCCACACGTTCGGTCCGGTCGGTGTCTTGGTCAGCAACGCGGTGAAGGTCGAGGTTGCCCCGGTGCACGAAACATCTTCCGCTTCCTGGAACCGGCAGCTGTCCGTAGGCCTGACTGCCGCCTTCCTCGGCGTGCGCACCTGCCTGGATGACCTGCGGGAGGAGCGTGGCGCCATCGTCCTCGTCTCGTCCGTCCACGCCCACCACGGCATCCCCGGTCACCCCGCCTACGCGGCGGCCAAGGGTGGACTGCTCTCCCTGAGCGGTCAACTCGCTGTCGAGTACGGGCCGGAGGTGCGGGTCAACACGGTGCTGCCGGGGCCGATCCTCACCGGCCTGTGGGAGCGGGTACCCGACGACGAGCGTGTGGCCAGTGCCGCCGAGACCGCGGCCGGCCGCCTCGGCGACCCGGTAGAGGTCGCCTCCGCCATCGCATTCCTCGCCTCGCCGGAGGCGTCGTACGTCACAGGCTCCAGCCTCCACGTCGACGGTGGCTGGAGCGTCGTCAAGTCCTCGGCGTGACCGGGCGTGTTCCTGGTACGCGAGCCGTCTTCCCGGTGCGAGAGGGTGTGTTCCCGGCGGGACCGGGATACTCGGCGACGCCGTCCACCCACGACAGATCGGCAGGCAGACATGTCGGGCTATGCGCGGCGCGGGGTTCACGGTCAGACCGTGGAGGCCATCGCCCACCGGGTGTTCAGCGGCCGGATCGGCGAGGGGGACACGCTCGACCTCGGCGCGCTCCAGGCCGAACTCGGCGTCAGTCTCACCGCGTTGCGAGAATCGCTGAAGGTGCTCGCGGCCAAGGGGATGGTGGACGCGCGGCAGAAGCGCGGCACCTTCGTCCGGCCCCGCGCGGACTGGCATCTGCTCGACGGAGACGTTCTGCGCTGGCAGTTCGAGTTCGCCGGACCGCCGGCGGCCGGCGCCGCGCATCCGTTGCTGCGGGATCTCGGCGAGGTCCGTGCGATCGTCGAGCCTGCCGCGGTCCGGCTCGCCGCCCAGCGCCGCACGGAACAGGACATCGCGGCGCTGCAGACGGCGCTCGACGCGATGGCGCAGGCGGCGGACGGCGGCGCCGACGCGGTACAGGCCGACCTCGCCTTCCACCGCGCGCTCCTCGCGGCCTCCCACAACGAACTGCTCGAACGCATGGAGATGGTCATATCCAGCGGCCTGGCCGTCCGCGATCGCCTCGTCCACGGCTCCGACCGCCCCGAGGATCCGGTCCCCAGCCACCGCGCCGTGCTCGACGCCGTCAGGGCGCAGGATCCCGACGCGGCCGAGTCGGCCATGCGCACCCTGCTCGACCAGGCCGTCCGGGACCTGGGCAAGGTCCAGGACGGGCACGGCCCCGGCCTGGACTGAGCGGACGGCTCCGCCGCCTCGCGGTCGGTCAGCACCTGGAACAGCAACTCGGGGCCATGCCGGTCGTCTCGACCAGCGGTCCGTCGACCGCCTCGCGTCCCCCGACGGCAGCGGGCCCGTCAGCGGTTTCCCCGGCCTGGTGCAGGACGTGCTCGCCGGAGCCCTGCCCGCGGCCCTCGCCGAAACCGTCGGCGCGCGGCTGTCCGGCCGTGCCGGACAGGTCCGGTCGGCCGCCCGGGGCACTGGATGCGAGCTGCTCTCGCCGTGGGCCGCACCCACCCTCCTCGCCCCCATGGCCCGCGACGCGCCGCCGAGCGAGACCGGCCTGTGGTTCAGCGTGTTCGAACCGGGCGCGGGCTGGGGATCCGACACGCAGTTCACTGCCCGCTACGCCTCCGAGACCCCCGCCCTGGCCGTCTTCCGCGAGGACCTGTACTGCGTCTACCAGGGCCGGGGCGACAACCCCGACCTGTGGTGGACCGCGCACCGCGCGGACGGCAGCTGGTACGAGGACCAGCCCTTCCCCGCCCACCACACCCTGGGCAGCCCGGCTCTGGCCGAGTTCCAGGACCGGCTGTACTGCGCGCACCGCGGTGGCTCGGGCGACTGGAGCATCGCGCTGACCGCATACGACGGCACCACTTGGACCCCGGACCAGCCGGTCCCGAACGCCGAGAGCGTCTACGGCCCGGCGCTCGCCGTTTTCCGCGAGGCCCTCCACCTCGCCTTTGCCGACGCCGCCCAGCGCATCATGGTCACCACCAGCCGGGACGGCCGCACCTGGACCCCACCCGAACCAGTCCCCGGCTGCGCCACCACGAGGTCGCCGGCCCTCGCCGTGTACGACGGCGCTCTGCACCTGCTGCACGGCAACCCCAAGGACGGGGCGATCCACTGGACCCGGCTGCGTGACACCACCTGGAGCTCCGAGGGCGCACTGCCCGGGCAGCGTACCCGGAGCAACATCGGCCTCGCCGTCTTCGACGGCAAGCTGATGTGCGTCCACCGCGACCCCGCCCGGCAGCAGCTGCGGTGGTCCGTCTTCGACGGCGCCGGGTGGAGCACGGACACCGAACTACCCGGCCACAGCAGCAAATACGGTGCAGCACTGGCCGTGCACCGGGGGCCGACCGGCATCCGCGACCAACTCCTGTGCGTCCACCGGGGCCACGCCCAGCGCTTCGTCACAGCGACCGGGGAGCTGCTGATCGACGAGGACCCGGCCGGTCTGCACGAACTCGACGATCCGAACTCCGTCGCCGACTGAGACCGGCCCCACGGCGACTGGCATCGTCCTGGCGGAGGCCCGGACCACCATCCCGCGCCGCCATACCGGATTCACCCGCGCGAGCCTGCGGATCGTCCCTGAAACGGGTCGTTACGCCGTCCCTACGGCCAACTGCGTGCACCCCACCCGCGAGGACCGCGGTTTCGCGGCGCTGGGGCGGGCGTTCCACGAAACGGGCGGGTGAGGGCGTCCCTGGTCCTGTACGGGCGGCCTTCACGGAAGACGGCCCTGCCCGTGGGTGGCACATACCGACGGGCGCAGGGGCGAAGTTTCACAGGAGCGTAGCGGAGCTCCTGGCGCCCCGGAGGAGCTCACCTTCGTCGACGGCTGCCGACACCGCACCCCCTCAGCCGATGCGGCCCATGTCCGATGCCGGGACCAAATCGCCGGGTTTGTGCCATATTGCGCACATGCCGTCAACGAAAGGGTTGTAATGAAGTTCGCAGTCATCGGTGGCACCGGACTGATCGGTTCGCAGGTCGTCAAGGATCTGAACGCCGCCGGGCACCAGGCGGTACCGCACTCGAAGTCCACCGGAGCCGACGTCATCACCGGCCAGGGACTGGACGAGGCCGTGGCCGGAGCCGACGTCGTCATCAACCTCACGAACTCCCCGACCTTCGACGAAGCCTCCCCGGCCTTCTTCCAGACCTCCATGGACAACCTTCTGGCCGCGGCCCACAAGGGCGGCGTCGGCCATTTCGTCATCCTCTCGATCGTCGGCACCGACCAGGTCCCGGAGCTGGACTACTACCGGGCCAAGACGCTCCAGGAGAACATCCTCGCGAACGGGCCGGTCCCCTTCTCGATCGTCCGAGCGACGCAGTTCATGGACTTCATGGACGCCGTCATGTCCTGGACCACCGACGGCGACACCGTCCGGCTGCCCGCCACGCCGATCCAGCCGATCGCCTCAAAGGACGTGGCCGACGCGGTGGCGGAGGTGGCCGCGGGCGCCCCGCTGAACGGCATCCGCAACATCGCCGGTCCCGAGATCTTCACCCTGGACGAACTGGGCCGGATCACCCTGTCCCGCAAGGACGACAGCCGCACCGTCGTCACCGACCCCACCGCGGGTATGTTCGCCGCCGTCAAGGGTGACGTCCTCACCGACAAGAACGCCCACCTCGCCCCCACCCGCTACACCGACTGGCTCTCCTGACTCGCTCGCGCTTTACCGGGCGCGCGGGCCGCAGATGAACAAGCCCTGGCAGCCGTGGACGACGGCAAGAACTCGGCGCGGCGGCCAGGAGACAGTGGGGTCGGCCATTGCATGCTGCGGTGTCAACGCCTGCTGTCCGGAACGGACTGGAGGGTGACGCGACCGAGGTGGGCCGAGCCGGCAGACGGTCTACCGGTGCTTTGTCCAAACGACCGCGAGGCGTGGGAGGACTCCGGTACCAAAGCTGCCGTCGGCAACACGATGACCATCGCGGACGGCGGCTACCCGGGCACAAGGACTTGTGCCCACACCGGCCTGAAGATTGTTTACAGGCAAGCCTTAAGGCTGCGCCCGGCTATTTCTTGCCCTTCTCGTCGTTTTCCTTGAAGCAGACGACGAACCAGTTACCGGAGCCTGACTGGGTGAGTGAGCCGGTCGTGCCGGGGACATCGGAGCAGGAGAAGGTATCGACGACTCCGTCCTTGTCCATCTTCAGGACCTTGTAGTCGGCGTGCGGGTCAGTGCAGTCGAGCTTCTTGGTCTTCGCTTCCTTGTCCGTCCCGATGTTCTGGAAGCAGTCACCGGCCTTGAGTGTCGCGGACTGGTCCTTCGTGTCGTACGGGCCCAAGGCCCAGAACGTCACCATGCCCGCGAGCGCAAGGACCAGACCGAGGAAGATCAGTCGGTTGCGTCGTATCTGCGCCGAGGTGTACGAGGCGTTCGGGCCGCCCAGGGGCGGTATTTGGGACACGGGTAGTTCCTCAGGCCGTGGGGGCTTGCGCAGGCGACCACAAATTTAACCAAGCTGCCTGTACTCGTCGTTCGCCGCCCCCTGTTGGTCCTGCCGGTCGACATCGGGGCTTGCTGTCAACGGGCGCGGGGACACGGCTGGCAGCAAGCGCGAGCCCATGTTGAGCACGTCTTCGCGCGTATCAGTTGGAAGATCAACGGGACTAGCCTCTCTCGAACCCGTGTAGCCGTCCGGTGCTGACCAGGAACTTCTGCCCGGGCCTGCGGCGTTGGGCGCGCCGCCAGGAGAACCATCGCACCGGTCCGGCACCAGCCATGCCCGCCTGTGCCCCCCGACCGCCTGGGTGACGCTCCCGCCCACCAGTTGCCAAGTCACCGACCAGCGCTACTGTCACCCCGACACCAGATCAAGCCCGAGCGCCCCGCGGACACGGAGACCGGGACGAGCAGCTCATCCCACCGGCAGGTGTGCGACCACGGGGCAGCAGATGTTGCCCCGTCCGCAGCACAGCCATCCTCGTGCAGTCGGCTCACATCACCAGGCAAGCGCCGCGTACAGCGACGCCAGTACGGCTCTTCGAACCTGGTGTCATCCGGATCGCAAACAGGTCGTGGTTGCAAACTCGGGCGAACATTCAGTGCCAACTGTCGCAGCCCTAGTAGGACTCCGTTAGGTCTTTCGGTCGGTCGTGTTCAGGAGCATGGTGAGTGTGTGGACGCACATGAAGTGAACCGTGCTCGGGCGAAGTTGGCGTTATTCGTGGCTGATGTGTTCGCGTCGGTGCCGCGCAAGGATCAGCGGGCGAAGGGTGACTGCTATCTGCGGGGACTGATGACGGACGGTCGCCGCAAGTCCATCCAGGCCATGGCGGAGCGGCTGCCGGACGGCAATGAACAGAACCTGCAGCAGTTCGTGAACCAGTCGACCTGGGATCCGGTGCCGGTGCGGCGGCGGATCGCCGAGCGGTTGGTGCCGCTGATCGGCCCGGATGCCTGGGCGGTCGATGATGTGTCGTTTCCCAAGGACGGACGGATGTCGGTCGCTGTCGCGCACCAGTACTGCGGGGCTCTGGGCAAGCAGGCGAACTGTCAGGTCGCGGTGAGTGTGCACGCGGTCTCCGATGTCGCGTCCTGTCCGCTGCAGTGGCGGTTGTTCGTGCCCCAGGAGTGGGCGGACGATGCCGGACGGCGGCAGAAGACCGGGATACCGCAGGAGGCCGGGCACTGGGAGAAGTGGCGGCTGGCCCTGGACACCTTCGACGAGCTGGCCGGGTGGGGGCTGGTGCCGCCGGTGGTGGTGGCCGACGCCGGCTACGGGCAGAACGCCGACTTCCGCGACGGCCTGAGCGAGCGGGGCATCAAATATGTCGTGGCGGTCCGTTCGGACGTGACCGTCCATCCGCACGACGCGCAGCCCACCGCCCCGGCGTGGTCCGGCAACGGCCGCAAGCCGCAGCCCCGCTACCGTGACAAGGCGTCCTCGGTGGCCGCGCTGGCGGCCGGCCATGGGCGGCAGGCGTTCACCGAGGTGACCTGGCGGGAAGGCTCCCGCGGGCCGATGCGCTCGCGCTTTGTGGCGCTGCGGGTGCGGCCGGCCGGGGTCAGGGCCCGCCGTCTGGCCCAGGCCGCCGCCACCGCCGAACACGGCTACTGGGACGGTGTTCTGCCCGAAGTGACGCTGCTGGTCGAATGGCCCGAGGACGCCCAAGAACCCACCGGCTACTGGCTGTCCAGCCTGCCCGCCGACGCCCCGCTTGCTGAACTGGTCCGCCTGGCCAAGATCCGCTGGCGCATCGAGCACGACTACCGGGAACTCAAGCACGGCCTCGGCCTGGACCACTTCGAGGGACGTTCCTGGGCCGGGTGGCATCACCACGTCACCCTGGTCACCGCCGCCCACGCGTTCCTCACCGAACAGCGCCTGGCCCCAAAAGCCGATACAGCGGACTCAGCCTCTACCAGATCCTCGACGCCATCCAGGACCTGCTGAACTGCTGGACCGGCACCTGCACCACCTGCCACCGCCCCTTGCCCAGAACATCCACCGCCAGCCAGAACCCAAGATCCAGAGCGACCTAACGGAGTCCTACTAGTAGCCGTTCTTGAGCGGTACCCGGAGTCGGCGCTCGCCGCGTTGGCGACCGGCAGGTCGAACTGCCTGGCAGTTGCGGTGCCGGATCGGCCGATCACGCGCTGGTCTGATCACATGGCAGGTGGACACGGCCTGTTCACTTGGCTGATCATGGTCTGATGTCGCTCCGTACGTATGAGGCCGATCTGTTCGAGAGTTCCCGGGGTCGGCTGGAGGCGATCGCCTATCGGCTGCTCGGGTCGGCCGGTGATGCCGAGGACGCGGTGCAGGACACGTTTCTGCGCTGGCACGCCGCGGACCGGGAGTTGATCGTGACACCCGAGGCGTGGCTGACGAAGGTGCTCGCCAATCTCTGCCTCAATCAGCTCACTTCGGCGCGGGTCCGGCGGGAGACCTATGTGGGGCAGTGGCTCCCGGAGCCGGTGCTGGCCGGAGACCCGATGCTCGGGCCGGCCGACACCGCCGAACAGCGCGAGTCGGTCTCCCTCGCGATGCTCACCCTCATGGAGCGGCTGTCGCCCAATGAGCGCGCGGTGTACGTACTGCGCGAGGCGTTCGGCCACCCGCACCGCGAAGTCGCGGAGATCCTCGACCTCACCGAGGCGAACTGCCAGCAGATCCACCGGCGTGCCAAGCAGCACCTCACCGCCGAGCGGGCCCGCACCGAGGTCGACGCGGACGCCGCGCGCAAGGCGGTCGAGGAGTTCCTCGCCGCGGCCCTCAGCGGCGACACCGAACCGCTGATCCGGCTGCTCACCGCCGACGCGGTCAGCGTCGCCGACGGCGGCGCCAAGGTCCAGGCCCGCAGGACCCCGGTCATCGGCGCGCTCGGGATCGCGCGCTACCTGCGGGGTCTGTTCCGGCCCGGCGCCGCCAAGCGGGCCGCGGTCGGTGGCAGCGCGGCGGCGCACGCCGCCGTCGTCAACGGCGGCCCCGCGCTGCTGATCACGGCCGGCGAGCGCGTCGTCGGCGTGATCTGCCTCCACGCGACCCCTGACGGCGTCGGGGCGCTCCACATCCAGGTCAACCCCGACAAACTGGAACGCTTCACCAGCCGGTGGGCGGCCGCCGGCGCCCACCGCCCGCTCAGGGAGATCTGGTGACCCACGTCACAGGCAATACCTGTCAGGGATCGCGTGGCTGTCCGGTTCAGGAGGTGAGTCCAACCGGATAGGGAGCGAACCATGAAGCACCGCATTGTCGTCCTCGGGGCCGGATACGCCGGAGCCATCACCGCCGGTCGCCTCGCCAAGCGGCTGCACCGCGACGACGTCGAGATCACCCTCGTCAACGGCGACGCCGAGTTCGTCGAGCGCGTACGTCTGCACCAGCTCGCCAGCGGGCAGGACCTGCCGAGTCGGCCGCTCCGCAACGTCTACGCGGGCACCGGTGTGCGGGTCCGGCAGGCATGGGTCACCGCGGTCGACGTGGACCGCAAGACCGTCGATGTCGCAGGCGGGCACGGCGCCGAGACCCTCGACTACGACACCCTCGTGTACGCCCTGGGGAGCACCGGTACTGACCACGGCGTCCCCGGTGTCGCCGAGTACGCCCACAGCGTCGCCGGGAAGCAGGACGCGCTGCGGCTGCGCGTGCGCCTGGGCGAGTTGGCGGCGGGCGGGACCGTGCTGGTCGCGGGCGGCGGCCTGACCGGCATCGAGGCGGCCGCCGAGATCGCGGAGGCACGCCCGGACCTCAAGGTCGCCATCGCCGCCCGCGGCGGCGTCGGCGACTGGCTCAGCGACAAAGCCCAGCGCCACCTGCGCGACGTCTTCGACCGGCTCGGCATCACGGTCCACGAACGGGCCGACATCACGCGCGTCCGGGCGACCGGGGTAGTCACCGGTGCGGCCGGGGAGATCCCGGCCCAAGTGACCGTGTGGACAGCGGGCTTCACCGTGCACCCGATCGCGGCCGCCAGCACGCTGGAGGTGTCCGACACCGGGCGCATCGTCGTCGACGGCACCATGCGCTCGGTCTCGCACTCCGATGTGTACGCCGTCGGCGACGCCGCGTTGGCCGAAGGGGCGGGCGGCAAGCCGTTGCGGATGTCCTGTGCCACGGCGACCCCGATGGCATGGCAGGCCGCCGACGCCCTCGCCGCCCGCCTGACCGGCCGCAAGGTTCCCGAGGCATCGATCGGCTACAACGCCCAGTGCGTCAGCCTCGGACGCAGCGCGGGAATCCTCCAACGTGTGACCGCCGACGACCAGATGACGTCGAGCGTCTTCACGGGTCGGGCCGGCGCCCGCATCAAGGAGCTCATCTGCGCGGGCGCGGCCTGGAGCGTCTCGCACCCGACCATGATGCTGCCGAGCCGCCGCCGCCACCTCGCGGTGGCCGTCGAAACGGAACCCCGACCCGTCACCCTGTGAGAGGCCGGGTGGTGCGCGGCGTCGAACGCGACCGGGTTGGATGGCAGGGCTACTGGATTGGATGGCAAGGGACATTGGCCCTGATGTCCCTTCCCGAAAGATCTGGCCCCGTCTCAAGTGACCTGGCCTGATTCGCCTGTGGTCTCAGGTGACCTGGTTCGCCAGTCGTCTCGTGACAGTGCATCGTGTTCGAGAGCCCCGAAGGTCGATCAGTGGGGGCACGTGTCGCCGCGTCGTTCTGGCATTCATCCTCTGGCGTTGGTGACCCCCAAGCCGTCCATGTAGTCGCGGACCCGCGTGATCAGTCCGCTGTGGACGCGGAGTATCAGGAGACCGGGGACGGTGAAGGTGGTGGGGCTCGTCGGCAGAGTTCCCACCACGACATGCTCGGCGATGATCACTTCCGGATCGGCGGTCTCGTATGCCGCGATCTTCCTGATCTCCTTCACCTGGGCGGGACTGGCGCCCCAGGCCGCCCGGTATCCCGCACGCACGGCCTCGCGCCCCTCGTAGCGTGGGGGAAAACCGGGAGAGGTGAACGGGAACTCGTGCACCGCGTCCACGGCATACAGATCGGCGAGATCGTCTGCGGACTTGTCGAGCATGGCCTGGTAGTAGCAGGCCAGCACCTCGCAAGGGGTGCGGACAGCAGGTGTCTCCAGATTCGACACAGGGGTCACTCCGTTCGCTCAACAGTTGTTGACTCACTCTCCGTTGGTCCAGCTGGAGGTTCGGTGGCGGAGAGAGCCGGGCCGAGGTTTCCCACGGCAGACGAGTGGGGCGACTCCAGGATGGCACCGGGCACTGACATCGTTCCCCGGACAGCCGTGTGGTCCAGCCTCTTCACAGGAGAAGGTCGAGCCACAGTCCGGCAGTTCGTGCACGACGCGGGGTCGTGCACGCCGTCACGCCGGGAACGACTTGTAGCCTGCCACGCCGCACGGTGTCGCGGGGTGAGTCGGTGCTTCCCTTCCCGCCGGGCGGGTGTCGGTGCTGGCTACGGTCCGCCTCGTGCCGGTGGTGTTTCTGACTGGGCAGCACGGCCATCGCCTGCAATAGAACTTCGCGCGTGCCGCCGTCCGGATGGTGAGGTGGCACGGTGACCAACCACGATGAGGAGGCGGCCGTCAGGCCGTTGGCACTGGCTTGGGTGAGCCGGCACCTGGAGGTCGGCGAACGGATAGTCAGAACTGAGGCGCTGCACGGCGGCATCACTGCCGACATGCGGAGGCTGACCATCGGCACACGGGACGGAGGCACCCGTGACCTGGTGCTGCGGACCTTCGTCAACATGGAGCACGCCGAGGACTGGCTGAACAGGGAGGCCGGCGCCCTGACCCTGCTCCCGGGGACCGGCGTGCCGGCTCCTGGAATGGTCGCGGTTGATCCGACCGCCGCGCATTGCGAGTATCCGTCGCTCCTGATGACGCATCTGGTGGGCCGGACGGTCCTCGACGATGAGGGATTGGAGACGCGTGTCCCTCTGCTGGCGCGTCAACTCGTGGCGATCCACACTTTGCGACCTGCCGAGCGGCCCCGGGGGTATGTGGCGTTGATGACCGGCGACACCGTCGTGACTCCGAAGGGCGCCGATGCGGCGGCATGGGCCGCGGCGATCGACGTGGTCCGCAAGCCCGCGCCGCCCTATGAAGGACGATTCCTGCACCGGGACTTCCACCCCGGCAACGTGCTGTTCGACGTGCCGCCCTCAAGGCCGGCAGGTGCCCGGATCACCGGCGTCGTCGACTGGGCGGCTACCTCCTGGGGCCCGGCGGATCTCGATGTGGCGCACTGCTCCACCAATCTTGCGCTGCTCCACGGTCCGGCGTGGGGTCTGCGGTTCGCTGAGGCGTATGAGGAGGCCGGCGGGGTGCTGGCCGCGACCGCGAGCGAGCGGTTGTACTGGCGGGTGAGGGACGGGCTGGCGTGCTCGGAAGAAGTGCAGTTGGTGTCGCAGCCATGGCGGGAGGCAGGGAGGACAGAGCTGACGACGCGAGCTGTGGAGGAGCGGCTGGATGCCTATGTGACCGCCCTGATGGACGCCCTGGGCTGAGCCATGGCGGTCCGGGGCGCGACCCCGACCTCATCGTTCGCAGCTCAACCAAGTGGGGAATCGAGTAGACCCTGGGGAATTTCGGATTTCGGGAATCCCCATCAGACCGCCACGACGGCGCATCAGATCATGCTGCCTGGCTGTATCTTCCACACGCTCACTGGATCGCCCCCGCGTCTCGCGCATCCGGCGATCGCGCCCGCGACAGTCTCACAACGTCCGCAGTGCCGGCGATTTCGCCGCCGCATCCTGCCCGCCGAGGCCGACCTGCCCACCCGCACCGCGCGCAGGATCTTCTACGAGCACGGCGTCGATGAACTCGTCCAGTGGGCGCTCGTCGGGGTCAGTGGGCTTTGACCTCGTCGACGTCCAGGCCGCGGTCGACGCCGTGGGGGACGACGTTCTGCCCAGGCTCGAGATGCAGGCGCGTGCCATCGAGATAGACCTCGACCTTGTCCGCTTCGAATGACACGAGGTCGCTGATCCGGTCGACCTCCTGGTAGGCGTTGGTGTACGACCAGGCGGCGTGACGCGCGTCGCCGATGTCGTAGTAGTTGCACAGGCCCTTGTAGGGGCAGAAGGTCTGGCCGTCGACGGGGTGCAGCTGGGTCTGGTCGACGTCGGCGCGCGGGACGTACCAGCGCGGGGCGAATCCGGACTCGAAGAGCACGAGGGGGTGCTCGGAGCGGGCGATGCGGGTGTCGCCGAGGCGGACTTCCAGGGTGCGGGAGGTGTTGCGGATGTCGATGCGGTGGTACGGGTCCGCGGCGTGTCCCAGGATGCGTTCGTCCTCCTCGTAGAAGGCGTCCATCGCCCGCCAGGCGAAGGCGATGCGGCCCTGGAGGTCGGCGGCGTACCCGGGCAACGCGGTGAACTTCCAGGCGGCGCCTTCGGTGGTGCGCTCTCCGGCGTGCACGGCGTACCAGGCGGTGTCGCCGAGGTCCTTGTGGTGGGTGACCTTGCTACTCGGGATCAGGGACTGCTCGTCGACGTCCTCGCGAGGGAAGTAGGCGACGGGGTACCGGCCCGGCTCGTGGAGAACGATCACGTTCTCGCTGTCCGCGATCCAGGCGTCGTTGAACTTCACGCGCATGCGGCGGCGCAGGCGCTCGGCGAACAGGAGGCGTTCGGGGAGCGGTTCGGAGGTGAGGAAGTGTCCGATCGCGCCGGCGGAGAGAGGGCCTTGCTGCCAGGACAGTCCCATGGCGGATTCCTTCCGGGTGCGGGGGGTGGGCGGTGCGCGGGTGGACGCACCTATTACGGGGCGGTTGTTGTTGACGGTCAGGGCGTGACGGCGCAGCGGGAGACGTGGGCCTCGGGGCGACGGAAGCAGGCCCAGACGGCCTTGCCCTTGCCGGTGAGGGCCCGCACTCCCCATTCGTTGCAGACCTCCTGGACGATGCGTATACCTCGCCCGGCTTCCCCGCTCAGTGAGACAGGCGGGATGCGGACGCGGAAGTAGCGCGCACTGTCGTGGACTGCGACGTGGAGGCAGTGTGAGTGCCGGATGAGGCGCACCGGGTAGGCGCAGCCGTCCGGGCTTCCGTGCTGTACGGCATGACCGGCCAGTTCCGAGACACGGGCCCGGATGTCGCCGCCGCGCTGGCACCCGCCCCAGCTGTCGAGGGCAGCCTGCATCGCGAAGTCGCGGGCGGTGCGCCCGGTCTGCGGGCCGGCGCTGAAGGTGTGTCGGGTGAGGTGTCGCATGGTGGGTCCATTGCCGACTGCGGTGGGGGAGGGCTGTGCGATCCGCTGCCGACTGCGGCGGGGGAGGGCTGTGCGATCCGCGGCCGCCACAGCCGCCCCGACACTCTGCGCATCAGGCGAGGACGCGGGCCAGGAAGTCGCGGATGTGCTCGGTGATGGTCCCGAGGTGGCTCTCCAGGGCGAAGTGCCCGGACTCGAGCAGGTGGATCTCCGCGTCGGGGAGGTCCTGGGCGAACGCCTCCGCGCCCGCGGGGCCGAAGATCTCGTCGTTCGCGCCCCAGACCGCCAGCAGCGGGACCTGGGAGTCGCGGAAGTACCCATGGACCTGCGGGTAGAGGTCCACGTTGGTGGGGTAGTCGCGGAAGAGCTGAAGCTGGATCTCGTCGTTACCGGGGCGGTCCAGCAGCGCCTGGTCGTGGACCCAGTTGTCGGGGCTGATCAGGCTGGGGTCGGCGACACCGTTCACGTATTGCCAGCGGGTGATCTCGGGGGTCAGGGCGCCGCGCATGGGGGCTTCGGTGTCCGGTCCCGGGGCCTGGGCGTAGGCGAAGACGCCGTCCCAGAAGGGCTTGACGAAGCCCTCGTCGTAGGCGTTGCCGTTCTGGGTGATGATCGCGGTGATGCGGTCCGGGGACTGGAGGGCGAGCCGCCAGCCGATGGGAGCGCCGTAGTCCTGCACGTACATCGCGAATCGGTCGATGCCCAACTGCTGGAGCAGGCCGGAGGTGACCTCGGTGAGGGCGTCGAAGGTGTACGGGAAGTCCTGCAGGGCGGGCATCGCGGACTGGCCGAACCCGATGTGGTCGGGGGCGATCAGGTGGTAGCGGTCGGCGAGTGCCGGGATCAGGTGACGGAACATGTGCGAGCTGGTCGGGAAGCCGTGCAGGAGCACGACTACGGGTGCCTGGGGGTTGCCGGCCTCCCGGTAGAAGACCTCAAGGCCGTTGACGGTGGCGGTGCGGTGGTGGACTGCGGAGACCATGTCCCTAACCTCTCTATCTATCTTCACTGGTTACATATAGAGTCGAGCACCTGAAATCTAACCTGTCAAGATGCTTTTATGGGTTAGATTGAGATTGTGTTCGGGGGCGCAGCCGCACCGGGGCGGCGGAAGGTCGGCCCGTCTTCAGCCTCCGCCCGTGAACGGCCATCAGCCAGCGCACCGCCCACCTCAAGCCGGCTCAGGGAGCCGATGTCCGGCGGCCTGCGCAGTGAGCGCGCACGTATAACCTGCCAGGTGAACCAATTCGGTTAGGAGGTGCGATGGTGACCGACCAAGAGCAGCAAGACGCACTGCTGGAGCTCCTCAACGGCACGCCGGTGGTCAAAGGCGTCGTCCAGGACCAGCTGGCAGATCCGGAAGAGGCCAGATCCTGGCAGCAGGCCCACGGCGGCAGCGGAAGCGCGGACGAGCTGCGCAACCTCGTGCAGGCACGCGATGCCCTTCAGGACGTGGTGCGCGGCAGCCGGCCCGCCACGTCGCTGGCCCCGCTCCTGAAAGGCGTCACCTCCCGCCCGCACCTCTCGCCTGAAGGAGTGTCGTGGGCCCTGGACGCCCCCGCGGAGCGTCGGATGGCGGTGGAAGCGGTCATGGCGTGGAGCGCGGTGCAGCAGACAATGCCCGGACGGCTACGACCGTGTGCCAACCCGGAATGCCGGCGGTTCCTCATCGACCGCAGCAAGACCAACAAGGCCCGCTGGTGCTCGATGGCCGTCTGCGGTAACCGTATGAAGGCACGGCGCCACTACCAGCGCACCCGCGACGCCACAGCCGAGTAACACCTCCGGCAGGCGTTCGGTGCCGGTGAACAGTCCCGATCCGCGATCCTCCCGGAAGGCTCGCCGGGGAGGCCATCGGCGGTCACGACGGACGTGCCACCAGATGACATTGAACAAAATGGCCACGAGTTCGAAGGCGGCGCCAAACAGGACGACAGCGGTGCGCTGCCCGTGTCCGTCGCGGAACGTCTCGGCCAGCACGGAGGCGTCGAACGGCAGGAACGCGACGTCCATCAGCAGCACGGTGTTGAGGAAGAGCACCACTCGGTCGGCGCTGCGGATGTGGTCGAACATGATGTGATGGTTGGCCCACACCTGCCCGATCAGCAGGAAGGCAAGGACATAGGCCAGGTAGGACGGCCAGAGCGCGGCAAGGCCGTGCAACAGGCTGCGGGTGTCGTGCGGCGGGCGGATCTCCAGGACGAGCAGCGTGATGGCGATGGCGATGACGCCATCGCTGAACGCAACCACCCGGGCAGGATCGCGCTCGACACCGAAGGACGTCGCCCCGCCTCCTGGCCCAGGCGTAGTCGCGTAGTCGCGGAGCTCCGGACGCCGGAGTCGAAGCGGCCCTGCCACGTGTCGAGAGGCACCCTGTGCCTGATCTCTCCGACATCCACGCCGAGCCCCACCAGCTCGGACCGCGCAGCTTCAAGATCAGAGACCACCAGGTGCAGGCCCTTCACCGAGCCAGGCTCGGCTTCGGAGAGACCCACTCGATCTGCACCGAGCACGCGGAGCCGGGAGGCGTCAGCTGCACGACACGGAAATCGGGGCTGGGCCCGTAGTCCACGCGCAGGTCGAAAACCAGACGCTCGGTACAGAAGGCCAAAGAGCGGTCGACATCGCTCACGGGCAAGATGGCGACCTCGAGCATGTACTCCATGTGATCACTCTGGTGAGTGCAGCACGACAGCCGCGCCACCTTGCGAGCACGCACGACACGAATGATCCGACCAGGAACAACGAACGGACATGGCTTTCCGGGCCGGTACCTCCGTTCGAAGGATCTCAGCGAATGCACCAGGATTCATGATCACGGAAACGCGGCGGCGCCGACACGAGAACTAGGATCGGCCCTGGCGCACAGATCACAGCGCCATGATGGGCTGCCCGAGCCGGCCACCCCGCAGGAGGTCCGCAATGGCGACGCTGCTGTCCGTCAATACAGGTATGCCCAAAGACGTGTCCTGGCAGGGCAGGACCGTCCACACCGGAGCATGGAAGGCCCCCGTCCGAGGCCCCCGCATGGTCCGGCGGCTGAACGTCGATGGAGACGGTCAAGGAGACCTGGCTGGGCACGGCGGTGAAATTCGAGCCGTCCTCGTCTACCAGCTGCAGTCCTACCAGTACTGGCAGAAGCACCTCGGCCGCGACGACCTGACCTTCGGGGTCTTCGGGGAGAACTTCACCGTCGACGGTCTGCTCGACGACGAAGTGTGCATCGGCGACCGGTACCGTATCGGCGAAGCCGAATTCGAAGTCACCCAGCCCCGCGTCACCTGCTATCGCGTCGGCATGCGTCTGGGCGAACCCACCATGGCCTCCCTCCTGGTCGCCCACCACCGCCCCGGCTTCTACCTGCGTGTGATCAACGAAGGACGCGTCCAGGCCGGCGATGAAATCACCTTGACCCGCAAGGGCCCTGAAGAACTCAGCGTCGCCGACACCGACGCACTGCTCTACCTCCCCGACCGCGACCCCGCCAAGCTGCGCAAAGCACTGAACATCCCCGCACTCAGCCCCGGCTGGCAGCAGTCCTTCCGTGAACTCGCCGCCGCCCAGCAGCCCCAACAGGAACCGGGATGGCCAGGCGAACGCGCCAGCACTCAGCAACCCAGAGAAGAACCGGGATGGCCCGGCTTCAAGACCATGCGCGTCGCCCGCGTCGTCCCCGAAACCCCCACCATCTCGTCGATCTACCTCACCACCACCGACGGCAGCCCCCTACCCGAGGCACGCCCAGGCCAGTACCTCTCCATCCGCCTCACCGTCGGCGAAGCAGCCCCCGCAGTGCGCAGCTACTCCCTGTCCTGCGCGCCCACAGTCGGCACCTACCGCATCAGCGTCAAGCACGAGCCCCACGGGAAAGTCAGCAGCTACATCCATGCCACGCTGCACCCCGGTGACATCGTGGACATCGCCAGCCCCCGCGGAACCTTCGTACTCGAAGAAGGCACCCGCCCGGTCGTCCTTCTCTCCGCAGGGATCGGTGCCACTCCCGTGCTCGCCATGCTCCACCAACTCGCCGCCACACGAGACCCACGCCCCACCTGGTGGATCCACACCGCCCACGACCGCACCCACCACGCCTTCGCGGAAGAGGCCAAGGCGCTTCTGGCCCAACTCCCCAACGCCCACGAGCACATCTACTACACCGCCGAAAACCCACATCGCGACGAGCCCCACATCAGCCATGGCCGCCCGACCGCCCAATCACTCAGCGCCATGGGCATCCCCGCGGACGCCGACGCCTACCTCTGCGGACCACCCGCCTTCATGGACGACCTCGGCGGCTTCCTACGCGATCACGGTCTGCGCCCCGAACAGATCCATACGGAACAGTTCAGCGCTCTCCCCGCCATCAACCCTGGCGTCACACCCACCGCGGCGATCCGGCCGCACCAACCACCCGGTCCCAGGGGCACCGGCCCCCTCATCACCTTCGCCCGCAGCGGCATCACCGCTCCATGGTCACCCGCTCACGCATCCCTCCTCGATTTCGCCGAAGCCTGCGACGTTCCCACCCGCTGGTCCTGCCGCACCGGCGTCTGCCACACCTGCATCACCCACCTCGTTGCAGGCGACATCACCTACACCACTCCACCTCTCGAACTCCCCGAGCCCAGCACCATCCTCGTCTGTTGCAGCCAACCGACCACCGAAGTCGTCCTCGACCTCTGATCGGCCGTCAACGGCCCGTCACCAGGATTGCGGAAACCACACATGTGCCAACGCAAGAACACCGCCGGGAGACAGCTCAGCCACCCGGTCGACGGCTTCGTCGATCGCGCGGATCTGGGTGTGGGAGGTGGCGAGGCGAGTGGGGAGGGCCCTCGATCGCGGCGGTGAATGTCGGGCGGGTCGGGGAGTGCTGAGGGCGCGACGGAGGCTGCACGGTCAGGGGGTTGAGCAGCAGCCGGCAGTGGCACGCTGTCCGTCCAGATGTGCCGGGGTCGCGAAGTCGCCGTGCTCGCGGCGGCCTTCGCCGGTGCAGTCGGGTCTACGGAGCGCTGCGCGCGGCCTTGGCCCGCTCACGCACCTGGTCCGGATAGCGCTCCGTGAAGCGGACCGCAAGGATCAGCAGGACCACCGGGATGATCCAGTTGAACCAGTCGGCACCGGACGTCGTGTGCACTGCGACCAGTCCGAGTGCGGCCATGGCGACGAAGACGCCGCCCCAGACCAGGGTGAGCATCCGGTTCACGTGCCGGAAGAGGGGAGTGCCCCAGACCTCCGGGGGTGTGGACTCCCGAGCGTACTGCTCGGTGAACGGCACGAATGCCAGCGATCCCAGGGCCACCACCGCGATGACCGAACTGGACAGGACCTGGGCGTACGTCTCCAGCCAGAGCATGTCCTTGCGGTCGAGAAGGAGTGCCAGCACGGCGATGACGCCGAAGAAGAGGATGCCGGCGACCTCCAGTGCCTTGAAGGAACCCCGGCGCAGATCCGGCAGGTTCAGCACCACTGCGGCGACGAGGGCCGCCAGCGCGGCGTACTCCCAGGTGCTGGGAGACGCGACGACGTCGAAGATGATCCACGGGGCGAACGCGAATAGCAGATTCCCGGTCCGACGCCCGGAATTCGCTTTCTCCACCGTGCACCTCCGGTGTCTGGCCCGAAGCGGCACGGGGCCGCCTCTCCATGGTGATACCGAGCCGCGACGCCCGCACCATCTCACCCACGCGTTGCAGCAGGTCCGCTCCGGCGATCGAATGGAAGATCACGGTCAGCGGGGTCAGCGGGGTCAGCGGGGTCAGCGGGGTCAGCGGAGCCGACGCCGGATCTCTCTGACCTCCGGCGATGTCGGCGGTGTTCAGCTGGTCTCTTCATTGCTGGCGCCGACCAGTGTTTCCCAGGAGTGGCGGACGCGGGCGCCGTGATCGCGAAGCTATCTGATGTTGCGATGCCGCAGCTCTGACTCTTGGCCCCGGACATGCCCCTTGAGCTGGGGTTGGTGCAATCCAAAGCCCTTTCCTGGAACCGAAGTTGCTGAGACGGAACCCGGACATTCGCAGGATCATTTCAGGATCGACCCGGCCTAGTGTCATCGGTGTCAGCAGGAAACACCGCAACCCGACAGCCGCTGGAGATCATGATGCGTTCGCGTCTCGCCGCCCGTTCCGCCCGTCTCGTCCTGGCCGCCGCGGCCGTGACGGCCCTCGCCGCCACCACCACCGCCTGCGACAACGACGACGCCGCGGACGCCGGCAGCTCCGCGGCCCCGTCCGCCGTCGCCTCCGCCGGCAGCGGCGGGAGCGGCAGCTCCTCCAGCGACAGCCCCTCCGCCAGCGGCTCCTCCACCGGCGGCTCCAACTCCAGTGGCTCCGACTCCAGTGGCTCCACGGACAAGACCGACTCCGACGACGGCAAGAAGGGCGGCTACGGACAGTCCTGCGGCACCAACGACCTGGACTTCACGGTCACCTCGGAGTCCCAGGCCGGCGGCTACTACCTCGTCACCGCCAAGGCCAAGTCCGGCATCACCTGCTACCTGGATGTCAACACGCCCAGTGTGTCCTTCGGCTCCGGAGCCGAAGGCGTTGCCTCCCCCGTCGGACAGGGCGGCGAAGACCCCATCAAGCTCACCGGCTCCGCCGTCGCGTACACCGGTATCAGCCCCAAGACCACCAACAGCAACGACGGCAAGGAATTCGAGAACGTCATCATCGCCACCACCGACGACGACCCCGACCCCGCCGAACTCAAGCTCCCCGACACCGCCAACGTCGACAAGCCCATCGTCACCAACTGGTCCACCAACCGCGCCGAGACCGTCCCCGTCATCGTCTGACGAACCGGACCGGGACCGTCGACGTCGCGCTCTGCACCACGACGTCCGTCGACGCGGTCATCCCCGAGCACACCTAGGTGTTCGAACGCTCCTGGTAGTGGATCACGAGGGCCCGGCGCCACTGCCGGGACGCTGAGAGACTGACAGGTCAGCGAGGGCCATCGGCGCAGCGAGTGGAATTCTGCGTGGGTCGGATGGAGCGTGGCGCGGGAGATGATGTCGAACCCGGCTCGTTCCAGCATGCCTTCCATGATCCAGACGTGTGTAGAGAACTCCTCACGGATGTGGGCTTCGAAGTCGTCGCTGGTGAAGCCTTCTCCTTTGGGGCGGCCGGCAGTGTCGATCCATCGCTGCAAGTGCGTTTCGGCGGTGGCCGGTTCAAAGCTGAAGATGACGTCCCACGGGTAGAAGGTGCCGCCGGGGCGGAGCATCCCGGCTGCGTCGAGGAGTGCCTACTGTTTCCGGAATCGACGCCGTCGGCGTGCGTGAGGCAGTTCGACGACCTGCCTCACGGCGTCGAGATCCTGCTCGCCAGGGAAGTCTTCGGCGACGTCGAGCTCTCCGGTGGGCAGTGGCAGCGCCTGGGCTGCTCCCGCACACACTCGTGTGATAACGATGCAGGGCGTGTCTGCGGGCACCTTGAGCTCCTCAAACGACACGGGTTCTATGACATGGCGCGGTGTGGTCCACAGGTGCCTTGCGCAGGATCTCGGCCCTCTGCTTCTGCGTCAGCTCGCGGTGTACCAAGGCGGAACAGCCGGCGATCTTCTGAAAGAGGACCTCGGCCGGGATCGCGGGTAGATCGCCGAAGAGTGGGTGGTTGTCGCCGGCGCCTTCGCCGAGCCGGGCGTGAAGTTGGCCGCGATCCGCCGGAGCGGGTGAACATCACCCGTCAGGACCACTGGCTGGGGCGGCTGCACTGAAGACGACGCTCCGCGGTCGCACGACGAACCCGCACCTGAGTCCGTACCAGCACAACCCTGAGGGCCTTTCGGATGTCCCACAGGTGAACTCCACACCTCGGACCTCTTGGAGCCCACGTGCGCACACGGATACGGAAGTACGCCACAGCAGCCACCCTTGTCGCTGCGGCTGCTGCCGGGCTACCCTTCCCGGCTTCGGCCTCTGTTCCCGCGCAGACCGATGGCGACTTCAACGGGGACGGGTACGCGGACCTCGCCGTGGGCGTGCCCGACGGCACGGTCGGCGGCAAGGCGAGAGCCGGCTACGTCAACATCGTCTGGGGCGGCCCGAAGGGAATCGGCGCTCACGGCAGCATCCGCATCAGCCAGGCCACCCCCGAGGTTCCCGGGACACCGGAGACGGGCGATCGCTTCGGGGGCTCCGTGGCTCTCGTGGACACCAGCGGCGACGGCATCGCGGAACTCCTCGTCGGCGCCCCCGGCGAGGACGTCACCGGCCGGGGCACGGACGCGGGCTCGGTCACCGCGGTGGGCGGCGCCAGGGGCGGTCCGGGCCCGGGCTCCGTCGTCCTCAACGGCCCCTCGGCGTCGGCGGCGTTCGGCCTGGCGGTCGCCTCGGCCGACCTGACCGGCGACGGCAACAAGGAGATCGTGATCGGCGGCACGGACAAGGTCGTCGCTCGTGTCGCCCAGGGCGAAGACAGCATGGTCACCACCGTCGTCACCGCCCCCATGGGTGGCCACGCCCCCATTCTCGCCACCGGCGACTTCACCGAGGACGGCACGGCGGACCTCGCGGTCGGGTACTGGACGAAGACCCCGTTCACCCAGTCCCACGTGCGCCTGTGGACCTGGGACGCGACCGAGCAGGCCATGGCCAACACCTGGAACACCGACAATGCCGGCGTCTCCGCCCTCGCCGCGGGCGACTTCGACGGCGACGGCCACGACGACCTGGCTCTCGGCGAGTGCCGTGAGATCGCCGACGAGAACATCGACGACCCGTGCGGCCCCGAGGAACTGGCCAAGGGCGGCGGCATCCACGTCCACTACGGCAACGCAACGCCCGGCAGCTTCGGGTTCCGTCGGCAGACCCTCAACCAGGACACGGTCGGCGTGGCGGGCGTCGCGGAGATCGGTGACCACTTCGGCGCCGCCCTTGCCGTCGCCGACATCGACAACGACGGCCGCGACGACCTGATCGCCGGCGCCCCCGGCGAGGCGATCGGTACCCGCTCGGGCGCGGGCGCCGCGACCATCCTGCTCGGCGGCCCGACCGGCCTCGTCGACGCGCGGGGCGAAGGCCACTCCGTCGGGGTCCAGCAGGACACGCCGGGAGTGCCGGGTGTCGCGGAAGCCGCCGACGCGTTCGGTGCCGCCGTCGCCACCGGCGACTACGACCGCGACGGCAGGGCGGACGTGGCGGTCGGCTCTCCGGGCGAGAACGCAGCCTCGGGCGGCGTGTGGCTGCTGCCCCGGGGGAGCGTCAACGGCTCCTCCGCGTTCACGCCCGCCGAGCTGGGCCTGCCCTCCCCGTCGAGCGCGCTCGCGTACGGCAGGTACCTCGGCGACCAGTGACGTCCACCGGACCCGTCCGGAGGCCGGTCGGTCGCCGGACGGGTCCGGTCGCGATTCACTGTCGACCAGCCAGTGATGTGCGGTCCGAGGCGAGTTCTTCAAGGCCGTTCCGGAGGGCATGCTGCCGACAGGCCTTTGTGCGTCGTTGCGCAGGGGTGCGGGGCAGCGGCGGGCAGGAGGGCACCTCCACCTTGCCCGGCTGCAGCCGATGTACTGCAGAAGCAGCAACGGGGCCAGGACGCCGGCTGGTCGGATCCCGGCAAGGCGGCCCGCAGGTGTCCAGTCGCCGTTCGGCAGAACGGGCAGGGGGATGGCAAGGCCGCCCGCAGTTCTGCATGGCTCGGAACAGGCTTGCCGGGTCCTCCCGACAGCCCCACTCCTGGTTCTCCCAGCAAATTCATTCGTTGCGGCACGACAGCCCCCACAGACCCCGCCCGTGATCACCGTGATCCGGTGTCTGTGGGATCTTCACCTTCCGTACAGGAGTGAGAGGCAAGAGCTGCAGCGTGGGTCTCTTGGACCCCCAGTTGGTTCCCCAGGGGTTGTCTCCAAATGTCACGCCCGCATCAGACTCTGCCGTGAGTGGCGTGGGTGAACTGTCGTGTGCGTGCGGGCGTATCCGGGTGCGTGCGGGTGTATCCGGGTGTGGCCGGCCGGTGGGTGGGGAACGGCTGTCGGGTCCAGAGCAGCAGTAGATGCCACTCACCTGGAGATCCGCATGACCCTCGGTTCCGACGCGCGGCAATGTCCATTCGACTTTGCCGAGGCCCTCGAGTTCGATCCGGTGCTCAGACAGCTCATGAACGAGGGGCCTGTCTCCCGGATCCGGCTGCCGTACGGCGAGGGCACGGCATGGCTCGTCACCGGTTATGACGACGTCCGGACGGTGACTACCGACCGGCGTTTCAGCCGTCATGCTGTCGCCGGCCGTGACTTCCCGCGCATGACACCCGAGCCGATCGTCCAGTCCGAGGCGATCAATCTCATGGACCCCCCGGCCGGCAGCCGCCTGCGCAGCCTTGTGTCGAAGGGCTTCGCCCCGGCTCACATCGAACGCATGAGGCTGCGCACTCAGAATGTCGTCGACGAGCTGCTCGACCAGATGGCCGGACGCGGTACACCCGCCGACATCATGGAGCACCTTGCCGGACCACTGCCTCTGATCACGATCTGTGAGGTTCTGGAGATCCCCGAGGCGGACCATGCACAGCTGCGCGCCCACGCCCGGACGATGATGGATGTCGGGGCCGGAAACCGGGACGCCGCGGTACGGGCGAAGGCCGAGTTGCGCGCCTACTTTGCGACACTGACCGCGCAGCGCCGCAAGAATCCCGGTGACGACCTGATCAGCGTGCTGGCGACGGCCCGCGACGGCGACGAGATCCTCAATGATGAGGAGTTGGCCGTCATGGCCATGGTCCTGCTGATCACAGGGCAGGATACGACGACGTACGAGATCGGCAACCTGACCTACCTGTTGCTCACCCGGCCCGATCTGCTCGCGACCGTGCGCGAGCGCCCCGAGTTGCTGCCCGGGGCGATCAACGAACTGCTGCGCTTCATCCCCTTCCGCAAGGGGGTCGGTATCCCCCGGGTGGCCATGGAAGACGTGCTCCTGAGTGGGGTGGCGATTCAGGCGGGCGACATCGTGCACGTCTCCTACCTGACCGCAAACCGGGATCCACGTAAGTTCGACCGCCCCGACGAGGTAGACCTGGAACGTTCCGGCCCGCCTCACATGACCTTCGGCTGGGGCGCCCATCACTGCCTGGGTGCACCGCTCGCCGCCGCCGAAATCGAAATCGCCCTCGGAACTCTCTTTGAGCGCTTCCCTCGCCTCGCACTGGCAAAGCCCGCCGAAGAACTGCAATGGAACGCGACATCGATCTGGCGCTATCCAGTCGCCTTGCCCGTCACCTGGTGACAGGCCGGCACATGACCGCGGGACCGAGCGGGGACACCTCTCGCGCGTAACACTGCGCTCCCCGCTCGGCGCGACCGCGACCATGATCGGCACCAGGGGGGCAGTGGCCCCACGCGGTCGTCCGCAGCCGACGAAGGACGGCGGCTTCACCCTGCTCACGCCGACTGCGGGGAGCAGCGGTCCGACGTGCGGCGGTGATCCATCTGGCGTACGTTGGGATGCGCTGGCCAACTCCAGCGGCGGCGACTCTGTCAGGCCTTGCCGCCCGGCCGGGACGCATTTGGTGACGGTCCGGTCGACCGCGTTCCCCTCAGGTATTCCACGTGCGCGCCGTCTTTGAGCGCCCGGGGCAGCAGGGGCTCCCTTCGAAGCGCTGAACCGCAGGACCGGTCCCGGCCGCGCCCGGGGCCACCAACTGCAAGGAGTCACTCCCATGGCAGTTCTGTGCAAGCCGGCAATCGCGATACCCGAACACGTCATCACCAATGAGGAAACCCTCGAACTCGCGCGGAGGCTGCACCACGACCATCCGCAACTCGACCTGGCGCTGAGCCTGATCGAGAACACCGGGGTGCAGAAACGGCATCTGATCCAGCCCATCGATGTGGTCCTCAAGCATCCGGGACTGGATGCGCGCAGCACCATCTACGAGAGGGAGTCCAAGGCCCGCGTCCCGCAGGTGGTTCAGCGTGCACTGGACCAGGCTCAACTCGAGCCCCTGGACATCGACTTGATCATCTACGTGTCCTGCACCGGCTTCATGATGCCCTCGCTGACCGCGTGGCTCATCAACACCATGGGCTTCAAACCGCAGACACGACAGCTGCCCATCGCCCAACTCGGTTGCGCTGCAGGCGGAGCGGCCGTGAACCGGGCGCACGACTTCTGCACGGCATACCCCGACGCCAATGTCCTGATCGTGGCCTGCGAGTTCTGCTCACTGTGCTATCAGCCGGGCGACATCGGTGTGGGATCGCTGCTCTCCAACGGCCTGTTCGGTGACGGCATCGCCGCCGTTGTCGTCCGGGGCAACGGCGGCACCGGAATGCGCCTGGAGCGCAACGGCTCGTACCTCATACCCCACACCGAGGACTGGATCTCCTACGCGGTCCGCTCGACCGGTTTCCACTTCCAGCTCGACAAGCGGGTACCGAAGACGATGGAGCCCCTCAGCCCCGCGTTGCGCGCGCTGGCGGAAGAGCACCAATGGAACGTCGGCAAACTGGACTTCTACATCGTCCACGCCGGCGGGCCGCGCATCCTGGACGACCTGAGCCGCTGCCTCGACATACCGCCCGAAGCGTTCCGCTTCAGTCGGGCCACACTCACCGAGTACGGAAACATCGCCAGCGCTGTCGTCCTCGACGCCCTCGACCGCATGTTTGACGAGCAGTCGGCACTCGAGGGCCACCAAGGCCTGATAGCCGGTTTCGGTCCCGGCATCACCGCCGAGATCGCCCTGGGCACCTGGGCAACGGACAGGTAGGGCGCTGCTGCCTGACCCCTCAGCCGAGGAGCACACGAGGCGCTGGACCAGCCGGGCACCCCGTCGGCCGCCTGCCGACGGGGTGCCCGGCGGCCGTCCCTGGACGCCGAATTCTGGGTGCCCTGGTCGGCCGTTGTCGCCGGCTGCCGGACTTCACAGATGTGCCTCGGCGGCGTCGAGATCCCCCGCGCGCCGGGCGCCGAGTGCCAGGACGAGTTCGGCCGTCTGCTCCGCCGGCCGGCTGCCCTGCTCGATCGCGATCCGCAGCGCACGCCGGTGGAACTCCCCGGCTTCCTCGTACCGCTCGGTGAGCAGGGCGATCCGGCCGAGGCCCGAGAGCTGACGTGACTCCTCCGACCACATCTCCAGGGACCGCGCCAGGCGCAGGCCTTCGCGGTGCAACTGGGCCGAGAGGTTGTAGTCCCCGTTCACCTCAGCGTGCACATCAAGGGTCTCCGCCGTCTTCAACTGCCCCCAGACGGCGACGTGGTCCCCGGGCTTCACAGGTGGACGAGCAGGTGGCGGGGGCCGCGGAGCATGGCGTTCTGCCGGTAGGGGGGCGGGTCCTGGACAAGGTGTGCCGTGCTGAGGTGGGGGATCAGCGCGCCGAGCGCGGCCTCGGCCTCGGCACGGGCGAGTGGTGCGCCGTAGCAGAAGTGGATGCCGCTGCCGAAGCCGAAGTGCTCGTTGTCCGGGCGGGAGGGGTCGAACCGGTCGGGCTCGCGGAAGCGTCGGGGGTCGCGGCTGCCCGAGGCCAGCCCCAGGACGATGGATGTGCCGGCGGCGATCTTGGTGCCGGCGACGTCGACTAGGGGGAACCGCTCGCGCATATGGACCGGGGGCTCGTAACGCAGCAGTTCCTCCACCGCTCGCGGCAGCAGGCCGGGGTCTTCGCGCAGACGGTCCAGTTGGTTGGGGTGACGCAGCAGGGTGAGCACACCATTGGTGATCAGATTGACCGTGGTCTCGTGTCCGGCGAGGAACAACAGGACGGTGGTGGCCGCCAGTTCCTCTTCGGTGAGCCGCAAGGCGGGGTCCGGTTCGTTGATGAAGTCGGAGATCATGTCGCCGGTAGGCCGGCCACGACGCTCCTCGGCGAGGGCGACCAGGTTTCGGTGGTGTCACTTTCGGGCCCGATGGCTGCGCCCGCGATGATCGCGACGGTCCATGCGTGGAACAGGTGCTCGTCCTCGGGCGGGACGCCGAGCAGGCGGCAGATCACGGTGATGGGCAGCGGGTAGGCGAAGTCGTCGACGACATCGATCTGCAGGCCCTCCTGGAGATCTTCCGCCAGATCCTTCGTGAGCTGGACGATCTCGCCGCGCAAGGCAGCGACCCGGCCCGGGCTGTGCGGCGGACCGAACGGTCGCATGGCCGCGTTGCGCAGCCTGTGGTGCTCGGGGTCGTCGAGTGCCACGAAGGGCGGCTGCAGGTGCACCTCGTAGGGAGAAGGTGTGGTGCGGGAGCGCGGATCGGCACTCATCCGAGGATCGTGCAGCAGCGCGGCGACCTGGTGGTACGTGCTCCGACCATATAGCTGCCATCCGCCTGCTGTACCACGGGACCGGCCTCGCGGAGTTCGGCGTACAGCGGATAGGGATTGGGGCGGTTGGCGTAGTCGGTGATCCGGGCCAGCAGGGTGTCGGAGGCCATGGTGGCTCCTCGTGGTGGGGCGGGACGTGGGTCAGCCGGGGTGCACCAGCGTCAGCCGGCGGTCGGGCAGGTATCCGGTGAGCGCCACGGTGGGGCCGTGGGAGAGTACGGAAGGATCCGGCACATCGGAGGGGATCGGTACGTCGGCCGCGATCGCGCGGTCCGCCGCGCCGGGTGGGGGCGGGAACGGCGCGGCCGTCTCGATCAGGTGCCGGTAGTAGTCCAGTGACTTGGCCATGTCGACGGTGACCGCGGCGGTGACCCGCCCCTTGTAGCCGTAGACCATTGCCAGGCGGCGCGCCTCCAGGGAGCCTTGGGCGATGACCACGTGGTCGGAGTAGGTGGGCACGCCCACCGATTTGATGTTGAGCCCGAACTGGGTCGACCAGAACGTCGGGATGGCCAGGTGCGGGCGCCGCAACGGCCCCGGACTGACCATGTTGTGGGCCGCCACCTCGGCCTGTTCGACCGCGTTTCCCCAGTGTTCCAGGGAGAGCATCTGGTAGCCGAACAGCGGGTGCGGGAAGCGGGACACATCGCCGGCTACGAAGACGTCGTCGGTGACGATTCCGTACATGTCGAAGGCCCGGCAGCCGGCGTCGCAGGCGAGCCCGCGCGGGCCCGCCGCCAGCCCGGAGTCCGCCAGCCACTCGACGTTGCGGATCGCGCCCAGCGCCACGACGCACACGTCGGCGTCGACGCGGCTGCCGTCGGACAGCTCCGCGCCGGTGAAGCTGCCGTTCCCGTGCAGGGCCGTGACCGTCACCCCGGTGCGCAGGTCGACGCCGTGGTTGCGCTGCATGGCGGCCGCGAGTTTCGCGAGGGTGCCACCCAGCGCTCCCACCAGGGGTGCGGGGCCGCGTTCGGCGACCGTGACCTCCAGCCCCCGTTCCCGGCAGGCGGAGGCGATCTCCGAGCCGGTGAAGCCGCCGCCGATCACCAGCACGCGCTCCGGCCCGGCGGCCAGCCGCTCGGCCAGCCCTGCGCCGTCCTCGCGGGTGCGCAGGGTGAACACCCCGTCCAGGGCGCCCTCCTCCACGTTGGGCCAGGGCCGCGCGCGGGTTCCGGTGGCGATCAGCAGCCGGTCGTACGGCAGCGACTCGCCGTCCTCCAGCAGCACCTGTTTCGCGAGTGGGTCCACGCCGGTGGCGCGCACGCCCAGCCTCCACTCGGCGTCCGGGTCCCGGCGCATCGGCAGCCCGGTGGTGTCCGCCGCCGCCCGCCCGAGCAGCACCTGCTTGGACAGGGGTGGCCGGTCATAGGGCGGGTGGGGCTCGTCCCCGACCACGGTCAGTGAGCCGGTGAAACCCTCCTCGCGCAGCGCTTCCGCGGCCCTGAGCCCGGCCAGCGACGCTCCGACGATGACGATGCGGCCGTCCTTGAGGTCACCGGGCACCGCCGCTCACCTCTTCCCCGAGGAGGATCGCCTGCACCGGGCACGCCGCCGCGGCCTGGCGCACGTGCCCGACCTGGTCGTCGGGGACGGCCGTGGCGTACAGCAGCCCCTCCTCGCCGTGCAGCTCGAACACCTCCGGCGCGAGAAAGACGCACTGTGCGTAGCCCTGGCAACGTGTGAGGTCCACAACGGCCTGCATCCCCGCCACTCCCTCCGTTGTTTCACCCCTCCTTCCAGCATGGGGCCAGACCTGGGGGCCCGCACGCCAGCCTTCCCGGGGGCGGAAATCGGCCCGTGGAGGCATGCTCGCAGCGCTGCCCCGATCAGTGAGACTGATCCGGCACCGGTCGAGGAGACCGCCGAGAACGCCGCGGCGGACACCCCGACAGGGCGGCGTGCCTGAAGGTTCGACGGCCGGTCGAGCTCGGCCGCGAAGAAGGCGGAGGCAGCCTTGAGGCTCTCGCTGACGCGCCGCAGTTCACCGTACTCAGCCCCGAGCCACTTGATCGCCGGGACCGGAGCGGCCCGACATCAATGAGCAGATGTTCGCCACCCTTTGCTGGAGGGCATGCCCGGCCTGGCCGTCACAGGCCACGTTCAGGCCGACGTCACGCTGACCAAGCACGAGGACAACGCCGAACCGTCGCTGGACATCCTCGCGACCCCCGACGGACAGCGCCTGGTCGCGGCGGAGTTCACGATCCTCAGCACCGACGCCACCTACGACGACCCCGGCAACCTGGGGGCGAAGGTCATCGACTCGACCGGGAAGGTGTACGCCGGTAAGTCCGGCGACCCCACCGTCGGTGAGTCCCTGGACCTCGCCCTGACCCTCCAGCCGGGCGAGAAGACCACCGGCTGGGTGATCTCCAACGTGCCGCAGGACTCGAGGATCACGGCCGTGACGTGCCGGACGGACTCGCTCGCTCCTGCAGACCAACGGAGAGCACACGGCCAGGTGGAACCTCGCCGCCTGAGGTGATCGCGTACCGAGCACCGTCTGCTTCCGTTGGAGTGAAGAAGTGGATGAGCAGTCGATGAGCCGCTGCCCTCGACGCCTCGACACGTAATGGTTCCTCTGAGGCAATCAGGAGCGAAGAGAACAGGGTTGTGCATATGAGGCGTATCGGAACAGTCCTGGGCGCTGCCGCGCTCACCATGCTGACCATTCCGGCGAACGCTCACGCCGCAGCAGTCGCCTGCGGCGGTGGTGTGTCGACCGGCCGGGTGGCCGTCAACGGCTGCATCAGCGCCCAACGCGGAAAGGAAGGCCGAATTTACACTCGGGAGATCACGGCGCACATCAAGGCGCGCAACACGGGGCCGAGGGCGGTGAACGTCTCCTACGAGGCGTTCTTTCGTGTCGTCGACGGTGGTTACTGGGTGAAGTTGGGCAGCGGTCGCACCTATGTCCCGGCGGGTGGGACCGTCGAGCCCACGGAGGTGGGAAGCTCGACTCGGGTGTGCGCGCCCGGTGTGAAGGTCGAGATTCGCGTACACGCCCGTGCCGACGGGGCAGCCTGGAGCGGCTGGTCCACCGCCGGCACGGCGCAGTGCCAGACCTGAGCGGCTGAACATGCGATGCCCGAAGGCCGGGGGTTGATCCCGGGGAAGCTTCACCCGAAGTGCGCGCTGGTCCCGGCGGGCCGCAGTTCGTCTCGCCGGACCGGGTGAGGAGCGTCCGGCGGGGCGACGGACATCTTGAGGGCGACGCACCGGCTGGGACAGTCCACCTCGATCACCGGCGTCCCCGCCCGCGTGTGGCGGCACATCGAGAACCGACGACTGGCCGACATCACCGACCGCGCCGGCATCCCAGCCGGCGCCACCTCACCGGTAGGACCGACGTCGAAATCCGCTGCCACCACGAGTACTTCACCGACGAACGGCCCGCCGATTCGACTGCACGGCCTTCGATCTACGGTTCGCGGCTTTCGCCCTCGCTCGCCGTAGGCAGGAGCGCCGCGGCGGGGTGAGTGCGGTGCGGCCATCGAGGCGTGAGCTCTGGGCAGTCCCTCAGGGTTTCGGCCTGGTCGGGTGGCGTCCGATTTGTGCTTCAGTGAGGCGGCCTTCAACAAGATCAAGACGGTTCACGTAACCGCCATGCCATAGGAGGGCGGCGGCGTCCTCGTCGCGGTGCGAAGCCGCGCCCGCCCGCCCTTCGTCCCGGCCCTTGCTTCACCTATCGAAAATCGATAGATTCTCATCGTAACTCGATGGAAGGGTGGGTCGTGGGAAAGCTGACAGTGCGTGCGCTGCGCGCCGTGCTCGTGGTGGTGCTGACCGGCACCGTGTTCGTACAGGCATCGATGGTGTGGGTGTTGGTCAGCGGGAGTGACCCGGAGGACGGGTCGCTCCCGCTGACCCCACTACGCGTGATCACGATCCTGGGCATGGTGTCGGCCCAGGTCGCCCTGGTCTGCGTATGGCGGCTGGTGACGATGGTGCGACGCGGAACCGTGTTCTCCCACGCCGCCTTCCGGTACGTGGACGCCGTGATCGGCGCGATCGTGGCGGCTGCCCTTTTGTGGTTCGCGGTCACGGTCCTCAATGCGCCGGGCCAGCGGGACGACCCGGGCGTCACCGTCATCATGGGCGGGGTTGCCCTGGCCATCCTGGGGGTCGCGCTCATCGTGCTCGTGCTGCGGATGCTGCTCGCCCAGGCCGTCGCGCGCGACGGCGAAGCGGCGCAGATGCAGGCCGAGTTGGACGAGGTGATCTGATGGCGATCGCCGTCGACATCGACGTGATGCTGGCCAGGCGGAAGATGTCCGTGGGCGAACTCGCGGAGCGCGTAGGGATCACGCCCGCCAACCTGGCGGTACTCAAGAACGGCCGCGCCAAGGCGGTGCGCTTCGCGACGCTCGCCGCGCTGTGCGAGGTGCTCAAGTGCCAGCCGGGGGACCTGCTGCGATGGGAGGCCGAGGACGCCGCGGGCGGATGACGTGCCCCGGGGCGGGCGTGAATGCGCCCGCCCGGCACCACCGGCCCGTGACACGGCACGTGGACCGCATGGACGTGGACGCCGAGACCGTGCGGCCGCTGCTCTGGGCCTTATGTGCCCTGGTGTTGGGGCTGTCCGCAGCTGACGAAAATCGGGTGACCTTGGCGCACCATCTGAGTAAAGTCGGGCAATGCCCGAGCTGCAGCGGCTGCATGCCGACCACGCCTCGGCGGTCCTGGCCTTCGAGCTGGCGAACCGCGCCTACTTCGCTGCCTCGGTCTCCGACCGCGGCGACAACTTCTTCGACCAGTTCACCGACCGGTACAAGGCCTCGCTGGCCGAGCAGGAGGCCGGCATCTGCGCCTTCTACGTGCTCGTCGCCGAGGACGGCTCGGTACTCGGCAGGTTCAACCTGTACGACTTGGAGGACGGCACTGCCAGACTCGGCTACCGGGTCGCGCAGCACGTCGCCGGACGCGGCGTGGCGACCGCGACCGTCCGGGAGCTGTGCCGGCTCGCGGCGACCCAGCACGGGCTGCGCACACTGCGGGCGGCCACGGCCCGCCAGAACGCCGCGTCCCAGAAGGTGCTGACCAAAGCCGAGTTCGTCCCTGTCGGCCCGGCCGACCCCGCCCACCTCGGTGGTCAGCCAGGCACCTGGTATCAGCGCGACCTGGTGCTCCAGCCGCACAGCACGAACTGACTGGGGGATCGACCGCGGGAAGGCGGCGGCCACTGCTGACCATCGGTATGCGAAGACTGAGATCTTGCGATGGCCGCTGGTCACAACGGAGACCCTGCCTGGTGGCAGGAGGCGCTCGAGGTCCTGATGGGCGGGATGGCCGGCCGGTTCTCGCAGGTGGAGCTCCGGCGCCGGGTGAGGGGCTGGGTGCTGGGGCTGCTGTCGGACCTGCCGCGCAAGAACTGCTGGACGATTGCGGAGTGGGCCGGTGAGACGACCTCGCACGGCATGTGTCACCTGCTGTGCCGGGCCTCATGGGATGCCGACGCCGTGCGTGACGATGTGCGTGAGTACGTCGTCAATCATCTCGACGACGCGGCGGCGGTGCTGGTTGTGGACGAGACCGGCGACGAGGTCTCCGGCGGCAACCCGAAACTGTGGGCGGCCCCGGAAGAACGCGGCCTGGGCTACGTGCCTACGGTGGTCTGCTCGGCCGAAGTCACCACCAGGGCAGGGACATTTCGCGCGGACGCTGGCCGCGAAGCTCCCAGGGGGCCTGGCAGAAGCTGTCGGCCGGACCGGGCGGGGAGGGCCACCGCTACCACGCCGGGGCCGTCATCGACCTGGCCGACCCTGCGCCGGGACACCGTCAGTTGCTGATCAGACGCAGCCACACCACCGGCCAACTCGCCTATCACCGCTGCCATTCCACCGTGCCGGTCCCGCTGCGCAGCCTGGTCAGGGCGGCCGGCTCCCGGTGCCGCATGTGCGCTGTCGCCCGACTTCACCTGTCGGATCAGGGTGCGATGAGAAGGCGTTCGATGAGGTGGTCGCGGAGGGTGAATGCGTAGCGCAGGTCGACGGTGCCACCGGGGAAGTCGCCTTCGAGGTGGTGCGTGGCGGTGTAGTGGGTGGCGTCTGTCTTCTGCGTGCCGGTGAGTTCGATGGTGTAGGTGAACTCGGTGGCGGACCGGCTCAGCCACTGCTCGATCGCCTCGGTGCCCCGGTAGGTGGTGCCGTCGTCGGTGACGGTGGCGTCGGGGGTGAAGGACGAGAGGGCGGTGGCAGTGTCGTGGGCCCGGTGGGCGTCGAGGTAGCGGGTGATCGTCTCGGGCAGGGCGTCGGGGGTGAGCGCCGTGTGGGTCTGGTGGTCGTGCATGGCGGGTCCTCGGAGTGGTGGCGGGTTCAGACGGTAGGGGTGGTGCCGCCGTCGATGACGTGTTCGGTGCCGACGATGGACGAGGCGCGGTCGGAGACGAGGAAGGCGACGAGTTCGGCGACTTCCTCGGGCCGGTTGGGGCGGCCGAGGGGGATGCCGCCGAGGGAGTCCATGAGCCGGTCCAGCGCCGCTCCCTGCGTGATCTCGGCTTCCGCGGCGATCCGGGCGACCAGATTGTCGGCGGCGGTGGTCTGGATGAATCCCGGTGAGACGGTGTTGACGCGCACCCCGTGGGGGGCGACCTCGTTGGCCAGGCCCTTGCTGTAGGTGGTCAGCGCGGCCTTGGCGGCGGCGTAGCCCAGGGTGCCGTTCCACAGGGGCATGCGGCGCTGGATCGAGGTGAGGTGGACGACCGCGCCCTTGCCGGCCGTGATCATGCCGGGCAGGAGGCCGCGGTCCAGGCGGACGGCGGCCAGCAGGTTGGTGTTCAGCTCCCGGACCCAGTCGTCCTCGCCGAGCATCGCGAAGCCTCCGGCGGGCGCCTGGGAGCCGCCGAGTGTGTGGACCAGGATGTCGACGCCGCCCACCCGGGCCTCCACCTCGGCGACGACGTGGCCGGCGCCGTCCGGGCTGGACAGGTCGGCGGCGATGAACGTCTTCTCCTCTACGTCGGCGGGGCGGCTGCGGGCGGTGACGAGGACCGTCGCCCCCGCCTGCGAGAGCCGCCGGGCGATGGCTGCTCCGGCGCCCTTGGTGCCGCCGGTGACGAGAGCGCGCCGGCCTTCGAGGGATTCGCTGGGCGTTGTGGTCACGATGGCTTCCGTTCCCGGGGGCGGTCGGGCGAGCGCCGCCGCCCTCTGTCAGTGCTAAAATAGAAGTCAGTTACTTCGACTTTAGCACCTACCAGGGAGAGTGCCGCGATGGCGAGCCGGATCAGGCTGGAGGACCGGGAGTGCCCGCTGTCTACGACGGTGCAGCACGTCGGCGAATGGTGGACGCTGCTACTCCTCCATGACGCCTTCGACGGCTACACCCGCTTCGACCAGTTCCAGGAGAACCTGGGTATCTCCTCCAGCATGCTCACCACCCGCCTGAAGACCCTCGTCACGGACGGGCTGCTGGAGCGCCGGCCTTATCAGACCAACCCCGTACGCCACGAGTACGTACTGACGCCCCTGGGGCGGTCCCTGCGTCCCGTGATCGTCGCCCTGGCCGCGTGGGGCAACTCCCGCCTCGCACCGGAGGAGCGCAGCATGATCCTCGTCGACGCCGGCAGTGGAGAGCCGGTCGAGCCCGTGGTCGTCGACGCCGGAACCGGCCGCCGGCTCGACGACAGCGACGCGTACGTCTTCACGGCAGGCCCCGCGGCCAGCGACGCCATGCGCGACCGCTATACGAACCGACCGACGGGTCCAGCCGACATCGCTCCCGCCACTTAGCACTGCGAAAGGGGCTTGCCTCCAGGACGCCCACAAGGTCGTCGCCACTCTGCGCACGCTCTCATGAATCCACCCGGTCAAGATCACTCGGACGGGCACCCCGTTCGACCGGAACCGGCCTCGTACGCCATGGAGATTCGGCATCAGGCGGTGAGCATGTGCTCGCTCAGCTCCCAGAGCCGCCGGGCGGACTTCGGGTCGATGGAGTGGGACGCGACTTCGGACGGGATGCTGTCCGCCGTGAGGGGCTTGGGCTCGTCGTCGAGCCGTGAGATGTCGCTGTCCTTGAGGTAGACACCGCCGATGTCGGCCAGCAGGGGACTGGTCGCCGCGAACACGATGGTGGCGGCACCCTGCTGCAGGGTCTTCTTTCCCACCTCGGGGTCGATGATCGGCTGACCGGCCTCGTCGATGAGCCCCATGGCCCGCAAACCCTCCTGGCCCGCCGAGCTGTTGAGGCTCGTGCCGACCACCACGCCCGGGTGGGTGGCGTAGCCGCGGATCCCGTCCTTGGCCCATCGGCGGTCCAGCTCGACGGCGAAGAGCACGTTGGCGGTCTTGGACTGGGCGTAGGCCGCGGTGGGTCCGTAGCCGTCGGCGAAGTGCAGGTCGTCCCACCGGATGTCGGAGAACCGCTGGGCTCCGGAGGTCACGTTGACGACGCGGGCGCCGTGCGCGGCGCGCAGCGCGGGCAGCAGGCGAAGCGTCAGCTGGAAGTGGCCCAGATGGTTGGTCGCGAACTGCGCCTCGTAGCCGCGCGCATCCAGTTCGCGTTGCGCGGGAGCCGGCAGGCCCGCGCAGTTGACGAGGATGTGGAGCGGGCGGTGGGTGCCGAGTCGGCGTTCGGCGAACGCGTCGATCGAGGCCGGATCCATCAGGTCGAGGCGGCCGACCTCGACGCCCTCGATGTCTGCCAGCGCTTCCTGTGCGCGCTGCGGATCGCGCGAGCCCACGGTCACGGATGCGCCGGCGTTGACCAGTACGCGGGTGGCCTCGCGGCCGAGACCGGCATGGCCGCCGGTGATGATCACGTTCTTGCCGGTCAGGTCGATGCCGGCGGCGACCTCTTCGGCTGTCGACGCGGCGGTGAATCCCGACCCGATGGGGTGCTGATTGTGTGTCATGAGAGGTCCTCTGTTCCGTCGTCGTCTGGTGGCGTGTGACGGCCGATGCGCTCGCTGTGTGTCGACTGCCGGGCCCGGTGGGTGTCGGCATGCGGCTCGCTCGGCGCCTGCCGGCTCACTTGGCTTCGGCGTGTGTGATGGCGTGGGGGCCGCGGGTCGGTTCGTCGTGCGCCGCCTGCCAGGCGTTGTCGTCGCGGTGGAACCGGTGAGCAGGCAGGAGGCGGCGCAGAGTTCGTCCGAGTACGAAGTGCACCACGGGGCTGCGGGAGAGTACGGGGCGGACAGGCCGGCCGCGCCGGTGAAGGACATGGATGCGTTCATCCTGTGCCTTTCCCGTCAGGAGCCTGTGCCGCTGTGTCATGGGTGTGGCGGCATGGGAGGCGGTCAGGCGCGTCCGGCTCCGACTGAAATGGAAGCGGAACATCGCTCCATTTAGAATACGGAGCATTGTTCCGGATCGCAAGCGGGGTGACGATCCGTGTCGGTAATGGCCGGAGGGAGGAGGGGCGTGGTGCACGCTGCGGGACAGTCGCGGTTTTGGGATCTCGTGCCCGGGCTTCGGGTCGGCTCGTGCCGTCAGGGGTCGGATCGGCGCGTGAGCGAGTGAGCCGCGTCGCGCGGCGGTGCGCCAGATCGCTTTGCCCGGGGGCGTGCTGTGCAGAAGGGGGCTGCATGCCGAGCAGTCGACGGATCGTGACGGGAGCGGTCGGTGACGTTCTCGTGCGCGAGGTGCACGAGCGCCTCGCCGTCGCGTACGGCCAGATGGGCGGCTTCCGCGAACTCGCGGGAGGGCTGGCGCAGTTGGGCCTGGGCGGCCGGGAACGGGTCGCAGCTGCCGGGCGCTGCCCGCGTGTGCGGAGCATGCCCGGGGATGGGGCACGTGGCGCGGCGTGAGAGGAGGCCGGGCCGGTCGGCGATCGGAGGCGGCGTCCAATTCCCGTTGGATGGCGGGCAGTTCGAGAAGGGCGAGCCTGCGTTCCGGTGGTCCGTGCTGGGGGCGCTCGTCGCCCGTTTCCACTGCGTTGCGTCGCGTCTCGATGGGCGGGACACGGCACCGACTGGGTGGGGTGGGCGCCCCTATGTGTTCGGTCAAGGTGGTGCGTCAGGATGGCGGCATGACGATCTGGTTCCGCACCTACAACGCCGCGGGTCCCATGGACAACTGGCAGGACCAGCCCGAGGCAGCCGAGATCTCCGCGGAGGAGTTCGAGCGGCTGTGGACCGAAGCAAGGCGGGCTCTCGGCAATTCAGCCTGACCTGGCGGGTTGGGGTTCGTGGAAGGCTCCGTCACGGAGCATCGCGAAGAGGACGTCGGCCCGGCGCCTGGCAATGCAGAGCAGGGCCTGGGTGCGGCGCTTGCCCTGGGCGATCTTCCTGTCGTAGTGGGCCCGAGGTGCCGGGTCGCCCAGGGCGGCGAACGCGGAGAGGAAGAGAGCCCGTTCGAGCTGCTTGTTTCCCCTTGAGCTGCTCGATTCCCCGCCGGGACGGCTGTTCACCGCGGAGCGATGAGCCCGAATTTCGGGTCGCCCGGGCGAGAGGTGGGCGACGTCAATAGGCCGGGGCCCCAAAGGAATTACGGAGTCGCGTCGAGCTCCACGCCCAGGTCCTGCGCCGTGTTCCAGAACTCGGGGCCCGCCTTCTGGAGCCGGGCCGCCGCGTGTTCGAGGTGGCGGCGGGCGGCCGTGCGGGCCGCTTTGGCGTTGCCCTGCTCGATGGCGGCCAGGATGGCGTGGTGCTCCTCGCGGACCGCGTCGAAGAAGTCGCCCCGGCGGGCCTCGTTGGCGCGGGTGACGCGGATGCCGCTGCGGGAGACCTCGCCGAGGTAGCGGACGGTGGAGACCAGGACCGCGTTGCCGGTCGACTCCGCGATGGAGCGGTGGAAGGCCAGGTCCTCGTCGACGCCGTCGCCGCCGGCCGCGACCGCCGCGTCGATCGCGTCGAGGGCCTGGCGCATCCGGGCGTGGTCGGCGGCGGTGGCGCGGGTGGCGGCGAGCTCGGCAGCCTCGCCCTCCATGGCGCGGCGGACCTCGACGATCTGCAGCACCTTCGCCTTGGTGTCGGTGGTGCTGGTGGTGTCGGCTTCGAGGTCGAGTGGCCGGGTGCGCCGGGGCAGGACGAAGACGCCCCGCCCCTGGCGCGGTTCGACCAGGCCCGCGTTGGCCAGCCGGGACACGGCCTCGCGGATCACGGTGCGGCTGACGCCGAGCTGCTTGACCAGCTCCACCTCGGTCGGCAGTTTGTCGCCCGTGGTCAGCCGCCCGGACTCGATCTCGTCCGCGAGCATCGCGGCGACGCGGTCCGCGAGCCGGACGGGCCCGTCCACCTTGGTAAACATGCTCGTCAGTCTATCGGCGTGGGCTTCGCCGCCGCGGCGGTGACGGCCTGCGCGTGGTCGGCGACGTACTGGTGGACCACCGCCGCGAAGTCCGCGTCGGGCTCAAGGCCGAGCCAGGCAGCGCGGGTGTTGTCGAAGGCGGCCGGCCAGGAGCCGACGATGGCCTCGACGGCCGGGTCCGGCGCGACCTTCACCAGGTCGGCGACGGCGTTCCCGGCGACCTGACGCAGCGTTTCGAGCATCTCGGCGACCGTGACCGTGAGGGCCGGGAGGTTGACCGGGAGGCCGCCGGACAGCTGCCCGGGGCCCTCGCCGCGCTCGGCCTGGGCCACGCGCAGAATGCCCTCGACCGTGCGGCGGGGGGAGGCGAGGGCGACCCGCAGGTCCGGGCTGACCGGGCAGATCGCCTCGAGGCCGGCCAGCGGCTCGCGGACGATGCCGGACAGGAAACCGGAGGCTGCTGCGTTCGGCTTGCCGGGGCGCACCGAGACCGTCATCAGGCGGGTGACGCGGCCGTCGAGGAAGCCGCGGCGGGTGTACTCGGCTATCAGCTGCTCGCAGATCCGCTTCTGGACGCCGTAGCTGGACTGCGGCGTGGGCAGCGTCGACTCGCTGACGACCTGCGGCAGCGCCAGCGCGGGGTCCGAGCCGTAGACGGCGACGCTGCTCGCGAAGACCACCCGTACCTTCGGAAGACCTGCGGCCGACTGGGCGCGCGCCGCCTGAAGGAGGGCGCGGGTCGTATCCAGGTTGGCGCCCATGCCGAGGTCGAAGTCGACCTCGCACTCGGCGGAGACCGCGGCAGCGAGGTGGATGACCACGTCCACGGGCTGCGCGAACAGGTCGCCGAGGCGCTCGGTCAGGTCGCCCTGGACCACGTCCACGAGCGGGTCGGCGGCCAGCGGCGACTCCTGCGGTACGAAGAGGTCGGCGAGGACGAGGCGGGTGATGGGAGCGCCCTCGAACGTGCCCTGCTCCAGCAGGGCCTCGGCCACCTGGCGGCCCAGGAAGCCGAAGCCACCCGTGATGACGATCCTCATGCGTTGTCTCCTTGGAACTTGTGTCGCCAGCCGAGACCCTCGCTCGTGCCGGCCTTGGGGAAGTACTCGCAGCCGATCCAGCCGTCGAAGCCCAACTCGTCGACGACGGACATGAGATGACGGAGGTTCAGTTCTCCGGCATCGGGCTCGTGACGGTCGGGCACGCCCGCGATCTGAAGGTGGGCGACGCGGCCGGTGGGCAGGTCGCGGCGGAGTGTGGCGGTGAGGTCGCCCTCGACGATCTGGCAGTGGTACAGGTCGAGCTGGACCTTCAGGTTGGGGGCTCCCACCTCCTGGACGACGGCGTGGGCGTCGGCCTGCCGGCTGAGGAAGTAGCCCGGCATGTCGCGGCCGTTGATCGGCTCGATCAGGATGTCGACGCCCGCCGCCGCGGCCTGCTCGGCGGCGTACGCGAGGTTGGACAGGTACGTCGCGCGGTACGGCGCCGGGTCGGCGCTCTGCGGGACCAGGCCCGCCATCACGTGCACGCGCGGGCAGTCGAGCGCGGCGGCGTACTCCAACGCCCGCTCGACGCCGTCGCGCACCTCCATCTCGCGTCCGGGCAGGGCCGCGATCCCGCGTTCACCCGCGTCCCAGTTGCCGGGCGGCGCGTTGAACAGCACCTGCCGCAGGGCGTGCACGTCGAGACGGCGCCGCAGCTCGGTCGCCTCGTACGCGTACGGGAAGAGGTACTCGACGGCCTCGAAGCCGTCCGCCGCGGCCGCGGCGAAGCGGTCGGGGAAGTCGTGCTCGGGATACAGGGTGGACAGGTTCGCGGCGAACCTCGGCATGGTGACTCCGTAAGGTGTGAGGCAGGCTCGGTCAGCGGTTGACGACGCTCTTCTTGGTGGCGAGGACGGCCGCGGCGCCGATGATCAGGCCCAGCGCCAGGACGTACATCGGGACCGCCGTCGAGTCGGTGGCGTCCTTGAGCGAGCCGATCATGTACGGGCTGACGAAGCCGGCCAGGTTGCCCACCGAGTTGATGACGGCGAGCCCGGCGGCGGCCGCGGTGCCGCTGAGGAAGGCGGTCGGCAGCGACCAGAACAGCGGCGCGCAGGTCAGCACGCCCGCGGCGGCGATCGACAGCGCGACCAGAGACAGGGCGGTCGACCCGGTCCAGCTCGCGGCCAGCGAGAAGCCGACGGCGCCCATCAGGCTCGGGATGATCAGGTGCCAGCGGCGCTCGCGCCGCTTGTCGGCGGAACGGCCGAAGAGGTTCATCGCCACGAGCGCGGCCAGGTACGGCACGGCGCTGAGCGCGCCGATCGCGAAGCCGCCCTCGATGCCGGTGGACTCGACGAAGGTGGGCATCCAGAACGTGAGCGCGTACTGGCCCATCACGAAGAAGAAGTAGATGAGGCACATGAGCCACACCTTGGGGTCGCGGAACGCGTCCCATGTCTTGCCGTGCTCGCTGTGGTGCTTGGTGTCCTCGGCGAGCGCGCGCTCGATCGTGCTCTTCTCCTCGTCGCTCAGCCACTTCGCGTCGCGCACACTGTTGTCCAGGTAGAACAGCGTCATCACGCCGACCGCGATGGCGGGCAGCGCCTCGATGAGGAACAGCCACTGCCAGCCGTTCCAGCCGCCGGTGCCCTCGAAGACGTCCATGATCCAGCCCGAGAGCGGGTTGCCGAAGATGCCCGCCACGGGGATGGCCGACATGAACAGCGCGATCACCCGGGCCCGCCGCGCGGACGGGAACCAGTACGTGCAGTAGAGGATCACGCCCGGGTAGAACCCGGCCTCGGCGGCGCCCAGCAGGAACCGGAGCACGTAGAACGTCGCCTCGTTGTTGACGAAGACGAACAGCGCCGAGACCACGCCCCAGCTGATCATGATCCGGGCGATCCAGGTGCGGGCGCCGACCTTCTGCAGCATCAGGTTCGAGGGGACTTCGAACAGGAAGTAGCCGATGAAGAACAGGCCGGCGCCGAGGCCGTACGCCGCCTCGCTGAAGCCGAGGTCCTCGGACATCTGCAGCTTGGCGAAGCCGACGTTGACCCGGTCCAGGTACGAGACGACGTAGCAGAGAATCAGGAAGGGGACGATGCGCCGGATGACCTTGCGGAACACGGCGTTCTCGCGGGTCAGTTCGGGGCTTTCGGCCGTGGGGACGGTCGTAGGCATGAGGGGCACTTCCTTGTGCGGCTCAGGGTTTTTCGAGCGGATGGGAACGGGGCGGGGTTCTACCAGGAGGCGCCGAAGGCGGTCCTCAGTTCGGCGATGGCGTCGTCGGGGAGCGGCTCCGGCCTGCGGTCGGTCGTCAGCCAGAGGCGCGCGGTCTCCTCCAGCTCCTCCAGTACGGCCAGTGCGGACGCGGCGTCCGGGCCCCAGACGACGGGGCCGAGCCGGTCGAGGAGCACGGCCCGGATCGGAGTGCCGTTCGCCGCACGGGAGTTGATGCGGTCCGTGACCAGGTCGGCGACGCGCGGGTCACCGGGACGGTGGTACGGGACCAGCGGGACGTGGCCCACCTTCATCACGTAGTACGGGGTGAGGGGCGGGAGCACGTCGTCCTGCTGCCACACGCCGGCCAGCGTCAGCGCGACCAGGTGCGTGGAGTGAGTGTGGATGACGAACCGGGCCGTGGGGTCGGCCGCGTAGATGCGCCGGTGCAGTGTGAGCGTCTTGCTGGCGCGGTCGCCCGCGAGCTGCTCGCCGGCAGCGTCGACCTGCGCGAGCCGGTCGGCGTCGAGGAAGCCGAGGGCCGCATCGGTCGGCGTGATCAGGTGGCCGTGGCCGTCGTCGAGCTTCGCGCTGATGTTGCCGGCGCTGGCGTGGACGTAGCCGCGGCCGAACAGGCTGGTGCCGACGCGGACGATCTCGGCGCGGGCGGCAGCCGCCTTGAGGTCCTGTGTCTTGAGGCCCTGAGTCACTTGGACTCCTCGTTCAGGCGGGCGAAGGCTGCGGTGAAGAAGTCCGGGCCGCCGAAGTTGCCCGACTTGAGCGTGATGTGGAGGGTGTCGCCACCGGGCAGCGGCGCCGCGCACCACGGCACACCCGGGTCGATCTGCCCGCCGATGCGCAGGCCCGTGAGGCCGAGCGCCTGCACGACGGCGCCGGAGGTCTCGCCGCCCGCGACCACGAGCTGTCGTACGCCGCGCTGGATGAGTCCCTGGGCGACGCGGGCGAGCGTCTGCTCGACCAGCTCACCCGCCTCGGCGGCGCCGAGCCGACCCTGGACGGAGCGGACCGTGTCCGGCGACTCGGTCGAGTAGACGAGCACGGGCCCGTCGGCGAGGTGCTTGTCGGCGAAGGCGAGCGCCTCGGCGGCGACGTCCTCGCCGGCGGCGATCCGAAGGGGGTCGACGCTGAACGCGGGGCGGCCGGTGCTGAGGAACTCCCGTACCTGGCCGTTCGTGGCGGCGGACACCGAACCGGCGACGACGGCCTGCCGGCCGGAGGCAGGGGGCAGCTGGGCGGCGGCCGGGGACGGTTCGAACCCCCAGTTCGCGGGCAGCCCGATCGCCAAGCCTGAACCGGCGGTCACCAGCGGCAGCTCCTTGACCGCCGCACCGAGCCGTAGGAGATCGTCGTTGGACACGGCGTCGACGATCGCGGCGCCGACCCCGTCCGCCCGCAGTTGCGTGATCCGGGCCCGGACCGCGTCAGCGCCTTCCGCCACCACCTTGTGGTCGATGAGGCCGACCGGCCGCGTCGTCTGCGCGTCGAGCACGGACACCAGGTTGGAGTCGGTCATCGGCGTGAGCGGGTGGTGGCGCATGCCGGACTCGCCGAGCAGGACGTCGCCGACGAAGAGGTGGCCCTTGAAGACGGTGCGACCGTTGTCGGGGAACGCGGGCGTCGCGACGGTGAAGTCGGTGCCGAGGGCGTCCATCAGGGCCTCGGTGACCTGGCCGATGTTGCCGGCCGGCGTCGAGTCGAAGGTGGAGCAGTACTTGAAGTAGATCTGCTCGGCGCCCGCGGCGCGCAGCCATTCCAGGGCGCGAAGGGACGCCTCGACAGCCTCGGCCGCCGGGACCGTACGCGACTTGAGGGCGATGACCACCGCGTCCGCGTCGACCGTGGGATCAGTCGTGGGGTCGGTGCCTTCGGCCGGAACGTCGATCAGCTGGAGTACGCGCATGCCCGCGCGCACCAGGTTGTTGGCCAGGTCGGTGGCGCCGGTGAAGTCGTCGGCGATGCACCCGAGGCGGACGCTCACGTCAGTCCTCCTTCTTGGGCTGGTTGGTCGGCTGGGGCTGGTTCGCGGGCTGCGGCAGGTCGATGCCGGGGAAGATCTTGATGACCGCGCTGTCGTCCTCACCGCCGAGCCCGGAGGCGGAGGCCTGCAGGAACATCTGGTGGGCGGTGGCGGACAGCGGCAGCGGGAACTTCTGCGGTCGGGCCGAATCCAGGACGAGCCCCAGGTCCTTGACGAAGATGTCGACGGCGGACAGCGGCGTGTAGTCGCCCGCCAGCACATGTGCCATACGGTTTTCGAACATCCATGAGTTGCCGGCGCTGTGCGTGATGACCTCGTAGAGCGCCTCGGCCGGAACGCCGGCCTTGATCCCCAGAGCCATCGCCTCGGCCGCCGCGGCGATGTGCACGCCCGCGAGCAGCTGATTCACGATCTTGACCTTCGAGCCAAGACCGGCGTGGTCGCCGAGACGGTACACGGTGGCGCTCATGGCTTCGAGTGCCGGGTCGGCGACGGCGTACGCCGCGACGGAACCCGACGTCATCATCGTCAGCTCACCGGCGGCCGCGCGGACGGCCCCGCCGGAGATGGGCGCGTCCAGGTAGAGCACGCCCAACTCGCCCAGGCGGCGCTCCAGTTCGGCCGACCAGTCCGGGTCGACCGTGGAGCACATCACGTAGACGGATCCGGGGCGCAGCCGCTCGGCCGCCGCTCCGGCGCCGAAGAGGACCGACTCGACCTGCGCCGCGTTGACCACGACGCCGATCAGGACGTCCACCTCGGCCGCCAGCTCGGCGGGCGACGCGAACGCCGTCCCGCCGTCCCGGGCGAACCCGGCGGCAACCTCCGGCCGCAGGTCGTGGACCCCCACGTGGTGTCCGGCGGTGCGCAGGCTGCGGGCCATGCCCAGGCCCATGGCCCCGAGCCCCACCACACCCACGCGCGGCCGCGCCGGCCGCTGCTGGTCGTTCATGTCCGCCCTCGTCATCGTTGACTCGTCGACTCGTACGTGTGTCGTTGTGCTGCTCCAGTCGCAAGCAGCGATCGGGTCATATGATGACCTGCGGACATCGCGGAGTACAGAGTGATGCCGGTCACACCCAGGGCGCCGCCCCTGCTGATACCAGGTTCGGCACCGGCAGGGGCGGCGTGGGCGATAGACGGGGCGGCCGCCGCAGGCGGGCCGTGCCGTCAGCGCACCCCCCCGGTACGAACACAAGGCTGACGGGGCCGATCAGCGCGGCAAGGGAGCCCGCGACGAACAAGGCCGTGCAGCTGCGCCCACCACCACCGCCGATCGCGAGCAGCAGCGGCGCCACGGTGGACGCCGCCTTCGCCACGAAGCACCTGTGGGTCACCCGCTCCGACCCCGCCGAGCGCTATCCGGCCGGCGACTTCGTCAACCAGCACCCCGGCGGCGCGGGCCTGCCCGCCTACACCGCCGCGGACCGCGACATCGACGGCTGGACCCGCACCGTGTGGCACACTCCGGCCTCACCCACGCGCCGCGCCCCGGGGACTGGCCGATCATGCCGGTCGACCACACGGGCTTCACACTCAAGCCGTTCGGCTTCTTCGACCGCAACCTCACGCCGGACGTACCGCCCTCTACCGGCGGCCACAGGTCCTGTGAGGCGGGCGGGACGGGCAGCTGAGCCGGCTGAAGTGCTGTGGCTGACGGGCCTGTTGGGCTGCGCCCTGCGCCCTGCGCCCTGCGCCTGGCAGCCCACGCCCGCGGTCCGCGCCGGGGGTGGCTGTCCGGACGCGCTCGTCGGCGACACGCTGCTGAACACGTTCGTCGGATTCCAGAGGGCGGACGTGCCGGCGTACCCGGGCATGCCGGCGGCACGGCAGACGGAGATTCTGGACGGGTTGTCGGGGACGTGGACGGGGTGTCGAGGAGCCGGTTCTGCAACTGACCGGTGAACGGTTCCTCCGGTGTCGGGCAGGTCACCCCGAGCCGCCGCTGGACCGAACGGCGGCTGTGCCCTCCAACCGCCATCGTGCCCCATCGGTCACATGCCGGATGGCCCGGACAACGCCGACACACCATCACTCGCCCCGGGCCTGCCCGGCATGCCTCCGCCTGGGTTCACCGACCGGCGCTGGTCGTGGGAGAGAACCTGGTCAGCGACCACACGATGAGGAGATCGAGGGCCATGACGGTGATGGACCAAGCGGGGTAGTACGGAATGAACATGAATTGGGTGATCAGGCTGATCGCCGCCGCGGCGATGCCGGCCCCGCGCCCCCAGGTCTTGCCGGCCGCAACCCCTAGGCCGGCGACGACGAGGGCCACGCCGATCACAAGATGAATCCAGCCCCACGCGGTCAGATCAAACCGGTAGGTGTACCGAGACGCAGCGAACACGGTATCGCCTGCGATGCCGGATGCGCCCAGCAGAATGCTGAGCGGCCCGCTCACCAACAGGGTCACCACGGCGAACAAGGTCGCTCCGGTGATCGTTTCGCTGCCGGCGGGGCTCTCCGGTCCTCGCGGCACCTTGTTGGGCGTTGCTGCCATGCCGTGGCCTTCCTGTCCGGCGCGGCGACTGACGGACACCGCCCGTGCGAGGCCGGCCGCGCTCCCGTGCCATCTTCGCCTCAGTCCTGCGCCGTCGCGACTGCAAGCCGCCATGCGGGGACCTCGGGCTCCTACCGCCGGTGCTCGGCCGCGGGCGGGAGCCGGAAGCGGCCAAGGCAGGCGTGGCCGGTTCGGGCTCTTCGACCTCGGCGAATATGTGGTCGACCGTGACGACGGAGGCGCTTGCCTTGGCCCTTGCCAGGTGACGCGTGGTGATGACGTGGTTCCGGGTGGTTTCCGGGCCATTTCGGATACGGCGTGGAGCGGGGGCGCTCGGCGGGCGACGGACGGCGAGATACGACGGGTCGGCGACGGCGACGGCGACGGCGCCGACGACGCCCGTCACCGTCAGCGCTCCGGTATCTGGATCTACGTAGGCGAGGACGATCCCGCGCCCACCTGCCGTGATGGCGAGCGGATGCAGGCCCGCCCCATGCCCTTGTCATCCACACACGGCCTCAGCCCTGTCGCACGCGTGGCGATTCCGGCTGCGGTCTCGTGGCTGCTGCTCCGGGCGACGCGGACGCCCTCGCGTATTCACCAGTTCGGGCAGTGGGCGCCATGCGCTGCCGCCCAGTCCTGTGGCAGGGACGCGTCGGCGGGGTCAGGCTGGGAGCAGGGGGCCGAGTCATTCATGGGAGGCGCCGTGCGCAACCTGGTCGTCGTGGGGGTGGATGGCTCGCGGTCCAGCCTCGCAGCGGTGGAGGTGGCGGCTCGAGAGGCGCGATGGCGGCGTGCCGAGCTTCGAGTCGTGTATGGCCTCTGGCCAGTGATCACGCCCGGGCCCGTGCCGACGGCCGCGGCGCCCTTCGGCCCACCCGAGGGAGTGTTGCCGGACGAGGTCGAGAGCGCGCTGACCGAGGCGCTGCATCGTGCCGGCAGCGTGGCACCTCAGGTGGAGATCACCCATGACGTGGTGGCCGGCGAGGCGCTGACGGTGCTGGAGGTTCAGTCGCGTGATGCGGATCTGGTGGTCGTCGGATCCCGGGGCAGGGGAGGCTTCGTCGGGATGCTGCTGGGATCGACGGCGGTCTACCTGACGGCCCACGGCCACTGTCCGGTGATGGTGGTGCGCGGGGAACCGGACGCCGCGGGGCCGATCGTGCTGGGCGTCGACGGGTCGCGGGCCGGCGAGGAAGCGGTCGATTTCGCGTTCGCCGAGGCCGCGCTGAGGGGTGCTGAAATCGTCGCCCTGCACGCATGGACGCCGGACAATGTGCCCCTGCCGCTGGCTCCGCCGCAGTTGGCGGACGTCCCCCAGGCGGGCGCGGTCGCCGAGAACGAGGAACGTCTGCTGGCCCAGGCACTCGCGGGTCGTCAGGAGAAGTATCCGCAGGTCCCGGTCAAGCACGAACTGGTGCTCGGCGTGACCCACGAGGCGTTGATCGAGGCGAGCAGGACCGCCCAGCTCGTGGTCGTCGGGGCCAGGGGGCGGGGTGGCTTCACCGGGCTGCTCCTGGGATCGGTCAGCCAGGCACTGCTGCAACAGGCTCACTGCCCTGTCACGGTCGTCCGCGGCAAGGAGTGACGCGCTTTCCCTGAATCGGCCCATCGCCATGGGCCTGTGTCGCGGAGGCAGGCTGGTATGGAGCGGATGACGAGCGCGCGGGCACGGGTCGTGGCGTGCCGGGTCGGCGACGGCGCGAGTCTCGCTGCGGCGGGCGGGCCCCAGGAGGTGGCGCGGGAGGCGGAGCCGCCGGCCATGAGCCAACCCAGCAGGGCGTACCGGTTCGCGTCCCGGTTTCTGGGGTGTGCGGTTGCGCAATACGGCTCGGTGCAGGCCGACTTGGTCACCATCGCCTGCCAGCATCAGCTGCCTCTGATGTCCGTGGAGGTCGACCGCTCCACGATGGTGCCCGAACGAGTCGTGGCCAAGATCCGCCGCTACCAGCAGCATGTCGAGCGCCGAGACCGGCAGGGGCGCCTGTGGTGGTGACCTCGCCGATACTTGTCCGAGGAGCAGACCTGGCGGTCAACCGACTTCTGGGCGGGTCCGTTCACGCCTGGTGAGCATGGTCGGAGCGAGATGTCGTCGGAGATGGTGTGGACGGTGACTTCGGTGCCGTAGACCGGGACGTCCTGATGGTCCAGCTGCCTTGCGGGTCGACCAGGCTCTCGATGATGGGAGACGACCCGTTCAGCCCTTCGCTGCCCGGTCTGTCCGATTGATCGGAGGTATTGAGGAGGATTCTCTGCCTTCGCTCTGGCGCTGCCCGGGCTGACTCAGTAACCTCCCCTCCAGTTCACGTGGTCTACACCACGAGCCTCGGAGGTGGCCAAGTGCCGCGCAGGGCAAGTCGGTTGATAAGCGCGGCTGCGGCCGCCCTCGCGGTCATCGGGGCGCTGTCGGCCCCCGGCGGTGCCTCCGCGGCAGCTCCTGCGGAGGTCGCTGCCGCCCCCGCCGTGGTACCACCCTTGCAGAACTGGTCGGGTGGAAGCGGCCAGTTCACGCTCACCCGGCAGTCCCGGATCGTCGTTGACGGTGCGCCCGGCTCCCGGCTGGTCGCCGACGCGCGTACGTTCGCCGACGACCTGGCCGCACTGGGCGTCCGGCGACTGCCGGTCGTCGTCGCCGGTGGCACGGCGCGCAAGGGCGACATCGAGGTCACAACGCGGGACAACGTCGGCGAGGGGTTCGCAATCGACGTGACCCGGGACTCTGTCCGCCTCTCCGGTGACGGCCCGGCCGGTGCTTTCTATGCGGAGCAGTCGGTCGAGCAGATGCTGAAGACCTCCGATGACCATGCCTCGCTCCCGGTCGGCGCCACCCGAGACACCCCCGCGCAGCGGACCCGGGGCCTCATGATCGACACCGCTCGCACGTACTGGTCGGTGGAGTCCATCAAGCAGACGATCCGTCAGTTGGCGTGGACGAAGTTCAACACCCTGCACTGGCACCTGACCGACTCGGAGTTCTTCCGGCTCGACCTGCCCGGCTACGAGGGGCTCGCGGCGGCGCAGTCGTACACCCCCGCCGATCTCCGCGCCGTGCAGGACTACGCGGCCCGCTTTCACGTCACCGTGCTCCCGGAGTTCGACATCCCGGCGCACGCCACCGCCATGTCGAAGTACCGGCCGAGCCTGCGCTGGGACTGCGCGTCCATGAATGCGATCATCGACACCGCCCGGGTCGACCCCGGGTTCACCATCGACATCACCAAACCGCAGAACGTGGCCTGGCTCGACGGGCTCGCCGAGAAGATCGTGAACCTCTTCGACTCACCGGTCATCCACCTCGGAGGCGACGAGACACCACGCGCCGCCACGCAGGACAAGTGCCCCGAACTCGCCGCGTACGCAAAGGCGCAGGGCTATTCCAAGACACAGGACGTCTTCCTCGCGTACGAGAACCACCTCAACGCGCTGCTCGCCCGGCACGGCAAGAAGATGCAGATCTGGGGGTGGTGGCCGCAGGCCGGGGGAGCGGGCTCGGTCACCGTCGACAAGGACATCCGCATCCAGGCGTGGCTGGGCGATGAGCAGACGTTCATCGACCAGGGCTACGACGTCGTGGTGAGCAACGAGTTCTCGCGCCTGTACGTCGTCCCCAAGGCCATGCCGGGCACGGCCAACGGCCAGTACATCCCGGACGACGACGCGCTCTACCGCACGTACGCCGTGAGCACCTCGGACCGGGTGCAGGGCCTTGAGATGGCGCAGTGGGGCGACCGCCAGTACACGGCGCCGGAGGCGTACTCGCTGACGTATCTGCGGCGTCCGCTGCAGATCCTCGCCTCCACCGCGTGGGGCAGTCCGCGCAGGGCGGGCTATCTCGACTACGAGGCGATGGCCGACACCGTCGGGACCGCTCCCGGCGTCGCCGAGCCCACGGACCCCGACGCGCGGCCGGTGAGCGCCACGGCGTACGGGCCCGCGGGTGTGGCGAACGCCGCCGACGGCGACCCGACCACCGCGTTCGCCGCGGATACCGCGGGGGCGGCCGTCGGCCTCGATCTCGGGGAACACGGCGCGGTGCGCCCGGCCGCGGTGCGGTTGCTGCCCCGCAGTACCTCGACAGCCGACCTCTCCTCGCTGGTCGGAGCCAGGATCGAGGGCTGCTCCGCCGGGCCGGACAGCGGGTGCGCGACGCTGACGAGTGTGGAGTGGACGCCTACCCGCGATTGGCAGACGCTGCCCGTGGACACCGCGCACGCCTACCGGTGGGTGCGCCTCGTCGGCGCCGCGAAGGCGAAGCCGGTCCTGGCCGAACTGGAGGTTCTCGCCGCCCCTCAGGACGTACACGTCACGGTGAGAGCACCGCGCGACCTGTCCCAGGGCGACCGCAGCGTCGTCGAGGCCGAGGTGACGAACACGACAGGCCGGGCCCTTCCCCGAGTCGAGGTGCGCCTGACTGCGCAACACACGCGCGACAACACTGCCCTGGCTCACGTGATTCCGGCGCGGCACGTCACCGTACCGCCGCATCAGCGCCGCACCGTGCGGTTCACCGTCACGCTCGACGAGGCCGCGCACGCGGGCCCCTACCGTCTCGTGGCGACGGCCGACTTCGCCGTCGGCGAGGGTGGCCGAAGGGTGCGGGGCTCGGCGCTGTCTGCGCTGCCGCTGCGGGACCTGACCGAGGCCTACGACAACATCGGCATCACGCAGGACGGCAACCCGCAGCGCGGCGACATCGACGGTGCGCAGTCGAGCCTGTCCGCCGAGGGCCTCGCGGCGGCGGGCGTCGAGCGGGGCGGCACGGTCTCGGCTGATGGATTCGCCTTCGTCCTGCCGTCGCCGGATGCCACCGACCGGGACAACGCCGTGGCCGACGGTCAGCGCATCCCGCTTACCGGCCACGCGGCCCGTGTCGGTCTCCTGGTCACCGGAACGTACGGGACGGCCGCGGGAATCACCGGCAAGGTCACGCTCGCCTACGCCGACGGCACCACCGCCACCAGCGAGGTGACTGTGCCCGACTGGGGCGCCGCGACGGGTTCGGCCGCCGTGATCGCCGCCGACGCGGGAAGGGTCAACGGCAGCGGCCGAGCCCAGACCACCCGCCCGGCTCGGTTGTACGCCGTCCACGTCGACGCCGACCCGGCCAAGCGCCTTGTCTCCGTCACACTGCCCACCGCGTCGGGACCTCTCGGCGCCAAGGCTCCGCTGATCCACGTGTTCGCCCTCGCCATCGACGACCGGCAAAGGACCTCCTGATGCGTCACCGCCTCATGCCAAGTCTGAGACGCGCAAGGACCGTTGTGCCCCTGGCCCTTGCCGCCGTCCTCGCGGGCGTCCTGCTTCCCGCGGGCGCCGCCACGGCCGGTGAACCGCCCGCCGTCGTACTGCACGCGGCCCCTGGCGGGGGCGGGAGCGCATGCTCGTCCAGACATCCGTGTTCGGTGGAGGGCGCCAAGGACCGGGTGCGGCATCTGCTGCGGTCGGGGCGGGCACGCGACGTCGTGGTGGAACTGGCCGACGGGACGTATCGCCTCGACAAGCCCCTGGAATTCGGGCCCGATGACTCCGGCCGCGGCGCCCACCGGGTCACATGGACGGCGGCACACGGTGCGCATCCGGTGCTCAGCGGAGCGCTCAAGGTCACACACTGGACGCTGCGCGACAAGGACAAGAACATCTGGGAGACTCCGCTGCCCAAGGGCCTCGACACCCGTCAGGTCTACGTCGACGGCAAGCGTGCGCCCATTTCCCAGGTGACCCCGGCCGACCTGAATCTGTCCCTCTCCGCGGCGAGCGGCGGCTACACCACCACACCCGCCACCTGGGGCCAGGACCTGCTCAACGCCGTCGGCGCGGACGCACTGCGCAGGGTCGAGTTCGTCTACACCGGCGGCAACGGCCCCTGGACGCAGTCGCGCTGCCGCATCGAGTCGGCGGAGGTCTCAACTCTCCTGATGCAGCAGCCCTGTTGGGGCAACGTCATGAAGCGGCCGACGTTCACCCAGGCGTCGGGTTCACTGCCGTCGATGAAGGCGGGCACGGCGCCGACCCGCATCGAGAACGGCTATCCGTTCCTGCATCCCGGGCAGTGGTACGTGGACCAGGAGCGCGGCGTCCTCGACTACATCCCCGCCGCCGGTGCCGACATCCACTCCCTCGACGTGGAAGTGCCCCGTCTCAGCACGCTGGTGAAGGGTGTCGGCACGCTCGACGCACCGGTGCGCAACCTCACCCTCTCCGGCCTCGACTTCGCGTACGCCACCTGGCTGGAGCCGAGCAGCCCCGCCGGATTCGCGGACGTACAGGACAACTTGCGACTCACCGGGGACGACCCCACCCGGCCGCAGGGCACCTGCACCTTCGGCACGCCACCGGGCACGTGCCCGTTCGGCGCGCTCACCCGGCAACCCGGCAATGTGCAGTTCACCGCCGCCCACAACATCGTCCTGCGCGGCAACACCTTCACCCACCTCGGCGCGGCCGGACTCGTCCTGGAACACGGCAGCCGCGACAACACCGTCGAAGGCAACACCTTCGCCGACATCTCAGGGAACGGCATCATCCTCGGCAGCACCACCGACCCCCATCCCTCCGATGCCGGCGCCGACGACCGTGAGATCAACTCGGGCAACACCCTGGCGAACAACCTCATCCACCACACCGGCGCCGACTACCCGAGCGCGGCCGGCATCACCCTCTTCTTCACCCAGCACACCCAGGTCACCCACAACGAACTGCGTGACCTGCCCTACACCGGCATCTCCGCAGGAGTCATCCAGGGCCACGTCGACAACGCCGCACACCCTGAGAACACCACCAACATCAACAGCGGCAACACCATCAGCCACAACCTGATCCACCGTTACATGCAGGTCCTCAAGGACGGCGGTGCGGTGTACGTCGAGGGGCATCAGGGCCAGACCGTCAAAGCCGCCGACGGTTCGGTGGACCGGGCCGCGAGCATCGCGCACGGCCTGACCGTGGCGGGCAATGTCGCCTACGACCAGGGCAACGTCAACTTCACCTGGTACGACGACGCCGGGGCTCAGTGGTTGAAGTGGACCGGGAACCTGGAGTGGGGCGCCAAACAGGCGCAGGGCGGCTGCCAGACCACCGGCCGTCTCGACTACGTCGGCAACGTCCAGTCCGGCCTGACCGGCGAGTTCCACTGCTCACCGCCCGTACCCGTGGACACCCGCATCGAAGGCAACCGGGCCATCCCCAGCGCGCCCGACGCCGCCGACCTGCCCGCCGACACCGTCGCACAGGCCGGGCTGACCGGCCGCTGGCAGCGCCTGACGACATCGACGCTGCCCGGCGTCGGCTACGCCCACAAGGCGACGGACGGAGGGGATGTCCTGGTGGCAGGCCATGGCTTCGGCCCCGGCACCCGGGTCGACTTCGACGGCGTACCCGCTGCACGGATCACCGTCCTGTCCAACGGTGTGCTCCACGCGGAACCACCGTCAGCCACCGACCCGGTTCGGGTGACGGTGACCACGCATGCCGGCAGCGTCACGGCCGTGCTGTCGTGACAGGCACCCGGAATGTGTCCTGAAAGGGACGCCGGCCGATCCATCGATTCATGGGGCGAGGGCCGGATCTCCGCCCGTGCCTCGCAGGGCTCCAGAGCCGAAACCCAGGAGGACAGCATGAAAGACAACGGGATGTCACGCCGCAGCCTCATCCGCACCGTGGGCGCGGCCGGGGCCGTCGCCGCACTGCCGGGAACCCTTGGCTACGCCGCCGACTCTGCCGTCGCAAGTGCCCGCCCAGCACTCGTCGACCCGGCGACCCCGCTCGACGCGCAACCACGTGTCGGGCCCTCTGCAACACGGGCCGCGTCGACACTCGTCTTCAGCGACGAGTTCACCGGCACCGGCGTGGACACCAACAAGTGGAACATTCTCGACGTCGACCGCGGCGACTACTGGTACAAGGCCTCCAACGTCCGGGTGACGAACAGCGCGCTCGCCATCGACATCAGCAACGTCGGCGACGGTACCTACGGCGGCGGCCGCATCGACAGCCAGGGCCAGTTCGACTTCACGTTCGGCACCATCGAGTACAGCATCCACATCCCCCCGACTCAGGGGCACTTGGCCGCCGCGTGGCTGCAGGCCAGCAATGGGGTGACCCCCGGCGGCGTGGCGGACGGCACGGCGCGGGACGGCGCCGAGATCGACATCATGGAGACCTTCAGCACAGCCAACCAGTACGGCGTCACCGTCCACTGGGACGGATACGGAGCCGACCACCAGCAGTCCGGCACCAACGTCAGCGCCCCCGGCCTGCACGACACCAACTGGTACCACACCGTCACCCTGGACTGGACATCCACTCGGATGACGTTCAGCTACGACGGCACCGTGGTCCGCACCGTCACCGACCCCAACCTGATCAGCCAGGTTCGAGAGTTTCCCATCGCGTCCCACGAGGTCATCCCGTACGCCCAGGGCAACATTGCGGACGCCCCGCTGGACTACACCTCCACCATGTATGTGGACTACATCCGCGTCTGGCAGTAGTCACTCAGCCGATGACGAAAGTGAGTCAAGACGACTCGGTCACGAAGGAGGAAGCTTCGCCTCCGGCGCCGAACTCGACGGTGACGACGCCCGGTTGAGCACCTGGGAGGTGCTGGGCGAACTGGTCCGACCCGCGCCTGCGCGGCCACGCCACCTGGTCATTATCCTGTGCGGAGGACTTCGGGCGGCTCCACCGAGTCGAAGCGCTTCGACAGGCTTATGGACAGGCGGCCGTCGATCCCCATAGGGTCGACAGGTCGAACGGTCACAGGCAACCCGTGCCTGTCGAAGCGCTTCACTTCGGCGTCCCCTCGTCACGGCTCAGGAGAACGACATGGTCACGCTTGCAGAGGTCGCCCGGCACGCCGGAGTCTCCGCCAGCACCGTGAGCTACGTCCTCAGCGGCAAGCGGTCCATCTCCGCGGCCACCCGCGAGCGCGTCGAGAGCAGCGTCCGCAAGCTGGGGTACCACCCGAACGCGGGAGCCCGGGCGCTGGCCAGCAGCAAGTCGAACATCATCGCCCTGATGGTGCCGCTGCGCACCGACATGTACGTGCCGGTGATGATGGAGATCGCGATGGCCGTCGCCACCGCCGCCCGCACCCACGGCTACGACATCCTGTTGCTCACCGGTGAGGAGGGCGCCGAGGCGGTGCGCCGCATAGAAGGCAGCGCGCTCGCCGACGCCATGATCGTGATGGACGTCGAGCTGGACGACGAGAGGCTGCCGCTGCTGCGTGCCGCGAACCGGCCCGCCGTCCTCATCGGTCTGCCGTCCGACACCGCCGGACTGAATTGTGTGGACCTCGACTTCGCCGCCGCCGGAGCGGCGTGCGCCGAGCACCTCGCCGACCTCGGGCACCGTGAGATCGCCGTCATCGGCGAGGCCGCCGCCGTGTACGAGCGGCACACCGGATTCGCCGAGCGGACCCTGACGGGCCTGCGGGAGCGCAGCGCCGAGCTGGGCCTGCGGCTGCTCCACCGCCCCTGCGAGGGCAGCTACGCCTCGGTCTCGGCAACGTTGTCGCGGGTCTTCGACGAGCGCCCCGGCACGACCGCGTTCGTCGTACAGAACGAGGCGGCCACGGACCCGCTGCTCGCCCTGCTTCGCCAGTCGGGCCGTGCCGTCCCCGAGGACGTCTCCGTCGTCGCTGTCTGCCCCGAGCAGGTCGCCGCGCATGCGTCGGTGCCGCTCACCTCGGTCGCGGTGCCCGCGCAGGAGATGGGGCGGCGCGCCGTGGAGCAGGTCATCGCGAAGATCGAGGGGCGCGGCTCGGACGAGGAAGTCGTGCTGCTGGCACCGGAGTTGACGGTGCGCGAGAGCGCGGCCCAGGCGCCCGCCGGAGCCTGAGCCGCGCGTCCCGCTGCGTGCGGGATCAGCTGCTGGAGACCTTGAAGCTGTTGGTGGTGAAGTCCAGACCGCCGGCCGACAACGTGATCTCGTAGCCGAACTGCACGTCACCGATGGTCTCGTCGCCCCACCAGCCCTTGGTGTCCTTGATCCACTTGAGGATCGGCAGGATGCTCACCGTGCCGGACGTCGAGTCCGAGGTGCGAAGGAACGAGTAGACCTCGTTGGCCCCGTTGTTGCCCTTGTAGACGGTCCAGGTGTGCCCGCCGAGCGTGACGTTGCCCTGCGAGGTGCCGAGCGGCCCGACGGCACCGTTGTAGTTGACCCAGAGCATGACCTCGTAGTCGTAGTCGCTGTCCCAGATGTCGTACGACGTGTTGTACGCGCCCGACGACGGCACCGTCACGTTGTAGCTGCTGGTGAGGGAGGACAGCGAACTGATCGACTTGTTCACGACCTTCTTCGCGTTCGGGTAGGACTTGATGCCGCCCGTGTTCGGGTGGTCCGCCCAAACGCCCCAGTTCGACGAGGAGTTGGCCCAGATCGTCTGTGCACCCGCGCCCGAGCCCCAGATGTTGTTGTAGAGGGTGTAGCCGTCCGAGGTGGTGTAGTTGCCCCACTGGTCGGAGGAGGACCAGATCGCCGCCTGTGCGGGGGAGGTGGCGAGGGCGAGCAGTGCACCGCCCGCGAGGACGGAGCCGAGGAGCGTGCGGCGGCGCAGGGAGTGTCTTGCGGTGGGTGCCATGGTGTCCCTTCCATGGTCGGAGGAGCCCGGTGGGCCCCGGTGGGGGGAACTAGCGCGTACTCATGGTGAGTTCGCGGTCCTCGCCGGCGATCAGGCGCAGCGGCCCGTCACCACCGGCCGGGGTCTTGAGATCGATGTGCGCGTCATGCTCCGGGCGTACGACGGCCGTGCAGCCGCCGCCCGCCCACGTCAGGTCGACGCGGGCGCCGAACCGGGTGCGCAGGCCGCGCACGGAGCCGCGCCGCCAGGCCGCCGGCAGCGCGGGCAACAGCACAAGGCGGTCGGGCGTGGACTGCACGAGCGCGTCGGTGAGCAGCGCCGGCAAGGTGTGCGCGGCGTCGGCGTTGTAGACGTCGCGGTCCGGGTAGTGCGAGCTCATCAGGGAGTGGTGGAAGTAGTCGCCGGTCAGGACCTGGCGCAGCGCCGCGGCCACCCGGTGAGGGTCGCGCAGTCGGGCCGCGATCAGGGCATGGTGCAGATGGCCGTGTGCCGAGTGGTTCTCGGCGCCGCGCAGTTCGAGCGCGCGGTGCGCCGCCTTCGCCAGCTCCGGGGTGTCGTAGGGGGTGATGTCGTGGTGCGGCCACACCGGGTAGAGGTGGCTGAGGTGCCGGTGGTCGTAGGAGTCATCCAGGCCGGGCCAGGCCCATTCGGCAAGCGCGCCGTCGGAGTTGACCCGGTAGTCGGGCAGCCGGTCCGCGAGCGCGTTCCAGCGGTCGCCGTCAGGTCCCGGGTGCCAGGTGGCGGCGGTGCGCAGGGCATGCCGGGCCGCCGCGATGTCCATCGTGGCGTTGAGCGTGCCCCAGCTCGCGTTCGCGGGCCGGTTCTCCGGCGAGTACGACGGCACGACCACGAGGCGGCCGTCCGGTCCTGTGCGGGTGAGGAAGTCCTCGTAGAACAGGGCGAGTTCGCTGAGGGCGGCGGCCAGCCACGCGGGCCGCACCCCGGCCGTCTCGGCCTGCTCGACGAGCGGGGTGAGCAGCCAGTCGGCGCCTGCCGTCCACAGGTGCATCGGCCACTCCCGCTGGAAGTGGTACGTGTGCCCCGACTCGCCGTCGGTGTGTGCGGGCGCGACGATCCCCCGCGCCCCGAAGATCTCCCGTGCGTTGTCCCGCCAGTCAGCCAACTGCCCTTGAATCAGGGCACTTTGCGCCTGCGTCACCTCGGGCAGGTCGCAGGCCGCCGCGGACGCCGTCTGGAGATTGAGGTTGGCGTCCGTGGTGAACGCCCCCGACCAGGCCGTGCCCCACTCGCCGGTCCACAGCCCGGTGAGCCGCGGCGGCAGCGCGCCGGACGCGCTCAGCAGGTGGTAGCGGCCCGCCGCGAACAGCCGCTCCAGCAGGGCCGGGCTGTCGATCCGTTCGAGCAACTCCGAGCCGGGCAGGCCGCGTTCGGAGCGTGGCGCGTCGAGGGTGAACGTGACCCGTTCATAAGCGGCGCGGTGCGGGGCCTCGTGCCGGGCGAGCAGGGTCTCGTAGGTCTCCTCCAGGTCCGGGGCCGCCAGTGAGGCGAGCGCCGCCGCCTCGGCGCTCGCGTCCAGCTCCCCGAGATGCCGCCGCACCCGCGTGAGCAGCAGCAGCCCATCGGCGCCCTCGATTCGTAGCCCCGCGGTGCCCACCGAGCGCCGCCCGCCGTGCGCCAGCGCGACCGTCACCCCGGTGTACGCCAGATCGCTGTCCGGGTAGCGGCAGCGGAGTGTCAACTGGGCGCCCTGGGGCGTCAGGACGACGCTGTGGCCGACCCCGAGCCCGCCAGGCACACCGGCGAGGCGGGGGTCCAGGGACACGTCGCCGTCCAGCCCGGGCCCGGTGACGTACTGCACGACGACATCGTCGGCCCGCGACACGAACACCCGCCCGCGCCACCCGCTGCACTGCGCCTCGGCCACCCCCGTCGCGAAGGCGACCGCGCGCCGGTAGCCGCGCCACACCACGCTGTCCCGCACGAACCGCACCTGGAACGCCGGATGGAACGCCTGCACCCAGCGCAGCGCTCGGCCGTCCGTGAACCGCTCGGCCGCCGTGACGTCGCCGGCAAGCAACTGTTCCTGGATATACGGGAGGTGAGCGGCGAGCGCAGGCGGCCGTGGACGCGGGCCGCCGTCCGGACGGACCAGCGCGTGATGAGTGACGATCACCCGGTCGTCGTGCGGGTCACCGAACACAAGAGCGCCGTGGGTGCCGTTGCCGCTGAGGAAGGCGTCCTCCCAGCGCGTGGCCGGCGCCCGCTCCCAGGTGCCGTGCGGATGGTCAGCCGGCACCGTGCCCCCGCCTCGTCGTCCCGAAAGCGAGAACCGCGACACCGAACCGCCCCAGAGTCACCGAGCCGTGGTGCTCGGCGCCCGTCAGCAGATCCCGGTACGTCGTGTCGTCCGGCAATGCGACAGTCACCTCGTCCCGTCCATGGTGCAGTAGGAACAGCAGCTCGCCGCGGCGTACGGCCTCCACACCTGCGGGGAGGCCGGACAGCGGAGGCCGTACGCCCGCCTCGGCCGCCACGTCCTCGAGCAGTGAGCGCAGCGCCGGGGGTTCGGGAAGCGTCGACAGGTACCGGGCCCGGTCGCGCCGCAGCACGGCCGGCAGCCCGTCGAGCTCGCCACCGCGGTACACGGCACCGACCTCGGTGCCGGGTTCGGCCGTCAGCTCCTCCGACCACAGGGTGCCGGTGAACTCCCCGCAGTCCACGGTCTCGTCGGGATCAAGCGGCCACCACTCGTGCACCGTCCGGATCCCGAACAGCGCGCGCAGCCGCGCGTCCATGCCGCCGGGCCGCACCCGGTCGTCCGCGTCGGCGACCCCGGTGAAGAACCCGGACACGAGCGTGCCACCGCCGCGTACATAGGCCACGAGATTCTCGATCGCCGCGTCCGTGAGCAGGTAGAGGTGCGGCACGACCACCAACTTGTAGGCGGACAGGTCGTGTTCGGGGTGCGCGAAGTCGGTGGCGAGGTGTGCCTCCCACAGGGCACGGTGCCAGGCCCGCACCACGTCCTCGTACGCGACGTGTGCCGACGGCCTGCCGTCCTGGCAGTCGGCCCACCAGGAGTGCCAGTCGTGCAGCACGGCGACATCGGCGGCAATTCGTGTGCCCGGTACCCGCAGTCCCAGCTCTGCCAGGTCCGCGCCGATCTGCTTCACCTCGGCGAACGCACGGCCCTCCTCGCCCGCGTGGCCGAGCATCCCCGAGTGGAACTTCTCGGCGCCTTGCCGGGACTGCCGCCACTGGAAGTAGCAGACGGCGTCGGCGCCGCGCGCCACCGTCTGCAGCGACCAGAGCCGGTTGAGGCCGCGCGGCTTGGGGTGGTTCACGCCGCGCCAGTTGACCGGCCCCGCCGCCTGCTCCATCACCATCCAGGGGCCGCGTGCCTGGCTGCGCGTCATATCGGCGATCATCGCGTTGTACTGACCGCCCAGCGGGTCCCGCGGATCCGGGTACACGTCGACCGACACCACGTCCTCCCGCTCCGCCCACGCCCACGCGTCCTGGCCGATCCAGAACGGCATGAAGTTGGTGGTGACAGGGACGCCGGCGGGGGAGTGCCGTCGGACGATGTCTCGCTCGGCCGTGTAGCACTCCAGCAGCGCGTCCGAGGTGAAGCGGCGGAAGTCGAGGACCTGTGTCGGATTGTGCAGGTACTGGGCGTGGCGCGGCGGGATCACATCCGCCCACGTCTCCAGGTGCTGACTCCAAAAGGCCGTGCCCCAGGCCTTGTTGAGAGCGTCGAGGGTGCCGTACTTCGCGCGCAGCCAGTCGCGGAAGGCGTGCGCCGCCTCGTCGCCGTAGTCGAACGTGCAGTACTCGTTGTTGATGTGCCACATCCGCAGGGCGGGGTGGTGGCCATAGCGGATCGCGAGGTCCTCGGTGATCGCGGCGGCATGGCGGCGGTATGCGCTGGAGGAGTGGGCGAACTGCTGGCGTGAGCCCCACCACACGGTCTGCCCGTTCTCGTCGCGCGGCAGCGTCTCCGGGTGCAGCCGCCCCAGCCACGGCGGCGGTGACGCGGTCGGCGTCGCCAGGACGACACCGATGCCGTGCGCGTGCATCAGGTCCATCAGCCGGTCCAGCCAGCCGAACTCCCTTGCCCCCGGCGTAGGTTCGAGCTTCGCCCAGGAGAAGACGCCGAGCGTCACCGAGGTGACACCGGCCTCCTTCATCAGCCGGACGTCGTCGGCCCACACCTCCTCGGGCCACTGCTCGGGGTTGTAGTCGCCGCCGTACAGCAGGCGGCCGTCGTGTGCGATGGTCACCCCTTCACCGCCCCCGTGAGCATGCCCTTCTTGAAGTGGCGCTGGACGAACGGCGAGGCGATGGCGACCGGGATCAGGGCGAGCACCATGACGGCCATCTGCAGTCCGAGCGCGGAGAGTTCACCTGTGCGGACCGCTTGCTGCAGGCCGGTCGGTGCCTCGGTGTGTTTCTGGACCAGCTGGATGAGGACGTTCTGCAGTGGCATCATCTGCTGGTCGGTGAGGTAGATGGAGGCGTTGAACCAGGCGCTCCAGTACCCCACCGCGTAGAACAGGGAGATCACGGCGAGCACGGCCCGTGACAGCGGCATGATGATGGTGAGCAGGATGCACAGGTCGCTCGCTCCGTCGATGCGGGCGGACTCGGAGAGTTCGGGGGAGATCCCCATGAAGAACCCGCGCAGGACCAGGATGTTGAAGACGCTGACGGCACTCGGCAGGATCAGCGACAGATAGGTGTCCGTGAGGCCGAGCGACTGCACCAGCAGATACGTCGGGATGAGTCCCGCTCCGAAGAACATGGTCGCCATCAGGATCATGAGGATGACCCGGTGCCCGAGACTCCCCGGCCGCGACAGACCGTAGGCCGCGAGGACGGAGACCGTCATCGAGAACAGGGTGCCGACGAGGGTGACGCCGAACGACACCATGAGGGCCCGGCTCACCTGCCCGCCGCCGAGCAGCTCCGTGTAGTTGACGAAGGTGATGCCCTCGGGGACGACGACGAGACCGCCGGCGCGGTCGATCACGGGCTTCGGGGAGAGGCTGGTGACGATCACGATCCACAGGGGGGCGAGCACCGCGAGGCAGCACAGAGCGAGGAAGCCGCCTTTCATGGTGAGCCCGGTCCTGCTCGGCGCCTCTTGCCACGCGGGGCGAGGCGGGGCCTGCAAGCTGCGGATCAGCTGCGTGTTGAGGCTCATTTCCGGTACACCCCCTGCTCACCGAGCAGATGAGCGAACTTGTTCGCACCGAGCACCAGACAGATGCCGATGACCCCCTTGATCAGCCCGACCGCGGCCGCGTAACTGAAATCGCCGAACTGGATACCGACGTTCCACACGTAGGTGTCGAGGACCTCGCTGGCCCCGCGGCCGACCGCGTCGCGCTGGAGCAGGAACTGCTCGAAGCCGACGGAGAGCGCGTCGCCCACCCGCAGGACCAGGAGAAGCGCGATCACCGGGCGCAGCGCGGGCAGCGTCACGTGCCACATTCGGCGCCGGCGCCCCGCGCCGTCCATGGCGGCGGCCTCGTACAGGTCGGTGGAGACGGCGGCGAGCGCGGCGAGGAACACGATGATCCCCCAGCCCGCGTCCTTCCACACGGACTGCGCGGTCACCAGGAACTTGAACAGGGACGCGTTCGTCATCAGGTCGAAGCCGCCCCAGCCGTGCTGCTCCATGGTCTGCGCGATGATGCCCGCGCCACCGAAGATCTGCTGGAAGACGGTGACGACGAGGACCCACGAGAAGAAGTGCGGCAGATACATGATCGCCTGCGCCACGGCCCGCACCCGGGGCCGGATCACGCTGTTGATGAGCAGCGCGAGGGCGATGGGGATCGGGAAGAACAGCACCAGTTGGAGCAGGAACAGCACGATGGTGTTCTTCACCGCGGTCCAGAACTCGGGGTCGTCGAGCATGCGGGAGAACTGCTCGATGCCGACCCAGGGGCTGTGGAAGATCGCGGTGATGCCGTTGCTGGAGGCGTAGGGGTCGTAGTCCTGGAAGGCGACCACGTTGCCGAGCAGCGGTACGTAGTTGAAGAGCAGGAGCAGTCCGATGGCGGGCAGCGTCATCAGGATGAGCGCGCGGTCGCGGCGCAGCCGGACCCGCCACGGGACCTTGCCGGCCGCGCGCTTCTCGGGAACCGCCTTCGCGGCGAGGGCGGCCGCCGGTTCCTCGACGGGCGCCGCGGGACGTGTCCCGTCGGGCCTGCTCCCGGCCGTGAGAGACATCAGTTGCCGCTGCCGTTCTTTTCGATGAGCTTCTTGTACCAGTCGCGCAGCTTCTCGCCGCCGCCGGACTTCCAGGTGGAGATGGCCTGCTGCAGGTCGGACAGCTTCTTGTTGCCGCGCACGTAGTCGATCTCCAGCTGCTCGAACGGCGAGGCCAGGTTCGCGTAGCGGGACGGTTCGACGATGTTCATGCCGTACGTGGAGGTCTTCTTCGTGAACGCGCCCATCCGCTGCTCCCACTCCACCTGCTTGCGGGTGACGTCGGGGAGGTCGGGGTGGGCCAGGTAGGGGGCGGGGGCGGCTAGCATCACCCAGGCGTTGATGGCCTCCTGGTTGCCCTGGTCCGTCTTGACGGGCAGGCCGTCCTCGACCGTGTAGTGGGTGCCCTCGACGCCGTAGTCGACGAGCATCCGCTCCTTCGTGCCGTAGGGCGCCGCCGCGAAGTTGGCGGCGGCCAGAGCGTTCTCGACCGTGGCCTTGGAGGCGCCCTTGCGGACGAACGACCAGATGGTGGCGGGCTGGCTCGCGTACAGCGTCGGGTCGCCGCCGTCGGCACCGAAGATGTCGATGGCCTCGCAGACGAAGTCCGGGTTGGCCTTGGCCTGTTCGGCGCTCTTCACGTACCAGTGGGAGATGTCGTTGTTGTAGACGAGGATCTGGCCTGCGGTGAAGCGCTGGCCGGCGTCGCCCGTGCGGGCCTTGTCATCGGGGTGCACGACGCCCGCGTCGAACAGCTTGCGGGTCCACTCCAGCGCTTCCAGGTATTCGGGCTGCTCGATGCGGTACGTCAGCTTGCCGTCGTCCCCGATGTTCCAGCCGAGCGGACCCGAGGCGCGGACGCCGAAGATGTTGAAGGCGGTCCAGGACATGTCGCCGCAGGCGTAGACCTTGGACTTGGCGCTCGTGGCGTCCTTGGCCCAACTGGTGAACTCATCGGGCGACGTGGGGACGTCGTAGCCCTTCTTGTCGAAGAGGTCCTTGCGGTAGTAGGGCACGATGAAGGTCGCCCTGGCGGACGGCATCGGGATGCCCCGCAGGTCGCCTCCGAAGATGCTCATGCGCCAGGAGTCCGAGGGGATCGCGGCGAGATTCGGGTACTTCTTGACCTTGTCGCCCGCCAGGTAGGGGCCGAGGTCCATGAACTTCGCCGCGACCGCGTTCGGGATCTTGCCGGTCAGCTCCCAGCTCGGCACCACCACCATGTCGGGTATGGAGCTGCTCGCGAGGACGGCGCCGAGCTTCTCGCCGTAGGTGGTGCCGTCCTGGTTCTGCCAGGTGACCTTTGTGCCCGCCCCCGTGTCGACCGCCTTGTAGTAGGCGCAGTCGCCCTTCGGAGCCGTGCCCCAGAGCGGAGACATGATCTTGATGGGCGAGCCGGTGCCGAGCTTGTCCGGCGCCGAGGTGGCCAGCGCCGACAGGGCCACCTTCCCGGTGTAGCCGGAAGCCGAGCCGTTCTTCGACGGCACGTCGGGCCTGGCGAACTTGCTGGCGACGAAAGTCGGCAGCAACTTGTCGGCGGCCTTCCCGGAGGTCGTGCCTTCCCGGTCCTTGTTCTCCGACCCGCCGCAGGCGGCGAGCAGCGGCATCCCGCCGGCCACCGCTGCGGCGGCCACGGCGGTGGAGGCGAGGAAACTTCTCCGGCTGGGAGCGGAGGCGGAGGGCGAGTTCGGCGTCATTGCGGTAACCCTTCGGGGAACGCGTCGCGCATTTGTCGAAGCGCTTCGATGTTGCAGCGAGGTTAAGGGAGCGCTTCCACGGTCACAAGAGCGGGGCACAGAATTCCTGAACGTACTTTCCCTGTCGGCCACTTGACACCTGCCAACCTGACTGCGGAGCATCGAAGCGCTTCGAAGATTCACTGACCTCTTCCGCCAAGGGACCCGCACGTGACCGAAAGACTCCCGCTCCACCCGGACGGGGCACCACCCACGGACAAGCGCGTCGACGACCTGCTGTCCCGGCTCACGCTCGACGAACGCATCGCGCTGCTGCACCAGTTCACGCCGGGTGTGGAGCGGGCCGGCCTCGCCGCGTTCCGCACCGGGCAGGAGGCACTGCACGGCGTCGCGTGGATGGGCCCGGCCACCGTGTTCCCGCAGTCCGTCGGGCTCGGCGCGACCTGGAACGACGACCTGGTGCGGCGGATCGGCGACGCCGTCTCCACCGAGGTGCGCGCGATGCGCGAGCGCGACGACCGGATCGGCCTCAATGTCTGGGCGCCCACGGTCAACCTCCTCCGCCACCCGCTGTGGGGCCGGAACGAGGAGGGCTACTCCGAGGACCCGCACCTCACCGCCGCCATCGCCACCGCCTACACGCGCGGCCTGCGCGGCACCCACCCCACGTACTGGCGCACCGCCCCCGTCCTCAAGCACTGGCTCGCCCACAACAACGAGACGCTCAGGGACACGTCGAACTCCTCCGTCCGCCCCCGCGTCCTGCACGAGTACGACCTCAAGGCCTTCCGCGCCCCCGTCGAGGCGGGCGCCGTCGCCGGCGTCATGCCCGCCTACAACCTGGTCAATGGCCGGCCCAACCACGTATCGCCTTATCTGCGCGAGCAGTTGCGGACCTGGACCGGCCAGGAACTCCTCGTGTGCTCGGACGCGGGCGCGCCCAGCAACCTCGTCGACTCCGAGCACTACTTCGACACTCACGAGGAGGCCACCGCCGCCGCCCTCGTCGCGGGCGTCGACAGCTTCACCGACCACGGCACCGACTCCTCGACGATCACCGGACGGATCCGCCGCGCCCTCGACCAGGGCCTGATCTCCGAGTCGGACATCGACACCGCCGTGCGCCGGCAGCTCGATGTGCGGCTGCGCCTGGGCGAGTTCGAGGACCACGACCCCTTCGAAGGCGCCGGGGCCTTCGACACGGAGGAACACCGCGCCCTCGCGCAAGAGGCCGCCGAGCAGGCAGTCGTGCTGCTCAAGAACGACGGCCTGCTGCCACTGCCCGACACCACCCGCATCGCCCTGGTCGGCCTGCTCGCCGACGAGTGCAAGACGGACTGGTACAGCGGCACCCTCATCCACCGCTCCACCCCGCTCGACGGCCTCCGCGAGCGGTTCGGCACCGAGCACGTCACCTTCGCGGAGGGTGTGGACCGGGTACGGCTGCGGTGCGACGCCGGATGGCTGTACGTGCCCGAGAGCGACGCCGACGCGAGCGTGCGCGGCGCCGAGGGCGCCCTCGACCCCGCGCTCCTCGCCGGCCGCACCGACCTCGCGCCGCTCACCACCGTCACCGAATCGGGTACCGAACTCGCCCTCGTCGACTGGGGGAACGGCGTCCTCACCCTGCGCGCACCCGACGGCCGCTACCTGTCCGTCGCCGAGGACGGCTTCGTGCGGGCGTCCGCCGAGCAGCCCGGCGGCTGGGTCGTCCAGGAGACGTACACCCTGGAACGGCACGGAAACGCTCACCTCCTGAGGCACACGGGCACGGGCCGATACGTCTCTGTCGCCGCCGACGGCGTGAAGGTTGCCGAGCAGGGCACGGCTTTTGAGGTGGAGTACGTGGAGCGCGGCGCGGACGCCGTGGCGCGGGCAGCCGCCGACGCCGACGTGGTGATCGTCGTCGCGGGCAACGACCCGCACATCAACGGCCGCGAGACCGAGGACCGCACGACGCTCGCCCTCCCCGACCACCAGGACCGGCTGTGGAGAGCGGCCCGCGCCGCCAACCCGAACACCGCCCTGGTCTTGATCGGCGCTTACCCCTACGCCGTGCCCGACGCGGACACCGAACTCCCCGCCCTGCTGTGGACCGCCCATGGCGGACAGGCCGCGGGCCGTGCCCTCGCCCGGGTCCTCGCGGGCGACGTCAGCCCCGCCGGACGCCTCCCGCAGACCTGGTACGCCGGCGACAGCGACCTGCCGGACCTGCTCGACTACGACGTCATCGGCTCCCGCCAGACCTACCTCTACTTCGAGGGCACACCGCTCTACCCCTTCGGACACGGCCTGTCCTACGCCTCGTTCGACTACGACGGACTCTTCGTGCACCGCCGCGCGGACACACTCGAGTGCACCTTCACCGTCACCAACACCGGCACCACCCCGTCCGACGAAGTCCCGCAGCTGTACGTCCGCCCGCTCGACACGTCTGTGCCGCGCCCGCGCCGCCAGCTCCTCGCGCACCCCCGCATCGCCCTCGCCTCGGGGGCGTCGGAACGCGTCACCTTCTCCGTGCCTGTCGCCGACCTCGGCCACTGGGACGTCGCCCGCGGCCGCTGGAGCGTCACCTCGGGCACGTACGAACTGCTCGTCGGCGCCGCCAGCGAGGACATCCGCCTCACCACGCGCCTGACCCTAGACGGCGACGAGCCCGTGCCCCGGCCGGTGCTCGTCGACGGCCTGGACGCGGCGGCGTACGACGAACAGCGCGGCACGGCGATCGTCGACCGCACGAAGACGTCCGGCGACGCCGTCACCGCGACCGGGCCCGATGCCGAACTCCTCTACAAGGCTTGCGACCTGGGCACCGACGGAGTCGGCGCAGTGCGCTTGACGGTCGCGGGCGCGGGCACCGTCGCGATCGGGGACGGCGGCACGGTCACCGTCCCGGCAACCGGTGGCCCGTACAACTACGTCACAGTGGACGCCGATTTCACCGCCCGCGGCGTACGTGACCTGCGCGTGCGGCTCGGCGGCGAGGTCCGTCTGGCCCGGCTCACCTTCATCAAACGGGGGACCACCGTATGAAGTTCACCGACGGTTTCTGGCTGATGCGCGAAGGGGTCCACGCCGCGTACGCCACCGAGGTCCGCCAGATCCTGGCCGCCGACGACCGGTTCACCGCGTACGCCGCCGTCCGGCACGTCCGCGACCGCGGCGACACCCTCAACCAACCTCTGATCACCATCGACTGCTTCGCCCCCGCCGACGGCGTCATCGGCGTCCGCTTCACCCACCACGCGGGCAAGCGGCACCGGGGCCCCGACTTCGAGCTGCTGCCCTCCGAAGGCGGCGCCGGCGCGCAGGTGACCCGCGAGGGCACGGTCACCGAGCTGAAGACGGGCCCGCTCACCGTCCGACTGGACACGGCAGGGGAGTGGGGCCTGGAATTCCTCGACTCCTCAACAGGGCGCCAACTGACGGCTGTTGAACACAAGGGCACCGCCTTCGCCACCACCCCCGACGGCGCACACCACATGGTCGCCCAGCTCGCGCTCGGCGTCGGAGAGCACATCTACGGCCTCGGCGAACGCTTCACCCCGTTCGTCAAGAACGGCCAGACGGTGGACATCTGGCAGGCCGACGGCGGCACCAGCAGCGAACAGGCCTACAAGAACGTCCCCTTCCACCTCTCCTCACGCGGCTACGGCGTCCTCGTCAACCATCCCGGGAAGGTCGGCTACGAGATCGGCACGGAGTCCGTCGGCCAGCTCCAGTTCAGCGTCGAGGACCAATCGATCGAGTTCTACGTCGTCGCGGGCCCGACCCCGAAAGACGTGCTGCGCCGCTACACCGCGCTCACCGGCCGCCCCGCCCTCCCGCCCGCCTGGTCGTTCGGCCTGTGGCTCACCACCTCCTTCTGCACCGAGTACGACGAGGAGACGGTCACGTCGTTCGTCGACGGCATGGCCGAGCGCGACATCCCGCTCACCGTCTTCCACTTCGACTGCTTCTGGATGCGCGAGTACCAGTGGTCCGACTTCACCTGGGACCCGGACGTCTTCCCCGACCCGGTCGGCATGCTGCGCCGCCTCAAGGCGCGCGGCCTGCGCATCAGCATGTGGATCAACCCGTACATCGCCCAGAAGTCCCCACTCTTCGACGAGGGACTGGCGCTCGGCCATCTGGTCCGCAAGCCGAACGGCGACGTCTGGCAGTGGGACCTGTGGCAGCCCGGCATGGCGCTCGTCGACTTCACCAACCCGGGCGCGCGCGACTGGTACGCGGGCAAGCTGCGCGGCCTGCTCGACATGGGCGTCGACAGCTTCAAGACGGACTTCGGCGAGCGCGTTCCGACCGATGTCGTCTGGCACGACGGCTCCGACCCCGAGCGCATGCACAACTACTACGCGCACCTCTACAACCGCACCGTCTTCGAGCTTCTGGAGAAGGAGCGCGGCAGCGGAGAGGCGGTTGTCTTCGCCCGCTCGGCGACGGCCGGCGGCCAGCAGTTCCCGGTGCACTGGGGCGGTGACTGCTTCGCCTCGTTCACGGCGATGGCGGAGTCGCTGCGTGGCGGCCTCTCCCTGTCGCTGTCGGGCTTCGGCTTCTGGTCGCACGACATCGGCGGCTTCGAGGGCACCCCCGACCCGGCCGTCTTCAAGCGCTGGCTCGCCTTCGGGCTGCTCTCCTCGCACAGCCGCCTGCACGGCAATGTCTCGTACCGCGTGCCGTGGGCATTCGGCGAGGAAGCGGTGGACGTGGCACGGAAGTTCACGCGTCTCAAGCACCGCTTCATGCCGTACCTGTACGGGGCGGCGGTCGAGGCGCACCGCACCGGCGTCCCCGTGATGCGTCCGATGCTCCTCGACTTCCCGGACGACCCCACGTGCCGGGTCCTGGACCGCCAGTACATGCTCGGCCCCGACCTGCTCGTCGCGCCGGTGTTCTCGGCGGACGGCGACGTCGAGTTCTATCTGCCCGAGGGCACGTGGACGCGGCTGCTGACGGGGGAGCGGGTCGAGGGCGGGCGCTGGCTGCGCGAGACCCACGGCTTCGACAGCCTGCCGCTTTTCGTCCGTCCCGGTGCGGTCGTCCCGCTCGGCGCGGACGACCGGCGCCCCGACGGCGACTGGGCCGACGGCGTCACCCTGCTCGTCGCGCCGGGCGCGCGAGACGTGACCGTGACGGTGCCGGACCACGACGGGAGCCCCGCCGCCGCGTACCGGGTGCGCCGGTACGCCGTCGACGGGGCGGTCACGGTGGAGGTGACGGGCACAGAACTTCCGTACGAGGTAAGGGAGTTGTAGCCCGTCCGGGCGTGCTTGGTCAGGAGACGGCGGTGCCGGTCACCGTGTCTCCCGACCGCGTCACCTGGTACGTGACGGTGGCGCCGCTCCAGAAATGGAAGGTGAGAGTCACCGGCACACCGTCCTTGAGGGAGTTCAGGAAGTCGGCGGTGAGCCTGAGCGTGCCGCCGTCGTAGTCCGGGGCGAACGCGGTGCCGAACTGCTGGTACGAAGTCCAGTCGGCCGGACCCGCGTCGGTGCCGTCGGCGTACTCGGCCTCCATGGTCGCCAAGGAGTCGCCCCGGAACTGGGCCGGGGCCGCGAAGGAGCCGGTCGTCCCCGCCGCGTCCGTGAGGAGTGGCGGGTCATACGTCGTCACGTCGATCCGCCACGGCACCCCGGACGAGAACCGGGCCTGAAGCGTCGCGTTCACCCCGTACGCGCGGTCCCCCGTCAGCCGCGTCAGAGCGGCCGCCGTCAGCGTGAGCCGGTCACCGGACACGGTGTAGTCGACGCCCTGGGCCAGCTTCGTGCCGCCCAGCCAAAGCCCCCTGAACGACGTGCCGTTGAGGTTCAGGGTGAGCGACCGGTCCGTGACCGGATCGGCCTTGCGGACGTACACCTTGTCGGACGAAGCGGTACCCGAGCGCGTCGTCCAGCTCGACTTGACGAGAGCGAAGAGGGCGGGGTCGCGCCACCGCAGCGTGTCGCGGTTCAGCAGCGAGAAAGGGTCCCACAGCGCGGTGGAGACGCCGTTGACGCGGGCTGTGTGACCGAGCTCCTCGAAGTACTTCAGGGCCTCGCCGCGCTCGACGTAGTCCTGATGCGTGTAGTCCGGGTAGCTCAGGAGCCCGTACTCGCCGAGGTACACCGGAATGCCCTTGGCGACGAACGTGTCGTGCATCCGCGCGAAGGCGTCGGTCATGTCCTGCTGGACGGTGGCGTCGAAGCGGGTGTAGCCGGCGATGTTCACGCTGAACGGCCAGAAGCTGTAGTAGTGGACCGTCGCGACCAAGTCGGGGTCGTCGAGCCCGTCGATGGTGGCTGCCAGGTCGTCCATGAGGGTCTGGTCCGGGGTGGCGCCGACGGTGGGCAGGACGAGGAGGCGCTGCGCGTTCGCACCGCCCGACGTGCGCACGATGCTGTGGAACGAGGTGTTGAGCTCGTCGACCAGCTCCATCTTCCGGGCGTCGTCGGCGTTGTCGAAGGCCGGTTCGTTGATGCTCTCGAAGAGCAGCGTGCGCGGTTCGTCCTTGAACGTGGTGGCGATCTGCTGCCAGGTCGCGCTGTAGCGGGCGAGCACCTGGTCGTGGTCGGTGGCCATCTTGTTGATCCACTGCCAGGAGTCGTGGTGCACGTTCAGCACGACGCGCAGACCGTCCGCCTGCGCCCAGTCGACCACCTGCCGAACCCGGCTCAGGAACGCGGCGTCGATCGTGTAAGGCGCCTGTGCCGACTGGTGGTTGCCCCAGGTGACGGGGATGCGCACGCTGCGGAACCCCTGGCTCTTGACGGTGTCGAAGAGCGCCTTGGTGACCGGCGGGTTGCCCCAGGACGTCTCATCGGGGATGGCGTCGAGGGTGTTGCCGAGGTTCCAACTGGGCTGCATGGCGGCGACGGAGTCCATGGCGGAAGCGGTCGCGGCAGGAGCGGGGCGGGCGGCCGCCACGGCCCCGGTCCGGGAGGCGCCGACGGTGGCGAGTAAGGCCAGCAAGAGGCCCGCCACCCATTCGACGCGGCGTCTGCAGCTCCGTGCTTGTCTCATGCGGGGTCCCTTTCAGCGGCTGAGTTCAGTGGTTCCGGTCAGCGGTCGAGTTCACCGGCTCGTAGCGAAACCAATCGAAGTGGGCGGTGCCGGTCGCGGCGTACAGGCCGATGACGCGGCCGGTGAACCCGCCGGCCACCTCGGTCGACAGATAGCGGCCGTCGAGGGCCGCGAGTGCGGTGAACGTGCCGTGCGGATCCTCGACGCCGAACGCGAGCGTGTCGGGGCCGGTGCGCGCGTCGCGCGGGCTGTCCGTGGGGGTCACGTCGACGCCGAGCACGAGCGGGCCGCCGGCCGTCGCCCGGGACGTGGAGGCCACCACGGTGCGCAGCGGTCCGACGCGGGCGATCACCCGTACTTCGGCGACGTCGGCCTCGATCTCGTAGTGGTGCCGCTCGTCGAGCCGGACCGCAAGGCCGCCGGTGCCGTCCGCCGGGTCGAGGTGGGCACGGACGCGGCAGGAGAGGTGCTGCTGCCGGTGGCCGACGAAGGTGACGTCGGCGGCGTCGGGACCGACCCCGAGGGCGTGGAGCGTCAGCCGGCCCGGCCGTTCCTTCGTGGTGCAGTGCCGCGGGGAGCGGTGGCGGAGCGAGATCCAGGAGGGCTGCAGATCGGCGTCGTCGAAGTCGTCCGTGAAGGGTTCGGCGGAGGCGGGCGCGGGCCCGGCCGTCGCCGGCGGGCCGACGACCGGCCAGCCGTCCTCCCAGGTGACCGGCGCGAGGAACGTCTCGCGGCCGAGCACGTGCCAGCCGGGGGTGCCGCCGCGCGGCCGCACCCCGAGGAACACCATCCACCACGTGCCGTCGGGCGCTTGGACCAGGTCGGCGTGGCCGGTGTTCTGGACGGGTTCGTCGGTGCTGCGGTGGGTCAGGACAGGATTGGCCGGGCAAGGTTCGAAGGGGCCGGTGGGTGCGGGTCCGCGGGCCACGGAGACGGCATGCCCGCGCTCCGTGCCGCCCTCGGAGATCAGCAGGTACCAGTGGTCGCCCACGTGGTACAGGTGCGGCGCCTCCGGGGCCTTGGCGCCGGGCGTGCCGGACCACAGCCGGCGCGGCTTGCCGAACGTCTCGCCGGTGTACGGGTCGATTCGGACCTGGGAGATCCCGGCGACCGTGACCCAGCACGCGCCGTCCTCGTCCCAGGCGAGATCCGGGTCGATGCCGGGGACGCCGGGCAGCGGGACCGGGTCCGACCAGGGGCCCGCCGGGTCGGTCGCGGAGACGAGCAGATTGCCGCCGCCCAAGCTCACATTGGTGACGACCAGCCAGAAGCGGCCGTCGTGGTGGCGCAGGGTCGGCGCGTAGATCCCGGCGGAGGAGGGTGTGTCCCAGGGCAGCCGCAACTGGCCGGGCCGGTCGAGGACGTTGCCGATCTGTCGCCAGTGCACCAGGTCGCGACTGTGGAAGAGCGGCACCCCGGGGACGTACTCGAAGCTCGAGCACGCGAGGTAGTAGTCGTCGCCGACGCGGCAGACGCTGGGGTCCGGGTGGGATGACCGGGCGTGGGTCTGCCATGCTGTCTCTCTCCATGGTGTCGAAGCGCTTCGATCCGCGGGGAGGATATGCATGGGGGTGATGGCGCGCAAGGGGTTGGACAGAACAGCAAAGGGCCCTGAAGTCCCGTCATACTTACGGGACTTCAGGGCCATGGCATCATCGATGCGCTTCAACTGGCAGTCGTCGGGCTTCCGTTCAGGCGGAGTGGACCGCGGCGTCCTCCGTGCTGAGCTGGGGGAAGCCCTTGGAGCGCAACTGCGCAGCCGCCGGATCCACGCGACGCCGCGGGTGCCAGTCCGTCACCGTCCGGCACGCCGCCGCGACCTCTACCAGGAGGTCCTGCTTGTAGGGCACGCACGGCGCAAGCCTGGTCTGCCTGTGACGAGTGCGAGCCTCATTGTGGAACCGGCTGTCAGTACGCGCCGTTCACGTTGTCGATCGAGCCGTACTTGTCGGCCGCGTAGTTGCAGGCGGCGGTGATGTTGGCGACCGGGTCGTAGCTGTCCATCGACGTGCCGGGCACGTGGTACGCGGTGAACGTGGGGTCGATGACCTGCAGGAGCCCCTTGGACGGGGTTCCTGCGACAGCGTTGGAGTCCCAGTTGTTGATGGCCAGCGGGTTGCCGGAGGACTCGCGCATGATGTTGCGGTGGATGCCCTCGTAGGAGCCGGGAATGTTGTGCTTGGCCATTATGTCGAGCGACTCCTTGATCCAGCCGTCGAGGTCGTTGGTGTAGGACTTCTTCGCCGGGGCAGCGGCGAGCGTGGTCCGGACCTCGGAGCGGTCAGCCCGCTCGGCGGACGCCCTGGTGGCTGCCGGCTTCTGTGCGGGCTTGGCCGGGCTCTTCTTGCCGAGCGTGAGCTTGACACCGGGGTGGATCAGCCCCGGGTTGTCACCGACGGTGGCTCGGTTGTCCTGGTACAGCTTCTTCCAGCCGCCGCTCAGAGAGTGCTCTCGGGCGATCTTGGCGAGGGTGTCGCCTGCGGCGACGACGTACGTCGTGGGGACCGCGGCGCTCTTTGCGGCCGGGGCGGCCTGCGCTGCGCCGGCGCTGGTCGCGCCGAGCACCGGAAGAACGAGCACAGCCGCGCCCGTGCCTGCGGCGGCGATTCCCCGGGTGAGCGAGATGGACTTGGGGCGGCGGTGCTTTCCCTTTGAGGGCATGACGAGTTCCTCTCCGTCGCCTGCGAGGTGAGCTGTCGGGTTCGGACGGGAGATGTCCGGTCGCACTGCGAATGCGACTTCACCCCGAGCCGTTCCGGAAACCAGATCGGCGGCTTACCTGGGTCCCCCGCTCCTGCCGTGCGTAACCGAGTGGGTGGGAGGGATTCCGGACAGCGGCAGGATTCGGCGTTCCATCCGGATTGACGGTGACATTAGGCGAGAAAGCACGGACAGAACAAGACCAGAATTCCGATAGTGGAATGTGAGAGCCCTGACTCTGGTGATCAGAACCCGCCGCTCTCTTTGATCGAAAAGCCCAATCTTCTTTGGGCGCAAGGGAAGTGGGCTCAGCGGAGTTCGGGGCCCGCGTCCGTCCGTGTGACATGGTTCACTGAATAGGATGCGGGTTGGGATGACGGTCGATGTCATATCGGAGTGCGAAATTTCGCATGAACGCTCGCGATACAGGCAGATCTCCCTGTATATCGTTAATTATGCGAAAGGGTATTTTTTAGCCCAAAGATGGACATAGCGCCATGCCGCTTTGGGTGCCAGAGGGGGCGTATCGCCATCAATGCCGGCCCGGTCGCGCGGACCGACGGGCGTCCCAGCTGCAGAGTTCATGCGCGGGTGTCGATCGGATGGTGCCTGAACGTGGTCTTGTGCGGTCCGGCTGAGGGATCGACTGAGGTGAGGTCGGCGGACTCGATCATCGGAGTGCACTTCCCGCCGACCTGCTGGGCTCGCGGGATACCCGGGGGCGGGTAGATGAGGCTCCGATGTTGTACTGGGAGATTTTGCCGGCTCAGGATGTGAGTGAGCTCAGAAGGCGGTCTCCATGTGATGGGGATTCAGTTGCCGATCGTCGCTGGTATGCCAGTGAAGGTTTCGGCTTGGGTCGGGAGGAGGCTGCTGAAATCCTCTGCCGACTACGGTTTTCCGGGCAGCTATCTCTCTGCGTGGTAGGCCTGTTCAATCCCGGGCCTCAGTGGTCGACGCGGCGAGGAACGGGAACTCCGCACGCGCCTGCGCCGGGTCGAACTCGAACCGATGGTCCGCCGCGAAGAAGCGCAGGAATAGGGGCAGTTACTCGGGCGCATGGAACATGACGGCAACGTCGGAGTTGCGGCGCGGGTGCAGACAGAGGAGCGGACACCCCGACTCACCGCACTTCGACGACCAGGCCGAACGCCACGCCAAGGGCGACCTTCGGCCGGCCTACTTCTATGCGGATGGCCTGAAGGCTCACATCGAGCGTAGGTACTGGCCGGGCGGGTGAGGCCGGTCGCCCTGGCCGGGGCGGGCACAGTGCGGACATTCGCGCCGCACGCGCGTCTGCCTGCCGCTCGCGGTGAGGGGCGCGCGCTCCCCGGGCTCCCGTACGAGAGCAAGAAGGGGAGGGGCTTCTCTACTCCCTGAGCCGCCTGTGCCGATCACCTTCAACTCCCGGCTGATCGACGTGCGGGGCCCAACTGTCAGGCGGTGGACTGCCTGTGGCCGCCGCAATGATTGATTCTGCTTGGAGTCGCACGGTTGCGAGCATGTATTGACACTCCTCGGGTGGGGCGCCATAGTCTTCCGCAGGCAATTGGGCTGCAGGGTTTTGACGAACGAAGAATGTGCCTGCTGGTGCGGCAGCTGTCGCTGCAATGCCCCTTCGGGGGCACGTAGCAGCACGCTGCGCGGGAATTGACCTTGTCAGGTGCATGGCGATTTGTGCTCGGTGGTGGCCTTCCCCTCGCTCCACGTCGATGGGAGAGAACTCGGCACTGGGGCACCGGTGCCCGGAATGCGCGTAGAAGCGGGAAAAGGAGTGGGCGACGGCCCAGGAGTTGGGGCGACAGAGCCACCTCAGCCGTGTCGCGGACACCGCGGCGCAGTCGTTACCGCCTGCAGCACTCATGCGAGTAGGCGGTGCCCAGACGTTCACCACCCCGCTCACCTCCAACACCCCCTTGAGGAGCATCAGATGAAACGAGCGTTGACACGCATTGCGGTAGCAGCCCTCGCCGCACTCGTCCCGTTCATCGCGGCACCTGGCGCACAAGCGCAGACCTTCGGCGGGAACGAACTACTGTCGTGGACGGTAAGCGGGGCTCCCAGCGAGGGACTGACATCCCTCAACTTCCCGATCACCGTGAACACCGGCACCGCCCATGTGTCCGGGACCTACTTCGCGATGCAGTACGGGTTCACCGGACAGAGCGACATCGGGTACGCAGGACTGCAGCCACGGCCGGATGCGAACGGGCACCAGCGCCTGCGTGGGGTGTTCTCCTCCTTCATCAGCGGCACGACAAGCACCCACGCCAACTGTTCGGACGGGGCTGACGGCGGCGCCGGCGTCAGCTGCGGAGTGGACTTCGACGCCGTGTACGGCCACACCTTCCGCGTCGAGATCGCCCGGGTCGGCACGGACACCTGGTCGGGCACCGTCGTCGACACCAACAACGGTCAGCAGATCCCCGTCGGCACCTACAAGTTGCCCGCCGGCTCCGGCAACCTGAAGGCCTCCCAGGCGGGCTTCATCGAGTATTACAACGTTCCGAGCTGCGACCAACAGCCGCGGTACGACGTCACGTTCGGCGGACCGTCCTCCGGATCCCTGTCCGGTTCGACCAAGTGGGTCAAGGAATACGGAGAGTGCGCCGGCTACGGCAGCACCCAGGTGACCACGGTCGGCGCAGGTGTGCACGTGACCCGCGGCAGCGCGGGTTAGCACGCCTGCGGCAGGGCTTTGGTGTCGGCCCTTGGGGCGATGTCGCGGCTGCTGGATCGACCTCGGGCCGATGGCTTGCCAGGGGCGGCCTCTCCGAGGCCGCCCCTCGATCACGCGCCTGCCGCCGACGCAACCTGTAACGTCGACATGCATGACAGCAGAGTCACCGGCGCAGGCTGTGCAACGCTTGTTCCCGCTGCTCGCCGAGGGGAAGAGCGCGGAGGCGGCGGCGCTGTTCGCCGACTCGGTGTCGTTCTCCATCCCGCACCCGCCAGGCATTCCCTGGGTACCGGAGGTCGACTCGGCGGAGGGCATGCGGAGGTTCTTCGAGCTGCTGCAGACCCATGTGCAGGCCAAGGAGTTCGACCTCCGCCAGGTCATCGCCGAGGGCGAGGATGTAGTGCTCATCGGACGCATGGTCTCCGAGGTCAAGAAGACGGGCCGGGACATCGACACCGCGTTCGCCCTGCACACCACAGTCCGGGACGGACGGATCACCCGCTACCACCTCTACGAGGACAGCTACGCCGTCGCCAAGGCCTACTTCGACGACTGATCGCCAGGCGGGCTCGCTCAGCTTCTGACCTCAGGCCTCGAACGTCGCATCGCACGCACTCACGGACGCGCTGCTCTGTGAGAAGAGGCCGGTGACCTCGCCAGTCGACCCGGCGTTGCCGGCCGAACACCGGCGTGAGCCGCCTACTGCCTGCTGCGGCCTGACGGCCCGGCCCCACATCAGGTGCCGGGCGAAGAACCGGTCCCCCTCGTCCACCTCGAATCACGGGGTACCAGCGTCCCCGCCCAGATTGGCGTGCAGCGTCTTCTCCTTGGTGCCGAAAGCATCGAACAAGTCCAGGGCCAGTTGCCGGTCGTTGCCTTCGTCATCCCACTGCAGCAGGAACCGCACCGGAATGGTGACCTGATGGACCTCCTCGCGCTGGGCGCGACGCACGTAACTCCCGGCGAAGAGACCGGCGGCTGAGATGCGCGGCTCGACCACCGCCAGCCGAATGCCGATGACGGCCATCCCCGAGTCCCCGACCCGGCCGCCGATCTCGGGCAGCGAAAGGAGGGCGTTCAGGATGGTCCGCCATTCCGGGACCGGCGACGTGGTCCACGGCGGCAATCCGAAGCTGCGCACCACCATGGAGGAACGCGGTACTGGCTACGTCCTCGCGGTGGCCCGCACCCACGAAGGCACCACCCAGGCAGGGAAGTTCCGCGCAGACGCCCTTGCCGACAAGCTACCCAAGCGGGCCTGGCAGAACCTGTCCGCCGGGGCTGGTGCAAAGGGGGAGCGCTTCTACGACTGGGCCCACATCGACCTGCATCGCCGGCCCGATTCCGACGGGCCGGCGATGCCGCGTGCTCGGGATGGTGGTGTCACCACTCGTCGTGGTCGCAGATCACCCGGAAACTGCCCACGACCGCGTCCTCGACGAAGACGCCTCCCTGGCCGCTCCCATGGCCGGTCCGGGGCGCGACACCATAAGTGGCGCCGTAGGGGCCGACCGTGGCCACCGGCGCACCGTTGTCGCAGTTGAACCCGCGGTAGACCTCAACGGTCGCGTCGCTGTCGTTGTCGATGCTGAAACTGCTTGAGCCCAGCCCACTGGCAGCGGGGATGCAGCCCTCCGTGCGGGCGGAGTACGTCCGTTCGTTGAAGTGGATTCGTCCCTCCTTCCTGCCGCCGTAGCCACGGTCACGGCCCTCGTGGCCACGACCCTCGTCACCCCTGCCGTCAGCGCTGTCGGTACCGAGGGGAGCCGTCGCGGGGGCGGCCTGCTTGGCGGGCGGGGCAGCCTGCTTGACGGGCGGGGCAGCCTGCTTGGCCGGAGGTGCGGCTTGTTTGGCCGGAGGGGCGGCCTGGGTCGATTCGGATTGCGCGGCATAGGTGATGCCGGCGGTGGCAAGGACCGCTGCGCCTACCATGGCGGCGGATACGGCGAACAATCGCGTGGGCATGTCAATCCTCCCTGTCTCGGAGACGCCAGCTGGACAGCCGACATGCAACGAACGTAATAATCGGCTCATCGACTGTCATTTCAGGACGGCTCAAGGTGTGACATCAGGCTGCCGATCGAGTGGAATCCCTGAGTTTGGTGCATTACTCGGAGTTTTCTGACATGGCGCCAGAATCCCGGTCCAAGCGAGGCCGCAGTGCAGCCGGGGATGACAGCGGTACGGCCCGGCTGCCGCACATCTGACGGCAGCAGGCCACGCGGGGAGCGGGATGCCGGCCGGACCGGCCGGCCGCGTGATCCGTGGTGAGCCGTGTCCCCCACCTCGCAGGGCAGTACAAATAGGCTCCGGGTAGCGGAACATCTTCAGGTTGCAACGGCCACCGAGCGCCGCGATGACGCGAAGTGTCTCGCTCAGCCAGCGCCGCCGACCTCATGCACACCACGGTGCCCGGTCAGGTCCCGCAGTGTGGGCTCGATCCGCTCGCGGGGCCTGACCGACGCCACCCCGGCCGATAGGTCAAGTACCTGGCCCGTGACTACGGCAGCGCCGCGTGTCATCGGCGACTGCAGAGTCCGGCTGGCTGCGAGAACCGAGGGGTCGCCGTGGAGGACCTGTGGGTGGCGGGACTGGCGCGCAGCAAGCTGGCCAAGTCCGTCCACGACGTCGGCTGGTCCTCGTTCGTGCTCATGCTTCAGCGGGTTCTTGCGAGGAACCCCTCAGGCGTTCACGCCCTGGAGGAATCGCATCCACGGGGTGCGACGCGGAGCGTCGCCGTGATGTGCCGCAGGACAACACGGGCCGCGGAGCGGCCGGGAGGCGTTCCGGCGGAACGGGGCTACGGCGGTGTGCGCGTGGGAGGGGCGGGGCGGGTTTCGCTCGTTCGGGTGGGGCGGGGGCGAACGTGTGGTGGGTCTTCGTCCAGGTGTATAGGTTCGCTGGTCGTGAAGCTGGTGGTGCGGGTGAAGCTGCTGCCGACGCCCGTACAGGCGGCGGCACTTGAGGCGACCCTGCACACCTGCAACCAAGCGGCGACCTGGGCCGCGTCCGTCGCCTTCGAGAAGGAGGCGCGACGTCCGCTGGAGCTCCGCAAGCACACCTATGCCGAGATCCGCTTCCGGTGGGGACTGGGCGCGCAGGCCGCCCAGCACGCGATCAAGAAGACCTGCGACGCCTACACCGCCCTGAAGGCGAACCTGCGTAACGGCCGCTACGGGCGGCCCGGTTCCAGGCGGCACACTCGCGCCTCGGGCAAGCCGGTGGTTTTCCGGCCCCAGGCGGCGCAGCCTTACGACGACCGGATGCTGTCCTGGCAGCACGAGCAGCAAACGGTGTCGATCTGGACCACCGCAGGCAGGCTGAAGAACGTGGCGTTCACCGGGCAGGCCGAGCAGCTGGAAGTCCTGGCTGCGCACCGGCGGGGTGAGTCCGACCTGGTGTTCCAGGGCGGGAAATGGTTCTTGATCGCGACCTGTGAGATCGCCGAAGCCGCCCCGAACACTCACCCGGCCGGATTCCTCGGCGTCGACCTGGGCGTCGTGAACATCGCGGTCACCTCCGACGGCGAGCGCCACTGCGGCAGGCGGATCAACCGCAAGCGGGAACAGGATCGCAAGCTGCGGTCCGAGCTGCAGAAGAAGAACACGAAGTCCGCCAGGCGGCGGGCGAAGAGGCATGCGGGCAAGGAAGCCCGGCGCGCCAAGGACATCAACCATAAGATTTCGAAGCGGATCGTGGCGGAGGCTGAACGCACCGGTCGCGGGATCGCCCTGGAGACACTCACGGGCATCCGCGAGCGGGCACGGCTGAGAAAGCCCCAACGCACCACGCTCCACTCCTGGCCCTTCGCCCAGCTCGGCGCCTTCATCGCCTACAAAGCGAAGAGGGCCGGGGTGCCGGTCGTCTACGTCGATCCGGCCTACACCAGCCAGGAATGCTCGAAGTGTCATCACACCGCTCGCGGAAACCGGCCCTCCCAGGCCGTCTTCTCGTGCCGGGTCTGCGGATTCGTTGATCACGCAGACCACAACGCGTCCCACAACATCCGCCAACGCGGCTGGATGGCGTGGGTCTGGGGGGCCCGGTCAACGGCCCCTGAACTCACCCTCATCACGTGAGAACTGGACGCAGCCGAACCCATCACAGCCAGTGATGACTCGAGCAGCAAGCCCGGTCGTTCACGACCGGGTAGTTGACTCCGAAGTGCAAGTCAATCACGCTGAGTTATCGGTAGAGTCCGGCCGCCCTCGGATCGCGGCAGATCCGGATGTCTGATCAGGGCGCATCGGCTTCCAGCCGGCCGCTGGCCGCAGAGCAGTCGGTCACGTGCGGGGTCGGCTGGTGATGCCGTCCAAGACGGTGGTCAGGTTGTGGTCGAAGGTTTCCTCGGCATCGAGGTGGGCCCCGTCGATGACGAGCCGGGCGACGGTGGGGTACCTGCCGGTTTTCAACATGCGTGTGAGGTAGGGGCCGAGGCTGGCCTGAAAGGCGGCTTCATCGGTGCCGGTGGAACGGGCGGTGCGTCGCTCGGTGACCTCTCTGCGGATCGCTCCGATGATGAAGGCGTTGAGGGCGCCCAAAGCCCGCTGGAGATCGTCGATGCCGCGCACGCCGGGGGCCTGGCTCAGCGCCGCCGCGGTCGCTTCGCCCACGGCGAGCGCGTGAGGTCCCAAGTGCGGCCTTCCGCCGAGCAGGTCGGAGAACCACTCGTGATCAAGGGCGGCATCGCGGGTCGCGTGGGCGATGGCCAGTACCGTGGCGCGCCACGCGGAGAGCTGGGCGGCCTCGGCGATCCGGGCATAGACGACGTCGACCATCAGATCGAGCAGTTCGGATCTGTTGATCACGTAGTCGTAGAGCCGCATCGGACCGACGCCGAGTTCTTTGGCGATCTTGCGAACCGACAGGCCGTCGAGGCCGTGTGCGTCGGCAAGCCGGATCGCCGTGGCGGCGATCTTCTCGCGGTTCAACGGCACTGGCGCCGCCCGCGGCTGAGGTTCGGGCCGTTCCCAAACGGGCAACGATTCGTTACCGTACGGTGTATCCACAAGGACAGTGTACGGTAACGGAGTGGGAATGCGAATTGCGATCGCCGGTGGCGGCCTTGGTGGGCTGACGCTGGCACGAATCCTGCATCAGCACGGCATCGATGCGGTGGTGTACGAGCGCGAGGCAAGCCGATACGCGCGGCCGCAGGGCGGCGCGCTCGACCTGCACCCGGAGTCCGGGCAACAGGCGCTGGCTGAGGCGGGTCTCGCCGGCCGGTTCCGGTCGGAGGCGCGGCCCGAGGGCGAGGAACATCGCATCGTCGACCCGACCGGACGGACCCTGGTACACCATGAGCCGCAACCTGGCTCATTCTCCGGACGTCCCGAGATCGACCGGAGGGCACTGCGTGATCTTCTGCTCGATTCCCTCCCCGGTGACACGGTTGTCTGGCGGCACCGGCTTGTCGCGGCGATCCCGCGACCTGAGGGGGGCTGGGAACTGACGTTCCATGGCGGCCACCGAGCCGACTGCGACATCCTCATCGGCGCGGACGGCGCGCGCTCGATCGTCCGGTCGCTGCTGACCGACGTCCAATTGTCCTATGTGGCCACGCTCGTAGAGCTGAACATCGAAGACGTGAACCGGCGCCATCCGGATCTCGCCGAGCTGGTCGGCCCCGGGAATTTGTGGTGCGTCGGCGTGAATCAGATCCTGGCGGCACAACGCCTCGGCGACGGCAGCCTACGTGTCGGGATCTCGCTGCGCGCAGAGGATCGCCCCATCGACACATACCGTAGTAAGCGCGCTCTGCTGGACGTGTTCGGTGGCTGGGACCCACGCCTCACCGCACTCATCGAGGCCGGCGACAGCGCGCCGACGCAGCGCTCGATCGAAGCGATGCCCATGGGTACGCGCTGGTCCAGCCGGCCGGGCGTCACCCTCATCGGCGACGCCGCGCACCTCATGCCGCCGGTCGGCGAGGGCGCCAACCAGGCCATGCTCGACGCCGCCGAACTCGCCGGCCGACTCGCCGCCAACCCCGCCGACCCGGACTCGGCGATCCGGACGTACGAGGAGGCGATGTTCGCCAGGATTCACCCGATCGCCGAAATGTCCGCACGAGTCCAGGCGATGATGCTGTCCCCAACAGCAGCGGAGGACATCGTCCGCTTCTTCACGGCCCGGCCCGCCGAACCGGCATCCGCAGACTGAGAATGCCTGTGCAATCGATCGAGGCGCAAACGCCCGAACCCTGCCCTCTACAGACCCGCATCTGTTCAGATCGCCGCGTCGTGGAGCGGGGCCGTCAGTCCGTTTGCTCCCTTGCGGGGGTGAGGAGTTGGAGCCGGTCCGGCGCGTGAGCCTCGCGCCCGGGGCCGTGTGTGCTCGGCCTGCCGCATCAGCTGTTCACAGTCGGACACGTGCGTGGGAGCCGGCGTCTCCGGGTGCTCGTACCGGTGGAACAGCAGCGTGCCGGCCATCTCGAGGGCGTCGTCGCCGGGCAATACCGAGCGCACCGAGTCCAACGTCTGCCACAGCCGCTGTGCCCGGCGAGGATCCCCGGCGCCATGCGCACGCGCCGCAGCCAGGCTTCGACCCCGCGGTCCATCGTGGTCAGGGTGCCTTGAAAAGAGCCGGGAAACGCGGAGCGAGCCAGGGCTTGCGCCCCCCGACCAGGATGCGGCCCTGAGCGAGGGCGCCCCACTGGCCACGGCGCCCGAGCGCCATCAGGAGAAAGGTGACCGGCTCGATGAGGATCGTGCAGTCCGCGCGCCCCGGCAGTCGCTCGCCGACCGACACCGCGCCCCCGGCCACCTGCACGTCGAACCGGCCGCCACCCCACAGGCGGATCGTGTAGCGGACGCTCAGCCCGGCGGTGCCGGACGCGTCGGTCACCCGTGGCATCGCCGTCAGCATGAAGGGCAGCGTCAGCCGCACCCGCTCTCGGTCGATCATGTGCGCATGTCCCAGCGCGCGGGCGAGATCGTATCCGTGTCCCAGCATGTGCGTGAGCAGATACGAGCCCAGCGCATCCGGTCCCATCGGACCCAGCGGACTGACCACGGTCCCTTCCGTGCCCCGCTCCTCCAGCGCCCTCAGACATGCGGCGGCCTGCTTCACGATCATCCCGGCCAGCGGCTCGGCCTCCCGCTCACCGAACGCGGCGAGCGCCTGCTCGTTGGCCGTGGCAAGACTCTGCGGTGTGCCGTCTCCGTAACTGCGCGCATGTCCCGCCGCGATGTCCGCCATCAGTTCGTTGGCCAGCGCCAGATGCGCGGCCGCCTCGCCGACGCTCCACTGCGACCCCGGCACCCGAAGCCCCATGTCGGCGCCCGCGCGCAGCAGTGTGGCTATCTCCTCGGCCGTGTCTCGTATCGCCGCACCGAGCCCCTCGGGCACCGCGCTCCGCGTGTCCGGCCCCACCACTGGTTCCATGCCGTCCCCCTCATTTGCGTTCCCGCACCCGGTGTTCCGCCCGCAGACTCTCACGGATCACCCGGCGCGCCGACAGCCCGGAGCCCTGTGCGGCCCCTGCCAGGTTGTGGAGAGCCTCTAAGGGGACGGTTCGGTGAGCGCTGTGCTGGTACAGACGTACTTTCTGTTCCTCGAAGGGGACATGGACGACGCGGTGATGGCCTTTGGTTCAGTCATGGGCGCGCGGCCCGACGTGGCATGGGGCGCTGCACCCCGGTTCAGCGATGCGCGCTTTCTCGGCGCGGTGAGTGCCGAGCCGCTGGCCGAGGCGTGGCTGCGGACGTTCGACTACGGCCACGACCTGGACACCGACGAGATGCGTAAGCGGTTCGCGGCCCTGGCTCGATGCCATCGAGGTGGCGTCCGAACGCAGTCCCGTCCCGGAGTCGCCGGCCTCCATGGCCCGGCTGCCCCGGCCCTGCGGCCGCTACGAGCTGTCCATCGCCCTGCGCGACCGCGCCGATGCCGTCGATCGCGTCGTGCGGACCGCGGTCACACGGGCGACATCTGGCGTGTGATGGGCGACCTGGACCAGGCTGCGGCGGCCTTCGCATGCGCCTTGACCCTGGCGCTCCGCCGACTGGTCCTTCTCCCTGGACCTAGAGGACCGCTCAGGATGGCGACAGGTGAGCGGGAACGGCGCACTCATCCTGTTCATCCCATGGCCCCCGCCGCGAGCCGATCATCCTCTCGCTCCTGACCACTCTGATCGTCACCGCCATCGCAGTCTGCGACACAATCCACGGGCGCGCAGGCGACAGGGCGCAGCCACTGCCCTAGCGGCTCGCCCCCGGTCACCGTCTGCCCTCACGCATGCTGAGCGACGACGAGGCGCTCGCCGTACTGCTCGGCCTGGTCGCGGGGCGGTGCGCCGGCCTGATGACGGCCACCGGCACAGCGGGCGAGACGGCGGTGGCCAAGATCCGGCGGGTGCTGCCCAAGCGGCGCGGCCGCAGGCTCGACATCCGGTATACCGCCTGAGACGGTCGGCGCAGCGAGCGCATGCTGCACCAGTACGGGCTCGTCGTCCCTTCCCGCAGGTGGTACGTGACGGGTACGGATCCCGCGATCGGCGAGGACCGGACGTTCCGGCTGGACCACTTCACCTACGCGCGGCTCCTGCCCGGCTCGTTAGGACCGCCCGCCGACCTCGACCCTTCGCGGCGCGTCCTGTCGGGGCTCGCAACAGCTCCGTACAGCCACGAGGTGGCCCTGCGCGTCCAGGGAACGCCCGAGCACATCCGCTCGCGACTCCCCGCCGACGTCGCGACCGTGGCAGAGCTGCCCTCCTCGCACGGCGTGGAGGGGGACCAGGGACCCCGCCCTGGTTCCGCGTTAGAGCTGCAGGTGGAGCGGTTCGACCGGCTGCCCGCCGTGCTCGCACCGCTCGACGGGCTGTTCGTCATCGAGCGGCCGGAAGAACAGCGGGGACTCGCCGAGGCGCTCGCCGCCCGGTTGGCCCCTTCGGCACGGCGGAGACCGCCTCGCGTGTGATCACGCCCCAGCGCCCGAGGCAGGCTGTCGGAGGCCGGGTCCGTCACCGCCGTGCGTCCCGCGATTCCATGCCCTGGGAGGTGCGGCCTGTGGCCGCTCAGGATCGCCAGTGCTAGAAAGGTCACATGGCGAATCGTTTCGCCGACTTGAGAAGTCTGTTCAGGTCCCTGGTCAGCAGAAGCCCGCGAAGCGTAGCCGGGCAGGTGTTCGTACTCCAGGTGGCGCTGGTCGTGCTGCTCGTCGTCGCTGGCGTCTTCGCCCTGGTCCTCCAGTCGGACCGGGACACCAACGCCGAGGCCAAGCGCCGTTCCATCGCCGTGGCGCAGACGTTCGCGCACTCTCCCGGCGTCGTGGCCGCACTGGAGAGCCCCGACCCGAGCAAGATCCTCCAGCCGCTCACGGAGGCGGCACGCAAGGCTGCGGGCGTCGACTTCATCGTGGTCCTGGATACCAAGGGCATCCGCTACACCCACCCCCTGCCGAACCTGATCGGAAAGCAGTTCGTGGGCACCATCGGGCCGTCGCTCGAGGGGAAGGTGTACACGGAGAGTGTGATGGGCCCACTCGGCCGGGAGGTCCAGGCCACCGTCCCCATCGACAACGCCGATGGCAAGGTCATTGGGCTCGTCTCAGCGGGGCTGAAGGTCAAGAACGTGGCCAGTCAGGTGGCCCGGCAACTGCCGATCATCCTGGGCGCCGGTGCCGGCGCACTCGTGGTGTCCACCGCGGGCACGGCACTGGTGGGCCGACGGCTGCGACGGCAGACCCACAGCCTGGCCCCGGACGAGATGACCCGTATGTACGACCACCACGACACGGTGCTGCACTCCGTGCGCGAAGGGGTGCTGATAGTCGGCGGTGACGGGCAGCTGCTGCTGGCGAACGACGAGGCCAAACGGCTGCTGGAGCTGCCCCCTGATGTCGAGGGGCAGCTCGTGTCGGAGCTGTCGAGCCTCGACCCCGAGACGGCGGAGCTGCTCGTCTCCGGCCGCGAGGTCACCGACGAGGTGCACTTCGCCGGAGACCGGCTGCTGGCGGTCAACCAGCGGCACACGGACAGTGGCGGCGGCCCCATGGGGACCGTGGTCACGCTGCGCGACTCCACCGAGCTGCAGGCGGTGACCGGCAGGGCGGAGATCGCGCGGGAGCGGCTCAAGCTGCTGTACGACGCGGGACTGGGCATCGGCACCACCCTGGACGTCCTGCGGACCGCCGACGAGCTGGCGCAGGTCGCCGTCCCCCGTTTCGCCGACTTCGTCACCGTGGACCTGGCCGACGCCGTACTGCACGGTGAGGAGCCGGCCCTCACCGCGACGGACATGCGTCGTACGGCCGTGTACGGAATCCGGGACGACCACCCGCTCTACGAGACGGGCAGGCTGATCGACTACCTGCCGTCCACCCCCCAGGCCCGCGGCTACGGGAGCGGCCACGCCGAGCTGGTGACCGAGCTGTCGACCGCCACGGGCTGGCACGCGCAGGACCCGGAGCGCACCAAGAGGATCATGGACTACGGCATTCACACCCTCATCGCCGCCCCGATCAAGGCCCGCGGTGTCGTGCTGGGCATGGCCAACTTCTGGCGCTCCCAGCAGCACGGGCCCTTCGACGAGGAGGATCTGTCGCTTGCCGAGGAACTGGTGGCCCGAGCAGCGGTCAGCATCGACAACGCGCGCCGCTACACCCGCGAGCACGCCCTCGCGGTGACCCTCCAGCGCAGCCTGCTGCCGCGGGCCCTGCCCGAACAGAGCGCCCTCGAGGTCGGCTTCCGCTACCTCCCCGCCCAGTCGGGTGTGAGCGGGGACTGGTTCGACGTGATTCCGTTGTCGGGCAGCCGGGTCGCGCTGACCGTCGGCGACGTGGTCGGCCACGGCCTGCACGCCGCCGCCACTATGGGCCGACTGCGGACCGCGGTGCACAACTTCTCCTCCCTCGATCTGCCGCCCGACGAGTTGCTGAGCCACGTGGACGACCTCGTCGGCCGTATCGACCAGGACGAGTCGGATACGCAGAGCGCCACGGGCATCGTGGGTGCCACCTGTCTGTACGCGATCTACGATCCGGTGACGCGCCGCTGTGTCGTGGCTCGAGCCGGGCACCTGGCGCCGGCGCTGGTTCTCCCCGACGGCACCGTCACCTTCCTGGATCTGCCGACAGGGCCGCCCCTCGGTCTGGGCGGGCTGCCGTTCCAGACCGCCGAGCTGGATCTTCCGGACGGCGCCCAGCTCGTCCTGTATACCGATGGCCTCATCGAGGACCGCAGGCGCGATCTGGATGTGGGCATGGAGCTGCTGCGCCAAGCGCTGTCGGGCCACCCCGACAGGTCGCCAGAGGAGAGCTGCCAGGCCGTGCTCGACGAGCTGCTGCCCGGGCGTCCCAAGGACGACGTCGCCCTGCTGATCGCCCGCACGCAGGGGCTGCCGCGCGACCGGATCGCCGACTGGGACGTGCCGGTCGACCCGGCCGCCGTCGCGGGGATGCGCGACGCGGTGGCCCGCAAGCTCGACGAGTGGGGCCTGTCCGAGCTGGCCTTCAGTGTGGAGCTGATCCTGAGCGAGCTGATCACCAACGCCATCCGTTACGGCTCGGAGCCGATCCACGTACGACTGATCCGCGACCGTACGCTGATCTGCGAGGTCGCCGACGGCAGCAGCACCTCCCCACACCTGCGGTATGCCGCGACGATGGACGAGGGCGGCCGCGGCCTGTTCCTGGTGTCGCAGATCGCCGAGCGCTGGGGCACCCGGTACACGCCCCAGGGCAAGGTGATCTGGGCCGAACAGGCTCTTCCCGAGGTCTCCGGCACGGTGGCGGCTCCCATGGGGGAAGAGGCGCCCGACCGGGACGGGGCTCAGGGCGAGGGCCCTCAGGGCGGCGGCGCCCAAGATCTCGCGTGAGGCCCAGGCTTGAGGCCGGGCGGCCCCAGTGTTCATGTGCTGGCCGGGGTGAGTGTCCAGGTGTTGTTGGTTCGGGTGAGTCCGAGGTTGATCAGTCGGCGGAGGATGAGCGTGGCGGCTCGGGTGTGGATCCAGGTGTTGTTCTTGATGGTGCCGCGGTAGGGGAGTTTGCGGTTGCCTTGGTGGACGAGTAGGCGACGGCGCGTTCGACCGGGGGTCTCCGGCACCGGTAGTCGGCTTGCCGGTTGCGGTCGTCTGCGGCCTGGTGGCGGGCAGCGGCCTGCAGGTTGTGGGCCGGGCGGATGGTCACGGTGCGTCCCGCCCTGGCTGGTGCACCGCTCGCGAACGGGGCATCCGGTGCACAGGTCCTGGAAGGCGGCCTCGCGCTGCCGGTGTCGCAGCCTTGCCCGCCTGAACTGCTGTGGACGGTGAACCGACACGCTGCGGTCCACGGGCTCGGCGGATCGCTGGTGGATGCCGAAGGAAGGCTCCGCAGCGCCGGGGATGTGCTGTCCCAGCTGACGGATCGCATCACGCCCGCGCTCCTGGAGGCGGGCGACAGCCGTGAACTCGCCGCACTTTTGCACTGCCTCCTCCACGAGGGCAAGCCCTCGGACCGGACAACGGCGTGCTCTGGGGGACGGAGACATGTGGGCAGTCACCGACATGATCATCGCGCAGACCGCGGCGGATTGAGCGCTGAACGAAGAGGGTGCTCACAGGCATCCTCATCGCGCAGTGCTGGGGCGTTGGCGGCAATTCGGGTGGTGTGAACGGGAGTTCGTTACGCCTTCGGGCGTAGCTCAAAAGGGAGACGTACTGGACAACCTCATACTGGACATGGAGCACAGCGCGATATGGGACCAACAAGGCCTCTGACGGCCGCGGTTGGAGCAGTTGCGTCTCGAACTGCGGCCGCCGGCTTCCGGCACCGAAGACGGCCAGTTCATGGTCACCCTGCGGGCTCCGGATCGTCGATGACGGAGCGCCCGGCTCGCGGCCTGTCTGCGACACGCGTACGTTCGCCGACGACCTTGCCGCGCTGGGCGTCCGGCGTAGCGGGCCGCGTTGTCTGCGCAGCGCGGAGATCTGCGGGGGTGTACGACTGCGCGGGGGTGCGGTGTACGTAGAGGGGCATCAGGGCCAGACGGTCAAGGCCGCCGACGGTTCGGTGGACCGGGCCGCGAGCATCGCGCACGGCCTGACCGTGGCGGGCAATGTCGCCTACGACCAGGGCAACGTCGACTTCACCTGGTACGACCAGGCCGGGCGTAATGGCTGAACTGGACCAGAAATCCGGAGTGGGGCGCCAAACAAGTACAGGGGGCCGCCGGACCACCGGGCATCTGGAGTTCGTCGGGAACGTCCAGTCCGGCCTGACCGGCGAGTTCCACTGTCCACCGCCCGTACCGGTGGACACGAGACCTGCATCGAAGGCAACCGGGCCGTCCTCAGCACGCCGGACACCGCCTAGCTGCCTGCCGACACGTCCCACGGGCCAGGCTGACCGGCCGCCGGCAGCGCCTCTGACGACATCGACAGCCAAAGCCGGTTCGACTGCACCAGTCCCTCACCTGCCGCTGCACTTACAGCCGCTCTCAACTGGGCGCCGCCTGGATCCGCCCTGATGAGCCCATCGCGGTGGTAGGGGTCGCCGGCACGGAAAGAGGGCAGTGGCAGACGTGTCGGCGCGTCATGAAGGAGCCGGTCGGGCCTGCGGGGAAGATCGGGTCATGGTCGACGCGATGAAAGCAGTTCTCGAGGGCGGTCCTGACGATCTTCCTGAGCGGATCGTCTCCGTCTCCACGCCCGGGCTCGACATCAAAGTTCCCTTGCGTGGGGGTTACGAGCACTTCAAGGTCACGACACGTCAGGAGGAGACCGCACAGGGCCTGTTGCCCGTGTACGAGTGGTGGGAGCGCACGGAACTGCCTGGGTAGGTTTCCGCTCGCAGCGTGGGGCCCGAGCGCGGCGGGTGCCAACCACCCTCACTCCGGCCAGTTCCGGGCCAGGTAGAGCTCGTCAAGGGCTCAACCATGCCTCGCCGCGCCCGCGCGGGCGCGCTTGGGCAGCGCGTGGAGGGCGAGTTCGAGAACCGCGCGTTCGTCGGTCGCATGAAACGGATTGCGCAGCGGGCAGCCGCAGTGCGGCCCCTGTGTGGAGGGGCCGCAGCCGACAACGTCAGTTCTGGTTGATGGCGGGCGGGGCGGTGCTGACGCCCCAGGTCGTGGGCTTGTCGGAAAGGTCGATCTTGATCGTGCCGGAGCGGAGCAGATCCTTGTGGGAGAGCCAGCTCTGGTGCAACGTGCCCTTGCCCGTGTTCACGGAGGACACATACTGGAGCTTCGACGCATCGGCGCCCGGCGCCTCGATGTTGATCTTGCTTCCGTGTTCGGGCCGGATCTCGACCTTTTCGAACATGGGCGCAGTGACGATGTAGTTGGCGGAGCCGGGCTGCGCCTCAAACACGCCGGCCATGGCGAAGACGAGCAACGACGACGTGGCGCCGAGGTCGTCGTTGCCGGGCATGCCGTACGCGTCGTCGGTGAAGAGCGTCCGCATCGCACGCAGCACCGCGGACGTCTTCCACGGGGCGCCGGTCCACGCGTACATCCACGGAGTGTGGAAGTCGGGCTCGTTGTTGGGGTTGAAGGCGAAGTTGTTGTGGTAATCGTACGCGCCACTCACCCACGACTCCGAGGCGGCCTTCGCCGGGTCCGTGAGGACGGTCGGCATGTCGAAGAACTTGTCCAGCCGCTGCTCCGCAGCCGCCTGGCCGCCCATGAGACCGAAGAGGGTCTGCGGGTCCTGCTGGGCGAGCCACTGGTACTGCCATGCGGTGCCCTCGTGGAACGCGCCGGCCTGGGTGGGGTCGGGATCACCGGCGACGGTCCCGTCCTCGTTCTTGGCGACGGGGAACCCTGAGAAACCCTGCGACGTGACGCTCGGGTCCCACAGCTTGGCGAAGTTGTCGCAACGCGAGGCGAGCGTCGCGGCCTTGTCCTGGTAGCCCAGGTCGCCGGCCATCGTGGACAGCGCACAGTCGCCGAGTGCGTACTCGAGCGTGGCCGAGCCAGACTGGCGGCTGTCGCCGTACAGATAGCCGGGCAGGTTCTGGTACCCGACCCAGCCGTTCTTGACATACGACGGATTGCCGTCACGGCCACGGAAGATCGACTGGTCGGTGGGGACGTCGTTGGCGTTCTTCCACAGGGCGTCGAAGAGCTGGTGCGAGGTGTGCTTGTCGAGCAGCCCACGCTGGTAGATGTCGACGATCCACGGGGTGATGGGATCGCCGCTCATCACATTGGTCTCGCCGCCGCCGAGCCCCCAGCGCGGCAGCCAGCCACCGTCCTGGTAGATGTGCAGCACGGACTTGGCCATGTCCGCGGCCTTGTCCGGGTTGAGCAGGGCCACCAGCTGGTTCTGCGAGCGGTAGGTGTCCCAGAGCGAGAACATCTGGTAGTACGTGGAATCCGCTCGGTGCACCTTGTCGTCAAAGCCGCGGTAGCGGTTGTCGACGTCGGAACCGATCGACGGGTGCAGCAGCGAGTGGTAGAGCGCGCTGTAGTACGTGCGCTGGTCGGCGGTGCTGCCACCGGCCACGCGCATCCGGTTCAGCTCGTCGCGCCAGGCGTCGTGCGCGCCGGCGCGAGCCTTGTCGAACGACTTGGGCTGCTCGGCCCTGCGGTTGAGGCGCGCGCCGTCGATCGAGGTGTAGGACAGGCCCACCGACGTACCGACCTGGTCGCCCTCGGCCGGGTCGAACGTCAGCCAGGCACCGGCGCGCTTGGTGCCGCGCGTTGCTTCGCGCTGGTTCGGCGTGAGGGTGCCGTCGGTCCAGGTGCCGAACTTCGAGAATGTCCGGTCGAACTTGGCGCTGAAGTAGACCCGGTAGCGCTCCTTGCCGGTCTCGCCACAGAAGTTGCCGCCCTGGACCCAGCCTTCCACGGTGTCGTTGCCGACCACCTTGACGTCGCCGGCGTAGGTGCTGCCGTTGCTCTCGCCGGCCTCGATGAGCACGTTCTCGGAGCCTGATCCGCCGGGGTAGGTGTAGCGGTGCTGGCCGGTCCGCTGCGTGGCGGAGAGCTCGGCCTCGATGCCGTTGTCGAACTTCACGCCGTAGTAGCCAGGCGACCGGGTCTCGTTGTCATGACTGAACTTCGCACCGTACTGCGCCGGGTCGGACGAGGTGACCGCACCGGTGGTCGGCATGAACCGGATGTTGCCCATCGTCTGGCAGCCGACGCCCGAGAGGTGTGTGTGGCTGAAGCCGAGGATGGTGTCCTGCGCGTAGTCGTAAGAGGCGTACTTGTTCAACTGCGTGTCAGGACTCAGCTGCACCATGCCGAACGGCGCGGCCGCGCCCGGGAAGGTGGTCCCGTCACCGTTGTTGCCTATCGACGTGTCGACCAGCGTGGTGGGGTCATCGGCGAACTTCGGTCCCTGCTCCTTGGCGTTCGCGACGCCGGCGGTGGCGGAGGCCGTGGCCATAGTGGTGACGATCAACAAGGCGGTGAACACGCGTCTCAGCGCTCTCATCGCGATCCTCTCGTTCGACAACGTTGTCAAATCAGTACCTGCCGATCTTTGCCCTTCCGATGTCGTTCCGTCAATCCATCGTTTTCCGTGGCCGGTTGGGCGTGGGGAGGGGGAGGGGCACTTGCCTGAGTGGCTTCGTGAGGGCGTGCTGGTTCTGCGGGAGTGTCGCAGACTCACCCTCACGGCCCCCTCCGGGGCGTCGTCCGACGTGTGGCAGGCGACGCCGGGCGACGGCCTCGCCGAGACGCCGCCTGACCTGGATCTCCGGAGGGGTGGGCGGGTGGTCGTTCAGATGGCGTCCAGCGCCAGCCCCTTCGTCTTGGGGCCGAGGAGCCCCACGTTGAGGCACAGCAGCACCATGAGTGCGGCGGAGCCGGCGAACACCGCGGTCGCGCCCAGGTCGTCGAGGACACTCAGTGCGATGAACGGCAGGATCACGGAGACCAGCCGCGACAGTGAGTAGGCGATGCCGATGGCGCTGCTGCGCAGGTTCGTGGGGAAGATTTCGGCCTGGTAGACGTGGAACGCGTTGGAGAAGACGTTACTGCAGAGTGTCAGCAGGAAGCCGCTTCCCACGATCAGCCAGGCCGCGTCGGCGAACCCGAACAGGACGCCGAAGAAGGCCTGGCCGAGGGCGGCGACGATGATGAGGGTGCGGCGCTCGAACCGCTCGATGAGCGGAATCGACAGAGCGGAACCCAGTGGGTAGCCGCAGAAGCTGAGCGCCGCGTACCCGAGCGAGGCGGTCGTCGAGTGGCCCTTGGCGGCGAGGACGACGGGGGCCAGAGAGCCGAAACCGTAGTAGCCGACGGTCTGCAGGACCTGGAAGATCCACCACATGACGGTGCGGCGGCGGTAGGGCGGCTGGAACATCCGGCGCAGGGGAACCCGCACGGTGGGGACCGCATCGGTCTCCGTCTCGGCCTCGGCCTTTCGTGGTGCGGGGTGCGTACCGGCAGTCCTCGGTTCGTTGACTGTCTCGATGTGCGCGACGACGGCCTCGGCCTCCGCGCGCCGTCCCTTGGCCTCCAGCCACCGCGGGGACTCGGGGAGGGTGCGCCGCATCCATTGGATGCAGAAGGCGCCGAACGCGCCCGCCACCAGCAACCAGCGCCAGCCGGAGACCCCGGCGATCTCGTGCTCGGCCACCAGGCGTGCGCCGAGGAGCGCCGCCAGTGGCACACCGAGGAAGCCGACGGTGTAGGCCCAGGCGATGTAGCGTCCGCGCACGGCCGTCGGCAGCAGCTCGGAGAGGTACGTGTCGACGAGCACGAGTTCGGCGCCGAGCCCGAGTCCGGCGAGGAACCGGGCCGCGATGAGCCAGTTCACGTCGGGCGCGGCGGCGCACAGCAGGGAGAACGCGGAGTACGTGGCGAGGTTGACCAGGAACATCCGGCGTCGGCCGAAACGGTCGGCGAGGAGTGACATGACGTTGGCGCCGACGAACATCCCCAGGAATCCGGCGGCGATGATCCACGACTTCTGGGTCTGGCTCAGATGCCAGGGCTCGGCGAGCGCGGCGGCGAGTACACCGCCGAGGAACACCTCGTAGAGGTCGAAGAAGGCACCGATGCCGACGATCGCCGTGAGCCGTCGGTGCCAGGGGCCGGGCCGCAGGACCTCGAGGCGGCGGGACACCGGTGAGGGAGAGCCGGCGGTGGAGGGGGTGGTTTGCGTCATGCGCCTGTCAGCTCCTTTCAAATGTCTGCAAGGTACACGCATCCGATGCGACGTGACCATGGTCGTGACGTGGTCGGATACCCGACTCGCGGCCGTCGCGACGGGCTGTGCGGCCGGGCGTTCGGCCTGTGCTCGTGCTCCGTGGTGTGGCGGTCGTTCGGGGAGGGAGTCCATCCACGAGGTGGGATCGGGAGGGCCGTGTGACGCGCGGGGGGAACGCAGCGCCGGCGAAGGGCTTTGCGGGCCAAGGGAGTTGTCGCCGTGTTGGTGCTGCCGCGCAGCTCCTCGGCGAGTGACCCGGACCGGACGAAGGCGTGTCAGCGGGACCTGGCAGGACGCGACGGCCGCAGGCGGTGCGACGGGTGACCGCCGGCTGGGTGTTCTGGCCTGCCACGCGTGAACTCGTCGACTTCGACAGCCCGTTCGCGCAGTGGCAGTCGGCCGACGAGCCGGCCGGCCAGTCGGATCGTCATGTGTCGCGTAGGCATTCACCGATGACGGGTATGCACCACACCAGCGCGAACTGCGTCGAAAGCCAGAGAACAAGCAGGTGTTTCCGATCTCGACCGGATGACCGGCCGTGTGGACGACAACCCGAAGGATCTGCGCGTCGTTCTCGACTCTCCGCTGCCGGAGCGGAAGCATGTCGGCCATGAAATGTGAGGCTGAAGTGGGGCGACGTAAGATACTGGGTGGTATTGCAATCCTGGGTCTTGGCGCTGCCGCCACGGGTTGCATCATGGGACAGGGCTCGGCGGAAGCCGGTGCGAGAGAATCCGGTCCCGGAAGTCAGTATGTTTTCGGGTACGGGTCATTGATTCAAAGGGAATCCCGACAGGAGACGTGGCCGAAAGCCGGCAAGTCCCTCCCGGTCTCCGTCCAGGGCATCACGCGTGGCTGGTACGACCGTGTCGACACTGCCAGTTGGGGCCCCACGTACTTGGGGGCATTTCCGGATCGGAGTTCGACCTGCAACGGCGTGATCTTCCCCGTGTCACAAGGTGAATTGAAGGCATTCGCCGATAGAGAGAAGGGCTACAAGCTGATCCGTATTCCGCCTGGTGACATCACCATGCTGGACGGAAGATCGGCTCCACCGACCGGAACTTTCTGGTACTTCGGAAGCACGTCGCGAAGGTACGTCAGTAAGGAATTCCCCATTGTTCAGTCGTATGTCGATGTATGCGTGAGTGGATGCCTGGAGGTCGAGGGTGAATTTCCGGCGTCTCGCGCAGCGAAGTTTGCGCAGAGATTCTTCACCGCCACGACCGACTGGAGGACTCCATGGATCAATGACCGCATTTTTCCGTGGAGACCCTTTGTCCATGTTCCGCAAGCCAACAGGATCGACCGTCTGATCCGGGATCAGCTCGGCGAGGACATGTTCCGCTCCATCTCCCTTCCCGGTGCCGGGGCCTGAGCGCTGTGCCGTGAGCGATCTAGAGGATGTCGGTTGGCCGGCCGGCGGGGGAGCGGGGTTGCACTGGCACTTCCAACTCAGGCCGGCGGGCGAAGAATGGCGGGTCCGGGTCCGCCGGACCACCTACTGGGCGCTCAGCCGGGACCGGCTGACCGGCCTCGCGGCCGCGGCGGGGTTTACGGACCGCGGGCGGCGGATGCCGCGGGAGACAGGTTTCTTCCAGCCGCTGCTCGTGGCGCGTGCCGGCCCTTCCTCGGGCCTGGCCGTCTGACTGATCACCACCGCCACGTCCAACGCCTTTGTCAGACCTCTAAGACCCTTCCAAGGAAGGATCCTTCGAAGGCGCGCCCTTCGGATAACGGACGAAGAGGACGCCCTGGACCTCGCCGTCCGGCGCGCTGTAGAAGTGCGGGGCGTCGGCCGGCCAGCGGGCGTGACCGCCAGGTCCGGCCGTCTGCGGCGCGTCCGGTAGCCCGACGACCGCTGTTCCGGAGAGCACCATCAGGCTCTCCGTGGTGTGCGGGACATGCGCGGCCGACTCCTGGGTCGCGCCGTCGGCGATGGTGACGCGGAAGACGTCGGTGGCCGCGCCCTCGTCTTCGTACCGCTCCAGGAGGACCGCGGTGACGGCGCTGCCGGAGACTCCGCCCGCGCCCGCCGCGACGCCGGGTGGCGGGTCGTCGAGGACGGCGCTGACCGGGCGGCCGAGTGCGGTGGTCAGGGCGTAGAGCGTTTCCAGGGTGGGGTTGCGCCGGCCCGTCTCGAGTTCCGAGAGTGTGCCCTTGCCGACGCCTGAGCGGCGCGCAAGCTCCGACAGGGAGAGGCCGGTGTCCTGCCGCAGCCGCTTCAGCCTGCGGCCCACCTCGTCATTGAGACCCATCCGCCCGGTTCCGTCCGTTTCTGCGCCCACCGTCGCTTTGACGTGCCGCCACCTGCGTCCTTAGTGTTCCACAAACAGAACGTTCCGTTTATGGAACGCCCGGAACTCGCTCTCCCGCACCCCTTTTCGGAAGTGATGCCCGCATGTCCCCGCTCGCCCGCATACGCGCCACCGCACCGCCCTCGGCCGTGGTGGCGGGGCTCATCGCGGTCACCGTCGGCGTGACCAGTGCCGCTGCCATCGTGTTCACCGCGGCTCGGGCCGCCGGGGCGGACGCGCGCGAGGTGTCCTCGTGGATGCTGGCGCTCGGCGTCGGGATCGCCGTGACCTGCGTGGGCCTGTCGCTGCGGCACAAGGTCCCGATCGTCACCTCCTGGTCGACACCGGGAGCCGCGCTCCTCGCCACGAGCCTGAGCGGGGTGTCCATGGAGAAGGCCGTGGGCGCGTTCGTGTTCAGCGCCGTGCTGATCATGGTGAGCGGTCTGACGGGGTGGTTCGCGCGGATCATGGACCGGATCCCGGTGCCGCTGGCATCGGCGCTGCTCGGCGGTGTGCTGCTCGAGTTCGGGACGGGGCTCTTCTCCCAGATGGGCGGCAGTTTCGCCATCGCGTTCCCGGTGTTCGTGCTGTATCTCCTCGGGCGTCGACTGCTGCCGCGCTACGCGGTCCTCATCGCGCTCGGCGGCGGAGTCGTCGCCTCCGTCCTCACCGGGGGCTGGCATCTGGAACGGGTCCGACTGTCGCTCGCGCAGCCGGTGTTCACGGCTCCCGAGTTCGACTGGAAGGTGCTGATCAGCGTCGGCGTGCCGCTGTTCGTCGTCACCATGGCTTCGCAGAATCTGCCGGGGGTCGCCGTGCTGCGCGGGTCCGGCTACGAGGTGCCCGTCTCGCCGGTCCTGACGTGGACGGGTGCGGTGCAGGCGGTGCTCGCGCCGTTCGGGGCGTTCGGCATCAACCTGGCGGCGATGACCGCCGCGATCTGCACCGGCGACGGGGCCCACCCCGACCGGCGGCGGCGCTACCTCGCGGCCGTGTGGGCGGGTGTCTTCTACCTGTGCGTCGGCCTGCTCGGCGCGACCGTCGCCTCGCTGCTCACCGCGATGCCGCACGCGCTCGTCCTGGCCGTCGCGGGGGTCGGCATGCTCGCCACGATCGAGGCCTCCCTGGCAAGTGCCCTGTCGGACCCCGGATCCAGGGAGGCGGCCGTCGTCACCTTCCTCGCCACGGCCTCCGGCGTGACGCTGCTCGGCATCGGATCCGCGTTCTGGGGGCTGCTCGCGGGCGTGCTCACCAGCGTCATCGTGTCGGTGGGACGGCGGCGCGGGGCCGCCGCGTCCGCGCCCGCTCCGAAGCCGGTCACGGCAGCCTCGCGCACACCTGAGCGAACCTCCGCGTGAATACCGACCACGCCGAGACCGCCGCGCCCTCGTCGGCCACGGCCTCGGCGTGCAGCCGGTCCCTGTCATAGCCCTGCCGGGCCAGCAGCTCCCGGTCCCACTCTGCGATCCGGTCGGCCTCCGCCTCAGGGTGAAACTGCACACCCCAGGCCCGCGCCCCGACCCGGAACGCCTGGTGGGGGCAGGCCGCGCTGGACGCCAACCAGGTGGCGCCCGGCGGGAGTTCGGTGATCGCGTCGACGTGCCGTTCGATCGCGGGCGCCGTCGCGCCGAGCCCGTACAGCAGCGGGTCGTCGGCGGCTTCGGGGCGCAGCCGGATCTGTGTGCTGCCGAACTCGGGGTGCCCATGGTTCGCCCGTACGCTGCCGCCCGCGACCTGTGCGAGCAACTGGCCACCGAGGCAGATGCCGAGCACGGGCGAGCCGTCGTCCAGTGCCTGCACGACGAGCCGGCGCGTGGCCGGGAGCCAAGGGGCGCGCTCGTCGTCGTCCGGCAGGAAGCCGCCGCCGAGCACGAGGAGCGGCCTGCCGTCGAGCGACTCGGGCAGGGCCTCACCCTCGTACGGACGCAGCACTTCGAGACCGAGTCCCGCGTCGCGCAGCCAGGCCCCGACCCGGCCGGGACCGCCGCTCCTGGTGTTCTGTATGACCAGGGCGGTCTGTGCGTGTGGGCCCTGTGCGTGCGAGGACGTCATCGCCTCAGCTCCCCTGCTCGGCATCTGCGTTCGCTGCGTTGATCCCTGCGTTGGTCAAGGCAGCAGATCAGGGCGCGACGCGCGACGTCAACGGTCCGTCGGCCGCCCTGCTCCGAGGGGCAGAGGGTCCGGAACTGCGGGTCGCCGGGGCGAGCCCGTCCTAGGAGGCGAGACGGCGGTCGGGAAGCATATTTGGCAAGGCCCTTGACTAATCCCGGCCCGAAGCCGAAAGAATCAGTTCGCTCAAGTTGCTTTCTGGTGAGTCGTGTTGGCTTCGAGGGGACCCGTTCATGCATGTCACCCGTAGAACCGTGCTGGCCGCGAGCGCGGCCGGCTCCATGGCCGGGACGTTCGCGGTGCCCGCACCGAGCGCGGCCGCCGCTGACCGCACCGGTCCGGTCGGCCGCCGCACCGTGGACCTGGCCGACGGCTGGCGCTTCGCGCTCGTCAGCCCCGACGGCATCACCGACCCGATGGGCGCCTACGCCGACGCCGAGCGCCCCGACTTCGACGACGCGGACTGGCGTGCGGTCGCCGTCCCGCACGACTGGAGCATCGAGCAGACCCCCACGACGGAGCACAACACGACCAGCGGCACCGGCTTCCTGCCCGGCGGACTCGGCTGGTATCGCAAGAAGTTCACCGTCCCCGCCGCCTACGCGGGCAAGCGAATCTCCGTCGAGTTCGACGGCGTCTACATGGACGCGAACGTCTACGTCAACGGCGAGCTCGTCGGCAACCACCCCTACGGATATACCGGTTTCGCCTACGACATCACCGAGCTGCTGCACTCGGACGGCGCCACCGCCAACGTCCTCGCGGTCGAGGTCCGCAACCGACTGCCCAGCAGCCGCTGGTACTCGGGCAGCGGCATCTACCGCCGCGCCCGCCTGGTGGTCACCGAGCCGGTGCACGTCCAGCGCTGGGGCACCCTCGTGACCACGCCCGACCTCGCCGCCGACCTCGACAAGGGATACGCGACGGTCGACGTCCGCACGACCGTCGTCAACGACTCCGGTGAGACCGCGCCGGCCGTCACTGTCGTCTCCACTGTCCGCGACGCCAAGGGGCGACGCGTCGCCCGCACCGAGTCCGTGCTGCGCGACGTGGGCGCGGACCCGGCAACGGCCCACGCCCGACTCGCCCTCCGCAACCCGCAGTTGTGGTCCATCGACACGCCCGGCCACCGCTACACCCTCGTCACCGACCTGCGTGTGGACGGCCGCACCGTCGACACGTACCGCACCCGGTTCGGCGTGCGGCACGCGACTTTCGACCCGGACCACGGCTTCTCGCTCAACGGCACCCACGCCAAGCTCAAGGGCGTCGACCTCCACCACGACCTCGGCGCCCTCGGTGCCGCCGTCCAGCCGGACGCCGTTCGCCGCCAGTTGACCATCATGAAGTCCATGGGCGTGAACGCGCTGCGCACGTCCCACAACCCGCCCGCCCCCGAGGTGATCGAGGCCTGCGAGGACCTCGGCATCGTCATGCTCGTGGAGGCCTTCGACTGCTGGCGCACCGGAAAGAACCCATACGACTACGGCCGGTTCTTCGACGCGCACAGTGACGCCGACATCGCCGAAATGGTGCGCGCCGCCCGCAACTCGCCCGCCGTCCTGATGTGGTCGATCGGCAACGAGATCCCTGACTCGACCCGGGCCGAAGGCGTGGACATGGCGCGGCGGCTCGTCTCTGACATCAAGGCCCTCGACACGACCCGGCCGATCGTCATCGGCTCCGACAAGTACCGCTCGCTGCCCGCCGCCGGGTCGCCCGCGGACCTGATCCTGGCCGAGCTGGACGGCCTCGGCCTCAACTACAACACCGCCGCGTCCGTCGACGCGCTGCACGCCCGCTACCCGCACCTGTTCCTCTTCGAGTCGGAGTCGTCGTCGGAGACGTCCACCCGTGGCGCATACCAGGAGCCCGAGCACCTCAACACCGGGGAGAACCACACCCCGGGCCGGCGCGCCACGTCCAGCTACGACAACAACCTCGCCTCGTGGACGATGAGCGGCGAGTACGGCCTGAAGAAGGACCGCGACCGGCGCTTCTTCGCGGGCGAGTTCCTGTGGTCCGGCATCGACTACATCGGCGAGCCGACCCCGTACGACGTGTTCCCCGTGAAAGCGTCGTTCTTCGGTGCGGTCGACACGGCCGGGTTCCCCAAGGACATGTACCACCTCTTCCGTAGCCAGTGGACCAATGAGCCGATGGTGCACCTGCTGCCGATGGACTGGACGACGCACAAGCCCGGCCAGGAGGTGGAGGTGTGGGCGTACGCGAACGTCGCCGAGGTCGAACTCCTCCTCAACGGCCGTTCCCTGGGCGTGCGTTCCTTCGACGCGAAGAAGACCGTCGACGGCCGCGCCTACCTGGAGACCACGGAGGCGACACACGACGACAAGACGGTCACTTCCGGTCCCTACCCCGGCAGTTACACGTCGCCGAACGGCAGCGCCGGCAGGCTGCACCTGTCGTGGAAGGTTCCGTACGCGGCAGGCGAGTTGAAGGCCGTGGCCCGCGCGGGCGGGAAGGTCGTGGCGACGGACGTGCTGCGCACCGCCGGGACGCCGCACGGCGTGCGCCTCACCGCCGACCGCAGGTCCGTCGCCGCCGACGGGCGTTCGCTGGTCTTCGTCACGGCCGAGGTCGTCGACGCGCGCGGCGTGCTCGTCCCCGATGCCGAGCACCTCCTCGAATTCGCCGTGAAGGGCGGTGGGCTGGCAGGTCTGGACAACGGGCGGCAGGAGAGCGCCGAGCGGTACCAGGCCAGTACGCGCACCGCCTTCCACGGCCTCGCGCTCGCCATGGTGCGGGTGGGCACCGAGCCGGGCGCGCTGACCGTCACGGCCGCTGCCGACGGGCTGCGCACCGGCAAGGTCTCCGTGCGGGTGGCGGGACCGGCGGGCGGGCCCGTCACGCGGGCCGAACCCTTCGCCCCCGACCCCGGTCCTGGAGCATCCAAGTACCCACTCGCCGACGCGAGTTACTCCGGCGCAACCGGCACCCTCCCCGCCGCGATGCTCGACGGGGACCCCGCGACCCAGTGGTCCAACTCCTTCCAGAAGGCGGCCACCGCCCTGCTGCCCGCCTTCGCCGGCGCCCGGCCCGCCGACTGGGTTTCGGTGGCATGGGCGCAGGAGCGCGAGATCGGCCGGGTCGAAGTCTCTTTCACGGTCGACGCGAAACACTCCCTGCCCGCCTCGGTCGACGTGTCGGTCTGGGACGGAAAGGGCTATGTCGCCGTGCATGACGCCGACATCGACTGGGCGGCTGCGTCCGGTGAGCCGACCGTCATCACCTTCGACGCCGTACACGGCAACCGTCTCCGCCTGGACCTGACCAGCGGCAGGCCCGGCGACCCCGCCGGGGCGTTCGGGATCGTCGCGCTCGATGTGGCAGCGTCATGACCGACGCGAGCGGGCTCGACCACGCCTGGCTGCCCGACGAGGCGCTGCGCGGCATCGGATCACGGCGCGTCATGATCGAGGGCGACGGCCCGCTCGTCGACACACTGCGCGCCGAAGTCGCGTACGCCCAGGGCAACGTCGGCGCATCGCAGAGTGACGGAGACGTCATGTTCCGACTCGACGGCGATGCCGACACCGGCCCCGAGGGTTTCACTCTGACGCGGTCCGGCGGGCGCACCACCGTCACGGCCGCCGCTCCGGCCGGCCTCCTGCACGGCTTCTTCCATGTCGTGCGCCTCGGCGCCGCCGCGTTCATCGACGCCCCCGAGCAGACCCACCGCCCCGCCCTCTCCCGGCGCATGCTCAACCACTGGGACAACATCGACGTGCATCCCGTGATGGGCCAGGTCGAGCGCGGCTATGCGGGCGGCTCGCTGTTCTGGGAAGACGGACGGGCGCGCGGGGACCGCGGCCGGGTCCGCGCGTACGCACGCCTCCTCGCGGCCTGCGGGATCAACGCCGTCTGCGTCAACAACGTCAACGTCCATGCGGCCGAGGCCCGACTCCTCACGGACCGCATTGGTGAAGTGGCCGCCATCGCAGGAGAGCTGGGGGAGTACGGCATCCGCACCCACCTCTCCGTCAGCTTTGCCGCGCCCGTCGTCCTGGGTGGGCTCGACACCGCCGACCCGCTCGACGACCGTGTACGGGACTGGTGGCGGACGGCCGCCGACCACGTGTACGCGCACATCCCCGACTTCGGTGGCTTCGTCGTCAAGGCCGACTCCGAAGGACAGCCGGGTCCCTTCGCCTACGGTCGCAGTCACGCCGACGGCGCGAACCTGATCGCCGATGCGCTCGCCCCGCACGGCGGCACCGTCCACTGGCGGGCCTTCGTCTACAACCACACACAGGACTGGCGCGACCGGACCACGGACCGGGCGCGTGCCGCGTACGACCACTTCGCCGCGCTCGACGGGCAGTTCAAGGACAACGCGGTGCTCCAGGTCAAGCACGGACCGATGGACTTCCAGGTCCGCGAACCCGTCTCGCCGGTCATCGGCGCCCTGCCCCGCACCCGGGTCGCGGTCGAGCTGCAGGCCACCCAGGAGTACACCGGACAGCAACGGCATGTGTGCGCGCTCGCCCCGATGTGGTCCGAGGTGCTCGGCTTCCGGCCCGAGGGCGAGGATGGCGCCACCGTCGGCCAACTCGCGGGCAGCGGTGGCCTGGTGGCCGTCTCGAACGCCGGAGCCGACCCCTACTGGACCGGGCACCCGCTCGCCCAGTTCAACCTGTACGCGTTCGGCCGCCTGGCCTGGCAGCCGGACGGCGCCCCGGAGCAACTCCTCGATGAATGGATCGAGTTGACATTCACGCCGGAACGCACCGGCGACCCCGAACGACTGCGCTCCGGACTCCGTGCCGTACTGCGCGGCTCCTGGGCGACGTACGAGAAGTACACCGCGCCGCTGGGCGTCGGCTTCATGGTGCAGCCCGGGCATCACTACGGGCCCAGCGTCGACGGGTACGAGTACAGCCCCTGGGGCACCTACCACTTCGCCGACCGCGACGGCATCGGCGTCGACCGCAGCCGCGCCACCGGCACCGGATACGCGGCGCAGTACGCCAAGCCCTGGTCACAGACGTACGAGACACCGCAGGACTGCCCCGACGAACTGCTGCTGTTCTTCCACCACGTGCCGTACGGGCACGTCCTGCACAGCGGCAGGACCGTGATCCAGCACATCTACGACACCCACTTCGAGGGCGTCGAGGAGGCCGAGGCGGCACAGGGAGTGTGGGCGTCGCTGGCCGATCTGGTGGCGCCCGCTCGGCACGCCCGGGTGGCCGAACTGTACGAGGAACAGCTGCGCAGCGCCCGTGAGTGGCGCGACCACGTGAACAGCTACTTCCTGCGCAAGTCCGGGATCCCGGACGCGGGCGGGCGCCGCATCCACTAGAGGGGTCCGGCGGCGGTCTGCTCGAGGCGCAGTACGCACACGCCCAGCGGGTCGAGCGTGAGGGGCTCGCCGGGCGCATACGCCTTGCCCGTCAGGAGGTCCGTCGCCGACTCGTGGACCGTCAACTCCACGTCCGATGAAGTGTGGTTGAGGAGGAACAGCAGGTGCGCCCCGTCGGGAGTGACACGGGTCGCCGTCTCCACGCCGGCCACCTCGGCGTACGGACCGACGAGACCGTGCCGGGACAGCACCTGGCGCACCACCCGGTCCGTACCCGCGTCGTCGAGCTGCGTTGCCACGTACCAGCCCTCGCCGCCTCGGTCCCCGAAACGGTTTCGGGTGACGGCGGGCGTTCCGGCGTAGAAGTCGGCGGTGTAGGTGGCGACGGGCTCGGCGCCCTGCGGCACGACGAGCTCGAAGACCAGCCGGGCCGGTGAGCACAGGTCGCCGAAGTCGACCGGGTTCGTCACCTCCGCCGCCCGGGAGTCCCACTCGTCGACCCGGACGCCCATCAGCGGCCCGAGCGGGCCTGGCACATCCGTGAGGAAGGCGCGGTCGTGCTCGTCGCCGCGCCCGGACAGGTAGGTCGTCACTATGGTGCCGCCTCGCTCCACCACCGCCTCCAGACGCGCGGCCAGGTCTCCCTTCACCAGGTGCAGCAGGGGTGCGAGGACCACGTCGTACGCCGAGAGGTCCGCTGTCACGGGGACGACGTCGACGTCCGCGCCCGCCGTGCGCGCGGCCCGGTAGTAGGAATGCACGACATCCTGGTAGCGCACCAACCGCGACGGGCCGTCCGACATCTCCAGCGCCCACCAGCTGTCCCAGTCGAAGAGCAGAGCGGTCCGGGCGGGCGTCCGGGCGCCCAGCGTCACCCCGCTCGCCTCGCCCAACTCCCTTCCCAGTTCCGCCACCTCCCTGAAGACGCGGGTGTCGTCGCGGCCCGCGTGGCCGATGACCGCCCCGTGGTACTTCTCGCACGCCCCGCGCGAGGCCCGCATCTGGAAGTACAGGACCGCGTCCGCGCCGTGCGCCACCGCCTGCCAGCTCGCGAGCCGCAACTCGCCGGGCCTGCGCAGCGGATTGACGTCGCGGCAGGCTGTGGTGGACGGCGTCTGCTCCATCAGCCAGAACGGCGCGCCGCCCTTCAGGCCGCGCATCAGGTCGTGCGCGAGGGCCGGCCAGGTCGGCGGCGCGTCCAGCGGCGGATAGCTGTCCCACGACGCGAAGTCGAGATGCGGGGCCCAGCGGTGATAGTCCAACGGCCGGTACATTCCCATGAAGTTGGTGGTCACGGGGGTGTGCGGACTGTGGGCGCGCACGGCCTCCTTCTCGGCGACGAAGCAGCCGAGCAGCGCGTCCGTGGTGAACCGGTGGTAGTCGAGCGTGATGCCCTGGAAAGCGGTGTGGTCCGGTCCGCGCCAGTGCTCGGTGAGGGCGCTGGGCGGCTCGATCTCGGACCAGTCCGTGTAGCGGTGCGACCAGAAGGTCGTCCACCATGCGTCGTTCAGGGCGTCCAGCGAGCCGTACTTGTCGCGCAGCCAGACGCGGAACGCCACCGCGCACAGACCGCAGTAACAGGCGCCGCCGTACTCGTTGTTGATGTGCCAGGCGAGCAGGGCCGGATGGTCCGCGTACCGCTCGGCGATCCGTCCCGCCAGTGTCGTGGACAGGTGGCGGTACGCCGGTGAGCTGGGACAGAAGTTGTGCCGCTGCCCGTAGCTGTGCCGGCGGCCCTCGAAGTCGGTGCGGTTCACCTCCGGGTGGGCCTTCGCGAGCCAGGGCGGCAGCGCGGCCGTGCCGGTGGCCAGGACGATGCGCCGCCCCTCGGCCGCCGCCCGGTCCACGATCCGGTCGAGGACGGTGAAGTCGTAGATGTCCGGGGCGGGTTGGAGCAGCGACCACGCGAACACGCCCACCGTCAGCGTGTCGATCCCGGCTTTGCCGAACAGGCGGTGGTCAGCGTCCCAGACCTCCTCGGGCCACTGCTCGGGGTTGTAGTCACCGCCGTAGGGGATGGCGGTGGTGGCGGGCACGCCGTTCATACGGTGAAGTCCTCCTGGGTCTCGGCGATGATCGGACGGCTGGTGTGCAGCAGCGACAGGAGCAGCACCGGAGCGAGCAGCAGAGGCAGTGCCTCGGTCCACCACAAGGTGGCCGCGGTCGCGACGACGAGCAGACTGGCCGCGCCGAGTGTCGCCCGGCCGTGCCGCAGCAGGAAGTACCCGGAGAGTCGCGCCGTGTCGACGGCCCGGAACGTGAACAGGGACGTAAGCACGAGCGCGTGCGCGCCCCAGAGGAGCGCGCCCACGCCGATGACCCCGAGCAGTACCGCCCACCAGCCGGGCAGTCCGGTCGAGGCGAAGTGGGTGAGGCCGTACGCGATGACGGTCAGCCAGGCGAGCAGCGGAACCCATATCCGCAACGCTGCGGCGGAGTTGAGGCGTAGCCCCCGCAGATATGCGCGGGCCGGACGCAGTTCCGTCAGGTCGCGGCTGCGGTGGTGCAAGGCGTACAGGGCGGCGGACAGGGCCGGGCCGAGCGGCGCGAGGCACAACGCTGCCAGCGGCAGGTTCGCCGGGTCCGCACCGAGGGACAGGAGCCCGAGCAGGCTGGGCGCCAGCGTGAGCAGCAGCAGGCCCTCGACGGTCAGAAGCGTGTGGACGAGGGCGCAGGCCCGCGACAAGGGTCCGTCACCGAAGACGCGGGAGGCGCGCGGCAGGCCCGCCCCGGGGGAGCCGGCCTGTGCGGCGCTCATCCGGAACCCCCGCCCCCGAGAATCCGGCCCTCGTCCCACCAGTCGGGAGACTCCTCGATCACCGGGCTGAGCTCGACCAGCGTCACCTCGTGCCGCTCGAGCGTGAGGTCGACGTCCGCCCTGAACTCCTCGATGGGCAGCCGGAGATGGCATCTACCCGGTTCCGCAGCGTCGTGCAGCATGTCGAGCTGGTGCGGGCGAGGTGAGCGCGGGCTGCCCATCCGGCGCCACGCGGTGTACGCGTTGCCGCGCTCCTCGTCGACGCTGGAGCGACGCAGGAAGACCGCGCCGCGCTCGGCGTCGCCGACCGGGACGGACAGCCGCAGCGTGTGCAGGTCTGTCCCGGTCGGCGCCCACGCCAGAACCGTGACCCGCCCGTCGGGGTGCCGGGTGACGAGATGGTCGTCACCACGGGCCAGCACATCACGGCCCATGCGGGCCAAGAACGCGTACAGGTGGTACGTGGGCTTCCTTACCTGGCGGTGCGTCAGAAGCCCGAAACCGCCGTGGAACAGAGCCGTCGGAACCCCCACCTCCTCGAACATGTCGCTGAACGTCCAGTACGAGAAGGAGTCCACCAGATCCCCGCCGGCCGCCAGGACCGGAGCCAGGTACGCGGCGTGAAAGGCCGTGTCGTGGACCGGGTTGTCCGGGCGGTAGGCGGAGTTGAACTCCGTGATGTGGACCGGAAGGTCGGCCAGCGATGTGCCCTTCAGCTCGCGCCGCGGGGCCCCGAACTGCTCCAGCAGGCGCTCGGCCGGGGCCAGCGTCTGGTACGTCCCGAACGGCACCGGCTGCGCGGGCCCCGAGGTGTACGCGTGGCGTGACACGAAGTCGACCGGCAGGTCCCGCCGCTCCACGAACTCCGCGAACCGCCCCAGCCAGCCCTCGTCCGCGCCGGGCGACAGGGCGGGCCCGCCGACCTGGAGCGACGCGTCGACGTCCTTCACCGCATGCGCCGTCACCTCGTAAAGACGGTGGTATGCCGCCTGGTCGGCGCCCTCCCAGAAGTCCGGCAGATCCGGCTCGTTCCACACCTCGACGGGCCAGTCGCGCACCTCCTCCAGGCCGTAACGGTCCACGAGGTGGGTTAGTGTCGCGCGCACCAGGTCCGCCCATTCCCGGTGTGAGGAGGGCGGTGTCACATTCCCCTGCCACCAGAAGACGGTCTGCCCGCCGGACGCCAACTCGCGTGGCATGAAACCGAGTTCGAGGAAGGGGCGGATGCCGAGGGCGAGACAGGCGTCGACGACCTGATCGACGTAGGTGAACGAGTGATGCACCTGCCGGGCGCCCTGCCACTCGTACGGCCGGTACACGCCCATCCCATCGCTGAACAACCCGTGCCCGCGGATGTGCCGGAAGCCGATCTCCTTCTGGAGCAGCGTGAGGGAGTCCTGGTAGTCGCGGCGCAGGGCGAGTTCGAGGCGGCCCGTGCCGACGCACGCCCGCCACGCCTCGGAGAGGACGCCCTGCGACTCGGCCGGGACGCGGATCATCCGTTGTCCTTCTTGTACCGCTCGTAGGCCTTGTTGTACAGATCCACGAGCTGCTGCATGTTCTTGGCCTTCAGCTCGTTGACGTAGTCGTCCCACTCGGACAGCGGCCGCTTGCCGAGCGCGAACTTGAGGGTGTTCTGGTTCATGTGGTCCGTGAGCGGCGTCTCCCAGAGCGAGGCCTGCTCCTGCTCCGCGGACAGCAGCGGGTGGGCCGGGGCGATCGGCGTCTGCTTCCGCGAGGCCATCACGTCCTGGAACTTCTTCTCGTCCGGGCCGAAGGAAGAGGACACCAGCTGCCAGCTGCCGCCGTAGGTGAAGACGCCGTTGAAGAAGCCGTAGTCCTTCTGCAGATCCTTGGGGGCCTTGGGGTCGGAACCCATGAGGCTGATGCCGGGCTTCAGTTTGTACTGACCGCCGGACCCGGTGTACGTGACGCCCTCGACGCCCCACTTGCAGAACGCCTGGCCTTCGTCCGAGTAGAAGAGCCAGTCCGTGAACTGCATCAGCGCGACGAAGTTGTCGCTCTTGAGCGCCTTGCTGGAGATCATGAGGCCGTTCTCCATGCGGATGCCGCCGAGCACGACCTCACCGGCCGGGCCGATCGGCACCGGAATCATCTCGATCTTCGCGCCCTTCACCTGCCGCTCCAGGTTGAAGCGGTACTTCTGCACCAGCTCCTGTGGGTTCGCGCTGATCGCGAAGGACTTCTCCGCCAGCAGCTTCTTCACCGCGTTGTCGTCGGTCTGGGTGAAGCTCTCCGGGTCCATCAGCTTCTCGGCGACCAGCTTGCGCAGATACTCGATGACCTGCCGGAACTCGTCCCTCGCCCCGGTGAAGACGAACTTCTGCGCCTTCGTGTCGAAGGTGATGTTCTCGTACGTCCAGCCGGCCCGGACGCCGTACGCCTGCCCGAGATAGCTGAGCAGGGCGCCCGCCGGGAAGACCGTGTTGGTGCTCCAGCGGTCGGAGAGGGGGTAGCTGTCGGGGTACTCCGCCTTGATCGCCTTGAGGACGTCGTACACCTCGTCCCATGTCGACGGCAGGCTCACGCCGATCTTGTCGAGGACGTCGGTGCGGAAGGACAGCGAGTATCCGGACCTGGGCTTCTCGTGGAGCCCGGGCAGCAGGTAGTACTTTCCGTCGGACTGGCGGATGGAGTCCAGCTCGGGCTCCAGTTTCCACCGCTTCACCTTGTCCTGGAAGTTGGGCATCAGGTGCACGTACTCGCTCACCGGCAGGATCGCACCCGACGACACGAACGCGACCTCGGAGGGGTGGTACGTCTTGGGGATCAGGAAGGGGGCGTCACCAGAGCCGATCAGCAGGCTGCGCTTCTTCTCGTAGTCGCTCAGCGGGACGTCGACGGGCTGCAGCGTGACGCCGGTGCGCTTGGTGACCTCCTTCCAGAACAGCCAGCTCTTCTTCGTCGGGTACGTCGGGTTGTTGTTGTGCAGGACGGAGAAGGACAGCGCCTTGGTCGCCTTGAACTGCTCGCCGGCGTTGTACTTCTTCATGGCGCCGTTCCGCTTCTTCGACAGGTCCTTGCTGTCGCCGCCGTCGTCACCGCTGCCGCAGCCGGTGAGTACGGCGAGTCCGGCGAACCCCGCCGCGGCGAGCAGTGACCTTCTTGGCAGCTGGCCCGTGTTCGTCACGTGAACTCCCTTGTTCTACAAGTCTGTTGAGGCGTGATTGCGTTCATGTGTGAAGTGGTTGCGCTCAGCCCTTGACCGCGCCGAGCATCACGCCCGAGACGAAGTACCGCTGCACGAACGGGTAGACGGCGAGGATCGGCAGCGCCGTGAGCACGATGGTCACGGACTGGATGTTCGCGGCGGCCTGGGTGAGCTGGTCGGCCGCCGCCCCCGCGTTGCCGCCCTCGGTGGCGCCCGCGATGAGGTTGCGCAGATAGACGGTGACCGGCATCAGATCTGCCCTGTCCATGTACAGGAACGCCGAGAACCATGAGTTCCAGAACGACACCGAGTAGAAGAGCACCATGGTCGCGATGACCGCCTTCGACAACGGCAGCACGATCCGCAGCAGAGTCCCGTACGTGCTGAGGCCGTCGATCTGCGCGGCCTCCTCGAGTTCCGCCGGCATGTTCTCGAAGAACGCCTTCATCACGAGGAGGTTGAAGACGCTGATGGCGTTCGGCAGGGCGATCGCCCAGATCGAGTTCTTCAGGCCGAGGCTGGTGATCAGCACGTAGTTGGGGATCAGGCCGCCGGAGAAGAACATCGTGAAGACGGCGATGCCGACGAGGAACGTACGCCCGCGCAGGTCCTTCTTCGACAGGACGTACGCGTAGATCGTGGTGAGGGCCATGGCGACAGCGGTGGAGAGCACCGTATAGAGGACGGTGTTCCCGTAGCTGCGCCAGAACGTCCCGTCCTGGAAGACGATCTTGTAGGTGGTGAGGTTGAAGCCCTTGGGCCACAGCGTCACCTCGCCCGCCCGGATCTGGTGCTCCCCGCTGAACGAGCGGGCGACGATGTTGATGATCGGGTAGAGCGTGACCACCACGACCAACGTCAGGATCACGGCGTTGACGCCTTGGAAGACACGGTAGCCGCGGGTCGGGCCGGTCACGGTCGTTGCGGCGCGGGGCCGGGTCTGGATGCTCACCACAGGCTCGTCCCCACGGTCTTGCGCGACAGCCGGTTCGCGGACGTGATCAGCAGGAGGCCGATGACCGCCTCGAACAGGCCGATGGCGGCGGCATAGCTGAAGGAGTTCGACTCGACACCGGTGCGGTACAGATAGGTGGAGATGACGTCGGCCGTCGGGTACGTCAGCGGGTTGTAGAGCAGCAGGATCTTCTCGAATCCGACCACCATGAACGTGCCGATGTTGAGGATCAGCAGCGTGATCATGGTGGGGCGGATGCCGGGGAGCGTCACGTGCCAGGTCTGCTGCCAGCGGTTCGCGCCGTCGATCCGGGCCGCCTCGTACAGGTCCTCGTCGATCGTGCTCAACGCGGCGAGATAGAGGATCGTGCCCCAGCCGGCCGTCTGCCAGACCTCGGAACCGACGTAGATCGTCCGGAACCAGCCGGGCTCCTGGATGAACCGGACCGGATCGTGGCCGAAGGCCGTGAGCATGTGGTTGATCGGGCCGTCCGACGCCAGCATCTGCACCGTGATGCCCGCGACGATCACGATGGACAGGAAGTGCGGCAGGTACGAGATCGACTGCACGAACCGTTTCAGTGCGGTGCGCCGGACCTCGTTCAGCAGCAGGGCCAGCACGACCGGCACCGGGAAGCAGAACAGCAGCGTCAGCAGGCCCATCCAGAGCGTGTTCCGGAAGACCTGCCAGAACGACGGGTCGCTGAGGAACATCTGCACATAGCGCAGGCCCACCCACTCCTCGCCGAGGATCGAACCGCCCGGCTCGAAGCGGCGGAGGGCAATCACGTTGCCGATCATCGGCAGATAGCGGAAGACCAGGAAGAACAGGATCGGCAGCACCGCAAGGGAGTACAGCTGCCAGTCGCGGCGCAGTGATCGGCGCCAGGAACGACGGCCGGACGGAAGCTTCTTGTCGGGCGGCGGGTCGGGTGGGGCGCCGGTGCGGGGCTGGCTGCCCGTCATGGTGGAGGAGCTCATGCAGGGCCTTTCGTCACACGGGCAGGCAGAGGTCATCACAAGGGCGGGGAAAGCGGTACCGAGAACTTTCGGGAATCTTCCGGTAACGTCGCCGCAACCTAAAGCCGCTCCCGACCCCTGTCAATGGGTCCTGCGTCAAAGGGAGTTGGCTCCGTGACCGGCTGTGAGGTGCCTGTGCCCGCCTTCGACCTGCCTCTGGACGAACTTCAGCGCCACCGACCCGAGCCCGACGAACCCGCCGACTTCGACGCGTTCTGGCAGGCCACGTTGAAGTCCGCCACCCACCCCGAACCCTTGATTCGCGTCCGACCTGTCGACAGCGGCCTGCGGCTCGTCGAGAGCTGGGACGTCACCTTCCGCGGTTTCGCCGCCGACCCCGTCCGCGCCTGGTACACCCGGCCCGCGGACGGCGGCGAACTCATGCCCGCAGTCGTCGAGTTCGCGGGTTACGGCCGCGGCCGCGGCCTCCCGCACGAGCGCCTCACCTGGGCGAACGCCGGATACGCCCATCTGCTCATGGACAACCGTGGCCAGGGCGACCAGTACGGCAACGGCGGCGCCACCCCCGACCGGCACGCGGCCGCGCCCGGCGGCCCGGGGCCTGCGGTGCGTGGGCTGCTCGACCCGCACGACTACCACTACCGCCGCCTGATCACCGACGCGGTGTGTGCCGTCGCCGCGCTGCGAGCCCTGCCCGGCGTCGACCGGGACCGGATCGCCGCGGTGGGCAACAGCCAGGGCGGGGGAGTAGCCCTCGCCGTCGCCGGACTCGTCGCCGATCTCGCCGCCGCCCTGGTCACGGCGCCGCTGCTGTGCGGTATCCGGCGCGGCCTCGACCTGACCGACGCGGGGCCCTACGGCGAGATCGCCGCCTACCTCGCCGTACACCGGGGCGCGGAGGACGCCGCGTACCGCACGCTCGGCTACGTCGAGGGCATCTCGTTCGCCCGCCGCGCCCAGGCCCCGGCCCACTTCGGAGTCGGCCTGCGCGACCAGGTCTGCCCGCCCAGCGGTGCATACGCGGCGTACCACCGCTACGGCGAACTCACCGGCGCGGACCCCGTCCGGGAGCTCCACGCCTACCCGTTCAACGGCCACGAGCACGGCGACGCCGTGCACGTTCGTCGCCAAATGACCTGGCTGCGCGGGGTGCTGGAAGCAGGGGACGCGTAGATTCAGGCCAGGCGTTCGGCGGGTCGGACAAAAAATCCGGCTTGACCGGCGCGTGGTCGACGGCATGTCCTACGGTTTCCGGAAGACATCCGGAGATCTTTCAGGATGCAGAGGTCGATGGAGGTGAGGAACGTGGCCCGGGTTGGCGGCAGAGGCAAGGCAGCCACGCAGAGCCCGGACGGGCCGGCCAAGGTGACGATCACCGAGATCGCTCGGGAGGCGGGGGTGTCGGTCCCGACCGTCTCGAGGGTCGTCAACGGGCGCTCCGACGTATCGCCCGCCACCCGGGCGCGGGTCGAGGATCTGCTGCAGCGGCATGGGTACCAGCGGCGCCCGCCTGCGCCCGGCGACCGGGCGGCGCTGCTCGACCTGGTCTTCAACGACCTGGACAGCCCTTGGGCAGTGGAGATCATCCGGGGCGTCGAGGAGGTCGCGCACGAGGCAGGGGTGGGCACGGTGGTCTCCGCGATTCACGACCGGGCGGGCGCGGCCCGGCAGTGGATGACGAATCTGCGGGCCCGCGCGTCGGACGGGGTGATCCTCGTGACCTCGGTTCTCGAACCGGGGCTGCACGACGAACTGCGGCGCCTGGGCGTGCCGTTGGTGGTCGTCGACCCGGCTGGTTCGCCGGCCACCGAGGCGCCGACCGTCGGTGCCACGAACTGGGCGGGCGGGATGGCTGCGACGGAGCACCTGCTGGGGCTCGGTCACCGCCGGATCGGGTTCATCGAGGGCCCGCCCCGGCTGCTCTGCTCGCGTGCCCGGCTCGACGGGTACCGGGCCGCGCTGGACGTGGCCGGTGTGCCGGTGGATGACGGGCTGATCGTCCCCGGCGACTTCTACCACGAGTCCGGATTCACCGGCTGCAACCAGCTGTTGGACCTGGCCGAGCCGCCCACCGCCATCTTCGCCTCCAGTGACCAGATGGCGCTCGGGGCGATCGAGGCGCTGCGCCGGCGCGGACTGCGGGTGCCGGAGGACATGAGTGTCCTCGGCTTCGACGACCTCCCGGAGGTGCGCTGGTCGGCGCCGCCGCTCACGACGGTCCGTCAACCGTTGGCGGAGATGGGCAAGCTGGCGGCGCGCTTCGTCCTCGACCTGGCCCGGTCCGTCGCACCGGCCTCATCGCGGGTGGAGCTCGCGACGGAACTGGTGGTCAGGGCCAGCACGGGGGAGCCCCGGCAGGTCTGACGCGCTCGGCATCCATCGGGGGTGTCAACGGTCTTTTTTGTAAAGGCCGTTGACACCCCCGTCGCGTGTCCGTAACTTCCGAGGCCGTCCACCGATAGTTTCGGACCTCTTCCGGAAGGCGTGTCATGCCAGCCTCCGTATCCCTGTCCAGCCGCCGCGCCCGGGCTGCCGTCAGCGTGGCCGGCCTCGGCGCCGCGGTGCTGACGTCCCGCGGTGACTCGGCCTCCGGCTCCAAGGACGGCTCGGGCCGGAGCGTCGTCGAGTGCCGGCACGTCCGGACCGCCGAGCCCGTCGGCAGGCGCTTCGTCGGCGCCGCGCACTCCACGCCCAACTGCCGGTGACCACCGTCACCCTGTGCGGCTTCTTCCGTGATCCCCGACGAACTGGAGGAGGTGGCCACCCTCGACGGCTGCTCACCGTCCGGCTGCTTCTGGCGGGTCCTGCCGCCGATGGCGCGGCCCGCTCTCGGCACAGCCTCCGTGCGCGCGGTCGTCGGCAGCCGGCGCAACTTCCTGCTGCCGAAGCTCGTGTTCGGCGAACCCACCTGGTGGACGATCCCCCGTCGGGGTCCAGCGGTTCCAGGGCCGGTACGTCACCGGCCTGGTGGCGCGTCCGTGCGTACTCGGATCTCGCCATGGTGCCTGCGCCCGCCTTCTGCACGGTGGCCGAACGGCGGCTGACCGGCGGCATCACCAAGGGCGCGACCAGGGACTGACCGGCTACCGGCCCACCACAGGTGCGACAGCGCCGTCGCCCGAACTTCACCTGCTCGTACCGCACTTGAGGAGTTCCATGGCTCAGCCCTGGCAGGACACCGCCCTGCCCGCCCACGTCCGGGCGGCGGAACTGCTCGCCCGGATGACCTCCGAGGAGAGGACCGCCCAGCTGTCCAGCGTGTGGCTGGGCGCCGACATCGACACCGACACCGCCGCGGTCGCACCGGGCCAGCACGCGTACGTGGCCCACAGCGCTGCCCTCGACGCCTTGCTCCCGCACGGCCTCGGACACCTCACCCGCCCCTTCGGTACCGTCCCCGTGGAGCCGGCCGAGGGCGCCGCCCGGCTCGCCGAACTGCAGTCGCGGATCCGCGCGGGCAACCGGTTCGGCGTGCCCGCCATCGCCCACGAGGAGTGCCTGACCGGATTCTCCGCCTGGCAGGCCACCGTCTTCCCGACCCCGCTGGCCTGGGGCGCCACCTTCGACCCGGCCCTGGTGACCGAGATGGCGCAGGCCATCGGCACGTCGATGCGCGCGGTCGGCATTCACCAGGGCCTCGCTCCGGTCCTCGACGTCGTACGGGACCCGCGCTGGGGCCGGACCGAGGAGGCGATCGGCGAGGACCCGTACCTCGTCGGCACCATCGGTACCGCGTACGTTCGGGGCTTGGAGGCCGCCGGGATCGTCGCGACCCTCAAGCATTTCGCCGGGTACTCGGCCTCGCGCGGCGCCCGCAACCACGCCCCGGCCCCGCTCGGACCGCGCGAGCTCGCGGACGTCATCCTGCCCCCGTTCGAGATGGCGGTGCGCGACGGCGGCGCCCGCTCCGTCATGCCCGCCTACAACGACATCGACGGCCTGGCCGCCCACGCCCACCCCGGGCTGCTCACCCAAGTCCTGCGCGAGGAGTGGGGGTTCACCGGCACGACCGTCGCCGACTACTTCGGCCTCTCGTTCCTGGAGTCCGCCCACAAGATCGCCGACTCGCCCGCGGAGGCCGCCCGGCTCGCGATTGCGGCCGGGGTCGACGTCGAACTGCCCACCGCCCGCTGCCTCGCTGCCGCAGACCACCTCCCGGAGGACCTCCTCGACCGGGCGGCATTGCGCGTCCTCACCCAGAAGTGCGAGCTGGGCCTGCTCGACCCCGACCACGAACCGGCCGCCGGCGACGACGTTCCCATCGACCTGAACTCCCCGCACCTACGCGATCTGGCCCGCAACGCGGCGCAGGAGTCCGTCGTGCTGCTCGCCAACGACTCCGGTGTCCTGCCGCTCGACGACGGCCTCCGCATCGCCGTCGTCGGCCCCCTCGCCGACGAACAGGCGGCCATGCTCGGCTGCTACACGTTCCCCCGGCACGTCGGCGTCAACCACCCCGAACTGCCCACCGGCATCGACGTACCGACGTTCGCCGAGGCGCTGCGCGCGGAGCTCACCGGGGCCTCCTTCGTCGATGACCCGGCGGCGGCCGATGTGTGCCTGGCCGTCGTCGGTGACCGCTCGGGCCTGTTCGGGCGCGGCTCGTCCGGCGAGGGCTGCGACGCCGAGGATCTGGAACTCCCTTACAGGCAAGGGGAGTTGTTGGACGAGGTGCTCGCCTCCGGGACGCCGACCGTGGTCGTCGTGCTCAGCGGGCGGCCGTACGCGCTGGGCCGCTGGGCGGACCGGGCCGCCGCCGTCGTGCAGGCCTTCTTCCCCGGACAGGAGGGTGGCGGCGCCGTCGCGGGCGTCCTGTCCGGGCGTGTCGAGCCGTCGGGCCGGCTGCCGCTCGGCGTCCCGCGCACCCCCGGCGGCCAGCCCGCCCCCTATCTCGCGCCGCCGCTGGGCCGCCACGGCGACCCCAGCAACGTGGACCCCACCGCTCTCTACCCGTTCGGGCACGGCCTGTCGTACACCACGTTCGCCTGGGACGTCGAGCAGTGCGACGCCCCCGAACTGCCCACCGACGGTGAGACCACCCTGCGCCTCACCGTCCGCAACACCGGCGACCGCCCCGGCACCGAGGTCGTCCAGCTCTACCTCCACGACCCGGTCGGCACGGTCGCGCGGCCGGAGATCCGGCTCGTCGGCTACACCCGAGTCCCGCTCGACGCGGGGGCGTCCGCGGAGGTCCACGCAACGTTCCCGGCCGACCTCGCCGCGTACACCGGCGCCGACGGCCGCCGAGTCGTCGAACCCGGAGCCCTCGAACTGCGCGTCGCCGCGTCCAGCGCCCACATCCACCACACCGTGCCGCTCACCCTCACGGGGCCGGTGCGGGAGGTCGGGCACGAGCGGCGGATGCGGTGCGAGCTGCGCGTGAAGTGACGCGCGCGGCGCCGCGCGAAGCAAGGTCAACCACCTACCCCGCCCTTCAGCTGAGGAGCCGCCCCATGCGCACACCCGCACGCCGTACCCGAGCCAGAGTCGCTGTTTTCGCCGCGTCCACGGCCCTGCTGCTCGGTCTCGCCGCGGTCCCGGCCGCCCACGCGGACGGCGCCCGGCACCGCGCCGCCACGCTCGACGACCTGGCCCAGCGGACCGGCCGCTACTTCGGCTCGGCCGTCGACAACCCCGAGCTCGACGACACCGCGTACGCCGACCTGCTCGGCAGCGAGTTCGGCGCCACCACCCCCGGCAACGGCATGAAGTGGTACGCCACCGAACCCCGGCGCGGCGTCTTCGACTTCACCGCCGGCGACGAGATCGTGGCGTACGCGAAGGCCCACCATCTGAAGGTGCGCGGCCACACCCTGCTGTGGCACAGCCAGCTGCCGAGCTGGCTGACGGACGGCACCTGGACCGCCGACGAACTGCGCTCGATCCTCAAGAACCACATCACGACGGAGGTGAAGCACTACAGGGGCAAGGTCTTCGCCTGGGACGTCGCCAACGAAATCATGAACGAGGACGGCACGTACCGGGAGAACATCTTCTACAAGACGCTCGGCCCCGGCTACATCGCCGACGCCCTGCGCTGGGCGCACACCGCCGACCCCAAGGTCAAGCTGTACCTCAACGACTACAACGTCGAAGGAATCGGGGCGAAGTCGGACGCCTACTACACGCTGATCAAGCAGCTCAAGGCGGACGGTGTACCGATCGACGGCTTCGGCATGCAGGCCCACCTCGCCCTGCAGTACGGCTTCCCGAACGACATGCGGGGGAACATTCAGCGCTTCGCCGACCTGGGCCTCGACGTCGCGATCACCGAACTCGACATCCGGATGATCCTGCCCGCCGACGCTGCCTTGCTGACCCAACAGGCCGACTGGTACGCCCAGGTCACCGACGCATGCCTGGCCGTGCGGCGCTGTGTCGGCATCACCCTGTGGGGCTACTCCGACCGGCACTCGTGGATCCCGTCGGTCTTCCCAGGCCAGGGTGCAGCGCTGCCCTGGGACGAGAACCTGAGGCGCAAGCCCGCGTACGACGCGATCGCCGGCGCGCTCGTGGCCGCCGCGAACTCGCCGGCCGGACACTGACCGCCGGGTGACGACCGGGACGCGTACCCCGAAGGCCCCATAGGCCCTCGGGGTACGCGCGTTCGTCACCCGAGGCCGTGGCTCACGGGATACGAGTGGCCGACCGCGATCTCGTCGATCCTCAGCTGGTGGTAGAAGGGGACGACGGTCGCCGCCGACCAGGTGCTGTCCACCTCCAGCCTGATGTAGCGGGCCGTGGTGTCCAGGTCGACGTAGCGGGTGCTGCGGGCGCTCTCCATGACGCCGGTCTTCACCGGCTCGCCCCAGTGCTCGCCGTCGTCACTGACGAAGACCTTGTAGTCCTTGATCCGGGCCGAGTCCTCCTTCCTGCCGAACGACTCACGGTTGTAGGTGGGCGACCACTCGGTCTGGTTCACGGCCAGGTACCGGGCCTTCTTCACGCCCCCGAGATCCAGCGTGACCGAGACGGGCACCTGAGCGTTCGAGTCCCAGTACCGGGTGTCATCACCGTCGGTGAGGTTGGTCGCCGGATGGCCGTCCTTCGATGAAGTGGCAGTGGCCCGCACCGTGTTCGAGGGATACAGGCCCTGGCGGTGTCGCTCCGTCTCCACCTTGAACACCGTGTCGTACGGGTCCCAGGTGGTGATGCCCTTGAGCGTTACGCTTCCGCCGCGCTGGTCGAAGGCGATCCGCTCGCCGGTGCGCAGATCGCTGATCCGCTTCACCTTGGTGCCGTTGTCGCGAAGGCTGAGGGTGCCGGTGTCGGCGCCGCCCGGCGACGTCGTGACGTGGATGTACTGGCGTGTCGGGTCCTTCTTGCTCACCGTGGTGTAGCCGTACGCCCCGTCGTTCCAGGCCCCCGGACGCAGCCCGCCGTACAGATAGCCACCGCCCTCCACGCCGTGCAGCGACTCCCGGATCGGGTCGAGATACTTCGACATGTAGTCGGTGAACGCCTGCTGCTGGGGCGGGAACGTCCCGTTCACCTGGGCCTGGAGGTCCATCAGGGACTTGTACGACGTCCCCGCGTTGGCCACGTAGCGGCGGATGTTGAGCGCCGTGTCGACCGGACGGTCCTGGCCGTCGTACCACCAGGCGCCGCTCGAGGGCACTTTGTAGCAGGACTCCGTCAGACGCGGCATGGACGTCCAGTACGCCGCCGGCATGTCGTAGTCGGGCGTCATGCCGGTCTTCTGCTCGTTGGACACGGTGTCCATGATCGGTGTGTCTTCGTTGTTGTTGCTCAGGAGCATGTCCGGGCGCTGCTCACGGATCTGCTCGTAGAGGTGGTGCTGCTCCCAGTACTCGTTGTCGTTGTCGATCCAGAAGCCCTTCAGGTCCGGGTAGTTGTGCATCACTTCGAAGAAGTTGTCGTAGCTGAACTCGCCGAAGCCGGGCCGGGTCGTCAGATCGACGTCCTTGCCCTTGTAGGCGGAGTAGGCGGCGGAGTCGAAGGACTCGCGGCCCTGCTCGTCGTGCCACTGCGGATCGTCGGTCATATAGAGGATGACCTTGATGCCCTTGGCCTCGGCCGCCTTGATGAGCTCACCGAGGATGTCGCGCCTCGTCGAGCAGCTGCCGGGGATCTTCGACGGCCAGGGGCGGGCGTAGCCCAGGCGGCTGTGGAAGGTGGCCAGGACGATGTAAGAGCCGTGGATCTTCTGCGTCTCCTTGACCCAGTAGTCCGGGTTCCAGCCGCTGTCGTTCACGGCCTTCTGCCAGGAGTCGCAGTCGTAGTGGGCGGGCTGTGTGTACATGCCCCAGTGCAGGAAGAGGCCCGCGGTGGAGTTGCGCAGCCAGGTCTGGCGTGGGTTGAACATGCCCGGCACCGGGTCCGCCTGCGCGGTGGCGGTCGTGCCGGTGGCCGTGGCCGCGGGGGCGGATGCGGGGGTGAGCAGGAGGGGGCTGAACAGGGCGAGCAGGGCCGCCCACAGGGCCCACAGGCGCCGTGGCCGGCGCGCCGGTCTGCTGGACATGAGGGGTTGTTCCTCCTTCGGGTGCAGCACCGCGCGGGCGCCGGGACAAGGAACGTGCTGTGCAGGCGAGTTGGTGGACCTCCTCGGGGTCGGTCGGGTGGCCGGACGGTCAGCAGCCCGGAGGGCGGTACGTCGAGGCGGACCGCGCCTGGGCCGAGGGTGTGCGGGCCCGAGTGGGTGACCCGGCCGCGCGCGTCGTACGTGGTGAGCGTTGCCCGCACCGGGGCGTGCGGGACGACGCAGACCAGGCCGTCCGCGGCGGTGGCGTTCACCAGATCGGCCCGGGGGTGGCGCATCAGGTCGAGCGGGACGGGGCGTTCGGCGTGGGCGACGATCATCTGGACGTCGCCGGCGTGCGCCCGGACAAGGGGGTACGGCTCGTCCGGACGACCCGGCTCCACCTTGCCGTCGAGCAGCACCGGGCGCAGCCGCTGCCACTGCCGCAGCCAGAACGCCACGACCTCGCGGTGCTCTGGAGTCAACCCGCCCAGAAAGCAAGAGAGTTGTGGAACTGCGTGCAACACGGACTGGATCTGCCGGGCCGTCGCCTCGGCCGATGCGTCCGGGTCCCACATCGGCATGTCCGAATGGACGGCGCCGCCGGTCGCGCAGAGCGCCGCGCCGATCGTGCGGATCCGGTTCGCGGTGGCGTCGGCCGGGCAGTCGGCGGCGCGCAGCAGATTCCCGTAGGCGCTCATGCCGGGGCCGAGACAGGGCTGGCGCAGTTCGACCGGCGGGCAGCGCGGGCACGGCGCGCCGAGGGAGGCACGCAGGTCCCCGAGCACGGGGCCATCGCGGGTCCGACCGGGTCGCCGCCGTCGGCCGCGTACACGGTGGCGTCGTCGAGGAAGTCCAGCTTCAGGCCGTCGAGCCCGTGGTCGGCGACGAGCTGGGGGCACGCCTCGAGGACGTGCGCGCGCACCCGGGGCTCCCTGGGGTCGAGGGCGTGTGCGCCCGGCGCGGTCGGGCTGGGGATGCGGGCGTACGGGTAGAGCCGCTGCCGCTCGGGGGAGTCCGCGCTGCCAGCCGGTGTCCGGGTGCCAGTAGCCGACGGCGTCTCGCAGCGATGTCTCCAGGCGGATCTCCGCGGCGTCGCCCTCGAGGGCTGCCACGTCCAACACCCGTACACTGTCTTGGAGTTCACGGCCGACGGGCTCCGTGGGGGGCTCCGTCGACGAGCCCAGCGACGCGGACCCGGTCGATGAGCACGCTGGTGGGCGCGGGTGGGCGTTCTGTCGTGGTGACCGGCGATCGACGTCACGTACGTCCTCCGGGAGGGCGACTGCAGAGACGGGCTGCCAATTCGTGAGCGTTCCCGTGAGCGCTCACGGAGTACCTTGAAGCCGCCGCATGTCCCCGTCAAGACCGATGCGAGGGATTGCTGGACTCCACCTTGATCGCTTCAATTACCTTACGAGTGAGGGCCGTTGACAGCAGGGAACGAGCTGCTCATCATGTCCGTGAGCGCTCACGTGAACCATCCCGCAGCGACCGCGGACGACACTTGGGCAGGCAGAGAGGAGCCTTCCCGAGATGCCCACCCCCCGTACGTCCCGGCGCGGGCGTCACGGCGTCACCATCGACGACGTGGCCCGCTCCGCGGGTGTCTCCCGGCAGACCGTCTCCCGCGCCATCAACGACAAGCCGGAGATCGACCCGGACACCCGGGCACGGATCCTGGAGGTCGCCCAGACACTCGGCTATCGGCCCAACCGGCATGCGCGCGGCATGGCCGGCCCGGCGACGACCATGCTCGGCCTGGTCGTCGCCGATGTGCTCAACCCGTTCTTTCCCGAGGTCGTGGCCGGGGTGATGGAGGCGGCCGACGAGCGCGGCTGGCAGGTTGCCGTGTACAGCACCGGGTCGGCGCTCGAACGCGAGCAGACGGTGGCGGCCACTGTCGCCGACCATGTCGACGCGTGCGTCGGCTACTTCTTCGCCGAGAGTGCCATCGAACGGGTGCGGGGCACCGGAATCCCGCTGGTGCTCCTGGACCACGACACTCGGCCGCCGGCCGCCGGCGGTGTCCGTATCGACTTCGAGTCCGGGATGCGGCAGGCCCTCGCGCACCTCATGGCGGCCGGACACCGGCGCGTGGTCATGCTCGATGACAAGGCCCGCGGAGACGGGGCAGACCCGCACTCCCGGCGCGCCCTGTTCCTCGCCCTGGCCGCCGAGCGCGGCCTCGACGCCGAGGGGACTCCGGTCGTGTCCGTGGCCAACTCCGTACAGGGCGGCGCCGACGGCATGGACCGCGTGCTCGCCGAACACCCCGGCACCACCGCGGTGCTCGGCTACAACGACCTGATCGCGGTCGGCGCCATGCGCCGCGCGCTGCGCCGGGGCCTGGCCGTACCGGGCGACTGTGCCTTCGTCGGGTGCGACGGCCTGATGCTCGGCGAGCTCATGGACCCGCCGCTCACCACGCTGCACGTCGACAAGCGCCAGGTGGGCCGGGCGGCCGTCGAGCAGGTCGCGGCGCTCGTGCAGGGCCGCGGCCCGCTCGCCGAGCGGGTGATCGTGCCGCGTCTGGTGGTGCGCGAGTCGGCCTGAGCGGCTTCTGGTCAGTGCGGGCCTCAGGGGCGGGGGAGGGTGGCCAGGTATGCGCGCCAGCTGCCGTATGAGGTGATCTCGTGGGCACCGTCGACGGCCTGTGGCTCGCAGAGGAAGCCGGTGACGAAGCTTCCGTCCGCGAGTTCCACGCTTCCGAGCGCCATCGGGCGGGGCAACGCGGCGAGGAGCGTACCCAGTCCCTCGGCGGGCAGTTGCCACACCTCGGCCTCGATCGTGCCTCCGCCTCCGCCTCCGCCTTCGCCTCCGCCTTCGCCTCCGCCTTCGCCTCCGCCTTCGCCTCCGCCTTCGCCTCCGCCTTCGCCTCCGCCTTCGCCTCCGCCTTCGCCTCCGCCTCCGCCTCCGCCTTCGCCTCCGCCTCCGCCTCCGCCTTCGCCTCCGCCTTCGCCTTGGCCTTCGCCTCCGCCGACCCGGACCAGTCCCGGCTTCGGCGGCAGGGTGTTCAGTGCGTACAGCCGGTAGGTGGGCGCCGTCGTGGTGGTGCGCACCAGCCGCCCGCCCACGGCGAGCAGTTGGCCGTTCAGGGGCTGTCCGGACAGGTGCGCGCCGATCACCGCGAGCCGCAGGGGCGGGGAGGTGAGTAGCCCGGCGATGCGGACGAGCCGCTCGTCCGTGAAGGCCGGGCCGATCAGCATGACACCGAACGGCAGCCCGTTCACGTCGCCTGCGGGCACGGCGACCGCCGCCTGGTCGAAGAGGTTGGTGGAGTTGGTGAAGCGGCCGAGCCGGGCATTGACGCCCAGTGGGTCGGCCGCGACGTCGGCGATGGTGGGGTGGCCCGGTGCGGTCGGCAGGAGCAGGGCGTCCGCGTCGCCCAGGGAGGCCTGGGCCCGGACGCGGAGAGATGCCAGCTTTTGTTGGTCGGCGTAGAGCTGGTGGGCCGGGATGTCCCTGGCCCGGGAGATGATTCCGGCCACGGTCGGGTCGAGGTCCGGCGAGTCCTTGTGCCCGTCGATGAAGGCGCCGACGGCTGTGTAGCGCTCGGCGACGAACGCGCCCTCGTACAGCATCGCCGCCGCCTCCGTGAACGGTGCGAGGTCGACAGGCAGGAGCTCGGCGCCCGCGTCGGCGAGCCGCTGCGCCGCCGCTTCGAACGCCTCGGTCCAGCCGGTGTCCAGCCGGCCCAGTTGCCCGAGTTCCGGGACGGCGATCCGCCACGGTCCGGGGCGACGCGCGGCCGGAGCCGACCGTGCCCGCCCGGACGGCGCTGCCATGAGGGACAGCGCCTGCTCGGCTTCCGGGAGCGTGCGGGCGAAGACCGTGACGCAGTCGAGCGAGGCACAGGCCGGGACGACGCCCTCGGTCGGGATCAGGCCGAAGGTCGGCTTGAGACCGACGATGCCGTTGAAGGCCGCCGGGATACGGCCCGAGCCCGCGGTGTCCGTGCCGAGTGCGATATCGGCGATGCCGAGGGCGACGGCGACCGCCGAGCCGGACGAGGAACCGCCGGACACGTGTTCCGGGGCGAGGGCGTTGCGGACCGTGCCGTACGGGCTGCGGGTGCCGACCAGGCCGGTCGCGAACTGGTCGAGGTTCGTGGTGCCGAGGACCACGGCGCCCGCAGCCTTCAGACGGGCCACGGCCGGGGCATCGGTGTCCGGCTCGTAGGCGTAGGCGGGACAGCCGGCGGTGGTCGGCAGTCCGGCCACGTCGATGTTGCCCTTGACCGCCAGCACCGTCCCGGCCAGCGGCAGCCGGTCACCGGCGGCGACCTTCGCGTCGACCGCGGCGGCGTCCGACTCCGTATCGGCCTGCGGGCGCAGACCGATCCACACCTCGGGCCGGTCCACCTGCGCGATGCGCGTGTAGGCGGCCCGCACCCGTTCCACTGCGGTGATCACGCGGCTGCCTCCACGGTGTCGACGGGAGCGAGGACGACGAGGGCGGTGCCCGCCTCGACCTGGCTGCCCGGCTTGGTCAGGATCTTTGTGACGATACCGTCGGCGGGGGCCGGCACCCGGGACTCCATTTTCATCGCTTCCAGCGCGAGGAGCGGTTGCCCGGCCGAAACATGGTCGCCGACCTCGACGTTGACCTGCCAGACGGAGGCGGTGAACTCGGCTTCGACCAGGTGGCTGCCCTCGGGGACCTTGACGTCGATGGACGGCGGAGCGGCCTCGGTGGCCGCCTGCTCGCGGGTGAACTCGCCGGCCGCTTCCCAGGCGTCGCGCTCCGCGTGGAACGCCGCGCTCTGCCCGGCCCGGAACCCGGCGATCGACTCCGCGTTCTCGGTGAGGAACCGCTGGTACTCGCCGAGAGAGAAGGAACCCTCCTCGATTCTCGGTACGAACCGGCCGGACGTGATGTCCGCGCGCAGTTCCAGGAGTTCCTCCGCCTCGACCGGGTACCACCTGATCCGGTCGAAGAAGCGCAGCAGCCAGGGCCTGCCCGGCTCGAAGGCGCCGCGCTGCTGCCAGCCCGACCACACCTGTGTGGTGCGGCCGACGAACTGGTAGCCGCCGGGGCCTTCCATGCCGTAGACGCACAGGTACGCGCCGCCGATGCCGACCGAGTTCTCCGCGGTCCAGGTGCGGGCCGGGTTGTACTTGGTCGTGACCAGCCGGTGCCGCGGGTCCAGCGGGGTGGCGACCGGTGCGCCCAGGTACACGTCTCCCAGCCCCATCACCAGGTACTCGGCGTCGAAGACGGTGCGGTACACGTCCTCCACGGTCTCCAGGCCGTTGACGCGGCGGATGAACTCGATGTTCCAGGGGCACCAGGGGGCGTCGTCGCGCACGCCGGCCATGTAGCGGGCGATGGCCTCGCGGGTCGCCGGGTCGTCCCAGGACAGCGGCAGGTGGACGATTCGGCTGGGAACCACCAGCTCGTCGGGGGCGGGGAGTTCCTCCTCCACGCGCCGGGCGATCTCGAGGAGCTTCTCCTGAGGCAGGACGTCGGGATCTGTCCGGACCTGGAGGGAGCGGATGCCCGGAGTCAGGTCCTCGACGCCGTCGAGCCGCTGCCCGGCCAGCGCCTGCGCGAGTGCGTGGATCCGCATGCGCAGGGCCAGGTCGAGCTGCATCGGTCCGTACTCGATGAGGAGGTTGTCGTCGCCGCTGCGCCGGTAGGTGACCGACGGGCGGGTCCCGGTCTGTGGCAGTCGGGCGAGGATGCCGCCGTCGACGACGGCCTCCCGGTCGGCGCGCGGGGCCGCTGCCGGGTTCCGCCGCAGCCCGGCGGCGGTCTCGGCGGTCACCGGGACGAAGCGGACTGTGTCGCCGGGACGGAGCTGGCCGAGCTTCCAGCGCTGTCCGGTCACGATGGTCGCCGGGCAGACGAAGCCGCCCAGCGAGGGCCCGTCCGGGCCGAGCAGGACGGGCATGTCGCCGGTGTAGTCGACGGCGCCGACGGAGTACGGGGTGTCGTGGATGTTGGACGGGTGCAGGCCCGCCTCGCCGCCGTCCGTGCGCGCCCACCGCGGCCTGGGGCCGACGAGGCGCACACCGGTGCGCGCCGAGTTGAAGTGCACCTTCCAGTCCGCGGTGTAGAAGTCGCGGATGTCGTCGTCGGTGAAGAACTCGGGGGCGGCGTGAGGGCCTTCGACCGCGCCGATGTACCACTCGCCGGCGAAGGCCGGTCGCCGGTCGAGGGGCACGACGGAGGTCTCCGGGCGCTGCTCGCCGCCGTGCAGGACGTCGCCCGCGCGCAGGGCGCGGCCGCCGTGTCCGCCGAACCGGCCGAGGGTGAAGGTGGCCGCGCTGCCCAGGAACTCCGGTACGTCCAGGCCGCCCGCGAACAGCACGTAGGTGCGCAGGCCGTGCCCGTCGGGTGACCCGACGGCCAGGGTCTGCCCGGCTTCGACGGTGACCGGCTCCCACTGCGGTACGGCGACGCCGTCGACGGTCACCGGTGCGGGGGCGCCGGTGACGCACACCGTCGTCGGGTGGGTGAAGCGGAGGGACGGGCCCTGGAGGGTGCACTCGAGGCCGGGTGCGCCCTCGGTGTTGCCGAGCGCGGTGTTGCCGAGCCGGAAGGAGAGGTCGTCCATCGGTCCGCACGGGGGGACGCCGACCTGCCAGTGGCCGGTGCGTCCGGGCCAGTCCTGCACGGTGGTCAACGTGCCGGGCGCGACGATCTCGATGCGCGGCGTCGGGTCGCTGATGGTGGCGAGCGAAACGGTGGAGTGGGCCGCTCGGCGCACGTCGGCGTCCTGGAGCGCGGCGCGCACCAGACCGAGGTTCGTCTCGATGCCGTCGAGGCGGGTCGCGGCCAGGGCCGCGTCCAGCCTGTCGAGCGCCTCGGCGCGGTCGCTGCCGTGCGCGACGACCTTGGCGAGCAGTGGGTCGTAGGAGGTGGTGACCTCGGTGCCGGTCTCCACCCAGGTGTCGACGCGGACACCCTCGGAGAAGGCGACGCGGGTCAGCAGGCCCGCGCTCGGCCGGTGGTCGCGGGAGGGGTCCTCGGCGTAGATGCGTGCCTCGACGGCGTGGCCCTGCGGTGTCAAAGGCACGCTGACGACCGTGGTGTCGCCCTGCGCGAGGCGCAGCATCCACTCCACGAGGTCGACGCCGTAGATCTCCTCGGTGACCGGGTGTTCGACCTGGAGGCGGGTGTTGACTTCGAGGAAGTACACCTCCTCGCGGGCGGCGTCGTACACGAACTCGACCGTGCCGGCGGAGCGGTAGTTCACGGACGCGCACAAGTCCCGTGCCGAGGTTGTCAGTTGCTCGCGTACCGCGTCCGGGAGGCCAGGGGCGGGCGCCTCCTCCAGGACCTTCTGGTTGCGGCGCTGCAGCGAGCAGTCGCGGTCGCCGAGGGTGACGACGCGGCCCTCGCCGTCGCCGAAGACCTGCACCTCGACGTGGCGGGCGCGCTCGACGAGCCGTTCCAGGAAGACGCCGGCGGAGGAGAAGGAGGCGGCGGCCACGCGCTGTACCCGCTCCCAGGCGTCTTCGAGGGCGTCCGCGTCGTGGCACGCCTGCATGCCGATACCGCCGCCCCCGCCGGTCGCCTTGAGCATGACCGGGTAGCCGATTCCCTCGGCCGCCGCGAGGGCGGCGTCCGTGTCGGGCAGCAGCCCCGTGCCCGGGGCGAGAGGCACACCCGCCGCATGAGCGGCGGCGCGCGCGGTGTGCTTGGCGCCGAACAGCTCCAGCTGTTCGGGGGTGGGGCCGACGAAGACCAGACCCGCTTCGGCGCAGCGGCGGGCGAAGCCGGCGTCCTCGGACAGGAAGCCGTAGCCGGGGTGGACGGCGCCGGCTCCGGTGTCCTCGGCGGCCTTCAGGATCAAAGCGGCGTTCAGGTAGGAGTCCTTGGCAGGGGCCGGGCCGAGCCGTACGGCCTCGTCGGCCAGCCGAACGTGCTCGGCGCCGCGGTCCGGGTCGGAGTAGACCGCGACGGTGCGCAGGCCGATCCGGCGAGCGGTGCGGATGATGCGCGACGCGATCTCGCCACGGTTGGCGACCAGCAGGGTGTCGAACGTCATGGGCTTCAGCTCTCGTCCGGCTCGGTGATCGTCGTCTGCAGGGCACTCGGGTGGAATCCGTTGCAGGGGTTGTTGATCTGCGGGCAGTTGGACAGCAGCGCGATGACGTCGGTCTCGGCGCGCAGTACGACTTTCAGGCCCGGGGCCGAGATGCCGTCGACGATGCCGAGGGTGCCGTCCGTCTCGACGGGCACGTTCATGTACCAGTTGATGTTGGAGACCAGGTCGCGCTTGTCCAGTCCGTGCTTGCTGCCCTCGGCGAGGAAGTTCTCCACGCAGGCGTGCTGAGACCAGGTGTGGTGTCCGTAGCGGAGGGTGTTGGACTCCTTGGAGCAGGCGCCGCCCACGGTGTCGTGCCGACCGCAGGTGTCCTCGACGACGGTCATCAGCGGTGTGTGCTCGTTGGACAGCAGCACCGAGCCGGTGGTCAGGAAGATGTTGCCCTGGGCCTGGATGGTGTCGGGGGCGCTGTAGCGCACGGAGGTGTCGTGGGCGTCGTAGACGAGGAAGTCTGCGGCCTGGTTCCCGTGCAGGTCGGTGATGGTCAGCAGCTGGCCCGTGCGTACGACGGCGGACCAGGCGGAGCGGGCGGGGACGGTCCGGTCGTGGACGACGCGGCCCGCAGGGGCGCTGGTGACGGTCATGCGATCCCCCTGGCGTTGAGGTGCTCGGCGGTGTTGAGGAAGGCGCGGCGGCCCTCGGGCGTGGCGTCCCACAGCGTGTCGCCGGGGGTCGTCGGCCTTGCCTGGTACGCGAGGACCTCAAGGGGTCCGCAGATGTACACGGGCCGCGGGTCCAGTGGATGGGGGACGTTGGCGATGAGTACGGTCAGCGGTTGCTCGGCGCGCAGCGTGACGGACGTGCCGGCTCCCGCGGAGCCGGTGAAGCAGGCGGTGCCGTCCTCGCTGATCCGTACGCCCTGGAAGAAGGAGACGGACGGCGGGATGTCCCGCGGGCCGAGGCCGTTCTTGAGGGCGGCGAGTTTGAACAGCTCGCGTCCGGCCGGGGCGGCCGACTGGGGAGTTCCGTCCCCGTACCGTTCGGTGTTGCGGACGAGGGTGGACGTGCCGCTGAGGGCGTCGTGCCGGCCGGAGGTGTCCTCGGTGACGGAGGCGAGAACCCGGCCCTGGTCGGACAGGAGCAGATGTCCCTCGCCGAGGTAGGCGTTCCAGAACACCTTGACCGTGTCGGCCGCGTTCAGCCGCTCCCAGGGGCGGTCGGCGCAGTACAGCAGGACGTGTGCGCACGCGTCGCCGGTGAGGTCGGTCAGGCGCAACTCGGTGCCACGCGCAAGGATCTTGTGGGTGTAGTTGCCGCCTGCCAGGGTCTCGGACCACACGAGATCCTCGGCTGCGATGCCCTCGGGGGGCGTCGGCCAACTGCTGGCCGGGAGTACGGGCATGGTGTCGCACTGTGTGCCGTCCTGGGCCCGGGCGTGATCGCGGGCACCATAGGCCGACGCTGTCTCCGAAGCTGTCGCCACGGTTGAACCTCCGGCTCGACGCTATTTCTGTCGTGCGACAGAAATTAGGCTCAGGCCAAGTCGGGGCCATTGCCCGGGCATTTCGGCGCGGTAACCGGCATCTCACCTCGGCAGCTCGGCCCGCGGGGATCTCGCGGGCCTGTGCGAGGATCACGGAGTGAGCCCGCCCACCACCAGAAAAGTCGGCCGCCCGCGCGCCCAGGCGCGTCCCGCCAGCGGGCTGGAGCCGCGCGAAGAGGTTCTGGCCGCCGCGGCCGAGCTGTTCACCACGCACGGCTACACCGCGACCTCCACCCGGGCGGTCGCCGAGCGCGCCGGCCTGCGACAGGCGTCGCTGTACCACTACTTCGACGGCAAGGAAGCGATCCTCGCGGCACTGCTCGAAGGGACCGTCCGTCCCTCGCTGGAGATCGCCCGAGACCTGGTGGCCCGTACAGGAGCAGCCGCCGAGGCGAGGCTGTGGGCCCTGTGCCACTCCGACGTCACGCTGCTGTGCCGTGGCCCGCACAACCTCGGGGCCCTGTACCTTCTGCCCGAGGTGCAGACGGAACGATTTGGCGTCTTCCACCAGGTACGGACCGAACTGAAGGCGTCCTACGGGGAGTTGCTGGCGGGCATGGAGCCGGGCGCGGCGCTCGGCGCCGAGGAGCTGGCGCTCCGAACGGACCTCCTCTTCGGCCTCACCGAGAGCGTGATCCTCATCCGGCGTGCCGACCCTGCCCGCGACGCGTCGGCCCTCGCCGTGGCGACAGCCGACGCGGCCCTGCGGATTGCGGGCGTGCCGCAGCGCTCCCTGGCACGGCTGCGCCGCGAGGGGCAACAGCTCCTCGCGGCGCAGTGATTACGACGCGGCCGGGCGTGTGACCGCTCAGATACGCACGGCCTCGGCCGGCTCCTTGCGCCCCGGACCCTTGGCCGCTGGGGCAGCCCCTGCGCGGCTCCGGTACACCGCACCGGCGGCCACCGTGGCGCCGACGAACAGGACGGTGAACCAATGGAAGTACCAGTGGCCCCCTGCCGGGTCGTACACCTGCGCGCGAGGCCAGGACAGATTGATCGTCATGAACAGCCCGTAGACGACCGCGAGCGCGTTGACGGGCAGACCCCAGCGGCCGAGGGAGAACAGTGGCCTGCCCAACTCGTCACGGTCTCCGGAATCCGTCGCGGGCCACCGGCCCTTGAGCCGGCGGACCAGCATCGGCGCCGTCACCCCGAGGTACGCGAGATACAGCATCGCGATGCACGTGGTGCCGATGGCCACGAACGCCTCCGGGGAAGCGAGGTTGAGCAGCGCGAGCGCCGCGGCCAGCCCGCCCACCACCAGCGCCGGGACGAAGGGCATGCCCGTGCGCGGCGACACCTTCGCCAGCCGTGCGGAGAAGGGCAGCATCCCGTCGCGCGCCATCGAGAACAGCATCCGGCTCCCGGCGGTCTGGATGGCGAGCGTGGCCACGGAGACGGCCACCGCCACGTCCGCGAGAAGGACCTTGCCCACCCCGTCGCCCAGACTGCTGGTGAGTACGTAGCTCAGCCCCTCGGTGGCGAGGCGGCCGTCGGTGAGGCTGGGTGCTGCGAGGAGGCCGCCGAGCAGCAGCAGGCCGCCCAGGGCACCCGCCGTGGCGAGGGCGCTGAGGATGGTGCGGGGAGCGGTGCGACGTGGGTTACGGGTCTCCTCGCTCATCTCGCCCGCACTGTCGAAGCCGATGAGGACGTATGCCGCGGTGAACGAGCCCACCAGCAGCGCCGCCACCGTGCCGTCCTGGCCGCCTGTCTTCAGGGTCACTCCGGCACCGCGCTCGACGTGGGTGAACAGCAGTACGACGATGAGGATCGCGCCGATGATCTCGGCGGTGACGCCGATCCGGTTGACGGCCGACATGACCCGGTTGTCGAGCACGTTGACGGCCGTGGTCAGCGCGAGCAGTACGAGAGCCAGAAGGGCGGCGTTGGCCGCCCCGGTCGCCGTGGTGGGCGCCGGGTCGCCGCCGACGAGCTGGAATCCGGACCAGATCGGGGGCAGAACGACCTGCAGTGCGAGTGCCGCGGCGGCGACCACGACCACCTGGCCGATCACCATGATCCAGCCTGTGAACCAGCCGAAGGCCGGGCGGCTCAGCCGGGTCGACCACTGGAAGATCGCCCCGGAGATGGGGTAACGGGCGGCGAGTTCGGCGAAGCACGCGGCGACCAGCAGTTGGCCGATGAGCACGGCGGGCCAGGTCCACAAGAACAGCGGCCCGCCGAAGGAGTAGCCCAGGGAGAAGAACTGGAAGACCGTGGTCAGGACGGAGATGAAGGAGAACCCGGCGGCGAAGGACGCGTACCTCCCCATCTGCCGCCGCAGCTCCTGGCGGTAGCCGAAGGTGGCCAGAGTGCCGTCGTCCGTGACGCCGGCCGACGGAGGGGGAGGTGGTGTTGTGGAGTCGGTGGTCACGGTCATGGCGGTCCCCTGTCGCGGAGGCGTGATCCTGCGGAGTTCCTGTCGTGCGACAGAAATTAGGGACCACCCGTTTCTGCCGGGTGTCACCGCCGTGTCCGCTCCGTTAGTGACTCCTCTCCGTGGCGGGAAGTCGCGCCCTGCCAGGTGCTGTGGGCGGTGAGGGCGATTGGGGATGTTCCGGGTCCGTCACGCACGTGCGTGACGGACCCGTCTTCGTGTGCCGCCTCGTGCGAGGTTGTGTGGCCGCCGTTCGTCAACTCGGTCGGCTGAGGGTCACTGAGTGAGGATCCCCTGCTGGAGGTGGAGCGGCATCGAGTCCTCCCCTTGTCTGTCCGTCAGCCGTTACTTGTCGGACCCGTCCGCCTTCGTCCTCCTGGGCGATCTGCGAACCTCCGAATCGCTCGTCGAGACCAGGGGCTCAGCGCCAGTCGACCCCGCCCGCGCCCGTGCCCTGAGTCAGTCTTGCCTCGATCTCCTCGCGCACCTTCTGCATCACGGTCACAATCCGCCGCTCGCGCTCCTCGGTGAGCCGTGCCACCGGCACCGAGCAGCTGATCGCGTCCTGCGCCGGCGCTTCGCCGTTCACGCGCAGCGCGAAGCCGAATCCGACGATGCCGGTGACGCCCTCCTCGCGGTCGATCGAGTAGCCGCGGGCCCGGACCTGTGCGAGGTCGGCGACGAGCGCGGCAAGGGTGGTGTGGGTGCGTGGGGTCAGTGCCTCGTACGGTGCGTCGGGCAGTGCCGCGTCGGGGTGTTCGGCCAGCAGCGCCTTGCCGAGTGCGCCCGCGTGGGCGGGAAGCCAGCGCCCCACTCGGCTGATGGTGCGCAGATACTCGTGCGACTCGCGGGTCGCGAGGTAGGCGATGTCCATGCCGTCGAGGCGGGCCAGATGGATGGTCTCGCCGAGTTGCTCCGAGGCATCGTCAAGGTACGGGCGTACCACGCGGACCACGGGGTCGGTGTCCAGATAGGTGGTGCCGGTGAGCAGTGTGCGCAGGCCGATTCCGTAGAGCGAGCCGGTGGCGTCGGTGCGCACCCAGCCGCGTGCGATCAGGGTCTGCAGCAGCGCGTACATGGAGCTGCGAGGGACGCCCAACTCGGCGGCGAGTTCCTGCAGTCGGGCGGGCCGGTCGCCGCGATCGGCGAGGAGTTCGAGCAGCTCGACCGTGCGAGCGGCCGACTTCACCTCGCGCACGCCGGACTCGGACGGCCGGACCACGGGCTCAACAGATTCGGACATGGGTCGATCGTACGTACCGTCCCGAGCTGCGTGTCCTCGCCTGCACTTGATGCCGAATCGCTTGCTCGAACCCATTGACGGGGTGGTCTCCCGAGCCTACTGTCCATCCCCATGTGCGAACGTCATCTACATACGGAGACAGCATGGTGGCTCGGACCCCCCTCACCGGCACTGCGGCGCGGCTGCGCGACGGCATGGCCCAGGGTGTGCTGTCGTTCCCGCTCACCAGCTTCCAGGCCGACGGATCACTCGACCTCGACGGCTTTCGCAGCTATCTCGCCGGGCAACTGGAGACGAACCCCGGCGCGCTCTTTCCGGCCTGCGGCACGGGGGAGTTCAGCGCGCTCGACGAGGACGAGTACGGCCAGGTCGTCGCGACCGCCGTGGAGGTGACGGCGGGCCGCGTCCCGGTCGTGGCCGGTACCGGCTACGGCTACGCCCAGGCGCTGCGCTTCGCCCGTATCGCCGAAGACGCCGGAGCCGACGCACTCCTCGTCCTGCCGCACTACCTCAACAAGGCCCCGCAGGACGGGCTGGTCGAGCAACTCCGCCGGATCGCCGACCGCACCCGGCTGCCACTCATCGCCTACCAGCGCGACCACGTGACGTACGACGCGCAGACCGTGCGCCGGATCGCCGCGATCCCCGGCGTCATCGGCCTCAAGGACGGCCACAGCGACCTCGACCGGCTCCAGCGCAGCACCCTCGCCGCCCCCGACGGCTTCCTCTTCTTCAACGGCGCCCCGACAGCCGAGCTCCAGGCCCGCGCCTATGCGACGGTCGGCATCCCCGCCTACTCCTCGGCCGTCCACGCCTTCGCCCCGGAGATCGCCAACGCCTTCTTCCAGGCCCTGTCGACAGGCGACGACGGCCGCGTCGACAAGCTGCTCGCCGACTTCTACGTGCCCTTCGTGGAGCTGCGCGACCGGCGGCCCGGGTATGCGGTGTCCCTGGTCAAGGCGGCGGCCCGGCTGCGCGGCCGCCCCGTCGGACCGGTCCGCGCGCCCCTCACCGACCCGCCCCCCTCAGACCTCGCAGACCTCGAAACACTGCTCACCACCGGCCTGAACCTCGTTGGAGCCGCCCGATGAACGACCTGACGGTCACCGACGTCCGGCTGACCCCGATCCTCGTCGCCGACCCGCCGCTGCTCAACGCCCAGGGGGTGCACCAGCCGTACACCCCCCGCCTGATCATCGAGATCACCACCGCGGACGGAATCACCGGCCTCGGCGAGACCTACGGCGACACCAAGTACCTGGAGCTGGCCCGCCCGTACGCAGAGAAGCTGGTCGGCCGGTCCGTCGCAGACCTCAACGGCCTGTTCACCCTCGCGGACGAGGTCGCGGTGGCCGAGGAGCGGGTGACGAACCAGGTGGACGTGGGTGGCCTGCGAGGCGTTCAGACCGCCGACAAGCTGCGGCTGTCCGTCGTCTGCGGCTTCGAGGTCGCCTGCCTGGACGCGCTCGGCAAGGCACAGGGCCTGCCGGTTCACGCCCTGCTCGGCGGCAAGGTGCGCGACGCCGTCGAGTACAGCGGCTACCTCTTCTGCAAGTGGGGCGAGCACCCGAAGGGGGTCGACTCCGAGGTGGACGACTGGGGCGAGGCCGTCGACCCGGCCGGCATCGTCGACCAGGCGCGCAAGTTCACCGAGCGCTACGGCTTCCGCTCCTTCAAACTCAAGGGCGGCGTATTCGCGCCCGAGCAGGAGATCGCGGCGATACGCGCCCTCGCCGAGGCGTTCCCCGGAAGCCCGCTGCGACTCGATCCCAACGGCGCCTGGTCCGTCGAGACCTCCATCAAGGTCATCGAGGCGCTGCAGGACGTCCTGGAGTACATGGAGGACCCCACGCTCGGTACGCCCAACATGGCCGCCGTCGCCGCCCGTACCGACGTGCCGCTCGCCACCAACATGTGTGTGACGACCTTCGACGAGGTCAAGGAGGCGTTCACGTGCGACGCCGTCCAGGTCGTCCTGTCCGACCACCACTACTGGGGCGGCCTGCGCAACACCCGCGAACTCGCCGCCATATGCCGCACCTTCGGCGTCGGAGTGTCGATGCACTCCAACACCCACCTGGGCATCTCGCTCGCCGCGATGACACACGTGGCGTCCACCGTCCCGAACCTGCACCACGCCTGCGACTCGCACTACCCCTGGCAGTCCGAGGACGTGCTGAACGAACGCATCACCTTCACGGACGGCAAGGTGACCGTCTCCGACGCCCCCGGCCTCGGCGTCACCCTCGACCGCGACAGGCTCGCCGTCCTGCACCAACGCTGGCTTGACGACGACGGCACGATGCGCGAACGCGACGACGCGGCCGCGATGCGCGTCGCCGACCCGGCCTGGGAAGCCCCGTCCTTCCCCCGCTGGTGACACCAACTGCCTGACGGGAGCCGGGAGTTCGTACGTCCCGGCTCCCGGCTCTGGTTGCGGGCGTTCTCCGCCGGGAGCAGTTCTCCTTCCCGGCCCCGGCGACTCCCGCCCTGCCGTACCCCGCATTCACGATCGGAGCCGCTCGTGTCCGCAGTACCCCAGAGCGCCGTCAACGGCGCCGTGCAGCACCCCCCGGCCGTCGAGTCCGCCATCAAGAAGATCTTCAAGCGCGTCATACCGCTGTTCTTCATCATGTTCGTCGTGAACTACATGGACCGGGTCAACATCGGCTTCGCCAAGGACGAACTGAGCGCCGACACCGGTCTGTCGGCGGCCGCGTTCGGTGTCGGTGCGGGCATCTTCTTCATCGCTTACGCGATCTTCGAAGTGCCCTCCAACATCCTCATGGAGCGATTCGGCGCACGGATCTGGCTCACCCGGATCATGATCAGCTGGGGGGTCGTGGCCACCGCCATGGCCTTCGTGAACAGCGCCGAGATGTTCTACGTGCTGCGCTTCCTCCTCGGCGTCGCGGAAGCGGGCTTCTTCCCCGCGGTCATCTACTACTTCTCCCGCTGGCTCCCCGACTCCCACCGCGGCCGCGCCACCTCCGTCTTCCTCATGGGCTCCGGCACGGCGACCGTCATCGTCGGCCCGATCTCCGGCGCGCTCATGGAGATGCACGGCCTCCTCGGTCACGCCGGCTGGCAGTGGATGTTCTTCATCGAGGGCCTCTTCTCGATCGCTCTCGGCTTCGTCGTCTACCGCTTCCTGGACAACAGCATCGAGAGCGCCGACTGGCTCACCGACGAGGAGAAGCAGGGCCTCGTAGCCACCATCGACGCCGAACAGGCCGCCCGCGAAAGCAAGCGCGGCAGCGCGAAGGTCTCCCGCTGGAAGCTGCTCGCCGACCCCCAGATGCTGCTCTTCCTCTGGATCTACTTCGCGATCAACGTCGCCCTGTACGCGGTGACGTTCTGGCTCCCCTCGATCGTCGACGACGTCGGCGACCTCTCCGAGTTCCAGGTCGGCCTCCTCACCTCCGTCCCCTGGCTGTTCGCGATCGCCGCCGTCTGGGTCTCCGGCCGGCTCTCCGACCACATGGGCAAGCGCCGCCCCCTGCTGATCACGTTGCTGCTCATCGGCAGCCTCGGCACACTGCTCGCCGTCTACGTCTCGCCGTGGCTCGGCCTCGGCGCCCTCTGCATCGCCGCGGTCGGCTTCAAGCCCGCTTCCCCCATCTTCTGGACCATTCCGCAGAACTACCTGGACGCCCGCGCCGCTGCCCCGGGCATCGCGCTCATCAACTCCATCGGCAACCTGGGCGGCTTCGTCGCCCCGACCGCCTTCGGCATCCTGGAGACCACGACGGGTTCCACCAAGGGGGGCCTGGTCGGCCTGACAGTGGTGGGAATCCTGGCCGCACTCAGCGTCCTTCTCGTACGAGGGGGCGGCCGGAACGACAGCGCAGGAGGCGGGGCGGTGGACTCGGCAGCCGACGCCTCGGCGGCAGCCGATCCCACACCCGCTTCCGCCTGACAGCGAGGATTGGCCGCTGCATCGCCCGGAAGCCCGACTCTCCGCCTGACTGACGCTTCGACAGTCCCGGGTGGCAACCGTCAGGCTTCCGGGCGATGCCGCCTGGCGCGTGGCCGTCCGGGCTCCCTGACGCGGGGCGCGGGGCGCTCGGGCACCTCCCTCGCGCGCGACGCGCAGCCTCATTTCTGCGGGTGGGCACGAGCAGGTCCTGAGGCACGGTCACTGTTCAGTGGAGGCGCCGTCGCCCGCGCTGCGTTCACACAGGCGGCCCTCGGTGTCCCAGCGCGTGCGCGTGGTGGCGGCGAGCGCGTCGGTCCACATGACGACACGGCCGACGGCGTCCCGGTGGCAGACGGTGCGGGTCTGGTGTGCGTCGACGAGCGCGTGCGGGGGTGAGGTGCTGGAGGTCGGCGGCGAAGCGGGGGAGGGTCTCGACGGTCGGCACGGTGATCTCCTCCGGGCAGCACGACGGAGCCCTCGGCGGTTGTTGGTGGCTGATGCAGGGCGGTGCTCGTTGGTGGCTGCGGGTTGCTTGGAAGCTGTGTCACAACCTCGAAGCGCTGGTCAGCCCAGTGCGACATCGGCGCCACGCAGGTTCTCCCCATCTCCCGCCGTTGACGGCGGGAGACTCGGCAGGCCGCGGACGCCCGCTGTACTCCCTGGGAGCTGCGGGCGCGACCCGGCTGACGGGGTCGGCGGGCGCGCCGGGGCGGCGACGGCGGCCGCGATGCTGAGCACGAACGGCAGGACGTCGACGAGCGTGGCGGCAGCGGCAGTGCGATGATGGATCGTCCAGCAGACCTCGTCGGTTGGCGCGATGACCTGCCGTGTCTGACGACGTCGCGCGGTCGAGCGTTCGCCGTGGGCCCTGACACCCACCGGCCGGAGCGCATGCCGGCGATGCCGGGTGAGAACGGGCACATGGCCGGTTTCGCCCCGCGCTTCTACCGGCCCCACCACGGGTCCCATAGACGTTGATCCGCGTAGCGCTAGCTGTCCCCCACCGCGGGAGGTGTGCCGCATGAGCTCAGGACGGCCGAGTATCACCACACCCGGCAAGGCCCGGTTCGACGACATCTACAATCAGCCGGATCCGCGCGCCTATTTCCACGGGCTCGCACCACTGGAGTACGAGATCCCGCACCATGGCCAGGAAGTATTCCGTCGCGCCCGGGCCGACCGGGCAGCCGTCCACGGCACGGACGGCCCCGTCACGGTGCTTGACCTGTGCTGTTCCTACGGCATCAACGCCGCATTGCTCAATCACGACCTCACGCTCGCCGAGCTGTACGAGCACTACACCGGCCCCGAGGCGGAATCCCTCACCACCGCTGAACTCATCGAGGTGGACAAGGAGTTCTACGTCTCACGGCGCCGCCCGGACGCGACACCGGTCATCGGACTCGACGCGGCGGACCAGGCCGTCCGATATGCCCTCGACGTCGGCCTGCTCGACGAGGGCTATGGCGAAAACCTGGAGCAGGCTCCGCCCGGACCAGGCCTGCGGCGCGCCGTCGAGCGTTGCGGGCTGATCACCGTCACCGGAGGCATCGGCTACATCACCAAGAGCACCTTCGAGGCGCTTCTGGAGTGTGCCGAGGTCCCGGTCTGGGTGTACGCGTTCGTGCTGCGGACCGTGCCGTATCACCCGGTGGCCGCCGCTCTGAGCACCTTCGGGCTGGTCACGGAGACGGACCCGGCGCGGACCTATCCGCAGCGCCTGTTCACCGGTCCGGCGGAGCAGCGCTACGCCATCGAGCAGGTTCGTCTCGCGGGTCACGACCCGATCGGGCTGGAGACCGCGGGCCGGTACCACACCCAGCTGTACCGGTCCCGACCCGGCACGGTCTGAGGGCCTCGGCGCCTCCGCATGGTCTGAGGGCCTCGGCGCCTCCGGACGGCCGGAGGCGCCGAGGCCCTCACTAGGCTCCATGCCATGACCAGTGGTCTCGGATTCACCTGCGCGTGCTGTGGCGTCTACCGCCCTGAGCCGCTGATGAACTACACGGCCGAGCCCCCGGCCCTCGCTTGCGACGGGCGGCCGTGATGGAAGACGCACGTGTGTCTATGGCGCCTGAAGGTCTGAGCCGGCGGGCCCGGTGCTTCGTTGAGGTGCACGGGCTGCGTGCGCCTCGGCCGGATATGCGGCGCAACCGGGACGTGTGGCTCAGTCACGGGATACCCGCTGCGGAGATCGACCGCGCCGTGGCTTTCCAGGATCGCTGGGGTGGCATCGCTCTGCCGCCGGCCCCCCGCGTACGAGGGCGGCCCACGCGTTCTGAACGCCGACGTTCCCGAAGACCGAGCGGATGACGGCTGGTTGATTCCGGCCGGGGACTGCCGGGTGTCCATGGCCTACGGATTCATGATCGGCCCAGGAGGCGAGTTCGGCATCGACGCCCACCGCTGGACACCCTTGTACGCCAGCATGGACGCGTGCGCGTGCAGAGCGGATAGATGAAGGTCAGCCTGAAGGCGCAGGCAGGCACTGACAACGACGGGTGGCTACGCCTGGTCGTCGGGCCACTGCTTCATGGCCTCATAGTTGTCGCCGCCCCGTTCCGAGAGGACGATCTTCGCCTCGGCTATGGCGCTGTAGCTGCCGATCCACGAGGTGAATTTCCGCTCGGCGCTCGCGAGATCGGGCCACGCTCCCTGCATGACGACAGCGCCCGCGTTCGTGAGGGTGAGCCGGTAGCGCTTCAGGTCGGCCATACCCGCACTCTGTCACGCCCCGCGCGGCGGGTCGACGGAGCGTGTACGGCTTGACAGTTATCTGGCCGTCGGGTTCGACGTAGTGGACCTCGCCGATCCGGATGAGGTCGATGTCGCGGTACGGCACGAAAGAAACGATCTCGATCGCCTTCGCCATGGGCAGGGGCAGGTCGGACAGGTCCTCGTCAGTGATCGCGAAGATCGTGTCCCTCGAGACCTCATCCCCTTCGCCGATCTCCTCGGCGCCGAGCTCGCGCTCCTCGATCCCGCAGAACCTCTTGGTACGCACTCTGGCCATGTCGTCCAGGTGGTGCTGGTGGAAACGCACGCTGTGGTCCTCCGTGGCTGTGGTCACCTTGATAGGGATCGTGACCAGCCCAATGCTGATGGCGCCGGACCAGACAGCGTGCGGCGTGAGGGACCTCCGATACGTGCCCCGAGACCTCCAGTAGGGTCTCAAATTTCGTGTCGGAATCCCACGGCTGGTGCCGGAGGGAAGTCGGATCCGACGTGGCGCTGAGACATGCAGGTCGCGCCTGTACCGTGTTCGAGTTCTCGCGCCGACGCCTGGGAAGCCCATCGGCCTCGCCGGGAACAGCCGGTCCGGGCGGCACTGTTGCATCGATCGAGGGACCGGCGTCGCACGGGTGGGAACAAGATCATTCACCCTGGCGGGATCCGGGCCCTCGGGATCGCGGTACGCCCGCCGCGCGCTCGGATCAAGACGTCTTTCTGCAGGAGGAATGTTTCATGACTGACCGGCCCTTGACGCTCATGGCAGTGCACGCCCACCCCGACGACGAGGCCACCGGAACCGGAGGGGTCCTTGCGCGGTATGCGGCGGAGGGCATCCGCACGGTTCTCGTGACGTGTACCGACGGCGGTTGCGGTGACGGACCGGGGGGTGTCAAGCCGGGTGACCCCGGGCACGATCCGGCGGCCATCGCCCTGATGCGCCGTCAAGAACTTGAGGCGAGCTGTGACGTCCTGAAGGTCAGCGATCTGGAGATGCTGGACTTTGCCGACTCCGGGATGATGGGCTGGCCGAGCAACGACGCCCCCGGATCCTTCTGGCAGACCCCCGTGGAGGAGGGCGCCGCCCGACTTGCGGAACTCATGCGGCACTACCGGCCCGATGTGGTCGTCACCTACGACGAGAACGGCTTCTACGGCCACCCCGACCACATCCAGGCCCACCGCATCACGATGGCGGCGCTGGAGATGACCGCGCTGACACCGAAGGTGTACTGGACGACGATGCCCCGCTCGATGATGCAGCGGTTCGGGGAGACCCTGCGCGAGTTTCATGAGGACATGCCGGAGCCGGATCCTGCGGAGGCCGCCGCGATGGCGGAGATCGGCCTCCCCGACGATGAGATCACCACGTGGGTGGACACCACCGCATTCAGCGGTCAGAAGTTCGATGCGCTGGCCGCGCACGCCAGTCAGGGCGAGAACATATTCTTTCTCAAGATGGGCAAGGAGAGGTTCGGCGAGTTGATGGGCATGGAGACCTTCGTACGTGTCAAGGACGCCACCGGCGCGGCCGTACCCGAGAACGATCTCTTCGCCGGACTGCGCTGATCCGACCGTCCGACCGGGGCCCGGGAAAGGTCATCGGCCGTACGGCGTGATCGAGCGGGTCACACACCCGGAGGCTTGACCACGCGAGTTCCGCTCCGGCAGCCCGCGACCACCTGGCAACCGTACAGGTGGGAGACCTGCGGGCTGCCGACTCGGAAGGCGCGCGACAACCAAGGTCACAAGCCCGGCGGTACGCTCCGATCAACCACTAGTTGGCAGGTCATGGTCCGCAACCCGGGTACAGAGGCCATCACCCTGACCGCGATCGCGTACTGCTCACCAGGTACCGCCACGTAGTGATGGTCTGCCGATCCGGGCGGGCGCTCAACTCCAAAGGCCGGGAAGGATGACAGCGCACAGGCGGATTCCCTCCGGGATCGATGTGGTGGCGCTGCCCGTGGGGGGCGGATAGTCACCCAGGGGCGCATCGATGTCGATCGGCTGGGCTCGGGTATGTCTACGCTTCGCCGCAGGTAGCACACCGCCACTTCTGACACAGCGCCCGTCTCAGCCACCGCTACGGGCATTGCCATCGCCCGCCCTCGCGCGCTGTGCGGCGTCGATGGGGCCTGGTCTGATGTGCCTTGTTTTGGTACCCCACCGCAGCATGTCACCACGTGGAAGCGGGTACTGCCGTCGAGCGATCCACCCCGGGCCCCGCAGGTGGGGCCGAGTGCGACTGCACACCCTGGAGCCGGCTCGTAACTCAAATGGCGCGTACGTCACCTTGCGTGTCGGTGTGGAAGGAGGAAGCTCCATCCACGCATGTCTCAGAGGAGTCGCCGTCATGGGCGGTATGTGGGGCAAGCGCCAGGAACCGGGCAAGGGCCGCGAGGAACAGGAGCGCACGCGCCGCTCAGACCGCGAACCCGCTCACCCTGGCACAGGCGAGGAGCGTGTACGGGGCAAGGGCCCCGAGGATCTCAAGCACAGCCTCCAGGATGAGATGACTCGTCAGCGCGGCGAGGACGAGATGCGCGACGACGAGCACTGAGCGCGGCCAAGCCGCCACACCCACGCACGCAGGACCCGGCCGGGGCCCATAGTCGCCACCCGGCCGGGTCCTGTCTCGTGCCCCTCCGCATGGGGCGCATCACGCGGGCGGGACTGGATCCGCACGAGATCGATGTCGGCGATGGACAGCACGAGATCACCCGTGAGCACGGCCCCGCCGCTGAGGAGGCGGTCCAGGAGGTCGATGAGCCGGTCCGGCAGCGGCTCGAGGTTCAGGAGGGGACCCGCCGAAACGGAGGGCCCAGTGCGTGTCGCGTTCCTGTCCAGCGTTTCAGGTCAGGGGATGAGCGAACGGGGCCGTCCGGTTCGGGAGGAGTCGGCTGCCCTGCCTCCCGTGGTCAGGCCACCGAGTTGGTGGCCTGAATGCCCGCTTGGTCGATCTGGTGTCTGATCCGCTGAGCTTTGGCCTTCAGCCGCGCCCGCTGCTCCGTGTCGGTGGCTCGATCAGCTGCTTGATCCAGGTGATGGGCCTTGCGGCGCATGACCTGGATGCGGTCGCCCCGTCGTTCGAACCGCCCATAGTCGCTCCGCCTGGGGCGACTGCACAACAATCCGTAGCAGCAAGGCAACGCTCAGACGCTCCCGCACCTTGAGGGTGACGGGCTCGCCGCGTCAGCACCACCCGATCCCGGACGCCGAGCCTCTCACCGGAGCGGCCTTCGTCAGGGGCCTCGCCGCCCGCACCGGGGCGACCCTCGCCACGACCCGCTGGGACACTGGATCCGTCCCTGGTTGCGGCCATCCCCCTTGCCGGCCGCGGCCTCCTCACCGGTGGCTGTCCGAGCGCCCCTCTAGCTACGCGCTCCTGTTCGCGGCGCTTGGAAACGTATGGGTGCCGCGGTGCCGCGCGCTGCTGTCGGATCGTGGACACGGGGTTGCGGGAGCAGCATGGAAGGGAAGGCCTCAAGCAGCACGCGTCCTGAGTGGGCTTGCGCTGAGGAGGGAGCTCTTCAGGATGGATGTCCACGAGTCACGCCCGGAGCGGGAGCGGGAGGGGGAGGTGGACGGCGGGGCGGGGGCGGCGCCGCCGGGAGGGTTGCTCGATCTGCTCAGCGTGGCTGCGGTCGTTCTGGACGCCAGTGGGCGGATCGTGTTCTGGAGCCCGCAGGCCGATGAGGTGTTCGGGTACACGGCCGAGGAGGCTCTGGGCCGGTACGCGGCAAAGCTGCTGGTCCACGAGGAGCAGCGGGACGTGGTGGTCGGGCTGTTCGCCGAGGTGATGGGGACCGGCGAGAGCTGGGCGGGCGCGTTCCCGATCCGGCACAAGGACGGCAGTACGCGCCTGGTGGAGTTCCGCAACATGCGCCTGGTGGACGACCTCGGCGACATCTACGCCTTGGGCATCGCTGCCGATCAGAGCACCTTGAAGCGGATGGAGACTGACCTGGCCCTGTCACAGCGCCTGATCTCGCAGGCTCCCATCGGCATCGCCCTGCTGGACACGGACCTGCGCTATGTGCTGGTCAACCCGGAGCTGGAGCGCATCAATGGCATACCGGCGGCCGATCACTTCGGCCGGCGCCCGCATGACATCCTCACGTCCCTCGACGTCGACTCGATCGAGTCCGCGATGCGCCGGGCGCTGCTTACCGGCGCTCCCCTGATCGACCAGCACACCGTCGGCCGCACCCGCGCCGATCCGGACCACGATCACGCATGGTCGGTGTCGCACTACCGGCTGGAAGACGCGAGCGGGCGGGTGATCGGTGTGGCGAACTCGGTCATCGACGTCAGCGAACGCCACCGGGCAGCTGCCGAGGCGGACCGGGCCCGGCGCCGCCTGACCATGATCGCCGACGCGTCCGCCCGTGTAGGCACGACTCTGGAGAGTGAACACATCGCCCAGGAACTGGTGGGGGTAGCGGTGCCGGACCTGGCCGACGTGGCGTCGGTCGATGTCCTTGACGCCGCTCTGGCCCTGCGCCCCTCGTCTCCCTCCAGGGGCCCGGAGCTGTTTCGCTCGCTTGCCGTGTCCGCGGCCTATGCCACTCCCGCCGCGGGTGCCATGCAGACCGTCGACCGCGCCCCGTACGGCGCGGACCGGCTGATCACCCAATGCGTTCACACCGGACGGCCCGTCGTCGTCACCCACGCCGGACAGAAGGACCTGGAGCGCATCGCCCTCGGCACCGACAACGCGGCAATCTTCGCCCAAGCGGGCATGCACTCCTACCTCGCGGTCCCGCTGATCGCCCGCAACGAGGTCCTCGGCACATTTGCCCTGTTGCGGGCCCGCAACCAGCTCCCGTTCGACGATGACGACGTGCTGCTTGCCGTAGAGCTGGCCGCCCGTGCCGGCGTCGCCATCGACAACGCCCGCTTGTACCAGAGCGTCCGCAACACCGCCGAAACCCTCCAGCGAAGCCTCCTGCCCGGCGAACTCCCGCAGCCCACCGGCCTGAACGTCGCCTCCCTCTACCAACCCGCACAGGCATACAGCGAGGTCGGAGGCGACTGGTACGACGTCATCCCCCTTGCGGGCGACAAGACCGCACTGGTGATCGGTGACGTCATGGGCAACGGCATCGACGCCGCCGCCACCATGGGCCGCCTACGCACCGCCACATCTGCGTTCGCCGACCTCGACCTGGCTCCCACCGAGGTCCTGCGGCACCTCGACAAGATCACCTGCGGGATCGAGCACTACATCGCCACCTGCATCTACGCCACCTACGATCCGCACACCCACCGGTGTCACATCGCGAACGCCGGACACCTCCCGCCCGTCCTCGCCTCACCCGGACGGCACCCTCAACTGCTCGAGCTGCCCCCGGGGGCACCCCTGGGTGTCGGCGGTGTCCCCTTCCACACCACCGCGTTCGACCTGAATATTGGCGACCGGTTGCTCCTCTACACCGACGGCCTCGTCGAAACCCGCCACCAACCCATCGACGAGCGCCTGAACACTCTCCTGCACACCCTGGACGAACCCCGCAGACCACTCGACGAAACCTGCCGGTGGCTCCTTGACACCCTGCGCGACCCGGACGACCACGACGACGTTGCCCTCCTCATCGCGCAAGCCACATCCGTGGTCTCCCAAGCGCACCCCACCTGACCCGACGCCCCATCTGATGCGCACAGACCGTTTCCGTGGCCGTTGATTCACTGCCTGTGGCACGCAGTCGGGGATGGCAGTTCCGTCGGTGCGCAGCCAGAAGCCGCCGAAGCGTCAGGACCATTGAGTCGCCGAGCGTACGAGGACCCGCCCGCTTGCCACCTTTACGTTCCAACTCGGCTCGACGACGGTCGCCGGTCAACCGCACGACCTCGCCGTCCGACAGCCAGAAGGCGCTGCCGTGCAACGGGCATCGGATGCACCCGTCCCCAACGGTCTTTCCTTCGTCGAGCGAGCCGCCGGCATGGGTGCTGGGCGAGGCGTTGTCATTCGGTCTCGTTGTCAGATGGTGGATGGGCGCCGGCTTACCGGGGTCGCTCTTCGTTCCCCTTGGTCCGGGCGAGGCTGTGACGGGCATGGGAACTTCGGCGGTCGGGCAAGGAGCTCCGTGGACACGCCGCCGCGTGCGGGTGGGCACGTCCGGTGTTCGTGCCCTTCGGTTGGCTGCGTGCTGCCCAATGCCGTCACCCGCAGGGTCCATCAGTCCGGCGGCTCCATTGGGTGAGGCCGGCCCGGCTTCGGCTCCGGAGGGTCGGGCTCATCCGGGGTGGGGGGCGCAGGCGGCTCAGGCGGCGGGACGGGTGAGCCGGGCGGTGTCGGGGGATCCGGTGGGCTTGGCGGGTCGACCGGTTTCGGCCCATCGGGTGGTTCGCCGGGGTCTGGGGGCTCTGGGCGTGGCGGGGGTTCGGGCGGCGGCACGGGGGTGACGTCAGGGTCGGTTGGTACAGGCACAGTTCCCATGATCACGGCTCCTACCGGCCGAGGCTGTGTTCGAGTTTCGATGAGGATCACTTTCGCGGCGCCGGCTCGCGGCCTCGCGCACCGCTCCGTTCAGGCCGATCCGGCCGCGGGCGATCAGCGCGAACCCGTCGCCACGGGCACCGAACGCAGCAGCGCACGCGCGCCCAATGCCACTGCTGGTGCCGGTGGTCACCACCGTGCAGCAAGCGCCTGCGTGATGTGTCATACGGTGCGGGTTTCCCTGATCAACCCCGGCAAACGGCCGTGGGGACCGCGCCGTGGGGGTGGGCTGATCGTAGGGTCGAGAACACAGGCAAACGAGGCTCGAGCGAGGGAGGCAGCAGATGTCGGTCGTGACGCCGCTCCATGCAGATGGACCTCCACTCGTCATGAGCCACTGGCACCCGATCGCCTGGATCGAGGCGCTTGCCCAGTTCCGCCACAGTCGGGCGATAGCGCGCATCCACGGAGTGAGCGGCAGGTGCGGTGACCAGTTGCTGGACAACGTGCCCGCCAATAGTGAGGACCGTGGCGGGGCCCGGGCGGTCAGAACGGCGAATCAGGCGTTGTTCGCCCGGCTCTGGCCCCCCATGCGGCCCCTTGGCAGTGCGTCTGGGCTGCTGCGGACGCTGAAGAGGCGCGGCTGGACGATTGTCCTCGCTTTCTTGGGCTCGGCGAGGGACCTTGCGGTGATGTGCGGAGTCATGGATGCGGATGACAAGCTCGACACCGGTACCAGCGCGGAGGGTGTGGACAGCGGCAGGCCCGCCCCTGATCGCAGGCCTGTTGCTCTGAAGAAGGCGGGCGTGGGGTCGGCCCGAGCGCTGTTCGCCGGCGGCGACAGCCTCACAGGGCGTGCAGGCCGCGACCCGGGCCAAGGTGCCGTTTGTCGCGGTGCCGTCCCGCGGACTCGAGGAGCGGGCCCTGCGCGCGGCCGGCGCCTGGAAGGCCACGTCGGTGTTGCCGAACTCCTCGCCGGTCTCAACGGTGGTGCGCTCGCGGACCCTGCCCGCTACGCGCCCGGATTCGTTTGGCCGCAGTGCCGTGAGTGACATGTCCGGCGCCGACTACACGGTCTCTGTCGAGTTCTACGATCTGCTCCAAGCCGAAACCGACCGCCGTTCGGCAGAACGGCGCTTCGCCGAGGCGGCCCGCCACGCCCGGCACGGGATCCTTGATGTCGGCGCGGGTACCGGGATCGTCACCGAGACCCTGCTGACCGCCTCCGCCGCGCCGATCCACGCTGTCGAGCCGGCGGCCCCGATGCGCGCGGCCCTGCTCTCCCGCCTGGCTGGTCTGGGCGCTGACCAGCGTGCCCGCGTCACCCTTCACCCTGAGTCCATCGAGAGAGCGGGACTCGAGGAGGTTGCAGACCTGGCCGTCGCCTCCAATGTCATCGCCTGCCTCGACCCCGCCACCCGACGCGCCACCTGGCAGGCCGTCAGCTGTGCGCTCCTGCCCGGCGGGCTACTGCTCTTCGACCCTCCGCCCACCGAACTGCCGACCGGGCGCGAGAAGGTGGGACGGCTCGGGCCGGTCCGGGTAGGCCCGGATCTCTACGGCGCGGACATCACCCGAGAACCCGATGCGGGGATCGTGCGGATGGTCTTCACCTATCACGTCGAACGAGACGGACGGGTATTGCGCCAGCAGCGGGAGACATTCGAGCTGTGGCCGGCAAGCGCTTCGCAGATCGGCGCAGAACTCGAGGCACAGGGCTTGCAAGTCGTGCACGCCCCCACAGCCGATCTTCTGGCCGCGCGCCGTCCCGCACGTTGAGGACGACGTGTGCGCCGGCGCCGGCGCACACGGGCCTGTTGCGAAAGTTGATTCTCTTCATTGATGGGCATGGCTCGTGCGATGTGATGCCGCCTCTGTTACAGGCGAGAGCGGTTCCTGGGGAAGCCGTGCGCCTTGTCGGCGCGCACGCGGTTCGCCTTGCATCGCCGTCCCCGGTACGCCCGGGCGTACCGGATTGCGTCTGGCACGGTCTCGGGGCTGCGCTCGGCCCGCGAGCGACTCCTCGGCGGTCTCCGCCTTCGGCGCCAAACTGAATCGATGGCATAGAAACGGGCACCGCCCCGATTCCCCAGCCACGGGGCGGGATCCACAGAGCCCGGTTGGCTGGGCACCCATTGTGGCGGCGGCCGCTGACAGGGTGGTCCACGGATCCCATGACCCCAAAATACTGCGCGACCCGGCCAGGATGAGCCGATGGCCCACAGACCCGAAATGCGTGTGAGGAGACCGGTGAGAGTCAGTCCGGGGAGCGTGAACAGGACGCCGACGAGCGGGAGTTCACATCCCGTCCGTGCAGTTCGTCATCCGTAGGGACGCGGCAGTTCGTCATCCGTAGGGACGCGCTGGACGTGCTCACATGCGAGGGGCCGTCGCCGGCTTCGTCTGCGGAGAGTGAGCAGCGCTGCTGTGCAGCAGTCGCAGCTGCTCTCGGGCTGGGGGAGTACTTCGGTGCGGTGGAAGCCGAAGAATCCCTGCTGCACACCGCGTTGCGGGGAACGTACTTGCCGCTGTTGGAAGGAACCCAGGATCTGTTGAGGGAGCTGGCCGGCCGGGGGACCTGGCTGAAGGCGCTGCGCCGTGCCGTCGACCCGGACGACTTGATTAACGGGGGCGGCGAGCGCGGACGACGTGGCCCAGGACAAGCCAGCCCGATCCGGTTCACCGGGCGCTGGAGCTGGCGGAGACCGACGCCTGGCCAACTCGCAGACTTTGCGGTGGCGGATCCGGCCGCCGTCCTCGATGCGGATCTGGCGGAAGCTGATGCTGTGGCTTTCGGTGGCTGCCTCGAGCTTGCAGGGCACCGTGACCAGGCCGAAAGAGATCGCTCCGCTCCAGATCGGACGACCGGGCATCAGTGCCTCCAGGGCCTACCAGTAATGTCGCCGACCTCCGACCGCGTGTCCCAGGGAGCCGAGAAGGAAGAAAATGGCTCCGATCGCGACGAGGATGATGCCGATCGTCCACAAGATCGCGATGTTCGCGACGAAGCCGATGATGAGCAAGATAACGCCTAGGACGATCATGGTCACGCCCCTTGGCCGCTTCCGATTCCTCTTCAGGCTGGTCCCGCCCAGTCGGGCTCCGCAGCCGTTCAGGCAGTGAGCAGACGGTTGAAGAACGACCGATAGTGGCGCAGGGCCATGCGCAGGTCTTCGGTGTCCGCCCGCTCGCCCCGGCTCCACTGCTCTTCGAGCTCCTGTTTGCGCTCGGCGAACGTCGTGGCCAGGGTCTGCATGACCTCCGCGACCAACGCGTCAGCGGAATGCACGGCGTCACGCGGATCGTCCACGAACTTGCTCTGGACCTCTTGCCAGCGTGAGCGGAAGCCTTCCTCGTCCTCCGCACTGAGGAGCTGGGTGGCTTCCTCCTCGGCCGGTACGTCCGTTTCCGTCTTCTCGCCCTCGGTCTCGGAACGTTCGGCCGACGGAACGGGGGTGCTCTCGCCGGGGAAGGTTGGGGCCTCGTTCCGCGCTTCTACGGCTTCGTCCTGTGATCGGTCGGTACGGTCCGGGGTCTGGGCGAGGTCCTCCGTTGACAGTCCGCTCGATCGGTCAGATTTGCCGTCGCTCTGCATGTCTCCTCCGTCCCTGGCCGCGTGGTGGCCGCATCTCACGAGAGTGAGGTTGTTCAGGTACGGGCGTGGCGGGCTTGGCCGCCGCCGTTGGAGAGCAACTCGTCGAACAGGGCGCGGTAGTGCACCATGGCGCCCCGTAGCTGCTCGGTGGTCGCCCTGTGCTCAGTGCTTTGTGCGTCGACTTCATGGGCTGCCCGGTAGTGCTCCAACGTGCGCCCGTGTTCGACCGAGAGATCATTGAGCTGTTGCTCGAAGTTCTCGGTGGGATAGCCGCGCTCACGCATCAGGGAAGTAACCAGATGGTCCGCATCATGCACCGCGCCCTCGGGCCGGTCCACGAACTCTTGCTGGACATTGGTCCAGTCCCGGCTGTATCGGTCTCGGGCGCCACTGTCCAAGGGCTTGATGTCCAGCGAGTCGTGGTGTTTCTCGCGCGCCCTGAGCTCGCCTTCGCCGGCCCTGCGACTGTCGGCACCCTCGATCGTTCGCTCGTACTCCGGACCGAAACGCTCGCGCAGACGGCGACGGCGCACAAGCAGAAAGCCTGCCACTGCGATCAGCGCAAGCACCACCACGACGGGGATGATGATCGCCAGAAGTGTCCCGGTCGACATGGGGATGAACCTCCCTCTATGCGCTAATTACGCCCATTTTAGCTTTGCCTCCTAATATGAGCGATACATGCAATGCCGTCCGTAACACCTCCCGCCAGATGTGTTGTGTCAGGCGGGGCTCAGGCAGCGTCGCGAGGTCGCGAACAGGGCGAACGTTGCCTGATCCGGCACCAGGCGCGGGATCAGGTGCAGGATCAGAGCCGGCGCACGCGCGGCAGCGGTGACGTCCAGTGCCCGTTGCAGCCGGCAGGGCGCCCCAGGCAGCGTGAAGGTGACGTCGTCGCCCACGTGGCCGGGCTGCAGGCGGAACAGAGGGGTCACCCAGCGCGCGGGCTCGGTGTCCACGGGCCTGCGCAAGGCAGCCCGGGCGACGCCGACAGTCAGGGCCGTCGAGAGGAAGCCGTCGCCGGCGTTTTCGTAGCCGAGGTCGGTCAGGGTGGGGACATCCAGGGTGGTGGCGGGTCGGTTCAGGGCGGTGACCAGGCCGTGGGTGCGAGCGCAGGAGGTGTCGTGCTCGCGGCCGGGACGGACTGGGGAAGCCCAAATCGGCCAGCCGTCGGGGGCGGAGACGACCTGGATGTCCCGCCGTGGTGCTGTGCTTGCCGGACCACCACAGGTCGGCGCCACAGGGGCCGGCGACGCGGTCGGTGCGGATGACGGTGCCGTTGAGGTTGGGGTTGGGGTTGAGGTGTGTAACCGGCCGCCGTGCCGCGTTCCAGGGCGGTGGACAGATCGGGGGCGTGGTCGGCCAGCACGTTCAGCCCTTTGCATAGGTAGCGGTAAGCCGCGGGCAGGGAGATGTGGTTGTCGCGGGCGAGCTGGGCCAGCCGGGTCTCGCCCAGGAACCAGCGCAGGACCAACACACCCTGCTTGAAGGGGCCGAGCGCACGGGTGGCCTTGCGGGTGCCGAGCCGTTCACGGTGTTCGTCCAGCAGCTTCGCGAGGGTCTCGGTGGTGGCCCTGCCGATATCGAGGACGCCGGTGTAGTTGATGCCGGTCAACGCGTGCAGCCTCTCGGTGTCTGGAACCTGTTCTTCGCAGACCTGTTCCTCACAGGAGCTTGACATGTATCTGATGTCGGGTCATGCCCGACTGATGTCCCTGGTCAAGAAGATCCCGGATCTGTCGGACGGGCGACACGAGCCAATACTCTGAGTCCCGTCCGCACTATCTGGGAGAGCCATGACAAGTAGGTTCACTGAGTTGGCCGTCGACTGCCATGATCCGGAGAGGCTCGCGTCCTTCTGGTGCGAGGTCCTGGACTTCAAGGTGATCGACCGGAGCGAGGGCAAGGTCGAGATCGGCTCCTGGGTGCCGTCCGTTGAGGATGTTCGGGCCCGCCAGATGCCGCCCACCCTTCTGTTCATCCAGGTGCCCGAGGGCAAAGCCGTGAAGAACCGGCTTCACCTTGACGTCAGCCCGATCGACGGCAGCACCGAGGACGAGGTGACCAGATTGCTCGGCCTCGGCGCCACCAGGACGGATGTGGGCCAAGGCTCGGACCGGAACTGGGTGGTCATGGCAGACCCCGAGGGCAACGAGTTCGACGTCCTACGCACCCTGGCTCCGCCGAACTAGGGGGTGTCCGGCGGATCATCGTTGGCTGCCCTGGCGGGTGTTGCCTTGTCGGGCTGCCATGGAAAGGATCGGGTAGTTGCTGTGCTACTTGATCGGGGGCCATTGTGAGTCTGACCGGACAGATACTTCCGCTCGTGGGCGTCGCCCTGGGGGCTGTCACGTCGTTCCTGGTAAGCAGCTTGAACGAGCGGACGAGGTGGCGCAGGCAACAGGCTGTGCGGTGGGACGAGCACCGTCTGACGGCCTATGCCGAGTTCGCCCACGCCGTCAAAGAGCTAGCGGCTCGCTATCAGATGATCGCTGCCGCCCGCGGTTTGGTGTCAGGGCCAATGCCGTTGGAGCCCACGTCCGAAGTGCTGGCGGAGCTGGGCGAGTTGGAGTCTCGCCGTTCTGCACTGTCGGAGACACTCGGGCTACTTGGTGACACAGAGGCAAACACCGCGTCCAAGACACTGGACCACTGTTTGTGGCGGTTGGAGTGCTTGGCTCGGGGCATCGCCACAGAGGTCGAACAGAACTGGGATCAGGCGTATCTGGAGTTTCGGGATGCGCGGAGCCGCTACGTTGAACACGCCCGGGCCAGCCTCGGTGTGTCAGGAGCCGTTGCCCGAGACGTTGCCTGGCCAGCTGCATGGCGTCCTGCGGCCCGGTCATCATCTTCACGATGATGCGTAGAGAACGGATCAGGAACGGAGCCAGAGTCGGATTGCGGCGACGGTGACGGTGCCGTGGAAGACGTAGGCGCGCTTGATGCCCCTATGGATGTCAATCGGCAGGGGCTGGTGCCAGGGATTGCCTCCTGGAGGGGAGGAGGGCTTGGTAGATCTCGCGGGCCACGTAGCGTTTCAGGCATCGGATGGCTTCGCGTCGTGTCTTACCCTCGGTGACGCGTCGTTCCACGTAAGAACGCGTGCGCGTGTCCCAGCGCAGGCGGGCGATGACGATGGTGTAGAGCGCTGAATTGGCCTGGCGGTCACCGCCGCGGTTGAGCCTGCGGCGCTGGGTCTTTCCAGACGATGCTTCCACAGGGCTGACGCCGCAGAGGGCGGCAAAGGATGCCTCGCTGGCCAGGCGGTCGGGGTTGTCGCCGGCTGCTGTCAGCAAGGCCGCGGCCGTGTCCGGACCGACGCCGTAGAGACCCAGGAGCTTGGGTGCGCAGGCATCGATCGCGGTGCGGATCCGGGCCGTGAGGTCGTTGATCTCCTCGGTGAGATGCAGGATCCGCTTGGCCAGGAGCCGGAGCGTATGGCGGGATGCCGCCTGCGGCCCCGTGCCGGGCGCGGGCCGCAGCTGCGAACACCGGCGGATGAGTTTGGGGTTGCTCAGCCCAGCCAGGGACTCCCGCAGAGCCGGCTCTGCCGCCACGAGTACGGCCTTGAGCTGGTTGATGGCCATGGACCGGGACTTGACCGCGGAGGCCTTGGCCATCTTGAACAGCCGGATCGTCTCCACCGGTCCGTCGGTCGTCTTGGCGGTGGCCGTGGCCCGGCCGGAGAGGACCGCCCGGGCGGCGGCTGCCGCATCGATGGAGTCGGACTTGCCGTGCCGACGTCGGGCGGCCTTGTCGGGTTGGTTGACCTCGGTAACCGTGACGCCTTCATGGTGCAGATAACGGGTCAGGGCGGCTCCGTAGGAGCCGGTGCACTCCACCCCGGCCCGCTGTAACTGCCCGAAAGCACGGGCCCAGGAGAGGAGTTGGCGATAGCCCTCCCGGGTCGTGGGGAAGCCTCGCGTGTCCAGCAGAAGACCGGTGCTGGTGATGACCGCAGCCACGTGGACGTCTTTGTGCGTGTCGACTCCGAGCAGGACGTGTTCGTGCTGATCAGCCGTGTCGTGACGTGGATGGCTTTGCTGAGTCATGCTGGGCATGGTCGCCTGTCTCCTGATCGCCTCGGGAACATCGGTGGCCGACGCCGGAACGGTGTGGCGGTCAGGACTGTGATGGTGCCTGTCGCGAAGGCCCCTATCGGGACACGCCCACCGTTTCGGTGGCAGCACGCACCGCCTCAGACGGCGGTCGGCAGATCAAGCTCAAGGCACCAGGGCCAGTCGTATCGCGGGCCAGACCACCGCCCGAGGCGGCACCCCCACATCCTCACAGTCGTATCTCGTAGCCACGGCCCGGAAGTTCTTGAGCCGGTTGATCGTCCGCTCAACTTCGTTCCTGCGCTTATAGATCGTCTTGTCGAAGCCCATGGGTCGGCCTCCTCGGCTGCCGCGGCGCTGGCGGTTGGCCCGTTGGTCCTTCGGCTCCGGGATGGTGTGCTTGATCTGGCGTCTGCGCAGGTAGCGGCGGTTTTGGCGGGAGCTGTACGCCTTATCGCCGCCCAGGTGGTCGGGGCGCGTGCGCGGATGACCATCGTCGGGCCGCTTGACCCGGATGCGTTTGAGGACGGGTATCAGCTGCGGACTGTCGCCCCACTGGCCGGGAGTGATCAACAGGGCCAGCGGGCGGAGGCCGCCTCCTTCCCCCCGCAAGGTGGATCTTGCAGGTCAGACCGCCCCGGGAACGACCGAGTCCTTCGTCGGGGCGGTGTTGCCGAGGCGTTGTTCTTCTTTTCGAGATCCGTGGCGTGCTGCGCGGCGCCCCGGCGGCGTACTGATGAGCCTGGCACGAGGTGGAGTCCACACTCACCATGTTCCAGCCGACCCACCCCCGGGCGTCGGCATCAGCCTGGATAAAATGGGGGATCCTGCCCCAAGTGCCGTCCGCTGACCAACGGCGGTGGTGCTCATACACGGTCTTCCAGTTCCCGAACCGCTCCGGCAGGTCCCGCCACGGGACGCCTGTGCGGATCCGGAACAGGATCCCGTTGATCACCTTCCGGTGATTGCTCCAATGCCCGCCCCGGTGCCCGGACTTCGGCAGATGCGGCGCAAGTCGCGCCCACTCGTCGTTTGTCAGATCGCCCCGCCCCACGACCAGAACAATGATCCCAACGCGGGGCGGTCACATGATCCGCCGGACAGACCCTAGGCCGCGAGCGGGCACCCACACCCCGTCACACACCGCAAGCGTCACGTTGCCGAGAAGACCTCTGTCCTCGTCGCCATTCCATATGGAGGGCAGCAGTTCCCGGAAGCGCACATGTTGAGGGAAGTCCGGGCCCACAGTTACGACACGCATCGCGTCCTGTACCAGGGCGCGTGCTTTCTCACGCGGCGAGATGAGCAACTCGCACGCGGACGTGCTCTGATGGCCTGCTTGTCCGTGCTTGGTTGCGAGGGACGTGACCCTTGATGATCAAGGTTCTCGAAGCTGTTGATCACGAACAGAGGGTCGCGTTCGCGAGCCATCGTCCCTGATCGACGTTCTCCAGCGCCGCCGTGAGGACGCCGACCTGCTGCACGAGTCTGCAGAGATGTCCGAACTTGCCGCGCTGTGCGAGGTGTTGGACCGGCTTGCCGATCCACGACGGGTGGGTGCGAGGCCGCCGCTACCGGCTGGGGTCACTGCTCGCCCTGTGGATGCAGAACGGCCGTTCGCACAGTGGCTACTGCTGCTCCCACTGTTCCTTGGTGATCTCGTACCGCACGCCCCCGTGCTCGGAGCCCTCGATCATGTCCATGTCGGGGGGAGTGGGGATGGTGTCCGCGAGCGTCATTTCGAGCTTCTCCATGATGTTGCGCGAGCCGTGGTTCACGGCCATCGTCTCAGCCCAGACCATGCGCACACCGAGTGCTGTGAACGCCTTGCCCAGCAAAGCCCGCGAGCCTTCGGTGGCATAGCCGTTACCCCAAGCCGCCTGCCGCAGCCGGTAGCCGAGTTCGACCTCGTCCAGCGGGCCCTGCGGCTCGGGACGCAGGCAGAACCAGCCGATGAACGCGCCGCCGTCCTTCTCGTGCGCGGCGAACAGTCCAAGATCGCCGCGCCACTTCTCGTAGCCGGCGACGATGTTTGGCAGGTGGCGCTCGCGGACAATCTCCGGGGCGGTCGGATTGCCCCCGGTCAGATAGCGCATCACCGCAGCGTCACTGTCCAACTCGATCAGCAAGTCCGCGTCGTCGGCAGTGAAGCGGCGCAGGGTCAGGCGCTCGGTCTCCAGATAGGTGTCCACAGAGTTGATCATGCCCAAAGCAGGGCGGGCAGTTCAACGGCTTTACTCGGATACTGTCGGCGAAACCCCGAGATGCTGCCGCGGAATCCGCGCGGAAGTCGGCACCGCAGCGGGGCGCTTGCGGACCTCGGCCGTGGTGGGCGCTTGACCGTCTTGCCAGCCTTCGGGCCCGGTCTTCGTCCCGCTCCTCGCCGAACCCGTGCGGGACCACCGGCCGGTTGAGGCCCTGCACCACGTGCGAGATGTCACCCTCCGCGAGGACGCCTCCCGCGTCCGCATCGGCACCGCCCCTCGCGCCATGGTCACCCTGCGCAATCTGAACCTCGGGCTCATCCGCCAGTCTGGCTGGACGAACATCGCCGCCACAACAGGCCACTACCGGTCACGCCCCGACCACGCCACCGCACTTCCCGATCTCGCAGTCTGAGAACGCATCAGCCCTGAGCCCAGCCCCTGTTGGCACCGCACCGCACCGCATCGACGACCAGGCGAGGCCGACCGACAGACACCAGGTACGCAATAGGGCGCTGGGGCAGGGGAGTTCAGCCGGGTCGCGGTGTGCACCCCGACCGCCCGCCATTGCCGACGTCGTACGTCCACGGCCAGCACCCCACCGACGGCCACGCCCACGACACAGTCACCTCACCGCCTACATGCCCTCCGGCGACCGACCACGACCAAGCCGTAGGACGGCTCCGGAGAACCCGGCCGCCCGCCTGAACGCGGGAGCGCGGCGATTTGGGGTCGGAGAGCCTGACGGCGGGAAGGGGAAGCAGCGGTCGTGCCGGCCGGCACGACGGGGGAGCGGCGGGCGTCTTCCGGCTGCCTCCGGCCCGGAGCCCGGATTGCACCTCTCCCAGCGCGCGTCCTGCTGCGCAGGAACGACGCGCCGACGCTTTTCGTCGGCGGGCCAGGAGCCGCGGGGGTGACCGGCGGGGAACCGCTTCAGAACGGTGCGGGAGGGCGAGCCGACGGTTTGCTCCTCGAGCCGAACGGAAGTTCGCGCAGTGGCACGCTTTCCACGACCGAAAGCCAGTCGAACCAGTGCTTTGCGCACGGCGCTGCACGGTCATGGGACTGCGCACAGGGGCACAACATAGGTTCCGAACACCCTTTGCCTCCGACATTCACCCCCATGGCCCACTTCTGTCACCCGGTTGGAGTGCGTGGCTGCGCCTGCCGGTGCGGATGGGTGAACTCTCAGATGCCGTAGGACTCACGGAAAGCGAGAACAACATGGCAGCGTTTCCGGTCCCCGGTTCACGGCGCCGAATACGTCGCGCACACGTCATGGCGGCCGGGTGCGCCGTGGCCCTGTGCACGGGCGTGGCGGCCCCTGTCGCCGCGGACGATGGCACGACCACGGCCAAGCCCACCATCGTGCTGGTGCACGGGGCGTTCGCGGACGCCTCCAGCTGGAACGGGGTCGTCGAACGGCTCCAGCGCCGTGGCTACACCGTCATCGCTCCCGCCAACCCGCTGCGCGGGCTGTACAGCGACTCCGCCTACATCGCCTCCGTGCTGGACAGCATCAAGGGCCCGATCGTGCTGGCGGGTCACTCATACGGCGGCGCGTTGATCAGCACGGCCGCCGCGGGCAACCCCCAGGTGAAGTCCCTGGTGTACGTGTCGGCGCTGATGCCCGACGTGGGCGAGAGCGGAATGACCCTGGGGGCCAAGTTCCCCAGCGAACTCGGCACCGCCACGAAGTCCGTCCCCTACCGGGCCGGTGGCGTCAGCGGGACAGACCTGTACCTCAAGCCCGACAGGATCCATCCGGTCTTCGCCGCCGACCTGCCGGAAAGCACCACGAGGGTCATGGCGGTCACCCAACGGCCCGCGGCAACGACTGCGTTCTCGGAGACGGCCAAGGTGGCCGCCTGGAAGGACATCCCGTCGTGGTTCCTCGTCGCGAAGCAGGACAAGACCATCAACCCTGACCAGGAACGCTTCGAGGCGAAACGCGCCGGTTCACACATGGTGGAGATCGACTCCTCCCACGTGGCCATGATCTCCCACCCCGACGCGGTCACCGACCTCGTCCTCCAAGCCGCCACGGCGGCCGATTCCGCCCGGCCTGCTCTGGCCGCCACCGGAACCACTCACGACGCCCGGGCCGAGACCGCACTCACCGGCATCGCCGCCGCCTCGTTGACCGCCGGCGCAGGAGCCGTCCTCCTGGGTCGGCGCCTGAGGCGCTCCCGGCCCTGACATTGCTCCGGGACGGCGTCATCCTGCGGTGGCGTCCCGGGCTGCGGCCCGGGCCTGGGCGATGGCGAGACGGCAGGGTTCGGTGCCGGTCTGGATCAGGCTGCCGCCGAAGGTGAGCCGATCGACTATGGCCGCGCAGAGCCGAGGATCGGTGAAAATCCTGGTCCAGCCGCTGAAACTCTCGTTTCGAGGCGATAGCGACGCTGTTCTTCTTCTCACGCTCCGTCAGAACCTGGAACCGTCCTGCCCGCAGGAGGCGAAGATGCCTCTCCGCGCCTGGCGCGCGGGGCCGGACGGCGTCGATGAGGTCCGCCGCCTGTCAGGTCGGCGGACGCCCGGGGTCGGGGTCGTCAGTTGGTGTCGCGGGCATAGTCGATGGTGCGGCACATCGATTACGCCGTCGACCTCGTCGGCCCGGAGCACGTCGGAATCTCGAGCGACTACCCGTTCGACCACGAGGACTTCAACGCGATGGTCACCCAGAACCCGAAGTTGTTCCCGACTGCTGCACGGGCTGGGGGCCGATCCATTTCATGCCCCCGGAAGGGCTGTTGACGGTCGAAGACGCGCTTCTTGCATGGCGGAGACGAGAGCGAGGTCGACTGCGGCGCCAGCGCCGTGAGGAGCGATCTTCGGTGGCGATACGTACCGGCTCGTAGCGTCGCGAACCTGTGGAGGCGACCAGCCCGGGTTGCCGGTCTGCAGTTCGTCGGCGTGGCGCTCGAAGTAGTTGCGCTGGAGGGCAGGCGGGCGGTCCCCCTCGATGAACAGCAGACGGATGCCATCCGGGAGCAGCCTCTGAGCGTTGAGGAGACGAGTCAGGACCCCTTCTCGCAGAGGTGCGAAGGCCCCTGAATGATCGACCTTGCGAGAGCCGATGCGAAGCGCACCGCTGGACGATCACGCGGGAACGGCTTCCGTCCAACGATCGGTCCAGCTCACCTGGCCGGGTACCACCCGGCGCGGATGCCGTTCGGCCGGACGAGTGACAGACTGAAGCTCGAGTTGGCGGTCTGCGCCAGAGGACGTGGGGCCTGTCCTGGCCGTCCACTCCGTCTTGCATCCCAGCAGCGATCGATTCGTTCGCTGACCAGATGGGAAGTGTTCATGACTTCCGAAGCGCCGTACCCCCCGGACCAAACCGCTCTTCTGATCGTCGACCCGTACAACGATTTCCTTTCCGAAGGCGGCAAGCTCTGGCCCCGAGCAAAGGAAGTGGCGGAAGGCGTCGGCCTGCTCGACCACATGCGCACCATGCTCGCCACGGCCCGCAGCCAGGGCTTTCGCGTCTTCATCGTGCCCCACCACCAGACGACGCCGAACGACTACATCACGTGGGACCACCTGTCCTCGACCCAACAGCGCATCCTGACCCAGCAGACCTTTGCCGAGGGCAGCTGGGGGGCCGAGTGGCACCCCGACTTCCGCCCCCGCGAGGACGAGCTCGTCATGCGCCAGCACTGGGCCTCGAGCGGCTTCGCGAACACAGACCTCGACTTCATGCTCAAGCAGCACCACATCCGGAAGATCCTGCTGATCGGTATGCGGGCCAACACCTGTGTGGACACCACCGCACGCTTCGGTCAGGAGCTGGGCTACCACGTGACCCTCGTCCGCGACGCCATCGCCTCCTTCAGCTGGGAGGAGATGGCAGCGACATTCGAGCTCAACGCGCCTCTGTACGCCCACGCCATCCTCACAACAGATGAGTTCGTCGATATCGTGAACGTCGGGGCCGGCAAGGGCTCCCCGTAATGCCAAATCCCCGGCATCCGGGTTCGGTCGGCCGGGCGCCGGGCCGGCCCGCCTCGGCGGCTGGCCTGCGAATCCTGCGCATCCCCGGCGCGCAGGAGCACGGCACGAACCTCTTGACCGCGAGGCGCGGGGCCGCCGTTGGAGTGGAGGGATGAGCGCCGGGGGCGGGAGCACAACGGGAGAACGAGCGCCCGGACGAAGTGGAGGCGATCATACGGGGCGAGCGGAGGGACGTACGGAAACCTTGTTCTGAGGGTGGTGACCCCCTGTGAATGGGACCGATGGAGGAGCCGGGGGAGCGCGCGGAGGGCTGGCCGGGCAGACGGTCGTGGTGGTGGGAGGCAGCGCGGGCATCGGTCTGGAGACCGCGCGACAGGTGCGTGCGGCCGACGGCGAGCTGGTGCTCGTGGCGCGCGACGCCGAACGCCTCGAGCGGGCGGCGGACGAACTGAACCCGCTGAGCACGGCCGCATTCGACGCCCAGGACACCGACCGCCTGGAGCGCTTTCTCGGAGAGCTGCCCGGGCAGGTCGACCATGTGATGGTCACGGCAGGCAGCCCGTCGTACACCCCCATCGCCGAACTCGACCTGGCCGAGGCCGGGCATGACTTCGGCGGGCGTATCGCGATGATGCTGGCGGCGGCGCGGGCGAGCCGGGAGAAGGTCAGGGCCGGGGGAACGCTGCTGTTCATCGGCGGCACCGGTGGCCGGCGGCCCGCGGCCGGGATGGCCGTGATGGGCGCCCTCACCGCGGCGCTGCCGGCGCTGACCGCCAACCTGGCACTGGAGGTCGCTCCTGTCCGGGTCAACCTCATCGCGGCCGGGTTCGTGGACACACCGCTGTCGGCCTCCCTCCTCGGTGACCAACTCGAGGCGCGGCGCGAGGAGTTGAGGAAGACGCTACCCATTGGCCGGGTGGTCGGACCGGCGGATGTCGCCGCCCTCGCACTGCACATCATGGCCAACGGCGCCCTCACTGGTGCCACGTACGACATCGACGGCGGCCAGCAGCTCGTCGCACACTGACCGCCCACTGCCACTGCCACTGCCACTGCCCTCGGCCCAGGCCGCAGTCGGCCGTCGAGCGCGCGCTCCCACAGGCAGCACCGCCTCGTCCGGCGCCTTTCGTGATCCACCGCCGGCGAAGTGGGAGAGCGTCCACATGCGGCCTCATCAAACGCGTGTCTACGCTGGAACACGACACAGCCCGTTCGACAGGGCGTCAGGGCGCTGCCGGGCCGGGCGTGAGACGAAGCGCTCGCAACGCGTTTCGAGTGCCGCGGGATGCGTCCTCCATGCCCGGCGCCACCGCGGATCCGGTCGTCGCCGGCATCCCCTCCGAGACGGGAGGCGCAAGCCATGGACATGAAACTCGAGGTCGTCGTGGTGCCGGTGTCCGACGTCGACCGGGCCAAGGACTTCTACACGGCACTGGGCTGGAGGCTCGACGCGGACATCGCCCCTGACGGGGACTTCCGGGTGGTGCAGGTGACCCCTCCGGGTTCCCCGGCGTCGGTCATCTTCGGCAGATCGGTCACCGATCAGGCCCCCGGCTCGGCTCGAGGCTTGCACCTGGTCGTCGACGACATCGAGGCCGCCCATGACGAGCTGATACGACGCGGCGCCGACCCGAGCGAGGTGTTTCACGACGCAGGCGGCCTCTTCCACCACGCCGGCGCTGACGCCCGGGTGCCCGGTCCTGATCCACAACGCGGCAGTTATGGCTCCTTCCTGTCGTTCAGTGACCCGGACGGCAACGGCTGGCTCCTGCAGGAGGTCACCACACGGCTTCCGGGACGGCTGGATCCCGCCACCACGTCGTTCGCCTCGGCCGAGGACCTGGCGGGCGCCCTGCGGCGGGCCGCGGCGGCGCACGGTGACCACGAGGCGCGCATCGGTGCGGAGGACCCGGACTGGCCGGACTGGTACGCGCGGTACCTGGTGAGCGAGCAGGCCGGGACGGAACCCCCCTCGTGAGCGGTCGGAAGCGCGGTCCACGGCCGTAACAGGACACGGCAAGGTCAATCCGGTCGATCGCTGACCGCCGTCCGAAGTCTCCTCCGCCGCCAAGTCCGCAGGCAGGAAGGCCGGGAGGAGGAACCGACCGCGTGTGTCATCGACTCCCGGAGCATCAGGACCTCCACCAACGTGCCTGCCTTTGAGCAGGGCATCGACGCCGGCAAGAAGATCGTCGGACGCAAGCGCAGCATCGTCATCGACACCGTCGGACTCCTCCGCGGAGTCCTCGTCACAGGTCGAGTGTCCTCTCACCCTCACGGTGAGGTCGAGATTCCCGCGAAGCCGACGCCCACACGGCAACACAAACCGATGCCATGCAGGGCATTGCCCTTCCCTCACCCCTACAGCGCTCTCGTCCTCAGGAACTTTGTGTGGTGCCGGAGCCAGGCCGGCGAAGGCCGCGAACCGGTCCGGGCCGGCGAACGAAGACAGATCGCTACCGATCGCAGCGAGGAACTCGACACCCGGCAGCGGGCCAATGCCGGGCATGCCGACAACGACCTCGGCCCGCTCATGAGCCGGTATCTGGCCACGAACACCCGGTCACCCTCGGCGACCTACTCATTCAGACATCTACAAGGCGTTCGGACTGACTCCCGTTATCGCGCAGCGGATACGTCGGCGGCCATGGAGAATTCCCCGCGCATGGCCACCAGCATCGTGACGCTCCGTCGACATCGCGCGAGCTCGGATTGCACGGTGCAGGTCAGGCCACAGGTGCCTTGTCGGCGAGGTCGACGGCGGCGCGGACGTTGTCCCTGTCGGCGGCGGCCGGGGAATACCGCTCTGTTGCTGAGCCGTTGGGTGCGATGGCACGGTCGATGTGTAGCCTCCCGGCGCGTGGCCGTCCAAGCCTTGTACGACCGAGGAGAGGGTGATCACGCGATGAAGGCGGTGCGGTTCCACGAGTACGGCGGGATCGATGTGCTGCGGGTGGAGGAGGTGGAACGTCCGGTGCCCGGCCCCGGGCAGGTGCTGGTCGAGGTCCGCGCGGCCGGGATCCAGCCGGGCGAGGCGCATATCCGCACGGGCGCGCTGCACGAACGCTGGCCGGCGACGTTCCCCTCCGGGCAGGGCAGCGATCTGGCCGGCGTCGTGGTGGAGATCGGTCCGCACGTGCGCGGCTTCGCCGTGGGCGATGAGGTGTTGGGCTTCACCCATCGCAGGGCGAGCCATGCGGAGTTCGTCGTGGTCGACGACGTGAACGTGGTCTCCCGTCCCAAGGGGCTGTCCTGGGACGTGGCAGGGTCGTTGTACGTGGCCGGCACGACCGCATACGCCACAGTGTTCGCGGTGGACCCCGAACCTGCCGGCACGGTCGTCGTGTCCGGCGCGGCGGGCGGCGTCGGGTCTCTTGCCGTGCAGCTCGCGCGGCGGCGTGGCGCCACGGTGATCGGCCTGGCGAGCGAGCGGAACCACGCCTGGCTGAGGGATCGTGGAGTTGTCCCGGTCGCGTACGGGGAGGGCGTGGCGGACCGGATCCGGCAGGCTTCCGGCGGGAACGTCGACGCGTTCATCGACACGTTCGGCGACGGCTACGTGGAACTGGCAGTGGAGTTGGGCGTGCGGCCCGAACGGATCAACACGATCAGCAATTGGCAGGCCGCGGCCAAGGTCGGAGCAGGGACCTACGGAGAAGGTGCGGCGGCGTGCGCGGTCGTGCTCGGTGAACTGGCCCGGCTTGCTGCGCGGGGGGAGCTGAAAGTGCCGATCGCCCACACCTACCCGCTCGAGCGGGTGCGCGACGCGTTCCGCGAGCTGGAACGGCAGCACACCCACGGCAAGATCGTTCTCCGGCCGTAGCCTCGGCTGCCCGAGGCAGCCGTCGGACAAGCGCCCCGCACCACCGACGCAGTGCGCCCGCGGCCGGCCAGACGACTCCCGTCAAGTGGCCGCCGGCGGGCAATCACGACTGGCCAAAGGCCGCAGACTCACACGCGACTCCACCCCGAACTGGCGCGACTGGTGCGACACCTGAACCACGAACCAAACAACCCAACCAGGATAGATCGCTCTTTCAGCGGCCGGAGTTCACACCAGACTGGTGTTGCCGATAGATACGGCGTGGGAGGGCTCAAGCCCCCTGGTGGTCAGGGAACCCGAGTCCTCCCACATGCCGCCTGCGCCGGATCAGATCGCCATGAGTCTGCCGCGCTTCAGTCGGACCACTTCGTCCGAGGCGTCGGCGACCTCACGGGAGTGGGTCACCAGGATCACGCACTTTCCGTCGTCGTGCGCCAGCTTGCGGAACACCTCAATGATTCCGTCGGCGGTGTCCTGATCGAGGCTGCCGGTGGGTTCGTCGGCGAAGAGGATGTCGACCTCGCAGGCCAGGGCGCGGGCGATGGCGACGCGCTGCTGCTGGCCGCCGGAGAGCTCCAGCGTGCGGCGGTGCTGGTCGTCCTCGTCCACGCCCAGCAGGCCCAGGAGTTCGACGGCGCGCTGCTTCTTGTTGCCGCCCTTCACCCCGGTGATCTCCATGGCGCAGGTGATGTTCTGCACTGCTGTCATGTAGGTGAGCAGATTCAGCGACTGGAAGACCGTCGCCACGTGGCGGTTGCGGTACCGCCCGAGGCCGATCTCGGCGACGTCTTGGCCGCGGAAGCGGACGCTGCCCTGGGTGGGCGAGTCGAGTCCACTGGCCAGGGAGAGGAGGGTGGTCTTGCCGCTGCCGGAGGGGCCGATGACGGAGTACATCCGGCCTTCGTCGAAGGAGTAGTTGACGTCCTTGAGCACGGTGCGGCGGCTGTTGCCGGACTGGTAGGCGCGGCTGACGCCGTTCAGCTGGAGGATCGGGGTGGTCACGTCAGTCGCCCTTCGTGAGGATGTCGCGCGGGTTGAGGCGCAGGATGCGCGTGCCGGGGACGATGGTGGCCAGGGCGGCGATGCCCAGGCCGGTGGCGCCGACCGCACCGATGTCGCCCGCGCCGAGTTTGATGTCCATGGAGTCGATGGGCTTGCTCTGCGGGGTATCCTGCTTCTTGAGCCCGTTGGGGTCGGACGGGTCCTTCTGGGGGCCCTGGTCGGCGGCTGAGTCCTCGGCGGAGGAGACCTGGCTGGAGAGCAGCTGGTCGCCGATGCCCTGGGCGATGAACCGGCTGCCTGCCGCGGCGAAGCCGGTCGCCAGGAGTGCGCAGGCGACCACCTCCACCAAGTGCTGACCGAGCAGCTTGGGCTTCTTCTCACCCAGCGAGAGCAGAATGCCCAGCTCCTTGCGGCGTTCACGCATGTTGGAGGCGATGATCAGGGCGAGGATGACGGTGCCCGCGACCGCGACCAGCCAGACCGTAAGGGAGGCGAAGTCCGCCGTCTTGTTGATCGGGCCGACCAGAGCCTCGTACTGCTTGTCGTTGACGCTGATCGGGAAGATCTTGAGGTCGGCGCCGGCCGCCTTCGCGTCGTCCTTCAGCTTGCCCAGGTCGTCCGGGTTGCGCAGGGTGAATGTGGCTTCGCGGAGGGCCGCTCCGCCTGCGGCAGGTTCCTTGCCCTGCAGGCGGGTCGCACCTTCCGGGGTGACGTAGATCTGGTTCGAAGGGTCGGCCACCGCCGGTACGTACGAGCCCGTGTCGGCGGTGTCGTTCTTGTAGATGCCGCCGACGGTGAACTCGACCTCCTTGGTGCTCATCCCGCCCTTCTCGGGATCGATCTCACCTACCCTGAGCTCGATCTTGTCGCCGACCTTGAGACGGTTGTCCTTGGCCACCCGCTCCTCGATGACGATCACGTCGCTGTTGCTGTCCCGCTTGAGCCCGGAACCGGAGACGATCTTCGAGTCGCCGTTGTGGAACTCCTTGACCGAATCCAGGTCCCGAACACCGGACGCCTTGAACAGGTCCGTGCCGGTGGTGTCCTGCCCGGCCGGCGCGGGAACCGGCTGATGGAGCTTCAGCCGGCGGGTGGGGGCCGCCCCACTGTCCACGGTGTAGTTGCACTGCGCCACGACCGGCGACTTGCAGATCTTGTCCACGAGCTTGCTGTGCAGATCGCCCTTCGAGCCGACAGTGCCGGGCTGGGCACCATTACCGGCCGACCCCCCGCCCGAGTCGATCAGCGCGTCCACGTCCAGCTGCATCGTCGCCACAACGCCCACGCTGCCCTTGGCCGAGTCGGCGGCGCGAGCCGCGGCGGACCGGATCAGGAACCCGGACAGGACCAGGGTGCATATGACGAAGAACAGTCCTACGAGCATTACCGTTTTGCCCAGATGGCCTCGCAGTCGCCACCAGGCTCTCTTGAAAAGGTTCACGAAAACCACGCTAGTAGGGCCGGGTTTTGAGGGGTGTTTGCGGGTTCCTGCCGTTGCCGCACAGCTCATACACGAATCAAAGATGCCGTCTGATAAGACAGATTCGGCATGATTCAGATATCGCGGAGCAGCGCCGGGAATCGTCCCGGTAAATTCAAGAAAAGAAAAGGTTGTCGCGCGTGCGGGTGCTGGTGGTCGAGGACGAGCAGTACATGGCCCGGGTCCTGGAGATCGGGCTGCGCAAGGAGGCCATCGCGGTCGATGTGGTGCATGACGGGGCGGCGGCCCTGGAGCGGGTAGCCGTCTACGACTACGACGTGGTGGTCCTGGACCGGGACCTGCCCGAGGTGCACGGCGACGAGGTGTGCCGTCGCATCGTCACCATGGACCTCGGCTGCCGCATCCTGATGCTGACCGCCGCCGGGCGCCTCGGCGACAAGGTCGAGGGCCTGGGGCTGGGCGCTGACGACTATCTCGCCAAGCCCTTCGACTTCCCCGAACTCATCGCTCGCCTGCGTGCCCTGTACCGCCGCACACCCATGGCCCACGCCCCCGTCCTCACCTTCGCCGACGTCCGCCTGGACACCCACCGTCGCCTCGTCACCCGGGCAGACACCGAGGTGAGGCTCACACCGAAGGAACTCGCCGTCCTGGAACTCCTGATGCGCGCCGACGGCGGGGTGCTGAGCGCCGAGTACCTCCTGGACAAAGCCTGGGACGCGCACACCGATCCGCTCACCAACGCGGTACGCCTCGTCGTGCACACCCTGCGCAAGAAACTCGGCGAACCACAGCTGGTGCACACCGCGATCAGCGCCGGCTACTACCTGGGGACCGAGTGATGCGGCCGGTCCGCGTCCGGAGCCTGAGCATCCACACCCGCCTCTTCCTCGGATTCGCGGCGGCACTCGGGGTGTGCGCCGCGCTGATGGTCACGATCATCTACACCGGGATGCGCTTCCTGCCGACGTACGATCTCAGCACGACGGTGACCGCGCCGCCCGGCTCCTCGTTCATCCAGGCATCGCCCGGGACACCGGCCAACCCCTCGCCCCGAACCCCCACACCACAGCCTTCTCCCATCCAGCCCTCCGACATCCAGCCGGGCTCGAAGACGAAAAACCTCGGCGACATCTCCAGCAAGGAAGACGTCTGGAACACCGTCCTGCTGGTCTCCGTCAGCGGGGTGCTCCTGGTCCTGACGATCGGCCTCGGCGCCGGCTGGCTGCTCTCCAAGCGGCTGCTCGCACCCCTGCACTCCATCAGCGAGGCTGCCGCCAAGGCGGCGGACGGCAACCTGAAAGACCGTATCCGCGCCGAAGGCCCCGCCGACGAGCTCAAACGTCTCGCCGACACCTTCGACACGATGCTGGCCCGCCTGGAGGAGTCCTTCGCCGCGCACCAGCGGTTCGCCGCCAACGCCTCCCACGAACTGCTCACCCCGCTGGCCACCACCAGGGCCGCGCTCCAGGTCGCCGGCGACGACTCCACCGGCGAGACGTTCGCCGAGCTCGCCCCGATGCTGCGGGAGACCAACGAACGCAACATCAGTGTCGTACGCGCGCTGCTCGACCTGGCAAGCGCTGACCACACCCCCTTCGACCCGGATCCGGTAGACCTCGCCGAACTCGCGGAACGGGCCGCCGCCGAACGCTCCGCGCAGGCGTCGGCACGCGGCATCCGTCTCGACGTGGACACGGAATCTGGCTGCGAGAGATGCGAGGTGGCCGGAAACGCCACCCTGCTGCGGCAGTTGGTCCTGAACCTCCTCGACAACGCCCTCGTCCACAACGTTTCCTGGAACGGCGACGTCCACCTTTCCGTCTTCCGGGACCGGGACGCAGCGGTGGTCATGGAGGTCGAGAACACGGGCCCGCGCGTGGACAAAGCCGTTGTGGACCAGCTCTTCGAACCCTTCTACCGGGCCCGGTCCCGGGTCAGCAGCGACCGTTCGGGGCACGGCCTCGGCCTGGCCATCGTCCGCTCGATCGCTTCGGCCCACCACGGCACGGCCACCGCGAGCGCGAACCCCGAGGGCGGACTCACAGTACGTATCGAACTTCCAGTGCCCTCACTCCCACGGGGATGACCGGACCAACAAGGGGGTCCGCACCCAGTCAGCTGTCGACCGGGCGCATGGCCGGAAGGCGTGTGTGCAGCGACCACGACGATCACCCTTGGCCTTCATCCGCTTACTGGCCACGGACAAGACCTGCTTATGGCCCGTTCAGCCGAGCGCGACCGAGCTGGGCAGCGCAGTACGCGACCGTCTGACACAGAGCGCAGTGTGACTCCGGCGGAGACGTCTCCGTCGACAGGCCATGGATGGTGCCTCACCATGGGTGACCCGGGTCGTCGTTGAGTACGTCCCCTATTAGCGTGCGGTCCTGGAACACACCGCGATGGCTGAGCCGCCGTGCCCGCGCCCCTCGCCAAGCCGACGAGCAGTTGGCCACCGTGCCACTTGCCGTCGCGAGGTCCTCGGGGGGGTCCTGGAAGAGGCCCCCGCCCCCTGCCTTGCGGCCACGATTATCGGGGGATGCCGCGGGAGCGTCGCCGTAGGCGTAGGCGGTGCGGATGTGCCCGTCGCGGGCGTGGACGACGACTCGCGCGGGGGTGTGCTCCTGGCCGGCCAACTCGCAGACTTTGCCGTAACGGATCCGGCCGCCGTCCTCGAGGTGGATCTGGCGCAAGCTGAAGCTGCGGCTTTCGGTGGCTGCCTCGAGCTTGATGGGCACCGTGACCAGGCCAAATGAGATCGCTCCGCTCCAGATCGGACGACCGGGCATCAGTACCTCCAGGTACCCCCTGGCGTCTGGCCTCAGACGTGATCGCACACCCGCGGGCGGAACACCCGGCGCAGAAGTTCGACACCCCCGCCCCGATTGCCGCAGTCCTCGACATCCTCGCCGGACGCATCCCGTTTATCGCTGCCGACCGGGCCGACACCACGTTCGAGGTCCTGCTTGCGGATACCTCGAAGGGCGGGATGTGAAGGCGGCGGAGCAGGTCACGGTCGCATGCGAGGCGCCCGGACCCCGACCGCCGAGAGATCACCCAGCAGGTGGAGGGCCGAGCAGGAAAAAGCGCCGAATGAGCGAAAAAGCCGCAGGCTGGATGTGACCAGCACGCCCACGTATCTGCCGATCAGCCGCGAAGCTGCCCCGCCGCGACCCTCCGTAGCAGCGGGCCCTACCTCGCGGCGCGACGAACACACCGATCGAAAGGCGCACGCAGCTCATGAACGACGTCACAGGTAAGGCGACCACCACGGATGCCGGGATTCCGGTCGAGAGCGACGAGCACTCGCTCACCGTCGGCGCCGGTGGCCCGATCCTCCTGCAGGACTCCTATCTGATCGAGCAGATGGCGCAGTTCAACCGGGAGCGCATTCCTGAGCGGCAGCCGCACGCCAAGGGGAGCGGCGCCTTCGGCCACTTCGAGGTCACCGGAGACGTCAGCGCCTACACGAAGGCCGCGGTCTTCCAGCCCGGCACGCGCACCGATCTGGTGACCCGGTTCTCGACCGTCGCCGGCGAGCGCGGGAGCCCGGACACCTGGCGTGACCCGCGCGGATTCGCGGTGAAGTTCTACACCACCGATGGCAACTACGACATGGTGGGGAACAACACCCCGGTCTTCTTCGTGAAGGATCCGATGAAGTTCCAGCACTTCATCCGCTCCCAGAAACGTCGTGCGGACAACAACCTCCGCGACCACGACATGCAGTGGGACTTCTGGACCCTCTCACCCGAGTCCGCGCACCAGGTCACGTGGCTCATGGGCGACCGGGGCATCCCGCGCAGCTGGCGCCACATGAACGGCTACACCTCGCACACGTACATGTGGATCAACGCGCAGGGCGAGCGATTCTGGGTGAAGTACCACTTCAAGACCGACCAGGGCATCGAGTTCTTCACCCAGGACGAGGGTGACCAGATGTGCGCGGTCGACACCGACTACCACACCCGGGACCTTTTCGAGCACATCCGGGACGGCGATTACCCGAGCTGGACGCTGCACGTGCAGGTCATGCCGTACGACGAGGCAGCCACCTACCGCTTCAACCCGTTCGATCTGACCAAGGTGTGGCCGCACAGCGACCACCCGCTGATCGAGGTCGGCAAGATGACCCTCGACCGCAACCCCACGGACAATCACGCCGAGATCGAACAGGCCGCGTTCCAGCCCAACAACCTCGTCCCCGGTATCGGCCCCAGCCCCGACCGCATGCTGCTGGCACGACTCTTCTCCTACGCCGACGCGCACCGTTACCGCATTGGCGGCAACTACCAGCAGCTTCCGGTCAACGCTCCGATTGCGCCGCTGAACACATACTCCAAAGACGGAGCCATGGCGTACCGCAAGACCGAGGACCCGGTCTACGCCCCCAACTCCAAGGGCGGCCCGGCAGCCGACACGGGCCGCTACGCGCCGCCCAGCTGGCACGCGGACGGCGACATCACGCGCGCCGCGTACGTCGAGCATGCGGAGGACGACGACTGGGGCCAGGCGGGCACGTTGGTGCGCGAGGTCCTCGACGATGCCGCGCGCGCCCGTCTCGTGGACAACGTCGTCGGGCACCTGCTCAACGGAGTGAGTAAACCCGTCCTCGCCAGGGCCTTGGAGTACTGGTCCAACATCGACAAGTCGCTCGGCGACCGCATCCAGCAGGGCGTGCGAGCCAAGGCGGACGAGAAGGACCCCAAGGCGGCGGAGCAGGCCAACCCTGCCCGGAGCAGCATGCAGAGGAAAGCCTGAGCTCTCGAACTCGCGGCCCGCTCTGAGACCAATTCTCGGTCTCGCTCCATGGACCGCACGTTGCCGGCGCTACGCATCAGAGCTTTCGCCAGCGGGCGCTGGCCCAGGAGAACATCCCGTAAGCCATGAGTCCGACCGCGATGAACATCAGAAGCCAGGGACCGACAGGTGTATCGGCGAAAGAGCGCAGAGTGTCGTCCATACCCTTGGCCTTGCCGGGCTTGTGCTGGACGGCCGCCGTGAGGGCGAAGCCGCCCGCGACAGCGAAGACGACGCCCCGAGCCGTGCCGCCGAACACCCCGAGCGCAGTGACCATCTGACGGGTCTTCGGTGACACCCCGGACATCTTCAGGTGCTCTTGGAACTTGCGACGTAGGGCCCTCACTGCGATCCATGCACCGGCCGCGGCCACCGCGGCGCCGGCGATGGCGACGATCCACTGGCCTGCCGGCCAATCCAGGGCATTCGCCGTAATGTCGCGGGAGTTCTCGTCCGAGGCACCGCTTCCGCTGCGCTTGTCACCAGCCGCGTAGGACAGCACGGAGTACGAGACGAATCCGTAGAAGACAGCACGGCCTGCGGCCATCGCCCGCTTGTTCGCCCTCCTGCCATTGGGCCCTGTTTGGCCGAACGCGGCCCCGGACAGCCTCCACAGGGCCATACCAGCCAGGGCTGTGCCGAGCAGCCAGAGCAGAGCGGCACCGAACGGCTTGCCCGCGATCTCGGCGATGGCTCCGCCCCGGTCCGCCTGCTTGCCGCCCCCGCCCGAGAAGGCGATCCGCAGCGCGAGAACGCCGATCAGGACGTAGATGATCCCGCGAGCGACGAACCCCGCACGGGCTCCCGCCGCAACTGCCGTGCTGTTCGCGGCGCGTCGCGCCTGACCGCGTCCGCGTGCCGCCACCGATCCAGGAGTCATATCCACCGTCTGCCCCCGCTGGAGGAGCCGACCCCTGGCACATTCCCGAGTCGTGTCTTCCTCGCTTACGCAGAACGTTCCCCGAGGAGGTCGGCGTCGTCCCTGAGGAGGGGGCTTGCGGACGGTAAAGCTCCGACTGGGGAGATGACAGAAAGAGCAACGTGGTGACGCTGCTGGGCGTCGGAGTCGAGATGTTCGCCGCCAGTCTTCGCCCCCTGTCACGTCGGCGGAGCAACCTCGGTGAAGGCAGGGGTGTGGATTGTCGGCGCATGGGCCGCAGAGAGATGGGCACACGGACAAAGCACGGCAGAGACCAAGCGGCCGCAAGAATTGCTGGTCGCGGGTTTTTGACCCGTTCCCGGCCTGCAGACGGCGGGAAGCGGATGCCGTCGGGCTGACAGAAAGCCGACGCATACCGACGAGACTTGATGAGAGGAACACCCATGATTGTGCTCGGAGCCATTCTGCTCGTAATAGGCCTGTTGGTCGGTATCTCGTTGCTGACGACGGTCGGCGGCGTCCTTGTCGTTGTCGGTGCGGTCCTGTGGGTCCTCGGCACCAGCGGGCGCGCAGTGGGTGGACGTAAGCACTACTTCTAGGGAAGCGTCGATCGGTGTCCCCGTGGACACCGACACCACGCACCCATAGGGCAGACCGGGACCCTGCGGACCTTCGCGTTCCGCAGGGTCCCGGTCTGCGTTTCCCGCGCGCCCTCGCCTGCTCCCTCTCGCCGCCGATTCGGCGTGCATCAGGGTTCTACGCCAGGGCGTCGTGCTCCCGCACGGGCCATCGCGGACGTCAACGGAACCGAAGAGGACCGACTATGACCCGTAGAGCCGGTAGCAGGCGCCGTCTGGGAGGTTCTGGTACGGCGTGACTGTTGTGACGACATGACCCGCTCGACGGGATGTGAGACCTCGGCTGGGAATTGTGGACGACGAGTTGTTGAAACTGATCAATCCGTTGCGGTCTGCCTGGCCGCAGGGGGCAGGGGGCAGGGGGCAGGGGGCAGGGGGCAAGGGGCACCGGGATGCTCGTTCTTGTCATCGGCAAGGAGGCCCGCGCCGCACAGCCATGGGGGCCCCACAGCACCTGCCCGTACGTCACCTGTGCGCGGGCGACTGACCTGCTGGCCTCAGCCCTTCGTCGGCGAGGCGCCGCAGGGTCGCTCGGTGCCGCACAGCGCGGAGTGCACGACGCGCAGGGTGCCGCCGGGCCGCAGCACGCGGGACGCCGCCGCGCAGACGTGGTCCACGACGGGACGTTCGTCGATGCCGCCGTCGCAGGTGAGGGCGGCGCCGCCGCTGTCAGGTCACCGCGCCGGGTGGACAACTGCTGCCGGGCCTGGACAGCGTTCAGCCGCGCAATGAGCATGGCTCTGCGGGAGATGTCGACCCCTTGGCCCGCGCCCCGAGTCAACGCGAGCGCGTGGACTGGGTTCGTGCCGAAGCGCCTGACGTGCGTCCGCGTGCCCTACCCGGCGTGAACCGCACATCCTGTCCCGTTGGTGGCTGAGCTACCCGGCGGTTCCTCTTGGGCCTCGCCTCCGGAGTTTGAGAGGCCATCGTCAGGACACCGTCCAGTCTTCGCTCCCGCCTGTGCAGTAGACCTTGGAACGGAGCCGATTGTTCCGGAAGAGAGGTTTCGTCATGTTCGCGGCCATCGCCGACGTTCTGCGTGCCATCGGCGGCGCGATTGCCACGGTCGTCACCCTGCCCTCCGAGCCGTGGCCCGCCTCTTCGGCGGGGCCGCTGACAGCACACACGGCTGGCACTGAAGACTCCGACGGCGCGCGTGACTATGCGGGGGTCTGTACGGTGAGTTGGTGAGTGGTGTAACTCCCGGGCTGGAAGCGGCAGTTGATGACTGACGTGGCGTGTGACATCAAGGCCTAAAGATTGTTGTATGCGAGTTCAGCGAGTGATCGAACTGACCGGGTGGGAGCCGCTCGGGATCTCCGCCGTGATCCTCGCGCGGGTCGGCGTCGACACCTGGCAGCGGCTCGCCCAGGCGGAGTCGTCAGCGGCCGTGGTCGACAGGGCGAATGGTGGAGCGAGGGCTAGGTTCGTGCGAGGCGCCTTGGTGTGCCTGAGGGGGGTGTCCTGGGCATGGGCATGTCGTGCAGACTGCGGGCATGTTTTCCTGGCGGAGCTACGCGTTGGCCGCGGTCCTGGCCATACTCATGGCGTCGACCGGCGCGTGGCGGGCCACGGCCGGCACGGGGTCGCACGACGTCAGCAGGCCGGTTTTCTATCTGAGCCTGCACCCTGAGACAGCCCCGCCCAGCAGCAACGTGCTGGCCGTCGAGGTCGATTACGACGGACCCCTGCGCACCGGCCGGATCACTGTCGACGCCAGCGGTATCAAGGGCGTGGCGCAGATCAGCGAGGGGGGCGACGGCTGCTCCCCGCGGGACGGCGTCTTCCGCTGCGACATGTCCCTGAAGCCCAAGTCGCAGGGCTCGTCGAGCAGGGAGCTGATCATGCGTCCGGCGACGGGTGCCAAGGCCGGGGATTTTGGAGTGCTGCGGTACACGGTGACCGCCGCGGGTTCGTCCCCCGTCCGGGGCAGCATCACCGTGATCGCCGGACGGCCGGAGCTCCGCGTCAACGAGGGGGAGGACGTGCGGGGACACGGCCCCGGCGACGCGTTCGACGTACCCGTTCTCATCCGCAACACCGGTGATGTGCCCGCGCGCGGTGTGGCGTTGGGCTTCGATGGGGCCGGGGACGTGCGCCCGGCGACGGGCCACCGCAACTGCGCACGGCTGTCCGACAGCGGCGAAACCAGGTGTCTGTTCCCCGACGCCGTCATTGCGCCGGGCGAGACGTGGCGCGTGGCTCCCCTTCCGCGGGTCAGGACGACCGAGGACGCCGTGGACGCGCGGCTGAGCTATGCGGCCTCTGCGTACAACGCCGACCTCAAACCGGGCGACCTGGGACGTGATCCGCAGCGCGGCAAGGGTCCGGCGCTACGCCTGGAACGGGATCCCGGCGACGGCGGCGACTGGTTCTTCACCACCGATACGGGCCCCGCCACCATCGATGTCCCGGTGACCAACGCCGCGGACTTCGAAGCGCGCGGCGATTCGCTGAGCGGGAAGGTCGGCACTGAGCACAAAGTCAGCATCGGATACGTCAACCATGGCCCAGCCGATCCGAATGTGGCCAAGGTGCGGGCGGTGTTCACGGTGCCGCCCGGGGCGAAGGTGGTGCAGCCGCCTTACGACCCTGAGCTCGAGGAGGAGGAATGGGAACAGCACTGTCTGACCCACGATGGCGGCCGTACGTACAGCTGTGACGGGAACACGAAGGTCGGCCGCGAAAACCTCTTCGAGTTCACGCTGCGGATCGTCAGGAAGGACAGCCGGCCGGGGTCCGTGGCCGTGTCGGTGGAAGTCGTCCATGACGATGCCCGCACGCGGCTGCCGGATCCGCGGCCGGGCAACGACATGGTCGCGGTCCGGCTGACGGCGTCCGGCCCCGCCCCGGCAGCGGACAGTGACGCCGGCGGCCTGGGGGGATGGACGCTTACCGCTGGAGCGGCGGCTGTGGCGGCGGGTGGTGTGCTGGTGATGCGGCGGATGCGCAGGGAGCCGTCGGCGGACCCGGCTGCAGAGGGCGAGTCCGGCAAGGGTGCGCCCGGGGCGGGATAGGGCTTCCCCGGAGTCGTCCCCGCTGTCCTGGCCGGAGTGCCACCACCGAGACCGTCGCCGATATGCCGATGACAGAAACCGAGCCTTTCAGTGGCAGCGCTGCGGGATCCAGGTTGTCCGCCTGCCAGTCGAGGACCTCCAGCATGGCGAGCAGCTCGCCAACCCGCGCAAGGAGGAGCTGTTACGCGAGCGGACCGCGTGGCGGATGTGCCGGGACAACCGCTGGTGGAGTGTCTTGAGGAAGAAGCGCGGCAGGGGCAGGAAGTCCGGTTCGCCGGTACATGGCGACCTCGTGCGCCGTGACTTCACCGCGGACGAGAAGGTCGAGTGGTGGGCGGCGTACGGCGGTCGCAGCGCATCCGCCGTACGCCGCATATCAGGAAAAGACTGACCGGGTGATCCCCGTCTTGGTGCTGGAACCCTCGCATGCGGCAAGGCCGGCCGATGCCCCAGCGGCGTCCGGTTGGCTCGGGCACTTCCTCGCGCGGGCAGTCCCGGCGGACGGAGCCGTATTTAGTTTCAAGCGATACCGTATCGAATGAGTGGACGGCTGGTAAAGTTCCCTTATGGCCGCCGATGTTCCTCACCAAGCCATCGCCTCGCGCGCGACCGACCGCCCTGGGGATGAATCGCCTTTCGCTCTCGGTTTGCTGCTGCGCCGGGCGCACTGGCGCGCGGCCGCCGTGATGGGGGAGGCGCTCCGGCCGCTCGGCATCGAGTTGCGGCATTTCGCCGTGCTGATCGCCCTGGTCAACGACGGGCCCACAGTTCAGCGGGACCTGGCGACGGCGACGGGGTCGGACAAGGCGGGAATCATGCGGGTCGTGGACGATCTGGAGCGCATGGGGCTGGCCGTACGCAAGATCGTTCCGGGGGACCGGCGGGTGCGGGCCGTGGAGATCACACCTCAGGGCGTCGAGCTTTTCGATGCGGCACACGTGGCGGCGGAGCCGCTGGCTGACCGTCTGGTTGCCGAACTGGGAGCGGGCGAGCCCGAACAGCTGAGGAATCTGCTGACCAGGTTCGCCTATCCCGCAGACGACGAGGTGTAAGGGCGCCCGTGCGCACCGGTCGTCTGCCGCGCCGGCGCCCTTCGTTTCGTACGGCTTCCGTGGCGACCCCGGCCTTGAGGGCAGCGGCCATCGTTGCCATGCATCGGCCCTGGCTGCAGGCGGCTCTCGCGGCTTCGTCGCCGACGGGGTCGAGTCGTCCGCCCTGCTGCCGCGCCGCATGTACTGGTCGGCGTGTTCTTCACCTGCGCATCTCCGTTCACTACGCGCCCGCTGACAGGTCGCCCCCCCCGGCCGCGCACAGCGCCGGGCCATCTGTCCCGAAGTACGGAGGGCCACAGGCACCATCGGAGCGGGTGCAGGCGCCGAGGACGCAGTGTGACGTCCTGGGGTGAAGCGTCACAGGGCGTCCTCGGCCTGGCGGGTTACGAGGCGAGGCGCTGCGCGAGTTCCTTGGCCTTGGTGGTCGCGTCCTCGAAGGCGCGCTCGCGGGAAGCCTGATACAGGGGGATCAGTTCTGCCATGGCCGCGTTGCGGGGTGCCATGGTGAGTTCCGGGACGATGAAGTCGAGGTCCAGGCCGAGGGTGCCCTTGAGGACGGCCTCCAGGTAATTCTGTACGAACTCGTAGCCCTCGCGCGGGGTGCCCGGCGCGTAGGAGCCACCGCGGCTGGCGACTACGACAACCGGGGTGCCCTGGGCGGAGGGCGTCTCGCCTGCGGTGCGACCGAGCAGGAGCACGCTGTCCAGCCAGGCCTTGAGGGTCGAGGGGATCGAGAAGTTGTACATGGGGGCGCCGATCAGGACGGCGTCCGCCTGCTCCAGTTCCTCGATGAACTTCAGGCGCGCGGCGAACGCGGCGGACTGTTCCGGGGTGCGCTCGGACGGGGCGGCGTAACCGGCGGACCAGGCGTCAGCAGTGATGTGCGGGACAGGGCTGGCCGCGAGATCGCGGTAGATCACGGTGCCCTCCGGGTGCTGCTCCTCCCAGGTCTTACGGAAGGCGGCCGACACGGAACGGGACAAGGACGCCTCGCTGGGGAACACAGACGAGTCGATGTGCAGCAGTTTTGCCATGGGCCTTCTCCTAAGTGCAGTGCCCGAGGCGGGGGAGCCAGGGGCTGAGGATTCATGCTCGGCGATAGTCAAACACGAGATGGTCGCGAGTGATACTATCTTGCTTGTAACGGAAGTGGATGCGTCGAGCAGACGGGGAGACGGGCGGTCATGGATGTCTACGAGGCAGTCGCCAGCCGACGGGCGGTGCGCGGGTTCTCCGACCGGCGCGTCCCGAGGGAGGTGCTGGACCGTGTGCTGTCCGCCGCGGCCTGGTCGCCGTCCGGATCGAACATCCAGCCATGGCACGTCTACGTGCTGACCGGCGGGCCGCTGGCCGAGGTCAAGAAGCGCGCCGGCGATCGCCTGGCCGCGGGCGACCCGTGGGACGAGCCGGAGTACGAGCAGTACCCCCTCGTGCTGAAGTCCCCGTACCGCGAGCGCCGGTCCGCCTTCGGTGAGCAGCGCTACGGCGCGCTCGGCATTGCGCGCGAGGACCTGGAGGCGCGCCAGCGGGCCGCTTCCGCCAACTGGGACTGCTTCGGTGCGCCCGCCGCACTGTTCTGCTACATCGACCGCGACATGGGCCCGGCCCAATGGGCCGATGTCGGCATGTATCTGCAGACCGTCATGCTGCTGCTCCGTGCCGAAGGGCTGCACAGCTGCCCGCAGATGGCATGGGCGAAGTTTCACAGGACCGTCGCGGAGGTCGTGTCACCCCCGGACGAGCTCATGCTCTTCTGCGGCATGTCGATCGGGTTCGAGGATGTCGCGGTGAGTGACGCCCGTACGGACCGGGCGCCGCTCGACGAGACGGTCACGTTCGTCGACGGTCTGTGACGCCGTCTACCCCTCAACTGCTCAAGGCGCCATTTCTTGCTGCGCCCACATATTCGTTCATGTGCCACATTGCGCACGCAATCCCCATGAAAGGCATGTCATGAAGATCGCAGTCATCGGCGGTACCGGGCTGATCGGTTCGCAGGTCGTCAAGGATCTGAACGCCGCCGGGCACCAGGCGGTACCGCACTCGAAGTCCACCGGAGCCGACGTCATCACCGGCCAGGGACTGGACGAGGCGGTGGCCGGAGCCGACGTCGTCATCAACCTCACGAACTCCCCGACCTTCGACGAAGCCTCCCCGGCCTTCTTCCAGACCTCGATGGACAACCTTCTGGCCGCGGCCCACAAGGGCGGCGTCGGCCATTTCGTCATCCTCTCGATCGTCGGCGTGAACCAGGTGCCCGAGCTGGACTACTACCGGGCCAAAGTGCTCCAGGAGCAGCTCCTCGTGGACGCGTCGGTTCCCTACTCGATCGTTCGGGCGACGCAGTTCATGGAGTTCATGGATGCCGCTCTGTCGTGGACGGCCGACGGCGACACCGTACGGTTGCCTGCCACACCTATCCAGCCGATCGCCTCCAAGGACGTGGCCGACGAGGTGGCCCAGGTCGCCGCCGGCGCCCCTCTGAACGGCATCCGCAACATCGGCGGCCCCGAGATCTTCACCCTGGACGAGCTGGGCCGCATCACCCTGTCCCACAAGGGCGACAACCGCACCGTCGTCACCGACCCCACCGCGGGTATGTTCGCCGCCGTCAAGGGTGACGTCCTCACCGACAAGAACGCCCACCTCGCGTCCACCCGCTACACCGACTGGCTCTCCTGACCCCCTCCCGCCTCTCCAGGCGGCACAGAACTCCTGGCCCGCCATGGACGATGGCAACAACTCGGCACAGCGGCCCAGGGACGGAGCTGCGAGTGTGACAGCGTGTGACACCGGTCCGGCCGCCCCCATGTCCGGGCGGCCGGTCGCCTTTCACGGTCACCTTGCCGATGACCGACCAGCCGGCCGGCCAGGGTGAGCGCGTACGGCAGCGGTCGCGCGATGCCGTCGGGGCGGGCAGCCTTGACGTCGACCACCAGGCGCAGCCGCTCCCGCCCTCGCGGGGCGCCAGTCCGCCCGTCGCCATCCGTGTCCTGGAACGCGGACTCGACAGCGACCTGGGTGACCGTCGCGGGCTGGTGGCGCTGGCCATCCAGTACGGGCACCTGCGCACCGCGATGAGCGCCGGATACGCCGCCCGCGGCCCGCGACGGCATTTCACGAACTGCTCTACATCGAGACCGCCCGGGCCACCGCCGACACGCTGACCACCCTCCACGACGACCTCACCCACGGGGCGGGCATCTCCGGGCCGGCCGCGCGGCGCGCGATCACGCGGCGGCGCAGGCACCGGCGTTCGCCGGTTCGATCCGCACCCACCGGCAGGCCCGCGACATCATGGGCAACCCCTCCTGCAGCACGCCCGAGCCCTGGAGAACAGGCCGCCTCCGAAGCGCTACCCGGTCCGCTCGCCGACCGGCTGGCCCGGCGCGCCGTGCAATTGCGGGAGCCGGCCGACCGCCATGGTCAGGACCCACGCCGCGTGCAGGAGCCGACCGCATGAGTCCAGCCCTTGATGAGCGCGATCGCATCCGCGCGGCGATGGACCGCATCCTGGACGGCACGCCCGAGCGCTGGAACGGCGCGCTGAAGATTGTGGCTCTCGCGGCCGAGGCCCAGGTTCCCCGCAACGCACTCACCCAGCGGCACCCCGACCTGAGGAACGAGTTCTACGACAAGGTGCGTGCCCGTGGGCAGACGCCGGACGGAGAACGACGGCTGCGTAAACAGATCCAGCGGCTCAAAGAGTTGCATACCGCGGACGCCGAAGAGATCGTCCAGGTCAAGACCGATGTCGAAGCCCTCGTGGGCGCTCTGCACCAGGCCACAGTCGCGAGCCGGTTTCTGCGCCAGCAGCTCGCTGACCGCGGCGCCATCGTCCACGCACGGACCCCGCAGCCTCGACCGCTCACGGCACACGCGGAACGCGGCGATCGTGGCAGTTGAAGCCGGCCCCGGCCGGGCGACCTAAAGGATCATGCAGGTGGTGGTGGCGTGGGCGATCAGTTTGCCCTGGTCGTCCAGCACCTTGCCCTCGGCGGTGGCGGTGCGGCGACCGGCGTGGATGACATTGCCCTCTGCGGTGAGTATCTGTCCGTCGGTGCGGGCGGCGCGGATGTAGTTGACCTTGAGTTCGAGGGTGGTGTAGCCGGCACCGGCGGGGAGGGTGGTGTGGACGGCGCAGCCCATGACGGAGTCGAGGAGGGTGGCGGCAATGCCGCCGTGGACGGTGCCGAGGGGGTTGGCGAAGTCGGGGCGGGTGTCGAGGGAGATGACGATGCGGCCGTGGTCGACCTCGTCGAAGCGCATGCCGAGCAGGCGGCCGATGGAGGGGATGTCGGTGGGGCGTTCGGTCTGCATCCAGCGCATCAGTTCAAGGCCGGTCATGGCGGTGAGGTCGGTGGTGGTCACGGTCGTTCTCCTTGCATGGTGCTGGTGTTGCCGTTGCACGGGGCGGGGTGTTCGTCAGGTGGGGAGGGGCTGGATGCCGGCGGGCACGTGTTTGTGCCAGGGGGTGCCGGTGATGGGGTCCTTGGCGATGTCCTTGAGCACGGTGCGGGCGCGCGGGACTGCCAGGGGTTCTTGTTGAGGGAAAGCGAGATCTCGGCGCGGGCGAAATCTCCGGTCGTGTGGCCGCCGGTGAGGTGGGCGTCGACGAAACCCTCGCCGGTCTTCTCCTGGGCGAGAGGGTTGGAACGGTAGCGGGCATCGAGGGCGCAGCAGGGCGCCGCTGCAGGCGCCGCCGAGGTGGTTGCCCTGTCCGCCGCCGCCGTGGAAGAAGATCGATGTGCCGCCGTGGGTGTCGCGCACGATCTTCAACCGGGCGGCGATCTCGCGTATGGCGGTGTCCCGGTCGATGGGGGTGGAGCTGCCGTCCGGCTCCCGGCGCAGCGGTGCCGTCAGCCGGGCCCCGCCGTTTTGGTTGTGGTCCAGGCGCAGGACCTTGTTGCAGGTGTATCCGGCGGTGGCGACGTGCTCCTTGTCGCCGCGGATCTTGGTGAAGCGGCGGCCGTCGGTCTGGATCTGGTTACCGCAGTTGTTCTCGCACAGGATCCACGCGCTCTTGCCCCAGGCGGCGGTCATCGGCGCTGTCTCCTCATGCGGTGGGCAGCTGGGGCAGCCCACGCCCCGGGGTGGCAGCGGCCGGGACGCGGGGTGGTGCGGTCGGTGAGGTGCTGGTCAGCCGAGCGGGTTGGTGGTGTCACGGAGGGTCGCCAGGGCAGGGGCGTACATGCGGGCCTTGATGGTGCCGAGGGTGTCGCCGGCCTTGTTCACCTGCGTCTGGGCGATCTCGATGGCGGTGGAGCGCACGGCGTCCTCGGCGATGGCCTGGTCGACGATGCCGGCGGCCGCGGCGTCGGCACCGCCGTAGCGGCGGGCGGTGAGCATGGCCTCGTGCGCGGTCTGCGGCGCCAGTCGGGACTGGATGAGGGCGGCCATGCCGGGGGTGAAGGGGATGTTGATGTCCGCCTCGGGCAGGCACCAGTAGCCGCGGTCGGCCCGCATGACGCGGAAGTCGTGGGCGAGGGAGAACATCGCGCCGGCGGCGAAGGTGTGCCCCTGCAGTGCGGCCACCGTGATGATCGGCAGCGACAGAATCCGCGCGAACAGTTCATGGACGGAGACGACGTAGTCCTGGTGCTGGTCGGCGTGGGCGAACAGCCAGTCCAGGTCGAGCCCGTTGGAGTAGAACTTGCCGGTGGCGGCGGTGACCAGGGCTCGGGGGCCCTCCGCCTTCTCCACCTCGTCGAGCGCGGCGCCGACGGCAGTGAGCCAGTCGGGGTGGAAGCGGTTCTCTCCGTCTCCGAGGTCGAGGACGAAGACGTTGTCCTGACGGTCGAGCGAGGGCATGGCGACTCCTTCGAGCTATGTAGGTGAAGCGGCTGGGCGTCTGCGGGCTACGGACGGAGCCCAGGTTCGGCACCGGGGCGGTCGCGCAGGGCGTACAGGAGCAGGTCGTGGATCTCGGCGGCAGCTGCCTCGATCGGAGCGGCGCTCTGCTCGGCCCGGCACATGATCAACGCGCCCTCGACCGCAGCGATGATGAAGGCAGCGAGTCTGCGGCTGCGTTCCTCAGTCAGGCCGTGCCGCAGGAAGAGGGCCGCGAAGGCCTCCTGCCACCGGGCGAAGACGGCGCCGGCGGAACGGGCCAGCTGAGGTGCGTCGTCGTTGGTTTCGACGGCCACCGCCACGATCGGACAGCCGGCCCGGAAGCCGCTCTCCACGAGCCGGTCGCGCCACAGCATGACGAATGTGTCGACGGCCTCCACCGGATCATCCGCCTGCATGGCGGCATCGATCTGGCCCGCGACGAAGTCCCCCGCCAGCGCCACCGCTTCGTCGATGAGCTGCGTCCGCCCGCTGGGGAAGTGGTGATACACCGAGCCCCGAGGGGCTCCGCTGTGCGCCAGCACCCGGTCGATGCTGGTCGCGCTCGCCCCGTACTCACGCAGCAGAACAGCAGCACTGAGGATCATCCGGTCACGGCTTTCACTCCTGCGCGGGCTCACCGGCACACCACCTTCCGCATGACAACGCAGCCCGCCAAGCGAGCTACCCGTAAGTAATATATGGAGTATGCCATAGACCATACAAGAGGGTCTGTGGCGGTCATTCATTCGGTTTGCCGGCAGAGGGTGGAGGCGGAGGCGGACAGGGGCAGGCGCGCGTCCTGGCGGAGTCGAGCGCGAAGGCCGCGGCCGCTTCGCAGGTCAGGGGGCAAGCAGATGCTTGGCCGGGGGAGCGAAGTAGGTGGCGGGGTCGGCGGGCGTGCCGTCGTGGCACTTCAGGCACATCCCGTGCGTGTTGAGCGGTACTGGCGCAGAGCACTAGTTCCTCAGCTGCCGTGTTCCTCGGCGAGAAGGTTCGTTGGCCCCTTCTGCGTGGCCCTGAGCCTTGGGAATCCGCAGGTCGAAACCGGGGCCCGTACGGAACCCTGCACACGTGATCGAAGCGAGAAGCCGCAGTCCAGGCTGTAGAAGAACAGCTGGAGCGCGACTGTCAGCAGTGGCGGGCTACGGGTGTGGACACGATGCGCATGGCTGTAGTCCATGGCGAGGAGCACGAGCTGGTGTGAATCGTCAGCTGGGATTCCGAGGAGTTCGTGCGCACTCGGAACTCGCAGTTCATGCCGGCTGGCAATGGGCCGTACCTGGTCGACCGAGTCGACGGGGGACTGCACCAGATCGGCGTCGTCTCCGCGGCAACCGGAGGGTGGGAGGCCGACTACCGAGCCCGGATACGAGTCGATGCAGCCACGCCGCCAGGGCCGGCGGCGACCGAGCAGCAGCTGCATGCCGGCGTTCCGGTCCAGCGCCGGACAGTCGTCCGTGACGAGCAGCCAAAGCAAGAATGACGTGAGCGGCACACGAGCATGGGACCTACCGATCGACTACGTGGCGCGTGGCGGGAAAGCCGGCGATCACCACCCAGCCAATGACAACTACAACTGGCCCCGCCGGACTCGCGGCCTTCCCCTCGTAGCGTAGAGACCGTGACTGCAGGGGAAGTTGAGGGTCATGGCGGGCAAGAGGTAGAAGTTCGACGCGGAGTTTCGTGAGGGGGCTGTGTGAATCGTGGCCGAGACCGGCAAGTCGATTCCATAGGTCGCGAAGGACCTGCGGGATCAACGAGACGACGGTGGCCACCTGGGTGTCGAGGGCGCGGGTGGCCGGCAGGGCCGGGCCTGCGGGTGAGAGTGATGAGCTCGCTCGGCTGCGGCGGGAGAGCGTTCAGCTCAAGCGGGACAACAAGGAGCTGGCCATGGAGCGTGACGTCCTCAAACGCTGCATGGTTCTGTGGGTGAAGTAGCTGTGGCGGACCCGGCGGCGGTCGTCGGGGTGATCAGCGACCAGAGAACCGGGTTCAAGATTCCGCACCGCACTTCCTGCCGGGCCCTTGGAGTGTCAGGCGTGGTTCTACAAGTGGCGGCGCCGACCGGCCGAGCCGGCGAAACGCGAGGTCAGACGGACACCGTTGGCCAAGCGGATCCGCTGCTTCTTCGACCGTTCGGGCCACACGTACGGCTCGCCGAGGATCACGGTGGACCTGTGGGAGGAGGGCTGGCGGGTGTCGCAGCCGCTTGGTGATCGAGTTGATGGAAGCGGCCCGGGTCGGGCACCAGGTCGCGGGCGGCACGGATGAGTGCAGCGCCCGGCCCGGCGAGCACACGTGCGGACCGCGGCCCCGCGCCACGGTCCGTACCGGCGGTGCAGCGCTCAGGTGGTCAGCGGGCCCGGTTCACCGCGCCCAGGGCCTGCCGGAGTCCGGGGCCTGCGAGAGTCCGGTGGCCCACAGCTGGTCGACACGCGAGCGCTCGGTGGCGTTCGGGTAGCGGTTGGTGCAGGACGGGCCGGGGCCGCCGCCCGACATCAGCTCACTGCACGGCCCGCTGTAGTTGTCCGGCAGGCCCAGCACGTGCCCGGTCTCGTGGGTGGCGACGCGGACCGAGTCGTTTTGCCGGCTCTGGGTGTAGTCGAGGAAGATGTAGCCGCTTCCGTGGCCGTTGGTGGAGGCGTAGGACCCGTCCGGGTTGTTGCCCTCGCGGTAGGAGAAGTCGCCCCCACTCGACGTCGCCTGGAGCTTGATGTTGGATTCGGAGCTGTTCCAGATCGAGGCCGCGCTCGATATCTGCGAACGGAAGCTCGGTGCCTGGGAGGCGTTGTAGTAGACGGTCACGGCCTGCGCGTATGGCTTGGCGGCACGCTTCTCGGCGACCGATTTGAGCACGGCCTGGAAGAACGCCTTGTTGTTCGCAGCCTCCTTGACCGACCCGGCGTACCGCGCCACGGAGGTACCGGCGGCAGCGGACGGGGTGGCGGCCGTCTGGGCGCTCGCCGGCACCGCCGCGCCCAGCGCGCTGGAGGCCAGACCCAGGCCGAGAGCGAGGGCGAGGAACCTCGCGGACGTTCGAGACGGTTTCATACGGGGAGCTCCTACTCGCTCGGTGACGCCGAGCGCCCGGTGCGTGGTCGACTCTGAACACGGGTTCCGAACTGCGGCGATGTCCTGTGGATCGTCATTCTTAGAACGGCTCGACAGGGAGCACAATGGGTCCCGCCACTACGCCGCCTCGTAGGTCCCGGGACCTCGCCAGGGCTGTGTGCGGGGCTTCGGTCCGTACATGGCGGCAGGACGGGAAGCTGTCACGGCGTCAGAAGCGTTACGCCACGGGGCAACGGGCGTGTGGGTCGGCCGGGCCGCATCCCGGGACGCGCGGCGGAATTCGAATCAGGGCAAATTGGACAAATGCTCAGATGCCCGCCATGTCGCATCTACTAAGCGCGCCGGTTGATTGGCGGAGCGCTGTGACTGATGTCATAGAACATGGGCTTCCGTTGCTTTCGTGCCACACCGGCCCCGGGGCGCCCCCAGGGAGTCACCTCGGCGCTGGTCGGCACCCCTCATCGCTGAGCCGCCGCCGCTCAGTCCTGATCCGGATGGAGGCCGGGCCCGCCGTGCAGCCCGGTCCGTCGAGTGGTGCTCCGGGACACCGGTGTCCTGTCTCGGCTGGCTTGCACGTCGATGCCTGGCGGGATTCGGGTCATGGCGGGGTACGTGTGGCCGCGTGGTGTCGGTGATCCGACGCCAGCGAGCATCCGTCGTGCGTGATCGGCCACGATGGCGGCGTTGCCGATCGGCGCCGCCGTGACCGGCCAGGGCGCCGGGCGGCAGCCCTTTGGCGTCTGTGGGCAGACCGACGGAGCACCGATGCGTTGGGCTTGGCCGAGACCCGCTGCCCATGGGCGCACCTGTCACGCTGCGGGCGCCGCACGGTGGGGCGGCGCCCGATGGGTTCCGCCCCACCACAGGGAACAACTACTGCTCGCTGCCCGGGAGTTCGAGGAGGTGGTCGACGAAGCTCTTGTAGGCAGCGGAGTCGCGGTACTTGGATGTGAGCTCTTCCTCCCTGCTCCGCAGACCGGGGGCGAGCTCGGTCTGCATGAGGAAGTCGCGCAGGTGCAGCCCGCCGGTCCAGCGGCCGAGGTCGCTGGTGGCGGAGGCCTGGTCGCTGAATTTCCCCATCTTGTCCTCCTGTTGCATGTTCTGCAGAGCTGCCGCTGCGGCCTTGAACTCTGGCTGGCCGGGGCCCGGGGTACCCCGCCGGTCGTAGTCCCGGCTGACGGCGGCGATGCTGTCGATGTCCGCCTGACTGACCTTGGCGCCTTCGTACAGCGATTGCCGGAACGCCTTGCTCTGCTCCATGCCGATGCTTTCGTACATGATGGTCTTGCCGGCCGACAGTGCCTCGGAGGTGCTCTGGTTGCCGGTCGTCATCACGATCGGCTCGCTCGCCTTGATCAGCGTCAGCATGTCGTCGTGCGGGACCCGGTCGGTCGTGATCCAGTGCATCGTCTTGCCGGCGCCGCCGGTTTCCTGGACCGTGACCGCCGGGGTTCGTGTCTTGGAGGACACCTCCACAAGCCGGACCTTGGCCACCCCGAGTCCCGCGAGGTCGCGCTTCGCGGTGGAGTCGAGGGCCGGCATCTGCGTGGGCGAGGACTGGACGACGTGCACATCGTTGCTCTTGCCGTTCTCGACCTCGGCCACGGTGAGCGCGAACCGCATCGTGCTCTTGTTGGAGTAGGCGAAGTACAGCCGGGACGTAGCGGCGGCGGCATAGTCCTTCGCCGCCTGCTCCTGGTCCTCGGGGAAGAGCGCGGTGAGCAGGTCTTTGGACTTGAGAGCCTGGAGGTTCTCCAGCCGGGCGGCCCGCTTGTTCTCCTCGCCCTGGATGCTGTCCTGGTGCTGTTTGTAGGCCCGCAGAGCGGCGTCGAAGGTGATGCCGACCTCGCCCGCCCCGAGTCCGGTGGTGTAGCCCTTCCCGGCGGCGCCCAGCGGCAGCGACTCCTTCTTGGAGTACTCGGTCATCGCCGAGACCTTGCTGCCCCACGTGCCGACGCTCTGCTGGAAGTTCTTGGTGGCGGCCAGCTGCGGGGCGACGATCGCGTGGGTGGGGGCCTTGCCGGAATCGAGTGGCGGAGCGGCGGGGGTGGCTCCGTCGAGCACCGTGAACGGGTGCCCGGAGTCTGCGAAGACCCCCGGCTGCTTCTTGTGCGCTGCCTCGGCGGTCAGCAGCGCGATGTCGTTCTTGTTCGCCTCGGTCCGCGGGAAGTTCTCGCGCAGTGCGTCGGCGGTCTTGACGCCGAGCATCAGGTCGCCCTTGCCCTGGGCCTCATGGGTGAAGACCGCGATGGGTGCCCGGCCGGTCCACTCCAGGCAGCTGTAGAGCTGGTCGATGAGGTGCGGCAGGAGCTGGTTCTTGTTGCTGAGCTTCACAGATTTGGCCATCTGCTGGAACACCGCGTCGTTCAGCCGGCTTGCGGCCCGTCGGCGCAGGTACTTGTGGGGGGCGGCCCGCTCCTTCGCCAGTTCTTCCCGGGCCTGCGCGGAGTTCGCCGCGAAGTCCTCCACCGAGACCTGCTCGGCGGCCCCCTTCTCCCGTTCCTCGACCGGCGCCGGAGGCGGGGCGGTGTGGGTGTGTGCCAGGGCCGGCGCCGGCGCCGGCGTTGAGGTTGAAGTCGAGGTTGAAGTCGAGGTTGACGTCGAGGGGACCTGCTGCTGGGTGGCCGCGGAGCTCGGTTGCTTCCCGAACCGGGTGAGCCCGGCCGGTTTGCGTCCGGGCACCGGCCGCGGGGGGCGGGCCGGGGTGGTGGGCTCAGGGGTGGTGGACGCCGCAGCGGCTTCCGAAACCGGCGTGGCCCCGGACTGCTGCGGCGGCTGGAGACCCAGCGCCGACGCGAGGCCGCCGAGAGTGTCGTAGACCGTCGCGCCGGTACGTGCCGCATCGACCGCACTCCACTTCGGCGCCGACCCCGGGACCTGCCCCTTCAACTCCCTCACCGCCTGGGCGGTGTCGTAACCGTTCAGGCCGCCCTCAAAGACCCGCTGCACGGGGAGCGACGACACACCGTCCCCGCCGCCCGACGCGGGAGACGCGCCGGCACCCGAGAGGCCGCCCTGCGGGGCAGGGCCGGTCATCACCCGGCGGGCATTGACCTCCGCCTCCCGCTCGAACCGGTCGGAAGGATCCGACACCCGCAGGCCCGCACCGTTGTCGGCGCCGGCGACCGCCCCCTGCCGCTGCTGGATGACGTGCGTCAACTCGTGTGCCAGGGTGTGCTTGTCGGCGCCGCCCTCGCCGACGACCACATGGCTGCCCGAGGTGTAGGCCCGGGCGCCGATCTCGGCGGCGGAAGCCTGCGCGGCCGTGCCGGTGTGCACGCGGACCTCGGAAAAATCCGCGCCCAGGCGTGCCTCCATGTCGGTACGGGTCTCCTCGTCCAGAGGTTTGCCGGGGGTGCGCAGCACGTCATGGACGGCGGAACGCTGCACAGCAGAAGTTGTCTGTTCGGTCTGCTGCCCGCCGGGGTCGTACTCGTGCTGGTCTTGCCCTTCCAGGTGTCCGGCTCGGCGGAGCATCTGGACGACGGTGTCGTTTCCGGCCGTGGCCTGCAAGGCGAGCAGGCCCACAGGCTGCTCACGCGGCGCTGCCGCGGGCTTCCGGGTGGATGCACGGCCCCTGTCGGGCCTGGTGCTTTCGCGTAGGTTCTCGTGATCGCTCAAGACCTGCTCTCGCCATGCAGAGGGACATCAACTCCTCACGCTTACAGGGCCGATCGGGGCTGATTCCATGTACGCAAGGGCAGAACAGGGTGACAGACAAGGTGACTGGAGAGACCCAACGGCGGCAGTCGGCGGTGAGCCGCAGGACACCCGCGGGCGCTTCCCGGCCAGGGCGGCGTGGTTCAGCCGGTCAGCCCGGCTTGATCGCGGTTCATGGAGCGGAGCTGGATGTGATGCTCGTGAGGGCGGCGGGCCGTGCGGGTGGGACGTGTTGGGGTCAGTCGGCCTTTTGTGGTCACAGTTGCGGGTTGGTTGTCCGTGCTCACCAAAGCTGGTCGGCGGATCTCGGCCGGGTATCCGGACCGTTCCAGCAGGGCGAGGATGGCCGGGTGTTGCAATCGCGGTCCCATGACCCGTTCCAGCGAGGAGTGGATCTGGGTGAGCAGGCCGTGGATCCGGTTGGTAACCCGGGTGGCCTCGCCGGCCAGGTCGTCGTCGAATTCGACGATCATCGCCAGCTCGGCGATCGTCTCGTCCTCGCAGCGGCTGTGGCAGTACGGAGCCCGGCCGCCAGAGATGGAGATCGAAGGTAACCGTCTGGTGAGCTGGGGAGCCACGGACAACGGCGAGTACCTGTTCTGGCCCGTGGCGCCGGGCGACGACCCCGACTCGCGCCCCATCCTGATCAACGGCGCGTCCGACGAAGACTGGGAGCGCTACGACCTGACGGTGACCGGCTTCCTCACCGCTGTCCTCTGCGAGGAGATCAGCTCAGAGGTCCTGTGGAGCAACTTCCCCCTGCCCGTACACGAGTTCCGGACCGCACATGAGATGGCGGACTGACAACAGTCGCCCCTTCACGCCGAGTCCGCCGTCTCGGTCAGTACCTTGAAGGGCTGCCAAGCGGCGTGAGCAGCACGTCGCTGCGCCTGCCCGGACCCGATGGCCCTCCAGCGTCGCAAGGGTGCGGGCTGCGTGGTGGGCAGCGCGGATCTCGCCCGCTGCGGGAGCGGCTCACCAAGGCAGCGGGGCAAGGTGTGCGCCACGGCGGCCGGCGTCCGCGCTGCTGTGCTCCCATGAAGACAACGCTCGCCTCGCATCAAGGTTGCCATCACTTCGGATCACCGACAGCGGTCCCGCCGTCCAAACGGAAGGGCGCATGGAACCTTTGGCCATGGATATTCTTCGACGATGTCGAATCAGTCAGTTGCAGCGGGAGTCCGTCTCGCTGGTGTGATGGCTCACTGCGGCGGACGCCCAGCCGTTGCCGTGGAGTTCTTGGTGGGGGCGATAGCCTCCGCACCGGCCGCCCCGGAGCCGTATGCAGCGCTCGCCGAGTTGTGGCGGGACCGGCGCTCGGAACTGGAAGAGGGATTCGAAGGAAACGGCTCCTTGAGCGCGGTGCTGGCACAGGCGTACTTCCTGTTCCTGGAAGGGGACATGGATGACGCGGTCATGGCCCTCGGTTCGGTCACGGGTGTGCGGCCGGACGTGACGTGGAGTGCTGCACCCTGGTTCGGCGATGCGCGGTTTCTCGGCGGGGTGAGTGCCGAGGCGCTCGCCGAGGCGTGTCTGCGGACGTTGGACTACAGCCACGACCTGGACACCGACGAGATGCGGGAGCGGTTCGTGCCCTGGTTTCACGCCCTCGACGTGGTCTCCGAACGGAGTCCCGTGCCGGAGTCGCTGGCCGCCATGGCCCGGCTTCCCCGGGCCTGCGGCCGATACGAGCTCGCCTTCGCCCTGTGTGACCGCGCCGATGCTGTCGAGCACGTCATGTGGACCGCGGTCGCACGGGCAGCCACCTGGCGCGTGATGGGCGACCTGGACCAGGCTGCGGCCGCTTTCGAAAGCGCCCTGGTCCTGGAGCCTGCCAACTGGTCCCTCCACCTGGACCTGGCGGACGTGCGTGCCGAGCAACGCGACTTCGCTGCGGCCTTGGGCCTCGTCGAACAGGGCCTGCAACACGAACCGCACGAAGTCTCCCTGCGCGCGGCGGGCGCCGCCTACCGCACACGCCTGTCCGGCTCGTCCGAAGACCTGCGGGCCCTGATCGCCCTGGCGCCGGAGCTCGTGGACACCACCTACCGGAACCTGCTGATCGATTACGCGTGTGCAGGGCCGAAGCTGCCTCGCGGACTCGTGGCCGAGGCCCATCGCATCCGCAGGAAGTCAACCACCCGGGACTGAAAGTCCCGGGCTTGCTCAACGGGCGCCACTGGCTGTGGTGTTGCGTTTGCGTGGCAATCTATGTCTGTCGTTGCCGGATTCTTCCGGGAGACCTGCGCGCGCCTCGCGCTGCCGGCGCGCTCGTCCACCTCGCCGTAGCCCAGGGCCGGCCAGCCGGGCCCTGCGCCGTGTCGCGCCGAGCGATCGTTGGGAGCCAAGAGACGCCGGCTTGAGCAATCACCCGCCCGCTTACGGTGACGTCAGAGGTACACGCCCGAGCCGAGCTCTGGACGCTGCAACTTTCCATCAACATGTCTGGACATCTCGATCAAGAACCGATGCCAGGCCCGTCGACATCCGCTCTCCACTCGCCTACGAAGCCAAGGAGCCAGCTGAGTACGGGCTGCAGCAGCCCGCGGGCCGTAAGCACGCTGAATGCGGAAAACAGTTGAGCGCCCTCTCGCAGGAGGTGCTGCCTTTGGTGGAGCTGACCTCTTCAAGCCCGTCCAATTCGACTGGTCACATGCTGCGGCCCCCGACCGGGCCCTGACTGTGCGCCACGGGGGCGGCTTGTCATCCAGGTGTCTGCCGGGGCTGGGCTGATCGGTAGGGTCGCAGGCAGCGTAGAAGTAGAAGGGGTGTGCCCGATGGGTCTGGTCAGCAGGCAGCAGATGGATGCGGACGTCGACTTCTACGCGTTGTGGCTGGAGGATGCGGACGACACGAGTGAACGGGACGAGCCGGAGGATGGCGCCTCGTTCGTCGCCGCATGCGGCCAGCGGGTCTATCTGCAAAGCGGCGGCCACACCCACACCCCGGCCTTGTCGGTGGAGGTGTGGGACGACCAGCCGCCTGCGGACGGCGGGGTGTGGGAGGCCGAGGGCGAGGCGGGCATGGATGTCCCGTCCGGCCAGGTCGGGGTGTGGACCTACGGTGGGCCCTGCGAGGACGCGATTGAGCTCGGTGAGGCGGGTCGGCGCTGGCATGTACGGGTGTACGTGAGCGGTCGCGAGCGGGTCCGTGAACTGGCCGAGCAGCAAGTCCCGGTCCACGCCGAGCGCTACCTGCTGCAGTTCTGGCCCGCGTGACACCTTCCGGTCCCCGCTGGGGGCGGGGACCGGGGGCGTGGTGGCGTCAGGAAGCCTTGATGATGTAGCCGTCGTTGGGGCCGTCGATGATGCGGTTGAGGCGGTGGAAGTCCGCGATGATGCGCCCGTCGGCGCCGTTGTCCTCCTTCGGGATCGGCCGTGCGGAGAAGTTGTTCTTCGGAGCCTTGTGCTGCGGGTCGTACTTCGTCAGCGCCTGGGCCGCGCCCTCATACGTGGCGGAGAAGGGGAACTCGTCGCATTGCTTGCCGCCCTGCGCGTAGTTGACGCCCCAGTTCTTCTTGCAGACTTTGATCGCCTCGTTGCGGCTGGCGTCCCGTCGGGGGTTTCGCGTAGAGGCGGGTCAGCCGGTCGGCGGTGCGCCCGGGGATGGTCTTGCTTGTGTTCGCCGGTTTGGTGGCGGACGGGGTGTTGTATGCATCCTTGATGTACTGGGCCGCAAGCCGCTCGGGGGAGCCGGTCTTGGTGCTGAAGGGCATGGCCACGACGTAGCTGAACACCGCGCCTCCCGCCCTGGGCACCAGGTAGCTGGCGGCGTCCCAGGGGGCGCGAGGAAGTACGGCTTTCCGGACAGTGCGCCGCTCATCTTCCAGCCGCCGCCGACGCGCATTTCAGGGTCGCGTGGGCCGGCCTGCTGCGCGACTGTGCCCGCCGCGGCATGCACGCCCCGGTCCTGGCCGTCGGCGACGGCGCACTCGGGTTCTGGAAAGCCCTGCGCTAGGTCCTCCCCACCACTCGCGAACAAAGGTGCTGGGTCCACAAGACCGCCAATGTGATCGACTCCATGCCCAAGTCCGCACAGCCCGCGGCGAAGAAGGCCCTGCAGGACATCTACAACGCCGAGGACCGCGACCACGCCGATCAGGCGATCAAGACGTTCGACAAGCTCTACCAGGCGAAGTTCCCCAAAGCCGTCGCCAAGGTCACCGACGACCAGGACGAACTGCTGGCCTTCTACGACTATCCAGCGGAGCACTGGGTCCATCTGCGCACGACCAACCCCATCGAGTCGACCTTCGCCACCGTCCGCCTCCGCACCAAGGTCACCAACGGCGCCGGCTCCTGCGCCGCCGGACTCGCCACGGTCTTCAAGCTCGTCGAGGCCACCCAGGCCCGCTGGCGAGCGGTCATCGGCGCCCACCTCGTCCTGTTGGTCCGCGCCGGGGCCGTCTTCGAACACGGCAAGTTGGTCGAACGCTCCGGAGAACTGGCGGCGTGACGGGCCCATTGACCTGCGGTTCCTGCCAGCCGGGCCGAGCTGGATTACGCGTATCGGTCGAAGAGGACCTGGAGGTAGTCCTCCAGCCTGTTCGTCAGCACGGTGGTGGTCAGATCAGCACGGCCCAGTTCACGCCAGGGGACGGCAACCTTCTCAGCGTCTGGAGCAAAGGCCAAGGCGTCCAGCAACCGCCAGTAGAGGTGCGCGGCCTGATCTTCGGCCAAGGCCCCTCCCGCTGCGACGTATCGGTCGGCGAGGCCCATGCCGGCAGGGACGCCGTGCAGCAGAGCCAGGGCAGTCGAGCAGTGGGCCACGTCCAGGTCGGCCGGCCCCCAGGACGTCTCCACCCAGTCGACGACGCCGCTGATCCGCAGGTTGCCGCCGGTGCCTTCGAAGAGGACGTTGCCGGGATGGAAGTCCCGGTGCAGGAAGCAGGGCAGATAGTCGGGCGGCTCACGCCGAATGACGTCCACGGCCCGCTGCCACAGGTCGGGCCGCTGGGTGGCTCCGGGCGGGCTTACCCGTTCAGGCGCTGTCCACGCCTGATAGGTGCGCGGCCGGGTCTCGGCAGTCACCTGCACCCGGTGGATACGCAGCAGCTGGCGAGCCAACAGGTCGACACGCCGACCGGCTTCCTGGTCGGTCAGACGAACGGACCCAGGCAGTAGCGACATCAGCAAGGAGGGGTAGTCGCAGTACTCCGCCGTCGCGTCCACGTCAAGGAGCGTGGCGGCGGGAACATCCGTATCGCCGAGCTGACACAGAATGCGCGCCTCCCGCGTCAGCAGACCCTCCGCATGCTGCACGAAGAACGGCTTGACGAAGGACCGAAGGACCATAGACCGCTGGTCGCCCGGCCCGGAGATGTCCAGCCGACGCATCTCCGACGTCCAGCCACCACGCAACCGCGCGACATCTTCGATGCGCTCCGACTCGAGCAGTCCCTTCTCGACCCAGGCGCGCGTCGCGGCCCAACCATGGCCATCGACATCTCCACCGACGCGCCCTGCACCCTCACCCATGAGAGGCAGGCTATCGACTACCCAACGGACACACGCCGTGGGCCTCCCACCCACAACTATTGACAATTACTCCTCGAGGAAGCGATGACGACTTTGGCTCTTACCGGCGCGACACCTGTGGTGGCGGCGATGGCCACACACCTGGCAGACCACTCGCACCGCCATGGCCGGTGCCGCACGTTGAGGGTGCGGAAGGAAACGTCACGCTGGAGCGGTCGGGGGACCTGGGCTTGGTTGAGGGGATGGAACTCGACGCGGGTGCCCCGGCCTTGCCGGTTGAGGCGGGCCAGCAGGTGCTGGGCGACGTTGTGGCGGCGGACCTGCCGGTAGGCGGCTTCCTGCTACGCCATGCTGTTCCCCGAGGGCGAGGCCTTGCCCTCGGCCCAGCGTTTCAGCGTGCGGTCGGTGACGGTGAGGCCGGCCTCACGCGCAGCCGGATCGCCGGATCCATAGGGCGGGTCGGTGCGGCAGGCGACATCGCGGTCATGGAGTCCTTCTTCAGCCTGCTGCAGAGGAACGTCCTCGACCGCCGCACGTGGGCCACCCGTCAGGAACTACGGATCGCGATCGTGACCTGGATCGAACGGACCTACCACCGACGCCGCCGACAGACCGCGCTCGGCCGAATTGCGGCCAGGACGATCACCCGAGACGGCGGAGGAGCAGACCACAGGCAGGTGGTGAACCGGCCGTCTCCGGGAACACCGCCGACAACTCCGGGCGCGGGGGTGTGACAACAGGCCGTGAGCGGGTACGGCTGACATACTGCGGCGCTGGCACGAGCATGATGTCGTAGGTCAGCAGGTGAATTTACGAACCTTCCGGCTCCTCGGCGACAGCATTGAATCAGCCACCCGAGCTGACTCGCTCACGGTGATTCAAACGCCACCGCGACCTACTCGAAGGCGTCCACGCCGTCACCAACTCTCCGGTTGACGATGGGCGGGTCGCCGCGGTCAGCCGGGCTTCTCTGCATACCGATCTCACGAACGCGCTGGAGGGCAACAAGCGCCTCACCGCACGGGTCCGGCAGTTGGAGAACCGCCTGTTCTCCCAGCTTGGCGATGCCGTCCAGGCCGAATCTGGCCTTGGCGCCCCCGTCGACATTGACCAACTCCGACGCCGCATCGCTCTTCTCGAGCAGGAGGTCGCTGCCACGTAAGGCGCGCTCGACGAGCGGACAGAGGAGTTGGAGGCGGCCCGGGCCGCGAACCGGGAGTTGACCCGGGCCCTGAACCATCGGCCTTGATCGCTTCTGACCACTCGGATCCGTTGCCAGGTCACAGCCACGGCGGTCCCGGCGCACTGCGACCGCTTCTCCCGCCAGCTACTGGATGCGCCCACGAGCGGGTTGCATAGGATCCCGTAATGGCAACCACCAGTCATCTCCTGCAAGGGCCACGAGTAGCCATACGTCGCGTCGGCCGCCAGGACTACGCAGAGCTCAGCGTGCTGCAACAGGAGAGCACGGAAATGCTTCGACGCTGGTTGGGAGCTCGCGAGATGACGGTGGAGGCATTCGAGAGTTCCCTTGCGCGATTCGAGCAGCCGACCCATGAGGGCTTCGTGATCTGCCTGCGTGACACCGACGCGATCGTCGGTGGGGTCAACATCAACAACATCGTCCGGGGCAGCCTCCAGAGCGGGACCCTGGGCTATACGTCCTATGCCTCGACGACCGGCTGCGGCTACATGACCGAAGGGCTGGGGCTCGTGCTGCAGTTCGCCTTCGACCAGCTGGAACTGCACCGGCTGGAGGCGAACATCCAGCCGGACAACACCTCCTCGCTGAACCTCGTCAAGCGCCTGGGCTTTCAGCGCGAGGGCTACTCGGCCGCCTTCCAGTTCATCAACGACGAGTGGCGGGACCACGAGCGCTGGGCCATCACCGCCGGGACGGCCCAGAAGGCGAACCACAAGATCGAGCGCTAGCGCCACAGGTGTCGTGATGCATAGACCCAGCGACCAAATCGCTGAGCTGCATCAACGTGAGACTGAATCCACGGCAACAGCCTCGCCCCCAGAGAATCGACGTCCTCATTGTCGGCCTGCAGCATCGGATGGTCGCCGATCGGAGTGGTCTGCACCGGCTGTAGGGGTCCGCGATCTGAGGCGCATCGTCGGCGTTCGATGTGCAGTGGAGGCGCAGGTCGGGGATTCGGTGCGCAACGACTACGAGACGTGACTGCCGGCCGCAGCGGGATGCGGTCCTGGGGGGTGGCGTGCGATGCGGGGTGCCGCGCTGTCGACGTCAACGGCGTCGTGACTGATGATGTGTTCGTCGCAGGCGACGGAGCAGACACGCGAAGGCCATCGCCGACCTGGGCCAGTACTTCGCCGAGCTTCTCGACGCCCGCCACGGCCGAAGGGGCGACGACCTGCTCTCGGGACTCCTCAACGGGGACGGCGACGAGGCGCCGATGTCATCCGAAGAGATACTGAGCAACACGGCCCTGCTGCTCGTCGCCGGCCACGAGACGACCGTCAACCTCATCACCAACGGCACGCTCACCCTCCTGCGGCACCCCGAGGTGCTGGACCGGCTGCGCCGCGGCGACGAACCCGATCTGGCCGCCCGGGTGGTCGAGGAACTCTTGCGCTACGAACCACCGGTGCAGTTTCTGTCCAACAACCGGAACACCCTCGACGACATCGAGATCGCCGGCACCACCATCCCCAAGGGCTCACCGGTCACTCTCGTGCTGGCTTCCGGCAGCCGCGACCCAGACTTCGTCCCGGACCCCGACCACTTCGACCCCGATCGCGAGCACAACGAGCACCTCGGCTTCGGCGGCGGTATCCACTACTGCTTCGGTGCCCCGTTGGCCCGTCCCGAGACGCAGATCGCTCTCACCGAGCTGGCACACCGGTTGAAGAACCCCCGACTCGTCGCCGACCCACCGCCCTACCGCGCGAGCCCCAGCCTGCGCGGCCCCCGCCACCTTCTGGTCGAGATCGACGGCGTCAACCCCGCCCGCCCTGACCAGGCACCGCACCCACCTGGGCACACCCCGCCGTAACGTCGACTCCGGGTCCTTACGACGAACGCGTACCGACAGCCCCTACCGACCATGACCAACCACACTGCCCAGGTCGCCCCGGATTGCGCGTACTTCACCGACGCGACGAGTGCGCATCGCACGCTGATGTTGGACTTCTTTCCGGATGCGCGGGTGATGGGCGAGCAGCCTGCGTATGCCTTCAAACCGCAGGCGTCGACGAAACGGGAGTGGTCATCCCCGATCTCAGCCAGGAGCCGGGCCGCGAGCTGAGTGCCGAGCCCGGGGAAGCTCAGCAGGATCTCGGAGTCCGGGTGTTGAGGAAGCGCTTCATCCACCGCCTCGGCGAGGCCGTCGGCAGCGGTGCAGGCGGCTTCGAGGTGGAGGAGAAGGGCGAGCATCTGTTTGCCAAGCGCTTCCTCGAGCATCTGAGGCTGGTGTGCCCAGTCGACGCGGAAGGCTTCGCGTAAGCCGTCGGCATCGGCCGCGATGGGGCGCCTGCGGCCGGCCCGTTTGAGAGCGGCCTGGATCTGTGGGCGAGTCATCCGTGCGGCCTTGGCTGGCGTCGACGCGGCCTTCAGGAGTTCGCGGGCCTCGGGACGACACAGGCCGTTGTCCCAGTTGGCGAACTGGCGTCGTCGGCGGCATGACCGTCCCGACCGAGGTCGACCAGGCTCGTTCTTCGGCGCGGTGCTGGGCAAGCCGGTCGACGTGGTGAAGTGCGAGACGAACGACCTCGAAGTGCCGGTGTCCGCCGAGGTCGTCATCGAGGGGCACCTGTTCGCCACGCGTGACGCCGTGGAGGGCCCGTTCGCGGAGTTCCACGGCTGGGCCCTGCCTGAGACGTCGCCGCAGCCTCTCTTCAGCATCGACGCGATCACGTATCGCAACGACCCGATCTGGCCGCTGGTCGCCGCCGGACGGCCTGTCGACGACTCGCACGTCGCCCCGGCCGCGGGTATCTCCGCCGAGGTCGTTGCAGCCCTGAAGAACGCGGGGCTGCCCGTCACGACGGCCTGGCTGCCGCTCGGCGCTGCCTGCTTCTGGACGGTGAACACGGTCCCGTCGAACTGGCGCGACACGGCGATCTCGCCACGGCCCGCGCCGCCGTCCGCATGGGCGTGCCCATGGCCTCCTCCACCCTGACCGTCGACCGGCTGGAGGAGGTCGCCGAGGAGTTCGGAAACACCCCGAGCTTCTTCCAGCTCTACGCCCCCACCGACCGGGAGCTGGCCGAGAGCCGCGTCCACCGTGCCGAGCAGGCCGGGTTCAAGGGCGTCGTGGTCACCCTGGACACCTGGACACCTGGATCACCGGCTGGCGCCCCCGCGACCTGAGCACCAGCAACTTCCCGCAGCCGCGTGGGAACTGCCTGGCCAACTACACCAGCCACCCTGTCTTCCGTGCCCGCCTCGCCCGAACCCCGGAGGACGACCCGGCCGCCGCGGTCTCCGAGCGGGTGAAGATCTTCGGCCATCCGCTCACCTGGGACGACCCGGCCTGGCTGCGCGGGATCACCGACGTGCCGCTGGGTCCGCGAGGGAGGGATAGCCGTCGACGGCCATGATCAGGTCACTCCCGACGCACTCCACCGCCTCACCTGACACCCGCCAACCAGCCGGCCAGATGCGCCGACGATCCCTCGCCCACCGAGTGGGTCGCCAGGGCCCGCTCCCTCAGCGAACCTGGCCAGGCCTCATACAGGCCTGTCACCGAACGGACCACATTTCGCGACGGTCCCCTTCTTGTCCAGCAGGATCAGATTGGCGCACCAGTTCTGGCGTCCCCACGACGCTCAGGAAGGCATTCGTGCCTTTCCCGAGAAGCTCTCACCCGTCTGGCGGGCACGTTATGCCCGCAGCCCCAGCAGGAAAGTAGATGGCCACCATGACAGCGCAATCCACCGTCCGTAGCGTGACGTACGACCTGCTGCGGGCCCTGAAACTCACCACGGTCTTCGGTAATCCCGGCTCCACTGAGCAGCCCTTCCTCCAGGATTTCCCCGACGACTTCACGTATGTCCTGGCGCTGCAGGAAGCGTCCGTCGTTGCCATGGCCGATACGTTTGCCCAGGTGACCGGCCGCCCCGCACTGGTCAACGTGCACTCCTCGGCCGGGCTGGGAAACGCTGTGGGCAACCTGGTTGCGGCGTATCACGGAAACACGCCCCTGATCATCACCTCGGGACAGCAGCATCGGGACCTGTTGATCGGGGAGCCGTATCTCGGCAACCGCGAGGCCATCACACTGCCGAGGCCATGGGTGAAGTGGTCCTATGAGCCGGCCCGCGCCGAAGACGTCCCCGAGGCCTTCATGCGCGCCTATGCGGAGGCGCTGCAGCCGCCGGCGGGACCGGTCTACCTGTCGATTCCCATGGGTGACTGGAAGGAGCCCCTGTCCGATTTCACCCGGGTGCGGACAGTGAGCGACCGCGTGGCCCCGAGCACCGAGCGGCTGCGCGCATTCGCCGACCGCATCTCCGCCAGCAGCCGGCCCGCACTGGTCTTCGGGCCGGAGGTCGACCGCAGCGGCGGATGGGACGCCGCCGTCTCTCTGGCAGAGAAGCTGCGTGCGGCCGTCTACGGCGCCCCGCTGCTGGACCGTGCATCCTTCCCCGAGGACCATCCCTTGTTCGGGGGCCCGCTGGGGATGTCGGTGAAGACCATCAGCGACCGGCTGACCGGGCACGACCTAGTGGTCGTGATCGGCGCTGAGGTGTTCCGCTACTACCCCTACGTGCCAGGCGACTACCTCCCCGACGGCACGGAGCTCCTGCAGATCACCGGCAATCCGGGGGTTGCCGCGGCGGCACGTGTGGGCGACAGCCTCCTGGGCGATCCCGCGATTGCGATCGAGCTGCTCCTGGACATGGTCGCTGAGGGATCGACGCGAACCGCTCCGGAGTCGATGGCACGGCCCCGTGAGCTGCCGCAGGAGCCGAACAGTCCGCTCACCCCACCGGAGGTCTATGCCACCCTGAGCCGGGTTCGGCCGCCCGACGCCGTCATCGTCAACGAATCGACGTCCACGATGGCGCAGCAGATCGAATGGCTCCCCACCACCCGGACCGGATCGTTCTTCGCCACGGCCAGCGGCGGGATCGGCTGGGGCACCCCGGCCGCGGTGGGCGTCGCGCTCGGCGACCGGGACAGAGGTGTCCAACGTCCGGTGGTCGGCCTGATCGGCGACGGTTCCTTCCAGTACTCCGTGCAGGCCATCTGGACGGCGGCCCAGCACAACCTCCCGATCGTGTATGTGGTCATGCGCAACCAGGAGTACTCCATCCTCAAGTCGTTTGCGGTGCTGGAGGAGACCCCGGGCGTTCCGGGACTCGACCTGCCCGGGCTGGACATCGTCTCCGTGGCCCGTGGCTTCGGCTGCCGCGCGGTCGACGTGGAGACCACTCAGGACCTGGAGCGGGAGTTCAAGGCGGCCCTGGCCGCCGACACCACTACTGTCATCGTGGTGCCCACGCAGCCCCAGAAGGCGATGTTGTAGGCCATGCGGCCCTCAGGATCGGAGAGGGGAGAGCAGCCATGGACCTCGGCCTGAAGGACCGGGTGTACATCGTCACCGGTGGCACCCGTGGGCTGGGCAGGGCCGCCGCGCACGAGTTGGTGGCGGACGGTGCGAGAGTGGTTGTCAGCGGGCGCAGCGAGAAGTCGGTGGCCGCGGCTGAGGAGGAACTCGGCGGTGCGGGGCGGGCAATCGGTGTCGTGGCCGACAACGCCGCCACAGGGACTCCCGACCGGCTGATCGCTGCGGCACGCGATGCCTTCCAGCGGCTGGACGGGGTGCTCATCAGCGTCGGCGGGCCGCCGACAGGTACGTCGGACACCATCGACGACGACCAGTGGCGCACCGCATTCGAATCGGTCTTCCTCGGTGCGGTGCGGCTGTCCCATGCTGTCGCGGCGGAGCTGGGCAAGGGGGGTGTCATCGGCTTCGTCCTTTCCACCTCCGTGTACGAGCCGATTCCTGACCTCGCGATCTCCAACGCTTTCCGGCCGGGCCTGGCCGGCTACGCGAAGAGTCTCGCGAACGAGTTGGGCCCAAGGGGTATCCGTGTCGTCGGCCTCGTGCCCGCCCACATCGAAACCGACCGGGTTCGCGAACTCTACGGGCGGAGTGGAGACGGCGACGCCGCCCGCGAGCGTGCGACCGCCGACGTCCCCCTGCGCCGCTACGGAACCCCGGACGAGTTCGGCCGGAGCGCCGCCTTCCTGCTGTCGCCCGCCGCGTCGCATCTGACAGGAGTGATGCTGCCGATCGACGGAGGCGTGCGCAGAGGCTTCTAGCAGGGTCCAGGCGAGTGGCACGTCCGAATCTGTCACACCGAGGGGGTGTCAGAGAGCCAACGCCTGAGTCGTAGATCTCTGCGGACCTCCGTGCTCCGGACCGGACTGATCCCTACAAGCACCCCATCGGGAACGGGCTTCTGGCCCGTTTCAACCGAAATCCCTGGCCGAGGGGACGTCAACAGCCGCTGCGTGCTCACGGATCGGACGTCCTCCAGGCGCACATGGGGTCACATTGCGCTCCGGGCGGGAGAATCCCACGACAGACTTCCTCCCTGCTGATAGCCCCCTCCTTCTATTACAGGTCAGGGGTCTGCCTCGTGGGGACGGCATTCGACATGCGGTGGAACGTAGTTGACCGGTCGGATAGCTTCGCTGGTGTGGACGGATTGGCTTCTGGTCCAGTTCCTCACGGCGGCGCGGAGATGCACTACGAGCGTTTGCAGCCGGGGAGTCCGCCGTCCAGTCGGGCCTTCCATTCCCAAACGCGGCTCTATTTCTCCGGCTGCCCTCGCCGTCGGAGCCAATGTTCCTTCGAACCCGGAGTGAAGCGATGAACGACGACAGTCGTCAGGACGGCATTTACCCCTTCCCGGCCGGTATGCAGTCGCGTGAGATTGAAACCAACGGTGCCAAGATCCATGTACGCGTCGGCGGGCATGGTCCAGCGATCGTTATGCTGCACGGCTTCGGCACAACGGGCGACATGTGGGGTCATTTGGCGAGCGCACTCATCGACGACCACATGGTTGTTGTGCCCGACCTGCGTGGATTGGGTCTCTCGTCGAGGCCTGATGGCGGCTACGACAAGAAGAATCAGGCGGCGGACGTGTGGGGCGTCCTGGACGTCCTGGGAGTGCCTGCTATCGAGTTGGTGACGCACGACATCGGCATCATGGTCGGCTTCGCAGTTGCCGCCACCCAACCCGAGCGCGTGAGCCGATGGGTGGCGATCGATGCGCCGCTGCCCGGCGTTGGACCCTGGGATCAGATCACGCAGGATCCGGCCATGTGGCACTTCGGCTTCGGTGGTCACGACATGGAGCGCCTGGTTGCCGGTCGCGAGCGCATCTATCTCAACCGCTTCTGGAACGAGCTTTCCGTGGATCCGAGTCGGTTTGATGAAACGAAGCGCCAGCATTATGCGGCGCTCTATGCGCAACCCGGTGCAATGCGAGCGAGCTTCGCCCAGTTCCTGGCGTTCAGCCAGGATGCGGCCGACAACAGGACGTTCCTGGCGCAGGGCAAACTTCAGATGCCGATCTTGGCCTTCGGTGGCGAAGCTACATTCGTCCCTGGTATCGGCGAGGTGCTGCGATGTGTCGCCGATGACGTCGAAGATGCGATCATTCCGGATTGCGGGCACTGGATCACAGAAGAGCAGCCACAGGCGACGACAGACCTGGTCGTCGATTTCCTGCGCCGGGCGCGTTGACGGCCGTCCCTGCCTGGCAGCGTCGCCGTTCAGTTCGAGCGGGACGGCGTTGGCTTTCACCACCGTCGCCACCTCCTCGGGAACCGGCGCAGTCGACGTCCTCGTGACCCCGCCGCCGGCCCCGTCGACCTCGCCAAGGACTCCTTCACGTACGGCTCGAACCTCGCGTTGCCGACGACCGCGTCCGCAACCTGCGTTTGCCCGAGTGGAGGGGGCCGCGTCGTGCTGCGGGTCGACCGACCATGTGGTGGACGAACGCTTTGAGGCGTTTGCGCGGCGTCTACTGTGTCAGGACGCCGGTACCCAGGGCCTGGTGCCGCCGTCCGGCGACGTCGGCGATCACCGCGTCAGCCAGACAGTTTGACCACTCTTCATGAGAGATCGGAGAGGCCCCCTGGCGGGTGGGTGAGGTCGGTTGCGGTCAGACGGGGAGACCGAGCATGGTGGCGCTTTCGCGCCACAGGAGGCCGCGGGTGTGGTCGTCGCGGGCGAACAAGGATGGGTTCGGTTCGGTGTACGCGGGCTCGTCCTGCCGCCCTGCCCGGTCGGAGCCCGGAAACGGATAGCCGACCGGTCGTATAGTTGCCGTATGGGCAGGATCAGTGACGCCGGGGAGAAGGTCCTCGCGGCCGGGCGGTCGCTCTTCGAGGCACGTGGTTACTCGGCGCTGGGAGTGGCCGAGATCTGCAAGGCGGCCGGCGTGCCGAAGGGCAGCTTCTACTACTTCTTCGAGTCGAAGGAAGCGCTCGCGCTGGCCGTTGTCGACGAGCACTGGGCGGACCAGCGGCGGGAGTGGACGCGCGTCCTGAGCGGCGACGGCGAACCGCTGGAGCGGCTGCGGCAGTTGTTCGCGGAGACGGAGGCCGGGCTGCGTACCGGACAGCAGGACAGTGGCATCGTGCCGGGCTGTCTGTTCGGCAACCTCAGTCTGGAGATGAGTAACCGGACCGAGGCCGTCCGCACACGACTGCAGGAGATCTTCGACGCCCAGGTCGAGATGGTCGACGCGGTCGTCACCGAGGCCCTCGAGCGCGGGGACGTCACCGTGACCGACACCCGGGAGGCGGCGCGGTCCGTCGTCGCCCAGCTGGAGGGCCAGGTGATGTTCGCGAAGCTCTACAACAACACCGGGCGGCTGAGCTCCCTTTGGGCCAACTCCCTGGCCCTGCTGGGGGTCCGCGCCGCCTGATCAGCGACCGGGGTCGTTCGGGTGGGACTCCAGCGGCGTCACGGTAAAGCTCATCCATGGGCTCAGCGGCAGGGTGCCGAGCACCTTCTCGTGGAGTTCCGCCTCGTCGGCGGCGCACCAGACGCCGACGCTGCGCAGCTCGCCCACCGGGCGCCACAGTCTCGCCAGGTGGCCGATGGCGGCCAGTTCCCGGGCGCGTACGGCCTCGGCGGCGCGGCGCCGGTCGACCTCGTCCTGGCTGGTGCCGTCGGGGATGGTCGTGGTGATCTCGACCAGGAACTCCTGCATGCTCTCGCTCCGTTCGGGCCCGCCCCGCCGGACGGCGGAGCGCCGGGCTTCCCTGCCCTCCAGCCTTGTCCGCTGCGGGCGCGGGACGCCACGACAGGTTGCCTTCCTACTGAGAGGTACGGCCTCTCAGCCCGCGTAGCATGACGGGCGTGGAGCTACGCCAGTTGAGGTATTTCGTCGCGGTCGCCGAGGAGCTGAACTTCGGCCGCGCCGCCGAGCGCCTCCTCATCGCCGGACCCTCCCTCTCCCAGCAGATCAAGGCCCTCGAACGCGACCTCGGTGTACGACTCTTCGACCGCGACCGCCGCTCGGTGTCCCTCACCCCGGCCGGCGCCGCCCTGCTCCCGCACACCCGGGCGCTGCTGGAGCGGGCCGACGACCTTCAGCTCAGGGCCGGCCGGCTGGCGGGCTCGGAAGCGGTCCGGCTCGGCTACGTCAACTGGCTCCCCGCGGACCTGACCACGCGCACCGCCGGGGTCGCCCGGCTGCACGTCGACGCCTGGATCGCGCCCTCCCACACCCAGGCCGCCCGCGTCGCCGACGGCAGCCTGGACCTCGCCGTGTGCTGGGTACGCGAGGAGGAGCTGAAACGGTATGGCCTGCGCGCCCGCCTCCTCGGCGCCGACCGGCTCTACGCCGTGGCCACGGGCGCCGACACGGCAGACGTGCGCGCCCAGGACACCGCCGTCCTCCTCGACGACGACACCACTTCCTGGTCGTCCTGGAACGCCTACGCCGAGCAGCTGTGCCACGACACCGGGGCCCACGCGGTGCGCATCTGCGACGGCGGCATCACCGGCCCCGCCTTCTTCGATCACGTCCGCCGCAGCCGCCGCCCGGTCGTCAACTCGCCCAAGGGGCAGACCACCGCACTGCCGTCCGATCTGGTGCGGCGCGAGGTCGTCGCGCCGACGGTGCACTGGACCTGGTCGCTGGTGTGGCGCGAGGGCGAGACGCGTACCGCGGTGCTCGCCGTCGTCGACGCGCTCTGCGCCGGCGTCGACGACCTAGGACTCCGCTCCCCGGACGCCTGGCTGCCCGACGGGGACCCGCATCGCTGACGTGCGTTGGGAGACCGGGCCTCTCAGCAATGAGGATTCCGGTCCTGGCGAAAGACCCTCTGACCTTTGACTTCGTCTTTGCGGGACGCCTAGCCTTCTGAATAGGCGACCGGTCGGCTAGTACCGGCCGGGGGCACCTCAGCCACTACTCGGAGAAGGTCGTCATGAGCTCTCAGAACCAGAAGGTCGCGATTGTCACCGGAGCCTCACAGGGCATCGGAGCCGGCCTCGTCGAGGCCTACCGCAAGCTGGGCTACGCCGTCGTCGCCACCTCACGCACCATCGCGCCCGCCGACGACGCGGACATCCTCACCGTCCAGGGCGACATCGCCGACCCGGCCACCGCCGAACGCGTGGTCGCCGCCGCAGTGGAGCGGTTCGGCCGGATCGACACCCTGGTCAACAATGCGGGCGTCTTCCTCTCCAAGCCTTTCACCGACCACACGGCCGACGACTACGCGACCGTCACCGGAGTGAACCTGGCCGGGTTCTTCCGGATCTCCCAGCTGGCCGTTCCGCACATGCTGGCCCAGGGCGGCGGACACATCGTCAACGTCACCACCAGCCTGGTCGACAACGCGGACTCCCGCGTCCCCTCCGTCCTGGCCTCGCTGACCAAGGGCGGCCTGCAGTCCGCCACGAAGTCCCTCGCCATCGAGTACGCCACCCGCGGCATCCGCGTCAACGCCGTGTCACCGGGCACCATCCGGACCCCGATGCACCCGGAGGAGACTCACCAGGGCCTCGCCGCCCTGCACCCGGTCGGCCGGATGGGCGAGGTGGGCGACATCGTCAACGCCGTGGTCTTCCTCGAGACGGCTCCCTTCGTCACCGGCGAGATCCTGCACGTCGACGGCGGTATGAGCGCCGGACACTGATCCTCGGCTCCGTCCGACACCCCGGCTCCGCTCCATTCGACGGGAGAAACCCGATGAGCACTACGACGAACACCACGACGGACGACGCGGCGATCCTGCGCGGCGTCCTCGCCCCCTGGAAGGCGGCGGTCGACGCGCACGACCCGCAGCAGGTCGCCTCCCTCTACACCGAGGACGCGATCTTCCAGGGCCTACACCCTTACACCGTCGGGCACCGGGGCATCGCCGAGTACTACGACTCCCAACCCCTGGGCATGACTGCCGAGTACCGGATTCTCGAAACCCGGCGGTTGGCGGACGACCTGGTACTCGGTTACCTGGACGTCGAGTTCTCGTTCACCGACCGGACCCCGGTTGCCGTCAAGCTCGCGATTGTGGTGCGCCGGGTGGCGGACGGCTGGTCCATCGTCCACTACCAGGTGTCCCGGTTGGACTAAGACGTTGTTTCAGATGGCGAGTCTGCGATAGCGGACGAGTCCGCTGTTGGTCTCCGCCAGCAGTGTGAAAGCCTGACCTGATGAGTGCTGATTTCGTCGACTGGCCGTCGATCGCGGCCGACGGCTTCCCCTTCCCCGAGGCCGTACCGGCATCTCAGCTCGCCGACGAGCTGTCGGCCATGCTGATCTCGCCCGACCCTGAGATCCGTGACGACTACGCCTACACCGCCGCCGCCCGCTGGATCAGGGAAGGACATCTCGACGAAGTCCTCGAGGCGCTCGGCGACACCGCCACCAGCCGATTCATCCACCCTGAGGTACAGGCCCGGACCTTCGCGCCGCTGATCCTCTGCTCCGTTGTGACGCGCGGACACACTGTCCCCGGCCTTGTGCCGAAGGAGGCTGTGGAACGCTGGTATGCCGAATTCTCGGCTTGGTATCCGGTAGAGCAGGACACTCGCGGCTGGGACGACTCCCTGGGCTGGCTGCACGCCGTCGCACACGGGGCTGACGCCACTGCCGCGTTCGCAAAGGCCCTGCCCGACCGGCGCACTGAACTACTTGAACTCTGTGCCCGCAGGATGACGGCTGCGCAGACCGACTACCGATACGCGCAGTTGGAAGACGCGAGGCTTGCCCGTGCGCTCATGCGTATCCTCCAGGCCCCTGGCCTGAAGCTCGAGCAGGCCACCGGCTGGCTGACCGCGGTGGCGGAGGTCCTGGACGGAGGGGGCCCCGGGCCCGTCCCGATCTGGGCGTTCAACACCTTTGCCACCCTCCAGTCCCTCCACCTGCACCTGGCTCGAGGCCTCGCCGACGAAGGCGTCCCGCCGCATGCCGAGGTGGTTGCCGCCCAGGCCGCCGATCTCCTTCGCCTGCCCTGCTACTGGCTCGCCTGACGCGGCGGCTCCGGCATCGGCGCAGGCCGTTCCCCTGCTGCGCGTGGCCTTCGACGTGGTTGCACTTGGTCGGTCGGCGGTAGCCGATGAGAGCAGCGGCTATGCCGACGAAGGCGAGGAAGTGCTCGGGCTTGCGTTCGTAGCGGCGGTGCAGGCGGCGGCAGCCTGCCAGCCAGGACACGGTCCTCTCGACGACCCAGCGGTGGCGACCAAGCCACTTTGATGACTCGATTCCCTTGCGGGCTATGCGGTGTCGGATGCCACGTTTACGAAGCCATTTCCGCAGGTGGTCGTGGTCGTAGCCCTGTCAGTCTGCCGCGGGACCGGCCGATGGCATGGTCGTCCGGCTCGCCAGCCGGGGCCCTTTTTCGGGCCCCGGCCGCGTGTTGGTGTGCGCGCACGATGGTGGAGTCCACCGAGACGGCCCGGTTGAGGTCATTCTCGGCGTCGGCCTGCGCGATCAGCGCAGTGAACATCCGCTCCCAAGTGCCGTCGATGGCCCACATCCGCAGCCGGTTGTAGACGCTCCGCCAGTTGCCGAACTTCTCCGGCAAGTGGACCCACTGTGATCCGGTCTGGAACTTCCAGGCGATCGCGTCGATTACTTCACGGTGATCCCTTCATCCGCCCCCACGCCTCGGCCTGCGATCCGGGAGTAGCGGCTCGATCCGCGCCCATTGCGCATCAGTCAACGGCACATCCGACCCAACGAGGAAGGCAGCCCGGCCGTCATGTCTAGTCCCACCAGAACGACCAGGAAGTCCGCCCCACGAGGTCCGTCGCGTACTCGGGGAACGGCGTGGGCGGGTCATCGACGATGTTGTCCGCGGTCGACAGCACATGCTCCAAAGCGAGCCGGCTCGCGTGCTCTGCTTCAACGAGAGGTCTCGCGACCGAAACGTGCAGCTCGCTGCCGAACACCGCCACGACCTGGGCACCGAAGCGGTCCTCCCAGCTCCGAAGGAGTGCACACAGCAGAGGCAGTGGCGCCTCCGCGGACCAGCCGATCAACGCCAGAGCGTCACTGCTGCGATGGGCAGGGACGAGAACGAGGCAGCACTCGTCCAGCCCGAACTCGCGCGTCTCGATGAGCCCGGCCAACAGGCTTGACGCAGCCTCTTCGGGCGTCGGGCCCGCGGACGTAACCGGCATCGCCGGTGTCAGGCCCGGCCACTGTTCGAAGGGCGGCCCGGGGGCGTGTGGCCACGGCTCGACTCCCTCAGGTACCGGGGCCGGAGTCGGGTCCGTCCAGAAGGGCAGCCTCCTGCGGCGGTACTCGATGAAGTCCGCAGCCAGCACCTCCTCCAGGCGGACGGCGTCGACGTGGTCCGGGCTGAGCGGTCTTCCCATGGCGGCGGGCCAGCACAGGAGCGGAACCAGGCCGCGTGCTCGTTGCTCGCTCATCAGGCTGGGCCACAGCTCTTCGATGTCTTGAGGGAATTCGTCAGAGACCCACACGGGTACGGGATCACGAGACAGGAACCGGCCGGGAGGCAGACCATCGGGCAGGATAAACATGATCGCACCGTAGACCGCAGGACCGACATCGCAGCCACCTACGGCTCCACACGGCACCTCCGCTCTCAGTGATCCAAACGAAACTGCCTAGGCCGCTGCGTCACCGATCGCCTGCACCTCTTCCTCGTCGAGGCGCAGTGACGCGGCCGCGACGTTCTGTTCGAGGTGGGCAATCGAAGTCGTGCCCGGGATGGGGAGCAGGACGGGCGAGCGCGCGAGCAGCCACGAGAGTGCGACCTGTCCTGGGGTCGCGCCGTGGCGCTCAGCCACCGCTGCGACCGGTCCACCAGGCTCTGCGAGCTTTCCCCTTTCCAGCGGGCGATAGGGTATGAAGCCGATCCCGTGCGCCTCGCATTCGTCGAGCAGGTCCGCCCTGCTCGTGTCCGCGAGGTTGAACGGACTCTGGACGGTCGCGATCTCGACGATGGACCGCGCGACAGCCAGTTGCTCCACTGTGGCGTTGCAGAGGCCGACGTGGAGCACCTTGCCTTCCTGCTGCAGCTCCCTCAGCGCTCCCACCGACTCTTCGAACGGAACATCGGGATCGGGCCAGTGCAGTTGATAGAGGCCGATACGGTCGACCTTGAGTCGACGCAGTGAGCCCTCGCAGGCCGCTCGGAGCTGCTCCGGCCGACCCGCATGCGCCCACCCGAGGAGCTCGCCGTCCTCCGACCAGCCGCTCGGCCCTGTCCGCTGCCAACCGCCCTTGGTCGCGATCAGCAACCCTTCGTAGGGGTAGAGCGCCTCGGCGATCAGTTCCTCCGAGACGTTGGGGCCGTAGGTGCCTGCGGTGTCGATGAGCTGAACGCCCAGCGCCGCCGTCCGGCGGAGCAGTGCCACTGCGGCCGCGGGGTCGGCGGGCGGCCCCCAAGTTCCCTTGCCCGTGATCCGCATTGCTCCGAAGCCGAGGCGGTGGACCACGCTGGTCCCACCGAGAGCGAAGGTCGTCATGCCTTCAGACGTTAGCGATGGAGCGCCTCTGCAACGAGCGCAGCGCGCGTCCTCACTCCACCTCGCAGGCATCTTCATCTGGTCAGCCCGATGATCCAAACGAAACGACCTAGTGCTCTGACCGGGAAGGTTCGCCGGGTTCGCGGGCGGGTGGATGGCAAGTGACGACTTCCGACGACCGTGATCCGCCCCATACGATCTTGAGTCCAGACCATGGATGTCGGAGGGCGACGATGGAAGAGCCGCGGATACGCCTCGGCAACGATGATGTGTGGCTGGAACTGGCTCGGAACGGTGGGGACAGCTGGCAGATCACCGCAGACTGGTCCTCCTGGCTGACAGCTGACTTCACCGCGGATCTCAGCGCTGCGGAGGCTGTGGACTTCGCAGCGCGGATGCTCTCTCACCTGCGCGCGCCGTCGGGTGAACGCTTTTCGGCTGCGGTGACTCCCGGTCGGAACAATCCGCTGACGTTGAAGGCGGTGCCGGTCGGGGACGGTTTCGCCCTTTTCGTGCGCCTGACTCCCAACGGCGGTGACGACGTGTGCCATTTGCAGATGGAGATCGATCCGATCGCCACGTTGGAGCTTCGTGAGACCTTCAGTGCGCTGCACGCGGCGCTGGTGGTCTGACCCCCCCGGAGCGTTTTGGTCAGGCTGCCGTCGTGAGCGGGCGTCCGCCCCAACGCATGCCCTTCTCGCTGCGTATGCGGGCGCGTTCCTTGCGTACGGAGGCCAGGACGTCGCGGTGGCGTTGCGCCAGCGCAGGTAGGCGTGCAGGGCCCGGGTCCGCCTCGGGTGGTTGGAGTCGGCGATGGGCGGTGGTAGGTGGCCGGGAACCGGTCGGGATGTTTCCGTTCGGCCCAGCCTGAGCCCGCGGTGGGCCGGATTCCGAGCGGTCCGAACTCATCGAAGGCGAACACCCAGTCGGGGAAGCGGTCCAGGACCTCCTCGATCCGGATCAGCTTCGCCTCACGGTCCGGGTCGGGGGAATCCTTCCATGTCTTGGTGCGCTGGAAGGTGACACCGCGGCGGGCGAACAGGCCGCGTAGCGCCTCACGGCCGATGCGGATCACCTGGCCGTGGACTTTCCGCAGGTAAGCGACGAGCCTGCGCAGTGACCAGCAGGTGAATGGCTGGCCGATTCTGGTGGGGCGGACGGTGGCCGTCGCGATGACGAAGTCCTCGTCGTCAGGGCTGAGTTGGCGGGGACGGCCTCCCGCCCACCGAGGGTCCAGGCAGGCCAGGCCGATCTCGTTGAACCGGTGGATCACATCTCGGACGGTGTACTCGTCGGCCTGCACCAGCTGGGTGATCACCGGCACGCGGTTGCCGGCGGCCGAGGCCAGCAGCATCATCGCGCGCCGATAGGACACCGAACTCGTGCGGCCCGGCGCACGATCTGCTGCAGCCGCTGCCCCTCTTGGTCGGTCAGTCTGCGCACACGGACAGGCTCGGCCACCGCGCCTCCAGCGGTCGGATCGGACGTCACTGCACATCCAACCGCCACGACGGCCAAACCCGGCGAACCCATGCGGTCAGAGCGCTAGCGGCGTCCCGCTGGTTTGTCGGCGCTCCGGCATTCAGCGGGGGAGAGGGGTCAAGGTCTGTCCCTGCATCTTCCCTGTGACAACTTCGATGTAGGTGTGGGCGACGTCGCTCAACGGCGTGCCTTCACCGTTGTCCATACCGAGCCTTTCGAGCGTCTCCTTCACCCACCCTGGGCTGACGACGTTCACCCTTACCCCGCGGGGCATTTCGATGGCTGCCGCCCGGACGAACGCCTCCAGTCCGGCATTGACCAGAGCGCCGAACGAACTGCCTGGCGTGGGCTCTTGGAAGGTGCCGCTGGTGAGTGTGATGGACCCACCGTCCCGCACGTGGTCCAGGGCCCGGCGTACCAGCCTCACCTGTCCCAGCAGCTTGCCTTTCAGACCGAGGGTGAACTCGTCGTCGGAAGGGAAGGTGAGTGGGGTCAGCTGACCGCTGGCCGCGCAGCAGATGACCGCGTCCACCTTGCCGACGGTGTCGAAAAGGGCGTCGATGGAGGCTGGAGTTTCGAGGTCGACCCGTGTGCTGCCGTTGCGCGAAGCCCGTATCACCTCATGCTCGGTCTCCAGCGCGTCTGCGACCGCACGGCCGATGGTGCCGGTTGCTCCGATCACAATGATGTTCATGCTGTTTCCTTCTGTCATCGGGCGAGGCGGGCTGGAAGGGGTGCCAGCGGGACGTTGGCCCAGACATAGTTGTCCATCTGGTGCTGGTCGCCGCTGAGGTTGATCACTCGATCGACCTGGCCGTCGGCGTCGAAGTGCCATACCAGTGCCCATATCGTGTCGACCTGGCCCACGCCCTGAGTCGTCCAGCCTCGGTGGATGTCGACGACGTACTCGCCGTTGCTGCCGAGAAACACGGGTTCGGCCTGGAAGCCCGCCTTGCCGAGCTGGTCGAGGAAGCTGACCACTTCGTCGAGTCCGTGCTTGGTGCCCGACAGAGGGTGGTGGCCCGGGACGGTCCACTCCATGTCCGGAGCCAGGACCTTGCTCATCGCTTTGACGTCATTGGCGGCGTAGGCGGAGAAGAAGTGGTTGATGGCCTCGACCTTGGGGTCGGACACGGCTTCACTCGTCGTCATCTGGATGCTCCCCGGCGGGTTCGGTACCGGGCTGTCCCGGTCGCGTGATCAACGATCTCGCCGGGCCGCTGTAGTCGTCCAATACCTGCTTCCATAACCTCGCGGCATGGATATCGACACCCGTCAGTTGAGGTACTTCGCCGCGGTGGTCGAGGAAGGCAACCTCACGCGGGCTGCCGAGCGTCTGTACATCTCGCAGCCCGCGCTGACGAAGCAGATCCGGCAGCTGGAAGCCCAGTTGGGAGTGGACCTGTTCGTCCGTTCCCGCGCCGGGATGGCCCCCACCGAGGCTGGTGAGGCTCTGGCCGCCCACGCCGGCGCCGTGCTCACCGCTTGGGAGCGTGCGCTGCGCGTCACCCGCGGCGCCACGACCCGGGCCGCACGCACGCTACGGGTCGGCTTCGTCGCCAGCGCCGCCAATGAGCGCACCCAGCTGATCATCGCCGACTTCGCCCGGCGGCGCCCCGGCTGGCGGGTCCAGATGCGGCAGACCGAATGGACCGACCCCACCGCCGGGTTGGCCACCGGCCAGGTCGACGTGGCCTTGCTGCGCCTGCCAGTGCCCGCGCAGAGCGACTTCGACGTCGAGGTGCTGCTGACCGAGCCACGCTGGATCGCCCTGCCTGAGGGGCATCGCCTCGCAGGGGAGGACCGGATCCGGTTCCAGGATCTGTACGACGAACCGTTCGTGGCGACCCCCGCCGAGTCAGGGGAGTGGCGCGACTACTGGCTCGCGGCCGACGAGCGCGAGGGCCACCCTGTGCGTATCGGCGCGGTCGCGCACCACCCCGATGAATGGCTCAACGCGATCGCCCACGGCCAGGGCATCAGCCTCACCCCAGAGGCGACAGCCCGCTACTACCAGCGCCCGGACGTCGTCTACCGGCCCGTGACGGGCGTCAGTCCCAGCCAGATCGGTGTCGCCCGCCCGCACACCCAACTGGTGGACGACGCCGTCGACGCCTTCATCCTTAGCTGCCGTGCCGTATGCAGCGACACTGCCTCGCAGGCACCGGGCTGACCATGGACAGATGACCACGACCAAGCCGACATCACGCATCGGGCAGCTCGCCCTGGACCTGCTGCTGACCTGGATCCGGATACGGTTTTCGGCAGGGTGAACGGGAGCTGGGGCGACGGGAACGGGAGCCGCGTTGCTCCATCCGTGATGGGGATGGACGCGCCACAGGTCCGTGATCGGCAATGAGATCGGGAGCCACTTCTATCGGGTGACTTCCAACCCGGTGCCGATATGTCGCGAGGTGTCTGAGTTCGGTGGTGGCGGGATGCCGGTAGCTTGGCGGTCCCGGGTCCTCTCGGGCTGTGTCCCTGACAGGCACGGCGCTGGAGGGCCCGGCTCCGTTCCCAGGGCCGTGAAGATCTGCGGTCTGTCGAGCTCAGCGGCGGGACATGTAGAGGTCGAGGGCCTTGTGGAGGAGCTTGTTGAGGGGGAAGTCCCACTCTCCGATGTATTCCACGGCCTGACCGCCGGTGCCGACCTTGAACCGGAGCAGGCCCAGCAGGTGGTTGTTCTCCTCCAGGGTGTCGGTGATGCCGCGGAAGTCATAGACGCTCGCGCCGAGGTCGTGGGCGTCGGACATCATCCGCCACTGGATGGCGTTGTTGGGCTGGACTTCGCGCTTGCGGTTGGTGGAGGCGCCGTAGGAGTACCAGACGTGCTCACCGACAGTCAGCATTGTGGCTGCCGCGAGTACTTCGCCCTCGTGGTGGGCGAGGTAGAGGCGCATGCGGTGGGGGTCCTCGGCTGTCAGCGCGGTCCACATGCGCTGGAAGTAGGCCAGCGGGCGTGGGATGAACCGGTCGCGTTCGGCGGTCTCGACGTAGATCTCGTAGAAGGCGGGCAGATCGTCGTAGCCGCCGAGGACGACCTTGACTCCTGCCTTCTCGGCCTTCTTGATGTTGCGGCGCCACTGCTGGTTGAGGCTGCGCTGGATCTCCTCCAGGGACCGGCCGGCGAAGGGAACTTGGAATACATAGCGCGGCTGGCCGGCGGCGAAGCCGTCCTCGCTGCCGGGCTCGGTCTGCTGCCAGCCCATCAGCCGGAGCCTGTCAGCGACGTCGAACGCTCGCGGCTCGTGCATGGTGGCCCGCGCATCGCGCAGTCGTCTGGCCTGCGGGTCGGCGATCGCGGCCTTGACCGCCTCCGCGCTCCAACGGCGGGCAACGACCGGCGGACCCATCTTCACCGAGAACACGCCCTGGGCCTTCAGATAGGCGAGCATCGGCTCCAGCCACCGCTCAAGATCCGGCGCGTCCCAGTCGATGACCGGCCCCTCGGGCAGATAGGCGAGGTACCGCTTGAGCTTCGGCAACGGCCGGAACAGCACCAGCCCCACGCCGACGAGACGGTCACTGTCGTCGAACCAGCCCAGACTCTCCGCCCGCCAGTCCGGCTTCACATCCCCCCAGGAAGGAACCTGCATGTGACTCGCCGAGGGCCTGGCGGTGACGAAGGCCAGGTGCTCCTCGCGAGTGATCGGCTTCAGGCGGAAACTCATGTGCAGTGCTCCTCTGGTCGACCGTGCCAGCCTACTGAGGAGCCGGATTGTGGCTCGGTCTTCTCCCATGAAGAGACCGGGCTACACAGTCATCCAGGCCCCGATTTCAGTGACTCGTCGTCTGCTTGTATCTCGCGGATCACCCGTTCGGCGAGCGGCTGGAACCTGGCTATCAGCGTCCCGGCAGCGTCTCCTGCAGCCAGTCGAAGACGACGTCGCAGTGCTGCTGCGGTGCCATCGGGGAACAGTGCAACTGCGCGCCGGTGGCCGCGGTGAACTTCACGTAGTCCTTGGGGGACGTCAGCTTGTCGAACATGGTCCGCGGCTGCCCGGGATAGAACTGCTCGTACTCGTAGTCAAGGACCAGGGTGGGCATCGTGATGCGGCCTACCACGCTCGTGATGGCCAGTGACTCGATGCTTTTGGCGGGGGTGTAGAAGTCCGTGAAGACCTTGCCCTCGCGGGCAGCGAGCATCGCCGGGATGGAGGAGGGCTCGAAGCGCTTCTTCATCGTCGCGGCGGCGGCCGCAGGCAGCTCAGGGACGACCTCTTTGTTCCAGATATTGTTGGTCTGCTCCTTGTTCGGGGTGAGGATCTCCCGAATCTCCGGCGGGAAGCCCAACCAGGGTTTCAAGCATCCAGGCATCGCCACCAGGGCGGCGACGCGCTTCTCGAAGGCCGCGGCCCGGGGGGCCAGGTTGCCCGCCATACTCAGCCCAGTCAGGGCGATCCTGCCGGCGTCCACGTCGGAACGGGCGACCAGCCAGTCGACGAGCGGCGTGACCACCGTCTCCCAACGCGGTGTGAAAACCACCCGGTTCACAAAGAGTAATTGCCCCTGGCCCGGCCCGTCGTATACGAGGGCATTCCAGTCACGCTCCAGGGCGGCCGAGACGCCATAGGCCCACATGTCGACGTTCTGTCCATCGCTGCCGTTCGTGAGGATCACGGTGGGGCGCTGTTTGCCGGAGTTGTCAGGGCGGAACAACCACACCGGCAGGGGGGTCTTCCCGTAGGGGATGCTCGCCGTCACCGGTGCTGGGTCGCACAGTTCACAGAACTTGTCCCAGGCACCGCGCCCGGCCCTGTACAGCTCTTCCTCGCTCTCGGGGGCGTCGGAGCCGAGGACGAAGAACAGAGCCTGGGCGTAGTACTGCGCCGCCCGCAGTGCGCGCAGGCGCCTGGTCTGCCGGTCGGGCTTGCTGCCGTCGGGCGCCCTCATCAGCTGGTCGCCGAGCTTCTTGAAGGTCTCGACGTACGTCTGCGAGGAGAGGCCGGCTTTGTTGATCGTGTTCACGGCGGTGAGTACCTCGCCCACCTCGCTGCCGCCGAATCCGGCCCCGCCGAGGGCCCAGAGGGCACTGAAGTTGAACGCCGGGTCCCGGAAGAGCGTCATCACCCCAGGCGTGGCACCCGCCGACGAGCCAGTGGCCGACGCCGTGGGCCTGGGTGCGACCCCTTGTGAGGAGGTTCCGTTCGAGGAGGTGCAACCGGTAGCCAGTGCGACCCCGGTCCCACCGACGAGCCCGGCGAGTGCGGTACGCCGGCTCAGGTGGGATGCGTCCTGCGATTCGTGCGTCATGCCAGCTGACCGTAAGGCCCGCGCCACCCGCGCCGCCCGCACTTGCCGGCACGACACAGCTCGTTCCCCCAGCTGGAACATCCGGTCAGCGACCCCGTGCCGCAATCCGGGCGGCCACCGCGGAAAGAGGCACGGCGGCGGCCCAGCTGTAGATCGCAGCTGTGGGCGAGACTCGCGCAATCCCCACCGAGAGCAGATACACGACGGCCTGAGCGGGAAGTGGGACGCGGCGCCAGGGCGCGCCGGCGGAGCGGCTGGTGTGCAGGTCCATCGTATGAAGCACCAGTGCGGCCGTACCGATGACGGCCCCGTACAAACCAGGACCGCGAACTGGTCGCCGTAGTCCTCAAGAACCTTGGTGGGAAAAGGAATCGACGACACCAGTAGCAGGAATGCCACGTTGAGTCAGAACAGGTACGAGTCGATCGGCCCCGCGTTCCGCAGTGCCGCGTGGTGGGCGCGCCAGAAAAGCGCGATCACCACCGCACTCAGCAGGAAGGTGCCCCCGCCTGGGACTGAACTCGCGTCCTCAGACGCGTTGTTACTGGTCATCAGTGCATCCTCCATGATCAGGAGTTACACCGTTCTTCTTGCAGTCCCGTCGTCTCAGTCGGATCGCGAGCCGTGGTTCGGGCAGCCCTCCGGCCCGGCTGCGCATCAGAGTCTGGTGGTGTGGTCCAGGATCGCGGCGGCGAGCGGCGTGTGCACCTCACGTGGGAGTGCGTGCCCCATGCCGGGGATCTCGATGATGCGTGCGCCTTGAATCGCCTGGGCGAGGTGGTGGGGATGCGGCGGCGGGTAGACCGGTTCTGCAGGAGCAGAGATGACGAGGGTGGGGACTGCGGTCTGGGCGAGTTGCTCGGTGCGATTCAGGTTGGACGCGTCGGCGCGGGCATGCGCGGTGCTGGTGGCGTAGTGCCCGGTGTGCTCAATGATCTTCAGCTCCAAGGCGCGGGCGTATTCGGCGTCGAAGGGAAGCTGATTGCCACCCAGGATCAGCGAGTGCTCGACCCGCCGTTCCAACTCCGCTTCCAGGCCGAGGTCCGCCACGGGGCGGGACCACATGTCAAGCAGGCGAGGAGCGATACCGGGGAGTTCCTCGGGCGGGATCCGGGTTCCGTCCGGCTGGACGTAGTGGGCGGTGCTGAGCGCGCTCGTGCCGAGCAGCGTCGCGCTGAGCAACCGGTCGGGATGGTCGGCGATGAGGAGTTGGGCGAGCATGCCGCCCAGTGACATGCCCACTATGTGGGCGCGTTCGACGTCGAGGCCGTCCAGCACCGTGAGGGCGTCTTCCGCAAGTTGGCTGAGGGGATAGGGCCTCTGGTCGAACGCCCAAGTGGAGCGACCGGTGTCGCGGTGGTCGTAGCGGATCACGCGATGGCGGGAGCTGAGTGTGTCCACCAGTTCGTCCGGCCAGCCCAGGCCGGGTGCTTGCGCTCCCATGATCAGCAGTAGCGGAGACGCGCCGGTGCCACCCCGGTCCTCTATCCAGAGGCGTACACCGGGTGCTGCGTCGATGAAGCGTTCCATGGTGTTCCTCCAGGGCAAGACTCGGATAAGACGAGACGTATCGTATCGCGTTGGGGGCGGTGCGGCGATCAGTGCGCGAGACTACGAGCGCCCGCAGGGACGACTCGGGTGCGTGGGGTGGCTGGCAGGGCCCTCGGGCCCGGGCGGGCGGGAGGCGTCAGGCGATGGAGTCCGCTGTGTCCCCGGCGCGTCGGGGAGAGACGCGCAGCGACCGCAGGACAGGCCGACGACACGTACCGTCGCACCCGCCAGAGCGCCCCGATGTCACCGCAGGACGGCGAACGCCGTGGCGGTGACGCCGCGTTGCGGCTCACGCTTGTCGGCGGCGCGGTGCGGTTGTGCTGCGTCATGTACATCTGACCGGGAAGAGGGCCTGCAGACCTTGACGAGTGGGTCCATCGCTCCGCGGGCGCCTTCTGCGTCGCCCCCCGACAAAGAATCGGCCCCGCCGCACCGCACCGCACGAGCCGATGGTCTTCGACAACCGCGAGCTGCACCAGAGGCCCTGTCTTCATGCGCGCCCGGACCCAACATCACCCGATCGAGCCGCCACACTCGACCCCACGATCACCATGGTCGGTACGACCGTGCCTTCTTCAGGCCGGCGAAGACAACCGCGGTCATCACGGCCAGGGCTGCGGTGTGTGTGAGAGGGAGACGAAGTCCCTCTCAATCGCGGCGGTGACCTTCCGATCAGCTTGCTGACGCCAGCACATTGTAGGATCCGCAGGGTGGCAGAACTGATCAAGACCAGTGCGATCCCGCCTGACGATTGCTCAAGCCAGCCCACCCGCGACCAGGTCATTGGCCGGATCGCCGATCACCTTGCGGCCCAGGACCCCGGGCATCCGCTTCGGGTCGCGGTGGACGGTATCACCGCTGCAGGGAAGACAACCCTGGCCCGTGCACTGGCATCTGCGGTCGCCGGTCGCGGCCGACCCGCGATTCACCTGTCCATGGACGGGTTCCACCACCCGCGCGCCCACCGCCACCGGCAGGGCCGCGACTCAGCACTCGGCTACTACCAGGACGCCTACGACTTTCCCGCGTTCGCACGGACAGTACTCACACCTCTGGGCCCAGGCGGCGACCGCCGATACCGCGGTCGCATCATCGACCTGGCCAGCGACCGGCAGATCGACGAACCCCCAGTCACCGCGCCGGCCGACGCGGTGCTGATCGTGGACGGCAGCTTCCTCCAGCGCAGCGAACTGGCCCACCTGTGGGATGAGGTCGTGTTCGCCGACACCAGCTTCCTCGTCGCCCGCCGACGCGGCACTACGCGGGACGCCGCGCTCTTCGGCGGACTTGAACAGGCCGAGAATGCCTTCGACAACCGCTACCACGCAGCCTGTCGGCACTACCTGGCCGAAACCGACCCGGCCACGCGAGCAAGCATCGTCATCGGCAACGACGACGTCGACCACCCTGAACTACGCCGTATCGGTGCCCTCCGACGGCCCCAGTAGCCGGCCGTCCACCCAACTGATCCTCGAACCGATGTCCCCCCCCGTGATCGGAAAGACAACGGCTTCTGAGCACTCCAGTTGGCACCATCCGCCAATTCGATTGCTCAGCCGGCGACCCCGAGTGGGCCTCACGGGCCGATTCGAGGATGACCGTGCGTTCAGGCTCCGCCCTCGCCTCAGCGTGTGGTCGATCGCGGCTTATGATCGCCCAACCGAACAGGGGGCGGACATGGTCTGGTTGGCGTGGACTACCAGCGGTATGGCGTAGGCCTCCATCGCGTGTATCGCGTGCGTCTGCCACTCCTCTTCGCCTGGGTATGAGTTAGCCTCGCCGTTTCGGTTGGGCTGAGGCGGCGTCGCTGATCGCCAACTGTTGGGTGGCCGACGTAATTTCGGTGCTTGGGCAGGTCGGAGTCCCGACGCGTTGGTCGGATTCTCCGGGTTCTTTCGGGTCGTGGGCGGACGGGGGTTTGCCAGTCAGCTGGCGGGTCGGGGCAGTGCGGCGAGGCGGTGGAAGGCCGTGGTCAGTTCGTGTCTCCAGGGCCAGGTCGCCGATATTCGCAGGTGGAGGCGGCGGCCGCCGCGGGTGAGGCGGGCGGCGACGTGCAGGAGCCGGTAGCGGAGTTTCTTCGGCTCGGCGGTGGCCAGCTCCCCGTCCAGGAGGAGGACACGGGTCCAGGCGAGCAGGTCGATCGCGGCGAGGCTGAGTTCGAGCCAGACGGCGTTGACGCCGAAGTCTCGGGAGGGGAAGCGGCCGAATCCGGTGGTCTTGCCGCACCGGATGTGGTCCTCGACAGTGGCATGTCCGCGGTGGCGGACCTCCAGGAACTGGGCGGAACCGTCACCGGAGTACGGAGTGTCGGTGAGGAACACCTGATGCCGTAGGCCCTCGTCCTGGTCGAACAGGGACAGCTGTGCTCCGGGGTGGGGCCGCTCACGGCGCACGATGATGCGGGTGCCGGCTGGGTAGCCGTCCAGATCGACCATGCCGGTCAGCTCGGCGACTTCGGCGCCATCACGCAGAGTCCCGTCCTGGTCCAGGGCGGGATGCCAGAGACGCTCGGGCATGGCCCGGACAGCGCGGCGGACCGGCTCGGTGATGGCGTATCCGACCGAGAAGAAGGTACGGATTCCTCGTTTCCGCACGTGGCGGACGTGGGCGAGGAAGGCTTTCGCGGATCCGGCACTGTCGGTGCGGACGAGGATGTCGGTGCCGTGCCGGTGCCCGTCGGGGATTTGCGCGAGTGCCTGGTCGAACACCGTGATGTGGTCGCTCGCGGTGTTGGCACCGGCATTTCCAGGACGCAGTCGGCCCGACAGTGCCTCGCCGGTGTTGGCCAGGAAGCACAGCAGCGGGTGGAAGCCGAAGCCGCCTTTATAGGTGGGTGCGGCCTGCTCCTTCTCGGAGTGGCAGGTGATCAGCGTGGCGTCGAGGTCCAGGACCAGCCCGGGCAGAATGCGTCCCGCGGCCCGGACTGCGGGTATGCCCTCGCCTTGCTCGGCGGCCTGCATCCAGGCGACTTCCCGAGCTTGGGCACGCGCCGAGCGCAGAGAAGCCAGTGTCCTCTCGTCGGTGTCGGCGAGCATTCGCCAGGCCGTCGGTGTCGAGGCGACCGAACCGAACACCCCTGCCTGGTCCCGCAGTACGGCCAGGTCCGCGATGGCCTCACCGCCGTCGGCGAGCATCACCGCCAGGTCGGTGGCGATCCGGCCGGGATCATGCCCAGTCCCGCGCGGCCGAAGCGGCCTGAGCGCGGTGGAGTACGAGGCGGTGAGCCCGGTGGCATCAGCGAGATCAGCCAGTAACCGTGCCCCGGCATGACCGACCACCCCCGAACCATCTGCACTGACCTGGATCTTGGGACGCAACCCGATAGCCTGCACGTAGAAAGTGCCCTCCGCCTGGACCGACAGAACCCCTCAGCAAGGTTCATCGTCCCAGGTCAGGAAGGCACTTTCGCGTTTCCGCCCCAACAGCCGCCGTCCCCAAACGAAACGGCGAGGTTAGGCACTGTTTCTCGGATCTCCTTACGTGAGCGGGGTGTTGGGGGCAGGCTGGCTGTATGGGCCGTGGAGATCTGACGAATGCGGAGTGGGATCGACTGGAGTCGTTCTTACCGGTTGGTGGGACGCGTGGGGGCCGGTGGAGTGATCACCGTCGGGTGATCAACGGGGTGTTGTACCGGGTGCGGACGGGGTGCAGTGGCGGGATCTGCCGGAGCGGTTCGGGCCTTGGGAGACGGTCTACAAACGGCATCGCCGCTGGTCGGCGGATGGAACGTGGCAGATGCTGCTGTCGAAGCTCCAGGCTGCCGAAGATGCCAGGGGCGGGATCGACTGGGACGTGTCGGTGGACTCAACAGCGGTGCGGGCTCACCAGCATGCCGCCGGCGCCAGGAAAGACTCGCCCACCACACCGCCTCAAAAGGGGGCAGTCCAGGGGGCGAACCGGGCCGATCCAGTGCTCCGGAAACTCATCGTCCGGCTGGAGGAGGTGGTCAGATCGGCGAATGCCTGGGACGTTCCCGCGGCGGCTTCACGACCAAAATCCACCTCGCAGCCGACGGGCGATGCCGGCCCCTCGCCCTCGTCCTGACACCCGGCCACTACGGTGACGGCCCGCAGTTCGAGCACATCCTGCAGCAGATCTCCGTGCCACGCGCCGGAGTTGGTCGACCTCGCACCCGGCCCGACAGTGTGTTGGCCGACAAGGCCTACACGTCCCGCAAGAATCGCCGCTATCTGCGGCGACGCGGAATTCGGCACACCATCCCCGAGCGCCACGACCAGCAAAGACACCGACACAATCGTGGCTCCCGAGGCGGCCGTCCCACCGGGTTCGACAGCGAGCACTACAAGAAGCGCAACACTGTCGAACGCGCCATCAACCGGCTCAAGGGCTTCGCTGACCATCTGCTGTCAGCGAATCCGCCTGGCCGGGCGGTGATCCCGGTGCTTGTGTGTCGCTATGGAGATCCTGGTTCTGGGCGGAACGGCATGGGTGGCTCGGGAGCTGTCGCGGCAGGCGATCGAACGCGGCCATCGGGTGACCTGCCTCGCGCGTGGCGAGAGCGGAGAAGTCGCGGACGGAGCGACACTGGTCGCCGCCGACCGGCGCGATCCGTCGGCGTACGAGCCTCTGGTCGACCGGGTGTGGGACGCGGTCGTCGAGGTGTCATGGCAGCCGGGCTTCGTTCGTGGAGCGCTCGACGTGCTGGGCGACAAGGCCGGGCACTGGGTGTATGTCTCGTCCGGCAACGCCTACGCCTCCCACGCCACGCCGGGGGCAGACGAGTCCGCGGCCCTGCTCGCCCCGACCGACCGGAGCGAGGTCGACCGCGAGTTGTACGGCGAGGCGAAGGTCGCCTGCGAGCAGGCGTCGACGGCCGCAGTGGGCGACCGACTCCTCATCGCACGAGCCGGGCTCATCGGCGGCCCGGGCGATCACAGCGGGCGTTCCGGCTACTGGGTCGCCCGCGCCGCACGCGATCCGGATGGGCCGATGCTGGTCCCCGACACACCGGCCGTGTCCACCCAGGTGGTCGACGTGCGGGACCTCACCTCCTGGCTGCTCGACTCCGCGGAGACGGGAACCACCGGCACATACAACGCTGTCGGCCCGGTCGTTCCGTTCGAAGAGTGGATCGAGGTGTCCCGCGCCGCCGGCGGGCACACCGGTCCGGTGGTCACCGCCGAATCGGCGTGGCTGCTCGCCAACGGCGTGGCCCAGTACATGGGGTCCGAATCGCTGGCGATGTGGCTGGTTGAGCCGGGCTGGGAAGGGTGGTCGGCCCGGGACGGGTCCTCGGCGCGCGCCGAGGGGCTGCGTCACCGGCCCCTGGCGGAGATGCTGGCCGACACACTGCGCTGGGAACGCGAGCAGGGGCTGGACCGGGCAAGGCGCGCAGGCCTCAGCGCGCAGCGCGAGCGCGAGTTGCTCGACGCACTCGGCTGACGGCGCTGGACCGGTCTCGCACACCCGAGCGTCCCTACAGGCACCTTCCGTGCTCTGTGACGGATCGCGCTCTGACTTCTCTGCCTTCTCCATAGGCGGAGCAAAAGAAGGACCCGCCCCGAGCCTCCGTTCACGGGCTGACCCGCGATTGATCTTGGCGCGTGCCGGCCTGGGGTTCGGCCAGCTGGTGTTCACTCGCACATCGGCCCGTTACTCGTACCGGTACTTCAGCGAGTCCGCCTCCGCCTGCTCGATGTCGGCGATCGTCAGCTCCGGCATCCGCAGCTGGGCCAGCGTCACCTCGGCCGAGGTCGGCTGGGCGTCCGCCGGCAGCCACTGCTCCGGCTTCCAGGCCCCGCTGCGCAGGAGCGCCTTGGGGCAGTGTGGGTAGACCTCCTCAATCCCCAGCACCAGCGCACTGGCCGGTGGCTTGCCCACGGCGGTCAGCTGCGACAGCAGTTCCGGGCGGGTGGAGACGACAGCCCGGCCATTCACCCGCAGGGTGGTGGTCCGCCCGGGGATGACGAACAGTAGCCCGGCCCGTCCGGTGGCGATGACGTTCTGCAGGGTGTCCAGACGCTTGTTGCCGGTCGCGTCCGGTATCGCCACCGTCCGTGCGTCCAGGACGGCGACGAACCCGGCGGGGCCGCCGCGCGGGGAAACGTCGCAGTTGCCCTCGGCGTCCGCGCTGGCGACCAGGACCAGCGATGAGCAGCCGATCAACCGCCGGGTGTGCTCGGTGAGTTCGGTCATCTGCTTGCGCACGGCCGCGTCGCTGGGGAGTTCGTACGCCCGGCGCAACGCCTCCTGGTCGGGCACGGCGTCGAGGCGGAGCGAGTCGAAGGCACTGCCGGCAAGGGGTGTCGTCATGCCTCCGACCCTAACGAGCCGACCTGCGACTGATCTTGGTCGGTGGGGGCGGGGACATAGAGACGGCCAAGCAAGTTGTCCGGTGTGTGACGATCAAACAGGCCCGCGCGGCCATGTCCCATCCTGCCTTCTGCGGGCTGTCGCGCCAACATATAGGCGAGTTGGCCGCGGAACTCGCCCCGCGCTGGGTGGCGCGCTGCGAGTCCGGGCGTCACGGGCGACGTGAGGGCGACCGTCGGCGGGAGGCGGGAGGCGGGAGGCGGGAGGCGGGAGGCGGGAGGCGGGAGGCGGGAGGCGGGGGCCGGGCCGAAGTACGAACTGGTCTTCATCGACCGGCTCCTGGCAGCCCGAAGGCGTGCTGCGCTGCACCCGGCCCGCCGGGCACTACGGCGGGCACCGGCATCTTCGCGGTGGGCCACCGGGTCATCGGACACTCAACTGCCCACCGGGACCCGGCACGTCACCACCTGCGGCGGATAGCATCACATGCCCCTGTCCTCCACTCCTGCCTCTGGAGCCCCCATGAGCCGCACCCCTGGCTTCCCTCTCTCGCGCCGCGGACTCATACGCACCGGTGCCGGCGCCTCGCTCGCCGCGCTCGGTCTCGGCGCCGGCGCGCAGACCGCTTCCGCCGCGGTGGCCACCACCAAGCGGTTCGATCTCACGCAGCCGTCGTACGACCTGTTCCGGTCCAAGGACTTGCACGGTCCGCGGGTCCAGCAGAGCTTCGCCTTCGACTGGGTGAACAAGTTCCTGTTCGTGGCAACCAAGCGGGATGGAAGCGCCGAGTCCGCCGGTGACCTGTGCATCAACAAGATGGACTTCGACGGGAACTACATCTCGTACATGCACCTCAACGGCTTCGGCCACGGCGTCGCCTTCGCCGCACTGCCGGATGGTTCCGGCACCGAGCTGTGGATCGAGTGCGCCACGAACACCAGCGGGTACGGCACCGCGCTCGCCCCCATCCGCTACACCGCCAACACCACCCTGGGCTCGCCGGCCGCCTCGGCCGCCTTCCGGCCGATCTCCGGAGCCGGCGAGTACACGTGTTCCGTCGACCCGGTCTACCAGCGCATGATCGTGCGCTACCACACCAGCGCCGGCAAGCGCATCGCCGTGTACCCTCTCTCGGCCTTCGAGACGCGCAGCTTCGGCTCGCCGCTCGTCGACTTCAAGCAGCCGACCATCTCCGGCACTTCACAGGGCTACACCCTCTACGGCTCGTACATGTACTTCCTGACGGGTGACGCATACCCCGGCGACGGCACCCCCACCGGCGACGGCAACACCTACGTCACCAGCATCGACATCAACACGGGCACCGTGAAGCAGGGCCCCGTCCTCACCAAGGCCGGCTCCACCCTCCACCACCGCGAGCCCGAGGGCCTGGCTATCTACCGCACCGACGCCGGCGAGGCCCGCCTCTTCATCGGCTTCGCTACTGGCCTGGAGGGCGACCGCCGCTCCAGCATCTTCTACAAGAAGGATCTGGTCTGAGCCATGCCCCCGGCACCCGGCTGTCAGCCCCCGGGCGCCGGGCACCAACCTCCGGATCTTCAGGCCGGCAGCCCCGCGGCCTCGTGGCAGAGCTGGGTGGGCCGGTCATTCCCTGCGGCCGACACGCTGTAGCCCGACGGTCAGTTGGTCCAGTACGGCGTCCGGATGCAGGTGTGGACCTTTGCTGCTACACGGCCAGAGCCCATGATGTAGGCGCCTTCACAAGGCAGTTCAAGCGAAGGAGTCCAGCACCGAGACCAGCGGGGTGTCACCCGCCGGGTGCACCTCGAGCGCACCTTCACGGTTGACCAGAATCCGGCACCGGGATAGGTCCGCTCGGCGATAGCCGAAGCGCTGCCAACGACCGGCCGCGGTGGGGAACTGCATCGGGCTCTGCAGGATGCCGGAATCTCCTACCGTGCCGCTGCCTCAGAATCTGAAACACCTACGCGTGATGCCGTGGGGGCGGATTGCACGAAAGTCATCGGCCGGGCCGTCTCGTGTATGCCGAAACCCAGGCGACTCGTGGGGTGCCGCTTGGCAAGATCCGCGTCGCCGCAGTCCCCTTCCGCGGGGACGAAGTCGCCCTGGTCCGCCGCACCAAGAACGGCCAGGACCAGTACACGCTGCCCGGCGGGAACGTCGAGGACGGCGAACCCGTCCCCGCCGCGCTCGCTCATGAACTGGACGAGTAACCGGCCTGGCCCTTGAGCAGTTGTCGGACAGTCCCCCCGCTCTGTGCCGAGGCGCTGAAGTAGCCGCGCCCCTCTCCGTCGCCGAGCGGCGCAACGTCAAACGGGGGTGGCTTGGTTGCGCACCAGAGAGGCAGGATCGGCCCTGTGATACGCCATGCCCACGAGGATCCCGAACTGCTGGCCTTGGTTCGCCGCTACGTCACGCCCGAGCGGCGCTACATGAAGCTCGGCGGCAGCTTGCTGCGCATGCAGAGTCCTGCGTACGACCGATTCCTGCGACAGCTGAGCGAGGACGCCGGAGTCATCACCGCGAAAGAGATCGCCACCCTCCTTGAGGGCGGGTGGCGCGAGCGGAGAACTGCGGCGTGGCTCGTGGTCGTCTCCCGCCGGACCGAGTTCCGTGAGCGCCTGGGGGAGCTCCTGCTGGCCAGCGAGGTCTGCTGTGCTGGCCTGGCCTACTGCGTGGCCCTGGCCAGTTTCGGAACGCCGCGCGACGCCGATCTGCTGGGCGCCTACCTGGATCGCTACCTTCGGCGACCCGACCTTGCATACGACCAGACTGTGGCCATGGGCGCTCTCTTGTTCATCGACCTGAATCTCAAGGGCGACCAAGCTGCCCGTTTCCTGGCCCCCGGCGCCCTGTGGCAACAGTGGCTCCAGGGTGCGTCTCACATGCAGGACACCACGGACCCCGCCTCCTACCTGAGCCTCATTCGGCGGCTTTGCGCCGTCGTTGAAGAGTGCGTCGAAGCGAGTTGACGGCAACACTCTGTGTGCAGGGCGCATGTCCGTGACTGGCTGTGCACGCGGTAGAGGGAGTCGTTCTGACGCAACTTTGGGAGTCACTGCGAGGCTCCATCGCTTGATCAATGTCATCGAGTTCGGGAGTCACTGCGGTCTTCCTCGCACGCCGGGTGTGGCCATCGCTCGCTCCCCTCCGGGTTGAGAGCAAGGGGGCTGAATCTGCATGGCAGACTCGGGCTGTGATCGACATCGACGAGTTCATGAGCGGCTGTCGGCCAGCGGTCCGGGGGCTGGTGGAGCAGTTCGGCGGCGCGGAGGCTGCGCTCGAATTCGACACTGACCCACTGAGCGCGGTCGGCGTCCTGGACGGCTACGTGCAGAGGCTGCCGCTGGACGAGTTCGAGGCGGAGGACTGGATTGCCTTGCACACAGACCTGTCCGCGTTCGTCACGGTGGTGTTGCTGGAGACGTATGGAGGCGCCTGCCGGGCACGCCTGGACGATGCACTGCCGACGGGTTGGGAGCTGGTGGTTGACGTCGTCGGCTCGGACGCCCAGCACCGTGTGATCGCGCCGATGTCTTTGGTGTACGAGTATCTGGTGACGGTCCCTCAGAGAATCCCTCGCCTGATGGAGGCCGTGGCCCACCAGGCGATTGGTTGAGCCGTTGGCCGGATGCGCGGGGTGACTCCCGTTCTCGCGTACATCGGCTGTCCGTATGAGCGTGCGACTCCCCAATCCGCGTCGAAACGACGTCGCGACTCAGGCTCTGGCCCACTTCGTGTGGTCGCGTACACGGGGTGACTGTTGATCTTCTCCTAATGGTGGTTCTAGCGGTCGCAGGCGGTCCGTGCGCGCATGACTGGCTGGCCACGCATGAACCTGTCTCCCCTCATCAGGCCCCTTGGATCGATCATCTAGGCTGGCGCGGTGACTGATGGGCAGGAGCGGGTGCAGCCGTCCGGAGTGTGGGCCACGTCGGTGGGGGTGGCCAGGGTGCGGGCGCTGGAGACCGAGCGGGAGAACGCGCTGTTCCGCGACCCACTGGCACAGGCCTTCGCCACCGCCGGCGGCCTGTGGCCCTCCTCGCCGCCGCCCGATGACGAGGCCGCGCGACGCCGTCGGCTGGCCGTGTCGTTCTCCATCGTCATCAGGACGAAGTTCCTCGACGACCTGTTGCAGGAGGCCTCCGCGTCCGGGGTCCGGCAGGTCGTGCTGCTCGGCGCCGGGATGGACAGCCGGGCCTTCCGGATGGACTGGCCCGAGGGCACCCGGCTGTTCGAGGTCGACACCGCCGCGCCACTGGACTTCAAGGCTTCGGTGCTGCGCCAGGAGCGGGCCGTCGCACGCTGCGAGCGGATCACCGTCCCGGTGGATCTGCGTGAGGACTGGCCAGGCGCGCTGGCCGCCGCAGGGCACGACCCGGCCGTGCCGACCGCTTGGATCGCCGAGGGACTACTGATCTATCTGCCCGAGGACGCGGTGGAGCTACTGCTGGCCCGGATCAGCACACAGTCGGCGGCAGGAAGTCGGATGGGGCTGACATTGGGCTCGCGCGGCGTGATCGAGCGCTTCGGCGCGGACGCCGCGCCGGGATCGGCGGCGTCCATGTGGGTCTCGGAGATGCCCGACGACCCGGTGGGCTGGCTGGTCGGGCACGGCTGGGAGGCCGACAGCCACACCCTGCGCGAGTGCGCTGCCGCCTACGGCCGCCCGATCAGCACCCCGCCGCAGCGCGAGGAGCGGCCCGGCGGACTGATCTCGGCGGTCCGCCGGTAGAGCGCCTCCCGGTCCCTAGATGATCGATTCCAAGGGGGCCTGATGAGTGGAGCCAGGTTCCTACGCGGCCAGCCAGTCATGCGCGCACTGACCGCCTACGACCACTGAAGTCCGCCCGAAAATCGCCTGGCTGGATGGTGGTGTGGTCGACACTCCTTCGCCGTGAACGACGTACTGCCGCAGTTGAACGAGTTGCTGTTTTCCTCGGTCGAGGGCGTGTTGGTGGAATCGGTCGAGGTGATCGACACGGTCGCCCGGGTCGAGGGCCCGTACGACCGCAGGGCGGGCCCTCGACCTCACGCCCACTCTCCTGTAGAGCGCGACTCGGCTCAACTCATCCATTCCGTCTCGTACTTGGCGTACGTCCCGTCGTGCGTCGCCAGATGCACGAACTGGGTCACGTACTCCTGGAAGTCGCTGTCGCCGCGCGGCGTCGCGTACGCCTTCTCGGCGAACGTGAACGGCTTGTCGGGGTGGACCGAGCACAGCTCGGGGTGGAGCTTCGCCTGGTAGAGCGTCTCGCTCGCGTCGGTCATCATCACGTCTGCCCGGCCCGCCACGATCTCGTCGAAGATCGTGGTGTTGTCCGGGTGGACCTTGATGGTGGCCTGCTTGATGTTCGCGCGGGCGAACTGCTCGTTCGTGCCGCCCGGGTTGACGACCACGGTCGTCCCGGCCTGGTCGATGTCCTTGAGCGTCTGGTACTTGTCCTTGTCCGCGCAGCGCACGATCGGCGTCTTGCCGTCCTCGCGGGTCGGCTCGCTGAAGTACACCTGGCGGGCGCGGGGAAGCGTGATCGAGACGCCGCCGACGCCGATTTCGCACTTCCCGCCCGCCAGGTCCTTCGTGAGATTCGCCCATGTGGTGTCCACGAAACGGGCCTTGGCGTCCAGGCTCTTCGCGAGGTCCTGGGCCATGTCGATGTCGATGCCGCTGTACGAACCGTCCGTGGGGTCCTTGTACGTGAACGGGCGGTAGTCGCCCGTGGTGCACACGCGCAGCACCTTGGACTTCGGCACGGCGTCCAGCAGGCTCTCCTGCTGCTTCTTCGCGGGGCGGTCCGCCGCCGACGGCGCGGCGGGCGCGGCGGCGGTCACGGCCAGCAGGCAGACCAGGGCGGACAGGGTGGCGGCACGTTGTCTGGATGCGCGGCGGCTCATCGCGACTCCTCGGCACAATGGTTGCAGGATGAAGTGATCACCCTGGCAGAAGAGTTCACGCAGGTGAAGACGGTGTCCACGGGTCGGGAAGCCTGAGCCGTGCGGGACGCGTCCTACCTGGGACGGAGAAGCATGACGCGCATGGAGGCGCCGTTCGGGCCCTGAGAGCCAGGGCCGGTGAGCGAGGTCGCCACCCGATTCGCCGCGTGGTGCAACGCTGTGCGATCCCCTCGAACCGGCCGATCTTCTTCCCGGTCTTCAACATGCACCGGCTGGTGCGGGCACTGCTCGCGTCCCCGCCAGACCAAGCAGCCGCCCCGGCCCTGCCGCGAATGCGGCCGCGTGCGACGGCATGCCGGGGGGACTGTGCTCAACCTGTCGGCAGCGTCATCCCGAACGGCCCTTCGTACGAGCGGAGAGGCCTGATCGCCGAACTCGGTGAACCCCCGGACTGGCTGCGGGACTTCGCGGCTGATCTCGCCGCCGAGTACTGGTCAGCCGTGTCTGCACCATGATCACTTCCCTGGGACGACTTCTCCTGGACGAGCAGCCCAACCACCCGCAGGCTCTACTCGAACGCTCTCGTCGTTCGGGACGCTCGATGGGCTCCCTCGCCCGCGCGCTGGAAACCTTCTTCACCGGTCACGGGATGGCTGTGGCCACCGATCAGGCCGGACGGCTCGCGGCCGGCCGCAGACAGCGCCGCATCGAGCGGGCCTCGACGCCGTCGGACGGGCCGACCCACAACGGCTCGGTCGCGCCGCGCAACCCTGCGCCGCTGCCGTCGCGACCCAAGTCGGCCGGTGTGTCGGGGAGTTCGAGGGTGCGCGCAGACGACGGCGAGCAGCGTGGGGACGCCCCACTTCGACAGGCGGGCCTTCCAGCGCGAGGACAGCGCCTCATCGCAGAGTGCCGTGCTCGGCAACCTACGAGGCCAGACGCCCGAACTCCCGAGCGCGTACGGGCAGGGTGCCCTCTACGCGGCGCACCCTGCAGTGCGCTGCACAGCTCAACGGCTGCACTCCGCGGGCCGACCGGAGTGTCCACAGTCGAGACCAGCACCACCGTCTGGCGGACAATCAACTGGGGCGCGGGAATCCGGCCTCGACTCGCTCGGCGAGGCGACCGCCCTCTGAAGTGGACTACAGCCGCAGCCCTGCGTACGCGACTGCCAGCCCGTCGTGGGGAGCGTGGAGGGCTCCTATCCCGTCTGCCGTCGCCCCAGGCAAAGCCGTCCAGTCGCGGTCGATGGCGTCAAGGTTGTTCGTACAGTGGCGCGCTCCAACTGGACGTCATGAACCACGCCCGTTCCGCGGAGTGTGGGTCGACGGAGGACGGGATGGGAGCTGGGGCGAGTGGTGGGTTGGGGTGAGTTGTAAGCCCGACCAGGCTGGCAGGATGCGACTATTCCCTGAGTACACGATCAGCACTGAGAGCGGCAGCGACTGGCCCGACGTACCCGCTGGCAACCTCTCCAGTTACCTCCTGCCGAGGTCTCTGGAACGCGAGATCGTGGACGACAGCGATGCGTTGGTCTTTCGCGTTGATAAGGCCACTGTCAGTGTCTCTTGGGAGCTTGCCGGTACCTGGTACGTCGACGTCGAGGGTTGCGAGGTATCCGAGTTGGCGGATCTGATCGCTGCGGAGATCGCCCAGCAACTTGGTGATGCGACTGGAGAGCAGGCTGTTCGCTGCAGGGTCACCGACTGACGGGCTGCCACGTCCTCTTGTCAAGGCTGCGCTCGGCCGCTGACACCAGTGCCTGACACCAACGGCGTCGGACGAGCCTGAATCGGCGCGAACTTCAGCAATTGTCCCAACGTGGTGCGACGACCGGATACCAGCGTCAAGGGTCCGTGGCGATCGACCTGATAGGGATGAGGCCATGGGGCCAAATCCTGTCAGCCGCACTGAGGCCACGGCACAGGGCCGGCCCCGTGGCAGCAGTCGCCCCGGGGCCGGCCCTGGCCGGGACAGCTCAGCCCAGGTAGAAGTCCCTGCGGGCGGCCACGAACGCCTCGATCGACTGGGCGGGGACGCCCGTCACGCGCTCGACGTCGTCGGCCGTGCGGTCGTAGTGGTTGTGCCGGTGCAGATGGGCCATGGTGGCGACGTGCTGTTGAAGATGCGATGGCATCCCCAGCTTCGGGAGCTGGGCCTCCCACCGCTCCAGTGGCACGTCTACGTAGGACACCGGACGGCCCAGCGCCGAAGAGAATTCCGCGGCCAGCTCCGTCATGTCGACCGAGCGGGGCCCGGTCAGCTCGTAGATCTGCCCGATGTGCGAAGCCGGATCGCGCAGCACGGTGGCGATGACCCGGGCGACGTCGTCCACGGCGACCGGAGAGGTGCGTCCGGTGCCGAACGGCAGCGCGATCGTGCCGCTCTCCTGAATCGAGCGCGCCGCCATCGTGGTGAACAGGGGTGTGTCCAAGAACGCCGTCGGCCGGATGTGCACCACGGGCAGGCCGGACCAGTTCAGTACCTGCTCCGCCAGCCAGTGCAGCCGCTGCTGGTGCGACTCGTCGGTGCTGGTGGTGGTCATCTGCGACACCGTCATCTGCGACAGGTCGACCAGGGCCTCCAGCTTCCCGTACTCCCTCGCAACGGAGGCCACCACGGTCGCCGCCAGCAGGTGGTCCGGAGACACGCGCATCGCGAAGTACATCCGCGTCACGCCCTGCAGCGCGGCCGCCACCGTCTCGGGCCGGGTCAGGTCGCCGATGACGACCTCCGCGCCGAGCGCCCGTAGCTCAGCCGAACGCTCGTCCTCGCGGCGGACCATGAAACGCACCGGCACATCCTGAGCACGCAGTTGCTCGAAGACCGAACGGCCCACGCCGCCAGCACCGGGGATGAGAACAAGGTTGTCGGCAATCATCAGTCGATCTCTTTCGGAGTAATGGAACAACTGGGTTGAGGTGTGATCAGAGCGTCAGTGGAGCTGTCGGCGAGCAGCCGCAGCGCGGTCTCGATGACGGGGGTGTCCGCGGCGGCACTGCGGGAACGTCCCCGCCGGGCGGTCGCCTCGGCGTCTCGCGGGACGGTTCGCGATCACCGTTGGGCTCAGACGGTCTGGCGCTGGGACGTATCACCGCCAGCGGCCATTGCGGTGTCCTTGCCCGGCAGGAAGAGCAGCACGACGACCGCGCCGACCAGTGCGACGGCTGCCGACCCCATGGCGGTGATGTGCATGGCGTGGATGAAGGCGCTGTGCGCGGGCTGCACCAGTGCCCTGCCGGCCGGTCCCAGCTTCTCGGCGACGGACAGGGTCGCTTGGACTGATTCTCCTGCGGCGTGCCGGTCGGAGGCGGGCAGTATGCCCAGGTGGCCGTCGATGCCGTTGCGGTAGGTGGTGGACAGCAGGGACCCCAGCACGGCGACCCCCATGGCCCCGCCGACCTGCCGGAAGGTGTTGTTGACCGCGGATCCGGAGCCGGCCTTCTCCCGCGGCAGCGACGACATGATCATGACGGTGGCGGGCGGCATCACATGGGCCATCCCCGTGCCCATCAGGAAGAACAGCAATTCCAGCACCCAGATGGGGGTGTTCTGGCCGAGGAGCAGGAAGCCGGCGAAGGCCACGGCGGTCAGGACGAGGCCGGCGGCGCATACGGCTCGGGCGCCGAAGCGGTTGACGACCAGCCTGGCCCGCGGGGCGAAGAACATCTGGGAGGCGGCCAGCGGCAGCACGAGCAGACCGGACTGCAGGACGCTGTAGCCTCGCACGCTCTGGTTGTAGAAGACGCTGAAGAACGTGACGCCCATGAGGGCGAAGAAGACCAGGCCGATGGCGGCGACGGAGGCGGAGAACCGCCGGTTGCGGAAGTAGGTGACGTCGAGGGCCGGATGGCCGCTGCGGGCCTCGTACACCACGAAGCCGGCGAGGACCGCCAGGCCGCCCAGGATCGTCGCCCAGGCTTCGGGCCGGGTGAAGTCGCCCAGCTGGCCGCCCTTGATGACGCCGTAGACCAGCAGTGCCAGACCGACGATCGACAGCAGCACGCCGAACGGGTCGAGCCTGCCGGGCCTGGGGTCCTTGGAGTCGGGGACGATCGCCACCATCGCGGCCATCGCGGCGACCACGATCGGCACATTGACCAGAAAGACCGAGCCCCACCAGAAGTGCTCCAGCAGAACGCCGCCGGCGATGGGGCCGGCGGCGATGGCGAAACCGACCACACCGGTCCAGATGCCGATGGCCTTGGGCTGCTCCTCGCGCTCGAAGACGTTCATGATGATCGCGAGAGTGGCGGGCAGGATGAAGGCGCCACCGAAGCCCATCACGGCGCGGAAGGCGACGAGCTGCCCGGAGGAGTCCGACAGCGCGGACAGCACGGATCCCGCGCCGAACACGGCCATGCCGAAGAGCAGCACCTTCTTGCGGCCGAGCCGGTCACCCAGCAGACCCGCGGTGAAGAGCAGTCCGGCGAAGACCAGCGTGTAGGAGTTGACCGCCCACTCCAGCTGGGCCTGGGTGGAGCCGAGTCCGGTGGGAACGGGCTGGGCGATGGTCTTCATCGCCACGTTGAGGATCGAGTTGTCCAGCATCACCACCAGGAGGCTGCACGAGAGCACGGTCAGGATGGCCCAGCGCCGGCGGTGGACCGCCTCGGAAACGCTTCGCCGCTGGGCAAGCGGCGCGGATGGCGTGGACGCCGCGGGCGTCGAGGACTCGGTGGGTGGTGATGGCACAGGGGTCTCCAGTGCTGTCGGTGGTTCTGCGATGGCCGGGCCGGAGGCCGTCGGCCTCAGACGGTGGGAGGTAGCGCAGGGCCCTGCTTGCTGCCGGGCGATCCCGCCGACCTCAAATAGATGTCGTTATGAATCTAAACGGAGGCTAGGATAGATGGCAAGCAACATCTATTCGAGGAAGTGATTCCATGGGCCGCGTGTCCCAGGCGCAAGCACAGGAGAACCGGCAGCGCGTCGTAGCCACCGCCTCCCGGATGTTCCGCGAGAAAGGCACCGCGGTCAGCGTCGCCGACCTGGTGAAGGCCGTCGGGCTCACTCATGGCGGGTTCTACAAGCAGTTCGCCTCAAAGGAGGACCTGGTCGACGAGGCCATCGCCCACGCCTTCGCCCACAGGGCGCCACACTCGGCGGTGGCGCTCGAGGAGCACGCTGCGGAGCGCGAGGCCGCCCGCCGGACGCTGATCGAGGACTACCTCTCGGTCTGGCACCGCGATCATGCTGGAGACGGCTGCCCCGTCTCCGGATTCGCCGCTGACCTGGGGCGCGAGCCTGACCAGGCCGCCCGCGCACGCGACATCTATATCAACGGGGTACGGAACCGCGCCGCTCGGCTGGCCACCGGCGACGGCGACGGCATGGCCCAGCTCTGCACCATGGTCGGTGCCCTCGTCCTCGCCCGCGCCACCCGGGGCAACCCGCTCTCAGAAGAACTGCTGCAGGCCGCGCGCACGGCTCTCACCAAGAGCGACACCGGGCAGTCCGAACCGCAGCAGCGCACGGACTGACCGGGGGACAGCCGACGGCGTCGCCGGCCGCCCGGGCCCCGGCTGGACGACCGACCGGGGCCCGCAGGCCGGCACCAGGCCGCGCCCAGGCAGAAGACCGGCCTTGACCACCTCGGCGTGGAGTCGAGTCCACGGAGCAGGTGAATGCAGCCACCGACCGGTTGAAGAGTGCCGGACTGGCCGACTTCGGGGAGAACGACACCTCCTGCTGCTACGCCCTCCAGGACAAGTTCTCGGTGCACCGACCCGGCCAGGAGCCCTGGGAGGTCTACCTCGTGAAGGCCGACGCCGACACCCTCGGCAAGAGCGCGGACCCTGACGTCGCGGGCGACGTCTGCTGCACCAGCCAGCCCACCCGGGCGACAGCGGCGGCAACGGGCTGTAGCTGCGGCTGACGGGGGCGCGAGGCCGTCGCCCGCCAGCTCGACCAGCTCGCCGGGTTCATCGCCACACCCGTCACCCAGCGCCGCGGCATGCTGGCCCGCCTGCACTACCTCACCCGCACCGACCCTGCCCGTGCCGCTGCGCGCGAGGCCGGCCTCAAGGTCACCGACTGCACCCTGAAGCGCTGGGCTGAGGGCAAGGACTCACCGTCGAGGAAGAGCCTCGCGCAGCTGGAGGTCGCCTGCCTGCAGGTGCGCCGCCACAACGTCGCCCGGCATCTGCTGCAGCGCCTGAACAGGGATGGCCGCGGTACCCGGGTGGAGTTCAGCGGGTTCTTGTGAGGAACCCCGGGCGTTCACGCCCGGGAGGAATCGTATCCACGGGGTGCGACGCGGAGCGTCGCCGTGATGTGCCGCAGGCCATCACGGGCCGCGGAGCGGCTGGGAGGCGTTCCGGCGGAGCCGGGCTAGGGCGGTGTGCGCGGGGGAGGGTCGGGGCGGGTTTCGCTCGTTGGGGTGGGGCGGGGGCGAACGTGTGGTGGGTCTTCGTCCAGGTGTATAGGTTCGCTGATCGTGAAGCTGGTGGTGCGGGTGAAGCTGCTGCCGACGCCCGTACAGGCGGCGGCACTTGAGGCGACCCTGCACGCCTGCAACGAGGCCGCCACCTGGGCCGCCGAGGTTGCGTTCGAGGAGAATGCGCGTCGCCCGCTGGAGCTCCGCAAGCACACCTATGCCGAGATCCGGGTCAGGTGGGGGCTTGGCGCGCAGGCCGCCCAGCACGCGATCAAGAAGACGTGTGACGCCTACACCGCCCTGAAGGCGAACCTGCGTAACGGCCGCTACGGGCGGCCCGGTTCCAGGCGGCACGCCCGGGCTTCGGGCAAGCCGGTGGTCTTCCGGCCCCAGGCGGCGCAGCCTTACGACGACCGGATGCTGTCCTGGCAGCACGAGCAGCAAACGGTGTCGATCTGGTCCACGGCAGGCCGGCTGAAGAACGTGGCGTTCACCGGGCAGGCCGAGCAGCTGGCTGTGTTGGCCGGCCACCGCAGGGGTGAGTCCGATCTGGTGTGCCAGGGCGGGAAATGGTTCTTGATCGCGACCTGCGAGATCCCCGAAGCCGCCCCGAACACCCACCTGGTCGGGTTCCTCGGGGTGGACCTGGGGATCGTGAACATCGCCGCGACGTCCGACGGCGAGCGCCACTGCGGGCGTCGGATCAACCGCAAGCGGGAACAGGATCGCAAGCTGCGGTCCAAGCTGCAGAAGAAGAACACCAAGTCCGCCAGGCGGCGGGCGAAGAGGTATGCGGGCAAGGAAGCCCGGCGCGCCAAGGACATCAATCACAAGATTTCGAAGCGGATCGTGGCGGAGGCTGAACGCACCGGTCGCGGGATCGCCCTGGAGACACTCACGGGCATCCGCGAGCGGGCACGGCTGAGAAAGCCCCAACGCACCACGCTCCACTCCTGGCCCTTCGCCCAACTCGGCTCGTTCATCGCCTACAAGGCGAAGCGGGAAGGGGTGCCGGTCGTCTACGTCGATCCGGCCTACACCAGCCAGGAATGCTCCCAGTGTCATCACACCGCACGCGGAAACCGGCCCTCCCAGGGCGTCTTCGCGTGCCGGGTCTGCGGCTTCGTTGAGCACGCAGACCACAACGCGTCCCACAACATCGCCCACCGCGGGTGGTACGTGTGGGTCTACGGGGCCCAATCAACGGCCCCTGAACTCACCCTCATCGCGTGAGTCCTGGACGCAGCCGAACCCATCACAGCCAGTGATGACTCGAGCAGCAAGCCCGGTCGTTCACGACCGGGTAGTTGACTTCCATCCGCTCAACCAGTCCCAGGTGAGCCGTCCGCACCACCGTGCCATTTCCTTCCGCACGCTCAATGTGCGGCACTGGGACCGGATGGTCGACACATGGGCGGCCGACGGCGACGCCCAGCGGTCCGGGCGGTGGGCCTTCGGGCGGCGGACCTGGGTCTCGGTCCCGTCGATCCGGAAGATCACGTCCTCCGCATCGGCGTAGGCGAACACGTGGGCCAATGTTCGCAGTCGCAGTCGCAGTCCGGGCTGGTCGGGGACTGCGAAGCCGCGGGCGGCGAGCAGCGGGCGGATCTCGCCGATGGCCGTCGGTGACGGTGGAACGACCGACCCCGTACAGCTCGGCGAGCGCGGCGTGCGGGAGCTGAGTGCGCAGGTGGACCAGCGCGACCAGCACCCGGTCGGTGAACACCAGCTTGTGCTTGAGACCCGCCCCGGCGGCACGGGGACGCTTCCCGCCCCGCCGCTGATGCAATGCCGATTCCCGCCGGGACTGCCACGGCCCGGCCAACTCCTCGATCAAACGGCCGAGATGTGCACGCGAGACGCCTGTGAAGGCAGGATGGGACAAGGCCGCACGGGTCCACTTCTTGGTCACACTCGAGGAACCCGTGCGGCCTTCCGCGCGTTACGGCCTGTGACCGCGCTCATGGTTGGCGGGCAGGACGGAAGTTCTCCTAGAGGAACGCCGAAACCGTCTCAGTGAACGCCTCCGGCGCTGCGTGGTGGATCAGGTGTCCGACCGGGATGGTGGCCACTCGCCCGCCGGGGATGCGGTGAGCCAGCTCGGCAACGCCGTCCTGGGGGACATGGCTGTGTGGGCCTCCGGCGAGCACGAGGGTCTTGGCGGTGATCTGGCTGAGTCGCTCCAGCCACCTGGGGTCAGGCACATCGATCTGCCGCCTGACGGCCAGCACCATCTCCCAGTCGAAGGTCATGGCGCCGTCCGGCCTGGTCGGGGTGGCCCGCTCCCGGGGACGCGGGATTGGAACGTCCTCCAGGATGAGCCGACTCACCCGCTGCGGATGGCCCTCCGCGAGCAGGTAGGCCACGATCCCGCCCATGGAGTGCCCGATCAGATCCACTGGGCCAAGTCCCAGTGCGTCCAGGAACCGGAGCACATCGGCCTGCATGAGTTCGAGCGAGTAGTCCCCCGGCCAGTCGCTTCGGCCGTGACCGCGAAGATCCACGGCATACACCCGTCGACCCCTGGCGAGGGCGGGCACAACCGCGTCCCAGTCGGTGGCATCCTCGCCCAGAGCGTGCAACAGGACGAGCGGCGAAGCATCCGGCGGACCCGATATCTGATAGGCCAGCCGGACCCCGCCAACGTCGACCGAGCGTTGATCAACCATCTCCGGAGGATATACGGACGGGTCCTGCCGGAGGATCGGCGTTCACCAGCGGCCGAACCACCATCCCCAGTGTGCACCTTACTGGCTCTGACATAAGTTATTGATCACGCGACTGTTGGCTCGTCGGGTCGTTGGTCTGTTCATGGGGAAACGTCAGTCGCGGCCATGGATCGTGTCGGACGAACTGTGGTCGCTCATCGAGCCGTTACTACCCAAGCCGGGCCCGAAACTGGTCGAGGGCCGACCGCGGGTACCGGACCGGCAAGCGTTCTGCGGGATCCTGTTCGTCCTGCACACCGGCGTCCAAGGGGAGTACCTGCCCCAGGAGTTGGGCTTCGGATCAGGCATGACCTGCTGGCGGCGCCTGGCCGCCTGGAACGAGGCCGGCGTGTGGGACCGGCTCCACGCGGTGCTGCTGAAGGAACTGCGGTCGAAGAGGAAGCGCACTCAATTCCTGGAGTTCTGCCGCTACCTGCGCACGCTCTACCCAACGGAGGTGCGGATCGCCATCGTCTGTGACAATTTCTCCCCGCACCTGACCGCGAAGAAGTGCCAGCGGGTCGGCACCTGGGCGGCGGCGAACAACGTCGAAGTCGCCTACACCCCGACGAACTCCTCCTGGTCGAACCGGATCGAGGCCCAGTTCACGGCCCTGCGCTACTTCACGCTCGACGGCACGGACCACGCTGACCACAAGGAACAGGGCAGCATGATCCGCCGCTACGTCATCTGGCGAAACCGCCACGCCGACGACCGGCGCCCGCGCGCCGTCGTCGAGCGGGCCAACACTGCCTGATCCGGAAGCGCTATACGCCGGTGGTGCCGTCGACGCGTTCCCGGAGCAGGTCGGCGTGGCCGTTGTGGCGGGCGTACTCCTCGATCATGTGGACGTAGATCCAGCGGAGGCTGACGTCCTGCTCCATGAAGCGGCCGGTGTCGGTCAGAGCGCGGTCGGCGCAGTGCTCGCGGGCGCGGGCGATCTCCGCGTGCCAGGTGGCCAGGGCGTCGCGCAGGGTGGCGCCCTCGGCCAGCTCGAAGCCGCCGTCGGGGCCATCAGGGTCGGCCTTCGAGCCGTAGATGGGCGGGGCCTGTTCTCCGGCGAACACTCGGCGGAACCAGTTCCGCTCCACCTCCGCCATGTGCTGGACGAGGCCGGTCAGTGTGAAGGCGGACGGCGGCACGGATGCGACGGCGGCCTTCTCGTCGTCCAGGCCCTCGCACTTCATGGCGAGGGTGGTGCGATGAAAGTCGAGCCAGCTTTCGAGCGTGGTGCGCTCGTCGGCGTTCAGGGGCGGCATAGGGCGTTCGATGATGGCCATCGGTCGATTATCGCCAGCGGCCGAATCCGTCGACAGGCAGGACCTCACAACGGGGCGGACGTTGCCTGATGCGGCACTAGCTGGCACTTGAGCACTTCAGCGGGTTCTTGCGAGGAGCCCCGGGCGTTCACGCCCGGGTGGAATCGCATCCACGGGGTGCGACGCGGAGCGTCGCCGTGACGTGCCGCAGGCCATGACGGCCGCGGAGAGGCCGGGAGGCGTTCCAGCGGAACGGGGCTACGGCGGTGTGCGCGGGGGAGGGGCGGGGCGGGGGCGAACGTGTGGTGGGTCTTCGTCCAGGTGTATAGGTTCGCTGATCGTGAAGCTGGTGGTGCGGGTGAAGCTGCTGCCGACGCCCGTACAGGCGGCGGCACTTGAGGCGACCCTGCACGCTTGCAACGAGGCCGCCACGTGGGCCGCCCAGGTCGCGTTCGAGGAAAACGCGCGACGTCCGCTGGAGCTCCGCAAGCACACCTATGCCGAGATCCGGGCCAGGTGGGGACTGGGCGCGCAGGCCGCCCAACATGCCATCAAGAAGACGTGTGACGCCTACACCACCCTGAAGGCAAACCTCCGGGCGGGACGGTACGGACGGCCCGGCACGAGGCGGCACACTCGCGCCTCGGGTAAGTCGGTGGTCTTCCGGTCCGAGGCGGCGCAGCCGTACGACGATCGGATGCTGTCCTGGCAGCACGAGCAGCAAACGGTGTCGATCTGGAGCACGGCAGGCCGGCTGAAGAACGTGGCGTTCACCGGGCAGGCCGAGCAGCTGGAAGTCCTGGCCGCGCACCGGCGGGGTGAGTCCGATCTGGTGTGCCAGGGCGGGAAATGGTTCTTGATCGCGACCTGCGAGATCCCCGAAGGCGCCCCGAACACCCACCCGGCCGGATTCCTCGGCGTCGACCTGGGGGGCGTTTCCCCTTGAGCGTGGACACCCTGATCATTGGATCGTGATGATCCATAGGACAGGAGTTCCCGTTGGGGACGTCGAAGTACTCGCCTGAGTTCCGGGCCGATGCTGTCGTGCTGTATCACTCGAGCCCGGGTGGGACGTATGCGTCGGTGGCCAAGGACCTGGGCGTCAACCACGAGACGCTCCGCACGTGGGTGCGGGATGCCGAGCAGGGTGCCCGGCCCGGGGCGGTGGAGGTCACCGCGATGGAGACGGAGAACCGGCAGCTGCGGGCACGGGTGAAGGTACTCGAGCTCGAGCGGGAGATCCTGCGGAGGGCCGCGAAGTATTTTGCGGCGGAGACCAGTTGGTGAGCAGCCGCTTCCAGTTCGTCGAGGATCACCGTGGCGCCTTCGGCGTCAAGCGGCTGTGCCGGATACTCGCGGTCTCGCGTTCCGGCTTCTACCGGTGGCTGGCTGGCGCATCCGTGCGGGCCGGCCGGGCGAGAGCGGATGCCGAGCTCGCCGAGCACATCAACCGGATCCATCAGGAATCGGACGGCACCTATGGGGTTCCGCGCGTCACGGCCGAGCTGAAGGAGGCCGGGCGGCCGGTCAATCACAAGCGGGTCGAGCGCGTCATGCGCAAGTTCCACATCGTCGGGCTGCACCTGCGCAAGAAGGTCCGCACCACCATTCCCGAGCCGTCAGCGACACCGGTGCCGGACCTGCTCCAGCGGGACTTTGCTGCCCAGGAGCCGAATACCAAGTACGTGGGAGACATCACCTATCTCCCGATCGGCAACGGCCAATTCCTTTATCTGGCAACGGTGTTGGACCTGTGCTCGAAACGCCTGACGGGCTGGTCGATCGCCGACCACATGCGGACCTCGCTGGTCACCGACGCGCTCAGGGCCGCAGCGAGGGCCCGTGGCGGGGACGGTCTGCGCGGGGCGATATTTCACAGCGACAACGGGGCGCAATATGTGTCGAAGGAGTCCGCCCAGGTCTGCTCGGAGCTGGGCGTGACCAGATCGCGCGGCGCGGTCGGCACAAGTGCGGACAACGCCGCCGCGGAGAGTCTGAACGCGACCATGAAGCGCGAGACGCTCCAGGGCCGCAAGCGGTGGAACGGGGCCAGCGAGGCCCGCCTCGCAGTCTTCCGCTGGGCGACCCGCTACAACACCCGCCGACGGCACTCCCGCCTCGGCCAGATCAGCCCGATCACCTACGAACAGCGATCAACTACGCTGGCCACCGCCGCATGACAACCGGTGTCCACGATCACGGGGAAGGCCCCGGGGATCGTGAACATCGCCACTACCTCCGACGGCGAGTGCCACTGCGGCAGGCGGATCAACCGCAAGCGGGAACAGGACCGCAACATGCGGTCCAAGCTGCAGAAGAAGAACACCAAGTCCGCCAAGCGGCGGGCGAAGAAGCACGCGGCAAGGAAGCCCGGCGCGCCAAGGACATCAACCACAAGATCAGCAAGCGGATCGTGGCGGAGGCAGGGGGGCACCTCCCTGCTCGAGCGCAGCCGAGAGCTTGGGGGAGCACCGGTCGCGGGATCGCCCTGGAGACACTCACGGGCATTCGCGCGCGGGCACGGCTGAGAAAGCCCCAACGCGCCACGCTCCACTCCTGGCCGTTCGCGCAACTCGGCTCGTTCATCGCCTACAAGGCGAAGCGGGCAGGGGTGCCGGTGGTGCACGTTGATCCGGCGTACACCAGCCAGGAATGCTCGAAGTGTCATCACACCGCACGCGTCAACCGGCCCTCCCAGGCCGTCTTCTCGTGCAGGGTCTGCGGATTCGTTGATCACGCAGACCACAACGCGTCCCACAACATCCGCCAACGCGGCTGGATGGCGTGGGTCTGCGGGGCCCGGTCAACGGCCCCTGAACTCACCCTCATCGCGTGAGAACTGGACGCAGCCGAACCCATCACAGCCAGTGATGACTCGAGCAGCAAGCCCGGTCGTTCACGACCGGGTAGTTGACTTGGCACCGCAAGCGCTCGACTTGTCAGTGCACGGGTTCCGTGGAGGCCGTTGAGCTGGCGCTTACCCTTTCGAGGGACGCAGCGTGGTGGTCAGAGTGCGCGGCGTCGTGCAGCGAAGAAGATGAGGACCGCTGGCGCTGGGGCGATCAGCCGGCAGATGGTCGCCACGGGCCACGGGGTGTGGAGAGCTTGGGGAAGCCAGCCCACGAGGAAGATCCAGCCCATCACGAGTGGCAGGCGCACGCGGTAGATGCGGTGGGTGCGGATGGTTTCGGCAGGCCCGTCGGGACTCGCGCAGTGTCCGAGCGCGGCCATGAGAAGAAGCGCGGCGCCCATGCTGCTGATCGCCCACGGTACCCAGCTCACGTGTTTCCCCCTGCCTGATCGGCCGGTCATAAGCTACGACGGGTTGGCAGGACGCACGCGAGAAGCTGCCCACGCGGGACTCCAATTGCACTGTTGAGCACGCTACTTGGCGTGCGGTGCCAACTGGAGTGCTCAGTCATGGGAGCTGTTGTGCCTGAGCGTTTTACTTGGCCCCTGAGTGCTCTGTTGGCCCTACTGGGCGGCTTACGTGGCCCGCAGTGTCCCGTCCCAGATATCTGTAGGCAGCGCGGCGGCCCTGACCAGCGGTGCCTACAGATGGGCGGGTCGGGCGGCGTACATCGAGGGGAACTCTGCCGGCGATGCATCGATGTCGTACCCCGGCTTCTATGCTCCTGCGATGACGTCTCACGAAGGCACGCACCCCACCGTTCTCGTTCGGGTGGGTAGCCGGCACGCTCAGATCGATGAACAGCTCGCTCCCGCGATCCAGATAATCTGGGAGTGCGGGTTCGACACCTTCACGTGCTGTCAGGACCTGACCGAGAGCAACGCGGACTGGCCGGAGAAGCTGCCGCACATGGCCAAGTGGGTGGAGTCCCGCCGAGGCTGGATGCTCATCGACTTCCCGGTCGACAGCGGCCTTGGTCTCCTTGAGGCCGTGGCGAACGCCGGCCCGCGAGATGCCTTCTACGTGCGGATGACGCATTGGGCTGCTCCGGACGCCTGGGACGTGAACATCAAGCCGACGGACGCGGCGATGTTCCAGGAGGACAGACCGTCCCACTTCGGCCTGCGCCTGCTCCAGGTGAGCTTTCCCGCCTACGACCTGCCGGAACTGACCCGGCGCCTCCGCGAGCATGCTGCCGGCCGCACGGTGCCGCTTGCCCCGGCCGACTGGAGCACCGTTGGCCGTTAGTTCAGGGTGGCGGCGGCCCGGAACCGGTTGAGCGCCTGTCTGGCCATGCGGGCCAACTAGGGCGCTCAGTCACAGTTCTAGTTGGCCGCTGAGCGTTGCAGTTGGCCAGTTGTCCTGTCTCAGCCAAGTGTGGGGAGTCTCGGAGTTTTCTCGGCAACTGGGGCCACGTCTCGCGGAAGTCTGGGCAAAGGATGCGGTGTCTCAGTCTTCTCTGGGCATCCTGGCCTGGGAGATCACTGCCCTTTCTGATGGAGACCGTTGCCCGGAGTCAGTGGCGGTACGGTCCGCTCCGGGGCGTGTGCGGCGGGGAAGCCATGGGTTGGCGACGAGTGCGGCGGGCTGCAAGGACGCAGACCTTTGGTGATCTGTTGATGCGTCCGAGTCGGGTGGTGATCAGCCGTGGATCGTCAGCGGCGCATCCAGATCTTGCCACTGGTGTCCTCGTCGTAGCCTTCGCAGCAGACGCCCACGGCAACGACCTGGGACGTGCCGGGGATGACAGCAAGGCCGGTGATTGAGTGGTCGGAGGCGACATGCTCGCTCGACCACTTCCGGCCGTCGTAGTGGAAGACCAGATCGTCTCCGCTCGCGGAGAATGCGGAGACAAAGACCCCGCCGTGCCCGTCGGCGGCGGCACTGACGAACTTCCCGGCGACGCCGGAGCCGACCACACTCACCCACCTGTGCCCGTCCCAGCGCACCGCGACAGGCCCGACGGCGCCCCCCATTCGACCCGTGCGGCCGACCGCCCAGAGCTGCGTCGGCGACTGTGCAGCGAGACCGCGCAGCTCTCCGGTTGGCCCCGCGACCGCGGGCGGCAGCGGCACCGTGCGCCACCTGTGCCCGTCCCAGTGCAGAGTTACCGGTCGGCCCCGGCCCTCGCCCACGGCCCAGACATCCCGAGGCGACAGGGCATGCATGGCATGCACGCACACCACCGACGGCAGGTCGACGGCCGACCAGCCCGCAGCCGTATGGTGCCGGAGGAACGAACGACAGGTGCCGTCACCTCCCCGCCGCCGAGCCGCCACCCACACGTCGCCGGGCCCCGCGACGGTTGCCGCATCCACCAAGGAGTTGGGCTCACGCCAGGCGGGTGTCCACCGGCTGCTGTTCCACCGCGCCGCTCGGGACTCCTGGCCGCCGGTCAGCCCCCCGGCACCGAAGACCCACACGTCACCCGGCCCCGAGGCTGCGACGACGCGCAGGCTATTCAGGCCGAGCTGCCCGGGTACCTCGACACCCGTCCACGTCCCGCCGCGCCACCGCATGACGACCGGCTCGTCGTTGTCGTCTCCCACCGCCCATGCGTCTAGCGCACCGGTAGCCACCACGCCGTACAGGTTCCCGGGGTTGCCGGTGTGGCCCACCGGCCGCCACGGCCCGGAGCCGGCCATCCCGCTCTGACGCGCCGTCGGACGCGTGGCCGTGTCCGTCGCACAACCACCGACCGTCATCGCCAGGACTGCGCTGAGCACAGCAATCACAAAGCGGCGCACTGGCCGCACCCCCCTCGTCGCCCCCACCTGAAGCGGGATCGTACGAGAGTTGACAGCTTTCGTCAGCCAGAGCGCCCCCACTCTTTTGCGCACTGCCTCCAGCGCGTTCGTGTGGTGATGGGGAGCGACGCACGCTGCGGTGCCCACAGAGAAGGTGCGTGGCACCGCGTCTCAGGCAACTCTGGGCACTGCAGGTCAGAGACTCGCCCTGCCCACACTTATCTGAGACAGGACAACTGGCCTGTCCCTCTGACGTCCGGGCATTCTTGGAGATCTCCGGGCCAGTGAGCTGACGTCTCAGTCATGTCCGGGCTTTTGGGGTCGTCGAGGCCCTGCCGGCTGGGGCATCGGCATCGTACGGGGGGGCTACTCGAGCAGGTCGGAGAACCTAACCCGCACGGCGACGACGGCGCCTGATGGATCAAGGTCAGCAAACACCGGGAAGTAGCCGTCTCCCCAGCTCGTCATCGCGCAGAGAAGGCGAGCATCACCGATATCTACCGTGCCGGCCTCTACTTCGGAGGCGCGGACCTGGCGCATCACCTGCCAATGGTGGGAATGGGGCCGAAAGTCCACCATCATGCGGCGTCCGCTTTCTTCCTTCCATCTCAGCAGAGCGCGGGCCTTCTCCATCGCCTCCGGCATAGCCAGCCCGCTCCAGCCACGGACACCGTCCTCACCGGGTTCGCCCAGTTCAGGTGCTGCGAACGTCACGGCGGCTTCGTCCGCGGCAGCACCCCAGAACGCGACGTCGGCCAGGCCGTCCACAGGCTCGTCGTGCTGCCAGGAGTTCAGGGCATCGGTATCGCCGAAGAGCACTCGGGCCCAGTCGACTCCGATGTCACCGAGCGGCATCGACGATTCCACTGGAGCATCGCTCACCCGAACCGATATCTCCAACCACCGCGGTCCGACGCCGTTGCCAAGGTCGGCCCGCGAAGCCATCACCGGCAGATGCCGGTCGCGGGGCACCCCGCCCACCGCGACGACCGGCACCCCGAACATCAGGAAGCTGCCACCGCCGTCAGCGGCGGTGCGGCGTACGCGTTGGGCATGTGATTCGCGGCTCGGCAACGCTTCCAAGCGAGCGTCCAGGCCAACGGCCAGGTAGTGTTCTTCGAACAGCGTGCCAAGCTCCGCTGCCCGGGAGGCCGGGATGTCATGGAGCAACGCGCCTGGCTGTCGGTCGAAGCTGCGGACCGCGGCCGAGGCATCCGACCCGACCGCGGCGAAGTCGATCGAGTTGAGGACATCTTCGGCCATTGCTGGGTTGTCAACGCCGAGGAGAGCAGGATCAATCTCCGCCGGCGACCGCTCTCCGCTCCACAACCCCAGATGACCGCCATCAATGACGACCAGGGTCCCCGACGGACAGCTGATCTCGCCGAGCTTGAAGATCTCTTCCATGGCGCGGGAGTCTATGGCCGCCCCTCCTGCCCTGAGCAGGCGGACCGGGTCAGTCCCGCGAGGCGACTGCCCAGACTTATGCGAGACGCCTCGGCTCCCAGCGTCTCAATCAAGTCCGGGCACTGCAGGTCAAGACCTCAACATGCCCGGACTTCCCTGAGACAGGACAAGCGTTCTAGGCGGCCCGCAGGGTAGCGGCGCTGCCGGCCACTCGCCGGGACCTCGCGCGGCCCCTCCCAATGAGCGCTGCCTGCACGAAGATTGTTTGCGAGGCATGAAGATCTCGACCTGAGCGGTCGTCCCCGTCCCGGTCTTCCAGTCCCGGTGCTGCAGCCCGAGTGCCTCGCCCAGGCGCAGGCCGGTCTCTTCCAGCAGGGTCCACAGCAGGCGGTAGCGCAGCTATCCCGACCACGTCGCGTCGGTGGCATTCCACGCCGCCTCCGCCTGGCGAAGTGCCGCCATCTGTCCGGGGAGCAGGACCGGGACCGGTTTCACCCGCACTCGGATCCGCACGGCACTCGACCGCCGCCCGTGCCTGCGCGCCACGTGCTCGAGGAACGGCAGGTAGCTGCCTGGTCGGGACGGCACCGTCTCGTACAAGCGGCTCGCCACCTCCACACCTCGCGCGGCGTGGTATTAGTAGAAAGCCATCACCGAACGGACTCGGCTGGCCACGGTCGAATCAGGCGCCCGTTCCTGGGCCCGGAGCTGAATGATGTCCTCCGCCACGCTCCTGCGACGCAACTGTCCGACAAACACCCCAAGATCGTCGCTCCGACCGAATCCCACGCCTCTCGCGGCGCTCGAGGAACGACCACCACAGCGCAAGGCCCCTGGCGTAGCTCCTGACCGTGTTTGGTGACGACTCCGTGGATCGCAGGTACTCCAGGTACTGCTTGACCGGGCCAACTACGGAGCAGTCCCCGGCCGACACCGTCCATGCCGGCCCCTCCACAGTCGCCATCCGCTGAGTCGTCGCCAAAGCGTTCTCCCGCCACGTCATCTCTGTCAGCGGGACAAACCACTGCACTGGATAACGCACCGCCCACAGCGAGGAACCGGACCATCCACCGGCTGTCGCAGACGTCAGCGGTGGCTTCGTCAGGGTGCGGATAACACCGCGTACCGCTCGCCGAAGCGTGGCACTCCGGCGCCAGGAAGTGGACCGCGAAGGAGCGCGAGGAATACGCCAACGATCTCGGCGACGACCGCTCTCTGATCGTGGTCTCCGCCAAGACGAACCGGTCGAAGGCAGACCAGGACCCGTCCACGTGGATGCCGCCGTTCGAAGGCGACCGGTGCGACTACATAGCGGACTGGATTGCCGTGAAGGTCCGCTGGCAGCTCGCCATCGACCCGTCCGGAGAAGCGGCTCTCGGCGAGAAAGCGACCCGCTGCCCCAACGCACCGGTCAAGGTCACGCTCGCCCGCTGATCCGTTCCAGAGTCGCGCCGTCGGATTGCTCTGCCCGTCCAGAAGACGGCGTGACCTCCATTCGGCTAGGGCCTGTCGTGTGGATCATCCCGGCGGCGCGGGGTCTGGCAAGAGGTACCGCACCTCACAGCCGGGCTGATCCAAACGACGGCCCTGGTGCTGCGCCGCGGAAGTGCCGCCGATGAGTTTCCGGCGGTTGTGCCGTCTACCCGTCGACGAAGGGAGCGCACCATGCGCAAGATCATCGTTTGCACGTTCCTGACGCTGGACGGCGTCATGCAGGCGCCGGGTGGTCCGGACGAGGACGCTGAGAGCGGCTTCGAGCACGGCGGCTGGCAGAAACCGGTGGCCGACGACGAGGTCGGCACGGCCATCGCCGGTTGGTACGAGCACTCCGACGCGATGCTGCTCGGGCGCAAGACGTACGAGATCTTCGCGTCGTACTGGCCGACCGCCGATCCCGACAACCTGTTCACCAGTCGGATGAACAGCATGCACAAGTACGTGGCGTCTCGGACCCTGACGTCCGTCGAGTGGCAGAACTCCACGCTGCTGGAGGGCGACATCGTCGATGCCGTACGCAAGCTGAAGGCGTCCGACGGCGGCGACATCAACGTCGTCGGCAGCGGCGACCTCGCCCAGACCCTCATGCAGCACGGCCTCGTCGACGAGTACCGGCTGACCATCCATCCGGTGATCACCGGCGCCGGCAAGCGGCTGTTCGCCGACGGCGCGATCCCCACTGCGCTGGAGCCGGTCAGCGTTTCGACGACGAAGGGCGGCACCATCGTCGGCGTCTACCGGCCGAACGGCAAGCCCAGCTACGACAGCTACTAAAGCCGTGCCCCGACGCATGGGAGTCCTCGACGTCTCGTCACCGGCCGACGAGCCCGTCCCAACGCAGTTCGGGTCCCGCCGACTCCGATGTCGTACAGGAGGGTCCCTGGACCGCCACGGTCCCAGACCCTGGGCTCTGTGGGTGGCGTGCATGACGCGCGATTGCGTGATGTGTGGCGCGACCTACTCAACGGAAAGGCGACCGCCGGACGGACAGGATCGCGACGTCGTCGTGCTGACCTCGCTCTCCGGCGAACGCGCTCGCGTCGTCAAAGAGGGCGTGTGGCAGGTCGGTGGGGGAGAGGGACACCCGCTCGGTGAGGCGTTCGGTGACGGGGTAGAACGTGCCGTCGACGCCGCGGGTCTCGGTGAGCCCGTCGGTGGTCAGCAGCAGCGTTGCCCCGGCTGGGAAGGTGAACCAGTCGACGGTCACTGGTTCGGTGGCGAGTTCTGCGAGACCGAGGGGAACGCCGGAGTCGAGGGCGGGCGTGCTGATGGTGGCGTTGTGCAGCAAGTGGGGCGCGATGTGTCCGCAGTTGATGACTTGTACCTCATCGTGCGCGTCGACGTTGAGGATGAGCGCGGTGACGAACCGTTCGTCGTCGCCGGTCTGCGCGGCGTAGGAGTTGTGCCGTACAACAGAGGCATCGAGTGCGTCGACGAGCGCGGTCAGGGTCGCCTCCCGGTGGGCCGCTTCCCGGAATGCGCCGATGACCGCGAACGCGGCACCGACCGCGGGCAGGCCCTTGCCCTGGACATCGCCGATCAGAACCCGGGTTCCCCAGGGAGACTCGACGACGTCGTAGATGTCGCCGCCGACGAGCCGGTCCTCCTGTACGGGCTCGTACGCGCCGTCGACCAGGACGTCGTCGGTGAGCAGAGGCAGTGGGCGCAGGATGTGTCGCTGCATTGCCGTAGCGGTGGAGCGCAGCCGCAGCATCTCGTCCTCGCGGCGGATACGACGGTGGCAGGCATAGACGGAACCCGCGCCCAGGGCGAGGGTGAGCAGCATCATGAGGCTCCTGTCGAGCCACGACCGCCCGTCACCGTGCCGGAGCAGCACGATGACGACGACCACAAGTGCGATCCACGCAGCCACGAACTTCGTCTGGCGCACGCTGCACAGCGCGGACGCAGCCGCCGGCAGGAATACAAGGAGCCCGAGAAGCCACACGGGGGACTCGGACAGGGCACCGAGGAGCAGCATCAGGAAGGTCACCGACGCGACGCCGATCACCACCTCGACGTTGCGCGGTGGTTCGATACTCTCGACGGGTCGCGCGAAACGCTTCGGGTGCTTTTGCGGCACGGAACCTCCCGGGCAGGTGGTGTACTCCCCGTACGTTAGGCAGGCCCGGACGTGGGTGAGCCGCGCCCCGCCGGTCGATGCCCCGGTGCGGTGACCGGCGTGACCCGGGATCCGAGATCCGGGTGAGCGGGCCATGCGAGGCACACCCCTTTGGGGCGGCTCAGATGCGTCCACAACAAGCACCGGACAATGGCGACTTCCTGACAGTGGGATAATGTCCGGCCGCGAAGAATCTGCTCGGTCCACCCGAGCTACGCCAAGGCCAGACACGGCGGCCGCCCGAGGGGGAGCTTGATGCTGCAGGCATTGGGATTGGGCCCGGACGAAGAGGCCGTCTACACCGCGCTTCTGGCCCGTCCGACTGCCTCCGCGCAGGAACTCGTCCGGCAGACCGGACTTGAGAAGGCCGAGACCACCCGCATCCTGCTCGACCTGACGACACGTGGTCTGGTCGCGGTCACCACCGAGGCCGGGAGCGGGGTGTCCGACCCGGCCGACTGTGTGTCCGGCAGCCGGCCCGCCCGCTACCGGCTCACACCACCCTCGGTGGCCCTGGCTCCGATTCTCGTCGAGCAGCGCAACGCACTGCACCGGGCCGAGACGGCGTTCTCGATGCTGACCGAGCAGTACCGCAGTACCGCCGCGCACCCCGCGGGTAGCGTCGTGGAGGTGGTCGTAGGCGTGGAGCAGGTGGCGCACCGGTTCCACCAACTGCAGCGCGGCGCCCAGCGGGAGTTGCTCGTCTTCCTCGTCGGCGCTCCCACCGCGGTGCCGCGCGACGACGCCGACGTGTCGGAGAGTTCCGCCCTGGACCGCGGAGTCGACTTCCGTGTTGTTGCTGCCAAGGACTATCTCGACGGTCCCGACATGGCGCGGGACGTGAAGGCCGGGATCGCTGCGGGCCTCGAGGTTCGCCTCGCCGACTCGTTGCCGCTGAAGATGGTCGTGTCGGATCGGGAGCGTGCCATGGTGCCACTCGACATGACGGACGCCGGCGGTGAGCCGAGCGCCATCGTGGTGCACCGCAGCGGTCTGCTGACGGCCCTGGTCCATCTCTTCGAGAGGGAATGGGCCGAGGCCCGGCCTCTGTACGCCACCACCACGGGTGTGCGGGCGCAGACGACAACCGATCAGCAACCGACCGAGGGGGAACTGGAGGTCCTCGCCCTACTGCTGGCAGGGATCTCCGACCGGCGTGCGGCCTCCCAACTCGGCCTTTCCATACGCACCGTGGAGCGACGGACACGCCGTCTCATGGATCTTGCAGGAGCGGACTCGCGCCTGCAACTGGGGTGGCACGCGGCACGTGCGGGCTGGCTCTGACGCCCTGACCGATCCTGAGAGCCCTCTTCCTCGACGACCTCGACGACCTCGATCCGGCCGAGGTTGCAGCGTGCGGCCCGAGTCTCCACCGAGCTGAGGAACTCGTAGATGTGACCGCATGACGGAAAACCGACATGCGGGAAACCCGTCACGCGCGGCATCACTCCACGATCTGGATGTCTGCCAGGCTGCAGCGGCAGCACGGCATGTTCACGGTTTCGAGTGGGGAGATCCATGCGCTCCATAACGCGTATAGCCATGGGCGCGGCTACCGCCGCCGCCCTGGCCGTCACGGCGGTCGCGCCTTCCGGGGCGGCGGATACGCCGCCTGACGGTGCCTCGGGGAAGAGACCCGTCATCGGCAGCGGGGCCAGGGCGACGGGTGGCAAGCAGACGACGGTCACGCTCGTCACCGGCGACAAGGTGGTGGTGACCACCGACAGGTCGGGTCACAGCTCCGCGGCCGTGCTGCCCCGCGAGGACGGCACGCAGCCGATGGTGCAGACCTACCAGCTGGGCAAGGACCTCTACGTCTACCCCGAGGGTGTCTCCGAGGCGATCGCCGATGGCAAGGTCGACGAGCAGCTGTTCAACGTCACCGGGCTCATCCGCCAGGGATACGACGACGCGCACACCGACTCGCTGCCGCTCATCGCCACCTACAGGAACAGTGTGGACGTCGCGAAGAGCGCGCCGGCGGCCCCTCGTGGTTCCGAGCGGGGCCTGAGCCTCCCGGCGGTGGACGGCGTCGCGCTCAAGGCGGGCAAGGACACCGCCGCCACCTTCTGGCGGGACATCACCGACGCCCGCTCACGTGCTGCCTCCCCGGTGAAGAAGCTGTGGCTGGACGGCAAGGCCGAGGCCACGCTGGACCGTTCCACCGCGCAGGTGCACGCACCGGAGGCCTGGGCAGCCGGCTATGACGGCAAGGGAACCAAGGTCGCCGTGCTGGACACCGGCGTGGACGCCGAGCACCCGGACCTGGCGAGCCGGGTCGCCGCGTCCAAGAACTTCACGGACTCCAAGACCACCGATGACAAGGTGGGCCACGGCACCCACACCGCCTCCACGGTCGGCGGGTCCGGAGCGGCCAGTGACGGCCGCAAGAAGGGCGTCGCCCCCGGCACCTCCCTGCTCATCGGCAAGGTCCTCAACGACCAGGGCTACGGCCAGGACTCCTGGATCATCGCCGGTATGCAGTGGGCCGTCGACCAGCAGGCCGACGTCGTCTCCATGAGCCTGGGCAACCCCACGATCCGCGACTGCGCCGACCCGATGGCCCAGGCCACGCAGCAGCTCTCGCAGAACACCCACACCCTGTTCGTCGTCGCCGCCGGCAACGCCGGTTCGGCCACAGAGACCGTCTCCTCGCCCGGCTGCGTGCCCGGCGTGCTGACCGTCGGCGCCGTCGACCGCGACGACACCACCGCGCCGTTCTCCAGCCGCGGACCCGTGGCCGTCACACACACCCTCAAGCCCGAGATCGCCGCCCCCGGCGTCGACATCTCGGCGGCCAGCGCGGGCGGCCGCGGCGTCTACGCCTACCGCACGATGTCCGGCACATCCATGGCCACCCCGCATGTCGCGGGCGCCGCGGCCGTCGTCCGTCAGGCCCACCCGGACTGGACCGCGCAGCAGATCAAGGCTGCCCTGGTCTCCTCAGCCCGCACCGGAGGCAAGGTCGCCGGCGCCGACGAGACCGGCGCTGGGGTCCTCGACGTGTTCGGCGCGGTGAACCAGAAGGTGCTCTCCGCGCCCGCGGTCCAGGCCGGCAGCTACAACTGGCCGCAGGATGCCTCGGACCGCACCACCGTGCAGGTGCCCTTCAACAACACCGGGAAAAGCGACCTCACCCTGAGCCTGAAGGTCAGCGGTGTGCACGGCAACGACGGCAGCGATGTCCGCTCCGGCATCGTCAAGCCGGCGGAGGACAAGGTGAAGGTACCCGCGGGCACCACCGCTCAGGTGCCGTTGCGGATCGACCCCACCGCCCGTCTGACGGACGCCCAGTACGGTGCGGTCACCGGCCGGATCGTCGCCACCGGCGGCGATGTGCACGTCTCCGTGCCCGTCACGCTCTACGTCCAGCCGCAGACGGTCACGCTCCGGGTGAAGGCCATCGACCGTGACGGCAAGCCCGCAACCGGCTCTTCCTCCCTCGACCTCGTCAGCCTCGACACGGACAAGGGCGAGCGCCGTACCAACTCGGGTGCGACCGACCAGACGTACAGCGTGCGCCCGGGCGACTACTCCCTCAGCAGCTTCGTGACGACGTACGGCGCGGACAACGCGCTCGAGTCGGTCAGCTACCTTGCGAACCCGCAGCTGCGGATCACCCATGACACCACCGTCGTCCTCGACGCCCGCAAGGCCCACCAGGTGAGCGTGAGCACGGACCGCCCCTCGACGGTGACCAACACGACGCTCAGCTATGCCCGCACGTGGGACGACACCTGGGAGATTTCCGGGTCGCTCATGGTCGACAAGACGGTCCAGAAGTTCTATGCGGACATTGATGGACATGCCGGGAACGGCACCTTCGAGTTCCGGCCCACCTGGCGCGCCTCCGGCTCCGAGGACGGCTCGCCGTACGTCTACAACGTGTCGTTCCCGACTCGGGGTCCGCTGCACTCCGACCAGGTCTACAAGCCCAAGGTCTCCAAGCTGGCCCAGGTCACCGAAACGTGGCACGCCATGGGCAAGGAGGCCGACTACGTCGACGCGATGTTCATGCGCCCCGCCGGCAGCAGCGGCGCTTACATCCCCGTGAGCCCGTTCGGCTCGGTCCATGTGCCCGGTACCCGCACCGCCTACTACACGACCGGCGACGACGCCTGGTACCACGGCGCGATGACGAGCTTCCCCTTCGCCGCGTTCATGGGCGACCAAGAGCGCACCTACCGTGCCGGCGAGCGGCGTGCCGAGAATTGGTACGGCGGTGCCCTGCGGCCGGCCGCGCCGCGCGACGCCGACGGCAAGCTGATGCTGGCCGCCGAGCGGCAGGGCGACCTGATCGGCTTCCAGAACGCGCTCTGGGTCGACGGATCGGGCGACCACTGGTCCTACGGCGGGTCGTTCGGCGACCTCGGCAATCTGGTGCTGAAGCGCAACGGTGAGCCAATCGGCAGCAGCTACGATCCCTACGGCGTGTTCGAGGTGCCGGACGAGGACTCCGCGTACGAGCTCACCCAGCGGCTGGAGAAGATCTCGTCCGCGGACCGGAACTGGCTGCGCTCCACCGCTGCCACCACCACATGGAGCTTCCGCTCCCACCGGGAGCCGAAGGTCTACTCGCGCGGCCTGCCGATCCTCTCCCCGGCGTACGACCTGCCGGTGGACGGCCTGAACACCCTGCCCGCCCGGAGCGGCATCAAGGTCGGCCTGTCGGTCGAGGGTCACGCCGGGTACACCCCGGGCGCGATCACGGAGGCCTCGCTGTCCTACTCCTACGACGGCGGCACCACCTGGATCCAGGCGCCGACCCAGAAGAAGGACGGCAAGTGGACGGCCGTCGTCGACCACACCGGTGCGACCGGCAAGCAGGTCATGACGAAGGCCGAGTTCACCGACGCCAACGGCAACGCGGTCACCCAGACCATCACCCGCGCCTACGACGTTCGCTGACCACGCGGTCTCCTGCCCGCCACCCGTACGGCTCGTGTGAGCCGTACGGGTGGCGGGCGGCGCGCGCCGGCGAACAGTGTTCCGAGGGTTGAGACTTGCGGGCTCGCATGTTGAGGTGTCGCGTATTCCTCGGTGCGCCTGAGAGCGTTTTGACCTGGGGTTCGTGAGAGCAAGAGCCTTCGGCAGTCGTGTTGATTACTCGGCGCAGTACGGCCGCCAGCAGGTCGGCGCCCAGCGCCGTCAGATCGGGCAGATTGAGGGTGCAACGAACGTAACGACCCTGCCGCCGGGCCGTGAGCAGGCCCGCGCGGCGCAGGACAGCGACGTGACGGGAAACCTCCGGGGGCGAAAGTTCCCACGCGTGGGCCAGCTCGCCGTTGGTGTGCGGGCCACGGGCCAGGGTGCGCAGCAGCCGCAGCCGTACCAGATGCGCGAGTGCCTTTACTGTCCCTAACAAAAGCTGTTGATCATGTGACTGGTGGCTTGCCTTCTCGTTGGTCTGGTCATGGGGAACCGTCAGTCGCGGCCATGCATCGTGTCGGACGAACTGTGGTCGCTCATCGAGCCGTTGCTGCCCAAGCCGGGCCCGAAGCAGGTCGAAGGCTGACCTCGGGTACCGCATCGGCAAGCGTCGTGCGGGATCTTGTTCGTGCTGCACACGGGCATCCAATGGGAGTATCTGCCCCAGGAGTTGGGCTTCGGCTCGGGCATGACCAGTTGGCGGCGTCTGGCGGCGTCTGGCCGCGTGGAACAAGGCCGGTGTGTGGGATCAGTTGCATGCGGTGCTGCTGGCGGAGCTGCGGTCGAAGAACCAACTGGACTGGTCGCGGGCGGTGATCGACTCCTCCCATGTCCGGGCCGCTCGACTGGGCCCAAAAGCGGGCCCAGCCCGGTCGACCGTGCCCGGCCGGGCAGCAAGCATCACGTCATCACCGACGGGCAGGTATCCCGCTCGCGGTGTCGCTGACCGGCGGCAACCGCAGCGACGTCACCCAGCTCCCGCCGCTGCTCGACAAGATCCCACCGGTCCCCGGCCTCGTCGGTCGCCCGTGAAGGCGGCCGGACATGCTCTTCGCCGACCACGGCTACGACCACGACAAATACCGCCGCCTGTTGTGGCAGGGCGGCATCCGTCCGTGATCGCCGAACGGGGCCAGGAACACGGCACCGGTCTGGGCGTCTTCCGCTGGGTCGTCGCACGGACGATCTCCTGGCTGCACGGCTTCCGCCGCCTACACATCCGCTGGGAACGGCGCGACGACATCCACGAAGCCTTCCTCGGACTCGCCACCTGCCTCATCACCCACCGCCACGTCCAACGCCTTTGTTAGGACCTCTTAGGCGTACTCGTCGCGCAGAAACCGCCGCTACCTGCGAAGACGCCAGATCAAGCACACGATCCCGGAGCCGAAAGATCAGCGGGCCAACCGCCAACGCCGCGGCAGCGACGGCGGCCGGCCCACCGGCTTCGACAAGACGATCTTCTAGCGCAGGAACGAAGTTGAGCGGACGATCAATCGGCTCAAGAACTTCCGGGCCGTGGCCACGAGGTACGACGAAAGGGCCTGCATCTTCCACGGCACCGTCGCCCTCGCAGCGATCCGACTCTGGCTCCGCCCATGATCCACCGGGCGGAACCCAGTAGTGCTTCGCTGGGTCGGGGCTGCGCTGGTGCTGTGCCTGTGAGGGGCTCCGCCCGGATCAACGCCCGGGCGGACCGGCCGTCACCCCTTGGAAGTGGCCTCCCGGATCAGCGGCTCGAACTCCCGCCGCACGTAGGTGTCGAACGGCTCCGTCAGCGCGCCGTCGATCACCCGCCGCACCCGGTGCTCCGCCGCGAACTCCTTGATCGCTACACGGGAGTCCGGCTCCACACCCCCGCCAATGATCAGCACACCGAACTCCTCGGTCTCCAACAGCTTCCGGGCCTCCGCGTCGGTGCTCACTCCCTCCACGTCAAAGCCGTCCGCGCGCAGCGTGGCCAGCACCTCCGTCACCCTGGCGGGCGTCCTTCCCAGCACCAGCGTCCTCATGGCCGTTCCTCTCAGGTACATCGACATCGGCGCACCCGAGCCTAAAAGCTCAACTCGACTTGAGGTCAACTCCTAACTCCCGCCCCACCTCGGCAGCCACATGATCCGTCGGACAGGACCTGACGCCCACTCACATCGGCTCGATGATGTTCTTCCGCAGGTGTCCGTAGATCACCGAGGTGCGTACGTCTGCGAGTTCCTGTCGCTCGGTCAGCTTGTCCAGAACCACGGAATGCAGCTGGTCGGTGTCGCGAACCGCGACATGGAGGAGGAAGTCGTCGGTGCCCGTCAGCACGAAGACCGCGATCACCTCGGGCATGCGCGCCACGAAGGCTTTGAACTCCTCAATGACCGCACGCGTCGGCGGCCGTACCCGCACGGCGATCATCGCTTGCAGCCCTCGGCCGAGCGAGGGGAGGTCTACCTCAGCGTGGAATCCGAGCAGCACACCGCGCTCGCGGAGGGCGCGCACTCGCTCCAGGCAGGTGGAGGGCGCGATGCCCAACTCCTGTGCCAGGTCCCGGTTTGTGCGCCGACCGTCTTGCTGCAGAAGTCGCAGCAAGGCCGAATCTAGTTCGTCCACATTCCGCCCCACTCCTCAAGTTCCGAATTATGTTCGGCCAGCTTGCCACTTCATCGGATTGCTTTCTAGCGTATCCGCCGATATCCCGTTCATGATTCGTTTCTTTGCTGTGCGGTCAGGGCGGAGTCGGGGGTTCCGGGCGAGAGGGCATCAGCGGTGGAAGAACGTAAGACGAGGGCTCTGGCGATCTGTTCAGTCGTGGCGGCCGCGCTGCTGTGGAGCAGCTCGTACGCGGTGACCAAGGAGGTGCTGGCGGACGTCGGGCCGCTGACCATCGGGGCCATCCGCTTCACCGTCGCCGCCGTGCTGCTCGCGATCATGGCGCGCATGCGCCGCAACCCAGCCGCCCCGCCGGATGCCCGCCAGCGGCGGCTGATCTACCTGAGCGGCCTGCTCGGCATCACGGCCTACTTCGTGCTGGAGAACATCGGCGTTGAGCTGTCGACCGCCTCAGACGCCTCCCTGATCGTGGCCACCTATCCGCTGATGACCATGCTTCTGGAGCTGGCACTCCTCCGGACCAGGATGCCGCTGGTCCGGGTCAGCGGCGTGGTGCTCGCCACTCTGGGAGCCTTCCTGGTCGTACGCAACGGGGCAGAAGTCGGAGGCAGCGCACGCTGGTTCGGTGACGTGCTGCTCCTGCTCGGCGGGCTGATGTGGGCCGGATACAACGTGCTCGGCAAGTACGCGGGCCGGGGGCAAGACGCGGTGAACCTCACCTATCACCAGACTGTGGCAGGCGCCGCCGGCTTCCTGCTCGCCTCGCTCCTGGAGATCGGGGACTGGCGGGTGCCGGATGCCTCGGCCTCGGTGATGCTCACCTATCTGGCCGTGGCGTGTTCTGTCGGCGGTTTCCTCCTCTACAACTACGGCCTGCGCCGGATGACTTCGAGCGTCGCGGTCAACATCCTCAACCTGGTACCGGTGTTCGGTGTGCTCGGTGCTGTGTTGATCAACAAGGAGACGGTCCGGCTCGCCCAGGCCCTTGGCGGCGTGGTCATCATCGCCGGTGTGGCACTCGGATTGGTCGAACGCCGAACAGTTGTCGAGAAGGCCGCGGTTCCCGAGCCGAGCCCGGTCACCGAGCGCACCTGACGGCTCAGGAGGCTCTGCTCCCCGGAACCTGAAACCGTATGAGGGCCAGCACGCGGCTGGGACCACGGCCCGCCGAACTCGCGCCGACCGGGGCGGAGACGCGGCCGATCCGCCGAGTCGACCACTGCCCACCAGGCCGGCGTGCACGCCTTCAACCAGCACCCCGACCAGGCATTCAGGGTCCGTGAGCTGCACGAACTCCTCGTATGGAGCCTTGGTGTCGATAGCAGTTCGGGGAGTGCCATCCGAGCGAGGGCGGCAGGGCAAGACAGGGCATCGCACTGGTCCATGGCAGGAGCGGACCTCGCCTTCCACGCCAATCGCCTTTGTGCTCCTGACATCTGGCGCCCCAACGGGCTCCCCGGCGCACGACGTCAGGGGCTTGCCTTCCGCATGGTCCGCCGGGAGAGCATCCCATCACCCAACACCAACCATCCGTCCCGAGCAGGGCGAGACTCACGTGATGTCGAGGCACATGGAGATCGGCGACATTCGGGGCGTGACCTGCCCCGAGCTTGAACGCTGTTGGGGAAGTCGACGTCGAGGTTGCTGGTCACGACCGCGGTCGCCGAGGCCGCCGGGCGACGTACACGCCACGGTGTCGGCGCTCTGCGCAGTGACGACTGGCTCGAGCAATGGGCTGACCTCTGTAAGCCAGGGCATCCTGGATTGGCAGGTTGAGGTTGGTTCATGCGCCACGCCATGGAGGATGGCGGCGTGCTCGACGAGGTGCTGACGGTGGTCGGTGTCGACCCAGGTCTCCCGGATCGTGCATCGCAGAGCCGATCATCGAGCTTCTTCTCGGCCTCGGCTGATCCATCCTATGCTGGCCGGGTGAAACTTGAGGGGGTCGGCCTCCGTTACGGGTGGCGCGGCCCATGGGTACTGCGCGACGTGCGTCTGGATTTGCCGCCGGGTCGGTTGATCCGGGTTCACGGTGGCAACGGTTCCGGAAAGTCGACGCTCCTGCAGGTGGTCGCAGGGGCCACTCGGCCAGGTCGGGGGCGGGTGCTCGCACGTCCGGCGCGCACTGCCTACGTGCCGGAGCGTTTCCCGCCCGCGTTGCCCTTCACCGCGCTGGAGTATCTGCGGCTCATGGGCCGGGTGCACGGATTACCGGGCGCGGAGACGACGCGCCGAGGTGTGCGGCTGCTGGCACGATTCGGCGCCGAGGGGCACGCGGACCGGCCAATGGCCCGGCTATCCAAGGGGATGTGCCAGAAGGTGGCGGTGGTACAGGCGCTCGTTGCCGATCCGGGGCTGCTGGTGCTGGATGAAGCGTGGACGGGGTTGGACACAGAGTCGCGGACCGCCCTGGACGAGGCGGTGGAGGAGCGGGTGGCCCAGGGCGCGACCGTGGTCTTTGTCGACCACGACCCGGCCCGACTCACAGAGCGCACACACCTACGGTGGACCGTCGGCGGCGGCACGGCGGCCGTGACACAGCAGGTCGCCGCAGCTGCGGTGCGAATCGACTGTACTGGCGTCAAGGGCGGACGGGAGGGCCTGTCTGCCCTGCCGGGCGTCCGGGCGGTCAGCACGCTTGCGGACGGCGGCGTTCGGCTGGAGACGGACGAGACCCACTCGGACGCGCTGCTGCGCGCACTGCTCGCTCAGCCGGGTACCCATATCCGCCGCGTGAGTGGGGGACGGCGGTGAGAGCGCTGCTCCGCTATCAAGGCGCCCTGCTACTGCGCTCCCAGCGCTGGCTTCCACCCGTGCTGCTCTATGTGGGGCTGGTGGCGATCTCGCTGGACGGCCAGTCGCAGCTGGGCAGCCAGCTCGGCTGGAACGCCGCCATGCTTGTGCCCGCCCTTGCCTGGCTCACCCGTGCCCAGCTGGTCGCGGATCCGCCTGCCGCCCGCGCCTGCCTCGCCGCCGCGGCGGGCGCTCGCCGCCCCCAGTACGCCGCGCTCGCAGTCCCCCTGGCCGCCGGCCTACTGCTCGTGCTGCTCGCGGCGGCGGGCTCGGTGTGGGCCTGCCCGGCGCCACCGGGAGTCCCGTTGGCAACTGTGCTTGGCGATGGACTGGCCGGCGGGATGGTCTGCTCCCTGACGGGCAGCGCGCTCGGGGCAGTCTGCGGCCCGCCGCTGGTGCGCACGACAGCAGGCGGGGTAGGAGCGCTGGTCATCGGCTCGGTGATGCTGTTGGTGCTCTCCACATCACCGGCGAACGCCGCAGTCCGCGAACTCCTTTCCTCCGGCCGGACCGGTGTACGTTTCCCGATGCTGCCGTTGCTGGCGGCGCTTCCCTTGGTCGCGGCCTGCTGGTGGGCCTCCGCCTGGGCGGCCGGCCGAGCCGGCGCCGCTTCTGGCCGGGAGTCCGGTTGACCTTCCCTGCTTTGTCCTCAGCACCGGTCGTCCGACGGTTCGCGCAACGGCCCGGAGCCCGGCGACGCGATGTTGTGCTCGAAGTTTGATCATGAACCGGGACGGTCGCGGCACCCGGGTCGAGTTCCATCGTCTGAACCAGTCTCAGGTCACCCGCCCCCACCAGCGCGTGGTGTCCTTCCGTACTTTGAACGTGCGGCACTGGGATCAGACGGTCGACGTGTGGGCGGCCGACGACGACGCCATGGACGAGGTCCCGCTGTTCCCCACCCGCGCGCACTTCCCCACGACGTCCCCGGGGAAGCTGTCGCCGCGCTCCCTCGTCCTGGGCAAGCGCCCGCCACCGCTGAAGGTGGCGAAGTCGGCATGTCTTCCCCACCGGGGAACGGCGTGCGGTGGAGAACCTTGTGGCTGTGAACGACTTCTCTGGCCCCAGCGGAACGAACCTTTGGGCCCCAGGGGCTTGATCGCAGTTTGAGTGTTCGTCAGAAGTGGCCCCAGGGACGGTCTTGCAGTGGGAGCATCGATGTGCTTCCGACAGTCAGGGGGCTCGCATGGACGGCCCGAGAACCAAGGTTGAGCTCTTCGCGGCGATCCGCCGCGACTCCCGTACCTCCGACATCGACGTGAAAGAACTGATCCAGGAGGGCAGTCTCGTCCGTGGTGGGCATGAGCGGCGAGGTGGACTCAATGGCCCTGTACGCCGGGCAATTTGCCGGACTGGTCTACGAGGTTCTGCCGGCAACAGCGATCGTCGCCCGGCTGGTGGCCGAGGCACAACGTGTGATGGCCCCGGGGTTCTGCGCCGCGGCAGGCTCTGGGCACGAGGGAGGATCCGGCCCCTGAGACCTCGCCCGCAAAGCGAAACAGCACCGACCGGCAGCGAGAGCGGGAGAGGCATTCATGCGCGCCATGACATACGAGCGTTTCGGCGGCCCGGAAGTCCTTGCGGAAACGGAGGTGAGGGACCCCGAGGCGGGACCGGGCCAGACGGTAGTCCACGTGGAGGCCGCTGGTGTCAACTTCGGTGACATCAAACAGATCGCGGGCGCGCACGTCGACGGCCCCTACGCCCCCAGCGGCCCTTTCCCGCGGATCCCGGGCATGGAAGTTGTCGGACGAACCACAGCAGGCCGACGAGCCCTCGGCTACGTATCGCAGGGTGGTTACGCCGCGAAGACGGTTGTGGCCGACCGTGACCTGATCGTCCTGCCCGATGCAGTGAGTGCGGGCGAAGCGCTGGCTGTCCTCGTACAGGGGCTGACGGCATGGCATCTCCTACGAACTGTCGCACGCATCAGGCCCGGTGAGACCGTGGTGGTCCATGCCGCTGCGGGCGGCACCGGCAGTCTCCTCGTCCAGTTGGCCCGGCAATTCGGCGCAGGACGAGTCATTGCCACCGCATCGTCGAAGGACAAGCGCGCCCTTGCCCTCGGACTGGGGGCGGATGCTGCGATCGACGGCGACGCGGAGGGATACCGTGAGCGCGTCCTCGACGCCAATCAGGGACGCCCGGTCGACATCGTCCTGGATGCCATCGGCGGACCCGTCCTCGACTCCGCACTGGACACACTCGGATATCTCGGCCGACTGGTGACCTACGGCACTTCGTCCGGCCAACCCGCCGCCGCGATCGCGCCCAGCCGGCTTGCGGTGGACACCATCACCGTCGCCGGCTTCTGGCTCGTTCCACTCATGGCCCGGCACGGAGCCGCCGGCACAGCGCTGAAGGAGCTGCTCGACCTCACAGCACGCCACCGCCTGCGGCCACTGGTCGGCGCGGAGTACGACCTGGGGCGAGCCCGCGACGCACATGAGGACCTGCTCGGCCGCCGCACGAAGGGGAAACTGATCCTGCGCCCTTAACTTGCTACGAGACCGGGGCGACCTCCGGCGGCGTGACTACACAGCCCCCATCCCGAGTCTGCCGACGTCGTCGCGCTGTTGGACCGTGAGCTGGTCAGCCCTGCGACGCACGTTCGACACCCACTGCCCCAGGCCGACGAGCACGGTGTTCTCAGGGGTGATCTCGCGGCCGGTGGCCGGTGGCCGGGGGCCGCGGGTCCGGCGAGGGCGACGGGGACTTCCTCGACGTGCTTCCTCGCGTCGTTCAAGTGCCCCTCCCGGGCGTGGAACTGACGAGCCGCGGCGATGTCGAGCATCCACTTGTGATCCTGGGTCCGTTTCACCGGCCGCTCCTCCTCACTCGCTGTCTCCAGGCCGAGGACGTTCTCCAGCAGCCACGCCTGAGTGAGTGTTTGACATCCCTGGTCGTACGGTCAGGGCCGTCGGCTTCTTATGCTGTTTGAGCAGTTCGGTGAAGAAGTCGGTGAAGATCTGTTCGCCTTTACGTCGGGCCGCTCAGACGAACCAGTCGTTGATGGCCCGGCGAACCAGGCCGATGACACCCGGCGCTCAAAGCGGGGCCCTCGTTCCTGCGGCGGGGTGGTGGAGAAGAGGTTGATGCCGTCCCTCGCTGAGTTGTCGCGGGGTCCCGAGTGCGTGCCAGGTGCCGCCACTACCTCACGGGTCAGGCGCCGCGTCCCGGCCGGACATGCAAGTGCCCCTCTGTCGGGAAGGCAGGCAGCTGGGCCGGAAGTACGGCGCGCAGAACGTACTGGCATTTATCTGCTACTCGACACGAACCATGGTTGCCCGATGCATGCAGCAGATCGAGGCGAGTCACAGGCATCACGCGCTGCGGGCCGAGCACCCACGCAGATACTGCCTCCAGGGCACGGGGAGCGATTGCCCGCCCCCTGGCCTGGGTCGATGTCCAGTAACCCACTTCTGCTGAGGTTTTGGTGGGGTCGCTTCCTCCCTTGACCACGATGTGGCCGACCGGACGCCCTGCGTAATTCTCGGCGCCTTGGCACTCCAGCACGGCGAAGCTGAGCCGGACGCCAGTGGCCCACGCCTCACACTGATCATCGATCCATCGACGGGCATCCGCCTCGCTGTCCAAGTGAGTAGTCAGCCAGCGGCGCAGAAGCGGATCACGATGAGCCGCCACCAGGTCCCCCGCGTCCTCGCCCTGCCACGGGCGCAGCCTCAACGCAGGCGCAGACACCGTCGGTTCCACGAACAGGCTGACGGACATGTGACTCCTCGGTCGGTTCGGCAGGTGATCAACAAACCTACTCGCGGAGCGCTGGATTGGTGTGCCCACGTGGGAACAGCCATTCGGACAGCCCTTCACTGGCCATCCAGGCGACCCGTGGACTTGTCGTGCAGGCATCAGACACAGATTCTGAGCTTGGCATTTAATCTCTGGGGCGGTCGCGTTCAGTGATGCTCTCGGGTCGTCTGGTTCTTTTCCCACGTCGAAGCGGCTCACAGGGCAGCGGTTCTTCTGGCCGGGAGGGCGCCCTGTGCCGGGCGGGGTTGGTTTGGGCGCACGGGCCGGGCAGAGCAAGTACGGGCGGAGGTTTCTCCCAGGGGCGGCGGAGGTCGGCGGGGGCTTCACGGGTGAGGCGTGCCCGTCCTCCTCACCGCCACCCGCCCGCTGGCACAGCCAGTAACCACAACCAGACATGTCCGGTGATTCTTGAGAGTCATACAGTGAGTTCCTCGACGACCCGGCGGGAGTACGTCATGGAGATCACCGTCCAGTGGATACGGACATCCTGGACGAAGGAGTCCCGGGGAGGAGAGGCTGCCTCGCGCAGGAACGCGACCCCGATCGGCTTCGCTCTCCCACCTGTCGAGGCCACCATCTTCGCCCACGTGATTCGCATGCAAGAGCGTGACGGCTTCAAGCCCTATGCCACCCAGGAAGACCCCGGCAAAGTCGATGTCCAGCTCCGGGAAGCCGACGGACGGCTGCGGGTCTTCCCGCGAGTCCAGCCCTTGTTCGCCCTGCCGCCCCGGCCGCGACGGCCCCCGGCAGTGCGACTCGCCCCCGGCCAGTGGGTGCGCTGGCAGCTCAACTACCGCTTCAGCAGTGCACTGGGGATCCGGGGATGGTCGTACTGGCTGGACACGTTCAACATCGCCTACGGCCCGGTCAACACCGATGTGTTCCTGTCCTCGCCCACCGTGTTCATCGACGAACAAGGGCCGCTCCGATAACCCTGTCCTGAGCGTCGACGATGGTCTCAGATGACGTTGCGTCACCGAGGCCGAATGCCGTTGATCGCCCTCACGGAATTTGTGCCTGATCCCACTGAAGATGAACGAAGCCAGTCGGCTGGCTGTCAGTGACCCTTCTTATGCTGACGCTATGGAGATCACCAAGCGGACACTTGCGGAGGCATGGCAGCGGACGGTGGCCGGACACGCCCTGCTCCACGAGGTCGGGCTGCCCCCGGTGGCGCTCTCGGACGACGAGCTGGAGGGGTGGGCCGAGCGCGCTGAGGAGGCGGAGGACGGCGGCCTGTGTCTGCTGCTGGATGAGGACGGCACAGTGCGCGGCCATGACGGTCCCTACCGGGAGGTCTTTGCCACCCGCGACCTCGAACAGGCGCTTTACCTGATCACCGAGGCCGCGATGCGTCGGCGCGGCGGCAGTCTCGAGGAGGTGGCCGCCGCGCTGGAGCGGATCGATCCGGTGTGGGGCAGACGGTTCCGCAGTGGCGGCCTGGACGACGCGGGGACGGTTGAGGCGTGCGGGCGCGACCCACTGGAGGGGCTTGCCTGGATAGCGGGGTCCTGGCGTGGGCAGGACCCATACACGACCCTTGCCTTCTTCCGTGCGGCGCCCGGACAAACCGTTGACGCCGAGCGGCTGGCTCTGCTGTACGGGGCCGATCCCGCACAGGTCGCGGCCGGCACCCGCCTGAAGGACCTGCAGGCCGTGGACAGCGGCCGGGCCTACTGGGATCGCCAGTGGGAGAGCTGCTGTTTCGGGCAAGCAGGCGGGTGGACGTTCCTGCTGCACCACGACACGCCGCCTGGGTCCTTCGCTGACAAGGAGGCATACGCGGCGCTCGGGATTACGGAGAGCGTGTGGCTGACCGCCACCTCCGCGAAGGCCATCTACACCTTCGACTACATGAGGGACGGTCGCCGTGTCGACGACGAGTGGGGCCTGCTGGAGCTGATCTGGTACGAGCGTGGCCGTGCCCCCTATCTGCGGGGCGGCGAGCTGGATTTCCTCAACCGTGCCGTGCGCCGTGCCGAGCTGGACCACCCGGAAGTGACTGACACGTTCGAGCTGTACTTCCACGCCTTGGAGGAGTCCCTCGGCCTGCGTCTGCCGCGCCGGGACTTCGCGGAGGGGGAGGTGCGGGCGGCATTCTGGGCCGGGGAATAGTGGTGAGTACGGCGAGGGGGCGCTCATGGAGCAGAAGCAGCTTCTGGAGCGCGTATCGAAACTACTTATCGGGCCCCTTGTCGCGGTGGCAGTAGGTGAGGCGGCCGACGCCGATGACTGCGCCCAGGTGCAGTTAGCGGCCGCGGATCGCGGCGGCGATCAGCGGGTCACGCAGGGCGGGGCGCTCCAGCTTTTGCCCGGCGTGGATCAGGGCCTAGCCCCGCACGGCCAGGGCCGGGGCCTGTTTTCAGGGTTCTTCCCGGCGAGGATGCAGGTGGGCTGACGGATCGTGATGCTGCGGATCCAGTCGCCCTCGGGCAGGGTGGCGATGCTCATGCGGCTCGCCCCCCGATTCCGGTTCCGGGGCGGGCGGCGCGGCGCCCGTTGATGGACGGGTGCCTTGCGTGCCGGGCGTCGGCGAGGACTGCGTGGCCGGAGTGCTTGCCGTCGTACAGGGCAGCGTCGGCGGCCTGCTGGAGCACGGACAGGTCGCGGGTGTTGAGGATGTCGGGCGTCGCTGCGCCGACGGAGGCGGCGACGTCGACGGCCTGCCCGTCGTCCAGGTGCACCGGCGTGTGCAGCATCTTTATGAGCTGTGCGAGGGGGTACTCGCGGCGGCCGCGGGGCGCCTGCAGGACGATCGCGAACTCTTCTCTGAACTACCGGAGGCAGCACGACAGCTGCCGGTAAGCCAGTGGCATTTTCGTGGACGGACCTCATAGCTTGTGCGTTCGTGACTGGTGATCCGAAGATGCGCCCAAATCGACACGACCTCGGACGAGTGTTCAACGAGGTGCCGGAGCTCTACGACCGGGTCCGGCCGCAATACCCCGACGAGTTGTTCGCGGACCTTGGCGCCGTCACCAGCATGGACGAACGGTCGTCGGTGCTGGAGGTGGGCTGCGGTACCGGGCAGGCGACGCGCTCGCTAGCAGCGCTCGGATGCTCAGTGACTGCCGTCGAGCCTGGGGCAGACATGGCCGCACTCGCTCGCCACCGGATCGCTTCCTTCCGCAACGTCGAAGTCGAGACGTCGACGTTTGAGGAGTGGGACAACCGCGGTCGACGCTTCGATGTCCTCGTGGCTGCGTCGTCGTGGCACTGGGTTGACCCGTCGATCGGCTGGCAGCGAGCGCACGACATGCTCCATCCCGGAGGCTGGATGGCGCTGCTCGGCCACGTCGTTGTCCGCCGGCCGGGAGAACCGGAGGTGTATGCCGAGACCGCCGATCTCCACGAGCGGTTCTGCCCAGGGAACCCTGATTGGGGTCATCCGCCACTCGAAGAAGACGTGCGCGGCACCGATGAGGGTTGGGGCCTGGTCGACGATCCCGGAGAATTGTTTGGCCCAACGATCGTGGCTCAGCGAAGTTAGTGGGGTCTGGCTGGCACAGCGCTCCACTTGGCCATTCGGAGACACGGCCGTCTCGGCCGGCGCCACGGCTGGGTCAGCCCGGCTTGACCGCCAGCGTCGCAAAATAGTTCGACATGTATTGAGCGGATGCGTTGGATTGGTGCGGCGCTTCCGCGAAGCCGGTGAGGACGAACCCCGCGGCGAGTTGCCCGCCGATCTGGTCGGTGAGGGTGTGGCTGTATTCAAGAGGGGCATCCGCGCCGAACTTCGTGGCGCGTTCCTCGGCGGAGTACTGCGTGACATCGCTGTAGGGCAGCTTGTGCACGACGATCAGCTCGCCGCGCTCGTCGAGCGCCTCGTGGTCGAACAAGTACACATCAGGGTTGAGGAAGCCCACGAGCAGAGTTCCGCCCGGTCGCAGGACGCGGAAGCACTCACGCCACACCGGTGCCAAGTCTGGTACGAATAGGTTAGAGACCGGATGGAATACGACGTCGAATGTTGCGTCGCCGAAGGCGCTGAGGTCGCGCATGTCGCCTAGGACGGTGCGCAGCTCGAGTCCGTCGCGCGCCGCCACCATCTGGTCCTGGCCGAGCTGGCGGGGTGAGTTGTCGAATACGGTGACCCGCGCCCCTGCGGCGGCGAGGATCGGACCCTGCTGGCCACCGCCGGAGGCCAGGCACAACACGTCCTTGCCGGTCAGGTCCGTCGGCAGCCAGGAGCGGTCGACTGGCTCACGCCCGATGAGAACAATCGACCAGTCGCCCATGCGGGCGCGCTCGACATCCTCAGCACTCACCGGCCTCGACCACTCGTTGCCCTCTTGGACACACTTGTCCCAGGCTGCCCGATTGTGGGCAACGGGGTCGACAACAATGTCCTGCACGTTTAACTCCCTGCTACAGCCAAGCGGACACCTGCGGTACTGACAGTTCGGTGCCGCTAGCCAACACGATTGCAGGGTGAGGGCTCAACGATATTAGCGGGCATCGAGGTGTCCACGGCGAGCGACGCCGGCACGCCAGCTCGTCGCAGCGCCAGCGGCGCTTGGCCCACACCAGCCGCGGTCGGCGGCCACCGACCGACAGGCCACGCGGCCGGGTCACCCGCCGGCCCTTCGACCGCCGCGCCCGGGTGCCGCAGTCTGGGCAGTGGCGTGCCCGCTCATCAGCGGTGACCAGGTGCACCACCGGCCCGTCGGTGTCGTCGGCGACCGCGACCACGGCCAGGCCGTCAAGGCCCAACAACCGCGTCGTATCGTCTGCCACGTCCATAGCTCTTCTGTTGTGATCATCTTGCTTCGACAACAACATGATCTACGAGAGCTGCGGGCATCTATCAGTCAGGCTCCACAGTGGAACCCCGTCCGGCGCTCAAACCCCCACCAATTTCGAAGAGCCACGATCGTGCGCTGGTATCCAACCGTTCAGTGGTTCACCGGGGACGGCTTTGCCGATCGCCTTCGCTCGTTGTCGCTGTACCGGAGACTCGATCGCGACGTCCGTGAGCCTTTGCTCGACGCCGTCGCCGAGCGGATCCGCACGCGGATGGGCGACCGGGCATCACGCCGTTGGGCAACAAGATCACGGTCGACACGCCCGCCAAGTACAGCGCCAACGCCAAGTGCGGGGTCTACCGGCTGAAGACCGATGGCTACAGCCAGTGGGTCTACGCCAACTGCACCAAGGGGGCTAAGCACAGCGCGACGCTGTACACACCCCGACCGCGTCGGCTGGTACATCTGGGAGACCCACTAATGCCCCGGCGGCTCCTCGCGAGGCTGCCCCTTCTGCCCGCAGTCATGCTGCCGCTCGTAGTTGCCTGCTCGCCCGACCACGCAGCCTCCGGTAGGGCCTCCAAACCGGCTGTCCCCAGCAAGTCCGCATCCGCCACCCCCGCACAGGAGTCAGTGAAGTCCCCGCCCGAGTTGGACGGGACCGAGACTGTCGCCGGTCGCCAAAGCGGTACTCGTGGAGGACGGACCCCGAGTACCGCAAGGGCCGGAACGGGCAAGATCTCATCGTTGCCGTGCGATGCCGAGGCAAGGGGGAGATCAAGGTCTCCCTGAATCCGGTGAAGGTCGGCTTCCCGATGAAATGCGTCGATGGTGAAGTCACCACCATCTACAACCAGGTTGGCGTCGCCGAAGTAGAGAAGGAGGGCACGGTCTCGGTCCAAGCTCTGTCAACGGTGCGCTGGTCAATGACAATTGGCCGCGGTGAGCCGCCGGAAGGCACGGGGTAGGGCAGCCTGCCCCACCAGAGCAAGTGCCGAGTTTCTGGCGCGATCACCGTCCGGCCCCATCCCAGAGGTCGGGCGGTGATCACTGTGCTCCGGTGACCGTGGCGTGCCGTGTGGTGGCACGCGCGCAAAGCCACGCTCCTCCGGTCGACGACTCTCTGCCTCTTCGGAGCCCTCTGTAGGCCGAGCCGACGAAGAGACGGCCATGCAGGCGGTCACGTATTCCGCACCCCCTCGCATCGGAGGTCAGTTGGTCGGAGACCGCCGCGGGCATCGGGCTGGCCCTCGACGGTCCGTGCAGGACCATGTCAGAAGAGGTCCAGTAGTTCCGTCAAGGACGCGATGGAAGGCACATCCGAAGTTGTCGAGTTGCGGCAGACCGCGCGTCCTGCATATCCGAGTGTGATCGCGGCGGCGACCAGGCTCGGATCGTCGTCGACGAAGAGGCATTGTGCGGGCTCGAGATTCAGCGCGGTGCTGGCGTGGTGGTACATGCGTGGGTCCGGCTTGTCGCAACCGAGTTCGGCGGAAATCGCGTACGCCTCGAAGAACTTGCCGATCCCAAGTCCGGCGTGGAGGTCGGGCAGATCAGGCCAGGCATCCGAGACCACCGCCATCCGCACACCCCGCCGGCTCAGCTCTTCCATAGTTCCCACGACCTCCGGGTACGACTCCAGGACCGTGGCAGGCGGGACCTCACGACGCAAGTCGGCAAGGAGCTGCAGGGTCGGTTCCACGCCGAGGTCACGAAGCATCACCCGGTGGTAGTCGTCATAGTCGGGTGTCGACGACGAGGCAGCGAAGAACTGGTCGCCCGCGACGATGGCCGCCGCGAACTGTTCCGGCGTGATCGAGGGGACGTAGGAGAGGATGGTCTGCTCGAAGTCGGCTCGTGGGTTCCACCGGCCGCCAATCGGCTGCATCAGCACGCCGCCTGAGTCGAAGAGAACAGCACGGAGATCATCAGGGGAGGATGGTCGTGTCATCACCCGCCCAGTTTGGTGACCGGACGCCCCGCTGGTCGCCGAAACGGCGCCCACTGGCATATGCCGCCACGGCGACCGGGCAGGATGGGCCCATGCTCGCCGTCCGGATTCGGCCAAGTCCTCCTTCGCCCAAAAACCACCTGGCGATCGAGCGGGCATGAGGCCCGGCAAGGACGAACACAGGTCACTGGTGCTCTGGGCTGCCGATTGCGCCGAGCATGTACTCGCCTCATTCCCAGGGCTCGCTCGGCACCAACGGGCTGGCAGCGGTGTCCCCCTCCGCCGTCAGCTCAGCGTAGGACGGCAGTTCGCGCATCCGGCGCAGCGGCGACAGGAATACGGGCAGGAAGGTGAGTGACTGGCCGACCGCCCCGGCCAGCAGCGTGCCGCGGACGCCGATCGTCGAGCCGAGCAGGCCGCCGAGCAGCGCCCCGAAGGGCATCGTGCCCCAGACCAGGAACCGCATCGTCGCGTTCATCCGGCCGAGCAGCCCAGGCGGGCACAGCGCCTGCCGGAAGCTGACCTGGTTGATGTTGTAGACCACGATGCCCATCCACATCGCTATCTGCGCTGCCGCGAGCAGCCCCACCGTCCAGTCGCGTTGCACGAACGGGGTGACCAGCGCGCACGGTCCGGCGACCGCGCTCGCGATCCAGATGGCCGGGCCCTGGCCGACCTTTGCCGCGAACCGTCCGGCCACCAGCGCACCGATCAGTCCACCCACCGCCGCGGTCGAGGTGAGCAGGCCGATGACGCCCGGCGAGAGCCGCAGTTGGCGGGCGAGCAGCACGTAGAAGACGGCGGAGATCACCGAACCGAAGAGGTTGGCCGAGCTGGTGCACATGGCGATGGCGCGGAGTATCCGGTTGGAGAGCACGAACCGCAGGCCGTCGCGGATCTCCCGGAGCAGGTTGGGGTCGGGGCTGCGCTCGGGGCGTGGCGGCCGGACCTCGATCCGCGTCACCCACACGGCCGACCACAGGAAGCTCACCGCGTCGACGAGCACCGCGTAGGGCGCGGTGAGCGCCTGGACCAGCGCGCCGCCGAGGCTCGGGCCCGCGATCTGGCTGACCGACTCGCTGGCCTGGAGCTTCGCGTTGCCCTCGACCAGCAGCTCCCGGTCGATCAGCTGGGGCAGGTAGGACTGGTAGGCCACGTCGAAGAAGACCGTGCTGACCCCGGTGGCGAGCGCGACCACGTACAACTGCTCGATCGTCAGCACGCCGAGGAGCTGAGCCACCGGAACCCAGGCCAGCAGGGCGGCCCGACCCAGGTTGTTGACGATCAGCACCCAGCGGAAGCGCATCCGCTCCACCCAGGCGCCGGCCGGCAAGCCCACTGCCACGAACGCTGCGGTCTCGCACGCCGCCAGCACCCCGACCTGCCAGGTGCTGGCGTGCAGCACCAGGATGGCGACGAGGGGAAGCGCCAACTGGCTGACCATTGTCCCGAACTGACTGACCGTCTCACCGACCCACAGTCGACGGAAGTCGGCGTGCCGCCACAGTCCGCCGCGGTTGGCCGGTCGGTCGGGCGAGGGCTCGGGAGCAGTCATGGGAAACTACCGTGGAAGAGTGATTGGGTTTTGTCAATCACTTATCCTCCCGGCCCTTCAGGAGGCTGCTGACCATGACCGAACGCCGGCTGGCGACCGACGCGGAGGCGAAGGCGCTCGCCTCCGCGCTCCGCCTGCGTATCCTGCGTATTTGCCTCGGCGAGGCGCGCACCAACAAGGAGATCGCGGCGATCCTTGGCGGCGATCCCGCCAGCGTGCTGCACCACACCAGGACGCTGGTGCGCACCGGTTTTCTGGAGGCCCAGGAGGAGCGACGCGGCGCGCGCGGCGCACGGGAGATTCCCTATCTGGCGACGCGGAAGTCCTGGCAGCTCGATGCTGCCGCGCAGGACCGGTCGATGCTCGACGCGTTCCTGGAGGAGCTGGCCCTGGCCCCCGCGGCCGAGGTCGACAGCACCCGGCTCGGGCTGCGCCTGCCGCCGGCAGAGATGGAGGAGTTCCAGACCCGGCTCCGCGCTCTGCTCGAGGAGTTCGCCGCCCGACCGGACGACCCGACCGCGCCCGCCTGGTCGCTCTTCATCGTGGTCCACCCCGACCCGAACCGGCCCTGACGATCCGACCCGGCCCTGACCGGACACGATCGCCTCCGAGGTCCGCTCCAGCCAATTCAGGTAGCGGCGGATGCCGTCCTCGATATCCACCTGCGGGACCCAGCCCAGCACCCCGACGCATGCGGGTGGTGTCGGCGCAGGCACCGAGCGGGTCTCGATGATTTGCGCGTCGGGATAGTGGCGGCGCACCAGGTCGGCGGCCTGCCTGATCGATGTGGCGCGGCCGGTGCCGACGTCGAGTGTCGCCCCATCGGCGCCCTCGGTGATGGCCACCAGGAGGGTCGCATCGGCCATGTCGTCGATGTGCACGAAGTCCCGGACCTGACATCTGCCACCGTTGAGGTGCAGCGGCAGCCCGAGCGTGGCGCGCATGGTGAACCAGGCCGCCACCCAGCTGTGGCTGTTCTCCTTGACCACCTGCGGTACTTCTCCGTAGACGGAGAAGTACCGCACAATTGCGTACGAGCCATCGGCACCGCCCAGGGCCAGTGCGGTCTGGTGCTCGCCCCCACAGCTTGGTGTTGGCGTACACCGACCTGGGCGTCCCTGGATCGGCTTCGCTGAACGGGGCGGCCCCCACGTTCGAGGAACCCACCGATGCCGTAGACGCTGGCCGAGGAGACGAACACCAGCCGCTTCACGGTGCTTGTGTGCCGGGCTGCGGCATCCAGCACGGTTTGGGTGCCGTGAATGTCGGCCTGGAGCGCCGCCGCCGGGTTGCGGGTGCACGCCGCGACGTCGGCCAGGACCGCGGCGTGGATGACGTAGTCGCTGCGTGCCAGCAGGTCGTCGATCAGCGCGGCATCGGTGATGTCGCCGGCGATGACGTCCGAACTCCCCGGAGAGATGTTGAACACGGAGGGGTAGACCGACGAGCCGTAGGCATCGAGGCGGCCCACCGCCGAAGGCTTGGCGCCGACCGCGCGGAGCTTGTGCACGATGCGGCTGCCGACCAGTCCAAAACCGCCGGTCATGGTGACGGTGGCGCCGGACAGGGCAGTAGAGCGATCCATGGATTTCACGTGGAACCGACCCTTCTTGACGACGCCGCGCGGCTGCGCGTCGTAGCGCCGCCAGGACATCACCGGCGATCCACCCGGCCCCAGGGGATGACAGTGTGTCCGGTGTGTGTCCCGCGCCAAAGAAGCCGCCTCAACACCGCCCCGGTGCGGCATGGTGGAGGGGAGACAGCGGTGGCGATATCCCGGGAGGCGGCATGGATCTCGAGCGGCATCCGCTGGCGCATCTGCGCCGCCAACACCGCTGGTCCATGCCCGACCTTGTCCGCCTGCTCCGCGCCCGGGCCCAACGCCGCGGCTTGCGCAGCGGCATCGACCGCAACCGGATCTGGCTCTGGGAAGCCACTGGCACCTCCCGTTGCTTTGACGGGAAGGGAGAGCTCCGGTGACGATCGCAGCCCGCGAGCACTGGGAGGAGCACTTTGCTGCCGGGGACGGTTTCCTCGGCGTGACCGCGGCGGAGATGCGGATGTTCACGGAGCAGGTCGCGCCGGCCGCTGGTGCGAGCGTGCTGGACATCGGTTGCGGGCTGGGCGGGTACGCCGCCGAACTCGTATGGCTGGGCTGCCGCACGATGGCCACGGACTGGGCGGCCTCGTCGGTGGCCGCAGTCCGGGACCGGTACGAGGGCCTGCTGCCCGGCCTGACCGTTCAGCGCCTGGACTTCGAGGACGACCAAGCCGTCGGCTTGCTGCCACAGGCCGGGTTCGACGTGGTGACGATGCGGCTGGTGTTCGCGTTCATGCGGGACAAGGAGGCGGCCGCCGAGCGGGTGCGTCGCCTGCTGGCGCCGGGCGGAGTGTGGGTGGTGACCACGTCGCTCGCGGACCGCCTGTCGGCGCGTCGGCATATCGGCATCACTGGTAAGGAGGTGGCCGGCCTGTTGGAGGGGTGGGGGAGCGGGGTCTGGTATGACCTGGAGCCGGGTGGGGTGCGGTGTTTCGTGCTGCGTCGGTGACGGAGTTTCAAGGCGTCGGCCTCAAAGCGGGGTTGGCGCCCCTAACTTGATCTTTAACGTGCGGCGTCGAATGGTCCGTCGAACTTGATCACTCGGTTTGGTATCTGCCGGACATGAAGGCGGCCTTCGTCTGAACATGTGCTCCGACCAAGGAACACACACATTCAGCACGAAGGCCGTGAGGATGAGTCTGCTGCATCACGACGCCCGGCGAGAGTCGCTCGCACAACTGTCATGCTTCCGGGGCGAGTTCTATGCCTGCCTGACCTCCCGTTCGGACGTGTTGTTCGAGCTGGCTGATGCTGTTCTGTGCGGCGACGGGCCGGTGAGGTCGCTGGCCGAACTGTCGTTGGTGGGTGAACACCGCCGCGGCCATGGAGGGCTCTACGCAGCCATGGCCCGTGGACGCATCGATGACGGCCGGCTGCGGCGGGCACTGGCAGAGGTGCCACTGCCGCGGTCTGCCGACGGCCGGCTGGTCCTGGCGATCGATGTCACCTGCTGGCTGCGGCCCGACGCCTACACCTCACCCGAGCGGATTTTGTGTCACACCTATGGCCGGGGCAAGGACCAGCACATCCCGGTCCCCGGCTGGCCCTACTCGATCGTCTGCGCGCTCGAGCCGGGCCGTAGCTCATGGACGGCGCCGCTGGACGCGCTGCGTCTGAAGCCTGGCGACGACACCGCAACCGTCACCGCCCGGCAACTGCGCGATCTGCTGCAGCGACTCATCGCAGCAGGGCAGTGGCAGGCGGGCGACCCCGACATCCTCATCGTCGCGGACGCCGGATACGACGCGCCCCGCCTCGGCTTCCTCCTGGGTGACCTGCCGGTCCAGGTGCTGGCCAGGATGCGATCCGACCGCGTCCTGCGCAGAGCGGTCCCACCACGGCTGCCACACACTCAGGGCCGACCGCCCCGGCACGGCGGCGAGTTCGTCTTCGGACAGCCCAACACCTGGAGCATCCCGGACACCGAAACCATCACCGACACCCGCCTCTACGGCACTGCCAGGGCCCGGTCCTGGAACCGGCTGCACCCCAAGCTGACCCACCGTTCTTCCTGGGCAGCCGCAGACGGCACCCTCCCGATCGTGGAAGGAACGGTGATCCGCCTGGACATCGGCCATCTGCCCAGCGGAGCAACACCCAAGCCGGTCTGGCTGTGGTGGTCAGACACCGATGCCACCCCGGACGACGCCGACCGCCTCTGGCAGGCATATCTCCGGCGCTTCGACATCGAGCACACCTTCCGCCTGTTCAAACAGACCCTCGGCTGGACCTCCCCAAAGCTCCGCACCCCCGAGGCAGCCGACCGATGGACCTGGCTGATCCTCGCTGCCTACACCCAACTGCGGCTCGCCCGCCCACTCGCAGCCGACCGGCGCCGTCCCTGGGAGAAACCCACCTCGCCGGACAGACTCACCCCCGCCCGAGTCCGCCGCGACTTCCGGCACATCCGCCCGCAATCGGCCTGTCCAGCCCAAGCACCGAAACCTTCGCGCCCTGGCCCCGGACGGCCGCCGGGCCAAAAGAACACACGACCCACACCCCGCCACGACGTGCATACACCCCGCAAAACAGCGGCAGCGAAAAAGAGAACGACGAAGTCAACCACCCCACGACCACGCCGCACAGGTTAAAGATCAAACTAAGGGCTGTCCCATAAGACTGTTCAGGCCCTTCGTGATCTACGTCTGGCCTTGGCGGCGTACCTGCCGGGCTGCGTTAGGTCAGGACCATCCATCGTCGGCCGTCGAGGAGTTCTCGTGCCGCATCGAGGTGGCCGGCATGGCACGCAGTCTCGGTGATGACGTGCAGCAAGACGTCTCGAAGGGTGTGCAGGTGTGGCTCGCCGAAGAGGTGGTGGGGCCACCAGGCCAGGGGAGTGTCCGAAGCGGTGGCACTGATGATGGTGTCTGCGAGGTCGGTCTCCGTGCGGTATCGGTCGAGGATCGCGGCGGCGGGAACCTCTGGCCCGACCTGCCATGCGTCGCCGCCGTGGCCCAGAGACTTGATGACGTCTTCCTCGCCGACTACCACCGCACGGAACCAGAACTGCTCAACGTCGAGGGCGAGATGCCGGACGAGGCCGAGGCAGTTCCATCCTGATGGCAGCACGGGCTGGCGCAGGGCATCCGCGTCGAGGCCGTCGGGTATGCCGAGGACGTGGCGGCGCTGTCCATGCAGGAACGACAGGAGTGTCCGGATCTCGAGGCCCGGCGCCGCAGTCACTTGGCGATTTCCCAGATGTGGCCGCCGGGATCGCGGAAGCTGGCGGTCCGTATTCCCCAGGGCCGGTCCATGGGGCCATTGAGCAGTGTCACGCCGCGGGCGGCCAGTTCCTTGCACATCGCGTCCACATCGTCCACGGGCAGGGTGAGCTGGAGGCGGGAGCCGGCGGCAGCCTCGGCAACGCGAGCGGGTTCGATGAGCTCGGGCGCTGCGGTGGCATTCAGTAGGTTGATGATGGTGTTGCCGAATTCGAAGACAGCCGAGTTGTCATTCTCGAAGGCCACCGGCAGTCCGAAGATCTCCCGGTAGAACCGTTTTGTGGCGTCCAAGTCCTCGACGAAGAGGGTGATCGCGCTGATGCCTGTGGGCCATGAGTGGGCTCTCGCCGTGTCTGTCACAGCTACAGAGGATCTACGAGCGGGAGAGCCACGTATAGAGGTCGGATCGAGCGATCTTCTCGCGACGGGAATGGCGTTACCCGGCGAGTACGAGGTTGTACGGACGAGCGATGCCGAGTACGGCCTCGTGTACGCCATCGCCCTTGAGCCTGCAGTCGCGCAGGATCTTCCACGTCTTCATGCGGGCGAAGACGTGCTCGACGCGGGCCCTGACCTGTTTGTGGAACTTGTTGTGCGCCTGCTTCCAGGCGGGTAGTTCCTCGCCTTTGTGGCGACGGTGCGGCATCACCAGCCCGGTGCCCGGATAGCCGCCGTCGGCGATCGTGGTGGTCCTGCCGACGGCGGTCCGGATGCCCTCCTGGCCGCCTTTGATGCCCCAGACCAGGTCCCCGACCCCGTCCTCGACTGGCTTATCGACCTGCCGGACGCCGGAGGCCACGGACCCCGCGGCCTGCGCATGCACCTCATCACCCGACCGCCTCAGTCTTGTTGGGACCCGCAGTCGCTCCCCGACAGCAACCCCTGACCGCTGTCCTCGACCGGCTACGAACTGACCGCGCCGGCCTTCTCGCGCTTGTTGCTGTCCTGCTCGGTTTGGGGCAGCACGGGAGCCGGGGCCTTCTCAGTCGCGGCCTGCACGGCAACTGAGGTGTAGAAGACCGAGCCGCTCTGCTTCGAGCGATGAGCCTGGCTCTTGGCGACAAGATTCTCGAGTGTGGTGCGCACGACGGTCGACTTGATGTTGCGCTGGGGGTGGGCCTGGGCCAGCGCCGAGGTGACCTCCGCCGCGGAACGGGGTTCTTTCTGCTGGTCGAGGTGGGTGTGGATGAGCGCGATCAGCGTGGGCTGCGCCGATGCCGTAGCCGCCTTCGGCTCCGCGTCCTGGGTCTTCTCCTTCTTGGCTTGCACAGTGGTCTTCTTTGCGTTGGGGGCCTTGGCTGCAGTCTTGGACGGGGCACGCCGGGTAGTGGTGTTCTTGCCGGATGCCTGCTGCGGGAGGGACGTCGAAGGCTCCGGGGTGCTCGGCGCGGCTGCCGGTCGGCTGCCGAGCGTCTTCTGGATGCTGTGCAGCACACTCTGGTCGTCCTGCAGGATGCGCAACTGCGCCTGCAGGGCGGAGAGCTCCGCGCCGATACGTTCCTGCTCTTTGGTATTGAGCTCGAGGTCCTGTGCGACCTGAGTGGCGTACTGAGATGTCACGCTGGTGACGGTGACGGGGTTGTCAGTCATGGTGTTGGCCTCTTTTCAATGCGGCAGCAATGGCGCACCACCGTGAGTGCAACCGAAAGTAGGTGCGCCCGCCTGTTCATGTATTGCCGCGGCGAACGGTGGTGTGGCGGCGTAGCGATAGTACGCATGGGTGATGGCTCATGTTCCCATCGAGTGATGGTTCCACCCTGCATTCAGGGTTGAACCTTTGCGCAGGGCGGCCTGATCCGCGAAGCCGTCGACCGGACGCTGACGTCGAAACTCGTTAACAAACGCTGTCGCTGTCGCTGTCGCTGTGAGGTCTCAGGACTTCTTTGACGGTTTGTCGTCAGCAGATCCTTGACGGTCTCTGTGCGTGCCCATGCCTTTGACGTAGAGCCTGGTGATCGGTCCGGGGTTCTTGCGGGGCCTGACAGCGAGTTCGTCCTCGCCATGCAGGATCCGGAAGTACGCGGCGCCGCACATTGCTGGGCTGTTCGCCGGCGCCGGACGCACCGAGGAGGCCGGGGGAATGAAGCGCAGATCCTCGACGTCTTCGCCGACGCTGCTGGACCGATGCGTGCCCGCGACCTGTGCCAGGCCCTGGACCTCCCGCTCAAGCCGAAGAACATCGAGAGTGCCCGGCACAAGCTCAAGCGCCTGGTCAGCCTGGGCGTCCTCGCCGAGACCGAACCGGGCCTGTTCTTCCAGCGCCGCCCGTAGCAGCCCTCCGTTCCAGGTCACCCGTCCGTCACGGCTGCCGCACTTGCCATCCGGCTCACGACGCTAGTGACCCGTCATGCGGAGCCACTGCATCGTTGTGACGAGCTCTTCGCCGAAGTCCTCGCAGAGCGCGAGCAACTCGCGACCCGTGGACGAGTCGAGCAGCCCTGCGGAATCGGGGAGAACCCCGAGAGCACCATGGCAGGCGGTCTCGACGGCGATGTGGCGCGACGCGAAATAGCCCTCGCTCGTCCGGTCCGCCAGGTCGGCGAGGTACTGGCGGTGGGCTTCCTCCGCGGGGTGAGAGTAGAAGGAGCCCTCGACGAGACCGTCGAGGTAGTTCGCAAGGCCGGCCGAGGCTTCGACTACTCGCTCGACTTCGTCCACGCCAGGCTTGTCCAGCAGTTCGCCGAAGGTCAGCATGTTGCTGATGGTCTCCAACTGGAAGAGCTGGACCGTGTCCGGGTCGACTTCAGACGTGAAGAGCGGGGCCGTGCACAGCTCGGCGATTGCTCGCCGGTATGCGCGCTCCGACTGTTCACCAGGGGGTGATGCTGCCAGTCGGAACAGCGACTCCAGCACGGACTGGTCGACGCCCCACTCTGCATTGAATTCGAACGCGAGTATCGGCGCGCGCCACCGCCACAGGGCCAGGACGGCCGCCTGACGCTGGTGAACGGGCTTCAGGTCCGCCAATCGCTCGATCCGTACCACGTTCTTGAGTCAGCCCTTCTGATCTACCGTCCCCGCCCGCCCCCTTTACCTCGGGACACTGTAGAAGCCGCCGAAGGACCACGTGACCGCCAGGACGGTAGCGGGCACAAGCCAACTGCGGGAATCGGCCATACCGGTTCAGAATGCCCTCTGAGGCAGCTGCGCCTGGGCGAACTTGGCGCGGCCGATGATGAACGAGGCGGGCATCAACCACTTGAGCTCGTTGGAGAACTGCTTGGGCGGAAACGCCGCCATGGTGTGGGCCCGGGGATTCAGCACGAGTGCGGTGCGGATGGCCGGCGACAGATCGCTGTCAGCGCTGATGACCATGGCCGAGGTCGCCGTCTGCTGGGCGATGTCGGCCACCAGCGAGACCGCGATGTTGACGGCGGCCTCTTTCTCCTCGTAGTGCGTCCAGGTCGCGCCGAGCGATCGTGGGAGCCGAGAGGCGCTGGCTTGAGCAATCACCCGCCCGCTTGCGGTGACGTCAGAGGTTGTGTCGTGCGTTCGCGGTGACGGAGCCATGGATATGCGCCATTTGGCGGGTGAGGTCATGGCCAGTCGTTCGTGCATATGCGGAACGGACGTGCGGAAGGCACGACCCAAAACCTCTCCACAGGGCATCGCCGTTAGGCAACTCATGCACCCGGAATTTCGCATCAGCCACCGTGACGAGACGGGCTGGACCGTCGTCGAGATCCATGGCGAGGTCGACGTCTCCAGCGTGCCTCAAGTCAGGGAACACGTGTTCACCTGTATCGAAGTGGGCCGGTATCGCCTCATCGTGGACCTGAGGGGGGTCCCGTATATCGACTCGACGGGCCTTGGGGTCCTCGTCAGCATCGCCAAGCGGATTCGTACGCACGTCGGTGACCTGAAGCTGGTGATTACGAACCCGGACATTCTCCAGATCTTCCGCATCACCGGCCTGCACCGGGTCTTGCAGATCTCTGACTCGGTGGAAGCCGCGATGGAGTGACATGCGAGGTGACGACGACAGACGCCCGGCGCCCAACTCGCAACTGAGGGGCACCTATTGGCTGAGTAGCTCTGACACCGACTGCCCATGGTGCCGACAGCTCCTTCTGCCACGCAACGGGCGCCCCGAACCGGATGGGGATGCGTCACCACCGGGGAGGATCGATCCCGCTGGCCGGCGGTGCCGGACGGCCCGCCTGATCGAGCGTATGCGGGCCGTCATGGTGATCCTTGCGGCGATCACCATAGTCGTCGCCGCGGTGGTGACCGTGTGGCGGAACTGACTGAGTCCCACAAGGCCGCACTGGAGGGCCGCTGGAAGACCTGCATGCGGTTCTTCGCTGGCCCGAAGCTCCTGATCATCGACGAGCTCGGCTATCTGCCGCTCCCCGAGGACGGCGCGTCCGCGCTGTTCCAAGTGATCAACCAGAGGTATCTGTGGTCGAGCACGATCCTGACGACCAATGTCGGCATCGCCGACTGGGCCGGCGCCTTCGGCGACGCCACCGTTGCGGCCGCGATGCTAGACCGGCTCCTGCATCGGGCCGCCGTCGCGGGGATCGACGGCCCCTCCTACGGGCTCCGCGGACACCAGAACCAGGCCGAGACGCTGTGCAAGGGAGTGAATGCCCGTGTCTCCTGACACCGAAAGGCACCTGCCTCAAGGCCCCGAGAGCGCCAACTGCCCTGTCTGTGAAGGAGAGTTCGTCCCTCACCCGCGACAGATCTACTGTTCTCCTCGCTGCAAAGTCCTCGCCCGGCGCACGATCCCCGCCGAACCGCAGGCGCATTCCTGCCCAGCCTGCGGCGCCGAGTTCACTGCCAACCCCCGCCTGTGGCAGATTTATTGCCCTCCTGCCTGCCGCCGAGAGGCGGAAAGCAGCGGGACCGTGCGCGCGGCGAACAACGCGCCCGCCGACTCGGCGAGACATCACCGCCAGCGCTGCCGGAACTCCCGCCGCCGCCCAGATCCACATCCCGCGGCGGACCACGTCCAGCTGTCCCGAAACGCGATCTGCTGGAGCCGACCGCCACCCGGAACTGCCCGCACTGCCAGCAGCCAGTCACCATCGTCGCCCTGCTGGCCACCCCCGAAGCTGCCCGTCCCGCTATGCCCACAAGCCCGGACGTCATCCCACTGCGGAGGACCCCTTGAACGAGTCCGTCTGACCGTCATTGATCGTCAGGGCCCGGCGGCCTCTGGGCCCTGACCCAATATCAGAATTGCATGGTCAGGCCACCATCGCGCAGGGCAATTAGGGCCCTGCCAAGGCACTCAGCAGCTGAGCTACCGTCCGCCCGCAGCCCGTGATGCAACGGCCCGCCACTGGCAGCAAAGGTCCATGGGGGCTGACCAGCGCGCATCCGCTCGGCATCCACCCTGATCATGGCGTCTACACCCTGTTCGCCGAGCCATTCCAAGAGGAGTAGCGACGCATCCTCCACCCCGCTCTGCTCGTCAAGCCTCGGCCACCGGCCCCTCGAACTGGTCACGGTCACGACTCTACTCAGCGCCCGCACAGCTCAAGCAGACAGCAGGCGCCTCAATGACAGACACGCTCGTCGCTCCCCACTTTCCCCACACATTTCAAGATGCAACGAAATGGAGGGAAGAGCGACACCAGCCAATTTCCAGAATCCTCATCAGAGACCGGACAGCCGTAGTTGGCCCTGCCGGCCAAGTGCACTGTCCCTCGTCATCCAAGCGAGGCGTTTGACAGCGAACCCAGCCGTGTCGGCGTCCGTGACAGTCGCGTCCGCCTCACTGTCACCGCCCTGTCATCCGGCTGCACGCAGCTCCCAATGTCAGTGACACCAGCGACAATTCTCTTCGACAGCGCTGGTGGGGCAGGGGGATGCCCGCGCATGCAGACAGATGACTTCTTCCGCAGGCCCGATGAACACCTGGACTGACCCGACCACAGGCCGGGTGAATGGGTGTGTCAGCTGTGGGAGCTGGATGTCGAGCTGATGGAGTCCCCGCGGTTCGGCCCCGTGCCCGACCACCTGCACCTGGAGGTAGCCGCGGCCCTGACCCGGCTGCTGCACGAGGACTTCGTCGCCCGGGGCACACGCCACGACGAACGCATGAATGACGAGGAAGTCGTCCTCGCCGTCAAAGCGCACCGTGCGGTCCTCGAACGCCTGGGCCTTGAGCCGCCGAAACTGCCGTTCCGCCATCACAGCGGGTTCTACCACTACTGGCGCAAGAACGACATGTCCGGGGGCGGCGGCTGGCAGGCGCACCGCGAGTGCATCGAGGGGCTGCTCGGGCCGACCCGGCAGGCCCTGGATGGCTTTGGTCACGTTCAGCAGCAGCGTCTGTCTGCTGGTTTGGGCGTCAGTTGGTGATCACTGAGTTTCGGAATGTTCACGAGAGACAGCGTCAGCGCATGGTGTCCTGTCGCAGCGAAGTTAGTCGCCGGGATCCCATGGACCAGTGCGGCCTGGACCGCTGGCTCGGATGGCAGGGAAAAAGTTGGCGCGCCGGAAGGGCGCTTGCCCCCTGCCGTCTAACCTCTCGGCTTGAGGGTGGGATTATGGAACAGTCGATCTTGGTTGAGTCCATCAGGTACTCCGCTGTGTGCCAGAGGTGTGGTGCCGAGGCAGAATGGTGCGGCGTTCAGGCGCTGGTGGGCGAGGAACTATGGTGGGATGTTGAGTCAACGTGCCCGACCTGCGGGTTTGCCCTGGCTGTTTGTGGCGGTGACTCGCCGGATGAAATGCGTGGACGGCTGCTCTCCGAGCACGGGCGGGCAAGGTTGCAGGTAACCCCGCCGACGAGGAACGCCGCCATCATGCGGGTGCTGCGGGCGGAACTCGGCATCGGTCCGGACGGCGTCCGGGCCGTGCTGGAGCAGGTCCTGACCGGGCAGTACTCAGGGACCGCACAACAGCCGTCCCCGCACCGCGAACAAGCGGTGCGGGGACGGCTGTTCTTGTATCAGCGCAGTTTGTTCACCGCGGTGACCGTCGTCTTCTTGAAGGCGGCCACCCGGGCGTCGGCGAAGGAGCCCATCTGTCCCCACTGGACGACGGTGACGACGTTCCCGTCACGGCCGACCGAGAACAGACTGATGTCGGACGCGCCCCACGTCGTCGTCGTGTGCACCCCGTACACATACGCGCCTTCCTCCACGGCGAGGCGCCCGTAGTACTTCTGCTTCGCGCTGGTCTCGGGATCCTGCTCCATCACCTTCTTCGCGCACCCGGCGAGGTCCTTGCGCAGCAGCGCTGCGAACGCCTTGGCGCGCAGGACACTGCGCTCGACGACCGTCACCTGCAGCGCGCCGGTGTCGTAGTCGGTGCGGTACGTGCGGTGCACCGAGGTCGACGGCAGTGCCTCGCCCACACACATGGGCAGCGGGTCCGGCTGCCCGGCCGTGACCGGGCCGGCGAACCAGGCGGACGCCGGGTGAGGAGGCAACTCGGACGGTGCCAAAAAGCGCGGGGTACCGGCCGCGGCGGCCGGTGTCGTCAGCGCGGCGGCGCCCGACGCGGCAGCCACCAATGCGGCCAGGGCCGGCAGTACCCGGCGCATCCGGGTGCGTGTACGGATCATCATGGTCAGTTCCCCCGTGTCGTCGTCTTCGCTGGTCTGCAGGGCGATCGCCCTCACCGCATACGACCCGTGGTGCTGCCAACTCGTTGTCCGCGCCCGTGTCACAGCTGTGTCACCGGCGGCCGGGCATGGGCCACCCGGCTGTTTTTAGGCGTTCAGGTAGGTGCTGATCACATCCGGGTCGGGATCCATGCCCAGCCCAGGACCCTGCGGTACATCGACCCGACCCTGTTTCAGCGACTTCTTGTGAGGAACCCCGGGCGTTCACGCCCGGGAGGAATCGCATCCACGGGGTGCGACGCGGAGCGTCGCCGTGATGTGCCGCAGGACATCACGGCTGCGGAGCGGCCGGGAGGCGTTCCGGCGGAGCGGGGCTACGGCGGTGTGCGCGTGGGAGGGCCGGGGCGGGTTTCGCTCGTTGGGGTGGGGCGGGGGCGAACGTGTGTGGGTCTTCGTCCAGGTGTATAGGTTCGCTGATCGTGAAGCTGGTGGTGCGCGTGAAGCTGCTGCCGACGCCCGTACAGGCGGCGGCACTTGAGGCGACCCTGCACACCTGCAACGAGGCCGCCACCTGGGCCGCCGAGGTTGCGTTCGAGGAGAATGCGCGTCGCCCGCTGGAGCTCCGCAAGCACGCCTATGCCGAGATCCGCTTCCGGTGGGGACTGGGCGCGCAGGCCGCCCAGCACGCGATCAAGAAGACCTGCGATGCCTACACCACCCTGAGGGCGAACCTGCGTAACGGCCGCTACGGGCGGCCCGGTTCCAGGCGGCACACTCGCGCCTCGGGCAAGCCTGTCGTCTTCCGGCCCGAGGCGGCGCAGCCGTACGACGACCGGATGCTGTCCTGGCAGCACCAGGCACACACGGTGTCGATCTGGTCCACGGCCGGCCGGCTCAAGGGTGTGGCGTTCACCGGGCAGGACGGGCAGCTGGAAGTCCTGGCCGCGCACCGGCGGGGTGAGTCCGATCTGGTGTGCCAGGGCGGGAAATGGTTCTTGATCGCCACCTGCGACATCGACGAAGCCGCCCTGAACGCCCACCCGGTCGGATTCCTCGGCGTCGACCTGGGCATCGTGAACATCGCCACTACCTCCGACGGCGAGCGCCACTGCGGGCGTCGGATCAACCGCAAGCGGGAACAGGACCGCAACTTGTGGTCCAAGCTGCAGAAGAAGAACACCAAGTCCGCCAAGCGGCGGGCGAAGAAGTACGCGGGCAAGGAAGCCCGGCGGAACAAGGACATCAACCACAAGATCAGCAAGCGGATCGTGGCGGAGGCTGAACGCACCGGTCGCGGGATCGCCCTGGAGATACTCACGGGCATCCGCGAGCGGGCACGGCTGAGAAAGCCCCAACGCGCCACGCTCCACTCCTTGCCCTTCGCCCAACTCGGCGCCTTCATCGCCTACAAGGCGAAGCGGGCCGGGGTGCCGGTGGTCTACGTCGATCCGGCGTACACCAGCCAGGAATGCTCGAAGTGTCATCACACCGCACGCGGAAACCGGCCCGCCCAGGGCGTCTTCGCGTGCCGGGTCTGCGGCTTCGTTGAGCACGCAGACCACAACGCGTCCCACAACATCGCCCACCGCGGGTGGTACGTGTGGGTCTGCGGGGCCCGGTCAACGGCCCCTGAACTCACCCTCATCGCGTGAGAGCTGGATGCAGCCGAACCCATCACAGCCAGTGATGACTGGAGCAGCAAGCCCGGTCGTTCACGACCGGGTAGTTGGCAATCAGTTGGTCGCCGTAGATTTGCGCCTCGAGATCGAAGTAGCGCCATTCGATCTCGAGTCGGCGGTTCCCATGACGGCGACTCGCTACGCCGCCGCGGCTTCGCGACGGACCAGCGCGGCCCGTAGAACGTTCAGGACGCCCACGGTGTCCGCGTGCGTGGTGTGGCCGCACGAGACGCAGTGGAACTTTTCCTGTGTGGGCCGGTTCTCCGTGCTGGTGTACCCGCATTCGGGGCGCTGGCGGGACGTGTTGCGGGGGGCCACGGCGATCGGCAAGCGCGGCGAAGGCCTGGAAGGCGAGACGACCGCCGGGGTCGTGGTGTCCAGGTTCTCGTGCAGTGCGATGAAGCCGAAGTCACGTGCTGGACAGACGATTTCGGGAGACCTAGCTAAACCCCCTTGCGCAATGGTCAAGAATCGTTGACCATTGCTCGCATGCCTACCGATGATCTTCCCGAGACGTTTCACGTCACCACGGACGAGCAGCTGCGCGCCGTCTCGAATCTCACGCGCCACCGGATCATGGCCGTGCTCCGCTTCGAGCCGGCGACGATTACGCAGATCGCCGAGCGGGTGGGCCTTGCGAAAGGGAGTTCCAGCTACCACGTGCGGCTGCTGGAGCGGGCCGGCCTGGTGAAGGTGGTACGGACGCGGAAGGTGCGGGGTGTCACCGAGCGGTACTACGCGATGGCCGCACGGTCGATCGAGCTGCCGGACCCGGGCGAGGGAGGGCCGGATGTGATGATGCGGCATGCGGTGGCTGACCTGGAGGCGTCGCCGGTGGATGGCGAGCGGCACGTGCGGATGGCGCATCTGCGGCTAACCGAGGAGCAGTTCGCGCAGCTGGGGGCGCGGCTGCAGGCACTGGCAGACGAGTACCGGGAGCTGTCCGATCCGTCGCTGCCCGACGCGTCACTCATCTTCGCACTGTTCCACCCGGCACCGCGGGAGCAGGCCGAGGGGGGCGCCAAGTGACCTCAGGCGTTGCGAAGTTGCCGACCGGGTTCGGACGGCTGTGGACTGCGCAGACGGTGTCCTCGCTCGGTGACGGGGTGTCGCATGCCGCGCTGCCGCTGCTCGCGCTGACGTTGGCGCGGGATCCGATGGCGCTCGCCGTCGTCACGGCCGCCGGGACGCTGCCGTGGCTGCTCTTCGGGGTGCTCGGCGGTGCGCTGGTGGATCGCTGGGACCGTCGGCGCACGATGTGGGTCGCGGACGCGGCGCGTGCGGTGCTGCTCGCGATACCGGCGGCAGCGGCCGCGCTCGACGTGCTGAGCATTCCGCTGCTCGCGGCCGTCGCCTTCCTGCTCGGCCTCGGCGGACTCTTCTTCGATACGGCTGCCACGGCCTATCTGCCGGATCTGCTCGGCCGCGACCCCGCACTTCTGGAGCGAGCCAACTCCCGCCTGCGCGGAGCCCAGACCGCCATGTCCGGCTTCGCGGGGCCGCCTGCGGGCAGTGCGCTGCTCGCGCTCGGGCGGGCGGTTCCGCTGCTCGCCGACGCGGTGTCGTTCCTGCTCTCCGCACTGCTCGTCCGTACGCTGCCCGCCATGCCCCGCCCCGTGTCGGAGGTCCGCGAGTCGCTGCTTCGGCAGGCGCGGGCCGGGTCCTCGTACGTGTTCCGGGACCGGTTGCTGCTCGGGCTCGCGCTCCGCCCGGCGGTCGGGAATGTCGCCTTCCTCGCTGTGGAGACTGTCCTCGCCCTCTTCGCGCGCGACCGCCTCGGCATCGACACCTACGGCTTCGGCCTGCTCCTCACGGCGGAGGCCGCCGGCGGTCTGCTCGGTGCGGGCATCGCCTCCTCCCTCGGCCGACGACTCGGCACCGGCACCGCATTGACCTGCACGGCCGCAGTAGAGGGACTCGCCATCCTGGGCCTTGCCGCCGCCCCGAACCCGTACGTCGCCGGTCTCTCGCTCGCCGTCTGCGGAGCGGGCATGGGCGCCACGATGGTGCTCGGCCCCTCCCTCCGACAGTCGATCGTCCCCGCCCACCTGATGGGCCGGGTCGCCTCCACCTCCCGCATGCTCGCTATGTGCGCCGCCCCGCTCGGCGCCTTCCTCGGCGGCTGGCTGGCCACCACCTACGACGTGCGCACCCCGCTCTACACCGCCGCCGGCCTCCTGCTCACCATGACCGCCGTCACCTCGACCATGACCAGCAACCGCCAGGTCCAGGCAGCACTGCGTGCCGCCGCACCGACCGATGCCCCAGAACACCCGGCACCCTTGGATCCCGCTCAGGAAGGTGCCATTCAGGGGCTCCACGAGGCCGTTGAGCCAGTGCCAAGTGATCGGATCCGGAAGCCCTTCGGGGTTGACCGGGTGTCAGGTGGATGTGCCGTTGAGGAGGGTCTCGGCCGCGGTGGTGCGGGCGTGGAGAACGGAGCGGCCGCAGCGATGGGCCGGGCGGTCCGACGTGGCGAGTGCGTCGATGGTGAAGTCACCACCCCCCACAACCAGGTTGGCGTCGCCGGAGTGGAGAAAGGGCACGGTCTCGGTCCAAGCACCGTCAACGGTGCGCTGGTCAATGACAATTGGCCGCGGTGAGCCGCCGGAAGGCGCGGGGTAGGGCAGCCTGTCCCGCCAGAGCAAGAACTCCTAGCGAAATGATCCCTTCTCTTGAGCGCAGACCCCCTGCTATCGCTCGGGGTTAGCTCGCCGGTCTCAGGTCCGGCGGGCAGCCTCAGGCGACGCAACGCCAGTCAGCCAGCGGCGGCCTGCTGCTCGGCACGGGCGCGTGTGGTGGCGAGGCGGTAGGAGCCGGCGCCGGTCTCGATGATGGTGCCGTTGAAGACGAGTCGATCGACGATGGCGGCGCAGAGCCGAGGATCGGTGAAGGTCTTGGCCCAGCCGTCGAACGACTCGTTCGAGGCGATGGCGGCGCTGTTCTTCTCCTCGTTCCATGTACCCGATTCGTCGATGCAGAGCAGGTCGACGCGGCCGTACCGGGCAACCACCTTAGTGGCGGATCGGCTGCGGCAATCGAGCGCACGTGTCGGTGGGAACCTGGCGACGGGCCGGGCGGATACTCGACGGGCGCCCATCGCCGGGTTCCCACCGACTTTGCTGGTCCGACTCGCGCCGCCACCAGGGGCTATCACGCACCGGCCGTTACCGGCAACAGGCCGCATCCCAGACATGAAGATCACGATCTACAGCTGGAGTACTAGGCAGAGGCCTCGACTTCAAGCGCCTCCATGATCACCGACCAGATTCGTTTCATCTCGCCTGCCTCAACGCGGATAGATGACAGGGGCACCCACATGCTGAGAGTGGACGGCTTGACGCCATGAACTTCCATACCGTCGAGGTTCTCCGTCCATTTTTCCCAGGTCGGCATTTCGACGATGAGGTGGCTCAAGAGGTCGTCGGTTGCCCACACTTGCGTGGCACACACCCGCACCTTCCCTGCGTTACCAGGAAGGATCAGTGTGACTTCAGGGTGCGGCAGAGGCACGTCGAACAGGCCTTTGATGGAGCTCATGGAGCCTGCTTACGTCAAGCCATTCGAGTGGTCGACGCGACGCTCCGATCGACCACCCAGACGGGTTACGCCGCGCTCCGCTCCGCTCCGCAAGCGGCAGGCCGAGGAGGGCGGCATGTCCGTGCTGGGCCTGGCAGTTGGGGCAGCGCAGGCCGAGCATGTCGAGGGTGAATGCGAGGGGCTGGTTGTACGGGCAGATGACGTAGACGCGGCGGGCGTTCGCCGTCGATGAGGCGGCGGGCCTGACCGACGGTGGATCGGAGTTCGTCGGCTATCTCGCGGATGGCGGGGTGTTCGTCGCAGAGCCATGGGAGGTTGAGGCGTAGGAGCTTCGCGTATCCGTCGACGACGGCCTCAACGCACCCGTACTCGGTGAGGGGACAGTCCTCCCGTTCGCAGAGGTCGGCGGCCCAGCCGGCGAGGGTGGAGGAGCGGATGCTGGCCTGGGACATCCGGCACTTTGGCCAGCCGGGAGTCCCAGACGAGGGGGAGCTCCCGTGGGCGGCGGTGAAGCGGGACAGGCGTTCTGGCCATGCTGCCTCGTAGTGGTGGGCTGCTCGCCGTACCCGCCCTGGCCGTCGTCAACAGCTCGTTCGGGCGAGATCGGCGCCAGGCTCCGCCACTCCGTCGGCACGGTCAAGGCGCATCTCTCCAGCGCCCTGGCCAAGCCCGGCCTCGACAACCACATGCAGCTCGCCCTCCTCGTCCATGACGCGGGCGCCCGCTGACACACGCCGCCCCCCGTCCGCCCGGCCGGTCCGACTCTGGCCAGGTGACCGGCAGGCGTGGACTTTCGGCCGATGTCCGCGCCGCCCGGCGTCCCTAGCGTCGACGTCATGCTCCACGAACTCGGACCACGTCACCGCCTCCTCCTCGCGGCCGCCCTGTTCCTGCTCGCCCCACTGGTGGGCGAGTTCCTCCTCGGCAACCAGCCGGTCACCGCGCTGCCCTCACTCGTCCTCCTGGCCCCGATGTACGGCGGCGGGGCCCTGCTGATCCGCGAGGCGACCCGACGCGCGGGGCGCGGCTGGCCGACGATGATCCTGCTCGGCGCGGCCTACGCCCTGCTCGAGGAGGGCCCGATCGACCAGATGCTGTGGAACCCGCACTACGGCGGCTTCGACATGGGGCTCGCCTACGCCGGAACCCATGTCCCGGTGCTCGGCGTCAGCGTGGAAATGGTCCAGGACGTGCTGTCGATGCACACGGTCTGGAGCATCTGCGTGCCGATCGCGATCGTCGAGACGTTCAGCCGCGACCGTACGCGTCCCTGGCTCGGCCCGGCCGGACTCGGGGTCACGGGCGTCGTGTTCGCCGCCGGGTCGCTGTTCCTGGCCTTCGCCCAGGCCGATTCCGAGCACTTCATGGCGTCACCGGCCCAGTTCGGCGGCGCGGCGGTCGTGATCGGCGCGCTGGTGGCGGCGGCGTTCACGTGGCGCCCCCACTCGGCCTCTGCGACCGGGCGCACCGCTCCGTCGTCGTGGGTGGTGGGCGCCACGGCGTTCGCCGCGTCCAGCCTCTACTGGGGCCGCGAGTTCCTGCCGGACGGGGTGCCGGCCTGGGGCACGGTCGGCGCATGGTGCGTCCTGGTCGCCGCGGTCGTGGCACTGTGCGCGTACTGGTCGCGCGGCCGGGGCTGGGGCGCGCGGCACCGCCTCGCCCTTGCGGGCGGCTCGCTGCTCACCTACGTGTGGGTGGGGTTCCGGCACGCGCGCGACATGGGCGTCCCGTACACGACGTCTCTGCTCGGCAATGTCGTCCTCGGCGTGGGCGCGCTCGTTCTTCTGGTGGGGGCGGCGGCCGTGGTGCGCGGCCGCGAGAGCGCGCACCACGGACCTGGAACCCGTACAGCGCTGATCACTGCGAGAAATGAGTGAGTTGAGATGCGAGACATCATTCTGGGCATGTCGGTTTCCCCCGACGGTTACATCGAGGGACCGGATCGCGACATCAGCTGGCACCGGGTCGACGAGGAGCTGCACCGGCACTTCGAAGTCATTTCATTTGGGGAGTCTGCAGTGGCAGGGCAAACAACGTGGGCAAGACGACCAGACGCCCCGGCACCATCGCCGAGCGTGACCAGGTCAGACCGCGAATCGGCGAGCAGGGCGTGCACCCACTGGTCTTCGCGTTGCTCGTTGTATTCGGCGTCGTTTCGCCAGGTGTCACCGTGGCCTTGAGCCCACAGCGTTGCCCAGGGCCGGACACCTTGGGCCGCTTGGTCTCGCAGGAAGTCGTGCATGGAACGCGTACGGCGCCCCAGCAGAGGGACCAGTCGGCGACGTTCGGACTCATCGAGACCGTACACGTACCCAACTGCATCTGACCCAGCGGTTTTTGGGCTGGCCGGCAGCTGACTGACAGCGCAGCCCCCGCTGGCCGACAGATGCCAGTAGGCGGGCGCCTGCATGGCCCATCGGTGAGCCTGGCTCCAGAGGAGACGCCCGCCAGGCTGAGCGTGCCACACGGGTTGAGGAGTTCCCCCGGCAGCCAAAGAGGCAGCGGGGGCACTCGGCGAAGCTCGCCGCTCAGTCAGGAGGCGTGGGACGCAACGGCTAGCTTTCCTGCAGCCATCCCTGGCCAGGCACGACGCCAGCCTTCTGAGTGTAGGTCAGAAGCCTAACGAAACCTCGATAGACCCCGCGTCCCGCAGGCGTTTGTCGTTCACGACTTGGGGCCCGGCGAAGCCGACCGAAGTCTGCGCCGCTCGTACCAAGCGGTCGACGAGGAGCGATGGGACGACGCGAGTGAAATCGGCCTATCCATGGACCTGGAGCCGGGGCGTCTCGCCTTCGCCGCCCTTCAACTGCGAGCCCCCGAGCCCGTCGTGACGGCGGCGCAGGAGGTCACCGACGCGCTCTTCGACCGCGCGCACGACTGCGTGGCAGGGCCATGGCCACCGCAAGGCTGGCCGATCCCACGGTCAGGAGAACCGCGCCCAGCAGCGCGTGGCCTGCCGCACCGTGTGGTGGGTTGAGCACATGCCGCCCATGCCGCCGGCCAGGAACAATGCGGCCATGTCGAGTCCGCCCGCGGCTCCCTGGGTGACGTGCAGGACGCCGGTGACCACCTGAGGGGGTGAGCGCGGGGAATAGCCCCGTGACGGACCAGCTCGCCACGAGGGCGGGTACGGCGGCCAGAAACCGGCGCCGGGAATCCTTGGGGGAGCCCCGCCCTGGGACGGAGGGAGACGGGGGCGCCGACCGGCGACGCCACCTCTCGGGGATGAGCCAGATCGCCACCGCGAGGAGCACGAAGACCCGGGTGAGGACGGAGAAGACGGCGGTGTCGGGGTGGGGGACCGACTGGACCAGCAGCCCCACCACCGCGGCGCCGGCGGCCAGGCCCACACTCGTGCCGACCGCCGTCACCGTGCTCCCTACCTGCGGGTGTCTCGCCGGGGAGAAGTCGACCAGCCCGGCCGCTAGCCCACTGATGGCGGTTCCCCCAGGCGATCGCTCGCGGCACCGAGGGTCAGGAGGGCACCGAGCAGCCCCACGACGTACACGGCGAAGACGACCGTCACCATGGTGACCGAGAAGTCCCAGCGCTCCCGGTAGAGGGGATAGATCGGTGAGGGTGCACTTGCAGTCGGCATCAGTACGACGGTGGTGACCGTCAGAACGGGGAAGGCGGCGCGTCGTCCCAGGGGACGAGGTCCGCGGAGGGAACCGAGCGGTTTCATCGGCACGCCGGGACTGCTGCTGGCTCACTGCGACCAGGGCGCATTGGTGATGCGCTCAATCACGGACGTGCGGTGGAAGCCGGGAACGAAGCGTTCCAGGTAGTCCGCATTGATGGTCCCGTACGTGGTGTCCGGACGGTCCTTGAGTCTCGACGAACGTTTGTACGAATTCTTCCTTAAAGTTTCCGCGCGGATGAGCGGCGACGATCTCGTCCACCTGGTCGCCCTCGAGTCCGTCCAGGCCCCAGCCGACCGCGTCGGTCAGAACGCCGTAGTTGGTGGCAGCGATCTCCGGGCCCATCCGGCCGGGAATCCCCGGCGTCGTGTGCAGCGCGATCGCCGTCCAGACCACTTCGGCGGCGCTCTCGGGGAACCCGCGGTCGAGCAGGAACTTGCGAGCGTGGTCGGCGCCGTCGAGCTCGAAACGCTGTTCCTCCTCGGAGAACGGGGTCAGGAGGCCGGTGTCGTGGAACATCGCGGAGATGTAAAGCAGCTCGGGATCGGGCTGCAGGCCCAGCTCGCGCGCGTGCAGGGAGGCGAAGAGAAAAACACGCCGGGAGTGATGGAAGATCAGGGGCGTGATCGTTTCCCGGAGGTGGCTCGTGGCCTCCGCCACGGCCGAGGTCTCGGGAATTTCCACCCCTGCGATGATGTCGGTCATGCGTCCCCTCTTTCCGATGCGATCTGTTACGAGTGGACTGTGCGTCCGTTGTTCTCATAGTCATTGGGGTTGACGCCGACCCGGTGGTTCCAACCTCCCCTGAAGTCCACGGTGATGCATGAGCCCCGGATCGTGAGGGGCATATTGATTGCGAGCATGCTGCACGGGATCTCCGCGCCGATGGGTGGCAGCATTGGCATGCTTGTTCCCTTGTCGAGCGTGCGGGCGTGGCCAGAGCAGACCTACCCTTGGATGCCGTCCGGCCGAGGCGAAACCACCACACCGTGCGGACGTCTGAACTCACACGCTCAGCGCAGTCGGAACGCACACGGCCCGGTACTCCAGGAGCGTCCCGGGGTGGATCAGCCCCGAGCAGTACCGCACCGGTGCCGGCGACTGCGGAGTCCGACGTCACCCACCTATCGCCGCACGACCTCGGAGGCTAGCGCGTGTCCAGCCGACGAGACCCCGCCAACTAGACGACGCCCGCTGGCGCATCGGCGCGATGAGCCCCCACGCGGCCCGCGAGTACGCGATCAGCGTGTGGGCGTACGGGATGCACACCGCCGAGCAGCCCGGCGAGCACCTGGACGACGACCTGGGGGAGTGGGACATGGCCCTGGCCACCCTGACGGCCGTGCGCGAACACCCGGCCCGGCGCGCCGATTGATGCGTGCCCGTCGCGGTGCGACCCGATGGCCCTCAGCGGCTGGCGGACGTTGTGCTGTCCACGGCCGGCGCCCGGGTTTCGGATACCAGGCGGGCGGCGAGCAGGAGCGCAAGCGGGCCCGCGGACAGAAGAAAGCGGCCCTGCTCTGCGCCGGCGAGCGCGGCGTCGAGGGGCCACCATTCCAGCTTGAAGTCCTTTTCGCCGTCGGTCAGTTCCTGGGGCCCGCGCGTGAGCCCCCTGGCCAGGAGCAGGTCGATACGGGCCGTTGAGTTGAGCGTCATGGCATAGCTGCCCAGATGCGTGAAGGAGGAGGCCGTGACTCCAGCCTCCTCCTTCAATTCCCGCCGGGCGCAACTGGCCGCGTGCTCATCGGCCTCGCGCCGTCCGCTGGGCAGAAAAACGTACTCGCCGCCGTGCGCGGGGAAGTCGGCGCTGAGGATCGCGACATGGTGTGCCTCGTCGAGCGCGACGACCACGCAGGCATCGCGGGTGGGTGTATCGCTCATGGGCGGTGAGCGTACCCGTCACGAATGCCACCAGGCGGCATACGGCACGGTCGTCACGCTGGGGTGAACTATGCCGCGTCCGTGGAAGCCATCGTCCCCGTAGGCGTCCCCGTGGTCGGCGCACAGGATCACCAGCCACGGCCCTCTCGCGGTGAGCTGGTCGATCAGGCGGCCGAGATGAGTGTCGGCATAGGCCAGGGCCGCTCGCTGGGAGGCGACCGTGTCAGTGCTCTGGCCGAGGTAGTGCCACACCGGCGACCGAGTGGCCCTGATGGTTCCGTATACTTCCATGCTCGACGTCCCGTACGAGCTCGTCGAGCATGTCTCCTGGCTCATCTACGCCCGAAGGCGTGAACTCCGATCGCCTTGGCGGAAGTTGAGCTGCTTCAAGCAGGCCCTGCTCACTGCCGTCCAAGCGGATGTGTCCAGGTGATCAAGCTGCGTAGAGAATAGTCGCGATCACCCACGGCCGCGGGGTTCCTGTGTCCAGGACCCGACTCACCCTCCTTTCACCGGATTCCTCCGAGGATGCCGCGGCCTTCAGGCCGGGGAGGAATCGGACTCCTGCGGAGCAGGGCAGGAGAAGCCGATTCGCCGGCAGGGCGGGTCGGCGTCCACTCGTCGTGGTGGTGAGGCGGCCCACATTGGATCGGAACTCTCAACTGTCAGTCCTCCCGGATAGGTTGCTGTTCATGATGACCGCGGTGCAGGAGACGGCAGGTGTCGGGCATGCCCGCTACACCTTCCGCCTTCGTGTGTCGTCCACCGCAACGGGCGCCCTCGAAGCGGAATGGGCGCGGTGTCGGTGGCTGTGGAATGAGTGCTGCGCCCGTTCGAAGAGGGCGCACGCTGAGAATGAGAAGTGTGGTCCGGCTCGGCTGGACAAGATGCTGACCGAGGCGCGTACCTGCATGGGCTGGTTGCGCGAGGGCTCCAGTGTTCCTCAGCAGCAGGTGATACGCGATTTCGCGAAGTCGAGGGCGAAGGCGCTGAAGGACATCAAGGCCGCTTTGCCGATGCGGCGGCGGGCCGGGATGCCCAAGTACAAGAGGAAGCACCAGGACGACTTGTCGCTGAACTACACCCAGCGGGGTTTTCGGCTCAAGGACGGCCGCCTGCACTTGGCAGGCGGCATCGCCGTGACGGTCGTGTGGTCGCGGGCCCTTTCGAAGCCACCCTCCAGCGTCCGCGTCTACCGCGATGGCACCGGAGTTTGGTACGCGTCGTTCGTCGTGGCGAGCGTGACCGAGACGCTGCCGGGAACCGGCCGGGTGATCGGGATCGACTGGGGTGTGAAGGAGACCGCGACCACCACCAGCGATGACCACGACCTTGCCCACCCGCAGCACGGGAAGAACGCCGCCCAGCGCTTGGCGCACTATCAGCGGATGATGTCCCGGCGTAAGCCGAAGCGTGGACACGCCGGATCGAAGGGCTACCGCGAGGCGAAGCGGCAGACGGCGAAGCTGCACAAGAAGGTGGCCCGGCAGCGTCAGGACACCGCCCGCAAGTGGGCCAAGATGGTCGTCCGCGATCATGACGCTCTGGCCGTGGAGGACTTCCGGCCGAAGTTCCTCGCGAAGTCCACCATGGCCAAGAAGGCCGCTGACGCGGCGATCGGCGCGACGAAGACAGCCCTGGTCGAGATGGGCCGTAAGCATGGCCGGTCCGTGCACCTGGTGCACCCGGCGCACACCACGATGGACTGCGCAGACTGCGGAGCGAGAACCAAGCACGCGCTGCCTCTCTCAGAACGAACGTATACGTGCACCGCGTGTGGAGTGTCCCGGCCTCGGGACAAAAACTCAGCCCGTGTGATGCTCGTCCGGGCTGGTCTCTGTCCCGGCTAGTGCTGGTCGTGTAAGACCTGTATCTCCGTCGGGGATCAGGCGACGTGAGCTAGGAATCCCCCTGCTTTAGCTGGGGGAGGTTTCAATATCTGTGACGGTGTGACAGGTCGACTACAGCCAGACCCGCTCAAGCTCCAAGACTCGCCATCGGGGCCCTTCGCGCAGCCGGAGTGAAGACATCACGGCCGGCCTGCGCCGCAACGCCTGCAACCTCCGCCTCCCCCTCGCACTCCTCGGCTTCGAATGAGCGCGAACCGGACATCATGCGACTACGTCGAAGCCTTGGCTCCCGGAACAGCGATGACAGGGACCAGGGCTGCGGTGTCAGTCTGCTGAAGTATCCTTCCCGCCACCGCACACCGACTGGGAGGACCAAGAGAATTGACTGGCCTGACTGCTTTCCCGCTGCCCTTTCATGCTTCCCGTTCCATATCGTTCGCGACACCCCGAACGCTGCGGGAACTTCAGATGATGCAGTGCAGCTCACTCATTCGGGCGAAGCCGGGGTGGTTCGACAAGATGAACGATGCCGACATCGTCGCCAGGTGGACGCAAGAAGCGGTCGCCCAGGGCCTCACCGAAGCGCAGGTTCGTTACGTACTTGCCGAACTCCTGCATTACGCCGCGCTGCGGGACGGACGAACCGGCGTCGAGGTGTCCGCCGTCGATGGGGTGTGGCAGTCGGACACGCTGGTCGACGACAAGCTCAGATCCCGGCTGTGCGAAGCGGTTCGGGTTCTGGAGCAGGTCCCCGAAGCAGAACAGGACTGGCATCCCGGATCCGACGGTCAGGTACTGGATCTGGTTCATCCCTCACTGTTCTGCCTGGTGAGAGAGGTGAGCGGTGCGCCCGAGAGGGCTTGGCAGAACCCGACGGACCGCTACTCGAGGTACGAATTCTCGGAGAAATTCCAGTGGCTACCCACGGACGTCGATGTCAGTGACGACGGCGATGTCGCCTTCCGTTCGTACGTCAACAACGTCCACCCCGAGACTCATCGCGAACTGGCCTCCGTCCTGCCAGACTTGTTCGCGCGCTTGCGCCCGCTGCTGGAGAACGTGCTCACCGATTTGCGGCACCCGCGGCCCCTGCGGATCGAGGCCGATCCTTACGGGTGGTACGAATCGGAGCCGGAGTATCCGCCCAAATCCTCCTACAGTGATGATGGGGCCCACGCAGAAGCCCTCCGTGCATGGGAAGAGGCCCAGGACGACTGGTGGGAAAACCGCCGCCCGGCCATCCCGGACGCCCCGGCCTTCACCCCGCCCGAGTTGCCCGATGAATCCGCCCGAGTCGACCTGCGCGGCCGCCGTCTCCAGGTCATCGTCAAGCTCGCCACCATTCATCTCACCCCGGACAAGCCCGAATACCCCGGCGGTTCCTGGCATGTCGAGGGGATGATGAACGAGCGGATCGTCTCGACCGGCATCTACTACTGGGACAGCGAAAACATCACCGAAAGCCAGCTGAGTTTCCGGGCGGCACTCGACGACCCAAACTACGAACAGAACGACGACAACGGCCTGCGTGAGGTCTACGGCCTGGAGAACGAAGACGCACTGAACCAGATGCTGGGATCGACGTCGACCCCAGCGGGCCGCTGCCTGGCGTTCCCGAACATCCTGCAACACCGCGTCGGCTCATTCCGCCTCACGGACCCCAGCCGCCCGGGATATCGGAAAATTCTCGCGTTCTTCCTGGTCGACCCGTCGGAAAAGATCGTCTCGACATCCGATGTGCCACCGCAACAACCATGGTCCGACACCTCGACCATGACGCTTGAACAGGCCAAGAACTACCGCGAACAACTCATGCAGGAACGCAAGTTCTTCGTCGACGAACACAACGAGCAGCTCTACGAACGAGAATTCTCCCTCTGCGAGCACTGAGAGGGTGTCTCACGTGGCAAGTTTCGGGAGCTTCTTGTAGCCGGTCAGGGCGGCGGCCAGGCCGAGGAAGGCGAGGAAGTGCGAGCCCTTTCGTTCGTATCGGACGGTGAGGCGGCGGTAGCCGAAGAGCCAAGCGATCGACCGTTCGGTCTTCCAGTGGTGCCGACCGAGGCGTTCGCCGGACTCGATGCCGGGCCGCGCGGTGCGCGCGACGAGCCCGCGCTCGCGCAGCCAGGCCAGGTGTTCGGCGGAGAAGTACGCCTTGTCCGCGCGGAGTTTGACGGGTCGGCGCCAGTGTGGTCCCCGGCGGGACCGGACGGCGGGTATGCCGCGGATGAGCGGTTTGAGGGCGAGGCTGTCGTGCATGTTCGCGCCGGACACGGCGACGGCGAGGGGGATGCCCTGGGCATCGGACAGCACGTGCAGCTTGCTGCCCTTCTTGCCGCGATCGACCGGGTTCGGCCCGGTCAGCGATCCCCCCTTTTGGCGCGGACGGAGGCCGCGTCGACGATCGCCGAGGTCCGGTCCACCTCGCCCGGGGCCCCGAGTTCGTCCAGCACCGCCCGGTGCAGCCGACGCCACAGGCCGGCCTCGGTCCATACCGTGAGGCGGCGATGCGCGGTGGGGGGTGGGGGCGACGTGCCGGACGTCGGCGGCAGATGCCGCCAGGCACAGCCGCTGGTCAGCGCGTACAGCACTGCCGTGAAATCGGCCCGCTCGTCACACGGAGCGGTCCCACCACCTTGCGGACGAGCAGCGAACGACGGCAGCAACGGGGCGGCCAGCTCCCAGAGTTCATCAGGAACCAGACGCTTCGACAGATCAGCACCCACGACCGGCATGCCGCACGAGCATCAAGTCACGTGAGACAACCTCTAAGCCTTGATGGGTGCGGCCGACCTGGCGGCCTGCTCGATCTTCGCGCGGTAGGCTGCACGGGCTTCCTCGTCGATCTGCTTCTCGAGTTCGGCGCGCAACCCGGTCCGGCCGTCGAGGCCCTCGCGCAGGATATCGGCGTGCCCGGCATGCCGGATGGTCTCGCCGAGGACATGGACCATGATGGCGAACAGGTTCGTGTTCGGATAAGGCTCCGGCCACCACGGCACGTGGCCGGGGGCGTCGAGGGGAAGCTCGTTGATCGTCGTGTCCGAGTGTTCCCACGTGCGCCGGTAGAACCCGATGATCTGATCGCGGGTCTCGTCCTCGGTCGCCCACTGATCGCTGCCGTTGGAGTCCTGCCACCGGGGCAGCGGTTCCGGGGAAGGGCGGTCGAAGACCTCGCCGAAGTACCTGGCCTCGACGGTGGCCACGTGTTTGACCAGGCCGAGGAGGTTGGTCCCGGTCGATGTCAAAGGTCGGCGGGCGTCGTATTCGGACAAGCCGTCGAGTTTCCAGAGCAGCGCCTTGCGGTCCCGCCGCAGTCTCCCGTGCAGGTTGTCTTTCGCGAATTCATCGATCATGCGGCATGAGCCTGCCATGGGCTGCTCGTGGTCTCAAGATCCCGTACGTGGTCCGCAACGACTGGCAGAGCCGAGGCTTGGCCATGGCCGCCGCCCTGACCTGCTACAAGAAGCTCGCGAAACTTGCCTCGTGAGACAACCTCTAAGCCCGGAGAGCTGGCAGGCGTCAGACGTGAATTGGCCTCCTAACTGCGCCTTTGATGCCGGTAGGAAGCCCGTCACAGTGTGCTGGGCCGTCTCTGGGCCGTCAGGCGCCCACCTCTCTTCGCCCCGGCTGGCCGCGCCCGGTGGCGCCGCTGCGTGCATGCGGGGGGAAGCGAGAATGTCATCCGCGGGCCAAAGGCATGCCTCCGGCGGGGACGCTCGGACTCTGGGATGGGAGGGGAGGGGCGTCGTGCGCGAGTGCCGGCCGGTTCGTGGTGAGCGTTGTGTGCTCCCATCCCGTCCACCGTCGCCCCAGGCAGAGCTGAGCAGACGCGGCCCGTGGCGTCCAGGTCGTTCGTACAGTGGCGCGCTCCACCTGGACGCCAGGAACCACGCCCGATCCACGGTGTGTGGGTCGACGGCGGACGGGATGGGAGCTGGGGTGAGTGGTGGGTTGAGGAGGAGGTGGGGGCATGGGTGAGAGAGCGTCAGCGGGATCGGCGCAGCACTGCCCAGCTGCCCCATCCCGCATTGGCTTCGACAGCCTGCCAATCGCCCGGCAAGGCATCGGCGACGTCTGTCGTAGGCAGGTGCAGGGGGCCGTCCTCACCGAGTTGGTTGATCCACAACAGCACGCCGTCCGGAGCTAACACGCGAACGATCTCGGCAGGAAACAGCAGCATGTCGATCGCGGCGATGGCTGACACTTGGGCATTGGTCAGGGGGAGCGCGGCGGCATCGGCGCGGACACGAGCTGGTGAGCGGCCGACAGCTTGGTGGAGCATCTGTTCGGAGAGGTCGACACTGATCACGCGGGGGAACTCGCTGCGGAGTAGCTCGGTGAACAGCCCTGTTCCTGATCCGAGTTCTAGGCACACGCCATCAGGGAAGGGTCCGCCACGGTCCAGAGCATCACGCAGCGGTTCGTCTCGACCCGTTGCCAACGTGGTGTCCCACTCGGCGGCCATCTGATCGAACTGGTCGGCGATGAAGTGGGACGTCTTGCCATCCCAGGACCGGCACCCAACAGCCAGCTCGCGGGCAAAGACGCGGAACACCTCGGCCGTTCCCCTTGAAGGAATTGGCTTGCCGTCCAAGCTGGGCCAGATGCGAGGCAAGAAAGAAGTCACGAGCCCATGTCAGCAGAAGCAGGCCCTGCATGGATCGACCCCGGGGTGGAACGCGACTTGCACCCCAGGGTGGAGCTCGTCAGGAAGCCGCTGTCAGCACCAGTCTAGAGCGAGTCCGGCACCTCGAACGTGCTTGGGGGCAGCTCTTCGCTCACCCAGGAACCCACCCACGACTCGTCCTGCAACTTTCGCGACTCCAAGAACTGGTCGGTCAGACGCCCACCGAGCCACGCCTCCAGCCACTGAGGGAAGGTCAGATCCAGCTTGTGCCGATCCCCTTGATCCCAGAGCCACATCTGCCCCTCGGGGTGGCGGAAGTCCAACAGCATCCCCGACATCTCATGTTCGAAACAGAAGAACAACACCCCAGCGGGTGTGGGTGGTGGGTCCGTTGGGGCCAAAACACAAGTGAGGAACTCGACATAGCCGACGAGCATGGCCCCTGACCCGGGCCCGTCGAGCAATGGGTAGAAGCCGCTGAACGGGCCGATACCTCCGTCGGCTACCTCAAGATAGAGACGACGCACCAGCGGTGGTAGGGGGTAGCCCACAACTCGCTCCACCTCCTCGACGGCGCTGAGGGAAGCGGGTTCGGGCACCGTCACCTCGGAAGGTTCATCGGTTGGGCGTCCCGCCCTGACCCGGGCCCGGACAGCCTCGAACAGTTCGTCATCGGTCATGTCGCACTCCTCCTGGGCTAGGCGGGCATTGTCCCGGCATAGCGCGGCCCACGACCCGCCGTAGCCCGCACCTTTAAAGATCTCTAGCCGGTGCCTGACACGAGCACAGCGAACCCAGCCGGACGGAGCGAGCCGCCCATGCCCCGCCCGGGCCGTCTCTGGGCTGTGGGAGGACGCTCAGCGATGCCTAACGATGACAACCGCCCACACCTCGAAGGCAGGTCACGTCACGGATCAACTACGCATCCGCTGGCGGAAGTACCGCTGTCCAAGTTGAGGAACTCCAGAGGTCTCCAGGTACGCGAGAGCTCCTGGCCACCTGGACCCATGAACCACGCCCGCTCCACAGACGTGTGGGTCGACGGCGGACGGGATGGGAGCCGGGGCAGCGGGGGGCGAGGGACCGACTGTGCGTCGGACCGACTCTTCTGGCGGACGTCGCAAGGGCCTTGATGTTGTGTTAGCCGATGGCGTCTGACCTGGGGAAATGCCCAACTCGTCGCAGTTCCTCAGGCGAAGGGTCCCTCGTACTCTGGCTCCGCACCTGATCCGAGAAACAGACCCTAGTACTGCAACGGTCTTTGGCGTGACTGGTTGCCAGGGTGGTCGTTGGTCTGGTCATGGGTGGGGTGTTGGGTGATGTGAGGACGTGGGCGTCGGGTCTGGGTGAGGTGCATGAGTGTTTTGTGCACCGGTTTGCTCGGTCGGAGCCGCGGGAGTCGGCCCTGGCGTATATGCGGGGGCTGATATCTCCGTTGGAGCGGAAGAACGGCTGGACGCTGGCCGAGGAGGCCGGTCACGCGGCTCCCGACCGGATGCATCGGCTGCTGAACCGGTGTGACTGGGACGCGGACGAGGTCCTCGACGACGTCCGCGACTATGTCGTCGAGCATCTCGGCGACCCGGAGGCCGTCCTGATCGTGGATGACACCGGCTTCCTGAAGAAGGGTGTCCGTTCGGCCGGGGTCCAGCGCCAATATTCCGGGACGGCGGGGCGGACGGAGAATTGCCAGGTCGGTGTCTTCCTCGCCTATGCCAGCGCTCGCGGCCGCACGCTGATCGACCGCCGGTTGTATCTGCCCACGTCATGGACCGATGACCGCGAACGCTGTCGGGCCGCAGGCATCGAGGACACGGTCGCCTTCGAAACGAAAGTGGTCATTGCCAAGGCGATGGTCCGCCGGGCGATCACCGAGAAGATCCCGTTCCGGTGGGTGACCGCGGACGCCGCTTACGGCTTCTCCAAGGGCTGGCGGACCGAGCTCGAGCGGGCCGATGTTTTCCACGTCATGGCCACCACCCGCCACGACACCGTCGTCACCCGCTGGGCCATCGATCATCCTGTCCACGACCTGTTTCCCGGACTTCCCAGGCAGAAGTGGAAACGCCGCTCCTGTGGCAACGGTGCCCACGGACCACGCGTCTACGACTGGGCGAGGGTCGAGGTCCGGCCCTGGCACCGCGAAGACCGTCGGCACTACGTGATGGCCCGCCGCAGTGTCAGCCGGCCCCAGGAGATCTCTTACTACATCGCCTACTGCCCAGCAGACACCACACTCGACGAGCTCATCCGCGTCGCTGGCAGCCGCTGGGCGGTCGAGGAATGCTTCCAAACCGCCAAGCAGGAATGCGGCCTGGACGACTACCAGGTCCGCCGCTATCCCGGCTGGCACCGCCACATCACCCTCGCCATGGCCGCCCACGCCTGCCTCACCGTCCTGCGGGCCCGCGCACTCGATGCAGGGAAAGCAGAAACGGATCCTCCCAGCTCATCCCTCTCACCCTCCCCGAAATCCGACGCCTGATCACCCGCCTCACGCACCGCTGCCCGGCCTCCATCGGCCACGTCCTGCACTGGTCACACTGGCGCCGACAACGCCAGTTCCAAGCCCGTGCCAGCCACTACAAACAACGCGGCCACACACCACCCGAAACTGCCCACCAGTCACGGCAAAGACCGTTGCAGTACTAGTAGGACTCCGTTAGGTCTTTCGGTCGGTCGTGTTCAGGAGCATGGTGAGTGTGTGGACGCACATGAAGTGAACCGTGCTCGGGCGAAGTTGGCGTTATTCGTGGCTGATGTGTTCGCGTCGGTGCCGCGCAAGGATCAGCGGGCGAAGGGTGACTGCTATCTGCGGGGACTGATGACGGACGGTCGCCGCAAGTCCATCCAGGCCATGGCGGAGCGGCTGCCGGACGGCAATGAACAGAACCTGCAGCAGTTCGTGAACCAGTCGACCTGGGATCCGGTGCCGGTGCGGCGGCGGATCGCCGAGCGGTTGGTGCCGCTGATCGGCCCGGATGCCTGGGCGGTCGATGATGTGTCGTTTCCCAAGGACGAACGGATGTCGGTCGCTGTCGCGCACCAGTACTGCGGGGCTCTGGGCAAGCAGGCGAACTGTCAGGTCGCGGTGAGTGTGCACGCGGTCTCCGATGTCGCGTCCTGTCCGCTGCAGTGGCGGTTGTTCGTGCCCCAGGAGTGGGCGGACGATGCCGGACGGCGGCAGAAGACCGGGATACCGCAGGAGGCCGGGCACTGGGAGAAGTGGCGGCTGGCCCTGGACACCTTCGACGAGCTGGCCGGGTGGGGGCTGGTGCCGCCGGTGGTGGTGGCCGACGCCGGCTACGGGCAGAACGCCGACTTCCGCGACGGCCTGAGCGAGCGGGGCATCAAATATGTCGTGGCGGTCCGTTCGGACGTGACCGTCCATCCGCACGACGCGCAGCCCACCGCCCCGGCGTGGTCCGGCAACGGCCGCAAGCCGCAGCCCCGCTACCGTGACAAGGCGTCCTCGGTGGCCGCGCTGGCGGCCGGCCATGGGCGGCAGGCGTTCACCGAGGTGACCTGGCGGGAAGGCTCCCGCGGGCCGATGCGCTCGCGCTTTGTGGCGCTGCGGGTGCGGCCGGCCGGGGTCAGGGCCCGCCGTCTGGCCCAGGCCGCCGCCACCGCCGAACACGGCTACTGGGACGGTGTTCTGCCCGAAGTGACGCTGCTGGTCGAATGGCCCGAGGACGCCCAAGAACCCACCGGCTACTGGCTGTCCAGCCTGCCCGCCGACGCCCCGCTTGCTGAACTGGTCCGCCTGGCCAAGATCCGCTGGCGCATCGAGCACGACTACCGGGAACTCAAGCACGGCCTCGGCCTGGACCACTTCGAGGGACGTTCCTGGGCCGGGTGGCATCACCACGTCACCCTGGTCACCGCCGCCCACGCGTTCCTCACCGAACAGCGCCTGGCCCCAAAAGCCGATACAGCGGACTCAGCCTCTACCAGATCCTCGACGCCATCCAGGACCTGCTGAACTGCTGGACCGGCACCTGCACCACCTGCCACCGCCCCTTGCCCAGAACATCCACCGCCAGCCAGAACCCAAGATCCAGAGCGACCTAACGGAGTCCTACTAGTGCTCTGCGAGGTCGTTAAGTCCGTTTCTAGTAGTGGCCTTGAGCGGTTGGGTGGGGAAGCCTTGGCGTCCGAGGCAGCTGCGTGTGACGTTCATGTCTGGGCCGTCGGTGGGCAGGCCGAGTAGTCGTGCCGTTCGCAGACCCTGAATGTCTGGTCGGGGGTGCTGGTTGAAGGCATGCACGATCTGCTGGTAGGCGGTGCCTTGGCCGTGAGGGCCGGACCGTGATCGGATATTCGGTGTTCTGCCCGCCCCATGAGGACACAAGATGGTGCGCATGACTTTGGCCACCCCCATACTGCACACCGCTCGTCTGCGACTGCGACCCTTCACCGACGCCGACGCGGACCCCCTGTTCGCGCTGCACAGCAGCACCCACGTGATGCGCTACTGGGACTCCCCGCCGTGGACCGACCGGGCCCGCGCCGAGCGTTTCATCGCGATGTGCCGGACGATGGCGGACGAAGACACCGGGGCGCGGGTGGCCATCGACCGTGCTTCTGACGGAGCCTTCGTCGGCTGGTGCGGTCTGACCGGATGGAACCCGGACTACCGCAGCGCGTCGTTGGGCTACGTCCTCGACGAAGCGATGTGGGGCCACGGCTACGCGACGGAGGCCGCGCACGCCGTGCTGCAGTGGGCATTCGACACACTGGACCTGAATCGAGTTCAGGCCGAGACCGATACGCGCAACGTGGCATCTGCCCGGGTCCTGGAGAAGGTCGGATTCATGCGTGAAGGGACGTTGCGGGAAGATTGCGTCGTGAACGGCGAGGTATCCGACTCGTGGGTGTTCGGGTTGATCAGGCGAGAGTGGCGGCCGGCGGCCGTGCCGATACCGGCCCGCAAAGAGCGGCTTTAAGTCCGTTTCTGGTAGCGGCCGCGTCCAGGCTGAGTGAGGAAGCCTTGACGGGTGAGGCGTCCGAGGTGGCTGCGGGTGACGTTCATGGCTGGGTCGTCGGTGGGCATGCCGAGGAGCTCGTGCAGCTCACGGACCCGGAACGCCTGGTCGGGGTGGGTGTTGAAGGGCGTTCACGATGGCCTGGTAGGCGGTGGTCAACTCAGGCGGTTCGGTTCCTGCCGGTGCGACTTCTGCGATGACCTTTCGGGCAGTGGCCAGATCGGCAAGCCGTCCTTCGGTTTTGGCCAGGGCGGAGGTCAAGCGCTCTATCTGGTCGTGTAGTTCACCGGCCCGGGCGGTGGTCTCGTCGTGCTGGGCCTGGAGGTCTGCCAGGAGTTCGTTGACGTTCATGTGGCCAGTCCGAGGGTGTCGCGCCAGGTCGGACTCGGGGTGGTGAGGCAGCGGGTCATGTTCGCGATGGGCATGCTGAGCTGGCCGGATGCAGGCAGGGGACGGCCTGGACGAGACCGGCAGCTTGACGCGAACCCCCAGCGGCTCCAAGAGACCCAATCCGCTTGTGTGATGGGATGCCCACCGGCGCCACGCGGTTGCGTCGCGACAGCTGCAGGAACGAGGGAAGAGGGAGAGGGGTCATGGCGAGCGGGCACGAGACTCACGGGGCAGCCTTCAGCCCACGGCCGCTGCAGACGCGCGCCCTGACCCGTGAGGCCGGGCAGGCACGGCAGCTCCTGGCCGCCGGGGAGTGGCGCCCTGCCGCGGCGGACTCCCAAGCGGCAGCGGCCGTCCTGGACCGCCTCGCGGCCCCGCTCCCGGCCCGGCGGGCAGCGACCGCACGGACGCTGGCCACGGACCGCGACCGGCGACTCCAACGCCTCCTGCGTACTACCCTCCACCACCTCGACGCAGGCACCGTCAGCCCGCCCACAGCCGCCCTCTTGGCCGCAGTCGCCCGCGCTTTCCTGCCTTGGCACGCCACCCCGAACCCTCCGGGCGCAGCGGCGGCCCCGAGATACGGGACCCCGGCGGGGACGGCAGACGGCACGACCGTGCCACCGACAGAGGCTGGCGAGGCCCTGCTCCCCGATTTGATCGCACTGTTCGCCGTGCTGGCCTCGACAAGCCTGCCCGGGACCGTCCCGCTCACGCCCCCGGTCGAACCCTGGCAGGTCCGGTACGCGGGCCGCTTCCGTCGTTATGGCAGACCCGCTTTTGGGGTGTGGACGGCCGAGACCGTCGCCTGCCCGGCATGCGGGGGTATGGCCGGCCCGTGGACCGTGACCTGCGACTGGCGCCTGATCTCGCTGGGCTGCCCGTGCGGGGTGGTGACCCACGAGCACCGCCTCGCCTTTTCTGAAGTCTGGCTTCTTCTACCGGACATGTGACCAGGCGTCGTGGCTGACCGCCCGCACAACGACGCTCAGTGAGGCTTTTCGAACCTGGCTGTGCAGCAAGCCGATTGGTCCAGGGCGGCGTTGAGGAAAAGATGAAGCTCATGGTGGATGGGTTGTCGACCAAGATCAAGCTGACCGCCCGGAGCTTCACGTGCTTGTCTACCCATCGGGGATCCATCTGTCCAGCTCGACCCTGCGCTACCTGTCCGACCTGCTGGCGCCGCCTGACCGCGGACCGACAGGCCCTGCTCGCCTTGGCCCACCTGCGCTGCGGGCACACGTACGCCCAGCTCGCGGCCGGCTTCGGGATCGGGCCGGCCACCGTCTGCCGGTACATCGCCGAGGCGGTTGAGGTCCTGCCCGCCCTCGCCCCCACCCTCCAGCAGGCCATGACCGTCGCCGCCAACAAGGCGTTCGTGATCCTGGACGGCACCCTGCTGTCCATCGACCGCATCGCCACCGACCGCCCCTACTACTCCGGCAAGCACAAGCGCCACGGCATGAACGTCCAGGTCATCGCCGATGCGTTCGGACGCATGCTGTGGACCTCACCCGCGCTGTCAGGTGCCGTTCACGACATCAAGGCCGCACGCACGGCATCATCGAAGCGCTCACCCAAGCCGGCTCCGGACGTGGGCAGACAAGGGATATCAAGGAGCTCGGGCACGATCCGGGTGTCTTACCGGGGCCGTTGGAGCACGCTCCCAGCCGGGAAGCGGCGGTGAACTCCTCCCACGCCAGGATCCGAGGCGCCGGAGAACAGGCCAATGCCACCCTGAAGAGTTGGCGGCTCCTGCGCAAACTGCGTTGCAGCACCGCCCGCATCACCGACATCGTCACGGCTGTCCTGGCCGTGCACCTCGCCACGGCAGCCTGAGGTCGCTGCGGCTGGAGGCATGGACAAGGACAGCGCCGCCATCAACGACAGCAAGGGAGCCCGTTCACCGTGGCAGACGTCAGAGTCACCTACGACAAGACGGTGGACGCAGCGTACGTGTACCTCACCGAACCGCAAGCCCGCGTGAAGTCCGCGCGTATGTATCCCTGCGATCCGGTGGACGTTGACGCCATGATCAACCTCGACTTCGACGAGCAGGGCCGCCTCATCGGCATCGAGGTATTGGCGGCCAGTTCAAAACTGCCCGAGTATCTGCTCCAGTCCGCGGAGCGGCTGGATACCGAAGGTGGATGAATGAAACAGTCGAGCACCGCGCTCGCGGCGACCGCGGTGCGCCTTGCAGCAGGTTGGAAAAGGCTCAGTCTCACGGTCCGCTTCATATCGGCTGCACTATGAGGTGAACCGCAAGATGCGGCACGCCAGCAGGTCAGCGGGCTAGGCCACGGACAAGGCACGGCAGCCACCAAACACGAACTGGCCCGATGCGTGTCGCTGGGCCGTCAGGACGCGTTCTCGATCGCTTGTCGGGCTGCGCCGGTGAAGGCGGTTCGCTTGACCAAGCGCATCATGGGATTAGGGCCAAGCTCCGGATCGCACAGTTGTACAGCCCTGCGGCTGTCGCCGATGTTGCCGTCCAGCACCTGCATGATGGTCCCGAACTCCTTATTTGCGTAGAAGTAGAGTTCTGCTGCCTCCGTATCGATGGACGACGGGCCGTGCAGGCAGGCGACGTGGAGGGCGTGGTCGAGTCGCTTGAGAGCCGATAGGACTTCGCCGGCCTCCGGGTGCATCGGGGCGTCCCCGTTTTGCGGCGGTATAAGCCTCCACATCGCGTCGATCGCGAACCATGTTTCTGTCGAAGCGGAGAGCAAGTCGGCATACGCCGCACGACGTGCCTCCTCACGGGCACGCACTCGCGCAGCCGCAGCCTGCCGACGCTGCAACCGGAGGGTGATGGCCCCGGTCAAGCCAGCCGCGAAGAGTGTGGAGAGCGCCGTGATCAAGGCGACTGCGACGGTGTCTCGCATGGCGTCAGTCTTCCGTATCTGAGCCCGACTTGACGCTCTTACGGAACACCTCATCGACGACCTTCCTCGTACGGAGGACGGACTCGTCGTCAGGCGATGGGTGACGGGGCGCGCGGGGCCCGGGGAGTGATCTTCTGACGTCTGGTCATGCGGGCTGCCCCTGCTTTTCAAGGTCTGCCCGAAGAGCTGTGTCGATGGCGCGCTGAACGATCGAGCGCAGCTCCTCGGGGGACAGGTGGTGCTCCCACCGGGCGTCGTGGTGGGCGCAGTGCAGGATGCTGCTGCACCAGCCGTTCGGTGTAAGAAGCAAGGTCTCGACCGATGGCTTGGCGCGGCAGGAGCCGTGGCGTTGATCGGCCAGTTCGATCTCCGACAGCGTGCGTACATGGCGTTCCGCAACGTTTCGCAGGGATAGACATGTTGGGCACCCCGTCTGCTCGCGGCGCAACTGTGCCATGGCGCAAGGGCGACATGTGCGACCCCTTGAACGACGGCCGGGGAGGCCGGAAGATCCAGTGATCTTTCGCTCTTCGCCGCGTCTCAGGAGTCTTCCTTGCCCAAGGTCCCCATCCCCCGGCCCGGGCCGATCGCCCTCGCCGTGGCGGCCGCGCTAACACTCGGCGTCATACCGGCGACTGCCGCTGTGTCCGCGTACTCCGCCGGTGAGGTGTCGCACAACGACGCCGGACACCAAACCCCCGGCGATGCCGGCACGCACACCGTCACCCTGATCACGGGTGACAAGGTCACCATCGGGACCGCCGCCGACGGCACCGTCGTGCGCTCCTTCCAGGCCGCGAGCGGAGCCACCACCGGCTTCCACCGCGCTGTCGTGGACGGCGCCACCTATGTCTACCCCGACGCCGCCCTGCCGTACGTGAGCGCCGGCAAACTCGACAAGCAGCTCTTCAACGTGACGCGGCTGATCAGCGAGGGCTACGACGACGCGCACAGCTCCCGGCTGCCGCTGATCGTGCGCTACACCGGAGCCGCCGCCAAGGCCCGCACCCGGACGAAGATGGCCGGCTCGACCGACGTCCGCCGCCTGGACAGCATCCAGGGCGCGGCCCTCGCGCAGAACCACAAGCAGGCACCGGAGTTCTGGTCCTCGCTCACCGGGGGTTCCGGCGCGGCGGCCCGGTCCGCGAAGCCGTCCTTCGCGGGCGGCGTCGCCCACGTGTGGCTCGACGGCAAGGTGAAGGCCGACCTGGCCGACTCCACCGCCCAGATCGGCGCGCAGAAGGTATGGGCGGAGGGCGACACCGGCCAGGGCGTGAAGGTCGCGATGCTCGACAGCGGCGCGGACACCGAACACCCGGACCTGGTCGGGCAGGTGTCCGACAGCGCCAGCTTCGTCCCCGGCGAGGACGACATCGCCGACTACAACGGCCACGGTACGCACGTCGCCTCGACCATCGTCGGCACGGGCAGTGCCTCCGACGGCAAGGAGCGGGGTGTCGCCTCCGGCGCCCGGCTGGCCGTCGGCAAGGTGCTCAACTCCGAGGGCAGCGGCCAGGAATCATGGATCATCGCGGGCATGGAGTGGGCCGCCCGCGAGCAGAAGGCCAGGATCATCAGCATGAGCCTGGGCGGCAGCGGTGACAAGACCGAACCGATGAGCCAGGCCGTCGACGAACTCAGCCACGACACAGGCGCGTTGTTCGTGATCGCGGCGGGCAACGGCGGCCCGCACTCCATCAGCAGCCCCGGTGCCGCAGACTCCGCGCTGACCGTCGGTGCCGTCGACTCCACCGACACGCTCGCCGACTTCTCCAGCCAGGGGCCGCGTGACGGCGACGGCGGGCTGAAGCCGGAGATCACCGCGCCCGGCGTCGACATCGTCGCGGCGCGCTCGCACTACAAGCGCGGCTCCGGCTACTACACCACGATGAGCGGCACGTCGATGGCGACGCCGCACGTCGCCGGTGCCGCCGCGCTCCTCGCCTCAGAGCACCCCGACTGGACGGGCACCCAGCTCAAGGAGGCGCTGGTCAGCAGCGCCAAGGCAACCCCGGCGTACACCCCGTACCAGGCGGGCGCCGGCCGGCTCGACGCGCTGGCGGCCGTGCACACCACGGTCTTCGCGACCACGAGCGCCTACTCCGGCTTCTACACGTGGCCGCCGAAGCCGGGGCAGACCGACATCCAGACAGTGACGTACACCAACGTCGGAGACGCACCGGCCAACCTCAACCTGGCGGTCAACGGCACCGTCCCGGCAGGGTTGTTCAACCTCTCCGCCGACCACGTCACCGTGCCCGCCCACGGCACCGCCACGGTCACCCTGACGGCAGATCTGGACAAGTTGGTCGGCGACCAGTCGGTCAGCGCCATGATCACCGGTACGGACAGCAGCGGAGCGGTCCGCGCCCGGACCCTGATCGGCGCGGCCCGCGAGGGCCAGCGGCAGAATCTGACCGTGGTCGCCAAGGACCGTTCGGGCAAGCCGCTGGAGGGCCGGGTCGTCCTGACCGCCGAGCACCTCTTCACGGTGATGGACCTCGACGCGTCCGGCACCGGCACGGCGCGGCTGCCCGTCGGCAGCTACAGCGGCTGGCTCACCGGTGACGTGCAGGGCGCCGAAGGCCCGCACTCGCGCGGCATGGTGCTGCTCGCCTTCAACGACGTGAAGCTGGACCAGGACCGTACCGTCACCCTGGACGGCCGCAAGGCACGCCGGATCCTGGCGCGCGTGCCGCAGCAGACCACCGCCGTCGCGCCGCGCCTGGACGCCCACCGGTCCTTCACCGACAGCCTGGTGGAGACGTCGATGCTGCCGGACCCGTCGTACGACAGCATCTGGGCGCTCCCGACCGGCAAGAAGGTCACCGACGGCGAGTTCGAGACCGGCGCCCGCTTCCGCCTCGAGCAGCCCGCGCTGACCGTGAGCACGCAGTCGACGACCTTCAACGACCCTCTGGTCAAGCGCGCGGCCACGCCGCTGCCCGCCGGTACCCGGAACCTGACGGCGGTCTTCGCCGGTGACGGCACGGCCGAGGAGCTCGCGCGGCAGAACGTGCGCGGCAAGGCCGTCGTGGTGCGCGGCGCCGGCACGGAAGGGATCAAGGCCCAGGCGGAGGCCGCCGCGGCCGCCGGCGCCCGGCTGCTGCTGGTCGTCAACGACGGCGTCGGCCGCCTGCAGCCCTGGGACGAGAACCCCTGGAGCCCGGAGAGCCCGGCCCCGGTGACGGTGGCGACGCTCAATGCCGACCAGGGCGCCGACCTGCTCGGCCGACTTCGGCATGGCGCGGTCTCGCTGAAGGTCACCTCGCACCCCACGACCGACTACGTCTACGACGTCGTGCACCACTGGACGGGCGCCGTTCCGGCGGACCCGACCTGGCGTGAGGAGTCCAAGGACCTCGGCCGGGTGAATGTCTCCTTCCGGAACTACCGGCAGGGCAAGGCGATGGAGTTCCGTCCGGACGTCTGGCGCGGCTGGGCCGTCGGCAACCAGCTCACCGCGCCCGCCCAGGGCGAGCGCACCGACTGGGTCACCGCCGGCACCACGTGGCTTGACGACGCCTTCATCCGGGGCGAGACCGGGCAGCACTCGATCGACCCGCTGAACTACCCGGCGCGCAAGACCGGCAAGGTCAGCTGGTTCGGCCCGATCCAGCGGCCCCGCATGGGCCCGATCAACTACCAGCCGGTGCGCTACCTCGACACGATGTACATCACCGCGCCCGGCTGGGGTGACTCGGGGTCCGGCCACGTCGGCGAGGCCGGCGCGAACTTCGACGTCAAGGATTGGATGTCGCTCTACCAGGGCGACCAGCAGCTCGACTGGGGCAACGCCGAGTACCTGCAGGTTCCCGGCCTCGGCGCCGAGCGCCTGCCCTACCGTCTGGTCCTCGACAACGACCGCGGCACCTGGGCCAACCCGTACTCGACGCACACGCTGACCGAGTGGGACTTCACCTCCGCGGTCACCGGCAGCGATGCGGCGGTGTCCCTGCCGCTCATCCAGCTCGACTACGGCGTGGACACCGACAAGTCCGGCCGTGCCGACCGGCACGCCGGCCTGACGGTGACCGCCTCGCACCTGCCGGGCACCACCGCCACCATCGGGAAGCCGACGGTCGAGGTGTCGTACGACGACGGTGCGACCTGGCAGCGGACCGACCTGAGCCGGTGCGACGACGGATGGCGGACGAACCTGCGCGCGCCGAGGTCCGCCGACTTCGTCACCCTCCGGGTCGGCGCCCGGGACAGCGCGGGCAACACCGTCTCGCAGACGATCACCCGGGCCTTCGGCCTGCGCTGACGTCACACCCCGGGAGGTCACCTGGGACAGCACCCCGTGGGTGGGACCGCAGCCGGCGGCCCCGCCCACGCGGCGATCCCAGTTGTCAGAGGATCTATGAGGACACCTCGTCGCAGAACGGGAAGCGAGTGCTCGTGGACCGCCTGTGGCCCCGCGGAATGAGCAAAGAACGGGCCCACCTGGACGAATGGCTCCGGGACGTGGCGCCGTCGGCGGACCTGCGCCACTGGCGCCACCACGACCAGGAGCGCTTCGCGGAGTTCCGGGATCGCTGCATCGGCGAACTGGAGGACGCCGATCACCGGCCAGCCGTGCAGCACCTGTGTGATCTCGCCGGCCACGACAAGGTCACCTTGCCCGGCCGGATCCGGCACCGGGATCACGAACCCGTCACCCACACGGTGTGCGGGACCTGCGGCGGGCGGGTCCACGGGGACGATGTCCACCGTGATGACCTCGTACCCGGCTGGGACCAGTCGGGCCCTGTGACGACCCCGTAGACCGAACGGTCCCCACCTCAGCGAAACGAAGGTCCGGCATGATCAACGGCGCCCACGTCATCCTCTACAGCCAGGACGCGGAGGCCGACCGCGACTTCATCCGCGACGTCGTCGCCTTCCCCGGTGTCGACGCGGGCGGCGGGTGGCTGATCTTCAAGCTGCCCCAGGCAGAGATCGCCGTACACCCCACCGAGGGCGCCCCCAGCACGAGTTCTGTCTGATGTGCGACGACCTCGACGCCCAGCTCGGGGAACTGCGTGCGCGGGGCGTCGAGATCATCCGCCCGGGCAGCGAACGGTGCTGGGGCAGGCTGACGGCGGTGTGTCTGCCCAGTGGCGCCGAACTGCCGCTGTACGAGCCTCGCCACCCCGTGGCCCACAGTCTGTGACACTCGAGCGGCCCCGCCGTGGGTCCACCGGATGTGCTGACGGCACCGCCCCGTCACGGTGAACCAGATCGCCGGTGACAACCGGCATGGTGTCTGGTCGCAGGGTCTGGTGGAATCATCCGCCGGGCCGACCGCGTTTTCCCCCACGCGAACCCGGGCGGAGCCGGCCCGGATGCTGAGAAAGGTGGCGACATGTTGGAGACGGTGGGCCTGACGGCCGACGAGAGCGAGGTGTACCGCCTTCTGGTCGCCACGGGGACGGCGTCCGCTCAGGACATCTCCGGCCGCTCGGACCTCGACGTCGTGACCGCGCGGCTGTTGCTGCGCGCGCTGGAGCGCAAGGGCCTGGCGTCGGCGGCCGAGGACAGTCCCGAATGGTTCACGGCCGTGCCGCCGCAGGTGGCCCTTATGCCCCGGCTCCAACGCCACTTCGACGCCCTGGAACAGACCCGGGCCGCCGTCTACGAACTGGCGGAGACGCACCGCCGCAGCGCATGGGCCCGGAGCACGGACGAGGACGTCGAGATCATCACTGGCGCGGCGGCACTGCGCCAGCATCTGCGTCAGCTCCAGCACGGCGCCGGCCGCGAGATGATGTGGTTCGTGAAGGCCCAGTACGTGGCCATGTCCCCGGAGAGCAATCAGGAGGAGTTCGACGCGCTGGACCGGGGCGTGCTCTACAGGGCCCTGTACGAGCAGGCGTACTTCGACGACCCCGACGCGGTGGACTACGTCGTCAAGGGCGTGTGCGCCGGAGAGGTCGCCCGGGCGGTGCCTCTGCTGCCGCTGCGGATGGCGATCGCCGACCGGTCGGTGGCCATCCTGCCGCTGGCCGCCTCGGGCACGTCCCGCAACCCCCGGGAACTGCGGGCCGCGGTGGTGCGGGAGAGCAGCCTGCTGGACGCGCTCATCGCCCTGTTCGAACACCACTGGGAGATCGGTGCCCCGCTCCGGGTGACCGAGGAGGGCCAGATCGGTGGCGCCGGCACGACGGATGCCGCCTCGCCGGTCGGGGAGGACCGGCACCTGCTCTCCTTGATGGTCGCCGGCATGACGGACGAGGCGATAGCCGGACAGCTGCGGGTCAGCAAGCGCACCGTCCAGCGGCGCATCCAGGGCCTGATGAGCCTGGCGGGCGTCGCGACCCGTATGCAGCTGGGCTGGCACGCGGCCCGCCGCGACTGGCTCTGAGAGTACGGCGGACGCCGCAACGCACACGAACAGGGCCCACCGGACGTGTCCGGCGGGCCCTGTCCCCGTTCGTCCGGCCGCTGCGGCCGGGCTGCGCCACTCGCGGAAGCAGTTACCCGAGGACGTGGCTGCTCCGCGAAGGCGGCTACTTGAGCAGGTAGCCCTTGATGACGGTCTCCTTGAAGGAGTTGCCCGCCGCGTCCTCGACGTGGACACGCAGGCTGACCGAGCCGCCCGCGGCGCGGCGCGGGTGCTCCACGGTCACGGTGCGCTCCATGCCGGAGCCCTCGACCCGCACCGACTGCCAGGTCTTCCCCTCGTCGAAGGAGGCCTCGGTGGTGAAGACGCGGATGGGCGACGCCGGGGCGCCGGCCGTCCGCTGGATCAGGACCGGGATGTCGAGCTTGCCGCCGGCCTCGGCCCGGTTCCACTCGTCCAGCTTCGGCGACATGCGGACGGCGTACAGCGGCAGCGCCTGCCGGGTCGCCGTGGTCTGCGACCGGAACCGCCATTCCGCCCGCACACTCGTGGAGACAGAGCTGGGGGCCATGTCACGGTTGTGCTCGACCGTCAGACGGTAGTCGGCGGGGGTGGCGTCGGCCGGGACGTCGCTCATGCTCCAGTCGTGGGAGACCAGCTCGCCGTTGCGCCACAACTTCACCTCGGGCAGGCCGGACGTGGTGTCGGCCACCAGGTCGAGGTTGCCGTTCGCGGCCGACTGGAAGGGCCGGTACATCGTGTCGCCCTCCCGGAAGGCAGCCATCTGGGACGAGAGGCCCACGGCCTGGATCCCGCCGTTCCAGCGCTCCTCGACCTGGGAGCCGGACTTGTAGCCGTGCAGGTCGCTGAGGTAGCTCTGTCCGTGCTTGTCCGGTTCGAGGAAGCTGTTCTGGTCGAAGGCCGTCTGCCAGCGCAGGCCGTCGGCCGCCGAGAAGTAGTCGACACGCCGGGCCGGGACCGGAATTCCCTCCATCGCCCGGCCGCTGAAGCGGACGTTGCCGACGTACGTCCACACGATGCGCGTGGCCGTGGTTCCCGGCGTGGTGGCGGCGAACGTGGTGTTCACCCTGGCCAGCTCCGACTTGCGGGGGTTGTAGGCGGGATCCGCCGGGATGGCGCCGTGCACCGGTCGCGTGAGGTAGTAGACCGAGGCGGGGTTCCCGTCTGCGCCGGACGGGTCGCCCCAGACGCTGGTGACGAGGTACGTGAACTTCGAGTCCTTGTACTGTGCCGTCGGCACCGCGTACACACCGTCGATGTGGTCCGTGCCGATCGCGTTGTACATGGTGACCGAGAGAAGCTGGTCGGCCATGCTGATCGTGCCGATCTCGGCCGACATGATGCGCGCGGAGCGGCTCGGTGCCGACACCGTGACGGGCTTCGCCTTCCGGGCGTCGATGGTCACCTGCCGGTCGGCGCTCATCACGACCTTCGGCACACCGACGATGGTGCCCTCGGTGAAGGAGGCGTCGAAGTAGAAGCCGCTCACCGAGTAGGTGTCCTTCGGCAGTCGCACCACTGTGCTGCTCTTGCCGAGCGCCTCGACCTCGTACGCCTTGCCGTCGGCCGAGTTGACCAGCAGGTAGGCGTTGTCGGGGGCGGCGCCCGTGCGGCTCTTCATGGCGATGCGCAGGTCGTAGGACGGCTGCTCGACGTCCATGCCGAACGGGACGCGCACCGACACCTGGTTGTCCGTGGTGCTCGCGGTCACCACACCGCTGTAGGCGGCGTACGTCGTGGTGGCTTCCGGGGTCGCGGTGAGGGTGACGGCCGCGGTTCCGTGCGCGGGCACGGTGACCGTGTCGGCGCTGAGCCGGAACAGGCCGGCGGGAGCGGGCACGTCCTTCTTCCCGCTGCTCGGGTTGTCCTTCAGCCGAAGGGTGACCGGCGCGGCGCCCGGGTTGCGGTAGGTGATGGTCTTGGTCACAGGAGGCCGCTTGCCGTCCGTCCAGCGGATCAGCCCGAAGTCCAGTGCGGTGGTGTCGGCGGTGACGTCCTGGTCGACCGCCCGGGCGACGTCGACGCGTCCGGCGCCCTGGAAGTAGGCGCCGTGCTCCTTGGCGCCGGTCGCCGACTGCATCAGCTGACGCTTGACCTGCTCCGCCGTCCAGTCCGGGTGCTCCTGGAACAGGATGGCGGCGGCTCCGGTCACATGGGGCGTGGCCATGGACGTGCCGCTCATCGCGACATAGCCGTCGTCAGCGGTGGTGCCGCCCGCCCTCGCGGCGACGACGTTGACGCCGGGGGCGATGATGTCCGGCTTGAGGCCGGAGTCGCCCACCCGCGGGCCGACCGAGCTGAAGACGGCGAGGTCGTCGTCCTCCTCGGCCGCGCCGACGGCCAGCGCCCGGTCGTCGGAGGCGGGCGAGGAGACCTTGTCGGGACCGCTGTTGCCGGCCGCGGCCACGACCAGCGTGCCGTAGTCACGGGTCACGGTGTCGACCATGGCCTCGAGGGCGTCGGTCTCCGGTGTGTCCGTGTCGCCCAGGCTGAGGTTGATCACCTTGGCGCCGTGCCGGGCGGCCCAGGCCAGGCCCTCGACGATGTCGGAGTTGTCGCAGTTGCCGTCCGCGGTGCACACCTTGCCGGACAGGATCTGCACACCGGGTGCCACACCCTTGTAGCGGCCGTCGGAGGCGGCGCCGGAACCGGCGGCCGTGGAGGTCACATGGGTGCCGTGACCGTTCAGGTCGTCGGTGTTCGGCTCGGTGGTGAAGTTCGCGGACTCGGTGACGAGGCCCTTGAGGTCCGGGTGGTTGGGGTCGTAACCGGTGTCGAGCACAGCGACCTTGACGCCGGTGCCGGTGTAGCCCTTCTCCCAGGCGTGCGGGGCGCCGATGCGCGGCACCGTGCTGTCGAGCTGAATCCTGGAGTGGCCGTCCAGCCAGACCCGGCGCACACCCGCTCCGAAGGACGTGGCGTCCGCCCGGCCGGGGGCGATGCCCTTCCAGAACCCTGCGGCGTCCGCACGGTGTTCGCCGAGGGTCGCGAAGGGGGTCCCGCCGATGGGGCGGACGGTGTCGGCACCGGCGGCGGTCAGCTGTCGCCGGGCGGTGCCCGCGTCCCCGGCGTACTCGACGATCAGCGGCAGGCTCGACCGCTGTGCGTACTTGCCCCGGACCAGGGCGGAGACGTTGAACAGCGCCTTGTCGAGGCGGCCCGTCGCGAGCAGCGGGAGCGTGTCGGCGGGTATGACCGTCCAGTCGCGACCGGCCTGGCGCTTGATGAACGCGACTCGTTCGCGGCCCTCGGAGGGCTCGACCGACACACTCTGCTTGCCCGAGGTGTCCGTCTCCAGCGTGACGCGGTCGCCGGTGATCAGGGTGAGCTGATGCCGGGAGATGATCGGCGACCGGGCCGCACCGGTCTGCGCGGCGGCTTCCGTTCGCCCGGTGTGCGGGCCGAGGTCCTGAGCGGCGCCGGGGGCGGCGGTCAGACCGGCCACGAGCGCCACGAGGGCGGCGGCTGCCACCGTATGCCGAGGCCGGGGAGGGCGGATCCCGCGGCGCCACCTGTTGTTCATGTCTCTCATGGGAGGACAGCGTGGTGCCGTCAAGTGCCGAGGTCAGCACTTTGCCCTGTCCATCAGGCGTCAAGTCACCTTTACGCCAACTCCTTTACTTCATAAAGAGGGTAAAAGTGGCCAGGTTGGCGGCTCATGGACGAACCGAGCGAGCCGCTCCCCGGGTGGTGCCAAGCCGACCGCCGGAGATCACGCACAGTCTTTCCTTCCCGGCTCGACCGGAAGCCGGGCGCGGATGACGCGGCGATCACGCAAGCACTGCGTTCCGTACTGGCGGACGCAGACTGAGCCGACTTGGTCCGGAACTCCCGGGGCATGTCCCAGCCCGCCTCCGCCAGGACCGCCGCCCAGGATTGGCGGCAGTTCGAAACGACGGAGCCTGACCAGATCAGCTGAGACAGCTTCCGGCATCCAGTCACCCAGGACCGGATCAGCCGAGATCCTCGGCACGCTCATGTCTCAACTCATCTGGTCGCCCCAGGACACAGGTCCGGGCCGGGACCAGATCGTTCGAGATGGGACAGCGCCCGATCTCCTCCGATTCGCTTGTGGTCTCGTTGGATCGGGATCGCTGACTTGTCTGCAGCGAGTCGTTGCTCGAGGGCTGCGCAGGCATACCGGCCGTGGGCTTCGACTTCCGCCGCCCCAGCCCGGCAGGAGCCGACGGCTACGGGCCTCGCCTGGTCGCACCGCCTCCTACACTCACGGGATGAACAGCTACACATGCACCCAGTGCAGCACCGTCGGTCTGGTGGAGGGTTTCGTCGAGGACGCCGGCGAGCACTCACGCGGGTACGCACGCTGGATCGAGGGTGCGTTGGAGCGGGGGATTCTCGGGGGCGCCAAGCGGATGGGCCGACTCCGGCGGCAGATAGAGGCGTTCCGCTGCCCCAAGTGCGGGCACCTTGAGCTGTTCGCCACAGGCGAGGTGTAGTTGGCCCTCGCTCTCCGAGACTCCACTACAGGAAGCCGTGCAGGACGTCGGTGTCGTCGGTGAGGAGCAGGTGGTAGTGGCCTTCTCTCGCGCCGCTCATGACGGCTCCCTGGGGTGCCCAACTCGTGTGGCGCGGGCGCGGGCGAGGGTGGCGGCGGTGATGACGTGTGGTCCGAACCGACTGCGAGCGGCGTCTGCGACAGCTTCGACGCGGCGAGCTTTCTCGTCGCCGTCGTCGAGCAGCAGTTGATGGTGCGCAGTTTCGTCTGGCCCGAGCCGGCCGGCGCGCATGGCGAGGGCGTACTCGGGCCCGCTCGCCCCAGCGAGGTGTAGACGCTGTAGGCGAGGGTGGTGAGGGCGGGGGAGTGGGCGCTTGGTTCGGGCAGGGCGCGGCTGCGGGTGGTGCTGGTGCGATCGGCGTAGCGCACGGTGAGCGTCAGCCCCCGGCAGACCTCGCCGGTTGTGCGCAGGCGGGCGCCGGGCTCGTCGGCCAGGGTAAGCAGCTCCCGGCGGTGGGCGACCGGGTCGAGTTCGGCGGCATCGAAATTGTGGCTGGTGCTGGTGGAGCGGAGCAGGGCGGTGCGTCGGACGGGCCGGTCGTCCAGGCCGTGGTCGCGGGCGTGCAGGTCGCGGGCGGCGTGTGCGCTGAGCAGCCGGATGAGGGGACTGGCGCAGGTGTCGGCGAGCTGGCCGATGGCGGTGATCCCGAACCGGTTCAGGGTTTTGGCGGTCGCGGGTCCGAAAAAAATCGAACAGTGCCAAGTCCTCGGTCCCGCGTGGTCCCATGGGACTGATGTGATCTGACTGAGCGTCGTAGCTGGCCCCTGTGGCCAAGTACAGCGCTCAGAACGTCCCAAGGCCTTCACTCGGGGGCGGGCCCCTTTGCCGCGCCGGCCACCCGCCCACGGGCACCGGCTGGGGTGCCAGTAGCGTCCGTTCCATGATCGACCTCGATTCCCTCGTACGCCTCTGCCCGCCGCCTGTCGGGCCACGGCCCGCAGTGGACTGGGCGCAGGCCGAGCGCTCCATGGGTACGGGTCTGCCCGCTGACTACAAGCAGCTCGTCGAGACATACGGCGATGGCATCTTCGACGACACGATCTGGCTACTCGTCCCCGACTCCGCCTACAGCGACTGCGACCTGCGCGCGCAGACGACGGAACGGGACGAGGTGTTGGCCGACCTGTGGGAGTTCGAGGCGAAGCCTGCCGGCCTGCTGGAGGCGGGGGCGCGGGTCCTGCCGTGGGCATTCGAGGAGGGCACGGGGGCCTTCCTGTACTGGCTGGTTCGGCCCAGCCAGCCACCCGACGAGTGGACCGTGCTCTACAACGAGGGCCGCGGACCCCTGTGGGAGCACCACGACATGGGGTGCTTGACCTTGTTGCTGGCGGTGCTCACAGGAACGGCGGAGACGGAGTACTTCGGCTATCTCTACGACGTGCTGAAGCCGGCGGAGCACCGCTTCGCGACGGCCGACCAGGCCCTCGCAACGTCTCGCCGCTGACGCCGTCTGAGCGCCGTACCTTGCCCGGCTGGCCAAGCACGTGCTCAGGTCTCGCGGGCCATGTACTTCTGGAGTCGCGGCTGCCAGAGCGACACCCACAGCCAAGAGGTGCCGTGGGCCCGCTGCACCAGGTCCTTGCGCACGTCCAGCCAGCGCTTCAGCGCGGCCCGGGTCCGCGCCGAGGTCTCGACCCACTCGCCCTCGACGGTGCCGCTTGATGAGGCTTTGGCAGTGACACGCAAGGCAGTGACGGCACCGAACACTTAAAGTAACTGAACAACTACAAAGCGTTCAGGATGTGTTCAGGCGATCACTGCGAGCGTCGGACACTGCGGCAGCCGTCGCCGGGCGGCTGCCCTCCCTCGCAGAACCAGGAGTGCCCGACCTTGGAGAATCCGGAACTCATCCCCGACCTCGACGTAGCGGACACGCATCAGTCGGCCGTGACCACGACCAAGTCGGTAATGAAGAAGCTGCCCGAGGCCACCCTGGCCTTCTGGATCATGAAGGTGGCCGCGACGACTCTGGGCGAGACGGCAGGCGACCTCTTCGCGCAGACCCTGAAGATCGGTTACTTCCTCACCACGATCGCCCTGTTCCTGCTCTTCGTGGTGACCCTGGTCGTTCAACTGCGCTCCCGCCGCTACAACCCGTTCTTCTACTGGACCGTGATCCTTTCGACCAGCATGGCCGGCACCACCATGTCCGACTTCATGAACCGCGATGCCAGCACGAAGTTCCTCTCGGACGGCACCACCTCATTGGGCTGGGGCCCGCAAGGCCTGGGCCTGGGCTATCCGACCGGTGCGGCCATCCTGATCTCGATCCTGGTGGTCATCTTCGCGATCTGGAAGCTGACCGGCATGACCTTCCAGATCCGCGACATCGTCACCTTCCGCGGCGAGGCTCTGTTCTGGTCGGCGATCCTCGTCTCCAACACCCTCGGCACCTCGATGGGCGACTTCCTCTCCGACAGCTCAGGCCTCGGCTACGCCGGCGGCGCGGCACTCGTGACCGGTGTTCTGCTGGTGCTGGTGGCCCTGATGAGGGTGCCCGCGGTGCCGAACGTGCTGCTCTTCTGGATCGCCTTCGTGCTGACCCGTCCGCTCGGCGCCACCGCCGGTGACTTCCTCACCAAGCCGGTCGCCAAGGGCGGCCTCGACCTCGGTACGGCGGGTTCGTCGGCGGTGCTGCTGACGATCCTGATCGGCCTGATGGGATACGCCTACTTCCAGGAGCGCCGCAGCCTCGCCCCGTCGCCGTCGGTGCTTCCGGAGACAGGCGAGCGCGATCGGGTCACCCGGCGGGAAGACTGACCGCGGACCGTGCGTGCGGGTCAGGCAGGTGCCCCGTGCGCGTCGCGGGCGACGGCTTGGAATGACGGCTCGCGCTGGGCCGTTGCGACCCCGGGCAGGTGGTCGGACACCCGGTGGAAGCGGCGGAGGAAGAGGGCGTACTGGCGGCGGGGACGGCGACCAGGGCCCGCCGGTGCCGTTCGGTCCGAGCAGGGAGAAGACTGTTCCTTCGGGGAGGGACTGTACGGTGAGTTCGCTCCACAGACCCGCTCCGACCGTGACATGGGTAGCAGCGAGGCTGAGAATGCCGCCCAGACGATCGTCGCCGCCGTTACAGCGGCCGGGGCTGCCGCCCACTGCGTCAACGAGGCGGACGAGCATCAGGTGGTGGAGCGCGCACCGGGCGGCACGGTGACGCGTCCCCCGAACGTACACCCCGCTGCTGCGCAGAACCGGCCGCGAGCAGCCGGCTGCCTACGTCTCCGACACCTCGAGGAGCTCCGTGTCCGACGAACTCGCCAGCGTCGCGGCGGCGGTCATCCGGCTGCGACCGGACTTCCGCCCCACCACAATCCTCTCCCGCACCGAGAAGTCCCTGCTCATCGCGGGAGAATGCGAGGACGGACCGGCCGTTGCAAAGCTTCTGACCAGCCGGGAACCGCTCTGGGCGGAGAAGTTCGGCGCGGAGATCGAGGCCTACCGATGCTTCACCCACACTCCGCCGCCGGTGCGCGTCCCCGCCCTCATCGCCGCAGACGAGCAGCACGGCGTACTGCTGATCGAGCACGCCCCGGGCCGTCCCCCTGTCCCAGGCCGAGACCGGTTCCCGTCGCAGGCACTGGACCCGGCACACGTCACCGCGATGATCGAGGCGATGACCGACCTTGCCCGGTGGCGGCCCCCTACCGACGTGTTCACCCGGACCCCCGACTACCCCGGACGCCTTGACGGCGATCACCGCCAGGGCTTGACGACCCGGCAGGACCACCAGGCCCTGACCGACCTGTTCCACCAGGTCGGCACGGACATGGTGCCGGGCCACGGCGACCCGCTGCCGACCAACTTCGTGTTCGGGTTCGACGGACGGACCACGCTGATCGACTGGGAGCACGCGGGACGCTACCTGCCAGGACACGACTTGGCAGTGCTCTGGACCGTCCTGGCCACCTCTGCGGAAGCCCGCACACAGATCGAGGAATTGGTAGCAGCCGGATCCTCATCCGCCCGTGCCGCCTTCACCCTGAACCGGGCCGTGCTGCTGGTGCGAGAACTCCGCAACCACCGAGCCGTTCTCCCCTCCACCTGGCGGGACGCGCGGGTGGAAGCGATCGATAGTGACTGGCAGGACATCCGCGAGTTGCTCCACGCCCGGTGAATCCGAACTGACTGGGCACGACATACGAACCCTGGCCATCGACCCCGCTGCCCGGTGCCTGTACGCAGGCCTGCACGGAGGCAGCGTCCACCGGCTGCCCTGTAACACAAGCCCCGCACTTCGGGCTCGGCGGTCCCGGCCCGGACAGCCGGACCGGGACCGCGGAGGCTCTCCTCGAGCTGCTGCGCTTCTGAGCGGAGGGCGAGTGGAGACCGGGGGAGCCAGCAGAGTCTGCTGCGTGACAGGCACGGACCGGCTCGCTCACACTGTGGCCGCGGCCGGCCCGACTTCGAACCCCGGCATGTCCTCCGCCGTGGCGTGCGTCCAGGCGCAGCCGCTTGAAGCGCAGCGGGTGGCGGAAGACGCCGCCGTGGTCCACGGCCCGGTCGGCGCTGATTTCCGCCACCAGCTCGGGGCGGACCAGCACCGCGTCCAGGACGTCTCGGGACCCCCAGGCCGCGGCGAAGCGCGCGCCGGTCCATGGGTGTTCGGCCGCGGCGGCGGTCAGGTGCTCGGCCGGCGACCTGCCGGGCAGCCTCCGGGCGCAGGGCGACGGTGCGGCCGACCGCCCGGAGCCGGCCGGTGTGGTCGTGGCGGCCGAGGACGAGGGGCTGTGGGCCGGGTCGAGGTTCCCCACGGTGCTCACGCTGCTGATGGCCACACAAGGGACAGCGAGGCCTCACGGCTTCGCAAGCGAGCCGGCCTCACATCAAGGCAGCGTCCGCCGAACCGGATGAACGATAAACTAAAGAGCCAGCGGGAGCGCGAGGAGTACGCAAACGATCTCGGTGACCACCGCTCTCTGATCGCGGTCTCCGCGAAGACGGACCTGTCGAAGGCAGACCAGGACTCGTCCACGTGGATGCCGCCGTTCGAAGGGGACCGGTGCGACCACATCGCCGACTGGATCGCCGTGAAGGTCCGCTGGCAGCTCGCCATCGACCCGTCCGAAGAAGCCGCTCTCGCCGAGAACGCGACCCGCTGCCCCAACGCACCGGTCAAGGCGTGCGTCAAGGTGAAGTGACTCTCCTGGGGTTCGAGGCGCGCGCGGTGTGGGCGGACCTCGTTCGCCTGGGCCGCTGCGCGTTGAGCCGGGGGCCCGTTCGTGGGCAAAGGTGAGTTGTCACTACCCGAGATGGCTCAGGCATGTCGACCGGGTTCAGAATCCCGAGGTGTCGACCGAGATCATTCTCGCGAACAGCACTGTGACCTGATGGGCTGGCATCGGCTTCATCCGGTGGACTACGTTGTGCAGCCATGACTACCGGGACGGCATTGCGCCACACACTGATTGGTGACCCGGTGCTCTTCTGAGCGCCGTACGGGCCGGTGCCGGCCCGCTGTTGGATCGAGGATCTTGCGCTGCTGCGCGGGCTCCGCCTCCGTCGTGTTGATCACAGGCTCGACACGTCAACCACGACAGGAGAATTCATGCCCACCAAGATGCTGCAGATTCCCACCGCGGACGGACAGGCCGACGCGTTCGCCGCTTTCCCTGATGGTGGCGGGCGGCACCCGGGGGTGCTGATGTACGCGGACGGCTTCGGGATCCGGCCCGTGCTGCGGGAGATGGCCCGCGAACTGGCCGGGCACGGGTACTTCGTGCTCGTCCCCAACCTTTTCTACCGGTACGGCCCGGCACCGGTGATCGAACTTCCCGAGCACATCGGAGAAGAGGTCCGGCCTGCAGTCTTCGCCCAGTTGATGCCCTTGATCGAGGCGCACACCACAGAACGTGTCCTGAGCGACGCCGACGCCTATCTCAAGTTCCTCACCACTCAGCCCGAGGTCAGCGCCGGACCTGTCGCGGTGACCGGCTACTGCATCGGCGGCCTGCTGGCGACGCGCACCGCCGCGGCCCATCCCGGCCAGGTAGCCGCCCTCGCTGCATTCCACGGACCGGTGGGAGTCGACGGACTTGACAGCCTCTCCAAGCTCACCGCCGAGGTCCACTTCGGCCACGCGGAGAGCGACTTGACGCCCAAGGCCCTCGGCGAGCTCAACCAGGCCCTGGACGCGGCGGGTGTCGGCTACACCTCCGAGATCTACCCCGGCACCATCCACGGCTTCACCATGTCCGACACCGATGCCTTCAACCCCGCCGCACTGCAGCTTCACTGGGACCACATGCTGCCTCTTCTCGGCCGCACCCTGACCAAGAGCTGAGGTTCCGGCCCGGAAATCAAGCCCGAAGTACACGTCTGCGGAGTCCTGGCGATGTTTCGGAGTCGGTGGAGGGCGGGCGACGCCCGCCCTCCACCGAGGGGTCCTTGAGGCACAGGTGGCCCGTCCGGCGGGCGAGCTGTGAGGCAGGGCTGATGATCAGCCGACTCCCTCTCGACCAGCAACTTGAGTCCCTTCGCGCGGTGCTGTCCCGTAAGGACATGTTGACGGTGGTCCTATCGCGGGCGGCGACGCTGGAGCTGCCGGGTGGTATGTAACGGCCGGCTGCCGGTTCCACACCGTGTGGAACGTCGTCACGGGCAGGCCGTCGACGAACGGCATCAAGGACTACGACCTCCTCTTCGCGGTTCTACCAGCGCACCGTGAAGGACACCGACGGCCGGAACCGGCCGATGTGGCGCACCCGCTGGAGCGGCCCCCAAGGCCAGCGGGGCGTCTCGCTGGCCATGCCGCCGGTGCTGCTCGTCCTCCACCAGATCGGCGCCCGTCCGGCGCGCACGCAGATGCAGAAAGTCGCACGCCTCACCCGCGAGCACTGGCAGGGCCGACGGGACAGCGACGATGCGTTCCACACCTGCGAACAGAAGATCCCCATCGTGACGACCACGCTGGAGCTGCTACGCGAGCAAGGCCCGCACGGGAAGATCTTCTGGAGGTTCAACCGCCGACATCTCAAGACGTTGTGGGATGCGATCGGCAACCCCCGCATGGACGCTGCCCTGGAACGCCGGCGCGAACAGCAACAGGCCCGGCAGGAAGCCCACCAGGCTGAACAGAAACGCCTCGCCGCGCAGCAGGCCGCGGAACACGAGGCGCGGCGCCCGGTGTGCACGGTGTGCGGGGCGAAGTTCCCCGACGACCGCTGGAAGATCGTGCAGCGCTACCCCCGCCCCAGCCACGGGTGGCGGCCGCAACTGTGTGAGTCCTGCGAGGCCGCGGCACTGCAGGAAGAGGCGGAGAAGGAACGCCAAGAGGCCGCAGTCCGCGCACAGGCGGAAGCGGAAGCGAACGAGCCCCGCGGTCTGTTCGGGCGGCGCCGGTAGTCGCTGCGGGGCCTCCGAGATCTTCATCGAGTGGGAGCCTCCATTTGCTCCGTTCGCTACTACATGCGCCGAAGAATCTGCGCGCCCGCTCTTTCGACCGTTGTGCGGCTGTAGACGTGTACCAACGCGAGATGGAAGAGCGCCGGCGCAAGTGGAGCCCACCGATGAATCCGATCGGCACGGAGTATGTACTTGACTACTGCTGTAGGGCGGAAAGACACGTAGTCGATGGTCTGATGTTCCCATCTGTCCGCGACTCCTCTGCTCATACGTGCCTGCAGGCCTTCGCCGGTCAAGTCCTTCAGCCTGGCGTAGAAGTGAGCGCTCCAGTGACGTTTGTCGATGTCCAGTACAAAGGCAAGCAGTTCAAGTGAGTACTCGTTCGGCTCGATGGAGAGTTCCTCCCGCATGCCACGCCGGGCGACGGCATACAGGTCCGGGGCGCTCCGGCCGGATGAGTCGATGTGCCGTGACATGCCCTCGTTCACAGAGGAGTTCCAGACACCTGGCGCCATACGGACCCGGTCGCTGCGCTGGCTGACGACCAACATATCGTCGGCGGTCACCACCGCAACGTTGATGGCGAAACTGCACTGAAGAAACGCAGGTGCCTGCAGCGGATCGTCCGGGTCGAGGTAGCAGGACCGAGGAGTTGTACCGTCGGCCAGCCGTCGGTCGAGCTGCTGAGCCGCAAGAAACGTGTAGTAGTCCGTCGGGCGTAGCCGCAGATGGACTTCGGGCTGTTCGTCGAGGGCAGTGCGGGAGACGTCGAACGATTCGACTGCGTAGCGAGGACCGTTCCACAACGGCGTTCGGCCCTCCGCACGCAAGCGTGCGCTCTCAGCCTCGATTTCAGCGAGCCATCCGACCATGTCCGAGGGCAGCTCGATCTCCTCGTCGAGCACTTGGATGTATATGGCGTCGGCGGGTATGGACGACTCGCCATCTCCCTCCACAACCAGGGCGGAAGTATGGAGGGGCCCCAGAGAGAAGGTTCTCCACGCGGGACTGGACTCCTCCCGCTGTCTCAGGCTGCGTACCGCTCTCGTGGAGCGAGTCCGGAGTCTGTACCAGCTGTTCTGTAACGGCTGTTGAAACAACACCGCGAACAGCATCCCCAACATCGCGCCAACGACTCCATTGGCCACATCAATCCCACCCATGTCAGGCAGGGTAGGGACGCAGAACACCCCGTGTGCGATCTTGTCTCTTCCGTTACAGCGCGGAGCAGGACCTCCCCAAGTCTGAAGTGGCGCCCCGGACACAGCGACCGGGGCCCAGGCCAAGGAGTCAGCCCGTACGTCGGCTTCAGCGGGTTCTTGCGAGGAACCCCGGGCGTTCACGCCCGGGAGGAATCGCATCCACGGGGTGCGACGCGGAGCGTCGCCGTGATGTGCCGCAGGCCATCACGGCTGCGGAGCGGCCGGGAGGCGTTCCGGCGGAGCGGGGCTACGGCGGTGTGCGCGGGGGAGGGCCGGGGCGGGTTTCGCTCGTTGGGGTGGGGCGGGGGCGAACGTGTGTGGGTCTTCGTCCAGGTGTATAGGTTCGCTGATCGTGAAGCTGGTGGTGCGGGTGAAGCTGCTGCCGACGCCCGTACAGGCGGCGGCACTTGAGGCGACCCTGCACGCTTGCAACGAGGCCGCCACGTGGGCCGCGTCCGTCGCATTCGAGAAAGAGGCGCGACGTCCGCTGGAGCTCCGCAAGCACGCCTATGCCGAGATCCGGGAGCGGTGGGGGCTTGGCGCGCAGGCCGCCCAGCACGCGATCAAGAAGACCTGCGACGCCTACACCACCTTGAAGGCGAACCTGCGTAACGGCCGGTGCGGGCGGCCCGGGAGTAAGCGGCACACTCGCGCCTCGGGCAAACCGGTCGTCATACCGGCCCCAGGCGGCGCAGCCTTACGACGACCGGATGCTGTCCTGGCAGCACCAGGCACACACGGTGTCGATCTGGAACACGTCCGGTCGGCCGAAGAACGTGGCGTTCACCGGGCAGGCCGAGCAGCTGGAGGTCCTGGCCGCGCACCGGCGGGGTGAGTCCGATCTGGTGTGCCAGGGCGGGAAATGGTTCTTGATCGCGACCTGCGACATCGACGAAGCCGCCCCGAACACCCACCCGGCCGGCTTCCTCGGCGTCGACCTGGGCATCGTGAACATTGCGGCCACCTCCGACGGCGAGCGCCACTGGGGGCGTCGGATCAACCGCAAGCGGGAACAGGATCGTAAGCTGCGGCGCAAGCTGCAGAGGAAGAACACCAAGTCCGCGAAGCGGCGGGCGAAGAGGCATGCGGGCAAGGAAGCCCGGCGCGCCAAGGACATCAATCACAAGATATCGAAGCGGATCGTGGCGGAGGCAGGGGGGCACCTCCCTGCTCGAGCGCAGCCGAGAGCTTGGGGGAGCACCGGTCGCGGGATCGCCCTGGAGACACTCACGGGCATTCGCGAGCGGGCACGGCTGAGAAAGCCCCAACGCGTCAAGGTCCACTCCTGGCCGTTCGCGCAACTGGGCTCGTTCATCGCCTATAAGGCGAAGCGGGCCGGTGTGCCGGTGGTGCACGTTGATTCGGCGTACACCAGCCAGGAATGCTCGAAGTGTCATCACGCCGCTCGCGGAAACCGGCCCTCCCAGGCCGTCTTCTCGTGCCGGGTCTGCGGATTCGTTGATCACGCAGACCACAGCGCGTCCCACAACATCGCCCGCCGTGGGTGGTACGTGTGGGTCTGCGGGGCCCAGTCAACGGTCCCTGAACTCACCCTCATCACGTGAGAACTGGACGCAGCCGAACCCATCACAGCCAGTGATGACTCGAGCAGCAAGCCCGGTCGTTTCACGACCGGGTAGTTGACGGAGGGGTTCTGAGACGTCAGAGCTGCGGCTGGTCAACGAGGCGCCCCATCAAACGAATCGCCGTGAGGCCCCGGCCGCGACCAGCTGGAGGTCTCGATGAGTCTTCGCGTGTTTGCGGGAGTACACGACGATTACCTGATATTCGAGTGGCTGTTTCAGTGACCGCTCGTGTGGGTGCTGATCTTGCGTATCCCGTTGCGGGGCTTTGGTGCGGTGATCGAATTGGTTCTACGGGGGCGGGCTGACCAGTTGCGATGTCCGTGATACGCCGACTGAATCGAGTCTGAAGCCACGGGGCTTTGCCTTGTCTGCGTCACGGTGCATGGCCAAGCCCCGGCGCGTGGGCCCGGGATGGCAGAGGTCTTGGGCAACAACGAACAAGAGGTAGGGCTGTGCACCTGACTCCACATGAGCAAGAGCGTCTGATGATGCATGTGGCGGCGGATGTCGCCGAGAAACGCCGGGCCCGGGGGGTGCGGCTGAACTATCCGGAGACGATGGCGCTGTTGATCGTGCATGTCCTTGAGGGGGCCCGGGACGGAAAGACGGTCGCCGACCTCATGTCTTCCGGACGGAAGGTGCTCACCCGGGAGGAGGTGATGGAAGGCGTCCCGGAGATGATCGAGAACGTGCAGGTGGAGGCCACGTTCCCTGACGGCACGAAGCTGGTCACCATCCACGACCCGTTCCCGGAAGCGGGCAAGGGCGAGGAGCCCGCCGTCTGGCCCGGGAAGACCGACCTGTCCCCGCTGGAGGGAGACGAAGTCGTTGTCTTCAACCAGGGCCGTCAGGTCGCAGAGCTACTGGTCAGGAACCCGACCGATCGCCCCATCCAGGTCGGTTCCCACTATCACTTCGCCGAGGCCAACGACGGGCTGGAGTTCACTCGGAAGGAAGGGTGGGGCCGGCGTCTGAACGTCCCCGCCGGCAGCTCCGTCCGCTTCGAGCCCGGCATCGAGCAAAAGGTGGAGCTCGTGCCCATCGAGGGCGAGCGCGTCATCCACGGCCTGCGCGAGAAGAGCAGCGGCTCACTCGACAACACCAAGGGTTCGTCCAAGAAGAAGCGGGTGTGAGTTCCATGGCTGAGTGCCCCGAGTGTTCGTGCTGTCAGGAAGAGCTGAAGCCCTTCGCCCCGTTGCCTCGCGCCGATTACGCGGACCGGTTCGGCCCGACGACCCGTGACCGTATCCGCCTCGCTGACACGGCGCTGCAGGTCAAGATCGAGGACGACTGGTCAGGCGGCCCGGGACGCAGCGGCAATGAGATGGTCTTCGGCGGCGGCAAGGTGATCCGGGAGTCGATGGGACAGTCCATCCTGCCGCGCGATCCGGGCGTTACCGGCAAGGCCGCGCGCAGCCGTGTCCTGCCCCCTGACACCGTCATCACCGGGGTGGTCGTCCTGGACCACTGGGGCATCGTCAAGGCAGATGTCGGCATCCGTGACGGCCTCATCGTTGCGCTCGGTAAGGCGTACAACCCCGAGACGATGAACCCACTGCACGAGGGGGCCGGCGGCCACAACGGTGTCGGCCCGACGCCCATCGACTTCGTCGTCGGACCGGACACCGAGGTCATCGCGGGCAACGGCAGGATCCTCACCGCCGGCGGTATCGACACCCACGTCCACTTCATCTGTCCCGACCAGATCGGTGAGGCACTGGCCGCGGGTGTCACCACGCTCATCGGCGGCGGCACGGGGCCGGCCGAGGGCAGCACCGCCACCACCGTCACCCCCGGGTCCTGGCACCTCGAGCGCACCTTCGAGGCGCTGGACGCTTTCCCGGTCAACATCGGGCTGCTTGGCAAGGGCGCCACGATGTCCAGGAAGTCGATGGAAGATCAGGTGAAGGCCGGTGTCATCGGCTTCAAGGTTCACGAGGACTGGGGCGCCACCCCTGCCGTCATCAACGAGTGCCTGAAGGTCTGTGAGGCGAGCGGGGTCCAGCTCGCGCTCCACGCCGACTCGCTGAACGAAGCCGGCTTCGTCAAGGACACGATCGACGCCATCAAGGAGCGCTCCATCCACGTCTTCCATGTGGAAGGTGCCGGCGGTGGCCACGCCCCCGACATGATCAAGATGGTGAGCGAGCCGAATGTCCTGCCCGCTTCCACCAATCCTACCCGGCCGCTGACCGTCAACACGGTCAAGGAGCACTTCGACATGGTGATGGTCTGCCATCACCTCAACCCGAAGGTCGAGGAGGACCTGGCCTTCGCGGACTCCCGGATCAGGCCCTCCACGATGGCTGCCGAGGACATCCTGCACGACCTCGGCGCTATCTCGATCATGTCCTCGGATGCCCAGGCCATGGGCCGCATCGGCGAGATGATCATGCGTACCTGGCAGACCGCGCACGTCATGAAGGTACGCCGCGGCTTCTTGAGGGAGGATCTGCCGGAGGACGAGAAGGCGAAGGGCAAGGCGGAGCCGGCCGACAGGACGCCGGAGCCTGAGCCACCGCTGGCCGACAACAGGCGCGCCCGCCGGTACGTCGCGAAGTACACCATCAACCCGGCCCTCGCCCAGGGCATCGACCAGGTGGTCGGATCGGTGGAGACCGGCAAGCTGGCCGATCTGGTGCTGTGGGAAGCGAAGTTCTTCGGGGTCAAGCCACACATGGTCATCAAGGGTGGGCAGATCGCGTACGCGCAGGTGGGCGACGCCAACGCTTCCATCCCCACCCCGCAGCCGGTCCTGCCTCGCCCCATGTGGGGGTCCACCGGCCTGGCGCCCGGTGCCATCTCCTTCAACTTCGTCACCCAACACGCCATCGATCACCTTGCCACCCAGCGGGCCGACGCCGCCAAGAAGGCCAAGGACAGCGGGCGAGCCGAACGGCGCAAGCTGAACAAGCAGTTCAAAGCAATCACCAGCACCCGCGGCGTCTTCAAGCAGCACATGAAGGAAAACAACGCCACCCCCGACGTCGAGATCGACCCCGACACCTACGAGGTCATCATCGGTGGCGCCAAGGTGACGGACGTGACGACCTTCGTCGAAGGTCAAATCGTCGACCGCGCCTACGCCTCCGAACTGCCCATGGCCCAGCGGTACTTCCTCTTCTGAGCATCCGACAGGGTGAAAGGTGACGTGCGAAAGTTGAACCGTGCCGCGCTGTTCGTCCTGGCCGACGGCCGGTTCCCTGCCGGAGGGCACGCACACTCCGGGGGAGCCGAACCAGCCGTGGCTGCAGGCCGGATCAAGGATGCGGACTCGCTGGAGGACTTTTGCCGGGGCCGGCTGCACACCACGGGCCTGGTCGCGGCGGCGTTGGCCGCTGCGGCTGCCGCCGGCCACGATCCGCTCGAGCTGGATGAGGCCGCCGACGCCCGGACCCCGGTGCAGGCCCTTCGGATCACCGCCCGCAAACTCGGGCGGCAGATGATGCGGGCGGCCCGCGCCACGTGGCCGTCAGCCGAGCTGGAGCAACTGGCCGCGGCCAGGCCCCAGGGCGCACACCAGCCGGTGGTCCTGGGACTGGCGGCCCGGTCGGCCGGGCTGGCGCCGCTGGACGCCGCGTATGCGGCGGCGTACGAAACCGTCAGCGGGCCGGCCACCGCGACAGTCCGGCTGCTGAGCCTGGACCCGTTCGACGCCACCGCAGTCCTCGCCCGCCTGGCCCCCGACCTCGACCGGACCGCCGCCACAGCCGCGACCACTGCACAACGCATTGCCAAGGAGGGGATCGACGTGCTGCCTGCCGCCTCCGCGCCGCTGCTCGACATCACCGCTCAGCAGCACTCTGCGTGGCCGGTACGCCTGTTCGCCTCCTGACCCCCGCACCACGAGATCACGCACATGACGACACAAGACAGGGATCCGTATGCACCTTGACCACGATCTCGACGACAGGTTTCCCGAGCGGCACACCTACAGCGCCGCCGACCCGAAGCGCCCCGACGGTGCCCGCCGAGCCCTGCGTATCGGCCTGGGAGGCCCGGTCGGCTCGGGCAAGACCGCCACCGTCGCCGCCCTGTGCCGGGCGCTGCGCGACGAGCTGTCCATCGCCGTGGTCACCAACGACATCTACACCCGAGAGGACGCTGAGTTCCTGCTCCGTGAGGCCGTGCTGCCCGCCGAACGCATCAAGGCCGTCGAAACCGGCGCCTGCCCGCACACCGCCATCCGCGACGACATCTCCGCCAACCTCGAAGCCGTCGAGGACCTGGAGACCGAGGTCGGCCCGCTCGACCTGATCTTGGTGGAGTCCGGCGGCGACAACCTCACGGCCACCTTCTCCAAGGGCCTGGTCGACAGCCAGATCTTCGTCATCGACGTCGCGGGCGGCGACGACATTCCCCGCAAGGGCGGCCCCGGCGTCACCACCGCCGACCTCCTCATCGTGAACAAGACCGACCTTGCCCCCTACGTCGGCTCCGACTTGGAAAGCATGGCCCGCGACGCCAAGCGCCAGCGCGGCCACCTCCCCGTCGCTTTCACCTCCCTCAAGAGCGAGGGCGGCGTCAAACCGGTCGCCGACTGGGTCCGCGAACGCCTCACCAACTGGACCGAAGGCACCGCATGACGCTCACAACTCCAGAAACCGTGCCGCCCGCCCAGCGGACTGCGGTGGGCATACGAGCCACCGCTCGCATCTCAGCAGTCTCCAGGGGCGGCATCACCACCCTGCCCGTCCTCGACGGCGACGGACCCTTCGAACTGCGGCGCCTGCGTTCACGCCGGACCGAGGCACGCGTGTGCGTCGTCGGCGCCATGAGCGCCCCGCTCGGCGGCGACCGGCTCCGCATCGAAGCCACCGTCCAACAGGGCGCAGCACTCCACATCACCTCCGCCGCCGCGACCCTCGCACTGCGAGGCCCCACCCCCGAACACGCCACCTACGACGTACACCTGACCGTCGCAGAGCATGCGGAACTCCACTGGCTGCCCAAGCCGCTGATCTGCGCCGCCGGCAGCAACCTGCGCCAGACCTGGACCGTCGACCTTGCCCCCACGGCACGGCTCGTACTGCGCGAAGAACAGATCCTGGGACGCACGGGCGAACCGCCGGGCCATGTGGCCACGCGGCTCATCGTTCGACGCGGTGGGCGCCCTCTGCTCGACCAGGAAGCCGAGTACGGGCCTGGTACACCCGGCTGGGACGGCCCAGCCGTCCTCGCCCACCACCGCGCTACCGGGCAACTCCTCGTTGTCGAACCGGACTTCGAGAATAAGCCCCCCGAAGTCCAACTCTTCGGCGACGCCCCGGAAGACGGCCAAGCCGTGCTGACACCGCTCGCCGGCCCTGCCGCACTGGTCACGGCCATCGCCCCGGAGGGCCTCCGCCTGCGCCACCTCCTCGACACGGCACAGTCCAACTTCCGCCATCCCGTCCCAGGCGGCCATGCGCACGGAAATCGGCATCAACAATCACCCGGCCCCGGCAGTTCAGTGGCAACCTGAAGCGGAAGGTCGTGCACCACGCCCCAAGACAAGAGCGACGAACCTCCAGTCTGGCCATAGCGAATGGGCCACACCCTCCCCGACAGCCGAGCAGCGGATGGGCCACGGATCCTGCGCGGTGATGCCACCCGTGAGGTCGCAGCCAAGCTGGCAGGCCACCCGGCTCTGGCTGAGGAAATGACACGCGCCTGAGACAGCAGCCCAGCGACACGACCTGAGACGAGGAGAAGAACGCCAGGTCACGGGGTCGCCGCCCGACAGCGAAGCTGAGAACCTACAATTGGGCTGGTATCGCCTTCTCGGGCGGCCGGTTACCCGTCAACCGGCGTTCGGCCAGGGCCAGTTCCTCACCGTCCATCAGCTGTGCCCACGCCAGCTCTACCTCGGCCTCGGGCTCCACACCGGGGCGCCGGTAGGCAGTCAGGAACCGTACATTCTCCAGCAGTACCCGATCCGTTCCAGACCAGATCTCTACTCCCAGCCGTGCTGCCGGAATAGTTCTCCACGCCAGGCCAGGGCTTCCGCGATCTCCGGGTCCTGCGGCCGGTCCGCCGGTTTGACGTTGACCACCCGAACCGTCCCCGAGCGCATGACCAGCAGAAAGTCCGGGACATGATGCCGTAGCCGGTCACTGACACGAGCCGCAAGTCGGCACGGCTGAGCGAAGATCCCCTGCACCGCAGGATCGAAGTCGGCCAGCAACAGCCGGGCCAGTTCCAGGCGACTCTCATAGACCACATGGCCACCCGTCGTGGTGGACGAGTACTTGCCCGAATAGTGGCGACCGTCCGGTCGCGGTCTTCGAGGTGACCGGCGTGCGCGTTGTCCTGCTGGCGCAGGTGGACCTCGCTCACGTCGTGGACGAGGGGGAGGGGCATACCAGCGTGGCCGAGTGGGCAGAACCTGGCCCGGGACACGCAGGCCGCGGTCACGGAGTACGCGAAGGAGCAGGGCGTTCCTCGGCACGAAGTCGAGCAGGACGTGAAGACAAAGGCCCGGGGCGGCTTCTGAGTTGACGGCAGCTACGCCGCGCTGTCAGGCCACGCCTTGAGTTCGATCCACGACTCGTCCGCGGCCTGCTCGGCCAGGGTAAATCCGGGCGCCTGGAGTGCTGCCGTAGCTGCCGATCCGGGCCTCGCGGGCATGCTCGCTGCGGAACGGACATGGACGGAGAGGCCCGTCAGGTGTGGCTTTGTTAGTGAGTTACGAGAGCGCCTGTAGTTCAGGGGCGAGAGCACTCTCTTTCACGGGAGAGTGATGTCGCTGAGTTTTGGTTCTGGCTCAACTTCTGTGGAGCTGTGCAGTGCGCGTTCGTGACCGCATCGGACCAACGCTCTGACCTGCCGGTTCCCTGCATGCACCGACCTGATCTATCGAGCGTCCGGGCGTCACCACAGAAGTTGAGCCAGAACCTGAGTTTTGAGAGCACCTGGATGCTTGCCGGGATGCTTGTGCTCTGCACGACGAGGGGGCCGGGGTCATGGATTAGCCCCAGCGCGCCGAGCCTTTGCGCGGGGCCAATCGACGTCCGGGTCGCCGTTCCCTATGCCGCTGCGACGACGTCGGGCGAACCCGCCTTCGCCGTATTGATGAGGTCCATGCTTGCTTCCACGAGTTACGCCTCCTGGAGCTTGGCCACGATCCATTGACCGAGTTCTCGGGTCATGAGGTGTGGCCTTCGTTGGTGGTGGCGCAGAGGAAGCCGTGGAGGTCGCTGAGCTCGGGGTCGACCTTGCCGTACAGGGCGGCATGGTCGTCGATTTCGGCCGTCGCCACGGCGCTGATGGTGGGGACGAACGTCGAGGTGTTGTGGGCGAGATCCGCCGACTGCTTGTTGACGATCTCGGCCAGCATGGCGGCCATGCCGAAGTTGGCGGCGTCTTCCAGGAGCGGGGCCTTGGGGAAGAGACCGCCCGGAGCGCCGTCGAGTTCGGGGAAGCCGGTGGTGCGGATCTCCACAGGACTCTGGCCCGTCTTCTCCATCCGGGCGACGGTCTGCGATCCGCTGCCCTGGGTGTAGAGGCGGCCGGCCAGCTCGGGTCCGTCGGCGGCCATCGCGGTGTCGCCGGCGGGGATGCTGTTCCCCACGCCGGTGCCTGTTCCGTTGGCGACACCGAGCAGGCGGGGGATCTGGGGCCAGCTGCCCACTCTCTCGAGGGCGTTCAGGAAGTCGGTCCGCTCCTGGTCTTGGCCGGCGGCGACCTCGAGGGTGGCATCGGCGCCGGTTCCCAGGTGCCAGCGCAGCATCTGACGGGCGGCCGGGCTGCTGACCAGGTCGGAGTAGAGGCTGAGGAGCGGGTTGGCGCTGCCCCAGTGCTCCTTCACGAAGTGCGCGAACGCCTGGACTCCCAGCGGCAGCCACGCCCCGCGGTGCGGGGTGTCGTAGGACATGCTTCCTCCGGATCAAGCAGATCCAGTATCAGCGTGTCCACCACTCAGGGGGAGGCCCCTCCACCCTGCATTCAGGGTTGAACCTTTGTGCAGGGCGGCCGTTTGGGGGCTGGGGCCGATGCGGGTGGACGCGGCAGGTTGGTGGTTGTTGGCAGGCGCCAGCAGACGGTGCTGCGGGCCTTCCCTCGTGGAGGTGGGCACGCGGTTTTTGATCTCGCGGCGAGCGTGAGTTTAGAGGTGTGGTGTCGGTGTTCGTATTCGTTGGGGCTGAGGTGGCTGTTGGCGGAGTGCCGGCGGCGGGTGTTGTAGCGGGTCAGTCAGGCGAAGACGGTCCTGCTGCAGGTGTCGGAGTCGCCGTAGCCGTAGGCGCGCTGGAGGGTTTCGCGTCGGCGGAGAGCACCCTGACACCACCTCGCCCGGGAGGCCTCGCTCAGCCGGAGCGCGGAATCTTTGTTACTCACTTTCGGGTGAACGGGTCTTTGCTGGCGGGGTGGCACGGCGTGGCGCAGGGCCACGGCAGGCCTGTGTTTTCTAGGGATGTGGGCCTGACAGGGCGTCAACTCGATGCATTTAGCCACTAAATGGTCATTGCAGGCGAATGTCACAAGAACCTGTGAAAACCATGACGACCTTCGCGTTTCCTTCACATTCCGGGGGGTGGGCTGCAGGGTGTCGGTGTGCGGCCAGCCGGCCGCCCACCAGCACAACACACCCCACCGGCCTGGGGTTTTCGCTGCCGCGACCTGGCCTGGGTGTGGGCGCCATGTGAAGGAGGACCATCGTGTCCGTTTCTGCTTCTGTGCGCCGTCTGACTGCTGTCGCCGCTGTCGCGGCCGCCACCGTGGGCGCGCTTGCGCTCCCGGCCACGGCCGCCGGCCACCCTGCATCCCGCCCGCACGGCACGATCTACATCTCCGGTGTGCAGTATGACTCTCCGGGCCGTGACGACCGCTCCAACCGCTCGCTGAACAACGAGTGGGTCAACATCACCAACCCCACCCGCAGCGCGGTCAACCTCAACCGCTGGACCCTGTCCGACCGGGACGGCCACACCTACACCTTCCACCACTTCACCCTGCGCGCCCACGCAACCGTCCGCGTCCACACCGGCATCGGACGCGACACGCGCACCGACCTGTTCCAGGACCGCCGCGCCTACGTCTGGGACAACAACGGCGACACCACGACCCTGCGCAACGACCACCGCCGCATCATCGACGCCGGCTCCTGGGGCCACCACCGCCGCTGATCCCCGGCCACCGACGCCGGTGCCCTACAGCCAGCCAGCCAACGGCGGCGCGCGCCCTGCGCGCCGCCGGTTGGCGCGAGTTGGCGCAGGGCCAAGCGTCATGCAAGGCCGTGCACGCAGCAGTGGATGCAGCAGCGACGGCTTTGGCGGTGGCCGCCCTGCTGGCCCCCGCGAGCGCGCACACGGCTCCGGCGGCTTTGGAATCGCTGGGCAAGCCGGGTGACATCTCACGATGCCGTTGCAGACCGCGCTGAAAGCGCTGCCCCTCGCAGATGAGGACCGCACCGGCTATCAGCGCACCAGTATCTCGACGCCGACAAGGACGGCTGCAACACGCGCCGAGGCCCTCAAGACTTGGCGCGTCACATCCAGAGAACTGTGCGCATCATGGCGTATGGGCGTCGATCTGGAGCTGCACGCATCGCGGCCGCCGCGTAACTGGCGCAAGTCTCGCGCAACACTCCTGCGGAGCTCTCACGGACATGGCGACGCGTTGGCCGATGTACTCGGCTCGCTCCAGCTCCTCGGAGTAACCGGGAGGCTCACTGCCGTCGATCCGTACGGCGATACGTTGATGAACGAGCAGGAGTCTGCCGCCGCCCTCCAGGAGATCCACGATCTGCGGCAAAAGTGCGGTGATGAGCGTCAGCTCGCAGCGCTGGACGATCTCGCGACGATGCTGGAATAATGCGCGGCCACCCCAGGCAGTTACCTGTGGTTCGCGGGCGACTGAAGCCCGTGCCACAAACGTGCCAGATCCAGCGGGGAGCCACGGGGAATTGTGGAGCTTGACGGGCGCTCAGTTGGGCTGCCACCGAGGCTGGGATCACGCAGGTCAGCCACGACGCCGCCCCACCTCGCTCCTAAAGCGGGTGTCAAGCAGGCTGGGCCGTCACGTACTGGGGAGGCGAGCATCCAGCCCGATTCGCGGCCAGCGTACGGGGACATGATCTCTTGCCGTAAAGCAGCTCCCGCCCAAAGCCGCTCCGTAAGTTGTTTGGCGGTCCGGAAGAGTGGGGTGTGGCTCTAAAGTCGCTTGCCCCCGGTGGCTCCGGTGGAGTGGCCGCCCCGCTCTTCGGGACGCCTGGCCGCTGATTGAATCTGCGCATGGATCGCTGTTTACGGAGCTGACGGCGGGTGTTCCTCGGGCCGAACGGCATGCTGCCTGAACCGAGGAGACGCACATGGCCGAGCAGCTGACCCAGTTATGGGTCGGGACCGACGCCGGTAAGGCCCATCACTGGCTCACCGCGGTCGACGAAACCGGGGCGAAGCCGTGATCATCAACAACGCCTTGAACGAGCTGTGCAACGGCTTCAACCTGTCGGACGACGAGCTGCGGACGCGCAGCGGATATACGCGCGAGGAGATTCGCTCCGTCCTAGGGATGATCAACGACGCCATCCCGCCTCTGGCCATCTGAGCTGACGGTGATCCAAGGAGCGCCCACACAGGGTCGGCATAAGGCTTGTCCCCCAAAAGCCGGCACCCATCGACCACGTCCTGCACTGGTCACACTGGCGACAGCGACGACAACACCAAGCCTGCACCAGCCACCAACGCGGACACTCACTATCCGAAACTGAGTCCCCATCACACAAAAGACCGATCATTGGTCGAGCCAGATGAGGGTGTCGTCGAGGGCGAGGGCGATGGCGGTGAGGTCGCGGTGTCCGGCGGACCAGGGCCCAGTCAGGTGGCGGGCAGCGGTCGGTTCCCATGCGGGTGCAGGCGGTCGGTGAGGAAGGCAAGTATCTCGTCGCGGGCCCGGACGGTGGGGTGGCCGGCCTCGTCGACGAGATGGGCGGTGACGACGCTGTGCGGGGTGCCGACATGATCGGCGAAGAAGGGCGGCGGAGCCGGGTTGGCGGCGCTGTCCGGGAGGACACGCCCGTCGAAGGCGTCGCCCAGTAGCGATCGGTAGGCGGCGAAGCGCTGCCCCGTGCACCAGCGATCGCCCTCGAAGCGGTAGGCGAGGACGGTGAGTCCGTCGCGGTCGAGCCGGTCGCGCACCGCGCGCGCGTCCGCCGCGTCGAGTTCGAGTCCGCCGGGGTCGTCGAGCGGCAGCGAAGGGTGGTTGACCACCGGGGCGATCACCGCCGGCTCCAGGGCCATGGTGAGGGCGAAATTGCCGGTGAAGCACAGGCCGATCGCACCCACCCCTGGCCCACCGCACGCGGTGTGGGCCTGGCGCGCCAGGCCGCGTAGCCAGACCGTCACCGGGCTGGTGCCGCCCCCGGCGAAGGCGCGGAACTCGGCGCTGACACAAGCGCGGCGGACGACCTCCCGGCCGCCCTCGACCGTGGGGAAGGCGCCGTCCGTCCCGAACAGGGAGGGCACATGGACGGTGAAGCCCGCGTCCCGCACCCAGCGCGCGAGCCGCAAGACGTCGGGACTGATGCCCGGCATCTCCGGCAGCACCACGACCGCAGGCCCGACCCCGGCTACGTACACCGTCTTCTCCACCCCCTCCACGGCCACGCTGCGGCGGGTGAAGTCGGTGATCGGATCGTCGAAGCTCATGGGGCCAGCCTGGCCCCGGAGCCGGCCGCCGGGTGAGGAGCGGGATCGCCAAGGACAGGGGTAATCTCGCCACACGCTAGGAAGGCGAGCGGTACGCGGTCGGTGACACGGGGCCAGGGAAACCAGGGGGTACGGGAGGAGCGATGGCCGAGGCGACGCGGCAGGCAAAGGAGCGTGCGGGTCCGGTCGCCGGGCCGGATGCGCTGCGGGTCGGGGTCCTGGCGTACCCGGACTGCTTCGCGTCCGAAGTGTTCGGCGTCCCCGACCTGATGACGATGGCCGGGCACGTCGCCGGACCGGACGCGCCCGGCTACCGGGTGTCGGTCATCTCGCCCCGCCGCCGGGTCACCGCCTCGGGCGGCGCGAGGCTGGACGTGCGTCCCGTGCGCGAGGTCGACGTCCTCGTGGTCCCCGGCTTCGAACTGCGCCCGGACACGGACCTCGACGCGCGGCTCGCCCGGCTCGCCCCCGAGATCGCGGCGATCCGCGCGCAGGCCGCCGCCGGCACCGCCGTCGTCTCCCTCTGCGTCGGCGCGTTCCTGCTCGCCGAGGCTGGGCTCCTCGACCGGCGCCGGGCCACCACCTCCTGGCTGCACGCCGGCGAACTGGCCAGGCGCTGCCCGGACGCCGACGTGCGGTCCGAGCACCTGGTCGTCACAGACACGGGGGTGACGACCACGGCCGCCTTCAGCGCCATGTACGACTTCGCGCTGGACCTGATCCGCCGACACAACGGCGCCCGGGTGGCCCGCAACACCGCACGGTTGGCGCTGGTCGACGACGCGCGGACTTCCCAGACCCCGTACGTCGACCCGCGACTCCTCCCGCAGCCCGGCGGGGAGTTCTCCCAGCGCGTCATGCGGCGGCTCGACCAGAACCTCGCCGAGCGGTACGACCTCGCCACGCTCGCGGACGCCTTCCGGGTCAGCACCCGCACGCTGCTGCGCCGCTTCTCCGAAGAGGCCGGACGCAGCCCGCTGGCCCATCTGCAGGCTTCCCGGGTCCGCCGCGCCCGCCATCTGCTGGAGACCACCGACCGCACCGTCGCCGCCGTCGCCGCGGCCGTCGGCTACCAGGACCCTGGTACCTTCGCCGCCCTCTTCGCCCGCCACACCGGCCACCGCCCGAGCGCGTACCGCGCCGCCTTCCGCCGCACGGCCCAGGCGTCCGCCCAGGACGGCGGCGCCTAGGTTCTGCCTCTTGGCCAGCGTTGTGCCCAGATGAGGATGCCGGCGAGGTGGAGTGCGGCCTGGTAGGCGATCGCGAGCTTGTCGCATCGCATGGCCAGGCCGCGCCACTGCTTGAGGCGGTTGATGCAGCGTTCGACGGTGTTCCGCTGCTTGTAGGCCTCGCGGTCGAAGCCGGGTGGGCGGCCGCCTTGGCGGCCTCGCCGGAGTCGGTGTCCGATCTGGTCGGACGGCTGCGGGATGACCGCGTGGATTCCCCGGCGCCGAAGATGCGCCCGGATAGCACGCGAGGAGTAGGCACGGTCGGCCAGAACAGCGTTGGGCCTGGTCCGAGGCCTGCCCAGGCCCGCTCGGGGCACGCGGATGCGGGCCATCACCGTCTCGAAGGCCGGCGCGTCACTCAACGACTACGAGACCGGCGGCACGGACCCGGAAGACGGCGAAGCCGTCCTGCTCATCCAGCCTGGCGGCCGAATACCCGAATTCGCCGCCATCGGGCCGGCCGGGACGAAGGGGCGCTCTCTGTGGCGGTTCGGCCCTGACGAGGAGCTGCTGCCTGTCGAGTTCCGGATCGAACTACTGCCGGTACCGGATGAGGTAGAGCGGGACAGGGAGCTGGACGGCATCATCAACGCCGACAACTATTTCGGCGGCCGCCCCTTCTATCCCGACTGGGCCGGGGTCGAGGCGCCCTGGCGCTTCTACTTCTGTCTGGCAGGCGCAGACATCGACGAGCAGTACTTTCTGAACTTCGCCCATGGCTACGGATACGCCTACCTCAGCCCAGACCGCCAGGAGGGCCGCTTCAGCTGGGGAGCGGCGTAGCGACGTGGCGGCATGCCGCTCACTACCATTCCAGATCGGGCTACGGATCAGAGAGCTTCTGACATCCACAGCCGACATCAACGACGCCGGACAGAGGCGCACACCAGCGTCTCAGTCCGGCCGTAGCATCAGTCGAAGGCGGCAGCCGAAGCAGGACCGGATCGAACTCCTAAAGCGGGTGTCGCACGTTCGAATCCTGCCGGGGTGCCAGGGCAAAGGCCCACCATCCACGGTGGCGAGGCCAGGTCTGCGGCGCGGTGAAAAGCCCACGGCCGCTCAGCGGGGCAGCCTCCAGCGGGTGAACACGCATGGGTCGGGGCCGGCATGAACTCCGAAGGGAGCTCGATCCGCTCGAGAAGGAATCCCTCGCCGGGGACGTGCACGGTGTATCCGCAGCCCTTGTAGAAGGCGCCCAGGTCCCGGTCGGTCTCGAAGGACCCGTACAGCAGGAAGTAGTCAAGCTGGTCGTAGACCTGCCAGGCCCGCTTCAGCCTCGCGCAGACGTTTTGGACAGTACGGATTCTGTCTGGCAACGTCGCCTGTCCGATCCCCGATGACACCGGAAGGCGGTGCGGAACATGACCGAGGTGAGCACGCGCAGCGTCCGGGACGCCGCTGTCGCCGCGCACCTGCGCAGGACGACCACCCTCGACGTGCCCGCGGAGTTCGAGACGTGGTCCGTCGCGGACCTGGCGGACTGGCTCCACGACACGGAGGACGACCCGCAGGTGTCCGACGAGGACTTCTACCAGGCCCGCAAGGCCGTAGAGATGCTGGGAGTCGAGGACGTCTGACCGGTGGGCATGTCCGCGCGGTCTCGCGCGGACATGCAGCATTCGCACGGTCCAGTCGGCGCCCGGGTGCTGCTCGTGCAGCAAGGCCGGCCTCCCTGTGCAACGGGCGGTTCGTTACGGGATACGCGGCGTGCATCTCGTAACCGCACTCGTCACAGGCCAGCGGTGCGGGCAGCCGGGCCTAGTCCAGCCCCAGATCTGCGGTTGCCCGGAGTGGCTCCGTTACTCTCTCGACTCGCATCGCGGAGGCGGCCCGCATCTCGCCAAGAACCCCTTCGCGTTTGACGACGCCCTCGGCAGCTGATCGCGAATGGCGACCCAGTCGGCGCGGGGGCTGGCAGCGGCCTTCAGCATCACGAGGGGCCCAGCCGTCAAGCTGGGTGCGCCGGTGACAGCCTGTACCGTGCGTCAGATCTGGTCCGCGAGGCGCACGTAGTCGTAGTAGAGGGGGTCCCCGTCCTCGTCCACCGGGTACTCGTAGCTGCTCTGGTTGGCGAGGACGATCTTCAGCTCCGGCAGCTCGTCGAAACCGAGGTCGTTCTCGGTGATCTCGTGGCCCCGCTCCGCGAACAGCTCGAAGAGGTCCACACTCGGGGTGCGGAAGACGTCGAGACCGTCGAGGAGCACTCGTACGTCGGCGTCCTCGTCGAGGAACCGGAACAGCTCCACGCCGCTCAGCGCGCCCTTGGTGAAGCCGAGCATCACGTTCAGGCCGGACGCGTCGTGCTTGAGCAGGATCTGCCCGGGCTCCGGATCACTGGAGGCGACCCGCAGCAGCCCCCACGCCTGGACCGCGTCGCGCGCCTCCTGCGCCGACATGCCGAGCCGCAGCGGCCCGACACCGACCAGCGGCAGTAGTTCCAGTTCCATGTTCCGTCCTTCGCCTTTCTCGATGCCTTAGTGACGTGCCGCGGACCTCATGCGAGAAGCGCGGCCTTGTCGATTTTCCATCCTCGCGTCTTGAGCATGTCCTGGAGGGGCTTGTTGTCATCCAGGCTGGCGACCATGTCCTTGATGTGCTGATCGTAGGTGCCGGGGAAGCGCCGCTTGATGTCGTCGATGTCCATGCGCATGGCGTCGGTGATCCGCCCCGAGTTGATCAGCTCGCGCTGGTACTGCTGCCATGCCTGCGACTGCAGTGAGTACCCGGTGCTGTACAGCTGCTCGTGGTGGTCGCGCTGCATGCGGATGGCCGGGCCGTTGTTGACCTTCTGCTTCTTGTGCGGCTTGTTCGCGATGTAGAAACCGGGCTCGATGACGTCCTTGTACGCCGACTTGGCCGGGATGTGGTTGACCTCCATCGGCTGCGGGTACTTCGACCCGTCTTTCTTCGTGTTGGCCGGCAGCAGGCCGCCGTACCAGCCGCTCTCCTGCGTGCAGCCCTTCGCGACCAGGCCCTCGGGGTCCATGAACGTAAAGGGATTGACGACGTACGCGGCCGGGTTGGGCGCGGGCACCAGGCCGAGCGGGTCGGCCGACACGTAGCGGGCCGTCTCGGGGTCGTAGTGCCGGTTCAGGTTGTAGTGCAGGCCCGTCTCCGGGTCCGCGTACTGGCCGGGGAAGCGCAACGGTGTGTGTGCCTGGGCGTCGCGGTTGCGCGTGGTGATGCCCCAGACCGTGGACCGCTTGTACCAGGCGATGTCGCCCTGCTCGCCGACGAGTTCCGTCGGGGTACCGATGACATCGGTGACGATGGCGAAGAACCGGCTGTCCACCTCGTGCTGTGCGGCGTCGGCGGGAATCCGCCGCTCCAGCTGCGACATCGGCTGCAGGCCCTCGTACTCCCAGGTCAGGGTCACTCCGGTGGTCGAGTCGGTCTCCTCGGCCAGCTGGGTGCCCTCCCAGGCGAAGCGGACCGTGGCCACCACGCCGCTTCCGTCCGCCGCCATGCGGTGCTTGGCCGTGCGGCGGCCCACGGCGTCGTAGGTGTAGCGCCACTCGGTGCCGTCCGGCGTCGTGCACGAGACGAGACGGTCCTCCGCGTCCCAGGCGTAACGCCAGGTGTCGGGCTTGCGCGACAGCCGTCGCTTCTGGCGCAGGACGACCCGTCCGGCGTCGTCGTAGGCGTAGCGCAGCCCGTCCGCACCCAGCAGCCGGGTGCCCTCGTAGGCGCGCTCACCGCGGCTCCCGGTGGACCGGGCGTCGGGCCAGTGGGCGTCGGTCTGGTTCCCGGCGTCGTCGTAGGCGTAGCGCTCCGCCCAGTCGCCCGCGGTGACGCCGACCGGACGCCCCACCGGGTCGAGCTCGAACAGCTGATCCGTTCCGTCGTGCCGCTCCGTGACCCGCGTCAGGAATCCGTCGGCGCGGTAGCCGTAGGAGCGGTCGCGCAGGGGGCCGCGGGCCGTGGTCAGCGACCGGGCCGCCAGCCGGCCGAGCGCGTCCCACCGGGAGGCGAGCGTGACCGGCGCGTCCGCGGGGCCCAGCGTGCGGGCGGTCTCGCGGCCCAAGACGTCGTGGGTGAAGTCCAGCGGGTGACCGGCGAGATCCACCCGGGTCCGGTTGCCCGCGGTGTCGTAGCGGTACGACGTGACGGCACCGGTGGGGGTGGTGCGCGAGACCAGTTCGCCGTGCGCGTCGTAGCCGAAGCGCATGCTGTGCCCGTCGACCGTCTCGGTGAGCAGCCGGCCCATGCCGTCGCGCTCCAGGGACAGCGACGAGGTCGGCGACACGGCGCCGATCAGCTGGTCGGCGGCGTCGTAGGTGTAGCGGGTGAGCACACCGGCGGCGTCCTTCTCCAGCACGTTGCCCACCGCGTCGAACGTGAAGGCGACGCGCTGCCCGAGCGGGGTCGTCCGGGCGACGAGGCGGCTCGCCGCGTCGTACTCGTACGTCGTCGTGCGGCCGTCGAAGTCGGTCTGGGACTCGGTCAGACCCGAGGGCCCGTACCGGTAACTCCACGTCCTGCCCTGCAGGTCGGTCACCCCGGTGAGCCGGAGCTCGGTGTCGTACGCGAACTCGTACCGCGCCCCGTCCCGGCCCGTGCGGGCGGCCAGGAGGTCGAACCACGTGTACTCGAAGCGGGTCACGCCACCGGTGGGACCGGTGTGGGTGAGGCAGTTGCCCTCCTCGTCGTACGTCCACCGCTCGCTCGCCCCGTCGGCCGCGGTGCGCCGGGTGAGCCAGCCGTCGGCGGTCCACTCCATGCGGGTGACGGAACCCGCCGGGTCGATGCTCTCCAGCGGTCGCCCGAAGGGGTCGCGCCGCACGGCGTAGGTAGCGCCGTGCCCGTCGGAGACCGACAGGACCAGGCCCGCCTGGTCGTTGGTGCGGGTCTCCGTCGCGCCGTTCGGGAACGTGGCGGTGGCGAGCGCGCCCGACGCGTCGTACGTGAACGTCGTCGAGGTGCCGTCGGGCGCGATCATCGCGGTGCGGTTCCCGCGGTCGTCGAAGCGCTGCCGCCACACCGAGCCGTCCGGCCCGGTGATCGTCTCCGGCAGGTGCAGGGCGTTGTACGTGGTCGAAGCGTGGCGCCCGTCCGGGTACGCGATCGTGCGCAGGTTGCCGGACTCGTCGTACGTGAAGCGGGACGTGTGCCCCAGCTCGTCCGTGCGGGCCAGCAGGTTGTCGTACCGGTCCCACTCGAAGTGCACCGTGCTGCCGAGCGGGTCGGTCTCGCTGACCGTCTGGCCGAGCGGGTTGAGGCGGGTGACGGTGACCGCGCCGGCCGAGTCCGTGAAACGGGTCTCGCGGGCCGCGGTGTCGTACTCGAAGCGCGAGGACAGCGCGCCGTCGGGACCTACCGTCTCCACGACGCGGCCCGCGGCGTCGTACACATAGCCGTAGGTGTGGCCGTTCCGGTCGGTCCAGGACGTCACACGGTTCTCGTCGTCGTACGTGAACCGCAGGGGCACCTCGCGCGCACCCGACACCCCGGCCAGCCGGTGGTGCTCGTCGTAGCCGAACGAGGTGACGCGGACCTGGCCCTCGGGCGTCTCGACGTCGAGGGCCGTGACCCGGCCGAGCTCCGGGTCACGGGTGACGCGCACCCGGTAGCCGCCCTCATGCAGCACCGTCGAGGGCAGGCCCTGCGCGTCGCGCAGGAACTGGACGCCGTTGCCGTTGCGGTCCTCGATGTCGCTCAGCCAGTACAGGCTGCCCGAGGAGTATGGGTTGCCGACGAAGCGCCGGGTGAGGCCCGAGCGGACGTCGGCCGTGACGTAGGTGATGTCGCCGAGGGCCGACTGTCCGGCGTACGTGAGGGGGATCCGCTCGCCCTCCAGCGGCAGCACCTCCTCGCCCTCCTCGCGCGGCAGCCGGGGGTACGCGAGGAGCGAGCCGTCGGGCCGGGCCCAGACCGCGCCGCTGCCGGACAGCTCGAGCCGCTCGTCCAGAGTCGAGGCCCAGCTCGGCCCGAAGGCGTGGCCGTAGTGGTAGCCGGATATGTGGGTGCGCTCCAGCACCAGGGGCAGGACGCCCGGCAGCGTCAGGTCCGTCTGGTTCAGCACCATCTCACCGCTGGCGACGTCCACCGGGTCGGTCTTGCAGCGGCGCTGCCCGAGGGCGATGGCCTTGTCGCGGGCCCTGTCCCAGGCGTCCTTCGTGGAGTCGGGCAGGCGCTTGACGAAGTCGTTGATTCGGGTGCGTGCACCGCCCTTGCCGTCGCCGTCCCCCTTGCCTCCTGCGATGGCATTGACCTTGTCGCGGACGTCGTGGTCCTTGCCCTTGTGGGTCCGGGACGCGCCCTTGACTCGCTCCGGCACGGTCTCGGTGATGTGCTTGCTGATCTTCTTCAGGGCTTTTTCGGAGCCCTTGATCGCGCCGTGCAGCACGCTGTCGAAGGCCTTCGTGAAGGGGTCGCGGCCCTTGCTGCGGCCGAACGCGCCCTTGACCCGGCCCAGCGGGTCGGAGGCAGCCGTATGCATGTCGCTGCCGTGCCGGGAGACCTTGCCCGCGCCGTCCTCGAACTCGACGTGATTGATACGGGTGACCTTGTCCGGGCCAGTGCTGGCACCGCCGGCCGAGTCAAGGTGCATTCCGCCCTTGCCGCCGTGCCCGCCGCCGGCGCTACCGTTGGCAGGCGGCATGTGGAACGCGCCGTCGGCCAGGTCCAGGACCATGTCCTCGACCATCGCCTCCAGCTTCGCATTGACCGGTTCGGTGAGCTTCGCGATCACCTCGTCGACGATCCGGTCGACCGCTTCGTCGACGATCCGCTTGACCACCTGCCGCATCGCCTGGATCTCGGCCGCACCGAGGATCGCCGACAGACCGCCAGTCACCCAGGCGAGGCCGATGGACAGGCCCACCGAGCCTGCCATGATGGCGAGTTCGGCCTCGGCCTTGTGCTTCATCCACTCGATGATCTCGGCGAGGGTGTCGCAGGCGTCCGCGAACAGCCGGGCCAGCTCAGGGAGTTTCTCCAGGTGACTGGCCTTGATCTGGTTCCAGTGCTTCTCCATGGAGTCGACGGCCCAGCCCTCGGAGGAGGACAGGATTCGAGAGAACGCCTTGTGCGCGTCGCCGCCGTGGCCCTCGAACTTCTCCGCGAACTCCCGCATGGCGTCAGCCATGTCGCGGTAGTCGTCCTCGTCGACGTTCGGGAAATTGATCCCGATGAAGTCCAGAATCTCGTCCAGCCAGCCCGGAATCGTATAGCCCATCCCCGTACCTCTCCCCGTGTCCCACGCCCTTGATCGCAGGCGCACAGTTCCTGCGCATGCGATCAAGAACTCTAGTGGACGGCAGTGACGCGGGTGAAAGAGGCAAGCCAGCCGTTCTGGCCATGCACCAGGCCGCCGAAGCTTCGCGGTCAGGGCAGCGGGGACCAGCGCATGACCACGCTGTGGGACGTAGACGGGGAAGGCCACACGGCTTGGAGCATGCCGCCCGCAGTTCCGCTGGGAGATACGCGACGACATCCACGAGGCTTTCCTCACCCTCGGATGCGCACTGCTCTGCGGGTGACGCGTGATCTCGGCTGTCGTCGGCTAGTTCTTCTGCAGGGTGCGGGTGACACCCGCGAGGATTGCGGTCGTCAGCATCCAGCAAAAGCGACCAGTAGGTGGCAAGCCACTGAAGGCTGTCATTCGACCAGTACCAGGCTGTGCGTTGCCCCAGTCCGCCGATGGGGATCAAGAGATCTAGTGTGTAGACGAGGGGCTGGAACAGAGCACCTGCGCCTCGTTGGACCGGGTTGGGTGAGGCGGTGCCGAATGACAGCGTGCCCAGCAAGGTTCAGCTACCTGCGCCGATTGCGCGATGCGTCCGCTATGGTCCGCAGCTCAGCTTGTCGATATCGCCCAGGCCCATAAGTGCAAGCTCAGGCGCCGCGCTTACGCATTCCCCCTGCCGCCAGTACCACCGTCGGCACCGACACCAGCACCGCCCATCCCAGGCGTCGTGTCTGGAAGGAAGCACACGTGGCGTTCACTCCCTCCTCCATCGATCCGTATCCGGGGCTCCCGTCGATGCCGAGAACGGCGTGGCACTCGGAGCGGGGGTAGTCGGAGCTGATGTCGGGTGCGCTGGTCAGCAGCCACAGGGTCACACCGAACCCCGCACACGCGAGCAGCCATATGAGTTTTCTGGTCATAGCGTGACCTTAGAGCTCGATCTCTGGCCCCTGAACCGGCATTCGGTGAGCATCTGGGGGCGATAGACGAGGACAGGCCAGGGACGAAACAACCTCACCCCCGAGGCGCCGCGCAGCGGCCTGTGGGCACGCCGCACCTTCTACCTGCTGCCCCACGACCGACCCAACTGCCCCGACGACCCCGAGTGCCCCTACACGGTGGGCTCACCACTCGAAGCCATCGACCCCGCACCATCGCACCCGGCAAAGTCGGACAGAAGACGGCGCGGTCCCAGAGCACTCCAGACGCTGTCCCCGTCGGCTCCTGAGCTCCGACAGCGCCGACCAGCGACCCAAGCGACTGAACGTGCATATAGGTGACGGCGCTACGCCCGCGCACCAAGCTTGCCGCGCGCATCCCCTTGGAGAACTGAGGCGCCCGTACACGGCCCAGCCCGGCGGTGCACGGATATGAGTAGGTCCGTGCGGGTGCTCTGGCAGCTCTTCTAGATGCTCTTGAACTCTGGCGGTCGTTACCCAGGACATGAACTCGGATGCCACCAGCCTGGTCCCGGCGCAGGACACCACAGCGCGCCGTCTGAAATTGCTCACCCTCGACGAAGTCCATGACCTGCTACGTCTTCTTCAACTGATCGCTGCGGAGGGCCTGGACGAGCTGAGTGAGGAAGCCGAGTGGTTCGCCCGGGAGATCGCCGCACGCATCCCCTCGGAGAGCTGAGTTGTTGGCCTCGCGGCCATGGCCGTCTGGCTCCTGCGTCGGCTCATCACCGGGCGGCGCGCTGGACTCGGTCGGCACCTCGGTCGGCATGCCGGGATAGTTCGTGTCGCCCTCGGAGCGCATGCCCGCTCGGGAGCAAGGCGGAGCCGACGTCGGCGGCTCGGTCATCGGCGGACGGGATGTCGGCGGCTGACTCGTCGGAGGGCGGGACGTCGCCGGGGGCCGTGTCGGACCCGTGCTGCTGCCGCCGAACACGGCGCACGCGGCGACGCCGACGACGACCAGGACGGCGCCGACGACCAGGGCCACCGTGCGCTTCGAGGGTCTCGTGTCAGTCATGCGGGGCGGGTTCCTTCCATGCAGGGATGAGGTCGCCGGAGGGTGCCGGTCCCGCACGGTTTGCGTCGCTGGTGAAGCCTTCGCCCAAGCTGGCGGCCCGGGGCGCGGCTGCGCCATCCTGTCGCGGTGGATAGCGAGGAGCCGCTCGAGGAGTGGGCGCGTAAGCGCGAGGAGCGCCGCGAGCGGGCCCGGGGCCGGCTGCGGGCAGTGCCGCTCACGGAAGGACCGCACCGCGGTGCACACGTCGACCCGGGCGCGCCCCGCGCGATCCAGGAGTTCAACGGCACCGAGTGGGTCACTGTGAGCATTGCGGACAGCCTCAACGCCGCTAAGGCCATCCTTTATCCGCCCAGCCCGGTCGAGGAGCGGCCGGTCCCCGGCCCGTCGTTGGGGAAGGGCTGGGGACGGCACCGACGGACCGCCCCGCCGGAGGACGCTACTTCCTGAAGACAGGCAGCAAAATGGCAGGACTCATTGATCCTGAACGGGGAGCGCCCTTGTGAGCCACGGATCTGGAGGCGCTTGTCCGCGTTGGAAGCACGTCGATCGTCTTCTGGGACGTCGCGTCGGGCGTGTGGCGTAGTCGGGAGAAGAATTGGGGCACTCCAGCTGGAAGGGAGCGCTCACGCCTCGAGCTTCGGCCCCTGCCCGCACTTTGGGGCGCAGCAAGCGGCGCCTAGAGTCGAGGCATGAGCAGCATCCCGGAGTAGCCGCAGCCGGCGCGCCCGTGGCGCCCTGGCTTTATTCACGAGTAATGAAGGCAGTTGTTCACGGGTTCGGGAGGCGCCTAGATCCATGGTCGTGTGATGTTCACGAATTTTGAAGGCGCTGGGGTTCTTGCCAGGAGAGCATCGGGATGCTCCTGGCGAATGGTCCTGTTCATGCCGCAGATGTCGAAGGTTGACGCGGCGATCTAGCGTGATCACCGTGGCGGCATGAATATGCGGGAGTTTGAGCGCAAGTGCCACGTGTCGTAGGGGACGGTCTGCAAGGCTTTGACTTCATCTGGCCCGAGCGCCGGAAGAAGCTCCCGCCAACGGGCGACGGCCTGCCGGAAGGCCCTGTGTCCACTCCGCGCCCGCGATCTCGGGCGTGCCAGAGCCGAGCCGCACGCTGCGGCGGTCCGCGCCCCCGCGCTGCCGCCTTGGCAGGGCTCCGAGGCCGTGAAACGCTCGCTTTATGGCTTATCTGTCCCACGTCTGCACACCGATCTCGAACGGGTGAGCCCGGCTGCCTGTCGGGAGTCCCCCCGGATCCACGCTCCCGTTCGGGAGTAAGGAACAGCCATGACGACGACCGAGCATGCTCACGACCGCGACGACCACAGTGACCCCACCTTGTACCGCACTCCGGCGGACGCCGTCGCCGCGCCCCCGGAGAAGCTCGCCTACGTCGTCGGTTTCGACCCCACCGCACAGCGCGCGGACGCGTTGTTCACCGTCGGCACCGACCCCGAATCCCCCGCATACGGCCGCGTGACCTCCCACGCCGAGCTGCCCGACCTGGGCAACGAACTGCACCACTTCGGCTGGAACGCCTGCTCGAGCGCGCTGGCGCATGCCGGTCATCATCACGCTGCGCGGCGCTACCTCATCGTCCCGGGACTGCGCTCCTCCCGGCTGCACGTCTTCGACACCAGCCCCGATCCCGCCCGCCCGCGCCTGGTCAAGGTGATCGAGCCCGAGGAGTTGGCCGCCAAGGCCGGATATTCGCGTCCGCACACGCTTCACTGCGGCCCAGACGGAATGTTCCTGTCCTGCCTGGGTAGCGCGGACGGTGCGGACGGGCCTGGCGGCGTCGCGCTGCTGGACCACGAAAGCTTCGAAGTGCTGCGCGCCTGGGAGAGCGATCGCGGACCGCAACAGCTCGCCTACGACGTCTGGTGGCATCTGCGCCAGAACATCGCCGTGACCAGCGAGTGGGGGAGCCCCTCGATGATCGAGGACGGCCTCCTCCCCGAACTGCTGCTGGGTCGCCAGTACGGCCACTCGCTGCACTTTTGGGAGCTGGACTCCGGCCGGCACCTGCAGCGCGTCGATCTGGGGAATGAGAACCAGATGGTGCTGGAGCTGCGTCCCGCGCACGACCCCGAGGCAACGTGGGGGTTCACAGACACCGTGGTCAACGTGGAGGACCTGTCGGCGTCGGTGTGGCTGTGGAACCGGGAGGGCGAGGACTTCGTGGTCCGCAAGGTGATCACCGTCCCTGCCGAGCCCGCGCAAACGCAGGACCTGCCCCCGGCGCTGCAGCCGTTCGGCGCGGTGCCCCCGTTGATCACCGACATCGACCTGTCGGTGGACGACCAGTGGCTGTACGTATCCGCATGGGGAACCGGCGAGCTGCTCCAGTACGACGTGAGCGACCCGTTCCATCCGAGGCAGACCGCGTCCGTGCGTCTTGGCGGCATCACCGGCCGACAGCCGCATCCCGCCGAGCCGGAAACTCCGCTGACCGGCGGAGCGCAGATGGTCGAGCTCAGCCGCGACGGGCGGCGCGTGTACCTGACGAACTCCTTGTACGCCGCCTGGGACGCGCAGATCTATCCCGCGGGCATCGACCCGTGGATGGTCAAACTCGACGCCGACACCTTGCACGGCGGGCTCTCCATCGACAGCCGCTTCTTCCCACACGGCCCGGACTTCCTGGGCTTGCGCGTGCACCAAACGCGCCTGGAAGGCGGCGACGCCTCCTCGGATTCGTACTGCTACCGCCGCTGACCGCTTGTGCTCCGCGAGAGCCGGCGTCGGCGCTCGCGGCGTTTGCTGCCGCGGTGGCGAGGCCTCTGCCTGTCAAGCCGGCCCCCGGGCGTTCCGGGCGCCAAAACACGGACAGCCTCCACGACACCGGGCCACGCCGATCTCAGGCGTGGCCGCCCCCTGGCAACGCCCGCCCGGAATAGCGCAGCCTGCACAGTGAGTGTCCATGCCTGAGCCCGGACACTGCATCGCCGCCATTTCTCACGAACATCCCAGAGCCCTTGGATCGCCAACCGCTGCTGCAACTCATCGATAAATGCTGTCGCTGGAAGTGAACGAAGCCAGCTGGTGACCGATGTGGTGAGTGCCGTGGTGAGTGAACGAGCCAGCGGCCGGCGGTGAGTTGACGGCCAGCAGATCCATCCACAGGCAGAACCCCGCACCCTGCCCGGACCGGGGCACCAAATCTGGCCTGGTTAAATCGAACGGCACGGTCATGCCGCTGCGGGTAACGGGAAGTAGATGCCACAGAAGAACCTCCAGTTCGGCCGGTTCGGTGCGAGCGGTATCAAGGGCGCTGACGCGGCAGCTCGATCAGCTCGCTGGGTACATCGCCACGCCGGTCACCGCCCGCGGGGCCTGATAGCCCGCCTGAACTACCTGACCCGCTCGCCCATGAGCCTGCGCGCGGCACGCGAGGCTGGCTTGACCGTCACCGACCGCACCCTCAAGTCGTGGATCGAGGGCCACCGTTCCCCCGTCGAAGGCGAACCTGGAGCGCATCGACCGCGCCTACATGGCGGTGGGCCGCCAGAACGTCGCCCGCCATCTGCTGCAGCGTCTCAACCGTGGCGGCCGAGGCACCCGCGTGGAGATACACCCGGTCAACCAAGCCCAGGTCCCGCGTCCGCTGCAGCGGGTGGTGGAGTACCGGACGATGAACGTGCGCCGCTGGGACAGGATTGTGGGCGCGTGGTCGGCCGGCGACCATCAGGGCCTGGATGCCGCATGGACAGCCGACGTCCTGCCGGACCTTGGCTCGCAGTGGGGCCAGTACGAGTACGTCACCAACGTCGGTTTCGCCGCGTAGCAGCACCTGGCGTCGTGTAGGGTCTCGCGGCTGATGTCGTAATCTCACGGGCGGTGTCGTACCGATGTCGTATACGACATCACCGTGAGACTAGCGCGTGGGTGCTGCTGCTCAGCGCCTCGTCTCGTACCTGGTCAGGACCACGCCGCCGGGAAACGTCCGCGTCTCCACCAGGTTCAGGTTCACCCAGCTGTCCAGCGCGGTGAAGAACGGCGTGCCGCTGCCCACCAGGACCGGATGGGCGGCGATCGCGTACTCGTCGATCAGCCCGGCGCGCATGGCCGCCCCGGCGAGCGTTGCGCCGCCGATGTTCATTGGGCCGCCGTCCTCGGCCTTGAGCCGGGTGATCTCGGCGATCGCGTCGCCGGTGACCAGGCGGGTGTTCCAGTCGACCTTGTCGATCGTCGAGGAGAACACCACCTTCGGCGTGTCCCGCCAGTTCCGCGCGAACTCGATCTCCGCCGGGGTGGCGCCCGGCTGCTGGTCGCCGGTCGGCCAGTAGGAGCTCATCCTCTCCCACAGCTTGCGCCCATACAGCGACAGGCCACTCGCCTGCTCGTGGTCGAGCCACCACTGGAACAGCTCGTCGCTCGGCGGTCCGCTCCAGCCGATGTCGTCGCCGGCCGCGGCGATGTAGCCGTCCAGGGTCAGGTTCATGCCGTAGATCAGTTTCCGCATGGCGCAGCCTTCCGTCCGTGGGTGTCCGGCGTATAGACCAGCGCGGCGCGGGAAACTCATCGGTGCGCGATCTGGGCTCGCCGGTAGCCTTCGTGCTCGGGGCTCAGCGTGGTGTACTCGGCCGACTCGGACAAGCCGCCTGATCTCGACCTCGACCTCGCCCTCGCGAGGAAATGCCACGGATTTGAGACTGATCATGGGTGACAAGGCCGTGAGACAGCCAAGAACGCCCAGGTCACGCAAGATCGACATGTCACGAGCGGCGAGACCCTACAACACGTGTGGGATCTCAGATTCCGTGGCCAAATCTCACGAACCGTGGCCACCCGATGGCCAGTTGGCCACGAATCTGAGACTGGCCGGTCAGAGGTCCCGGGCGCCCTCACCCGCAAGGGTGAGGGCGCCGCCCTCGGCCATCTGGGCCCCGGACTCCTCCCTCGGACACCAGGCGCAAAGCAGGCACGTCTTCGCTTTGCTGGTCATCGGTTCGGCCGACGGTGAGGGAAGAACGCCGTCACCGGCCGCAAGGGACAAGTACCGGGAAACGAGGGTCTGTCGACACTCAGCCGGCCAGAGAGTTTCCGCAGGTCGGCAGTGTCGGCAAACGGTGGGCGTCAACAGTCCTACTCGCGGGCTACTTGTCCCCTGTCCGAGGTGGGAGTCCCGGGCGAAAACCGCCGCTGTTTTTCGCTCTCCTGCCGTAACCGCAGCGAGGTGGGCGGGCCGGGCGTTGATTTGCAGGGCCGACCGGGCGCGCGTCACCCTGATAGTCGAGGGTAGGTGCTGACGTGCATACCAGCGACGAGATCTACCACCGGGTGCTCTGGGACCCGCGCTTCGACCCCGAGCGGTTCGTGATGGGGGTCGCCGAGCGCGGGGCCCCGCCGAAGCGGGTCCTGCTCGGCGACTTCGTGCCGGGCGGGGAGATCCCGTGGCACCGGGTGGTGTTCTTCGAGGCGGACGGCCAGGTCGTCTGGGACCGCGCCTGCGGTGTCGACCGGCTCGACGAGACCCTCGTCGGGCAGGTCGGTCCCGTGCCGGCCCCGGCACCCGGCGACGTCCTCGCCGTCCCCTCGACGAACCGCACCGCTGTCGCCTGGCTGCCGCCAGCGGAGTTGTGGCCGCCGATCCAACACATTCGCCGCGAACACGACCGGCAGATCCGCCGCTGGCCGCCGCACGTCAACGTACTCTTCGGTTTCGTCCCCGAGGCCGAGTTCGCCCGGGCCCTGCCGCTGGTCGCCGCGGCGCTCGCCGAGACGCCGCCGTTCTTGGCCCGCCTGGCGGGCGTCCACTGGTTCGGACACCGCGAGGACGCCACGGTCTGGCTCGACCCGGCCGCCGCCGACCACGAGCCCTGGGCGCGGCTGCGGGAGTCCCTGGAGCTCCGCTTCCCGCTGTGCGGATCGCACTCGCACGGCTTCACCCCGCACCTGTCCCTCGGCCGTACCCCGGACCCGCACCTCCTCGCACGCAAGGTGGAGGCCCTCCTCGGCCCCATGACGGCCCGGGTCGACGAGCTGGTCGCGCTCTCCCGGCGCGGCGACGAGCCGATGCGGGTCCGGGCCCGCGTCCTGCTCGGCAGCGGCGACATACGTCACCCGGAAAATCCGGCCCTTCCGGGCAACCCTCCGCCGTCATCGTCCGTCTAGTCAGACGCGCTCGGGCTTCGGCCGGCCCGGCCGGCATGCAACGAAGTCATGAGTACGCACCCACGCCTTCTGCAGCGACGCGGCCGAGAAGGCGCTCGCCGATCTTGACCGGGGCGAGCGGGCCGCCGTCGAAGCGGTGCGCCGGCTCATCGAAGCTGGTGACAGTGTTCTTCCCTCACCGTCGGCCGAACCGCTGACCAGCGAAGACACACCTAACCCTCGTCTACGCCCTCGGCAGCCAGGTTCCTCCGGCTTCGGCGGCGGAGCGACCTTTGAGTGAGTCGCTCTGGTCCGTGGGTGAGTTCCGGCGGGTGGGGTCAGGTTCCGGTGGGCCGGGCGCGCAGCCCGTCGAGGATGAGGTTCAGCAGGCGGGTTGCGCGGGCTGTTGCGTCATCGCCAGGAGGGATGCGCTGGGCAGCGTCCGGGACAGTGCCGCGAGGGCGGCGTACGCGGCGTCGAGATCGCGGCGTGCAGCAAGAAGTTCGCTGGGGAAATCTTGCTATAGCCCGATATTAGTTCGACTACGCGCCGCTCCCGACGTCTTCCGGGGAGGTCAGGCGCGGCAGTGCGAGGGCTCAGACCGTGACCGGATCTGGCCCCTGAGAACCACAACTCCCCACAGATCCTGATGGGTTGTCAGTGGTGGCTGCTTTGCTGGTGGGTCCCGTGCGCGAGGGACGCACCGGTCTGGACGGGGGAGCAGTTAGTGGTGCACGTGAGGGAGTACGTTCGCGCGGACGGCACGAAAGTCCGGGCGCACTCGCGATGGGCGGCCGGCGCACGGCATGAGATGACCGTCCTGGCTGTCATCGCCCTGGTGGTCGTCGGCTTCGCCGGCACCACAGGGAGCGGCAGCGCAGACGGCTCTGGCAAGAAGGTGCCCCGGCCTCGGCCGACGGCCGTGTATCCGGTGAAGTTCCCGGACTGGGACAGGCCGCGGCCCCGACCGACGCCGACCGTCTCGTATCCGATCCCGTGGGACCGGAGCCACTGAGCGAGAGCACCCACAATGTGAGCAGGGTCCGGCACGCAAGTCGTTCCGCGAAAGCGTTCCCAACTGCGCAGATAACAGTGGGTGATTGATCGAAATGCAGGGGGTGGCGAGGCCTGTTTCGCTGATGTGACCCGCTCTTCCTCATCCCCCAAGGAGTGATCATGAGTGCTGCAGGCGAGTCCGGCCGTGCCCAGCAGATCCGTGCCAAGGCCCAGGACCTGGAACAGGCCGCGGAACGCGCCACTGACCCGCAGGAGCGTCAGCGCCTGAAGGACAAGGCACGCCACCTCAAGGAGCAGAGCGAGCAGGCAGGCGATACGGGCGAACCGGACATCCACCCGATGTAGTCCCGGCAGTTCCGAGCACAGACGACCGGCCGAGGGCCGACCTCCGTGGCTCTCCGGGCACGCGAGAGGCCCCCGGCCGGTCACTGCTGTCTCCGCTCAAGAACAACGCCTCCGCCGCTAACCACACCGGCAAAAGATCACCACACTCCCGGCAGCACCGCCCAGCCGTCCCGCCAGCCACTCAGCCACCCTGGTGCGCGCGTGCCGCCGACCGGGCCGAGATCAAACGGACCTCCGGACAAGGCACTGCTGCACACCGCAGAGCACTCCACGATCACCTTCAGTTCCACCAGGATCACGGGAACCCCGCAGTCCTTCGAGATCACTGGGGAGCGCACCGTCAAGGGCCAAAGCCACCCGGTGACGGTGCCGGGAAGGGAAATGGCGGCACGCTCTTGCGCGGCTGGGCGACCCTTACGCCGTCCACATGGGGAATCAGGCCCTACACCGCATTCCGGTCGACGGGCCGGGATAGCCGCCGAGGGGTGGGCCACGCGAAGAGCCTCGCCAGCCGATCGCCGACGCCCGGCCGCAGACTGCGGGCGGTTCGAATGCGCGACCGCCTACGCTAGAGACATGAGCGAGATCGTCGTCGTGTACGAGCTCGACAAGCCGGTGGCCACGGGTTCCTCTCCGGGAACACCGAGCGGTGAGGAACGACTCGTCCGCACGGTGCACGCGGCGCCCGCAGCCCCAGGGGCGCCCACCCCAACGGGGCCGAGGACCCTCTGCGGCAGGGACACCTTCGCTATGGAGACGACCCGCTGGAACCCCTCCGAGCACCCTGGAGCGTCCTGGTATCCCGTGGAATACGCATCCGTGGTCTGCCCCGACTGCGATGCCGTGATCGAGACCTGACCGGCATACCGTCTGCCTGACGCCGCACCCACCGTTTTCGAGAGCCTCGTCTCCGAGTCCCGCAGGCGGGTGCGGTAGCCCGCGGCTTCGCCTCGGACCTTCGCCAGTTCCTTGCGAGCCCAGTCGGGCAGCTCGACTTCCGGGGTGCTCGACGATCCGCCGGCCCCCCCTCCGTCGTTCGACCTGGGCCGCTGCGCGAGAGACCCGAGACGTGAATCGCGCCGAGGAGACGAGTTGATCACGGAGTACCAGCAGAAACTGCGCGAGCGCTACCTCGCCGCCCCCGTCAGCAACGGACACTCAGGTTCCTATCAGCTTGAGATTTAACCTCTGCCTGGTTCGCCAGCCGCGCGGAGCTGCTCCCTGCAACTACCAGGCTTCTCAGGCGTGGTCACGGCTGGGTACCTGCGGTGTCAGTGGCGGCTGCCAGGATGACGCTTATGACGATCAAGGACGTAGCCCGGCATGACGTGAGTGAGCCGCGGATCGAACAGGCGCTGGAGAACATCCTGCGGCGGGCCCGCCGCCGCTGGCACACGATGCAATACGACTGCTACTCCGATGAGGAGCTGCAGGGAATGCGCGACGAACTCCTCGACCACCTAGCCGCCCGCACGGTGGCGGACCCCGAGCCTGACGCCGCCCCGTCACGCATCATCCTGCGCACCGCGGCCGAGTGCGCCCTGGGACTCCTGAGCCTGGGCTGTTACCCCAACGGCGACCAAGAGATCTCCTTCACCCTCATTGACGAGAAGCTCAGCAGCGAAGACATAGCCTTCGAGGCTGTGGTGGAGCAGGCGGCCACCGCGAGGACCTGGCTGGACGCATTCGCTTTGTCTGTGATCAGCGGCATGGTCTGGGAACAGGATCTGGTCATCGGGCTGCTGCTGCGCGGCGACTATGCGCCTGACATCCGTAACGGTGTGCCGCACTCGAATCTGGAATCGAAGTCGGACCCGGGCGAACTGGCGGAGATGGACGCCTTGTGCGGCTACCTCACCCGGGCCGAAGGGCATCTGCCCCGGCACTGGCCGTCGGTAACGCTGTGCAAGCCGAATGCCGGCGAGCGCACCGATGCAAAGCGGCAGCTGGATACTCTCGATGCGCTGACGCCAGATCAGCGCCTCCTGCACGTGCTTTTGGAGGATGACCAGTTGGCCTTCGAACAAGCCCTGGAGCATCGTCTTGTCCAGCACCGGGAGAGCGCACCCTCCGATGCGGCGCCCCGCAGTCTCCTGCCGCACAAGAGCATCGCGCTGGCCGCCCTGGCAGTCCAAGCACACGGCTGGGACTTGCGCGTCCAATCTGCCTACCTGCCGCAGGCCATGCTGAGTGCCCCCGAAGGCGCGCCGTCGGCCAGTAGCTGAACCTATGCCCTGACCACTGTCTCGAGTGCTGCCTCAGCATGAGTCTTGACGGCCGACCGACTGGCTCGCCTCGTCTACGCGGTGTTCCCCGCCGGTTCTGCCTGATCCGGGGCGGACCACAAGAGGTTCCGGAACACCAGGGCACCAGCCGGCCCACAGATGTTCCGCAACCGCCCTTCCCGGAGCACCCGAGATGTGTGGAAGCCTCGTGACGCCAGAAGTTGACGTACGTATCACACGGTCGGTCCCCAGTGGCCGACTCCTTGCACATTGACGGCGATGAGGCATGGCTCTGCTGGAGAGGGGAGCCAGCCAGAGGTTAAAACTCAAGCTTATGAACTGGGCTTGGTGCGGGTGGCTCCGCCGCGTTGGCGCAGGGTGACGCCTGCCTCGGTGAGGATGTGGTGGACGAAGCCGTACGAGCGTCCTGTGCTGTCGGCGATGCTCCGGATGGAGGCGCCGCCTTCGTATGCGGCCTTCAGCTCGACGGCGAGCTGCTCGCGCTCCGCACCGGTGATCCGCTTGCCCTTGTCCATGACCATCCCCCTCACGGTTCGAAGGGCGATCATCGCGCACCCCGCGGCGGCCCGTCAGGCAATCTGCCTGGTTCGACTGCGGCCCGTTCGTATCGGATGCGGGCGCGTGCCGGCGAGGGGTGACTGCGGAACCGGGAGGTGGCGCTGAGACTGACCTCTCGCTGCCTGGGACAGGTGCGTCGTCAGGTGGTGGGGGGCACGGCGCGGGTCAGGGGCTCGAGGTCGCCGTAGAGGGCGGCGTGCAGGGCGGCGGCCAGTTCCCGGGCCCGTCCTTCGCTGTCCACGTCGTGCAGGACGAAGTCGACGGGGCCGGCGGTGGAGTCGGGGCGGATCTCCCGGGTTCGGATGAGGAGGGCGACGGCCTCGCGCACGGCGTTATGGGCGGTGGTGGTGATGGTGTGCTGCGGGGCGGTGAGCGCGTCGGCCTTGACCGTCCACAGCGAGCCCCCCTGTTGCTCGACCGCGATGAACACGACACGCTGCTCTTTGGCCTCCTTGCACGCGGCCTCGAACGCGTCGAGACCGGTCGCGTCCGGGATCCGGTCGGCGGGGCAGGGCGTCGGCAGCGGCTCCATGACAAGCATCCTCCCAGAAGACAGACGCAGGCGCCGCGTGGCCCGGAGCGTGTCCCCCGCGGGGCAGGCCGGGCGTTGAGATGGTGCGCGACAACGGCCCCGGTTCCCCTTCCCCGGACCGCGTGACCGACAGCCCTGGCCGCGCCCGTTTGGGTGCGCGGCCAGGGCTTCATGCTGGGGGCGGGGTTCTGGCGAACCGGCCGAGGTGATGGGCTGGTGGGGCTGCCAGAGCGGCGGGGCCCCAAGCTCGGTGCCACCAACGGGCAGCCTGGAGCGCGGCGCCGACGGGGGTGGCGCCTGCGGCCTCCTGGGGGTGCGGTGCGGGCGCGGTGGGGGGCCCGCACCGCGCGGACCAGTACATCGCCGCACACGCGACCGAACAGCCGCCCTCTCGGCGCCCCGATCACCGGCCCCAGCGTGGCCTGGAAGTGCGACGCGACCGGCCCAGGACCGGCCGTGAGCTGCCGTAACGCCGCCCGACTGTCATCCTGGAAGGCCGTATTCCGTCCCTCCAGCCCGCCGGACGGAGTACGGCCCAAGGACACGGCGAGCGGAGGCCATCATGCTGATCAGCCACAGCGTCGACGGCGACGCCCTGCACGTGACGCTGCACCACAACGTCGACGTCAACACCCGGGTCGCGGCCGCCGTGGAGATCGAGGCCCTCGTGCACACCCACCGGCCCAGTCGCGTCACCGTCCAGGTCCCCGCCGGGGAACCGACGCCCGCCACACTCAGCGTCCTCGTCCGGCGGGACTTCACCGCTTCGCGTCCCGGGACGCGGCTGGTCGGCGACATGACCGAGCCCCCCGCCCGTACCGCGTCCCCCGCCCCAGGTCGGTCTGTCCTACATGCCGGGCGACACCCTCGTGCTCTGCACCGACGGGCTCATCGAACGCCGTGACGAGGACATCGATGCCGGTCTGGCCCGCCTGATCTCAGCCCTCGCCCAGGACACCGCCCTCCCCTCGACGAGTTGGCGGACGCATTGCCGGCCCGGCTGGGAGTCACCAGCGAGGCCTGCGACGACATCGCTCTGGTCGTCATTCGCCTGTGACGCTGCGAGACCCGAGGTGCGACGCCAGTGCAGCTCAGAGCCATCGGCGGCTTTCTCTGCGAGCGGCACACAATGGCCGCATCGCCGTCGTGCACGGTGGCAGCCACTCCTGCTGTCCCTGCGCTGTTGCGAAGGGAAGCGGCCTTGCGTTGGAATCAAGTGTGAGGCTCTTCGGCGGTGCCGTGTCGGCTGGTCTTCCCGCTCCGGGCACAGGGTCCGGCCGGAAGGGGCTCAAGAACGATGCCCTGGGCATGTTCTCCTCGGTCGTCATGGGCCTGGCCTCCACCGGCCCGGCGTACAGCCTCGCCGCCACGCTGGGCATCATCGTGGCCGGAGTCGGATTGCAGGCTCCGATCGTCACCATGCTGGCTTTCGTCCCGATGCTGCTGGTCGCGTACGCCTTCCGGGAGCTCAACGCGAGCAACGCCGACTGCGGGACCACCTTCACCTGGGCCACCCGCGCCTTCGGACCGCGCACCGGCTGGATGGGCGGCTGGGGTCTCATCGTCGCCAACATGATCGTCATGGCTAGCCTCGCGCAGATCGCCGCTGCCTACGGCTTCCGGTTGATGGGCCTGGACGCACTGGCGGAAAACCGGCTGTGGACCACCGCGGCAGGCGTCGTCTGGATCGCCGTGCTGACAGTGATCTGCTACGTCGGCATCTCGTTCTCGGCGGCTGTACAGCGCTGGCTGCTGTGCCTGGAAGTGGTGATGCTGATCCTGCTCGCCGTCGCCGCGCTGGTCAGGGTGTACACCAGCCCTCCGCCGACGGCGATCCATGTGTCAGCGTCCTGGTTCAACCCCTTCGAGGTGCCCTCGGTGACGGCCATGACCTCGGGCATCCTCGCGGGGGTATTCATCTACTGGGGCTGGGACACCGCGTTCTCGGTCAACGAGGAAACCGTCGACAGCACGCGCATCCCGGGTCGTGCCGCGGTCTTGTCCACCGTGCTGCTCCTGGTCATGTACGGGCTGGTGTCCACGTCGGCTCAGGCGTTCGCGGGAGTCGGCACCTCGGGCATCGGACTCGGCAACGCGGACAACGCGGACAATGTGTTCTCCGGGCTGGGTGAGGCCGTGTTCGGGAGCCACGGCACGGGGCTGTTCCTGTCGAGACTGCTGATCCTGATGGTGCTGACCTCCGCGTTGGCCTCCGCCCAGACCACCATCCTGCCCCTGGCCAGGACCGTCTTCTCCATGGCGGTCCACAAGGCCGTCCCCTCTCGGTTCGCCCGGGTCCACCGCAGGTTCCTCACCCCCACCTGGGGGACCATCGGCATGGGAGCGGCCTCGATCGCCCTGTTCATCCTGCTGACCTCGCTCAGCCAGAACGTCCTGGCCGACTCGATCGACTCGGTCGGTCTCGCGATCGCGTTCCAGTACGGACTGACCGGCTTCGCCTGCGTCTGGTACCACCGCAAGATCCTCACCCGCAGCGTCAAGGATCTGGTCTTCAAAGGCGTGCTACCGGGGCTCGGCGCGCTGTTCATGCTCTTGCTGTTCCTCTACGCCACCTTCGTCGTCTACGCGGAACCCCGGTACGGCACGACCGCCGTCGACCTGCCGCTGATCGGCAGGACGGGCGGGGTCACCGTCCTGGGCCTGGGCGCCCTGCTGATCGGTATCCTGCTGATGCCGATGGTCACCCGTGGCCACAGCGTGGCCCTCAAGCTCCAGCGGAGCCTGCTTCCACGCCACCTGCCGCCGCACGCCGCCGTCGACACGGCGAGCCGCTACCTGCCCGCCGACAGCGGGTCCGGGGTGGGCGGCGACTGGTACGACGTCATCCCTCTCTCCGGTACCCGGGTCGGCCTGGTCGTCGGGGACGTGCTCGGTCACGGCATACACGCCGCGGCCACCGTGGGACGCCTGCGCACGGGGGTGCGCGTCCTGGCCCGGCTGGACCTGAGCCCGGACGAGCTGCTGTCCCGCCTGGCCGACCTGGTCGAGCAGACCACGCACGAGGGCGAAACCGGCCGCGGCCCGGGCCACCTGAAAGCGCACGCCGACGCGGCTCTGGGCGTGAGCTGCCTGTACGCGGTGTACGACCCCGTCTCGGGGGAGTGCAGCATGGCACGAGCCGGGGAGCCGGTGCTGGCGCTCGTCGAACCGCACACGGGCGTCGTCGACTATCCCCAGCTGCCGCCAGGACCGCCGCTGGGAATCGGCGGCCTGCCCTACCAGAGCACGGAACTGGAGCTCGCGCCGGGCACTGTTGTCGCCCTCTTCACGAACGGCCTCCTCCAGGCGGCCAACGACCGCGAAGCCGGGCTCGCGCAGCTCTCACAGGTCCTCTCCGACGACCGAAGATCCCTGGAAGAGCTGTGCGACCGGGCGGTGGCCACCATGCTGCCCGGGGCGGTGGACGTGGACGCGACGATGCTCCTGGTCCGCACGCGCCTGCTCGCCCGGAATCGGTTCGCCCAATGGGCACTGGCCCCGGACCCGGCGGCCGTGGCCGCCATCCGCTCCGCCGTCGGGAAGCAGCTCGGCGACTGGGGACTGGACGACGTGGCGTTCACCACGGAACTCATCGTCAGCGAACTGGTCACCAACGCCATCCGCTACGCAGGTGGCGGCCCGATCCAGGTGCGCCTGATCCGCGACCGGACCCTGACCTGCGAGGTGTCCGACACCGGCCACACCGCGCCCAATCTGCGGCACGCCGCGAGCGACGACGAGGGAGGCCGGGGCCTGTTCATCATCGCCCAGATGACCCACCACTGGGGCACGCGCTACACGTCCACCGGCAAGACCATCTGGACCGAGCAGGACCTGCCGCAGCCGGACCGCCAGTAGCACCGAGGGGCCACCAACTGTTGCGTGATTCATCAGGGAATCTCAGCCTTTCTCATCCGCTATCTTGATTGCGTGAAGCTTTCTGAGTGGGCGGCGCGCAATGGCGTGCACTACCAGACCGCGTGGACGTGGGCGAAAGAGGGCCGGATGCCGGTCCCAGTGCGCCAGACGCCGTCCGGCACGTGGCTGGTCGACGAGCCCGCTTCGGAGGCGCCTGGCCGCGTCGTGGCGTACTGCCGAGTGTCGTCGACGGACCAGAAGTCGGACCTTGACCGGCAGGTGGCCCGCGTGGTCCAGGGGGCCACTGGTCTCGGCCTGCCGGTCGCGGAGGTCGTGACCGAGGTCGGCTCGGGACTGAACGGTCGTCGGCGCAAGCTGCACCAGGTTCTGTCAGACCCGCAGGCGGTGGTGATCGTGGTCGAGCATCGAGACCGGCTGGCCCGGTTCGGCGTCGAGCACCTCGAAGCCGTCTTGTCCGCGTCTGGGCGTCGCCTGGTTGTCCTCGACCCCACCGAGACAGCCGATGACCTGGTGCGCGACGTCACCGAAGCGCTGACGTCGATGTGCGCGCGCCTGTACGGGCGGCGGGCGGCGAAGAACCGGGCCGCCCGCGCGGTGGCCGTGGCGACCGGTGAGGCCGCCGAGTGAAGAAGTTCCGACCGCAGCCCGGGTTCGTGGTCCAGGCGTACCGGTTCGCTCTGAACCCGAACGCCGCACAGCAGGCCGCGATGCGTTCGCACTGCGGCGCCGCACGTGCCGCGTACAACTGGGCTGTGGGCTGGGTGACCGCCTCGTGGTGGCAGCGCAAGGCCGAGGAGACGTACGGCGTGCCCGAGGCCGGGCTGACGCAGTGGCGGCCGTGGTCGTTGCCGTCGCTGCGCAAGGCATTCAACGCCGCCAAGCACACCGACCCCAGATTCGCGGACTGGTGGGGAGAGAACTCTAAGGAGGCGTACTCCACCGGGCTGGCCAACGCGTCGGCCGCGTTCGACAACTACTCCAAGTCCAAGCAGGGCAAGCGCCACGGCCGGAAGATGGGTGCGCCGCGGTTCAAGTCGAAGCGGAAAGCGCGCCTCGCCTGCCGGTTCACCACCGGCACGATCCGCGTCGATGCCGACGGCCGGCACGTCACGCTGCCGAGGCTGGGCACGATCCGCACCTACGAGCCCACCGTCAAACTCCTCACCCGCGTCCAGGCCGAAAAGGCCCGGGTTCTGTCCGCAACTGTGCGGCACGAGCGGGGGCGCTGGTTCGTCTCCTTCCAGGTAGAGGTGAAGCAGGACCTCGGCCGGGTCGCCCGGCCGGACACGGCGGTCGGGATCGATCTCGGCGTGAAGACCCTCGCTGTCATGGCCGACACCACCGGCGAGATCCGCGTTGTCGCCAACCCCGGGCACTACGACCGGGCACGCAAGCAGCTGCGCCGCGCCTCCCGCGTCGTCTCCCGGCGCCAGGGCCCCGACCGACGCACCGGACACAAGCCCTCGAAGCGGTGGGAGAAGGCCAACGCCCAGCGGAACAAGGTCCACCACCGCGTAGCGAACCTCCGCGAAGACGCCCTACACAAACTCACCACGAGCGTCGCGGCCGAGTACGGCACCATCGTGGTCGAGGACCTCAACGTCGCCGGGATGCTCCGCAACCGGCGCCTGGCCCGCCGGATCGCCGACGCCGGATTCGGCCAGATCCGCCACCAGCTCGACTACAAGACCCGCCAGCGCCACGCCACCCGCATCGTGCTCGCGGACCGCTGGTACCCCTCCTCGAAGACCTGTTCCGAGTGCGGCGCAGTGAAAGTCAAGCTGCCGCTGCACGTCCGAACCTACGAATGCGACGCCTGCGGCCTGGTCATCGACCGGGACGAAAACGCCGCACTCAACCTCGCAGCCCTCGCGGCAGCCGCAGTAACTGGTACCGGAGTGGCCGGAGACCAGGACACCGCCCCGGCGGCGTCGAAGCCTCGTGGAGCCGACCGTAAGACCCGCGCAACCGCCCGCAGCCGCAAGGCCACGGACGGGCGGGCAGGTGGCGCAACCCTGCCGCATCAACGGCAGACGGAAACGAGAGACCGTACTCAAGCCGAAGCACTCACGCTTTGGTGATGAGACGGACCTTCCGGGCCGCAATGCCCGGAATGCTGAGAGCTACTGAGGCTCTGAGCAACGGGTACATTGGACGGCCGAGTCGAGTCGTCGTCGCCGGCCGCGGCGTCTGTCGTCGCGGGTCAGGTGCTGACGAGTTTCCGTGTCTTCGCTCCCGTGGCCAGCGCAGCTTGGAGCGCGCGAAGTTCCTGCTCTCGATGATGCGTTGGCGATGCTCTTCGGGCAGTTTGCCGTCGTCGAGGAGCTTCTCGGCCACTCCGGTGAGCTCCTTGCGCGGCAGTGTTCCTCCCGCGAGCAGGGCGAGTCCCTCGGTCGCCAAGGACGCCGCGTCCAGGCCGGTGCTGTTGCGGGTGAAGTGGGGCGAGCCGGCCGTGCGGTCGAGCACGGGCTGCAGCAGTGGCCGCAGGCGACGGAAGTCGTCGGCCGCGGCGAAGTGCTGGGTGCTGCGCAGCAGACCGGAGCGGACCACCTGCCGGTCCTCCAGCAGTGCGGTGAGCTCGGACTGTGTGAAGCCGTGGATTCTGCTCCACAGGCCGACATAGGCCCAGTTGGGTTCCTGCGCCTGCAGGGCAACCAGTCGTCCGATCACCTCCAGCGGGGTGCGATCGGTGCGCCTCAGGAGGAACTGGCGGTCCATCAGCGCCCGGTTCAGGACCTGGTGGGAGAGTGTGGTCACCGCAGCCGCACCGAGACATTGCCCCGGTAGGAACCTTGCAGCAGGGAGAGGAACGCCTGCGGCACGTCCTCGATCCGGCTCTCGAGGACTGTCTGCGGGTAGACGAAGCGGCCCTGGCTCAGCCAGGTGCTGAAGTGCTCGCGCCAGGCGGCGATCTGATCGGGCGTGTGATGGCAGGAGAAGGGCAGCAGCTCGATGCCTTTGGCCTCGGCCGCCGTGCGGTCGGGCTGCGGGAAGCGCTCCGACGCGTCGCCGAGCTGGCTCGACAGGGAGCCGCACAGGGCGAAGCGCGCTTCGGGCCGGGCCGCCTGCAGCGCAGCGTCGTACTGCTCACCGCCCACGATGTCGAAGGACACAGAGATCCCCTCGGGTGCGAACTCTTTGAGCCGTTGTGCTGCCGGGCCGTCGTGGTAGTCGAACGCGGCGTCGTAGCCGAGCTCGTTCACCAGGTAGTCGGCCCTCGCCGGGCTGCCGGCGCTGCCGATCATCCGTGCCGCGCCGAGGCACTTGGCGATCTGCCCGGCCAGCGAGCCGACCCCGCCCGCGGCGCCGGAGACGAAGACCACGTCGCCTTCGCCGACGGCTGCCACATCGGCCATCCCGTAGTAGGCGGTCGGTCCCTGGCCGAGGTGGTAGCCGGGGTCGGCGAAGAGGTCACGGTCGAGCTTGAGGTACGAGCCGGCCGGGTCGGCCGAGTACTGGCTCCAGCCGGTCATCGACTGGACCAGGTCGCCGACCTCGAGGTCGGGCCTGTCGGATCGGATGACGGTGCCGATGGCGGCCACCCCTACCCGCTGCCCCGGCTGCCAGGCCGACACCGGGATGGTGCAGTCGGCCCGCATCAGCTCCAGGTACGTCGCGGCGAGCCCGACCTGGTGGCTGATCAGCTGGAGCCAAACCTCTTGCCAAGCAGAAACTTTAGGGTAAATCATTTCAGCGGTTAGATAGATGCTGGCCGAGGTTCCAGGTCGGTCCCAGAGCTCGACGCGCTCCGCGCGGCAACGACCGAGAGTGTGCAACCGGTTGGGCGCGGCCGGGTCCGCGCCCTGAGCCGCCGCTCGCGCCTGCAGTGACGCCGACTGACCGCCCCCGGACTGATCGAGGTCCGGGGGCGGTCCGCGTGCGCGGGGTTGGGAACGGGGAGCTCGTGAGGAGAGGACATTCATGCTTGAGGCGCTGGGTCTGAGCACGGCCGAGTCGCAGGTGTACCAACTGCTGGTGGGGTCCGGGCGCTGCCCGGTGGGCCGGCTGGAGCAGCGGGCCGGCCTGACCGGGGCCCAGCTCGAACAGGCGGTCGCGGCACTGGCCGTGAAGGGGCTGGTCACCCTCACCGACGACCTGCCCGCGCAGCTGATTCCCGCCCCGCCGGACATCGCTGGGGAGACGCTGTTGCTGGCGCGCATGAACGAACTGCAGTCCGCCAAAGGCGTTCTGCAGCGACTCACCAAGGAGTACCGCGAGGCGCTCCGGCCGGCAGCCCTGGAGGAGATCGCCGAAATCGTGCCGGCCGAGGCGTTGGCACAGCGGTACGAGCAGCTCCAGCTCCGCGCCCGCCGGGAAGTACTGCGCTTCGACGCCCCGCCCTATCTGCTGATCGAGGAGTTCAACGTCGCGGAGCTGGAGCAACTGGCAGCGGGGGTGCGCTTCCGGACGGTGTACGACCGGGCCGCGATCGAGGGGTACGCGGTGCAGCTGGAGATCCGCCGGTACATGGATGCAGGTGAACAGGCCCGCGTGCTGGCCAGACTCCCGGTCAAGTTGATCATCGTAGACCGGTCCACGGCCATGCTCGCGGTGCGGACGGACGACGGGCGGCCACCGGGCGCCGTCGTGCAGATCCACCAAGGCCCCCTGCTCGACGCTCTCGTCGCACTGTTCGAGCTGATGTGGGTCACCGCGCTCCCCCTGGATCCGTCAACCGGCGAGACGCACCGCGGCGAACTCTCCGGCTCGGACACCCATCTGCTACTCCTGCTCCTGTCCGGTCTCACCGACGACGCGATCGCCCGCCTCATGGGGATCGGCAAGCGGACCGTCAACCGCCGGGTACGCGGCCTGATGGATCTGGCGGGCGCTTCGAGCCGGATGCAACTCGGCTGGCACGCCTGCGAACGCGGCTGGGTCACGGCCGGGGACCTGGACGGGCTGCAGCCGCCGGGTATCGGCCAGGACACATAGGGCCGCATCGGCGGCCCGGCGCCGCCCACGTCGCGGACCCACGTGGCGGGTGTGCGCCATGTGGCGCGTATCCGCCACACCACCTCTGGAAGACGCACCGGCCGGAGAGCTAGATTCCGAGCGGCGCGCGGAGTCGGCCGGACGTTCGGTCGGTCCCCCTCGGTATCAATTGCCCCGCAGCGCCCACCAGTTGAGCGTGAAAGGACAACCGATGCAGAAGGCCCGCCTCAGACGGGGGCGTACCGCCCTCGTCAGCGGGATCGCGGTGACAGTCGCCCTGTCACTGACGAGCCAGCTCGGAACCGCGACAGCCGCCATACCCTCGGTGCCTCTCGACCTGAGCAGCCGCCCGACGTTGCAGAAGCAGGCGGCGACGGCGGCGGCGGTGACTCTGATCACCGGCGACACGGTCTCGCTGACCACCGAGCCCGACGGCAGGCAGGCGGTGTCCGTCATCTCCGGGGCGGGGACGTCCAAGACGTTCGAAACCGTCAGCGGACAGAACGGCGACCTGTACGTCTACCCGGACGACACCACGGCCGCGGTCGCCTCGGGCACGGTGGACCGTGAACTGTTCAACGTCAGCCGGATGGTCCGGGACGGGTACGGCGACGCGAAGACCGACGAGGTCCCCGCCATCGTCGACTTCCAGGGGAAGCCGACCGCCGCTGCCCTGACGCAGAAGACCGAGGACCTGCCGGGCAGCGACAATGAGCGGGTCATGCCCCGACTGGGGCTGTCCGCGGTGCATGTCGACAAGCACAGCGCGAAGGGCTTCTGGCAGGCCGTCAAGCCCGTCCAGGCACGCAGCAGAGGCGCCCAGGCCGTCACGGTCCCCGGCACTGCCGGGGTCTCCAAGCTGTGGTACGACGGCAAGGTAAAGGCCGCACTGGACAAGAGCGTGCCGCAGATCGGCGCTCCGCAGGCATGGGCCAAGGGGTACGACGGCAAGGGCGTGAAGGTCGCCGTGCTGGACACCGGTGCCGACCTGAACAACGCCGACATCAAGTCCGAGATCGTCCAGAGCCAGAGCTTCGTCAACGGCCAGACGGTCCAGGACGGTCACGGTCACGGCACCCACGTCGCATCCACCATCGCGGGCAGTGGCGCCAACTCCGACGGCAAGTACAAGGGCGTCGCCCCCGGCGCCGACCTGCTCATCGGCAAGGTGCTCGCCAACAGCGGGCAGGGCCTGGACTCCGGCATCCTGGCCGGAATGGACTGGGCGGTCGAGCAGGGCGCCGACGTCGTCAGCATGAGCCTCGGCGGCACCGACACCCCCGGCGAGGACGCCCTGACCAACGCGGTCAACTCGCTCAGCGCCTCCTCGGGCACCCTCTTCGTCATCGCGGCAGGCAACGACGGCAGGAAGGGCGAGGCGACAATCGGCACCCCCGGCGCCGCCGACGCGGCCCTCACCGTCGGCGCCGTCGACAAGTCCGACGCACTCGCCGACTTCTCCAGCCGCGGCCCGCGCCTCGGCGACATGGCGATCAAGCCGGAGATCACCGCCCCGGGCGTGGACATCGTCGCCGCCCGCGCGGCCGGCACCATCATGGGCACCCCCGTGGACGCCAACTACACCTCGGCCAACGGCACCTCGATGGCCACCCCGCATGTGGCCGGCTCCGCCGCGATCCTCAAGCAGCGCCACCCTGACTGGACCGGTCAGCGCATCAAGGACGCGCTGACCGCGCACGCCAAGTCCGCCGCCGACCAGACCGTCTACCAGCAGGGCTACGGCCGGGTCGACATCCCCGCCGCCCTCGACCCGTCGCTGGAGCTGTCCGGTACCGCCGACTTCCGCGTCATACCGTGGCAGAAGGGCACCTACCCCACGCGCAGCCGCACCCTGACGCTGCACAACGACGCCGCGACCGACACCGTGGTGACCGTGACGGCCGCCGCCGAGGACGCGAGCGGCACCGCGGTCCCGGCGGGCACCCTGTCGCTGTCGGGAGCGGGCCTGTCCGACGGCCGGGTCACCGTCCCGGCCGGCGGCACGGCCGAGGTCACCGTCACGCTCGACAACAACGGCCTGAAGACCGGCCAGTACGGCGGATCGGTCACCGCCACCTCCGACAGCGGCGAGTCGGTGCACGCCGCGCTCGGCTTCGTCACCTCCGTCGAGCAGCACGATGTCACGCTGAAGGTCACGGACCGCTTCGGGAAAACCCCCAGTGCGCTCAGGTTCACCCTGCACGGGATGGACAACCACTTCTGGCAGAGCCAGACCATGTACGCCAACGGCACCGCCACCCTGTCGGTGCCGCTCGGCAAGTACTCCATCGAGGGCTCGCTCTACTCGGCAGACCCGGCCGGGGGTGCGGTCTCCTACGCGGCCGACCTGTTCAGCGTGCCCAACATCGAGGTGAGCGACCGGGACCAGACCTTCACCGTCGACGGCACCACCGCCACCGACCTCAGCGTGAAGATCAAGGGTGAGAAGCGGCCGCTGGAGAACGGCCAGGTGACTACGTTCGTCGTCCGTGACCCCGGCACCGCAGGCGGTTACTCGAGCTTCGCCGGTATCGGCAACCTGCTCAACCTCGCCGACACCAGGCAAGGCGCCATCCCCAGTGCCGGCGCCACCACCGGCGCGCTGCGCCTGGAGACTGCCCTGGTCCGGCGTGAACCGCTGGTCCAGCTGGAGGTGACGGCCCCCGGGCACGTGACCATCCCGCTGAAGTCCTCGGTGAACGCGAAGCGCTTCGAGGGCACCAAGCGCACCGAGCTGGTCGACCTCGGCGCCGGCACCGAGCAGGACTTCGCCGCTGCCGACGTCAAGGGCAAGACCGTTCTGGTTTCCGTGGCCGATGTCAGCAAGGCCGACGACCAGGCCACCAGGGCCGCGGCTGCCGGAGCCGTCGCAATGATCGTGGCCCCGGCCGACCCCGGGCCGAGCGGAAGCGGCGTCCCCGCCGGACAGACCATCCCGGTCGCCCACGCCACGTACGACAACGCCGCAACCCTCAAGGGCTTGCTTGCCAAGCACAAGGTCCGGATCGCCCTGAAGGGCGTCCTGGAGTCGGGCTACACCTACAACCCGCACTTCACCGACGACCGGATCCCCGCCGACCTGGCCAAGACCGTCGACGTCAAGGAATTCGCCAAGGTCACCAACACGTTCCACTCCGACGGCGCCCGGCGTCTGGGCGCCGAGTACATGAACGTCTGGGGTCCCCTGCAGGTGACCACCGGCTCCGTCGGCCAGCCCCTCTACCAGGGCACCACCCGCGACGACTACTTCCTCGCGGGCACCGGGGTGACATACCAGCCGAGCGTGTCGGCCAACTTCAACTCCTCGACCTGGCAGATGAACGGTCAGCGCGCCACCTACCTCACCCCGGGCAAGTCCTATACCCGGAGCTGGTTCGATGCGCCGATGCGCCTGTCCCAGTACGAGTTCGGGCCGTGTGTGTTCTGCCGCGCCGACGTCTGGCAGAAGCTGCCCGGCAGCAACGGTGCCGACAACGATCCCACCCACACCCTGTCGGGCCTGACCGGCACCTGGAGTTACTACCTCAACGGGAAGCCGATCACCGGCTTCGGCCAGCTGGCGCAGGAGAAGGCGGACTACCGGTACGTCCTCGACCAGAAGCTGACCACCGACGTCCCGGGCGTCACCCTGGGCCGCCAGATGCGCACGGAGTGGAACTTCAGCCAGGCGGCACCGACCACCATGGCCATCAAGGACTGCGACACGGCGTTCATCCCCACGCCCAAGGTCTGTGAGTCCATGCCCGTGATCCTGCTCGACTACGACCTGCCGCTGAACGTGCTCAACCAGGCACGGGCCGGACTGCCGTACACCTTCACCGTGGACGCGGGTCGCCCCAAGGGCTGGACCGGCTCCACCGCGATGGCCGGCGCCAAGGTCTCCGTCTCGTACGACGACGGCGCCACCTGGAAGGAGGCGAAGGTGCTCCGGAAGGACAGCAACTCCTTCCAGGCCCTGCTGCGGCACCCGAAGCTCGCGGACACCAACGGATACGTGACCCTCAAGACCGAGGCCTGGGACGCGGGAGGCAGCCGCACGACCCAGACCATCACCCGGGCATACGCCCTCAAGTGAGGCGCTGAGCACCTCGTACGACAGAGCGGCCCCCGCCGGGTGGTGACATCCGGCGGTGGGCCGCTTTCCGGCATCACGGCGAGACTTTCGCGCACCGGACGGCGTCTTGGACACGCAACCCGGCCGGCTGGTCGTCGAAGAGATACAGGGGCCAGAAGTCCGGCTCCGCCATTCGGGCGGCTAGATCGTCGTCAAGGGGCATGCGGCCACGCTATTGCTAGGTCAGAAGTCTGCAGAAGCTGATGCTGAGGTCACGAAGCAACACGATCGTTTCGATCCGCAGAGTGACCCAACTCAGCGCGCACTCCCGGAGTCGACGGGGCGGTCGTGGTCGACGAACGGCAACGAGGTCAACTCCTGCGAGAGTTGACCGAGGAGCCGCGGTTTAGGCCACTACCGGTGCGGCGAGTGCACATCCCGAAGGCGAACGGCAAGAAGCGACCGCTAGGCATCCCCACGATTCGGGACCGAGTGGAGCAGGCCAGGGTGAAAAGCGCCCTGGAGCCGGAATGGGAGGCACGCTTCGAAGGGCGAAGCTACGGTTTCCGACCCGGACGAGGGTGCCATGACGCGATCGGCGCGATCTTCCAGACACTGGCCCGCAAGGCGCCAAGAAGGTCTGGATCCTGGATGCTGACCTGTCCAGCGCGTTCGACCGCATCGACCATGACCGCTTACTGGATGCCATCGGCGACTTCCCGGCCTGCCGGGAAGTCAGAGGATGGCTGAAGGCCGGGGTGATGGAGAACGGCAGGTTCGCCCCTACCACGGAGGGAACGCCGCAAGGCGGGGTAATCAGCCCTCTGCTGCTCAACATCGCACTCCATGGCATGGAAATCGCTGCCGGATACGACCCGAGCCTCACGCAACTGCAGAGGTCACGGAGGAATATCCCGACGCTGATCCGCTACGCCGATGACTTCGTCGTCATGTGCGCGACGGAGGCGGAAGCGTGGCAAATCAAGGAGAAGCTCATCGCCTGGCTGGAGCCGAGAGGGCTGACCTTCAACGACGAAAAGACCCATGTGGTCCACGCATAGGAGGGTTTCGACTTCCTCGGATTCAACGTCAGGAGGTACGGCGAGAAGATGGGACTCCTGCGGTTGACTGTCTTCGCTCATGCGTCGAGCTTCCCTACAGGACCTGAACACCTGGCGGATTGCAGGTCTCATCGACCGGCCGCGTCCCTCCTTCAGCCGAGGCGACGTCCAGGGGATTGGACCTCCTCACGACAGTGCGATCCGGAAGGCTTCGTGCATGAGCGCGCCGTCCTCGACTCCAGCGCCGGGAAAGCACCAGAGAATCTCGCCGTTGCGGGAGTCGTTCTGCGAGCGACGTCCGCCTACGCAGCCGCTGAGCTCCGTGATAGACCCTGGGGCGTTACGAGGTGGAGCACGATGGTTAGTGAGGTCAAGTGCTAGAGCGACGACCGCGGTTGAGGGTCCGGCAAGTCACTCCGCGCCCCCCTATGGCTGTCACCAACCGGATACGTGGGTCGGGCCGCATCGCTCGCCTCAGGCGCTGGTATCAGCGCTCCGACTGGGCCAGACACACAGCCGTGCTTGCGGCTGTTGTGGCCGCAGTCAGCCTGGCGATCACCGCCTGGGGGACCTACAAGTCCGCTCAGGTCGCGGACGATCAACTCGCTCAGTCCAAGGAGGACGCCGAGAAGGACGAACGGAGCCAGGCCGCCCGCCTTTCAATGTGGGGAAATATCAAGGTCTCGGTTGTTGCGAACCGTTCCCTAGACCCGGTGTGGGCAGCCTTCTGAGGCGCCCCGAAGTTCTCGGACAGCGGTCCCCATAGGATCGAAGTCCAGAACGGCGGAGAGAGCACGTGGCACAGAAGCGTAGGAAGTTCAGTCCTGAGTTTCGGGACGAGGCGGTCAAGATGGTGGTCGTGGAGTCCCGCCCGATCGCCGAGGTCGCCCGAGAGATACAAGTGAACGAGGGAACGCTGGGCACCTGGGTCAGCCGGTACCGGCAAGAGCACGCCGGGGAGGAGCCTCCCCTGAACATCAGCGAACGCGCCCGCCTGCGCGAACTGGAACGCGAGAACCGGGAACTCCGTATGAAGACCGAGTTCCTGGGAAAAGCGGCGGCCTTCTTCGCCCAGGAATACAGGTGACGGAGAAGTACGAGTTCATCGACGGCGAGGCCGACAACTTTCCCGTGCAGCAGATGTGCACCTGGGCGGGAGTATCCACGTCGGGCTTCTACCACTGGAGGTCCAGGCCATTGTCGGCCACCGCGAAGCGCCGTGCGGAACTGAGGGCTGTCATCCTCCAGGTCTTCTCTGACTCGCAGGAGACCTACGGCTACCGGCGTGTCCACGCCGCGCTCCAGCGGATGAACGTGCAGGCCGGAGCGGAACTGGTCCGCGCGCTGATGCGCGAGCTCGGCCTGGTGCCATGCCAGCCGCGGCCCTGGCGGGCGACCACGATCGCCGATGATGCGGCGCCGGCCACGCCCGACCTGCTGGCCCGTGACTTCACCGCTGACGCTCCCGGGCGCAAACTGGTCAGCGATATCACCTATGTTCACACCTGGGCCGGGTTCCTGTATCTCGCGACCGTCATCGACTGCCACACCAAAGCTGTGGTCGGCTGGGCGATGGCCGACCACATGAAGACCTCTCTCATATCGGATGCACTCGATATGGCGGCCCGGAACATCGACCTCGCCGAAGGCGGAATATTTCATTCCGATCGCGGCAGTCAATACACGTCTCGGGAACTTCGTTGCAAGCTCCGCTCGTTGGGCCTGCGAGCGTCGGTCGGCCGCACCGGTGTCTGTTGGGACAATGCGATGGCTGAATCATTTTTCGGCGCCCTCAAGAACGAACTCGTGCACCGAACTACGTTCCCAACACGCGCACATGCCCACCGGGCGATCGTCCGCTACATCGAGATGTTCTACAATCGAAAACGCCTCCACTCCGGCCTCGGCTACAAGACTCCCGCAGAAGTCCACGCCGAGTACGAGGTGTTGCAGGCAGCGGCATAAGGAGAACCCTCAACACCGCTGTCCGAGAAGCGCAGGGCCCCTCATTCTTCCTGAACGACAAGCAACGGCGAGAGAAGCATGACAACTCGGTCACGTACGTCTTTGTTGGGGTTCTGCCGCCCTGCACGGCCGTCAGCGTGCCGAAGGCCGTCACCTTCGCCCAGGCGGCGAGCTTCGCCGCGTCCCCTGGGCCCCACACGGGTTGGATCTTTCAGGGACTGCACTTCATGGATAACAACGGCCAAGCATGGGTGCGATGGAACGGCGGCGAACTGACCAAGACCGCGGGCCCGCCCTCGAAGAAGGTCATCCTGCAACAGAAGGAGGGGGGCCTGATGGCTGATGATCGGGCGAAGCTGAGTCACCTCTCGGAGTGCGGCAAGTCAGACTGAGATCCAAGATCGTTCTTGCACAATTGTGCAAGAACACCGGGTCAGCTCCCAGGTACTCGCGCATGCCGTGGCGCCTCCGCCCCCTTCTCGAGGACGTCGGTGTACTCGTGCAGCACCGCCAGCACTGACACCTCATCGTCTCCGGCGACCTTGTGTACGGGGCTGGTTGGCGACAGGGAGATGCCTTCGCCCTGGTGGAGCTCCACGAGAGTTGCGGCGCGGTACGACCCGATCGCCGGGCGGTCGGTCCGCCCGGTGATCGGCACTGCGTAGGTCGCACCGTCATCGAATGCGCCGGTGACGGTGAACGGCACTTCTGCCTCCTTATCGAGTGGACATCAGGCCAAGGAGCGACGCCCGGAGGTCGTCGTCTATCAGCGAGCGTCGCGGCCACAGCGTCGGGAACTGCCGCCCCCTTGACGTGGCTCAGGAGGCGGGCGGATGCCAGGAGCGCCCCGACTGTCGCGCCGTCCCTGTCCTGGGCAACCAGCGGCAGCGACAGTGCAATGGCGGCGTCTAGCATCTTCCCGTCTGCGGCTGCGCGGACCAGGGGCTGCGTCAAGGTGTTGCTGCCAGCTGCAGGGCTTCCAGCAGCCACGCACCACAGCGGCCCGCCTCCACCTCGTCAACATGTTCCTTTTCGATGTCCTCCGTCGCTAAGGCCAGCAGCTCACCGAACCGGGCGCCGTCCTCGGGACGCGCCAGCCGCACGCCCGGGTAAGCCGTCGATCAGCCGATGCCTGGGCAGCTCCACTGAACGAACTGGACGGGCCCGAACGACTCCTGCGGCGTGACGCCGCGATCCGCTTGGTCCAGATGGCTCGTGGCGGATCACGAACCGGCGCGGCTCGGTACCTCGGCATTCCGCCAGGGACTCTGCAGTCCACCACCCTCCGGATCCGCACTTGGCAGAATCAGCCCGGCAATGCCCAGGCGTACCAGGAAGCGCTTGGGCGCATCGCCGAGATCGCCGCAGCGGCCGGCATCGAGGCACCCTCTGCTTCTGCAGACAGTTGACGCGTGTTGGACCTGCGACTGATGACTGGCGTCCAGGACACACTTCCATTCGTCAACTTGACCGAGATCCCTACCGCCTCAGAGTGGTGTCAGCGATGGAACGGCCGACGGCACTCCTTTCACCACGTTAGTGAGGGCGGGTTTGATGCCCGGCGGTGCGCGGTCGAGATGCTGCCAGAGAAGGCGGCGAACGCCGTGATCATGCTGGGAAACCTGATCAAGATGATCCTGTCCGCCCTCGCCGAGAAGATCGCCGAGGGCGGACAGGATGCTTTGCTGGCCGAACACGCCAATCTCAACGCCTGCTGTCGTTCAGCGGCTGCTCGGACACCTGCACGCCAGTTCCACGATGCGGTCTCTGCGCTACATCCGGCGGACGAACCTGCTGGTTGCGAGGGCGATTGCGGAGTGAAGCGACCAGAACAAGACCTACGCCGACTACGCGAGCCGTCTGGCAGAACGGCAGGCGGTCTGATGCCCAGACGAGGAGAACGCGGGTTCCGGCAGGCGGCGAAGCCGCTTGAGCGGGGCGGGCAGGTGTCCCGGATCGAGACGCGTGAGCTGATCTACACCAATCCCAAGGGCACGGCCATGCGGCGCGTGATCCGCCATGGGAACTATCGGTGCTCGCAGTTGGTCGCCCAGTTGGCGCACGCCTGGATCGCCCACCACCGGGCTACGGCCTTGACGAACAGCCAGACCCAAACGCGCGTGACCAGGCTGCTTGCCGAGTTCACCGACGGCTGCCTGGCGCCCGGGGGCTGGAGGCGGCCGAAGCACGACTGGACGGAGCGGTCATCGACCTGGCGGAAGTGATCTTCGCCTTCGAGAAGGACGTGCAGGACCGCTACCCCACCGGCTCGCCAACGGGCTCACTTGGCGAGTCCTTTCCGTGATCCGTCAACCGTTTGCTCAGGCGGGAAGTTCGGTGATGCTGAGGGCGAAGTCCAAGTTCCCCACCCCGTGGTTGGCGAGGCCCACCGTGACCACGCCTGCTCCTTCCAGCCAGTGCGCCATTGTCAGGCCGCCGACGTCCAGCGGGCGCAGCCCGAGGCTTTCGATGAACGCTTCCACACTTGCCTTGGCTTGCGCATTGTCGCCGGCGATGAAGACGTCGGGCCGGCCCTTCTCCAGGACGTGGCGGAAGATGGTGTTGAACGCCTTCACCACGCTGGCGCCGGCTGGGGCGGCCTTGGCGACTTCCTGCGCGATCGAGGTCTCCTCGCGGTGGGCTAGCCCGTCGAACGTGGAGTTGAAGGGGTTGCTGATGTCGACGATGACCTTGCCCGCGAGAGCGTCTCCGTACTGGGCGATGGCCGGCACGACGCCGTCGTACAGCAGGGCCACGATGACGATGTCGCCGGCCGGGGCGGTGCCCCATTCTCCCGTCGTGGCGCCGCCGCCGAGAGCCTTGGCCAGGTCAGTGGCCTTGGACTGATCGCGGCCCATGACTTCGACGGTGTTGCCGCCCGCTATCGCCCGCGTTCCGATGGTGCGGGCCATGTTCCCGGTGCCGATGATGCTGATGTTGCTCATGAGATGTCCTGCCCTGGTTGTGGTTGTTCGGTTTAGATGGCGGTGGTGCCGCCGTCGGCGACGAGTTCCATGCCGTTGACGTAGCTGGAGTCGTCGGAGGCGAGGAAGAGGGCGGCGGTGGCGATTTCGTCGGGGCGGCCCATCTGGCCGCGGGGGATGAGGGACTCGAACTGGCGCTTGGTGGCCTCGTCGAAGAGTTCTTCCTGCTTGGCGGTGGCGACCTGGCCGGGGGTCAGGACGTTGACGCGGATGCGGCGGTCCTTGAGCTCGTTGAGCCAGACGCGGGCCCATGCCTGCTGGACGGCCTTGCTGCCGGCGTAGACGCTCCAGCCGGGGAAGGCGCCGAGGGAGGCGTTGGAGCCGGTCATGAGGATGGAGCCTCCGTCGTTAAAGAGCGGGAGGGCCTTTTGGACGGTGAACAGGGTGCCGCGGGCGTTGAGGTAGAACGCGGCGTCGAAGTGGGCCTCGGTGATCTCGCCGAGCGGGGCGGGCTCGCCCCCGCCTGCGCTGGCCCACAGCACGTCTAGGCTTCCCTTCTCCCGCTTGACGGTGTCGTACAGGCGGTCCAGGTCGTCCAGGTTGGAGGCGTCGCCCTGGACGCCGGTGACGTTGCGGCCGATCTGCTTCACGGCCTGGTCCAGGGCGTCCTGGCGGCGGCCGGTGATGAAGACGTGCGCTCCCTCGTCGACGAACAGCTTCGCGCCTGCCAGCGCCATGCCGGTGGTGCCGCCGGTGATGACCGCGACCTTGCCGTCGAGCTTTCCCATAGTCGTTTCCTTGGGTCGGTGGTGCCGTGTGTACCTGGGGGTGACGGTGTTAAGTACACCGCACTGTGTGCTTACGGTACGGGGCGGGTGGCCGGGGGCGCAAACTATGTACACCGGTCGTTACCTAGCCGCGGTACGATGGAGGCATGACGGAGTTGGAGAAGGGCCCCACGGGTCGGCGCCGCGGCCGGGGCGCTCGCGAGCGCATCCTCAGCGCGTCCCAGCAGCTGTTCCGCGAGCAGGGCATCAACGGCACCGGCATGGACCAGCTTTGCGCGGTGGCCGAGGTGTCCAAGCGCACGGCCTACCAGCACTTCGGCGGCAAGGACGAACTCGTCGCCGAGTACCTGCGCCGGTTCGACCCCTCCGTTCTGTCCGGCGTGTTCGACCGCACCGACCTCACGCCCCGCGAACGGCTCCTCGCCGCCTTCGACATCCCCCCCACCACCCCCTTGTGCCCCTACATCGGCGCCGCCGTCGAACTCCACGACCCCCAGCACCCCGCATCCCAGTACGCGCGCGACTACAAGAAGGCCGTCGCCGCGCGGCTCGCCGACACCGCCCGCGAAGCCGGGGCCGCCGACCCTGAACAGCTCGGCGAGCAGCTCGCGTTGCTCATCGACGGCGCCGCGGCCCGCACCCGGGTCCTCAACGCCGACGCCTTCCCCACCGCCGCCGCCATCGCTGCCGTCCTCATCGACAACGCGATCCCCGCCACAGCCGGCGATGACCTGCGAGGGGAGGACGTGTCGAGTTGACGTGGCACTCCGCGGCTGGGCTGGACGCGCTGCCGGTCGGGGCTGCACTGGCTGGTACGACACACCAGCCGCCCGGCACTTGGCCCGTACCTGCTGGCTTTTACGGAACTGGCCGCCCGCCTGCTGACGGCCGCAGCAGACGCCGCCGGGGAGACCGGCGACCCCCGAGGGCTTCAGGAGTTCGAGGCCGTCATCCCGGCTCAGGGCGCTGGCGCGCCGCGGTTCGAACAGACGGCTGATCGCATAAGTCCGTGCGCGGTGGCGCATGAAGAACTCGTACGCAGCTGGGAGGTTGTGAAGATGCGGGTGGCCCGCCAGCGACGCTGGCGGGCCACCCGCATCTTCAGGGCCTGTAAACCATTCACGCTGATCATCAGTGCGCGGCCCATCTGGGTCACACCAGTCCGAAACGAAGGCCAACAGGCGGCCAGCCAACACGTCCGGCTGAAACTCGACGTTGGGTTCCGGATCCCACGGACCGACTCCTGCACACTACGAACGGCAGACGCAGTCGAACTGCTCAAGCGCGCCTTGTGACGGCATCGCCTCCAAGCTGCCACATCTCATAGTTCCCACATTCTGCCGTGATCTCGGCCGTCGACTGAGCCGCAGTGACGAAGTCATCTACTACCGGCGAGGTGTGCGATGCCGTCACCGCGAGGCACACCTGTTCGGGCGCCAGATCCGGGATGGGCACATAGACGACGTCCGGATGCGAGTAGAACACGGACGCCGAACGGGCCAGGAAGGAGATGCCCCGTCCGGCCGCGACATGCTCGAGCGTCTCGTCCACCCCGCGCACCGGGTACCCGGCATTGGGGAGCGGGCGCTTGGTGGGCTGCGTGCTCGGGTCACCGTGCCAGACCAGCGTTTCGCCGGCCAGGTCGGCCTCGGTGACCTCCTGCTTGCCGGCAAACCGGTGTCCGGCGGGCAGTACCGCTACCCGCGGCTCGGTGTACAGCGGGGTGACGCGCAGGCCGGCCTCGTCGATGGGCAGCCGCACATAGCCGACGTCGATGCGGCCGTCGAGCAGCATCGCAGCCTGGTCGTCCCCTTCGATCCGCTGCATGTCCACGACCACGTCCGGGTGCCGGTCCTCGAACGCACGGGCCGCCGGGGTGACGGCAATGCCGGCCCGGAAACCGACCATCAGCCGCCGCTTGCCGCTGGCGGCCGCGGACACCCGGCGGCGGACCGCGTGGGTTGAGGCGAGCAGCGGACCGGCGTCGGCCAGCAGTTGCCGGCCCGCGTCTGTCAGCTCTACGCCGTGCCGATCCCTGGTGAACAGCGAGGCGCCGAGATCCTGCTCGAGCGCGCGGATCTGCCGGCTGAGCACCGGCTGTGCGATGTGAAGCTCATCGGCGGCGCGGCCGAAATGCAGCCGGTCGGCCACGGTGACGAAGTAACGCAGTTTGCGCAGATCCAGATCCATAAAACCCCCAGCCCGGTGATACCTCCAGGGTATCACCGCGGCTTCAATAGGTCTTGGACGCCACTCGGACCGGATGGCAGCATGAAAAACAGGCGCTTAAGGGCGTCGAAGTGAATTCGGCACAAGAATTCGACTCTGGAATTTGACGGCAGGGCCAAAGCCCGGAAAGCAGGAACATCGATGAGCAGTATCAGCATTATCGGACTGGGAAACATGGCCCGTGCTTTGGCCGGCCGGGCGCTCGCCGGCGGTAACGCCGTCGAGATCATCGGCCGCGACCAGGCCAAGGCCAAGGAATTGGCCGCCGCGCTCGGCGGCGCCACGGTCGGGATGGCCGGGGCCGCCCCGGCCGGGGACATCGTGATCCTCGCCGCGCCGTACGCTGGCGCGGCGGCGGTGGTGAGGGAGTACGGGGACGCACTGCGCGGCAAGATCATCGTCGACATCACCAACCCCGTAGCCCCCGACCTGCAGGGCTTCGTCGTCCCCGACGACAGTTCCGGCGCACAGGAGATCGCCAAGGCGGCTCCCGACGACGCGCATGTCGTCAAGGCGTTCAACACCGTGTTCTCCCACGTTCTGGCGGCTGGCCCGGCCGAGGACCGCCCTCTGGACGTGTTCATCGCCGGCGACGACGCGCAGGCGAAGGCACGCGTGTCGGCGTTCGTCGAGAGCCTGGGGCTGCGCCCCTGGGACACCGGGGAACTGTTCATGGCGCGGGCACTGGAGAACGTCGGCCTGTTGGAGTTGGACCTCATGAACCACTCCGTCAAGCACGCCAATTTCTCCCTCGGCATCACCCTTCTCGGCTGAGCGCACCACTACCACTACCTCTCGTGCCGCATTACGCCAGTTCACTTACGGCACGAAAAGAATCTGCACCTACCCTCACAAGGACAGTTAGATGCGCGTATTCGTCGCTGGGGGGACCGGCCATTCCGGTTCGTACATCATCCCCGAACTCATCGCCGCCGGGCACGAGGTCACCGGCCTGGCCCGGTCGGACGCTTCCGCGGCGACCCTGTCCGCGCTCGGCGCGAAGGTGCGTCGCGGCGACCTTCAGGATCTCGACGGGCTCAAGGAGGCAGCCTCGGGCTCCGATGGCGTCATCCACGTCGCCCACAGGCAGGATCTGCTGCCCTCCGGCGGGATGGACGCCGTGGCCGCTGCGGAGCTCCCGATCATGCTCGCGTACGGCGAGGCACTCGCGGGAACCGGAAAGCCGCTGGTCACGGCGGGAAGTATAGGCTCGCCCGGGAACCTGGAGCGGCCGGCCACCGAGGAGGATCCGGCCCTCCCCGCCGGCGAGGAGCACAAGGGCACCCTGCGGGTCCGCAACATCGTGGAAAGAGCCGTTGTCGACCTCGCCGAGCAGGGGGTGCGGTCTTCGGTCGTACGGATCGCCAACATCGCGCACAGCACGACCGATCGTGCCGGCTTCCTCCCCACGCTGATCGCGCTCGCGAAGGAAAAGGGGTTCGTCGGCTACCACGGCGACGGCACGAACCTGTGGAACGCCGTGCACATCCGAGATGCCGCCACCTTGTTCCGCCTGGCGCTGGAGAAGGGGCCGGCCGGCAAATACTGGCACGCGGTCGAGGACGGAGGCATCACGTTCCGCGACATCGCCGAGGCCATCGCCAGCCGCCTGGGCCTGCCCGCCGTGAGCGTTCCCAATGATGCCCTGATGACGCCGGGGTACTTCGGGTTCCTCACGAATATCGTCACCCAGAGCTACCCATCGTCCAACCTCATCACCCGCCGGGCCCTCGGCTGGGAACCCGCCCGGCCCGGCCTGCTCGCCGATCTGGACAACGGCCATTACTTCCCTGCCGGCTGACGGCGGGAACCCGGATCGTAACGAGCCCGCCAACCGGCAAGTTCGGCTCTTCTGAAGGACGTTGAGATTATGACGACTGTGGGATTCATCGGAAGCGGAAGCATCGGCAGGACCCTCGCGCGACTCGCTGTCGGGGCCGGGCACCAGGTGGTGCTCAGCAACTCGCGCGGTCCCGAAACGCTCGTGGACACGGCCGAGGAACTGGGGCCGCGGGCGTCCGCGGCGACGAGCGAAGAGGCCGCGGCGGCCGGTGACATTGTCGTGGTCACGGTGCCGGTCAGCGCCTTCCCCCACGTGCCCGCCGCGCCACTGGCCGGGAAGACGGTCATCGACACCTGCAACTACGGCCCCGAGCGTGACGGGCACATCCTCGAGCTTGAGAGCAAGTCCCTCACCTCAAGCGAGCTGCTTCTGCGGCACGTCCCGGACGCCCTGCTCGTAAAGGCGTTCAACAACATCTTCTTCAAGCACCTGCTGTCACTCGCCCGCCCGGCAGGGGCGGCCGACCGCTCCTACCTGCCGATCGCCGGGGACTCCGCACCGGCGAAGGCGGCGGTGACCGAATTCATCGACTCCATCGGCTACAGCGTGGTAGACGCGGGAAAGCTGGCCGACAGTTGGCGGCAGGCGACGGGCACGCCGGTGTGGGGAACACCATACGGGCCGTACTCGAACGAGAAGGGCCAGCCGGTCGGCGAGGACGCCATCCGCGCGGCACTGGCCACCGCAACGCGGTAACCGTCAATTGTCGCGGACCGCAATGTGGTCCGGCCGTGCCATGCCCCCGCCCGGGGGATACCGGGTGGGGGCACATTTCGCACGCAAAGGCGTCGAATCCAGCGAAGTGTTTGCCCCTGCGTCTCGTCGCGCGGAGTCAGGTTCGACGTCGCTGGGTCAGGTCGCGGACTGCTCCCTGGGCGGCCAACTGCCCGGGCAGATTCGTGTTGGCCTCCTTGAGCTGGTGGTTCTCGATCTCCAGGACGTAGACGATCCGGGCCATGAGCTGCGCCTGGCTACGCAGATCGTCGAGTTCGGCGCCGACCCGGGCCAGATCCTGTTGCTAGAACAGGTCCTTCAGGCCGGTGTGCTTGTGGGTGAGCTTGTTGCCGCGCAGGTCGGCTTCCGCGGCGAGGGAGACGATGGTCAGCTTGCCGTCGGAGTGCAGCGGGGCGCCGATCAGCAAGGCGCACCGTGGCGTCGGTGATGGCTCTGATCTCTGCGGCGGCCGCGTCGATCCGCGCGACCTCGGCCCGTAGGGCGGCGATCTCGCTGTCAGCGCGGCTGCTGGTAGCGCACGCCGGATGGCGTGGTTGACCGCCTGCTGCCGGATCAGCAGGCCAAGGAGATCGAGCCGGGGAGACCCCACCCGTTGAACAGCACGGTCTCCCGGAGACATCACCAGGCAGCTCTCGTATGCCCGCAGGGCCTGGGAGGCCGGGGCGAGGTCTCGTGCGCTTCGCAGTCCCGCCGGATCCCGGGACGATCTATGCGGGCAGGTGGGAAACCGAGAGCAGCAGCTCGCAACACCACCGTCTTGATCGCCTGCACCTTGCGCCACTGACCCTCGTAGCCGATCACGTCTCCTGCCTGCACGACGGCGGCAAGGCTGGTCGGCGTGGTCACGACTCGTCCTTGACAGGCCGGGCTCCGACCCGCCGGATGCAGGTCAAAACGGATCTGGCCCCATGCCATGCCCCTGACCTGTGGAGACCAGACAGGGGAGACACGCAGCCGAGCCGAATCTCAGTTGATCTGGGTCCGCGGAGATACTTCGAGGGCGCACCGAACGGGGATCAGGGCCCTGCTCTCGTATCGCCACCAAGCTCTGAGTGCGCGAGGCGAGACACCGGGGAGGGCTCAGGGACGCAACGCATCGGGAAGAAATTTTCCGGACTCCGGTCACATCGAGGTGAGTTGGTCCGTCAGTGCCGTGAGAACGCCAAACAGGCCGATATGAAGGAGTCCAGTCGTGACCAGCACCCCGATCTCCCGGATGCCGAACCCGACCGAGTTCGTTCCCGAGCTGAACGACATCACCGCCGCCCTGTTCCGTGCCACGGGCAACCGATCGGTGCCGCGCACCACGATGAGCCTGGTGCACCTGCGGGCCGGACAGATCGTCGGTAACACATACCTGACCATCCTGAACACCGGATTCCTGCGCAAGGCGGGAGTATCCGAGGAGCGCATCACGGCCGTTTCCTCGTGGCAGGATGCCCCCTACTTCACCGACGCCGAGCGCGCGGCGCTGTCCCTGGTGGAAGCCACCCTCCAGCCTGCCCCGCATGGCCAGGAACGGGTCACCGACGACCTGTACGCGGAAGTGGCCAAACACTACGACGAGAAGGCCCTGGCCACCTTGACCATCGCAATCGGCCAGATCAACTTCTTCATAGCCCTGGCCGTCATCGGCAAGCCCGCACCGGTAGCCTCCCTCGCCGACGAGCAGTGGGACTGACCCGACCCTCCCCTCCGGCCCGGCAGCCCCACCCGAACGAGTGAGGGACCCCGACGGCTCAGGCGGGTATCCGCGGGTGATAGAGGGACACATGCGGTGTTCGCCGCGGCGACCGGTCCGCTGTCACTCCACGAACAGCAGCTCATTCCCGACCTACTGGGCCGACTCGAGCCAGGAACGCTCCTCAGCGCACGTTCGACAGGGACGCGGCGCTGGAGGCGGCCACCCGGCTGTTCTGGGAGCGCGGCTTCGAGGCGACCTCGCTGGGCGAGCTGACGGAGGCCATGGGTATCCGTCCGGGCAGCCTGTACGCGGCCTGCGGCGACAAGAAGGCGCTCTTCAAGGCGGCCGTCGACGTGTACGGCCGCTCGCCGGTGGGGTCCTTCCCGGCGCGCGCTGGCCGAGGAGTCGACGGCTCGCGGGGCCGTGTCCCGGATCCTCCGCGAGGCGGCGGTGGTCTACTCGGATCCGTCCCACCCGGCGGGCTGCCTGGCCATCAGCGCGGCCACCAACGTCACCGTGCAGGACGAGGAGATCGCGAAGTTCCTGCGCGACGTGCGCAACGCCGGTCTCGCCACCATCGAGGAGCGGCTGCGCCGGGCCGAGGAGGAAGGGGAACTGCCGGCCGGGACCGATACGTCGGCTCTGGCGTCCTACTTCGCCACGATCGTGCAGGGATTTTCGCAGCGCGCACGGGACGGGGCCGATACGGACGAGCTGTCCCGAGTGGCCGAACTGGCACTGGTCGCGTGGCCAAGCGGCGATTGACGGGGGCATCGACGGCGCCCCGCGCTGCCCGGACCCATCGCGGCAGAGCTTCTCCCGCAGGAAGGCGGGCCCGCGTCACAGCTCATGGAGTGGACGCCGAGCCCGCCGCCTTGTCGGTTGTTCGCGGGGATGCCAACCGTCGCTTACGTCACCGCTACTCCGTGGCGTCGAGGTCCGTGGCGACGAGCGCGGCCAGTTCGTCGATCGCGGCATCCGCGCCGTCGCCCTCGGCGGCGAGCACCACGGAGTCGCCGTGCTTGACCGCGAGCGCGAGCACGGACAGAAGGCTGCGTGCGTCGACCGGGCTCTGCCCCTCGCGGGCCACCGTCACCTTGACCGGCTGCTTCGAGGCGGCCCGGACGAAGACGGAAGCAGGGCGGGCGTGCAGCCCGGTACGCGAACCGATGACGACTGTGCGCTGAGGCATTAGTTGATCCTCTTTCTGACTGCTGACTGCTGACTGCTGACTGCTGACTGCTGACTGCTGACTGCTGACTGCTGACTGCTGACTGCTGGTTTGGATCCCTGAAGACGGATGTGGGTTTACATCCGTTTCATGTCCACTGCTGCGTGTTTCCCGGGATGCTACGGGGATAGTGCGGTGAAGTAAACAGATACGGGCATGAAACAGAAGTGACCGGGCTCCGCGCCGACCGGCATCGGCGTGCGTGGTGGCTGCCCGCTGATCTCGTCCGGGATGACCCGGGCGCTCTACGCGCCGGGAGGCGCCGCACGGATCGGGGAAGGGGCTATGGATGCGTTTGGTGCCCGAGCGGCTGGAGAAGCTGACGAGCCGTGTCCCGAGAGGCCGTCGGCTCGTCCGGTCCGTCCTATGACCACGGAGGTAGGGCCCGTGACCACCGACCCGCAGAATCTCACCGACTCCGCGGCGTCCGCGGAACCGCCAGACACGCCATGACGTGTTGTCAGCTTTCCCTGGTGGGTCCCACTCCCGGCGGGCGCCCGGGGACGTGATCGCCGGATTCCGCGGCAGTGGGGCGGGCTGCGGGGGAGGGGCTAACAACTGCTGCGGGATGCATAGTCGGATCTCAACGAACGTCTTCTTTCTCTGACGCTTGGGGTGCTCGTCCCGCCAGGCATCCAGGGCTTTCGCCTCTCATAGGAGGGTTCGTCTGATCTTCTTAGGCTTGGGAAAGTCTGGGCTTTGGCGGTGGAGGTTGTAGAGGGTGCGCCAGGCGATTTCCAGCCGCTCGCAGGCTTCACCGCTGGTGATCCATCCGTTGATCTGTTCCCTGATCCGTAGTGCATAGTCAATGACTGGCTGGTGAGGGGGTGTTCAGGGTGAAGAAGTTCCAGCCGCAGCCGGGCTTTGTGGTGCAGGCGTTCCGTTTCGCCCTGGACCGAATGCGACTCAGGAGTCCGCGCTGGGGTCGCACTGCGGGGCTGCTCGGGCCGCGTACAACTGGGCTGTCGGCTGGGTGACGGCCTCGTGGTGGCAGCGGAAGGCGGAAGCCTCGTACGGGGTCGCGGAGGAGGAGCTGACGCCGTGGCGGCCGTGGTCGCTGCCCGCGCTGCGTAAGGAGTTCAACCAGGTCAAGCGCACCGATCAGCGCTATGCCGACTGGTGGCACGAGAACTCCAAGGAGGCGTACAGCACCGGCCTGGCCAACGCGGCTGCCGCGTTCGACAACTACACGAAGTCGAAGAACGGCCGCCGCAAGGGCGCCCGCATGGGTACGCCACGTTTCAAGTCCAAGCGCAAGGCCCGTCTTGCGTGCCGGTTCACCACCGGTAGCATCCGCGTGGCCGACGACCGGCACGTGAGGCTGCCGGTGCTCGGAACCATCCGCACCCATGAGTCCACCGTCAAGCTTCTGGCCCGCGTGCAGGCCGCAATGGCACGCATCCTGTCCGCGACGGTGCGGCATGAGCGGGGCCGCTGGTTCGTTTCCTTCCAGACCGAGGTCGAGCGGGAGATCACCCGCGTGGCCCGTCCTGGTGTCGCCGTCGGTATCGACCTCGGGGTGAAGGTGCTCGCGGTGATGGCCGACAGTGCCGGGGAGATCGGTTACGTCGACAACCCCAAGCACTACGAGGGCGAACGGAAGCGGCTGCGGTGTCTGTCCCGTCGTGTGTCGCGCCGCCAGGGGCCGGCCGTGCACGACCCCGCCACCGGCAAGACCATCCGCCGGGAACCGTCGAAACGATGGGTCAAGGCGAACGCCGAACGCAACCGCGTGCACCACCGCGTGGCGAACCTCCGCGAAGACGCCCTGCACAAGCTCACCACCGCCGTGCGTGCCGAGTACGGCACCGTCGTGGTCGAATACCTCAACGTCGCCGGCATGCTCCGCAACCGCCGTCTGGCACGGAAGATCGCCGATGCCGGATTCGGAGAGATCCGCCGTCAGCTCACCTACAAAGGCCGGCGCAACGCCTGCCCCACGGTCGTCGCCTCGCGCTGGTACCCGTCCTCGAAAACCTGCTCGTCGTGCAAGACAGTGAAAGCCAAACTGCCCCTGCACGTGCGAGTGCTCTCCTGCGACGCGTGCGGCCTGGTCATCGACCGGGACGAGAACGCCGCCCGCAACCTCGCCGACCTCGCATCGGCCGGCACAACCGGTACCGGAGTGGCCGGAGACCGGGGCACGCCCAGCGTGCCGAAACCGCGTGGAGCCGTCCAGAAGACCCGCGCCAGCCGGGCCAGCCGCAAAGCTGACCCGGTGCGGGCAGGTGGCGCAAAACCGCCCCACAGGCGGAAGGAACCGCGAGACCTTCAACAGGACACCACCGCCCAGCTCGGGCTGTGGTGACACCGTTAAGGACCATCTGTGCGTAAACGCACGGATTGCTGAGATCTGACTATGACCTCAGCAACGGAAGGGAAAGGGGACGTCTCGGCCGCAGTCGACGCCGGTGTACCCGGTCGAGTTCTGGTCTACCTATTGATCTTGGCCAGTGCTCCGGCGTTTACGCCGGGGGTGAGGCCATCTCAGGACTGCTCTGACTCGCAGGTGAGCACGGGCCGGCACTGTTCACCTCGGCCTACGGGGCGTTTCTGGTTCTCGATGTATTGGCGTACGACGGTCAGGGGCGCACCGCCGCAGCTTCCGGCGAAGTAGGAGCCGGACCAGAAGTGGCCGCCCCACAGGTGGCGGCGGATGTGCGCGTCGTACTCCTGGCGCAGACGCCTGGAGGAGACGCCTTTGAGGGAGTTGGCCAGCTTGGAGAGCTGAACCTTGGGCGGGTAGTGCACGAGCAGGTGCCCGTGGTCCTCCTCGCCGTTGAACTGCTTCAGCTCGGCCTCGAAGTCCGTGCGCACCTCCCTCATGATCTCTTCGCAGCGCTTCAGCATCTTGTTCGTGAACGCCTTGCGCCGGTATTTGGTGACGAACACCAAGTGGACGTGCAGATTGTGGACGACGTGGCGGCCGGTTCTGACATCGGGGTTCGGCTTCCATCGTGGTGAGATAGACCAACTGTAGGTTGATCGCCATGGGTGAACTCGGTTTGGAGGAGCGGCAGTTCGGGCACCGTGCCCGACTGGGACTGTCCCCTCCGAGAATCTCCTCACCGATGAGCAGGCGCACGCCGCCCGCGCGATGTGGAACTGCCTGCACGCGTGGTGGCAGATGATGCCGAAGGACAAGCGGACTCTGGCGAACGCGGACGCCGCGATACGCCAGGCCCGCAAAGAGATCGGGCTCAGAACACCGACAGCCCCGTCAGTGTCGTGAAGCGGTCCAGGGCCGCGACGCCCGCCACCGAGTTGCCTCGCTTGTCGAGTCCCGGGCCCCACACGGCCAGCGTGCAGCGGCCGGGCACGACCGCCACAATGCCACCGCCGACGCCGCTCTTGCCAGGCAGTCCCACGCGGTACGCGAACTCGCCGGCCGCGTCGTAGGTGCCGCAGGTGAGCATGACCGCGTTGACCTGCTTGGCCTGGCTGCGGGTGAGCAGCCGGGAGCCGTCGGCGCGGATGCCGTGCCGGGCAAGGAACCCGGCGGCGAGCGCGAGATCGGCGCAGGACGCCTCGATGGAGCACTGGCGGAAATACTGCTCCAGCAGCGCGGGCACCGGGTTGTCGATGTTGCCGTACGACGCCATGAAGTGGCCCAGTGCCGCATTTCGGTCGCCGTGCGCGGCCTCGGAGGAGGCGACGTCCCTGTCGAAGGCGAGCTCCGGGTTGCCGCTCTCTGCGCGCAGGAACTCCAGCAGGATGCCGGCCGCGTCACCGGTCTGGGTCTGCAGGCGGTCGGTGACGACGAGGGCGCCCGCGTTGATGAAGGGGTTGCGGGGGATGCCGTTCTCGTACTCCAGCTGCACCAGGGAGTTGAACGGGTTACCGGAGGGTTCGCGGCCCACGTGCTCCCACAGCTCGTCGCCCTCGCGGGCCAGGACGAGGGCGAGCGTGAAGACCTTTGTAAGCGACTGCGTGGAGAACGGCTGCTGCCAGTCCCCAACGCCGTACACCGTGCCGTCGAGTTCCGCGACCGCCATGCCGAAGCGGCGCGGGTCGCAGGCGGCGAGCGCCGGGATGTAGTCCGCAGGCCGCCCGCGGCCCGGCGTCTGCTCGATCTCGGTGGCGATGCGTTCGAGGACCGGCTGGAAGGCCGGCGGCGACGTCGTGATCACCGGATTCCTCCGAGGATGCGCCGGCCTTTGGGCCGGGGAGGTATCGGACTCCTGGGGAGCAGGGCAGAGATAGCCGGATCGCTGTCAGGGCGATCCGGTGTCCACCCCGCGTGATGATGAGGAACCCCACCGAGATCAGTTGTTCTCAACTGTCAGTCCTCCCAGATAGGTTGTGCTTCATGACGACCGGAGCGTTGACGGCCGGTGACGGGCACGCCCGCTACACTTTCCGGCTGCGCCTGTCGTCCACGGCCATCCGCGCGCTGGAAGCGGAATGGGCGCGCTGCCGCTGGGTGTGGAACGAGTCGGTGGCCAAGTCGAGGGCCGTGCATCTGCACAACAAGGCCACCGGCGAGACGACAACGTGCGGTCCGGCGCAGCTCGACAAGATGCTGACCGCGGCCCGTACCGCGAACGCGTGGCTGCGTGAGGGCTCCAGCGTTGTGCAGCAGCAGTTGATACGGGACTTCGCGAAGTCCCGGGCGAAGGCACTGAAAGACATCAAGGCCGGGTTGCCGATGCGGCAGCGGGCCGGTATGCCGAAGTACAAGAAGAAGCATCAGGCCGGCCCGAGCCTGAACTACACCCGGCGCGGTTTCCGGGTGAAAGACGGCCGTCTGCATCTCGCCGGCGGCATCGCGGCGACGGTCGTGTGGTCGCGTGAGCTGCCCGAGCCGCCGTCCAGCGTGCGCGTCTACCGCGACAGTCTCGGCCACTGGTACGCCTCGTTCGTGGTCGCCACCAGCACCCAGGCGCTTGTCGAAACCGGCTGCGTGATCGGCATCGACTGGGGTGTGAAGGAGACCGCGACCACCACATCCGACGACTACGACCTTCCCCATCCCGAGCATGGCCACCAGGCCGCGCAGCGCCTCGCCCGCTACCAGCGGATGATGGCCCGCAGGAAGCCGAAGAAGCAGCCCTGTTCGAACGGCTACAAGGGCGCCAAGAAGCAGGCGGCGAAGCTGCACAAGAAGGTGGCCCGGCAGCGCCAGGACACCGCCCGCAAGTGGGCCAAGCGTGTGGTCCGCGACCACGACGCCTTGGCGGTAGAGGACTTCCGCCCGAAGTTCCTGGCGAAGTCGACGATGGCCCGCAAGGCCGCTGACGCTGCGATCGGCGCGACCAAGAGCGCCCTGGTCGAGATGGCCCGTAAACACGGCCGCGCCGTGCACCTCGTCAATCCCGCGCACACCACCATGGACTGTGCGCACTGCGGTGCGAGAGCCAAGCATCGCCTACCTCTCCGAGAGAACGTATACGTGCACCGGGTGCGGAACCGTGTCGCCCAGGGACAAGAACTCCGCCCGCGTGATGCTCGTCCGGGCTGGTCTCAACCCGGCTAGTGCTGATCTTGTAAGCCCTGCCACCTGCTAGGTGCCAGGCAAAGTGAGCTAGGAATCCCCCTGCTTCAGCGGGGGGGAGGACGTCAATATTTTGCCTCCCGGCCGGTCCTGGTGCGCGTTCGTGGTTCAGGCGTGCGCGCAGCCGCTGCCCGCGAGGAGTTCCGGACGCAGCAGCTCGGCGAGCCGCTCGGCCGGCAACAGCCCTTTCTCCAGCACGAGTTCGGCGACGCCGCGTCCGGTGGCGAGGGCCTCCTTGGCGATGTCGGTGGCAGCCGTGTACCCGATGTGCGGATTGAGGGCGGTCACCAGGCCGATGGAGTTCTCGACGGCCGCGCGCAGCCCCTCGGTGTTGGCGGTGATCCCTACGACACAGCGCTCGGCCAGGGTCAGGCTGGCGGTGCGCAGATGCGTGATGCTCTCGGACAGGGAGTGCAGGATGATCGGCTCGAAGGCGTTGAGCTGGAGCTGTCCCGCCTCGGCCGCCATGGTGATGGTGACGTCGTTGCCGATCACCTCGAAGGCGACCTGGTTGACGACCTCGGGGATCACCGGGTTGACCTTACCGGGCATGATGCTCGAACCGGCCTGCACCGGCGGCAGGTTGATCTCGTTGAGGCCCGCGCGTGGTCCGGAGGAGAGCAGGCGCAGGTCGTTGCAGCTCTTGGAGAGCTTGACGGCGATCCGCTTGAGCACACCCGACATCTGGACGAAGGCGCCGCAGTCCTGGGTCGCCTCGACGAGGTTCACGGCGGTCACCAAGGGCAGCCCGGTGATGTCGGCGAGGTGGCGGCGCGCCGCCTCGGCGTATCCGGCGGGGGCGTTGAGGCCGGTGCCGATGGCAGTGGCACCCAGGTTGATTTCATGGATCAACTCGACTGCCTCGTCAAGACGGCTGCGATCCTCGTCAATCATGACGGCAAACGCAGAGAACTCTTGACCGAGCGTCATGGGTACCGCGTCCTGCAACTGTGTACGGCCCATCTTGAGCACGTGGCGGAACTCGACGGCCTTGCCGGCGAAGGCGTCCTGCAGTACAGCCATCGCCTTGAGCAACCCGCGCACCGCGAAGACGGTCGCTATCTTGACTGCGGTCGGGTAAACGTCGTTGGTCGACTGGCTCAGGTTGACGTCTTCATTGGGGTGCAGGAACTCGTACTGGCCCTTCTCGTGGCCCAGCAGCTCCAGCGCCCGGTTGGCGACGACCTCGTTGGCGTTCATGTTCGTCGAGGTGCCGGCGCCGCCCTGGATGACATCGACGACGAACTGGTCGTGCAGCTTGCCCTCGCGGATCTCGCGGCAGGCCTCGACGATGGCGGCCGCCTTGTCCGGGGCGAGCAGGCCGAGTTCCTCGTTGGCGCGGGCGGCGGCCTCCTTGACGGCGGCGAGGGCGTCGATCAGGTGCGGGTAGGCGGAGATCGGCGTTCCCGTGATGGGGAAGTTCTCCTTGGCGCGCAGGGAGTGAATGCCCCAGTACGCCTCGGCGGGGACGTCGCGGTCGCCGAGCAGGTCGTGCTCGCTGCGGTGGGATGCGGCGGTCATGGCTGTGCGGGCCTCTTTCGCAGGTGTGTGGATCAGGTGTACGTGGGGTGGGTGAGCGGGGCGAGTGCGCGGGCGGGCTGGATGCTGCCGACCACCTCGCCGCCGCCTAGGAGCGGGGCGGTCGCGAACTCGGCGAGCGCGGCCGGGTCGACTCCGCAGCGCGCGAGGGCGGCCGCGGCCACCGGGACGCGTGCCCGGTCCGCGCCGTCGGCGATCTTCACGGCGACGGCCCGGCCGTCCGGGAGCGCGGCGACCTGCACGCCTTCGAAGCCGTCCTTGGTGAGCAGCCCCGGCACGGCCCGCATCAGCGCCGCGACGTCCCGCCCCGATCCGGAGGCCATCTCGGGGTGCTCGCGCATCGCGTCGGCCACCATGGCCTCGGGGGTGCCGGGCGCGGCGGTGACGATGCGGGCGGCGGCGCGGGCGAGGCCGTGCAGCGAGACAGAGAACAGGGGCGCGCCGCAGCCGTCGACGCTCACCTGGGCGATCCGCTGTCCGGTGAGGCCCTCGACGATCTCCGCGATGGCCTGCTGGAGGGAGTGGGCCGGGTCGAGGTAGTCGTCGAGGGACCAGTCGTTGAGCCACGCCGTGCAGAGCATGGCCGCGTGCTTGCCCGAGCAGTTCTGTGCGAGGCGGGAGGGCAGCCGCCCCCCGCGCACCCAGTCCTCCCGGACGACCGGGTCGAAGGGCAGGTCCGTGACATTGCGCAGCTGGTCCTCCGATAGACCGGCCAGCTCCAGGATCCGGCGGGTCCCGGCCAGGTGCCGCTCCTCGCCGGAGTGGCTGGCGGCGGTCAGCGCGAGCAGTTCGCCGTCCAGCGGCAGCCCGGTCCGCAGCATCGCCACGGCCTGGACGGGCTTGAGGGCCGAGCGCGGGTAGAAGGCGGCCTCGATGTCGCCGATCTGAAGGTCCACGCTGCCGTCGGCGCCCAGCACGACCACCGAGCCGTAGTGGATGCCCTCGATGACTCCGCCGCGGACGAGGTGGGCGACCGGCGCGTGGAGCGGTTCCCGGATCACCGGGGCCTCGGCCACCGAACTTCCGTACATCACTGCCTGGTTCACGCGTCCGCTCCGTCGCGTATCCCCGCCACCCGGCGGCGCACCCCGTACCAACCCGCGACGAGCGCCGCCGCGATCAGCGGCAGACACAGCACGGTCGTACGTCCCGCGCCTCCGTCGGCGTACATGAGCACCAGCACGCAGACCAGGAAGACGATCGTCACGATCTCGGTCCACGGCGAGCCGGGCAGGCGATAACTGGGCCTGGTCAGCTCGCCGTTCTGGGTCTTCTGCCAGAACTTCAGGTGACAGAGCATGATCATGCCCCAGGTGGAGAGGATGCCGATCGCCGCGAAGTTCAGCACGATCTCGAAGGCGTCGGCGGGGACGATGAAGTTGAGGCCGACGCCGATGACGCAGATGCCGCTGGTGAGCAGGATGCCGCCGTAGGGGACCTGACTGCGGCTCATCACGCCGGTGAACCTGGGTGCCGAGCCGGACATCGCCATGGAGCGCAGGATGCGGCCGGTGGAGTACAGGCCGGAATTGAGGGACGACATGGCCGCGGTGAGCACGACCAGGTTCATGACGCCGCCCGCGGCGGGGATGCCAATGTTCGACAGCACGGTGACGAAGGGGCTCTGGGCGGCGCTGTACGAGCTCCAGGGCAGCAGCATCGACAGGAGGACCACGGAACCGACGTAGAAGAGGCCGACGCGCCACATGATCGAGTTGATCGCCTTGGGCATGATCTTCTCGGGGTTCTCGGTCTCGCCGGCTGCGACGCCGACCAGCTCGACGGAGGCGTAGGCGAAGACGACGCCCTGGATGATCAGCAGCATCGGCAGCAGGCCGTTGGGGAAGATGCCGCCGTTGTCGGTGATCAGGGACGGGCCGGGGTTGTGGCCGTCAACGGGGTGCTGGGTGACCAGCAGGAAGATGCCGATGAGCATGAAGACGACGAGCGCGCTCACCTTGATGATCGCGAACCAGAACTCCAGTTCGCCGAACATCTTCACGGATATGAGGTTCACGGTTAGGACGACGGCAAGTGCGATGAGCGCGATCACCCACTGCGGGATGTCGGAGAACATGCCCCAGTAGTGGGTGTAGACGGCCACGGCGGTGATGTCGGCGATGCCGGTGGTGGCCCAGTTCAGGAAGTACATCCAGCCCGCGATGTACGCGCCCTTCTCGCCGAGGAACTCACGGGCGTACGAGACGAAGGCGCCCGACGACGGGCGGTACAGGACGAGTTCGCCGAGCGCGCGGACGACGAGGAAGGCGAAGAGGCCGCAGACCGCGTAGGCGACGAAGAGGGAGGGTCCGGCGTCGGCGAGGCGGCCGCCGGCGCCGAGGAAGAGGCCGGTGCCGATGGCACCGCCGATGGCGATCATGTTGACGTGCCGGGACTTCAGGGACTTGCTGTAGCCCGCGTCTCCGGCGTCGACGTGTCCGGAGGCCGGCTTCTCGCTACGCAGGGCGTCTTGCTGAAGGGATCGCTCGCTCACGCCTGGGGTCCGCCTTCCGCGGGTGGGGCCGCGCGCTCGGGGCGCACGATGGAGGTGAGGGTGGTCTGGACGCGGTCGAGATGGTGGGCCATGGCCTCCACCGCGTCGTGTTCGCTGCCGTCCATGAGGGCCTCGACGATCGCGCGGTGCTCGCGGTTGGACTGCTCACGGCGGTCGCCGAGTTCGTTGAGGAAGGCGGACTGGCGGCCCAGCGCATCGCGGATCTCCTCGATGACCCGGCGGAACACCGGGTTCTGCGAGGCCTCGGCGACGACGATGTGGAACAAAGTGTCCATGGCGACCCAGGCGGTGGTATCGGTCTCCCGCTCCATCCGCTCCAGGAGGTGGGTGAGGTGGTCGAGGTTCTCCGGGGTGCGCCGCACCGCCGCGTACCCGGCGACCGGGATCTCGACGTGGCGGCGCACTTCGAGGAGGTCGCTGGCCGCGTAGTCCCCGAAGGTGGGGTCGTCGACCGTGTTGGCGACCACGAAGGTGCCCTTGCCGGTGCGGGACACGGTCAGCCCCATCACCTGCAGGGCCCGCAGTGCCTCGCGGAGTACCGGTCGGCTGACTTCGAGGCGGCGGCAGAGCTCCGCCTCGGAGGGGAGCTTGTCGCCGATGGCGTACTCGCCGCGCTCGATGGCGCCGCGGAGGTGAGTGAGCACCGCTTCCATCGCGCTGACGCGCCGCGGCACCGACCCACCTGTCTGGCTGTCTGACAGGTTCATGTGAGTGATCCTGCGCGGAACGGGACGGGGCTGTCAAGGGGCACCGAGGCCCCCATCCTGAGCCGAACAGGCGGTGCCGCCCGCGCCAGTCGACCATTTCCATAAACTATGAATATAAAAATGCTATGCTTCGAGCATGAGTCGTCAAGACACCGCTCCTGGCGCGTCCGCCGCCATCGGGGCAGCCCTCTACAGCCTGGCCACCAGGGCCGCGAGACGCCTGCCCCGGGACATGAGCCTGACGTCCGCCGCCACCCTGGCCACCCTGGACCGGACCGGCCCGCGGCGCATCACCGATCTGGCCGCGGTCGAGGGCGTCACCCAGCCCGCGATGACCGCCCTGGTCCGGGTGATGGAGGAGTCCGGCCTGGTCGAGCGGCGGGGCGACGCGTCCGACAAGCGGGTCACGCTGGTGTGCCTGACCGAGGCCGGCGCCTCCTATGTCCGGACGCGGCGCCAGGCGGGCGTCCACGCGTTCGAGCGGTTGATCGGCGAGCTCACCGGCGACGAGGTCGAGGCGCTGGTGGCGGCCCTTCCGGCGCTGAAGCATCTGGCAGAGCTCGAAAGCCAGGACCGCGAAGGGCCGAAGCAGTGACCGGGCAGCCGGTCGGCGGGGTCGCGGTGAAGGCGTTCCCGGTGGCGCGTTCCGAGGCGCGGCTGCTGGTCCCCGCCCTGATGTTCATCGCTCTGGTCGTGGCGGCGGTCGCCAGCCTCGGGACGCCGCTCATCACCAGCGTGGCGACCTCGTTCCACGTCTCGCTCGGCAGCGCGCAGTGGACGCTGACCGTCGCGCTGCTCAGCGGCGCCGTCGCCACGCCGGTCCTGGGCCGGCTCGGAGCCGGCCCGCACCGGCGGGCCACGATCCTCGCCACGCTGGTCGTCGTCGTCGCCGGCAGCGCGCTCACCGTGCTGCCGCTGCCGTTCGCGTGGCTGCTGGCCGGCAGGGCGGCCCAGGGCGTCGGGCTCGGGCTGACGGCGCTGATGATGGGCGTGGCCCGGGACCACCTCCCCGAGGAGCGCAGCGGGGCCGTGATCGCCCTGATCTCGGTGGTCTCGATCATCGGGGCCGGCGTCGGCTACCCGCTGGCCGCACTGCTCGCCGAGCTCGGCGGGGTACGGGCCGCCTACGGCCTCGGCCTGGTCGTCACCGCCGCCGCCTTCCTGACCGCGTGGCGCTCCATGCCCGAAGCCCCCGAAGGCCGCTCCGCCCACGTGGACGTGGCAGGCGCGGTTGTCCTGGCCGCTGCGCTGCTCCTGGTGCTGTTCCTCGCCGGCGAACGGAATCTGTGGAGCCGGCACCTCGCCGTGGCGGCGGGCCTCGCCGTCGTCGCGGTGGTGCTGCTCTGCATCTGGGCCGTCATCGAGCTGCGCAGCACGACGCCCCTGGTCGATGTGCGGGCGGTGCGGCACCCGGCGGTCGCCGGGGCGAACCTCGCCATGTTCGTCGGCGGGATCGGCATGTACCTCCTGCTCACGCTCATCACCCGGTACGCGCAGACGCCGCACGGCGCCGGCTACGGCTTCGGGCTGACGACCTTCGTCGCCGGGCTGGTCCTCATCCCGTTCTCGGTGCTGGGGTTCGTCGCCGGCAAGCTCACGCCGCGGGTCCGGACGCGGATCGCCGACCCCCTGCTCCTGGCCGGCAGCGCCGTCGTGGTCGGCGGCGGGTTCGCCCTGTTCGCGGCGGCCCGGTCGGACCTGGCCGAACTGTTCGCGGCGATGGGCGTGCTCGGCGTCGGCGTCGGCGGCTTCTCGGCCGCGATGCCCGGCGTCATCCTGGCCGTCACCCCCAAGAGCGAGACGTCGAGCGCCATGAGCTTCAACTACGTCGTCCGCAGCGTCGGGTACTCCCTGGGCAGCGCCATCGGCGGCCTGATCCTCGCCGCGGGCACCGGCCCCGGCCACCTCTTCCCCGACGACAGCGCCTACACCACCGCGGCGCTGGTCGGCATCGGCGCCATGGCGATCACGACGCTGACAAGCCTCGCTCTCGCCCGCCGACGCTCGTCCGAGACCAACCCGTAAGTCAGATGCACTCATCCCAACACTGGAGGTTCCATGCCCAAGGGCTACTGGGTCAGCGCCTACCGCACCATTTCAGACCCTGAGAAGCTGGCTGCTTACAACAAGCTGGCCGGTCCGGCCGTCGAGGCCGGGGGCGGTCGGATCCTCGCCCGTGGCAGTCGGGTCGTGGCGCATGACGCCGGAATCGCCGAGCGCACCGTCCTGATCGAGTTCGACAGCTTCGAGCAGGCCGTCGCGGCGCACGAGAGTGCGGCCTACCAGGAGGCGCTGGTCGCCCTCTCCGACGGCGTCGAGCGCGACTTCCGCATCGTCGAAGGCATCGACTGACCGAGGTCCAGTCGGATCTTCACTGAAGATCCACCATCTTGGTTTTCGCTGGTGCGGCTGCTGGTGTGGCGGGGTTCGTGGGTGCTCGTGCTGGTCGTGGGCGGCTGTCTTCGGTCTTGATCGTCTGTCAGCGGTCGAGTTCGAGGTTCGTCAGGACGAGCAGGGCGCGGAGCAGGTTGGTGGCGCGGGCGGGGCTCGTGCGGAGTTTGGTGAGGATGCGCCAGGTCTTCAGGTGCGCGAAGCCGTGCTCGACGGGGGCGCGGCCGGCGGCGATGATCCGGTTGGCGGTCTTCTGGCCGGTGGTGAGCTTGCGGGCGCGGGTGGCCTTGTAGCCGGTGACGACGACTTGGTCGTTGCAGTCCTTGTCGAGGCCGAGGAAGCCCAGGTCGGCCAGGGAGCCGAGGCCGGCGGCTTTCAGGTGCTCGACGATGTGGTCGTGGCGGGCGGCGGTGATGTTGGTCGACGCTGCGCTATCTCGTCGACACCGGCTGCAAATGGGCCGCGCTGCCGCAGGATTACCCGCCCTTCAAGACGGTGTTCGGCTTCTTCGCCCGCTGGTCCACCGCGGGCGTCTTCAACCTCATACGCGACCAGCTGCGACGCCGGATCCGTCGCACGATGGGCACATCACCGAACCCGGTGGCGGCGGTGATCGACTCCCAGTCCGTCAAGGTCGCGGCCACCGTCCCGCGCTCCACGTCCGGATACGACGCCGGAAAAAGACGCCGGGCCGGAAGAGGCACATAATCGTGGACCTCAAAGGGCTCCCGCTGTTCGTGATGGTCACTCCGGCCGACATGCACGACAGCGTCGCCGCCCGTGAAACCTTCTTCCGGCTCCGGCTGATGCACCCCGAAATCACCATCGTCTGGGCCGACTTGGCCTACGCGGGCACCTCGTGGCCTGGGCCAAGTCCTTCCTCCACCTGACGATCAAGACCGTGAGCAGGCCCAAGGGCGCCAAGGGCTTCGTGATCTTGCCGAGGCGTTGGGTGGTAGAGAGGTCACTGGCTTGGTTGTCGCATGCGCGTCGGAACGTGCGCGACTACGAGACCCGGCCTGAGCACTCCGAGGCGATGCTTACCCTCGCCTCGATCACGCTCATGACCCGCAGGCTCACCCGGCCCGCCGTCCAGCCCAACGCATCCATGCCCCGATCTGCCGAACCCGTCCACGCTGCTTGAGGCGTCCCAGGCATGACACCGACCAAGCCTGGTGCCAGCATGTTTGCCTGGGTCATGCCCCCAGATCCTCCGTCACGGGCAGACACTCGGCGAGCAGGTCGACGACGTCGCGCCAGGCTCGCTGCGCGTGCCGCGGGTGGTAGCCGACGCCGGGGACAACGGGGTGGTCGACCGGCGGATGGTGGAAGGCGTGCAATGCGCCGCCGTAGACCGTGAGGCGCCAGTCGACGCCCGCGGCCTGCATCTCAGCGGTGAACGCCTTGCGTTGCGCGGGCGGCATGATCGGGTCTTCCGACCCGACCCCGGCCCACACCGGGCAGCGAATGCGCGCTGCCTCGCCCGGTCGGCCCGTGGTCAGTGCGTTGACTGTCCCGATCGCGCGCAGGTTGACGCCGTCGCGCCCGAGTTCCAGCCCGACGGCGCCCCCGGTGCCGTAGCCGACGGCGGCGATCCGGTCGGAATCGGTCCGCGGTTCGGTGCGCAACACGTCGAGCGCTGCATGGCCGATGCTCCGCATCCGGTCGGGATCAGAGAGCAGTGGCATGCAACGGGCCAGCATCTCCTCGGGGTCGCTCAAATAGCGCCCGCCGTGGAGGTCGAAGGCCAGCGCAATGTATCCCAGCTCGGCGAGAGCATCGGCCCGGCGGCGCTCGACGTCGCTGAGCCCCGTGCCCTCTGGTCCGAGCAGCACTGCGGGCCGGCGGTCGACACCGGCCGGGAGCGCGAGGTGCCCGATCATCGTCAGACCGTCGGCCGGGTACTCGACCGTACGCGTCGTAATCGTCGTCATGAGACTGGACTGTAGTGATCGTCGAGCCCGGTCCGGCCGCTGTTCTGCCGCTGGCAGAGCAGCGCGGGTATCCCCCTGAAATACGACGAGGGCTCACAAGAACCGTCACAAACCTCGTCCCCACGGCGATAGCAGTAACAGCGAAAGGCGACACCCGGCGAGGCTAAGACCGTGTCCTATGTGGCCGTTGGTCGTTGGCCTGTTCATGGGGCGGGGTACGTGGAGTTGGATTGTTCCGGACGGACTGTGGGAGATTGCGGAGCCGCTGATCCCGCCCTCGAGAGTGAGGCCGCAGGGCGGCGGCACGCAGGACACGCCTGATGAGACGCTGTTCGCGGCGATCATCTACGTCCTGGTCAGCGGCTGCGCCTGGCGGGCTCTGCCGCCGTGCTTCGGCATATCGAAGTCGACCGCCCACCGCCGGTTCCTGATCTGGTCCCGGGCAGGTGTGTGGGGCCGGCTGCACGAGGAGATCCTGCACCGCCTCGACGACGCCGGCCTGCTCGACCTCTCCCGAGCGGTCCTCGATTCCGCCCATGTGAGGGCGAAAAAAGGGGCGAACTCACAGGTCCGAGTCCCGTGGACCGGGGCAAGCCGGGTTCCAAGATGCACGTCTTGTCGGACGCGAACGGACTGCCCCTCGTCGTCGCCGTCTCCGCGGCAAACACCCACGACAGCCTCGCGCTGAAGCCCATGGTCGCAGGTCACCAAACGAGACACGACCCCCACAACGGGCGCTACTTCAAACCGCAGCGTCTGCACGCAGACAAGGCCTACGACGTCCCTCACCTGCGGAAGTGGCTACGCGGCAAACGCATCGGTGTACGGATCGCCCGCAAGGGCATCGAGTCCAGCGAACGGCTCGGCCGCAGAAGGTGGGTCATCGAACGCACCATGTCCTGGCGCACCGGCTACCGCCGACTCAACCACCGCTACGAACGCCACCCCCGCAACTACCTGGCCTTTCTCGGCCTCGCCGCAGCCATCTGCTGCTACAAACGCCTCGCCGCCTCACCACATAGGACACGGTCTAAGTGACCTCAGCCCGTTGATGGCGCGCCGTGAAGACGGCGGCCTTAGCTATGTCAGCTTTCGCGTCGACCCTGCGCTGGCCTCGCTGCCGTGGCCCGACGATGTCCTCAAACAGTTCCTCTTCGATCACGGTGACAATGCCGCTTTCGTGTATGACTACGGCGGCATCGACCTGTCCGAGATCATGTGGCGGCTCGAGACGATCCCGGCCGCGGCCTTCAGTGGGATGCCGACCGGAGCCTCCGATGCCGGCTGTGTCGAGAGCTTCGCCGAGAACCCGGTGCACTGGGTCAAGGTTCGCCCCGCAGAGGTCGGCCGCCACTGGGAAGAGCACGGGACGTGGATGCGCCCGCTGATCCTGATCGACCGACGACTCCTGGACCCGTCAGACAGTGGGTTGCAGGTGGTGGAGGGCAGAACACGCGTCGGTGTCCTACGCGGCCGCCTGGGCGAGGGACTGCACGTCGCGTCTAACCATCAGGCCTGGGTCGGGCACCTACGACAGTGCCAACCGTGCCCCTCAGCGCAGCAGAGTGACGGCGGCCCGGCCAGGCGCCTGCGGGGATGGTCCGCCCGCGCAGACCTATGACCGGCGTACAGCGCCGTCGTCCCCGTGCCTGCGGGGATGGTCCGTGCGGTGACACGGCCGGCCCGTTCGGCCTCAAATGGCTCCCAAGGGAACTCTGTCCAAGGACCCACGGGCCATCGCACCGGCCCGGTTTTACTCCTCATACTGGCTCAGCCATTCCTTCTCCTGACCCGGGTCGGGCAGGATCTGGCCGGCTTCGACAGCGGAGCGCGCGGGACCGTCCTGGATCACCACCAGGATGTGGTGCTCGGGTATCCCGGTGATGCGGGATGCGGCTGCCGACAGTTCGAGTGCCAAGCAGGTCGTTTCCTCCTGCGGGTGGCCGCGCCGTGCCCAGCCGCCGATCAGGAGCGGCGTCCCTGGTTCTCCGCCGACGTAGACGCTGTCCTGAGGCAGTTCGGAGAAGACCACGTTGACGTAGGCGGGCGGGACGTGATTGATCTCCGCGTGGATCCTGGTGATTTCGGCGGCCAATTCCCCCTTGGCGCCGGCCCTCAGCGTTCCCTGGGCGCTCGTGCAGGTATAGATGGGCACGTCGACTCCTGAGATGTGAGAGCTGTGGGCGTGCCCCCAGGGCATCGGGGCCACGGCTGCGTTGGGGAGGGTTCGTCTTGGGGGAGGGGCGAGGGGCCATCGGGGTGGTGGCTGGTGGCGGGGCCCTCGTGGTGTGTGGGGATGGTTAGTTGCTGTGGTCGGTGAGGGTCTTGAGGTCGGTGACCGTGTAGGCGAGGTCGAAGTGGAATCCCTTGCCGGTGCGCTGGACGGGCAGGTCGGCGAGTTCTTCGCCGTGGGCGGGGAGGAAGGCGAGGTCGGCGGTGCCGGCCCTCTCCGCCGTTCCAAGATCGGTTGAGATACGGCTTCGCAATACAACTCGTCGCGCGGCGGGCCTCGCCTGACGAATTCACCGTGGACGTCCGGCACCGTTTTGGCGCTCCGTGGACACCCCTGTCGGTTGCGCTGCCCAGACGGTTTTTCCCTGGGCTTGGTATCGGGTGCCCCACTGGTCCGAGAGGCTTGAGATGATGAACAGTCCTCGGCCTGTCTCGTCGATGGTGCGGGCATGTTTCACCTGCGGGGCGCTGGCTGCGGTGTCGCTGACCTCGCAGGTCAGCATCCGCTCGAAGACGAGGCGTAGTTGCAGGGGCGGAGCGCCGTAGCGGACCGCGTTGCCGACGAGCTCGCTGACGATGAGCTCGGTGGTGAACGCCGTTTCCTCGTCCACCCCCCAGACATCCAGTTGGCGGCGGGTCGCTGCGCGGGCGATCGGTGCGGCTTCGGGGCCCGCGGGCAGCGGGAGGGTCAGTACCCGGTCTTGGGGCAGCGCCTTCGTGCGGGCGAGCAGCATCAGTGTCTCGCCGGTCCGGTTGCCGTCGGGGAACGCGTGTGCGATGTCGTCGCGCAGATCAGGCAGGGGCCTTGTGCCGGCGCTGTCCAGGAGAGGGCGCAGTGGACCGGACGGCGCCAGGACCGTGTCCGCGAGCGCGGCCGTGCCCATCGCCAGAGTGCTTCCTTCGGGGAGGTCGATGGTGGTCGCGGGGAATGGGGCGTTGCCTGTTTCGGCGAGTGGGGGACCGGGGGGATGGGCAGGTCGGCCGAGGTGCCGTCGGGACGGACTGCGACCGGCTCGGGGAGGCCGGCGCGGGCGATGGTGCAGGTGAGTTCGACCGGGTCGTAGATCGCGATGGCGCAGCCGGCGGTGAGCGGCTCACGGCTCAGGGGATCCGTGGGAGGCAGCGTTGCGCGCGCGGCCACGAGACGGGCCACGGTGTCGCTGAGGCGGGCCAGCAGGTCGTCGGGCTGCAGGTCCAGGGCGGCGAGTGTGTGGACGGCCGTCCGCAGAAGTCCCATCGTGATGGCGGCGGCGATGCCTTGCCCTGCCACGTCGCCGACGATCAGCGCGGTCCGTGCGCCGGGCAACGCGATCGCGTCGGACCACGCCCCGCCGCCCTGCGAAGCGGGAAGGTGTAGTTGGGAAACGTCGATGGTGGCGTGTGTGACAGGTGGCTCGGGGAGAAGCCTGCGCTGGACGGTCTGCGCGATGACCCACTCGCGCATGAACTGACGGGCGTTGTCGATGCAGAGCGCAACATGGGCACACACTGCGGACGCCACCGCGATGTCCTCCTCGTCAAAGGGGTCTTGTCGCTGGTGGCGGTAGAAGCTGACCACGCCCAGAGCGTGGCCGCGCAACGCCAGCGGAGCCACGATCAGGGAGTGCGAACCGGATCGCCTGATCACTTCGGCTCGGGCCGGGTCGGCGGCAAGCCACGAGCTGTCCTCCTCGATCGATACGAGGCGCGGCCGAAGGTCGGACAGGATGTCGGAGAAGGGGGTGCCGATTGGCAGGGGGCGGACGACTCCGACTGGATGATCCGCTGCGATTTGGCTTTGGAAGGCTGTTCGGCGCAGTGGAACATCCCGGTGGACGGGCACCGGCGGGGGCTCGTTTCCGCGGATGACGTCTTCGATCACTTCGACGTCGGCGATGCCGGCGAAGGAGGGCACCACCGCGTCCACCAGTTCCTGGCAGACGGTGCCCACGTTCAGCCGGTGCCCCACTCGTGTGCGGACTGTGTCCAGGAGGGCCAGCCGGTTCTGTGTGTTCTCCCGGTCGGTGACATCGACCGCGGACGCTACCAGTCCGGCCACATCGCCGTGGGAGTCCTCCAGGCGGAAGTAGGAGACGGAGCGGATGAGGCGCGCGGGTCGGTCCGGTTTCCTGATGCGCCGGACGAGCCGGTTCACCACCGGTTCTCCGCTCTCCAGGACCCTTTGCGCCACGGCGACTTCTTCTTCGGGGTCTGCGAGTTCGTACGCCTCGGTGAAATGCTTGCCCAGCAGGTGCCTCACCGGCGCGTCCTCCAGCCCGGCGGTGGTGGTGCTGGTGCGGACCACGCGCAGCTGATTGTCGAGGACGTGCACTACGACCGGGGAGTGGGCGAGCATGGCCTTCAAGATCGCCACGTCCTGCCCCGACATGGCGTCCGCCGCCGAGAGCACCTGCCACACCACGCAAGTACCTCGCAGCACCGGCTTGACCAGCACCGAGGCCGTCTCCGAGAACCGTTCCCGCTGCCGTTTGCTGTCAGTGGCGGCCTCACACATGAGCGCGGTCACGGACCGGCCGACGGCCTCCTCGGCGGACCACCCGAACAGCTCCTCAGCCAGATGCCCCCACTCGACCACCCGGCCACTGTCATTGATGAGTGCGAGCATGTCGCCGCTGGGCATTCGAAAACACCTCCGCCGCCATCCTTGCCCACCCCGTGCCGACGACAGGCCCCTTCATCCGGTAGCTACGCCGATTGGCTCAGCCCCCTTCTCGCCGGAGCTGTCCAGGGCTATTTGTCACTGCTGGTCCCCGCCATCGTGCGGTCGTGGCGGGAACAGTAGCCGTGCTGGCTTGGGGGAGGGGCACAGTGCCTCTGTCAGGCTCGGCGCGAGCGCGGTCAGCCCTCCATCGCCTCGACGAGGACGCCGCAACCGCCGCTTTCCACGACCTCGCCCGCTACGCCGACGGCTGCGCCACCCACCTCATACCGGCATGGGCACACCTCTTCCTGCGCGCCGCAGCATGCTTTGCCCCCTCACTGGCTGGCAACTCCTGGCCTGCCAAGGCGACCGGCCTTAGCTGCTGCGCCTCGCCGAGAGCGCCAAACCTCCGCCCGCCCCAGTCCCTGGCCGTGCCAGAAGTTTGTTCTTCTCGCGGTTCTACGACGGATTGCGATGCCGGTATGGCTGTGCAGCTTGCGCGTGGCAGGGGAGCTGAGCAAACGGTTCGGTACACGCCGTCGAGTGAGCGCTGGAGCACATCAGGAGCTGTCCCCGGCTGGCCGGTGTCCGCGGTGAGTCAGGGGCGCGGTCTGGGTCGGGCGATGAGTACGGACACGTCGTCGTGCTCGTCTGGATCACACAGTGTTTCCAGGAGCCGGTCGCAGGTTGCTTCCAGGGGAAGGCCGTGGTTGTCGAGTACGCGGAGGAGGAGGTCGAGGCGTTCGTCGATGGCGTCGCGGCGTGTTTCGACCAAGCCGTCGGTGTAGAGGACCAGTTGATCGCCGGGGTGTAAGGGCACGGTGGCCGTTTCGAAGGGGACGCCACCGACCCCGAGGGGTGCACCAGATGGTAGGTCGAGCAGTTCGGGGGGCCCGCCTGCAGGTGTCAGTGCGGGGGGCAGGTGTCCGGCTACGGCGATTCGGCACCGGTCGCTGTGCGGGTCGTATTCGGCGTAGATGCAGGTGGCGATGTAGGGGTCCAGACCGGCGGTGATCTTGTCGAGGCGTTGCAGCACCTGGGCGGGCGGGAGGCCAAGGTCGGCCAGGGTGGCGGTGGCGGTGCGCAGGCGGCCCATCGTGGCGGCCGCGTCGATGCCGCTGCCCATCACGTCGCCCACCACGAGCGCGGTCTTGTCCTCCGTGAGGGGGATGACGTCGAACCAGTCGCCACCGACCTCGGCAGAGGTTCCGGCGGGTTGGTAACGGGTGGCGATCTCCAGGCTCTCGGGTGGCGTCGGCTGGGGCAACAGGTGGCGCTGGAGGGTCACAGCAGTGTTGCGGACGCTTTGGTGCAGGCGCGCGTTGTCGAGGGAGACTGCAGTTCGGCTGGCGAGCTCGGCGGCCAGGGTGACGTCGTCCGCATTGAAGGGCAGTTGATTGCGGCCGCGCATCAGCCCCAGGACGCCGAGTGCCTGGCCCTGGACGGCCAGCGGTATCGCGATATATGAGTGGATACCGACACTGGCCAAGACAGCGGCGGCCCCGGCGTCACGGGCGATGCGCGCCAGATCCCACTCGTCCACGCGAGTCACCAAGATCGGCTGACCGGTCCGTACGCATTGGGTGGGCAGTCGATCGGCGTCATAGCTGACCAGTTGGTCGGCCGTGCCGGCGGCGCCGGTCGCCTCGGCGAGGTAGGCGGCCTTCACAGCGAGGGTGCGAAAGAGCGCCGGACCGCTGTCGGGTGTCGCGGGGCGGCGATCGTCCAGGAGGAGGTGCCGGTTCCCGTGCCGGGGCCGGGTGAGGTGCTCGTGCGCGTGCACGCGGTCGGCGTCAACCCTCCTGACCGGTACGCGCGCGAGGGGATGCCCGACATACCCCCCGAGATCAGGCCTCAGTTCCATCTCCCCCTGATTCCGGGGACCGACGTCTCAGGCGTCGTGGAAGCCGTCGCCGCCGACGTCAACGGCTTCGTGGTCGGAGATGAGGTGATCGGCCTTCTGCGCTTCCCCACCGTTCTCCAGAGCAGCGCGTACGCCGAGTACGTCACCGCGCCGGCGTCCGACCTCGCGCGCAAGCTGGCTGGCATCGACCACGTGCACGCCGCTGCCCTGGTCATGTCGGGGTTGACGGCGTGGCAGTTCTTGATCGAGCTCGGGCACGATCATCCCTCGCCGTTCCAAGAGGCCCAGCACCGCCCGATGGCACTCGACAGCGAGAGCACGGTGCTCATCAACGGCGCTGCCGGTGGCGTGGGGCACCTCGCTCTCCAGCTGGCCAAGTGGAAGGGGGCCCGCGTCATCGCCGTGGCCTCCGGTGCCCACGAGACGTTCCTGCGTGAGCTCGGCGCCGACGAGTTCATCGACTACACCAAGGAGCGGCCCGAGGAGGTCGTCCGTGACGTCGACCTGGTCCTGGACACCGTCGGGGGTCCAGGCAGCAGGCGCTTCCTGCGCACCCTCAAGCGCGGCGGGTCCCTCTACCCGGTGTACTTCGGCCAGTTCGACGACGAGGAGAACGCGGAGCTGGGTGTCACGGTCACGGCCGTGTCGGTCCGCTCGAGTGGCGCGCAGCTCGCCGAACTGGAGAGCTTGGTTGACGCGGGGAAGATTCGCGTCGCGATCGACAGCACGTTCCCGCTCGCGGATGCCCGGGCGGCGCACGAGCGCATCGCCCGGGGGCACATCCAGGGCAAGATCGTGCTCACGGTCGCTTAGGAACGAGCCGTCTTACCGATGCGTGTGGCTGTGGCGTTGTCCAGTCGCGTGGGTGTCAGGGAACTCGACAGCGCCGCCCCGCATCGCCGCCGAAGACCTGATCGAGTCCGATCTGCAGCGCCGTATACGGCCGCCCGTTGTCGTCGTCCACGACGCTCAGGCGCTGCGGACAGGAAGCATTGGGGTGGCTACCACCAACCCCAGCATGCCCTGACACACTCTCACCCGCCGGCGTCACGGCTGACTTGGCAGCCCTCGGCTGGCTCGGCGTCAGCCCTCCGCGCCCTTCCACAGGGCCTGCGCCTCCTCCATGAGCGAGGTGCGGGCCGGCTTCCCGGTCGTGGTGCGCGGGAGTGCGATGGTCCGCAGGACGATGCGTCGCGGAACCTGGTAGGCGGCGATCCGGTCCCGGCAGAAGGCGAGCAGCGTCGCCTCGTCGGTGTCGTGCGGCGAGGCGGTCCTGACGAACGCGATCGGCACCTGGTCGGCCTTCGGGTCCGCGACGCCGACCACCACCGCTTCCTCCACCGCGCCGTGCGTGAGGAGGAAGTCCTCGACCTCGAGGGGTGAGACGTTGATCCCGCCGGTCCGGATCATCTCCGACGCCCGTCCGGCGAAGTGCAGCTCACCGCCCGCGTCGAGGTGCCCCAGATCGCCCGTGCAGAACGTGCCGTCCGGATCGAAGGACGCCGCGGTCTCGTCCGGCTGGTCGAGGTAGCCCGGCGACGTGTACCCGGAGACGACGATCTCCCCGAGTTCCCCCGGCGGCTGCACTCGACCGGTCTGCGGATCGATGATTGCGACCCGGTTACCCGGTAGGGCGGAGCCCTGCCCCGTGCACCGACGGTCGAGCGGCCGGTCGTGCGGGGTGACCGTCGCTCCGCCGTACAGCTCCGTCGAGCCGTAGGCGTTGCAGATTTCCGTGACGCCGAGTTCGACCTCGGCCGCCCGCACGTCCGACGGTGGCCCGATGGTCATCCCACGGCGCAGGGTGGCGACGGCCTCGCGGGAGAACGTTGGCTCCCCGAGGAGGGTGCGGGTGATCGATGGCAGCGTGTAGAGGACCGTGCACCGGTGCCGGGCGATCTGGGTGAGCGCGCCCGCGGCGTCGAAGGTCTCCTGGAGCACGACCGTGCTCCCGGTCACCAGAGCGACCATCAGAGCGTTGGCACCGCCGTAGCTCCAGAACAACGGAACCGTGAGCAGGATGCGGTCGTCGTGCCGGACGCCCATCCGCGAGGCGACCTCGCGGGCGTGACCGATCGCTGCCTGCTGCGCGAGGCGGACCGCCTTGGGCCGGGCTGTCGAGCCGGAGGTGTAGAGCACCAGAGCGGAGTCCTGCGCTGCGGATACCGACCCGCCGACGTCCGCCGCGCCTGATCCCAGGTCGGCGAAGGAGCGCGCAATCGAGCGCGAGCCCGAGGGCACCCGGCCGATCACGACGAGCTCGCGCAGCGCGGGGTAGGTCGCCGAGCGCAGGCCCGGCCGATCGGTACCGGAGATTTCCGGTACCAGCTCGCTGATCACCGAGGTCAGATCGGTGGTGCCGACGCGGTCGGCGGTGAGCAGCACCTCGCAGCGGGAGTGCGCGATGAGATGATCGAGATCCCAGCTCGTGGCCCAGGTAGGGAATGCGGCCAGCGTCGCCCCGACCGCGAGGGTGCCGTACGCCGCGGTGACCCACTCGACCCGGTTGGTGCACAGGAGCCCGACGCGCGATCCCGGGCCCACCCCGAGTCCGGTGAGGCCGCGCGCCACGGCGGCCACCTCGGTCGCCAGCTCCGCGTGGGTGCAGGTCCGTTGCTCGTCGATGATCGCCGGGCCGTCCGGGCGTTCATCGGCGTTGCGCTGCACCACGGCCGCGATCTCACCGGTGGGAGACCACCCGCCCGTCATCGCGTCGTCTCCTGCCGGGCGGCCGTCGTGCTCCGGCGTGCGGGGAGGCGGTCGACGAGACCGGCGACCACAGGGACGTGCCGAGGAGAGAGATCGCTGCGCAGTGCTTTCCGCAGTCGAGGTTCGAAGTCCCCCAGTGTCGCCCCCGGCGACCACACGAGGAAGCAGAGCAACTCGCCCTCCTCCTGCGTGCCGAGCGCCGTGGTGTCGATCGCCAACGAGTCGCTGACCTCGTCGAAGCCCTCTATGACCGTGTAAAAGTCCGCGGTGCCCATCCGCACCCCACCCCGGTTCAGAGTGGAGTCGGAGCGCCCGTGGATCACGAAGGAGCCGCGTGACGTGGCGTGGACCCAGTCCCCGTGGCGCCACACCCCCGGGTTGCATCGAGGTGGGTTCCGGTGTGCCCGGAGAGCGCGATCTGCTCGTTGACGAACGACACCCGCCCGAGCTCGGGATGTTTGCCCATCCACCGGGCGGTCATGTCGTGGGCGAGCAAACCCTCGCTCGGTTGCGGGGTTCCGATCACCACCGGTGCACGAGGTCCGGACACTCCGTGGCGACCGCTCGGACGCCCTCGACGAGATCCTCGCCGAACAGTGTCTCGGCACAGAGGAGCACGCGGGAGCCGGGACTGCCGGAGGATGTAGTCGAGGCCGCCGGCCGCGTACCAGGTGTCGAGTCCCACGAAGACTGCATCGGCGCGGCAGGCCGCGAGGTAGGACACGATCCATTCGGCGCTGTTGGCGGCGAGCGCTGCAACCCGGGCACCGGGCTCGACACCGAGCCCGCCGACGACGCGGTCGATCCGGTGGGCGAGCTCGGACCAGGTCGGGCGGGTCTGCGCATAGGCCAGCCCGAGGTCGTGGACGGCCGTGGGCGCGTTCCTCGGCCAACGTGCTGAGGGTGCTGCACATGAGCTCATCCGCGTCCGCTCGTCGCCGCGGCCTTCTTGGCCCGGTTCAGGTCCTCGCGGATCGCGAGACCGTACTCGCGAGGGTCGAGCTCGAGCGCGTAGCGGCCGCCCTTCGGGTACAGCCGGGCCATCTGGCGGTGCTCGTCGGCGATGTGGGTCGCCATCGCCGGCTCGTCGGGCAGTGGCACCTCGCCGTCCACGACGGCGCCGAGCCACCGGCTTACCTTGTCGCACCTCATTGGTGATGCCTGAGGCCCCCAGCTGTGAGGTGAGACGCCGGGTCCCAAAACTGAATGCAGTCGGCACAAGGCTCACCCCCGAATCGCAACGGCGACCGCCTCCGCCTGCCCGTCCCACCTAACCCACACGTGAGAGGGCCTCATGAGGTCTCGATAGCTGTACAGGAAGAACTGACGAGCCATCCCTGGGGCCAGGTCCGCATCCCGTACGCCGACCCCATACCGCTTTCTCGACTCGTTCAACCGGGCGCAGGTTCTGGTTGAGCGCTCGCTCGCCTTACGGCGTCGGTACGGCACCGATCTGCTGCATCACCCCGAGGAGGTCGGGCTGCCCCCGTTCCCCGATGATCCGGCCGTCGGCCAGATAGTAGAAGTTCATGGCCTGCACCGAGATCTTGTTGCCACTCGCCGGAATCCCGAAGAATTCGCCATCGTGGGTGCCTCGCATGGTGAACCGCGCGGCCACGGTGTCACCTTCGGTGACCGTCTCCTCCAGCGTCCACCGGACGTCCGGGAAGCCGCTGCGCATCATCCCGATGACTTCCATGTACCCAGCGGGTCCCCGCAGTGGTTCCGGGTGACTCGGTGCATGGAACACCGCATCCGGAGAAATGACCTTGCGAGCAAGGTCCTCGTCTGCTGTATTGATGAACTCGACGAATCGGTTCATCACTGACTCGGTGGACTGCAGTGGCATCTCGCTCTGCCTCTCAAGAGACGTTGGTGGAGCCTTGGAGCGTAACATCGAATCGATGTGTACATCGATTCGATGCGGCTGTGCGACAATGAAACCATGCTGGAACTAGCGATACTCGGCTTCCTGGCCGAGGGCCCTCTGCGCGGCCATGAGCTGCGCCGCCGCGTCGCACAGTTGACCGGGTACGCCCGGCCCGTGAGCGACGGCACCCTGTACCCCGCGATCAACCGCCTCGCCAAGACCGGCCTGCTGGAGCGGCGCACCGATCCGGGCGCCGGTGCCGCACGCTATGTGCTGAGCCTGACCGCCGACGGGCGGGCCGAGATGCTGGAGCGCCTGCGCAAGCCGGCCGACCACGAGATCACCGACTTCAGCCGGTTCTTCACCATCCTGGCGTTCCTCTCGCTCCTGCCTGACATCGCCGACCAGCACGCGGTGCTGCGCCGGCGACTGGACTTCCTGCAGGCGCCGGCGAGCTTCTTCTACGACGGCGACGAGCCGCTGCGCGCAGAGCAGGTCACCGACCCCTACCGGCGCGGCATGCTCCTCACGGCCCGCGCCACCAGCCGCGCCGAGCGCGCCTGGCTCCGTGACCTCCTCGGCGAGGGCGAGGCGGGGCCCGATGCCGCGCGCACCCGCAACGACCCCCCTACGCTCGAAGAACCCGCGGACTGAAAGGTGACGGAGGTTCCCGCATGCTTGCCTCCTGGTACGACGCACAGGGCCCCGCCGGCGAGGTGCTGCACGTCGGTGAGCTGCCCGTCCCCCGGCCCGGCCCCGGCGAGGTGCGCGTCCGTGTGACCGTCTCGGGCGTCAACCCCGGTGACACCAAGAAACGGCGTGGCTGGCTCGGCTCGACGATGCCCTTTCCCCGCGTGATCCCGCACAGCGACGCCGCCGGGGTCGTGGACGCAGGTCGGGGAAGGCGTCGACACGCGCCGTACGGGGGAGCGGGTGTGGGTCTACGGCGCGCAGTCTTACCGGCCCTTCGGCACCGCCGCCCAGTACACCGTCGTCCCTACCGACCTGGCCGCTCCCCTGCCCGACCACCTCGGCGACGAGCTCGGGGCGAGCCTGGGCATCCCCGGGATCACCGCCCACCGCACCGTATTTGCCGACGGCCCGGTCGACGGCAAATGCGTCCTGGTGCACGGTGTGCTCGGCGGGGTCGGCTCCCTGGCCGCCCAGCTCGCCCACTGGGCCGGGGCCACCGTGCTCGCCACGGTCCGGCACGAGGGGGACCTGGACTGCGTCGACCCCGGCGTGGTGTCTCATGCCGTCGCCCTCGACTCCGGCGACCCGGCAGCGGAGATCCGCACATATGCGCCGAAGGGAGTCCACCGCATCGTCGAGGTGGCCCTGTCCGACAACGCCGACCTGGACTGCGCCGTCGCCGCGAACGAGGCGGTCATCGCCGCCTACGCCACCCGCGCCGACCGGACCGAACTTCCCTTCTGGCCGCTGTTGTTCAACAACGTCACCCTCCGCCTGCTCGGCAGCGACGACTTCCCCGCCGAGGCAAGACGGCAGGCCGTCCGCGATCTCACAGCCGCGGCCGCCGTCGGCGCCCTCACGGTGGACATCGGCGACCGTTTCCCGCTGGAGGAGATCGCCCAGGCGCACGACCGCGTCGATGCCGGCGGCCGCGGCCGCACTCTGGTCACCATCCCCCAGCGATACAGCTGAGCCCACGCGACGGACGGCCACAACTTCCGGCGGCAGAGGGAACAGGAGCTCCTTCAACCACATCCCGGAAGGCCCGCCCGGCCTGTCGGCCTTGCTCGGCGTAGAGCCCTGTCGGCCGGTGTCAGCCGGCGGCCGTGTCGCGTGCTTCTTCGGCGGTGGCCGGTGCGGGGGCGGCGGCGCCGGTCCAGCTGGCGAGGATGCCGAGGGCCTCGGCGGAGGGGGAGGCGGGCTCGGGGGTGAGGATGACGAGGGACTGGGTCCTTCTTCTCCGGGATCACGTGTCGGGTGCTGCGTCGGCGTAGGTAAGAGCGGATGGCGCGGTTGCTGTACGCCTTGTCGGCACTCAGACTGTCGGGCGTGCGGCGCGGGCGGCCCGATCCGGTGCGGGGCACCCGAATCTGCTCCAGCACGGCCTCGAACTGGGCGCAGTCCGCCCGCTGGCCTGGCGTGATGACCAACAACAGTGGACGGCACCTGCCGTCAGCGGCGAGGTGGAGTTTGCAGGTCAGCCCGCCGCGGGAACGGCCGAGTCCTTCGCCTGCCGCACCGCCTCCGCCAGCAGGCAGCGCAATTGAGCGCGCACGTGAACTGTTCTTCCTGTAGCCCCTTTTGAGGCGGCCGACGGTGCGGGCGGCGCCTTCTTCGGGGCTCCGGCGGCATGCTGGTGTGCACGCACCGAGGTGGAGTCGACGTTGATGTTCCAGTCGATGTCCCCGTCGGCGTCTGCCCGGGCCTGGACGTGTTGGAGTACCCGATCCCAGGTGCCATCAGCCGACCACAGCATGTGTCGCGGATGATCACGGTTCTGCTCTTGGCAATTTGCCAGCCGTCCAAATCTGGCCCGGTGATTGACCGACCCCGGGACCAGATCAATTGGGATTCCCGGTAACTGGCGTCCACTGGTACCAGGTTGAGGATGTTGACCGCGACGCTCGAAGTCATCCGGCGCAGGCCGTAGTTGTAGAGGAGGAAACCGCCGACGGAACACGCCACGGCCAGATAGGTGAGCATCGCAGAGGCCGATGCGTCCGGCATCCGCCACTCGCCGATCTCCAGGAGTGAGGCGAGCAGGAAGCCGGCGGCGCCTGCCACAGTCTGGTGGTAGGTGAGGTTCACCGCGTCCTGGCCTCGACTCGCGTACTTGCCCAGCACGTTGTATCCGGCCCACATCAGCCCGCCGAGCAGGAGCAGCACGTCGCCGAACCAGCGTGCGCTGCCTCCGACTTCTGCCCCGTTGCGTACGACCAGGAAGGCGCCCAGGGCGGCGAGCAGCACGCCGCTGACCCGGAGCAGCGGGCATCCTCCATGATCAGGAGTTACACCGTTCTTCTTACCGTCCCGTCACCGAAGGTGAGAGAAGGGCCGTGGATTGGACAGTTTCTGCGAGAGCGGTTGAATACCGGTGTGGCACGAAACGCGGTGGGATTCGGCGAGGACGAGTTGCGGACGTTGGCTGGTGCACGGTCCTTCGAGCGGGGCGTGGGCTATCTGGATGCGGTCAGCGGCCTGGAGGTGGGTGACGACGCGGTCATCGCCAGGGTGCACGGTAGCGACGTCTATGAGGTGGAGCTCACCCTCGGCGACGGCACCAAAACCGGGGTCTCAGGATGGTGTGACTGCCCCTACGGGCAGGAGGGCAACTTCTGCAAGCACTGCGTAGCGGTCGGATTGACCGTGCTGCGGCAGGCGCCGATTCCACGTCAGCGGGCCGCCGCCCGGGCACGGACCTCGGGCTTGCAGGAGTGGCTCACACAACTGTCTCGCGACGAGCTTGTGGCGTTGGTGCAAGAACAGGTCGCCGCAGACCGGGAGTTGCGCAGACGCCTGGAGCTGCGGGCTGCGGCCGCGCACTGTGATGTGGATACGCTCCGGGAGCGGATTTTGGCGCTGGTCGACCCGCGGCCGTTCGAACAGTTCGGGTACGTGGAGTATGCGGACGCCCGTGGGTATGCACGGCAGGTCGAGGAGGCGGCGGACGCGCTGCGCGCCCTGACCGCCGGGGGGCAGGCGGCGCAGGCGGTCGGATTGGCTGAGGCGGCGATCCAGATGCTCGGCGAGGTGTATGGGGAGATCGACGACTCCGACGGCGTGGTCGGGCAGGCCGCCCATGCGGTGGTTGACGCCCACATGCAGGCATGCCGGGCAGCGCGCGCCGCCCCGGAGCGGCTTGCCCAGTGGCTGGTCGCTCACATGCTCGGGGACGCAAACGACGTGACGGACCTGGATCCGCTCGACTATGCCGATGTGCTGGGGCCCACCGGACTGGCCCGCATGCGGCAGCTGGCGGCCGAGGCGCTGCAGCGCAGCCCACGCGGCTGGGCGCAGCAGTACCTGATGGAACGCCTGATCAAGGCGGAGGGCGACGTGGATGCACTCATCGCCCTGTATGCAAAGGACTTGCTCCCCTGCGGTGCCACGCATCTGCGCATCGCCGAAGAACTCGACGCGGCGGGCCGCGAGAGCGAGGCGCTTGCCTGGGCGGAGCGCGGGCTGCGAGACACCTCCACCCAGGCGCATGTCGACGGCCACCTGGTCGATTACCTGTGCGCCCGATACACACGGACGGGCCGGACGGCGAAGGCGGTCTCCCTCCGACGAGACCGATTGCGGGCGGAGCGCTCCCTGACCGCCTACCAGCAGCTGCGCACCGCTGCTGGGGCCGTGGGCGGCTGGGAAAGTGAGCATGAGGCGGCGCTCGCTCTCCTGCGGGAGGACGCCCGCCAGGGGCTCGGCGGCCGGCTCGGCGGGTCTGTGCTGATGGACGCGCTGCTGGATGACAAAGATCTGGACGCCGCCTGGCGGGAGGCGTCCAGTGGCGCCGACGACCGGCAGTTGCAGCAGCTCGCCGACCTCTCGCGCACGACGCGACCGGCCGACGCGCTTGCGGTGTACCTGCGGTTGGTCGAACAGTTGAAGGAGCCGACCGGGGACCGCGTCTATGAGCGCATGGCCCTGCTGCTGCGGGGCGCCCGTGACTGCCACCGGGCGCTGGACACCATGGGTGAGTTCACCGCGTACGTCTGCGCACTGCGGGCGGAACTGAAGCGCAGGCGCAAGCTGATGACCATCCTCGACCGGCACGGGCTGTGACTCACCCCGTGCACGGGGCGCTGGTGCCTTTACGGACCCTCCATCAGGGCGGTAGTCGACCGCCGGGCGCGAGGGCTGCCCTGGTCTTGCGGATCGGTCAGGGGTGATGCGACGGGGCGTTTCCAGGACGTGCGTGGTGGTGATCGCGGGAAGCAGGTTCACGGCTCCCTCTGATCTGGTCAGGCCCCCTTCGTACTGCCCACGGCTCGGTTCAGCGCATGCGTCGAAGGACAGCCCTACATCGCAGGCGGGGAAGAGCCGGACGGCCTCGCTCCGAATGCGACGCGGGCCCAGACCAATGGTCCGTGCCCGCTCGACGCTGGCCGACCGGCAGGCCTCCACTGGCTGACCGGGCGGCATCCGGAAGGGGCGCCGGCCGAGCCGGAGCCCAGTCGGGCGCTGCAGCTGTCCGGGTCACAACCCCGGGCTGGGAGTATCGCTCGTGCTGTAGAAGATCCGCTTCGGCTGAACGGCACTGCGCCGAAACGGGCATGTGATCACTGAGGAGCTGCGCAGAGTGGTTCCGCCTTCCCGCGGCCTGGTGCGCAGTGCGACCGGTGCCCGGGTTACGGCCTGCGGCTGCGCAGCGCCCCGCAGGAACCCGTACTCGGTGCGCAGTGCGCAGTGCGCAGGTGTTCGGGCTCGCTGCGCAACGGGGGCTTCGGGAGTTGCGCAGCAGGCCCGCCCGGTCCCGATTCCGACTGCGCAGTGCCAACGAGGGCGCGTTGCGCACCGGGTACTGCGCAGCCCGTACCGGTCGACGGTGAGCGGTCGGTACGCATATTTTGCGGCGCCCGCCAAACGCGTACCGGGCGGCTGGAGCGGTACGGCGAAAACGCGTACCAGTACCTGAGCGAACCGGTTGCGTTCTGCTGGCCATAGGTACGTCTGACAGGTCTGTGACCTGGCTGTTCTAGAGACCGGTACGCGTTTCGGTACGCGCTTTTTCGCCCCTTTCTGTTGGGTGCCGGCGTGCTGGGCGTCGTGTTCTTGCTGATGATCCCCTTCACCCCCGAGTGATCGGCTTCGGCGACGTGAAGCTCGCCCTCAGCGCTGGCGCGACGCCCGGCTGGTGGGGATGGAGTGTGCTGCTCCTCGGTCTCTTCGCCGGCTGCCTCACCGTTGCTCTTTGCCGTTCCCGGTCATTGGCGCCGCTTTGAGCCCGCCTGTACGAGCGCGGACTGTGCAACCGGACGTGGCGGAACACAGCCCGTGGTGGCAGTTCCCAGCCTCTGGACCAGGCACTGGGCTGACCTTCACCGCTGGCCGTGTGACGGCCTGCAAACCGGATGAACAACCCCACTGCCCTTCATCGGCCGGGCACCGGTCCGCACGCAGAGGGTCCGGGGCACGTCCGTCCGGACGTCGGGAAGACCGAGCTCGGCTACCTGCTCCTGCCGCAAGCGTGGGGACACGGGTACGCCACCGAGGCGTGCGCAGCGGCACTCGACTGGTTCGCCGACGCGCTTCCCGGCGAGGCGGTGGTGCTGCGCACCCAGACCGCCAACGAGCGCTCGATGCGCCTGGCGGCAAAGCTGGGGTTCACCGAGGTGGAGCGGTACGAGGACTACGGCGCCGAGCAGTGGTTCGGCGTGTGGAAGGTCGGTCACGCCGTCCGATTGAGCTCGTGCTCGACCACGCGGATCCGCAACTCGACAGCACCGCTGCGACGGAGCCCAGCGCTGTTGAACTCGTGAACATCTCACCAGGCGGAGACGGCCGAATGCCTCCCGAAGCGCTGTGGAAGCGCTGTCCGTTCTCGTGGACGAAGCCAGTCAGAGCCCGCAGGCGCGTTGGGCCTGGGAGGCGGTCATGACGCGCTTCGCGTCGGCGTCCTGGAGTGCCTGCAGCTCGGACTTGTCCGGGTGACCGTCATCTGCGATGCGGCGCTCCAGGTCCTTCTTGATGGCGTTGTAGTCGTTCTCGGCGCTGTCGGCGGCAGCCATCGCCGTGGTGCACACGTCGCGCGTAGCGATGGGAGTGGTGCGGCCGGCGGGAGTGGCATGGGCCATCGGGGAGAGCGCGAGCACCACCAGGGCGCCGACCGCGATCGACGGCAGTCGCAGGGACATCATGGGGGAGGGCCTTTCGGTGGCGGAGCCGGTCGGGTCAAGACGACAGCGTGACCAGCCGGGTGTGGTCCTGTGCGTCGACGCACGCCTGGTAGGGGTTGGGGTCGCCCGGCCGCTCCTGGCACTGCCACGTGATGCCCGCCCTGCGGACCTGGACGGGTTTGGCCGCCGCGCCGTGCCAGGCCTTGGTGTAGGCGGCCGCCGCCTGCAGCGCGGCGCCGCAGGACACGTTCCCGGTCGCCGACACCGCGAGCCCGGTGGCCCCATCCGTCCCGCAGTAGGCGGCCTTGGGGGCCGTGCCGGAATCGGCGAACGACTGGGCCGGAGCAGCGAGGCAGAAGACGGCGGCGCCCAAGAGGACCGCAATCCTTCTCATCCTGATCGAGTGCACGTCGATACCTCCTCATTCCGAGTTCTCTGGGTTGCCTGGGCTGTGCGCTGTCTGGAACCGAGTACCTGGTCGTGCTCCGCGCAACCGTCTCACTGCGTACCGGCATCCTGGGTGACCGCGGTCACCGCGTCGCCCGTGGGGCGGGGATCGGGTCGATAGCGGGCTGGTCGTCCGGGTTCGGGTTCGGAATCGGGTTGACCGTGGGTTGGGCGTCGTGCACGTCCTGGCGTCCGCCCCCGTGAAGGCATGTCCGGCCACGGCCACGGCCGCTGCCCCGGCCCCGCGACCGACCGCGCCCAGTGTGCGCCCCGCCCCATCGGACGGCTACCGCCGAGCCCTCGAAGCGCATCGCCGGGCCGCGCCGCCGTCCCGGGTGGACCCGGCCATCGCGGAGGCAGTCGAGCGGCAGACCACCGCGATGCGCGAGCTCAGCCGTCGAGCGTTCCCCGAACCCGAAACCGTGCCAGACGATGCGCCGGCCGCGATCGAGGCGGCCCGCGTCCAGCGCCGCCGCCAGGGCGCGGCGACCGAGGCCGCCGCCCTTCGCCGGGCCCGTGCCGAACGGTCGGGAACACCGTCTCCCGTGACCGTTCCCCGGTCGTTGGGGAGGACGGCGTAAGCGACGCGGAGATGACCTAGCGGCCGAGGGCCTGTCGCACCGTCAGGTTGTGGTACTTCCGCAGCCGGTACAGCTCCCAGCACGACAACACCGTCACCGACACCGGGGCGCCGAGCAGGCACGATCCGGGCAACGACGGGAACCTCGGCGTTCGCGTTGCTGATCACGTCGACGGCGGCCATCACCCACACCAGCAAGGTGGCGAGGATCGGCGGCAGCACCTCGTGGATGTCGGCGGTGCGGAACACGTGCATGAGGCAGAGCGCGATCCCGTACAGGGCGAAGCCCACCGACCACGCGCACAGGGTGAGTGGCCGCGCTGGCTGACCGCGCCGAGGTGACCCGCAAGGACGCCGACGCCGTGCTGGCCGCGTTCGCCGAGACGGTCGGCGAGATCGTTGCCAAGGGCGACGAGAAGGTCACCATCCCCGGCTTCCTGACCTTCGAGCGCACGCACCGTGCCGCTCGCACCGCCCGCAACCCGCAGACCGGCGAGCCGCTTGAGATCCCCGCGGGATACAGCGCGAAGGTGTCCGCGGGCTCCAAGCTCAAGGAAGCCGCCAAGGGTTAGTAGTACCGGCACGCGCCAACACTGTCCCCGGGGAGTGAGCCCACTCGGCTCGCTCCCCGCCAGTGCCGGTCCTCCAGCCCCACTCGCAGCCCGCAACCTGCCGGCTTTCTGCGGCCGGCCGCTTTGGGACTCTGGTCAGCCCGCTGGCGCAGAGATAAGGGCGCGCCTTTGGGCCGAGGACGGGGCAGCCGCATGCGATGCCCTGTGGGGGATCAGCTGACAGTCCAGTCGCGGAGCCGGCGAGCGATGCCGGCTACACCCAGCTGTGTGGAAGCGGCGTCGCGGACGAGATCGACTGCAGCCTTGACGGGGTAGTCGAGGCGGCTTCCGTTGAGGATCAGATACGCCTCAGTGGCGTGCCAGGCGAAAGCAGCATTCGAGTGCTCGAGGCAGGGGAGCCGTGCCAGGGTCTGCAGGAGTGCGCCCGCCTTCAGGTTCAGCGTTACGTAGATGTCGTGCTCCAGGGCGCGCGCATTGACGCGTGCGACGGCCGCGTACAGAGGCCCGTAGTCGTCGACCTGGGGGTCGCCATCGAGGAGCTCGGCGGCGTGGAGTAGGAAGGTCACGTCGAGCGGATGCTCGGGGACGGGCTGGGTCACGCGGCGTGCTCCTGCCCGTGGGCATCGAGATCACGCCGCGCACGCTGTTCGGCCGTCCGGTGCTCAGGGCTCGGGTCCAAGCTGTCGGACGCGGCGCGAAAAGCGTCACCGCTGCGGGCCTTGGACTCCTCGAATGCCGCCAGGAACTTCCGCTCGACCGCAGTCGCCTTATCAACGGCGGCGGAGAGGATGTACTCCTGCAGGCTCATCCCTTCCTGTCGGGCGGCCGTTTCGATTGCTTCGCGCTGCGCCGGGTCGGGGAACCGCAAGTTCAGGGCCTTCGGATTGCTCGCCATGGTACCGATGGTACTACTGGCCCCAGCCTGGGGGCTAGGTGCGCCCCTGGCGGCGACCGGGGCGGCCACACCGCCAACGTGGGCGCTTCCTGACGCGCCTTGGAAAAAAGTTGCGGGCTGCTGTCGATCCGGCCACGCCCCGTTCGACGTCATGATGTGCGGCGCCTCGCCACACGATGACGCGACAGGACCTGACGAGGAAACACGTGGATCAACTGCTGAGAGTCATGAACTTCACCGTCTCGAGTGACGGAATCGGTGCCGGTGAGGACCAGAGCCTTGAGAGTCCGTTCGGCCACGCCGTCGACCCGGCGAGACTGTTCGCCTGGGCCGGTGCCACGGCGAGCTGGCCCATGCGCACGGATCCCGGGGGGAGCCGGGGCCTCGACGACTACTTCACGCGAGACTTCGCACGCAACATCGGTGCCGAGATCATGGGCCGCAACAAGTTCGGGCCCCAGCGCGGGCCCTGGCAGGACCATGAGTGGCGCGGCTGGTGGGGGGAGGAGCCCCCGTTCCACACACCGGTGTTCGTCCTGACCCACCACACGCGTCCGTCGTTCACGCTCTCCGACACCACGTTCCACTTCGTCGACAGCGACCCGGCCACGGTCCTCGAACAGGCGCGGGAAGCGGCGCAGGGCAAGGACGTCCGACTCGGCGGCGGGGTCACCACCATCCGGCAGTTCCTTGATGCCGACCTCGTCGACACCATGCATGTGGCGGTCTCGCCGGTAAAGCTCGGGTCCGGACTACGACTCTGGGAATCCACCGATGAGCTGCTCGACCGGTTCCACCTGGAGATCGTGCCCAGCCCGAGCGGCGTGAAGCACCACCTGTTCTGGCGAAGGTGACGCGAGGGCCCACTCGAGTTCAGGCTGCGACTGCGAAGGGGCGTCCGCCCCAGCGGATGCCCCTCTCGCTGCGGATGCGGGCGCGTTCCTTGCGTTGCGCCAGCGCAGGTAGCGGTGCACGGTCTGGGTCTGCGCGGGATGGCTGCGGTGGTTGGAGTTGGCCAGGGTGAACTGGCGCAGCGGGCCGAAGTGGGCCTCGATCGGGTTGGCCCAGGAGGCGTAGGTCGGGGTGAAGCAGAGTTCGACCTTGTTCTTCTTCACCCAGCGGCGGATGTCGGCGCCGGTGTGGGCGGAGAGGTTGTCCAGGATGATGTAGACCGGGGCTCCGTCGGGTCGGGCGGCGCGGATCGACTTCAGCGCGGGCCGGTCCCGGGGGTGTCGACGATGCGGGTGGCCGTCGCGGGCCGGCCGCAGGCGACGCACGGCTGAGGGGTGCGGCCGATCCTGGCGAAGGGCTCCGCTCCACTGGTCGTGTCCGGAGCGGGTGGGAGCTGGCGGGGGTCGACGTTCAAGATTCGCAGCGTGCTGCTGGCGTCCATCGCTGCTCTGTTCTGTTCGCTCCCTGGCTGCCGTGGTCGGCGAGCAGTCATAGTATCGAACGCATGAGCGACTCCAGTGCTCCGACACGCCTTGACATGCTGCGCTTCCTGGAGCGTGTGCAGGTCGGAGACTTGGACCGTACCCGCCGATGGATAGCCGCCGAGGAACGCCGCGAGACAGAACGCCAACGTGGCGCACAGGCCCATGCGCCGGCCCCGGGCTGGCTGATCGAGATGGGCCTGGGCGGTCGTGACCCCGTGTACGTCCACGTTGGCGGTTGCCACATGGGCAGGCAAACGATCGCGTGGCGCCGACCGAGATCAGGCTCTCCGCGCGGTGACCGAGGGCGTCGACGCCTGCCCCCGCTGCAGACCCGACACAGAGCTCGGGCTGCTCGACTAGCAGGACGAGAGCACACTCAACCAGATGCGTGGATTGCCGGTCGTTTCGTTGACGGGCCGTGCAGGCCGATCATATTGATCGTTGATTGGGTATGGAGATTCACCGACCGCACCCCCGTTCGCGCCGAGCTCCTCGGCGCCTACTGGCTCGACTCACCCGTCCTCAACGGCGATGCTTGCTGTTGTGCGGCCCAGGCTGCCGGGTCCGAGACCGGCCGGACGAGCATGTTGCGGCCGGGCCGCCCAGACGTCGGTGTCCGGCCACGATCGTGTCGCGCCGCGCGGTGTGCGCATTGCCCCCGCACGGGTGAGGCTGGGGGCAGGCCCACTACGGCTGAGCTCCTTGCTCACCGGCAGTCCCGCGTGGCTCACGGTGACGGCCGCCGCCGTCTCCTAGATCAGCTCGCGGCCGGCCCGGTGGGCGCGAGCGACGTCGGTGTGGGACAGGTAGTGAGTGCGGCCCGCAGTGTCGGCTGCGTGGACGATGTGGAGTCGGCTTCCGCGCCGCTTGGCCTCCGCGGCAGCCCACAGCGTTGCTGTCCGCGCGGATGCCGAGCCGTTGACGCCCACGACGAGCGAGCTAAGTGCGGAGTAGAGGGTGATGCCTTCCATGATTCGTCCTCATCGGGGTCCGAAAGGACCGTCAAGGACTGCTCTCCCACTGCCATCCACAAGCGCTGAACGAGAGCGACAGCGGCAGGGCAAGTTCCACAAGTCCCCTGCGCCGTTGCGTCCAGGCCGGCGTGGGTGCGATGGACCCGGTCGGTCCTGGCGAAGACCATTCGACCGCAGCCCCTGGCAACGACGCCGTTCCCTTCCCGGCGCCGCCGATTCCCGCATCGTCACGAGGGCTGCCGTACGGCACACACCTATGGCGAGTACTCACAGACAGGATGAACCGTGTCCCCCACAGAACAACTCGACGCGGCGGTCGTGACGTCGCTGGTCGAGGACGCTGTGACGGCGCCCTCCATGCACAACGCACAGCCCTGGAAGTTCGTCCACCGCACCGGCAGCCGTTCCCTGGCGCTGTACGGCGATCCAGACCGCACGCTGCCGCACGGCGATCCGGAGCACCGCGCTCTGCACCTCGGGTGCGGTGCCGCCCTGTTCAACCTGCGCGTGGCCGCCATCCACAACGGCTGGACCGCCGACGCCCGGCTGCTTCCCGACCCCGATGACCCGTGGTACCTGGCCGACGTACGCCTCGACCGGGCCGACGTCGTGGACCACGGTCTCGCGGACCTCCATCCCGCTGTACGGCGGCGGCACACCAGCCGTTTCCCCTTCTCTGAGGAACAGATTCCCGAGCCGATTCTCGATGGGCTTCGCTCGGCCGCTCTCCTGGAAGGCTGTCGGTTGATCACACCGGGCGCCTGGCATGCCGACGCCGTCAGGGAACTCGTGCACGACGCCGAGTTCCTCGAGGCCGGGAATGAGGCCGTACGCGCGGAGATCGCGACGTGGACGCGCACGGGCAGGACCGGTGAAGGCCTCGCCACCGAGGGCATTCCGGCGGACGCCCTCGGTCCACGGCAGTACGGTGTGAGCTCCCCCGTACGGGATTTCGACGCCCCGCGCCGGGTGGCGGACCGCGCCGTGGCCAACTTCGAGAAGCACCCCCAGATCGGGCTGCTCGGCACGGTCAAGGACGCTCCGGCGGACTGGCTGCGAGCAGGTCAGGCGATGCAGCGTGTGCTCCTGCAGGCCACACTCGACGGCCTTGCGGCCTCGCTGATGTCGCAACCTCTCGAATGGCCCGAGCTCCGGTCGTCCGTACGCGATCCGACCTCTGCGACCGGCTTCGTTCACATGGTGTTCCGTCTCGGCTACGGCCCCCCAGGCACGGCGACACCACGTCGGCCTGTGGCCGAAGTCCTCAGCTTCAAATGATGCAGTCGGCGAGTCACCGCCCCCTTCACCGCCACAACAGGTGACGGCGGGCCCCACTGCTCGGGACCCCGGCAGCGGAAAGGACTGACGCAAGTCCATGAAACCGAACATTGACTACAAAGCGTTGTTCACAGTCACGCCGAGTCCGTATCTGGTGCTGGGGCCAGACCTGGTGATCGTCGACGTCAACGAGGCCTACCTCCATGCCACCGGTCGGAGCAGGCAGGACCTGGTCGGCAAGTACCTGTTTGATGCCTTCCCAGACAATCCGGCGGATGAGAGCGCGGACGGGGTGCAGAACCTGGACGCCTCGCTGCGCCGGGTCCTGCGGTGGAGGCAGCCTGACACGATGGCGGTCCAAAAGTACGACATCCCCGTGCCGTCCCGGCCGGGGGCGTTCGAGGAGCGGTGGTGGTCGCCGATCAACACCCCCGTGCTCGGGCCGGACGGGCGGGTGGCGTGGATTATCCACCGGGTGGAGGACGTGACCGAATTTGTCCGCTCCAGACCACCCAAACCGACAGGAGGACCACTGGATAGGCGAGAAGCGATGGAGGCCGAGCTGTACGCACGGGCGCGGGAGCTGCAAAGGCTGAACGAGGAGCTGCGCCAGGCGCATGCCCGGGAGCGCCAGGTCGCCCTCACCCTGCAGGGGGCCATGCTGCATTCGCCCGACCTGGACCGGCACCGGAATGTCGCAGTGCGCTACCTGCCCGCAGTCGGGTCGCTGAACGTGTGCGGCGATTGGTACGACGTCGTTGATCTGCCCGAGGGCTCATTCGGCGTCGCGGTCGGCGACGTCGTCGGCCACGGCCTGGAGGCCGCCACCGTCATGGGCATGCTCCGCAGCGCGCTGAGCGCCGCCGTCCGGGCCCTGACCGAGCCGGCCAAGTCGCTGGAAGTCCTCGGCCTGTACGCCCGCTCGGTCGAAGGCGCGCTGGCAACCACCGCCGCCCAGGCCGTGATCGACACCCGCCACCAGCGGATCGCCTACAGCAGCGCCGGCCACCTCCCACCCGTCCTGGTGCACGCCGACGGCACCTACGACCTGCTGGACCAGGCCACCGACCCGCCCCTCGGCGCCCGCCCCGAACACGTTCCCCGCCCGCAAGCCTCCCTGCCTTACACTCCTGGTGACATCCTCGTGCTGTACACAGACGGGCTCATCGAACGCCGCGGCGAAGACATCGACGTCAGCCTGCACCGGCTCACCAACGCCCTCGCCCCTCATACCCGCATGAGCCCCGATCGCCTCGCCGACGCCCTGCTGGCCCGCCTCGGCGTGGCCGGCGGCGCCCGGGACGACATCGCTCTGATCGTCGTGCGCCTCTGACGGCGCGCTGACGCCGTGAGGTCACTTCTCCAGGTCCTGGTGCAACCGCAGCCGCAGCATGAACACTGCCCTGGCGTCCGCCAGACCTGCGAAGCGTTCGAGTAACGCCTCCAACAGGGCATCGTCTCCATCGCGCACCGCCGACACGATCTCGTCCATCACCTGGCGTAACTCAAGCGGCGCGATCGGCTCAACGGAATCCGCCATCTCCACCCGCTACCCACTGCTCGCTTCGCGAGCCTCACTCAATCGAGTGAAGCTCGCAGAGCGAGGCCACCCGGGCGTCGCGGTGAAGTACGTGCAGACCGCGACGCCCGGACCAGGACCTGTCCCGTATCCGCCTCGACCGCAGCGGCATCGACGAACGCACCGCCCACGGCACGGCCCTGGTGCGCCGCATGCTCCGCGAGGACTACTCGACCCGTGCCCCGCACGTCATCGCCGTGTTCCGCACCGCCTACCGGGGCCTCGGACCCGACGAAGCCCACCGGTTTCGAGTCGGACTGGTCCGCGTGGAAGCACCTGCAGAACCTCTCCTGCAGCGCCGCGTCGGACTTCGAGGCCGGGGAGGTGAGTGGACTCCCAGCGGGGCGACACGTGGGTCATGCTCCTGATGGTGGGGCCGTGCCCGTTCGCGACATGGCGAGGCACCGTGACAGCCCCCGATCCGGCCCATTCTTCCCGCCCCGGGGGGAGGGGCAAACGGCTGGGTGAACGTCTCACCCGTCCGCTCCACCCCGAGGGGCCTTATGGGCGGACAGGTGGTGCGATGGAAAGGTGGGGCCGTCTACCAGGGAGCTGGACATGCACGAGATGTGGGTCGGAGTGGACGCCGCGGGCGGTGGACTGGTGTGGCACGTACTGGCGGCCGACACGGCCGCCACGCTGTGCGGACAGCGCAGGCAGCGTGAGGGTGTCGCCGGACACGACTCGACCGACCGGCACTGCCTGGAGTGCATGACAGCGTTCCAGGACATCTTCCAAGCGTCAGCGAGGGCTTGATGAGTAGCGGTGGCCACAGGGCGCCGAAAGGAAGTCAGGAAATCGCCGACACCCGGATGGTGGCCCCATCCTGCGCGCTGGTGTCCGCCGCCGGGCCCCCGGAGGGGAGCGCATCATGGGTCCACGGGCAAGCCCCGTACACGCCAGCAATGCGCAGGCCCCGCATCAGCGCACTGGTCGGGTGAGAAGGGATGGAAGGTCCACTTGATCACGGACCGGAACGCACAGCCGCTGTCCGATTCGATGGGGTGCTCGTGATTTGCCAGGCTGACGGGCCAGTTCAACGTCGACCGATCAGGGACGTGCCGGTCCGGCCCTCACACGCATAGGGGCCGCGGCCCCAACTCACCGTTGCCCTCGAGTTACACAAACACCCCCAAGGGGAAAAACGCTCTTTCAGTCCTGTGGGGTGACGTTGGTGGGGCACGGTACGACGGCTGTCACTGTCTTGCCGGTCGCGTGGACGTCGACCCGCACGTTCACTGACAGCTCCTGGACCAGATGCCAGCATCCAGCCCGCGGCCCTCACCTGCGAGCCGGCCCCGCAGCGCGCGGATGGCCGTGAGTGCCGGGTAGGTATGGCCACCCGTTCCGCCGCCGGTGACGAGGAGGCGGAACGGCGTGTGCGGAGCGCGGCTGGTGTCGCTGGTCACGAGACGTCCAATCTGGCTGCGCGGGCATCGCCCGTCGTGCCCTCAACTCCCGCCGACGAAAGGCGGTCTGCGAGGTGCAGCCTTCCATACCGGTGGCATGCCGCCCTCACTCCCGTTCGCACCTGTAGGCATCGTTCCGAAAGGATCAGTAGGGTCGTCGGCGTGCACGATGTGCGGGTGGTATTGATCGGCGGGACGTCGAACGTCGGAAAGTCGACCGTTGGCCATGCGGTGGCGGAGAAGGTCGGGTTCGATTGCCTGACCACTGACGGGCTGGCGCGGCACCCCGGGCGACCCTGGAGAACCCCGGAGTGGGAGGTGCCGGCACACGTCGCCGAGCACTACGGATCACTCACGGTTGACGAACTGATCGCGTCCGTTCTCGGCCACTACGATCGGCTGTGGCCCCGCATCGAAGAGCTGAGGCCGACGCCGAGCGGGTCATCGGTGGAATACCTGAGCATGATGTCGCACCGCTCGCGTTCGCCGCCGGACAGGGTGACGAACCCCCGTGCGATGCCTTCGAGTTGACTGTCACTGTCAGGATTCACCCTGACCATCCTCTTCCCCGTTGCAGCCGCACGCCGACGACTCGTGTGCCTGGCACGTACATCTCAAAGATTGAACCTAGCCACGTAGCCGGGCATGTCCCGGACACCTGCCGGGTTGGGCGCCAAGCCTTCGCAACGTGTTCAGAAAAGTTCACACGCCACCTCACAGCCGCATCCTCAACGACGTGCGTACGCGGGCAGGACGGCAGGCCGATCCGGCGCGTGTATGCCGCGCGTCGACGCACCTCCACGCCAACGCCGGACGCACCGTCCTCGTCCGGGTTCGGCACCCCACCCGCAGATCACGATCACGTGGGCCATGAGCACGCCCATGTCCAAGGGCCCGCCTTCGCGAAGGCGCGACATGCCAACCGCGGTGCGCTGCCGGCGCGGTGCGTAGCACCGCGCAGATCAAGGCCGACCCGGCCGTGGCGAACGGTGCGGTTACGGCAGTCCGGTCGTGGGGGCGCCGCTTCACGGGAGACCGTCAGGAACTGGGCTTGTTGCGGGTGGCTCCGCCGCGTCGGCGCAGGGTGGCTCCTGCCTCGGTGAGGATGCGGTGGACGAAGCCGTACGAGCGTCCCTTGCTGTCGGCGATGCTCCGGATCGAGGCGCCGCTTTCGTATGCGGCCTTCAGCTCGGAGGCGAGCTGGTCGCGTGCCGCACCGGTGATCCGCTTGCCCTTGTCCATGACCTCTCCTTCGCCGTTCGAAGGGCGATCATCGCGTACCCCGCGGGGGCCCGTCAGGCAATCGGCCTGGTTCGACATTGGCCCGTTCGCATCGGATGTGAACCCCGTGCCGGCGATATGCAGTTGCGGTCCAGGGGGTGTAGCGCTGCGATTGGTCTTGCTGCCTGGGGGGTCAGGACGCGTGGGGTACTGCGCGGGCGAGGGGTTGGAGGTCGCCGTAGAGGGCGGCGGCCAGTTCGCGGGCCAGTCCTTCGCTGTCCACGTCGTGCAGGTCGAAGTAGACGGGGCCGGCGGAGGAGTCGGGACGGATCTCCTGGGAGCGGATGAGGTGGATGACGGCCTCGCGCACCGCGTTGTACACGAGCAGTGTTCTGGGCTGTCGTCTTCGCCGCCATGGTGGCCGCCAAGCTCCGGGCCCGCCCCACGACCGCGCGCGGATCCGCCGGTGCGGGGCAGACGGGCCGCCCGCAGAGCACACGGCCTCGACGGCGCCCGGGTCGCTGCCATAGGAATGGGTGCCCGTGCGGCGCGAACCCAGCTGCCCGTCGGCAAACAGCCGGGTTCGCGCCGCGTCCGTGTCATGCGGAAGCGGCGGCCCTGTCATCCGCGGGCGCGCTCACACTGCCGGACAGCATGGCGCAAGGAGTGCCAGGCGACCACCGCCCAGGCGGCGACGAGCAGGGCATACAGGACGACAGCGATCCAGACGAACAGCTGCGAGCCGGTACGGGCGGCGAGCGCGCTGGTACCGGTGACGCAGGTACCGAGAGGGAAAATGAAGGACCACCAGGTGGCTGCGAAGGGCAGCCCTCTGCGGATTTCCCGTACGGTCAGCGCCGTGGCCAGCACCAGCCACAGCAGGGAGAAGCCCCAGATCCCGAGCCCGCCCAGGAGCGCTACGACCGCACTCCCGCGCGCGTACGGGGCGGGTAGCGCGCTCGGCGCCGCCGTGGCCAGCGTCCCCAGCGCCGTCACCGCCTGATCCAGCGCCCCCACACCGATCCACACCGTGGGCACCACCGCACCGCCGGGCGCGTCATGATGCACCAGGCGGCTGTACACCATGGCCAGCACCAGCAGGACCGCGACCAGCCCGAGCCCGAGCATCGCGTAGCAGCCCAACAGCAGAGCCAGCCGCACCTGCCCGGCCGGCGCCCGCGGGACGAGCAGTGCGCCCGTCGCGGCGGAGACCATCGGCGGAACCACCGGCAGCAGCCAGCCTCCGAACGCCGCGTCCGGCGTGAAACGGTGCCGCGTGATCATCAGATACGGAACCGCGCAGGCGGTGGCAAGACCCAGCACCGTACCGGCCGACCACAGCACCCAGTCCACATCCACCGCCGCACGCTCCCCGATCAGCCGCCGGCCGAGCAGCAGCGTCCCGGCCCCTACGGTGAGCAGCGCCATCGGCAGCGCCCCGAAGAACTGGGCTAGTACCGGATCACCGGCATGCGCCCGCAGCGTCCGCTGCCCGGTATAGCTGCCGGCGAGCACGATCAGCAGCAGCGCGGTCCCCGCCCAGACCACCGTGGCGGCCTCGCCGAGCCCGGGGAAACTGTGCGGCAGGGTGGCGGCCGCGACGGCGACGATTCCGCTGCCCATGACGGCCGCGAACCAGCCGGGACCGAGCCGACCCCGCTCCCTGCCGTTCGCCTCGTCCGGCTGGTCACGGACATGCACGGACGATCTCGAGGCCGGGCCGACCTGGGACGGGACCGCTGGGCTGGTACTGGGGTGGGGAGTCACGGCGCGGAGTGCCTTCTCTTCTCGTGTCGGATTCGTCACCGCCCACGTTCAGCGACGGTGACCGGCCGGACCGCACCCAGCAGCTCACGGGACGCGGCCGAGGCCGTCGGCCCGTTGGCGCCCTCGACGCTATGGCGAAGCACAGCTCCCGCCACAGAACAGCACGCGCCATGACGCCCTCACACCAGGACATCGAGCGCCGTGCAGGCCCGTTGCCGCGTGCCGGCCGGGTGCCCCGATGTCCTTATCCGAGCGTGTTGTGGCCGCATATGCGGCCACGACGAGACGGCAGGCGAATGCTGAAAGCGGGTGAGGCGCCGAATCCCGACGCCTCGATCCACACAACGGAACGCAGCATCATGCCGCAGGGAAGCGGACGACACTCAGCACGGGCGCGGGCGGGGCGTCGCCAGGCGGATGATGGTGTCTTCCACTGTGGGCCCCAGTCCATCCGGGAGGCGCACGATGAAGGACACGCCGTCAGGCAGAAAGCCGCTGCTGGTGACCGTGCTGGTCTTCCCCGGCGTACGGCTGCTCGACGTCACCGGCCCGATCGAGGTGTTCACGACGGCCAACGAATTCGGCGGCCGTTACCGCGTACGCACGGTCTCCCCGGACGGTGCCGACGCGGTTACCGCAGCCGGCACCGGACTGCGCGTCGACCTGGCTGCCGCGCAGGTGCAGGAGGCCAGCGATGTGGTCGTCATCCCCGGCGGCCCGGAGTGGCCCTCCCTCATCAAGGACGACGCCCTGCTGGACGCCATAAGGGCGCTCGACGCACGCAGCTGCCGCACCGCGTCCATCTGCACCGGAGCCTTCCTCCTCGCCGCGGCCGGGCTGCTCGACGGACGCAAAGCGACCACGCACTGGCGCTTCGCCGACCAGCTCGCTCTTCGCTACCCGCAGGTGACCGTAGAGGCGGACGCCCTGTTCGTGAGCGACGGCCACATCATGACCTCCGCGGGCGTCACCTCGGGCATCGATCTCTCGCTCGCCCTGGTCGAGGAGCACCTCGGCGCCGATGTCGCCCGCGCCGTGGCCAAGGACATGGTCGTGTTCATGCAGCGTCCGGGAGGCCAGTCACAGTTCAGTGTCCGCACCCACACGCCGCGCGCGAGACAGGAGATGCTGCGCCGGGTCCTGGACGCGATCGCCGAGGACCCGTCCGCCCCACACACCCTTGCCACCATGGCGCGCCGGGCGGGTGTGAGTGCCCGCCACATGACACGCCTGTTCCACGACGAGATGACCACGACCCCGGCCCGCTACGTCGAGCAGGTCCGCATGGAAGCCGCCCAGGCGATGCTGGAAGACAGCGACGACCCCATGGCCACGGTGGCCCGGCGCACCGGCTTCGGGTCACCGGAGTCGCTGCGCCGGGCCTTCACGCGCAACCTCGGCATCACGCCGGGGGCCTACCGGGCACGCTTCCGTACCACGCACACCGCGGGTGACGGCAAGCGTGCCTGACGCCCTCGAGGTATCCGGCGAGCACAGGCAATCGCCGAAATCCGACAGGCCGGCCGTGCCGGACGAGGCCAATCAGGCCTCCTCGACAGTCCGCCCCGGCATCGGCTCTGCGAGCGCGGCCCGCCACGCGGGCGTGCCGAAAGGACCGGCGAAGTACTGCGTCTCGTGCACGACCAGCCGGTCGGCGAATTCCATGACGCTCACCGAGTACGAAGGCGAACCGTCGTAGGCGATCACGCATTCGCTCACCCATACATTCGCGTGGCCGGTGATGCGCAGGATGGTGAAGTGCCGGTCTGCCGGGTGCCCGCCGCGTTGCGCCGCGATCGTCTCGCGGCCCCGGAAACGCTCGCCCGACTGCGGATAGTCCAGCATCGCGTCCGCAGCGTAGATCGCATGCTCGGCCTCGATGTCTCCTCGCTCCGAAGCCCGCCAATGCTCCTCGATCACGGCCCTGATCTGGGACTCGGCATCCATGGCACCGCCCCTTCCCTAATAGGACTCCGTTAGGTCTGTCTTGATCAGTACTCCAGCCGGACTTCTCCATTACCGCTGGTCAACGGCTTGAGTGTGGGGAGTGTAGCGGGGTGTGGATGGATGCGGGACAGTCTTGGTATCCCGTCCCACGAACGTGTGGCCACGCCGCATGTAGTGACAGCGCCGGGCACGTGCTTGATGGCGCCGCCGCCATCTCCACCAGCTCAACGTGTGTGCGCACCGTGCAGGACGGCGGTGGGGCTCAACTGCCAGCAGACGGCGGATTTCTGCTGGGGTGAGGTCCACGAGGTCGGGTGTGTCGGACGTGTCACCCCCTTTTCGCGTTCTTGGACGGCCATTGCGGCGAGAAAGATGTGGGCGAGCATGGCGAGTGTGATGTGGCGGTACCAGCCGACGTAACGGCGGACTCCGTAGTGGTCCAGGCCGCACTCGTTCTTCGCGCTCTGGAAGCACTCCTCGATCTTCCAGCGGCATCCGGCAACGCGGACCAGGTCGGCGATGGTGGCGTCCAGTGGGGCGCAAGCGAGGTAGTAGGCGATCTCATCGGGTTTGCTGATGCTGCGGCGGGCGAGCATCCACCGTTGCCGGGTGGGCTCGTCGCCGTCGAACTCCCAGACCGAGGGCAGGCGTGCGGCGGCCCAGTCGTAGAACCGTTCGCCCTTCGCGCCGGGGCCGGCGGACAGGCGCTGCCAGGCCCGCAGAGGGGCCTGGGCGATGAGGTGGTCGATGCGCGGGCCGTGGACCTGCTGGGACTTGGGCACGGCGACGACATAGGAAAGCTGGGAGTCTTCGAGGAAGCGACGGAAGTGGGAGTCCTGTCCGTAGGCGGAATCCGCCGTGATCCATGTTACGGGGAGTGCGGAGGCGAGGGCTCGATCGATCATGTCGCGGGCGAGTTCGCCCTTGGTGGCGAAGGTGCGCTGGGCGGGGACGCGGGCGGCCCGGCAGCGATCCCCATCGTTCGTCCAGGACTTGGGAAGCTAGAGCTCGCGGTCGATCAGGGCGTGGCCGCGAGTGGTGGCGTAGGCGGCGAAGACGCCGATCTGGCAGTTCTCGGTGCGTCCGGCGGTGCCCGAGTACTGCCGCCGCACTCCGGCCGAGGTGGTGCCCTTCTTGATGAAGCCGGTGTTGTCGATGATCAACACGCCGTCTGGTGTGCCGAGTTGGTCTGCGGCGTATGTCTGTAGCTCGTTGCGCAGGTGGTCGGCATCCCAGCGGCTGTGGGACAGCAGGTGTTGCAGTCCGTCGGGGGTGGCGTGGCCTGCATACTCAGCGAGTTGCCAGCCGTTCTTGCGGCCCACCGGGCCGAGGAGGCCGCGAACGTAGTCGCGCATCAGGCGTCGGGGTTCCACCCGGGTGAAGCAGGCTCCGGCCCGCAGGAAGAGGTTCTCGAGTTCCTGGCCCCACACGCTCGTGGGCACGTCGTTGATCACGCTTGTGGGCTGCTCGGTCCGTTGTCGCTACATGCGGCGTGGCCACACGTTCGTGGGACGGGATGCCAAGACTGTCCCGCATCCATCCACACCCCGCTACACTCCCCACACTCAAGCCGTTGACCAGCGGTAATGGAGAAGTCCGGCTGGAGTACTAGGTGTTGTGGTCCTGGTGGGGAGGGGCTGGTGGCAGGTCGTGCAGGTGCCGGTCCAGCACCTCAGGATGTCTTGGAGGGCGTCGAGGATCTAGTAGAGGGTGAGTGCGGTCCAGGTGCTTTTGGGGCCAGACGCTGTTCGGTAAGAAACGCGTGGGCCGCGGTCACGAGGGTGACGTGGTGGTGCCAGCCGGGCCAGGACCGGCCTTCGAAGTGGGCCAGGCCCAGTCCGTGCTTGAGTTCGCGGTAGTCGTGCTCGATGCGCCAGCGAACCTTGGCCAGACGGACCAGGTCGGCGATCGGAGTGTCGGCCGACAGGCTGGACAGCCAGTAGTCGGTGGGAGCCTCGGCCTGTTCGGGCCATTCGACCAGCAGCCAGCAGTCGGGCAGGATGCCGTCCCACCAGCCCTGTTCGGCCGAGGCGGCGACCCGAATGGGACGTTCGACGGCGTTGCCGGCAGGGCGGACGCGCACGGCGGCGAAGCGGGAACGTAGCTCGCCGCGCGAGCCCTGCCGCCAGCTGAGGGAGGTGAACGCCTCCTGCCCGAGACCGGTGGCAAGGGCTACCACTGAGGGTGCGGGGTGGCGGTAGCGGGGCTGGGGCCAGCAGCCGACAGGGCCCTTGCGGTCCGGAGCTGTCGGTTTGGCGTCGAATGGGTGGGCGGTCACATCCGCGCGGACGGCCAACATGTAGTCGACTCCCCGCTCAGCCAGGCCGGCCCGAAAGCGGGCGTTGGTGCCGTAGGCAGCGTCGGCCACCACGACCGGCGGCCTCATGCCCCAGCCGGCCAGCGTGTCGAGCATGTCCAGAGCCAGCCGCCACTTTTCGCGGTGCCCGGCCTCGGGCGGAATGCGGGTAACGGTCCTGCGGTCCGTGTCCGCCGCCCACTCCTTGGGCAGGAGGCCGTGTCACTGGCGGAGTGGACGCTGACCGCGACCTGGCAGTTGGCGCGTTTGCCCAGGGCTCCGCAGTACTGCGGAGCAACGGCGACCGACATTCTTCCGTCCTTGGGCAACGACACATCGTCGATCACCCAGGCCGTCGGGTTGACCAGCGGCAGCATGCGTTCGCAGATCCGGCGCTGCACCGGCACCGGGTCCCAGCTGGACTGGTTCACGAACTGCTGCAGGTTCTGTTCGTTGCCGTCCGGCAGCCGCGAGGCCATGGCCTGGATCGACTTGCGGCGGCCGTCCAGCATCAGTCCCCGCAGGTAGCAGTCGCCTTTGGCTCGCTGATCCTTGCGCGGCACCGATGCGAACACGTCAGCCACGTATAACGCCAACTTCGCCCGGACACGGTTCACTTCATGTGCGTCCATCCACCCAACATGCCCAGAAAGAGGCCGAGCCGACAGACCTAACGGAGTCCTACTAGCTTGATCTTTAACCTGTGCGGCGTGGTCGTGGGGTGGTTGACTTCGTCGTTCTCTTTTTCGCTGCCGCTGTTTTGCGGGGTGTATGCACGTCGTGGCGGGGTGTGGGTCGTGTGTTCTTTTGGCCCGGCGGCCGTCCGGGGCCAGGGCGCGAAGGTTTCGGTGCTTGGGCTGGACAGGCCGATTGCGGGCGGATGTGCCGGAAGTCGCGGCGGACTCGGGCGGGGGTGAGTCTGTCCGGCGGGGTGGGTTTCTCCCAGGGACGGCGCCGGTCGGCTGCGAGTGGGCGGGCGAGCCGCAGTTGGGTGTAGGCAGCGAGGATCAGCCAGGTCCATCGGTCGGCTGCCTCGGGGGTGCGGAGCTTTGGGGAGGTCCAGCCGAGGGTCTGTTTGAACAGGCGGAAGGTGTGCTCGATGTCGAAGCGCCGGAGATATGCCTGCCAGAGGCGGTCGGCGTCGTCCGGGGTGGCATCGGTGTCTGACCACCACAGCCAGACCGGCTTGGGTGTTGCTCCGCTGGGCAGATGGCCGATGTCCAGGCGGATCACCGTTCCTTCCACGATCGGGAGGGTGCCGTCTGCGGCTGCCCAGGAAGAACGGTGGGTCAGCTTGGGGTGCAGCCGGTTCCAGGACCGGGCCCTGGCAGTGCCGTAGAGGCGGGTGTCGGTGATGGTTTCGGTGTCCGGGATGCTCCAGGTGTTGGGCTGTCCGAAGACGAACTCGCCGCCGTGCCGGGGCGGTCGGCCCTGAGTGTGTGGCAGCCGTGGTGGGACCGCTCTGCGCAGGACGCGGTCGGATCGCATCCTGGCCAGCACCTGGACCGGCAGGTCACCCAGGAGGAAGCCGAGGCGGGGCGCGTCGTATCCGGCGTCCGCGACGATGAGGATGTCGGGGTCGCCCGCCTGCCACTGCCCTGCTGCGATGAGTCGCTGCAGCAGATCGCGCAGTTGCCGGGCGGTGACGGTTGCGGTGTCGTCGCCAGGCTTCAGACGCAGCGCGTCCAGCGGCGCCGTCCATGAGCTACGGCCCGGCTCGAGCGCGCAGACGATCGAGTAGGGCCAGCCGGGGACCGGGATGTGCTGGTCCTTGCCCCGGCCATAGGTGTGACACAAAATCCGCTCGGGTGAGGTGTGGGCGTCGGGCCGCAGCCAGCAGGTGACATCGATCGCCAGGACCAGCCGGCCGTCGGCAGACCGCGGCAGTGGCACCTCTGCCAGTGCCCGCCGCAGCCGGCCGTCATCGATGCGTCCACGGGCCATGGCTGCGTAGAGCCCTCCATGGCCGCGGCGGTGTTCACCCACCAACGACAGTTCGGCCAGCGACCTCACCGGCCCGTCGCCGCACAGAACAGCATCAGCCAGCTCGAACAACACGTCCGAACGGGAGGTCAGGCAGGCATAGAACTCGCCCCGGAAGCATGACAGTTGTGCGAGCGACTCTCGCCGGGCGTCGTGATGCAGCAGACTCATCCTCACGGCCTTCGTGCTGAATGTGTGTGTTCCTTGGTCGGAGCACATGTTCAGACGAAGGCCGCCTTCATGTCCGGCAGATACCAAACCGAGTGATCAAGTTCGACGGACCATTCGACGCCGCACGTTAAAGATCAAGCTAGGGCCTGTCTGACAAATGATCACTGAGCGGGGACGTGTGCTCGGTTCAATTGTCTTGTTGCCCCGGCGCCGACCAGCCATTCTGGGCCGGTGCCAGGACAGGGGAAGAGGAAGCGGCGGCAAGAGGCCGAGAGGCGGCGGCTTGCTGCTCGTACTGCGCCGGACGTGGGACGGTGGGAAGTGATCCTTGAGACTCGGGACAAGGCGGAGTTGCGCGGCCACCTGCGCCGCCTTCGGGAGGCACGAATCGACGGGTCAATGATTCGGATCGACACGCTGTGTGGCCGCCTGGGGCAGCCGACCACCTATCGGCTGAACCGGTTCGTGGCGGACCCCGCGTGCAAGTCTGACAGCGAGCGTTCTGATCATTGATCTTGTGGCAGGTCGAGGCGAGTCGTCGAGTCCAACCAGCAGCGGTCGCGGGCGGTGAACGCACCTCATCTCGTCGCCCTCTTGCGAGCCGGAGCGAGATTCGAGCGCGGAGTCCTCGTAGAGCGGACTGACGATGCGGCTGCTTGATGCCGAGGTTCTCCTGCCGCGGTCCCCCATAGGATCAGCGAGATCGACCAACGCGCAGGCGAGTTCCTGGGGAGGCCACTGGTGGTGCTGCAAGTGCGCGGCCTCGTATTGCCCGAGCGGGAGGAGCGATCCTTCTGGGTCGATGGCGACCAGCTGAGGGCCGGGGTTGCCCCGGATGCTGACCTCGTCATTGACGGCGGCTGGCTGCTGCCCGGCCTGGTCGATGCACATACCCATCCCGGCACCGAAAACATCGAGACCCCGTTCAGCGACGCGACGCTTCGGCGGCACCTGACCGATCACCGCGACGCCGGAGTGCTGCTGGTACGCACGCCTGGGTCCGCAGCCCGCATCCCCGACTGGGTGGACGAAGACCCGGACATGCCGCGCGTCCGCTCGGCCGGACGCTGGCTGGCCACCCCGGGCCGTTTCTTCCCCGGCTTCGGAAGAGACGTGAGCGAGGCCGACCTGGTCCACGCAGCCGTGGAGGAGGCCACCGCGTCCTCGGGTTGGTGCAAGGTCATCGGGGACTGGAGGCATGACGAACCCGCACTGCCGCTGGACATCCTCACTGCTGTCGTCCAGGCCGTGCACACGATCGGCGGCCGGGTGGCCGCTCACTGCCAGACCAGCGAGGGCAGTCGCAACGCCGTCCTGGCCGGAGTCGACAGCCTGGAGCACGGCATGCACCTGGACCCGAGCCTGATCGATCGGATGGCGGATCAAGGCACCGCGTTCGTCCCCACGCTCAGCGTCTTCGGCTCCGGAGCCGACCGACGGCGGGCCGCCCAACCGAGCGCCGGCCGGGACTGGTGGCTGGCCGGATGGCACGCGATGCTGCCCAACGTGAGGGCCGCACACGAGGCCGGTGTCACCATCCTGGCCGGCACCGACAGCTTCCCGTGCGGCACCGTTACCTCAGAGGTCGAATGGCTGGTCCGTGCGGGTCTGTCGCCCGAGGCGGCGCTGGGCGCGGCCTCATGGTCGGCCCGCTCCTACCTTGGCCTGCCCGGCTTGGTCGACGGAGCCCCCGCGGATCTCGTCGCCTACGACTCCGACCCCACGCTCGACGCTTCCGCTCTGGCCCACCCCAGCCGCGTCATCCTCCGCGGTCGGGTCATGCTCTGAAGCTCAAGCGTCAATCCACAACTCTTGGTAATGACTCAACTGGACCGTGCCGTAGGAAGTCGTCGGCAGGGCCTGAAACCTATGGCTGCCTTCCTGCACGCCAGCCTCGACGAAGAACAGCAGCTGAGGAGCGAGTTCGCGTGCATCCATGTCTGCCGCCGGTTCGCGCTCACACTCTGAGCTAGCCACCACACGAGGCCCAAGAGCGAAGCCACACGGTCAGCCCAGCGCGTCAATGGCCTTCACGATCAAGCCTCGCGCGTCCGCGTCATAGACGGCCATGCTGCGCAACTGCTCGAAGGTCTCCAGATACTGTGCGATCTCGCCGGGCTGCGTCACGTTCACCTCGGCGGACACAAGCTCGACCGAGACGAGCTGGTTGTCGTAGATGTGGAACGTCTCTTCGGGCCAGTGTGAACGTCGGGCCGCCATCGGGATGATGCCTAGGGAGACAGCAGGCAGTGCGCCCGCGGTGAGGAGGTAGCCGAGCTGCGCGGCCATAGCCGCCGGGTCGGCTACCTGGCAGTACAGCACCGGTTCTTCAATCACCACGACGAAGTGGTGCCCTTGTTCGTGGACGATGTGCGAGCGCTCGATCCTGGCGTGCGCGGCCTCCGCGCTGTCGTCCTCGGGCAGGTGGTGAATGTTCGCTGCCATGCCGAGGACGGCGAGCGCGTAGACCCCCGTCTGGAGCAGGCCGGGCACGAGGCTTGAGGAGTACATGCGGAAGCATTCCGTGTCGCGGAAGGTCCGCGTGCGGCTCTCTTGGATGTGCCGCAGTCCGGTGCGAACCTGGTCGCGCCACTGCCGGTACATCGACTCGGCGTTGACGGACTGGATGACGAGGTCCTGCGCCTGGTCCTCCGCACGGACGGCGGCGCACCACAGGCGGATATCGGTCGTTGAGGGCCCAGTGAGGGCATTCTCGATACGCGACGTCTTGGAGTAGTGCCAGCTGCATGCGGCAGCCAACTGCACGACCGTCAAGCCAGCCTCCTTACGGAGGTCGCGTAGCCGATGGGCGACGGCTTCACGCGCGGCCTGGGCAGATGAGGAAGGGGAGGCGGGCATGGGCTGGCTGCCGGTGCTTTCTGATCAGCGGATCTGGTAGAGGTCGTGAGGGGTTGCGCGGCGCCAGACAGCGTCGAACGCCTCGGCGCACAGCTTCGCGGCACCCGCGTCCTCGGAGATCTCGTGGCCGGCCACGGCCCCGTTACCGGAGAAGTAGCCCCACCGGATCACTTGGTCGTCAAACAGCCAGAAGTCATTTCCGGGCAGCGCGATGTCCGAGGCGCGTCGGCGTGGAAGCCAGCGCACCTCTTCGCCCGCATGCACGTTGACGACGGTCGAGGCGTGCTCGTAGCGGATGTAGTCGGTGACCGGCTCGGACACGATGCGGGCGCGCCGTACCGAGACGCCGCGTGCGACGGTTTGCGAGACGAGGCTGCCCCAGGGCGCCCAGTCCGAGGAGCCCGGGTCGGTGTCGAGGCGGCCGGTTTCCATCCATGACCGGAAGTCGTCGGCCTCAGCGGCGGTTCCGTACTGGTCCCGCATTTCAAGGTGCACGGCGGATCGTGAGCATCCGCCCATGAGTTCAGCGATCGTCGGCACGCTCGGCGGCATCGCAAGCCTCCCTGGACACACGTTCCCGCCGTCACGCCTCCCGCGCCGGTCGTGGACTCCAACGGCGCCGGCGACGCCTTCGCCTCCGCTTTCCTGCTCGGCTGGCTGAACGGCGAGGACCCGCTGCGCTGCGCACGGTACGGCTCCATCGCCGGGGCCCATGCCTGCACCGTCCCCAGCACGCGCACCGGCGCCATCACCCGCGCCGAACTCCTCGCACGCGCGACAAAGATGGAGCCCGCTCACATTGTGCCGACACCGGCCGAGGGCGCCGAGCCCGCTGCGGACCTCGCATAACGTCCCTGACAGCCATGGGCCCTTCGGATACGACGTGGTTCATCCTGTACTGGAATCCCAGCTGAGCGGGGACCCTGCCGCGGCAGCAGCGCCGAACCGGCAGCCCCTGGAGCAGGCGCCAGCCTTTCAGGGTGGCCATGGCCCGCTCGCCGATGCAGCGGATCTTGGCGTGTGGTGCCGTCGCTTCCATCGCTTGAGGCGGCGGCCCCGGAACGGGACTCGGACGGACCGCCGGCGCCCTGGTACGCCTTGTCTGCCCAGCACTTCACTCCCGCCTCGGTGGGCGCGTCGATGATTCCGTGGGTCGAGCCGGGCAGCGCCGCGTATTCCCACAGCAGCCGGCCGAACGGTCGGTGAGGACCTGGACGTTCATGCCGTGGCGCTTATGTTTCCCGGAGTGGTGCGGGGTGTCGGCGGCCACCCGGTCGATCGGCAGCAGGGTGCCGTCCAGGATCGCGAACGCCTTCACCGAGGCCGTCGTCATCGCCTCGGTCAGGTCCGGGGCAAGGGTGGCCAGGGCAAGCAGGGCCTGGCGTCCGGCCGCCAGTCTTCTCCACCGTGTTCCGATCTCCCGTCTCCGGGCGACGAGGCGCCCGGTCAGGTACCTCAGGGTGCGGCTGGACAGGTCGGTCGACGACGGGTAAACAAGCACACGAAGCTCCTGGCGGCACGGGCGATCTTGGTCGAGAGCCCGTCTACCAGCAGGTTCGTCGTTCCACGGAATCGTCCAACTCGCGGCCAGCGCCCAGAGGTTGGAAAGGGCCCGCCGTCCGACCGGGGCGAGACCGCACGCCCGCCGTGCGTCTGCGAGAAGAAGCACGGCGTGCTGCTGCCGTACTCGGACGTCAGGGCGTTGATCGCGTCGGGCGACGGCTGGCGGAAAGGGCCGACGCCGAGACTGGTGAGCGCCACCGTCTGGAGGAGGTCTCCTATGCGCCTCGCCACCGTCATCGCAGCATCGTCGTCACGCCGCGGCCCGACGTAGTTCTGCGGATGTGAACCGAAGTGGTCGGGTTCGATCAAGGGCGTCAGCGAACTACGGAACCCCCTGGTGCGGTCGTGCTCCTGGTGAGCCGTGGGAGCACTTTGGCCATTGACCTGACTTTCCGTCAGTTCTCGGTATTCTCCCCCCGCTCTCACAGGCGGGGCGGCAACTGTGAGGCCGCGGCCCTGGACCAGGGCCCCTGAGCCGCAGTCTGCCGTCCCCTCATGCCTGAGGAAGCCATGACTCTCACCCCCCACCTCACCGAACTCGCCGCCCGCATGGAGCGTCCCGCCCCCTTCCAGCCCGTCGAACGTTCGCTTCTCCCGCACGCCGGTACCGCGACGGTGGACATCGTCGTTCCGGTTTACAGCGAGGAACGAGCCCTGCCCGGGTGCCTGCGCACGCTCCATGCCCGCCTGTCCCAGGGCTTCCCGTTCCCCTGGCGGATCACCGTCGCCGACAACGCCAGCACCGACGAAACCCTCGCCACGGCCCGCCGCCTCTCGGACGAGTTGCCCGGCGTCGGCGTCGTCCACCTGGACCGCAAGGGCCGCGGACTCGCGCTGCGCACCGTCTGGGGCGCCAGCGACGCGGACATCGTGGCGTACATGGACGTGGACCTCTCCACCGGCCTCGACGGACTGCTCCCGCTGATCGCGCCCCTGGCCAGCGGCCACTCGGACCTCGCGATCGGCTCCCGGCTGGCTCCCGGCGCACGCACGGTGCGCGGGCCGCGCCGCGAGTTCATCTCCCGCTGCTACAACGGCATCATCCGGCTCACCCACGGAGTCCGCTTCACCGACGCCCAGTGCGGATTCAAGGCGGCCCGTACGGAGGTACTCCGGCCGCTGCTGAAGGTGACCCGGGACGACGCATGGTTTTTCGACACCGAACTGCTCCTGCTCGCCGAGCACAACGGACTGCGTATTCATGAGGTCCCGGTCGACTGGGTCGAGGACGTCGACACCCGGGGGGATATGGCGAGCACCGCCAAGGAAGACCTGCGGGGCCTGTGGCGCATGGCGCGGCTCAAGGCGTCCGGCGACGCCCGGGTCGAGGTGCGGCCGCGCCCCGAGCCGGCCGCCGAACACCCCGACGCCGTCCTAGCCCCCTCCATCGGACGCGGTGTGCTGTCGTGGGAGGTCGGCTGTTTCCTCGCGATCGGTGTCGTCTCCACGGCCGGACAGGCCCTGCTGTAATGGCTGCTGCGCGGCTGGTGGTCTCCGGCCGTCGCCAACCTGGTCACGCTGTGCGTCCTCACCCTCCTCAACACCGAGGCGAACCGACGCCTCACCTTCCCGCACTCCACCACCGCGCCCGCACGTGCGCACCTCGGTGCCGGGGGTCTGTTCGTCTTCGGCTATCTGGTCACGTCCGCGGCGGTGCTGTGGTTCAAGTGGCTGGATCCCAGTGCCTCACCGGCCGCGGAGACCGCGGTCCTCGGCACCGCGTCCGTGGCCGTCACCTGCGTGCGCTTCGCCGTGCTGCGGCTGGCTGTCTTCGCCGCCCCCCGTAGCCGTACCCGTTGATGAGAGCGAATCCCGACATGAGTAACCACGCGCACATCAGGCCCGCACCGGCGGCATCGGCACACGACGAGAGGCGCACGAATACGTCCGTCCGGGCGCTGCCTGCCTGGGCGGCACCCGCGGCGCTCGGAGCCGTCCTCGTGCTCGCGGCCGTCCTGTACGGCTGGGCACTGGGCTCCCTGGGGTGGGGCAACAGCTACTACTCGGCGGCAGTGAAGTCGATGGGGAAGAAGTGGACCAACTTGCTCCTCGGCTCCTTCGATCCGGCGGGCGTGGTCACGGTCGACAAGTCGCCGGCCGCGCTGTGGCCGCAGGTGATCAGCAGCAAGATCTTCGGGATGCACGGCTGGGCGCTGATCCTGCCGCAGGTGCTCGAAGGCGTGGCCGGGGTGCTGGTGCTGCACCGCACCGTGCGCCGCTGGGCGGGCGAGGGGGCGGCGCTGATCGCGGCGCTGGTGCTCACCCTGACGCCCATCACCGTGGCCATCAACCGGGACAACAACCCGGATACGCTGCTGGTCCTGCTGCTGGTGTCGGTGGCGTACGCGCTCACCCGTGCGCTGCAGGCCGAGGGCCGGGCCGCGACCTGGTGGCTGTGCGCGAGCGGCTTCCTGATCGGGTGCGGATTCCTCACCAAAATGCTCGAACGCGGTGGCGGGCACCCTCGCCTGGCTCCTGTCCGCCACGTTCTCCGGCGACCGGACCTGGACCCTCATCCAGTTCGCCTACATGCTGGCCACAGCCTTCGCCCCGGTCCTGTTCGGTCAACTCGTGCAGGCCCGCCACGACGTGGCGCGCCAGCTCGCCGAGGTCGAGGAGGCCCGCGAACACGAACGCGCCATGTACGCCCAGACCGTCCTCGTCCGCGAACGCGCCCAACTGGCCCGGGAGATGCACGACGTCGTCTCCCAACAGGTCAGCCTCATCGCCGTGCAGGCCGGAGCACTCCAGGTCGCCGCCAAGGAACCCGACGCCCGCGACGCGGCCCGCACGATCCGCTCCCTGAGCGTGAATACCCTCGACGAACTCCGCCACATGGTCACGCTGCTGCGCGCCTCCGGCGGCAAGGAAACCGAGCTCACCCCCCAGCCCACCCTCGCCGATCTCCAGCAGCTGATCGCCAACAGCGGCATCGAGGCGACCCTGACCGGCGAGCTCCCGACCGACATTGGCACGACCGCCCAACGCACCCTCTACCGCACGGTCCAGGAAGCCCTCACCAACGTACGCAAGCACGCCCCCGGAGCCCGCGCCGAGGTACACCTGTGGCACGACGCCCACTACTTCACCGTCACCGTCACCAACACGGCGCCCACCCGCCCGGCCGTAGCCCTGCCCAGCTCCCGTCAGGGCCTGATCGGCCTGCGCGAGCGCGCCGAGCTGCTCCACGGCACCTTCACCGCCGCGCCCACACCGGAGGGCGGATACAAGGTCGCACTGAGGGCTCCGTCCCGGCCCGACTGTTCAGTGGGATTCCCTGTGTACGTGTGCTGCGGCGAGCAGGAGATAGGCGGCGGCGGTCCAGGTGTACGCGCGGTCGCGCAGCCCGGTCCCGGTGAGGGCGTCAAAGTTCTCCGCGAAGCCGTGGGTCTCGCAAAGGGTGCGGAAGCGGGCGCTGATGTCGTCCGCGAGCCGGAGGTGCCCGGCGCGGCGCAGCCCGTCCTCGACGAGGACCGTGGCGGGGGCCCAGATGGGCCCGCGCCAGTAGCCGTCGGACAGGTAGTGCGGCGAGGAGGGGCATTCGGTGGCCAGGCCGTGCGGGGTGAGATGGGCCTCGATGCGGGCGGCCAGTACGTTGCTGATCCGGGCCGGGAGGTGTTCGCCGACCACGATGGGCATCAGGTCGAGGAGGCTGGCGCTGGACCAGGTCTCGCCGCTGTCGACGCCCTGGGTGACGAAGCGGTCTTCGCGCCACAGCTGGTCGAGCATCGCCGTCTGGATCTCCTCGGCGGCGCTCGCCCAGCGCTCGGCGCCGTCCGAACGGCCCAAGTCCTGGGCAAGGGCGGCCAGTTCACGCATCTGCATGGCGAGGAAAGCGGCCAGGTCGGCGGTGACGACGACGCGTTCCGGGTCGAAGGCGGTGGCGTTGTCCCAGCCGCTGTCGTTGCCGTGCTGGTAGTGGGGGAGTGCGGCGCCGGGTGCGCGGCGGGCAGTGAGCCAGAAGTTCGTCCAGCGCTCCAACCGATCGTACGTGGCGGCCAGTTCGTCCTGTCCGAGGGACATGGTCAGGCGGCGTCGAAGGTGCCCGAGCGTCCACCCGTGAATGGGCGGCTTGACGAAGTTGCGCAGGACTTCGGAGTGCGTGACCGAGTCGGGCAGCGCCCCCGTCTCGTCCTGGTGGTCGAAGGGCAGGTGGTACTGGTCCCATGCCAGTTCGGGGCAACCGGGCGCCAGGGCAAGGGCGTTGAAGCAGTGGTCCCAGCTCCAGACCTTGTCCATCCAGTGCTTGGACATGAGCACGGCGGGCCGGGTGACCAGAGAGGCGGGGCGTACGGTCGCGGACCACAGGACGTAGGTGGCGAGTTCGGCCGCGGGCGTGGCGGCCGAGCGCCACGGAGCCACCGTGTCGGCGAAGTCCGTGAAGGCGTTCTGCGCCGCCTCGACGATCTTGGTGAAGGCGGCCGACGCCACGTACCGAGGGCGGGCCGTGTCGATCTCCTCGACCGCGATCTCCCAGGGCCCGTCCCCCTCGGAGCCGATGGTCAGTCCGCGCTCGGCGACGCCCAGGCTCTGGCTGCCGAAGACGGCGACCGTGCCGGACAGCACGGTGACGCGGTAGCGGCGCCCGGTCTCGTACGACGTGAAGACGTGCGCGTCGGCGGCGGCGTCGTGGAAGAAGTAGATTCCGCTGAACGGGGTCAACGTCCCTACTGCCGCCGCGAGGTGAAGACGCAGCCCTTCGCCGCGCAGCCGCACGGTGTCCGGTGACTGGTAGGCGAGGTCGACGCGGCCTGCGGCGCCGAGCCAGCTCAGCAGGCCCGGGGTCGCCTCCACGCGGGTCTCCGCCCGGTCGCCCGTCGCGGGGTCGAGAGGCATCAGGCGCAGGACGGCGTGCATGCCGTTCTGGTGCGAGACGAGGTGGAGGTCGTCGGCGTGAGTCTTCTCCGCCACCACGGGGGAGAGGTCGAACCAGGACCCGTACGTGCTGAACGGGATGTCGTGGACGGAGAAGGCCGGGCCGGGACGGGCGGCGGTCATGTGGTGTCACTCGTTTCTCGGGCAGGGGGTGACCACGGCGACGAGGGGCCATGGCGAAGGGGAGATCAGTCCTTGACCGCGCCGGCGGTGACACCGGCGGCGACGTAGCGCTGGGCGAGGACGAGGATGACGGCCGCGGGCAGCGAGGCCAGGACGGCGGTGGCCATGATGGCGTTCCACTGCTGGTTGTTGTTGCCGATGTAGTGGTAGATGCCGAGCGTGATCGGCTCGTGGGCGCCGCCGTTGGAAAGGGTGCTGGCGAACACGAAGTCGGACCAGGACCACAGGAACGCGAAGAGCGACACGGTGACCACGGCGTTGCGGCTCATCGGCATGACGATCGACCAGAACGTGCGCAGCGGGCCCGCGCCGTCGGTCCGCGCGGCCTGGAGGAGTTCGCCGGGGATGCCGGACATGAACGCGGTGAAGATGAGCACCGCGAAGGGAACGGCCAGGGTGGAGTCGGCGACGATCAGCCCCGGCACGGTCCTGAGCAGCCCGAGCTGGAGGTAGATGGCGTAGAAGCCCATCGCCATGATGATGCCGGGGATCATCTGGGCGGTCAGCAGCACGAAGCTCAGGACGCGGCCGCCGCGCGGGCGCAGCTTGGCCAGCGCGTACCCGGCGGGCGCGGCCAGCGCCACGGTCAGGGCGACGGCCCCCAGGCCGACGACCAAACTCGTTCCCAGGTACGGCAGTTGCTCGTCCAGGACGGTGCGGTAGCCGGTCAGGGTGCCGTGCAGCGGGAGCAGTTCGGGCGGGCTCTTGCGCATGTCCGTGTCCCGGGTGAGAGACACGTTCAGCATCCAGTAGACGGGGAAGAGCATGACGGCGGTCAGGACGACGCCGATCGTGGTCTTGAACCAAGTGGTCTTTGTACGCACGTGAGTTCGGCTCACGACAACGCCTCCTGTCGCCGCTGGACCCGGATGTAGACCAGGCCGAAGACCAGGGCCGCGACCACGAGCAGGTTGCCGACGGCGGCTCCCGGCCCGAAGGCGGGCAGCATGTTGCCGAAGCCGAGTTGGTAGGACCAGGTGGCGAAGGTGGTGGACGCGTCCGCCGGGCCGCCCTTGGTCATGATCCAGATGATGTCGAGGACCTTGAGCGTGTAGATCAGGCCCAGCAGCAGCGTGATCGCGGACACCGGGCGAAGAAGCGGGAAGGTGATGCGCCAGAACCGCTGCCAGGCGTTCGCCCCGTCGAGCGCGGCGGCCTCGTACAGGCCGGAAGGGATGGACTGCAGGCCGCTGTAGAGCACGACCAGGTTGAACGGGACACCGATCCAGATGTTCGCGATGATCACCGAAGTCAGCGACCAGGACGGCGACGTGAGCCAGTTGACCGGGTCGACACCGACGGCGTGCAGGGCGGCGTTCACGATCCCCGAGTCGCTGTTGAGCATCCACGACCACGTCGACGCCGACACGATCAGCGGCAGCAGCCATGGTACGAGGAACAGGGCCCGCAGGGTCGCGGCGAGCCGGAAGTGCTGGTTGAAGAAGACCGCGAGGGCCAGCCCGATCGCGTACTGGAAGGCCAGGCACACGAAAGTGAAGACGGCGGTGTGGAGCAGGGCCGGGGCGAAGGTCGGGTCGTCGAGGACGGTGTGGTAGTTCTTCAGGCCCGTGAACGGTGCGTCGCCCTGGACGAAGGAGCGGACGGTGTAGTTGCGCAGGCTCAGGTCGAGGTTGCGGTAGAGCGGATACGCGTAGAAGAGGACGAGGTAGGCGGTCACCGGGGCGAGGAACGCCCAGGCGGCCCACTGGGTGGAGGCGGGCCGTCGTCGCTTCTCGGCTCGGGGCGGGGGAGTGGGGGCCGGCTCGGCGGGGACGGGCGTGGGCCGGGGGAGGTCCGGCGGATGTGTGGTCTGCTTCATCGGCGTCATGTCACTTGACCGCGCCCTGCGCCGAACTCAACGCGTCCTTCGGCGACTTGGACCCGCTGAGAGCGGACTGCACTGCCTTCCACAGCTGCTCGGAGATCTTGGGGTACTTGGTGCCCAGGTCGTCACTGGTGCGGCCCTTGGCCGCCTTGACCGCGGCGACCCACGGCTTCAACTCGGCGTTGTCAGCGACCTGTTTGTCCTGGACCTCGCTCGTCGGCGCCACGTAGGACAGGGTGGTGTCGGTGGCGTAGATGTTGGTGGTGCTGGTCAGGCAGGCCGCCAGCTTCTTCGAGGTGGCGTAGCGATCGGTGTTCTGCTGGACGGGGATCGTCACGAACTCGCCGCCGGTCGGTGCCGCGGCGGCGCCGCCCATGGCGGCGGGGATCGGCAGCACGCCGTAGTCGAGGCCGGCCTTCTTGGCGTTCGCGAGCTGCCAGGTGCCGTTTTCGCCGAAGGCGTAGTCGCCGCTCGCGAACTCCTGCCAGCTGGTGGTCTGCGTGTTGTTCAGTACGGAGTTCGGGGCGTAGCCGTCCTTCAGCCAGTCCTTCCACAAGGAGAGCGCCGACTCGGCCTGGGGGGAGTCGAGTTGGGTCAGCTTCGCGCCCGCGCCCCAGAACCACGGCAGGAACTGGAAGCTGCCCTCCTCCGTGCCGATCGCCGAGAACGTGATGCCCTTCTTGCCCGCCTTCTTTACCTTCGCGAGGGCGGCCGTCAGTGACGGCCAGTCCTTGACCGAGGCGATGTCCACTCCGGCCTGCTGAAGGACCTTCTTGTTGTAGTAGAGGGCAAGGGTGTTGGCGCCGATCGGTGTGCCGTACGTCTTGCCGCCCGACTGCCCCGCGGCGAGCAGGTTGGCGTCGACCTTCGAGGTGTCCAGCTTGGTGTCGGCAGTCGAGGTGAGGACGCCCCCGTCGGCGAGGGTGGAGACCACCGGGTTGTCGACGACGAGGACGTCCGGCGCGTTGCCCTGCTGCGCGGCCAGCAGCGTCTTGTTGGCCAGGTCGCTGGTGTCGAACCCGGTCCGCTTGACCTTCACGCCGGCCTTGGCGCCGCACTGGTCGAGGAGCTTCACCCAGGCCGAGCTCTTGGCGAACTGCGGATAGGGGTCCCAGACGGTGTACGTGCCGCTGTCGGTGTCCTTGGAACCGGCGCTGCCCGAACCGGAGGAACAGGCGGTCGCGCCGGCCGTGACGGCCAGGGCGGTCAGGGCCGCGACGACCAGGCGGCGTTGTCCGGAGGAGCTGTTCATGGCAGGGGTCCTTTGGTTTTGGGCATGCAGGTGCCGTGAGCACGGCGAAACGGGGCCGGGCGGAGGGGATGAGTAGGTCAGTCGGAGGTGGCGGGCCCGGTGCTGGCCCGCAGCGAGATCGGCGGCGTGAGCAGATGGTGCCGGGCCGGTGCGTCGGGCTGGTCGAGCCGCTCCATCAACAGATCGACGGCGAGCCGGCCCATCTCGGCGGCCGGTACGTCGGCGGCGGTGAGCTGCGGTGTCACGGTCTCCGCCCAGCGGCTGGCGACGACGCCGGTGACGGAGAAGTCGCGGGGCACGTGGCGGCCCGCCCGGGCGAGCCCGCGGTACAGGCCGCCCAGCGCCGCCTCGTTCAGTGTGACCAGGGCCGTGGTCGCCGGGTCGTCGTGCAGGATGCGCTCGACGCAGCTCTGCCCCGACGCGGCGTCGTCCCCGCAGCAGTACGCGCGGACCGTGAGCCCGCGCTCCGCGGCGGCCTTGGTGAAGCCCTCCAGGCCGTGGTGCGCCGACTCGTATCCCGAACGCAGCAGCTGCTCGGGCCTGTTGACGAAGGCGATGCGGCGGTGGCCGAGGTCCGCGAGGTGGTGCACGCACGCCTTCGCCAGCGCCGTGTGATCCAGGCCCACCCACCAGCCGTCGTCGTTGTGCGCGGTCCGGCCGATGGCGACCGCCGGGAAACCCACCGAGGCCAGGTGGTCCACCCGGTCGTCCTCGAGCCGGATCTCCATCAGGATCGCGCCGTCGACCCGCCGCTCCCCGAGCAGCCGCTGGAAGGAACGGTCGCTGTCCGCGCCGCTCGGGGACAGCAGCACGTCGTAGTCGCAGGCCGCGGCGGCCTCCACCACGCTGCCGATGAAGTCCAGCTGCATGCCGGTGTAGTGGTTCCCGGCGGGCGGGAAGACGAGACCGATCGTGCTGGTACGCCCGTTGGCGAGAGCCCGCGCACTGGCGCTCGGCCGGTAGCCGAGCTCGTCGACGACACGCTGGATCTTGCGTCGCGTCTCTTCCGACACCGGGCGCTTGCCGCTCAGCGCGTACGACACGGTGCTGCGCGAGACACCGGCCAGCCGGGCTATCTCACCGATGTTCACGGCAGCTCCTCACGGGACGAGCGGACACCGGCCACTCGTCGAACCGGTTCGCGTGGAGTGAACGTAGGAAGGGACTGTACGCCTGTCAAGACCCCCTGCATGACCTACCAACTCGCCTGAAATGGCGGAAGGTTCGTTCTGCGCGAGGGATTGAAGGCGTCTTCGCCCGGTGCTAGCTTGCCGAACCGGTTCGACGAACTGATCCTTCCGGCGCCCGTACTGGCTTCAGCGTCGCAACAAGTCCCCGCACCAGGGCAGTTCCCCCACCTCACCCGCACCGGTCGAAGACGAGGACTCATCCATGTCATCCGCTGACAGACCATCCCGGCGCCGGGCCCCGGCCGCCGTCACTCTGGCCCTCGGCGCGGGCCTGCTGGCCGCCCCGGCCGCCCCCGCGCAAGCCGCCGACCCGCCCGGGCCGGCCGTCCACTACACCTTCGACCAGGACGACCTCGCCTCCGGAAAGATCACCGACGCGTCCGGCAACGGCCGCACGGCGACCCTGGTCAACGGCTCCACCGCCCAGTCCGTCACCGGCGCCGACGGCGGCAAGGCCCTCGCCCTGCCCGGCGGCGCGTCCACGTCCGACGGCGCATACGTCCGTCTGCCCCGCGAAGTCCTCGCAGACAGTGCTGACTTGACGGTCTCGGCGCGCGTGAAGTGGAGCGGCGACAATGCCCCGTGGCAGCGCGCCTTCGACCTGGGCACCGACACGTCGAAGTACCTGTTCACGACCCCGTACAACGGCGACGGGCTGCTCCGCACCTCGGTGACCACCGGCGGAGGCGGCGCAGAGGCGCAGGTGTCCGGGTACGCCCCGCTCCCCGCCGACGCGTGGCGGACGATCACCGTCACCCTCGACACCACGGCCCAGCGGGTCACCACGTACCTCGACGGCGTGCCGGTCTCCTCCGCCAAGTCGACCGTCAACGCAAAGGATCTGCTGGGGAGTTCGGCCACGACGGCCGGATACCTTGGCAAGTCCTTCTACGCGGACCCCCTCTTCAAGGGCGCGATCGACGACTTCACCGTGTGGCATGCGGCGCTCAGTCCCGAGCAGGTGGCGGACACCGTCGGCGGACAGCTGCCGACCCTCACGGAGTTGTCGAAGACGACCTTCGACGTGCGTACGACGACGGGTACGGCCCCGTCGCTGCCAGCGGCCGTCCGCTCGTCCTACTCCGACGGCTACGACCGCGACGCACCCGTCACCTGGGACGCCGTGCCCTCCGACAAGTACGCGCGACCAGGCGCCTTCACGGTCGCCGGCACCGCGGCCGGACGCGCGGTGAAGGCAACGGTCACCGTGGTCCGCGAGGGCGCACTCACCGTCGACCTCGGGTCCAACACGGGCGCGTTCCACGGCGGCGCCTCCGGCACCCTCTACGGCGTCTACGGACCCGACGTCCCCACGAACAACCTCATCGAGGGCATGGGCCTGCGCACCGTCTCCACCAAGGCACAGGACGGCCCGCAGCACCCGGGCGCCGACGCCCTCGACGTGGTCAAGCCGCTGGCCGACTCGACCGACGGCGACGTGTACATCTACATGACCGACATCCACCGCGGCTTCCCGTACCAGTGGCCGGGCGACACCCCCGAAGAGAAGCTCAAGCTATACAAGGAGAAGATCGCCAAGCAGGTCGACCAGGTCCTCCAACTACCGAAGCAGTACCAGGACAACATCGTCTTCGTGCCGTTCAACGAGCCCGAGGGCAACATGTTCGGCACCGGCGAGTGGAGCTACGACAAGGTCAGCTGGCTCAGCGACCCGGACGCGTACTTCGCCGCCTGGGACGACGCGTACAAGCTCATCAAGGGCAAGATGCCGGAAGCCAGGATCGCCGGCCCCAACACCAGCGTCCTGTACTCCCAGGTGAAGGGCTTCCTCACGCACACCCTGGCCGCCGGCACCCTCCCCGACTTGATCACCTGGCACGAGCTCAGCCACCCGGAAGCGGTGCGCCAGAGCGTCGCCACGTACCGCAGGTGGGAGAAGGACCTGTTCAAGGGGACGGACAGGGAAGGCACCCAACTCCCCGTCAACATCAACGAATACGCCTTCAACTACCACACCTCGGTCCCCGGCCAGATGATCCAGTGGGTCTCCGCGATCGAGGAGTCCAAGGTCGACGCCGACATCGCGTACTGGAACATCGACGGCAACCTCTCCGACTCCGCAGTGCAGTCCAACCGCGGCAACGGCCAGTGGTGGCTGCTGAATGCGTACGCCTCCATGACCGGGCACACGGTGCAGGTGACGCCACCCTTCCCCGGCCAGAACTACACGATGCAGGGCGTCGCCACCCTCGACCGCGACAAGCGACAGGCCCGCCTCCTCTTCGGCGGCTCCACGGGCCAGGGCCACATCACGTTTGACAACATCCCGAAGAAGCTCTTCGGAGAGCAGGTGCACGCCTGGGTCCGTGAGATCGACTGGAGCGGACAGATCGGCGACAACACAGGCCCGAAACTGCTCACGGAAACGGACCTGAAGGTCTCCGACGACGGCAAGGCGACCGTGGACTTCGGCGACGGTGCGCTGCCGAGGCTGAAGGAGTCGTCGGCGTACGAGATCATCCTCGGCCCGTCCACCGGAAGGGTCACCAACCCCCAGTCCCCGCCGGTGAGTTGGCAGGCGTCGTTCGAAGCGGAGGACGCCGCCCACACCGGGTCCGGGTACACGAAGAACGGCCCCGAGGGATCGACCTCCGACGTCTCGAAGTTCTACACCTCCGGCGGCTACGACGTCGGTGGCCTGCGCACCGGCTCCGACATCACCCTCGACTTCACGGTGGACGTCCCCGAGGACGGCCGTTACGACCTGAGCGTCTTCGCCAACTCCCTCAACACCCACGACAAGGTGAAGGAACAGGGCCCCACGAACGTGTTCCTGAGCGTGGACGGCAAAGCGGCGAGCGAGCAGGAACTGAACCTGCCGCTCGGCTACAAATGGGTGGTCTGGGACCACGCCGACACCAAGGTGAAGCTCACCAAGGGCAAGCACACCCTGAGGCTCGCCGCGAAGAGCCTCGACGGCAAGCGCGCCACCAAGGGCGACGCCATCGTCGACCGCCTCACCCTCGCGCTGCCCACGACTTCGGCCACCACTCAGGTCCACGAGGGCGAACTGGCCTGGCTGGGCGGCGGGGCCCGCCCCGTCTACGACACCGGATCGGGAGCGGCCCGCCTCGCCAAGAACCAGACGGCCACGTTCTGGGTCTCCTCACCGGCCGACCGCGAGGCAACCCTCAAGGTCGACACACTCGTCGGCACCGGCGCCCGACTCGCCGTCAACGGGCACGACGTCCTGAGCCTGTCCAAGAAGCACCAGAGCGTGGCGGTGTCCCTCTCCGGCGGCCTCAACAAGGTGACGCTGACGGGGACTTCGACCCCGACCCTCCTCGACCGCCTCACCGTCACACCCACCGAGGGCACGCTCACGCCCCGTACGTACGAGGCTCAGGACGCGGCGCTCGCTGGCTCGGCCACACTGACGCCGCTCTCGCACGCCACCGACGGCACGGTGATCACCGGCATCGGCGGCGACCCCGGCAACGGCAACACCGCGACCTTCACCGTCCCCGCCGACCGCGCGGGCCTGTACGCGCTGCGTATCCGCTACTCCAACCCCGAACAGTCCGAGGCCACCCACTACAACCCGGACCCTCTCGCCCGCCACGCCGACCTCTCCGTCAACGGCGGCGCGGCCCGGCGCGTCGGCTTCCCCCACACCTTCCACCAGAACAACTTCTGGGAACTGACCGTCCCCGTCCACCTCAAGAAGGGCGAGAACACCCTCACCTTCCGCTCGGAGGAACTCCCCAACTTCGACGGCACCACCTATGCCTCGGACACCTTCCCTGACACCCTGCTCCGCTCCCGCTACGCCCCGCTGATCGACCGGATCGCGGTTGCGCCCTACGCACGCGAGGTGTCGTGAGGTAGGTGCGCCGCGGCAGGGGAAGCGAAGCCGGGCGGGTCGACCTGGTCGCCCGCCCGGCTTCGCGTGCGCGGGCGAGTTGGGCGTCGCCGCGTCCATGGCGACGGTCGCCGGCGCGTACGGCAGGGCCACCGGCACCATGCCAACCAGCTTCCGGCTGAGGAGCCCTTGGTCCTGGGCGGCGTGGAGCAGGGGCGGGAGGTGGTCGTGGACGACCTGGTCGGATGCCGACTGGTCGTGGAACCGGACGCGGGCCATGAACCAGCCGCGGTTGGTGTTCTGGTCGGCGAGGGCCATGCGGTCGGCCTGCTGGAAGAGGGCGAGGGCATCGCCCAGGTCCTGAGGCTCGATGCCGGTGGAGTGGGCGACGTCTTCGAGCGGCTTCCCGCTGGAGCAGCGACAAGCGCTCGCGAGCGGTCTCTGCCCTGCCCGCCAAGGCCCCTAGGCAGTGTTTCTCGGATCTCCTGACATGAGTGGGGAGTTGGGGCCAGGCTGGCGTTATGGGCCGTGGGGATCTGACGAATGCGGAGTGGGATCGGCTGGAGTCGTTCTTGCCTCGTGGTGGTACCCGTGGGGGCAGGTGGAGCGATCACCGTCGGGTGATCAACGGCGTCCTCTACCGGGTGCGGACGGGTGTGCAGTGGCGGGACCTGCCGGAGCGGTTCGGGCCGTGGGAGACCGTCTATAAACGGCATCGCCGCTGGTCGGCTGATGGCACGTGGGCGATGTTGCTGTCGAAAGTCCAGGCCGCCGAGGACCACGCGGGCCGGATCGACTGGGACGTGTCGGTGGACTCGACAGCGGTGCGGGCCCACCAGCACGCCGCCGGCGCCGGGAAAGCGTCGCCGGCCGTGGTGGTTCAAAAGGGGGCCGCCCGGGGGACGAACCAGACCGATCCGGTGCTGCGGAAACTGGCCGTCCGGCTGGGGGAGGTGGTCAGATCGGCGAATGCCTGGGACGCTCCCGCGGAGGATTCACCACCAAAATCCACCTCGCCGCCGAGGGGCGATGCCGGCCCCTCGCCCTCGTCCTGACACCCGGACACTACGGTGACGGCCCTCAGCTCGAGCGTGTGCTGGAGCAGATCTCCGTGCCCCGTACCGGAGTCGGACGGCCGCGCAGCCGCCCCGACCATGTCTTGGCAGACAAGGCCTACACGTCCCGCAAGAATCGCCGCTACCTGCGACGACGTGGAATCCGGCACACCATCCCCGAACGTGTCGACCAGCAGACACATCGCCGCAACCGCGGCTCTCTCGGCGGCCGTCCGACGGGCTTCGACGGGCCTTGACCCCTGATGTTGGACACACGAGACACTGGATCCTGAGGATCTGAGGACGCACATCTCGTGGTCATGAAGAACTACCCGCCGGAGTTCAAGGCGGACGCGGTCGCGCTGTACGAGTCGCGGCCCGAAGCGACGATCAGGTCGGTCGCCGCCGACCTGGGGATCAATCCGGAGACGCTGCGGAACTGGGTCCGGGCGGCCGGAGCGAGTCGTCCACGGGGACGCCGCACGCAGGAACCGGCCCAACCGCCGGCCCCGCTGGAGGCGGAGAACGCGGCTTTGCGGAAGAAGGTCCGCGAGCTCGAGGAGGAACGCGAGATCTTGCGGAAAGCGGCGAAGTATTTCGCCGGGGAGACGCGCTGGTGAACCGCTTCCAGTGCGTCGCCGACCATCAGCGCCGCTACGGCGTGAAGCGGCTGTGCAGCATCCTCGGCGTCAGCCGCTCGAGCTTCTACTACTGGCGCCGGACAGCCGCGGACCGGGCCGCCCGCCAGGTGGCCGACGCGAAGCTGGCCGCCCGGATACGGGCCGTGCACCAGGAATCGGACGGTACTTACGGAGCCCCACGGATCACCGCCGAGCTCCGCGAGGCGAGCGGTGAGGCGGTCAACCACAAGCGGGTCGCCAGGATCATGCGGGCGTCCGGAATCGAAGGGATCCGGTTGCGCCGACGGCACCGCACGACCGTCCCCGATCCGGCCGCGGCCCGGGCGCCGGACCTGATCGGCCGCGACTTCACCGCGTCATACACAGCTGCCAGGCGCGCCCCGCCACTGCCCTCCATGACTCGGTCGCGATACACGTGCAGCTCCGAATCGGGCAGTCTGCAGACCCACCCGACGTACTCGAACAGCGTCATCCCCCGGTCACGAGCGTCCTCGGTCAGGATGGCTCGCTGGTGATCTTCGAGCCAGTCGATCCGTTCCGGGTCGACCCTGAAGCGGATGAGAGTGCCATCGGGCGACTCCTCATTAGTCCAGCCATCGTTGTCGCTGCGTCGCTGCGTCGCTGCGTCGCTGCGTCGCTGCGTCGCTTCGTCATGGTCAGAATTATGCGTTTACGCCCGGTACGCAGCCACCCCTTCAGCGCGGCATCTCACCGTCGGACGCCTCCCAACAAGCACCCAGATCAGCCCTGTTCGACTCCTGGCTGAGCAAAGGCACAGCTCAGGATCGAGAACAGGTTCACCGGCAAGCGCTTCGAACGAGGCGTTGAACGTCACGCTCAACTCGGTGATCTTCCGCTCCTCCGGCCAGGATTTGACCACGACCGGCACCTACATCGAGATGGCCTCCCGAGTCACCGAGCCTGTCCTCCTGGGGCTGGCGCTCCTGGCCGTCCGCAACCGGGTCACACGCTGACTTGCTGGAGGCCGCTCCATGTATGGCCTTTGTGGCGCCGAGGGTGACGATCACGCCGTCGGTCTGGGCCATCACTCCCTACGGGCGTACGCGGATGACTGTCTTCCCGTTGCGTCGTGTGGTCGGGTTAAGGGCACCAACGGCATCATCCAGGCTCGCGACTTCACCGATGTTTGTCCGCAGCCGTCCGTCCCGCACCCGCTGCACGATCTCACCCAGTTCGGCACGATCGACCTCGACAACGAAGTCCACCGCCAGGCCGTCAGCGGGTCGCGCCTCGGCCGGGCCGACGATGGACACCAGCGTTCCTCCCGCCTTGATCAGGGCAGCGGACCGTTTCTGAACGTCGCCACCGATGACATCGAAGACCAGATCGACGCTGCCGACGTCTTTCAGCGCGTCATTCTCGAGGTCGATGAACTCATGCGCGCCGAAGTCGAGTGCCTTCTCGCGGTCGGCGGCGCGTCCGGTGCCGATGACGTAAGCGCCGGCCTCACGTGCGAGCTGGGTCACCATCGTCCCCACTGCCCCGGCCGCGCCATGGGCGAGAACGGTCTGGCCGGACTGGAGGCGGCCGTGCTGGAACAGCCCCTGCCACGCGGTCAGACCTGAGATGGGCAGGGACGCGCCTACCGTGAAGTCGACGTCGCCGGGCAGCGGTGCGAGGTTGCGTGCTTCGATCGCCACGTACTGCGCCAGGGTGCCGTCACGGTGCCAGTCGGCGAGGCCGAACACCCGCTGCCCGACCGACAGCCCCGTCGTGCCGTAGCCGAGGGCGGTGACCACTCCGGCCAGCTCGTGGCCGGGGATCGACGGTGTTTTGTCACGGCCGGCGCGATCGGTCCAGGTCGATGGCCACTCCATCTCGGTCGGGACGAAGCCCGATGCATGAATCTGAACGATGACGTCGTTGATCGATGCGGGCGGCTCAGGCCGCTCCGTCAGCGTCATCCCGGCCGTTCCCGCGGCCTGGTCGGTTACCACAATGGCTTTCATTGCGATTGCCCTCTTCACCGTATGTGTTGTGGGTTTTGGTTTCCGGGTGGGTGTTTAGACGAAGGTGAACAGCTGGTCGGCGTCGAGTCCAGCTCCGACACCCGCGCGCCCGGCGGCACTGCCGAAATCGCATGTCCGGAGCGAACGTCGTGGTTCTGTAGCTCCCTCGAACTCCCCCCGGCCCGCTTCCGATCCTCCACCCCAGGAGTTCTCTTGCGCGACGAATGGGAGCACGCCCACACGGACTACACCGTGCCCGCGCAGCGCCACATTCCTGCCTCGCTAGCCGAAAGCGAGAGTGACTGGCGCCACTACCTGGAACGCTCAACCCCCCAACGGCTGGCTGATACAGAACAACGCGATGACCGAAGCGCTCGTCAGGCGGACAGCCGATGTACCTCTGCACACCACCAAGGACATCGACGCCATCCGCACCAGCGGGGAGTTGCACGTCTCCACCGGATGCCTGGTCGGAGCCCTGTACTGCTCGCCTCTCGCCTGTCAGCGCGAGGGACTGCGCCCACACAACCTCGGCGCCTACCTGATGCGGACGAAACCCTCCACCACGCCCGTGATCTTCGAGGTCACCCCGGATGCGCCGATCCCGTCCAAGGGCGTCGACTACCTGCATCTGGGTGCCATCCACCTGCGTACACCGCTCGGCTCCCCCCTCTGTGACCCCGCAGCCGTAGCGGGGCTGCGCCAACAGCGTGTACGGGGTGCCGTCTGTCGGGATTCGGTGCCCGTTCCCGCAGTCCTGGCTGCGGGAACGGCCATGCCGCGTTCAGACATGCGGCAGAAGCCGTTCAACGTCGGCCTCCAGCGTCACTTCGTCCGCCCGGGGCGGGTTTGCGCCGGTGACGGAGCAGGTCAGGGCAGCGACGCGCGCGCCGAAGGTACAGGCGTCGGTGACGGCCTCGAGGCTCAGTGCGTTGAGTCGGCGGCCAAGGTGCCCAAGGGTGGCGAGGCGGTGCAGCAGGCCAGCGGTGAAGGAGTCCCCGGCGCCGACGGTGTCCACGACGTCCACGGCCGGTGCCGGGACGGCGGCGCGGAGACCGTCGAGGGAGGCGAGGGCGCCCCGCCCGCCCAAGGTGATAACGATGAGGCGCGCGCCGGCGGCGTGCCAGGTGTCGCACGCGCCCTCGGGACTGACGCCGGGCAGGAGCAGCGCGAGGTCGTCCTCGCTGAGGCGAAGGATCTCGGCGAGGGCACACCAGCGCGGGAGCCGTTCGCGGTAGACGGAGGGCGGTACGAGCAGGGGCCGGACGTTGGGGTCGATGGACACGGTGACGTGCTCGCGCGCCCTGGCGAGGTGGTCCTCGATGCGGCTGCCGCCTGGTTGACGTATGAGTGCCAGGGAGCCGGTGTGCAGGCAGGCCGCCTCGTCCTGCTGGGTGGCGGCGAGTTCTTCGTCGGTCCACTGCAGTGGGCCGCGTTGTCTGCGTAGAAGGTGTACGTGGCCTGGCCGGACTCGTCGAGGTCGGCGACGGCGAGGGTGCTCGGCTGGGCGGCGGCAGTCACGCTTCCGGTCAGGTCGACGCCGGGAGCGCTGAGGCGGGCGCGGAAGAGGGTGCCGAAGACGTCGTGGGAGAAGCGTCCGAGGAATCGGGTGGGGGTGCCGAGCCGGGCGAGCGCGACGGCGGTGTTGGCGGGTCCGCCGCCGGGCAGGGCGCGCAGCGTGAGTTCGCTGGGGCCGGACTGGCCGGGGTCGGTGAAGGCGTCGGCGACGCACTCACCGAGGACGGTGACGCTGCTGGGGAACTCGGGTCGGGCCATGGTCGCTGTCTGCCTCTCTCAAGAAGTGTGTGGGCTGCCGCCTTCACGTGGCTCCGGCCGGGGCGGGTCGTCCCGCGTCCGTACCGGGGAACGGCACCGGGCTGGTGGCCTGATGCAGCCCTTGCGCAGGTATTGACATGCCGCTCAAGGCGGACGTAACTTCCCTGCCACAAGGAAGTAACGCGCGTTATTAAAGCGCGAAACCGGAGGCGTTGTCTCGCCTCCGGCTGGCCGAAAGGGACTGGAAGTGGCCACGAACAGGACGCATCGCGTGACCATGAGTGATGTGGCCCGCCACGCGGGTGTCTCGCGGACCACGGTCTCCTTCGTCCTCAACGACAAGCCCGGTGCCGCCATCCCCGAGGAGACCCGTCGGAGGATCCTGGAGGCGATCGACGAGCTCGGCTACCGGCCGAACGCCGGGGCGCGGGCGCTGGCCGCGAACCGCAGCGGGTGGTTCGGGCTGATCACCGAGATCGTGACCGGCCCGTTCGCGGGCGAGGTGATCACGGGCGCACAGAGCCGCGCCTGGGGTGACCGGAGGTTCCTGCTGATCGCCGCGAGCGAGGGCGACCCCGCCCAGGAGGCTGCCGCGCTCGACCAGATGCTGGAGCACCGGGTGGAAGGGCTGCTGTACGCCACGACCTGGCACCGGGCCGTCACGCTCCCCAAAGCCGCCCGGGAGGTCCCGACGGTGCTCGTCAACTGCTACGACGCGGAAGGCGAGCTGCCATGCATCCTGCCCGACGAGGTGTCGGGCGGATACAAGGCGACCCGCCGGCTCCTGGACGCCGGTCACACCCGCATCGGGTTCATCAACCTCGACCCGGCGATCCCGGCCGCCATCGGGAGGCGCGATGGATACGAACGTGCCCTGCGCGAGGCCGGGATCACCCCCGACCCCTCCCTCGTCGTCCCCGGCTGGGCGACCGCCGACAGCGCCTATACCGCCGCCTGCGAACTGCTGGACCGCCCTGCCGGCGACCGGCCGACCGCGCTGTTCTGCGGAAACGACCGGATGGCGATGGGCGCGTACGACGCGATCAAGGAACGTGGGCTGCGCATCCCGCACGACGTGGCCGTGGTGGGGTTCGACAATCAGGAACTCATCGCCGCCTATCTGCGGCCGAAGCTGACGACGCTCGCCCTGCCCTTCGAGGCCATGGGCACCAAGGGCATTGACATGCTCGCCGCTCTCGCAGCCGGGCAGCCGCTCGACACCCACCGGGTGACGATCGACTGCCCGCTGCTCGAACGCTCGTCGGTCTGACCGCTAATCAGCCCGCCGAGGAATCCCATCCCAGTCTTCGCCCTGTGTGTTGAAGAGAGGAAAAGAGTCTCCATTATGGCACCTTCCCGCATATCTTCACGGCGGCCCCGAGCCGTCCTGAGAGCGGTCACCGCGACCGCCGCCGCAGCCCTGGTCCTGTCCGCCTGTACGGGTGGCTCGGGCACTGCCGGCGCCGGTGACACCTCCGGCAACCAACTGCTCAACGTCCCGCGCGAGGATCTGGCGACGTTCACGCGCAACTTCAACCCGCTTTCCCCGCAGGCCGCCCCTATGACCCTGCAGGCGGTCTACGAGCCGCTGGCGGTGCACAGCATGGCGGATGCCAAGGACACGCCGTGGCTGGCCACCAAGTGGGAGCAGGCCAAGGACGGCAAGTCCCTCACCTTCACGCTGCGCGACGGCGTCAAGTGGTCGGACGGCCAGCCGCTCACCGCCGACGACGTCGTCTACACCTTCGAGCTCCAGAAGAAGGTGCTGGGCGGCTTCGACTACCTCGACAAGGTCACAGCGGTCGACGCCCACACGGTGAAGTTCTCCCTCAACAAGCCCTTCTCGCCCGCCTTCTACGAGATCAGCGGCCACTACATCCTGCCGAAGCACATCTGGTCCAAGGTGAAGGACCCGGCGAAGTTCACCAACCCGAACCCGGTCGGCACCGGCCCGTACACCAAGATCGAGAAGTTCCAGAGCCAGTCGTACGAGCTGCGCAAGAACCCCAAGTACTGGCAGCCCGCGAAGCAGCAGATCGCCGGCATCCAGATGCTCGCCTTCTCCGGCAACGACAGCGCCAACATCGCCTTCACCAACGGCGAGGTGGACTGGACGCAGTCGTTCATCCCGGACATCGAGAAGTCCTTCGTCGCCAAGGACAAGAAGCACAACCACTACTGGTTCCCGGCCACCGGCGCCATGATCAACTGGCAGCTGAACACCACCAAGGCCCCCTTCAACGACCCGGCCGTGCGCAAGGCGCTCAGCATGGCCGTCGACCGCGACCAGATCACCAAGGTCGCGATGAACGGCTACGCCGAACCCGCCGACTGCACGGGCCTGGCCCGCACCTACGACAAGTGGCGCGACAAGGATCTCGCCGCGTCCTGCGCCTGGACGAAGTACGACACCGACGCGGCGGCCAAGGCCCTGGATGCGGCCGGCTACAAGGAGAGCGGCGGCAAGCGCAAGCTGAAGAACGGCAAGAACTTCACCCTCGACATCTCCGTCGGCTCCGCCTCCTCCGACTGGATATCGGTCGCCAACATCATCAAGCAGAACCTCGCGAAGGTCGGCATCGCCGCCATCGTGAAGACGCCCGACTGGTCGGCGGTCTCGTCCTCGTACAACACCGGCACGTTCGACACCGGCATCGTGTGGAGCAACAACGGCGCCACCCCGTACGAGTACTTCCGCGGCGTGATGTCGACCAAGATGGTGCAGCCGGTCGGCAAGCAGGCCACGGAGAACTACCACCGCTTCGGCGACAAGAAGGCCGACAAGCGCATCGACGCTTTCGCCGCCGCCACGAGCGAGAGCGCCCAGCGCAAGCAGATGAACGGCCTGCAGAAGCTGTACAACAAGGACGCGCCCGTCGTCCCGCTGTTCACCGGCCCCGAGTGGGGCGCGTACACGGACGCCCGCTTCACCGGCTGGCCCACCGAGAAGAACCCGTACGCCACCCTCGGCAACCGCAACGGCAGCACGATCCTCGTGCTCACCTCGCTGAAGCCCGTCAAGGGCTGACGCCGCCCGCGGACCGGCGGCCGCCCTCCTCACGGACGGCCGCCCCCGCGCACCGAGCCACACGTTCACCCCCCACTGACAGGGAGCACAACCCGTGCGTCTGATCCTGCGCAATCTGGGGTTCTATCTGCTCGCCTTCTGGGCCTCCGTCACCCTGAACTTCGTTCTCCCGCGCTTCATGCCGGGCGACCCGGTCTCTCGGATGTTCGCGCAGGCCCAGGGCACCATGCAGCCCGACCAGATAGCCCAGCTGCGGAAACTCTTCGGCCTCGACGACCGCCCCCTCTGGGAGCAGTACGTCTCCTACGTCAAGAGCGTCTTCACCGGCGACCTCGGCATCTCCATCACCCGCTTCCCCACCCCGGTCTCCGACGTGATCGGCTCGCAGATCGGCTGGACCCTGCTCCTCGGTGGCGTCGCGCTCGTCATCGCGGCCGTGCTCGGCAACCTGCTCGGCATCGTCGCCGCCTGGCGACGCGGCGGCGTCCTCGACTCCGCCTTCCCGCCCCTGCTGATCTTCGTCGGCTCGTTTCCGTACTTCTGGCTGGCGATGGGCGCGCTGTACCTGTTCGGGGTGAGTCTCGGCTGGTTCCCCATGCGGCACGCCTACGACGTCGGTCTGATTCCCGGCTTCAACGGCGAGTTCCTCTCGAACGTCGCCACCCACCTGGTGCTGCCGGCGCTGACTATCGTGCTGGTCTCCATCGGCGGCTGGATGCTCGGCATGCGCAACACCATGATCGCCACGACGGCCGAGGACTACATCACCATGGCCGAGGCCAAGGGGCTCAGCCCCTCGCGGATCATGTTCCGCTACGCCGCCCGCAACGCCCTGCTCCCCTCCGTTACCAACTTCGGCATGGCACTCGGCTTCGTCGTCGGCGGCGCCCTGCTCACCGAGGTCGTGTTCGCCTACCCCGGCATCGGCTATCAGCTGCTGATGGCCGTCCAGGGCCTGGACTACCCGCTGATGCAGGGCATCTTCCTGACGATCACGGCGGCGGTACTGATTGCGAACTTCCTCGTCGACCTCGTCTACGTCCGCCTCGACCCGCGCGTCCGCGTCCGCTGAAGGGGGCTGCCGACATGACCGCCATCGAAATCGCAACGGCCACCACGCCGACAGTCCCCGCGCGCCCTTCCCGCCGGCGCGGACTGCTACGCCAGCTCACCGACAGCAAGAAGGCGATGACCGGGCTGATGCTGCTCGCTCTCTTCGCTCTCCTTGCTCTGCTCGCTCCCGTCCTCGTCCCGGGTGAACCGTCGCTCATCAACTCCACGGGCAGCCAGGTCCCTTCGGCCGCACACTGGCTCGGTACGACCGCCAAGGGACAGGACGTGCTCGCCCTCACCCTGTGGGGCGCGCGCAGCTCGCTCTTCGTCGGGTTCACCGTGGGGCTGGTGGCGACCGCGGTCGCCATCGTCGTCGGCCTCGCGGCCGCCTACTTCGGCCGCATTGTGGACGACGCGCTGACCCTGGTCACCAACATCTTCCTGCTGCTGCCCGGACTGCCGCTGCTCATCATCCTGGCCGCGTTCCTGCCGCCAGGGACCTCCACCGTGATCCTGGTCCTCGTCGTCACCGGCTGGGCGGGCTCGGCCCGGGTCCTGCGCGCGCAGGCCAAGTCGATCCGGGGCAAGGACTTCGTGGCCGCCGCGGTCGTCACCGGGGAGCGCCCGCTGCGGATCATGTTCCGCGAGATCCTGCCCAACATGGCGTCCGTGGTGATGACCACGCTGCTCGGCTGCGTGATCTTCGGCATCGGCGCCCAGGCCGGCCTGGAATTCCTCGGTCTCGGCGACAGCAGCGTCGTCAGCTGGGGTACCAACCTGTACTGGGCCAGCAACGACGGCGCGCTGATGACCGGCACATGGTGGGCCTTCGTCCCCTCCGGACTGTGCATCGCGCTCGTCGCCTTCGCGCTCGCGCTGGTCAACTACGCGGTCGACGAGATCACCAACCCCAGGCTGCGCAGCCGCCGTGCCCGGCGTGAAAGGAGGGGCTGAGCCATGGAACCCGTACTTGAGGTGAACGGCCTGCGCGTCGAATACCGCGGCGACGGACGCACCGTCGTGGGCGCCGACGACGTCTCCTTCTCCATCGGCGCCGGAGAGATCTTCGGCCTCGCCGGAGAATCCGGCTGCGGCAAGTCGACCATCGCCAACGCGGTCATGCGACTGCTGAAGCCCCCTGCGGAAATCACCGCGGGCAGCATCCGCTTCCAGGGGCGGGACGTCCTCGCCCTGGACGCACGTGAGCTGCGCGCCTTCCGATGGCGGGAGATCGCCATGGTCTTCCAGTCGGCGATGAACTCCCTCAACCCCGTCCTGACCATCGGCGAGCAGATCGTCGACATCTTCACCACCCACGAGAAGCTGAAGAAGCGGGCCGCGCGGGAGCGGGCCGGCGAGCTGCTTCAGCTGGTCGGCATCGACCCGGGAAGGCTGAAGGCGTACCCGCACCAGCTCTCCGGCGGCATGCGCCAGCGCGTCGTCATCGCCATGGCAGTCGCACTCCACCCCCGGCTGCTGATCATGGACGAGCCGACCACCGCGCTCGACGTGGTCGTGCAGCAGGAGATCATGGCGCAGATCCGCGACCTCCAGCGGGAGCTGGGCTTCTCCATCCTCTTCATCACCCACGACATGTCCCTGATGGTCGAGCTGTCGGACCGCATAGGCGTGATGTACGGCGGACGGATCGTCGAACTCGCCGCCGCCAAGGACCTGTTCGCCCATCCGCTCCACCCCTACACCGAGGCGCTGATGAACGCCTTCCCACCGCTGACCGGCCCGCGCCAAGAGCTCACCGGCCTCTTCGACGCCCCGCGCACCGCCGACAGCTGCGGCTTCCACGTCCGCTGTCCCGAGGACCGCTCGGACTGCTCCACGAACATCCCCGACCTGCGTGAGGTCGCGCCCGGCCGCTGGGTGGCCCGCAGCCCGGAAGGAGCCCCCCGATGACCGAACCCCTGCTGTCCGTACGCGGTCTGACCAAGGAATTCCAGGTCGGTACCGTCTTCTCCCGGCGCCGTGTCCGTGCCGTCAACGACGTGTCCTTCGACCTGCCGGCTGGTCGGATCACCGCCCTGGTCGGCGAGTCCGGCAGCGGCAAGTCCACCATCGCCCGCTGTCTCGCCCGCCTCGAACAGCCCTCCGCCGGACAGGTGCTGCTCGACGGCGAGGACATCCTGCGCACCGAGCGGCGCCGGGCGTCACGGGCGTACCGCCGCAAGGTCCAGATGGTGTTCCAGGACCCCTTTGGCTCACTCAACCCTGTACACCGCATCGAGCATTTCCTCACCCGGGCCCTCGTCCTGCACGGCCATCAGGCCACCCCCGAGGCGCTGCGCGAGCTGATGGCAACGGTCGGCCTGACCGAGGACATGCTCCAGTCCTACCCGCACGAACTCTCCGGCGGCCAGCGTCAGCGCGTCTCCATCGCCCGCGCGCTGGCAGTGGAGCCGCGCCTCATCCTGGCCGACGAACCGACATCGATGCTGGACGTCTCCGTACGCGTCGGCGTGCTCAACCTGATGCGGCGCCTGCGCGACGAGCGGAACATCGCCATGCTCTACATCACCCACGACCTGGGCTCCGCCCGCTACCTCGCGGACACCACGATGGTCATGTTCGCCGGCGAACTCGTCGAGGGCGGCGACGCACTGGCCGTCATGGACGCCCCCGCCCACCCCTACACCCGCCTACTGCTGTCCGCCGTACCCGACCCCGAACGGGCCGGCAGCTACGACCCCGTCGAGCGCGCCAGGCTCCGCGAGGCGATCCTCAACCCCACGTCCTGCCCCTACGGCGACGACGGCACGTGCAGCCGCACCGAACCCGTCCGCCACATCGTCGGCGAGAACGACGGACAACCCCACTGGGTGCGCTGCCACCTGCGCGCACCCGCCTCCGACATCGCCCGCCGCGTCCTCAAGGCCACCGACCGGCCGGACCGCGAGGCCACCGACGACACCGAGAAAGCGGAGACCACCGCCGCATGACCCACGACCTCACCCTCCCCTCCGGCAGCCACACCGCCGAAGGGCTGGCCCAACGCGCCCTGCGCGACCCCCACCGCCCCCGCTTCCACTTCACCTCGCCCGGCGGCTGGCTCAACGACCCCAACGGGCTGAGCCACTGGAACGGCGTCTACCACCTCTTCTACCAGTACAACCCGCTCGCCGCCGCCCACCACCGCATCCACTGGGGCCACGCCACCAGTATCGACCTCGTGCACTGGGCCGATGAGCCAGTCGCCCTGGTGCCAGGCTCGGACGGCCCGGACCGCGACGGCTGTTGGTCCGGTGTCCTGGTGGACGACGGGGGAGTGCCCACGCTCGTCTACTCGGGCAGGCACGGCGAGCGTGAACTCCCGTGCGTGGCTAAGGGATCGGCGGATCTGAGGTACTGGACCAAGGACCCGGCCAACCCGGTCATCGCCGCCCCGCCGGAGGGCATCGACATCACGGCCTTCCGCGACCACTGCGTCTGGCGGGAGGGCCAGGTGTGGCGCCAGCTGGTGGGCTCGGGCATCCGGGGCGTCGGCGGAACGGCCTTCCTGTACGAATCCGACGACCTGCGCAGCTGGCGGTACGTCTGCCCGCTGCTGACGGGTGACGCCTCGCAGAACCGGGACGAGCTCGACTGGACCGGCACGATGTGGGAGTGCGTCGACCTCTTCCGGCTCGGCGAGGACAAGGAGGCCGGCAGCACCGACGTTCTGGTCTTCTCCGCCTGGGACGAGGGCACCACCCACCACCCCCTGTACTGGACCGGCCGCTACCAGGGCGACACCTTCACCCCGACCGCCCTCCGGCGCCTCGACTACGGCGGCCGCTACTTCTACGCCCCCCAGTCCACCCGCGACGAGCACGGCCGCCGCATCATGTTCGGCTGGCTCCAGGAAGGCCGGACGGACGAGGCGAACGCGCAGGCTGGCTGGTGCGGTGTGATGTCCCTGCCAAGGGTCGTCACGCTCGCCACGGACGGCGGCCTGCACCAGACCCCGGTACCGGAGCTGACCGAGCTGCGGCGGGAGCGCGTAGAGGTGGCTCCGGGCCGGCTGGCCGACCCGTACACCCCGCTGCCCGCCGTGCGCGGGGACCAGCTCGACATCGAGACGACCCTGCGTCTCGCCCCCGGAGCGACCGCCCGGCTCGTGCTCCGCGAGACACCGGACGGCGCGGAACGCACGGTCGTGGAGGTGAGCCGGTCGCACGACGGAACGGCTGGCACCCTCCGTCTGCACCGCGAGACCAGCAGCCTCGACCCGACGGTCGACACCGAACCCCGGTACGGCGACCTGTCGTTGGACCCCGAGGGCCGGGTCGAACTGCGCGTCCTCGTCGACCACTCCGCACTGGAGATCTTCGCCAACGGCCGGCCCCTCACCGCCCGCATCTACCCCACCCGCCCGGACGAGGCCGTCGGCGTCGGTATCGGTGCCGACGGCGATGTGGCCCTGGAGCGGTTCGACGCCTGGCAGATGGCGTCGGCCTTGACCGACGAACCCCGGCCGCTGTGGCCGTGACCGTCTTACACACGACCACGGCCCGGGGTGGACGTCCCCCCGGGCCGTGGCCCCCTCCTGTTCTCATCAGGAGCTGCCATGAGCGTGTCCCGCCCTTGTGTGAGCGCGAGCCTCGGCTGGGGTTTCACCGCCTCGTGCGCCATGTAGTGGGCACCATGTCCGAGTTGCCGCAGAGCCGGCATCCGGTGGAACGGTCAGTGGAGGCGTCGGGCAACCAACCCCGGCGGATATCAAGGTGGTTGGCTTGCTCGTCTCCCGGGCCGACGTCCTCGCCATCGAGCTCCACTGTGCCGATTTTTGGCGTTGGCCGGCTGCATGGTGGGCAGGCTGGGCGTCGGTTCCTGCTTGCGCTCCGTGTACTGCCGCCCAGTAGAGTTCTTGATCGCGTACGCGGCAACGTGGCGTTCGCGGGCAGGGCACAGAACACGCGGGCCGGCATCCTCCACCGCGCCCAACGCTTGGCTCAAGCGGTGCCGCGGCCCTGTTCGGCGGGCTGCACCCCAATGTTCAGGGGGATTGAGGGGTGTGGTGTCTGCGCTGTATGACGGCTTCTCACTGTGTGGAGCCCGGGGTCTGACGCTGTGTCCCGCTCTCTTCGGCCGTATGGTCACCGCGTTTCTGGGGGACGTGCCGGGTGTTGCGTGTTCCGCGCGGGGAGTTGCCACCTTGTGGGAGGCGGTCACCGTGCCCCGCGTCCGGGGTGTTGAGGGTGTTTGTGGGGTGTGCCAGGGGGATGTCCTGGCGGCTTTGCTCATCCCGGCGGGCCAGATGATGGTTGCGTGGCGTCGTGGGGGGTGCCCCTATGTCTTTGGTCGATCAGCGCGGCCGCCTCGGTTCCCGGGACCGTCACGGTCTGCTCGTCCAGAGCATCGAATATGTTCTCGGCCAGTCGCTCGGCCATTCTCGGCGCCTTCGGCCGCAGCAGCGTGACCAGCGGATGCCTGCCCGTCTTGCGTAGCTGTTCCGGTGACCCGAACCGTTCCAGCAGCGTGAGGACGGCTTGGTGCTGCAACCGTGGCCCCAGCACTCGTTCCAGAGACGGGTGGATCTGGGTCAGCAGGCCGTGCAGCCGGTTCGCGACCCGGGTAACCTCACCGGCCAGGTCGTCGTCGAACCCCACGATCATCTCCAGCTCGGCGATCGTCTCGTCCTCCCCGTCGATCGCCCGCAGCGTGTGCGACATCGCGCGGGCCGCATCCGCGATGATGAACGCGTCACGGGCGTCGGTCTTCGCCTCACCCGGGTAGAGGTCGGCGATCCGCCGCATCGTCAGACCCGGCAGATAGGCGACCGGGCAGCCCATGTCCCTGGCGACCGCCAGCGGCAGGGCGCCGATGGAGGCCGGCTGGTCGACCACGACCAGCACGGTCCCGTGCTTGGCCTGGAGTTTCGCGAACAGTTCGCGGAGCTTGGGTTCGGTGTTGGACAGGCGCTTGTCGAACGCCTTCTTCCCGGCCGGTGTGACGGCGGTGGCGTGTGTTCGCCCTTGCCGACGTCCAGGCCGAGGAAGACGTCGATGTCGCCGGTGTCGATCACGTGCAGGCCCCTCCATCACGCTTTCGTCCGGCCTTGCCTCGGCACCGAGCTGCCGCATCTACGTTACGGAGAGCTCCTCCGGCTCGGGTGAAGCCGGTGCTCAAGCCCCTGTCACCGGGTCCGTCGATGCCTCCGGACCCGGTGACACCACCCCCCCCGGATGTGTCTCTCGATGGTGGTGTTGGCCTCTTCCGGGTTCAAGGTGTCGGGGGGGGTTCGGTTTTCGCAGTTCAGGCCGTGTTGTCAGTGATGGCCTCTACTGTCCGGTGCACTACGGACGAGTGCGTGGAGGTCCAGTGGACAAGCAGCAGCTGGGTGAGCGGTATGAGCCTTTTGTGGTGAGGGCCCTGGAGGTTGTGGGGAAAGTCGCGGGAACGGGCCGGCGGCACCACGAGCCTTCTGATGGCGCATCTCCTGGACACAGCCGCGGTTGCCGAGCTGTTGTGGGACGGCTTCCTCGCGCGTTCGACACAGTCGACCCTGGATGAGATCGCGGGTGGGCCGGGGCGCGGGCGACGGCTGTTCGCCCCCTTTTCTAGCCCGGACGTGGGCGGAGTCGAGGACTGCACGGGAGAGGTCGAGCAGGCCGGCGTCGTCCAGGCGGTGCAGGATCTCTTCGTGCAGCCGGCCCCAGACACCAGCTCTTGACCAGATCAGGAACCTGCGGTGGGCCGTCGACTTCGTATCCCGAAGCACGGTGGCAGTGCCCGCCAGGCGCATCCGCTGACCAGGACGTAGATGTTCGCCGCGAACAGCGTCTCATCAGGCGTGTCCTGCGTCCCGCCACCCTGCGCCCGCACGTTCGACGGCGGGATCAGCGGCTCCGCGATCTCCCACAGCCCGTCCGGAACAATCCAACTCCACGTACCCCGCCCCATGACCGACCCAATGACCCCACATAGGGCACGGTCCTAACGCTCGTTCTGATGGGGTGTCAGTGGTGTCAGGTGCCCTGTGCTGCTGGTCAGATGCTCTGCTGACTACGTGAGTGGGGCATAGCGGTGGGGTGTCGTGACGCTAGGTGGTGTCGCTGATCCCTGCGTGAAGAGAACGTCCAGCGGGCTGTTTGTCCGGCGGGAGTGAGGTCGGCCGGCCCTGCCCCTGCACGGCTCTGAAGGTTTGCCTTCGTCGTCTTGGGCTTTACCGCCGTGGCCGTGGAAGTCGCGGTGGGCTTGTCGGACTGGCAGCGGCTTGGCCTGAGAGGAGGCTGGGCCTTCGACCGACGGCTCTACCTCGCGCGGATGCGGCGTACGCGACCAGCGGTTCCGGAAGATGTCGTCCGGCAGGGCGCGCTTGCTGATGAAGTGCCGCCGCACGGTCGCGGACCCGACCCCTGCTGCGCGGGCGATCTGCTCGAACGACACCTCTGTGCCATGTTCAGGTCTACGCCGACACGGGCTGCTCGCCGGATCCGCGGACGATCAAGCGGGTGGGAACGGTGACGGTGCGGGCACGGGAGCGGTCGCCGTCAAGGCGAGACAGGGCCGTCGTCGCCGCTGCTCTGCCGATTTCCTCGGGGTCCTGGGCGACGACGGTCAGGGCCGGTTCGAGTACGTCGGCCAGTGAGACGTCGTCGAATGCGACGACCGCGACGTGCTTGCGTTTGCTGCGGGCGAGTTCGGCGACGATGCCCAGCGCCATGATGTTGTTGCCGGCGAACAGGGCCGTCGGGGGATCGGCCAGGTCGAGGAGATGGGCGGCCGCCGCTTCGGCGCCTTGCTGATCGTGGGCGTTGGCGATGAGTGAGCGGTCGTACGGGATGTCGGCTTCTTGGAGGGCCGAGCGGTAGCCCGCCAGACGTTCCCTGCGCGTGTAGAGCTTGGCGGGGAGGTCTCCGACGAAGCCGATGCGCCGGTGGCCGTGGGTGACGAGGTGGGTGACGCCGTCGTGGGCGCCCGTGCGGTTGGAGCTGACGACGCTGTCCGTGGCCAGGCCCGACCCCGGACGGTCGATGAAGACGATCGGCAGACCCGTGGCACGGTGGGTCTTCAGATGGGCATGGCCGGCGCCGACGGACGGCACGACCATCAGGATGCTGACGCGGCGGGCGAGGAACTTGTCCGTCAGCGCGCGCTCGCGGTCGGGGTCGTCCGCGGAGGAACCCATGAGAAGCGTCAGACCGCGGTCCCGGACGGTGTCCTCGATGCTCCTCGCGACGGCTCCGAAGAACGGGTTGGCGAGATCGGGGATGACCAGGCCGACCGTGGTGTCGGGGCCACCGACACGGATGTTGCGGGCCATCAGGTTCGGCTGGAAGCCGAGTTTGGTGACGGCGGCGAGCACCTGCTCCCTGGTCTGCGCCGACGCGGGGCCGTCCTCGTTGAGGACACGAGAGACGGTCTTGGCACTGACGCCCACTTCCCGGGCGACGTCAGCCAGGGTCGGGCGGCGGTTCGCTGCCATGGAGGAGATGGCCCCCTTGCTCATCGGTTCCGGCCGAGGGCCCGGCCGGAACCTGTGAGTGCTTTTAGTTGTGCGGTCAGTTGGCGCGGACCCCTGCGGCCTTCGCAGCCTTGGAATCCGCTACGACAGTATCCCCGGCGGCGTCGAGTGTGAGGGCCCCGGTCATGATGGCGACGACCTCGGCCATGGTGTAGTCGGACGGTTTGATCACCGCGGCGCGCCGGCCGAGGCGGTGGACGTGGATCCGGTCGGCTATCTCGAATACGTGCGGCATGTTGTGGCTGATCAGGACCACGGGCATGCCTTTGTCGCGGACCCGGCGGATCAGGTCGAGGACCTGACCGGACTCCTTGACGCCGAGGGCCGCGGTGGGTTCGTCCATGACGACGACGGAGCGCGCCCAGGCAACGGAACGCGCGACCGCGACGGCCTGGCGCTGCCCGCCCGAGAGGGTTTCGACGGCCTGGGTGAGCGAGCGCAGACCGATCTTGAGGTCGGCCATGTGCTCGGCGGCCTCCTGGCGCATACGCTTCTTGTCCAGCATGCGCAAGACGCTGCCGAGGACGCCGGGGCGGCGCAGTTCGCGGCCGAGGAACATGTTCGAGGCGATGTCCATGGAGGCGGCCACGGCGAGGTCCTGATAGACCGTCTCGATGCCGTGGGCGCGAGCGCTCTGGGGGCCGGAGAACTGGATCGGTTCGCCGTTGAGGCGTATCTCGCCCTCGTCGGGCACCACCGCACCGGTAAGGGCCTTGATCAGGCTGGTCTTGCCGGCTCCGTTGTCGCCGATGACCGCGAGTACCTCGCCGGGCAGCAGGTCGAAGTCGGCGCCGTCGATGGCGGTGACGTGGCCGTATCGCTTGACCAGACCGCGGGCCTGCAGGACGGGAGTGGGGGTGCTGGAGGCGGTCATCGGTCCCTCTTCCGGGAGATCTGGTCGACGGTCACGGCGAGGATCACCAGGACTCCGGTGATCAGCGTCTGGTAGATGGAGGCGACGCCCATCAGCTGGAGCCCGTTGCGGAAGACGCCGACGATCAGGACGCCGATGAAGGTGCCCAAGACTGATCCCCGGCCGCCGAAGAGGCTGGTGCCGCCGAGGACCACGGCGGTGATGCTGTCGAGGTTGTCCGTCTGGCCGGCCTGTGGGTCGCCGACTCCGGTGCGGGAGACGAGCAGCAGGGCGGCGATGCCGTACATGAGGCCCGCGACGGCATAGATGCCGATGGTCAGGCGGGAGGTGCGGATCCCGTTCAGACGCGCCGCCTCCTGGCTGTTGCCGAGCGCGTAGACATGCCGGCCCCAACCGGTGCTGCTCAGCGTGTAGGCGAGGAGGAGGAACAGGGCGATAGTGACCAGGGAGCCGTAGGTGATGTCGGTGTGGCCGAGCGGGAACGTCCGCCCGAGAGCCGTCAGCGGCCCGGGCAGGTTGGTGATCGTCTGTTCCTCGGAGTAGATGTGCGTCAGGGCGAAGGCCACATTGAGCATGCCGAGGGTGACGATGAACGGCGGCAGCGGGATCTTCTGCACCAACAGCCCGTTGAGCAGCCCGAATCCCGCGCAGACGGCCAGGCCGAGCGCGATGGCGACGAGCGGGGGCAACGCACCTTCGGCAGCCATCTTGGCGATCACGATGCTGCCGAAGGCCATCACCGCACCGCACGACAGGTCGATGCCCGCCGTGAGGATGATCAGGGTCTGGCCGATGGCGAGGGTGCCCACGACCATGACCTGCTGCACGATCAGTGAGAAGTTGCCGCCCGTGAGGAACTGGTCGGTCGATACGGAGAAGAAGGCGCAGGCCAGGAGGAGGGCGACCAGAGGGCCGGTGGTCGGTGCCGTGAGCAGTCTGCGGACTGTGGTCGGCGCCTTGAGCTCGGCGTACGGCGTGGTGGTGGCTGTCATGCGAAGTCCTTGTCGGAAGACAGAAGTTGTTCGTGTCCGTCCGTGCCGGCGGACGGGGAGGGGCGGCGGGCGCGTGATGCGGCCTGATCGCCGGTCAGGCTCTAGCCCCAGCAGTTCTTCAGGCCGAACCCGGTGTCCTTGGACGGGACGCCGGTCTGCGTCTTGTCGGTGATCAGGGTGACGCCGGTGTCGGTGTAACCGGATGCCTTCTTGCCGTCCTTGGCGTACTTGACGACGGCGTCGACACCCTCGGCGGCCATCTTCAGCGGGTACTGCTGAGAGGTGGCGGCGATCTTGCCGTCCTTGACCGCCCGGGTCCCGGTGCAGCCGCCGTCGACGGAGACGATCAGGACGTCCTTCTCCCGGCCCTTGGCCTTGAGCGCGGTGTAGGCGCCCAGGGCGGCGGGCTCGTTGATGGTGTAGACGAGGTTGATGCCGGGGTCCTTCTGGAGGCAGTTCTCCATCGCGGTCTGGCCCTTGGCCTGGTCGCCACCCGTGTCCTGGGAGCAGACGATCGACTTGTCCTTGGCGCCGATGCCGAAGCCCTTGAGGAAGCCGTTGTGCCGCTGGACGCCGACCGAGACACCGGGGGCGAGGTCGAGGGTGGCTATCTTCGGGGTCTTGCCCTTCATGGCGGACTTGGCGTATTCACCGATCAGCTCGCCGGCGTGGAGGTTGTCGGTGGCGAAGAGGGCGTCGGCAGCGCTCTGCGGATCGGTCGGGGTGTCCAGGGCGATGACCAGGACGCCCTTGGCGCGGGCCTTCTCGATCGCCGGGACGATGGCCTTGGAGTCGCTCGGGGTCAGCAGAATGCCCTTCACGCCGGAGGCGACCATGTTCTCGATGGCCGTGACCTGCCCGGCGTTGTCGCCGTCGAACTTGCCCGCAGCGGTGAGGAGTTCGGCGCCGTGCTCCTTCGCGGACTTCTCCGCGCCCTCCTTCATCTTCACGAAGAACGGGTTGGTGTCGGTCTTGGTGATCAGGCCGACCTTGACCTTGCCCGAACCGCCACCGGGCGAAGCGGACCCGGAGCCGGATCCGCAGGCCGTCAGCGTGAGGGCGGCGACTGCGGTGACGGCGACGGCTCCGAGAACGGATCGGGACATACCCATGGTGCGAGACATATGCGTGCTGCGAGACATGGCGACTCCTGTGGGATGGCGAACGGCACGGGCCGGGTTCACGGTGCGGCTGCCCGAGGTGTCATCGTTGACTTATGTCATCGTTGACACCGCCTGGCGAGGATGATGGACTCCCGATCCCGGCAACGTCAATGCCTTCCGCCCGTCACAAATCGGCAACGCTCATCGGTCGTCGACCCCCTGCTCGTGATCGTCGAGCCCGCGGAGCCGAGCGACGGCTGCGCCGTGATGTGCCTTCCTTGCCCGTACGTTCCGAGAGAAGAGCAGCCCATGACTCCACGTCAGATCACCGTCCTGGGAGAGTGCGTCGCCGACGCCTTCACCGAGCCGGCGCAGGCCTCGAACGAGCTCGTGCTGCGCGTGCAGCCAGGCGGCGGACCCGCGAACACGGCGGTGGCGCTGGCCCGGCTCGGCACCTCGGCCCGACTCCTGGCGCGCCTGTCCGGCGATGTGTTCGGCCGGCTGTTCCGGAGCCACCTGGAGGCGTCCGGCGTGGATCTGACGTACGCCGTCGAGGCCGGCGAGCCCAGCACGCTGGCCATAGCGGAACTGGACGCCCAGGGGCAGGCCACGTACTCCTTCCACGCGCAGAACACGGCCGACTGGCATTGGACGGCAAGGGAGTTGGCGCGCGTGGACCTGTCCGGGACCGCCTGCGTGCACACCGGCTCCCTGGCTCTGGTGCGGCAGCCCGGGGCGGCGGCCGTGGAGGAGTTCCTGGCGGCCGCCGCTCCCGACGCGACGATCAGCATCGACCCCAACGTCCGGCCATTGCTGGTGCGGCCCGAGGTCTACCGCGCCCGATTGGCGCACTGGTGCGACCTTGCCGACGTGCTGCGCCTGAGCGAGGACGACTTGGAACTCCTGCTGCCCGACGCCTCGCCCGAGAAGGCGTGCGACATCTGGCACGCGGCCGGCGCACGGCTCGTGGTGATCACGCGCGGCGCCGGCGGCGTCCTGGCCTCGCTCGACGGCGAACGATTCCGGGTGCCCGCCGTGCCGGCGGTCGTCGCCGACACGGTCGGCGCGGGGGACTCCTTCACTGCCGGGTTGCTGCACCACCTCGGCGCCGTTGGACTCCTCGGCGGCCGGTTGTCGAAGCTCCGTCTCGACGACGTGGCGGACGCCTGTCGGTTCGCCACCCGTGTCGCGGCTCTGACCTGCTCGGTTCCCGGCCCGAACCCGCCGTGGCGGAGCCAGGTGGAGCAGCTCGCCACGCGGTAGCGCGCCTGACGGGCGGATTGTCGTTCAACGGGACGTTGTGCCCGAACCGTTGACGCGGTGACCGGATTGCGCTCATCATCGGCTCGCCACGATGTCATCGATGACATCCCTTTCCTTCCCGTGTCGTGGACGACGGCCGGGCAAGGACTCACTTCCGATCAGTCCGCGCCGGGCAGTAGGCCCGTTGTGCGGACCGGCCGCAGCGCAGGAGACCTCATGAGCCCTGTACGTGTATTCCGGCATGCCCACAGACGGCTGATTGCGGCGGCGACGGTGACCGTCTGCGCTCTCTCTGCCGCCCCGCTGGCTCCCCACGCCGCAGCGTCCGACGCGCCCTCGTACTCCGAGACCTACCGGCCCCAGTTCCACTTCACCCCGCAGAAGAACTGGATGAACGACCCCAACGGCCTCCTGTACTACAAGGGCGAGTACCACCTCTTCTACCAGTACAACCCCAACGGCAACTCCTGGGGCGACATGTCCTGGGGGCACGCCGTCAGCACGGACCTCGTGCACTGGAAGCAGCTTCCGCTCGCGCTGTCGCACGACGACAAGGAGATGGTGTTCTCCGGCAGCGCGGTCGTCGACCGGGACAACACCACCGGGTTCGGCACGAAGCAGAACCCGCCCATGGTGGCGATCTACACCAGCCTCGACAAGGCCACCGGCATACAGGCGCAGGCGCTCGCCTACAGCACCGACCGGGGCCGCACCTGGACCAAGTACCGGGGTAATCCCGTCCTGGACATCGGCTCCAAGGAGTTCCGCGACCCCAAGGTCCAGTGGTACGCGCCGACGAAGAGCTGGCTGATGACGGTTTCGCTCTCCACCGAGCACAAGGTGCGGTTCTACTCGTCCAAGAACCTCAAGGACTGGAACCTGCTCAGCGAGTTCGGTCCGGCCGGTGCGACGGGAGGTGTGTGGGAGTGCCCCGACCTGTTCCCCCTCCCGGTCGACGGGGACAAGAAGAGAACCAAGTGGGTGCTGGTCGTCAACCTCAACCCCGGTGGGATCGCCGGGGGTTCGGGAGCCCAGTACTTCGTGGGCGACTTCGACGGCAAGAAGTTCACAGCCGAGGACACCGGCTCGTACACCCCGCCTCCCGGCACCGTCCGGCAGGACTTCGAAGGCACCGGCTTCGGTACGTGGACGGCCAGTGGCACCGCGTTCGGTGACGGCCCCGCGGCTGGCGCCGTGGACGGACAGAGCGCGGTCACCGGCTTCGACGGCGCGGGCCTCACCAACAGTTTCCACGGCGGTGACCGCACCACTGGCATCCTCACGTCGCCCCAATTCACCGTCGACAGCGCCTACTTGAACTTCAAGGTCGGCGGCGGACGGCACCCGCACCGGGACGGAACAGTCCTGGAACAGGGAGACCCGCCCACGGGCACGGTCCTCGCCGACTTCGAGGGCGGCAGCTACGGCGACTGGACGACGACCGGCGACGCCTTCGGCCCGGCACCGGCCACCGGCACCCTCCCGGGCCAACAGGAGGTCTCCGGATACCTGGGCGGCGGCCTGGTCAACACCTTCCGCGACGGCGACTCCACCACCGGCACGCTGACCTCGCCGGAGTTCACCCTCGACAAGGACTACGTCAACTTCCTTGTCGGCGGCGGCAATCACCCGGCCGGCTCCGAGAACCCCACCGCCGTAGAACTCCTCGTGGACGGCCAGGTGGTGCGCAGCGCGACCGGCAAGGACACCGAGGCACTCAACTGGGCTTCCTGGGACGTCAAAGACCTCGACGGCAAGAAGGCGCAGATCAGAATCGTCGACGACAACACCGGCGGCTGGGGCCACGTCAACATCGACAACATCGTGCTGTCCGATACGAAGGCTCAGCCCGTCTCCCAGGAGACCTCCGTCAACCTGATCGTCGACGGAAAGGTGGTCCGCACCGCCACCGGTTCCGACACCGAGACACTCGACTGGGCCTCCTTCGACCTCCGTCCCTACGCGGGGAAGCAGGCGCAGATCCAGATCGTCGACATGAACACCGCGGGCATGGGCCACATCCTGGCCGACCAGTTCACTGCCGCCGCCGAGCCCGCCAAGTCCATTGTGCAGCGGGCGAATTGGGCCGACTACGGCAAGGACTACTACGCGGCCGTGTCCTGGGAGAACGTGCCGGGCGACAAGCGCTACATGATCGGCTGGATGAATGACTGGGAATACGGCGGCGCCATCCCCACCTCTTCCTGGCGGAGCGCGCAGAGCGTTCCCCGGCAGATGGCTCTGCGCACCGTCGACGGCCGGATTCGGCTGACCAGCGAGCCGGTCGACAGCCTCAAGTCCCTGCGGCAGAAGACCGCGGTGACGGCAACCGGTGTCACGGTCAAGGACACCTCACAGCCCCTGGGCGGCTCGGCTGCCACAGGGAAGGCGCTCGACATCGAGGCGACGTTCTCCCTCAAAGACGCCGACCACTTCGGCCTGAAGGTGCGTACCGGTGCCGGGGGCGAGGAGACCGTCATCGGATACGACACCACCACACAGGAGCTGTACGTCGACCGCACCCACTCCGGCGCTGTGGACTTCAGCGACGCCTTCCCCGGCGTACAGCGGGCACCCCTGAAGGCGAAGAACGGCAAGGTGAAGCTGAGGGTCCTGGTCGACTGGTCGTCCGTCGAGGTCTTCGGCGGCGGCGGCGAGGCAGCCATCACCGACCAGATCTTCCCGAACCCGGACAGCCAGGGAGTCCAGGTCTTCGCCGAAAACGGTTCGGTGACTCTGGACCAGGCCCGCGTCTGGCACCTGAACTCCTACCGCGACTGACCCGACCCCGACCACACACAGGACACGCCACCATGAACAAGACTCTGCTCGCCGAATTCACCGCACGCGAGGGCACGGAGGCCGACGTCGCCCGCCTGATCCTGGAGTACGCCAAAGAGGTGCGCGAGGAAGACGGCAACCTCGCCTTCGAGGTCTACACCAAGGCGTCCCAGCCCCGCGCCTACTGGATCTTCGAGGCGTACCGGGACGAGGCGGCCTTCCAAGCACACCTCAAGGCCCCCTACGGCGGCCCGTTCAACGCCGCGCTCGCCCCGCTGATCGAGGAAGATGCCTCGGTGCTGACCTTCCTCGACCCGGTGACCTGACGCCGGAGGAGGCGGGGCGGGCGCGACGTCGACGCCGGGGTCAGACCGCCATGCCTCCCATCTTCCAGACCGACAAGGACGTGACGGTGCTGCCCTCGCCGAAGAGCTGCAGGCCGAGGGAGTCCGTGCGGGACGGGTACGCCCGGGTGGTGATCGAGCGGTGCGTGTTCGCGTACGCCTCGATGGTCGAGCGGTCGACGAACACATCCGGGCTCAGTTTGCCGTCGAGTGAGGGCGAGTTGACCCTTCTGGATGCCGAGGTCCGGCACGGCGCTGGAGACGTTGCCGGACCGGGTCCGGTCCACTCCCAGCTCCTTGGCGGCTGTGTCGTAGAAGAGGCGGGTGCGTTCCTCGTCGCCTGGGCTGCGCAGTACGTCGAGGCCGAGCGTGCCCGCGCTGCCCGCCTCCATCGTCAGCTTGATGTGGAGGAGGTCGCCCGTGACCGAGGCAAGGGTGGCGTTCGCGGCGGAGACGGAGGTCGCACTGTCAATGGTCACGAGAGCCGCGCCGTCGTGGAGGTTCGCGACCTCGGCCACGGGCTGGAAGGCGAGGTCGCCGTGCGCCCGCTGGGACAGCACGATCGGCAGGCCCGCGTTGTGTGCCCATCCGGAGTCGTAGTGGCCCTGCTCGGAGCGCCGGTCCTGGGCGATGGTGAAGACCAGGGAGCGCCCCCTGTCGTCGACCGTGCCGCGGGGCTTGTGAAGTGTTCGCCACAGTCGAGCAGTTGGGGCACGGTGCTGTCGGGCGTCCAAGTGCGGGAGGAGCCGTCCCAGACGCCGACCCAGTAGAAGACGTACTTGCTGCTGTACTCGCCGGGACCATCGGGGAAGGCCGGGTTGACGAGCAGTGCGCGACGCTCGCGGCCCTGGGCGTCCTTCCCGATGGGCAGGAAGGACGGCAGCTCCCACACCTGCCCTGTCTTCGGGTGTGCCGCCACGTCACCGACCATCAACGGAGGGCGATGCTCGCGATCGTGCTGACCTCGGTCTGGCAGGGCGTCGGATTTAGAGATCATCTCAATTGGTGAGTCTGCGGTAGCAGATGAGGGTGCAGGCGATGCTGGTGAAGGCCAGGAAGTGGATTGCCTGGCGCTCGTAGCGACGGTGGAGACGTCGGCAGCCGGCGAGCCAGGCCATGGTGCGTTCGATGGTCCACCGATGGCGCCCCAGCTTCTGTGACGTCTCAACTCCCTTGCGGGCGATGCGGGGTGTGATGTGGCGTAGGCGGAGCCATTGCCGCAGGTGACGGTTGTCGTAGGCCTTGTCGGCGTGAAGCTTGGCGGGGCGTCGGCGGCGTGGACCGCGCCGGGATCTGATCGGTGGGATGCCGCGCACGAGTGGTTCGAGGGCCTGGCTGTCGTGGAGGTTGGCGCCGGAGATGCCGACGGAAAGCGGCAGTCCGGTCCGCTCGGTGATCAAGTGGATCTTCGAACCGTACTTGCCCCGATCTACAGGATTCGGACCCGTCAGGTCCCCTTTTTCAGGGCGCGCATGTTCACCGAGTCGATCGCGCATCGTGACCAGTCGAGCTCGCCTCGAGCCCCCAGCTCGTCCAGGACCAGACGATGCAGTTTCGCCCAGACCCGTTGTCGGCTCCACTCCATGAACCGGCGGTGAGCCGTGGCCCCCGACGGCCCGAACACCGGCGGGACCTGCGACCACGTACAACCGGTCGTGGCCACGAAGACAATCGCCGCCAACACCTCACGGTCCCCATGACGGCGCCGACCACCACCCTGTGGCCGAGTCGGCGCCTCCGGCACCACCCGCTGGAACAACTCCCACAGTCCATCAGGGACCAGACGCTCAGTCAGCAACACAGCATCAGGTTACCGGCATCGCCAATTGAGATGATCTCTTAAGATGGTGATCTTCCTCGCCGGTCTCCAGGCCATCCCCGCCTCGCTCTACGAGGAGGCGCGGGTCGACGGGGCGAACGCCTGGCAGCAGATTCGCCACGTCACGCTCCCGGGCCTGGGCAACACCCGGGTGTTGGTGATCAACGTGACGGCGATCTTCGCCTTCCGCCTGTTCGATCAGGTCTACATGATGCCGCAGTTCCCCGGCGGGGCCCACGGACTCCACCCGCACGATGATGGTGCAGACCGGCTACCCCCGGCGCATGATCGGCCAGGCGTCCGCCATCGCCGTCGTCTTCTTCCTGTTCGTTCTCGCCGTCACGCTCATCCAGCGCCGGCTCGCCCGTGAGGAGCGCGCCGTCCGATGACCCTCTTCACCGCCCCCGGACGCCGCTCGACGAAGGGCTCCACGGGACGCTCCCGCCCCACCCACAACCTCCTTCTCCACTACGTCATCTGCGGCCTCATCGCGCTGGTGATGCTGCTCCCGCTGGTCTTCATGTTCGCCGGTGCGCTCAAGCCCAACGCCGTTGTCCTCGCCGACGGCGGCAGTTGGCGCGCTCTGATCCCGCTGCACCCGACGCTCGACAACTTCACCAGCGCCTGGGAGCGCTCGAACTTCGGCCGTCTGCTGCTCAACTCCCTTGTCGTGTGCGGTGCGACGGTCGGCCTCGGCCTCGTCGTCAACAGCATGTTCGGCTACGCGCTCGCCCGGCTCCGCTGGACCGGCCGCAACGTCGTGCTCGCGGCCGTGGTCGCGCTCATCATCATCCCGTTCGAGGCGCTCGCCATCCCCCTGCTGCTGATGATGACGGAGCTGGGCTGGCTGGACACGTACCAGGCGCAGATCGTGCCGTTCATCGCCAACCCGTTCTTCATCTACCTCTTCTGCTCGTTCTTCCTCGCACTGCCTCGGGAGCTGGGCTGCGCGGGTGGACGGAGCCGGGCCCTGGCGGACCTTCCGCAGCATCATCGTGCCGCTGTCGAAGCCCGCGTACGCGTCGGTGGTGCGGGCGCTGGAGACCGAGCGGGAGAACGCGCTGTTCCGCGACCCACTGGCACAGGCCTTCGCCACTGCCGGCGGCCTGTGGCCCTCCTCGCCGCCGCCCGATGACGAGGCCGCGCGACGCCGCCGGCTGGCCGTGTCGTTCTCCATTGTCATCAGGACGAAGGACCACGGCCACCAGCCCGGTTACGCCCCCAGCCGGTTCACAACGGCGCACACGCTGATGGCCTTCCTCGACACCGACAGGACCCCGCCGCGCACCCGGATAGTGGAGAGCCTGTCGCATCCGCGGCTTACCGGCATGTCCCGCACGGAGCTGGATGCGCTCGCTCGCCGCCTCGCTCCACGCCAGGTTGCCCAGGTCGAGCGTGCCTCTTACCAGCGCCGGGGCGCAGATCGCCAGCCGGGCAGCCGCGGCGGCGTCTTCCCGCAGAAGCTCGGCGACAGGGAACGCATCGTCGTCGCCATCCGCTACCTGCGGAAGCTGTGCACCCTGGATGTCCTCGCCGACGTGCTGGGGGACGTGAGCAGCAGGTCCTCGATCGGGAACGCCGTCCGCGAGATCCGGCCCCTGCTTGCCGAAGGCGGGCTTCTCCGACCTCCGACCACCACCCGCTACCGCACCGCCACCGAACTCCTTGCCGTCGCGGATGAAGAAACCGACACACCGACAAGTTGATTATTTACGGCTTCATAAAACGGCCAACGTGATCAACACGCTGCCGAAGTCGGCCCAGCCAGGCGCCCGCAAGGCTCTGCAGGACATCTACAACGCCGAGGACAGCGACCACGCCCTCAAGGCGATCACCACCTTCGAGAACGCCTACGGCGCGAAGTGGCCCAAGGCTGTCAAAAGGATCACCGGCGATGTTGAGGAACTGCTGGCGTTCTACGACTTCCCCGCCGAACACTGGATCCACCTCCGCACGACGAACCCGATCGAGTCGACGTTCGCGACCGTCCGGCTGCGGACCAAGGTCACCAGAGGTGCTGGAAGCGCGCCCGCCGCCCTGGCCATGGTCTTCAAACTCGTCGAATCCGCCCAGGCCCGCTGGCGAGCGGTGAACGCACCTCACCTCGTCGCCTTGGTCCGCGCCGGAGCCTGTTTCGAACGTGGCGTGCTGATAGAGCGCTCTGAGACGATCACGGCGTGACGAGCTACAGCGATATCAGCGCAACGCCCCGCCGACAGCTAGGCGAACCCCACCGGCTGGACCTGGCTGATTCAGCCACCCTGCGGCAGCTGTGGGAACTTCAGCGCGCTGCCTACGCTGTGGAGGCCGAACTCATCGGATTCGACGGCATCCCGCCACTGCACGAAACCCTTCAGGAGTTGCGCGGCTGCACCGAGTCCTTCCTTGGGGTGTCCGACGAGATCAGTTTGGCCGGAGCAGTGTCCTGGACCCGACTACACGACGGAACCCTGGACATCTGCCGACTCGTAGTCCATCCGCGCGCACATCGCCGCGGCATCGCTACAGCGCTGCTCAACAGTCTGGACGTCATGGAACCCGCAGACGTGACCCTGGTCTCCACCGGAACCGCCAACCAGCCCGCGCTCGCCCTCTACCAAAGGCGCGGATTCACCCCCACCAGCAAGCGTCAGATTGCGCCCGGCGTCACGGTCACACTGCTGGAACGCAAGACCGACCCCTCACCCGGCGGGCTGCCAATCCACAAGTCTTGACAATTACTCGAACGCGCCCGCCCGCGTCAGGTACTGGCCGGGCGCGGCGCACCGGGCAGTGAGGCCCCACGCACCGCGTAGCGGTGTGAAGGGGCACAGTTGTCCGGCTAGAAGCGGCGGTCCGCTGATCGTCGAGTTCGACGTCACTCGCGATGCCCCGGTACTGCTGGAGACCGCGCTGAAGGTGATGGCGCTCAAGACGGTGGTGTACGAGGTGGCCGGCGACGAGCTGCCCGTTCCGGTGCCGGTCGACATCACCATCCACGCCCTCACGGCGCAGTCGTGTCTGCGTCGGTCGGAGTCACCGACTGCGGCGGCAGTTCTCGGTGGCGGGTGGCCGTACAGGTTTCTTTTCAGCTTGCTTTCCAGACTGCCTTCCAAGTTGCTTTCCGGGTTGCCCAATGGCAGCCCACCCCTGATGACAAGGGGGTTGCGAGCGGCCCCGACGACGTGCTGACCCGGCTCCTGTTCGAGTACTGGCCGCGCTGTCTGCGTGACGCCAAGGCGGCGGCCCTCGACAGCGCGCTGACGGAACGTCAGATCGCCGTGTATTCGGGAATCCTGGTCCTGGGGCAGGCTCAGGGGCACTTCGCCTTGCAGGATCCGCCGCGCCTGCTCGCCGCCAGTTTCGTCGCCATGGAGGACGGCTACCAGATGGAGGTCCTCGCCGGCCGCCGCACCCGCACTGAAGTGATCACCGCCCTGCGCGCCTACGCCCGAGCGGTCACGGGCCACGAGGTGGCCGATCCTGTCTGAGGCGCTACCCGCGTGATGCGGCGGCGTCCGCCGAGCCGGGCATCGCGGTGAGCATTCGCCAGACCCCGCGGACGTGGTCCGCCATGTCGATGTCGGGGTCGCTCAGCCACTGGAGTTGGATGCCGTCGGTCGCCGCGACGAGGGCTGAGGCGGTGAAGTGCGGGTCGAGCCCGGGGCTCGCTCGGCCGGCCCGCTGCTCGGCCGTGAGGTGCTCGGCGATCGTGGTGCGCAGCAGGGCGAAGCGTTCCCTGAAGTACGTGTGGGCCGGGTGTGCGGGGTCGGTCGAGGCCGCGGCAAGAGTGACGTAGAGGCGTACGCGGGCGGAGTTGGCAGCGTTCGCCGTCAGGGCCTTGGCCAGGAATTCGCCTGGATCGCGTGCGACGTCCGGGTCGCGGAAGCGCGCCTCGGCCGCACGGTCGTTGGCGCGCAGAACCTCGGTGAGCAGGTGGTCCTTGGACTCGAAGTAGTGCATCAGCCCGGTCAGGCTGATGTGACTCTCCTTGGCGACCATCCGCAGGGTGGTGTTCCGCTCGCCCTCGCGGCCGAAGATCTCAAGGGTGACCTTGAGGATCTCCTCCCGCTTGGCGACCCCCTTGGGGTAGGAGTTTCTGACTGTCACGCGCCCACCCTATTCGGCCGCCATCGCGCCTGCGCAAAGCCTTGTCAGTAAAAACAGTACGCCGTACTGTTTTGTGCCAGTCGCAGGTGCGGCCCACCGAAAGAAGGTCCCGATGGCGAGACCCCCTGGGGAGTTCCGCGCACCCTCCCTGCTCCCTGCCGATCCGGCGGGAGCGGCCTCACCGGTCGACGGCCGGGCGCTGCGCCGCCTCATGGCATGCATCGGCCCCGCCAACCTCGGCGTCGCCCTCGTATGGGGAGCTGTCCCCGGCACCCTGCTGGCACTCCAGGTCCAGCGCACGGTCGGCGAGGACGCGAAGGTGGGCACGCTCGCGGTCGTCACCACGGTGGGCGCGCTCCTCGCGATGGTCGCCCAGCCCGTCGCGGGAGCCGTGTCGGACCGGACCCGCAGCCGTTTCGGCAGGCGTGGGCCCTGGATCGTGGCCGGTGTGACGACCGGTGGCCTGGCCCTGATCGGCATGGCGTTCGCGTACTCCGTACCGGCGTTGCTGGCCCTCTGGTGCCTGGTGCAGATCGGCTACAACTTCGCGGTGGGCCCGCTCTCGGCCGTCATGCCCGACCGGGTGCCACCGGAGAGGCGTGGCCTGTTCTCCACCGTCACCGGCCTCGGCTCCATGTGCGGCTCGCTCCTCGGCCAGATCTTCGCCGCCGTCTTCGAGGAGCGGATCACCACGGCATACGTGGTACTCGCCGCGCTCGCGACGGCCCTGGCGGTCGTCTTCGTGATCCTCAACCCGGACCGCCCGAGCCGGGACGCGCCCCAGGAGCCCTTTCGGGTCCGTGAGTTCCTGGCAGGGCTGTTGCCGAACCCGCGTAAGTACCCCGACTTCTTCTGGGTGTTCGTCAGCAGGCTGTGCACGAACCTGTCGTACTTCCTGGTCTTCGGGTACAAGCTCTACATCCTCCAGGACTACATCGGCCTGCACGACGAGGCGATCGACCATGTACCCGCCCTGGCACTGACCGCCGTCGCGGGCCTGCTCCCGGCCGCCGTGATCACCGGCCCTCTCTCGGACCGGCTCGGCAGGCGGAAGGTGTTCGTCGTCGCCTCGGCGGCCCTCATCGGCTGCGCCATGCTCATCCCGTTCGCCGTCCCCACCCTGACCGGCATGACCGCGATGGCCTTCCTGGTGGGCATCGGCTTCGGCTGCTTCCAGGGCGTGGACACGGCCCTCATCTCCCAAGTGCTGCCCTCCGAGCGGTCCTTCGCCCGCGACCTCGGCGTCGTGAACGTCGCGGCCACCCTGCCGCAGGTCCTCGCGCCCGCCATCGCCGGAGCCGTCGTCCTCTGGCTCGGCGGGTACCGGACGCTCTTCCCACTCGCCCTGGTCTTCGCGCTGCTCGGCGCGGTGGCGGTCCTGCGCGTGAAGGGAGTCCGATGACCGCAGCCGACCACCGCACCCTCCGCGCCGCACATCAACCCGCACCACCCTCCAAGGAGAAGGCATGAACAACCCGAACCAGTCGACGCAGACGCCCGGCGAGACGGTGGCCCGGCTGAGCCTCGCCGAGAAGGCCGACCTGACCACCGGCGCGGGCTGGTGGCACACCACGGGGATCCCCGACGCCGGGCTCCCGGCGGTCCGCCTCTCGGACGGCCCCCACGGGCTGCGGCTGCAGAACGACACCCACGCCGACCACCTGGGCATCAACGGCAGCGCTCCGGCCACCTGCTTCCCGCCCGCCGTCACCCTGGCGAGCACCTGGGACGCCGACCTCGCGGGGCGGGTCGGCGACGCCCTGGCCCGCGAGTGCCTCGCGCACGGCGTGCACGTGCTTCTCGGCCCCGGCGTCAACATCAAGCGCAGCCCGCTGTGCGGTCGCAACTTCGAGTACCTCTCCGAAGACCCGCTGCTCAGTGGGGTGTTGGGGGTGGCTTGGGTCAAGGGCCTGCAGGCGCAGGGTGTGGGGGCCTCGGTCAAGCACTTCGCCGCGAACAACCAGGAGACCGGCCGTATGTCGGTGAGTGCGGACATCGACGTACGGACCTTGCGCGAGATCTATCTTCCGGCCTTCCACCGCGTGGTGACCGAGGCCCGGCCCTGGACGGTCATGTGCGCCTACAACCGGGTCAACGGCGTGCACGCGTCGCAGAACCCCTGGCTTCTGACGGACGTGCTGCGCGGCGAGTGGGGATACGACGGCGTGGTCGTCTCCGACTGGGGCGCCGTGGTCGACCGGGCGCGGGCTCTTGCCGCCGGGCTTGATCTGGAGATGCCGTCCTCGTCCGGTGCCGGCCCTGCCCGGGCCGTCGCGGCCGTGGAATCCGGGGAACTCTCCGAGGAGGCACTGGACCGCAGTGCCGCGCGGGTCGTGGCACTCGCCCGCAAGGCGGCCGAGCACGCGCGCCCCGGTGCCGACTTCGACCCGGCCGCCCACCACGACCTGGCCCGCGAGGTCGCCACGCGCGGGGCGGTACTGCTCAAGAACGACGGCGCGCTCCTCCCGCTGGACCCCGCCGCACCCCAACACATCGCGGTCATCGGTGAGTTCGCGCGTACTCCCCGCTACCAGGGCGAGGGCAGCTCGCGCGTGACCCCGACCCGGCTGGACTCCGCACTGACCTCGATCACTGAGGCCGCGCCCACGGCGCACGTCACCTTCGCTCCCGGCTTCCCCGTCGATGCTCCGGACGCCGATGCGGCAGCGCCGCACGAGGAGGCTGTCCGCGCGGCCGAGAGTGCGGACGTGGTTGTGCTGTTCCTCGGTCTGCCGCCGAGCTTCGAGTCCGAGGGCTACGACCGCGAACACATCGAACTCCCTGAGGAGCAGACCCGGTTGCTCTCCGCCGTCATCGCGGTCAACCCGAACGCCGTCGTGGTCCTCTCCAACGGTGGCGTGGTCCGGCTGGCCGGCTGGATCGACGACGTACCGGCCGTCCTGGAAGGCTGGCTGTCCGGCCAGGCCGGTGGCTCGGCCACCGCCGACCTCCTGTTCGGCAGGGCGAACCCGTCGGGTCGCCTCGCGGAGACGATCCCGCTGCGGCTCGTCGACACCCCGGCGTACCTGGCCTGGCCCGGTGAGAACGGTCATGTCACGTACAGCGAGGGCCTGTTCGTCGGTTATCGCCATTACGACGCCCGGGACATGGCGGTCTCCTTCCCCTTCGGGCACGGCCTGTCGTACACCACCTTCGACTACGCGGACCTGCGGGTGGCCTCGGACGCGGGCGGGCTCGACGTCACCGTGGCGGTCACCAACACCGGGGAGCGGGCCGGTCACGAGGTCGTCCAGGTGTACGTGGCCGCGCCGGGCACGCGGGCCCGGCGCCCCGTACGGGAGCTGAAGGGATTCGCCGCCGTGCGCCTCACGCCCGGCGAGACCCAGAACGTTACCGTCCGCATCGCCCGCGCCGACCTCGCCTATTTCAACACCGCAGCCGATACCTGGCTCGTCGAGGACGCCGACCACCGTATCGATGTCGGGGCTTCCAGCCGCGACATCAGGCTGACCACTACGGTCCCGGTCGACGGCGACGCCTACGCCGACCAGCCGGACGCCGACTCGACCGTCGAGGTATGGCTCGCCCACCCCGTGGGCGGCCCGGCCATCACCGCACTGCTCAGCCGGGTCCAGAAGTCCATGGGCGACGCCTACCCCCAGGAGGGAAGCTCCCGCCAGCGGATGGTGGCCAACATGCGCCTCAGCCAGCTCGCCGGGCTCCCGATCGTTCCCCTGAGCTTCGACGACGTACAGGAACTGGTCGAGACGGTGCGGTCGGCCGCGGGCACCGAGAGGGAGGAGACATCCTGACCCCGTCACCCCTCACCCGGCGACCGTGCGGAACCCGCAGTTCCCGCTGCTGGACGCCGGCGTGTTGGCCGAGCGTGCGGCCACGCGGTAGCGGTGGCAGTAGGTGTGGTGGCGCAGGTAGGAGCCGCCCCGCATGACACGGCGCTCGCCGCTCCGCGGCCCCCGAGGGTCGGCGGCAGGGGAGTGGGCGTAGTAGTTGGAGGCGAACCAGTCCGCGCACCACTCTCAGACGTTCCCGGCGACCTCGTACAGGCCGAGGCCGTTGGGCGGGTAGGACCGCACCGGTGCGGTCGCCAGCCAGCCGTCCGCACCGGTGTTGGCATACGGGAAGCGGCCTTGCCAGATGTTGCACAACCACCGTCCGTCGGGGGTGAGTTCGTCGCCCCAGTCGAAGCGGCGGCCCGCGAGTCCGCCGCGGGCCGCGTACTCCCACTCCGCCTCGGTCGGCAGGCGGCGGCCAGCCCAGGCGCAGTACGCCAGGGCGTCGTCCCACGCCACGTGCATCACTGGGTGGTCCGGCTCCGCGGTGGACAGCGGGCCGTGGGGGTGGTGCCAGTCGGCGCCCCGTACGTCCAGCCACCAGGGGGCAGCCGGGTCTGCCCCGAGGACGTCCGCCCGCTCGGCGGCGGCCGCCAGGTGGAACACGGCGGAGCTGCCTTCCCGTTCGGCGACGGTCACGTACGCGGTGTCGGTGACGAACGCCTCGAACGTCGCCACGGTCACCGTGGTGACGTCGATGGCGAACGGGGCTACGCGTACCGCGTGCACGGGCTGTTCACCGTCCGCCGGGTAGCCCTCGTCGAAGGCGTCCCCCATCAGGAACTCGCCCCCGGGGAGGGTGACTTGGTCGTGCGCGGGCGGCACATGGGCCGGCGCGGGCAGCGGTCCTGTGGAGCAGATCCGGGTTTCCGGTACGCAACATCCCATTGACGTCTCCATGACGTGAGTATATGAATTCTCACCTAGGTGAAGCTGCACATAGAAAAACGTCGCACACAGCTTCCGCACTGAGGGAGTCCACGTCCGTGAAGTTCGAGTACGTCCTGCTCGGCCTGCTGGCCCGTCGCCCTTACAGCGGGTACGACCTGCGCAAGTGGCTTGAGACCGAAGGGCAGTTCCTGTGGGCGCGGGCCCACCACAGCCAGATCTACCGCAAGCTCGGGCAGATGGAGGCCGACGGCTGGGTGCGGCACGAGGTCGACGCGCGCGAAGGCCGCCCGGACGCCAAGGTGTACCGGCTCACGCCGCGTGGGCGCGAGGTCCTCATGGAATGGGTGCGCTCGCCCTACGAGCCGCCCAGCCGCTTCCAGGAGATCGACTTCCTCGCGCGGTTCAGCGTCGCTGCGCCGCTCGACACGGACGCCGCGATCCGGATCGTCGGGACCGAACTCGGATACCGCCGCGCGCAGATCGCCAAGAACCGGGACCGCGACCGCACTCTGCGCTACGAGGACCCGGCACCCGGCCTCGACCAGGACCTCGACCGGCAGGTCCACGACGCTCTCCATACGCTCGGCGCGGCCGCCATGGACCGCTGGGTCGCCTGGCTGGAGCGGACCCTGCGCAACCTGACAGAAGGGAAGCCCGTCCGATGAGGGCGATCATGGTGATGTTCGACAGCCTCAACCGGCACATGCTGCCGCCGTACGGAGGCGACTGGACCCACGCTCCGAACTTCGCGCGGCTCGCGGAGAAGGCCGTCACCTTCGACAACGCGTACGCGGGCTCGATGCCCTGCATGCCGGCCCGCCGCGAACTCCACACGGGGCGGCACAACTTCCTGCACCGCAGTTGGGGCCCCCTTGAGCCGTTCGACGACTCGATGCCCGAACTCCTCAAGCAGAACGGCGTGTACACCCACCTCGTCAGCGACCACCCGCACTACTGGGAGGACGGCGGGGCCACCTACCACGGCCGCTACAACACCTGGGAGTTCTTCCGCGGCCAGGAGGGCGACCCGTGGAAGGGCCAGGTCGCCGACCCCGAGATACCCGAGGACCTGAAGCGGATGCGCTTCGGCGCCTACCGCCAGGACTGGGTCAACCGCCCCCACATGGCGACGGAGGACCGGCACCCGCAGACCCTCACCTTCGACGCGGGCCTCGACTTCGTCCGCACGAACAAGGATGCCGACCGGTGGTTCGTGCAGATCGAGACCTTCGACCCGCACGAGCCGTTCTTCAGCCACCAGCAGTACAAGGACCTCTACCCGCACGGCTACGAAGGCCCGCACTTCGACTGGCCCGACTACAAGCGCGTCGTCGAGACCGACGGCCAGGTGGAGCACGCCCGCTTCGAGTACGGGGCGCTCCTGTCGATGTGCGACCACTCGCTCGGCCGGGTCCTGGACACCATGGACGAACTGGAGCTGTGGGACGACACCCTGCTGATCGTCAACACCGACCACGGGCTGCTGCTCGGCGAGAAGGGCTGGTGGGGCAAGAGCGTCCAGCCCTGGTTCAACGAACTGGTCCACCTGCCGCTGTTCGCCTGGGACCCGCGCAACCGCGTTGCGGGCGAACGGCGTTCGGCGCTCGTGCAGACCGTGGACGTGGCGCCGACCCTCCTCGAGTTCTTCGACGTCGACCGCCCCGGCGACATGCAGGGCGCACCGCTCCCGGTCGCCGAGGACACCCCGGTGCGCGAAGCGGGCCTGTTCGGCATCCACGGCGGACACGTCAACGTCACCGACGGCCGCTACGTCTACATGCGGGCGCCCGCCTCACCCGACAACGCGCCCCTGTACGAACACACCCTGATGCCGACCCACATGCGGGGCCGCTTCTCACCCGCCGAACTCGCCGACCTGGAACTGGCCGAGCCCTTCGACTTCACCAAGAACATCCGCACCCTGCGCGTGCCGGGCCGCACCCTCGTCAACCCGTACCACCACGGCACGCTCCTCTTCGACCTGGAGACCGACCCCGAGCAGCACACCCCGCTGGTCGACGACGCCGCCGAACTGCGCATGGCCGCCTTGCTGGTGGAGCTGATGCGCGCGGGCGACGCCCCGCCCAGCCAGTACGAACGCCTCGGTCTGCCCGCCCACGGCCCGGTCACGGAGAAGCACCTCCTGGTACGGGCCCAGCGCGAGCAGGCCGAACGGGCCGCCCAACCGCTGCCCCGCGCCAAGGACTTCCCCGAGGGCCGTCTCTCGCTGCGCACGCCCCTCGCGGCGCTGATCTCCGACCCGGTCGCCGTCGAAGTGCTGCGCAGGCACCTGCCCGGCGTCGCCGACTCGGAGCTCCTGCAGATGATCGGGGCGACTCCGCTCATCGATGTCGCCGCGATGGCGGGCGCGCTGTTCCCGCCGTCGAACCTCCGCCTGGTGGCCGAGGAGCTCGCTCAACTCTGAGCGCCTTGCGGCCACTTGAGCCGGTGACGGGGTTGCCGCCCCGTCACCGGCGACTGCCCTCTCCCTCCCGCAGATCTCCCGCCAAGAAGAACGCAGAGAAAAGAGAAGGCGCGATGCCTGAGCTTAGCCAGAGCCCCGTCACGCCCAAAGCCGAGGTCCAGGTCGAGGGGCGCTGGCGACAGCTGTCCCTGCTCGGTGGCACGATGCTGGTCGACAGCACCGAGGCGAGCCTGGTCAGCAGCCTCTTCCCGCTGATCCGGCAGTCCCTCGGCGTCTCGCTGGGCGCCCTCGGGATACTGACCGCCGCGGCCAAGATCGTGGGCGCCTTCACCGGCCCTTTCTGGGTGTGGGCGGCGCAGCGCTGGTCGCGCAAGAGCGTCCTCGTCGTGGCCACCGGGCTCTGGGGCGTCTGGGGCGTGGCCGCGGGCTTCTCGCAGAACTTCACCCAACTCCTCGTCCTCTACTCCGTGTTGGCAGCCGGCTACGCGGCCGCCAACCCCATCATCACCGAACTCATCGGCGACCTCTTCGGCGGCTCGTCCCGAGGCCGCGCGGTCGGCGTGGTCTACGGCGCAGTCTCCCTGGTCACCGCTGTGATCGGCCCGCTCAAGGGCCAGCTGGCCGGTGTCGACGACGGCTGGCGCTGGGGCCTGTGGGGCATCGGCGCCTTCAACATCCTGCTGGGCCTCGCCCTTTGGGTGGGGTTCCGCGATCCGGGACGCGGCGCGTCCGAGGAGCAGCTCGCCGACCTCGACCGCGCCACCCGCGACGCCCAGGCGAAACTCACCTGGACCAAGGCGCTCTCGCTCCTCAAGATCCGCAGCCTGGTGATCCTGCTCGTCTCGCGCCTGCTGTCTGGACACCTCCTGGTGGGCACCTTCGGCGTGGTCTTCCTCGTGGACGCCTACGGCTTCAGCACCCAGAAGGCGTCGATCGTGCTGCTGCCCTTCGGCGTCGGCTACTTCCTCGGCACGCTCCTCGGCGGCGTCGCCGCCGACCGGGCCACCCGGCTCAGCCCGCGCCACGGCCTTGTCGCGGTCCTCCAGGCGGCCCAGTTCGCCTTCGCGCTCGTCGCCTACTTCGGCACCCAGTTCGGCTACGACAGCATCGCCCTGTTCTGTGTCTTCTTCGCCCTCATGGGCGCGACCCAGGGCATCAACCCGAGCGTCAACCGCCCCATGGTCATGGCCATCACCCCACCGGAACTGCGCGGGGCCGCATTCGCCCTCTACGTCTCCATCGTCGAAGCGATCGCCTGGGCCGCCTACAGCCTCGGTGCCGGCTTCCTCGGTGACGCCGTCGGACTGCGCACGGTCTTCCTGTGGGCCCTCGTCGTCCTGATGCTGATCAACGGCGCCTTCCTGACGCTCCTTCACCGCTCGTACGCCGATGACGTGGCCCGTGTCCAGAGGGAACTGCACGCGCGCCGCGAACAAGCCCTCGACCCCGCCACCTGACGTTTCGCCCTTTGCGCGCGCACCCACCTGCCTGCCTCGCCATCAACAGCCGGGTCCGCCGACCCGCCGCGACTGCCCCCGCACGCGGCCACACAGAAGAGAGAACCAGCTCATGACGCATGAACGACGACTGCCCGAGGGCTTCCTGTGGGGCGCCTCCACCGCCGCCCACCAGATCGAGGGCGGCAACACCAACAGCGACTGGTGGGAGTTCGAGCACAGTGGAATCCCCTACGTCAAAGAACCCAGTGGCGACGCCTGCGACAGTTACCACCGCTGGCGCGAGGACATGGACCTGCTGGCCGAACTCGGCTTCACCGACTACCGGTTCAGCATCGAATGGGCCCGCATCGAACCGGCCCCGGGCGAGTTCTCCCGCGCCGCCATCGCCCACTACCGGCGCATGGTCGAGGGCGCCCGCGAACGGGGCCTGCGGCCCATGGTGACGCTGCACCACTTCACCGCACCCCGCTGGTTCGCCCAGCGCGGCGGCTGGGCCGCCGCCGGATCGGACGAACTCTTCGCCCGCTACCTCACGGCAGCCGCCCCCATTTACGCCACGGACGTGGCGCATGTGTGCACCATCAACGAGCCCAATATTCTCGCCGTCATGGCTGCCGCGCAGGCCGCCCTCGCCTCCGGCCAGGCCGTGTCCTTTGCCGAGGCCCCGCCGGCCCCGGACGGGGCCACCACCGATGCACTGGTACGGGCGCACGCCCGCGCCGTCGAAACGGTCAAGTCCCTTGCACCGCAGGTGAGTGCCGGCTGGTCCGTCGCCAACCTGGTGTGCCAGCCCCTGCCCGGAGCCGAGGATGTCGCCGCGGCATTCCGGCACCCGCGTGTGGACGTCTTCCTTGAAGCCGCCCGCGGCGACGACTGGCTCGGTGTGCAGGCATACACGCGCACGCTCATCGGCCCGAACGGCCGGCTGCCCGTACCCGAGGGTGCGGAACGCACCCTCATGGGCTGGGAGTACTACCCGCAGGCCCTCGGCCACGCCCTGCGGCACAGCGCCTCCGTCGCCACCGGTACGCCGCTGATCGTCACCGAGAACGGCATCGCCACCGCCGACGACTCCCGCCGCATCGACTACACCACCGGCGCCCTGGACTCCCTGGACGCCGCCCTGCGCGACGGCATCGACGTCCGCGGCTACTTCCACTGGAGCGCCCTGGACAACTACGAATGGGGCCGCTACGAACCGACCTTCGGCCTGATCGCCGTCGACCGCGAGACCTTCGTCCGTACTCCCAAGCCCTCGGCCGCCTGGCTCGGCGCCATTGGCCGCACTCGCGTGCTGCCCAGTGAAGCGTGAGGGCCAGGAGCGACCGGCGACGGGCCCTTGCCGGCAGCGAGAGTTGAGGGCAGGTCCGCTTTTGACGAGGACGACCTGACGGTGGTCCCCGGTGCCCTCGGCCGACGGTGGTGCGTACGAAGGCGATGCCGTGACGCTTCGGTGCGGCGGCACTACCCATCCGGAGCTGATGCCGGGGCCGCGCGTGCGGCTCTCGTTCAGGACCGGGCGGCTGCGGCCGGGGCGGGCAGGGCCACGTCGGGCCGGCGCGGGTCGGGGTCGGCGGCGGGGGCGACGGCGAGGTCGACGCCGAAGACCGGGCGCACGCCGGCGGCGGCCGCGGCCTTGGCGAAGCGCACGGTCCCGGCGACCGTGTCGCGGTCGGTCAGCGCGAGCGTGGAGAGGCCGCGCTCGGCGGCCCGGCGGACCAGGTCGTGGGGGAGTGAGGCGCCGTAGCGGGCCGAGTATCCGGAGGCTACGTGCAGGTGAGAGAACCCGGAGGTCTTCACGTTTGCCACCTCCGATCACACGAGCCCCATTCAAGCCGCATGGCTTGTTCTGTCTCCAATATATCGAACAAAAATCGAACAGAGCGAGTCCTGGGTCCCGCGTGTCCTTGTGACGGAGCACGTGACTGAGTGCTTCAGTTGGCGAGTTTCGCCAGCTGAAGCACTCAGCGTCCCGTGTGTCCCCGGCTGTGCGGGGCATACGGGAAGCCATGGTGCGACGGTGGCGCCCCCACCCCCTGGCAGTCGGCCGCGCGCCGTGAGATCGTCCGCAGGTGACCGACGTTGCTGGTGGAGAAACGACCTCGGGACGACCGGACGACCGCGCCGCGTCCGCCCTGCGCTTCGCGACGGAGCTCGTCGCGTGGGTGGCCACCCCCTGGGCCTTGGCCGGCCACTCATGGATGCTTGCCGCCGTGTCCGTAGTGGCCCTGATCGGCCTTCCGACGCTTTTCTCCACCCGGAGGGACAAGGCCAACGTGATCATCGGGGTGCCGGGCTGGGCCACGATCCTGCTGGTGCTGCTCCAACTCGCCGCAGCTGTGATCTCCTCGTGGCTGGCCTGGCCCGCCTGGGCGGCGATCCCCGTGACCCTGCTGGCCGCCGGCACTCTTGTCACGGAGCGTCGGCGCTGGCGGTGGCTGGTTTCCGCGAACCAACTCGCCAACTGAAGCGCTCAGTCACAGCCGTGACTCGGCGCTGTAGGTGGCCCCACCGGCCAAGTGCGCACTCATCGACCACCCGACAGACGCAGCCCTCGGCGTGCCGAGGTCTTCGCCCCGGTGAGCGGGTACCGGGGCCGGGTTCCGCTGCGGATCTTCGCCTGGCCTTCCGCCGCCCACGGGTACTGGGCGCGTCCGCGTCCCGGTAGCGTCCGTTCCATGATCGCCGTCGATGCGCTCGTCCGCCTCTGCCCTCCGCCCGTCAATCCGCCACCCGCGGTGGACTGGGCGGAAGCCGAGCGGGCCCTCGGTGCGGCTCTGCCTGCCGACTACAAGCAGCTCGTCGAGACATACGGCGACGGCATCTTCGACGAGACGATCTGGCTGCTCGTCCCCGACTCCGCCTACGACGACTGCGACCTGCACGCGCAGATGACGGAACGGGACGAGGTCCTGGCCGACCTCTGGGAGTTCGAGGACAAGCCCGCCGGCCTGCAGAAGGCGGGGGCCAGGGTCCTGCCGTGGGCATTCGAGGAGGGCACGGGGGCGTTCCTGTACTGGTTGGCGCGGCCCGGTCAGCGCCCCGAAGAGTGGACCGTGCTCTACAACGAGGGGCGCGGCCCCCTGTGGGAACACCACGACATGGGGTGCCTCGCGTTTCTGCTGGCGGTGCTAACCGGTACGGCGGAAACGGAGTACTTCGGCTACCTCTACGAAGTGCTGAAGCCGACGGTGCACCGCTTCGCGACGGCCGATCAGATCCTTGGAACGGCCGGGTAGTGACGCCGTCGCCCGCTGTCGACGACCTGGCTCGCCGCTGGCACACGTGACTGAGTGCGGTACTTGGCCAGACCGGCCAAGTACCGCACTCAGTCACAGCACGACAGTTTGCGAGGGGAGCACGACAGTTTGCGAACGTGTGGCCAGTGACTGATCTCTCGCCAGGAAGGTTGAGTGGCGAGATCTTCCGGACAGTGAGAGCTGCCCCGCCTGCCCCGATACTGTGGCTTCGCATGACCAACTCTGAGATCGAGATCACCGCAGACCTGGTCCGTGACCTGCTGCAGGAGCAACATCCAGACCTTGCAGCGCTGGCCATCCGCGAGGTGGCGGGCGGTTGGGGCAACCAGATGTGGCGCCTCGGGGATGAGTTGGCCGTGCGCATGCAGCGCATGGACCCCACCCCAGAGCTCCAGTTCAAGGAGCGGCGGTGGCTACCCGTGCTGGCTCCGCGCCTGCCGCTGCCGGTGCCGACCCCGGTGCGGTTCGGCGAACCGTCCGAGCGCTTCCCCAAGCACTGGACCGTGATGACGTGGGTTCCCGGCGAACCGCTGGACCAAGGCTCGATCAGCCGCGGCGACCACGCGGCCGACACACTGGCTGGTTTCCTCAAAGCACTTCACGTGGAGGCGCCCGCTGACGCGCCGATCAGCTCGGACTTCGGCGCTCACCCCAAGAAGTGCACGGACGGCTTCGACCACTTCTTCTACGCCGTCGTCCCCGATGGCCTCGCCGACGATGTCCGGGCCGTCTGGGACGACGCTGTCGCGGCGCCAGAGTGGGAGGGCCCGCCGCTCTGGGTGCATGGCGACCTTCATCCCGCGAACGTCGTCGTCTCGGACGGAACGCTCTCGGGCATCGTCGACTTCGGTGCCATGTTCGCCGGCGATCCGGCATGGGACCTCGCCGCCGCATGGGTGCTGCTGCCCGCGGGCACGGCTTCACGGTTCTTCGACATGTACGCGTGCGCGGACGAGGCGGCGATCCGGCGCGCCCGCGGGCTGGCCGCTATGAAGAGCCTCTTCCTGATGCTCATGGGGCAGAACGGAGATCGGGGCCTTCCCGGCGGCAAGCCGAACTGGGGACCTGTAGGCCGGGCGGCACTCGATCGTGTTCTTCAGAGCCGGTACTCATCCCCGTCCCGGCCGTGATCCTTCTCGATCCGTAACGGCACGGACGCCGACGCCGAACTGGTGGGCGCGACCTCGCAGCACCAAGGCGAATGGGAGGCCAACCTGCAGGGCACCCTCATGGCGCCCGCCTCCCGCGCCGTCTCCGCCGTCCTCTCCTTCAGAGAGACCGGGCCACACGGCTGTCCCCGGCCCGTTGTCAGTGCCGGGTCCAGAGTGAGGCGGAGCGTTCCTCGACCGTCGGCGGCCGGGGAACGCTCTTGCGCATGCAGGCCCGAGGGCCGCGTCCTAGGCTGGAGGTCCGCCAGGGGGCCTGGAGGTCTGCCATGCCCCACGCCGTGTGGTCCGGCGCGATCAGCTTTGGCCTGTTCACTTCTCTGAACTCAGGGCGGCGCGGTCCGCGTTCACCACTCATAGGCGTCTACTGCCGGTTGCGTCGGTTGTACTTTGCCTTGGCTACGCGTCGGCGGACAGCGCTCCCGACCGACACGCAGAACCTGATCAGCGTGGCCGTGCCCCGACGCGCGTTGTTCATGATGCAGCCATAGGCCGCAATGCACGAGGACAAGGTCATGGAGAACGTGATCGCGCTCCACTTCCCCCGGGCCGGCGAGGAGGCGTACGCGGCTGGTCTGAACCGCCGCCGCGCCATCCGCTCTGCCGTGTGCTGGCTGATGGACGCGCTTCCCTTCGTCGAGTTCGCCGCAGCCAGCCCTGGAGGGCAGGGCGAAGGGCAGCTCGGAGGGGGTGCGGCCGCACCTCACCCCGGCCGGTGACGGCGTTGCGATACCGCACGACGAGCCCAGGCGAGGGAGGGGAGCTACGCGGTGACCGTGTCCGTGGCCGCGGTGTCGTCGTCGAAGGTCATCTCCGGTGCGGGCCGGCGGAAGCCCTTGGTCAGGACGGCCAGGTAGACGACGCCGATCGCCAGCCAGACGACGCCGATCTGGAGTGCGACGTGACCGAGCTTCGTGAGCAGGTAGAGGGAGACGGCGGCGCCGACGGCCGGCATCACCAGGTACGAGAAGAGGTTGGGGGTGCGGCCGTGTCTGCGCTCTCGGACCAGGTGGGCGATCACGCAGACGTTCACCAGGGTGAAGCCGAGGAAGGCGCCGAAGTTGATGAATGAGGTGGCTGTGGTCAGGTCGAGTTTCATGGCGATGACACCGGCGGCCGCGGTCAGCAGCAGGTTCAGGACGGGCGTGCCGGTCTTCTGCGACAGGTTGCCGAAGACGGCCTTGGGCAGTGCGCCGTCGCGTCCCATGACGTACATGAGGCGGGCGGCGGAGGCTTGCAGGGCGATACAGGAGGCGATGGATCCGGCGATGGTGACGAAGTTGATGATCTCGGCGTACGTTGTGCCGCCGACCTGGACCTTCAGGTGGTAGGCGGCCGCGTCGACGTCGGCGAACTTCGCGCCGGGGTGGACCAGTTGCATCACGAAGGACAGCCCGATGAAGATCGCTCCGGCGGCGATGACGCAGCCGATGATGCCGCGGCCGATCGTCTTTGCCCCGCCCCTGGCCTCCTCGCCCAGCGTGGAGACGGCGTCGAAGCCGAGGAAGGAGTACGCGGCGATGGCGGCGGCCGCGGTGACCGCGCCGATCGAAGTGCCGGAGTTCCACAGGGCGTCCGTGGCGGGGGCGGAGGAGCCGTGCTTGCCGAGGAAGACGACACACAGGGTGGCGAAGAGGACCAGCGACCCCAGAGCGATGAACATCAGGACCTTGTTGACGCGGTCCGCGAGCTTCATGCCGAAGACGTTGATGGCGGTGGTGATGCCCACCGAGACGATCAGCCAGACCCACTTGGGTATGTCAGGGAACTGGGCGTTGAAGTAGATCGCCGTGATCAGCCAGCCGACCATCGGGATGAAGAAGTAGTCGAGCAGCATCGCCCAGCCGGACAGGAAACCGATGCGGCTGTCGAGCATCTTGCGGGCGTAGGTGTAGACCGACCCCGCGCCGGGCACGGCGCGCGCCATCTTCGCGTAACTCAGTCCGGTGAGCAGCATCGCGAGGGTGGCGATGGCGAACGCGGTCGGGGCCGCGCCGTCGCTGGTGGCGGCGACCACACCGAAGATCGTGACGACGATGCCGGGGGAGATGTAGGCCAGGCCGAACAGGACGACGGAGAGGAGGCTCAGGTCGCCCTTCAGTCTCATGGTGTTGTCTGTGGTCTCGCTGTTCATCGTGGTGGCTCCTCGGTGGTGTGGGCGGGGTTCCAGGTGGCGGGGTCGATGCGGCCCCCGTACAGCGGGAGCTCGAGGGCTGGGTCGCCGGGGCGGAATTGGTCCCAGATCCGGTTGAGACCGGCGGTGCCGTAGCGGCGGACGTTGCTGACCTCGTCGAGGTCGATCACGTCGGTGAGGGTGGAGTCGCCGGCATCGACGGTTTCGGCGCGCACCGTGCCCTGTGGATCGATGACGAGGCTGCGGCCGACCCCGGACGGGGCGGCGGAATTGACGCTGGCGACGAAGACCTGATTGGTGATGGCGTTGGCGCGGCTGAGGACGACTTCCTGCGCGCGGTCGCTCGTCGACGTGCGGACCACGTTGACGATCAACTCGGCTCCCATCCAGGCCAGATGGCGGGAGATCTCCGGGAACCAGGTGTCGTAGCAGATGGACAGGCCGATGCGGCCGACCCCGGCGAGGTCCACGACCTCGAACCGGTCGCCGGGCGTGGTCGTCTCGTACGGGCGCCACGGGAAGACCTTGCGGTACGCGGTGAGTCGCTCACCCTGTGGTGAATAGACCGGTGTCGTGTTGTGGACGCGGTCGCCGGTGCCTCGTTCGTAGACGCTGCCGGGTACCAGCCAGATGCCCAGATCCCCCGCGAGCTCGGCGAAGGCCGCATCGCGTTTGCCGTCGAGCGGCTCGGCGGCCTTCTCCGGGGTGGCCGGGATGCCGGGGGCGCTCTCGCCGAGGTGCAGTTCGGGGTAGACGACGAGGGCGCCGGGTGCGCGCAGTTTCACGCGCCGCTCCACGTCGGCGGCAAAGCCTGCGAGGTCGTCGGCCGGGCGGCCGGGCGCCTGGGCGAGGATCAGGGGCAGGGGGCGGGCCATGCGGGGACACCAACCAATCGAAGGGAGGGCTCTACGAGGAGAAGCCGACGGAGATTCGGGCGCCGACGGACAGAGATTCCGGAGGGCGGGGCCGAGGGTGGGACAAGAATGCAGCCAGTCAGCCATAGCTTCAAATACTTGTGAGGGTTGATTAGCATGCCTTTGAGGCATGAAGGTGTCATGCCTCCTCCGTCTCCCGAGGGACCACCGCCATGGAACTCCGAGTGCTGCGCTACTTCCTGACCATCGTGGAGACCGGTTCCGTCACCAAGGCTGCCGAGGTGGTCCGCGTCGCCCAGCCCTCGCTGTCGCGCCAACTGCGCGGCCTGGAAGGGGCCTTGGGGATGACGCTCTTCGACCGCGGCGGCAAGCAGATGGTCCTGACGGCGGCCGGCCGGCGCTTCCTTCCCCTGGCCCGCGACCTGGTCGCCCGCGCGGACGCCGCCGAGTCCGCAGTCGGTGCGCTGGCTGCCGGTCGTGCCATGCGGATCACCGTGGCGGCGCCGCCCACCACCATCACCGACGTGATCGCGCCGTTCCTGGCCACCTGGGGGCCGGAGGATCCGCTCGTCACCGTGCAGGCGGAGAGTCCGGCACATGCGTACCAGGCCCTTGCGAGGGGAGCCGATGTAGCCATCTCCTCGGCACCTCCGAGGCGCCGTTTCGCCGGGCTCCCGGTGGCCCGCCTGCCGCTGTGGGCCTATGTCCGTGCCGACCATGCCTGGGCGGACCGGGACCGCGTCACCATCAGGGAACTTGCCGCGGAGCCCCTCATCGTCCTCACCCCGGCGCACGGCACCCGCCGCATCCTGGACCATGCCGTGCAGGATGCGGACGCCTCGTACGACATCGTGCTCGAATGCGACACCCCGCACGTCGCACAGGCCATGGTGGCTTCGGGCCATGGTGTCGCGGTGGTCTCCGACGATCCCCGCTTCGACCTGCACCCGCTGCTGATCCTCGACAGCACGGGCGAACCGCTGCAGATCCACCTGCACGCGGCGTGGGACGCCAGCCACTATGCGCTGCGCAGCATCGAGGCATTCGCGGCCGGGTTGTCACGTTTTTGTGTCGAGCGGTACGGGCCCCAGGTCGCCGACCGCCTATGAACTGCAGCGACGACCGCAGACCACGGCCCTCACCACGATGCGAAGCCGATCCGACGGTCGGCAGGCCCCCGAGAGCTGGAGGTATGCCTGGCGGGCAGCCCGCCCAGACCGGGCAGGCATTGGACGGTGGCCCCGGCGCGCCCCACCATGCGGCGATATCCCGCATCAGCTGCCGGCCCGAGACGACTGGCGCAGCAGCTCGCGGGCCGTGCGCAGAACGGTCGCCGCGGCCTCGGGAACGCCGGCGGGCACGACCAGGTCCTCAACGAGGTGTGCATGGCATTCTTCTCAAATCGTCGCGGACGGGCACGTCTCGTCCTGGAGCTCGACGACGCTGCCCTCAGCCGGCTGCTGAAGTCCCTCCAGGCGACGACAAGTACGGGCACGATGGCGACGACGGACCTGTGCATGGCCCAGGTATCCCGTCTCCTGGATCAGAGCCGGGCCGACTGGGACCGCCGCACCCACCAGCTCTCCGTGCTGGCGTACCGCCTGTCCGAATCGCACGGGCCCCGTGCCTGGGCCGCTCGTGAGCCGCGCAACGCGAGCGCGCTCGTCCTCTCCGCATGGGCGCAGCTCGAACGCGGACGTTCCCGGGGGCGTCTGGAGGACGCGGCCGGCATCGCCGACAGCTGTCTGCGCGCCGCCGAACTGGCGCCGGAGGACCCCACTCCCTGGGTGGTCCTGGTGGGTCTGTCACGGCTGGAGCGCCGCAGTCAGCCGGAGGTGTTCGGCCTGTGGCACGAGGTACTGACCCGCGACCGCTGGAACCGCGAGGCGTATCTGAGCATGCTGCGCTATCTGGGGCCGGAGGAGATGGGATCGCGCGTCCAGGTACTGGACTTCGTCGACGCGGTCCGCGCCCGCACACCCGCGGACGCGCCCTGCGCGGCCACCGAGCTCACCGCCCAGGTTCTGCAGTACCAGTCCGTCCTCGCCCGGGGCGGAGTCGAGGCGCTGATGGCACGCAACCACTGGTCCCACGCATCGGCCGCCCAAGCCCTCGACCGTGCGGCACGCACCTGGGCCCGGCCCGGGTTCTTCCACCACGCGGCGGCCCTCGCCGACCTGAACCTGCTGGCCTACGCGCTGATGGCCGCCGAGCGGCGCGGCGAGGCCCGTCCGGTCTTCGAGGTGATCAACGGTACGGTCGCGGCCTGGCCCTGGAGCGCCGGAGGCGACCCGGTGTCCGAGTTCGAGAAGGCGCGGATCAGGAGCGGCACCGGCGTGTGAGTTGCAGGGCCCCACACCTCGGCACGGCGGGCGGACAGTCAGCAGTGTCATGTTGCGCACGCAATCGACGTCGAGGGTGGTGGTGCACGAGCTGCGGGCGTACTTCGTGCAGCGATACGGGGCTGGCACGGCCCCCGCCCCAAACGCCCGGGAGCGGGAGCGCCTGTGGCGGCGGGGGCCGCGCCGACGGCTCAGCAGGTACGCGAGCGGGTGCTCAGCTGGTGCTCAGCGACGCGTCGTCGATGACGAACGACGTCTGGAGCGAGTCGTCCTCCGTCTCGGAGAAACGCGGCGTCGGTGTTGGACCAGGTGGCTGGCGGATGCGCGGTGCCGAAGCCGTCGATCCAGGCGAACCACGTGCCGCTGTGCGGCACTTCCCGCGCGTTGTCGGACACGACCTTGTCGTCCGCCGTCCACGGCGACGCCGCCCCGGTCTCGAAGCCGCCGTTGCCGAGCAGCCGGCCGGCCGTGCACGTCCCGCCGCCTCAGCCGCCTCCGCCGGTGGCGGCCAGCTTGTACGCCTGCGCGGCCGCCGCCGACCAGTCGAACTCGTTGTTGTCGCTGAAGTAGTAGTACGTGGCGCCGTTGGGCAGCATCGCCGCGGTGATGCCGCCGAAGCCGGACATGAACGGCACGTACACCGGGCTGGTGAACACCGGGTTGTCCGCCGAAGTGAACTGCCGGGCCCACAGGCCGTCCTGGTACTGGTAGGTCTTGCCGGTCGTGTCGGCGGTCGTGGTGATGCCGCGGTTCGCCGGGTTCTGTTGCATCGCGTCGGCGAGCATCGTCGGGTCGAGCTTCTGCACGCCGCGGATCTTCCCGCCGTCGGCGTTCAGGAACCGGCTGACCTTGGCGATGTCGTCCTGCGTGTAGAACAGGCCGTATCCGCCGAACGGCTGCCCGGTGGCGCTGTTGTCGGTGCGCTCGGTGGTCAGCACGTCCGGGCTCAGGTGCAGCGGGACCAGCACCTGGTCGCGGATCCAGCGGTAGATGTCACTGCCGGCGCCGGCCTTTGACACCAGGTAGTTCTGCATCGCCCGGGCCAGCACGAAGGTGTCGGAGGAGTGGTAGACCCACTGCGTGCCGGGCGCGGCGGAGTGCGGGAAAGCCAGCGCGGCGGCCATCTTCGGCCCGTACGCCTCGGCGTCGAAGAACGCCGTCATGCCGCTGCCGGACTCGTCGGACTCGAAGGCGCTGGAGGAGTAGTTGCCGGTGGCCATGTTCGCGGTGTCCTGGAACGTGACGCCGGTCCAGGCGGAGGTGTCCGCCTCGCTGACCCAGTCGCGGATCAGCTGCGACGGCACGGACGAGCCGTAGACCTGCGTCAGCCGCATCAGCAAGATGCCGGCGAACATCGTCTTGGCCAGCGAGTACGACGGCAGCACCATCTGGTTGCAGTACGGGTATGCGCCCTGCCGGGTCCGACACGCGCCGACGTAGTTCACCCCGCCGTAGGACACGCCGTACGTACTCAGCGCCGAGGCGGTGACGCCGCTGCCGAACGCGCTGGTGTCGATGCCGGCGTTCGGGTGGTCGGTGCTCAGCGCGCTGATCGGCTTGGTCGGGATGCGGTTGGCGACCTCGGCGGCGTACGCGTTCTTCAGGTCGGTGTCACCGGTCACGGTGTGCCGGGAGTAGGTCGCGCCGACCTGGCCCCACATGTCGAACTGCAAGTACTCGCACGTCTCGTGCACGATCTGGTAGCGGACCCGGGAGATCGTGCTGCCGTCGAAGAGGAAGGTCAGCAGGCCGTTGTGCACGCAGTTGGCGTTGCGCTCGACCAGCGCGAAGGGCAGCGAGACGCGGGTGCGGCCGCCGTCGCCGTTCTCGTTCCAGGCGCGGCCGCCCCCGACGATCAGGTTCCAGTACGCGCTCCCGGTGATCTGCAGGCCGCGGACGGCAGGGATGACGTGGCTGCCGTTCTGCACGAGGTCGATGCTCACCGGCGGCAGGTGCTTGAGCGCGGCGGTGGACGCGTAGTTGTAGGTGTCCTTGATGGTGCTGAAGCCTCTAGCGGTGGCCACGCCGTTGAGCGTCAGGGTGCCCTCGAAGGTGTGCGTCGGGGCGGCGGCCGCCGCGGGCAGCGCGAAGGCGTCGTCGGCGACGGTGCCGGTGGCCGCGCCGCTGGTCAGGGCGGCGGCGGTCAGCACCGACCTGGTCACGGCGCCGCTGCCGGTGAGCGGATCACCGGGTACGGCGGTCGCGGCGTACGCGGGTCTCGCCGCCAGCGGTGAGAACGGCACGAGGGCCAGGGACAGCATGAGGAGGGCCAACACGGCACAGCGGCGCCGGGCGTACAAGAGGGACACGGTGAACTCCTCGGGAACGCGAAGGGGTGGTGCCCGCATTCTGGGGACGCGCGGTGCTGCCGTCGAAGACCAATTGGGGTTCGACTGCATGCCTCGAAGGCATCGGCGGGGGTCAGAGGTCACGGGGTGCGCAACCGCCGCTGGTGGGCTGCCGGCAGCCGGGCGAGGAACTCGGCGGTGTGGCGCGGGACGTCGAGCGTGGCAACACAGGTGACCAACGTGAAGCCTCTGGTTCAGCAGACGATCTTGTGGTGAGAACCGTCCTACCAGGGGCTTCAAGCCGCCCAGCCCGCGACGGCCCGGGCGGCGCGGACACGCCACCCACCTCACCTGCGCCGTGCAGGTCACCCGAGCGACCTGCCACGGAAGCGGACCTCCGGTGACCGTCACTAGCTTGGGCCCCATGACTGCCTCGGCCGGCATCCGGCCCTTCCGCATCGACGTACCGCAGGCTCAGATCGACGATCTGCACCGCCGCCTGGACGCCATGCTCTGGCCCGACGAAGCGCCCGGGGCAGGGTGGACGCAGGGCATCCCGCTCGGCTACACGCAGGATCTGCCCGCTACTGGCGGGCCCAAGAAGCCCGGCTCAACGCGTTTCCGCAGTTCCGTACCGAGATCGACGGGCACGACCTGCACTTCCTCCACGTCCGCTCCGCGGTCACGGGCGCGATGCCCCTGCTGCTGATCCACGGATGGCCAGGCTCGATCGAGGAGTTCCTCGACATAGTCGGGCCGTTGACCGATCCGGAGGCCCATGGTGGTGACGCCGCGGACGCCTTCCACGTCGTCGTGCCGACGCTGCCGGGCTTCGAGTTCTCCGGGACCGCCACCGGCTGGGCCCCGCCCCGGGGTGGCCCGGGCCTTCGCGCAGCTGATGCGCCGACTCGGCTACCACCGCTACGCCGCTCATGGGGGGCGACCTCGGCTCACAGGTCTCCCGGCAGCTGGCGATCACCGACAGCGAGCAGGTGATCGGCATTGCTCTCGCCCTTCCGCTGTTTGAGGTCGAATATCTCGCTGTCGACCACGCAGAAATCTATGTCGGCCAGAGTAGACATTGGGTGGTGGCGTGGTTATGGTTTCTCTCGTAGCCAAAAGGTCAGCAGGGCCCGGCAGAGATGAACTGCCGGGCAGTGGTGCAGAAGTTGCAGTGCGTAGGACGGTGTGGTGGTGGAGTTCCGAAGCCAGGGTTGTTGCAGGACGGCGGCGGGGCTGGCGACCGGACCGGGTGGCCCGCAGTGATCAGGGGCCGCCGCCGGCGGGACCGCGGTCAGCAGTGGCGGTTCCCGTCAGTGCAAGTTCGCAGTACCCAGCAGTGAAATTGGTGAGCAGTACCTCGGTGAAGGCGTCGGCTGCGGGCGCGCGCACCGGGAGGTTCGGTAGTGGGGTTCTAAGCCAGAGCAGACGCAGGACGGGCGACGGGGCTGGCTGCCGAAGAGTGGCGCTGCCACAGGCCACGCAGCAGTTCGCAACACCAGCAGTACGCAGTAGAGCAGTACCAGCAGTATCAAGTCCCCCCGTTTAGTAAGTGGTTGATTACCGAGGGAAGAACGGAGGAACGAGCGCCATCAGGATCGCCCGGGCGGAGTGTTGAGCCCGGGTACCGCAGGACATCGATAGTGAGGTGGTCTCCGGTCAAGCAACCGCGATCCCCGCGTCCCCGACAACTCCCAGGTCGGGTCGGCGGACACAGAAGGCCGGCGCAGTTCCAGGGCCGGCAGATGGTGTAGATGTTCCTTCGGGGCCCTGGTGCCATATGGCACCAGGGCCCCTCAAGCGTGTTCCACAGAGAGGTGCAAATGACAGCAGACGACTCGTTCGACCGTCTCGAGGACGAGGACTACCCCGCCTACACGATGGGCCGGGCCGCCGAAATGCTCGGCACCACCCAGGGCTTCCTCCGTGCCATCGGTGAAGCCCGTCTCATCACCCCGCTGCGCTCCGAGGGCGGCCACCGCCGCTACTCCCGCTACCAGCTGCGCATCGCCGCCCGCGCCCGGGAACTCGTCGATCAGGGCACCCCCATCGAGGCCGCCTGCCGCATCATCGTCCTCGAGGACCAGCTCGAAGAGGCCCAGCGCATCAACGCTGAATACCGCCGCGCCGCCGAATCAGCGAACCCGACGACCGCGGCCTGAAACAGCTGAGACCTGCAACTCTCCCAGGAGCTTCGCGGTGCCGCCGTGCCAGTGCTCCTCACCGGCCGGGCACTTGACGATCTGTCCGGCGCTGACACGCACGACGCTGCCGTCGCGGGTACCGACCAGACCGTCCCCGTCGGTGATGTAGAGGGTCTGGCCGTTGGCGTGGCTGTGCCAGTTGGTGCGGGCGCCAGGGGTGAAGCGGACCAGGGCTGTGGCGAGGCGGGCGGGTTCGGTAGGGGCCTCGATCATGTTGAGGTAGACGTCGCCGGTGAACCGCTCGGTCGGCGCCTTGGCCGTCGGGGTCGAAGTGATGTGCTCCATGGCCTTCATCCTTGTCAGGTGGGGGCGTTGGGGTGAGCAGGCAGGTTCAGGAGGAGTCGCGCTGGTCGGCGATCTTCTTGAGCCTGTTGATCGCGGTCATGGCGTTGGGCCAGCCCGCGTAGAAGGCGAGATGGGTGATGGCTTCGGACAGCTCCTGCACGCTCAACCCGTTGTCCAGGGCAACGCTCAGGTGGTAGTCGAGTTGCTCGCTGCGGTAGAGGGCGGCCAGCGTGCGGTGACCAGGCTCCGGTCGCGGGGCGAGAGACCAGGGCGGTTCCAGATGTCACCGAAGAGGACGTCGTTGGTGACCTCGACGAGCTTGGGAGCGATGTCCCTCAGTTCCTCGGGGGCGGACTGCTCGGGCATGGCAGGTCTCCTTGTTCTGCAACGGTCTGATGGTGCGGTGAAAGGCGAGCGGCTACTGGGCGGTGTAGCCGCCGTCGACGGGCAGGGCGATGCCGGTGACGTAGCTGGCGCCGGGGCTGGACAGCCACAGGACGGCCTGGGCGATGTCGTCGGCGGTGCCGAGACGGTCGATGGCTTGGCCGGTCTCGGCCTGGGTTCGGTCGAGTTCTCCGCCGTTGACCATGGCGTCGACCATGGGGGTGCTGATGGTGCCGGGGCAGACGGCGTTGATGCGGACGCCGCGTGCCCCGTATTCGAGTGCGGCGCTCTTGGTCAGGCCGATGACGCCGTGTTTGGAGGCGTGGTAGGCGGCGCGGCCGGGGTTGCCGACGAGGCCGCCGAGGCTGGAACAGTTGACGACTGAGCCGCTTCCCTGGGTGCGCATGTGGCGCAGTTCGTGCTTCATGGCGGCCCAGATGCCGCGCAGGTTGATGTCCTGGACGCGGTCGAACTGGTCGGCGCTTTAGGCTGCGGCGTCGGTGGGCGGGGGCATGATGCCGGCGTTGGTGTAGGCCATATCGAGCTGTCCGAAGGTGTCCACAGTGCGGTCGACGGCGGCGGCGACCTGGTCTTCGTCGGTGACGTAGCAGACCAGAGCGAGGGCTTGGTGCCCGTTGTCGGTGAGTTCCTTCGCGGCGGCGGTGACAGCCTTCTCGTCGATGTCGGCGAGGGCGACGGCGGCGCCGGAAGCGGCGAACGCCCGGGCGGCGGCCAGGCCCATGCCTGAGCTGGCGCCGGTGATGAAGGCGACCTGCGCGGTGAAGTCGTAGGTGGGGTTTTCGGGGTTCATGGGGGTGCTCCAGGTAGGTGAGGTGCGGGACGGCCAGACCGGTTCAGCTCCGCGCCGACGTCGCTTCAGCGGTCTCCCGCGCTGCCGGGACAGGCGTGTCGGGAACGCCGTGGGCGACCGTGCGCGTCGTCCGGCGCTTGGTGGTGACGGCCAGGGCGATCAGCGGCAGCAGGGTCAGGCCCGCGAAGACGGCACCGACCAGGGCGGGCCCGGTCACACCGAGGGAGGAGGCGAGGGCCTGCCCGGCGAGCGCGGAGCCGGCCGCGATGCCGGTGTTGTACGCGGACGTGGTCAGCGCGGAGGCCAGGGTGGGAGCGTCGCCAGCGACACGGACGGCGAGGGCGGTGACGACCGGGTTGATCGTGAACCCGGCCAGGGCCATGAGGAAGATCAGGGCGATGGCGGCGACCGGGGTGGTGGACAGCGGGATCAGCGCGAGCAGGATCAGCGCGGTCGCCGCGGCGGCCGGGATCGTCGTGGCCATCGGGCACAGGTCGCCGAACCGGCCGCCGATCGCGGTGCCGCCCAGCGCGCCGGCGCCGAAAGCGATCAGCACCAGGGGCACGGCACCGTCCGGGATGCCGGCACGGTCGGTCAGCAGCGGGGTGATGTAGGTGTAGACGGCCAGAACACCGCCCATGATCAGCACGGCCGAGGCCAGCGCCAGCCACAGCCGGCCCTGGCGCAGTGCCCGGATTTCGTCCCGCACGGACACCTGGGTGCGTTGCTCCGTTCGGGGGATGAAGCGGCCGATCACGGTGGCGGCGAGGGCGGCGAGCGCGGCCAGGGCCCAGAACAGTCCGCGCCAGCCGGTGATGTGCCCGACCAGCGACCCGGCGGGGACGCCCACGACGTTGGCCAGAGTCAGGCCGCCCATCAGCACGCTGACGGCCCGGGTGGCGTTCGCGGGCCCAGCGGCGGTGGTGGCGATGACGAAGCCGACGGCCCAGAACGCGCCGGTGGCCAGCGCGGTGACGAACCGGGCTGCCAGGACGACGGTGAAGGAACTGGTGAGGGCGGCCACGACGTGCCCGGCGGCGAAGGCCGCCAGGGCGAGGACGAGGGTGAGGCGCTGAGGCAGGCGCAGGGTGGCCAAGGCCATGGTCGGACCGCCGACGATCATGCCGACGGCGAAGGCCGTGATCAGCAGTCCGGCGTGGGAGACGCTGGCGCCGAGGTCGGGGGCGATGTCCGGGAGGATGCCGGCGATGACGAACTCGGCGGTGCCCATCAGGAAGGTGCCGGCGGCGAGCACCCACACGACGAAGGGCAGCTTGCCCGGCGCGCGAGCGGCGGGAGCGGACATACGGGGAACTTCTCCTTGGGAAGGGGGACGGGTTAGGAGGCGGGCTGGATGCGGACGCGGTCGGCGTCGGCCAGGCGCGTGATGTCGTCCCGGTCGGTGAGGTGACCGAGGACGACCAGGCCCGGTGAGGGGTGGCCATCGCGGTAGAAGAGGGCCAGGTTGCCCCACGGCGCGTAGAAGGCCAGGTCACCGGCCTTGGGGTCGGACGACGCCGGGGCGCCGTCGGTGCTCAGCTTGCGCGGCAGATCGGCGACGCGCTCGGTCTCCTGGAAGTCGTCGAGATCGAGGGTGAGCGGCAGCAGCCCGGCGAAGTCCCGCGCGGTGGCGCTGTCGTTCAAGACGGCGTCCACGCTGTGGCCGTCGACCATGAGGCGGATGCGCATGGCGGCGTTCTCCTCGGAGGGTTCGGTCGCGCTCTGGCTGGTCGCGGACGACCGCGACGAACCCTGGGGCGGCGACGATGCGGGGGGCGGTGTCCGGCGTGGTGGTGCTGCACGCCGTCACAGCAGCAGCACCGCGACCGGGACCGCGTGAGCGAAGGTGCGCAGGGCAGTGCCGGGCATGGCAGAAGGTCTCCGGCTTAGCCGGGCATCGGCTCGGCGTAGTGCCGAAAGCCGTCCCGATCGGTGTGCAGCGTGTACAGCCGCTCGGCCAGCACGCTCGGGCTGGAGTGCTCGGAGTCCGGGCTGATGGCTCCGGGCACGATGAGCTGGGCGGCGTGGATGTTCTCGCCCGCGAGCGCCTGGTGCAGCATCGCCCCGTACGCGCTCTCACCGGCGAACGCGATCGAGGTCCCCGCACGGTCGGGGTGCGGGCGGACCGCGCTGCCGCCGTTGACGAACAGCAGCGTGCCGCGCCCCAGCGCCCGCATACCGGGAAGGACCGCGTTCACGCAGGTCATCGGGCCCTTGATGGAGAAGCCGAGCGGACCATCGAGGTCGGCCGGACTGGTGTCGAGGACCGGCTTCATGAAGTCGGCGCGGGGCACCGGACTGAACTGCAGGATCTCCACCGGCCCCAGCTCCTCACCAGCCCGCCGCAGAGCGGTGGTGAGGGAGTCGGGGTCAAGGACGTCGGCGGGGTAGCCGCGAGCCTGGACTCCGTCTCGGTCCAGCTCGCCCACTAGAGGGGCGAGGTGTTCGGCGTTGCGCGAGAGGAGGGCGACGGCGTGGTCGGCGGCACCGAAGCGGCGGGCGCAGGCCAGGCCGAGGCCGGGACCGGCGCCGACGAGGGCGAAGGTCGTCATGAAAGGTTCCTCCGAATGATCAAATGGGGTCAGTCGGCGCTCGGGCACGCCGCTCGGACGGGCGAGTTCCCCTGGTCAGGGCTTCAGGAGCGCCTTGATGGCACGGCGCTCGTCCATCGCCTTGTATCCCTCCGCGACCTGGCCCAGGGGCAGCGTGAGGTCGAAGACCTTGCCCGGGTCGATGCGGCCGGTCAGGACGCGGTCGATCAGGTCGGGCAGGTAGCGGCGCACAGGTGCGGGGCCGCCGCGCAGGCCGACGTGGGAGAAGAACAGTTCCTGCCCGTCGACGGCGACCTCGTGGGGGACGCCGACGAAGCCGACGTTGCCGCCGGGCCGGGTGGAGTGGAGTGCCTGCCGCATGGACTGGGCGGTGCCGACGCACTCCAGCACGCTGTCGGCGCCGATGCCGCCGGTGAGGTCCTTGATCCGCGCGATGCCCTCGTCGCCACGCTCGGTGACGATGTCGGTGGCGCCGAACTCGCGAGCGAGCTTCTGCCGGGACTCGTGGCGGGACATGGCGATGATCCGCTCCGCACCCATCTCCTTCGCCGCGATCACGGCGGACAGGCCGACCGCGCCGTCGCCGACGACCACGGCGGTCGAGCCGGGCTTCACTTCGGCGGCGTCGGCGGCCCACCAGCCGGTGCCCATGACGTCGGAGACGGCCAGCAGTCCGGGCCACAGCTCCTCGGACGGCACCTCGTCGGTGGCGACCAGGGTGCCCTGGGCGTTGGGGATGCGCACGTAGTCGGCCTGGCAGGTGGACATGAACTCGCGGTGCAGACAGCTGGACTGAAAGCCGTTACGGCAGTTCGCGCAGGCGTTGTCCGAGGTGGCGAACGAGCCGATCACGAACTGGCCCGCCTTGACCGAGGTGACCTCGCTGCCGACCTCTTCGACGAAGCCGACGTACTCGTGGCCCATCGGATGCGGCTCGTCCGTCGGCTCCAGGCCGCGATAGGGCCACAGGTCAGAGCCGCACACGCAGGTCACGGCGGTGCGGATGACCGCGTCGGTCGGATTGAGGATCTTCGGGTCGTCCAGCGTCTCGAAGCGGATGTCGCCGGGGGCATAGATCATTGCGCCGCGCATGAGAGGGGTTCCTTTGCGTGCCGAGGCGACGTACCGAGGGGTTAGCGGTTGTCGCCGAGTGCAGAGCCAGGTGGCGTTGTGTCCGGCCGGCTCACGGCCGGGCGAAAAGCACCACGTCATCCAGGTAACCCGCTCTTGGCGCGCGCAGCGAGGCACGGACAAGGGGTGTACTGCCAGTACATCCCTATGGCCGCGGGCGGGACGTACCGTCGAAGGCGTGGACAACCAAGCAGAGGTCCGCGAGTTCCTGACCTCGCGGCGAGCGAAGATCACCCCCGAGCAGGCGGGCCTGCCCTCGAGCAGCCGGCGCCGGGTGCCCGGCCTGCGCAGGAGCGAGGTCGCCGCACTGGCCGACATGAGCGTGGAGTACTACTCCAAGCTGGAACGCGGCAACCTCGCCGGCGCATCCCCGGCCGTCCTGGAGGCCCTCGCCCGCGCCCTGAAGCTCGACGACGCCGAACGCGCCCACCTGCTGAACCTCGCCCACACCGCGGACGGCTCCGACGCACTCACCCGCCCCCGGCGGCGTACCCCGCAGTGGAAGGCACACCGCAGCCTGCAATGGGTCCTGGACGCCGTCACCGCAGGCCCGGCCTTCGTGCGCAACGGCCGCATGGACCTGCTCGCCACCAACCAGCTCGCCCGCGCCTTCTACGACGACGTCTACGCCGCGCCCCACAACCAGGCCAACCTGGCCCGGTTCAACTTCCTCGACCCGGCCTCCCGGCGCTTCTACCCCGACTGGGACCAGGCAGCCGACGTCGCCGTATCGATCCTGCGCACCGAAGCCGGCCGCAACCCCCACGACAAGGGCCTGCACGACCTCGTCGGCGAGCTCTCCACCCGAAGCGACGACTTCCGCACCCGCTGGGGCGCCCACAACGTCCGCCACCACGGCACCGGCACCAAACGCTTCCACCACCACGCCGTCGGCGAGCTCACCCTCGCCTACGAAGGACTCGAAATGGCCGCCGAACCCGGCCTCACCCTCACCATCTACACCGCCGAACCCGGCTCACCCTCCGAAGAGGGCCTGCGGCTGCTCGCCTCGTGGGCGGCCACCCGCGAGGACAGCGCGCATACCCAGCAGCCACAAACGCGCTGACGACGGACTCGTGCTTCATGGGGCTTCTGGGGCCCTACTCGGGATCCCCGGGTCGGCCCTTAGCGTCGGCGTGCACGGGACGGGCCAAGGGCACGACGTTGCCTTGAGTGGCGGGCGTGGTGCGGCAGGCGAGTTCATCGGTAAGCACGGTCCCGGCGAGAGCGAGGCGGGTGGTGAGAGTGCGCAGCTCTTCGATCTCGGCCTTCTGCCGTGGGAGGCAGAATAGGTGCCTGCCAGGAATCCGGAGTTCGGCAAGTTCGGCGCCCGCGGCATAAAGGGCTACGAGGCCGCCGCCCGGCAGCTCGACCAGCTCGCCGGGTTCATCGCCACGACCGTCACCCAGCGCCGCGGCATGATGGCCCGCCTGCACTACCTCACCCGAACCGAGCATGCGGAGGCCCCCGCGCGCGAGGCCGGCCTCACGGTCACCAACCGCACCCTGAAGCGCTGGGCCGAGAGCAAGGCCTCGTCGTCGAAGAAGAGCCTCACGCAGCTGGAGGCTGCCTACCTGCAGGTGCGCCGCCAGAACGTGGCCCGGCATCTGCTGCAGCGCCTGAATAGGGGCGGCCGTGGCACCCGGATGGAGTTCCATCCCCTCAACCAGTCCCAGGTGAGCCGTCCGCATCACCGTGCCATCTCCTTCCGCACCCTCAACGTGCGGCGCTGGAACCGGATGGTCGAGGCCTGGGCGGCCGACGACGACGAGGCCATGGGCGAGGCATGGTTCGATGACATCACCACCGACCTCGGGTCCGATTTCGGCGCCCACGAGTACGTCACGAACATCGGCTTCGCCGCCTGACGGACCCACCGGTCCTTGGCGGTGGGAAGGCCAGACCGTCCGGACCTTGGACCTGACTCCCTGATCCGGTCCCAGTGTGTCGGGCAATTAGGGGGAGGGCCGGGCCCTGCCTCTATGGTCTGGCCGAGTAGATCAGGTGGCGCGGGCGACGAGCTCGTCGTACTCGACAGTCGAGGGGAGCGCCTCGGGCAGGGTCACATGAGGGCCTACGGTTCGCGGTGGTTCTTGTGCATCTCGGGGGGAGGCGGGTGGGCTGGTGTAGGTGCCAGAGCCGTTGCCGTACTGGCCGTCGAACGTGGCGGCGTCGGTCTTGTAGATGAGGCGGTCCGTTGACGCTGGCCGGTCACCTGCTTCGCGAGGCACGTGCGCAGGCGGCCGCCTCTGCGGGCGGACCTGGACGCGCTGCGCGCCAGGAACCCGCAGTAGGTCATCTGGTCGCGGACGGCGGCTTCGGCGAGCTCGGGGTACTGGGACCGGACGGTCGGAAGCCGTCCGGGGCAAGTACGTGCTGGCCACCAAGCTCGTCAACGAGCTGGTCGAGGCAGCCGACGAGAAGCTGCTGACCAGTGCGCAGCGGATTCCTTGGCGAGCCGGAGCATGTCTGGTTCCGGATCCATCCCGATGACCGAGCGGACCCGGGAGGCAAGCGGGACGGTGAGCTGACCAGTGCCACAGCCGAGGTCGAGTACGACATCGTCCGTGTCCAGCCCGAACGCCGACTGGAGGGCATCCAGGACCTGCGGCGGATAGCCCGGACGGTACTTCGCGTAATACTCAGCAATCTCACCACTGAACCCCACAGCCATGGGCCCAGTCCCACCCTGCCAAGCACAAACAGACCGCGACAGATCTCTGACCGACTGATCGCTACCGGCTGAAGACGGGCCCCACCCCCGGACAACTGCAGGTGACTCCCGGGCACTCAGAGTGGAGTCACTTCTCACCTTCAGACCTTGGCTTTGAGATCCCCAAGTGGAGTCAAAACAGACCTACCGATGGAGTCGGTTGTCACCGACAAAGCCAGCGCGGACACCGTGCCCCGGGCCCACCCTCATCGTTCGATTCTTCGTGCGGCGTGCGCCGTATTGCGGGCACGCGTCTTGGTGGCGGGCGCTGTGTGTTCTGGCAGGGGCAGGGGCAGGGGCAGGGGCAGGGGCAGGGGCAGGGGCAGGGGCAGGGGCAGGGTTCGTGAAGTGTGTTGCCGCCCACTGCGTGTCCCGGGCTATGACTTCGGGTCGTCGACCTTGAGCTCGTCTCCGGTGTTGGAGACGAAGACGACCAGGAGCTTGGCGGGCTTGGTCCGGCTGGTGTTCTCGGTGAGGACGTGGTGGGCGCCCGGCTGCTCGACCCAGTTCTCGCCCTGGTGGTAGGTGGTCACGGGCTTGCCGTCGAGCTTGCTGCGCACGGTGCCTTCGAGGACGTAGGCGTAGACGAACGCCTGGCCGTGCCGGTGCGGCAGCGCGCTTGCGTTGGGCGGGAAGTCGACGATCACCGAGGTGAACGTCTTGCCCTTCACATTCGGAAGGGCCTGCTGGAGCAGCGGCTTGAGGGTTTCGGTGGGGCGCGTCGATGGCATGGCCGCAGGCGATGCCACGGCTGCGGTCGGCCTCTTGGCGTGGGTGGGCTGGTTCGAGGTCGAGCAGGCCGTGGCCGCGGCCAGCGTAGCGACGGCCAGCAAGCCGCCGGCGATCCGCATTTCGATCATGATCGGTCTCCTGATTCAGTCTTCCGTGACGCGGATGATCGTCTTGCCTGGGGTGCGCTTGCCGGGGGCGAATGCGACGGGTGCCTCGGCGAGCGGCCGCACCGCACCGACGACCGGCTTGAGCCGGCCGTCCCTCAGCCGCGTGGCGAAGTCGGCGAGCCGGGCGCGGTCGGGTTCGACGACGAAGAAGACCGCCCGCCCGTCCTTGGGCTGGACCCTGGGCGGCATGACGATGGTGACGAGCGTGCCACCGGCCCGGATGAGGGCGGCCGAGCGGTCGAGGATGTCGCCGCCGATGACGTCGAACACGACGTCGGCCTCGCCGGCGTCCTCCAGCTTCTCGGTCTGCAGGTCGATGAAGGTGTCGACGCCGAGTGCGAGTGCCCTGTCCCGGTCGGAGGCCCGGCCGGTGCCGATGACGCGGGCGCCGGCCTCGCGGGCGAGCTGTACCGCGATCGAGCCGACGCCGCCCGCGGCACCATGGATCAGGACGGTCTGGCCTGTGGTGAGGCGGCCGTGGTCGAACAGGCCCTGCCAGGCGGTCAGCCCGGAGATCGGCAGCGAGGCGGCCACGGTGTGGTCGACGTCCGCCGGCAGCGGGGCGAGGTTGCGGGCCTCCACCGCGGTGTACTCGGCGAGCGTGCCGTTGCGGGTCCAGTCGGCCAGGCCGAATACCCGCTGTCCGACGCTCAGGCCGGTGGTGCCGAACCCCAGCTCTACGACGACACCGGACAGCTCGTGCCCGGGCACGCTCGGCGTCCGGTCGCGGCCGGCGCGATCGGTCCATGTGGCGGGCCAGTCCAGCTCTCCGCGGGTGAAGCCAGCGGCGTGCACCCGCACGATGACGTCGTTCTCGGCCGCATGGGGGTAGGGCATGTCCGTCAGGGACATCCCGGCAAGACCGGCGTTACGGTCTTGCACAGTGATGGCTTGCATACAGGTCCTTTAGTGGGGAGGAGCGACCCGAGCGCACAGCCCGCTCGCGCAGCGCTCGTCGCGGCTGCAGGTGGATGTATGCCGTTCTGCATGATCGATCTCACCTGCTCGCGCGGATTTCTTCGTCGCCCTTTTGCGTTCTCATCAGGGAGACGAGGGAGGCCCTGCGGGTGTGACAGCTCAGACGCGCACGAGTTTGTCGGGATTGAGGACCCTGCGGTATGCGGTGATCAGACCGTCTGTGATCTGGACCGTGTCGACGGAGTAGACCCGGCTTTCCCGGTGGAACACGAGGGCGAGCTCGCCGCCGACCTCGGCGAAGTCGATGCGGTCCGGGTGCCACTGGCGTCCCGTACGCACCATGACCGGATGCGCTCGCCGCCGTGGATGAGCTTGCGTGCCGCGGAGACCTTGTCGCCGCCGTCGGTGACGTAGTCGACATCCGGGTGAAGGAGCCTGACCAGGCCGGCCAGGTCCCCGGCCTCGTAGGCGGCGCGGAAGACCGTGAGGACGCTCGCGCGGTTGACGCGCGCATGGGCGACATCCTCGGCATCGGCCACACTCCCCAGCAGCCGGTAGGCCACACTCTGTGTCGATTTCGTCTATTTGTAGCGCAGCGGATGTGCCGGGGCCAGCGGTCAAGCGACCGTCAGCACCGACACAAGGAGATCTACGAGGTACCCCTTCGACACCCGCGGGAGAGGGGCGAGGATGAGGACATGTGTGCTGAAGGCGATCGAGGTGAGCGTGTGCGGCCCGGTCGCCGGCAGGGCCTGCTGCTCGGGGGTGGGAGCATCGGCTGGACCGCGCGGAAGCGGGGCTCCTCGGACTCGGGCAGCCTCAGGAAGAAGTCCATGCTGTACGGCGCGCGCACCCGCTCCTCGCGCACCTCCCGGAGCGTGTGCCCCGTGGCCCGGCGCACCACCTCGCCGGTGAGCGTGCCGATCACCAGGGCGTGGTAGCCGTTCTAGTACTCCAGCTGTAGATCGTGATCTTGCTGGTTGGGGCCGGTGCGGAGACGGGTACGGCCACCGTTGATCATCGTGAGTTGTGTGGACTGACGATGAGACGGTGGCCGCAGGTCACAGCATAGATCCCGCTCGCTGGCGGGAAGAGTTCGAGGTCCTCATGGGGCGGATCGCTGGCCGGTTCGCGCGGGTCGAACCCCGGTGCCGGGTACGGCGGTTGACGCTCGGGCTGTTGTCGGACCTGCCGCGCAAGAACTGCTGGACGATCGCCGAGTGGGCCGGGGAGAAGTCCCCACACGGGATGCAGCACCTGTTGTGCCGGGCCGCCTGGGACGCCGATGCGGTACGCGACGATGTCCGCGACTACGTCGTGAACCATCTCAACGACGAGCAGGCCGTGCTCGTGGTCGACGAGACCGGGGACGTAAAGAAGGGCACCCATACTGTCGGCGTTCAGCGCCAGTACACCGGTACCGCCGGGAGAATCGAGAACTCCCAGGTCGCGGTCTACCTTGTCTACGCAGGCCGGCGCGGACACGCAGCGGTCGACCGGGAGTTGTACATCCCCCGCTCATGGGCAAACGATCCGGATCGCTGCCAGGCCGCGGGCCTTCCCGAACAGACCGACTTCGCGACCAAGCCGGACCTCGCCCGGCAGATGATCGAGCGGTTCCTGGACGCCGGGCATCACGCCGCCTGGATTACCGGGGACGAGGTCTATGGCGGGAACCCGAAGCTACGGGCTGCTCTGGAAGCACGCGGCACGAGCTACGTACTGGCCATCGCCTGCTCGGCCGAAGTCCCCACAGCCGCAGGCAAGTTCCGAGCAGATAGCCTGGCAAAGCGGCTCCCTAGACGGGCCTGGCAACGGCTGTCCGCAGGGGCAGGGGCCAAGGGCCACCGCTTCTACGACTGGGCGGTCATCGATCTCACCGGTCCACATTCCGGCAGCAGCCAGCTGCTGATCCGCCGCAACCGCACCACGGGCGAACTCGCTTTCTACCGCTGTTTCTCGCCCCGCCCCGTGCCCCTGACGGCGCTGGTGCGAGTCGCGGGCTCAAGGTGGCGGGTGGAGGAGACCTTCCAGACCGAGAAGGGGCTCGCCGGACTCGACGAGCACCAAGTCCGCCGCTTCGTCTCCTGGACCCGCTGGGTCACCCTCGCCATGCTCGCCCACGCCTTCCTCGCTGCCGTCCGCGCCGACGAACACGCCCGGCGCCCCGCCCCGGAGGATCTGATCCCGCTCACCTGCAACGAGATCCAGCGCGTGTTCGTCGCCCTGGTCGTCCGACCCGTGCACGACGCGGTCCACCGGCTCGGCTGGTCCGACTGGCGGCGACGTCATCAGGCCCGGTCCCGAGCCGGCCACTACCACCGGCAAGCCGCGAATCAGGCGATGTGCTGAGCACCGCAGTTGGCCACTTCGGTGCTCAGTGGGCGAAGATCGTCTGTTCAGTCAAGGATCGCGGTGGCTTCGATCTCGACCAGGTGGTCGGGTACGTCGAGTGCCGCAACACCCAGCAGCGTGGCCGGCGGGACCGGGGTGATTCCCAGCTTTGCGGCCGCCCGGGAGATCCCCTCCAGGAGCGGGGGCATCATGTCCGGAGTCCAGTCGACGACGTAGAAGGTCAGTTTCGCCACGTCGTCGAAGGATCCGCCGGCCTCGGCCAGGGCGGTGCCGATGTTGAGGTAGCACTGCTCGACCTGCGCGGCGAGGTCGCCTTCGCCGACCGTGATCCCCTCGGCGTCCCAGGCGACCTGACCGGCGATGAAGACCAGCTTCGACCCAGTCGCGATCGACACCTGCCGGTAGACATCGATCTCGGGCAATCCGCTGGGGTTCACCAGGGTGATGGCCATGCCGTCCGCCTCCTTGTCCGGGCATCGTGGGCCCGTGCTCGTCACTCCAGACCCTCGTGGTCTCTTGTGGTTACTCAGGAACTGTAAGAGAGTGGTCGCTGACATGGAAGAACGCACTTTTTAGTGACTGGGGAACCTAACGGTGACCAAGCAGATCAAGGGCCGATCCGAGGAAGCAGACCTCAGGCGCGCGGACTCATTGGCGCGAGAGATCTTCTCCGACGTCGCCAACAAGTGGGCATTCCTGATCATCGAGACTCTCGGTGAACGCACCTTGCGATTCAGCGAACTGCGGAACGAGATCGAAGGCATCAGCCACAAGATGCTTACTCAGAACCTGCGCATGCTGGAGCGTAACGGCCTGGTCGAGCGCAGCGTGCACCCCACCGTTCCGCCGCGTGTCGAATACACCCTCACTGAGCCGGGCCAGGGCCTACGCGCCACCGTCGACGGAATGTGTGACTGGACCCACCGGTACTTCGGTCACATCGAGGCCGCCCGTCACCGCTTCGACGCCTGACGGCTGATCACGATCTACAGCTGGAGTACTAGGCAGCGGCGGGGTGGGTGCGGGCCAGGAGGAGGGCGATGTCGTCGTCCATCGGTCCGTCCGGGGCCAGGGTGTCGACGACCGATGTGCATAGGTCGTCCAGACTGGAAATGGGGCCGGCGAGGGCGGTGCGCAGCCGCTGCAGACCCCGGTCGACGTCGTGCTCCGTTTCGATCAGACCGTCGCTGTACAGCCCTATCACGCTGCTGTCCGGTAGCTTCACCTCGGTCGATTCGAAGGAGCCCAGTCCCACCCCGATGGGTGCACCTGGAGGTACTTCGGCGAAGTCGACCGATCCGTCAGGGAAGATGATCGCGGGTGGGGGATGGCCGGCACTGGACATGGTGCATCGCTGAGATTTCGGGTCGTACACACAGTAGAGGCAGGTGGCTGCAAAAGCCGATGGTGTGGAGGTGCCGTCGTCGAAACGGTCACGGGCGATGTCGACGGCGAGTTCATCCATGAGATGTAGCAATTTGGCGGGCGGCAATTCCAACTTGCTGAGCGCACGGGTCGTGGCGCGGAGGTGTCCCATGGTCACGGCCGCGTTGATGCCGTGACCGACAACATCTCCCACGACCAAGGCCACTCGGCCATCAGACAGTTGGATGACGTCGAACCAGTCGCCGCCGACGCCGGCGTGCGTGTCTGCGGGCAGGTAGCGGGTGGCCACCTCGACTGTGCTGCCGCCTGACAAGTGGTGCGGCACCAGGGCGCGTTGTATCGCAAGCGCGGCAGTTCGCTCTCGGGTGTATCGCAGGGCGTTGTCGATGATCAGTGCGGCCCGGGCCGCGAGTTCCTCGGCAAGAGCAAGGTCTGCCTTGCTGAACGGAACCGGGTTCTGGCTGCGCACGAAGACGGCGATGCCGAGTGTCGCACCGCGGGCCTGCAGGGGGACGATTATGAGGGAATGCATTCCGGTCTGGCGAATGACCCGGGCCCGATCCGGGTCGTTGTCGAGCCAAGCGCCGGGGGAGGTGCCGAGAACAGGCTCGAAGTAGGACCTACGATTTTTGAGCACGGTGGTGAAAGGGGATGCCGGCGGAACGTAGACCGGCGTTCCGCGCGCCCAGAGAGACTCGCGAAGATCGTCGTGGATGGAAGCGGCGCCGGCGCGGTAGAAGCCAGGGATTCTCGTATCGGTGGACTTGAGGCGTCTCAACGGCTCCTTGTCCAGCGGCACGGCCTCGACGAGGTCGATGGTGACGTAGTCGGCGAGGTCCGGTACCGCTGTCTCCGCCAGCCTCTGGCTGGTGACCAACGGGTCCAAATCTGCGCCAATGCGGCTTTTCGCATCGTTGAGCAGGCGAAGTCCTCCGACTTCCTGCCCGGTGCTGGCCTGCACAGCCACAGAACAGACGCCCAGTGGTCGACCGTCCGGTCCATCGAGACGGATCAAGGCAACACGGTAGTAACGGTCGGGGGCGCGAGCCTCGGTCGGCCACAGTTCGTACCCGAGGAGCGGCACCCCGTTGTACAATACGCGCGCCATAGCGCGTTCCAGAAACTCTGGGTGACGAGCGCGGACCACATCGGTGACATAGCCGCCCAGCTCCGGTTCGGAGCTGTAGATGTCCTGATTGTGAACGCTGTCGTTGAACCATATACAGCGCAATTCCCGGTCCCAGATGACCAGACTGATCGGCGAGTGGTGAAAGAACGCATCCACCGCTGCCGGATCCATGCCTGGCTGGCCAAATGTGTTCGGCCCCCATACGAGCCAACCCGCGCCGCCGTCAGTGTCCAGAGGAGTAATCCGAAGATCCGCAGCTGACTCATGGCCGTCGCAGCGGCGGATCCGCACCCGCCCTGACCAGGGGCTGCCGGCAAAGATACGGGGAATTTCCGGGGCGCCCGAAACCAGCAGGCCCTTGGCGGGACTATGGAGTGCTTGGTCAGCCGAATAGCCCCATAGGCGCTCGGCGGCCCCGGTCCACACGGAGACCGTCATGTCGGCACTGAGCACTGCCAGGACGTCACCCGGTTGCACGGCCCACTCTCCAGCTGCGGAGCTCGTAGAACCATCACTGGACATACTGCAACTATGCCGCGCATGTGCCGCCCCCTCCACGGCAGGGGGCCACTGCTCGATGACCGCAATGTCAGTGCCCGCCGAATCTCTCCGCGACGAAGCCGTCGAATACGCCGACCGGATCCGGCAAGCCGGCGGCGAAACCGAGCTGCGCGTCTGGTCAGACACCCCCATGACGTTCGGGGTCTGGTGGCATGAGGGTGTGCGCGGTGCGACCAGGCGGTTGCTTCGTCGCAGTGGGTCCTACGCGGTACGGAGAGCCAGTGTCCTCACCCTCACTCCTCGGCGACGCCGATGATCGTGCGGCCGGCGATGCGCCGCTCGGAGGTGAAGGCGGCGGCTGCCTCGGCCAGCGGCCGAACGGAGCCGACCCGCACCTCGAGCCGTCCTTCCCGGAGTCGCCGGGCGAGGTCGGTGAGGCCTGCGCGGTCGGTTTCCACGACGAAGAAGAGGGCCCGCCCGTCGTCGGGGCGCACGGTGGGCGGGTGGGCGGACGTGACGAGCGTGCCGCCGGCGCGCACGAGCGCGGCCGAGGGTTCGAGCACGTTGCCGCCGACCACGTCGAACACCATGTCGACCTTGCCTGCGTCCTCTCGCCGGTCGGCCTGCAGGTCGAGGCACGCGTGCGCGCCCAGGCCGAGGACGGTGTCCTGGTCGGCGGAGCGGCCGTGCCGACGACGCGGGCTCCCGCCTCGCTGGCGAGCTGGACGGCGATCGAGCCGACGCCGCCAGCGGCGCCGTGAATCATCATGGTCTGACCGGTAGTGAGGTGTGCGTGGTCGAACAGACCCTGCCAGGCGGTCAGTCCGCAGATCGGCAGCGCGGCTGCCACCGTGTGGTCGACGTCGGCGGGGAGCGGAGCGAGATTGCGGGCTTCCACGGCGACGTACTCGGCGAGCGAGCCATCGCGGGTCCAGTCCGTCAGCCCGAAGACGCGCTGGCCGACGGTGAGACCGGTGGTTCCGTAGCCGAGTTCCGTCACGACGCCCGAGACCTCGTGTCCCGGCACGGTCGGGGTGCGGTCGCGGCCGGCGCGGTCGGACCAGGTTGCGGGCCAGTCGCGACCGGGGAGGGCAGGGCCATGGCCACCGCAAGGCCGGGCCGATCCCACGGTCAGGAGGACCGCGCCCAGCAGCGTGGCCTGCCGCACCGTGTGGTGGGCGGAGCACATGCCGCCCATGCCGCCGGCCAGGAACAACGCGGCGATGACGAGTCCGCCCGCGGCTCCCTGGGTGACGTGCAGGACGTCGGTGACCACTGAGGGGGTGAGCGCGAGGAACAGCCCTGTGACGGACCAGCTCGCCACGAGGGCGGGTACGGCGGCCAGAAACCGGCGCCGGGAATCCTTGGGGGACCCCCGCCCTGGGACGGAGGGAGACGGGGGCGCCGACCGGCGACGCCACCTCTCGGGGATGAGCCAGATCGCCACCGCGAGGAGCACGAAGACCCGGGTGAGGACGGAGAAGGCGTCGGTGTCGGGGTGGGGGACCGACTGGACCAGCAGCCCCACCACCGCGGCGCTGGCGGCCAGGCCCACACTCGTGCCGACCGCCGTCACCGTTGTCCCTGCCTGCGGGTGTCTAGCCGGGGAGAAGTCGACCAGCCCGGCCGCCAGCCCACTGATGGCGGTTCCGGTGGCGGCCCTGCACCGCCCGTGCGATCACCAGGGACAGGACACCGTCGGCCGTCCAGAAGATCGCCGTACTGGCCGCTGCCAGCAGGAGTGCGGCGAGCGGCACCGGACGGCGTCCCAGGCGATCGCTCGTGGCACCGAGGGTCAGGAGGGCACCGAGCAGCCCCACGACGTACACGGCGAAGACGACCGTCACCATGGTGACCGAGAAGTCCCAGCGCTCCCGGTAGAGGGGATGGATCGGTGAGGGTGCACTTGCAGTCGGCATCAGTACGACGGTGGTGACCGTCAGAATGGTGAAGGCGGCGCGTCGTCCCAGAGGACGAGGTCCGCGGAGGGAACCGAGCGGTTTCATCGGCACGCCGGGACTGCTGCTGGCTCACTGCGACCAGGGCGCATTGGTGATGCGCTCAATCACGGACGTGCGGTGGAAGCCGGGAACGAAGCGTTCCAGGTAGTCCGCATTGATGGTCCCGTACGTGGTGTCCGGACGGTCCTTGAGTCTCGACGAACGTTTGTACGAATTCTTCCTTAAAGTTTCCGCGCGGATGAGCGGCGACGATCTCGTCCACCTGGTCGCCCTCGAGTCCGTCCAGGCCCCAGCCGACCGCGTCGGTCAGAACGCCGTAGTTGGTGGCAGCGATCTCCGGGCCCATCCGGCCGGGAATCCCCGGCGTCGTGTGCAGCGCGATCGCCGTCCAGACCACTTCGGCGGCGCTCTCGGGGAACCCGCGGTCGAGCAGGAACTTGCGAGCGTGGTCGGCGCCGTCGAGCTCGAAACGCTGTTCCTCCTCGGAGAACGGGGTCAGGAGGCCGGTGTCGTGGAACATCGCGGAGATGTAAAGCAGCTCGGGATCGGGCTGCAGGCCCAGCTCGCGCGCGTGCAGGGAGGCGAAGAGAAAAACACGCCGGGAGTGATGGAAGATCAGGGGCGTGATCGTTTCCCGGAGGTGGCTCGTGGCCTCCGCCACGGCCGAGGTCTCGGGAATTTCCACCCCTGCGATGATGTCGGTCATGCGTCCGCTCTTTCCGATGCGATCTGTTACGAGTGGACTGGACGTCCGTTGTTCTCATAGTCATTGGGACGTCGACCCGGTGCTTCCAACCTCCCCTGAAGTCCACGGTGATGCGTCAGTCCCGGATAGTGAGGGGCGTGTCGATTGCGAGCATGCTGCACGGGATCTCCGCGCCGATGGTTGGCAACATTGGCATATTTGTTCCCGTGTCGCGCGCGGGCGTGACCAGAGCAGACCTACCCTTGGATGCCGTCCGGCCGAGGCGAAACCACCACACCGTGCGCACGTCTGAACTCACACGCTCAGCGCAGTCGGAACGCACACGGCCCGGTACTCGGCCTAGAGCCAATGCCGTTGCGTTACGGGCTTGTGGGTTGAGGTCTTGTGATGAGGACGGCTTGAGGTCCGGTGCGGGACGGCTGCGGCCAGGAACGGTGTTCGTCGCTTGAGGTGGTAGTTGGACATCTTGCGTTTCACTACGCGGGGCTGGCTGCGGAGGCGTCTGATGGGCAGGAGCCGTTCCATGAGGTCCTGTTCGAGCATCACCAGCGCTCTGACCAGGAGGTCAGGGGGAAAAGCTGCCCGGCGTGACGGTCACGCTGCGCCGGGCAGAGCGCAGGGTCTCGGTGAAGGAGATCCGGTCAGGGTCCAGGCCTCGAGTGGCTGCCGTTCTCAGCATGAGTTCCCGCAACGCGTGGTGGACCAGAAGATGTGCCCAGATCTGCTGGTGAACACCGTCGGGTGTTTTACTGCTGAGCACGACGCGTGCGCCGCGCTGGTGGGTCTTGATCTCGGCGAAGACGGACTCGATCTCCCAGCGCTCACGGTAGAGCGCGGCCAGTTGCCGCGCCGGATACCGTCGGGCATCCAGCAGGGTGGTGACCAGGCGATAGTCGTCGATCTCACCGTCAGCGGTCCGGCCTTCGAGTCGGTAGGCCAGGACACGGACCACGACCGGCTCATCGCGGGCCGGGCCGCTGCTAGCCCGGATGTGTGAGAGCCACGAGCCGTCGCGGAACTGCTTGGTGACGGGCAGGACGCGGTTGGCGGGCACCCGCCACAGCAGATCGGCACCGGTGGCTGCGAACGCCTGCCACACGGGACGCCAAGAAACTCCCGGTCGGCCAGGACAAGCTGACCCGGGCCGGCCGAACGCGGCAGGCGTCCCACCAGAGTGACCTCCCCGGTGCGGCAGCCGGCGAGTTCCGCGTCCAGCACCGCATGACTGCCGATCTCCACCAACGCCGCCATCCGCACCTGCGGAAACGCACTTCTGCCCGACCCGCGGCCACTGCCCGGACGTCCGAAGGCGGTCTCGTTTGCTTCGCTGTCCGCGACGTCCCAGCATGTGCCGTCGACGGCGAGCAGTCGCAGGCTCCGCCAGAACGCACCGGGCGTCGCTTCGGTCGCGATCGGTTTCGCGGTCGTGGCGAACAGCACGCGCAGCGGTTCGGAACCGAGTCGTTCCCGGGCCCTGAACAGCGAGGACTTCGCAGGGACACGCCAGTTGCCCAGCAGCCCCAAGCCCCGCAAGCCCTCGACGAGATGGCGCATCACTTCCAGATACGGGGCAGGCGAGAACAGGGCCAGTCCCAGCACGAAGTACACCACCAGCCTCGCGGGAAGCAGCCGCTGACGTCGCTCGGCACGGCCGCACGCCGCCACCACTCGGTCCACCAAGCCCGGCGGATACACCCAGGTCAACAGGCCGAGGCCCGATAAGTCAGACACACTCGCAGTCACCTGAACCACCCCCAGGACGAACTGCCAAGCACAGTACGCCTACAGCAAAGGCAACGGCATTGGGCCTAGCTTGGTCTTTAACGTCCGGCGTCGAATGGTGCGTCGAACTTGATCACTCGGTTTGGTATCTGCCGGACATGAAGGCGGCCTTCGTCTGAACATGTGCTCCGACCAAGGAACACACACATTCAGCACGAAGGCCGTGAGGATGAGTCTGCTGCATCATGCTGTCCGGCGAGAGCCGTTGGCGGAACTGTCATGCTTCCGGGGCGAGTTCTACTCCTGCCTGACCGCTCGTTCGGACGCGTTGTTCGAGCTGGCTGATGCCGTTCTGTGCAGCGACGGACCGGTGAGGTCGCTGGCCGAGCTGTCCCTGGTGGGTGAACATCGCCGCGGCCATGGCGGGCTCTACGCCGCTCTGGCCCATGGACGCATTAACCCGGGCCAGCTGCGGCGGGCACTGGCCGAAGTGCCACTGCCGCGGACTGCTGACGGCCGACTGGTCCTGGCCATCGATGTCACCTGCTGGCTGCGGCCTGACGCCCACACCTCACCGGAACGGATCCTGTGCCACACCTACGGCAGAGGAAAAGACCAGCACATCCCCGTCCCCGGCTGGCCCTACTCGATCATCTGCGCACTGGAGCCAGGCCGCAGCTCATGGACCGCACCACTAGACGCGCTTCGTCTGGCGCCCGGCGATGACACCGCCACCGTCACCGCCCGGCAGCTGCGCGATCTGCTTCAGCGCCTGATCACCGCGGGGCAGTGGCAGACGGGCGACCCGGACATCCTGCAGGCGGTACGGGCGTTCTTCGACGTCACACTGAAGCGCATCGCTGACCCCGACCTGCCGGACGGATGCCTGGTCGCTCAAACCGCGATGGCAATTCCGGTACTGAGCCCCAACATCGCCGCACGCGCGATCGAAGCTCTGGGCTTCCAGCGTGCGCGGCTGCGGACCGCCTTGCTCGCCGCGAAGTTGGCTGACGGCGACGCCGAGAACTTCGCCGTGCACATCGCGGCGGTCAACCAGTCACTGGCCGTGATGAGCAGGGCCGGGGCGAGTCGGAACCAGCTCCACACGATCATCGACATCAGCATGAGCGCGCTCTCGCACGCATTGCGCGCGCCCCGGGCCTAGGGGGTATCCCAGCCGGCTGGGAGGCTGGTGCCTGGCAGGCTCCTTCCCCTTCGTCAGACAGGACTGATGTCAGGGTTCGCAGAAGAAGCGGCGGGTCAGGTTGACTGTGCAGGCCGCGGAAAGCCGATCCGGGGGACCGGCACCTCCTGTGGCCGGAGCGGAGCAGCGAGCGCGTGAACTCCCGTCGTTTGCCGACTGGGCGTTAGCGGGACTCCGTCGGCAGCACGGCATGCTCCTGCCGCGCCGCTTTCCCCTTGGCCCGTACCCGTGAGGCCTTGCGTTGCCCCGCTCCGAGGAAGGTCGCGGCAACGGACGCGAGGGCCACCGCGGCGATGCCGAGCCACTGCGCCCAAGCGAGCTGTTGTCCGAGGATGACCAGTCCGAACACCGCGCCGGCCGCCGGTTCCAGGCTTGTCAGGACGCCGAACACGCGGGGCGGCATCCGGCGCAGGGCCTCCAGGTTGAGGGAGTACGGCAGCACGCTCGACGCGACCGCGACGAGCGCCGCCACCCCCAGGACGCCCGGGTCGAGCAGGGCGGTGCCGCCCTGGGCGATGCCGTACGGCGCCGTGAGCACCGCCGCCCACACCACGGCCAGGGCCAGACCCTGGCCGCCGCTGAGGCGTCGCGCCATGCGGGCGGAGACGAGGATGTAGCCGCCCCAGCAGCAGGCGGCGGTCGCGGCGAGCAGGAGACCCAATGGGTCGAGGGGGACGCCTCCGCCGCCGAGCAGCATGATGCCGCCGGCCGCCATGCCCGCGGGGAGCAGGTCGATGGCCCGCCGTGAGCCGGCGAGCGCGATGGCGAACGGGCCGAGGAACTCGATCGTGGCCACCGCGCCCAGGGGGATGTGGTCGACCGCCTCGTAGAACGCCAGGTGGTGTCCCGCGACCAGGGCGCCGGCCGCGATCACCGTGCCCCGGGCACCCTTGACCGAGCTCAGGGCCTGTCGCTGAGGGCGCCACAGCAGACAGAGCAGCACTCCCGCGATCAGCAGGCGCAGGAACACGACGCCCGCGGCGCCGGCCTGGGGGTAGACCCGGGGTGCGAAGGCCGCTCCGAACTGGATGCCGCACACCCCGCCCAGCACGAGTCCGGGTGCCGGTACTTTCCCCGTCGCCGCGGAGAAACCCCGGGCCGTACTGCTCTGCTTCAATTCTCTGTCTGCATTCCCATGGTTCGTGTGCGGCGTGCGATCGGGCGCGGTCAGTCGGCCACGCGCAGCAGCAACTTGCCCGTCGACGTACGCCCGCCCATCAGCCGGTGGGCCCCGGCGGCGTCGGACAGCGCGAACTCCGCGGTCACGGGCAGCGTGACGGATTTGTCCGTGGCCGTACGGAAGGCGCGTTCGGCCAGCGCACGCAGCGCAGCCGGGGCCGCCTGTGCCAGCGCCAGGATGGAGAAGCCCCCGACGGACCGGCCCTGCGCGTACAACTCGGGCTGCCCGACCTGCCAGGGCTCCGCCCCACTGGCGTTGCCGAAGGACACCAGCCGTCCGAAGACGGCGAGCGCGTCGAGGCCGCGGCGAAGGGTGTCGCCGCCCACGGGGTCGAGCACCAGGTCGACGCCCGCGCCGCCGGTAGCCCGGCGGACGCCATCGGTGAAGGAGTCGGTGAGGAACACCTCGTCATAGCCGTGCTTGAGGGCGTACTCGGCCTTGGCCGCGGTGGACACCACTCCGTACACCGCACCGGCACCGGCTGCCCGGGCCAGCTGCCCGGCCACCGTCCCGACCCCACCGGCGGCCCCGTGCACCAGCACGCTCTCGCCGGAACGGAGCCGGCCCACCTCGTGGAGCAGGGCGTGGGCGGTCGGCAGCACGGTGGGGAGCGTGGCCGCCGTGCGCAGGTCCAAACCGTCGGGTAGCGGGAAGACGGTGGCCGCGTCCACGACTACGACTTCCGCGTAAGCGCCGCCGTTGACGAGCGCGGCGACCTCCTGCCCGGGACGCAGTCCCTCGACCCCGTCCCCGACAGCGCGGATCCGCCCCGAAGCCTCCAGTCCCGGCCTGAACGGCAGCGCGCCCACCCGATACCCCTCGGCGCGCGCCTTGAGGTCGGCGAAGTTCACGCCCACGTACGCGGCGTCGATCGTGACCTGCCCCGGCCCGGGCTCAGGCGTGTCGGCCTGTACGACCTCCAGCACCTCCGGACCGCCGTACTCCCGAAACTCGACTGCACGCATGCCAGAACGCTCCCCTCGCCAAGTGTTCAATCAAAACCGAACACCGAGAGTGTGTGATGCGCATCGAACACTAAGCAAGTGACAAGGCACTACCGGTGCGTCCCACCGTGTGCCGAGCAGCGAGGAGCGGGGTATGTCGGACCAGGCCACCGGAGGAAGCCACCGCCCGGCACCGGTCCACACACATCCCGACGAGGTCTCTGTCCTCACCGCGCTGTCGGCGGTCTCCGACCCCGTACGCATCGAACTGATCCGGGAGTTGGCCTCGTCTCCCGACTGGACCCGCAGTTGCGGCAGCTTCGACGTACCCGTCGGCAAGGCCGCGAAGAGCCACCACTTCACGGTCCTGCGCGGAGCCGGGCTGCTCGAGCAGCGCGACGAAGGGCCCAAGCGGGTCAACCGACTGCGCCGCGAGGAGTTCGACGCACGCTTCCCCGGTCTGCTCGATCTGATTCTGCGCGCCGACAGCGTCACGTGAGGCGGTGGCCGAACGTCTCCGACGGTGGGGAGTTGGCCCTTATGGTGGTGAAGTGCCAGGCCCGCGACCGTACGGCGGGCGGGATCGCCCGTCCCCGCGCCGCCGCGACGACTGACGGCACGCAGGACTTTGTCTCAGTACTGCGCCGACTCCGCCCGATAGCGAGGTAAGACCGACGCGCGCAGAGCATCAAGACCTTGACCAACGTCCCCGCCACCGACCAGGGCATCGACGCCCATCAGAAGATCGCGGGCCGCAGGCGGAGCATCGTGATCGACACGATCGGCCTGCTGCAAGGGCGCCTACACCGACGTTCAGGTCCACCCCACGCACACGACCGAGTAGTAGGGGCGTACCCGCGGCCGGTGCTGGTGGCCAACCGCCGTATCCGGCCCGGATCTTGGCCATCGAGCGTGTAGCCAGCTCGTGTCGGTGATGATTGGCATGCCCCTTTTGCACTTCTGACGCCGAAGGCCTGACGCTCCAGGCCGGTTCAGGTCTTGGGCCAGGAGTGCAGCGGTCAGGCTTCGCCGTGGTCGTCGTACTCGGACAGCTCCACCGCCGCGTCTGCAGTGACATGCGTCCTGTCGCAACGACGTCGAGTTGCTGGGCGCCGATCTCACCACCGGCGCCCAGTAGCAGCTACGAAATGAAGCCCCGGGTCACGTGCGTTCCGGACCCGTCGTTCTCGGACTGGTAGTTGGACGCGCCGACACAGTCGCTGTACTCGTAGTTGGCTCTGGACGTGCCGCTCAGGCCGCCCGCGTCCGTGGTGGTTGGACCGCCGAACACGGCATCGGACCTGGGCATTTCCGCGCAACTCGGGATCCCGGCGTAGTACTCCACGAAACCGCCTTGTGAGCCCTGGAGCTTTCCGCTGCCCGACGGCAGGTTCCAGGCACCCAGGTGCACTGACACACCGGTGACCGAGTCCGTCGCAGTTCCCTTCCAGGTGTCGGTCCCGGTCCGTTCGACTTTGATGTCGTACCGGTGGCCGTAGACGGCGTCGAAGTCCACCGCGCAGGTCACGCCGGGCCCGCCGTCGGCGCCGGCATGGCAGAGCGGGTCGGTCGTGGTCGCTCCGTCGGTGAATGTGGAGAACCGTGCCGAGAGCCGCTCGTTACCGCCGCTGTTCTCCCGGGGCTGGAGGCCGGTGTAGCCGAAGGCGTTAGCGAAGTCGAATTGCTGGGCGAAGTAGATCCCGCTCTTGTGCGCCGTCTCGGGGTTCACGGTGATGGGGAAGGTGATGTTGCTCATCCCGTCGGAAGGGACGTTGGGGATCGACCATCCTATGGAGACATTCCCGCCCCCCACGGCCGCAGACGCGGCCTGCGGAGTGAGTGCGAGCAGGCTCGCGGCTGCGCCAACAGTGGCCCAGCGACGGAGAGTTGAGGTGGCTCGGTGTGACATGTGCTGTCCCTCTCTCGATGTGTGGGGCATCAGGGGCTCGCAGATTCACCGCACCCGAAAGGAGTGATGACTGCGAGGACGCACTGTCCGGAGAAGGAGGCGCGCGTCATGGGGAGGCTTCGCCCGCGCCACCGTTCACCTGAAGGGCGCGCCGTGGCATTCCCTCAGGGCTCCTACCACACAGGTTGTACTCGCTCGCACCTAGCGGCTCCATGGACGAATGAGCAACGGGACTTGGACTCTTCGCCGAATCCTGAAGCGCCGAACGCGATGCGTGGACGGGTTCCCCCATCGCCCATGACGTCCGGCGCCGAAAGCGCTTCCGCTGTAGCGGAACTTGAGCGATGCCGTGCCGAGCAATTCGCCGTCGCTCCGATGGCGGGATCGTGAGGATTTCCCGAACCCGCAGGGACAAGCCCCCCAGCGGCCGCAGGAAGCGGTGGGGCCGGCGTACGGCGATCAGCCGCCGGCACCCGCTCGGCCGCGCGAGCGGGCATCCGCCGCAGGACGGGGTGGAGCCAGGAGTGCAAAAGGTCATCGTCGCGCTCTGGGATGGCCGACGCGGAACTGATCGTCCGGCCGCGACGAGCGCGTGAGAACCCGGACCAGAACCCATCCCCGAGTCAGAGGTGTCAGACGACGGTGACCGGGTGTTGCACCACTGCGTCGAACAGATAGCCCTGCGTGTTGTGCTGCGTGGCCGACGGCTGTGTACGTCCTGTCGTGTCAGTCGCCTGGGCGAGGACGGTGGTCGGGCCCGTGGTGGTGGGGCGCCAACTCGTGGACCAGCGAACCCAGTCGGCGCGTCGCGGAGTGTCGTGAAGGCGGGCGCGCCGCCAGGTGTGACCCGCGTCCGTGCTGATCTCGACGCGGGCGATGGTGCCCGCGCCGGACCAGGAGCGGCCGGTGAGCCGGTGGCTCGTGTGAGCCGGCAGGTGCGCGTTCCACGGAAGTTCGATAGCCGACTTGATCGTCTGTCGGGACAGCGGGGAGCTTCCCTCGGGCGGATACGCGTCGCCGAACAGACGGTAGAAGTCGGTGTTCCAGGGCGAGAAGAGGGGCTCGGAGGAGACCTCGATGTCACCCACCCACTTGATCGAGGCGATGCCGATCCAGGACGGAACGATCAGCCGGACCGGGGCTCCGTGGTCGGGCGGCAGGGGCTCGCCGTTCATCTCGTAAGCGAGGATCACGTCGTCGAGAGCCTTCGCGACGGGCAACGGGCGACGTACCCGGCCCAGGTTCGTGCCGTCCGCGGTGACGTATTCGGCGTCGAGGCCGCGCGGCAGCACGTCAACCGCGTCGCGCCGCAGACCCGACATGCGGAGCACGTCGGCCAGGCGCGCGCCGCGCCAGCGGGCCGATCCGATGGCGCCGAGTGTCCAGGCCGTGCCGGAGACGTTCTGGCCCTGCTGACTGGTGAAGTAGCTGCGGCCATTGCCCGCGCACTCGACGAAGCAGGATCGGGTCACGGCAGGCAGACGCTCGAGGTCGGCGAGAGTGAAGTCCCGTCCGCCGCCCGCAAGCCCACTGCCCTGCACCGTCAACTTCCAGGTGGCGGGGTCCAGTAGCGGAGTCGACGTGTGGTTGCGGACGAAGAAGTGCGAGACGGGAGTGTGGTGGCCGGTGGCTGCGAGGGATGCGAAGTTCGTCTCCGCGTTCGTGCCCCGTGCCGTGAACCACTCCTCGGGAAGCGGCTTGACGATGCCGGCCGCAGACGCGGACGGCGTGTCCGTCGCGGCCCGTGCGGTCGCCGGGAGCGTCGCCGGAAGGCCTGTCGCCAGGCCCGCGGCTGCGAGCAGCCGCATCAAGTCGCGGCGGGTCACTCCGTCGGCATGGGCTCGCCCGGCCAGCCACTGCCGCAGCCGGCGTCGGTCGTAGGCCGCCTCGTCAACCACGGTTTCGCGTACGTCAGTTGGGATCGTCACGCGGCGAGTGTAGGAAGCCCTGCATCCTGTAGCCCAGGCCAACTCCGTTACCGCAATGCGGTGTTCACAACACCGGGCGTACGGCATGGCCCTGTCGTCGAAACGGCTTCAGCATGGCGCGGTTCGGGTCCGAGCGGTTCACCAAGGCCATAGTCGCCGACACCATCGCTGCACAGCGTGCTGGATCAAGACAGCAGGTTCGACATCCTGGGCTGGAACCTCGCCCCAGCGAAGGTGCCGCGGAAGCAGCCCGGCCGAAGCGTGATCGGCAACGGTCAACCACCGACGCATGACCATCGCGTGCCTGTCGCCACGACTCGGGAACCGCAACCGTCGGGGTCGCTTCCGAGCGCCTGCCGTAGGTTCCCGGCCATGGCCGTCTTGCTGCGGCCCGAGCCGGTCTTGGCGGGAACACAACTGTCCATGCCAGCCGGCACCAGTCGTCAGGTGAAGCACTCAGTCGGGGTCCCGTCGGACCGTGAGAATGCTTCGCGGTCTTCTCCTGGTCTCGGCATGATTCCTCCCGTAGATGAAGGCAAGTGTCGTCGTGGGCGGGGTCGGTTTGCCCTGACGGAGTCGGAGCACGGTCACGTCTGGGGTGTCTGTAGGGGGACCAGAGGGGCTGTTCAGGGAGTCGCGGCGGGCGACGTTTGACAGGCGCGCGCTCAGGACCGCCCGGATGGCGCCGACAATGCGGGCGGCGTCGAAAACGGCGGGCCATTCGCTCACACTCCAGGCAGGATGCCCTCTGTGCACCATGTCCTGTGCGGGCTCGCCGACAATGCCGCCGTTCCGCCCGAGCTGGTCGACCGGCTGATCGCCGTCGCAGACGAAGACACCGCCGCGAACCTCGCTCGTCGCGCGGACCTCAGCCACGCGCAGGCGGTTGCGCTGGCAGCACACGTTGAGGAGAGCGCCGTGCAGCTCGCCTACGAGGGCCGGCTGACCTCCGCCGATGTCGATCCCGTGGAACAGCCGGACGCCGCCCTCGCCCTGCTCGACGAGCGCGTAGGAAGCCCGGAGTGGGCGAGGCTTCTCGCGGCAGATCCGAGCGTTGAGCGCCGGGAGAAGCTGGCAGCCTGCCACGGCCTCCCGTCTGACGTCGTGGAGACGCTCGCCGCGGATCTGGACGTACGGGTCGTCGCGGAGCTCGCGTTGTGGACCACGTCAGAATGGGCTGCCAAGCTCGCCAGGCATCCCCACGCCGAGGTCCGCCGCGCGGTGGCGGCCAACGAGGCGACGCCGCCGGCCGTACTGGCGATGCTGATCACGGGCTACGGCCTGCCTCCCGCACAGCGGTGCCTGGTCTGCGACCGAGAACAGAAGCCGTTCGTGCACGATCCGCACTGCCCGCGGCTCGACTGCGACCTGATGCCGGGCGCCTCCTGCGACGGATCCCACGAGTCCACCCTGCACGACATGCAGCAGGCGGCACTGCGCAACCCGGCCACGCCCACCGAAGCCGTCGTCGGCTTCGCCGATCACCCTTCACTGCTGCTGCGTTGGGCGCTCGCTGCGCGCACCGACCTTCCCTCACAGGTGTACGGGCGACTCGCCGCGGATCCCACTCCCGGCGTCCGAGCCGACGTTGCCGAGAACCCCGCGATCGACGACGCCCTGATCCGCGTATCGGCCGGCGACCGTGACCCCGAGGTGCGGCGCAGGCTCGCGCACAACCCACATGTGCCGCTCGACGTGCTCACCGACCTGGCCGGCACCACCAAGATCGGTGCAACCCTGCTGCCGCGGATCGCCGCCGCTTCTCCTGCCGAAGTCGAGGAGTTGGCGCGGTCACCGCATCCGGCCGCGCGGATGCTCCTGGCCCAACGGCGCGATCTGCCGCCCGAGATCCGCGACGCGCTGGCTGCCGACCCCGACGCGAAGGTGGTCAAGTCCATCGCTTCACATCCGGGCCTGTCCGAAGCACGGTTGCGCGCCATGGTCGACCGGCACGGAGTCCGGGTCGTCGCCAAGGTGGCGGCCAACCCGGACGCGACTCCGGCAATGCTGGAGGACCTGACCCGGCGCGAACCCCCGGTACAGAAGGCGTTCCGTGAGGTCGCCCGGCACCCCAACGCCACGGGCTCCGCGCTGCACAACTGCTTGGCAGACAAGCAGGCGCGGCCCCTGGCCGCCGGCCACCCGGCCCTTCCACCGCACGTCATCGCGGAGTTGCTCACCGACACCGACTGGCAGGTGGTGGAAGCCGCAGCCGCAAACCCGTCGCTGCCGCGCGCCGTGATGTCGGGTCTGTTGCCTCAGCTGTAGCCGTTCTGCCGACCCGTCACCGGGTCAACGCCCTTCAGATGGAGGGGAGTTATCCGCTGTTGTCTGACGGGGGTGGCCCTGCTGGACCGCGGCCACCAGGGCCGAGCAGCCGAGTACGGACAGGTCCTGGTGGTCCAGCAACCAACGTGATGCCGATTCCAAGATCACGATGGATGGGGGTGCCCTGGTGCCGCAGGGCAGGTCAGGCTGTCACCACGACCTGCGCCGGGTGGGGCGCGGCCGGGTGACCGCGCCGGTCGCGCGCCCGGCGCGGATCGTTCACGGCCTCGCCTCCGAAGTGGCGGGCAGCGGAGTTCCCACTCCTTGAGCAGCCCGGTGCCGGCGCGGGTCCGTCACACGAGCCCGTCCCAGTCGACCGGTCCGGCGGCACCACGCTTCCCGCGGGACCGGGGATCAGCCAGCCGTCCGCCATGCGGCTCTGCGGACGGCGGATCGGGTTTCAGTCGGTGATGTACCAATTGCTCTTGAGGTACTCCAGGGTGCTGCTGCCGAGCTCGCTCTCGGAGAAGGTGACGGAGGCCCTGATCGCTTCGGTCGGGATCTCGACCTTGTCGGGGGCCAGCACAGTGACGCGCTGCGGGTCGACCGTCGCGGTTCGCAGGGCCTTCTTCTGAGCAGGCGAGATCATCTGGAACGTGACGACGAACGTCGACGTGCACGGGCCGAACCCCTGGTCCTCCGCCTGCTTCGCGGCGGGCCCGGCCACTTCGCAGACCGTGTTGATGTCCTCACGGCCCACAGCATGGAGGTACTGCTCGTACCGCTGGATCGCGGCCTCCTTCGTCCTGGGCGCGGGCTGGTCCCCGGTCGGCTCGGCCGACGGCTTCTCGGTCCGAGGGGACGCGGACGGCGTGGCCGACGGTGCTTCGGGCCGCGCCGATTCGGACGACTGCGAAGGCTTCGCGGCCGTGGACGTGTCTTCTTGCGACTTCTCCGGACCACACGCGCACGCCGCCAGCGCCACGCAAGTCGTTACCGCCACGCTCACCAGCGTCCGAACTCGCATCCAGTCCCCCTCAGCAACAGTTGGCAACAAAGGAGGACACGCGAGATCTGGGGGAACGGTTCCTGAGCCGGTCCCGTTCTGCGGGTTAAGGGCGGCCACCGCGGTCTTCGCCGGTCGACCCGGCCGTGGTCGACAGCAGTACAACCTTGTCCTCTTCAAGATCGTCTACTTGTCGAGGAGTTGGAGCGTCCGACTCCCCGACACCCTTGGGGGATGCAATGCACAGAGTCTCCGTCGGCCGCGCCCTGCGGCTGGGAGCGTGCGGTACCGCGGTGGCGGGCCTGTTCGTGATCGGCCTGGGAGCCGGGACTGCAGCGGCCTCCGACACGCTGTGGATCCAGTCGCCGTACGAGCTGAACGTGCCGCTCGGCGTCGACGGCGGCGAGGCCCCGGCCCGCTCGCTCGACCTCGGGCTCTACCACGACAACAGCAACGTCTCGGTCACGGACGGTCGGTTGACGCTCGACGTCTCCCGGCTCGCCGGAGTGGCTGACATCATCTGGCCGGCGAACTGCACGCCCGAGGGCACCGTCGCGGTGTGCACGGTCGACGGCGAGATCCCGGTGACCAACGTCGACGCCGTGCACCTGGGGATCCGGGCCGCCACCGGCGCGCTGAAGGGCGCGCAGGGCACCGTCACGTACACGGCGACAGCCACCACGCCGTCCGGCACGATGAAGTCGCCGCAGGGCTTCAGCACCACGGTGACGGTGGCGTCGGGCCCGGACCTCGCGCTCAACGACCCCGGCAAGGCGGAGGGCGTGCAGCCGGGCTCCAACCTTGCGCGGCCGGTCAGCGTGACCAACGAGGGCAACGAGACGGCGCACGGCTACACCCTGAAGATGAGCGCCTCCTACGGCCTGGACTTCGTCACCTCGTACCCGCAGTGCACGTACCGCAAGGACGAGGGCGGTGGCGAGTACGCGCCGATGACGCACGCCACGTGCACCTTCGACGACGAGATCGCCCCGGGAGCCCGCGTGGAGCTGCCCGAGCAACTGGTGGTCGCCGTCAACGACAAGGCGCTGTACGAACGGCTCGATCTCAGCGTGGACCCGGCGGGCGGTGTCACCGACATCGACAGCGACGACAACTACGTGGCGCAGGAGGTACGCGCCGACAACACGGCCGACTTCGCGGTGCGCGGCACCGACGTCACGGGGAGCGCCGGCGAGACGGTCACTGCCGAGGTCCGGTTCCAGAACGAGGGTCCCGCCTGGTTCGGCAATCTGGGCTCCGGCGACCCTGCCGCAGTCGTCGAATTCCGGGTACCGCAGGGAACGACCGTCTCCGACGCCCCCGCGGAGTGCCGTCCGCGCACGCTGACCGGCGGCTACTACCCGAACCGGGTGGGAGCCCCGCGCTACGACTGCAACCTGCCGTACTGGGTGTCGGAGAACACCGAGCGTGCCTTCGCCTTCCAGCTGCGCGTGGACACCGTGGTGCAGGACGCCACGGGACCGGTCGTGGTGCGCCCCGTCTTCGGGGAGTTCGCCTTCGACCCGGAGACGAAGAACAACTCCGCGAAGGTCGTGGTGAACGCCACGCCGAAGGCCTGACACTGCCCGCTTCGGACCCGGCCCCCTCACGGACCGTCCGTGAACCTCGACGGGCTCACGGACAGGGGCAAATGCTGCGGGTGGAGCAGCGCCGAGGTGAACATCAAGTGGACCGGCCGCCCTAGGCACAGCGAATCGCTCCGACGCCGACGCCGACGCCGACGCCGACGCCGACGGTGACCGGCCGCACCGAGCTGTGGCGCAAGCGACAACTCCTGGCTTGCGGCGTCTTCGGCAGACCTTGACCTGCCGAAGACGCCGACCCGACTCGGCAGCTCGGCCGGAGAGACCAGCGGAGACCAACTCTCCTGACCACCGGGGACCCAGCCGATGGAACAGGTCGGGCGTGCCCCGTTCATGGAATTCCTGCCAACGTGACGACAGATGCATCGAGTTGAGCGCAGGGCGTCCGGCAGGCGGTCCCGACCGCCGGAAGTCGGGACCGCTCGGTACTGCTTCGCGCCTCTACAAATGTCACAGTCGGCGGCCCGTCTGGGGGAGGAGAGCCAGCCGAGCGGTCACGGGCATTCGCATGCGTGCGGCCTGCGTCGTGTCTGTCCGAGCTCCGGTGCCGACCGGCTGTTGGGCCACTTCAGGGCGAAGCTGTCCCCGGTGGCGGTCACTGCGCTGGTGGTGCGCGTACCAGCGAATTTCCAGCGCCGGGTACGGGATCGGACAACGCATCCGCGCCCTGATCGACGACATCGCACCAACAGAACGCCCGAGAGGCCGCAGGGATCTGGACGATCCGGTCCGGGATGTTCCCTGAAAACAGAGCCAGCCTTGCCTTGCACCGCCAATTCACCTTCCGAAAGATCGGCACCCGCGAACGCATCGGCCGTCATCACGGAATCCGGCGAGACGAAGGCCAACCATGACGCTCGTGGTGGCCAACTGTCCCGTCCCAGGTAACTGTGGGATGGTTGGCCTTATCCCAAGTCTTTCAGCAGTTCGCGTTCGCGCTCGCTGCTGAGTCCGGCCCTGCGGGGCCGGCCGAGCCCCTGTTCTCGCTCCCAGCGCAGAGTGTCCGCCAGCAGCTCCGCCCGGGGCCGGTGCCGAAGGCCCGCCGCGCGGGCCGCAGAACCGTTGCGAGCACTGAAGCCGGCCCAGTCCGGGTCGGCCATCCACATTGCGAGCGACTCCGGGCCCATGAACTGCCCCACTTTCTGCCCGAGCAGCCAGTCGGTGTCGGCCCCCACCAGCGGCCCGGTGTGCCCGCCGATGTCCCGTGACAGTGCGACCCACTCGCCGAACGGCATGATCGGGCCGACCGCATCGTAGGTTCCGGTCGTCCCTTTCTCCGCGCTGTCGAGCAGCCATGTTGCGAGGTCCCGCGCGTCAACGACCTGCGTCGCAATGTCGGTTGAGGTCGGTACCAGCAGCGGAGCCAGCGGCTCGCGCGCCGCGCGGCCGACCCAGTACCCGGTACGGCCGCTGTGGTCACCGGGACCGCCGATCAGTCCGGCCCGCGCGATGAGGAGCCGGTCGCCCACCGCAGCCGCCGTAGCCTCCTCACAGGCCACCTTGGCCTCCCCGTATTCCTCACGGTCGGCCTCGTCCCGCTCGGTCGCCGGGAGCAGCTCCGCCGACTCGTCCGCGCCCAACTGCGCATGCGAGGCATACGCGCTGATCGAAGACACGTACGCCCAATGGGCTGTCCGCTCACCGAGGATGGCCAGCGCCCCGCGGACGAATGCCGGCTGCCACGACACCTCGACCACGGCGTCCCAGTCCCGGCCCGCCAGGCTCTCGTACGCCGACGGGTCGCGTCTGTCCGCAACGACCAGTGCCGCGCCCTCAGCCACTTCGCCACTCTCGCCGCGGGCCAGACAGGTCACCCGATGCCCACGTGCCAGTGCCTGCCGCGAAATCTCGCGGCCCACCCACGCTGTCCCACCCAGTATCAGAATCTCCACCAGCAGACTCAAACACGGACTCTGAGTCTGCGAGCCCCTGCTTCGCCGAGGGCGTAGCGGTCCGCAACGCGCCATTGAAACGAGGCCCCCAGAACGTGCGCCTGGCAGACGCTATGGCCAACCGTTATGCACAACAGGTTCACTACGGCGCTCAGTCACATCCGGTTGAATCGCCGACACCGTGAGAAGGGGTGTCACGAACCGCCAGGGGAACACATCGACCGGCCCCGGGACGCCGCTCGGCCCCGGCGTCATACGCTCTCACCCAGCTGTTCGACCAGCGGCGCTGTCACCAGAAGGACCTTCAGCTCGGCGTGGGTGAACACATCGTCGACCAGAGCCTTCACCATCAGTTCGGCCGGACTCCGGCCAGACGACGGCATCCAGTTCAAGACGGGTGGTGGTGCCGTACCGGACGTGAAGATCAGTGACGTGACGATCTCGAAGTCCAACAACGGCTCCGGCATCCTCGCCAACGGGGGCGCGCGGCAGCGCGACGCTCACCAACGTGAAGATCACCGCTGGTCCAGCCGGTGCGCCGCCTGCGCGCCTTCCGCCGCATCACTCTCTCCCCGGGCCGGACCCGCACTGTGCGATTCCGCCTCACCGCCGAGGACTTCGGCTTCTGGTCCAACGACCCGACGGGCGAGTTCGTCCTGGAGCCGGGCGACATCCACCTCTACGCGGGCACCGGCTCCGAGACACTCGCGGAGGCGGGCATCGTGACCATCCTCGCCCCGGGCGACAAGTCGCCGACGCGCCGGGTGACGTGACACTGCGTACGCCGGCCTCAGGCAGTGGCGAGGCGCACCCACTCGGGCGGCCGCGCTGTCGGAAGGTCCGCATCGGGATCGACGCCGGTGACGTCAGAGGTCACCGGCTGAACATACGAAGCTTCCGGTTTCGCGGCGCGCGAAGCGCCACTGACTCCAAGGTCAGAGCACTTGGCCCGGCTGCAGCGTGCTGAGTCTCGGAGGACGAAGCTCCGCTGCACCGCTGGATTTGGCTGCGTCACCTCGAAGGGTTCACGCACCGTGTGAGCTCGGACGGGGGGATCGGAGAACCGAGGATCCGCTCGGCTGCGCGATGCCCTGAGTGGAGCGCGCCGTGGACGGTAGCTGGTTCACGCCCGTAGGTTGCTTCTCCCGCGAAGTGGAGAACGCCGTCGACAGGTGCTGCCATCGCATCGTGGTCGTCGTGCGAGGAGCCGACTGCGACGTAGGAGTATGAGCCGAGAGCGAGAGGGTCGACGCCCCAGCGTGTGATCCAGTGCGCCACGGGCTCGGGCACGGAGTCGCCGTAGATCTCGCGGAGGGACCTGAGCACCGACGAGACCACCTCTTCATCGGTCTTCTGCTCGATCTCCCGCCCCCAAGCACCGCCGGCGAAGGTCAGCAGCATCGGCTTGCCGCTGAGGACGGAGACGTCGTACCAGGAATGCCAGGGGACACCGGCCCGGCCGTGCTGCCGGATCGCGTAGACGTCGTCCTGCCAGAACCGGTCCGGGAACTGGAGGAAGACCTTGTTGAACACGCCCATTCCGAGTCGGGTGATCGGTCCCGCAACGGCTTCGGGCAGAGCGGGCGTGAACTCGATCGCCCCTGCTTTGAGCACGCCCAACGGCACGGTGACGATCACGTGGGCGGCCTCGAACGACTCATCCTCCGTGTCGACTCGTACCCCTGTGGCCGACCTGGTGATGGCGGTCGCGGTCCTGCCCAAACGCACGTCGAGGCCTTCCGCGAGGGCCCGGGGAAGCGCGTCGTAGCCACCTGGGAAGATCACTTCGTCGCCTTCGATGGTGTCCTCGTCGAGTGCGTGAGCGGCTACCTGTTCGATCTCCGCGCCGCATTGCTCCTCCGTGCGATGCCGGTAGAACGCGCGGACCCGTTCGGCGCGATCGGGTTCCCAACCGGTCGCGGCGAGGGCGCGTTCGGCCGCGGTGGCATAACTCTCGTCGTGGCCGGACGCCGCGACGGTCAGCTGGAACAGGTCATCTGCCGTGTCGACGTCGGTGGTCCACTGCCGCGTCGCGGCGTCGTCCAGCAGGCGCCGCGATTCGTCGTAGTCGGCGATGGGCCGCCCGCCGGCCTGGAAGCTCCCGACCGTGAACTCGCGTGTCTCCATCTCGAGTGCGGTGACAAGTCCCGTGAGTGGGTTGCCGGTGAGGCCATGGATCCATGAGGCGCCACGGTCGACGGAGAACCCTGCCGTGCGGTCCGTCCAGATCCGCCCACCGACACGGTCCCGCGCCTCAAGCACGACCACACGTTGTCCTGCGGCGTGAAGCAGTCGAGCTGCGGTGATGCCGGCGATTCCCGCGCCGACGACGATGGTGTCCATCATCTTCTCTCTTCTTAAGGGATCTCAAGGTCGGATCTGCATGTCGGCTGTCGGAGGCAGGCGTGCCGTCGACGGTGCGGTTGGCGCGGGCCGAAAAGGCAGCTGTTCGCGGCGCACGAGGTCGAGGGCGGTGCGGGGGCCGGCCGGCAGACCGCGCTTCGCCTCGGCGCCGAAGCGCGAAGCGCCGACGCCGAGCCCGGTGTCACCAGGTGTGGCCGTGGCCGAGTTGGACGAGGGCCAGGTCGAGCATGTCGGCGAAGAAGTCCGCGGCGGTGGTGTCGATGCACAGCGGCGGCTTGATCTTGAGGATGTTGAGGTGGTCTCCGGTGGGCTGGACGATGACGCCGAGGTCGAGCATGCGGTCGCACAGCTCGGCGGTCTCTTCGGTGGCCGGTTCCAGGGTGGTGCGGTCCCTGACGAGTTCGAGGCCGAGGTAGAGGCCCGAGCCGTGGACGGCGCCGATGATGCCGTAGCGGTCGGCCAGTGCCTCCATCCGGCGCTTCAGATGACCGCCGACGCGGACCGCGTTGCCCTGGAGGTCCTCGTCGCGCAGGGTGTCCAGGACGGTGAGGCCGACGATGCTGGAGACCGGGCTGCCGCCGGTGGAGGAGAAGAAGTAGCCCTGCTCGCGGTAGCGATCGGCGACTGTCTTGGAGGTGATGACGGCACCGAGGGGATGCCCGTTGCCCATCGCCTTGGCCACACACACGATGTCGGGGATGACCTCCTGCTGTTCGAAGCCCCAGAACCAGTCTCCCAGGCGGCCGTAACCGACCTGGACCTCGTCGGCGACGGCGAGGCCGCCGTGACGGCGCACCGCCGCGTACACCTGGGCGAGGTAGCCGTCGGGAAGGGCGACTCCTCCGGCGTTGCCGTAGAAGGTCTCGCCGATGAACGCTCCTGCCGGGCGGCCCGCGGCGGCCAGCTCGTCGATGACCGCGGCGGCTTCGGGCCCGTAGCGCATGGCGTCGGCGCCTCGGTGCCGACCGCGGTAGGAGTTGGGCGAGTCCACGGTGTGGACCCAGCTGGGGCGGGTGGCCAGGGCGTTCGGGTTGTCCTGGAGCGAGGTGGAGACCGCGTCGGAGGCGTACGTCCAGCCGTGGTAGGCCTCGCGCAGTGCGACGACATCGTGCTGTCCCGAGGCGCCGATGGCCAGCCGGAGGCCCAGATCCACCGCCTCGGAACCGGAGTTGACCAGGAACACCGTGTCCAGAGGTTCGGGAAGGAGGCCGGCGAGGCGTTCGGTGAACTTGACCACCGAGGCGTAGTGGAACCGAGAGTTGGTGTTGAGCCGTCGCAGCTGCCGGGAGACCGCTCGTTCGACGCGGGGGTGGGCGTGGCCCAATGGGGTGACGTTGTTGACGATGTCGAGGTACGCGCGGCCGTCGGTGGACAAGAGATGATGGCGCCAACCACGCTCGATACGGGGAGGGTTGGTGTAGTAGTGCCCCTGCACGGTCGCGAACACGGCGTCGCGCCGGTCGAGCAGGTCCGTCCCCTCGGCGAGGCCGCTGGCCGCGAGGCCGAGGAGCGGTGCGGGGTCGGTGGTGAGCCGCAGCCAGCCTGCGGCGTACTCGGGACGTACCAGTGGAGGGACCGCGGGGCCGGCAGCGGCACGCAGCGCGACGTGGATCGAGGCTCCGGCGGGGAGGTGCGCGATGTCCTCACGCGCCTGGACCGAAGCGCCGACGGAGAGGAGGGGGCGAACCGTGGGCGGGAAGGACAGGGTCAGCACCCGTGAGCCGTGGGCGATCTCGACCTGGCCCCGGTCCGCCACGAGGACCTCCCCCGCAGCGGGAGCCTGTGCCACGGTGGCCCGACCGAGCCACAGGTCGATACCGGTGGGCACCGTGGCTGCGGAAACGGCTGACAGCGCAGGGGACTGGGTGAGTCGCGCCTGGGCATACCGTGTGGCGACCGCGGCCGCGCCGTCCGCGAGCGGGGCTGTCACCAGCCGGGCTTCGGTGCCGGAGTCGAGCCAGGCTCCGTCGTCCATGGCATCGGCGTCGGTGGACAGGTCGACGAGGACGATGTCGGCGGCGGCGAGGTCCCGGAGAAGAGGCTGCGGTGGTGCATCGGCTCGAGCGGGTGTGCCGGCCAGGCCGGTCGCGTCCTTGACGAGGTGGATCATCACCGGAAGGGGCAGGCAGGTGGCCTGCTCGAATATGCGCCACTCGCGGTCGAGCGCCGCCTTGGCATAGGCGTTGTCCCCGTCGACGGCAGCCTGGTGGCGTCCGCTGACGACCAGGCCGGCGGCGCGCAGGACCACGAGCGGCCACAACGCCTCCGCCTCCTCCGGGGAGAGCGGCCGGACGGTGTGGAAGGCGCGGATGGCCGGCAGTACGTGGTGGGGTTCGACCCCGTCGTGGTGGAGCATCGAGGAGAGCGACACGGCGAGTTCGCCGACCGCCCAGCTGGTGGTCACGTCACCGAAGTCGATGACGCCGTCCGGCATGGGGGGCCGACTGCCGGGCGTACGGATCAGATTGTCGTCGGTGAGGTCCAGGTGCACGGCCTGGGACGGCAGTACGTCGGCAACCTGCTGGACGCGTGCCCACGCTTCGGCGGTCGCGGCGCGGACGGCGGCGCGCCGCTCGGGTTCGTCGATGTGCCCGGCGAGCTTGGCGACGACGCGGTCGGCGTACCGCAGGTCCCATTGGAGTACACGATCGAGGCCCGGGTGCCGGAAGTCCCGCAGCGCGGTGCTGACTTTTCCGGCGATCGTGCCCATGGCCGCCATGGTGCTGGGGGAGAGGTGCCGGGGGCCGGAGAGGGTCCCGCCGGGCAGATGCCGCAGCAGTCGTGCGATGGCCGGTCCGCTCTCGGTGCCCACCGTCGTACGACGCGGGGAACCGTCAGGACGCCGCAGGACGGTGGCGACGCGCAGTTCCGGGTGCGCCGAGGAGACCAGGTCGGCGGCAGCGTCCTGGGCTTCGATCTCCACAGCGCCGAAGGCGGGGTTGGCGATCTTCAGAACGGCCAGGTCCGCCCCGTTCCCGTCGCGCAGCAGGAAGTTGGCGTCCTGCTGGCTTCCCAGCGCTTGTGCGTGTGCGTCGAACCCAAGGTGCTGAGCGGCGATGCGCTCGGCGTCGGCCGGCGTCACCCGCGGTGCGGGAAGGGCGTCCTCGGTGAAGAAGTCGATGGTGCGGTACTCGTCGTGCGACATGCGGAGTTCCTCGGCTCGTACGGGCGGTCTGGGCTGGGACGCTCTGGTGCCCTCAGTCGACGTGCCACAGGAAACGGTGGGTGTGGATCGCGAAGTAGGGAAAGTTCTCCACGGATGCGACACCCTCGACGGGTCGCACGACATCGTTGATGAAGTCCAGAAGATCACGGGGCTGAGCGCACACGACCTCCGCGAACAGATCGAAGCCGCCGGACGTCAGGACCGTGTACACGACCTCGTCATGCCGGGACAGCTCATCGGCCACCGCACGGGGATCGCCGTCGACACGCAGACCCAGGAGCGCCATCGCCTGCTGGCCCATCGTCATCGGATCGGTCACCCCGACGACCTGGACGGCCTTGGCGTCGATCATTCGCTGCAGCCGGAGCCTCGCAGCCGAGGGCGACAATCCCACCTTCGGGCCCAGATCTGCATAGGGAATCCTGCCGTCGACCTGCAGCTCCCGCAGGATGGCCCGATCGATGTCGTCCATAAAGCACCTCTCACCCCTGGCCAAACAGCTGGCCCTGCGCTTGTTTCAAGCACAATGCCCGACTGCAACGCTCGTATCAAGTGATTCGACGATCGAATCACGCGTATCGAGGGCGCTGGGTGCGTGAGAGCGCTCAGGCCTGGTGAAGTCCCCGGTCATGACGGCATCCCGAGCTGGGAGCGGCGGGGCGTCGCGGGGGTGACCCATCTACTGGGCGCCCGTGGAGATCGCCAGGGCGCCCTGGGGCCTTGTCGTCCCGGCCGCTTTCACGCGCGTGTGCCACGTCCTGGCTGCGCCTGCTACGACCCACCCACGTCACCCAGGCCTGCTGCGCCTGCCGCGTGGGCACGTTCCGCGCCGATGGGCTGGTGAAGAAGGTATCGAAATGGGCCTGGCCGGCTTGTGGCTGCTGTTTCGGGGTTCTGCTCAGCAGGCTCAGGGGTAGAGGCCGGCCCGGAAGGCGAACGAGACGAGTTGTGCTCGATCACGTGCGCCGACCTTCGTCATGGCCCGCACCGCATGCGTCTTCACGGTGAACGGCGACACGGACATCTGGGCCGCGATCTCGTCGTTGCCCAGACCGCTCGCGACGAGAACGACCACGTCCCGCTCCCTGGGTGTCAGAGCGTCGAACCGTCGCAGCAGTTCCTGGTCGATCACCGGGGGCGGACTGTCGGTCATGTGACCGATGAGCGCGGCCGTGGCGGCGGCGGACAGCGCACCACCACCTCCAACGACCTCGGTGATTCCGGCGACGAGTTCAGCGGGGCTCACGGTCTTGCTCAGGAAGCCGTTGGCGCCCGCGCGAAGAGCGGCGAGAACGATGTCGTCCTGATCGAACGTGGTCAGCACGATCACGCGCATCTTTTCGGGTGGGTGTTCTTTACGGATCCGCCGGGTGGCTTCGACACCGTCGATGCCGGGCATCCGGATGTCCATCAGGACCAGGTCGACGGGGTGGTCTCGGAGGAAGGGGACGACCTGGAGTCCATCGGAGAGATCACCCGCAACGACGAGACTCGGGTCGAGCACAAGCATCGCCCGGATGCCGGCCCTGATGTCGTCCTGGTCGTCGACGATCAGAATCTGTGTCATCAGACGACGGCTCCCAGGGGGCTGAACTCCGCACGGACCCGGAATCGCCCGCCGCTCCTGTCGATCGTCAGTCGCCCACTGGAAGACTCGACGCGTTCGCGCATCCCCACGAGTCCGAGTCCACTGCCCGAGTCGGAGCCGCGGAGTGAATGACCGACGCGGTTCTCCACAGTGACGCAAATCCTGCCGTCGTGCTCGCGCACATCCACCGTTGCCGTCCCATCTCCATGCCGGTAGGCATTCGTGAGTGCTTCTTGCACGACCCGGTAGACCGTCACGCCGACGCTGGGCTCCACGAAACCGGTGGGGATGTCGATGGAGGGCTGGATGTCGAGGCCGATGCTCTCGAAAGAAGCGATAAGCCCTTCCAGGCCGCTGAGCGCCGGGGTCGGCCGGAGCGCCTCGTCGTCGGAGATGTCGTCTCCGAGGCGGAGGAGCGCGAGGATCCGTTGCGTCTCGACGACGACGGTGCGGGCGCTGGACCTGGCTGAGACGAGGGCCTGCCGGGACGATTCGGCGTCTTCAGGCAGCCCGATCTCCGCAGCACCGAGATGCAGGCTCAGCATCGCGACTTGGTGGCCGATGACGTCGTGGAGGTCTCGGGCGATGCGGAGTCGTTCTTCGGTCACTCGTCGGGTGGCTTCGATCTCTCGGGTGGCGATGGCGTTTTCGGCCCGTTCCTCCAGGATCCACCAGTGGTCTCTATGGATGCGGAGCGCGCCCCCTGTCGCACCTCCTGCTATGGCCGAGAAGAGGGCGGCGGCTCCCACGACCGCGCCGCCACGGAATCCTCCTAGCGTCATGAAGGCGCCCAGGAAGAACGCCGCCACGATGGCGGTTCCGGCCAGCGGTTGCTTTCCCCTGAAGGTGACCGAGAACAGCACGAGCACCGCCATCATCCACACCGATAGAGGGTCGTGGCCGACCGCTGTGACGGCGAAGGATGCCGCGCTCGTCACGACCAGTCCTGCCCACGGCTTCCACCATGAGAGGGCGACACCGCCACCGGCGAGCAGTACGGAGAGGGCTGTCGGCCAATCCGATCCCCTCAGTACCACTGCCACGATCTGACCGGTGAACACCAGCGCGGCCACTGAATAGGCGACGAGGTGCAGCACCTCGGGGCGGTGGATCCACAGCGGTGCCGCGGGCCCGTCTTCAGGGTTCTGCGCCTTGACCATGACGTGATTGTCGTCCACGCGTGCTGTGACCGTGTACTTCGAACGAAGTAGACGGCGAACTCCTCACCGATGGAGACGGCAGAACTCGTTCGATCGATGTGAATGGCAGAACTACTTCGTTCGAAGTACACGGCCCTGCTCGAGGCCCCCGAGACTCAACAGCGAGGCAACCGCCTCACACCCTCGCGATCACAAAGGGACACCCCGTGACTCAGACCATCGAACCTTCCACCACGGCAACGACGACGGCCTCCGGGCTCCGGTCGCTCTACCTGATCCGGGTCATCTTCTCCCTGATCTGGGTGGCATTCGTCTTCACGACCTCCGCCTCGCTCCTGTCGACGGACAGGCCCACAGTGATCGCGGCCGTGCTCCTCATCATCTACCCCCTGTGGGACGCCATCGCCACGCTCCTCGAGCGTCGCATGGCCGGCACCGGCACCGGCTCCACGAACCACGTCAGTACCATCAACGTGGCTCTCGGCCTCGTCACCACCGTCGGGATGATCATCGCCGCCTTCTCCACCATCGGCACGGCCCTCCTCGTGTTCGGCATCTGGGCCCTGCTCTCCGGAGCTATCCAGCTCGTCGTAGCGATCCGACGCCGGCGCACCATCGGCGCCCAGTGGCCCATGATCATCAGCGGCGGACTGTCCGTCCTCGCCGGCCTCAACTTTGCTGCCATGTCCGCCTCGGCGACGAGCGGCCTGTCCACCGTCGCCGGATACTCAGCCTTCGGTGCTTTCTGGTTCCTTGTCTCCGTCATCGTCCTGAGCATCCGCAGCCGACGCGCAAACCGCTGACCGCCGACTCGTAGGTTGTCGGCGTACAAGGTCATGCGCGGAGGCCCGAACGGGATCACGTACTTAGGTCGGGTGCCACTCGTGGGGGGCCGGCTGACAGCCGCCGAGACTGGGACAGGGGCGAGTTGTCCAGACTGAGCGGAGCCCAGCGCGGAGCGCCGCCGCAGGTGCCTTTGACCACTCGGATCGGTCCATGGACTTCCTCATCGGGCGGCCCCACCACCCACTTCAGGCAGCACAGTTGGGGCATCGGGTCTTTGTAATTGAGCCTGTACCGGCCTGTGTACGTGAGCCAGTACCCCGACACAGGTCAGACCGATGCCAGCTGAACTCGTGTCGGGGCTTGTGCTGGCGCTGCGACGTGGCCGTTGCCTCGGTCTAGGCGGGCAACGCGGCCGCCCGCTCAGGGCCGTGGCCTCGCAGTCTCAGCAATACGGGACGCGACCGCACTCATCTCGGCCGGCCCCTTCAGCCACCGCTCCCCGCTGTTGAGAGCGCGGTGGTCGATGGACTGGCTCTGTCCGCGAGTAGTGACGTCGTTTCGACGTGCGGAGGGGGCGCACGCTCAGGCGAATAGCTGATGTACGTAACTTCGGGAGTCACCCGCTGGTCTCGGCGGGTGCTGGCAGCCGATCACGAGGCTTCGGCATCACGCTCGCGCCGAGCGCGGTTGCGGCGGTGAGGCCGGCCGTGACGGTGGCGATGACGCGCCCAAGGCATGACCGCCCTGGACCGACTCCGAATCGGCGAGATCAGAGAGCAGCATCCGTTGGTTCGCTTGTCCGCGACCCACCCATGTGGGGCTACCCTCGGGGGCCACGATGCCAAGGGCACGGCTGCGGCGATCAAGCGCCGCTTGTAGACCCGCCAGACGCCTCCCCTGTCAGTGCGTGCGGTGTAGTACACGGCGGCTGGCGAGGACGGCAGCAGAGCCGGCGGCCAAGAGCGCGCCGGCGATGCCGCCGACGGTGATGACGTGCGTCAAGCTCCAGGAGGAACCTGTGTCGGCAAGGGCCGGGCGGGCAGCATCAGCATCGGTGGAGGCCTGGAGGATGAGGTCGGCGACGGCGTCGGGGCGCGCGATCAGGGACACGTGGCAGGTGTCGATCTCCACGGTGTGGGAGCGGGCGCGTTTGGCCTCGAAGCGTTCCTGGTCCGGGTTGATGGTCATGTCCTGCCGGCCGACCAGAGCCCAGGACGGTATGTCCTTCCACGCCGCGACCTTGGCTGTCTCGGAGAACGCGGTGGTGGCCGCGGGCCGTTGGGTGTCTGCCAGGAGGTTTGCCTGGCCGGCTGACAGGCAGGCGGCGAAGACCGGGTGGACCTTGTCGTGCTTGAGGTACAGGTCGGTTCCGCTGGTGCTGCCGGCCTGGTAGGGCACGCATCTGGTGGCGGTGCCGAGCGTGCTGGGGAACCGGGCGGAGAGCGACATGCCGCTCTCGCCCACGTCCGGCATCAGCGCCGAGATGTACACGAGGGACTTCACCTGGGGATTGCCGGCCGCGGCCGTACTGATCACGGCTCCACCGTAGGAGTGCCCGGCCAGCACGACGGGGCCCTTGACACTCTTGAGCACGGAGGCGATGTAGGCCGCGTCGCTGTACAGCCCGCGCAGCGGGTTGGCCGGGGCGATGACCGTGTAGCCGCGACGCTCCAGCCGCTCGATCACTGCGTTCCAGCTGGAACCATCGGCGAAGGCGCCGTGCACCAGCACGATGGTGGGCTTCGCACCGCCTGTACCGCCGTCCGCGGCAGCCGGAGGCGCCGCCGTGGCTGTGCACAAGGCAGCGACGGCGCACCCCGCCGCCGCGCCGCGAAGACGCCCAGTGCGGCGTCGTATGCCAGAGACCGCAGATGCCGTCATGCTGTTCTCGCTTTCCGTGGAGGCCCACTGCACATCAGCGTTCACGAGCCGGTGCCACCGAGCCCGCTCATCGGGTGCAATCGGGTGAACCGACGTGGCACCGGGCGACATCACCCGGCTGCCCGGTCCGGCCATGGGCATCTGGTACCACGCCTACGTGATCACCGACATCTTCAGCCGCTGCATCATCGGGCACACCGTCGAACTCGCCGAAGCGGCCGAGCGGGCCGAGGGGTTGATCCGCGAGACCATCGAATGCAGCGGAATCGTGCCCCACACGGTCCACGCGGACTGTGGCACCTCCATGACCAGGGGGAGCCGAAATACAACCGGGAGCTGTACTGCCCGGACTGGATACACCTCATCCGCTCCCAGGCCTTTGCCAACCTGTGGATGAAGGCGCTCAAGGCGCACGAGGAATGCCTCACTGCCGTGCGCACGATGGGCACCGACGAACTCCACGTCGTCGGCAACTGGCCGCGTTTCTTCACCGAGGGCCGGGGTGGCTCCGAGGTCAAGGTGAAGGACACCTACACGGCCGAAGCCGCCGGCGACGAGGCCCTGCAGCCGGGGGAGGGGGGAGTAAGAGATCATCTCAATTGGCGATGCAGGTAACCTGATGCTGTGTTGCTGACTGAACGTCTGGTCCCTGATGGACTGTGGGAGTTGTTCCAGCGGGTGGTGCCGGAGGCGCCGACTCGGCCGCAGGGTGGTGGTCGGCGCTGTCATGGGGACCGTGAGGTGTTGGCGGCGATTGTCTTCGTGGCCACGACCGGTTGTACGTGGTCGCAGGTCCCGCCGGTGTTCGGGCCGTCGGGGGCCACGGCTCACCGCCGGTTCATGGAGTGGAGCCGACAACGGGTCTGGGCGAAACTGCATCGTCTGGTCCTGGACGAGCTGGGGGCTCGAGGCGAGCTGGACTGGTCACGATGCGCGATCGACTCGGTGAACATGCGCGCCCTGAAAAAGGGGACCTGACGGGTCCGAATCCTGTAGATCGGGGCAAGTACGGTTCGAAGATCCACTTGATCACCGAGCGGACCGGACTGCCGCTTTCCGTCGGCATCTCCGGCGCCAACCTTCATGACAGCCAGGCCCTCGAACCACTCGTGCGCGGCATCCCACCGATCAGATCCCGGCGCGGTCCACGCCGCCGGCGCCCCGCCAAGCTTCACGCCGACAAGGCCTACGACAACCGTCACCTGCGACAATGGCTCCGACTGCGCCACATAACACCGCGCATCGCCCGCAAGGGAGTTGAGACGTCACAGAAGCTGGGGCGCCACCGGTGGACCATCGAACGCACCATGGCCTGGCTCGCCGGCTGCCGACGCCTCCACCGTCGCTACGAGCGGCAGGCCATCCACTTCCTGGCCTTCACCAGCATCGCCTGCACCCTCATCTGCTACCGCAGACTCACCAATTGAGATGATCTCTAAGTGCCTGACAGGAATCTGGAGTTCGGCAAGTTCGGCGCCCGCCGGATCAATGGCTTCGAGGCCGCGGCCCGCCAGCTCGACCAGCTCGTCGCCTTCATTGCCACGCCCGTCACTCAGCACCGCGGCATGATGGCCCGCCTGCACTACCTCACGCGCTCCGAGCAATACACGGCCTCGAATCGCCGGTCGACCTCGGGGAGACAACGAGCCCCGCACTCGCCGCACTCACCCTTAACTGCGGCCAGGGACCGGCGCAGCCTTCGCTCAACCCGCCACTGCCTGGCACGACGAACGCAACACCGCATCCGGCCGGGCACCGACCGATGCCGGTCACCACAAGCCCGTCAGGGGGCCTCGAGTCGCTCGGATTCGTCAACCAGACACAGGCGTGAACCGGGGTGCGTACCTTGCTGACTTCCCGATGGTCCGCGGCGGTCGGCGCCCTGGGGCTCGGACGCGAGGTCAACCCGAACCGCCGACCTATTCTGACGTCGCCGGACGGCTGGTCCTCGCCGCGGACGACGCCGACGCCATCAACGAGGACCACACCGCGATCCGCGCCCTCGAAGTTTCCGGCCTGTAGGTGGGAGAGGCCTCGTAGCGGGGCCCTTACCACTGGGCTGGACCGGGCAGTCGCGCGCTTCGGCGTTCAGCTCCGTGCGAATTCGAGGAGGTCCTTGTTGAAGACCTTAGCGAATTTAGGGACCATCGCGAGGCCGTGCGGAGCACCCGGGTAGACCTTGTAGACCACGTCCTTGACGAGCTTCGAGGACTTGTCGCCTGCGGCCACGATGGGAACGATCTGGTCGTCGTCGCCGTGCACGATCAGCGTGGGTACGTCGACCTTCTTGAGGTCCTCGGTGAGGTCCGTCTCGGAGAACGCCTTGATGCAGTCGTAGGCGCCCTTGATTCCGACCGTCATGCTCCAGAGCCAGAACTCGTCACGGGTCCCCTGTGTGACGGTCGATCCATCGCGGTTGGCTCCGTAGAACGGGGCGCTGAGGTCCTGGTAGAACTGCGACCGGTCCGTCTCCACGCCCTTGCGGATCTCGTCGAAGACTTCGATCGGCTGCCCCTCCGGGTTCGCGTCCGTCTTCAGCATCAGCGGAGGGATCGCACCGAGCAGGACCAGCTTGGCGACCCGGCCGGAACCGTGCCGGCCGATGTACCGGGTGACCTCTCCGCCTCCGGTCGAGTGGCCGACCAGGATGACGTCCTGGAGGTCCTCTGCTTCGATGACCGCGGCCAGGTCATCGGCGTACGTGTCGAGGTTGTTGCCGTCCCAGGTCTGGCCGGAGCGTCCGCCACCGCGCCGGTCGTGGGCGATGACGCGGAACCCGTTGTCCGCCATCACCTTCATCTGGGGGTCCCATGCGTCGGCGGTCAGAGGCCAGCCGTGGGAGAAGACAACGGGCTGGCCCGACCCCCAGTCCTTGTAGAAGATCTGCGTGCCGTCCTTGGCGGTGGCGAAGGGCATGATGTGTGTTCCTCTCGAAACTGGTCCAGAACTCCACGCGTCGCGTGAGCTCAGTGGGCGAGCCGGACTTGTTGTCACGCCGCTACCCGGCTTCGGACGTACAGGGGAGTCGACGGAGAGGTCAGCAGGAAAAGGTGACCGGAATGAGCACGTCGTCTGCATCACTTTAGCCGCGGGGGCGGACGATCGCTCGCCGCGTGATCAGTCGCTGACGTTCAGCGTCGTGTACTCCTGCACGCCGAGCCCGGCCAGCACGGAACGAACCCGTTCCAGTGCCACCCCGCGATCGAGGCTTCCCTCGATCTCCAGGTCGAGATGACAACGTCCCATCCCGCTGCCCGCGCCCGTGATCTCCCCGGCGGGGCCAAACGCAGCGTCCAACGCTTCCTCGACCTCATCTCGGTCGATGGGCAGACCGGCAAAGACGATCTCAACGAACATCGCGTTCCTCCCCTCCGGCCCGGCGAACCATACCGGTCACAGCACTAGTAGGACTCCGTTAGGTCGCTCTGGATTTTGGGTTCTGGCTGGCGGTGGATGTTCTGGGCAAGGGGCGGTGGCAGGTGGTGCAGGTGCCGGTCCAGCAGTTCAGCAGGTCCTGGATGGCGTCGAGGATCTGGTAGAGGCTGAGTCCGCTGTATCGGCTTTTGGGGCCAGGCGCTGTTCGGTGAGGAACGCGTGGGCGGCGGTGACCAGGGTGACGTGGTGATGCCACCCGGCCCAGGAACGTCCCTCGAAGTGGTCCAGGCCGAGGCCGTGCTTGAGTTCCCGGTAGTCGTGCTCGATGCGCCAGCGGATCTTGGCCAGGCGGACCAGTTCAGCAAGCGGGGCGTCGGCGGGCAGGCTGGACAGCCAGTAGCCGGTGGGTTCTTGGGCGTCCTCGGGCCATTCGACCAGCAGCGTCACTTCGGGCAGAACACCGTCCCAGTAGCCGTGTTCGGCGGTGGCGGCGGCCTGGGCCAGACGGCGGGCCCTGACCCCGGCCGGCCGCACCCGCAGCGCCACAAAGCGCGAGCGCATCGGCCCGCGGGAGCCTTCCCGCCAGGTCACCTCGGTGAACGCCTGCCGCCCATGGCCGGCCGCCAGCGCGGCCACCGAGGACGCCTTGTCACGGTAGCGGGGCTGCGGCTTGCGGCCGTTGCCGGACCACGCCGGGGCGGTGGGCTGCGCGTCGTGCGGATGGACGGTCACGTCCGAACGGACCGCCACGACATATTTGATGCCCCGCTCGCTCAGGCCGTCGCGGAAGTCGGCGTTCTGCCCGTAGCCGGCGTCGGCCACCACCACCGGCGGCACCAGCCCCCACCCGGCCAGCTCGTCGAAGGTGTCCAGGGCCAGCCGCCACTTCTCCCAGTGCCCGGCCTCCTGCGGTATCCCGGTCTTCTGCCGCCGTCCGGCATCGTCCGCCCACTCCTGGGGCACGAACAACCGCCACTGCAGCGGACAGGACGCGACATCGGAGACCGCGTGCACACTCACCGCGACCTGACAGTTCGCCTGCTTGCCCAGAGCCCCGCAGTACTGGTGCGCGACAGCGACCGACATCCGTCCGTCCTTGGGAAACGACACATCATCGACCGCCCAGGCATCCGGGCCGATCAGCGGCACCAACCGCTCGGCGATCCGCCGCCGCACCGGCACCGGATCCCAGGTCGACTGGTTCACGAACTGCTGCAGGTTCTGTTCATTGCCGTCCGGCAGCCGCTCCGCCATGGCCTGGATGGACTTGCGGCGACCGTCCGTCATCAGTCCCCGCAGATAGCAGTCACCCTTCGCCCGCTGATCCTTGCGCGGCACCGACGCGAACACATCAGCCACGAATAACGCCAACTTCGCCCGAGCACGGTTCACTTCATGTGCGTCCACACACTCACCATGCTCCTGAACACGACCGACCGAAAGACCTAACGGAGTCCTACTAGCCCGCTATGCCGAGACTTGAGCATCGGAGTTGTCGGTTCGGGTCAACTACCCCGCTCAGTCACAGGTGTTGTCCTGTCGCAGCGAAGTGTGGGCAGCCTCGGAGTTCTCTGGGCAACTGGGCCACGTCTCGCGAAAGTCTGGGTAAAGGATGCGGTGTCTCAGTCTCCTCTGGGCATCCCGGCCTGGGAGGTCGCTGCCCTTTCTGAGGGAAATCGCTGCGCGGAGTCAGCGGCGGTACGGTCCGCTCCGGGACGTGTGCGGCGGGCTGCCAGGACGCAGACCTTTGGTGATCTGTTGATGTATCCGAGTCGGGTGGTGACCGGCCGTGGATCGTCAGCGGCGCATCCAGATCTTGCCACTGGTGTCCTCGTCGTAGCCTTCGCAGCAGATGCCCACGGCAACGACGTGGGACGTGCCGGGGATGACAGCAAGGCCTGTGATTGAGTGGTCGGAGGCGACATGTTCGCTCGACCAGTCCTGGCCGTCGTAGTGGAAGGCCAGATCGTCTCCTCTCGCGGAGAATGCGGAGACAAAGATCCCGCCATGCCCGTCGGCGGCGGCATTGACGAACTTCCCGGCGACGCCGGAGCCGACCACACTCACCCACCTGTGCCCGTCCCAGCGCACCGCGACAGGCCCGACGACATCCCCCATCCGACCCGTGCGACCGACCGCCCAGAGCTGCGTCGGCGACTGTGCGGCGAGACCGCGCAGCTCTCCGGTTGGCCCCGCGACCGCGGGCGGCAGCGGCACCGTGCGCCACCTGTGCCCGTCCCAGTGCAGAGTTACCGGTCGGCCCCGGCCCTCGCCCACGGCCCAGACATCCCGGGGCGACAGGCCATGCATGGCATGCACGCACACCACCGACGGCAGGTCGACGGCCGACCAGCCCGCAGCCGTATGGTGCCGGAGGAACGAACGACAGGTGCCGTCACCTCCCCGCCGCCGAGCCGCCACCCACACGTCGCCGGGCCCCGCGACGGTTGCCGCATCCACCAAGGAGTTGGGCTCACGCCAGGCGGGTGTCCACCGGCTGCCGTTCCACCGCGCCGCTCGGGACTCCTGGCCGCCGGTCAGCCCCCCGGCACCGAAGACCCACACGTCACCCGGCCCCGAGGCTGCGACGACGCGCAGGCTATTCAGGCCGAGCTGCCCGGGTACCTCGACACCCGTCCACGTCCCGCCGCGCCACCGCATGACGACCGGCTCGTCGTTGTCGTCTCCCACCGCCCATGCGTCTAGCGCACCGGTAGCCACCACGCCGTACAGGTTCCCGGGGTTGCCGGTGTGGCCCACCGGCCGCCACGGCCCGGAGCCGGCCACCTCGCTCTGACGCGCCGTCGGACGCGTGCCCTTGTCCGTCGCACAACCACCGACCGTCATCGCCAGGACTGCGCTGAGCACAGCAATCACAAAGCGGCGCACTGGCCGCACCCCCCTCGTCGCCCCCACCTGAAGCGGAATCGTACGAGAGCTGACAGCTATCGTCAGCCGGAGCGCCTTAGCCTTTTGCGGATGCCTCCAGCGTGTGCGTGTGGTGATGGGGCGCGACGCACGCTGCGGTGCGCTGCCAGGTGGACGATCCAGCGGGCGCGCACCTCCTCGCTCCGCGAAACTCACGGCCGCATTCCACCGCCTGGCCGCACTGCCCGGCCCCGCCGGCTGACTGGCCGTCTCCCGCCCACCTCGAGTCAAGGACCTTGGAGAACCCGACACCGCGTCGGGCCCTCACCATGTCCACCGGCCGACACGACCTCAAACAACCTCACCCAGCCGCCCAGCACCCACAACTGAAACAGTGAGGCTAACGACGGACCACAGGCGCGGGAGATTAGCGAGGTGCGTTCTGTACGGCGAGGAGGCGTACCTCGGGGATGTCCTGATCCTCCACCAGGACGCGCCAGCGGTGTGGGGTTCCGCCTGGGTAGAGAAGGCTGTCGCCAGAGCAGAGGCGGTGCAGTTCGCGGCCGCCGGGGCCCAGCAGGTCGACCTCGACCGCACCATGGACCACATAGAGGAACTCGTCACCAGGGTGGTCGTAGTACTCCTCGAAGGCGGTGCGACCGCCGGTGTACTCGACCGGGTGGAGGGCGAACTGGGGCGCCCCGAGCATCCTGGCCCAGCCGCCGCTGTTGGCGATGGGGGTTCTGGTTCCCTGCCGTACGACATGGATGCCGGCAGCGCTGGTGGCCGAGTGTGCCATCAGGGCCTGCTGGGTGGTGCCGAGGGCCTGGGCGATCCGGTGCAGCGAGGGCATGCTCGGGCGGGCCAGTCCGCGCTCGAGCTGGCTGAGGAAGGGGTGTGACAGTCCTGCGCTGCCCGCGAGCTGGACAAGGGTGAGGCCGCGCTTCTTGCGCAGCCGACGGATCGCGGAGCCCAGCTGCTGGTCCGGATCGACGGGGGTCTCGGTGGGGCGGTCTGCCATGGCGGGAATCCTAAGTGATTGCGGTGGAGCGGGATTTACCCATGTGAAACACGTGTCTCCTACCCTCGATGTTGATGTGACCAACATTCTAGGCGAGGAGACCGAATGACCGCGACCACCGCCGCCCGACCCCCCACAGCCGGATTCCTTGATGCCATGGCCGCCCTCGCGGGCGGCGTCTGCGTGGTCACCGCCGCCGGAGCCGACGGCGCACCTGCCGGGTTCACCAGCACCGCCGTGATGAGCCTCAGCCGCACGCCGCAACTGCTTGCGATAGGCGTCAAGCAGGGGAGCCGGACCCTGCCGCTGCTCCAGGGCGGTGGCAGGTTCGCCCTCAACATCCTTGCCGCGGACGGTGAATCCGTCTCGCGGCGGTTCGCCGATCCGACCGCCGACCGGTTCGAGGGCCTTGAGTGGACCGCGGGCGACGGCGGCGTACCGCTGCTGCTCGCGCAGAGTGCGTACGCCGTGCTCTGCCGCGTGCGGCAAGAGGTGACGGCCGGGGACCATCTGCTGTTGATAGCCGATATCGAGGAGATCGTTCCCGGGCGGGGCGGGGTCAGCGCCCTGGTCCATCACGCCCGCATCTACCACGGCGTCGGCGCATGAGCGGGCGCGGCTGGTTCTCGGTACGGGAGATCACGCCCGGGACCTTTCTCGTCGCGGAGCCGGGTCACGTCAACAGCTACCTCGTCGTGGGCGACGAGCTGGCGCTGCTGTACGACACCGGAATGGGCATCGGCGACATCGCACGCGAGGTGCGCGCACTTACCTCGCTGCCCCTGCTCGTCGTCAACTCCCACCACCACTACGACCACCGCGGCGGCAACGCCTCGCTCCTCGGTGACGCCAAGGAGTTCGCCGTGCATGAGGCGGGCGCCGCACTGCATGGTGAGCCCGCGCCCCGCGAGTGGCTCGAGGGGTACGGGCACATCGCCCACGAGTTGCGGCATCGGTACACGGAACTGAGTGCGCTCTCGGCCGAGGGCTTCTTCCTCACCGACTCACGGATCGAGGTGCGGCCCGTCCCCGACCTGACTCAGTGGCGCATCGACGCGGTGCGACCGACCCGGCTGCTCAGGGAGGGGGAGCGGCTCGACCTGGGGGGTCGGACATTGAGCGTTCTGCACACCCCTGGGCACTCGCCCGACGGCATCTGCCTCTGGGAGCCGGAGACCGGGCTGCTCCTTGCCGGCGACACCCTGATCAGCGGCACCTTCTTCGCTCATGTGCCGGGTGCCGATGTGCCCGCCTTCGCCGCGTCGACGCGGCGGCTCGCCGAACTCCCGGTCAGGGCAGCCCTGCTGGGGCACAACCTCCGCCACCGCGAGGACCACTACTTCGTGGGTCGGGTCGCCGAGGCATTCGATCGGGTGGTACGTGGCAGGACCCGCCCGGTCCGACGCCGTGACATGTTCGGCGCGCCTGCGTTGTGGCACGGCTTTGACGGCTTCGCGGTCCTCACCGCGCCGGAGAGCGGGGAGTCGCGATGACGGCGCTGCTGCTACGTGGGGCCAGGCTGGCCGAAGGGCCGGTCCGTGATGTGCTGATCGAGGACGGGCGGGTGTCGTCCGTCGCGCCCGCCGGTCAGCTCCCTTCCTCGTGCAGGGAGATGGACCTGGCCGGCTTCCTCCTGCTGCCCGCCCCCGCCGAACCCCACGCCCATCTCGACAAGGCCCTCACCTGGGACCTGGCCGGTGCGCCGCCGTGTGATCTGCCGGGGGCGGTCGCCGCCTGGCACGGTTATGCCGAGCGGGTGACGGAACAGGACGTGCTGGTCAGGGCCCGCCGTGCCCTGGGCGAGCTGGTCGCGAACGGGGCTACCGCCGTTCGCACCCACGCAGACGTCCTGCCCGGACCCGATCCGCTCCGGGGCCTGCGGGCGCTACTGCGGCTGCGCGAGGAGCTCCGTGAACGGGTCGTGCTGCAAATCGCCGTGCTGCATGTCGACGCATCCGACGAAATCCTCGACGAAGCACTGGATCTGGGGGCCGACCTGCTCGGCGGCTGCCCGCACCTGTCCGACGACCCGCAGGCCGCCGTCGCTCGCGCTCTGACGATCGCCGAGCGACACGGCGTTGGCGTCGATCTGCACGCGGACGAGCATCTCGACCCGGATCCGAAAGATCTCCTGCTGCTCGCCCGATGTGTTCGGGAACGGGGCTTCGCGCATGGGGCGACCGCCAGCCATTGCGTCGGGCTGGGCGGCCTAAATACGGCTGAGGCCGCCCGTACAGCCAAGGAGGCGGCCGCTGCCGGGATCGGGGTCGTCGCGCTGCCCCTCACCAACCTCTACCTCCAGGGCCGCGGCACGCCCTCGCGCACCCCGCGCGGACTGACCGCCGTACGCGCCCTCCTCGACGCGGGCGTGCCCCTGGCCGGGGGCGGCGACAACATCCGCGACCCCTTCAATCCGGTGGGGCGGGCCGACCCCTTGGAGACCGCCGGACTTCTGGTCGCAGCAGGCCACTTGACGCTTCCCGAGGCCGTCCACGCGGTGACCACCGGCGCCCGCCGCGTCCTCGGGCTGCCCGGGGCGGGACCGTACGAGGGTGCGGTCGCCGACCTCCTGGCTGTGCGGAGCGACTCGCTCTCGGGGGCCCTCGGGGCCTCGTATCCGGACCGGATCGTCTTCAAGGGCGGGCGAGCGGTGAGCCGTACCACGGTTGTCCGCGAAGTGTTCTGAACGGTCCAGGACGTAAACGCCCGAGACATCCCTCCGCAACAATGAATGTTGATGCTACGAACATCGATGAACGCACCACAGGCCCACAGGAAGGAGTCGGCGTGGCAACAGCAGTGCGGACGGCGTTGAGCTTCGTCGCCGTCGACAAGCGATTCGACAGCGGGACAACCGCCCTCTCGGGAGTGGAACTCCACGTCGGAGCGGGGGAGTTCGTCGGAGTCGTCGGCCCGTCCGGATGCGGCAAGTCCACTCTGCTGCGGCTCGCCTCCGGTCTCGACGCCCCCAGCGCGGGCGAGATCAGCGCCCCGGGCGGGGACATCGGTTACGTCTTCCAGGATGCCACCCTCCTGCCCTGGCGCAGTGTCCTTTCCAATGTGGCGCTGCCCGCCGAACTGGCCGGCCGCCCCAAGGCCGAACGGCACGAGCGCGCCATGGACGCCATCCGTCTCGTCGGCCTCGACGGCTTTGAGGAGCAGCTGCCGGGCCAGCTCTCGGGCGGGATGCGGATGCGGGTCTCGCTGGCCCGCGCGCTGATGATGCGCCCCGCGCTCTTCCTCTTCGACGAACCTTTCGGCGCGCTGGACGAGATGACCCGGCTCCGTATGCAGGAGGAGCTCCAGCGGATCTTCGCCGAGACGGGATTCGCGGGTCTTTTCATCACGCACTCGGTGACCGAGGCGGTCTTCCTGGCCAACCGGGTCGTGGTGATGTCGGCCCGCCCTGGACGCATCACCGCCGAATTCGAGGTCCCGTTCGCCCACCCCAGGCCCGCATCGCTCCGTTATGAACCGGAGTTCGCCGCGATCGCGGGCGCGGTCTCCGCAGCCCTGCGAGGAGACGCCACGTGACCACGAACACCCCGGCCACGGCCCGTCAGGCGCCGTCCGAGCCCCTCGCGTCGGCGGACCATGAGATCGCCGGTGCCGCTGCAGCCGACTCACCCGCCGCCGTCACCACCTCGGACACCCAGCTCGCCGCAGGGAGCGCGTCGGATGCAGCCCAGGGGGCCGCCGGGGCGGCGGCCCCCGCACCCCTGCGCCCGCGCCGCGGCCCCGTCGCCCTGCTCGCCCCCATCGGCTCACTCGTCGTCGCCATCGGTCTCTGGTACGGGGTGAGTTACCTCCTCCTCGCCCCCAATCGCCGCTTCCTCGTACCGCCCCCGCACCAGGTCCTCCAGGTCGCCGTCCTCGACTGGACCCACCTGCAGCCCATGCTCCAAGCCCTCGCCCTCACCGCGCAGGTCGCTCTCTCCGGGCTCGTCATCGCAGCGGCCCTCGGTATCACCGGGGCCGTCGTGATGAGCCGCGCCCGCTGGCTGGAGCGCTCCCTCTATCCGTACGCCGTCATCCTGCAGACCGTCCCGATCCTCGCCATCGTCCCGCTCATCGGTCTCTGGTTCGGCTTCGGCTTCACCAGCCGGGTCGTCGTCTGCGTCCTGATCGCCCTCTTCCCGCTGATCGCCAACACCCTCTTCGGACTGCAGTCCGTGGACCGTGCCCACCACGACCTCTTCACCCTCCAGAAGGCGAGTCGCTGGGCCCGGCTGCGCAAGCTGGAGCTGCCCGCCGCACTCCCCGCCATCTTCACCGGGCTGCGGACCTCCTCCGGCCTGTCCGTCATCGGCGCCATCGTCGGCGACATGTTCTTCAAGCAGGGCGCGGCCGGAATCGGCACCCTCCTCGACGTCTACCGCTCACGTCTCCAGTCCGAGGACCTCTTGGCCGCGATCATCCTCGCCTCGCTCTTCGGGGTCGCCGTCTTCGCCCTCTTCACGCTGGTGTCCCGCCTCGCCATCGGCTCCTGGCACGCGTCCGGCCGCAGCTGACCACCCTCTTCAGAGCCCTTTCCGGGAGACAGTCATGCCACTTTCCGCCGCCCCAACACCCTCCGGACGACGCTTTGTCACGGGACTGAGCACCTCGCTCCTTCTGCTCGCCGCCACCGGCTGCGGCGCCGGCGCCACAGCCGCCGGGTCATCCGCGGATCCCGAGCCCGCACCCGCCGCCCAGCGTCTCGACAAGGTCTGCCCCGCCACCGTTGTCGTCCAGGCCGACTGGGAGCCCGAGGCCGAACACGGCCCGCTCTACAACCTCGTCGGCCCCGGCTACACCGTCGACACGGACAAGAAGCGGGTCACCGGCCCGCTCGTCATCGGCGGCAAGAACACCGGCGTCAAGATCCAGATACGGGCGGGCGGCAGCGCCGTCGGATTCCAGAGCCCCACCTCGCAGATGTACATCGACCAGTCCATCACCCTCGGCATGGTCACCACCGACAGCGCCATCCAGGCCGCCGGCAAGCAACCCGTCACCGCGGTCGCCGCGCTGATGAAGAAGAGCCCGCAGGTCCTGATGTGGGACCCCAAGACCCACCCCGACTGGCAGACCATCGCCGACATCGGCAAGAGCGGCGCAAAGGTCGTCTACCGTGACGGCGAGATCTTCGCCCCGATGCTGGTGTCGAAGGGGATCATCAAGAAGAGCCAGCTGGACGGGAGTTACGACAGCGCGCCGTCCCGCTTCGTCGCCGACCCCTCCATCGCCCAGCAGGGCTTCGCGACCGCGGAACCGTACCTCTACGAGCATGAGATCGGCGCCTGGAAGAAGCCGGTCAAGTTCCAGCTGCTGGCCGATGTCGGCTACACCGTCTACCCGCAGGCGCTCTCCGTCCGCACCGGCGCACTGAAGAAGCTCGGTCCCTGCCTGAAGAAGCTGGTTCCCGTCATCCAGCAGTCGGCCGCCGACTTCGCCGCCGCCCCGGACACCGCGGTCACGCTCATCGACGACATCGTCAAGCAGTACGGCACCAGCTGGGTCTACTCCAAGGGCACCGGCCAGTACGCCGCCAAGGAGATGGTCAAGCTCGGCATCCTCGGCAACGAGGCCGACGGATCGATCGGAGGCTTCGACAAGAAGCGGGTCGCCGACTCCCTGAAGACCTTCGAACCCATCCTCACCAAGGGCGGCGTCAAGCTCCCGGCGGGGCTGAGCGCCGACGACCTGGCGACCAACGAATTCATCGACACCAAGATCGGAATGAAGTGATGGCCGTCGACCCCAACGGCGCGACCCTGTCCGCTGCCGAACTGCGCCGGATGACCGAACTTGTCGCAGACGACGCGGCGCCGGGTGTCGGCCCAGGTGTCACGCACCGCACCCCCGGCATCGACGCATTCTGTACGGAGGCTGCCGCACTGCTGGGCGTGGACGCCGTCGTACGCGAGGACTCCGCCCTCGACAAGGCGTCCCGCGACTGGGCGCACATGTCGCCGATCCTCGCCGCCAAGCTCCCTGCCGGTCGCGCCGAGGTGGTGCTGCGCCCCTCGTCGTACGAACAGATCCAGCCCCTCGTCGCCCTCGCCCACCGCCTGCGCATCCCGCTCACCCCGCGCGGCAAGGGCACCGGCAACTACGGGCAGGCGATCCCGCTCCATGGCGGCGCCGTCCTCGACCTCACCGGATGCCGGCGCATCCTGGGCGCGGGCAACGGGTGGATCAGGGCCGAGGCCGGCGCGAAGATGTCCGACCTGGAGGCTCATGCGCGCTCGCTGGGCCAGGAGCTGTGGATGTTCCCGTCCACCTTCGGGACGTCGCTCGGCGGCTTCCTCTCGGGTGGGAACGGCGGCACGGGATCGCTCGCCAACGGCACCAACGGCGACGGTTTCGTACGGGAGTTGACGGTCGTCCCGTGTACGACGCACGCCGAGCCCGTCACCGTACGCGGCGAGGACGCGCTCCCGTACATCCACGCCTACGGCACCACCGGCATCATCACGACCGCGACCGTCGCACTCCAGCCGGCTCGCGTCTGGACCGGCCTCTTCGCCTCGTTCAACACCTGGACCTCCGCCACCGCCGCACTCTCCGACCTTGTAGGCCTGGATCCCGCCCCTCGCCTGGTCTCCCTCGATGAGCCCGGTCTCGTCGAGACCTTCGAGGCCGACCCGGCCCTCGACCCCACCGCGCTGAGCGTCCGCGCGATCATCGAGGAGGAGGCCGAGGCCGACGCCCGGGCGATCATCGAGAAGCGCGGCGGCCGGGTGACGGAGATACGCCCCGCGCCGCGCGGCCCCGCCCTCATCTCCTCGCTCTCCTTCAACCACCCCACGTACCACCTGATGAAGGCCAAGGACGGCTACTTCCACCTGGAGATCGGCGGCGACGTACTGCTCGGCGACCCGGCGGCGGTCAAGGCCGTCTTCCCCGAGACGGTGCTGCACTTGGAGGGAATGCGCTCGGGGACCGTCGGCATGCTGATGGCGCACTACCAGGACGAAGCCACCGTGTACGAGGGGATCGCCGCCCTGGAGGCACTGGGAGTCGGCGTCCATGACGTCCACAACTGGTACGTCGACCGGCGCGTCGACCTCGCCCGCGCCACCGCCCGCGCCGCCGACCCGCTGGGGCTGCTCAACCCCGGCCACCTCCTGGGAGCGTGCTGACCATGACCTTCACCCGTTTCACCGACCTCAGCGGACCGTCGGTCACCGGCCTGTCCGCCGACACCGTGGCCGTCCTTCCCGTCGGCGCGATCGAACAGCACGGGCCCCATCTTCCCGTCGCCACCGACTACTTCATGGCGCAGGCGATAGCGGAGGGCGCCTCCCTGGCCGCATCCGACAGCTGCGACATCACGCTGCTGCCGGGCCTCGCGTACACCAAATCCGACGAACACGCCTGGTCGCCCGGGACGCTGTGGCTCAGCGCCACGACGCTCTTCGCGGTACTGGACGACCTGGGACGCTCTCTCGCCAAGGGGCCCGTCCGGCGGCTCGCGTTCCTCAACGCCCACGGCGGTAACAGCGCGCTGTTGGGAGTCGCCCTGCGCGAACTCCGCACCAAATACGGCCTGTCCACGTTCCTGCTGCACGCCTCGCTCCCTGCGGACCAGGGCGGCGCGTCCCCGTCCGGCGAGCTGGGTCTGGGGGTACACGGAGGGCTGAAGGAGACCGCGGCGATGCTCCACCTCCACCCGGAGACGGTGGACATGTCGCTCGCCGAGCGGAGTGTCCCCGAGCACCTGACCGACTACGAGCACATCGGCTTCGGCAAGTCCGTCTCCTTCGGCTGGACGAGCGACGACTTCGGCACCGGCAACGGCGTCATAGGCGACCCCACCGGAGCCACCCCCGAACTCGGCCGCAAGCTCGTCGACACCGCCATCGCCACCAACGCGGCCGCGCTGCGCGAATGCGCCCGCTTTCTGCCTTCTGCCTGAACGCCCGACGTCAAGGACACCCGCCATGGCCATCCCCCCGCTCCACAAGCCGCTCAGCAAGATCACCGCCCACCACATCACCGAAGGTGACACGGTCAAGCTCGCCGTCCTCACCGGACCGGCCGACGGCTCACCGACCACCGTCGTGTTCGAGGTGTGGGAGCCGGGCGGTGCCCAGCCGCTCAACTGGCACCCCGAGTCCGTGGAGACCTTCGTGGTGCTCGCGGGCGAGGGCCGTGCTGTCAGCGACGAGCATGAACGCGACCTCGCACCGGGCGACGTACTCGTCCTGCCCGTCGGCTCCAAGCACCGGATCACCAACTCCTCGGCCACCGAGCGGCTCTACGCCCTCACGGTCATGTCCCCCGACGAGGGCTTCGCCGACCTGATCCAGCGCGGCCCCTTCGCGGTCCTCGACGACGCGGACCTGGCAGTCCTCGGAGCCGCCCGATGAGCGAGCTGCTCGACGCCTTCTGGTCGTACGAACAGGCCCTCTGCGCCAATGACGTGGCAGGCCTCGACCACTGGTTCCTGGACGCCCCGGAAACGGTGCGCGCCGAAGGCTCGATGGTGCTGAGCGGGCACGAGGCCATCTCGGACTTCCGTCGCAACCGCGGCAAAGGAGCCCCAGCCCGTACGGTCGAGCGCGTCCACGAGGTGCCAGTCACCGAGGGCGTCGCCGTACTGATCGCCGAAACGGTGCGGGCCGGCGGGGCACGAGGGCTGCAGACCCAGGTGTGGCAGCTGACGGGGGAGGGTTGGCGGATCGCGGCCGCGCACGTCAGCGCGGTGCCGGGCCCACCGGCGGACGAGACGCCGGACCCCGCGGTGTGGCGCGTGGTGGGGGAGCCGTTGGTCGCCGGGGCGGGGGAGGGGCCGCTCGCCGGCCTGCGTACCGCGGTCAAGGACCTCTTCGCCGTCGCCGGACAGCGGATCGGCGGCGGCAACCCCCAGTGGCTGGCCGAAGCGCCGGTGGAGTCCCAACACGCAGACGCTGTAGCGAAATTGCTCGGCGCGGGGGCCCAGCTCGCCGGGATCGCGCAGACCGACGAACTCGCCTTCAGCCTCGCCGGCGCCAACACCCACTACGGCACCCCGGTCAATCCCTCCGCCCCCGGCCGGATCACCGGCGGCTCCAGCAGCGGCCCGGCGGCGGCGGTCGCCCGCGGTTGGGCGGACCTGGGCCTGGCCACGGACACCGCGGGCTCGATCCGGGTGCCCGCCTCCTACTGCGGGCTCTACGGCTGGCGTCCCACCCACGGATCCGTCCCGACCGGCGGCCTGCTCCCGCTGGCTCCCTCCTTCGACACGGTGGGACTGCTCGCCCGTCACCCGGACCTGTTGCGCGCGGCGGCCAAAGTGCTGCTGCCCGCACGGGAAACGGCCCCCGTCACCATGCTCCTCGTCGACGACGCCCTCACCGCGCTCGCCGAGCCGGAGGTCAGGGCCTCGTTCGAGGCGGTGTGCCGGGCACTCGCGCTCCGTACCGGTCTGGAGCTCGTACGGACTGACACCGGCATGGCGCATTACCTGGAGGAGTGGCTGCCCGCCTTCCGTACCGTCCAGGCGGCCGAGGCCTGGACCGCGCATGGGCAGTGGATCGAGAAGCACCCGGGCGCACTGGGATCCGACATCGAGGCCCGGTTCGCGGGAGGCAGCCGCATCACGGACCACGAAATGCGTGACGCCAATTCCCGTCTCACCGCAGCGCGTTCGGTCATCGCGGAAGCCCTCTCACCCGGCGCCGCGCTCCTTCTCCCCACCACGAGCAGCCCGGCTCCTCGCGCTGACGCAACACTGGCCGAGGTCGAGACCGTACGAGCCGCAACCCTCCGCCTCGCCTGCCTCGCTTCGCTCGCCGGGCTGCCCGCCGTCACCATGCCCCGGTTGCGAGTCCGTGACTTGCCCGTCGGACTCTGCGCGATCGGCGCTCCTGGCATGGACCACGCCCTCCTGGAGCTGACCCATGCATGAACTCGGTCCCAACTCCCGCAACTCCTGGCGCGCGGACCCCAAGCATGTCGACCTCCGCCGCCCACAGCGTCCCTCCCGTCCCATAACCGTGGACGCACTGCCTCAGATGCTGACGCTCGACCTGGCCTCAACGGCGATCGTCGTCATCGACATGCAGAACGACTTCTGCTCGCCCGACGGCTGGCTGGCCTCGATCGGCGTGGACGTGTCCCCGGCGCGCACCCCCATCCCCGTGCTTCAGCGGCTCCTTCCCGCCCTCCGGGCGGCCGACGTCCCGGTTGTCTGGCTCAACTGGGGCAACCGCCCCGACCGCGCAAACCTCCCACCCGGCGTCCTCCACGTCTACGACCAGGATGGCACCGGAGGCGGCCTCGGCTCCCAACTGCCCACCGGGGCAAGAGTCCTGGAACGCGACAGCGCCTCCGCCGACATCACCGCACCCCTCTGTGCGGCACCCGGCGACCTGCACATCGCCAAGTACCGCATGAGCGGCTTCCAGGACACCGAACTCGACAGCGTCCTGCGCAATCTCCGCGCCGACACACTCTTCTTCGCCGGAGTCAACGCCGACCAGTGCGTCCTTGCCACCCTCATGGACGCGGCGAACCTCGGCTATGACGTGCTGATGCTGGAGGACGCGGTGGCCACCACCTCACCCGCGTACTGCATGGACGCCACCGTCTACAACGTCCGCCAGTGCTTCGGCTTCACCCTCACCGCCGCCGACCTTCAGGATGCCCTGTGACCCTCCCCCCGGGTGCAGATCCTTCACCTGGCCGTGGCCGCTGTCATGTTGTACCGACGCCGGTCTTCCGCCCTCATGGCAGGCGTGACGAGCCCGGGTCCAGTTCCTTCGCCTACGGCCGTTCCTGAGCCTCTCAGCTCTTCGTTGCCTTTGCGCGGGACGGGCCGCACGCTGCGTACGGATGCAGCGGGGTGACCACGACCAGCCTCAGCCGGGGAGCCCCGTCCCTGCTCATGCCGTCACCGTACGACCGGACCGAACGCTTACCCAGAGCCGCGCGGGAAGGGGCTGTCGCGTCGCAGACGGCCCTCCGGAGAGCAAGGACCTTCAACGGTTCGGGCCAAGATGACCGGGTTGCTGAGAGCTGCCATGTGGCACCTTTCACGTCGCGGACCTCGGTGCGAATGAACGCCGATTCTTCAGCGCTGACGCGCCACCCCACGGTGCCCGATCCTGTGTCGGGCAGTGATTCGGAAGTTGCCCGGGAGAGGCCAGGCGGACGAATCGTCGGCCAGGACGCCGACGTGAGCAACCCGCAGGACGATTCGTCCTTGCGGAGGCCTGCGCAGGTCAAGACGCAACCGCGGGGTCGTCGGCCTGCTGAGGTCAAGTCCCGTGGCGGGCAGGCCAAGGTGGCATCGTGACAGGTGACCACGGACGCCGGTCCTGTCCGGGTCCCGACATGTGGTGCCACGCCCTCCTGGAACGCGCCGGGTCCGTGGCCGCAACGCGGGCGAAACACACCATCCTTATGGTCTTCCGCACACCGGTCATGGCTGCAACGGCCGGCGCGTGACCGGCCCAAGTCGGCGCTAACCAGCCATCTTCCACCGCCTTTTCGAGGGAGGACCGATGGCTGCACAGACGCACGCCACCGACAGCCTGTCCCACCCCGGCCCCGACGACCACCGGCCCGCCTCTGGGCAATCGGCTCCGCATCCGGTGGACGCCCGGCCGCCCCTGCGCCGGATGGTGCCCCTGAGCCTGCAACATCTGCTGGTGTCGTACTCGGGCATGGCGACGATGCCGCTGCTCGTGGGCGTCGCGCTGGACCTGCCTGAGGACCGCATCCGTATGCTGATCAGTGCGAACCTTTTGGTCAGCGGGCTGGCCACGCTGCTGCAGAGCCTGGGCGTCAAGTGGGTGGGCGCCCGGCTCCCGATCGTCATGGGGTCGACGTTCACGGCGATCACTCCGGCGATACTCATCGGGCGGGAGCACGGCCTGGCCGCGGTGTTCGGGGCGACCGTCGTCGCCGGGCTGGTGACCGTGGCCGTCGCGCCCTGGTTCGGCCGCTGCCTGCATCTCTTCCCGCCGCTGGTCACCGGCACGGTCATCGCGGTGATCGGCTTCTCCCTGGTGCCTTCGGCGGCGGGCCTGATCACCGGTTCGGGCTCGGGCGGCGGCACCGGAGCGAAGGGGCTGGCCCTGGCCGCGGCGACCATCGCCCTCGTGGTCTTGGTCGAGCGGCTGACGCCGCCCGCGCTGGCCCGCTTCTCCGTCCTGTTCGCGCTGGCCGCCGGGACCCTTCTCGCGTTTCCCCTGGGCCTGTTCGACGGTTCCGGCGTCATGGACGCCGACGCCGTGGCCCGGCCGGATGTCACGGCGTTCGGCGCCCCGACCTTCGTCGTGCCCGCCGTCATCGCCATGCTCGTCGTGCAACTGGTCAACATGGTCGAGTCGGTGGGCGACACCCTCGCTGTCGGCAGGATCGCCGGGCGCGGCGACGACCAGAAGACCGTCGTACGGGCGCTGCGTGCCGACGGTGCGGCGACGGTCCTCTCCGGCGGACTGTCGTCCTTCCCCATCGTGACGTTCGGTCAGTCCGTCGGACTGCTCAGTGTCACCCGGGTGATGAGCCGTCACGTGGTCGCCCTGTCCGGGGCGATGATGGTCGTGCTCGCCTTCTTCCCCGTGTTGGGAGCCGCGGTGGCAGTGGTACCGGGCCCGGTGCTCGGTGCCGTCTCGGTGATCATCTTCGGCACGGTCGGGGCGGTCGGCCTGCGCATTCTCGCGGAGGCCGACCTGGGGGACGGCCGCAACCTGCTGACCGCCGCACTCGCTTTCGGCCTGGGCATGCTCCCGGTCGGCGCTCCGGACGTCTATGCCGCTCTGCCCGTCACCCTCCGCACCGTCCTGGACAGTGGTATCGCCATGACAGGGCTGGTCGCCTTCACGCTGAACTTCCTCTTCCACCATGCCGGGTCCCGGCCCGCGTCGCGGCTCTCGCCGCCCGGCGACGCCAGTGCGGAAAGGACCTCCTGATGCACCACATCGACACCCTCACGAACGCCACCGTGTGGAGCGACGGACAGTGGCTCGAGTCCCGTGACGTGCATGTCGCGGACGGACGCGTGACGGCCGTGACGGCCGCCGGAGAACTGCCGCACGGGACAAGGGTGGTGGACGCCGCGGGCGGCCATGTCACCCCTGGGCTCGTCAACACGCACACGCATCTGTTCCAGGCGGTCATGCGTGGGATCGGGGAGGGACAGCCGCTGCTGTCATGGCTGCGCGAGGTCGGTGACGAGACAGCCGCCATCAGCCCCGAGCGGGCGTACGCGGCGGCCGCGGCGGCGGCGACGGAAGCCCTGCGCGGCGGTACGACCACCCTCGTAGAGCACATGTGGCCGCATCCGTCGACCGAAGTGCACGGCGCCGTGCTGCGCGCCCTGCGCGACACCGGGATCAGGGCGGTGGTCTGCCGCGGCGTGGCCGACCGCGCCGACCCGACCCGTAAGTGGGGCTTCGATCCGCGCCTCATGGAGCCCCTTGACGACGTATTCGCGCACGTCGACAAGCTGGCCGCCGAAGTGGCTTCCGATGGGACCGGGAGTCGGCTCTCCCTGGGGCTGGCCGTTCCCAACCCCCGCTCCCTTACGGTCGAGGGGATGAGAGCCGTCCGCGGCTACGCGGAGGAACACGGTCTCCCGGTGTCGATCCATCTCCTGGAGACGGCGACGGACGAGACGATGTGCCGGCAGCACACCGGTCTGGGCGCCGTCGAGTACCTGGAGCGGGCCGGGTTCCTGTGGGACCGGCTGCTCGCGGTGCACTGCGTGGAACTGGACGACGCGGGTCGGGCGCGGCTCGCCCGGCACGGCGTCGGGGTCTCCTACAACCCGCTCAGCAACATGCGTCTGGGCAGCGGCATCGCACCGGTGCCGGCGATGCTGGCGGCGGGGCTGCGCGTGGGCCTCGGCGTGGACGGAGCGGCGAGCAACGACACCCAGGACATCCTGGAGGCGATGCGGATCGGCGCCTACCTCCAGCGCGCGGCACACCGGCGGGCGGATCTGCTCGGCTTCGAGCAGATGATCGGGATCGCCACGAGCGGCGCCAACGACGTGCTGGGGCTGGAGTCCGCGGCTTCCGGCGTGGTCCCGGGCATACCGGCCGATCTGGTCGTGCACCGCTTCGACCGTGACTTCGCGTGCCTGCCGGTGCGCGACCCCGGCGCGACGCTGCTGACCTGCGCAGGAAGCCGCACCGTGGACACGGTCGTGGTGGCCGGGGACGCGGTGCTGCGCGGGGGCCTCAGCCTCCGGCTGAGCGAGGAGTCGCTCGCGGACGCGCTGCGGGGCTGACCAAGTGCGGGGGTGAGGAGCGGTGCGCGGCTCCCCACCCCGTTCTTGCATGTCTTACACGGGCGTAACGCCCCGACGCCGCAAGGAAACACAGCAGCGGAAGGCTTTCCCCATCGCGCATGGTTCACATGCCAGCCCACGGCGCGGAGCCCACCGACGGGATCCCTTCGCGACCGTGCCCGCGGACCTCTGAGTGTCCGCGGTGGGGACTGCAGGGGCGGTGACTGCATCCCGAGAGGGACCACACCCCACGGGAGTTGCAGCCGCGATGAATGAGACGACGTACACCCTCGCCGAGCTCGACAGGGAAACCCGCATGGGCGGTGCGGGCAAGGAGACCGCCGACCGGGAGATCCGGCGCATCGACCTTTCCGACTTCGACAGGCGCAGGGCCGAGATCACTGAGGAACTGTGGGCCGCGGCCATCGACATCGGATTCTTCCAGCTCGTCAACCACGGCATCGAACAGCCTCTGGTGGACCGCGCCTTCGCCGATGCCAGGCATTTCTTCGCCCTGCCGGAGGACGTCAAGGGAAGGCACCGGCTGATGAAGGGCCGCAACGCCGGCTGGGAGTCGATGACGCAGGTCAGGCCGTCGGTCAAGACACCCGACCAGAAGGAGTCGTACCAGGTCACGCGGCCGCACATGGCCGGGCTGTGGCCCGACGACGTGCTGCCGGACTTCCGGGCCCAGACGCTGGCCTTCGAGGCGCGGTGCCGCGAAGTCGCCATGCGCGTGCTGTCCTGCTTCGCCGAACGGCTCGGCTTCGAGCGGGACTTCTTCGGCCGTGCTCACGACCTGGCGAGCGACAGTCACCAGTCGACGCTGCGCATGCTCCACTACTTCGCGATCCCCGAGGACGCCGAGCTGGACCCGAACGTGTGGCGGGCCGCAGCGCACACCGACTTCGACTGCCTCACCCTGCTTTTCCAGCGGGACGGCGAGGGCGGCCTCCAGGTCTGCCCAGGCAGGGAGGCCGAGGCACAGGAGTGGACGCCCGTGGTGCCCGCGGCCGACGTCATCACCTGCAACATCGGGGACATGCTCATGCGCTGGAGCGACGACCGGTTGCCGTCCAACTTCCACCGCGTGAAGTCACCAGGACCGGATGACGACCGCGGGGCCCGCTACAGCATCGCCTACTTCGCGCAGGCCGACCGGAACGTCGTGATCGAAGGCCCGGAGAGGCGCTATCCCTCGATCACCGCAGGGGACTACATCCAGCAGCGCATAGCCGCCAACTTCGCGCGATAGGGGAAGCCGTCGTGATGATGTCCTCCAAGCCGAGGGCGCCGTTCGGGCGGCTCGCCGTGCTGGGCCTCCAGCACGTCCTCGTGATGTATACGGGATGTGTCACCGTGCCGCTCGTCTTCGGCGCGGCCGCCGGGCTGGACGCCTCGACCATAGCTCTGCTCATCAACGCCGACCTGCTGGTCGCGGGCGTCATCACGGTGATCCAGGGCGCGGGCGTCGGACGGGTGCTCGGCGTCCGCATGCCCGTGATGGCCGGCGCGGCCTTCACCGCCGTGACCCCGATGATCCTTATCGCGGGGAACTACGGACTGCAGGCCGTGTACGGATCGATGCTCGCGGCCGGAGTCTTCGGCATGCTCGTCGCCTGACCCTTCGCCAAGGCCGTGCGGTTCTTCCCGCCGCTGGTCAGCGGCGCCGTGATCACGGTGGTCGGTCTTTCGCTGATCGGCGTGGGCGTCGGTCTGGTCGTCGGCAACGACCCGAAGGCGCCGGACCACGCGGCGCCCTCGCGACTCGCCCTCGCCGCGTTCGTGATCGTCGTGATCCTGCTGGTGGCGCGGTTCGGGCGCGGATTCCTGGCACAGATGGGTGTGCTCCTGGGACTGCTGGCCGGCACGGCCGTGGCAATTCCCCTTGGTCTGGTGGACTTGACCGCCGCCCGTTCCGCCGACTGGATCGGGGTGAGCGCGCCCTTCCACTTCGGTGCGCCGGCCTTTCCGCCGGTCGCCGTGCTGTCCATGTGCGTGGTGATGCTCGTGCTCTTCGCGGAGTCGACGGCCGATCTCATCGCCGTCGCGGAACTCACCGGCAAGCGGCTCACCACCGGGGACATGGCACGCGGACTGGCGGCCGACGGCCTGTCGGGCGTGCTGGGCGGAGCGATGAACGCCTTTATCGACACTGTCTTCGCGCAGAATGTCGGGCTCGTGTCGATGACGCGGGTGCGCAGTCGTCATGTGGCCACGGTCGCGGGCGCCGTCCTCGTCGTGCTGGGTGCCGTGCCCAAGCTCGGCGCTGTGGTGGCCGGCCTTCCGCAGCCGGTGGTGGGCGCGGCCGGACTGGTGATGTTCGCGACCGTGGCGGCGGTCGGTATCAACACCCTGCGGAAGGTCGAGTTCGAGGGCACGAACAATCTGCTCGTCGTAGCCGTGGCGATCGGCGCCGGCATGGCCCCCGAAGTCGCGCCCGACCTGTACTCCCGCCTCCCCGACGGGTTGCAGATCGTCCTGGGATCACCGGTGACGAGCGCGACCCTGGTTGCCTTCGGCCTCAATCTGGCCTTCAACCAGGTGAGGCGGAAGAGCAGCGTGGCACTGCCCGGCGCACTCGTCGGGGACGCCGCACCAGCCAAGGTAAACCCCGTGCGCTGACGGGACGGTTGACCGGTACCACGGCAGCGAGCCGCCGTGGTACCGGCGTTGTGCGTGCGCACGGTGCAGGAGCATCTGCTCCGCCTGCGCAGGCGTTGGATATATCCGGAAACGCGACATGGCATCCACTGAAATCTGTGAGGGGGCGCGGCGCCCGCAGGCGCCGCGCCCCACCTGTCCCGGTTCAGCCGATTCAGCAGCTACTGTTCGTCTGCGTCAACAGGCCCAGGCGATACGGAAGTTGGGAGTAGTCACCCGATGCCGACGGGTCGAGCCCCTGGTACAGGAAGCGCAGCCGGCAGGGGTCGATCTCCATCGTCTGGTCGATGCCGTCGCGGACCATCTCGCCGTGGCTGATGTCCTTGGTCCAGGCGCCGCCGGGGAAGGACACGTTGGTCGAGCGGGCGAAGGGGTTCGCCTCGGTGTCGGCCAGCGGTGTCCACTGTCCGTCCAGGCCGTGCGACGTCCACGAGCGGAAGTAGCGCCGCCCGTCGCTGCCGATGGCCTCGACCAGGAGCAGGTACTGGTCGGCCGTGCCCTTGATCTTGTAGACGTTGCTCGCCTCGAAGAGGTCGAACCGGTCGTCCTGGAGGACGATCTTCGTGTTGCCGAAGCCGTTGGGGAACTCCTTGACGGTGGTTTCGGACCGGTAGAGGTGACCGTTGTCGTCCGACGAGAAGAGGTAGCACTTCTCCTCGTCGCACACGGTCCAGAAGTCGACCCAATAGCCGTTGCCGATGTTGTCCTTGATGATCTGCGGCATGGAGTCCTGGAAGTTCTTCGGCGCGCTCCAGGAGGTGGGGTCGTCGATGTCGGTCGTGGTCGAGTACGACGGCAGTCCCGTCTGGTAGACGAGGTACCACTTCTTCTTCGGGGCGAAGTAGAACGCCTGCGGCGCCGCCCGGTACCCCTTGCCGATCGCCGTGGTGTCGAGCGGGGTCTGGCGGGCCGCGCCCGCCTGCGACCAGTCGGTGAAGGTCGTCTGCACCAGGCTCCAGCCGCCGGAGGTGTCGGCGGTCGTGGCGAAGACGTGCCACTTCCCCTTGTAGCGGACGACCGACGGGTCCTTGACCGAGACCACGGGGTGCGTGGCATCGGGCTGCGGCGCGATCAGCGGACCGCTGGACGACCAGGTGAAGGACGACGTCAGGTCCTCCCCCTTCGCCGTGGCGGCGGGGGCCGCGCCGAGCGCGACGAGCAGCGCGCCCACGGCGGCGAGCACGGAGACGAGGGCTCTTCGCCCGCGCACGCCCGTCACTTCTTCCGCTTCGCGGCCACGAGCGCGTTCACGATCGCGTCGTACGCGGGCTTGTGCTGCAGGTTCTCGTCCCAGGGCAGCGCGGCGCCCTCGCCCTCGAAGACCGACGGGATCCACGAGTGCCGGTCGGAGTAGCCCCACACCGTGATGCCCACACACCGCCGAACAGCGAGGCAGGCACTGGTGGCCCGCCCGTAGAAGTCGGCCTGTTGGGCCAGCTTGGCGTCGTCCGCCGGGAGGATCATGCGGATGTCGAGCTCAGTGAGAGCGACGTCGAGACCGAGGTCCGCGAAGCGCTGGATGTTCTGCTGCATCTGGTAGGGGAAGCCGTACTGCAGCGCGAGGTGCGCCTGCATGCCGAAGCCGTCGATCGGTACACCGTCCGCCTTGAGCTGCTTGATCAGCGTGTAGTAGGCGTCCGACTTCGCCCCGATTCCTTCGACGTTGTAGTCGTTGAGGTACAGCTTGACCTCGGGGTCGGCGGTGTGCGCCCAGCGCAGGGCGTCGGCGATGTAGCCGGGGCCGAGGGTCTTGTAGAAGATGTTCTCCCGGTACGTGCCGTCCTCGTTCATGATCTCGTTGGCGACGTCCCAGGCGAAGACTTTACCCTTGTAATGCTGGACGACGTTCGTGATGTGGTTCTTGAGGATCGAGCGCAGTTCGTCGGCGGTCCAGGTGCCGTCCGTCAGCCAGCTCGGCAGCTGGCTGTGCCACAGCAGGGTGTGGCCTCGGACCTTGAGCCCCTTCGCGACGGCGTAGTCGACGATCTCGTCGCCGGCCGTGAAGTCGAAGACGCCGCGCTGGGGTTCGGTGGCGTACCACTTCATGGCGTTGCCGGGGGTGGTGGTGCCGAACTCGGTGCCGAGCAGATCGGCGTACGGGATGTCGGCGAGCTCCGGGTTGTCGACGGCTGAGCCGACGTAACGGCCGGTCTGCCGGGCGAGGGAGTCCAGCGTCGCGGCCTTGTGGCGGTCGGCGTCGGCGTGGGCGGCCGGGGCGGCGAGGCCGCCGAGGAGCAGGGCCGCGCCGACAGCGGAGGCGGCCGTTCTCGTACGGGCGCGGCGTGCGGGTGTGCGCATGATGATCTCCTCAACTGGGTTGCAGGGATGTGCGGTTGACCTTGCGCGGAACGTCGTACATGTGGTGCAGGCGCGTCACTTGACGCGTATCTCACACCGCATCCGCCGCTCGTGCCCGACCTCCCGCTCCGCCCCCGTCAGGGTGAGCGGCACGGTGTGGTGGACGTGTTCGCTGGATGCGGCGACGCGCAGTTCGAGGGCTCCGGGTTCGACGACGCGGCGGCCGTCGGCGCCGGTGTACGCGGCGAGGTCGGCCGGGAACGTCGCGTGGACTTCGGCGGACGCACCGGCGTCAAGCGTGACGCGGGCGTAGCCGACGAGCCGGGCCTCGGGGCGGGCGACGGAGCCCACGGGGTCGTGGAGGTAGAGCTGGACGACCTCGGTGCCGGACCGCTCGCCGGTGTTGCGGACGGTGAGGCGGATCGACGCCTCGCCGTCGGTGGGCAGTTCGGGGGCCTCGCACTCGGGGGTGTCCCAGGTGAACTCCGTGTAGGACAGGCCGTGCCCGAACGGGAACAGGGGTGTCGGGTCCACGGTGCTGGGGAAGCCGTGGCGGCCGAGCGGCGGAGCGAGGTACGGGGCGGGCTGGCCGCCGGGGCTGCGGGGCACGGCGACGGGGAGCCGCCCGGACGGCTCGACCCGTCCGGACAGGACGCCCGCGACGGCGCCGCCGCCCTCCTGTCCGGGGAAGAACGCCTGGACGACCGCCGTGGCCCGGTCGGCCCAGCGGCCGAGCGCGTAGGGCCTGCCGCTGAGTACGACGATGACGACCGGCGCACCACAGGCCATCGCCTCGTCGAGCAACTCGGCCTGCCCATACGGCAGTTCCAGGTCCTCGGCGTCACAGCCCTCGCCTGACGAGCCGCGCCCGAACAGGCCCGAGCGGTCCCCGACCACGGCCAGGCAGACATCGGCGCCGGCCGGATCGTCGACGAACACGGCGTCCGGCAGCTCGGTGCGCAGCGCCTCGGCGAGTGTCGGCACCTCGACACCGGTCGGCAGGTCGGGGTGGTGGATTCCGACGTGCCGGGGGAACGTGTAGCAGCCGAGCATGGCGGCCTGTTCGTGGGCGAGCGGGCCGACGAGCCCGATGCGCAGCCCGTCGCTCAGCGGCAGCGCCCCGGAGTCGTTGGCGAGCAGGACGACCGACTCCTGGGCGACCTTCTGCGCCAGCTCCCGCATGTGTGGGGGGTTCAGATCGACGGGCGCGCCGCCCGTGACGGGCTCCCAGTCGGGGTCGAGCAGCCCCAGTTCGCACTTCTGCGTGAGGACGCGCAGCGCGGCCCGGTCGAGCAGTTCCTCGGGGAGCGGGTCCGCGGGGCTGAAGCAGCGGGCCGCGGGCAGCTCCACGTCGACGCCGGCGGTGAGGGCGAGTCGCGCCGCGCCGGCCTCCCCGTCGGCGACACGGTGCGCCTCCTCGAGCAGGGAGACGCCGTAGTAGTCCGAGACCACGGTTCCGGTGAACTCCCATTGTTCGCGCAGGAGGTGGGTGAGCAGCCACGTGTGGGCGTGGGCGGGCAGGCCGTCGATGTCGTTGTAGGCGGGCATCACGGAGCGGGCGCCACCGTCGCGCAGCGCCATCTCGAACGGCGGCAGGATCACGTCGGCGAGTTCGCGCGGGCCGATCGAGGCGGGCGCGTGGTTGCGGGCGGCGCGCGAGGCCGAGTACCCCGCGAAGTGCTTGAGGGTGGCGACGATCCCGGCGGCCTCCAGGCCGCGCACATACGCGGTGCCGATGGTGCCGACCAGGTACGGGTCCTCGCCGATGGCTTCTTCGGTGCGGCCCCAGCGTGCGTCCCGTACGACGTCCATGACCGGGGCGAGCCCCTGGTGGATGCCGACCGCGCGCATCGACGTACCGATGGCCTGCGCCATCTCCGTCACCAGAGCGGGGTCGAAGGTGGCGCCCCAGGCCAGCGGGGTCGGGAAGACAGTGGCCTGCCAGGCGGTGAAGCCGGTCAGGCACTCCTCGTGGGCGAGCGCGGGCAGGGCGAACCGGTTGCCGGCGCGGATGGTGCGTTGCAGTTCGGCGAGGCGGGCCGCGCCCTCGGCGGGTTCGACGGGAACCGTGGCGAAGGGGCGGGTGAGCTGGCCGAGCCCGTACGGAAGGAGCGCGTCGAGGGCGGCGCTGCGGGCCGCGTAGGTGTTCTGGCCAGGGGCGACATCGGCGCCGTCGGTGTCAGCGCCGATCCATACGCTGGAAAGCTGGGCGGTCTTCTCCTCGGTGGTCATCCGGGCGAGCAGGTCCGCCGCCCGGACGTGGGCGGGCAGGGTGGTGTCCTGCCAGGGCTTGACCATGGAACTCCTCAAGTCTGGTGCGTGCAGGGGATGTTGGCGATGCCGGGCGGGGCGGTGTCAGCCCTTGGTCGCGCCCATGGTGATGCCGCCGATCAGCTGCCGTTCAGCGACCGCGTAGAAGCCGAGCGCGGGAATCATGGACAGCACGAGATAGGCGAAGACGCGGGCCACGTCGGTCGAGTACTGGCCCTGGAACTGCTGGACACCGACCGGGATCGTCCACCAGGTGGGTTCACTGAAGACGAGCAGCGGCAGCAGGAAGTTGTTCCAGCTCCCCACCACGGCAAGCACGGAGACGGTGCCGAGGGCGGGCCGCGCCATGGGCAGCAGGATCCGCCAGAAGAAGCCGAACGGGGAGCACCCGTCGAGCGTGGCAGCCTCCTCCAGCTCGCCGGGGATCTCCCGGAAGAAGCCGCGCAGGATGACGAGGGTCATGGGCAGCCCGAACGCGGCCTGCGGCAGGATCACGCCCCACGGATTGTCGAGCAGCCCGAAGGTGCGCAGCAGCACGAACAGCGGCAGGATCGCCACGGCGAACGGGAACATCAGGCCGATGGTGAAGAGAGTGAACAGCAACTCCCTTCCTTTGAAGGCGAATCGGGCGAGCGCGAACGCGGCGAGGGCGGCCGCGCCCACGGTGAGGATCGTGGTGGCGACGGCGATGAGGGTGGACGAGCCGAGCATCCGCCAGAAGGCGGTGTCGCCGAGGATGCCGGTGTAGTTGGACACCACCCAGGGGGACGGCAGTCCGAAGCTGTTGTCGGACAGCTGGTCCGTGGATTTGAAGCCGGAGATCAGCGCATACAGCAGCGGCGTCACCATGAACACGCCGACCAGCCATGCGGTCACGTACAGGGGGAAGGAGCGCAGTCGGCCCCGACGGGCCGCGCCGCGTGCGGTCAGGGTTCGGGCCGGCGTGCTCAACGGGTCGCTCGCATGTTGGTGAGAGCTCCTTCGGTGTCGCGGCGCAGCACGAACCGCTGGTAGACGAGGGCGAAGAAGAGGCTGATGAGGAACATCGCGATGCTGATCGCGCTGGCGTAGCCGACCTGGTAGCGCTTGAACCCGAACTGGAACATGGTGACGGCCATCGTCTCGGAGTGGTGGTCGGGGCCGCCCTGGGTCACCACCCACACCAGGTCGAAGAGCTGGATGGCGCCGATCACGGACAGGAAGATCGTCATCCTGATCGTGGGCCCGAGCAGCGGCAGCGTGATGTGGCGGAAGCGCTGCCAGGCGCCCGCGCCGTCGAGGCGGGCGGCCTCGTGGAGCTCGGCGGGGATGCCTTGCAGCCCGGCGAGGTAGAGCATCATGTGGAAGCCGAAGTACTTCCAGGTCATGACCAGGAAGAGCGTCGGCAGGACGCTGCCCTGTCCGGCGAACCAGAGGCCGCCGAGCCCGTCGAGGCCGATCGCTCCGAGCGCCTTGTCCGCGAGCCCCGCGTCCGGCTGGAAGATCATGGAGAACAGGACGCCGGTGATGACCTCGGACAGGACGTACGGAGCGAAGAAGAGCATCCGGTAGACGGCCCGCCCCCGCAGCTTCTGGTTCAGGAGCACGGCCATGGCGAGCGCGAACGGCAGTTGCAGGACGAGCGAGAAGGCGACGAGCACGGCGCCGCGGGAGAGGTCGCCGAGGAAGACCGGGTCGTCGAGGAGGCGGATGAAGTTGTCGAGGCCCACGAAGTCCGAGGGCGACCCGATGCCTCCCCAGTTGAAGAAGCTGACGTAGAGCGCGTACAGGATCGGGGTGAGGACGAGCAGGCAGAACAGGACGAGGGCCGGCACGGTGAAGCCGAAGGGGGTCAGCCAGTCCCGCAGCCGCCGCATCGGCGGGCGCGGGTCGGCACTCGCGCCGCTCGGCTCCTTGGCGATGTCCCGGCGGACGTCGCGCGTCTGGATGGAAGTCATCGCAGGGTCCTGGGCTACTGGCTCTTGGCGACCTGGGTGATGGAACGCGCCACTTGTTCGGGGGACTTGGAGCCGGCGATCAGCGCGGCCACCGAGTCGTTGATCTCCTGGCCGACGGCCGGCGGGTAGGCCTGGTCGAGGTAGAGCTGGAAGCCGGTGGAGGCGTTCAGCATGTCGGAGACCGCCTTGAGGTGGGGGTCGGTGAGGGCGTCCATGGAGCCCTTGTTGATCGGGATCAGGACTCCCGCCTTGACGAGCTTGCTGTCCGACTCGGCACTCATGAAGAACTTCAGGAAGTCGATGCTCTCCTTGGGCGCGCCCTTGCGCAGGGCGTAGCCGCCACCGCCGCCGAAGACGTCGGTTCCCTTGCCCTTGCCGCCCTCGACGGACGGGAACGGGAAGAAGCCGAGGTCGTTGCCGATCCCCTTGCCCTCGGCCGCCTGAACGGTGGGCGCCCACTGCCCCATCAGCTCCATCGCCGCCTTTCCGTTGCCCATCTGGGCGGCCTCGCCCGTGGGGCCCGAGAAGGCGGCGCCGAGGAAGCCCTTCTGGAACGGCTGGAGGGCGACGAGTTCCTTGACGTGTTCGCCCGCCTTGACGAAGTCGTCGCCGGTGAAGTCCTTGGCCTCGGCGGCCTTCTGCATCCCGTCGACGCCCGCGATGCGCATCGCGAGGTAGGCCCAGAAGTACATGCCGGGCCACTTGTCCTTGCCGGCGAGGGCGATCGGGGTGATGCCGGCCGACTTCAGCTTCTTGACCGTGTCGAGGAAGTCGGACCAGGTCGTGGGCGGGGCGGCGATGCCGGCCTTCTTGAAGAGGGCCTTGTTATACCAGAAGCCCACGCCGCCGATGTCGATCGGCATCGCGTACAGCTTGCCGTCGAACTGGTAGGCCTCCTTGGAGACGGGCACCAGGTCGTCGATCCACGGCTTGACGGAGTCTGTGAGGTCCTCGACGAGACCGGCGTCCACTTGCTGCTTCAGCACACCCCCGCCCCAGGTGTGGAACAGGTCCGGCAGCTTGTTGGAACTGGTCAGGGCGGTCAGCTTCGACTTGAACGCCTCGTTCTCCAGCGTCACCAGCTTGATCCGCACGTCGGGGTGGGCCTTCTCGTACGCCTTGGCCTGCTCCGCCCACAGCCGCTTGGACGGCTGGGTCGTCTGGATGTTCCACCACTCGACGACGGTGCGGCCCTGGTTGTCGGTGGACCCGGAGTCGGAGTCCCCGCAGGAAGAGAGCACCACGGTCCCCAGACCGGCGACGGTGACGGTGCCAAGGAATCTGCGGCGGGAGAAATCTGAGGCTGGCATGGCGCACCTTCCGGAAGAGATCCGAAAACTATCGGGAGATGGCCACGGAAGTTACGGACATGCGACGGGGGTGTCAACGGCCTTAACGAAAGAGGCCGTTGACACCCCCGGAGCGGTGTCTTCCGCTACGCCTCGCGCGGCGCCCCCGTACTGGCCCTGACCACGAGCTCCGTCGCCAGCTCGACGCGTGGCGACGCGGGCGCGACGTCGCGCGCGAGATCGAGGACGGCGCGGGCCGCCAACTTGCCCATATCGGAAAGGGGTTGACGCACCGTGGTGAGCGGCGGCGCGCTCCAGCGCACCTCAGGCAGGTCATCGAAGCCGACGACGCTCATGTCCTCGGGCACCCGCAGACCCCTCCGGCGCAGCGCCTCGATCGCGCCCAACGCCATCTGGTCACTGGCGGCGAAGACGGCGGTGGGCGGGTCCGCGAGATCCAGCAGCCGGTTGCAGCCCGTGAATCCGGACTCGTGGTAGAAGTCCCCAGGCACGATCAGCTCGTCCTCGACCGGCACGCCGGCGACGTCCAGGGCCGCCCGGTAGCCGTCGAGCCTGGCCCGGGAGCACAGCAGCCGGGGCGGGCCCTCGATGAAGCCGATCCGCCGGTGACCGAGGCCCAGTAGATGCTCGGTCGCGGCCATCCCGCCCGCCCAGTTGGTGGCGCCCACCGTAGGCGCATCGGTGGCGGGCGAGCCGGCCGGGTCGATCACCACCAACGGCACGCCCAGGCGGCGCAGTTCGTCGTGGAGGCCGGGTTCGAGTACGGACGTCACGAGGATCACTCCGTCGGAGGCGCGGGCCCGCAGATTGGTCATCCACTGCCGCGCGGCCCCCACCCGGTCATGGTTCGCGGAGACCACCGTGCCCACCCCGGCCTCGTGCGCGACCTCCTCGACACCGCGAATGATCTCCACGGCCCAAGGGCTGTCGAGGTCGTTGAAGACCAGGTCGAGCAGGGCCGCCCGCTCCGCCGTCGCGGCCGGCCGACGCTGGTAGCCGTGCCGGTGCAGCAGACCCTCGACTCGGGCCCGGGTGGCGGGCGAGACGTCGGAGCGCCCGTTGACGACCCGCGAGACGGTCGGCACGGACACCCCTGCCTCCCGCGCGATCTCGGTGATCGTCACCTTGGCCGGCCCGTCCGGGCTCCGCGTGGCGGCCTTGCGCTGATCGCCTTCCCCGGCCACGTTCCCCACCTCCGTCAACATGGGTATCCGGAAGACCTCCGTGTGCTTTCCGGAAAACCGTAGGACATGCCCCCGGCCTGCCGCCCGTCAAGCCCCACCCTCCACGATCCCGCGCAGCCAGGCGAGTTGGCGCCGTAAATGGGTTGCTTCGCCCCCCTCTGGCCGTTGTGCTGATACGCGTGGATCTCTCGCACATGGTCGCTCCAGCGTGCAGGACTCCATCGCCGGGAAGACCCTCATCGAGAAGGTCGCGGCCGAGCGCCCTACGGTCCCCAAGACCTGGGTCGACGGGTGGCTACCGCCAGTACCTCGTCGAACATGCCGCCGCTCTCGGCATCGACATGCACATCGTCCGCCGCGACCCCGCCACCACGGGATTTACCGTTCTGCCACGCAGATGGACAGTCGAACGGACGCTGGGTTGATCGATGAACCACCGTCGCCCGGCCCGCGACTACGAAGCCCATCCGCACCGATCCGAAGCCATGATCCACCTCACGATGATCAACCTCATGGCCCGCAGGCTCACCGCCGAGTCCACCCTCACATGGCGTGGAACATGAACCATGCCCAACCTGGCAATCCGGGATGAAATAACGGGATGAAACGCCCTCTCACGCAGACCCCCGCGCCCCAGCCCGCCAGGCGGTGCTGTGCCGGATCGGCGTACCGCACCGAGTTAGAGACCACCACCGGCACACCCGTGCGGCGCTCGGGTCGCAGGAAGCGTGCTGGTAGTCCTCATCGAAGGGGATCGCCGGGTCCACCTCGTTCGGAGACGCCTGGATCTTTGTCTCAATTCCCAACTCACCCAGGGCGTGCATCGTCTCGCGGTAAAGGTCAGCCACCGGTCTCGACTCCAGGGCCACGCTGCGGTTGGCGCCGTCGCTGCTGCGGACACAGCTGATGGTCGAGGAAGACGAACTCGGTGTCGAAGACCTCTGAGCGGTAGGGGATCGCCGACGTGGTCAGGCCGCGCAGGCTGACGTACATGGTGACCTGCCACCAGTGATTGACCAGGAGCGCGTGGGCCAGCCGGACCTTGCCGACGATCTGGGTCCACATGTGCAGTGCGTTCCGGCTCTCGGTCCAGTCGGCGGCCCGCAACCGCGGCCACATCGTCCGCGACGCCCCATGAAAGACCATGGCCACAGCACACTTCTCCCAGGACAACTGACCGATACCACCACGCTGCCCTCAGCCGAAGAATCAGGCAACCCGGCGCGCCTCACCGGCCATCGGACCGGAACGCTTGGCATGCTCCACGAGCAGTCGCTGCGCCTGCCTCGCCAGGACAGTGATCCAACGGCCCGGTCTCACCAGAAGCGGCGAGGCCCTGTAGGGCCGATTCGGAAGGAGTCTTCATCATGAATGTCGACCGGCCGGTGCTGGTACTCGGATCCACCGGGGGGCAGGGCAGCGCCGTCGTCAGCGCGATGCTGTCCCGCGGTGTGGCTGTCCGTGGCCTGGTCCGCAACCTTCAATCCGCTTCGGCCCAACGCCTGGCTGCCCGCGACGTCGAGGTTGTCGGCGGAGATCTCGGGGACCGCGAGTCCCTGGCCTCAGCCATGCGGGGAGTAGCCGGTGTGTTCGCGATGACCACGCCCTTCGAGTCAGGGCCGGCCGCCGAGATCGCACAGGGCCGGGCCATTCTCACCGCCGCCCATGAGGCCCGTGTGCCACATTTGGTCTTCAGTTCCGTCGCAGGGGCCGACCAGGACACGGGCGTGCCACACTTCGAGACCAAGGGAGCGATCGAACGGGAACTGGCCGCAGGCGACGTGCCCTACACGATCTTGGGTCCCACCTATTTCTTCGACAACGCCCTCGGCGACGTGGACCGGATCCGCAAGGGGGCGCTCGACCTGCCGCTGCCCCCAGACCGCCCGCTGCAACAACTGGCGCGCCCCGACCTGGGCGAGTTCACCGCCGATGTCTTCGCCGCACCTGACACGTTCATCGGACAGCGCATCGAGCTCGCCGGTGACGCCCCCACGCCCGATGACATGGCCGCCACGCTGAGCACGACGCTCGGTCGGACCGTTCGCCACAACGAAGTGCAGCTCGACGAGATCGGCAACGACGACATGCGAGCGATGTGGACGTTCCTGCGTGGCCACGGCTACCGCGTCGACCTACCGGCGCTGCACGCCGCCCATCCCGATCTGCGCTGGACGTCGTTCGCCGACTGGGCCGAGAGTGCCTTCTCACCGGCACCATGACAGGCCGCCTTGTCCACGGGTCGTCCGCCGCCCGCGACCACACCCGGCCGTCCGGCAGCGGCTGGTGACCTGAGTCAGAGGTTTGTCGTCAGTTGGGCTTGAGTCGTCCGGGTCCGAGGATTCCGCCGTTGTCGTTGACCGATGCCCGACGGGCTGCACTGGAAGGGTGGTTACGACGCCGGCCGATGGTGCGGGCCCTGACGCAACGGGCACGGATCGTGTTGGTGTGTTTCGACGTCTGGAGGGCGATCACCGCGCACCCCGCTACGGTCCGTCAGCCAATCAGCGTGGTTCGACCGCGGCCCCATGCGCGTCGGGGCCTTCAGGCCATGATCCGGGGACGCGAGTGTCAGAATGACGGCTCGCAGGCGGTGTCGATTGCGTGGGTGGCGTACATGACCATGCATGCGGCGCGTCCGTCCGGAGCGGGGAAGCGCAGTTGTGGCGGACAGTCGTGGGGGAGCGTCGGTGGACAGCGGGAAGGCCGCCCAGAGTGACGGGCCGACGTCGGTGAAGATCGCGCATATAGCCGAGTTGGCGGGCGTATCTGTGCCGACGGTGTCGCGGGTACTCAATGGCCGACCAGGGGTGTCCGACGAGACCCGGGCCCGAGTTCAGCGTGCTCTTGCGAGGAACCCCGGGGGTTCACCCCCGGGAGGAATCGCATCCGCGAGTTGGCCCTCGCGCTCGGCCGCGGGGAGAGAGTGCCGCAGCTCGCCCTGGAGACCTCCACGAAACTCGTGGTCCGCCAGAGCACGGCCCCGCCGGCGAGCTGAGCCCGGCACCGCCGACGAACCGAGCGCGGCGTCCGGCGCAGCCCCGGTGTCCTCCAAGTCGCCTGCTCGCCACGAGTGTTGAAGTCTTCGCGTCAGAAACTTTTTCGCAAGACTTTCGAGAGCGACGTCGAAAATTGCGCACACAGCATTGACCGCGCTCCGTCAAGCACACCATCATTCCTACGTCCGAAGTACCGGCCATCGTCCGGTATTTCGAACAAGCTTCGGGCTGGTCCGGCCTGGGCCGTACAGCCGGCCAAGCCCGCTCACCGCATGCGCACCATTCGAGCCGCTATGGAGCTGCCCATGCCCTTGACGCATCGCCTCCGCCTCCGCCCCCGTCACCGTCGCCGCCACGCCTATGTGGCCCTGCTCAGCGCCCTGCTGGCGACGTGCTTATCCGTGCCCGCCAAGGGGGCGACACCGGCGGGCCCCCTCCGGCAGGACCTGCCGGGGAGTTTCCGTTGGTCGTCCACAGGACCGGTGATCTCACCGCAGCAGGACGGCAGCAACTCCGTCGCCGTCAAGGACCCGTCGGTGGTCCAGGACAAGAACGGCAGATGGCACGTCTTCATGACCACCGCGAGCACCTCCGGCGACTGGAGCCTGGCCCACACCAGCTTCTCCGACTGGTCCCAGGCCGCCGGTGCGAAGCAGAACCACCTGGAGACCGCCTCCCGCATCGGCCCCGGCTACCGTGCCGCCCCGCACGCCTTCTACTTCGCCCCCAAGGACGAGTGGTACCTCGTCTACCAGACCGGCCTGCCGTCGTACTCCACCACCAAGGACATCAACGACCCGACCAGCTGGTCCGCGCCGAAGAACCTCATGAGCAGCGTGCCCGACGTCGTCCGGCAGAACATCGGCAACGGCAACTGGCTCGACTTCTACGTGATCTGCGACGACGCGAAGTGCTTCCTGTTCTCCGCGGACGACAACGGCCACGTGTACCGGTCCGAGACCACCGTCGCCAACTTCCCGAACGGCTTCGGCAACACCAAGATCGTGCTCCAGGACTCCCGCTTCGCGCTGTTCGAAGGAGGCGCGGTCTACCGCGTCAAGGGCACCGACACCTACCTGCTGATCTGGGAAGCCATCGGCGGCGACGGCAACCGGTACTACCGCTCCTTCACCTCCAAGGGCCTGACCGGCACCTGGCAGCCGCTCGCCGCCACCGAGGCCAAACCCTTCGCCCGATCCACCGACGTCACCTTCCCCGGCGGCGCCTGGACGAAGGACATCAGCCACGGCGAACTGATCCGCGCCACGAACGACCAGACCATGACCATCGACCCCTGCCGGCTCCGGCTCCTCTACCAGGGCCGGAACCCCAACTCCAGCGGTGAGTACTCGCAGTTGCCCTACCGGCTCGGCCTGGCCACCCAGACCGACTCCACCTGCTGAGGCTTCCGATACCTCCCTGTTCCCCCACACAAGGAGTCACCCATGTCGTTGAATCGACGCGCCTTCCTCGGCCTGACCGCGGCCGCGACAGCGGGCCTGAGCACCCCCCTGCTCGGCTCCACACTCCACCCCGCCTCCGCTGCCGAACTACCCGCGCCCGCCGGTGAGTTCGCCGTCGGAGTACGCCAGTTCAACTGGAGCCGCGGCGCCCGCTCACTGTTCACCAAGGTCTTCTACCCCACCCCTGGTACCTCCGGCGGTGCCCCCATCCCCGACGCCCCGCTCGCCGACGGTGTGTTCCCCGTCGCCGAGTGGAGCCACGGCATGGGCGGCAACTCCGACTCCTACGCCTCGCAGACCCACGCGATAGCCTCCGCCGGTTTCATCTGCCCCGCCCCCTCGTTCTCCGACAACACCAACCTGGGCTCCGTGTACGGAGGCGAATGGTCGAGGGACGTCTCCGAGGTCATCACCCGGACCCTGGCGCTCAACGACGCCACGGGCGGTCCCTTCGCCGGGCACATCGATACCGCGGCCGGCGTCGGCGTCTCCGGCCACTCGATGGGCGGCATGACCACCCACGGGCTGGTGACCGCCTGGCCCGACGACCGTATCGCCGCCGCGGTCCCGGTCGCCTGCGTGGACATGGGTGCCCCCGCCGCCTCGGTCCGTGCGGGCGTGCTGTTCATCCACGGCGACAAGGATCCGACCTGCGACTACGCCCTGGCCCGGCGGGCATACGAGGAGCTGCCCGCGCCCAAGGCGTTCCTCACTCATGTCGGCGCGGACCATGCCGCGTACCTGAATCCGGGGTTCCCCACCTTCGGCCGGACCCAGAACACCCTCGTGGACTGGTTGCGCTGGCGTCTGTACGACGACACCGCCGCCCGCGACCGCCTCCCCGCCGACGCCACCGGCGACGGCACCCGCTGGGAAGCCGCCCTGGCCTGACGGTCGACGGCCGCAGCAGTCCTGACCCCGCACCGCCAACCACCCCCCATCAGAGAGGGACCCGCAATGACCGACAGATCCTCCACAAGGCGCACCTCGCGACGCACCCGCTCCGCGATCACCGCCGCGGCGGCCGGTGCCCTGGCGGCAGGGGCCGTCCTGGCGTTCTCACCCACCGCTCACGCCGCCGACACCCTCGGTGGCGCGGCCGCCCAGAGCGGCCGGTACTTCGGCGCCGCGGTCGCGGGCCAGCACCTCGGTGAGGGGGACTACGAGTCCACGCTCAACCGGGAGTTCTCCAGCGTCGTCGCCGAGAACGCGATGAAGTGGGACGCCACCGAGCCCAGCCCGAACCAGTTCAACTTCAGCGGCGGCGACGAACTCGTCAACTACGCCAAGGCGCGCGGTAAGTGGGTACGCGGCCACACCCTGGTCTGGCACGCCCAGCAGCCCGGCTGGGTACAGGGACTGACCGGCGACACCCTGCGCCAGGCGATGCGCAACCACATCACCAAGGTCGCCGGCCACTACGCGGGCAAGATCGACTCCTGGGACGTGGTCAACGAGGCGTTCGAATGGGACGGCAGCCGACGCCAGTCCAACCTCCAGCAGCAGCTCGGCAACGGCTGGATCGAGGACGCCTTCCGCACCGCGAAGGCAGCCGACCCCAAGGCCAAGCTCTGCTACAACGACTACGGCACCGACGGCATCAACGCCAAGAGCGATGCCATCTACCGGATGGTCCAGGACTTCCGCGCCCGGGGCGTACCGATCGACTGCGTCGGCTTCCAGAGCCACCTGGCCTCGAACTCCGACCTGAGCACCTACCGGCAGAACCTCCAGCGCTTCGCCGACCTGGGCGTGCACGTGCAGATCACCGAGCTGGACGTCGGCGGCTCCGGCGCGGCGCAGACCAATGTGTACCGGCAGGTCACCCAGGCGTGCGTGGCCGTGGCCCGGTGCAACGGCATCACCGTGTGGGGCGTCACCGACAAGTACTCCTGGCGTGCCCAGGAGACCCCGCTGCTCTTCAACGACAGCTATCAGAAGAAGGAGGCATACGGTGCGGTCCTCGCGGCGCTGAACAGCGCGGCGAGCTGAAATCGGCCGGGGCCCGGCGACCGTTTCGCCGGGCCCCGCATCCGTACGCAGCGTGCGGCCCGTCCCCCGCAAAGGCAATGAAGAGCTGATTGGCTCAGGAACGGGCCGTACTGCTCGGGAACGCCTAGCGTGCAGCCCAGTTCCTTCGCGGGATGCCGCGCCCACAACGGGTCACGCAGCACCTCGCGGTCGAGGAGTACCGCGTCCGCCTCCGTTGGCCAGGAGCTTCTCGGCCTGCCCGGGCTCGGTGATGAGACCGACCGCCGCTGCCGACCCCTTCGCGCTGGAGCAGACGACGTGGGAGGTTGCGGGGGTGTCGTCGGGCTTGATCAGCGGTTGGAAGACTGGGCGCGCCGAAACGCTGGACGTTCCTGATCAGCCCGGACGGCGAGTACGACGTCCTGTTGAGACGTGGGCGGGCCGGCCCGGAGCGCTGCTCCGGGCCGGCCCGCCCACGCAATATCAGCTTGCGGCGGGGACCGGGTCGCGGGTTGGTTCGGGCATCGCCTCGGGTGCGGGCGTCTGCTTCGGATCGGGCTCGGCTGTCACCGCGGAGGGATCGGGGGCGGGGGCGTAGGGGATCTCTCCGCGTAGGACGGCCTTGGCGCGGTCCTCGTCGAGCTCGCCCTCCCATCGGGCGACGGCCAGGGTGGCGACGCCGTTGCCGACCACGCTGGTCAGTGCGCGGGCTTCGGACATGAACCGGTCGATGCCGAAGATCAGCGCGAGGGCGGCGACCGGGACGTGCGGGACGGCGCTGAGGGTGGCGGCCAGGGCGATGAAGCCGGAGCCGGTGACGCCTGCGGCGCCCTTGGAGGTGAGCAGCATGACGGCGAGCATGGCCAACTGCTGGGTGAGACTGAGGTCGATACCGAGGGCCTGGGCGAGGAAGACCGATCCCATGGTCAGGTAGATGGCGGTGCCGTCGAGGTTGAAGGAGTACCCGGCGGGCAGCGTGATGCCGACGACCGGTTTCGAGGCGCCCACATGCTGAAGCTTGGCCATCATGCGCGGCAGGACGGGCTCGGTGGAGGAGGTGCCCAGGACGATCAGCAGTTCTTCCTTGATGTAGCGCAGGAAGGGCAGCAGCCGCAGTCCGTTCAGGCGCATCACGGTCCCGAGGACGACCAGGACGAAGAAGAGGGCAGTCAGCCAGAACGAGCCGACCAGCAGCGCCAGGTGGCGCAGGGTGCCCAGACCGTAGTTGCCGATGGTGAAGGCCATCGAGCCGAACGCGCCGATGGGGGCCAGCCGCATGATCCAGCGGATGAGCGTGAACAGGACCGTGGAGAACTTCTCGACGCCCCGGGCGATGCCCACGCCGGCCTCTCCGCTGGCGTGCAGGCCGAAGCCGAACAGCAGGGACACCAGCAGCACAGGCAGGATCTCGTTGCCGGTCAGGGCGCTGACCAGGGTGGCGGGGATCATGGCGAGGACGAACTCGGCGAAGCCCTCGTGGGCCGTGGACGCCTCCGGCGGCAGGCCCTTGGCGGACAGGCTCGAGACATCAACGTGCAGACCGCTGCCCGGTTTGAGGACGTTGACGACGACCAGGCCGATCACCATGGCCACGGTGGTCAGCACCTCGAAGTAGACCAGAGCCTTCAGGCTCACGCGGCCGACCGCGCGGGCGTTGCCCATGGATGCGATGCCGTGGACGACCGTGCAGAAGATGATCGGCGCGATGAGCATCTTCACCAGCGCGATGAAGCCGTCGCCGAGCGGCTTGAGGTCAGCGCCGACGGACGGCCACAGCCAGCCCACGGCGGCGCCGAGGAGGACGGCTATCAGGCACTGGACGTAGAGGTGGGACAGCACCCGGCGGATGCGGCCCGGTGGTGCGGTGACGGTACCCGGGGCGGCGTCGTTGCGGCTCATGCGGGGCGTCCTTCCAGGACGGGAACGAGGAGTTCGGCTCGGGCGATACGCCGGGCGGCGCGGTGCAGGAGCACCGTGGGGGACGCGCCGTCCGGTGCGGGGACGGCTTGGGTGGCGATCACGCCGGCGGGGGTGCCCAGGCGCAGCGTGCCGTCGGCGGTCTGCCGGGCGACGCGGTGGGCGAGGGTGCCGGGGGTGGCGGCGGCCGCGACCAGGGCCACGGCAGAGGTCAGGCCGATCGCCGGGTGCGGGGCGTGCATGGAGACCATGCGCACGGCCAGGTCGTACTCGTCCTGGCTGACGAGGATGCCCTGTGTGGTGCGATATGAGGCAGGCCGGGCGACGATGCCGACCTTCGGCACCGCATGGCTGACCGGACCGTCCTCGCGGGCCAGGCCCATGGCCAGCGCTGCCTGGCGGCGCAGCAGTGTCAGCGCGGGCACTGCGGTGGCGAACGCGGTGAGGGATTCCGTGCCGTCGAGGCCGAACGCCTTGGCCTCGAAGAGTGCGGCCGGCGCGCCGGCGTCCACCAGGGATGCCTCGACGGGACCGTCCGGGCCGGTCAGCTCGTCCAGCGCCCGGCCGGTCGGCAGGGCGCGGCCGGTCGTCGAGCCCGCCGGGTCCTGAAACCCCAGCAGGACCGGAACGCCCGGCGCCGAGGTACCCGGCACCACAGCCGTGCCCTCCTCCGGGGCCACGCCCGCGGGGGTGGGGATCGTGCCGGTGAGGCGGGCCCCGGTGTTGACGTTGAGCATGCGGACGGTGGTGGTGTCCGACGCGATCGGCACGAGCTTGTGGTGGACGGCGTACAGGGCCACGGCGGTGGCGCAGTTGCCGCAGTTGCTGGCCCACTCCACGCGCTCGTCGCCGATTCCTACCTGTGCGAAGGCGTACTCGACATCCACGCCGTGTTCGGCCGACGCCTGTACGACGGCGGCCTTGGAGGTGGTGGAGGAAGCGCCGCCCACGCCGTCGATCTGACGGGGATCGGCGGCGTTGAAGGCGGCAAGCAGCAGGGCATCGACATCCACGCCCGTGGCGACCACGTCGCGGTGGTCGAAGATCCAGCACTTGCTGGTACCTCCACGGATCATCTCGCCCTGCAGACGCAGCACAACTGACTCCTCACAGACATGGAAGGGGAAGCCCACCGACGGTCTCGCCGTGCGTGGTGTCCTCCACGGTGGGTTACAGCAGCGTGAAGTACAATCTCGGAAATCTGCATGGCTATTAAGCTGAAGTGAACGCTGGAGGTAGCGGCATGCTCGACGTCCGGCGCATCCTGTTGTTCACCGAGGTCGCCCGGCGCGGCTCGGTAACAGCGACCGCCCGCGCCCTCAACTACACACCGTCAGCGGTATCGCAGCAGATCAGCCGCCTGGAAGCGGAGGCAGGCCAGCCCCTCCTTGAACGCCACGCCCGGGGCGTCACCGCCACCGACGCCGGACGGGCGCTGGCCGAACGAGGGGAACGGATCGAACGCGAACTGCAGGCCGCGGAAAACGAACTCGCCGACTTCGCCGGCCTGCGCGCGGGCACGCTGCGTATCGGCACCTTCCCCACCGTCGGCGCCTCGCTCCTCCCGCGGGCCGTGATCGCCTTCCGGGACGCCCACCCCGATGTACGGCTGACCGTCCGCAGTGCCCGCATCGCCGGGCTCTGGACGATGCTGGAGAACCGGGAGATCGAGATGTCGCTGATGTGGGACTACGACTGGAGCCGAATCGACCGGGAGGACGTCGTCGTCACCCCCCTTCTCGATGACCCGCCGGCCCTTCTCGTCAGCGACCACCATCCACTCGTCGGCCGCGACGCCGTCTCGCTCGCCGACTTCGCACACGACCCATGGATCACCCGCGCCGACCATCACCCGGTGGCCGAAGCCCTCGTCCGCGGCTGCCGAGCCCTCGGCTTCGAGCCCCACATCGCCTACGAGGCGCACGACTACCAGGAAGCCCAGGCCATGGTCGCCGCCGGCATCGGCGTCGCCCTCGCCCCCACCCTGGCCCTGGAGGGCATCCGACCCGGCGTCGACGTCCTGCCGCTCGAACCGCCGGCCCCCATCCGCCGCATCCTCCTGGTTCGAATGGCCGACCACCCCCTCACCCCCGCCGCCCTGACCTTCGCCGGACTCCTCCGCGACGCCGCTGCCGCCCGGGCCCTCTGACACCGAACCACGCCCACCGGTCATGGAACCGTCGCGCTCACCGCCGCCAATCCAGGCCCCGCGCTTCGGTGTTGGACGTGGGCAACGGGCGGCGGCAAGCAACCCTGGCCATACGTTGGGTTCGTGATCCGGAAGGAACACGGGGTCCGAGGCGGGCGTGGCGAGCGTCGGCTCCGGCAGGACCAACATCGCGATCGCGCGCAGACAGACGATCTCGACGCCAGACAATCGCCCCCGACCAGCGCGAGTACACAACCCGCCACACACACCAGCCCCGTGACCAGCGAATTCAAGATGGTAGATCCTCACTGGTCCGAACGCAGACTGTTCGATGTGAATGTCCATGGTGCTACTCCCTATGCTTCGGCAGCTTCCGCCGCCTGTCCGGCGGCGGCCGCGGAAAGTAGCACTGACCTGATTCTGGACCGCGTGTCAGTCCTTGTAGGAGACGTGGACGTGGTCGTAGTGGCCGCCGGTGATCGTGTGTGTGTTGTTCAGCCCGTGGTCGTACGGCCGACTCCAGCCGCCCTGGTCTTCGGGGTGGTTGATGCTCCAGATGCGTCCCTGCCAGATCACGTACTGCACGTCCAGCACACCGGCGTTCTTGCGTAGCCATGCGGCCAGGGCCCAGCCCTGAGCGAGCGCGGTGCCTTAAGAGATCATCTCAATTGGCGATGCCGGTAACCTGATGCTGTGTTGCTGACTGAGCGTCTGGTCCCTGATGGACTGTGGGAGTTGTTCCAGCGGGTGGTGCCGGAGGCGCCGACTCGGCCACAGGGTGGTGGTCGGCGCCGTCATGGGGACCGTGAGGTGTTGGCGGCGATTGTCTTCGTGGCCACGACCGGTTGTACGTGGTCGCAGGTCCCGCCGGTGTTCGGGCCGTCGGGGGCCACGGCTCACCGCCGGTTCATGGAGTGGAGCCGACAACGGGTCTGGGCGAAACTGCATCGTCTGGTCCTGGACGAGCTGGGGGCTCGAGGCGAGCTGGACTGGTCACGATGCGCAATCGACTCGGTGAACATGCGAGCCCTCAAAAAGGGGACCTGACGGGTCCGAATCCTGTAGATCGGGGCAAGTACGGCTCGAAGATCCACTTGATCACCGAGCGGACCGGACTGCCGCTTTCCGTCGGCATCTCGGGCGCCAACCTTCATGACAGCCAGGCCCTCGAACCACTCGTGCGCGGCATCCCACCGATCAGATCCCGGCGCGGTCCACGCCGCCGGCGCCCCGCCAAGCTTCACGCCGACAAGGCCTACGACAACCGTCACCTGCGGCAATGGCTCCGCCTACGCCACATCACACCCCGCATCGCCCGCAAGGGAGTTGAGACGTCACAGAAGCTGGGGCGCCACCGGTGGACCATCGAACGCACCATGGCCTGGCTCGCCGGCTGCCGACGTCTCCACCGTCGCTACGAGCGCCAGGCAATCCACTTCCTGGCCTTCACCAGCATCGCCTGCACCCTCATCTGCTACCGCGGACTCACCAATTGAGATGATCTCTTGTGCTCCAGTCAGAATTCGTTTCCTGAGCTGCTGGTTGTCGTTGTTCGGGTATGGACGTGATGTCTGAAGTCGATTGTTGGAAGGCCGAGTTGGAGCTGGTTTTCGCTCGGGTGGCGGGCCGGTTCGGGCGGGTGGATCTGCGGTGGCGGATGCGTGACTACGTGCGGGGACTGCTGGCGCCGGTCGGGCGGAAGAACGGCTGGCAGCTGGCCGAGTGGGCCGGCCACCGTGATCCGGCGGGCCTGCAGCACCTGCTGAACGGTGCCCGCTGGGACGCCGATGCTGTCCGCGATGACGTGCGGGATTACGCCGCCGAGCGGCTCGGCCCGGGCGGGGTGCTGATCATCGATGACACCGGGTTCGTCAAGAAGGGCACCACCTCGGCCGGGGTGGGCCGGCAGTGCACCGGCACCTCGGGGAAGATCGACAATTGCCAGATCGGCGTGTTCGGCGCCTACGCCACCGCCCGCGGCCGGGCCCTGGTGGACCGGGAGCTCTACCTACTGAAAGCCTGGACCTCCGACCGTGAGCGGTGCAGGGCAGCAAAGATCCCTGATGAATGCGGCTTTGCCACCAAGGGGGAGCTGGCCCGGGAGATCGTGCGCCGCTGCCTGGCCGCGGGCCTGCCGGCCGCGTGGGTGACCGCGGACGAGGCTTATGGGCAGGACTGGAACTTCCGCCGCCTGCTCGAGCAGCTCGGCTTCGGTTACGTGGTTGCGGTGCCCAAGTCCCTAGCCGGCTGCTGGCGCATCGACCAGCTCATCGACGAAGCCCCCGCCGATGCCTGGCAGCGGCTGTCCTGCGGCGACGGGGCGGAAGGCCCACGCGTCTATGACTGGGCCGCGGCGAAACTGCCCGCCAACATCATTTTCGACCCAGATCCGCCGACCCATAATCGCTGGGTGCTGGCCCGCCGCAGCCTGTCCGACCCCACCGAGATTGCCTACTACCTCGCTCACGCACCCGTCGGCATCGAGATCGACGAACTCGCCCGGATCGCCGGCAGTCGGTGGGCAGTCGAGGAATGCTTCCAGGCCGCGAAGAACGAGTGCGGCCTGGACGAGTACGAGGTCCGCCGCTATCCGGGCTGGTATCGGCACATCACCCTGGCCATGCTGGCCCACGCCTTCCTGACCGCCCTGGCTGCCCAAGAGGCCCACCGGGAAACCGCAGAAACGAACCAACCAGCCTCGTCTCCCTCACCGTGGCAGAAATCCGACGGCTCCTGGACACTCTCCTGCCCCACCCAAGACCCGAACTCAACCAGCGTCAGCATGCTCTGAGATGGTCCCACTGGCGCAGACGCCACCAAGCCACCGCCCAACGATGCCACTACCGGAAAAGAACCAGCTCAAGCCACGAATTCTGACTGGAGTACTAAATACCTCGGCGGCCCCGCATCGGGGTGCAGACACTGCCGCCGGCGGAGATCCCGGGCGGCCTCCACACTCACAAAAATACCCTGGGGGGTATCACTGTTACAGTGGAACGCAGATACCCCCCGGGGTAAAGCGATGTGAGAAGGGAGGCCTCCGTGTTCTTCGTGGACATCCTGGAGACCGAGGGTCTGGGAAACCGCAGCTACCTGGCGGGCGGCCGCGAGGCGGCCGTAGTGATCGACCCGCCGCGGGACGTGGAGCGGGTCGTTGCGGCAGCGGCCGGACGGGGCGTGCGGATCGCGTACGTCGCCGAGACGCACGTGCACAACGACTACGTGAGCGGCGGCCTGGAACTGGCCCGGCTGACCGGTGCGACGTACCTGGTGCCTGCCGCGGCCCGGGTCTCCTTCGACCGCACCCCGGTCACCGACGGCGACACGCTGCCCGTCGAGGGCGGTCTGGCCCTGCGGGCGCTGGCCACCCCCGGCCACACCCCGCATCACACCTCCTACATCCTGCAGCAGGACGGGCGGGAGGTGGCCGCGTTCACCGGCGGATCACTGCTGATCGGCAGCGTGGGACGCCCCGACCTGGTCGAGCCCCGACTGACCGAGAAGCTGGCCCGCGCACAGTACGCCTCCGCACACCGCCTGGCCGCCGAACTCGACGATGCGGTGCAGGTCCTGCCCACGCACGGGTTCGGCAGTTTCTGCTCCTCATCGCAGGCGGAGGGCGACTCCAGCACCATCGGCCAGGAACGCAAGACCAACGCCGCGCTCACGAAGGACGTGGACACCTTCATCGCGGACATGCTCGCGGGGCTGGAGGATGTGCCCGCCTACTACGCACACATGGGCCCCCTCAACGCCGCCGGCCCCGCGCCGGTCGACCTGACCCCGCCGAGGGCGGCGGGAGGCAGGGAGATCGCCGAGCGGCTGGCCGCCGGAGAGTGGGTGGTGGACCTGCGCAGCCGTACCGCGTTCTCTGCGGGACACGTGGCCGGAACGGTCAACTTCGAAGCCGAGGGCAAGCTGGCCACCTACCTGGCGTGGCTGATCCCGTGGGGCAAGCCCGTCACCCTGCTCGCCGACAGCCCGGCCCAGCTCGCGCAGGCGCAGCGGGAGTTGGTACGGGTCGGTATCGACCGGCCCTCGGCCGCCGCCACCGGAGACCCCGCCGACTGGCTGAGCGAGGGAGAGGTGCTGCGTTCCTTCCCCCGCGCGGATTTCGCCGCCCTGAAGAAGGCCCGTGAAGCCGGCGAGAGCCTGGTGGTTCTGGACGTGCGCCGCGACTCCGAGCGCGCCGGCGGATACGTGCAGGATTCCGTTCACATCCCCGTCCACGAGGTTCATGACCGGGCCGGTGAGATTCCCGCCGGGACCGTGTGGGTGCACTGCGCCGGCGGGATGCGTGCGGCCATCGCCGCTTCCCTCCTGGACGCTGCCGGCCGTGATGTCGTCGCCGTCGACGACTCCTTCGACGCCGCCCTCGAGGCCGGGCTCCCCGTGACCACCGGCCTACGTCACTGAACCGCTGCCATCCACCGCGTTCCCCGATCGGAGACAAAGCGCGATGTTCCTCTTCCGCCGCGGTATCGCCCGCGTCACCCCCGCCCAGGCACGCCGACGCACCACCGATGGTGATGCCGTACTCCTCGACGTGCGTGAGCAGGTCGAGTGGAAGGCCGGGCACGCCCCCGGCGCTGTGCACGTCCCGCTCTCCCGGCTCGTCACCGGCCAGGCCCTGCCTGCCGCCGCCGAGGGGCGGCCGCTGGTGGTGATCTGTCGCTCCGGGCACCGCTCTCAGCAGGCCGCGAAGCTTCTGACCGAACGCAGAGTCGAGGCTGTCGACGTCAAGGGCGGCATGAACGCCTGGGCGTCAGCGGGACTGCCGGTGGTCGACGACCGCGGAAGCAGTGGCCGGATAGCGTGAGTGTCCTTCTTCTCGCTCTCGTCGCCGGGGCCGTCATCGGCCTGGCCCTCGGGGCGCTCGGCGGCGGTGGCAGCGTCCTGGCCGTCCCCGCCCTGATCTATCTCCTCGACTTCACCCCGGCCGCCGCCACCACCGCCTCGTTGATCATCGTCACCGCGACCTCCGCCACGGCCCTCTCCTCGCACGCGAGGTCCGGCAACGTCCGCTGGAAGACCGGTGCGCTGTTCGCGGCTGCCGGGATTCTGCCCGCCGTCACAGCGGCAACCCTCGCGGCACACGTACCCGAAGCGGTTCTGACGGCGGCGTTCGCCGCGATAGCGGCCCTCGCTGCACTGGCCATGTTCCGGACGTCCGCCGCCGACGGGGAACCGCGGCCACCCAGACCCGCGCGGGCAGCCGGGGCGGGTGCCGGACTCGGCGCCGTGACCGGATTCCTCGGCGTCGGCGGCGGATTCCTCGCCGTCCCCGCCCTCGTCTCCGTACTCGGCCTGCGCATGCGGGCCGCGGTCGGCACCAGTCTGCTGGTCATCACCGTCAACTCCCTGGGTGCCCTCGCTGCCCGCGCCGGCAGCAGCACACCCCTGGACTGGGCGGTCATCGCCCCCTTCACAGGAGCCGCGATCCTCGGAGCCTGGGACGGCAAACGCCTCGCCACCAAAATCTCCGGCCCCACCCTCCAGCGCGTCTTCGCAGTCGTGATGCTGGCCGTGGCCGCCCTCATGCTCACCGACGCCCTCACCTGAACCCGACCCGCAAGAATCCGCAGCCACGTCTCATCGGTACTCACCGGTGCCCCTCGCGTTAAAGGGAACTGGCCGGACACAGCCCAACCACACCTACGGAGCACCGCATCATGACCAGCCCCCACACCCTCGACGCCGACCAGGCCCGCACCCGGCTCCACGACCTGATCGTCCTGGACGTCCGCACCCCCGGCGAATACGCCACAGGCCACCTCCCCGGAGCCCTCAACATCCCCCTCGACCACCTGAAGCAGGCCCTCCCCGACATCCGCCACGCAGCCGAGCGCGGCGACATCCTCGTCGTCTGCGCCTCCGGCGCCCGCTCCGAGAACGCCTGCCACACCCTGGCCGCCCATGGCATCACGACCGCCACCCTCATCGGCGGCACCGGAGCATGGGCCGCCGACGGCCACCCCCTCCACCACCCCGACAGCACCCGAAACACCGTCTGGAGCATGGAACGACAGGTCCGCCTCACCGCCGGCGCCGTCGTCCTCACCGGGCTCGCCCTCGGTCGCCTGCGTCCCGCCTTCCGCCTCGTCTCCGCAGGTGTCGCGGGCGGACTGGTCTTCTCCGCCCTCACCAACACCTGCGGCATGGCCGCCCTCCTGGCCAAACTCCCCCACAACCGCCCCCACCAGGGCGATCTCGACGCCACCCTCGCCGCCCTGCGCGACCACTGACCCCCGCAACCCAGATACCCCCTGGGGTACTATGAGGCGAGAGCACACAAGGCCGGGAGGCACCCGTGAAGGTCGACGACGACGCAGTCAACGCAGTCCTCAACCGTCTGCGCCGCGCCCAGGGGCAGCTGTCCGGCGTCATCGCCATGATCGAAGCCGGCCGCGACTGCAAGGACGTCGTCACCCAGCTCGCCGCCGTCTCCAAAGCCCTCGACCGGGCAGGCTTCAAGATCGTCGCCAGCGGCATGCGCCAGTGCATGAGCGAAGCCGACGAGAACCAAGCCCCCATGACGGAAGAGGAACTCGAAAAGCTCTTCCTCGCCCTCGCCTGAACACCACCCCGGTCGGCCCCCTCGGACGGCCGACCGGGGTCAGCCTGCCGCTCAAGTCCGCCGAGACGGGGGAGTGCCTCCAAGGCAGGGGGTGAGGCGCGGCGACACCCAGGGGCAAGGACTGCCGCCCCTGCTCGGTAGCGTGATCACCGTGACCAAGGCCGTGAAGACACAAGCGCAGGACAACGACGACCGCGGACTCTCAGGCTGGGGGTTCGCCGCCCTCATGCTCGGCGCATTCGTCGCCGTAGCGCTGTTCGCACTCCTCGGCGGCTGGCCCGGCCTCGCGGGCATCGTCGTCACGGTGGTCCTCCTCACCGGCTTCGCCGCCCACCGCCTGTAGGCGTTGTTCTCACTCATCCACCAAGGTGGGTGAGAACGGCTCCTTGATAGCCGTTGCGGCGGCCGCCCTGCTGATCAAGCACCGCATCACGATCTACCGGCGTCCGTGAGAGGCGCAGACTCTGAACACCGGCGGCGATGGCATTCCAGCCATCTACCAGCCGAACCGCCATAACGGCCAAGTGGGTTGCGTAGCCGGTTTCGACAGCGCGGATGGCTGAAGCCCTTGAGCGGATACCGAAAAGCGACGAGACACAACAGAGTGTCCGGAGAACCGTCGAACTTGATCTCGTACCACCAGCCCTTGCCGCGGGGCAGCGTCGGCACGGCCTCGGCGAAGGCGACAGCGACGGGGTACTCCACAGGGCCAGCCTGCGACGGTCGAGCCGGGGGGCGCGCTGGCCTACGCTGCGCTGCGGGTTTTGGCCCGGTGGGGGTGGCGGTAGCGGGCCACAAGCCCGGGCCACGGGAGCGCTGGGTCAGCGTTTGACGCGGTTACGGACGGCCAGGACCGCAAGGCCCAGAGGGATGGGCTCGGTCACACGGGACACCATCTCGATGTAGGTGCCGGAAGTGGTCAGGTCTTGGTCGGCGGAGCGGAATACCACCGAGTTGAGCGTGACGTTCAGGGCCTTGTCGAAGCGCTCGCCGGTGAACCTGTCCCCCGTGGGGTTCTGCGGATCGTCCTTCTCGATCTCGAAGGTGACGGTGCCTCCGCCGGCCGGGACGGTGCCGGTCGCTGCCTGCTTCGGGGCGTCCTTCGGGAGACCGAGGCCCATGAGCAGCACGATGGTGACGAGCATGGCGGCGCCGAGCCACGCCAGCGCCCAGTAGGCAGTGAGAAGACCCCGCTCGCTTCGGGGTATGTCGTCGGCGTGGCGGCGCATCTCCATCTCGCCGTAATAGAAGTCGGCGGCCCCGGGCTCGTGCTTGCCATCCTCGAACGCTTTGCGAAGCGCGCGGTACACCGGCGCCAGTTGCAACGGCCCTACGCGCCCGGCGCCGAACACGGCCACGTTCCAGCCCGGGACGGCCCCTGGTTGGCTCGCGCGCCAGTGGTGTTCTTCGGCGAGGGTGCGGCGTTGGGTGAACCGGATCGGACGCCAGCCCCGCCAATGCATTGCGGGCGGGACCGTGTCGAAGGTGCATGCGCCCTCCAGCCGTATCTGGTCCAGGTGCACGGTCCCGGTGAACAGGTATCCCGACAGATCGACGTCGGCGAGGACCAGATGGGCCGCGTCCACCCCACGCATCGAGGCCATCCGCACCGCAGCGTCAGGCGCGCCGGTAAGAGCCTGTTCTGTCACTGGCCGCCCGTCGGAGAGCACGAAGGGGGCGGCCTCCGCGGCGATCGTGAGGGGGTACTCGAAGACGGCATGGGAGAAGTCCACCGTTGTGTAGCGCAGCCGTAGTTCGGCTGTCGACATCCAACGGGTACGCCGGCACTCCACTCGACGTGCCACACACGACAAGGTCATCGGACCGTCGAACACCGCACCGGCCAACGACACCCTTCCGGCACACACAAACTGCCCAAGGTCAACCGGACTCTTGAAGGTCGCCGCCCAGAACCAGGCGTCGCCAAGGTGAGGTTGTCCGGTGCCCGGGTCACGAAGCGCGCGGAGGAGCTCGTGGAGAAGGTGGGCAGTGAAGGACGTGCCGCGGTGGTCGACATCGGCTCCAGGCTGCAGGCCGGCCAGGTAAGCATCCCGCTCGGTGTCAGCAAGATGAGCCAGACAAGCGGTGTAGCCGAGCACCTGAATGCCGCGACAGCCCACAGGATCGTCCGGGGCGGCTCCGTGACCGCAGTGAGGCCAGGGAAGCGGCGGCTCCGGGGATGGTGTGGTCATACACCAAGGGACGATCAAGCACGGTTGACAGTTGCCGTCCCCGGCGCCCTCCTACAACACGGAACCCCTGGAGACGACAGGCCACCACGGTCGGCGGGCCGAGGCCCGGCGAACGCACCCCGGTTCATGTCTGGATCCCGGATAAGCTCCCCATATCCGAGCTGCATGCTGCGTAGAGCGGCAGTTGCCGCCCGTACGATGATCACGTGACAGCCCGCCGCACCCTTGGCATCGGGCCCCAGGACGCGCACAGCATCCGCGCCGCCCAGGCCGACCTCCTCGACGCACTCCCCGGAGTCCGTCTCCCTGACCTTGACGAACTGCGAGACCGCGGAGTGCTCGGCGCCCACCCGGTGACGTCCCCGAGCCCGCGGCGGATTCTTGGAGCCGGCGGCCGCACGATGGTCGATTCGCCCGACCTCTCCGCCTGACGCATCCTCAGGCCTCGTGCCGAGAGCCCGATAGAGTCCCTTCGGCGTCAGTTATGCCAGTGATCTGTCCGATGCCCGGTGGGAGTTGGTCGAGCCGGTCCTGACCGCCTGGCGGTCCGAACGCCGCGGCCGCGGACTGGACATCGGCCGCCCACCGGACCACGACCTGCGCAGCCTCTTGGACGCGGTCCTCTACGTGAATCGGACCGGGATCCCGTGGCGCTATCTGCCGCACGACTATCCGCACTGGAACACCGTCTACGCCTACTTCGCGCGTTGGCAGGAGGAGGGCGTCTTCGACCAGCTCAACAGCCTTCTCCGTCGCCAAGTCCGCAGGCAGGAAGGCCGCGAGGAGGAACCGACCGCGTGTGTCATCGACTCCCAGAGCATCAAGACCTCCACCAATGTCCCCGCCCGCAGGCAGGGCATCGATGCCGGCAAGAAGATCGTCGGACGCAAGCGCAGCATCGTCATCGACACCGTCGGACTCCTCCTCGGCGTGCTGGTCACCGCCGCGAGCGTGCAGGACTCGATCGCGGGCCAGACCCTGATCGAGAAGGTGGCCGTCGAGCATCCCAGCGTCCGCAAGACATGGGTCGACGGCGGCTACCGCCAGCACCTCGTCGAACACGCCGCCACCCTCGGCATCGACATGCATCGTCCGCCGCGACCCCGCCACCAGGGGATTCACCGTCCTGCCCCGGCGTTGGACCGTCGAGAGAACCTTGGGCTGGCTCATGAACCACCGCCGCCTGGCCCGCAACTACGAAGCCCATCCCCACCGCTCCGAAGCCATGATCCACCTCGCGATGATCAACCTCATGGCCCGCAGACTCACCGCCGAATCAACCCCCACATAGCGAGGTACGTGAACCATCCTTAAACCGGCAAGCCGGGACTAAACAACGGGAGAAAACGCCCTCTAAGAGGCACGCCCGAGATCACGGTCGTAGGGATCGAAGCAGACCTTGTGGTGGGGCCCACAAATCTTGGTGTTCTGCGGAATCCTCGAATCTGGCTGGCTATAGGCGAGGAATGTCACGGTCCGGCCCGAGGTGAAGCGCAGCGTGGCCTGGCGCACCGCGCTGGTGCCCTTCGGCTGATCACCGGTAAACGTGAAGGGTCCTTGGGCATTCTCCACAAGACTGACCGACAGCCAGTCCTGCTTCGAGTACGTCGACCCCACGCCGCGCGGCGTGGGGTCTCCCACCTGTACATAGCCACGCGCCGGGCGCTTCGGCGCGAGTCCGTAGCACCCATGACTCGTCAGGCTGGACCTGATCGTCGTCAGACAGTACGTATCGGCGTCCGGCATCCATATCAGGTCGCCCGTGCCCGTGGGCGCAAGGCGTTGCAGCACGGCAACTTCCGGGAGTTCGGGCTCGATGCGGGTGTCCAGGTCCGACTCCTCGATGAACTCGGTGAAGGAGTCCACCAGCTTCGCGTCCCGCTTGCTGACCGCTGCCCCACCGAGCGGTTTGGCCGGACCCGGCTCCGGCGGCACGGGAGCCTTCGTTGACGGCGAAGGTGACGACGAGGGAGCACGGGAAGTCCGGGAAGCCTGCGGCGAGCCACCGTCCGTGCACCCGGTGACCAGCACCAGCACAAGTCCCACCCCGACCAGCAGCGCACGTTTCATTCCCGCCCCCAATGGATCCCCGCCCCGGAATTGCGGGGGATCTTACCCTTCGTGCGACACCGGAGGGGCTCTGTCGCTACCGGCCCCCGTGTATGGGTTTGGGGGCAAGACGCCACAGTGGCTCACCCGCGGTTCCTCCCGCGTCCCGGACCAGTTGCAGGGAATCAGCGAACCCAGCCCCGCCGCTCTTGGCCGATTGGCAGCGGCGCGATCGAGGGAGCGGCCAGGCGCCTGGTCGCCGACCGACACTTCACCGACCAGTAGCTGTCTCACCAGTCGTGCGCCTGGTCCGACCGGACAGAACCTAGGCGAGTTGCGCTGCGAAGCCGGACCGCCACGTCGGATGCGCGGGCTGCCATCCACGTGAGCGGGCCAGGCCGTTGAAAGCTCCTCGGGCCCAGCTTTGCTGGCCTGATGTGGGTTCTGGTGCGGGCACGCCGAGGGCGTTGGCCAGGACCGGCACCCACTCGCGAGCCTGCGCGGGTTCGTCGTCCACGATGTTGACCGGCCCAGTCGGCCAGTCGAGGGCCTCGACGGCGGCTCGTGCGGCATCGGCAACGTGAACGAACGAGATCACGGAGAGATCCGCCTCGACGCTCCCGAGAAAACGGGCGGCCGGATCTCCGGACAGGGCTGCGGCTGCGGGGCCGCCAGGCGCGTACCAGGTGGCGGGGCCGTACAGGACGCCATACCGCAGCAGTACCGCCGTGTCCAACTCGGCCGCTGTTTCTTCTAGCGCCTGGATACCGTCCACCATCCCCCCTCGCGGCTGCGGAGCCCCGAGGTCGAGGGGGACGGTCTCGTCGGCCGGCTGCTCGCCCGGCGCGTACGCCCAGGAGATTGACTGGGCGACAATCCTCGGCACGCCGGCGGCCTTGGCCGCGTCCACCAGATTGCGCGTCCCCTCCCGGCGCAGCCGGTTGGTTGCCTCCCCATCTGCGTCCGACAGGTCGGTGAGCTGGTCGATCACCGCGTCAGGTGCGGCCGTTGCCACTACTTGGCGGACAACGTCCCGGTCGAGTACGTCTGCTTGAACGGCTGACGCGCCTTGACGCAGTACGCGGTCGGTCCCCGCAAGCGAGCGGGAGATTCCGGTGACCTGGTGCCCCGCGTCCAACAGCAGCGGAACGAGCAGTCGGCCAACCGCACCGGTCGCACCGGCAACGAAGACGCGCATGGAAGTCTCAGTCCTCCGCTTGTTCCGGAAATCCGCCTAGAAGCGAATCGAGGCAAGCGTAGCGATATTGGATCAAAGTTCTCGGATATGGACAGTGCTGACGTGGCTCAAGGCGACGACTGCCTTGGCTGTCGCTCGGACCGGGCGATCCGCGTGCTCGGGCCTGCCGTCCGGCTGTGGTCCCCGCCGGTGCCGGTGTCGCGACTGGTGTCGGACGGGAGGACCGCCGGCGCATGGCGACGGCCGGGATACCGGATTTCAGTCGTTTGCCTCGCGCGCTTCGTCGCCCGTCAGCTTGTAGGTCAGGGGTCGGCACGCGTTGAACCGCCAGATGAACAGGTGATAGATCGCGGCTCCGATGACTGCTCCCAGGACTGGCACGATGAGGTAGATCCACAGGTCCTTGGTCTGGCCGGAGAGCGCGGCGGGGCCGAGTTGGCGGGCGGGGTTGATGGAGCCTCCGCTGAGGGGGCCGAGGAGGGCGATCACCGTGGCCACGGAGATTCCGATGACGTAGGGCAGCAGGCGAGTGAAGCGGGGGTGGGCCAGGAAGTAGCCGACGACGAGGATCAGGGCCGCCATGGCTCCTGCCTCGGCGAGGAAGACGGCTGCGGGCTCCCAGGTGGGCGCGGGTCTGATCGCGCCGTGGGCGACCGACGGGAGGGAGACCACAGGGCCCCACACCAGGCGCGCCAGGCCCGTGCCGGCCGCGGAGCCGGCGAGTTGGGCGAGGATGTAGGGCGCGACGCTGCGACCGGGGAAGGCGTCCACCAGCCACAGGGCGACCGTCACGGCGGGATTCATGTGGCCCCCGCTGCGCCTGCCGGGCGGGGTGAAGATCAGCCCGGTGAGGATGGCTCCGCTGAGGACGCCGATGACGGCGAGTGCGATGTTCAGGTCGGCGATGTAGAGGGGGGAGTCCGGATCACGCAGCCACCGGACGACCGTCACGGCCAGGAACAGCAGGACCGTGGTGAGCACGAACTCGTCGGCGACACGAGCCAGCGGCAGACGGCGAGGAACAGAAGGAACAGTACTCACCATGATCTCCAGGCATTGACGTGCCGACCGCAGGGACGACTCCGGAATACCTGCACAACGACGACAACGCGCAGGTCGACATCTGACCCTGGCATCAGTTCGGGACTCCGCCGGGGATCTCGATGGCGAAGCGCCGGGTACCTGAACCAGATTCCTCGGCGGCGTCCTCGGCCCTGGTCGGACTCATGACGACCGTCCGCCGTTTCCGCACGCCCCTGACGGTCGCGCCCTCGCCAACCCCGCGGACCATGACGCCTGGTAGGCCCGCGACGAGCAACGCCGCCCCCGACGTGAGGAAGAGCGCGAGAGGCAACACGAGGAGTGGGCGGCGGAGAGGGAACGCTGGGCGCAGGAACCTGACCCGGGTCCCGGGCCGGCTCCCGAGGCCGCGCCGTGTGAGCGGTGCAAAGGGCCGGTCATCGGCCGACCCGGATACGACCTTGAGTCCGCCCCGCCGGAGGACGGCCGGCACTGCCCCTCCTGCCGCACCGACCTGCGCCAGCAGTACCCACCCCTGCGCCAAGCGGTCTTCGGACGGCGCTCGCGCAGCAAGTAGCCCGGCCTCGCCGAACGTGATGCTGTCGGTTGAACTGGAACCTGAGAGGTGGGGCAGGTCAAGCTGGAACCCAAACCGTGGGGCAGGTCAACCTGTCACCCGACCCTGCATCAGACCCCTTCGGATACGTCGAGGCAGACGAACAACGCTTCACGTGAGCCATCGGTGCCTACGCCGGCTGCCAGATCAGCTTGGTCCCAGGTCGACGCATCCGCGACCGTTGCATCGCTGATCCCATGAACGGTGAAGGCGCTCTCAGCCACCGGCGTCTGCGGATGCCCTGTGAGATGCGGGCGGTGTGTGACAGCACGGGTCGGGGCAGCCGGAAGGCGGCGGTCGGACGGCCCGTGGTCTTGCTGCCCGGAGTGCTGTCCGGTGTCTTCCCGGCCGGTCGGCCGAGGCACCGGTCCGGTGTGGCGCCGGTCCGGTGTGATGCGCAGCTGTTGTCGGTGGCCTCGTCTCTCGTGTGGTCAGGACTGCTCGCGGCAGCCCTCTTCGGTGCACTCGAGAGTGACGAGGGTCTGGTCGACCTGCTGGCTGGTCAGAGGAGGTTGGGGCAGTTCGTGGGCGCCCTCGGTGCGGAAGGCATCGAGCATCAGGTGGAGGTGGCGGCGCCAGGCTTGGGGGGCGATGGTGCGTGTGGCCTGGATGATCCCGGCCTGGGACCAGATCACGAAGGCGATGTCCTGCGCGGTGACGTCGCCGCGCAGGACGCCCTGTTCCTGGGCGTTGCGCATGATCTGGATGCAGAGTTCCTTGGTGCGTTCGTACATCTTGCGGCCGGCCACGTGAAGGGGCAGCCGTGCCGAGACCAGGTCGTTGAAGGCGCGGTCGCAGGCCTGCAGCTTGCAGAGCTTCTCCAGGTAGCGGCAGAACCCCTCCCAGGCGTCGTCCATGGCCGCGGCTTCTTCCGCGGTGGCGAGCAGTTCCGTGTACTTCGCGTCGAAGAGTGTTTCGACCAGGTCGAGCCGGGTGGGGAAGTGGCGGTAGAGCGTACCGATCGCGACGCCGGCCTCGCGGGCGACGCCCTCCAGGGACGCCCCGAGGCCCTGCTCGGAGAAGGCCGTGCGGGCGGCGGCCACGATCGCGTCCCTGTTGCGCTGTGCGTCACGGCGCAGGGGTTTCGTCGGGGTCTCCGTCGCGGACGGGGCGTGGTGGTGGCTCATGGCTCGAGCGTAACATGAGGCCCCCCTCGAATTCGGTCGTTGTCACGTTTCCGATCGCAATCCCACCCCTCCGACGTGCTGTGATGAGCCTCACCGCAAACATGAGGCCCCCCTCGGGTACCGTGGCAGAGCCGAATGTGAGGCACCCCTCCGGATGACCTTGCGGCAAGCCGACTGACCCGGGATTTCCGGATCTCGGTTCACCTAGAAGCGGCGGCAGCCAGTTCGGCGAAACCGCGGCAGTCTCGCAAGGGAAATGACCATGAACAGCATGACCAAGCGCGTCTCGATCGCACTCGCCTCCACGGCACTGGCCGGGGGAGTCCTTCTCGGCGCCGGCGGCTCGGCGTCGGCAGCCACGACTTCGGTGCCCGTGCAGCTGACGCAGGACGTGTCCGCCACCTCTGCGACCGACAGCGAGCAAGCCGGCCGCCACACGGATGACGACCACCGTGGGCAGGACGCTGTGGGCTACGTACGGGCTGCGGACCACGAGGGCGAAGCGGCCTCGTGGCGCGGTGTCAGTGCTGCCCGTTGGTACGAGGACCAGGTCGACGCGGCGGCCTCGTGGCGCGGTGTCAGTGCTGCCCGCTGGTACGAGGACCAGGTCGTGTGGTCCCTGAACCACAGCTGACGCGGCCCGAGCCGCCTCAACCGGCAGGGCCGGGGCACCCGCGTTGAGTTCCATCCCCTCAACCAAGCCCAGGTCTCCCGACCGCTCCAGCGTGACGTTTCCTTCCGCACCCTCAACGTGCAGCACTGGGAAACTGGGACCGGATGGTGCAGGCGCGGGCGGCCGATGACGGCGAGGCCATGGACGAGGCGTGGTTCGACGGCATCACCGTCGACCTCGGCTCCGACTACGGCGCCTACGAGTACGTCATGAACATCGGCTTCGCCGCCTGAGGGCTGCGGGCTCACCCAGTGGGACCGCCGGCAGCCTCCCGACAAGGTGACCGGACAGACGCCCAACGGCGGCAGCTGGCGGTGAGCCGCAGGACACCCGCGGGCGCTATCGGTCACTGGGGTGCTGGTCGGAGGTTCCTTGCTGGCGAAGCACCTGGTAGCGGTTGGCGAGGGCGTGGAATGCCTCTTTGGGTTCCCAGGGCATGTCCGGGTAGGTACGCGCGTCCGCGGGGTAGTCGCTGTGCTCGTCGAGGATCTTGACGATGCCGTAGGAGGCGAGGTCGGGGTCCGGTCCGGACAGACGGTGGGGGGTGTTGTAGCCGGCGAAACTGAACCAGAAGGCGGAGTCGACGCCTTCCTCCTCGAAGACGGGCATGAGGTCATCGAGATAGCGGACCTGCTCGCTCTCGTCGCGCAGCAGGTCAGGCTTGGGGGTGACACCGTCCGGCTCCATGGCCACGTACCACCCCGAGCCGCCGTAATCGCCCGCCCCTCGGAAGGTGCAGCAGCCGACCTCCATGATGGCTACCGGTTTGCCGTGGGCGAACTCCTTGCGCAGGTCGTCGCGGTAGGCGGCGGCGTTGCGCCCGCGCACCGAGTTTGCCGCGCGATCGCCTCGGAGAACTGAGGCGCCCGAACCCATTCTCGTGAACAGAGCCGCCGTGGTGACCGACGCGCGTCCGATAGCTCACATCAGACCCGCAGGCGGGGCTCAGGGCGGTGCGCGCCGCACACACAGGCACAGAGGGGGCATCGACAGAAGGCTTGTCAGCTGAAGCGAACGTTGCTGAGGTCGATGGAAACCATGACTTGCTCCAGGAGCGGACGACCGTCGGTGTCGCGGCGGTAAGCCCGGCGTTTGGTGGGCAGCACGATGCCGTCCGTTTCTGCGTAGTCGTAGACGTACTGTGCGGCGGCGAATCCGCCAGCCACGTCGACGTGGTAGTCGTGGCGTCGCAGGAGCCGGTCGGGACCGAAATAGAAGTCCTGGCGGGCGCTGTGGCTTGCGATCTGAGGCGGGAAGGCGGCGCGCAGCCCTGGCCAGACCTCATCTCTTTCCCGCCACGGCTCGATGTCGGTGACCGTGAAGCCGGGCATGGCAAGCAGGAAGGGCGTGGTGAGGTAGGTCCACAACGCATAGCCGTTGAAGTAGGCGCGGTCCAGCGGGTCCCAGGGTGTCTCGAGTGTGTGTCCGGAGAATGATGTCCGAGGGTCCTTGCGTTCGGCCACCACGTGCCCGTTGAGTTTTTCGATGCTCACTCGTTCGGGCGTGAAGTCGGTCTTCTGGTCGCGAGCGCCGAAGGGCTGTACCGAGGCGTGTTCCTCGTGCAGCCTGACGGTCATCATGCGTGGCGTGGCATCCTGCGGCAGGCCCTTGATGGCGAACAGGTCGCCACCACTGGTAATGGTGGCTTGCGCCTGGGTCAGTTCCTGCCAGCGTTCGATCCCGCCATGGGCCTCGATGGCCTTGGTGAGCAGATGATTCACGTTGGTTTCCTACCATGCATTCCGTTCGTCGGTCCGGGAGAGGAGCCGGCGATTCGGCAGGATGGGTCAGTGGCGGGCCACGCATCACCCGGCCTGCGAGGCCTTCGGCGTGCACGAGGACGGCACGGGCGCTGCTGTCGCATACCAGCGCATACCCAACGCATCAAGGTCGGCCCGTCGTGCACCGGTGAGTTTGTTGGCGCGGCGGCGGGTGTTGGCGAGCCACATGCCGAGTGCGACGGGCACGCCCTGGAGGCCGGCCCCGGAGCTGGCCTCGACGCCCGCCGCGCCGCGTCCGGCCTCGTCCACCGACACCAGCTCGGTGTGTTTCCTGGGTACGTTCAGGTGTCCTTCACGGGCATGGAAGCGGCGTGCGGCCGCCAGATTGAGCATCCACTTGTCATCCCGCGTGCGGCGTACCGGCCGCGCGTCCTCGCCAGCCTCTTCCACGCCCAGGACGCTCTCCAGCAGCCACTGCTGCGCCGCCCCGAGCTTGTCCCACCCCAGCCGCTGCGCCTTGAGCCACGCGCCGAGGTCTTCGCCCTGCACGACCAGAACACCCGCCTCGCGGGGGAGCGTGCCGCCGGCATCGATATGGCTTTTAGCTGTAGGAAAGGGCTTGGGTTCGCGGGGGCGTAGCAGACGTCGATCTATCGTCTGGCCTGGGGTGTTGGGGTTCACTCGGTCGGTTGACCTGTCTCGGGATGCTTCAGGATTCCTGAGGGTGGAGCGGTATCCAGGAAGAGAAGGAGAGAGCCAAACGGGGCTGGGGGAGGGGTGGTGGGTGTGGCGTTGCGGGTGGTGCGTTCCTTGTCCGACCCGGATGCCGACCGGGCTACGGGGCATCTGGGGCTTTGGAGAGGGAGTTGGTGGACCGGTTCGCGTTGGCGGGGATGGGAGCGGGGTTCACGGACCGGTCGGTAGCGGATGACCGTGTGACGCTCACGCAGTTCGCAGTGGTCCCCTGCAGGCTGGAGGGCTGGTCTCCTCGACGTGCAGCGGATGCATGACGCTTTGCGTGCGTTCTTCACCCGGGAGGGTGGTGCGCAGGCGTGGGGGAGCAGCTGGCTGGCAGGGGACGTTATCGTCGCTTTCAGCCTGGCCCGAGCGAGGGGCCAGTTCCGGGCGTCTTATCCGACCTGCGGACGTTGCCGGGGAACCTTCTTCGCGACGACTCTCTTTTCTTATTCGATCTCGAATCAACAGCACCGCGTTGTTCAGAGCCCGGTCGGGGGCCACCGAAAGGACACGCGATGTTGCTGCATCAAATCGCCTCCGCACGCATCGACTTCACCAAGGAGTCCCTCGAGGGCGCCCGCGCCCGTGTCGGAGAGCTCACCGACTTCTCCCGGCTGCTGCCCGCTGCTGACTCCATGCAGGCGCTGCTGGAGTCACTGGCCCGTTCCTGCCACCGGACACCCCCAGGTTCTCTTCCAGCTCCACCCCGGTCCCACCGTCCGGCAGGCCCTGCAGGGCCGTGCCGTTGCCCACGACGACGATGCGGGCGGCCGGTTCGTCCTGCTTGGCCAACCGACCCCAACAGGGCCAGCAGCTCAGGCATCCGGTCGCCCATGGTCAGCACGGCGACACCCACACGGGGCCGGGTCACGACCACCACATCCTCACGGCCGGCGATCAGGTGAACGGCGAGCGTACTCCAGCCAAACCGAACCGCCGCCCCAGCGAGAAAGGCCCTGGCTTCCGGCCATTCTGTGCGGTGCGACGACCATGGCGACCTGGCCTTTCACCTCCTCGAGACTAGTCGGATTCACACCTATTCGAACTGATTGGAAATCTTCACGAGGCGCCACAGCCCCCATGACCTGCACACATAGCATTCACTCCATGCACACAGGTCGGGCACGTCTCAAACACGGTCAGTCAAGTGGCCTTGCCCCGTTGCTTAGGCGAAGCTGCTCCCGGCCCACAAGGCCCCCGACCCTCCTGAAGGAGCCCTCATGCGCACGAACATGCGCTTCGCCGCCACCGCAGCCACCGCCACCGCCCTGATCGGCGGAGCACTCATCGCGACCTCGGTCACCGCCACCGCGGCGCCCGCCAGTCTGTACGCACCCTCGGCACTGGTCCTGACCGTCTCCCAGCCCGGCGGATCGACCGACACCGCAGCTCGTGCCGTCACACTGAGCTGCATGCCCGGCGCGAGCGGCACCCATCCCAACCCCGCCGCGGCCTGCGCCGACCTGCGCGCCGCCGACGGCCGGCCTGACTCCCTGCTGTCCACCACGCTCGGCCAGGCCTGCACGAGACTGTGGTCCCCCATCACCGTCACGGTCGACGGCGTCTGGCAGGGCACCCGCACCTCCTGGAAACACACCTTTGCCAACTCCTGCGAAATGAACAACACCGTCGGGCAGAGCAGCCTCCTCAACTTCTGACCCCAGCGGCACCCCTGGGGGCCGGGCAAACGGCCCCCAAGGACGGACGCCCCCGGGACGTGCCCCGTGGGCGCAGATCCCCGTGGATGAGTAGCCTTTGCCTGCCACGCACCAGGTTCCCCGCGCGGCAGGCAAAGGCATATCCACGGCACAGCCGGACACACGGGTCGAACGGGGCAACCGGACGCGGCAGGCGGTGCTGAGCCCAACAGTCGAGATCGTGTCCGTGGAGGGGCTGCAGGCGCTGCCTCGGGCGGAGCTCGAGGTGCCGTCCCTCGTCCAGCAGCTCTCCGGCCACCGAGACCTCGCTGGGCTCCGCACGCGGGGAACCGGCGACCTTCAGCATGTCCGGCCACTGCGTGATCACCTTGTTCAGGTTCACGCGGTTACGGGCCAGATCATTCCTGGATGCGGAGGGGATCTGCCGGCTATGCCGCAGACAGGCCACCCTGCTACACCGCGATGACCGGGCCGCATCCTGGGAGGAGGTCCGTACGGGCGCGCAGCAGCTCTACATCACCGGCCTCTTCCGCAGCTCCGTTTTCACCCCCCGACGCCTCCCGCCACGCCCGCACCCGATCCCGCCGCCTGCCCACCAGCAGCTGGTTCTGTTCGACATGGCCCGCAGCCTGCACCATCGCGGAGGCGCGGAACGTCTGGTGGCGGACCGCGCGGAGCCGCATCTGGCGGCCTGGGTGGCCCAGTTCACCGACCGGCAGACGGCCCGTCTGGGATGGCGCCGGGATCTGACCAGGCAGGCCCATATCGGCGTCAACTTCCTCCTCGGTCTCCTCGACGCTTCCGGAGTGAGGCTGAGCGCCACCGATGCCGCACTGCTGAAGAAGATCCCCTACCTGCCCCACGCCCACGTCACCGACATCCTTGAGGAAGCCGGCCTGCTGGCCCGAACAGAACATGCATGCGCCACGACGGCCTGGGCACAGACACGCATCGCCCACCTCCCCAAGGCGATGCAGGCCCAGGTGGAAGTGTGGCTGGCAGTGATGCGCGACGGCACGACCCGCACACCGCGGCAGCGGCCACGCACACAGACGACGATCCGACTGCACCTGGCCGGTGCGCTGCCCGCCCTCACCCACTGGGCACAGGACGGCATCACCCCTCGTCACCACCGAAAGTGAGACAGGGCCGTTGATTGGACAGTCCCTCCTGTGACGCCCGAACCTCCTCCACGGTCCCGTAGGGCCGTGGAGGAGGAGCACGGTGCTCAGTGGGTGAACGCGGCCGAGATGATACGTCTGACGACCTTGTTCATCTCGCTGCCCTTGGCATCCGTGGAGTTGACCGAGTAGACGAGGGTGCGGCTCAGGTCGCGGACCCCGAGTACGGCGGTGTTGTATCCGTAGAGGCCGCCGGTCTTGCCCCAGCCCACCGTGCCGTCCTGCAAGGTGAAGCGCGTCAGGCCGGCGCTGTACATGGCGGGCTGGTCACTGCCGTACAGGGGTATGCCCTGCGGGACCGTGAACATCTCCTTCAGTTGGGCCTTAGGCACCACTTGGCCGCGGAACAATGCGTGCAGGAAGCGTTCCAGATCTGCTGTCGTGGAGATGAGGTTGCCCGTGGCCCAGACGTCCGTGACATTCCACTGGGTGACATCGCGCAGTTCGGTCGTCCCGTCGGAGCTCTTGACGGCTTGGTAACCGTGGTTGTGCGGGCCGTGGATGCGCGGGTCGGTGCCGGGGAATGAGGTGTGGCGCAGGCCGAGCGGACGCAAGATGCGTTGTGAGACCTGCTGCTCGTACGAGCCACCGGTCGTCGTCTCGATCAGCAGACCCAGCAGCGTGTAGTTGACGCCGACGTAATGCTGCTGGGTGCCGGGGGCGAATTCGCGGGGCTTGGCAGCCGAGGCTGCCACCAGCTGCCGTGGGGTGACGGTGCCGAAGCGGTGCTCGTACGCCTCGGCGAAGGGCTTGTCGTCGTGGGCTTCCTGAAGTCCGCTGGTGTGGTTGAGGAGTTGACGGACGCTAATGGGAGGGCTATCGGGCAGCAGGCCCGGCAGGTAGTCCTGGACGGACGCAGCGAGGTCGATCCGGTGCTCGGCGGCGAGCTGGAGTACGACAGCCGCCGTGAAAACCTTGGTCGTGGAACCGGCACGGAAGCGACCCTGTTCCAGTGCCTTGTGCCCGCTGCCGATCTCGGCGACGCCACTGGAGCCGCGCCAACTGCCGTCCGTTCCGGCGACTCGGACGAGGGCCGTGGTGGCGTCAGCGTCCGGCAGGCCGGCGATCGCCGCCCGCAGCGCCTTGGCGTCGGGGCGTGGAGCCGAAGCGGTGAGGGAGGGCGAAGCAGCGAAGACCGGTGAGGCGGCGACCGGGCCGGCCGCGATGGCGAGCACGAGTGAGGTGGCCAGCGCGGTGCGGGTACGGACGGTCATGGTGAGGCTCCAGGGATAGGAGTCGACCTCGCGGTGTGCGAGTAGCTCCCATCCTGGCGCTCACGCAGTACGGTCGGATCGTCGGAAGGGACTGTGCACACCCGGGCAATCACGCAGGCCAACTCAGCGATGGGTAAGGGTAGGTGTCAGGGTGTTCCCCTACGGGGGCAGCAGATCCTGGCCAAGGACGAACGCCTCGCCCGCACCAGGAACGCCGCAACCTCGCGATCATTGAGTCCGCTCTGTCCGCCGGCGCGCAGCGCCCGCTCCATCCCCGAGGACGCTCATGAGCGCCGAACCCGTCCGTTTCGACGCCGCCACCGCCGCCGCGCAGATTCACCAGCAGAGCCTCAGCTTCTGTCGTCGGGCGGTGAATCTGGGTAGGGAGGGTTCCCGTGGGCTGGGGTTTCGCGGTTTGACTGGGTGATCTTCCGTTCGGGGTGAGTCCCCCAAGTCTGCTGTGAGGACTGTCTGTCGCCGTGTTCAGCAGGGGTGTGGGTGGCGGTGGCCTGGGCTTTCATGCGTGTTGTGCAGGTTGGTTGGGTGAGCCCCGGCTGTTTGTGCAGTTGTACTGGTGGGCCGTAAGGCAGCCGGGGCTTCGGCGCGTGCCTGAGGGGTCGCCCGGTCTGTGTTCCCGGCTCAGCGTCGGTTCGGTCGTGCTGTCACCGGCGTGAACGCCCGCGTTGGGTGGGGGAGTGGCGGGTGCGGGGTCGGTAGTGTTCTTCGGCGAGGTGGTCGAGCTGGATGGCGTCGAGTGATGTTTTGGTGATGCGTTCGCTGCCGTCCATGATCGCGTCGAGTGCCGCCTGGCGGATCAGCCGGGCCAGGCTGCCGATTTTCCCGCCGGTCCGCTCGTGGAGGTATGGGGCGAGGCGGGGCAGACTGCCCGCTGCGTGATGGTCGAGGTCGAGGGCTTGTTCCATCAACGTGATCAGTTCTTTGAACGGTTCCTGCTGTCCGAGGCGGGCGGGGAAGGCACCGAAGTCGATCAGGCTGGCCCGCCCGGCGAGTTGAGCACCCCGCACCCCGGTGAAGAGTTCGCTGCGCGCCACGTCGATACCCGCGTACACGAACGTCGCGCCGATGCGTTCGGTGAGGTCTTTGAGCAGGTCAGCGGTTTCGGCGCCGGTGGTGGTGTGGGGGTTGAGCCGGTGGATCTCGTCGATCAGCACGAGTCGCACGCCGGCCTGGGCGTAGGTGGCACACACGGCCGCAGTGATCTGGGCTTGGGTCATGCGGGCGGTGGTGGGGATGCCGAGGTAGCGGGCGAACTCGGCGGCGAGGGTTTTCGCGCTGGCGGCGGGAGGGACGAGGACGTAGGCGACCGGCACAGCGGCGGTGTGGCCGATGCCGGGGTGAGGGCTGCGTGCGGTGTGGGCGAGGTGGCAGACGCGGCCGACCTCGAGGAGTGCGGTGGTTTTGCCGGTGGTGGCGGGCCCGGTGACGATCAGGCTGGGGCGCGCGGTGACCTGCTGGTGGCGTCCCAGGATCATCAGCGTGCGCACGTTGCGGGCCAGGGCGTCGACGGCCGGAGTGCGGATGGTGACGAACGCCGAGTGGTAGGCCAAGCGTTCGTCCACGCTGCGCCGTGGCGTACCCGCCGCCGGTGGCGCGGGCGGGGGAGCAGCAGCGAACGCCTCGAATCCCTGCCAGGTAGTGATCGCCGCCGGTTCTGCGGAAACCGGGACGGCTTCCTGCTCGCTCACCATCGCCGTGCCTCCTCGTACGCGTCCCACAACGCGAACCCACCATCGGGCCGTCTATCGCCCGGCGGCTCACCGTCGCTGTCGCCTTGGGCGGTCAGGTCGTCGAGGCTGTCTGCCTCTTCCCACTCGATGTCCTCTACGACGACGTCGTCCACCCCGGTATCGTCGTACTGGCCCGGCGCCGCACTCACCGGGACACCCAACGGACCGCCGACAGCACCCCCTGCGCCGACAGCACCCCCTGCGCCGACAGCACCCCCTGCGCCGTCGGCACTCCCTGTGCCGTCGATCCTGTCGCGGTCGGATGCCGCAGCCCGGACGTCTGCCCACTCCTTCTCGTCCTGGGCTCTGTGCTGCTCGGGCACGCCCGGCGAGAGCGCACCGACCCTCTCGTTGTTGCGGGCCGGTACAGCCGCGGGGCGGGCGCGGCGCAGGACCTGATCGAGGGCTTCGGCGAGGTCGGCCTCGTGCTGCTGGCGGCCGGCCCGTTGTTCCACGATCGTTTTCACGTGCCGCCATGCCTGTTCCCCGAAGGGTTCATGCACGTGGTCGCGGTGGATCCACGGCACTTCGACCAGGCTGCCGTCGGGCAGCCGTACCCAGACCTGCCGTAGATCGTGGGGGTTGTGGTGGACTTCCCATTTCCCGCCGCGCACCGCGATGCCCGACTTGTGGCCACGGTGCGCGTTGAGCACCGTGGCGTCGTAGGTGCGGTGATCGATGCGGATGCCGCGGCCGGTGATGGCGCACCAGCGCACCGGCAGCAGCTGAAGGTAGTCCCGTCCGGACAATGGCAACGGCACGTAGCCGCACACCCCGAGTAGCGCGGCCCACATGTCGTTCGGCGACAGCACAGCCCGGGGCAGCACGGGATGACGTAACCCGTCGTGAGGCCTCGACTGCCACCCGCAGATGATCCACTCATCCAGCAGCTCCTGCAGCTGCGCGAGTGTCCAGCAGGCTTCCGCCTCCACACGCCGCCCGCGCCGGGTCACATTCGATCCGGTGTAGCCGGCGACATGCTGAGCGAACAGCGTGTTGATCGCGCCGAAAGTCCGCTCCACCGAGCCTTTGGCCGTCGGCTGGCGGGGCGGGGCGGGCTGCACACTGATCCCCAACGTTTCGCACGCGGCCGAGAATGCTTCGGAGACGAACACCTTGCCCCGGTCCACCACGATGGTCTCGGGCACGACGACCGGCCGCGCCGCCGCTCCGTCCAGCCGCTCATCGAGCGACAGGAGCCGCTCGTAGGGCACCGCGGCATAGGCAAGCTGCAGCGCCGCATCCCAGCCGGGCCGCATCGGATGCGGCACGGCCATCTCGGCAAGCAACAGCGCCGCATCCACCGCCTTCGTCCCCTCCCAGCGCACCACGGCGGCCAGGATCGACCGCGTGGCCACATCCACCGCGATCGTGAGCTCCGGCCGCGCGGGCCGCCCGTCCTCGGCGATGGCCATCACATCCAGCCGGGTGGTGTCGACCTGCACCATCTCGCCCGGCCGCAGCACCCTGGTCGGCGTGAGCGGCCCCACCTGCAGCGCCGCACCCTGCACCGGCGGCGCGGCCAGCTCCCGCGCATCGACCAGCGCTTTCACCAGCCGATTGAACGTCGACTCAGGAGGCAACCTGACCCGTCCCGCGCCGTGGGCGTCGTCCAGGATCTGCCCGGTCAACGTCCGCAGGCCCTTCAACGTCCCCTTGGAACGCCCCCGTTGACGCCGCACCGCCTCCAACACCGCAGCCACGACCCGCTCATCCGCCCGCCCGGTCGCACTCGTCGGCCGCCGCTTACGCCCGTCAACCAGCCCCCACAACCCGCCCTCGTGATAACGGGCCCTCATCCGCCGCACCGTGGCCACACTCACTCCGGCCCAGCCCAGCCCCGTCAGCTCCTTCGCCTTGGCCCGCTCCCGCTCGGCCAGGGAACACCGCTCGGGATCGAACTGCGGCCGCGGCACACCCCTGCTCCCAGGGCCTTCAGGCAGCCCGTACTCGACCTCACGGATGTGCCGCTGCCAGGCCAACGCACGCTCCCGCACGGCAACATCCAGGCCCTCGAACAGACCCCACTGCGGCGCCTCGCGGTGCGTGAGGTCCCCAACGACGCGAAAGCCGGGGCCGGCACACAGATACGACGCCATCACCGATGCCGTCGTCCCCTTCTCGTCGACCAGCCGTACGCTCTGCCCCACCAGAGCGACGATCTGCCACACGGTGCCGTCGAATTCGACATGCGCCCCGACCTCAACGCCCCAGCCACCCGATGACCCCGTCATCGCCCCCGCCTCCCACCGCTCGCGCGCTGGACCATCACCCGCTCGTGCAGTGGCACATCCAGCATCGCCTCCAGCCGTCCCGCCCATAGCGCGTGATAGACGACCGGCAAGACCTGCAGCGGATCACCGACCGCGACCACGCCCTCGATCAACGGCCGAGGCTGCGCGAAAGCATCTAAGACGGCCTCCTCCAGGTCTTCGGCGCCGCGATAGCGCGGGTGCCGGTAGCCCGCCAACCACCGCACATTCGCCGCCATCACCGCATCCAGCGGAGCAAGCCGCAGATACCTCCACCCCACCAGCCCACACACCACCTCCAGCACCGCCTGGGCCCGCTGCGCCCGCACCCCACCCACGCCCTCGCCGCCGGGACAGTCGGCCAGCAGCCCACTCCCGTCCGCGTACCGGGCGAACACCTGCGGAACCCAGGACCGCACCCGGCTGCGCTCATCGCGCCACACCACCCGCACCGGCCGCCCCGATAACCCCACGACCTGCCGATCCCGGTCCAACAGCATCAACTGCGCCCGCATAGCCGCCGACCCGTGCGCCACATGCCGGCCCATCGTGGACGACCACCACCAGCCCGGACCCCACCGCCTACCGGGCACGACCGGGAACGCGGACACCGGCGGAGCATGCTCAAAACGCACCTCGGTCGCGGCCGTGATCCAGGGCATCTGCCTCAGATCCCCCGCTCCATCAACGAACACCGCTTGCACGCGCCTCGCATCGCCGTGTAGCCCCACATCAGCAGCCAAGAACAGCCCTCGCGACGACGGAACTAGATTCCGAGCGCCTCACCCCAACGAGCGAACGCGCCCTACCGATCAACCAGAAGCCGAGACCCGCAATCACCCACCGACCCTGACCCCGCCCCAGCAGCACTCCGGCCTACTGGCCGTCCGCACCTCGGTACGCCCCAAGAATCTCCACCGCCTCATCCGACGACAGCCGGGCCCAGCCGGCCACCTCCTCCAACCCCACCCCGGCGTTCACAGCGGCGACCATGATCTGCACCAGCGCCCGGTCGAGGAGCTCGGTGCCACAGCTCAGGGTCTCCAGCAGATACCGGGCAGCATCGGCTGTGGAACCGACCTGCGCACCGCGCAGAAGCAGCACCTGCTCCTCGGCTTCACCGAGGAGATTGGTGATCAGGAAGCGCTGCTCGGCAGACACCGCAGCGCGCCAGGTCGTGCCCGAACCGGGCGCCTTCTCTTCCTTGGCCCGCACCCGCAACTGCGCGGCCATGGAGGCGGGTTGAAGCTCCTGACGCACCCACCACGAATCCTTCGCATACGGATCAGGCCTGTTCTGGCCACGGCGCATACGAACCACGGCTCCCATCCAGACGATCAAAGGTCCGCCGTAGTCGGTCGCCACCACCGGGCCCAGCCACGGCCGGCCCACTCTCTCACCCAGAGCCCGGCAAAACGCCCCGTCAGCGGGCAGGGGCCGCGACCGCCCCGCCCCGCTGTCGACCCACACCCGCTGCGCCATGACCGGATCCAGCAACGCATCCGCGACGGCCACCACCTCCGGGAAGATCACCGCATCGCGCCCCACGATCCGCCACCGCTCCAGCTCCCCACCCGCATCCCCGCCGGCGACCTGGTGCAGCCGCCCCGGCCACACCCTCTCCTCCTCCCAGTACAACGCCTGCTCCCACCACCGGGCCACCACCGCATACGCCAGCGCGAACACCCGCTCCGGCTCCACCCCGCCCCGCACCGCCCGCCGCGCCACTCCCGCCCACCGTCGCTGCGCCAAGGCCACTTCGGGCAGGCTCCGCAGATCCAGGTACTCCAGCTCCTGTTCGGCGTCCGCGTCCAGCAGCCACCGCCCGTGACGCACACACACCCGCTCCCACCGCTGCGCATACCGCACCCACCCCACCGGCACACCTGACCGCCGTGCAGCGCACAAGCGGCAGCCAAAGGCCACCGGCCCTACCACCGCGCCACCCACACGCCACACAGCCACCGGCTCCGCAGCGCTCTTGGTCTCGAACGCAGCATCCGCATGTGCCCAGGAAGGCAACGCCCGCGCCATCACTGTGCCGTCAACACCGCACAAGCCCGCCAGTACCTGCCGTCCCGCCGCATTCAGCATCACCTCGGCATCCGCCCTCGCGCTTCCCCCCGGGTGCCCAGGGCGCGAGCCGTGCCACTGCCACTCCGGGCGCAGTGCTGTCTCCGGCATCCCGTACCGGCCTGCGAGGCGACAGATCAAGGAGAACGTAGTCTCACCACGTAGCGGCGCCACACGGAAGACTCCCCGTCCTGGGCCGTCCCCGTACTCGCCCCGGAGCCTGTTCTCCGCGCTCGTCGCTTCCTGGCCGTTCACCAGCGCATGCCGAGTTGGTCGAGGTCGGCCCAGCGTTGGCCGGTGAGTTTGCCGGCGCGTCGGCGTGTGTTGGCGAGGAACATCCCCAGCTGCACCAGCGCCCCGCCCGCGCCGTCGGACACTGAACCGATCGCGCCGCGTCCGGCCTCGTCCACCGGCACCAACTCGGTGTGTTTGCGGGGTACGTTCAGATGCCCCTCCCGGGCATGGAAACGGCGGGCAGCCGCCAGGTTGAGCATCCATTTATCGTCCTGTGTCCGGCGTACCACCCGCTCCGCCTCCGCCGCCTCTTCCACGCCCAGCACGCTCTCCAGCAGCCACTGCTGAGCCGCCCCGAGCCTGACCCACCCCAACCGCTGCGCCTGCACCCACGCGCCGAGGTCTTCGCCCTGCACGACCAGGACACCCGCCTCACGGGGGAGCGTACCGGCGGCGTCGAGATGGTTCTTGGCGAGGCGATAGCAGCGCTGCCACGACGTATCCCAGGCCGGGCACCAGCCCGGGTCGATAGCGTCCAACGCGTCCTGGCGGCTCTCGGAGAGCCCCCACCCTCCCGGTGGGACCGGCAAACCCTGTTCGTGCGCGAGAGCGGCCTCCACGGCCTGCCGGGCGGCTGCTCGCTGGTTCTTCAGCCACACTCCGACCGGGAACCCGCCCTCACTGACGGCACTGACCGGCGCCAGCAGGTGCCCGTGTTCTTCCGCCCACGCGCGGGCGACGGCGAGGCCTTCATCGAAGGCATTGTCGTGCGCGCTCCACACCATGCCCAGCTTGTCCAACTGCCGCACCCGCTCGCCCTCGAGCAGCTCCGCGTTGTAGTACTTGCGCTGGTCCGCCAGCCACACCCCCAGCGGAAACCGCGCAGGCGACCAGTCATCCGGCGTCACGTACCGCTGCGGCGCCTGCAGGGCCTGCGCGCCGGTCTCCTTGAGGAACTGGATCGCAGCCTGGATACCGCGCCGCCAGTACGCGTTCTCCGGATCGATGATCCGCAGGCGGATGAACTGTGCGATGAGCGCGGGATCGCGTGGTGTGCTGAACCGCAGGAGCTCCGCGGCCGGCGCACTCACCACCCGCTCATCAGCGCTCTCCGAGTCCACCTCGTCGTGTGCGTCATCGATGTCAGCGTCGGCCACCATCTCCGGTGCGTCATCGGGCTCCCAACTCCCGCTGCGTACACGGGGATCGGCGAGGGCTTCGATAGTCTCCGTGTCGTGTGCCCGCAGGGCCCCGAGGACCTTGCTGAGAGTGTCGTAGGAATTCGAGACCAGTATTTCGCTGCTCTCTTCACCAGCTCCGAGGAATACCGGAACCACCAATGTGGCGAGCTTTCCCCCACCCGGCTTGATCCGCAAAGCCCGGCCGACCATTTGCACGATTTCCACCATCGAACCCCGCGCATCACAAAACGCCACAGCATCACACCGGGCCGTATCCACACCCTCCCCGAGCACCTTCACAGACGCCAGAACCTGCACGGCCGCCTTCACCCCCCGCCCGTCCTCGCCCGAGAAGAAGTCGGACGCGAACTCCCCCAGCACGGCCTGCCGGTGGGAAGGAGGATGCTCGCCATACAGCCACCGCGCCCACACCCGCCCCGCCGTCGGGAACCGCTCAGGGTCATCGGCGTGCAACTCCTCTGCAACGGCCGGCAACCCCACCGCCATCGCCTCCGCCTCCGCAACTCGACTGTGAAAGGTCAAGATCCTGCGCAGCTTCTCCTCAGCGGCCGCCGTCAACAGCCCGGTCTGCAACGCCGCCAGGCGCGCTCCCCGTACGTGGTCAGCACCCAACGGCGCATCCTGCAGCGCCCGGTAGACGTCCTCATCACGGATATCAAGGCATACGACCTGGTAGGGGGCCACGATGCCCCGCCGGATCGCCTCCGACAGCTTCAACTCGAACGCGACAGGGCCGAAGATCTCGCTGTCCCGGTCCATCGAAGCAACCATGCGCGGCATCTCACCACCGGCCTCCCACACCCGCGGCGTCGCCGTCATATACAACCGCCGAAGAGCCGGAATCTGTTGCTGGTCATGCACCGCCGCCCATGCCTTGCCCGCGTCCCCGGACGTCCGGTGCGCCTCGTCGACCACGACCAGGTCCCAGACCCCAACTCCGGCTCCATGGGCCCGCTGCAGCGTCCGCAGCCCCAGCGAGGCGTAGGTAGCGAACACGGTGACCTGCTCCAGGCCCCGCAGCCACAACCGCAGCTCATCCGGACTGGTCGTGCACGGCACGCCCTGACTGTCCGCGGCACTGAGCGAGCACACCCCCACCATGGCCCCACCACGGCCGCCGGCCCGCCACGCGGCCGCCGTCTGCATCAGCAGATCCAACGTCGGCACCAACACCAACACCCGCCGCGCCTTCAGACGGCGAGCTGCCTCCACCGCCATCAATGTCTTGCCCGACCCGGTCGCAGAGACGACCTGTGCCCGCAGTCCGTGCGCAGGCATACAGCCATCGGCCGGGGTCTGAAGGGTCCTCAGAATCCCATCGACAGCTTCAACCTGATGCGGAAGCAGTTTCATTGCCGCCATTACGGGCTCCGTGATAGATATGTTCGGTAGGGGTCAAGGCCACTGAAATGGTGTCGCCGATGAGTGAAGAATTAGCGACGTATATCAGGGCCAGCAGGGGCAGTCGGTGGTAAGCATCCAGGCCATAATTTAGCCCACTCTCCATGATGACACACACGCGACTTGGGAGATTCCCCCTGTCCGATTCCGACCAGAAGCATGACGGATTGTCAAGAGCCTGCACCACCACCAGACGCCGTCACACCCACCGATCCGCCCGCGTAGCCAGCTGCTTTTGGTGGGACCGCGCGGAGCGTGGGCCTGCCAGGCAGGATCGCGGAGCGATCCGGAGCCGTCAGCAGCGCGAAGCGGTGCTGACATGGCGTCACGGAGTGACGCCAACTCCCCGACGAAGTCGGGGAGTTCTTCCGCGCG
>NZ_CP108708.1:0-219041 GCF_045162695.1 Streptomyces sp. NBC_01003
CCGCAGACACGACGCGCCGCCGCTACGCGGCGGTTCCCGCGCTTCGCGCGGAAAGAACTCCCCGACTTCGTCGGGGAGTTGGCGTCACTCCGTGACGCCATGTCAGCACCGCTTCGCGCTGCTGACGGCTCGGATCGCTCCGCGATCCGGCCTAGCAGGCCCACGCTCCGCGCGGTCCCGCCAAAAGCAGCTGGCTACGCGGGCGGGTCGTGGATGTGGCGGTGCGTCTGTGGTGGCGCAGGCCCTTGACGATCCGTCATGCTTCTGGTCGGAATCGGACAAGGCGAGAATCTCCCAAGCCGCGTGTGTGTCATTATGGCAAGTTGGCTAGATTATGGCCTGGATGCTTACCACCGACTGCCCCTGCTGGCCCTGATATACGTCGCCAAGCATTCACTAATCGGCGACATCATTCAGTGGCCTTGGCCCCTGCCGAGCACATCAGTCACGGGAGCCCGTAATGGCAGATAGGTGATGGGCTCGACGTGGGGCACCTCCTCTGATGGTTCGTCAGAAACAGCCTTGATGGAAGAGTTTGGGCGATCTCGGGGCCGACGCTGACTCGCATATCTGATCACCGGGCGGGTCGGGCAACTCTGCTGCGGTACCTGCTGCCTGAGGCGACAGGCGGGCGGGCCAGGGCGGTTGTGCGTCGCTCACGTGCGGGCTCCGAGGGCCTGGTCCAGGTCGATGCCGTCGGAGTCGTCACAGCCTCCGGCCAGTAGGAACTCGTCAACGGCCGGAGCCGCGGCGAGGCGGGCCCGCCAGGTGCGGACGACGTCCTGGACTGGGGCGAGGCTGAAGGGGTGCCGGGCGTCGTCCAACGCGCGCACCAGTCCTGCTCGAACGCGGACACCCAGGTCTCCGAGCGCCGGTCGGCGCGCAGCTCCTGGAGCAGCTGGGCGGCGGCGGGGGCTTCCTCGGGCTGCGCGCTCATCAGGTCCTACAGAGGGGTCGCATCGCCACCGTACGTGCGGTGCGGGGCAGTTGGGCGGGCTTGTTGTCACTTCGCGTCGGCGCGTGGTTCTCCAGGGCCGCGGCTCTTGTCTCGCGACTGGCAGGATGGCGGGTTGAGTTGTGCGGCTTTGAAAGGAATCCCGATGTCCGCTCGCTACCAACTGGTGATCGACTGCGCCGACCCCGACCGCCAGGCCCATTTCTGGGCCGCCGCACTGGGCTATGAACTCGCACCGCCCCCATCCGGTTTCGCCACATGGGACAACTACTACCGTGACCTGGGGCTGCCCGAAGAAGCGTTGACCGGCGGCGCGGACCGGATCAGCGACCCGCAGGGCGGTGGACCGGCCATCTGGTTCCATGTGGTCCCGGACGCGAAGGCCGTGAAGAACCGGCTGCACATCGACATCCACGCCAGCGGCGACCGCACAGACCCGATCGAGACGCGGAAGAGGCGAGTGGACGCCGAAGCCGGCCGCCTGATGGGCTTGGGCGCCCTCATCACGGTTGTCATGTACGAGGAAGGAATCGACCACTACGCGGTCGGAATGAAGGACCCCGAAGGGAACGAGTTCGACATCAACTGACCAGAGCTCGGTGACAACCAACGTGCCTTGCCATCCCACAACGGCCAGGTCACCAAGGCCCGCAGGTGTCAACCATAGAACGCCTGAGCCGAAGGACAACGCAGACTCGGTGGCGACGCTGCGCCGAGAGGTGGCGAGGGGAGCCAACTCGTCCTCGCTGACTGGGCCCCGGTGGGCTACCAGCTGGTGAGTGAAGACGGACGCGACCTGTACGTCCAGGTCCGCTATGCCGCTCTCCTGGAGAAGGCGGACCCCATCGCACCCCCTACACAGGCCGCGCCTACGGACGAGTGCTGGTGTCACCGGTGGACGCAGCCGAACTGCTGGGCTGGGGCGAGCGGGGCGCTTCCCAGCTCGCGGCCGCGGCCCGGATCGCCGCCGACCGGTGGGGCCTGACCATCGCCACGGCAGGCACGGCGCGGCATGAGCCGTCCTACCCGCGCGGCGCGCGTGTCAGGTGGAGCCGGAAGTCGTCACTTGCCATCCACCCACCCGCGAACCCGGCGAACCTTCCCGGTCGGAGCACTAGGCGTTCCGTACGTCGGCGCGCTTGTCCAATTCGCGCATCGCCTCTGCGTGGGCGCTCATCCGGATGCTCAAGCTGCCGCTGGTGAAGAGCGCCACACCAGCGACCGACACCGGCAAGGACAGCCCGAGCACAGCCAGGGCTTCGGGCCAGTCGCGTTCGTTCTGGCACCAATCACTGCTTTGCAGGCCGTTGTTGGCGGTACCGCGTTCGGTCAGCAACCGTGACTCGCACTCCGCGGGGTACTGGTCGTCTGGCTCGCGATCGACCGAGTATGGCGTGAGCAGCAGCAGAGCACACCATGCCCACTGCAGCGCCGCCACAACCAACAGGCCTATGCCCCAGGCGCGTATCCGCCCGGCCCTGTCGCGGAAGTCGAGGTCGTAGTCACGTGATCGCATGGTGGGCGAATCTAGCAGCGTGTTTTCTCAGCTCGGGGGGCGTCCACCCCCATTCCCGCGGACGGGTGTCCAGGGTTCACACGGCGGCTGTGCCGGCTGTCCTCTTCCGCCAGCTTCCACGCCGCCAGCCAGCCGTCATATCTGGTTCTCGGCCAGTCGCAGGGGCTCTCTGCTCCAGCGGTGTCCAAGTCGACTGCGGCGCAGGCCTGTTCTCAATCGCGCTCATCGGGCCTCCCGCGCGGTGCACAAGGCTTCCCACTCGGCGTAGGTGGCGCACTGGCCCGCGCTGCGTGCCCACAGGCCGCTTTCAGCGGTGCGCGGGGCCTTGGGGGTGAGGTTGGTATGGGTGTTGGGGCGCGGAACGGCCAAGGCCCGCGGGTGCACGCTTAGGCGGCGAAGCCGATGTTCATGACGTACTCGTAGGCGCCGTAGTCGGAGCCGAGGTCGACGGTGATGCCGTCGAACCATGCCTCGTCCATGGCCTCGTCGTCATCGGCTGCCCAGGCCTGCACCATCCGGTCCCAGTGCCGCACGTTGAGGGTGCGGAAGGAAACGTCACGCTGGAGCGGTCGGGGGACCTGGGCTTGGTTGAGGGGATGGAACTCGACGCGGGTGCCCCGGCCTTGCCGGTTGAGGCGGGCCAGCAGGTGCCGGGCGACGTTGTGGCGGCGGACCTGCCGGTAGGCGGCTTCCAGCTGTGCCAGGCTCGTCTTCGACGGTGAGGCCTTGCCCTCGGCCCAGCGTTTCAGCGTGCGGTCGGTGACGGTGAGGCCGGCCTCACGTGCGGCCGCGCGCGCATGGTCGGTGCGGGTGAGGTAGTGCAGGCGGGCCAGCATGCCACGGCGGGTGGTTGCGGGGCTGGCGATGAAGGCGGCCAGCTGGTCGAGCTGACGGGCCGCGGCTTCGTAGCCCTTGATCCCACGGGCGCCGAACTTGCCGAACTCCAGATTCCTGTCGGGCACTTACTCCCCCTCCCCCGCCTGCAGGGCGTCGTCGGCGGCGGCTTTGGCGGTGTAGGTGTCCTTCACCTTGACCTCGGTAACGCCACGGCCCTCAGGGAAGACACTGTGCCAGTCACCGATGACGTGGAGTTCGTCGGTGCCCATCGCACGCACCACGGTCAGGCCCTCCTCGTGGGCCTTGTAGGCCTTCGTCCAGAGGTTGGCGAAGGCCTGGGAGCGGATGAGGTGCATCCAGTCCGGGCGGTACAGCTCCCGGTTGTAGTTCGACTCCCCCATCGTGGACACGAACTTGGAGTACATCGCCTTCACGTACTCCAGCGTCACCTCGTCCTCCTCGCCGATCGCCCGCTCGCGGGCATCCTTGAGGGCGATGCGGAACTTCTCCAGGAGGTTCTCGGTGGCGCCGGAGGTGTACGACTCGTGGATCTGTGGGGGGTCGCACAGGCCGTACTTCGGGCCGGACAGGCGTAGCAGGAGGCGCAGGGTGGGCTCGGTGACCCACAGGGGGCCGGGTTCGTCCCGGTTTCCGATCGGGTTCGGCAGCACCGCTTCGTGTTCCCAGTGCGGTGGGGTGATCAGGTGGACGCCTGCGCGGCGCCGGTCGTGGTCGAAGCCGGTGGAGTGCTCCAGCTGCCCGAGCGGAAGGTGGGTCTTGAGGGCGGACAGGTAGGCGCCGTTGATGTCGAGCGCGGTCACCTCGTGTTCACCGGGCGGGAGCTCGTGGCGGGTCCACTTGGGGCGGGCCTCCCAGATCCGGTCGGCGCCCTTCGCGGTCTGTTTCTTCAGGATGTCGGGGATCCAGGGGTGGGCGATCACGTCGTAGCGGGCGCCCTTACGGGTCTCGTCCAGCAACGCCATCGCGTCCGGGATCGCCCGCTTCAGCAGCGCGGCACTCGCGGCTTCGACGTCGCCCTCGTGGGCGGCGAGCGCGGCTTGAACGGCTTCGTGGATCAGGTCGGCCGGACCGGAGGGCTCCTGGAACGCCCGCCCACGCGGGGCCGGCTTCTTCGGCCGCTGCGCACCATGCGCCGCGTGTGTCGGGCGTGCCGTACGTGCCGTCTGGGCCTGCGGAGCGCTCGGATCCGTAGCCGTGAGAGCCGCTGTCGTGGCGCCGGTGGTGGGCCGGCAGTCGGCAGGGTCCAGGTGCTGGGGAAAGCCGGCCACGCGCTGTCGGGCCGGGCTGGCGCACAGGACGCACGGCTCGGGCGTGGCCAGAGTTTCGACGTCGTCCGCGTCGTCCCTGTCGTCGGCCGGTGAGGGTTCGGTCGCGTCGGGCGCGGCAACCGGGGCCGGTGCCACCTCGCCCGCCTCGGGCTCGGGCTCAGGCCCCGCCTCGGGCTCAGGCCCCGCCTCGGGCTCAGGCCCCGCCTCGGGCTCGGAGTCGGGCTCGGTGGGCGGTGCGAACTTCGCGGCCAGGCCGTCCAGGAGGTAGGCGTACTTCGCGCGCGTCTCCCCCGCCGGGTCACGCCCCGATTCCCACCCGGTGACGGTGGACGGGCTCACGCCGAGTGCCCGGGCCACCTGCGCCTTCGACAGTCCCGCCTGCTCGCGCAGACTCCGGCGTACCTCGGTGTCGGGAAGCTCCTCCTGCGGGGTGAGCGAGGCGAGCAGGGAGTCGATCGCGTCGAACTCGCTCATCACTGACCCGCCCCCTTGTCCGAGCGCCTGGCGCGGCGGCGCTCGGCCAGGGCCGGGGTGGCCGTCTCCTTGACCCGCTGCTCACCCCACCCGGTGATCTGTGCCGCCCGCCCGATCCGGCCGTGCACCGGCCGCCCGGTGACCGGATCACGGGCCAGATACACGCGCAGCGCATCGGCGACGCGACCCTCGGCGTCCTTCAACACCTCGACTGCATCGGCGAGTTCACGCTCGTCATCCACCTCTGACACACTCCAGACGATACCACTTTCAGTGACATACATTAAATTCGTGACGGTCGCCGTTTTGAGTCAGGCCATCGCGGGACAGTGAGCGATCAACCGGACGGCGTGAGGGTGCAGGTCGCGTTGCCGTGGTCACTGGGGGGACTGTGACCACCGGTAGAGCGTGCCGAGGCAGATATCGCGCATCAGGTATCCCGTGAGCTGGGTGTCGACGGTGTCGGGAACCTGCCCCGTGCCATGTTCGGCCTTGATGAAATCGGTGAACATGCCGCTGACGTAGGGCTGTTCGTGGAGCGGGAAGCCCGCACGCACCCAGGCGGTGAGGACGGCTTTGGTCTGTGCCGGGTTCTCCTGGCTGCTGCCGGCGAGGATGCTCATGCAGCGGGAGAGTGTGTGTCGGGTGTCCTTGCCGTGGGGGTGTTCGAGGCCTTCGGCCCTCAGCCCCTGGCGCAGCAGTTCGCGCCGCTGTTCGCCCCATTCGGCGATGGGGTCTTCCTTGCGCTGGAAGTGGTTGAAGAAGGTACCGCGGGCCACGTCGGCCGCTTCGGTGATTTCATCGACGGTGGTCTGGTCGTATCCCTGCCGTGTGAACAGGAGCAGCGCAGTTTCGCAGATGCGGTTCTTGACCCGGAGTCTGTTGCGTTCGCGGCGCCCTTGGAGGGCCGCAGCGGTGGTGGATGTGTCGCCCATGTGGTTGCTCCTCTCGCGCACGGTGTGTACGGGCCTTCCCCGGTTTCCGCTGCACACCATCCGGGCGAGCGGCGGAGGTGGCCCTGATGAGGGGGGCGGGCACTGCTCCGGCAGTCGATTCACTTGACCCCCTGATGTTCAGCGGTGCGCAGCACGCAGCACGGCCTGCATGACGGTCGGGAAGCACGGGCCGTGACGGTGAAGACGATGTCGGTACGCGGCTCGAGGGGGCTCAGGTGGTGTGGTCCTGGGGCGGTTCGGGCTGGGTGTGGAGGATGTCGCGGGCCTGTTCCGCGGCGCGGGCGATGCTTTCGGAGACGAAGTCGAGGAAACGGGCGATGTTTTCGAGGCGGGTGGCGGCGGGGGTGCCAAAACCGAGGACGCCGACGCCTTGTCGTGCGATGTCGACGACGTGGGCGGTGGAACGGGCGGAGGCCATCATCGACTGGTACATGATGTCGTTGTCCACGACATAGCGCTCACGGCGGCGTTCGTCGCGCTCCCTGCGGACCATCCCCTGACTCTCCAGGAACGCGACCGCCTTGGAGATGGATGCCGGGCTGACCTGGAGACGCTGGACGAGTTCGGCCGCGGTGAGGCTGCCGGTGTCGGTGAGGGTGAGGCAGGCCATCACCCGGGCCATCATCTTGGGCGTGCCCGACTGTATGAGGACGGTTGTGAACGTCTCCTCGTACGCGCGCACCGCTTCGGCGTCGCGTCCGTGGGGCTGCGCCGGCGTGCCCGGGTCGCGGGGCGTCGACTGCTTGCGGCGGGCCCGGTGTTCGGTGGCGCGGTGGGCCAGATCCGCGCGGTAGGCGGTGGGGCCGCCGTTGCGCATCACTTCGCGGGTGATCGTCGACGTCGGGCGGTCCAGGGTTCTGGCGATCTCGGCGTAGGCGAGGCCGTCGGCCAGTCCCAGCGCGATCTGCTGGCGTTCCGGCTGAGTGAGTCTGCCTCCCGGCATTGCGGTCTCCTTCTCCTTCGCGGCGATGCGCCGGCCTGTGGTGTCCGTGCCCGGTGTCCGGCATCCGGCGTTCGTGTCTGAGGTCCGACGCCTCGACTATAGCGTTCACCTCCATGCCATTGCAACGACCGGGAGTGGGTTCGTTGCATTAGAGCCCAGATCATTGCAATGAAATCCCTGCAACTACCTGCGCTTATAGGGTTCTTGCGCAACAAGGGTGTTGCCCGATCCTTGAATGCAACGTAGCGTTTCACTCATCAGAAACGACGGATCGAAGGAAAACACCATGCAGAAGTTCGACACCCCCGCCGCCGTCCTCGCCGTCCTGGACATCCCCGCGGGACGCATCCAGTTCATCGCCGCCGACCGCGCCGACACCACGGTCGAGGTCCTGCCCGCCGACAAGTCCAAGAGCCGCGACATAAAGGCCGCCGAGCAAGTCACGGTCGCCTACGCCGACGGCGTCCTGCGCATCGAAGCAGCCACCGCGAAGAACCGGATCCTCGGCAACTCCGGATCCGTCGAGGTGACCGTCCAACTGCCCGCCGGCTCCCGGGTCGAGGCCAAGGCCGCCGCCGCCGAACTCCGCGGCGTCGGACGGCTCGGCGACATCACCTTCGAAGGCGCGCAGGGTTCGATCAAGATCGACGAGACCGCGAGCGCCCGCCTCACCCTCCAGGCCGGTGACGTCTTCGTCGGCCGCCTGAACGGCCCCTCCCAGATCAGCACGCAAAAGGGCGACCTGAACATCACCGAAGCCACCAGCGGCACCGTCGAACTACGCACCCTGTCGGGCGACGTGTCCATCGGCGCGGCCCGCGGAGTCTCCGCCTCGCTCGACGCCGGTACCACCTACGGCCGGATCCACAACACGCTCAAGAACACCGACGGCGCCGGCCTCGACATCCACGCCACCACCGCCCACGGCGACATCACCGCCCGCAGCCTCTGACCACCCACACCCTCTGAGGAGCAGTCACCATGACCGACCTCGCCATCATGCGGGGCCCTGGGCATGATGCAAGGGGGCCGACCGCGGGAAAACCCGCGAGTGGGTCGGCGGCGTGGGCCTGGACGAAGGTGCCGACGGCGGCGTCGAGCGCATCGGCGTCGACGCGGGCGAGCGTGCGGGTAAGGGTGGTGGCCACCGGCAGCTGGCCGGGGTCGCCGTCGGGGACCTCGAGGGCGGCAAGGACGCCGGCGCCCTGGCCGTGGGCCCAGCGGATCACGCCGCGCACCGAGCGGACCCCGCACAGCAGGGCGCAGGCGACCAGGCCGAGCAGCATCGGCAAGGGGTGCGTGACCAGGTGCGGAGTGCGCGGGTCGGGCACCGACCGGACGGCCTCGAGCAGCGAGGGGAGGCATTCGGGCGTGCACAACTCCTCGCCGACGAGGTCGAGTTGTTTGGCGAGTTGACGGGAGGTGGGCAGGGCCGGGCAGGATGGCATGCGGGCGCGGCCTTCTCGATCATGCTGAGTGGTATCAACGTGATCATGGATGGTCGCGCCCTTCGACGTTCACCCGGCCCCCTGTCCGAGATCCGAGCACGCATCACGCCTGGGCGGTGATGTCAGCAACAACGGCAGCTACGTGCGAACTTGACAACAAGCTTCCTATCCTGTGCGACAACCGTCGCTGAGGCCGTTGGATGGGGTATGACTACGAAGTGGTGGTTTGAACGGCGGCGTCCAGCACTTTCGACTGGGCGTTGACGAGGTCGCTCGGGATGCTCGCCGGCGCCCGGGGGCTGTCGGAAATGGCCTTGTAGATCGCCAGTGTGGACCCGTAGCGGATGACAGCCACACTGCTGGGGACCTTCAGGCCGTCCGCACCGGGCAGCACTGACGATGCCCGCCTCACGTGTTGAGGAAATCCGCACACCGGTAGGGGCCCAGCGCGGCGCCTTCGGACGGCCGCAGGGTGACCTCGACGTCGTCGGCCCTGACCTTCCGCTCGAGTACGGACTGGGCGCGCGCCAGCGTGCACACCAGCTGCCCGGTGCCCTGCCCGCGCCCCGACTCCACATAGGGGCCGTCGAGGTGCACCGTGACGCGGGTGCCCGTTCCGGTCACCGAGTAGGCGAGGAGCTGATCGACGAGAGAGGTGAGCCCGTCGCGCTGCTCGGCGGGCGAAGGCCCCGTGGTGAGCAGCTTCAGCACCTCGTCGAGGCTCTTCACCTCCTTGTCGGGCAGGGGCACCCCGCGCAGTCCGTTGTCGGACGCGAAGTACAGCCGCATCTCGCGCGTCAGCCCGGACGCGGGCTCGCCCGCGCCTATCACTCCGGTCGGCTGGACGCCGCAGCCCATGAGGGCGAGCCCCAGCGCGGCGACCACGACACCCTGCCGGACCTTCACTCCGTCCCCTCTCCTGTACGCCGCAGGGGCAGCCGCAGCGTGAACACCGCGCCGCGCTGCGGTCCATCGGCCACGTCGATCGTGCCGCCATGAAGCCGTGCGTTCTCCAGTGCGATCGCCATGCCGAGGCCGCTGCCCTGTCCGCTGTCGTCGGCCGCGCCACGCGTGCGGGCCGCGTCCGCCTTGTAGAACCGGTCGAAGACCCGCTCCCGAGCCCTCGGCAGCAGCCCGGGACCGTGGTCGACGACCTCCAGCGTCACCCACTCCCCGTCCGCCTCGAGGGCCGTCCTAAGAGTCACGGTGACCGGCGGTGATCCGTGCCGCAGCGCGTTGCCCACCAGGTTCGCGACGATCACGTCGATGCGGCGCCGGTCGACCACCGCCCGTACACCTTCATGGAGATGCGTCTGCACCCGGTCCGTCCAGCCGCGCAGCGCCAGCGATGCCCGTACGGTGTCGGCGAGGTCCGTCTCGGCCGCGTTCAGCCGTACCGCCTTGGCGTCAAAGCGGGAGATCTCCATCAGGTCCTCGACCAGCCGGGACAGCCGTGCCGTCTCTGCGCCGACGGTACGGGCCGCCCGCGCCGTGTCCGGCGGCAGCTGGTCGGCGTCCTCCTCCAGGACGGTTGCCACCATCGTCATCGCCGCGAGGGGCGTGCGCAGTTCGTGTGACACGTCCGCCACGAAGCGGCGTGCCTTCGCCTCCTGCTCGCGCAGTTCCGCGTCGGAAGCCTGGAGCGCGTCGGCGGTCTCGTTGAACGTCGTTGCCAGGTCGGCGAGTTCGTCGTGCCCGGTGACGGCTACTCGGCTGCCGAGGTCTCCGGCAGCGAGCTCGCGGGTGGCCCGGCCCAGCTTCCGTACCGGACGAAGGACCGTCCCCGCGGCCAGCAGGGCCAGGACGGCGGCCAGCAGTACCACCGGCACGATGCCCTTCCGTACGGAGTCCAGCAGGGCGGCCGTGTCGTCGCGCTCGGCCCGCAGATCGGTGATCGCGAAGACCTCCAGGCCGGAGGTGCGGTGGTCCCCGTCGGCGTACGTCACGGGCATGCCGACGGCCAGATAGGGCTCTCCCCGCCACATCACCCGCTGGAACCGGGCCCCGTCCCCCGTGCGCACGGCAGTGCGCAGCTCGGTGGTGATCCGGTCCTCCGTCTCGGTGAGCGAGTCGGAGGCCGCGACGAGGTCCTGGTAACGGGCGACCACGATGCGGGTGCCGATGCCGTCCGAGACCTTCGCCGCGAACCGGGACAGCGACTGCTGGTCGGGCGGTACGTCGAAGTCGGCGGCGACCGCGGTGACCCGCTCCCGCAGGTCGTTCACGGCGGTGTTCTGGGTGCGCTGGAGGACGGCGGTGCGGGCGTCCCGGTAGGCGAGGGCGGTCGCGGTCACCGCGCTGATGAGGGCGACGACGAGCCGGGTGCGCAGTCCGCCGACGAGCCGCTGGGAGCGCCTCTTCGAGGCGGCGCCGCGCCTGCCTTTGTCCGTACGGTTCACAGCGGCCCGAAGCGGTAGCCGAAGCCCCGCACCGTCTGTACGTACCGCGGCTTGGCCGGTACGTCCTCGAGCTTGGCCCGCAGCCGGCCGACCGCCGCGTCCACCAGCCGGGAGTCGCCCAGGAAGGTGTGGTCCCAGATGGATTCGAGGAGCTGCTCGCGGCTGAGGACACGGCCGGGGGAGGCCGACAGCTCCAGCAGCAGGCGCAGTTCGGTGGGCGGCAGCGGGACCGGTGTGCCGTTCTTGGTGACGGTCAGTCCGGCGCGGTCGATCACCAGCCCGGCGAGATCGGCGTCCGAACGCTGTCGTGCGGACGGTTCCACGCGCCGCAGGGCGGCCCGGATGCGGGCCTCCAGGACGGGCGCGGTGACCGGCTTGACGACGTAGTCGTCGGCGCCCGCCTCCAGGCCGGTCACGATGTCCGAGTCGTCGCCGCGCGCGGTCAGCATGATGACCGGCAGGGTCGTCGAGCGGGCGCGGATGCGGCGGCACACCTCGAAGCCGTTCATGCCGGGCAGCATCAGGTCCAGTACGGCCAGTTCGACCCGTGCGCCCCGCTCCCCGGCCAGCAGGGCGAGGGCCTGCTCGCCGGTGGCGGCGGTGTCCACGCCGTATCCGTGACGGCGCAGCACGAGCTCCATTCCGTCCCTTACGGACACATCGTCCTCGATGAGCAGTACATGCGGCATGGGGGCGATTATGAGCACGCCGGGACCGTATCCGCCTACCCCGCCCGGATGGTGGACGCGCAGGTCGGGGGCATTGTTACGTTCCCATCATGTGGCCATGGACGGGCCATGATCTACGGCGTCGAACGTGAAGCCCATGAGCTTCCTCAGAACGAACCCCCGAACCACCGCCCGGCTGCGCATGGCCGCGCTCGTGGCCGTGCCCGTACTCGCCCTCTCCGTCGCCTGCGGCGGCGGTGACGACAACGCCGGCGGAGCGAAGAAGGACGACGCGACCGCCGACGTACCGGACGCGCCGACCGCGAGCGCCGCGAAGGGCGGGAGCGAGCCGAGCACCCGGCTCGCGGGCAAGAGCGCCTTCTACGACGCACAGATGAAGTACGTCCAGTGCATGCGTGCCAAGGCCGGCTACAAGGACTTCCCCGACCCCAAACTCAGCGGGTATCTCGACATCACGAAGATCGAAGAGCTCGCCTCCCGGCTCGGCCACATGCCGGGCAGCACCAAAGGAAGCAAGGACACAGTCTGCTTTCCCCTGTATCAGGCCGCCATGATGGCCGAGCCCAAGCGCGACCAGCAGAGGGACTACGAGTCGATGCTCGCGCACGCCCAGTGCATGCGGGACAACGGCATCTCCAAGTTCACCAACCCGACCATGAGCGGTGGCAACGCGATCCCCGGCGGCGACCCGAACCCGGCGTCCCCGTCCATCGGCCGGAAGTCGCCGGCGTACAAGCAGGCCCGCGAGGCGTGCAAGACGAAGCTGCTCGACGGTCTGGAAGGCAGGCAGTGAAGGGACGCACCGGCTTCCTCGCGCTCGGCGCGGTGACCGTCGTCGCCGCCGCCGTCACCGGGGGAGTCCAGTTCCTCGGCGACGGCGGCGACGCGGGCGCCTCCGGGAGAGGCAGCGACCTGCCGCCCGCCACCGCAACCGTCGTACGCACCGACCTCGTGCAGTCCAAGACGGTCGACGGCAAGCTCGACTTCGCGCAGCGCCGTGCCGTCAAGTCCGCCGTCGAGGGAACCGTCACGGTGGCCGCTTCCGAAGGGAAGACGCTGACCATGGGGCAGGCACTGTACGAGCTGAACGACAAGCCTGTCACCCTCCTCTACGGGCCGGTCCCGATGTTCCGCGAGATGAAGGCGGGCGACCGGGGCAGTGACGTACTCCAGCTGGAGCGCAATCTGCGCGACTTGGGGTACGGGTCGAATCTGTACGTCGACACGCAGTACGACGAGGACACCGAGGCCGCCGTCAAGCAGTGGCAGAAGTCCCTGAACCGCGACAGCACCGGCAGGGTCGGCAAGGGCGACGTCGTCTTCCAGCCCGGCCAGGTCAAGGTGATGTCCGCCGACGCGGCGCTCGCCGACCAGGTCGGCCCGGACCAGCCGGTCCTGACGATCGCCTCCACCAGGCCCGTCGTACGGGCGCAACTGGAGCAGACCGACGGCCCGCTCACCTCAAGAGGCACCAAGGTCGAGGTCACCCTGCCGAGCGGGAAGACCGTGGTCGGCCGGGTCGCCGGGACGGTGCGCCCCGAGGAGGCCGCCTCCGCGGGCGGTGCGGGCGCCCAGGAGGGCATCACCGTCGAGGTCGTCCTGGACGGCGGGGCAAGCGCCGCGTCGGGCGAGAACGCCAAGGCGTCGGCGAGCGTGAAGTTCGTCAGCGAGGCGCGCAAGGGAGTCCTCGCGGTCCCCGTCGAGGCTGTCGTCGCCCTGCGCGGCGAGAACGGCGGCTACGGCCTCCAAGTCGTCCAGGGCGCCACCTCGAAGATGGTGCGGGTGGAGACGGGCATGACCACCGACGGACAGATCGAGGTCAGCGGCCCGGACGTGCGCGAGGGCATGAAGGTCGGAGTGGCGAAGTCATGACGTCTGCCCCGGTGATCGAACTGCGGGACGCCGGCAAGTCCTACCCCGGCGGCGTCCACGCCCTGCGCGAAGTGAACCTCACCGTCGAAGCGGGAGAACTGGTCGCTGTCGTCGGCCCGTCCGGTTCCGGCAAGTCCACGATGCTCAACGTCATGGGCACCCTCGACAAGCCCACCACGGGCACCGTCCGGGTCGCCGGGTACGACGTGTCCGAGCTCTCCGACTCCCGGCTCTCCGCACTGCGCGCCCGCCACATCGGCTTCGTGTTCCAGCACTTCCACCTGGCGGCCGGGCGCGACGCGGTGGACAACGTCGCCGACGGACTGCTGTACGCGGGCGTACGGCTGAGGGAACGGCGCGCGCGTGCGCGGGAAGCACTCGCCAAGGTGCGACTGGACCACCGCTACTCGCACACGCCGAACGAGCTGTCCGGCGGCGAGAAGCAGCGCGTCGCCATCGCCCGCGCCCTGGTGGGAGACCCCCGGCTGCTGCTGGCGGACGAACCGACCGGGGCGCTGGACACCGCGTCCGGCGAGATCGTCATGGAGCTGCTGCACGAGCTGAACGCCTCCGGCACCACCATCTGTGTGATCACCCACGACAACGAGATCGCGGACTCGCTGCCGCGCCGGGTCCGCTTCAAGGACGGCGAGATCGTCTCGGACGCGCGTTCCGGCGCGCGCTCCGCCTCCCGTACGGAAGAGGTCGGCTCATGAAGAACAGCCTCAGGCCCTCCCGCCTCTCCCTCCGCGACATCCTCCGCGTCGGTGCGGTCGGCCTTCGCGCGCGTCGCGCGCGCGTGGTGCTCTCGACGCTCGGCATCGCCATCGGTATCGCGACCATGGTCGCGGTCGTCGGCCTGTCCGAGTCGAGCCGCGCGGACCTGATGGCCCAGCTCGACCGCCTCGGCACGAACCTCCTCACCGCCGAGGCGGGTGAGGACCCCTTGGGCAAGCCGATCAAGCTCCCCAAGAACGCAGTCGCGATGGTCGAGCGCGTCGGCCCGGTGCAGCACGCGACGGCCACCGCCGAAGTCGACGCCCGCATCCGCCGCAGCGACGTGGTCCCCGAGGAGCGCACCGCCGGCGTCACCACCCAGGCGGCCCGCATCGACCTGCTGTCCGCGCTCGGCGGCGAGGTCGACAAGGGCGCCTGGCTTAATCCCGTCAGCGAACGCCTCCCGACGACGGTCCTCGGCGCGGTGGCGGCGGACCGCCTCGGCATCACCCACACCGGCGAGACGATCATGATGAACGACACGCGCGTGGTCGTCGTCGGCATCCTCAAACCGCTCGAACTGGTCCCCACCCTAGACCGGGTTGCCATGGTCGGATTCCCCGCCGCCGAGCGCTACTTCGGCTTCGACGGCCACCCCACCACCATCTTCGAGCGCTCCACGGACGCCTCGGTGGAGGACGTACAGGCGATCCTGGCCCGCACCATCAGCCCCGGCAACGCGTCGGGCGTCAAAGTATCCCGCCCCTCGGACGCGCTGGCCGCCAAGGCCGCCACCGACAAGGGCCTGACGAACCTGATGCTCGGCCTGGGCGCGGTGGCCCTCCTGGTCGGCGGTGTGGGCGTCGCCAACACCATGGTCATCTCCGTCCTGGAGCGCCGCCAGGAAATCGGCCTGCGCCGCTCGCTGGGCGCGACCCGCAACGCGATCCGGCTCCAGTTCCTCACCGAGTCGCTGTTGCTGTCGGCGCTTGGCGGGGCGGCGGGCGCGCTGCTGGGAGCGGCGGCGACGTACGGCTTCGCGCACGTCCAGGGGTGGACCGCGGTGGTCCCGCCCTGGTCCCTGGCGGGCGGGCTGGTCGCCACCCTCCTGATCGGCGTGGCGGCGGGTCTCTATCCGGCGATCCGCGCCGCTCGTCTCCACCCGACGGTGGCTCTGAACGCGACGTGAGGCGGCGGCGTACGCAGGCAGTGATGCAAGTGGCTCCGTAAGCACCTGTGCATGCACTGTGCGACGAAATCAACGAAGCGCGATGCGCCGGGGAGAAGCCGCGACGAAATCCGGCTGAGTTCTCCTGGATCCGTGACGAAAGAACCCGGCTGAACGCTTTTCGTGACAGGAACAGACGCCCATGAGTGACCGTTGTGAGCAGTGCAGAGAACCGCTCGCATACGTAGGGGGCCCAAACTCGGTCGCCCGCAGAAGTACTGCAGCACGGTCTGCCGACAAGCCGCGCACCGGCAACGTCAGCAACAGAACCCTCCTGTGGCGGCACTGCCCGCAGAAGGATCCCCGGGCGTCCGCCCCCGCCCCCGCTGTCCCGACACCGCGGTCGTCCTCGCCGGTCACCGATGACGACATTCGGCTGATGACCAGGTTGGCGGATTCGAGTTCCCGGTAGGCGCGGGCGATCGTTCCTGCCGCCAGTCCCAGGTCGGCTGCTAGCTGTCGCACGGCCGGGAGCCGGTCGTTCTCCGCAAGGTGCCCGCCGAGGATGAGGTCGGCCAGCTGCAGCCGCACTTGTTCGTACGGGGGGGGACGGGGCTGGAGGTGTCCACACGCACTGTCAGTGGTTTCACGCGGCGGCCTTCCGGCCTGTGGACAGGCGCGCCAGGTGGACCAGGAGGAGGGGATACAGGCGGCGACCCCGCGGTGCCCTTCGGCGTGCGCCGGCTCGTCTTTGCCCTGGGCATGGTGCAAGGGGCCGGCCGCGGGAAAGGTTCCCGGGGCCGGCCCCTTGGCGATCATCCGTGCGTCAGCGGACCGGGGCGGCTCGCAGCAGTGTCTGGGACACGGAGTTCCCGGCACGGTCCTGGGTGGTGAACCGTACTCCGAGCCAGGTTCCGGCAGTCAGGCCGGTGCCGGGGACGGTGAGGCGGTAGGGGCCCCGGGCGTCGAGGGCGTGGGCCTTGACCGGCCTCCAGGTCTTGCCGCCGTCGAGGGTGTAGGTGGCCAGTGCCCCGGTGAAGCGCCGGTCGGTCGGGTCCGGGGCGGTGCTGGTGGCCTGCACGTCCAGGGCGGCGCTGCGGCCGGCGGTCAGTCGACCGGACAGGTCCAGGCTGCGGGCGCTCCAGACCAGGTTGGCCAGAGGCAGGAGGGCCGGGGTGCCGTCTGCGTTGGCCTTCACCGGTTCGGTCTCCCAGACGGACGAGAAGCGTCCGCCGCTCGGGAAGACGTTCTGCGCGTCGTAGGCGCGCTCGATGCGGTACGAGGCTTCGGTCGAGCCGTCGACCGCGGTGTTGCCTCCGGCCGAGGTGAGCGCGACACCGTTGCGGTAGAGGCGCATGCCGCCCGTGCCGACCTGCGGGGAGGTGAACTCGCCGTAGGTGCCGAGGTGACCGTCGGAGTCGGTCAGGTCCTGCATGTTCGTCTTGAGGTTGTCGCCGATCAGCGCCGCCTGGCCGGTGGCGCCCAGCGGGCCGCCCCACCAACGCTCCGAGGTGTGCTGACCGTTCTTGTACGTGATGCCGAGCTTGGAGAGGTTGGTGGAGAGCGTGCCGCCCTTCACCGTGTCCGAGCGGGTGACCACAGCGGTCAAGAACGCCGCGAAGAACGGCACCGCGATCAGCGTCTCGGCCATCGCCCGGCAAGCCGGAGTAGACCGCAGCTTCCTCTACCGTCACCGCGACCTGCTCGAAATCGTCCACGCCGCCGAACTCGAACCGGCAGCCCAGGACCCGGCCGGCGGATCGCCGGTGAACCGGGCCTCGCTCCAGGCCGACCTCGCCAACGCCCAGGCCCGCAACACCCGCCTGGCGGCTCGCGTTCAGCAGCTGGAGAAGCGGCTGTCGCAGGCGTTGGGTGCTCAGGCATGGCAGGAGTCAGGGCTGGGAGCCCCGGCGGGCATCGACGAACTCCAACGGAAGATCACGAGACTGGAGCAGCACAACGTCGAGCCGACCTCCGCGTTGGAGGAGGCCCGATCCGATCTCGATGCCGCGAGGGAGGCCAACCGGGACCTGACCAGAGCACTGAACCAACGCGGCTGAGTCAACGGCTGAGTCGAACGTCTTTCTGCTGTTCAGGAGCATGACCAGACAGGGGAGGCCAGTAGTTGCGCTGGATCCCTGGCGTGATGTCCATCCGGCTGGCACCCGTTCGAGATGGGGCGTATGCCGGATGGCTGGTGACCCTTGCAGTTCCTAACCTCGCATCATGATCTTTCGTCGTTCGTGGTTATCAGCTGCGGTGCTGGCGCTGGCTGTGTCATCTCTGCCCTCCGTTGCGGCTTCAGCCGCGCCACGCCCATCCGGCACGGCGTGGTCGGTGCAGCGTGACGCCGACGCGCTGCGGGATACCGGGGTCACCGGGGTGGCCGTCCGCCTCGAAACCCCACGCGGGACGGTCACAGCCCGATCCGGGGTGGGGGACCTGGTCACTCGCCGCCCGGTGGCGGCGGACGGCTACCTGCGTCTGGGCAGCACCACCAAGACGTTCGTCGCCACCGTCATGATGCAACTGGTGAGCGAAAAGCGGATCTCGCTCCACCAGACGGTGGAGCAGCTGCTGCCCGGGGTCGTGTCCGGCGCTGGAAACGACGGCCGGACCATCACCGTCCGCGACCTGCTGCAGCACACCAGTGGCCTGTCCGACTACATCTATGACGTCTTCCCCGACCCCAGCACCCAGACCTACTTCGCCAATCGGTGGCGTGCCTACAAGCCCGAAGAGCTGGTGGACCTGGCGATGCGCCATGAACCTGCCTTCCCCGCAGGCACCCGCTGGGCGTACTCCAACACGAATTACGTGCTCGCCGGAATGATCATTGAGAAGATCACAGGCCGCACCTGGGAACAGCAGGTCCACGACCGCATCCTGCGCCCGCTCGGCCTGCAGCACACCGACACTCCCGGCACCTGGCCCTTCCTCCCGTATCCGCACACGGCCAACTATCAGCAGTTCACCGTGGACGGCCCGATGGTCGACACCACGATCCCCTACCGTCCCTTCGACAGCGGGGCCGACGGCTCGATGACCGGCACGGCCCGCGACCTCAACCGCTTCTTCGCTGCACTGGCAAGTGGACAGCTGCTGAAGCCCGCCGAACTCGCTGCCATGCAGAACACTGTGCCGGTGCCGCAGAACAGCGGTCACCCGGAAGGCACCCGGGACGGCCTGGGCCTGTTCTTCACACCCCTGTCCTGCGGCGGCGGCTACCTCGGGCATGGAGGAAGCGGCTTCGGATATGTCATCCGGGCAGCGACAACCATGGACGGTCGGCGCACCATCACTGTCTCCGCGCACAGCCGCTCCGCGGACCCGCAGACCGCGGCCCGCCAGGAAGACGCGCTGCGCAATCTGATCGACCACGCCCTGTGCCGCACCACCTGAACATGCACTCGGCACAACGGTGAAGCTCAGACCGTTCGTGCTGGGCCGGGTGACCGCGGTCTACTCTTCAGGAACTCGGACAGCCGCTCCAATCACAAATAGCGCCACAGGTGTTGCACACGATACTGTCGATCACACCGGCGCTGAGCTGCACAAAGTGTTCTCCACTCGCCTCGCGCCACACGGTCACCCCCAGAGAAATCGGCTCACGACCATGAGGGCGCGCTGCCCAAGTGCCGTCGTAGTAGGCCGGGCTTGAGGGTCCCTCCACTGCCAGAGGGCGCACGGCCGCTACGCCCGGGTGTGGCCAGTGAGCGACAAACCCCGCGCAGGCCGGCGGCCCGACGCTTACCCCCGGCGACCGGGATCCCCCGTCACCGGGACTGCGAGAGCGGGGCTGATCCTGAGCGTGTCAGAGACCGACCGTACGGTGACGCCTTGACGGACCGTGAGGTCGATACGCCTGTGACAGAACGAAGACGTCACAGAGGACCACCTGTAACTCGGTGCGAGATACAAATACTTCCGACCGCATGCACCGCGCTACTCCCGGGGGAACACCGTGAAGTACACCCGCATCACTGCTCTCGCCGCCATCGGCGTCGCCGCCACCCTCTCGCTCACCGCCTGTGGCGGCGACGACTCCGGGAAGGACTCGTCCTCCAAGGGCTCCTCGTCCTCGTCTTCTTCGTCCTCGGACGGTGGCTCGAAGTCGAAGGGCGGCTCGGGCTCCGGCGGCTCGCAGGCCAGCAACGCGAAGTCGGGCTCCAGTGAAAACACCGGGGCAGAGGCAACCGCGAACGGCGCGACAGAGACCGGCCGCAAGGTCACCTTCTGCAAGACGGAAGACCTGGCCATCGACGCCACAGATGCAGCGCCCGACGAAGAGTCCGGCAGGATCAACATCACCATGATCAACCGGGGTTCGACCACCTGCTCGGCGACGGGCTTCGCGGGCGTCGACATCAAGGACACCGACAACACCTCGAACCCCATCGAGCGCGGCAACGCCCAGCCGCGTGTCACCACCCTGAAGCCCGGCGACGCCGCTGTCTTCAACCTCGCCTACAACATCGACAACACCGGCAACAGCCTCTCGCACCCGACCAACATCCTGGTGACGCCCCCGAACGAGACCCACACCGTGACCCTGAAGTGGCCCGCGGGCGCGGGAGCGATCAAGGGCGCCTACACCGACGTTCAGGTCTACCCCACGCACACGACCAAGTAGAGGTGGTGCCCGCGGCCAGCCCGGTGGCTACACGCTGGATGACCAGGATCTTGGCCATCCAGCATGTAGCCAACCCATGTCAGCGATAGACGGGAACAACAACTCCTTCAGCCGGTTGGCCAGACCAACTCCCGGAACCTGCACTCGACCCCCACCGACACAACGCTGACGGGCAAGCAGCCCCCGGCTGTCCCGTTGATCGGAAGCGATCGTCGTCCCGCCCGCTCCGCGACTGCACCGCACCCTCGACGCCGACCGCCACACCGCGGCGTGGTCACCGTCGTTCTCCAGACTGAGCCATGTCTCATGCGACATCTGTGCGCAGCTTCGTCGGGCAGAAGAGCCGACATGTACTGACGTCAGGATCCGGCAGCGGACGCGTGGCGAGCCAACTCGGTGGCCAGGCGTCGCATGACCGTCCGGTTGGCGCGTCGTATCGTGGCCCGGACGACGAGTGTCAGCAGGCGGTCGGCGAGCGGGGTGTGGGCCCAGGCGTACTTGAAACCTCCCCCAGCTAAATCAGGGGGATTCCTAGCTCACGTCGCCTGATCCCCGGCGGAGATACAGGTCTTACACGATCAGCACTAGCCGGGACAGAGACCAGCCCGGACGAGCATCACACGGGCTGAGTTTTTGTCCCGAGGCCGGGCCACTCCGCACGTGGTGCACGTATACGTTCGTTCTGAGAGAGGCAGCGCGTGCTTGGTTCTCGCTCCGCAGTCTGCGCAGTCCATCGTGGTGTGCGCCGGGTGCACCAGGTGCACGGACCGGCCATGCTTACGGCCCATCTCGACCAGGGCTGTCTTGGTCGCGCCGATCGCCGCGTCAGCGGCCTTCTTGGCCATGGTGGACTTCGCGAGGAACTTCGGCCGGAAGTCCTCCACGGCCAGGGCGTCATGGTCGCGGACGACCTTCTTGGCCCACCTGCGGGCGGTGTCCTGACGCTGCCGGGCCACCTTCTTGTGCAGCTTCGCCGTCTGCCGCTTCGCCTCGCGGTAGCCCTTCGATTGGGCGTGTCCACGCTTCGGCTTACGCCGGGACATCATCCGCTGATAGTGCGCCAAGCGCTGGGCGGCGTTCTTCCCGTGCTGCGGGTGGGCAAGGTCGTGGTCGTCGCTGGTGGTGGTCGCGGTCTCTTTCACACCCCAGTCGATCCCGATCACCCGGCCGGTTCCCGGCAGCGTCTCGGTCATGCTCGGGACGACGAACGACGCGTACCAAACTCCGGTGCTGTCACGGTAGACGCGGACGCTGGAGGGTGGCTTGGAAAGGGCCCGCGACCACACGACCGTCACGGCGATGCCGCCTGCCAAGTGCAGGCGGCCGTCCTTGAGCCGAAAACCCCGCTGGGTGTAGTTCAGCGACAAGTCGTCCTGGTGCTTCTTCTTGTACTTGGGCATCCCGGCCCGCCGCCGCATCGGCAAAGCGGCCTTGATGTCCTTCAGCGCCTTCGCCCTCGACTTCGCGAAATCGCGTAGCAACTGCTGCTGAGGAACGCTGGAGCCTTCGCGCAGCCAGCCCATGCAGGTACGCGCCTCGGTCAGCATCTTGTCCAGCCGAGCCGGACCGCACTTCTCGTTCTCGGCGTGCGCCTTCTTCGAGCGGGCGCAGCACTCATTCCACAGCCACCGGCACCGCGCCCATTCCGCTTCGAGGGCGCCCGTTGCGGTGGACGACACGCGAAGGCGGAAGGTGTAGCGGGCGTGCCCGTCACCTGCCGTTTCCTGCGCCGCGGTCGTCATGAACAGCAACCTATCCGGGAGGACTGACATCTGCGGCGCCGACCGCCCAAGGCGGCTACTCCTGACGGGTGGCCCCCGCGGCCGGGGCGCGCAGGGGGGCGGTCCGCGTGCCATAGATAGACGGAACGAGTTGTCGGCTGTGGGAGGGCACCTTGCCGAGTGCTGATCCGATCCTGGTCACCGGTGCCGCCGGTGGCATCGGGGGTGTGGGTGGGAAGGTCGTCAGGGAGTTGCGCGAACACGGGGTGCCGGTGCGAGCCCTGGTGCACCACGACGACGACCGTGCCGCCGCTCTGCGGGCCATCAGCGGCGTCGAGGTGGTGGTTGGTGATCTCACGCGTGGAGCGGACGTGGTGGCGGCCCTGGAGGGATGCCGCAGGGCCTACTTCGGGATGAGTCCTTCGGCCGACTATCTGGAGGCCACGGCAACCGTGGCGGCAGCGGGCCTTGAGAGCGGCCGGCTCGAACTGCTGGTGAACATCTCACAGATGACCGTTTCTCAGATGAACCTCGCCAGCAGCACGGAGTCGCGCCAGCAGCGGCTGCACTGGCTCTCCGAACACGTCCTCAACTGGTCCGGGCTGCCCGTCGTCCACATCCGGCCGACGGTGTTCATGGAGAACCCACTCTTCGGCATGCTCGCCGTGGCCTCCATCCAACGCGACAACACCATCCGCCTCCCTTTCGGCGCCGCACGCACCTCGCCGGTGGCCACCCGCGACGTGGCCGAGGTGGTCACCCGACTGCTGCTCGACCCTTCACCACCGGTCGGCCGGGTCTACGAACTGACCGGCGCCGCCTCCCGCGACATGACCATGATCGCCGCCGAGTTCTCCGATGCGCTGGGACGCACCGTGACGTACCTCGACGTGCCGTACGACGAATGGGTTGAGCGCGACCTCAAGCCGCTGGGCCTGACGCCGCATGTCTTTGACCACGTCTCCACGATGGCCCGACTGCACAGGGAGAACCGCTATGACCGGAGCACCAACGATGTGACGGAACTCCTGGGCCGCCCGCCATCGGGCTTCGACAGCCTGGTCGAAGCTGCACCGGGACTGCGGGCCGGGAAGGGGTAGGCCCTGGGACGCCAGCTGCGGCAGCTGTGCCGCCTCGTTGAGGAAGCCCAAGACGGTGCCTGAGGGTGCAGACGCCTTCACCGTCCTGATGACGGGCGGAGGCCTCGATGGCCACCGTGTCCCGCACCTTCGCCGAAGGGGCTGACAGTCCCGCCCTCTGGTTGCTTGACAGTTGGCCAACTACCTCGGGAGGCCGGCCGTGGTGCAAGACCGTGCGCGCCGTGAAGCGCAGCAAGCGTGACGGCAAGCCCGTGCCCACCTACCACCAGGGCGAGAACTGGGTCGAGCAGCCGGGCGCCCACCACGTCCTCACCGAGAACACTAGCCGGACCAAGGCCGCCAAGCTCCGGGTCGTCTTCGTCTCCAACACCGGAGACAAGCTCAAGGTCAACGACACGAGGTCATAGCCTGGGGCACTCAGTGGGCGGCAACACTCTTCACGGACCCTGCCCCTGCCCCTGCCCCTGCCCCTGCCCCTGCCCCTGCCAGAACACACAGCGCCCGCCACCAAGACGCGTGCCCGCAATGCACGCCGCACGCCGCACGCCGCACGAAGGAATCGGACGATGAGGGTGGGCCCGGGGCACGGTGTCCGCGCGCTACAGCTGGCTAGCCGTGCCGAACTTGGCGCCGGCGTCGGTGGGCTTGGGCCCGTCCGTCTGCTGGAAGTCGGCGAGCTTCCATACGTCGGCGGCGTCGTGGGTGTGGGTGGTTCCCGCAGGCTCGCAGATTGGGAACCTGCGGGATGGGCCCCGGACTCCCGCCTCGGACACCCGTCGCAATCCCGGTCATCGGACCGTCAGCCCCAGTGACCCGTCCGGGCGGCAAACTGCCCCGAACGGCGGAGTCACCGATGGAGCAGAATTGCGATCATGAGGTCATCATGAAGCACTCATTGCATGACCAGACACGCGATGCGTACGCTCTGCGCCGCCACCCTCGTGGCCGCTCCCGTCGTCCTGACTGCGACGCCTGCACAAGCCCTGACTTCATGTACGGTCAACGGCCGTCCCGTGTCCGGCACGACCGTCAGTGGTACTGCCGGCCCCGACTACATCAGCTGCGGCGCTCTTGCCTTGGGCGATAGCGTCGACGGCTCGGGCGGGAGCGACTACATCGTCATCAACGGCATCGTTGCCGGCACCGTCGCCGGCGGCGCCGGAGGCGACTCCATCACGGCCAACGCCGGCACCACGGCGAACGGCAGGATCCTCGGCGGCTCCGACGGCGACTTCATCTTCGTCGGCCCGAACGCCGGCACCGTCGACGGTGGACTCGGATCGGACTTCTGCCGAGTCGCGTCCGGTAACCCCCCAATCAGCTGCTGACCAGCAGCGGGATCGTTGAGCCAGCCAACTGCGACGCTCAGAGTGGCCGGCCAGATCTTCAATGGCTGAGGTTGCGGCGGCTGGAAGTCGAGGCCGGTCTTGGCGGTGAGGCCGTCGATGAGGCCGGATCGGTACTTCATCCGTTTGAGCCGGGGTCTTCACAAGCGCGGTGAGCTGGTCGAGGCCGTGTTTGGTGAGGTTGGCCAACGACCGCTTCACGTGCGACCAGACGCCCTCCAAGCGTGTCGATACGGCCGAACCGCTCGATTGCTGCGGCGACGCGGGTCGGCACGGTGGGAGGGGTCGAGGATCTGCTTCCAGATGCTGGTCTGAGTCATGGTGGTCCGCTCTACGCCGAGCCGCGCAAGACCCCCGTGGTGCGCGAGTTGGCGCTCTGAGTGGTGAGCACCATCGGCTCACCAGGAAGCGCGCCGGCGAGCCGGCCGAGTGCCGCCGCGCACGCCTCGGCGGCGTACCCAAATCCCCACGCCCGTGGCAGGAACAGGTAGCCCAGATCGACCTTCCCCGCGGCAGCCGGGCGACGATGCCGCGTTGCTCTCCGCAGCAGGATCTGCCCGATCATCGACCCCGTCGAGATCAACGACAGAGCTCCCGGGCCACCGCTCAGGCACCCCGGACATCTCGCGCTCAAGCTCCTCACGCGGCCGGGCGCCGCCGAGGTAGGTATGGACCTCCGGCGACGCCAGCAGCTTGATGAACGCCGCACGGTCCCGGGCCTCCGACTCACGGAGCACGTTCTTCACCGGTTCAGCCCTCTGGGCGGCAGTTGAGGCCCAGGAGGCAGACCGGGCCCGACGACATCTCGACCGCGCTATGCCCTGTCGGCTTCCGCTTCGGGACACGCCTGCCCGGGGCGGGGCGGGGGCGGGGGGGGATGCCTACTGTTCTCTTGACGTCCTCCCCCCGCTGAAGCAGGGGGATTCCTAGCTCACTTTGCCTGGCACCTAGCAGGTGGCAGGGCTTACAAGATCAGCACTAGCCGGGTTGAGACCAGCCCGGACGAGCATCACGCGGGCGGAGTTCTTGTCCCTGGGGGACACGGTTCCGCACCCGGTGCACGTATACGTTCTCTCGGAGAGAGGTAGGCGATGCTTGGCTCTCGCACCGCAGTGCGCACAGTCCATGGTGGTGTGCGCGGGATTGACGAGGTGCACGGCGCGGCCGTGTTTACGGGCCATCTCGACCAGGGCGCTCTTGGTCGCGCCGATCGCAGCGTCAGCGGCCTTGCGGGCCATCGTCGACTTCGCCAGGAACTTCGGGCGGAAGTCCTCTACCGCCAAGGCGTCGTGGTCGCGGACCACACGCTTGGCCCACTTGCGGGCGGTGTCCTGGCGCTGCCGGGCCACCTTCTTGTGCAGCTTCGCCGCCTGCTTCTTGGCGCCCTTGTAGCCGTTCGAACAGGGCTGCTTCTTCGGCTTCCTGCGGGCCATCATCCGCTGGTAGCGGGCGAGGCGCTGCGCGGCCTGGTGGCCATGCTCGGGATGGGGAAGGTCGTAGTCGTCGGATGTGGTGGTCGCGGTCTCCTTCACACCCCAGTCGATGCCGATCACGCAGCCGGTTTCGACAAGCGCCTGGGTGCTGGTGGCGACCACGAACGAGGCGTACCAGTGGCCGAGACTGTCGCGGTAGACGCGCACGCTGGACGGCGGCTCGGGCAGCTCACGCGACCACACGACCGTCGCCGCGATGCCGCCGGCGAGATGCAGACGGCCGTCTTTCACCCGGAAACCGCGCTGGGTGTAGTTCAGGCTCGGGCCGGCCTGATGCTTCTTCTTGTACTTCGGCATACCGGCCCGCTGCCGCATCGGCAACCGGGCCTTGATGTCTTTCAGTGCCTTCGCGCGGGACTTCGCGAAGTCCCGTATCAACTGCTGCTGCACAACGCTGGAGCCCTCACGCAGCCACGCGTTCGCGGTACGGGCCGCGGTCAGCATCTTGTCGAGCTGCGCCGGACCGCACGTTGTCTTCTCGCCGGTGGCCTTGTTGTGCAGATGCACGGCCCTCGACTTGGCCACCGACTCGTTCCACACCCAGCGGCAGCGCGCCCATTCCGCTTCCAGCGCGCGGATGGCCGTGGACGACAGGCGCAGCCGGAACGTGTAGCGGGCGTGCCCGCCACCTGCCGTCAACGCTCCGGTCGTCATGAAGCACAACCTATCTGGGAGGACTGACAGTTGAGAACAACTGATCTCGCTGGGGTTCCTCATCATCACGCGGGGCGGACGCCGGATCGCCCTGACGACGATCCGGCTTTCTCTGCCCTGCTCCCCAGGAGTCCAATTCCTCCCCGGCCCAAAGGCCGGGGCATCCTCGGAGGAATCCGGTGAACACCGTCGACGACGAGAAGGCCGCCTGGAGCGTGTCTCTTTATGAGTTGATCAACTGATCGGCGACCCCCTGAAGGCGTGCTCTCGGAGCGCGAGACGATCGCCTCCCGCCTGTCGGTGACCCATCCGAGCGTTGTTTGGCGGCTGCGCGTTCGCCCTCGATGGTCGGACTGCTGTGGCGGCTAGCGTGGACGCACCGTCCAGGTGCGGGTGTACCTCACTCGCCGCAGAACGGCCGTTCAGGCGGTAGCGGTTCTCCGACCTGCGAGCAATGGAAGGGCCTGACATGTCCAACCACTTCACCGGCCTCAGCCTTGGGCCACCGCTGGGCGACCAGCGGCTCGATCTGTGCGACCTGTACGCCTTCGGGGCACCCGGCGATCCGAGCAGGACCGTTCTCATCCTCAATGCCAATCCCAATGCCGATGCCCTGCACCCCGACGCCGTATACCGACTGAACATCGACAACGACGGCGATTACCTGACCGACATCGCCTTCAGCTGGGTCTTCAGCCCGCCGGCATCCGACGGCTCCCAGACCTACAGCGTCTTCATGGCAACCGGTGCGGAGTCCTGTATGCCCGAGGCGGTCGGCACCAAGATCGTGTCGAACGCCGACGTCTCTTTCGGCCCTCAGGCCAAGGTGGTCAGCAGCGGCGACTACAAGGTGGCCGCCGGCAGCCGCAGTGATGCCTTTTTCTTCGACTTCGACGGCATCAAGAATCTGTTCGATACCAGCGGCAACCGGAATTTCACCGCGCCCCATCTGGGTGGAAAGTCCCCGTGGACCGGCGTCGACTCCAACAGCACGGCCAACGTCTTCTCCATGGCCATCGAACTGCCGACCGCGGAGCTGGCCCCCAAGCCCGAGCTGCACATCTGGGGCCGGTGCAGCGTCCTGCGCGACGGCGAACTCGTCCACGCGGACCGGGCCGGGCACCCCTCAATGAGCAGCTTCTTCAACACCGACGACACGAAGGAGGAGTACAACGCCAGCGAGCCGGTTAACGACCGGGCCAGGTGGACGGATCAGTTCGTCCACCTGTTGGGCCACACCGGCGGCTACTCGCGTGAGGAGGCGATCACCGCGCTCGACGAGCACGGCCTCCTGCCGGACGTGCTGCACTTCGACCCGTCCAAGCCTGCCGCGTACCCGAATGGCCGGACATTCGCGGAAGACGTCATCGACATCCGCGTCGCGTTCCTCACCAAGAACGAGGCGCCGCCCACCGGTCTGACGCCGCACACCGACACCCTGGACCGGTTCCCGTACCTCGGCAACCCGCACCCGGCAACCACCTCCTGACGGATCCCTGCGGGACGCACCCGGGGCTCCGACGGCCGAGCCGGGACAGGCCGGTCGATCAGTGAATCGGACTAGAGCCTGTCTCTCTGGAGACTTCTAGGAGCGCCATTCCTGCTGGTAGGCGGGATGCTCGGCATACAACTGGGCAAGGACACGAATCGCGTGGTGGAGGCCCGCGTGACGCGAGTCTGCAGGGTCCATGGCCGTGTAGTCCCGTGCCAGCATGTCGATCAGATGGAGCATGGGCAGGTGGCTGTCGAGCAGGGCGTCTCTGCCGAACGTCTGGGCAACGTAGGCGTAGGCGTGGTTGTCCTCCTCGATGCGAGCGCGGAGGAACTTCAGGAGGTCGTCCATGCGCTCATCTTCGCGCGCGGCCCTTCGCCTCTGTGAGGCGTGCCCGTAATCGTCTTCGTGGTCAGCTGCTGGTCCAAATGAGGATGGCGGCGAGGTGGAGTGCGGCCTGGTAGGCAAGGGCGAGTTTGTCGGTTCGCATGGCCAGGCCCCGCCACTGTTTGAGTCGGGCGATGCAGCGTTCGACGGTGTTGCGTTCTTTGTATGCCTCGCCGTCGAAGCCCGGCGGGCGGCCTCCGGCACGGCCTCGCCGGAGGCGGTGACCGATCTGGTCGGCGGGCTGCGGGATGACAGCTCGGATGCCGCGCCGGCGGAGATGCGCGGATCGCGCGGGAGGAGTACGCCCGGTCGGCGAGGACGAGTGCCGGTCGAGTCCTTGGTCTCCCAAGTCCCGTTCGTGGAACCCGGATTCTGGCCATGACTGCCTCGAAGGCCGGGGCGTCACCGGCCTGGGCCAGCGGTGACGTGCAGAGCTAATGGTCGCGCTCGACTGTCACTGGCCAGGTGGACTTTCGTACTCAGGCCGCCGCGGGAGCGTCCGAGTGCGTGATCGTGAGGTTCTGAACGGTCGGGTGCCCCCTTTTCCCGGCTCCGGCAGCGTGTTGGTGGGCCCGGCAGATGGTTGTCCACCGACACCGTCCAGCCCACGTCGTCACCGGCGTCCGCCGAGGCGAGGATCGCTGAGAGAATCCGTTCCCAGTTGCCGTCAACGGCCCATCTTGAGCAGGCGTTTATGTGCGGTCTGGAACGACCCGAGCTCACAGGGCAGGTCCCGCCACGGGGAGCAGGTGCGGTACTTCCACGCGATGGCCTCAAGGGTCCGACGGTGGTCGGCCCACCGTCGGCCACGGACCGGATCGGCCGGCATGAGCGGCTCGATCCGGACCCACATCGCGTCAGTGATCACTAACCAGACAGGCGCATCCGATCAACTGACCAACCCATCAAAGAGACACGTTCTAGGCCAATCGGGTGAACTGGCCACCAGGAACTTGCCGCATATGCCAGGATCCTGCGTTACTGAACATATTCCAACTAATGGGCAGCCCGTACCACTCGGGATGCGTGGTGCTGGGGTGGCCTGTCCCTTCACACGTGGGAAGGAACAGGTCCGCCGGGGTCGCGATGGGCACCCAAGTGGGGTTGGAACGCCAGTCGGTGCCGCTTACGCGGTGCCGGCTGGTCTTTTTTTGTGCGGACCAGGCGAAGATCGGTGGTGCACGCCGGTGGTACGCAGACGCCCCCTCAAGCATCCACGTGCTGTGGCTGGCACCTTGTCAGAGATTCATCCTTGTGGGGTACTTGAAGCAGCGAACCGGTGGGCTGCCCATCCCACGACCGGGGATCACGGTAAAGGGCAGCATCTGCCGGTTCTTCCTTTGTGCGTTCATGAGGGAACTCCATTGACCGGCTGCACGGTTCAGCCGTCCCTCCTGCCGTAAGGGCCTTCCGCGAAGGATGCCCGGCGGTCCCCAGGTTCCGCCGTGTCCTGTGTGTACCTGTCCTGTCAGCAAGGAGTCTCTCCATGCCCATATCTCCGAACCAGGGATCCACCGGCGGTGGCACGCTGGTGACGATCACCGGTACGAACCTGTCCGGCACCACCGCCGTCACGTTCGGCACCAAGCCGGCCGCCAGCTTCACCAACGTCACGCCGACCCAGGTCACAGCCGTGTCGCCCTCGGGCGCCGGCAGCGTCGGGGTGACCGTGACCACCCCGGGCGGAACGAGCAACCCGCTTGCGTTCTTCTACGTCGGAGCCCCGTTCAAGTCCTCGCTCGGGCCGACATCCGGCCCCCTGGCGGGCACCAACACGGTCACGATCAACGGTGTCGGTCTGGCGACGGCCACCAGTGTGTCGTTCGGCGCCAACTCCGCCGTACCGACGGTCGTCTCCGACACCCAGCTCACCGTCGTCGTGCCGGCAGGCGCGGCGCCAGGTCCCGTAGGAGTGAGTGTGACCACCGCGGGCGGCACGAACAACGGTCTGTCCTATACCTACGTGGACGTGCCCACCGTGACCGCGGTGACGCCCACTGCCGGGCCGGCGTCCGGTGGTACCGGAGTGACCATCACCGGCACCAACCTCGGCAGCACCGAGTCGGTCACCTTCGACGGCAACCCGGCGCCGTTCTCCCTGGTGAACTCCACCACGGTCTCGGCAGTGACCCCGCCCGGCACCGCCGGCGCGGTCGACGTCGTGGTGACCAACCCGGCCGGCTCCGACACGGCCGCCGGTGCGTTCACCTACGTCGCGCCTCCCGGCATCTGACCGTCAGCCCCGCTGCCGCCCGGTCTTCACCGGGCGGCAGCTCTCCTTGACCACCGCTGCCCGACGGCAGTTCCCGCCCTGTGCCGTCCGGCCACGTGATCCCCCGTGGGCGGACGGCCCTCATACGCCCAAGCCCCAGACCGGGCAGTTCCCCCGGACCTGGAGCGGACATCCGCGTCACCTTGGGCTTCGCCCAGGCTGCCATAGGAGCATCTTCATGCCGCCCACGATCAGCACCATCAATCCCTCGCAAGGGCCCACCACCGGGGGTACCAGCGTCACCCTCACCGGCACTGGGATGACGGGGTCCACCTCCGTACGGTTCGGCAGCACCAACGCGACCTCCTTCATCGTCAACTCGGCCACCCAGATCACCGCGGTGAGCCCGCCGCACGCCGCGGGTGCGGCGGCGGTGATCGTCGTCCATCCGACCGGCAACAGCAACGCGGTGACGTTCACCTATGTGGTGGCGCAGGTGCCGGTGGTCACGGGGGTTGCGCCCAGTAGCGGTCCGACGTCGGGCGGCACCAGTGTCATCCTCACGGGAACCGGGTTCACCGGGGCCACGGCGGTCACCTTCGCCGGGGTCCCGGCGACGTCGTTCGTGGTGAACTCGGCCACCCAGATCACCGCCGTGACGCCGGCCGCAAGCGCCGGGGCCGCGGTGGTGAGCGTCACGACACCGGGGGGCACCAGCGCCCCGGATGCCTTCTTCTTCTACGCCTTGCCTCCCGTCCTCAACAGTGCCAGCCCCGCCCTCGGCCCGGCAGCCGGCGGCACGGTGGTCACCCTGACCGGAAGCAATCTGCTCAACGCCAGTGCCGTACGGTTCGGCAGCACCAACGCCGCCTCTTTCACCGTGCTGTCGGCGACGCAGATCACGGCCACCGCCCCGCCGGGGACGGGGAGTTCACCGATCACAGTGATCACCCCGGGCGGCACGAGCAACCCCGTCGCCTTCAGCTATGTCGCCACGCCCACCCTGACCGCAGTGGTGCCCAGCAGCGGTCCGACGTCCGCAGGCGCCGTGGTCACCCTCACCGGCACGAACCTGGCCACCGCCTCGGCCGTCATCTTCGGGGCGACGGCCGTCTCATTCACCGTCGTGTCGGACACACAGATCACGGCGGTCGCACCCGCGGGACCCGCGGGTGCGGTCACGGTGACCGTCACGACGGCAGGCGGCACCAGCCCCGGCCTGACCTACACCCGCATCGCCCCGCCCGGCATCTGACACCCCGACGCCAAGAAAAGGACCCGCCGCACCCACCTCGTACAGCCCGTCGTACCGCGGTGCCACTCGGCCGCCCGACGACCCTCTCAACCGATGATCCAACCAGGTTACTTATGGGCGCCGCCTCCCTGGAAGGCAAGAAGCACCGCCATAGCGTGAAGCTCCCAGGCGCCCGCAACCGCGGGCCCGGCGACACAACAAGGAGCCGAACCGGTGAGGATCACACCACGCAGGACAAGACTCGTCGTCACCACAGCCCTGGCCGCCGTGCTGGGACTGGCCTCACCCGCCTGGGCCGCAGGGTCGAGCACCACGGTGACGGCCACCCCGCAGTCCACCCAGGTGGGCGCTACGGTGCAGCTGGCGGCCACGGTCGACTGTCCTGCCGACCCCACAGGCGGGCTCGGCGTGACATTCTTCGACAACAATGTCGAGCTCAAGACCATGGACGTGAACGCCAACGGCCAGGTCAGCATCTCCGCCACGTTCTCCACCCCCGGCACGCACACCATCATCGCTTCCTACAACGGCAACACGCAGTGCGATCACTCCGACAACAGCACAACCGTCCAGGTCACGTCCGCCCCGACGCCCCCCGGCCCGACCCCCGGATTCTGTCTCCTGGCCTGCGGCGGACTGATCAACTTCTCCGTCGGCGACATCAACAACAGCATCAACATCTACAAGCACGGGTAACAGGCCCCTGCACCAGCGGCATCTGCGCCAGGCGCACTGCCCTGGAGCATTTGTCTGTGCGGGTGATGGTTGGTTCGCATCTGCCGAAGTCCGGGCAGCGCAGCGGCCGTTGGATCAGCCACCGCAGGGTCATCAACGCACTCCTGTGCCGGCAGCACACCCTGCTGCCATGGCGGGATCCGCCTGCGTGTTTCGATCCGTGGAAGACCGTGCCCCGAACGGCACAGACCCCGGCCGGCAAACAGCACATGGGACAAGATCTTCGTTCCCGTCCCGGCGCACAGTGACGCGGAGTGCCGGATCGACCGGTCCACGGTGAGCGTCGACTCGGCCTCCTGCCGAACTCACCAGCACGCCGCAGGGAGCCCCGCAGGGATGCCCCCCGGGCGCCCGGGAAAAGAGGCACGGCCCAACAACGCCTCCCCGGCGAGATGCTCGACGGCACGACCGGCTGAACGACTGGGAAGGTCAGCTGGCGGTGTTCTCGGCTCGGGATCGCGGCGTACAGCTCGACCTTCGACATCTGCGGCATGACCAGGGCCTTTCACCAAGAGCATCTCGATGCTGCCCTGGCAAGTAGCCCGGTGCTGTCAAAACTCGGGTTCTGGCTCAGCTTCTGTGAAGCTGTCACCGTTAGTGATCATCGTTACTCCAGCGCTCGGAGAATCAGCAGCACCCGTCGGTGCCGTCGCAAGCGTCCACCGTTGTCTGCTCGCACTTGTATCGAGCAGAGACCTGGTGGTCGCCCTCGGTGTCCCTACGGGATGCTGACCGAGTGATTGAGCGAGATACCGCGGTTCAGATAGTCGAGGACGAACTGGAACGCGACTACCAGCGGGAGCTGTCGGTTGGGCTAGACCCAATGCGCATGGCTGTGTCGTATTTGAAGTGCTCTCCTCCCTTCGCAAGCTCAGGAAGGAGATTCCTGCCTACCTTGCGGCGGCGGGCTTGGCGCCACGGGTGCGCCTGACGACTGCCCTCCCGGCAGCCGGGATGAGCGTGTGGCCCATCCGGTACAGGTGCAAGATGTTCCGGGCTGCGTTCCAGTCGGCGTTGCCGGACCATCCGCAGTCGGGGTTCTTGCATACGAACGTGGCCTGGTCTTCCCGGCTGCCGGGCGTGATGAAACCGCAGGCGGAGCAGCGCAGGGAGGTGTTCGGGGCGGGAACCTTGGCGAGGGTGCCGCCGTTGCGGGCAGTTTTGTACGTCAGCATCGTCACGGTGCGACCCCATGCCTCCTGGCTGATGGAGCGGTTCAGACCGGACTTCTGCGCGACGTTCTTCCCCGGCTGGTCGGTAGTGCCCTTGGCGGACTTGACCATGTTCGTGATGTTGAGCTGTTCCACCACGACCGTGCCGTACTGCTCGGCGATGGCGGTGGTGGCCTGGTGCTGCCAGTCAATGGCTCGGCGCGTGGCTCTTGCGCGGAGCTGCTTGATCTGGTCGTAGGTGCGGTGTAGCCGGTTCGAGCTGCGCTCTTTCGGCTTGCGGAAGGACTTGCGGTGCGCGGCCCGCTGTTCCAGGCGAAGCAGTCTGGCTTTCTCGTCCGGGTTCAGCCACTTGTCCCGGTCGGCGGTGCCGTCCGGGAGCCGGGGCGGCCGTCCGTGGTCTTGGTGGCTGCCGTCGGACAGCGCGAGGGGCAGGTTCACCCCGGCGTCGATGCCGACCTCCAGTCCGGTGTGCGGTTCGGGCTTGACCTCAAGAGTCTGGACGCGGAAGGCGATGTGCCAGCCGAGTCCGTCTTTGACCAGCCGTGCCCCGGTGATCCGGTTCTCCTTGTTGGCGTGCTTGCCGACCGGGAGGTCCTTGGTCCAGCGGAAGCGGACGCGGCCCACCTTGGGGATGTTGACCATGCCCCACCGGCGGTGCACCCGCTTGATCTGCAGATCCCGGCCCTGCGGGATGTCCACGGACATGACGGTGCGGAAGCGGGCCTTGAAGTTCGGCTCGTCCGCACGCCCGTCCCAGCAGTTCCGCCACGCCTGGAAGTACGTCTTGAGGACCGCCTGCGCGGCCTGCGCGGGCAGCACCGCGTACCAGTCGATCTCCTTGCGGGCCTGCCGCAGCGTCTGATCCAAGCGCGTCAGGGAGCGCTGACACTTGGGCGTCATCCGCCACAGGTCGTGGAGCTGATTCCACATCGCCCGCGCGGCGTGCGCCTGGTCGTCCATGAGCCGGACCTGTGCAGGCGTCAGCGCCAGCCGGGCGCGATGCCCGAACTGCCGCTTCTCCCACACGAGTTCGCTCATGACGATCAGCCTACTAAAGTTGGCTTATGTCACCACGATGGAACCCGAATCCTGACGTGCGCACCGGGCGCCACGTCGTCTACAACCTGCATGTCCACTTGGTTTTTGTTACCAAGTACCGGCGCAAGGCATTCACCGACGCCATGCTGACGCGCACTGAGGAGATCATGCGCGAGGTCTGCGCGGACTTCGAAGCCGACCTGAAGCAGTTCAACGGCGAACAGGATCACGTCCACCTGCTTGTGCACTACCCGCCCAAGGTCCAGCTCTCCAAACTGGTCAACTCCCTCAAGGGCGTCTCCTCCCGCAGGCTCCGCCAGGAACACAGCGCACACGTGCGCCGCTACCTGTGGGGCGGACACTTCTGGTCCGGCTCCTACTTCGCCGGATCCTGCGGCGGGGCACCGCTGACCGTCGTCAAGCAGTACATCGAGAACCAGCAACGCCCCATCGGCTGAGAACAACACCGCAGACCCGTGCGAACCGCGCGGGTCAGAGCAGCTCTGAGATGGCCTTCACCCCCGCCGTAAACGGCGGAGCACTGGCCAAGATCAGAGGTAGAGCAGCACGAGCTGGTATGCCACATGCTCGGCCGCTGCATCCACAAGCCACCTGGCGCCGTGGCCGCGCCTTCGCGCAGCGCACTCGGAGTCAGAGCCTGTCGGCGTGGTCCAGATCGGCCAGGAGGCGCTCCACGTCGGTCATGAGGGATCCGTAGACATGCCAGGCACCCGGCTTGACCAACGCGCCCCGGCCGATGAGGTCGGTCATGGTCTCGTGCCACGCCCGGGCACCGTCGATCGCTTCGCGCAGTCCCTCGCGGGCTTCCGCCGGGCGGGCTGCGCTCTCGGCCTCGGCCTCGACGAACGCCTCGACTGCCTGCCCTGCCAACTTGAGCATCTCGGCGTACCGATCGAGGAACTGCTGTCCCAGGTGGTGGTCGGTGTGATCGTCGTACACGTTGTCGGCCAGCGTTCGAGCGATTCCGCGTACCTGGAGTGATACTCCGTGCAATGTGTTGAGCATGTCACCGTAAGTCACAGGCCGGTGTCGCGGACGCACCACCCAGCAGGTATTCCAGCGCAGGCTCTCCTGCCCTTGCTGCACGTGCTCGCGCGCATCCGCGACCCGCCGCCCCAGGCCTCTGCCGTCCTGCACCCAGCCATGCGCGCGGGCGGCATGCTGCCGCTCTCGCAGCCCGTGGCCCATATCGCGCAGCAATGCCCCCATGACTCGGGCGAGGTCTCGAACCGCGTCATCGGATTCCTCCAGATGCATTGGTGGCAGGACCAGCGCGTTCACCGCAACACCCACCACGGCGCCGCTCAGCGCCGCAATCGCCGTGAAGACGACGTTCCCGACCGGTGCGGCGGCCGCAGTGGCGAGCGTGAGAACCGCCGTCGATGCGACCTGAAGCCGCTCGTCGGAGGCTCGACGCCCAGCCGCGACCAGGGCGATCCCCACGATGCCCGCGATGCTTCCGGCGGTGGATCCCAGCAACCACACGGTGCCAAGCGCCAACAGCACTCCCATCGCCCGGGTGGCAACGCTCCGAACAGCCTGCGTCACAGAGCGGTACACCGTCGCGGCATTGACCATGAGCAGCGCGGTGGCGACAGCCACATACGACGACTCTCCCGGGATCCAGAGAGTGGCGGCCTCCCAAGCAAGCAGCGCCGCGAGCAGATTCTTGGTGCCGTGCACCAGGGCATGCCGTCCCCAGCCCGGACGGGTCGTCCCAACGATTCGCGACAGCAGAAGCCGCGGGCCCAGCAATGACGGCACCCGGCCTTGCCGGCGAGCGATAGTTGAAGATTGCACAATTCACAGAGTCGCACATTTTGCCCGGTTTGAGTGAGTGGCGTCCCCCACAGCGACCCCTGATCCAGCCAACCAGGCGACCACGTTGCCCTCACGGCACCGAAGCGGCTACCTCAGCCCAAAAATCCCTCCGCCGTCCATCTGTGCCAGCGGTCGGTACAACGAAAGGTTCAGGGCCGATCTACAGGAAGCGTGGCCAATGACGGACCACGAACAGCAGCGCAGGCGGGGGCAGTTCCTCCAGCAAGCCAAGGGAGCGCAGGGTATCTGGGACCGTGAGATCGCCTCCCCCAACGGGCCGCTGCCGGGCGTGGTGCTCGATGTGCTGGAGCACCACGACGGCTGGGTCGGGCACGTGCCGCTCGTGACCGGCCGACCAGCGAGGACATCAACAACGCCGCGGCCGCCATCGAGGAGGCGTGGGACCTGCTGCCTGGGTCAGTGGCGGTCGACTCCGGCGGCAGCGGTGCGCAGCTCTGGGTCTACCAGCGGCCCTCCGCCGCCCGGCACCACCGGCTCCGGCCGATGAGCGTCGCCTCCCGGCGCGGACAACAGGCCTCAGCCGGCTGATACAGCCACGCGTGCCGGGGCGGTGGGGCGGGTGGTGTGGTTCTACAGTGCGCAGGTGTCCTTGGAATCCTCTTCGCCGGGTGGGCGGCTGTCTGTGGGGAGCCGCGGGTGGGTGTGGTGGCTGCCGTTCGCGGCGGTGGCCCTGGACTTGATCTCGGAGGCCGCCCTGGGCGGGCGGGAGCCGGTCAGTTTCCTGCTCACGGGTGTTCCCCCGCTGGTCGCCGCGACGCGCGGGCCCAGGGGCACCGCCGTTTCGGTGGTGGTGTGTCTAGGACTGCAGATGCTGATGGCGTGGCGACGTCCGGGCCACTTCGGCGAGCAGCACCACGTGGCGCTGTATGTGGCGACGTTCCTCATCGGCGTGGTCAGCGTCCTGCTCTCTGTGCAGCGGGAGCGCGCGCAGAGGCATCTGATCCGGGCGAATTCGGTGGCGGAGGCCTTGCAGCGGACCCTGCTGCGGCCCGTACCGCCCCGGATCGGGCATGTGCGCGCCGCCGCCCACTACACAGCCGGGGAGGGAGGCACGCTGGTCGGTGGTGATCTCTACGACGTGTGTGAGACGCCGTTCGGAGTACGGGCGATCATCGGCGACGTGCGGGGCAAGGGACTGGACGCGGTGCAGGCGGTGGCCGCGGTCCTGGGCGGTTTCCGGGTGTCCGCGCACGAATGGAAAGATCTCGCCCTCCTGGCGGACCGGCTGGAGCTGAGCATCGACCGCAACGTGACACGCACAACGGTCGGCGACCCCGAGCTGTTCGTGACCGCACTGCTCCTGGAACTCGACCAGGACACCGTACGCATCATGGACCACGGCCACCCGCCCCCGATCGCCGTCGGCCCCCACGGCGCCCGCATCCTGGCGACAGCCCCCGCACTCCCCCTCGGACTCAAGGAGCTCTCTCCCGTCCCGGGGCTGACGACCTTGCACAGGCTGCAGCCCGGCGAAGTCCTCGTCCTCTACACGGACGGCATCAGCGAGGCCCGCAACTCCGACGGCGACTTCTACCCCGTCCTGGAACGGCTCACCGAACACTTCCGCGGCACACAGAGGACGGATCCGGAGGCGGTCGTGGCGTTCCTGGAGACCGACACCAGGAACTGGTCGGCCACCTCCGAGGGAGACGACCAGGCCGTACTCGCCATGGCCCTCATGTCAGCTACCCGGTCGTGAACGACCGGGCTTGCTACTTGAGTCATCACTGGCTGTGATGGGTTCGGCTGCGTCCAGTTCTCACGTGATGAGGGTGAGTTCAGCGGCCGTTGACCGGGCCCCGCAGACCCACATGTGCCACCCACGGTGGGCGATGTTGTGGGACGCGTCGTGGTCTGCGTGATCAACGAATCCGCAGACCCGGGGCCGAAAGGAGCGTGCCCGAAAGTCCGGCGCCGATGTCGCGGTGGACCAGGAACCGGACGAGCGGAGCGGTTGGTGGGCGTCGCCGTCGACGGGGTCGGTCGCGGTGGCGACCAACGTCGTGCGGCGTCTGGCATGGGCCCTGCTGATCTCCGGCCCGCTGCTGGGTGGTTGGGCGATCGTGTCGCAGCTGGCCGCGGATGCTCACCCCGCCCCGGTGGTGCAGTTCTCCAGCGGCGACACGACGGGCCCCGGCGGGTTCGCGGAGATGTACGTCGCCGCGTTCCTGCGCGCCGGCGAAGGATCGCAGGGCGAACTCGCCGCTTTCTACCCGCGGGCCGAAGACCTGGAGCTGGGCGGCAAGCCCGACACGGTGCAGGTCGGCCGGATCGCCGCGGTGCGCGTGAGGGAGGTGGCGCCCGGACGGTACTGGCCGGTGACGTCGGTCCGGCACATACCTGTCGTGGTCAGTGTGTGCCATCCGCCGGTACTTCCCGGCGACGGGTGCGGGTCGGCAGGCTCGGTGTCTCGTCCATCGTGGACCAACTCCACGTAGCACACCGGGAGAACTCAATGGATATCCGGCAACTCCGTACTTTCCACCGCGTGGCCGAGTTGGGGAGTTTCACGCGAGCCGCAGCCGAGCTGAACTACGCGCAATCCAGTGTGACGGCTCAGATCAAGAGTCTGGAAGTGTCTCTGGGCAGTGATCTGTTCGAGCGGGTCGGCGGCAAGGTGAAGCTCACACCGGCCGGTACGCGTCTGCTGCCCTACGCGGGCCAGATGCTCTCGCTGGCCGACGAGGCACGCGGGGCGACCTCCCCCGACGCCCAGCCCGAGGGCGTGCTGACGATCGGGACGATGGAGAGCATCACCTCCTATCGGATGCCGGCGGTTCTCGAGTACTTCCACCACCGCTACCCGCGGCTGCAGATCGCTCTCCGGCCCAGTCTGTGCGCCGAGACACTGCACTCTCTGCGCCAGGGGGTGTTCGACGCGGGCTTCCTGATGGAGGCCGAGACACAGCACTCCGGTGTGCACAGTGAGGTGCTCGGGGCGGAGCGGCTGGTCGTCGTGGCCGCGCCCGGGCATCGGCTGGCCGGTGAGTCGAAGGTGGCCACGGACGACCTGCGTCTCGAGTCGGTCCTTGCGCCGGAGGCCGGGTGTGCCTACCGGGAGCTGCTGGAGGCGGAGCTGAACGACGGCACCGGAGAGCCGGTGCCGTTCCTGGAGTTCGGCAACATCGAAGCGATCAAGCGTGGCGTCGGCGCCGGGCTCGGGGTCAGCCTGCTGCCCCGCATGACCGTGCTGGACGAGCTGACCGCGGGCTCGCTCGTGCCGCTGGCCTGGGAGGTCCCCTTCGAGCTGTACACGCAGGTGGCGTGGCGCAAGGGGGCTCAACTCTCCCGTGAACGGCAGGTGTTCGTGGAGAAGGTCATCGACTTCCTGAGCCGGGAGTACCAGGAGCAGCAGGTGCCCTGATCAGTGCTCCGCCCCCGGCGCGCAGGAGTCCGGCCAGAATTCCATGCGATTTCTTCATGCTGCGCATGAATGGATTAGCTTTATCGATCGATTCAGACGATAACAGCTATCTGTTTCACCGAATGGGAATCCTGGACTTTCGGCCAGGCGCCGCAGAGACTTTTAGAGTCCCAGCTACACACCAGGGGGAATCAATATGTCCCAGGTCATGCTTCCGTCCAAGCGCTTTGTCGTGTCGAGCGTGTCCTCCGACGCCCACATGTGGAATCTCGTTTTCCTGCAGCTGCTGCTCGAGGAACAAGGAGCCCAGGTAACGAACTTGGGGGCCTGCGTCCCCGATGACCTCATCATCGAGGAGTGCCTCCGGTCGAGGCCGGACGCCCTGGTCATCAGCACGGTCAACGGGCACGGGCACCTCGACGGGCTGCGACTGATCCGCCGAATACGAGACCGCCCTGAATTGTCCGATCTGCGCGTGGTGATTGGAGGAAAGCTCGGAGTGCGTGGCGCCGAGAACATTGTGTTCGCCGAAGAATTGGCCCTCAGTGGATACGACGCGGTATTCGAGGCCGATGGTGGTATCGAGGGCTTCCAGGAGTTCCTCGGCACGCTCGACAGCAACTCCGCGCGGCCGGCTCTTGTTTCTTCGGGGGCGGCGGCATGAGCGAGTTGTCGCACGCATCGCTGTCCGGGGCCTTCGTGGACCGGCCGCGGCAGGGCGGGCGGTTCTCCCGCTACGTACACGAGGCACACGCACAGGGCCGGCTCGTGGTCCAGCCACGCATGGGCTTCGCGGACCTGGCCACGATGCGCGAGGGGCTGCTCGGTGTGCGCGGCGCCGACGCCACGGCCACCGGCACGATCACCCTGGACAGCTACACGCGGGTCAACGACCACGACTCGGCGCGCCAGGCGCTGCGTACGGGCGCGGAGTTGAACGGGTTCCCGCTGGTCGCCCACGGGGCTGGCACGACGCGGGCGCTGCTGGATTCGGTGTCGGGTCCGGACTTTCCCGTTCAGGTCCGCCACGGCTCGGCTCTGCCGTACCCGCTGTTCGAAGCCATGGTCGAGGCGGGGGTCGACGCCACCGAGGGCGGACCCGTCTCGTACTGCCTGCCGTACAGCCGCGCGCCGATCAGCCAAGCGGTCGAGGCGTGGGCGCGGTGCTGTGAGCTCATCGCCGAGCAGTCCGAGCCGATGCATCTGGAAAGCTTCGGCGGCTGCATGCTGGGTCAGTTGTGCCCGCCGAGCCTGTTGGTGGCGCTGAGTGTCCTGGAGGCTTTGTTCTTCCGTGAGCACGGGCTGAGCGACATCTCGTTGAGCTACGCGCAGCAGACGCATCCGGGGCAGGACCTGGAGGCGATCGCGGCGCTGCGCCGGTTCGCCGGCGAGCGGCTCGGATCGGCCACCTGGCATGTCGTGCTCTACACATTCATGGGTGTGTTTCCGCGGACGCCCACCGGGTCCTTCCGGATCCTCGAGGAGAGCGTGCGCCTCGCGGTCCGCAGTGGCAGCGAGCGGCTGATCGTGAAGACGCCGGCGGAGGCGCACCGTATTCCGACGATCGCGGAGAACGTCGACGCGCTGGAGTTCGCGGCGTCCATCGCCCGCGACGAGGCGGCGCGTGGCGCCGAGATCGCCGCGACCGACTCCGGGATCTACGAGGAGGCGCGGCGGCTGATCGACAGCACGCTGGAGCTCGCGCCGACGGTGGGCGAGGCGCTGATCCGGGCGTTCGAGCGGGGCTTTCTGGACGTGCCGTACTGCCTGCACCAAGACAACGCCAACAAGTCGCGCGCCTATGTGGACGCGGGCGGCATGTTGCAGTGGGCGGAACCGGGGCGGATGCCGTTGAACGTGGTGCGCGGGACGGCTCGGCCGGTGAGCGCGAACGGTCTGCTGACCATGCTCGGTTTCAACGAGCGCCGGTTCGACCGGGAGCAGCTCACACACAGTCATCTGCGCAGCGTGCAGTACGCGGACCGCACGCACCCCCGGGAGCTGGCATGACGGTACGCAACACCTCTTTTCCCAAGGTTGGTTCCTATTCGAGGAGCATGTCGTGAGTACACCTACGCTCGACGCGGTGCGTCGTCGCGGCGCTCTGCGTGCGGTGGTGAGCCGTGGTATCCGCGGCCTGTCGATGCGTGGCGACGACGGCCGCTGGTCGGGTCTCGACACCGATGTGGCGCGCGCGGTGGCCGCGGCCGCGGTCGGTGACGCGGAGGCCGTCGAGTGGGTTCCGTCCGATCCCGCGGACCGGCTGTCCACGCTCGCGGCCGGCGATGCGGAGCTGACCGTCGCGAACGTGAGCTGGACCCTGGGCCGTGAGGCTTCGTCGCCGGTGCTGTTCGCCGGGGTGACGTGCTACGACGGCGAGGGTTTCCTCATCCGCGCGGACAGCGGCATCACACGGCCCGAGGAGCTGGCCGGCCGCCGGGTCGCGGTCCAGGCGGGCACGACGAGCGCGGCCAACCTCGCTTCCTGGTACGGGAGTCGGGGTCTTGCGGTCGAGCCCGTCGCCCATCCGACGCCGGCGCTGACACTGGCCGGTTACGCGAGCGGCGCGTGCGCGGCCTACGTACTCGACCGGGTGGCGCTGGCCGGTGAGCGCGCGGCGCTCGACGATCCCGGGGCGCACCGGATTCTGGACGCGGCCATCTCCCGTGAGCCGATGGCCGCCGCTGTCCGCGACGACGACGCCGCCTGGTTCCGGCTGTGCCGCTGGGTGCTGCAGCTGCTGGTGTCCGCTGAGCTCCACGTCGACGAGGCCGGCGACCGGGAGAAGGCGCTCGCGCAGGCCGCCGAGGCGGCGGGGGCCCATGGCCCGGCCGTCGGCCTCGACAAGGACTGGGCGGTGCGGGTCCTGGACGCGGTCGGCACCTACGCGGACGTCTACGAGCGCAACCTCGGCGCGCACTGCGGCCTGGCCGTGCCGCGCGGCCTCAACGAGCTGTACACCCGCGGCGGTCTGCAGTACGCCGTGCCCCTGCACTGACGCCCGTGGTGCGGGCTCCTCCCGCAGCACGCATCTTTCCCCACTTCCCTCTGCGAAAGGCATCTTCATCATGAGTACCGACACCCGGGCACCGGGCACCGAGAAGAAGGGAGCGATCGAGCTGACCCTCGCCATGGTGCTCTCGGGCACCCTTGGCGTCTTCGTCATCGAATCGGGCGCATCCCCGTTCAACGTGGTCTTCTTCCGCTGCCTGTTCGGCACCGCCGCTCTCGGCCTGTACTGCCTGGTACGCGGGTTCTTCAAGAATCACGGTTTCACCGCGAAGAAGCTCGGTCTCGCCGCGCTCGGCGGCGTCTTCATCGTGTTCAACTGGGCTTTCCTCTTCGAGAGTTACGAGGGAACGTCGATCTCGGTGGCGACGGTCGTCTATCACACGCAGCCGTTCTACGTGGTGCTCCTGGGGGCACTGCTGTTCCGCGACAAGCTCACGGCGACCAAGTTCGGCTGGCTCGCCGTCGCGTTCATCGGTCTGATCCTGGTCGCGGGCGTGTCCGCGTCCGACCTGACAGGCAGCGGGGACAGCTCCTACCTGACGGGGCTCGGATACGCACTGCTCGCCGCGGTCTTCTACGCCATCTCCACGGTCATCACCAAGCGGGTCACAGGAGTTCGCCCGCACCTGGTCGCCCTGGTGCAGTTGGTGCTCGGCATCTTCCTCCTGCTGCCGTTCACCTCGCTGGGCGAGATGAAGGGCATGGGCAGCGACTGGGGCTGGCTGGTCGGCCTCGGGCTGATCCACACCTGCGTGATGTACGTCCTCATGTACTCGGCGTACCAGAAGCTCCCCACGCCGAAGATCGCCGTGCTCGCCTTCGTGTACCCGGCCATGGCGATGCTCATGGACTGGGCGGTGTACGGGCACAGCGTGAGCCTGCTGCAGGCGCTCGGCATCCCGCTGATCGTGGCCGCGAGCCTGGGCATCAACCTGGGCTGGTCCTTCAAGCGGCAGGCGGCGAAGGCCCCGGCGGTGCCGGCCGCCGCGGACGACACGAACGTCGAGATCACGGCCGGAGGCACGCGATGACCCTCGTAAACGATTCCCGCGCGCCGCGCATCGCCATCGTCGGGGCCACCGGAGCCGTCGGCAACACACTGATCGACCTGATCGAGCAGCGCGGGCTGCGCTATCGCGACATCCAACTGGTCGCCTCGGCCCGCTCGGCCGGTACCGAGCTGAGCGTCGACGGGGCTTCTTACCCGGTGCAGGCCGTGGACGAGTTCGACTTCTCCTCCGTGGACCTGGCGTTCTTCTCGGCCGGTACGGAGGCCAGCCAGCAGTGGGTGCCGAAGGCCACCGCGGCCGGCGCCGTCGTCATCGACAACACGATCGCCTACCGCATGGACCCGGACACGCCGCTGGTGGTTCCGCAGGTCAACGCGCACGAGCTGGACGAGCGGCCGAAGTCGGGCGTGATCGCCAACCCGAACTGCTCGACGATCCCACTGGTCCGGCTCCTGAAGGGCATCGAGCAGCGGTGGGGCATGCGGCAGGCCGTCGTCAGCACCTACCAGGCTGCGTCGGGTCTGGGCCACCCCGGCGTGGAGGAGCTCAAGGACGCCAGCCGGGCGGCGCTGGATGAGCCCGACGAGGCTTACCCCAGCAAGGAGTTCACACCTTCGCTGGCCTTCAACGTCATTCCGAAGATCGACCGTTTCCTCGACACCGGCTTCACGCTCGAGGAGCAGAAGATGCTCCAGGAGTCCCGCAAGATCCTCGGGATCCCGCATCTGGACGTCACCACCACCTGTGTCCGGGTCCCCGTGGTCACCGGGCACTCGGAGGCCGTCTGGATCGAGGCCCAGGGCGTCGTGGACCGTGCCGAGCTGGTCGAGGTCCTCGCCTCCCTGCCCGAGGTGACCGTGCACGACCGTGAGTCGGTGCGCGAGTTCCCGACGCCGACCACGATCAACGACCCGAACCGGGTCCACGTCGGCCGGGTGCGGGTCAACCCCAACAACCCGCGCGCCTTCTGGCTCTGGCTGGTCGCCGACAATCTCACCATCGGAGCCGCCCTGAACGCGATCCAGATCGCCGAGGAACTCATAGCCCGGGAGACGGTGTGACGACCGGGGCGCCCGCGGCGCACGTCAAGCCGCCCGTGGTGCTGAAGTTCGGCGGCTCCAGCTTCCGGACGCTGGCCGCGTACGGGCAGCTGGCCGAGGCGCTCTCGCGCAGAGTGCAGGAGGAGAACGTACGCCTGGTGGTCGTGGTGAGCGGCCAGCCGGGCGAGACGGAGCAGTTCCGTGAGCGGCTCAGCCAGGTCAACTCCCATCCCGAGGACGAGACCGTCGCGGGTCTGCTGACGCTCGCCGACACGGTGGGTGCGCAACTCCTCGCGACGGCGCTGCACCGGGCGGGTCGCAGCGCGGCCGTGCTCGCCGGCCACCAGTTGGGACTGACCACCGACTCGGCGTTCATGTGGGCCCGCTTGGAGCACACAGATCCCGAGCCGCTGCGCACCGCGCTGCGGGAGAACGAGGTCGTGGTGGTGCCCGGCGGTCAGGCCGCCGACAAGGAGGGCCGGCCGACCTGGCTGGGCAAGAACAGTTCGGACCTGTCGGCCGTGGCGGTGGCGGCGGCCGTGGGCGCGCCCCGCTGCGAGGTCCACTCGGACGTCGACGGCATCTACAGCTGCGACCCGCACCTGATCACGGGTGCGCAGCTGCTGGGCGAGGTGTCGTACAACACGGCGGCGCTGATGTCGCTGTACGGCGCGAAGGTGCTGCACCGAAGGGCGGTGCGGCTCGCCCAGCGCAACAAGATCGAGATCGTGTGCCGCTACAACCGGGACCCCTTCACCATCGGATCGGTGATCGGCAGCGCCGGCTCGTCGGTGGCCGCCGTCGTCCTGAACCAGCGCTCCGCGGCGCTGCGTTACGAGAGCGACGAACTCGCCGACCAGGCGTACGCGGTCTTCCACGGCGCCAACATCGACGTGGTCCGCCTGACCTCGGGGCCGCTGGTGGCGATCACCGGCGGTTTCGTGGACCTGCCGGAGTTCCAGCGGCGCAACGGGATCACCCCCGGCGAGTACGCGGGTGTCCCGGTGACCGCGGTGCGCGGCAGCCAGGTGGCGACCCAGCTGGCCAGGGACGAGGAGGACGCCCTGCACCTGTCTCAACGACTGCACGACTACGTGAACCGCCCGAGCGCGGACCCCAACGCACCCCTGCTCGAGATGCAAGGAGTCTAAAGACATGACCGCGACCACCGACCACGGCGTCCCGGCCACCGCACCCCACATCGTGCAGACCTTTACCGAGATCGCACTGCCGGACGCCGTGCGCGACGGTCTGGGAGAGCAGCTGGAAACCCTGCCCGATCCCGACATCGACATCGACCGTTCGATGGCCAGGCTGCTGCAGATCTTCGCGACGCTGCCGACCGAACTGCTGCAGCAGATACTGGACTTCGGCCGGCACATCGACACTCCGGGCGTCTCACTCGTGAGCAACCTTCCCGTGGATTCCGTCCTGCCCGACACCCCCTCGGACGGCGGCCCCAGTGTCGACAAGGCCTCGTTCGTGGCCGAGGGCGTGCTGCTCGGGCTGAGCGGTCTGCTCGGCGAGCCGATGGGCGTACTGACGGAGAAGGCCGGGCAACTGGTCCACGACGTGATCCCGGTGCCTGGCGGTTCGATGACCCAGACGAACCAGGGGTCAGAGGTCTTCCTCAACTTCCACAGCGACATCATGCACGACGTCATCGGCCGATATGACGTCGCCAATCCCGACTTCCTGGTGCTCAGTTGCCTGCGTCCGGATCACGAAGGGATCGCCGGCACCTTCTACGCCGACGCCCGTGACATCTCGGCCGCACTGCCTGCGGCGACTCTGGAGACGCTGCGCAGCCCCCTGTTCCGGCTCAACGCACCCGGCAGCTACGTCCGCGACGTGGCCGACGGCCAGGAGGTCCTCTCCGACCCGGTGCCGATGATCGGCGGCCACACCTCGTACCCCGAGATCGCGATCTCCGCCAACGGCGTGCACCCGCTCACCAGCGGCGCCCGCGAGGCCCTGGACACCCTCCAGGAGGTCTGCGGGAAGGTCGCGCACAGCGTTCGGCTCCAGCCCGGCCAAGCCCTTCTGATCAACAACCGCAAGGGGGTGCACGCCCGTTCGACGTTCAGCGCGCGCTATGACGGCCAGGACCGCTGGCTGCAGCGCACCTACGTGCGGCGCAGCCTGTGGAACGTGCGCTACCGCGTCACGGACGACAACCGCCGGGTGCACTACTGATCCGTTGCCCCCGCGCAGCCGCCCCGTTCCGGTCCCGGGCGATCCCCGGGCCCGGAACGGGGCCTTCGTGTGTCGTGGCGCGGTGGCCTCGACCGGTCATGCCTCTGGGGGCCAGGCGCGGAACCGTCCCACCGCCTGCTCGGCGACCCATGATCTACATACCCGCAATCACGCGGCAGCGATACGAGGGAGACCATGGGTACGACACTGGCGCGCAAGACATGGGACGCCCATGTCGTACGGCGCGGGAGCGGCGGCGACGACCTGCTGTACGTGGATATGCAGTTGCTCCACGAGGTGAACACCCCTCAGGCCTTCGACCGGTTGCGCGCGGCGGGCCGCACGGTACGCCGCCCCGACCTGACGGTCGGCACCGAGGACCACAACACGCCGACGCTCGCCCTCGACCGGGTCATCAAGGACCGCGAGGGGCGCCGGCAGGCCGAGCTGATGCGGGCCAACTGCGCCGAGTTCGGCATCCCGCTGCACCGGTTCGGCGACCCCGGGCAGGGCATCGTCCACGTCATCGCGCCCGAACTCGGCCTGATCCGGCCCGGCATGACCGTCGTGTGCTGCGACTCGCACACCACCACACTCGGCGCGTTCGGCGCGCTCGCCTTCGGCATCGGCGCCAGCCAGGTCGAGCACGTGCTGGCCACCCAGACACTGCCCATGCGGCCGCTGAGGACCATGGCCGTCGACGTCCGCGGGACGCTGCCCGAAGGGGTCAGCGCCAAGGATCTCGTGCTGGCGCTCATCGCCCGGATCGGGACGGCCGGCGGCCAGGGCCACATCATCGAGTACCGCGGCGAAGGCGTACGGGCGCTGTCGATGGAAGCCCGGATGACGCTGTGCAACATGTCGGTGGAGGCGGGGTCGCGGGCCGGGATGGTCGCCCCGGACGAAACGACGTTCGCCTACCTCTCCCAGTGCCCCGGTATGCCCGAGGGCGCGGCGTGGGACGCCGAAGTGACGTACTGGCGCAGCCTGGTCAGTGACCCGGACGCGCGGTTCGACAAGGAGGTCGTCCTCGACGCGGCCGGACTGAGCCCGTACGTGTCCTGGGGCACCAACCCGGCGCAGAGCGTCCCGCTGGACGGGCAGGTGCCCGCGGCCACGGACTTCGCGACCGCCGAGGAGCGGGCCGCCGCCGAACGGGCCCTGACCTACATGGACCTGAAGCCGGGCACCGCGATGCGCGACGTCGCCGTCGACACGGTGTTCCTCGGCTCGTGCACCAACAGCCGCATCGAGGACCTGCGGGCGGCGGCCGACGTGCTGCGCGGCCGGAAGGTCGCTGACGGGCTGCACATGATGATCGTGCCCGGCTCCGCACAGGTGCGCCTGCGGGCCGTCGAGGAGGGCCTGGACCGGGTGTTCGCCGAGGCGGGCGCCGACTTCCGGGCGGGCGCGGGCTGCTCGATGTGCGCAGCGCTCAACGAGGACCGGCTGCTGCCGGGTCAGCGCGCCGCGTCCACCAACAACCGCAACTTCGAGGGCCGGCAGGGCCGCGGGTCGCGCACCCACATCGTCTCGCCCACCGTGGCCGCCGCGACGGCCGTCACCGGACGCCTGTCCTCGCCCGCCGATCTGTGAGACGGAGCCTTACGTCATGGAGAAATTCACCCGGCACACCGGCAGGGTGGTGCCGCTGCGCCGCACCGACGTCGACACCGACCAGATCATCCCGGTTCGGTTCTGTGCGAGCACCAGCCGCAGCGGACACGCCGACGCGCTGTTCGCCGACTGGCGCTCCGAGGCCGACTTCGTGCTGAACCGGCCCGAACTGCGGGGTGCGGACATCCTCGTCGCGGGCAACGACTTCGGCACCGGGTCCTCGCGCGAGTACGCGGTCTGGGCGCTGCAGGACTACGGCTTCCGGGCCGTGATCGCGCCCCGCTTCGGCGACATCTTCCGCGGCAACTCCCTGATGAACGGGCTGCTGACGGTCGTGGTGCCCGGGTCCGTGGTGGAGCGTCTGTGGGAGCTGACGGAGGCCGACCCGTCGCTGGAGGTCACCGTCGACCTTCAGGAGCAGCAGGTGCGGTGCGGACAGCTCGTGCAGCCGTTCACCATCGACGAGGACGTACGGCGCCGGCTGCTCGGCGGCCTGGACGCCATCGACGACACCCTGCGTTTCGCGGCGGACATCACCCGGTACGAGGCGGGGCGCCGGCCTGCGCTTCCGGTGACGCGGACCCCCGTGCCGGTGCGCTGATGAAGCTGTCGCAGTGTGCCGCCTTCGTCGCCATCGCCGACACCGGGTCGTTCACCAACGCAGCCCGGGCACTGGGCATCAGCCAGTCCGCGGTCAGCCACGCGATCGCGGGTCTCGAGGCGGCGCTGGGCGCGACGCTGATGGAGCGCGACCGTGCCGGGGTCCGGCTCACCGACGCGGGGCTGCGTGCCCTGGAACCGTCGCGCGTCATGGTGGTGCAGGCCGAGCGGGTCCGCCAGGTCGTCCGCGGCGCCGGAGCCGAGCCCGAGGGGCCTTTGCGGATCGGCACCAGCCAGAGCTTCGCGGCCCGGCTGCTGCCCGCGGTGATGTCCGAACTGCACGTGCGCTACCCCCTGCTGGAGATCAATCTGCGAGAGGGAAGCGACACCCAGATCACCCAGTGGCTGCGCGGCAACGGCGTCGACGTCGGGATCGTCACCCTGCCCAAGCGGGGCCTGACGACCGTTCCGCTGCTGCAGGACGAGCTGGTCGCGGTGGTGCCGACCGATCATCCCGAGGCCGGGCGGCCCCCGTTGCGCATCGACCAGCTGGCGACGGATCCGTTCCTGATGCCGGTCGGAGGTGTCGAGGTTCTGGTGCGTGCGGCGTTTCGCACGGTGGGTCTCGAACCCGGGGTCGGCCACCACGTGCGGGACATCAACGCGCTGCTCGCGATGGTCGGCGCCGGTCTGGGGGTGACGGTCCTGCCGCGGCTGGCCCTGCCGCTGGTGCTGCCCGACGTGCGGCTGGTGCCGCTGTCGCCTCCGGTCGTGCGGCATCTGGGACTCGGGATGCGGCTGGGTTCCCAGGGCTCCCCGGCGGTGGAGGCGTTCGTCGAGGCGGCGCGGCCGCTGGCGCTGCGCAGTGACCAGGGGAGGCGGCCCGTTGCGGTGCGCTGAGGTGTCATGCCACCGGGCGCGTCGGGGCGTGGCGGATGCCGAGCACGGTGCAGCCCGTCTCGGTACTGACCTGGTGGACGCTGCCGGGCTCCTCGATCACCAGGTCGCCGGGCCGGTAGCGGTCCCCGTTGCTGTTCCGCAGCTCGCCGTCCAGAACGACGATGAGCTCGTGGCCGAGGTGCTCGTGCAGGTCGCCGTGGGCTCCCGGTGCCATGCGGGTGATCATCGCGGCGCCGTTCGCGGCGTCGTCGGTGACGTACAGGCGGTGGACGTCGACGCCGGCCCGGCCGGGCTCGGCCCAGCTCTCCCAGGACAGCGCGTCGAGGCCGATGGGGTCGAAGATGTCGCGCACGACGGTGACGGGACGGGGCTGCGCGTCGGTGGCGGACGGTGCCGGGGCGGTGGCCTGGGCGGTGACGAGAGACATGACGGTGCTCGCTTTCTCTGCGGGTCGAGAAGAGGGGCGGTTCGGTGGGCGGGACGCCGCGGACACGGCCTAGGTCGCGGACACGGCCTGGATGCTGAGGGCTGCGGACGTGGCCGGGGCGGCGGTCCGCAGCGGCGTGACGATGTCGACCGCGATGGCGTCGGCGTTCTGCACGAAGTCCGTCCAGAAGCCCGGCCGGCTGCTTCCGCCCTGCATGAACCACCGGGCGTGCTCGGTGGGGATGCCCAGGACGTACAGGTTCCGGTCGGCCTCGCCGTCCCGGTCGAGCGGGTGGAAGGGGGCCTCGGTGACGGCCACGCCGCCGGTGTCGAAGCGGTCGCCGTCCGCGCCCCGGTTGACGTACGACGTCCAGATGCCCTGCGCGCACAGGTTCCGGGTGAGCGGGTGCGGGTCGGTGCGCACGTCGGGCGTGGGGATGCGGGCGTCGACGACGGTGTCGACGAGCACCCTGGACCCGGCGACGTACGGCGAGTGCACGGCGAACCGGCCGGAGGCGGGGTCGGGCACGAAGCGCGTGTCGGGGCCCGCGATGCGCAGCAGTCCGCACGCCAGGAGCGCCATGACCTGCTGCAGGCGCGCCCGCGGCGGGCCGGCCGCGAGGAAGGAGCTGCGGGGCACGTACCAGCCCAGGAAGTCCTCGCGGTGCGAGGTCGGGGTGAGTCCGGCGAAGTCGACGAGCGAGCGGATGACGGCGCGCGAGTCGCGGATGACGTCGAGGGCGGCCTTGAGCGGGTCGTCGACGTTGCCGGCCTCCGCGTGTGCGAGGTCGTCGGCGAGCGCCCCGGTCAGCGCGGCGGCGAAGTCCTCGGGGCTGTCGAAGTGGCGGCCGGTGAAGGGGCGGGCCTGTTCGTCCAGGTCGATGCGGGGCACGTCGCCGAGGCCGTATCCGGTGGCGATGGCGACGACGTCGGGTACCCCGTCCTCGGCGGCCGCGACCACCTCGGCCGCGAAGGCCGCGGACTTGCCGGGGCCGTGGCGGGCGTCCAACGTCGTGGCGTAGTAGACGAGTTCGACCTCGGCCATCAGCCAGGGCAGGGCATCCTCGGCGAAGGAGATCTCGCCGTGGGCGCGGTGGGCGAGGATCCGTTCGGTGGTGAACAGGACGTGGTCGTACCGGTGGTCGTGGTGCTTCTGGTTGCGTCCGCGGGCCGGCAGGGGCATGGCGCTGCGCGAGCCGGCCACGAGCACCGGCTCGGTGCCGCTGGGCCGGTAGACGAGACCGCCGCGGCCGTCGTCCTCGAAGCGGCCGCCGCGCCCCTCGGTGAGGGCGGCCATGACGTCGTAGAAGGACAGGCCGAGGCCGAGCACGCCGACGGGGCTGCCGGCCGGGATGGCGTCGAGGGGCATGTCGGCCGCCGAGTCACCGGCGATGTAGCGCAACGCGGCCTGCCCGTCGGCGAATTCGGCGAGCCTGCTCTGGTTCCCGGAGGGGCTCGGGGTGGCGTGGCCGGTCGTGAGGACGACGCGGTCCACGGTGAGGTGCGCGCCTTCCCGGAACGTCAGGCGATATCGGTCCGCGGAGCGTTCGAGCCGATCGACGGTCGCCTTTACGGGAATCAGCCGCACATTTTCCGGCAGACTTTCCTCGATTGTTTTGAGGATGAATTGCATGTAGCGTCCGTGCAGAGCGCGCGGGGCATAACTGTTGGGGCCCGGGTACGCGGGGTCGACGGACTTCCACCACTGGGCGAGGGACGGGCCCGCGCCGGGTCTCGCGGGGCCGCCGTCCGGCTGTCCCGAGAAGGCGGAGACCTCGTCGGCGACCGTGTTCATCAGAAACCATTTCGGCTGGTCGGTACGCCATACGCGGCCGGTGCCGATCTCGTGCGAGTCGATGAGATAGATGTCGGTGGCGTCGCGAAGGGGCTGCTCCGCGACGCGGGCCGCCATGCGCTCCAGGATCGAGAGTCCCCGTGGACCGCTCCCGACGATTGCCACCTTCATGTCCGACACCTTTCGATAAGCGGGTTCATGCCCCGCTCGTCCGGGGCTTTCCTTCTCGCTGTACCCAAAAGATAGGAGTCGCTGTATCTACTGTTCAAGACAGCTTTATTGATGCTTCGCATGAGAGTTGTTCATGGAATTCCGCCGCACCGTCGGCGGAGCAGGAAGGCGGAGAAATGAGCAGGGCACTCCTCGTACTCGATCTCATCAACGAGATCGTGCACCCGGACGGCAAGTACGCGGCCGACGGCTACCACGCGCAGGCGGTGGAGCGGGGCGTCATCGAGCGCACGGCCGAGGCGATCGCGCGCGCCCGCGCCGCGGGGATACCGGTCATCTATGTCGTGGTCGGCTTCACGGAGGGCTATCCGCAGTGGCCCGCGGTCTCACCGGTCTTCGAGAAGGCCAGGTCCGACGAGCGTCTGCTGCTCGGGAGTTGGGCCACGCAGGTGCACGACGCGCTCGCGCCGCTGCCCGGTGAGCCGGTGGTCGCCAAGCACCGCATCAGCCCCTTCCACGGCACGAACCTCGAGGTGCTGCTGCGCACCCAGGGCATCGACACCCTGCTGCTCACCGGTGTCTCCACAGAGCTCGTGGTCCTGACCACCGCCCAGGCGGCGCACGACCGGGACTACCGCGTGCAGGTCCTGGAGGACGCGACGCTGGCCGGTGACAGCGAGATCCATGAGGCGGCGCTGAAGGTGCTGTCCCGGATCTCCACCGTCACCACGGTCGCCGACGCCCTGCCCGCGCCGGCCGCATGACGGCGAGGAGCCACGACATGAGCAACCGAGCCGCGGCCCGCTTCGGCGGCGTGCAGAAGTCGGCGACCTACGCGGTGTTCGACATGGTGGCGCAGATGCGCGCGCAAGGTGTCGAGGTACTGGATCTGGGCGGCGGCGAACCGGACTTCGACACTCCGGCCCACGTCGTCGACGAGGCGGTGAACGCGCTGCGGGACGGCTTCACGCACTACACGCCCAGCCGCGGACTGCCCGACCTCCTCGACGCGATCGCCACGAAACTGGCCAAGGACAACGGCATCACGGTCGACCCCGCCACCGATGTCATCGTCACACCGTCGGCCAAGCACGCGCTGTTCGCGGCGCTGGTGACCGTGCTCGACCCCGGTGACGAACTGCTGGTGCCGACGCCGAGCTGGGTCAGCTACACGGCGATGGCCCGGCTGATCGGGGCGCTCCCGGTGCAGATCGCCCTCGACGGTGCGAACGGCTTCCGGATCACCCGGGAGCTGCTCGAGGAGCACGTCTCACCGCGCACGAAGGCACTGCTGGTCAACTCCCCCAACAACCCGACCGGCCACTGCCTGACGCACGACGAGGCGCGGGCGATCAGCCGGTTCGCGGCCGAGCACGACATCCTCCTGATCTCGGACGAGATCTACGAGAAGATCGTCTATGACGGGCGCGAGCACCTGAGCCTGGGCGCCCTGGCGTGCTGCGCCGACCGCACCATCACGGTGAACGGCTTCTCCAAGGGCTACGCGATGACGGGCTGGCGCCTGGGGTACGCGGCCGGGCCGACGGATCTGATGGCGCAGATGCTCAAGGTGCAGCAGCACACCGTGGGCTGTACCGGCTCGTTCGTGCAGCGCGGGGGGATCGCCGCGCTGACCGGGGCGCAGGAGCCGGTGCGGGAAATGGTCGAGCAGTACGCGCGGCGCCGTGCGCTGGTGGTGCGCGAGCTCGACTCCCTTCCGGGCGTGGCCTGTTCAGCGCCCGACGGGGCGTTCTACGCGTTCGCCGACATCCGCGGCACGGGGTTCGCCGACGCGGCGTCCTTCGCCCAGTGGGTGCTGGAGCGCACCGGTGTCGCGCTGATGCCGGGCTCGGCCTTCGGGCCGGGCGGCGAGGGCTTCGTCCGGCTGTCGTTCGCGACGTCACCCGAGGTGCTCCGGGCGGCGTGCGAGCGGATCGGCCGGGCGCTGGCCGAACGGGCCTAGGACGTCGCGATTCGCATGCACCAGGGCCCCAGGCGATACGGCGAGTTCAAGGGGTTGTCGCAACACAGTGATCAACTGGCTGTCTCCAGGAGCTCAGCCAGGCGCTCGGCTGGGGTTACCAGCCGAGCGTTTTACGTGGGCGGCTGTTGAGTTCGGCGGCGACAGCGTCCAGGTGGTCGCGGGTGTGGACGGCCAGGTCGGCGCTCTTGGGGAAGTGCTGTTCCATCAAGTCACTCCCGGCCAGGGCTCTCGCCCTGTGGACCGCCGTGGACATCTCAACGGACAGCCTTTCGGCACGTGTTCTCCGAGTCACCCGACGGTCCCGCCGGACCTCTCCCCTCGAAGAGGCCCGGCCCGCCAACGCTGCACCGATAGGTGTTCTCGTTCGATCCGCGCTGCCGGGGACTGGCCGGATCGCAGAAGCAGACCGGGACGCCGGTGGCGACGGTGAAGGCGTGGTGGGCGCCCATTTCGACGCCCTGGTCCCAGGTGAGGGAACGTCTCAGCTGTGTGGGCAGGGCGGCGACGCGCCGCGTCGCACCCCGTGGATGCGATTCCTCCCGGGCGTGAACGCCCGGGGTTCCTCGCAAGAACCCGCTGAAGAAGCAGTCATACACAAACTGACGACGGATCTCCGGCGCAGGCCACCAGGGCTTGTCCCGCCTGCCCCGCGGCGTCTGGCATGCACGCCCTAGGCGTGCTGCGGGACCCGCAGGCCGAGCAGGCTCAGGGCGCCGCGGGCCGCCGCGTCGAAGGGTTCCGCGGTGTCCGCGGACCGGGCCATCACATAGCCGCCCTGCACCACGGCGGCGAGCATCGCGCCCACGGCCTGGGGGTCGAGTTCCGCACGGAACTCGCCGCTCTCCTGGCCTTCGGCGACCAGGTCGGCGAGACGGGAGCGCAGCCAGGCGAACACCTCGTCCAGCGGCGCCCGCAGGTCGCTGTTGTTGACGACGTCGAAGTCCATGGTCAGGCGCCCGATGGGGCAGCCGCGCAGCACGTCGCGCTCCCGCTGCAGATAGGAGGCGATGCGCCGGCCGGCCGGGCCGGGCCTCGAGAAGTGGGCCTCGGCCATTTCCTTGAGTTCCTGCGCGCTGCGCCGCATCGCGGCGAGCGCGAGCCCCGCCTTGCCGTCGAAGTGGTGGTACATGCTGCCGACTCCGACACCGGAGCGCGCCTGGATGGCCTTGGGACTGGTGCCGGCGTAGCCGCGCTCCCACAGCAGCTCCCGGGTGGCTTCGATCAGGCGTTCTGCACTCGACATGGCGGCACTCTATCCACGGGCCGCCGGGGGCGGCCAAGGCTTCTACGGGATACCCGATCAGGCTTTTCGATGCCCTGCCATCAGGCATTCTGCCGGGCCGCCCGGCGCCGGACCGACAGGGCGAGCAGGGTGCCGGTGGCGAAGGCGGCGGCGGCGATCCCGGCGGACAGGCGCAGTCCGGAGGTGAAGCTGCCGGAGGCTGCGACGAAGGTGCCGAACAGGGCCACGCCGACGGCGCTGCCGACCTGCCGGGAGACGTTGAAGACGGCGGAGGCGATGCCGGCGCCGGAGGCGGGCGCGGCCTCGATGATGGCGGCGGTGGCGGCGAGGGCGGTCATCGTCTGGCCGAGTCCGGTGGCGATCAGGGCGAACAGCAGCACGGGGTAGGGGGTTTGGGGGCCGGCCAGGACCCAGCCGAGGAATCCGGCGGCGCCCAGGGCGAGACCCGCGGCCATCGGGACGTACGGGCCGGTGCGGGCGGTGATCCGGCTGAACAGCGGGGCGGCGATCAGGCCCATGCAGACCGAGGGCAGCAGGGCGAGGCCGGTGGTCAGGACGGTGTAGCCGCGCTCCTGCTGGAAGTAGAGGGTGGTCAGGAAGAGCATGCCGTAGTAGCCGAGGCTGATCAGCAGGCCGATGGCCGCGGTCGAGGTGAAGGCGCCGGAGCGGAACAGGGACGGCGGCAGCAGCGGGGCGCGCTCGGTGCGGCCGGCCGCCTCGCGTGCTTCGAGGGTGCGCTCGAGCACCGCGAAGGCGATCAGTGCGGCGGTGCCGAGGCCGAAGGCCGACAGGACCAGCGGGGACGTCCAGCCGTGGGAGCCGGCCTCGTTGAGGCCGCCGGCCAGGGCGACGAGACCGACGATGCCGAGGACCTGACCCAGAGGGTCCATCCGGCGGGCGTTCGACTTGCGGGCGGAGGCCGGGACGTGACGGAGCGTCAGGAAGACGGCGAGGGCGCCGACCGGCAGGTTCAGCCAGAACACGGAGCGCCAGTCGAACCCGGAGACCAGCAGTCCGCCGACGGCCGGTCCCGCGCCGAAGGCGACGGAGGCGACCGCACCCCAGATGGCGATGGCCCGGGCACGCAGCGCACGATCGGGGTAGGTGGCCTGCAGCAGGGCGAGCGAGGCGGGCACGAGCAGCGCGGCGCCGGCGCCCTGGCCGAGCCGTCCGGCGATCAGCACGCCGGGGGTGGCGGCGAAGCCGCAGGCCAGTGAGGCGAAGGTGAAGACGCCGAGGCCGGTCAGGAACATCCGGCGGTGTCCGAGGCGGTCGGCGAGTCCGCCGCCGAGCAGGAGGAGGCCGGCGAAGACCGTGCTGTAGCCGTCGACGATCCACTGCATCGCGGAGGCGCCGGTGTCGAGCGAGGCGCGGATGTCGGGGATGGCGACGTTGACGACGGTGACGTCGAGCATCACCAGGAAGTAGCCGAGGCTGAGCGCGATCAGCGGCCCCAGGGCGAGCGCGGGCCTGCTTGCGGCGGCGGGGGCGGCGGCCTGCGGTGGTGTCGTGGGGCCGGGGCTGGGGGTGATCTCCGTTGTGGTCATGGCACGAGCTTCGGTGCCAGTTGTTTCGCTGCACGACGAAGTGTCGTTGTCATAGGCTGTGACCATGCCGAACGCGAGCCGTGGCCCGGCCTCTTCCCGCCCCCATGCCCCCTCCCCCGCCGAGCGGGAGGGCGAGCCGCTCAAGCACCAGACCGACATCGCACGCGCCGCGGCCCTGATCGCCGATCCCTCGCGGGCCCGCATCCTCAAGTGCCTGGCAGACGGCCGCGCGCTGCCGGCGGGTGCGCTCGCGGGCGAGGCCGGGATCAGCCCGGCCACGGCCAGTGTGCACCTGGCCAAGCTCGTGGAGGGCGAGTTCGTCACCGTCGAGCAGCAGGGCCGCCACCGCTACTACCGGCTGGCCGGGCCGGACGTGAGCGCCGCCCTGGAGTCCCTCGCCCTGATCGCTCCGCCCCTGGCCATCACCTCCCTGAAGCAGAGCAGCCGCACCAACGCCCTGCACCGCTCGCGCACCTGCTACGACCACCTGGCCGGACAGCTCGGCGTCGCCCTCATGCGGGCGCTGCTGGAGCGCGGTGTGCTCGGCGGGCACGACGGCATCCACCGCCCCAAGGAGGCGGTGCGGGACCGCCCTTCGTCCTACGGACGCGACATCCAGTACCGGATCACCGACGAGGGACACCGGCAGCTCGCCGGCCTCGGCGTGGACACGGACCGGCTGCCGCCGCGCCGCCCCGCCGTCCTGTACTGCGTCGACTGGAGCGAGCAGCAGCACCACCTGGCCGGCGGGCTCGGGGCGGCGCTGACGGCGCATCTGTTCACGCTGGGCTGGGTGCGCTGGGGGGTGAGCCCCCGGGTCGTCCATCTGACGGACGAGGGCGCCGCGGGGCTGCGCCAGTCCCTCGGCCTGGAACTCGCGGGCTGAAGGGGTCATCTCCACTTTGGCGGAGGCGTGCCTCGCCGATGGCGTACGGGCGCCGTGGACGGCTCCTCCGACAGCCGATGCGCGACCGGGGGGCCGGCCGTGAGGATCACGGCATGGAACCCATCTACGTACTCTCCGACCCCGAGCGTGAGCAGCTGACCGCCGTGCTCGAGTCCGTGGCCAAGAGCCCGTACGAGAACTACGAGGACTTTTCGCAGGCCGTCGGCGACGTGATTGCCCGCGGTGAGGTCCCCGCCTTCTTCACCGACATCTGTGCCCGCATCCACGCGGACCGCTCCAGCGGCGCGTCGGACGCGCACGCGCTCCGCAACTGCCCGCTCGACGCGGAGATTCCGCTGCTCGACCTCGACGACCCGGTCGCGGACAAGCACGCGAAGAAGCGGACCTTCGTCGGCGAGGCCTTCCTCGAACTCTTCGCCCAGCTGGTGAAGACCCCGCTGCTGTCCTACGCGACCCGTTTCAACGGGGACTTCTTCACCGACGTCGTCGCCATCAACCGCTACAGCGGGATGCAGACGGGCTTCAGCGACAGCGAGCTGGTCTACCACAACGACCGCACCGCCCACCCGGTCCGCGCGGACTTCATCTCGCTGCTCGGCATGCACTGCCCCGAGGGCGAGTACATCTACACCGGCTTCGTGGACGGGCGCGACCTCCTCGCGCACCTCACCGACGAGGAGCAGGCCGAGCTGCGCACGGCGCAGTTCATCACGCCGTTCGACGTCTTCTCCCGGGACAACAACAAGGACCTGACGGTCTCCGAGGTCCACCCGATCCTGGAGAACCACCACAGTTTCCGCTACCTGGACACCTGCACGACGGCGGCGCCCGACGCCCCCGTGGCGGCGAAGGACGCGCTGCTCGCGCTGAAGAACGCCGTCGTGCGCGCGGACAAGACCCGCCACCGCATCCGCACCGGCGACCTGTTCACCTTCGCCAACCAGGACGGCCTGCACAGCCGCGACAAGATGGAGATCAACGACGCGGCCGCGGCCCGTCAGCGCTGGCTCCTGAAGACGTACGCGTTCCGCGACGAGGCGGCCGCGCAGCGGCACTCGGACCGGTGGCTCGACGGGGTGCGCGGCCGGGTCGGCGACTGAACTCCGGTCGGCGGCGGCTTCGTTCCCCCGCCGTCGCCGCCGGCCGGCACCGCGTGCGGGACGTCCCACCGGGCGTCCCGCACGGCCGTCACAACCAGGGCGGCAGATCCTCGTCCAGGGCCTGGCGCATGAGCAGGACCGCCTCCAGGCGGTTGCGGACCGCGAGCTTGGCCAGAGCGTGCGAGACATGGCTCTTGACCGTGGCCGCGGTGACCTTCAGGCGCCCGGCCGTCTCCCGCGTGGACAGTCCCTCGGCCAGACACGTCAGCACCGCGCGTTCCCGCTCGGTCAGGGTGCGCAGCCGAAGGCCCGCCGAGCGGTCCTGAGGACGCGGCGGCCGCGCGGGCCCCTCGGTCCGCTGCGCCGCCGACCACAGGCCGACGAGCTGCGGCGACACGACCGTGTGCCCGGCCGCCACCGCGCGGACCGCCGCGGCGAGCCGGCCCACCTCGTGGTCCTTGACCAGGACGCCGCCGCAGCCCGCGGACAGCGCGGCCGAGAGCGAGGCCCTCGTCCACCGGGTGTCGAGCAGCACGACCCGCACCCCCTTGCGCAGCAACTCCGCGACCACGGGCGCCGGTCGAGGCGTGGCCGGGCCGGCCAGCACGACGACGTCGGCCTCGCCCAGCGGCCAGCGGTGCAGCGGCTGCGCGCTGTCGGCCGTGCCCACGACCGTGATCCGGTCGGCCCCGGCGAGGGCCCCGGCCAGGACGTGCCGGGACACCGGGTCGGTGTCCGCCAGCAGGACGGACACCTCGGAAGGCTCCGCGGCGCACAGCAGGATCTGCCCGTCACCGGCCTTGCGTACGGTCAACTCCATTGCGGCTCTCCTGAGCTCCTCGGGCATGTGTCCCACGGCTGCGGCCGGGACCGACCACGGTCGGTCCCGGCCGTCCGGCGTGCTCAGGCGGCGGTGAGCTGCCGCTGGTTCAGGAGCTCCCCGGCGAGGCGCTGCTTGAGGACGGAGATGTCCTCGCAGTCCCCGCCCTCGCGTTCGGCGATGTGCACCCGGTACAGCTCGGCCAGCTCCTCGGCGCTCACCTCGATGCGCAGCTCGTCGAGGATGTGCCGCAGCACGGCCCGGCCCGAGTGCCGGCCGATCAGCATCGAGCGCTCGCGGCCGAACCGGGCGGGCTCCACGTACTCGTAGGTGGCGGGGTTGCGCAGCATGCCCTGCTGGTGGATCCCGGCCGCGGTGCCGAAGGCGTACGTCCCGAAGATCGCCTTGTTGCGGGGCTCCTCCAGGCGGATGTGGCCGCGCATCGCGGTGTACGCCTCGTACATGGCGGACACGTCGATGTCGGTGTGCATGCCGAGGACGTCGCCCTTGTACGACAGCAGCGCGGCGAGCTCCTCCAGGGGCGTGTTGCCGGCGCGCTCGCCGATGCCGCCGAGGGTCGCCTGCACCTCGTCGGCCCCGGCCTGGAGACCGGCGACGGCGTTGGCCAGCGACAGGCCGAAGTCGTCGTGGCAGTGAGTGGCGATGCGGATCGTGTCGGGCAGCCAGGAGCGGAACGCCGCGATGAGGGCGGCGTACTCCTGCGGCAGGTTGCAGCCGGAGGTGTCGGCGACGGCGAAGCAGGTGGCGCCCGCCTCGACCGCGCCGAGCGTGATGGCGCGCAGCAGTTCCTCCTCGCCGCGGCTGGCGTCCTCGATGCCCACGGACACCGATTCCACGCCGAGGGCGCGGGCGTGGGCGACGGTTTCGGCGACCTCGTCGACGGCCTGCGCGCGGCTGATGCCCCGCTTGTGCTTCAGGTGCATGTCGCTTCCGGTCGCCATGACCTGCACCTGGTGGCGGTCGGTGCCGCCGGCCGCCACGGCGGTGTCCACGTCGGCGCGCACCGCCCGGCAGAAGGTGGTGAACCTGGCCGACGTGAGTTTTCTGGATATGAGCTCGGTGGCCTCGAACTCGCTGGGCGACGAGGCGGGAAAACCGGCTTCGATGTAATCCGCGCCAAGGGCTTCTATACGCAGGGCCATGTCGAGCTTCTGCTGTGGGTTCATCGCGTTCCCGGGGGCTTGTTCGCCGTCCCGGAGCGTCGTGTCGAAAATCGATACCCGACGTGATGCTGCTGTCCCTGACATCGCTTCCCTTTCATGGCAGGCGCTGCTCGTGCAGCTGGACTCTGCTGAGGCTAGGCACCTTTGAGCAGGTGTCAGGTGCCGTGGCCGTGGCCGACCGAGGCCATGTCCCTGATGGGTCCCGCAGGAATTCTTGAATAGGAGATACAGCGGCAGTGGCACGTCTGGGACACGGCACCGTTGGGTCAGATCAACCCATTGCCGAAAGGTGGAGGTGGAATGCGAAAGTTCCTCCGAAGGCGCTGCCTTTCCCGTTCCTCGTCGTACCGGAAGAAGGATTTCTCCCATGCGTATGTCCCGCCCGAACACCGCAGGCCTCGTCGGCAAGCTGGTCCGTCTGTGCGCCGTGGGGGCCGTCGTCGCCGCGCTGTCGGGCACGGCCTTCGCCGCGCAGTCCGCTCCCGCCGCACAGGCGCGCCCGAGCGCGGCACCCGCCGCTCCCGGCGATCTGATCTGGGGCTGATCGTCCGGGTCAGCCCCACAGCGGCGCGGGGACCGGGGCCAGTGCCCCGCCCGTCGGCCGCACCGGGGCGGACCCGTCCCGCAGGGTGAGGCCGGGCGTGAAGCTCACGTAGTGCGCGCCCGGCGCGGCCTGCAGCGCCGCGGCCCAGGCGCGCGCGGTCGCCGGTGGCGAGCCCAGCACGACCAACAGGCCGCGCTGGTCGGCCTGTTCCATGAGACGCAGGGCTGTGGTGAGACCACCCACTGCGTCCAGCGTGAGGCGCATCCCGTCGTAGCGGGACACCAGGCGTGCCACGTCGCGGTCGTCCCCGTACACCGTCCCCGCGATGATCGGGAAGGGCCGGGGCAGCGTGGTGAGCACGCCGGACTCGGTCTCCGGCAGGGGCTGTTCGAGCAGCCGCACCCCGTGGTCCCGCAGGACGGGCAGCATGGCCCGCAGCCGGTCCACGTCCCAGGCCCCGTCGGCGGCGGCCATCAGCCACGCGTCGGGGCGGTGCCGGCGCACCGCGTCGAGCCGGGCGAGGTCGTCCTCGACGGCCCGGGCGCCGAGCTTCACCCGCAACGAGCCGAAGTCGGCGCTCTCCTCCAACTCACGTTCCAGATCGGCCAGTTGGCTGCGTCCGACGGTGTGGACGAGCGGCACGGCCCGGGGCCGCGGGGCACCCACGAGATCCCACACGGGCTGTCCGGTGCGCTTGGCCAGCAGGTCCCACAGGGCGGTGTCCACCGCGCTGCGCAGCGGTCCGGCCGGAAGCAGTGCGGGCAGTTCGGTGGGGCTGAGCATCCGCAGCAGGCCGGGGCGCGCCCCGGCCAGTTGGGAGCGCAGAGCGTGGGCGGCGACCCCGGGTCTGAGGGTGGCCTCGCCCCGGCCGGTGCTGCCCGCGTTGCGCGCGGTGATCCGCACGACGGACCAGGCACCGGGCCACAGGGCCGGGTGGAGCGGCCGGGCGTGCAGGATGTCGCACTCCACGCGCAGCGGGGTGCCCGTGAGGGATCGAAGGAGTGCGGGGTCGAACACGTGGGCTCCTGTGGCTGCCGTGGTGGCGGAGCCCCATCTTGGTCAGTGGCCCGGCGGCGCCGCCAGGTCACCGGCACGGCACCGTGCGGCGTGTCCGGTTGTGGTCAGCGCGGTCCGTCGGACGTGCCCTGGTCGAGCAGCCCCAGCTTGGCCGCGGTGATGCCGGCCTGGAAGCGGCTCTCCACTCCGAGCCGCGCCATCAGATCGGCCATGACGCGGCGCAACGTGCGCACGGAGACGCCGAGTTCGCGGGCTATCGCCTCGTCCTTGCGGCCGGTGGACATCAGGCGCAGGACCCACAGCTGCTGGGAGGTCAGACCGGCTTGCGGGGTGCTGGCGGCCACGGACAGCGGAGCGGCGGAGGCCCAGCACATCTCGAACACCTTGACGAGCAGGGCGGTGACGGCCTCGCCGCGCAGCACCATCATCGCGTTCCGGGAGTTGGTGTGCAGGGCGGGCACCAGGGCCTGGACCCGGTCGACGAGGATGAACCGGAACGGGACGATGTGGGCGATGCGCACCTGGGCGCCCGCCGCCTGCAGCTCCTGCAGGTGGTTCATCGAGTGGATGATGCGGGTCATGGGCCGCAGGTGGATGCTGCGCATGGTGACCCCGCGGTCGAGCACGCACAGGTCCCGACGCAGCCCCTGGGCCAGAGCCTCCGGCGCCATCACGGGGCCGGGGTGCATGCTCAGGATCTCGGAGGTCGCGATGTCGGCGGTGTCGCTGAGGACGCGGGCGATCCGGTCGGGGTCGGTGACGACCTCGCTGTCGAGGCCGCTGCTGCGCGCGGTGTGCAGCGGCAGGAACACCTCGCGCATCACGTCGATCTGTTCGCGGGTGCTGCGGATCTGCTCGGTCAGCCGTGCCGCCGCCGTCTCCTGCGAGGTGAGCAGGCGCAGCAGGGCGGCCTCGGGTGCGGTGGCCCGGGCGGTCGGCTCGCCGCCGACGGCATCGTTGTCCGGGCCCTCGATGAGCAGCCCGAGGCGGAGCAGTTCCTGCCGGGCGGGCTCCAACTCGTCGACAGTGGTGTCGAGCTGCTCGCAGGCACTGCGCACGGTCCAGTTGCTGCGCGTCGAGGCGTATTCGAACAGTCGCAGGGCCTGGGGTCCTAGGGTCGGGGAGCTCATACCGTCCGCTGCCTTTCCGCGCCTGTGGGGTCGGGCGCATCGATACCTGGGGTGAGGGGGTGGTCCTGTGCCATCGGGTGTGGCCCCAGCAGGTCCCAGAGCCCGCTGAGCCGCGTACGGCGATCGGAGCCGGACTGCTCGCCCGCGAAGACGGTGGCGACGAGCAGGTCGGCGAAGGTGCGGGAGGGGAGAGCCAGCGCCATTTGCCCGTCGTCCTCCGCCTGCTGCACCAGGGCGGTGACATGGGCCGCGACGGCCGTGAGCAGGTCCCGCTCCCCTGGGCCGGGACGTCCGTCGCCGGCGAACCTGATCGCGGCGCGGAAGTGCGGGTCGCGCTCCATGCAGTGCACCAGCCGCTCGGCCAGCGCGCGGAGTCGGCCGAGCGCGTCGGGACAGGTGCCCTCCACGTCTGTGCGGAGGGTCGCCCAGCGGCGTGCGGCTTCGTCGCGGACGGCGGTGGCCAGGGCCTGCTTGGAAGCGAAGTGGCCGTACAGGGCGCCCTTGGTCATGCCTATCCGGTCGACCACGTCCGCCAGCCGGGCCCCGGAGTAGCCGACCGCGGCGAACTCCTGGGCCGCAGCGCGCAGGAGCCGCCGTCGGGTGCGCTCTGCGCGCGCCTGACTCATCGCGGAAACCTCGCCCTCGTGTCCGCTCTGCCGCACCGGTGCGGTGATTGCTGCATGACAACAAAATACCCTCCCGAAGGTATTTTTTCTGCCGATGTGTCTGGCCCACAGAGGCCACATGGCCGTCCGGGGCCAGACGGGTCAACTGACGCGCATCACCTCGGCCGATGCCAGGCGCGGACCGGGGATCTTCTTGAGGAAGCGCCAGCCGTGCGCGACCCCGTGGTCGGTGAGGACGGGGTCATCACCGACCACGACGGGATGACCCACCAGGGACAGCATCGCCAGGTCGGTGCTGTGATCGCCGTAGGCGTAGCAGTCCTGGGCCCGGACGCCGAGGCGCTGCAGGAGCGCGGCCACCGCCTCCCCCTTGCCGTCGCCGATCACGGGCCGGGACACCTCGCCGGTGAGCCTGCCCGTCGCGTCGGTCAACTGCTCGGTGGCCAGCACATGGTGGACGCCGAGGTCGTCGGCGACCGGCTGGACGAGCAGCTCGCCGGAGCCGGTGACCAGGGCGATCTCGTCACCGTACGAGCAGTGCATGTGCAGGCAGTGCAGCGTGTCGAGGAGAAAGGCGCGACGGCCGCGCCGGTAGCGGGCGTACCAGCGGTCGGCGGACTCGGCGAGCACGGCCCGCTGGACGCCGGCGAAGTGTGCGAAGTAGGCACGGTTCAGCGTCTCCCGGTCGGCTCCGGTGGTGAGCGGGGCCTGCGGCTCCCGTCCCTTCCGGGCCAGTTGGGCGGACCAGTGACGCCAGAAGTCGAGCATGCTCTTCTCGGTCAGCAGCGTCTCGTCCACGTCGAAGAACGCGATACGCCGTGTCATCGGGCTCCTTCGAGGTCGACCGTGCGGGCGGCGAGCCGGGCCCGGGCGTAAGTGGTCGCGGCCGCCTCGAAGTTGAGGGTGCCGTGGGCGCGCGCCGCCGTGATGTCCCGCCAGCTGCGTTGCAACGGGTTGGTGTCCTCCAGGGCCCGCGCGCCGGCGGAGTGCAGCATCTCGTCGGCGGCCGTGCCGCACAGCTCCACGGCCGCGGCGACATCGCGCTGGTTCTCGGCGGCGAGGAGCGGCGTGATCGGCGCGGTGTCGGCCCGCTGCGCGGCCCGCTCCAGGAGCAGCCGGGCCGACTGGATGTTCGCCGACACCTTCGCCAACACCCTTTGCTGGGGCGGCTGTTCGGCCGCCGTGCTGCCATCGGGGCGGACCCGCAGGCACTGCTGGCTCCACCAGTGGCGCAGTGTTCCTTCAGCGGCGCCCAGCACGGGCGCGGCGAAGACCAGGCCGGCCACCAGCGGATACGGCACCGTGTGACAGCGGGCCGCATGGGGCTGTGCGCGGGCGAGGTCGCGGACGGTGAAGGACAGATGCCCGGGGACGAACACGTCGGCCTCGACCGTGTTGCTACCGGTGCCCCGCAGGCCGACCGGGTGCCACGTGTCGCGCACCTTGACGTCCAGGCGCCGTACGGCGAAGACGCGGCTCTCGCGCGCTGCGCCGTCGGTTCCCTCGCCCCACGAGGCGAGCAGCACCCAGTCCGCGTGGTCGACGCCGCTGGCCATCGTCCACTCGCCGAAGACCCGCCAGCCGCCGTCGACGCGCTCGGCGTTCCCCTGTGGCGGCACCACGGAGGCGGCCACGCACACATCCGGGGTACGGCCCCACAGTTCGCGCTGTCCGGCTTCGGGGAGATAGGAGGCGAGGCGGCCGTGAGCGGCGTACAAAGACGCGCACCACGCGGTGGACGCGCAGGTCTCCGCCACGCTGGAGGCCGCGTCGAGCAGCGCGGTGAACGTACCGGCGCAGCCCTTCCAGCGTTCGGGCACGAAGTGCCGGGCGAAGCCGTCGACGACCAGGGCGTCGGCGACCCGGTCGGTGAGCCGGCGCGACTGCTCGAGCAGGTCGTGGTCCGCCCGGGCGGTGCTCAGCGTGCGCTGCAGGTCGTTCAGCATCGGGCAGCACCGGCCAGGGCGGGCACCGGGCCGGCCTCGTCGGCGCAGCCGGCCACGCGGGCCGTGGCCAGCGGCTGCGTTCGCTGCCGGGCGACCAGCTGGAACGCGCCCTCCCCCACGGGCTCGGCGGTGATGGTGACGGGCAGGCCGAGGTCGCCGAACCTGTGGAAGGACGTGTCCATCTGACGGATCATCCAGCCGGCGGCGGCCTGCGGGGCCATCCGGACGAGGACGGCCTGCCGGAACGCCTCGACCATGACCATCCCCGGGACGTGGTCACTGGCGTGGTCGAACAGGGCGGGGTGCCCGGTATCCATGAGCAGCCGCCAGCCCTGCGAGGCGGCCGGGCCGTCGGCGAGGAGCACGGCATCGTCGCGATCCCGGCCCACGAGGGCTGCGGGCAGCGCGATGTGCCCGGCCGAGGCCGGCGTGACGGGCTGCTCGGTGTCCGGGCGGGCCCCACGCCGCCGGATGCTGGCGTACTGCCGGGGCGCGTAAGCGTCCCAGCGCATCGCGGCGCGGCCGATGCGGCGGCCGGCGATCTCGAGCGTCGCGAAGGACGCCATCCGGAAGCGGTTCGGGTTGCCCGGCTCCCGGCGCACTTGGATGTCGAGGATGGCGTCGGCGCCCTCTTCGCGGTCCCGGACCGGCTCGTTCAGCTGGAAGTCGAAGCGGTGCAGGACGAACGCGTAGTCGGCGGGTACGTCGTGGAAGCGGTGCGAGAGGTAGATCCCGGACTGCCGCATCGTCTCTGCGACGAGCAGGGAATCCCGGGTCCCGTCGGCGCGGCGGTGGTGGAGCAGGTGATTGTCCGGCCAGTGCATCCCCACGGCGAAGCGATCCTCGCCGATGCGCGTGGCGGACTCCAGCAGTACCTCGTGGTCCGCGGACTTGTGCACCATTCTTCGTGGGACACGCACCCGCTTGGCAACGTCTTGCACGTCTTTCCCCTCCCTGTAAGAAGCTGGTGACCTGCAACTCTCTTGATCACCGACTACTTGGCAGGTCGAAAATATACCTACGGGAAGGTATATTGCAATGGCTGTTCGGAGCCCGGGCAGCACTGATCCGCCCAGTCGGCGAGAGCTGCGAGGAGGCTCACCAGTGAACACACCGAGCAACATGGAGCACAGGAAGAGCCGGGCAGCGTTCCCGCAGGCGGAACGCTCCACCGCCGAGGCCGCCCGCGCCGGACGCAGTCCGGAACTGCACCAGGAGCGTGCCGTCCAGACCCGCCTGCAGGTCCTGGAGGCTGCGGCGACCCTGTTCGACCAGCGCGGATACGCGGGCACGTCCATCAAGAACGTCGCCGAGCAGGTGGGCATGACCAAGGGCGCGGTCTACTTTCACTACCCCACGAAGGAAGCGCTCACCATCGCGGTCGTCGAGGCGCACTACGCCCGCTGGCCCAGTCTGCTGAAGGCCTCACAGAGCAAGGGGCTCGGCTCGCTCGACACCCTCATCGACCTGCTCGACCAGACCGCGGTCGCCTTCCAGGACGATCCGATCGTCCGGGGCGGTGCCCGGCTGCAGATGGAACAGCCGCTGCCGCCGGGCACCCTCCCCACGCCCTACGTCGGCTGGATCGACCTGCTGCGACAGTTGCTGACGGAGGCCCAGGAAGCTGGGGAGCTGCGCGCCGGCATCAGGCCCGAGGCCGCGGCGCACACTCTGCTTGCCACCTTCTTCGGCACCCAGCACATCTCCGCCCGGCTCGACCGCAGGTCGGAACTGGTCCAGCGCTGGACTGACTCCCGTGACCTCGTCTTCTACGCCCTGCGGGCCTGAGACGGGGGGATTTTCAGACCGCTTACAAGCGCCTGATCAGGTGGGCCGTGGACGGCACGTGGGAACGCATCCTCGCGCCCGTTCTTACTGCGGCGGATGATGGTGACGATGTGGGCCGGACAGTCTCGGTGGACTCCACCGTCTGCCGGGCTCACCAGCATGCGGCCGGAGCCAGGAAAAGGGGGCGCCTGACCGGTCCGAGCCCGAGGATCACGCGCTCGGACGCTCCCGCGGCGGCCTGAGCACGAAGGTCCACTTGGCCATTGGCAGCCGGGCTCGGCCTCCGGGCATCCATGTCACCGCCGGTCAGGCCGGTGACGCACCGGCCTTTGAGGCGGTCATGGCCAGGATCCGGATCCCACGCAGCGGACTCGGGAGGCCAGGAACCCGCCCTGCGGTCGTCCTGCCGGATCGCGCCTATTCGTCCCGGATCACGGCGAAGGTGCGGACGTGCCCATGCAGGGGTGCTGGGGGAAGGGGTCGAGACGGCTCGCTGTGATGCGGTCGCTTTTGTGGGTGCGCGGGGTTCGATGGTGGACATCGTGCAGATGGTTGGGCGTGCTCTGCGTATTCGGCCTGGTGAGGGAGAGCTCGCTGCTTTGGTGGTTCCGGTATTTCTCGGTCCGGGCGAGGAGGGCCGGGAAATGCTGGTCTCGAACTCCTACGACTCCCTCAGCAAGGTTCTTGGGGCCTTACGGGCGCACGACACGGAGACGATCGAGGCGCTCGCTGATCCCCGCGCGGCCGAGCGGCTGACGCCGGGCGGCCGTCATGGGCCCAGCAGCGGCGGCAGCTCCTCACTGACCAGTTCGATGTTCCGGGCGGTCAGGTCGTCCGGCATGCCGGCGATGCTCGCCCAGAAGATGAGGTGTTCCACCGGCAGCCCCTCGGTCGTCTCCTTGATCTGGGCGGCGGCGTCCGCGGGGGTGAGGATCTTCAAGGCGCCCCAGGGGGCGTTGGAGGTCCGGTTGCGGAACTCGTCGGGGTGGATGATCGGCGGCCGGGGCTTGTCGGTGCCCTCCACGGAAGACTGCCGGTAGCTGTTCATCTGGTGGGCGAGGCAGGGCGCGACGCGCGCCCAGGCCTCCTCCGGGTCGTCGGCGAGGATGATCGGCAGCAGGCCGGAGACCCGGGCGGTCGCCGGGTCGTGGCCGCCCTCGACCAGTCCCTCGCGGTAGTGCGGGAACAGCTCGTGGGATATGTGCAGCAGCCCGATGCCGAGCCGGCCGGCGATCCGCGCGCCGCGGGGTCCGTAGAAGCCGCCCCACAGCGGAACGGGGTCCTGGATCGGGCCCGGGGTGACGCCGCCCTCCTCCCAGAGCCGGCGGACCTCGCGGATGTGCTCCTCGGTCCGCCGGAAACGCCGCGTGAAGTCCGCGCCCATCAGGTCGTATTCGGGAACCCGGTAGCCGGCGCCCATGCCCAGCTCGAGGCGTCCGCCGCTCACGAGGTCGACGATCGCCGCCTCCTCCGCGAGCTGGGCGGGCTTGCGCAGCGCGGGCAGCACCACCGAGGTGCAGATCCGGGCGCGGCGGGTGCGGGCCGCGGCGGCGGCGGCGAAGGTCAGTGGCTGCGGCAGATAGCCGTCCTCGAAGAGGTGGTGCTCGGTGAACCACAGCCCGCCCGCGCCCCGCCGGTCCGCTTCCTCGCAGAATTCCAGGCTCCGCGCATAGTGGTCGGCCCAGGGGCGCTTCCAACCCTCCGGGTTCCGCAGGTCGAAGAGAAGTCCCACATCCATTGTGAAGTCCCCATTCATAGAGCGATTTTGACGGACCGTAGCAGCTTCCGGCATATGGCACCTCCCCCTCGAAAGGGGAGGTGAGAATTCCCTCCCCGCGAGGGAGGAACGCGGTCCGCCCTACCGTCTATCTTCCTGTCGGGCACCGGGGTGGAAATAGAAAATGAATTGAGCGGGGGTTGAACGGGGCGGGAGTTCGGCCGGAGCGCAGCTGGAGTTACCCGAAACGACCCTTCAACCACGCTGACACGCCAAGGGCAGTGGTGAAAGAAGAAGAATCATGTCAGAAAAAGAACGTGAACTCATAGCCCGATTCGTCGATATGACTGTTGGTCAGCGGCGGTGCGGGGGCGTGCGGTCAGGCGAGTGCGGCGGCGGGTGGGTGCCAGCTGGTGCCGGTGAAGGCGTCGCGTAGGACGGCGAGGGGTTGACCGCGTGTTTCGTGGCGGCGGAGAGGACGCCGAGGAGGAGGCCGAGCACAGCGCCTCCGGAGGGGGCGCCGGGCTCGCCGGGTTTTCTGCGGAACGAGATCCCCGGGTCAGGCCTCGCAGAGGCCCTCGACGGCGATCTTCTCGAAGATGTGCGCATACGACACGATGTCGTCGGGGACCCCGACGGACATGGCCTGGAACTGCGGGTTGCCGAGCGCCTTGGCGAGGTCCTCGGTCGACTCCCAGATCGCGACGTTCATGAACAACTGGCTCCCCGCCGTGCCCTGGTGCATCTGCAGTGAGACGAATCCCGGCTGCGCCTTCATGAACTCGGCATGCATCTTCCAGCGGGCCAGGAACGACTCGGACTTGTCCTTCGGGACGATGAAGGTGTTGGCCAGGACGATGGGCCCGGTCTTCTCCTTGAACTGCGCGAACATCGACGTGGTCGGGTCCAGGTTCTCCTGCTTGGCCATTTTTTACTCTTCCTCTCGATATTGATTCAATGGCGCCCCATCAGGCCGCTTCGCGTCGGCCTATGCCTTGCGCGAAGCTGAAGAGGCCGTTCGGGTCGTACCTGTTCTTGGCCTTCACCAACCGCGGATAGTTCTCCGCGTAATAGGAGGTCTTCCAATCCGCCAGTTCCGGGTCGATGAAGTTCTGGTAGGTCTCGCCCGAGGAGAGCGGGTCGATGGCCGCGAAGCCCGCGTCGACCCACACCTTCGCGGCGGTCCGGAGCTCGTCGGTGACCGGCCCCTGCGCCATGAAGCCCTGGAAGTTCACGGAGAAGCGGCTGTCGCGGTGCACGAACGCCGTCGCGGTGCGGTCCAGGTCCCGGGCAGCGCCGTCGATCGGCAGCACCTGGAGCCCGTGCGTCTGGCCGCCGGACACCCGCTCGTCGTCGAAGAGCGCCAGGATCCGCGCCCAGCCGTCCCGGGGCACGGCATCACGGATCAGGCGGCTGCGCTCCAGCGCGAACGCGGTCCGGGGAAGCTGCCCCCGCGGGAAGGCGCCCGACCGGTGGCATTCCTCGGTGGTCTTCTCCGCACAGCCGAAGATCCCCGTCATCAGGTCGCGGTAGGGCAGCACCGAGGTCTGCCGCGAGGCCGGCCTGCCTGTCAGGGAGTCCAACCGGGCCAGCTCCGCGTCGAGTTCGGCCGGGGTTCCGGTGGAGACCACGATGACCGACGGGGTCGGGACATTGCCCGGTGCCGCGTCGGCGAGGGTGACCACCGCCGCCGAGCCGATCGTGCGGGGACACTCGGCCAGCCACCGGGAGTAGCCGTCGAGCATGTCGAGTGCCTGGTCGTAGGTATAGCCGAGTTGCGCCGTGGCCACCTGCGACAGGGCGGTCGGCGTCAGCGTGTAGGACGTGACGATGCCGAAGTTGCCGCCTCCGCCCCCACGCAGCGCCCAGAACAGGTCCGGGTACTCCTGCGCGGAGGCCGTGACGATCTGTCCGCTCGCCAGCACCACCGTCGCGGAGGTCAGTGCGTCGCAGGCCATACCGAGCGTCCGGGTGAGGAACCCCAGGCCGCCGCCCTGGACGAACCCGCCGGCGGCGACGGTCGGGCACGCGCCACCGGTGAGAACCAGACCCGAGTCGGCCAGCGTGTTCAGCACGTCGACGTGCTGTGCGCCCGGGCCCAGCGTCACCGAACCGCCGCCGACCCGCACCGAGTCCAGCCGGGACATGTCCACCACCAGGCCGGTGCCGGTGGAGTACCCCGCGGCGCTGTGGCCGCCGCTGCGCACCGCCGGAGCCAGTCCGTTCTGCTGTGCGAAGTCGAGGCACAGCGCCGCGTCCCGCGCATCTGCGCAGTAGGCGACGGCCTGCGGGGCGATGGCGTCGAACTGCATCAGGCCCAGCTGCTTGGCGGTCGCGTACCGGGCATCGGAGGGGAGCACCAGGTCCCCGGTCAGGTGCCCGCCCAGTCGGCTCCAGGGAACGGCGCCCAGACCCAGGGCACGGGTGGCGGGGGCCGCCGCCGCGGCGGCGGCCCCCGCCGCACCGGCCCCGAGCAGCGCCCGACGGGTGATCATGAGGGGACTTCCTCTCTGCGGTTCGGTGTCCCGGCCGGTCCGGCCGGTTCGGGCAGGCCCCTGATGTCGGCGTCCAGACCGCCGAGCCGGGAGGCCAGCAGCTCGCGCACCGCCCGGTGGCCGAGGAGTTCCCGGAACAAGGAGCGCACCGGCTCGATCTCCGGGCCGCCGAGCATGATGAGGGTCTGGGCGTCGATGATCGCCATGGCGCGGTGGCCGGCCCGGTGCCGCTCCTCGTGGTACGAGTCCAGCAGCCCGGCCGGCGCGGTGCCCGCGACCTCGGCGGCGAGCTTCCAGCCCAGGTCGAAGGCGTCCTGCAGGCCGAGGTTGATGGCCTGTCCGCCGACCGGCAGGTGGCGGTGGGCGGCATCTCCGGCCAGCAGCACCCGCCCCCGGCGGTAGTGCGCGGCCTGGCGGCTGACATCGCCGAAGGCGTTCACCCACACCGGGGTGCCGCCGCTGATGTCCTCCCCGGTCACCCGCGACCACGCCTGCGCGACCTCGTCGAAGCCGGGTGCGGCGGTACGCACCGCGGGCGTGCGCCCGTACTCGTGCACCATGACCCGGGTCAGTCCCTCCCGGGTCGCGGCGACCGCGAAGCCGCCGGGCAGCCGCTGGAAGCGGCGGTCGGGGATGTCCACCCCGCGGACGTCGCAGCGCAGCAACTCGCGGCGGGCGTCCCGGCCGGGGAACTCGAAGCCGGCCAGGGCGCCGACGGTGCTCTCCTCGCCGTCGCAGCCCACCACGTACTCGGCGGTCAGCCGCACGCGCCGCCCGGAGCGCACGACGGCGTCGACGGCCACTCCGTCCGCAGCCGGATGCAGCGCGCGGACCTCGTGCTCGCGCCGGATGTCCGCGCCGAGCTCGCGCGCCCGGTCGCCGAGCAGTGCCTCGACCCGCGCCTGCGGCACCTTCCACTGGCCCGCGAACGGGGAGGGCTGGCCGTCCAGGTCGAGGGGCAGACCACCGAAGTGCCCCCGGGGCTCACGGGGCACGGTGCCGAGCGGCGCCAGCAGGCCGCGCTCGTCCAGGAGCTCCATGGTGCGGGCGTCCAGGGTGGTGGCCCTGGACTCCGTCGTCGGTGCGGCCAGCCGCTCCAGCACCGTCACCTCGGCCCCGCCGACGCGCAGTTCACCGGCGAGCGCCAGCCCGACGGGCCCGGCACCGACGACGATGACCCGACTGCCCATGTCAGCCCCGGCCTTCGGCGTATTCCTTGGCGTACCCCAGGGTGGCGCGGCTGTTGCCGCTCAGGGCGTTCCTGACGTACGTCCGGGCCTCCGGCAGCCCCGCGCCGGCTCCGAGGACCTCCTCGACGGTGGCGGGGTTGAGGACGACGGTGTGCTGGGACGTGGCCTCCACCCCGCCGTCGACCTCGGTGAGCGTCCAGCAGCCGGTGTGCAGGGTCATCAGCTTCGGCAACGTGATCTGCTTGTAGAGGATCCTGCTGTGCGGGACGCACACCCGGATCGACTCGGTGGTGTGGGTGGCGCCGTCCTTGGTGCGGGTGTCCATCCGCAGCACCTGCAGGCCGGGGTCGTCCTCGGTCAGCGTCGTGGCCGCGACGTGGGGCAGCCGCTCCGGCCAGCGGTCGGCCTCGTTGAGGAAGTCGTAGACGTCCTTGCCCGTGCCGGCGATGCGCACCGAGTCCTCGAAGGAGAGCACCAGCCCGTCGTCGCGGTCCGTGGGGGCGGTGGCCAGCTCGACGTTCGCCTTCAGCGCCGCCAGTTCGGCGGTGCTGTTGCGGTCGACCGCGGCCTCGATCCAGGCGAGGCCGTCCGGGTCGTCGTCGACGGCACGGTAGTCGTGCAGCAGCCGCACCCGGGACTCCGTGTCGGACAGCGGCTCGATCAGCCAGGTGCCGCCCATGGCCGCCACGGGCGGGGCGGACACCTCCTGGCGGAAGGTGATGCGCCGCCCCTGCGGGTCGAGCTCGCGGCGCGAGGTCCAGCTCTTGGCGCTCCCGTTGGCGGTGGCCCAGATGCGTATCCGCTCCGCGGAGCCGTCCAGCTCGACCTGCTCGACATGGACGGTCGGCGGGAACAGCCGGGGCCAGTTCGCGACCTTCTCGATCAGTTGGTAGACAGCGTCGGCGGGCGCGCCCACCGTGATCTCGTGCTCCACCTCGCGGTGGCCCGGCTTCGTCATCGCCGGATCTCCTCCCGGTTCGGTCCGTTGTGGACGGAGGCCCCGATCGGGCCTCAGAAGTTGTCGAGTCCTCAGAAGTTGCCGAGCCCGCCGCAGACGTTCATCGCCTGGGCGGTGATCGAGGCGGCCCGGTCGGAGGCCAGATAGCCGACCAGCCCCGCCACCTCGTCGGGGGTGGAGTAGCGGCCGAGCGGGATCTTGGCCTGGAACTTCTCCAGGACGGCCTGCTCGCTGGTCCGGTAGGCCGCTGCGTACCCCTGCCGCACGCGCTCCGCCATGGGCGTCTCCACATAGCCGGGGCACACCGCGTTGACGGTGATCCCGGTGGGCGCCAGCTCATTGCCGAGTGCCTTGGTGAAGCCGACGACGCCGTGCTTGGAGGCCGAGTACGGGGCGCCCAGGACGACGCCCTGCTTGCCGGCGGTGGAGGCGATGTTGATGATCCGTCCGCGCTCGGCGCGCCGCATGCCGCCCGCGTTCAACACCTCCCGGGTCATCAGGAACACGCTGTTCAGGTTGGTGTTGATGACGTCGAACCACAGCTCGTCGGCGATGTCGGCGGTGATGCCGCCGCCGCTCCGGCCCACGTTGTTGACCAGGACGTCGACGGGGCCGTACCGCTCCACCGCCGCCGCGACGAAGGTGCGGATCTGCTCGGGGTCCGTCACGTCGCAGGCGATGCCGTCGGCCTCGAAGCCGTCGTCCTGCAGCTCCTTCACCACCGTGGTCACGTTCTCGGCGGAGCGCGCGCAGATGAAGACCCGGTGCCCCTGCTCCGCCAGGCACCTGGCCGTCGCGCGTCCGATCCCCGAGGTGGCGCCGGTGATCAGCGCGACCCGGCCGTCGTGTTCGGTCATGCCACTTCTCCTTCCGTTGGTGGGATCGGTCGGGCTCAGGCCGCGAGGCGCTCGGCGAGTTGGCCGTTGACGGCCGCTATCAGGTCCGCCGGGGTCGAGGTGCCGCTGAGCAGCTCCGTGTCGAGGCGCACGCCGTACTCGCGCTCGATGCGGCCGCATACCTCCAGCCGGGCCAGCGAGTCGTAGCCGATCTCCTCGAAGGTGCGCACGGCGATCTCGCTGTCGAGAGGGAGGTGCTCCGGCTCGCCGGCGCACTGGCGCAGAATCTCTCGGATGTGGTCCAGGGTGAACTCTTGGCTGATCATCACGAATCTCCCGATTCAGTTGACGGGTCGACGGCACGGCGGACGACCGCGGCGGAGTTGAAGCCGCCGTGTCCGCGTGCCAGCACGAGGGCGGTCCGGACGGGTGCCTCCCGCGGTTCGTCGCACACCAGGTCGAGGCCGTAGCCCGGAGAAGGTGCGACGTTGACGGTGGGCGGGATCAGTCCGTCCCGGATGGCCAGCAGCGCCGACGCCACATCCAGTGGTGCCGCGCCGGACAGCAGCCGTCCGGTCATGGTCTTGGGGGCGGTGACCGGGACGGCGCCCGGTCCGAACACCGCGCAGAGGGCGTCGGCCTCGATGCGGTCCGCCTCCGGCACGGCGGCGGCGTCCGCGAAGACCACGTCGACCGCGCCCGGGGCGATGCGGGCGTCGTCCAGGGCGAGCCGGATGGTCCGCTCCAGGCCCGGCGGGCGGCCGCTGCCGGGCCTCGGGTCGAAGGTCGACGCGCACCCGGCGATCTCGCCGTACGGGCGGGCGCCGCGGGCGCGGGCCGTGGCGGCCGACTCCATGACCAGCAGCGCGCCCCCCTCGCCCGGGACATGGCCGGACGCGGCGGTGTCGAAGGGCAGATAGGCGCGGTCCCGGTCGGAGACGGTGCTCAGCGCGCCGCCGGCCAGCCGTGCCACATGGCCCCAGGAGCAGATCGACCCGTCGACGCCGCCCGCGACGACGAGCCGGGTGCCCCTGCGGATCTGGCGGCGCGCCTGGGCGAGCGCGTCGAGGCCGCCGGCCTGGTCGGCCACCAGCACGCCGGACGGCCCGCGCATCCCGTTGCGGATCGAGATCTGGCCGGTGTTCACCGCGTAGAACCAGGCGAAGGACTGATAGGCGCTCACATAGCCGCCGCCCTGGCCCCACAGGTTCCGCAGTTCGCGTTCGCCGAACTCGAAGCCGCCGGCAGAACTGGCCGTCACCACGCCCATGTCGAAGGACTCCCAGTCCTTCGGCACCACGTCGGCGTCCGCCAGCGCCCAGTCGGCGGCGACCAGGGCCAGCCGGGTCATGTGGTCGGTCTGTGGGATCAGCCGGCTCGGCAGGTGGTCCTCGGCGACGAAGCCCGGCACCTCGCCGGCGAGCTTGGCCGGGTAGCGGTCGGCGTCGAACCTGGTGATCTCGGCGATGCCGCTCTTCCCGGCCAGCGTCGCCTGCCAGTAGTCCTCCGTACCGAGGCCGTTGGGCGCGGTGATCCCGAGCCCGGTGACGACGACGGAGCCGGTCATGACACCCTCCCGAGGATCATCGCGCTCTGGAAGCCGCCGAAACCGCTGCCGACCGTCAACGCGGTGTCGATCCGGTGCGGCCTGGCTTCCAGGGGCACGTAGTCGAGGTCGCAGTCGGGGTCGGCCTCCCGCAGGTTGGCGGTGGGCGGGACCAGGTCGTTCTCGATGGCCAGGACGGTGGCCGCGATCTCCAGGGCGCCGATCGCGCCGAGCGAGTGGCCGATCATCGACTTGATGGAGCTCACCGGGGTCCGGTAGGCGTGCTCGCCCAGAGCGAGCTTGAAGGCCGCGGTCTCGTGGCGGTCGTTCTGCGGGGTGCCCGAGCCGTGCGCGTTGATGTAGCCGACGGCCTCCGGGTTGATCCGCGCCTCGTCCATGGCGCCGGCGATGGCCTGCGCCATCTCCCGGCCGTCGGCCTTCAGCCCGGTCATGTGGAAGGCGTTGCACCGGGTGGCGAAGCCCTTGACCTCCGCATGGATGCGGGCGCCGCGCCGCCTGGCGTGCTCGTACTCCTCCAGGACCAGCATCGCCGCGCCCTCGCCGAGGACGAAGCCGTTGCGGCTGCGGTCGAACGGCCGGGAGGCGTGCTCCGGGTCGTCGTTGCGCGGCGTGGTGGCCCGGATCGCGTCGAAGCAGGCCACGGTGATCGGGGAGATCGGCGCCTCGGCGGCGCCCGCGATCATCACGTCCACGCCGCCCTCGCGAATCAGTCCGGCGGCATGGCCCACGGAGTCGAGGCCGGAGGTGCAGCCGGTGGAGACGACCGCGGCCGGCCCCTCGGCGCCCACCGACCGGGCCACCTCGGCCGCGAAGGAGCTGGGCACGAAGTAGTCGTACAGATGGGGCACGGCGTACTCGTGGTCGACGGCCTCCAGCCGGCCGCCGTCGCTGACGACCTCGTACTCGCGGTCCAGGGACATGGTGGCGCCCACCGCGCTGCCGACGGTGACACCCGTGCGATACGGATCCAGGCCATCGGACTCCAGGCCGCTGTCGGCCATCGCCTCCGCCGCCGTGACGACGGCGAACTGCTCCGCCCGGTCCATCCGCCGTATCTGCTGCGGGGTCAGGCCGTGCTCCCCCGGGTCGAAGTCGGCCTCCGCCGCCACCCGGGACCGGAACGCGCTCGCGTCGAAGAGGCTGATCTCGCGCGTCGCGGTGCGGCCCTCGCTCAGCAGGCTCCAGAAGCCCTTGGTGCCGATCCCACCGGGCGCGATGACCCCGATGCCGGTGATCACGACCCGCCGCTCGTTCATCGAGCGTTCCAGTGGTAGAAACGCTCGGCCATCGCGTCGGCGGGCGACCGCCAGGTGGCCGGGTCGTAGGCGTCGATGAACGGCTTCAGATCAGCGCTGACGTTCGTGAAGAGCGGGTGGTTCTTGGCCTCCTCGATAGCCGCGCCGCCATCGTCGGAGTCGAAGTCCTGGAGATGGAAGTAGAGGCCGCGATAGCTGAACAGCTGACGGCGGCGGGTGCCCATGAGCCCCGGCATCTCAGTGGTGTCGAACTCCCCGAAGATGCGAGAGACCTCGCCCTGCGACGCCGGGTCCATACGAGCAACGATCAAGGTGCTGTGCATCAGTCCTTCTCCTCATTCGACTGCGGTTACTGACCGGCCGTCGCGAGACGCCTCGTCCCGAACCAGCGGGCCAGCGCGTCGGGCAGCGGCCCGCATCCGGGTGTCGCCCATGCGACATGGCCGTCGGGGCGAAGCAGCACGGCGGACGTCCCGGCGAGCGGGCACCCGTCGGGCAGGCGGTGCGGGGCCGCCGTCACGAGGTCGACCCGGTCGGCCCACGGTGCCGCGGTGCGGCGCAGCTCCGGATCGTCCGCCAGGTCCAGCAGCACCCCGCGGCCGGTCCGCAGCCCGGCGACGGTGGTCGTCGGGCCGTCCGGTCCGAGGAGCTCCCGCTTGGGGATGCGGGCGCCGAGCAGCGGGTGCGTGCCGGGGCCGACGTCGTAGCTGATGTCGAGACCGCTGACCATGGCGGCCAGATGGCGGCGGACCTCGGGAAGTTCCATCAGGTCCGCGATCACCTCGCGCAGCGGCTCGCCCTCCGCTCCGCTCAGGTAGATCACGCCCTGGGCGAGCGTGTTGAGCAGGAGCCGGGCGCCGACGGGGTGGCGCTCGGCGTGGTAGGAGTCGAGCAGATCCGGCCCGGCGGTGCCGCGCACGACGGCGGCAAGCTTCCAGCCGAGGTTCATGGCGTCCTGCACACCGACGCTCAGTCCCTGCCCGCCCACCGGGAGATGAGTGTGGGCGGCGTCGCCGGCCAGCAGCACGGAACCCCTGCGGTACTCGGTGGCCTGGCGCGTCGCGTCGCCGAAGGAACTGATCCATTGCGCGGTGCCGCCGCGCAGGTCCTCCCCCGTCAGACGCTCCCAGGCGTCCGCCAGCTCGGCGAACTCCGGCGGCCGGGTGCGCCGCCGCGGCGGGCGGCCGTGCTCGCACGCCACGATGCGGTCGACGCCACCGCCGATCGGGACGGACATCACCATCCCGGACGGAACCCGCTCGCCGATCCGGCGCGGGCGCAGGGCGCACCCGGCCACATCGGCGATGAACATCTCCCGGGTCGACGGGGTCCCGGCGAACTCGAACCCGGCGGCGCCGCGCACAAAGCTGTGCCCGCCGTCGCAGCCGGCCAGGTAGCGGCAGCGCAGCAGGCGCGGCCCGTCGGGGGTCTCGGCCTCGACCCGCACGCTGTCGCCGTCGTCGTGCAGGCCGACCACGGTCCAGCCACGCCGGATGTCGACGCCGAGCTCCGTCGCCCACGCCCCGAGCACCTGCTCGGTGCGGGCCTGCGGGACACTCCGCGCCCCGAAGTGGGCGTCCGCCAGGACGCTGTAGTCGAGCGGGATTCCGCCGAAGTGCCCCGACGCGCTGATCCCCAGATCGCCGAAGCGCGGGAGCAGGCCGCGCTGGTCGAACAGTTCCACCGCGCGGGCGGTGAAGCCCAGGCTCCGGGACTCACCCGAGGGCTGCTCCAGCTGGTCCAGGACGAGCACCTCGACTCCGCCGAGGCGCAGTTCCGCGGCCAGCACGAGCCCCACGGGGCCCGCGCCGACGATGATCACCGGAGCGTCCATGGCGCCTCCTTGGCAGGCGGGAATCGCGGCAGGCAGCCGCGGACAGGAAAGGTGGTGGTGCGGGCAGCGACGATGCTGCGGGTAATTACGGAAGGACAGCGCCATCAATTCGAGGAATTCGAATACATCGGGCACACCGGTCCTGCTGTGAATGAGGGTGGCACCGAGCCTGTCGGAATGTCAACGCCCGATTTCCGTCCGGCAATTCTCTACCGCGCCTCCGTTTCGCCTCCAGTGCGCCGCTACTGCCATCAGGCATCCTGGAGGGCCGAATTGCAGAATACGCGCGCAACTCAATTCCTCACCCGCCGCTATTCAAAGACGCAAAGAGGGGTCCCCGAGTGACCGTGTCGGTCGAAACTCCCCGAGCAGATATGGAACCAGCGCTCGACTCCGCCCTGCTCGACGTCCTGCGGGAGGCTTCCGTCCGCACCGCGCGTACCGGGCGCGCCGACGAGGCGGCGCTGCGGGCGGTGCGTGCCTCCGGTCTGCTGGGACTCGCGGTGCCGGTCGGCTTCGGCGGCGCCGGCGGGAGCGCCGCGACCGTCAACGCCGTGCTCGAGGAGGTCGCCCGGGTCGATCCGTCGATGGCGACCGTCCTCTTCCAGCACTTCGCCGTGAGCGCCCGGATCGGCGAGTGGGGCACCCCCGCTCAGCAGGCGCGGCTGTTGCCGCGGATGGCCGCCGGCTGGGTGCTGGCCGCCTCGGCCTGGAGCGAGACCGGAGCCGGGGCGGCGAAAGAGCGGCTCGCCGCCACCGCGCGGGCCGGCGCGGACGGGTCATGGACGCTGGACGGGGTGGGGTCCTTCACCACCGGGGCCGGCATCGCCGACCTCTACCTGGTGCTCGTCCAGACCTCCGAGGCCGAGGACGGCAGCGCCCGCCGCGGTTCCCGGGGGCAGACCTTCTTCCTGGTCCCCGCGGACAATCCCGGACTGACGCCCGAGCCGAGCCCGGACCCGACCGGAATGCGCGGCTCGGCGACCGGCTGCGTCGCCCTGAACGGCTGCCGAGTGGCGGACGGGGACCGGCTGGGCCCGCTCGGCGGAGCCACCGAGATCATCGCCGGGGTCCGGGAGACCGGGTCGACCCTCGGGGCCGTCTCCGCCGGGATCGCCCGCGCGGTGCTGGACCTCGCCCTCGCCCACTTCGGGCGCGCCGGACTGCCCGCCGGGTCCCCGCGGGCCGCCCGCCTGGTGGAGCTGGCCACCTCGGTGGAGGCCGCCCGGGCCGTGGTGGCCAGCGCCGGCCGCCGGGGATCCGCCGGGCCCGGGACCACCACCCTGCACAGCAAGCTGTTCGCCTCCCAGGCCGCCGAGCAGATCGCCCTCGACGCCTCCCGACTGCTGGGACCGGTCGGCCATGTGACCGATCATCGGCTCGGCACGCTGCTCGCCGACGCCCGTGCGGTCACGATGATGGGCCCCGCCAACCATGTGTGCCGTGAGCTGATTGCGGCGTCATTGCAGCGGTGACGCCTGCGCCGCCGGAGGAGCGCGGCTCCTCCTACGTGGTGGACGGCGTGCTGCCGCTACGGACCCTCCTGGTCGAACAACCCGCAGACGCGACAGCCCCCGCTGGCCCCCGGCTCGGAGATCCGGTGGCCGGTGGCGGGCCGCCACCGGCCACCGGATCTCCCGCTCAAGGGCTCGGCCGGCTCAGGAAATCAGCCGCCGAACAGCGGTTTGATGTGCTCGGGTGCCTCGGTCTTCGCCCACACCGCCGTCTGCTTCATCAGCTCGGCGGTCGCGTCGAAGCAGCGGTTGTCGGGGTCGCCGAGCGCGAACGGCGCGGGCAGCGACTCGGTGTCGCGTATCCGGGCCATGATCTGCTGCGCCGCCTGCGCCGCCGGGACGGTGCCGGCCTCCACCGCTTCACAGGTCTCCCTGGTGAAGGTCAGCAGGGCACTGATCTCCTCCCCTACAGGGGCCGGCAGGCCAGGTGTGTCGGTCTTCTCCAGGTCGCGCAGGACCTGGTCGTCGCGCGTCTCGACATAGGTGCGGTAGGCCCGCTCCAGCGTCATGGTGGGCATGATGCTCGTCGCCTTCCACACGCGCGACACGGCATTCCAGAGGTCGTAGTCACGGAAGCCCACGAAGGAGCTGTAGACCAGGTCGTCGTGCACGCTGAACAGCCCCTGCTGGAGGCTGTCGATGTAGGCGAACCGCTCGGTGGACCAGTCCCCGTCGCGCGATGCCTCGATGAGCCGCCACGCCAGGGAGTTGACGACCTCGAAGGTGTTGGTGAGGCCGCGTGAGTAGAGCGCGTCGATGAACCCGGCCGCGTGCGCCGTCAGGCAGTACCGCTCGCCGACCGTGTCCGTCGCCGAGTACTGGAGCCGGCCGGTGCCGACCCACGGCCTGACTGCCCTGGCATTGGTGAACTGCTCGGCGATCTGCGGGTAGCGGCGCAGGAACTCCTCGAACTCCTCCTGCGGGGAAACGCCGTCGGGCTTGGGGAAGACCCGCTCGTCGAAGGTGAGTCCCACGCTGCACAGCGGGCTGAGAGCGCCCTCGTGGTTGTCGAAGGGGATGACCCACAGCCAGCCGCCGTCGAAGACGTGGTGCAAAGTGCCGTTGTGCCAGGGACTGGGATTCTTGTGCGCCGAGGCCGCTTCGGCATCGTCGAACGGCGTGACACCCACCATGTGCGTGAACAGCGTGCGGGAGTGGTGGCGAGCCCGGGTCGGCTGATCGCGCAGACCGAACTTGTCGGCGACCGGGGAGCGGAAGCCGCTGCCGTCGACCAAGTACGCGGCGTGGAACTCCTCGCCGCGCTCGGAGCGGAGCACCACACCCTCGGGGCCGGTCTCGATGTCCTGGATCCGGGTGTTCAGACGCGACTCCGTGCCGTGGCTGACGGCGAGATTGAAGAGGTAGGCGTCGGTGTCCTGGCGGAACAGGTGGCTCTCGGTGCGTTGCCACTCGGGAATCACCAGCTGGTTGATCTCCTCGGGGTTCTGCGGCTGCCCCTCGCGGTGGTAGACGAAGCCGAAGTTCTGCTTGCGGCCGCTCATCGGGGAGATCTTGTCCTGGATGCCGCGGAAGGACGCCAGCGCGGCAAGCTCCGGTACGTCGTAGCGCTCGGCTATCAGCCTGGTCATCACCGAGGTGTACGGGATCGTGGACTCGCCCACGGCGAAGCGGGGATGCAGACCCGCGTCGATGAGCAGGACCTTCACACCGTTTCGGGCAAGCACGGCCGCCAGCACACCGCCGGCCATGCCGGCGCCGAGTATGGCCACGTCATAGCGGTCCGCGGGCTTGCCGCTCCGCAGCACTTCGTCGGACTTGTTCATGATTGTGGTCACCTTTCAGGAGTGCAGAACCGGGCCGCTGGGCTCGGGGAGAGGGGAGGGACTGCCGTCGCCGACGGCGTCTCGTACGCCGTCCGCGGTGTCCTGGTGCGTGAGCATGCGCGTCTTTCGCATCGCTTCCTCAGCCGTGAGTTCGACGCGGTTCATGGCCAAACGCAGCAGGGGCGGGGCCATCAGGGAGGTGAGGACGGCGACCAGCACGACGATGGAGTACATCTCCACGGTGAGCAGGCCGATCCGGACGCCGACCATCGCGATGATCACTTCGATCACTCCGCGGGCGTTCATGCCGGCGCCCAGAGCAAGCGACTCCCAGCGCGTCATCCGGCTGGTGAGCCCTCCCACGAAGGCGCCGAGAAACTTTCCGAAGACCGCGAGGCCGAAAACCACGAGGCCCCACAGGGCGACCTGCGGGTCGGCCAGCGCGGTGAGATCCATCCGCAGGCCGGCGGTGGCGAAGAACAACGGCGCCAGGACCGTCATGACCGTCGTGTTGAGCGGTGACAGTGCCCGGGTGTCGACGCTCTTCGCGGTCCCGATGACGATGCCGCACAGGAAGGCACCGAAGACGGGCTCGAATTGGAGCGCGCCGGCGCCGGCCGCGCCAAGGAGCATCAGCACCACCGCAGTCACCGCCGGGAGTCCCGGGGTCGCAGCGCGGGCGGCCGCCCGCATCGCCATGCCCACCACGGCGCGGCCGATGGTCGCCGTGAAGACCAGGAGAAGCGCCATCCGGGCCAGCGCGAGGGAGACGTCACCGGTGTGCAGCCCGGTGGTGCCCATCGCGGTGATGAGCGAGACCAGGAGCCACCCCACGGCGTCGTCGACGGTGCCCGCGATCACGATCATCTGACCGACATCACGGTGGATGAGCCGCATGTCGAGGAGCGTCCTGGCGATCACCGGTACGGCGCTGACGCACATCGCGACGCCGACGAAGAGCGCGAAGACGGTGGCGTCGGCCCCCGGGGCGCGCAGCTTCGCGGGGAGCAGGAAGCCGAGCCAGACACCGAGGGCCAGCGGCAGAACCAGGCCCGATGCGCTGATCCGCGCCGCGCGTGCTCCCTTCCGGCGCAGCAGCTTCAGGTCCAGGTGCATGCCGGTGAATCCGAGCATCAAGATGATCCCGAGCTGACCGAGGGAGTCGAGCAGGTGCATCTGCGAAGGCTCCTGCGGAAACAGCCAGCCACCCGGACCGGGAGCGATGTGGGCCAGCAGTGACGGCCCGACGACGACCCCCGCGGTCAGCTCGCCCGCGACCGGTGGCATGCCGCAGCGCACCGCGAGCCGGCCGAGCACCATCGCCAGCAGGAGCAGCACCCCCACCTGCAGGAACAGGACGATCAGGGCATGGGACGGAATCGCCGCCACCACACCCGATGCCCGGGTCATGACGTCACCCCGGCGGTTTCCCGGACACGTGCGGTCACGTGACCGATCGATCCCATCTCGCCGCGGAAGAAGACCAGTGCATTCCGTCTCGGGCTGGACTGGTCGGCCTCGACCACCTCGCCCACGAACACCGTGTGGTCACCGCTCTCGAAAGAGTTGACGAGTCGGCAGGAAAGAGAGGCCAGGGTGCCGTCGAGTACGGGCACGCCCGTCACCGAGGACCGGTGAGCCACGCCGTCGAGTCCAGCGGTGTCCTTGCAGGCGAAGGTCCAGGCCAGCTCTTCCTGTTGTGAGGAGAGGATGTTGACCGCATAAGCCTGGTATTTCTGCACCACGGGGAGCAGACGGGATTTGGTGTGCAAGCAGAACAGTACAAGCGGTGGTTCGAGCGACACCGACGTAAAAGAATTGACTGTGGTGCCGACCGCTTCCTCCCCGCGTCCACTGGTAATGACGGCAACGCCGGTAACGAAGTTTCCGCAGACAGATCGCAGTGCGTCCGGTGCGACCGGTCCGGCCTCGTTCAGACCTTGCGTGCCTGAAGGCATCGGAGCCATATACACCCCCTGGTCGGAGTCGGTGAATCGGACCTCACTGATATCGGCGCCAAATGGGCAGCGTTGGGTCCGGTCTGCCATCGGAGAGCCGGCGGCGCATTACCCGGCGCAGCACTCGGCAATCCGGCAGAACCGCGTACGATGCCCGGCTGCCGGTCGACCGGAGTGACGCCCGCTCTTCCTGCCGGGGAGCACTATCCGCGCAGCCGCTCGATTCAGCCTCGATCCAACGTGCAACGGCCGGGCTGTGGAGGGTGGCACGCGCAGAGGTGCCCGCCGACCTGGGCGGCCCGTGCCACCACCCCCGTGTGGTGCCCGTGTGTTCAAGAATCGCCCCGCAGCACCACTCGGCCGCCGCCGTGAGCGAGTCGTGGCCGGCCGGCGTCATCGCGCGGACCACCGGGGCCGGCAGCGAGGCCGGGCCCGGTCCCGACGCCCCCGGTCCATCGAGAATCCGGTACCCCTCCATCGGTGCACGGTTGCCTGGACAGCACGGCGCATCGCACATCACCGAGACCTTCCCCGGATGAACCGGTGCGCCATACACCTCTCTTGCACATCGACCCGGGCACCGACGTGTCCCGAAGCGACAAGTCGTCGCGGCAGGGTACGAGGACGCGGCGCAGGCGGTCTCGGCCCGCGCCCGGCACCGGGGGCTGTCGGCCGGCGTTCTCCATCGGCGCTGCGCCGCACGCCGCCCGTGCCCTGGCGGGCAGCGGGCCCTGGACGCACCGCACGGTCGTCACCTGCCGCACGCACCGCGGGCGCTGAGGGGGCTGCCGGACGGCATCGCCGTCCATCCCGGCCGGCTCACAACGAAGAACCCCCACCACACCAGAGGAGGCCCGGTGACCCGTCCGACCACTTTCCCTCAGGACCGCTCCTGTCCCTATGAACCACCCGCCGGCTACCAGTCCCTGCGGCAGGAGGGCCCGCTGGCCCGCATCACGCTCTACGACGGCAGCACCGCGTGGGCGGTGACCGGCCACCCCGAGGCCCGGAGGCTGCTCGGCGACCCCCGGCTGTCGGCCGACCGGCGAAAGCCCGGCTTCCCCATGACGAGCCATGCGCTGACGGCTCTGCGCTACTTGCCCCCCTTGCTGTTCAACGCGGACGAGCCGGAGCACGGCCGGCAGCGCCGGATGCTGATCCCCGGATTCGGCGTGCCGCGCATCAAGGCGCTACGGCCCCGGATACAGCAGAACGTCGATCAGCTGCTGGACGCGATGGTCGAGCAGGGCCCGCCCGCCGAACTGGTCTCGGCATTCGCTCTGCCCGTGCCGTCGATGGCGATCAGCCTGCTGCTCGGGGTGCCGTACGAGGATCACACGTCCTTCGAGGAGCTGTCGCGGCTGGTCATGCGAGGGTCCGGGCCGGAAGAGTCCGCTGCCGCACGGGCCAAGATGCTGGCGTACCTGGAGGGGCTCCTCCTCGACAAGGAGCAGCATCAGCGTCACCGGCCCGAGCCCGAACCCGGCCCGCATTTCGGGCTGCTGGACGAACTCGTGCGGGACCGACTGCTTCCCGGCCAGACGGATCGCGAGGAGGTGGCCAGGCTCGCGCTCAACCTGCTGGTGGCCGGGCACGAGACCACCACCAACATGATCTCGCTCGGGACGCTGCTGCTCCTGAAGCGTCCGGACCGGCTGGCCGCACTGCGCGCCGATCCGGGCCTGCTGCCGCAGACGGTCGATGAACTGCTGCGCCATCTCTCGGTCGTGGACGAGCTGTTGCGGGTGGCCACCGAGGACATCCCCTGCGGCGCACAGGTGATCCGGGCGGGCGAAGGCGTGGTCTTCAACACCTCGATGATCAACCGCGACGAGGGCCACTTCCCGGAGCCGGACGCGCTGCGCCTGGACCGGAGCGGGCAGCACCACGTGGCGTTCGGATTCGGAGTGCACCAGTGCCTGGGGCAGAACCTGGCGCGGCTGGAACTCGAAGTGGCGCTCGGAAGCCTGTTCCGGCGGCTGCCGCAACTGCGGTCGGCCATCGATGCGGACGAGCTGCCGATCAAGCCGGGGAACACCATCCAGGGCCTGATCGAGTTCCCGGTCACATGGTGACGGATCCCGGCGAAGGACAGCGGTGAGGAGGGACGAGGGAGATGGCGAGGATCGAGGTCGATCGCGAGGCGTGCATCGGCGCGGGGCTCTGCGCCTGGAACGCACCCGAGGTGTTCGAACAGGACGAGGAGGGGCTGAGCCGGGTCCGGGCCGGCGCCGGATCCGAGGAGGGGCCTGACGAGGGCGCCCTCGAGGAGGCCCGGTCGGCCTGCCCGGCCCAGGCCATCCGCCTCGCGGAGGACTGACCTGACGGCGGCCGTGGCAAGGTTCTGATCCACAAGTCCTGAGCATTGCTCCTGCCCAGCCGCACGGGCTGCCGCCCCCACGACCCAACGACGCCACCCGCCACCCGCCACCACTGACACGGCCATCTCGCGAGGCTGCGTCACGGTCAGGTTCCCCGAGGCCAGCAGGGAGACGGGCTGGTGGGCGACGTACATCGCTACGGTGCGGGGCGGGCTCTTTCACGGGTCATCGCGACGACCGCGTGCGTGTGGTTCGCACGGCCCTGCCGTGCTCTGCCCGCCTGCCAGGTCGCGGGTCCGTTGATCGCTTGATCGCTGTGGCCCGTTGCGGGTGCAGCACAGTACGGGCGCTTCAGTTCTCCGAGGGGATGCGTGCGGCAATCTCCCGGGCGAACCGTCTGGAATTGCTCACGCTCGACGAAGCCCACGACCTGCTACGTCTTCTTCAACTGATCGCTGCGGAGGGCCTGGACGAACTGAGCGAGGAAGCGAGGAAGCCGAGTCGGCCGGCGCATCACCACCCAGGCCCCTCGCATCAATTGCCGCGACAGGAAGCCGTTCCCGGGTGCGGGCATCCATCCGGGACTTCCAGGCCGTCTGGTGATGTCAGAGGTTCCGCCGCCCCCACCCTGCACTGCCATCTGGGAGGGATCAGGCACGCAAAACGGCAGAGCGGCCTGGCCGTCCCGTGTGACGACCGAGCAAAGAGAACTCCATAACCTCCCGCGTCTACTGGGCCTCCACCGCCGGCATGCTCCGCCGCCTCACCAGTCCCAGCCCGGCCTGGCGGGACGAGATGGAGCCGGCCGCGTGAACGTCTCCGAACTCGTGCGGCTGTGCAGGCCGAGCACGATGAGAGCGTCGCCCGTGCCGACCATCTGCGCGGGCAGATCGAGCAGTTCACCGCCGCCCTCGCCGAGGCCGAGGCCCGCCTGGCCGAAATCGCCGCCAGCCGCAAGGTCATCGACGGCCTCGCCCCGCCCGGCCCCGAACCGGCCTCCGCGGAACCCGCCACCGTCTGCCGGCGCATCGTGACCGCGTTCAACGAGCACCCTGGGAAGGTGTTCCGCGTCCGCGATCTGCACGAGCACCTCGGCCTGCCCACCGACGAGCCCTCGACCAACGTCACCCGCTCCCGCCTGGGACGGCTTGTCCGCCAGGGACTCCTTGAGCAACCCTGACGCGGCCAATATCAGAAACGGACCTGACGCCCTCTGAGGGTGCATCAGCCCACGACAGTGGCTGTCCGCACTTTCCGGAGCCCCTTCCACATGCGGGGCGGCGCTCCTGCGGATTGACGGAATTTCACCTCCGCCCGTGTCGGCCGCGAGCCCGCGCCCGCTCAGGGTCCGGTGTCAGCCCCAGGTATGACACGGCTTCACGCGGTCCGACCGAAGTCGCCCATCGGAACGGGAACTGCGGCTGACTTCACGGCCCGCTTACGCCGCGACGATGGAACGGTCCCCAGAAAGCAGTACCCCCACGGACAAGCGAGCGTCGTGAGCGTCACCGGATTCCAGTACGGCGGTGGCCGGCCTCGGTGCCGTGGAACAACCGATAGCGAGAGGAAGTACCGAAGATGGCCAAGCTGCAGAGTCTCGACCCGCACACGCCGATGTTCGCGCAGTTCAAGGAGCAGACCGGGCCCATCGTCCTGGCCAACACCTTCTTCGTCCCGAAGGAGAGGACTGAATTGTTCCTGGCCCTCTTTCAGAAGCAGGCCGAGTTCATGAAGGCTCAGCCGGGATTCGTCTCCCTGCGGATACACAAGGGAACAGCGGACAGTCAACTTCTGATGAACGTCGCGGTCTGGGAGTCGACCGAGGCGCTCGCCACGGCGCTCGGCAGCCCGGAGTTCCAGCGCATGGCGGCCGAGTTCCCCGACGATATCGTGTCGTACCCGCACATCTTCGAGCAGATCGACGTATGACTCAACAACTGTAGAGACGTGACCGTGCTCGGCAGCAACTCCGCCCCGCACGGCACCGTCCCCTTCCATCCCTTCTCTTGTGTGGGTATCCCCGGCTTCAGCCGGGGCGGGAAACGCATCTCGGGGCTGCTCTGACCGGTCATGTGTGCATGGATGTTCCGTCTGCGGAGGGGTTGTCAGTGGCCTCGGTTATGTTGCTGACAAGAGCTGAAGGGGGGCCGGGTGATTCGTGCGTACAAGTTCGTCATGCGGCCCACGGTGCGGCAGGCTCAGGCGCTCGGTGAGATGTTGCGTGATCACTGCTCGCTTTACAACGGTGCGTTGCAGGAGCGCCGTGGCGCTTACCGGCACGCCTCGAAGACGAGCATCAAGTACGGGCAGCAGTCCGTGCAGCTGAAGGACATCCGGGCGTTCGACCCGGAGCGTCAGGGCCGTTGGTCGTTCTCCAGTCAGCAGGCCACGCTCCGGCGGTTGGACAGGGCGTTCGCGGCGTTCTTCCGCCGGGTCAAGTCCGGTGAGAAGCCCGGCTATCCGCGTTTTCGTGGGGTGAACTGGTTCGACACGGTGGAGTTCCCGAAGGACGGGGACGGCTGCCGGTGGGACTCCACGCCGCGCGATCCGGTGACTCGTGTCCGCCTTCAAGGTGTCGGGCACGTCAAGGTGCACCAGCACCGGGCGGTGGCCGGCAGGGTCAAGACTGTCAGCGTCAAGCGTGAGGGCCGGAAGTGGTTCGTCGTGCTGAGTGCCGAACAGGTCCAGCCCGAACCGCTGCCCGCGACGGGTTTGGTCGTCGGGATCGACCTGGGCATAGCCAGCTTCCTCGCCGATTCCAGCGGCGGATTCGTCCCCAACCCGCGCCACGGGGCGAAGAGCGCCGCGAAGCTCGAAGCCGCACAGCAGGCCCTGTCGAGGTTTCCGTGTGTGCGCCGCGACAAGCGGACAGCCAACCACCGGCGTGCGGTCGAGAAGGTCGCGAAGCTGCGCCGCAAGGTCCGCCGCCAGCGCCTGGACCACGCACACAAAACCGCCCTTGATCTCGTATGCGAACACGATTTCATCGCGCACGAAGACCTCAAGATCCGCAACATGGTCCGGCGTGCTGCGCCGAAGCCCGACCCTGACACGTCGGGAGCCTTCCTGCCCAACGGGGCCGGCGCGAAGGCCGGACTCAACCGCTCGATCGCGGATGCCGGATGGGGGGTGTTCCTGACGATCCTGGCCGCCAAGGCTGAAAGCGCCGGACGGGAAGTGATCGCCGTGGACCCCCGCAACACCTCCCGCCAGTGCCCCGAATGCGGGCACACCGGCGCGGAGAACCGGCCCACACAGGAAAAAGTTCCACTGCGTCTCGTGCGGCCACACAGCGCACGCTGACACGGTGGGAGCCACCAACGTTCTACGGGCCGGGCTGGTCCGTCGCGAAGCCGCACCGGCGTAGCGAGAAGCCCCCTCATTCATGAGGGGGAGGAGTCACTGCGTGGCTGCGTGAGCTGGGTGGCACCGAGGTCGATGAGAACGCGTGGTTCGCCACGGTGGCGCAGATGCGAGAGCTCATCGAAGTCGCCGCGACCAGCACACGCAAGGCCCGCCGGGATCGTCAGCGCTGCGTACTGCCGCACCGCCATGAGGGAGCGGACGGAGTTCCGCGTCAGCTCCGGCCGAGGACGCAGAACTCGTTGCCCTCCGGGTCGGCCAGGACGACCCAGGAGACGTCACCCTGCCCCACGTCGGCCCGTGTCGCGCCGAGACCTTCGAGCCGGGTGACCTCCCGCGCCTGGTCCTCGACCGGGTTGGACATCACATCGAGGTGGATGCGGTTCCGTACGACCTTGTCGTCCGGCGTGCGGCGGAACTCCAGGTACGGCCCGACGCCCTTGACGGAGCGCAGCAGGGCGCGGTCGTCGGTCAGTTCGTGGACGGTCCAGTCGATTGCCTCGCCCCAGAACCGGACCATGGCCCGTGGTTCGGCGCAGTCGACGACCACGGCGGCTATCGGCCCGGTGTCCCGGTAGAGCTCTCGGGGCTCCAGGACGCTGAACACGTTGCCTTCCGGGTCGGCCATCAGCGTCCACGGCACGTCGCCCTGGCCCACATCCACGGTCGTCGCCCCGAGGTCCTTCAGACGTGCGACCAACTCCGCCTGATGGGCGTCGGAGGTGGTGGCGAGCTCGATGTGCACGCGGTACTTCACCGTCTCCGGGTCCGGGACGCGGACCAGATCGACGCAGACGGCGGACGGGTCCGGCCAGTCGAAGCCCACGGGTTCCAGGTTGGTGACGCCGGGCCCTTCGCTGGAAACACCCCAGCCGAGCGCCTCCGCCCAGAACTGGCCGAGCGCCGAGTCGTCCCGGGCCTTGAAGTTCACCTGAACAAGTTGCAGCGTCATGCCGCATACCCTAAGGGCTGCCCTGTGACGCCTGGTCACGGGTGAGATGGTCTCGGTGCGCACCGGTGTGATCACAGCGTCGGAGCCGTCCCGGGAAGATCCTGCGCGACTGCCGCCTCGAGGGCGCCGGTGTGCACCACGCGATGCTCGGCATCGCACGCCTGCACAACCTCGCCCGTACGGGCTGAGCGAACCACCCGCCCGCGGGGGTCACGAACTACGACGTTCAGCGTGCGCGAACCCGCTGGTATCCGAGCACGACTGTGGGGCCCGCGCCCCGCAGTGCAGGGTCCGCCGACCTGGACCCGGCCGGGCATGACGTTGTTCAGCTACGGCCGACTCTTGCCGACGAAGCCCGGACGATCACCCGCGGGTTCGGGGACACCGCCACCGACGGCGTGGCGGTGTCCCCGCGAAGCCGCCCCAGCAACAGGTCCACCGCGTCGGACGCCGCCTTGTCCAGGTGCAGGTCGACCGCCGTCAGAGGCGGTTCGCAGGTGCGGGCGCGCAGGCCGTCGTAGCGGGTGACGACCATGACGTCGTCCGGTACGGTCCGCCCGCTGTCCCGGATCGCCCGGACCGCGCCCACCGCGAAGGCATCGACCAGCGCGCAGACCGCGTCGATGTCCGGGTGCTCGGCGAGCAGTTCGGCGCACCGCTCGTACCCTGCCTGCTCACCGCCCGACTCCGGGACCCTCGCCACGATCGGCGTCCAGCCGTGCCGCTCGGCCACGCGCGCGTACGCGGTGAGCGCATCGACGGATGAATGCCGCGAACCGGAGCCCACGATCAGCGCCGGCCTCACCGCACCCTGCTCGTGCAGGTGCGCCAGCAGCAGCTCCACCACCAGTTCACCGCGCAGGTCGACGTACGGCGCGTCCTCCTCGGCAGACACCGGCCTGCCGAGCGTCACGTACGGCAGCCCGCGTTCACGCAGCTGGGCGACCGCGGCATCATCGACTTCCGGCTCGACCACGATGGCCCCGTCGATGTCGACGGAGTACAGCGCGGAACCTGACTGCACGGGCGGTACGAGTACAAGTGCGTAGTCGTGAAGGAGTGCGCTCTCCGCGGCCGCCGCCGCGACCTCCATGTAGAAGCCGAGCCGGGACGGCCCGCCCGCGACCGCGAACGGCATCGAGGAGGCCAGCGCAATGGCCTTCGCTTGTCCACGCCGCAGCCGTTGCGCCCGAAGGTTGGGGCGGTAGCCCAGCTCCGCCGCGACCTGCCTGACGCGCTCCCTCGTCCGGGGATCGACCTTGCCGAGCCCGTTCAGGGCGTGCGACACGGTCGTGCGCGAAACGCCGGCGACGCGCGCGACATCGGCGATCGTCGGCGGCCTCGGGCCGGGGGCGGAAGTAGCCATCTGCGCAAGGACTCCTCGCTGGCGTGGACGGTGGACAGGTCCATCTTCGCCGACGCGGCCCAGGGCGGGCATCGAGTCACGACACGCCTCTCTCAATGCCTCTCTCATGACCTGCCAGGACCGGACGGCGGCACGTCTGAGAGCGTCCGCAGCGCTCGGCTCCGGCGAGGCTGAGAATCAGCGCTCGGGGACCCGCGCCCACTGACGGCGGTGTCGGCGAAGACGAACCGGTCCGAGGCGGACCAGGATCCGGCGCAGTGGCTGCCGCCGTTCGCCGGCGACCGCAGTACGTACGTGACCGACTGGACGGCGACGAAATTGCGCCGGCAACTCGCCACGGACCAGGTCGAGAAGGCCTTCGTGGAGAGGGAGTCGGCGTCCTGCCCGAACGCACAGCCCCGTTCTTCGCCACCGACATCTGCCACCGCCGACTCGTCAGTGTGGACGGGCATGACCAGTCAGTGTGAGGCTCCGACACTGCTGACCCAGACACCGAAGGGCCTGATCTCCGGCTCGGTCTCGGTCCGCTCCGAGAGGCTCCGCGCGTCGTCCAGGTCTGACCGCGATGAAGCCTGGCTCACTGTCGGCCAGAAATCCCTCGACGACCGGACCGAGGTCGTCAGAAGCCACATAGGTACCGCTGAACGGCAACGCATCCGGGGGCACAGAACCGGTGGAGCATCGGAGCTGCCCTGCCTGTTCGTCGTGCCACACGTAGAACGTCGCCACCCCAGAAACGCCCAGGTCGCGAATGTGTTGCCGGATGGCAGCAGCAGTCCGCTCGAAGGCAGCCACCACCTCGGCGACAGACAACGAACTCCTGTCCTCGTCAGCCGCACCCAGCGACCAGGTGTTGGTCTCCCACTCCACCCGCCGGTCAGCCGGCTCCAGCACCAGAGGCTCGTTCGCCACCTCAGCGATCCACGTCAACAGCACCACAGCAGTATCCCCGCACAGCTCGACCCGAGAAGCACCAAAAGAAACGACGTCTTATGACGCTCGTGCATCTGGTCTGACGCCGCCCTAGAGTTACCGGGCTTGGTTGTCCGGGGAGGGGGAGCTCAGTGAGTCCTGAGCGGTGGTCCAGGATCATTTACCTCGCAATTAGCGTGGTTTCGGCTGCACTGTTCACGGGATTGATGATTGCCCTGTTCAGGGCTGGATAGCGAGGGGTGATCCCTGTACGGAAGCGCGAAGCGTGGCGTGTGAACGCCTGCCGCACACGCCTCACGGCGAAGCCCCCGTCCAGATTGGTCGGGGGCTCGATCGCGTGCGGTTACGGCCGCCACTCCTCGTGGTGGCCGGGCCGGGCCGGTCCGCGTACGGCGGGGCGAGCAAGCGCGCGGCCGGGCTCAAGCCCTGCGCCTCGTCGATCAGCCTGCTCTCCGGCAGGTGCAGCCGACCGAACTCATCGGCGTCCGAATCGATGACCTCCCGCATGCGGACACGGAGTGCCGCGCGGTCCTCCAGAGCGGTGGCGTACATGCCGATGATGCGTCGCTTGGCGTCGATCTCGCGCAGCCGGCGTGAGAACGTCGCTGGGTGCATTCTGCACAGCGATCGAGAATCGCAGTATCGGTAACGGAAATTCGTCCGGGCGCCCTTCGTGGGAGCCATTCTCATCGTGCCGGCGGTGGGTTGGTGCATCCAGATGAATCTCACCTGAGGCGCGATCCAGATTTTTCGGAGTCCGGCGGTCTGGGGATGTCGAGAACGTGCCATCGGCTCCGTCCCAGGGACATCAGCGGCCACCACCGGCCGCACGACGAAAGAAGGAGAAAGCAGCATGGCGATTCAGCGGATGGACAACGTCGGCATCGTCGTCGAGGACATGGATGCCGCCGTCGCGTTCTTCGTGGAACTCGGTATGGAGCTGGAGGGCAGGGCGGAGGTCGAGGGCCTCGTCGCCGACCAGTGCACCGGACTCGACGGCGTCCGCTGTGACATCGCGATGGTCCGGACCCCGGACGGTCACAGCCGGCTCGAGCTGGCGAAGTACCGCAGCCCCGCGGTGATCAGCGCCGGGCCGCGCAACCGGCCGCACAACATTCTGGGCACGCACCGCGTCATGTTCGCCGTCGACGACATCGAGGACACCGTTGCCCGCCTGCGCCCTCACGGCGCCGAACTCGTCGGCGAGATCGCCCGGTTCGAGGACAGCTACCTGCTCTGCTACCTCCGCGGCCCGGAGGGCATCATCGTCGGACTGGCCGAGCAACTGCGCTGAGCAGGAGGAACCGAACCATGCAGCCGAACGGAAGCCATGAGATGGACCCCGGAGAGCGGTGATGGGGTGGGCGTCACATGGCCAGCCACGTCTGTGCAACTGGCGAGCCCGCGTTCGGCGAGCTGAGTGAGCAGGGTCCAGTCGCACCTTGGGGGCGAGGCGGTAGGTAGGTGCCGGTGCGGTCCCGGGGGAAGAAGGGCTGACGTCGGAGTCCGTGCCGAGGCGTTGCTTGAAGTGCTCTCCTCCCTTCGCAAGCTCAGGAAGGAGATTCCTGCCTACCTTGCGGCGGCGGGCTTGGCGCCACGGGTGCGCCTGACGACTGCCCTCCCGGCAGCCGGGATGAGCGTGTGGCCCATCCGGTACAGGTGCAAGATGTTCCGGGCTGCGTTCCAGTCGGCGTTGCCGGACCATCCGCAGTCGGGGTTCTTGCATACGAACGTGGCCTGGTCTTCCCGGCTGCCGGGCGTGATGAAACCGCAGGGCGGGGGCGGAGCAGCGCAGGGAGGTGTTCGGGGCGGGAACCTTGGCGAGGGTGCCGCCGTTGCGGGCAGTTTTGTACGTCAGCATCGTCACGGTGCGACCCCATGCCTCCTGGCTGATGGAGCGGTTCAGACCGGACTTCTGCGCGACGTTCTTCCCCGGCTGGTCGGTAGTGCCCTTGGCGGACTTGACCATGTTCGTGATGTTGAGCTGTTCCACCACGACCGTGCCGTACTGCTCGGCGATGGCGGTGGTGGCCTGGTGCTGCCAGTTAGTGGCTCGGCGCGTGGCTCTTGCGCGGAGCTGCTTGATCTGGTCGTAGGTGCGGTGTAGCCGGTTCGAGCTGCGCTCTTTCGGCTTGCGGAAGGACTTGCGGTGCGCGGCCCGCTGTTCCAGGCGAAGCAGTCTGGCTTTCTCGTCCGGGTTCAGCCACTTGTCCCGGTCGGCGGTGCCGTCCGGGAGCCGGGGCGGCCGTCCGTGGTCTTGGTGGCTGCCGTCGGACAGCGCGAGGGGCAGGTTCACCCCGGCGTCGATGCCGACCTCCAGTCCGGTGTGCGGTTCGGGCTTGACCTCAAGAGTCTGGAGGCGGAAGGCGATGTGCCAGCCGAGTCCGTCTTTGACCAGCCGTGCCCCGGTGATCCGGTTCTCCTTGTTGGCGTGCTTGCCGACCGGGAGGTCCTTGGTCCAGCGGAAGCGGACGCGGCCCACCTTGGGGATGTTGACCATGCCCCACCGGCGGTGCACCCGCTTGATCTGCAGATCCCGGCCCTGCGGGATGTCCACGGACATGACGGTGCGGAAGCGGGCCTTGAAGTTCGGCTCGTCCGCACGCCCGTCCCAGCAGTTCCGCCACGCCTGGAAGTACGTCTTGAGGACCGCCTGCGCGGCCTGCGCGGGCAGCACCGCGTACCAGTCGATCTCCTTGCGGGCCTGCCGCAGCGTCTGATCCATGCGGGTCGCAGAGCGCTGACACTTGGGCGTCATCCGCCACAGGTCGTGGAGCTGATTCCACATCGCCCGCGCGGCGTGCGCCTGGTCGTCCATGAGCCGGACCTGTGCAGGCGTCAGCGCCAGCCGGGCGCGATGCCCGAACTGCCGCTTCTCCCACACGAGTTCGCTCATGACGATCAGCCTACTACGGTTGGCTTATGTCACCACGATGGAACCCGAATCCTGACGTGCGCACCGGGCGCCACGTCGTCTACAACCTGCATGTCCACTTGGTTTTTGTTACCAAGTACCGGCGCAAGGCATTCACCGACGCCATGCTGACGCGCACTGAGGAGATCATGCGCGAGGTCTGCGCGGACTTCGAAGCCGACCTGAAGCAGTTCAACGGCGAACAGGATCACGTCCACCTGCTTGTGCACTACCCGCCCAAGGTCCAGCTCTCCAAACTGGTCAACTCCCTCAAGGGCGTCTCCTCCCGCAGGCTCCGCCAGGAACACAGCGCACACGTGCGCCGCTACCTGTGGGGCGGACACTTCTGGTCCGGCTCCTACTTCGCCGGATCCTGCGGCGGGGCACCGCTGACCGTCGTCAAGCAGTACATCGAGAACCAGCAACGCCCCATCGACTGAGAACAACACCGCAGACCCGTGCGAACCGCGCGGGTCAGAGCAGCTCTGAGATGGCCTTCACCCCCGCCGTAAACGGCGGAGCACTGGCCAAGATCAGAGGTAGATCGGAGATGCGGGACTGGAGAGTCGCGTGTGGGGGAGCGGCTCACAACTCACCGCTCCACTGCTCGTGTTCCTCGGCGAGTCGCGCCTCGTCGACTCGTTGGTGTCGTACGGATTCGACCCAGGCCGCGACGAGACCGGCGAACGTTTCGATGTTGTTGATGCCGAGCGTCTCGTCGACGGCGAACAGCGCGAGGAGTTCGTCCGCGGCCGGGGTTCCCCGGTCGCACTCTGGGCACAGCACTGCCTCGCGCAGTCCGGACATGGCCTCGCCGCGCTTGTTCATCCATGTCTGCGCGAAGCTGGCTTTGAGCAGGCTCTGTTCACCGCAGGCCCGGCACGCGTCCAGGTCGTCGAGTTGGATGATGACGTCGTTCTCGTCAGCCGGTGCGGTCATGCGATGCCCTGCCAGGTGTCCTGGCCGAAGCTGCCCTTGATGTCGGACGCGATCGTGCCGGCGTTGACCGTTTCCTGCAGGACGTACACGGTGGTCTTCCGGGGTCCTTGGATGGCCAGGCGGACCGGGTTGGGGCCGGGGTGGGCGAGCAGGATGCGTTTGAGTTCCCGTACTGAGGGATCGTTGACCCGGTGGTAGGGCAGGTGGAGTTGGATGGGCGCGGCGCCGCTGCGTTCGGCGGAGGTCACGTCGAGGACCTGGAGCTCCTGGCCGGCGAGGTTGATGGTGCCGTCACGGTCGTTGAGGCGGCCCAGGACGGAGACCACGCTGTCCGGGACGAGTGCTCCCATGACGAGTTGGTAGGTGGCGGGGAAGAACAGTACTTCCAGCTGGCCGTCTCGGTCTGCGAGGTTGACGATGGCCCACGGGTTGCCTTGCTTGGTCATCTTCGGCTGCACGCTGGTGATGAGTCCGGCCAGCCGTACGACGCCTTCGGTACGGCCGGAGGCGATCAAGTCGGGGATCGTGGTGTCGCGATTGCCCGCCAGGATGCTTTCTGTGCCGTCCAAGGGGTGTGCGGAGACGTACATGCCGAGCATCTCCCGCTCCGTCGACAGGAGTTGCTTGCGCGGCCATTCGCCTTCGTCGATCTTGATGTCGACACCGAAGGCCGGAGTGTCGTCGTCGCCTTCGTCTGCGCCCAGGCCGGCGAACAAGTCGTCCTGCCCGTACGCGGCGGCCTTCTTGACGGGTACGACCGCGTCGATGGCGTATTCGTGGGCCGCGGTGAGGCCCTTGCGGGTATGGCCGAGTGAGTCGAAGGCGCCGGCTTTGATGAGCGATTCGATCGCCCGCTTGTTGAGGGCGGGCAGGTCGACCTTGTCCAGGAAGTCGGCGAAGTTGCCGAACTTACCGCTCGCCTTGCGGCCTGCGACGATCGATTCGATGACGTTGTCGCCGACGTTGCGGACGGAGCGCAGGCCGAAACGGACGTCGTCGCCGATGGCCGCGAATTCGGCGACGGATTCGTTGACGTCCGGCTGCAGGACGGTGACCCCCATTTTGCGGGCGTCGGCCAGGTAGATGCCGGCCTTGTCCTTGTCGTCGCCGACGGAGGTCAGCAGCGCGGCCATGTACTCGGCCGGGTAGTTGGCCTTCAGGTACGCGGTCCAGTACGAGACGAGCCCGTATCCGGCGGTGTGGGACTTGTTGAACGCGTAGCCGGAGAAGGGGAGCATGACGTCCCACAGAGCCTTGATGGACTCCTCCGAGTAGCCGTTGCCCTGCATGCCTGCGTGGAACTTCTCCCACTCGGCGGCCAGGACCTCGGGCTTCTTCTTGCCCATGGCGCGGCGCAGCAGGTCGGCGCCGCCGAGGGTGTAGCCGGCGAGCTGGCGGGCGATTGCCATGATCTGCTCTTGGTAGATGAGCAGATGGAAGGTGTTCCCGAGGATCGGCTCGAGGGCTTTCTCCAGCTCGGGGTGGATGGGCTGGATCTCCTGGCGCCCGGTCTTGCGGTGCGCGTAGTTCATGTGGGCGTTCGCGGCCATCGGGCCGGGGCGGTACAGGGCGAGGGCGGCCGCGATGTCCTCGAACCGGGTCGGCTCCATGGCTTTGAGCAGTGTGCGCATACCGCCGCCGTCGAGCTGGAAGACGCCGAAGGTGTCGCCCGAGGCGAGCAGTTCGTACGTGTTCTTGTCGTCGAGAGGGATGACGACCTGGTCGGTGACGTCGCCGTTGCCCGGGTCGACGGTGGCCAGATGGATACCGCGGTTCTCACGGATGTTCTGGATGGCGTGGTCGATGACGCCCAGGTTCCGCAGACCCAGGAAGTCCATCTTGACCAGCCCCATGTTTTCGCAACTGGGGTAGTCGAAGCCGGTGATCTTGACGCCGTCCTTGGCCCGCATGTGCAGCGGGATCCGGTCGGTCAGCTTGGTCTTGGAGAGGATGACCGCGGCCGCGTGCACTCCGGTGCCGCGGGTCAGGCCCTCGACGCCCTTGGCCGTGTCGATGACCTTCTTGACGTCGGGCTCGTTCTCGTACAGCGCCCGGATCTCGCCACATTCGCCGTAGCGCGGGTGAGCCGAGTCGAAGATGCCGTCCAGCGGGATGGACTTGCCCATGATGTCGTCGGGCAGGGCCTTGGTGATGCGCTCACCGTGCTGGAACGGGTAGCCCAGGATGCGCGAGCTGTCCTTGATCGCGTTCTTGGCCTTGATCTTGCCGAACGTGTTGACCATGGCGGTGTACTCGTCGCCGTACTTGTCGACGACGTAGCGGACCATGAAGTCGCGCTGGCGGTCGTCGAAGTCGAGGTCGACATCCGGAGGGTTGATGCGCTCAGGGTTCAGGAACCGCTCGAACAGCAGGCCGTGCTCCAGCGGGCACAGCTCGGTGATGCGGGTCGCGTACGCCACGATCGAACCGGTGGCCGATCCACGGCCCGGCCCCACGGGCACGTTGTTGTCGCGGGCGTACTTGCAGATGTCGGCGACCACGAGGAAGTAGGAGGAGAAGCCCATCGGCCCGATGATCGTCATCTCGGTCTCGAACCGCTCCAGGACCTCGGCCGGGACGGGGTCCCCGTACCGCATGACGAGGCCCTTCATGACCTCCTTGCGCAGCCACGATTCCTGAGTCTCCCCGTCGGGAACATCGGGGAACTGCGGCATCTCGTCGATGTTGTCGAAGACTTCGCCGTACGACTCGACGCGCTCCGCGATCAACAGGGTGTTGTCACACGCCTCGGGCATCTCGGAGAACAGACCGCGCATCTGCTCGGCGGTCTTGAGGTAGTAGTCGTTCCCCGAGAACCGGAACCGCTTCTCGTCGGCCTTGTTCTTGCCGACGCCGATGCACAGCAGGTTGTCGTGCGCGTCCGCCTGGTCCGCGTGGACGTAGTGCGCATCGTTGGTGGCCAGGAGCGGAATGTTCAGGTCCTTGGCCAGGCGCAGCAGCCCGTCCCGGACGTCCCGCTCGATGGACAGGCCGTGATCCATCAGCTCGAGGAAGTAGTTCTCCCGGCCGAAAATGTCCTGATAGGAGGCCGCGACCTGCCGGGCCTCGTCGTACTGCTTCAGCCGCAGGCGGGTCTGGACCGCACCCGAGGGGCAGCCGGTCGTCGCGATGATCCCTTCGGCGTGCTCGCTGATCAGCTCCATGTCCATGCGGGGCTTGCCGGCCGGGAACTGCCCCGTATAGCTGGCTTCCGTCGACAGGTAGAAGAGGTTGCGCAGGCCCCTCACGTTCTGCGCCCACATCGTCATGTGCGTGAAGCGGCCGCCGCCCGAGACGTCCTTGGACCCCTCGCCGTCGTCGGACATGGCCCGCTGCCCACCGGGCCCCCAGAACTCCTGCTTCCGGTTGCGACGCGAGGACGGGGCGACGTACGCCTCGATCCCGATGATCGGCTTGACGCCGTCGAAGCCCTTGGACACCTGATGGAACTCGTAGGCACCGAACATGTTGCCGTGGTCGCTCATCGCGACTGCGGGCATGCCCTGACGCTCGACTTCGCCGAACATCGGCTTGAGCTTTTGAGCCCCGTCAAGCATCGAGTATTCGGTGTGATTGTGCAGGTGAACAAAGCTGTCAGCCACCGGGCAGGCACCTCCGAAGGGGTCGCGGGAAGCCCTCACCCTAGCCCTGAGACCAAGATCGAATTCGGCTTCGCTGCCCCTTCCGGAGCCTCACCGGACGACGCGGCCGTGATGGCCTCGCGGTATGACCGAGAGAGATATTTGCACTCCGGGGCGTGGCGCCGAGCCATGCCGGGAGTCCCTCCTCAGGCTTGCCCAATTGGGTAGAAATGTTCACGCCTTGGACGCTCCGGCCCGTGGGCAGAATGCACCTGGTGCCGGGGTCCGAGGTTGATCTGGTGCCGGGACCATCCCCGCGGGTACGGGGAGCACCGCGATCGTCGCCCGCCTCGATCGCGACGCCGGGGGACAATCCCGGCGGGCACGGGGAGCCCACTGCCGCAGCCCGCTCCCGCCGGCGGGCGCGGTCCCGGTCTGCCGGGCCCGCGACACCGAGGTGGCCGGCGTCGTCTCGTTGATCCCCGGGTCCTTGGCGACCTCGGCGATCGACTTCCCAGCCGCCGCCACGATCCGTGCCGCCCCTCACGGAACTCCGGCTCGAGCTTCCGTCGCTTCTCCGCCATGACTCCCAACTTCTTCTGCCGCCATGGCTTTCACGCTACGAGGGGAGGGGCAGGTCAGTGCTCCCCTGCTTCTGAGTGGCGTCGGGGGTCTTTTCTCTTTAGTAAGGGCGTCCGCCAGTAGGTGCCGAAAATCTGAGTGAGCGTAACCGCAATGGCACGGTTCACCCGATCATGAGTTCTCTACGCTTCGTGATCACCGGGGGATCCGTGCCTGCCGTCCCGTCATGCATTCTGGACCCGATTCGTGACCAGTTCCTCGTGTTGTTGCCGGTGCGGGAGGACCGGCATCCATGGGGGTGCCACAACCCGCGCATCAGTGACCGGGTGGTCTTCGACCGCCTGGTGCAGGTCCTGGTCTTCGGCTGCGGATACGAGCGGGTGGCCGATCATCTGTGCTCCGCCACCACCTTGCGCCGCCGCCGGGATGAGTGGATCGCAGCTGGGGTGATGGAGACCCGGAGGCTGCTTGTACTCGCCTGCTATGACCGGATGATCGGTCTTGAACTCGACAAGCTCTCCGCCGACGGCTGCATCGCCAAGGCCCCCTCCGGCGGCGAATGCGCGGGCAAGAGTCCCGTCGACCGAGCCGAACAGGGCATCAAACGCTCGCAGTTGACCGACGGATACGGCATACCGCTGGTCACCGAACCGGCACCGGCCAACACCCGCGATCACATGCTGCTGCCCGCCACCCTCGACCAATTCGCCGATCTGGAAGCTTCTCTGGGGCCGCCGCCCGACCATCCGCGGCTGAGCCTGGACGCCGGGTACGACTACAGCATGGTCCACCTCGGCCTGAAGGCCCGCGGGATCATCGGCCGGATTGCGCCGCGCGGCGCGAAGACCCCGAGCCAGACTGGCGGACGCTGGGTGGTCGAGCGTACGAACTCCTGGATGAACAACTTCGGCAAGCTCCGCCGATGCACCGAGCGACGAAGAGATCCCATCAAATTCTTCATCGCCCTGGCCAGCGCCATCATCATCGTCCGCTGCCTGCTCCGACGCGCCTGGACCCTCTACCGCTGGGACACTCGCCCTCGGAGCCTCAGCATCCGATGACCCACGCGGCGGACGCAGTCGGGCAGCCGGTCGCCCGACTCTGCCGGGCGGTGAGCCTCGTCGCGTTGATGGCGACTGAGCCTTTTCCATCCTCAGTTTGAGCAGGTCAGGTGAAGAGTGAGGACGGCTTGAACGACCCTGGTGATGCGTGTGGTCGAGCATCGGAGCTTGCGCAGGAGGCGCCAGGTCTTGAGGGTGGCGATGGCCGGTTCGACCAGGGCTCGGATCTTGGCCTGTGACCGGTTCACGGCCTGCTGGCCGCCGGAGAGGTTCTCCCAGCGGCCTCGGCAGGGGACGCGGGCAGCCGGCCGGCGCCCTGGTAGCCCTTGTCCGCCCAGCAGTTGAGGTCCGCTGCGGTAAGTACGTCGAGAATGCCGTGTTCACGTGCGGCGCGGATGTCATGAACGGCCCCAGGCAAGGCGGGTGAGGCCCAGAGCAGGCGTCCAGCCGGGTCGGCGAGGACTTGGACGTTCATGCCGTGCTTCTTGTGTTTGCCCGAGTAGAAGGGCCGGTCGGCGGCAATGCGGTCGATGGTCAGGAGCGTGCCGTCGAGCAGGACGAATGCCTTGCTCGATGCGTCACGCACGGCTTGTTCGAGGGTGGGTGCCAGAGCGGCCAGTAGGTCGATGGCTTCGGTGATGTACCGGTACGCCGTGGCCGTGCCGATGCCGAACCCGGCGGCGAGCTGGGCGTAGGGGCGCCCGTTACGCAGGTGAGCGAGGGTGAGCAGGGCTTGTCGGCCGGCGCTGAGCCGGCGCCATCGGCTCCCAATCGCGCGGCGGCGGTCGCGTATGCGGGAGGTGAGGAAGCGAAGGTGCGAGGTGGACAGGTCAAGTCCAGACGGGTAGACAAGCACGTGAAGCCTCTGGTTGAAACGGGTGATCTTCGTCGTGAACCCGTCTACCAGGGGCTTCACTTATCTGTCACGTCAACTGCCGGACCAGCACGGCAGGTTGGAAAGAGCTCACTGTCATACGGTCACCACGGGTACGCCGTCCGGGCGCTCGGCGAGCAGAGCCCCGATGTAGTCCGCGCAACGTAGGGCGGCCGTGGCCATGGCGCTCCTGGTCATCCCGGCGACATGCGGGGTCAGCAGGGCGTTCGGCAGGCCGAAAAGCGGCGAGGCGAAGGCGGCGTGCTCGTGCTCGAAGGTGTCGATGGCGGCAGCCGCGAGAGGATGTGCGGGGTCGCGCAGCGCCTCGGCAAGAGTCTGCTCGTCAACGATCCCGCCCCGGGCGGTATTGAGCAGGATCGACCCCGGACGCATCAGCGCCAGCTCCGCCCGCCCGACCAGCCCTCGGGTCTGCGCAGTGAGTGGCACGTGCAGGGAGACGACATCACTCGTCGCTAGCAGTGCGGTGAGGGAGTGGGCCCGGGGCACCGACGCCTCGGCCGGACGCCGCGAGAGGGCCTGGACTTCCATGCCCAGGACGGTCGCCCGCTCGGCCAGTGCTAGGCCGATCCGGCCCAGCCCGACGATGCCCAGGGTCAGCTCCGACAGCTCCATCGCCGGTGCGGCCGGTGCGCGCCAATTACCGTCATGCGAGGCCTCGTTGTGTGCCGGGAGATCTCGGATCAGGGCGAGTAGCTGGGCCAGGGTGAACTCGGCGACCGCGTTCGCGTTGGACCCCGGGGTATGGGTGACCGCGACCCCGTGACGGGCGGCGGCTGCCAACTCGACGTGATCGGTGCCCGCCCCGGCCCGCCCGACCACGCGGAGCCGGTTGGCCAGCATGGCGTCGGTCGCCGCCGCAAGGAACGCGGCGCGCAGCGGCACACCGGCACGGGACTTGACCGCGTGGTAGCCGAGTCCATCCCGGACGATCTCGGCGAGCAGCGCGGACTCGTCGAAGGCGTCAAAGTCGGCAAAGTCCACCCGGCCGGCACAGGCAGCCCGCGCCCCGGCGTGATCGGCCACCCGCCGGAGGTTCAGCGTGACGTCCAGCCCGTGGCCGAGCAGACGCTCCAGCTCCCGGCCGAGCAACTCTCCAGGAGCCGCGTCCAGCAGCAGGATTCGGGCCCGCCCCATGTGGTCCCCCCTTCCCCTGCACGACCCTACTGAGGTCCAGGGACTGGTCCGCCGAGGGCCCCCGCGCTCAGCTCGATCCGCACCTACTGGCGGAGCCTCTAAGCCGCACGTTGCCGATGTCATGGGCAACGAGGACTGACCTGGATATCACTGCTGTGACCGGAAATGGCCGACCGTCTGGGGCTGCGGCATCCGGACGCTGAGGAGGCTTCCGTGCGTTCGGCGGAGAGGGGTCGGCCGGCAGCGCCACGCGATCTGAGAGGGCGTTGGGTCCGTCTCCGATATTACGCGTGCTGGTTGTTCGAGGAGTCCTTGGTGGACGGGTCGTCCCAGGCGGGAGCGGGTGACGTTGATCGAGGGCTCGTCGGTGGGCAGGCCGAGGTACTCGTGCAGATCCACGGACGCGGAACACCTTCTGGAGGTGCGGCCCCGCCCCCAGGGCATCTCGCCGTCGGCTTGCCCCTCACGGTAGCGGGCGGACTGCGCCGTCGTGGGAGAGGATCTTGGCCTCCACCTCGAACTCGGCGGACGTGAACTGCCGCGGTGGACGAGAGCGGGGGCGAGGAATCCGTCGACGTGACTCCTCCCCCTCATGAATGAGGGGGCTTCTCGCTACGCCGGTGCGGCTTCGCGACGGACCAGCCCGGCCCGTAGAACGTTGGTGGCTCCCACCGTGTCAGCGTGCGCTGTGTGGCCGCACGAGACGCAGTGGAACTTTTTCCTGTGTGGGCCGGTTCTCCGCGCCGGTGTGCCCGCATTCGGGGCACTGGCGGGAGGTGTTGCGGGGGTCCACGGCGATCACTTCCCGTCCGGCGCTTTCAGCCTTGGCGGCCAGGATCGTCAGGAACACCCCCCATCCGGCATCCGCGATCGAGCGGTTGAGTCCGGCCTTCGCGCCGGCCCCGTTGGGCAGGAAGGCTCCCGACGTGTCAGGGTCGGGCTTCGGCGCAGCACGCCGGACCATGTTGCGGATCTTGAGGTCTTCGTGCGCGATGAAATCGTGTTCGCATACGAGATCAAGGGCGGTTTTGTGTGCGTGGTCCAGGCGCTGGCGGCGGACCTTGCGGCGCAGCTTCGCGACCTTCTCGACCGCACGCCGGTGGTTGGCTGTCCGCTTGTCGCGGCGCACACGCAAAAACCTCGACAGGGCCTGCTGTGCGGCTTCGAGCTTCGCGGCGCTCTTCGCCCCGTGGCGCGGGTTGGGGACGAATCCGCCGCTGGAATCAGCGAGGAAGCTGGCTATGCCCAGGTCGATCCCGACGACCAAACCCGTCGCGGGCAGCGGTTCGGGCTGGACCTGTTCGGCACTCAGCACGACGAACCACTGACGGCCCTCACGCTTGACGCTGACAGTCTTGACCCTGCCGGCCACCGCCCGGTGCTGGTGCACCTTGACGTGCCCGACACCTTGAAGGCGGACTCGAGTCACCGGGTCGCGCGGCGTGGAGTCCCACCGGCAGCCGTCCCCGTCCTTCGGGAACTCCACCGTGTCGAACCAGTTCACCCCACGAAAACGCGGATAGCCGGGCTTCTCACCGGACTTCACCCGGCGGAAGAACGCCGCGAACGCCCTGTCCAACCGCCGGAGCGTGGCCTGCTGACTGGAGAACGACCAACGGCCCTGACGCTCCGGGTCGAACGCCCGGATGTCCTTCAGCTGCACGGACTGCTGCCCGTACTTGATGCTCGTCTTCGAGGCGTGCCGGTAAGCGCCACGGCGCTCCTGCAACGCACCGTTGTAGAGCGAGCAGTGATCACGCAACATCTCACCGAGCGCCTGAGTCTGCCGCACGGTGGGCCGCATGAGGAACTTGTACGCACGAATCACCCAGCCCACCCCCTTCGGCTCTTGTCAGCAACATAACCGAGGCCACTGACAACCCCTCCGCAGACAGAACACCCATGCACACATGACCCGTCACAGCAGCCCCGAGATGCGCTTCCCGCCCCGGCTAAAGCCGGGAATACCCACGCAAGAGAAGGGATGACACCCTGCTGCTCCCTCCCGAGTTGGGGCCAAGAGCTGTCCCGCGACGCCCGGTCACGGGTGACATGATCTTGATGTGGCTGGTGTGATCACAGCGTCGGAGCCCCCCTGGACAACCCCGTTCACCGGGCTGAGCCCGCTCTGCGTGGGCAAGTTGATGACCTTGGTGCGCCGCGAGACTGCGGAGTAGCCACATGACCGGCCGGACGGCCCCAGTCCTAGTCCTCGTCCCGCAGCCGCCGCCAGATGCGGGTGCGGTGCAGTACGTAGAAGGCCACGAACAGGACGGCCACCTGAAGCCCCACGGCGAGCAGCCAGAAGACGACCTTGCTCTCCAGTTCGTCGGTCAGGAAAGTGAAGTTCATACCGAAGAATCCGCTCAGGAACGTCAGCGGCAGGAAGATCGTCGACACGATGGCCAGCCGGTTGATCACGCCGTTCTGCTCGCCCGCGGCGAGGGAGGAGTAGCTGGCGAAAGCGCGGCGGGAGGCATCCTGGAGGGACTCGATGTTCGACAGAACCAGCCTCGCCGCGTGCTGGAACTCCTGGGCGAGTCTTTGCCGCTCTTCCGGGAACCTGGGGTTCAGCATCCGACGGGTGAAGACCTCGTCCAGCACCTGGAGGTAGGGAAGCAGCGAGTGGTGCAGCAGGGCGGAGCGCCGTCGCAGCATTGACAGGCGGTAGACCTGCTCGGGGCGCCGTTCCTGGAACATGTCGTCCTCGAGTTCCTCCACCAGCAGCAGGTCCTGCACGGCGGCCCGGCGGAAGGTAGCCAGCGCCTCCTGGAGCAGCAGGAAGAGCACGGCCACGACGTCGGGGGGCCTCTCGTGCCGCAGCTGCGCGGAGATGTTCGACGCCAGGCCCGCCGGGCCACGGTGAACGGTGACCAGGAACTGCTCGGTCACCAGCGCGTGGATGTAGGCGACCTGTTCGTCGTGGATCACGGGCACGACGAAGCCGGCCTTGTGCCCCAGGAAATCGGCCCGCGCGGGCTCGTCCTTCCTGCCGAACCAGTCCAGGTCGTCAGCCTCCAGGCCGAGCTGACGGGCCACAGACTCGCCATCTGCCGGCGCTTCTTCCGGCAGCTCGATGTCGACGATCAGAAAGCGGGCCACGGCGAGCCGCTCACGCGCCTCAGACATGTCCGTACGGGTGACGGTTGCCTCCGGCATTGACACCATCGTTACGATCATGGCCCTCACCGTTGGTTACGACTCCGACGGTCCCAGCGTGAGTGCGGTCCGGTATCTCCGCACTCGGACACAGTCATGTGCGGCACCGTGCCGACCGGACGGGTGACGAGATCACTCGCAGGAGGGGACGAGGGGGCCTGCCCTGCTCGGTGCGGAGGGAAGCTCTCGGAGCGAGAGCCGTCCACCGGACCGGCTGCCGTCCTCGGCCTTCAGCATCGGCCTTCGCACGTGACCGCCCGGACCAGTCCCAGCCGCTTCCTGATGGTTGTGGCGCGCACCGTCCACCGGTCTGGACAACGAACAACCCCCGAGTCCATGACCTGGGGGTTCATTGGGAGCGGGTGACGAGAATCGAACTCGCGCTCTCAGCTTGGGAAGCGATGGCGCTTCTGGAAGCGTACGTCCTCCGACCTGGCCATTTGAGCTCCGGCGCGGCGCTCGAATGCGGGATCGCACCGCTGTTGACCATGGTTGACCGTTCTTGGAACTCCTGTCGGAATGACTTCAGGCGTCTCCAGTAGATGAGTGCGCATCCGAGGGTGACGAAGGCTCATGAAACGCCCTCCGAGGTCGTGGGCCGCATGCTGCCGACTGCCCCGACCGTCCCGAAACCCCTCGGTGCCGCCACTCTTGACGGTGGATCCGAGGGCTCTCATACTGGCGGCCAAATCGATTTGGCCAAATCGATTTGGCTCTCCGTCCAGGGCCGGATCGCGGCTGATATCCGAGCGTGCCGTACGCCCGAACGGAGCCCGAACATGTCCAGTCCCCGCCAGAGCCGGCCACCGGCCGGTCAACCGCCGGCCTCCGGTCGTGCGGCCACGCACCCGGCAGGCGAGCCCACCGCCCATCCCTCCGAGGTCTCCGACACCTCCGAGGCCTCCGACACCTCCGGGACCTCCGAGACCGTCAACTCCCAGCTCACGCAGCCAGTCGACCCGGATGAGCGCCCCCGTCCCGAGGGTGCCCGTCCCGAGGGTGCCCGTCCCGACACCACCGGGTCCTCGGCCGGCACAGGTGCCCCACTCGGCGTGCACCCCGTGGACGAGTCGCGTCCCCTGGGGCGGATCCTGCTCTTCGGGATCCAGCACGTCCTCGTGATGGCCGCCACCCCCATCTCGGCGATCTTCCTGATGAGCGCCACCCTCGGGCTCAGCGCCGGTCTCACCGTCGATCTGCTCTCGGCGGCCTTTGTGCTCTCCGGCGTGGGATCGCTGATCCAGTCGCTCGGGCCCTGGAAGTTCGGGCCGCGGCTGCCCTTCGTGATGCTGCCGGGCGGGGCTCCGCTCATCCTGTTCCTCGCGATCGCCGAGCAGCACGGCGTGCGCATCGCCACCGGTGCGGTGGTCCTGACGGCCGTGTTCTCCTTCGTCGTGCTGCCAGTCTTCTCGCGGCTGCTCGCGTACTTTCCCGCCCTGGTCATCGGCACGATGATCGTCATCGTCGGCGTCAACCTGGTGAAGGTCGGCGCGGTCCTCGTCACGGGACAGCCCGGCTCGCCCGGCTTCGCGAATCCCACCAACCTCGGTCTCGGCATGGCGACGATCGGGTTCACCGTCGTCTTCTACCTGCTCTTCACCGGCATCCTGCGCCAACTGGCCGTCATGCTCGGCCTGTTCGCCGGCACCGCGCTCGCCGCCACGGTCGGCGCGATCGACGGCGCAGGTGCCACAGGCGGCGCACTGGTGAACCTGCCGCACCTGATGCCCTTCGGCTCACCCGAGTTCAACCTCGTCGCCGCCCTGCCGCTCATGCTCTACAGCCTGGCCTCCATGGCCGAGGCCACCGGCCAGACCGTCATCAACGCCGAGGCCGTCGGCAAGAAGATCGACAAGCGGACCGACGTGCCGAAGACCGTCCGCGGTGACGCGCTCACCTCGCTCTTCGGCGGATTCTTCGGCCTGCCACTCATGGTCACCAGCGGGGAGAACATCGGCATCGTCCGCGTCACCGGCGTCCGCAGCCGGTTCGTCACCGCCGCGGCCGGAGTCGTACTCGTCATCATCGGATTCCTCGCACCCGTCACCCGTGCGATCAGCGTGATCCCGACCGCCGTCGTCGGCGGCACCGCCATGGTCGTCTTCGCCGTCATCACCGTGCTCGGCATCCAGATGCTCGGCCGCTCCGACCTCGACAAGCACACCAGCACCTTCATATGCGCCGTCGCTCTCGCACTGGGGCTCCTGCCCGTCCTGGTCCCCGGCGTGTACGGGGCGTTCCCGCCGAACGTCCGCATCCTCCTCGAGAGCGGCGTCGCCGTCGGCACGTTCACCGCCGCAGTTCTCAACATCCTCTTCCACCATGTCAGGCCAGGCGTCGCCGCCCGTCTGACCACCGCGCGCGCAGAAGGCGACCGATGAACCGATCCGACCGCGATCTCCTCGCCGGCCCCGGCCCGCTCCTTGTCGTACCGGACGCGGTCCTGCTGCCCGAAGGCCCTGCCGACGGCTGGGCCGTCACGATCGACGACGGTCGCTTCGAAGCCGTCGGACCGGCGGACGAACTGGAGGGCGCGCACCCGCAGTTGCCGGCCGTACGGCTGCCCGGCCATCTGCTGATGCCCGGATTCGTCGACGCCCACCACCACCTCACCCAGAGCTTCGGCTCCGCACTCGCCTTCGGGGAGCCCTCCGAGATCTTCCGTCGGGTCTGGGTGCCGCTGGAAGGCGCGCTGGACGAGGAATCGGCCTACACCGCGGCCAAGCTGGCCGCCCTCGAAGCGCTGCGCGGCGGATTCACCACCGTCACCGACGCCGGCACGCGCGCCGGTGTCGACGTCGACGTGGTCGCGTCCGCCGCGCGTGACGCCGGAATCCGCTGCGTCCTCGGACTCGTCTGCAACGACGCGGACCACGAGGACGCGACGGACCCCCCGGCCGTTGTCGAGCACGCCGAGAAGCACCTCGCCCGCTACGACGGCGATCCGCTCGTCCATCCGTCCCTGGCCGTCTCCATCCCCGAGGCGGCAACCGAACGCACCCTGCACGCCACCGCCCGCCTCGCCGCCGAGGCCGGGGCCGTCGTCCAGATTCATGTCAACGAGCACCTCGCCGGCGTGGAACGTTCCCTCGTACGACACGGGCTGCGGCCCCTCGAACACCTGCACCGCGTCGGCGCGCTCGGCCCCCAACTGCTCGCCGCGCACGCCACGATGCTCACGCCGCGCGAGCTGACCCTGCTCGCCGACACAGGGACCGCCGTCAGCTACAACCCCGTCGCCAGCGCGTGGAAGGGCAACGCGGTCGCGCCCGCGACCTCCATGGCCGAGCGTGGTATCCGCTTCGGGCTCGGTACCGACGGCACCCGCGGCGACGGTTTCCGGCTCGCGGAGGCCGCCGAGTTCGCGCAGCGCCTCGCGTACGGTCTGGCGACCGGTGACTCGTCGTGCGGTGCGGGGTGGACGTGGCTGGAGCGCGCCAACCGGGGCGGTGCGGATGCCGTCGGGCTCGGCGCCCGCACCGGCACCGTCGCCCAGGGCATGGCGGCCGACTTCCTTCTCGTCAATGTCGACACCCCCGAGCTCGCACTCTCCTGGGACCTGCCGTGGGAACTCGTGCGACGCGGCAATCGGGACCAGATCGCCGCCGTCTTCGTCGCCGGGCGACTGCGTATGTGGCACGGCCTGCCGGTCGGCTGGGACGGGCCCGAGCTGGTGAGACGGGCGGCCGAACTGGCCCGCGCTGCCGTCGCCAGGGCGAACGTCACCCGGGTGCACCCCACCTCCACGGCATCACGGGCGCTGATCCGATCACAGGAGCGGAGCACGGCACTGTGAGTACGCAGATACTGGCGGTCCTTGCCGTGACGGTGGCCATCGCCGCGTTCGTCCAGGGCAGCAGTGGACTGGGCTTCGCGCTGATCGTCGCGCCCGTGGCCGGAATCCTCGATCCCGGCCTGGTCCCGGTCTTCGTCCTCGCCTCGATGATCCCGCTCAACCTGTACGTCGCCTGGCGCGAACGGTCCTCGCTCGACCTGCGCGGCGCGGGCTGGATCACCGGGGCGCGGCTCGCCGCCACCCCGGCCGGTCTTGCGGTGCTCTGGCTGATCCCGGAACGCAGCCTCGGCCTGTTCGTGGGCGGCGCCACTGTGCTCGCGGCCGTCGCGAGCCTGACCGTGCCCGCGTTCACGCCCGGGCGGGCCGCGTACGTCGGCGCGGGCGCGGTGACCGGGCTGACCGAGACCGCGACCGGCGTCGGCGGGCCTCCGCTCGCGCTGGTCTACCAGCACCGGCCGCCCGCCGAACTGCGCTCCACGGTCGCCGCGTGCTTCCTCATCGGGGAAGTCGCCTCCCTGGCGCTGCTGTTCGCGACAGGGAAGGCGCAGGTCACCGAGCTCGGCCAGGCAGCCGCGCTGCTGCCCGCGATCGCCGTCGGCGCGTGGCTGAGCCGCCTGGTGCACCACCGTCTGGACGCCCGCAGGATGCGTCTGTTCGTGCTGGTCTTCGCATTGGTCTCCGGGCTCGTCCTGATGCTCCGGGCCTGAGCTGAGTGTCTGCTTCTGATCCCTGTGCGTCTGGCGGTGTGGGCGCGGGCACTCGGGGCTCCGTGCGGTGAAGCTTTATGACCCTCAATGCCCGTTTCCCACTCGCTCCTTGATCCGTCTCACCGTGGCCAAGCGGTTCACGTCTCAAGGACGAGGCCGTCCTCGCCGAACATGGCCTCGAGGTTGCCCAGGCGGGTGCCGCCCCCGAAGCGGAGGTCGGGGGCGGTGCGGCCGACGGGCGGCTGCTTGCCGCCGAGGTCGTAGTGGGTGAACAGTCCCAACGTCTTTCGGTACGCGTGAGTCACCTCGTCGGGGGTGTTCATCAGGTCGAAGGCCGGCCGGCGCGTCCCTCGGAGGAGTGGGATTTCGGTGGGCCCGCCACTGCCCGGGGGTGGGGATTGTGCGCCACCAACGCGGTGTCGGCCCGCGGGCTCAGGTGAGGGCGGTCACCAGCAGGGTGAAGGCGGCGATGATGACGGCGACGCGGACGTAGTGGAAGCGGTCCCAGCGGTTCATCTGCTGCTTCCAGTCGGCGGGCCGGTTGTCAGGGGTCCACGTCTTGCCCCGGTTGTTGATCGGGACGAGCAGCAGGATCGACATGATCACGCTGAGGATCAGCAGCGCGCCGGCGGTGACGACGAGGCCGGTGCCGTGGTGGGGCCGTCCGGCGATGGCCCAGACCGCGACGAGGATGAGCGAGGTGATGTACCAGACCGGCATCACGGCACCGAGCATCCGGCCCCCGTGGGCGCGGCCGAGTTGGCCACTGTCGCCGGGGAGTGCGTTGAGGATCGGGTTGATGACGAAGGCGACGGAGAACTCCACCCCCACCATCACGCCGACGATCACGGTGGTGAGGACCTCGAGTGCGTTGAGCATGATGACCCCTTCTGGGATCTAGCGGTGCTAGATGGTGAGGCAACGCTAGCATTACTGCCGCTCGATTGTCTAGCAGTGCTAGGATCGCATCATGTCGGTACAGGAACGCAAGGAGCGCGAACGGGCGGGCCGCGAACGTCTCATCTTGGCGACGGCCCGCGAACTCGCCGAGGTGCAGGGCTGGGACGCGGTCACCACCCGCCGGCTCGCCGAGCGCATCGAGTACAGCCAACCCGTCCTCTACAGCCACTTTCGCGGCAAGCGCGAGATCATCGGCGCCGTCGCCCGCGAGGGCGCCGCCGAGATGGCCGCGGCGCTGCGGGCCGCGGCCTCCGCCGCGGACGGCCCGCGCGCCCGGGTCACCACCCTCGCCCGCGCCTACCTCGACTTCGCCGAACGCAACCCGGCGGTCTACGACGCCATGTTCCAGCTCGACGGCGGCCTGGCGTTCGCGAAGGAGGACACCCCGGAGCCTCTGAAGGATGCCTTCGCCGCCCTGCTGGAGAACCTCGGCGAGGCCGCCGGGGACGGCGTCCACCCGGGACTGTTCACCGAGGTGTTCTGGGCGGCCCTGCACGGGCTGGCGACCCTGACCCGGGCGGGACGGCTGCCGCCGGAAGACACCGAGCGGCGGGTGGAGCTGCTGCTGGACCGGCTCGCCATGATCTGACGCACCGTCCGGGCAGGGCAGGGTCTTGCGGCCCGGCGGCCCAACTGACCCCTGCCCCGGGAGGCTGGAGCATCAACGGCCGCGCCTGACGCGTCCGTCCGCGACAAACACCCGCCGACGCTGCGCGCACCTCGCCGCAGCGCAGAGGACGGGCACCGCCCCACCCCGACCAACACCTCCGCGGGGCCGCCAACGCACCACCACGAGCCCCACCACCTCAAGAGCACACGTGCGGCACGGAAATCCCCGTCCAGACACCACTCCAGCTCACACGCGATACCACCCAGCAAGGTCGAACTGTCTCGGCGACCCGCAGCACAGCCGGTCAGCACCCCTTGCCGTACCTCGACTGCACGAACAGCCGACAGCCGAGGACGAAGACGTTCTCGGGGTGTGGCTCACAGACGGCTTCCAGGAGTCGGCGGTGCGGGCCTGAGTACCCACAGGTGAGGTGCGCACACCTGGTCCGGTGAGCGCGAGAAGGGCCGCGCGGCTCCTGCCGGACCGGTCCTCGAGCCCGGTTCGAGGCCGGACCGCTCAACTGGGGGCAAGGCCTGGAAGTCGGCTCCGCAGGGTCGTCCGACGACTCAGCCGCGGCCTGATCTGTTCTCGGATTGGAGATTCGCATGTCAAGCAACTTCCCGGCCTTCGCCGAACTGATCGCGCAGACCAAGCACTCCGCCGTGCACCTGGAGATGCGTGACGTCTACACCCCCAAGGGCCCGGTCTTCGTCGACTGGCAGAAGGGCCGCCCGATCGAGTACGACCGGCACCTCGACTGGGTCGATCTGGTGCAGGACGCGGTCGGGCGCGGCGTCGACTGGCGGCGCGCGCGGATCGTGTCCGAGCCGGTGACCGACTTCATCCAGTACGAGTGGGAGACCACCACGATCGTCAACGTGCCCGCCGGCGAGAAGGTGCGCTGGCTGCCGCGGCAGCGGGCCTCGGAGCTGCTGCTGCCGGGCAACGACTTCTGGGTGTTCGACGACACCCTGCTGCGCTGGACGACCTTCCACGGCGACGGCTCCTGGGGCCCGCACGAGTTCTCCGAGGACCCCAAGCTGATCCGCCAGTGCAAGGAGGCGTTCGAGGCGGTCTGGGAACGCGCCATCGACCACGCCGACTACACCCCGCAGCGCAAGGAGCCGGCGGCGGCCTGAGTCCGCCGCCCCGCCCGAAAGCCCAGCACGCAGCATCCGTCACCCGCCACCGTGGAGTCGCTCCCAGGGCGGGTGACGCGCGCTGCCCGCCGACCGGGGCCGGCGCGGCAGAGCGGAAATCAAGGGGCGCTGCACCGGCCGGAGTTAGCTTTCCGGCCACTGAAGGGATACGGGTGATCTTCGATGGAGCTCCGGATACTGGGATCTATAGAACTCTGGACGGGCAGCGCCCTGGCCGATCTCGGCCCCGCACGGCAACGCAGCATCCTCGGCGTCCTGCTGGTCGATCCGGAACGGCCGGTGCCGCTGGAGTCCCTCGTCGACCGTGTATGGGGAGACCGGCCGCCCGCGGGGGTCCGCAACGTCGTCCACACCTACATCACCCGGCTGCGCCGGGCGCTCGCCCGCGCCTCGGCCGAGCTGCCCGAGCCGATCGGCCTGGTCCGGACCCCGGCCGGCTACCAGGTCTCGACCGATCCCGGCACCGTGGACCTGGTACGTTTCCGCCGGCTGCTCAAAAGCGCCCGGCAGGAGGGCCTCGACAACCAGGAACGCAGCACGCTGCTCCAGCAGGCGCTGCACATGTGGCGGGGCGACCCGCTCGGCGGCATGCAGAGCGACTGGGCGGCCCGGCTCCGGGAGTCGCTGCGGCAGCTGCACCACGAGGCGCTCAGCCAGTGGGCGGACGCCGAGATCCGCCTCGAGCGCCCCGGCGCCGTCCTCGCGGAACTACGCGCCGCGCTGCTGACCGACCCGCTCTCCGAACAGCTCTGCGAGCGACTGATGCTCGCGCTCTACCTGGAGGGGCGCAGCGTCGACGCCCTCGAGTACTACCAGTCGATGCGCCGGCTGATCGCCAAGGAACTCGGCACGGATCCGTCGCGGCGGCTGCAGCGGCTGTACGAGACGATCCTGCGCGGCGAAGTGGCCGACCCCGCACCGCCGCCCGAGCGCGGCGGCGGTGACCCGCACGGCGCCGTCACGCAGGGCGTCGGCACGTTCCCGGTCCTCGCCCACCCCCGGCCCACCCCGCACATCCCGCAGATGCTCCCGCTCGACCTCCCCGACTTCACGGGGCGCGAACGCGAACTCGACGTGATCCAGCGGACCCTGACCCAGCCCACCGACTCGCAGCCGTCCGCGGTCGTGCTGGTCGGCGGCGGCGGCGTCGGCAAGACCGCGCTGGCCGTGCGCCTGGGGCACCGGCTGCGGTCCGCCTTCCCCGACGGGCAGCTGTACGCGGCGCTGCGCGGTAGCGGCACCCGGTCGGCGGACCCGCACGCGGTGATGGGCCGGCTGCTGCGCGTGCTGGGTACGGACCCCGACCGGCTCCCGGCCGACCCCGATGAGCGCGCCGAGGTCTACCGGCTGGCGCTCGCCGGGCGCCGGCTGCTGCTCACCCTCGACGACGCGGTCGACGACGAGCAGGTGCAGCCGCTGCTGCCGGGCAGCGCGGACATCGCGGTGCTGATCACCAGCAGAGGCCGGCTCAGCACGCCGCTCGGCGCCCGCGTTCTGCAGCTGCCGGACCTGCCGCACGGCCACAGTGTGCGGCTGCTGGCCCGGATGCTGGGCCCGGAACGGGTCAGCCGGGAGCCGGCCGCGGCGGCCGCGATCGCGCGGTACTGCGGCGGGCTGCCCCTCGCCCTGCGTGCCGCGGCCGTACGGCTCAACACCCGCCCCCACTGGTCGCTGAGCCGCTACGCGGAGCGGCTCAGCGACGAGGGCCGGCGGCTGGACGAGCTGGCGCACAGCTCGCTGAGCGTGCGGGCCAGCTTCACGGCGTCGTACAACGCGCTGCCCAAGGACGCCCGCGAGGCGCTCCGCTGCCTGGCCCGCCTGGAGGTGCCCGAGTTCGACGCCCATCTGGCCTGCCCGGTGCTCGGCAAGGACTTCGCCACCGTCGAGGACGCCTGCGAGCAGCTGGTGGAGGCCCACTTCCTGAGCGTGGCCGAACCCGCGGGGGCCGACCTCCCCACCCGCTACCGCCTCGACGGCCTGCAACGCAGCTTCGCCCAGGAACTCAGTTCCGGCCGGTCGGGTGCCCTGGACGAAGCCGTCCATCTGTCCATCTGACGCGGCCCACCTGGGGATACACCCGCGGTCAAGACGCCCTCCAGTCCAGCGCCCATCCCGGTGTCGGAGAGTCATTTCCGAAGCCACCTACGCGACAGGGCAGGAAGGAGTGGGACCGCAATGACGCCTCCGGACACTCCCCAGGCCGTGGTGCCGGACCTCGGCAGGACCGACACGGAACCCCGGCCACCGACACCGGCGCGCGCGCCCACGATGGCCGATCTGGCCGACGATCTCACCACCCGAAGGGCGCAGGCCCACTTCGGGCACGACCCGGACGCCGACGCCCGCCACCTCTCCAAGGGCAAGTTGCTGGCCCGCCAGCGCATCGAGGCGCTGGTCGACCCGGGCACGTTCACCGAGCTGGGGCTGTTCGCCGAGCACCGGGCGGTGGGCTTCGGCATGGAGGACTCGCATCCCGAGGGCGACGGTGTGATCACGGGCTGGGGCGAGGTCGACGGCCGTACGGTCTTCGTCTTCGCTCACGACGCCCGGGTGCGCGGCGGCGCGCTGGGCGCGACGTTCGCCGCGAAGATCCACCAGCTGCTCGACTTCGCCGACTCCGTCGGTGCCCCGGTCGTCGGCCTCAACGACGGCGGCGGCGCACGGATCCAGGAAGGCATCGACGCGCTGGCCGGCTTCGGCAAGCTCTTCGCCCGTAACGTCCGCGCCTCGGGCGTGGTGCCGCAGATCAGCGTCGTGCTCGGCTCCTGCGCGGGCGGCGCCGTCTACTCGCCGGCGCTGACCGACTTCACGTTCATGGTCGAGGGCATGGCCAACATGTTCATCACCGGGCCCGACGTGGTGCACGCGGTGACCGGCGAGAAGGTCACGCACGAGGAACTGGGCGGCGCGTACACCCACGGCACCCGAACCGGCGTGGCGAGCTTCGTGGCGCCGGACGAGGAGTTCTGCTTCGAGGGCGTACGGGAACTGCTCTCCTACCTGCCGTCGAACAACGCCGAGACGCCGCCGTACACCAGGCCCGTGGACGATCCGAACCGGCGTTGCGAGGAACTGCTGCGGCTGGTGCCGGTCGACGACCGGACGCCGTACGACATCAGGACGGTCATCGCCCACATCGTCGACGACGGCGACTACCTGGAGGTCCAGGAGAACTGGGCGCAGAACATCGTGTGCGCCCTGGCCCGCCTGGACGGCCACACGGTCGGCATCGTGGGCAACCAGCCCGCGGCCATGGCGGGGGTGCTGGACATCGACTCCTCGGAGAAGGCCGCCAGGTTCGTGCGCACCTGCGACGCGTTCAACATCCCGCTCGTGACGCTGGTCGACGTGCCGGGGTTCATGCCCGGCACCGACCAGGAGCACAACGCGATCATCAGGCGCGGCGCGAAGCTCCTGTACGCGTACTGCGAGGCGACCGTGCCGCGCGTGCAGGTCATCCTGCGCAAGGCGTTCGGCGGCGCGTACATCGTCATGGACTCCAAGTCGATCGGCTCCGACCTGTCGTTCGCCTGGCCGTCCAACCAGACGGCCGTGATGGGCGCCGACGGCGCGGCCAACATCATCTTCCGCCGGCAGCTGCGCGCGGCGGCGGAGCCGGAGAAGCTGCGCCGGGAGCTGATCGCCGAATACACCGAGCAGCTGATGAACCCCTTCGTCGCCGCACAGCGCGGACACGTCGACGACGTCATCGACCCGGCGGACACCCGGCGGGTGCTGATCAAGTCCCTGGACATGCTGCGCACCAAACGGGCCCGGCAGCCCGTCCGCAAGCACGGGAACGAGCCGCTGTGAGCGCGCCGGGGACCGCCCCGCTGACGGTGCTGCGGGGCAACCCCACGCCGGAGGAACTGGCCGGGCTGCTGGTCTTGCTCACCGCCCTGCTCGGCGCCACCGACGAGCCGGATCCGCCGCCGGCCGCCGAGCGCCGCTGGGGCCGGCCGGCCGGCTGGCACCGCCCGCAGCCCGGCGCCGCACCGGACGCGGCCGGCTGGCAGCGCACCCCCGCACCGACCCATGAAAGGACTACCCGATGACCGGTTGGACCGGCCCCGGCAGCGACGGTACGACGACCGGCTGCCTGGCCATGTTCCCCGGACAGGGCTCGCAGCGGCCCGGCATGGCCAAGCACCTTCTCGACACCTATCCCTCGGCCCGGCAGCTGTTCGCCCGGGCCGACGAGATCCTGGGTCTGCCGCTGTCACAGATCTGCGTGACCGGCAGTGCCGGGGAGCTCGGCCGCACCGAGATCACCCAGCCCGCGATCGCCACCACCAGCCTCGCCGTATGGGAACTGCTGCGGTCCGCCGGCTACCGGCCGGCGGCGACCGCGGGCCACAGCCTGGGCGAGTACCCGGCGCTGGTGGCCGCCGGGGTGCTGTCCCTGGAGTCGGCCCTGAAGCTGGTGCGGCTGCGCGGCCAGCTGATGGGCGAAGTGGCCCGCGAGGTGCCCGGCGCGATGGCGGCCGTGCTGGGGCTGCCCGCGGAGGAGGTGCTGGCCGCCTGCGGCAGCGCCGAGGGCCTCGGCCTCGGCCTGGTCCAGGTCGCGAACTACAACGAGCCGTTGCAGACGGTCATCTCGGGGCACGCGTACGCCGTCGAGGTGGCCGGCAAGGCGGCGCTGGACGCCGGCGCCGACCAGGTCGTGCCGCTGGACGTGGGGGCGCCCTTCCACTGCTCGCTGATGTCGGCGGTGGAGGAGGAGTTCACCGAGGCGCTCGCCGCCCACCCGTTCGCCGATCCCGTGCTGCCCGTGATCAGTTCGGTCACCGGCACCTACGTCGGCTCGGGCGAGGAGGCCAGGCAACTGCTGCGGCGTCAGCTCACCGGCCCCGTCCGCTGGGTCGAGGTGCTGCGCACGGCCGCCCGGCACCCGGTGGGCGCGTACACCGAGATCGGGCCCGGCCGGGTGCTCAGCGGGCTCGCCCGCCGCACCCTCGGGGAGGCCCGCACCCGCTCCACCGGAGACCCGCGTCGGCTCACGGCGCTGCACGGCGAACTGGCACCGGAGAAGTGGCAGGAGCCGGTGGCGTCCTGACGCCGCCCGAACCGCCGGCCGCACCGCACCGGTTCGTCCATCTCCAGCAATTCTACGAAGGGTAAAGGACACATGTCGTACGACGGTAAAGACTTCGGCACCATCGTCCAGGAGGCGGTCGCCGACGCGCTCGGCATCGATGTCGAGGAGGCTGTGCCCGAGGCCACGCTGCTGGGCGATCTGGACGCCGAGTCCATCGACCTGCTCGACGTCCTGTTCCGCATCGAGAAGGCGGCGGACGTGAAGATCAAGGTCTCGGACATCGCCGAGCTGCTCCAGGGCGGGATACCCGACGAGGAGTTCGCCGACGAGGACGACATCATCAACGAGGTCGGACTGGCCCAGCTGAAGAAGTCGCTGCCGCAGATCGACGTGCAGGAGCTGGCCGGCAAGCTCACGGCGGACGAGGTGCTGTCCCTGTTCACCGTGCAGAACCTGACGGATCTGGTGACCGAGCGTGCCACCCTCGCCGCGGCCGCTGCGTGAGCGGGGCGCGGGGCGGTCACCGGACGGCCCCGCCCCGCCGCCGCTGCGGGTACGGACCGGCATGGACCTGGCCGAGGTGTCCCGGGTCGAGGAGCTGATGACCTCGCAACCCGAGCTCCGGGAGCGGGTGTTCACCGCTCGCGAACTGGCCTACTGCTACCGGCGCAAGCGGGCCGGTGAGCACCTCGCCGGCCGCTGGGCCGCCAAGGAGGCCGTGCTGAAGAGTCTGGGGACCGGCATGGGCCCGCGCATGGAGTGGACGGACATCGAGGTCGTCAACGACCGCGCCGGCCGTCCCCGGGTGCGGCTGTACGGCGAGGTCGAGGTGGTCGCCCGGTCCCTCGGCATGCACTCCATCGACCTCTCCTTGAGCCACAGCGCAGGTCTCGCCGTCGCGCACGCCGTCATGGTGTGCCAGCCCACGGCGCCGCACGACCCACCAGCCCACACCACGCACACGGCAGAAGGAGACGAACGGCATGAGGCCTGACGAGACGGAGGCGCCGCGATGAGCCGCAGGGTGGTCATCACCGGCGTGGGCGCCGTCACGCCGCTGGGCAACGACGCGCCGAGCACATGGCAGGGACTGGTCGAAGGGCGCAGCGGAGTAGGCCGGTTGACCACGATCGACACCACCGGCTTCGACGTGACGATCGCCGGCGAGGTCAAGGACTATCGGCTGGAGGACGCCGTGCCCGGCTCGGTCGGCCTGCGGCATCTGCTGCGGCCGGGCACCTTCGGCGTGGGCGCGGCCTGGGAGGCGCTGCGCGACGCGGGGGTGGACAAGGACACGTACGACGGCGCGGACATGGGCGTGGCCATGGGCGCGTGTGTGGACCGGCCGGACCTGCAGTGGCTGGTGGACGTCGGGGCGCTGCGCGACAAGACCGGCCGGGACGACGCGTTCTCCACCTACGCGCCCTCGGACTCCCTCGCCTACAGCCAGAACATCGCGTCCGCGGCGATGGCCCGGATGCTGGACGCGACCGGCCCGATGCTGGGCGTGTCCACCGCCTGCTCGGCCTCCGGGCACGCCGTCGGTGAGGCCTTTCGCACCCTGCAGGAGGGCGACGCCACACTCATGCTCGCGGGCGGCTACGACTCGCTGACGACCTGGCTCGACGTGCTGTGCTTCGGCCTGCTGGGGGCGCTGACGAAGGAGTACAACGACGATCCGCAGCGGGCCAGCCGCCCCTTCGACGACAAGCGCTCCGGGTTCGTCCTCGGCGAGGGCGGCATCGTCCTCGTACTGGAGGAGCTGGAGGCGGCCCGTGCCCGCGGGGCGCGGATTCTCGCCGAGGTCCTGGGCTACGGCACCAGCCTGAACGCCTGGCGGATGACCGACTCGCCGCCGGACGGCAGCGGCGCCATCGAGTCCATCGAGACGTCGATCGCGGACGCCGGCCTCGAACCGGGCGACATCGACTACGTCGTGGCGCACGGCACCAGCACCCCGGGCAACGACCTGTCGGAGACCACGGCGATCAGGAAGGTGTTCGGCGACGCCGCCGAGCGGCTGCTGATCAGCTCGCCGAAGTCGATGACCGGTCATCTGACCGCCGCGTCCGCGGCGTTGAGCCTGCTCACCGCGATCGGGGCGATCAACCACGGGCTGGTGCCGCCGACCATCAACCAGGAGACGCCCGACCGCCGGCTCGGCCTCGACTTCGTCCCGAACACGGCGCGCAAGCAGGAGGTACGGCACGCCCTCGTCAACGCGTTCGCCTTCGGCGGCACCAACGTCGGGCTGGTCGTGGGGCGCTACGAGGAGAAGCGATGACCACCCGACAGCGACACGGAGGAGCGCGATGAGCGGCAGCGGACGTCAGGTCGTCATCAGTGGCATCGGCCTGCTGACCGCACTGGGCGAAGGCCCCGAGGCCAACTGGAAGGCGCTGGCGGCCGGCGAGAGCGGGATCGGCCCGATCCGGGCGTACGACCCGGAGCCGCTGCAGACCCGGCTCGGCGGCGAGATCGCCGAGTTCGACGCCACCCGGTTCGCCACCAAGCGCCAGCTGCGCACCGTCAACCGCGGTGACCGCCTCGCGCTGGCCGCCGCCCGGCTCGCCCTCGACGACGCGGGTCTGCCGCACAAGCAGGCCGGCGGCGACGAGCTCGGCCACCGGGCGGGCCTGTACCTCGGCGGCAACAAGTCGCTGGGCCGCATGGAGCAGCTCATCGAGGAACTGAAGGTGATCCGCCGCCCGGACGGCACGGCCGACATGGCGCACCTCGCCCGGCACGGCGACGCCATCATGCCGCCGCTGTTCTTCGTCGAGGGGCTGCCGGCCGGCGCGGTGTTCAACATCTCGCAGACGTACGGCATCAGAGGCTCCAGCACCTTCTTCGCGGGCTACGCGGACGCCGGCGCCACCGCGATCGGCCGGGCCATGCGCGCGGTGCGCCGCGGGGACGCGGACGTGGCGATCGCCGGCGGCTACGACGACGCCACCAGCTGGTGGTCGATGACGCTGCTGGACCGGCTCGGCATCCTGACCACCCGCAACGACCGCGGGCAGGAGGCGTACCGGCCCTACGACCGGGACCGCAGCGGCGGGCTCCCCGGCGAGGGCGCCGCGCTGCTGGTGCTGGAGGAGAAGCAGGCGGCGCTGCGGCGTGGTGCTCGTATCTACGCCGAGGTGACCGGCTACGGCGCCGGCCACGACGCCCGTACGCCGCCGGCGGCGGACCCCGAGGGCCGCGGCCTGGCCCGGGCGGTGCGGCGCTCGCTCGAGGACGCCCGGCTGGCCGCCGGCGACCTCGGCTACATCGCCTCGGACGGCTCCGGGACCCGCCTGGGGGACGCGAGCGAGGCCATCGCCCTGCGGGCCGCGCTGGGCACGGCAGCTCCGTCGGTGCCGGTCAGCACGCCCAAGCCGCAGACCGGCCACCTCGTCGGCGGCGGCGGTGCGCTGAACGCCGCCGTGGCCGCGCTGGCGCTGCACCACGGGGTCGTGCCCGCGACCCTCAACCTCGACCATCCCGACCCGGTGTGCGCCCTGGACCACGTCCGCGGCAGCGCCCGGGAGACCAGGCCGTCCCATGCGATGGCGCTGGCCCGGGGCATCGAGGGACAGGCCGTGGCCCTGACCCTGTCCAGGCCCGTGTGAGCGGCTGAGCAGCCCAGTCCACAGAAGGAAGCAGAGGCATGACTGACGTTCCTGACCAGACCGTCGGCGTCGTGATCGCCGCAGTGGGTGCGATCACCCCGCACGGCGGTTCGGCCGAGGCCCTGTGGGACGGGGTGCGCGCCGGGCGGGTGGCGATCTCGCCCGTGCGCCGCCTGCCCATGGACCACTACCAGACCGGCTTGGGCGGCGAGATCACCGAGCCCTGCTCGCCCGGGTACGACTACGCTCCGGACTCCGAGGCCCGTGACCGGTCGATCGACTTCGCGCTGGCCGCCGCCGAGGAGGCCATGGCCGGCTCGGGCCTGCGGGTCGGCACGGACATCCCGGCCGAGCGCTGGGGGGTCGCGTACGGCACCTGCCACGCCGGCTGGCGCAGCGCCGAACTCGCCCTGCGCGAGGTGGAGGAGGGTGGCACGCCGGACTGGCACCGCTACACGTTCGTGCCGCCGCAGGCCGGCGCGGAGGCGCTGTCGGCGGCCTTCGGCCTCAAGGGCCCGGTGCTCAGTGCCAACACGGCCTGCGCCGCCAGCGCCCATGCGCTGGCGCACGCGCTGGAGGTGATCCGGGCGGGTGCGGCCGACGCGATGCTCGTCGGTGGCAGTGACGCCTTCACGGAGTCGGCGTTCGCCGGGTTCAGCAGCCTGTGGTCGCTCTCCCCGAAGCCCGCGGCCCCCTACTCCAAGGACCGGTCGGGTCTGACTCTGGGCGAGGGCGGCGGGATGCTTGTGCTGCTGTCGCGGGAGGCGGCCGAGCGGACCGGCGCCCCGGTCGTCGCCGAGATGCTCGGCTACGGCCTGTCCGCCGACGGCCACCACCCGACGGCACCGCACCCCGAGGGCGAGGGCGCGGCCCGGGCGATCCGCTCGGCCCTGACCACCTCGGGCCTGACCCCCGACGACGTCCGGTACATCAACGGGCACGGCACGGGTACGGAGAAGAACGACTCGGCGGAGAGCAACGCCGTGCGTGCCGCTCTGGGCGAAGCCGCCGAGAAGATCTCGCTGTCCAGCACCAAGTCGATGATCGGCCATCTGCTCGGCGCGGCCGGCGCGGTGGAGGGGATCGTCACCGTGCTGGCCCTGCGCGACCAAGTGGCGCCGCCCACCGCCTCCTTCACCGAGCTGGACCCGCAGTGCGGTCTCGACCCGGTGGCGGGGACGGGCCGCCCGATGGTGCTGGACACCGCGCTGTCCAACAACTTCGGGTTCGCCGGCGCCAACGCCACCATCGCCTTCGCCCGCCCCGGCGGCCCTGGTGCGCCGGCTTCGGCCGTCGGCCCGGACGACGTCGTGGTGACCGGGTTCGGCGTGATCACCTCGGCCGGCGAGGGGGCCGAGGCGCTCTGGGACGCGTACGCGGCAGGTTGCCGGCAGGGTGCGCCGGAGAACGGACTGCGCGTGGCCCGGGTCGAGTTCGACCGCTCGGTAGCCGGCACTCCCAAGGAGCGCCGGCGCATGGACAAGGTCTCCCAGCTCGCCATCGCCTCGTGCCGGGCCGCCCTGGGCGCCGCGAGGGCGGACGGCGACGCGGATGCCGTCGCCGCGACCGGCGTGGTGCTCGGCACCGCGATCGGGCCGATGGAGAGCAGCGAACGATTCACCGTCCCGGTGCTGTCCGGGGGCGCGCAGGAAGCGAACCCGGCCGTGTTCACGAACACCGTGTACAGCGGCGCGGCCGGCCAGGTCGCGATGGCCCTGGGGACCAAAGGGCCGACATCGACGCTGACATCGGGGCACGCGGCGGGTGCCGCCGCCCTGGGTGTCGCGTACGACATGCTGCGTGCCGGGCGCGCCGAGCGCCTGCTGGTGCCGGCGGTGGAGGCGCTCTCACCGGCCACGTTGGCCGCGTACCGCAGCCTCCCGCTGTTCGGTTCGGCGGCCGGGCGCCGGTACACGCTCGCCGAGGCCGGCATCGCCCTGGTGCTGGAGCGCCGGGCGAGTGCCGAGCGGCGCGGCGCCCCGATCCACGCCGTGGTCCTGGGACACGCGACCGCGTCGGACGCATGCGGCATCGGCCGCTGGGACCCGACCGGCGACGGCGTGGAGCGGGCGATGCGCAAGGCACTGCGCAACGCCGGGCTCAGGCCGGACCACGTAGCGGCGGTCTGGGCGAGCGCGGCGGGTCTGGCCGCCGCCGACCGTCCCGAACAGGCCGCTGTGGAGCGGGTGTTCGACACCGGCCGGGTGCGGATCGAGGCTCCGAAACGGGTGCTCGGCGAGCCGGTCGGCGCGGGTGCCCACCTGTCGGCGGTCCTCGCCGTCGGCGCCTGGCGCGAGGGCGGGGACCGCCGCCCCGTCCTGGTGAACAGCTCCTCCCTCGGCGGCACCCACACCTCGCTCGTCCTGTCCCCCGTCCCCCTCCCCGCAACGGAGTCCGGCCGATGACCACCGCGTACGACGTGAAGATCCTCTCCACCGGCGCCTACGTGCCCGGCGAGCCGCTGGACAACCCCACGCTGGAGAAGTTCGTCGGGCCGCTGCCGGACGACGTCCTCGAAGGCATCCAGGTCAAGACCCGCTACTGGATGATCGACCCGGCCACGGGCGAGCACCGGATCAACAACAGCCGGATGGCCGAGCGTGCGTCCCGGCAGGCCCTGGAACGGGCCGGTGTGGAGCCCGACGAGCTCGACCTGATCGTGGTGTGCACGGCGACGCCGGAGTACACACTGCCCAACGTCGCCACCACCCTGCAGCACTACCTGGGCCTGGAGAGCGTTGCCGCGATCGAGATCCGCGGGGCCTGCGCGGGCTGGGTGCAGGCGCTGGACCTGGCCCGGCGGCAGCTGGCCGACGGAACGGCGCGCACCGCCCTCGTGGTGGGCAGCGAGGCCGGATCGCCGGTGCTGGCGCCGCACTTCCTGGACAAGGACCCGGCGCGCGTGCGGATGCGGGACCGGCTGACGCTGTACACGTTCGGTGACGGTGCGGGGGCCGTGGTGATGCGGGCCGAGCCCGCAGGCGAATCGGCGGACGAGTTCGCCTTCGTCAACGCGTGCGTGGGTGGCCTGCGCAAGCCCGGCATGGAGATCATCGGGGGCGGTACGGACGTGCCGCAGGCGGAGCAGCTGCGCCGACGCCAGTTGATCCAGATGAAGATCGACGTGCCCGGCACCTCCACGTTCGGGCCGCAGGTGTTCGTCCGTGCGATCCAGGAGATGGCTCAGAAGGACGGCCGGACGCTCGGGGAGTTCGACGCGATCGTGCTGCCGGAGGGCAACGCGGACTATTTCGCCGACGAGTTCGAGTCCGCCGGACTGTCCACCGAGGACATCCAGGCGCTCAACGGGCGGATCGTGGAGAACCTGGCCGATGTGGGGGCCACCGGTTCGGCCGCGGTGCCGCTGTCGCTGGACGCGGGCTGGACCTCGGGGCGCATCCGGCCCGGCGACCGGATCGTGCTGCTCGGCATCGAGGCCAGCCGGTACGTCTACACCGGCCTGTCGCTGACCTGGCAGGCACCGCTCCCGGCCTGAGCAGCTGCCGTCCCCCGCCCTGTCAAGTCATCTCGATTCATTTCACGTCGCCTCCGTCATGAGGCGCAATTCCAGGAGGCATCACGTGGCGATCAAGCACCGCAAGTTGGGGACACCCGGACTGGACGTCCCGGCTCAGGGCCTCGGCTGCATGGGCATGACGTTCGGCTACGGCGAGGCGGACGAGACCGAGGCACGTGCCACCATCGACCGGGCGCTGGAGCTCGGTGTCACCTTGCTGGACAGCGCCGACATGTACGGCCCGCACACCAATGAGGAGCTGATCGGCCGTGCCGTCGCCGGGCGCCGCGACGAGGTCGTGCTCGCCTCCAAGGTGGGCAACGAGATCAGCCCCGACGGCCAGCTGACGTGGCGGATCAACGGCCGCCCCGATTACATCCGCCGGTCGATCGAGGGCACTCTGCGCCGCCTGGGCACCGACCACCTCGATCTCTACTACCTGCACCGGGTCGACCCCGACGTCCCCGTGGAGGAGAGCTTCGGCGCGCTCGCCGAACTCGTGGAGGCCGGGCTCGTCAGGCACCTCGGGATCTCCGAGGCAGGACCGGCGACCATTCGGCGCGCTCACGCAGTGCATCCGCTGACCGCCGTACAGACCGAGTACTCGCTGTTCACCCGGGACGTCGAGGTCAACGGCGTGCTGGATACCGTGCGCGAGCTGGGCATCGGTTTCGTGGCCTACAGCCCGCTCGGCCGCGGGTTCCTGACCGGCACGATCCGCGACACCTCCGACATTCCCGAGGGCATCGACTTCCGGCGCATCGCTCCGCGTTTCAAGGACGAGAACATCCGCCGGAACCTGCCCGTCGTCGACCAGCTCAGCGATCTCGCCGCCGCGGCCGACACCACCGTCGTCCGGCTCGCGCTCGCCTGGGTGCTCTCCCGCGGCGAGGACGTCGTCGCCATCCCCGGCACCAAGCGGCGCACGTACCTCGAGGAGAACGTCTCCGCGGCCGACCTCGAGCTCTCCGCCGACGTCCTGGCGGCGATCGATGCCATCGCCCCGTACGGCGTCACCGCCGGCAACCGTTATCCGGACGCGGAGATGTCCTCGCTGAGCCGCTGAGCCCCGTTCCCAAGCCATCCGTTCCGAGCCCCCGGGAGAAAGACATGTCCGCCCAGACGCCTCGCCCGATACGCCGCGTTCTCATCGCCGGCGGCGGGATCGGCGGCATCGCCACCGCCCTGGCCCTGCAGCAACAGGGCATCGACTCCGTCGTCTTCGAACGCGCGCCCCAACTGCGCGACGGCGGCGCCGGACTGCACATCTGGACCAACGGCATGCTCGCCCTGGCCCACCTCGGAGTTGCCGACCAGGTCTCCGCGATCGCCCCAGCTCAGTCCGAGTGCCACTTCGCGACCTCGACCGGCCGGCCCATCGGCATGTGGCCGGTGGGCGAGTTCGTCGAGCGCTACGGGCAGCCCACGGTCGCCATCGGCCGCTCCGACCTGCACGGCATCCTGCGTGACGCCGTGACCGCGCCCGTCGTCACCGGCGCCGAGGTCACCGGGTACACCGAGCATCCCGACGGGGTGAGCCTCCACTTCGCCGACGGCACCTCCGAGGAGGGCGACCTGCTGATCGGCGCCGACGGTGTCCGCTCCGCCGTTCGCGCCCAGCTGCTCGGCCCCCAGCCTCCCGACTACACCGGCTACATCGCCTGGCGCGGGCACGCCGAGATGAGCCCCGAGGAGTTCCCGCCCGGCACCTTCCAGGCCCTGTTCGGTCCGGGGACCCGCTTCACGTGCTACGACATCGCCCCCGGCGTCGTGCACTGGATGAGTGTCGCCGACGGCCCCGCCGGCGGCCGCGACGAGGGCACGCCCGAGCAGACCCTGGACATGCTGCGCGCCCGGCACGCCGGCTGGACCGACCCGGTGCGGCGGATCCTCGACGCCACCACGCCGGAGAGCATCCTGCGTGGCGATGTCCTGGACCGCAAGCCCGACTCCGTCTGGGGACAGGGCCGGGTCACCCTGCTCGGCGACGCCGCGCACGCCATGAGCTTCAACATCGGGCAGGGCGCCTGCCAGGCCATCGAGGACGGCCTCGTCCTGGCCGGACACCTCGTCTCGCCCGGTGTCACCGTCACCCAGGCCCTGCGCGCCTACGAGGCCGAGCGGCAGGAGCGCACCCGGCCGATGCAGTTGCTGGCGCACCGCATCGGCGTGCTCGGCTCCCTGCAGAACCCGGTCGCCGTCTGGCTGCGCGACCGGGTTATGGGACTGACCTGGAACAAGACCTTCCAGTCCACGGAACGCGATCACGTCGCCTACGGCACGCGGTGGAACTCCGGCGCCGCCACCACGGTGTGAGCACGTTCGTACCCGCCCACGATGAGAGGACTGCTGTTGTGACCACTGCGGCCACCACCAACCCGGCGCGAACACTGTGGGAAAGCGCCGAGGAACGAAACAAGGCGACCATCCGGCGCGTCTTCACCGAGTTCGTCAACCAGGGCGACGCCTCGATCGTGGACGAGCTCTACCGGCCGGACATCGTCGACCACGCGGGCCTGCCCGGCGCGCCCGAGGGCGCCGAGGGCGTGAAGTACACCATCGCCGGACTGCGTGAGGCGTTCCCCGACTTCCACGTCACCATCGAGGACATCAGCGCACACGACGATCTGGTCGTCATCCACAACACCTGGCGCGGCACCCATCAGGGCGAACTGCTCGGCATGGCACCCACCGGCCGTTCGTTCCTTTCCGTCGGCATCGTCATCTGGCGGTTCGACGAGGAGGGCAGGATCGCTGAACGCTGGGAGCACGGCGTGGCGTCCAACATGTTCGCCGCGCTCGGCATGCGCATGCTGGCGCCGCGCAAGGGCCGCCGGCCCACCGTGGAGGGTGCCCGTTCCGTGACCCGGACCGTGCCGCTCAGGCCCGGCAAGCCCCTGGCCTGGCAGCAGCTCACCGCCGAGTTGCAGGGGCCGCGCCGGCGCGAGTACGAGGCTTCCCGGCGAAGGCTGGGCATCACCGGCGAGGTGCTGCGCATCGACCCGCGGCCCGACCAGGACCACGTGATCGTGCACTTCGAGACCGCGGACCCGGAGCGGACCAGGAAGCGCTGGGCAGAGTCGAAACACCCCTTCGACCAGTGGCTGCGCGAGCAGATCCTCGACATCCACGGCGAGGATCCCTGGCTCGGTCCCCCCACCTCCTGCGAGTCGGCCGGTCTCGCCTGGACGGCGCCGCCGCAACTCACCCCGGACCGACCCGACGGATCCCGCTGACCTGCGCACGGTCTGCCGACCAGCGTTCCAGCCGTCCTCCAGATCAGGTCGGCAGACTGGAATCTCCCCCCGACGACGGGCCCACGCCGTACATCCCCCGGCGGCGCGGGCCCGTCAGTTCTCCTGCTGTCGCAGCAGCGCCTCGATACCGGGGACGAGGTCGGCGGGCCGCGGCATACGGGCGATGGTCCGGCCCAGTTTCGCGGCCGCGGGAAGCACCCGACCGCCGTTGACCAGATCAGCGATGTGGAAGCGCAGCCGCAGCATGCTGGGGGCGCCCGCCAGTTCGTCGTCGGTCAGGCAACGGCCGATGCCGGCCCGCTCCAGGCGCTTGCCCGCCTGCCGTTCCTCCTCCCCCGCCGGCAGCACCAGCTGGGAGACTCCGTACCGGGCGGCCGCGTACACGATCCCTTCGTCCCCGCCATGCACGACGACGACACTGCCCTGCAGCGCCACGCTCCAAGGGTGGTCGTCGCCCGTCAGCACGAGGAGTTGCAGGCCGAGGCTTTCGACGCCCTCGGCGACACGGCGGAAGAGCTGTGCGCGGCGCCGGTCCTCGGGCCGGGTCCCGGTCGGCACCCCGGTGATACAGACGCGCGGAAGCAGCGACAGCTCGGTGAGCCAGGGCGCCGGCTGTCCGGGCAATTCGTAGGCATCACAGCGCACTTGCCAGGCATCGGGCTCCGGTCGTTCCCGCAGCAGCGGCGGACAAGGGTCGATCCAGACGGTCGGCCGCGGCGACAACGGCGGGTGGGCATACGGAAGATAGCCGATGGTGGGCACCCCGGACTCGGCCGCCATGGCAGTCGAGTCGGGGCACAGCGGGTCATGGACCACCAGGTCGGGCCGCCAGGCTCGGCTGAACTGCTGCGGACCGGCCAGCACCGGGACGAGCCCGGCCCGGACCACACGGTGGCGGGCCCGGGCCGGACAGGAGAAACGAACCTCGTGCCCGGCCGCCTGCAATTCCCTCGCGAGCAGCACCAGGCGCAGCGCCGCCGGCATGCCGAGGCCCGCCGAGAAGAGCACACGCACAGTTCCTCCCTGGGCCGTTACCTGGCGAAGCGGTCGAGCACCCGCCCGGTCCCGGCGTCGACGTCCAGCGCCGGATCGCTTCCGAGCACGGCCCGCTGCAGATGCTGCAGACGCTGCGAGGGCTCGATGCCCAGTTCCTCCACGAGACGGGTCCGCAGATTCTGGAAGACATCGAGCGCCGCGGAGGGCCGCCCCGCCCGGTAGAAGGCCACCATGGACTGGGCGTGCAGCCCCTCGTGCAGCGGGTGGCGGGCGGCTAGTGCGGTGAGCTCGGTGAGCAGTTCGCCGTGACGGCCGAGCCGAAGCTCGACGTCGATGCGCCGCTCCAGCACCCCCAGACGGCTCTCCTCCAGCCGCATCGCCTCGATCTCGAGCAGCGGGCCGGTGCGTACGTCGACCAGGGCCGGGCCCCGCCACAGGCCGAGGGCCTCCCGGAACAGCTCCGCGGCCTGCCGGTGCTCACCGCGGTCGAAGGCGCGCTGACCGAGGGAGGACAGCCGGTCGTGCTCGTGCGCGTCGATGCTGCCCGGCTCGGTGTGCAGGAGATATCCCCCGTGCCGGGTCAGCAGCAGTTCCTTGGAGCCGCCGGGCTCTCCGTCCAGCGCCTTCTCCATGCAACGCCGGATCTGCAGGATGTAGGTCTGCAGCGTGGTGAGCGCGCTGCGCGGCGGGGCATCGCCCCAGATCTCCTCCATCAGCGCGGAAACCGGCAGAACCTGGTTCGCGTAGATGGCGAGCAGCGCCAGGATCTGCCGCGGCTTCGCCGCTGTGGGCAGGATCGGAATGCCCTTCAGCTCGGCATCCAACGACCCCAGAACGGAGATTCGCATGCGGCCCCCTTATGTCTCTGTCATCGGACCCTGAACCTCCCACGCGGCCGCATCACGCGGACAGTGCGTCGCTCCCGCTCGTCCGGGTGTGTTTGTCCTGCTCAGGGTGTGACCGATTCATGGGCCGCGGGACCGTGCCGGACATGACTGAGGCCCCGCCCGCCTTCACGGCACGCGGGGCCTGTGGTCCGGCTGGAAGGGGAGGAGAGCCGGACCCGCGGTGGTTCAGTCTCCGGTGAGCGCGGGGCGGTCGTACAGCGCGAGGCAGTCCTCGTACGCCGGCAGGAGCCCTTTCGCCAGTGCCTCCGCCGCGGTGGGCGCGGCCAGGTCCTCGTCGGACATCACCGGCGCCCCGGTGAGCCCCCACGGCAGGGCCAGAGCGGGGTCGAGCGCGCTGACCGTGTAGCCGGCGCCGGGCGTGTCCGGCCGGGAGCTGTGACAGGCGATCACCGTATCGTCCTCGAGCGCGAGCCAGGCGTGGCCGAGGCCCTCGGAGACGAACACCCCGGACGCGTCGCGGTGGTTCAGCCAGACCATCTCGTGCCGACCGTAGTCCGGGGACCCGACACGCAGGTCCACCACGACGTGGACGGCGGAGCCCCTCACACAGTCGAACAGCCGGGCACGGCCGTCCTCGCCGGCAGTGCCGTGGATGCCACGCAGTACCAGGCGTTGCGCGGCCGACAGGCCGCTGTACCGGATCGCGAAGGGCCGTCCGATCGCGTCCTCGACGTCGTCCTGACGAAACGTCTCGTAGCGGACCACGACCTCGTCCCCAACGGCCCGGGGCGAAAGCAGGAACGTGCCCGGCAGGGCGAGTTCGCTGATTTCCAGGCTGCTGCGTTCCATGCCCACGAAGGTAGCCACCGCTGCTCAAGACCGGCTGGAGCTGTGCCGATGCACGGTCTCCGGAGCATCAACAACCCTTCTGGTACCGGAACTTGACCATGGCTCAGCGGGCCGGCGCACGCGGGTGGCGGCCCACCTCGCCCATCGACACAGAGCGAGCACGAGCGCCAGGCCGAGCAGCAGCCGGCCGGCGGGGTCCGGGGCGGAGGCCGCCACGAGAGCGGACGGATCTTCTCGGTCGAGGGGTTGCACGTGCGCACCTCCTGGAACGGACAGGAGGACAGCCGGACGCAGCCGATCACCAACCAGCCCGAGATCGGCATCCCGGGCATCGTGGTCAAGGAGTTCGACGGCGTTCTGCACTGCCTGATGCAGGCCGAGATGGAGCCGGGCAGTCTCGACACGGTGCAGTTGTCACCTACCGTGCGGGCCACCCGCAGCAACGGCACGGGGGTTCGGCGGTGCGCTACCTGGAGCACTTCGTGCCCCCGAACCGGGGCGGCCGCGTGCTGTTCGACTCGCTGCAGTCGGAGCAGGGGGCCTGGTTCCTTCGCAAGCGAAACCGGAAACGTGGTCGTCGAGGCGGTCGGCGAGATACCCGGGCACGAGGGTGACCCGCTGGTCCCGGCCCCTGCTCGCCCCTGCCGAGCAGGGGCCGGCCGCCTTCCTGGTACGCCAAGTCGCCGGCGTCCCCCACCTGCTGGCGCACGCCAAGGTCGGAGGAACGTGGCGGAGCTCGCTCCGACCGTGCAGTGCCGGCCGGGCCAGGCGCAGTCCCTGCCGGCCAAGTCGCGGCCGCGCTATCTGGACCTGGTCCTCGGTGCACCGCGGGAGCGGGTGGTCTTCGACTCGGTGCAGTCCGAGGAAGGCCGCCGCTGCCAACCGCTGCCTGCTGGTGAAGGCCGGCGACGAGTCGGGCCTCCATATGCACGTAGTTGCCGTGCCGCAGCAGCCCGCCCGAGCTGGTCTTCGGACACCCAGATGAGATCCTCGGGCACGTCGAGCGGGAACCGGGGCGCGCCTAGGCCTGTGCGGCCGCCGCCGGGGTGGCACCCAGCTGCCGGAAGAGGTCGTCCATGTTCAGCTGGTCCCAGTGCTCGGCGAGCAGCCCGTCCGCCACCCTCCAGATGTCGATGGACTGGAAGTTCACCGGACGTCCGGTCGCCGGTATGCCGAGGAACGTGCCCTGGTGGGTCGCGCTGTACTCCAGGCGGGCGGCCACCCGGTTCCCTTCCGCGATGACGTCGTGCAGCACGGCCTTCAGGTCGGGGAAGGCGGTGAACACCTGGGTCCAGAAAGCCCGGTTGGCCTCGATGCCGTCGGCCACCCCCGGGTTGTGGTCGATGTGTCCGGGCGCCGTGTGCTCCTCCATCGTGCTGACGTCATGGTTGTTGATCATGTCCACGAAGCTCTGGATGAGAGCGTGGGGGTTATTCGACATGCTGGCCTCTCTCGGCTGGGTGTCGGAGGGAACGTTTGGTCAGAGCATCGCGGCCGGCGGTCGAGCCACCCTCGAGCACGCCCACCGCCGGCGGCTCGAGCGGGGTTCGAGTGCTTCCTGGTCAAGCTGGAGACAGTCCCGGTTCTCGAGTCCGGTAGCCCCCACGCAAGGGAACACGCCCAGCACGAGCGGGTCGTCGAGACCCTCACCGCAGTCGACGCGCTGGTCACCCGGTGGGCGCCCACCGCGGACGCGGAGACCCGCGACCATCTCGTGGCCGCGCTCGAGGAGCACCGCACGGTACTCGTCGAGCACCTCGACGACGAGGAGGCACACCTGCTGCCCCTCGCCGAGCGATTCCTCACCGCCGAGGAGTTCGGCGCACTGGGCGAGCACTTCGTGCAGAACACCCCCAAGACCAAGCTGTTCAAATACTTCGGCATGGTCATGGAGGAGGCCGACGAGCGCGAGCGCGCGATCCTGCTCGGCAACCTGCCCGCGCCCATCCGCCTGATGTGGCGCGTCCTGGGTCCGTCGCTGTACGCCCGCACCCTGCGCCAGGTCCGCGCCACGGCCTGACGTCCGTACACACCACACACCGCGCCCCGCGCTCACCGGTGCGACACCGCTGGTCAATTCGGGGGTGGCGCTACTCGGCCCCACCGAGCATCGGCTCGGCGGGGCCGAGTGCTGCGAAGTGGCTGGTGCGGGCGCTGGCTCGTGGTGTTTCGGTGAGGGGGCCTTGACTCCGGATCTTGAACACGTCCATGCGGCTCGGGTCAACCGCGTTCCTCCTGAACGCTTACGCGACAACAGGCTCAGGGCAGTTCTGCCTCGCGGCCGCTGGAGCAGAACTCTGTCGTCAGGCGCAGGCCGTCCTCGAGGGACACCTGCGGCTTCCAGCCGGTGGCGGCCTGGAACGCGGAGGAGTCGATGATCACACTCCGAAAGTCGCGGACCTCGGCGTACTCCGGCGGCGCCACGGAGACCACCGGCACTGGTTCCTTGCCCGTCTGTCCGGCGACCAGCGCGGAGACCGTGCTGAACACGGCCCCGAGCGGGGCCCCTTGGCCAGTGCCAAGCAGCCAGCGCTTTCCCGCGAGCACGTCCATGCAGGGGATGGCGGCCCAGAAAGCGCGGGCGACATCCTCGACGTGGAGCAGGTCCCGGCGGACGGTTCCGTCGTGCCACATGGTCAGGGGTTCGCCCGCCACAGCGCGGCGCGCCATCGTGGAGACGATGCCCTTGTCCCGGGTGGTGGACCCGGCGGCGCCGTAGCCGTACACCGTGGTGAGGCGCAGGCAGGCACCACGCACCGTTCCCGCTGTGTCGGCCGCCAGCAGCAGTCGCTCCGCCGCAAGTTTCTGTCGTTCGTACTCGCCCTTCGGCCGGTCGGGTTCGGTGCCGTCCAGGACCTCCTTGTCCGAGGGGCCGGCCGCCGTGACCGATCCCGTGAACAGGACGGTCGGGGGCGCCTGGGAATCGGATCGGTCGCGAAGAGCGTGCAGCAAGTCTTGCATCAGGCCCACGTTGACGCGTTCGGCGACTGTGTCGCCATCCGCTATGCGCCAGGTGGATGCCCCTGCGATGTACGCCAGCGAGTGGATGACAACATCGGCGCCGGCGACGGCGACGGCCATCTGGCCGGGCTCGGTCAGATCCGCGGAGAGCACCTCGATCTCGGCACGGGCGTTCTTGGGGACAGGGAACTTCCTGCGGGAGACGGCCCGTATCCGGACCGGGTGCTGCGCCAGCTCGCGGAACACGGCGGATCCGACGAACCCGGCGGCGCCCAGCACCACGACGAGCGGGGAGTCCACGGTCACAGCGCTGCCTCCAGCGTCCGGGCGGGGTTCAGTTCGGGGAGCAGGCCGCCGGCCAGGGTGATTCCTTTCACGCCCATACCTCCATGAGAGTTTGTGTGGTCCAGGAACCATGGTTCCTGGTGTGCCGGTTCGGTCGGCCGGTGCTCAGTGCGCCGTTCGGCGTATCTCGTCCAGCAGGCGCGCCTGTTCCACTGCTGCTTCGTCCAGCGGAGCGGCAGCGGGCACCGCGGCTGCGAAGGCCGCGACGGTGTCCGTCACCTGGTCGTCGGGCGTCAGCTTCACCTCGGTGCCACCGTCCTGGTTCTCGACCCGAACGACCGGTACTTCGTCACAGGACCTTTCCGGCCGGTTGCTGATGCCCGCAAACACAGCAAACCGGACAGGGAGGTCTTCATCAGACAAGGGAGCGATCAGGAACCGCAGGCCGTCCCCCTGGATTTCCGGTGGCCATCGGCCTGGACTTGATCGGCCGCACGCCTAAGGCTTGCCACGGCCGCCGGCGGCGATGAGGCGGCCGAGCGTTCTCGCGTCGCTTATCAGTGGGGCGTCGAACTCCCGCGATCCCGTCTTCACAGCATTCAGAACCTGCGTCAGGAACAGCTGCATGCTGTCGGCCGGGTCTACCTGATGGACGTACTGCTGATCTTTGGTCTGGACCCGGATGCCGGGCGCCGGGGCGGGGGGCATCGAGAAGGGGCGCTCGAACTCGATTGCGCAGCCCTCGCCCAGCAGCCGCAGCGTGTTCTGGTACACCGTCGTGAACCCGAAGTGCCCGACGGCCGTTCTGCCGCCTGGATAACTTGCCAGCACGCTGTACGCGGTCTCGAGGCCATCCTCAGTGCGCTCGCTCACCAGCACGCTCAGCTGCTCGGGTTCGGCCTGCCAGAGCACCCTGCCCAAGGACGCCATGTAGGGGCCGGTGTCGAAGAACGCGCCACCGCCGCGGGCGCGGTCGTAGCGGAAATCGTCGCGGGGAACCGGCGGTGTGAAGACCGCGACCGCCTTGGTGATGTCGCTGCCGAGACGCTCAGTGATCGCCTGGGCCTCCGCGAACATCGGGTGGAAGCTGTAGCACACGGCCTCGGCGAGCACGAGGGACGAGGACCGGGCCAGCGACACCATCTCCTGCGCCGTATCCGCGTCCAGCAGGGCCGGTTTGTCGACGATGACGTGGTGTCCCGCATTCAGCGCATGCCGTACCGCAGCCGCGTGCTCGCTGTTGACCAGCGACACGTAGACCAGGCCGGGGCGTACGGTGTCCAGCGCCACTCGCCAGTCCCGGTGGATGCGGCCCAGTTTCGCGAGCGGCCCGACGGACTCGGCGTCGGCGTGGGCGCTGGCGATGTCTACTGCCGCGATCCCGGCCGTGGCTGACGCGGCCGGCAGGATACGCCGCTGCGCGAACTTGGACATGCCTATCAGAAGGAGGTCCATATCACCCTCAGGATTCTCGATCGGGGGTTCAGCCGCCCGCACCGAACGTACATCCGGGCGCGGGGCTTGTGTGGCGTGGGCAACGGGCAGCTGTGGCGGGCGAGAGCCGGCGAGAGATCCGTGGCACGACGTCGCCGGCCCGCTCGCCACCCACCCCCACCTCACCCGCCGGTTGTCAGAGAAGACATGCGGCCAGGCTCCGAGCCTCGACGTTGACGTGGTATCCGAAACGAGTCATGCGGTTGAGCTGAGCGAGGGTCATCCACCGGTAGTTGTCCGGCGCCTCGATCTCGTGATCCTCGGGGAGTTGAACGACCTGGTGGAGTGTGTCCGCCTTGGAAAAGCGGCCGCCGTCCTCCGACTGGATGGCTTTCAGCCGGATCCAGGATTCGGGTGCGTCGAGGTATTCCGTCAGCGGCGGGAAGTCCTGAGGGCCGCGGTGGTAGCCCGGAGAGAACTGCACGGTGGGTGCGAGTTCGAGACGGTCCGTCAGGCCGGGCTGAACCTGGGCCTGGACCAGGAACTGCAGTACCCCGGCCCGCCGTTGGCAGATCAGGGCCACGACGTTTCCGGGGCGGGGCTCGAGCATGGGCTGCCACCACGTGCCGACCTCCCGGCTTGTCGCCTGGACCGACATGCCGATGATGTCGAAGATGCGGCCGTCGCGATGGCGGATGCTGTCGTCATCGCAGATCCATTCGTCCATGTCCCGCAGGCTGATCCGCCTGACGTCCAGGCTGAACTTCGCCTTCTGGTCGATGAGCCACGTCAGCGCACCGGAGAGGTCGGCCGCCGAAGACGGCGTCCGGTGCGACTCCACGAGCTCGGCGTGGAATCCGTCGGGCTGCTCATCGTGGAGCAGCCGGTCGCTGCCGGCAGCACCGTAGGTGATTCCGGAAAGCACGGTACGGGCATTCATGTTGACGCCGTTGCCCTGCGTGAGCTGCTGACGCACCTGCCCCAGAGTGAGCCAGGTGAAATCGTCCTCGACAGGTACTTCCTCGTCCTCGGGCACCTCGACGATCATGTTGCGGTTCCGCTTGTACAGGTACCAGAAGCCGTGCTCGGAGAGGAGTTGGTCGAACAGGACACGTCGCCGCGTGCCCTCCAAGAAGTAGTCCAGATACGGGGTGGCTCTGCCGCCGTGGACGCGCTGGTAGTTGCTCTGGGTCGCCTGGACGGTCGCCGCGTACTGGACGAAGGTGGTGTTCCCCGGCTCCATCTTCGCCTGCATGAGGAAGTGGAGCACGCCGTCGAACCGCTTGGCGAGGATCCCCAGGATGCCGATCTCCGGCTGGACGATGATCGGCTGGGTCCACTGCGGCACGGGGCCGAAATCCGTCCGTATGGAGAGCCCTTCCACCGTGAAGAACTTGCCGTCCGCGCGGCTGAGCCGGTCACCGTGGTGCCAGTTCGGGAGAGTGGCCAGTGGCACCCGCTCGACCTCGTACGAGGCGGACAACTCCCGTTCCGTGAGGAAGGCGCCTGCGTCGGGGGTCAGCCGGGACTTCGACACCATCGCCGACGCCAAGAAGTCGTCGGCACCGTACGCCTCAGGCTGCATCCTGCTACTTCCTTTCAACTTCATGGGCCATGACTGCCACACCGGCGGCCGAGCCGAGCGGCTCGCCAGACCAAATGGATGGAAAACACCTACGTCGTGATAGGCCCCAGCCGGCCCACGGCTTGAAGCCCTCGTCGAGGAGTTCGGGGAAGATCCAGGGGTTGCCGACGTTGCGGTGGTCGGGGGTGTTCCAGTCTCCGCTGCGCCACCGGTCGTGGAAGTTGACGGTGACTTGAATGTCCGGGCGGTACTTGCGGATCGAACGCGCGATGTCACGGCGCAGCGGCAAGCCGTACTCGATGATGCCGTCCGGGTGGCCGAGGAAGTCCACGTCCCGCACCCCGACCGCGGCCGCGGCCCGCAGTTGCTCCTCGGCACGCAACTCACCGGTGGCGTCCGGGTGCATGGTGGCGATCCCGGCTTCGCCACGGCTCGCGACGGCGTAGGCGACGAACTTGCCCCGCGCGGTCCATTCGGCGACCGCGCAAGCGGGCCCGTACTCCAGGTCGTCGGGATGCGCGACGACGCACAGCGCACGCTGCCAGTCCTCCGGCATCGGTTCGTACGGCTTGGTCATGTTGCCTCTCCCGGGATGCACGTCGGGCGAGACGTGGTCTCCTCGGCGGAATGCAGGCACTCCTCGAAGAAGGCGAGCGCGCGCAGGTGGTAGGAACGGGCGGCCCGGCCGAGGCTGATGTTGTGGCCCGCGCCGGACTGGCGCTCGACCCGGAGGACGGGTGCCTTGGCCAGCCGGGAGGTCATATCGGCGACGTCCGGCTCCTCGTGCAGCCACCATGCCTCGTGCTCGGCGAAAGTCAGCCGCAGCGGGATGTCGATCCGCGGCGCCAGCTCCTCGAACATCTCCGGCCACAGAGGCACCTCGGCGGCCTCACGGGCAGGGATGGGGGCGACCAGGGCCTCGGCCGCGCGGAACGTGCCCGGCGGGTAAAGCCCCAACGGACCCCAGTTGCGCTCCCACTCCAAGTGACGGCGCAAGCGCGGCCGTTCAGCCGACTCCACGGCGTAGCGGTGACCGACACCAGAGGCGTCCAGGGCGAGCAGGCCGGGGGTACGCGCGACGGTCGTGAGGGCGAGCATGCCGCCGTAGGAGTGGGCCAGCAGCAAGAACCCCCTGCCGACGGTGTGCCGGTCGGCGAACGCGTCGAGCGCCCCGGACAGGACGGCGGACTGCTCCTCGAGGGTCAGGCCGGCGGGCACCTGCGCCGCGGACCGGCCGTAGCCGGGCCGGTCCAGCGCCAGCACCGTGAACCCGAGCCGGACGCCCAGCGTGAGCAGAGACAGGTCGGCATCGGCCTGCCCGTCGAAGTAGCCCGCCCGCATGCCGCCGCCGTGCACGGCCACGACGGTCGCCCGAGGCGGCCCGTCGGGCGGCTCCGCCAGCAGACCGGACAAGGTGAGGCCCGCGACATCGAGGAGGATCGGGCGCACCCCGGCCGAGTAGGTCTGCGACGGCGCCTTCCGGCCCGTCCTGGACACGCTCATGAGTGGTGGTCCTTGTCGGTCGCGGTGGACTGAGCCGGCTGCCGGGGTGCCCGGATCCGCGCGCCCCGGCGACTTGTGGCTCAGGCGAGCTGACGGGCGAAGGTGGCCATGTCGAAGTAGAGGGTCTCGTCGATCAGGACATCGCCGCCGCCCGCCGTCTGCTCATCGACGGGGGAGCGCCCGCGTCTCGCAGGCCCCGCGCTCACCGGTGAGCGCGGGGCGCGGTGCGTACCGGGGCCCGTCAGCTGACGAACTCGGGGAACCTCGCGACCGTCTCGGCCGGCTCGGGCATGGCCTCGATCTCGTGGGCGACCTTGCGGGCGGCCTCCCGGTATGCGCCGTCGGTCAGCAGGGTGCGCACCTCGGCCTCCACCGCCTCGGCGGACACGGCCTCGCCGATCAGCAGGCGGCCCGCTCCGGCCGCGCTCACCGCGGGTGCGTTGCCGAAGCCGTCACCCTCCGCCGGCAGGATCAGCTGGGGCAGTCCCGCGGCCAGCGAGGCCAGCGTGGTGCCGTGGCCGCCGTGGTGGACGACGGCGGTGGCGTGCCGCAGTGCCTCGGGCTGCGGCACCCAGGGGAGCGCGACGACTCGGTCCGGCAGGTCGCCCAGCGCGGCCGGGTCCACCACAGCGCTCGTCGCGACGAGGACCCGCGCGTCCAGCGGCAGCAGGCCGTCGATCGCGGTGCGCAGCAGCTCCGCGGAGGTGACCACGGTGCCGAAGCTCAGGTAGACCAGGGGGCCCTCCCCCTGGGTGACGCGCGCGGGCAGCTCGCCCGGTTCGGCGAAGGAGACGGGCCGCTGCGGGATCACCTGGACGCCCGAGGCCAGGAACTCCTGGTTCTGCAGGGAGGGAGGGCAGATGTCGATGTACGGGTTGCCCAGGGTCTGGCTGTGGCCGAGCTTGTCGGCCACTGCCAGGTCGCTCGCCGTGGCGAACAGTTCCTGCTGGATCAGCGGGTCCATGGTGGGGTCGGACGAGACCCGGCCGATGCCGTGGCACACGGCGGGTACGCCCGCCGCCGCGGCCGCGAAGGCGGCGCCCGGGTTGAGGATCTCGTAGACGACCAGGTCCGGCTCGACCGAGTCGAGGACGGGGGTGAGGTCCGTGAAGACGCTGCGTGGCAGCACCGAGCCGAACGCCTTCACGGCCAGGCTCGCCAGCACCTCGGGCGGAAGGTCACTGGCCTGTGCGGCACCGCCGTTGGCCTCCAGGAATGCCTGGCCGCCGGCCGCCTCGATGAACGCCTCGGGGACGGTGAGCCCGGCGGTGACCGGGCGCAGCTCCGCCTTCTCGAGGATCGGGTGGAACTGCTCGCTGGTGGCGAACCAGACCTCGTGCCCGGCCGCACGTGCCGCCTGGGCGAGCGGCATCAGGGGGAATATGTGTCCGTAGTTTCCGAGGCTTGCGAAGAGAACCTTCATGTCGCGCGCGGCCTTTCTGCCGGTGGCGTGATGAGAGATGGCGTGATGCCGAATTCCCGCGGCCCGACGCGATGTCGTCGTGTCGGGCCGCGGGTCGGCGTACGAGGTGTCAGCGGGAGGCCGAGGGGGTCGGTGCGACCGCGTCCTGGGCCGATCCGGCACTGTGCTGCTTCTCCGCACCGGCGGGCCGGGTGGCGAAGAGCATCACGACGGCGGCGAGCGCCATGGCCGCCGCGCCGACCCACAGGGCGGGTACGAAGCCGTCGACGAAATTCCGGCCCGATGCGTAGCCGCCGTTGTGGGTGAAGACGCTGGTGAGGACGGCCACGCCGAGCGCCGCGCCCAGCTCGCGCATGGCCGACGTCGAGCCGGAGGCGATGCCCTGCTCGGAGACGTCGACGGAGCTCATCGTCAGGTTGATGAGCGGGGCGAAGAAGCAGGCGACGCCTACGCCGCCCAGGAGATAGCCGGGCAGTTGCTCGACGTAGGACGCGTCGGGGCTCATCACCAGCGCCCAGTAGGCGAACCCGGCGGCAAGCAGCGCGAGTCCGAAGACCGCCACGGGACGTCCGCCGATCTTGTCCGACATGATGCCCGCGACGGGCGCGATCAGGAGCGGCATCGCCGTCCACGGCAGCATCCGCACGCCCGCCTCCGTCGGCGACATGTGCTGGATGTTCTGCATGAACTGCGTGATGAGGAAGACCACGCCGTACATGGCGAAGGCCTGCAGCAGGCCGCCGGCGTTGACGGCGCTGAAGGCCCGATTGCGGAACATGCGCATGGGCAGCATCGGCGCGCTGCTGCGCCGCTCCCACTGCACGAACACGGCGACCAGCAGGGCACCGGCCACCATGGGGCCCGCGACCAGCGGGGCGCCCCAGCCGTCGTGACCGTTGGCCCGGATCAGGCCGTAGACGAAGCCGAGGAGGCCGAGGCTGACCAGGAGCGTACCCGGCACGTCCAGGCGGTTGTTCGGACCACGGCTCTCGGCCAGACCGCGCCAGGCGGCCGGGACGAGCAGCAGGCCCACCGGCACATTGATCCAGAAGATCCAGTGCCACGACAGGTTTTCCGTTACGACTCCGCCCACCAGCGGGCCGCCCGCGATGGCCAGTCCGCCGACCGCGCTGTAAATGCCGAGGGCGGCGCCCCGCTTCGCGGCGGGCACGGCGCTGGTGAGCAAGGTGAGGGAGAGCGGCATGACGACGGCGGCACCGGCGCCCTGGACCACGCGGGCGGCGATCAGCTCGCCGATGCCCGGTGCCAGAGCGGCCCCGGCCGACGCGGCCGTGAACACCAGCAGACCGGCGATGAACACCCGGCGGCGCCCGAACCGGTCGCCGAGGGCGGCACCGAACATCATCAGCACGGCGAACGACAGCGTGTAGGCGTTCACCGTCCATTCCAGGTCCTCCAGGCTGCCACCGAGTTCGTCCCTGATGGTGGGCAGCGCAACGAGGACCACCAGATTGTCGAGCCCCGCCATGAAGGTGGCCAGGGCCGTGATCAGTGTGGCCATGCCTGGGGACTTCCCCGCCCCAGCCGCACCGCCGCCGGCGGCGACCTTGTCAGTACTCATTCAGGGATTTCCTTCCGATTCCACCATGGGGGGGCCGCGGTTTCGGTCGCGCGGTCGGTGCCGAAGCGCCGACCCGATGCGGACGGCGCAGGGCATCACGTCGAGGCTAGGCAGCCGTGCTCGAGCGCCGGTTGAGTCCCGACCCACGGCCCTGGGGGCCACGCCTGCCTCCAGCACTTCTCGGCCCGCACTCGATCGGACCGCAGCACCATCGGGCAGCGGGACTCGGGCAGGCCGTGGGCCCGCACCGCCACAGGCGCCCCCGCGTCCCGGCTGCACCGCATCCACCCGCCGCCATGAGAGACAGCCTCATGACAACGGAACCGACTGACCGCCCCTGGTGGGTCTCCCGATCCTCCGAACGACCGGAATCAACCCACCGACAACGTAAGGAAAGCTGAGATGAAGGGCATCATCCTCGCCGGCGGCAGCGGCACCCGGCTGCGCCCGCTGACCGGCGCGCTGTCCAAACAGATCCTGCCGGTCTACGACAAGCCCATGATCTACTACCCGCTCTCCGTGCTGATGCTGGCCGGCATCCGGGACATCCTGCTGATCTCGTCCAGGGACCACTCGGACAGCTTCCGCACCCTCCTCGGAGACGGCTCCCGGCTCGGCCTGAACATCGAGTATGCCGAGCAGGACCAGCCGCGCGGCATAGCCGAAGCCCTGGTCATCGGCGCCGACTTCATCGGGGACGACCAGGTCGCGCTGGTGCTGGGCGACAACATCTTCCACGGGCCGCGGTTCTCGCTGCTCCTGGACGACGCGCTGCGCCGGCTCGACGGTGCCGCGCTGTTCGGCTACCGGGTGAGCGATCCGCACCGCTACGGGATCGGGGAGGTCGACGCCGACGGCCGACTGCTGTCTCTGGAGGAGAAGCCCACCAACCCGCGCTCCAACATCGCGGTGACCGGGCTGTACCTCTACGACAGCGACGTGGTCGGGATCGCCAAGAACCTCTCCCCGTCGGCGCGGGGCGAGCTGGAGATCACCGACGTCAACCTCGCCTACCTGGCGCAGGGCCGGGCCCGGCTCACCGAGCTCGGCCGCGGCTTCGCCTGGCTGGACATGGGCACCCACGACTCGCTGCTGCAGGCGGCGCAGTACGTCCAGCTGATCGAGCAGCGACAGGGCGATTGGATCGCCTGCGTCGAGGAGGTGGCACTCAACCGCGGCTTCATCACCGCCGAACAGTGCCGGCGCCTCGGCGAGGAAATGGCGGGCACGGCTTACGGCGCCTACGTCACCGAGGTCGCCGCCCGCCAACGCCCGATACCGACCGCCCGCGTAGCCTGAGAAGGAGAACGTCCGTCATGACCACCCGTGTTCTGGTGACCGGCGGGGCCGGATTCATCGGCTCGCACTACGTCCGTACGGTGCTCGGCCCCGACGGTCCCGGCGATGTCTCGATCACCGTCCTGGACAAGCTGACGTACGCGGGCAATCCCGCCAACCTCGACGAGGTCCGGGCGCACCCGCAGTTCTCCTTCGTGCAGGGCGACATCTGCGACCCCGAGCTGGTCGGCAAGCTGATGGCCGAGCACGACCAGGTGGTGCACTTCGCCGCCGAGTCGCACGTCGACCGCTCGATCGACGGCGGCGCCGAGTTCGTGCGCACGAACGTGGTCGGCACGCACACGCTCGTCGACGCGGCGCACCGGGCCGGCATCAGGGTCTTCGTCCACATCTCCACCGACGAGGTGTACGGCTCGATCGACGAGGGCTCCTGGCCCGAGAGCCACCCTCTGCGGCCCAACTCGCCGTACTCCTCCTCCAAGGCCTCGAGCGACCTGATCGCGCTGTCGTACCACCGCACCCACGGCCTGGACGTCCGGGTCACCCGTTGTTCGAACAATTACGGTCATCACCACTTCCCCGAGAAGGTCATCCCGCTTTTCGTGACCAACCTCCTCGACGGCGGGAAGGTCCCGCTGTACGGCGACGGCCGCAACGTCCGCGACTGGCTGCACATCGACGACCACGTGCAGGGCATCGAACTGGTCCGCACCAAGGGCCGCGCGGGCGAGGTCTACAACATCGGAGGCGGCACCGAGCTCTCCAACAAGGAGCTCACCGCCATGCTGTTGAAGGCGTGCGGCGCGACCTGGGGGGTAAGCGTCGAACACGTCGAGGACCGCAAGGGGCACGACCAGCGCTATTCCGTCGACTGCACGAAGATCCGCAAGGAGCTGGGGTACGAACCTCGCAGAAACTTCGAGGAGGGGCTGGCCGAAACCGTCAAGTGGTACCGCGACAACCGCAGTTGGTGGGAACCGCTCAAAGCGGCGGCCGACGGAGGTGGGGCCTCCAGTTGAGTGAGAACTTCACCCTCCACCGGTGAAGGCGACACTGTCCGTCACATCCCTCACTCGCGAAGAATCCTGGTCATTGGAGCACCAGCCCACCACGTAAGTGAGGACCTTCTCCGATGAGCCACGCCAGTGTCACCGCCACCCTCTCGGCGCGCATCACCGAGGCAGCTCCCGCACGTCCGCTCCTGGTGGTCGAACACCTTGACCACACCGTCAGCTCCACCGTGATGTTCACCCTCTGCGCGGGCCCCGGGGAGCCGAACGCCGCCGCGTTCACCCTCTGCGCAGGTCCGCCCCCCGCGAACTTCTCCCCCACCACGGCCCCCGTGGCCGTCGAGGGTGATGCAGTCGCGGGGGCCTGGATATGACCTCTGAGTCGTCCGTCCCCCGGAGATCCGGACCGGCCGCCCTACAGGACGGCTCGACCCTCGTGGGTTTCAGGCACCACCTGCGCCCGGCGACCGTCCCCGGCGAGGCGACCTATCTGGTGTCCCGCCAGGGCGTGACCACCCTGCACGGCCTCCTCGCCGATGTGCTGGTCCCGCTGCTCGACGGCAACCGGTCACTCGCCGAGATCCTGCACGCTGCCTCGCCCGCCCTCACCACCGAGGAGGCCGAGGACGGGCTGCGCCTGCTCAGCGAAGCCGGGCTGCTCCGCTTCCGCAATCCCGCCCTGGCGGCGACGGACACCGACCCGGTCGCCGAGGCGTACTGGGACCTGGCCGGCCTGGACGGCGCCCGGGCCGCGGCGGGCCTGACCTGCTCCCGGCTGCGGGTCCTGCCGCTCGCCGGCGTCGACGCCGGACCGGTGCTCGCGGCGGGCGTGGAGTCCGGCCTCAGTGTGACCGACTCGGACACGGACCTCACGCTGGTCCTGTGCGACGACTACCTCTCCCCCGAGCTGGAGCGGGTCGACGCCGAGCACCGGGCGGCGGGCAGGCCGTGGCTGCTCACCCGGCTGTGTGGCTACGAACCCTGGATCGGCCCGTTCTTCCGGCCGGACGAGGGACCCTGCTGGTCATGCCTGGCCTACCGGCTGGAGCAGCACCGCGGGTACGAAGGATCGCTCCAGCAGGCCCTGGGCCTCGACCGTCCGCTCGTCCGGCCGATCGCTTCGCTTTCGGCCGGGCGCGTCATGGCCGCGCAGAGCGCGGTCCTGGAGGCCGCCAAGTGGCTGGCCGGCCTGCGCTACGCAGACCAGGGCTCCATCCGCACGGTCGACACCCTCAACCTGCGCACCCGCGTCCACGCCGTGTCCCGGATCCCCCAGTGCCCCTCCTGCGGCGAACCCGGCCTGACGCGCCGGCGCGTGCTCGCGCCGTTCGTCCCGGTGTCGCGGACCAAGGCCGGGAACGGAGACCACCGGGCACTCAGCCCCGACCAGCTGCTCAAGCGCCACGCCCACCTGGTGAGCCCGATCACCGGAATCGTTCCGGTGCTCGAACCCTCCCCCGGAGCACCGGAGTTCGCCACCACCTACGTATCGGGGCACAACCTGGCGATGCGGGACCGCGGTCCTGCCGGATTGCGCTCGCAGAGCGGCGGCAAGGGCCTGACCGACACGGAGGCCCGCACCAGCGCCCTGTGCGAGGCGGTGGAGCGCTACTGCGGCACCCGGCACGGCGACGAAGCGGTCGTGGTGGACACCCTGCAGGCCCTCGGCGACCAGGGTGTCCACCCCAACGGTTGCCAGCTGTACGCGGACCAGCAGTTCCGCGACCGGGACCGCTGGAACCGCTCGGGCTCGCCCTTCCACCATGTGCCCGAGCCCTTCGACGAGAACCGGCCGGTGGAGTGGACACCCGTGTGGTCCCTGACCGAGCAGCGCCAGCGGCTGCTGCCCACCTCGATGCTCTACTTCTCCTCCACCCGTTGTGCGCGAGGGCCGTACGCCGACTCCAACGGCAACGCGGCGGGCAGCAGCCCGGAGGACGCCCTGCTGCAGGGTTTCCTGGAGCTGGTGGAACGGGACGCCGTCGCCCTGTGGTGGTACAACCGCACCCGGCAGCCGGCGATAGACCTGGACTCGTTCCACGAGCCGTACATAGGGCGGCTGCTTGACGGATACCGGAAGCTGGGCCGGGATCTGTGGGCACTGGACCTCACCTCGGACCTCGGCATCCCCGCGGTCGTGGCAGTGTCACGGCGTACGGAGGGACCCACCGAGGACATCATCTTCGGCTTCGGCGCACACTTCGACCCGGCCATCGCGCTGCGCCGCGCGCTCACCGAGACGGGGCAGCTGCTGCCGGCCGTGAGCACGGACCGCCCCGGCGGCGGCTACGGCATCACGGATCCGCTCCCGGTCCGCTGGTGGCGGCAGGCGACTCTGGCCAACCAGCCCTATCTGGCGCCGGACCCGGCCGCCCGACCGCGGACTCCCGGCCACTGGAACTACGTGGTCCGCAACGATCTGCTCGACGACGTCAGGGCCATCACCGAACTCACCGCCGCCAAGGGCCTGGAGCTGCTCGCCCTCGACCAGACCCGGCCGGACGTCGGAATGCCGGTGGTCAAGGTGATCGTGCCGGGGCTCCGGCACTTCTGGGCCCGGTACGCGCCAGGCCGACTGTTCGATGTACCTGTCACGCTCGGACGCCTCTCCCAGCCCACCCCGTACGAGCAGCTCAACCCGATCCCGCTGTTCGTCTGACGCGACTGCGTGTGCCGGTCCAGCGCTTCGGGCAGGGCGAGTCGGCCGCTCTGCCCGAAGCGCACCGGCCGGCGGAACTGCCGCGCCGCGACGACTTCCGGCAGGACACCCGGGAAGAGGATGCCGCTCCGAGGGCGCTCGCCTCCGCTCGCCCGGGTCGGGGTCGAGCCGGTCCGGCGCCGGGCACCGGGTCATGTGCTGGTCGAAGCGGCATTCGACGACAGCTCGCCGACAGTGGGCCGCCCGGCCGAGTCGGCATCCGCTGTCGCCGCGCCCGATCCGTCTTCCACGGACCGCGGCGCTCGGGCAGATCCAGCCAGGCCGCTCCTTCGACAGCTTCCACAGCCTCCCCGTCGGCCACCGACGACGGCCCCGCACAGGTCGTCCCGTGGGAGCGCCCGCCCTCTCCAGACCAGCGTCGACGCCCTCGACGAGGCGATGCTGCAGTGACGCCCGGTTCCAAAGACGACCACCGCACATCAGCCAACCTGCTTAGAATGAGGCCCAGTTGTTCGAGCCGGCATCGAGACACGAGGGGAGCTGGGAGACGAGAGATGGACTGCACCGGTCCGAACAGATCCCCATCGCGTGCCAGCCAATCGCAGGACTACGGGAGCGTGGCCACCAGAACCGCCCGGGGCATTCTGTTGGCCGCGCTGGTCTGTTATCTGGGCATCACCTTCCTCAACATCCTTTCCCTGTCGCTCGACGCGTACGACCTGACCCGCGCCGTGGTCTGCTTGATGTTGGTGTTCCTGCTGCAACTCGTGCACTCGGCACCCGGCATCTCCAAGGCGCGGATTCGCACCAAGATGCTCACCCTGGCCGCCCAGGGCCTCCTGTCCTACCTGCCGTTGATCTGGTTCGGGGTGTTCTGGGGCTCCATGGCCGGCTTCTTCGCCGGCTCCCTCCTGCTTGTCCTGCCGCCCGCGGTGGGCTGGACGCTGTACGGACTGACGGCGCTCAGCATGATCATCCCCGGCGTCCTGGACGGCCGGGGTGCCATCGACACGGTGTACCTGGCCCAGACGACCGCGCTCACAGGTCTCGTCGTCTACGGTCTGAGCCGCTTGACCAGCCTGGTCGACCAGTTGCACAAGGCCCGCACCGACCTGGCCCGACTGGCCGTCAGCAACGAGCAGTTACGATTCTCCAGGGATCTGCACGACCTGCTCGGGTACAGCCTCTCCGCCGTATCCCTGAAGAACGAGCTGATCCGCCGCCTCATCCCGACCAATCCGCACCGGGCCTGCGAAGAGGTCGACGAGGTACTCGTCATCTCCCGCCAGGCACTGGCCGATGTGCGCCGCGTCGCGAGCGGGTACCGGGAGATGTCCCTCAGTTCCGAACTCACCTCCGCCGAATCGGTGCTGACCGCCGCCGACGTCTCGGTCACCGTCGACACCCAGGACGACATCGAGCGCCTCGGGCTGACGACATCCACCGTGCTGGCCACGGTGCTGCGCGAGGGCGTCACCAACCTGCTGCGGCACTCCAAGGCCTCGCGCTGCTGGATCTCCGCCCGGATCGAGGGCGATGTCGTCCGTCTCGCGATCGCCAACGACGGCCTGGTACTCGGCTCTCATCTCCGGTCGCCGCACAGCGGCAGCGGCCTGGGCAACCTCGAACGACGACTGGAAGACATCGGTGGCCGGCTGATCGCACAACGCCTCCCCGACGCTTCCGACACGGACCTCTTCCGACTCATGGCCGAGACACCGATGAGGGAACACGAGCCGACCACCCGCGCACAAGGGTGATCACGAACAAAGACCAGCCGTACGGCCGGACAGAAAACGAAGCGTAGGCAACCTTGGTACCAGCTCTCCCGCTGACGAAACTCCAACGGGCGAGGCGCTGGGCAGGATCCAACAGGATCCCCGTATGCGGGAGAACGGTGAACGGCGACGATGATTCGGATCCTCCTGGCCGAAGACATGCACATGGTCCGCGGCGCACTGGTGGCTCTGCTCAATCTGGAGGACGACCTGGAAGTGGTCGCCGAGCTCGAGCGCGGCGACCAGATCCTGAGCCAGGCACGCGAACACCGGCCGGACGTGGCCATCATCGACATCGACCTGCCCGGTCTGGACGGACTCAGCGCGGCCGAACTCCTGCACGAGCGACTCCCTGAGTGCCGGACCCTGATCCTCACCAGCCTCGGCCGCCCGGGCACGCTGCGTCGGGCGATGTCCGCGCACGTCTCAGGTTTCCTTCTCAAGGACGCACCACCCAGCGATCTCGCCCAGGCCGTCCGCCGGATCGTCACCGGCCAGCGGGTGATCGACCCGCAACTGGCCCTGGCCGCCTGGGGCGGCAGCGAGAGCCCGCTGACCATCCGTGAGACCGAGGTACTGCACATGGCCGCTCAGGGCTCGGAACCACAGGAGATGGCTGCGCAACTCCACCTTTCGGTGGGCACAGTACGCAACTACCTCACCACGGTCGTGACCAAGCTGAACGCGCGTAACCGGGTCGACGCCATACGCATCGCCCGCGAGTCGGGCTGGCTGCTGTGACCGGTCAGCCCACGGCCACCGTCATGCCGGCCCCCGCCAGGTGACCGAGGATCGCCAGGGTCAATTCGGCGGGCAGCGGGGCCACTTCGACCAACGCGTCCGGTGTCGTGGGCCAGGCCAGCAGAGACACCACCCACATCGCCTCGGGGCGGTGGATCTGCACCCGGTGTTCCAGGGCGCCGCACTCCAACAGGAACGCGTTCCCTTGCACCGTGATCGTCACGTTGGGCCTCAGCCGCACCCTGCGCTGCGACGGCACCCGGGCCAGGGCGAAGCGGGCGGTTCGACCCGCCGGCACCACCGACAGCACCGGCCCCTTGAGGTCTTCCAGGGCCAGCGTCCTGATCACCAAGTGGGAGATCGCGCGGAGCACCGACAGCACCACCATGTAGCTGTCCTGCCCGGCGGCTTCGTCCTTCGGCTGCAACAGGTTCGCGAGCCGGACGGGACCCAGTTCCATCCGGTGCAGCGCCTCGGCCACGACGGTCGTGGGAGCCTCGATCCGCTCGGTACCCTGCGGACCGCTGAGCACGAGCGCCTGGCCCTCCTCGTCCCACCCGACCGCCGTGTCCTCTCGCAGGGACCACAGGTGGTGCAGGCGCAGGGGGGAGTCTTCCGCGGCTGGAATCACGAACAGCAGACCTCCTCGGGCTACTGGAGCCGGCCGAAGGGCGGCTCCTCCCCCGTGCTCCTCCCCCGTTGACACGCTCCCTTCAGTATGAAACCGCGTACTGCGTTTCAGCAGCGAGGGACTCACACCGAAAACATGAGGAAATCATGGGGCCTTCACCGCATCCCCCGGAACGCCCGCGGCCTCCCGCTCCGGCACCCGGGTCCGTTCCGCCCAGCGGACGGCGGGGCCGCCGGCGCACAGAACGCCGAGGAACAGGACGGAGATCAGCAGCCAGCCGAGGGCGCCGAACCGGTCGGGCACCGCGGTGACCAGGGTCGGCCCGGCGATCAGCGCGAGGGCGTCGCCGGTCGCGAAGACGCCCCCGTACTGTCCCTGCGCGTTCGCGGGCGCCAGCTCGTACCGCAGCCCCCATCGGGCGGCCTCCCCCCAGATCTCACCCAACGTGAAGATCACCGCGACGGCCAGGAGGACGGTGGCGGCCGCCCAGGTGGGCATCCAACCGGTCAGAGCGGTGACAGCACAGGCGACCGCCAGGACCACAGCGGTGACCCGCTGAAGTCGTGCCGCCCCACGCACGGTGTCCGCGTCGCGTGCCAGGCGCACCTGCAGGAACACCACCATCAGCGTGTTGACCAGCATGATCCATGCCGCCAGCGCACGAGGGGCGTCGGTGTGCACCACCAACCAGAGCGGCAGTCCCACCGCCAGCGCGGTCGGCCCGATCCTGACGATCCCGGAAACCTGGGCGACCACCAGATAGGGGACGTCGCGCACGGCGCCGCGCGGTCGCTCGCCCCGGGGTTCGCGCGGGGTGCCCGGGACCTTGGGCAGCCGCATGTACAGCGCGGCCACCAGCACCATGGCAAGGGCATTGCCCCAGAACAGCGAGAGGTAGGCGGTCTTCGAGTCGGCGGCGATGACCAGGCCGGCCGCCAGCGAGGCCAGCGAGAATCCGCCGTTGAACACGCTGCGCATGTACGCCGAGAGCCGGACCCGGCCCTCCCTGCCCATCACCCCCGACACCAGTGCGCCCCGGGCTATATGACCGCTCTGCTCGGCCAGCCCCAGGGCCACGGCCATCGCCAGGTAGGTCGGGAAGGAATGCACGAAGGTCGCAGCGACCAGCGCCGCCGCCTTCCCCAGGGCGAACACCGCGGTGGTTCCCCGCGGCCCGAACCGGTCGGCGAGCTGCCCGGTCGGCACCCCCAGAGCCAGCGCCAGGACCCCGGCGAGCGACATGCCCAGGCCCACCTGGCCCGGCGACAGCCCCACGACATGAACGAAGTACACGGCACCGCCGGTGACATAGAGGCCGTTCCCGAGGCTGGCCACGGCGGTGCACAGGACCAGCAGCCGACCGGCGCCGGGTTCGGGAAGCAGGCGGGACATCACACGGGCCATGGTGGGCACCTCACTCGGTGGGTGGCGGTTGACGCCACGGTGGGCGGGCGGACATGCTGCGTGGGTTCCGGACGAACTGGACCCAGTGGACGGGAAGCGGGGGTGGAATGAATCCGATCAGCCCGATCGGGGTGGTACGCGGCGGACGCAGCCAGGTGCACGAGGACGGATGGGGGGCGGTGGTCTCGCGCATCGAACTGGACCCGGCCGTGTTCGACGAGTCGGCGACCTCCGGTCTCGACGACTACTCACACATCGAAGTGATCTTCGCGTTTCATCTGGCGACGCGGACCTGCACCGCGGTCCAGCACCCCCGGGGCAACACCGACTGGCCGCTCTCCGGCATCCTGGCGCAGCGCGCCCCCAACCGGCCCAACCACCTCGGGGTGTCCGTGTGCGGCCTTGCGGCCGTCGACGGGCTGACGCTCACCGTGCACGGCCTCGACGCCATCGACGGCTCCCCGGTACTCGACGTCAAACCGTATCTGCCCGAGTTCGCCCCGCGCGGTGAGGTGCGGGGGCCGGCCTGGTCCAGCGAGCTGATGCGCGCCTACTTCTGAGTCCGTCGGGCCGCCGCGGCTCATGGCACGGCCACCAGGTCCGTACGCGCGGAGGCGATCAGGGTGTTGGCCTCGTCCCGGGACAACTCCTCGTCGACCAGCAGCGCGACCGGGAGCGTCGCCGCGCTGCGGATCCGCGCGGCGGCAGCACACCTGGTCACCCGGCCGCCCTCCGGCCGGGCCCGCACCGCGAGGAAATCGATCCCCGGCAGCGGCCGATCGGGGACTTGGTCGACGACCAGCCCCACCGCCCGCGTGCCGTCCGCGCCGCGCAGCACACACCGGCCGTCCCGGCGTTCCACCTTGACCAGCCGGTGGTCCAGGCGCACCCGGCCCACTGTCAGCGGCACGTCGACGGGCTCCGCGTCGGTGGGACGCCCGGCCAGCCGCGCCACGGTGCGCGCGACGAACTCCGGGTCACGTTCCCGCAGTCGGCTGTAGGTGTTCATCGCCCGGCGGCTGCGCAGCGCGAACACCGTCTGGTGCCCCTCCAGCCGCCCACCGCTGCACAGTTGCTCGAACCACGCGGTGCTCTCCGCCGCCTCCGCCTGTGCCTGCTCGGCGACCGGCCGCCGGACGCTCTCGTACTCGGCCACCGCCCGGAGCGGATCGTCGTGTCCGGCGATACATCGGGCGAGACACAGTGCGTCGTCGATGGCCAGCGCGGTGCCCGAGCCGGTCGAGAAGTGAACCGTGTGGGCGGCGTCCCCGGCCAGCACCGTCCGCCCGTCGGACCAGTGACGGTTGACGACGGTACGGAACGGCTGCCAGCCCGCGGTCCGGGCCCTCAAGGGAGCACCGCCCAGCTCGCTGCGGAACACCGCGGCGAGCCTCTGCTCCGCCTCGGCCGCCGACAGGTCGAGCAGGCCGAGAGCGGACAGGGTGTCCGGATCGGCCTCGACGATGAAGGTGCTCTCGTCGGCCGCATGCGGATAGGCGTGCACCACCAGGGGGCCCGGTCCCAGGTCCTTGAGGAGGAAGCACGGTTCGAGAACCGAGGGCGTGCTCATCCACAGATAGCGGGTGCGGCCCGCGGAGACGGACGTGCCGAACCGGTCGGCCCGTCCCCGGCGCAGCTCGCTGCCCGCACCGTCCGCCAGCACCACCAGATCGGCCTGCTCCGGCAGGTCCGTGACGGTGCGTCTGATCAGCCGCACATTGGCGTTCCGCGCGGCCAGCTCGCGGACATGCGCGTGGAACACCTGCCGGGAGATCCCCGACATGCCGAAGGCACCGGACGGGATCCGTTCGCCGTCGATCACCGTGACCGTCTTGTCCCATGAGGCGTACGCGGACTCCGGCAGCCGCAACGCGTCGGGGTGGTCGGCCCGGAGGCGCGCGGCGAACTCGTCCGTCAGCACGATGCCGGCCCCCGGCCCCCGGTCGTCACGGTCGTAGAGCTCGATGGCCGTGTCGGGCAGCAGCCGGGCCAGCTCCAGCGCGCAGAAGGCTCCGGCGGGGCCTCCGCCCACCACGGCCACCGAACGGACAGGGGTGCCGCTCATGCCGGGGTCCCGTCCCAGTGGAACCGCTCACCGCGGGCCAGCGCGGCGCCCCGGGACACCGCGGTCATCTCACCGCTCGCTATCTTCATGATGGTGAGGAACTCGGTGAAGTGCGGTTCGGGCGCGTCGAGTTGGGTGCCCGCCTCCTTCATCAGAGCGAGCCACCGCAGCCGTTGCTCACGCGAGATCAGGAAGTGCGCGTGCGCCTGGTGCATTTTCGGGTCCCATGCCGCGGTCAGGTCGTTCTCGCCGTAGATCCGGCAGAAGTGTTCGTTCAGCCGTGCGGCGTGGCGGCTCCAGTCGGGGACGGCGAAGAGGGGCGACAGCAGCTCGTCCTGCGCGACGAGCTCGTAGAAGCGGGTGGTGAGCGCCTGGAAGAACTCGGCGCCGCCGATGCCGGTCCAGAAGTCGGAGACCTTCCGGTCGACCTGGGCGGCACTCATCCGCTCGCCGGACTGCAGGCCCTGGTCGGCGACAAGAAGTACCTTCCCGTCGTGCCGGGGGGCCGGGGTGGCTGTGTCGGGCGACATGGGCATACTCCTTGAGCCGGTTCGGTCGGGTTCTGTCAGATCAGTCGAGCACCAGGCCCGCGGCGGACAGCGTGCTGACGGTGCAGCCACGCAGCTTCTTGGCCTGCATGGTCCCGAGCCCGTAGGAGATCGTGGTGATCCCCTGCCCCGGAGCCAGCTCGGCAGGGCGGTAGAACATCGTGGCGAAGTACGTGAACGAGGCGTCGGGATGCTCGTAGTCGGTGCCGCTCATCAGCGCGGTCCACTGGTCGCCGTCCCGCACCAGCATCGTGAAGGAGAGCAGAGCACCTCGCTGGCGGGCCTCGACGATCCAGACGTTCTCCGGACCGAAGTGCTCGCGCAGATGCCGGAACGAGGCCGCCTCGCGCTGCGCATCGGGTACGGCGCCGTACTTGGTCATCAGTTGGCCCCGCAGCGGGAGAAGTTCGGGCTCTTCGTCGCCGATCGGGCGTTCGCTGATCTCGATTCCGCGGGCCGCGATCTCGCGCAGCTCGCGCCGCACCGTGAAGCGCTGGTTGCGCCGCAGCCCGGCTATGTAGCCGTCCAGATCGTCCCAGGTGACCTCCATGTCGCTGCGGTCCACCATGGGGACCACATCGAAGCCCGCGCCGCGCAGCACGTCCAGGAACTCGGGGTGGTCGGGGCGCAGGAACAGCGCCGAGACACTGCGCATCCCCTGGTCACGGCACCAGTCGAGCAGGGCGTCCAGATACTCCCCCAGCAGCCGCGGATCGCGGGCACCCGGACCGACCGGCGCCGACTCGTAGTTGGGGCCCATCAGGAGACAGGTCGGGAACAGTTCGTCGGCGGAGCGCCCCTTCCACGGGTGCGGTCCTTCGGCGGCCACGCCGTCCGCGACCGATCCGCCCGACAGCACCCGCTGCGGGTCGAACCGCACATGTCCCGTGGGGGCCTCCATCACGCCGCCGACCAGGGCCACTTGCTCCCCCTGGGGCCCCGGCAGCCCGAAGGTGCGGACGCCGCCGGGGATCCTGCCCTCGGCGAGAGAGATCCAGCGCCGGCGCAGGGTGACCGGCGCCCTGCCGACCCAGCCGTCCCAGCTCTCGGGGATATCGGTGCGCACCAGCAACCCGGCGGCGCCCAGCGCCGGTTCGGGGCGGTATGTCGTCACGGCAACTCCCTTCCGGACATGCACGAAGCCCGTCCGGCCCGGCAGTGCACGCGGCTACCGGGCCGAAGGGGCTGTCGAACGATCGTCAGGCCGCCTGTGGTTCCATCACTCGGTCCCAGACCGGTGCCTGGTCCCACACGGCCCGGTCCCAGACCGGCGCCTGGTCCCACACAGCCCGGTCCCAGACCGGCGCCTGGTCCCACACAGCCCGGTCCCACACGGACAGGTCCTCGCCGGCCCGGTCCCACACGGACAGGTCCTCGCCGGCCCGGTCCCAGACCGCCAGGTCCCACACCCGGGACTCGTCGGCCGACTCCACTCGGATTACCTCTACATCGCTCATGCGATATCCCTTCGGGAGGTGCACAGAAGGCGATCCGTAGGACCGCCGAGACGCGGCCCTCACCGCGCTCATCAAGGAGCGTTGCAGCCGGAGTCACGACCTGTCTTCTCCCTAATTGCTAACCTTCCGAAGGAGCGTGGAGATCTAGTCCTTGAAATCCGATTGAAGTCGCGGAAAAATTACTTGAACCCGCTCGACAATCGCTTGAATCCGGGCTGAGGAGCCCCCTCGGTGAGCATCTCGAAACCGGGGGCCACGAACAGGACGGGCGGATCGGACCAGACCTGCGGACACAGCACCAGTTCCACCTCGGAGCTGACGTACGGGTCGATACGCATGGGCCCCAGCGTGGCCGTCAGCAGCATGGTCTCCAGCGACTTCTCCCGCGCCGCGAGCATCGTCGCGTGCAGGTAGCAGATCCCACGCGGCACCTGCTGCAGCACAAAGGGGCCGAGGTGCTCGGCCGTGGTCCAACTGGACGGATGCCCCTGGAGTATGGGGCCGCCGAAGGCACCGATGTAGATCGAGGAGACGGGCTTCGCCACGGCCCGGACCACACCGCGCAACTGGCAGCGCGTCAACTCGACCTGACCCTCGGCCGAGGAGCGCGCGGTGAACTCGCCCTCGCCCCGGCTCAGCTGTCGGTATCGCGTGGGCGGGATTCCCACAGATTCGGTGAAGCGACTGGTGAAGCTACCTGTACTGTCGTATCCGACCATGGCGGATATGACGGCCACAGCGAGATCGGAATTCTGTAGCAGGCGCTTGGCTTCACTGATGCGCACCGCACTGAGAAAGCGCCCCGGGGTCACTCCGGTGACCTGCCTGAACACACGCAGAAGATGAAATTTGCTCACCAGGACCGCACAGGCGATGGCGTCGAGGCTGAGCGGTTCCGCGTATCGCTCCCGGATGATCCGTACGGCCTGTTCCACAGCATGCTCCATAAGCATCTCCTGAACAGCCGAACGGAAAAGGCGTACGTGTCTCCTTGAGGATCTGAGTTGACCGCGGAGCCTTCAGGCACGACGGCGGAAACACCGGACGCCCCGGGCCTGGCCGGTCCGGGGCGCCTGGGATCCGCTGGTCAGTCACGCAAGCGGCACGCCGGCGGATTCGGGTCAGACGCCGATGATCTCGAACGGCATGGTCGGCACGTTGTCGAAGCGCACGCCGAAGCGCGTGAGCTTGGTGGTGAGGTAGCCGGCGGCATCGGACATCGGGTTGTCCGGCGGCAGCGACGCCAGATAGCCGTCGTGCGCGGCCAGCGCCTCGATACCGGCGGCGATGCCATCGGTGCAATCGACGGCGTGCCCGGACTCCGGGGAACCGCCGACCGCAAGACAGCGCACGCCGGCCCACGGCTCGAAACCCTCGTCGAGGAGTTCGGGGAAGATCCAGGGGTTGCCGGCGTCGCTTGCCGCGTCGAGCAGTGCGACGCCGACGTTGCGGTGGTCGGGGGTGTTCCAGTCTCCGCTGCGCCACCGGTCGTAGAAGTTGATGGTGACGAGTATGTCCGGGCGGTACTTGCGGATCGAACGCGCGATGTCACGGCGCAGCGGCAAGCCGTACTCGATGATGCCGTCCGGGTGGCCGAGGAAGTCCACGTCCCGCACCCCGACCGCGGCCGCGGCCCGCAGTTGCTCCTCGGCACGCAACTCACCGGTGGCGTCCGGGTGCATGGTGGCGATCCCGGCTTCGCCGCGGCTCGCGACGGCGTAGGCGACGAACTTGCCCCGCGCGGTCCATTCGGCGACCGCGCAAGCGGGCCCGTACTCCAGGTCGTCGGGATGCGCGACGACGCACAGCGCACGCTGCCAGTCCTCCGGCATCGGTTCGTACGGCTTGGTCATGTTGCCTCTCCCGGGGTGCACGTCGGCCGAGTCGTGGTCTGCGCGGCGGAATGCAGGCACTGCTCACACCACCCTGGCCCGGCTGTACTGCTTCGCTGTCGTCGAGCAGGCCAGGCGCCGCGTCCGTATGGCGAGTTCGTGCTCACCGGTCCGCAGGCTCCACGGATGAACGCGATCGTGGAACGCTGGGTGGCTGTACGCCGTGAACTCCTGGACGGGATCCTCGTTCTGAACGCCCGAGGCCGTAGAAGTCCTCACACCCGGGCATTGACTCTGAAGATCGCGAATCCAGCGCACCTCCGAAGCCTCGCCGGCAACTCACCGGTGGCGTCCGGGCACACGGTGACGATCCCGGCTTCGCCGCGGCTCGCGATGGCGTAGAGGTGGTCCGCCGAAGGACACGGGCGTTCCATAGCGTCTCCCTTGTCGGTCGAGCGACGGCGGCGTGCGACGCCGCCGCTACCGCCGTGTCGCTTCGGGACCAACCGTGGGACACCGGGATGGGCGTGGGACTGGAGCGTGTCTTGAGCGGCGGTGTACAGGCAGGTCGGCGCCCTTGTACGGACGGCCGCACGAAGGGAACGAACCTCCCGCCGTCCGCCGCTCGCGCACCGGCGGGGTGCGAAGGACGGGCGAGGGGAGCGTCGTGGAGGTTGTCCCGTACGGGGGTGTGAGTTGTCCGGTGAGGGCCGGGCTGCGGAGCCGGGCGATGCCGAACGTGGCCCGGTAACCGCCGTTGCTCTTGAGCCCGGCAGTCCCACGGGACCTTCCCGTTCTTCAGCCGCGAGAGGGCGTGGGACGCACACCGGCCGAGTCGGCCTCGGCGGATTGCAGGCATTCCTCGAAGAAGGCGAGCGCGCGCAGGTGATAGGAGCGGGCGGCCCGGCCGAGGCTGATGTTGTGGCCCGCGCCGGACTGGCGCTCGACCCGGAGGACGGGTGCCTTGGCCAGCCGGGAGGTCATATCGGCGATGTCCGGCTCCTCGTGCAGCCACCAGGCCTCGTGCTCGGCGAAGGTCAGCCGCAGCGGGATGTCGATCCGCGGCGCCAGCTCCTCGAACATCTCCGGCCACAGAGGCACCTCGGCGGCCTCACGGGCAGGGATGGGGGCGACCAGAGCCTCGGCCGCGCGGAACGTGCCCGGCGGGTAAAGCCCCAACGGACCCCAGTTACGCTCCCACTCCAAGTGACGGCGCAAGCGCGGCCGTTCGGCCGACTCCACGGCGTAACGGTGACCGACACCGGAGGCGTCCAGGGCGAGCAGGCCGGGGGTACGCGCGACGGTCGTGAGGGCGAGCTTGCCGCCGTAGGAATGGGCCAGCAGCAAAAACCCCCTGCCGACGGTGTGCCGGTCGGCGAAGGCGTCGAGCGCCCCGGACAGGACGGCGGACTGCTCCTCGAGGGTCAGGCCGGCGGGCACCTGCGCCGCGGACCGGCCGTAGCCGGGCCGGTCCAGCGCCAGCACCGTGAAACCGAGCCGCGCGCCCAGCGTGAGCAGAGACAGATCGGCATCGGCCTGCCCGTCGAAGTAACCCGCCCGCATGCCGCCGCCGTGCACGGCCACGACGGTCGCCCGAGGCGGCCCGTCGGGCGGCTCCGCCAGCAGACCGGACAAGGTGAAGCCCGCGGACTCGAGGAGGATCGGGCGCACCCCGGCCGAGTAGGTCTGCGACGGCGCCTTCCGGCCCGTCCTGGACACGCTCATGAGTGGTGGTCCTTGTCGGTCGCGGTGGACTGAGCCGGCTGCCGGGGTGCCCGGATCCGCGCGCCCCGGCACTTCGGGCTCAGGCGAGCTGACGGGCGAAGGTGGCCATGTCGAAGTAGAGGGTCTCGTCGATCAGGACATCGCCGTCGAAGTGGAAGAAGACGGCCACGGGGGCCTCGACGGTCTTGCCACGGTTGGGTATGCCGCGCCAGTCCGCCTCCTGCTTGGCGCGCATCTGCGCCTCCAGGATCACCGCGGTCGGCGTGTGGTGGACGTGGAACAGGTCGTGCTCGGGGTTCGGGAAGGCCTTCTGCAGTTCGGCGAAGTAGCCCTGCTTGATGGCCTGTTCACCGATGAAGGGGCTCTCCTCGTACGCCATGACCCGGTAGACGCCGCCGCGCGGGAACGTGGCGAGCACCCCGTCGATGTCCCAGGCGGACTCGGCGATGGTGTGTTCCGCGACGACCGCCTCGCGCCGCTTGCGCAGTTCGGCGTCGGGCTGCGGAAGATCCGCGCCGGGCAGCTTGAACTCGTGCTCCTCGGTGGACATGCGGGGCTCCTTTAGACATCGGCTGGTTCGGTTCGGGAGGCGACGCTAGGCGTCTCCCCTCGCCTGTCCCTCGCACCCCGCTGGAGCCGAGCACCGCCGGTGCGCGACCGGCGGTCGGCGTGGAAGCCCGTTCCCTTCGTGCAGCTGTCCGTACAAGGGCGCCGACCTGCCTGTACACCGCCGCTCAAGACACGCTCCAGTCCCACGCCCATCGCGGTGTCCCAGGGTTGGTGCCAAGGCCCCGAAGCGACACGGCGGCACCGGCGGCTCCGCTCGCCGCCGTCACTCAACTGACAAGGGAGACGCTATGGAACGCCCGCGGCCTTCGGCGGACAACCTCTATCGGCTGCTCATGGGGCCCGCGGCCGTCACACCGGACAAGCCCGCGGTGGTGGAGGCGGACGCGCACGGAGTCCTCCACGAGATCTCCTACCACCGCCTCGACCTCCTGACCCAGGAGTACGCGGCCGTTCTGGACGGCCTCGGCCTCGATGTCGGTGACCGCGTGGTGGTCGAGGCGGACACCTCGGCGCCGGCGGTGGCCATGCTGCTCGCCTGCTCCATGCTGGGCCTGCCGTTCGTGACGGTGAGCCCGCAGACGCCGGACACCCGTCTGCTGTCGATCCTGCGTTCGGTCGAACCCGCACTCCACGCCCGGGCCGACGGCCTCGCGCGCAGGGAGCTGGTGGAAGCGGACGGCAGCGCGCACTTCGGCCCGGGCGGCCTGGTGGTCGAGCGCCCGCCGACGCCCCGGGTGCGCCGACGACAGAACGTGCTCGCCACCGACACCGCGTACATCGTCTTCACCTCCGGGTCGACCGGCCGTCCCAAGGGCGTGGTGATGAGCCACCGGGCGATCGTGACGTTCCTCCGCGCGATGCTGGAGGACGGATTGGCCGGACCCGACGACCGGGTGGCCAGCACGTCACCGCTCCAGTTCGACTTCGCGCTGTTCGGGATCGGTGTGGCCCTCAGCAGCGGCGCCACCCTCGTCCCGGTTCGGCGGGAGGATCTCACCTCGCCGCGGCGCATGATCGGTTTCCTGCGCGATGCCGAGGTCACCCAGGTGCACGGCGTCCCGTCGCTGTGGCGCCCGGTCCTGCGCCACGACCCGGACCTGCTCAAGGAGTTGGAGCGTCTGCGCTCGGTCGTCTTCGCGGGAGAGGAATTCCCGATCCCCGAACTTCGCCGGCTGCAGGAGATGCTTCCCGGCGCCCGCGTCGTCAACGGGTACGGGGCGACGGAGTCGATGGCCGCCTCGTTCACCGACGTCCCCAATCCGCTGCCGGCCGAGCAGGAACGACTGTCGATCGGTCACGCCCACGCCGGCGCCGAGATGACCCTCGTGGACCACCGGGGCGAAGTGGTCACCCAGCCGGGCCGGATCGGGGAGATCTACCTGCGCAGCCCGGCGCTGTTCACCGGCTACTGGAACGACCCCGAGGCGACGGCCGCCGTGCTGGTGCCCGACCCGGTCGAGCCGCGGCACGGGCAGAAGGTGCTCCGCACGGGCGACCTGGCCCGCCTGGGCACAGGGGGCGACCTCTCCTTCGTGGGCCGGTCCGACTACCAGGTGCAGATCCGCGGGAACCGGGTGGAGCTGGGCGAGATCGAGGGCACCCTGACCCGCCTTCCCGGCGTGACGGCGGCCGCGGCCACCCTGGTTCCGCGATCGGGGGACCACGTGCTGATGGCGGCCGTCGTCCTGGACGGCCCGGGAGACCTCGACGTCGGTGCGGCACTCGCGTTCTGCGCGCGAGAACTGCCCGCCTACATGGTGCCTCGGTCGGTCCACACCTTGCCGGAGCTTCCCCTGACCGAGAACGGCAAGGTCGATCGCACTTTGCTCACGCAGAAGCTGGCCTCCCCCCGGGGGACATCGCATCTACGACACGCTACGAACGCTTAGGAGCCACACGTGACTTACACCTTGTCCATCGGCCAGCGGGTGCGGCTGACCGACGTCGAGTCGACCGCGGTCTCAGCCGACCCCGTGGCCATCGACGACACGGTTCGCGCACGCGTACAGGCCTCTCGGCGAACGCTGGAGAAGTTCGTCGCCGAGGAGCGGGTCATCTACGGCGTCAACACCAGCATGGGCGGGTTCGTCAACTACCTGGTGCCGGTCACCATGGCCCGGCAGCTCCAGGAGAATCTGCTCAACGCCGTGGCGACCAACGTCGGCGACCACCTCGACGACGTCACGGTCCGCGCGATCATGACGTCCCGCATCGTGTCACTGTCCCGCGGCAACTCGGCCATCTCCCTGACGAACCTGGACAAGCTGATCGCGGTACGCAACTCGGGGGTCATACCGTGCGTGCCGGAGAAGGGGTCGCTGGGCACCAGCGGCGACCTCGGGCCGCTGGCCGCGATCGCCCTGGTCTGCATCGGCCAGTGGAAGGCGCGGCTGAACGGTGAGGTCCTCCCGGGTGCCGAGGCACTGCGACGGGTCGGCATCGAGCCGATGGAACTCAGTTTCAAGGAGGGCCTGGCGCTGATCAACGGCACCTCCGGCATGGTGGGTCTGGGCAGCCTCAACATCGCGAAGGCCCAGCGGCTGCTGCAGACGTACCTGCTGGTCTCGGCGCTGTCCGTGGAAGGCCTCGCCGGCAAGACCAAGCCGTTCGACCCGCGGGTCCACGCGCTCAAGCCGCACAAGGGACAGCAGGCGGTCGCCAAGTTCCTGTGGGAGACGCTGGCCGAGTCCACTCTGGCGGTCGACGAGCTCAACACCGAGCACCTCCTGTCGGGCGAGATGGGCGACACCGCGAAGGCGGGATCCCAGTCCATCGAGGACGCCTACTCGGTCCGGTGCACACCGCAGATCCTCGGGCCGGTCGTGGACAGCCTCGCCTCGCTCACGCAGGTCGTCGAGGACGAGCTCAACTCGTCCAACGACAACCCGCTGATCGACCCCGACGAGGCCGAGGTGTTCCACAACGGGCACTTCCACGGGCAGTACGTCGCCATGGCGATGGACCACCTGGCGATCGCGATGACCACACTGATGAACCTGTCCAACCGCCGCATCGACCGGTTCCTCGACAAGAGCAACAGCGAGGGGCTTCCGGCGTTCCTGTGCCAGGAGAACCCGGGCCTGCGCCTGGGGCTGATGGGCGGCCAGTTCATGACCGCCTCGCTGACCGCGGAGACCAGGGCGAAGTGCATGCCCATGTCCATCCAGTCGCTGACTTCGACCGGGGACTTCCAGGACATCGTGTCCTTCGGCTTCGTCGCGGCCAGGCGCGCCGCGGAGGTCCTGGAGAACGTCGCCTACGTGGTCGCCTTCGAGCTGCTCTGCGCCGCCCAGGCCGTCGACATCCGGGGCACGGAGGGTCTGTCACCCGCGACCCGGCGGCTGTACGAGGCGACGCGCGAGGTGGTCCCGTACCTCGACCACGACGTGACGATCACCGACTACGTGGAAGAGCTCGCCAAGCGTCTCCTCTCCGAGCCGGGCCTGGGCTGAGGAGCGCCGTGCCTGCCTCGTCCCGAACAGCGAAGGTGTTCGACGCGCTGCACCGCCCACCGCAGACCGAGCAGACCCCCGAGGGCACCCGGGTCACGGTGCGGCTGCCCGTGGAGCGGGCCACCACGCAGATGGCCGGCCACTATCCGGGCTTCCCGATCCTGCCGGGGGTTCTCCTGATCGACTGTGTGCGCCAGGCTGCCGGTGCCGCCCTCGGTACCGAGCTTCGGCTGCGCCGCATCGACCGCGCTCGCTTCGCCCGCCCGTTGCTTCCGGGCGACGAACTGGAGCTCTCCCTGCTGGTGACTCCCGGGACGAACAGCCTGGTCGGAGTCCGGGCTCGAGGCGCGCGTGCCGACGGCCAGATGGCGGCGGAGCTGTCCGTCACGCTCGAACCGGTGGTGGCCGATGCTTGACCACAGCCAGGTACGCGGCCGGCTCCGCCAGCGCCCTCCCATGCTCCTGCTCGACACGGTGCGGGAGTTCTCGCCGCCCGACTCGCTCGTCGCCACCAAGGCGATCACCGGCGGGGAGGACTGCTACCGGGACATGGCGGACGGAACCGGCATCGACGGCTTCGCCTACCCGTCGGTGCTCCTGCTCGAATCGTTCGGCCAGGCCGTCTCCCTCCTGTGGTCGCTCGCCGGGCTCAGCCCGCCGGACGAGGTCCCGCTGATGGTCGGCATCCGCGACCTGGCGTACGCCGCGCCGGCCGTGCCCGGCGACGTCCTGGAACACCACGTACGGCTCAGCCACCATTCCGGCGCGGTCGGTGAGTTCACCGGCGAGACGCGGACGGCCGACCGAACGGTCCTCACCGTGGGCTCGATCCTCGTCGTCTCGCGCCCTGCCGCGAGTCTGCTCCCCACCGCACCGGCACCACTTCAAGAGAAGGACGGCAGATGAACGACACCGACAACTCGGCCTCGAAGCTCCGCGCGATCGTGGCGGAGATCCTGGTGCTGAGTCCGGACGAGATCGACGACACCGCGGACCTCTTCAACCATTACGAGGCCGACTCGCTCAACCTCATCGAGATCGTCGCGCAGGTGGAGAAGCAGTACCAGGTGGTGCTGCCCCTGGACGAACTGCCGCAGGCGCGCACCATCTCCGCCTTGTACGACCTGCTGAGCCGGCAGGCGGCCTGATCACCCGGCCCAATCGGCCCTTTCCGGAGACACAGGAGCCAGCCAGTGACGACCCCGACCAGCCAGGCGAACGAGCCGCGCGCTCTCGCCGTGCGTGCCGTGCGCGGTGCCACTCAGGTCGCCTCCGACGACCCCGCACTCATCGAACAGGCCACCAGCGAACTCCTCGGCGAGATCCTGCGGCGCAACGAACTGAGCGATGCGGACCTGATCAGCATCGTCTTCACCACCACCCACGACCTGCGCTCCGCCTTTCCGGCGGCCGCGGCCAGGAAGCTGGGCCTGACCGATGTGCCGCTGTTGTGCACCGCCGAGATCGCGGTCCCGGGCTCCCTGAATCGCGTCATCCGGATTCTGGCGCATGTGCACAGCCCGCGGCCCCGCGACGCCATGCACCACGTCTATCTCGGTGCCGCGGCGGCGCTGCGCCCCGACCTGAGTGCCCCGGCCCGGGGAACTGACTCCCCTCTGCCCCAAGGAGCCTGATCATGTCCGCGATGCCTCTCGCATCACCCGTTCGCGACCGCGATCTCCGGCCGCCGGCAGCCACCGGCGTCGACCCGGGCCGGCTCGTCGCTCCGGAACAGCAACCCGTGTGGGCAGACCCGGAGCGTGCGGCCGCCGTGCGGGCCGAACTCGCCGCCCTGCCCGGCCTGGTGGGCTGGGAGGAGGTGCAGATGCTGCGCATGCTGATGGCAGAGGCGGCCGGCGGCACTTACCAGATCATCCAGGCCGGGGACTGCGCGGAGGACCCTGCCGAGTGCGGACCGCAGGCGGTGAACCGCAAGATCGGTCTGATCGACGCGCTGGCGGGCGTCATGAAGATCAACACCGGCAGGCCGGTCATCCGGATCGGCCGCATAGCCGGCCAGTTCGCCAAGCCGCGCAGCTCCCCCACCGAGGTCGTCGACGGGCGCGAACTGCCGGTCTACCGCGGCCATCTGGTCAACGGACCCGCCGCCACACCCGAGGCGCGCCGTGCCGATCCCGAGCGCATGCTCGCCTGCTACGCGGCAGCGGACCGGGCCACCACGCTCCTGCGCCAGCGCACCGGCGCCTGGATGCCGCCGACCGGAGCACCCGTGTGGACCAGTCACGAGGCGCTGGTCCTGGACTACGAGCGGCCGTTGCTGCGCCGCACGGCGGGCGATCAGAGCTACCTGGCCTCCACCCACCTGCCCTGGATCGGCGAACGCACCCGGAATCCGGAGGGCTCCCACGTCAGGCTGCTCGCTCAGGTCGCCAACCCCGTTGCCTGCAAGGTCGGTCCCACCATGCCCCCCGCGGAACTGGTGGATCTGTGCGCCAGGCTCGATCCGGGCAGGGAGCCCGGCCGTCTCACGCTGATCGCACGCATGGGAGTCGACCACGTCGCCGCACGGCTACCGGCCCTGGTCACGGCAGTGCGCGAGGCCGGACATCCGGTGTCCTGGCTGTGCGACCCGATGCACGGCAACACGATCAAGACGCCCATCGGGCTGAAGACCCGGTCGGTGGAGACCATCATCGAGGAGGTGGTGGCCTTCGAGCAGGCGGTCGCCGGAGCCGGTGGGATCGCGGCCGGACTCCACCTCGAGACCACGCCGGACGACGTGACCGAATGCGCCTGGAGCCAGGTCCAGTCGGCCGACGTCGGCAGGCGCTACACCACGCTGTGCGACCCGCGGCTCAACCCCCGACAGGCCGTCGCCGTCGCCGGGGCCTGGAGCGCCGTCTGACCGGTCGAGCCCGGAGGTATTCCCTGATGTCCATCGCCTATCTGGGCCCACCGGGCTCGTTCACCGAAGCAGCTCTGAGCGGGCTGGACGTACCGCACGACTCAGCGGTGCCGTATCCGACGGTCCGACAGGCGCTCGACGCCGTTCGCCGTGGCGAGGCAGCGGCCGGCGTCGTCCCGTGGGAGAACTCGGTCGAAGGGTCTGTCACCGAGTCCGTCGACTCGCTCGCCGCCGGAAGGGACCTGTGCATCACCGGCGAGACGCTGCTGCGGGTGGAATTCGCGCTCGCCGTTCCCCCGACCGGCGCCCTCGCCTCCATCCGGCAGGTGCTGACGCATCCGGTCGCGCACGCGCAGTGCCGCACCTGGCTCAACGACAACCTGCCGCAGGCCGAAGTGGTCACCGCCGCCTCCACCGCACAGGCCGCCCGGGACGTCGGCGCCACAGCCGTGCCCGGTCGTGCCGCCATCGCCGCACCGAACACACTCCGGCGCTACGGGCTGGACATCGTCGCGTCCGACATCGGAGACAGGCAGGACGCGGTGACCCGCTTCGTGAAGGTCGCCCGGCCCAAGGCGGGTTCACTGTCCACCGGCATCGACCGCACCAGCCTGGTCGTGCCGTTGGCCGACAAGATGCAGCAACTGCACACCGTGCTCGAGGAGTTCGCCCGCTCCTCGGTACCCCTGACCGCCGTGCTGTCCCGGCCCGGCGGCTTCGGCCTCGGCACCTATTCCTTCCTCCTGGAATGCGAGGGACACGTGGACGACCCTCCCGTCGGCCTCGTCGTCGCCGCCCTCGCCCAGCGCCACGCCGCGTTCGTCCTCGGCAGTTATCCCCGTGCCGATCTCAGCCGATTGGCCTTCTCGACGTGAACATCCGTGCCGCGAGCGCCGGTCGGTCCCGTGTTGCTCCCCGGGCGAACTCCGTCCGGCCGGGCCGAGCTGCCTCAGACCGGCTCGACGAGCCTGGCCAACGCGCGTTCCACGACGGCTGTCTGGGCCTCCGGTGGTGCCTGCTCCTGTTCGAGCCTGCCTATTTCGATGGAGCTCTCGACGACGAACCGGCACCGCTGCTCATGCCGGGCGGAGAACGCCTCGAACGTCGCGGGGACCGCGCCGTGGTGGGCGAGTTCCTCGGCGAGCACCAACGCGTCCTCGACCGCGATGCCGGCGCCCGAGGCCAGTTGCGGCGTGGTGGGATGAGCGGCGTCGCCGATGAGGATCACCCGCCCGCGGTGCCAGGGACCGGGCAGGCGGAACGACTCCAGCGGGCGGTACGCGATCTCGGTGTCCTCGCGGATCGACTCCCGGAACGTCCGTACGTGTCCGCCGTACGGCTTGAGCAGGTCGGCCAGGCCGCCCGGCAGCTCGTGGGGTTCACGGAACTTCCGCGGCGTCCGCTCGACCACGAACATGTACATCTGCGTCGCCGAGACCGGTGTCCAGCCGACCTTGACCTCTCCGCCGAGGAAGTAGTGCCGGCGGTCGACCTCCGGCGGTCGCGGTACGAACATGCGCCACACGCTCTGACCCGTGTACTCCGGCTGCGGGGCGGCGGGGAAGACCTGATGGCGGGTCCGCGAGTAGATCCCGTCCGCTCCGATCACCATGGCGTAGCGGCCCGCGGTGCCGTCGCTGAAGCTGACATCGACGCCGTCCTTGTCCTGCGCGATCTCCACGACGGACATGCCGAAGCGCGGGCGCACACCACTGGCGACAACCTGCGAGGAGAGGATCCGGTACAGCGCCGGCCGGCCGATGCCGCCGGAGCCGCACACCCCGGCCTCCGGCGGCATCGGCGTCGGGATGTCCCGGATGTACGTGCCGTCGACCCCGCACACCCGGATGCCCTCGCCCACATATCCCTGCGCGGCGACCGCGTCGTACACGCCGAGCTGCCGGAGCGCCCGCAGCGTCGGCCCGGTGATCGTGAGTCCTGCACCGACCACCGTCCAGTCGGGCTCGATGTCGATCAGATCGACCGCCACCCCGGTGCGTCGCAAGGCGATGGTTGCCGCCATGCCGGCGATCCCGGCACCCACTATCAGCACGCGGCCCGCCTGCTGCGACGTCATCGTGATCCTCCGGTCGGTCGAAGTGGTGCGCGGCGGGGGAACCGCGCACCACTGGCTTGTCGCGCCAGGTCCTGGCGGCACATTGCTGTCAGCCCGTTTCCACGGCCTTGCGCAGGGCATCGGCGCGGTCGGTCCGCTCCCAGGTGAAATCCGGGAGTTCACGGCCGAAGTGGCCGTAGGCGGCGGTCTGGGCGTAGATCGGGCGCAGCAGGTCGAGGTCGCGGATGATCGCGGCCGGGCGCAGGTCGAAGACCTCGCTGATGGCCCGGGAGATCTTCTCCTCCTCGACCGTGCTGGTGCCGAAGGTCTCCACGAACAGACCCACCGGCTCGGCCTTGCCGATCGCGTACGCGACCTGCACCTCGCAGCGCGCGGCGAGACCGGCGGCCACGACGTTCTTGGCCACCCAGCGCATGGCGTACGCAGCCGAACGGTCCACCTTGGACGGGTCCTTGCCGGAGAAGGCGCCACCGCCGTGGCGGGCCATGCCGCCGTACGTGTCGATGATGATCTTCCGGCCGGTGAGACCCGCGTCGCCCATGGGGCCGCCGACCTCGAACCGCCCTGTGGGGTTGACCAGCAGGCGGTAGCCCTCGGTGTCGAGCTTGATGTCGTCCTCGGCCAGTTGGGCGAGGACATGCTCGACGACGTGGGTGCGGATGTCGGTGCCGAGCAGCGAGTCCAGGTCGATGTTGCTCGCGTGTTGCGAGGAGACCACCACCGTGTCCAGGCGGACCGGCCGGCTCCCCCGGTACTCGATGGTGACCTGCGTCTTGCCGTCCGGTCTCAGGTAGGGAACGGTGCCGTCCTTGCGGACCTGCGACAGGCGCAGCGCGAGACGGTGGGCGAGCTCGATCGGCAGGGGCATCAGACTGGGCGTCTCGTCGGTCGCGTAGCCGAACATCAGACCTTGGTCGCCGGCGCCCTGGCGGGCGAGTTCGTCGTCCTCGGTGGCGCCCTCGCCGCGTGACTCGTACGCCAGGTCGACGCCCTGCGCGATGTCCGGGGACTGCGCGCCGATCGACACCGACACTCCGCAGGAGTTGCCGTCGAAGCCCTTGGCGGAGGAGTCGTAGCCGATGTCGAGAATCTTTGCCCGGACCAGATCGGCGATGTCCGCGTAGGCGGAGGTCGCCACCTCTCCCGCGATGTGCACCTGACCGGTGGTGATCAGGGTTTCGACCGCCACGCGCGAGGCGGGATCCTGGCGCAGCAGCGCGTCGAGGATGGTGTCGCTGATCTGGTCGGCGATTTTGTCAGGATGCCCCTCGGTCACGGATTCCGAGGTGAACAGGCGGCGGGACATGGCCCTCCCCAAGTGGTGTGTGGACGCGGAGCCCGAAGCGAGCGGTCAGCCGTTCTTCGTTGCGCTCAAAATGCCCTGCAGCGGCAGTGCGTCCGGCGGCAGGTCCGCCGGGTCCTGGGAGATCTCCCTCGTGACTGTGAACCCCGCCTCTTCCAGCCAGCTCCGGAACGTCGACAGCTTCTGGGGTCCGCCCTGCCCCGTCGCGCAGCCGAGGAAGAAGGAGGGGTAGTAGTCGACGCTCCAGGATTCCTTGATGTTCTCGGCATATATCGGCACCAGGATGTTGACCTGCCCGCCCACCTCGAGTGCCTCGTGGACGCGGTTGAGGATCTTGAGCACGTCATCCTTGTCGAACATGTTCAGGAAGTGCTTGATCAGTACGACGTCAAAACCCTTGGGGACGCTCTGGAACACGTCTCCCCCGATGAACGACGACGTACCGTCCACGCCGTGCTCCCGGAAATTCCGCAGGCAGTCCTCGCGCTTGTCCGGCAGGTCGAACGTGGTCACCCGCAGTCCGGCCGAGCCCTTGAACTTGTAGGTGTGAATCGCGCCGAGACCGGTGTGCCCTGCCAGGTCGAGCACCTGCGAGCCGGCCGGGATGTCGATGTTGTCGAAGAACCAGGGATCGATGCGCTCGGTGACCGAATCCATCAGCCTCGACCACGGCTCGCGCAGGTCCGCGTGCACGGCCATCGCGCCGTACAAGTCCCCCTCGAATCCGTAGAGTTCCTTCAGCCCGACGATGGTGCCGGTCCGCACGCTTTCGGTGAGGTAGTAGAGCTGCCTGAGCGTGGTGGCCTTGATCTTGCCCATGAAGGCGAGCACCCGCTGGAGGTCGACGTCGGCCACGTCCTCGAGTGCGTCGAGGGAGTACGTCCCGGACGTCTCGTCGTGTGCGACGAAGCCCTCCTTGACCGGCAGATTCAGGAGCTGTTCCACAGCAGCCGGCTTGGCCCCGACGGAGGCGCCGAGCTCGGCCGCGGTCCTGCCGGGGTTCTCCCTCAGCGCGTCGATGAGGCCGAGTTCGAAGCAGGACAGCAGGTTCATGAACCGTGCGGGTCCCACCATGTACTCGCGGAAACGGGCGAGCGTGGCTTCTGCAGTCATGGAACATTCCCTTCGAGTCGCGCAAAGTCGACGCCTTGTCGCGGCTGCCTTGCCTCAGCATCGGCCATGCGACTTGGCTGGAGCTTTTCAACGGGTTGTCGCCGACTTGGCGTCCGTTGCTCGACGCCCCGCCCGCGACGGCCACCCGTGGCCATCACCTTCGTTGTTCCTCCGGCCGGTCCGGGCCCGACGGACTCATGTCCTCGGGGCGGTCGCGGCAGGGGCCAGTCCGGCAGCCGCCCGCTCGGTCGCCCAGGCACGGTCGGCCGCCGCTTCGATCCGCAGATGCAGACGTCCCCGGCGCATCCGTCCCGTGGTCTCGTACAGCGCCTCCGCCACCAAGGCGTCGGTGAAGCGGAACCAGCCGAGTCGTTGCTTGTCCTCATCGATCAGGCCCGCCGCGATCGCGCTGTCGAGCACCGCGAGCGCCGTGTCGATCTCGATCGACGCCACGTCGGCGACGACCTCGACGTCGAAGTGCTGGCCGGCGACGGCGGCCACGGCGAGCAGCTCGGCCGCGGGTCCCGGCAGCCGTTCGACGCGGTGCATCACCACTTCACGGACGGGGACCGGGACCGGCGCCGCGCGGGATTCGTCCAGGCGCTGCTCGCCCGCCAACAGTTTGATCATTTCGCGCAGGAAGAACGGGTTTCCCCCGGACCTGGCGCACAGCCCTTCGGCTGTGCGAATGCTGACTTCACTGCCGACGATGGCGCTGGCCAGGGCCCGGGTGTCCCGGGGAGTCAGCCCCCGCAGCTCCATCCGCGTCGGTTGCGCACCGGACAGCGCCGCCAGGGTCCCGGCCAGGATCGGCGCCTCGTCCGAACGATAGGACGCGATCAGGAGGAGCCTGCTCCTGGGCACGAATTCCGCCAGGTGAACCAACATCCGCAGGGAGGCCGGGTCGGCCCGGTGCACATGGTCGAGCATCACCACCAGCGCTCCGCTCCCGGACAGACCGGTCAGATGCCGGCCGATGGCATCGAACAGCCGCGGGTCGCCATCCGCCACCTCCATGCCGACCGTCGGCTGCTGGGCAGTCCCGTTCAGCAGCTCGGCCACCGGTCCCGGTGCCGGGCGGTGTGGGAAGGCGGCGTCGGCCGCACGCAGCACCTGCTCCCACAGCGAGAGCGGCGGTGCGGCGATGTGCTCGGCGCAGGTACCCCAGAACACCGGCACGCCCGACCGCTCGGCGAACCGCCGCAGCAGGCTGGTCTTTCCGGCCCCCGGCTCCCCGGACACCATCACCACCTGCCCCCGGCAGGCCTCCGCCGCGGCCAGAGCCTCGGTCAGTTGCCGGACCGCTGCCTCACGACCGACGAAGACGTCCTCGGCGGTGTCGTCCGTCGGCGATGACGCGGCGGCCGCGTGCGGCGGGAGCGAACCCTCGGCCCCGACGGTTGCCGACCGCACCGGAAGGGCTGATGCCGGCTGCCAGTCCAGAGCCGGATCCTGGTTCAGGATCTGCTGCCTCATGTGTTGCAACCGCAGGGTGGGATCGACGCCCAACTCCTCGGACAGGCTCGCCTGAATGGTCCTCAGCACTTCCAGTGCGTCGGCCTGCCGACCTGCCCGGTACAAGGCCAGACTCAGCAGCTCGCAGCCGTACTCGCGCAACGGGTTGGACTTGACGAAGGCCCTCAGTTCGGCCACGGCCACTTCGTGGGCTCCCAGGGTCAGCAGCGCCGCGCACCGCATCTCGACGACGGACAGCCGCACCTCTTCGAGGCGCGCCACCTCCGGCACGACACAAGGGACACCGCTCACCTCCGCGAAGGGCTGCCCTCGCCACAACGCCAGCCCCGCATCGAACTCGTGCAACGCCTGCTGCGGATCCGCACGGTCCCGCGCCCGCCTGCCCGCCTCGGCGTGCGCGACGAACCTGTGCACATCGACATCGACGGCCCCGGCGTCCAGCACGTAGCCCCGGGCACACGTACGCAGGACCGTCGCCTGTGTTCTCGGCGCACGGCCCGGTTCCAGGACCTTGCGCAATTTGGCCACGTACGCCTGCAGTGACGTCATCGCCGACGGCGGCGGATTCCCTTCCCAAAGGGCCTCCAGAATGACGTCTGTTGTCACTGTCCGGCCGGCCTGGCTCACCAGCAGGGCGAGGAGTGTGCGCTGCTTGGGCGTCCCCAGATCCACCATCCGGCCGGATACCAACGCCTCCACCGGGCCCAGCGCATGGAATTCCGCCATGGCCCGGCGACCGGCCCGCCCGCCTGTGAGCGGTATCTCGGTCACCGTACAGAGCCCGAACGCTGCGAGGTTCCGACGAGCATTGTGTTCGTCATGATGAGCCCTTCCGGATAGCCGTATACCGGGTTCTGCACAGCAACTGGGGCCGGAAAGCGCCTTGTTGCCCGTTGCCACCCCGGATATCAGGGATCGTTGGCCGACGCTACGGACACCGGTTCAAAACTCGCTTGAGCGCTCCTCGAAATGCGCTCGGATTCCGCTAATTCATCTGGTCGGCGCCGTGGTTCGGATGCTAATAACTGGGAGGGTGCTCAGCGATCCAGTGAGCGCCCGGTTCGAATCGTCACGCATTCCGGTCCCCCCACACGCCCTCGCCCCAGGACATCCGGCTCGCATGACGTTTTCGGGGGCTGCGGAACTGGGCCGGACCGTCATGGGCGACGCCGTCGGCGAGCTGCTCGAGTTCGAAGCAATGATGAAGAGAGGCTGATCATGAAGGCAGTGCGTTTCCATTCCTATGGCGACTCCGACGTTCTGGTCCACGAAGAGTCGGACCGCCCCCAGGCCGGTGCGGGCCAGGTCGTGCTGCGCGTCGCCGGCGCGGGGGTGAACCCCGTTGACGCCTCGCTGCGTGCCGGTTACGTCAGGGAGGTGTTCAAACTGGCTCTGCCGCACGTGCCGTGCTACGACGTCGCAGGTGTCATCACCGAGGTCGGCGACGGTGTGAGCGACTGGAATGTGGGCGACGCGGTGGTGACATGGCTGCCGATCGACGGGCCCGGCGCTGCCGCCGAGTACGCCGTGGCACCTGCAAAGACGCTGACGGCCGCTCCGCGTACGGGGGACCTGCCCGACGCCGCGGCACTGCCGTCCGTCGCACTGACCGCCTGGCAGGCGCTGTTCGAGCACGTCGGACTGACAGCGGGCCAGACCGTCCTCATCAACGGTGCCGGCGGCGCGGTGGGCGGGTACGCCGTCCAGCTCGCGGCACAGGCCGGCGCGTCGGTGACCGCGACCGCAGGCGCCGGCAGCCGTGACCGCGTCCGGTCCTACGGAGCCGAGCGGATCATCGACTACACCGCCACTCCGCTCCAGGAGGCGGTGGCCGGCGAGCAGTTCGACGTGGTGCTGAACCTGGTGTTCCTCTCCCCGGCAGAGCTCACGCAGCTGGTGGATCTGGTCGTCGACGGCGGCGCCTTCGCCAACACCGTTCCCCCGGGCCTGGCGCACACCGAGCGCGGGGTGCGGAACCTGCAGGTCTTCGGGCGCAGCGACGCGGGACAACTCGCCGAACTGGTTGCCCGGGTGGACGCCGGTGACCTGAAGATCCATGTGGCGCAGCGGCGCCCCCTGACCGAGCTCCGCGCAGTGCACGAGGAGCTCGCCGCCCAGAAGCTGCCCGGCAAGACCGTCCTGATCCCCTGAACCGGTGGCTCGGCGACGGCCGCAGCCACAAGAACAAGGAGCAGTGTGCGCATGTCTTCGACGTTGGAATCGGACGCTGTCGCATCAACCCTGAACCGGCTGCTGGCAGCCGAGGACAAGCAGGATCTGGCGGCCGAATGGGCGGCGGCCGGCGTGGACCTGGGCGGTGAGTTTCCCGTCGGGATGAGCGCCGCCGAGATGGCGGAACGCACGAAGGACATCATCATGTCCGTGTCCAGGGAGGGCGGGCGACTGCTCTACCTGCTCACCAGGGCCGTCAAGGCACGGACCGTCGTCGAGTTCGGCACCTCCTTCGGGATCTCGACGCTCTATCTGGCGGCCGCGGTGCGCGACAACGACGGCGGTCAGGTGATCACCACCGAGCTGCAGCAGGACAAGGCACGACGGGCGACGGAGAATTTCGCCGCCGCCGGGCTCGGCGATCTCGTCGACCTGCGGGTCGGTGACGCCCGGGAGACACTGCGGGAACTGCCCGGGCCGGTCGACCTGTTGCTGCTCGACGGATGGCTCGATCTCCGGCTCCCGATTCTCCAGATCGTGGAACCCCGGCTGCGGCCGGGCGCCCTGGTGATCGTCGATGACGTCGACCTCGACATCGGCCGCGGAGTCTACGAGGAGTTCCGCGACTACATCAACGATCCGGCCAATGGATACCTCTCCATAACTCTCCCGGTCCACCAGGGAGTTCAGCTGGCCCTCAAGCTCGGCTGACGCAGGAAGCAACCGGCCGCGACCACCGGGTTCATCCCCGATGTGGCCGCGGCCGACTCGTTCCCGTGGCTACTTCCCCGCCGCGATCACCATGCTGACGCTGTCGTCGACGAGGCGCTCGGCACGCTCCCGGGACACGGCCCCGTCGATATAGGTGAAATTCCACGAGAGTTGACCCTGGCTGGTGGTCACCGAGGAGCCGAAGTAGCCGACCACCGAGATCCCGCCCACGAACTGCGCCCCGGAGAGCCGCCAGGCGCCGAGTTCGGCGGGGAACTCGAATCGCCCGATGTTGGACACGAAGAAGTTGAAGGGCCCGTGTTCCTCGAAGTGCCGGACGAAGGGCTCGCTGTCGGCGACGCCGGTCGGTCCCTGGGCGGCGAGCAGGCTGAACACCTCATACTGTTCGCCGAGCTTCTTGCGCGCGGCAATGTCGTCCTTGATGAACCGAGCCATCGACCAGAGGTCGTCGGGCTCGTAGCGCACCACTGAGTGCAGCGCCGACACGAAGCAGCCCACCTCGTCCTCGGACACCGCACGCCGAAGCTCGTCCCGGAGGGCGACCGGGGAGCCGACCGCGAACTGCGCGGGTGGCGCGGCTCCGGCGTCGCGGGCCACCGCACAGGCCATCGCCGCGGCCAGCACACCGTGCAACGTGGCACCTTCCCGCTTGCACGCGAGCGTGAGCCCTTCCAGCACGTCGCCTCCGAGGGACCGGTGCAGCATCCGCGTCCGGCGCTGGTCGAAGGGCACGAATCGCTCCGGCTCCAGCCGGCCCACGGCGTCCGTGGCCGCCGCGGTGTCTGCCCCGTCGGCCGCCCCCTCGTCGGACTGCGCGTGGGGCGCCACGCGAAAGCGCTCCGGGAAGAGGGCTTCGAACGGCTCCGGAACGGGTCCGCGCGCGACGGCGGTCCGGCCGGGCGCCGGCGGCGCGGCGGCGAGCCGTACCCACTGACGCAGCAGGGAGAGTGCGGTCGTCCCGTCCGCAATGCAGTGCGGGACGGTGAGGATGAGGTCGTGGCTCTGCTCCGGCCCGCTGACGAGGACGGCGCGAGCCAGGGGGCCGGACCTCCAGTCAAGGGAATCCGTCAGCTCGTGGCCGTCCACTTCACTCGCCCATCGCGAGTCCTCGGAGCCGGTCAGGTGCACCTCGCGCAGCGGAATCGGCAGGTCCGTCGGCACGAACCGCGGCCCGCCACCCGCCGGTTCCGGCGACGTGTCCGCTATGGCCATCCGCAGCTGCGGATGGCGGTCCTGCAGCGCGCCGAGTGCGGTGCGCAGCACCTCCGCCGAGAGCTCCCCCTCGATATGGACGCGGGCGCAGACGTTGAGCGTGGAGAGCTGATCGATGATCCAGTACCAGCGTTCCCCCGGGCTCAACTCGCGCGACGTGGCTACGCGCCCGCCGGTGTCATTTTCCGTCAGGGCGCTCGATGCATTCATGGCAGACACTCCCCATCACTCTTCGCACGTCCGATACCTGATCGGATGGTCGGAGGAGGCTAGCAACGGTTCATTGAATATCGATCGAGTAGCCGATGACCTATGTCATACAGGCGGTTGACCTGCGAATTGTGGTCGATGGTTAGTCGTTCCCAAGTGAACTCTGGTGGCATTTTCGTTCCGCGCTCAAGTCGGCCAGGATCCGACCTCAAGTCGGCCACGGTCCGGCCTCAAGTCAGCCAGGAGGAACGTCACCATGACCGACACGACGCTCAGTCAGACCTCTCTCCCGCTCTTTCCCATCGACCCGTTGGGCACCGATCGCCATGGTGAGGCAGCCCTGATGCGCGATCTCGGCCCGGTCGTCCGCGCCGTGCTTCCTGGTGGCGTCCGCATGTGGGTGGTCACCGACTACGCGCTGCTCGCCGAGCTCACCGCCGACCCGAGGGTGGGGCGGGACTGGCGCAACTGGGAGGCCCTGCGCCGTGGCGAGATCCCCGAGGACTGGCCGCTGCTCGGCATGATCCGGCTGAACAATCTGATGGCCCGTGACGGCGCGGAGCACCGGCGGCTGCGCCGCCCGCTGACCCGCTCCTTCACCCGGGCCCGGGTCGAGCGCATGGGACCGCGCATCGACGAGATCGTGGCCACGATGCTGGACGACCTGCCCCACCAGGCCGCGCCGGACGGCACGGTCGATCTGCGGCGGCACTACGCCTACCCGTTCCCCATGCAGGTGATATGCGAACTCATAGGCGTGCCCGAAGCGTGGTGGTCACGGTTCCGCGCGCTCATCGACACCGTCATACGCGCCGACACGACCGCCGAGCAGTTCCTCGCCGCTCAGCAGGAGCGGCACGAACTGTTCCAGCGCCTGTTCGCCATGCGACGCGCCGAGCCGGCGGACGACCTGACCAGTGCGCTGATCGCCGCCGGCAACGACGAGGCCGATGACGCGTTCACCGACGAAGAACTCGAAGACACACTGTGGACTCTCATCGGCGCCGGTCACGAAACCTCGATCAGCCTGATCGTCAACGCCACACGCGCCCTGCTGACCCACCCGGACCAGTTGGCGATGGTCCGCGGCGGCGACACCGCTGTCTGGAGCGAGGTCATCGAGGAGACCCTGCGCTGGGACTCCCCGGTGGGCAACTTCCCGGCCCGGTTTCCGACCGAGGACATCACGGTGGCCGGCGTCACCATCCCCAAGGGGGACGCCATCCTCGCTCCCTGGAGCGGCGTCAACCGTGACCCGCGACAGTACGGCGAGACCGCCGACCAGTTCGACATCACGCGTCCGGTCAAGCGGCACATGGCGTTCGGCAGCGGGCCGCACGTCTGCATCGGACCCGCCCTGGCCCGGTTCGAGGGGATGGCCGCGCTCCCCCCGCTGTTCGCCCGCTACCCCGAACTCCGGCTCGCCGTCGATCCCGCCGAACTGTCCGCGGTGCCGTCGATCTTCTCCAACTCCGTCACGGGCCTGCCCGTACACCTCGGCCCGGAGAAGCGCTGAAGCCCTTCCCCGGGCGGGACGTGCCCTAGGCTCGCCCGGGGGCAGCCGGCGGGATGTTGTGATTGAGCCGGAAGATGTTCTCCGGGTCGTAGGCGGCCTTGATCTCGGTGAGGCGTTGGTAGTCCTCGGGGTCGTACGCGGAGCGCACGTACTCGGTGTCCCGCCGCCCGTTCAGGAAGGTCAGGGCCCGGCCTCCGGTGCTCCAGGGTGCGATCGCCTCGAGGAGGCGCTCGTGCGCGGGCTGGATGTCGGTGATGTCGGCGCGTTCCAGCCGCGACACCACGTTCACCAAGTAGTGCGCGTCGCGGTTGCCGACCGCGTTCGCGACATCGGCCGGGCGGGTGAGCCGGCCGCCGAGGTGACGCAGCTCGACGACGTGCGGCACCGGCGCGTGCGGTCCGACCAGGTTCAGGAGGGCGCGGACCGCGTCGGCGTCGAGCTCGCCCAGCAGGGTGGTGGCCGACTCGAAGGTGCCTGGCACGGGCGGGTCGTTGTGGATCGTCCCGACCTCGCTGTACGGCAGTTCACGGACCGTGTCGTTGAAGGGGTTGAGTGCCCGCAGCGGCGCCACCAGGTCCTTGCCGGCGCTGAGGTCCTCCGCCGAGTAGGCGATGCGGACGTGGACGACATGGCGACCGCGCAGCGGCGGCGGGAGCACCGGCGCGTCGGGGAAGGAGATCACCGCGACCGAGGAGGTCATCTCATCGGGCATGCCGGCCGACCACTTCACGTACGTGTCAAGGACCTCGCGGGCCGACGCGAAGTCGAAGAACAGGCCACCGCCGTAGAGCGTCGGGACCGGCATGAGGTCGATCTCGATTCCGGTGACCACACCGAAGTTGTCCCGGCCGCCGCGTAGCGCCCAGAAGAGGTCCGGGTCCGACGTCGGCGTGACCTGCCGCAGCCGCCCGTCCGCCGTGACGACGTCGATGCTGCGCACGTGGTCGGCGGCGTATCCGTAACGCCGCGATAGCAGTCCGAGGCCGCCCCCGAGGGTGTACGACACCACGCCGACCCCCGGGGCCGAGCCCGCCAGCGGTGCAAGACCGGCCGACGCCGCTTCGTGGATCACCTGGTCCCAGCGCACCCCGGCCGCCACCCACGCGGTGCCCGCTTCCGCGTCCACGCGGACGCCGGTCATCCGGGACGTGTTGATGAGGACTCCGCCCTCGGCGGCGACGGCCGCCAGCGCGTGCCCGGTGCCCTGCACCGCCACCGGAAGCCCGTGGCGGTTGGCGAACTCCACCGCCTGCTGCACGTCAGCGGGGCCGACCGCGCCCACCAGGATCGCGGGCCGATGCGAACGGGCGGTCTGGTTCCCTGCGCGCTCCGCGTCGTACTGCTCGTCCTGCGGAGTCAGCACCGGCCCCATCACCCGCTTGCCTAAGGCTTCGAGGGCCTCGCCGTCGAAGCCGGTGGTCTTGCGGTTCTCCTCGCCCGAAGTGCTCATGACTCTTCCCTTCACAACCGGTGTCGCGCCGTGTCTCGCGGTCGAGTTTCCGATGCCGCTAGAGTTAGTCAAGCAACCGTACTACTTTTTAGTCAAGCCCCCTGACGACTTGGCTGTGCCAGAAAGGTGCGCCCGAGATGACCACGCGACCGGAGAAGCCGGGCGAGCGCCAGGTGCCGCTGCCCACGTTGCTCGCGCAGGCCAAGGACCTCACCATCGACCAACTCCACCGGCAGCTGCACGACGAGGGATTCGAGGGGGTCCGGTTCCGGCACGGCTCCGTCTTCCGGTTCATCGACCCGGAGGGCTCGCGGCTCACCGTGCTCGCCGAACGGTCCGGGTTCAGCAAGCAGGCCATCGCCGAAGTGGTCGACGAGCTCGAGCGGTTCGGCTACGTCGAGCGGACCGCGGACCCCCGCGATCGCCGGGCCAAACTCATCCGGCTGACCGAGCGGGGCCAGGCGGGCCAGCTCGCGGCCGCCCGGATCCTCGGGGACATGGAGCGGATGTGGGCCCGGCAGTTCGGCCAGGACGGGATCGACATGCTGCGGCGGATGCTGGAGGAGATCATCACGCGCCGGGACGAGTAGCGGCCGGCGTCGGCCCGTTCACAACCGACGCGCTGGAGCCCAAGTCCGCTTCAAGCCGATCGCAAGCGCGGTGGGCAAGGGTACGGAGGTGTCGAACTCCGAGCCGACTTCCCAGAAGGTGGACTCCACGGATATGCCAACGCTATGCAAACCGTCGGTGGATGTGCCGGAATACGTCATCACCATGGAAGAAACCCTGAAGTTCGCCGAGGAGACTCACCGCGGGAAGCCACAGCTGCCACTGGCGCTTCGGTTGATCAGGAACACGGGTGTGCAAAAACGGCACGTCGTGCAGCCGATCGAGAAGACGCTCCGCCATCCCGGCCTCGAGGAGCGCAACCGGATATTCGAGGTCGAATCCAAGAAGAGATGCCCGAAGGTCATCGAAGAGGCCCTGGCAAACGCCCAGCTGACCGCCCGGGACATCGACGCGATCATCTTCGTGTCCTGCACCGGGTTCCTGATGCCGTCGATGACGGCATGGCTGATCAACAACATGGGATTCCGCACCGACACCCGGCAGATACCCATCGCCCAGCTCGGCTGTGCCGCCGGCGGCGCCGCGATCAACCGGGCCCACGACTTCTGCACCGCCTACCCGCGGAGCAACGTCCTGATCGTCTCCTGCGAACTGTGCTCGCTGTGCTACCAGCCCGACGACGACGGTATCGGCTCGCTGCTGTCCGACGGGCTGTTCGGCGACGCGGTGGCGGCCGCCGTGGTGCGCGGGAGCGGCGGCACCGGGATCTCGCTGGAACGCAATGCCTCCTACATCATCCCGGGTACCGAGGACTGGATCTCCTACGCCGTGCGGTCCACCGGCTTCCACTTCCAGCTGGACCGCCGGGTGCCCGGGACGATGAAGCCACTCGCTCCGGTGCTGCGTGAACTCGCGATGAGCCATGGCTGGGACATCGCCGGCCTGGATTTCTACATCATCCACGCCGGCGGCCCGCGCATCCTCGCCGATCTGAGCACGTTCCTGGGTGTCGATCTCCAGATGTTCCGGCACAGCTGGGCGACGCTCACGGAATACGGGAACATCGCCAGCGCGGTCGTACTCGACGCGCTGCGCAGGCTGTTCGAGGAAGACACGATGACCCCGAACGCCACCGGTGTGATCGCAGGTTTCGGCCCCGGCATCACCGCCGAAATGGCCGTCGGCAGCTGGCGCGTTGAGGCGCCGGCGATCACCGCGGACCTACGCCGGCAGGCCGTGCCGGCATCCCTGTGAGGAGAAGGACAAGATGACGGGCAACCTGCCTTCCCCAAGCCGCATCCTGGAGATCGCCAGCGGCTACTGGGCCACCGGCATCCTCGGTGTGGCGACGGAACACTCGCTGTTCACGCTCATCCACGGCGGGCTGGACACCGCCGGCCAACTGGCCGCGAAGACCGGCATGGCCGAGCGCGGTGTGCAGTCCCTCCTCGACGGGCTCGTCGGCCTGGGGCTGCTCCAGACGCACGACGGCACCTACCGCAACACCCCGGAAGCCGAGCTGTACCTGGTCGAGGGGCAGCCCACCGACATCAGCGGCTTCGCGCAGCTCAAGCTGGCCGAGATGGACAAACTGGCGGGCCGGCTCGAGGTGTTCCGCGCCGGGGGCCCGCTGGCGGGCCCGATGGTGGAGGTGGCCGACAACCCCCACTGGGAGAAGGTCGTCACCGCCATCGCGGGCCTGTCGGTCAGCGCAGCACAGACCGCCGCCGACGTGCTGGGCCTGGCCGAGCGCGAGGAACTCTCGATCCTCGACGTGGGCGGCGGGTCGGGCATCTTCTCGTCCGTCTGGCTCCGGCTCAACCCCGCCGCCCGCGCGACGCAGCTCGACTGGGGACCCATCAACGCCATCGCCCGCCGGCTGCTCGCGCAGCACTCCCTGGCCGACCGGTTCACGTGCCTGGACGGCGACTTCCACACCGTCCCACTCGACACCGCCGCCTACGACGTGGCCCTGTACTCACACGTCGCCCACCAGGAAGGCCCCGAGGACAACGTGGCGGTCTTCGCCAAGCTCCGCGACGCCCTCAAACCCGGCGGCGCCCTCGTCGTCTGCGACTACGTCGTCGAGGACGACCGCAGCGGCCCCTCCTTCCCGCTCCTCTTCGCCTCGGAAATGCTGCTCAAGAGCAACAAAGGCGGAACATGGCGCCGCGCCGACTACGCCGCCTGGCTGGCCGAAGCCGGCTTCGAGAAGGTGTCCTTCCACCCCACCGCCTCCCCCGCCACGCTCGTCATCGCCCACTAGCCGGCCCCTGAGGACACCGTGGGTGCCGGCCGCGGTCAGAATCACGGGGGGCCGGGCAGTGCCGGGCAGGCCCGCGGCAGTCTGCCGAAGGGGTCGGTGAGGGCTGGGACGTTCATGCCCAGGTGCTCCTTCCTGCCCGCGCGGCACGGGCGATCCGCGGCGATTCGGCGGACCGGCACGACCGCGCCGCCCGGCACAACGAAGACCGGGCGAGCAGCGCGTCCGATCGCCTGCACCGACATCGCAGCCAGTGCGGTCGGCAGGCCGACGGCCCGGCCGATGCCACGGCACACGACGGCGGCCCCGAAGCCGAACCCGGCGGCGAGGACCCGAGCTGCGGGCCGGAGGGACCAGGGCTTGCGGCGCCGCTCTCGACGTCCCGGACGACACTGCGTGGCAAGGGTCTTCGTCATACGGTGCCGACGCAATCGCCGGGCGGCCGGAAAAAGCCGGCCGAACCTCCGGCGAACGGGAACCCCATCAGCCGCAATCCGCCACCGGGAGCGGCGACGAGCCTTCTCAGCCGGGGGATTTCGTCGCGGGTGAGCACCGTCATCGCATTCCCTCCCCAAAATGCGGCCGTGGCCACCGGAGCCATGAGACGTGTCCCGTACCGGGCGGACAGCGCACGCCACATGGCCCGCACGAGAGCGCATGGCTCGATCTCGACCCACCCACTGGCTCTATTCGGACTTTGCCAATCTGGAGAACGCCTGGAGAACACCTGGAGATCGCCCAACTGCCTTCCCAAAACGCCAAGTTCGGGTTGCAGGCCGCCGGGCATCCGGGTTAGATCTTCGGTATGTCATTGCGTTCATCTTTGCTGTCCTTGCGCATCATTGCCGCATTGCAGTCGATTCTGATGCTCGTCCAGGTCGCCTTGGCCGGAGGCTTTCTCGGCGGCCATTACGACATGCTGGCGATCCACGGAACACTCGGCCGTGTCATCACCGTGGTCGCCCTTCTGGTGGCCGTCGCCGCCTTCTTCGTACGCCGCTTCGGAGGGCCCAGATCGATTTTCCCCGCATCGGTCGTCATGGTCCTGGCGCTCGTGGGCCAGATAGCCCTCGGCCTCGGCCGCAGCGTCGCCGCCCACGTCGTGCTCGGCGTCATCCTCGTCTCCGCCGTCGCGGTGCTGTGCCAGCGCGTGATGACCACCCCGCTGCCCGCCGAGGCCCCGGCCGTCCCCGCCCCGGACGAGACCGTTCAGCCGGAGCCGGTCAAGTGAGGCGGCGCGCGCTCCTGGGCGCCGGCGGGGCGGTGCTCGGCGCCGGCGCCCTGACCGCGGCCGGCTGGCCGGTACTGAGCCGCTACGTGCGCGAGGGCCACCCCGGCAAGGTGCTGACCAGCCAGGCCGAACTGCCGGCCGCCTTCCGCACGCCCCTGCCGATCCCCCGGGTGCTGGAACCGGTGTCGACGAGCGGCACCACCGACCGTTACGAAATCACCCAGCAGCACGCCGAGTTGGAGATCCTGCCCGGACTGCGCACCAAGGCATGGACGTACGGCGGCACCTTCCCGGGGCCGACGATCGTCTCGCGCTCGGGACGCCGCACCGTGGTGCGCCACCGCAACGAACTCGACCGCCCCACCGTGGTCCACCTGCACGGCGGCCACACCCCGGCAGCCAGCGACGGCTACCCGACCTCCTTGATCCTGCCCGCCGACGGCTCCTACGACATGCGCCGCGCCCACCAGGACATGAGCGGCGGAGCGCACGGCATGTCCATGGACCACGGCGCGATGGACCTCACCGAGGGCACGCGCAGCTACACGTACCCCCTCGATCAGCGCGCCTCGACGCTCTGGTACCACGACCACCGCATGAGCTACACGGGCGTGGCCGTCTGGATGGGTCTCGCCGGATTCCACCTCGTGCACGACGACGAGGAGGAGCGGCTGCCGCTGCCCCGCGGCGACCGGGACATCCCGCTCATGATCGCGGACCGTTCGTTCGCCGCGGACGGGTCGTTCCAGTACCCCTGGGTGGACAGCAAGTTGCGCACTCCTGGAGTCACGGACGCCTACATGAACGGCGTGCTCGGTGACGTCATCCTGGTCAACGGCGCTCCCTGGCCGGTGCACGAGGTGGACCGGCTGCGCTACCGGCTGCGCTTCCTCAACGCCTCCAACGCCCGTCTGTACAAACTGGAGTTGGACCCGCAGCCCGAAGGCGGCGGCGGCTTCGTACAGATCGGCAGCGACGGCGGACTGCTGGATGCGCCCCGCCGCCACGACGCGCTGGAGATCGCCCCGGCCGAACGCTTCGATGTCGTGGTCGACTTCTCCCGCTACCGCCCGGGCACCAAAGTACGTCTGCTGAACCGCTTCGGGGACGGCTCGACGGCCCAGGTCATGCGCTTCGACGTCGGCTCGGGCTCCCCCCGTGACGACACGAGGGTGCCGCAGAAGCTGAGCGAGGTGCGCCGGCTCGACCCGAGCCGGGCCGCAGTCACCCGCGACTTCCACTTCCGCGGCTCCAGCGCGGGCTGGACGATCAACGGCAAGGAGTACGAGCCGGGACGCGCGCTGGCCCGCCCCAAGCTCGGCCAGGTGGAGATCTGGCGGTTCACCACGAACTTCCACCACCCCGTCCATCTGCACCTGGACCCCTTCCAGGTGGTGTCGCGCGACGGCCACGGCATCGGGGCGTTCGACCACGGCTGGAAGGACACCGTGGACCTGCGTCCGGCCGAGGCCGTCGAGGTGGTCACCCGGTTCACGGACTACCCCGGCGCCTTCATGATCCACTGCCACAACCTGGAACACGAGGACATGGCCATGATGGGCGACTTCATCACCGAGTAGCCCCACCCCCGCCACCGGCAGGCGGCCCCGGACATGTCCGGGGCCGCACAGGCACGCACTCCCGACGCGGCGGCCACCCTCCCGCGCGGCCCGAGCGCCCACCAGCGGATGCGGAGCACCACGTTGTCGGGTCTCTCGAGCAGGTCCATCGGTCGTTCGGCATCCGTCACGTCAGCCCTCACGCCCCGCCCCGGAGAACGCGCCGACATCCCTGATCCGGCCGGCCGTGCTTCCAGCTCGCGGTGATGCTTGCCGACGGCGGCGAGGCCGTTACGGATCTGGCCGTGCTGCGGGACCAGGCCGAGGTGTTCGGCCCGGTGCACGGCCGTCCACCGCCTCGCCGCACTACCCCGCCCCGTCGGCTGACCGGCGAATACCTGACCGCTCATGACCCGAAGGACCTTGGAGAACCCGACCACCGCGCCGGGCCTTCGCGATGCCCAGGCAACAGAATTGCCTCGCCCACTCCACAGTTGGTGGTCAGCGACGCCGCTTCGGTGCAACCGAAACGCCGAGGCCAACACGGTGCGGTTGGGCCGGTTTCTTCCTGTCGGGCTCAGTTGTCGGGCGCTGAGGAGTGTGGACCATGACCAGCTGTGGCTCGTCCTGGTCGCTCTTCACGGGCTCCGCCCCTGTCGATCTCACGCGCCCCGAGTTCGCGGGCGGTCTCTATGAACGCCCGTACATGCGGCGCGGGGGCGGACTCGGGCAGAACGAGCGCCCATTCGGTGAGTGGCGCATCATCGATCGGGACCAGCACCACTCCGGGGTAGTTGTAATAGCGGCGGACGTGGGCGTTGAGCGGGCAGACCACGCGCCCGGTGGCGACCAGTGCCAGGACCTCGTGGAAGGTCCTCGCCTGCGGGCCGCGGTGGACCAGGCGCCCGCCCGGCGTCCGCTCCGGGCACATCGCCCGGAACCACTCCCCGGGAGTACGCGTGCCGGGGTCCGGAACTGTCCGACCGGCCAGATCCTCAAGCGACACGCGAGCCCGTGACGCCAAATCGGAGCTCGTGGCCACAGCCAGGACCCGGCCCTCCGTCAGCACTGCGGGCCCGAGCCGGAGTCCGGGTTCGGGCACCGGGAGCCACATCAGTTGCGCCGCTACCTCGCCGGCCCGTATCAGGGCGAGCGGATCGCTGAAGTGGTACTCCACGAACTCCACACTGCACTGGGGGTGGCGGGCGCAGAACTCCTCGACCAGCCAGGCCAATTCGGAGGGGAGTGCGCCCATCGTCCCCAGCCGCACGGTCCCGGAGCAACCGCGGGCAGTCTCCGCCGCATGGGTCAGGGCTTTGCGGATCAACCCGTAGCCGGGGTGGAGATCGTCGCGCAGCCGCTGGCCCAAGGGCGTCAGTGTCACGGTGCGGGTGCTGCGGTCGAACAAGGCGCCGTCCAGGCGGCGTTCCTGCCGGCTGATGGACTGGCTGACGCGGGCCTGGGAGAGATGCAGCCGCTCCGCGGTCCGGCCGAAGTGCAGTTCCTCGGCGAGCGTCAGAAAGATTTCGATGTCCCGCAGCTCCACGGCTCCCCCATTTATCACTCCCGCTTATGGCTGCCTTGCGGAAATTGGTGTTGTTCCGGCCGAACAGCCTAAACGAGACTCGGCCCAGTCCCACTGGCCCACCGGCACCCGGCACCCGGCCGGGAACAGCGTCAGCCGTGCCTGTCCGCCCCTTTCTCCTGTCCGTATCGTCCGCCGCCGCGGACCGCACCACATAAAGGATCCTCGCCTTGGCACCTGATCCGACCACCGTTCACCCGCTGCCCGCGCACGACCGGGTGGTGTTCCTCAAACCGCTGGTAGCCTCGCCGAAGATCGTCGTCGGCGAGTACACCTACTACGACGACCCCGGCGGCGCGACGGAGTTCGAGCACCGCAACGTGCTTTACGCCTACGGGCCGGAGCGCCTGATCATCGGCAGGTACTGCGCGATCGCCACGGGAACCCGCTTCCTGATGGCCGGCGCGGAGCATCCGACGGCGGGTGTGTCCACCTTCCCGTTCACCATGTTCGGCGGCCGCTGGGCCGAGGAAACCCTGGACATCGTCACGGCCATGCCCAGCCGCGGGGACACGGTCATCGGCAATGACGTCTGGTTCGGCCACCAGGCGACCGTCATGCCGGGCGTGCACATCGGTGACGGCGCCATCATCGCGGCCGGAGCCCTGATCACCGCCGACGTCCCTCCCTACACCGTCGTCGGTGGCAACCCGGCCAGGCCGATCCGGCAGCGGTTCACCGACGACGACGTCGAGCGACTCCTCCGCGCAGCATGGTGGGACTGGCCTACCGACCTGGTCACCGAACACGCCCGCACTATCATGGCCGGAACTCCCGCGGACATCGCACGCATCGCCGCCGAGCACGGTCTGGAGAAACCCCTGTGACCCAGGTGTCCATCGACGAGCACGCTGTGACTGACAGCGAAGCCGGACCGTACGCCATCACCACCGGGCCGGACGGCGCACTGTGGTTCACCCTGGTACGCAGCGGCCACATAGGTCGGCTGATCCCCGGCGGACAACCGACGAGCCACCAACTCGACCCCGCGTGCGGGCCGACCGTCATTGTCCACGGCCCCGACGACGCCCTGTGGTTCACCCAATACCAGGCACACCGGATCGGGCGGATCACCACCGGCGGCGTCATCGACAACTTCGCGCTACCCACCCCCGCCTGCGGGCCCTTCGGTATCGCAGCAGGGCCGGACGGTGCCCTGTGGTTCACCGAGACCACCGCCGACCGCATCGGTCGCATCACCCTCGACGGCCGGGTCACCGAGTTCCCGCTCCCGGTCACGGGCGCGTTCCCCTCCGCGATCACCGCCGGCGCCGACGGCGCGATGTGGTTCACGCTCAACCAGGCGAACGCTGTCGGGCGGATCGGCATGGACGGCGCAGTGGCCCTCCACCCACTGCCGACCGAGGACGCCGCTCCGGTGGGCATCACCGCGGGGCACGACGGGGCTCTGTGGTTCGTCGAGATCTCCGCCGGTCAGATCGGGCGGATCACCCCCGACGGCCGGGTCACCGAGTTCCCGCTGCCCGACCGCGCAGCCCGGCCCCACGCCATCACCGTCGCCGACGACGGCACTGCGTGGTTCACCGAGTGGGGCGGCAACCGCGTCGGCTCGATCACTCCCGACGGCACCATCACCGTGCACGACCTGCCCACCCCCGGCTCCGAGCCGCACGGCATCACCCCAGGTCCCGACGGCGCCTTGTGGGCAGCTCTGGAGATCGGTGCGCTGGCTCGCGTCGCCCCTGTGGACAACGCCACCTGACCAACGACTCCCTCACACCCGCCAACGTCAACAACGGCCGCCCGCACGGCAGCCGGAGAGGAACATCCGTGAAATACGCACTCGTGATCTTTGAGACAGATGAGTCACGCCGCCGGATCCAGGCCGACCGGGACACCTACCGAGCGGATTACCAGACCTGGATCGGCAAGCTTGCGGCGGCCGGAAAGCTGGTCGGCGGCGACGCCCTGGAAACCGAGCACAACGCCCCGGCGACCGTGCGCAAGACGACCGACGGGGCGTCATCAGTGACCGACGGGCCCGCGCACCCCGGCGAGGAGACCCTCGGCGGCTGGTTCGTGCTCGAAGTGGCCGACCGTGCGGAGGCCGTCGAACTGGCCAAGGCCCTGCCTACTCCGGAGACGATCGAGATCCGCCCGCTCCTCGAATCCGCCTGAGCTCAACCACCGTCGTACCGGAGCGGTTCGAACGGGAGCGCCGCGCCTCGGAGCCTCCGTCGGCACCGTTGACGCCGTACCGCACGCCACCGGAGTTCAGCGGATCCTTGCGTGGAACGCCGGGCGTTCACGCCTGGGAGGAACGCATCTCGGGGCTGCGACGCGGAGCGTCGCGGTGGTGTGACCGGCGGAGCCGGGTGGAGGGCGGCGTGGAGCGCCGGGACAGCTGGTCCAGCGGAACCGAAGCCATGGCTCACTCGGGACGCTTCTGGTTTTCGATGTACTCCTTGATCACCTTGAGGGGTGCGCCGCCGTCGGAGGCAGCGAAGTAGGACGGTGACCAGAAGTGGTCGCCGCCGACGCCCGGTCGCCGGCGGCCCACCCAGCGACCGGCCTCCCCCGCACCGGGTCCAGCGACTCAAGCGACTCTGCGGCGAACATGCACTGACGGGACCCGGCCCGGACAGCAATCTCCTCATCTGAGTCGCTACGGTCGCTTGAATCGCTGCGACGGGGATGTACAGCTCCCTGTCTACCGCCGCGTGCCCCCGCTCACCGGCGTTGACGAGGTAGACGGCGACCTGCACCTGACGGCCGGCCGCGCCGAACGTGCTGCCGCCGCCGAGCAGTTGGGCCGCAATCGGCATCGACTACTTTCAGTGATCACCGCTGTCTGGCATGACATACTCCGCCCCGGTTCACCGGCGTCCAAGCGTCATGAGCGGATGGCCGTCACTGCGAACACCGGTGGCAGACGTGAGCCCGGCAAACGACAGTGGTACGGCCCGGGCTAGCCTTGCTGGCCATGACTGATCAAGAGCGCACCGTCGAGGCCAAGTTCGAGATCATTGATTTCGACGAGAAGGTGTACGAGGAGCCTGCTGAGGGACCCAAACTGACCCGGGTCACGATTCGGAAGCACTACAGCGGCGTGATCGATGGCACGGGCGTTGCCGAGGTGCTCACGGTCCAAGGAGCCGCGGGCGGTGGTTACGTGGCGTCCGAGAGGATCGAGGGCACCCTCGACGGCCGTCAGGGCACCTTCGTCATCCAGCACAGTGGGCTGGCCAACGGGGATAACCAGAGCAGCGACGGGAGCATCGTTCCCAACTCTGGGACCGGCGGCTTCACGGGTGTCTCGGGGCGAGCCATGGAGCGTCAGTTCCAAGTGCTCACCCTGGTCTACACGCTCTGAGGGCTGCCGGGTCCATGGCCCCGGCAGCCCGGGGCGCGGCGCCGGTTCGACGTGGCCGGGGCGCTCACCGAACCGGAAACGGAGGGGGCATGCGGTGCTACAGCGGCAGCGTGATGCCCAGCGCCCGCATGGCCGAGGACGGCGGCCCACCCTCCGAGCGCTCGGTCTTGCGGCCCTTGTCACCGGGCCCGAGCGTGCACGGGTCCACGGCCTCGGCCGGGGCACCCTTTGCGTACAGACCCTCGGGCTCGCTGTCCCGGTCGTGCGGCAGCAGCCAGAAGACACGGCGGCGGAACGTACCCGAGGACCGCGACGGCTTGGCCTGCGTGTCGAGGACCGCGTAGCCGACCATGCGGCCGTCCCGGTGGTAGGCGGGCCTGCCTCGGCGGGTGGGCAACCGGTCCAGGCTCTGGCGGACGTAGTCCAGCGTGTCGATGTCCTCGAGCCAGACCAGATCGGCCTCGTGCGCGATCTCGTACTCGGTGATGAGGGCGCTCATGCTCTCTCCTCGTCGGCCGCCAGTCCGATGCCCGGGTAGTACTTCCGCTGGTTGGAAAGGATCATCGCCTTGGGCGATGCCAGTCCCAGCACTTCGCGGACCCGGGCCGCGAAGGCGCGTGACGAGATGGGCGGGGCTCCCTCATTCTGACACCACGTCTTATAGGCCGTGTACAGCCACGCCTGTTCGGCCCTCAGTTCGGTGTCCAGACGGCAGGACTCGCTCAGGAAGCGCCCGGTGTGGTCCTCGGTCTCCGCGTACGCGGTAGTGGCGATGCGGACGCGCTCGGGCCCGGTGAGGTCCCGCTCGCCGCCGAGATAGCGACGGGCGCCCTCGATCAGCCAGTTGAGGATGCCGGGGCCCTCCTCCGTGACGAGGAGGTCGGCCAGGTTGTCGATCTTCCGGTGGTCGGGCACGACGTGCTCGAACGGGATGAGACGCATCCGCCGCCAGAACGCGAAGCCGCCCGTGCCGACTTCGGGCCGGTGATTGCCCAACAGCCATAGTTTGTGGGTCGGTTGGAAGCTGAAGAAGTCCTGGCGCATGCGGCGCGCTTTGATCCGGTCCCCGCCAGTGAGCAGCTTGACCCGCGCCTCGTCGAACCGGTCTCCGGGCTTGACCTCGCTGCACACGATGACGCGGCGGCCGTGGAGTTCGGCCAGGTCGGTGGGGTGGCCTTCGTAAGGGCGGGCCATGAGGAAGCCGGGCGGGGCGGCATCGGCGTAGTCACCGATGAGTTTCATCAGCACATCGAGCAGCACCGACTTGCCGTTCTTGCCGGAGCCGAAGAGGAACGGCATGACCTGCCCGCCGACGTCTCCGGTGAGGGAGTAGCCCAGCAGCAGATGCAGGAAGTCGATCATCTCCGCGCCCTCGGGATCCGCACCGAAGGTGTCCCTGAGGAAGCGGTCCCAGCGCGGCGTCGGCATCGCCAGCGGCGCCGCCGTGGTGGACCGCGAGTGGAAGTCCTTGTCGGGATCGGCGCGGTGGATCGCCCCGGTCCGCAGGTCGACGACGCCGGACGGGGTGCACAGAGCGTACGGATCGGCGTCCAGGCGGGCGGCGTTGAGGACCATGCCGGGCGCGGACTTGGCCTGCGAGAGCATCGCGTTCATGCCGCTGGTGCTCAGCGCGCGGCGACGGTGCTGCTGCAGCCCCTGCGGAGCGAACACACCGCGCGGGTCGCCGGTGGCCAGCGACTCGGCGAGATCACCCGCGGCCCACAGCACGGTGTCGTCCTCGTCGACCTGCCATCGTGTGCCGTCCCAGCGGAACCAGCCAAGACCCGGCACGTGCCGGTAGTCACGGGCGTACAGGCGGACGAAGAGCTTGGCGTTGCCGCGGTCGCTGAGAGTGTCGGGCAGCAGCCCTTCGGCGGTGGCGACGACGCCCTCACCCGGTTCATGGCGGGGTGGGAGCACCGGATTGGCGAGGATCTGCGAGGCCACGGCCTGGGCATCGAAGTCGAACAGCGTCTCCTTGTTGCGTGCGCTCACCTTCGACCCCCCGGATGCAGCGGGTGCAGCTGACCCGCGCGCAGCCCACTGCGGATGATGGACGCGCAGCGCCTTTCCTGTCCGCCGCGGGCCAGCGCCGCGGCCTCGGTCAGGCACCGCTCGGCCTCGTCCGCGTCAAGGTGCCCGGCGGCGACAAGCCCTCCGGCGATGTAGGCGGCGCGGTTCAACTTCTCGGAGAACGCGGCCCCTTCGGGTACGGCGGCACAGGCGCTCACGTCGGCGAGCGAGGCCCGGAGCACCCGGCTCGCCGTGGTCCGCCCGCCGCCCGCCGCGATGACGGCCTGCCGCGCGCGGGGGACGACCGGCCGGGGCTCGGGCGGCCGCGGCAGATGCCCGGTACGGTCCAGCTCGCGGGCGAGCCAGGCGGGCAGCGCCGCGGGTTCACGCACGGGGCCCATCGCTGTGTACGGGCCGGCGTCGGTGACGGTGCCCGGGGCGACGATGTAGCCGCCGTGCGCCCGGACGTCGACCTGCCAGGCCAGGGCGCGGCCGCCGCCGGACCCGGTGGAGCACTGATACCGCCGGCCCGGCTGGGCCCGGTACCACACGTGCAGGCCGCCGGAAGGGGTACGTACGCGCATCGTGGATGTGTCCTGCGCCGGGCTCGTCGCGCCGCGCAGGGCGGCCAGGACACCGAGCGTGTGAAAGCCGTTCGCGAGGCCGGTCAGATCGACCTGCTCCGCGATGGGGATCCCGGGCAACAGGTTTCCCCTGTCCGGGAGTTGTCGCTCATGCGCGTCGATGTCGATGACGACCAGGCCCGCCGGACCGCAGGAGACCCCCACGCCTAAACGCGGGTTGGCGCCCCACCACCGGTTGATCCGGGCGGCATCGAGCGTGGCGGCGCGGAATCCGTGACACCAGCGGCCCTCGACCTTGCAGCCGCATCCTTCGTAACTGTGCCCGGGCACACGGCAGTCCGCGCAGCTTCCCGCAGGCGTCTTGCGGCCCGGCGCCAGCGGATGAACGGGCCAGCCGCGAGCGGCGAACCAGCGGGCTGTCGCCAGCGCTCGGCGCGCCTGCCCCCCTGAGTCGCTGTCCGGAACCAGCAGTTCAAACGCCATGTGCACCCCCATGCAGCGACTGAAGCGACCGAAGCCGCTGCGTCAGATTAGCGAAGTGGGAGAGACGCAAGAGACCAGTGGGAAACAAAGATCGGCAAAGGATCGCTGAGCCGAAGCGACCGCCGTCACGACGCAGCGACCGGCAGGCGGGTGAGCAGCTCCCGAGGCACCCCCTCAAAGACGCAGCTCAGAGGGGGTGCAGCAGAAGCAACAGCGACTGAAGCGACTCAAGCTTTCTATATATGACGCGCACGCACACCCACCACACAGGACAGCACCGTCATATATGCGCATGTTCAGTCGCTTGGGTCGCTGTTTCGCCGGACCGCTGCCTCTGACCTGCACTTTTGTCCGAGCGACCGGCAGTGACCCAAGCCCTGCCCCGTAGCTGACGCCCGGCCGCCGGCCCGCCCCGGACAGCGACCGGCAGCCGCCGCACCGGGTCAAGCGACTCAAGCGACTCTGCAGCGAACATGCACTCACACGACCCGGCCCGGACGGCAATGTCCATATCTGAGTCGCTACGGTCGCTTGAATCGCTGCCCCACCCGGCCGCGCAGCAGGTACCAATTAGGTACCATGGCGGTATGCCGTCTCTCAATGTGTCCTTCACCGACGAGGAAATGGAAGCCGTACGCGCGGGTGCCGCCGCCGAGGGCAAGAGCCTCAAGGAGTACCTGCACGACCTCGGCGTACGCGAGCTGCAGCGCAAGCAGTTCGTCACCGGCGCCTCCGCCTGGGCCGACAGGCTGCGCTCCGAGTTCGACGAGGCGTTCCCCGACGAGGCCCCGTCGCCCGGCTCCCCGGCAGCGGCCGCCTGACATGATCTTGTACGTGGATGTGGCGTGGCTGCTGGACGTCCAGGAGTTCGCCGTCGGCCGCCAGGACATGAGCGTGTCCGACTACTCGGCGCTTGTGGCGGCCGTGGCCCGCCACAAGACCAGGATGCCCACCCTCGAGAAGTCCGACCCGGACAACGCCTGGCGGGCAGCAGCCCTCCTGCACACCATCGCCCGCCTTGAACCGCTCCCCCACCACAACAGCCTGTACGCGGCGTTCGTCGCCGCCCAGTACATGGACCAGTCCGGCGAGACCATCGACCCGCCCTACGGCGCCCTCTCCGACCTCGTACACAAGATCCGCGACACCCGCCTCGACGTCTACACCGTCGCCGACCACCTGCGCACCTGGAAGATCTGAAGGCGCCCCGGGAACCGAGAACCCGCACCTGTCCAGGTCGACGTCCGGTACCTCGTCGCCGCTCACGCCTGCCCCCAGGCCGTGTAGCCGAGGTCCAGGTGCCCGAGGCCGGACAGGCGCCGCACCTGCGACACGAACGACCTGGTGAACAGGCGTTGCGCCGACGTCTCGCCGTAGCGGTCGATGTGGTCGAACACCACCTGGTGGTCATGAGCTGCGCGATCTCGCCAGTCCAGAACCTGCTCGCGGGTCAAGTCCTCGAGAACCAGCTCATGGTCGGCTTCGACCGGAGCCGGGCGCGGCGCAGGCACCACGACCAGGGCCACGGGCGCGGCCGGAACGTCGTCGACAGGCCGGTGTGCCGCAGCGTCGGTACGGGCCTGTGCTGCAGCCGCCTGCCGGGCACGGACCTGCTCCCACTCCCGCTCGCGGGCCCATGCCCTGGCCGCGACGGTCTCGTGCAGCTGCTGCTCGGCGGCTGTCCGCCGCTCGGTCTCGGACGCTGAAGGCATCGCGGCATCCACGGCGGCCGAGACCGCGCGGCGCTGCGCACGGCGGTCGACTCTGCGGTCCTCGCAGCGCGGGCAGTCCCGGCCGGAGTCGAGCAGGGCGCCGTCGTCGCACCGCACGTCGCCGCACTCCCGGCGCTGCGGCAGGCCCCGGCCGATGAGCCAGCCCACCGGATCCGTGATCGGCCCCCCGAGGCGCAACTGGTCCTCCAGCCGTCGGGCCAGCCGGTCGGCGAGGATCTGCGGGGCGTCGGCGGGACCGGCGAAGCCCACGACCCGGGCCAGTTCCGTGCGGGCCTTGGCCTCCACCAGGCGACGGGCGGCCGGACGCTCCAGCCGCCCCCAGACCAGCCGGACCGGAGCCAGGATGGCCCGCAGATCCTGCGAAGGCAGGGCCCCCCTCCCCTGCTGTTGCCTGCTCTGGCCTTGGCCGTCCGCGGCCCGCACGTTTGCGCCGTTCACCGGGCCGAGGCCGACCTTCCCGGCTTCGACGACCGGGGACTTCTTCGGCTGTTCCCCGCGCAGCGGGCCACCTTCGGCGTCGACCGGTGTCAGCCGGGCGACAGCGTCGCCGTGGTCGGGCCTGTCCTCGCGCGGGCACGCGCGGTCCGGCAGACCACCGTTCCCACCACGGCCTTCGCCGGAAAAGCCACCAGAGAGCGTAAGAGACCTACCAGGAGTCACCACAGAAGCGTGGAGAGCGTGGTGCTGTGCAGTTGCGGCGAGGTCTGCCGATCCCGCGATTTCGCCCTGTCCAGGTTTTTCCACCGCAGTAGCCACAAGGGTCTTGCCCGTCTCGCCGGACTCAAGATCTCCGGATGCAGTAGCGGCGTGCTCTGAAAGCACCGCACCGGCCGCCCGGCGGGCCTCCCGCACGGCGAGTCCGTGAGCCCCTGCCACCGGTACCAGGCGCACCCGCGACTTCGCGTGCAGACCCGAACCGGTCTTCTGCCGCACCACGTCCGCGACGCCGTGCTCCTGGAGCCGCTTGAGCACTTTCGCCCCAGCCGCCGCCGTGCAGCCCAGAAGCCGGGCCACCGTAGCCGCCGGACGCCCCCGCCCGCTGTCCACCGCTCCGGGGCACAGCCTCAGCCAGCCCGTCGAACCCGTCGTCAGCACCATCAGCAGCAGCCCGAGCCGGTCCGTCGCCGCCCCCCGGCCCGTACGGCCCGCGAGCAACCCGGCAGGCACCGGATCCTTGTCCTTCGGCGCCCACCCCGGACCGAACAACACCTCGCACAACCGCAGCAGCACCGAGAGCTCCGAGCGGGACAACGCCAGCGCGTGCCGCCGGTCGCCGGCCCTCTGCGCCCGGTACACCGGCACCACCCAGCACTTCAGGCCCGTCGCGTGCCCTAAGGCGTTGGTCGCCACGTTCGAGGCGACCACGCCGGAACGACGAAGCTCGGGCAGCACGGTGTGCGCGACGGTCGACTGGGATACGCCGAGCCACCGACCCAGCTCCGATGCCCAGATCGATGTCCGGTACCCGTCCCGGAACTGGGCTTTCGCAGTGAGCACGACGGCCGCGAGGCGGGCGCCGTCCGATGCTTCCCGCAGCGTGGGGTCCGCCACCAGCGCACGAACCGCCCCCAGCAGGCGGTTGCGCATCGTCTTCGTCAGCTGGAGCGGGTTGCCCAACTCATATCGAGTGATTTGTGACGTCTTGGGGTGGTTTTCAAGGCCTGTTTGAGGCAGCACTGAACCAGCCCATGCGTGGGTAGCTATAATCTGCTCCGGTAGGAGATAGGTGAGTTGGCAAACCCTCATCGCGACTCGAAGGCCCGGCCAAGGCACACACGACGAGTTCGGTGAGGCGGTATTCAGCTGGAAGTTTCTAGCTGGCTGTCATCTCCTTCTACTGACGCGCGCGGCCTGGGAATTGCAGCTCCCAGGCCGCTACGCGTTGGTGGGCCGTGGTGGCCTGTGCTGGCCTGGGGCGGCCTGGGGCGGCGGCGCGAGGAGCTTGGCGGCTGCCCTGCGCGCACCAACTCCCCTAGGCCGCGGTTGCTGCCTTGGTGCTGGAGCGTCGGCGGCGAGTCTTGAGTGAAGCCATGGCGTCGGGAAGTTCTGCCACCCACAGCCCCACGGGGATGCGGATGGCGACCCGGCCCTCAAGCTGTTCCAGGTCGAAGGCCGCCCGCTCACCGGGCGTTGTGACCAGATGAACGGAATCCTCCAGAACCCACAGGACGGTCTGGGGCGTGGTCTTGGAGTCGGAGACCGCCTGGCGGGCGGCTTCGACTGCGGAGGACTGCCACAACTCGAGGTCCTGGCGGGCGCTGCGTGGCCGGCGCGTCCCGGGCCAGACGATCTGAGAGACGAACGCGTACACGCGAAGGGCCACCACCGAGTCCTCGAAGTGAGGCTCATGGAGGATCCCTTGGTCGCGAGCTTTCCAAGCCCATGACTCGCTGAGGCCTGCTGCTGTGGCAACGGCACTGGTGCTGAGTTGGCCATGGTTCAGCGACATCGCTGGACTCTCCTGACAAGTCTGTTGGTCGTGATCACACCCTAGCGCAAACAAGACACACGAATCTGGCGTCACTAGAGAATCGGCGTGTCGCCCTTAACGCAAGTCCCAGTCGGTAACGGGGATTTGAGCGGACATCAGCTCCAGGCTGCTCCTACCGTGACTCCGTGAGTTCTAGTGACACATGGATCGTGAGATCGCTAGTCCGCATGTTCGCTTGATTGATTGATCGTCACATCGTTGGCTGCAGCGTTGCAGGCAACGTTGCATGGATCGTTGCCGCTGCAGGTTCTGCCTGTGAAAAAGGGGCTGGGGAGAGACAACCGTCTCTCCCCAGCCCCTTTTTCACAGGCCACGCCGCGTCTAGTGGCGACGCCGTTCCGGACGCACCAACGGCCCCTCGGACTCAAGCGCATCCAGGTAGAGCTCCACCTGCGCCGAGATCACGAGAGTGCCCTTGCGCCCGAAGTCAGCCGACTGCAATGCGTTGCTGAGCCCGGAGACCCACGCGTGAGCCACACTGCCCACACGATACGAAGAAGGCTGTGTCGACTCCGAGTCCCACAGCCGCTCAGTGGCGAAGTCCGTGGCCTGATCGATCCACTGCGGCACGTCTCCCGAGACATGCCGCAAAGCAGCATCCAGGTAGTGGCCAAGCGCGAGCTGTCTGTTGCCGCTACTCATCCGGTCTGCGCCGAGACGCTCCTTGAGGCGGGCGAGGACATCGGGTGCGATGCGAAATCCGTACGACTTCCACTGGCTGGACCGCATCTTGGCGTCGGCGAAAGACTCATGCACCGCTGCGTGAGCCCAGTCCGTGCTGCGTTCCCCCTGTGCCGGTTGGGCGGAAGCCGCATTCGCTTCTTCCCGAGCCGGCTTGTGCACCGTCTTCGCTGACTTTTCCTGCGCTTCTGTCGAGGCTGCGGAGGCAGTCGCCTCTTCGGTCCTCGGCTCGGCCGGTGCAGGAGAGGCAGAGCGAGATGGAACCTTGCTGCTCTGGGAGGAGGCGCGGGTACGCGCGCGCTGACGCGTTGGTTGCGGGGCAGGCGCCTCATCTTTGGCCGGTGAAGCAGAGTCCTCTGCTTCAGGTGCCGGACTTGAGTCCTTGGCCTGCGGTGGAAGACGCAACCCAGCGGTCTCGGCCATCGCTGAAGGAACGTCTTCTGCCGCGGGAACAGAGGCAGAAGACGGAGCTGAAGACTGTGTGCTGCCCTGTCCCCCGCCGATGAAGGACCGCGTTGCAACGTCGTCGGCGCCTGAGAGGAGGCCTTGTACGAGAGCGGCACCCGCCGGCTTGAACTGCTTCTTCTTTTTCCTCTGGGCCGGAGTCTGTTGCTCCTCAGTCACCGGACTCCTCGCTCTCGATGCGCTCCGGTGTCTGCCACTTCTCCGCCGGCAACTGCATGCGCTCCACGATCTGGCCCATCAGTTCGCTGTACATCTTGCCGGGTGTGTGGCTGGCGAAGCGGATGACCGAGGGCACCCCGTAGGCGAAGGAGTCGCTGATCCGGTTGTCGAGGCGGATATCGGTCTGGAAGGGGAAGAGGTCTGCATCCAGCATGCCGTTGCGGATGTTGACTTCCTGGGCCTTCCACCTGGACGGAGGGTTCGACCGGTTGAGTACGGCGCCGAGGTACTGCGGCTCACACTCCCCGCCCGTGCGGTCCTTGACGTACTTGACGGTGCCCCGTGTTGCCGCGGCACCCTTGAGCGCCGGGTACTCCGGGATGCACACAGTGATCACGAAGTCGGCCGCAGCCAGGGCCGTCGCTGACAGGGAGGAGACGGCGGGCGGAGTATCGATGACGACGAAGTCGAACTGATCCTCAATCTCCACCAGCATCCGGCGCAGTATGGGGGTCGACTGAAAGCCCTTTTTGTGGATGAGGTCCTGAGCTGACGTCATGGTGGACTCCTCACACGCGAGGAGGTGCAAAGTGCCGGCGTCTTCCCACTCTTCGAGCAACTCGCAGCGATCGAACCAAACGCCGGCCAGATCCATGCGCATGCCCTGGAGCCGAGCCTGAAGTACCCAGCCCAGGGAGCGGGCCAGCTGGTCCTCCCCGACCAGGTTCACACCGACTGCCGTTCCGGCCTGGGCCTGAGGGTCCAGGTCCACGATCAGCACCCGGGCGCCGGCGAGGGCCAGGCCGGCCGCCAAGTTGACGGTGGTGCTGGTCTTGCCCACCCCTCCCTTCTGCGTTGCCACGGCGATGACCTTCAACGCGTGCCCACCTCTCTAGCGAGTCGCTTCCTCATACAAGTTCACATCTGTCACCAGGGGAAGAAGGCGAACCTGGAAGGTGCAATGTCCGCTTGAGCAGCCGAGTTCGGCAGTTCGTCCGGATTTGCCTACCACTTTCGCCACTGATTCCTCTAGTGACACAGGGATATCAGGCACGACGATAACAGGACTCACGTCACCCGTGCGGAGTGACGCGCGACTTCGCCTCACTCGGCCCAACTCCCGCTGTCCCAGGCCGATGCTGCGCCATAGGGGCGACATCCCGGTCTGCATGCCGAACGAGGACGAGCCCCCATCACGGCTATGGAAGGAACGGTCGTTGTGATCGATGGCTCGGCTCTCTGCTTGCAGGTTGCACACATCGAGCGCATGACTGTTTGTCAGCTCGTAGGCAACATGGTTCGCTCGCTCGCCGTATCGCTTGCTTGCTCCTTGGTTAGCAGGTGCGTAAGAAAGTCTGCTCGCTGGTTCGCTTGACGGTTAGTCAGGGCGATTGCTGGTTCGCACGCAAGATACATCGCTCGTTTGTTAGATAGATAGATCGATAGCTGCACCGATCGCTGGATCGCACGTTGCGTAGATCGATCCACCGCTCGCTGGATCGAAAGCCTCATGGATCGTCAGATCGCTTGCACGATCGCACGTTCCAGAGAACGAAACATCGTTGGTTGCAGCGTTGCAAGTATCCAAATATTTATTGTAGCGAGCAATGATGCATCATACGCAGCATGCAAACGAGTATATGAAGTAACAGACAACGAAGCAGTTATCGTTGCACTCAAGCGTGTAGTTACTGTTGCAGTGACAGGTTTTCGGTGACTCCTTGCCTTGGCGAACATCGTTGCATCTATCGTTGCAGACGCAGTAGCAGCGTACAGAAAGCCAGGTATGGTCAAGAGGGTCGGCCTCCCCTTGCGAGGAGGGAAGGGCTTCGTGACTCCTCCCCCTCATGAATGAGGGGGCTTCTCGCTACGCCGGTGCGGCTTCGCGACGGACCAGCCCGGCCCGTAGAACGTTCAGGGCGCCCACGGTGTCCGCGTGCGCCGAGTGGCTACACGAGACGCAGTGGAACTTTTCTTGTGTGGGCCGGTTCTCCGCGCTGGTATGCCCGCATTCGGGGCACTGGCGGGAGGTGTTGCGGGGGTCCACGGCGATCACTTCCCGTCCGGCGCTTTCAGCCTTGGCGGCCAGGATCGTCAGGAACACCCCCCATCCGGCATCCGCGATCGAGCGGTTGAGTCCGACTTTCGCGCCGGCCCCGTTGGGCAGGAAGGCGCCCGACTTGGCAGGGTCGGGCTTCGGCGCAGCACGCCGGACCATGTTGCGGATCTTGAGGTCTTCGTGCGCGATGAAATCGTGTGCGCGTACGAGATCAAGAGCGGTTTTGTGTGCGTGGTCGAGGCGCTGCCGGCGGACCTTGCGGTGCAGCTTCGCGACCTTCTCGACCGCACGCCGGTGGTTGGCTGTCCGCCTGTCGCGGCGCACACGCAAAAACCTAGACAGGGCCTGCTGTGCGGCTTCTAGCTTCGCGGCGCTCTTCGCCCCGTGGCGCGGGTTGGGGACGAATCCGCCGCTGGAATCGGCGAGGAAGCTGGCTATGCCCAGGTCGATCCCGACGACCAAACCCGTCGCGGGCAGCGGTTCGGGCTGGACCTGTTCGGCACTCAGCACGACGAACCACTTCCGGCCCTCTCGTTTGACGCTGATCGTCTTGACCCTGCCGGCCACCGCCCGGTGCTGGTGCACCTTGACGTGCCCGACACCTTGAAGGCGGACGCGAGTCACCGGGTCGTGCGGCGTGGAGTCCCACCGGCAGCCGTCCCCGTCCTTCGGGAACTCCACCGTGTCGAACCAGTTCACCCCACGAAAGCGCGGATAGTCGGGCTTCTCACCGGACTTGACCCGGCGGAAGAACGCCGCGAACGCCTTGTCCAACCGCCGGAGCGTGGCCTGTTGTGAGCTGAACGACCAACGGCCCTGACGCTCCGGGTCGAACGCCCGGATGTCCTTCAGCTGCACGGACTGCTGCCCGTACTTGATGCTCGTCTTCGAGGCGTGCCGGTAAGCGTCACGGCGTTCCTGCAACGCACCGTTGTAAAGGGAGCAGTGATCACGCAGCATCTCACCGAGCGCCTGAGCCTGCCGCACCGTGGGCCGCATGAGGAACTTGTACGCACGAATCACCCGGCCCACCCCCTTCGGCTCTTGTCAGCAACATAACCGAGGCCACTGACAACCCCTCCGCAGACAGAACACCCACGCACACATGACCCGTCACAGCAGCCCCGAGATGCGATTCCCGCCCCGACTGAAGCCGGGGATACCCACGCAAGAGAAGGGATGGTCGTCGCGTGTTGATGGGCTTGTCGATGGGCACGCCCAACACGTCTTCCGGATCAGGACGTGCGCGTTCATGGCGCCGCTGTCGTAGGGCAATTTCTTGCCGTCAGCCTTGTGACCGTTCGTGTCCCGCTCCGTCAGTTCGTTGTCCCTGGGATCGGGGGACAGTCTCGGGAGCCGTAGCCGTTGGGGATGAAGTCACCGCTGCCTGGGCAACGTCGCTCCGGGACGCACGCTCAGCACCTCATTCTTTACCGCGGTAAAGCCGGGGGTCGGCTGAGCTGACTCGGTCGGTGCGGTCGGTGCGGTCGGCGACTCGGTCTGCGGATTCTTTACCGCGGTAAAGCCGAGAGCCGTCGGCGCCGACGGGGCAGATCCCTCCGGGGCTCTACCGGATTCGCTGGCGCCAGCTTCTCCTCGGCCCGGGCCGTCGGCCGGGCGAGCCGGTGGCCATGACTGCCGAAGGCGACTACGGGAACCTGGTGTCGGGTTCGATCCCGCGGCCGACTGCGTGGTGCTTCTGGCAGATCCCCTCGGAGTTCAACTGCGGGCTGCTGCGGGCCGGGACTGGTAGAAGGTGCCGTCGCGGAGCATGGCGAACAGAACGTCGCCCCTGTGTCCGGTCAGTCAGATCAGGGCCTGGGTATGGAGTTTGCCCGGGTGATCTTCTTGTCGTAGTAGGCCCGGAAAGCCGGGTCGCTGAGCGCGGCGAACGCGGCCAGGAAGAACGCCCGATTCAGCTGCTTGTTGCCCCGGCGGGAGGGTTGCTCGCTGTGTATCGATGATCTGGAACTGCGGGTCGCGGGGCAGTCCGGCGTAGGAGACGAAGTGGGCGGCGGTCGGAACGCGCTCGCGTCGCCGACGTCGATCGGGACCCGGGAGCCGGTTCGCATTCCGATGCCGGGCAAGGAGGTCAGGATCTTCGACAAAGGGCGCTCGTCCAGCAGCTCTTGGATGCGCTTCTCCAGGAGCTTGCGCTGGTCCAGGCGCAGCGAGCGGGCCAGGCCCGGCACGATCAGCGCGGCCGCGTCGGTGCCCGGGACGATCACGGTTGTGCGTCGAGCGTGACGAGGATGTCCTCTACGAGGCGCTCGAACATGCGCGGGGCCGAGGGTCGGGCGATGGCGCCCGGCCTTGCGCCTGGCGGCCGCGGAACCGAACCGCTCAAGCAGGGGGCCTAGACCGCCGCGTAGTCGAGCCGGGCCCCCGGGACGCGTTCCAGGTGCGGGTGGATCGGGGTGAGCAGGCCTGCGCAGGCGGTTGGCGATACGGGTGGCCTCGCCGGCCAGGTCGTCGTCGAAGCCGACGAACATCTCCAGCCCGGCGATGGCCTCGCCGGTGGCTCGACGTCGCGCAGGGCGTGCGGCATGGTGCGGGCAGCGTCGGCGTCGCAGATGACGAACGCGTCGCGGGCGTCGCTCCGGCCTCGCCGGGGTAGAGCTCGGCGATCAGGCACATCGTCAGGCCGGGGAGGTAGGCGACGCGGCAGCCGGCGTCCCCGGCGACCGCCAGGGTCAGGGCTCCGATGGAGGCGGGCTGGTCGACCATGACCAGGACTGTGCCGTGCTCGGCGGTGAGCTTGTCCAGCACGGCCCGCAGCTTGGGTTCGCCGTTCGGCAGTCGCTGTTGAAGATCCTCTTGCCGCCCGAGATACGCAGTTCCCTGGTGCTCGCCCTTGCCGACGACAGGCCGAGGAAGACGTCCCCATCACCGGTGTCGATCACGCTGAACCTTCTGCGAGGTCGTGCTGTCCCGGCCACGTTGGCGTGGCACCGGTCGCCAGCATCCACGTTACGAAGAGCCTTCCAGCGAGCTGGTGATCCTGCCTCCATCAGCGGTCTACTGGTGCCTCCGGCCCGGTGACATCACCCCCCGGATCATCCGAACTACAGGGGGGAACAGTCATGCCGGACGGGAGGCCGGGAGCCCATTTGCGGAGCCACAAAGAAGGGGCATCGAGGGCACCCACCGAGACCACCTGAAGTTGCGGATATCCCCAAACGCCAAGAAGGCCCGCCTCCATTTTCGATGGGAGCTGGGCCTTCTTGGGCTGAGTGTCGCGCGTTGGTGGGCTTGTCGATGGGGTACGCCCGACACGTCAGATCGCGGGCCGCTTCCGCAGCTTTGTCGCGACCAGGATGTCGACCATCTTGAAGAACTCCTCATCCGTCTCCATCTTCCGGATCAGGAGGTGCGCGCTCATGGCGCCGCTGTCGTAGGGGAACTTCTTGCCGTCAGCCTCGTGTCCGTTCGTGTCCCGCTCCGTCAGTTCGTGGGCCCTGGGCTCGGGGACAGTCTCGGGAGTCGTAGCCGTCGGGGATGACGGCATCGCTGCGTGGGCAACGTCGCTCCGGGGCGCAGGCTCAGCACCCTCATTCTTTACCGCGGTAAAGCCGGGGGCCGGCCGAGCTGACTCGGTCGGTGCGGTCGGCGAGTCGGTCTGCGGATTCTTTACCGCGGTAAAGAACGGCGCCGGCTGAGCTGGTGCGGTCGGTGCGGTCGGCGGCTCGGTCTGCGGATTCTTTACCGCGGTAAAGACCGGGGCCGTCGGCGCCTGCTGGGACAGATCTCTCCGGGGCTCTACCGGATCCGCTGGCGCCAGCTTCTCCTCGGCCCGGGCCGCCAGCCGGTTCACCCAGGCAGTGGCCTGCTCCTCCACCGGCAGCTTCACCAGGTCCCGAGTCTCCCGAACGGGCAGTACACCCGCACTGACGAGGTCCTGGAGTTCCGGAGCCAGCTTCAGCAGGTACAGCTGCTGGGTGACCCACCCGGCCGACTTGCCGAAGTGCTCCGCGACCCTGGCCTTGCCTCCGAGCTGCTCCACCATCGTCTGGATGCCGATGGCCTGCTCGACGGGGTCCAGGTCCTCGCGGTCGTTGTTCTCCGACAGGACCGCGTCCAGGAACGTGGCCCTGGACGCCGCAAGCGTGTCGTCGACGATGACTTCAAGGGTGCCGAGACCCGCCACCTGGGAAGCGCGGAAGCGGCGCTCACCATTCGCGATGACATACCGATGGGTCCCCACCGCATCGGCCTCTTCCTCCCACAGCTTCAGGTAGGCCTCGCGCGTGACCGCAACAGCCGGCTGAAGCTGCTTCACCTCCAGCTTGCGACCGAACTCCTTGAGGTCCTCATCAGTGCCGAAGTTACGACGCGGGTTGAACCGAGTCGGCACGAGCTGTTCGAGCGGCAGCGTCTGCAGGCGGCTGTCGGGCGCGCCGGTTGTGGCAACACCGGTCGCTTCCGCGACGGCCTGGCGCCGGGCGCTGACAGGACGGGTCTGGGTGTTGCCGAATCGTCCGCCGCCCAACTGGTCCTTCTTGCTCATGACAGCTCCCGCGCCATGGCCCGCATGCTGATCGCGATCTGGCTCTTGGGCGCGTACGACAGCAGAGGCTGCTTCATTCGGACGGCCTCCTTCTGTTCCTTGCGCTCACTGACGATCGCGACGACACGCGGATCCTTTATGTCCATCCATCCCTCGAGGGAGGACGTGGCGATGTAGCCGCGCCGCGGGTCGTAGAGGTTGACGACCAGACCGAGGTAGTCGATATCGAGGTCCATGTCGTTGCGCAGGTCTTCGATCTGGTTCGTCAGCAGGTCGTAGGCGTCGGCTGAGCTGTCCTCTGCCTGGACGACGACGAGAGGGCCGGACTGGCCGGGCACCTCGTCCTTCCGGCGCCGCCCGTAATAGACGGCGGCGTCCATGCTCAGGCCGAGGCTCGGGGGGCAGTCGACAACGATGACGTCGTAGTCGGCTTCCAGCGGTGCAAGGGCACGCTCCAACGCGGCTTCCCGGGCGCGGACTCCGGAGAGCCGGACGTCGAGGAGGAATGCGTCGTTACAACTGGGCAGCAGGTGGAGACGGTCGCCGAACCGTTCCTCGTCGACGGTGACGATGAGATCCCGCAGGTCGCCCTTGGGGGAGCCGCCCATGTGGTTGGTGAGGCTGTCGCCGTCCTGCGAAATGGGAAGAGGTGTTGCACCGAGCTGGTTGGTGAGGTGGCACTGGGGGTCGAAGTCGACCAGGAGGACGCGCAGGCCGATACCGGGAAGGTTCTCGACACCGAGCGGGTCCTCGTCACCGTCCGGCTCCGCAGCAAGTTGCTTGGCGATCTGGACCGGATACAGGCTGTTGCGGTCCTCAGCCATGGCCTCACCGAGGCCGGCGGTGATGGCGGTCTTGCCCACGCCGCCCTTCTGGTTGCACACCACGAACCGCCGGGTGACGACCGGCCGTTCGATGTCGGGTGCCGGATGGCTGTCCAGCCACATGTGCACGGCCTGCGCCAGTCCCTGAGTGAGCGACACGCTGCGCTGCTTGGTGACCGCCTTGAAGTCGTTCCACTGACCGTGCGGGAGGAAGGTGGAGAACGAGTCGGCGCCGGCCGTGTCGACAGGTTCAAGCCCGGAGGCGAGTCCGGTCCAGGCCCTGACGGCTTGTTCGATGGCCGTCTGGATCTCGAGACCGTGCTGGGCGCATCTGACCTTGAGGCTCTGGCGGAGCCGACCCGGCAGCTTGGATACGACCTTTTCCCGGTCGCTGGAGGCGGTTGGAGAACTCATGCGTGTCACCTTACTAACGTCGTAGATCCAGTTGCGCCTCGACACGTTAGTTTCTCGGATTGGATTCTTTACCGCGGTAAAGCCCGGGCCTACCCAACGAGTTCATACCACCCCAAACTCCCCGAACCGCCCCGTGTGTCTCCCTGAGTGCGCATCAGGTCCCGGTCTCACACTCTCCCCGCCAGCGGCCAGTTTCTTTACCGCGGTAAAGGTGTGGGTGTGGCGGCGTACCCCGGTGTGGTGTCGGGGTACGCCGCCATGGGGCGGAACGGGGTTGCGGGAGGCGGCCCGCGCGGCCATCTCGGCTACTTCGGGTCGTTGTTGAACTTTGCCTTCGACCAGTAGTAGCCGAGGAGGGTCAGGCCGAGGCTCCAGGCGATGGTGAGCCAGCCGTTGTTGCCGATCTCGCTGCCGAGGAGGAGGCCGCGGAGGGTTTCGATGGCGGGGGTGAAGGGCTGGTATTCGGCGATGGGCTGGAACCAGCCGGGCATGGTGTCGGTGGGGATGAAGGCGCTGGACAGGAGGGGGAGCAGGATGAGGGGCATGGCGTTGTTGCTGGCGGCTTCGGCGTTGGGGCTGATGAGGCCCATGCCGACGGCGATCCAGGTGAGTGCCGTGGCGAACAGGACGAGGAGCCCGAACGCGGCCAGCCATTCCAGGGCGGACGCGTCCGTGGAGCGGAAGCCGATGGCTACGGCGACGGCGCCGACGAGGATGACGCTGGCGATGCACTGCAGGACGCTGCCGATGACGTGGCCGATGAGGACGGAGCCGCGGTGGATGGCCATGGTGCGGAAGCGGGCGATGATGCCCTCGGTCATGTCGTTGGAGACAGACACCGCGGTGCCGATGGTGGTGGAGCCGATGGTCATCAGCAGCAGGCCGGGGACGATGTAGGCGATGTATACGGAGCGGCCGGCGCCGCCGCCGCCGATGCCGGCGCTCATGACGTCGCCGAAGATGTAGACGAAGAGCAGCAGCAGCATGATCGGCGTGAGCAGCAGGTTCAGGGTCAGCGACGGGTAGCGCCGGGCGTGCAGGAGGTTGCGGCGCAGCATCGTGGACGAGTCGCGCACGGCGAGGGACAGGGAGCTCATCGGACGGTCTCCTTGGGCTGGTTGGGCTGGTTGGGGATGCGGGCGCTGCCGGTGAGGGCGAAGAACACGTCGTCGAGGTCGGGGGTGTGCACGGTCAGTTCGTCGGCCTGGATGCCGGCCGTGTCGAGGCGGTCGAGGATGGAGCGCAGGTCGCGCTGGCTGCCGTCGCTGGGGATCTGCAGTGCGAGGGCCTCCTCGTCCGTTGCGGCGTCGTCCAGCGCGGAGGCAGCGGAACGGTAGGCGTCCGGGTCGGTGAAGCGGAGCCGTACATGTCCGCCGGGGATGAGGCGCTTGAGCTCGTCGGCGGTGCCTTCGGCGGCGATCTTGCCGTCGTTGAGCACGGCGATCCGGTCGGCGAGCTCGTCGGCCTCTTCCAGGTACTGGGTGGTGAGGAAGACGGTGACGCCGTCGGTGACGAGTTCGCGGATGATGCCCCACATGGTGTGGCGGGAGCGGGGGTCGAGGCCGGTGGTCGGTTCGTCGAGGAAGATGATCCGCGGGTTGCCGACCAGCGTCATGGCGATGTCGAGGCGGCGTTTCATGCCGCCGGAGTAGGTGGAGGCGGGCTTCTTCGCGGCGTCGGTGAGGTCGAACCGCTCGAGGAGTTCGGCGGCGACCCGTCGCCCTTCGGACTTGGACAGGTGGTGCAGGTCCGCCATGAGGAGCATGTTCTCCTCGCCGGTGATCAGCCCGTCGACGGCGGAGAACTGCCCGGTGACGCCGATCGTGGCGCGCACCGCTTGCGCCTGGGCGGTGAGGTCGTGTCCGCCGACGTGGATCTGGCCGGTGCCGGGGCCGGGGGAGATGAGGGTGGAGAGGATTTTGACGGCGGTGGTCTTGCCGGCGCCGTTCGGGCCGAGCAGGGCGAACACGGTGCCGGCCGGGACGTGCAGGTCGATGCCGTCGAGGACGGTCTTGTCGCCGTAGGACTTGCGAAGCCCGTTCGCCGCGATGGCCAGGTCGGTCATGGTGACTGCTCCTTGGAGGGTGTGGGTGGGTTAGAGGCTGTGGGCGGTGATGTTGCCGTGGGCGGTGGTGGCGTGGATGTTGAGGCCGGCGGTGGCGCCGTCGGTGTTTTGGAGGGTGTTGTGGATGCGGCCGTGGGTGGTGCCGGCGTCGAGTGAGGCAGAGACACCGCGGGCGGCGCCGATGGTGATGTCGCCGGACTCGGTGCGCAGTTCGACGGTGCCGCTGGTGGCCTCGGCGATGTTCAGGTCGCCCTTTTGCGTGCTGATCTGGGAGGGGCCGTTCAGGCGGCCGACGAAGACGTCACCGGCCTGGAGGGTGAGGCGGGCGCTCGCGGTCTCGTCGATCTTGATCGAACCCTGCGCGCCTTCGAAGGTGATGTCGCCGAGCCGTCCGACGCCGCGGAGTTCGGCGGCGGCGGCCTTGGCCTCGACCCGGGAGCCGGCGGGCAGTTGGACGGTCACCTCGACGGATCCGGAGTTGCCGAGGATCCGGTTCTTCGCGGTGGCTGCTTCGATGCGCAGGACGCCGTCGGCGTAGGCGACCGTGACTTGCTCGGCGGCCTTTATGTCGCGGCTCTTGGACTTGTCGGCGGGCAGGACCTCGACCGTGGTGTCGGCGCGGTCGGCGGCGATGAACTGGATGCGTCCCGCGGGGATGTCCAGGACGGCGAGGACGGCGGCGGGGGTGTCGAACTTCTGCATGGTGTTTTCCTTCGATCCGTCGTTTCTGATGAGTGAAACGCTACGTTGCATTCAAGGATCGGGCAACACCCTTGTTGCGCAAGAACCCTATAAGCGCAGGTAGTTGCAGGGATTTCATTGCAATGATCTGGGCTCTAATGCAACGAACCCACTCCCGGTCGTTGCAATGGCATGGAGGTGAACGCTATAGTCGAGGCGTCGGACCTCAGACACGAACGCCGGATGCCGGACACCGGGCACGGACACCACAGGCCGGCGCATCGCCGCGAAGGAGAAGGAGACCGCAATGCCGGGAGGCAGACTCACTCAGCCGGAACGCCAGCAGATCGCGCTGGGACTGGCCGACGGCCTCGCCTACGCCGAGATCGCCAGAACCCTGGACCGCCCGACGTCGACGATCACCCGCGAAGTGATGCGCAACGGCGGCCCCACCGCCTACCGCGCGGATCTGGCCCACCGCGCCACCGAACACCGGGCCCGCCGCAAGCAGTCGACGCCCCGCGACCCGGGCACGCCGGCGCAGCCCCACGGACGCGACGCCGAAGCGGTGCGCGCGTACGAGGAGACGTTCACAACCGTCCTCATACAGTCGGGCACGCCCAAGATGATGGCCCGGGTGATGGCCTGCCTCACCCTCACCGACACCGGCAGCCTCACCGCGGCCGAACTCGTCCAGCGTCTCCAGGTCAGCCCGGCATCCATCTCCAAGGCGGTCGCGTTCCTGGAGAGTCAGGGGATGGTCCGCAGGGAGCGCGACGAACGCCGCCGTGAGCGCTATGTCGTGGACAACGACATCATGTACCAGTCGATGATGGCCTCCGCCCGTTCCACCGCCCACGTCGTCGACATCGCACGACAAGGCGTCGGCGTCCTCGGTTTTGGCACCCCCGCCGCCACCCGCCTCGAAAACATCGCCCGTTTCCTCGACTTCGTCTCCGAAAGCATCGCCCGCGCCGCGGAACAGGCCCGCGACATCCTCCACACCCAGCCCGAACCGCCCCAGGACCACACCACCTGAGCCCCCTCGAGCCGCGTACCGACATCGTCTTCACCGTCACGGCCCGTGCTTCCCGACCGTCATGCAGGCCGTGCTGCGTGCTGCGCACCGCTGAACATCAGGGGGTCAAGTGAATCGACTGCCGGAGCAGTGCCCGCCCCCCTCATCAGGGCCACCTCCGCCGCTCGCCCGGATGGTGTGCAGCGGAAACCGGGGAAGGCCCGTACACACCGTGCGCGAGAGGAGCAACCACATGGGCGACACATCCACCACCGCTGCGGCCCTCCAAGGGCGCCGCGAACGCAACAGACTCCGGGTCAAGAACCGCATCTGCGAAACTGCGCTGCTCCTGTTCACACGGCAGGGATACGACCAGACCACCGTCGATGAAATCACCGAAGCGGCCGACGTGGCCCGCGGTACCTTCTTCAACCACTTCCAGCGCAAGGAAGACCCCATCGCCGAATGGGGCGAACAGCGGCGCGAACTGCTGCGCCAGGGGCTGAGGGCCGAAGGCCTCGAACACCCCCACGGCAAGGACACCCGACACACACTCTCCCGCTGCATGAGCATCCTCGCCGGCAGCAGCCAGGAGAACCCGGCACAGACCAAAGCCGTCCTCACCGCCTGGGTGCGTGCGGGCTTCCCGCTCCACGAACAGCCCTACGTCAGCGGCATGTTCACCGATTTCATCAAGGCCGAACATGGCACGGGGCAGGTTCCCGACACCGTCGACACCCAGCTCACGGGATACCTGATGCGCGATATCTGCCTCGGCACGCTCTACCGGTGGTCACAGTCCCCCCAGTGACCACGGCAACGCGACCTGCACCCTCACGCCGTCCGGTTGATCGCTCACTGTCCCGCGATGGCCTGACTCAAAACGGCGACCGTCACGAATTTAATGTATGTCACTGAAAGTGGTATCGTCTGGAGTGTGTCAGAGGTGGATGACGAGCGTGAACTCGCCGATGCAGTCGAGGTGTTGAAGGACGCCGAGGGTCGCGTCGCCGATGCGCTGCGCGTGTATCTGGCCCGTGATCCGGTCACCGGGCGGCCGGTGCACGGCCGGATCGGGCGGGCGGCACAGATCACCGGGTGGGGTGAGCAGCGGGTCAAGGAGACGGCCACCCCGGCCCTGGCCGAGCGCCGCCGCGCCAGGCGCTCGGACAAGGGGGCGGGTCAGTGATGAGCGAGTTCGACGCGATCGACTCCCTGCTCGCCTCGCTCACCCCGCAGGAGGAGCTTCCCGACACCGAGGTACGCCGGAGTCTGCGCGAGCAGGCGGGACTGTCGAAGGCGCAGGTGGCCCGGGCACTCGGCGTGAGCCCGTCCACCGTCACCGGGTGGGAATCGGGGCGTGACCCGGCGGGGGAGACGCGCGCGAAGTACGCCTACCTCCTGGACGGCCTGGCCGCGAAGTTCGCACCGCCCACCGAGCCCGACTCCGAGCCCGAGGCGGGGCCTGAGCCCGAGGCGGGGCCTGAGCCCGAGGCGGGGCCTGAGCCCGAGCCCGAGGCGGGCGAGGTGGCACCGGCCCCGGTTGCCGCGCCCGACGCGACCGAACCCTCACCGGCCGACGACAGGGACGACGCGGACGACGTCGAAACTCTGGCCACGCCCGAGCCGTGCGTCCTGTGCGCCAGCCCGGCCCGACAGCGCGTGGCCGGCTTTCCCCAGCACCTGGACCCTGCCGACTGCCGGCCCACCACCGGCGCCACGACAGCGGCTCTCACGGCTACGGATCCGAGCGCTCCGCAGGCCCAGACGGCACGTACGGCACGCCCGACACACGCGGCGCATGGTGCGCAGCGGCCGAAGAAGCCGGCCCCGCGTGGGCGGGCGTTCCAGGAGCCCTCCGGTCCGGCCGACCTGATCCACGAAGCCGTTCAAGCCGCGCTCGCCGCCCACGAGGGCGACGTCGAAGCCGCGAGTGCCGCGCTGCTGAAGCGGGCGATCCCGGACGCGATGGCGTTGCTGGACGAGACCCGTAAGGGCGCCCGCTACGACGTGATCGCCCACCCCTGGATCCCCGACATCCTGAAGAAACAGACCGCGAAGGGCGCCGACCGGATCTGGGAGGCCCGCCCCAAGTGGACCCGCCACGAGCTCCCGCCCGGTGAACACGAGGTGACCGCGCTCGACATCAACGGCGCCTACCTGTCCGCCCTCAAGACCCACCTTCCGCTCGGGCAGCTGGAGCACTCCACCGGCTTCGACCACGACCGGCGCCGCGCAGGCGTCCACCTGATCACCCCACCGCACTGGGAACACGAAGCGGTGCTGCCGAACCCGATCGGAAACCGGGACGAACCCGGCCCCCTGTGGGTCACCGAGCCCACCCTGCGCCTCCTGCTACGCCTGTCCGGCCCGAAGTACGGCCTGTGCGACCCCCCACAGATCCACGAGTCGTACACCTCCGGCGCCACCGAGAACCTCCTGGAGAAGTTCCGCATCGCCCTCAAGGATGCCCGCGAGCGGGCGATCGGCGAGGAGGACGAGGTGACGCTGGAGTACGTGAAGGCGATGTACTCCAAGTTCGTGTCCACGATGGGGGAGTCGAACTACAACCGGGAGCTGTACCGCCCGGACTGGATGCACCTCATCCGCTCCCAGGCCTTCGCCAACCTCTGGACGAAGGCCTACAAGGCCCACGAGGAGGGCCTGACCGTGGTGCGTGCGATGGGCACCGACGAACTCCACGTCATCGGTGACTGGCACAGTGTCTTCCCTGAGGGCCGTGGCGTTACCGAGGTCAAGGTGAAGGACACCTACACCGCCAAAGCCGCCGCCGACGACGCCCTGCAGGCGGGGGAGGGGGAGTAAGTGCCCGACAGGAATCTGGAGTTCGGCAAGTTCGGCGCCCGTGGGATCAAGGGCTACGAAGCCGCGGCCCGTCAGCTCGACCAGCTGGCCGCCTTCATCGCCAGCCCCGCAACCACCCGCCGTGGCATGCTGGCCCGCCTGCACTACCTCACCCGCACCGACCATGCGCGCGCGGCCGCACGTGAGGCCGGCCTCACCGTCACCGACCGCACGCTGAAACGCTGGGCCGAGGGCAAGGCCTCACCGTCGAAGACGAGCCTGGCACAGCTGGAAGCCGCCTACCGGCAGGTCCGCCGCCACAACGTCGCCCGGCACCTGCTGGCCCGCCTCAACCGGCAAGGCCGGGGCACCCGCGTCGAGTTCCATCCCCTCAACCAAGCCCAGGTCCCCCGACCGCTCCAGCGTGACGTTTCCTTCCGCACCCTCAACGTGCGGCACTGGGACCGGATGGTGCAGGCCTGGGCAGCCGATGACGACGAGGCCATGGACGAGGCATGGTTCGACGGCATCACCGTCGACCTCGGCTCCGACTACGGCGCCTACGAGTACGTCATGAACATCGGCTTCGCCGCCTAAGCGTGCACCCGCGGGCCTTGGCCGTTCCGCGCCCCAACACCCATACCAACCTCACCCCCAAGGCCCCGCGCACCGCTGAAAGCGGCCTGTGGGCACGCAGCGCGGGCCAGTGCGCCACCTACGCCGAGTGGGAAGCCTTGTGCACCGCGCGGGAGGCCCGATGAGCGCGATTGAGAACAGGCCTGCGCCGCAGTCGACTTGGACACCGCTGGAGCAGAGAGCCCCTGCGACTGGCCGAGAACCAGATATGACGGCTGGCTGGCGGCGTGGAAGCTGGCGGAAGAGGACAGCCGGCACAGCCGCCGTGTGAACCCTGGACACCCGTCCGCGGGAATGGGGGTGGACGCCCCCCGAGCTGAGAAAACACGCTGCTAGATTCGCCCACCATGCGATCACGTGACTACGACCTCGACTTCCGCGACAGGGCCGGGCGGATACGCGCCTGGGGCATAGGCCTGTTGGTTGTGGCGGCGCTGCAGTGGGCATGGTGTGCTCTGCTGCTGCTCACGCCATACTCGGTCGATCGCGAGCCAGACGACCAGTACCCCGCGGAGTGCGAGTCACGGTTGCTGACCGAACGCGGTACCGCCAACAACGGCCTGCAAAGCAGTGATTGGTGCCAGAACGAACGCGACTGGCCCGAAGCCCTGGCTGTGCTCGGGCTGTCCTTGCCGGTGTCGGTCGCTGGTGTGGCGCTCTTCACCAGCGGCAGCTTGAGCATCCGGATGAGCGCCCACGCAGAGGCGATGCGCGAATTGGACAAGCGCGCCGACGTACGGAACGCCTAGTGCTCCGACCGGGAAGGTTCGCCGGGTTCGCGGGTGGGTGGATGGCAAGTGACGACTTCCGGCTCCACCTGACACGCGCGCCGCGCGGGTAGGACGGCTCATGCCGCGCCGTGCCTGCCGTGGCGATGGTCAGGCCCCACCGGTCGGCGGCGATCCGGGCCGCGGCCGCGAGCTGGGAAGCGCCCCGCTCGCCCCAGCCCAGCAGTTCGGCTGCGTCCACCGGTGACACCAGCACTCGTCCGTAGGCGCGGCCTGTGTAGGGGGTGCGATGGGGTCCGCCTTCTCCAGGAGAGCGGCATAGCGGACCTGGACGTACAGGTCGCGTCCGTCTTCACTCACCAGCTGGTAGCCCACCGGGGCCCAGTCAGCGAGGACGAGTTGGCTCCCCTCGCCACCTCTCGGCGCAGCGTCGCCACCGAGTCTGCGTTGTCCTTCGGCTCAGGCGTTCTATGGTTGACACCTGCGGGCCTTGGTGACCTGGCCGTTGTGGGATGGCAAGGCACGTTGGTTGTCACCGAGCTCTGGTCAGTTGATGTCGAACTCGTTCCCTTCGGGGTCCTTCATTCCGACCGCGTAGTGGTCGATTCCTTCCTCGTACATGACAACCGTGATGAGGGCGCCCAAGCCCATCAGGCGGCCGGCTTCGGCGTCCACTCGCCTCTTCCGCGTCTCGATCGGGTCTGTGCGGTCGCCGCTGGCGTGGATGTCGATGTGCAGCCGGTTCTTCACGGCCTTCGCGTCCGGGACCACATGGAACCAGATGGCCGGTCCACCGCCCTGCGGGTCGCTGATCCGGTCCGCGCCGCCGGTCAACGCTTCTTCGGGCAGCCCCAGGTCACGGTAGTAGTTGTCCCATGTGGCGAAACCGGATGGGGGCGGTGCGAGTTCATAGCCCAGTGCGGCGGCCCAGAAATGGGCCTGGCGGTCGGGGTCGGCGCAGTCGATCACCAGTTGGTAGCGAGCGGACATCGGGATTCCTTTCAAAGCCGCACAACTCAACCCGCCATCCTGCCAGTCGCGAGACAAGAGCCGCGGCCCTGGAGAACCACGCGCCGACGCGAAGTGACAACAAGCCCGCCCAACTGCCCCGCACCGCACGTACGGTGGCGATGCGACCCCTCTGTAGGACCTGATGAGCGCGCAGCCCGAGGAAGCCCCCGCCGCCGCCCAGCTGCTCCAGGAGCTGCGCGCCGACCGGCGCTCGGAGACCTGGGTGTCCGCGTTCGAGCAGGACTGGTGCGCGCGTTGGACGACGCCCGGCACCCCTTCAGCCTCGCCCCAGTCCAGGACGTCGTCCGCACCTGGCGGGCCCGCCTCGCCGCGGCTCCGGCCGTTGACGAGTTCCTACTGGCCGGAGGCTGTGACGACTCCGACGGCATCGACCTGGACCAGGCCCTCGGAGCCCGCACGTGAGCGACGCACAACCGCCCTGGCCCGCCCGCCTGTCGCCTCAGGCAGCAGGTACCGCAGCAGAGTTGCCCGACCCGCCCGGTGATCAGATATGCGAGTCAGCGTCGGCCCCGAGATCGCCCAAACTCTTCCATCAAGGCTGTTTCTGACGAACCATCAGAGGAGGTGCCCCACGTCGAGCCCATCACCTATCTGCCATTACGGGCTCCCGTGACTGATGTGCTCGGCAGGGGCCAAGGCCACTGAATGATGTCGCCGATTAGTGAATGCTTGGCGACGTATATCAGGGCCAGCAGGGGCAGTCGGTGGTAAGCATCCAGGCCATAATCTAGCCAACTTGCCATAATGACACACACGCGGCTTGGGAGATTCTCGCCTTGTCCGATTCCGACCAGAAGCATGACGGATCGTCAAGGGCCTGCGCCACCACAGACGCACCGCCACATCCACGACCCGCCCGCGTAGCCAGCTGCTTTTGGCGGGACCGCGCGGAGCGTGGGCCTGCTAGGCCGGATCGCGGAGCGATCCGAGCCGTCAGCAGCGCGAAGCGGTGCTGACATGGCGTCACGGAGTGACGCCAACTCCCCGACGAAGTCGGGGAGTTCTTTCCGCGCGAAGCGCGGGAACCGCCGCGTAGCGGCGGCGCGTCGTGTCTGCGG